>JAWPMS010000001.1:0-4866565 GCA_033344795.1 Acidimicrobiia bacterium
AAGTTGCCTTCCAGACGCAGGGATGAGGTTTTCTGGACGCAAGATCAACAAAGCCAACCCACCGGAAGGACGCACTGTCGGAGCAGCCTGGAGCCACCCATCGAGTTGCCATCGGACCCGATCCGTCAAAGCCGCAACCGACAGTGCTCCTTCATGCCTCCACCCACGAACGAACCGCTCCCCATGTTCGCTTTCGGCCTCGATGGTCACCCTGCTACAAGCAGCTCCACGACGTTGCAGCTTCTCGTGAAGCTCCACGGCAAGGTGGCGGGCAGCAAAGGCGGCCTGATCGATTCGGTCGACGGGGGGTTCGAGCACCAGAGACACCGCCATGTCTTCGGGAGGGTCCGTGACATCTGCCAATCGATCGTCGAGACCAGATGCTCGACGATGAGCCAACAACCCTTCGCGAGCGAAACGACCCAGAACATCTGCTGGTTCGAGAGCAGCGAAGTCGCCAAGGGTTCGCAATCCAAGCCTCCACAACACGCTGGTCAGATCGGGTTGGTCGAGCACCGTGATCGAAAGCGGAGCCAAGAAGTCAGGGCTCATACCCGCTTCGATGATGCATGGACCTCCAGTGCGCGACCGTGCAGCAACACGGGCGGCGAACAGGCCATCGGCGACGCCGATGTTGCAGGATGTTCGACCATCGAGAATCTCGTCGATGGCCTCGACGAGCAGATTGGACAGTGCGAGATCCCCTCCGAAGTATCTCGAAGGGCCACGCGTCGGAAAAACACAGGTTCCAGGCTGGGTGAGTTCAAGTCGCGGTGTGAACGTTTCGATCGTCGATGCCACGGCCTCAAAGGCTCGTGCTTCCAATGCCATATCCCGCTCAGCGATGATCAGTTCAGGACACCGGCCCTGCGCTTCGCGCCGTCGCAACCCTCGAACCACCCCGACGGATCTCGCTGCTTCCGAAGAGGCGACGACACGGTTGGCATGCAACACCGCACCCGCTTCGTCGGGTGAAATCCCAGCAGCGACGACAGGCCAATCCGGACACCAGACCGCCGCGATACGCGGAACGGTCACCGTTGCGCTCGACCGCGCCTGCGCAGTTCGGTGACGGTCGCGTCTCGTTGTCCGTGGGTGACCTCGTCAACGGGGAGGGAGCGGAGTGTTCCATCTGCCGAGGGGAGTTCGAACCGGCCATGTCGAACTCCGCCCGGCAAACGTCGACCCGTGGCGGAGACATCGAGTTCTCGTGACTGCAGGCGCCCATGCCCGTGACCCACTCCATGCCATTGGCGAGGTTCAACAGCAAAGGAAACGTCGTACTGCAATTGGGGATCGGCACCGGAAGATAGTTCGACCAAGACCGTGCCTCGCTCGCGGCATCGTGATGCCATTCGTCGATACTCGCGTGGCTGCACCCGATGTCTCGGCGCACCGAACACGATGACATCGACCGACCCAATCAACGCACCGATCGTGGCAGACCACGCATCACCATTGGGGCTGGTCACGATCAGAACACGTTCGATCGCCACCCCCACCTCGCTCGCCGCCCCCAGACTGATACCAGGCACATCAACCGCCGCTATCCATCCACCCGCCGTCGTGACCTCGCCCAGCATCGCCCAGGCCACCGCCCGCGCCGTCGACCCGCCATCGACACGCGTTGTCCAACCGCGTTGCAATCCCCCACCCGGCAACAACGTGTGAAAGATCGCGGGCACCGGAAGAATCTGTTCGGCTGCCAGCACCGTAGGTGCAATGCGTTGTACCTGATCGTGCAGTTCTACCGGCAGGCCCATTTCCCCAGTATCGAACATTTGTTCGCTTTCTGCAAACCTGACGCTACGTCCCCTTCCTGGCAGTTGCCAGTACCCGTTTGCATATGTTTCAATGCTTTTCAATATATTTTAGAAAATTTGGAGACATCTGATGGATGAACACGGTCATCACGAGAACCCGGCCGGTCTTGCACAGCTCAACCAAACCTACGAAACCATACGCAGGTGGACTGACGCGGCCCACCAATACGAGGCTGAGGCCGAGGATGCACGACGGCTCGCCCGGGAGCTCCGTGACGAACTGACCCAGCTACGAGGGCTGTTCGATCCTGTATGGACGCTCCACACCAGGGCCACATGGGAAGGGAATGCTGCCGATCAGAGCCGGCGTCGACTCGACCAGCACGAAGACCAGTTCACCATTGGGCGTTGGCAAATCGATCGCCTCATCGACCAGCTCGAAACCAAAGCCCTCACCGCTGCACGCGCTGCAGAAGCATCGCGTGACTCGATCGACGCCGCACAACGAACGGCTTGGGACCTCGAAGCTGCGCTCGGACGACTCGACACGATATTCCTCTGAGTCTCTTCATCCCCACGCCTCCAGTGGCCCTCAAGAACCCTGTGGACATGCCGAACACACAATCATGTGTCTCCGTCGCGGTGTACCGCGCGTCGCTCTCGTCGCGCTCATCGCAGCAGGGCTCCTCCTCCCGGAGCCCGTTCTCGCGCAAGAACTCGAGGAAGTCTTTCGGTACCCGACCAACGAGCCGATCCTCGACATCACCACCACGTGGATCGATCCTGTCGTGACTCTGGGCCTCGATCCCGCGACGCTTGAAGAGCCACCCGAATTCGATGTTTCTGACCTCCACGACAGCACGGTGTTTGCCGCTGGTGTCGATTGGATACCCGTCGACGACGATGTACTCGAGCCGCTTGTAGAGAATCACATTCGCGTTCTACAGGTCGTCGCCACCCTCGACCGGGACAATGCGGAGATTGCCACGCAGATCCGTGATCTTCGGCCACAGGTGCAAATCCTCAACGATGCAATCGATCATGAACACAGAGAGGAAGCGCGCCTCGCCTACGAGATTTCGGTTCTCAAGACAGCGATCGCCGAGTTTGCCGTCCGTGCGTTCATATCCGAGGACGAACTCGAGACTGCACTGAATCTTCCCGACACCGAGATCAGCGAGACGCGCGTCGTCACCGATGAAGTCCGCGATGACCAGTTCCTGCAGATCGCCACCCGGGAAGCAGAGCTGTTCGAGCGCCAGATCCGTCGCGCCGGCTTGGAAGAAGACCTCCGGGTGACCCGCAGCCAACTTCGGTCTCTTCGACGCGATCGCCTCAATCTCTTGCGAGACCTTCGCTCGATGCAAGACCTCTCCGAGCAGACCGCAGCGACCTACAAGTACACCCTGCATCAGCGACTGGAGCAGTTCGTCGAAGGAACCGACATTCCGCTGGTCGCGCTCAACGCGTACGTGATCGCCGCCCGTCTCCAGGAAGTCGAGAATCCCCGGTGCGAGATCGGTTGGTGGATGCTTGCGGGCATCGGAAGAATCGAGAGCTTTCATGGTCACTTCGGAGACTCCACCCTCGACGTGAACGGAGACACGACCGACAAGATCACGGGTCCCGCCCTCGATGGCCGAATTCTCGAAGGTGCCGAGTTTCTCGTCGCAGGCACCGAGACGCCCGGAGCGACCGATCGCACCGAAGTGATCGAGATCGAAGTGTCGGTCCCCACCATCGACGACTCGCCGGTACCCCCTCTCCCGACAGAGGAGCCCGCAACGCCGAACGATGGAGCGAACACGGCAGCAGAATCGAGTGTTGCTGCCACACCTTCACCTGCACCGGTCGTCAAGAGGCTCGCGCTCATCACTGATTCAGACGGCGGACGACTCGACGGCGACCCTGTCTACGATCGTGCCGTCGGGCCGATGCAGTTCATCCCCCAGACCTGGAACCAGTACGACGTCGACGCAAATCTTGATGACGAGAGCGACCCGAACAACATTTACGATGCGTCGCTCGCCTCCGCTCGATACCTGTGCACGGCAGCCGGGTCCATGGCGACGGCCGAAGGCCAGGCACGCGCATTCTTCGCGTACAACCACGACCTCGAGTATTCAGAGAACGTCGCCGCAGCTGCGGCGAGGTACCGCGGGTTGATCGAGATTCCCGATGAGCCCCTCGGTTCAGCGCCAGAGCTTGGCATCGCCACTCCGCCACTCGTCGAACAAGAGGTCGCGCCAAAGCCGACGAGCGCCTTCAACGACCCAGCGCTGCCGGACTGGTAAAGCGAACCTTCGACAAGCTGGCTCTACGATGGCCAGATGGCCGACGACTTCGAGACCGCTGTAGGCGTTGGCCCACATCCTGAACCCTGGCCGACCGGCCCGCACTTCGACCCGGAACTCCTCGCCGACGGCGATCGGCGAAACGTCGTCGACAAGTACCGCTACTGGGCCCACGACGCCATCGTTGCCGACCTCGACTCGTCGAGAACAACACTCCACATCGCGATCGAGAACTGGGAGCATGACTTCAACATCGGGACGGTCGTGCGCAACGCCAACGCGTTCAACACCGCAGCGGTGCACATCATTGGGAAGAAACGTTGGAACCGCCGTGGCGCGATGGTCACCGACCGCTACCACCACATCGTGCATCACGAAACCGTCCAGGGATTCGTGACCTGGGCGACGGAGAACGAACTTCCCGTGATCGGCATCGACAATCTGCCCGGGTCGATGCCACTCGAACACACTTCGCTTCCACGGTCCTGCGTGCTGGTCTTTGGTCAAGAGGGTCCCGGGCTATCGCCAGCGGTGCGCGACGTCGCGCAGCTGGTGTGTTCTATTGCCCAGTTTGGCTCGACCCGCTCGATCAACGCAGGTGTTGCGTCAGGGATCGCAATGCATGCCTGGGTGATGCAGCATCACCTCGGCGAGATCGAGAATCAGCCCTCAGCCTGAGCCATGAGCTCTTCATCGGTAGGGATCTCGACCCCCGGCACGTAATACGTGTAGAGGTCGACGATGATGTCTTTCAGTCCGCTCGAATCGTTGGTCGCCAATTCGATCGTCACAACGTTTCCGTTGAGTGAGACGCCTGCGACTTGCCCCGTGGCCAACAGGCGACGAGCAAGCTCGTCCGGAGGTCGATCACCGGTTGGTTCGTTCGTCGGCGTGAAACGCTCGTGGCCCATTCCCGTGAGCGCTCGATTCAACACGTACCGGACGATCCCAGGACGATGCGATGGCTTTTCGATGACTGACACGAGCTGACCCATGGTCGAATCGTAGCCGCCACCGCGATGGTTACGAGGTCTCGGAGCGACGGTGTTCGCGCCACGCCAAGGCGCTCAGCGCCGCGGTCACCACCCACAGGATCGTGTGCACCACCTTGAAGCCGGTATCCCATTGGTCGTCGAGCAGGATGAGCGGTCCACGGATCGTGAACCGGAGGACTCCGAGCAAAGCGAGCGCTGCGAGGGCGACGCGCGTCCAAGAAGCGGAGCGAACGAGGCCAAACGCCAGCGACAAAGCCGACCCGATGAGGCCTGCCGCCACGAGAAACCCAACGGTTCGCTCGGACGTCGTGAGCTCATCGTCCGCAACGATGTTTCGGATTCGGCTCCCCCAGATACCGAGCGTCCAAATGACGAGCGACCACTGAAACGCACGCTTCTTCATATGAACAGCGTGCCCTGTCCGTTGTCTGGGACGTAACGCTCGATCCCGCGCCACGCGAGAGATTCCATGAACGCCCAACTCCTCCGATGAATCGTCGTCGGCCCGAGCATCTGCAACGCGGCACGATGACGATGACAGGGGTAACCCTTGTTCTCGGAGAACGCAAAGGCGGGAAAGTGTTCGTCCATCTCGCGCATCATTCGATCGCGCGTGACCTTCGCCAGGATGCTTGCTGCTGCAATCGACAAACTCACGCGTTCGCCGCGCACGATCGTCGATGCACGTCCTCCACCGACGAAATCCCATTTCCCGTCGAGAAGGACCTTCTCACACTGCACGCCGAGACCGTCGAGCGCCCGTCTCGCGGCAAGGCGTTGAGCCTCGGACATACCCAGCTCGTCACATTCGGCATGGCTGGCGTGCCCAACGGCCCAGGCCTCGCACCAGTTGGAGATCCGGTCGAACATCGCTTCACGTTCTGCCTCGGTGAGAAGTTTCGAGTCGCGGACCTTGTAGATGCGCCGGTCCTTCGGGACGATCGCCGCTCCGACGGTGAGTGGTCCCGCCCACGCCCCCTTGCCCACCTCGTCCATGCCCACGACGTACTCGACACCCGAGTCCCAAAACGCGCGCTCGTGGCGCAGTCCAGGGGATGACTTCTTCAGGGCTCCTCGAAGCTGACGGACGGGCGCTGCCATCAGGTACCAACCAGGTGTGCAGGCTCCTGAAGGAGGGCCTCGCCAGTGTGATCGGTCGTCCGAAACGACGGGTCGATCGAGGAGCACGTGAGGGTGAAACCTGGCTGCGGGTCTCCAACGATCTCCCAAAGAAGCGCGGGACGAGCGCCGTGCCAACGAAGGGCGAACGACAACGGTCCGGCTGGGGTCTGGACCCGCGACACGCGAACGCTCTGACCCAACCACGACGAGGACATGCCCGGAAGCATGTCGATCACATCCTCGAACGATGCGACACACAGAGACCGCAGCCCGACGGCGATTGCTGCCCGAGCGTGGGGGCTGTCCCCACATCCGTCGTCATTCCAGCTCCAGGTCGATCCTGCGAGTGCCCGGACGGGCACCACCGCTTCGAACGCTCGCTCGGACTGCGCCGAGGCGACCATTGAGAGAGCAATATCGGTAACGACGAGGGGTTTGGTCGTGGCGTCGAGCGCGGCAGCCAGCTCCTTGGCTCCAGAACCCAACCCGACGCCGAGGCGACCAAGCTCGACAAGCGTCGCCGCGTTCGGCCCGTTGCCGACGATCGAGCTCGCATCGCTCGCTGCCTCGGCACCGTGCGCGATTCGCACAACCTCGACGAGCGGCCGGTCGAGTGATGTACCCGCGGCATTGGTCAGCACCTCTCCAGCAATGCTCACGGCGGTGTCGCCATGTCGGGCGATCACTTCGTCTCCAACCGAGGACTGCACGATGGCGCACATCGCAGCCGCGACCGTTGGCCAATCAGCGCGAGGCACCGCACCATCGGCGACGTCGGCAAGAAGCCGATCGGCGACCGCAGCTGCGGCCCAGTGGACGCCGGCGTCGCCCAGGGCAACGGCGATCATCGCGTCATCCTGGCGTCGCCACGACTCCGACCCCAGCGGCGGACCATCGTCGGCGACCGCTCCGATCAGGCTCGAGAGAAGTGAGGTTGGGAGATGCTTCGGCCATCGGGGAAGGTCGATCTCCATCGCCGCATCAAGGTGAGATCTCCACCCGGCTACCACACGGTCCAAAGGGGCCGCGGCCACCGATGATGCTTCGCGACCATCGAGGACATGTATCTGGCGATCCAAGCCAGGGGTCAACGGAATCATCGCAGCGATCGACGCCCGACCGTCTTGATCGGTCAGCTGGTCGTGTCCGACGAGCGCGGTATTGCTCCGCCGAAGGAGATCGAGCAGGGCTGAACCCTCGTCGATAGCGACAGCGACGTCACCGGGGGCGCGTGTCAGGTCGACGACCGGGAGCCGGTCCACGACGATCAGATTCCCGGCGACGCGAGCCTCCGTGATCACTCCGGGTTCGCCAAGGATTCGTTGCGGACGAACCACGACCGCGGCCACCACAGCGACGTCCGTCTCATTCTGCAGCTGGACGATGACGCGCCCGCGGCCATCGCCGGACTCGTCCGCCCAAGTGGTCTGAACAACATCCCCGTCGCCGACCCGCTGGCGGGTCTCGATGATTGGCAGCCCGACGATGCGAGATTGACGAACTCCGGCGTCGGCACCTCCCTGAACCCATCGATCGCCGGAGCCGAACCACACCTCGACTGACACGGGTCGCGAGCGCGGAAAGACCACGCCTCGGGCGTCAATGTCGGCAACAGATCCGGCCCCGATGGTGCTGACCGTGTTCCAGGCGCGACGCACTGGTGAGGGCGATTGAAGATCGATCGATTTCGAGGCTGGTTGTGTGTCCCCTGTCGATGGACGGAACACCTGGCGCAAAGACCTCATGGTTGCGAACCCTAGACTCGTCCCATGAGCCTTCCTCAGTCGGATACTCGTGACCTTGGTCCGACTGCCGTTCTGATCCCGTTGCGCTCGCTGAGCGAAGGCAAACTTCGGCTGTCGTCGGTCTACGACGAAGCTGATCGTGCACAGCTGATCGAATCGATGGCTTCCACCGTGCTTCGAGCAGCACACGATCTCGACGTTCTCATCGTGCACGACTCGCCGACGGTCGGCGCCTGGGCCCAAGAGCGGGGGGCCAAAGACTTTCGGCCACGCCAGCCCGGGCTGAACCGTGCGGTGACCGAAGGAAGAGACCACCTTCGCGATCTCGGCTACGAGCGAATGATCGTGGCTCATGCCGACCTGCCCCATGCGACCGATCTCCGCCCGATCGACATGGGCGACGGCATCGCCATCGTTTCCGATCGGCACGGTGACGGCACCAACGTCTTGTGTCTCCCGACCGATGTCGACTTCACCTTTGCGTACGGACCAGGATCGTTTGGTTCCCATCTCGAAATTGCTCGACGCCTCGGGCTTGAACCGGTCGTCATCGAAGATGCAGCGCTTTCGTGGGATGTTGACCACCCCGACGATCTCGTTGGTTCGAGACTCGAATCGTTCGTCCACACGGACCCGACCAAGAAAGACCAGCCAACATGACCGACCTCGCGGTTCCCGAACGTGCACTCGCGATCGCCGCCCACCCGGACGACATCGAGTTCGAGTGCGGGGCGACGCTCGCCAAATGGTCGGCCGCGGGTTGCATCGTCGATCACCTCATCTGCACCGACGGCTCAAAGGGCACCTGGGACGAAAACGCCGACACGGCAGCGCTGGTTGGAATCCGGCAGGACGAGCAGATCGAGGCAGCGCGACGTCTTGGGGCGACGGGCAAGGTTTGGTTCCTCGACGCGGTTGACGGCGAGTTGACATCCGACCTCGACAGACGCCGGGAGGTGGCCCGAATCATCCGCCTCGCCAAACCCGATGTCGTGTTCGGACACGACCCCTGGAAACGTTGGCGGCTTCATCCCGATCACCGTCACGCAGGGTTCTTGGCTGTCGAGGGCATCGTTGCAGCTCGCGACCCGTTCTTCTTCCCCGAGCTTGCTCTGCCCCGCCATCGCCCTGACCTCCTTCTCCTGTTCGAGAGCGAGGAGCCAAACCATGTCGAGAACGTGAGTGCCTTCACCGAACCGAAGATCGATGCTCTCCTTGCACACGAAAGCCAATTCGAAACGACGATGGTGATCACCGACGACCCAGACGATGAGACCGCGGCGTTCCGAGATCGCGAGCTCGAGCAGATGCGGGTGATGGCGCGTGGTGAGTCGTTCGAGTTCGGAGAAGCCTTCCACCTGATCGCAGAGCTGTAGATACGCAAGGCGCGACGAGCCCAAAACGTGAAATGACCCTGGGCAGAACCCAGGGTCATCGTCACATGCAACCAGATCTTCGCATAACGAAGATCCAGATCGATTACTTCTCGATTGCGTCGTACACCTTTGGCCAGAAGCGATCGCGTGCGGCCCAGATACCACCAACGCCGAACTTGATGACGAGGATCGCAGCGAGGCCGGTTGTGATTGCGTTCCAGAGCTGCTCGACGATTTCGGCACCGAAGCCGAGCTGGCGGAAGGCGATCATGCCACCGGTGAGCCAGATGGCAGCGACGACGATCTTCAAGATGACATCACCGGCGGAGATGTTCTCCATCGACGGCGTCAGGAGTCCGTGCACGAAGTTGGCTACGGCGCCCGTGATGACGACGAGGATGATTGCCACGATGACGTTCGGAATCCAAGCAACGAAGGTGTTGACGAGTTCTTCGATCGAGTCGATACCGAGACGACCGACGGCCATCTGGACGAAGATCAACATGATGATCCAGCCGACGATCTTGGAGAGCAACAAACCAGAGTCTGGGTAGCCAGCTCGCTCCACGTGTACCCCGAGTCCGCTCTTGTCGACGACGCCGTCGAAGTTCACTGCCTTGAGCAGCTTGTGGAAGAGCCCTGCAACGAAGCTGGCGACGAAACGTCCGACGATCAGCAGCAGGATTGCGGCCACGAGGCCAGGTATGAAGTCGATGAACGATTGAATTACATCGGTGAATGAATCTTTGATTTCTTCCCACATGGTCATGGTTGGTGTCCCTCCAAGGGATTGCGGTCGTATGGGTGAGGTGACGCCTCGCAGAGTCGAGAAGTCGCGGACTTTCTCAAAAGCTTTTTCGAGCGCAGAATCAATTGTCATTTCTCGCGACCAACTGCAGCTCCCGATCGTCGGCAACACATGAGCATCGCTGTGATCTCGCCCCGACCCGGGACACTTCTTCACATGACGGCGCGACCGTCTCGTTCCTCGAACCGTTCGCAACGTCGCTCGTCAGGGGTTGTCGGCCAAACGGTCGAGACCGCTACGGTGACGTCGGGTGCCGGGGCAGGACGCGACCGCTCCTCGAACACGATGCCGACCGACCTCACTCCAGAACAGCAACTCGAAGAGCTCGTCCGTGATCATTTGGACGCCGTGTACCGGGTTGCGTTTTCCGTCGTCCGAGATTCTGCTCTTGCCGAAGACGTATCGCAGGACGCCATATTGAAGGCGTGGAACGCGCTCCCAACGTTTCGCGGAGAGTCGACGCTTCGCTCCTGGCTTCTCCGGATCACCCACAACACCGCGATATCCACATTGCGTCGTCGTCGCGAAGAGCTGCGAGACCCGAATCTGCTTCCCGAGCGACCAAGTTCCTCCACGACCGAGAGTGCCGTCGAGGGTCGACTTTCGGTCGACGCGTTCGAAGCAGCCCTAGATCAGCTGGATGACCTGTCGCGATCGATCGTCGTCCTTCGCGAGATCGAGGGCTTCAGCTACGACGAGATTGCTGACATTCTCGAGGTTGCGCTGCCGACGGTGAAGACACGATTGCTCAGGGCGCGACGCATTCTTGCGTCTGCTTTGGAAGAATGGAGGCCGTGATGCGAGGTCATCCAAATCGCCAAGAGCTTTCGATGTGGCTCGATGGGTCCAACGCAGCCCTCGACGACCACATCGATACGTGTGAGATCTGTGCCACCAGTCTCGACGAACTCAGCGAACCCGCCAACGCCGATCTGAAGCCTGCGCTGTTGACGCTGCTGAAACCGCCGGATGATCTCCACGAGCGAGTCAGCGCTCGAATCGCACGCCGATTACAGGACCGTCGCGATGCGGATTTGTTTGGCTCGATGTTCGGGGTCCCCGTCGAAGTCAGTCGCTTGTTCTTCGATGACCGCTCCGACGAGGACACGATCGACAACTGACATCGATCCCCTCGACGATCGCCTAGGCAGATTGAGGCCAACCGCCCTACGCTCCCTGGAATGATCGTGCTCGCACAAACCGACACCAGCGCAATCGCTGCTCTGATCGTCATCGTCGCCGGGTTTGTTCTCGGTTCCCTAGCCGCTGCGCTCGCACGTCGCCTGGCCGGCAAAGAGACACGTCCGGAGTCGATCCAGACATCGGCTGGTGCGCTTGCGACGCTCGCCTTCTCGCTCATCTTGATTGCCTCGTTGGTCATTGCGCTGGGGATCGTGCAGCAAACTGCGCTCGACCAGCTGTCGACCGACGTGGTCCGCTTCCTACCTCGCGCGCTGTCTGCGGCGATCGTGCTGATCGTCGGAAACATCATCGGCGCCATCGCCGAGGCGGGGGTCACTCGCAGTCTCGGCCACGTGGCTCCGGAGGTTCGGCGCCGAGTGCCCGCCCTGGTGAAGTACGCGATCA
The DNA here is from genome assembly GCA_033344795.1 of Acidimicrobiia bacterium. Classification (GTDB taxonomy): domain Bacteria; phylum Actinomycetota; class Acidimicrobiia; order Acidimicrobiales; family SHLQ01; genus SHLQ01. The sequence continues at coordinate 11,691 of JAWPMS010000001.1, forward strand.
CCGGGTTTGCTCTGGTGATCGCCTCCACACAACTCGGAGTCGACACCACGATCATCCTGGTCGCGGTCGGTTCGATCTTCTTCGGTCTGGCACTCACACTCGCTCTGCTCGCCGGGCTCGGTGGCCGCGCCGTTGCCGAGCAGATCGCGGCGGGGAGGGCACTTCGTCACGAGTTGACCATTGGAGACACCGTTCGTGTGGGTTTCGCGGAGGGCGAGATTTCGGCGATCGGATCCACGTCCACGCAGTTGACGAGTGCCAACGAGGTCACCCTCGTACCAAACACCGAAATGCTGACCGCGAAGATCGAAATCGTGCAGGCCGTCGTGCCGATAGAACTGGCCGAAGACTGATCGGAATAGCCGACACTGAGCGGTCGAGTTGACTACATTTGTCGCGTTCGGTGGCCTTGCGTCGCCAGTTGCAGAAAACCCGCGCCGCGCCGCTAAAACAGGGCGAACACTGGACCGATCTGCAAACAGCACGGCCCTGAGGAGACAGAGACCTAAATGGCGATGAGCCCCGACGACCTACGCAACAAGACCTTCAGCATCGTGAAGAAGGGATACGAGCGCGGAGAAGTACACCGCTTTCTCGGAAATGTTGCCGATGAGATCCAGGCCTTCAACTCGGCCGTGCAGTCTGACGAGGAGATCGTCGTCGCCGACATCGTTGAGGAGGATGAGCCAAAGATCCTCGATGCCGTCGAGGTGACTCCAGAACCCGAACCAGACGCAGTTGCACCCGACGATGACGATCATGACGTTGAGGCGCAGCCAGCTGCGTTCAGTCCCGCGCAAAGCCCGGCATCGGTCGACGACTTCGATCGAATGGGCAACGAGATTTCACTCATGTTGCGCCAGGCACAAGAGAGTGCGTTCAAGATTCGTAGTGATGCCGAGGTGGAAGCCCGCACCCTGGTCGACCAAGTCCGACTCGACATTGAGTCCGATCGCCTCGCGCACGAACAGGCAGCCGCCGAACTGATCAGCCGAACCGAGGAGCGCGCCGCTCAGGTGCGCACCGAGGCCGAAGAGTATGCCTCAGATGTTCGCAGTTCCGCCGATGAGTATTCCGACGAAAAGCGCGCAGAAATCGATCGCCTGCACGAAGAAGCCGTCGCCGCTGCCGAGGCGGATCGAACCGAGGCGGCAGCCACGCTCGCCAACGCAAACGAAGAGGCCGAGAAGACTCGAAAGAAGGCCGAGTCTGATGCTGCCAAGGTCGCCTCCGATGCCGAGAAGGCCGCCCAAGAGCGCAACGAGGAGATGTTGGTCGAGGCGCAAGCGACTCTCGCCAACCTCACCGACGCCGAACGAGAATCACGGGACAATCTCGAACGCGCTCGCGAGGTCATTCAATCTGCCCTCGACGAGCTCGGTGACGACTAGTCGAGCTCTACGGGCAACGTAAAGGCCCCGTCCTCGTTGCACGGAAACTCGATGACTCGGTCCACGGCATCAATATTGAGCCAGCCGTAGAGGTGTGGGAACAGCTCGGCTTCGCCATGCGAGCCGCGCTCCATGACCACTTCACCTTCGAGCCGTGCTGGGTCGATCACAAGCAAACACAGGTCGGTCCGACCCTGGTACAGCAGGTTCGCTGGCCGGAGAATCTGCTCGCGACGAGACAAGTGGATGAAACCCTCGACCTCAAAGGAAGCCGGAGCGTACTGCGCTCTTTGGCGCGCATCACTCCAGGTCGCCTTGTCGATGATGTGAAAGAGCGCTGGCTTCATGATGTGACTGTAGGTGTCTCTGCGAGCAGTCCTGTCATCTTCCGGTAGCTTGATCGCTCCGATGGCGACAACCGTGACCCTCCGCCGCTGGCAGCGTGACGCCTTGATCGCGTTCGCCGACCGGCCGCTACCTGACTTTCTCGCTGTGGCCTGTCCAGGCGCTGGTAAAACCACGTTCGCCCTCGCGGCCATTCGATCCGAGCTCGGGGGTCAGCCGCGACCTCTGGTCATCACCGTTCCCACAGCACACCTCAAACAACAGTGGGCCGAGTCGGCCGCTCAGTTCGGCCTCCACCTCGACCCGGAATGGCGACCGGAGGATGGTCTGGCGGCCGACATGCATGGCATCGTGGTCACGTACGCTCAAGCGGCCTCATCTCGTCACCATCTGCGTCGTGTCGTCGAGAATGGCATCGTGGTGCTCGACGAGATTCACCACGCTGCCAGCGACAAGTCATGGGGCGACGGTGTCTTTCACGCTTTCCAGACCGCCAGCGTGCGCCTCTTGCTCTCCGGCACCCCTTTTCGTAGTGACGACAACCCGATTCCCTTCGTTCGGTACACGTTCGGAGACCACGGCGAAGCCGTCGCAGATTTTGAGTACGGATATGGCGAGGCGCTCGAAGAGGGCGGCGTCGTGCGTCCGGTCTACTTCCCTCGCTTTGATGGCCACATGGAATGGGTGGATGCGAGTGGCGCAATAAAGGAGGCGACGTTCACCGACGAAGTCGATCGCGCAGACTGGAGCGCTCGACTGCGGACAGCGCTCGATTGTGACGGCAATTGGCTCCCGACCGTGTTGGAGAAGGCAAACGCGAGGCTCGAACGGATCCGTCACAGCCATGCAGATGCGGGTGGCCTCGTCATTGCCATCGACCATGAACACGCCCGCGAAATTTCCTCGCGGGTGCTCGCCATATCTGGGACGGCACCCGAGATCGTCCTGAGCGACGACCCGAAGGCCTCCTCCAAGATTGCGGCGTTTGCCAACAGTTCTGATCCATGGATCATCGCGGTTCGAATGATCTCGGAAGGCGTCGACGTTCCGCGGCTTCGGGTTGCGGTCTTTGCCACCACCACGACGACGGCGCTCTTTTTTCGTCAGGCCGTTGGCCGCATTGCTCGCTGGACTCCGGGGCTCACGACGCAGCCTGCGTACTTTTTTGTTCCCGATGACCACCGCTTGCGCAATCATGCGGCGACGATCGCGATGCAGCGGCGTCACTCGGTCGACAAACGACCAACGAGTGACCGCATCGAGAACGATCCTGCCGCTTTGGATGACCCGACCGAGCAGATGTCACTCTTTGCTGCCCTGTCGTCGACGGTGCTCGAGGACAACGCCCGGGTTGATGCCAATGATGGGATCGACCCGAACGAACCGGCTCTTGCATCGTCGGTTGGCGACCTCGTTGGGCACCCGTTCGATTTACCGCCGCCGCCCCCACTCCAGGGTCGCGACGTCCTCGACGTGCCCGATGCCCTGGCCGACATTCGAAGTCGTTTCGTCGGGAAACGCGAGCTGCGCGACAAGAACAGCGATCGCGTGCGGACCATCGCGCGCATCCTGGGCTGGGAACATCGGGCGGTGAATGGCGAGCTGAACCGTCGATCAGGAGTGCATCGGATCACCGAAGCGACCACACAGCAGCTCGAAAGACGTTTGACCACCGCCGACGCGTGGCTCGAAGAACTCACCGGTCGCTGAGCCGACGCTTCGACGCGCCTCAGCTGTCCTTCGCTGCGTCGCGTCGCTCTTCGAGCGCGACGCCAATCTCTTCGAACATCTCCATGACCCCCGAAAATCCAGGGATGGCTCGGAGGCGTCGGTCGACGTAGAAGACCGCGGCGATGAAGCCAACGAACCCTGCTGCGCTACCGATGAGCGTGCGAATGATGAGGAACCCCGTGCCTGAGTCGGTCTCACCGAGCAGCCAGATCTCGAAACCGACCGTGATCAGCTGGTAGACCGCGTACGCAAGAGTGAGATTCCGCATCGTCGTGTGATACCGCTTGTGTTCTCTCACCTCGGCAGAAAACGGCAGGACGAGCGGGGCGAGCTGTGCAGCTGCCGGCCGGCCGATGAACACCGATACGAGAGCGCCAAGACCCAGCGCCACCTTGAGCCCGATGCCGATCGCGAGGAACACGTCCTCTCCCCAGATCAGACCGGCGACTCCGCGAAAGAACAGATAGACGGCAACCGAGGGGATCCACCAGCCGATCGACTCGCCGCGGCGTTGACGTTGGACGACAGCCCAGCCGGCTGCCACCGTCATCAAGATGATGGCAATTCGATCCCCCGCCGTGTCGCCGAACAGCCGCGAGCCAAGCTGATCACCAAGCACGTATCCGAGAATCGGCAAAATGCCCTCGGTCGAGCTGCCCTTTCGGTACGCGAGTGGCAGTTCTTCGTCGGTGGGAGGGTGCTCGTCGGACATGGGATTAGAACGGGGTCTTCCCGGTCACGACCGCGTAGACGAGCGCATAGTGAATGGCATTGCCCAGGACCACGAAGATGTGCCAGATCTCGTGATACCCAAACACGTGGGGGTTGGGGTTCGGGCGCTGGGATCCGACGATCAGGGCGCCGATTGTGAACACGGCTCCTCCGCCGAGAAGGAGCCCGATTCCTGTACCACCCAATCCGTTCGCGATGGGCACAACGAAGAGCACGGGCCACCAACCCACCATGAAGAAGAGCGTGTTCATGAACCCGCGTGGCGGGTGGAACGGCAACCAGATTGCAGTCAACCCGGCGGAGACCCCGACGACCATTCCGCCGAACAGCAGCCATCCTGTTCCGCCGCTGACTGCGTAGGCCACAGGTGCGGTGGACGCGACCATGAAAATCATGATCATCGAGTGATCGAATTGAAACAACAAATGGAGTCGTTTGGGCTCCCAGACCTTGTAGTGGGCGGTCGCGCTCACCGCGTACAACCCGACCGAAGCAAGTCCATACAGCGCTGCAACAGCTGCGGCCCCTGCCGATTCGGCTGATGCTGTCAGCCAAATCATGGCGACAACCGAAACCGGAACCATCCAACGATGCATCACACCGCGCCACCGCGGCCTCGGCAATTCGAGGACGCGACGGACCGACGGACTGTATTCGTCGCGCGTAATAGTCACCGCAGAAGTGTGCCGTCTCTGCGGCCGATTTGCTGCGACCGAGAGCGGATTTCGCTCCTCCTTTGGCCGATAACGTGGCAGCATGTCTCTTCGCTCCGTGCTCAGAAAGGGTGCCACCGTCGCGTTGTTGACCGCACTGTGCTTGGCTTTGGCGAATACCGCCCCCGTATGGGTCCCCGCCGCAGCAGCGCAGGTCACTCCGATCGACGACGAACCTGGGAACGAAGCACCGGGTCTGGGCAACATCATCGGCTCACCAGACGCCGGTCCCGATCCGGAGGATCTCGGGGACCGCGGAGGCTGGGCCCAACTCGGACTTGCCGGACTTCTCCTCGGGGCAGTCCTCTTCATCGGAAGTCGCATTCTGGCGGAGTCGAGGCGGGGTCGAGCGGCCGCCGCACCGGGTGTCGATCCCCCATCTCCGGACGCGCTCTAGCGTCCACTCCTGTAGTAGACAGACGTCAGGAAAGGCGACGCCGGGAGACCTAGACATGACGATCGAAAAGCACCTCGAGAGCATCGAGCTGTTCGGCGAGCTCACGAAGAAGGAACTGAAGGCCGTCGCTCGTTTGATGACCGCAGTGGTGGTGAAACCAGGCCGAGACCTCATGGTCGAAGGAACGTCGGGCCGAGAGTTCCTGATCATCATCGCTGGCGAGGCAACCGTCCGCCGTTCGGGCCGCATCGTCGCTCGGGTGGGTGCGGGAGACTTTCTCGGCGAGCTGGCGGTCATTGCGGGCGTTCCCCGCACCGCCACGGTCACCGCTGACACGGAGATGGAGATATCGGTGCTGAACCGTCGCGAGTTCTCCGCCTTGCTCGATGAGCAGCCGAAGCTCGCGCGCAAGATCCTCGTGGGAGCTGTGAAGCGACTCCACGCACTCGAACCAACGATGGTCAAGTAACTCACATGAACACTGTGGTGTATGCGCTTTCGCCGCACTTCGACATTGCGAAATTCGAGCTCGAGGATGGTCTGGTTCGCCAAGCTGCGGCGTCGTTGCTGGCGGCACCGAGCACCATCACCCAGATCACTGTCGACATAGCCACGTCGGGTGTCGTGGACCTCGATACGCCGCACAGCGCACCACCTTTTGGCGCGATGCTGCGGATCGCCGCCGACTCGATGTCCGATGCTCAGCCGACAGATCTGGCAGAGCTGGTCGCCGATGTCGTTGGCGTCGTCGCGGCGTGGACCGTGACGACATCGGTGCTGGCCGAGCGGGACGATCACTGGATCGGCAGCTCGACGCCCGGGGTGAAACTCGTTGCCTTCCTCACGGGTGGCCCCGGCATCGATAGCGGCAGTTACGACGGCTGGCTGCGAGATGCCGCGATGACGGTTGCGACTGAGCTCGATGGCGTAGGAGTCGCCCTCCTCTCACCAAACGACCCACTCATCGGCGACGAGCGCTTCGACACGATCCTCGAGCTGTCCTTTCCCGGCCAAGCAGAGTTGGAAAAGGCCCTCGCCGAGGACACGTTGCAGCCCATTCTCGGATCTGAGCTGCTGGACTTGGGAAAGACCCAGTTGGTCACGACCGCGGAGCATCGCCTGGTTCCAAATGAGAATGCGTGGGAAATGCACTCGTCGCACCCATCACCAGATGCGTGAGGAATTCAGATGAATCGTGACGTCGCCGTGGTCGGCTCAGCAAACCTCGACATCGTCGTTCGGGTCCCGCACCATCCGCTCAAGGGTGAAACTGTCCTCGGTGGTGACCACGAGCAGATCCCAGGTGGCAAAGGCGCAAACCAAGCGGTCAGCGCCGCGCGCCTCGGCAGCAACGTGGCCTTCCTCGGCTGCATCGGCGAAGACCCAGCAGGAGCTGTGCTTCGGGAGTCCCTCGATCAAGCCGGTGTCGACACATCGGCGATGCGAGTGGTCATCGGTACGCCAAGTGGCATCGCGCTGATCACCGTCGGCCCAGATGGTGACAACACCATCGTTGTCAGCCCGGGTGCGAACGCGATTCTCAGCCCCTCCGACGTCAACGCACATTCGGAGATGCTGCAGGACACCGTCACGTTGCTTCAGCTCGAGATTCCTCTCGAGACAACGATCGCCGCCGCACGAACCGCAACCGGAATCGTGCTGCTCGACCCTGCGCCGGCGCCACCCGATGGTCTGCCCGCCGAGCTGCTCAGCGAAGTGGACATCATCGCCCCCAACGAAACGGAGCTCGCCCTCCTTGCGGGCAGAGAGATCGACGCGAACGATCTCGACGACGTGATCGATGCTGCCCACTCGATCGCCGTCGAACACGTGGTGGTGACGCTCGGCGAGCGCGGAGCCATGGTCGTCGGGGAAGTCACCGCGCACGTGCCTTCGCCGATCGTGCGAGCCATCGACACAACGGGAGCAGGTGACGCCTTTCGTAGCGCCCTCGCCACCCAGATCGCCCATGGTCGAAGCCTCATCGACGCGACGTCATACGCCGTGCGTGTAGGCGCAGCCACCGCCATGCGTTTTGGTGCGCAGCCCTCTTTGCCCACGGCCGCCGAAGTTGACGAGCGCCTGTCGTGACTGCACCACGAATCCTCTTGGACTGCGATCCCGGCATCGACGACGCGTTCGCGATCTTTTGTGCGACTCGATACACCGACCTCGCCGCGGTCACAACGGTGAGCGGAAACGTTCGAATCGAACATACGACGCGCAACGCACTGCATGTTCTCGACCTTGCTGGCGCTGAAGTACCCGTGCATCGAGGCGCATCGGTACCTCTCGTTGTTCCCGCGATGTTCGCCGATGAGGTGCACGGGGTTGCGGGCCTCGGTGCCACAGAAACGCCAGTGCCACAGCAGGAACCGAGCCCCGTCGGAGCGGTTGAGGCGATCCTCGACTTCTGCGACGACGGCGATGCCAACATCGTCGCAACCGGCCCGCTCACGAATATCGCGCTCGCGGTGCAGGAGGACCCGACGATTTCTGATCGAGTCAAACGACTTCACTGGATGGGTGGATCGACGACGACGGGAAACACCACGCCCAATGCGGAGTTCAACGCTTGGGCCGATCCGCACGCGGTCGAGGTGGTCCTCCAAAGTGGCATGCCGATCACGATGTATGGCTTGAACCTCACTCGGCAGGTGCGCATGAGGCGAGAACACATCACCGTGCTCGCCGACGCTGCAACGACGTCGTCGGTTCCGGCGTCAGCCTTCTTGTCGTTCTACGCAACGAGCCGTGGCGAGGACGAGCTCGGCCAGCCGATGCACGACCCCTGTGCCCTCCTCGGGTTGACCCACCCTGAACTTTTCACTGTTGAGGCATCGTCTATTGTTGCCCACGGCGAAGGTGATCTGCGTGGCATGACCGAGGAAGTCGCTCCGAACGGCTCTCCGGTCCATCACATCGCGCGGTTCGCCGAAGCCACGCCGGTGATCGACCTGATCATCGCGGCGGCGATCGATCCTGCGAGGTCAACATGAGCGAGGCGTTCAACAACTTCGGACCGGTTGAATGGTTCCGCGAGCAGTTCGATCCTGAAACGGTGAGCGCCGAATCGATGTTTCGGCTCGTTGTGTTGTCCTGGCTCGTCGCCGCGTTGGTCCTCATCGCCACGGACCGGCTCGGATCGACTCTCCTCGGCAGGTCGCGACCGCTCGCCCAGCACCCGCCAACCCGAGCTCGCCTCTGGAGATGGGGTCGTCAGACTCCTCCGACGAATTTCTCACTTCTGCCACCCGGGGTGGCGACCGTGCCCGCCATTCCCAGTCAATCCCACGTTTCTCGACCTCTGGCGCTGCCGATTGCCGAGATCACGTTCGAAGAAGCGATGCCGGAGGCGACAGGTGAGCTCGATGACAGCGCATTCTGGCGGCTGTTCGCCGAGGATGAATCACCGCTCTTTGGTTTCGAGAACGCAACAAGACTCACCAATGGCAACGCGCCCGAACGGTACAACCCCGTCATCGGCCGCGTCGAGAGCCTCGTACGCAGTCGAGAAGAATCGACCGTGGCCTGGCCGATGAACGAAAGTAGTTCGCTCGTGATCAAGAAGGGCGACGAGTGAATTCAGCTCGCACGCTGGCCGATCGATTCAGGACACAACGCACCGATCGCATTCGTGTCGACGGCATCGAGGTGTTGTCGCTCGTCGAGATCGATGTGGATCCCAACGAGGTTGTTGAGATCTTGGTGGAAACGTCTCGAGTTGATCTTGACCAGGCACTGAACGTTCGTTCCTCGCGGGGCGACCTCGTCGCCCTGGAGAATCGCAACCAACCTGGAGATGACTTCGATACAGATGAAGGACTCGGCTTCGAACTCGTCACCGTTCTCGCTTCGCAGGTCAATCGATGCGAACTCGCTGGCCTGAGTTCAACAACCCAGACCTTGCAATTCTGGAACTCGTGGCTCATGGGTGAAGCCCAGCATTCCTGGACGGGCAACAGCGGCATCGTGGCCGAAGAGATGGACGTCCCAACTGGCGCCAGCGCTCGAGTTCGGCTCTGGTGCAGTGATGGGCTCGGTGATCCACAATTCGACGATCTCGTCGTCGTCGTGACCGTGGGACCGATGCCAGACAGCGAAGAGGACACTCCGCTCATCGCTGGTACACCCGAAGAGGAATAGTCACCACCAGGCTCAGACGCGCACATCATCGGAACCGGTTACGTGATTTCTTTCGAGACATGTGCAACAATGGCTTTAGCTTCCGATCAATTCGACCGACGAGTTGGTGGAACAAACAACAAGGAAAAATCGATATGAGTATGACCCAGACAACGGCGTCTGGCGATCGACTCACGTTGATCTGCATTACCGGTGGCGAAGCAGTCACTCGGGATCAAGCAGACACGTGGTTGCGCCAACGCCAAGCGGCCCAAGTTGCACCAACCACGAAGGCCTACCGACTGGCCAGCTGATACGTCAGCGAACCGACTCCTGGTGATGCATCGGGAACGGGCGTAAGAACTATTTGCGCGCTCAGGCACACCGACGGACGTGTCATTTCTCGTTCGGCACGTGCCACTCGTAGATCACATCGGTGGTCGTGGGTGCGCGCCCGAGGATGCGCATCGCAGGGAACAACCATGCGGTGAGGACGGAAACGTCGGCGGATTCGGGCCACTCGACGACGAGCCCGCGTCGTGGATGATCCTGCGCCACCCGAGCGTCGGCGGGTAACACGAGCGATTCGTCGCGCAGCTGAGCCGCGGCCTTTGTGCCAGCCCGGTGCTGGATTCCGATTTGTGCTGGCCGAGGACGTCTCCCCGCACTCGCTGCCATGACGGTGGCGAGAGGATTGGCCGGACCGCGTGCCGCCAAGAAACCGAAGAGGGCCGACTCCGCTGGCGTCTCGTCATCGTCGATGCCCTCGTACTCCAGATTGCACCACGAGGAATCGACTGCGAGCACCTCTGCGAACAGCGACGAAGCAGCGTCGATATCGTGGGCGGGGAAACGGCCAGCGCGAGAACCCATAGACGTACGATAGGGCCATGACGAACCCTCCCCCGCTGCGATTGGCCGCAACGTGCATTCCAATCCGATCTCGAAGCACCACGCCACTCGAGGTCCTGATGGTTCGACGTAACCCCGAACTCAGCTTCGGCGGCCTCTGGACGTTTCCCGGAGGCGTGTTCGAAGACGGCGATGGGCCAGCGCCAACGGCACCGGACGAAGGGACCGAGAACTGGGGTCATCCACAACTTCTTGCAACCGCGGCGAATGCTGCCGTGCGTGAGACGCGAGAGGAGACTGCGCTCGAATGCGACACCTCGTCGCTCGTGTGGTTCTCACACTGGATTCCGCCTGTGGTCGGTCCACCAAAACGATTTGCCACCTGGTTCTTTCTGGCGCCAGAACATCGAGGCGAGATTGTGGTGGACCAAGACGAGAACGAAGAAGCCCGATGGGTCCAGCCTGCCGACGCGCTCGCGCAGAGTTCGTCAGGTGAGTTTCCGCTCGCGATTCCGACCTGGATCACGCTCGATGATCTGCGCGTGTCGCAGTCGATTCCTCATCTGGTCGACCACTGCATCACGCAGGGCGCGATGCAAAAGCGCACGAGGGCGTTTCCCGGCAAAGATGAATCCGTCATCTGTTGGCCTGGAGATGCTGCGTACGAAGCCGACACCCCCGACGTTCCTGGGGCACGTGATCGCGTCCGCGCCACTCCCCGCGGGTCGGTCATCGAACGTATTCGGGGCTGAGAGCAGCCCGAGCGACAGGGTCAGACAGCGCGACCGAGCGCCGCGGCGGCTCGGGTCTCCGCCACTTTGCGTCGACCGATGATCGGTGTCGTGGGTGCGAAGCCAGCAGCTGCACGCTCCGACTCGGACTCGCCACCCCAGAACCCCAATTCGAGGTTTGCGCGCGCATAGGTGCGGCACGGGGTGATCACGTTGCACGTCTCGCAGATGACGCGAGCTTTGGCCTCGCGGCGGACCCGAGCCTCAGGCCGCTCAGCGAACGGGGCGAAGAACAGGTCGCTGTCTCCAGCACATGCCCCTTTGCCCATCCACGAGGTCGTCTCGCTTGTTACTGCAAGTGAATCGATCATTGTTGTCCTTGTCCTTGGAGGGCAGGACGCGTTGGACAGCCCGAATTCGACTGCGCGCGCCCGTAAGACCCTCTCACTCCACTCTTGCCGAGATGAATGATGCGCGCGCCTTGCGTCGTAATTCCAATAGTTTCCTGCGAAGGACCATCTGTAATACAGATGGGGTCACTCGCCGAGTGCTAGCACATCGCTTCCGAGTTGTCGAATGCGCTTGATAGGCGAAGTTCCTGTAGGTCGCTCTGCCTAGGACAGCGTAAGCTACCCAACAGTAACGACCCGTGGAGAGGACCCACTCATGGCTGAAGCCGTCATCGTCGCAGCATCGCGCACCCCCATTGGACGAGCAATGAAGGGGTCGCTCGTCGAAGCTCGCCCAGATGACCTCTCGGCTTTCATCATCGATGACGTCTTGGGCAAGGTGCCGGAACTGCCGCGAGATCAGGTCGAGGACGTCTTGTGGGGAATTGGTCAGCCTGGTGGAGAAGGCGGTTACAACGTCGCCCGCGTCTCCGCCCTCATGGCTGGTCTCGAAGCACCAGGCGTCACCGTGAACCGATACTGCAGCTCTTCGCTTCAGACCATTCGCATGGCGGCGCACGCCATCAAAGCAGGCGAGGGCGATGTGTTCGTCGCTGGCGGCGTCGAGACCGTGAGCCGATACATGAACGGTGCGGCCGACACGGGTCCGCACAACGAGACCTTTGCCGAGGCTGAAGCGCGGACCGCAGAGCGCTCCGAAGAGGGCGCAGAGATCTGGTCGGCTCCGGAGACGCCCGACATCTACATCGCCATGGGCCAGACCGCCGAGAACGTCGCACAGGTCACCGGTATCGGCCGGGAACGCCAAGATGAATGGGGCGTTCGATCACAGAACCGCGCCGAGGCTGCGCGCGATCGAGGCTTCTTCGAGCGCGAGATCTCGCCGTACACACTCCCTGACGGAACGGTCATCTCACAAGATGATGGGATCCGAGCCGGAACCACCATCGAAGGCGTGAGCCAGCTCAAGCCAGTCTTCCGCCCCGACGGAACGATCACGGCGGGCAACGCCTGCCCACTCAACGACGGCGCTGCCGCCGTCGTGGTCATGTCTGACACCCGTGCTGCCGAGCTCGGCATCAAGCCACTGGCTCGCATCGTGTCGAGCTCGGTCTCGAGCCTCAACCCCGAAATCATGGGTCTCGGCCCGATCGAAGCCATCAAACAAGCTCTCGAACGCGCTGAACTCACGGTGGACGACATCGATCTCTTCGAGATCAACGAGGCATTCGCCGTGCAGGTGCTCGGATCGGCAGACGAGCTCGGCATCCCGGAGGACAAGCTCAACGTCAACGGTGGTTCGATCGCTCTGGGACACCCATTCGGCATGACCGGAGCCCGCATCATGACGACGCTGCTGAATGGCCTCGAAGACTCGGGAGGCCGCTACGGCGTCGAGTCGATGTGCGTTGGCGGTGGCCAAGGCATGGCCATGGTCATCGAGCGCCTGTGATTTCCGCCGGGCTCGGATCCGTCGCCTGACGGCTCCTCGACCGCCCTGCGGACGATGACCCATTTTCGGCCGACCGGCACAGCCGGATCGGCCTACCCACGGCTCTCGATGCTCGGCGAACGACGTTTGGAGCCTCCGGGCGAGAAACTCGGTTAGAGAGCGAAGCGAACGGCGCTGGCCGGAGGCCCGGCCCCGCTCAGGGCACCTCGCTCGCGGCCGATAGGGGGCCATGAGAGATCGAGTTCGAGCAAGGAAATCTAGCTATCTCGCGTCGGCCGTGTTACTCGCTCTATTCAGCACGGCTTGTGCCGAGGGCACCGAGTCCGGCCAGGAAACAGCCTCGCCAACATCGTCATCGGTGAGCATGACAAGCTCCGATGAGGACCCGTCGACAACAGATTCGAGCACGACGACGAGCACGACCACATCCACGACGACAAGTTCAACTACGACTACGACAATTGAAGCGCCGCCCGAGCTGCTCTGCGGAGTTGGCAGCAACGATCCTGGAATCGACGTCCCGACAAACTGGGATGTCGGAGAACAGCGCAACATTGAGGTCTTGCTCGAGCGAACTGACCCTCGCCCCGGTCGTAGCGGAGGCTCGTCCACACCCTTCACGCTGACGGTGCTGGAGGCCAACGAACAGGGCACCACCTTTGAGTGGCTGGCGGGCGAAACGGACTTGAGCACCCTCGGAATCCCCGACACTGCCGCGTTCGACGGAATCCTCGATCGGTTCCCACGTGAACGCATCGTCTACGAGGTGGACAGCTTCGGCGTCTTCGGCGCAGTGCAGAACATCGAGGAGATCCGCGACAACACAATCGCCTCGCTCGACCTCCTTTTAGAAATCGACCCGAGTGGGGAGGAAACATTCGCACAGGTGCGAGCGCTCTTCACGTCCATGGACCCGCAGGCGCTGACCACGATGTTCGCCGAACGGCCGATGATCTTCCACGCCTTCGATGGAATCCTGTTGGCGGAGGGCGATAGCTACAGCGTCAGCGACATGCTCCCGAACGCGTTGGGCGGTGAACCCTTTCCAGCGACGTCAACGATCTCCCACGAGCCAGGAGCCGATGAGGAGGGGTGCGAGGTCATCGTGATCCGTACCACACCTGATCCTGCGCAGTTCGGCAAGATTCTCTTCGAGACGATTGGGACCGCATTCGCTTCCGACATCGATGCGGCCGAAGCAACCGCCGACATTGGAGAGTTCGCTGCCGAGAACGTCGTAACCCTGCGGTTCGACAATTCAGCGAACCGAGTCCGCCAAGTCACTGCCACGCAAGAGATCACGGTGGATGGGGAGACCCGGCTCGACAAGACAATCATGACCGACGTGACGCCACAGTAAGCACTGTCCACGTCGGTGGTCGACGATTGGCGAGCAACTACAGTCCTGGCCATGAGCGAGACACCAACAGGACATCTGTACATAGGCCAGACCCTCGACGGGGGCGATCACGTTCACCTCGAAGCCAGCGATCTCACCACACACGGCGTGATCGTCGGCATGACAGGCTCGGGCAAGACCGGTCTCAGCATCATCATGCTCGAGGAGGCCCTTCTGCAGGGCATTCCGACGATCATCATCGACCCAAAGGGCGACATGGGAAACCTGTTGCTCACCTTCCCTGACCTCTCGGGTCCCGACTTCGAGCCATGGGTCAACGCGGCGGACGCAGAGCGTGATGGCGTGTCCCTTGCCGAGCACGCCGTATCGACCGCGGAGATGTGGAAGAGCGGGCTCGAGGGTTCAGGTATCACGGGCGAGCGTCTGGGCAAACTTCGCGACAGTGCTGACTTCACGATCTATACACCGGGCTCGAACTCGGGTGTCGGTCTCGACATCATCGGTGACCTCTCGGCGCCCGAGGACTCCGACTCCGAAGCCCTTGCCGATGAGATCGAAGGGCTGGTCTCATCGTTGCTTGCGTTGGTCGACATCGAAGCGGACCCACTGACGAGCCGCGAACACATCCTCCTGTCGAACCTGATTCATCGATCGTGGTCGAACGGCGAAGACCTCGATCTGGCCGCGTTGCTCGGCCAGATCCAGAACCCCCCGATGCGCAAGCTGGGCGTTCTCGAGCTCGACAGTTTCTACCCCGCCAAAGACCGCACGGCGCTCGTGATGAAGCTCAACGGGTTACTCGCGTCGCCGTCGTTCGCTGCGTGGACCGAGGGTATTCCCCTCGACATCGACGACATGTTGAACAACGGTCCCCGTGCGTCGATCATCTCAATCGCACACCTGACGGAGACCGAGCGACAGTTCGTGGTCACCCTCATCATGTCCAAGGTCGTGACCTGGATGCGCAAGCAGGCGGGGACTCCGGAGCTGCGTGCATTGATCTACATGGACGAGGTGTACGGCTACGTCCCGCCGACGGCAATGCCTCCGTCGAAGAAGCCCATACTGACGATCCTGAAGCAGGCACGGGCCTTCGGCGTCGGTTTGGTCTTGGCAACCCAGAATCCCGTCGACGTCGACTACAAGGCGCTGTCGAACGCCGGCACCTGGATGGTCGGGCGGCTCCAGACCGAACGCGACAAGGCTCGTCTGCTCGAGGGCATGTCGGCCGCCAGCGGCGGAGCCAACGAGGACGAGCTGTCGAACATCATCTCTGCGCTCGACAAGCGCCAATTCCTGTTGCATCAGACAAGATCCGACGAACCGACGGTGTTCGCCACCCGCTGGGCAATGAGTTACCTCCCCGGACCCCTAGCAAGAACCCAAATCGCCGACCTGATGGACCCCATCAAAGAAGCACTGACGGCAAGCGGCGCCTCCGGCGAAAGTTCTGGTAGCAACCAAGACGAGCCGATATACGCACCAACAGACGCCAGCACCCCAGGAGCGAGGGACGAGCGACGGAAAGGCGCCTCCGGCGCAGCAGCGAATGCTGGAGCGAGGAACGAGCGGGAGAAACAGAACGAGCGGGAAATACAGGATGACGAGTCCGCGATCGCTCCCGAGGTCGCCGACGGCGTTGCGGTGAGATACGTCGACCCTGCAGCGCCTTGGCTCACGTCGGTCGGCGGTGACCCTGAGGGTCGCCGACTCGTGGCCGGCATCGCTGCACGTGTGAGCCTGTTGTTCGACGAGACGAAGGCAGACCTGCGCCACGAAGTCGAATGGGAAGCCATCGTCAGCCCGATCGACAACCAGATCGACATGGATGGCGCAGTTGAAGTCGACTACGACGATCGAGACCTGCGAGATGAACCGGCCCAGAACGATGCGGTCTACGTATTGCCCGACGCAAAGATCCACACCAAGGGCTTGTTCTCGAGCGCGAAGACGAAACTGAAGGATCACGTCTATCGCAATGAGACCCTCGAGCTCTACACCAATCGTGAGCTGAAGTTGGCCTCACGAGTTGGTGAGTCTCGAGAGGACTTCGGCTTCCGTTGCGACGCCGAGGCGGAGGACCGAGCGGACGCAGACGTCGCCAAGCTACGCAAGACGCTCGAGACGAAGGCCGATCGCATCCGAGTCGCGATCGAGAAGTCCGAGGATCGGATCCGCGAGCTCGAGACAGACGTGAAGTCTCGTGGCCGCGACCAACTGCTCGACATCGGCATGTCGGTCTTGGGCGGCGTACTCGGTGGCCGGCGATCGACCCGCAGCATTCTGGGCGGGGCCAGGCGCGCACAGTCCAAAGGCCGTGTGAAAGGCAATGCGGAGGAACGCCTCCGGACGGCCGAGAACCGGCTGGCAGAGAAGGTCGATGAGCTCGACGAACTCGAAACCGAGCTCACGGACACCTTGTTCGAGATCCAAGCCGATTGGGATGATCGAGCAAAGAACATCGAACCGCTCGAAATACCCCTCGAGAAGACCGATATTTCCATCGACGACTTCACGTTGATATGGCTGCCAACTCGCTGACATTTTTGTGAAATGTGGTTAGGTGCTTTGTTCACCTGCCGAAGAGGATAGGAGCGCAGTCGGCGGCTCAACGTGCCGTCGTTCATTTGCGTCGCCCCCTAGGCTTGTGTGAAACGACCATCCGTGAGCGAAACAACCCAACCCATGCCCTCAACACCAACCACGAGCGATTCCAGGGCGGACGACCGCAACGTCGTCCTGCACCCGTCCTCGCCGGTTTTTGCTGACCCGGCTGATCGCCCGTCACGGTTCAACGCACGAAAGACCGCGGTATTCGTCGCTGACTTGAATGCAGTGGCGCTTTCTCTGCTGATCGCCAACGCCCTTCACCAATGGTTGAGGCCGCAGGATCCGGTAGGGCCGGCCACATACTTCTGGCTCTTCGCGGCGACCTTCCCTGTGTGGCCAATCAGCTTCACCCGTCAGTTCCTCTATCGCTCACGCCACATCGCACGCAGTGTCGATGAAGCGGAACGCGTCGTGAAGGCAATTCTCTACGGCTTCACCGCCGTCTTCGCGATCTCGATCTTCGCTCAGGTGATCCTGTCACGAGCACTTGCGGTCGTCGCCTTTTTCGTCATGCTCATCGTCGTCGGCATCGAACGAGCGATCGCTCGCTACATGTTCAAGCGCGCAAGATCGAACGGACAGAATCTTCGCAACGTGCTGATGGTTGGAAAGAACGCTGAGGCTGCGTTCGTGCGAGACATGCTCGACAGGGACCCCTCACACGGATATCGGGTTCTCGGCTATCTCGAAGACGAGCTCGATGGCGGTGTGGCAGATCTGAACAACACCGGCAAAGCACTCGAGGCCATCAAGGCAGCAAACGCAGGCGGCGTCATCATCGCCGCGACCGGCATCGAGGTCGGGACAAGCAACCAACTCATCCGCACGCTCACCGAAAACGACATCCACGTCGAGCTGTCGTCCACGTTGTGCGACATCGCCTCTGACCGGCTCACAATCCGGCCGCTCGGGCGTTTCCCCATGGTCTACATCGAGCCGGTGGAACGAACCGGATGGCGAGCGTTCGCGAAGCAGACGTTCGACTACGTGCTCGGCACACTTCTCTTCATCGGCACTCTGCCGATCCTGATTGGCGCCATGATCGGTATCAAGCTCACGAGCCCTGGCCCGGTCTTCTTCAAACAGGTCCGCATCGGTCGCGATGGCGAAGAGTTCGAGGTCTACAAGCTCCGAACCATGGTCATCGACGCCGAGAACCAGCTCGAAAACGTCCGGCACCTCAACGAGGCGAAGGGCCCGATCTTCAAGATCAAGGACGACCCTCGAATCACCAAGATCGGGCGCATCCTGAGAAAGACGTCGATCGACGAACTACCACAGTTCATCAATGTGCTTCGCGGCGAGATGAGCATCGTCGGGCCACGACCCGCGCTGCCCTCAGAAGTCGAGCAATGGCAACCAGTTCTCCGAAACCGACTTCGCGTGCAGCCTGGAATCACCGGAATGTGGCAGGTCGGTGGGCGCCTCGATGGCGACGACGATGTCGACGACTATGGACAGCTCGATCTGTACTACGTCGACAACTGGACCCTCGTCACCGACCTGACGATCATCTTGCGAACCGTCCCCGCGGTTCTACTGCAAAAGGGCAGCTACTAACATCAGGTTTTCGGGATCGAACGTGGATCCCGGCGGGACACAGGAGAATCTCACGTGAGAATGATCAGGGCATTGTTCATCGCGGCAACGCTGTTGCTTGCCGCATGTGGTGGCAGCACCTCGGTTTCGACCGACGAGCCAACTGACGCTGCGGAGGAGGCCGCCACGACGGTGGCCCCCGCATCCACCGACGCACCGTCCGACGACGCTGCAGACGAGCCAATGGAAGACGACGCTTCCAGCTCGGAAGACGATGCGCCAACATCGGTCTCCGCGATCGACGACATCCCGCAGGTGTGCCGTGACCTCATGGCTGACTTCCTGAAGGACATCGAACCGATCGTTTCCCCGATCGACTGGAACACCGCCACAATGGCCGATTTCGAGTCGATAAGCGAGGAGTTCGAAGCTCGAGCCGATCAGTTCGACATGGATTCCGATGCAGCCGGCGAGTGTGACGATATCGAGCTCGAAGACGATGCGACCTTCGATCTCCTGGTCGAGTTCGCGCAAGACGAGGCACCGGGCACCGCCGGCTTCTTGACCTTCCTCGGTGACATCGCAAACGCCGTCGTCGATGCGACGACGGGAGCTGGTGACGACGCGTTCGAAACGTGTGATGACGCAATTGCATTCGTCGACGGCCTCATGGCTGACTACGACTCGCTCGAACAGGTCCCGGCGTCGGAGATCACGACGATGGCGAACATCGCAACCGTCATTTTCTCCTGCACTCCTGAACAGATCCAGTACTTCGACGGTCCCGAGGTCAGCGCGTTCCTCGAGGGCTTCTTCGGCTGAGGTTGGGAACCGGCTACTGGTTTAGTCGATACCTGGAATTGCGATGGCTCCGGTTCGCTGAAGCTCTTCGATGCCAAAAGGCCTGAGCTGAGAAATGAACTCGTCGAGTTCTCGCGGTCGGCTCGACAGCGAGATCATCATGCGAGTGCCGCCCACGCGAATAACACTTCCGCTGAATCCCTCGACGAGCTGATGCACTTCACGCACCTTTGCTTCGTCCTGGACATCGAGACGCACCAAAACCATCTCACGTAGCGCGGAAGACTCGGTGTCCAACTCGGTGATGTCGACAACGTCGATCAACTTGTCGAGTTGTTTCATGATCTGATCGAGTGGTGCCGAGTCGGCATCGACGACGATCGTGATGCGACTGAATCGTTCGTCGGTCGGAGCCACAGCCAGCGACTCGATGTTGAATCCGCGCCGGGCAAACAACCCCGCTACGCGGGCCAGAACGCCGGCCTTGTTCTCGACGAGAACCGCCAATGTGTGCACATCGTTCATCTGCGAGCGTTTCATCGTGCGGTCTCCTTTTCTTGGAAGGGAGGCACGA
This sequence comes from Acidimicrobiia bacterium, assembly GCA_033344795.1. Lineage (GTDB taxonomy): Bacteria > Actinomycetota > Acidimicrobiia > Acidimicrobiales > SHLQ01 > SHLQ01. Next base: position 31,455 of record JAWPMS010000001.1, read on the forward strand.
CCACATCGGAGTTGCTCTGGCCTCCGGGCACCATCGGGTACACGTTCTCCTCCGATTCCGTCACGAACTCGATCACCACAGGCCGATCGTTGATGCTGTTCGCTCGTTCGATCGCCGCATCGATCTCATCGGGGTCTTCCACGCGGATCGCGACGCACCCCATCGCCTCGGACATCTTGATGTAATCGGGCACGGGTCCGCTGAGATCGACCTCTGAGTACCGGTTGTCGTAGAACATCTCCTGCCACTGGCGAACCATGCCCAGATAGCTGTTGTTGAGAAGAGCCACCTTGATCGGGATCCCTTCGACGGACGCGGTGATGAGCTCTTGGCAGGTCATCTGGAAACACCCGTCACCATCGACCGCCCAAACGGTTCGTTCGGGCATCCCTGCCTTTGCGCCGATGGCGGCCGGGATCGAATAGCCCATCGTTCCGAGACCACCAGAGTTGATCCAGGTGTATGGATGGTCAAACTTCCAGTACTGGCTAGCCCACATCTGGTGCTGTCCAACACCCGAGGCAACGATGGTGTCTTCTGGCGACAGGTCTCGAAGCCGCTCGAGCACCATCTGTGGCTTGAGCTTTCCGCCCGGTTCAGCATCTTCGTAGGCCAATGGATAGTTCTCTTGCCAACCGCTCAGTGTCGAACGCCATGCTCCATGATCGATGGCGGTTGCGGATCCGATCTCATCGAGCATCGCGGCCATGACCCTCTTGGCGTCACCCCGAATGGCAACATCAGGCGTACGAATCTTGCCCAATTCGGCGGGGTCGATATCGACATGAATGACCTTGGCGTCTGGAGCGAATCCATCGAGGCGGCCCGTAACGCGGTCATCGAATCGACTGCCAAGGGCGATCAAAAGATCGGACTGCTGCATGGCCATGATGGCGGTGTAGTTGCCGTGCATTCCGGGCATTCCAAGGTTCAGCTCGTGACTGTCGGGAAGTGCGCCGCGCGCCATCAACGTCGTGACGACCGGAATGTTGAGCTTCTCGGCCAAGGCGCGCAGCTCATCGGCTCCCCGAGCTTTCAAGATTCCGCCACCGGCATAGATCACGGGTCGCGACGCCTGAAGCATCAACTCGACTGCCGCCTTGATGTCTTCAGGCTCGCCATCGAGAACGGGCTGAAAGCCGGGCAAGTCGACGGGGATCGGGTCTTTCCAGGTCATCTTCGAGTCGGGGTTCATCGCATCCGCGAAGTTCTTCGGTAAGTCGATGAGAACGGGCCCCGGGCGGCCGTGTGTTGCGATGTGGAACGCCTCGTGCACGATCTGCGGGATGTCGTTCGGATCCGACACCAGATAGTTGTGCTTCGTGATCGACATCGTGATCCCGGTCGTGTCGGTCTCCTGGAACGCGTCGGTGCCGATCAATCCGTATGGCACCTGACCCGTGATGGCGACCATGGGAACCGAATCGAGATATGCGTCGGCCAGCGGTGTGACGATGTTCGTCGCAGCCGGCCCACTGGTGACGATGACGACGCCCGGCTTGCCGGTTGCATGTGCGTAACCGGAGGCCATGTGACCAGCACCCTGTTCATGGCGTACCAGCACGTGGCGCAGACCAGCCTGAAGCACGGAGTCATACACGGGAAGAATCGCACCGCCGGGGTAGCCAAACACCACCTCAACGCCTTCGTATTCAAGGGCCTTGAGGAGGGCCTGTCCTCCATCCATTTGCATGTCCTTACTCCTTGCGCAGTGCGAAAGATGCGGTGAGCACCAGGTAACCAATCCGAAAAACAAAGAAGCCTTCCCGGTGGGGAAGGCTGCGAGCACTCGACGTCGGGTCGAGTGCTACATGACTACTACTACGAGAATCTCGGAGAATTTCACGTTGTGAGTATGCCCCTGTGACGAGCGTTACGGCAACATGAACCGATGGTTTCGAACGATCGCCGCCGGGGAGTGTTTCCTGGATCCTTCAATCCGCTGACGCTCGCGCACCTCGAGATCGCTCGACAAGCTCGAGCCGCACACGCGTTGGATGAGGTTTCGCTGGTGGTTTCATCGGTTGCGCTCGACAAGCCGACTCCTCCAGGACCACCGCTCGAGAGACGGATTGAGCTCATCGAGGCTGACATCATCGCTGAACCCTGGTTGCGCGTCGAGATCACCGAGCTGCAGCTCATCGTGGACATCGCGGCTGGCTACGACGTGGTGATCATGGGAGCGGACAAATGGCACCAGGTCAACGACGCCAGATACTACGGATCGCCTACCGAGCGAGATGACGCGCTGGCGCGTCTCCCCCAAGTGGTGGTCGCGCCGAGAGCAGGCAGCACCGCGCCTGGAGAGCTGCGTCTCGAGACGGACCCAGCGATCCATGACGTGTCTTCGACGAGCGCACGCAATGGCCGTCGAGACCTGATGGCACCTCGCGCCGCCGAACTGTGGACAGACGGCGAAGACGTCGACCGCGGCTAGACGAGCCCTTGTGCAATCAACGCGGCGCCGATGAGCCCGGCATCGGCACCGAGACCGGCGGTCTCGACGATGGGCGGTCCGTCTACGGCATACCCGGCGAGATCAGAGTCGGCCGCCCGTGCAATTCGCTCGGCCATGTCGGGCCGCGTGCCCACTCCCCCGCCGAACAAGACGATGTCGGGGGCAAAGCCAAGGGTGTAGACCCGGATCAGCTGAGCGAGATAGGCCGCTTCGAGATCCCACACGTCGTCGCGACCCTCAAGCGTGGAGGGATCGGCTTCCCACCGCTCAGCAATCGCGGGGCCACACGCCATCCCCTCGAGACAATCCGCATGGAACGGACAGCGTCCAGCGAAGCTGTCTCCGTTGACACGCCGGATCGGGATGTGTCCGAGCTCTGTGTGGTTCCGACCACGAAACGGCACACCATCGATTGCCAGCGCCGCACCGATTCCGGTTCCGACGGTCACATAACCGACCGACCGATGTCCCTTTCCTGCACCCATGCGATATTCGGCCACGGCCGCGGCCTCGACATCGGTTTGTATGTCTGCGGGCACTGCCAACGTGTTGCGAAGGCGCTCAAGGAGCGGCGCCCCGCTCCAGTCGGGTTTCGGTGTCGCCGCCACCGACCCGTAGTCGGCGGCATCAGGTGCCACGACCAAGGGCCCAAACGACGCGATGCCAAGGGCGTTCGTAGGGGGATGGTTGGCAAAGAATGCCTCGACTGCAGACATGGTCTCGTCAGGCGTTGTCGTCGGGATCCACACCTCGTCGCGAATACTTAGGTCGGCACCGACAACGGCCGCTCGGAACTTCGTACCGCCGGCCTCGACGGCAGCATAGGTCTCACTCATGAACTGCTCTCCAGATTTGTGCGCACGACGAGGTCGGCTTCGACCGAGCCAGTATGGACGACTCGCGCGTTCGGGAGGTCGTTCTCCTCGACCCGTCGACGAACTTCAACGTCCTCGAAACCAGCGCTCTCCCACCGTTGCACGATTCGGTCTTCAACCGTGTCCATTGAGATGTCGATCCAGACCGTCAGGTCGAAGAGGGGGCGCAGGCTGGGCCAAGGGCCGTCTCGGAGGAGGAGGTAGTTCCCCTCGGTCACGATGACGTCTTGATCGACCCTGATGAGCGACGCACAGTTGCGCGAAACCTCGAGCGAACGGTCAAAGACCGGCACCGACAGTTCGAGACTTCGATCCTGCCGGAGCGTCGCCAGAGTCATGGCATAGCTGGCCACGTCGAACGTTTGCGGCGATCCCTTTCTGGCGAGTTGTCCGCGCGCTTCGAGAATCTGGTTGTCGAAGTGGAATGCGTCCATTCCGAGCACTCCCGCACGACCACCAAGCTGCTGCACCACCGCCTCTGCCAACGTCGACTTCCCTGCAGCTGGCGGTCCGGCGATCGCAACGACGTAGCGAGTGGTCTCTGGGCCAGGGTTCGGGATGGCCGAGGCGATCAACCGTGCATGAGCTTCGGGGGACACGATCAGTTCCTATCGCGTCCACGACTTCGCCGAACAAACCGGCCGGCGTCGTTCAGGAGAAGTGAGGAATGATGCGTTGCCCGTATGCGGTGAGCGTCTCATCCTTCTGGTCGTGCATGAGATAGATCGCAAACTGATCGACCCCAAGATCCCGCAGTGCCTCGAGCCGTTCAATGTGCTGGTCTTCGGTTCCCAAGATGCAGAAGCGATCGATGATCTCATCGGGGACGAAGTCGGTGTGGTCGTGCCCCGCTTTGCCGTGACCTGAGTAGTCATAGCCTTCGCGTCCCTTGATGTAGTCGGTGAGTGCTTGAGGAACCATGTCGCCGCCACCGCCATATCGTTCGACAAGATCGGCCACGTGGTTTCCGACCATCCCGCCGAACCACCGGGTTTGATCCCGCTGATGCGCAACGTCGTGGCCCACATATGCAGGTGCTGCGACGCAGATGTACACCGAGTCCGGATCGCGGCCAGCGTCCGACGCTGCTGACTTCACCGCATCGATCGTCCACTTCGCGATCTGCGTATCGGCGAGTTGCAGGATGAATCCATCTGTCTCGGAGCCGCAGAGATGCAGCGCTCGTGGACCGTACGCTGCCATCATCATGGGCAAGCGCGAGGGCTTGGCCCAGGGCAGCTGCTGTTGAGTGCCGTTGTAGGTGACTTCTTCGCCCTCTGCGAGCCCCTTGATCACCCGCATGGCGTCGCTCAACGTGGAGAGTTTCGCTGGTTTGTGTCCCAGCACTCGCATGGCGGAATCACCACGACCAATCCCACAAACCGTGCGCTCCCCATACATGTCGTTGAGGGTCGCGAACAACGAGCCGGTGACCGTCCAGTTCCTCGTTCCAGGATTGGTCACCATGGGGCCGACGATCATGCGATCGGTCGCCGCGAGCATGGCCGAGTAGATGACGTATGGCTCCTGCCAGAGGATGTGGCTGTCAAAAGTCCAGCCATGGCTGAATCCCAATGTCTCGGCTCGACGAGCGATGTCGACAACACGCGATGCTGGCGGATCCGTTTGAAGAACCACTCCGAAATCCATTGGTCAACTTCCTCTTCGTCGAATGATGGCGGCTGTGCGGCGAACCATTGAACCGGGTACTACATCAGGTACTGACTCAATCCACGCTCGATGTACTTGCCGTGTCCAGCGTTTCCTGTGTATTCGTCGTTGGCGAGGATCACGCGGCCCCGGGAAATCACCGTGTCGACCTTGCCCTGGACCTCGAAGCCTTCATATGCCGAGTAGTCCATGTTCATGTGGTGATTGTCGACGCTTATCGTCCAGGACGCGTTCGGGTCGTAGAGCACGATGTCGGCATCGGCACCGGGTTGCAGCGTGCCCTTCTGGGGATACATGCCAAACATGCGCGCAGGTGTCGTCGAGCACAGTTCGACCCAGCGTGCCAGTCCGATCTCGCCGGCGACGACACCCTGATAGATCAGATCCATGCGATGTTCCACACCACCGATTCCGTTTGGAATCGCACGGAAGTCGTCCTTGCCGAGTTCCTTTTGATCCTTCATGCAGAACGGGCAGTGATCGGTCGAGACAACACTCAGATCGTCGGTTCGAAGGCCCTTCCACAGATCGGCCTGGTGCGGCTCGTGTTTGCTGCGAAGCGGCGTCGAGCAGACATAACCGGCGCCAGCGAAGCCCGGAGCTCCGAGGTGATCCTCGAGGCTGAGGTACAGATATTGCGGGCAGGTTTCTGCAAAGACATTCGCCCCGTTGTCACGAGCTCGCGTGACCTCTTCGAGCGCCCCCGATGCAGAGAGGTGCACGATGTAGAGCGGCGCAGCACCGACCTTTGCGAGCTTGATTGCGCGGAACGTGGCTTCGCTCTCGAACTCTTCGCGCCTGACGAGGCCATGGTTGATCGGGTCGGTTTCGCCGCGCGCTACCGCTTGCTCGGCCAACACGTCGATGGCAATGCCATTTTCTGCGTGCATCATGATCAACCCGCCGTTGCCGGCGGCCTGTTGCATCGCCCGCAGAATCTGCCCGTCGTCGCTGTACATGACGCCGGGATAGGCCATGAACAGCTTGAAGCTGCTGATCCCTTCGTCGACCAAGATGTCCATTTCTTTGAGCGATGCTTCGTTGACGTCGCCGAGGATCATGTGGAACCCATAGTCGATTGCACAATTGCCTTCCGCCTTTGCCATCCACTCGTCGAGGCACTCGCGCACCTGACGTCCATGGCTTTGCACGGCGAAATCGACGATCGTCGTCGTGCCACCCCACGCGGCAGCGCGCGTCCCTGTCTCAAACGTGTCCGAAGCCGACGTCCCTCCGAACGGAAGCTCCATGTGCGTGTGCGCGTCGACCCCGCCTGGGATGACGTACTTACCGGTTGCGTCGATGACCTGCGTTGATCCACTCGCGGCGCTGACGGCCACGTCGGAGCCGGGCGCGAGCATCGCCACGATCTTTTCGCCGTCGACCAAGACGTCGGCTGGATCCGCCCCCGTTGCGCTGATGACCGTGCCACCCGTAATCAACATCGTCATGACTCGTTCCCTTCGGTTTCGCTGATGGATGCGGCCGCCTCGCGAAGCGACTCGAGACCTTCGTCGATCTCGGCAGCGGTCACGTTCAGCATCGGTGTCATTCGCACCACATTTCCATAAAGCCCGCCCTTGCCGACGAGCAAGCCGCGAGCCTTTGTCTCTTCGAGGAGCGCATTGGCGTGAAATCCCGAGGGTTCAAGGCCCCCCGGCGCAACGGTTTCGATGGCTTGCATGAGTCCGCGACCGCGCACCTCGGCCATCCATGGAGTTTCGTTGACGATGGCCTCGAGGCCGGCGCGGAACCGCTCTCCCATGACCTTGGCATTGCCCTGCATGTCGTGTTTGAGAACTTCGTCGATCGTGGCGATGCCCGCTGCAGACGACAACGGGTTGCCGCCGAACGTCGAGAAGTTCAGTACGTCGATCGTGTCCATGATCTCGGCCCGGGCCACGATGCCCGCAAGCGTGATGCCGTTGCCGACCCCCTTGGCGAACGTGAGCATGTCGGGAACGACGCCGTGGGCTTGATAACCCCAGAAGTTGTCGCCCGTCCTGCCCCAACCAGTCTGGACTTCGTCAGAGATGTAGAGGATGCCTCGGTTGTCGAGCTCCTTCTTCATGGCACCAAAGAAGCCGTCGGGCGGCGTTGCGAACCCACCAACGCCTTGGATTGGTTCGGCGATGAGCGCCGCGACATCACCCGCTGACGTCATCGTCAGGAGCTGCGCAAGGTCATCGACGCAGGCATCGGTGTATGCGTCATCGTCGAGGTCGCGGAACGGGCTGCGCAGCTTGTACGGCCCTTGTACGAATGTGACCTGAAGACCAGACAGGCTCGTCGACGACCACGACGAGTGCGATGTAATCGCCTGCGCGGTGAACGACCGACCGTGATAGCTGTTGCGCATCGCAAGGACTTGATTCGACTTGCGAAAAGACGTCGCAAGAAGAATCGCCGTGTCGTTTGCCTCCGTGCCAGACGGGGTCAGGAACACCCGCGCGTCGGGAATTCCGGACAGCTCGGCGATCTTTTCGGCAAGATCGATCATGGGCTTCGACAGGTAGAGGCTCGACGTGTGCATGACCTTGCCGGCCTGCTCTTGAACGGCTGAGGTGACCGCCGGATTGTTGTGGCCGATCATCGTCGTCAGCACTCCACCGAAGAAGTCGAGGTATCGATTGCCCTCGGCGTCGAAGACGTAACTCCCCTCGCCGCGGTCGATCTGCACTGGCTCCGCGTACAACGGACTCAGAAACGACGGGAGGAACTGTTTGTAACGGGCGTGAAGCTCGGCGGTGGTTTCAGAGGTCATGACTCAGGTCTCCGCAATCTTTCCGTAGGTGTCACCTCGACGATCTCGGTAGAACGCCCACTGGTCGCGCACCTCGGAGATCATGTCGAGGTCGAGATCTCGGATGACGAGCTCCTCGTCCTGGTCCGATGCGGTTCCGTCAACAAACTGACCTCGTGGGTTCGAGAAATAGCTCGTGCCATAAAAGTCGTTGTCTCCGAGTTCCTCTACTCCAACTCGGTTGATGGCGGCGACGTAATACATGTTTGCCGCCGACGCTGCGGTTTGCTCGAGCTGCCAGAGGTATGCGGAGAGTCCACGGCTCGTCGCCGATGGGTTGAAGACGATCTCCGCGCCATTGAGGCCGAGCATGCGCCAGCCTTCTGGGAAGTGCCGGTCATAACAGATGTAGATCCCGACCTTGCCGACCGCGGTGTCGAACACGGGATAGCCCAGATTCCCTGGCCGAAAGTAGAACTTCTCCCAAAACCCTTTGACCTGCGGAATGTGGTTCTTCCGGTACTTGCCGAGGTACGACCCGTCAGCGTCGATGATGGCGGCCGTGTTGTACAGGACGCCCGGCTGCTCTTCCTCATACATCGGAAGCACGGTCACCATTTCGTATTTCTTGGCGAGCTCCTGGAATCTCTTCGTGGTCGGCCCGTCGGGAATGGCCTCGGCGTATCCGTAGTACTCGGTCTCTTGGACCTGACAGAAGTACGGACCGTAGAAGAGCTCCTGGAAACACATGACCTGCGTTCCCTGCTCGGCGGCTTCCGCCATGTATTTCTCGTGCAGCTCGATCATCGACTCTTTGTCGCCGGTCCAAGCCGTCTGAAGAATTGCTGCTCTCACCATTCGTGACATGAAGCTCTCCTGCTCGTTGAACTGCCGCTGCAAGGACCGATGCCTTGAGCCACGGCCGAGACGCACATCGGCCATTTGGGTCAGTATGTTCTGCGCTTTCGACTAGCACAAGGCTGGTTTTGTAATGTACAAACTCCTTCCGTGAGCGAAGAGACCCTCCAGGTCATCACAGCCGAATGCCATCTCGCGCACGGTCCGCGTGGTGCCGACCTCAATGCCGCCAAGATCGCCGCCGTCGTCGGAAAGGTCATCAGCAGAGGCCTCATACGCCCAGGCCAACACCTGCCAACGGTGCGGGCGCTGGCCAAGTCGCTTCACGTCAGCACGAGCACCGTGTCGGACGCATGGAAGATCTTGCAGGCTCACGCTGTGATCTCGACCGATCGGCGGCGGGGAACGACCGTCCGATCCACGCGTGGAAACGTGGATGGCCGATACTGGCACGTTCCTGTCGCACCAGGAACGCTTGCGATCGACATGAGCACGGGAACGCCTGATGCAGCTCTGCTCCCACCACTCGGTCCAGCGCTGTCGAAGATGCAGGTGGATCTGCCCGTGACCTCGTACCTCGATGACCCGGTGGTTCCCGAGTTGGAGGACGTTCTTCGCCAGAGTTGGCCCTTCGAGCCGGAGAGCCTCACGATCGTCGACGGCGCACAAGACGCGATCGATCGCATCGTGCAAGCAATCGTCCATTTGGGTGACGTCGTCATCGTGGAAGAACCGACGTTTCCTCCGATCATCGACATCCTCGAAATGGCCGGTGCACAGATCGTGGGTCTCGAGCTCGACGAAGAGGGTATTCCGATCGACACGCTCGGCGAAGCGCTCGAACAAAGTCCGGTTGCCATCTTTCTGCAGCCTCGATCGCACAACCCCACCGGGGTGACCATGTCACGCCGTCGGGCGAAGCAGATCGCTGCGCTCCTCGAAGGGCGAGAGCTCGTGGTCATCGAAGATGACCACTCGGGGACGATCTCGGGCGCCGAACTCGCCAGCGTGGGCGAGTTCATCCCGAAACAGACCGTCCATGTGCACAGCTTCTCGAAGTCTCATGGACCAGACCTGCGCCTGGCCGCGGTGGGCGGCACTGCGTCAGTATTGGCACCATTGATTCGCCGCAGACATCTCGGACCCTCATGGACGAGCCGATTGCTGCAGTACCTGCTGCTGTCCCTTCTGCTGGACCAAGAAGCGGTTCGGATCGTCGAGTCGGCTGCGGACACCTACAAACTTCGTCGGGCCCAGCTCGCGGACGCCCTCGACAAAGAAGGGTTGCCATCAGGCCCGGGAACGGGGATCAATCTCTGGGTCCCTGTGACGAACGAGCAGCAAACGATGGTCACGCTCGCCGCGCACGGCATCGGTGTTGCACCAGGGCGACCGTTCATGGTGGCCAACACCGAACAGGACCACATTCGTCTCACCACAGCGTCGGTCGCCGACGGACAGGCTGAACTGGCCGCCACGATCGCACGAGCTGCGGCGGGACGGTTCTGATCTAGTGAAGCTCCGGGCCCATGTCTGTTTCGTCGAGCTGTCGCTCGGTCGGCAATCGCTCGAGAACTGACGAGAGGTAGTCGTTGAGCGCATCCTCGTTGGAGACCTTGGCACCGGCGCGTTCAGACAGAAAGTATCGGTGAACAAGCAGATTGTGGAAGATCTCGGCGGGCTCCAAGCGCTCTCGCAGTCCGGCCGGCACAGCTTGGATGATCGGGTCGTAGATCTCGCTCAGCCACCTCGCTGCGGCAACCGCGGCCGGCACGTCTCGACCAGTCTCGCGGGCGAGCCATGCGCGGTAGTTCGCGATGTCACCGAGGAGTCGCCGAGCCTGGTTTTCCTGCACGGCGAGTCCAGTTCTGCGTAGCAGTTCGCGTGCGTGGTGTCCTTCCTCGAGCAAGACGGGCCGCACCCGCAGCTCGTGGCCATCGGAACTGATCGTCATTTCCTCAACGTCGAAGCCAAGGTCGTTGATGTGGCGCAAACGCTGGTCGATTCTCCATCGTTCGTCGAGGGGGAACTCTTCGACTCTCGTCAGCTCGTCCCACAGCTCGTCGTAGCGACTTTGCAGGTCGTCGGCAATCAGGACGGGGTCGACCTCTGCGGGAACCCGACCTTGTGCCTGAAGATCGAGAAGGCCTCCGAACACGTTCTCTCGGGCGATCTCGAGGTCGTATCGGCGCTGTGCGTCGCTGATCGTGGCGTGCCGCTCGGTGGTCTCCGCATCGACGAGGTAGGCCATCATCGCTCCTGCATCACGACGAAACAGAATGTTCGAGAGCGAGCAGTCACCCCAAAAGACTCCGTCAAGATGGAGGCGAACCAGAAGCACGACGGCGGCGCTGATCAGATGGTCGGCAAGGGCGGGTTCATCACGACCCAGTAGATACCAGTACGGCAGCGAGAAATCGAGATAGCGGGTGATCAGCATCGCACCGTCATCGGGAAGGTCGCCGCTCACCACACCGACTGCTTCGACCACTGGCAGATGATCACCCTTGAGTTCGCGGAGCATCCGGTACTCGCTCCAGGCGACGGCCTGTTCCGTCTCCTTCAAGGCGTAGACCCGGTCGGCGTAGCGAACGAATCTGACGACGTGGCGACTGATGCCGTGTGCCATCTTCACCAAACGGGGATGCTCCCAGTCAGAGAGGGCCGTGCCCCACGGAAGATCCAGAAAGTCGGGGTGACCGCCGCGCGACGTGATCGTGAAGTTGGGCTGCATTGCTGAACCCTATTGGGTTCACGAATAGCTCCGAGACGGTGGCCGCTTCAGTCGTTGTTGAATCGACGGAGCTCATCATCGAGCTGAGAGGCTTCGACGCGAGCAGTATTTGCGTAGCTGACCTGCACTGCCCGCTGTAGCAATCGGCTGAGGAAGGAGACTCCAAGGACGAGACCGACGAGAACCGCCATCGAGTTCGCTATCACTTCGATCATCAACACTTTCAGCCTCCGCGTCATCGCCTGTATCAAAATCTGTCGACCACAATCGCTCGAGATTGAGCTTGGTCGTCATGCTTCTTTCCTCAGATGTCTCGCGACGACGAAAGTTCGTTGGCTCACCGCGGACGCTGGCGGTCACCGCCAGTTGGAAAACGAGTGGCTCAGCAACCCGTACGGTTGAATCCGCACTCATCATTGGCCACTTCTCTGCCGATGGCTGAGCATGGGATATGAACGTCGCCTCTTCAACAGAACCGATGTGGAAATCGACGGTACGTTGCAGTGGGCCACCAAACGTCGAGTAGCTGGAATCAAACAGCACGAAGTGCCGATGACCACCGTCGATTTGTCCGTAAACGGGGCACGGCTCGTCGTCGACGGCAAGACTCGACTACCCGTCGGAGCTTCCTGCCGCATCTCGTTCGCGGGAGAGTCGAGTCCAGCGCGAGTTCGAACGGTTCAGACCAATGACGCGGGTCAAAAACTCCTCAGCGTTCAACTCGAAGGGCCGTCCACCGGCTTCATGAAGGTGATCGAGCAGTGGATCAGCCAACGAACACACGGCTGGCACTACGACGACAGCGGATGGTCTGGCTCAGGCGTGGTCGACGACCTCTTCGCCAACCGCGCAAGCTGACATCCAGGGGCGACTTCCGACCGAGTTAGACCTTGAGGATGAGTGCGTCGCCTTGCCCGCCGCCACCACAGAGCCCCGCCGCGCCGATGCCACCACCTCGGCGACGAAGCTCGTGCGCAAGGGTGAGCGCAATGCGATTACCCGACATCCCAAGCGGGTGGCCAACCGCGATTGCGCCACCGTTGACGTTCACGTTCTCGTCGGTGATCCCGAGCTCTGACATCGAGCCAATCGCTACGGCTGCGAAGGCCTCGTTGATCTCGAACAGTTCGATGTCGCCAGCTGCGAGACCTGCTCGCTCCGCCGCTGCTTGAATGGCACGTGAAGGTTGGTGGAGCAACGAGCAATTGTCCGGGCCGGCCACCATTCCATAGCCGAGAACAGTGGCAAGAACGCCGACACCCATCTCCTCGGCCCTGGCACGCGTGGTCACGATCATCGCTGAGCCGCCATCGGAGAGCTGAGACGCATTGCCGGCCGTGATGACACCATCAGCGTTGAAAGCCGGACGTAGACCGCCGAGAGACGCAGCGTCGGTACCCGAGCGCACGCCCTCGTCCGCAACGAACTCGATCGGGTCAGCGCGCCGCTGTGGTACGGAGACGGGAACAATCTCGCTCTCGAGAATTCCGTCCTTGATCGCCCGTGCGGCACGGTCGTGCGATTGAGCGGCATAGGCATCTTGTGCATCTCGATCGATCGTTTTGGCCATGGCGTAAAGATCCGTGGCTTCACCCATGATCTTCGACTCGATCGCGCAGGTCAGTCCATCGAACTGCAACGAGTCGACGAGCTCGCTGTTGCCGTAGCCGTAGCCGCGCCGGCTCTTCATGAGAAGGTGCGGGGAGTTACTCATCGACTCCATGCCGCCGGCGACGACGACCTTTGCTTGATCGGTCTGGAGCAGCATAGACGCGTAGTTGATTGCTTGGAGACCGGACAGGCAGACCTTGTTCACGGTCACGGCGTCGGTATGGAGTGGTAGCCCGCCCTTGACGGCCGCGTTGCGCGCTGCCGATTGTCCTTCTCCGGCGGTCAGGACGTGGCCCATGACCACCTTGTCGACGTCGTCGGCCGCAACCCCACTCGCTGCAAGGGCGCCGGCCATTGCCATCCCTCCGAGGTCGGTCGCCGTGAAACCACTGAGCGATCCGTTGAACTTGCCAATCGGGGTCCGTGCGCCTTCGACGATGACGATGTCGTTCGGCTGATCTTCGTGGGTGGTGTTCATGTCGACAATCCTTCGATGTATCGGTGGTTGAGAAGGTGAGCAAGGAGCTCGCCTGTCGCGTGGTTTGGAGAGATCTCGGCTGCCTCAGCACGGCGAACCGCATCGGCTCCAACGGTATCGAGAGCTTGCTCTGTGGCGGCGGACAAGGCCTGTGTCGCCCGGGCCAAAATCTCGGTGCGGATTCGGTGGGTACGACGCGTCGCTCTCAGTCCTGTCTCGTCGAGATGGAGGAGATGTTTCTCCACGGTCGACCAGACCTCGTCGTGGCCCTCACCATTCAGCGCGGAAGCCATGATGATCGGGGGCCGGTAGCCCGTGCTCGATTCCTGGCCGGTCATGTGGCTCAGATCGAGCATCAGGTCGAGGTCTCTTCGTACGTCATTGGCTCCAGGTCGATCTGCCTTGTTCACGACGAACACATCGGCAACTTCGAGCAACCCGGCCTTGTTCGCTTGGACCGCGTCGCCCATTCCGGGGTTCAAGACGACGACCGCCGTGTCGGCTGCACCAACGACATCGACCTCGACCTGACCGACCCCGACCGTCTCGATGATGACGGGATCGTAGCCACAAGCATCGAAGAGCCTCACGGCCAGCGGCACGGCGAGGGCGAGTCCGCCCGAGTGACCGCGCGTGGCCATCGACCGAATGAACGCAGTGGGGCTCGCGGATCCGGGTTCCTGCACATCGTCCATGCGAATACGGTCGCCGAGGATCGCTCCGCCCGTGAGTGGCGACGACGGGTCGACCGCAAGGACGGCAGGGGCGCGACCGGCTCCCACCAAGTCCGTCACCAGCTGACCCACAAGGGTCGATTTTCCCGCACCCGGTGCGCCCGTTATTCCAACGATGTGGGCGTGTCCCGCGTCAGGGTGAGCAAGTTCGCTGATCTCGTCCGCTTGCGCGCCTCCACGCTCGACAATCGAGAGCAGTTTTCCGAGAGCTCGTCGTTCGCCGCTTTTGGCAGCGGCGTAGAGTTCGTCGACCGAACGTTTGGGGCGAGCCACGATCAGTGGGCGTTTGCGACGGCGTCGCGAATGGTTTGTGCAACCGCTTCGGCGGATGCGCCGGGGCCGATCACTGCCGCCACTCCTGCATCGAGCAGAGGTTTCACGTCTTGTTCGGGCACGATGCCACCGACCACCACGGGTGTCCCGAGTTCTGCTTCCTCGACAGCCTTGACCATGGCCGGGGCCAGCGTCATATGACCCGCGTTGTGCATCGAGAGCCCTATCGCGTCGGCGTCCTCTTGTTCTGCCGCCGCCACGATGCTGTCCGTTGTCTGGCGGAGACCGAGGTAGATCACCTCCATGCCCGCATCGCGAAGAATTCTCGCCACGACCTTGAGACCACGGTCGTGACCGTCGAGCCCAAGTTTGGCGAGCAAGACCCGGATCTGCGGTTCTTCGCTCATTGTTTGCTCCCGTGTTCAGCCACTAGATGACCGCCTTTTCCACATAGGTCCCGAATACGGACTCCATCGCCATCACCACTTCTTCGAGGGTCGCGTAGGCCTTCACCGCATCCAGGATCGAGGGCATCAGATTCGTGTCGGGTTCTGCCGCAGCAGCGTTGACCGCTGCCAGAGTTCGCGCCACCTCGGCGTCGTCTCTCTGAAGTTTCACGTCGTCGAGACGTTTGCGCTGATACTCCTCGACTTCGGCTTCGATGCGGAGCAGCTCTCGTTCGCCGTCGTCGCCGTCGGTGAACTCGTTCACTCCGACGATGATTCGGTTGCCGTTGTTCACCTCTCGCTCGAACCGATAGGCCGAGTCGGCGATCTCCCCGACGAAATATCCGTTCTCGATGCCTGCGTAGACACCTTCGAGAATGGAGCCTTGGCCCAGGTCATCGAGGTGGGCAAAGATCGCTTCCGCCTGGCGCTCCATCTCGTCGGTCATCCATTCGACGTAGTCGCTGCCGCCCAGCGGATCGGCGACATTGGCCACGCCGGTTTCATGGGCGACGATCTGTTGCGTACGCAACGCGATTCGAGCGGCCTTCTCGGTTGGCAACGCAAGGGCTTCATCGAAGCTGTCCGTGTGGAGTGACTGTGTACCACCGAGAGCGCCAGCAAGAGCCTGAATCGCGACGCGTGCGATGTTGATTTCGGGCTGCTGGGCAGTGAGCGACACGCCCGCGGTCTGCGTGTGAAACCGACACAACATCGAGCGCTCTTGAGTCGCTCCGTATCGTTCTTTCATCCACCGAGCCCAGATGCGGCGAGCTGCGCGGAATTTGCCGATCTCTTCGAAGAAGTCGCTGTGACTGTTGAAGAAGAAACTCAGGCGACCGGCGAACTCATCAACATCGACGCCTGCCGCCGTGGCGGCCTCGACGTAGGCAAAACCGTTGGCCAGCGTGAAGGCGAGCTCTTCCGCGGCGGTACTGCCGGCTTCTCGGATGTGATATCCGCTGATCGAAACCGGATGGAATCTTGGCATCTCGGCACACGTGTACTGGATCATGTCGGTGACGATCCGGACGCTCGGGCGCGGCGGATAGATGTACTCCTTCTGCGCCTGGTACTCCTTGAAGATGTCGTTTTGAATCGTTCCCGCGAGTTGATCGGCGCCGATGCCGTTCTTCTCGGCCACAGCGACATACATCGCGAGGATGATGGCCGCTGGGCCGTTGATCGTCATCGACGTTGAAACCGCTGAGAGATCGATGTCAGCAAAGAGGTCTTCCATGTCTGCGAGCGTGTCGATGGCAACACCTGCTCGACCCACTTCGCCCAGAGCCCAGGGACTATCCGAATCTCGACCCATCAGCGTTGGCATGTCGAAGGCCGTCGAAAGCCCGGTGCCGCCATTTCGAAGAATGTCCTTGAACCGGGCGTTCGTGTCTTCGGCGGTACCGAACCCTGCGAACATTCGCATCGTCCAGAGTCGACTCCGATACATCGATGGATAGACACCCCGCGTGTACGGGTACTCACCCGGGTACGGTCCGTCGCCGTAGACCGGCTCGACGGGCACACCCGACATCGTCTCGAATGGCGAATCGCGCAACTTCGCCTGGTCGTAGCGTTCGCGCCACTCGTCATAGCCCGGCCGTGGATCACTCATTGGAGTTTCCTTTCGCATCGGTTCGAATCGAACCGACGACACTGTCGCCCGCTGATGCCCGCACGTTCGCCAGTTCTGCATTCAGTTCAACGAGATCGCGGTCATCGATATCGCCCATGCCCCATCGGATGGCTTCGAGGGCAGCCGTTGCTTCGCGGAGCAAGTTCCGACCCTGCTCGGTGAGAGTGGCCAGGGTGGCGCGTCGATCGTCGGGGTGCGGACTTCGAAGCACATGTCCGTCGCGTTCGAGCCGGTCGATCGTGCTGGTGACGCTTGTGGGGTGCACCTGAAGACGCTCCCCCATTCGCGCCATCGCCATCGAGTCACCGCGAGCGAAGCTCAGCAGGGCGAGTGCCTCATAACGACTGAATGTGAGAGAGAAATCGGCAAGGGCACCGTTGATTCGACCAAGAGCGATCTGGTGAGCCCTTGCGAGCGAGGTGGCAGACACCATCGCGTCGACTTCACCCAGGCCCCTGTCGATCCAGTTGCGCCGAGCCTCTGCAACGAGATCCATGTCAATCGAAGGTGCAGCATCGTCCATCCGATTAGATTAGCAGGGTCTTCCAATAGTCGGATGTCCTACTATTCGACGTCAGATGAGGCGCCCAGCGATCTTTGCGGCCTCGGCCTGTATCGAGCTCTCCAGGAGTGCGTTGAGCGTCATCTCGAGGGGCTTGTTGAAGAACGTCGTGGCCTTCGATCGAGCATCCACATCGGCGCGCGTTTGCTCACCGTCGTGGCGGAGCAGAACTTGGAGCGTGATCTCGAGGCCCTTCTGCTCGGCCAGAATCGTCATCCCCGGCCGGGCTGACCTGACCTGCGCGCGTCCATCCACTCGGCCCACCGCAGTGTCCATGGCGAATCGGAAGGCCATCAGGTTGCCGATCGAATCGTGGTGTGGGTCACGCAGGTCTTCTATGCCCGCGACACCCTCCCAGGTCGGCAGCTGCTGAAGCGTCATCCACGCCATGTCGAGAGATGTCGCGATTTCGACCGATGTCCGTGCCATCTGCACTCCCCAAGAGACCCGCCCGACGTTAGCCGCGGGTTGTGCCGGACCACGGTTCAAGTTTCTGGCGGAGGTTCCCGACGAAGCAGACGTATGTGGGCCACCTCAGCGAGCTACCGTTTCTCGATGCCCTCCCAGATCAGTTCGCCTCGAGGCGGCAAGAGCCGACTGCTGCTCTTCGTCGTCATCACCTTGCTCGCCACTGCTACCGCGACCGCAACAGCGCAGGCACAGCAGACCTTGAGGCTCCCAATGGAGGCCGGCACCGTCGTCGTTTATGCCGACGAAACGTACGGCAACGGTCAGGAACACCCGACCAACGGAGCGATCGCTTTCGACTTCGGAGCCGGCAACGGTGACCCCAACTTCGCGGTCCTGGCCATGGGTGATGGCGATGCACGGCTCGTTTGCACCAACAGCTCAGGTGCGTCGATGATCGCTCATCGGATCGACGGCTACACCGGCGTGTTCACGCTCCTCCATATCCAAGAGTCCTCGTTGCCCACCTGGTTGACATCAGACTGGACTCCCGTAAACCAAGGTGAGCTGCTCGGGCGAATCTTCCCCGGCCGAATCGTGCCCGTGGATGGTGAGAGCTGCCAACAGTTCTCGAGCGGCCCCCACCTGCACCTCGACCTTCCGTCCGAAGGCCTCGTCATCGACAACGTGTCCTGGTCGAGCCAATCTCCGAACGACTTGCAGACCGTGCAGTCGACGAATCGAATCGGGGGCCCACTTCCCGAGGTCATCTGCGACGGACGCATCGCCACGGTTGTCGGTACTCCCGGCGACGACGTTCTCACCGGCACAAACGGACCCGACGTCATTGCTGGCCTGCAAGGCAACGACATCATTCGCGGGTTGGCCGGCGACGACGTGATCTGCGGCGGCAAAGGGAACGACACGATCATCGGCGGTCAGGGATTCGATGTGTTGTTCGGGGCACAGGGCAACGACACGTTGTATGCCGCTGATGGACAACGAGAGAGCGAGCGGTTCGACACCGCCGGCGGCCGCAACTTCGGCGGCATCGGCAACGACACGATCCATGGGTCAACCCGGTGGGATCGGATGCAGGGTGGCCCGGGCGCCGACCGCCTCTATGGCTACCAGGGCCGCGATTGGATGCGTGGCGGTCCGGGCAACGACCTCGTGAACAGCGGTCCGGGCCAAGACGATGCGCGCGGAGGAAACGGCACCGACACCGTCATCTGACTCAACCTGTTACCTCTCGGCTGACATGTGGACTCATCAGGGCGATCGGCACCGAGATGTCGAACTCGCGTGTTTTGAGCGTCGAGATGAAACGTCCTCGCTGTACGGCCGGTTTGACGGGCGTCGCTGAGACGCCGAGATGCTCAACCGTTGCATCCAAGTCGGGGCACGTCAGAGCCAGACCCCAAAAGGCCGCCGACGCCTCGGCATCTTCGGGCGGAACTGCGGGGCCCACCACTTCCAAAATCGTCGACCCAAGCCAGAAGAACGACTGTTGCTGTTGGGTGCCGCCGAAGTCGAATGTGCGTGTCCTCCGAAGCTCGAGTCCGACCGATTCGAGTGCAGGAATCGTTCGTCCGAAGTCTGCCGTCTGCACGACCAGGTGATCGATCGACGCAACGCCGTTCGGATGATCTGCTGAGGTATGACTTCTCGCACGAAGCGGATGTGGGATCGATTCCAGGCCATCGACGTGACTGGCAACACCCTGCAGCGACCACGCAGCTATTCCGCGATCCCCGCCGCCCGCCCCAATCAAGAACACGATCACATCTTCGAGAACGACCGCATCGTCAACCACCGAGAATCCCGCTCTGCGCCAGGGCTCGGCGTCGTCGTTGACATGGAGTGCCAGCAGGTGTCCCTTGTTCCGATCGAGACTCATGCCCACCGTTGTAGCCGGTCGTCAGTCGTCGTGTCCGAGTAACACGTTGAGCTCTTCTGACGATTCTGCGATGTGCGTCGCTCCTGACGCTCGAAGGCGTTCACCAAGCGACGGTCCGGCGTGCGACCCGGCGAGCAGTCCAACGACCCCCATTCCCGCGGCAAGAGCAGCCGTGACCCCATGCGGACTGTCCTCGATCACGAGGCAGCGAGCGGGATCGGCGCCAAGCCGCTCGGCAGCGAGAAGGAAGAGGTCGGGAGCAGGCTTTCCCCGGTCGACCATCTGCGCAGAAAAGACGAGCGCATCGTCAAAGTGGTGATCGAGCGCCGTGAGCCCGAGCGATTGATGAACCCGATCGAGATCGCTGCTCGACGCCACCGCTCGTGGCAGCGCTGACCGAGCCAGGACGCCCGCGATACCGTCGACTGCGACGAGACGATCTGGGAATTCATCGCGCACCACCTGCTCGATGCGCGGGATCAGCCCAACGGGCAGTGGCCGTCCGAACTGCTCCTCGAGCCCGCTGAGCATCGACGCATAGCTGAGCCCTACGAATCGGTCCGCTATCTCGCTCGGGGTGATCGAAAACCCCGCTTCCGTCAGAAGTCGAGACTCGACATCGATCGCGATCGCTTCGCTGTCGACCAGCACGCCGTCGCAGTCGAAAATGAGGTGCGTCGGTAGAAGGTCCGAGGGAGTCATCGCGACAGTCTTACCGAGGATTAGCGGCGAAGTCCGATAGACAGTCGGCATGATTCGAGAGCTACGCGCCGTATCGATCACCGAGGCCGTCTCGTATCTCGCCTTGCTGATTGCCACGATCGTCAAGTGGACGGGCGGATCCGACGTTGGCGTCACCATCCTCGGACCGATCCACGGAACCCTCTATCTCGTATTCGTGGGGTTCCTTGTTTGGCGCAGGAACGAACTCGGGTGGCCTTGGGTTCGAGCGCTCACCGCCATGATCATCGGTTCGCTGCCGTTCGGCGGATTCTGGATCGATCAGAAGTGGCTGGCTCCGCTGGAGCGCGTTGGCGATCGTCCACACCCCTGACTCCTCCACGAAGCGCATCTCGGCATAGCGTCGGCGCATGCCGGTTCACTTCACCGCCTCTGAGATGCAGCGCCGAAAGCAGTTGGCTCTTCGCTCCCTTGCCGATGCGAAGCTCGATGCACTGCTGATGTTCAAGCAGGAGTCGATGTATTGGCTCACTGGCTACGACACGTTCGGATTCTCGATGTTCCAGTGTCTTGTGCTCCGAGCAGACGGCCAGGTCTCACTTCTCACTCGGGCGCCCGATCGGGCGACAGCGCTCTACACGTCAAATATCGAAGACATTCGTATCTGGACCGACGTCGAGGGCATGAACCCGGCGATGGATCTCCGAGCGATGCTGGCCGACCTGGGCTTGGAAGGCGCGCACGTGGGCATCGAGCTGGACTCGTATGGTCTGAAGGCATCGAACTGGCGCTTGCTCGAAGCCGAGCTCGATGGTTTCGCCACCTGGACGGACTCCTCGTCGTCGATCCAGGAGCTGCGCCGGACGAAGAGCGACGAAGAGCTGGTGTACGTGCGTCGCGCCGCCGAGCTCGCAGATGATGCATGGGATGCAGCTGTCGCCCGGGCGGCTCACGGAGCGTCCGAAGCGGACATCTTGGCCGACATGCAAGACGCAATTCTCCGGGGCGGGGGCGACTACGCCGGCAACGAAATCATCATCGGGTCTGGCCCCGCAGCCTTGATGGTGCGCTACACGTCTGGGCGTCGCACCCTCGACGAACATGACCAGCTCACTCTCGAATGGTGCGGCGTGCAACGTAGATATCACGCAGCAATGATGCGAACCCTTCTGACCGGCGACCCATCCCCCGATCATGTCGCAATGCACGCGGCCTGTGATGAGGCGCTCTCGGCCTGCGAGGCGACGATTCGCCCCGGTGCCACCATGGACGCTGTGTTCCGAGCACACGCCGAGGTGCTGGACGACGCTGGTTATCGAAAGCACCGGCTCAACGCCTGCGGATACGGGATGGGCGCCGTGTACGCGCCGATCTGGGTGGACTGGCCGATGTTCTACAAAGACAACCCCCTCACCCTCGACGTGAATCAGGTGTACTTCCTGCACATGATCATCGTTGACCTCGACAGCGGTCGGGCGATGAACCTGGGGCATTCGGTGGTGGTCACCGAGGACGGTTGCGAACGGCTCAGTCGATCTAGCACCGATCTGGTGATCCGATGACCTCGCTGCACAACGCACACCTGATGCGACCGGGAATCGAGTTCGACGCGGGTCGGCATCATCGGGCCAAGCTTGGATTCGTGCTCCTGTCGATGGAGCAAACGATCGAGAGCGACATGATGCGGCTCGCGCCCGAAGGTGTTGGCGTCCATTTCACCCGAGCGACGATGCCCAACCAGGTGACTGCCGCGAACCTGGCAGAGATGATCGGTGATATGAGCACGGCAGCGGCACTGCTTGCTCCTGAGGCTGGACTCGACGTGCTGTGTTACGCCTGCACCTCCGGGAGTGTCGTGATGGGCGAAGACAACGTCCGCAGCGAACTGGCCAAGGGCAATCCCAAAACGATTCCAACGACGCTCGTGTCCGGAGTGTTTGCGGCGCTCGAGGTCCTCAACACCAAACGCGTCGTGGTCGCCACCCCGTATCTCGACGAGGTGAACGCCATCGAAGCCGACTACATGACCGACCTCGGGTACGACGTCCTCGACATCGTGGGACTCAACATCACGGACGACGCGGACATGGTGCGGGTCACCCCGGACTACATCCGCGATTTCGCGATCAGCGTTGACCGCCCCGATGCCGAAGCGATATTCGTCAGCTGCGGGGCACTGCGGACCATCGACGTGATCGACGAGATCGAAGCCGCCACCGGCAAACCTGTTGTGGCGAGCAATCAGGCCATGATGTGGCACTGTCTGCGGCTCGCTGGCGTCGATGACCACCTCGACGGCTACGGCCGATTGTTCCGGGAGTTCTGACGATGACGGCAGGTTGGCAGTTCTGGATCGATCGCGGCGGGACGTTCACCGACATCGTCGCCCGCACGCCCGATGGTTCGATGGTGACTCACAAGTTGCTGTCGGAGAATCCTCGCCAATACACCGATGCGGCGTTCCAAGGGATCCGCGACCTCCTCGGTCTCGCTGCCGATGAAACACTTCCCGCCGACCTCATCGAGTCGGTGAAGATGGGCACGACGGTGGCGACGAATGCGCTACTCGAACGAGCAGGCGAACCCACGCTTCTCGTCACAACACGAGGGTTCGCCGACGCACTTCGCATTGGTTACCAGGCGCGACCTGAGCTCTTTGCGCTCGACATCGTTCTTCCCGAGATGTTGTACACCCAGGTCATCGAGGTCGATGAACGCATTTCGGCTCACGGTGAGGTGCTCGCACCGCTCGATGTCGCTGCAGCGCGCGCCGCGCTGCTCGAAGCTCGAACGACCGGTATCGATTCGGTCGCAATCTCGTTGTTGCACGGCTATCGACACACCGACCACGAGGCACAACTCGCGACCATCGCCCGTGAACTTGGCTTCAGCCAGGTTTCGGTTGGCCACGAAGTCAGCCCGCTCATGAAGCTCGTGTCGCGTGGCGACACGACGATCGTCGATGCGTACCTCTCCCCTATCCTGCGCCGATACGTCAACCAGGTGCATGCGCAGTTGCGCCCGAACGGTGCGGGCCCTCGTCTCATGTTCATGCAATCCAATGGTGGGCTCACCGACGCTCACCACTTCCAAGGCAAGGACGCGCTGTTGTCGGGCCCAGCTGGAGGCGTCGTCGGCATGGTTCGCACCGCAGGCGCTGCTGGATTTGATCGTCTGATCGGCTTCGACATGGGCGGCACATCGACAGACGTCTCGCACTATGCGGGCGAGCTCGAACGAACCCACGAGACCGAGGTGGCGGGCGTCCGGGTTCGCGCACCGATGATCCACATCCACACGGTTGCAGCTGGTGGCGGATCGATTCTGCACTTCGATGGCAGCCGGCTACGCGTCGGGCCCGACTCGGCTGGGGCCGACCCCGGCCCAGCGTGTTACGGAAACGGCGGACCGCTTGCCATCACCGACTGCAATGTGCTTCTCGGCAAGCTCCAGCCAGAGTTCTTTCCCCACGTATTCGGGCCGTCGGGTGATCAACCACTCGACGAGATCGTGGTCCGAGAACGATTCGCTGCTCTGGCCCAAGAGGTGTCGGCGACCACGGGCATTCCCCAGTCACCGGAGTCGCTCGCCGAGGGCTTTCTGTCGATCGCCGTCGAGAACATGTCCAACGCGATCAAGAAGATTTCTGTGCAACGCGGCTACGACGTCACGAGCTACACGCTCGTCTGCTTCGGCGGCGCTGGAGGTCAACACGCGTGTCTCGTCGCCGACCGATTGGGCATCGGTCGGGTCCATATCCATCCACACGCAGGGGTGCTGTCCGCAGTGGGCATCGGGCTTGCCGATGTTCGCCATGTCGCCGACAGTTCGGTCGAAGCGCCGCTCTCCGACGCTGCGCTCGACGAGCTGAGCACGCGGTGGACGCGACTCGAGGCAGACGGCGCTTCAGCGGTACGCGTCCAGGGAGTTCCGACAGATCGGATCAGCTCGGTTCGACGACTCAACCTTCGCTACGACGGATCCGACACTGCCCTCCTGGTCGATGCGGGTACGGCGACTGATGTGCAGGCCGCCTTCGAGACCACACACCGAGCGCGCTTCGGGTTCGTGTCGGACAAGCAGCTGATCGTCGAGTCGATGCAGCTGGAGACCATAGGAACGTCCGACGACGGTCATGCCAGCGAACCTTCGAGTCCAGTGCCCGCTTCGACCATGTTGGCACCGTTGTCGTCGATGCCAGTTGTGATGGCTGGCTCTCGAGAAATCACACCGTTCATCGAACGGGCACAGCTCCCTTCAGGCCACCCTGTCGATGGACCTGCCGTACTTGTCGAACCGACGGGTACAACCGTGGTCGAGCCGGGCTGGCAGGCCACGGCAACGCCCAATGGCGATCTGGTTCTCGAACGAGTCGTGCCACTTCCGAGCCAGGTAGCGATCGGTACGACTGTCGACCCGGTACAGCTCGAGATCTTCAACAACCTCTTCATGAACATCGCCGAGCAGATGGGCGTGGTGCTCGAGAACACAGCTGCGTCAGTGAATATCAAGGAGCGGCTCGACTTCTCCTGTGCGATCTTCGACCCCTGGGGCGACCTGATCGCGAACGCACCGCACATGCCCGTGCATCTGGGCTCGATGAGCGAGTCCATCAAGTCGATCATCCGCCAGAACCCGGTCATGGAACCGGGCCAGGTCTATGTGATGAACGCCCCGTACAACGGCGGCACCCACCTCCCCGACATCACCGTGATCAAGCCCGTGTTCGACGACGCCGAGGTAACGGTGATCTTCTACGTCGCGTCGAGGGGTCACCACGCCGACATCGGTGGAACCGTTCCAGGCTCGGCGCCCGCCAACTCCACCTCGGTCGACGAGGAAGGCATCCTCCTCGACAATGAACTTCTGGTTTCCGAAGGCCGGTTCCTCGATGAGCACATACACGCCCTTCTCACCTCCGGGCCGTATCCTGCGCGTAACCCGGGGCAGAACATCGCCGATCTCAAAGCACAGGTTGCTGCGTGTGAGAAGGGAACGAGCGAGCTCCAACGCGTCATCGACCACTACGGTCTCGAAGTCGTGCACGCCTACATGCTGCATGTCCAGGACAACGCAGAAGAGTCGGTTCGTCGAGTGATCGATGCGCTCAGCGACAGCTCGTTCACCGCCATGATGGACGATGGCCACAGGGTTCAGGTCGAGATCACGGTCGACAAGTTGAAGCGATCCGCGACGATCGACTTCACCGGCACGAGCGACACACACCCCGGCAACTTCAATGCTCCTTCGGCGATCGCTCATGCGGCCGTGCTCTACGTCTTCCGGTGCCTGGTGGACGATGACATTCCGCTCAACGCCGGGTGTATGAAACCGCTTCGGGTCATCCTTCCGGATGAGAGCATGATCAACCCCAGCTATCCCGCCGCAGTGATTTCAGGCAACGTCGAAACCAGCCAGCTGATCGTCGACACGCTCTTCGGTGCCGTCGGGGTGCTCGCCGAATCGCAGGGCACGATGAACAACTTCATCTGGGGCAACGACACACACCAGTACTACGAGACGATTTGCGGCGGTGCCGGAGCAAGCGCCACGAGCCCTGGTTGTGATGCCGTCCACACCCACATGACCAACTCTCGGCTCACCGACCCCGAGGTACTCGAGTGGCGCTACCCCGTACATCTGGAGACGTTCCACATAAGGCGCGGTTCAGGGGGCGCCGGAACGAACCGGGGTGGGGACGGTGTCGTGCGCAGAGTTCGTTTCGACGAGGCGATGGAGATCAACGTGCTCTCGGGCCATCGCCAAGTGCCCCCCTATGGCATGGCCGGAGGTCTACCTGGCGCAGTTGGTCACAATCGCAAGATCGCGGCAGATGGAACCATCACCCAATTCGGTGCGACGGCGCAGACCACGGTTCGACCAGGTGACCGCTTCGAGATCGAGACTCCCGGTGGCGGCGGCTTCGGACCGCCGACCTAGGAGTCGAGAACTTCGAATACTCGCTCTGATGGACGACCGATGACTGCACGGTCACCCACGACGGCGATCGGCCGCTGCATGAGCTTTGGATGTTCGAGCAGAAGAGCGACGACTTCGTCCTCGGTCGTGTAGTCCTCGGCGTTAAGACCGAGCTCAGCGAAGTGGCTGTCCTTGCGGACCATGTCCGCAGTGCTGTCGGTGAGTTTGGCGTTGATATCTCGCAGAGTCGCTTCATCGAGTGGAGTTTTCAGGTACTCGACCACGGTGAAATCGACATTGCGTTCTTCGAGAAGGGCGACCGCCCCTCTGGCCTTGCCTCAACCAGGGTTGAAGTACAGCGTCATGTGTTGATTACTCATGTCTGAACCATACGCGGCTGGCCGCCCTCAGCCCATGAATTTCGAAGCAAGTCTCTGGGATTTGTAGGTTCAGTGACAGCGTCGCCTCGGAAGTCGACCACCATGGCCTGTCACCCCGCGTCAACTCCAAGAGCCGTGCGCTGAGCCTCGATGTCGATCAGGATCTCCTCGATCGGTTTCTTCTGATCGACCCAGTCGAGCATGCCCTGCCAGATGGTGCCCGGCTTGAAGTCTTCGGTCCACACGCCAAAACCTGCCGGCATCTGGTCAGAAAGGTCGTACCGCCACGTTCCTGCCTCGATCGCGGCCCGTGAGATCTCGTGAATTCGCTGTCGAACGTTGAAATCTGACTGCTCGCGTTGCCCCTCGTAGGCCGAGGTATCGAAGCGCTGATTCAGCGAGAAGAAGGCATCGTTCGCATCCGTCTCCGCCCACACCTCCCCCCAACTTGGTGACGCTATGAAACGAAGAAGGGCTCGGACCTCCGGCCTGTCGGCTAGTCCGGCTGTCAAGCCACCCCCGCCAGAGACAACCGCCGGCCTGCTCGCGTCCACCTGCGGAAGTGCGAAGACGTCGACATCGACGCCGAGCAGCCCGGCTGACCCAAACTCCGTATCGGCTCCCAGAAACTCGACCATCTGCCCCTGATGCACGACCATCATGCACTGTGGTCCGGACTCACCAGTGAACGAGTTGGTCTCGAGTAGATTCCCCATCGGCGATCCCCAAGACTCCGAGCTGATCGACTCCGCGCCGCCGCGAACGAAACCAGGCCCGAACAGCAGGTCTTCCCCGCGCGTTGCCGCGGCAACAACTTCAGGGCTCGCAAACGACAGGTCCCCCGACGTCAGATCGTCGTAGACGTCTACGCCACCAACGCGAACAAGCATGGCTTCTAAAAAGTCGGACCCCGGAAAGCCGCTCGCAAAGCCGGCTTCCCACTGAAAACAGAACGGTGTTCGCCCATCGGTGACCATCCGCGTCGAGAGGGCAACGAGCTCGTCCCAGGTCTCGGGGATCTCGTAGCCAGCTTCTTCGAATGCTGGTTTCGCGTAGAACACGAGATCCTTGGCCACGCCGAACGCTGGGATCACCTGGAGCTCGCTCGCTCCATCGACATCCCTTGTGGACAGCTCTACGAGGTACTCACCAAAGTCGGACCGAAGGACATCGGTATCGATAAACACGCCAAGGTCGAGCACACGAGACTGCGCCCATGGTTCGGGCAGGTAGTAGCTCGAAGCGACATCGGGGAAGTTGGCGACCGTTCCCGCCGTCATTGCGGTCGTTGCCTGGAAGTCCTCATTCGGAACGATCGTGATTTCGATACCGGTGACCTGCGTGAAACGATCCAGCTCTGCCTCGAGGCCATCAGCTGAAGCAAGCGCACTACTCGCCGCAAAGCTGACTCGCGTTCCGGCGAGAGGTCCCGCACCGAAGTTTGGCGACTCTGCCAATACCTCTGGAATCACCACGCCGTAGTTCTCGGTTCCGAAACGAAGCGGAGTATCGCTCGGCATCTCAGGAGAGTCGGGGCAGTCACGCCCGATTGTGGCCTGACACTCACCATTCGTCAGCCGACGCTCGGTGGAAGACTCGGCGAGCGCCACGAGGTCTGCTGGCGGCAGGACAAAGACGCCTGATAGTCCGGTCGGGCCCGACCGGACGGCGAACGCAGCTTCGGGGCCCACCGGATACTGCACGCCCAGTCGCTGCAACGCCCAGTGCAACGAGTCGACCGCATCTTCGGTCGCGTACCCGAGGCTTGCCGTCTCGCGGACTGCTTCCCCTGCGAGAAGGAGCGCCAGCTCGGGATCTTCGTCGAGAATTGCCTCCGACGCCGTCACCAACTCTGCAGCGAGGATCAGGTGGTCGCTGTCGGCCTTTGCCTCCTCGGTGGCAGCACGTGCGATCTCTGCATCGGTTCTTGCAGCCTCCGCCGACGAACGACCATCCTCGGCTGATTGCCATTGCACGAAGCCGAACACCGCCAGTGCGGCAACCAGCACGCCGAGCACACCGGAGCCGACGAGTTGGCGCGCACGATGACTCGCCCGTAGCTCGGCATCGATGGCCCGTTGCTCGCGTTCTCTCTCGCCCTCTTCAACCCGGCCGCGTTCGACCACGCTCTCGTCGAGAAACGATTGTTCGGGAACAGACAGAGGCAGCGATGTCGACGACGCCCAGCCGTGCAACTGTTCGAGCCGACCGCCGCGGAGCAGATAGTCGTCACTCTGGCCAGACGCTGCCCACTCCCCCATTGCCTCGGTGAGGCGGCGCTGATTCCGCAGGTCGTCCCGCGAGCTCTCGATCCAGCGACGTAGCCGCGTCCATTCGGTGAGCATGGTTTCGTGTGCAATCTCGACTGATGGGCCACGACTCACCGGGTCTCGGTCGAGGCTCAAGAGCCGATGGCGGCCAAACGTATCGAGCACAACTCGCAGATCTGCAGGAGCAACAGGAAGCGACTCGAGTTCGCTCTGGAGGATTCGTCGTCGGGTGTCCTCGGATCCCTCTCCGAGCGTCACCAACCGCAAGAACACCAGGCGTGCGGCCTCCTGCGCCGACACCGGCATTCCAGCCAGCAATCCCTCGGCACGCTTCACCAGGGCGCCTGACACACCGCCGAGCTCGTCGTAGGCCGTGGCAGTAATCCTCGACGTCGAGCGGCCGTCGAAGAGTTCTGTGAGCGTGTACTGGAGTAACGGAAGGACACTGGGGCGGTCCGATACGTCGGCGATGAGCCGAGCCACGAGGGACGGCTCGAACAGCACGCCGGACTGCTCTGCGGGCCCGGAGATCGAACGTTCGAGTTCGTCCGAGGTCATCGGCGAGATCACCTCGGTGCCATCGCGCAATAACTCGCCGAGCGCCCGGTGTCGCAGCGGACGGTCGTAGAAGTCCGCGCGCAAGGTCACGACGATTCGAAGTCGGCTCTTGGGTGCTTTGACGGCAGCGACGAGTAGGTCGATAAACCGATCCGCCACGTCCACATCGACTTGCGTGAACAGTTCTTCGAACTGGTCGATGAGCAGAACGAGTTGCGAATCGTCATCGGGCAGGATCTGGTCCATGACCGAACGAAGTCCGGCATCATCTGCGGTCAACCGTTCGAGCAGCAGCGCCGGCGAATTCACTGCGATGGAGAGAAGCGCCGACTCGAGCTCTTCGAACGGATGCGGCGCGGGGAGCATTTGGGCGACGAACCAGCGCTCGGATGTGGGCAGTGCGCCATCGACGATTGCAGGAACCAATCCCGCCTTGATGACGCTCGACTTGCCACTGCCACTTGGCCCAACCAACGCCACAAAGCGGCCCTTCACACCAGGCTCACCCAGGCTCGAGACCAACCGGTCGACAAGACGTTCGCGTCCGAAGAACTGCTTGGCATCGGACGAGTCGAACGCGCGCAGCCCCTTGTACGGGTTCTCCACCTCTACACGGGGTCGCGCCTCACTTTCCACCTTCTCCGCGCGTCCGAGACTCCGCCGGAAGTCATCAGCGAACGCAGCTGCATCCTGATACCGGTGGGCAAGCACCGCATCGGTGGCCTTGTCGATCACATCGACAAGTGCCGAATCCAACGCGCCACGAATCTTGGGAACGTCACCACGCAAACCGGTGAGCGCCTGAGCCAATACGACCGCCAAGCTGTAGACGTCGGACGCAGGAGACACCTCGCCGTTGGCAAGTTGTTCGGGAGAGGCATACGGCGCGGCCAGTGTGCCGGAGATCGACGGGGCCGATGACGATCCGCCATCTTGCCCGACTGCGATGCCGAAGTCGGACAGATACGCGTTGCCGTCATCATCGATGAGGATGTTCGAGGGCTTGATGTCTCGATGCACTACCTCGTGTGCGTGCGCCGTTTGCAGTGCACCTGCCATCTGCTCGGCGACTTGAAGCGCATGATCGGAGGTGAGCGCGCTGCTTTCGAGGACATGGTCGAGACTGCCGCCCCGCATCAGGCGCATCACCAAGTAGGCCGCGCCTGGCTCACGCCAATAGTCATACAAGGGCACGATGTGCGGATGCTCGAGACGAGCGACGAGTTGAGCCTCGGCCTCGAAGCGACGAATGAACGCCGGGTCATCGGCGTACTCGGGCCGGATCACCTTGATGGCTACCTCACGGCCGACCGAGGGTTGGTAGGCGCGATAGGCAATGCCGAACGCACCCTCGCCAATCTGTTCGCGGAGTTCGTAACCGCGTACGGCGAGCCCTGGCTGGGCTTCAGATCCGGCGAGCGCGGCTCCAGAAATGGTCTCCAAGGCGACATCAGCTGTGACGATCTGCTCTTCGAGACGCTGGATCGACGTGGACGGCTCAATGCCAAGCTCCTCACCGAGGCGCGTCCGCAAGGCGCCGAACGCTCGCAGAGCCTCCGCTTGCCTGCCTGACCGATAGAGCGCGAGCATCAGCTGACCCGTCAGCCGCTCGCGGAGCGGGTTTTCGCGCACGAGTCCCTCGAGCTCTGAGACAAGTTCGCGCGACATGCCGCGCTTGAGATCAGCGTCGACTCTCGCCTCGACGGCTTCCAAGCGAAGGCCTTCCAGACGGTCGATCTCATCTCGAAAGAAATCGTCAAAGGTGAACTCTTCGTAGGGTTTTCCACGCCACAGAGCCAACGCTTCACCGAGGACGAGTGAGGCAGCGGCAGGATCGGTTTCAGCCAGCGAGCGGCCTTCTGCAACGAGTTCCTCGAATCGCACCGAATCAACCACATCGCCGTCGGTCGTTGCGACCACGTAACCAGGCGATCGAGTGAGCAGGACGGTGCCGTCGGTACGTTTCTCGCGCTCTGGTTCGAGGGCCTTTCGCAACCCGGAGATGTACACCCAAAGGGCGTTCTGCTTCTCCCCCTCGCCGTCGTCGCCCCACAAGGCATGGATGATCTGGTCGATCGACACAACGCCGTTCGGCTTGGTCAGGAGGACGGCGAGCAACGTGCGCTGCCTGTGGGCGCCGAGGTCGACGGGTTCGCCGTCTCGGCGGACCTCGAGTCGACCCAAAACCCCATATTCCATGTGTGCCATGCCTTTCGAGACCGTAGTGGCCGTGTTCGCCTAGAGCACTGTCGCAGGAGCGACTTTGGTGCGACTTAGGTCGGCGGGCGCGAGTTCGATCACCATTCCCGAAACCGTTGATTTCTCAACGGTCCTGGCGATGATCTGGCTCGGACATAAGTCGCGCTGAAGTCGACCGAAGGGCGACCAAAGTTCGCCCATTCAACGTGCGGGCATGACCTGGACCGCACGCTCGCTGCTCACCCTCTTCACCACCTTCTTGACGCTCTGGGCCTCTGGCGGTGTGTACGAAAGCAACGGAGCCGAGGATCCGCAACCCGCGCCTACGGCTGCCATCGGCTCGCTCGGCGAGGCGCTCCCACTCAGCGCAGCTCAAAGCGAACTCGTGTCAGCGAGTTTCGACCGATTCTCGACGGCTGGCATGGCTGCTCCCACCCATGTCGTGCCGAGCTTCCATGACTCCATTGAGGCGTGCAACGGAAACCTCGGCCTCTCCACCGTCGAGGATGGGGTCGCACGGGTTCGGGTCTGCTGGAGCCACGAGGATCCGATGGTCGAGCTGCTGCTGCAGGAACAAGCCCTCATGCACGAGCTCGCTCACGCGTGGGCAAAGATCAACGTCGACGATGCTCGGCGAGACGCATTCGTCGAGTTCAGCGGTTCCGCCTCGTGGGATCTCGCCGCCGACAGTTGGAACGCCCGAGGCACCGAGCGAGCTGCAGATCTGGTCACCTGGGCGCTGCTCGACCCGTCGGTCCTTTTCGTCGACTTCGACGAGATGTCCTGCCAGACATGGGCGCCAGCGTTCGAGTTGTTGACAAGCGCCCCGGC
The DNA here is from genome assembly GCA_033344795.1 of Acidimicrobiia bacterium. Lineage (GTDB taxonomy): Bacteria > Actinomycetota > Acidimicrobiia > Acidimicrobiales > SHLQ01 > SHLQ01. The sequence goes on from JAWPMS010000001.1 coordinate 63,683, forward strand.
GCCTGCGCAACTGTCCGAAGCCTGCTGACTGGGCGGTCCTAGACCCAGTACCGCCGCACCGCTCCACCATCACCTTCGACGACGTTCTCGAGGCGCCCACCACAGCGTTCGATCACCACGACCGACGCGATGTTGTTGTCATCGCAGCAAAGCAACGCGGGGTCGACTCCTTCACATCGGGAGATAGTCAGCGACTGTCGGAGGATTTCTGTGGCATAACCGTTGTTCCGATGGGCGGCCAGCACGCCATAGCCAATGTGCCCACCTTCATGGAGCAGGAACTCATTCAGGGAAAAGCGGATCGACGAACGTCCAACGATCACACCATCGACGTCGGCCACGAGAAAGGCAGCTCGCACCAGATTTGCTGGAAGATCAACGCCCAACCGGTACTTTTCGAGGAGCCCGACGTAGTCAGCCCATTCCATCCCATCGTCGAGGCCCAAACCAAGGGTCCAATCGTCGGTCTGGCTCATGTTCTCGTGCGCGGCCCGAAACTCCACCTCATCGCTCAACGTCAGGGAGCGGAGCATCAACGCGCTCATCCCGAGAGCATGCCACACCAGCGACCGTGCTTCGCTAGCTCGTGCCGATCAATCGCCCGCGATCAAGAAAGCCCAGTCGCCGTCGTGATCAATACCGACGCGCCAGCCGAGATAGTCGCTGGTTGGATCCGCGAACACAGCTGGCCACACGAAGCCGTCCCCGGTCTCTGCGGCTGGCCCGTTCAGCAACGCAGCCATCGCGGTCAGCACAGGGTCACCCTCTGTCTCAAGTTGCCAGATCAGCTCGACGCCACTTCCCCCAAACGATGTCTCAACTTGCCCATCACCCTCGGAGGCAACGCTGGCAAGGGTGAGGAAGCTGCAGTCACGGGCAGCGCCCAGAAGCAGCTCGCGAGTGTGGGCGACACTCTGAGGCATGTCCGCCTGTGAGTCGGCTACCTGGACACCGAAGCTCGAGCATTCCTCGGGATAGTCGTCTGCGCTGCGGAATTCAGTTGCAGAGAGCCAGCCGGTGAACACCTCGTCGCCTTCCCGCGCCTCGAACTCGATGCGTGTCGGAAAGCCAAGCTCAGGGTCGTACTCGACCTTCAACAGATTCGACTCATCGCCCTCGTCGAGGATGAGCTCGTAGACGCCGTCGAACAGACTCGACATGGGGAACGCATTCTTGTTGGATGACGCCTCCGTCGCGATTCGGTTCGTCACTTCGCCGTTTCGCACTTCGACCTGCAAGAGCGCGTGGCCATCCGGCGTCAGACTCTCGAGTCGATAGTCGTAACCATCGATCCCCGCTGCCGTCCAAATCATGTTCGCTGCCGAGTTCGCAGCCCACAGCGATTCGTCCTCGGGAGATAACACCACATCAAGCTCGCGAGGAGCGCTGAACTCTGCGACGACCTCAGCTTGAGCGGCTGCGTCTCCGGCGGCGTCTTCGACCGAGTCAGCGGGGTCGTAGACCATGTCATCGTCGATCGACACGCCCAAGTCGTCAGCCGCGGTCATCACGGTGGGCGCGGAGCTTCCGCATGCGCCAAATGCGAGGGCGATCGCGAGAAGGCCAGCGCCGCGCCGAACGTGCTTCATGTCAATCCTTCGGCGCATTGCCAGCCGCGAGTGAGCAGCAAAACGACCGAGACCGGGCCGAGAAATCGTCGCACGCTACGACGTTCCCGACCCGGTCCAGGTTCCAGATCGTTTGGAATTACTTGCCTTGCCAGTTCGGCTCGCGGCGCTCCGCAAAAGCGGTTGCTCCTTCTTTGCCGTCCTCACTCGAGAAGATCACGTCGTAGTGCTGCTTCTGGAATGCCCAGAACTCCTCTTCGGTGCGACCCTGCATCTCACGAATGATCTCCTTGGAGGCCATCAGCGACAGGGGTGCGTTCTTTGCGATCTGCTCGGCCAGCTCGATGGCTTTGTCGACCGCTTCGCCCTTCGGAGTGACCTCGGTGACCATGCCGTAACCGTGCGCCTCCTCAGCGAGGATCGGCTGAGCCGTCAGTGCCATCCGCATGGCAACGGCTTGTGGAAGCACTCGTGGCAGACGAAGCAGGCCACCAGCCGCGGCGAATAGGCCAACGCCCGCCTCGGGGATGCCGAACTTGGCCCCCTCGGATGCGACGATCAAGTCACACGCCAGAGCGAGCTCGCAGCCTCCGGCGAGAGCGAAACCCTCAACGGCAGCGATCAGTGGCTTCTTGGGCGGCTGTTCGGTGATGCCACCGAAACCCCGACCAGGAATGCCGGGAAAGCTCCCCTGCACGAACGCCTTGAGATCCATACCGGCGCAAAACCCGCGGCCGTTCCCGGTGAGCACGCCTACGGAAACGTCCGGATTGGCGTCCATCTCATCGACAGCCGCGGCCAAGCCTTGGGCCAACTCCTGGTTGACGGCATTCATGGCGTCGGGGCGGTTGAGGGTGATGACCATCACCTTGCCGCGAATCTCTGTGAGTACTTCGTCTGCCATTGTTCTGTCCCCTTACTTCGGAGGCAGGCGTACGCCTGCATCGACACGGATGGTTTCGCCGTTCATGTAGCTGTTGGTGAGCAGCTCGTAGACCATGGTGCCGAGCTCGTCGGCGTATCCAAGGCGCTTCGGGAACAGCACGCTCTGTCCCAGGGTGTCCTTGAACTCCTGCGGATCGCGACCTCCGGCGGCCATCTTGTCGTAGATCGGAGTATCGAAGAGTCCCGGCGCGACGGTGTTGATGCGGACGCCGATCGAGCTGAGGTCACGGGCGATTGGCAACGTCATTCCGGCAATGCCGGCCTTGGTGGCCGAGTAGGCAGCCTGGCCGATCTGACCATCGAACGCAGCCACTGACGCGAAGTTGACAATCGCGCCCCGTTCGCCGTCGGTCAGCGGCTCCGTCTTCGACATCGCCGCAGCGGCGAGTCGAGTGCAGTTGAAGGTGCCGATGAGGTTGACTCGTACAACGAACTCGAACTGGGCAAGATCGAACGGTTCGCCTGCTCGGTTCACGGTCCGCATCGCGTGGCCGACACCTGCGGCGTTCACTGCACCACGGAGTGGGCCCATCTCTTCGGCAGCGACGATCGCTGCGAGCATTTGTTCTTCGTCGGCCACATCAGCCTTCACGAACATTCCGCCGAAGTCGGTGGCGGCAGCGCTGCCCTTCGCTTCGTCGAGATCGGCTACCAGAATCTTGGCGCCATGGGCTGCAAGCTTCGCTGCGCAGCCGTAACCCAACCCCGATGCGCCGCCGGTCACCACAACCGATGCGCCAGTAAAATCCAACATGCACGTCCTCCAGTGATTCGTCGGCTCATCCCGACCGGCCAAATACTAGGACATCCAACTATTTTTGCCACCGCCTGCGTCTTCTGTGAAGGCTGATGGGCCAATCAGGCCCGTCAGCCCTCAAATTTCGAGCAGGCGCAGCCGTAGGGTGGGCCGGTGGGGTTGGTCAGGGATCGAGATGCATCGACGCGGTTGCTCGACCGCGACATCGCCCGACTCGCAATCCCCGCGCTCGGAGCACTCGTGGCCGAGCCGTTGTATGTCTTGGCCGACACCGCGGTGGTCGGAAACCTCCTTGGCACGATCGAACTCGCTGGCCTGAGCGTCGCCGGCCAAACATTGCTGACGGTTCATGCCGTCATGGTGTTTCTCGCCTATGGCACGACGGCCGCGGTGTCTCGCCTTCTCGGAGCTGGCGAAACGAAACGAGCCGCGCACCAGGCGGTGCAGGGGTTGTGGCTCGCCGCAGCGATGGGCGTTGTGCTCGGCTTGCTCGTCTGGCAGTTCGCCAACCCGATTCTTCGGCTCATCGGCGAGACGGACGATGGCAACGCCGAGGCGGTGCTCGCCCAGGCCCGCACGTACCTACTCGTCAGCCTCTGGGGACTGCCTGCGATGCTCATTGCGCTCAGCGGCGTCGGTTACCTCCGAGGGCTCCAGGACACCACACGTCCGCTCTATGTGGCGTTGGCCACCGCAGTGTTCAACCTGGTACTCGAGCTGATCCTCATCGTCGGATTCGACCTGAAGATCGGTGCGTCGGCATTCGCAACGGTGATCGCTCAATGGCTCGGCGCCGGCGCATACCTCTGGTGGATCGGCCGAGACGTTTTGTCTCACGACGTCCGCCTCGTGCCGGACCCTCGTGAAATCGTTCGGCTGCTTCGAGTCGGAGGCAGCTTGTTCGTTCGCACCGTCGCGCTTCGAGGTTCCTTCACCGTGACCGTCGCCGCAGCGAGTCGCATCTCGACCGAAGCCCTCGCCGCACACGAGATCGCCTTCCAGTTCTTCATCTTCACGGCACTCGCGCTCGACTCAGTGGCGATCGCTGGGCAGTCGATGATGGGAAGGTTCCTCGGCGCGGATGACGAAGCCGGTGCTCACGCAGCGGGAAGGCGCGTGCTGCAGTGGGGCGTCGGCGTCGGCCTGGTCGCCCTTGTCATCTTCGGTGTCGGTGCGCCGTTCCTGCCTCACCTGTTCACGAACGACCCGGCGGTCGCCTCGATCGCCATCGTGGCGATGGTTCACCTTGCGCTCATGCAACCAATCAACGGCATCGTCTTCGCGCTCGATGGCATTCTGATCGGCGCGGGCGACATGGCGTTCTTGGCCTGGGCCATGGCTGGGGCAGCCGTGGTGTTCATCCCACTCGCCCTTGCGGTCCCCGCCTTGGGGCTGGGTCTCGGCTGGCTGTGGGGTTCGATCTGGGTGCTGATGGTCGTTCGCGGCACTGCACTGCTCATACGGTTCCGATCCAACCGCTGGGCGGTCACCGGCGTCGAATGAGCTCGCGTGTCAGCGAGCGAGTTCGATGCTTGCCGTGGCCTCACGCAGCCGCAGCTGACCCACGGCGATGATGCGCCACCACTGATATTCCTCGGACGCCTCAATCCGCAGCCGACGGCCAGGTCGGATGCCGGGAATGGCCGATACCCACATGCGTCGACGTTCGCCTGCTCCGGCGATCGTGACCTCTACTTCAAGTTCACTAAACCCCATGCACAGTGACGCTAGGTGCACCGTGCGTGAGGTAGTTAATTGAAATTTCGAAATCCTTGCGACCGCGGGAAGAGTCAGCCGCGGCGAGACTGCATCAGTTGCGCCACCACTTTGCCATCTGCCTGGCCGCGCGTTGCCTTCATGATCTGACCCGTGAAGAACCCGGCCATCTTCTTCGAATCACCTTCGTCATCTCCGCAGAACCGGTCCCACTCGTCAGCATGGTTGGCGATGAGCTCGTCGAGCATTCCATCGAGCTCACTCGTGTCCATGGCCTCGAAGCCCTTCGCCGCAGCGATCGCGGCGGCGTCCCCACCATTGGCCTGCATTTCGGCGAGAACGTCCTTGGTCTGCGTGGATGAGAGATCGCCCGACACTTCCATGTGGATCAGCGCGGCGAACGTCTCGGGGGTCAGCTGCCCGGTGCCGTCGGCGAGATTGTTGTTCAGGTGCACGACGACTCGTGTCGCGTCAGCTCCCGCTGCGATGGAATCAAGAGCGAAATCTGCGACGCCCCGCTCGATGATCAGTTCGAATTCAGCGACGTACGTTCCGTCGTTGGCCTCTTGTAGCAGCGCCCGCAAACGCGCCGGCGTCCGTGGCATCTCGGCATCGATGGAGGCGAGTTCGGCATCGCTCGGGATGAGCGGCGTCAGATCTGGTTCGGCGAAGTAGCGATAGTCCTCTTCGTTCTCCTTCGAACGGCCAGGCCGTGTGCGCCCGGCCTCCTCGTCCCAGTGACGGGTCTCTTGGATCGGACGCTCTCCCGAGCCGTAGAGGTCGATGTGGCGCTTCGCCTCGTAGACGATCGCTCGCCCAAGTGACGACAGTGAGTTGATGTTCTTGATCTCGCAACGGGTGCGAAGTTCATCTGATCCAGCGGGGCGCACCGAGACGTTGGCATCGACGCGCATCGAGCCTTCCTCCATCTTGGCGTCGCTCACACCTAGTGCCAGCACGATTCCTCGTAACTCTGCCACGTAATCCTTGGCCTCTTCGGCTGTCCGGAAATCGGGTTGCGTCACGATCTCGAGCAACGGGACACCGGCGCGGTTGTAATCGATGAGCGAGTACTGGGCTGAAGAGATTCGTCCGTCTCCGCCAACGTGGGTCGACTTGCCCGTGTCCTCTTCGATGTGCGCTCGCAGGATCGAGATTCGGATCGGCTTGCGCCCGCCGCTCCCGTCGGGCTCCGTGGAGGTCAGGTCGAGCCAGCCATTCGCATTCGTTGGTTGGTCGTACTGCGACGTCTGGAAGTCCTTGGGCATGTCTGGGTAGAAGTAGTTCTTACGCGCCATGACCGACGGTTGGACGGTGCAGTTGAGCGCACGTCCGAGACGCATCGCATCGGTCACGGCCTTTTCATTCATGACCGGCAACGAGCCGGGTAGACCCAAACACGTGGGACACACATTGGTATTCGGCTGAGAGCCAAACGCATTGGCACATCCACAGAACAGTTTCGATGCGGTCGAGAGCTCAACGTGCACCTCGAGTCCAACGATGATGTCCCAGTCGTCCTTGTGCTCGAGGAAGGCCTCGTCGAAGACGTCGGGCTGACGATGGGCCAGCGCGAACTCGCCGGCACCGCTTGCCGTGACACTCATGAAGCACCTCCGGCCGCACGTTCGAGTTCGGCTGCCACCTGATACATCACGACCTCACCCATGAGCGGCGCAAGCACCTGCACGCCAACGGGTAGCCCGTCATCACCCTCGCCGAAGGGCACCGAAATCGCAGGCTGTCCGGAGAGGTTCGACGGGATCGTGCACACATCGTTCAAGTACATGGTCAGTGGATCAGCAGTCTTGTCGCCCAGGGCGAACGCCGTTCCGGGCGCGGTCGGCGTGAGCAGGACATCGAAGCTCTCGTACGCGTTGTCGAAGTCCTCGATGATCTTTGTTCGAATCTGTTGCGATTTGCCGTAGAAGGCATCCCGGTAGCCCGCAGACAGTGCATAGGTTCCAAGCATGATGCGTCGCTTCACCTCCGGGCCAAACCCCGCGGTCCGGGTGGCCATGTTCATTGCGGCGGTGTTCGAGCCATCGGCTCGCAGGCCGTAACGCACACCATCGAAACGAGCAAGATTCGACGATGCTTCAGCTGGGGCGATCATGTAATAGGCGGGCAGCCCAAACACGGTCGACGGCACGGAGACCTCGTCGACGATGGCACCAGCAGCGCTGAGCGCATCGGCTGCCGCGCGCAACCGACGAAGCACATCTTCAGAGATTCCTTCGATCACTCCGCCGGCCATCTCGGTGATGATTCCAACGCGAAGACCCTCAACACCCTCGGCCAGCTTCGACGAGACGGGCAGTGCGGGCTGCGGAGCAGAGGTCGAATCGAGCGGATCCTGACCGGCGAGCACCTCATACACGAGTGCGGAGTCGGCAACCGTCGTCGTGAACGGACCGATTTGGTCGAGGCTGCTCGCAAATGCGATCAAGCCGTACCTCGACACCGCACCGTAGGTCGGCTTCACGCCAACAACGCCGCACAACGACGCAGGTTGACGAATCGATCCACCGGTGTCCGAACCGAGCGAGATCGGCGCGAAACCAGCGGCGACAGCCGCCGCGCTCCCCCCGCTCGAACCTCCGGGAACCCGATCGAGGTTCCACGGATTCCGTGTCGGGCCGAACGCCGAGTTCTCGGTCGACGAGCCCATCGCGAACTCATCGAGGTTTGTCTTGCCCATCACGATCGCGCCCGCTTCTCGAAGCCGATCGACCACGGTCGCCGTGTATGGCGGCTTCCACCCGTCGAGAATCTTCGATGAACACGTGGTGGGGACGCCCCGGGTGCACATGTTGTCCTTCAACGCCACCGGGACGCCCGCGAGGGGCCCGACATCCTCTCCGGTCGCGATTCGAGCGTCAACTGCCTCGGCCTCGGCTCGCGCATCGTCAGCCAGGACGAGGTTGAAGGCATGAACGTCGCCTTCGTTTGCGTCGATCAGCTCGAGATGCGAATCGACGACCGAAGCAGCAGTTCGAGTCCCGGATCTGACATCGGCGGCAATTGCAGAAGCGTTGCCGAATGCGGCAGGTTGTGCGATCGACATGTCAGTCCTCGCCGAGCGCCGGAGGCACCTTGAAGCGGTCTTCCTCGACCTCTGGTGCTTGCGAGAGCACCTCGTCACGGTCGAGTGACGGCCGCACCTCGTCGGAGCGCAAGACATTCGTCAGACCCAGTGGGTGGTGGGTCGGCGCAACGTCACCAAGGTCCAAGGCATTCATGGCCTGCGCGGTAGCAATCACATCACCCAGTTGGACGGTGAAGAGATCGATCTCGTCATCGGTCAGATCGAGAAGTGCGAGCTTCGCCACATGGGCGACCTCGTCGCGAGTGAGCGGTTGGTCAGAATCGGCCATCCGGAAAGGCTAGTCAGAAGTGATCGCGGCCAGGCGCTCCGCGACCTCGTTCCCCAACGCAATCTGCTCAGGGTCCGTCGGGGGCGTGAGTGAAAGCATCCGAGTCACGTCACCGGTGACGAGAATCTTGCCCATCATGAACGACTCCATGATCTTGCTCATGTCCTGATTGACGAAGAGCGCTTGAGCCGTGCCGTAGTCGGTCGTCACCGTGAGTTCTGGCTCATCCAGCTGACCGAGTTCGAGCAGAATCGACCCATCGCTCGAGTCGATGTAGCCCTCTATCTCACCGCTCTCGAACGGCGTGTCCGTAATGGTGACGTTTGCCCGGAGGGGAACTTCCGGGTCGGGGATTCGATCGGCGAAGTCGGCACGGATCAACCGCGCTGCTTCGATCCATTCGGGCGAAAGAAAGGGGTATGCGCTCACCGCAGTGAGGCTACTCGCCCTCTCCACAATCACTGAGGAAGATGGCCACGGCTTCTCCGGGCTGCAACTCGGCTCCTGCGGGCGGATCGGTCCCGACGACCGAACAACGAGCATTCCCGGAACCCAAAAGGTCGCCCGCCAGCAACCCCGCAGCATCCAATCGGTCGAGAGCATCACCAAGGTCCAGGCCACTGGTTTCGGGCACGGGCACGGGCACAGGGCCGTCAGAGATGATCACGGTGATCTGCGTGCCTCTCGCGACGGGTGTCCCTGGCGGTGGGTCGATGGCGACAAACTGTCCAAGGGGCACTTCGTCGCTGTATTCGACCGACTGCAATACACCGAGGCCGATGCTCTCCAGCGTTTCGATGTAGGACTCCGTGTTGGTGCCCGGAGCAACCTCGGGAATGATCCGTTCTTGTGGGCCGAGCGAAACGATGAGGTTGACCGGGTCTCCTTGTGGAAGTTCGAGCGCGGCTGCCTCGATCGACATCACCAGACCGGCTCCGACCTCTTCGCTATTCACCGCGTCTATTTCGCCGACCGTGAGCAGTACGGCTTCGAGCGTGGCAATCGCCTGCTCCTGACTTCGACCGATCAGATCGGCCTCGGGCACGCGAATCAGCGGAAGGCCAAGAGAGACCCAGTAGCTGACCGTTTGGCCCTCTTCGAGTGATGTGCCAGCGGCAGGGTCCGAGCGAATCACCTGTCCGGCCGGGACATCGGTGACCCGATCGAATTTTTCTGCCAGTTCCCATGTCGTGCCCAGTCGTTCGACCGCCTCGTCGGCGGTCAGCCCAACAACATCGGGAACCGCCGCGGACGTCAGACCGCCGGTACCTATCTGGACGAATGCGAACCAGGCCGCAACGGCGATCGCAGCGAGCGACAAGACCAGCCATGGCCAACGTCGAACCGGTTCGTCCCCGGACACCTGGACGACCGGTGTACCCGCCACCACGGTCTTGTCGGGGCTGTCATGCACCGTGACATCTGGATCGGCAACATCGCCCGACCCCTCAGCCAGCGCATCATCGGACTCTTGCGTTTCGGTGACCGTCTGCTCCGGTAGGCCCGTGAGCGGAAGCCGCTTTGGACGAGGCAGACCTTCGGCCGCTTTGAGCAGGGCGATTCCCGCTTCAGACGAGGTGGGACGTTTGGAGGGTTCGCGCTGCGTCATTCCCCGCAACACGTCCGCGAGCCGCTCATGCACTTCAGGGATGGGGACGTCCGACTCGACGCGTGCAGTCAGCGTGCCGAGCATCGTGTCCGCCGAGAATGGCTTCGAGCCGCTCAACGCCTCCACCAGAATCAGACCGAGCGAGTACACATCGGACGACGCCTCGAGCCTCAGCCCTTGTGCTTGCTCAGGAGAGGCGTACCGAGCCGTCCCCACGAGATCCTTGCCCGTTTCGGTCCATCCAGACTCGGCGAGTGCACGAGCGAGGCCGAAATCGGCGATTCGCAGCCGAGCGTCGTCGCCAAAGATCAAGTTCGCCGGCGTGATGTCTCGATGGACAAGATCTTGGCTGTGGGCGTAGTGCAATCCTCTGCACGCATCGAGACCAACCGAGATGGTCTGCGACGGCGTCAACACCGCGCCCGCATCGAGCATCGACCTCATGGAACCGCCACCGAGCAGCTCCATCACGAGGTATGGCACCTCGTCCTCGCCCCAGTCGTGCACCGCCATCACGTTTGGGTGGCTCAGCGCGGCCGCCGACCGGGCCTCACTTCGAAATCGCTCGAGGAACTTTGCATCGTTCGACAGGTTTCGATGCAAGACTTTCACGGCAACCCGCCGCTCGAGGGTCAGGTCCATCGCTTCAAAAACGTTGGCAGACCCACCGCGACCGATGTCGCGAATGAGTCGATACCTGCCACCGAGCTCGGCACCCGGAGTGGCGCCGGCTGATGACCCAGCTGTCGAAGAGGTGGTGGCCACGGTCTAACGGTAGTGCCTGATCCGCCGTAGCCTCAGTACATGGCTAAGAAGCAACGGTTGATCGTCACCGCGCTGTTGGGATTCGGCATTGGCATGCTGGTCATCGCAGCAATGAGCGGCGGCGACAGCAGCGATGACAGAACTGTGAGCGGCAACCCGGCGATCGATGCACTCGTCCCGGAGCGTGAGTCGGAGATTCTCCGCGGCGATCAGGTGGGAATCGACCTCGCTGACGGATTCGAAGCGGCACTCACCATCGAAACCAGCGACGGCCGAACGATTCCGATCCCGTCCGATCAGCTGGAGCAGAACTTTCAGGACAATCTCGGACGGTTCCTCTTCAGACCTGGCGAGGGCAAAGTGCTCGACGTGTTCCCACCCCAGTCGAACTGCGTCGTCGCCACGTACTGGCCGATCATCGACCGCGAAGACGCCCAAACCATCACCTGGTGCTTCGAAGTTACGTAGAAGGCAATTCTCCTGTTGCGAGGAGGTGTTCGAAGCCTGCCTCGTCGAGGATGGGCAGGCCGAGCTCCTCAGCTTTGGTGACCTTCGACGCGCCCGGGTCATTGCCCACGACCAACGCAAAGGTGCTCTTCGACACCGAGCCCGGGGCCTTTCCGCCTCGATCGGTGATGGCGGTCTTGGCGTCGGACCGGCCGTAGTTGGCGAGCCCGCCAGACACCACGATCGACTTCCCAGCCAACGTCGGCTCGAGGGTCGACGCTTCAGGAGCGACCGGACGAACACCACCCTGGTGGAGTTTCTCGACGATCGACTTGCCAACATCGGAGGCAAACCATTCGGCTGCGCTATCGGCAATGATTGGGCCGATGCCATCGACCGCGGCAATCTGCTCCGGTGTCGCGTTGGCAATCGCTTCAAGCGACCCGAACGCCTTGGCGAGCACTTCGCCGTTCGTTGCCCCCACGTGAGGTATCGCCAACGCAAATACGACTTTGCCAAGCGGTCGTGTGCGGCTGCTTTCGAGGCCAGCCCGTAGATTCTCGATCGACGTGTCGCCGAAACCTTCGAATTCGCGAAGTTCCTCGGGGTCGAACAAGAACACGTCGCCGGCGTCGGTGATCTTTCCGGCGGTCACCAGCAGATCGATGGTTCGCTCACCAAAGTTCTCGATGTCCATCGCGGAACGTTGGGCAAAGTGTTCGATGCGTCCCCGAACTTGCGCGGGGCAATCAGCAAACGGACACCGGTGGCGCGCTTCGCCTTCTGGCCGAACCAATGGCCGGTTGCAGACAGGGCAATCGGTTGGAAACTCCCACGGCGCTGAATCTGGATCGCGTTCGGAAAGCACCGGACCCACGACCTCGGGAATCACATCGCCCGCGCGACGAACGATGACCATGTCGCCAGGCCGCACGTCCTTGGCGCGCACTTGATCTTGGTTGTGCAACGTGGCGTTTGTGACGGTCACCCCACCGACGAACACAGGCTCGAGGAGCGCGTACGGAGTCGCCGACCCGTTGGTGCCGATCGAGATCGGGATGTCGATCAGACGTGTCGCCCGCTCTTCGGGTGGCATTTTGTACGCGATCGCCCAACGAGGTGCTCGCGAGGTCGAACCGAGGAGGCGTTGCGTTTCGAGGTCGTCGACCTTGACCACAACTCCATCGAACTCGTAGTCGAGGTCGTGGCGTTTCGCCGCGAATTCCTCGATGAACGCCACCACCTCGTCCATGGAGTGCACGACTCGACTGTGATCGTTCACGGTGAAACCGAGCGATGTGAGGAAGTCGAACGTGGCGGAATGGGTGTCGAGCTCAGGACCATCGATCACCTGACCCAGCTGATACGGCCAAAAGGAGAGTTTCCGAAGCGCCGCAGCCTCGGGTTCCTTCTGGCGGACCGTACCGGCAGCGGTGTTTCTCGGATTGACGTAGGGGGCCAGACCTGCAGCCACCTGCGACTCATTGAGTATGTCGAACGTCGAGAGACGCATGTAGGCCTCGCCGCGAACCTCGACGACCGGAGGCACCCCCTCGGGGAGTTCGTGCGGGATGTCGTCGATGGTTCGAACCGTGTGCGTCACGTCTTCACCAGTCGTGCCGTCGCCTCGGGTGGCAGCGCGGACGAGGATGCCGTCCTCGTAACGCACAGACAGCGCGAGGCCGTCGAACTTCAACTCGCAGGTGTACGCCGTGATCTCGTCGCCTTCGCCGAGCCGACGATTCAACCGCTCCCCCCAACCGCGCAACTCGTCGAGATCGAACGCATTGTCGAGCGAAGCCATCTTGACCTCGTGGGCAACGGGCGCGAACGCCGTGGAGGGAGCCCCGCCAACCTGTGCCGACGGAGAAGAGTCATCGGCAAACTCCGGATGTTTTCCTTCGAGGTCTCGGAGCTCGGTGACGAGCAGATCGAAGTCGGCATCAGGAATCTCCGGCGCATCAAGCTCGTGATAGAGACGGAGGTGTCGTGCGACCTGCTCACGCAGCTCGGCAATTCGGTCTGCAGGGGAATCGTGTTCTGCTGGGTCTCGTGCCACACGGCGATGTTATCCGTGAGGTGTGTCGCTACGTTTGAAGCGGTGTTCGGCCCCTCATCTCGAGAACTGTGGATCTTCCGGGTTGTCTGGCTCGTTCTGCCGTTCGTCTGTGGCCCGGTCTTCGCCGCAGCCCTGGAAGACACCGCCGAACTGTTCGAACGCGGTGTTGCGATCCTGCTCTGGATCTCATGGGCTGCACTGCTCATCGCCCTGATGGTTCCGCGCACGGAAACCCTCACTGCGATTCGCATCGTGCCGTTCGCCGGAGCAGCAGCGGCGATCTGGGCAGCCCTCGACGCTCGAAATGACGCAAATGCGACCACCATCGCTGTCGGGCTTGTCGCCACGGGCGTGGCGGCCGCAATGTCGCTTCGACCACCCGTGACCGACGCGTTCGCTGATGGATCCTCCTACGGAGACGAGCGGCGATTCCTGCTCAGCACACCCGGGCCGCTGCTCCTCGGTCCGCTTGCTCTCGTCTGGGTGGCCATCGTGGTCGGCGCTGCGACAGGACCACTCTTGTTGCTTGCAGAGCGCTGGATCATCGGCGCGTTGACCCTCATCGCCGGGTGGGCACTCGTCTGGTTCGCCGTGCCGATCATGCATCGGCTCTCGAATCGATGGCTCGTTTTCGTGCCCGCGGGAATGGTCGTGCACGACAAGACAGCATTGAGAGAGCCACAGCTGTTCCGGGTGGAGGACATCGAACTTCTCGGTCCGGCGCCGCTCGACAGCGAGGAACAAGACCTGACCCTCGACGCCCTCGGCCTCGCCCTTCGCGTGTCTCTGAAGGAAGAGTCCAAGATCATCCGCAACGCACGCGGCCAATCGATTGACCTCACCGAGATCACCGGGTTCCTCGTCAGCCCGAACCGTCCCGGTGCCGTCGTTGAAGAAGCTCGGCTCCGCGGCTACCCCATCGGCTAGCCCACGAGCCACAAGACCCAGGGCGCACTCCCCACTTACGTGAGGCCGGTCAGCAGCCGACACTGGATGTATGAAATCGGTGCTCACATCTCGCGCTCTCGCCTCAATCCTTGCGTTTGCGCTGCTCGCAACTGCGTGCGGCAGCGATCCAACCGAGGTCGTGATCGGCGTTGCTGATGACGACACGCCCGCTCTCGATGACAGCGCTCTCGAAGACGCTGTAGCCGACGACAGCCCACCGGAGATCGAGACAACGACCACGACCACGGGCCCGCCTGCTTCGACGACGACCTCTGTGGCGCCAGCGACCACGACTCTGCCAAGGCAGGCGTCCGTCGAAACGCTTGGCGCGGCGATGATCGGCATCGGCGAGTGGGTTGTGCTTCGGCCGGTGGAAGAGGGCGAAGACGAATGCCCAGATGGCGTACTCGCGTACCAAGTCGATGGCGAAGTCGTACATACCTACGACGAACTTTCCTTCGCTGGCGGCATTCGTCTCTTCAACGGCACCAAGGGACAAGACGCGTTCGTCTTGAACTGCGAGGAGTCGGTCGTCGGTTTGCTGCTGCAAACGTCATCGGTGCCCTCGGACCGCGGTTATCCCTCCCTGCAAGAGATCGATTTCTTCGAAGATCTCGCTGGCGGGGATCCATCGTTCTTCTTCAGCGACGAATGGGGCTGGAGCAATGACCTCTTCGTCGGATGGGGTTCGCTTGGCGGAGCAAGTGGCCTATGGGCCTTCGGAATCCCCGACGCTGTGGCCGTGCTGCTCAGTGACCTCCTCGGTGAACGAGCCGCGACAAATACCGAACTCGGAGTCTCGGTTGTCGTGCCACGGGGTTGGACTCACGAGTCGACGTCGGACGGCGAGCTCGTCACTCACCCATTCTCATCGTCGAGAGTGCAGGTCTGGTCCATGCCGGGCTCCCCCGAGCCCCCGTTGGAAGAGGGTGACGAACTCCTCTCCTGGGACGTGGTGAGTACTCGTATCTGGTCGACCACCGATACGGGCACATCAGCTGAGCGCAGCCAGCCAATCAATGTGGATGAATGGACCTTCCTCAGCGACGACGGCGTGCGCGTCGTGCGCTACATCGGTCGCGATTCGGAGACCGTGGTGATCGAACTGTTCGCTGATGGCGGTGATGGTTCGATCGATCAGGATGTGCCTTGGCTGGTACTCGACACGTTGAGGGTCTTCGAGAACTAACTCGCTTCGACAAGCTCGATTCGAGTCCAGGCGCCGACGAATATTGGCGTTCCTGGCATCAGACTCATCGGCGTGCCCGGGGGGATCGGTTCGGTTTCGTCGGCAAGGAACGTGCCGTTGGTCGACCCGAGGTCGGTGATCGTCCAACCGTTTGCGGTTCGGTGCAGGCGGCAGTGGTTCGTCGACACCGCCGGATCGGTTGCACCTTCGTCGGCAAAGAGTGATCCGACGTCAATCTCCGGGAAGGTGCCGCGACTCTCCGAGTGACGACCGACCAAAACATCGGTGGGCGGCAACTCGATGGTCGCAGGTTGAGGAGACGATGCTGGCGGTTCGACTCCCGCGAACTGCATTCGCTCGAAGAAATCGAGATCGACGGTCACCACCGCGACCCACGGCTGCTCTCCGGACTCCGGCGCGAGAGGTTGCGCTGGGGACGAGTCTGGCAGCGTGCCTGAGAGGAACTCGTATCCGCAGTTCTCGCAGAAGATGTCGTCCGCACCAGTCGCCTCTTGGCAGTTCGGGCAGGTGGTTGCGGCTGGGTCGAGCGTCGATTCTTCAACCTCGGGTGTCTCCTCGGTCACCGCTTCACCGACTTCTTCGGGCGAGCTCGCCGGAGCCATCGAGACTCCGCAGACCGAGCAGTAGTCGTCCCAATCGGAGTCATGCCCATTGCTACACGTCGCCACCGAACCCGAAGCCATGATCAGCCCTTCCGCTCCACCCGAACGGTTCGTGTCGAGCGAACGTCGAGAGCCATCGCGTCGACCTCTTCGACTGCACGTTTCAAACGAACCGTGCCGGTCTCGGGGTCGTCGATGTCGACGACCTTCTTGAGCAGCCGCACGGTACCGTCGTTGCCGGCCTCGTGTGCAATCTGCACTGCACGACCGAGCTTCAACGTGGCGTTCTGTTCGTCGCCTGCCTGACGCGCCGCAAGACCATCGGCGATGACGTCTGCGAGCTCGGCCTGACCGGTGTAGTGCGCCACCTCACGATTGATCCGGGTAGAGAGTGCATCATCGTTGGTCCAGATCGCCCGGACCAGAGCCACTGGCTCGGCCTGACCGTTCACCGCAAGCATGACGCGGGCAGCGAGGCGCTCATCGCCAATCGCTCCCGTCGGGATCTGTATCCGAACGTGATAATCGCGGCTCTCTCCGTCGGCCCAGGAGCCCAGTGGATAGTCCTTGGACAATGCATCGACGGCGACGGCCTTGTCGGTCATGTTCTCCAGGCTCGGCGAGACCTGTTTCACGAACTGGATCGTTGAGCCCTTGGGCGTCCACAGCCGCAGCGCCACGTTGGTCACCTGCTTGCTCATCGTCTGTTCGGCGAGCGCTCGGAACTCGGCTTCCATCTCCGACGGCTGCGCAATGATGTCCGTGGTGCCCAACAGAGCGTTGGAGATCTTGCGAAGCTCATCTGGTTCCCAGTTGGCGCCGAGGCCGCGGCAGTCACATTCGAACAGGCCAACCGCATCGGCGATCGCCGCATCGAGTTCCCAAGGCTTTTCGTGTTCGTTCCGGCCGTCGGTCAACAGAATGACGTGCGCGATCGAGTCGCTGTGTCCGTCGATGAGTTGCTTGGCACCGCGCAACCATGAACCGATCGCGGTGCCGCCGTCGGCGCGAATACGCGCTGCAGCATCCTTGGCTTCGGCACGGGTTTGCGGTGACGAGACGACAAGTTGTGGCTGCGGGGGGTACAACATCTGACTCTCGTGATTGCCCGCTATAACCGCAAAGAGCACACCGTCACGGAGCGCATCCACCGCGGCCATCGTGGCGATCCGAGCAGCATCGATCTTTGCCCCACCCAGTTCGTTCATCGAACCCGACACGTCGACGACGATCACCTCGACGACGTCGGTGGCGGCCTGCACCGCACCCCCAGATTCGGCATTCACCGTGACGACGGCATCGACGACATCTCCGCCCTCGGGCAAATACTCGTTCTGAAAAACACTTGCACTGAACTGCGTCACGTCATCCTCCTGATCGCCAGGTTGCTCGCCCTGCCGTACGTACCCTGTCTCACGTTTCGAGCGCCCCGCCATCATTGCGCATCTTTGGCGCAGCGATCACGATCGTGGTGTTGTCGTGACCGCCAGATTCATTCGCGAACGCCACCAGGGCCTCGGCCAACACAAGGTTGTCATCGACCTCAGCGTGGCCATCGATCAACTCTGCGAGTTGCTCCTCTGTCGGCACGTACTTCCAGAGCCCGTCGCTACACGACAAGAGCACACCCCCGACGTCGTGTTCGAACGCTTGGATCGTCGGTTCGGTGCCGGCCGCATCTGCACCCAGCCACCGCGTGATGCTCTGCGCCCGCGGATCGGCGAGCGCTGCTTCCTCGGTCAGCGCACCCGACGCGATCTGGTCGAGCCCCCATGAATCATCCGTGGTCAGCTGCGTAGCGGTCAGTTTGCCCGTGGCGTCGTCGTGCAACCAGTAGGCACGGCTGTCGCCAAGCCACGCCGTCCATGTTCGGATCAGCTCAGCCTCGAAGTCTGGAACAACGATCGTCGCCACAAACGTGGTCGAGGCAGGGCCCTCTCCGCCTTCGATCGTAGGTATTGCGGCGGCCGCGGCTTGGGCCGCGACGACACTCTGCGCCACGGCTGCGGCGTAGTCGGTCTCGCCCGACTCGAGCACATCGACGATGTGGTTTCGTGCAGCGTTGGCGGCCGCCAACGATGCGTCCTGTGGGTTGTCGGTGGTCGACACGCCATCGCACACGATGGCGATCAGGCGGTCATCGACCTTGCCAATCGCAAACGCGTCTTCGTTCTGATGGTGCCGTTTCCCTCGATCGGTCACCGCAGCGATCGCACCGAGTTTCTCGGTCAAATGGTCTCGTGGGCCGGGTTGTTTGCGGCCGCACTGTCCGCAGTAACCATCGCTGATGTGTTCATGATCCGCGCCACAGTCGACACAGTTCGGTCCTTCGAGCGAGGCGTGCTCGCCCGCGTAGTCGGCGCCACACGCTTCGCACCACTGTGCGTCGGCCGGACCGATCTCGCCGCATTGCGGGCACGTCTGCCCACCATCACCCGTGCTCACAGGAGCGACGGAACGCGCACAGCGTTGGCCCGATCGACCAAATCGAATCGCTCCGCTGGCGTATCAGCCACCCGAGCGAGATCGCGGTAGGTCGACTCGAGGCTGCGTCGCAGACCGCGTTCGGTCAGCGGGTTTCCGAAGATCGACGCGGTCGCGTCTTCAGGCAGGTGACCGAGCTCAATGCTCGCGAGGGCCCGTTCGAGCACTTCGGTGGCCAATCGAGACTTCGCTGCAGCGTCGATTCGGGCGGACTCGATCGTGCCTGCGGCCGTCGAGATGTCCTCGGCGGTCGGAGCAGCGTCGCCTCCCTCGCCAACGAGCACTCGGGCCGTGGCGACCTGGGCTTCGGTGTACGTGGCAGAGCTCGGGGGCACCGCTCGATAGGCGTCGACCGCCCCGCGCCTGTCACCGTCGACCACTCGACATCGCGCCAGTCCAAAGGCAGCGGAGACGAACGTTGGATCGACACCAATCACCTCGGAGTAGACCTCGGCTGCTCGGCGAGTCTTTCCGGCCAGTTCGGCGCTGAGGGCAACGGCAAGCTTCGGGGCAAGCTCGCCAGGGAGATCGGTCCACACTCGGCTGAACCCCTCCGCTGCGGCGACGCCGTCACCATCGCGGAGCAGCTCGAGCGAGCGATACCACGTGACTCGCCAGTCCCACGGGTCTGCACCTTCGACGGCGCGGAGCACGTCGGTGACATCGCGCCTGGCATCGATCAGCTCTCGGGCGCGTCTGAGACGGACCTCGCTCGAGTCAGGAACCGTGCCAGCTGCGATGCCCTCATCGATCAAGGCGATGGTCGCTTCGGGGTCGAGGTCAGGGAGGTCGTACAGGAAGGCGGCGCCCGGGTCTTCAGCCAGAACCTTCGGTGTCGGCAATGCGCGCCAGTCTCCTCCGCTGACCGACGTGTCGTCGAGCAGGAGGCTTGCGAGCCGGTCCCCACCGAACAGCGAGCTCGCAGTCGGACGCGGTGACCGTGTGCTGATCGAAACGATCTCCCTGAGCACGCCGAGCAGCTGATCAGCCATTTCGTCGGCGGATTGAAATCGATCGTCGGGGTGCTCGGCTGTGGCCTTCAGAAGGAACCGATAGAGCGACTCCCACTGGTCGAAGAGCGGCTCGTCAGCGGGTTCAGGAAATCTGAACTGATATGCGCCCTGGTGATACACGAAGTTGAGGGCCAGCACCGCGAGCGTGCGCCCGACGGTGAACAGATCGGAGGCAACCGACGGCCCCATGGACGCCACCTCGGGTGCCTGAAAACCCTGCGTACCGAAGATCGCCGCCGAGTCATCGTCGGCTTGCATCACACCACCCACGTCGATCAGCTTCACCGAGTCACCCACGGCCATGATGTTCGCCGGCTTGAGATCGTTGTAGACCAATCCCAATTCATGCAGATAGCCAAGCGCTGGGAGCACGCCGAGAACATAGGCGATCGCTTCGGCGACAGGCAGCGGGTCAGGCTTGCCACCGTTCGCCGAACGGCGATCCTTGAGCTTTGCGTTGAGCGACTCGCCGCCCACGTATTCCATGACGATGTATCCGGCGCCCGCCCACGTCACGAAGTTGTAGATGTTGACGATGCTGCCGTGTTCGATGCGAGCGAGGAACTGACGCTCCGCGACCGCCGATGCAGCAGCATCCTCGTCGTCCTCGTTGAGCAGCCCCTTCAGAACAACCCAACGGTTCGATACCGCGGTGTCTCGTCCCAGATAGATCCAACCCATACCGCCGTGGGCGATCGGACCAAGGATCTCGTATTGACCGCCGACGAGATCACCGGCGCTGAGCTGCGGTGCGTTCGTGACGAAGTCGAAAGGTGTCCGACAATTGCCACAGAACCCGGTCACCCGCCCGGGTTCACCCCCCTTGCCCCTGCCGACCGGTTGGCCGCACGACGAACAGAATCGCTCATCTTCGGCCTTGGTACCGAGGACCGTGGCGATCTTCTCATCGCTCATCACGGCCGCGGCCGGATCGCCAGAAGTCGTGGGCGCAATCTGTACGAGCCCCGCTCCGAGTTCAGCGCGGGCCGAAGTTGTGCGCGAGGTCCGCGTGCGCTCGGACGCCGTTGACCCTCCCGTGCGCGAGAGTCGCATGGAGGTATCGGGCGGTTCCGGCGCAGCGATGGTGGCCGTTGCCGTCGTGGACAGATGGTCAGAAGACGCAGACCCCGCGGGGCTGACATGAGCCGCCGTGCTCGGCTGCAATCCGCACGTGTCGCAATATCCGTCGGCGGCAACAGACCCATCGCAGCCCGCCTCAGCACACGCCGCAGGTGAACCTGTCGCCCTTGGACGGCTCCCTCGGCTGGGGGGCGCTGGCGTGAACGGGGCGTGCGTTGTTGGGGCAGCGTTCACGGCAGGCGGTGGGGGCGCCGATGGCGATGTGGCCACAACACCTGCATACCCGCAGGTGTCGCAGTAACCGTCGGAGGCGATCGATCCGTCACATCCGGCTTGGGTACATGCGCTCATGTCCGGCCACTGTAGATGGTGAGACCAGATGCGAACTCGTCAATCAAGCGCTGCGCTCGAGCGAGGTCTGTCGGACGGGTGTACAGCTCATCGTGTGCGTCCTGTCCAAGTTCGATCACCGCGTCGGGCAAGCCAGGACTCATCGCTGCTTTCGCCCGATACGCACGAAGCAGGCCGCGAAGCTCGTTTCGGTCGTGGATCGGCGCGATGTTGACCTCGAGAGCCCGCTCGAGCTGTTCGAGTAGCCGTCGAGCGGTGTGGTTCCATCGATCGAGCTCGGCACGTTGTGTCTGCCAGTCGGAATCATCGCCGAGAATCTGCGCCGCACGGTGTGCAAGGCCACCTGATCCATCGATGACCGCTGGAGAGGGCACGCGGATCAACGGTGCGACGGGCACCACTTTGGCCTCGGCCTCGGAATACGCCGCCGCGGCGCGAGCCCGCACGACTCGGAGCTTGGCGATGAGGACGTCGGTCGACGCGAGATCGGTGTCGAGGTTGCCATGTGCCCGCTCGATGGTGCCGGCGGCGTGAACCGCAGAAGCGACCAATGCGTCGAGATCTGGCCCGACGTTTGCGGACAAGCTCAGCGGATCGTCGGCGACCGAGGCCCGAACCGCGTCAAGCCGTTGTCGAGCGAGGCGCACCTCGGGCAAGTTCAAGCCAAGGCGTTCGGCGAGCGCCTCTGCCCGAGCCAGGGAGCTCGTCGCCGCGTCGATCCGGGGCATGAGATCTCGCCAGACCGCATCGACCTGAGCGACCGCGTCACGCACCGGCTCATATACCCGACGGAACACCGATATCAGCACGTCGATCGACGCCATGAGGGTGTCTGAGCTTCCAGGCGCGGGCACGAAGGAAGCCATGACTTCGGGCGGCACGATCGACGGGATCGCCGCGCGCTGTACACCGATCGACGGTTGCGTGAGCAAGACGGCAACCTCCGTGTTGGTCTTCGCCCCGAAAATCCCACGGTCTTGGTTCAAACGATCGATCGCGTCGAGATGCTCGCGCAGTAGTCCCAACCATCCCCAGAGATGTGGAGCCGCCGCCATGGTCGCATTGGTCTCCGTGCCGGTCTTGCCGCTCATCTCGCCGGCTGCCAGCAGCCGATACGTCGGGTGTTCGTCGAGGTCGTACAGGCTGTCTGCCCACTGCCGCTCGATGTCACGGTAGTGACGCAGGCGATGATCGATATCGGCGGTATCCACGGGCATCTCACGAGTGGTCGGTGTGCAACAAGGGTATGTCACCCACCTCTTCGAGCGATGACCCGCACCTCTTCGAGCTGTGTCTCCTACGATGTCGGCGTGACGCAGTCCGCACTCTCGACAAATCGTTTGCGTACCACGCCAGCGATTCTGCGGGCGTGGTCGGTCGCGATCACCGTGATCTTGACGCTCTTGGCCATCGCCGGTGTCGTCACCGCAAGCCAACTCGTCTCAGCCACCAACGAAATCGACGACAACACCGGTCCCGTGCTCATCTCGACCCAAGGTCTGGTTGCGAGTGTGGCCGAAGCCGATGCTGCCAACACCGCAGTGTTCTTGTCTGGCGAGAACGAAGATCGACAACAGCGTCGTTTGTACGAAACGGCTCTCGACCGGGCGCCCCGCCAGATCGAAGACATCTCGTCCCGGCTCGGCAGCGACGAGACGTCCCACGCAGCGATCAAGACCGCGGCGAGTCAACTGACGGTCTATTCCGGCGTCGTCGAGCGAGCTCGACTGGGCAACGTTTCGGGAATCGGCACCGCTACGCAAGACCTCCAGGAGGCGTTGGACCTCGTTGGTGGCTCGACCGGAATCTTGTCGAACGTGCAGACCGTGACCGACCGCACGCAGTCGCGCCTTGACGACGACATCTCGGCGGCGACCATTCCGTTGGTCGTCACGCTCGCCTTGTTGGCCGTCGCAATCCTCACGCTGCTTCTGGCGCAGATTCGCCTCCGTGCACGAACGAAGCGCACGATCAACCCGGGGCTGCTCCTCGCAACGATCACGGTTCTGGCCCTGGCCGCATGGTTGATTCTGGCCAACGTCGGACGGACCCTCGACCTCAACGAGGCGCGCGACGAGGGCTATGACAGCATCGCGCTGACCGCTGAATTGCAGACCGCCGCCTTCGAGTTCAAAACCAATGAGGCTGCCTCGATCATCGGCACCAGCACGTTCGAGGGCGACAACCGGGCCCAGTCGGTCGCCCGAGTCGAGGGACTTCTGACCTCGATTCAAAACGCCGCCGGATCTGATCGCGAACAGGCCGCTGCCAGCGCACTCACCACTCGTTGGCAACGCTATGTGAACACCAGCGATGTGATCGCCGAGCTGCTGTCCGACGGAGACATCGACGCAGCGCGAGCGAGCGCAATCGGCGCTGGCAGTCGAGACTTCAACGGGTTCAACACCACGGTCGAGAGTGTGCTCCTCGCCAACCGCGACCAGTTCGACGAGTCGGTCGACAGTGCCGCAAACAGGCTGAATTGGCTGCTCGTAGGCACCATCGTTCTTCCCCTCCTCGCCGCCGCGTTCGCGCTCGGCGGCTATCAGTCGCGAATCAACGAGTACTGGTAGGACATGAGACGTTCACGACGACAGTTCCTCGGAAGCAGCGCTGCCCTTGGCGCCTCACTCGCCCTCGGTGCTTGCGCGCTCCCCCGTTCAGGGGATCGTCCCCTCGATGAGACCGGCAGTCGTCTGATCGTCGTCAACTGGAGCGAATACATCGACCCAGAGTTGCTGCCGGTCATTGAGTCGGATCTGCGGTTGGCCGTCGACTACCAAGAAACCTATGAGGACAACCAAACTTCGCTCGACACGATCATCGCGCCAGCGCTGTCGGCCGGCCGGGTACCGCCGTACGACCTCATCGTGCCGACCAATTGGCTTGCCGCGCGAATGATTGCGAATGGATGGGTCGAGCCCATTCCCCTCGAAGCCGTACCCAACCACGTCAACATCGACCCCGTGTATCTCACCAACGACTGGGACCGCGGCTCTCGTTTCCAGATGCCGTGGCAGGCAGGTATCACCGGCATCGCCTACGACCCCGCACAGACCAACGGCCCGATCTACTCGATCGGGCAACTGTTCGATCGTTCGCTCGCTGGCCGAGTGGCCTTGATCGGCGAGATGCGCGAGGCGGTGGGATTCGGCATGTTGCTCAATGGCGACGACCCATCACGCCCCACGCCGCTGACCGCTCGGGCTGGCTTCGATGTCATCGCGAACGCGGTCAGCCAAGGCCAGATAGCGGCGATCGTGTTCAACGAATTCGCCGATGGTCTCGCAGATGGAACATTTGCCGCCTCGATGGCGTGGTCTGGCGACACGGTCCTGCTCCAGGCCGACCGCCCCGACATCGAGTTCGTCATCCCGGATGAGGGCGCCATCTCCTGGTTCGACACGATGGTCATTCCCAAACGAGCTCCCAACTATGCAAACGCTGCGGCCTGGATGAATTGGGCATACGAACCGGCGAACGCAGCCCAGATCACCAGCTGGGTCCAATACATCTCACCGGTTCTTGGCGTACAGGACGAATTGCGTCGGCTGGGAGGCGAGACCGCCGAACTCGCCGAAAACCCCATCCTCTTCCCCGACGACGAAACCCGCAACCGTCTGTTCACCTGGGGTTCGCTCGACATCGAGTCCGAGCTTCAACTGGAGGATGACTTCAACGCGTTGGTGGAGTCGATGTCGTAATGGGCAAACGGATGCACGACTACGACGAGAAGACCGACGCGCTGGCTGACGAGGTGTTCCAATACGCCAGAGCTCGCACCCGCCTCGACCCGATCCCCCTCAACCACCCGCGCACCGAGGCGGAACTCCGAGACCTTTGCGGCCTCACGGTCACCCCCGAGGGAATCGGTGGATCGCGGGCACTCGAGCTGTTCGCAGATGTCCTCGAACCGGCATCGCTCTCGGTGGACTACACGAAGTATCTGGCGTTTGTTCCAGCGGCACCGACGGAAGCTGCGGTGTTGTTCGATCTCGTGGTGGGCGCGGCATCGATCTACGGCGGTTCTTGGCTCGAAGGCGCTGGTGCCGTTCACGCCGAGAACGAAGCGCTCGACTGGATCCGCATGATCGCTGGGATGCCAGAGGGCACCGGCGGTGTCTTTGTGCCCGGTGGAACGATTGGCAATCTCAGCGCCCTGGTCGCCGCCCGACATGAGTGTGAAGTGCGGCTCGGCGATGCACGTCCGACTCGTTTCGCCATCCTCGCGTCCAAGGAATCCCACAGTTCGATCAAGGCCGCGGCGATGGTCATGGACTGTGATGTGATCCTCGTCGACGCCGATGATGACCGACGGATGACCGGCGCTCACGTCGAAGCGGCGCTCGACGAGCACGGTGAACGCATCTGTGCGGTCGCTGCCACCTCGGGCACGACCAACCTGGGCATCATCGACGACCTGCGATCCATCGGTGAGGTCTGCCGCGCACGAGACGTGTGGATGCATGTGGATGGCGCCTATGGCGGGGCCGGCCTGGCCACCGAGCGCACCCGTCCGCAGTTCGACGGCCTCGAGCTCGCCGACAGCTTCATCGTCGACCCCCACAAATGGCTCTTTGCCCCCTTCGACTGTTGCGCTCTGCTGTACCGCGATCCCTCCAAGGCATCGGCAGCCCACGCACAACACGCCGGATACCTGGCGTTCCTCGATGCGTACGGAGCCTGGAACCCCTCGGACTTCGCAATTCACCTGACTCGTCGCGTGCGAGGGCTGCCGTTTTGGTTCAGCCTCGCGACCCACGGCACCGATGCCTACGCGGCAGCCATCGACGAAACGCTCGACTTGGCCGCAGCGGCCGCCGACATGATCCGCGAGTCAGCACACCTCGAGCTGGCCCACGAGCCGTCGCTGTCGGTTGTGGCGTTCACCCGAACCGGCTGGGACGCCGCGCAGTATCAAGCCTGGACCGAGCAAGCCATGGCCGACGGACTCGCGTTCGTCACGCCGTCTCGGCTCGACGGCGAGCCAATCTTCCGGTTCTGCTTCGTGAACCCCAAAACCACCCAAGACGAGGTCGCCGAAGTCCTCGCCGCCATGACCTAACTCCAAATTTGAAGGATGCTGGGCCAATCTGGCCCACCAGACTTCAAATTTGCGATGTGGAGCTACCTAGGTGGCGATTGCGCCGCCGATGACGAGGTCATCGTCGTAGAACACGAGGCTTTGTCCGGGGGCGATGCGATCTCGATCGGCGTGCCAGACCACTCGGTCGGCTTCGACCGTTGCCGGCAGGGCGACGCCGTGTGCGCTGGCCTGCACCAACGCCTCGCCGCTGAATGACTCGAACGCCCAGGTTGGCTGCGTGAAGCCGGTCTCGCCAGCTTGCAGTGAACGCCGAGGACCGATGGTCACGATCGACTCTTGCAGGTTCACGTCGACCACGAACTGCGCTTCGCCCATGCCCGACACGTTCAGGCCCTTGCGCTGCCCAATCGTGACGAGCTCGGTCGCCGGAACCTCACCGACCTCGGTGCCGTCCTCCGTCACGATCACGCCGGGGGTCAGACCGCCTCGAGCACCCAAGAAACTCTCTCGGCCACCCTCCTTGGTGATGAAACACACGTCCTGGCTGTCGGGCTTGGCTGCGGTAAGCAGACCCCGCCGTTGCGCCTCGGCACGCAGATCGGGCTTGTTCCATCCGCCAATCGGCAGCAACACACGTCGCAATACGTCCTGGCCCAACATGTGGAGGACGTAGCTCTGGTCCTTCAGCGGGTCGATGCTGCGCTGCATCCGGTACGTGCCGTCAGCCAACTGCGCGATCCGTGCGTAGTGGCCCGTGGCGATGCGGTCGAAGCCGAGCACCGACGCACGCTCGAAGAACAGGTCGAACTTGATGTGCCGGTTGCACTCGATGCACGGGTTCGGGGTACCACCGGTTCGATGTGTGTCGACGAACGGGTTGACGACGTGCTCGAGGAACTCATCGCCAAAGTTGAACACGTGATGTTCGATATCGAGTTGGTTCGCAACCCAGCGGGCGTCGTCAACGTCGGAGACCGAGCAGCAACCCGAATCCGACTCGCCACCCCACAACTTCATGGTGACGCCGACGACGTCATACCCCTCTTCGACGAGGAGGGCCGCCGCGACAGATGAGTCGACACCGCCGGACATCCCGACGAGCACACGCTCAGACACGTGAACCTGCTCTCAGGGTCTCGACGGCGACGGGAACGAGTGCGAGGGCAACGTCGATGTCCGCCTCCGTGGTCGACCATCCGATCGAGAGGCGCAACGGGGCGACATTGGTCGCCTCAACACCCATGGCATCGAGCACGTGTGAGGCCCCCTGCGCGCCGCTTGCACACGATGACGCTGCTGAACAAGCAAAGTCTTCTTGGTCGAGCAAAAAAAGCAGCGGCTCGCTCTGCACCCCAGGGATACATACGTGCACGATTCCGGGGACGCGTGCGTCGACGTCGACGGTAGGACGGAGCCCATCGACCGACGCGACGAGTCCTTCGAGAAGTCGAGACGCAAGGCGATCGATCCGAGCGAGCCGCTCGTCGCGGTCGTCCAGTGACGCTCGAACCGCAGCGGCGAACCCGACGATGCCCGCGACGTTCTGCGTGCCTGCTCGACGGTCACGCTCTTGTCCGCCTCCGACCAGAACTGGTGTAGGCATCTTTCCATCTCGCACGACGACCGCACCGACTCCCTGCGGGCCGCCGATCTTGTGCCCCGTGATCGACAACATGTCGACGCCGGTTGTGGACTGAGCGAGGTCGAGCCATGGCAGCGCCTGGACGGCGTCGCTGTGCACCAGCGCATCCGGGGCCACCTCACGGACGAGCTCTGCGATCGCGGAAATCGGCTGAATCGTGCCTGTCTCGTTGTTGACCGCCATGACCGAGACAACTTCGGTCTTCGCATCGACAAGCGCAGCGAGCGCAACCAGATCGATGACGCCGTTCTCGTCGACTGGAGCGATTCGAGCCAGCTGTTGGATGGCAGGCTCGAGCACGGCCGGATGTTCGGTCGCGCCGACCACGACAGCTCCCGCCGCATGGTTGCGGCCGATCGCCAGGTTGTCCGACTCGGTGCCACCACCGGTGAACACAACCTCGCCACGCTCGAAGCCGGTGGCTTCTGCAAGTACCGCTCGGGCGTCGTCGAGCGCCTGTCGAGCCTTGCGTCCCCGGCGGTGAGCAGCGGTGGGGTTGGCATGTCGCTCGGAAAACCACGGCAACATCGCGTCGAGCGCTTCAGGGCGAAGCGGCGACGATGCAGCATGGTCGAGGTAGGCGGACATTCGTCCAGCGTACCGAGATGACTTCTGCTGTCGTTTTACTCGATCGCGAGTTCTGCCAGGCCACCTTCACGCAGCTGTCGAGCGGCCATTACCGCAACCAGGTACGGCTCGGGCGGCAGCGAGAGCCGATCGGTGTGTCCAAGGGCGAGTGCGGTCGAATCAGCGAGCCGGGTTCCCAAATCGATCCGCGCCGCATGAGAGAGCTCGCCAACCCGCAAGAGAAACGAACGAATCAGCCGTTCCTGTTCGGGCCGCAACTTCGAGACATCGATGGCAGCGACGATCTCCTCCGTGCCCATGGGCGGCGTGAACGGAACCGCGGGAAGATGCGGAAGCGAGCGAGGGTCTCGGATGACGAACGTACCGGCGGCAATGTCACCGACCCGCTGCGAACGTTGCGTGAGCATCCCGGACAGCAAGGCGACCGCGCCAATACTCACCAGAATGTCGATGAGCTGAAACAACGATCGAATGATCGCCTCCCGGAATCCGATCGGTCCCGCTTCGAGGGTCACCACGCGGAGGCCCACGGCAGCCTTTCCGATGGTTCGACCGCGGAAGAACGTTTCGGCAACAGCGGGGTATCCGAAGATGGCGATGAAACCGGTGATCAGCTGGAAGACGAGTCCAAAGGTCCCGCCGATGAGTTCACCAATGAACGCCAACAGACTGACCACGGCCACCAACACGGCGAGATCGACGAAACGTGCCAACCCTCGATGCCCCACGCCAGCCGTCTCGAGATCGAGGACCACACCCTGAGGGGTGACGATTCCGCGCCCAGCGATGACCGTTGCCGTCATGAGCGATGCCTCGCCTGCGGAAGTCCAGCTGTTTCGCTCACCGCCAACTACCGTAGGCGGTGTGCGAACCCTCGACAGCTACGTTCTCGAGAATTCCGCCGAATGGCTCCGCCTCGAGGAACTCGTCGAACACGCCAACAAGAAGAGCAAGCGGCTCAAAGACGAGGAGCTCGACGAGTTGCTCGTGCGTTATCAGCGGTCGTCGGCGCATCTTTCGTACGTGCGAAGCACCTATGGCGACCCACAACTCACCGCACGACTCACCCGAGCGGTCGCCGGAGCTCGTGCGGTCATCTACGGGTCACAGCCCAAGGTGCGAGGCGCCCTGAAGACATTCTTCGCTGCGACCTTTCCGGCTGCTGTTTGGGTGGCTCGTAAACAGGTGCTCGTATCCGCAATCGCTCTGCTCCTCCCCTGGGCGATCGTTGCTGTCTGGATCGCAAACTCTCCAGCCGCAATCGAAGCCTTTGCACCACCCGCTCTCCGCGAGGCGTACATCAACGAAGACTTCGAGGCGTACTACTCATCAGCCCCGGCCGCGGAGTTCTCGAGCCAGGTGTTCATCAACAACATCCAGGTCTCGTTTCTGGCGTTCGTCACCGGGATTCTGTTTGCGGTGCCAACCATCGCGTTGCTTGCGTTCAACGGGGCGAACGTCGGCGTGGCGGCCGGTCTCTTCCATGACGCTGGCGAGGCGTCGAAATTCTGGGGACTCATCCTTCCCCACGGCCTCCTGGAGATCACCGCGATCATCGTCGCTGGCGGTGCAGGCCTGCGGATGGGGTGGTCGATGATCGTCCCGGGTGACCGAACGCGAACACAATCGTTGATCCACGAAGCACAACGATCGGTATCGATCATTCTCGGATTGATCATCGTGTTCATCCTGGCCGGGCTCATCGAAGGATTCGTCACCCCGTCACCGCTCGAAACCTGGGCACGAGTCTCGATCGGTGTGGCCGCGTTCGTGGCGTTCTGGTCGTACATCTTGGCGTTCGGTCCAAGCGCTGCCGCACAAGGACACACCGGCTCGATCAACGACTCGATGCGAATTCGAGAAGCCGAGTTGGCCGGCATCTAGCTGCCTACAACCGGCCGCGCGCCTTCACGTCGAGGTAATGATCCATGAGCCGCGCTGCCAACTTTCCGGGCACAGCGTCGACGACAGTGGCACCGTTCCGGCGGAGTTCTGCGATCGTTCGTTGGCGTTCAGCAAGTGACGCTCGAGCGGCCGCGTGACGGTGTGCATCCTCGACGCTGTCGGGACTGGTCGTCGCCCAGATTTCGACCTGGGGATCGCGCACCGCTGCGATCACGACGACGTGCGCTCTCGTCAGCAACGGAAGGGCCGGGAGCAGGAACTCACCGACCGTTTGTTCAAGGAGCTCGGTGTGGATGATCAGCATCGTTCGCCGAGAAAACCGCAGCAGCGTCTCGGTGAATGCTCCGCGGTAGTCGCTTTCGGCAAGTTCTGGTTCGATGTCGAACATGGCGTTGGTCAATCGACTGAGTTGTGTCGAGCGAGCGGACGCCGGGACGGACGCTCGCACCGTCTTGTCGAACACCAGCAGCCCGGTTCGATCACCGAGGCCCGTTGCGACGGTCGTGACCGCCATGATCGCATCCATTGCATGTTCTGAACGAGGGACATCGGCAACCTGTCCAGCCATGAGACGTCCGTTGTCGAGGATGTTCACGACGGTCTGATTGCGCTCGGTTCGAAACGTCTTGACGATCATCCGATCGGCTCGGGCCGTGGCAGACCAGTCGATCTTCCTGAACTCATCGTCGACGGTGAAGTCGCGAAGCTGCTCGAACTCGGACCCACCGCCGCGCATTCGAGCCGAACGAAGACCCATGTCGAGTCGACTTCGGCGCAGGCGAAGCTCGGCCTCAGCCCGACTCGGGAACCGAGGCAGAATCCGAAGCTCGGACGGGATCCACCGCGTCTGCTGCCGGCTTGCGAAACCAAGCGGGCCATCGACGCGAATCACCAGCTCGCCAAGGGGGAACCGTCCACGACGGGTTGGGTGGATATCTGTTTCAACCGTCGCGGTTCGGCCTGGTGGCAACCGGAGCTCGCCCCGGCGAGAGTCGGCGCGCAACGATGGCGCCAACCCTTCAGCAAACCGGATCGAGGCAGCCTTGCCCGAGCCGTTTCTCACCAACCAGGCGAGCGTGCCGCTCCGGCCCAGCGTCACCGACGATGGAACCGTCCGGGCGATCCCGATCTGCGACGGCGCGGCGGTCAGCGACCAATCCAGGAACCACACCAACACGACCACCGCGACCACGCCGAGCAGCGCAAGCCAAGGCGCGCCATCGACCAGCAGCACGACCGGAGTGATCAGTGCAGCAAAGAGTGCGAGCCGGGGTTGGACGACCATGAAGGAAGGTTCCGCTCAGCGCGGAACTGGTACCGATTCGAGCAGTCCGTCGAGAACGATGTCGGGTGTGACGCCCTCGAGCTCGGCCTCGGGCTGCACTTGCAACCGATGTCGCAGCCCAGGTTTCGCGATCATCTTCACATCATCGGGCGTCACGAAGTCCCGGCCGGCCATCCACGCCCAGGCTTTCGACAGGCCGAGCAGGGCCACGCCACCGCGAGGTGACACACCGAGATCGACGACGGGTGATGTCCGGGTCGCTCGCACGATCTCGGTGATGTACCCGAGAATCGAATCGTCGACCTGTGTGGCGCGCACCTTCAAACGAGCTTCGGCGAGGTCGGCAGCGCTCGCCACCGCCGCTACGCCGTTCGCTGCGACATCGTGCAGGTTCAGGCCGGTGTTGTGCCTCGCCAACACCTCTTGTTCGGAGTCTCGTTCCGGGTAGCCGACGTACAGCTTTGCGAGGAAACGGTCGAGCTGGGCCTCGGGCAACGGGTACGTTCCTTCGTATTCGACCGGGTTCTGCGTCGCGATGACCATGAACGGACTGGGCAGCGCTCGCGCAACGCCTGCGACCGTCGCTTGCCTCTCCTCCATCACCTCGAGCAACGCGGCTTGCGTCTTGGGCGGCGTTCGGTTGATCTCGTCGGCGAGAAGAAGATTGGTGAACACCGGTCCTTCTCGGAACGTGAACTCCGAGGTCTTCTGCTCGTACATGAGCTGACCGGTGATGTCCGACGGCATGAGGTCTGGTGTGAACTGGATGCGCGCCATCTCGATGTTGAGCGTCGATGCAACCGTCTTGACCAGCAACGTCTTGGCCACTCCGGGCACTCCCTCGAGAAGCACGTGCCCGTCGGCGAGCAACGCCGCCAAGAAACCCGCCAGCACGCCCTGTTGACCGACCACGACCTTGCCGACCTCTGCCCGGATGGCGTCGATCATGGCGGCCGGCGGTGGAGGCGCTGGCGTGGAGTCTGGCAACGGCATCGGCGGTGTCGCGGTCATCGATGACTCAGCCGATGGTGCCGTTGGCACGGTTGGCATGACCGGTGCCGAAGGCGCCCCAGGTCCCGAATCAACCGGCGCGGCCGGTTTTGGCATCGCTGGCATCGCCGGCGGGGTGATTGGAGGTGGCTTTGGCGGCTCACCCTCTGGGGAAAGCGGGTTGTGATCAGACATCGGTGTTCCTTTCGGTGTCCATCTGTTCGTCGTTGGCGAGAGGCATTCCCTCGCTTTGCAGGAGGGTCGTCACCCCGCCCTTGTCGATCCGTTCACGCGTGCTGTTCAGCATCGTCGCGAGAGCGATGAATTCGGCATCGTCGGCCGGAGGTCGCCCGTCGAGCATGTCGACGACTCCTGCGGAGTCGGCTCGTGATCCAAGCGCACCGGCGAGTTCTTGCCCACTCGCGTCCGCCGACATTCCGACGCGTCTGGCGAGATCGTTGCGGAGGTCTCGGCGCAATATCGCCGAGCTTCGTTGGTTCGCGTCCTCAGCTCGTCCATACAAACGACCAACAGCGTCGACGTAGGTCGAGCTCGGCAGCTCGATCGGAATGGGTTCGAGAATTGGCGAGCCCAGCCGCCGTCCTCGGGCGAACGCGTACAGCAGGAACGCTCCTGCCAGACCGACGAGCAATGCGATCACTCGAGTCGGAACAAGATCGAAGAGTGTGTCGTCGCCGGCGCCTACGGGATCGCCCTCGTCGTTGACTGGTCCACCGCCACCGGCAAGTGCCGTCAGCGGCGGCCCGGACAGGAATCCGACGGTTGGTTCGCTGTCGATGCGAAGCAAGCGCGCCGCGAGCGCGCCGTTGTCGGCGTCGTCGAAGGCGCGGTTGAAGAACAGTCCCATCGAAGCAAGCCGCACGATCTGGCCCTGTCCGCGTCGACGAACCACGACGATTGCTCGACCCGATTCGCCGAAACATGACTCGTCCGCCGGTGCTGCATCCACGGGCGAGTGAGCGAGGGGTCGAACCTCTTCGATCGCTGCCAGCACATCGAGCGTGCACAAGCCACGAGCCACCCGCAGGTCGTCATCATCCACAAAGGATGCGCTCCCAATTGGGCCCTCCGGCATGTCGACCGAGGTGATCAACGTCCCGCCCTCGTCGACCCAATCAAGCAAGGGCGCATAGTTCTGTTCGGTCTGATCGTCCTCACCCGTGACCGCGGCAAAGACGTCGTCATAGGCAGGCGTCGCCAAAATCGCCACGTCGAGATCGGGGCCGGGGTTACCGACATCGAGCACCGTCTCTCCGCCAGCCTCCTGAATGAAGAGATTTAGCCCGAGGAGACCGTTTGGCCCGGTTCCATTGGGGTCAGCGAAACCCCCGATCTCATTCGAGTCCTGTCCGACGAATGCGATCGCGACAACGGCCGCAGCCATGGCCAACAAACCAACCCAGAAGAGTGGCGACGCGCCACTCTCACGTGGCGCCGTCACGACGACGCCCCGATCAACGACAACGAGGCCAACAGAGCATCGACGTTTGCGACGTCTGACTCGTCGACTGCGAAGTCGCTGTAGAACGCGCGCTCAAAGGACGCCGCGCCAGCGCGGTACGTCGAGAGCAGTTCAGGCCGACGCCGCTGAACAGCCGTGGCGAAGTCGCCGGTGGTGGCACCTGCAACCTCGCGAGCGATGTTTGCATCGATGAGTCCGATGACGCTCAGCCGGAATCCAGCGATGACCGCAGCGCGCCAATCACCGACTGCTCGATGCCGGGAGAGTTCGGCGCGAAGTTCCTCCGGAGCAACGATCTCATCGAACACGACGCGCGTTCCCGGAGTCTCGTCGGTCTCGGGTTTGGGAACACGGCCACTGAAGGCCTTCACTACCGCGAGGACCAGGACGACCCCGGCGACACAAAGCAACACGATGGCGAGCACATTCCCCGCTGCACCGCCCGACCCCCCAAATATGGTGCGGAACAGCCATGCAATGAAGTCACTGATCTCCGTCAGCACACGATCCACCGTTCGACCGAACAAGCCCGGCTCGCGTGCGGGTAAGAACTCACTTCGCAACAAAATCTCATCGGCGAGATCGTTGGCTTCTTCGTTCGACAGGTCAGCCACTGAAGTCCGCTCGGATCGAGGGCGTCGAAGCCGCTTTCGATGCCGACCTCGAATAGGCCCGAGACATCGCCATGTCGAGATCGATTCCCTCTCGGCGAACTCGGAGATCGAGATACAACACCGTCGAGGACGCCGCGACGAAAGCGGTGGCTACCACAGTGGCGAGCAGGTCGGCGACACCCGCGGTCAGCCACAGAGGAAGTCGCAAGAGTTCCAGTCCAAGAAATGACGGCGCGAACTCGATGACCAGACGCATGATCAGGGCCCCCGAACCAGCAAGGGAATACACGGCCATACAGTGACCGATCTTTGAAGACACCAGGCTCGTACTTCGTCGAATCCCGACGATAGGGCCCGCGTTCTCTGCGCCGATGATCGGCGCGGTCACCATGAGAAACACGCCGATGACCAGTCCGCCAATACCGACGGTGAACAGCGCTCCCCCGAATTCGAGTGCATGCACCATGAGCCACGCCGCGACGATCACCGGGGATCGTTTGATCGAAGCGACGAGAAGGTCACTCGCCGTCACGGCTCGGCCCGAATACCAGGAGGCGACCAACTCGCCATAGATCGACGCAACCGTGAAGAGGGCCACCGATTCGAGGATCAGCGTGATGAACGCTGCGGTGACCGCTCCGGGCTGGCTGAGGTTGCCCACGAAGATGTCGATCAGTTGATCCGGACGAGCATCACGGAGTGGTGATCCTGGCATCGCGACAGCGATGAGACGTAGCGGCACAAGGACGATCAGGGCGATGCCCAACAAGAGGCCTGGCTGTATCCGAAGAAACGTGATCGCCTCGTCGAAGATCGCCAAGGGCGAGCGCGCGAGGAGAGGCGGA
Organism: Acidimicrobiia bacterium; assembly: GCA_033344795.1. Classification (GTDB taxonomy): domain Bacteria; phylum Actinomycetota; class Acidimicrobiia; order Acidimicrobiales; family SHLQ01; genus SHLQ01. The sequence continues at coordinate 99,013 of JAWPMS010000001.1, forward strand.
AGCTCTTCAACAGTCGGCACGCGAAGTGGCCGCCGCGTCGCTGCGCTGGATTGCAGTCCGGTCACTGCGCCATTCTTAGTCGGTGTCAGACCACTTCATACAGATGGTTCCCGAACCCGACGACGATTTCGGACCCGACCGGTACGGCGAAAGCTTCGCCGACATCTACGACGAGTGGTACGACGACGTCTCGGATGCAGAGGCCACCGCCCGGTTTGTCGATCGGTTCGGCGAAGGGCAACGCGTGCTCGAACTCGGTGTTGGGACCGGCCGTCTGTCAACGCCGATTGCCGAACGCGGGCACCACGTCGTCGGGGTGGATGCCTCGCTTGCGATGCTCGAGCGGTTCCGCCACGCCGAACACGCCACGGCCGTCGGAGCGGACATGCAACACCTTCCGTTCGGAGATGGCGGCTTCGACACGGTGCTCGTGGCAACGAACACCCTGTTCAACCTGCACTCGGAGGCGGCGCAAACCGCATGCCTGACGGAATCTCGGCGGGTGCTTCGACTCGGCGGACGGTTGATCGTCGAGGCCATGGTGCCTGCTCCGCCTGACCCGGCGCTCGACCGCCTCGTGACGACGAAGTCGATCACCACCGATCAGGTTGTTCTGACTGCGACCATCAGAGACTCCGAGAAACAGGTGATCACCGGGCAGCACATTCAGATCAGCGAAAAGGGCATACGGCTCAGGCCGTGGAAGATTCGATACACCACGCCCGCACAGCTCGATCTTCTGGCCCATGCGGCTGGGCTTCGACTCGGAGACCGGTTCGAGAGCTGGGATGAGTCCACGTGGTCGGGCACAAGCCCGTCGGCGATAAGTGTGTACGTCGCGGTGTGAGCTGCCTCAGTCATCGAAGGTCAGCGGCGCCAATCGCTCGAACACGAACGCCGGAGGACGAATTGGTTTGCCCGATCGGTCGGTGATCGCCACCGTGAGGACCGCGGTCGCAATCTGCTCATCACCACGGCGAATCTCCTGATGCCACTCGGTGGACGCTCGGCCGAATGCACCAACCGCCGTGTGTATGACCAAGTCGTCTCCGGCGGTTGCCGCCCGACGAAAGCGAACTTCGATCTTGGTGACCACGAACTGAAAGCCGTCCGCCTTGAGCACATCGAGGCCAAGATTCACCGCATCGAGCGCATCGACACGTCCAATCTCGAAATACGTGACGTACATCGCGTGGTTGACGTGGTCGTACGGATCGAGTTCGTGGAATCGAACTCGGTGCGGAGTCATGTGCGAAGCCATACCTGACCGTACCCTGAGAGCATGGTCGCCATTACCGTTGAAACCGAACTCGATGCCCCACCCGCTGTCGTCTGGTCTGATGTGCGAAACATCGCAACCCATGCGCAATGGATGCACGACGCGGAGGCGATCTGGTTCACCTCCGCCGAGACCGAGGGTGTCGGTACCTCGTTCGAGTGCGAGACGAAGGTCGGCCCGATTCGCCTGACCGACCTGATGGAAATCACCGAATGGATCGACGAGGAGGCCATGGGCGTTCGCCACTCGGGAGTCGTCACCGGCGAGGGAATGTTCACCCTCACCGCGCTACCAGGAGATCGCACGCTCTTTCGTTGGGCCGAAGAGCTGTCGTTTCCGTGGTTTCTCGGTGGTCCGGTCGGCGAACCTTTCGGGTCGATCATCTTGAAGCTGATCTGGAAGCGAAACCTCCAGAACCTCAGCGGCCGCTACCGAAATGGCGCGGTCATCGCCTGACGCAGCAGCGATCGACGCTCAGAAGATGGGGTTCGTCCACGTGGATGCCGCCCAGAGCGCAGCGCCGAACAGCAACACGCCCAGGCCGATCGTCACGGCGAGTTGTTCCTTGGCCCCTTTGAGGATCGCGCCATCACCCTGGTTGATGCCGAAGTAGATGGCACCCAGAACGAGCCCGACCAAGAACCCTCCGAGGTGGGCCCAGAGGCTGACGAACGGAAGGAAACTGATGAACAGGTTGATGAGCAGCACCCTGCCCAACCCCGACTGTTGGAGTCCAATGCCGCGACTTCGCAACGCGAGCACGATGAGGCCCAGCAACCCGAATACCGCTCCGGATGCTCCGAGGCCCGACTGACTTGGGTCGAAGAGAATCGCGAGGAACGATCCGCCGATGAGTGACGCCATGTACGCCGCGGCATAGATCGTAGGACCGAGTCGGCGTTCGAGCATCCGACCAAGGTTCCACAAGGCGAACATGTTCATGCCCAGGTGCAGGGCTCCGGCGTGCGCGAAACCGCCGGTGACAACGCGCCACGGCTCGCTGAACTGATCGATGACGCGGCCGTTGACCAGGAGATCGTCCGTTCCCGTCCCGGTTCCGTTGAACGCGAGGAAGACAACCACGTTGATTGCGATGATCGCCTTGGTGACGATCGGATCGCTACCGGGCAATGTACGTGCCGTGTAGACCTTCTGTTTCGCATTCTTGGTGCACTCGGGGCAATGCACGCCAACCGACGCGTTGTGCATGCACTCGGGGCAGATGGTGCGATCACATCGCTGGCAGGTCACACCCGAAGGACGGTCCGTATGGCGATAGCAGACCTCTTCCATCGTGGCGTCGGTCGGCTCTGCGTCAGGGGGTTCGATAGCACTCATATCAGTCTCAAGCGTCGACCGTAGCCGGTTCATTCCAAGTTTCGCTGGCAGCTGGCGCTACCGTCTCTGCGATGGCTGAGAACACCTCCTCGCTCCCTGACGACCTGATCGAGCGCCTGGCGGCCCTGGCACAGGTGCCACAACTTCTCGTGGCGACCGATTACGACGGCACGATCGCCCCGATCGTCAGCGATCCCATGAGCGCCGTCCCGGCGCGCGAAACGTCCGTGGCACTCCGAAGTTTGGCGAATCTCGACCAAACCGAGGTCGGTATCATCTCTTCGCGAGCACTCCGAGATCTGGCGGCTCTGAGCCGACTTCCGAGCGAAATCCATCTCGTCGGAAGCCACGGAAGCGAATTCGACGTCGGGTTTGCGCTGCAGATGGACCCAGAGACCCAAGCGAGACGCGACGCGCTCGGTGCGTCGCTCGCAACCATCTGTCGGAAGTACCCGGGGACGAGCCTGGAGCAAAAGCCAGCGTCGGTCGCCTTCCACACACGCAACGCCGATGTGGCCGGTGTTGCTGAAGCAATCGCCGAGGTCGAGGCGCTCGCTGCGAGCGACGATTTGCTCACCTATCGCGCCGGCAAGATGGTCTATGAGGTCGGGGTGATGCAAACCGACAAAGGCAAGGCGCTCGAGACCCTTCGGGCGAATCTTTCGGCAACTGCGGTCTTGTTCGTCGGAGACGACACCACCGATGAGGATGCGTTTGCCACCCTTGGCGGCCCGGACATCGGGGTGAAGGTCGGCGACGACGACACCGTTGCCGAGTTTCGAATCGGCGACACGGGTGACGTTGCACAACTGCTCGTGTTGCTCTGCAGCCTCCGCTCTGAATGGCTGGCTGGCGCCGGGCTGGTACCGATCGAGCAACACAGCCTGTTGTCGGACCAAAGGACTGCTGCCATTGTCACCCCCGATGCACGCGTGACCTGGTTCTGCGCGCCTCGCCTCGATGACGCAGCCATCTTCGCCGAACTCGTCGGCGGACCGACCGCTGGCTACTTCTCCGTCCGCAACGCCGATGGCCGAGCGCCGAGCCTGCAGCGCTATTCGGGCAGCTCCATGATTCTCGAAACGATCTGGCCTGACGTCACGGTGACCGACTATCTCGATGTGTCAGATGGCCGTCCGACGCTGCTGGCCGGCCGCAGCGATCTGATTCGTCATGTGAGCGGCTCGGGCAAGGCAATCGTCGAATTCGCACCGCGACTGGACTTCGGACGTTTTGCGACGCACGTGGAGATCCGAACCGACGGTCTCGAGGTGATCGGTGCACGCGACCTCATCGTTCTGCGATCCCCGGGGGTCGAGTGGACGATCGAAGCATCTGGCCATCACCAGACCGCAATCGCCACCATCGATCTTTCCAACGGGCCGACAACTCTCGAGCTTCGCGTCGGAACGGCGAGTCTTCGCGAGGAAGCCAGCGAGAGTCGCAAACGTGATCTGACACGCCGGTTCTGGAGCGACTGGGCCGACAAACTCGAGTTGCCGCTCGAAGCGACCGAACACGTCCGCCGTTCAGCGCTGGTGCTCAAAGCACTCGTCTACGGACCGAGTGGTGGAATCGCAGCTGCAGCGACGACGAGCCTTCCCGAGCACATCGGTGGGGTGCGCAACTGGGACTATCGCTACTGCTGGCTACGCGACGCGGCCCTCAGCGCTGCCGCACTCGTACGGCTCGGCAGCCATGAAGAGGCCATGGACTACCTCGATTGGGTCCTCGGGGTCCTCGACGCTGGCGATGGCCAGCCAGAACGGCTGAACCCGCTCTATGCACTCGATGGCGGCAAACTGCCACCTGAGGCTGACATCACCGAACTCTCGGGGTACGGCGGCTCACGACCTGTCCGCGTGGGCAACGCCGCTGACAATCAGGTGCAGCTCGATGTGTTTGGTCCGATCGTCGATCTCGTGCACTTGTTGGGCGAGCGCGGTGCACCACTTTCGTCCCGTCACTGGCGCCTCGTCGAAGAGATGGTGGGCGCAGTCGAACTGCGTTGGACCGAACCTGACCATGGCATCTGGGAGATTCGTTCGGCTCCCCGGCATCACGTGTACTCAAAAGTCATGTGTTGGCTCACGGTCGATCGTGCCATCGCCATCGCCAATGACGTCTTCGAGCGGGAACGACCCGAATGGCACGACCTCCGGGCCCAGATTGCCGCGGACATCTTCGAACGCGGGTGGAACGATGTCGTCCAATCGTTCACCACTGCTTACGACGGCACGGACCTCGACGCCTCGGTGCTGATGATCGGCATGAGCGGGTTGGTCGCGGCGGACGACCCTCGATTCGAAGCGACCGTACGAGCGGTCGAAGCGCAGCTCCGAGAGGGCCCCACCGTGTACCGATACCACCACGAGGACGGCCTGCCCGGTGCGGAGGGAGGCTTCCACCTCATGACGTCGTGGATGATCGACAGCTACTCGATGCTCGGAGAGCACGAGGAAGCACAAAGCCTGTTCCGCAAGCTGCTTGCGACAGCCGGTGACACGGGCCTTCTCGCAGAAGAATACGACCCAGTGGCGTGCCGCTCGCTCGGCAACCACCCGCAGGCCTACAGCCACCTCGGGGTGATCAACAACGCGCTGCGCCTCAGCGACCAGTAACAAGTCGAGCGTTTGTCGGCACAACGACGGACAGCGATTCACCCCTGCGATTCGTCAGTTCAAATGATTCGCCGGTGGTCTGGCTCTCGTCGAATATCAACAGATTCCCGTTGAGCTCACCACGGCGGGAGAGAATCCCGATGTTGTTCTCGTCGAGGTAGCTGTCCGGGATGAGGCTCGCTCGAACATCGCCAGCCCAGTGTGAAGGGGCCGCTGTTCGGTAACGTCGCGCAAGGTTCCCGAGTGTTCTTGAAGCCGCTGGATCCTCGAGGATGTCGATGTGAAACGCGAGCCCATCGGGAGTTTTGTACCCGACGTAGAACTCGGCAGGGTGGCCACCGTCTTCCAGGCGGATGAACCGTCGATAGTTGAGCGGCTTGCCGCTCTGCTCAAATGCAATCGTCGTGCTGTCGAGGTTCGGGGAGTCGCTATCGAGGATCGAGAACAACTCGCTTGCCAGTACTTCGACCCAAACCTCGTAGGCAAGCGTCACCTCCTCGGTAGCGAAGCGGAGCTGGCCTTCAACAACGTCTGGCGTCGTTACGACCGCCGCACGCAGCGCTTCGGCGAAGGCGCCTCGCGTGCCGTCGCAGCCCACCATCGTGCTCACCATTTCACCGTTCGGTCGTTCGCCAAAGCCGTTGCACCCATCGCTTCCGCCCACCAGCCCATTCCTGATATTCAGCGGTAGCGGGGAGAGTTCGGTCATTCCCTCAAAGGTTGCGTCAACCAGCTCCCACCTGCCATCGAACTCGTTGGTTCGTTCTCTCGGTGAGCTCCTCACCGGGCCTACCTCGTGGTTCGCGCTGCTGCACGCCCCGACTACGAGTACCACCAACCCGACCAGGGCAGGATGCCGTGAGTGAACAGATCGACGTATACCCGCCATGGCGCCAGAGTATCCGCATGACAGATGGCGGATGGATCGCTAGTAGCCCGGCAGGCGGCTCGGATTATGGCGTGCGGGCCGGGTCGTTGATCCGGGCCCACTGCAGCAGCAACACCGTCTTTCCATCGACGATGCGCCCGTCAGCGATCTGATCGATGGCCACATCGAGATCGGTTTCGATCACCTCGATGTCCTCGCCTTCATCAACGAGCCCTCCTCCCCGACCGACGCGATCTTCGGGCGTGTATTCAGCAACGAAGAACGCAACCCGTTCGGTGACCGAACCAGGGCTCATGAACAGCTCGAACAACGGCGTGACCGTGTGCACGTGGTAGCCGGTCTCCTCGACGACCTCCCGCTTGATCGCTGTGGCGGCGTCATCTTCATCGAGCAATCCGGCGGCCGTCTCGATCAGCATGCCGTCGAGGTGGCCGTTCAGATACGCGGGAATTCGAAACTGTCGAGTCAGCAACACCGTGCGCCGAGACCAATCGATGAGAAGGACCGTCGCCCCGTTTCCCCGGTCGTACGCCTCCCGTTGCTGCGTCGACCACGCGCCGTGTCGATCGCGATAGTCGAAGTCGATTTTGCGCAAGGTGTACCAGTTGTCCGACAGGACGTCGACAGCGTTGATTCGAACGTCAGGATTCGTTGTGGGGTTGGTGCTCACGTCGCGAGAGTAGAGACGCTGTGCCGTTTTCGCAAACGAAACATGCAGCTTCGTGTATTCTCGTGCAATGGACATCGAGCGACAACTGGTAGACCAGCGACACCAGTGGCTTCTTGAACAGCTGAGTGCGCAACGCCGACTGATGACTACCGACGCTGCTGTCGAACTCGGGGTTTCCGTGGACACGATCCGCCGCGACCTTCGTCACCTACACGAGCGCGGGCTCATTCGCCGAGTTCACGGCGGTGCGGTACCCATTGCTCGTCTCCCCAACTCGTTTGCCGAACGGGCCGCAGAACCCTCGCAGGCCACAGCAGCTCTTGCAGCAGAAATCGTCCAACACTTCAAACCAGGCCAAGTCATTGGGCTCGATGGCGGCACGACCTGTGTCGAAATCGCGGCGATGATTCCATCGAACCTCCCGGTCACGATCGTGACCAACAACCCCGCTGCCGCCGTCGCGCTTGGCGATCACCCGAAGGCCGATGTCATCCTGCTCGGTGGAAGGGTCGACCTGACCTGGATGACAACAACCGGAGCCGAAACCGTCGACGAGTGGCGCAACTACCACCTCGACATAGGCGTGCTCGGCCTCTGCGGACTCGATGCCGAGACTGGAGCGACGACGAACTCGGCAATGGAGGTTGCGACCAAACGAGCGCTCATCAGAGCCTCCACTGATGTCATCGTTCCGATCCATCACGACAAAGTCGCCGTATGCGCTCCCTATGTCGTGGCTGGACTCGACGAACTCGACATGGTGGTCTCCGCGAGAGCCCTTCCCGACGAGCTGACCCTCGCTCTAGAGGGTCAACGCAGTCAGATCATCGTCCTCGGCGGGTCGCTCTAACCTCCAACTCACCCAGACTGAGCGTTTTCGGAGCGCAGCGGAGAACGGCGATGAGAGACGAGATCCGTGAAGGATCGACGAACGGTGGCTACCAATACTCTTCGAAGTGGATGTTCCCCGGCTCGTTGCGCCGATCGATCGTGAACCCTCGCTCTACGAGTAGCTCGATCACGCCCGTCGTCTCTGGGAACGTCACCGATCCGTCCTCGCCTTCTTCAGGCAACCCGATCATGGCGGGGTTGCCACACAAGAATGTGTGCGTGTTCGCTGGATCGAACGCTCGACCGAGCGCCTGTTCGATGTCACCGTCACGAATGAGATCCTGCAGGTAACGCTTGGGTACATCAGCCTCACGAGTCGGCATCGGAAGGTAGTGATAGTTGGCGAACCGCTCCTCGAGCCGTCGGTTTGCTTCGAGGTATCCAAGGTCACGCCAGTTGCGAACGGTCACCGTCGACACGATTGGGCCGGTGTGCCCCTTCCGGAGAAGCTCCGTGATCATCGAATTGTGTGGCGCCTCACCGGTACCGGTTGCAAAGAACACGACGGCCGTTTCGGGATCGGTCACGGACGACAGCGTGTATCGGCCGGCAACCTTTGGACCGAGGTAGATCCGATCGCCGACCTGCAGCTTGCCGAGCCGCGGCGTCAGAGCAGCGATGTGGTTCTCATCCGACTGCACCAGAACGATGTAGAACTCGAGCTCTTCGGTGTCGGGGGGAGCAAGGTAACCACTCGCCTCGAACATCGGGTGGGAGATCGAATACGAACGGCGAATGAGCTTGCTCCACTTGTCGTCGATTCCTGGATCGACGAAATCGTCGACCCGGTCTTCCCAATACCCCAGACCGAGCGACGCATACTGACCCGGGATGTGGGACGTGTCGCCGTGATCGGGACGCACACGTAGGACCCAGAGGTCGGAATGTCGTTGTTCGAAAGCAGTGATCGTCGCGTTGTAGCTCTCTTCGCGAAGTTCACCGACGACCGATTCGTGACGAGCTCGGCGCTGGACAACGGACGGCGGCTGCACCAGCTCGAGCTCGGGGAAACATGCCGCAGCCAATAGGTTGCCGATCTCCCACGCATGGCCGGTGGGCAGATCGCGCCCCTCCTCGGGACTGCCAAGAAACCAGACCTTTTTGCTGGCGATTGCCGCCTCGCTCACACCGAGATCTGAAACCGAGTCACGGATTCGCTCTGATGCGAAGACGACATGATCGAACTCGAGGTCGGGAGTCCGCCGGTCGTTGAAGTACGCGATCGGAAACTCGCCGTCGGCACCGATCTCATCGGGTACCGCTCGAAACAGGACCGTGATTCGACGCTCGCGTTCCAGTCTCCGCAGCACCGCATCGGCTGCGGGCGCGAGCTGTCCGGGGTCCATTCCTCCCGCCGCCATCACGACGCCGGCGCCAGCGGCGGCTGCTTCTGCGACGAGTTCAGCGGCCTTATTCGTGTAACCCACGACCAGGATGTCGCGGTCGTTCATCCATTCCGGCAACTCGTCGACGGTGACGTGGTCATTCAGCGTGACCGATATTGGCGGCGACCACGCAGGATCGCGATGCCGTTCGGCGATCAGGCACCCGCGCGCTCGATACGTTCGCTGGTCCGTGGTCACGACGAGAAGATCACCGTCGGAATCGATGCTGACGAGGTGTTCCCCATAGCCCACCTCGATCTGATTCTCGGGGACGAGCTCTGGAAACGCGACTGATGAACCAGATGCCACGACGCGCACCCGAGCCAGGCCTGAGCGCAATGACGAGATCGCAACCGAGAGGCCACCGGCGTTGCCTCCGATCACGATTAGGTCGTAGTTGGAGCCATCATCAGCCATTGTTCGCTCTTCCCTCACCCTCGTCCGACGAAGGGCATGTTGGTTGCCATAACTGTCATGTTCAGCACGTTGGCTTCGAGCGGCAAGCCGGCCATGTAGACCACCGCGTTCGCAACGTCTTCCATCTGCATAGTCGGTTCTGCCACGATGCTGCCATTCGGCTGCATGACTCCAGCAGCGATTCGTTCGATCATTTCGGAGTTCGCGTTACCAATGTCGATCTGGCCACAAGCAATGTTGTACGCCCGACCGTCGAGCGCAAGCGACTTCGTAAGACCCGTGATGGCATGTTTGCTTGCCGTGTACGGCGCCGAAAATGGCCGTGGGGCTGTGGCCGACACCGATCCATTGTTGATGATTCGGCCACCCTGCGGATCCTGACGCCGCATCTGACCGAATGCCGCTCGCGCACACAGAAAGGATCCGGTCAGGTTTATGCGGATCAATCGATCCCATCGCTCGACTTCAAGCTCATCGATCGGCACGGCCGGAGCAGCGATCCCCGCATTGTTGAACAAAAGGTCGATGCGCCCGAACGTTTCGACAGCCGAGCTGAATAGGTTTTCGACCTCGACCTCGACTCCGACATCGCTCGCCACAGCCAGGCCATCATTGGGCAGAGAAGCGATCGTCTCGTCGAGAGATTCTTGGTTTCGTCCCGCAACGACCACGTTCCAGCCCTCGCCACTCAGCGCCGCCGCTGTCGCGCGGCCTATTCCACTTCCTCCGCCAGTGACGACCGCGACCCTGTTCATTCTGTCTCCCCGTGTGCTTTTGTGCGCTGCGAGCGCCAGCGCTCGAGCCATCGGAGCCCATCTTCGATGGAGCCCCTTGGGTTGTACTCTGCGCCAAACGTCCCCTCGTAACCAAGTGCGACGATCGCTGGCAACAGCTGGGCATAGTCGACGTCACCTCGGTCGGGTTCACCCCGATCGGGGACAGCTGCAAATTGGACATGGCCGACGTGATCGATGGCCCGACGGAACACGGTCCACAGATCACCTTCCATCATCTGGCTATGGAAACAATCGATCATGAGCTTCAGATTGGGCGCGCCAACCGCCGCGATCGTCTCCAGTCCCTGATCGACTCGGGTGAGGTGGTAGTCAGCGACTCCTGAGTTCATGGGCTCTATCAGGACCGTCCGGCCGACGGCAGCTGCACGATCGGCGGCGTATGAAAGGTTTTCCTGGTAGGTATGTTCTGCGCCCTGCGCCCGGCGACTGCGCCCCGCGAGAACGCTGATGCTCGCACAATCGATTTCGACGGCGTAGTCGAGAGCTTCGTCCACCTGCGCACGTGCCAGCGCCTCGAGCCCAGGAATCGCGGCCACACCGACATCACCAGCCGGGTCGCCCATCCTCGTATTGAGCGAAACCATGGCCAGTCCGCTGCTCGCAAGCGCTGCTCGCACGTCCGCAGCCGCGACGTCGTACGGCATGTGGCATTCGACCGCATCGAAGCCGGCGGCTCCAGCGGCGCGAATGGCCGCTGGCAATGGCCGATCCGTCCATAGGAAGCCGAGGTTTGCGGAGAAACGAACGGTCACGGCTTGGCCCCACTCGAGAAGACCCCAGCTGCCTCGATGATCCTGCCGACAAGACTCTCCACCGGCTCAGCGGCGCTCAGTCGGAGATCTTCGAGCTCGCGGAACATCGGTTCGCGCTTGCTCGCCAAAGAGGCCAACTCGAGTCGTTCCATCGGGCGTCGGTGGGTTCCCGAGGCCTGACGAGCGAGCGTCTCGTCGATCGATAGCTCGAGTCGCACAACAAAGGCTCTCCGGGCGAGCGCTCGCACGACGACCAGGTCTTCAACCACTGACGCTGCGGCCCCGATCACGTGGGGTTGAGGACGAGCCAGCGCACCCAGCAATACGGCAGCCTCGATCCGATGAAGAGTAGCGATGCCGTCTTCGTCGGCGAGGTCACGGCCAGAGGTTCCAAGCAGAAATTCGATGTCGTCGTCCGAGTCGACGTAGGGCCAGCCGATCGTCGAGGCGACCGCCATGCCCGTCGTGGACTTTCCGACGCCCATCAGTCCTGTGATCACGATGTGGCGATCGCTGATTTCGTTCATGCCCAGCTCCAGTGTGCATGGTGATCTTCCCACGCGTGAACGTGGCCGTTGGAATCTTCCAAACCACTTGGTTGTTCATACACTCAGAATGATGAAGGAATCACCCGTAGCCGCCGCAGCCACTGCCCCGACCCCTGAGCGTGCGTCGTCAACCAGTGACGCGTCCACGATGGAAGCGGAGATCGCAAAGGTCATCGCCGCTGTTCGCCCGGCTGTTCAGGCAGACAAGGGCGACATCGAGCTCGTGTCGGTAGACACCGAGACGGGCATCGTCGAGGTGGAGCTCATGGGCGCGTGCACCAGTTGCCCGGCCTCGTCGTCCACGCTCAAGGCGGGTGTCGAGCGGATCATGAAAGATCGCGTTCCGGGTGTCACCGAGGTCGTCAACGTCGGTCAGGTCTTCTACGCCGACGGCACTGCTGTCACCCTCTAGCGCGACGTAGGGTTGCACGATGACGCTGCTTGCGCACGAGGGAGGTTGGGACGAGATTCTCCTCGTCGCAGGCCCCGTGGCGATCCTCGCAGGGTTGCTGTGGTTGGCCAACCGCCGAGCCGACCGCGCCGCTGAAGAACACGATCGCACCGACAACAGTCACACCCGCTGACACGAAATCGCGATGTTCGGCGGAGCCGAACTCGGTTAGTGAGCGGAGCGAACGACGATGTTGGCGCCCAAGGATCTCAGGTCGCCAGCGAGGTCGGGGTAGCCGCGAGCGACATGACCGGTGTCCGACACCACGGTCTGTCCGTCTGCCGCCAGCGCTGCGACGATCAGCGCTGCTCCAGCGCGAATGTCATGACTGACGACGCGCGCACCCGTCAGCCGTTGAACACCACGCACGACCGCGTGGTTGCCATCGGTACGAATCTCCGCACCAAGCTGCACCAGTTCTTCCACATATCGGAAACGGCCAGCGAAGAGGTTTTCTGTGACGATGCTCGTGCCTTCTGCCACGGCCAACAGCGCAACAAGAAAGGGTTTGTAGTCGGTGGCGACGCCCGGGTACGGCAGCGTGGACAGATCGACGGCGCGAAGGCGGCTGTTGGCCATGGCCCAGATGCCGTCGCGATCAGGCGACGTTCGAAGGCCCATCTCGCCGACCTTCTGACAAACCATGTCCATGTGGTCGTATCGCGCCTCCTGGAGCAAGATCTCGCCGCCCGAAACCCCCAATGCCGCCAGGAACGTCGCCGCCTGAATGCGATCGGGAATGACCCGATGGGTAATGGCCTCGAGCTCGTCGACGCCATCGATCCGAATCGTCGAGGTTCCCGCCCCCGTAATCCGAGCGCCCATCTTGTTGAGCATCGAGGCCAGGTCGGCAATCTCGGGTTCGCGGGCAGCGTTCTCAATGGTGGTGATCCCAGAGGCGAGCACTGCGGCCATCATGATGTTCTCGGTCGCACCAACGCTCGGAAAGCCAAGTTGCACCGCTCCCCCGGTCAGTCGATCTGCGCGACCGATCACCCCGTCGGCCGATGTCTCGAACGTGGCACCGAGCGATTCGAGACCAGTGAGATGCATGTCGATCGGCCGATGTCCGAAGTCGTCGCCGCCAGGGATTCCGAGCTCAACGAATCCAAATCGCCCGAGCAGCGGTCCAAGCACAGCTGTCGAGGCGCGCATTTGTTCCACGAGCTCGAAGGGAGCGACCGGCGTGATCTCGTCGATGACGATCTCGACAACCCCAGGTCGTCGCGAGGTGGTTGCGCCCATCGACTCGAGCAGGCGACACATGACGCCGACGTCGAAGATGTCCGGCACGTTGTAGATCGTGTGCGTACCGCTGGCCATTGTGGTAGCCGCCATCAGTTTGAGCACCGAGTTCTTGGCGCCGCCGATGACGACGGTTCCCGAAAGGGGTCCTGCCGGCTCGATCACGAATTCGGTGGTGGGCTGGTCCGACATCGCTGCCAGTATTACCCGAGTGACAACGCAGCGCAGGACACTTGTCGTCGATGACGACCAGCTCGCAGTCATGCGGCGGCCGTACGACGGCGTTCTGCTCGAGCAAGTGGTCGATACCGATGAGTTCTCTCTGGCCGAGGGACCGTTTTCCCAGTACACCCGCTCGCTCGACGTCGAGTCGGAGCAAGACCCCCGAACGGGCGAGCGTCGACATCAGGTCATCGAGACCACCCAGTGGACGCTGTCGATTCCCGTCTTCTGGGTGCTGTTCTGGTTGCCGTTCTACCTGAACGTTCGAAAGGGTCTACCAAAGACATCTCCCTGGTGGGCACCTGCGGGCCGCCTCGACGAGCGCGCGGCACGAGTCATCGGCTACCTGGGCGTCCTGGCAATCGTCAATGGCTACATCGGAACGGTCATTGGTCAAACGCTGACGTTCGCCGCCGACGAGTTTTGCGATCTATTCGAGGTCGACGCCGATGGCCTCCGAACGTGCATCGATCCTTCACACGACAAGTCCGCGCGAGCCAACGTGTTCACCGTCGCCCGGATCGCCATCGTGCTCAGCCTTGGCCTCGCAGTTGCCGCCGATCGGTACGGGCGCAAACGGGCCATGGGCGTCGCCGTGGTGATCTCATGTGCTGCCACAGGCCTTGGAGCTCTGTCGCCGTCACTTGGATTCCTGGCCGCGACCCAGATCGTGGCTCGCGGACTGGCGACCGGTGTCTCGATCCTCATCGCCGTCTTCGCCGCTGAAGAGCTCCCGCCGCGAAGCAGGGCGTACGGAGTGAGCATGCTGGTCCTCCTCGCGGGTCTCGGCTCTGGGATGGTCGTGTGGGTTCTTCCGGCGGTCGATCTTGCCGACTGGGGTTGGCGAATCATCTATGCGCTCGGTCTGCTGTTCCTGCCGTTCGCTGCGTGGGCCGCAGGACATCTTCCGACCACCCGTCGATTCGCTGCGACCGCCCGGACGTCGACCCGTGAATCGCTCAACGAACTCCGCATGTCACCCGTGCTGCGAAATCGTCTTCTTCTGCTCGGTTTCGGTGCACTGTGCGCCACGGTCTTTTCGACGCCCGCATCACAGTTCGACAATCAGTTTCTACGAGATGAGCTCGGCTTCTCGGCCAGCCGAATCAGCCTGTTCACCGTCGTCACCGGCACGCCCATTGGCCTTGGAGTGCTCGCCGGAGGAATGCTCGCTGATCGACTTGGGCGTCGACCGATCGGCGCGATCGGAACTGCGATTGGCGCGGCCATGACGCTTCTGTCGTTCTTCTCTGACGGATCGGTCATCTGGGGGGTTCGAGCAATCGGTGTGGTTCTCGGCGCTGGTCTCGCGGTGCCGGCGCTAGCCGTGTACGGACCAGAGCTCTTTCCCACCCGACTCCGCTCCACCGCCAACGGCTTGATCATTTCTTTCGGTGTCGTCGGAAGTGTGATCGGCCTGCAGCTCGTTGGCCGACTCGCCGAACGTTGGGATGCCTTTGGACCAGCGCTTGCGGTAGCGGTGATCGGGCCGGCGATTCTCGTCTTGCTGATCATCACCGTGTATCCCGAGACCGCGAACCGAACACTCGAGGACATCAACGACGAGCCCGAACTCGAATAGACCAAGCGGCGTCGAAAGAACGGCAGATCTCGACCAGAGGTGTCGAGCGAACGATAGACCCGCGGACCGAAACATCGAGCGAATAACAGTACCCTCCCAGGTGTGGTCGCTCTTTCTCGTCGCAACCTGATTCTTGGTCTCGGAGCCGCATCGGTTGTCGGTTGCGGGGCGCCGGAGAATGGTCGGCCCACCCTTGTCGATGGCCCCGTCACCACGACCACGTTCCCTCGATTTGGACAGGTGTTGCGGGAGCCCGCCGACTCGGACCGAATCACCACCGAAGACCCGCCGATCGACGAGACAGAAATCGATCGATCGATCGTCGCGACCGCTGCAGTGCCCCAGATCGAGGTCTTTGCTGAACCCGACGGCGACGTCACACATGTGATGGACAACCCAACACCAACCAACGGGCCACTCGTCTTTCTGACCACAGAGACTCGCGGCGATTGGCATGAGGTTCTCCTCCCGGTCCGACCCAACGGCAGCCTGGGTTGGATCCGAGACGCTGACGTATCCCTCGCAAGCCACAACTACCGAATAAGAGCCGACCTCGCCGACTTTCGACTTCGAGTACTCGAACGAGGGGTGACGATCTTCGATACCGTCGCCGGGGTGGCATCGAACAACTCGCCCACACCCGGAGGCCGCTACTATCTGACCGAGCTACTCGCTCCGACCGTTCCCGACTCGATCTACGGAACGTTCGCCTACGGACTGTCCGGCTTCTCCGAGACCTTTCAGACCTTCAACGGTGGTCCAGGTCAACTCGGCATCCACGGCACGAACAGTCCTGAGACGCTGGGATCAGCCGTGAGCGCCGGCTGCATCCGGCTTCACAACGATGACGTCGCAAGGCTGGTCACCTTCTTGCCGCTCGGTGTTCCGGTCGACGTGATCTGACCGAAGCGTCAGTCCCCGATCATCGCGGCCCGCACGAGCGAGACGACCTCAGATTCCGCAGCTCCCTTGGGCGAGTGTCCCCCCGCCACCCAATGCAGCTCGACGGGGCCAGGTATCGCGGCGACCTCCTGGTCGAACTCCTCTTTGGTCCCGAACGGGTCCTTCATCCCGGAGACGAACATCGTCGGCACGCCGATTGAGCTGAAGTGTTCGACGCGAAGTTTCTCCGGCTTTCCTGGCGGATGTAGCGGATAAGAAAGCAGCGTCAGGCCAGCCACCGGCAGCCCTTCAGCCGCAGCAACCGAACAAGCACGACCGCCGAAGCTCCGCCCGCCGATGACGATGTCGGAAGTGTCGACGCCCAGCTCATCGGCAAAGCCCGTCGCCGCATCGATGATCTTGGTGATCGCTCGTGGAACGCTCGTCGTACCTAAGGTCAAGCGCAAGACTGGCACCTTCGGCAGAGCTTCCTCGATAGCGACCAGCGTCGAGTGGTCGCGATCGGCACTCGCCCCAGGCGTCAGCAGAAGTCCGGCGGCGCTCGAAAACATCATGACGCGAGACTACGCAACAGGACTACGACAAGAGAATTTCGCGCGCTTTTGACAGCTCGGCAATGCGATCTGCAGCGCGATCGTCCGCCGCCCCATGATCAGGATGTGCATCACGCAAGAGGCGTCGATAGCTCTTCTGCACGTCGCGAGGGTCGACGGAGGAAGATTCGAGTTCGAGCACTCCCATGGCCCAGATCAACGGGTCCGACGCTGTGGCGAAGGCACCTGAACGCAGGCGCATGGCGATCTCTGCACCGACCAGATGATCGATCAATCCCGGGCCGATCGGACCAACCCACTCGAGGCCTCGACGCAGTACCGCCATCACTGCCGGACGATGTTCGAGCGGGACCTCGCCGCAGGCATACACAGCAGCGAGAGCAGACTGAGCCGGTAACGCCTTGGCGGTCTCGAGTTCGAATCGAAGGCCGTCAGGTCCACTCAACAGGCGGTATCGGCTGCGCGTGAGCCCAACACGATCTCCCTGCAGCCGGTGCCGCAGTCGAGGTTGACCGATCTTGCGGCCACTCTCGACGTCGTCCATGAGCTCGATCATGTCCGAACGGAGGTCCCCGTCCAGATCACCAGAAAACCGAGCCAAGACCGCGCCGAGGAGTAGGCCTCCTGGGCCGGGAGCCGGCTGGGTGGGCAGGTCGGAGTCGCCGAGAGCAACCCGTCGGGTTGGCGCGATCGGCCTCGAATGCCAGACCTCCAGGGAAGCAAGAATCATCGATGACAAGCGTAGTGAGGTGCAGCGCGCAGGCGGCTGTCCAATGGAATGCAGTTCACAACGATTTCTTCTGTTGCAGCATCGCCTGGGTCAGACAACTTCGCTGAGCTCAGAGGAGAGCGCCGTTGCCGCCTCGTGCACGTCGTCTTCCTCGCGGTCCTCGTCTTGCAGAACTCCGACCATGTGCGAAGCCCGCAGCCGGATCTTCGACCAGCGCCGACTGTCGAAGCCGAATGGCGTTCTGACGTCGCTGAGTAGATCGGCTTTCTTCACGAGTGCAAGTGTGGCCTTGGCATCGCCACCGTTTTTGATCAGCTTGTTCGCCAATACTCGGACGTCGCCAAGAAGATCGTTCAACGCAAGCCCCTCGATCACCTGAGATGCCTCACCCAGTTCGTCGTCCATCGCGACTCGCTCGACGACCTGATCGATGATTTCGTCCACCTGCTCCTCATCGGTCTCTGCGACGATCAGCTCGCCGAGTGCGTCGAACTCATGTGCAATCCCTGCAAGACCGAGTGCGTCGACGAGTGCCGATTGAGCCTCGGCGGTCCAGTCGTCCATCCCATATCCGATCTTTTCGACCTCTGGATCGAGAATCGGGCCGTCAGCCTGCTCGGCCTGTTCGACAAGAGCATCGACACGGTCCTCGTCGACTTCCCGCACGATGAGGACTGCGCCCTGCCAACCGTGACTGATCTTCTCACTCGTCAGGAGGCCGTCGACCATCCGCCGCGCCTCGAACGACCACTCGTACAGCTCATAGGCCACCTGTGGCTCATCTTGTTCGCCTACCTCTTCAGGTGGGGTTGGACGTTCCTCCACGAGAGGCACACCACATTCGACGCATTCGCTCACCTCCTCCACGTACTCGCGGGCGCATTGGAAGCAATACATCGATGACATGGCAACGAAAGCTACTCTCTCAGTTGCGGTCAGGTCACAGCGAGAGCTGCCGACAGGATGGTGGCCGAGATGACTACACATCCGCATACAGGAGATTTCAATGGCCGAGCAAGTAACCCCCGACAGGAACCTCGCCCTTGAGCTCGTCCGAGTCACCGAAGTCGCAGCCATCGCAGCGTCTCGATACATGGGGCGCGGCGACAAGGAAGCAGCAGACGGCGCAGCGGTCGACGCGATGCGCCAACAGCTCGGCGTGGTCGCGATGGACGGCCTCGTCATCATCGGCGAGGGCGAAAAAGATGAAGCTCCCATGCTCTACAACGGCGAGCGCCTCGGTACCGGTTCACCACCAAGGGTCGACATCGCCGTCGACCCGATCGACGGCACCACCCTCACTGCGCTGGGCCGGGCAAACGCACTTGCGGTGATCGCGGCGTCCGAAGGCGGTTCGATGTTCGACCCTGGACCGTGCGTGTACATGGAGAAGATCGCGGTCGGCCCCGATGCTTCAGGAGCCATCGACATTCTCCGCTCTCCCACCGAGAACCTGCAATCGATCGCCGAAGCAAAGAACCAGCCAATCTCGAATTTGACCGCAGTGATTCTCGACCGAGACCGTCACGGAGAACTCATCAAAGAAGTCCGAGCAGCTGGCGCTCGAATTCGCCTGATCCCGGATGGTGACGTCGCCGGCGCAATCTCGACCGCATGGCCCGACTCCGGCGCCGATGTCCTCTTTGGCATTGGCGGAACGCCCGAAGGAGTCATCTCTGCGGCCGCGCTGCGGTGCATGGGCGGCGAGCAACAGGGACTGCTCTGGCCCCGTAATGAGGCCGAGCGGAAAGACGCCATCGCTGGCGGCTACGACCTCGAGAAGGTGCTCCACATCTCCGACATGGTCAGCTCTGACAACTGCTTCTTCGCTGCCACAGGCATCACCGACGGGGATCTGCTGAAGGGCGTCCACTACGACAAGGGTGTCGCGACGACGCAGTCGCTCGTCATGCGATCCCGGTCGGGAACCGTTCGCCTCGTCGAAGCACACCATCAGCTGGAGAAGTACCGCAATATCTGATGGCTTAGGCTGTGCGGCATGATCGATCTGACGAGCACGCTGCATCATGCTGACACCGGTTTCGAAATCCACAAGGTGGTCGTCGGCCCGGTCGACAACAACGTATTTGTCCTTCGATGTACCGAGACTGGCGAAAGTCTGCTCATCGACGCTGCGAACGAACACGAAAAGCTTCTCGAGCTGGCTCAGGCGCTCAACGTTCGACGAATCATCGAAACACACGGACATTGGGATCACATCGCAGCCATTCCCGCCATGCGTGACGCGGGGTACTCGGTCGGCGTGACCCAGGAGGATTCGTCAATGCTCGACAGTTACGACGAGATTCTCGAAGACGACTCGATGATCGAAGTCGGCCGGCTTCGCCTGCAGACAATTCATGCTCCGGGCCACACCCCAGGCTCCATGAGTTTCAAACTGGTCGATGCACCTGTCTTGTTCAGCGGGGACACATTGTTTCCGGGAGGCGCTGGTGCGACCAAGTTCCCCGGCGGAGACTTCGCCACGATCATGCACTCGATCGAGGACCGCTTCTATCGAGTCCTCGATGATGACTGCCTCGTGCTGCCCGGCCACGGAGACGACACGACCATCGGGACCGAGAAGCCGCACTTCGACGAATGGGTCGCCAGAGGCTGGTAGTCGTCGTTCGCTTTGCTCACTCACCGAGTTTCTCGCCTAGCGGCTCCAAACATCGACGCGGATCAGAGCGCGAAGCTGGGGGGAGTGTGGCGCAGTGCGGGTTGTGTGGTCGAGCGTAGGACGACTTTTAGTGAAGCGAGCGCAGCGATGCGCAACGGGGAGGACGTAGCGGACCGGACAGCCCGTGCGGAGCCGCGGTCCCGACCGTGCCGGGGCCTGTGGGTTAGGGGAGTGATTCCATAGACTTGGGCGTATGGCTGCTCCGCTGTTCGAACTCACCAATGTGCACATCTCGACCCCCGAGGGAATCGAGATCGTGAAGGGCGTCGACCTCGTGGTCAACGCGGGCGAGGTGCACGCCCTGATGGGACCAAATGGGTGCGGAAAGTCGACTCTCGCATCAGCGCTCGCAGGCAGCCCCGAATACGAGATCACCAGCGGCACGGTCAAGCTCAACGGCGACGACATCGCAGACTGGGACCCCGACGTTCGAGCACGCGCCGGGCTCTTTCTCGCGTTCCAATACCCTCAGGCAATCCCGGGCGTGTCCGTCCGCAACTTTCTCCAGCAGGCGGTGCAGGCACGTACCGGCAACGACGTTTCCACCATCGAGATCTACATGTCTCTCAGCGAGTGGATGGAAACACTCGGCATGGATACCGCGTTCATGGACCGGTTCTTGAACGAGGGCTTTTCTGGTGGCGAAAAGAAGCGCAACGAGATTCTGCAAATGGCGCTCCTGGAACCCGAGATGGCCATTCTCGACGAGACCGACTCGGGACTCGACATCGACGCTCTTCGCATCGTTGCTGACGGCGTGCAAACCGTTCGGTCGAAAAAACCAGAACTCGGGGTGCTCACGATTACGCACTACCAGCGTCTTCTCGACCACCTCCAGCCCGATCACGTGCACATCATGAGCGATGGCAAAATCGTGCAGAGCGGCGGGATGGAGCTCGTCGAAACCATCGAAGCCGATGGTTTCGATGCCTTCACCGGGGTCACGACATGACGCTCGATGTCGCCCAGATTCAGGCTGACTTTCCGATGCTGGCTCGCCAGATCAACGGCAAACGCCTCATCTATCTCGACTCTGCGGCCACCTCACAAAAACCTGCGGCTGTCATCGAGGCGATGGATAACTACTACCGCAACGCCTATGCCAGCGTGAACCGTGGTGCGTACCAGATCGCGGCTGAAGCCACGGATCTGCTCGAACACGCTCGGACGGCCGTGGCTCGGTTCGTCGGTGCACCGCGTGCGCACGAGATCATCTTCACCAAGAACGCGACCGAGGCCATGAACCTGTTCGCACAGAGCTGGGGCCGAGCCAACCTGTCGCAGGGCGATGTCGTGGTCCTCACCGAGATGGAGCACCACGCAAACATCGTGCCCTGGCACATGCTTCGCGAGGCGATCGGCATCGACATCCGGTGGATTCCACTCACCGAAACCGGTGAACTCGATCTTGCCAACCTCGACCTGTTGCTCGATGGAGCCAAGCTGGTCTCCGTCACCGCGATGTCCAACGTTCTCGGCACGTTGAATCCAATCCGACGCATCGCCGATGCAGCGCATGCGGCGGGGGCGGCCATGATCGCCGACGCCAGTCAGTACGTTCCGCATCTCCCCACCGATGTGACCGAGCTCGGCGTCGACGCGATGATCTTCACCGGGCACAAGATGCTCGGCCCAACAGGCGTGGGTGTCCTGTGGGGAAAGACCGAACTACTCGAGGCAATGCCACCATTCCTGGGCGGCGGCGACATGATCATGCAGGTCACGAAAGAGGGTTTCACCACCAACGACCTCCCGCACAAGTTCGAAGCAGGAACGCCGGCGATTGCCGAGATCATCGGGCTCGGTGCGGCAGTCGAATATCTCGAGTCGCTCGGCATGGATGCCGTTCGAGAACACGAAGTGTCCCTCACGGCATATGCGTTACGCACCCTCAACGAACGATTCGGCGAGGACATCACGGTGCACGGTCCAGCTGAGCCGGCCGCTCGCGGCGGCGTGTTGTCGATCGCATACAAGGATGTTCATCCGCACGACATCAGCCAGGTACTCGACCAATCCAACGTCTGCGTACGCGCTGGCCATCACTGCGCAAAACCGCTCATGCAGGTCATGGGGGTAAACGCCACCGCTCGAGCGTCCCTCTACGTGTACAACGACGAGGCCGATGTTGACGCGTTGGCCGACGCGCTCGAGAGCGCTGACGACATCTTCGGATTGGAGATCTGACGCAATGCCTGGACTCGAAGATCTCTACAAGGAAATCATTCTCGATCACTACCGCAACCCACGCAATCGCGGTGAACTCCCGCCACCGGCTTGCAAGGCCGAAGGGTTCAATCCCCTCTGTGGTGACGAGATCGTGGTCACCCTGACCCTCGACGAAAACGAAGTCATTCAAGACATCGCGATCGGCGGGCAGGGCTGTTCGATCAGCCAATCATCGGCCTCGATGATGTCGGCGGCGGTGAAAGGCAAATCGGTCACCGAGGTGCGCGAGCTGACCGATCAGTTCAAGACGATGATGTCGATCAACGAGGCGCCGTCGGGCAGCCAGGCCGAGAACGACGCAGACCAGATCGCGGCGGCCAAGGCAGCAGCTGGCGCGGGAGATGCTGGAACGATCGCCGGCGCCGCCGAAAAGCCCGACCTTTCGATGGGTGACCTCTCTGCGCTGCGCGGCGTGGTGAAGTTTCCGGTCCGCATCAAGTGCGCAGTCCTGTCATGGAACACACTCATGCAGGCCCTTGAAGAAGCAGGCGTCTGAAAAGCTTCTCAGCTTCGCAGGCTGCCCAAGTCGAAGTCCTCACCTGACGGCCGCTCATCAGCCCAGTTCGTTCGCCAGACTTCTGCGCTCAATGCTCCGACCGGCATGCGGTGGTGGACGTAACCCTGACGACACGAGACAAGCGGTTCTACGACGATGGCGTGGTTGGGGACGATGAAGTAGGGGAATGAGTACCGCTCCTGAGCGCTTCGATTCACAACACGATGTGGGGTCGCCACAAATTCTCCGCCCGACCAGAGTTCGAGCATTTCACCGATATTGACCACGAGTGCATCGATCGGGGCCTCGACTTCGATCCACTCCCCTGCCTTCGTCTGTACCTCGAGACCCCCGACGGGGTCCGGGTGAAGGAACGTCAACACATTCGTGTCCTTGTGCGGGTGGATGCCCGTCGCGTCACCCATCGCCGGTTGAGCCGGGTAATGGAGCAGGGTCATATTCGTCAGCGGACGCTCGTGCCACGCTCGAAATTCCGAGGCGGGGACGCCGAGCTCGGCGGCACACACAGCGAGAAGCGAGTCGGCGAACGCATCGCACGCTTCCCAGTACCGGCCAACTATCTCGGCCATGTCAGGAACGTGTGCCGCCCAGCGGTTCGGCCCGTACAACGGCGACTCCGGATCTCCCTCTGGGCACTCCCAATGCAGTTTGTAGCCCTCATAGAGGTCGGGCTGTTGCCCGTTGACCTCGAGTCGGTTCGGCGTGAAGAATCCCAGCGGTATGAACCCGCGGTAGTTGGTACCGGTGATGGCACCCTCTTGTTTGACCGACTCGTCGACGTCGAACAACCGGACCAACATGTTTCGCATCTCAGAGAACAGGGATGTGGCGATCCCGTGCCCCGTCACGGCGATAAAACCGATCTCGCGGGATGCCTCGATGAACTGCTCGGCGAACCGTGGATCGTCGGCTCGCAGGATCGGAATCGAATTGGCTGTTGTCACTCTCGGAGTTCCATCACGAGGGCAAGCGATCGAGGTCTGCCTCGACCATCATGGCCACGAGTTGGTCGAACGTCGTCGTCGGTTTCCAACCCAACTCGGTTGCAGCAAGCGACGAGTCACCCACGAGTAGATCGACCTCGGCTGGTCTGTAGAACTTCGGATCGATGGCGACGTACTTCTCCCAGTCGAGACCTGCGACCCCGAAGGCGATCTCACAAAACTCGCGAACCGAGTGGGTTTCACCGGTCGAGATCACGTAGTCCTTCGGCTGATCTTGCTGGAGCATTCGCCAGATTGCATCGACGTAGTCACCCGCAAAACCCCAATCGCGTTGCGCGTCGAGGTTGCCGAGCCGTAGCTCATCCTGCAGACCACATTTGATCCGCGCAACGGCATGGGTGATCTTGCGCGTGACGAACTCGAGCCCGCGTCGCGGGCTTTCGTGGTTGAACAGAATTCCCGAGCAGGCAAACATGTCGTAGCTCTCGCGGTAGTTCACGGTGATCCAGTGTCCGTACACCTTGGCAACGCCGTACGGACTACGCGGATGGAATGCGGTGTTCTCCCGCTGTGGAACCTCCACCACCTTGCCGAACATCTCGCTCGAGGAGGCCTGATAGAACTTCGCCTCGGGCTGCACCATACGAATCGCGTCGAGGAGCCGAGTGACTCCCAAGGCGGTCGTCTCGCCGGTGAGAACCGGTTGACCAAACGACGTCTGCACGAACGACTGGGCGGCAAGGTTGTAGACCTCGTCGGGCTCGTGCTCCCGAAGAACATGGACCATCGATGCACCATCGATCAGGTCACCCGATGCAAGTTCGATGTCATCTTGAAGGTGGTCGATGCGTTCGAAATTCACCGTGCTGGATCGGCGCAACATCCCGACCACGTCATACCCCTTTTCGAGCAACAGCTCGGCGAGGTACGACCCATCTTGTCCAGTAATTCCAGTAATCAGCGCCTTTGGCATGGGCGTAGTCTCACGTCACCGTGGGCATACCGCAACGCACAGCCAAGGCTCCCACGATGAGGCTCGCAGAGGTTCTACACTGCCCGGATGGGCAAACGTTGCCGTTCGGCAGCGTGGGGGGCGACGTTCGCCCTGCTCGTCGCCGCCTGCGCAGCGTCAGACGACTCTTCTCAATCCACGGGTGTCACCGCCCGTCCAACGCCGACCACGCGCGCGAGCGCGCCCACACAGATCGTTTTCCCCGAGTCACTCGCCGATGCGAGTTTTGTCCAGGTCGAACCACCCGACGGCCAATGTGCGGCCGGAGACAATGCGCGTATCGCCTTGTTCGATTCGAATACGGGCGAACGTGACTGGTCATTCCCCATTCCACGGCCGGGCGGTGTCTCGGTCCTCGACGACTCGGTCGCGTACATCTCCTTTCGATGGGATCGGGGTCAGTTTCCGGGCATCGCGTCGATCGACATCGATCAACGAACGCCGAAGTGGCAACGATTTCTGACGAGCGAACCCGAGCAGATGGCGATGTCGGAGAGCGGCCTGATCGTCGTTACTCGCGACGAGGTCCGATCGATCGATGTGGCGACCGGTGAAGACCTCTGGGTCAACAACAGCGAATTCGACTTCGGCAGCGTCGTCGTCGGAACCGAGTTTGCGTTTGCGATCGATCGCGTGGGCGTCCATGCGATCGATCTCGAGACCGGGCTCGAAGTGTGGGAACTTGAAATCGAGAACCCCGATGCGGTCGCTGCCGACGATTCGACCCTCGCGGTCTCGGCCGGGCCTCGACTCATCGCCGTCGACATCGCGAACCGAAGTCGCCTCTGGGACATCTCAGTCAACAGAACGGGCGCTGGAACGTTGTGGGTGACGCCATCGGCCGTATCGGTCGAGATGTCACCAAACGCTGCGCCGGGCGGCGGTGTGATCACGCTGGACCGGACCAGCGGTCTCGAGCTTTGGCGCGCGACCAATATCGGCGAGCCATTCTGGACTGACAACAATCACCTCGTGTCCTCGACGGCCAATGACGAGGAGACTCCCGCTCAGCCGTTCGTGCTCTTTGGTCTCGATGCCCAGACCGGCGTCGAACAATGGCGCGTGCCCGCGACCGCGCAGGCGTTCAGCAGCGTCATCGGCGTATCCAAGAACCGTGTCGTCACAAGCGACCCGCATCCAGCCATCAGTGGCCTGTATCGGATCCGCCTGATCGATTCGACCACGGGGGACGTCGTCTGGGAGACCACGTCCGATACCGCCTTCGATGGAGCCGCAGTTGGGTCCGGCGTGTTCGTCTCGGTCTATCGATCGACCAACTCGCTGTCCTCCGACCGCGGTACCGTCTCCATGCTGCTCGGAGCCGACAGTGCGTGGACAGCCGGACTTCCCGACGGCATCGCAGAACCACCTCGGCTCACCCCCGACGGGCTTCTTGTGATCTCGGGCGAAGCTGCCCCAGTCTGCATTGGACGCAAGGTCGGCGAGCCTTCGCTCACCGCCGTACTGGGAGCCTCGACTCAGCCTTCGTGAAGATGCAGGTCATCTGCAAAAGTTGTATCGCCGAACGGATCATGGAAGGCCGCAAATCCTTCGCGCTCTTCGACCAACCCCACCCACTCCGCATAGCCGGTTCGTTCGAGTTCCTCGGCGAGCTCGCGGCCTCCTGAGGTCTGGATGACCCCTGCGGCGAATACGTGCACGTGGTCGGGCTCGAGTTCTTCGAAGAGCCGCTTGTAGTGCGTAATGGCCAGCACACCCAGAGGAGCATCAGCATCGTTGGTCGCCTCTTCGACACGCCGCGTCACCGCCCGCATCGCATCGATGTCGAGGCCGGAGTCGATCTCATCGAGGATCGCGAACTTCGGCTCGAGTACGCCGAGCTGCACGATCTCGTTGCGCTTCTTCTCGCCACCGGAGAGATCGACGTTGAGCGGACGGTCGATGAGGGCCGGATTGAATCCAATCCGCTCGGCTTCGGCTGCGATCGCTGCGTGAACGGCCGGAGCGTCCCGGCCTGCCTCGATTGCTGAGGCGTTCAGCATTGCTTCAAGCGAGACACCCGGAACCTCGGTCGGATACTGCATCGTCAGAAACAGGCCAGCTCGCGCTCGCTCCCACGCAGGCAACTCGAGCAGGTCGACGCCATCGAGGGTTACCGATCCTCCGGTGACCTCGTAGCCAGGCTTGCCGGTGATCACGTGGCTCAGCGTGGACTTGCCGGAGCCGTTCGGACCCATCACGGCGTGAACCTCGCCACTGCGAATCGTAAGCGTCACGCCCTTGAGGATCTCCTTGTTGCCAACCCTGGCACGAAGGTCGCTGATGACGAGTTCGCTCATGATCCTGCCTCGTTCTGTTGGTCATCGTCATGGCTGAGCGTGACAAAAACTTCACTGCCCTCTACATGAACAGCATGAGATGCCACTGGCTTGATCGCGGGGAGCGTGAGCGCCGCACCGGTCTCCAGCGAGAACAGCGCTCCATGTTTTGGGCACTCGATCGCGAGGTCGTCCTCGTCGATGATCCCGTCCGAGAGAGACACCTTGGCGTGCGAGCACGTGTCGTCGATGGCGAACCAGTCATCACCCACTCGCGCATAGGCGACAGGTCGGCCGTCGATGTCGATTCGAGAGATGACACCGTCTGTCACGTCGTCGATCTCGCAAAGCTTCACCGTCTTGTTGGCGTCATCGGTTGTAGTCATGCTGCCTCCATAGCTGCACGGTCGACGGCGAGGGCATCATCAATGATTCCCTGAAGCTCGACCTTCACCTCATCGACCGGGAACTGAGCGATGACCTCCGCGAAGAAGCCAGACACCAGAAGTTGTTCGGCGATCGTCGTAGGAACACCACGACTCTCGAGGTAAAAGCGCTGATCCTCGTCGATCTCGCCAACCGTGGATGCGTGGCTGCAGGCGACTTGGTTTTGTTCGATCTCGAGGTTCGGAACCGAGTAGGCCCACGCACCGTCGGAGAGTTTGAGATTTCGATTGGTCTGATAGGCATTCGTGCCCGGTGCGGACTCAGCCACCCGGATGAGGCCCGTGTACACCGATTGTGCCTCCCCGGTGACGGCACCCTTAAAGAGCAGCTTCGACGTCGTATCAGGCGCCGCATGCTCTTGGAAGGTCCTGAAGTCGAGCATCTGCGACCCATCGCCGAAGTACGCCGACAGCAGGTCACCGCTGGCCCCGCGACCGATCAGCCGGAAATCGGCACGCGTTCGCGCATACGAACCACCGAACGCCGCGACCGAACTGACCACGTGGGCCTGTTGATCGGAATTGGACGCATGGTGTTCAAGCGAGACCGTTGAGGGACCGAGCTGTTGGATGACCAGGTAACCAATGCGAGCGTCGGGAGCTGCGTCGAGTTCGACGGTCGGCACGACCAACTGGTCATGTTTCCCTGACCGTCGCCGTTCCAACACCGTCACGGAGCTGCCGTTTGCTGCTCGCACGATCGTATGTGGACACGTCAAACCCATCGCGGCGTCAGCGTACGTGTCGATGACTATTGGCGCTCCAACGTGAACGCCCCTCGGCACGTCCACCACGATCGCGTCGGTGATGTTCGCGTCGTGCAGGTGAGCGACCGCATCGGTCGGCACGCCACGTACCGCGTTGAGAATCGCTTGCCCATCGGGGTGAGCGCTCACCGTTTGGACCGTTGCCTTTCCGAGTTCGTCCGAAAGCGAAATCTCGGTCACCAGGCCATCGCGTACGACAACCGTCGCGGCAGCACCATCGATCCGTTCAGGATCGAGCTGAGTAGTGCTCGGTGTGGGAGAGAACTGTGTCAGGTCGACGGCAGTGATGCGGCTGTATCGCCAGACTTCTTCACTGTCCGATGGCATCTCCGCTTGTTGGAAAAGCGTCGACGCCTCGGCTCGGAACGCATCGAGCCAGGGGGCGAGGGTCAAGGGTTCAGACATGATGCCAAAGACTACCGGCGTCCTGGTTTCCTCAACCGGCCTCAGCGGGCTTATCGAGAACGCCTGGTCGCGTCTCAGCCCCGACGTTTGCGCTTGAAGAACCGCCCGACGGCGCCACCTCGGTCGCGCTTGGCCTTCCCTGCTCGTTCGGCATCCACTTCGGCGCGGATCGATACGCCCGCATTGTTCACGATGTCCTCTGCCGCATCGAGCAGTGCAGCGATGCTGTCATCGTCACCCAAACTCGATGGCTCGGGCGGTGTTGGCGGAGTGATGAGGGTCCCGTGACTCCAGTTGACGTCGGCCAGACGCCGCTCGTACTTGGGGCAGTCCTCGGGGCACCGCCACGGAGCCTCCGGCGCGAGGTCAAGATCACATTTGCGAACGGTGTCACCGCTTGGGTAGGTCCGGCTCTCGTAGTACTTGCAGTCCTGGCGCATCGGCATGATTCAAGTTTGCACGAAACTACGACGAGTTGCGTGTCGCTCGAGCCGCTTGTGCCGAACGGGCTATCGCGT
Source organism: Acidimicrobiia bacterium (assembly GCA_033344795.1). Classification (GTDB taxonomy): domain Bacteria; phylum Actinomycetota; class Acidimicrobiia; order Acidimicrobiales; family SHLQ01; genus SHLQ01. The sequence goes on from JAWPMS010000001.1 coordinate 128,087, forward strand.
CATGTGCCAGAAGAGCGACCGAGCAGAACGCCAACGGTCAGAAACATGTAGCGAAGATCATTGGCGAAGGTCAGATTCTTGACATAACCCTCGTCGAGTTTGAGCCCATCGCGAAGGTCGCCGTTGAGCCGCAGCTCCGAGACCTGATACGGGCCCGTCATCCCCGGACGAACCTCATGACGAATGTGGTCGAGGTATCCCCGCTCTTTCGCAACGTTCACCAGCTCTGGGCGAGGGCCGACGAGGCTCATTTCCCCGCGCAATACATTGACCAGTTGAGGAAGCTCGTCAAGGCTCAGCTTGCGAAGCAGCCGACCCAAACCGGTGTGTCTGGGGTCGTCGAGATCTTTGTGCGCCGAACGGCGATCGCGATCAATGGATGACTGCTCGATCGCTCCTGGCTCACCTTTGCGACGATCCGGTCGCATCGTGCGGAACTTCCAGATGACAAACGGAGTGCCGTCCATGCCCACACGCTTTTGGCTGTAGAAGATCTCCTTGCCAAGCCCGATGCGAATCGCCAGGGCGATCGACAGCGCAAGCGGAAGCACGACCACAAAAATTACACATCCGGCCACGAGATCCAGCGCGCGCTTGATCCGCCGTTCATACAACGACCTGTGCCGAACGATTTCCAGACCCTCGGTGGACGCATACGTCAGCGGGCCGGAGTCGGCTGCCTTCAGTTTCTCGATATTCCCGTGCATATCCCTCATTTGCCACTCGCTGGGGCGACAAGATCACCGTACGTCCATATTCGAGTGTACGCCTGAGGGAAATGGCCTAGCAATCCCTACGCAGAGTGATTAAGTATCTAAGCCCAGTGACTCAAGCGAACAAACACCCGGATCGCTGTATCTTGTGGTGATACAGCGGAACCCAAGGACACCGATTGTGACACGGCGACAGCAAGACGTTCTAGACCTTTTTCAGCGGCACGCAATTCATCTCACCATCGCGATTGCAGTGGCGCTGTTGTTTCTTGCGACCGTGGCGTTTGGGCCGTCGAGTCCAGCCGGAGCCGTGGCGGCCGACTCAGGGCCGATCGCGACTGCGGGAATCGATGAGAACACCGACCCCGACGGCGAATCCTCGCCCGTCTATGCGATCGTCGAGGCCAATGGGCGCTACTACATCGGCGGCGACTTCCAAACCGTCGCTGGCGAGAGCCAGCCGTATCTCGCGGCAATCGAAGTCGCGACAGGGCGACTCGATCAACTCTGGCGACCAGAGGTCAACGGAATGGTCACGGCGCTCGCCGTCGCACCCGACGGAAGTGCAATCTACGTCGGCGGCCGCTTCAACACGATCGATGACAAGTTTCCGAGCCGCATCGCGAAGCTCGACCCGATCACGGGGGCGGTCGATACGAACTTCGATCCCGACGCAAGCGCTGTCGTGGAAGCGATCGTCACGGACGGCACCTCGGTCTGGGCCTCTGGAGCGTTCACGACAATCGGTGGAATCTCCCAGCCCTACCTGGCCAAGATGGACACGTCCGGGATCATCGATCCAACCTTCGACCCTGTTTTGAACGGCAAGGTGCTCGATCTCGAACTTGACGCGAACCGCCTGTACCTGAGCGGCAACTTCACGACGATCGATGGCGTGGTTCACGAACGGATCGCCTCGATGAACGCCACGACCGGCGTGGCCGACGCGTGGGCGCCGTCGTCAGGTTTCAAGGTCTATGACGTGTCACTACGCCCTGCTGGGGGAATTCTCTACGCCGCAGGCGCAGGTTCACTCGGCGCAGGCGGCAACTCGCTCACCGCATGGGACACGACAACCGGCGAACTGCTCTGGCGTCGGGTCAACTCTGGCGACTTCCAGGCCGTGGTTGCCACCGATGAACTGGTCTACATCGGAACCCACGGCGAGTACGTGTACATCGACAACGATGGCCCGTTCCTCGAGGACGACGCGAATCCCAACGCCGTGCGGCGCAACAAACTCGCAGCCTTCGACCCGATCACGGGAGCGCTCGACGGTTGGAACCCTGGAGCCAACAGCGTCTGGGGCGTCTGGTCGCTCAGCCTCGGCCCGAGCGGTTTGCTCGTCGGCGGTGACTTCACGACGGTCGGCGGCCAAGTGCAACCGCACTTCGCAGTGTTCAACGGGCCCGGCGTCGGAAACCAGAGCCCGGTCGCCGATTTCTCCGTGAGCTGTGCGGGCACGTCGTGCTCCTTTGATGCTTCAGCCTCGTCAGACCCTGATGGCAGTATCTCGTCGTACTCGTGGGACTTTGGGGACGGACAAACATCAACGATCGTCGATCCAGTCATCGTTTTGGCCGACGACTCGATGCACACGGTGGCGCTGACGATCACCGACAACCAGGGCACCGCCTCACGATTCCAAAATCTCGTACCCGTCGGCAGCGGCGGACTCGATGTCGAGCTGCTCGACGTATCGTCATCGACGTCGACGACCTCGAGCGCCCAAGCAACGCTTCCTCCAGACCTTTCCGACGGCGACTTCGCGGTCGCCTTTCTCTCGATGAGCGACATTGACGCAATCGTTACACCGGCGCCCGGCTGGACGGCGGTCGGCACGCAAACATCGGGCTCGCTGAACTCCGGCATCTGGTACGCACCGGTCTCGGCAGCAGAAGCAGGCAGCACGGTCGAGTTCACGTTCGATCGAAATGTGAAGGCAAACATCAGCGTCGCGAGCTTCCGCCACGTTGATCTCGCATCACCGATTGCGGCATTTGCCTCCGAGCCCGAATCGATGCTGTGGGGACAACACAGTGCGCCGAGCATCACGACGAATTCTCCCAGCGCGGTCTTGCACTTCTGGACCGATCGCTCGGGTGACACCACGCGGGTTGTCGGTCCAGGCAACGAAGCGATCATCGCTTCGGTTGCTGGCACCGGCGGCGGACATGTCAATTCAGAGCTGTCGTTGGTGTCCACATCTGCGCCTGGCAGTTTTGCCGAGTCTGTGGCGATTGGGGCCGAGCAGACCCGCTCAGCGGTCGGCTGGACCATCGCACTGACCGCACTCGACATCACACCGACCTGCGTGGCAACGCTGAACCCCGACGACACAATCGATCTGGAGTGGACCGATCTGAACGGCGCCACGAACAACATCGTGCGGCGCAATGGCAGCTGGCTCGCGACCGTTGGTGGCTCGACGACTTACACGGACGATCCCGGACCCGGAACCTGGGACTACATCATCCGCGTGCAGTTTCCTGCCGGACCGACGGATCTGACGTGCTCTCCTCAGGTGACGATTGATGACCCCGGCCCGTTCGTACAGACGTGTGTCGCCACACTCAACGCCGACGACACCATCACGCTCGACTGGACCGACATCCCCGGCGAAAACGGATACAGCGTCCGACGCAACGGCAGCTATCTCGCCTTCGCCGCTGACGACGGCACCTACACCGATGATCCCGGCAACGGCACCTGGGACTACATCATCCGCTCGAAGATGGACGGGGTCACGACGAACACGACCTGCGCTCCGACGATAACTATCGACACGCCTCCGTTTGTACAGACGTGTGTCGCCACACTCAACGCCGACGACACCATCACGCTCGACTGGACCGACATCCCCGGCGAAAACGGATACAGCGTCCGACGCAACGGCAGCTATCTCGCCTTCGCCGCTGACGACGGCACCTACACCGATGATCCCGGCAACGGCACCTGGGACTACATCATCCGCTCTCGGATGGGCGGAGTCACGACGAACACGACCTGCGCGCCAACGATAACCATCGAAGCCGAACCACCAGCAGTGCAGACATGTTCTGCCACGGTGAACGGTGATGCCACGGTGACTCTGACATGGGACGCGATCGATGGTGAGGACAGCTACATCGTCCGTCGAAACGGCGCATGGCTCGAGACCACGGGTGCGCTTACATACACCGATCTGTTTGCTCAACCAGGTGACACCTACGTGATTCGGTCGAACATGGCAGGTGTACAGACCAACACGGAGTGCACATAAAGAACTCAAGCGCACACATGCTCAACGCTCTACGCGTGACAATCTTGATCAAATCTCACTGAACATGTGATCATTGGTTTCGATTCATGACAACGAGCGCCTCAAGTGATAATTTCCCCTGAATCGTGTACGACGAGCGAGTTAGATCGCGAGGTCGAACGATCTGGTGGAGAAAAAATTGAGTGAACGTCAACATGCTTTCGTCACGAACCCTCGCGGCGTAGTCAGGGTTTCGTGACCACGGTAGATGCAGTCTCCGATCCCCCACGCTTGGCACGACCCGAAGAGCTGAGCGTCGTGGACTATCTGGCGGTGTTTCGACGCCGGCGATGGCCCATGCTCCTCATCCTGGCGACTGTCGCATTCGCTACTGCAGCGTTCACCATCTCTCAGGACACGGAGTATCGTGCTACTGCTTCGGTGCTGATTCGCACACGGGACACCGCAAACCTGTTCCCTCTGGACGGCGCCGTCGAGTTCACTCGATCAGTTGCGGGAGAACATGCGTTTCTGAACAGCGATGAGTTTCGTGGGCGCGCAACCATGCTGAGCCCAGAACGCAGCAGCGTTGAAACCATGAGCGACCACGAAAGCGGTGATGCTGCGCAGCGAAGCGTGCTCATTTTTGAGGCGACAGCCGCCGCGCCGAGCGATGCAGCCGAAGCGGCAAACGTCTGGTCGAACCAGTACATCGTGCAACGCCATGAGCTTGAACTCGCTGAACTCGCCAGTTCGATCGACACCATGTTGCAATCGTTGGACACCCTTGACAGAACGCGTGCGGAGTTGCTCGAGCCGGTGGCCCAGCTCGACGTTGCGCTCGACACAACCACCGATGAAGCGCAAAAACAACGCCTCACAAACGAACGCCTGGTGCTCACCAACAACCTCGAAAGCGAGCGCGACACTCTCGACCGCCAAATCTCTCGCCTCAACACGAACCTCGCCGAGCTGCAGCTGGCTCACAACCTGCTACGCGATCCCAACTGGCTAGCTCGAGTGAGCGAACCCGCTTCGGTGCCAGGTTCGCCCTTCTCGCCAAACACGGAGCGAAATGTCCTATTGGGGCTGCTGAGCGGCGTGGTCCTCAGCATCGGTGTTGCCCTCTTGCTCGAATCTCTGGACGACAAGCTCCGTTCGGTCAGCGAGATAACGATGCTGACCGGCATCACTCATCTGTGTTCGATACCTCGCTTCGAACGACGCGGGCCAACACTCGGCGTCACAGAGGCATACCAACGAATCGTCTCGGCGCTGAGGATGACAAGACCCCTCGGTGACGGCGTCCGATGCCAAGTTGTGCTCGTCACGAGCGCTCAGCCTGGCGAAGGAAAGACAACCGTGGCTACTTCGATTGCGGAGCTCTTCACACAAGGAAGGAGCCGCACTCTTGTCATAGATACCGACTTGCATCGCCCCACAGCCGGACAGGTCTTGGGAATTGCCAACAGGACCGGCCTATCGGACTATCTATCCGGTTCGCTCTCCATTGACGACATCATCTTCGAGAGCGCAAAGAGTCCGTACTTGAACGTCATTCCTGCAGGACGCGTCCGATCGGAGTCCGCACTCGATCTGCTACGAAGCACACGATTCGAGATACTTGTCGAGAAACTCAGCGGCGTCTATGACCAGATCATCATCGACAGCCCTCCAGTTCTTGCTGTCGTGGACCCTGTGGAGATAGCGGTTCACGCGGATTGTGCGATCCTCGTCGTTCGTGCTGGGCAGGTGAACGATCGGCAACTGTCTGAGGCGCAGCGCCTCCTCGAATCGGTGGCGGTCCCAATCACCGGCACCGTGCTCGTCGCCCCGTCTCCCGAGGTAGCGAACGTCTACGGATACTACAAACAATGACGTAGACCGCAGCCCATGGAGGCGGTCACTGAAATCGGGAGTACCAGAGGGTGGCTCTACCCGACGGAGCCTTCCATCTGGAGTTCGATCAACCGGCTCCACTCCACTGCATACTCCATCGGCAGCGTGCGAGTGATCGGCTCGATGAAGCCGTTGACAATCATGCCCATCGCTTGCTCTTCGGAGAGACCTCGGCTCATGAGGTAGAACAGCTGCTCATCTGCGACCTTCGAGACGGTTGCTTCGTGGCCGATGATCGCGTCGCGCGAACCAATCTCCATGTAGGGATACGTGTCACTGATCGAGTCCTCATCGAGAATCAGCGCGTCGCATTCGACATGGCTCTTGCAGCCATGTGCATCTTCGGCCACGTGGACGAGACCGCGGTAGCTGGTCCTGCCGCCCGAAGAACTGATCGACTTGCTGACGATCTTCGACGTGGTCTCAGGGGCCGCGTGCACCATCTTCGCACCCGCATCTTGATGCTGACCCTCACCTGCGTATGCGACGGAGAGGACCTCACCGGACGCCTTGGGTCCGACCATGACAACCGACGGGTACTTCATCGTGAGACGACTGCCGATGTTGCCATCGATCCACTCCATGTGACCCTCGGCGTAGACCTTGGCCCGCTTGGTGACCAGGTTGAAGACATTGTTCGACCAGTTCTGGATCGTTGTGTAGGTAACGCGAGCGCTCTCCTTCACGATGATCTCCACGACTGCCGAGTGCAGCGAATCACTCGTGTACACCGGCGCCGAACAACCCTCGATGTAGTGAAGAGACGAGCCCTCATCCGCAATGATGAGCGTGCGCTCGAACTGGCCCATGTTTTCTGCGTTGATCCGGAAGTACGCCTGGAGCGGTTGATCTACGTGCACACCAGGCGGCACGTAGATGAAACTGCCACCCGACCAAACGGCCGAGTTGAGGGAGGAGAACTTGTTGTCGTTCGGCGGGATGACGGTGCCGAAGTATTCTTTGACGAGTTCAGGATGTTCACGCAGGGCCGTATCCATATCGCAAAAGATGACACCGAGCTGCTCGAGATCCTCGCGGTTGCGGTGGTACACAACCTCGGACTCGTACTGCGCAGTCACGCCCGCGAGATACTTGCGCTCCGCCTCAGGAATTCCGAGCTTTTCGTAGGTGTCCTTGATGGCGTCAGGGATGTCGTCCCAATCGTCCTTCACGTTCTCGGTCGGCTTGATGTAGTAGAAGATGTCGTCGAAGTAGATCTCGGACATGTCGCCGCCCCAATTGGGCATCGGCCGCTTCTCGAAGCGATCGAACGACTTCAGGCGAAAGTCACGCATCCATGAAGGTTCACCCTTCATCCATGACATCTCGTTGATGATGTCGGTGCTCAAGCCGCGCTTTGGTTTGTACAGATAGTCCTCTTCGTCGGACCATCCAAGGTCGTACTTGCTGAGATCGACGCCAATATCTGCTGTGCTCATGCTGGCAACCTTCCGAACCGTGGGCTCAAGCTCAAGGATACCGCTCTGGCGGCCGGAAGTACGGCCCGACTGGCTCTGCCTCGCCGCAGTCGACGAAATCGTGGGCCCAGACTCGTGGGGTTAGGGGTGTGCCATGGTTCATTGAGCTGGAGGAGTCCGAAGCGCTACTCTTGGGGAGCAGTAGCGGCACGGCGGCCACGCTCTGTCACTTCCATCCCATTGGAGTGCGCGTCATGAGACGGAACATCCAGAGAGAACTTCGCTACGTCGCATTCGTAGTCGGGGCGGTTGTCGGCTGCATCCTCGTCATCCTTGCGGATGATCGCCAGTCTTCAGCGAACAATCCACCGACGACCCTTCTTGGAATGCCAGAGGTCGACCCGACCGACGACATCTCTGCGGTCACCCCTACACCGGTCTGGACAATCGTTGAAGGCAACGGCCGCTTCTATATCGGCGGCACGTTCCAAACGGTCGGCAACGAGACCCGGGTTGGCATCGCCGCGATCGAGGTCGCCACCGGTCAACCCGATCCTGACTTTGCTCCCGTCATCGCCGGAAGCGGTTCCGAGGTTTTCACGTTGGCGTTGTCTCCCGACCGACAGAGCCTCTACGTCGGTGGGCGATTCACCAGCATCGACGGCGTGACGCGCAATCGAATCGCAAAGCTCGATGCGAAGACTGGTTCCGTCGATCCGACGTTCGATCCGAATGCGTCGGCTGGGGTCGAGAGCATCGTGGTCGACGGCTCCGGCGTGTACGTGGGTGGACGATTCGCAAGCATCGGCGGAGCGACGATCGCCAACCTTGCGAAGCTCGACGCAACAACGGGCGCAGCGATACCGGGTTGGGCTACGACAGTGGACGATGTCGTCCTCGACCTCGAGATCGTTGGCTCAAGCCTCTACGTCGGAGGCAACTTCTCGTTGGTCAACGCGCTTTCGCACCCGTTCCTCGTGAAGCTTGATGCGGCAGACGGCTCGATTGCTCTCGACTGGTCTCCCAACCTCCCGATACCACATAAGGTGCTCTCACTGAGCGTGAAACCCGACCAAACCCTCGTGTACGCAGGCGTCGCGGGAACCGCCGTCGAAGGTGGCAACACGATCTGGGCCCTCTCCTCGACCGGCACTCGGATCTGGCAGCGGCCTTCGGCAGGTGACATCCAAGCGCTGGAAGCCACCGATTCAACGGTGTACGCAGGCACACACGGCGAGTGGGTCTTTCTCGAACCAAGGTTTCTCCTCGATGGCGTCACCCCGAATCCCAACTTTCCACCAAACGGCTACGTAGAAGGTCCCGAAAACGCGAACGCTGTGAGGCGCGAGAAGTTCTTCTCGGTCGATGCCACAAGTGGAGTACTCACGTCATGGGATCCGGACGGAGATTCCTTCAACGGCGTTTGGGAGCTCGAATTGGGCCCGAGCGGGCTTCTCGCCGGAGGAGACTTTCACCACATCGCTCATCCAACTGGCGTGACCGGTACAGGACCGGCTGTCTTCACTCCACACCTCGCCGTATTCCCGGACATTGGTTCGCTGAATGCCTCCCCTGAACCGCTGTTCTCCATTGATTGCGCGGGCACGGCATGCAACGTCGACGCATCAGCATCGTTCGATGACGGAACCATCGCGAGTTACGCCTGGGATTTCGGCGATGGCCAGACAGCTTCTGGTGTCGCTGCGTCGGTGACGTTGGCCAACAACGCGGTACACAACATTTCGCTGACGGTCGCCGACACCACCGGGCTCACCGCAACGCGAGCGCAGCGGGTGATCGTTGGAAGTGGGGGAAACACGATCTACCCGATCTCTTCGAGCTCTCTGAACCAGACGAGCACCCTCTTCAGCCAGCAGCTGCCGGCCACTGCCCTGGAGAATGATGTGGCTCTCGCCTTCTTCTCCCTCAACGATCCAGCGATCTCCGTCACGGCACCAGCTGGATGGGCTGTCGTCGGCGATGAGATCAGTCAAAACGTCCGCACCTTCGCGTGGCTGAGAGTTCTCTCTGATGGAGACCCAGGAACCAACGTGGCCTTCCAACCGAGCGCAGGGGTAAGCGGCGACCTGACGATCATCACCCTTCGCGGTGTCGATCCGGTCGATCCCATTGATGCTCAGGATGTCTCAGCGGAGTCGGTGCAGCGGTTCAGTCATCACGCTCCGGCGCTCACCGTCGGCACAGATGTGACGATCGTTCGACATTGGTCGGATCGATCATCTGAGAACAGCGAATACTTCGGGCCTCCCGCCGAGGCCACGCTGTCTACCTCAATCGGCGTTGGCCTTGCCCATATCAGCACGGTCACATCGATCAGCCCGACTTCGATATCGGGATCGGCACCGCAATCTACGGCAATCGCTGAGCACTTCGGCCGCTCCGCAACGGGTTGGACCATCGCGCTGAATCCAGTTCGTTGTGATGGCCTTGCGATCACAGTGGATATTGGTGCGGGTGAGATTCCGACGAACGACGCGGATGTGATTTTGGGTACGCCTGGTGCGGATGTGATTTCGGGGTTGGGTGGTGGTGACACGATTTGTGGTTTGGGCGGTGATGACACGATTGCTGGTAATGGTGGTGATGACGTCATCTTTGGTGGTGATGGTGCGGACACCATTTATGGAGGTGCCGACAACGACACGGTGCATGGTGGTGCCGACAACGACAGTGTTCAGGGCAACGATGGTGTTGACGTTCTGAACGGTGACGCCGGTGAGGACACGCTGTCGGGTAACGATGGTGATGACACCCTCAACGGTGGTGCCGACAACGACACTCTGTATGGGGTTGCTGGGGTGGACACGATCAATGGTGACGGCGGTGCTGACACCATCCTTGGTGGTGTGAACGATGACATCATTAATGGTGGCGATGGTGATGATTTGATCTCGGGTAACGCCGGCGCTGACACGATCAATGGTGACGCTGACAATGACACGCTGTATGGCAGCACTGAGGGCGACACGATCAATGGTGGGCCTGGGTTGGACATCATCTTGGGTGGCACGGGTGATGACATCATCGATGGTGGCGCTGATCGTGATTTGATTTCGGGTAACGAGAACGATGACACGATCAGTGGTGGTGGCGGTGATGACGACCTGTTCGGCGTCGATGGTGCGGACACGATCAACGGTGACGGCGGTGTCGACCTGATCTTGGGTGGCAACGGTGATGACATCATCAACGGTGGTACCGAGAACGATTTGTTGTCGGGCAACGCCGACCACGACACGATCGATGGTGGTGATGGTGACGACGAGATCTACGGGGTCACCGGTAATGACACTCTCACTGGTGGTGCCGGTTTGGACATCATCTTGGGTGGCCCCAATGACGACCTCATCGAGGCCATCGATGGTGAAGTCGACCAGGTATCGGGCAACGCAGGTGTAGATACCTGCAACGTCGACACCGGGCCAATCATCGACAACTCCTTCCTCTGCGAGCTCCCCTAAGAACGCCACGCAGCGCTTGGCATCGCCGCGGGTTGGTGTGACCATGGCACCGGCCAGCTATCTCGGATGGTCGCTGGTTCACTCAACGCGGTCGCGTATCTTTGACGAGCATGAAGAGCTGGGTGAAGCGTTGGCACTCGCTCGCATTGCTCTTCACCGCAGCGGCGTGCGCCGTGTTCATTGGAGGAGCCAGTCCCGCTGGCGCAACCGTCGCAGGGTTTCCCGCAGATCTCCAGCTTCTCGCTCGCGACGCAGCAACAGGAGGCGCCGACCTCCAGATCACGGGAGTCAGCCCGGGCTTGCCCGCCCTCGGGGTCACACTCAACGTCTATCAGGACGATCTTCCGTTCTCCTCGTTCGAACACACCTTTGCCGCAGACGGCGACAGTTACTCGTTCCCGGTCCATCTACCCGCTGGGCTCCATGAATTCGACCTCGAGTTGCTGCAGATCGAGTCTGGCGGAAACACGCTCATCCAGTCTGCAGATCGCGTGGTCGTGGGTGACGTCATCCTCGTGCAAGGTCAGAGCAACGCAGAGGCCGCATCCCGGTGGGGGTCGAACGTTGATCACATCGAGACGACATTCATCAGAACGTTCGGAAAGCCCGCCGATCCGAACGGGACGGATATGAGATGGCATGAGCCCTCGCACGCGTCGCCAGGTCAGGACGGATTCGCAGGTCAACTTGCGGTTCTGCTCGGCGACATGATCCTACGCGACGCCAGTGTGCCCGTGGCAGTCATGAACGGAGCCGAGGGTGCCCAGGGGCTGGACTACTTCTTGGCTTTCGAGCCTGACAGACGGTCGATGGCTACCAACTACGGGCGGCTTCTTGAACGGATGCTCGCAGCCGGGGTAGCCGAAGACGTATCCGCGATCGTGTGGATCCACGGTGAGACCGTCCAGCTGCCCTTACTCTCATACAAGGACGTGTTCCGAGGACTCGTTGACGCCTGGCGAGATGATTACGGCGCTGACGCACCGGTGTACGTCTCACAACGTGCTCTCTTCGAAAACGACTGGTCGCTCGGCGCACAGTTGATCTACCGGGACCACTTCCGATCTCTCGAGGAGATTCCCGGCGTGGACGTCTTCTCACTCAACGCTGTGGAAGATCCAGCGTCGCAGGATCAGCTTCACTACACGGCGGTCGGGTACGAGACAATTGCTGGGCTTCTCGCCTCGATGATTCAACAGGAGGTCTATGGGGCTGCGCCCAATCAGGCCCACTTCTCTCCCGACGTTGAGCACGTCAGCTGTGCTCGCCTCAGTCCCTGCGATCAGCTGCTGATCTCGCTTGACGAGAGTGCCAATCTCGAGCCAGGTGATCTTGGAGGAGCTGATCAATTCGATTTACCCGGATGCCTTTCACCGGTGCATGTGACTGCCGTGGAAGCAACGTCGCCAAGGCTTGTGCGGCTAGCGCTCGGGGCCGATGCGGTGGCCGCCAGCTGCGCCGGCCTGAGCTACGTCGGGCCTGCGATCCAAGTGGCCGCACCGATGAAAAATCCAGACGGTGTTGGAGTTCTGTCGTTTTATGCTCAGCCGATCCTCGCCGTCGAGGCGCGATACTGCGACGGACAGTTGGTTACCGTCGACCTGGAAGGTGGCGATGAGCCGACTTCGGGCGCTGATGTGATTCTGGGTACGCCTGGTGCGGATGTGATTTTGGGTCTCGGCGGCGATGATGTGATCTGTGGCGTAGGTGGTGACGACACCATTGCCGGCCAAGCTGGCAAGGACATCATCTTTGGTGGTGCAGGCACCGACACCATCTATGGAGGATCTGACGATGACACCATCTTCGGAGGCCTTGGCAACGACATCATTCAGGGAAACGATGGGGTCGATGAGCTCAGCGGCGAAGCCGGTGACGATGTGTTGTCGGGAAACGATGGTGATGACAGGCTGAGCGGTGGCGACCACAACGACACGCTGTACGGCGCTGCTGGCATCGACGTCATACGTGGTGACGCCGGCCAAGACACGATCTTGGGAGGGTCGCACGACGACGTGATCAGCGGCGGCATGGACGATGACCTGATCTCCGGCAACGCCGGAGGCGACACGATACGTGGTGACGCCGGTGCGGACACGTTGTACGGATCGACCGAGGACGACCACATCGACGGCGGCGGTGGCATGGATCTGATTTTGGGTGGCTCGGGAGGCGACACGATCTTTGGGGGCTCCGAGGATGACTTGATCGGTGGCAACTTTGGCGCCGACGTGATCGATGGCGGTGACGGCGACGATGAGATCTACGGATCCTCTGGCAACGACAGCCTGACCGGTGGTGACGGCATCGACATCATTTTGGGTGGCCCCGATCACGACATCATCTACAGCATTGGCGATGGGTCGAGCGATCAGGTCTCGGGCAACGGCGGGTCAGACAGCTGCAACGCCGATGCTGGACCCGTCATCTTCGACAACGTCTTCCTCTGCGAAATCCCTTGAGTTCACCGGTCGAGGGATGCGGGGGCCAGCAATTGATGCCTATGAGAGCTTTGTCGCGACGTCGGACATCAGCAAGAGCAGAACACCTCGATCATTGTCGGTCTGTGTGTGACCGGGGACCAGGTTCGTAATCGACACGAAGAGGTCGCCGACTTCGACGAAGCCGCGGGTGTCGTTGTCGATGGAAGCACGGTCACCGATTTCGTTGATTGGCTGTGCGCGATCATGGAGCTCGTCGGTGAAGCCGCTCACCGGCTCGAAGGCAATTTGCACCATCCACAGTTGGGGTTCGCTGAACCAGCTGCACTCTGTCGATGTTTGGACTTGAGCCTCGAAAGCGATCTCCGTGTCGCTCGGTAGGAGGCCGTCGGGGAGGTCGGCGGTGAGGCCTTCCGACTCGGACCACTCGGTCATTTGCGTGCGGAGCTGTGGGGTGGAGTAGAGGTCGCAAGGGGTTTCTATGTCGAGTCCCGCAATTACCTCCTCGAAGGTGATCGATTCTTCGACGAGTTCGGGGTCGGGTTCGGTGAGTTCGATGTCGTCCTCTGAGCGGACGACCTCACCACGCTCTGGCGGCACCACGTCGTCTTCGGGAACTTCGACAGGGAGAGGTCGAGTCTCTCGTGCACCAAGACCACATGATCGCACCATCGATGGCTCTCCATCTTCAACAGTGCATAGATCGAGACCCGCCCCTCCTCGAACCACATCGCCGTTTGTCAGCCGGATGTGATCGCGGCCGTTGCCGCCATGTTGATCATCGATCCCGGCCCCGCCGTCGACCGTATCGTTGCCAGGCCCAGCGCGTAGCCAGTCTCGACCTTTGTACCCGTAGAGTTGGTCATCGCCCGGGCCACCCTGCATTCGATCCCATCTGTTCGACCCGTAGATCCTGTCGTTGCCGGCGCCGCCGAACATACGAGCTCCGCGTGTGTCGACGCGCTCGGCTGGCGACGCGCCGTCGCTCGAGTACAAGTTGTCATTGCCCTGAGCGCCGAAGAGAATATCGAAGCCACCGCCGCCGTAGACGACGTCGTCTCCCTTTCCGGCGCAGACGATGTCATCGCCCCCAAGAGCCATGATCGTATCGTTGCCTTCCCGAGCGACGATGATGTCGGCATTCGGCGTTCCCATCAGCGTGTCCGCACCAGGTGTGCCGACCAGGGTGGCTGGCATTCCGCCACACGTCCATACTTGAAGACTCACGTTCGTGCCTGCGCCTACTGGTTGGGCCAATAGCAGCGACGCGATCAAACACACAATCAACGCACTACCGATGACCTTGCGCTTCATCATTTTGCTGTCCACCTAGCTACTCGGCCGTGTCTAGAGGTATCAGACCGCTTCGAGCCTCCCACAGTTGGCGCTGATCTCGCCCTGTGGTCCTACTTGTTTCCTGTTGAAAATAGAGATTTCCCTGGGGCTGCGCCACCGTTGTGGTGCAGCCCCAGGGATCACTAGTTGCTCTTGGCTAGAACTTCAACCAGGAGCTATGAGGTAATCGCAGGCCGCCCTATGGCAGCTCGCATTGGAACACGTTGTCGAGGAGGTCGACGTTGCAGGTGTCGGTTCCGGCGTTACCCGATACTTGGTCGATCGACCCGTCATTGTCACTGTTGATCGTGTCATTGTCGGGTCCACCCAAGATGATGTCCACTCCGGCACCACCCGTGAGGATGTCCTCACCGGTCACACCGTAGATTTCATCGTCACCGTCGCCACCATCGATGGTGTCATTGTCGGCGTTGCCCGAGAGCAAATCGCCTTCACTGCCACCGTTGATGATGTCGTTGCCGTTACCACCAAGGATCAGGTCGACACCGCCGTCACCGTTGAGGGTGTCAGCACCATCGACACCGAAGATGTCGTCGTCGCCGTCACCACCGTTGATGGTGTCGTCATTCTCATTACCTGAGAGAAGGTCACGATCATCGCCACCGTTGATGGTGTCGTCGCCGGTGCCACCAAGAATGATGTCCATTCCGGTACCACCATTGATGGTGTCACCTTCGGTCGACCCATACAGGGTGTCATTGTCAGCGTCACCATTGATGGTGTCAGCGCCAGCGTTACCCGAGATCAGGTCGTCACCGTCGCCACCGTTGATGGTGTCATCATTGAGACCACCAAGAATGGTGTCGGCTCCGCCGTCACCGTTGAGGGTGTCCTCACCGGCCACGCCAAACAACGTGTCGTTGTCGGGGCCACCATTGAGGGTGTCATCACCATCGTTGCCCGACAGTGTGTCGTCACCGCCGTTGCCGTTGACTTCATCAACGCCATCGTTGCCTTGGATGCTGTCGGCGTCGGCACCACCAAAGATGGTGTCGTTGTCGTCGCCACCAAAGATGGTGTCCATACCGTCGCCACCAAAGATGGTGTCGTTGCCTCCCTGACCCGTGATGGTGTCGTCGCCACCCATACCACAGATGGTGTCATCGCCACCGAGGCCGAAGATCACATCTGCACCAGGTGTACCCAAGATGACATCTGGACCAGCGGTCGCAACCGCACCCGGCGTGACATTCAAGTCAATCGTCGGAGCGAGGCCGTTACATCCTGGAGCCGAGATGTCCATCACAGCGTCAATGAATTCGAGCATCTCGAAGTCCATGACGAGGTCGATGCCGTCATCGGTCGGAAGACCGGTGCCACCATCTCCACGTACGTGGGCAACCTCGTAGGTGAACGGATCGATCATCGTGATGTCGTAGTCGGCAATCGGGCCCTGGTAGATGGCCGTGTCCACATCAGCAAACACGCCAGGCTCGATGATCTCACGAACGATGTCGATGTCACCTGGGTTGACCCGCAGTGGGTCTCCTGGGAAACGGAACGAATCGGCCTGGAACTCCGCAACGCTGTCGTATCTTGTCGACGTTGGAGCGTGCCACAGGTACACATCGAGCACGGCATCGCCGTGCAGGATGTCATTCTCGCCACGACCCATGGCCATATCGCTACCGGCACCACCGAGGATGATGTTTCCATCCTCGAAGAATGGTCCCGGAATGATGGTCTCAATGCCATCGATCGCACTGGTCGCTGCATCGAGCCTCTGGAGAGGTTCGAGGGTCAATGGGTCGACCGACGGTGGCTGCACTCCGGAACCGTAGAGGATGTCATCCCCCGCGGTACCCGAGATGCCCTCGACCTGGAAGAAGCGATCCTCCAAGATCGGTGGGACCAAGCCAATCGAATCCAAGTCTCCACCTGGCGTGTTGGCCAGCCAGTCGTAGCCGAGTTGACCTTCGTAACGATCGAGACCATCAGAGCCTCCGGTGGCCAAGAAGATGTCTTCGCCACCTTCGCCTTCGAGACGGTCGGGCCCATCGTCACCGATGAGCACGTCGTCACCTCCGAGTTCAGCGTTGTCGAGTGGGTTGTCGTTGTCGCCGGAGAATCCGTCGCCGCCGTTACCACCCTCAGCCCAATCGTCACCGTTGCCGAGTATTGAGCCCGATGCAGTTGGTCCAGGAGCGATCAGGTCGTCGCCTGGGCCAGCCAACATTTCGGACTCATCGTTACCGGGTACGAACAGGTCGTCGCCATCGTTGCCCTGCAAGAGGTCGACGCCGGGACCACCACTGATGACGTCGTTGCCTGGGCCACCCTTGATGTCGTCGTCACCGCTCGAGTCCAGCAGGATGTCATCGCCAGCGCCACCGATGATGTTGTCGCCACCACCGTCGCCCTGGATGTAGTCGTCACCCTCGTTGCCACGCAGCGTGTCGTCTCCGTCGCCGGAGTCGATTCTGTCGTCGTGGATGCTGCCGAACCAGTTGGTGTGTTCATCACCAACGGTGTTGCCAACCTCGCCTCCTGAGATCGACTGGGGGCCGAACTCAACAGTCGTGCCGTCACCTGGATTACGGCGCAGCAATTCCATTTCGTTGTAGTCCATGGTTGCGCCATCGTCGATGATCGCGGCCGGCGGGTTCTGCGTCTGAACGCTCAAGTCGAAGAAGAAGTCTGGACGGCTGAACACGTTGCTCGGCAGGTTTGTCGCCGTCGTGTTCCGATCCACGATCTCCGCGAGCGAGTTGCCCTCGAGGCTGGTCAGCAGGTTGGTGCCTCCCAAACGATGCAGATAGTAGAATCGGTCGCCTTCTTGGAGCGCCTCCATCTGGAACCGGAAGATGTAGTCGTGTGTGATTCCGAGCAGCGAGCCCGAATCAAATTCACGCTTCTCGGCCAAACCACCGTTCCACAGGTCAACGTCGTTCAAGCCACCCTTGTCGGCGGCGTAGGCTCCAAGACCGTTCATGAAGTCCACACGATCGGCCGGCTCACCGGCACCACCGTTGACCAAGAGGTCAGCGGCTGCACGACGTAATGCGGTTGCATCCACACCCTGCGGATCGATCGACGTGATCGACGGATGCGTGCCATAAGCAGCAACGAAGTTCACGGCCGACTCTTGAGTCTTCAGCCCGTTGAACTGGAAATCAACCCAGTCGGTGTACGGGGCGAACGCCGTGTTCCCAGTCAATGCTTGGATCTGCGCACGAGCGCTGTTCAAGCTCGGAATACCGTTCTCACGCCCACGTGCGATGTTGATCGCCGCGAGGTCGAGGGGAATGCCGACGAGTCGGTTTCGCAGTGCGTCGACGACAAACTCATCGATTTCCTGACCAACCGTTGAGGCACCGCCACGCCAGCGCCGTCATCTGCATCGACCGGTCCATTGACGTCAAGGAACGCAGGTGGATTCAGGAACGCCTCGACGAGACTCAAGTCCGCTGGGGTTCCATCTTGCTCGTACCGAACAACGTTGTCGTTGAGCATCGAGTGACCAAAGCGGTACACACTGTTCGCGAAGGAGCTCACGATCGCCGCGTTGATGTCGGTCTGGTACGAGTCGAACACCGCAGTCAGAGGGCTCACCGAACGAGCGAATTCCTCGAACGCCAGGTGCTGGTACTCCATCTCGGTGATGAGCTTGGCAGCCTGGAAGAGGTATTCGCCTCCGCCTGCCGTCCATGCGTCCTTGTCAGGACCTGCCGGCAGCGCCACGACTTTGTCGGCAATCTCGTTACGAAGACGGTTGTGTTCGCTGTGGAACACGTGGTGCACGGCGGTGAGCGCGATGTTCTCGTTCACACGACCGTCGCCACTTTGATAGTGGTGACCGAGCATCTCGTCGTCGTACGTGCACGGATCGTGATCGTCGTCGTATGGGTTGGTCACGTCGAAGGCACCCGAGTCCGGAATCTGCAAGTCGCCAACCATGCAGTTGACCGGTGGAGGGAACATACCGACAACGCCTGGCACCGCATGATGCGCAATGTCGATCGAGAACCCATGACCGGTCGAGACGTAGTCCTGAGCAATGATGTCGACTGGTGCACCGAGATCACCTTCCACGAAGGAGATCGGGTTGATGCCATCGTCGATGACGAGCTGAGGAAGACCCCGAGCTGGCCCTGGAATGAACCGGCCGTACGGGTTGGTGAGCATCAACGGAACGTCGTCGATGAGTCGATCGTCAAGAAGGAAACCGAGGTTCAACTCGGCGTTCTCCTGAAGGTCGTCCCACGTGGCCATGCCCTCTTCGCCAGAGGGGCCACCGCTGCCGTCGAGCGGGTTGAGCAAACGACCCGTGACAGGAAGAACATCGTTGACCGCGTCGTAGGTGCCGTACTCACGCAGGAAGACCTGGTGTGAGGGGTGCGACGAGTAGGTCTGGTTCTGATCGACGTATGGCGTCGTCTTGTTCAACGGATCGGTGCCGTCCTGGGCACGGCTGATCGCCATGAAGTTGGTGAACGGATCATCGCCACCTGGTGGTGGTCCATCACAGATGTTGTTTGCGCCGTCGTCGTACAACGGATCGTCGCAACCGAGCGGCATCATCACTGTTTCGCCGGCCTTCGTCGTGAGGTCGAGACCATGATCGAAGAACTGACCGAAGAAGGTGAGCATGTCATTGAACGGTGCGCTGAGCCCACCGTCGGGAGCGACATTCTCGATGCTGAGAAGCTCACGAGTCGGGATCGGCATGTCGTCCGCGTCGAGTCCGAATTCACCAATTCCCACACCGCCAGCAGCGATTGCTGCTGGGTTCTCCATTGTCTGATCGTTGATCAGGTTGCTGGCATGACGCGGCGACGCGTCGGTGATGCCCCCGCCAATGGTCGGTGCACTGCCGACGCCGTACGGAGCTTTGTACTCCGGCGTGAGCAGCTGCTCGAACGGCTCGTCCGATGCGCCCCAACGGGTCGTGTCGGGAGTCGTGCCGTTCACAGCGGTTACCAGGTTGTTGCACGAGCCGTCGAGCACACGAATGCCGATCGGCTGCGTGAGATCGCCCGTGGGGACCTGGTTTGGGCCGGCACCAAAGATGCCTGCACACGGCTCAGCTTCGCTGTACGAAGCCAGATGGAGATCCATATTTTCCAACTGGTCGAGCATGAATGCCATGTCCGAGTCCGTGATCGGAAATCCGGCTCCAACAGCGCCGTTGGCAGCTCCGCTGCCGAGGCGCTCCCAAGGCAGACGGTCAGTCTGCGCGCCTGCTGTCGCAGACGTTAGTGAGAACAAGGGCAACAACAAGGCAAAGACTGCCAGTAGCCCGAGTCCTCGACGCCATGTATGACGTCGATTCTCGTGTAACGCTTCCACTATTTATCCCTTTCGGTTCGCCCGTCCGATTCCGATTGAGAACCGCACCCCGTCAGGTCCAAAAAGACTCGATTTGCCCGCTTTTTCGCCCTAACAGGTTGCATGCCCACGCCCGCGAACAGTGCCTGTCTTCGAGGAGAGTAGATAGAAATATCACCCTCGGTCAAATTCAATCGAACAAGTATTCACGCGTCGTGTCCGTAGGCCACCCAGGGTGAGACAGGTCTCTTCGGCCAAGAATTTCCCTCGGCAGGTCGCCGGGCCCATGGCACACGACCGCTTCGCGGTCTACTCTCGGCCGGAATGGGGAGCGTCAACGAGTGCCACCGATGGGGACAATGATGAGAACCGCCGACAAACACGGAGCGAGGGGCCGCCGGTTTGGCCGGATGGTCCTCGTCATGGTTGCGATGGCTTGGGCGACGGTGTCTGCCTCGCCGGTTCGGGCGCAAGGCGAAGGTCAGCCGGGAGCGATCACCCCGACGGCCGTGACCTTCGATGAAGCAAAGGAACTTCTCCGATCGGCGGCGATCGACGACCTCGTCGTACGCTCGTCACAGTCGCGGTTCGTGCGTATGTCCACGGAAGAAGTCGACGCTCAGCTGTCCTCTGGTTCCATCGGAATTCAGCTCGACGCAGACACCGTCGCGAGCTTCACGGTCGCGGAAACCACGACCGGTCCGAGCGGGTTCTCCATCTACAACCTCCGAAACGTCGATACTGATGAAACCGCCACGATCGTGCGCAAGGACGACGTGATCTCGATGACACTCAAACTCGCGAGTGGTCGATGGCATCTCACTCCGGTGTTTGATGGAATCCAACTCGTCACGAAAGAGGCGCGAGCCGTGGAGACCGCCACCGCTCGGGCGGCGCGACGGGCTGTCGCTCCGGCACCGGAGAACGACGTGCTCCCGACGGGCGTGGCACGGCATGTGGTTGAGCGATTCGCGAGCGAGGATGGCATCAGGACCGTGGTGACCGCTGGTGCGCTCGCGGCGGAACCGATCGCGCAGACGCCCGTCGATACACGAACGCTGGCCGCGGGCCCGAACAGCACGGTTATCGATGTGATGATCTGGTATGACAACCCGACGGTGACGTTCTATGGGTCTAGCGTCGCGGCAGAAGCTGCAATCGTGACCTCGATCGGTGCCGCGAACACTGCGTTTCTCACGAGCGATATCGATGTAACGCTCGCAATTTCGGAACTGTCGCACGTGGCCTTCAACGGCACGGGAACCTCGGCCAACGATCTCAACAGTCTTCGATCGAAATATGACGGCGTGCTCGACGACGCCCACACGACCCGCGACTCCACCAACTCCGACCTCGTCACACTCGTCAGCGTGCTGACCGACGGTTTTTGTGGGCGTGCTGACCTTCTCCAGCAGCTCCCGTCGATTGCAACCGAGGACCAAGCGTTCTCAATCGTCCATGCCGGTTGCCTCACGAACGACACCTACGCCCACGAAGTGGGCCACAACATGGGCGCCGCCCATGACGACGCCAACACATTCGGAAGCAACGGGGTGTTCGCCACGTCGCGCGGATATGTGGACACCATCAATCAATTCGTCACCGTCATGTCGTACCGAAATTCAGCGAACGGATGCCCGGCCTGCGCCCGAGCAAACCAGTTCTCGAGCACGACAGAGACCTGGATGGGTTTTCCCACCGGCGATGTAGATCATGACAACGCCGGGACTCTTGACCAAACGCGGATGGGCATTGCTGCGTATCGTCCCAGCCCGTGCCCGCCACCGAGCAACGACGACTACCCCGTACGCGAACTACTTCCCTCGACGAGCCTGACCTCGACCGCGGGCACGAACGTGTGCGCAACCGTCGAAAACCTCGAGACCTATTTCGTTGGGGCAGAGCCGGTGCAGTCGGTTTGGTATGAATGGACAGCACCCGTGGACGGCACCGCAACCTTCAGCACATGCGCCGCAGCCACAGACTTCGACACCGACCTCACCGTCTACGACGACGCTGCGCTATTTGCGGGGCTGTCGATACTGGGCCACAACGATGACGCCGGTGCAGGTTGCGCCGCCGACCCGACGCACAGCACCGTGTCGATACCTGTTACCGAGGGCACCGCGTACAGATTCAAGGTCGACGGATCTGCGGCGGCGACTGGCGCTTTCGAACTGACCGTCGAGCTGGACGCTCTGTGCAACAATCTGCCCGTAACCATCTACCTCGATCGTGGCGAGACTGGCACTGCAGCGAGCGACGTGATCTTGGGTACCGCGGCTGGCGACGTGATTTCCGGGCTGGGTGGCGATGACACCATCTGCGGCATGGGCGGTGCCGACACGATTACCGCCGCCGGTGGTCTCGACACAATCTACGGCGGCGGTGGTGCCGACATCATCCATGGCGGCGATGACGCCGACGTCATCTTTGGTGGTTCGGGCGACGATGTGATCCACGGAGATGCTGGTGGCGACACGATCGCTGGCAACGCCGGAGCAGACACGATCTACGGCGGCGACGACGCCGACACCATTTACGGTGGTGACGACGGCGACACGATCCACGGCGGCCTTGGTGATGACAACATCCAGGGCAACGACGGAGTCGACGTCCTCCATGGTGACGCGGGTCAGGACACGCTGTCGGGTAACGACGGTGACGACACGCTGAACGGCGGTGACGACAACGACACCTTGTACGGAGTGGCCGGGGTAGACACGATCAACGGCGATGGCGGAGCCGACACCATCCTTGGAGGGCTGAACGCGGACATCATCAATGGTGGTGACGGTGATGACCTGATCTCGGGAAACGCCGGCGCTGACACCATCAATGGTGACGCCGACAATGACACCTTGTACGGAAGCACCGACGGCGACACGATCAATGGTGGCCCTGGGTTGGACATCATCCTGGGTGGCACGGGCGACGACGAGCTCAACGGTGGCGCTGATCGTGATCTGATCTCGGGGAATGAGAATGACGACACCATCAACGGTGGTGACGGTGATGATGACCTGTTCGGTGTCAGCGGAGTGGATACGATCAATGGTGACGCGGGTGTCGACCTCATCTTGGGTGGCAACGGTGATGACATCATCAACGGTGGTGCCGACGGCGATCTGATCTCTGGCAACAGCGGGGCTGACAGCATCGACGGTGGCGACGGTGACGACGAGATTTATGGAGTGACCGGTGAGGACACCCTCACCGGTGGCGCTGGTGAGGACATCATCTTGGGCGGACCAGACGACGACACGATCAACTCAAATGGTGATGGGTCGGTCGACCAAGTATCGGGCAATGCTGGCACGGACACCTGCAACACCGACCCAACCGACAACGTGTTCCTCTGCGAACTCCCTTAGAGAGGTCAACCGATGACAAGCACAACGGCACTTCGTAGTAGACGCATCGACAGCCGAGCCAGAAGGCTCCCCTCAGTGGCACTGCTCTTCTTGCTGTTGGCTCTCGGCATCGCAAGCTGCAGTAGCGAAAGCAGTAGCAGTGGTAGTGAACCCGAGCGGCAGCTGGGCAACCAGACTCTCTCGAGGGTGCTCGGCGAACCTGGTGATGCCGCCGTCGGCGCGGCCACCCCTGCAGCGGTTGCGGGAGAACAACAAACGCTCGGGGAACCCGATCAAGCGACCGGTGGTTCGACGACTCAGGAAGGGTCGGAGGCTTCGGACGGCGGTTCCCCGGTGCCCGAGCGAGGTGAGATTGTTCGGTCCGAGGACGACCTCGATCTGACCGAGCCAGAACCAGAGCTCGTCGAAGAATCGATCACCATTGACGACGCGATCGAAGAACTCGGCGTCGAGACTCCCTGCGACCTGTACACAACCCCAGCCCTACGAACCCAAATGACCCAGTGGTCACAAACCGCAGGCCTCACCGACGACCTTCCCAATGGCCTACTCACACCCGGATCCGAAATCAGCTTCGAACCCGCGACCCAAACATCAACAGAGTGCAGCTGGTTCAGCGAAGCACAACTCTGGTCGCTACAAATCACGTTCCAACCTGCGAGCGGGTTCACCGACGAGCTCTACAACCGTGGTGCACCACTCGCAGGAATCGGCGATCGCGCAAGCCTGCAGGACGACACCACTGGATCGCTAGAAGTCGGCGACCTCTTCGTCACGGTGACTAACCTGCCACCAGGACACACCCAAACCACCAACGACCGAACCGTAGTCGAGTCGATGCTCACCGACATCGCCACAAAACTCACATGATGCTCGCAACAAATTGAGGGACCCGATCAGCGCGATCGCGGTTCGGCGAGCACCATGAACGAACAACCGCCGAGCGCCCGTTCGACAAGAAGCGGACTGACCGCGTTGATTGCCTTGCGCACGAAGACCTGAGGTTTTCGCGGGTCGCGATCCGGGCCGTCGAACGCAGCGCCGGTCACGTCGTGGTCGATGACATGGAAACCGGCGTCCTCGAGAGTCCAGAGAAGCGTCGAGCGCGAGAACGTATGGATGTGACCTACCGCGGTACGCGTCTTGCCAAGGACGCTTGGACGGAGCGCCGCCATCGCGGTGAGCTCGAGCGGAACGTGAAGAACAAGATGTTGGCAGCGCTCCCCTAGCCGTCTCAGGAGCGTGTAATAGTCCTCCACATGCTCGAGGACATCGATCAGCATCGCAACATCAGCGATTGCATCGCTGTCTTCCAGAGCGACCGGTTGCCGTTCAGCGATCGATCCTGGAGGAATCTGATTTGGCGCGTCTGGGCTCGGCTCGAGCCCGATCGCTGACTCAAGGTTCGGAAGCGCTGTGCTGACGTGGTGAAGCACTTGGCCAGTGCCGCATCCGACATCGAGAATGGAGCGAGGAGAGATGGCGTTGCGAGTGAGCAGGTTGACGATGATCTCGGCCTTCCATGGCGCCCGCTCGGCATGCCACTCAGGATGCGTCGATAGGTAGGACCCATCTGCATACTGATCGAAGCTGTCTCCTACCTCTACCACTGGTATCCCAGCTCGCTGATCAGATCACCGAGCGACTCTTTCGCCAAAGCCCGCATCCCCGGGGTGAACTCAGTTCGCCAACGGTCGATGTGACCCTTGCGAAGCGTCGGTGTTTTCGAAGTACCCATCGTCTGAACGATATCTTCGACCATCGAATCCGAAAGGTCTATCGCGAAGTGTGCGCCAATCTTGCGAAGTGTGCGCGCCTGAACCCCCGGGTCGGCACCGGCACGCTGACCAGCGAGGTCTTCGAAGCGCACCACGAGTGCGTCGTTCCAGTCAATGTAGCTCTGCAGGTACGAACCGAACGCTGGCGCCAGGCGCTGCGAGCCGCTCAACGGCCCTCCATGCAGCACAAACGCGAGTTGCGCATACCGGTCCGGCAAGGCGACCAGCGTCTGATGATATCGGTTGACCGGACGTTCAACTGCGTGATCGATTTGCGACAAGAGCAAGTCACGCGGATCTCTTATGAGCAGGAGCGAGCGATAACCCAGACGTTCGAGAAGCTGTCCGTCTCCAGACGTCCACGGCATGTGACCTGAGACGAAATACCCGCTCCGGACCCGGCTCAGCGTGTTCGTCGAGTCAACGAGGCGGCGCTCGGCTCCGTCATGACCGAGATGACTCAAGAACACTCCCGAGTCGCGGCTCGCTGGCATGGCCCTGAGGGCCACTCCGAGCAGGTGGGTCCCCGCCTTCGGAACAGAATTCACGAAAACCCGGTCCGCAGTTTCGGGATCGGGCGTAGAACCAGCGAGCCGAGACTGCGCGAAGACCCTACGGATGCCACGCTTTACAACCGTCGTTCGGTCAAAGCTCTGTCTTTGAAAATAGTGAAATCGCGCAGACAAGCTTGTCACGGGCGTCGTTCCGATCGGGCCAATGCTCAGCCCTCCTCAAGCCGATCCGCCGCCGACCGAATAACTTTCGCTGGAATTCCTCCAACGATTGCACCATGAGGCACGTCCTCGTTGACGACTGCTCCTGCCGCGACGACGGCGCCTTTGCCCACAGTCACCCCAGGCAAGATTGTGACACCAGACGCGATCCATGCCCCGTCCTCGATTCGAACCGGTTTCGAACCAACTCCCTGCTCCTTTACTGAAGTTGCCGACGCGTCCGACGTGTTGTGCCACTCGCTGAAAATTCGTACCCCAGGCCCCATGAGTACTCGCTCACCGATTTCAACCAAGTCGGAACAGCCGATGTAGGCACCGATTCCTATGTTGGAGTCGTTCCCGACGCTGAGCCCGCCGACGGCGCGGCGGCCGTAAAGCCCTGTCGGTCGAATTTGTGCACCGCGTCCAATCGAAACCCGCTCGCCAATGCGGACGCCATGCTCACTCCTGCCTTGAATCAACGCCAGGTCCTCGATGACCGACCAGGCTCCAATGTCGATCTGTTGGCGGTTGAGTAGCTGTACGTGACGGCCGCGCAGCACCGGACGCGGCACGATCGTGCAACTCGAAAACGTCAGAACCCCTCGCGCGAGCATGATGGCGCTACGAGTGACGATCTGCGCACGAGCGAGCCACGAGGGCTCGTCGGCGAAGAGTTCCTTCAGTTTGCCCATATGGCTGTTAGTTCGTCCGAACATGGCGTTCCATTAGTCATTGGACTTTGCAGATGTCGGCCATCGAAGAAGTATGACCCGGAACGCCAGAGCAAGCGCGGTCCCAGCAGCAGCACCGGTTGGTCCAAAGAGTACCGCGCCGGTTGGCGCGAGAATGATTGGGATTGGCATCCACACAAGGGATCGACGCAACAGTTGCTCGTACGCCCCCTTGAATCGAAAAGTGAGCTCCGCGCTCGCCGCCAAGATGACGAGAGCAATCGTGAGACCCTCGAACGGAACCGCACCCGCCGAGACTCGGGTGGCGTCGAACCATCGGTCGAGAAACGGCAACGCAACGACGACTATCGAACTCCAGACAACAGCCCCAATGAAAGCAATGGAATGGACCTGACGGGTGCGACGAATCTGACCCTCGATTCCCGCCGAGCTCTTGAACGAAGACAACCTCGCAGCTTGGACCAGCACTGCAGCTGGTGAGACCAGGGTCTGGGCACCGCGAAGGCGCCCCAAACCATCCAACCCCAACACCACGCCAACGAGCACCACAGCAACCTGCGTCGCTCCCCGAGTAGCGGCTGTTGTGGCAGCCAGAAGTCCGAACGTCGCACGGACTGCCCGCGAGCACTCGATGACTTCGCCGCGATGTGCCCGATCTCCAGAAAGCAGCACGCCGGCTGCTGCCGCCACAGCACCCGCTCCCCCCCACGCAACAAATCCACTGACCGGCCCAAAAGAGTCTGTCAGTAGCAGCACGCCCACGGCTATCGCGGCGACGAGCACCCAAATACCCTCTATCGCGCATGCACGCTTCAGTTGCCCTCGAGCTACGAGAAGCTGGCGAAATGCCTCCTCCGCGAGAAGCGCTGGTCCCAACGCAATCAGGGCGAGAACTACCCCCCGCAATGGATTCCCCGCGACGGCAACGATCACTAGCGCTGGCAAGAAGACGGCCATCCCCCAACCAAACGCGACAGTCGGCGAGCCTCGCAGAAGCGACTCGGCATCTTGATGTGTCAGAACCGGCTCGATGACGAGCGATCTCGTGACCGCTAGTGACAATCGATACCCAAGGATTGCGACGCTGAATGCGCCGAACTCGGTGGGTTCCAACACGATGAGCGCGACGATGTTGATTCCGAAGTTCGACAGGCTCGACAGGCCTTGCGCGGCGGCGAGCCACACCGACTCCGAAAGATGAATCGTTGGTTCGGTGTTCGTCAGCTCGGCACTCCGTTGTCGTGATGGATGCGCGTCCTCTCAACCACGGCCCACGCCACGATTATGTGCACAATCCAGAAGACCGCCAGCGTGCCGTAGAACATGCTGTACGTGATGTTCGCCAATCCGACGATGAGAAGGTACGGACCCAATACTGAGCGCCGGATGCTCACGGAGGCCGAGCGCCAAAGTGCCACGAGGTGACGGGCGTAGACGAGCACACCCAATAGACCAAGCTGGTACGCGACGTGAAGTGCGCCGTTGTGTGGCTGTTGTGCCTCCCAGACGACCGTACGAGAACCGGTGCTCACCGTCACGGTTTCGAAGTTGAACGTGCCATACCCGAATCCCAGTAACGGTTTATCGACAATCTCGTTCAGCGTGGCCTTCCACAAAGAGAGTCGGACAAAGAGCGTGTTGTTGTCGGACTCTCGACCCAGCACCGCGAGTACGGATTCGATGAGGTTGGTCGGCCCGACGATGATCGCCGATGTCAGCATCGCAAACAACACAAAGATCACTGACATGTGGCGGATTCGGACATCGCGGAACGGACCAATACGACCGATGGACATGGCGAGAAACGAGGCGATTGTGATGCCGACCGTCACTGTGGACGTACCTGATCCAGTCCAGATGCTGAGAAGCGCAGCAAGACCAAGAAGAGCCGCTGTTGTCCATAGACGTGAACGACCTCGCATCGACCATGCGACCAATGCAGCCATCGAGAGCAAGATGGCAGCCCGACCTAGCGCGTTCTTGTGTTCGAAGATTCCCGAAACGCCGAATGAAGCGCCAGCCCGAAGTGGCACGAAGAAGAGCTCGGCAGCGATACTGAGAAGCAGCGCTGCCCCAGTCGCAACTATCACCGCTGCAATGGCGCGCTCATTGGTCAGTTCTTGAATGATGAGAATTGCGATTGCACTCGCGCCGACAAATGAAAGCAGCGCTGTCTCGGTAGACGAGCGGTTCACCGACCAAACCATGCTCGCAAGCGGAACGATGAAGACTGCACGCAGGTGCATCGCCTTCATCATTTCCAGCGTGCGAAGCGGGCGAGCACCCACAACTACTACTGCCAGACCTGCCGACGCGAAGACTGCGAGTCGAGTGACCTCGCCAAGCGCGCCGTTGTCAAACGGCTGCATCGATAGGAATATCGCAAAGGCCGCAGCGAGTTGCCTGAGCGAGACGCCAGCGCCGGGCGCCCCCGGCCTGGGAGACCGGTTCACCGAAGTGGTTCTATGGTTGGCAGCGACCATCGGTCGAGAGTAGCGGTCAGGTGTCTCTACCTGCGGCAGCCCGCAGGACCGATTCATATGCGTCTGCAACATCCTAGAGCGAGAATCGTTCAGCAATTCGCTGCTTGTTTCGAACACGTTGTGCGTCTCGCTGCTCGGGCGTCGCAGATTCGTACTCTGCGGTTGCGTTCATCGCTGTGGCGAAATATGTCCCGTGGTCCCCCGCCGCCTCCCTGTTGAAGCTGGTGTCATAGGCCACGACGAAGGCACCCACGCCCATCGCCTCAAGCAGCGATGGATTTATGCCGCCAACCGAGTGGCCGTGGAAGTACGCATCTGCGTCTCGGAGCAGAACACCAAAGGTGTGTCTGTCCGAGATGTGACCAAGTATCCGGACTCTCGAGTCCTGCGCGAGTTGATCCAACCTTCGCTTCACCGGAGAGTCATAGTTGGCCGTCCCCAGCACTGCGATGGGTAGTGTGCTCGTCGACTTCAGATACCCCTCCACGATCTCCGCGATTTGGTTCTCGGGAACAAGACGTCCGCCCACGGTGACGTACTCGCGCTCGCGAAGTCCGAGCTCGGCCAAGAGCGAATCATCCGAGGCGACCCTGCCTTCTGCGGCTGAGAGGTTCGTCCAACAGTAGGGAATCACCTCCGACTCGGCACCGAATTCCTCTCGGTATACATCGTTCATGGCGTAGCAGTCGGTGATGAGTGTCGTGGCTGAACGTTTCGACAAGGCCGCGCACCACCGAAAGACACGCTTTCCCACCGAACCCCATTTGTCTCTCGTCCACTCGAGCCCGTCCACGTTCAAAACCGTAGGAGTGCCTGTATGAGTCAGGAAGTTGAGCGCGGGCGCATTGGCAACGTTGAATGTGAGCACAACGTCGTGGCGCTTGATTCGCGCCCAGAACGAGCTGACGATGCTGTGACTGAGGGTATCGAACTGTTTCGTCCCGATCGACGGAAGTCCGTAACGGTTCACAGATTCATAGGATTCGCGCCACCCGAACGAATCCCTCGAATACAAGGTGACCCGGTGTCCTCTGCGCGCGAGTTCCGGAAGGAGAATCGTACAGAAGGTCTCATAGCCACTGTAAGTGGAAGGGATGTTCCGAATCCCGAAGACGCCGATGTCCAAAAGAGACGACCCTTCTCTCGCCGGACTCAGGGCTCCTTCGAGTTTAGGATAGCGGAGCTGCGCTCCAGCGTCGGCGGAGACGGGCGCGAGTTCGTCGATGTCGGGCATGTCGGACGTTGGGTCCATTCTGGTTAAGTCGGCTGATCCCTACTGCGTTTGAGGAGCCATGACACCCGAAAGTTCTGGATCTGGCGATACTTCTAAACAAGTGGGAACCGAATTTCGATTCAAACATGGTGGAGAAATCGCCCTACCCTGGCTGCCGTGATGAATTTGGTCTCGGCACTCGACAATGCGAGCCGTGGGCAGAGCGCTTGATGACGTCGGCACGTTGGCCCCAACTATTCGTCATCGGCGCGCCTCGAAGCGGCACGACCTTTCTCTCAGCGGTATTGGGCGCCCACAGCGACGTGTACGTCTGCGACATGAAGGAGCCACACTTCTTCGGTAGTCCAACAGCGGGTTTCAGCTATGCAGGTCCGGGAGACAACTGGGTGAATCGCACGTGGGTCAGTGATGAACAGAAGTATCTGTCACTCTTCTCAGGTCGCGAAGAACGACTTCTGTGCGATGCAAGTACCAATACCCTCTACTGGGAAAAGGCGCTCGAACAAATCGAGTCGCTCCCCGAGTCGGCGATCTACGTCTGCGTGCTGAGAGATCCGGTCGATCGCATCGAGTCGATGTTCTTCCGTCACCGAGCTCAGGGCCTCGAGCCGTGCGAGTCCATCATCGATGCGATTCGGTCCGAGGAAGCGCACGAACGAACAGACTGGTCTCCGGGGTTTCGATATGTCGAACAGAGCCGATATTTCGAACACATCTCGCGCTTCGCAAAGGCTGTAGACAACCGTCTCTTGACTTTTACATTCGATGAGGTGACGGCGGAGCCGCTCGTTGCGGCGAAAAGGATTTGGGAGCGTTGCGGGCTCGATACCCAGGAGGTGACGGTTCCCACTTCTCAGAACGCCACTCCCTATTTCTCGAATCCAATCCTGAGGGCGATGCTCGTTCGACCCCTGGCCCTACGAACGATCGTGGCTCGGGTGGCCCCGGCACGCCTGGTTGCCTGGATGCAAGCCCAGCGAGATCGCCGAACTGGCGACTCAGCAAGGCTGAGCGTCGAAGAACGAGAATTCGTTCTCGAGCGCGTCATCGATGACGCCCGGCGGACTGAGGAACTCCTCGGCAAGCGCGTTCTCCGAGCCGCAGCATGACAAACAATGTCCTAGTACTTCACAGTTCAGACGAGGCCTACGGCAGCGATCGGATGTGTGTCGAGTTCGTCCGAAATCTCGTCGACCGCGGATGTCAGGTCACCGTCGGTCTCCCCGATGACTCGGAGCCCGGGTGGTTGAGCGCACAACTCGCCAAGACCAACCCGTCGATCACGATCTTGCGGCTTCCCTTGGCCGTTGCTCGTCGGAAGTCACTGAGCCCTTGGGGACTTCTTCGATGGGGCGCAGATGCCGTTCGGGCTGAACGCGCACTTCGGCAGGTCGCGCGCGCTCATCAGGTTGACGTTTTGTACCTGAACTCACTGGCACTCATCGCTCAGGTGCTGGACCGACGCTTCGTACCGCTCAGGATCCTGCACTGCCATGAAATTGCGACCATCACCCCACTCCGACTGGTGCAGCGCATGTCCATTCATCTTGTCGACCATGTCATCTGTGTCAGTCAGGCAGTTGCCGATGCGATTCCGTCGGGAGACGTGCATGTCTGTCGGAACGGTGTTGCCGACCTCGCCGAAGCGCCGACGCGAGCGGCGAATCGCCCGCTGCGCGTAGGTTTTGTCGGTCGGCTCAGTCATTTCAAAGGCATCGAGCGATTCCTGGAGGTCGCTTCGCTTGTTGAACGAGACGACGTGGAGTTTGAGGTCACCGGCGGCCCGGTCCCCGGGGAACAGCAGTATCTGAAACTCGTTGAAGCGGCGTCAGACACGAAGCTGGTCTACCGCGGCGAGATCGAAGACACGTCTTCGGTGTTCGTGGGCCTGGACGTACTCGTGGTGCCCTCTGCAACTCCCGATCCGTACCCGACGGTCGTTCTCGAGGCGCTCCGCGCCGGATGCATCGTGATCACCACTGCGCTCGGCGGCGCAAAGGAAGCGTTCGATGTCGACGCGGGATTCGTCGTGGACGCGACCGACGCGGAGGAAATCGCTCGAACTATCGAGGGTCTCGCGACCGACCGTGATCAGGTCGATCGCATGCAGTTGGCGGCGCGAGAAACTTACGAGTCGCGTCACCGGATCGACGCGTTCGACAAACGGTTCCAGGCAACGCTGGACAGTTGTGGCGTGCCGTCGAACGAATCAGAGCGGTGCAAGCCTGACGAACGGGACCAGTTCCCGACGTAGGGGAGCAGCGCCGATGCCCCACTCGTATCCACAGGCCGCTGTTGGTCAAACGCAGGATATTCGGGTCACAACCATGACGCATGTGTCGAACCCAGCACCACCCGTTGCGGAATCCACTCCGAGTCCACCGCGGAGATTGTCATCACCGCTTCCACCAAACAGCTGATCGTTGCCGGCGTAGCCGAAGATCCGATCCTTCCGATCACCTCCATAGAGCGTGTCGTTGCCGCCGTTGCCCACGATGCGATCGCCGCCCCGTCCGCCGCGGATCAAGTCATTGCCGGACCCACCCTCGACATCATCCAACCCGGGTCCAGCAAACACGGTGTCGTCGCCGTCACCGGCGCGGACCACGTCTGAGCCCCACCCGGCATTGATGAAGTCGTCACCCGCTCCCCCGGTGATCGTGTCGGCACCACCTCGACCGCAGATCACGTCATTGCCACCACCACCGTCGATGATGTCTCGACCACCGGTCCCGACGATCACATCATCGCCGGGCGTGCCTGTCAGCCCGGTGGTTGTCGCAAGAAAGCCATTGCACGACTTGGTTGGAGGAAGCGAGTTCGTGACGAGATAGACGGTGCCGTTCTTCTTGCTCGAGATGTACAGCTCACCGTCATGCCCCTGCCCGAACCGCACATCGGCCCTGCCGGAGCCGTCATAACGCGGCGAGTCGTTGAAGACGTCGAGCAACGTGTCGCGTAGAAGGGCGGGGGTGCTCGGATCGGAGTCGTGATCGAAATGAATTGTCGCCTCGCCGGTGGGCGCTTGTGAAAGCTCGGACGGTTGGTTGCGCGAGGGGTCTCCTGCATCGAGCGAGGTGACCGCGCCGACAAGCTCGTCGATGGTCGAATGAAAGAGCCGTCCCGTTCTCGGGAAGTCGCTGTAGAAGTACTGTCCACTCAACGCGGAGCCATTGTCGATCACGTAGCCACCCGCGATGCTCTGACCAGAGAAGCCCTGGCCTCGAGCGCCCTCATGACCCACCTGTGCAGCAGGAAACACATAGCCGAAGTCGACCTCATTTGCTGGCAGGGGTGCGATGCCATTCAGGAGGTCACCACTCGGCAGGTGTACGAACGTACCCTCGCGCTCGGGCCAGCCATAGTTGCCTCCCGGCTCGATGATGTTCACCTCTTCGACGTTGTCGCGACCAGCCTCGGCAGCCAGCAAGTGAACCTCTCCGTTGCCATCTTTGGCGAAGGCCAAGTGGTGCGGATTTCGGTGACCGATCGACCAGACCTCGTCAGGTATCGATGGATCGCCGACGAACGGATTGTCCGGTGGCACGCGGTAGGGATCTCCGTTCAGCGCGACCCTTGGGTTGATCCGCAAGATCTTGCCCAACGCGTCATTGCGCATGCCTCCGCCCGCCGTCGCGGATTGCACGCTTCCATCCCCATGGGCGATGTACAACTTCCCGAAGTCGACCTCGCCCGGCTCAGCGAGGGGGTTGAACGAGATCTGCTTGATCGGGTGGTCATACACGGGCATGCCGACGCGAAACACCTGCCGATAGCTGGTGGGATCAACGCGCTCCGTCCCGTGGTCGTATGTCCACTCGACGAGCACGCCGTCGGCAACGATGTGGTTCGGCACATCGCTGATGTAGTCGGCGGGGTCGGGTGTCGTCGGACGCCGCTCCATGACCGATGTGTAGAACAAACCATTGGTCACGAAGTTCGGGTGGAAGGCAACAGACCGAAGTCCGCCATGAAAGATGCTCGTGTTGTCGAGTCGACGGCCGGTGGCCGCAACCATCGCGGACTTCACATCGAAGAACAGGGATGCAGAACCTACTTGGCCGTCGCGTTGAATCTCGTAGATCTTGCCGTCGTAGTCTTCGACGACGAACAACCGATCGCCCGCGACGGCAAAGTTGTTGAGCCTTGCGGCGCCCAGTGGCGTGTTCGGTATTTCCACGAACGGAGCGAGCTCGACAACGACACCGAGATCAACAATCGGCGCGGCAATCGCATTGTCCGCCTCGGCGATCGCAACCGTTACCGAAAGCAGTCCAACAACGACGCCCAACGCCACCAGAAATCGAGCGAGCGGCGGCGTCAAGTGATTCGACTTGGCGAACATCCCAAGACCGTAGCCCGCGCTGCCAGCCCGCTGCCGCCGACTCGCGATGATCTGCGACGGCAGAGAAGCTCAGTGTCTGAGTTCGCAGTTGAACTTCTGCCCGCCAGCGCAGTAGTCGCGCATCGGCCCTCCATCGAGTCGATCGATGCCAAGACCACCGCGGAGCCTGTCGACACCGTTCCCACCCAGGACGCGGTCGCGGCCGGCGTTGCCGAAGAGCCAATCCCAGCCCTCTCCGCCCCGAATGATGTCGTCACCGGGACCACCACGAATACGGTCCGCTTGCGACCCTCCATTGATCACATCGTTGCCTGCACCCGCGTACACGAGGTCCTTGCCAGCGCCGCCGTTGATGACGTCGTCTCCGCCCAGCCCACAAATCACGTCATCTCCACCGAGAGCGTTGATGGCGTTGGCGGTCGAGGTTCCGATGATGACGTCGTCGCCATTCGTTGGACGCTCACCCTTTGCGAAGTCGACGGTCACTACGAGGCCGGCACACGTCTTTGGTGCTGGCGGAGGCGGAGTCGTCGGACCGGTAACCGGAGCGGCAGCAAGCGCGGCCAACTGTTGTGCGCGAGTTTGGGTGGTGCAAGACCCAGAGTCCTTCACGATCCGCACCCGACGGTCCACCCCTGAGACGGTGCATGATTGATACGTGCCGTCTGACCATCGGATCAGTACTGGCGCGATCTGCGTCTGGGTGCCAAGGCCGAAATGAAGGGTTCGACCGTCTTGCGATCGGTGATAGCGATGCCCGGTTTCGCGAACCTGCCACTTGTCGCTTCCCACGAACACCTGCGCTCCGGCTGCATCGGGGTTTGCGCCAACGAGATCGAGTTCGAGCCAGTGGCCCGTGGTTCCGGTGCGATTTGTCAGAACATGGTCGACGGCCTGATCGAAGTCGTAGCCGTTGGCCACGATCGCATCCATCCAGCCGTCGGCGTTAACATCGGCCGTCACGATCGCACCCGGTGTCTCCTCGATCGTGGCCGGCAACACGCCCGTGCCAGCGTCACTGAAGTTTCCCTGGCCGTCATTCAGCAGAAGGACGTTGCGATTCTGTCCCTCTTGTTTCTGTGCGCATCCCGCCAAGATGTCGAGGTCTCCGTCGTTGTCGAAGTCTGCGGCTGCTCCTGAGCGGCAGTTGTCGACAGCTGCGGATTGCGGCAAGGACACCGTTCGAGCTGCGCCAGCCGCGCTTACCTCGAACGCCGACAACTTCATGTCGAAGCCGCCAGCGGACTCATTGCCCATGAACGCGATGAACTCCGGATGGAGGTCTCCGTCGAAGTCGGCCACAATGACTTCGCGGACGGGGCGGTTCGGCGTGTTACGCGCAATCGCCGGATTCGTTGGCTCTGCGAAACTCCCAGTGCCAACGGCTATCGAGTCCTTCGCCACACGGAACACATCGTGGGTCACAACGATTGGCGCCGTGCCAGGACCAGTGGACGTCATAGAAGCCATACGCACGTGACCGTCACTGAGGATCTCCGAGGGATCGGGGACCTTGGTCCACGAGGTGCCGTCCCCATTGTTGAGGTAGATCTCACTTGGCTTGAGCTGGCGCTCGTTCTGCGGGACTGGATCCGACCGAAGGTCCAAGTTCGTGATCAGAACGTCCATGTCGCCATCGTTGTCGAAGTCGAGAAAAAGGGGCTGCCGACCTCGTCCAAAGAAGTCCTTCAGAGTTCCCGCGTCGATCTTGGCGAGCACGCCCCCGTTGTTGCGAAAGAGGCGGCTGTTGTTGTTGCGGCCCGAGACCTCGAGCAAGTCTTCGTCACCATCGCCATCGATGTCAGAGAAGGCGACACCGTGTGTGTCCGGTCCGTTGACTCCGGGATCCTCGCCATAGTTCACCGCGGTTCTCGTCGTGGGCGAGGCAGCCCCCACTTCAACAACGGCCTCCGACATGTTGCCGTGATTGTTGTTCCATATGTCGACGCCGCCACCCCCGAGGTCCTCAGTCACCCCGAGCCCCCACGAAGGTGAGTTCCCCGCGGCGACGCCTGATGGCAACTGCGACACCGCAAATCCCTGCCAACCCGCCGCATCGGCGACCGACTGGCCCACGGCAGCAGGAAGCGTCGACGCAGCCCCAAACAACGCCACCACAACTCCGATGCGAATCCATCGGTTGGTTGTCTGTTGAATCCTCGACTGCTGCATGGGCATCCTTGGGTTTCTTGGCCACCGTGCGTGCGTCGGTCCACGCCAATGACCGCGCACAGAGCAGACAGTATCTGGCGCAGCGAGCTGATGTCACTGCGGAACGGCCCATGTCGCCTGGTCCGGTGGAACCACAAGCCTCCCATCGCACCGGCTCGCCAGCGCACGCGAGAGACGCCTGGCAAAACGCGAAACGGGTGCCGGCAGCCGAAGCCACCGACACCCGTTTTCGTTGTCCTATGTGTGGACCGTGATCAGAGGTCAGCTAGAGGCCGAAGACTCCGGTTTCACAACTGACCCGTGTTTCGATGTTGCCGGACGGATCGGTGAGCGTGCAGCCATCCGAACCAGGGCCACCGTCGAACGTGTCGATCCAGGCACCGCCTCGCAGGACGTCGTCACCTTCGTTGCCGAAGAGGTCATCTCGGCCGAGGTTGCCCAGCAGTTCGTCGGCGAATTTGCCACCACGGATGGTGTCGTTGCCGTTGCCGCCAGCGAGACGGTCGAGACCATTACCTCCCTGGAGGATGTCGTTGCCGTCACCACCCTGGATTCGATCGTTGCCGTTGCCACCCGAGATTGTGTCGACACCCCCGCCACCGATGAGAAGGTCGTTGCCCACCCCACCGTTGACGATGTCGTTGCCGAGCCCGGCGAACACCTTGTCGAAGCCGTCACCGGCATTGATGGTGTCATCACCTTGGAGTGCGCAGATCGTGTCATTGCCACCGAGGGCGTTGATCGTGTCATTCCCGGATGTACCGCGGATGACATCGTCGCCGGAGGTGGGCACCTCGCCCTTGGTCATGTCGACGGTGACCTCGAGGTCGTTGCAGAACAACGGCGGATCGAGCGGTGTCGTGTCTGGGGTGGTACCGATGGCTGCGAGCAGGCCGCTCTGGGTCTGCTCGACGCAGTCGTCACTTCCCTGTGTGATGGTCACGGTCTGATCGATTCCCGCTGCCTGGCAGCGTTCGAACGTGCCATCAGGCCACATGATCTCGAGTGGAGCGATCTCCGTCTGCGAGCCCAAACCAAAGTGCAATGTCTTCATGTCTTGACCACGGTGGGTGCGGTGTCCGGTCTCTCGGACCTGCCACTTGTTCGATCCAACGAAGACCTGAGCGCCCATGACATCAGGGTTCGATCCGACAAGATCGACCTTGAGCCAATGATTGCTGGTGCCACCCTGGTTCAAGAAGATGAAGTCCTCACCGGGCTGATCGTCGTAGCTGCCGCCGAGGTACGTGTCGATCCAGCCATCGTCGTTGAAGTCGGCGTTGATAGCCACTGTGGCAGTTCCGCCGGCAGCGGTCGCTGGGACCAGCGACGCAGCGCCGATGGTGAAGGTTCCGGTGCCATTGTTGAGCAGAATGACGTTGACATTGTCCGTCGCAGCCACTCCATGGTCGTCCTTTTCCTCCATGGCACAACCGCCAAAGATGTCGAGGTCGGCGTCGTTGTCGTAGTCAGCCAACGCAATGGTGCGACAGTTGTCGATCTTTGCGTCTCCACTGATGTCGACGATGGCCTCGGATACGAGTGAGCTCGTCGAGATCTGACCGATACCCAACGCCAGCGCACCAAGAAGGTCGGGGTTGCCGTCACCTGGAGGGAGCGGATCGAACGGAGGATTGGGGTCGAGGCCGTTGTCCTCTTCATCGGTTCCGAGCTTGTCGTCCTGACGAGCGACGACGTACTCAGGGCTGAGGTCGCCGTCGAGATCGCCCAGTGCAACGTCACGGATATGTGACGCGTTGTCATCGGTACCCAGTGCCTGGTTCACCGGTGCGACCGCAGCAACGAGCGAAGCCGTATCGGTCTGGATGGTGTTGACAGCAACCGAGAATGCGTTTGACGTGATGATGACCGGCTCAGTCGCTGGTCCAGTTGTCGTCAGGTGTGCGTAACGCAGGTTTCCATCGAACATGACCTCGCCGGGATCGGCGACCTTCGTGAAGGTGGTGCCGTTTCCGTTGTTGAGGTAGAGCTCACTCGGCTCGGGGTCATCTGCATTCGGCGGATCGTTCTCGGACAGTAGCGTCCGGTCGAGGT
Source organism: Acidimicrobiia bacterium (assembly GCA_033344795.1). Classification (GTDB taxonomy): domain Bacteria; phylum Actinomycetota; class Acidimicrobiia; order Acidimicrobiales; family SHLQ01; genus SHLQ01. The sequence continues at coordinate 166,754 of JAWPMS010000001.1, forward strand.
TCATGATCAACGCATCCATGTCCTCATCGTCATCGATATCGACCATGAGCACGGTACGCCCGCGGCCAGCGTTGTCTTCGAGCCCATGACTGGTGATCGTCGACATGGTGCCAGCGTTGTTCTGGAAGATTCGTGTGTCATGGTTGCGGCCAGACGTCTCGATGAGGTCGTCGTCGCCGTCTCCGTCGATATCGGAGAAGGAGACACCGTGGCTGTCAAACCCTCCGGCTTGCTGAAGAGAGTCGTCGAAGAGCGTCCCGGTCGATTGCCAGTCCACCAAGAATTCCGATGCCTCGGCGTGGTTACTGACAAAGAGGTCGACGCTGTCGCCCCCGAGATCGTTCGTGACCGCTGCAGTAAAGGCAGGACTGGTGTTGGCACTACCGGCATTTAGGGCCGATGGCACCGTGGTGGCCGTGAAGCCGGTCCAGCCCTGTGCTCCGGCCGTTGTAGTGGCCTGTGGCGCGGCAACCGTCGCTGCCACTAACGCCATTCCCAGCAGGGAATGCCTGATCTTTCCTCGCATGAATAACCCCAATCAGTTACATAAAGGTGAACTCGTTGGATTCAGCCCCACCGCCGCGCCGCAACCATGTTTGCGCACTTCGACAGCAGATGTGTGGCATCCAACCATCTTTGTTCGGTCGATTGGCCTCGCGAGTTGACCGATATGACACCGACTTGTGTCATGGACGTGGGAAGGTTTCATTCGTTGCGAGACCTGCCGATGACAACTACTGCGGACGCTGGACTCGTCGGTCCCATGCCGAGGCTGCGCTCAGGAGAACCCGAGATCCATGAACAAGCTGCTCGATCGGATCCGTTCGATGGATCGCCAACAGCTGGAGACGATCTTCACGAGTTCCGCGTTCCTGATCACAAACGGCCTTCTGTTCGTCAACCTTTTCCTGCTTGCAAACGCCCTGGGCGCCGACGGTCGCGGCGCCGTCGCTGCGGCCTATGGCAATACGATCGTCATGGGTTGGGCGTTTCAGATCGGGGTCCCCGGAGCCGCCGGCTATTTCGCCAAAGACATCGACAATCGTCGAGTCATCATGTCGGCCTGGGCAATGACTCTGCTCGGGGCCATCCCCGTCGCCATCTTGCTCATCCCGTTCTACATGTGGCAGCTCGGTGGCGAGTCATTCACCGAAGGCGGCAGCTCTCTCAAGAGCTGGTACGTCGCGTTCATCATCCTTCAACTCTTCAACGGCCCGTTCCTGTCGTCGGTCATCTGGCTGCGTGGTATCGGAAACCTGGTGAAGTTCAATCTCCTGCTCGCGCTTCCCCAGATGCTCATCACGTTTGGTTACCTGGTGCTCTTCGTCAGCGGCCAGATGACCGTCAACTCCGCGCTTGCATCGACCTTCATCATGATGTCGATCGGTTGGATCGTCGCGCTCACTGCGACCAACTCCTGGCCAGGACGCGGTTTTTCTCGAGAGGTATTCGATCAGATTCGGCACTATGCACTCAGGGCCTGGGTCGGCAATCTCTCGTTCTTCGTCAGCCTGCGCATCGACCAGCTGCTCCTGGTGAACTTCGTTCCCCTCGACGAACTCGGCGTGTATGCGGCCGCCGCCGCCATCTCGACCCTGTCCGGCCCAATCGCTCGCGGTGCTGCACAAGCGGTGATGCCCTTCGTGCGCTCAGCAAATTCCGACGAGGAACGCCTGATGCGGATTCGCAAAGCGATCATTCAGGTCGGCGGGCTCTCTGCGCTCGTCCTTGGCGGCATCGCCGCCACGGCCTGGTGGGTTGTCCCGTTCGTGCTCAGCGAGAACTTCGAGGATGCCGTACTCCCCCTCATGATCCTGCTGCCGGGAGCATGGGCCACCGATGTGAATCAGGTACTCGGCACGGCACTCTCGTCGTTCAACCGTCCAGAGGATGCCTCGAAGGCGCAGATTGCCTCGGGTATCGCCACCGCGATCGGACTCATCGCCCTGCTGTCTCCGTACGGCATCATCGGCGCCGCTATCACGACATCGATCTCGTACTGGGTCGGCCTTGTCGTCAGCGCGTACTACTGGCGGCGGCTCGTCGGCCAGGTGCGTCGTGGCGAGGCCACCGGCCATACCGAGAAGATTGAAGAGGCCGTTTGATGCATGCCGACGTCCCTCGCCAAATGCTTCGACCGTCCTGGTTGGGCGTCATCATCTTTTCGGTTCTGTGTGCCGCAGGCGGCGCTCTCTGGATCGGCCTCCAGCAGGACGCCGGAGAGACGTCGACGACGTACGTGTTCGGCCGACGGGTCGGGTCTCTCGACAGGCCGACGCAGGTGCTCGATGACCATCTGAGCGACATCGTCAACTCCGTAGAGTTTCCCATCGTGTTCGACGGAATCGACGAACGTCTGTTGCTCCCTGACGACAGCTACGACCTCGAGATCGGCGTCGTCGAGGACACACAATCGATCGTCGAGATCACGGTTCGGACCGATCGCTCGGGCGACGCCGACCGCATCGCGCGCATCGTCGCTGAAGAGATGGTCGAGTTCGTCCTCGCCAACCAAGACACCTCGATCGCAACGGAGATCCGCGACCTCGATGACGAAATCCTCCGCCTCGAGGAACAGCAAGAACAACTGGTCTCTCTTGCCGGCGGTGTTCCGCCCCCCACCGCGAGGGACAATCTCGAGGCACTGCTGGCAGGCTTGCTGGGCGATCCCGAGCGGGTCACCGCTGGCCCACTCGAAGGAACCGTCCAGGAACAACTGAGCGCGCTGGCACCTCTGGCCGACTCCTACGAACGGAACGCATTTCAGATCCGGCAGCTGCAACAAGACCGCGCCGCAGCCGTCGTCGAGCGTCAAGACATCGCGTCGTCGCAAGCGGCAATAAACGAGGAGTGGTACCGATCGATCACGCCTGTGGAGCCAACGTCGAACGTGCCCGTCGCGATCGCGATGGCGTTCGCTGCGGCGGTACCTGCGGCGCTGTTGTCGATCGCTCTCGTCTCGCTCAACCTCGATCGACGCTTGAACAACGACGAGAAGTTGGACGCGGGCCTCGCTGCCTCTGGCGCCTGAGGGGTGTGACCCCCGCCCGATCGACCCACCCCGGGTCGCGGTGGCAGATAACATCGCCCACCATGCCATCAGCAGCCCCCTCGCTCGCACGTCGCCACCTCCGGCTGGTGTCTGCGAGTTTTCTCGTGATTTCGCTCCTCGCTTCAGCGTGTTCACCGGAATCGGAGCCTGGTGATGCCAGTCCAGACGAGTCCACGACCGACTCGACCTCGACGACGGAGACGACCACAACCGAGGGACCGGGACAAACAGTGGGGACCCCCGAGCCTCCAGGTGAGATCGACCCATTGTCCGGCACGTTCACGAAACTGACCGAACCCGGCGTCGGTGGACGGATCACCTCGCTCGCCTTCGACCCGGCAAACCCCGATCGCCTCTTCGTGGGTGGCGACATGCTCGGCATCGCGGTTACCGATGACTTCGGCGAGAACTGGCAATCGACGAGCGGCTTGGCGTCGTGGGAGATCGGCGACATCACTGCGAGCGCGAGCGCCGATGGTCGTATCTGGACCGGCAGTCTGTCGGGGCCGCAGGCGTCGGCTGACAACGGGATCACTTGGGCGCTCAGCCGGGACGGTATGCCGGCGCTGTCTGACGCGCGTTACACCCTCGCCGTAGAAGCGGTCCTGATCGATCCCACCAATGCCAGCCGAGTGCTCGCCTTCAATGGCAACCAGCGAAACTGGTCGGCGCCGGGTGCCTACGTCAACGGTGAATGGACGGGCGATGGTTCGGTCTGGGAGTCCACGGACAGCGGAGCCACCTGGACCCAGCTCGGAACGATCGCGCCGACGGGCAACATTCGGGCTGCTGCCTTCAACGCGGACAGCTCTGAGATCTTCGCTGCGGTCGCGAACCGCGGCGTGTTCGTGTCGACGGACGGAGGTGCCTCATGGACCCAGACCGGTAACGGTCTTCCTCACGGAAACCCGTATGACGTCGCGACCCATCCAACCGATCCTCAGGTGGCATGGGTGTCCATGGGCGAAGGGCCCAACAACGGTGGCACGTTCGTAGCTGGCGGGATTTGGAAGACCACCGATGGCGGCGCGACGTGGTCCGGCGCAAACGAAGGCATCTCCATCGTCGCCAACGCAACGGCCGGCAACACCGGCTCGTTTCACCAGATCGTCATCGCGCCATCGGACCCGGATCGCCTCTACACGTCGAACGTTGCCCCGGGACAGGCTGCCATCTATCGAAGTGACGATGGCGGAGAAAGCTGGCGTGTGATCGCCGATGGCACCACCAACAGGCCGGACGCATACGAGAGTGCTCTGCGCGCGTTCGACCTTGCGGTCCATCCAACCGATCCTGATCGAATCGCGTTCGGTAGCGACGACACGTTGCTCGGCTCGAAAGACGGCGGGAACAGCTGGGCCGACCTCACAACCATCGAGGACGCGACCGGCTTCTTCCACGGTCGGGGATACACCGGCTTGGTGAGTACCGACATCGTGTTCAACCACGACGATCCAGACGAACTCATCCTTCTCGGATTCGACGGTGGCAACTTCATCCAAACACTCGACGGCGGCAGTACCTGGCGTCGGACGGTGCAGGACATCTCCCAGTGGGGTGGAGCCATCGAAGCGGCTCACTCACCGACGAACAGCGAGCACATCTACGTTCTGCTCGGCCAGTTCAGCAACTTCCGCGGCATCGGTTTCTCGACCGACGGTGGAACCTCGTTCACCCTGCTCGCCGGCGAGGCCAACGGTCTTCCCGCAGTCGGCAATGTCGACGGTGGCGTCCGAGGCCTCGCGGTTCTCGACGGCGGAGGGAGCGACATCGTGTTCGCCGTGATCGGCCCACAGCTCTTCCGCAGCGCCGATGCCGGCCAAACGTTCTCCGTGGTCCCCGGCGTCATCGACGCTCGGGACGTCGCCGTGTCACCATCGGGACTGGTCTTCGTGGCCACCGATTCCGGTGCCCTCGTCTCCACCGACCAGGGTCAGGGATTCAACACTGCGGGACAACCGCCCTCGCGTGTCACGACCCTGTATTCATCGGCCTCGGAGCCCGACGCAATCTACGCCATCGAGTTTCGCAACAGCGGCCAGGGAGGACTTCACCGATTCGACGGTTCGACGTGGACGAAGCTCTTCGATGACGAGTTCGCGCACGGCGTTGCCGTCGACCCAGCGAACGCCAACAACCTGGCGGTCGTCACAACCGAACCGGCATTCAACGATGTGAGCGGGGCGACCGGTGTGTACCTGTCCGCCGACGGGGGTGGCAGCTGGACAGCCGTCACCGACGGACTCCCGATGACCCGACTGCGCACCGCTGAGTTCGACCCGGCGAATCCCGACCGGCTCGTCGTCGGAACGACCGGACGTGGGTTCTACGAAATCTCGTTCGAGGATGCGCTCATCGCCGGCTGACGATCCAATCGCTCGGTCTCGCCAGTCGCATGCCCCGTGGCGATGTCGCGCTTGAGTGCTCGCCAGTACCAAAGGGCGACGACCAGCGCAACGGTGTAGGACGCCGAGCTGGTGATCGCCGCGCCGATGATCCCGAACGGGCCGAGGAGAACGGCGAGCCCGATCACGGTGGTGATGGCCGAGGCCACCTGTGCCTTCGAACCATTCTCGGGACGGTCAAAATTCGAGAGCGCGGTCGTGACGACCTTGTTGACATCGGCAGCGAATGCGCCAGGCAACAACAGCAATAGCGGCGTGATCGACGCCGAGAACTCCGCACCGAAGACCCACGGCACCACCCAAGCTGCCAGCAAAGCCAGCGGCACCAAGACGCCGAGGGAGCTGAGCGCAACCCAGCGCATCGAGCGGTTGATCCGAGCAATTCGTTCAGCGTCACTGGAGGCATACCGGATGAACGGTTGCAGAGACTGCCCGATCGCGCGAGCCACCGGACTCGACAATGTCGCCAAGGCTGAGGCAACGGCGTAGACGCCAAGATCCTCGAGCGACACGAGCCCGACGAGGATCATGTAGTCGACTCGAAGGCTCACGATGAACGACATGCTTCCGACCCATGACCGCAAGCCGAAGCTCCGAATCTCAGCGAGCCTCTTCGGCCCCGAAGTCCTCTTCGGCCATCCGTCGTTGTAGGTGATCGTGAGCGCCCAACCCGCTGCGAGCGCCATCATCGTCGAGGTCAGAGCTGTATCGACCGTCAGCCGGCCAAAGACCAGCAACACGACGTATCCAAGCGTCACCAGAAGCTGCGGAAGCGCCAGGAAGAGATTGAATCGGACCGTGCTCCCCGATCCGCGCAGGTAGTAGACAGCCGTCTGGAATGGACTCTGGAACAGGTGCAATGCAACGAACGCGAGGTACCAGAGCTTGAGCGAATCTCCGCCTTGCTCGAATGCTTGCCCGTCCAGCTGCCACATGTAGAAAGGTGTCAGGACCAGCGCGAACGGTATGCCGGCGAGAAGGCAGGTTCGCCACGCAGCGTTCATCACGGTCTGATGATCGAGGTCTTTGGCGTAGTAGCTCGCTGCGCTTGGCATGCCGAACTGAAACGCCCAGCCCAAGACGACGGTCGCTCCGTAGGCCGTCGCGATCGCTCCTCGCCCGTCGGCGCCGAGGGCGTTGGTCAAGATCACGGCGTTGACGAACGTCAAACCCGCAACGAGCACGAATGCCATGCTCGTGAGCGCGGTCGAGAGACGTTGCCCGCTCAAGCGTTGGGTCACGGAGGTTTTCACGCCCATGACTTCGGCGCGTTGGATTGGTCACTCAAGCACTTTCGAATCCAGGCAATACTTGGGCTTCGTCGTGACTCGATTCGCCGAGAGGCGCATCAATCAACCGGCTCACAGTCCGATAGGTCCAACGTGCCAACTCAAATCTCTGTCACCAGCTACTACTACCGACGCGGCGGCGCCGAGGCCGTCATGCTCGACCAGAACGAGCAGCTGACGGAGCGAGGATGGCACATCGTCCCGTTCGCCATGGAGTACGAGAAGAACTTCGAGACCGAGTACGACGACTACTTCGTCGAGGAGATCGACTTCGCCAGCCAGTACGCCCCAACGGAGAAGGTGCGCAAGGTCGTGAAGTCGGTGTACTCCCTGGAGGCACGACGAGAGATCGGCCGCTTGATCGACGACGTGAAGCCCGACGTCGTTCACGCACACAACGTCTACCACCACCTCACTCCGGCGATCTTTGGCGCGATCAAGAAGAAGGGCGTGCCCTCGGTGATGACGGTGCACGACCTCAAGATCGGATGTCCTTCGAAGCTGATGTTGGCTCCCGACGGAGTCTGCGAACGTTGCAAGGGTGGCAAGACGTGGAATGCGATCGGCCAACGATGTCTCAAAGACTCTCTGGCCCTTTCCACGATTGCGGCATTCGAGACCTCGCTGCATCAGATGCTCGGCAGTTACAAGAAAAACGTCGATGTGTTCGTGCTGCCGAGTCACTTTCACATGAACAAGCTGATCGAGTGGGGCCTGCCCGCCGAGAAGGCTCGGTACCTCCCGAACGCGGTCGACGTCTCGGACCTTTCTCCGACGTATGGAGCCGGCGACCGCTTCGTGTTTGTCGGGCGCCTCTCCGAGGAGAAGGGTCTCCTGACGTTCGTCGAGGCGGTTGCGGAAAGCGGCGTCGCCGCAACCATCGTGGGCACGGGTCCCCAAGAAGATGAGCTGCGGGCACTCGTGGACAAGACCGGCGCCGACGTGCAGTTCGCTGGATACCAAACGGGCGATGCCTTGTTCGACATCGTCAAAGCCGCAAGGGCGCTCGTCCTTCCATCGGAGTGTTATGAGAACGCTCCTGTTGTTCTGCTCGAGGCGTACGGCGTCGGCACTCCAGTGATCGGATCGGACCTGGGCGGCATTCCCGAGCTGGTCGTGCAGGGCGAGACCGGCCTGCTCGCTACCGCCGGCAATGCCCACTCGTTCGCCGAACAACTGGCTGCCATGAATGAGATGTCGGCCCCCGAGCTCGGTGAAATGGGTCACGCTGGCCGCAGCTTCGTCGAAGAGCGGTTTACTCGCAGCCATTACCTCGAGGGGCTTTTGGGGATCTACGACGAACTGGGCGTCACCGCGCGTCGCTAGTCGGTGACTCTCTGCTACGTACTGCCTTATTTCGTAGGTTGTTCGACCCTTGACGCCGCGGAACGTCTTAGGTTAAAGGTGGAAGCAGACGAAGAGTAGTGATGAGCTCAGCGGGAGCTCGTGCACACTTCGGGGCAGCGGTCTGACATGCGACAGGTAGAGACATTCGACATCTTCGATACGGTGCTCACTCGGCGGGTTGGCAACCCACGAGCTGCGTTCTTGCAACTTGGGCATCGACTTGTGTCCAAACGCATACTCGACTGCTCCGCGGAGTCATTCGCACGCCAACGAACCGCTGCTGAGGTGCGAGCGTTCTGCAACGCTGGCGGGCTCGACTCCTCGGTCTGTCTCGAGGACATCTACAACGAGCTCCGCTCATCGCTCGGCGTGGAAAATGCTGTGCACGGAAAACTCGTCGCCGAGGAACTCGACCTCGAGACCGATCTACTCATCCCAATGAGCAACGGACTCAATCGGGTGAACGCGGCTCGCTCCGCCGGCCGCGAAGTTGCGTTCATCTCTGACATGTACCTGCCGAGCTGGTTCATTCGCCAGACGCTCGAGCACCACGGGATCATCGAAGACGGCGAGGTCCTCATGGTCTCCAACGAGTACAGCGCTTCCAAGGCAACCGGAGCCCTCTGGCCATTCGTGCTGGACGAGTTGGGAGTCGAAGCCTCGCAGGTCCATCACACCGGGGACAGCGAGAAGAGCGACGTGAAGTCACCTCGTCGTGTCGGAATCCGCTCGACGCATCTCGATGCCGGAAACCTCAATAGGTATGAATCGCTGCTCGAGGAGTCGGAGTTCGAAACCGACGGTCTGACGTCGTTACTCGCTGGCGCGTCACGTCGAGTGCGCACTGAGCTCGACGTCGCCAATAGCCATGACCGAGCTCTTCGCGATGTCACGGCGGGCGTCATCACACCGTTCCTCGTTGGCAATGTTCTGTGGATTCTTCGACAGGCGATGGAGAGCCACACGGAGAAGATCTTCTTCATTGCGCGCGACGGGCAGATCATGATCGACATCGCGCGCCAGCTCGCACCCAAGGTCGGGTACACCGGCGAGATGACGTACATGTACGGCAGCCGCGGCGCATGGTTGCTGCCAAGTCTGACCGCCCTGGACGATGACAAGATTGCTTCGGCGGTTGCCCTCAGCGGTGATGTCGATGACGTCACACTGCGACTGATCATTCACCGCTTCGGCCTCGAACCCGCCGCTCTCGAGCCTCATCTGACCGAGGCCGGCCTGCCGGAGTCGATGTGGGATGAGCCGCTCTCGGTGGAAAAGCGAAAGTCGCTGCGCGAGACACTCCGCACCGACGAATCCCTGGCGAACACGATTCTCGAGCTGGCAGCACGCGAGCGAGAGGTGATGCTTGCGTACCTCGATCAAGTCGGAGCGATCACTTCAGCCCCGATCGCCATAGTGGATCAAGGCACGGGGTCGACGCTGTTCAACTCCATCAGCTCCGTCCTGCAAACCGTCGGGCAGAGGCCACCGCAGGCGTTCTACTTTGGCCTTCGCTCCGATGCCCCCGACCAGGGTTTTGGTTACCCGGAAACCTACATCCGCGACGAACTGTGCAGCGCCGGGTTCTTGAAGACTCCTGGTTTGCTCACGCTCGTCGAGATGGCCTGCACAGCCGACCACGGATCGGTAACCGGCTACCGTCGCACCGACGGCGAAGTGGTACCCGAGCTGGCCGAAGCCCGCAACGAGGCCGTGATGGACTGGGGCTTCGAGATGTTGCGCAAGACCGTGAGCGCAACGGTGCGAGAGCTGTGCGCAGCGCCGGTGCCGCTGCCCAAGCACGTCGATCTCCGACCCGCCTCGCTTGCGGTATTCGATGCCTTCTGGAACTCGCCAACACGAGCGGAAGCGACCGCCTGGGGCAAGTATCCCTTCGAGGATGGGTGGAGCGGCGACACCGTCTCGTTGCCCATCGCCGAACGCCAAGGTCTCGGCGCGGTCGTTCGCAGCCAGCCCCATCGGCACTGGTGGAATGGCGGTGCCGAAGCACTGAGCGCACCGCTTCCCCGCACGCTGCTTCGCGGTCGAACCCAAGCGGTCACGATCGCACGCAAAGTGAGTCAGCGACTCGCCTAGATCTCCGTTCGTGTCAATCCGGTTACAGGCTTGGCCGATGGGGCAAGGTGCACAGCAAAACACCACCAATTTGGCTTATGGTGGCGCCTACAGCGACCGAAGGATTCCACACAGGCGTGCATCCGTAGGAATCTTTGCGGGCGTAATTACCGCAGCAAGTGGTTGTGGGAATAGTCTGACTTGACTGCGTGTGAGGAAGAACTCCGAATGGCCGATGGCGATACCAACAACTCGGGAGAACTCTCCTCCTTTTTGCACCTGACGGGATGGCGGCCGCTCATCCTCGCACTGGTCGCCGGTCTCGCCGGAGCCTTTGGTTTGTTTGGTGCACTGAGCGAACCGGCCGAGTTCCAAGCTCGATACGTCATTTTCGCAGACCGAGTTGCGGCCGACGATCTGACGCCGGCACAACTTGACATCTTCGTCGAAGAGATCGCGCAGACAGCCAAGTTCCCCGTAGTGATCAATGCCGTCGAAGAGACCACCGGTCTCATCGAAGAAGAGGACTACACGATCACCGTCAACCAGTCCGGGTCGAGCGTCGCGACAATAGACATCAATGTGGTGACCGAGAACTTCACCGACGCTCGGACGATCGCCATAGAGACAGGCATCGAGGCGCTCACAGTCACGCTCGAGAAGACCCTCGGAAACCTCGAGTCGACCGCTGATCAGATTCGGGTGGCGTTGCAAGAGGAAGACGCTCGAATCGCGGAGCTGCGGATCGAAGCAGGCGGCCTCAACCCGACCGTCGCCTATGACGTCGCCGTGCAGACTCTCATCGATCGCCGAGCACGTAACCTGAATCCTCCATTGATCGCCGAGGTCGACGCAGATGGCAACGAGACCTTGGTTATCGAGCCCGAGCCGGAACCCCCGATAGCTGAGCTGGAGGCCGAGGTTTCCAGACTTGAGCCCGTTGACCGGGAGTATCGCCAGCGCGTGGACGTCATCGACGGACTCAATGGTCGCCTCGCCGATCGCCAGAACGCCATCCGAGACGCCAACGCAGCGCTGCTCTCACTCGAGACAGAACGTGAACAGCCGCTCATCATCTCCGAGGTCGTGACCGAAGAGACGTCTCGCATCGCCGGACTGCTCACCGGCTTGTTGATCTTCGCCGTACCCGCAGCTCTCCTGATGATCTTGGTCTTCACGATCTGGGATTTCTTCCGCAAGAAGCCCGAGGTTCCACTGCGTCGCGCCGAGGACTTCGAGCCCGCCGGCGTCCTCGAAGCCCAAGGAACCAGGGCACTTCCTGAAGCCAACTTCACTCCCCTCGTCGTCGTCGATGAGGACGAAGAGGACAACGACGACCGCACAGATGTGCTGGCCGACAGCAGCGGTGGCGACGATGACGGCGGCGATGGCGACCGCCGCAAATCGGATGATGACACTTCGACCTCGAAGAATCGGCGTTCCAAAGATGGCCGATGGGGCCGGGACGCCAGTAGCAAAGCAGGCTGAACATGCCCACCAACCCTCCGGTATTCATCGTCGGGGCAGGGCGAAGCGGCTCGACCGCATTTCACCATGCCTTTGCGCGTCACCCACACGTCTCCTGGGTCTCCAAGATCCTCGATGTGATGCCCAAAGCGGAGAAGCTCAATAGTGCGCTCCTCAAGGGTCTCGATTCGCCCGTGCTCGGCGCTGCGCTCTCTCGGGGGCTCATCGAACCCGGTCACCTGAAACCAAGCGAGGCGTACGCCTACTGGGAGCGCATCGCTCCCGGCTTCAGCGAACCGTTCCGCGACCTTCTCGCGACCGACCTCACCGAGCGGACCAAGTCGAATCTTCAATCAGCCGTCGACCGACTGACCGTCGACGAGCGACCCACCCCGCTGATCAAAATCACCGGTTGGCCTCGCATCGGATACCTTCTCGCCGCGTTCCCCGACGCAAAATTCATTCACATCGTGCGCGACGGACGCGCGGTCGTGAACTCGATCATGCAGATCGATTTCTGGGAAGGATGGCGAGGCACCAAAGGATGGCGTGGCCTCGACATGACCCCAGCCCAGGCGCAACGGTGGGACGCATCAGGACAATCGTTCGTGACCCTCGGCGCCATGGAGCTGTCGGATATGTTCGATGCCATGGTCGCAGCGACCCCCCTCGTGCCAGAGGGCCGATTCCTCGAGCTTCGATATGAAGACCTGTGCGACGATCCCACCGGATCATTCGATGCGGTCTGTGACTTCTCCGAGCTCGAGTACACCGACGGGTTCAACCAGTCGGTCATCGACTTCGGATTCCGCAACACCAACGACAAATGGCGTCGCGATCTGACCGAGCTCCAGCAAAGACAACTCGAGGCTGAACTCGCTGCGCACCTCACCCGGTGGAACTACGAGTTGGCGTTCGGCGAGCCGGAGCGATGACGACCACGTCACCACAAGGCGAACACCTCGGCCCCCCGACTCGCGATCGCGTTTCGATCCGCCTCGAAACCGAGGACGACGTACCGCCACCAACGTCATCGGGCCCGCAACCTGGCCCAATGGCCGTCTTCGTGGTGCTCGGCGCCATCGTCATCGGCCTCGCGGCGGCCCTCGGTTTCCAAGCCCTGTCGCCCGACACACCGTTTGTGATCCTTGGCGGAACCGTTCTCACCGCAATGGTTCTGGCAATCATCGGCCTCTATCGCTACTCGTGGTTTCTTCTCATCACGCTCGCCGTTCGTCCCGCACTCGATGACCTCATCGCAGACGAGTTCGGCACGTTCCAACCATCGGCGATCCTCGGAATTCTCGTCATTCTGATCTCGCTCTTGCATCTCATCAGCCGCAAGGTCACCGGCAACTGGAACAAGATCACGCCGCTCGGCATCACGTTCATCTGCTTCTTTCTGCTCTTCGTGCCGAGCTTCATCACCTCGATCGATCGCGGCGTATCACAAGGCGCAATGTTCGGGCTTGCGTCGGTTGTGCTCTTGTACCTGGCCATGGAGCAACATCTGCTCGAAGATGGCCGATACCTCTGGAAGCTCCTTGCCGCTTCGGGTGTCGGCATGATCGTTCCCATCGTCACGGGCTTTGTCCAGTTCTTCTTCACGGGCACCCTCGACCCGGGCGGATCGGGCCTCGTCCGCATCGATGGTTCGTTCGCCCACCCCAACTCGTATGCGACCTACCTCAGCTTTGCGGTGCTCTTGGCCATCAGCATCATTCCCACGGTCGAGGTGAAGAAGAAGCTCGTCGTGTTGTCCGCTGCCTGCCTTGGCGGGTTCCTTCTGATTGCGACCTTCGCACGCGGAGCGTGGGCAAGCTTCCTGATCGGTGCGCTCGTCATGGCAGCGCGCATCAACAAGAAGCTCGTGATCGTGATCATGGTTGGCGCATTCGCCGTAGCTGCAGCGGTACCCGGCGTCGGCGATCGTCTGTCGAACCTGACAGCCACCACCGGCGCCAACGGTGGCGTCAAGACCGATGATTCGCTCGGGTGGCGAATTGGCTATTGGGACAAGGTCGCGCCGTTCTTCTGGGACAACCCAGTCTCCGGGCTCGGCATCGACGCCACCAAGACCCGGACGATCGAAGCCAAGGACCCGCACAACAGCTTCCTCCAAGCCTTCATCGAAGGTGGTGTGCTCGGCGGCATGGCGTTCATCTCGTTGTTGGGTGTCGCTTCCTATGCCGGATGGAAGACCTGGAAGAAGGCCCGTCGCGGAGTTCTCGATCACCAGACCACATTGATCAGCGTCGGCGCGATCGCAGCTCTGCTCTCGGTCGCCGCCCAGCTGATCACCGAGAACGTGCTCCTCAACACCATCGTCTGGTGGTACCTAAACATCGCCTTCGCCCACTTGGCCGTTCTCACCTGGGGTGCGAAGAAGATCATCCCTCCTGAAGAGCCGAACTACGACCTACTCCAGCTCGGTAGCGGCGCCCCCCAATCCCCAACCGAGAGAACGTCATGACCTCCCCCCCACGCTTATCGATTGGGGTTCCCGTCTACAACGGCGAGGACTTCATCGCTGAGGCACTGACCAGCCATCTCGAACAAGACTTCGGCGACTTCGAGATCGTCGTCTCCGACAATTGCTCTGACGATGCGACACCCGACATCGTGAACGAGTTCGTCAAGGCGGACCCACGCGTCAGCTACTCCCGCAACAGCGAGAACATCGGTGGCCCGGCCAACTTCAACCGACTCTTTCGCCTCACATCGGGTTCACTGTTTCGCTGGGCAGCTGCTGATGATCGGATCGAGCCTGGATATCTCTCCTCCGTGATCGCGATGATGGACGACGATCCGTCGATCGTGATTGGGCACTCCAACAGTCTCCTCATCGACCCTCAGAGCGTTCCGATGCTGGAGATGGAGCAGGGCTGGCTCGGTGGAGACGGTTATCTGGAAGCGATCAAACTCTCGCCTCCCGCTGGCGACACCCGCTTCCACTCGCCACACCCGCACCAGAGAATCGATGCGGTGATCAACAACAACCACCGAAACTTCTACATCTTCGGAATCATGCGTCGCTCCACCATGATGCAAACACGTCTGCATGGGCCCTTCTACGGCGGCGATCGAACCTTGCTGGTCGAGATGGCCATGCGTGGAACGTTCCGCAAGGTCGACGCCCCGCTGTTTGGATCTCGCAGCCACGCAAAGAACTCCGGTCGCAACGGTCTCAACTTCGAAGAGCTGAAGCAGCACGGTGCCAAGGATCTCTCCTTCGCGAGCATGGTGATGAAGGGCTACGTCAACGGTGTCCGGCAAGCAGGCGTCGGCAAGGCCGACGAGATGAAGTGCCTGGCGGTCATAGCCAAGAAATTCAAACAACCCACACGACTTGTTCGTGGTTGGTGAATCTCTTCAAATTGTTAGAGACATCAGCATCGCTCCATGCGTGGCTGGTATGAGAACTACGGTGGGCTGATGCCGATATACGCTCTCGAGGACGGGTGGGAACCCGTCATCCACCCGGACGCGTTCGTCCACCCCGACGCCGTTCTCATCGGCAAGGTCTTTCTCGGTGCTCACTCGTCGGTCTGGCCAGCAACGGTCATCCGTGCCGACGACAACGAGATTCACATTGGCGAACGGACGTCGGTGCAAGATGGTGCAGTACTTCATTGCACGGCCGAGCACACCACGATCGTCGGCGACGATTGCACGATTGGGCACAATGCCCATCTCGAGGGTTGCACCCTGGAGAATGGTTCTCTGGTGGGATCGGGTGCCGTTGTTTTGCACGGCACTGTCGTGTCGAGCGGTGCGCTCGTTGGGGCAAACGCACTCGTCCCAGGTGGCAAGGTGATTCCGCCAAACGCGATGGCACTCGGGGTCCCGGCGAAAATTCGTGAAGACAGCAATTCGGTCGAGATGAACCTGTTGAATGCAGCCAGCTACGTCGAGCGTTCTGCTCGATTCGCTGCGCACATGCGACGGATCTCCTAACGATGCTCCCCTTCGTGTCTGAGCAATTGGGCCCCTGGCCAACGGGCCATATGCCCCCTGCGTCGCGGCTACAGATTGCCGTAGGTTCAGGAGACACGACCGATCGATCGAGAGACTCAGCGTGAAACGTCGCACTCACGAACACCTACGCATTGCGATGGTTGGCACGCGAGGCATGCCCGCGAACTACGGCGGCGTCGAAACGGTCGTCGATGTGTTGTCGCGTCAGCTGGTGGCGCGCGGCCACGAGGTCACGGTGTTCTGTCGCTCCGAGGACTACGACCAACACCCTCCGATGATCGACGGCGTAAAGCTCGTCTACCTTCCCGCGTCCACCTCGCCAGGTATCGGGGCGATGATCCACGCGTTGCGGGCTGCCGTGTATTGCATTGGACGAGACTTCGACGTCATCCACTTTCATGCCCTCGGCCCCGGCATGATGTCGATCATCTCACGACTCTTCACCCGATCGACCGTGGTCGTGACCGTGCATGGTCGCGACGACAAGCGAGACAAATGGGGAAGAGGCGTTCGGCTGATCCTTCGATTCGCCGCGACCGTGAGTGCTCGGGTGCCACACTCCACACTCGTTGTCTCGGAGACGCTCGCCCACGAATATGCCGACGAGTTTCGTCGATCGACAACAGTCGTCCCGAACTCCACCCACGCAATCGCAAACGTCGCTGCGGGTGAAACTCTGCGCCGGTATGGCCTCTCGCCACAGAAGTACTTCATCTCGGTCGGGCGTCTCGTCCCGGAGAAGGCACCACACGAGATGATCGCCGGTTACCTCACTGCCATGACCGACATGCCGCTCGTGATCGTCGGCGGCGCTGCTGGGACCGAGGGCTACGTGGAACACCTCAAGGAGATGGCAGCGTCCTCGGAGGACATCATCTTCACGGGCGCCCTGTACGGAGACGAGCTCGCCGAGATGCTGACCAACGCTGGCGCATTCGTGACCTCATCCCACCTCGAAGGCCTCCCAACTGCGCTCATCGAAGCGGGGCGCGCTGCCCTGCCGATCATCGCCAGCGACATCGATCCGCACTGCGAGATTCTGAACACCGACTCGGGAAGCGATGGCCGACGGGTGTACCCGACCGGCGACACACATGCACTCAGCGAACTGTTCGGCCTGGTCGAATCGTTCTATGAAGACGAATCGTTCGGAGCGAAGTTGCTCGCCTCCGAACTCGATGATCGCTACGCACCGGTTCGGACTGGCGAAGTCCACGAGCAGGCGTACCTCTCCGCTGTCGGGTCTCGCCACCGCCGCTAGAGGCTGAGCTTCAGCCCTTCCGAGGATGCGAGGATCTCGCAGTCGGCGCCCCAACTCTGCGCCTCTGCGAGCAACTGATCGATCGCATCGTCATCGTGCAGAGGGTCGTGATGAAACATCGCGAGGCGTTTGGCGCCGCCCTCGTCGGCGACCTTGACCGCGTACCGAGTGGTGCAATGCCCCCAGTCGAGACGGGCAGCCAGCAACTCGGGGGTGAATTGTGAGTCGTGAATCAAGAGATCGACGCCGTCGACGAGCTCGAGGACACCGTCGGCGATGCTGGAACCATCGGCTGGCTCTTGGTGATCGGGAATGTAAGCGATCGCAAGATCGTCCCATTCGATTCGGTACCCATTGGTTCGACCGCAATGGGGAACCGATCGTGCAGTGATGGTTGCCGATCCGATCTCGATCGAGTCATTCCACAGGTCGGCGAACTGCATCTCTCCTGCGAGAGCCTCGAGCCCCACCGGAAAGTACGGAGGCGTCACGAAGTTGTGAAGCGCCTCTTTGAAGGACATGTCGTCTTGCGGTGGACCGATGATCCTGGCGGTCGACGCATCGTTGAGGATCTGAGGAAAGAACGGAAGCCCTTGCACATGATCCCAGTGCAGATGGCTGACGAGCATGGTTCCGTGGAACTGGTCCGAGCCCGATCCAAGACCGTAGAACCGAAGCCCGGTGCCCGTATCGCAGATGATCGGAGCTTCGCCTTCACGTTCGATCACCACACATGATGTGTTGCCACCGATCCGTGCCATGGATGAATCTGCACACGGCGTGGATCCACGAACTCCATAGAACGAGACCGTTACCCCTGCCTGCATGGACAGAACGTTACGTCGTCGTGGCCGGTGAGGAAAATACTGTGACACATCTGACGCCGCCCGTCAGGCGGCCGATCATGTCACGGAAGCCGCAAATTCGAATCGAACTCCACCACGAGGCCATCGGCCAGCAGCGATGCGATGATCCGATTCGCCCGCGGCTGATCGTCGCCCCAGCTCATCACGTCGGCAGCATCTGATCGCTTCACGGGGCCGCTCCGAAGCGCGGAGACGAGCCGACCCCTCCCCTGCCTGTCCGAGCCCTCGAAACGGCTCTGACCGCCGCTGACGGCCGCAGACCCGATTGCTGGGTCGGGGCCATCGCCCCGCCAAACACAGCCCTCGTTCGCTGGGCAAGTTGCACACGCGGGCTGACGCTTCGTGCAGACCAAAGCACCGAAGTCGAGCAACGCCTGATTCCACATCCACCCAGATCCGGCTGGAACGAGTGAATCGGCACGGAGCTGCGCTTCTTTCGGGGCCAGGGTCTGTCCATCGATGCGTGCAAGGACCCGACCAACATTGGTATCGACGACGGCAACGTCCTGCTCGAACGCGAACGCCTGGACCGCCCGGGCGGTGTACGGACCGATACCCGAGAGCGCCATGAGCGCGTCCAACTGGTCGGGGACGATGCCGCCGTGGCGTTGGACGATCTCATTCGCACATCGGTGGAGCATGACGGCGCGACGGTTGTAGCCAAGTCCATCCCACAGTGCGACCAGATCACCAGACGTCGCTGCGGCAGCGTCGGTCGGCGTGGGAAACGAATCGAGGAATCGTTGCCACTTCGGTATGACTCGAGCGACCTGTGTCTGTTGCGTCATGACCTCGCTGACAAGAATCGGCCAGGGGTCACGAATCTCACGCCAAGGCAGCTGGCGATCGCTGCGATCCCACCACCATTGCACGGCCTCGACAAACGTGGAGCCCCTCGTCACCTCACGCCCTCTTTCATCTTCCCATTCTGCACCGATCATGTCTCGGCTCGAACTGCCGACAGGGGTTAGGTCATTCGACCTACACGAGGACAGTTCATGGACTACGCACCCATTCACCTCTCGCCCCCGGACATGTCCGTTCGCGAGCGCCGTCGGCTACTCGATGCGTTCGACTCCAACTGGATTGCGCCCGCTGGCCCCGAACTCAACGAATTCGAGTCTCGACTTCGATCGATCGCTGGCACCGAAGCCGCTGTGGCGACAACCAGTGGCACCGCAGCGCTTCATCTTGCGTTGCAGGTTCTCGACGTCGGTCCTGGTGATGTCGTCCTTGTCCCGACGGTCACATTCGTGGCCTCGGCGAACGTGGTCCGATATGTGGGCGCCGAACCACACTTCGTCGATTGTGATCCACGCACAGGCAACATCGACCCCGGAGAACTCGAGTGCGCACTTGACACTCTGGCCCGCGACGGGATCCGCCCAGCGGCGGTCATCACCGTCGACCTCTACGGCGCATGCGCCAACTATCGGTTGATCGAACGAATCTGCGCACGCTTCGACGTCCCCATCGTTGAGGACGCCGCCGAATCCATAGGTGCGACGCACAGCGGCAAACCGGCTGGATCGTTCGGCAAGCTGGCTGCTTTCAGCTTCAACGGAAACAAACTCGTGACGACAGGTGGCGGAGGTGCGCTCGTCGGTCCATCAGAACTGGTCGAACGCGCCCGATACCTCGCATCGCAAGCCCGCGAGGCAGCCGTGCACTTCGAACACGGAGAGATCGGGTATGCGTACCGACTCTCGAACCTCTCGGCCGCGCTGGGAAGCGCGCAACTCGAACGTCTCGATCTCTTGGTCGCACGAACCCGCGTGGTCCATCGCCGCTACATGAGCGAACTCGGTCGCCTCGAGGGTGTCGAAGTCATGAGTCAGGACCGCGACGGACGGGGCAATGGTTGGCTCTCGGTCGTCGAGCTTGATCAACAACTCCTGCCGTCACCGGCCGCCGTTTGTGGTGCACTCGCAGCTGTCTCGATCGAAGCTCGTCCAGCGTGGAAGCCAATGCATCTACAGCCCCTGTACAGCGACTCGCCGATGACCGGTGGCGCGTCAGCGGAGCTTCACTACTCGCGAGGCATCTGTCTCCCGAGCGGCTCTTCGCTCACCGTCGAGCAGCAGACTCGGGTGATCGCTGCATTCACCGAAGCCGTCAGCTCCGAGAAGACCACCGACCTCACGACGAAGATCGATCTACGCGGATCAATGACCGAACACGATCACGCGGACGTTCAAGCCGCTTAGAGTCTCGCGACCTCGGCGACGTCAGGACAGTCAGCTCGCCACGAATCGACCGGCAGAAGTCCGTCGGGACCAATCAGATCGTCGAACGTGGCGAGGTCGAGTATCTCGACCTCGCGCGAGTCGTCAGCCAGCCCATTTCGATCGAGGTAGCTACGCCACAACAACTGGGGAAGCCGCGTCCCGCGAGGGGTGACCAGTGCAACCGAACGTCCGGCGCTCCGTGCAGTGGCGATCCAGGCCGTGGTCCCGACGGGTACAAGTGCACGCGAAGGCCCTGAAATCAACGAGTCGATCACGTCGGTGCCACCTGACTCGGCGACCGCGAGTTCCTCGGCGAGATCGACCGTCCGGTCTTGTTCCAACGACTCTGCGAACCGCCATCCAGCGTCGACGGGCTCCAGCGCGTGCACCATGTGGGCGGCTAGAGCGAGTAGACCAGCCGATTCGGGCTGTCGAACGATCAGCTGGCGAAGGGCCACGAGCATCGGTCCCGGCTGGCCAGCGAACGCCCCGAGAGCGGGAACAGATTCGGCCACGAGTATTCGGTCGGGCGCGGACCCCGCGCGGGCAACATACCGAAGCCGTTCCATTGGGTGCACAACGCGACGATACATGGGTGCGGAGGCGGTTCGCATCCGCTACCGTTTCGGCCGTGGCAACACTCGACGGTGACCCAGAACTCGATCCACTCAACGGCGACGCACGGCCATTCTCGGACTGGTTGACGACCTTTCCCATGCTCGTGGCGGTCATCGACCCGTACACGCACGAGAGTGCCTGGTTGCTCGACACGATCAAGCGCGTGTTTCATCACTACCGCGGCGCCGGTGTACGCAACGTTTGGCTCGCAACCGGCCCCGCTGATGGTGTGAAGGGTTTCCTTGGACCATATGCAGAGGAATTCCTCACCTTTGCGGACCCAGATCGCGCTGCGGCCAAGGCACTCGGGGTAACGACGCTCCCTGCGCTGGTGCTGGTGAAACAAGACGGTTCGATTGCTGCGTCTGCCCAGGGCTGGGACCCCGTTGCATGGAGTGAGGTTTCCGAGGCCCTCGAGGAGCTCACGGATTGGACGCCTGTTTCGGTTCCCGGTCCCAAGGATCCTGCTCCGTATGCGGGAACGCCCATCTGAGTCGTCGGTCGACGACCGACTGCCTCATGCGCAGGAAGTCACCCGAATGAGTTCTGCGGTCGGGTAGAACACCTCGCGCCCGGCGGCACGTCGTGACCACTCCTCGAGCGCCAACGCGTAGTTGTCGAGCGCATCGGGATTGTCCGCTTCGACGTGGATCCGGACACACGTCTCGGAATCGGTACGCCAGGCAACGTATTGATCGCCTCCCCATCCGTCTGCGAGCTGGCGACCCTCGGCTACGCCGAAGACGTCGGCAAACAGGGCCGCCCACGCAGCCTCTCCCCAAAGACCGGACTCAAAGACCGTGCCGTCCGCCACGGGCGCATCTATTGCTCCATCGGCAGCCGACCCCAACAGGAATACATCCGGATCGATCACGGCCTCGGACGTCGCCGGAGGATCCGCGAACGCCCCATCGAGCTGCGAGACACCACCGGCCCACAATGCCTCGGCGAAGGTCTCCCCGTCTCGGTAACGCCCGAATTGGAGCTCGAGGAACGAATCGGTGAACTCCGACGAAGAGACGGTTCGGGGCAGAGCCTGGCGAACTGCGGTCTCCTCGTCCCTCTCCGCCTCGGTCAGGGACGCGCGGTAGCGTCCCTCGATCACTCGTGCAGAACCTTCGAGTAGGGCGGAGAACGTCCAGTCGATCTCATCATCGCGTTCGTCGTATTCGTCTCGATCGATCCCAAAGACTTGATCTTCCAACGCGTGCACGAGTTCATGTACCAAAACGGTTTTCGTGAACGCGGTGATCTCATCAGAACGAAGCACGATGTCGCCTCGATCCGGGTCGTAGTAGCCGAGCACGCCAGCGTCGCCGAACCGCATCCAGATCTCCTCGAGCGAATCGGAGCCCTCGAGGATCCCCATCGCACGATAGATATCGGTGAAATTCTCGTAGTCGTCTGCGTCTTCCTCCGCACTTCGCGCAATCGTGGCGTTCCACTCGTTCGTGAACGCCGCACCATCGAGCATCGTCACCTGTGGCCGGGTGACGAACTCGTGTCCGCGCTCTTCTTCGACGAAGGCGATCAGCTCGTCAAGCAACCTCGACAACTCGGTCGATTCGCTGTCCGCCGGCGGGTCCGACTCGGGATTTTCATCGACGGTTACGCCCGGTTCGGGCTCACCGTCTGACGAATCGTTCGGGAGCGGCGTTTCGGGCTGCTCGAACGCGAGCGCATCCGCGTCGAGTGGATCGATCGGCGTGGACTCATCTTCGGCTGGCCCACGAAGAATGCGAGCACCCGTCGCCGAGCTGTCATCGATGGCGCCGCTGTCTGGGCTCGCGTCGACGTCGGCAACACTAGACGAGCACGCCGTCGACAGCACCGCTGCGACGAGAAGGGTCAGAACGGCGCGCATAGTTCAGTATCGGCCATTCGAGGGAAAACCTTTCGTTCGGGAACTGAGGGCAGAGGGCTCGGTGTGACCAATACACTCATGACCAAGACATGGAGGTCGCAGAGACGATGAGTGAAACCACCGAGCACGCAGTCGAAGAGTCGGGCGCCGCGCCAGCCGGGGCTGAAGAGGCCGTCACCGACGTTTCGGCCATCACCGATGCCGCCAAGCTCATTCGGCTTGGCACCATGACGCAGTCGTTGATGACGGAGGCCCGAGAGGCTCCGCTCGACGAAGCAGGACGATCCCTTCTTGCGAAGATCCACGGCGAGACCATGGAAGCGCTCGAGGACACCATGAGCGATGACCTTCTCGATGAACTTCGAGAGTTTCAGCTCTGCATCGACTGCAGCGATCAGCCGCCTTCCGAGGGCGAACTGCGTATCGCACAAGCACAGCTCGTCGGTTGGCTCCAGGGCTTGCATCAAGGATTCCAAGCAATGGCGATGGCGCAGCAGGCAGCAGCGATGCAGCAGCTCCAACAGCTCCAACAGCGTGGCGCAGCGGGTCCTCAGGGGCTGCCGTCAGGACAACCACCTGCGGCTCCCGAGGCAATCGACGCATCGAGCCGGCCCGGCACGTACCTCTAACGTCGTCGCCCAGCGTTCGGTTTAGACCTCGCGGAGCGAGTCCGGTCCAAAGAAGGCTTGCCAGGCGAACCAAAACTCGTTTCGGTGTTGCAGCGATCCGAGTTGGGTCCCCGCGAGATCACCGTCTATGGCCGCGCCGACAATGGACCACGTCGAACCCGTCTGATCGTCGACATAGGTGCCTGCATCAGTCGCGGTAAACGTGAGCGTCTGTCCATCGACAACAGGACTGTGCGCAACTGCCGACCCGATCGACTGCGAGGAAGCGATGTTGCGCTCATCGAGCGCATCGGCGGTGTCTCCGCCGAAGAAGACCACGATCGGTAACCCGCCGACCTCATCGTTGATGACCCGTTCAGCCTCGAGACGTTCGAACGAGTACGAGGCGATCACATCTCCCTCGCTCACGCCCACCACCCGACTCAGCGGTGGAAGCCGATCGTCGGTTTCGCCGCCGAACAAGAAAGGCCGGTCGAGCGATGAGTAGCCCCCGTAGGGATTCACACCGTACGCACGCTGACCAAAGCCGCTCTCGGGAGAAAGCGACCTGCCATCGGGGAAGCTCTCGACAAACTGCGAGAACGACACGATCGAAGTCGGCACGCTCTCGAGTTGCGCGCCGGCGAACTCTCCCACGACCCCAACGCCAGTGATTTGCTGCCAGAGCGAGGTGGTTCCCTGGTCCCACATGACCAAGTCGCTGTTGCGAAGAAGCCCCGACACTCCGAACCGCAGTACCTCACCATTCACGCGTCGGTCATACGCGATTGCGGTATTGCACAATGGACAGAAGGTGACCGCCACCGGCACATCGCCAAACGCGTCGTTCACGATCTCGTGACGAGTCAAGATCGACAGCGGATAGAAGCGGGCCTCCCCGTCGAGTTGCACGAGCGCTCCGGGCTCGCGACCGTCAACCCATTCCGCAGCACGTGCGACCGATTCGAAGACCGGTGTGTCGATCGGGGGGATGCCATCGCGAGGGTCTTGAGACCGCAACCCCGGTTGAAACTCGTTCCAGTCCTCAACCGTCCGTCGAGTCCAATCTGTCGGCCACGGATACCCGCCGAGGCTGCCTGGGTCGGCGTCTGCGTCGACGATCACATCAGCAGTTGTCGGGTCGAATTGCAGGCCACCGGTGAGGTCGAACGGTCCGTCGAGGTCTGGCGTGAACGTCGTCGTTGGGCCATCGAGGACCGTGGTCGTGGTGGCCGACTCGACGTCGGTCTCCACGGACACCGCAGGATCGGCTTCGTCGGAACTCGCCACATCGTCGGCGCTCGAAGCGCACGCAGAAGCGACGACAGCCAGGCAGGTGAGAAAAATCGTGAGTCGGCGGGTCATGATGTGCCAACCCACCTCAGACGAGACAGCATTCCCTGCAACGGGAACCTTGCATTCCTCTTACCTCATTCCTCTTACCGAAGACGGCTGTGCGCGACGATGCCCGTTACCCTGTCGGAATGGCTAAGACGGTTGATCTCTCTACTCGGATTCGCGCTGGTGCGAAGGTCCGGGCCACGGTCGATCTGCCGGGTGTCCCGCAAGGCACCACGGGCAAGGTCGCGATGTCCAACGGACTGACTTGGTTGCGGTACTGGGTTCGCTTCGACAACGGCGAACTGCTCAGCCATCTCGACCATGACGAGATCGTCATCAGTCGAGCGTGGGATCAGTTCTTCGCACACCAAGAGGCCGAAGCAGCAGCCGCCGAGGCGGGTGCCTCCGCCGAAGGCGGCGCGGCATCGGGTGGAGCAGCGGCCGCCGACAACGCCTTCGGTGTTCCCCAATATCTTCTCGACCGCACGAAAGCTGCGCTCGAGAAGGCCGGCGTCACTCGTTAGGCCTCGCGATCTCGCTTCTCGACCACATCCCCTCGTCGGGAGCAGAACCGGACGAACTGATCGACGCGTTCGTCGACTACTCGACTTCGGCCGGTCTCGACCTCTACCCAGCACAGGAAGAGGCGATCCTCGAGATGCTCTCGGGGAATCACGTCATTCTCGCGACCCCCACCGGATCGGGTAAGTCGCTTGTCGGGATGGCGGGACACTTCGCGGCAATGGCAAAGGGCGAGCGGAGTTATTACACCGCACCCATCAAGGCACTGGTCTCGGAGAAGTTCTTTGCCCTGAGTCGCGAGCTCGGCTCGGACAATGTGGGAATGGTCACCGGCGACGCCGCGGTCAACCCGACGGCGCCGATCATCTGCTGCACGCAGGAGATCCTCGCCAACATCGCTCTCCGACGTGGAGCGAGCGCGGACATCGGGCTCGCGGTGATCGATGAATTCCACTACTACTCGGACCCGCAGCGCGGCTGGGCATGGCAGGTACCACTACTCGAGATGCCACAGGTGCAGTTCCTGTTGATGTCGGCCACCCTCGGCCCCACGGAACGGTTCGAGACCGACCTCGAAGCTCGATCGGGAAGGCCGGTCGTGACCGTGTCGAGCACGGACCGGCCCGTGCCGCTCGACTTCGCGTGGCAGACCACCGCGATTCACGAGACCGTCGAGACGTTGCTGGAGACCGGCCGAGCTCCCATCTACGTCGTCTACTTCACGCAAAAGTCTGCCCTTGAAGCTGCACAGTCGTTCACCAGCCTCTCCATCTGCAGCAAGGAAGAAAAGGCTGCGATCCGCGAGGAGGTCGGCAACTTCCGATTCGACTCGCCGATCGGGAAAGACCTCAAGCGATTCCTGTCCCACGGTGTGGGCATCCATCACGCTGGGCTTCTTCCCAAGTACCGCCTGCTGATGGAGAAGCTGGCCCAGAAGGGCCTGCTGAAGGTCATCGTCGGCACGGACACGCTCGGGGTCGGAGTGAACGTTCCCATCCGAACCGTGCTCCTCACGCAACTGTTCAAGTACGACGGCCAGAAGGTTCGCATCCTCTCGGTTCGAGAGTTCCAGCAGATTTCTGGCCGGGCCGGCAGAAAGGGCTTCGACGATCAGGGCACCGTTTGGGTACAGGCACCACCACATGTGATCGACAACCTCGCCGCCGATCGCAAAGCCGCGGACGATCCGAAGAAGAAACGAAAGGTGCAAAAGAAGAAACCACCGGAGCGCGGCTACGCACATTGGACCGAAGACACGTTCACGAAGCTGGTGCACGGTTCACCCGAACCGATGTCATCGAGCTTCAACGTCACCCACCAGATGTTGCTCAATCTCCTCGACCGACCACCGATTCAGGGGCCGATGCCCCAGCCGGGTGGCTGCGATGCGGTGAAGCGACTCCTGCGAGACAACCACGAGACCACCAAGGCCCAGCGTGGACACATCAAACGCACCATTTCGATGTATCGCTCGCTTCTCGACGCGGGCGTTGTCGAACACCTCGACGACCCCGATGAGGAGGGTCGACTCGTACGGGTGACACTCGATCTACAAGACGACTTCGCGTTGAACCAGCCGTTGTCACTGTTCGCGCTCGAAGTCATCGAGAAGCTTGATCGAGATGCTCCCGACCACGCACTCGACGTGGTCTCGGTGATCGAGTCAGTGCTCGAGAACCCGGGGGCGGTGCTCGCTGCCCAACTCGACAAGGCAAAGGGCGACCTCGTCGGCGAAATGAAGCGCAATGGTGTCGAGTACGAAGAGCGAATGGAACGACTCGAGACCGTCGAGTACCCCAAACCGCTCCGCGACGACCTGTACGAGGCGTTCAACGGCTTTCGTGCCCGCCATCCGTGGGTAGGGCAAGAGAACGTCAAGCCGAAGTCGGTCGTACGCGAGCTGTACGAACGGGTGATGAGCTTCAGCGAGTACGTCTCCGAATACGGCATGAAACGCAGCGAGGGTGTGGTTCTCCGATATCTGACCGACACCTACCGGGCGCTGATGCAAACCGTGCCCGACAGCGAAAAGACCGAAGAGGTCGTCGACATCATCGAGTGGCTGGGCGAGCTGGTTCGTCAGGTCGACTCGAGCCTGATCGATGAATGGGAGCGGCTGACAAATCCCGAGCCTGATGAATCGCTGAGCGACTCCCGCTTCACCGTTATCGAGAGCGCTCCGCGCGACGTGACCTCCAACGCTCGGGCTTTCCAGGTCATGGTTCGCAACGAGGCATTTCGATGGGTGCAACTGCTCGAGCGTCGGAATCTCCAGGAACTTTCTCGCAGATCCGACCCTGAGCACGCCTCCGAGCTCGAACGTCCGCCATCGCCCTTGCGCCCGCTCGACCAAGTGGAGCGGATGGTGCAGGCGTACTACGACGAACACGACTCGGTCATGACGGGTCCCGAAGCACGGGGCGCCGACTTCTTCCAGCTCAGCGAGCCCGACGAGGAGGAGACCATTCCGGTCCGGCAGGTGGTGCGAGACCCGGAAGGCCACGACGAGTGGGGCATGTGCGGTTGGATCGACCTCCCTCGCTCGCGCGAGCTCGGCCAAGCCGTCCTGGTCTTCGACGAACTCCGACGCCTGTAATCTCACGCCATGCGCGTTCATGTGCTCCGAAGCCCAACCGGCGGTG
Source organism: Acidimicrobiia bacterium (assembly GCA_033344795.1). Taxonomy (GTDB): domain Bacteria; phylum Actinomycetota; class Acidimicrobiia; order Acidimicrobiales; family SHLQ01; genus SHLQ01. Next base: position 194,318 of record JAWPMS010000001.1, read on the forward strand.
GCCGACGATCGAGAGCCGCGACAACCGACTTCATCGCAGCTCTGCGAACGGCCGGTCACGACATCATCGAGGTCACAGGCGACACGGCCGAGGCTTCGTCCGACATGCTGCGGCAGGTCGTCGAAGCAGGTGACGCCGAACGTGTATTGGTGTGCGGTGGCGATGGCCTGGTGCACCTTGCGGTTCAGGTGCTCGCCCAGTCCGACGTTCCGATGGCGCTCTGTCCGTCTGGCACCGGCAATGACTTCGCAGCGGCACTCGGCATTCTGACGCCCGACGTGAGGGCCGTGCTCGGGCCGCCACGACCGGTCGATCTGATGATGGTCACCAACCGAGCTGGCTCGGTGAGCTGGGTGGCTTCGATCGCGATCGCCGGCTTCCCGGCAGCGATCAACAAACGAGCGAACAGACTTCGGCTCCCGCTCGGATCTCAGATCTACACGGTTGCCGCCGCCCTCGAACTCCCAAGATTTCGTCGTCTTCAGCTTTCACTTCGACTCGACCGAGATCAGGTCCAAACCGACTCGGCCATGCTCGCGATTGGCAACACCAGCCTGTTCGGTGGAGGGATGCTCGCGTGCCCAGACGCGTTGCCCGACGACGGGCTGCTACATCTCACATCGATTGAAGATGTCGGAAGACTGGGCATACTCCGTCATCTCGCCGCACGAAGTGGAGGGTCCGCAGATCGCCCCGAAGTTCTGCGAAGAACCGCCACCCGGATTGATCTACACGATGACGGAGTCGAGATGTGGGGCGACGGTGAACCGCTCGGACAGACGCCGCTGACCTTCGAGGTCGTCCCTCGAGCGCTACAGGTGACCAGCGTCGAGGGGGCATAGGGCTCGATGCGCGAGGTATGGTGCACTCCTCAAAAACCTCGAGGGAGGGCATCACAATGTCAGACTCACTTCTCAGCGGCCTCGCACAACAATTCAGTGGCGACACGATCGGTCAGCTCGCTGGCCTCGTCGGTGGCGACCAAGAACAGACGGGACGCGCTGTGGCGGCAGCGCTTCCGATGCTTCTTGGATCGATGACCGGCGCAGCTCAAGACAGCGGTGGAGCGAACGCTCTGTTTGGGGCGTTGACCAAGGACCACGACGGATCGATCCTTGACATGTTGGGCCCAATGCTCGCAGGAGGGTACGCCTCGCGGGCCCTCGGCAGCGACGGTGGCCGCATCCTGGGACACATCCTTGGAAACAAGCAGCCAGCCGTTGAACAGACCGTTGCGAAGAGCGCGGGGATTCCCGCTGGCCTCGTCCAGAAACTCCTGCCAATTCTCGCGCCGATCGTCATGGGTTACCTCGGGCGACGGCTCAGCAGCGGCGGACTCGATGCCGGAGGCCTGGGCGCCATCCTTGGCGGCGAGCGTGAACAGGTGAAGAAGCAGGACCCTGGCCTCGGCGGCATCTTCGACATTCTCGGTGGCGGGTCAAAAGACGACGACGACGGCGACGGAGGCCTGATGGACATGGCTGGCGATCTGCTCGGCAGTTCGGCAGGCAAAGCCATCCTCGGCCAAATCCTCGGCAGGTAAATGACACCAGCGTGCCGTGTACTCGACGCCATCGGCGTCGAGTACACGCTGCACCCTTACGAGCATGACCCCAACGCTTCCTCGTTCGGCGAGGAAGCGGCCGACGTTCTTGGAGTCGAACACGACCGGGTCTTCAAGACCCTCATGGCGCAGCTCGATGATGGGGAACTCGTCGTCGCTGTCGTCCCGGTGAGCGGCATGCTCGATCTCAAGGCGCTGGCCGCAGCCATGGGATCAAAGAAGGCATCGATGGCTGCCGTGAGCGTGGCAGAGCGCAGCTCTGGATACGTGGCTGGCGGCATAAGCCCGTTTGGTCAACGAACGTCACGACGAACGGTCATCGATGAGATCGCGTTCGCGAGTGACTCCATTTTCGTTAGCGGCGGTCGCCGCGGGCTCGACCTCGAATTGTCTCCACACGACCTCGTCGAAACGCTTGGGGCTCTTGTCGCGCCGATCAGCTGACGGTTTCCTCACACTGTCACGCGATCGTCATTGGTCACGCGAACGAAACACGCGAACGAGCCGCACGCCTTCTTCATCACGCTGCGTCACGCGATGGGGACCTTCCGAGAGAAACGGGGCCCGGTTCAGCCGTTCTCACACCACCGGTGAGGATTTGTTCGCGCACAACAACGATTCGTGATGGTTGCCTTTATGTCTTTTCCAAATCGATGACTAGTGTTCGAGGTGTCTCAGGGTGCGGGCCCTGTCACGAAAGGCAACCGATGATGCGCCAAACTCATTTTCAGGTATCCCTGTGGAAGTTGTTCGCGGCAACGCTGACAGCGGTTCTTCTCGGCGCGATCGTCGCGCCAGCTCTGTTCAGTCGAGCAGGTGCAGCCACCGGGTGTGGCACGTACAGCTACGGCTTCGAAGGCACTCGGCTACTCAACGACGGGATCTCGGACGTGTCGGGACCGTATCCGATCGACCTGCCAGCAGGCGTCTACACCGTGACTCTGGTGGCGCACGACCACCACGACACGCAGGTGAATATCCCAACACAAAGTGGCGAGCAGTACGTGGTCGAGCTGGACTCTGGCTATACATCGCCTCCGTCCACCGATATCCCCGACGATCAGATCCTCACCACCACCGTCTTCGCGAATCAGACGGTCGATGCAAGCAAACAGATCACGGTTCGCCACGGCGGAGAGCCCGGCATCAACTCGGTCGATGTTCTGTGCGTGGGTTTCACGCCCGAGGAGTCGCAAGACCCGGTCGTGGAAGTGCCAGCGCCAGAGCCGCCCGCGATCGAGACGCCTACATCGGACGGTCCGGTCGTCGAAGATCCCACCCCCGAGACCCCCGTCGTGCAGCCCCCGGCGTCCGACCCGCCCGTCCAGGACATCTCCGATCCGGTCTCGATCATCCGAATCCCCGAGATCGTGCCGCCCGCAGTGGTTGTTCCTGAGGTCAGTGGCACCGTGGAGCTCCCACCGGTCACTCCCCAACTCGCGATCACGGGCCCGGGCGCCCATGCTGAACTCCTGCTCTCGGTTGGAGCCGTGTTGATCGCCTTTGGTGTCCTTCTCGTTCGCCGCGAGCGCCGTCTGACGAGTTCTCAGTAGCCCCGTCTACAGTGCTCGAATGAGCATCCTCGGCAATCCAGTTGTCCGCAGCGAAGACCCGCGATTCCTCACCACAGGAGGCAGGTACGCCGCCGACCTGAAACTCCCCGACGCAGCCCACGTCGTGTTCGTGCGTTCCACGGCTTCCGCGGGAACGATCATCTCGATCGAAACGGACGAAGCCCGCGAAGCACCAGGGGTTTTGGCTGTCCTCACCGGCACCGACCTCGACCTCGGTCCTTTTTCGAATCCCAAGTCTGACGTCTGGTGTCGCTGGCCGCTCGCGACAGAGCGAGTTCGTTTTGCGGGGGAACCCGTGGTGGTGGTCGTCGCGGAAACCTACGCCCAGGCTCTCGATGCAGCCGAACTCGTCTGGGTGGATGTGGAGGCCGTCGATGCGGTGCCGACGATCAAGGCAGCGCTGGACGGGCCGGCTCGTGTCTACCCCGAACTCCCGGACAACGTCGTCGACGACAAACGGGCAGATGACCTGGACTTCTCGGACTGCGAGATCGTGGTAGATGTCGAAATCGCAAACAATCGAATCAATGGAGCCCCCATCGAAGCTCGTGTCGCCGCCGCGAAATGGACCGACGATGGCCGACTCACCTGTTGGACCAGCACGCAGGGCGCCCACCCGGCGCAAGCTCGAATCGCCGCCGTCATGCAGCTCGACGCTGCCGATGTTCACGTGATCACCACCGATGTCGGTGGGAGTTTCGGCTCGAAGGCAGGACCCGGCCCTGAAGAGTGCACGCTCGGCGCGGTGGCTCGCGCCGTCGGTCGACCAGTCGTGTGGGCGGAGACTCGGACAGAGAACTTCCTCGCAATGGGGCATGCTCGTTCGCAGCTCAACCGCGTCCGACTCGGCGGAACCGCTGACGGGACGCTGACCCACTATCAGCTCGACATCACCGCCGAGGCCGGCGCGTACCCGCAGTCGACGAATTTCCTCCCGTACTTCACGTCGCTGATGGCTACCGGCGTCTACGACATCGCCAACGCGGCCTGCGGTTGGATGACCGTGGTCACCAACACCGTCCCGATCGTGGCCTTTCGCGGCGCTGGTCGCCCGGAGGCAACCGCCACGATCGAACGGGCAATCGACCTCTTTGCGAACCGGGCTGGCTTGGATCCCGCGGAACTTCGGCGGAAGAACATGCCGACCAAGGATCGATTCCCGTTCACCTCGGCAATGGGTCAGGTCTATGACTCTGGCGACTATCACGCCGCCCTCGAATCCTCTCTGGACACTGTTGGGTATGCCGACTTGCGCGCCGAACAGGCTCGACGGATCGAAGCGGGCCATTCGACGTTGCTCGGGGTGGGGATGAGTTCGTATGTCGAGATCACGGCACCGGGAGCGATTGGGACCGACAACGAATTCGGGTCGGTCGAGTTGCTCGAGGGTGGCCGTGTTCTCGCGCGAACCGGGTCGACGCCGTACGGTCAAGGTCACGAGACGACCTGGGCGATGGTCATCTCGGATCGACTCGGTATCCCGATCGACAAGATCACCGTCGTCTGGGGAGACACCGACGAGGTTGACTCGTCGAAGATCAGTGGCGGATCGCGCTCGGTACAACTCGCTGGCTCGGCGATGGCCGATGCGTCGGTGCGTCTCATCGATGCATCCATCGAGCACGCGGCAACGCTCCTCGAGGCGTCACCCGCCGACATCGTGTTCGACGCCGCCGGTGGTGTCTTCCATGTGGCCGGCACTCCTGCGCGCACGATTGCGTGGGACGCCCTCGCTGCCGCCGCACCCCAGGCCCTCCTGGGTGTGAGCGAGTTCTCCCAGACCGGTGCCACCTACCCCTTCGGCGCCCACGTCGCCGTCGTGGAGGTGGACGTCCGCACCGGTCACGTCAACCTTTTGCGCATGGTCACCACCGATGATGCGGGCACGTTGATCAATCCACTCATCGCCCTCGGACAGGTGCACGGAGGCGTCGCGGCGGGAATCTCCCAAGCACTCTTCGAAGAGGTCACCTATGACGAGTACGGCAACCTCACGTCGGCCAACTTCGCCGACTATGCACTCCCGGCTGCCAGCGAATATCCGATGTTCGAGGTCACCCTCACCGAGACACCAACGCCGCTCAATCCCCTCGGAGCCAAGGGCATTGGCGAAGCCGGCAGTATCGGTGCGACACCGGCGGTTCACAACGCGGTCATCGACGCTCTACGCCACGTGGGGGTCGAACACCTCGATCTACCGCTCACACCATCGAAGGTGTGGGCGGCCTACACGAACGCGTTGGCCGCCTCACCGACATAGGAAACCGAGACCCGGTCGCCGCGGTTCCAAGACCTTCGAGCTGACGACCGGACATGCACTTCGGTGTCATCATCTATCGCGACGCTGACCATCATGTCGTGGCCGTAGTACTCGGTGAGGGTCACCGTGGAAGGGCCTTCGGCAGAGAGTTCGAAGTCTTCCGGGCGCACCAACACTCGTACCTCGCCTGATGCTGGGGTCACCAGGGGGATGCGTCCGACGATCGTGTCCGCGGCGTCGCCTGTACCAACACCTGCCAGGAGATTGACCTCGCCGACGAACGAGGCGATCCACGGCGACGATGGAGCACGATAGATGTCCTGTGGACTACCGATCTGTTCGATCCGACCGTCTTGCATGACCGCCACGTGGTCACCGAGGACGAACGCTTCTTCTTGATCGTGCGTGACGAATATGGACGTGATCCCCAACTCCACCAGCAGGCGGTGAACCTCTGACCGCACGCCAACACGGAGCGCCGAGTCCAAGTTCGAGAACGGCTCATCGAGCAGGAGGACCGTGGGCCGAGGAGCGATCGCTCGAGCGAGGGCCACCCGTTGTTGCTGCCCGCCCGACAGCGTCTCCGGCATGCGATCCACGAGGTCTGCAAGACCGACCATGTCGAGAGCTTCTTTGACCCGGCTTCCCGCCCGTTCGGCTCGTGGCAAGCCATACCCGACATTGCGACCAACGGTGAGATGTGGGAAGAGGGCCCAGTCCTGGAAGACCATGCCGACGTTGCGCTTCTCTGGAGGGACCCAGGTCTTCGATGTGGCCATCTCCTGATCGCCGATGATCACCGATCCCGAGTCGGGGCGCTCCAGACCAGCGATCAACCGCAACAGGGTCGTTTTGCCACAACCACTGGGGCCGAGAAGAGCGAGGCTCTCTCCCGGATCGACCGCAAGATCGATGCCGCGAAGAACAGACGTGTCTCCAAACGACTTGTCGACTCCTGAGACGACGACGCCCCTCGCAGAGACTTGTTCCATGGCGCTCAGTATGGAGGGACTTTCACGACTTCAGATCTCAGAACGTGTCGCATGCATCGTACGACTGCTCTTCGAATCCTCGTTGGAACCATTCGACGCGCTGCGCTGACGACCCGTGGGTGAAGTTCTCCTGATTGCTGCTCCCCGTAATCGCATCGTCGCCGACGGCGCTGGCTGCCCGGACACCCTCTTGAAGATCGCCAGCATCCAGCAACCCGGAATCTTGGGCGCTACGGGCCCACATGCCCGCGAGACAGTCGGCCTGGAGTTCCATTGCGACCTGCAAGGCGTTCGATTGCACCCGACTTGCACCGCTCTGCGCTCGACGAACTTGATCGTTGGTGCCCAGGACGTTCTGTACGTGGTGCCCAATCTCGTGCGCGAGGATGTAGGCCTGGCTGAAATCACCTTCGGCTCCAAGCTGATCTTGGAGACGAAGCATGTACTGGATGTCGATGTAGGCGTTGTTGTCGGCTGGGCAATAGAACGGCCCAACGGCGCTCGAGGCGTTGCCACAACCGCCTGTGCTCACGCCATCGTTGAAAATGGTGAGCGTGGCGAATGGATACTGCTGGCCACTTGCTGCAAACTCCGCTGCCCAGAAGTCCTGTACATCGTCGAGTACGAAATTCACCAGATCCTCGGCAGCTGCGTAGGCCGGATCGTTCGGAGCCACGAATCCACCGTCTCCGCTGCTAGTCGATCCTGTAGAGGTCGTGTTTCCACCACCACCACCGCCGGAAACACAGCTGAACACGACGAACGCGAGGACGAGCAGAAGGATGATTCCCATGCCACCACCGCAGCCGCGGCGCTGGCCACCCGGAGCCGTTGCGCCGCCGAGTGCACCGCCGCCCATGGTTCCCCCGAGCCCGCCGCCACCACTGCTACTACTGCGGCGTGGAAAACCGAACCCGCGGCCGCCGCCTCCGCTACCACCAGAAGTCCGCCGATCGCGAACGTTCTTGCTGCGGTATCCCTTTGGGACCTTGACCATGAAATCCTCTCCCTCGCTGATGTCGTGCCCACCCGCCTCGGTCGACGACATCAGCCCTCACAAGCTGGCTCGAAGCCTATCTCGCGACGTCCTGGTCGTTACCTCCGGCCATTTCAGCGTTGAGCTGGCCATCGGAGCTCGCCGGTCGGCTGACGCTCGCCCGGTTTGCGACCTCGTGTTGCTCGAGCAGTGGGAAGGTCACGCATGTGCACCCGAGATCCAGGAGCTGAGCCAGCGGGACGGTTGCCAATCACGAGAACTGGACGTTTGTCGGTCTCTGGACTCTGCTCATCGGGAACGGGGCGTCGCACGCCGTTCACGCTCGGATGGGCTGGCGAAACCGGCGATCGTCGTGGCCAGACCAAGAACGTGATCAGGTAGGACATTCCGGCGATGAAGAGCACCTCGGCAGCGATCACCCACGCGGTCGTCTCCTCGGCGCTGGTCGCCAAAGTCACCACCGCAACAAGTCCTGCTACGGCAAGCACAAACAAGCCCAATCGTCCCCATCCGCGGCGCATGGATCGCGAACGTAGGCGCGAGTGCGAATTTCGTGCAATTCGACGAGAGACATTTCGTGACGGGGCTGACGCAACCCGCTCGCCGTCAAACCGTAGAGTTGTCGGGTGCACCGGACTCACATCATCGCTCGCGAGCTACGCGGAATTCTCGTCGTTGTCCTCGTCGCGCTGATGATCGTCTGGTTGTTCGCAAAGCTCAACGATGATCGCGCCGATGCTCAGGAGCGAATCCAGCTCGCAAACACCACGACGTCTGCACCAGACACAACGACCACGACGACGACGGTCGTGATCGACGACAACCAACGGTTGTGCTCTCTCGCTGCCGCGTTCCGCACCGATCTCCGGGGCGTCAAGGTCCGTCTTGTCAACCTCGCAGGTGACCCACTCTCCAGTTCTGACGCGCCACCGATCGATGTGGGTCTGCACCGCGATGGCGACATTCCCGATGAAATCCGCGAGGCTCGCACATTCGCAGCATCTCAGGCGGCGGCCAATGGTGGCGTGGTTCCCGACGATGCAGTAGACGTCGAAACGGCGGAGACGACCACGACGGAGGCCGCTGAGGACAACGCTGCGGTACCGCCACCAGCGATCATCGATGTCGATCGAATCGACCCGCTCGAATCAGGCCTCCTCGGTGAGCCCCAGAAGATTGCGCTGAACTTCTACACTGCAGCGTCGACGCTTCGCCTGGGTCTGATCACCGCAGACTTCGATGCCACCGCTGACTACTTTGCCGACTTCGTGCAAATTGGTGAGCCCGCGCGATGGGACCTCGAGGAACTCGCGGAATCGGACTTCGCGGATCGGTGGACCGCTCTCGCATCACAGCCCGTCGTCGGTGTAGACGCAACGTTGGCCTACATCGAGGAAGCCTGCAGCATTCGCATCGGCACCGGGTTTGTCTACCGCGAGGAACCACCGGATCTCCCAGTCCTCGACCAGGTCCTGGTACCCGCTCCCATCGACCCGTCCGTCGATCCGAATCCACCGAGCGTCACGATTGCCCCACCGGCCGCGGCTGGGTGAAGCGAGAAGCGTGATCACAAAACGACACATCCGCCTGGTCGGGGTCGTGGCCGTCCTGCTTGGTATCAGCTTCATGGCTTGGTCAACGTTCGGACGCTCCGATGAGGCTCAGCAACAAGCGGTGCTGACCGAACTCGGAGAGGTCGCGGCCTCGATTCCGCCTCCGGCACCCAACGCGCCAGACGACTTCCCGGCGATCATCGACTCCGCGGTCCGCGACCCCGAAACCAACTCGATCCCCGTCGGAGCGACTTTCGAGATCATCGAACAAACCCCTCACGACACCACAGCCTTCACTCAAGGGCTGGAGTTCGACGGTGACCGATTGTTCGAGAGCACGGGCATTGTTGGCGAGTCGACGTTGCGCGAGATCGATCCGACGACCGGTGCAGTACTGCGAAGCATCGCCGTCGACGACGTGTTTGCCGAAGGCCTCACCGTGGTCGACGACACGCTCATTCAGCTCACCTGGCAAAACGGCATCGCGTACCGATACGACATCGATACCTTCGAGCAACTCGATACCTACGCCTACGAAGGGCAGGGGTGGGGCCTTTGCGACGACGGCGACCGACTCGTCATGTCAGACGGGTCACCGACACTCCAGTTTCGCGACCGAGATTCGTTCGAGCTGATTTCCACGATCGACGTCGAGTTCAACAACAGCCCCGTCGATGAACTGAACGAACTCGAGTGTGTGGCCGGCAAGGTGTGGGCGAACATTTGGAAGTCCTCGCTGATCATCGAGATCGATCCGCTGTCCGGCAAGGTGTCAACCGTGCTGAATGCCCGATCGCTGACACCGCCATCCGTCGAAGGAAGCAACTCGAACGTCCTCAACGGCATCGCCTATGACGATCGAGATGACACGTATCTGATCACCGGAAAGCGGTGGCCGACCATGTACCGAGTGCGCATCGATGCCATAGGGTGAAACCAATGGCGCAACCACCATCCCAGCAACCCCAGCGCAAGCCTCCACAACGACAGGCACCGGGCCCGTTGCTTGCTGCCATGGGAAGCCTCATCGCGATTTTCATCATTGCTGCGCTCCTTACCGGTGAGTGGGTCTTCCTCGTGCTCGGCGTCTTTGGGTTCGCCGCGGGAATGGTGCCCTTCATCTCGCGCAAGTGAGTCCTACCGTCGTTGGCATCGACGGTGCCCGGGGCGGGTGGGCGGTCGCTCAATGGGCGGCGACCACCGGGCTTTCGTTGTCTCTGGAGGAATCGATCACTTCGGTGACAGCCCGCCTCAGCTCAGGGGTGCTGACAGCTGCTGTGGTCGACATGCCGATCGGACTCTCCAGCGACGGGATTCGACCGGCGGACGCACTTGCTCGGGCAAGGCTGGGCGTTCGGCGATCGACATTCTTCCCAACACCGGTCAGACCCATTCTCGGAGAAGAGTCATGGGAGAACGCCAACGCGGTCTCGCGCTCGGTCTCGGGCAAGGGCCTGTCGAAGCAGGCCTGGAACCTCGTACCCAAGGTGCGCGAGCTCGACGAAGCGTGGTCGCCGGAGATAGCAGCTCTGATCGTCGAGGGCCATCCGGAAGTCTCGTTCGCTCAGATGGCCGGCGGTCCGCTGACGTCGAAGAAGAACACCCCCGCCGGCCGGGCAGATCGAATGCACTTGTTGGGTGCACACCTCTCCCCCGCGGTGCACCAAGTCGTGGCTTCTTGCCCGACCTCGTGGAGGACCGACGCCATCGACGCGCTCGCCCTGGTGTGGACGGCTCGGCGTTTCGAGTCTGGTGACGCCGTTCGACTGGGTGGCGAAATCGACGCCGAGGGCCGTCCGATGCAACTGGTGATCTGACAAACTGCACTCGTGCAGACCTCGCGCTCTGAAGTTGTCGGCCGGTATGCGCCCTCGCCGAGCGGCGACCTCCACGTCGGCAATCTTCGTACCGTCATGCTGGCGTGGCTGTCCGCACATGTTCAGGGTGGGTCGCTGCGCTTGAGAATTGACGATCTCGATCCGCACGTATCGTCGCGTGAGGTCGAGGCGCAGCAGCGAGAGGACCTCGCATCGTTGGGGTTGTCCTTCTCCGAACCCGAGCTGCGCCAGTCGACTCGATTCGATCACTACGACGAGGTCATCGAAGGGCTCGAAAACGAAGATCTGGTCTACCCCTGTTTCTGTTCGCGCCGCGAGGTTCGCGAGGCGACGCGCGCCCCTCACGAACACCTGCCCGAGGGGGCGTACCCTGGCACCTGCGCGACCCTCAACAGCGAACAACGCCGCGCGCGTGCACTGGAGCGTCCAGCGGCTCTCCGCATTCGGGCCGAGGGTGTTGTCGTGAGCGTCGATGACCGCGTGTACGGAACCGTGTCCGAGGGAGTCGATGACTTCGTGATCCGTCGCAACGACGGCGTTCCCTCCTACAACCTGGCGACCGTGCTCGACGACCAGACGCAAGGCGTGACGGAGGTGGTGCGCGGAGCCGACCTCCTCTCGGGGACTGCGCGACACGTGTGGTTGCGAACGATTCTCGGTCTCCGCCAGGTCGACCACGCCCATGTTCCGCTCGTTGTGAACACGAGCGGTGTTCGACTCGCGAAACGTGATGGTGCCGTCACCCTCACCGACCTCGAGCAGCGAGGTCTGAGCGCGAAGGCAGTGCGTGGCCTGCTTGCAGAATCGATCGGTCTTGCCGAAAGCGGCGAGCAACCGTCGATGGCGCAACTCCTCGAGCGCTACGACCCGACAAACGTTCCTACGGAAGAATTCGTGTGGGAGCTCAGCGCACCGGTCGATCCCTAGAACGCCAACTCCGAGATGGTGTGAATCAACAGCCCGACGAGTCCCCCGACGAGCGTGCCATTGATGCGAATGAACTGCAGGTCACGTCCGACCTGTAGCTCGATCCGATCGGCGGTGTCGTCGGCGTCCCAGCCTTCGACGGTGTTCGCGATCAGTGCGCCGATCTCGGTACGGCCCTGTTCCGCCAGGTACACGATGATCGATTCGATCCAGTTGTCGATCTTTCGCTGGAGGTCGGTGTCGACCACCAGGCGGTTGGCCAACGACACGATCGCCTCTTCGATCCGGTGTCGGACATCGGAGTCGGCCTGACGAGTTGCATCACCGAAGCCACGCTGCAGCGATGACCACAGATCCTTGGTCCAGGCCTGAAATTCGTCGTGGTCGAGCAGTTCCTGTTTGAGCATTTCGCCACGTTCGATGAGGCGCTCGTCCGATCGCAGCCGGTCAGCGAGGATGCGCGCCCGATCGTCGATGTCGCGCAGAACGTGGTGATCTGGGTTCTCATCGACCTCGAGCAGAAAGCTCATGACCGCACTGAAGATCTTGTCGAAGACCTGATCATCGATGACCTCAGGGACCCACCAGGGTGACTCCTGGCTGAGCCGGTGCCGGAACGTGGTCCGATTGTCGCCAAGGAAATTCGCGGCTCCAGCGAGTGCAGCGTTGTAGACCTCGCGATGATGACCGCCGTCCATCCCCGCGTCGATGACCCGACCAAGGATTGGAGCGACCGGTACTCTGCCGAGTCGATCGCGGACAAGCGAGTCCACCATCATCCGCACGTCTTCGTCTTCGCTGAGTACCTCCGAGATCGCACTGACGACAATCGCGACCTCCGACACCATCGATCGAGCGTTGTCCGGATTCTGCAACCACTCGCCGAGCCGACGTGAGATCTCGACGCTCTCCAACTTCTCCGCAACGACCTCGCCCGTCAGGAAGTTGCTCTGGACGAACTCGCCGAGTCCTTCACCGATGTCGTCCTTTCGCTTCTTGACGATCGCCGTGTGGGGAATGGGAATGCCGAGCGGGTGGCGAAACAGCGCGGTGACGGCGAACCAGTCAGCGAAGGCTCCGACCATGGCAGCTTCGGCGGTCGCTCGAACGTACCCAGCCCACACGTGGTCGTCCTGGTACCCGCGGGCCACGATGAAGATGATTGCGGCAATCACCAGCAGCAGCGTGGCGAGCACCTTCATTCGGCGCAGCTGGGCTCGTTGGTCGGCCTCTCCAGCGAGGCCCTCTGATGGTGTCTCTGTTGCCACCGGCTGATTCTACGGCCGGAGCGGCCACGGAGCGCAGCGGCAACACGCGGAGGGAATCGCCGGAGCCGGTTGGTGACGGACCCTCGTATCCTTGTCGAGTGCTTACCGTCTCTGGCCTCAGCAAATCGCATGCTTCGCGGCTCCTCTTCAGCGACGTCACCCTGCAGCTGTCCGCTGGTCGTCGCATCGCTCTCGTCGGTGGAAACGGTGTCGGAAAGACCACTCTGATCGAGATTGTCGTGGGTCGTCAGGAAGCCGATGAAGGGGTGATTCACAAGCCCAAAGGGATGTCCATTGGCTACCTCGCCCAGGAACTCCCCGATGCCACTGACCGAACGGTGCTCGCCGAAACCCTCGATGGCGCCGACCATGTGAACGAGATCGCCGCCAGGCTGCGCCGCCTCGAAGCCGAACTCGAGACCGATGACGGCTCGAACATGGAGCGGATCATCGATCAATATGGCCAAGCGCAGGCCGAGTTCGAGACGCACGGGGGTTATGCGATCGAGTCGGAGGCTCATCGAGTTCTCGCAGGGCTTGGCTTCCCTCCCTCATGGAACGACCGTCCACTGAAGGAGCTGTCGGGTGGATGGCGCATGCGTGTTGCTCTTGCCCGCCTGCTCCTCTCGAATCCTGATTTGCTGATTCTCGACGAACCCACGAACCACCTCGATGTCGATTCGGTTGCTTGGCTCGAGGATCACCTTGCGAGTTGGTCGGGAGCGTTGCTCTTCGTATCGCATGACCGTGACTTCATCGACGCCGTGGCGAACCGGATCTTCGAACTCTCGGCCGGCAGCGGGACCGAATACATCGGAACGTTCGTCGAATACGTGGCGGCCAAAGAAGAGCGGTTCGCCGCTTTGCAGGCTGCAGCGCTGCAGCAGCGCAAACAGATCGCGCACACCCAAGAATTCATCGATCGCTTTCGGTACAAGGCCACCAAAGCAAGACAGGTTCAGAGCCGGGTCAAAGCCATTGAGAAACTCGACCTGATCGAGATTCCCGGCGAGAAGGAACTCGCAGCGAAGTTCGACTTCCCCGAACCTCAACGTTCGAGTCGGATCGTTGCAGAGATCAAGAATGCCACCGTGGGCTACGACGGCCAGACCATTCTCGAAGACGTCAGCTTTGTCGTCGAGCGAGGTCGCAAAGTCGGGCTGGTTGGACCGAACGGGGCAGGAAAGACAACGCTCATCCGCCTGCTGACCGGCAAGCTCGACCCAACCGAAGGCAGCGTGGAAATCGGCAGCCATGTCGACATCTCGTCGTTTGCACAGGATCAGGCCGAGGACATGGACCCGACTCGGACGGTTTATCAAGAGTTGATGACCGTCACCCCGAAGCAGACCACACGAAACTGGCGAACGGTGCTGGGGTCCTTCGGTTTCAGCGGGCAACATGCAGACCGCAAGATCCCGGAGTTGTCCGGTGGTGAACGAACTCGGTTGGCGCTCGCCAAGACCATGGTCATCCCGGTGAACCTGCTCGTGCTCGATGAGCCCACCAATCACCTCGACCTTCCCAGCTGCGACGTCCTTGAAGATGCGCTTCGCGTCTACACAGGCACCGTCCTGCTCGTCACCCATGACCGACATCTCATACGAAACACCTGCGATGCCCTCATCGAGGTCCGCGGCGGTCGCGCCATCTGGCACGAGGGGGTACCCGAGAAGGTGCTGAATCCGCTCGGCACGGTCAAGGCTGACGTCGGCGCAAGCGACCAAAGCCCAGACAAGAAGAACAAGAAGGCGGCGAACAAGCCCCAAGGGTCGAGCTCGAACTCGGCCAATACGTCGCGCGACAAGAAAGCCAAGAAGCGGGCGGAGGCCGATGCCCGCAACGCGGCGCACGCCAACACGCGCGACCTGCGCAAGGCGCAACAATCTGCGGAGCGCAAGTGGGAAAAGGCCGAAGCCGAGGTCGCCGAATTGCAGGCCAAACTGGCCGACCCCTCGGTGTACGACGACAGCGAACAGGTCAAGGCCTTGGTCGCCGACTACGACAAGGCGAAGGATCGAGCTGCGCAGCTCATGGCGGAGTGGGAAGCAACGACGGTTGCGCTCGACGCAGCCACCTGACGCAAAGTTGCACGCGTTGAGGTCGTAGGATCTGCGCTCGTGGCAGAGAACGAACTGGCCGAATGGGCCGCCGGAGTTGCAGCGAAACCCTACGGCGAACGGGTGTACCGAATCACGAAACGTGTCACCGAACAGACTCTGTTCCGAGTGCTCAACGTGCGATCGGAGGGGGTTGAGCATCTCCAGACTGCGCCACCTGTCATCATCGCTCCCGTGCATCGCTCCAATCTCGACAGCCTCATCGTCGGTGTGCTGGGTGGTCGTCGTCTACCCACGTTGGCCAAGGAGTCCCTCTTCAAGATCAAGCCCGTCGGTTGGTGGATTGCTGGTCTCGGTGCGATCCCACTCGACAGAAACGCTGCGGATCGCGAGGCCACGTCAGCTGCGCGGAAAATCCTGGATTCTGGCAAACCCCTCATGATCTTCCCGGAGGGAACGCGACAGTCCGGCCGCGAAATCGCGGAGCTGTTCGACGGGACCACTTGGATTGCCGCCAAAACGGGCGCATCCATCGTTCCGGTCGGCATCGCGGGCACTGAGGACGCCATGCCACCTGGAGCCAAGTTCCCGCGGCGCACGACCGTTGGTGTGTCTGTTGGTGCACCGATCCCGATGCCTGAGGGCCGGGTGCCGCGATCGAAGCTCACCGAACTCACCCATGAGATGCGTGACCGACTTCAGGATGCGAACGACCGAGCGCACGATCTCATCGCATGAGACGAACCCTCACCGGTAGCGTGTGCCAATGAGGATTCTGGTCACCAACGACGACGGCATCGACTCGCTTGGCCTTCATGCGCTCGCCAATGCCATGCGTCCGTTCGGAGAGGTGACCGTGGTAGCACCCGCTACCGAGTACTCCGGAGCAGGCGCCTCGCTCGGCACGCTGACGTTCGACGAACCGGTCGCTCGTCCGCACAACATCGAAGCACTCGACGGTCTCACGACCTGGTCGATCAGCGGCCCACCGGCATTGTGCGTGATGTACGCGCAGCTCGGCTCATTCGGAGAACCGTTCGACCTCGTCGTCTCGGGCATCAACCCCGGTCAGAATGTTGGTTGGTCGGTATATCACTCGGGCACCATCGGCGCCGCGCTGACGGGGCGAAACCGAGGCGCGAGCGGGATAGCCGTGAGCATGGGCTTCAACGGCAACGAGGTCGAGGGGCAGACCTGGGGCCAGATCGTCGATGGCATGTTGTGGGAAACCGGTGCTGCCGTAGCGGCACAAATCGTCGAGGGAATGATCGCAGCGCCAGCTGCCTCGCCGGTCGTGATCAATTGCAACGTACCGAACAAGCCGCTCGATGAACTCGACGGTTGGCAGGAAGCCAAGGTCGGGGGCGAACCTCCACGGAAGCTCGTGACGAGTTCGCTGGTCGAAGCCGAACCAGACGAGCAGGGTCAGGTCTTTCACCTGACGATGGATTGGGGCAAGGCGGGCGAGGTCGTGCCCGGTACGGACGGATGGCTGGTCCGCAACGGCTCGGTCGCGGTGACGTGGCTCGGGGATTTGGGCGAAACCACCGCCCCGTCTGCGCAGCGGTCGGCGGTGCAATCACGCCTCGACGGCCTCTGGGCTTCGTAGTTACGCGCTGAACCCGCGTGCGTCCTGTTTGAGTGCAACGTCGATCGTGAGAGCGGACGCGAACACCAACTGGCGGAGCGGATCCTCGAGCGGTCGATGTATCTGCAGCACGTAGTTGTCGGCCATGGTGAACATGGTCTTCAGCACACCTTCGAACGTCTTGGTGACCCGGGCAACTTCGATGCCGGCAGCATCCTCGATCCTGAAGTTCCACGCTCGCCAGTTCTCTGCCCGCAGGCGACCGATGACCACTCCCCCCGCTTCGATGTCGAAACGAATCTTGCCGATTGCGTTTTGCTGCACGATCTGACCGACGTGCTGACCCGTCGCATCGCGAACGACGATGCGCGACTTGATGAACTTGGCTGGGCGCGTGACACCCAAGACGACAGCCCCGCTCGCGTCGACGAGCTGGAACGTGTGGGTGAAGTACTGATCCCAGTTGCCGAAGAACCGGAGAAACTTCTTGAATCCGTTCTGACCAACCTGGCGTACGGAACCGATCTGGTTGCCGGCAGCGTCATGGAGAACGAACTCAGTGTTGACCTCGATCAATTTGACCTTCTGGTTCACCACCACGAGCAGGTGGTCGAGAAGCGAACCCGAGAGGGGACCACCGAGGTCCGGTCGGAGTTCAGCGCCTCGACTCGCAACCGCACGATCATGTGAGGCGACCTGCGCTTGCACACGCTGTGGAGCGGTGTTGGCCCGCACGACCTTGGTAGGTTGCGCGAGCCCATCCGATGTCTGACGCCCGTGAGACGACACATGTTCGGTCCAGCTCAACCCGTCGAACCAGCGATGTTCATGATGTCCATGCGGGTCGGGATACCAACCGGCAGGCGTTCCTGTCGCGTTTGCCATACCGCGTGATCGACGGTCGAAACGCCGACCCTTAGCGCGAACACATTGGCGCGGTCTGCGCCATCGTTGTCAGCTCGTGATGGCAAAAGGTGCGGGCAGCGCACCGGTTCGGTCGAGCAGCTCCTGAGGGTCAACCGAGAACACATGACGCGGCGTTCCGGCCGCGGCCCAGACAACGTCGAACTCGAGCAGAGACGGATCGAAGAAGGCTCGAACAGCAGTGGCATGCCCGAACGGTGGCACACCACCGATCGCATACCCCGTCGTGGCCCGAACATCGTCGACGTCGGCGCGACCACACACGGTTCCGCCAGCCGCAGCGAGAAGCGCATCGGTATCGACGCGATTCGACCCACTGGTCAGTGCAAGCACCAACTCATCATCGACCGAGAAGATCAGAGACTTCACGATCTGGCCGACCTCGCAGCCGACAGCGGCCGCCGCATCGACGGCGGTGCGGGTGCCATCGGGAAACTCGACCACGCTGACCGACAAGTCGAGATCGGCTGCTGCGTCCAAAACCCGCTGTGTACTGTTCGGAAGTTCGCTCATTTTGGTGCCCTCCAGATGCCAACCGCACGAGGGGGGAGTTCGAGCACCATCTTCGACGAGTCGGATGCGGTTCTCCTGCCCTTGGGTTCGTCCTCGATCGAGCGAGACGCGGTGGCCCAGATCTGCTGTGGATCCTCGCCCATCATCGTGGCGTTGACCTCGACCACGTCGGCTTCGTCGGCATGGTTCACGGCGACGACGATCCTTTCGGCGCCGCTGCCACGCGCAAACAGATATGTCCGTCCGAAGTCAGGCCCGGGTAGCGGACCCAGTCGCTCGAGCTCGCTGGATCGAAGGCCTGGTTCGGCATGTCTCAGCGCGATCAATTCCTTCAACGCCTCAGTGAGCACTGGTACCGAGTCCATGTCGTCCCAAGGGAACCCGCGACGGTTGTCGGGGTCAGGCCCACCTTCGAGTCCGACCTCCGTTCCGTAGTACACGCACGGCGCTCCGGGCATGGTGAACAAAAGAGCGAGTGCAACGATCACCAACTCGGCGTCGCTGTCGGCCATCGTCATGATCCGGCCGGTGTCGTGGCTGTCGAGCAAGTTGAACAAGGCAGGCAGGGTGTCCGCGTCGTAGGTGGCCAGCATCTCGTCGACGTTGTCCGCGAAGGCGCCTGCATTGTCGCCAGGCAGCACGTGGTAGTCGTAATTGGCGACGATGCCTTCCTCGTTGATGCGGTTACCGATGGCAAACCGAATGATCGCGGTCGTGAGCGGATAGTTCATGAGCCCGTCGAATGGACCGTCGGACCCAACCCATTCGGGGCCATGTCCCCAGATCTCACCGGTGATGTACGCCTCGGGGTTGGCCTTGCGCACGCGAGTTCTGAATTCATCCCAGAAGCCAGGAGTAGCGATCTCGTTGGGCACGTCGAGACGCCAGCCATCGATGCCACGTTGGATCCAGTGGGTGCCAACACTCCAGAGGAACTCGCGGACCGCCTCGGTCTCGGTGTTCAACGCTGGCAAGGCATGGAGACCCCACCAGGCGTCATAGGTGGCAGGGATGTCCTCGTCGTATGGCTTGATTGGGAAGTCCCGCACGCGAAACCAATCGACGAACGCCGACTTCTCCTGGTGTTCGGCGATGTCGCTGAACTGGAAGAAGCCTCGACTGGCGTGATTGAAGACGCCGTCGAGCACGACCCGAATTCTTCTGCTGTGAGCCGCTTCGATCAACGCGTCGAAGGCCTCATCGCCACCCAGGAGCGGATCGATCCGAAAGTAGTCGTGCGTGTGGTAGCGGTGGTTCGAGGCACTCTGGAAGATCGGGTTGAACCAGATCGCGTTGATACCCAGATCGACAAGATGGTCGATCTTGTCGATCACCCCCCACAGGTCGCCGCCTTTGTAGCCCCAAGTCGTCGGTGCGGCCTCCCAGTCGTCGAGCCGCGCCCCCATATCGACCCGCCCCGACCGGGCAAAACGATCGGGGAAGATCTGGTAGAACACGGCATCTCGCACCCATGCCGGAGGTGCGCTCTCGGGTGTTGTCACAGCGACGATCGTAGATGTCCCACGGAGCCGATCAGATGACCCCAATCATGCTCACGGCTCCCTCCGCTGGCGCCGGGGCATTCCTCGCTTCAGACCGACCAAAAACGGACCCTTGAAACTGGCAGGCTGGTATCCGGCCCACGCGAGGAGGCGCATCAGATGATCCTCAGCAACAAGCCAGCTGCAGCCGCTTCCCTAGCGAAGCGCATGGTTGGTTTGTGTCGAACAGGAGCGCTGCTTGGCTTCTGCGTGATCGCCTTGGGGTGCGGCCGGACACCTTCGGCGCAGATGAACTGCTCGAAGGTGTGGTGGTCGAAGTTGACGACACCACCGGCGCCGTTGAATCGGCCACGGTCTTCCTTCCACCCGACGAGCCGGTGTACAACTCCCTCCGATTCAGCGATCGCATCGCCATTCTGCAACCGGGTGAGGGCGGTTTCGACGCCGTCGTCGCGTATCGGACCGGCCCCTACTGCGGTGTACTTCCCGACATCTCCGTCACCGGAGACCCGGAACGCTTGACAGTCGCCATCGAGACGCACGACGGTGGCAAATTGCGATGCAATGGAGTACGTCGAGGCGATCGGATTGCAGGTGACGGCCGAGTATGCGGACGCCACGATCGAGGCGGTTCTGAACAGCTGAGACAGCTCCTCAGATGACTTGGGCCAGATGCTTGGCCAGATCACCGCGTTGCTCGACGTCGATCGACTCCGCTCCGACGAACTGCGCGAGATCGCGCATCGCGTCAGCCACGCGCTCGGCCGACTCCGCCGTGCAGTATCCGACCTCTGCATGGGATGCCTTGAGCCGCATGATCCCCGCCTCGCGATCGTTCTTGACGTCGATCCGAGCGACCAGATGTCCATCCACCATGACCGGCAACACGTAATACCCCCAGCGACGTTTGGCCTCGGGAACATAGATCTCAATCCGGTACTCGAAGTTCCAGAAACGTTCGGCCCGGTCGCGCTTCCAGACAACGGGGTCGAAGGGAGAAAGAGCCGTCGATCCAACGATTGATCTCGGGGTCTTTGCGTGCGGATCGGCAAATGCCGGCTCGCCCCAACCCTTCACGGTCGCCGGAATGATCTTTCCGTCCTCGACAAGATCCGGAAGCAGCGCCCGAATCTCGCGAATCGGCAAACGAAAGTAATCAGCGATGTCTGACGCAGTTCCTACCCCCAGGCTCTGCACCGACTGCACGATGAGTTCTCGCTGCGCATCATCGACGGCAGGCGTGGCTGAGCCGAGCACGTCGGCGGGAATGATCTTCTCGATAGGGCTGAACACCTTCTCGAAGTTTCCGCGTCGTCTGACTCCGAGCTCGCCGATGCGATAAAGCCAATCCAGCGCCACGGTGCCGAGTGAACGACTCCCCCACCCAGAATCATCGCCGGCCACCCGACGAGGATCGGACAGTTCGCCCCCGGTGATCGCTCCCCGGTCCCGCACCTCATCGAGCACGGACTGCACGTATGCAGGCTCACGTTGCGCCGCCTCGTAGAGGTGTTTCCAGGTCGCACCATTCATCGCCCGATCTCGCATCCACCGAAACAGCGGCTCACTCGACACGGGCAAAAGCGACGCCTCGTGGGCCCACGCCTCGAACCATTCATCATCGCGATAGGCAATGACATCGAGCAGCGAACTGTCGTACGGTCCGAGCCGGCTATGGAACGGCATGTACTGCGTTCGGATCACCACAGGAATCGAATCGAGCTGCAGCACTCGAAGTCGCGACATGACCCGTTGCATGTGGCGGCGATCGACTCGATTCGCCGGTGCTGGGTCAGCAAAACCCTGCGCAGCGAGGGCGACCCTCCGAGCCACATCGAGTGACATGTTCCACTGGCCGCTGCGTCCCACTGGCGGCGACCTTAGCCGGTGCATCCCGTTGGAAACTGGCCGGTAACCTCGTCGGATGCTCCGCCGCATTCTTCCAACCGTTCTTGCGCTTCTGTTCTTCGTTCCAGCGTGCAGTTCGAGCTCGACAATCGACGCCACGGACGCAACGACAACGACCGCCGATGGCGGCGATTCGAACCCTGCTGATGAGTCCACTACGACGGCTGCTCCCGACGCACCGGGCAAACCAACGGTGGTCATCCCGGATGGTCCCGCTCCGACAGAGCTGGAGATCGACGACATCGTCGTCGGCGACGGCAAGAGCGCTGCCGCAGGCGACCTCTTGATCATGCACTACGTGGGAGTTCGCCACTCCGACGGCGGAGAGTTCGATGCGAGCTGGAATCGGGGCGACACATTCAGCTTCACCCTCGGCATTGGTCAGGTCATCCAAGGATGGGACCAAGGCATCGAAGGGATGCAAGAAGGCGGGCGCCGCCTGCTCTCGATTCCCTCAGAACTTGCCTACGGCTCCACAGCGCGCGGCGAAGACATTCCCGCTGACAGCGCGTTGGTCTTCGTCGTCGACCTGGTCCAAGTACTGACACCACCCGATATCGAGAACGTGGCAGAACCGGTCACCGAACTCGAAGTGACGGTGCTCGAAGAAGGCGACGGCCAAGTGATCGAAGCTGGCACCGTGGTCGAGCTCCACTATCGAGCGATCGTTCAGACCACCGGTGAGGTCTTCGCCTCGTCTTGGGAATCGAACCAGCCCGCAGGGTTTGAGGTCGCCGCCAACCCAAGTCAGACAATTCCTGCATGGGACATCGGGCTGATCGGCAAGAAGGTCGGCGACACGGTCCGGATGGTGATCCCACCCGGACTCGGTATCGAAGATCCCACCGGTCAAATCCCCGAGGACGCCACGATCATCACCGAACTCACGATCCTCGGAGCGCGCTGAGCGCTCTGCTCACTCGGCTTCGAGCTCGTCGTCCTGCACGCCGAGCCGAAGTTTGATGGCATCGAGGAAGCGCTCGAAGATTCCTTCATCGTCATCGGCCTCATCGGACTCGAGCCGATCCGCACGAAAGGCCGCAACGGCCTCGCTTCGATCCTCTTGAGCTACCACTTGCCCGGACTCGATGTCGAGCGCCAGTACGTGTTCGTAGTGCCAGACCGGCAAGAAACCGGCATGAACGTACAGATCGAGAATCGGTGCACGGCCCGCCAGAAGATCTCCGCTCCACTCGATGAAGAGATCCATTCCGAGATACGTCCAGACCTGGCCGTGCTCGTCCGTCGATGGCTCGACTCCGTTGATCGGCGGCGGCGCATCGATCGATCCAACCTGCAGATCGCTCAGCAGAAGCCGTCCATCATCGAGTCGATAACGGGCGAGCTCACCTCGGGTGTTCGCAGTGTGCATCGAGACGGGCATGACCCCGTGCGCCCGAGCATCGAACAACATCCCAACCGCCGGTTCGACAACCGCGAACTCCTCATCGCCGATGACGATCACATCTGACATCTGTCCACTCACTGGAAACCCCTGGCATCTCGACTCTTGCGAAACCGACTCTAGGGGCTAGCTCGACGCAGAGACGATTGGCACCTCGAGCAGACTGGTCGTTTCTCGCACCTCGGCTTGTCTCTCGATGAGGTTCTCGATCGATCGAACGACCGGATCGCCCTGGCCGGTAAACACGAACTGCACGTCGGCGACCGACCTCCCGGTCGCCACCTCGATCGCGACTGCGTAGGCGGCTCCCTGAAGCGAGTAGCGCTCGAGTTTCGCTTCGATCTCGGCTTCGGAACGGACAACGTCGGTCTTGTAGTCGACGACCACGAGCCCCTCGGGCGTCTCAACGAGCAGATCAACGTAACCCTCGAGCGTCAGCTGGTCGACGGGGACTGCAACGAAGAGCTCCTTCCAGTGCCGAGCGTGGGAGCACTGCTGCACGATCGGTGCGCGCAACACCGATCGAACGGCGGATTCGATCGTGTCGACGGCTTCAGGTACCGATTCCGCCCAGGCCTGGGATTCGCAGATCGCTCGAATATCCGCAGAATCTGGAGCACTCAGATCGATCATCTGCAGCGCGGCATGTACGGCACTGCCAATGGCACTGCCGGCCCGGCCACGTCGAAACACCGGGACTCCGGCCGACGGCTCGCGGTGCTCGATATCGGCGTCTCGAACAAGCACATCGTCGTCTTCCGAATCGAGAAAGGCGCCATCGACTTCGTGTTGACCCGAGCTCGACGCCTCCGCCAGGGCGGTCGCCGAAACGACGCGTCGCCGGCTTGCGTTCGTGATCACCGCGTGGTGGCTCTTGCGCCAATCCACTGGGCTGGGCAACTCGACGTCATTCTCGTCGGATTGCTCGGGAACACCGGCAGTCGGCGCCGATGCAAAGAGCGAACCCTGCCCCTCAAACGCCCGCACGAGCGGACCGCCAGCTCCGTCAGCAAACCGCGCGATCGACGCGCCATGGCTGACGATTGGCACTCCCTTCGCCGACACCCGATGATGGCGACTCACGACCAGATGATCTCGCGCGCGGGTGAGAGCAACATACAAGAGACGGTCACGCTCAGGACCATCCATCTCATCGTCGAGTTCCTTGGCAAGATCGAAGTGGGCGGTGCGCGCCGCCGAGGTGGCTTTGACCTCCGGCAGATCACCATCATCTCCCCACAACACCTCGCCACGCACGGGTCGCGCCCGACCGAGTTCGGTGGTCAGCCCCGAAACGATCGTGATGGGAAACTCCAATCCCTTCGACCCATGAATCGTCATCACATGTACGGCGTCGTCATCGGGCTCGGGGAGCATGGGCTCATGGGCTCGCGAGCCGTCGAAGCCTTGGAGGCGAGTCCAGTCGAGATACTCGCGGAGGTCACCACCGCCAGCCTCGGAGAATGCACGAGCCTGATCGACGACATACCTCACGCGACGCCATGTGTCGCGCGCCCTGCGACCCCGAGCTGGCAACGCCATGGCAAACCGTTCGTCGATCACTCGCAGCAACAACTGCGACGGTTCGACCCACCATCGATCGTCGTGCAACGTACGGAGGTGTTCGATCGCCTCCGCGACCGCATAGGACTCGAGACCGATGGGCGTCGGCGCACGAAGATCGAACACCCCTCCACCTGATCGCCACGCATAGAGATCGTCATCGCCGCATGCGTAGAGCGGTGACCGAAGTGCCGCAACCAGAGCGATCTGGTCAGAGGGGCTGTCGATCGCTGACAGCACCGCCAACAGGTTCTTTATCTCCTGTGTCTCATAGACGAGCGTGCCCGTGTCCGCCCGAAACGGAATCGACCGATCATCGAGTGCGTTGGAGAGCTGCGACATCGACGTGCGAGTCGGCAGAAGGATCGTGATGTCCTGCAGTTGCGGTTCGCGCCAGCCTCCTTCGCCATCGTCGACCATCCAGTCACGTGGATTCTGAAGGACCTCTGAAACGATCGCCGCCACATCGCTTGCCTCGGACTCACGAACTTGCCTGGCCTTGTCCGTGCTCGGTCCTCCAAAAACGATCGGTCGGTGATCAGCGTCGCTCGGTTTGCGAGTAGGGATCAGCGGTGAATACTTCGCTTGCTGGGCGCTGTCGTGCGACATGATCTCGGCGAACAGGGCATTGATTGCGTCCACCACCGGGCTCACGGTGCGGAAGTTCTGTTGCAGCGAGACGGAGCCGTCGCGAAAGCGATCGCGAGCAGCGAGAAACAGCGAGATGTCGGCGCGCCGGAAGCGGTAGATCGACTGTTTCGGGTCTCCAACCATGAAGATGCGGCCGTCGCCGGGAGTGAGGTCCTGCCAGTCACCAGTGAACTGGCCCTCACCAACAGCCGAAGCCAAGAGAAGCGCGAGGCTGATCTGAATTGGGTCGGTGTCCTGAAACTCGTCGAGCATCAACACTCGATAACGCTCGGACAGCGCAGATCGGGCATCGCTCGACGTGCGAAGCAGCAGATGTGCCAACACGAGGAGATCGTGAAACTCGAGAAGGCCTTCGGCGCGACGCTCCGCAGCTGAACGCCGAGTGAATTGGGCCACCCGTCCCGCAAGTTGTGTGAGCGTCTGCGACGCGACGGTTTCGAAGATCGTGGCGCATGCGTCATTGATCCCCATCACAATCTCTCGGGCCTCGGCGACACCCTCGCGGCCACCCCATGAACCCTGTCGGCCGCTCTTGCCGAGCCGTTGTTCTGCCAACGAACGGAGCAGGCGCAGCCGCTCATGGTCGGAACCCGCTCGTTCGAAACGGTCGAAGACCGCCGTCAGCGCTCGGATTCTTCCGAGCAACGAATCGGAGGGGTCGGTACAACGAGCTTCGAGCGCGCGAGTGTCGGCGATCACCCGTCGAACGACGGCAAAGTCGATGGGAGAGGCGCGTCGTGGCTCCACCTCGACGTCGAGTAGACGATCCCAGTTGTCATCGAACTCCTGCGCAATGTTGCGCATGGCCAGCCCGTTGAGAGGCACGTTGAGAATCGACGCCCGAACGATGAACTCCTCAAGATCCTCGTCGGCGTAGAGCTCATCGAGAAACGCTGCCCATCGACGGGTGAAGGCCAGCTGACTCCTCACCTCGTCGATCACTTCAACCCGAGGTGGCACACCGACCTCTACCGGGAACTCTGACAACAAGCGCTGGGCGAATGCGTGCAGTGTCGAGATCGCGGCCACATCGGCATCGGCAAGGGCTTGGCGACACCGCGATTCGAGCTCGCTCTGCCCCTTGCGCTCAGCGTCGTGGAGGGCCTTCTCGAACTCGATTCGAATTCGCTCGCGGAGTTCTGCTGCGGCCGCTTCAGTGAACGTGATCGCCGCGATCTGGGCGAGCGGACGCCGGACATCAGGATCGGGGCTCAACACCAAGTTGACGATGCGCCCCACGAGCGCAGTGGTCTTCCCGGTGCCGGCGCCAGCTTCCACGAACATCGTGGCGCCAAGCTCCGTGCGAATCTGCAAGCGGGCGCGCTCGTCGGCGTCGATGATCGACCTGGCCTCCGGAACCCCCTCAGCTGTCATCTCGACCCCTCGCACTCGGCTCATCGTCGATGGCGGGACCGTCATGCATCAAGACGAAGTCGACCAGTCGGTCGGACAGGACCGCGCGTTCGAACTCCTCATCGCGGTCGACCGGGCAGATACGGGTGAAGTCGCAGAACGAGCAGTTCTGAAAGCTCGAATAGAAGGCGTTGTAGTCACCTGGATTGGGCGGAAAGACGCCGGTTTCTATTCCGTCGACGATGGTGTCGAGCACTTCGATGAATCGTTCGCGTCGCTCGGGTGTCCAGGGGTAACCCGCAGTTGCAAACTTCCCCTTGGTCGAGGTGTACCAGTAGTAGGCCTCGGCACTCTCGGTGTCGTAGTGCTGGCGGGCAGCCTCGGCATAGACGCCAAGCTGCAGCTTCGTCCCCCCGACGACCGGATCCTTTTCAAAATCTGATTGTCTTGCAGCCGAGCCAGTCTTGTAGTCGATGACCACCGGGGTGCCGTCAGTGCGGGTGTCGACGCGATCGATCAGCCCGCGCAGACGAAGTCTGCGTCCATCGCCGAGCGAGACTTCGGCTGCCCGCGCACCCGTCGACCCCCTTGCCTCCATCCCAAAGGGCAACTCCACCTCTGTCGGAATCGTTCGTTTCGCGGAGCGGAGCAACTCGTCCTCGCGCAGAAACGACTGCAGGTCCGAATCGGTTTCTTCACGTTTGATCGCCCAGAGGATGGGGCGTCCGGTTCGCCCGAGCTCCTCGTACTCGGAGTAACGATGTTGTGCATGCCCTCGAAGACGTCGCTCATCGTCATCGTCCCAGGCATGGTCGGGATCCTCACGCTCGTGCTCGGTGCCTGGAATCGATTCACCGATGAAATCTTCGACGATTGCGTGCCACAGACTTCCGCGGTCTAGCGCGCTGATTTCGGTGATCTCCTCTGGCCGCTCAACCTCTCCAAGACCAAGGAGTTGGGCGAAGAAATACCGGCGCGGACACGTCGCCCAAGTCTCGAGTCGACTAGCGCTCATCGCACCCTCGATGTCGGCCACCTTTGGCAGTTCAACATCGCCAAGATCGCCAACGAAACGTCCGAACCCCTGACGACGCTCGTCGATGTGCCGCAACCCTCGCCGAAGCGGACCAGCGATGATGTCGACCGCCGGCTCGGTTCGTCGCGTGTGGGCACGGTGTACGTGCTGGAGTTGCAGGTCGGACAGTGAGGTCACCAACCCGTCGGCGATCGCCGCATTCATCGACTCCTGGAATGAACCGAGCGCGACCTGGGCGAAAGGGGGTGAGTCCGGCCACGACTGTGACGTGATGGAAACATCCCCAGTCTGTTGTCGAACCGCCTCAACCCACCATCTCGATGCAGTCCGCAAACGACCCGAACGGTGATCCCCGCGTGGCATCACGACCGTGCACTCGACATCGGCGGCCGCCAAGGCGTGCAGGTAACGCTCGCGTTCGATTCGATTCAAGTCGGCTCGAAGCGCGAGCGCCCCACCCGCAAGCGCCCGCTCCGCGTCGGGCAAGAGTGTGTCTTCGCGAATCGGCCGTGGACAGATGCCCTCCGCGAGGCCGAGCACGAAGACGTGATCCAGATCGAGACCGATGGCCGAAGCAAGCGGAGCGATGAGCACACCTGTACCAAAGCGGCCGCGGCGCCCCGCTGGGGCGTCGAGCTCGAGGTGAATCGCTCGCACGAAGGCAGCCGGGGTGAGATTGGGTTCGACACTGTCGAGCACGCCGACCCGCGCAAGAATCTTGTCGACACGATCGGCGGCGTCGAGCTCGGATTCGGGCCAGCTCGATCGACGGTTCACCGGCGGAAGCAGCTTCGCAAGAACGTCTTGGGCCCATGAGGACCGCTCCGCCCATGTTCGCCCGATGGCCGTGGGTGAGGTGAGTTCAGCCAACCATGTGACGAACGCCAGCAGCTGGTCGGCCGCAGCACGATCGCGATCGAGTGCGCTGACGAACCCGGCGGTCGCCTCGGCCCGATTGTCGGCGATCCGCTTGTCGATGGAGCGAACGTGCGCATCGAGCCGAGAAGTCCACTCGTCGAGACCTGCAACGACACCCGCAGATCGAGAGATGTTCTCCCAGGCCGTCGAATCGACCGGACGGCCGTCCGGACCACGAAGTGGAGCAGCATCGACTAACGCCAAGACCGCCTCGCGAGTGAATCGTTGCTCATGTGGTGTGACGAGCACGGAATCGGCAAGATCGATCAGGCGTAGCAACAACCGGCCTGCGACCGAATCGGCGAGGGTCCGATGCTCGGGACCGGCGGTAGGGATCCCGGCAGCGTCGAACTGTTCGCGCAACGAGCGAAGGTAAGGATCGGCGGTCGGGATGAAGACCGCCATGCGATCGAAGCGAGCCCCAGCGCGGGCAACATCGAGCACCGCGCGAACGACCGCACGAACCTCTTCATCGCTATCGGCCACCGGCAACATCTTCGACGGGACCGGCAACCGCGCCGTCGCCTCTTCGGACGGGAGGTTGGAGCCTGTGATGCCACGAGCTTGATCGCGGGTGGCAACGTCGACATCGGCGTCACCGGTGAATGCGAACACAGCGAGCGGGGCACCCTCGCCCGACGATGACCACGCGGCGGACAGGAATTCAACCGTCGCGAGCCCCTGTCCAAAGGGCCCAGCGAGAACGAGCACTTCATCGAGCGGCCGCGATCGACATACCGACGAGGCCTCGGTCAGCACCGCAAGTTCATCGTGGTACGCATGAGCCGTACCGAATGAAAGGTGAGCTTCGACCGCGTCGACAAATCGCATCAGGTCAACCGTGCGCGCCAACGATGAATTGCGAAGCGAGTCACGTCGTTCGACGGGCATTGCCGTGATGTCGGCGAAGGCGCGGATCAGCGCAGCTTCGGTCGCGACATGTTCAGCGACCACACCAAAGCGCCCCGGCTCCGTCGCAAGCACATGCCGGACCGCTGCCGCGAGCACCACGTTGGTCAGCGGACGCTTCCCCGACGCGGCCATCGGTTGAGCTGCGAGCAACGACGCGAACTGGAACGGTGTCGAGAAATTGACGTTTGCGACGCCTGGCGCCTCGAGCGTGGGTGGCGTGTGGAGCTCGGAGGAGCCCAACATTCTGCGCAGGCTCAGACCGGCGAGGTTCGAGGGCACGACCACGCGTACAGGCGTCAGCGGATCACCATTCTTGGCCGACCTGATCGCCCCTTGTACCGCACGTGTGAAAGGTCGCCCGACAGGCGCAAACCGAACGTTCATCAATCGCCAGACTACGAAGGTGGTGTGTCATTCGACACCGATCACGGCAGACTCTCCTCAATGGCTCGAAACGTTCTTGGCGGCGATCTCGAATCTTGCGGTACCGATCCAATGACCGGGTTCACGCGAACCGGGTGTTGTGAACAGCACCCGCAAGATGGGGGCTTCCACATCGTGTGTGCGGTGGTGACGAATTCGTTCCTCAAGTTCTCGGCGGAGCAGGGCAACGATCTGAGCACACCCCGCCCGGAGTACGGGTTTCCCGGCCTCAACGCCGGCGACCGATGGTGTCTTTGTGCAAGTCGTTGGCTCGAAGCCTTCGAAGCCGGCGTGGCCCCGAAGGTCGTGCTCGAAGGCACCCACGCCCAAGCGCTCGAATGGATCGATCTCGCCGACCTTCGCGCGCACGCCATCTGAGCTGCGTTAGCGTTTCGTCCATGAACATCGCGGACGAGCAATACGTGAGCCTGGTGTCCTTCAAGGCCAACGGCTCACCGAAGCCAACCCCGATCTGGATCGTCGACCTCGGCCGTGATGCCGAAGGCCATCAGCAGGCTGGCTTCACCACGTGGGGTCAGAGCTGGAAAGTAAAGCGAATACGCAATAACCCATCGGTAACTCTGCAGCCTTGTGATCAGCGTGGCGTGGTCGCCGAAGGGTCCGATGTCATCGCGGCGACGGCACGCATTGGGTCAACGGCAGAATTCGATGAAGTCCGCCAGCTCGTAAAGGCAAAATACGGCGTGTGGGTCACGGTGATCAAAACCATGAACACCGTGAGAAGCTTGTTGGGCAAGGGTGGCCAGAGCGATTCAGCGGTGATCTTCACCATCACCGCCGAGAGCTAGCCGATCGCGAATTAGGGTCGGTCCGTGGCTTCGATCCTCGTCGTACTTTTTCTGCTCGGGAGCATCGCGTTCGCGGTCGCCATGGTTGTGACGATCATGCACAACCGAACGCGCGAGCGCGATGAGAACTGGCGCGAGGTGGCCCGAGAATTCAACCTGCAGTTCTTTGCTGGATCGTGGAACAGCGGACCCGCCATCGCCGGTACATTCAACGGCTTCTTCGTTTCGGTGGATACCCAGGGAACGAACGAGGACCGCGTCACCCGATACACGGTTCGTTACCCGGGTTCTGGTGGCGAGGGGGTCGGCCTGACGAAACAATCACCGATTCACTTCTCGTTCGTGAAACTGCTCACCGGCAAGAACGACATCGAGATCGGTGATCGCGAGTTCGATGACAAGGTGCTGATCGATGCTCGAGATCCGGTTGCAGCTGCTCGATATCTGAGCCCCATGCGACGTCAGGCGGTCATGCGGGTGCTGTACCACCAACCGTTCCGCAGCCCCCGAATCACGGACACATCGATCGTGGTGGACACACTCGGCATCGAGTCCGAGGCGACCAACTTGCGCGACACGGTATCGGTATTGCTCGAGGCCGCCCGCACGATGAGCGCGCCGACCGACGTGGACCTCGCAGTCGGCGCCGCCGAGACAATCGAGGCGCCGTCGCCCCTACAGGACAAGGTGGTGCAGGAGCCCGCGACGCCAGAAGACCGCGTCGCCCCTGAGCCACACCCAGAGCCAGAGCCAGAGCCGCAACTGAGCCCGGCCACCGACACCCCACCCCAAGCGGTCCCCCGCCCGGCTCGGCCAACCCTCGATCAGCACTCGGTGATCACCGATCTGTTCGAGTCAGGGCGAATGGGCTTCGAGACCGACGAACACTTCGCAGCAACGTACGCCGGAACGCAGATCCGGTGGTCCGGAGAGGTCGACACCGTCCGCGAACTACGCAACGACTCCGATTTCGACGGAACCGGAATCAAAGCCACACTGCTCGTCGGTTCGCAGGACGGATCGGAGATGCGGAGTCGAATCGCCAAGGCCGTCGTGCAGTTTCCCGAAGGAACCGAGATCGAACGCGGCCAGCACGTCGAGTTCACGGGAACACTCGTCCGCTCGGACCGTTTCACCCGTCAGCTCTATATCGCAGACGGCGGAATCCAGCCCTGAGCTCGGGTGCGCTAGGCCGCTACCGACAGCTCGAACGACGGAGGCTCAAAGATCGTCGCCAACTCCGATCGATCCGGCGCCTTGTCGAACACGGAATAGCGAGTCGTGGCGAATTGCAGCTCGAGAATCAGACGGTCCGTCGTCGTCGGCGCGGTTCCCTTGTGAAAACAGAACGGGTCTTCGAGGAAACCTGACCCAGCACGCCCCGTGATGGCCGTCAAGGCGTCGCTGCCGTAGAACCCCGCTATCGCATCGTCGCTGCGTTTCGCGATCGAGAGTATCTGGCGAACGCTCTTCTTTCGATGGCTTCCGGGCACCACGACGTGGGGCCCAGCGCTCGCATCGACGTCGGTGAGGTAGAAAAACAACCGGAGACCCGCATACCCATCCTTGTCATGATGGAAGTACGAGGCGATCCGCCGAACCTCGCCCGGTTGGCTTGTCTCATCGGGCACCGCGAAGTTCCACCAGAGCCGGCTGATCACGTGCATTGGCGTCGTGCCGAAGTACTCGGCCGCGATTTGCTGGAGTTTGGGGTCAGACCCGACCTCGGCGATGAGTGGCAGCTCCTCATCGAGATGCAAGAAATTGGCGAAACCAAAGCGTCGCCCTACCTCTTGCTCGGCTCGATCCTTTTCGTCGAGCGTAAACCCCCACAAGTTTTGCCCATCGCCGCGCATGACGTTGGTCGACGCGTACTCCACGAATCGATCGACGATGTTCTGGGGCAGCTGCAAGCCCGTACAAACACCGTCGCGATCGAGCGTGGCGACGGTCTCGTCGACATCGAGCGATGGAAACAGGCCAGCCCGCTGGGGCCCCGCTCGCAGGTCTGCGTTCTTCGAGAGCAGGCGGACCAGCCGACGAATCGTGTAGAAGCGACTGAAGACGTTCATGACGAACCAGCGATGATCCTTGCTTCCGTCATGAGCGAACTGCGCGAGCCGTTGTCGAAGGTTCCGAGGCGCGGGAGCACCTTCGTTGTTCTTCTCGGCTGCAATGTTCACTCTCTGGTGTTCGGACTTCCGCGGGTCGGCCTTGATCAACCAGTTGCCAGATCTGCTTTGCCGTTCGCGCGAGCGGGCGCAGCGATTGAGAGCCGCTGCCTACACAATGGGTCAACAATCGGTATCGGGAGGCACGGCACCCGCTCACTACGCTTTCGTCATGAAGACGAATACGCAGGTAGTGGTCATCGGCGGCGGCGTTGTTGGCGCGTCGATCTTGTACCACCTGACCAAGAATGGTTGGACCGACGTGGTGCTGCTCGAACGCACCGAACTCACGGCGGGATCGACCTGGCATTCCGCGGGCGGCATGCACACGCTGAACGGCGATCCGAACGTCGCCAAGCTCCAGCAGTACACGATCGAGCTTTACAAAGAGATCGAAGAGGTGTCCGGTCAGGACTGCGGCATTCACATCACCGGTGGCGTGATGCTCGCCGACACTCCCGAACGAGCGGACTGGTTGAAGGCCACCCACGCCAAAGGCCGGTACTTGGGCATGGAGACGGAACTCATATCGGTGGCCGAGGCCAAAGAGATACATCCCATCTTCGACGAGCAGTACTTCGTCGGCGCCATGTGGGACGCCCACGAAGGTCACGTCGATCCCACCGGCGTCACCCACGCATACGCCAAGGCTGCGCGCCAAAATGGCGCCGAGGTGTACCGCGATACCTGGGCTCGGGGGATGACTCGGGCCAGCGACGGCGGGTGGAACATTCAAACCATCCGCACCTCGACTGGCGAGGACTTGGAGACCATCCACTGCGAACACGTCGTGAACGCGGGCGGTCTTTGGGGCCGGGAGGTCGGCCGCATGGTCGGCCTGGAACTGCCCATTCTGGCGATGGCGCATCAATACATCTTGACGGAAGATCTACCCCAGGTAGCCGAGATCAACGCCAGCACCGGCAAGGAGGTGCTTCATGCGGTGGACTTCGGCGGCGAGATCTACATGCGCCAAGAGGCAGGCGGCCTTTTGCTCGGGACGTATGAGCCCAACGGCATTCCATGGTCGCCGAAACAGACCCCATGGGAGTTCGGAATGCAACTCCTCTCCCCCGACCTCGAGCACCTCGCACCACAGCTACAACGAGGCTTCGACCACTTCCCGATATTCGCCGACGCCGGCATCCGTTCCGTCGTGAATGGACCATTCGTCTTCAGCCCCGACGGCAATCCGTGCCTCGGCCCGGTACGCGGTCTGCCCAACTACTGGTCGGCAACGGCCATCATGGCTGGTCTCAGCCAAGGTGGCGGTGTTGGGTTGGCGCTCGCCAACTGGATGACCGAAGGAGACCCGGGCCACGACATCTGGGGCATGGACATCGCCCGCTTTGGCGACTACAACACGATGTCGTTCACCGACACCAAGGTTCGCGAGAATTACGGCCGCCGGTTCCGCATCACGTTCCCGAACGAGTTCCTTCCCGAAGGCCGCAATCTCCAGACGTCGCCGATCTACGACCGACTCAGCGACGCGAACGCGGTCTGGGGAAACAGCTACGGGCTCGAAACAGCACAGTGGTACCAGGCCGCAGGCGAATCGCCGACCGAAGAGGTGACCTGGTACCGGAGCAACGCCTGGGACCAAGTGCGAGCCGAGACGCTCGCCGTACGCAACGGCGTTGGCCTTATGGAGACCACGGGATTCGCCAAGTTCCAGTTCAGCGGACCAGGCGCGCGCGAGTGGCTCGACCACACGCTCGCCGGTCGCATTCCCAAGCCCGGTCGCATGTCGCTGACTCCGATGACCAACCACAACGGCAAGCTCATTGGCGACCTCACCGTCGCTTGCCTGCCAGCCACACCCGGCGACCCCGAGGGACCGCTCAGCACGTTCACTGGCGGTGCGACCGGCAACACGTCATCGGAGAGCGAACGGTTCATGATGTTCGGGTCGGGCGTGGCCACTCGCTATTACCAGCGCCATTTCGAGTCGCTCCTTCCCACCGATGGATCGGTCAACTACCGAACGCTCGGCTATGAGATGTGCGGCCTGTCCATCGCCGGGCCAAAGAGTCGCGAGCTCCTGGAGCGACTCACCGATGCCGACGTGACCGCAGAAGGTTTCCGCTTCATGGGATTCAAGGAGATTGAACTCGGGTGGGCCAACGTGATGTGCGGCCGAGTGACCTTCTCGGGCGATCTCGGTTATGAGTTCTGGATGCCCGCCAGCTACCAGCGCTACGTGTTCGACCTGATCATGGACGCGGGAGCGGACCTCGGCGTCCGCCTCTTCGGCTCGAAGGCGCTCGACTCGATGCGACTCGAGAAGAGTTTTGGATCGTGGGCTCGCGAGTACCGCCCGATCTACGATCCGTTCGAGGCCAATCTCGGTCGCTTCGTCAACCTCGACAAAGACTTCATCGGGAGAGACGCCCTCGTGGAGATCAAAGCGAATGGCCCTGCGCGATCGCTTTGTACGTGGACGGTCGACGTCCCAGCGGGTCCCGAAGCCGGAAACGCCGACGTGATCGGCGACGAACCGGTATGGCTGAACGGCGAGGTCGTCGGCTGGGTGACGTCGGGTGGGTACGCCCACCACAGCGATGTCTCGGTGGCGATTGGTTACGTTCCGACGCACCATGCGAGCGCCACGTCGGGATGGCAGATCGAAATTCTTGGCGTGATGCGTGACGCAACGCTGCAACCGGAACCGATCTGGGACGCGGCGGCCGAGCGGATGCGAGGGTGACAGAATCAGACCGTTGGAAAGCGAAGTTCGAAGCGCGCCCCTCCGAGCGGACTGTCGGCAACCGTGAGTGACGCTTGATGTTGCGCTGCGATGTCGTGGGCAATGGCGAGACCAAGACCGGCACCGCCAAGGTTTGCCCTGCGTGACTCATCGAGTCTGGTGAATCGCTGGAAGATCTCGTCTCGTCGATCGGAGGGAACTCCAGGTCCATCATCATCGACTCGGATCCGTGCCTCGCCGGCAGCGGTCACACCGACGGTGATCGAAACCGCGGAAGCCGCGTGTCGGGTTGCGTTGTCGACGAGGTTCGAGAGGCAGCGTCGAAGGAGGCGAGGGCTTGCCGTGACCCGACAGGCATCACGGATTTCAACGCTGACGGCGCAAGGGTGCGGTCGTTCTGACTCCTCGATGGCCAGATCGTCGAGGTCGACATCTTCCATCGAATGCACTCCCGCTTCGTCCAGTTGAGCGAGCAGAAGCAGGTCATCAACCAGATCGGCAAGGCGGTACTGCTCACGGCCGATCAGCGACGCCATTTCGTCCCACTCATCGATGTTGTCGATCGTCGAGGTCTCGATCGTGGCGAGCGTCGCGGTGATCGGGCTCCGCAGCTCGTGTGAGGCATCCGAAATGAATCGACGTTGCTGCTCAGCAGCCCGGTCCAATCGATCGAGCATGTCGTTCATCGTCCCCGCCAATCGATCGATCTCATCGCTCGTTCCGATCTTGGGCACCCGAACGTCCAAGCGACCGAGATGGGTTTGATCGACTTGCCGACGCATGACCTCGACCGGTCGAAGAGCGCGTGAGGTCGTCATCCACGTCATTGCGGCCACGAGCGCGGTGAGAATCGGCACGAGAACAGCGCCGGCTGTCGACACGGTCCGAATGACGTTCTCGATCGGTTCTCGAGGTGCCGACACACCCACCGCCAACTCGAGACCGCCCACCTCGACCGGGGTGGCAAAGGCAACCGAACCCGGTCCGAGATCGATCGCGGCCGGACTACCGACGACCTCGACGAAGTCGGGAAAGACGTGTGTGCTCGGAAACACGACCGATCCGAACGCGGGATCGGTTTCCAGGAACCCTGGCCCGAGAAGCCGGCGGTCCTCGCCGACCGGTACGTCGATAGCTGCCGCTTCAAGATTGCGAAGCAGCTCTTCGAACTCGTTCGGGGTGATCTCGCGACCGTTTTCATCGAAGTACACCACCCTCGTCAGATCGCTCACGGGTTCCCCGACGACGCCGGCCGACAGAAGATCTTCCAGAGCAGCAGCGACGTCATCTTGTGCTGAGCCCTCGAGCGAGCGCTGAAGCTGTTGGCGCACGACGAGGCCAGTGATGAGCAACGCACACGCGAACAAGATGGAGACAAACGCGGTGAGCCTGAACCGGATCGACCGCACTTTCACGAGGCCAGCCGATATCCGTGCCCATGCACGGTCTGGATCACCGAACGCTCGTGTCCGAAGTCGATCTTGCGCCGAAGATACCCAACGTAGACCTCGACGATGTTCGACGATCCGGTGAAGTCGGGGCCCCACACCTGGTCGAGCAGAAACTCCTTCGAACACACCACATCGGGTTGGCGCGCAAGCACTTCCAACAGCGTGAACTCGCGATTGGTGAGCGACACGTCTTGACCGGCGCGCACGCATGATCTGCGGTCGAAGTCGATCGCCAGGTCACCCAGCACCTGCAGCACGGCGTGTCGAGGGCCCGAACGGCGAAGCATGGCTCGAATACGAGCCGCGAGAACAACGAACGAAAAAGGCTTGGTCAGATAGTCATCTGCCCCGGCATCGAGCCCTTCGGCCTCGTCGTACTCTCCGGACTTGGCCGTCAGCATGAGGATCGGTGTCTCGATTCCCTCATGACGCAAGTCAGCGCACACCCGGAAACCGTTGCGGCCAGGCAACATGACGTCGAGGAGAATCGCCCCATATTCGGTCTCGGTCGCCATCCAGAAACCCGAATCGCCGTCGTGGGCGAGGTCGACATCGAACCCCTCCGCAGCGAGCCCACGATCAAGTGCGGTGGCGACCGTCGAATCGTCCTCAATGACCAGGATCCGCATTCCAGCAGTGTCGCTGAACGTCCTGAGAACAGCCTGAGAAGAGCTGAGAGCCGTTCTCAGGTCTCCTCAGCTGGTTCTCAGACCGCTCCTCGAACATGTGACCTCACCCGTTCAAGGAGAACACCGATGTCCAGCCTCACGAATGTCGACCGTGCCCATAAGGGTCGAGATCGACTCGCGCCCATCTCAAGAGACCTCGTTCGACCGATCGCCGTGTGCATCGCGCTCATCATGATCACCGCGGCGTGCTCTTCGGGTGCGACCACCGAAACAACGGCTCTTCCCACGCTCGAATCATCGACGAGCACGCCGGAGCAAACGACCGCGGACACCGATACGGCGGGCCCTCCAGACAGTGGTGCCAACGACGGTGGAGGCGCCCAAAACACGGACTCCGGCGAAGAAGTCGACCCCGAATTTGCGATGGCCGAGTACGAAAAATGTATGTCCGACCATGGCCTCGACCTCGACTTCGCGAGCGAAGGAGATGGGGCGTCGATTCAGACTCTGGACGAGGTGCCTTCCGATGCCCTCGACCAGGACGGGGTGATCACCGGGGACTTCTTCGACGAAGAGTTCGAGGCGGCCATGGAAGAGTGCGAGCCGATTCTCGAAGAAGCATTCGGGAGCTTCGAGCTGACGCCAGAGCAGGAGGCCGAAATGGCCGACGAGATGCTCGAGATGCAACGTTGCCTCAGCGACGAAGGTTTCGACATCGACATGACGGGCAACTCGTTTGCGCTCGACGAAGGTATCGACTTCGAAGCGTTCGATGCGGCGATGAGGGCGTGTGGCGAAGACGTGCAGGTCATCGGCTGACATGAAACGACCGATCTACACCCTCCTTGCTCTCGTGGGGCTCGTGTCTCTCATCGGAGGGACCATCTGGCTCCTCCAAATGCGATCGACCGAAACCGTCGAAGCCTCCGTGGGAGCCCGAACCGCCGTACTTCCTACGGATACCGTCGAGGTCACGCGCCGCGATCTCACCGAAGAAGTCGAACTCAACGGCACTCTCAGCTACGGCGAACCATTCGCACTACCCATCGATGCCGATGGCATCGTCACCGATCCCCCTTCACAAGACGATGTGATCGAACCGGGCAGCACGTTGATCCACGTCGACAACCGACCGATCGTGCTCGCTCACGGGTCGGTACCGCTGTACCGAGAATTGCGACGTGTTGGGCGCTTCGAGGTGGACGATGCGGGTGACAAGCTGAGTCTGCAAGAAGGCGACGACGTTGAGCAACTTCAGCGGTTCCTGCTCGAAGAGGGTTTCGATGACGAGGGACGTCTCGAGGTCGATGGAGTCTTCGGCATCACAACCGAGCGTGCGGTCAAAGACTGGCAACGCTCGATCGAGCGACCCGCCACAGGGAGGGTTGACCGGTCGCAGCTCGTCTTCGTGGACGGCTCGGTCCGCGTTGAATCGGCGCCGCCCATCGGCGGACGCTTTGACCAGATAACCGTCGGCGCAGTTCGACCAATTGTCCA
This sequence comes from Acidimicrobiia bacterium, assembly GCA_033344795.1. Lineage (GTDB taxonomy): Bacteria > Actinomycetota > Acidimicrobiia > Acidimicrobiales > SHLQ01 > SHLQ01. Next base: position 233,314 of record JAWPMS010000001.1, read on the forward strand.
ACTCGACGTAAGTGCCCGACAGCGGGCGTTCTTTGCCATCGGCGCTCCCGTCTCGATCGAATCAGATGCTGGGGTAGCGACTGGCACGGTCACCGTCGCCAAACGATCTGCGGGCGCCGACGGGAGCACGCGTTATGCAGTCGAGGTCGAATTTGACGACGAGTCAGCTGGACGCGGGATCGAAAGCGCAACTGTCACTTCCACCAGAGTGCTCGCAAACGACGTGACGACCCTTCCGGTTCGGGCACTCGTGGCACTGGCAGAAGGTGGATGGGCCGTCCAAGTCGAGGGACCCACCGGGCTACAGCTGACCGGAGTCGAGCTCGGTCAGGTCGTTGACGGCATCGCGGAAATCGTCGGCCTCGATGAGGGAACCGTCGTGGTGATACCGGCATGACGGCCGCACTCGAATTGCGAGATGTGACACGCGAGTACCCGGGTGAACCTCCAATCAAAGCGCTCGACGGTGTGGATCTTCGAATAAACGCCGGTGAGATCGTCGCCATCGTGGGGCCATCGGGCAGCGGCAAGTCGACCCTTCTCAACATCATGGGCACGCTCGATCGACCGACGAGCGGTGAGGTCCTGATCGACGGCATCGACACCGCGTCCTTGGGTGATCGCCAACGCAGCGGTCTGCGATCGAGCAAGCTGGGCTTCATCTTTCAGAGTTTCCATCTGCTCGAAGGTGCTCGGGTAGTGGACAACGTCGCCAACGGCTTGCTCTATCGCGGTGTGGATCGTTCGACACGAATCGAGAAGGCTCGGACTGCGCTTGCGTTGGTCGGTCTCGCCGATCGAGCCAACACCCGACCGCCGAAGCTGTCCGGTGGACAACGACAACGCGTGGCGATCGCGCGGGCGCTCGTTGGTGACCCCACGCTGATTCTCGCGGACGAGCCAACAGGAAATCTCGACTCACGCACGAGCGATGACATCCTCCGACTCCTCGAGGATCTCAACAGCGACCACGGAGCGACGATCGCGATCATCACGCACGATCTCGACGTCGCCGGTCGCGTGCCGCGCCAGGTCAGCGTGCGGGACGGCCGAATCGAGGTGTCCGCATGAACTTGCAACGTTCGACGAGCGGGACGAGGGGCATGCGAAGCCGACTGCGGCTGCCAGATCGATTCCGAACAGGACTCGGTGGGCTCGGCTCCCGACCCGGTCGCACGCTTCTGACGGCGCTCGGCATCGCGCTTGGCATCGCCTCGATGGTCACCGTTGTCGGTATTTCTTCGTCATCGAAGGCCGATCTGCTCGCCGAGCTTGATGAGCTCGGCACGAATCTGCTGCAAGTACGGCCCGGTCAAAGTCTCTTCGGCGACGACGCGAAGTTGCCGACCGACGCCGCCACGATGCTTCGCGCAGTTCCCTCCGTCACCGATGCGGTCGGGGTGACAAGTATTCGCGGAGATGTTGCCCGCAATCGATGGGATGACGATCCGTACGGTCTGTCGGTGATAGCTACCAACGGCCGGATCACCGAGGTGCTGCAGCTCGAACTGGCTTCAGGCCGGAAGATCGACACGCAAACCCAGGGGTTGCCAGTTGCGGTACTCGGCGCCGTCGCCGCCGAACGATTGGCCATCGTCGACACCACGGGAGGGCCGACGGTATCGATCGACGGGGTCAGCTTCCAAGTCATCGGCATCCTGCAGCCGCACGCCCTCCACCCCGACCTCGATCGCACGGTCATGATCGGTGAGAAACATGCACGAGACGACCTTGGCATCGACCCGAACCATTCGGCGGTATACCTTCGAGTCGAGCCGACACTGCTCGAAGCAACTCGCCCTCTGCTCGCACGGACCGCCAACCCAGCTTCTCCCAACGAGGTCGAGGTGTCACGACCTTCCGATGCCCTCGAAGCGCAGACCAAGGTCGATCAGAACCTTCAGAACCTTCTCTTGGCACTTGGAGGCGTTGCGTTGCTCGTGGGAGGTGTTGGAATCGCAAACATCATGGTGATCTCAGTGATCGAACGGCGTAGTGAAATCGGATTGCGTCGGGCTCTGGGAGCAACGCGAGGCCACATCAGCAGCCAATTCGTCATCGAGGCAGCTGCGCTCTCGACGATTGGCGGCGCCCTCGGACTCGGTATCGGCGTCGGAGCGACATGGATCTACGCCGACAGCCAGGGGTGGACGCTCGCAATACCCTTGCAAGCCCTATTGGGTGGCATCGTCGCCGCTCTTGCGATCGGCGCTTTCGCCGGCCTGTATCCGGCAGCCAAAGCCGCTCGTCTCGACCCGGCCGAGGCCGTTCGACCCCATGGGTAGTGCCGTCACGTCGTTCACTGCGCTCTCTCGCCGGTCTCCTGGGTAGGGTCGACCTGGTGAGGATTGACGCGGTGATATTCGACCACGACGGAACGCTGGTCGACAGCGAGACGATCACCCTCTCGTTGCTCGCCGAGATGGCTGTCGAACACGGTGCCGAGGTCTTCGAGGACGACGCAGACCGATTCGTCGGAGCTGACCTGAGGGTCGTCTTGGCCGAAATCGAACATCGCAGCGGCACTCCTCTCCCGCGTGATTTTCTCGACGTCTTTCGCGTCCGCCAAGAGGAGCGCATTCGCAGCGGTCTGCAAGAGGTGCCTGGCGCAGACGATGTTCTCACGGCGCTGACGCTGCCCACCGCGGTCGCCTCGAACGCGCCGGTGGCGAAAATGCAACTGTGCCTCGGTGCAACCGGCCTCGCCAGGCACTTCGCTCCACACGAAATGCTCAGCGCATACGACGTCGGAGAGTGGAAGCCAGCGCCCGGTGTCTTCCTCGCCGCAGCCGAGGTGCTCGACACGTCTCCGCAACGTTGCGCTGTGGTCGAAGATAGCGAACCCGGTATCCACGCCGGGCTTGCAGCCGGAATGACCGTCTTCGCGTACGACCCCGACGACAAGTTCGAGTCGATCGCCGGCATCACACGACTCGGCTCGCTGGTCGATCTCCTCGAATACCTCTGACGGACGAAACTGCGCTCAGCGATCGAGACCCATGTCCTCGGCGACCGCGACGACCGCGTCCACAACCGCTCGGATCGCGGGTCGATCCGAGCTCGAGCGTCGCCAAACCAGCTCCACGTTTCTCGAGACCGGATCTTTCAACTCGGCCACCCGGATTCCCTCCGGGAGGCGACGAAGACCGAGATCAGGTACGAGGCCAACGCCTGCACCGCTCGCAACGAGACGGAGGATCGTTGGATAGTCGTCGAGCTGATGGGCGTAGTCAGGCTCGAAACCCGCAGTGCGGCACGCCTGAACCAAACACCGGCCGCACGACAGCTCAGGCGGTGATGCGATCAAGCGTCGAGCCTCCAGATCCGCCAGATTCACCACCGAATCTCCGAGTTCATCGTCGTCGAGCACGACCACTTTGAACCAATCACGGCAGACCAGGATGCGATCGATTCTGTCGTCGTTCTTCGTCAACGATTCTGCCAAGTCGACGGTGAAGGCAAGATCGATCTCGCCCGATCGGACCTTTGGCGCGGCGTCTTGATCGGCCTGCCGCGTGCGCACGTCGAGGTCGGGGTGGGCTTTGGCGAGCTTGGAGAGCAGCGGCGGGAGAATCGAGTTCGCGACCGATTCGATGACACCGATTCTCAGAATTCCGGTGACGCTCCCGGAAACCCGTTCGACGGCGGCTCGCGCCTCCTCCAGTTGATCGAGGATGGTGGTGGCGTGCAGGACCAACTCTCTGCCTGCGTCTGTCAAGAAGACGTTGCGACCAATTCGTTCCAACACCGCAACGCCGGTGACACGCTCGATCGCTGAGAGCTGTTGCGACACTGCCGAGGCGGTGTATCCGAGCTGGTCTGCAGCCGCGGCGATGGTCCCCTGCGACTGCACCTCACGCAACATTCGCAGCTGTTGAATCGAAACGTCCATGGTTCCATCGTACCGCGATGATGTAGGAAACGTAAATGGTAATCATTACAAATCATCGCTTTTACTAATGCATTCAACCCCGCAGAATGAACCACATGTTCACCATCACCTGCAACCACTGCCACAACACAAGCCTCGTCAACACCCAAAACATCGTCTCGATGCATCGTTCACTCGAAGGCACCGTTGCGTACGTCAAGTGCCATTGCGGGCACATGGCCGTCCACGTCTTTGCACGTCCCGAGCGAGTGACCGCTTCGTGGATGGCCGAGGAACAAGAACGAGACCGCGCTTCTGCGAGCTGACCGCTCCCGCTGGCCAGGCGGCCTTCCGGGCGTCAACTTCTCGGCGATCACGTCGATAAGGAGGACATGGAAGGCCGCCCGCCAGTGGTGTCATTGCTGACCCGTGCTGCAATACCGTTCGGAGCGGTCTTCTTCTTCGTTGGATTCTGGGTCCACCGCGCCACCCGATTTGCCGACTTCAGAGTGCTTCGCTTGGGCGGCGAGCTGATCGGTGCGGGTCGACATGCCGAGGCGTACGACGTTGAGGCCTTCGCGTCGATAGCGCAGTCCCGTCCCGACATGGCAGCAAGCCACCGCGAGCTCGATGTCTTTCTCAGCACTCCCGTGTTCGGCTGGGCAATGCGACCATTTGCTGCACTGACCTTCGACCCGGCACTGCTCCTCTGGACCCTCTTGGGTCTCGGCGCCGTGGTCGCAGCGGCTCGACTGCTCGAGTTGCCCGCCTGGGTCGCTCCAGCCGCGATCGTGATGCCCTTCGGTGTCGCGAACCTCCACCACGGCCAAACCGGCTTCTTCGCTCTCTTGCTCGCTGCAGGGATCCATCGTCTCTGTGTCGACGACCGCAAGATCTGGGCAGGGCTTGCTGCGGGCTTGGTGATCTTGAAACCGACACTTCTGGTCGGCGTGGCGATCTGGTGGCTGCTCGATTGGCGGCGTTGGTATCCAGCGATGCTCGCAGCGATCCCGAGCGCTGGCATCTTGATGCTTCCGTCCCTCGTTCTCAACGGTTTCGAACCATGGACACTTTTTCTCGAGTCGGCCCGGAATCGGGTGGACGTACAAGCCAACGTGGTGGCGAACAAACCAACACTCCGCGAGCTCGCAAAACGACTTCTCGGTGGTGAGGCAGGATCGAGCACCGCGCTCCTGATCGTCATACTTGGGCTCGGTGCGCTCATGATGTGGTGGGTAAAACGCACGTGGCCGGAGCGCATCGACATTCAGTCGAGCGCGGCGATCTTCATTTCGATATTGGTGTCACCGCATCTCTACATCTACGACAGCGGCTTGATCCTCATCCCACTCGCCGTTGCCGTTTCGACGGGAATTCGCGCAACCAAAGTCGAACGGCTGGTCGCGATCTTCACGGTTTCTTCGCTCGCGACGATCATGTCCTTCGGACCGTTTGGTCTGATCAACGACTGGATTGCACCGGGGGCTGTTGGGATGGTGGCGCTCTTCGCCCTCTGGGTTCGTCACCTCTTGTCGACGAGCGCATCGACCGAAGCCCACGTCGATCAGCGATCGATTCCCTCGAGTGTTCCTGTGGTCAACGTGACCTCGTCGAACTGACCCACCAAACACTGGACCGTGCGGTCTCCGCCGTACCAGCTCTGTTCTATCGGGACGAACGTCCAGACCTGATATTGCGACGTTGCGTAGTTGCCTCCGACGAAGCTGTCGTACTGCGAGACACACCAACTCTCACCTTGGTCGAACGCCACGTCGACACCGGGATACGAGTCGCTGGCCCACAACAGGTCGGTCATGGCGAACACTTCCATCGCGTGCGGCTCACTGCATGCCGTGGTGTTCACCAAGAACACTTCGACGAGCTCGCCATCGTTGCCCTGATCGAAGAAGTCCCGCACACAATCGCCAGGTTCGAGGTTCGACACGATCGTGGTGTTTTCGAAGGCGTTTGCGACGATCACGCCGGTCACGACAAATCCCGCGAGCACCACGAGCACCAGACCGATGAGAACATTTCTCGTTGTCGACGGGGTGGAACGCACCACCGCGGCCGGCCCGAGCTGCCCCACGGGATTGGCTGATGCCTGTGGCGAGCGTGTAGTCGTGATCGGCATGCTGCCCGACGGCGGTGGCGGTGGGGCCCCTGGGGCGAAGCGGCGTGCGCGGATCGGTGGTGGTGTCGGCGGCAAGGGCAGGCGCTCGATGACTTGGACGGGAGCCAGAGATCGTTCGCCAAGAGCATCGCTTTGGCGCGCCGCGTCAAGATCGGAGGGTTCCATTAGTGAATCATCGGTGAAGCGCTGGCTCCAACGGATGGGGAATTCGGCTCAGCAGCCGCCGTTGCTCAATCGACGTCGTCTTCGGCGTCGCAATCCGGTGGGTCCTGCCCCGCCGCCTCCCGAGCAAGCGCCGATGCCTTGGCCTTCATCCGGGTCACCCAGTCATCTTGTTCGTTCTCCGACATCGTTGGGCAGACTACGACATGCCTTCGACCGACGCCGAACGTTGGAACGCCAGATATCAACAGGCCAGCACACCTCGCGCGATCGAACCTCACGAGCTCGTCGCACTCCAGCTCAGCGAAATCGGCGAAGGACGCCGAGTCCTCGACGTGGCATGTGGACTTGGCGACGCCGGGCTGTCCCTCGCGAAAGAGGGATGTGATGTCACGTTCGTCGACGTGTCCGAGGTCGCGCTCGACGCCGTGGCTCGTCGAGCGGAGGCGGAATCGCTCACCGTCGAGACCTTGCTGCTCGACCTCGCCAACGAGCCTCTACCAGATGGGCCGTGGGACATCATCGTGTGCGTTCACTATCTCGATCGGGCTCTGCTCGCGCGCTTTGGCAGTCATCTCGCGACTGGTGGAGTCGCAGTCATCGCCATCGCCACCTCCACCAACCTCGAGCGCCACGAGCGGCCATCGGCTCGTTTTCTTCTCGACGCGGATGAACTTCCATCGCTCCTGCCGGATCTTCACGCTGTACGGCACGATGAGGAGTGGCGGTCCAACGGAAGCCATGAGGCCTGGCTGGTCGCAACTACGCGGTAGTGCCGTCGACCTGTCGGAGAAACGTTCCAAGCATGGCTCGCAGCTTTGCCTGCGTCTCGAGGAGTTCGTCTTCGGGATCGCTCTGTGCAACCACCCCCACCCCGGCTGCGATGGTGGCGGTGGAACCCTGTATCTGAGCGGTTCGGACGCTGACGGCGAACTCGCCGTTTCCGGTCACGTCGATCCATCCGGCCGGCCCGGCATACCGCTGCCTGTCGAATCCCTCGAGATCAGCAATGATCTGTAGCGCCTCGCCTTGCGGGTTTCCCCCAACGGCTGGAGTTGGATGAACAGCCGCCACGAGGTCCAGGATCGAGGCCGCCGGTTCGGAGAGCACCCCTTCGACCAGCGTGCCGAGGTGATGGACGTTTGCCAGCGTGACGATCGAGGGTTCAGGTTCCGCGTCGACATACGAGCAATAGGGAAGCAACTCGGCCAGGAGCCAATCGATCGTGATCTGATGCTCGATCCGATCCTTCCCAGACGACAGGAGAGCAGCGACCTGCGCTGCGTCTTCAGCGTCATCAGGTTTCCGCGTCGCGGTCCCGGCGAGAGGATGCGCTCGGACCGTACGCCCATCTCGACTCACGAGCAGCTCTGGCGAGGCTCCGATGAAGCCGTCGATCGAGAACACATTCGCGTGGCTGAACCGTCGGTACAGGTCTTCGACTAGTGGGGCCACGACGAAGTCCGCATTCGCCTGAAGGGTGAGCTGCCGAGCGAGAACCACCTTCTCGAGAGGACTTGCGGCGATCAGATCTCGCGCGACCTGCACGACATCGTCGCGCCACCGATCAGCTGAGCGATCGAGGTCGAGCGCGATTGTGGGAGGTGAAAGGTTGGTATCGGCGTCGATGATCGATCGAACCTCGCGTTCGACCTCGGTGATCGAAACCACCTCGGGGTGAGTGAGGAAGCGCCGCCCGTCGCGCTCCACGATTGTGAGCGATGGAATCTGCGCGGTTCCCGGGCATGAGCGATCGAAGGGCAGCGCCGCGAAGCCGACCGGGCCAACCCCCGCCTCCCCCGGTGATCCCGTCCAGCCACGCGCCATCAGCGCAGCGGACAACGCTCCAGCTCCATCCAGCAGGTCCACCTCGATCGACTCGACGAGACCGAAGCCCACCAAGACCACCATGTTCGAAGACCAGAACAACCCGGTCCGAGCACCCAGCTCGACCAGATTCACCTCGGCCAAAAACCCTGTCTCGATAGAGCTCGTCTGACAACGCACACTCCGAGCGTAGGTGGCGGCACACTGGTTGCGTGAAGCACAGCAGCGACCTTGACGTCGATGCCCCCGCAGCGACGGTCGTCGAGGCGCTGGCGGATCTGTCGACCTATCCCGAGTGGAACGACCTGGTCAGCCAGGCAACCCCAGCAGCCTTCCTCGACGGCGATCCCGGGCCAGCCTGGCTCACGACACTTCGAGCACAGGTCGGGCCATTCGCACGATCAAAACAACTACGCCTCGTTCGCGATGATTCGACAAACAACGGCCGTTCGCTGGCTGGCAGCGAACCTTCAGACAGCCCGGTACAGCTTTGCTTCGTCCGACGGGAGCAGGACGATCGCTCCCACGCCCAATGGAACATGCGGGCACTGGTGACCCCCGCGGGACAACGCTCTCAGGTGACGCTCGAGCTGAGCTACGACGGTGGCTTGTGGGTGCCCGCACTCGGCTCGATCCTGGGAGGTGCGATCGATCGAGCCACCGAGCGCCTACCGTCGTACCTCGAGTCCCGTTGAACCTGCGAGAGGGTGATCGACAGCCATGACCAATCCGGACTTCGACCTCGACTCCCAGCTGCAGTCGATCGGCGACATCGACGAGACGAGCCAACCGACCACCCGAACCTGGAGCGGCCGGCTGAGCGCAAATTGGTCGATCGGATCGGTTCCCAACGGCGGATACTCCGCAGGAGTTCTCCTGCGCGGTCTGCTCGCTCACACCGGATGCGAGACGGCCCTTTCCCTGACGACGCACTACTACCGACCGACCATCGCGAACGCCGAAGTGGAGATCCGGACCGACGTTCTCCGGCGCGGACGAAGCACCACGCACGCCGACGGTGTGCTCATCCAAGACGGAAAGGTTCGGCTGCGAACCTCCGGGGTGTTTGGGGCCACCCCCACCGGACCGACGCGCCTGCCGGCCGCTCCACGAGAGATCCCGCCACCCGAGGAATGCGTCGAGCGCGATCCACAAGCCCAGGGTCTCGACATGTCCCTGATGCAGTCGCTCGAGGTCCGTCTACATCCGGAGCATCCGCTTCCGATCGATGGCTCGACCGCTCGAGTCGAGGGGTGGATTCGGTTCCGGGACGATCGCCCGAATGACGCACTCGCACTTTGTCTCTTTGCAGATGCGTTTCCGCCAGCCATCCTGTCTGCCGTGCCAGACGCCGGTTGGGTGCCGACGATCGAGATGACATCGCACACCCGCGCTGCAGCCGCCCCAGGTTGGATCCGGGGTCGGATCACGACGTCAAACGTGAGCGGCGGATACCTCGTCGAAGACGTTCGGCTCTGGGATTCGACCGACACGCTCGTGGTCGACGCACGCCAGCTGGCGCTACTGCGAACGTAGGCCAATCACCAGTTGACGGCGTACGCCCACGGCAGCCAGACCAGGAGAATCACGAAGCCCAGTCCAAACTGCGCGAGCGTGCTGATTCCGAATCCCTTGGCGATCGCAATCGTCGATGCCTTGGCAGCAGGCCAATCGCGCTTGTCGTACCACTCGGCCAACCCGATACCGACGACCGCACCGACGGGAGCCCCGATGATCGGGATGAGAAAGAACCCGATCACCGCACCCACGCCGGCGGCAATCTGAGAGGCGAGTGCGGCACCCGATTCGGCCGCAGCTCGTTGAGGAATGAGCACTCCGACGGCGACGGCAACACCGGTCAAGGCGGTGATCAGCACGAGAATGGTGATGCCAAACGCGTCGAAACCAACGACAACGCCGTACACGACAGCTGCGGCCCACATCAGCAAGATCCCCGGCAAGATCGGAACGAGCGTGCCTGCCAGTCCGACCAGCATCGCGATCAGGACGATCACCGTGATCAGCGCATCAGACATGGCGTTTCACCGTAGCCCTGGCCACCGGGCGAAATGATCGATCGGACCGTGTCCCGCTCCGAGCGCCCAGCTGGCGCTGCTACGAAGTCCGTCAAGCACGTAGCTCCGGGCTTCATCAACGGCCCGAGGAACCTCGTCGCCATGGCTGAGCCGCGCAGCGAGCGATGCCGAGAGGCTGCAACCGGTTCCCAGAATGTTGACCGTCTTGACGAGCTCGTGATCCAGCGCCACGACGTGATCCTGCGTCGCAAGGACATCGACCGCTCGATCTTGGTCATGGAACCCGGTCACCACCACGGCCTCGGGTCCCAGCTCGAGCAGCGCCGCAGCGGCATCGAGCGCTTGCTCCTTCGTCTCGATCGGCATGCCGGTGAGGAGCGATGCCTCCGCAACGTTGGGCGTGACGACGGTGGCCAGCGGGAAGAGTTGTTCGACGTACGCCTCGGTGACCGAAGGGTCGAGGATTGACCGACCAGCCGACGAGACCAGCACCGGGTCCACGACCAAGGGCCCGAGCTCGGTGCGTCGGCTCGCGACGACCTCGATCGCATCGACGGTGAAGAGCAGACCAGTCTTCGTGGCGGCAACTACGAAGTCAGCGGTCAGCGCATCGATCTGGGCGGCAATGAGATCAGCACGCATTGGTTCGACGGCGACGATGCCGGTGGAATTCTGTGCCGTGACAAGGGTGACGGCGAACACGCCGTGCGCGCCATGAGCGCCGAACGACTTGAGATCCGCAGCAACTCCAGCGCTACCTCCGCTGTCGGTGCCCGCGATCGTGAGCGTCACAGGGGGTGTTTGTGTCGGGACTTTGGACGATTTTTGCGATGAGTTCATACCCATTCGCCACCCCGCGTGTGGCAGGTGGCACACTGGCAAACGAACGTCATTCCGTGGCTGGTGCCGTCCCCCTCCTCGGCCCCGGCCACGGAGGCGTTAGCCGACCGGAGGGGTAGCGAGGCGTTAGCCGACACGAGGGGTAGCGAGGCGTTAGCCGACACGAGGGGTAGCGAGGCGTTAGCCGAGGCGTTGGCGTTGGCCGACGTCATCATCAGTTTGATTTCTTGGATCGCCCCGGCCAGAACAGACCAGCGAGAATCAAGATCACTCCAGCAAGGCCCCCAAGGAGCACCCAGTTGGGACCCGTATCCCTCTCGAGCAGCGCCGCGATGCGCCCCTCGCTCGACGGGTCGAAGGTGAAGCCGAACTGCGCAGTTTGTGAGTCACCATCCTCGGCGAGTTCCGTGTGCGTCACAACGTACGCACCCGGTTCGGTCAGCGGCGCAAAGTCGGTCGTGACAACACGACCGTTGGCGGCAAGCTCGGTAGGTCCGACCGAAACGGGTTCACCCGATGGATCGGTGAGCTCAATCTCGCCCGACGTCACTGGTACCCAGAATGAAATGTCGACGTGATCGACGGTGCCACCGACGACTTGACCCGACGCTGGAGCTCGCTCGAAGACCTCTGAGTGAGCGGCCACTTGATCGGCCAACGTCAAGCCAAGCACTACCAGAACAACGGTGAAAAACAGCCGAATTCGCACGTCGTCAGAGTAGCGGCGGCACAGGTTGTCGACGCGTCGACGATCATCTGCCAAGATGAGGCAGGCCTGAAACTGAACGAACGTCCAGGAGCTTTGCGGATGACCTTCTCCATCACCGTCGATCCTCAGTCGAACAACATTCTGTTCGCAAACGACGGCCGATCGCATGCATTGCATCCCGTTTGGCTTCGGGAACGGACAACGGAGCCCGACACGGTCGATCAAGGCAGCGGTCAGCGTCTCTACGACCCATGCTCGATCGACCTCGATCTCGCCGTTGCAGAGATTCACAGCAGCGGCGAGAGTTCGACGATCATCTGGTCGGATGGACACAGACAATCGGTCCTCCACGAACTGATAGCGCAAGAGATCGGCTGGGCACCGGCCCCGTTGGATCTCCCAGCACCAACGCCCTGGCCAACCGAACCGCAGCCGTTTCCACGCGTCTCCTGGCCAGACGAGAGCGATCTCGACGCCCAGCAGCAAGCGCTCAACGCATTCTGGACGCACGGCTTCGTCGTGTTCAGCGACACCCCGACCACACCGGGCGACCTCACGGCGCTGGCCGGAAGGTTTGGCACGGTGAGACCCACGAACTTCGGCACGCTCTTTGACGTGTACGCCAAGCCGAACCCCGTCGACCTCGCCTACACACCACGCGAACTCACGCCGCACACCGACAACCCGTATCGGCGTCCCGTTCCGAGCATTCAGTTTCTCCACTGCCTGGAGAACAACGCCACCGGTGGAGAGTCCACGCTCGTCGATGGTCTTGCGGCGTTCCAGGACTTCGCAATACGTGACCCAGAAGCCCACGAGGTGTTGTGTTCGGTCCCCGTCAGCTTCCGTTATCACTTCGGCGACGAGACCCTCATGGATCGTTCGACGATTCTGGAGCGACACGCAAACGGCACGTTCGCTGGCATCCGCAACTCGGATCGTCTCGACTTCGTCGACGCGGTCGACGTCGCCATGCTCGATCGTTTCTATCGAGGGCGTACGGCTCTCCGTTCCCTTTTGGGCGATGAGAGCCGGAGGGCCATGTTCTTGCTCCAAAAGGGTGACCTGCTCATGATGGACAACCGCCGCCTCCTACACGGACGGTTGTCGTATCAACTCGAGTCGGGTCTGCGTCACCTCCAGGGCTGCTACATCGAACACGACGGACCTGAGTTGTTGTGGCGCCGTCTGGCGGCTCGAGCGCACTAAAGCACCGTCCCTGCAGAATTCCCTTTCAAAACCAGCACGTGTTTCGTGCATGTTTCGCGTCCATGAACAGCGATCGACCGGGGTGGCCCGATCGAGCTACAACCGGCACATTCGTCGTGGGCGCCTCAGCGTTGCGGTGCCCACCATTCACAGGACGGATGCTCGTAGGAGGGCACATGAAACGCAAAATTCTCGGTGGAGGTATTGCAGCACTCGCTGTACTGACCATGACCGAACCACTAGCAGCGCAAACCATCAACGAGCTGGATCGCGGGGCCGCAGAAGGCAACGCACTCCTGAACATGGTGGTCCTCGACAACATCTTCATCTTCGTATGTGGTGTCCTCGTGCTCTTCATGCAGGCGGGCTTCGCCATGGTCGAGGCGGGCTTCACCGAAGCAAAGAACGCCGCCAACATCATGATGAAGAACCTCATGGACGTCGCCGTTGGCTTCTTGATGTTTGGTCTCATCGGCTGGAACATCGCCTACAGCGGCAGCAGCTTCTTCGGCATCGCAGATGGCGGTTGGAGCAAGTTCGGCGTCGCCGGCATGACCGACCTCTTCCCCGGTGATGTCGCCGCCTACCCATTGGCCGTTCCCGTCGATTGGTTCTTCCAAGCTGCCTTCGCCGCCGCGGCCGCCACCATCGTCTCGGGTGCGGTTGCCGGACGAACCCAGTTCCGCGGCTACCTGATCTACTCGATCGTGATTACCGCAATCGTCTACCCAGTTGTCGTCAACTGGAAGTGGGGTGGCGGCTGGCTCGACGAGCTCGGATTCGTCGACTTCGCTGGATCTGGCCTCGTTCACATGACCGGTGGCGTTGCTGCTCTCATGGGCGCGATCGTCCTCGGCCCACGCATTGGACGGTTTGGCCCCGACGGCAAGCCACGCACGATCAACGGCCACAGCATTCCGCTCGCCATGCTCGGTGTGTTCATCTTGTTCGTCGGCTGGTTCGGCTTCAACCCCGGCTCACAGCTTCAAGCGGACATGGCCGTTCCTTACATCGCCGTGCAAACTGCACTGGCGGCGGCGGCTGGCGCGGCGGGCGCCATGATCGTCTCATGGGTTGTGTCGGGCAAGCCCGATGTCGGCATGGCCGGCAACGGCCTTCTCGCTGGACTCGTCGCCATCTGCTCGGGAATCGGCAACTTCATCTCGATCGGCACCCTCCTTACAGGGGCGATCGCTGGTGGACTCGTGGTCTTTTCGATCAAGGCTGTTGAGAAGGCCAAGATCGATGATCCGGTCGGTGCATTCTCGGTTCACGGTGTCGCTGGTTTCTGGGGTCTCGTCGCCACTGGCCTTTTCGCCTCGGAATCGTCCCCGGTCGACAGCACCGGTGGCGGTCTGCTCACCGGTGGAGGCGCTGGCCTCCTTGTGGATCAGGTCATCGGTGGCCTCGCAATCTTCGCCTTCGTTGCAGTGGCCGCTGGCATCCTCTTCAGCGCAATCAAAGCAGCTGGCCTGCTGCGGGTGAGCGAAGAAGAAGAGCTCGCTGGCCTCGATCTCTCCGAGCATGGAGCCCCTGGCTACGACATGGGACTCCCAGTGCAAACCCCATCAACCACGGTGCTCAGCTAGAACTATTTCCCAAACGTGTACGGAATGTTTCGTGCATGTGAACAACATCTAAGCCACTTTGCGGGTCGCCTCGGCGGCCCGCATTGTTGCATCTCAGGACTGGCGAATTGCTCACTCGCCAAGATCAATGGGGAGATGTGTCATGGGAAACGGCGATATCGCGTGGATGTTGATGAGTACCGCCTTGGTGGTGTTCATGGTGCCAGGGCTTGCGTTGTTCTACGGCGGAATGGTCCGCTCGAAGAACGTCGGCAACATGCTCATGATGAACATGGCCTGCGTGGCCATCGTCCCCATCTTGTGGGTCCTTTTCACCTACTCGCTCGGGAACAACTCGAACGAAGAAAAGACCGGGCTGTTTGGCGGTGAGCTGATCGGCAACTTCGAGCTGACTGGCTTGAGCGGCGTGACCGGTGACGATCTGTTGGGCGTCGCGTTCTTCATGACCTTCGCCGCAATCACGCCAGCGCTGATTTCAGGTGCGGTTGCTGACCGAATGAAGTTCGGGGCGTGGGTTGCGTTCGTCGCGTTGTGGTCGATCCTGGTGTACACACCGGTCACCTACTGGGTGTACACGGGATGGCACACCGAACTCTCACCGCACGCCCTCGATTTCGCCGGTGGAACGGCGATCCACATCAACGCAGGCGTCGCTGCCCTGGTGATGGCCCTCGTCCTGGGCAAGCGGCGCGGTCTTGGCTCCGAAGACATGTCCCCACACAACCTCTCGCTCCTGCTCATCGGCACTGGTGTCTTGTGGTTCGGGTGGTTCGGGTTCAACGCTGGCTCGGCCGGCGCAGCTGATGGGATAGCAATTCAGGCACTGATAAACACCTTCATCGCTGGCGCTGCCGGGATGATTGGCTGGGTCGGCATCGAGTGGTTGCGCGACGGTCGGGCAACCATGCTCGGCACGGCTTCTGGACTGGTCGCCGGTTTGGTCTCGATCACCCCGGCCGCCGGTTATGTCACGTCGATGTCTTCGATCGTGTTTGGGCTCGTCGCCGGAGTCGTCTGCTACTTCGCCGTGCAGCTGAAGGATCGTCTCGGCTACGACGACTCGCTCGACGTGGTCGGAATTCACGGCGTCGGCGGCATCGTCGGCGGAATTCTGCTCGGACTTCTGTCCAGCCTGTCGGTCAATGAGAGCGGTGCAGCCGGAGGATTCGACCTTCTTGTGAGCCAGGTCGTTGCGATGGCTTCGGTGATCATCTTCTCGGGTGTCATGACGTTCGCAATTGCCAAGGCACTCGATGCCACGATCGGCCTGCGGGTCAGCGAAGAGGAAGAGTTCAAGGGCCTCGACGTGAGCATCCACGGAGAGGTCGTCTACTCGAGCTCCGAGCAGTAGGCGTCTTCGTTGAGCTGAATCAGCTGGCCGCTGCGGTTGCTCTGGCCCGCACTGCGGCTCCCTGAGCGTAGACAGACGTGCCGAGCACCGATTCCGACATCGAAAGCAACAGTCCGAGGTCACGATCGGTGTCGATCCCGGTGTGGACGACATCGAAGCCAACAACGGCTGCGCTGGCATACACGGCCTTGACGATCGCCGCTCCGCGCCGAGCGTCGCCCTCGGTGATGAGAGAGTTGTGAAGCTTCACGCCATCGAACGCGAACGCGTGCAGCGTCCGCATCGATGCCAAGGAGATGCCAAAGTCATCGAGCACGATGGAAGCACCTGCGGAGCGAAGCTGCGCCAAGTGTTCTGTCACCATGCTGCCGCCATTGTTCACGGCGGTCTCGCTGACCTCGATGATGACCTGATCAGCTGCAGATTCAAGGCGCTCGATGACCCACCCGATGGCGAGCTTGTCTCGCAGGGTCGAGCCGGAAAGGGTGACTCCGGTTCGCACTTTTCGTTCCGAGGCGCTGTCGGAAAGCAGCGCAAACTCGAGCACCGCGCGCTCGACGTCAGAGACACGACCGATGAGCTCGGCAAGGTCGATGAACTCGTCACGGTCGATCAACCCGCGATGCGGGTGGTCCCACACCACGCGAGCCTCGACACCGACAACCGATCCTTCCGGCAGGTGAACGATCGGCTCGATCGCGGTCGAGAGTTGGTTCTCGGCCAGCGCCTCGACGAACTCCGTCGCAAGCGCACGACGGTCTTCGATTCGCAACTGCAGTTCGCCGTCGTAGACAGCCAATTGGTCGACGCCCTGTGATTTCGCCGATTGCAGAGCGAGGTCTCCGTGAGAAAGCGTGGACGCGGCCTTCTCGCCGCGGGCGCGGGAGGCAATTCCAGCGGTCGCGGTCACCCGTAGATCGTTGGCCCCGATCGTGATTGGTTCGCTGACAGCACTTTGCAGACGGCGCGTGAGATTGGTCGCGATCTCCACGCTCATGTTCGGGCAGTAGATGCCAAAGACGTCTCCACCCAATCGGCTCACGATGTCACATGATCGGAGTGTCGCTCGCAATCGATCGGCCACCTCCGCAAGCACCACGTCACCCGCCGTGTGGCCGAGTGTGTCGTTGACGATGCCCATGCCATCGACGCCGAGGACGATGACGGATGCGGAGGCAGGGCCCGCAGCGAATTCGATGTCGAGATAGTCGGTGAACGAGTCACGATCGATCGTGTTGGTGAGCCGATCCCTGGCTCCCATGGGTGAGATCATCGGGCTCAGGGGCGCCTCGCCTCGTCGGTCCGGCGTCAACATGGCCAGATCGAGTACGACGCCGAAGGCCGCCAGATCTGCGAGCTCATCATCGCGAAGTGGCTGCGTCCGAACGACTCGCAAGACCAACTCGGAGTGTTCGAGATCGATGACAGAAGCGTTTTCGTACGTGCGGATTCCTCCGACCTTTGCCAGGACCTCTTCACCTCGCTCAATGACGGAGCCGTCGAGATCCAAGAGGACGCCGAGATTGCTGAGCAGTGCCGTCAACTCCGTTTCACCGAAGGGTTTTATCGATTGAAACAGTTCAGACCAACCAATTGGCAGTCGTACATCACTCATCGTCGTTTTCACCTCGGTAGCGCCTACACGTTCTCATCGTCACTCTCCGTTGGCGTTGGAGGGCCATTTGACCCACGTCTTCCTCCCAAGGCTGGTAGTCAGGCTCAGGTCACAGAAACAAAGGCCGATTCGCCTCGTACAGCACTGACACCGTGCCGTCTTCCAAGGAGCGCACGATGGCTACTGACCCTCAGAATCCAATCGCACGGTTGACAAGTGATGCTCGGCCCGCACTGGCTGGGCTACAGCACACAATCGGCGACCCGAGTCGTCCATGAGCGAAGTGAAGGTGTTGCTGATCGAGGATGACGCAGACGACTATCTGCTCACGTGTGACCTTCTCGCGCAGACGACGAGGGGTACGTACGAGGTCACCTGGTGCGCCGACAGCGAGTCCGGCCTCGAAGCGCTACACAGCGGCGACTACGACATCTGCCTGGTCGACTTCAGGCTCGGCGTCATGACCGGCATCGAGCTGATCGAGCAGGCAGCGCAAGCGCTTCGCCGAACACCTACGATAATTTTGGCCGGCGCACACAGCACCGAGATCGATCTCGCCGCAATGGAGGCGGGCGCAGCCGACTACTTGGTGAAGAATCAGCTGACCGCAGATTCACTGGAACGCGCGATTCGATACGCATTGCAACGTCGGGATCTGGATATCCGACTCGAGCACCTGGCGTTCCACGACCCGTTGACCGACCTGCCGAATCGAATGCTGTTCGCCGATCGAGTGGCCCAGGCGCTGGCGAGACGCGTGCGCGCACGCAAGGTCGTCTCCGTGGTCTTCTTCGATCTCGACAACTTCAAGGATGTGAACGATACGCGGGGCCACGCGGCAGGCGATCGGCTGCTGCAACAGGTGGCGCGCCGTATCTCATCGATTCTGCGCTCCGAGGACACGCTTGCTCGCCTCGGTGGAGATGAATTCGCGGTGTGCATCGAAAGCAACGCCTATGACACCAGCATCGCAGCGGCGTTCGTCAACCGAGCTCAAGAAGCGCTGGAGCTCGCCTTTGACCTGGACGATGGTGTATCGGTGGACGTGCGCGCGAGTTTCGGCATTGCGAGTTCTACGTTCGACGATGACGTGGTGCCGGACGAATTGCTCCGAAACGCCGACATCGCGATGTACGACGCCAAGCGGCTTGGGAAGAACACCTGGTCGTCGTATCAAAGCGAAATGCATCAAGCCCTGCAGCGGCGCATCGAACTCGAGAAGGACCTACAGCGAGCTCTCCGAAGCGAACGCCTCGATGTCGTGTACCAGCCGTTCTTGTGCCTGCAGACGAATCGTGTGGTTGGATTCGAGGCGCTCTGCCGTTGGAACCACCCCGATCTTGGGCCACAGTCGCCCGAGGAGTTCATCGCGATCGCCGAGGACTCCGGCGCGATCTTCGAGCTCGGGCGCCAGGTGCTTGTGGAAGCGACATCGCAGGCAATGATCTGGCGAGACATGTTCGGTTTCGACGGATTCATGAGTGTCAACGTGTCGCCACGGCAGATTTCACACCCGGGCTTTCACGAAACACTGGTCCAGATACTGGAGAGCTCAGGTCTTCCACCAGCCGCTTTGGTCATCGAGTTCACCGAGTCGGTGATGACCGGTGACGTGAATCAGGTGATCCGCACGTTGGACAAGCTGGCAGAGCTCGGCATCGGCATCGCTCTCGATGACTTCGGGACCGGGTATTCGTCGCTCAGCAATGTGCATCAGCTCCCTATCACGATCATCAAGGTGGACCGTTCCTTCGTGGCTCGAATCGACGAACGAAAAGGGCGCTCGATGCTCGAGACGATTGCCACCATGGCGAGAAGCCTGGAAGTCGTCACGATCGCCGAGGGCATCGAGACCACCGCCCAGCGTGAGACGCTCGGCTCGTTGGGGTATCACTTCGGCCAAGGGTTTCTCTTCGATCGCGCTCGCAAAGCGAGCGAAGTCGAAGAGCGACTCTTCCCGGACTACACCCCGGTCCATTCCTATGATCCCAAGACAACTCCGTCCATCGAAGGTCGAATCGAGCCGTTCTCGTAGGCCAATTGGCTCATTCTCAGCCTTTATTGGCGGTTTTGCACTTGTCACACCTCTCATGACGACCAAAACGGGCGTTCGCTCCGTATGGTGTAAGTCACGTAGATCTTCTCTCGGATGTACGCCTCGACTGCGAACCGAGAGAGATCGAGCCCCGATGTCCGACGAGGACATTGTCGCTTGGCTCGATGGAAGAAGGGACACTCCCAAATGGCAAAGCAACGAACAACGTTCGCGAAACTACAGCGCGAGCGCGCAAAGGCAGCAAAGAAGGCTGAGAAGCAGGCCGCACGGGTGAACGGCGGCGTTCGACCCGATCCCGTCGAAGAAGTAGTCGAAGAAGCTCCGCCAATCGAAGTCGACATGGAGAACCTCACCACGGTCGAGCGACTCTTCGTTGGCAAGGGTCGTCTGTCGGCGCCTGAACTCATGGCGATGACGGAGAAGATTCAACGCCTGCACCAGCGCGGCGACATCAACGACGACGAGCTCGAGGACGCAAAACTCGAGCTGCTCGAACGCATCGAGTAGACGCCAGTCCTTCCGATGCCCCGCCCGTCAGCGGTGCAATGAATATCCCAGCAAACTCTGCGTCGCAATGCCAAGGGTCCCCGCTGTGTCACCAAGGGTTGTGACGCCGAGGCCCGTTCCTTGCGCGCCCACGAACGTCGTCGAATCGAGGGACACCCATTCCCCGACCATCGCTCGATGCATCGAGATCACCAGATTCGCGTTGATGAGACCAACGGGTGAGTCCGCTCGATAGACCGCACTGATTCCCGAACCGAAGTCGGCGCCGGCGGCGAGTCGTTCGAGGCCAGACGGCGAGTGGTTTGCCACGACGGGGAGGCGCAGCCGGACCCAATCCACGGCGGGTCCGGGCGTTCGAAAGTCACCCGAGGTGAATCGGTGTTCTACGGCATTTCGATGGTAGGTGGTGACATCCCCGCTCGCCCATCGCGGAGGGTCGACCGCCGAATCCTCGGGTGGCGGCTGGGGAGCTCGCTCGTTCTTGCCAACCCATTCCGGCGAAGCGAGATCAGACGTTCGAAGCACGAGGCCCGATGCTTTCGCGACGACGACACCGTTCGAGATGATCGATGAATCAACGCGTGCGACCCGACCGCTGATCCGTCGCCGATCAACGGCGAAGTTCAGCGCTGTGAGCGGAACAGGACGAACGAGTTCGATCTCGAGTTGTGCGAGAAACTCGCCTTCCTCGACGAACGGCTCACAGAGGTGCGCGAGGAGAGCCGATGGGGGTCCGCCGTGTTGTGCGTCGGCTCGCCAGGGTCCTCGAGTGAACTCGCTGGGGACATACGTGTCGGCCTCGCGCGTGAACAACCCAAGTGGGATGGATTGCGCACCGTTCTTCGCAGATGTCGTCGCGGACACTTCGTTCAGTCGATGTAGTACTGGACTGCAGACCGGAGCTCGACGAACGGTCGAATTCGCTCCGTGATCACCGCAACGTGATCTGGGTTGTTGTTGTAACCAGCGAAACCATCCGCATCATCGAAGTCGGCAACGACGACGAGCTGGTAGTTCCCTTCGACGAGCCCTGCATCGCGACCAACCGAGTAGCTTCGGATCTCGGGGACGACTCCGGGAAGCGCCTCGAGCCCATCGACGATTGCCGTGATATCGGCGTCGGTGGCCTGATCGGAGAACTTCATCATGACGACGTGGCGGAGCATGCACGGAAGCTACTCGCCGCTCGCTTCGATCGCTAGCGGAGCCGCGCACTTCGGCTTGGAAGCTGCCCCGCCTGTGACTAGCGTCACGTTTGTGAAACGGCGACGCGTTGCGTAATTCATGGTTAAGCTACCGTCCGGTAATTCGCTTCACCATACGTGAGTATGCGAAGCAGAATCACCACAGATCAACTTCGTCGAGAAACCGCCGTCTCGACGTCCGATCGTTGAGACAATATGGGGGTTCCGCCACTCCCGTTTCAACGAGGCCTGCCCCAGGTTCCGCCGCCGTGGGGCAGGCCACTTTCGTTTTTGCCCGAGGTAAGATGGCCGCCCCAATGAGGGGATGTAGCTCAGTTGGTAGAGCGCCTCGGTCGCATCGAGGAGGCCAGGGGTTCGATTCCCCTCATCTCCACGAATCGGTCATGTCGCGCCGGGGACCGGGCTGATCTCGCTGGACCCCACCGTCGAGGACGGGTTGCAGGCGAGACCGGCGTGCAGAAGCCGATGGGCGCTGATTGAACGCATCGACAGCGGCGGCTGGACGTTCCAACGAGTAGACGGCCCAGCCGTAGGCCAGAAGTGCAACATCGATCGCCAGGTGCAACGTCCACATCGGCGACCACGTCCGGGCGACAAGGAACGTCAGCAGGGCACAAAGCCCGAGCGCACCGAGCACTTCACGCCTCCGGCGTCGTGCCATCGCAGCGGTGCGGGGCGGCGCAAGAACAGATGGAGAGCGGGCGGCAAAAGGGTCAGGCAGGCCGCCGAGGCCAGAGTTCGACACGAACCGGTCGCGGCCCCAAGACCAGAACCAGCCGGCCCATCCGAGCGCGATAATCAGCACAACAAGAAACAACATGAGCGGCGGGAACTCTTCTCTAGTGACAGCGAGCGACGCCACGATAGCGGCGTGTGCGATCAGCTCATGGTCGGCGCACGGTGATAAGCGCCACTTTTCCCGCCGGTCTTCTCCCAGAGAGCAACCTGTGTGATCGTCATCGACTTGTCGAGCGACTTGCACATGTCATAGATGGTCAATCCAGCCACCGAACAGGCCGTCAATGCTTCCATCTCGACGCCGGTACGTCCCACCGTCTCCACCGATGCCTCGATGTCGATGTGATCATCGCCGATCTCGAAGTTCACGTTGACTGCACCGATGAGCAATGGGTGACAGAGCGGGATCAGGTCCGAGGTACGTTTTGCCGCCTGGATACCGGCCACACGAGCCACGCTGAGCACGTCACCCTTGGCAATGGAACCGCGAGCGACGGCAGAAGCGGTGTCCGGTGTCATCTCGACGCGACCTCGGGCGATCGCCCGACGATGGGTTGGTTCCTTCGGAGTGACGTCGACCATGCGCGCCCGGCCCATCGGGTCGAGATGGGTGAACTCGTCGTGTGCCGACATGTTCAGCCTCCGATCTGGCTCATGTTGCGCTTGGGACGAATGAAGTGGACGGTGTCGATGCCATGGCCCGCCCATTTGTCGTGCACCGCACCTTCGAGAATCTGTGCGAGCTCGTCGTCACTCGCACCGGCGCGCAATGCATCGCGCAGGTTGTAGTCGGTGACCGCGAACAGGCAGTTGCGGAATTGACCGTCAGCGGTGAGCCTGATCCGGTCACAGGTGTCGCAGAACTTCTCGGTCACCGTTGCGATGACTCCAACTTCTCCTGCACCGTCGAGGTACCGATAGGTGGTCGCAGGGGCCGACGTTCTCTGCACCGCTTCGATCGGAAACTCCGCATTGATCGTTTCGATCACTTCGGCCAGCGGTACCACTCGTTCTGGGCCCCACATTTCGTCGGCATCGAGGGGCATGAACTCGATGAATCGAACAACGACGCCCTTCTCGCGACCAAATCGAGCGAAGTCGACGATCTCGTCGTCGTTGATTCCTCGCATCAGCACCGCGTTGATCTTGACCGGTTCAAACCCGGCCTCGATCGCTGCGTCGATGCCGTCGAGTACCCGTGTGAGATCGTCTCGACGCGTGAGTTCGATGAACCGGTCGCTCTGCAGCGAGTCAAGGCTGATGTTCACTCGTTTCAGCCCAGCTGCCCGCAGATCATCCGCCACGAGGCGTAGCGTCGCCCCGTTGGTCGTCATGGCGAGGTCGACGCCCAGGGCGGCGAGCTTTTTCACCAGTCGGGGCAAGTGCGCGCGAACTGTCGGCTCTCCCCCGGTGAGACGAATGCTGTCGACGCCGTAACGCTCGACCATGATCGAGGCCAGTCGTTCGATCTCCTCGAACGACAACAACCCCTCTCGCGGCATCCAGACCATGCCTTCTTCGGTCATGCAGTACTGGCATCGAAAATTGCATCGATCGGTGACGGCGATTCGCAGATCGCGGTGCACCCGTCCGAAGGTGTCGACAAGTTCCATTGTCCAAGACTACGGGGCGTGGGCCAGGCTCGGAAAGGCGCGTAGTCTTCACATCGATGATCTCTCTCGAAGAAGCTCGTGAATTCGTCCTCTCGAAGTGTGCAGCCGGGACTCCGGTGTCGGTGCCCGTCGACGATGCGAGCGACCTCGTCACTGCTGTCGACCTCGCAGCAGCTGGCCCGATCCCCCCATTCGACAACACGGCAATGGATGGATTTGCCATACGAGCCGCCGACGTCGTCGACGCTCCAGTCACCTTGCAAATGGTAGGGACGATCGCCGCAGGAGCCATTCCAGACATCCCAGTCGGGCCAGGAGACGCCGTTCGAATCATGACCGGCGCGCCGATGCCTCCCGGTGCAGATGCCGTCGTCATGGTCGAACTCACCTCCATGGCCGATGATGAGTCCACCGTGCTCGTCACAGAAGCGGTGCCGGTCGGCAACCACATTCGGCCGATGGGCGACGACGTCACCCCAGGTCAGATCGTGTTCACTGCCGGCACTCGTTTGCGTCCGGCGCACCTCGGTGTTTGCACCTCGATCGGGATCTACGACATTCCGGTCCATCCACGACCGCGTATTGGTGTCATCTCGACCGGCGACGAGCTCGTCGACGAGGCGAGGCCGCTCGGTATCGGACAGATTCATGACTCGAACCGTCACACCCTGCTCGCACTCGTTCGAGGTATGGGGGCGATCGGCGTCGACCTCGGCCTTGTACCCGACGACGAGCTCCTCATTCGAGAGGCGATGAGCTCCGCCGCAGCCACATGCGATGCAGTGATCACCAGCGGAGGTGTCTCGATGGGCGACTTCGACTACGTCAAGAAGGTGCTCACCGAGATTGGCGACATGCGTTGGATGCAGGTCGCAATCAAGCCAGCCAAACCATTGGCCTTCGGAACCGTGGGAGGCACCCCGGTCTTTGGTCTTCCTGGCAATCCGGTCTCGTCGATGGTGTCGTTCGAGCTATTTGCGCGGCCAGGAATTCGCAAGATCATGGGATTCGCCGAACCGGTCATCCCTTCGGTCACCGGCGTCGCGGGCGCGGACATGACTCGCAGGCCAGATGGCAAGACGCACTTCGCCCGGGTGTTGGCACACATTGGTTCCGACGGCCGGTACGAAGCCTCGTTCAGCGGGGCTCAGGGATCACACCAACTGTCGGCGATGGCCGCGGCGAACGCGCTCGCCGTCGTACCCGATGGAAACGGTGTCGTACGCGGAGATCCGGTGGAGCTGTTGCTGCTCTGAGAGCTAGCGGTTGACGATCTTTTCGAGGAGCACTCGAAAGTCCTCTCCGAGTTCAGGGTGCTCGAGACCCAACTCGACCTGCGCGCGCAGGAAGTCGAGCTTTTGCCCCGCATCCCAGCTGCCTCGGTTGTCGATGACGCCAAAGAGTCCCGATCCCGACGCGACCTGGGCCATTGCATCGGTCAGCTGAATCTCATTTCCCACGCCGGGTTTGGTGTTGTGGAGGTGCTCGAAGATGTCGGGGGTGAACAGATATCGGCCCATCACCACGCGATTCGACGGCGCATCCGCCACGGCTGGCTTTTCGACGATGTGCGGGATCCGCACGATGCCTTCTGCCACGTCCTCGGTGGCCGCGCAGCCGTAACTGCTCACGTCCTCCATTGGCACCTCGCGAAGGGCGACGTTGGAACAGCCGTACTCCTCGAAGGCTTCGACCATCGCCTTCACGGTGCCGCCGCGTGATGTCATCAGTTCATCGGGCAACAACACGACGAACGGTTCATCACCGACGTGTTGTTCCGCCATGAGAACCGCGTGTCCAAGCCCGAGCGGTTGGCCCTGACGGGTGAAGTGAAACGTGGCCATCTCTGCAATGTCGATGATCTGCTGCAGCTCGGCGTGTTTGTTCTTCCGCTCAAGGAGGGTCTCGAGTTCGAAGTTTCGATCGAAGTGGTCCTCCAACGACTTCTTGGCCGTCCCGGTCACGATGAGAATGTCGTCGATACCCGCCTCGATCGCTTCTTCGACGACATATTGGATCGCCGGCTTGTCGACGATCGTCAACATCTCTTTGGGCTGAGCCTTGGTGGCCGGAAGAAAACGGGTGCCGAGGCCTGCGGCTGGGATGACCGCCTTGCGAACTCGAGTGGACATGAGATGCCTCCATGACCGTCTTGGTCTGGTCGAATCTATTCAGTGATTGATCGGCGCGGACTTCCAGACCTGAAGTGAATCGGTGCAGCGTCTCCCGATCAACGCACAGGGAGTTCCTCGCCAGAGATGAGTCGCCCGATGTTCGACCGGTGTCGATAGACCACCAGCCCGGCCACGACGACCGACGCAGCGATCTCAATCGGATGTTCATGGAGCACCACGACGCCCCCCACCAGCAGTCCTGTGATCGCCAGAGAGCCCACCGATGCCCGGCGCGTCAGTTTCACCACCGCAATAAAGACGACGACGAGCAACAAGCCGAGATACGGATACAGCGGAAGTGATCCACCACCCCCGGTAGCCACACCTTTGCCGCCATTTCGCCACCTGGCGAACGGAATGACGTGTCCAATGGTCGCTGCCGCCCACACCGCAGCGGCCCACGGCCTGTCCAACACGACCAACGCGGCGAGAACCGGGATGAAACCCTTCATCACATCGACCACCACGGTGACGATTCCGTACGCAGCACCGGACGTCCGGTAGACATTCGACGCTCCAGGGTTTCCAGAGCCTTCCTTCGAATGATCGTGTCCGGACAACATACCGACAGCGCTCGCTGTGGGAAAAGAACCGGCGAAGTATGCGGCAACCATCAACGCCACACCCACCACGGTTTCAGACACAAGTGCATGTTAGGCCAGGTCGGTGGCGGGAACAGAAGCGCCCAGGTTGTTGTTCGGCGATATTGGCCAGATACTTTCACTGCCGTTTGGCCGATGCTGAAAGGAGCCCGAGCTCGATGCCGACCTATCAATACCGTTGCAAGCAATGCGGCGATGAGTTCGAGAAGGTTCAGTCGTTCTCCGATGAGTCGACTCCGAAGTGCCCGACCTGTGGCACTCGATCCAAGAAGAACATTTCGAAGGTCTTCGGTCAGGTCGGTATCAGTTTCAAGGGAACGGGCTTTTACAAGAACGACCACCGCGCAAAAAAGTCGAGCTCCTCCGAGAGTTCGACAAGTTCTGATTCGGGAAGTTCGTCGTCGAAGAGCGAATCATCGACCAAGACCGAGGCATCGTCGTCGAGTGCCAAGTCGACCTCGTCTGACTGACGCCGCGAGGTTCAGCGAAGCGCGACAACGATCCGACCAGTGGTTTGCGTGGCCGCCACATCGCTGACCCGCTCCGCTTCAACGGCGAGCACGACCGATTGGGCGGTCACTTCGACGACCAACGCGGGAATGGCCATCTGTGGGCCGTCTACGACTGCGAGGTCGCCGAAACGATCGTTGACCAGGTGAAGCTCGACCAGATTGCCCGCTTCGAGATGCGGTACCGAGGCGTCGAGAGGCAGGCTCATCGCACGATGCCCTGCGGGCAGGGTCAGGACATCGCGCGTCGAACGAAGATCACGGTTCGTCACGACTTCTCCTGCTCGGACTGATCGAACGGCAACGTCTGAGTCGCTCGGAATCTCCACCAGCGCGTCGGGCGGCAAGAAGGCCAGCGGGCGCTCGTGCAGGGACAGATCCGCAGTTTCGACCAGGTCACCGACCTCGAGATCCACACCGGCGATGACGACCTTCTCGGATACTCCCCATGTGTCCTGCACTCGGCGCGCCTCTCCCACGATGGCGGTGAGTGTCATGGCGACGACAGAGACGGACACCATGACGGCGATACGACGAACCACTCGCCGTCGAACCAGCCAGGCGCGCAGACGAGCAATGCTGAGTCGAAGGCCGAAGGGGAACCATCGCCATGGTTGGCGAAGACGGCGAGAGAAACGCCCCACGCGGAGCCGACTAGAAAACACGGACACAACACATCCCTAAAACGCTGCAGCTGGGGAAGTGCACGCAAGGGGAAGTCGCTACGTCGAAGATATCCCGACCTTCAGCTGGGTGAGAAGACGGCCGAACCACAGCGCCCGAGAAATGCTGGCGACTCTCGATCGATCTCGTCCCAACCCACGAAGCTGCTCAGCGGATCGGTGGCTGGCACCGTGGCGGCCTGCGCGAGGGAGGCGCAGCGCGCGCCCTCGACCGAAACCCCCGCGCGCAGATGAGTGAGAGCCATCTCGTTGGCCACGACGAGCGGCATGATCGTGCCAAATCGCTGGTCGATTGGACGCCCGATCGGATCACAAAGCGTGAGCTCGACCATCAGGTCATCGGAGGAGATCCTCTCCGGTTCAACAAATGAGCGAACCATCCCCACGATCTGCGAGAACTCACTTGCATCATCAGCAGAGTCGAAGGTGAGCACGAACCGGCCACATCGACCATCTGGGTTCTCGAAGATGACAAACGCGTCGTCGTCATATCCAACCAGCGCATCCAATGCGTCTCCACTCCCCACCTGAGGGGCGAGCGCTTGGAACCAGATCACCGCACCGATGTCACCGTCGGAGCTCGTGGCGTTCTCTGGGAGACGAATCACCTCGTTCGCGTCGAGAGACGACGCTGGCGTGTCGGTCAGTACATCGAGCAGCCGCTCCGATGTTCCCGCCGATTTCGACCGAAGAAGCCGATCGATCTCTTTTTGTCCGCCGGCTTCGATGATGGCTTGTACGGCGGGCAGGCCGAGCGCGTAGGACGCGTTGAACGATGTCTCGAAGAACGTGTTACCGGGATCATCGAACTGTGAGAGTTCGACATCTCGACCGGCGGCGGTCAGGAAACGTTCCCTTTCCACCGGATCGAGTTGATCAAACCATGCACCAGCAACCCGCTCGGCATCACCTTCGATCAACGTCGTCCGCGTGCTCGCGGAGTCGGCGGACTCGAGATGCCAGTCGAGCATGCCGTTTTGATGTTGCAGCGCATGAGTGAGTTCGTGAACAATCGTGAAACCCAGGGCATCGAGATCTTCTCCAAGGGGGAGCACAATCGTCTCGAGTCTCGGGTCGTAGAACGCTCCTGCCTGACTCGTCGCGGTGTCCTCCGCGCTCTCGCTGACCGAGTTGGCCTGGTCGACCTCGATGAGGCCGAGGAGCTCGTACGCCGCGACGAAAGGGTCGGCCTCTTCCTCATCCGATGCGGACTCGCGATCACGCTCGAACTCGTCGGTCAGTTCCGCCGCAATGTCTGCCCACCGAAGGTGCACCGGGTCGGAGAACGACAAACCCCGTTCGGCTTCGACGAACGCAACGAAGGGTTCGAGCACCGGATCCCACGACGGCTCTTTCAGCTGATGCCGAATTCCAAAGACTGCGGCGACCGCGTAAACCGAGAGCAGTCCGATCAGCAGGAATCGTCGGTGCGACGGTGTCGAGTCGATCACGTCGACCTCAGCTGATCGCACCAGTGGCAAGCAAGATCAGGGCGAGGATTCCCACGCCCACTCGATACCAACCAAAGATCTCGAAGCCCTTTTCATTCAACCAGGCCACCATCCACTTCACCGCAGCCATCGCAGAGATGAAGGCGACAACGAGCCCGACGAGCGGCGTACCGATCCCGAAGGTATCGATGAGCTCCTCACCACCTTGCAGCCCTTCATATGCGGTCGCCGCCGACAGCGTCAGAAGTCCCAGAAGAAAGCTGAACTCGACCGCGGCGCGAAGTGAGAGTCCGACCAGGACCGAGGCGATGATCGTGATCATCGACCGGGAAACACCCGGCCACATCGCCAGCGCCTGCATGACGCCGATCACGACAGCGTTTTGCCAGGTCAGCGTGCCGAGTTCACGACCTACCTTGTCGAACCAGCCCGTTCTGGACAGGCCGAGGATGACCAGGCCACCCACGATCCATGCAGCAGCGATCGGTCCGACGCCGAAGAGACGTTCCTTGACCGTTTCCTCTGCAGCGAGGCCGATCACCGCGGTGAATCCAAAGGCGATGAACACCGCGGTGAGGATCTTGCGACCTTCCTCGCTTCGACCGAGCAATCCATCGAGCATCTGGCGAATACGTTCCCAATACAAGAAGAGAACGGCGATGATCGCACCAACCTGAATACAGATCGCATAGGTCTCGATCGCAGCCTCAGATTCGGCGGTGCTGTTCAGCCCGAGAAGTTCGTTGGTGACCAACAGGTGACCGGTCGACGAGACGGGGAGGTACTCGGTCAAACCCTCGACCAGGCCGAGTATGACCGCCTGCAGAATCGTGAGTTCCACCGCAACGTCATCTTGAAGCACGCTGGCGCCGGCAGGGGTGGCGGCCGCGAAAACGATCAGGCCGACAACACCGGCCATGGTCATCAGCGACGTCTTCGAGAATGCACGCATGGTTTCCAATCGGATCGTGGCTCGCTCGATCAAGAACCCGGACCGTTTACGAAGCAGAACATGCCAGCCTGATCAAGCGCCACTCATCGACACATCAGCGATGGCCAACGACACGGGTCCTGACCCACCGGGTTGCCACTCGGTGTCTGCACCGACCGCGACGACGTCGGTGAGCATCTTCTGGACGGTCGAGGCGATCGTGGCCTCACGGATTGGTTCGGCGAGTACGCCGTTGCGAATCATCAGGCCGTCAGCGCCGACGGAGAAGTCTCCACTGATCGCATTCACTCCAGAGTGCAGTCCACTCATCGAGGTCACGAGAACACCCAAATCCACACCGGCGATGATGTCCTCGAGCGAACCCGAGCCCGGTGCCATGACGATGGCGTGGGCGCCCACACCGGGAGTCGAACGGTATCCACGGATGGCGTTGGCCGTCGTGCCTTCGCCGCTGCGCCGCCCCGTGTAGGTGTTGTGCAGAAAGCCGCGAAGCACCCCTGCGTCGATCAGCGGCAGAGGCCGGCACGTCTGCCCCTCAGAGTCGACGGAGGTCGCACCGAAGGAGCGTGCGTCGGTTGGATCATCGAGCACCGTGAGCAACGGAGAAGCAATTGCCTCGCCCACACGATCGAGAAATGGCGTGCGACCCTTCAATGTGCGCTCGCCATTGAGCATGCCAACGGTGATGCCTACAATACTTGCCGCGATTCTGGGCTCGAGCACGATGGTGACGCGTTGGGACTTCGGCTGCTGCGCACCGAGAAGCCTCGTGGCCCGGTGAACGGCGTCGGCGGCCGCCTTGTCGATCGATAGGTTCGTCGGGCCAAAGTCGACGTCGTAGCCGCCGGCGATCTGTGTCTCGTCGCCGTCCTTGGCCATTGCGGACACCGACACGTGCGCACCGGTACCACGGTCGAATGCACGAATTCCGGTGCTCGTGGCCAGGGCCATCTCACCGCTGCTGTCGGCATAGTTGGCCGAACGGATCCCGCTGACCCGCGGGTCGAGTGACAAGGTTCGCTTCTCGAGTGCGATCGCCATGTCGACCTTCTCGGAGGTGGGCATGCTTGCGACCGAGTCATGCCAGTGGTCGTGCACCACCGGTGTGCCACCGTCGGGTTCGGCGAGTGCGACCCATTCATCCGGCTCGGAGAACGAACGATTGTCGCGAGCTTCCGCCAGCGTCTCCGTGATGACGTCAGGATCGAGCGTTCCTGCGTGCGCAAATCCGACCCTGCCATCCGCGATCACGCGAATGCCAATTCCCGCCGAGCTGGCGCTCGTGAACGACTCGACCTCACCGTTGTACGCCCGTACCTCGGTGGACGTGCCCTGGGAGACAAATGCCTCGACTTGTTCACCGACCACGGCACGTTCGACAACACGTTCGGCGAGAGAAAGCAGTTCTGACATTGCATTGAGCCTACGATCAAAGCCATGCCGTGGTGGTTGTGGGCCCTCGTAGTCATCGTCGTGTTGTTCGTTGGTCTCGCCATCCACGACATCACGCAGAAGCGTCACGCGATCCTGCGCAACTTTCCGGTCGTCGGCCACCTGAGATATCTGATCGAGAAGATCGGTCCCGAGCTACGTCAGTACGTGGTGGCCGACAACGACGAGGAACTGCCCTTCAGCCGGGATCAGCGTCGCTTCATCTACGCCTCAGCAAAGCAGCAGAACGCATATTTCGGATTTGGTACCGACAACGACATCAACGTTCCTGGGTACGTGCTTCTGCGCCACGCCGCCTTTCCGCATCCCGCACCGCCAGATGATCAGGCCGACCAGCTTCCGATGCGCAAGGTGCTCGGCGAGGCCCATGGACGAGCACACGCATTCCAACCACCCTCGTTGGTGAACGTCTCTGCGATGAGCTTCGGCTCTCTCTCGGCCCCGGCTGTCGAGGCACTCAATCGCGGTAGCAAGCTGGCCAACTGTTTGCACAACACCGGAGAAGGGGGCATCAGCAAACACCATCGCCATGGCGGACCGATCATGTTTCAAATCGGCACGGGGTACTTTGGCGCCCGAAATTCCGATGGAACCTTCTCACTCGATCGGTTGCTGGAGTCGATCGAGGGGTGTGACGTCAAGGCGATCGAGATCAAGCTCAGCCAAGGGGCCAAGCCGGGACTGGGTGGAGTGCTACCCGGCAAGAAGGTCACCCCAGAGATTGCCGAGGCGCGCGGCGTCGAGGTTGGGGTGACCGTCAAGAGTCCAAGCCGACATGTCGCGTTCGACGATGTGTCGTCAATGATCGAGTTCTGCGAGCTGATTGCCAATGAGACCGGCATACCGACCGGAATCAAATCGGCAGTCGGCGAGAAGGCGTTTTGGATCGAACTTGCAGAACAGATGCACGTGAGCGGCAAGGGACCTGACTTCATCTCCATCGATGGCGGCGAGGGAGGCACTGGGGCTGCGCCGCTCGCGTTCAGCGATCACGTCGCCTTGCCCTTCCGACAGGGGTTCTCCGAGGTCTACCGCGCCTTTGCAGAGCAACGGATGCACGAACGAATGGTCTTTCTCGGGGCGGGACGTCTGGGTCTTCCCACCGAGGCCATGGTCGCGTTCGCAATGGGCGTCGACGGCGTCGGCGTGGCCAGAGAAGCGATGATGGCCATCGGCTGTGTGCAGGCCCAGAAGTGCCACGATGATCACTGCCCAACGGGCATCGCCACACAGAACACCTGGCTCACAAGGGGCCTCGACCCGACCGACAAGTCGGTCAGGCTCGCGAACTACGTAGGCGCGCTACGTCACGAATTGCGTCGTCTCGCAAACGCAATGGGCGCCGAGCACCCGAGCCTGGTCGATCCAGCAGCGGTCGAGATTCGACTCGAAGCCAACCACGTACAGCCTGTACGAGAAATCTACGGATACGACTCGAGCTGGTGAGCGCACCTCACGCCGCGTCCGGGGTGCTCTGCTTTCTTCCGATCTTTGCGCGGTACATGGCAGCATCCCCGCGAGCAAGCAAGTCAGCAAGCGTCTCATCGGGGGACCACTCCACGTATCCAACACTGAACGAGATCTGCGCGTCCAAAACACTCGAGCTGTTGTGTCTCTCCAGGTCATCCAGGATCCGCTGGTGGCGCTGCTCGAAATTCTCTTCACCGAGCCCGTAGTAGAGAATGGCGAACTCATCGCCGCCCAATCGACTCGCGACATCAGAAGCTCGCACCGCATTGGAGAGAAGACGTCCTGCAGCGCAGATCAAATCGTCACCCGATCTGTGACCGAACGAATCGTTGACCGCCTTGAGGCCATCGAGATCGAAATAGGCGAGCGATATCGGCGTCTCCTCTCGCTTCGCGATCGCAAGGAGTTGCGATCCCGCAGCAAAGAGCCCGCGACGATTCAAGAGCCCCGTGAGCGAGTCCGTGTTGGCGAGACACCTGTGTGCGATCTCGCCATTGATGATTTCTGCGAGGTCGGAGAGGTTGTCCAACTCGTATTTGGTCAGCTGTCGAGAATTCCCGTCGATCAGACACAAGGTTCCAAGTGCTGCTCCACTCGGAGTCCGAAGCGGCGCTCCTGCATAGAACTTGATCTTCGGACCCGCCTCGACGAGCGGGTTGTCGGCAAACCGTTCGTCCTGGCTGGCATCATTGACAACGAAAACGTCGTCGCCCGCGATCGCGTGCCCGCAAAAAGAGATGTCTCGTGCGGTCTCCGTCGCGTCGAGACCGATGTTCGACGAGAACCACTGCCGATCTTTGTCGATGAGCGAAACGAGCACGATGGGGACATCGAACATTCGCTGGGCGAGTCGCGTCACGCGCTCGAAAGCAGGCTCCGACCCGCTGTCGAGAAGGCCAAGCGCGTGGAGCTCGGCAAGACGCTGTGCGTCGTCTTCCGGTATTGGTGCAGGGAGCATGTTCCGCCAACTCTCCGTGATTCCTCGCGTGCCGCCGCCACCCATCGGGCGCGATGCTGACAATTTTGAGGTGTCGTTCGACCCTTTTAGCCGACGGGAATCGTGAAGAATTCGCTCGTGTGGCCGCCGTCGTTCACTTCGAACCACTCGTTCAACGCAGCTTCTTCGGCGGCTGATGGCGCACGTCCTTCTCGTTCGAAGGCAAAGAGTTCGGCGGGAGGTTCGTTCCACGTGGACACAGCCACGATGACCTCGTCATCACCGACGGCAACAACCTGCACGTCGCCTTGACGCAGATCGATGTCGAGGCGAGGATCGGTCAGCTCACGCCATGACTGCCCATCGTTCGAGAACAAGATCTCGAGACCTTGAGCGATCTCCTCTTCAGGCTCTGTGGGCATGATCTCTTCGTAGGCTCGCTCGAAGTCGCTGTTCGTGAACGTCACCAGATCATCGCCGGTTTCGGGGTCGAGGAACGTCTGCGAACCGCTCAGTCGACCGATTCGAACGATCTCCTCACTTGGTTCGCCATACAATTGTTCTTGGGTCAGCGAGTAGATGTCTGCACCGTCCGGACCGGCCAAGCTGACGGTGCCGCCGTCGCTCGAGTACGTCATGGTCAGCGTGTAGCCGTCCTTGGTGACCGTGATCACCTCAGGTCCACCGAAGTCGGGATACGGCTCGGTGGAGCCTCGCATGACAACCGCGATGCCGGCGGGGCCATGCACGGCTTGCGGATACGCACCATAGAGCTCGGTGCTCAGCGTGCCAGCCGCCCAGCTCTCACCGCCGTCTGACGAAACAAAGGATTGCGGCTGTCCGAGCTCGTCACCACCGACCAACACGAGATTCGACCCGGCGACGGCGAGCAGGCCATGACCTGCGCCAGGGATCGAATCGGCCACGTCCCAGTCGCTTCCATTCGTCGAACGGAGGACGACCAGCGCAGGTCCGCCGTCTGGGGTCTCCTGCCACTGCTGGACCACCGCGACGAACGCTCCATCGACCTCGACAAGACTGCTCGCATACCCACTGACGGGTAGTGTTTTCTCCACCCAGGGCCCGGCGACAGGACCAGTGAGGACGCTGTTGTCGGGCATCTCTCCGGGGCCCTCATAGATCGAGGACAGCTGTTCGTAGATTGCGTCGCCGGGCTCGATCGTCGCGATGACCTCTGGCTCGACCTCAACATAGTTCTCTTCGAACTCCTGCTCGATCGCTTGGCGCTCTTCATCGGTCTCGGCGGCGCTCATCGCCTCCTCGAACTCCATCCAGAAGCTCTCGTCCTCTTGGTGGTTACATTTCTGGACGATGATCGCTTCGGAATCTGAGAAGTTGAGGCCGCAATAGTTCTCCAGGGCGTCCTCGTCGAGGATGCCTGCGTCAAACAGGATCCGCATCTCATCGAGGCCGTGCGGCTCGGTCATCGTCAACAAGGCAACGCCGGAATCGCCCAGCGCAAGACCGGTGATGCTGCGATATACCGGGCCCTCATCGTCGCTGGTGGCGGGCAGCTCGGTCAGTGTCCAGGACTCGAGATCGGTTGAGCTGGCGAGAAACTGCTTTGGCCCCTCAGGTGGTCCGAAGAAGTGGTCTGCAGCATCTTCGCTCTCCTCGAACGCTTCCCACTGTTCGACGACTGCAACGACGGTGCCCTCGTGTTCGGCGAGCCGATAGACGTTGGAATTCTGGGGAAGGCCGGGGAACGCTCGCTCGTCCCATTCGATCCCGTCGACCGACGTACGCAGGGTCTGGCCCGATGGGCCGTAGCCGATCCCGATGTATCGAGAACCGTCAAAGATGATGGATCCCTCGCCTCCGCCGTAGTACGCGGAGTCTGCGACCATGTCGACGGCCATTTCCTCGTCGCCGGCATGCACCACGGTCGTCGAGGGGGAACGCTCGACCGAAACCTCGTCAGCGACGGTGGGTTCTGACTTTGGTGCGTCCTGGTCTTGAGCTTCCTCGGACTCGTCGGCTGGTTCGGTGGCCACGGCCACCTCGGTGGCCTCGTCAGACGTCGCCACATACGCGCCAGCAAGTAGCGCGGCCACAAGCGCGCCGCCGCTGAGCATGACGAACAATCGACTCTTCGTGGAGTCTGGTTCGGCCGCTTTCAACTCGATGTCGACTAGCTCCGCTTGCTCATCCATCTCAAATTTCCTTGTCTCGGCTACCCACTAGACGCTCAGCGGCCCGGTTTGGTTCCCTTTTCCTTCGACATTTTGTAACAGGCCCTGACAAAAGAACATAGGGCGCGCTCCCTAACCGTCCCAGCCCTCTTGTGGAGTTACGTGTCGCGGCGTTGTCGTCGACGGCCCAGCGGTACTGCCGAGTTGGTGGTCAACGCGGCGACAAGTGCCGTCCAACCCGTTTGATGGCTCGCACCCAGGCCTCTGCCGGTGTCCCCATGGAAGTACTCGTGGAACAACAGCCGATCGTGCCATGCGCCGCCTGGCGCATACAGCTCGTGCTCGGCCATGGCGGGACGTACGCCGCTGTCGTCATCGACTTCAAACAGACGTACGAGGCGCTCCCCGAGCTGATCGGCAACCTCACCGAGGCTCAGCTTGTTTCCCGAACCCTTCGGAAACTCGACGGTCAGTTCACCGCTGGCCCAATAGTCGAAACGACGAAGTGATTCGATCAGTAGGTAGTTCAGCGGAAACCAGACCGGGCCGCGCCAGTTGGAGTTGCCGCCGAACAGATCGCTCGGAGACTCACCAGGTTCGTATCCAACCGAGAAGTGTTGCCCGTCGACCGAGAGGCTGTAGGGCTCGTCCAGATGTCGCTTGGACAACCCGCGCAGTCCGTATGCCGAGAGGAACTCCTCCTCGTCGAGTACCGATTGCAGAAGGCGACACAACCGGTCGGGACTCACCAGGGAGAGCAGCACGTCTCCGTTCTCATTGGTGTGCATGTGGGTCGAGAACTCGGCCTTGTTCTCTCGAAACCACCGCAGATGCCCAGCAAACTCCGGCAACCGCTCGAGATTGGCCGCCGACACGATT
Source organism: Acidimicrobiia bacterium (assembly GCA_033344795.1). GTDB lineage: Bacteria > Actinomycetota > Acidimicrobiia > Acidimicrobiales > SHLQ01 > SHLQ01. The sequence continues at coordinate 270,038 of JAWPMS010000001.1, forward strand.
CGGGTGGCGAAGATCGGAATCAGCCCAACCATCGACCGCACGGCGATCGGTATCGACTCGTCGCCGATGCGAAGCTTGTCGTAGTAGAACTCGTCGTCCTCGTGCCAGAGGTCGTGCTCGTTCATGGCTGTCGAGATGTACGCAAAGTGTTCAGCGAATTTCGTCGCGAGGTCTTCGTACGACGGTTGGTCGTTGCTCAGCCGAAGCGAGATATCCAGTAGGTCGAGCGCATACATCGCCATCCACGCCGTGGCGTCGGCTTGTTCAAGACGCCCAGAGCCGAGCCCTTCGGATCGGTTGAAAGGCCCGATGTTGTCGAGACCGAGGAAGCCACCATCGAACAGGTTGTTTCCGTCGACGTCGCGGCGATTGACCCACCATGTGAAGTTGAGCATGAGTTTGTGGAGCACCCGTTCGAGAAAGTGAGTGTCCCACCCACCATCGAGCTCGAAGACCCGAAGCGCGGCCCATGCCTGCACCGGCGGATTGACGTCGCTGAAACTCCACTCGTACGCGGGAAGCTGCCCATTTGGGTGCTGGTACCACTCACGCCCCAGAAGAATGAGCTGTGCCTTGGCGAAGGTCGGGTCTACCAGGGTGAAGGGCAGACAGTGAAAGGCCGTGTCCCAAGCGGCATACCAGGGGTACTCCCAGGTGTCGGGCATCGCGATGACGTCGGCGTTGTTGAGATGACGCCAGCGGTTGTTGCGCCCGTATCGACGGGACTCGGGTGGCGGATCCGAGACGGGGTCTCCATCAAGCCATTGGTCGACATCGAAGTGGTACCACTGTTTCGAGTACAACAAGCCCGCCAGCGCTTGCCGCGTAATGGCTCGACGCTCCGGGGAGATTCCGGCCGGAGCGACGTCATCATGGAACTGGTCTGCCTCATCCTTGCGGGCGCGGAGCACCCGCTCGAATTCGTCACCCACCGAGCGTGCCGTCGGCGCCAACCTGACCCGAACCTGTGCGCTCTCACCTGGCTCGACATCGAATCGGAACCACAACGAACCCTTGGTTCCCTTCTGCTCCGGATTGACGGTGGCGGCGCCTCTCACCACATGGTCGTTGATTCCGTCCTTCGGGAACTTCGTCGTCGCGGCTTCGCCATGGACCAGCGGTCGATTCGTCTCGTTCTCGCACACGAGGACTTGTGCTCCGGCGCTGCACGTGAGCTCCAAACGGCCGGTGTTTGCTTCGTCGAGCGTGAGCCCACCGTGCTCGGCGGCAGACAAGACCGGCGCCGACTCCTTGGGAACTCCCCCGTCGACGCTGCGGCCCCAACTCCAGCGATTGCGGAACCAGGCAGTGGGCAGAATGTGGATCGTGTCTCGAACCGACGACGTGTTCGTGACGGTGATCTGCACGCACAGATCGTCGGGAGCATTCTTGGCATGGACGACGTCTACGTCCCACCAACCGTCGTCGAATACCCCGGTGTCGAGCAGCTCGTATTCGGGGACCAGCCGATCGAGCTCTGCGTTTCGCTGTCGAAGTTCGTCGTAAGGAAACTCGGTGCGCGGATACGCGTACACGGCTCGACCCCAGGAATGTGTTGGTGTCGCGTCGAGGTACCACCACTCTTCCTTGACGTCTTCCGCGTGGTTTCCTTCATGCCCGTTGAGTCCGAACAATCGCTCCTTGAGGTGGGGGTCACGTCCGTTCCACAGGGCGAGGGCCAGACACCAGCGCTGATCCCGGTCGGAGAACCCGCACAGACCGTCCTCGTTCCACCGATAGGCACGACTGCGGGAGTCTTCATACGTGAACGAGTTCCACGCGTCGCCGTTGGCGCTGTAGTCCTCGCGGACGGTTCCCCAGGCGCGCTCTGCCAGATACGGACCCCAGGCAGTCCAGGAGTCATAGTCGTCGATGAGCCGTCGATGCTCGGGAAGACTCATGGCGATCTGGGGGGTGGTTTGTGCACGTCGGAAACCGTACCGTTTGGATCGCCGAGCATGGGGCTTCGACCGACCCGATCGAAATGATCGACCAGAGACAGCGCCCCGACAACCGGGCGAAGACGGCTACTCCGGCGCGACGATGAGCTCGATCTCTGGCGCAACCAGGCGATCGGAAACCACCGTCTGTGGATCTGCACCAAGGCTGTTCGGCGAGTCACACGTGTCGAGCATCTCGGTGAGCGCCGCTCGCTCGTCGCTGTTCACCGTGAGTTGCCAGTGTGTCTTCACCGAAATCCAGTCAACGGCGTACGCACACCAGATCTCTCGAGAGCTCGGCTTCCAGGCCGCGGGATCTTGTGCCCGCGGGTTGTAACCAGCGCCAGCCGAGACGATCTGCAACGTGGCGCCATGGCGCTGATCGGAGACATAGGCCTGGCGAGTGGCGGGCGACCAGAGGGCACCCCCGGAGGCGTGGACCACGGAGGGGGGAACGAGGGCGACGACATCAGCCTCGAGTGTGCGAGTGAGTGTCGTGTCGAGATAACGATCGACCCATTGACCCCGGTCGGGCACACACTCGAGCTGGTCTGCCCAAACGATGGGGATCCGGGATCGAGCGATGAGCACCTGTTCTGCCAGATCGAGGCAGCCGTCTTCTTCGAAGACCCAGTTGGCGGGGTCAAAGGCCTCCGTGTCGGACTCCGGCGTCGTCTCGGGGATCTCGTCCAGGCTCTGACGCGCAATTGCGGGGGCAGCGAGAGCGAGCTCACGCAGCTTGTCCAGCCTGTCCTCGTCGGTCTCCGCCGCGAAGACCACGTCGGGAACATCGGAGTCAGGACCTTCATCCGGCGCAGATGCACCCGCTTGCGCAATCAGGACGATTGCCGCAGCGAGGAGCAGACACGCTCCAGCCACCACGCCGGCGACGGTGTACATGGCGCGCCGGTCGGCTTGCGCCTGGCGGGACAGGGTCTGGACGGGTGGCGACTCTTCAGCGCTCTGGGAAACCCACACCGCAGGGAGCAGGTCACGTGGCGCTTGCCCGTCGTCGGGCGCACGCCAGCGCCCCGTCTCGTCGCGGAGCCATCCGGCGATGGGCGGATAGTCCTCGGGCCACTCTTCAGGGGCGCGCCAAAGACCGTCCAGGTCCATCCACCAACCTGGGCCGCCACGTCGATTCTTTTCGTCGGGGAGTTCGCCTCGTACAACCACGTCTATCCGTTGTTCTCCAGTGCCGCCATTCCGAACAGCCAAGGCCGTTGGCAAGAAGTCTTTCACTCTCTGGTGTTTCGACACAAGACCAGTCGAAACCCACTCCACGACGAGTGGTCGATTGACTATTCAGTCCTACCTTGCGTAGCAATTTTGTCACTTCGAGACCACTGTCACACGCTACGGCGCCCCAAAAAGCTCGGAGAGCGCGAACCGCGCGAACCTGTTCTGCGCGCTGGCGATGTGACAGGCTTTGTGCATGAGCCATGCAGTAGACCCCAACGATCTTTCCGCAGTCGCAGAGCCCTACGGAACCACCCCGTTCCTGCTGTACAGCTCGGCCGACGGGTCGGCACGGGTCAACCATGTCTTGGCACGCATCGAGCACGGCGAGCCAGTCGTCATCGTGCGCGGATTCGGTCGAGGTGTGCACCGCCGCGTCGAGGATGGTGCGATGCTGTCGTTGCTCTGGCCAGCGCCCGACGGAATCGAGTTCAGCCTCATTGCCGATGGTGTCGGGGCACTGGGCGACGGACCAGACGGTGAGTCCGACCCGATTCTCTCGATCAATATCAGTGCTGCGGTGCTTCATCGACCTGCTCCGGTCGACGGCAACGCCACATGCTGAACTCGCGAGGCTGGCCGGTTCTGTTCTCTGCGTCCGTCGGGATGGCATTGCTCGGCTGCTCGTCAGAAACCCTCGCCCCTGACCCGATCCCAGTCGACCCAGCGACCGCGACGGGACCTGCCGGCGTCTTGACCGTGAAGCTTGGCGCGATCGTGAACACGAACGCCCCGACCGCCGAACGAGATGAGCGACTGGCACAGGTTCTGACCGAGGCCTCGACAGCGGTCGCCACGGGTGCAGCAGTCGAAATCGAAATCATCAGAATCGACGAGGTATCTGACGTCGAAGCCGCGGTCTCGACGCTCGCCGGACGCGGTGTCACCGTCATCGCAGCGTTGTGCGACGACGCCAGCGTCCCATCGATCGTTGACGCGGCGGTGGACAACGGGATGCTCGCAATCACCGCATGTGTCACCCTGCCGACACCAACGCTCACGTCGTCCTCCCCGATGTTCATCGATTTGGCAGGGATGCACGACGCGCCAGCTGCGATCGCCGCGTGGTCCGAACAACTCGACCCACGCAGTGTCGCCACCATTCGCTCGGACCTCATCGACGATGTCGAAACGACCTGTGTCGACGTCGAGTCCGAGCTGGCCGAAATTGACTTGGCCCTGGGCGGATCGATCACCTTCACCGAACTCGTCGACGATCCTGTCGCCATCGTGGAAACATCTGGCCCTCTACTCTCCGAGGTGGATGTGATCGTCCTCTGCGCCCTACCGCCATCGACGGGCGATGTCGTCGCCGCACTCCGACAGGTCGGTCTTGATCAGCCCGTGGTGGTGCCGTGGTTTGCCGACACTCAGCTGTGGCCAGACTCGGTGAACGATGTGTTCCTGATCTCTCCTGCCAGTCGACACGGAGACGACCCCGCGGAAGCCGTGCGAGATCTACTCGACGCAGTGGGCCCAGATGCGACCGCCGTGGATGTGGTGGCCGCCGACTCGATCGCGATGTTGTCGATCGCAGCGCAACGCGAAGGATCGGTGGGAGCCAGTCGTCTCAGCGAGAGCATGCGGCGCATGCCGACAGATGTCGTCAGCGGCTCGCTGTCGCTGGTCGAAGGTGGATCACAAACCTCTGACCGCTCGTACCGAGTCATCGGAATCACTGACGGCGAGGCCGAGTTCGAGTCGCTCGTCACCCCCACCAGCGAAGGGTGATCGCCTTCTCAGGTGGACGCGAACTCGTCGATGATCTCGTCGACGAATGCGGCCACGTCTTCTTCGAGCTTGTCTCGATGCAGCGAACCCGCCCCGAGGTTCACCGAGCCCTTCGCTTCCAGAATTTCGCCGAGCTTGTGGGCAGCGTTGCCCGGATTGTGCGCGTACGTCACGAATGAATACGTGGCTTTGTCCCACAAGTCTGGAAGTTCACCCGCGATCTTGCCCGCTCCACCCGGATGCTGACCGAAGAAGAAGAGACCGCCACACCACGTGCCCACGACGACCAGATCGGCGCGAGCCAGCTCGCCGAGACCCACCGAATCGATGGCGGCCAACGTGACATCGGCTCCCGCGCTGCGAAGGCCACCGGCCACGAGTTGGGCTGCCTTCTTCGTGTTTCCTGTCCGCGACTCGTACGTGACGACTACCTGCATGTTCACTTTTCTAGCAGCGATCAGGAGCGCGAAGCGGCTTCGGGATCCTCGGGCCATTCGTGCTTGGGATATCGACCGGCCATGTCCTTGCGGACCTCGGACCAACTGCCCTTCCAGAAGGCAGCGAGATCGGACGTGATCTGAATCGGCCTGCTCGCCGGCGAGAGGAGTTCGACGGTGATCGGCACCAGTCCGTCGACGATGGATGGAGTGACCGTCGTGCCAAATGCGTCCTGCGCTCGGACGGAGACGCGGGGCGATTCTGCGAGGTAATCGACCTCCACGCGACGACCGCGGGCAAAGGTCACATGCGTTGGCGCCAACCGCTCGATCGTGTCGACGACGTCCCAGCCGAGCTCCGACTTGAGAATCGTCAGTAGATCGAGACGGTCGATATCTGCCCTACCGGTCGCGTCCGACAACCATTGGGCAAAGACCTCCGGTGCTCGCTCGAGCAATGCCTCGTCTGTGATGGTTCGCGAGTCGAGTTCGCTGCGATGTGAGCAAACCAAAATTGCGCGAGCTTGGAACGTTCTCGTCTTCTTTGTCCAGGGCAAGGCATCCAGCTTCGTGGCCACGAGGTGTTCGACAAGCGTGTCGACCACTTCCGGCGAAGGCTCGACGGTCTGGTTGTGTGTCCCGAAATCGAGGGCGCCCAAACGTCGCTCGACTCGCTGCACCAGATCATCGCGCTCGTCGTCCCACCCGAAGAAGGTTCGTTCGGTCATCTCCGCAGCGAAACCGAGCTCCACATCGAGCGCATCGATTCCTGCGGCGAGGCGAACCCGCACGTTTCGTTTGTCTCCAGCCAACTCAGCCACGACGATCATGTCTTCATGCGCAAGTGGGTCCGCACGGTCGACCTCGGCACCCATCCCATTTCGAAGCCGAAATCGCCCTCCTTGGCCGGCACGCTTCTGCGCAATTCGGTCTGGATAGGCCAGCGCGAGAGAGCGGCCAATGTCGTCGACCGACACGACGCTCTCTCTGGCGCCAGTCCGTTTGATCAGCTGTCTCGATCGCTGCCGTACGGATCGCACCGCTCGACGGTCCGCATCCCCGTGGTGTGCTGACTCATCGACAATGAGCTGCACTCGGGCCCAGAGGTCGACCGGCCGCTCCGACGGACGACCGGTGATCACATCTCGCTCTTCGAGCAACGATGCCAAAACCGCCGCCGGCCATCCGAGAGGTCCATCGCCGACGGCCGCCACCATCGCAGCCAGCCTCGGATGGAGCGGCAGCGCGAGCATGGCCCGGCCATCGGGCGTGATTCGCCGGTCCTCGGCGTCGACGGCGCCGAGCATCACCAGAACGTCGAGCGCTTCAGAGATCGCAGCTTCCGACGGAGGGTCGAGCAAACGCAGCGCTTCCGGCCCACCGGCGCCCCAGGCCAGTGACTCGAGCAGAACGCTGGCCAGATCGATCTGCAGAATCTCCGGTTGATGATGGGCGGGCCGACTGGCGTGCTCCATCTTGGACCACAGCCGAAAGGCAACCCCTGGGCCAAGCCGTCCAGCGCGCCCGGCACGCTGGTCAGCGGACGCCTTCGAATGACTCACGGTGACCAGCTTTGACAATCCGGATGCTGGGTCATATCGAGGCCTGCGTGCCAGTCCCGCATCGACCACCGAACCAATGCCATCAACGGTCAGAGAAGTCTCCGCGACATCGGTCGAAACAACCACCCGACGCCGACCGGGAATGACCCGCAGAGCGGCGTCCTGCTCGTCGGCTGGCAATGCGCCGTAGAGCGGAAGGACAGTGGCGTCGACTCGACGGTGCAGTTCGGCGACGGTACGACGGATTTCGCCGACCCCAGGGAGGAACACGAGAACATCGCCCGGTTCTGCCAGCGCGTCCTCGACGACCGCTGCGACCGAACGTTCGATCTTGTCGCGAGGTTTCCGAGGCCGCCATCGGACATCGATTGGGTGGGTCCGCCCCGCACACTCGATGATCGGAGCGGGCTGCTCGATCGACAACAACCGGGCGACCGCCTCCGCGTCGATCGTTGCCGACATCACGAGGAGCCGGAGGTCCGGACGGATCGACTCGACGACCTCCAGCGAGAGCGCAAGTCCGAGGTCGGCGTGCACCGACCGCTCGTGGAACTCATCGAAGATGACTGCGGAAACGCCCGGCAGTGTTGGGTCTCGCTGCAGACGTCGAGTGAGGATCCCCTCGGTGATCACCTCGATCCTCGTGTTCGCACCAACCTTCGTGTCATCGCGTGTGCGCCAACCGACCGTGTCACCGACCTGTTCATCGAGTAGCGACGCCATTCGGCGCGCCACAGCTCTCGCAGCAACCCGACGCGGCTCGAGTAGCAGGATCGTTCCGGTCATCCACGATTCGTCCAACAGGCGGATCGGCACGACAGTCGTCTTTCCGGCCCCAGGTTCGGCCGTCAACACTCCGAGCCCCCGCGTAGACAGCGCTCCCCTCACATCGTCGATGACCTCTTCGATCGGTAGCCCCGTATCGCGCACACCCAAGTATGCGCTGCCTATGGTTTCCCCGTGTCTCATGTGTCGAACGAAAACTTGCGTGAACGAGTCCTCGACCACATCGAAACCATCTGGGGTGTGCGCGACCCCGACATCGCAACGCAGTTCATCGATGCGATCGGCATCGATTTGGCCGAAGAGCTTCCCGAACCTGCCGAGAGATGGAGCGAACGAGACGTCGCGCTGATCACCTACGGCGATTCGATCGTGTCGGGGGCCGAGGCGCCGCTGCGGGCGCTCACGTCATTGGTCAGCATCGACCTCGCTGACGCGATCTCGATCGTGCACGTGCTGCCGTTCAGCCCGTACAGCTCCGATCGCGGATTCTCGGTCATCGACTACACCGCCGTGGATGCGAACCTTGGTTCCTGGGCCGACATGGCGGACCTCGCCGAGCATGTCAGTTTGATGTTCGACCTGGTTCTCAACCACTGCTCGGTGAAGTCGGAGTGGTTCCAGCAGTTCCTCGCCGACGAGGAACCTGGTCGCTCCTTCATCAAGACGATCGACCCGTCGGCAGATCTTCAAGACGTCGTGAGACCTCGGAGCTCTCCGTTGCTGACACCGTTCGAAACCGCTGGAGGAGTTCGACATGTCTGGACGACCTTCAGCGACGACCAGGTCGACCTCGACTGGAGCAATCCGGATCTCGTGGCCGAGATGTTCCGCATCATCGATCTCTATATTCGAAGCGGAGCACGCCTCCTGCGCCTCGACGCCGTTGCCTACATATGGAAGGTTCCGGGAACACCGAGCATCCACCTCCCCGAGACGCACGAGATGGTCAAGATGTTGCACACGCTGCTCACTGCGCGGGCGCCTGAGGTCTCGATCATCACCGAAACCAACGTGCCAGATCGCGAGAATCGGACGTACTTCGGTGAGAGCGACGAGGCCCACCTGATCTACAACTTCACGCTCCCCCCGCTCGCGATCGATGCCGTGCTGAATAGTCGCGCCGACCGGCTCGTCGAATGGATGGCAACGGCTCCCCCGCCACCTCCCGGCACCACTCTGTTCAACTTCCTCGCGTCACACGATGGCATCGGCGTTCGGCCTGCGGAAGGCTTTCTCACGAGCGAGGAGATCGACGGACTCGTCGACCTCGCGCACTCGCGTGGCGGATTGCACGGCACTTACGATCGAAACGGCGTGCCACTCCCCTATGAGCTGAACGTATCGTTCCCCGATCTGTTTGGCGGTCCCGGTGATCCGCTCATGGTGCAACGAATCCTCCTGCTGCACACGATTGTTCTCGCTGTTGCGGGGGTTCCCGCCATCTACATCAACTCGCTGATGGCCACGACCAACGACCTGGCTGCGGTCGAGGCCGACGGGATACGTCGGTCGATCAATCGCGGGAGAGTCGATCTCGCCGACGTGCCAAAGGTCGGCGATGGAAGCTGGCAAGGGCGTTTGTCTGCTGGTCTGATCGAACGAGCCGCTCTTCGCCGCAGACATGCAGCCTTTCACCCCGAGGGAGCGCAACAGCTACGAGATCTCGGAGGTGCACTGGCAATCGACCGAACGTCGCCAGACGGAGCGCAGTCGATCACGGTCATATGCAACGTGGGCGACGAACCGCATGTGTTGTCGACCGATGCGTTCGACGGCGACGAACGGCGTTGTCTCCGGACAGGCGCAACGGTGCGAATCGGCGACGCGATCGCGCCGTACGAGGCCTTCTGGTTGTTGATCGACTGACTCTTTGCGCCATGGCAGCACGCCCTTCATAAGCCTGCGAGGCTGTGGCATGGCATCTGACGACCACGAACCACGAATCGCCGTGTACCTCGACTACGAGAATCTGGCGATCGGGGCCCGAGAGAATCTCGGTCGACCGTTCGACTTCGGACCGGTCGCGGACGCACTCGCCGAACGAGGTCGCGTGATCACGCGCAAGGCGTATGCGGACTGGTCGTACTTCGACAGCGATCGACGCATGCTCACCCGGCACCAGGTCGAACTCATCGACATTCCACAGAAGATGGGTGGCAGTCGGAAGAACGCCGCCGACATCAAGATGGCCATCGACGCCATCGAGTTGGCGCTTGAACGTGACTACATCTCGACCTTCGTCATCTGCACGGGCGACAGCGACCTGAGTCCGCTGGTGCAGAAGCTTCGCGAGCTCGACCGACAGGTGATCGGCGTCGGTGTGCGACAGTCCACCTCCAAGCTTCTGCCGCCCGCCTGCGACGAGTTCATGTTCTACGACAATCTGGTGTCCGACACCGACGAACCTGATGCGCAGAGTCCGTCGGGTTCACCCGAGAGCGAAGATCTCCCGAGGGCAAGGTCCGAGATCGGTATCGTCACCAGCACCCTCGCGGGGCTCTCATCGAGCTCGAGCACCGTTCGATCGTCGACGCTCAAACGAGCGCTCTTGCGCAAGGATCCCACGTTCTCCGAAGCCGAACTGGGGTTCCGGAACTTCACCGGGCTGCTCGCGAGCCTTGCCGACAAGGGGCTCGTCGAACTCAGCGGCACGGGAGACCCGGAGGTTTCACTCAGCGGCACCAGCGCAACTCAGGTCGACGAGCTGCTCAGCACGCTGGTCACCGAAGAGGGCCCGATCGCACTCACCGGGCTCAAGACAGCGCTTCGCAAACGAGACCCGGACTTCTCGGAACGAAACCTCGGTTACCGCAACTTCGGCAGCTTCGTGACCGCCGCCGAAGCTCGAGGCGTCATCAAGATCACCGGGAAGTCGGACGGCCGCATGGTCTCCGCACCATCGAAACGGCGTAAACGCTGAGCAACACCGGCCACCCCTTGCGCTCGTTCAAGGAGCGCAATGTACGCATCTTCTTCGGTGGTTTGGCGATCAGCCACGCGGGGACGTGGGCCCAGCTGACCACGGTCATCTTGCTCGTCCGATCTCTCGGGGGCGGAGGTCTCGAGCTCGGGATCATCACCGCGTGCCAGTTCTTGCCCCTGTTGCTGCTTGGTCTTTACGCCGGTGCGGTGGCAGATCGCATCGATCGGCATCGGACGACGATGCAGCTCCAGGCGACGATGGGGCTTCACGCTCTCGCGCTCGCATCTGTCGACTTCTTGGACCTCGAATCGATTCCGGTTCTGTATGGAATGACGCTGATACTGGGGACGCTCACCGCTTTCGAGAACCCAACCCGCCGCACGATGATCACCGAGCTCGTACCAAGCGACCAGCTCGCCAACGTTCTGTCGCTCAGCACTTCGGTGATGACGGGCTCTCGCATTTTCGGTCCGGCGGCCGGTGCGCTCGTGGCTGGGTTGCTTGGGACAGGCTGGGTCTTTCTATTGAACGGGGCGACCTTTCTCGTCTTCTTGTTTGCCATGAAATCGATGGATCAATCGAAGTTCCACCTGCTCAAACGAGCCAAGAAGTCGGCGACGCCGATCCGAGATGGCCTCACGGAGGTCTGGAGCGATCCCGTGCTTCGCGTCACGATCGTGTCGTTCGCACTCGTGTCGACCTTCTCCTTCAACACGAGTGTGCAGATTCCGCTGCTCATCACCGACCGCCTGGGCGAAGAAGACTCGTTGTTCGGGTATTTGCTCTCGGCGTTGAGCGTGGGCAACGTCATCGGATCTCTCCTGGTCGCCAGGCTGGTCGTGGTCTCGCACAGATGCATGTATGCGAGCGGCGCACTTCTCGCGATCACCATGACCGCCTTCTCGTTCGCAACGTCGACGATCGTGGCGTTCATTCTCGTCGTACCCATGGGCATCGGGCTGACGTCGTTTCTCAACTCGTCGAACGTCATCGTGCAGCAGAGGACTCGCCCAGAGATTCGAAGCCGGGTGCTGGCCTTGCTCGGTGTGATCTTCCTCGGGAGCACACCGATCGGCGGCCCGATCACCGGCGTGATCGGTGACCTCTATGGAGCGGTGTGGGCCAACCTGTACGGCGCGCTCGTCGCTGGAGCGGTCTCGCTCGTTGCGGTGTTGTTGCTCAAGCGGATCACGGGCTCCTTCAACCCCACAGAGTCGGTCCAGTAGGGTCCCGACGTTTTATTGATTGTCGGCTTCGACCGCCGCGCTGAGGCGCTCGAACACGTCAGGCATGGCGCTCATGACGCGGGCCCAGCTCGCAATGAAGGGCGTTTCCATCGGGTTGTTCAAGAAGTGATCACCGGCGTCCATGATCGTCTGCGCGAACATCTCGACCATCGTCTCCTCCGCATGGCGGTACGACTCGAACCCGTTGATCACCGAATCGTTGTGATACCGATCGACATGGTCCAGTGCCGTTCGGTAGTAGCTGGCCTTGATCGTGCGGAAGGTCTCCGGGGTGAGGATCTCACCGTCGATGGCCAGTTTTCGGAACAACGCCTTGGCGATGTCGACCGACATCTTGTGGAGGCCACGCTCGGCATCTTCGGGTGACACGCTCTGGTGTTTGTGGTCATACGCGCCTGCGATGTCGACCTGGCAGATCCGCTGTGGTGTGTATCGACGGTAGAGCTCGCTGAGCACGCCGATCTCGAGGCCCCAGTCACTGGGGAATCGCATGTTGCGGACGACGTTCTGGTGCATCGCGAATTCGCCGGCAAGTGGGTACCGGAAGCTCTGGAGAAACTCGAGATACTCGTCGCTGTGATCGAGCGTGACCCGCAATGCCTGAAGCAGCGGGGCGACCATGAGCCGCGAGACTCGACCATTGAGCTTCTCTCCGTCGGAGCGAAAGTAGTACCCCTTCGAGAACGCATACCCGAAAGTCGGATGGGCAACCGGATAGAGAAGCCGGGCGAGCATTTCTCGCTTGTACGTGAGCACATCTGCATCGTGCAGCGCGACCGAGGTGGCCCGGCCGGAGGCCAGGTAATACCCCATGCAGTACCAGACGTTGCGACCCTTGCCTGGTTGATTGGGCGCAATACCGAGCGCATCAAACTCTTCGTCGAGCTCACGAAGCCGCGGACCGTCATTCCACAACAACCGAGTGCGCTGTGGCAGTCGGCCAAAGAACTCCTTGGCATGGTCGAATTGGGCCTCGTCCGCACGGTCGATGCCAACGATGACCTCGCTGAGATACGGCACCTGCGACAGTTCGTCGACGATGTTGGAGAGCGCCGGGCCCTCCAGCTCGCTGTACAGCGCCGGGATCACGAGCGACATCGGCCGAGTAGCCGACCACGACACAAGGTCTGCCTCGAGACTCTCGATACTGCGCGCCGACAGCTTGTGCAGCGTGGTGATCGGTCCGAATTGGTGATAGTCGCCCATGTGCTGGCGATCCTAGCGGAGGGAGCTCGTTTGCAGATTGCCTGAATCGAGCGAGAGATTCAGTACCCCGCCTCGACGTCGACGAGACCGATCAGGTCCTCGCCGGCAATCCATCGGACGACATTTTGGCGAACACGTTCAGCGATGAGGGGCAGCCCCATCTCGGGTGTGTTGCCCACGTGTGGGGTGATGATGCACTGCTCGATGTCCCAGAGTGGATGGCCGTCTGGCAGGGGTTCGGGCTCGGTCACGTCGAGCGCGGCACCCGCAATGCTGCCCTCGTCGAGGGCCGCGACGAGCGCATCGGTTTCGACAAGACCGCCGCGTGCGACGTTGACGAGCCATCCATCGCTGTTCATGGCGTCGAGGAAGGCCGCATCAACCAGGTTGTGAGTCTCGGCGGTGAGCGCGGCCGCTAGGACGACGACGTCGGCATCGGCGATCGCATCGTGGACATCAGAAATGAGGACCGTGCGATGAGCTCCTGGCATTGGAGTCGAGGACCTTCGTACAACTGTCGTGGTGGTGTTCCACGGCTCGAGAAGACGAAGAAGCGACTCGGTGATACCTCCAGCGCCGATGACGGTCACCCGCGCTCCGAGGAGGTTGCGACCAGTTTGTGCTGGCCAGGACGAGGCTGGAATCGAGATGTGCAGATCACGGAACGCCGCGAGCGTCAGCGTAATGACGTGCTCAGCGACGGGCTCGGCGTACACCCCCTTGCCGCAGGTCCAGATGAGTGATGGATCGAGGTTGGCAGCGAATTTTTCGATACCGGCGTATGGCAGCTGCACCCATTCGAGCTCTGGTGCCCCAGCGACTGCGAGCGGAAACTCGGTCGCCGCCGCCGGATCAGCCCACATGAGAGCGGACGCCTCGGCAATCGGAGCCGGCTCTCCTCCGCCCGCGATCACGGCCTCGACCATCGCCTCGAACATCGCAGGTCGCGAAACAGGTGAAACGGCAATTCGTCGTCGGTCCATGCGGGTCATCGTAGGCGAAAGCGCCCCTGCTGAATCGCGCTCAGGAACCCGATGTCAGCGCTTCGTTGGGCCGCTGAGGACGACCCATTCGCGTCCGGGCTTGATGGGCTGACCCCCGAGCGCTCCGCAGGCGATCGTTGGTACCTCGCGGCCGACCCCAACCTGTACATCGAAGACATCGTCACCCACGTGAACAGCCACGTCCGACCCGTCGTTGTCAACTTGGACGGTTCGCTGCGCCAAGTCAGCTTCGAATCCAAGTTCGGCAAACACTGCTCGCTCCGCGACCTGGGCAGGACCGGTCGGAGCCCCCCACCAGCCACGGCACAGAGGTGCCAGCAGATCCGCAGTCCCGCGTCGATCGACGATGTCTTCGGCCAGCTCGGTGGTGAGGTAGGCCCACATACGCCCGTCCGGCAGGGACATTGCCGTCGGCGCAAACCGGTGTCCACCGGTGTGGCTCACTCGGAAGATCTCGATGTCGGGCCGGGCGAACGCAAGCGAATCTGCAAACTCGACACCGTCCCCACCACAACAAATGTCGTGCGAACCCTGGGTACACACGAGGAGGGTGCGAGCGGCTTCGGATTCGATCGGCACGTCGAGTGGCTCGGATTCGGTGAGCACCGCGAGCAGCGCTCCGACAGGGTCGTCGCCGAGAGGGAGCTCGGCTCGAGTCATCCCACCAACCGCCGGCCGAAACGCGATGACCCTCGGGCTCTCACTGTCGTGTGGGATCGCTGCGAGAAGCCGGACCTGTTCTGGATGCGCCTGCGCTGCCACAACCAGCGCTTTCAGCCCATCGTGTTTCGCGACCGGCTTCGGCCAGGGCTCAGAGACTTCGACGAGAACGACCACGGCTGGAGCGAGCGCCGTACCACCGGGGTCGACTCCATTCAGCCGAGAAAAATGGCTGCACAACACCGACTCCGATGTGAGGGGAAGTGAAATCGACATGACGCAAAGTGTACGGATCCACCTCGTACAACTTCACCACTTCGACCCGTTTCAGTGTCCGGGAAGGATCAGAACCTTTCCCTGCGCGCGGGATGTTGCGAGGTAATCGAAGGCGCCGGTAACGACATCGAGCACCACGATTCGATCGATGACGGTGCGAATCTTGCCCTCCGCCATGAACTGCGCAAGCCGTTCGAGGCGAGGCACCGTTTCTTCAGCGATGAAGACCACCAACGACTGTCGCGCGATCGACATCGCAGCCATCGAGGTCAGCATCTGACCCAACGGTCCAAAGACGCCACGCTTTTGTTGAGAACCCAGCAGGACCCAGACACCATCTTTGGAGAGCGCACGTTTCACCGCGCGGGGCTTCTTCGAACCAATGCAGTCGATCAGGACATCGAACGGTTGCTCCGTGAAGTCCTCGGTTTCGTAGTCGACCACTCGATCAGCGCCAAGGTCTCGCACGAGGTCCCGATTGCGCCCGCTGCACACGCCAACGACTTCGGCAGCGCCCTCGGCTCGAGCGAGCTGAACAGCGAACGTGCCCACACCGCCCGATGCGCCGTTGACCACCACGCGTCGACCAGCGACGCCAGCTCGCTCGACCGCCTGAAGAGCGGTGACGCCGGCGATCGGTAGGCCGGCGGCTTCGTCGACCTCGACTCCCGTTGGTACGCGAGCGATCCGCTCGACGGATGCCAGCGCCTGGGTGGCGAACGAACCCTTGAACGAGCCAAACACTCGGTCTCCAACGTGTAGCTCAGTCACGCCCGCGCCGACAGCGTCGATTCGCCCAGCGCCATCGGTACCCACCCGCTCGGTCTTGGGGCGTCGCAAGCCTTCGGTCATCCGCATGAAATACGGCGCGCCTGCCGCCTTGTGCCAATCGGCCGGGTTGATCGATGCTGCCTCGACCGTCACGAGTACTTCGCCGGGACCGGGACGCGGAGCGTCGAGCTCGGCGATCGTGATGTGTTCGTGGCCATATTGATGGAGCAGAGCAGCCCGCATGAGGTTTTCTCCTGTGGTCGAGATGTACGTACGATGTACGTACACAGTAGCGTACACTGTACGTTGTGAACGCGCTACCCTTCATCTCATGTCAAGCGATCTAGCAGACACCCGCGAGCCGCTCACCCGTGAGCGGGTCGTGCTTGGCGCAATCGAGATCGCCGACGCCAAGGGTCTCAGCGCCTTGAGCATGCGAGGACTGGCCAAACACTTGGGTTTCGAAGTGATGTCGCTCTACAACCACATCGCCAACAAGACCGACCTCATTCAGGCAATGGTCGATCAGGTCGCCTCCGAGGCTGAACGGCCTCCGATTGGGGTGAGCGACTGGTACGACGCGATTCGAGCGAACGCCATCGCGGTCAAGACTGCGCTCACCGACCACCCTTGGGCGGCGTCGATCTGGTCGAGCACCATGCCGGGACCCGAACGTTTCCGACTGATGGAATGGCAGCTCGCCACGATGGCAACAGCAGATCTCGATGAGGAGACCGCACACCACACGTTTCACGCTGTTGGCAATCACACGGTTGGCTACGCGATGCAGTCCGCAGTGATGCCGGTCGATGACGACCTACACACGCTCGCGATCGAGGTGATGAACAGCCTCGACCCGACCGAGTTTGCACACACCCAGGCGCACATCGCGCAGCACATCGACGGTCACCACGGCCCGTCGTTCGAGTTCGTGCTCGACATCATTCTCGCCGCCGTCAGTCAGCGGTAGCCATTCCCCCACCGACCGGGATCGTCACGCCGGTCAAATACGCGCCAGCACGAGAGGCAAGAAAGATCGCGGCGCCGGCCATGTCATCGGGGCTCCCGATCCGCCCGAGGGGAACCTCGGAGGCAACTGCGGCCCGAGCTTCCTCGTCGCGCAGCGCAAAGGCCATCATGTTCGACTCGAACGGTCCTGGTGCGATCGCGTTCACGAGAACGTTCTCGCTGCGAAGCCGTCGCGCGAGTTGCCGAGTGAGGTGATGAACGGCAGCCTTCGAGGTCGAGTAGGCGTAGTGCTCGACGTCGCAGGCGCGGAGCCCATCAACGGAACCAATGTTGATCACGCGCGCCGGATCTTCTGGCGTCCCCGCACCGCGAAGGTGGTCGATCAGCGCTTCGGTCAGGTAGTAGACGCTCCGAACATTGACGTTCATCACCTTGTCCCAGCCTTCGACCGGGTACTCACCAAGCGTGCCTCCCCACGCGGCACCTGCATTGTTGACCAGGATGTCCACCGCATCGACCCTGGACTTGACCTCATCGGCAAAGGCGGTGATGCCCTCAGGCGTGGACAGATCGCCAGGGATCGCCGTGACGTTGCCGCCCTTGGCCACCAACCGGTCGGTGGTCACCTGCAGCTGTTCGGCCTTACGAGCGGTCATGATCACCGACGCTCCCGCATCGACGAAACCCTCCGCGATCATCTCGCCAATTCCACGGCTGCCGCCGGTGACGACGGCGGTCTTGCCCTCCAGGTTGAACAAGTTCTGCAAACGGTCGCTCATGATGTTCCAATCTTTCGCTCGACACTTCCGGTCGAGATCCATTCAAGTGATGTGGGTCGTGTTAGGTGGCGAGCCCGGCCGCAGTGAGTGCGGCCATGGCTTTGTCGAGTGACTCGAGCGCTTCGGGGCCGGCGACGGACGGAAGATCAAAGGCCACCCGGTGGACGCCGGCCTCAGCAAGTTCGGTGAGCACCGCCGGGTCGGCAGCTGCGAAGTAGATCGACACTTCGATCGAGTCGGGGTCACGGCTCGCATCCTCGGCCATCTGGCGCATCCCGGTGATCTGTTCGGTGAGGGTCCCCGGTCCACGCCCTGGGATGGGAATCCATCCGTCGCCCCACTCCACGGCACGCCGAGCGCCGCCCGGGAAGGCTCCACCGACGTGAATCGCTGGGTGAGGCTTTTGGAGCGGCTTGGGATTCATCGTCATCGGCGGCAGGTCAACGAGGTCTCCTCGAAACTCGGGTTCGTCGTCGGTCCACATCGACTTGATCGCGCCGACCCGTTCGCGCATCAACTTGAAGCGACCTTCCAGCGCTGTGCCGTGGTCGTTCATCTCATCCTCGTTCCACCCGGCGCCGACGCCGAATTGAAACCGCCCACCGCTCAACACATCGACGCTGGCCCCCGCCTTTGCGGTGTGAATCGGATCACGTTGCGCAACCAAGCAGATCCCCGTGCCGAGAAGCAGAGAGGTCGTGTGCCCGGCGAGCGCAGTGAGGAACACAAATGGGTCGAACGTGTCGTAGTAACGCTGAGCCAACGGTGCCCCACTCGGAGTCGGAGTCTTGCGGCTCAAAGGGATGTGACTGTGCTCGGCAACCCAGATCGATTCGAAGCCACGATCCTCGAGTGCCGGGCCCAGCTCGCTCGGCGGAATGGAATAACTCGTCGGAAAGTGCGCAACCGCTGCCTTCATGCCTCGCATCTTCGCATGGTGGGTCTCCGATCGGGCAGCCGGGGACGCACGGCCGTCCGTTATGGTCGAAACATGTCGATTCTCATGATCGCCGACGAGCGAGTTGCAGATCACCGGCCCCCTCAGGGACACCCGGAACGTCCCGAACGATTCCTGGCGGTCGTCGAAGGTATCCAGCGAGCGAACTTCGGGGACGCACTGCAATGGCGATCGCCGAGTGAGGCGGGCCTCGACCGAGTCCTTCGCGTGCATTCGACCGACCACGTGGAGCGCATCGTGGCACTCGGAGGCGCTGACGGTGTGCGAATCGATCCGGACACCCACATGAGCGCAGGGTCGCTAACGGCAGCCCGACTCGCTGCGGGAGCCGGCCTCGACGCCGTCGAGTCATTGCGGGCTGGCGAGGCAGATGCGGCCTTCGCTCTCGTTCGACCTCCAGGCCATCATGCGACTCCAGCACAAGCGATGGGCTTCTGCCTGTTCAACAACGTCGCGGTCACCGCCCAGGCGCTCACCGATGCGGGCGAGCGGGTTGCCATAATCGACATCGACGCGCACCACGGCAACGGCACGCAGGACGCGTTCTTCGAACGAGACGACGTGTTGTTCGTGTCGTTCCACGAGTATCCGCAATATCCGGGTACCGGAGCCATTGGAGAACACGGGCGCGGTATCGGCGCGCACCACACGATCAACTTTCCCATGCCATCGGGTACGACCGGAGACGTGTACCTCCGAGCATTTGATGACGTTGTTGAACCCGCGCTCGAGGCGTTTCGTCCGGACTGGGTTCTGATCTCGGCTGGTTTCGATGGGCACCGGGCCGACCCGCTGACGAACCTCGGGCTCACGTCAGGAGACTACGCGGCCCTCGCTCGTCGGATCGTGCGCACATCGGCGCCCGGTAGGCGTATCGCATTTCTCGAAGGCGGCTACGACCTCGACGCGCTGGCCGAGAGTGCCGCAGCGTTCACCGGAGCACTGCTCGGTATCGAGCACGGCTCGGAGGCGCAGTCGAACGCGGGACCCGGCCAACACGTTGTAGACGCACAACTCGCGGCTCGACTCGAGCAGACCTGACCGTTCGTTCAACCTGGCCAGTCGTTGGTGTCCTCGGTCATTGCGAGATGCAGTCCGCCACCAGTCCATGGGTTGGCGCGAGCGACCGCTTCGTCGACCTCGGTTCCGAGACCGGGTTCGGTGAATGGGATCACATGACCCTCTTCCCACGTTGCCGGGTTGGTCAGAATGTCGGCGTGAAACCCGCCCCACTCTTGAATACCTTCGAGGATCAAGAAATTGGGGATCGTCGCAGCCACGGCGAGGTTCGCTGCACCACCGATTGGCCCTGAATACAGGTGTGGCGCGAGTTGCGCTCCATGGACCTCGGCGATGGCAGCGATCTTCTTGCCGGCCGTGATTCCACCTGCTCGCGCCAAATTCGGTTGCAGTATTCCGACGCCGGCAACCAACAGGCGCTGGAACTCATGAATGCTCGTGAGCCGTTCGCCTGCGGCGATCGGCACCGAACAATGGCGCGCGACCTCAGCCATGGCTTCGGGGATGTCGGGCGGGCACGGCTCCTCGAACCAAAGCGGCGCTGCGGACTCGAGCCGCTGACCAAGTCGGATGGCTCCCGATGGCGTGAACTGACCGTGGGTCCCAAACAGCAGATCGGCTCGCGAACCGACCGCCTCGCGAATCTCGTTGACGAACGCCTCTGATCGATCGAGCTCATTGAGCGTTGGCTGGCGCGGGCCAACGGCTCGATACGGACCCGCCGGATCGAACTTGATTGCGGTATGTCCCGCGTCGACATATTCGACAGCTCGAGCTGCGGCGAGCGTTGCGTCGGTGTAGACCGCGTCGCCGTCATCTCCCTCGCCTGGATAGAGGTACGTGTACGACCTCACCCGATCGCGTACGAGCCCACCGAGGAGCTCGGTGACGTTGCGGTTCGTCTCCTTGCCGACGATGTCCCACGACGCCATGTCGAACGCACTGATGATTCCGCCGATGGTCACGTCGGGCCGTGCGGTGAACCCCAACGAATAGAGCAGCCGAGTGCGCTCCTCGATGCGGAACGGGTCTGTGCCCTGCACGGATCGCTCGAACACATCGGCCACCAACGCCGCCACGGTGTCTGGCTCGAAAGGGGGCGAATACACCTCGCCCCAACCCGTCGCTCCGGTGTCCGTCGACAGCTTGACGAAAACGAAGTACTTGCCGCCGTAGCCCGGCGGCGGGTTGGCGACGACGAACGTCTCGACTTCGGTGAATCGCATGACTGGCCTACCTACCTCATGGTGATGACGTTGCGAATGACCGCGCCACTTGCGACATCATCGATCGCCGTGTTGATTTCGTCGAGGGTGAATGTTCCGCTCACGAGCTCGTCGAGTTTGAGTTTGCCCTCGCGGTACCACTCGATGAGCTGGGGGATGTCTCGGCGGATCTGACTCGTCCCCATCTTCGAGCCAACGATTCGGTGGCCGGCGGCCGCGATGATTACCGGGTCGATCTCAATTTCGTTGTTGCTTGCTGGCATGCCCACGATCACGAGCTCGCCGCCTGGTTCGATGTATCGAAGTGCTGAGCTGATCGCAGGCGCGGACCCGACGGTAACGAGTGCATGACTCACCCCCTTGCGTCCTGTCGCCTCCTTGATGATGGCTCGGGCGTCATCGGGAGTCGCAACATGCGTCGCACCGAACTGCTTCGCGATCTCGAGCTTCTCGTCGGCGAGGTCGACGGCGATGATGACAGGAGCTCCCACGATCGACGCACCTTGGATGGCGTTGAGCCCCACTCCCCCGGCTCCAACCACGACGACAGTGCTCGAATCGGTGATGGTGGACGTGTTCGTGACCGCTCCGACGCCGGTGATGACCCCACACGCGAGCAGCGAGGCGATGGTCCAGTCGAGGTCTTTGGGTATGACCACGACCTGGCTCTGGTCGACGACGACGCCTTCCGCAAAGGCGCCGCAGAACATCGCTGCCTGCACCGCCTCGCCGGCCTCGTTCGTGAGCCGTTCGGAGCTGTCGGAGGGAAACGTGGTCTCACAGAAGACGTGATTGCCGCGTTGGCATTGGCTGCACGAGCCACACGATCTGATCAAGGTGACAACGACGTGGTCGCCGATCGAAACATCTGCGACGTCGGAGCCAACGGCGCTCACGACCCCCGCGGCTTCGTGCCCGTACACGGTGGGAAGATGCCCTCCCCAGGCGCCTTCGGCGTAGTGGATGTCACTGTGGCAGACAGCACAAACAGCTACATCGACCTGTACGTCGCTGGCGCCGACCTCGCCGAGCATCACCTCCTCGACGGACAGAGGTTTCCCGAATTCACGACATACAGCTGCTCTCATTTCGAGAGTCTGGCAGTTGTCGTCAGGTCAGTCGAGGAGTGCGGCTCGAAGTGGTTCGATCCACTCGCCGGTTTCCGGATTCCACGCACCGAAACCGCTGTGGAATTCCCAGTACGCAAACGACATCCCTCGACGGGTGGCCGCTTCCTGCACGGCGCGAGTCCAGGCAGCGCGGTCGTCGAGCGGAGCGGCGCCATCGG
This sequence comes from Acidimicrobiia bacterium, assembly GCA_033344795.1. Lineage (GTDB taxonomy): Bacteria > Actinomycetota > Acidimicrobiia > Acidimicrobiales > SHLQ01 > SHLQ01. The sequence continues at coordinate 292,060 of JAWPMS010000001.1, forward strand.
CCCCGAACGCGCCGAATTCTCCCACGTGCATCGGAACGTCGTTCGACTCCGCCCACTCTGCCGCGGTCGCCAACAACGCATCGATCGCTCCGGACTCGGTCTGAATCATCTCCTCGCATCCACGATCGCTGCAGATGACCAAGCTCTCGAACGTCACCGGTTCTGGATTGTTCGTGGTGCTCTGGAGGAAGATGCCAGTGCTCTCGTTGGAGCACGCACGAAGGTCGAATGTGTAACTTCCCGGCTCGGAGGTGGTGGTGACGGTCGCAGCCTCGGTCTCGGCGCCCTCGGGTAGCCGGCAGACGATTCGAAGGTCGGCCTTCCCACTCGACCGAAACGACACCTCGGTGAGCGCTACCCCGCGTTGATAGTCGAGGCTGAAACCGGCGTACTGCCTCTGGTATTCGACCTCGAGGTCGTCTCCCTCAGGCGTGATCTCGATGTCCCACGAATAGTTGAAGACGCCGAGCGGGAACGCGGGCTCGGCAGCGATCCATCTCGCACCGACCGCCGGTACGGGGTCCACCCAGGTCGCACCTTGGTGGGTGAATGGAAATGGTTCATAGACGTGCACCGTGACAATGACGTTCGGATCATCTGGTAGTTCGAAATCCGAGAGCCGGTCGATGGCGTTGTAACCGACCGGTCCGATCAAGACCGGCCTCTCGGGGTTCGTCTGACGCACTACCGCGAGAGCATCGGCTGCCATGTCGTTCCACAACGCGGGCTCGACATCGAAGGTCAGGTGTGGTTCGTTCAGCAACTCGAACACCACGTGGTCGCCTGCGGCCGAGTAGCGCTCGGCGACTTGTGTCCACATGGCGAGGAACCGGTCGCGTTCGGCGAGCGGGTCATCGTGGATGGCGTCGTAGTGATGCATGTTGACGATGATGATGAGCCCGTTGAGCCCGGCCTGATCGATCGCCCAGTCGACGCGCTCCCAGATGTTTGTGTAGTCCGCGTGGTCGATCGTCGGATCATCGCCCTCGGGAATGACGTACGGACTGTCGATGTCGGCGTAATCCGCCCAGCTGACGGGGAGGCGAATGTGAGAAAACCCGGCGTCGGCGACGATCTCGAAATAGGAAGCATCGAGCCCGATGCCCCAGTCACCTTCGCGAGGCGCCTCGAGCGCATTTCCGAAGTTGATTCCGCGGCCCATGGCGTCGTTGATCTCGACAGCACGCGCGGGTTCGGGCACGGTCGTTGTCGTCGTCGATGTGCTCGATGTGGTGGTGGGCGTCGTCTCGGTCGATGTTGCCGGCGCTGGGTCGACAACATCGTCGGCATCGCTGACCAACTCCTCGTCATCGCTGGTCGCTGTCGATGACGTGTCTTCGCTGCTCGTGCTGCACGAAACGCCCAAAGTGGCCACCATGGCGAAGATCCAGAATGCTCGCCGCGGTTGCATCATTTGCAGGAGTGTAGGAGCGGTAGCCTTCGCACATGACGCGCCTTCCGTTGTCGGTTCTCGATCTGTCCCTCGTTCCCGTCGGTGCAACCAGCACCGAGGCTCTTGCGGCCACGACCGCTCTTGCGAAACGAGCTGATGCTCGAGGTTTCACCCGATTCTGGGTCGCAGAACACCACAACATGTCGGCGGTCGCCAGTGCGTCTCCGCCGGTTCTGATTGCGCACCTGGCCGCGTCAACCGAGCGAATCAGCGTGGGATCGGGTGGCGTGATGTTGCCCAACCACGCACCATTCGTGGTCGCTGAACAGTTCGCCATGCTCGAGGCGCTCCATCCCGGGAGAATCGACTTGGGTATCGGTCGTGCGCCGGGGACCGATCGCCAGACGATGATGGCGTTGCGCCGCAACATGAATCCGATCGACGTGGACGAATTCCCGCAGCATGTCATCGATGTGATGGGCCTGCTTGGAGACGTGCGTACCGAAGACGGCATGTACACACACGTCAACGCCACGCCTCACGCCACTTCGCGTCCCACGGTGGCCCTCCTCGGTTCGAGCGGCTATTCGGCGCAGCTTGCCGGCTTGTTGGGTCTGCCCTTCGGGTTCGCTCATCACTTCGGCATGGGCGGCACCAGCGAAGCGGCCGATATCTACCGACAGCACTTCACGCCTTCTCCAGTGCTCGATGAACCGCATCTGATCGTGACCGCTGTGGCGGTCGCTGCAGAAACGGCAGTCGAGGCCGACCACTTGTTGGCCTCACATCGGCTGTTCAAACACGGCCTGCGAACGGGGCGTCTCTACGGCGTGCTCGATGCCGATGCCGCCACTGCGCACTCCGACTACGAAGCTGCATGTGCTGGTGGCACGAATGCGGTCTATGGGACGGGCGCCGACGTGGCCGACGGACTCGACAAACTCGCCGTCGAAATGGGCGCGACCGAACTCATGATCACCATCCCGATCGCGGATGTCGCACAGCGCCTCGCAAGCCTCGAGCTCACCGCCGACGCCTGGTTCGACTGACGTCGTCCGCCTTCGCACGCCGAACGCACCGCACCGATTTGTTTACCTGTGAGGTAATGGCCTGACGCCGCGGATGTGCGTACGTTGAACCACATGAACTCGATCACCGTCTCAAAGACCATCGCTGCGCCTCAGCAAGCCGTGTGGGATGTACTGGCCGACTTCGGCAACATCTCGACGTGGAACTCGGGTGTGGCGACCTCGTTCCTGACCGATGGCTCAGACGTCGTCCACGTGGGCTCGCAGAGACACTGTGACCTGAAACCAATGGGCGGTCTCGACGAGACACTCAGCGTCATGGAGGAACCCGATCGAGCGGTTGTCAAGATCGACAAGGCGACCCGGATCCCGATCAAGTCCGCCGAGGTCGAGTTCCTGCTTGCACCTACTGACGAGGCAACCACCACGACCATCAACTATCGCTTTCACGCCAAAGGTGGGCCGCTATCCGGGGTGATCGGCAAGATGCTCGAAGGTCAGCTCAGTACCGGCTTCAAAGGATTCCTCGATGATCTCGAGGTCGCCGCACAAACGACCGCGGTGTAGGCGAGGGCCTTTCGCGAGGACTCAGGACGGTCGAGCGAGAACGACTCCGGCTCGATCGCTCATCGTCGAGGCCGCACGCACATCGTCGAGCAGTGTGCCATAGCCACCAACCAGTGCCTCACGCACGTTCGTGACCGACTTGTCGCCCGTCAGGCCATAACGAACGCGCTCGACTTCGGGCTCGAACGTTCCGAAGAGGTGATCCCAGATCGTGAGCATCGAGCCATAGTTCTTGTCGAGGTACTGCTCGTTCGAACCGTGATGGACTCGGTGGACGCTGGGGGTCACGAAGAATCGTTCCATGCGAGGCATGCGCCCCCAGAGTTCGGTGTGTTGCACCTGTCCGATCATCAGCACCAGTCCGCCGTAGACCGCAGCTGCCGCTGGGTGGAAGCCCATGAGCGGCGCCCAGAGATACAGCACTGGTTTGTACAACGCCTCCATCCACGGCATGCGAACCGCGGTGGTGAACGAGAACTCGCGGGACGAATGATGAATCATGTGTGAGGCCCAGAGCCCCGCGAAGCGATGTTCGGCGCGGTGCACCCAGTAGTAGACGAAGTCTCGGCTCACGAAGAGCACGATCCACGTCCACCAGACGGTGGCCGATAATTCGAAGATTCCGTACCGGTCGTGCACGTGCAGCGCGACGGCGAACATCAACAACTGGGAGACCGCACTCTTGGCCACCGCGTAACTGAAGCCCGCCACGACCGAGGTTCGGATCGCAGCCCAAGCGTCTCTGTCGCGCTCGCCACGACTGCGAATGATCACGTCGAGCACGACCGCGGTGAGCACGGAGAAGAACACCACGTACGCGATGTTGTCCATGAGCCACTCGGCAACGGATGCAAAGGTCATGCCTGTACCTCGGTGAGCGACTTGCCCTGCCTGAGCTGCTCTTTGCGACAGTCTGCGCGGCCACGAGTCGAATCGAGCGCGAACGGTACTGTTTGGCCATGGCGCACAACGCGACGGTCGAGATCCCGCTGACCACAGATCACTTCCAGTGTTCGATCTTGTATGAAGCAGTTCTCGCGGAAGGTTTCGTCGTACAGCTCCTCACCGAGATGCCAGATTCGGGGAGCCACTCCTTTGCGACACCGAACCGACTTCTCGTGTTTGAAGCCGATCTCGAGGGAGTGAAGGAAGTTCTCGGACGTTCGTTTCCGGTCGACTGAGATTTCTGCGGGTTTCTTGGCGGTTTGGTTGCTATCGAACATACGTTCGTAGTAAGCTCGCAGTACCTGCTCGCCCCCCACAAGACCTATCTCTCCAGCTTTCGGAAGAGTTCTGTGTTTGTGGAAGGAGGCGAACCCCATGTCAATCATCACCTGCGATGACCATGTTGATGACGTGCTGGCACGCCTCCAGACCGTTGTCGGAGACGCCGCGGCGTTGTCGTTGGTGTCGTTGAGTGTCGAGCAGTTGAACACGTGGCTGGTGGCCATGGTTCGTTTGGTGTCCCAAGCACAGGGGTTGCAAGCGTCTGCGATGCAAGAAGCCGAAGCCTCGGGTTTGCCGGTCCGGTTCGGATCCAGGGTGCTCACCACCCATCTCGCCAAAGCCACCAACGGCAACGCAAAAGTATTGGGCCCCGATCGCACCATGGCCATATGGTTGCGTGACTTCCCGATGTTCCATCAAGCCATGGTTGATGGGGTGTTGTCTCGTTCGCATGTGGTGGCTCTCAAATCAATCGATTCGGTAAAGGTGCATGGCCTGTTGGTGCGTGACCAGCAGATCTTCATCGACGCAGCCAAAGACTTGTTGTGGCCGGAATGGAAAGGTGTTGTCGGTTATTGGCTGAACGCCGCGAACCCCGACGGTGAACTCTCTGACCCTGCAGATCCCACGTATGGGATGTCGGTGCGCACCAAAACCAACGGTGACGTCACCGTCACCATTCACATGGACCCGATCACCGGTGAAGCGTTCTTGACGATGCACGAACGTGAAGTCGAAAAGATCTCCCGCCACGAACGCAACAACCCAAACGTCGTCGCCATGTCCCCACGCAAGAAGAACCTCGCAGCACTCATGCGGCTCATGGTTCGCGGGTTCCAACGCAACAACGGCACCACCCCAGTTCCGTTGATCAACATTGTGATGTCAGAGAAGGTCGCCGAAGACCTACTGGCCCGCACCTTCGGCCACGAAACCCCCAACGGCGACTCGCCGCTCGATGTAGATCCGTTTTCGCTTCCAATCGACTGGGAAGACATCGATGGCCGGTGTGAAACGATCCGGGGCACTCCCGTGCACCCAAAACACGCCCTTGGGTTGTTGTTGATCGGCAAACTGCGTCGCACCGTCATGACCACAGACTCCCAAGTGATCAACCTTGGCCGCGACGTTCGGTTCTTTACCGCAGCCCAACGCAATGCCCTGTTGGTTCAGTCTCGGGGTCAGTGTGTCGACGGCTGTCAGAACCCATTCGCCTGGTTGGAAGCCGACCACGTTCACCCCCACTCCAAAGGGGGCCACACCAACATTGCCGACGGCATCATGCGATGTCGGCCAGACAACCACGCCAAAGCAGACAACCTCAACGGCTGGTGGAACAAAGGCGCCCCGGGCAGCGAAGTAGATACGAGCGGGACCGCAGACGACAACGAAGACTGAGAATCGGCTAGACCGAACGTTATGCGTCTCAGTGTCTCGCTCGGTTCAGCCCATCCTCAAGACGGCCCACGCCTGATGATCGAGCGTGCTCGAGCCGCTCACGAAGCTGGCTTTGTTTCCCTCAGCCTTGGCGATCACCACAACATGTCGACGCAGTACGCCCAGAACACCCCGATGCTCGGTCGCCTTCTCGCTGAGTGGCCAGACCGGCCTGCAGGCTGCTTGTTTCTCGTACCGCTCTGGCATCCGCTGCTCATGGCCGAACAGATCGGCACGCTCGCCGCAACCCATGGCGACCGATTCATCGTGCAGGCTGCCATCGGCTGGGGTGCGGATCAGTTCAACGCCTTCGGCACGACCGAGCGAGACCGGGCTCGCCGAATCGACGAAGCCGTACCGCTGGTCAAGCAACTCCTGGCGGGCGAGGTGGTCGACAGTGAGTTCTTCGACATCGTCGGCGGTCGTGTGGGCCTAAGACCCGAGATCACACCGGAGTGGTGGATCGGCGCTGGCGCTGACAGAGCTCTGAAACGCGCCGCACACCTTGGCGATGTCTGGTACGCGGGACCAGGTCTCGACGTCGTCAGCGGCAAAGAGCGGCTCGAAAGATACCGCTCGTTCGGCGGCGAGAGGGCCGTGATCCGCAAGGATGCTCTCGTGCTCGATGATGGCGACCTGGCTCGTGAGACCGCAGCTGCGATCATCGCGTCGGGTTATCGCGGTCTCACCAGCGATCAGCTCATCATTGGCAATGCAGACGACGCGGGCGAACAGATCGAACCGCTTCTCGACGCAGGGTTCGACGAAGTTGTCATTCGTTGCATGTCTGTACCTCAAGACCTCGCACTCGAAACACTCGAGACCCTCGGATCCCTCATCTGAGGTCTCGCGCGGCGGACGGACTCATCGTTGGCCGTACCATTCGCACCAGGCGGTTTCGCGTGCGACTAAACAAACCTGAGCTCTCAAGGCCTTGTAGCCGCAATGGCTGAAGCGACCGATGCATTCGATGAGTGGTTTCGAGCCGAGCACCCGCGCGTGCTTGGTGCGGTGCTCATCGTGTGTGCGGGTGATGTCGCCAAGGCTGAGGATGCAACCAACGATGCGTTCGTGAAGGCGTTCGAGCGGTGGGACTCGGTGGAGGCGATGACTTCACCCCGTGCCTGGGTAACCAAGGTCGCAATCAACGGTGCGAAGCGATCTTTTGTGCGCCGTCGACCACACGTGCCGCTCGTCAACGATGACTCGGCGCTCGTCGCAACCACCGACCCCGACATCGATCACGAACTCTGGTCGGCCGTTGCGGCTCTGTCGGTCCGGCAGCGAGCCGTCGTCGTTTTGCGCTATGTCGACCACCTGTCGCAAGCCGCGGTCGCCGACGAGCTTCATATCGCACCTGGAACCGTTGCCGCCACCCTCAGCCATGCCAGACGCAATCTCCGCATCGAGCTGGAAGGCGAGGCATCATGACGCACGACGACGACATCCCAGAACTCCTCAATCGGTTGGAAGATCGCCTCGACAGCCCAAGCGCTGACGCGATTCGAACAGAAGCCTCCCGGCGAAGAGCTGTGCGTATGCGGATGGCCAACACTGCAGGCGTCCTCGCGCTGATCGTGGCGATCGTTGGCAGCGCGCTTTGGTTCACACGTGACACGCCGGCAACCACGGCCACGGTGGCAGAGGACGCAGTGGAACTGGTCGACGTGCAGCCGGTGGCCGCTGACTCGGCGCCGATCGTTTTGGATGGGGCGGAGCTGCTGAGAGAGCTTGGACCGCTCACCATTGTCACGGACTTCTCGCAAGAGGAACAGCCACCGTTCTATCCTCGGACCGAAGCCGCAAGCGCGTCATTCCTGCTTCAGCGACGCAATTCAGTGAGCGAAGTCACCGACAACGGAATGCTGCTCTTCGATGGGTGCGATACCGACGCCTATTGGATCGAGTGGGCAGAGTCGGGCTTTCAGGTAGGTGAGCGCGCAATAGTCCCGAGCTATGACGTACCAGAAGGGGAAACGGCGTGCGGCCAGACGAACGAGCATTCTGGATTCAACTCCCGAATTCAGAGTGGGCAGTTTGTCTCCGTGAGCTATGACCCATCAAAGAACACCTTCTTGCTGCGCTCCGATGGACATTCCTCCGGCATCATCGTTCGCAGCCCACCGAATCGCGCATGGACGATGGTCCTCGCCGGACCCCCTCGCACGACTTCGATCGCGTCTACCGCAACACCACCAACGACCGGCCCTGCGCCGTTGAATGCCCAAGGTGTAGTGCGCATGGACGACAACTGCATGAACTTCACCCATCTGCAGCTTCGCGATCATGGGTGGTTCATCGTGAGCGATCCGCCTCTGGAGTGGCAGGGTCGTCCGGGTTTCGACGTTGCTGTCGAACTCGATGCTTCCGGCGGGTTTGTCGCGACCGACCGCGACGGCCTCTCTGCGACGTTCGCCTTCGACGTTGATGAGGCGCAGTCGCGCAGCTGTCGGCGTTGGGTGAACCCCACACCGCAGGAGGCACTTCCCACAATCGATGCTCGCTCGGTCGACGACTGCATTACGGGCTTCAATGCGACGGCCCAGGTATCAACGATCATCGACGGCCCCGACGAGAACGAGACCGCTTGGGCGATCTTTCAAGAGGCCGAGGATTGGGAAGGGAATGCCAACGTGTGTTGGATCTCGATCTCCACTGACATGAGCTGCCGGTCGTACGCGTGGTTCAAAGAGCAGGGACGAGACCCAACCGGGTTCGCCGAAGACCCTCCACTCGACCCCGACCAACCCTGCGTCGGCAATGGCACCCAGTTTGACGAAGACTCAGCCCGCTAGGTCCGCTACGACGGCCTGGACGTTGCGCAGTCCTACGGCCAGTTGATCGGCCAGGACCTTCAGCTCGGTCTGAGCGATGTCGATCTCGATCGGCACGTCTACCTGGACTGGCACGTCGACGTTGATCGGCACGGTCTCGTTGATCGGCACATCGACATCGAGCTGGATCGGCACGTCGACATTGACGGGCACATCGACATTCACGGGCACCGTTACGTCGACCGGCACCTGGAAGCCGAGCCCCGTGTCGATCTCGATCGTGGTGTCGACCGTCTGGTCGATCGGGAAGATCTCGTCGATCGTGATCGTCTCGTTGATCGGGAACGTGAAGTCGCGATCGATCGTGATCTCGGTGTCGATGACCACGGTCTCGTCGACGGCCACGTTGAACGAAAGCGACGAGTTCGAGAAGTTCTCGAGCTCGACGATTGCATTGTCGAGACCCGACGAGATCTCGGGCTCGAGCTCAGCGATCTGACGGGCGATCTCGAGCACCTGCGCTGAGACGATGGCCGACCCGGCCGCACCTTCCTCGACCCGGTCGAGCTGTGCCTGGGTCTCCACAAGGTCATCCTGAGTGGAACGCAAGGAAGACACCATGACTCCAAGCGCGATGAACGAACCGAGTAGTCCAATCGCCAGCACCCCGAGCGCGACAGGGGTCCACTTGGCCATCGGCTGCGACCCCTCGGCATGTTCGGAGATTACTCCTCCGCCAAAATCGACTGTCGGGTCGATCGGTGCGGCCGAATCGGGAATGGTTGGATCGCTCATTGGCGACTGCTCCTCTGGTGGAGGTGTGGTTTCACGGGTTGCGAAGAACGCAGCTACGGCACCCAGAAGGGTGATAGCGGCTGCGGCAAGGAAGGTCTCGGATATTGCGTCGGCCGTCAAACGCGCAGACGCTTCGGTGATCGCCGCTTGAAATCCGGGATCGGTGATCGACGGCAGTTCAAGCTCGCCGCGCAGGGCATTGAACCGTGCCAGGCCCCAAGCGGTCAGCGCAGCAAGACCCACGCTGAGTCCCACAAGCCGAACGATCATGACGATGGCGGCAGCCGCACCACGCTGATGAGGTGGCGATGCATCGACAACGGTGGCGGTTGTCGGAGCGAACACCAGACCCAATCCCGCCCCAAGGAGCGCCAGCTGAGCGGCACCGAATACATAGCTCAGGTCGGGGTCCCAGGTGAACCCCATCACCAGCAGCGCAAGAGCAGCCGCAGCCATTCCGATGATCGTCGGCGCGCGATACGAGAGTCGCTCGGCAAGTCGCCCACCGACCCACGACGCGACAGCCATCGCAGCCGTGAGCGCAGCCAAGACCCAGCCGGCGAGCACCGCAGAACGTTCGAGGTCGACCTCGATGGCGTTGACGAAGATCGGGACATCGACCATCGCGATGATCAACGCCGCTCCCACCAACAGGTTGATCAGCAGAGCAATGCGGAGATTGCGAGAACGGAAGAAAGCCGGGTCGATCAATGGGTCATCAGCGACTCGCTCGTGTCGTACGAAGAGCCCCCCGAGCACGAGCGCTACGGGAAACAGGAGCCTGAAGTCGAAACCGCTCCCACCCTGCAGCTCTTCGAGGCCCGACACGCTTTGGATCTCTGCATTTCCGAGCAGAGCGAGGTCGAGGACGATCAACGTCAGCGCGAGAAGCACCGCACCAACCCAGTCGACCGACCGGACCCGAGCGCGTTCAGCGTCGACATCTGCGAGGGCCCACCAGGCGAGCGCAAGCCCAACGAGGGCAAGGGGAATGTTCAGCCAGAACTGCCAGCGCCAGTCGAGGAAGCGAACCAACAAGGCCCCGTACAACGGACCCCAGACCCAACCCATCGTCTCGATTGCGCCGAGGCTTCCAAGAGCACGCGCCCGACGCTCATCGGTGAAGACGTCACCAACGACGGCGAGTGCAACCGGAACCATCGCTCCCCCGCCGATCGCCGTGAGCACCCGACCGATCAGAAATGGGGTCATCGTCGACGACAGGGGGATCACGATCGTGCCAACAAGAAACACCAGATACGCAAGGACGAAGAGGAGGCGACGACCGATCACATCGCTCAACCGACCGGCCAACGGCATGACCGAAACGAAGGCGATCAGGTACACGTTCACGATCCACGCGGCATCGTCCAACCCGTCGGGCAGCGTCAGGCCCAGGTCATTGATTATCGGCCGCAGCATTGTCGTGACAACGGTGAGATCATCGGCCGCAACAAACACGGCAAATCCGACGCTCCACAAGATCGCGTTCGGCGATGCACGTCGGCGGGTGGCGCCGTTCACAACCGTCTCACTCACTGTTCGGGTGGTTCGATCACGAACTCTTCGCCGTACTCACGAAGCTCGAGCACCCAATCGCTCGTCGCACCATCGAACTCTGTCGAGAACTCGATGACTCGCACATCTGCGGTTACGGGGTGTAGCCACAAGTCGAGCTCGACGTCTTGGCCACGTACCAGCCCGGCCGTAATCGATTCCATGTTCTCGGACAACGCCGTTCCGGTGAGGTGGTACCTCGTCCCCTCGCGATCCTCCTCTGCGACGAACTCGACATCGGTGAGCCCTTCGATCAGCGGCTGCCATCCGTCCTTTGGGTCGAAGAAGAGGCTTGGATCGAGATCGAATCCGGGCGGCAACGTCTCGAACTTTCCGGTGACCGGGTTCGACAGCCACACCTCATCGCCGATCGCGACAGCGCCGAGTTTGGTACCGAGCGACCCGTTGACCGTCACCTGCAGAATGGCATCAGCCGATCCGGGGCTCTGGAACCGACCCTCGAGATTGTCGAGACTGATCGACTCGATCTGGTCGATGAAAACCGGCGCACCCGTTCGCTCGAGCTCGAATCGAACGCTCGTGACCGCACCCATCGCTTCAGCGCTGGCAGCCTGCAACATCGTCGCGTTCTGCTCGAGCTTCTCACCACCGAGATCCTCACCTCCGCCGCACGAGGCCGCAGCAAACGAGAAAGTGAGGAGCGCACTAAGCAACAACAGCCTCAGACGCACGAACTCTCCCTCGATAGACGGAGCCCCACCCTAATCAGATCAACCGGCGGGTCCGAAGCGCGTCAAACTCGAGCGTCTCGTCAGACGAGATGGGTTTCGACCACCACTCGGTTGCGCCCTGACGTCTTGGCCTCATAGAGCGCCATGTCGGCTGCCCGGACAAGCGTCGATCCGTCACCATCAGGCGCAGCGGCAACCCCGACCGAAAGTGTCACGGTGCCTCCGGGTTGGCACGCCTCCCCGTCGAAGGAAGCACACTCGACCGCGTGTCGGATCCGCTCGACAACGTCGTACGCGTCTTCGACGGTCGCACCAGGAAGTAGCGCGACGAACTCCTCGCCGCCATAGCGGTACACCACGTCGGTTGCGCGAAGGTTCTTCGAGATCACTTCTGCGACCGCTCTCAGCACGGCATCGCCGGCCTGATGGCCGTTGTTGTCGTTGAACGTCTTGAAATGGTCGACGTCGAACATCGCAACGGCTACCGGAGTTTGTGTCTCCACTGCCCGATCGACGACGACGTCGAGATCCGTATCGAATCGACGGCGATTCGCGATGCCGGTCAGGCCGTCCACAAAAACGAGCGCTGCGGTCTGCTCCTTCGCAGCGACCGAGGCGTATCCGTCCTCGACGAGCGGCTCGAACGCCTCCAGCTTGGAGACCTGTCCGCCCTTGATCACGAGCAAGCCGACGATCTCGCTGTCACCTTTCATCACCGGTATGGCGTGTACATGTCCATCGGACACGAGACATTCTTGACGATTCGCCCGGAACACCAGGTCGGTCGAGATCTCGAACGGCGGGCCGTCGATTGCCTCGTAGCCATCGAGTGTGATGGCCGCACTCTCCGCTCCGGTGAGCAATCGCACTTTCGCCGCTGCGACGACACAGAGCTGTTCCACATTCTCCGTGGCATGGATGACACGAGTGGCATCCATGAAGGCGCGATTGGACGATTCACCGAGGTCTGCAGAAGAAGCCCGCTGGCGTTGCGTACTCGTCACAAGAAGGGTCACCAGACCGAGCACGATGACGACCACAGCCGCAAGAATCAACAGTTCGACCGGATCGAGGGACATCGGCGTCGCACTGACGATCACCGGACTCGACTCGGGTTGGATCGGAGCAATGTCGCCATCGCCCTGGATCAGAACTTCAGGAGGGTCACCACGGTCAATCGGCTCTTCAACGGCCCCAAGCGCCGACGGGAAAGCCCCGATAGACGCGAGGACACACGCTGCTGCGAGGCAGAGTATGCGAGCCATGGAAGAGAATCGATGGGCGGACATCCCGGTCCAATCGGCACCCCACCCATATTTGTGACCCGTTCGGTGCGAACAGTGTGTTCAGGCCTCTTATGAGCCACTCATCGTGACATCTGCGATCACCAGACTGACACCAGCGGCTGACATCGGTAACCAATCGACGTCGTTACCCACGGCCTGCACGTCGGCGAGCATGCGCTGGAGCGTGGAGGCAATCGTGATCTCACGCAAAGGCTCACCCAGCTGCCCATTTCGGATGCGCAGCCCCTCGGCTCCAGTAGAGAAGTCACCACTGACCGGGTTCACGCCGGAATGAATTCCCGCAACCCCTTGGATGAGCACGCCGTTGTCGATTCCCGCGACCAGTTCTTCCTGCGACTGGGTGCCCGGCTGGAGAAACAGGGCGCGAGCGCCGACGCCTGGGACAGACGAGTAGCTACGCACGGCTGATCCGGTCGACGCGGTTCCCATCCGGCGTCCCGTGTAGGCGTTGTGGACAAACGAAGAAAGTCGCCCTTCGTCGATCAAGACGTTGCGTCGGCTGGCCAACCCTTCACCATCGGCTTCCGCAGCGGTAAAGGCCTCACGGTTCGTCGGGTCATCGACGAGGGTGAAGAGCGGAGATGCCACATCGTCGCCCATACGGTTCGCAAAGAGTGAATACCCCTTCAGCACTGCTTCGCCCGACATTGTCTCGCCGAGGATCGACAAGAATTGCGAGGTCACGAACGGATCGAAGATCACGGTGACGCGCTCACTCGATGGCTGGACTGCCCCAAGGAGGCGCGTGGCTCGTTCTGCGGCATCGCTGGCCGCTCGAGCGACATCGAGCGCTGCGGGGTCTCGGTTCACGCTGAAACCAAAGCCGACCTGCGTTTCGTCGTTCTCCTCCGCCATGGCATAGACCGCGACGTACGAGCCTGAATCTTTGCTCGTCACTTCGATCCCTGCGCTCGACACGAGCGCGCTCTCGCTCACGCTGTCGACGTAATCAGCGGACTCAATGCCGCTGATGCGTGGATCACCCGCCAACGTGCGGGCCTCGAGATCGACCGCGAGGTCGATCTTTGCATCGGTGGACATTTCACCAACACGCTCATCGAACAGATCGAGTGAAGGGACGGGAACACCATCGGGTTGGGCCAGACCGAGAAATTCGTCCGGCGTGCCAAACGCAGCGTTGTCCCTCGCCTCGCGCAGCGTCTCTGCCAACACGTCTTCGTCGAGCGTGCCGGCGTAGGCGAAACCTTGCCGGCTGTCGCTGATGACGCGAATACCGACACCTTGCGACTCGCTCGCGGTGAATTGTTCGATCTCGCCCTGATACACACGGATCTCTGTGTCTCGATCGTGCACAGCCACGACCTCGACATCTTCGTTGTCGTTCGCCCAACCGAGCACTCGTTGCGCGATGGTCAGAAGGTCAGCCACGGTCTCTCCCTTTCGATCGGATACGAAATCAGCCGGCAGTGCCGCCGACGGTGAGGCTCGTGACCCGAAGGGTAGGAGTGCCGTCGCCCACGGGAACACCCTGGCCATCTTTGCCACATGTCCCTGGATGACCCATCGCAAAGTCGTTGCCGAGGGCATCGATACGGTTGAGGACCTCAGGTCCGTTGCCGATCAGGTTGCCTTCACGAATTGGCTCGGTGATCTTGCCATCCTCGATCAGGTAGGCCTCGGTCATACCGAAGACGAAGTCGCCTGTCGCCGTGTTGACCTGACCGCCACCCAGCTGTGCCACGTAGATCCCACTCTCTGTCGAGGAGATGATGTCTTCAGGCTCATCGGTTCCGGCGGTGATGTACGTGTTGGTCATTCGCACCATTGGAAGATGCTGGTAACTCTGCCGGCGGCCGTTGCCCGATGACGGACGCCCCTCTTTGCGAGCCCGAATCTGGTCGTACATGTAGTCGGTGAGAACACCGTCTTGGATCAGCACGTTCTTTTGCGCGGGACGACCCTCGTCATCGATGGCGAAGTTGCCCCATTCGGCCGACATGGTGCCGTCGTCGATGAGCGTGACGAGTGGGCTGGCCACCTGTTCACCCATTCGACCGGCGAACACGGAGGCAGATTTGGCGACGAGGTCTGCCTCGAGTCCATGGCCGCACGCTTCGTGGAAGAGGACACCACCGCCGCCAGGGCCGACGACGACCGTCTTGGCACCGCTTGGGGCCGGGCGGGCGTTCAGCTTCGTGATCGCTCGTGCAGCAGCCGTTCGTGCCATCGACGACACATCGTGGTCGTCGAACATCTCGAAGCCGATCGTGCGTCCGTGGCTTTCGCGACCCGTCTGCATGCCGGTGTCGCCCATCGCAACGCAGTTGATCGAGAAGAACGTTCGAACCTGATCGTCACCGGCGAGGAGGCCGTCGCTGTTGGCGACGAGAATCTTTCGACGACTGTCTCCATAACGAGCGCTCACCTGCGAGATTGCGGCACCGGCGCCGCGGGCTTCCTCGTCGGCTCGCTGCAATAGCTCGACCTTCGTCGCCTTGGGGACTGTTTCCGGGAACGTCGTGACCTCGATGTCACGCGTCGCGTGCTGGCGTTCGAGTGAGACTTTGCGAACTCCACCGCCACCTCCACGAGCTGCTGCCGCGGCCGCCTCAGCAGCCGTACGAAGTCCGTGCTCGCTCAGATCCGCGGTGTGCGCGAAACCCGTCGTGTCTCCCGACACCACTCGAATACCTGCACCACGGTCACGCCCCGAAGTCAACTCTTCGATCTTTCCGTCATCGAGGAACGCCGAGGAGTTTCGCTTGTCTTCAACGAAGACCTCAGCGAAGTCGGCGCCTCCAAGGAGGGCGGTGTCGAGGGTGGCAGCTACCAGGGAGTCGTCGAGCACGTCGAACAACCTTTCGGATCCAAGGGAGATCAGTTGTGTGCCTCAAATGTACCCATCCTGAGTACTGGCACATCGTCTGGCGGTGAATCGGCATATTGGGCTGCGCAGGGCTGGAGATCTAGTGTCTCAGCGTGGCTATTGAACTCGGACTGACCGGAACCGCAGAGATGATCGTCGGCGACGATGACACCGCCATCGCACACGGCACTGGAGACGCAGCCGTACTGAGCACCCCTCGACTGTTGCAGCTGATGCAACAAGCCACGATGGACGCGTTGAAGGACCAGTTACCCGAGGGCGTGATCACCGCCGGGCTGCGAATCAACCTCGACCACCTTCGCAGCTCCTACGTGGGCGCATCCGTATCGGCAAGCGCGATGCTCACGCGCCTGGAGGGACGGCGTTTGGTATTCGAGGCCGAAGCGACCAGCGGCGACTCCGTGGTCGGAGTCGGTCGGATCATTCGTGTTCAGATCGACAGAGAACGTTTTCTGCGCCAAGCCGACTAACGACGCCAGACGTACCGGGCCAAACTCTCGCGGGCGGTCCGATCGGACTCGGTGATCGCTCCGCCCACGATGATTTCCGACCCACCGTCGATGCTCGGGATGACCGCCACACCATCGAGGCCACGAATTGAATCGAGGTCGGGGTCCCAAGCGAGCACGGCGCCGGTGCTGCCATCGACGGCGGTCACCTTCTCGTAGGCATGGTGGCCCGTGGGGTAATCGTCGTCATCGAGGGGGCCACCGGCATCGATGAAGTCCTGGTCGAAGGCACCGATGCGTTCGTAGTGTCCCCCGAGGATGAGCGTGTCCGTCGACCCGTCGTAGTCACACGCCTGCACCCCACCGTCGGTCACCGGGCCCCACGGCACGCCAGCATCGTCGACGACGCTCGCCCCAGTGGTTGCGTCGAACTTGCCTGCGTTGAACTGGTTCGGCCGAGGCTGCACACGTGAGCGCTGACCGAACCAGCCATCACCGTTGGGGTCGGGCGCGTCGTTGTCGACGTCGTAGGCCACCCAGGTTCTACCGGGAGTCTGCGACGTGAGCCACCAGTCGCCGCAGATGAAGACATGTCCACGGTCGTCAGAGACGATGTCCTTGACCTGCGCGATTGGGTCGACGCCATAGTTGTTGTCGCCAATGCTCGGGGCGAATTCTGTGACCCCACCGGTTACCAGGTCGATCGCGGCCGCGGAGTTGCGTGGCTGACCATCGACCGCCTGGAAAGATCCACCGACGTACAACGTCTCGTTGACGATCTCGAGGGCGAGCACCGAGGCAAATGGTTCTGCACCTCCGACGGGCACAGACGCTTCGATCAGCGGTGTGAAGTCTGGATCGCTGCGACCGGTTGCCCCATCGCCGATGTCGAGGCGGATGAGTCGCGTGACCGGCTGACCGTCGGCTTGTCGCAAACCTCCGCCTGCATAGAGGTGATCTCCGTCGACCACCAGGGCCGAGACACTTCCCCGGACGTCGGGGCGCCAGGTCAGATCGACCTCGCCGGTGGACGGATCGACTCGCAGCAACGAAACCGTGTCTGGCACGGTGAACTCGTCGAGGTCGGCCTCTTCGAGCACGGCCGCATCGATGGTGAACTTTCCGCCGATGTACAGCCAGGTCCCGTCGAAGGCGAGCGCTCGCACGCGTTCGTTGTTGACCGAGTCACCGTTGGCGGACATCGAGTCGATGTTGATCGGCACAGCCAGTTCGGTGACCGTGCCAGTAGAGAGGTCACAGCCGAAGACCCCTGCCCGAGCAACTCCGCCGGTCAACTCGCCGTCGTCATCGCGCGTCGCAGCAGCGTCGAACGCTGTCCGAAATCGCCCGCCGACGAACATGACCGGCCGTCCATCGAGCTCGCCATATTCCAACGCCCGAACCCACAGGGCAGACAGATTGGGCTCTTCGTCCGCAGCACGATCCACCAGCTCGCCGTTCGCTGCGCGGCGACTCTCGTCTGCGACTTCGGCTCGGCACATCACGCCGTCGATCGACGGCGTCGCAGGGACCGCACGGTCGAATGCGCATTCGGGACCTGCGGACCAACGAACCGAAGCTTCGAGAAGATCGAGACCCGCCTCCGACAACAGAGCCGAAGACGACCCATGACCGGGAAAAGCAACACGACACGCCGGCGCGACGTCGGAGGGATCTCGGTACGCCCAACCCAACAGGTCCCCTGCGTCGTATGCGATCAGAGCTCCACCCCCCGGTCCCGTGGCAACCACCGTCGGCGCGCTGTCGCCGACCGGGGCGTCAGGAAGCGACCACCCCTGCCCGACTGGCCAGAACAGGTCGTCGGCGAACAGTTCGATCGCTGGGCCAGCGTCATGGGCGATGACGTGGTCTGCCTCGATCGACAACCTGTTCACTCGTTGCAATGGCGTCGACCCGTCGTCGAGTGGCTCGGTCAACCCGAGCGCGTTCCAATTGGCTGGTTTCATCGCCACGATGGGCACATTGGCCTTGAGCAGATAGGGCTTGAAATCGGTCGAGCTCGTCGCCGCAGAGATGACCACGACATCCGCTGCGATTACCTGCGCTTGCCCGAGATCGGCGAGGGGTACCGTCACGACCGCCCCCATAGCCTCCAAGCGCGTCTGTATCTGCTGTTCGGCCTGGTGCGCCGCTTGCTCGATCGGTTCACTCGTCGCGAACAGAATGTGCAGCGGCACAGGCTGGTCCTCGATCTGAAGAATCGCTGGCATCAGGCCGCCACCACCCTCCACGTGCACCGCGCCAACGGGGGTCGAAGCCAAACCGAGGAAACCCATGACACTGGCCACCAGCACGAGTGTCGAACGAATTCGAGTCATTGGCATACGCCGTACAACATAGCTGGAGGTAACGTTGCCTGTGATGCTGCTTTCGACCATCAAAGGCCCTGACGATCTCGCTGATCTCAGCTACCTCGAACTCGACGCGCTCTGCGACGAGATTCGCGAACTGATCGTGTCTTCCGTGTCCAAAACCGGTGGTCACCTCGGCTCGAATCTCGGCGCTGTCGAGCTCACGGTCGCCCTCCATCGAGTGTTCGATTCTCCGCGCGACATCATGCTGTGGGACACCGGGCATCAGACCTACGTGCACAAGATGTTGACGGGCCGAAATCAGGCCGCGTTCGAGAGGCTCCGTCAACCCGATGGCATGAGC
Organism: Acidimicrobiia bacterium; assembly: GCA_033344795.1. Classification (GTDB taxonomy): domain Bacteria; phylum Actinomycetota; class Acidimicrobiia; order Acidimicrobiales; family SHLQ01; genus SHLQ01. Next base: position 310,810 of record JAWPMS010000001.1, read on the forward strand.
GGCTATCCCTCACGCGAAGAGAGTGCGCACGATTGGATCGAGAACAGCCACGCATCGACCGCGCTGAGTTATGCCCACGGCCTGGCCACCGCGGAAGCCTCGGAGCTCGGATCAGGACGTGACGTGGTCGCGATCATCGGCGACGGCGCGCTCACTGGCGGCATGGCGTACGAAGGCATCAACAACCTCGGCCACTCAAAGAGCAACGTCACGATCATTCTGAACGACAATGGGCGTTCCTACGCACCGACGGTCTCGATGCTCACCGATTCGCTCGTCAAGATCAGATCGAACCCGGTCTACATGCGTCGCCAGGCAAAGATGGAGCAGATCGCCGAGAACATCCCTTGGGTCGGCGATCACCTCGAGCGCGGTATCCATGCGACGAAGGCGGCTATTCGCCACATGTGGGAACCGCCAGCGTTCTTCGAGAACCTCGGCGTGCACTATCTCGGTCCCTTCGATGGCCATGACATCGAGGGTCTGGAAGAAGCGCTGCTCAACGCCCGCAAGTTCGAGGGCCCGGTGGTCGTGCACGTGCTGACCCAAAAGGGCCGCGGCTACGCGCCCGCGGAGAACGATCTCGTCAAGAACATGCACGACACGTCGGGCATCAAGGCGGGCTCGTATACAGAAGCGTTCACAGAGACATTGATCAAGGTCGCTGAGGAACACAAAGAGATCGTCGCGATCACCGCTGCGATGCCTGACTCGACCGGTCTGTTGCCGTTCCGAGAACGTTTCCCTGATCGCACCTACGACGTGGGTATCGCTGAACAGCATGCGGTCACCGCTGCCGCAGGCATGGCCATGGGTGGTCTTCGGCCCGTCGTTGCGGTGTATTCAACGTTCATGACGCGTGCGTTCGACCAGGTGAACCTCGACGTGGGACTTCATCGCCAGCCGGTCATCTTCTGTCTCGACCGGGCAGGCGTGACCGGTGATGACGGCCCATCGCACCACGGATTGCTCGACATGGTGCTCTTCACCAAGGTGCCCGGCATGACCGTCTTTGCACCGTCGAGCTATCAAGAACTTCAGGTGCAACTCACCGACGCCGTCGAGCTGTGCACCGATGGCCCAGCGATGATTCGGTGGTCGAAACAGCCCGCACCTTCGGTCGGCGAAGAAGAGGTCGGCGCCGGTCTGAAGGCCCGAAAGGCCAGGGATGGTTCCGATGTGTGCATCATCGGCGTGGGCAAGATGTTCGCCGACGCAATCGAGGCCGCCGATCAACTTGCCGCACATGGCATCTCCGCAACCGTGTGGGACCCACGGGTCGTTTCGCCTCCCGATCCAGCCATGATCGAGAACGCAGCCAGTCATCGCCTCGTCGTCACCATCGAGGACGGGCTGCGCAACGGCGGTGCCGGCGACAACTTCCGAGACAAGATCGAGTCACATCTGCATTCGATCGGTGTCGACGCGTCGAGCTGCGCAATTCGGGTTCTCGGCCTACCGCGGGCGTATGTTCCGCACGACAAACCCGCAGCGATCCTGTCACGACACGGACTCGATAGTTCAGGCATTGTCACCGAGGTGCGCAACGCTCTCGCGTAATCTGGTGTCGTGGCTGCCGCAGATCGACCAAACATCGTCCTCACGGGTTTCATGGGAACGGGCAAGAGTGCGGTGGGACGGCGCCTCGCGACCCTCACCGGACGCGACTTCGTCGACACCGACGCGGAGATCGTCGCCAAACACGGTTCCATCCAGAACATCTTCGACAAAGATGGAGAAGAGCACTTCCGCGATCTTGAACGCCGCGTGATCTCCGACATCGCTCCGCGCCGAAATCTCGTGATCGCAACCGGTGGCGGAACGATGCTCGACTCGGACAACGTTCTCGCCCTCATGGGCAACGAAATCTTCACTCTGACCGCGGACCCCGATGAGATTGTTCGCCGGGTCGCCGATGACGGGATTGAAACTCGCCCGCTCCTCGCCGACGCAGACGACCCTGCCGCTGCGATCGCCGCGCTTCTGGAGGAGCGAGCTGAGTCCTATGAGAAGTTCACGACGATCGACACGTCAGGTAAGTCGATCGACGAAGTGATCGACGCGCTGCGAGATGCCGGAGCAACCGTCGCGAGCGAAGACGAGGTGATCGCCGAAGCCGTCTCGGCCCGTTCTTCGGGAGAGCTCGCGATCACGGCGATCATCGCCGTCGCGGTTGCCGTGCTCATCGTCCTGATCGTCCTGGTGATGACCTTCTAGCCGCGCACCATCGCGTCGACCGTCCGAACGAGGTCTGCGTCACCAGAGACCAGCAGCGTCGTGATGACCGTCTCACTCCACTTGCCCAACAACTCGTCCTTGATCTTGTCGAGCGAGCCGACCATCGCGACATCCTCGACCATCTCGACCGGAATTGCTGCCGTCGCCTCGGCCTTGTGACCGTCGAGGTAGAGATCCTGCACCGTGTGGCAGACGTCCTCCCACCCCTGACGAGCGAGTACCTCGAAGTGGAAGTTCGCACCCTTGGCGCCCATGCCACCGACATACAGCGCCAGCAATGGACGAATGAAGTCCGCTGCGACCTCGGTGTCGTCGTGGGGCACGATCGGCACCGTGCAGGCGATGTCGAACGTGTCGAACGTGTGCCGACCGCCCTTCTCGAAACCGGCGGTGAGAGCCTCGGTGTAGAAGTCGTTGCTCTTGGGTCCAAACCAGAACGGGAGCCATCCATCACAGATCTCCGCAGCGAGCGCCACGTTCTTCGGACCCTCGGCGGCGAGGTAGATGGGGAGATCTGATCGAAACGGATGCACGGTCGGCTTCAGGGCTTTGCCCAGTCCGGCACCGCCATCGAGTGGCAGTTGGTAGTGCGCTCCGTCGAAGGTGACCGGGGCCTCTCGTGCAAACACCTGGCGCACGATCTCGACGTACTCACGTGTACGCGCCAGCGGTTTCGGGTACGGCTGGCCATACCAACCCTCCACCACCTGGGGTCCAGAAGCACCGATTCCCATCCGAAATCGCCCGCCGCTGAGATGATCCATGCTCAACGCCGCCATCGCCGCCGCGGTGGGCGTGCGAGCCGACAACTGCATGATTCCTGTGCCGAGATCCACGTTCTTAGTTTGTGCTCCCCACCAGGCAAGCGGGGTCAATGCATCGGAGCCGTACGCTTCAGCCGTCCAAATCGAATCCCATTCGAGCTCATCGGCCGCAGCGATCGCCTCGACGGCATTCGCTGGTGGCCCGGCACCCCAATAGCCCGCAATAAGTCCTAGGCGCATGCGCGTTCCCTTCGGTGTATTCGAGCACCCTGTTCTAACAATCACGCATCGTGCGGCACGAGTCGGATACTCGCAGCACCGTCAGGAGTGGACCCACCCAGCAGCGCAGTCTCGTCGGTGAGAGCCAGCAGCCTGTCAACGGTCGCGTCCTCGAGCGGGAACGTTGACCACGAGCCGTCGCCGCGAAGCCATAGATCGGTGTCGGTTTGAAAAACCGAGGTCGAGCCCGAGGCCGACACTCCGATGAAACGCCCCTGCTCACCGGTGGGTGCCTCGACGCTCAGGTTCCAATTTCTCCCACCATCGTCGCTGCGCACGATTCGATGTGCATCGAGAAACCACACCGCTGCGTTCGCGGTCGCGAACAACGTCGCGCTTTCGAACGCATCCGGGCTCAGATAGGCAACCGAGGTCCACCCGTCTTGTCTCGACCACCTCGACAGGGCCACGCTCCCCTCGCGTTCGTGGGTCACCAAGAACCCATCGTCTACGGAGATCACACTGCTGATCGCGCAGTCGTCAGATTCTGAGAAACAAGGGGGCTCGGCGATCACGGACTGCGTGCCATTTGCGTCCCACCACATCGCGACGGTTTCTCGTGTCGTGAAACTGCCAGCAGACCCGAGCGAGCCGATCAACGCCGCGGTGTCCGCACCGCGATGGAAGTGCTCGATACCGAGTGCCGTTGCTGGGAGCGGGATATCGACCTCGAAGCGTTCCCATGCGAGCCCGTCGGTGGAAGTGAACACCGCATCTTCGATTCGAGCCAGGTGGCCGATCACGTGGTACCCGGACGCAGTTGTTTCGATCGCGTTCGTGAAGTAACCGAACGGGAAATCGGTCGGGCGTTCTTGGTCGATGGTGAAACCGTCACGCGACTCGATCAGGCGAACCTGGCCGCCGTCATTGCTGAGGCCAACGAAACCTTGACCGTCAAGGCTGGTGCTCGAGAAGATTGCTGGGGTCCACTGGCCCAGGTCATCGATGACGCGTTGGCGTATCTCGAGCGCCGGCGGATCGACAAGTCGTTCTTCGTTCGCCGTCGCGCTCGCCGCCCACCACAGCCCGAGCACCAACACGCCGAGTCCGACCGCCATCGCTACGGCTGGCCAGCGGCTGGGCGAGCCCGTCGGGATTGGGGTCTCCCAATCCGTCACTGCTCCACCCGGACGATCTCACCTTCCGAGGTATGAATGACGAGTACAGAATCGGTTGCGATCAAGGCTCGCTCGAACCTCTGTCCTTCCGTCACCAGATCTCGCCAACCGTTCTCTCCGCCAAGATCAGCACCACAACACGATGCCCAGAACCCACCGGGGCCAACCGGGTCGTTCACAAAGAACCCATCGCCGTGCAGAGGGGAACTGAATTCCTGTCCGGGTTGTAGGCGATCGAATGGCCCGGTGGTGACCAGCTCCCAATCCACGAACGGTGTCCGCGCGGAATACAAACCGAGCGACGTGACGAGGGTGATCGATCCGTCAGCGTTCGCCACCAATCGGTTGGCGGACCACACCGATCCGATGATGGGCGTCTCGGCCAGCGTGAACGCGCTCGTGGTTCGATCCCAGTGGACGAGTCGCACGGCGAGAGCGCCACCGAAGAGGAGGTCGGGGTTGTCCAAGACCTCCAGAGAATCGAGGACGAGGGCCGCGAATCCGCCGTCGATGGGTACCGACGACACGACGAGTTGAGCCGGGCCCATTTCAATTCGCTCCGGTTCGGCGTCGGGACTGGAGACGAAGACCACATAACGCGACCGCAGCACGTCTTGGGCAAAAGACAAACGGTCGTCGTCCTCGGACCTTGGTTCGATCGACTCCGCTCCTATCTGTCCGACGAGTTCGCCGTCGCAGTCGAAGAGGCTGTACACCGAGGCTTGGTCGACCACGTTTCGAACCATCCGACAGGTCGAATCTGCGATGTTGGTCTCGACAAACTCGGCGAGAACCGCACTCACCTCGGCGACGGGCCGATCCCACTGATCCTCGACCACGACGATGGTCTCTTCGGCTACGACCAGACTCCGGATCTGTGCATCGGACGGCACGGCGAGTGGGGCTCGTTGTGGGTCGAGAACCCATTCATTCCCTCGCAGCACCAGCGTCTCGAACAAGAAATCGCCGTTGAGGTCGCGTTGAACCAAGGCGCTCGGCTGACCCGATGCGCTCAACCCGACAGCGACCGCTGCCGTGGGTGCGTCAGGTCCGGTATCAACCGTCCACGTCGCGCCGTCGTCACCTGAACGAACAATGCGGCCTTGGTTGCTGACCGTCCCGATCCACCCATCCCCAGCGGGAGCGAGCGAGGTGAGAAGTCGTGGGTCCAGCTCGATCGGTTCGGGCGCCGGCGCAACCGCTGGCGTACGTACCCGCTGTGCGATAGTGGTCGATGGCACCGTCGTTGCTGGCGGCTCGGCCGCCGACGACGAGCGTCCGAGGGCCAGCAGGCTCGCCACCAGGAGTCCCGCACCAACCAGTGCCACAGACAGGGTCACGAGCGAGACCGAACGCCCCGCGCCTCCCTCACCCGAGCCACCGGTTCCACCGACCGATGAGTCCTCGAATTCCAACCGTACCGATCGTTCGTCGTCGCTCACGAGGCGCTCATGCCAACGGCACCTTGATGAGACGATCTCCAGAGGGTCCCTGCACCCCGACGACAACGTAGTCGTCGGTAGCGACCCCGATTTGGGTGAAGACATAGGACTCCTCGAAGGGAACCTGCTTCCACTCACCGTCGAGAGGGGCGACAAACAGCGCGCCAGGCACTGCGAGCAGCGCATAGCTGCCATCGCCGGACAACGACAGGAACGTTTCGCCGAAGGTTCTCGTCGTTAACGAAGGATCAATCGGGGACACCAGAACCTCTTCCCACTCGGCAAAGGGCGGGGCACCCGCCCACACGCTGCCGCCGAGGGCAGCGTAATACCGACCGTCCTTGCCTCGAACCAGACCGCTACCGAATTGCGGATCAACGTTCGAACGCTCCACTCCCGCCGGCAAGACGTCTCGCTCGCCCTCGTCCGGGGTCCAGAACACGAGGCGGGTCTCGCCGAAGACCGTCTCGTCCGAACCGCCGCACTCCGACGGCAGACCTGCCTGCTCGAAACCCTGCGACATGCTCAAGTAGCCAGTCGAAACTGCCCTGCCGAACATCGAGCTCCAATCGCGCAGCTCGGTGCTGACCGGTGGGCCACCACGGCTGACGAGCGTCGAGGAGAACCCTTGACCGGCCCTCGCCCGAGCAATGTCGACACAGAACGGGCGCCACACATTCTCGAAATCATCAGGAAACTCATCTTCGGCCACTGCGGCGACCACATCACCAGCACAGTCCTTCAACTCAACCGTGCGGACCTCTGTTTCGAAGGTTCTCTCGGCGGAGCACACGAGAGCGGCCACTTCGGCATCCACGAACGGGGCCAATAGCACCGTCAAGTAACGGTACGGATCGTCTGGACGTACGAGCATGGGAACAACGTAGGAATCCTGCGTGAACGTCACGAAGTAGGGATACCCGTTGCCCTCAAGTCTCGGAAGATCGCTAGAAGTCCACGTGATGGCATCGCTCGATGTCCACACGGTGATTCGGTGGTCCGGGTATTGCTCATCTTCGCCGACGTCGAACGCGAAGTTGGCCTCCGACCACGTTCGCGCCTCGTCGACCGCAATGAAATACGAACCGTCGATCCGGTCGAGTCCCAGCAGATCGCCGACTGGCAACGTGTCGTCAGGCACGGCGTTCCAGTTGAGACCATCGATCGACCGATAGAGCGCTCCAGCGTTCGTCTCCGCGTCGATGCCCAGCGCGATCCATCCGAGCTCGGCCTCCACTATCGAGAAGAAGAACGTTCCCATCTCGACCGATTCATATTCGGTTCTCGCGGCAGCAGGTTCAGAAGTGATCGTGGGAGCAGTCACACCATCTCGTTCGGAGTCGACACGTCCGTCGGATGCGTCGGTGCCCGTGCGAACGGTCGTGGGCACCGTTATGGGCGTTCCGACAGCGGTCTGGCCCTCGTCGGGGCGTGTCAACCAGATCATCGCCGCGACCACGACCATTCCGCTGACGATGACGCCGATCATCTTGGCGCCCTTGGCTCCGCTTCCTCCCGGTTCGACCGGTGGGGGCACGATGCTGCCATCGTCGTTGGACAGCTCGATGCGGACCGCTGCTGTCCGTTGTTCCACCGTCGCCATGGCCCAACGGTAGCAAGCGCCTCTCGAGCCGAAGTAAGAGCTACGCCAGAAGTGCTCGCAGTGACGTGGCGAGCGTTCGCGCAGCTGGTAGAGCTATTCGATGCCCAAAATCACCTTCTTTCGCGCTCTAGCGGTCGTTCTTGCCCTGTTCGCCGTGAGCTGTGGCTCCGACGAGGCCGCAAACGATGACGTTTCAACCGACGACTCCGCACTCGATTCCGAGGGCGCCGACGCCTCCGATGGTCTTCTTCCGTCAACTGACCCTGTGGACCCTGAATCGGCTCGACAACTCGCCGCATCACTGACCGGGTCTGATGTGAGCGGCGATCAGGTGACCTGCTTGCTCGACCGGTCCGACGGCGACTCACAGCTGACCGCGGTGTTCAACGGCGCAGGTACGCAGGGCTTTCAGTTCACGCCCGAGGCGTTCACCGCGCTCGCGGTGTCGGTCCACGGCTGCCTTGAGACGAGCACACTGAATGCGTCCTTGCTCGGCCTGGCTGGTGCGGCTGACGAAGAGGCCGAGAACGAATTTGCTGACTGCATCGGGGAGAAGCTGAACGCAGAACAAACAGGCGATCTCGCGTACACGGGCCTCGCCGCGCTTTCCGTGGGATTCCCCGTCCCGGAGGGGGCCCACGAGGCCACCATCGATGCCTCCCGGGGTTGCATCGGCTCGGTCAACCTCGCCAACCAGCTCTCCGCCAACGGCGAACAAGCCACAGCCTTTGCCTCGGTCATCGATCGCGAATGTATGGCCGAGGGCATCGACGATGAGTTCCTCGACGCATTCTGGAACGGCATCGTCACCAACACCGGACCACCAGAAGACCTCGAAACCCTCCTGGAAGGTTGTACCTCCGACTACGACTCCGGTCTGGCGAAAGAAGTGCCGGCCGACTTCGTTCCCTGGTCTGGTGACGGCACGCTTGCGAGCGTCGACCCAGCGACTCGCAACGGCCTGTACGACGCGCCACCGCCAGATCTGCTCGAGGAGGGCGTCGACTATCAGGCGGTCCTCACCACCGAAGATGGCGAGATCATCATCGACCTCTTCGAAGATCAGGCCCCAGTCGCAGTCAACTCGTTCGTCAGCCTCGCTCGCGACGGCTACTACGACAGCACCCGCTTTCATCGGGTGCTCGATGGATTCATGGCGCAAGCTGGCGATCCCACCGGCACCGGATCTGGCGGACCGGGATACTCGTTCGACGACGAAGACAGCGGTCTGACAGAAGTCGATCGACGCGGCCTGCTCGCCATGGCGAACAGCGGCCCGGATACGAATGGCAGCCAGTTCTTCATCACCTTCGACGCCGCAACCCACCTCGATGGCTTGCACGTCGTCTTCGGAGAGGTCATCTCCGGCGATGAAATCCTGGCCCTGATCGAACTGCGCGACCCCGCAGCTCCACTGAGCCGTGGCGAGTTGCTCGAATCCATCGTGATCAGAGAGGTCTGACCCAAGAGTGCGCCACGGCGAGATCAGGATCGCTTGGGTCACACATCGCTGACCGAAAACCGCGACACGGCCAGACCAACCACAAAACTGACGAACAAGGCAAGGACGAGTCCGCCGGACACTTGTCCGAGCAGTCCTGGATCGGGGCTATTGGTGAGCGCCACACCTGTGGCGCCCGGCAACCATTTCCCGACCTCCGGGAGTCCGATGATGAGTGGAGGTTCGACCACCATCAGCCACGCCAGTGTCCCGCCGATGGCCAGCGGCTGACTTCGCGCCATGAATCCGATTGCGGAACCACCCACCGCGTAGAGCGGCGCGGCGAGGAGAATGCCGAGAACGGCGTTCACCACGAGTGGCGATGATGCGTCGAAGTCGACATCGTTCGCCGAGAAATAGGCAGCGGTCACCACCACGGCCGTGGCGGCGCCGACCGCACCAAAGACCAGACCGGTGAATGCCGAACCGACAACCTTGGCGGCGAACGGAATCGTGCGGGTCGGCGAGGTGAGGAGTCGTTGGTCGATCGAACCATACCGAAAACCCGCCGTCGTCGAGACCAATCCGGCGACAACCGAAAAGATCATGGTCGCAACCGTCGATGCATGCATTGCGAGCGCCAAGATGTCGTCGTCGGCTAGATCGTCCACTGCGGAAAGGTTGGCCACGGCCGAAATCGCAGCCATCACGATCGAAGATCCAAGAAGGACCCTCGGAGTGGCGGTGGCCCACAGGGCGTAGATCTCCGCACGCAGGACGTCTCTTCCGGACAGCTTGTTCATGATGTCGCCACGCCAGAAGAAATCGCGAACACCGCGTCCTCGAGGCGATTCTCGCCGGTGCGCTCCAGCAGGGTGGTCGAGCTTTCGTTCGCAACGATTCGGCCGGAGTCGATGACGACCACCCGGTCCACGAGCGAGGCCAGTTCGGCAAGCTGGTGTGTCGACACAAAGACCGCTGCGCCCTCATCGGCGCGACGTCGCAAGAGTTCGCGCAGCCACCGGATACCCATCGGATCGAGTCCGGATGCGGGTTCGTCGAGCACGAAGATGTTCGGCTCGTCGAGCATTGAAGCGGCAAGCGACAGGCGTTGCTTCATCCCCGTCGAGTACGTGCGCACCTTTCTGAACCGGGCATCGGTGAGGCCGACGACTTCGAGAGTGCGGTCGATAGCGCTCATTGAAACACCTGCCTCGATGGCGATGACCTTGAGGTGCTGATATGCCGTCAATCCCGGGTGGGCGCCCAACTCGTCAAGGACTGCGCCAACCCTTGCTCGGGGCCGTGGTAGATCTCGATAGCGCTGACCATCGATGATCACCGTGCCCGACGTCGGGATCGCGAGTCCAACGATCATGCGCATCGTGGTGGTCTTGCCCGAACCGTTGGCTCCGATGAAGCCCGTGATCGACCCGAAGGGCACATCGAACGACGCGTCGTCCACAGCATGGGCTCGACCCTCGGGGTCTCCAAAGGACTTGGTGAGACCTCGAACCGAGATCGCGGGTCGAGGAATGGCGTGTTCTGAGATCACGGGGACACTCATGCGTCGGTCCGGTCACGGTGGCGAATCCGGCGAATGACGAGAACAACCAGCCCGAGAGCGACATGTGCCGCAGCGGCGCCGGCGATGGCCACGGCACCGGTATGCAGGCTGACAAAGAGCGTCAGGAAGCCGCCTACGGCAAGAACCATTGGAAGATGTGCCTTGACTTGAGCCGACGGTGACGGCGACTCTGGTGGTGAGTTATCGAACATCATGTTCTCCACCGTACGAATGGCTCTTTGGCGTGCCTAGCGACAAAACCCGCTTTGTGTGCACTATCGAACAGGAAGGCCAGATTGTCCCGAAACGAATCTCACCAACCGCGCGTCGACCCCCGGGTGACCCGTACCAAGGCACAACTGCGCGATGCGTTGCGCGAGCTCATGACGCAACGCCGCTGGGACAAGATTCGGGTGCAGGACATCCTCGATCGCACGGGAATCAGCCGATCGGCCTTCTATTCACACTTCGACAGCAAGTACGACCTGTTGGTATCGGGAATTCCCGACGTGGACATCGACTTCAGCAAGCCTGGGGGTGATGGCATCGACCTCGCGCCATTCTTCATGCACGTCAATGAGATGTCCGATGTGATGCGACCCTTGCTGACCCAGCCCGTGCTGGGAGACATCATGGCCGACTTCCATCAATCGCTCGTGAGATCTTGGCGTACGTACCTTGGGCTCAGCGCGGACACCGCGAACTCCGCAACCGTCGACTGGGTACTGCCCGATATGTTGGCGGGAGCTCTCCTCGCTGTCGCGAAGTCGTACCTCGTGCAGCGCCATCGACCCGCTCCTGAGGCCGTAGCGAGAGAATTCGAGGGCCACCTGACGTCGCTCCTCTCGAACGCATTACCGCACTGACGCGTCAGCTCTCGAGGTCTGGTGCAAGACTGAGCCATGGCAACTATCGACGCCCTCAGCTCCGAGTCTCCGCTCACCCAAGAATCCGTCGAACTACTCCAGGCGATGATCCGCAACGCATGCGTGAATGACGGGACGGTTGATACAGGCCATGAGTCCCGCAACGCCGACGTACTCGTCCAGGCACTCGAGGGTCGCGGGCTCGACATCGACCGGTACGAGCCAGTGGCTGACCGCGGGTCGGTCGTCGCTCGAATCGAAGGGTCGGACCCCCGCGCACCGAGTCTGTGTTTGATGGGCCACACCGATGTCGTTCCCGTCTCACCCGACGGCTGGAGACATGACCCCTTTGGTGGCGAACTCATCGATGGAGAGATCTGGGGGCGAGGCGCCGTCGACATGTTGAACCTGACGTCGGCGATGGCGGTCGCTTTCCGACATCTTGCCGACACGGGTTTCACTCCCAAAGGCGACCTGTTGTTCTTCGGCGTCGCCGATGAGGAAGCTGGTTCACAGGCAGGCGCAGCCTGGTTCGCCGAACACGACCCGGATGCCATCCGCGCCGACTACGTGCTCACCGAAAGTGGCGGGCTTCACCTCGGCACTCCCGAGGCTCCCCAAATCGTGATGAACGTCGGTGAGAAGGGAGTCGACTGGCGTCGCTTGCGAGTGAGGGGCACGCCGGGACATGGGTCCCGCCCCTTCCGCGCCGACAACGCGTTGATTCGGGCGGCAGCGGTGGTGCAGCGACTCGGCGACTACCGCCCTGCTCCTCGGTTTCACGAGTTGTGGCGCCAACAGGTGCACGGGTTCGGCTTCGACGAGGAGACCACACGAACCCTCCTCGACCCGGCGAAGATCGATGACTTTCTCGATGACCTCCCCTTTCCCAGCGTGGCGAGCCACCTCTACAGCTGCACACACACCACGTTCTCTCCAAACGTGGCCCACATGCCTCCAGAACAAAAGACGAACGTCATTCCCGACAGCGTCGCGATCGAGGTCGATGTCCGCACACTTCCCGGAGAATCGAGCGATGACGTGGACGCGCATCTTCGAGAAGCCTTGGGCGACCTCGCCGATGTCGTTGAAATCGAATCGCTCAGTGAATACAGCTCGACGATGTCACCGACCACCACTCCGCTGTGGGACACCGTGCAGCGCGCGGTCAATCGCCCGTTCCCGACGGCCGAGATCGCTCCCCACCTGATCGTCGGGTTCACCGATTCGAGGATCTATCGCGAGATGGGTGCCGTTGCCTACGGGGCGGGGCTGTTCAGCCCAACCCTCGATGCCATGGAGTACAGCGATCGTTTCCACGGCAACGACGAGCGCATCGATATCGAGTCGATGGCGCTCAGCACACAATTTTTCATCGACGTCGCGACGGACTTCCTCTCGTGACCACACCTACCCGATGGGTGGTCCTGACCGGCCCACCGTCGTCGGGCAAGACCACCTTGTTGAACCTGTTTGCCAACGCGGGCGAACGAACGTCGGCGGACAGCACCAGACAGCTCATCAGCGATGTGGTGAAAAGCGGCCGTACCGCCGACGAGTTCCGATTCGCCGATGACTTTCAGCCTCGCGTGCTTGATGCGATGGCCGCCGCCGAGGCGCGACTCGATCCGGATGAGCTGACCGTCCTCGAATACGCACTTCCCTGCAACATCGCCTTCCATCGCACAGAAGGTCGTCCCCTCACCCCAGGGCTGGCCGATGCCGCCGTGCGCTACCGATACGCCGACGTGTTCATCCTCGACCCCGTCGGATGGCAATCAGATGCTGAACGCGTCGAAGGTGAGGAGTATCAAGCGCACGTGCACGCGCATCTCTTCGATGTGTACCGGGAGTTGGGCTATGACCCTGTCAAAGTCCCAGCGATGAGTGCCGCCGAGCGTTTCGATCTCGTTCGCACGACCCGATCGGCCCAACCCCGCGGATCATGACCGAGCGGGTTCCGGCACGATCGTGAGATCGCGCACCAATCCGACGCCGCGGAACTCGATGATCATCGAGACGGCCTCCGCCACCGCTTCTGGCGCCAGCCAAGACTGAGGCTTCGTCGTCGGGTCGATGCCACCGAACTCGGTCAAGACACCACCAGGACAGATCTGGGACACGACGATTCCCGTGCCATCGAGCTCCATTCGCAGGGTCTTGGTCAGCGCGTCGAGGGCGAACTTGCTGGCCGCATACGCGGAGCAGGTCGCGGCTGTCTCGGTGCTTCGAATCGAGCCGACGTTGATGATGTGGCCGTTGGCGGCTTCGCGCATGTGAGGCAGCACGTTGCGAGTGACCGTGGCGACACCGGTGACGTTCACGGCCATCACGTGGTCCCATTCCTCCGCGCCCAACTCCTCGAACGGCGCATACCGTCCCCTGCCAGCATTGTTGATCAGTACGTCGATGTTCCCGAGCTGGTCCACCGCACCACCGATCGCGTCGCGCACAGCCTGTTCATCCCTGACGTCTGCCGTCACCAGCACGGGGGACCCACCCTCGGAGCGGAGTGCTTCGACGAGCTCGTTCAACTCAGCGCTTGGTCGACCGAGGAGCGCCAGACGATGGCCGCGTGCCGCAAGAGCGAGTGCCGTGGCGCGACCGATACCCCGGCTTGGGCCGGTGAGCAGGATGTTGCGCGTGTTTGGTGACGTGTTCGAAGCTGACATTGCGACAGTTTCGCATGTCGATACCCCGGGCGAACTCAGCTCTTGCGACGAGACGCCATCAAGGCGCCGCCAATGGTCAGTGCCGCTCCCACGATCGCGAGCGCCCGAACCTCGTCATTGCGAATGGTCACGCCGAGAAGAAGAGACACAACGGGAATCAGGTAGGTGATGAACGATGCCCGAATCGGACCCACCCTGCCAACGAGGGCGGACATGATCCAGTACGCAAGCCCTGTACCCACCGCTCCGAGCACCACGATCGCGAGAACCGGGGCAACCCGCCATTCATTGTCGTCGATGGTCCAGAGCCCGAAGGGCAGCACCCAAATCGTGGCGAGACCCAGGACGCCGCTCATGGTCACGATCGCTCCGTATTTCTTTTGCAGCGGCGCGGCGAGATTGATCGCGAAGCCGTAACAGAGCGTCGCAGCCAGGACCATGAGAACACCTTGCAGCTCCGATGATCCTCCACCCGCTGACCCAATGCTGATCAGGACGATGCCCAGGAATCCCACAACGATGCCGACCAGCTGCGTGCCCGTCGGCACGACCTTCAACAAGAGCGCAGACACCAGCCCGGCAAACACGGGAGTCGCGCCGTTGAGAAGCCCCGTGACCGCCGAGTTGATGTGCTCCTGGGCGAGAGGGAACAACGTGAATGGGATGCCCACCCACAAGAGAGAGAGCAGCATGAGTTGTCGCCGGTCTTCTTTTTCGATTCGTGGCTGATTTGGTCGCGCCGCTCGAATGATCCACAACGTGATGGCGCCGAGCCCGACCCGTCCGAGCGTGACCGTGCCTGGGGTCAGGCCCTCCAGCGCTTCGGCGATGAGCAGGAACGATGATCCCCAGATCAACGAGACACCGAAGAACAAACCCCAATCGGCGATGGTGAATTCGCCATCGTTCTCCGCCGCCGTCGAGGACATGATCGGTGTTCGTGAGGTTGCCACGAGCACAGTCTCTCTGGACGAGTGGCATTTCACGAGCGCCTTTCAGACATTCAACTCCGTGACCGCAGCACGTTTACCTCAGGATCCAGCGAGCCGCTTCTGCAGTGGCGTCGGGAAACTCGGTTTGACCACGGTTTCCTCCACGAAGTTCGCAAGATCATCGAGACGCCGATCGAGCAATCCACGTTGCACGCTCGTCAAGGGCGCGAATAGTTCCGTGGCGATACTCGCATCGGGGCGAGAGGCCCACCCACCCACGATCTTGCCATCGGCCCAAATCGTGGGTCCGATATTGCCGTTGCGGTCGAAGAGTTCTGCCGCATGGTCACCCACGTACCAGTGCCTGTCCTTCCAACCCATCGGGGTCGGATCGAGGGCGGGAAGCAGCGCGACCCAGGGGTCAGGTATCGAAACATCGACCTCGTCGCCTGCGAGGACGAACCCCGCTTGGCCGTGCTCGAGGGTGACCTCGACGACGTCAAGACGTGCCAGGGCATTCACTACCTTCGCCTTCGGCCATCCGGTCCACCAGCGCAAGTCGACCATCGTGCCGGGGCCAAAGGCAGCGAGCCACAGTCGCACGAGTTCCGCTGACGCGGTGTCGACATCTGGGAGCGACTGGTCGATGGGCAGCCACTGATCACGACGATGCCAGACATATTGCCTGCCGGTCCACTGACCGCTGGGGCGGCCTCGTGCGAGGAGACCCTCGACGGCCATCAACCCAAGGACGCGCGAGGTCGCACCCGCCTGCTGCGTGAACTTCCCTGAGCCGAGCGTGATTCGGGTGGACAGCCGGGGCACGACGTCAGTCACCTGTCGCGCAGTCATTCCGGCGGATCCATCAAGCGCGTCGAGGACTTCCGAGAAGGCCTCGGCCAACCAACCCTCGGGAGTGGAGATGTCAGACTGCGCCAGGTACTTGATCAGCGTGTTCCGCTCGGTTCGGGCAACTCCACCAGCGGACGACACCTCGATCAGCGGCAGTACCGTCCGAGAGGCGACGAAGAGGGTGCGACGCATCGCGAGCGTCCGCATGAGCTCACGCTTCTCGAACAGCGTGGTCTCGATGTCTGCCACCGACACGCCTCGGGTGCGCGCGTGCACGGACAGAAAGATGCTCGCCGGATCGGTGGCATGCAGGACAACGACGTTGTCCGCAGCGGCTACTGGGTTGGGGGCCGGGCTGGCAAGGCCGTGACGAATCGCGAGACGAGCGCGACGCTGTTCATCAGAGATCAGCACGTCTGACATGGCGACTCGACCAACCCAGCCGCGTTGCCGAGCAGGTTGAGCGCATCTGCGGTCCGTTTCCGAGATGCCTCGAGTTCGGCCCGTTTGGCGTCACTCAGCTCGTCGCCCTCGAGCGCGTCGACGACGGGGACGATCGTGTAGTCGGTTCGATCGACTCGGGTCGGCACATACGTCAACCAGGTCCGAAAGCCCGGGCCATCTTCGTCGGGAAGTTCTTGAATGTTGACCTGCATGACCACGCCATCTGGTGATCCCGCAGCACAACAATTGGCCGACTGGTTCGAGAGAAAATTGCCGAGACCAAAAACGATTGGCGTGCCATCGACGATGTCGACCGGTTGGACGACATGCGCATGGTGCCCAATGACGATGTCGACGCCTTCGATCGCCGCCACCATGGCCGCGTGGTCGAGCTGATACTGGTTTGGTTGGTGCCGATATTCGGTACCCCAATGCAAGGACAGCGCCACATACTCGGCTCCTGCTGCGCGAGCACGATCAACTTCGTCCCGAATCTCTTCGATGTCGATCTCGTTGACCAACCATGGCATGTCTGTTGGTTCGGTGAACCCGTTGAATCCGTACGAGTAGCTCAAACTCGCGACCGAGATTCCGCCCGCATCGTAGATCGTCACTTCGTCGTACTCGGCCTGATTCCGAGCACCACCGCTATGGCCCAACCCAGCCTCGTCGAGGACCGTGAGGGTCGCCTCGACTCCCTCGGGCCGACGGTCGAGGCTGTGATTCGACGCAAACGTACAGCCGTCGTACCCGACGGTTCGTAGACCATCTGCGAGCTCGCGCGGCACATTGAACGTCGGATAGCCGCTGAGCCTCGTGTTGTCGATGGAGAGGGGCGTCTCCAGATGGCAGATCGCCAGATCGGCGCTCGAAATGACCTCGCGTACGCGGTCGAACATCGGCGCAAAGTCATACTCCGCGTCGCTATCAGCAGCATTTTGAGCAGCCTGCCGGACCACCCCGCGATGGCTGAGGGTGTCGCCCGTAAACGCGAGCTGCGCCGTCCGTCGAGGAGGTGGTGGCGCCTCGGTCGTCGTGGTCGTGGTCGTGGTCGTCGTGGCGGCGATCGTCGAGGTCGTCGGCATCTCGGTCGATGCGCCCAGCACCGCAATCGGCGTCGCCGACGTCGTGCTCGCGCGGTTTCTGAACTCGAGCCCGAGCGTTCCCAACGCAAGCACGCCAACGAGAACACCGATCGCCGCGAGCGCCTTGCGTTGGCGAGTGCCGACCCGATCAGGGCCGCCGTGAGGCTCGATCATGAATGTTCAGAGTAGTCGCCTGAAAAGGCATCAAGATTTTTTGGCTTCATCCCGAAGTAGGTGTTCGTACCCACCGAACTGAGTCGTCGGGACCAACCGCCATGGTCCCGACGGCTCACCCAGGTGGACGCATCCGCCCCTGAGTCTTTTCGCCGAAGTTGGGTCATGTTTGTCTTTTTGTTGCAGCTCCGTGACCTCCTGGTCCACCACCGCTTGCACCTTTTTCTCGTCTACATGGGACTCGTTTGGGCCGTCTGGGGCAGCAAGGCGTACCTCTCTCGTCGATACCGGCCGGCGGGAGCCTCGTGTGACGCGACGACCGCCGTTCTGATTCCGGTCGTCGACGAACCCGAGGATCTGTTCCGAGAAGTCCTCGATCGGATCACCGAGCAGCGTCCCGATGAGATCCACGTGGTCATCAACGGCCCGCAGAATCCGACCCTCGAGGCCATCTGCGCCGAGTACGACGGTGTGCATTCCACGTGGACCGAGGTGCCCGGAAAACGAAACGCACTGAGGATCGGTGTGGAGCAGTCGACAGCCGACATCTGCGTTCTCGTCGATTCCGACACGATCTGGACGCCGGACACGTTGTCCGAGTTGGTCCGGCCGTTCGCCGAACCGGATGTGGGCGGCGTCACCACCAAACAACGGATCCTTCGGCCCGAACGTCACATCCTCAGCCGCTGGGCGGACTGGATGGAGTCGCTGCGCAACGAATACGCGATGCCCGCAATGTCGGTGCTCGGAACGGTGGGATGCCTCCCCGGTCGCACGATTGCATTTAGACGAGAAGTGCTCGTGGAGGCCATGGACAACTTCCTGACGGAGAGGTTCCTCGGGATCTTCCTCGAGGTCAGCGACGACCGCACCCTTACGAACGAATGCCTCAAGCAGGGCTATCGAACGGTCTACCAGTCGACGAGCTTGGTCTACACCGACGCTCCCCTCGAGTGGACGAAGATGGCCAAACAGCAGCTGCGATGGGCACGCGGCTCGCAGTACAACACCCTTCGCATGTTCCCTTGGATGTTGCGTAGGGCCCGACCTCTCGCGTTCTTCTATCTCGCGGACATCGTCCTGCCCTTCCTGTTGCTCGGTGCGTATCTCGGCTGGATCGTGCGCCAGTTCGTCATCACCGACATCGACCTCTTTGCCCCATTCGTTTCGAACTACGGCCGGGTGGGCGGCGGGCTGATCGTGTCGATACTCGCGATTCTGGCCTCCGTCGCCAGTTCGGCGCTTCGACAATCGCGCCACCTTCGTCAGAACCCACATGATCTCTGGCGCATCCCCACGTTCCTCATCATCTCGACGCTGATGTTGATGCCGATTCGAATGTTGGGATTCACGCGCATGGCTCACAACAGCGGTTGGGGTACGCGCGCTGGTGGATTCGCAGGCGAGTCGGGTCGCAACCCCTTCGCAATCATCCCCTACGGACTCGCCCTGTTCATGGTGCTCGGGATGTCTCTGTATCAGCCTTGACGCTCTACGTACCCGCCTCGCTTTCACTCGTTTCTGACAATCACTGGACCTCATGACTCTGCAACCACCCCCAATTCCCCCTGAGCTGCTGGAAGGCACCTCCTCGGCCCCGGCGATCCCCGATCCGCCGCGGCAGAGAAACCTGTTGGCCGTCGGCGGTCCCGTATTCAACATCGGACTCGTCTTGCTGCTCATGGCGATCTCGTTCATCGCGGTCGCCCTTCCCGAGCGCGAGGTCGAAGTGGCGACCGATGCGGGTGACCTGCCGATCGGATTGTCGTTCTCTTCCCCCGTCACGTCGACGACCACCACCGTCGCTGAGCGTGAGCGCGAAGATGACAGTTACGCCGCGCAACGATTGGAAGAACTCCTCGATCGACTCGAGAAGAGCGAAGCGGCGCTCGAGGCCGAGCGCGCAGAGCTGGAGAACTCACGAGACGACGTCGAACCCACAGAGCCCGTCGCTCCGGAAGAGCTGGTGCGAATCATCTATCGCACCGAACAAATCCCCGTGCCGTCACCCGCGGCCACCGTGCCGCCTCGGCCTGAGTGCACCGACTACGACACGCGCAGCGCCGCTCAGGAGGCCTTCGACGCAGACCCTGATGGCCTGTCCTGGTTCGATGGCGACGGCGACGGGAAGGCATGCGAACACATTCCTGACCCCGATGCCGTGCAGACGGTCACGTGTGCGTCCTTCGAGCAACAGCCAGATGCCCAGGCGTTCTTCGAGTCGGACCGTGAGGCTCTTGCGTACCTCGATGGTGACGGCGACGGACGAGCGTGTGAGCAGCTGCCGGGCGCGCCCGAGATCGGCCCAGCGCTGCCTCCCGCTGCAGAGGTGTTGTCGGTCACCGCGGTGCGAGCTCAACAAGGGGTGTTCGGATTTCATACGCGCGAGGCCCCCTGGTGGATGGGCGAACTCGACTACGTGAGCCGCCTCGTCGGCAAGGCCCCGAACAACCTTCTGTTCTTCTCGAACTGGGCCACGCCTTTTCCGGCGGCCCAAGTTCAGACGGCTTGGGGTCGCGGGATGACCCCGCAGGTCGCCTGGGAGCCCGTGGTTCCTGGGGCCGACTCGCAACCGACCCTGCGTCAGATCATCGATGGCGAGTGGGACTCGTACATCGACGAGTGGGCGTCTTCGGCTGCTGCCCATGGACAGCCCATCGTCCTACGTCTCGCGGCAGAGATGAACGGCAACTGGTATTCATGGTCCGAGGGTGTCAACGGCAACCAAGAAGGCGAATTCGTCGAGATGTGGAGACACGTCCACGACCGATTCGATGCGGCTGGCGCCGACAATGTCGTGTGGCTCTGGAGCGTGAACCGCAGCGACAATCTCAGCACCGACATCGTCAACTACTGGCCGGGTGAGGGCTACACCGATTGGGTCGGAATGTCTGGATACTGGCGTGGCTATCAAGGAGCTGCGGAGCCGACATTTGACGCCGTCTTCAGCCACACCATGTCCGAGATACGAGCGATCACGAACAAACCAATCCTCCTGGCTGAGATCGGCACCGGCACAACCGTGGACGAAGACCGCGTCAGGTGGATGACATCGCTGTTTGCTGGACTCGACGCCAATCCCGACATCATTGGTTTCGTGTACTTCAACGATTCGAAATCAGGCGGCGACTGGCGCATCCAGTTCAGTCAGACGTTGGTGGACGCCTTGGCCGAGGGGGTCTCCGACGATCGATGGAAGAGCGGCAGCCTCCCGACCGGCATGAAGATCGGCGACCGGTTGAACGTGCCCGCCCACAGCGATCCGGACAATCAAGACCTCGCCGAGTAGCGATACCTCCGTCGGGACTTCCCTCCGACAACCGCGTAGGTGTCGTCGCAACTAGAGGACGCCGGCGACGCGGAGGGCCTCTATCTCGGCTTCTGTGAGGCCGAGTACGTCGACGAGGACCTCGTCGGTGTGTTCGCCGAGTAGAGGCGGCGCGTTTCGGTACGTGATTGGACTGCCCGAGAAGTGGATTGGATTCGCGATCGCCGGTGCCGTCCCGGCGAGCGGATGTGGAAGCTCGATCCGACCACCGCGATGACGGACGTGTGGGTCATCGAACGCTTCGGCGATGTCATTGATCGTCGCCGCGGGAACACCCAATGGTGGCAACCCGGCCAGAGTCTCGGCGCGAGTCCGGGTGCGGAACTTCGCCTGGAGGGTGCCCGCCATCTCGACGCGGTGTTTGTTCCGGTCCGGGTTGTTGGCGAAACGTGGATCGTCGATCATTTCGGGAACGCCGAGCCATTCGCACAGCGCCGCGAACTGTCCATTGTTGCCCACTGCGATCACGACTCTGCCGTCTGAGACATCGAACGGTTGGTACGGGGCAAGGTTTGGATGCCACTCGCCGCTCCGGGTAGGCGGCGTACCGCCGACGAAATAGTTGAGCGCCTGATTGACGAGCACCGCCAACTGGGAGTCGAGCAGCGACACATCGACCTGTTGGCCCTCGCCTGTTTGATCTCGATGACGCAGCGCCGCAAGGATGCCGATCACCGAGAACAGGCCGGCGGACTGATCGGCAACGGCGATTCCGGAACGCAAGGGACCGCCGCCTGGTTCACCATCAGGTCTGCCCGTGATACTCATCAACCCACCCATGGCCTGGGCGAGATAGTCATAACCGGGCTGCGATGCCATGGGGCCATCGAGTCCAAACCCGGTGATCGAGGCATAGATGACAGTGGGGTTGATCGCCCGAATGTCGTCGTAGCCCAGCCCCTTCTTCGCGAGAGAGCCGACTTTGAAGTTCTCGACGACGATGTCGCTCTCGGACGCGAGCCGACGAAGAACATCGAGCCCCTCGGCAGCGTTCATGTCGACCGTGATCGAACGTTTGCCTCTGTTCGCACAGAGGTAATACGACGACTCGCCGGTCGGGTCGCCATTTTCGTCGGCGAGCCATGGTGGGCCCCATTGACGGGTCTCGTCTCCGACGCCAGGCCGTTCGACCTTTATGACGTCTGCGCCCAGATCAGCGAGCATCTGTGCACACGTCGGTCCGGCGAGAACGCGTGAGAGGTCGAGAACCCGAATCCCCGACAGAGCACCTGGATGCGACGTGTGGCCCGTTGTCATTCCGACGAGGCTAACCACCACGTAGGCTCGCCCGATGGCCGCGCCAGAACTCCGCTTGCTCGATGACGACGTTCCCGTCGATCCCGACGCGCGACCGCTGGCCCTCTTCGACCTGGACGGCACACTCACCGACCCCGCCGATGGAATCGTGTCATGCCACCGGTGGGCTCTCGCCGAGATCGGGTATCCGCTCGATCCATCGATCGACACCGCCGCGATGATCGGACCACCCGCCGAGGAGCTCTATGCGACGCTCGGCGTGCCCACCGACCAGATCGGCGAGGCTCTTCAGCTGTATCGCGAACGATTCGCCATCTCCGGGTGGCTCGAGGACGCGCTCTACGAAGGGGTGGGCGATCTCGTGGTCGCCCTCGCAAACGCGGGCTGGCTCCTCGGTGTGGCCACGATGAAGCTCGAACCCTTTGCGGTTCGCATTCTCGACCGCGTTGGACTGTCGCAGTACTTCGATGTGGTCGCCGGATCGGACGGAGCTCGCACGAGAACGACGAAACGCGCCGTGATCGAACACGCGCTGGCGACGCTCGATCGCCAGACGACCGGCGTGGTGATGATCGGTGACCGCCATCACGACATCGACGCCGCGCGAGCGTTGCAGCTGACCTCGATCGGTGTCGCGTGGGGTTTCGGAACGCTCGACGAACTCATCGGTGCCAACGCCCACCAGATCGCCATGACACCGGACGACGTTCGAGATGCCCTACTCGGCAGCGATTGATCGAACCCGCGCTGGTCGTCAGTGGGCGAACGCTGCGCCTTCCAACGGCCGCCTAAGATTGAAGCCATGCGACGGACCCAGGTGAAGTCCCTCCTGGCTGGAATGGGTCTAAGCGCTCTGATCTTCCTGTCGTGCGCTGGCACCGACGACGTCGACCAAGCTGCTCCGAATCAGACGACCGAAGCACCGGCCGAAGTCGAGTCATCGGCGCCCGCCAGTGTTTCTTTTTCTGCCGACGTGCAACCGATCCTCGAAGAGAACTGTGTTTCCTGCCACTCCGACAACGGCCCAGGAACCACACACCTCGAGATGCAAACAGCTGGAGACGTCGCGTCGATCGCGGAGTTCATCGCCTTTCGCGTCGAAGAACGACAGATGCCACCCTGGCCAATCAGCCCGCTCACCCAGATCTCATTCGAATACGACCTGTCCATGAGCGACGACGAACGTCAGGTGATCGTCGATTGGGCATCCGCGGGAGCAGCCCTCGATGTCGATGAGTCATCCGTGCTCACTGCGAGCAATATCACCTACTCGCCGATCGATGCCGATGTCGTCCTGACCGCGAACGAGCCATATCCAGGCTCCGACGCGCTCGACGACTACCGGTGTCAGGTCTATGACCCTGGCGTCACAACCGACACGTGGGTGACGGGTGTCGACGTCCGACCTGATGAGACAAGCGTGCTTCATCACGCGGTGATCTTCTTTGCCAGCAGCGACCAGCGAGAGAGCGCCGACCAGAGGGACGGCTCGGACGGCCGACCCGGATGGACGTGTCAGACGATCCCGCGGCTTGGCCCAGCTGGTCTCGTGAGCGCAGGTGCGTGGGCGCCCGGAAGCAACCCGCTGGTCGCGCCCGAAGGGGCCGGCTGGGCGATGGGACCAGGCGACTTCCTCGTCGTCCAGTGGCACTACCACTACGACAGCAAAGCCCTTCCCGACAACAGCGGTATAGGGCTGCAGTTCGCGTCCGATGATGAGGTCGCGGCAGCAAACGGCATTCTGCGACCCGTCGATACGGAGATCTTGCTTGGTCCAGTGGAGATCCCGTGCGCAACGTACGAAACTGGGCCCCTGTGCGATCGGAACGCGGCCCTCGCACGCGTGGCCCGAGAGTTCGGGGTGGAATCAAGCTTCATCCCCGACTTCGTGAACGCGCAATGCGGCGTCAATGCCGAAGACTTCGCTGAAATGGTCGATGGCACGGCGTCATCGTCATGCGACTACGACCCACCCCTTGGCGAGATCATCAACATTTGGCCGCACATGCACGAACTCGGCACCACCTATCGGATGACGCTCAATCCCGATACGCCCGACGCGACAGTGCTCGTCGACATCGACCGTTGGAGCTTCGACTGGCAGATGAGTTACGACCCGATCGATCCCCTGGTCTTCGAAGAGGGCGACACGCTGCGCGTCGAGTGTGGTTGGGACCGATCGTTGTGGCCCGCCGGCCTCGAGAGTCGATATGTCGTGTGGGCAGAAGGCACGCAAGACGAGATGTGCTACACCTCTCTCGCTATCCTCCGGTGAGATCGCTCAGCTCGAACAACTGAGCATCGAACAGCCGACTCGCGTGCGTGCCCAATCAGGCCTTTTCTCCGCATAGGAGTCTCGGCCGGGCTGTTCTGTGTACGGGTTGCGCATCACGTCGAGAAGTTCGGTGACTCCGCTGTAGTCGCCCTCGGTCGCCTTGTCGATCGCGAGCTGCGCAAGGTAGTTGCGCATGACGTAGAGCGGGTTCACCGAGTTCATGGCGGCTCGACGATCTGCGTCGAGCGTGCCGTCGGACCGCACACGTGCGGAGTACCGGTCGAGCCATCCATCCCATTTGCTTCGGAGTTCAGCGGTCAGCTGCTCCTCGGGCTCATAGAACGCGTTGAGCAGCGGCGCGAAACGATCATGAGCATCGGTTTGGGTGTCGCTTACCGGCACGTCGGCGAGCCCTCGGTAGAGCAACGTCATGTCGGTCTCGGCCTCTTGCAGCAGATCGATGAGTTCGACCATCAGTGGTTCGTCGCGCTCGGTGTCCCATGCCGTGAGGCCGAGCTTGCCAGCGAACATCGCTTGGTGTTCGGAACGGAAGTGTGTGACGTATTGGTCGATGGCTTCCTGCAGCGGTTCGGCCTCATCGATCAGGGGATACAGAGCGTTGCCGAGCTGTGCGAGATTCCACTGACCGATTCCTGGCTGGTTGCCGAAGCGGTAGCGCTTGCCGTGGGCATCGGTCGTGTTCGGTGTCCAGTCCGGGTCGTAGTCCTCGAGCCATCCGTAGGGTCCATAGTCGATGGTCAGGCCGAGAATCGACAGATTGTCCGTGTTCATCACGCCATGCACGAAGCCCACCCTCTGCCAGTGCACGATCATCTCTGCGGTTCGCCGAACGACCTCTGTGTAGAAGTCCACATAGGTCTGCGACGTCGGATTGCCGTCAGCTGGCCAGAGCTCGGGGTAGTGCTCACGAATGGTGAAGTTGGCGAGCGCGCGTAGCTCGTCGATTTCCCCCATCGATGCGGGCAACTCGAAACTCCCGAAACGTACGAAAGAGGGCGCCACACGGCACACGACGGCCCCCGGCTCGTACTCGGGGCGTCCGTCGTAGAGCATGTCGCGCATGACTTGGTCACCGGTGAGCCCAAGGCTCAGCGCCCGAGTGGTCGGCACGCCAAGATGAAACATGGCCTCCGAGCAGAGGAATTCGCGAATGGACGACCGCAGAACCGCCAACCCATCGGCGGTCCGCGAGTACGGCGTGCGACCGGCACCCTTCAGCTGCAAGGTCTGTCGTGAGCCGTCGGGGGTGACGAGCTCACCGAGGTTGATCGCTCGACCATCTCCGAGTTGTCCCGCCCAGTTTCCGAACTGATGACCTCCGTACCGCATCGCGAATGGGTCCATGCCTTCGAGAACCTGGTTGCCGGTCACGACGTCTCGGAACTCCTCGGAAGCCACCTGCTCCTTGGACAACCCAAGAAGTTCGACGACCTCGTCGGCGACAGCGATCAGCTCGGGCGCACCGGTGGGGGTCGGCTGCACTCGGCTGAACGAGGCTCCGGGAGCTTGATGTGGCACGTTTGCTTCCACCGGATCTGCGGGCAGTTCATCGGTGAAGCGGTTGTCGAACTCGAGGGTGTCTAGAACGCTCATGAGTCCATTCAACCAATCTGCGGGTGATCTGCTTCCCAGAAACTTCTTCAGGCGACAGAGAAGCCAACGATTGCGCCACCGCCGTCTTCGGCATTTCGCGCCCACGTGTCTCCGCCGTGAAGCTCGGCGACGCGCTGGACAATAGCCAAGCCAATACCGTTGCCGGGCCGAGTGCGGGCCTGCGGTGAACGAAAGAAGCGGTCGAAGACGTGCGGAAGATCGGCGTCGGGAATACCCGTTCCTCGATCGTGGACCTCGATTCGTGCACCGTCGACGACCACACGGATCGGCGTGTCCTCGTTGGAGTATTTCACTGCGTTCGACAACAGGTTCGAGACCGCCCGGTGCACCATTGTGTGGCGGACAGAGAACGATTCATCCGAGAGCGCCTCCACCTCGATCTCCCTCCCCGATGTGCGGCTCATCGTCGTCGCAACGTCGCGGACGAGCCCGGACAGCTCAACAGAGCTGGGTGGTTCGTCGGTATTCGTCGGATCCGTCGCGAGACTCACGAGCTCGCCGACGAGCGCGGTCAACCGCTCGAGTTCTGCAGCGGCGCCAGCGAGCAGCTCTTGCCGTTGCCCCTCTGGCAGCGTCGGTGTTTTGTCGAGCAGGTCGATCTTCAGCCGCAGACTGGTGAGCGGTGTGCGGAGCTCATGGCTCGCGTCGGCCACCAAACGACGCTGCTGATCTCGGCTGACCTCGAGCGCCGACAACATTTGATTGAATGATCGAGCCAGGTCACCGACCTCGTCGGTTCGCTCGACGCTGATTCTGCTCGGAAGGTCCTGACGCAACCCCATCTCTCGCGCAGCCGTCGACACTTCGACGATCGGAGCGGTCAACCGTCTGGCCACGAGGGCGCCAAGAAAACCAGCAAGAGCGACGCCGAGCACACTTCCCAACAAGATCTGTCGACGAAAGCGGCTCAGGCCCGTCTCGATGTCCTCGACGTTGCGAGCAATCTGCACCACCCCACGATCGCCATTTTCTCCCAGCCGGGCCGTGGCCATGCGGAACCGTTCGCCGTCGATTTCGACCGTGCTGATCGTCGGCTCACTCGGCGCCTCGACCTCTGGCAGACCCTGGTCGACGATCACAAGACCTCGTTCTGTCGTGACCCGCACTCTGGTGAATACTCGATCATCCGCGTCGGACGTGTCGCCGAACAGCCCACCGAAGCCTCTTCCTCCCCGATTGCCCGCCCGAGGGAGTCGGTCGGATTCATCGGCGATCTCACGTGGCTGTCGCGCGACTGCCAGGAGCGCGTCATCGACGGCGTCGCGTTGTTGGCGAGCCCCGAGCACCCAGAACGCCGACGCCATCAGAAAGATCGCGATTGCGGCTGCCGATGCAACGGTGAGAGCGAGGCGTGATTGGAGTTTCATTCCGACGGCCTGACGACCCGAGCGACGTAGCCGACGCCACGCTTCGTGTGAATGAGGCGCGACTTGCCGCCGAACTCGAGCTTCTTGCGCAGGCTCGAGACGAAAACTTCCATGGTGTTCGACGAGGTGTCTTCGTCATACCCCCAAACATGAAGGTGGATCGTGTTGCGCTCCATCACACGTTCGGCGTTCTGCAGCAGAAGCTCGAGCAGATCGAATTCGATCTTCGTGAGTTCGATTTCATCGTCGCCCCGACCGACTCGACGTGCGTTCGCGTCGAGCCAGAGGTCATCGAGTGTCAACAGGGTCTCCACGGACCCGCCGACCTCAATGTTGAACGCGCGCAGCAGCGCCCGGATCCGCGCGAGGAGCTCATCGAGCGCAAACGGCTTCGCAAGATAGTCATCGGCCCCTGCATCGAGCCCTGTCACTCGATCGGCGACCTCGTGGCGAGCAGTGAGCATCAGAATCGGTCCGGTGAATCCACTCGCACGCAAGCGACGACAGGTTTCCACCCCGTCGATGCCCGGAAGATTGATGTCGAGAACGACGAGGTCAGGAGTCGTCTGACCAAGCGCGGCAATCGCCTCTTCACCGCGTTCGACCCCTGATACCGAATACCCCTGAACCTGCAGAACGACAACGAGGGACTCGCGTACCCCTTGGTCATCCTCAACGACGAGGACGTGGGGTGCGCTCGATGTCGGCTGATCGGTCATTGCACTCATAGGCCACGAGAGTAGTGACCCTTTGTGAGAAGAAGCTGAAGGTGGTGAAGAGAAGTCTGAAGGTTCTTACCTAGCCTTCAGCCAAGCATCAGGACGTCCTTTTGCCATCCACAGATTCTCTTTCATGTAGTCCTCGATATTGGTTGTACCGCAACACAGCGGCAACTCACGAAAGAAGAATCCCCAATGGCAAGCATGAAGAACCTCGGAATGATCGGCGCCGGCGCCGCCGGAATGGTCGCTTTCACGTTTGGCGTCGCAGGCATCGCTGGCGCCCAGGACGATGAGCCGACGCTCACCGATCCAGCGACCGACACCGTCGAAGCTCCCGAAGACAGCGAGGCTCGACCCGACCGTGCAGAGCGCCGCCAAGCACGCGTTGATCGGCTCGTCGAAGACGGCGTGATCACGCAAGAACAGGCCGACGACTTGGCCGAGGTGCGTGCAGCAATTCAGGCCAACCGCCAAGAAATGCGAGCCGAGAAGCAGCAGGCGATCGCCGACGCTCTCGGAATCACCGTTGAAGAGCTCGAGGCAGCTAAGGAGGCAGGAACATCGCTTGCCGACCTTGCAGGCGATGACGTGCAGGCACTGGTCGATCTGTTCACCGAACAAGCAACCGAGCGCATCAACGACGCGGTTGAAGATGGTCGCCTCACCCAGGAGCAAGCCGACGAACGTCTCGATGGTCTCGCTGAGCGCATCGAATCACGCATCGAGAACGGCGGCGGCTTCGGCAACGGTGAAGGCCGTCGTGGCCACGGACGACGCGGCCAAGGCCCTCGCAACAACGCCGAAGCACCAGCAGCCGAAGCTCAGGAGGCCAGCTTCACCTGATTCGCTCGACACTGCCGGTCGAGATCCGGCCTAGCTGGTCGAACAGCCAAGGTCGGGCCGAGCTCGACACTCCCGGTCGAGATCTGGCCTAGCTGGTCGACCCATCAATTCCCTCCACCGGAACAGGCGTCCCTTACAGGGGGCGCCTGTTTCGCGCGAGCACGAAGCTGCGAAGCCGGTTCGTGCGGATCCGGCCTCCGGCCCGCCGCCGAGCATCGAGGAGCCGCTAGGCGACGGATTGCGACGGCGGGGCAAGGCAGCGCGGTTAGGAGTAGAACGGGTTTTCGCCTTGGGTGTGGTCGGTGGCGTCGACGACTTCGGTGACCTCGGGGATGGCGTCCATGATCGACGTCTTGATCCCTTCCGTCAGGGTCTGCGCGCTCATCGAGCACCCTTGACAGCCGCCGCCCATCAGAACATGCACGATGGTCTCGTCCTCGACCTTGACAAAGCTTGCGAATCCTCCGTGCGCTGCAAGCGCAGGGTTGATGCTCAGGTCGAGAAGTTGTTGGACCTTCTCGGGAAGGGTGCCCGTGAGATCGATGTCCTCAGGAGACAGCACCGGCGGACGGTTCGGGTTTCGAATGACGAGGCCGCCCTGCATTGGATTCGACGGAATGTCGAGTGTCGAACCCCGCATGTCCTCGATGCTGTCGGCGGGGATGATCACGGTGAGTTCGCCCACCTTGTAGATCGCCGCGTCCTCGGGCATTTCTGAAATGTCTTCGAGTGAGAGGTCGTAGTCGAACTCGACGCCGCGTGTGCCGACGATCATGACCCGCAGGCCGGTGCCTTCCGGGTTGTCCTCGCCGTCGCGAATCTCGAGAACCTTCGTCATGCCAGCGTCGGTGACGGTGAGGATGTGCCCATCACCTTCAGCGCTCGGCGTCTCGGAAGTCGCCTCCTCGTCCACGGAACCCGACTCATCGACGGTTTCCTCGGTGGCGTCCTTCGTGGTGTCACTCATACGGTCAGCGTACGTGAGATTTCACGATTTTCGCCCTGGCTGTCCAGGCCGGATCGACCTGGACAGCCGGCGAAGGGCACTTACATCGAGACTTCGAATGTCTCCGCTACCTGGATCGAGCCTCCGTCATCGAGGACTGGGCATCCACCGGCGATGTCACATGCAGCCGCAATGTCCGCCGCTTCGACGATGCCGTAGCCCGTCACTTGGTGCTCGGCACCGTCGCTCACGCCGTCGGTGGAGACCGTCTTGACGATCGACGTCGGTGCCCCCATGTCGGTGAACGAGGCTCCGCGCTCTTCGAACCAAGCCCCCCAAGCAGCCATGATCTTGGCCTGCTCCTCTTCGGACTCTGGCATGCCGGTGCCTCCGTGGTATGTGAACAAGTACTTCGCCATCATTTTCCCCTTTACGGTTTGGGCCGCATCACGGCCGGTTCTGCACACTCGACGAACACGTGTCGGCAATTCGGACACATTGGTTCGAATTTCTTTCGAACGTCCCAGAGAGATGATCAGGGCCCGACACCCGCAGACAATTTCTCGAATCGATGTAAACCTTTCATCGACGCTGAAACGTGTGTGCCACATGGGTACGTACGTGACCACAACCTCAACGGTCGATCCAAGGAGGCGTTTGGTGACCAAACCGTCATTGACACAGGCGCCTTCGACAGATGTGCGACGCGAAACGATCGAGTTCGTCGACTTCTATCGCGAAGAGTTCCCCGCAATGGTCGCGCTTGCATCGACGCTGGTCGGCCGCTCCGCAGAGGACGTCGCACAAGAAGCCATGATTCGAGCGCACTCGAAGTGGGGCTCGATTTCGACGTACGACAATCCCGGTACGTGGGTCCGACGGGTCACTATCAACCTTGCAACATCCACCCTGCGACGCCGAGCCACACGCGTCCGCAAAGCCGCACACCTGCTCCATGGCATCCCAACGGTGACCTGGGAGACGAGTCTCGACGACGACCTACTCGAGGCTGTGCAGACGCTCTCGAAAATGCAGCGCGCTGCGGTGGTCCTGCACTATCTCGAGGATCTTCCCGTTGCCGAGATCTCCCACATTCTCGATTGTTCGCCAAGCACCGCAAAGGTGCATCTTCACCGCGGACGACAAGCTCTCGCGCAACGTCTGAACAACACAACGAACGCCCACCCAGCCGAGGAGGCCTCACTATGACGGCTGCTGACCAACACGATTTCGATCCACGCGCAAGGTTCAAGAACACGCCCGTCGTCGACGACCTCGAAACAGGTGCACAAGCCGCACAGAAGGCAGCTCGCCGACGCAAGACGGTGCAACGAAGCGCAGCCGTGGGAGTCGCAACGCTTCTACTCATCGCTGGATTCTTCGTGGGACCAAGTCTTGGTCGCGACGACGCTACCGAAATTCGCACGGCTGAACCAGATGGACAGGTTGAGCCCTCACCAACGTCGATCGATGATCTTGCTCCCCCATCGAGCGATCCCTCCACCGACGACAACGAACCCGGCGATGTCGAACCAGCCGGTGGAGGCACGTCGGTTGCGACCATCGACGTGAACGGTGTCGTCCGAATCAACGACGAGGTGGTCGATGCAGAAACCTGGCTGCCGATTCTCGAAGCTGCTGCGGCCGACTCCTCGATCGGACCCGATGGCAATGTTCTCCACACGAGGGTAGGAACGGGTAGCGGCGATGGCTGTTCAATCCACACGATACTCGATGCCGCTGGACAACAAGTCGCCGATCATCCCCTCAGCGCGCTCTCGCGTTGTCTTCCCGGTGAACTCGCCGGCTGGTCGAGCGCTGGGCACGTCGTGCTCGTCCGACCGACCGAGCAAGACGCGTGGAGCATCACCGTTCTGGCCGCCGATGGGCGATCTGCTCAGCTCACCTCGCCGGGGGCCTTTCAGCCTCAACAGCTCGATGTGCACACCAACGGCAACGGCCGCACGCAGGCCCTTGTTCTCGGTACAGGTGAAGAAATGGTGTTCGTCGATGTCGATGCATTTCTCACGGAGCTCGTCCCCGAGATCACCGTCCTTGGCATCTCGAACGAAACCAACTTGTTGTCCGCACAATTGATCGACGGCGATCTCGAGCATCCGTATCAGTCGATAATCGACGGATGGGTCGAAGACCATGTCGTGGACGGAAAATCGACCGACGAGCCATCGTCGCTCGTCTGGGCGGTCAACAACGTCCAGGCGGACGACACGCTGAACGCTCGCTCCGGTCCGGGTGTCGAGTTCGACGTCGTCTTCGAGTTCGGCCCCAACGCGACAGGCGTCGTGCGTTCCGGCAATGATGCGACCTCGACCGACGGCGCCACCTGGTTCGAGGTCTTCTCGCCGACGTCGGGTGTCGAGAACGACGTCGGTTGGGTCAACTCGGCCTTCCTGATCGAGGCGTCGGTGTCGGACACGAGACCGTGCCTCTTCGATGGCCCTCAGGATCACTACATCGGTATCGATTGGACCAACCCGGAAGGATCAGCCAGCTCTGAAGCGGCGGTGATCAGCAACATCGACACCTATCGCTTCGGCGGCTGCCTCCGCACGGTGATCGAGTTCTCCGATGCCTGGTCGTACGAAGACGGCGGCGCCCAGCGGGTCACGACGCTGCCCGACGACATCGTGGTCACTCGCGACAATCCACCGACCATCGACTTCGGAAGCTCGATCACCGGAGCCGAGGTAGCAGACGCACGGTTCTCCGAGCGTCCAGGTGTCGCGCAATCCACGTTCGTGTCGATGGGCGCCGATCGACAACTCGACGGTGTGATCTACTACGGCCCGACGACCACCATGTGGGCCACATTCGACAACTCGAACGGCACGCTGATCATCGACGTTGCAGACATCAGGCTTCCCACCAATGCCGACGCGACGCTGTTCGATCGGGTTGGACCAGCCGTTGGCCCCCTGGTGGATGACAACGGCCTTGTCTTGTCCAGCGTGGCGAGGTCAGCCGACGGAGATCAGTGGACCGTCACTGGCCTCGCCCGCCCCTTCGAAGCAAACCTTGCCCTCGGGGTGCGACACACTGATGGAACACCGATTGCGGTCGATTGGCTCAACGCCGTCGTCGATGGTCAACGCCCCGACAACGGAGTGATGACCACCACCTGGACCGAGGCGTGGGGTCAGTTCGAGTTCACGATCATCGTGCCCGATGATGTCGAACCTGGCGACGTAGTGATCGTCTTCGACCCGTCGGGCGGCGCAGCCGATGACCCCGAGACGATCGACCTGCCGCTCGCCGACTTTCTGAGCTGACGGTCAGCCTTCGGCTTCTTCGGAGAGCTCGAGCCAACGTTCTTCGAGCGCTTCGATCTCCTCGACGACTGGGGTGAGTTCGGCACCGATGCGCACCAACGCCTCGTGGTCTGCCCCTGCAGCCTCCAGCTCGCTCGTGAGCGCCGAGCGCTTCTTGTCGAGACGCGCCATGTCCTTTTCGACCGACTTCAACTCGTGACGGATAGTGCTCGCCGAACGGCCACCCCCACCGCTCTTTGGTTTTGACTTCTTGTCCGAGGGCGCCGAAGTCTGGCGCGTCGAGTCGTTCTTGGAGCCAGCCTGTGACTTTCGGAGCCTCTCGTAGGCCTCGTAGCCGCCGGGGAGGCGGCTGACGTTGCCGGTTCCGTCGAACACGATCACGTCATCGACTGTCCGCTCGAGAAATGCGCGGTCGTGACTCACCACAACAACGGCGCCTGGGTAATTCTCGAGAAAGTCCTCGAGCACCCGCAGCGTGTCGAGGTCAAGGTCGTTGGTCGGCTCGTCGAGCAGCAACACATTCGGCTTCTTGGCGAGGGTGATCAGAAGTTGCAGCCGACGACGCTCACCACCGCTCAACAGCTCGATCGGCGCGTACTGCGCGTCGCTGTCGAACCAGAACCCCTCCATGAGCACCGTGTCGTGCCATTCGGGTTTTGGGGCATCGCCAACGACCGCCTGCCACACGCGCATCTGTGGGTTGAGGTCGATCCCGCGCTGGTCGAACAGCTCCATCGAAACGGTAGACCCGACCTGCACCGAACCAGCTGTGGGTTGCCGACGTCCCGAGAGCACATCGAGCAGCGTGGACTTGCCGGTTCCGTTCGACCCCACGATGCCAAGGCGCTCACGAGGATCAAGCGCCAGATCGACACCCTCGAACAGCGGTGGGTGGTCGGGGTGGGCAAAGCTCACACCCTTGAGTTCGACGACGTCGTTGCCGAGGCGTGGTGTGCCGAAGTGCAGATCGAGCGAGCCCGTCCGCGCTGCCTCTTCCGGACGGGCATTGACGATTTCGGTCGCGGACCGAATTCGTGACTTCGCCTTGCTCGTTCGAGCGGGCGCACCGCGACGCAGCCACGCCAACTCGGTGCGGGCCAGGTTGGCTCGGACGCGCTCTTGCTGTTGGGCCTGCTCCTCGCGAAGCGCTCTGCCCTCGAGGTAGGAGTCGTAGCCACCTTCGTGGACATAGGCCTTGCCCCGGTCGAGTTCGAGCACTCGGTTGGTGACTCGGTCGAGCACGTGACGATCGTGTGTGACGAGCAACAGGCCACCCTTGTACGCGGCCAGACGATTCTCCAGCCACTCGATGGCGTCGACGTCGAGATGGTTTGTGGGCTCGTCGAGAATCAGCAGATCGCTCGGATGCACGAGTGCTCGAGCGAGCGCAACCCGTTTGGCTTCTCCCCCCGACAACTGCGAAACCGGAGTCTCGCTTCGACCACCCATCCCGAGACGATCGAGAACCGCGTCGATCTCCCATGATTCGCCGTCGACACCCTCGACCGCATCACGGACAGTGCCATGTCCAAGATCCGGGTTCTGGTCAAGCGCTGCGATGCGGACATCGCGTCCCCTCCGAATCGAGCCCCCTTCGGGTTCGCGAGTGCCGATCAACACGTCGATCAGCGACGACTTGCCAGTGCCGTTCAGGCCGACCAAACCAATACGTTCGCCGTCGGAAATGGTGACGGAGACATCACGAAAGAGGTCTCGGCCGGGACGAACCATCGTCACGTTCGTTGCGTCGATGAGGATCATTACGTCCAGTCAAGGGTGAAGCGGCTGCCAAACCTACCCGCGTGATTCACACCTTTCTGTGTGGCGGGTTACTCTAAATCCTCGTGAGTGACGTATGGCAAGGCCCCGGTTGGTGGTTGGCCTCTGATGGCAAGTGGTACCCGGCAGACGCCGAGCCAGGTGCGGTCTATGAGGGCGAACTCCAGAATGATTCTCCAGCGGACGAAGTAATCGATCCGCCTGCCCCCGAGCCTGTCGCGCCCGAACCCGAACCCGTGGTGGTCGAGCCGATACCAGAGGTCCCGGCCGCGCCAGAACCGGTGGCTGCACAACCCGTGGCGCCGACCGAACCCGATCCCGTTCCCGCTGCGACCTTTGGCGCCGACCCGTTCGCGCAAATGCCAGCTCCGGTGGTCGAGGAGCCGGCACAGATGCCGGCACCGGTTGTTGAAGAACCGAAGGTGGGCGGATGGCAATCGGTCGATCCCGCACCGCCCACGCCACCGGCTCCGGTCGAAGCGGTCGCTGCACCTGAAACCATCCCTGCGCCCGACCCGATTCCTGCGCCGCAGCCAACGGTTCCTGAACCTCAGGCTGCGATCGTTGAGGAAGATGGTTGGACGAGTGCGTACGAAGAACGCCACGACACGCCTGATATCGATGTGAACGCGCCGAGTCTTTCGGTGCCGGCTGCCCCCGAGGTCCAGGCCCCCGACGTCCAAATCCCCGACGTCCAGGTTCCCGAGGCCCAAATCCCCGACGTCCAGGTTCCCGAGGCCCAAATCCCTGATGTCCAGGTTCCCGAGGCCCAAATCCCTGATGTCCAGGTTCCCGAGGCCCAAATCCCTGATGTCCAAATCCCCGACGTCCAGGTGCCCGAGGTCCAAATCCCCGACGTCCAGGTGCCCGTGACCGAGATCCCATCCGTCGGCGTTCCCGGTGCTGACCTACCCGGTTCTGCCGAGCCACTACTGCCACTTCCGGATACCGACATTCCTGAAGTTCAGCAGCCCGGCATGGGTGTTCCGACGAATCCGCCTGTCGAGATCTCCGAGGTTCCAGCGCAGCCCGTAGTCGGCGACGATACGACGGTCATACGCGACGCCACTGCGCCGATCGAACGCGACGATGCGTGGCGCAAGCCATCCATGGCTGACGATGCGATTGGCCGCCCGACGACCGCAACGCCAACGACGAACCCCGGTGTACCCGACGTCGTCGACCTCGCGATTCCTGACGAGGCGCCTGCCTACGTTCCGGAACCCCAGGGCCGACGTTGGGGAGTTGTGGCCGCGGTCATTGCGGGGTTGCTCATCGTGATCGCTCTCGCGTGGTTCATCACAACGTTGTTCACTGGCGATGATGCGGTCGACACGGTAGAGCCGAGCGACACGACACCGGTGACCGAACCCGATACCAGTGATGCCCCTGCATCGACCGACGCAAGTGCACCGAGCACGAACGATGACGGTGGGGAAGAAAACCCCGACGTCTCCGTGTTTGCACTGCGAGCAGGAGATTGCATCGTTGGTGACATCGGTGCCGGACAGGTGACCAAGGTGACCAAGGTTGATTGTGAAGAGGAACACCAATTCGAGGTGTACCGCGAAGCTCTCATCGAGTCATCGATCACCTCGTTCGATGAGGAAGCCATTTCGGCGTACGCCGAGGAGGTCTGCCGAACATCTCTCGAGGCCTACATTCCGCCCGATGACGATCGCGGTCTGAAGTTCAAGTTCCTTCAGCCCACGGAAGATTCCTGGAATCAAGCGGAAGATCCAGACCGAGTAATCACGTGTCTCCTGTTCGACGATGACGCACCCCTCGTAGGAAGAGCAGGACCCTGATGACCGCACAAACGATCGACTACTACTGGAGACCGGGTTGCCCGTTCTGCATGAGTCTCGAGCGCAGCCTCGAGAAGCTGAATCTGCCGCTCAACAAGTTGAACATCTGGGATGACCCAGCTCACGCCGAGGCTGTTCGACGGATCGCCAACGGGAACGAGACCGTGCCGACGGTCGTCATCGGCGATGCACAGCTCGTCAACCCGAGCGCAGATCAAGTCGTTCAAGCGCTCGCCAATCAGGCACCAGACCTGCTTCCGGAGGGCATCGACATACCGAGCCCCGGGAAGATGAGCCGCAGACTCAACAAACTGCTCGGCGGCTAAACGAAACGACAGTTCGACAGATGCCCCCACCTACGGGTGGGGGCTCTTTCGGTTTTGGGGCAGACCTTTCGGTTGCTTTGCATGCTCGGTGCCGATCGTCACGCGCAAGAATCCAGATTTAGTGCTAAATTAATAATCACACCATTTAGCACTAAATCTTGAGGTGCACTCCACATGATCGACGAGCTCTTTGCGGTTTCCGAGGCCCGTGCCTGGGCGGACGACGCGTTGTGCGCGGGGAAATCCGAGCTGTTCTTCGCTCCACCCGGCGAGCGTCGAACGCGCCGCACAAAACGCGAGGCTCTGGCTCGGTCGTATTGCGACAACTGCAAGGCCCTCTTCTCCTGTCGAAGCTGGGCCCGCGAGAATCGAGAGCACGGCTTTTGGGGTGGCGAAAGCGAAGAGCAGCGAGCCGCATTGGGCTATCCTCCCCGAAGCCCATCGCGTCGTGCGGTGGCTGAAATGGGAAGAATCGCTTCACGGAGTGATGATCCCGAACTCGACACCGAAGTGTTGGCAGGCTGATGACCGAATCGATCACGCTCATTGACGCAGCGGAACGTCTCGGAGTGCATTACATGACTGCGTATCGATATGTTCGGACCGGCCGGCTACCCGCACACAAGCTCGCCGGGCAATGGCAGGTTCTCGAAGACGACCTCGCCTCCTTCGAAACGAACGCAAAAACTCCCAAGCCGCGACAAGAAAACCTACCCAGGCTCATCGAAGAACGCTTGATCGCCGGTGATGAGAACGGCTCGTATCAACTGCTCGAGGACGCCATGGCCTCCGGAGCTGACGCAGAAGAGGTGTACCTCGATCTGCTCTCTCCGGCCATGGTCGGTGTTGGCCATCGATGGCAACAAGGTGAGATCTCGATCGCCGATGAGCATGTGGCCTCGTCGACCGCCCTGAGAGTCATCTCTCGACTCGGCCCTCGAGTATCGAGTCGCGGACGAATGCGAGGCCTCATCGTCTTGGCCACGATCTCGAACGACTTCCACTACCTTCCCACCGCCATTTTGCGAGACCTTCTGAGATTTCGCGGCTTCGAGGTTCAAGACCTAGGCGCCAACACCCCGAGCGAGTCGATCATCGAGCGCGCACGCAGCTCAGCAGACCTCTTGGCTGTCGGGCTCTCCGCAACATCGCCGGGGCAAGATGACATCGTGCGAGACACGCTTTCGCAGCTCGCAGAGCTGGAGGTACCCGTCGTCGTCGGCGGCTCTGCGTTCTCCGGGCCCGACCACATCGCGCGCCTCGGCCCCTGCATTCCTTCCACCTCAGCTCGCCATGCGCTGTCGATCTTCGACTCGATCCACACCGACGCTCGGGCCAGAGCCAGATAACGTCGACTTCGATGCCTGAAGGTCACACCATTCACCGGCTAGCCCGCGATCTGAATTCAACGCTCCGGCCAACGCCGATCGCCGCCTCGTCTCCTCAAGGGCGTTTCGACGTCGAAGCGAAAGAGCTCGACGGCACCACACTCGGACGTGCTGAAGCATGGGGAAAACATCTGTTTCTCGATTTCGATGACGCGCCAATGTTGCACATACACCTCGGCCTGATCGGCAAGCTGAAGAAGAAGCCAGCCAGCGAGGACGTGCAGGGAGAGATTCGGCTCCGTCTCATCGGCGACGATCATCTCTGGGACCTCACCGGGCCGATGATCTGCGCACTGATCGATCGTGAAGACGCCGAGTCCGTCACGTCGAAGCTCGGCCCCGATCCGCTTCGCAAGGACGGATCTGCAGACCTGTTCGCCGAGCGAATGGGAAAACGGAAGATCCCGTTGGCAGCTGCCATCCTGGACCAGAAGGTCATGGCTGGCATCGGCAACGTCTACCGATCCGAGTTCTGCTATCTGTTGGGTATCGACCCCCGGACCCCCGCGGACTCACTCGACGATCAACAGGTCCTGGATCTCTGGGACTTGGCGCAGAGCCAGCTCAAACTCGGCGTGCGTCTCAACCGAATCGTGACTCGGGATCCCGATGAGGTTGGTATCACCGCAGCAAAGATCGATGATGAGGACCGCCTCTACGTGTACAAACGCGAGGGCCTCCCCTGCCATCGATGCGGCGACGAAGTCCGCCTTCTCGAGATCGCCAAACGGAAGGCCTGGTTCTGCCCGACATGTCAGAAGTAACGTCCAACGCCACCGCGTACGATGCGATTCTCATCGTCTCGTTCGGCGGCCCCGAAGCTCCCGAGGACGTCGTGCCGTTCCTCGAGAACGTCACCCGAGGACGCGGAATACCGCGCGAACGACTCGAACAGGTCGGCGCTCACTACCACCTCTTCGGCGGTCGCAGCCCAATCAACGATCAATGCCGAGCGTTGATCTCTTCCCTTGAGCAAGAGCTTCATAGTGAGGGGATCGACCTGCCCGTGTACTGGGGCAACCGCAACTGGACCCCGATGCTCGCGGACACCGTGCAAACCATGGCCGACGATGGCATTTCTCACGCACTCGCATTCGTGACGTCGGCCACGAGTTCATATTCGAGCTGCCGGCAGTATCGAGAGGATATTGAACGGGCCCAAGCAGAGGTCGGGCCGTCCGCCCCGACGATCGACAAGATCCGCCAGTTCTACGATCATCCGGGATTCATCGAGCCGATGATCGACAACGTCCACTCAGCACTCAGCGACGTTGGCGTTGATGCCCGCCTTGTCTTCACCGCTCATTCGGTGCCCATGTCGATGGCATCCACGTCGGACTACCAAGCCCAGCTTGGAGAAGCCTCGCGTCTCGTCGCCAACGGTGTGGGCCATGAAGACTTCGACCTCGTCTGGCAATCACGAAGTGGACCACCCAGCGTCCCGTGGCTCGAGCCAGACGTAAACGATCACCTCGAGGCCCTCAAGGGCAACGGCACCGAGGCCGTCGTGTTGGTACCCATCGGGTTCATCTCCGACCACATGGAAGTGATCTACGACCTCGACACCGAGGCGGTCGCAACCGCCGAGCGGATCGGCATGCAACTCGCTCGCGCAAAGACGGTCGGCATCCATCCACGATTCATCTCCGCAATTGTCGAGCTGATCGAAGAACGTCGTTCCGGCACCCCAAAACAAGCCCTAGGCAACCTCGCAATTCGCCCCGACGTGTGTGCCGTCGACTGCTGCCCTGCTCCCGTGCGGCCCAGCATCCCTAGTGGGCGCCCGGCCACTCAGTAAGTTCGTCACAACGGGAAACGGGATGGTCTCGCATGAACCATGCGCGAATCGCACAACAAGCGCTGCTCTATCGCAATGCGATGGTGACCGATTCGTTTACCGCCGGCAGGTTTGATCCTGCTGCGATCGCAACCGTGGCCGTCGAGTGCGGAGACCCGATCATCGATTCGGCCATCCGTCGCATCGGCACGGCATGGATCCGCGGAGGTCTGCAGCCCGAGCAACTCGTGGAGCCCTGGAGCGGCCCGCTCGTCGACCGCATCTTCTCCGAAGATCCGACCTTGCTCGATGCCATCGACGACATCATCAGAACCGTGCACCGCGTGCAGTTCTCGCGACCTCGCGGTGGCGTCGCCTCACGCCGTCCAATGCATCGCCCCGGACGGACCTACCGCTAAGCGTCCTTCGACGCCAGGAGGTGGAGCTTCACGATTGCTCCGCCGGTGGTGCGATTCGCTGCAGACACCGAGCCGCCATGCGCCTCGACGATCGACTTGGCAATCGCCATACCGAGGCCTGTCGAGCCCCTATTGTCGCCTCGTCGGAACCGCTCGAAGACGTGTGGGAGCAGATCTTCATCGAACCCAGGGCCATTGTCCGAGATCTGAATCGTGACGAGGTCGGCCGCGCGGATCACCGACAGCTCGACTTCGGTCGCCCGCGACGCAGCGTTGTGCGTGAGGTTTTCCATGACCTGGCGGAGCAAGGCGTAGTCGGCGTCGACGACAATCGACTCAGCGGTCTGAGCCACCACCTCGACATCGTCGACTCGCACACTCGATGCGACCTCTTCGATCAGCAGGTCGATCCGCAGGGGTGCCTTCCGGGGCGAGGCCTGCCCGGCATCGAGCCGCGCCAGCTCGAGCAACTCGCCGACACCAGAGCCCGCGCGTTCCGTGGCCGCGAGGATCTCCGCGAGGGCTTGTTGATACTCCGGTGCCTCACGTTCTTTTGAGAGCGAATGGCTTGCCGACGCGCGGATGACGGCGAGGGGCGTCCGGAGTTCGTGAGCCGCATCGGCGATGAAGTCGCGCTGACGCGCCATCGCCGACCGGGCCGGCTGCAGCGCACGACCTGCGACAAACCACGCCGCCGCTGTGGTGCCCACCGTCGCAGCGATCGCCGCGAGGATCACCCGAAGACGAAACGACTGCTGATCGCTTTGGAATTCGCTCAGGTCGACGGCGGCGATGACCACCTCGTCTGAATCTTCGAATGGTTCAACGTAGGCCAACCATGGACCATCTTGGACGAACTCGATGAACGTGGGATTGCCGCTCGAATAGGCCTGCTCAGCCATGGTGAACAGCGGAGGTTCGATCCAGGTGTTGCCATACGGGAACTGCCATTCGTCCACTGGATTCACTCGCCAGGTGTTGAAGGGTTCAACATTCGTCAGATCTTCCGTCTCGCTCGTGGCAAAGCCGACCAGCGCCAGCTCACGAACGATGTTCTCCGCTTCGCGTTCGGCGGACTCGACGATGCGGTCGGTACCGCTCGAGATTGCGATCCAGGCCAGGAGACCGACGGCGATCGCAGCGAGCACCGCGTACATTGCGGTCAGCTGAAGCCTGATTTGGTGCAAATTCATTCGTTCCCGATCGGGGTCAGTCGATAGCCGACGCCTCGAACCGTCTCGAT
Organism: Acidimicrobiia bacterium; assembly: GCA_033344795.1. Lineage (GTDB taxonomy): Bacteria > Actinomycetota > Acidimicrobiia > Acidimicrobiales > SHLQ01 > SHLQ01. The sequence goes on from JAWPMS010000001.1 coordinate 352,690, forward strand.
TGGATCGGGAAGTCCAGGCAACTCCAGCTTGCGTCGTAGATTCGCAATATGCACGTCGACGACGTTGGAAAGTCCGTCGTAGTTTGCATCCCAGACACGCTCGAGCAAGTCGGTTCGTGGGTGCGTCGTCAACGGAGCTCTGAGCAGAACCTCGAGGAGGGCGAACTCTCTTGCGGTGAGCGGAATCGTGATCGACGAGCGCGAGACCCGGCGACTGGCCGGATCCATCTCGAGCTGTCCGTGGGTGAGGATCGGAGCCTGCGACTCCGTCGGACGACGAAGCAACGCCCGAATCCGAGCGGTGAGCTCCGGGTAGTCGAACGGTTTGGTCAGGTAGTCGTCAGCCCCGGCGTCGAGTCCCTCCACCTTGTCGCCGAGCCCATCACGGGCGGTGAGCATGAGCACTGGCGTCCCGTCGCCGTTGGAACGCATGTGCGCACACAGCGTTCGACCGTCGCCGTCGGGGAGCCCCCGATCGAGCACGACGAGGTCGTAGTCGTTGCTGTCGACCGCATGAAGGGCGTCGGAGAGCTTTCCGACGACATCGGTCGCATACCCGTCTTCGGTCAGGCCGCGTCTCAAGACATCGGCCAATGGCGCGTCGTCCTCGACGACCAGTATTCGCATCAACACATGATGCCGGACAAACGATGAAGAGATCATGAAGGCCGCCGCGGATGTCGGGCGGAAGCCCCGACCGAAACGATGAAGAGATCATGAAGGCCGCCGCGGATGTCGGGCGGAAGCCCCGACCGAAACGATGAAGAGATGATGAAGCTCAGCTTCATGATGGGTTCATCGCCTCTTCGGTACATGTGATGCATGGCAACCGCAGAACAAGCAGCACACCTCCTGCGTCGGACCGGATTCGGCATCCGACCAAACGATGTCGCCGCCCTCGCAGGCACCGACATCCACGACCTCATCGAGGAACGAATCGCCGATCAGGGTTGGTTCCAATCGGTCGAGGACGCAGAGGGGCGCGAATTCGACGACGAGACCGAATGGGATCTCCTCCCCCGCGAATGGATGGAACGGATGATGTCACCCGACGCTGGGCTGCACGAGCGGATGGTGTGGTTCTGGCACAGCCACTTCACCACGAATCGGCAAGAAACGACCCACCTCTTGATGTGGCGGCAGCACCAGACCATGCGGCGCCATGCGCTCGGCAATGTGAAAGAGCTCGCCCGCGAGCTGCTCGTCGATGGGGCCATGCTGCACTTCCTCGACGGCGACGGCTCGCTTGGAGAGGCACCAAATGAAAACCTGAGCCGCGAGTTCCTCGAGCTGTTCATGCTCGGACGAAACGCTGGCTACACCGAAGACGACGTTCGTGCCGGCGCTCGCATCTTGTCTGGCTGGTGGGTCGACTGGGAGACCGGCGAGGTGCACTTCGAACCAGAACAGCACTACGACCGTCCGGTCACGTTTCTCGGAGATCGAAAGCGCTGGCAGCTCGATTCCTACATAGATGCCGTGATGGCGATGCCATCGTGTGCCGGACACATCGCCGGGAAGCTCCACGATCACCTGGTCTCCACTCCGTTGTCCGCCGAACGACGAGAAGAACTCGGAGAGGTTTTGCGCTCGAGCGATTGGGAGATCCGCCCGCTCCTCAGCGAGCTGTTGCACCACCCTGATTTCACCGAAGCGCGCGGTCGGCGAACCCGCCAACCCGTCGAATGGGTGGCCGCCGCGGCAGCCGCATACGACCTCACGACGGTCAACGAAGACGGCTTCGACTTCTGGCAGGTGCAACAGACCGGTCAGATCCCCTTCGAACCGCCAAACGTCGCTGGGTGGCCCGACGACGACCGCTGGAGCTCGGCGACGCAGGTCATGGCGAGAGCCAATTCTTTTCTCAACTGGGAGGTCCCCAACCGAGTGATCAACTCGGTCGATCCCACACCGCTCGCGGTACTCGCGTACTGCGGCATCTTCGACCCCTCCGAGACGACGGTCGATGCCCTGCAACGGGCACTCGACGCGCAAGGTGAATACGACCGCGGTGTCGATCTGCTCCTTGCCATGTCTGTGCTCTCTCCCGAATTCGCGACCCTCTAGGACTCCTCATGACCGATCACACCCCATCCTGGTATCCATCGAACACCCCGGACGACAGCAGTTCACAAGAGTCCCCTCCGTCGACCGCTCTCGCCCCCCTCGAAGATCCGATGCACCCACCGGCACGCCCATCTCGCCGAAAGTTCCTCGGCTTCGCAGCCGCCGGCGTGGCCACGGTCGGCGGGGCGTCTTTCGCGCTCAATCCGAACGGCGACGCGCTTTCACTTCCTGGCACTCTGCCGGGTGTTTCTTCCGACGCGCCTTCCAACGAGTCGCCAACGACTACTCGGCCCCTTGTCGCAAGCGAAGACGTCGCGGGCCGGACGCTCGTCGTCATCGAGCTCCAGGGAGGCAATGACGGCCTCGCGACGCTCGTACCACGCAACTCAGGAGTGCTCTACGACCGCCGCGAAGGCGTGCACATCCCCGATGAAGAACTGCTCGACTTCACCGACGAGTACGGATGGAATCCAAGCTTGGCTGGCCTGAGTAATCACGGCATCGCTGCGTTGGTCGGACTCGGCACGACGAACAACCCCGATGGCAGCCACTTCGAGATGGAGAAACGGTGGTGGGCCGGCAGGTCGTCGGGAGCGGACCTTCCTGCGACCGGATTCTTCGGACGGCTCTGCGACCAGCTCGTGACGGATCAGCCGGTCACCGGGGTCGCCCTTGGTTCCGGGCCGAGCCCGTCGCTTCGCAGCGACAAGGCCGTAACCGTTGGGCTGGCCGACCCTGAATCCGGCTGGTTCCTGCGCAACGAGGATCTGTGGTTTCAGAACTTGCGACGAGGAATGGCGGCGATGTCCCCCGACGACGGATCAGGCGGTGGCCCGCTCGCTAGTGCCCGGAACGGCCTGTCGGACACGCTTGCCTTCGCCGACGTGTTGAACGAGATCGACAACGAACGCATACGAGACGCCTACCCGAACGGAGACCTCGCGTTCACCCTGGGAGTTGCCGCAGAACTGATCCGACAAGACGCCGGGCTTCGAGTCCTTCATCTGAGCCACGGCGGCTTCGACACACATTCGGATCAACGTGGCTCACACAACTACTTGCTCGCGCAACTCGGCGACGCCATGGGCGCATTTCTCAGCGACCTCGGATCGCTCGGACTGGCCGAATCAACCTTGGTGTGCACGACCAGCGAATTCGGTCGACGTGTTGCGGACAATCGTGGCGGCACCGACCACGGTGCTGCTGGCATGGCGATGCTCGCCGGTCCGGTCGCGGCCGGAGTCCACGGAGAGTCGCCATCACTCACCCGCCTCGATGATGACAACCTGATCGCGACCGTCGACTTCGAGGAGTACTACGCGACGATCGCAGAGAAGTGGTTCGGCATCCCGTCGAGCGAGGTTCTCGAATCGGCCCCGGCCCCCATCGACGGCCTGATCACGGCCTGACCGCCCGCCTGAGTTCCGGGCTCCCGCTCCGGGGGCACCGACTCGACGCCACGCTGACCCCCACCCGCCAGCTGTGTCGGTCAAACTGAGTCGGTGCCCCTGTCTCACGCGTCACCTGGAACTCGAGGGCGCAACCGTGCATTTAGCGCGTGCCTCATCTGCTTGACGATGTTCGCCGCCACGTGTTCGTCCGGGGTCACGGCGCCTGGTGCGGAGACCGGCGAGGCATTCGGTGCACAAGCTGCGACGGCGGCCGGTGCGTCGAGCACCGAATCGCCGGCCGAGGCCGCGACCACGACGGCAACCCCATCGACGACCACGACCGCGAGCACAACAACGACGACCACCACTCCCCCTGAGCCCACGATCGCCCTCGTACAGAACCGCGGCGGCGAGTCGAGCGGAGACCCGTACTACCCCGAGGTCGGAAACACCGGTTACGACGTGGCGTCCTACGACCTCGATCTCACGATCGACGTCGCTGGCATCGACACCCTCTCGGGCATCGCCAACATCGAGCTGCGAACGCAGGCACCACTGGACCGGCTGTCGTTCGATCTCGTCGGGCTCAATGTCGAAAGCACCGCGATCGACGGGGTGGCGGCCACCCACGAACAGACTGCGGACAAACTGCGGGTCTTTCCGGCAAACACGCTCGCTCCCAACGAAACGTTCACCGTCACCGTGACATACGGAGGCGAGCCCATCGACACCAACTCGCTCACTCGCATCGGAGTCATCGGCTGGTACGACCTCGGCAGCACGACGAGCGTGACGATCGGGGAACCTGTCGGAGCGAGAACCTGGTACCCGGTCAATGACCACCCGAGCGACAAGGCGACGTACTCGATCACCGTCGACGTCGCCGAACCACTGGTCGGCGTCTCCAACGGCGAGCTCGTCGAGGACACGACGGCGAATGGTCGGCGCCGCACCACCTGGGAGATGCGACAACCGATGGCTTCGTACCTCGCAACAGTGTCGGTGGGTGACTACGCGCTCATCTCGTCCGAGCCCGCTGCAACAACAGCGGTGCCCGTCGAGGATGCCATCCCGACACGATTGGTCGACATCTTCGATGGCGACTTCGAGCAGACCGACGAGATGCTCGACGTCTTCGCAGAACTCTTCGGGCCGTATCCGTTCGACGAATATGGCGTTCTCGTGATCGACGGGGAATTCAGTTTTGCACTCGAAACCCAAGGGCGAAGCCTGTTCAGTGCTGCCTTTGTTGACGGTGACGGTTCCATCGAACGGATCGTCGCGCATGAGCTCGCTCACCAATGGTTCGGCAATCACGTGAGTCCGGCGACCTGGCGTGACATCTGGCTCAACGAGGGATTCGCCACGTATGCCGAGGATCTCTGGATCGAGTTCGGTCGCGGCGGCGACCTTGCCCAGCTCGAAGCACGATTGCTCGAACGTGCGACGGCATCACCTTCGCCGGCTCCTGGCGATCCGGGGGCCGCGGGCCTGTTCGACGGCAGCGTCTATCGAAGAGGCGGACTCACGCTCCACGCCCTGCGCCTGAGAGTGGGCGACGCGGAATTCTTCGACATCCTGCAGACCTGGTTGGTTCGCTTCGGAGGCGGTGCGGCTTCGACACGCGACTTCATCGAACTGAGCGAAGAACTCTCGGGCGACGATCTCACCGACTTTTTCGCCGGCTGGCTGGGCGACGGCGCTTTGCCCCCTTTGCGATGAGCGCCTAGTCCATCAGCATGGGTCGAGGCGGCCACAGACGTTCGAGCGCGACCAAGAAGATCAATCCCATCATCACGCCCAGCGAGTTCGCGCTGATGTCCTCAGCCTCCAGCTCACGACTCGTGGTGAGGAACTTCTGCAGGAACTCGATGGCGATAGACGCTCCGAATACACCAACCGCCAGATCACCAAGGTCTCGGCGGCTTCGAAAGAGCATGCCGACGAACACCATGACGAGGCTCCACCCGAGCAGGTGCGCAACCTCATCGGCCTTCCACGGAAGGTCGCTACGACTCACCAGATCTGCGTCGAGGCTTTCCTCCACGCCACGCACGACAATGCGCGCCCCATCGGCCGCCTCCCCGACGGCGGAGAAGCCACGAGACGAGAGGCTGAGCCAGAGGACCACCATGACCACGAAGGCCAGGGCCAGCACGCCTAGCGTGGCGACGAGGCGACTTCGACCGATCGGCTCGCCCGCCATCCGACGTTGCCGTCTCGTCGTGTTTGCTGGGCTTGGGCGATCCAGGGTCTTGCGTGCCATCGGGCCAACGTACAGCGCACCCAGCAATCGCAGCGTTCAGCCGTTGGTCACAGACCGCTCGCCAGGTTGATCACCCTTGGTGGGGGGAGCTCCCCATTTCGGTCACGCAGAAAGAGCGCAACAGTACTGACATGCAGAAGACGTAATTAATTGCATCTCTTACCCGATTCTGAAGCGTAAGAGGAATGAATCGAACGGCCCAGTCGTTCTTAGTAGTAACTCCACAAAAACAGTGCAATCGAAAACCGACGAACACCGAGTGGGAGAGGAAAACAAAAGCTATGGCTACAACCGAAATTCCCGAGTTCACGAACGATCTGATCGATCTGACGAATGAACGTGTCGACAACCTCGCTGCGCTGATCACCGTGACGGCAGAGCAGCTCGACGACCGAGTCGCTGCGGGCGAAGCGCTCGAAGCAGGAGCGCACCGCACAGCCGAGCTCATCGAGCTCGTGTTCGGCAGCTCCACCCCGTCGGTCGAGAACTATCTCGCCGCACACGACCAAGAACTTCAGGCCGCATAAGGCCAAACAAGCTCCCTCCAAAGCACGGACGTTCGGACTCCCCCTTCCGAGCGTCAAAGACACAGACCGGGCCCGGACCCCCCTCCTCGGGCTCGGTCTTTGTCGTTTTCACATCCCATCGCGGTCGATGCCACCGGTCCTGAGGTCTACCCCGCTACGGTCAGGCACACCGTGTGTTGGTCTCACCCAGCGTGGACTAACATACGAACACTTGTTCGTTATGGAGTTACACATATGGCCGACCAACCTGGTCTCTTCAGCAACAATTTCGCAGCCGAGGTGATCGACACCCCGGTCGCCGACGAGATGAGCGAGAGTTTCCTCGCATACTCACTGTCGGTGATCACCGCTCGGGCGATCCCCGACGTGCGCGACGGATTGAAGCCCGTGCAACGTCGAATTCTGTATTCGATGTTGCAGCAGGGCATTCGACCCGATGCCGACTTCCGCAAATGCGCGGGCGTCGTCGGCGACACGATGGGCAAATTTCACCCGCACGGCGATTCAGCGATCTACGAGACGCTCGTCCGCATGGGCCAGGACTTCACACGAGGCCTCACGTTCATCACCCCGCAGGGCAACTTCGGCACGCTCGATGACCCGCCTGCGGCGTACCGATACACCGAGTGCAAACTGTCACCGGCCGCCATGGACATGGTCAGTGAGATCGACGAGGAGACCGTCGACTTCTCACCCACGTTTGATGGCCTGCGAGAAGAACCGACGGTGCTCCCGGCACTGATTCCGAATCTCTTGGTCAATGGCACGACGGGAATCGCCGTCGGCATGGCCACCAACATGCCGACGCACAACCTGCGGGAGGTCTACGCCGCGATCGAGTTGGTCATGAAGAAGCGCCGGCCGAAGCCAACCGTCGACGAGCTCATGGAGGTGCTGCCCGGTCCGGATTTCCCAAGCGGCGGAATTCTGGTCGACGACGGCCTCCGAGAGGCATACGAAACTGGCCGAGGCACGGTGCGCATTCGGGCCAAAGCCGAAACGATCAAGCTCACGCGAAGCCGCGAAGCCCTGGTCATCACCGAGCTGCCATACATGGTCGGGCCCGAGAAGGTCATCACCAAGATCAACGAGCTCGCCTCTGTCGGAAAGCTCCCCGGCGTCGATGAACGTGAAGGGGCAAAGAACCTCTCCGACAAGACGTCGGGGCTGCGAATCCAGATCGACCTTCGCCCAGGAGCGAGCGCGAAGGCGGTGCTCGCCAACCTGTACCGGATGACACCACTCGAAGAGACCTTCGGCATCAACAACGTGGTCTTGGTCGATGGCGTACCGACAACGCTCGGCCTCTGGGACCTGTGCAACTACTACGTCTCCCACCGCCTCGAAGTCATCGTCCGACGGACCGAGTATCGGCTCACCAAATGGGAAGCCCGCCTGCACATCGTGGCCGGCATCCTCATTGCGCTCGACAACATCGACCGAGTGATCGAGATCATCCGGTCGAGCCAGGACGGACCCGAGGCCGAATCGCAGCTCATGGCCGAGCTCGACCTGAGCCAGATCCAAGCCAAACACATCCTCGACATGCCCCTCCGTCGACTGACCGCACTCGAGGTGCAAAAGCTCGAGGCCGAAGCGCATGAACTCGAGGCAAGAATTCTCGATGCTCAAAAGCTGCTGGCTTCCGAACAGCGTCAACGCACCGTCGTCCTGAACGAGCTGGGGAAAGCCGTCGAGGAGTACGGTGTCGATCGCCGAACGATCATCGCGTCGGAGGATGAATTCGCCGCCATCGACCTCAGCAGCCTCGAAAGCGGCGGCGATGACGAGATTCCCGACACGCCATGCGTCGTTACCCTGTCGACGAGCGGATTCGTCGGCCGCGCGCCAACCGAGGGTGCCAAACGAGCCACACCTGGCCGACACGACGTCATTGTTGCCTCACGAATAGGATCGACTCGCGCACCCGTGTTCGCGGTCACCAATGAAGGTGTGGCCCGCATGGCGCTCGGCCTCGAATTGAACGAGGTTGGCGGGCGTTCGCGTGGCACCGAAACCCGAAAGGCCTTTGGCACGAACAAGGGCGAAGAGGTACTCACCATCGTCACCCCGACCACCGAGACGTCTGAGAACCTCGTGCTCGTCACCGAGAACGGCGTGGCCAAACAACTCTCCGCCGAAGAGGTCGCTGGCACCCGTCCCGGTCAGTCCCTCATCAATCTCAAACCACAGGACAGCCTCGTTGCGGCGTTCACCGCTGCTCCCGGCGCGGACATCGTGATCGTGGCGAGCGACGGCCAAGTGCTTCGCACGGCGGTCGACGGCATCAGCGTGCAAGGGCGCAACGCAGCCGGGGTTGCGGGAATGAAGCTGAAAGACGGCGCCAAGGTCATCGGTGCGGGTGCGGTCATCGGTGACGAGCTCGTGCTCACGGTGACCGACCGTGCAACGGCCAAACTGACGCCAACCTCAGAATTCGAGAGCAAGGGCCGCGGAGGTTCTGGAGTCCGGGTCACTCGCTTCACGAATGAGAAGGCGCTGACATATGCCCACGTAGGCAGTGTCGAGGACCTCCTCGCGGTCGTTGGGTCTGACGAAGACGGCAGCAAACCCGCCCCCGACCCGATCCCTGTCACCCTCGAGGCAACCAAACGTGACCTGGTGAGCTCGGTTACCGACGCTCCGATCCTGGTCGTCGGCGTCGCCCGCTGGTAGCCCCGCCGCTCGCTCTGCGCGCCGGGCGGCCCCAAACATCGACTCCCTCTAGAATCAAGAAGAACTCATGGCCAACACCACCACGAACGCCCCGACAACCGGATACGACGCCGCGTCGATCGAGACCCTCGAAGGGCTGGATGCGGTTCGCAAACGCCCCGGCATGTACATCGGCGGTACCGGCTCGGCCGGGCTGATGCACCTGGTCTGGGAGCTCATCGACAACTCGGTCGACGAGGCTGCGGCCGGGGAAGCGAACAAGGTCTTCGTTACGTTTCATCGCGACGGCTCCATCGAGGTGGCCGACAACGGTCGCGGCATCCCTGTGGGCAAACACCCGAAGCGCAAGGTCTCCGCGCTCGAAGTGGTGCTCACCGAACTGCATGCGGGTGGCAAGTTCGGTGGCGGTGCCTATGCATCTTCTGGTGGCCTGCACGGTGTTGGTGCGTCGGTCGTCAATGCGCTGTCGGTGAAGCTCAAGGCCGAGGTCGATCGCGAGGGCAGCACGTGGGCGCTCGATTTCAGCGAGCGCATGCCCGGCCACTTCACCGGTTCTTCGTTCAAGAAGAGCCATGAGCTCAAGAAGATCGCCCGGACCAAGAAGACCGGCACACGTCTGCGTTTCTGGCCAGACACCGACATCTTCGATCCGGAAGCTGCCATCGACTGGGACGAGGTCGTTCGTCGAGTGAAACTCGCGTGTTTCCTCGTGCCCGGACTGCGGATCACGCTCGAAGACAAGCGCACCGGGTCGAGACGAGATCCCGTCGAGTTTTTGTCGCGCGGCGGACTCAAAGATCTGGTGAACGACATGGCTGGCGACAAGACCACGATCAGCGACGTGATCTCCTTGTCAGGCATCGACACGTTCGAAGAGAAGGTTCCCGTCAACGGCAAGATGACTATGGTCGAGCGCGAGTGCACGGTCGACGTAGCCCTTCGCTGGGTGGACGGGTTCGAGAGCCAGGTCATCACCTTCGTCAACACCATTCCCACAAACGAAGGCGGCACGCACCTCGTCGGGTTCGAGCGGGCCATGACGAAGGCCGCCAACGACGTCCTGCTGAAGGACATGCGCAAACTCGCCAAGCTCGAAAAGTCCAACAAGCACAAGGCCAACAAAGAGGACGTGCAGGAGGGACTTGTCGCCGTCTGCAAGGTCACGTTCCCAGAGCCCCAGTTCCGGGGGCAGACCAAACAAGAGTTGGGAACTCCGGGCGTGCAAAAGATCGTCTATGACGTGGTCAAACAGGGCATGGTCGACTGGTACAACGGCATCGGGTCCAAGAAGACCCACGTCAACGGTGTGCGCGACAAGATCGCCACGGCCATCATCAACCGCGTCAGCACAAAGCAGGCGCTGGACAACAAACGAAAGCTCACCAGCCTCGGCAGCACCGGCATGCCAGGAAAGCTCGCCGACTGCCGAAATCACGGCCCCGATTCCGAACTACTGATCGTCGAGGGTGATTCGGCAGCTGGGCCCGCAAAACAGGGTCGCAACGCCGAATACATGGCCGTTCTGCCGCTTCGAGGCAAGGTCGTCAACGCCGGCAAGGCCACGTTGAAGCAAGTTCTCGACAACGCCGAGGCCCAGAATCTATTTACGGCGATCGGCGGAGGTTCAGGCAAGGACTTCGACCTCGACCAAACCCGTTACGGCCGAATCATCATTCTGTGCGACGCCGACGTCGATGGAAGCCACATTCGTTGTCTCGTGTTGACGCTGTTGTACAAATACATGCGTCCGCTCATCGAGGAAGGCCGGGTGTACGCAGCGCAACCTCCGCTGTTCAGCACAAAGGTGTCCGGAAAGGCTTATCGAGCCTTCACCGATGAACAACGCGACCAGATCACCGCCGAGCTTGCCGTTGGCAATCGCAAGGCCGAGAGCATCAAGTGGCAACGCTTCAAAGGCCTCGGCGAGATGAACGTCGATGAGCTCGAACACGCTGCGCTCAACCCGGAGACTCGGATCCTGCGCCGCCTGACCATCGACGACGCCGAGATCGAGCGCCGACGTGCGGAAAAGATGTTCGACGTCCTGATGGGCTCCGACGTGTCCGTCCGCCGTGACTACATCATCAACAACTCCGACGACTTCGACGCCGCCGCCCTGGACGTGTAGCTCACCCTGCTTCTGTGAAGGATGGTGGGCCAATCTGGCTCACCAGGCTTCAGAGAACTTAAGCGCTCCCGGCGTCGGTCCGATATCTGCTCGATGCGCACAAAGTCGACACGGATAACGGCGGGATTCAGGCTGCTTCTCGGAGGGCTTCTCTCAACGTCAGCAGCACTCGGCGCGGCGGCGCCCACGGCCACGTGCAACGGACTCGATGCAACGATTGAGGTCACCGCGGGCGTAGACCTGCTTCGCATCGAAGGCACCGAGGGCGACGACGTGATGGTCGTGCATGGCGCCGACGCACAACAGGTTGTCGATGGCCTCGGTGGCAATGACACGATCTGTGCCGCCCACGTGGAGATGATCATCGCCGGACCTGGCCACGACTTTGTCCAGGTTCTCGATGGGCCAGACATCGACATTGTGGTCGATGGCGGCGAAGGCAACGACGAGATTCACGGGTCGGATTCGTTTCACGAACGCCTCGGTGGAGGTCCTGGCGACGACGTGATCCATGGTCACGGTGGCTGGGACATCATCGGCGGCGAAGACGGAGACGACATCATCTACGGCAACGCTGGCGACGACTACCTGCTGGGTGGCGGTGGCACCGACATCATCTATGGCGGCTGGGGCCAAGACTTCCTCTACGGCGGGGACGACGCTGACCTCGGGATCAGCGAAACGCCCGATACCGGCGACCAACTCTTTGGCGGCCCAGGCGACGACTATGTCGTCGGTCAACGAGGAGCCGATTCGCTCTACGGCGGTGACGGTAACGACATACTCATCTCCAACGAGTCTCAAGACCTCGCTGACCTCGAGAGCACCACGTCCGCTGACCTTCTCGACGACGCAGGCTCGCGCATGTTCGGCGGCGCCGGTGATGACCTCATCGTCGGATCAAACCGGTGGGACCGCATGCAGGGCGGCCCGGGAAACGACACGCTCTTCGGATTCGAAGGCCGGGACTACGTCCGAGGTGGCCCCGGCGACGACAACATCATCGGCGGCAAAGGCATCGACGACACCAACGGAAACACGGGCGCCGACCACATCATCTACGAACCCGGCGAAATGACCAGCGGCGGCTGGGGCATCGATCGCTGCGAAACCAGCACCTGGCCCAACGCCGAAAACCCACGCGCCTGCGAACGGACCGGCACACCCACTCTCGACTATCTACCACCCACCACCTACACGCGATTGCACGATCAGCTCGCCGACTAGGCAGGGCCCCGCCGCTTCTGTGAAGGATGGTGGGCCAGATTGGCCCACCATCCTTCAAATTTCGCTGGCGGTGCGGTGGGCTAAGGTCGCGCCATGGCCATTCGATCGGTGAAAGAGATGATGGCGGCCGCTCGCGAGGAGATCGACAACGTCTCCCCTGCCGAAGCGCAGCGCCGCATCGATGAAGAGGGTGCGATTCTCGTCGACATACGCGACGTGCGCGAGCTGCAAGGGCAGGGGGTCATCCCGGGCGCGATGCACGCGCCGCGAGGAATGCTCGAGTTCTGGATCGATCCGGCTTCGCCGTACCACAAGCCCGAGTTCGCCGAAGACCGTGAATACATCTTTCATTGAGCTGCCGGTAGCCGGTCAAGTTTGACCACCAAGATGCTCCAGGACATGGGCATGGAGAACATCTCCCACGTCGATACCGGCTTCAACGGGTGGAAGGACGCAGGCCTACCGGTCCAGGACTACGACGACTGGAAGGCCGCCGACTAACCGATCTTCGCTGCGAGGTTGGCACCGATGCTTCGCAGAAATGGCACTGCGAGATCGGGGTGCGATCGCTGTAGATCTCGAAGAGTTGCCTTCGTCCACCGCCGGACCTCCACAGGTCCATCACAGCGAACAGTCGCCGTCGCCGCGGCATCGGTCCCCAACGCATAACTCATCTCGCCCAGGAGCATCGGAGCCACGCGGTGAAGGTCGCCCGAACCAATCTCGATGACGACACCACCCGAGGTGACGACCAGAACATCATCGAGCGCTTCACCCTTGGTGATCAGTGTGGTTCCCGATTCGTGGTCGTCGGTCCGGCCGAGATGCCAAAAGAGCAGGAACTCCCTCGGAGACATGGTGCCGAACACGGCCTCGTGCACCTGCTCCTGGTCAGACGTCAGTTCCACCGGCTGGCGCTGGAGATACAACCGCCGCAGATGGCGTGAGCCAATGATCACAAAGAGTGCGTTGGCCACGATCGCCACCCAGCCATCGTCGATCATGAACCCCCAGATGATGAACCCCATGCTGGTGCACATGAGTGCGAGCCGTAGAAAGAACTCATCTCGAATCGCAGGGGACAACAGATACGCCAGGTAGACGAGGGTCAATACAACGTTCGCTGATGACATCGGTCTGCTTTCTGCCTTTCCTTGCTGTCCTTGCCCTCGATCGTTGTCACACCTGGCTGCTAGAACTACATCCATGGAACTCGACGATTTCGGGTCGCACGAGATGTTGTACGACGTCGCGGGTGAACGCCCACACGACGCAGCAGATATTCATATCGATGATCAGCTCACCGTCTCCACAGATGGGCCTCCCCCGTACCTCTCTCCGTCGAGCGCCAGCACGTTCCGTTCCTGCGCCAAGCGGTGGAAGTTTCGCTACATCGACCGGTTGGCTGACCCGGCTGGCGAAGCCGCTCTCGCTGGCACCTTTGCGCACCGGGTCCTCGAGGTTCTCCTCGATGAGCCCGCGGTGCAACGTACGACCGACCGCGCCCGCGAGATCGCACGCGAGGTGTGGCCCGAAACCGAAGCCGATCCCGATTACGTTGCCCTCGCGCTCGACGAGCAAGAACAGCGACGCTTTCGTTGGCTTGGCTGGACGGCAATCGAAGGCCTGTGGCAGCTCGAAGATCCCGCTCTGGTGACGGTGGTGGCCACCGAACAAAAAGTCGACACCCACATAGGCGAGGTGCCATTTCGAGGGATCGTCGATCGCCTCGAACGGTCAAGCGCTGATGCATCCGCCGGGCTTGTCGTGAGCGACTACAAGTCTGGCCGCGCACCATCGCCACGTTTTCAACACGATCGCCTCGACCAAGTACTGCTCTACGCCGCAGCTGTCGAAGCGTTCAACGGCGAACGACCAAAGGCAGCACGACTGCTCTACCTCGGTCAATGCATCGTCGAGACCGAGGTGACCGACGAACTGCTCGACGCCTCAATAGAGGCATTGCAGCAAACCTGGTCGCACATCAACATCGCGGTCGACACACAAACCTATGAGGCCTCCCCTGGCCCCCTTTGTGGTTGGTGCCCCTATGCCGGTGAATGCACCGAAGGTTTGGCCGAACTCGAACTCCGTCAATCGTCGGGACGAATCCGATCCTCGGCCCCATCGCTGCGATTTCTCGCGCCCGCCAGCTGACTTCTCGACTGCCCGCTACGCAACGCAGCAATTTCGGTCGATATCATCACACACATGTCGACTCCCGAGCGTGCCCCAGAGCACGCCAATGCCGCAGCCCTGTTCGCTCCGGCACTGACACAACGATCGACGCCGCAGGTCGACCAGTTGTTCGCCACACTCGTCGACGCCGCGTTCGATCTCATCGACGAAATCGGCACGATCTCGCTCTGCGCCTATCTCCACGTGCCGCACACGGATCAACCGTTGCTCTTCCTCCAAAAACCAACCCTCGAGAGCCTCACGCCCACCGACAACTTTCGTCTGATGCACACCATCACGATGCTCTCGAACGGCCGCAAGCCGGTCGCAGCGTTCCGACACGGTGCACTGAGCGGCCACTACGTCCGAACCAGCGGTACGGTCTCCGATGGCCTGTTCGTCTTTGGCGACATCCAAGAGGCCGAGACCGCCAAACGGCTGACCGGCGTGTGCCGTGCATTCGCACGGGTGCTTCATCAGTTTCATCTCGACGAAGGCGATTCTCGACTCGATCCGCCATTGCTCGATCTCGAACAACATGACGACCTGTCGAAGGTCAACGTCACGCTCAACCATGGCTCGCAAACGCTTCACGGGACCGCCGTGGCCTTCTCGCCCGAGGAGGCTGTCGCCAAGTCCGTGATCATCGCCCTCGGTCAGGGGCATCGCTTCGATGACGTCCAGACGATCGATGTTGGTACCCGATCTGCGGTGCTCGTCGTCGCACACGATCCGAACGGCGCACTCCGACTCGGTCTCGCGATCTCCGACGGTGACATCCTTCAAACGACAGCAGTCGCGACGAAGCGAGCGCTCATCGACAACGCACCGAGCTGACCCAGCGCAGCTGGCATGTCGGGTTCTATGACTGGCCCCACGCGGCCAAGGCCGCACGTGGCAGCAGCCAAGACGCCGCTTCGGTCACCGCGCCCTCCTCGTCGAGCACACCGGTCACCTGCCACGAGTACAACATCTGCTCGAACGTCCACGCGATCCTCGGCGCGTCGCGTTTGGGAATCGTGGTGGTGATCTCGGGCGCACGATTGATGAATTGCACCAGTACGTCACCATCGACCCGAGTGCCCGTCGGGGCTCTACAGATCCCCAAGACCACGCCGATCCAGTCAGCGGGTTCGAGCTCGACGAGCGCCTCGAATTGCGCGTCGCTGTGCGCATCGAGTTCAACGGGCGCCAGATAGGCCCCCACGAGCCTCACGAACGTGTCGAGATCGACGGTGTGAGCGAAGGACAGGCCAGCCACATCAAACAGCGTCATCGCGTCTGAGTCGCCCACATCGACGAGCTCAGAAAAGGCGGTGTGCGCCTCGCGCACCGCATCGGTTGGTGGTTTCGTCAAGTCGGTCCGCAGTGCGGAGACCAAGACGTCCGCCCCGTAACGGTCGTCCTCCGCGATCCGTTCGGGCATCGTCCTGTCGCTCGAGATCCTCTCGGTGATGACGATCCTGACGTCGAGCCGGCGAGCCAAAAGCGGCAGTGTGGCCTCGGCTTCCTCCGAGAGCTGCGCCACGTCTCGCCCAAGGCACTCTCGGAGCGCCGAGAGGGCCAGCTCGGCGTCGGTTTCGTGAACCTCGAACCCACTCGATTGATCCTCGGTCGCCGCAAGGGCAAGGCCTTCCGGGCCAACGGCCAGACCAACCAGAATCCCATCGACGACCGTGGCCGATAGATCATGTCGATCTCCGCTTGGAGATTCATACTCCAGGATCCAACCGATTTCGGATGGCTTCGCATTGGCCACGAGTCGCATCGCCCGAAGCAGCAGATGCCGACCGGTGTCCGACACCCAATCGGGTCCGCTCTGGGGCGGGTCGCCTCCCTCGATCCAGTCGATCAGCGCCGCGCCGAGCTCCGAGGCGTCTGCGATGCGCTGGCTCAACTGTCCGTCGGATCCACCGAGAGCGAGCCATTCGGCGACCGCACCCGACGCCCAGGCCTCCGCCATCGCCGCCGACTCGATCGAGGCGAGCATCCCAGCCGAGCCGATGAGCTCTTGGATGAATCGATTGCGGACGTCGTCGGTGGAAGCCATTGCGAGGGCCGAGGCTACCGTGTTGGCCATGCCGGAGCTTCCCGAAGTCGAGACGATTCGCCGCCAGCTCGATCCGATGCTTCGCGGCGCACGCATCGTCGACGCCGACGCGCACTGGAGTGACAAGTTCGCCCCAGCTCGCGACGCGGTGGGTTCCTCGATCGTCGAGCTGAAGCGACGCGGGAAGTACTTGCTCTTCACGCTCGACGACGACCACGAATTGATCGCCCACCTCGGGATGACCGGCGCGTTCTCCGTCGCTGAAGCGCCGGTTCCCAGCCCGCCTGTCTGCGCTGACCACGGCACCCATGTCCGCGCCGTCTGGGAGTTCGAGGATGGCCGGTGCTTGATCTTTCGAGACACCAGACGCTTCGGGCGCCTCCGAGTTGTCGCGTCCGGCGACTATCGCGAGATCCCGACGTTGCACTCGATGGGTCCGGAGCCTTTGAGCGACGACTTCTCGGGAAAGACGCTGCACAACGCAATCTCTGGTCGGTCTCGCGCCATCAAGACCCAGCTGTTGAGTCAGCGTCCGGTTTCGGGGGTGGGCAACATCTATGCCGATGAGGCACTCTTCCTCGCCGGGATCGATCCACGAGCGCACCGGCTTGGTCGGACGCGCTGCGATCGGTTGGCCGAGCAGATCAAGGTGGTGCTGCAGGCGGGTATCGACAACGGAGGGACCACACTTCGTGACTATGTGAACGTCGAGGGCGGGTCCGGCGAAAACCAGCACGAACTGGTGGCGTATGGGCGAAGTGGTGAGCCGTGTATCACTTGTGCGACGCCGCTTCGCTCGATCGTTCTCGACGCGCGAACGACGACCTTCTGCACCCGGTGCCAACGGCGATAAATCGCTGCCGCGCCGTTGATATCAATGCCTGTGAGCGGGCTACTATGACCCACGACATGACCGCCACCACCACCTCCCTCGAGAGAATTGGCACATTCCCGCCAATCACGGGATCCGACTGGCGAAACATGTTCTACGGCGCACCGACGCCAATAAATCCCGACGCAGCACAGATGGTGTACGACATCTGTTGGTTCTTGGTCAAGGATGCGACCGCAGCCGCCGATCTCACCGTGGTGACCTTTCGAGTCGCCCTGAGCCGCCTGCACGAGCTTCCGGCACCGGGCGCGTACACCGCCTGGCTCGCCTCGATCGCGAGCAATGAAGCCCACAGACACCTCGAGGAGACCCCAACGAGACGCCTGAGTTCAGCGCTTCTCGCGGACGAAGCCACGAGAGACGCACATTTCTTGGCCGACACACTGGCGGACATGCGCGCGGACTACAAGCTCGCGTTGATCCTCCGATACCGGTACAACACCCCGCCGCAGTATGTGACGCTCGCCCTCGACATGCGCCCCAGAAAGCTCGGCCGATTGTTCGTCAGCGCACGCGAGGAGTTCGCCTCGAACAGTTCGATCGCACCATCGATGCTGGCAACCGCCAACCCCCCACGTACCCGACAACTTCCGATGGTGGTGGAGACGTACGGTAAGAAGGAGCTACGTCGAAGCATCCTGGGCTACGAATGGCTCGCCTCTGGCTTCCCCATCATTCCCGAGCGCGAAGAACGACGAGAAAAATGGGTCACATTGGCCCTCACAGCGATCGTGTTGTTGACGATTGCAATAGTTATCACCCGCCCATGGTCAGCAGAACGGCCAACACTCATCGACCCCGACGCCGTCGTGGTCGAGAACGGACTCGAGATCCCCGTGGAGAACACCGATGGCTAAGCGTTTCCGCACAAGCCGCCTGTTCATGATTCTGTTGCTCATTGGAGCGATGCTTGCCACGACGACGTCGCTCGCAGGCGCCCAAGGCGGTGTCACCGACGACGAGGCCGTGCTGGTCGCGCGCGAGACCGCGCTCATCGAAGAGGTCGCATCCACGCTGGCCACTCTCGACGAACTCGCGGTCGAACGATCACAGGTTCTCGTCGATATCGACACGACGACTGCGGCGATCGAAGGCTCCGCCGACGCTCTCGAACAATTGGCCTTGGACCGTCGCGAACCAGCGCAGGTGCGCCTGACCATCGCCCTCGAGCGATTTCTCAATGGAGCACCAGCCCAAGAAGCCTTTACCCGCGAGCTTCGAGCACTCGAGCACGACAGCAGCCCGTTTCAACACCAAGAAGTGCTCGGCTCGATCATCGAGGCGGCGGAGCTTCAGATCGAACAGATCGATGCGCAGATTCAGTCGCTGGCCACGACCGTGCCTGAGCTCCAGTCGTCTCGAACTGCGTTGGTCAACAGGATCACCACGATCGATGCCGCAGTTCTCGAGCTGGGCGTCGCTCTCGACGAAGCAGAGGCCGAACTCCAAGAGGTCACCGAAGCTCTCGACTGGTACCGCAACGCAGATAGCCGTTCGGTACTCACCGGCCGCGAGACGACAAACGGCAATGGCCGACCAGCGCTTGTTGTAAAGATCGACAACGTACCGAGAGCGCGACCGCAAGCCGGCATCAACGACGCCGACGTCGTCTACGTCGAATTGGTCGAAGGCGGCGTCACAAGATACGCCGCCGTCTATCACTCCGAAAACGTGCCAACCGTCGGTCCGGTGCGTTCGATGCGCACGACCGACATCAACTTGCTGCGAGGACTGAACAAGCCGTTATTCGCGAACTCGGGTGGCAACAGCCGCACAACCACGGCGATCAACAACTCTCCGTTGGTCAACATCGGGCACGCCACAGGGGCGGGCGGCGCGTACTACCGGAACAACAATCGGCCCGCGCCGCACAACCTCTTCAGTTCGACCGATGCGCTTCGACGTGCGGGAGGGACCTCGGGCGGAGCTCCTCCCGAGCTCTTCACGATTCGCCGGCCCGGTACAGAACTCCCGAATGTGACCTCGGCGTCCACGGGCGTGAGCGTCCAATACGAGAACACCACGGCGTCATACACCTGGAACGGTTCGGGCTGGGCCCGCTCGCAAGATGGCCGGCAGACCGTTGATACCGCAGGTGTCCGTACGGCTCCCGAGACCGTCATTGTGCAGTTCACTCCCTATGGCGTGAGCCCAGCCGATCGCAACTCGCCTGAGGCGAACACGGTCGGCAGTGGCAAAGCCTGGATCTTCACCGAGGGCGTCCTCATTCGAGGGAGCTGGTCGAAGCCCAATGCGGGCGACGTCACCCTGTATCGCGACTCCGAAGGCAACGAGATCCAGCTGCTTCCGGGACGGGTGTGGGTCGAGCTTCCAAAGCCCGGCGACGCAACCGTGCGCTAACCGCACCGCCGGTACCCTGACCCCATGGCTCGCCTCCCCTTTCGATGTGCTGACGACGTGATCTGTGCCGGGCTCGATGCTCTTCGTGTCGAACTCGAGATACCCGAGTCCTTCTCCGATGAGGTGCTCGCCGAGGCCAAGGCCAGTGCTGAGGCGGGTCCAACGATCCCACCCGGCTCGTCCGGAACATCGATCGTCGATCGGACCGACCTGCCACTCGTCACCATCGATCCGCCGGGGTCGATGGACCTCGATCAGGCTGTCCATACCTCACAGACGACGACCGGATGGCGCGTGAACTACGCGATCGCAGACGTCGCGGCCTGGGTGATGCCCGGTGGGGCCGTCGACCGCGAGAGCCAAGCTCGCGGGTTCACGATGTACAGCCCAGACGGCCGCTCACCTCTCCATCCAACAGCGATCAGCGAGGACGCATCAAGCCTCCTTCCCGACCTCGACCGTCAAGCGCTGCTGTGGACGATCGATCTGGATGACGCTGGCGAAATCGTCGAGGCTCACCTCGAGCGCGCAGTCGTCCGGTCACGTGCGCAGTTGACCTATCGAGATGCAGCCAAACTGATCGACGAGGGCGACGATGCCTCATTGCGCGCTCTCAAAGAAGTTGGTCTCCGCCGTGAAGCACTCGAGATCGAACGAGGGGCCGTTTCACTCAGGCTCGCGTCGCAAGAGGTCGTCTCCACCAACACGGGTTTCGCCCTCGAATACGATGAGTCCCTTCCAATCGAGGGGTGGAACGCCCAGATCAGCCTTCTCACAGGGATCGCCGCGGCAACCATCATGCTGGATGGCCGAGTTGGCCTGCTACGAACGCTCCCTCGACCTGACGAGCGCACCATTCGAGAGCTGCGACGCACCGCACGGGCACTGGGAATCGACTGGCCGAAGTCACGAACGTACCCCGAGGTCGTACGTAGCCTGGACCCGAACAACCCAGTCGAGGCCGCGATGATCGCTCAGTCGGCGCGAGGGCTTCGCGGTGCCGGGTATGAAGCGTTCGATGGCGACCTGCCCGAGCACACCGAACACTCGGCGATCTCGGCAGACTACGCACACGTCACGGCGCCGCTCCGGCGACTGGGTGACCGATACGCAAACGAGTGCGTCTTGGCCAACATCGCTGGCAAACGTCCGCCTGAGTGGGTTCTGGAGGCGTTGCCAGAGCTGCCCCGACTTCTCGGGCGCGCACGAAATCGGGAGGGGTCACTCGACCGGGCGATCTTCGATCTCGTCGAGGCTGCGTTGCTTACCGATCGAGTTGGACAGACGTTCTCTGGACTCGTCACCGCTGTTGATGAATCAAAGAACCGAGTGCGCGTGCAACTCACCGATCCGGCTGTCGTGGCATATGCGGACGGGCAGGCAGAACTTGGCGACGAGGTTCTCGTTCGCTTAGAGGACGCTCAGGTCAAGACCAGATCGGTCGACTTCGTTCTCGCCAACGGCTGACGCGCTAGCTGATCGTTGCAGACTTCGGTGCGTAGAGTTCGGCGGCCGTGTCTCCGTTGCTGGCCACCGTCAGGAGTTCATGCCCCGAGTCGGTTACGACGAGCGTGTGCTCGAACTGAGCTGAGCGACGGCCGTCCATCGTGAGCGCGGTCCAGTCATCGTCCCAGAGGTAGAGCGACGGATCGCCCAGCGTGAGCATCGGCTCGACGGTGAACGTCATCCCGGTTGTCAGTTCCGTCCGGGCCCGGGCGTCGTAGTAATGCGGAATCTGCAGATCGGAATGAAACTCCGTACCCACCCCATGGCCGATGAACTCACGAACGACCCCGAGGTTGTGCGCTCGAGCATGACGTTCGATCGCACGGCCAATGTCGTGCACCTTCGAGCCGTTGCGAACGGTCTTGATCCCTTCCATCATCGAGACGTATGTCTCGGCGACCAACATTCGCGAGTGCTCATCGACGTCGCCGACAAGGAACGTGCATGAGTTGTCTCCGTGGACACCGTCGATGTAGACGGTGACGTCGATGTTGATGATGTCGCCATCCAGAAGCTGACGGGTATCAGGGATGCCATGACAGATGACCTCGTTGACCGAGGTACAGACGGACTTGCGGAAACCGCGATAATTCAGGGGCGAGGGATATGCACCGCGGCGAATCGTCTCGTTGTGCACGATCTCATCGATCTTGTCCGTCGTGATTCCTGGCTCGACGAACTTCCCGGCGTGAATCAGTACTTCCGCAGCCAGCGCTCCGGCGCGACGCATCGCGTCGAGTTCAGCAGGCGTGCGGACCAACGAGGACACCGATGGTCCTGGCTCTCCAGTCTCTGCGTATGGTGGCTTGACGATGTTGGCGGGAACGGACCGACTGAGTCCGATGATTCCGGGCCGAATGGGTGGATCGGAAGCCGGCGCAACTGTTGCGTTCCTCTTTCGCTTCCGTTTCGCCACAATTCCTCCAATAGCTGCCGTCTCTCAGAGTGTAGAAGCAGTTCGGCAATCTCGAAGCAGTTGAGCGCGATCGTGCGTCAGGCCAGTCCGGACAATCTGGAGGCACGTTCGACCAACGTGTCTCTGTCGAGAATCGTCATCACGGACCCCTTGGCCTCGACGATTCCCTGTTCGCGAAGCAGGCTCAGCTCCTTCACCACGGCCTGTCGAGAGACCCCGGCCCAATCCGCGATCTCCTGCTGAGTGATCGGAGACTTGACTCGCACGATCCCTGCACGCATCCGTCCGAATCGCTTGTCGAGATCGAGGATTCGTCGAGCGACCCGCCCCGCGACGTCGTCAAGTGCCAGCTCGAGTTGATGAAACGACGCATCGCGGACTTTCCTGACCATCTCGTCGAGGAGCGATCGGGTGAAGTGTGCGTCGCTGTCGACCAGTTCGCGGAAGTCGCGGACCGAGAGAACGAGCACCTCGGTCGGTGTCGTCAGGGAAAACGCGCTGGCCGAGCGATGCGAATCGTCGATGATGGCCATCTCGCCCACCACATCACCGACCCCTCTGATCTCGAGAAGCACCTCTCGACCGTCGTGCGATCCGACCGTAATCTTGATGTGTCCCCGCTGTATGAAAAGAACCTCCGAGGCCGAGTCTCCCTCCAAAAAGAGCGTCGCGCCGCGGCGGTAGGTTCGCTTCACCGAGCGCGATTCGATGAGCTCGCGCTCTCGCGGAGACAGCCGTTCAAGAAAGCCCGAGGATGACATCGGTCTTGACGGTACCGAGTCGTCGCGACCCGTACCAAGACGACTGCAGTATCGTCGTGGGGTGCCACTTCACGGTGCGCGTCGACGCGCACGACTCCTTCGCCTCGTTGCGGTCACGATGATCCTTGGTTTTATTTTGGGTGCATGCGCCGAAGACGAACGGCGCGAGCTCCGACTGACCCCCACGTCCACGGTCGAAACAGGTGTCCGAGTGCTCTCGGACAACTGTCCAGGGCCGGACCGCGTCACCCTCTCGGTCCGCGAAGACATCTTGTGGTCGATCGAGCGCATCGCGGCAGCAGACCCATCCACCGAGGTATCTGACGCGGCCATTCCTGGAGCGGCAGACGCTGCCGAGACCCCAGGTTTGGTCGAGTTTCTCGTCGGCAGAACACCCGAGAACTGGCGAACCGAGACGGTGTTGGCCGATCCGCTCTCCCCAGGCATTCGGTACACGATTCGCACCGAGCCCGATGGGCAGTCGATCGACTTCAGCACTCCCGACCTGTCGCCAGGGTTGCTCTGGGACGGTACCGGCAATGCTCAGTTCAATCCAGATCTCATTCGGGTCGAATGCTCAGAACCCGCAGACGTCGAGGGTTTTGCGAGAAACGTCCTCGTACTCGTCGCTCTCTGGGTGACCGCGGCCGCGGCGGTGATGGTAGCCCTGATCCTGTTGCTGTTTGTGATTACGCGACGGTTCAGTCGCGTCCGGAGTTTGCAGCGTCGCGCAGAACGAGAATCCGGCGATCAGCCGCCTCAGCGTCCGAGGGCGCGAGCCAAGAGCTGATCACGCCGCGAGACGCGACGAATCCGACGGAGCCGCTGCTGATGGGCCGCCGACGTCGAGTTCGATCGCTCCTGGTTGTAGAACGCATCGAGCACGGTCCGGACCGATGTGCCTCGCCGTGTCAGCGATATGGCCGTCCGATGAGAGTCCAAGACCTGGGCAAAGATCGGGCCTCCGGCGCGAAGGTACATCACACGCACGGATCCGCTTCCGATCGCCGAAAGCTGATTGCGTTCAGCGTCGGACAGGAAGTCAATCGTGTTCGCCAGTACTGCGTAGCGACAACAAAGCTCGTACTCGAGCTCGGCTGAACCAGCGGCGTCGAGGTCGACGAGAACCACGGCAGCGTCGTCGTCGATTCGACTCCAACATGACAACAACCCACACAACTCGTTTGGAGCCCATCCGTCGGCAGCGAGCACGTCGTACGAACGATCGAGGACCTTGTCGGCTGCCTCCACTCGGGTGTACGGAGCGCCGCTGTAGAGCGCCGCAGCGGCCGAAGTCGCACCTCGGACCAATTGTCCACCAGATGCGAACGACACGCGGAGATCGCACGTAGACGAGGTCAAAAGCTCTGCGGCAAGCTCGGCGACGCCGACCTCGTTGTCCAGCGAAGAAAACTCCTCGGAGCGCGCGAGCCAGTCAGTATCGCCGGTGGAGCCACCCGCGAAAGTCGAATCGACACCTGCGAGCTGTTCGAATGCCAAGAGATGTGCGAGCACATCGAGGCGATTTGATTGGATGAGATGTGTCGTTCCGCTGGACTTCGTCGAAGGATCGTCGACCCGCCAAGGTCTTACCGGAGACGATGTGATCCGAGATTGGGACACGGCATCGTTCCTTTCCTAGAGGCACGACGATCCTAATCGAAATCGTCGGAGAGGAACGCCTATCGTGTCAACAGTCTCACCGTGCGGGATATTTCTCGGATCTCAGCGCGATTTACCTATCAGAATCGTGGTGTGTGATTGAGAAGGTAGTCGTCAGCGTTGCGTTCTCGCCGATCTCGGATTCGTTGCGCACGAGAGCTCAGATCGCCGGTGACCCCGGTGGCTGGACCGAACATGTCCAGCGTTTGGTAGCTGCGCCCGAGCACCTCAGAGCTTGAACCGCTCAGGACATCATCGATCACACTTGCATACACCTGGCGGAAGTCGGTGCTGACACGGAGATCACCTCGATCGTCGAGCGAACGCAGTGGCGGAGGATCGCCGTAGAGGCCGCCCTTTACGCGTCGACCCAGGAAGAAGACATGATTGGCCGTGCCATGATCGGTGCCGCTCGATCCGTTCGGCTCGACACGCCGGCCGAACTCGCTGTACACCATCACCACAACCCGTGCGGCCAGCGCTGGCGACAGGGTGACGAAGAAACGGTCGAGAGCGACATCGAGCTCTCCGAGGAGATCGGCGTGATCGCCCACACCCGAGTTGGCGCCAATTTGGTTGTCATGGGTGTCGTAGCCGTTCTGCCAGACATTCAGAACTCGCGTTCCCAAGTTGAGGTTGATCAACCGGGCGGCGAGAACCATGTCGGGCAACAGGCGACCTTCGGGCAGATCGGCGCGATAGGCAGCGGACACCGCTTGAGCAGCATCGATCGACAGCGCATTTACCTGACCCACACGGTTGATCCATGGAGCGCGACTGGACTCTGCCCCCATCTGACGGATGGCCCGGTACATGCGCTGATCGCGCTGTTCCGATCGGTCAGCGCCATACAAGCCACCACCGCGACGAGGAAGATCGGTGACGTCTGTTTGCGTGCCGCGCAGATGTAGAGGCACACCCTGTCCGCCAATCGCGACACCGGTGAACTGATTTGTCGGCGAGGCGTCCAGCCAACGGCCGAGCCAACCCGTACCCGCAATTCGTCCGTCGGGAAGACCGGTCTGCCAACGAGCGAGGTTCGAGAAGTGGCTTCGATCGAGCAGTGGGTCACCCACACCGCGCACGACCGCCACGTCTCCACGCCGGTATCGCGTCGCCAGTCGGCTCAGGTTTGGATGGAAGTACTGCCCATCGCCAGCGCTATGGGCTCCGCTGACGTTGATTGCCATCGAACCTCGAAGGTCACGATAGATCCCGTTTCCGAAGGGTCCGAACGTGTTGAGGCCATCGTTGCCACCAGCCAGCGTCACGGTGACAAGAATCGTGTCATCCCCGGTGGGCGCTGCGCCCACGGCTTCAGCAAAGACCGTTGGACCCGCCACCGCGGCTCCACCGGCCACGAGGGCGCCTTGGATGAACCGCCGGCGCTCCATCAACGACATCGGGCGTTCTGGGTCGATTTCTTCGATCATGCGCACTGCACCTCCGGCATGAACATGCCCACTGCAAAGGGTTCATAGGCCATTGCCCACGGTCGTTCTTCTCTCGTCGTCACGATCAGCTCTCGCATGAACTGTTTCGTGCGGTCCGACGCATCGAAGATTGAGAAGAACGTGGTGATGACGGTGACGACTTGGTCCGGCGTCAGACTGTCCAGATTCTGCAGAATGCCGCGTTCGTCAGCGCTCCATTTGAGGTTGTTGGTGAACCGCGACTTCGTCCAGGCGCTCGCCGTACTCAGCCAGAATCCGTTCTGGCCCCAGCCTGCGACCGTCGGTGGGTCGAACAGCGTCATGCCCATACCTTCCATTCGCCACCGGACGCTGTCGTCTGCACTGCGCATGCCGCATCGGCGCATGATGTCGACCATGTACTCGACCGGGCTCTTCACCAACGCATATCGGCTGTCGACATCCCAGAACTCATCGTGCAGCAGCACCGCCCGAACAAGACTCTTGATGTTGAGCCCGCTCGAACGGAAACCAGCCGCAAGACCATCAACAACAGCCTGGGACGGGTTGGTGTGCACGAAGAATTGAAAGACCTTGCGAGCAAGGTAGTCCGAAGTCGCTGTGGCCTTGACACCAAAACACAACTCGTCGAGCGTGTCGAGCGCATTCCAGTTCTTGCGTATGCCGAACAAGATCTTCGTACCGTGATCGTGCTGATCACCTTTGTACTGGTACCGCGGGTCGTATTGCCAGTTGTTCTCGCGGGTCCTGCCGATGGTGTTGTGACCAGTCCAGGCTCGGGACATTGCCACCACGTCGCCCTCGGTGAACCTGCCGTTGCCAACGGTGTGGAGCTCCATGAGCTCGCGGGCGAAGTTCTCCTGCGGCGCGTCCCGGACGTTCGATTCGTTGTCCAGATAGATCAACATTGCTGATCCAAGCGAGATTTTCTCGAGCAGTACCCGAAACGAACCTTCACCGAAGTTCCGAAGGACCAAGTGTTGATCCCACATCAGCTTCGCATCTTCGACCTTTTCGCGACCCGTGGCGAAGTGACCATGCAGGAAGAGGGTCAGCTTTTCCTCGATGGTCGGAGGAGCGGTGATCATGCGATCCACCCACCACTCGATCATCTTCTCCTGCGCTTGCCAGTCCTGATTGCCCGAGTCGAAGCGGCCCCATCCCGGCAGACCTGGAGTCGACGACGTGTCGAGCAATCTGTCGACCGCGTTCACGCGTGTCATGCCGACGAACGAGTCGATCGTTTGTGTCGTACCACCCATCGCAGCGCGCCGCAGAAGATGTGCAGCTTCCGGTCTCGTCAACGCCATTATTTACCCTGTCCCGTGATCATCCGTGTCTGCTTCGGCACCAAGAGTGAAATCCTTGAGGCTCAGTATTGCAGACAAGTTACGGTTCTGGGTCGAATCGTTACATTTCGCGCGAAAGGTCGTCGGAGAGACGGAATCCGACGGTGCTTCCACCATCATCGCGGTTCTTGGCATAGGTCGAGCCACCATGGGCTGCGGCCACTTCGGCCACGATGGCCAAGCCGAGGCCAGACCCCGGCATCGTTCTCGTTCGATCCGACCGGTAGAAGCGGTCGAAGATCCGATCGAACTCACCTTCGCCGATACCGGGTCCTCTGTCTCTGACCTCGATCGACGACGCGGATACCACGATTTCGATCGGGGTATCGGCTGGACTGAACTTCACCGCATTCCCGACCAGATTGCCTATCGCACGCTCGAGACCCTTCGGGTCTCCCGAGACAATCGTGTTTTCGGCCGCATCGACAGACACCACCCTGCCGGTCCTCCGGATCGTTCGATCCGCGGCTTCGCGTACGAGGTGGGCAAGGTCGACATCGACGAATGCATCAGGAGACAGCGTCGCCGAATTTGTTGCGAGACTCACCAGCTCGGTCACGAGAGTGGTGAGCTCACGGACCTCGGCATCCATCTCGACGACGATGGACTCGCGTTCCTCTTCATCGAGAACATCACCCCGACGCCGCAACACATCCACGTTCGTTCGCAAGCTGGTGAGCGGCGTGCGCAATTCGTGGTTTGCATCTCGGACGAGCCGCTCCTGCTGGTCGCGCGATGCCCGCAGTGTCGAGAGCATCGTGTTGAAACTTCTCGCGAGTGCCCCCAACTCGTCCTTTCCCTCGACTCGCAGATCGGCGTCGAACCGACGAGTCTCCGCGACCTGCTCCGTCGCTGCTGCGAGCCGCGACACCGGGCGAAGTACTCGATCGGCCACGATCCACCCCAGGAAACCTGCGACCACCGAACCCGTGACGCTGATGACGACCAACCAGCCGCGAAGCCCATCGAGAGTCGCTTCGACGTCAGCGACGGAGCGAGCGACCATAAGCGCACCGGATGGGTTCGAGGAGACAAGAACTCGATAGGGGACGCCATCGATCTCACGATCGAACGCAATTCTCTTCACCGTGTCGTCGGACGAGCTATTGGCGACGTCGATATCGGCTTGCGTGACCGGGATCAGATTTCCCGAGATACGCGCGGTTCGGCGACCGTCAGGCAGCACGATCTGAATACTCGCATCAGCGCGCGTTAGTGCCGACAGCGTCCCGAATCGAAACCCCTCGTTCTCGGGCGCCAGCGGAAGATTCGCTGCTGCGGCAAGGCCCTGTTCGGTCTCACGCGATCTCGTCACGAGAAAGTCGTTCACCTGCCGGTTGAGTTCTCTGTCGGCGCTCACGTACGCGAGAAAACTCGCTCCAAGCAACATCATGGCAACGACACCGCCGATGACCGCGGTGAGCCGCCAACGAAGACTCATCAGCTTCGGGCCGTGTAGCCGACCCCGCGCACCGTGTGGATCAATCGAGGAAGTCCGTCGAACTCGGTCTTTCGCCGCAGATACCCGATGTACACATCGAGAGACTTGGAGTTCGTCTCGAAGTCATATCCCCAGATTCGTTCGTAGATGACCTCTCGGGTGAGCACGATGCCCGTGTTGTGCATGAGCAGGGCCAAGAGTTCGAACTCGGTCTTGGTCAGTTCGATCAGCTCACCGTTTCTTCGAACCTCGCGGCGAGCAAGGTCGAGAACCATGTCTTCGACCTCGAGCACTTCGCTGTCACTCTCGACCACGGTGCCGCGCCGCACCAGCGCGCGAAGTCGGGCGAGCAGTTCTTCGAGGTCGAAGGGTTTGACCAGATAGTCGTCGGCACCCGCGTCCAGCCCGGCAACCCGATCGGCGACATCGTGGCGAGCGGTGAGCATCAATACGGGCGTTCGAATGCCTTTCTCCCGGATCCGCCGACATGCGGTGAGTCCGTCAACCGATGGCATCATCACGTCGAGCACGATCACCTCGGGTTCGATCGTCAGCAACGCTTCCAAGGCCTGCGCGCCGTCGCTTACAGCGTGTACGGCGTACCCCTCGAACTTCAGCGCTCGCTCGAGGGCTTCGCGAACGCTTTGATCGTCTTCTGCCAACAGCAGCGAAGTTGGTTCGGTGGGTGGTGCCATGACTACAAACGTAGAAGAGCCCGACGCCGCAGAACGCGACGCCGGGCTCTTCTTCACGATTTCTTGTGATTACCTGGCGTTGAACTCAATTCGGCGGCTGGCGACCTTGTCTTCGACACCGTCGACGAGGATCGGCTGCGATTCACCGAAACCGACGGCCTGGAGACGGCCAGCGTCGATGCCATTCTCGACGAGGAACGCAAGCACGGACTCAGCACGGGCTTGCGACAGGGTCAGGTTGCCCTCCTCGGAGCCATCGGTGTCGGTGTGACCTTCGATGACTGCGTTCACGCCCTCTTGTTCGGTGAAGAAGATGACTGCCTTTTGCAGCTCTTCCTGACCAGCAGCGGTAATGACGGCCGAGCTGACTTCGAACTCGATGTTCTCGAGTCCAATGACCTCATTGACCGTTGGAGGCGTGAGGATCGTGTCGATGATGTGCACGACGCCGTTGTCAGAACCAAAGTCGACCGACGTCACCTTCGAGGTGCCGTTGAGGAACACTTCACCGTCGACAACGCTGATGGCGAGCGGAAGCCCGGTGCGGGTCACCACCGTCTGTCCGTCGAGCGCGAGCACATCTTCCGCCGTGACGATGCCGTCGAGGAAGTGGTACCCAACGAGCGCTGCGGCACCTTCGGGATCTCCAGCGATCGCTCCGAGCTCGGTTGGCGACAGTTTGGCCAATGCCTCGTCGGACGGGGCGAAGAGCGTTCGGGAGACCGGGTTTCCGTCGGCATCCTCGAGGGCTTCGAGATCAGCCTGGAGCCCAAGTGCGCCGCCGATTGTGCGGAACTGCTGAGCCTGTCCTGACTCGCCAAGCGCATCCCACATCGTGACGGCTGCAGGAGCGGCAGCTTCGGTGGTGGTTGGTGCCTCGGTCGTCGCTGGCGCCTCGGTCGTCGCTGGCGCCTCGGTCGTGGTCGGGGCTTCGGTGTCCTCGGTCTCTTCGGCTTCCTCAGCGACCGTATCGCCGGTGACCGTTGCTACCGGGAGGTCATCGCCGCTGCGAGCCACCACGGTCACGA
Organism: Acidimicrobiia bacterium; assembly: GCA_033344795.1. Classification (GTDB taxonomy): domain Bacteria; phylum Actinomycetota; class Acidimicrobiia; order Acidimicrobiales; family SHLQ01; genus SHLQ01. Next base: position 383,244 of record JAWPMS010000001.1, read on the forward strand.
TCAACAAGATTGCCGCTAGAACACCAAGAACCAGGAGGAAGAATCCGTTGTCTTCTTCTTCATCATCGAACATGTAACGCTTCCCTCTATGTGAATACAGCTCGCGTCACGTCCGCGCGCCAGCGCAAAGTGTACTTCGAGACGCGCCAGAGACGCGTAGCCAACGACATGTGAAATAGGGCGTCAGGCGTAGCTGACTTGGCAGAAACCGTGGTTGCAGTATCCGTTGGGGTTCTTCTCCAGGTACTGCTGGTGGTAGTCCTCGCCGTAATAGAAGACTCCCGCCGGTGCAATCTCGGTGCTGATCGTGCCGAACCCATTGGCCGACAGCTTCTCCTGATACTTCTCCTTGGATGCAATCGCTGCCGCTAGTTGCTCATCGGAGCTGGTGTAGATCGCACTGCGGTACTGCGTGCCCACGTCGTTTCCTTGTCGATTCGCCGTGGTGGCGTCATGGTTTTCCCAGAAGGTCGCAAGAAGTGTCTCGATGCCGACGACCTGTGGGTCGTACACGACGAGCACGGCTTCGGTGTGACCGGTGCGTCCGGTGCATGTCTCTTCGTACGTGGGGTTTGGTGTGTGTCCACCTGCGTACCCCACGGCGGTCGTATACACGCCTTCGATCTGCCAGAAGAACCTTTCGGCCCCCCAGAAACAACCCATACCGACGACGAGCTGTTCGAGTCCATCGGGAAACGGGGGCGTCATGGGCGTGCCGAGCACAAGATGCTCCGCACTGACCGGCATTGCCTCACCGCGCCCTGGCAGCGCATCTTCAGCAGAAATCATCTCGGGATCGCGTCGAAAGAACATACTTCAATCTAACCGCCACCCAGGCGGTGCTATTCCGTGGCGGCGCCCTGAGCCCGAAGCTCGCGCTTGAGGACCTTGCCATTCGGGTTCTTCGGCAGAGGGTTCTCATACACGATGACGTGCGCGGGCACCTTGAACGACGCGAGTGTGGCACCAGCAAACTGCTGAAGTTCGACCGGATCGATGGTGTGGCCAGCCAGCGGGTGCACGGCAACGGCAACCTCTTCACCGAGCCGCTCATGCGGTATCCCGAAAACTGCGCACTCATGGACCGCGGGATGTTTGGCGATCGCCGCCTCGACCTCGGCGGAGCCAACGTTCTCGCCACCACGAATCACCACGTCCTTGGCGCGATCGACGATCGAAACGAAACCATCGTCGTCGATGATGGCGATGTCTCCGGTGTGAAACCAACCATCGGGGTCGATCGCTTCAGCAGTCGCCTCAGGCTTGTTGTGGTATTCCACGAATACGTGTGGCCCGCGAAGACACAGTTCACCCCGCTCACCCACCGGAAGCTCGACGCCGAAGTCATCGACCACCTTCACCTCGCCGACCCGAGGTGCAACGCCGCACGACCCTGGCTTTTCTTTGTAGAACAAGCCGCCGTTCGCTGTCGCGATGCCGCTGACCTCACTCAGGCCATATCCCTGCGTCGCCGAGGCGTTCTCGACCATGTCATCAACCTTTGCCACCATGTGCGGCGGGTTGGGCGCTCCCCCACTACCCATCGACTGCAGCGTCGACGTGTCTCGGGTCTCCCAGTCGGGTGAAGCCAGCATGTCCATGGTCATCGTTGGCACCCCGGTGAAGCTGGAAACCTTCTCGCGCTCGATCAGCTCGAGCGCCTTCTCGGCGTCCCACTTGTACATCAGTACGAGTTTCCCGCCCGTCGCGGTGATCGGAAGCATCACACAATGTGAACCGGTGACATGGAAGAGCGGGACGGCGACGAGCATCACGGTCTGCGGCGCCTTCTCGGCCGCGCCAGCCGCCGCCAGCGGATCTCCCCCCAAGGCCGACACCTCCGCCAGACGCATGCCAAGCGTGAGAAAGACCATGTTCATGTGGTTCGTGACCACATTGCGCTGGGAGTGAACAACTCCTTTGGGGAACGCCGTCGTACCAGACGTGTACACCATCGCCGCTCGATCGTCTGGTCCAAACTCGACCTCGGGCGTGGTCTCCGCCCCGCTGAGATCTTCCCAGCGGACCACACCGTCGCTCAACTCGCCATCGGCACGAACCACGATCATGCGCAGGTCGACGCCGGCGGAAGTAATCGTGTCGCGTTGCCCGGCGAGTGCATCGTGGCGCGCTTGATCGACGATCATCACCGAAGAGCCACTATCGGTGACGCCATAGGTCAGCTCTTCGCCATTCCAGAACGAGTTCATCTCGACAGCAGCGGCACCCGCCATCTGGATCGCCCACCAACCCAAGACCCACTCGGGATAATTGCGCATCGCGAGACCAACGGAGTCTCCAGGTTGAACGCCAAAGTCCTCGATCAGCGCATTGGCCACCTGCAGTACCCGAGCCCGGGCTTCGCCATAGGTCATCCGCTCGTCTTCGTACACGAGATACTCGGCGCTGTCGTCGGCCTTGATGGCCATCCACAACTGGCGAACCTGGGGCGGGGCGTTCTTGTATCCCGTGTATTTCTGCCCCCTCGCCTCTATCTCCGTACTTTCGAACGGCGAACCTGGGGCGCTGAGCATGTCGAATACGCCGTTGAGATGTGGTGTGACAGCTGACATAGACCGCTCATCATCTCACGCGCACCTGTCCGCGACCACTTCGACGTTTTTGTCGACGGTCATGATGAAGTCGGCGATATCGGAACCCCCAACCGCGTATCCTCGGGGGACCCCCGTTCGGTTCTTCGAATGAATGAGCCCAATGACATCGTCGTCATTGATGAACAACCCGCTTCCCGAATCTCCCCGACGAATCTCGGCGAAGATTCGTAGCCCGTTGAAGACCGATTCGGTTTCGCGAAACACTCCATCCCAGTTGACGGTCACCGGCGCGTCGACGTCGAACTCAACCTCGTTGACAATGGGTTCTCCGCTCTCGGATCGGATGCCGATCGCCACACCCGAGACGACCGGAACCTCGGTGATCACGTTCACCGGCTCCAGCACCGGCTCGTCGAGAAGCAGAGCGGCAAGATCGAGGTCGAGATCGAAGCCGACGAGCGTCGCTCCGATCTCGGTGCCGTCGGTCATCAAGATTCCCAGCGACTCTGGATCGCGTCCGGTCACCAGGTGCCCGCTCGTGACGACGAGATCGGGCTGCACAGCGAATCCGGAACCGAACGCTGGCGCACCACAGCCAAAACCAACGATTCTGACGATCGAATCGACCACATTGTCGACCGACGGGCGCACGATCTCGGCGGTCGGCTCCGCGCTCAGTGAGAGCGGGGCGTCGACTGATGTCGCCGGACCAGTCCCGGCGCACGCTGACAGAACCAGTGCGGCCGCGGCGACCGAAGTGAATCGGCGATGCATGAATTCATGACCCTAGCGCCCCACAGTGCTGCAGTAGAGTCGACTCATGCGCAGCACCTGGGCTCGAGCATGGTTGGCTGCAACCGCCCTATTGGTTGCCGCCAGCGCTATTGCACGCGGCAGACACGACACACTCTTGAGGGTTGAAGAACCCGTGATGGACTGGCTTCTCGACGGGACGGACACATCCGGCTGGGATCGCACCGCGATCTTTGGGTCGCCCTGGCTCATCATCACGGGAACCATCGTGCTCACGGTCGGGGCGTTCTTCCTCAACCGCCGCGTCGCTCTCGCCATCCTCGCAACGAGCGTTCTGGCGCCCGTGGTCGCAATCGTCGTGAGAAACGCTGTCGGACGCCCGTCTCCGCTCGAGGACTCTGCGACGGGGTCATTCCCAAGCGTCGAACTCGTACAAACCGGGGTGTTCTGGGGTCTGGTCGTGTTGACGCTCTGGTGGGTTGGGGTTCCCAAACTCGCCTGGCAGATCGGGCTCGAGTTGGCCATCGTGATGACGCTGCTGGTGGCGATTCGTCTCATGGTCACGGGCGAGATCTGGCCGAGCGATGCGGTCGGTTCGGCCATCGTCGTCGCCGTCTCGTTGATCATGGCAGCGATCGTCTTCGAGGCTTTCGGTCCACGCCTCCCGTGGCTGGAGAGATCCAGATCTGCGAACACCGCCGCGACGGCATGAGCCCCAAGGTTCGGTGCTCACTGGTCGTGCTGTTCTCCATCTTCTTGGCAGGATGTGCGAGCGCCGCAGAGTCCGAGGATTCAGAAGTGAGCGTGTCCACAGCGGCAGCGACGGTGCCAGAGGACGACGAGTCGACGACGACCGCAACACCGGGCGAAACGACCGACGCGACGTCGTCGGCCTCGGAGTTCCCCGACATCCTCGCGGCGCGAGCCACTCAGGCCGACGATGGCAGCTGGCGCTTCGACGTGACGGTCTCCTCTCCATATGACACGCCGGAAAGATACGCCGACGCTTGGCGGGTCGTCGGGCCCGACGGCTCCGAGTACGGCATTCGTGTCCTCACACACGATCACGCTTCAGAGCAACCGTTCACTCGGTCGCAGAACGGAATCCAGATCCCGGATGGTGTCGCGACCGTGACGATCGAAGGTCGCGATCTCGTGAATGGATGGGGTGGGGGCACGCTCGCGCTCGACCTGCCCGCGCCGTGACCGCGCTAGTTCTGACGCAATGCCTCGAGCGCGCCGTCGGCGTGCGCGGTTGCACTCGTCTCTGATGAGATCTTCGCGAGAAGTTTCCGATCCGCGCCGATCACGAACGTCGCACGTCTCCCAGGTAACGGTCCCCATCGATGTGTGCCGAACTGTTTGTGAATCGACCCGTCGCGATCACTCAGGAGCGGATAGTCGAGGGCATTCTCGAGCTTGAATTCCATCTGCAGATCCACCGGATCTGCGCTGATTCCCACTCGCTGTGCACCGAGCTCTTCGAACTCCGGGGCCAGGTCGCGGAAATGACAGCTTTCCTTCGTTCAAAGAGGGGTCTTGGCCTTTGGGTAGAAGAAGAGCACCACCGGGCCATCGTCGAGAAGGTCATAGAGCGCTATCGGCTCTCCCTCTTCGTCGACCGCGGTGAAGTCGCGAACATGATCACCTGTATTCACGATGTAGAAGGTATCGCACCACCGACGGGGCGCGAGCGCACCTCGACGTCGACTCGCGCCCCGTACAGACCCGTGTCCGCAACTGCGTCAGGCGCGTCATGGCGTTCGATGTCGACGTGGGTGACAACCGGCCCGCTGTCCGTCAGACCGGAAGCCCTTTCATCGAGCAGGCTGACGGCGACCCGTGTCGCGAGCTCCTCCGCCCGACGAAGCGCCTCGGAGGCATCCGAGTGAGTCTCGCTCCCCTCGGCACTCACCACACGGAACATGCTTGGGCCGTCACCATGCACCTCAGCGTGGCTGCGAGCCACAATGTGTCCGGCCGCCGCACCCACAGCATTTGCGACCGAGAAGCCCTCGGGCAGGACCAGCTCGGCGCCACACCGGCGCGCGACCTCTGGGTAGAACACACCCGCAGGTCCGCCCACCGCGACCAGGGGATCGACCGGTCGCAAACGAACCTCCACTCCTCCGACGGAACCGCTGCCACCGATGGCCGCCTCCACCAGGGGGTTGGACAGGAGATCGTCGACGTGATCGGCAAACGCGACCTCGAGTACACACGCCGAACTTCGACGGACCGTCTCGGACCAGACCTTTCGCGCAAAGCCCGAGCCACTGTCGCCCGTGTACCACGCCAGGAGCTCCGCGCCCGCCTCAGCCGCCAGTGACGACCAGTTGTCCTGCAGAGACAACACGTGGGCTGCGTCCGAGGGCGTGAAGCCCGAAAGCTGGAGGAGGCCCTTCGCGACGAGCACCCGCAGCGCATTTCGTTCGAGCGCCCCCGCCGCAATCTGCGTGAGGGGGGTGGGCGTCACCTCGACCCGGTCGAGGACTCGAGCCTCGATGAGCGAAAGACCCCGCTTCTCCTGTGCGGACTCACTCACCCTTACGACGAACGTGCCGGCGCTGTCACGAGGTGGCGGGTCGTGAAGCTCACGTTGTAACTGTTGAACCACCTCCGGGTGATCGAGCGCGAGGAGGGAAAGCGGAATCCGGCGATGCGGGCCAACCGACACGTCGGATCGATCGGTGTGCACCTCGCTGTCGCCACCGATCCCCGTCGTCCGCACGTCGATGGCGCTGACCATCGTCCGCCATCCGCCGACACGAGCTCCGTCGGAGACGAGGCGAGGACGGCCAGACCGAAGCTGTCCGACGTCGGTGGTCGTGCCCCCGATGTCAGACAGAACAAAATCCTCGAGCCCAGTGAGCGCAGCTGCGCCAACGATCGAAGCTGCGGGACCCGAAAGGACGGTCTCGATCGGACGTTGTGCAACAGAGTCAGCCGCGGCGAGCGAGCCATCTCCCTTGGCCACCATGACGGGGGCATCGATTCCAATCGACTCGATCGAACGTCGCACCGCCTCCACGAGATCGGTGATCCGCGAGAGGAGGCGGGCGTTCAGGGCCGTCGTAAGCGCACGACGAGGAGCATCGAGCGACTCGCTCAACGACGAAGACACGGTCACCGGAAGCTCGGTGCGAGCGATCACCATGTCTCGGATGGCGTGCTCGTGCGCTGCGTTCCGAACCGCGAACGTCGAGGCTACGGCGACCGCACGAACGGTCTTGGAGTGCTCGTCGAGCGCCCGGGCAACGTCTTCGGTGTCCAGCTGGACTCTCTCCGATCCGTAGTGGTCATGGCCCCCTGCGACACGAACGATCACTGCGTCTCCGAAGGCGGCAGCGATTCCGGTCCGTTCGACCATGCCCTCATCGAATCCGACCAAGATGACCAGGATCGGACTGCCATGACCCTCGACGACAGCGTTTGTCGCCAACGTCGTCGACACCGAGACGAGATCGACGAGATCTGCATCGAACGAGTCGGAGATCGCCTTCAACGCGTTCGATACCCCGACAGCAAGATCGTGACGAGTCGTCAATGCCTTTGCGGAGGCGCGGACCTCGAGGCTCGCGGCGTCGAGGATCACGGCGTCGGTGTAGGTTCCGCCGGTATCGACGCCGAGCAACAAGCGTTCAGTCAGATGGGTCACGGCGCACCAGCGTGGCAGACTTTCACCTCATGGTCGAAGCTCTACGCAATCCTCGCCTCCACGGATTTGGCACCACGGTGTTTGCGGAGATGAGCGCGCTCGCACAAAAGACGGGAGCGATCAATCTCGGACAGGGTTTCCCCGATACCGACGGACCTCGCGAAGTTGCAGAAGCCGCGGCGCACGCGGTGATGAACGGCCCCAACCAATACCCTCCGCTTCCCGGCCAACCGGGGCTACGAGCTGCCGTCGCAGAACACCAGGAGCGCTTCTACGGACTCACCTACGACCCACAGACTGAAGTCCTCATCACCGCCGGTGCAACCGAGGCCATCGCGGGCGCGATGTTCGGTCTGTGTGATTGGGGGGACGAGGTGATCACGTTCGAACCGAGCTACGACAGCTACTCGGCGTCGATCTCCATGGCCGGAGCGGTGAAGAAGACCGTGTTGCTCGATGGACCCGACTACCAGCTGGATCTCGATGCATTTCGTGCTGCCGTCGGCCCGAAGTCTCGAGTCATCCTGCTCAACACTCCACACAATCCGACGGGAAAGGTGTTCACCCGAACCGAACTCGAACACATCGCCGCCATCGCCATCGAACACGACCTCGTCGTTGTGAGCGACGACGTGTACCAACACATGGTCTTCGACGGCGAACACATCCCAATTGCCGCGTTACCGGGCATGCGCGAGCGCACGATAAGCATCGGTTCGGCGGGCAAGAGTTTCTCGTTCACCGGTTGGAAGGTCGGATGGCTCACGGCTCCGGGGCCCCTCCGGGATGCCGTCATGGTGGCCAAACAGTTTCTCACGTTCGTCAACGCAGCACCCCTGCAGCCAGCCGTGGAGGTTGGGCTGCGCCTCGGGGATGATTACTTCGACGGTCTTCGGCAAGGTCTACGCACCAAACGGGACCGTCTGCACTCCGGACTGTCGGCAATTGGCTTCGACGTGCACCACGCGCAAGGCGCGTACTTCCTGACCGCGGACATCACCGAGCTCGCAGCGGCGAACGGTCTTCCGACGACGAGCATCGAATTCTGTCTCGCTCTCCCTGAGGCTGCGGGTGTGGTCGCCGTTCCGAGCGAGGTCTTTTACGAGACCAAACAAGCTGGGCGCCATCTCATCCGGTTCGCCTTCTGCAAGCGCGACGACGTGCTCGACCAAGCGCTCGAGCGCTTGGCGGTTCTCGCGCCGAACTGATCTACGCAGCCGGTCGTCGCCGGCGACGTTCACGCCGGGCAGGACGATCTGAACCACCATCGGGATCGTCATCGGGTGGAGTTGGCCCAGGGGCATCGATCTCAGGCGCGGAGACTTCGCCATCCATGACCTGGCGCATCAACGCCAGGTGTTCTGTCGAAGTGCCGCAACAGCCTCCGATGATCGACACGCCAGCGTCGACCATGCGCCGGACGTGGGCGCCCATCACCTCGGGCGAGCCACTGTAGATGAGCGAGTCGCCGCGAAACTCGGGAACACCAGCGTTCGCCTTCACGATGACCGGGGTATCGCCAGCGCCAGAGAGAATCTGGAACACGGCAGACTCGGTCTCCGCGATGTTGTTGCCGCAGTTTGCACCGATCGCAGCCAGACCAAGCTCGACCATTCGCCGTGCCGCATCTTCGCCGGTTACACCCATCATCGTGCGACCTGCAGTATCGAAACTCATCGTGGCTGCGATTGGAAGCTCCGAGGATCGGCGCGCGCCAACTACCGCAGCTTCGAGTTCATCGAGGCTCGACATGGTCTCGATCCACAAGAGATCCGCCCCGCCCGACGCCAAGCCCTCAGCCTGAGAGGCGAAGGCATCGGCGCAGGAATCAGGGGTCATCGTTCCCATCGGCTCCATCAGCTCACCCGATGGACCCATCGAACCCGCTACGAGAACCGGGCGTCCCGCTTCGTCCGCGGCGGCGCGAGCAACAACTGCAGCCGCACGGTTCAGCTCGACCACTCGATCATCGAGCTTGTGCAACTTGAGCCGAAAGCCAGTTCCACCGAACGAGTTGGAGAGGATGATGTCGGATCCGGCCTCGATGTAGCCGGCATGCACAGATGTGATCTCAGCTGGCATGTCGACATTCCAAGCCTCGGGCGGGTCACCCGCGGTGAGGCCACGTGCGAAGAGCTCGGTGCCCATGGCACCGTCAACGAGAAGAGTCTTATGTGCGGCGAGTAGCTCGTGCAGTGTTGCCATCAGACCAGTTTGGTCGACTCACTCAACCCTCTGCGTCATCAATGTCAGCAATCGTTTCGATCAGAACGTCGAGCAAGGCAGCGCCGGCATCCTCATCGTCGGTGAAGAGTCCGTCTTCGACCACCCTTGTCCCGAGCCGAGTGAACGAAGCCTCTACAAAGCGCTCACAAGCCAGCTCTGCTTCAGCGTCCGTCAGGTCGGGATTCTGATCTGGCACGACGGCGAGGCATGTCTCGCGGAGAATCTCGCGCGTCTCGTCGTTCGCGCGAGCACAAGTAGCGCCATCTGCGGGAAACTGCAGATCGAGCAGGACATCGTGCACCAACGCGTTCACGCACTCGTTGTCTGGATAGACGGTGTGATCGGGGTGATCGACCTCGACGAGGATTCCGCTTGCCAAGATCTCATCGGCCAGCTCCTGAGATTCACCGAATGACGTGAACGGATCTGATGTATTGCCAATGACGACGATGGGTACCCCGGCCCCGTCGAAGGGCACCCCGAGCGGCTCCGGGTTGATCAGGTCGTAGAACGCACATGTTGGTGTGCCTTCACTCTCCACGGCAGCCAGTAGCGGATACTCGTCGTTGAGCTGATCTTCGAGTTCGAAGAACTCGGCATCGGATTGCTGCCGGACCTCTCGATCGATGGACGGCTGCAGCGACCAACTGTCGAGACAGTTCACGTGCGCGGTGAAGTTCGCCGCCCCGGCATCGTCGCCCAGCTGAAACTCCGCGAGATCAACAAATCGCGTCGGGTCGTCGCGCTCTTCGAGGTCGGCGAGCGCCTCCCACAACTCCGGCCACGTGGACTGGCTGTAGAGCGGCGTGATCAGCCCCAGAAACCCTGCGTCCGGATTGTTGGCCATCGCTTCGTTGACGAGATCGAGCTTCTTGGCAGCACGGAAGTAGTACCCCTCCGGGTCACCGTCGTTGAAGATCGGACAGCTCGGATCGCCGCAGCTACCGATCGCATCATCGAGTAGATCTGCGATCGGGCTGAGCTGCTCGCGTGCAGACGCCAGTCGCTGCTCTGGGGTATCGAGCTCATCGACGGGGTTGTCGGCGCCATCGATGACCATGGCGCGAACGTTTTCGGGGAACAACGTGGCGTACCAGACCCCGATCACCGAGCCATAGGAGAACCCGAGGAACGAAATCTGCCGTTCCCCCAGCGCTTTTCGAATCTCATCCATGTCGCGAGCGACGAAGTCGGTACCGAGTCTGCCGGCCGCATCACCCATCGATTCCGAGCACAGTTGGACAGCCGCTTCGACGGCAGCGATCTCGTCTGGCTGATCGATGAGATCGTTCACCTCGGCCAGAAGCGCGAGCTGATCGCCGGATTCACCACACGCAAAGCCTGGTCCTGACTCTCCGACCCCGCGAGGATCGAAACCGACGATGTCGAAGTTGTCGGTCAGCTCCTCCGGAAACGCGCCAAATGCAAAGGCTTCCGCAAAGCTGGTTCCCGAGGCGCCCGGTCCGCCCGGGTTCACGAGGAGGGCACCGCGCGACCGGTCCGTATCCGACGCGCGCAAGATGTTGACGGCGATCGAGATCGTGTCGCCATCCGGATCGGAGTAGTCCACAGGGACGTCGACGACTCCGCACTCGAGCGCCCCGCACTCGCTCCACTCGATCGTCGAGCGGAGCGCTGGCGCCGCGGTAGAGGTCGTTGCGGAGTCGGACAGAGACTCATCCTCGGTCGTCGTACTGACCTGAGTGGTCGTCGTGGTGGTCGATGGGGCGTCCGCCTGCTGGCTGTCTGAGGTGCACGCTGAAGCGAAAAGCGCAAGGCATAGGGCCAAAGCGGCGCTTTGGCGTACAGAGAATCGCATGGGGATTCCTAGAGGGAATGTCGTTGGAAGAATGCCCACGCTAGAGCCGTGGCGTCGACATCCATAGTCGTGACGCCCAAGCTCGGGATAGCCGCCGAGACCTCCGAGCCTGGCCAGGTATGACCACCGCCGTCGATCGTGTAGAAGCCCATCTCGACATCCGATGCGCAGCCCACATAAGAGGTGAGTATGACGAATTCCGACACGGCCGAATCTGTGGATTCGCCGCACTCGAAGTCAGCGGCGAATTCTCCGAACTCGTCGGGCATGACCTGCTCGAAGAACGCTCCACCCTCGGCGCCGTCCAATGTGGTCTCGCCGCCACCACGGAACGGAATCGTGGTGTCTGCAGTCCCATGGAACGCCAAGTATGGAACCGGGCGGGAGGGGGAACACGAGTCGTCATGGGTCACGCCAGCCACCGACACGGCGGCGGCGATGAAGTCGCCGAGTTCACACACGAGAACCGAGGTGAACAGGGCGCCGTTCGACATTCCCGTGGCATAGATTCGCGCCGGATCGATGCACACGTTGCTCGCCACGTGATCGAGAAGGTCTCGGACCATTGCAACGTCGTTGCGGTCATCGGTGTCGAACTGTGGCAACTCCCACGACGCACGTTCGTCAGGGGCAACCGAGATGCCCGTTGGCTCCACGGCGAGGAAACCCTCCGTCTCGGCCAAGGCTGCCCAGCCGGCAAAGACAGCCTGCTGGGCGCCATTGCTCCCGATCGCGTGGAAGTCGAGCACGACGGGAATGGGTGTTCCGTCGTAGGTGCTTGGCACCGTCCACTGATATTTGTATTCGACTCCGCCCGACACGATCGCTCCGGTTTGGAGGCCGACCTGCACCCGCTCGAGCCCCGAACAATCGACCTCGAGTGGCTCGAACGCAACCTGGGGGGCGGCGGTTGTCGTTTCGGGTGGAGCGGTGGTCGTCGGCTCGCCCGCAGGTTCGGCCGGCTGGGTCTCGCTCGTCTGCGCTTCCTGCGACACCGAGGTCGTCTCTTGCGGAAGGGTGTCGGGCGCATCGACCGGCTGGGTACTCGAGGAATCTTCGACAGCCCCGTCCGACGCACCCGACCCGCACGCCGTGGCGAGCAGTGCAAGTACAACAAGTGCGATCCGGACAGGCATGTCGAGCATGTTATTCGTCGACCGCAGCCAGCAAGCCGACCACTGAGACCACCACAGGTAGAGCGAGACCGCCAAAGCTCGAGATCAGGGCAAACATCAGTTCACCTCGATGATCGTCGTTGACGAAACATTGCCCCGGCGAACCACGATCTCGCCGACGTTCAGATCGACCTCGAGGTCGAGCTGTGGCTCGTCACTGATGATCACCCGAGAGGGGTTGATGCCGTCATCATTGCGTCCGAACACGGTGACATCGCCGAGGTCCGCCTCAGCATCGACCGACACTCGGACGTCCTGTGGAACCAGAACCTCGATTCGACCGACGTCGAGGTCCACATCGATGTCGACCGGGGTGTCGGTTGGATCGATCGAGTCAAAGTCGACGCTCCGAAGATCGAGGATGATTTCGCCTGCATCCTCGGTGATCACGTGCTGAATCTCGGCAACGTTCGCCGGGCGGAACAGGTACTCGTCGTCGACGTTGATGTCGAAATCGCCGTCGGTGATGATGGCGAAGAAGATGAGCGGCACTGCGATGATCGACAGCAATGCGAGGGCGAGGAATCCGAAGACCCCAATGATCCCGAACCGCCGTAGACGTGAACGTTTCGGCACCGGAGCTGGTGCGACCGGTGGCTGCGTGGGAACCGATTGTCCGAATCCGTCGTTCATCGGTTGTGCCCCAGGCTGCGCTGGCATCGACTGCTGTCCGACCGGTTCGCTTGCCACATACGGGGTAGCCGTGTCTGTCATCGAGCCGACTGCGCCGGCTGGCGAGAGCGCTTCGCCGTCCCGTGGATTCTGGAGGAGCAGCCAGATACCCCCGCCGACAAGAGCGAGCGGCACCAAGACCGCTGCCGCCTCGCCACTGCCGATCCCGAGCACGACGAGCGCTCCGAGACCGATGAGTCCAATGCCCAAGTCGCGCCCCGAGAGCCGACTGCGGTTTGTGCTCACTCGAACCGGAGGCCAGTGCGAGGCCCTTGGGATGATGAGCCACGCAAGGAAGTAGGCAAAGAGTGCGGTGCCTCCCGAAACGATCAAGAGGACCACGAATGCCAATCGGGTCAAGGAGACATCCCAGCCATAACGATGCGCGATGCCTGAGAGCACGCCACCGAATGTGGCGAAGGGATCACGCGTCAACCGATCGTATTGCGGGACCGGCTGGGGCGCTGGAGGAATCGGTGGAACGTACGCCTGAGCGACTGGCTCGTCCGGGATCTCGTCACCGACGACACCGGCGTCAACTTCGGCTTCGAGCGTGTCCCCGAGATCAAATTCGGCTTCGACCGTTTCTTCGATGTCCGCTTCGAATGTGTCCTCGACGTCCGCATCCTGTGCGTCTTCGACGTCGGGTTCGTCCGACTCGTCGGCGTCGGGACCGACGTCGACCGTCCACGTGGTGGCTGCCTCCACGGTTGAGTCGCCAGATTCGATCGGATCGCCTGGCTCGGTGGGTTCTTGTTCTTCTGGTTCTTGTTCTTCGTTGATTTCGTCCATGTTTCCATCATCGAGAGCGAACTGCATGATGCCCATTGGGTGATCCACCCATCATCCCCTGGTTCTGGGCGCAGGGTTCAGGGTGACATCAGGGTTCACCCCTGATGTCGTTGGTCTCTCCGGGGTGCGACAATAGAGAGATGACAAGCCCCCTGTCGCGAGGAACGTGGCAGACCCCGCGGATCGACAAGAACGATCGTTGGATCGGCGGAGCCTCCGCAGCGATCGCGAGGGAGATCGGCGTCCAACCGCTCGTCATTCGCGCTGCGTTCATCGTGTTGACCTTCGTCGTTGGCTGGGGCCTGTTGCTCTACGTGTTGGCCTGGGCCTGGTTGGCGATCTTCGCCCCGACCCAAATCAGCCCGTATTCACCGGTGCCCAAAGGTGCAACATCTTTCCACCGTCACCTCGGAATCGGGCTCGTCGTCATTGGGCTGATGGCGCTCCTCGGCAGTCTCACTCCGTCGGCCTTCACGTCGATCAGCTGGCCGATCGGATTCGTCTTCACCGGTGCGCTGATCGCGTGGTCGCGGGGCAACAACGAACCCCAAGGCATCTCGATCGTCGTGCGTATCGTTGCTGGCCTCGCCGTCGCGATCGGCGGCATCCTCGCATTCGCCGCACTGTCGTATTCGCTTTGGCAAGCGATCATCGCCTTGGTGTTCGGTGTCGCGATCATCGGCGGCATCACGCTGATCGCCGCACCATCAATCGTACAAATGGCCCGTTCGCTCGACGGTGAGCGCCTCGACCGAATCCGGTCGGATGAGCGAGCCCGCATATCGGCGCATTTGCACGACTCGGTGCTGCAGACGCTCACTCTGATTCAACGCAATGCCGATGACCCGCAGCGCTCCGTGCAACTGGCGCGACGCCAGGAGCGAGAACTGCGGAACTGGCTCTACGGTCCAACGACGACATCCCCCGACGGTGTGCACCTCGGACCCGCCCTCGAGCAAGCCGCCAGCGATGTCGAGGAGACCCATGGAGTACAAATCGATGTCGTCGCTGTCGGCGACAACGGCGAAGCGGTTCGTGGCGACCTCGCGGCGCTGGTTGCCGCCACGAAAGAAGCGATGACGAACGCTGCGGTCCACGCCGGAGTCGACCGAATCGATGTGTTCGCTGAACGGTCGGCCGACAAGATCGAAATCTTCGTCAGAGATACCGGCGCCGGTTTCGATACTGAAGACATCGACAGCGACCGGCATGGCGTGCGCGATTCGATCCTGGCTCGAATGGTTCGAGCTGGAGGCTCGGCAGTGCTGCATTCCTCTCCTGGCGCAGGCACCGAGGTGGAGCTGAGCCTCCCGATCGTTCCTGGCGAGCAACCACAACAGACCGACATCAACGAATCAAATGGAGTTGTCCGATGACCCGAATCGTTCTTGTCGACGATCACGCACTCGTGCGCGCTGGTGTGCGCGCAGGCTTGGAGAACGACTTCACCATCCTCGGTGAAGCAGGAGATGTACCCGAGGCGATCGACGTGATCGCCCGAGAGAAACCAGACGTCGTCGTTTGTGACGTGCACCTTCCAAGCGGCACGGCAGCCGACGTGATCACCGGCTCGGTCGAACGCGGGATTACCACGGTCTTTCTGGCCCTCTCGGTGTCCGACGCAGCCGAAGATGTGATCGAAGTGATTCGAGCTGGGGCCCGCGGATACATCACAAAGGCCACCGATGGCGAAGAGCTCGTATCAGCCGTCAAACGCGTCGCTTCTGGCGATGCCGTGTTTTCGCCGAGATTGGCCGGATTCGTGCTCGACGCGTTCTCGACCGAACTCAATACTCCCGCCGCCGACCCCGAGCTCGATCAGCTCACCGCTCGCGAACAAGAAGTGATGCGCTTGTTGGCCCGCGGCTACGCCTACAAAGAGATCGCTCGCCGATTGACGATCTCGATCAAGACCGTCGAATCTCACGCCAGTTCCGTGTTGCGCAAACTGCAGCTGTCAAATCGCAACGAACTGACTCGCTGGGCCGCCGATCGACGGATCCTGTAGATGTTTGCCTCCTGGTTGTTTGCCCAGTCCGAAGGCCGAGAGCTCACCGATTGGATTCCCACCGTCATCGTGGTGGCCTCTACGGTCGCTCTGATTCTCGTCGCACGAGCACTCGCCGATCGATCGAAACGCGCGAACGCTGCAGACCGACGCTTTCGTGGCCAGATCGTCACGATCGCGGTGTTGCTCCTGGGAGTTCTTGCGCTGATCTTTGCCTTGCCGGATGGGAGCGACTCCGACCTGGCGTTCAGCGTCTTTGGTCTCGTCGTGACCGGGGCGCTCGCAATCTCGTCGCAATCGATCATCGCCAATGCGATGGCTGGCTTGATGCTTCGTTCCGTCGCCAGTTTCAAACCAGGCGATTTCATCGAACTGTCCGATCACATGGGACGAGTGAGCGAGCAAGGTCTGTTCCATACGGAGATACAGACCCCAGATCGCGATCTCATCACGATTCCGAACTCCGTCATGCTCAACCAGCCCGTCCGGGTCGTGCGGAGTTCCGGGACGATCGTTTCTGTTCATCTCTCAATCGGGTACGACGTCAGCCATCACGTGCTCGATGATCTCTTCGTCGCTGCGGCAAAGGATGTTGGACTCGTCGACCCCTTTGTACAGATGCTCGATCTCGGGGATCACTCGATCACGTATCGCGTCGCCGGTTTCCTCGAAGATCCCAAAACGATGTTGGCGTGTCGGTCGAATCTCCGTATGGCCATCGTCGACACGCTGTCGGACGCAGGAATCGAGATCATGTCGCCCACATACATCGCCCGGCGGGCCGTGAACAACGATCCGTTGATCGCCGCGGAACGGTCACCGTCTGCCAGCGCCAGATTTCGACGTACTTCCGAAGATCGCGTCTTCGACAAGGCCGAGCGCGCGGGCAGGCTCGAAACCGCCCGTGCCGATCTCGCGGCAGCCAACGAGGAGCTCGACGCCCTTCGCTCACAGCAGTCGTCCGCCCCCGAGGACGAGCGGCTCAAGATCGAGGGTTCGATCGGCCGCCAGGAGCGTCAGATCGAACGGTTGGTTCGTTCGATCGAGCAACTCACCGACGCGTTGAATGACGAATGACCCTCAGCTCTGCTGACTGAATTGCGCAGTCAGCGCTGCTGACTGAATTGCGCAGTCAGCGCTGCTGACTGTTCCACGCATCGATCGACGCCTGTTCAATCGTACGAGTTGTCTTCCAGCCAAGAACCGAGTTGGCCTTCGATGGGTCGGCCACGCACTCCGCGATATCTCCCGTACGGCGGTCCGTCACCTCGAAGGGGATGTCCTTGCCGGTCGCCTGCTCGACCGCACGTATCAACTCGATCACGCTGACACCCTTGCCTTGGCCAAGGTTGAACACTTCATATCCGAGCTGTGACTCGAGGTGCTCCACCGCCGAGACGTGCCCCTCGACCAGATCCATGATGTGGATGTAATCGCGCACGCCGGTTCCGTCGGGGGTCGGCCAATCGTCACCGAACACCATCACCTTGTCGCGTTTGCCGGTCGCAACTTCCATGATCATCGGCATGAGGTTGTTCGGCCTTCCGACCGGCGCCTCCGAGATGCGTCCAGACTCGTGCGCGCCAACAGGGTTGAAGTACCGCAGCGCCGTGATCTTCCATCGATCGTCAGATGCGGCGAGATCTCGAATGATGACCTCGATCATTTCTTTGGTCATCCCGTACGGATTAGTCGCACCGATGCCGGCACCCTCAGGAATCGGATTCGACTCGGGATCGCCATAGACCGTCGCCGACGAAGAGAAGACGAACTTCCACACCTCGGCCGCGCGCATCGCCTCGAGCGTGCTGATTGCCGTCTCGAGGTTGTTTCCGTAGTACTCGAGGGGCATCTCCACCGACTCGCCGACCGCCTTGAGCGCTGCCATGTGGATGACTGCGGTGACACCGTTGTCACGCAGGACGTGTTCGATGAGCTTGGCGTCTCGCGCATCGCCCTCGACAATGACGATCTCGTGGCCGGTCATCTCGCTCACGGTCACGAGGGCGTCAGGCTTCGAATTCACGAAATTGTCGACGACAACAACGTCATGCCCAGCAGCGATTAGTGCCAGGGCCGTGTGACTACCGATGTATCCAGCACCGCCGGTCACCAGAACTGTTTCGCTCATTTGGTCCTCACCTTGAGATTGTCTGAAACTCCATCGGTACACAACGAGCACACACTGAGTGCAATGTGTCGGCGTCATATCGATACCGTTTTGTTTCGTGGAGATCATTCTTGCCTCATCGTCGCCCCGTCGGCGGCAACTACTCGAACAACTCGATTGGACCTTCGACGTTCGCGCAGCCGACATCGACGAAACACCTCATGAGAACGAAGCCGCCACCCCGTATGTTGAGCGACTCGCTCGAGAGAAGAACCTGGCGGTCAGCTGTCCACCGGGCTCGATTGTCATCGCCGCTGACACGATCGTGAGCATCGATGGACAACTGCTGGGAAAACCCGCAGACGAAGCTCGCGCCCACCAGATGCTTCGACAGCTGTCCGGGCGAACGCACCAGGTGATGACTGGCGTAGCCGTGCGCAACAAAGACTCGATGAACTCATTCGTCGAGACGACGACCGTTCACTTCGCCGATCTGACCGACGATGACATTGCGTGGTACGTGAGCACTGGGGAACCGACCGACAAGGCCGGCGCGTACGCCATGCAGGGTCGAGGTGGGGCGTTCGTCACTGCGATCGAAGGCAGCTACGACAATGTCATTGGGCTCCCTCGTCACCGGCTTCGTCAGGTTGTGAAGGGTTTCACTGACGCTGCGGCGGATTGATGAACCCCGGGCACAATGGAACGATGGAGTCGTTGCCCACCGAGCTGAAGATCGGCCGCCTGACCATCAGTCCGCCGGTCGTGCTGGCCCCCATGGCGGGCGTGACCACCGCTCCGTATCGCACGCTCTGTCGCCGATTCGGCAACGGTCGGGCATTCGACGACGCGACGCCTGTGCCCGGTGATGCCACCACGGCCAACGGTGGCCTGTATGTGAATCAAATGATCACCGCCCGAGCGCTCATCGAGGGGCACAAGAAGATGCTCCACGCTGCGGAGTTCGCTGAAGGCGAAAACCCACGCAGCATCCAGCTCTACGGCACCGACCCGTATTGGATCGGGGAAGCCGTCAAGAAGCTGGTGGGTGAAGGCACGGTCGATCACATCGACATGAACCTCGGTTGCCCCGTGCCGAAGGTGACCCGCCACGGTGGCGGCAGCGCGCTCCCCTGGCACCACAACCTCCTCCGCGACATCGCAAGGGCGATGGTTTCCAACGCTGAAGGCATCCCGGTCACGCTGAAGTTCCGCATCGGGATCGACGACGACCACATCACCATGCTCGACACCGGGCGCATCGCCGAAGACGAAGGTGTCGCGGCGGTCGCTCTTCACGCGCGTACTGCCGAGCAGGCCTACTCAGGCAATGCTCGATGGGACGCCATTGCCGAATTGAAGAGTCACATCACGTCGATTCCCGTTCTTGGAAACGGAGACATCTGGGAAGCCTCCGATGCCATCGCCATGATGGAGCACACCGGTTGTGATGGCGTCGTCGTCGGTCGTGGTTGTCTTGGGCGACCATGGCTGTTTCGCGAGCTCACCGAGGGTCTTCGCGGTGACCCGATTTCCCCGGCGCCGTCGCTGCACGAGGTGATTCGGATCATGGTGGCTCACCTCGACTTGCTCACCGCCTGGTTGGGCACCGACCGCGGCACTCGGGACTTTCGAAAACACACGAGTTGGTACCTGAAGGGGTTTGCGGTTGGGGGCGAAGTGCGAAAGCAGATCTCGATGATGTCGAGTCGCGACGAGATGTTGGAGATTCTTCACACCCTCGACGACGAGCCCTTCCCCGATGGTGCTGCTCGGTTGACCAGGGGCCACAGCCATGGGCCCAAGCGAGTCGTGCTGCCACACGGTTGGATTGAATCGCGCGATGATCACACACCCCCTGGCGCTCTCGCGAGCGCATTCAGCTCGGGCGGCTGACGATGCCCGCGTCGATCGATCCGTTCTATGTGATGGAGGTCGTGGCAGCTGCACAACGTCACGAGCAGGAAGGCAACGCGGTCTTCCACCTCGAAGTTGGCCAACCCTCGACCGGCGCTCCGCGGGGAGCCATCGACGTCGCTCATCGTCTGCTCGATTCCGACGCGCTCGGATACACGACATCGCGTGGCATCCCAGAGCTCGCGCCGGCAATCGCATCGCACGTCGGAATCCAATATGACCTCGACCTGGACCCTGGTCGGATCGCCATTACCCAAGGTGCTTCCGGCGCGTTCGTTCTCGCGTTGCTCGCCTCGTTCGAGCCGGGTGCGCGAGTAGCCGTCACCGCTCCCGGGTATCCCTGTTATCGCAACATGCTCGCAGCGTTGCACATGACCGCGGTGCCCATTCACGTCGACGCATCCACCCGATTTCAACCAACGGTCGAGTTGCTCGAAGCTGCAGGCTCGCTCGATGGTGTCATCGTCGCGAGCCCATCGAACCCGACGGGAACCGTGTTGGAGCCAGATGAGCTGGCCGCCTTGTGTAGCTGGTGCGACGAACGAGGTGTGCGGCTGATCAGCGACGAGATTTACCACGGTCTCACATACGGAGACACGGTCACTGCGACCGCTGCATCGATGTCTGACTCAGCGATCGTCATCAACAGTTTCAGCAAGTACTTCTCGATGACCGGGTGGCGAATCGGCTGGACGGTTCTGCCCGAAGAGCTGGTGACAGCCGTCGACCGCTTGGCACAGAACCTCGTCATCTGCCCGCCTGCGCTGAGCCAGCATGTTGCACTTGCCGCCTTCGGCTGCCGCGACGAACTCGACGGACACGTCGAACGCTACGCAGCAAACCGCAAGATTCTCCTCGAAGGATTGCCCAAAGCTGGCATGACCGATCTCGCGCCGGCAGACGGCGCCTTCTACATCTGGGCGAGAACCGACCACCTTGGCGCCGACAGCCGAGACCTGACCGCGGGGTGGCTCCGAGAACTTGGCGTCGCCGCCACGCCGGGCATTGACTTCGACCCCACCGAAGGACATAGGTACGTTCGATTCAGTTTCTGCGGAACGCCCCAGACGATGCATGGGGCGATCGAATCACTTCTGACGTGGAGGCTTCGCTCGCTGTCCGGTTAGCCGATAGGCCGAGGTGACCGCACCCGCGCATCCAATAGCACTGCCATCGTTCTTCAGTGCCGCGAACGCGGTGCGAGCTCTCCAATGGGTTCGTTCCTTTGGTCACCATGGTTCGTGGATCCTCGGCTGGGCCGCGTTGTCGTGGACGGCGACGATCTGGTCACCCGCACTGGTTGGTCACCCCGTGCTGTTGATGTTGTTCGCACCGCGAGCTGCCTTCGTCGTACTCGCAGCGCCCCATATCGGGTTCCTGCCGTTCGTGGCGCTCGGTACGGCACGGCTCGCAGTGACCGATGCCAGTTGGTACATCGTCGGGAAACGGTTCCCCGACCGAACCAACGCCCCGACGGCACTGTCGCGGGTTCGATGGATGCGTTGGACCATTCGCATCACCACCAAATTGTGCGCCTGGTTGTGTTCGACCGCTGTACTCGCCGCTGCCGTGTTGTTCTTCCGACCCAACGGCCGATATCTCGGGGTCGCAGGTGCGCACGGTGTCGACTCGCGACTCGCGGGCATCAGCTCGGTGCTCGGAACGATGTCGTACCTGATCGCCGTGCACATCGGTATGGCAAGCTTCTTCGGCTGAGGATCGTTCAGGGAGCCGGGAATTCGGCGCGACGCTTGTTGAGGAACGCATCGATGCCCTCGATGGCCTCTGGATGCATGGATTGTGAAGCGATGGACATCGCCTCGTTCTCCATGGCCTCGCCGAGCGACGAACTTGCGCCTGCCAACAGCAACCGTTTCGCACCGCCGAACGCATTGGTTGGACCCTTTGCAAGCCTTGCTGCCAATGCCCGAGCCTCATCGAGAACTTGGTCATCAGCTGCGACGTGGTTGACGAGCCCCCAATCGAGCGCCTCCGCAGCTGACAACACACGATTGGTGAGAACGAGCTCGGTGGCTCGACGCAATCCGATGACTCGTGCCAGGAAGAACGTCGACGTTCCGTCCGGGGTCAGACCTGCTGCCGTGTAGGCCATCGTGAACTTCGCGCCTTCGCCGGCGTAGACCAGATCCATCGCCGCGGTGAGGCTCATCCCTGCACCCCCAGCTGTGCCGGTGATCGCTCCGATGACGGGGGCGTTCATTCGAGACATCCGACTCAAGGCGCCGTGGAAGTCGATGGTCATCTCGTGGAGGTTCGCCGGCGTTTCATCGCCACCTTCGCTCATCTCCACGAGGTCTCCCCCACCGAAGAACACCTTGCCTTCGCCATGAAGTACGAGGGCCCGAACCGCGCGATCTGTGCTCAGCCGGGCAGCTGCGTGACGAAGCTCGAACGCCATCTGTTTGTTGAGCGCGTTGGCGGGCGGATTCGTCAGTACGAGCTCCCAAACGCCCCCTTCGGTCTCGGTCAGTTTGATTGCTTCGTACTGCATCGACGTCCCCCTGTTTTCCTCGGCTTCCCGATCGTAGACTCATCAGCACCAGCACGCGGAAAGCAGAACACCTATGGAGATCGCAGACTCAGTCATCGACATGATCGGCAACACGCCGATGGTTCGCATGCCAAAGATCGCCGGTCATTTGACCTGTGACTTTGCGATCAAGCTCGAGCAACAGAACCCCGGCGGATCTTCGAAGGACCGTCCTGCGCTGGCGATGATCAATGCTGCTGAAGAAGCGGGACTGCTGAAGCCCGGGGGCACGATCGTCGAACCCACGAGCGGAAACACCGGTGTCGGCCTTGCCATCGTCGCCAACCAACGCGGGTACAAGACGGTCTTCGTCATGACCGACAAGGTCGCACCCGAAAAGGTCGACCTGCTGCGCGCCTACGGAGCTGAAGTGGTCGTGTGCCCTGTTGCCGTGCCGCCCGAAGACCCCGAGTCGTACTATTCGACCGCCGAACGGCTGGTCAATGAGATTCCCGGCGCATTCCGGCCCGACCAGTACTCGAACCAGGTCAACCCTGAGGCGCACTACGACACCACCGGACCGGAGATCTGGCGTCAAACCGACGGCAAGATCACCCACTTCGTAGCGGGCGCCGGCACCGGCGGCACCATCTCGGGCGTGGCCAGATACCTCAAAGAGCAGAACCCGGACATCAAGATCATCGCCGCCGACCCCGAGGGTTCGGTGTTCTCCGGCGGATCGGGTCGCCCGTACCTTGTCGAGGGCGTCGGTGAAGACTTCTGGCCGACGACGTATCACCACGATCTGGTCGACGAGGTCATCCCGATCTCTGATCACGACAGCTTCCTGATGGCGCGCCGGATCGCTCGCGAGGAGGGCATCCTTCTCGGAGGGTCATGTGGCACGGCAATCGCAGCAGGGTTGCAGGTGGCGCAGCGCCTTGGGCCCGACGACCTCATGATCGTGCTCACGCCTGATTCTGGTCGGGGTTACCTGTCGAAGGTCTTCAACGACGACTACCTCGCAAAGCTCGGGTTCATCGAATGCCACGGTGACACGTGCGTCAACGCGGTCGTGAACGCCAAGGGAAACCGCGACGACGACCTGATCTACGTGAACCCCGACACGCCGGTGCGAGATGCGGTCAAGATCATGCGAACCAACGGTGTGAGCCAAATACCGGTGGCCAAGAACGAACCTCCGTTTGCCCTCGCAGAGATCTCCGGCTCGGTCTCTGAGTTGCAGTTGATGAACGCAACGTTCGCAGACGAGAGTGTGCTCGACATGCCAGTCGAGTCGGTCATGGCACCTGGCTTGCCCACGATCGGCATCGGCCAATCGATTCAGACCGCGGTGGAATTGTTCGAGCATGCGAACGCGTTACTCGTGATCGACGGTGGGCGACCGCGCACGGTCATCAGCCACACCGACATCCTCGAATTTCTCTCACCAACTGCGGCGGAGGCCTGACATGACCGAATCTCAAGACACGCCGGGCGACGGCTTCGAGACCAGAGCCATCCACGCAGGGCAGGACCCCGAGCATGTGACCGGATCGGTGATCACGCCGATCTTTCAGACATCGACATATGCGCAGCCATCACCGGGCGATCACACCGGCTATGAGTACAGCCGCACCGACAACCCCACGCGCACGGCGCTCCAAGAGGCACTTGCGAATCTCGAGGGCGCGCGATTCGGCTACGCCTTCGCCTCTGGTCTCGCGGCGGAAGACACCGTTCTTCGCTCACTGCGAGCGGGAGACCATGTCGTGCTTGGCAACGATGCCTACGGCGGCACCTTTCGGCTGATCTCACAAGTGGTCGCGCGGGCGGGCATCACCTGGTCGGCTGCTGACCTCACCGACCCCAATGCGCTCGATTCGAACTGGAATCCGGCCACCAAGATCGTGTGGATGGAAACGCCAACGAATCCGCTCCTGACGGTGTTCGACATCGCTGCGATCGCGGAGGTGACTCACCGCAACGGAGCGAAACTCGTGGTCGACAACACGTTCGCGTCGCCCTACCTGCAACAACCGCTCTCTCTGGGAGCAGACCTCGTCATCCACTCGACGACCAAATACATCGGCGGTCACTCCGATGTCGTGGGCGGGTTTGCGGCCACCAATGATGAGGAATGGGCAGGCGACATCAAGTACCTGCAGAACGCCGTGGGCGCTGTACCCGCACCGATGGACTGCTTCTTGACCCTTCGGGGCCTCAAGACGCTTGGCGTGAGAATGGATCGTCACGTCGAGAACGCGCAGCTCATCGTCGAAATGCTGCTGGCACATCCTGCGGTCTCACATGTGCTCTATCCAGGGCTCGAGTCACATCCGGGCGCGGAGATCGCGGCACATCAAATGAGCGCTCCAGGCGGCATGATCTCGTTCCGAGTGCACGCCGGGCTCGAAGCGGCCAAGTCGGTGACGACCCGGACACGACTGTTCACGCTCGCCGAATCGTTGGGCGGAATCGAGTCACTCATCGAGCACCCAGGTGTCATGACGCATGCGTCAGCGGCTGGTTCGCCTCTCGAGGTGCCCGATGACCTCGTGCGTTTGTCGGTGGGCATCGAGACCGGCGACGACCTCGTCGCCGATCTCAACGATGCCCTCGATCAGCTGTAGTTCTCTCGGACTTCCGCCGAGATCCGCGGAACCCAACACGGTCGCTACGCGAGCTTCGCTCCCCAAACCAACGCTGCGGACTTCCGCCGAGATCCGCGGAACCCAACACGGTCGCTACGCGAGCTTCGCTCCCCAAACCAACGCTGCGGACTTCCGCCGAGATCCGCTGGACGACGTTCGTTCGCACTAACCCGCGTCGATCGGATCTGGCAGACAGACCAAGTCAATGCGGGTCCCAGCCTCTCGGTAGCGCAGCACATAGGTGCGCAATCCAGGTTCTGGTGCGGCGTCGGTATATGAAAGCCCGTCGGTGACGGTGCCGATCCAGCCGGTTGCCGCGTCGCGGACTTGGAATGTGTCCACGCCGGCGACCGCAGTCCAATTGACGTCGACTCCGCCTGCGGGGTTGACGGCAACCGTGCATGCAGCTCCGGCGCCACCAGGCACGGTCAGCGGCGTCGGCGTGCAAGGGACTTCGATTTGGGTGCCGTTCTGCGTGTACCGAATCAGGTAGTTGTAGTCGCCTGGAGCGGCGTCAGCCACCGTGTATGTGGTGGTGTTGCTCACCGTTGCGATCCATCCGTCGGCGGCCTCGCGAACGGCGTAGTTACCGACGCCGGCAACCAACGTCCAGGTGAGGACAGGCTTTGATGCGGCGTCGAGGCCTGCAGTGCAGCTCACGCCCCCGCCGCCTTCGGGCACAGTTATTGGATCCGGGGTGCACGTCACATCGGTTCGCACACCATTTGGTCGCCATCGCACCAGGTAGGTGTGGTCGCCGGGGGTCGCGGTCGTATCGGTGTAGCTACCCGCTCCCGCTGGCTGGCCGTCGATGAGGAAACTCCCATCGCGGCGGATCACGACATCGTTCACGCCGTTCTCGAGGAAGCCGGTCCAGGAGATCACCGGCTGATCGTCGACATCGAGGGCGACCGAACAAACCGTGCCGCCTGGAATCGTGAACGGGGAAGCCAGTGCGATCGAGGTATTGCCGACTTCATCTCGTGCAAAGCCGCGTACTTCGTAGTCGCCGACGGGAAGGTTCGCGACAGGTACTGACCACGCGACTTCTCCGAGACCAGCCGGAACGAAGGTGACGGAGAGGTCAGCCGAGGTGGGGAGGAACGAACCGTCGGTCTGCAACCATTGGTCGGTCGTGATGTTCTTCAGTCGAATGACGACCTCGGTAACCGCAATGTTGTCCTGTGCAAGCCCGCCGAGCACCGTTGGGTCCGAGATGATGGTGCCGGGGCTCGGGTCGTTGACGTTGATCGTCGGCGGCTGAGTGTCGTCGCCAATCCCGAAGTCAAAGAATCCAGAACGTCCGGTACCGATGTCGTTGAAGCGGTCTCGATCATGGCCCGCGAGCAACCCGCGATCGATCAGAGTCAGGTCGAATACGGCCAGGAAGTTGTTGCTGCCCGGATCCCACTCGAGCGCCTGGCCGGTCGTTGGGTCGAGGGCTGCCATTTGTTTGCGGAAGACCGCGTTGTCTGGATCGCGCTGCGAGGGATTGAACGACGCCAGCGGGTCGTTCACGTCGCAACCGTTGGCCGTGCCGGTGAAATCGGAGCTGATGCCACCTGGTGCGATCGGATTCTTGGGCGCGGCACAGAAGTGCCCGCCTACATAGACGGCCACATCGGACACCGCCAGGCTGAACACGCTCGAGTACATGCGCGCCGACCAGTCGAAGTTGACGACGCCATCGCCGGCCGTCGAATAACGCAGGACCGAATCACAGTTCGGCGGATTGTCGGCACCCTGCCCGCCGATGACGATGAACGCGCCATCAGGCGAGATGGCCATGTCGCGCAATCGGTTCCAGCACAACGAATCGTTGGTCTGCTCCAACCATGGAACGGTCCAGCCGCTCAGCGTCGGGGCAGGACCCGTGAGGTTCAACTTCGCAGCGGCCCGGCGAATCTCGCCGTTGACCGTTTCTCCATAGTGCAGGACGAACAACGCCGATCCATCGGGTGCAGCCTTGACGCGGCGCACCAACTGGCTGCCGTTGATCGAGGGGCCCAAGTTGAAGACGAGAGACGTGTCGACTGCGCCGGTGGTCGAGTCAACCTTGGCAAGGCCGGTGAGCGGCGTACCCGAGACGTCGAAGAAATCGCCGCCAAGGTAGACCGAGTCACCTACGGCCGCGATCGACTGCACCCTCGCCGAAGCTCGCGCAGCGAACGTGGTGTCGAGGTTTCCCTGGGCGTCCAACTTGGCCACTCGGAGAGGGAAGTCCGCGTCCCAGGTGGAGAACAACCCACCCACATAGAGGCCATCGCCTGCCGGGGTTGGCTCGAGCGCTCGCACGAGCTTGTTCAACACCGGGCGAAAGTTCGGGTCGAGTTCGCCTGTGTCGATGTCGTAGGCGAAGAGGTACGGCTGCGTGATCACCGTTGCGTCGGGCAGCATCACCTGTTGAAAGTCACCGCCGACGAAGACTCGATCACCAACCCTCGCATGGGCGAGCACCTTTCCATCGAGTACGACCGGCGTGTCCGAGCGAGGGATCGCTGGAACGACACTGCCTTGCACTACGCCCGCCGTGGCCGTGCGTCCATTGGTCGTTGCGAGATATGCAGCGCCGAGCAACAACAACGAGAGCACCAGTACGGGGAGGCCCCACTGACGTGATCGTTCGTTCAGGAATTTCATGAGGTGTCGCCGCTTTCGATCTGGCAGGGGTGCGCGGATGATTCATTCGTCTCAGGTACAGGTCGACCGGCGCCGCATAACGTTGAGTTCGCAACAACACCGATGTGTTGAGTGGGCGGCTCGGGCGGAGCCGCCCACACGCTGTTTTGCGGCACCTTGGCCCGATAGCCTGAGCGGTTATGAGCACCGCTGACGAACAGCCCTATCCCGCAGTCGACAAGCCGGACTTTCCAGCTATCGAAGCGCGGATTCTGCGGCGCTGGGAAGAGGCCGAGACGTTCCAGGCATCGGTCGACGGGCGACCTGACGACAACGAATACGTGTTCTATGACGGGCCGCCGTTTGCCAACGGTCTCCCCCATCACGGGCATCTGCTGACGGGCTACGTGAAGGACGTCGTACCTCGATATCACGCAATGCGAGGCAAGAAGGTCGAACGACGTTTCGGTTGGGATTGCCACGGCTTGCCAGCGGAGATGGAAACCGAAAAGCAGCTCGGCGTATCCGGTCGCGCGGCGATCAACGAGTTCGGGATCGACAACTTCAACGAGGCGTGCCGAACCTCGGTGCTTCGGTACACCGAGGAGTGGGAGCAGACCGTCACCCGCCAAGCCCGGTGGGTCGACTTCGAGAACGACTACAAGACGATGGACCTCGACTACATGGAGTCGGTCATCTGGGCATTCAAACAACTCTGGGACAAAGGACTCGTCTACGAAGCAAACCGGGTCATGCCCTACTCATGGGGAGCGGAGACTCCGCTTTCGAACTTCGAGATCCGTCTCGATGACGCCACGCGCCCCCGCCAGGATCCAGCCGTCACCGTGGCGTTCAGCCTCACACCGAACCCAAGCGACCCAGGTCCGATGAAGATGCTCGCCTGGACGACCACCCCTTGGACGTTGCCTTCGAACCTGGCGCTCACCGTCGGCCCCGACCTCGACTACTCGATCATGGAGCTGAACGGCGAATACCTGATCCTGGGGTCAGCAACGGTGGCCAACTATGCAAAGGAGCTCGACGGCGCGGTCGAACACAGCGTCGTCAAGGGCGGTGACCTCGTCGAGCGCACCTATGCACCGCTCTTCCCATATTTTGCGGCGCGCGATGACCTCAATGGATTCCGGGTTCTTCCCGGCGACTTCGTCGAAACCGACGAAGGCACCGGAATCGTCCACACCGCGCCCGGCTTCGGCGAAGACGATCAGCGCATCGGCGAAGAAAACGGCATGGGCATGGTCGTTCCCGTCGATGACCAGGGAAAGTTCACCGACGAGGTCAGCGACTTCGTCGGCCGGAACGTGCTCGAGGCGAACAGCGACATCATCCGGCACCTCAAGGACCTCGGACGCCTCATCAAACACGAGACATACGAGCACAACTATCCCCACTGCTGGCGCACGGACACACCGATCATCTACCGGGCACTACCGAGTTGGTACGTGAAGGTCACCGACTTCCGTGACCGGCTGGTCGATCTCAATCAGGAGATCAACTGGATCCCTGACAACGTGCAGAACGGACGATTCGGCAAGTGGCTCGAAGGCGCTCGAGACTGGTCGATCAGCCGGAACCGATTCTGGGGTTCACCGATTCCCGTCTGGCGTAGCGACAACCCCGAATACCCGCGCATCGACGTATACGGAAGTCTCGATGAACTCGAGGCGGATTTTGGGGTGCGACCCACCAACCTGCATCGCCCGTACATCGACGAACTAGTTCGCCCGAATCCCGACGATCCAACAGGCGAGTCGATGATGCGCCGGGTACCCGAGGTTCTCGACTGCTGGTTCGAGTCCGGCTCGATGCCCTTTGCCCAGGTGCACTATCCGTTCGAGAACAAGGAATGGTTCGAGGAGCATTACCCCGCCGACTTCATCGTCGAGTACATCAACCAAACTCGCGGATGGTTCTACACGCTTCACGTGCTTGCTGGAGCGCTCTTCGACAAGCCATCGTTCCAAAACGTGATCTGCCACGGCATCTTGTTGGCCGAAGACGGCCAAAAGCTCTCAAAGAAACTCCGGAACTACACGGAACCAAGCGAGATATTCGACAAACAGGGAGCCGACGCATTGCGTTGGTACTTCATGAGCTCGAACATCGTGCGCGGCGGCGACGCTCGGATCTCCGATCGAGGGATCGACGAGGTGACGCGCCAAGTGATGTTGCCTGTCTGGAACGCGTACTCATTCTTCACCCTGTACGCGAACATCGACGGGTACCGAGCCCAGCTGCGAACCGATTCCACCGACGAGCTCGACCGCTACATCCTTGCGAAACTTCGGACGGTCATCGAGGCCACGACCGAGCGCATGGAGGCCTACGACCTCGCTGGAGCGACCGAACAGATCAGCTCGTTCCTCGACGCCCTGAACAACTGGTACATCCGCCGTTCGCGAGATCGTTTCTGGGGCCCCGAAAACCCTGCGGACGGCCTTGAGGGGAGCGCAGCGGAGCGGAGCGACCATGTCGGCGGCGTGGGGATCTCGGCCGGAAGTGCCGAGGACAAGAGGGCTGCGTACGACACGCTTTACACCGTGCTCGTGAACTTCTTGAAGCTTGCTGCACCGTTTCTTCCGATGGTCACCGAAGAGATCTACACGAGTCTCACCGGCGATGAATCGGTGCATCTTGCCGACTGGCCTGACGCGAACGACTTCCCGTCCAATCCGGACCTCGTCGCCAACATGGATCGCGTACGGACCGTCGTTTCGGCAGCGCTCCGGCTACGTGAGGATGAAGGCCTTCGAGTCCGACTGCCGTTGCACAGGCTGACGCTCGCTGGTGACCACGCCGACTCGGTCACGGCGCTGTCACATCTGATCGCAGACGAGGTGAACGTCAAGAACGTCTCGTTCAGCGATGATCTCGGGTCGTTCGCTGAGTTTGCTCTGCAGCCGAATGGATCCGTTCTCGGCCCTCGACTCGGCGGCGATGTGCAGAAAGTCTTCGGTGCAGCCAAAAAAGGTGCCTGGACACAAAACGACGATGGATCGATCGACATCGCGGGACACGTCCTGACGGAGGACGAATACACGCTCAACGTGAAACCGGCTGAAGGCGTCACGGCGGCTGCCCTCCCGACCAACGACGCGGTCGTCGTACTCGACACGGACGTGACCCCGGAACTCGAAGCCGAAGGTGTCGCTCGAGACATCGTGCGTGCGGTGCAGGAAGCACGCAAGCAAGAAGATCTGGTCGTCACCGATCGGATTCTCCTGACCCTCGACCTCACCGAGATCGGAGCCAGCGCCGTACGCGCCATGGAGGGATACGTGTCCGAGCAAACGTTGGCCACGACGATCATCTATGGATCGGTGGACGGCGGCCACGACGCCGCGGGCGTGGGTTCGCTGGCCTTCGTCGTCGCCGACTCGTGATGCAGATTCCGATGTTCCCGTGACGTCGCCACGAGATCAATTCCTCACCGTGATGGGAAGGAAGCCGGTCATCGAAGCGCTTCATGATCAGACGCTCAGCTTCGACAAGATTCTGATCAGCAAGAGCGCTCACGGAGCAGAGATCGACACCATCAAGGGAATGGCAGCAAGTCGCAAGGCGACGATCGAGATGGTGGCAGAAGTGAAGGTCACCGCGGTAGCGAGATCCAGCCGACACCATCAGGGTGTTGTCGCTGATGTGATCGCCCCTGCGATGCAGCACCTCGAGGCCTTCTGCGAACAGCGTCGACGGGGCAAGGACTGGGCTTGTTCTGTGCTGGTGCTCGACCACGTGCACAACCCGGCCAATGTCGGGATGATCCTCCGTTCCGCCGCCGCCGCTGGGCTCGACGGCATCGTCGTTCCTCACAAAGGCACCGCCGAAGTTGGCCCCGTCGCCATAAAGGCGTCGGCGGGCGTCGCGTTTCGGGCTCCGATTCTGCGTGTCGACGACACGGTCGAAGCGCTGGCCATACTCGAAGCTCATCGTTTTGAGATCTTTGGGCTCGATGACGGCGGAGTTTCGTTGTTCGATACCGCGCTGCCCGAGCGGGCAGCATTCATCGTGGGCAACGAGTCGAGTGGTCTCTCCGCGAACGCCCGCGCTGCGTGCACTTCGATCCTCACCATTCCTTTGGAGAACGGTGTCGAGTCGCTCAACGCCGCGGTCGCCGCGTCCTTGGTCGCCTACGAGGTGCGGCGTTCCCGACCTTGACGTGCGCCGCGTCGGTCTTCAGCCGGGCCGCCGATTCTCGATCGCAACCCTCTCGTCGGTGACGGGGTGCTGCAACCAGACGGTCGAGCCCTTGAGCTCTCGTCTGATGGCATGGGCGATCTTGTACCCCTGACCGACGAACTCTTCGACGATGTCGCGGTCGCTCATAGCGCCACCAACGTCATCGAAGAAGTTGGTCCAGTCCTCCAATGCGACGAGGACCCGAGGTGACAGGGGAAGCGAGTTCGGCACGATGTTCTCCCCGGCTGGCGTCCATAGCGGAAACGCCCCGACTTCGGCTCGCAGCACCACCTCCACAGGTCAAGTATTGGACGAGACGATCCATATTCCACCTCTGTGAATGTCGATCAAGTTTGTGGCATTCGCGCCGATGGTGTCGCGTGGGTAAATTCGCGGGACGCGTTCTTCTGGTTTGGCTATTGATCACTGCTGCGTCCTCGTCGATCGGGGTGCAAACCGCCAACGCCGAGCACGACTGCGATCCAACGATCGATCCCTCGTGCGTCGAGACGTTTGACCCGTCGTTCTGCGACCCGTGGATCGATCCGAGCTGTGACCCAAACAGCCCCGTTCCGAACTACGACGAACCTGCGCCGATCTATTGCGACCCGGGCTTTGACCCGTCCTGTGACCCGAGCTTCTGCGACCCCCTGTTCGATCCAACCTGCGACCCCTCCTTGTTCGAGCCGGGTCTTGTCGAGGATCTTGGCTTCTGCGACCCGCTGTATGACCCGCAATGTCTGGATACATTCGCCACGACCGTCCCACCGGCACTCGCGTTCTCCGAAGCCGCGCCGTCGATCAAGGCCGTGGTGACCCGAGCAGATACCAGCGACGACCTCGCCCTCAGCCGAATCCCACCTGGCGAGGTGGCTCCCGTCGCCGCAAGTCGCCTCGTCCTGGGACTCGACGCACTGGCCGAACTCGGCGCTTTCCGTCGGGCACCGAATCCGCGAACCAACGACGTCGTCCGAGATGTTCGCGACCAAGTACCCGCAGATGGGCTCACCGACGATGGATACCGCTCCGAGATCGAGAGGCTTGCTGCCGACCTGCCGCTGCTCATCGAACAACTCGAGTCAGAGGGGTTGGTGGTGAGCAATGAGGTCCTCGAGGTCGCGAATGCGCTCGACGAAGACACCGTCCAAGCAATCCGAGATGGCGCCACCTCAGTAATCGACGCCAGAACCTGGATTGCAGCGCTCGCCGATCTCTCCATCCGTGGTGGAGCTGCACCAAGCGACCCCAGCGACCGAGCTGGTGACGCCGCAGCGGTGATGGGCGTTGCCTTGCTCTTCGCTCCTGAGACCGTTGACGAAACCGACGAACCCGCGGTCGAAGAGGCTGAGCCTGCCGAAACCGATGCTGCGATTGCCCAAGTCAGCACGACAACCGCCGCTCCGGCCCCTGTCCCCGCGACCTCTCCCGTCTCGGAGCTCCCTCTCGAGGACCCCAGCACACAGGGGGATTCGAGTCCGCTCCTCCTGATTGGCGCAGCGCTCGCAGGCCTCCTTGGTCTCGTTGCGTTCCTGCTCATCCGTCGACGTTCCAGCGCGGACTCTGCAATGGCCAGTGCGGTCGCCGAAGCCACGAATCACAAACTCTCCGTCAACGATCTGCTCGACGCCAGCAGGCGCATGACCGGGTCGCTCGACGTGGGGGAGATCGCTTCGATCGCGCTTGCTGAAACCGAACGACTCGTTGCGGCCGAGGGTGGCCTGTTGGCAATCCGCAACGGCGAGGGTTTGTCACCGATTCATGTGACCCCTACGGATCTGTTTCGTCTCGATTCACTTGGCGAGAGCGGTCTGCGGCGAGTGACCGAGACCGGGCGTTCCATCTCAACGGTGGCTGTCGACGAACCGGTACTCGTCGAGGTTCCGATGGCCATGGCCGCCGTGCCGATCGTGACCGACGGAACGATTACTGGCGCGATCATGGTCGTACGAGTGGCGTCGAATCCCTTCGGGCGCCAGGACATCGAAGCGCTCGAAATGTTGGCTCCGCTCGTCGGGTCGGCGTTGCAGGCAGCCGAGGCCCACGGATCGGCTACCGCACTCGCCGACGTCGAGCCGATGACGGGCCTCAAGAATCGCCGCCGCCTCGACCGAGATCTCGCCGCCACCGGTGGCGAGCTCGTGGCATACATCATGCTCGACGTCGATCACTTCAAGAACTTCAACGATGTCAATGGCCACGCGGCCGGCGACGAGGCCCTGAAACGTGTTGCCTCGACGATGGCTGACGCCGTACGCCCGGGAGATGTCGTGTATCGCTACGGCGGCGAGGAGTTCTGTGTCCTGCTGCCGGCCACGACCGCTGCCGAAGCCAAAGACATCGCCGAACGCGTCCGAGCCGAAATCGAAGCGTGTGCGATCCCCGGCGAGGAGAACCAGCCGAACGGCAAGGTGACCGTGTCCATCGGTGTTGCCGACACGGCATCGAAGTCAGTTGCTGACCTCGTCGAACGCGCCGATGCCGCCCTTTACGAAGCCAAAGATGGTGGACGCAACCGGGTCGTCGTGGATCTCACGGACGATTAGGAATCGTCGTCCGCTGCTAATTATCGACTTGCTTCGCAAGTCCTTCCACTACCTCAGCTTCCGGGTGACCCGCAAGAGTTGATGGAGGGACCAGAAGCTTTCGGTCACGTGTACCACCACCGATGATGATCCGCTCGCGTGCCATCACGCGGCTGTCGATCAGAAGCGGCAGGGCTGTTGTGGTGCCAAACGGTGTCACTCCCCCGATCTGCATGCCGGTGAGATCGACGGTCTGTTCAGCCGAGGCGAAGCTGCACTTGCGCACGTCGAGCTTCCTGCGAACAACCTTGTTCACGTCCAGCCTGCTGTCGGCCAGTACGAGGCACATCGCGAAGATTGGCGGATCAGACTTACCCACCACGACGATCGCATTCGCCGAAATCTCTGGCGAATAGCCATAGGTCTCGCAGAACGCCGCAGTGTCTGCGAGATCTGGATCACAAGCGACAATCTCATAGGACAAGCCAAGGGCATCGAGTTGGCTCACAACCAGGTCATCAGTCATCTGCGAGAAACTACCGGGGAGCAGACGATTTTTGCGTTCCATACACGCCAATCGCCGTCAGCTAACCAAACGTTGCTTGCCGCCGATGGAAACAGATGCATTGGTTTGGAGGAGCGTCGTACATCACGGCCGCAGTGATTTCGTTGGCGAACGGCCAACACCCCATGCTTGCGTTCATTGCTGCCGCGCTCACCGCGTGGTTGGCGATCGCCGTGTACGTCGAGACCCGATCCACAACTCCTGAAGTTGCCACGACCAACGGATGGACTGGCTCCCACTCGATTCGGGCGGTCGAGACCATCAATGCCATTCGTCAGCTCGCCTTTTTTGCCGCGCTCATGCGCCTCGCCCTCGTGTTCTTCAGCTTTCTCCTGGTCACCTGGACGCTGCTTCCCTGACTCGTGCGCCCGATCGCTCGAGTCGGCCACGCCCTCGCCCGGTACTCTCCTGATAGGCGGAAGCACCCGCCGAAGGGATGAACCATGCTGAAGAGGATTCGTAGCTTCTTTCGGAACGCATCACTGCCCACAGAGTCAAAGCCTGCGTCTTCGACGTTCGGCGCTGGCGCAGATCGCCAGCGCTCGGATCAGGAACGCACCGACAACTGGGACAAAGAAGTCGCAATCGAAAAGGGCAGGATCAAAGGCTTCTGACCGGTACCTCACCAGCGCCGTTTCGCTCCGCTCACGAACGTCACGCATCGAGGAGGCTCAGGTAGTCCGAAGCTGCGAAGCCGGTTCGGACGAAAATGGGTGCACCGTCCGCAGGTCGGTCGAGGAGGCGTTAGCCGACGGATCCGACCCCGCGGCGAAAGCTAGAAATCGTCGTCGAAGCCGACTTCGCCTTCGACACCGGTTTGGTATGCCGAGACGGTGCGCTCGAAGAAGTTCGTGAGCTCCTGGACGTCTTGGAGTTCCATGAAGTCGAACGGGTTCTTGGCGCCGTAGACCGGTGCGATGCCCAGCTGAGCGAGACGCTGATCAGCGACGAAGTGCAGGTACACCTTGGTGTCGGCAAGGCTCATTCCCTGCACACCTTCGGCTAGCACGTCAGCGGCGAACTGGTACTCGCACTCGACAGCTTCGTCCATCATCTCTTTGATCTGCCGTTCGAGATCGGCGTCGAACAGTTCGGGATCTTCTGCCCGAACGGTGTTGACGACCTCGAGCGCAAAGTTCATGTGGCAGCTCTCATCGCGGAACACCCAGTTCGTTCCGGCAGCGAGCCCGTTCAGCAGTCCCTTGGACCGCAGGAAGTAGACGTACGCGAATGCGGCGAAGAAGAACAGGCCCTCGATGCACGCGGCGAAGCAGATGAGGTTGAGCAGGAATGTCTTGCGCTGCTCGGGGGTCTCGATGCGATCGATCTCCGAGAGCGAACCAATCCACTTGTAACAGAACTCGGCCTTGGCACGAATCGATGGGATGTTCTCGACCGCAGCGAATGCCTCGGCGCGCTGGTCATGATCGGGAATGTAGTTGTCGAGCAGTGTCAGATAGAACTGCACATGCAGAGCCTCTTCGTACAACTGACGAGACAGGTACATGCGAGCTTCTGGAGCATTGATGTGCTGATACAGATTCAGGACCAAGTTGTTGGCCACGATCGAGTCGCCCGTCGCAAAGAACGCAACGAGACGTTCGATGAGGTGGCGCTCCGCTGGCATCAGCTTGCGCTCGAGATCGACCAAATCATCGGAGAAGTCGATCTCGTCGACGGTCCACGTGTTCTTGATCGCGTCTTGGTACATCCCGTAGAAGACCGGATAGCGCATTGGTCGCAACGTCAGGTCGAAACCGGGGTCAAGGATGTTTTGTGGACGTTGCGCGGTGAGCGGAACACCACTCGTGACGGGAACGTCCGCGAAATCGTGGTTCAAAGCGTCGTCAGTCAGGGCCATCGTGGAGGGGTCTTTCAGGTGTTGAAGGAGGGACTAGAGATTGCAGAGCCGACGTCAGTCGCAGGCTTCGCAGTGTTCCGGGTTTTCGAGCGAACAAGCCAAGGCTTCTTCTTCGGTGAAGGTCTTTGGCTCGACTGCTGTTTTCGGCACTGCCTTTGGCTCTCCGCCACCATTGGTGGGAGCCGGACCCGACGCTGCGGTCGTCGTCTTGTTGATCTTCGTTGCCGGACGTGAGCGCAGGTAGTAGGTGGTCTTGAGACCGGCCTTCCAGGCGTACATGTACATCGACGAGAGCTTGCCGATGTTCGGCGACTCCATGAAGAGGTTGAGCGACTGGCTCTGATCGATATAGGCACCACGGTCGGCAGCCATGTCGATCAGCGACCGCATTGGGATCTCCCAAGCGGTTCGGTACGTCTCGCGGAGATCTTCAGGAATGCGCACGATGTGTTGCACAGATCCTTCGGACTGCTTGAGATCGTTGATCATCTCGGCATCCCACAGACCACGAGACTGCAGCTCGCTGACGAGGTATCGGTTGATCTGGAGAAACTCTCCGGAGAGGGTTTCTCGCTTGAACAGATTCGACACCTGCGGCTCGATGCATTCGTAGCAGCCGGCGATCGAAGCGATGGTCGCCGTTGGCGCAATGGCGATCATGAGCGAGTTGCGCAGCCCATGCGTTGCGACCAATTCGCGTACCTCGGTCCATCGGTCGGTCTGGGTTGGCTCGATGTCCCACAGGTCGAACTGCAGATCACCCTGCGCTGCGCGAGTGCGGTCGTAGGTCTCGTGCGGCCCGAACTCTTCGGCCAGTTTGGTCGAAGCGACGAGCGCGTTCAGG
Source organism: Acidimicrobiia bacterium (assembly GCA_033344795.1). Classification (GTDB taxonomy): domain Bacteria; phylum Actinomycetota; class Acidimicrobiia; order Acidimicrobiales; family SHLQ01; genus SHLQ01. Next base: position 420,685 of record JAWPMS010000001.1, read on the forward strand.
TAGATCTCCTCGGAGATGCGTGCAGACAACGCACGAGCCTCATCGGAGTCGAAGGCGAGGCCCTTCTTGAAGAACACATCTTGGAGACCCATGAGCCCAAGACCGACCGGACGCCACTTGTTGTTCGAGTACCCCGACTCTTCGGTCGGGTAGAAGTTGATGTCGATCACACGGTCGAGGAACGGCACCACGAGCGTGACGGTCTCCGCCAGGCGTTCGAAGTCGAATTCTTTCGTGTCGGCATTGACGAATTCGCCGAGGTTGAGCGACCCGAGGTTGCAGACCGCGGTCTCGTCCTGATTGGTGACCTCGATGATCTCGGTGCACAGGTTCGACAGATGGACGACATTGGCGGTGCCATCATCGGATGCCATGCCCGTCTGGTTGCACTTCTCGTTCGAAGCGTCCTTGAACGTCATCCATCCATTGCCCGTCTGAGCGAGGCTACGCATCATTCGGCTGTAGAGGTCACGAGCGTTGATCTGACGCTCGTAGAGGCCCTGTGACTCGGCCTCCTCATACGCCTGGCGGAAGTCGTCGCCATAGAGGTCGGTGAGGTGCGGAACCTTCTTGGGATCGAACAGCGACCACTGCCAATCCTTGTCGACCCGTTCCATGAAGAGGTCGGGGATCCAGTTGGCGAGGTTCAGGCCGTGTGCGCGACGCATGTGGTCGCCGGTGTTCTCCTTGAGATCGAGGAATTCCTCGACGTCTGCATGCCAGCTCTCGAGGTAGATGCACGCGGCACCCTTGCGGCGTCCGCCCTGGTTGACCGCGGCTACCGACGAGTCGAGCGTCTTGAGCCATGGCACGATGCCATTCGACAAACCGTTCGTGCCTTCGATGAGCGAACCCTTCGAACGAATGCGGTGCCAGGCGACTCCGATACCACCAGCGAACTTCGAGAGACGGGCGATATCGGTGTACCGCTTGTAGATGCCTTCGAGGCTGTCTTCAGGGCTGTCGAGCAGGTAGCAGGAGGACATTTGTGCATGGCGCGTGCCGGAGTTGAACAACGTCGGGCTCGATGGCAGGTACGCAAGCGACGACATGAGGTCGTAGAACCGGATTGCCTCATCAGCATCGTGTGAAAGGCCACAGGCGACACGCAGGAAAAAGTACTGCGGCGTCTCGGTGACTTGACGCGTCTCAGGATGACGAAGCAGGTACCGGTCGTACACCGTGCGCAGGCCGAAGAACTCGAACTTGCGATCGCGATCGGTGTTGATCGCGGCGTTGAGGGCCGGTGCGTTCTCTTCGACGAACTTTGCGACCTCGTCGCCGATGAGCCCGGCCGCATGGCCAGCACGAATCGACTCGGAGAACCACGGGATGTTCTGGTTGCGGACCTCTTTGTCGACATAGGTGGCGAGCAAGCGGGCGGCGAGTTTTGAGTAGTTGGGTTCTTCGACCGTGAACCCCGCTGCGGTGCGAATGGAGAGTTCGTCGAGTTCGCGAGTTGTTGCCCCATCGGCGAGGGCCGAGATGGTTCGGGTGGCAACACGCATTGCGTCGACGTTGAGCAGCCCCTCTGCACATCGTGCAACGGCGTTGACGATCTTGTTCAGGTCGACGGGCTCGAGGGCACCGTTGCGTTTCTTGACCTGCATGCCGGTCGGAACCGTCGCTTCTTGCTCCGCCACTGCCCCTGCAGTGCTGAGCAGTGCCGTGCCACGGTCTTCCGTCATCGTCATTATTGAGCCACCTACAGCCGCATCGGGCCGATCGAGAATTCGTCCACCAACCCCGAATCCATATTCGAGGTAGCTGGACAATTACAGCGTCGTAATTACACCTACGTCAAGCTTAGCTTTGAGTACTTTTTGACTGAACACGCACCGTGTTGAGGTGGTGACGGTGCGGGCCAGTGGTGGCACGGGCGATCTGGCTCAATCCGCCAACAATGCCACGCTGCGTGTTTGTTACGATTGTGTTACGGCAAGAAATGTGGCGTACGTCACGTCGAATATCGACCCACAGCGGTCGACTTGGTGCTCGTCAGAAACATCAAGAACACCAACCACACGAACAACAACGGCAGTGAACAGCTGGAAAACCACGCATTCAGGGACGTGCGACGAACTCCAGCACGGAGCGTGCTGCGGCCCGTCCTGACTGCAACGCGCCATTGATCGACGCGTTGTGTCGGTGGTCGCCGGCGACGAACACATCGCTGTCGAGCCGAGCCTTGGCCGGGACGGCTTCACCGGGCAGATGTTTGGGCTGTGCGTGCTCGACGACATCGGTTCGCAACAGGTCCCAATCGGCCACCGCGCCGCCGAACCATCCACGCAACTGTGCACGCACCGCACGGTCATCAACACCATCGGCCGGGACGCCGGGATGTGACACCGCAGTGAGATGTCTACCCGCGGGGGCGTACCTCGGCGAGACGTTCGACATCACCGCAACGTTGTTGATCGAGCCGTCGCCCGTTCCATTGAGCATCAGGAGTGGCTCGTCGAAGGGAGCCTCGTCGGAGGCGTACCAGCGAGTCGTCACCGAGCTCCACCCAAAGGCAGGTGTGTCGACGAGTCGTGCGGAACTGTCCATGTCGGTCGCGACGATGACGGCGTCGGCCTCGATGCGCTCACCACCAGCCGTCAGGACGCCCTTGGCGTCCACCGATTCGATCGGTGTACCCAGCCTGACGGAATCGGCTGGCAGCCTCTCAGCGAGCTGTCGGCCAAGCTCGCCCATACCTGCCGCCGGGACCGCCCCGTATCCCGTTGCCAACATTCGAAAGACGAACTCGGTGAATCGGCTCGTGATCTCCAACTTTGGGTCGAGCGTGATGCCCGCAAACAACGGTCGCAGGAATTGCTCGATGAATTCCTCGGAGAACTTCAGATCGGACAGGCGCGAGTTGGTCGTGCACTCACCCTTCTTCCACAGCTCATCGAGAGAACCACCCAACACCGCTCGACGCCAGGCCAACAATCGAACCTTGTCGACGCTCGAACCGACCGGCGCGCGAAGGGTGTCGAGCAAGTCGGCGGGTCGGCGCAGAGGATCGCCTACGTGAACCCGTCCCGAGTCGAGCTGGACCAGCGAACCCGCGTGAAAGCGGCGAAGGTCGAGGGCGTCGTAGTCGAACACTCGCTGTGCGACCGGATACGCGGTCAGAAGAATCTGAAACCCGCGGTCGAGCGTGAATCCATCGACGACGTCGCTCCGAACACGACCACCAACGCCGTCGGACGCTTCGAGGACGGTCACGTCATGACCACCCTTGTGCAAGCTCGTTGCGGCTGCGAGACCCGCCATTCCTGCACCAACAATGCACACGTGCGCCATTTCAGTCCTCCTGGACATGCTGTCGAAGCGCACGATAGGCACACTCATAGCCAATCGCTCCGAGGCCCGCGATGGTCCCCATGGAGACTGCGGAGATCAACGACGTGTGTCGAAAGTCCTCTCGCGCAGCCGGGTTCGACAGATGGACTTCCACGACCGGAAATCCAACAGCACTCACGGCATCGCGTAGCGCCACTGATGTGTGGGTGTATCCGCCCGGATTGAACATGGCGCCGGAGGCCCACGATGCCGCGTTTTGCAAATGGTCGACGAGCTCCCCCTCACCGTTCGACTGGAGCGCCGTGATCTCGTCACCGAACTCGGCCGCCAGCGCCGATATCGACCCTTCGATCTGAGCCAGGGTTGTCGTGCCGTAGACCTCGGGCTCGCGACTGCCGAGCAAGTTGAGATTCGGACCGTTCAGAAGCAGAAATCGCACCGCCCCATTCTACGAGCGTCTCGCGGTGACACCCCAGGTCGCCGGCAGGGCGATGAAGGCGTCGCCGTCGGTCGCTGTTGGATCGACGTGGATGCTTCGGGTCTTGGTCGCCACGATTGTCTCACCCGACTTGAGGTCGACGCGAAGGTTGTACCGCCCCGCAGCGAGCGAAAACTGATCAACCACGGCCTCGATCGACGCGCTGCCGTCGAGCACATCGGCATCGAGTGGCCCGCTCGAGTAGCCAAATCCTGTGGGCGTTCCGCCCGCCGCGAGAATGCGAACCTCGAGTGATGGTTCGACGAGCGGTTCCGGAACGGCGAGCCGAATCGTGAGAACGGCACTTCCGCCCGCGGTGAGGCCATCGCTCACCACTCCCCCATCGTCATCGGCAACGCCACCATCGGCACCAAGGAAGGTGAGTACCTCGAACCACGAGGAGTTGGTGTCGGTCGCAGCCAGAGTCTCGGTCACCGCAACTTGTTTCCGTCGGCGAGCGACCGCCTTGGGATTTCCCGCGTCGCCACCGATCATCCGACCCGAGCGGTCCACCGATGACAGCGACTTGTACTCGGCGACGACCTCTTTGGGATCGCCAAGGCGTCGCACCTCACCGTGATGCAGCCAGAGAACCTGATCGCAGCTGTTCTCCATCATCGACAGGTTGTGACTGACCTGCACGATCGTCGTGCCCGTGTCACGAAGCTCGTTCATGCGTCGCACGCCGTGCTCCTTGAAGGAGATGTCGCCGACCGCAGTGATCTCGTCGGCCAGGAGAATTTCGGGTTGCATCTGCACGGATACGGCGAAACCGAGCCTCGCTCGCATTCCTGACGAGTACGTCTCGATGGGCGCGTCGATGAATGAGCCGATGTCGGCCATCTCGATGATCTCGCCCATCACACTGTCCATGTAGTCGCGGTCAAGGCCCACGACCGAACCATTCATGTACACGTTCTCTCGGCCCGTTAGCTCGGGATGAAAGCCCGCGCCCAGCTCGAGGAGCGCGGTGACCCGACCTCGCACCCGAACTTCGCCGGTGGTCGGTCGGTAGACACCGCACAAAGTGCGAAGAAACGTGGACTTTCCCGAGCCATTTCGGCCGATCACTCCCAGCATCGAACCCTTGGGAACCTGCACCGACACGTTCTGAAACGCCCAGAACTCGTCCTTCTTGCTCGAACTGAACCCCGTCAGGCGATCCTTCAAACTGGTGCTTCGACGTCCGAGGAGAAACTTCTTCGATATGTCGTTCGCTTCGATCGCCAGTTCTGCGGACAATGGTCTTGGGGCTTCGGGTCTTGGAGCTTCGGGTCTTGGAGCTTCGGGTCTTGGAGCTTCGGGTCTTGGCAACTCACTCATCCCAGGCCCTCCGCAACGTCGGCAGAAGATCGAGCAAAGATCAGCCAACCGAAGAGCAAGACGCCAAAGGAGAAGCTCGAGAGATACACCCACTCACCGATCGTCGGCCACTGCATGTACAACAAACCGTCTCGCCCGAACTCGATCATCTTGGCGAACGGATTGTTGACGATGAAGGGTTCCAGCCACGGTGCGCTTTCTTCGAAACGCCCCTGGGCGGTTTGGATCGGCCAGATCAACGGCAGCAGGTAGAACGCGAGGCGCAAGACAATCGTGTACAGATAACTGATGTCGCGGTACTTGCTGTTCGCGACCGACAGGGCCAGCCCGACACCCAATCCGGTGCTCGCTGCGAAGAGCGCCGCAGGGAGCAGGACGATCGCATGGATCGACAGATGCCCCCAGAGCGCAAAGAAGATGGTGACGACCACCAGCAACATGCCCGCTTCGACGATGGTGCTCAGGGCGGTCGACAGCGCAGCCGCCACTGGCGGGAAGTACAGCTTGCGTCGTAGTCGAACCGTCGCCGTGAAATTGCTCAACACCTTCGACGAGATCATCCGGTAGAAACCCCAGGTCACGATTCCCGACATCAAGAAGTGCGGGAAGGAATTGAACCCATTTGGCGCATCGGGGATGTCTCTGTTGATCCCCAGCAGGACGCCGAACACGATGCTGTAGATCGCCACCTCTGCGATTGGATTGAGCAAGGACCAGATCCACCCGAGGTAGCTGCGCATGTATGTCGTCCGCAGATCGCGGCGAGTCATGTACCCGATGAACCCGCGAAACTTCCAGGCTTCCCTGGCCGACGCAAGCACGCCTGTGCTCGCCGAATCCGAGGAGAAAATGGTGACGTCAGACGCGGGCTCGGACGCCTGCGAGGATCGTTCGGTGGAGGTCATGAGAGGTGTGCCTGCATGGTTCCCACGACCGTACCCGCCGCGTTGGTGAGTGGGGCGACAGCCTGCCCCGGAGGGATCACCTCAAGCGACTCGAGTACTGCCGCAATTGCCAGGTCAGCTGCTCGAGTGGCGCCATCGCGAGTCTTGAGGGCGATGCCGATCCCTCGGTCGGGCAGCGCGGCCATGAACACCCCTTCGGCCCCGGTCTTGGTCACCACTCGTTCGCTCGCGGCCGATGCCATCCGTAGCTCGGGACGGTCGGTTCCCGACATCCAGAAGGGGTTCGCCGCGAGCGCATCGACAGCTGTGTTGGCGGCCGAACGGATACTGTCCTCGAGCTGGGTTGGGTCGGCCAAGACGGCCATCGACCTCGCCAAGGCTTCCAGTGGTAGCGCATGGGTGGGGATACCGCAGCCGTCGATTCCTGTGGTCGCACCCGCGAGTGAGACTCCGCTGAACGTCTCGATCGACTCGAGAACCAGTTGTTGCACCGGGTGTCCTGGGTCGATGTACCCCGCAGGATCGATGCCAAGGTGTTTGGCGATCGTCAGGAACCCGGTGTGTTTTCCGGAGCAACAGTTGTGAATCGGCTGGAAGGTTTCGCCCTCAGCAATTCGCCGGTCGGCCTCCGCAGCAGAGAATGGTCGCGATGCCCCGCACTCGAGATGGGTCTCGTCGAGACCGATTCTCTGCAGCCACGCAGAGACCGCCGCAATGTGCACCGGTTCGGCGCTGTGGCTCGCAGTTCCCAAAGCGATCTCTTCGGGGGTGACGTGGTACGCGTCCGCAGCACCCGTGAGGATCAACGGGATGACTTGGATTGGTTTGATTGCCGAACGAGGAATGACCTTGCGGGCCACATCTCCATAGCTGCCCACGACGCCTTCGATCGTGCGAATCGAGGCATCGACGAGGTGCACACTTTCCTCGATATCTCGCGTGAGAACGACTCGAATCGGCCCTGCGGGAAGAGCGTCGCCCTCTTGTGAAGGCATGAATTTGTCGTTCACCACACAAGTCTGGATGAAATCGCGTCGATACGGCGTTATCCAGACAAGGTAAACCCGCCCGGTGTTCAGTAGAATCAGACATCAGGCACTGAAAGGACCTTCGTGAGTTCTTACGAAACACTTCCGCACATTCCAGCCGCACAGGCATCCGAGACCGATCGAGCCGCATTTGTCGGCCTCGTCTATCAACACATCGCTGCGGCGGTCGCCGCGTTCGTCGCATTCGAAGTGATCCTGTTCGCCACAGGTATCGCAGACTCGATGCGCGATTTCTTCTTCGGCGTGGGCGGCGGCGGTGGCCGCTGGTTGCTCATGCTCGGCGGCGTCATGATCATTCAGTGGTTCTCCGCGAACGCTGCTGCTGACCTCCAGAACCCGCCTCGCCAGTACATCGGCCTGTTCGGGTCCGCGTTCGCTCAGGCGTTGATCTTCGCTCCGTTCCTGTCGTACGTCTTCCAACAGAGCAACGGTGGTGCCACGGTCGCACAAGCTGCGATCATCACCGGCATCGGCTTCGCGATGCTCACGGCAATTGGCCTCTTCACCCGTAAGGACCTGTCGTTCCTGCGTCCCATCGTGATGTGGGGATTCGGGCTCGCCCTGCTCGCCATCCTCGGCGGTGTGTTGTTCGGATTCGCACTCGGTACCTGGTTCTCGGTCGCGATGATCGGCCTCTCGGGCGCATCGATCCTCTTCCAGACGCAGAACGTGGTTCGTCGATACCCAATCGGTTCACACGTGGCGGCGTCGATTGCACTCTTCACGTCGCTGATGACGATGTTCTGGTACGTCCTGCGTTTGCTGATGAGTCGCGACTAAGCACCTTCGCTGCACCAGAAAATTCTCTGAGCGACCAATCCAGGATGTCCTCGGTCTCGAACCGAGGACATGTCTGCCGTTCTCCACTGCACCACGACCCGTCCGTCTGTCGCGCTTCCGTCTGACCAGGCGTCACTGACACGACTGCACAACCGACTTCATGGGGTCGCGAAGTCGATCGTGAAGCGAGACGACCTCGCAGACGATGCGGTACAGCGCGTGCTGATCCGGATGTGGAATGACGGTGCGGGGTTCGACACGAGAAGAGGGAGCCTCGACAACTGGTTGGTGTTTCTCACCCGACGAGCTGCCGTCGATGTGTTGCGAGTAGAAGCTCGGCAGCGCCGCAACGAAACGTTCGGCCATCTCATCATGTCCGCGGTGCAAGGCCCCGAAGAGGCGTTCGACTCGACGACAACGCGAAGCCTCGCGAGAGCGGCGTTGGCTCCGCTGCCAGAAGAGCAACGCGTCGTGGTCGAGGCCACCTATCTCGGCGAACGCACGAATCATGAGATTGCGCGCGAGCTGAACCTGCCTCTCGGGACGGTGAAGTCACGCATTCGGCGGGGCATGAAGAAGGTCATCGACCTCACCATGGCCGAGGGTGTCGACGCTCCGCACGAGTCGTAATTCTCCCCGGCCCTGCGCGAGATCGTGCACAATGCAAGACTGCCCAGATGCGCGCTGTACAAATCAACGAAGCCGGTGGTCCCGATGTCCTCGAGATGGCCGACGTGGCCATCCCAGAGCCCGAAGCGGGTGAGGTCATCATCGAGGTGAAAGCCGCCGGTGTGAACTTCATCGACACCTACCAGCGGAGCGGTCTGTATCCGCTCGAGCTGCCGTTCTGTCCAGGCCTGGAGTGCGCCGGAATCGTGTCCGCTGTCGGCGACGGTGTCACTACGTTCTCGATCGGCGATCGTGTCGCGGTCGGTGCAAGCAGTGGCAGTTATGCCGAGTTCCGTCGAGCTCCCGCAGGACGGGTCGTCAGTGTTCCCGACGGGGTCTCCCTCGAGGTCGCTGCGGCGTGCATGGTCCAAGCCCTGACCGCGCACTACCTCGCCTTCGACACCTATCCGCTGCGCAGCGGCGACACGTGCCTGATCCACGCGGGCGCAGGTGGAACCGGTCGGCTGCTGATCCAGCTCGCGAAAGCCGTCGGGGCTCAGGTGTTCACGACCGTCGGCACGGCCGAGAAGGCAGAGCTCGCCTCGTCGGCTGGCGCCGACCACGTCATCAACTACCGAGAGGTCGACTTCGCCGATGCTGTCCGGGAGATCTCTGGAACGGATCGACCACTCGACGTCGTGTACGACGGCGTCGGCGCGTCGGTCTTCGAACAAAGCCTCGGGCTTCTTCGACCTCGTGGACTGATGGCCACCTTTGGCAATGCGTCCGGGCCCGTGGACCCTGTCGCTCCACTCGATCTGATGAGCGGTGGCTCGTTGTATCTGACGCGACCGAGCCTGGTCGACTACATCAATACAAGGGAAGAACTCGTCGAGCGGTCGGCCGATGTTTTTGCTCGCATCGCCGACGGCTCGCTGGATGTGCGCATCGGCGCGACCTATTCGCTCGAAGATGCCGCGCAGGCGCACCGAGATCTCGAGGCGCGAGCGACAACCGGCAAACTGTTGCTGGTCCCGTAACTGCTCAACGGCCCCCGCCGATATCGATGAGCGCACCGTTGACGTAACTGGCTTCGTCGCTCGCCAGCCAGAGGACCAGATTGGCGACCTCCTCGGGTTCACCGCCACGCTTCTGCGGGATGTTTGGCGCGATTCGTGCGATCCGGTCAGGTTCACCGCCTGACGCGTGAATATCGGTGTGGATCACTCCCGGACGCACCGCGTTGACCCGCACACCCGCATCACCCAACTCCTTTGCGAGGCCAAGCGTTGCGGCATCCACAGCCCCCTTTGACGCGGCGTAGTCGACGTATTCGAACGGCGACCCAATCGTCGAAGCCCGCGACGACACGTTGATGATCGATCCGCCGGGACCACCACGAAGTATGGACATTCGCCGAGATGCTTCTCGCATGCAAAGCAACGCCCCGGTCACGTTCACGCTGACAGTCCAGGCAATCCGCTCCGCGCTGAAGTCGGCGAGTTCCCCTTGCATGCCGAGCACGCCCGCGTTGTTCACCACCACCGAGGGCACGCCGAGTTCTTGCTCACAGGCATCGAACATTGCGAGCACGTCCGCTTCGTTGGAGATGTCCGCCTTTGCTATGACGACAGCTGCGCCTCGGGCTTCACACTTCGCTCGAACCAGATCGGCGGCTCCGGGATTGGAGACGTACGAGAAACAGACGTCGTACCCATCTTCCGCTGCTCGAACAGCGCACGCAGCTCCAATTCCTCGGGAGCCGCCGGTAATGAGAATTGTCGAACGCACTCTCGGCACGATAATGGCAGCCGATCTTCCGAGCGATCTCAGAACATCCGCACCACGAGCGACACGGCCGACACGGCCAACAGGAACATCACCAATCGTCGGAAGTTTTCCACGGAGACCCGGTCACCAATGCGGTTTCCGATCGGGAAGACGAGCTGTGACAGGGGAACAAGCGCGATGCTCAGCAAGAACAACTCCATCGTGAAGACTCCCTGGATCGCGAAAACGACGATCTGGACCAGTCCTGCCAGGGTGAAGACCGACGATACGGAGAAGATGAAAGCGGCCCGAGTCAGCCCGAGACTGAGGAACCACGGTGTGACGACAGGCCCAGAGATCGCCGCAGCACCGTGAAAGAGCCCCGCAACGGCACCGACGCCCGGAGCAAGTCGCAGACCCTGTTGTTCGGAGAGCTCGAACTTCGTCGATCGAAACTGGTTCATCAGGAACACCACGATGATGAGCACCAGCGCGCCTCGCAACAGGTTGTTCGGAAGGCTGTGGAGCAATAGGGAACCACACACCGCCCCGGCGACAGCGCCGCTGAGGAAACGTGGAAGTGTCGTGGAGTTCGACCACTCCCCTCGCCCGCTGTAGACGAGGGTCAGGTTCAAGAAGAGATTGGATGGAGCCACGATCACGACAGCGTCGGCAACGTCGAGGAACAGCGCGAGCACAGGCAGCAAGATGAGTGGATATCCCATTCCTGCAATACTTTTGACAACCGCCGCAACCCCACCGACGAGAAGAATGAAAACGATCTCAGTTGTGGTCACCAAGTCTCCGGGTCGACGCTTGCTTCGCTCACCAGCATGGCGATGAACCGCTCGAGTGCCACCGATGGGCGCCTATCGATTCGGTGCACGAGCGTGAGGACGCGTTCGGCAACCGCGTCAGCGACCGCCCGCCGTAGGACGTGAGGCTCTCGCTCTGCATCGACCGCGGCCAAGACCGTCCAACCCATTCCAAGTCGCACCATCTCTCGTAGAACGGCCGGTTGGGAGCTCTCACCGACGACGGTGAACTCGACGCCGCGGCGCTGGAGTGCTGATGCAGCGATCTTGCGGGTACGCGAATCGGAGGGGAACGTGACCCACGGACCCCACGATGAAGGCGCGGCGATCTGCACCGAGGGCGGGGCGTAGACGTACAACGGCTCGACCACCAGCGAACGCGTGACAACGCCGGTGAGGTCTCCTGGTGAGACCGCGATCACCACATCGAGCTCTCCAGCATCGAGTAGCTCGAAGAGCTGTGCACTCGGCCGAACCGTCAGCCGGACTGCGAGCTCGGGATGGAGCATACGAAATCGCACCAGCGCCTCACCGAAGTGATGCACCGCCGCCGTATCGATCATCCCAGCCCGGATCTGCCCCAGCTCGCCGCTCCGGGTCTGCTCTGCCCAACGATCCAGCGCTCCAAGGGCACCAAGGACCCGCCGAGCATGCGTCGATGCGGCGATTGCATCCCCGGTGGGCACGCGGCGACGACCCTCCTTGTCGAACAAGGACACGCCGAGTCGTTTCTCGAGTTCGCCGATTCCTTGCACGAACGCCGACGTACTCACGCCGACCGCCGTCGCTGCGTCGGTGAAGCTCCCGTGGTCGATGGCAGACACGAGGTACTCCAGTTGCGCAGCGGTTGGTTGGGCCGACATGTCATCGGCCCCGGGTCGGAATCACTTTCATGGACACGATCTTAACTGAAGTATCACTTCAGCATATTTCCCAACACTTAGGAATTCTCTTAGTTTGCGACCATGACTACCGCTCGAACAATTGCTCCCGCCACCGGCAAGCTCGGCCTACTGATGCCCGGCCTCGGTGCCGTCGCTTCCACCCTGATCGCCGGCGTACTTCACTCTCGCCAGACCGGCACCGACCCGCTCGGCTCGGTCTCACAGATGGCTCACATCCGTCTGGGGCGACGTGAGGACGCACGCAATCCACGGATCAAGGAGTTCGTGCCGCTCGCCCAGCTCGACGACCTCGTCTTTGGCGGTTGGGATCCGCTTTCACCAAACGCACTCGAAGCAGCGCGACACGCCGGCGTCATGAAGGACGCCGACCTGGCAGCGATCTCCGGTGAACTCGAAGGTGTCGTTGCCATGGACGCGGTGTTCGATCAGAAGTGGGTCAGCCGGATCGAAGGCGTGCGGGTCAAGACCGAGACCAACAAATGGGAACAAGCCGAGGCCTTGATCGCCGATATCGAACGATTCCGCACCGAGAACGAGTGCGATCGGCTCGTGATGGTCTGGTGCGGCTCGACGGAAGCTTTCCAACAACCTTCCGACGTTCACATGTCGATCGATTCATTCGAAGCTGGCCTGAAGATCAACGACGAAAACATCTCACCCAGCCAGATCTACGCGTACGCCGCGCTGGTCAGCGGTGTCCCCTTTGCGAACGGTGCTCCAAACCTCACCACCGACCTGCCATGCATCGTCGAACTCTCCAAGCGTGAAGGTGTGCCGATCTGCGGGAAGGACTTCAAGACGGGACAAACCCTCATCAAGACGCTGATCGCACCTGGTCTCAAGAGCCGGATGCTGGGCATCCGTGGCTGGTACTCGACAAACATCTTGGGCAACCGCGATGGAGAGGTGCTCGACGCTCCTGAGAACTTCCAGACCAAAGAGAACTCCAAGCTGGGCGTATTGGACACCATCTTGCAGCCCGAGGTGTACCCCGCGCTGTACGGCAACATCGATCACAAGGTGCGGATCGACTACTACCCCCCTCGCGGCGACGAGAAGGAGGGGTGGGACAACATCGACATCTTCGGGTGGCTCGGATACCCGATGCAGATCAAGATCAATCTGCTCGCTCGGGACTCGATTCTCGCAGCACCTATCGTGCTCGACCTCGCGCTGTTCATGGACCTTGCATCCCGCGCCGGAGAATCCGGCGTCCAGGAATGGCTCAGCTTCTACTTCAAGGCGCCGCAAGCTGCGGGGCAAGCCGAGCCCGAACACGACATCTTCATCCAGCAGACGAAGATGAAGAACACCCTTCGCGAATGGATGGGCGAGGTACCAGTGACCCACTCCGAGGCGGGTTAGTTCGACCGTCCTAGGCTCAGTTCGTGCCTGAGGCGATTGGACTGTGGGATGCCGTTGCATCGTTCGCTCTCGTCGCCCTCGTTCTCGCCCTCAGCCTTTGGCGCGGCCTTGGGCTCGAGCGTGACGTCCTCTGGGCATCGGCCCGAGCTGCCGGTCAGTTACTTCTCGTCGGGCTGCTCTTCACCGCGATCTTCGAATCCGACCTGGCCATGCTCTGGGCCTGGCTCTGGGTCATTGGCATGGTGGCCATTTCGGCTCGGGTCGTCGTGCGCCGCGCGAAGTCGGTTCCGAATCTGCTGCCCACGTCGATTGCCGCGATGACCGCAACGACCGCCGTCGTGCTCCTCGTGATGTTCGGCTTCCAAATTCTCGAGTTCGGCGCCGTCGAGCTCGTCGTCATTGCCGGGATCACCATCGGCAACACCATGCCATCCGTCGTTCTCGGCGCGAACCGAATGGTCGAAACGCTGCGCGAGAACACGGGTCAGTTCGAAGCGCTCCTGGCACTCGGATTCGCCAGAGACCAGGCCACGCTGCACTTCGAACAGACGGTCATTCGTTCCGCTCTCATCCCCCAGATCGAGCGGACGAAGGTCGTCGGGCTGATCGCTCTGCCTGGGGCGATGACCGGCCTGTTGCTCGCGGGTGTCGATCCGATCGACGCGGTCGTGCTGCAGCTCGCGGTGATGTTTCTCGTGCTCGGAGCGGTCGCCACTTCGGTCGTGATCGTGAGCCGAACCATCGCTCGGCGAGCGCTGACACCCGATCTCCGGGTCGCCGAATGGATTACAACCAGCTGAGCGTGCCCGGTTCCAAGAGCTCGCGAAGCCGGGTGTTCGACTCCTCGAAGGCAATCCCGAATCGATCGCGAATCTCCGGTCCGACCGGGTCGTGGTCACGCTGATTGTACAACGGGTAGTCGACCCCGGTGATGGGCGGGAGTCCGAGGAAATCTGTGGCGAGCCGTACCGTCGACTCTGGCTCGGACTTCAGCTTCGCCGAATCGAGCACGAGGACCTGATCTCGGCCAAAGAGCTCGAAGTATCGTTCGAGCTGCTCGGCGTACTGGCCGCGCGCCAGGTATCCGTGATGGATGTGGGCTTTCGAGACATACATCGGGTCGTTCTTGATTCGCTCGACCTCGCCAGCGAGCCGAGTCGGTTCGGTCTCAAACGCCTCGACCATCGAGAGCGTTTCGAAGCCGCGCTTCACTTCATGATTGTGATGCGAGATCGCGCGATCGAGGGGTTCGCGAAGCACCACGATGATCCGCGCTGCCGGTGACACCGCATGGATCCTCGCGGGGATGGTCGGGCTGAAAAGGTAATAGGGCGCACCCTCGCCAATCGCGGGATCGACTCCGCTCTCCGATCGCTGGCGCGCGATCTTCGTTCGCCTCGGAAAGTTCGACCGATACCACGCGACCGACTTGTCGAAATTGGTGTCGAAGTAGTGCACGCCCTTGGCTCGTCGTGGTCCGTGCACCAGATCGTGGGCCAGCAGATAGATGAACAGCGACGTTGTGCCGCCTCGCTGGGTCCCGACGACAAAGAAGTTCGGCAACACCCTGGGGGACGGATCGAGTCGCCCGATGTTTCGATTGAGCCACACATACACGTCTCTGACGGGTTGTGGAAGCGCGGTGGCCTTGCCGAGGGCCTTTCGTCCGATCACGTCACCGGCCCAGGCGATTGGAGTCGTTCGAGCGCCTCGACAGCACGGACGTGGCGGTCGCCATGCAGTGCATCAGCATCGGCGTGGCGAGCACATACCTCGAAGAGATACAGGCGCTTCACGAGTTCATGCTGGATGTCTGGCACGTCGAGGCTTCTCAAATCATCATCGGCTGCATCGAGACCAGCACCGTACTGATAGTGGAGGTGGAGGAGATCAAAACCAACCGGGACACCAATCGTCGTTCGCTCCCAATCCCACACGTACAGGTCACCGCTGGTCGAGGTGCCCATGTTCCACGGCGACCAATCGCCATGCCACGCCGAGGTCTCCAACTGGTCGAATCTGGGATCGACCTGCGTGCTTCGCGCCTGCTCGGCGATCGCAGCGAGTTCGGGCCGATCGAGTCGGTCCAAGAGCGCAGACCACCAGCTCGACTCGCCGAGCGGACCGCTGCGGTGACGCTCGCAGAGTTCCCTGACGACCGACAGGGGTACGTCGGCAAACGCCAGTCCGAGATCGGATTTGAGATCCATCGCAGACATGACGAGCAAGTTCGAATCTCCGAACTCACCCGCGTGAAGAAGTCGCGGCGTGCTCACTCCTGCCAAGGGTTCGCTCTCGAGGGTTCGTAGCCAATGACTCTCGTTGGACACCATCGATGCCGTGTGTGGGTCTGGTCCCAATTTCGCGACTGCGATCAATTCGGTTTCGTTGTAACAACGAACGACGGGCTTGCGATTGGGACGTGGAGGTCCGACTGCGACAGCGAGCCGAACGTGTTCACCGAGAACCTCGGAGAGGTGCGCCCGTAAGGTGTCGTTGGATGCAGACGGCGTGACCGACCAGACACTCTTGGTCTTGGCCACAAGCGGTGCGCCACGCCCGGCGACCATGCGCAGCATCGAGTTCTCGGTCCGCGAGGCCACAAATCGTTCGACCGCATCGCGCACTGCGAGGCGGCTCGATGAATCGACGACAACCCGTGGGTCGCTCGAACGCGGCAAGGCCACATATCGTTCATCGGCAGTCGCTGCATGAAGGTCACCGCCAGGACCTGCAAGTACACGGACCCACCACGACTCATCGAGGTCAGTCATCAGCTCGCCGAGTGTTGGGCGACGACGGCCATGCGGCGCGCGTCGCGGGCTCTGCCATCTCGAAGGATCACCGCAGAACAGATCATCATGATCGGCAACGCAGCAGGTATGTGGTCATAAAAGAGCAGGGTGGGAACAGAGGTCGCGACCGCGAGATGGAGCAGAAGATGTTCCTGGTTGCGAACGTTTCGGCCCGTTCGCAGCGTCATGGCAATCCAAAAGCCCACATAGAACACGGCACCGGGAATTCCCTGACTGAACAGCGAAGTCCACAACATGCCGTGTGTGCCGATCGCTGGACGATTCGGATCGGGATTTGCGAGCGGTGCACCGAAACCGAGGATTGGTGATTCCGGTATCCGTTCGAGAACGTCGGAATAGATGTCGCCTCGCGCATCGATCGAATGGCTGCTCGTCGCTCGCCCGCCAACGATCTCACCGAGCGGGGAGACCAAGATCAGCGCCCCGGCAAACACGAGCACGATGACGAGGCGGATCGCCAACACGAGCTGACCCGAGGAAGCTCGTCGAGCCGCCACGTAGAAAACGGCGAGGATCAGCGTGATCCACAGACCGCGATTGGCCGAAACGGCCATCGGGATCACGGCCAGCATCGCGAGCAGCGGCATCGCTCGCCGGAACCGTTGACTACGGCCCGCGGCGGCAATCGCCGCAAACGTTCCGGGAGCGAGCGTTGCTCCCCAGTCGTTTGTGAATGAGAAGGGCATGGCTGGCCGGTTGATCGGAAACCCGAGGAAGTCTTGTTGCTGCGCGAAGGGCGGCCGCACAACGCTGTTGACGAACGAATTCTGCAGCAACGATCGCGGCAGGATCTGCGAGACGGGCGTATTGAATCGCACCTCACCGAGCAGCAATCCCAGGTACCCGCCAACGATGGCGGTGAAGATGAAGATGCCACCGAGGACGTTGAGGATTCGTCCGGTTGGCAGATACTTCTGCGGGACGTTGTACACGTACAAGAAGATGATCGTGGCTGCGATGTACACCGACGCTCGAACGAGGAACGACAGATATCGATTGACACTTGGTTCGAGCATCAGAGCGGAGATCAGCATCCACCCAACGAACAACAACCACAGTCCCATGCCCCGCGGCACACGAATCGGGTGCATCAACAACAAGCCCATTCCCATGGGGACTGCGGCGATCGCAAAGGTGAAATAGCCGAGCCCCATCGCCCAGAACAGTGGAAGGAGGGCAATTGCGTAGAAGGGAAGACCAGGGTGGAGGATCCCAGTCAATTCAAACCTTCGGCGCGGGTCTGCCGTCGCCGGGCCCGTCGAAGGCGCGAGCACGGCCATCAGATCGAGTTGCCCCTCTTCTGCAACTGTGAGACAACAGTGGCAGAAGGAACACCTGCAGCGACCGCCAAAGCAAGAGCAGCGCGACCTTCCTTCGGGTTCAACTTGAGCGTCTTCTTGGCCAGGCTCATCGCGCCACGGCGATCGCCCAGTGAGGCCTTCGCGAACGCCATCTGCCCGGTTATCCGGGCGAGTCCCACAGGCTCAGTTTCGAACTCGGGGTAGAGGTCGAGGATGTACTGGAGCCCGTCGATCCGCATCTGCCAACGTTCGGCGTAGAACGACGCCGTGTGCCAGCGCACGGTCACCAGGGCAGCAGGCACAAGCAATATGTCGGTCAGTCGGGTCGCGCGCAACAACCATTCGTAGTCTTCGCCATAGCCACCGGGGACGTCTTCGTCGATGAGACCCATGGGTTCGACCAGCTCGGCGCGACGCATCAAGAACGTCGAGGGGTGAGCCTCGAAGACACGACTGCGAAGCAGATCGCGGAAGGTCACTCGCGAATCGTCTCGAACACGCTCCACCGATTCGCCCTCGTACGCGACGAGTACGCCAGACCCGACGAAATGAACATCGGGGTTGGATTCCAACACGTCGACTTGACGCCGGATCTTGCTCGGTGCCCAGACGTCGTCGTCATCGCAGAATGCAATGAGGTCACTTTGTGTTGCCAATATCCCCGTGTTCCGGGCTCCTTGCAGCCCCTGCACTCGGGAGTTCGGCACGACGCGAATCGGGCGCTGAGTTCCATGAACCTCGAGCGACATGTCGGGTTCGGTCTGATCGAAGACGACGATCGTGGAAATCACACCGTCATAATCCTGTGCCGTAATGGCGGCGAGCGTTTCTCGAAGAAGTTCCGGGCGGTCGCGCGTGGCTACGATCGTCGCGACTGTGGGTGACATCACGACCCCTTGCTGTATCGATACCGATCGAGCATCGGCCAAGCGACTCGACCAACGAGCCGACGCATCTTCGGGTCGAAATCTGTACGCCAAGAATCGTCGGCGCTCAGTTTGACCGGACCCCGATCGAGTCGACGCGGATTGCCAGAAACCGAGTGACCTTCACCGAGTACGAGGGGTTCAGCCGTTCCAAACATCTTCTCACCGGTCTCTTCGACACCCGAGAACGCAAAGATCTGGTCGAGGGTTGCTGCCGGCGCCTTGACGAAGTCCTCATATCGAATCGTCGCAGTCGGAACCCCGAGTCGATCCATGTTGGAGAACGCCCAGTTGAACCAGAGCCAACGAAGACCGAGTCGTGCCGGGTGCAACGTATCCATCTCGCGGGCCTCGCCGAGGACCTCAGGTCGCTCGACCACCTTGGACCACGAGTGCGCGACACCGCGCGGATCGCGGACGAGATGGACGATGCGCAGGTCGACGTCGGGTATCTGTCGAAGCAGCAATGCGGTCGAGACGTGTTTCGACGTGTCGACGATCATCGGCTTACCTGAGACTTCGAGAATTGCCCGAAGAATACGGCTCACGAGCGCACCGTATTGGGCAGTGCTCGTGGCAGGAAGTGGAGAGGCCTTCGGAAGAAGCAGCGTCGGTATGTGACGAGTGCGATCTGAGCGAAGTTGCAGCGTGCGCATTCGTTCACCGGAGAGGTGTTGCCAACCGCCGAACGCGATCTCACCAACCTTGCCCCAAAACACACATTCCGAGAAGCTCTCGCCGCAACCGCACAGATTGTTCTCGATGACGCCGCGTTCCCACAGGTGCACCAGCTCACCAATGTTCACCATGTGTGGGTTCTCGTTGAGCAGGTCAGAAACGATCGTGCTTCCCGATCGAGGGACCGAACCAATGAACAGGACCGGGATTTTCTCGACCTCGCGAATTGGCGACACCCCTGCAAGCTCGTTCGACGCGACCCGTGCGCGAGGACCAAGCAGATCGATCATGCGATCTTCGAAGTTGGCCATCGATTGGACCGAGTGGCCATCGTCCACGGCAACGACCGGAGCTCCACGTTGGACAGCCAGGTCGAGGAGGCGGAAGAACTCCTCCTTGGTGCGAGCCATCTGGATTTCTCCATGGGCGTTGAGCCGCTCACAGAAATCGACCTGGTGATCGTTCACATGTTCGTCGTAGCGTTCTTCGCGCGGCACCACGATGGGGACGAGCCCATTCGAGCGGCACTCGAGAATCGTCGCGGGACCTCCGTGGCAGACCACCACCGATGCCTCCTGAAACTCTTCGATCAGCCGAGTGCGCGGGAGATAGTCGATGCTCTCGGTCCGTTCAGAGGTCGACGAGGTTCCCCTCTGCAGCACGACGCGATTCACGTCGGGCCCACCTGCCAACCACTCATCAAGCCACCAGACCAAACGGTCGAACCGGTGATAGTCGGTACCAACGGTGACGAACAGTCGGTCGATACCGGTCGCCGCATCGATTGGAGTATCGGATATTTGAGTCACATCAACCTGCCAATGAGTTCGGCGCGTGGGTGAAAGACCAGCTGGTCTTCCCATTGAACGAGAAAACTGCTCGAGAGTGGAGCACACAATCGGGCGGTGAGCGAGGCGTGATCGATGCGATCGTACACCTCGATGAACACGGTCTTGGCGCCCATCAGGCGACCGAGCAGAAAGAAGGGAAAGGCCACTGCGGCGCCCGTCGAGATGATGACGTCGGGACGTTCCCGCCGCAGAACTCGCCACGCGAGACCAAAGTTCTTGACCAGGTTCGGGATGTTGCGGGTCGTGGGATAGAAGGCCCAATCGCAGCGCTCAGATTCGAGAAGATCATGACTGTCTGGCATGTCGAAGGTGACCCAGAATCGGTCGTGGTTCTCCCACCAGGGTTTGAGAACGAGCAGATGAGCAAGGTGTCCGCCGGACGAACCAACGAGTCCGACTTTGAGCGGTTTATCGCCATCTACGGGAAAGGGTGGTGATTCCACGTCAGGCCCGATCTCCGGCAGGATCATCTTCGCCAACAACTTCGGCGTCGGCCGGCTCGTTCGACTCGATCGGGCTGGCTTGAGGCGGCGAGGTCGCGCTTGACGTGGTCATTCGATGAAGAGACTCGAAGGGTGCTGTCTGCTCGAATGGGTTGGTGGAACCCTTGTTGTTACCCGGGACGCCTGTCGGGACTCGAACGGTGCCGATGTCGCCCGCTCCGGTAGGCAGCAGGCTGAGTCGACTGTTCCGATTCAGAACGGCGCCCGCGACGTCAGCTTGGACGTTCAGCAATTGGACACGAAGTTCGGCGAGCTCGCTGCGTCGGGTACGCCCGACGGCAGCGACGATGTAGACCGCGTCGGCGACAGACGCGAGCTGGAGGCCATCCGCGTGTGTCAGCGCAGGTGGACTGTCGAACACCACGATCATGTTGCGCTCGTGCGCAACCCCGAGAAGGGCAGCGAGACCATTGTTGGTCAGCGGCGCTGCGGCCCCAGTTCCCGTCGGCATGATGTGGATTCCAAGGCGTTCTTCGCAATGATCGATGGCTGTTCGCGCGGCATCGAGATCGCCGTTGCTGCGCAAGAAGTCGTTCACACCAAGGTGCCCGACCAAGCCAAAGAGCCGGTCGAGGGCATCGTTGCGCCTATCAGCGCCCACGAGAAGGACGCGGCGACCGCTCTGCGCGATGGCCAACGCCAGGTTCACCGCCACCGTCGTGCGACCTTCGTTGTCGTTCGCACCGGTGACGGTGATCGAATCGACCACGTAACCATTTCTCGGTGCGACCGCTGCTGCGGCCAAACGCCGGAACGCCTCGGCGCCTGGCGTCGTCGACCCGACAGCGGTCACGAGAGCCGGGCTGTCGTCGGTGATCCGTGGGATGTCACCAAGAACCGGCACGCTCAAGTCGATCTCGGTCTCGGCCGCCGAGGAGACACGACGATCCAGACGATCGGTCAGCACTGCTGCCAGCCCGCCGAGCAGGAGACCCATCAGAATGCCAGCCAAGATGGCGAACGGTCTCGGAATGCCCGACGAGTCTTCGACCGGCGTGGAAACAGATCCGAGTACTCGGCCGACCTCGAGGACACGACCCTGCAGCGCATTGAGTTCTGACCGAAGCTCGAGGCGCTCTGGTTCGAGGCGACGGAGACGGATCTCGGAGAGCTTGTATTCAACGGTCTCGGGATCGAAGGTGCCGAGGATGCTCTCCTCGGTCTGGATTCGAAGGTCGAGGTCGTCGAGCTGAGACGTCAACAGATCGGCGTTGGTTTGGCGAATGTTTTGGGCCCGCTCGAAACGAGCGTCGAGGTAGGTCATCGCAGACAACTCCACGACGGACACCGCTTCTTCAGGTGTGTCGCCGCGATAGCTGAACTCGAGAATCTGGGTGTTGCAGTCCGTGGTGACCACGAGCGCCCCGGTGTTCAGACAAGCGCTGACCAGGAGGTTCTCGCGCCACTCGTCGAGCTCGAGGTCGACCGGGCTGGCCGCCACGACCTCATCACCCAGCGACTCCGCCACGAGTGCCTCGGTCTCTTCGCTGATCGGGTCATTGATTCGCCCGACGTCGGCTTCGCTCGGGATCAGCTGTACCGAGACGGTGGACTCGTAGAAGTTCCGCGGGCTCGGCAAGAAAAGGATCGCCAAGATCACCGTGGCGACGACGGCGAGCGCGATCATCCACCAGCTTCTGCGGAAAATTCGGCCGTAGTGCCCAAGTTCGAGTTCGTCGTTATCCATCGTGGTGTCCCGTCAGCTGGGCTCTCGCCTGATCACATAGCCAATCGGCGGACCGATTTGGTAGTTGAGAGCTGGACTTTGCGTGACACATGGGCATGAACAGGACGTTCGGGAGCCCAAAAAAGTCGCGTATTCGCTGCTCTTGTGATCTGACGACCTGCGTCCGGAGTTCCTAACCCTTCGTCATATGCCAAGTGGAGACCTCAGGAGTGGTCCAGAAGCCGCCGATGAGATTGGAAGGGTTTCGAGGTCCACCCGCGCATAACCGATCCGCTCGCACATCTACGCTCATCAAGACAAGGCTTCATGATCACGCTGATGCACCACGTACGTTACCCCGACCCTCGCCCACGATGTCGAGAAGTGACGCTTGCCATTGCAGTTGTTGCCGCGATGTTTCTTTCCGCGTGCACGAGTGCGTCGGCGACCGACGGCAACTCTGCCGTCGACGAGGTCCCGTCAACCACGATTGATGAGGCTCGCGAGTCGACAACGAGTACGACCGAAGCCATCGAGACATCATCGACCACGGCCCCCGCGGTTGAGAGCGCGAACCCGTTGCACACGGTCGATGCCGACCTCGAGGGCGCCCTCCTCGGTTTCTCCACGGGGCTGAGCACGAAGGAACGAGCTCCGCGGTTTCGACAGATCCAATCCGACGCCGGCCGCTCCTACGACATTGGGCATGTCTTTCACGCCTGGAACAAGGCAATCCCGACCGAGGATGATCTGATGCACCTCGACGAGGACCGTCTGCTGATGATCTCATGGAACGGCACGGACACCAAGGAGATCGCTGCTGGTCTCCACGACGATTGGATCCGCACGCAAGCACAAGCGGTCCGCGACCTCGAGGACCCGTTGCTCATGCGCTGGTTGTGGGAGATGGATGGCAACCGCAGGCGCGCCTGGGTGCACTCTGGTCCCGACTACGTCAGCGCGTGGCTTCACATCCGAGGCATCTTCGATGAGGTCGGCGCCGACAATGCCCAATTCGTCTGGTGCCCAAACGAATTCCTTTTCTGGGACGATGGCGATCCGGACTCGTGGTACCCCGGCGACGACAACGTCGACTGGTTGTGTGCAGACGGCTACAACTGGGCTACGACGGTCGATTCACCCGAATGGGTCTCACTCGACGACATCTTCGGCGACTTCGTCGACTGGGCCGCGCCGCGCAATCTGCCAATAATGATCGGCGAGACCGGAGCAGGCGAGGCTGAACCGGGAGCAAAAGCCGCCTGGCTGCGAGAACTTCCAGAGATGCTTCGAAACGAGTTGCCTGAAATAGACGCCGTCGTCTACTTCGACAAGGACTTCACCGAGTTTGGGCACCAGGACTGGCGCGTCGACACCTCCGCCGAGTCCTACGAGGCGTGGCTCGAGATCAGCAACGATCCCTGGTTGAACCCCTTCGACCGGTAACAGCTCCGGTTCCACCCAGCGTGGCAAGAAGTCCGGCCGACATTACATTTGTGTGACGAAGCCGTACCATCTGCCTGCGGGTTGGGTTACGAGGAGCACACAGATGAAACTTCAGGCCGCAGTTCGATCGCACCGATCACGCCTGTTCGCAGCGACTGCAGCCATCGTGATGGCGATCCTCGGTTTCATGACGTGGGGCTCGCCGGGCGCCGATGCGCTGAGCAACGGCGTGGCTTTCGGTGCGTACGCAGCCCCGATCGATGGGTTGACCAACCAGACCGCCATCGAGAAGCTCGAAGGGCAGCTCGGGACAACTCTGCCGATGGTCAGAACGTTTGGCGACTGGGATGATCCAATCGGGCAGGACAAGCCACTCCATCGGTGGATCCGTGACGGCGATCGAGAGCTCATGGCCTCGATCAAACCGAAACGGGAGAACGGTCAAGAAGTTCCGTGGCGTGAGGTTGCCAACGCCCAGCCAGGATCGACGATTCATGACGAGATGTTGGCGCTCGCCGAGGGAGCGAAGGCCTACGGCGAACCGATGGTGCTCGGTTTCCACCACGAGCCCGAACACGCCAAGAACCTGAGTTTCGGCGATTCCGACGACTACAAGGCAGCCTTTCGCAAGCTTCATGACGTGTTCGAGTCGGCAGGTGTACGTAATGTGCGATTCGCCTGGATCATGACCGCCTGGTCCTTCGAGGTCGGCGATATCCACCCGAACGACCGCCGTATCGCTGATCGCTGGTATCCCGGCGATGACGTCGTGGACTACATCAGCGTGCAGGAATACAACTGGGCAACGTGTCGGGACAACAACGACACGTGGGAATCGCTCGAAGCGGGGCTCGAACCGTTCATGCGGTTCGCACGACGACACCCGTCGAAGAAGCTGATCATCGCCGAGTTTGGCTCACCGGAGGGTTCAACTGGACAGAAGGCCACGTGGATCGACGAAGCTCGCGAGCTGTTCAAGAAAGCCGAGTACAAGGATCGTTTCGCCGCAATCTTGTACTTCCACTTTGATGATCGCGCCTCGGGCAACAACGACTGTGACTGGTGGTTGGACTCGAGCACCGCTTCCTTGCAGGCCGCGAGAAGGCTCGCTCAGGACTCCTTCTATCAGACACGAGTCCTCGCAGGGACGCCCGCTCCCCCCGTGGTGCCGCCCCAACCACCGGTCGCAAATCCGCCCTTGTGCAACGGACGCAAAGTGACGATCATCGGCACCTCGGGAGCGGATCGCCTCGTCGGCACAGCGGGGGTCGATGTGATTCATGGTCTTGGTGGCAATGACGTCATCAATGGCCTCGGTGGCAACGACGTGATTTGTGGAGGGTATGGCGATGACACGATTCTCGGCTCCGGTGGTGCCGACGTCCTGATTGGCGGGCCAGGTGCCGACCACATGCTTGGGGGGTATGGGCCCGACACGATTCAGGGTGGCAAGGGTCGAGATCGGTTGAATGGCCAACACGGCAACGACACCCTCTCCGGAAACTCCGGTGCCGATGTGATCCGTGGAGGGCCCCACCAGGACATCGTGCTCGGCGGTAACCACGCCGATCTGCTGCTCGGTCAGGGCGGCAAGGACACCATGCATGGCGGTATGGGCAATGATCGACTTCTCGGCGGCGTGGGCGCCGACAGGCTGACGGGTGGTCCTGGTGCGGACCGATGTGACGGCGGGCCAGGTCGCAACAGCCTCAACTGCTGAGTGCCGTCGAGTCATGAGTGTCTTTGGGTTCAGCTGTACGCCGTCACCAGCACACTCACCATGACGATCGTCAACAACGACATCGGAATCCCCAATCGCAGATAGTCGGAGAACCGATATCCGCCTGGGCCATACACCATCGTGTTCGTTTGATACCCAACCGGCGTGAGGAACGACGCCGAACCGGCCACCGCGGCGCCCATCACTAACAGCCTGGGGTCGAGGTTCGATCGTTCGGCGACGTCGATAGCGATGGGAAAGATCAGCGCGACTGCGGCTGCGTTGGTGATGAGTTCGGTCAGCACCATCGTGGCCAAGAGGACGCCCACCACCGCCCCGAACGCGCCTGCCCATCCGAAGCTCGACAGCAAACCGTCGGCAACGTGATCCCCGAGGCCTGACACCGAAACGGCCTGGCCCAACCCGAAGGCGCCGCCAATCATCAGCACCACATTGACATCGACCGCATCACGGGCTTCGCGAGGACGCATCACACCCGCGACCACGACCAGAATCGCAGCCAATATCGTCGCCCGGGTCACCGACATGATGTCGAGGATCGGAAGCAGCACCACGAGTGACAGCGCCGCTATTGCCCAGGGAGAACGAGACGTGGCCGCTGGCATATCGGCGTCGAGCCTCGAAACGAGGAGAAACTCACCCGTGTCTCGCCACTGAACCCGAAAATCGCGTTCGGCCACGACGAGCAGCGTGTCCCCAGCACGAAGACGCACGGATCCGAGTTTGTCGTTCACCTGGTCGCCACTGCGGTGAATGGCCAGAATTGCTCCCTGGTAGCGCGACCGAAAGTCCATCTCCGCTGCGGTGCGACCAACCAGTGGTGAGCTGGCCCCGAGGACGACCTCGAAGAACGCGGCATCCTGGCGTTTGTCCAGTTCATCGACGGCATCGGACTCCTCGGCGACGAGGCCAGCGGTTCCCTGGAGGTCGACGATGTCGTCCACCCTCCCGGCGAAGACGAGTCGATCTCCGCCTCTGATGGTCTGCGCTGGGCGAACCGGGGCGATCGTCGTGCCCCCTCGATCGATCTCGACCAGATAGACACCGCGGAGATGACGCAACCCGGCCTTCTCGACGCTCAAGCCATCGATGGGGCCTTGTGCTTCAACCATCATGGCCACGCTGAAGGACCGCCCAGACTGAACATCTCGTGGTCGTCGTCGCTCAGGAAGAACTCTCGGAGCCAGCACCACGATGAGCACCAGCCCGGCAACAGCCAGAGGCAGCCCGATCTTGGCGAGCTCGAAGAGACCAAGTGCGCCCATCCCCGATTCATCGAGCAGACCGGAAGCGACCAGATTCGTCGACGTACCGATTGCGGTGATCGAACCACCGAGGATCGTCGCATACGACAGCGGAATCAGAAACGTCGATGCTGATCGTTTCTCGTCGTCCGCCCATCGCGTCACGGCGGGCGTGAGCATCGCGACGATTGGTGTGTTTGCCAGAAACGCACTGCCGAAGGCCGACGGCACGACCAACCGAGCCAGGTCGCGGCGCACCCGTCCAGGTGCTCCGAGAAGCCTCGACACGATCGGCTCCAGCGCCCCGGTCTTGTCCACGGCGCCCGCCAACACGTACAGACCGGCGACCGTGATCGGTGCGGTATTGGAGAAGCCCGAGAAGGCCTGATCAGCCGACGTCACGCCCAACACGTACAACAACGCGGACGCGCCGATGACACCTGCCGGCGGAGACACTCGGCCGGTGATGAGCGCACCCACCATCGCCCCGAGCACCGCAAGGGTCACCCATGCTTCAAGACTCACGAAATTCCTATCGGCCGCCGGCCCTGTAAAACGAGAGACTCCCCGGCCAAAGCCAGGGAGTCAACTCAATTTGAACTCTTATTCGCGAGTTCGAAGCTGCGAAGCCGGTTCGAACGGACTCGGCCTCCGGCCAGCTGCCGAGCATCGAGAGCCGTCAGGCTCGGATTGCGACGGCTGGAGGGCGAAGCCCGGGAAGGCAGCTTTACTCTCCGCCAACCAAACCGACGGTGTCGCTTCGGTTCGCCAACCAGTCGGCGAGGTCTTCGTCCTCGTCGGCTGAGCTGTAGAACTCCATCGGCGTGTAGTCGGGCGCATGTGGCTCGACCTTGCGGTACTCGGCGATGCCCGTGCCAGCGGGGATCAACTTACCGATGATGATGTTCTCCTTGAGGCCGATCAGACCATCGCTCTTGGATTCGATCGCGGCCTCGGTGAGAACACGGGTCGTTTCCTGGAACGATGCTGCGGAGAGCCACGAGTCGGTGGCCAGCGATGCCTTGGTGATACCCATGAGTTCTGGGCGGCCTTCGGCGGGACGCTTGCCTTCCTGGACGAGCTGACGGTTGGCGTCGGCGTACACCTTGGTGTCGACACGCTCGCCGGGCAAGAAGTCCGAATCTCCGGGCTCTTGCACCGCAATGCGTCGAGTCATCTGGCGAACGATGAGCTCGATGTGCTTGTCGTGAATCGACACGCCCTGATCTCGGTAGACCTTCTGGACTTCCTCAACCAGATAACGCTGGGTCTCGCGAACACCCTTGATGTCCATGAGTTCCTTCGGATCACGGGGACCCTCAACGATTGCGTCACCTGCGGTGATCTCATCGCCATCGTTCACCTCGAGACGAGCCAGGGTGGGAACCGTGTAGACGTCCTCGACACCATCGTCACCGATGATGAGAATCGTCCGGCCCTTGCCATCGTCTTCGCCGACACGCACGATGCCACTCGTAGCCGCAAGCGTGGCCTTGCCCTTCGGCGAGCGAGCTTCGAAGAGCTCGACCACGCGGGGCAGACCGCCGGCGATATCGCCGCCGCCTGCAACACCACCGGTGTGGAACGTACGCATGGTGAGCTGCGTTCCAGGCTCGCCGATCGACTGAGCAGCGATGACTCCAACGGCCTCGCCGGGTTCGATCGTGAGTCCGGTTGCCAGCGACGTGCCATAACACGCAGCCGAAACGCCACGTTCCGATTCATCGGTGAGCGGCGAGAGAACCCGCACTCGGTCGATGGTGGCGTCATCGCGAATCGCGATCATCATCTCTTCGGACACTTCGGTACCGGCCTTGTAGACCGTGCCGTCCTCGAGCGTCAGATCGTCAGCGAGCGAACGGCTCAGCAGTCGGTTCTCCAAGTACGTTCGATGACCCGCCGTCTCCGGGTTCACGTCTTCGAGCCAGATGCCACGAACCGTGCCACCGGATTCGAACGGATCCTCGAGGTTGATGATCAGTTCCTGTGCCACATCGACAAGTCGACGCGTCAGGTAGCCGGAGTCAGCGGTACGAAGTGCGGTATCGACGAGACCCTTACGAGCACCAGGCGTTGCAATGAAGTACTCGAGCATGGCGAGGCCTTCACGGAAGTTGCTCTTGATCGGACGGGGAATCATGTCGCCACGAGGGTTCGCGACGAGACCACGCATGCCCGCAATCTGGCGGACCTGCATCATGTTTCCTCGAGCTCCCGAGGTCACCATCATGTCGATCGGGTTGAAGAGTTCGGCCTTGAGGCCCTGCTCCATCTCGTTCTTGACCTGTTCGGTGGCCTCAGACCAGATCTCGACCTCTTTCTGTCGGCGCTCACCATCGGTGATGATGCCGCGACGGAACTGGGTTTCGACCTTCTCAGCGTCCTTCTCGTGTGCATCGAGAATTCCGGCCTTGCTGGCTGGTGTCTTCACATCGTCGATCGAGACCGTGAGGCCCGACTGCGTTGCGAAGCGATAGCAGAGGTTCTTGATTCCATCGAGCGACGTCGAAACAACTGCCTTTGGATACTCGCGAGCGAGCGTGTCGACGATGTCGCCCATCGTGCCCTTCGCGATCGGCTCATTGATGAACCGGAAGTCGTCGGGAAGGACAGCGTTGAACAAGATACGTCCAACGGTCGTGGAGGTATACGTCGCTGCCACGCCGTTGGCCGGCGTCTCGAGGAGTGCAGGATGACGGTAGGTCACCTCGGCATGAAGACCGACATCGCCGAGCTCGTAGGCCATGTTGACTTCATCGAGATCACGGAAGGTGCGACCAGCGCCCTTTTCGTTCTCCACGAGACGACTCAGGTAGAAGGCGCCGATGATCATGTCCTGCGTTGGCGTGACGAGCGGACGGCCGTTGGCCGGGCTCAGCACGTTGTTCGCCGAGAGCATGAGCACGCGGGCCTCAGCCTGTGCCTCTGCCGAGAGCGGCAGGTGGACAGCCATCTGGTCGCCGTCGAAGTCGGCGTTGAAGGCGGTGCAAACCAGCGGGTGAAGCTGGATTGCCTTGCCCTCGACAAGCACAGGCTCGAAGGCCTGGATGCCGAGACGGTGCAGCGTTGGCGCACGGTTGAGGAGCACCGGGTGTTCCTTGATGACATCGTCGAGAACGTCCCAAACCTGTGGCTTGCGACGCTCGACCATGCGCTTGGCCGACTTGATGTTCTGGGCCACGTCGGTGTCGACGAGCTTCTTCATCACGAACGGCTTGAACAGCTCGAGTGCCATCAGCTTCGGCAGACCGCACTGGTGCAGTTGCAGCGTTGGGCCGACCACGATGACCGAACGGCCCGAGTAGTCGACGCGCTTGCCGAGCAAGTTCTGACGGAAGCGGCCCTGCTTGCCCTTGAGCATGTCGGACAGCGACTTCAGTGGACGGTTACCAGGACCGGTGACCGGACGACCACGGCGGCCGTTGTCGAACAACGCATCGACCGCTTCTTGAAGCATGCGCTTCTCGTTGTTCACGATGATCTCGGGTGCACCGAGGTCCAGGAGGCGCTTCAGACGGTTGTTGCGGTTGATCACACGACGGTAGAGATCGTTGAGATCGGAGGTCGCAAAGCGGCCACCGTCGAGCTGCACCATTGGGCGCAGTTCCGGTGGAATCACTGGGACCACATCGAGGATCATGGCGCGAGGGTCGTTGACCCGGTTTCCACGCTCATCGCGACGGTTGAACGCCGCAACGATCTTCAGACGCTTGATCGCCTTCTGCTTACGCTGAGCCGACAGAGGCTTGACGCCTTCCTCGGGGTCGATCTGCGCACGGAGCTTGACCTCTTCATCGTCGAAGTCGATGCGAGCGATGAGGGCGGCCAACGAGCCTGCGCCCATGCCACCTTCGAAGTAGTCGGCGTAACGGATGTGCATCTCACGCCACAACATCTCGTCTTCGATGATCTGACGGGCGAAGAGGCCCTTGAACTCATCGAAGCTGCGAGTGAGGACGTCGATCTCCATCTCGTAGCGCTCGCGCACGGATGCAAGGTCCTTGTCAACGGCGCGCTGGCGAGCCTTGATCTCGGTGTCCTTGGCCTTGTCCTTCTCCATCTGGGCGATCTCGGCTTCGAGGTCTTCATGGACCCGAGCGAGCTCGAGCTCCATTTCCTTCTCGAGCTCATCCTTCTCGGCCAGCATCTCGGCTTCGAGGTTCGGCAGATCTTCGTCGCGACGTTCTTCGTCGACCCAGGTCACGAGGTTCGCCGCGAAATAGATGACCTTCTCGAGCTGCTTTGCCTTGAGCTCTTCGCGAGCTTCGGTGCCCATGAGGAGGTAGGCGAGCCACGAACGGGTTCCACGCAGGTACCAGATGTGGACCACGGGTGCGGCCAGTTCGATGTGCGCCATACGTTCGCGACGCACCTTCGAGCGCGTCACCTCGACGCCGCAGCGCTCACATATGATGCCCTTGAAACGTACGCGCTTGTACTTGCCGCAGTAGCACTCCCAGTCCTTGGTCGGACCGAAGATCTTCTCGCAGAAGAGTCCGTCCTTCTCCGGCTTGAGCGTGCGGTAGTTGATGGTTTCTGGCTTCTTCACTTCGCCGTTGGACCACATACGGATCGAGTCGGCCGTAGCCAAACCAATGCGGATCTGATCAAAGTCGTTTACATCAAGCATGTGTGTGCCATCCTCCGCTGCGAGTTCGAGCCCTGCGGGCTCTCATGCGCAGATCCGTGTCCTGAACCGTCTCGTGTTGTCATCTAGTTTCCGGCGAACCGGGCAGCGCGCTCGGCCTCGCGGCGAGCATCTTCTTCATCCGACCCACGTTCTGGGCGGGAAAGGTCAATGCCAAGTTGCTCGGCGGTGCGGTAGATCTCGTCGTCGATCTCGCGGAGTTCGACGTCGGCACCCTGCTTGTCGAGGACCTCGACGTTGAGGCAGAGGGCCTGCATCTCCTTGATCAGCACCTTGAAGCTCTCGGGGATTCCCGGTTCGGGAATGTTTTCGCCCTTGACGATCGCCTCGTAGACCTTCACTCGGCCAAGGACATCGTCGGACTTGATGGTGAGCAGCTCCTGCAAGCAGTACGCCGCACCGTACGCCTCGAGGGCCCACACTTCCATCTCGCCGAATCGCTGGCCACCGAACTGCGCCTTACCGCCGAGCGGTTGCTGGGTGATCATCGAGTACGGCCCGGTTGAACGAGCGTGAATCTTGTCGTCGACCAGGTGGGCCAGCTTCAAGATGTACATGAACCCGACCGTGATCGGGTTGTCGTACAACTCGCCGGTGCGCCCGTTGTAGATCATCTGCTTACCGTCGTCCTGCACCAGGCGCTTGCCTTCGGTGGTCTCGGGGTTCAGGTTTCGCAGGATCTGCTGAATCGTTGGGTGTTTGCCAGCGAGTTCGACTTCGTCCCACTTGGCACCGTCGAACGATGGCGTGGCCACCAGCGTTGCTGGGCGTGTGGTCGGGCGGGTCTTGAACTCGGTACCCATGATTGGATCGAGTCCGACCTGCTCGCCGTCGATCTCCCAGCCCCAACGAGCCGCATAACCAAGGTGCGTTTCGAGCACCTGGCCAACGTTCATTCGAGACGGAACACCGAGCGGGTTCAAGATGATGTCGACCGGGGTGCCGTCTGCGAGGTGGGGCATGTCTTCGACCGGAAGAATCCGGCTGATGACGCCCTTGTTGCCGTGGCGACCAGCGAGCTTGTCGCCCACGCTGATCTTGCGCTTCTGGCCCACGTAGACGCGTACCAACTGGTTGACACCCGGTGGCAGCTCGTGGTTGTCGTCGCGGCTGAAGACCTTGACGTCGATGACCTTGCCGGTCTCGCCATGTGGCACCTTCAGCGAGGTGTCTCGCACCTCACGGGCCTTCTCACCAAAGATGGCTCGAAGGAGACGCTCTTCTGGAGTGAGTTCGGTTTCGCCCTTCGGCGTGACCTTGCCCACCAGCACGTCGCCGGGGTTGACGTCGGCGCCGACACGAATGATTCCGCGCTCGTCGAGGTCGGCGAGGATGTCGTCGGAGAGATTCGGGATGTCTCGAGTGATCTCTTCTGGACCGAGCTTGGTGTCACGGGCATCGATCTCGTGCTCGTGGATGTGGATCGACGTGAGCACGTCGTCTCGCACCAAGCGCTCCGAGAGGATGATCGCATCCTCGAAGTTGTAACCCTCCCACGTCATGAAGGCGACGAGCAGGTTCTTTCCGAGTGCCAGTTCACCGTGGTCGGTGGACGGTCCGTCTGCGAGGATGCGGCCCTTCTTGACCGCTTCGCCCTCGACGACTCGAGGCTTCTGGTTGATCGAGGTGTCCTGGTTCGAACGCTCGAACTTCATGAGCCGGTAGACGACCTTGCCGAGCTTCTTGTACTCGAGGGTCATCGAACGACCATCGAGTTCGGTGACGACTCCGTCGTCCTCGGCAATGATCATGTTTGCGGCATCGCGAGCTGCACGACCCTCGACACCCGTACCGATGTACGGGGCCTCCGCAGAAATGAGCGGGACAGCCTGACGCTGCATGTTGGCGCCCATGAGCGCACGGTTTGCATCGTCGTGCTCGACGAATGGGATGAGTGCGGTTGCGATCGAAATGATCTGCTTTGGCGAGACGTCCATCATCTGCACTTCTGATGGAGGCACCGCTGAGATCTCGGTCGTCGCGCCGAAGAAGACATCCTGTTCGAGCTGGAGACGCAGGTCCTGAAGCGAGGCGGCCTGCGGCGAACGACGTACGAGCACCCGGTCGGCGGTGAAATTGCCGTTCTCATCGACCTTGGCGTTGGCCTGAGCAACGACGTATTCCTCTTCCTCATCTGCTGCCAGGTAGACGATCTCATTGGTGACACGGCCGTCGATCACCTTGCGGTATGGCGACTCGATGAATCCGAACGGGTTCACCCGACCAAAGGTCGCGAGTGCGCCGATGAGACCGATGTTTGGTCCCTCCGGCGTCTCGATTGGACACATGCGGCCATAGTGACTGAAGTGCACGTCTCGAACTTCGAAGCCGGCACGCTCACGGGACAGACCACCAGGGCCGAGCGCCGAAAGGCGTCGACGGTGGGTGAGACCCGAGAGTGGGTTCACCTGATCCATGAACTGCGAGAGCTGGGAGGTTCCGAAGAACTCCTTGATCGCCGCGACCACTGGACGGATGTTGATGAGCGTCTGCGGTGTGATCGCCTCGACGTCTTGGGTGGTCATGCGCTCGCGCACGACACGTTCCATACGACTCAGGCCGATACGAACCTGGTTCTGGATGAGCTCGCCAACCGAACGGATTCGCCGGTTCGCAAAGTGATCCTGGTCGTCGAGGCGGTAGCCCGGCTCGCCCTTGGCCAGATGCAGCAGGTACGAGCAGGTGGCGAGCACCTCGGCCTGCGTGAGCACCGACTGATCGATCTCGGGGCGCTCGAGCTCGATGCCGAAGAGCTCTTCGAGGCGGTCCATCTCTGGACCGAGCTTGCGGTTGAGCTTGTAGCGGCCAACGCGGCTCAGGTCGTAGCGACGGTTCTCGAAGAACGCGTTGCGGAAGTAGTTGCGAGCGGACTCGGCCGATGGCGGTTCGCCTGGACGAGCACGCTTGTAGATCTCGATGAGCGCTTCTTCTTGAGTCGGAGCAAGCTCACGATCCTTTTCCCACTGGCCCTCGAGGAAGTCGAAGTGATCGACGAACTTGTCGAGGAATCCGGGGGCGTTCTCTTCGTCGAAGCCCAGTGCACGAAGGAGGACGAAGAGGCTGAGGCGACGCTTACGAGCAACGCGGGTTCCCGCGGTGACGTCCTTGCCCGGCTTTTGTTCGACGTCGAATTCGATCCATTCGCCGCGATACGGGTGGATGGTACCGGTGACGAGCTGGTGCTTTGAGAGGTTACGCAAGCGGTAGCGTTCGCCCGGCTGGAAGATGACACCAGGCGAGCGGACGAGCTGAGACACCACGACACGCTCGGTGCCGTTGATCACGAAGGTGCCGCGATCGGTCATCATGGGGAAGTCGCCCATGAAGACGGTCTGCTCTTTGATCTCGCCGGTGTTGGAGTTCATGAACCGGGCGCGCACGAAGATCGGCGCGCTGTAGGTCATGTCCTTCTCTTTGCACTCCTCGACCGAGAACTTCGGCGGTGGCCGCAGGTCCTCATCGTTTGGATCGA
The DNA here is from genome assembly GCA_033344795.1 of Acidimicrobiia bacterium. Taxonomy (GTDB): domain Bacteria; phylum Actinomycetota; class Acidimicrobiia; order Acidimicrobiales; family SHLQ01; genus SHLQ01. The sequence continues at coordinate 455,273 of JAWPMS010000001.1, forward strand.
ACTCGAGCTCGAGCTGAAGTGTTTCAGAGAAGTCCTTGATTGGACTGATGTCGCGAAAGGTCTCGGAAAGACCTTCGGCGAGAAGCCAAACAAAAGATTCGCGCTGAACGGCGATCAGATCGGGTAGTTCGAGCGTTTCTTCGATGTTTCCGAAGGAATAACGGTCGAGGGCAACAGAGCGTGAGGACACGAGTTCTCCTGGTGCGACGGAGGGCGACGTCGGGCATCGTCGTCACGGAAAAGGCGCGGAGGACCTAGCACGCCAAAAAGGCACGCACTTCGGCCACTACACCAAAAACGCCACGACAACTGGGCAGCCTAGCGGCACAGTCATACAAAGGGCAAGCGCGCACGCAAGAACAGCACCCCCGGTGGGGGGCACTGGCCAAACGGTAACGAATCGCCAGTGGTCAGGTCAAGGGCATTAACTGAATCGATCCGCCGGCGCCCCATGATCAGAGCTGCCGTCGGATCGATCCAACAAGAGGTCAGCCGGTACGTGGCTGACGCGGGGTATTACTTCAGTTCGACAGATCCGCCGGCTTCTTCGATCGAAGCCTTGGCCTTTTCTGCATCGTCTTTCGAGGCCTTTTCGAGGACAGGCTTTGGGGCTCCGTCGACGAGGTCCTTGGCGTCCTTGAGGCCGAGACCGGTGATCTCGCGAACGACCTTGATGACGCCGATCTTCTTGTCGCCAGCGGCGGTCAGGATGACGTCAAACTCGGACTGATCATCTTCAGCTGCAGCTTCGCCGCCGCCAGCAGCGGGGCCACCCATCATCACGGGTGCCGCAGCGGTGACGTCGAACTTTTCCTTGAAATCGTCAATGAGTTCCTTGAACTCAAGAACGGTCATGTTCTCGATGCTTTCGAGAATTTCTTCCTTGGTAGCCATTTCAGCTCTCCTCTTCTTCGGTCTTGCAGACTCTGTTGGGTTTGGATACGAACGGGTGTTGGGGACTTACTCTTCTTCGCTGTCACTCGCAGCGACTTCGTCGCTGTCACTCGCAGCTTCTTCGTCGCTGTCGCCTGACGCGTCATCGGCGCTGGCTTCCGCTGGGGCTGCATCGGTTGGTGCCGATTCGCCGGCTCCACCTGAGGGGCCGCCCTTTTCGATGAGTGCGTCCATGCATCCAACGAACTCTTGGAGCTTGGCATCGAGCACACCAGCGAAGTCGCCGAGGATGCTCTCCATCGCACCGGCGAACTCGCTCAGCATGGTCTCGCGAGATGGCAGATCGGCGATCGCCTTGATTTCCTCGGCGGTGACGGCCTTGCCGTCGAGCAGACCACCTTTGATGACGAGCTTGTCGTTGGTCTTGCTGTATTCTTTCAGCGCCTTGGCGACAGCGGCTGGGTCCCCTTTTGAACCATCGGCCTTCTCGCCGACAAAGGCGAGAGCGGTCGGGCCAACGAGGAGTTCATCGAGATCGAGGCCAAGCTCATTGGCTGCAAGCTTGACGAGCGTGTTCTTGTAGATCTTGTATTCGCCTCCAGCGGGGGTGAGGCTGTGACGAAGTTCGGCCATTGCCGGCACGTCGAGGCCGCGGTACTCGGTGAGCACGATGCCGTCAGCGGCCTCGAGCTTTTCCTTCACCTCGGTTACCACTGCGACCTTGTCTGCTCGTGGTTCTCCCATGTTTCTGACTCCTCTTGTTGGCCGAACCGGCCAAAACCGAAACGGACGCTCACCGGAAACGGCGAACGTCCGGAGCAGCCGAAATGAGGCTGCTCTGTCAGATCACCTACTCTGGACTTCTGTCGCTGTGAGGCGACCGCCGGAGGTCTCGGGCAAGATATGCGATTTGTGTAGCGGTGAAAGGCTAGCGCCACCACAGCCGATCACAACCATCTTCTTCGACGGACCGCCGCGACAACTTTCTCAGGCCTTGTGTCGTACGAAGTGGCGACTCGCATCTTTCATGGTATGTACGGCATTCCCAGGGGAGAACCGAGATGGAGCGACACGAGGAGGGAACCAGCGAGTCCTTCGAGGCGTTCTTCGCACGCGTCGAGCCGCGATTGCGCCAGGCGATGACCGCGACCTTCGGTCCTGATACCGGTCGGGAAGCCGCCCTTGATGCGCTTTCCTACAGTTGGGAACACTGGGAGAAGGTTCGGCAGATGTCGAACCCCACGGGGTATGTCTTCGTCGTTGCGCGCGACCGACAGCGCAAGAAATTGCGGAGACGTCCGCCGATCGGCCTTCCCGAGGTCAACCGTGAACGTGCGCCGCTGGTCGAACCAGCTCTTCCGTCAGCTCTAGGTGTGCTTCCCGAGCAACAGCGGTCGGTTGTCATGTTGCTGCATTGTTTCGAATGGACGATGAGCGAAGTTGCCGAGCTGCTCGGCGTGTCGAAGTCGACAGTCCAAACCCATGCAGAACGAGGAATGAGTCAACTACGAGCACAAATCGGAGTGAAGGCATGACCATCGATCTCACCGATCAGCTTCGTGGATACGGCCGGCAGATCGCGGCCGACCAAAGGCCCATAACGCTCGACGAGACAATCCATTCGTATGGCTCGCTGAATGGACTACCCGTAGCGGACGAACTCCACCGGTCGCACCGATCGGCGGACGAATACCAGGAAGTGGACATCATGTTGATGAAGGACGAACAAAAACCGGGTCAGAATCGACCGCTCCTACTCGCTGTAGCAGCAGCGCTTCTTCTCGTCATTGGGACGATCGCCGCATTGCAGTTCGCCGGTGATGAGAACGGATCGGATGTATCGACCGAGACCGATACTCCTGTCACCGAGCCAGAGCCACCCCAGACAACGGCACTCGAACCGGAGGCCGTTGGCCCAAGCGGCGCGGATATCCCGGCCGTTGGGAAGGTACCTGCGAACACTACGTACCTGACGGAGCTTTTGGGCCGGCCGACAACGTTCTTCCTACCCGTCGAGCTCGAAGTCGTCGCCCTTCGTGACGACTACCTCTCGCTCACTCACGATAGACAGGCCACCGAAAACTTCGGGATCGCCATGCAGCGAGTGCCCGAGTTCTTTGCCGGAGTCACGACCACGGATCTGGACCTATGGCCGCTCGAAGGAATCGATGGGAACGATCTCGATCGCTGGATAGCCGAGGCGAACATCATCGTGTCCGACGACCGGCAAACCACCGTTGATGGCCTCCCTGCACGCGCCATCGACTTCGTGGTCGACGCTGCAGCTCCCTTCACGGAGGCTGAGGATCCACCGTGCCCGGTTGTCGTCCGACCTTGTTACTTCTACAGCACGGCGATCGAGCGCAGCGATGGCAGTGCGTTCACCGGGAATGTGATCTTGAACCGCTTCACCTATCGCTTCATTCACATACCAATTGCGGGCGAGGATCCGGTCCTCATCGTGCTGTGGTCGGTCGGGGCTACGCAAGCGGACCGTATCGACACGTTGGAGGCGCAACTCGTGAGCACCATCGCCATTCGGTAGCCCGCAACCCTTCGGCGGAAGCAGCATCGGAGCGGAAGAGCGCTGCAAAAAAAACGAAGAAGCGCCGGGCTCGTAGAGCCCGGCGCTTCTTCAACGATCGTGATTCGTGATCGACTACATACCAGAGACGTCGAGCTTGACGCTGGGTCCCATGGTCGAAGAAATGCTTGCCTTCTTGATGTACTGACCCTTGGCCGAAGCAGGCTTCATGCGGCGCAGCTCATCGATGACCGAGCCGATGTTCTTGGTGAGGTCATCGGTCGAGAAGCTGACCTTGCCGACGGGTACGTGCACATTGGCGAACTTGTCTGTGCGGAACTCGACCTTGCCACCCTTGAATTCTTCGACGGCCTTGGCCACGTCGGGAGTGACCGTTCCGGTCTTCGGGTTCGGCATGAGGCTTCGTGGACCGAGAACCCGGCCCAGCTTGCCGACGATGGGCATCATGTCAGGCGCTGCGATGGTGACGTCGAAGTCGAGCATGCCGCCTTCGATCTGTTCAGCGAGATCATCGGCGCCAACAAACTCGGCACCCGCATCACGTGCAGCCTGCGCTGCGTCGCCGGAAGCAAACACCGCAACCCGTACGGCCTTACCGGTACCCGCAGGCAGCGACACGGTGCCACGGATCATCTCTTCGGCCTTGCGAGGGTCGACGCCGAGACGAACAACCAAGTCGACGGTCTCGTCGTAGTTCCGCTTCGGGAACCCGCCGACGGTGAGTGCGGCCTCTTCGATGCTGTGCATGCGCTCACGGTCATAGGCCCGAGCAGCATTCTGATACTTTTTTCCAAACGCCATGATGGCTCCCTCGTTGGTAAGTCCCGCACGTGAGGTGTTCGTACGGAGACGGTGTTCCTTAGCTGACTTCGATGCCCATCGAACGGGCGGTGCCCTCGACCTGAAGGATTGCGCCTTCGATGTCGTTGGCGTTGAGATCGGGCATCTTGAGCTCGGCGATCTCTTTGACCTGCGCCGCGCTGACCGATCCGGCGGTCTCGCGACCGGGCTCTTGAGCGGCCTTCTCGAGACCTGCGGCCTGGCGGATCAAGAACGCCGTCGGCGGCGTCTTTGTGATGAAGGTGAAGCTGCGATCTTCATAGATCGAGATCTCGACCGGGATGATCTGCCCGCGCTTGTCTTCGGTCTGTGCGTTGTACGCCTTGCAGAAGTCCATGATCGCAACGCCGTGGGGACCGAGTGCGGTACCGACTGGCGGCGCTGGGGATGCTTGCCCCGCGGGAATCTGGATCTTGACGACTGCGGAGACTTGTTTCTTTGCCATGTGAATTCCTGGAGTACGTGTTCGGTTCGAGAGGTGTATGACCGACGGACCATTCTGCCGGTGGTGGGTGCGCCGCGCAACCTGCATTCGCCGCGTGGCCGGATCCGGCGCCTGGGGCGCCTCGACCGACCTGCGGAGCGCAGGCGCCTTTTCGTCCGAACCGGCTTCGCAGCTTCGGACTGCCGCTGGGCATTCGGTAACGCTTATAAGCGAGCGATCTGGGAGAATTCGAGTTCGACGGGCGTTTCACGGCCGAAGATGTTGACGAGGACCTTGACCTTGAGCTGGTCCTCGTTGATCTCGACGATCTCGCCACTGAAGTCCGCGAACGGACCTTCCTTGACACGAACGGTCTCGCCCATTTCGTACTCGAGGCGTGCCTTGGTCCGTTTGGTCGGCGTTGCTTCCGCGCCCTCTTCTTTGTCCGCGAGGAAGTTCTCGACCTCGCGTCGCGTCAACGGTGACGGCTTTCCACCCGAACCGACGAAGTTCACCACGGACGGCGTATTGCGAACGACGTACCATGCGTCATCATCGAGCTCGGCCCGCACCAGCAGGTAGCCGGGGAACATCTTCTTTTGGACGACGACCTTCTTGCCGTTCTTGAACTCGACGACGTCTTCCATTGGGATGACGCTCTCGTAGATCCGCTCTTCCATGTTCATGGATGCGGTTCGAGCTGCGAGGTTCTGCTGTGCCTTCTTCTCGTGGCCGCTCTGTGTGTGGACCACGTACCAGCGACCTGGGCGGTCGAATGGACTGCGCGCACGCGGTGCTGCCTCTTCGACGAACAGCTCGTCTTCGTCGGCCACGTCGGCTTGTGCGAGATCGGCCTCGGGTACTGCTGCGGTCTCGACGGCTGCGTCGTCGGCAACAACCTCAACGTCAGCAACTACGTCGCCAACTTCAGCAACATCGGTGACTTCTTCGGGCTCGGTGACGCTCTCTGCTTGGTCAGTTGCAGAATCCGCAACTTCGACCTCTTCGACATCGGCTTCGACGGCGTCCACGGTTTCCTCTGTGATTTCTTCGGGGGTGATCTCGATATCGCTCATGATCGCGGCTCGAACAATTCGAGAACGAACGTGGAGAACACCCAGTCGATGGCGCCGATGAACAGCGTCAGAACAATGACGGTGAACAACACGACGAGCGAATAGTTGATGACCTCGGTGCGGTTGGGCCATGAGACCTTGCGCAGCTCGGATCGGACTTCACGGCCAAACTGGACAGGGCCCGTCCGTTCTTCGGCCGCAACAGGTTCACGTTTACGTCTCGGGGAATCGCCGCCGCCCTCGCCGCCCTTTGTGGTGACGCGACCGCCGCTCCCTCCACCGCTGCCACCTTCGGACTTGGTCTGAATGACCTGGCCGTCCTCGGTGACTTCCTGGCCCTGCTTCTTCAGCATGCGCCGTTGTTCTCGGTTCATTGGTTGGGACACAGGAGTTTCCTCCGCCAGCGGTCAGCCAGCAGTTTTAATCGTGAATATTGCCATTGCGGCTTTTGCAGGGCGTGAGGGACTTGAACCCGCAACCTTCGGTTTTGGAGACCGGTGCTCTACCAATTGAGCTAACGCCCTCTGTTGCTTGAACATACTGACGATATCAGGCGGGCCAAGCACATCCGACTCGCGGTAACACCCGGGCTTCGCCGACGAGCGGGAAATTCAGTAGCGACGGACAGACTTGAACTGTCGACCTCTCGATTATGAGTCGAGCGCTCTGACCAACTGAGCTACGTCGCCATGCACACCGGCAAGCGGTGAAGCTGAGCTCCCTGACAGAATTGAACTGTCGACCTTCTCCTTACCATGGAGACGCTCTACCGACTGAGCTAAGGGAGCAAACGGGTACGTCATACCCGGCTGTAAAGCATGCCAGTTCGCGCGCCGCATGAAAACCTCCAACTTTGTCTCAAACCCGGCCTCGGACATGCCGACGATTGCACTGTGTGGATTGACCGAGTAATCACCGAATCTTCAGAGGGTCCAAAGACCTTGGATCTCCATGAACGTCTGACGGTGATCAGCAGCAGCGACACCACTCGACGCCGGGAAGCGTACGAACGAATCCTGAACGCACTGTACGCCCACCCCGGAACGGCAGTCGAGGTGCGCACGGAGTTCGGTGACTCCGTCACAGCGGTGCGAACGGGCGAAGGTGTGACGTCCCTTTTTCACAGCAAAACCAAACTCGCCATCCGCCCCGAAGATCGTGGTCTTGGAATCATCGGGCAGCTCAACTATCCCCAAGACATGCTCGGACACGTCGAATTGTTTCACGTGACCGTCGACCGACTGCGCGCCCGGGTCGACCGCGATAGCGATCTCATTCAACTGGCCCAGACGCCGCTCGATCAACTCTTCGAGCTCGCCGCAAAGATCACCAGCGATGAGCGAGCCCTCAGCGAAACCCACGATCGACGTAGTGATCTCTCGAACTCGATTCGAGAACGAGAATCCCTCGAGGAATCACTCAGCCAGCAGATCGAAGAGAGCGTCGAAGAAGAACAAAAGGTGCGCACGTTCGGAATCGCCGCCATGTTCATCGTTGTGCTCGGCATTGCGGTCGCCGCCAGCACGAGCTTGATCCTTGGTGCGCTCCTGTGTGCCGTCTCGATGGCCCTGGCCGCCGTCGGCCGATATCAAAACAAGAACGTCAACGCTGATTCGGGCGACATCATGGGCCAAGCGCTCGACGTGCAACTCGGTCGGGTCGGAGAACTTTTCGACACCCACGACCTCAGCCGGAATCGACGAGCAGCCGAGCAGTCCCTCGCCGACAGCCACGCCACCTGGCGCAGCATTGCCGGCAACTCGAGCCCTTCGGTACTTCTCTCGGACCGCCCACGGATCGAGGAACTCTCGAGCCATCTGCGGTTGATCGACAACGAGCCTGTCGAGATTCAAGGCGACACGTCCCTTCTCGTCGGCTTTGCCTCTCTGCTGGCCGAACTCAACCGGAAGTTCCCCGCCGAACGAGTCCCCTTGTTGGTCGACGACATATTCGATTCGGTGCCAATGCAATACCACGACGTGATGCGCGAGCTTCTACTGCGTGCGTCCCACCGTCGCCAGGTGATCCTCGAATCAGCCGACATGGTGGTCACGAAATGGGCTGCGGTCGAGGCAGTCGGCGGAGATGCATTGTTGATCACCGACCACGAGATCGACGTGGAGCCAATTATCGCTGAGGCAGTAGCTTCCGACACGACCTCGACGGTGTAGCTTCGACGACGTGCACGTACGTCCCGCTGAATTGGCTGATGCAGAGGCGATCGCAGCGATCTACAACGTCGAGGTGCTGGAATCGACTGCCACGTTCGATCTCACGCCGCGCTCACTCGACGAGCAGCGCACCTGGCAGATCGAACGCTCGGGCGCCCACGCCGTGCTCGTCGCAGTCGACGACGCCGGCACCGTCTCCGGTTTTGCGTCGCTCTCCCCCTTTCGCGCTCGACCCGCGTACAGCACAACGGTCGAATCCTCGGTGTACGTTTCGGTAGCTCATCGCCGCCAAGGGATTGCCCGACTTCTCATGATCGATCTGATCGCCACCGCACAATCCCATGGGTTTCATTCGATCATCGCCCGCATCGCTGATAGCCAACAAGCGTCCCTGGAACTGCACGAGCAAATGGGGTTCGAACTGGTTGGGGTCGAGCGAGAAGTTGGTCGAAAGTTCGGGAGATGGCTCGACGTCTCGGTCATGCAGGTGTTGCTCTGATGCGTGTTCTCATCGTCGGAGAGGGAAAGAGCGGCACGACCGCCTTGTTGCGAAGTGTTTCCTCCGCGCTGGGTTCGCCGGCCGAATTGTTTGAACCGGTGCAGATGACCGCTTCGGACCTCGGTCCATCATCGCTCGTGGTCAAGAAGCTCCTTCTCAACTGGAAAGCTAACGAGAACGAACTTCTCGATCACTTCGACAAACGAATCTTCATCGTGAGAGACCCACGCGATCGCATCGTTTCGCACCTGCTGTACGACAGCTACAACAAGGCCGACCGCCTCGACCATGACCAACGCGAGAAATGGCTTGCCGTGCTCGGCCGCAAGACCCGGCAGCCTGCCGAGATGCCGTTCGTACGGCTCGTCAATGCCTGGTGGCGGCTGACTCGAAGCGATCTGATGTCGCACTACGTCCGTTCGCTCGACCGCGCCACTGGATTCCACCGCCGCATCGGTGACCAGTTCCATCTCCTTACATACGAGGACTACGTCGACGGGAAGTTCGACGGCGTGAACGACTATCTCGGCTTCGACATCGCTGCGGGTGTCGTTCGACCGACCGAGAGTCGAGTCTCACGCAGCAGCACACATGGAGAGTGGCGAAACTGGTTCACGAGTATCGACGTCGAAGTCTTTCGGCCGATGACGCATGAATGGCAGAAACAAAACGGCTACGACCACACCGATTGGAACCTCGCCGAGGCCGAGTCCCTCGACCCTGCAACCACGGTGGACTATGTCAAAGGCCTCTTCGACCAGAGGCCGATCAATCCCTGAAGTTGTTGAACTGCAACGGGATGCCGTGATCTTGCGACTTGAGCGCAGTGATCACCTCTTGCAGCGAATCCCGCTTCTTGCCGTTCACGCGGAGCTGATCACCTTGTGTCGATGACTGGATGCCCTTGATCCCGAGTGCCTTGATTGTCTTATTCAGCTCCTTGGCCTTATCCGACGAGATTCCAGAGATGAGCGATGCCGATTGGCGCACGGTGTTCCCCGATGCTTGCTCGACCGTCCCATAGTCGAGGACCTTCATCGAGACCTTCCGCTTGGCGAGCTTCTCCTCGACCACCTGGCGCAGCGCTGCAAGGCGATCCTCGCTGATCGACGCCATCTTGATCTCGTCCTCACCGAGCTCGACCGATGAATTCGTGTTCTTGAAGTCGAATCGTTGAGCGATCTCGCGGGCCGCTTGATCGATCGCGTTTCGGATCTCTTGCATGTCAACTTCGGAGACGACATCGAATGATGGCATGACGGTTCCCTTCGGGTCTTCGGAAAGAAAAACCTAGCCGTTCATCAACGATTCACGCGCCCCGCTCAAAAAGTGAGATCGCCCTGGGAGTTATCTCCCAGGGCGACTCTCTTGCGTGGGCCGGGATGGATTTGAACCAACGTAGGCATAGCCGACGGGTTTACAGCCCGTTCCCTTTGGCCGCTCGGGCACCGACCCTCGACCCGAAATCGTAGCCGAACAACGACGAGGTGCCACCCTGCTGGAAACTCAGAGAGCGAGCGCCATCACCATGATGAGAAACAGGAGCAGGCCAAGTCCAAGGGCCAGGATGCGCATCATGCGCACCCGACCCGGCGAAGTCGGATACGGAAGATCCTCGTCGTCGTAGTCGCTCACTATCGCCACGAGTCTGAACGAAGTGCAGCGATTCGGGCCTGGGTCGGCGGATGTGTGGAGAACATTTTGCCGAAGCCCCCAAACCCACCCAGGTCGTTGCGCAGCTCCTCTTTGAGGGGGTTGATGATGTAGTTGGACGCCTGGGCCGGATTCACATGCATGGCGGGCTCCAGATGATTCGAGGCAGCGAGCTCGAGGCGTTCGAGAGCCTGCGCGAGGGGTTCGCCGGTGCCCAGCAGGCGGGCTGCTGAAGCGTCCGCTTGAAACTCGCGACTCCGACTGATCGCCGAGCGAATCAACGACGCCGCGAGCGGAGCGAGAATGATGAGCGCGAGTGCGGCAATTGGATTGCCATCGCGATCGCTTCGGCGTCCGCCGTACATCCCGCCCCACATCGCCATGCGGGCCAAGAACGTGAGCGCCATGCCGATCGCAGAAGCGACCGACCCGATGAGAATGTCTCGGTTTCGGATGTGCGCGAGTTCGTGAGCCAGCACACCTCTGACCTCATCCCACGTCATGTGCTGAAGCAGACCATGAGTGACGGCAACGGCGGCGTTGTTGGGATTGCGACCGGTTGCGAAGGCGTTCGGCTGCGGATTGGGCGAGATGTAGAGCTTCGGCATCGGCATCTCTGCCCGCGTCGAAAGATCTTCCATGATCTCCCAATACTCGGGAAACTGCGCCCGGTCGGCGGGCACGGCCTTTGCTGACTTGATGGCGATCTTGTCGCTGAACCAGTAGCTGCCACCGACCATGACGAGGCCGAAGACCAAGCCGAGCGAAGCACCGCTCGTGCCGGCGGCCGCCCCGCCAACCACGACGAACAGGCCCCCAAGCAACGCCAGCAAGGCGAAGGTCTTGGTCGTGTTCTTGAATGCAGACTCACTCACTATTGTTCTCCACACTTCCGGTGGAGACGCGTGCTTCGCTCCACAGTTGTTCTCCATATGTCAACGAAGGCGGACACGACCCTATTCCACCACGCGGTCAGGGCAGAGTCCGGGGAAAACCTCCCGCGTCCCACCTTGCCTGCGCTTCCTCGATTCGCGACTTGTCGCTGTGGACGAAGTTCCACGAGATATGCCGCTCGCCGAGAGGCTCACCCCCAAGTAATAGAGCGCGACCCCATCCACTGATCAGAGCCTCCTCCCCCGGCGCGAAGACCCCAAGGTGTCCAGGAGACAAGGACTGGTCGGCGGCAACGATTTCGCCTTCGAGCGGAAGAATGGCGCGATCGTGGTGTTCATCGCCCAACCGCAACACACCGGATCCGTCGAGAGAAACATCGGCCAAGACCATCGGTGACGAGGCCGGAACAGGCGAGGTCTCGCCCCATGCCGTGCCAGCAATCAGCCGAATCGTGGCTGACTGCATCTGCAGGACAGGGAGTTCGGCCTTGCCCACGTGGGCAAAAAATGGTTCGACGTCCTGTCCATCTTCGGGAAGCGCAACCCAAATCTGGACTCCGCGAAGGAGTACATCGTTGTCGAGGTCATCTGGGTGGCTTCGCTCGATGTGGGTCACTCCCGATCCTGCTGTCATCCAGTTGACGTCACCCGGGTCGATGACTTGTTGCGCACCCGTGGAATCACGGTGTTGCAGCCGTCCATCGAGCAGATAGGTCAGCGTCGAGAGGCCGATGTGTGGATGTTCAGGGATGTCGACCGCGTGGCCCGGCCCCAGGACTTCTGGGCCCATGATGTCGAGAAACACCACCGGCCCGACCATCCTTCTCCGAGCCACGGGCAGCACCCGCCGAACCGTGCTGTCGCCGACCGAACGTTCTCGCGGAGAAATGACGTCGATCAACGACATCTCTGGCGCTATTCCTCGTCGCTGCTTGCTGCGCCGGATCGGATGGCTTCGACCACCGTCTCATCGGCGAGGGTGGTGGTGTCACCCAGCACCTTTCCTTCCGCGACATCTCGAAGCAGACGACGCATGATCTTCCCGCTTCTCGTCTTTGGAAGATCAGGAACGAGGAAGACATCTCGTGGACGAGCGATCGGACCCAACTTCTTGGCAACGTGGGCTCGCAGCTCGGTTCGCAGCTCGTCGCTCGCCTCCGCGGTGCCAACAAGAATCGTGTATCCCACGATGGCCTGACCGGTCGTATCGTCGGTTGCCCCGACGACGGCCGCCTCTGCAACCGCGGGATGATCGACGAGGGCAGACTCGACCTCCGTCGTCGAGATTCGATGGCCAGAAATGTTCATCACATCATCGACTCGGCCGAGCAGCCACAGATAGCCGTCCTCATCGATCTTTGCGCCGTCGCCTGCGAAGTAGCGACCCGGGAAACGACTCCAGTAGGTCTCGGCATAACGATCAGGGTCACCCCAGATGCCTCGAAGCATCGATGGCCAGGGCCGGCTGATCGTCAGATACCCGCCTCCGACCTCGACCGGATTCCCGTCGTCGTCCACGAGTTCGGCAAACACCCCGGGGATGGTATGGCAGGCGGAACCTGGTTTGGTCGTGGTCACGCCGGGGAGAGGGGTGATCATGTGACCGCCGGTTTCGGTCTGCCACCACGTGTCCATGATCGGAAGTCCGGAGCCACCAATGTGTTCGTGGTACCACATCCACGCTTCGGGATTGATCGGCTCTCCTACCGTTCCGAGGATTCGAAGTGATGAAAGATCATGTCCCTCGAGCTCACCTTCGCCCCACTTCATGAACGTGCGAATCGCGGTCGGAGCGGTGTAGAACTGCGTCACTCCGTACCGAGCAATGATGTCCCAAAGTCGGTCCTTCGACCACGAGGCCCGATCATCACCCGAGCGATCCTGTTCTCTGGGAGTGTCGGGTGTGCCTTCGTACATCACGCTCGTCACGCCGTTGGTCAGCGGTCCGTACACGATGTAGCTGTGCCCGGTCACCCAGCCGATATCTGCTGCACACCAATAGACATCGTTTTCGGGATCGATGTCGAACACATACTTGTGCGTGAACGCGACCTGCGTGAGGTAGCCGCCAGTCGTGTGCATGATGCCCTTGGGCTTGGCGGTTGTTCCAGACGTGTAGAGCAGGTACAAGAGCTGCTCGGCATCCATGGGTTCGGCAGGACAGTCTTGCGATGCGTCGGCCATGAGGTCATGCCACCAATGATCTCTCCCGGGGGCCATCTCGACATCGGTGTCACACCGGTTCACGACGATCACGTTCTCGACGGTCGGCGCGCCGTCGACGAGCGCAGCATCGACGTTGACCTTCAGCGCAGACGGAGCGCCACGGCGATATCCCGCATCCGCAGTGATCACGAGTCGTGCGTCGGCGTCCTCACAGCGATCTTTGATCGCATCGGGGCTGAAACCACCGAAGATGACCGAGTGGGCAACACCGATTCGACTGCACGCGAGCATCGCGATCGGAAGTTCCAGGATCATGGGCATGTAGATGGCGACCCGATCACCCTTCTCCAAACCGAGCCCCAGCAACACGTTGGCGAACTTCTTGACCTCGGTCAGCAGATCGGCATATGTCAGCGTTCGGACATCGCCGGGTTCGCCTTCCCAGTGGTAGGCAACCTTGTCTCCTCGTCCGGCCTCAACATGGCGGTCGAGACAGTTCTCGCTCATGTTGAGCTGTCCATCGCTGAACCACTTCGCGAACGGAAGATCCCACTCGAGCACCGAGGTGAAATCTTTGCGCCACGTCAGCAGTTCCCGAGCCTGCCGGGCCCAGAACGCCTCATAGTCGGCCTCGGCCTCGTCGTAGAGCGACATGTCCGAGGTCAGCGCAGCATCCCTGCATGCAGCAGACGGCGGGAACCGACGTTCCTCAACCTCGTAGACCTCGATGGTTGGCTCCGACATGGCATCTCCCCTGATGACTCGAACAACTACAGGGACACTAGTTTCACCCGCTCAGGTGGTCGACATCCAAGAACTTCCGAGACATCGCGCGTTGCCGCCGGGTGACCAGCGGCTGACTGATCCCCGCAAAGTTCGCGAGGCGGTTCTGTCCTAGGCGGCGAGGTGGGCCTTCACACGGTTTTCGATGAATGAACGGTCGAGGTGGGTTGCCACCACGAGCGTGTCGATGTCTTCATGGCGAAGGTATTCGGGATGGTCCTGACGAACCAGCGAGATCAATTCGAGATACGCCTGTACGAGTTGCTCACTCGATCGACTCGGGGCCAAGCCCACCGAATACTCGCCGATCGAAAGATCGGTGAGTCCCACCTCGAGTGGGGTGCGGGTTGGGGTGGTCATATGGAGATACTAACGACGCAACCCCACAGATGCTTGAGAAAGTCTTCACAAGCAACGACGATTCAGGCGATGACCCACTCTGCGACCGTGAAACCACCGAGTCCCTCGGTCTCCGTCAAGGCCTCCGCCTCTCGAACGCGACTTCGGGCCTTGAGTGCCTCGAGCGAGCCGGTGGACGCTCCGGCTTTCCACATTCGTTGGCCTTCCTCGACCAGCGCATCGATCCCGTGCGAACGCAGCCACTCGGCCTGCGTGGAGAGTTGGTCCGCAGGACCAACCCTGCGTTGCAGCTGCTCCAGATCTACGTCGACCGTGATGTCCTTCGTTCCGAGGGCCTCGAGTGGGTCGCCGGCACGTCCGTGATCCGCGTAGGTTCTGATCTCGACGTCGATGCTTCGAACCCGCGCGTAGTCGATCACGAGTATGCGGCCTCGTCGAAGGGTGGAGCGCATCGCACCAAACCAGGAAGCAGCCTCCGCCTGAAGGACGGCCTGTGAGACCGATGCGTCGAAGAACGATTCGACATTGTCGAGTGCACCGAGAGCTGGCGTAGTCGCCAGCCTGTCGCCATCGAGGACTACATCGAGCAGGTGCAGCCGCCCCTCGACCCGGGTCACCGGGGCGAACGAAAGATTGTCGAGCAACTCGTTCGCAATCACGACCCCGACGGGTTTCGACGCGAAGAGTTCCGATGCCCTGATCTCGTCTTCGTCGACGCTGAGCACGAATTCCGGGTGCAGGGCTCGTTGCATCTCGGATCGTTCGACAGCGATGTAACGCATCACCTCAGCGCATCGAGGTGATGCAGCAAACACCGAGCGAGCAAGGGTCCCTGGACCGGCGCCATAGTCGATGACGGTGAACGAGTCCGGCTGACCAAGACGTTCCCACTCCGCATCCAGCGCATTGGCGACAACGTGTCCGAAGAGCGGTCCGACCTCGGGGCTGGTGAGAAAGTCGCCGCGTCGACCCGCGTGGCCACCCGAGGAGTAGAAGCCGTACTCCGGGTGATACAACGCGAACTCGATCAGTGAGCTGTACGGAAACCGGCCCGCGCGGGCGACTTCTTCGCGGACGAGTTGATCGAGCGGCGTGAGCTCGATGTTCAGCCGCCTGCTCCGAGAAGGGTCACGTCAGCAACACCGTCGACGAGTGGCGGCCACACACCAAAGGCCACCGTAGCGATCGCCGTGAGCGCCATCGCCGCTACCAGGGAGGCCGGCAAGCGGATTGGAACGACGTCGCCATCGGGTGCGTCGTCGGCCCACATGGTTCGCAGGACGCTCAGGTAGTAGTACAACGCAACGACCGAGTTGACCGCTGCCACGACGGCGAGGCTCCATCCAGCAAACGAATCTGCGGCCGCCAATGCCTTGAAGATCGCAAACTTCGCCCACCAACCACCGAGCGGCGGAATTCCGGCCAGAGACATCAAGAAGATCGTCATGGCCACCGTCAGACCGGGGGCATAACCGAAGAGTCCGCTGTAGCTGGAGATCTCCGCCGACTTGGTCTTGCGAGCAATGGCCAAGATGACGCCAAACACTCCGAGGTTCATGGCGGCATAGATGACGAGATAGGTGACGACGGCTCGAAGCGCCTCATCCCCCACCGTGACACTGTCACCCGCGATGGCCAACGGCGCCATGATGTAACCGGCGGTGGCGACCCCCGAGTAGGCCATCATGCGAACCATGTTGGTCTGACGAAGTGCGATCAGGTTTCCGACCGTCATCGACGCAGCAGCCAACACCCACAGCAACGGTTCATACACGTCGGAGCGTCCCCAGAAACCGACGAAGATCAGCTGGACGAGAGCCACGAACCCGGCGGCCTTCGAAGCAACCGCAAGGAATGCGGTGACCGGCGTCGGAGCACCTTCGTACGTATCGGGTGCCCAGGTGTGAAACGGAACGGCCGACACTTTGAACGCGAACCCGACGACGACGAAGACGATGGCCAAACTGGTGACCGAGCTCGAGTCTCCCTCGTTGACCACATCGCCGATCTCGGAGAGCATCGTCGATCCAGCGACGCCATACAACAGCGACATTCCATAGAGCATGACCGCGGAGGCGAACACACCCATCAGGTAGTACTTCAACCCCGCTTCGTTCGAGCGCAGGTCTCGCTTGCGCCAGGTGGCCATCAGATATGCGGGAATCGACAAGAGTTCGAGCGCAACGAAGATGCCGATCAGGTCGCGGGCCGAAGCCATCACGATCATGCCGAGGATCGACGACACCAACATGCCGTAATACTCGTTCTCCCAATAGTCACCCTCGGCGATGTAGTTCGTCGACAGCAGCACGACGACGTAACCCGACAGCAGGAACAGTGCCTTCATCACCAGGGCGAAGTTGTCGACGACATACGCGCCACCGAACATCGAGCGATCTTCGCCGTCGATGGCCAGCGTGATCACGGGGATGAGAGCAGCGAGAAGACCCAGGCCCGCGAGGGCCGATGTGAGCTTGCGACCACGCTCGAGAAATACCGCGTCGAGGGTGGTGAGCAGCGCGCCGAACCCCAGCAGAACGAGCTCGGGCGCGAGCGCGTGCCAATCGAGATCGGGGCGCTCGAACGGCACCACCTGGGCGAGTATGGCCGAGGACATTGCTACTCTCCGTCCGCCGTCGTCACGACGTCGAGGCTGGCGAGCGCGGCTTGAATGCCATCGCTCTCACACAGTCCGACATCGAACTGTGACTTGTCGGCGCCATTGAGGTCGACGCTCAGACATTCGCTCAGGTTGTCTTGTACCGCGGGGTCGGTGACGTTGAAGATCAGCCCAGGTACAAGACCGAACAAGAGAATCAAGACCAGCAGTGGCGTCCACGCAAGCCATTCCTCGCGGTTCGTGTCGACGATGTGGGGATCATCAGCAAACTCTTCAGACGGCTCACCAAACGCGGTGCGCTGGAGTAGCCAGAGCAGGTAGCCGGCGGCGAGAACCGTACCGATGGCCGCGATCACCATATAGACCCGGAAGAGGGTGACGGGCAGGCCGTTCGCTGGGTTGTATGCGGCAAGGATCGCCGGGAACTCACCCCAGAATCCGGCAAGACCGGGAAGACCCAGCGAAGCCATCGAGATGAAGCCGAGAATCCAGCCCATGCGCGGCGCTTGTTTGAGCAGCCCGCCCAGTCGCGCGATCTCGAGTGTGTGATAACGCTCCTTGACCGAACCAGCGACGAAGAACAACATGCCGGTGATCAAGCCGTGGGCCACCATGCCGAAGATGGCAGCGTTGATGCCCCAGTCCGTCAGGGTGGCGATGCCCAGCATCACGTAACCCATGTGGGCGACCGACGAGAACGCGATGAGGCGTTTCATGTCGGTTTGGGCGAGACAGCCGAGTGCTCCATAGATGATGCCGATAACGGCGAGGAGGCCAATCCATGGCGCCCACTCGACTGCGGCCTCGGGGAGAATCGGAATTGCAATCCGCACAAATCCGTAGGTTCCGAGCTTCAACAAGACAGCGGCGAGGATGACCGAACCCTGCGTCGGAGCCTGCGTGTGCGCGTCGGGGAGCCACGTGTGGAAGGGGAACATTGGCACCTTGATGCCAAAGCCCAACAACATGCCGCCGAAGATCCAGAGCTGAGCGTTCTTGCTGACGCCGTTCTCGACGACCGCCTCGGACAGTCCCACGATCGAGAACGTCTCACCGCCGGCCAAGAAGTACAGCGCCAAGAAGCTCACGAGCATCAGGGCCGAACCAAAGAGCGTGTAGAGGAAGAACTTGAGTGAGGCGTATTTGCGATCCTCGCCACCCCAGACAGCAATCATGAAGAACATTGGCAGCAGGACGACTTCGAAGAAGACGAAGAACAGAACCAGGTCGCGAGCGACGAAGGTCCCGATCATTCCCGTGTGCAGCACGAGGATCAAGATCAAGAAGGCCTTGGGGTTGTGCGGTGCGGGGAAATGATTCCAGGAGTAGATGATCACGAGCGGCGTGATCAGCATGGTCAACAGCAACAACGGCAGCGACATGCCGTCGATGCCGATCGAATAGTTGGCATCGATGATGCTGATCCACTCGTGGTCGACGGCCCACTGCATTTCACCAGCGTTGTCGTAGTCGAAATCGATCATCAGCACGATGCCGATGACGACGATGATCAGCGACGTACCGAGAGCGATCACCTTGTGTGTTGCTTCCTCGGACTTCGGGAAGGCCATCATCACTGCGACTCCGACGAGCGGCAAGAAGATCGCCGCTGAGAGTCCCCATTCGCTGAAAGTTTCCATTGATCTGTTTCCCTGATTCCTAAACGAAGATGATGAAGATGCCAGCGAGGATCGTGGCACCGGCGAACAAGAGCGCTGCGTACTGCTGGACCTTGCCGGTCTGCATTCGGCGGAGCCCCTGACCGCTCTGACTGGACAAGAATCCGGAGCCGTTGACGGCTCCCTCAATAAGACCTTGGTCGACTTTGTCGTAGATGAATTGGCCCGACTTCACCGATGTTTCACCAGCAGTGTCGATCACCTTGTCGAGCACGTTCTGGTTGAACCAGTAGGCACCCTTGGCGATCGGTCCCTTCACCGCGGCGACGATGACGTCGTTGTACAGGTGGTCGAGGTAGTACTTGTTCACGAGGAAGGCATGGCCGGCAGAAGCGAGCGAATTGGTCGTCGTGAGGCCGTCGGGCAATTCGGTCAGGCTCTCGCCCGTTTCCTTTGCGAGGCTGTCGACCTTGATGAAGTAATACCAGTACGCGATCGCAGGACCTATGAGACCGGCGACACTGGCGATGACGGCAAGCCACCAGCTGGGCACCGCGTGGCTGATCGCGGGGAAGTACGCGGCCGAGGGTTCGATGAAGTGACCAAACCGTTCTTGCCATCCGGTGGGGTTGCTCGCGCTTCCGGCAAGGAAACCAGGCGGAAGGTTCAGGAGCCCCGCACCGGCGGCAAAGACGCTCAGGATGATGAGCGGCACGGTGATTCGGGGGCCGGACTCATGCGGAGTGCCATGACCGCGGAACTCACCAAAGAAGGTGAGATAGATCGCCCTGGTCATGTATGCCCCGGTGAGCGCCGCACCGACGAGGCCCATGATCAGCATGAGGTGATAGCTGCCATTGGCCTTCTCGGCGCCGACGCCGAGACCGCCGGTTCCTACGAGAATCTCGTCCTTCGACCAGAACCCGGCCGTGGGGAACACCCCGGCGAGCGCGACCGAACAGATGATGAAGGTCTTGAAGGTGGTGGGCATGAACTTGCGCATGCCGCCCATGTCCTTCTTCATGTCGAAGCTGTGCACCGAGTGCGCCACCGAACCCGAGCCGAGGAACAGGCCAGCCTTGAAGAAGGCATGGGTGAACAGGTGGAAGATCGCCGCAGTCCAGGCACCGACACCGAGTGCGAGGACCATGTATCCAAGCTGGCTGACGGTGGAATACGCGAGAACCTTCTTGATGTCGTTCTGGACGAAGGCGAGCAGTCCGCCGAACACGACGGTGACGCTTCCAATGACCGCAAGTCCGTTGATGCTCGAACCAGGAATCGAATACCCCTCGTAGAAGACCGGGTAGAGCCGGGCGATCATGAAGACGCCAGCAACGACCATTGTTGCAGCATGAATGAGCGCAGACACGGGTGTGGGGCCCGCCATCGCGTCGGGCAGCCATGTATGCAAGATGAACTGACCGGACTTGCTCATTACCGCAGCGGTGAGCGAGATCGCGGCCCACGTGAGTGCCGTCTGGCTGATCTCACCGGCGACGGCCATCTCGTTGATCGTGATGATGTCGAAGGTGCCACCCGCCGAGAAGAACAGGATCGTCATGCCGACGAGAAGCCCGATGTCTCCGACGCGGTTGGTGAGAAATGCCTTGAGGGCAGCATCGGAATTGGGCTTTTCTTCCCACCAATGGCCAATCAGCGCGAACGAACAAACGCCGACGAGCTCCCACGCCATGATCAGCTGCAACGTGCTGCGTGAGATCACGAAGAACAACATCGACGCGCTGAACAACGAGAGGAACGCAAAGTAGTGCGTGTAGCGCCGGTCGCCTGCGACATAGTCCGTGCTGTAGACGTGCACGAGCAGCGAGATCATCGTCACGACGAAGAGCATCAGAACCGACGGTCCGTCGAGGAGCGTGCCGATCATGAACGGTACTCCCCCGTTCACCAGCCACTCACGTCCTGTGAGCACGGCGACCGCCGGGTGGGACTCTTCGCCTTCCGCAGCTTCAACCGCCGCCGTCAGCAAGACGTCTTCGGAGACGGTGACGTCATCGAGCGCGCTCGAACCGGTCTCCGTGGCCGTGATGGCAAATGGCGCAGCGTGTTCTTCTTCATCGCCGTGATCGTCGCCGTGCGTGTCGACCTCGCCGTGCAGCGCCGAGTACGCCGGTCCATCGAAGTTGTCGCGATGATCCATCCACGCAACGTTGGCGAAGATGGCGAGCAGAAACGCAGCGCCGATCGCAGCGATGCCGAGTTCGGAACCGCCCTTGGGCATGCGCTTGCCAAAGAAGAGAATGCCGAGGAACGACAAGGCTGGAAGCAACGGAATGAGCCACACGTTCTCGAGAATCCAACTGGCGTCGTTCGTGAACGAGACCTCGGGAACCGCCTCGACTGCAAGGGTCAGAAATGACATCGCATCAACCCTTCATCATGTCGACTTCGGAGAAGTCGATGCTCTTACGATTGCGGTACATGAGCAGGACCATGGCCAGGCCGACGCCAACCTCGGCAGCGGCGACTGCGATGACGAACACCGCGAAGACGTCTCCCATCACGTTGTCCTGAAACGCACCGAAGGCGACGAGGTTGATGTTGACGGCGTTGAGGATCAACTCGACGGACATCAAGACGAGCACACCGTTGCGGCGGGTGAGCACGCCATACACGCCGAGGCAGAACAATGCTGCGGCAAGCAGAAGGAATTGGTTGAGCATCATGGCAGCGGTACCTACTCTTTCCGGGCCACGACGACGGCGCCAATCAGCGCTGCAAGCAACAGCACCGAGACGGCCTCGAACGGGATGATGTACTGGCTGAAGATGGAATCAGCGATCTGTTTGTTGTTGCCGAACACTTCGGCGCCCGGAACTCGGCGTTGCACCTCGGGATCGAGTCCATCGAAGTCTGCCTGGGAGATGGTCACGGCACCCGCATCAGCAGGTAACTGCAACGCCTCGACAACGGGTGTGGGGAGGTCGCCGACCTGAACCTCGGTTGGCACATACAAGATTGGCTCGGGCTCGCTAAAGGTGATCTCGGTGTTCTCGAACGTGTCGACCAAGGCAAACGTCATGACGACCATGAGCAAGACGCCCACGAGCGCACCCATGGTTCGCCGTTCGTTCTCGACGGAATCGTCGTCGCCCAGTTGCGCTTTTGTGAGCATGATGCCGAACAGAAACAGCACGACGATGGCACCGATGTACACCAAGATCTGCGTCGCACCGACGAAGTCGCTGCCCAGCAGGATGAAGATCGCCGCACTGGCGGCGAGCACGATCACCAGGTACAGCGCTGCGTGCACGACGTTGCCGGTCGTCACCATCCTGAAGGCCGAGTACAACATGAGTCCAGCGATGACCGCGAACGCGATGTTCTCCGGCAGATCGAATTCTGAACGGGTCAAGGTGTCGGTTGCCTGAGCGAGCAGCGGCATCGCTGCGAGTCCCATCATCGAGGCACCTTTCGCACCTTGGCCTCGGAGCCGCTCTCGTACGATTCGAAGTCCGGAACCGTCTCCATCCATTCGCCCAAGCGAGTCTTGTCATGCAAGAGGTCCGCAATACGAGGCTCGGAGAACTCGTACTCGGGGCTCCAGAACAGCGCGTCGAATGGGCAGACCTCGACGCAGATTCCGCAGAACATGCACAGCGCGTAGTCGATGTCGAACCGGTCGAGCAGGTTCTTCTGGCGTGGCTTGCCACCGGCACGTCGTGGAGGAGCTTTGGTCTTGTGGCCCTCGATGTAGATGCACCAATCCGGGCATTCACGAACGCAGAGCATGCACGAGGTGCAGTTGTCTTCCTTCAGCGCAATGACGCCGCGAGCGCGAGGCGCTGGCGTCTCTTTCTCATGGGGGTACTGGACGGTGACCGCACCCTTTGAGGGGCTCGGCGGCTTGAGCGGGCCATCGGGAAAGATGGTCTCGTATGCCGTCTTGGCCGTCACGCCGAGACCTTTGATCATGCCGGGAACGATGCCCATTAGAACGCCACCTTCAAGATGCCGGTCAACACGATGTTGAACAGCGAGAGCGGAATCAGCACTTTCCACGCGAGCTTCTGCAGCTGATCCTCGCGGAAACGTGGATAGGTGAATCGGAACCAGAACACCAAGAACGTGACGCCGAGAACCTTGCCGAACATCACCATTGGGCCGAGAACGTTGAACAAGTTCGAGTCGGGATCAAGGCCCGGAACCCACCAGCCGCCGAGGAACAGTGTCGATGCGATCATGGCAAAGACACCAGCCGTCGCGAATTCGCCGATGAAGAAGAGCAGGAAACGCATGCCTGAGTATTCGGTCATGTAGCCGGTCACGAGTTCTGATTCGGCGACGGGCATGTCGAACGGCGGCTGCGTCAGTTCGGCCTGCATTGCGATCATGAAGATCACGAAGCCGAGGAACTGCGTGAAGATGAACGGATTCCCGATGCCACCCCACCCAAAGATCTCGCCCTCGGCCTGGGCGAGAACGATGTCTTGCATGTTGAGTGTGCCCGCCTGAATCACCACACCCATGACAGCCAGAACCAGCGGAAGTTCGTAGGCGATGAGCTGACCGGCAGCACGGAGCCCGCCCATCATCGAGTACTTCGATGCCGAGGCCCACCCGGCCATCAGGATCCCGATCACCGATATCGACGAAACGGCAAGTGCAAAGAAGATTCCGGTATCGAGGTTGACGAACCACGCGTCTGGACCGAACGGAACCACGAGCACCAACAGGAACGAGCTGACGAGAACCACGAAGGGCGCCGCTGCGAACACGATGCGGTCGGCCTTGGTGGGAAAGATGTCTTCCTTTTGAATCCACTTGCCCACTTCGGCAATCAGTTGCATCGTTCCCGCAGGGCCGGCCTCGGTCGGACCGAGACGGCTTTGCATGAAGCTCATCATCTTGAACAGAAACAGGTACACGATTGGACCGGCAGGCAGCAGGACCGCTGCCAAGCCGCCAAGTGAGCGGAACGTCGTTTCCATCCAGTACGCGAGGGCAATCATCGATCGATGTCTCCCAGAATGAAGTAGAGCGAGCCGAGAATCGTGATGATGTCGGGCACGTACACGCCCTTCAAGAGCCACGGCGTGATCGAAACGTTGTTGAACGATGCCGAGCGGATCTTGACGCGGAACGGGTTGAGGCCGCCCTTTGAGACCACGTAGTAACCCATGACGCCCAAGGGATTCTCGGTTTCGACGAAGGCTTCTCCCGCTGGCACTTTGATGATTCGTGGCACCTTCGCCATGACCGGGCCGCTCGGAATCTGATTCAGCAGCTGCTCGATGATCTTGGCGCCCTCTCGGACCTCTTGCAGACGAACCCACATCCGGGCGTAGCTGTCGCCGTCTGGATGCGTCCAGACCTTCCAATCGACCTGGTCGTAGACAAGACCTCGAGGCATGTTGTCTCGACGCACATCCCAGTCAACGCCCGAACCACGGATGTTGACTCCACTCACGCCGTAGGCGAGACCGATGTCTTTCGGAATGATGCCGATGCCGCGTGTGCGAGCCTGGAAGATCTCGTTGCCGTACATCAACTCTTCGATCTGATCGCAGAAGTCGAGCACCTTGTCCATTGCGTTCTTGGTGTTCTGAATCCAACCCGCAGGGAGATCGTCCTTCAGCCCACCGATACGGTCGAAGTTCGGGTGGAATCGTCCGCCCGTGACCGCCTCGATCTGGTTGAGCACGTACTCGCGGTCTCGGAACGCAAAGAAGATCGGAGTGACGGCACCGAGCTGCACGCCCATGTCGCCGATGCCAAGCATCACGTTGGCGATGCGGCTCATCTCGTGCAGAACCGTGCGGATGTACTGCGCTCGAGGCGGAGCCTCGACCTCCATGAGCTTCTCGGCAGCGAGAATGAACGGGGTCTCGTTCGCGAAACTTCCCACCCAGTCGATGCGATTCACGAGCGTCGTGACCTGCGGATAGGTGCGCACCTCGGTGAGCTTTTCGTATCCGCGATGCATGTAACCCATGACCGGCTCGGCGGCCACAACTTGCTCGCCATCGAGTTTGGCAACGATACGAAGCGTGCCGTGAGTCGCGGGGTGTTGCGGACCGATGTTGAGGGTCATCCCCTCGGTTTCGATCTCGACGTTCACTCGGGCATCAGCGGCTTGTTGGTTGATGTATCGAAGCTGCTCTGACTCGCTCACCGACGTCATGGGGTGTCCTCCGAAGCGCTCGACTCGTCGGCCTCGTCGTCTTCGCCCGGCATCGGTTCGACGTCGACGATGCCTGGCCATGGCTTGATCCGCCGCGCCAAAAGGGCGAAATCCTTGCGCATCGGATGGCCTTGGAAGTCGCCGGGCAGGTAGAGATTGCGAGGGTTCGGGTGCCCGACGAACTCGATGCCGAACATCTCCGCGGCCTCGCGCTCGTGCCAGTTCGCGCCGGCGTAAACGGGAATCCAGGTAGCGATGGTGAGGTCGTCGTCGGGAAGGTCGACCTTTACCGTGACCGCACGATTGGTCGTGATGTCGTTGACCCGGGCGAACACCTGAAATCGCGTGTCGCCGCCGGCATAACCCGACTCCATCGGTTCTGGCTCAGCCGCTTCTTCGGGAGCCAGAGCGAGGTCGACCTGGGAGTCCATGTCGCGTCCATAGGGAGATGGAAGCCAGTCGATCGCGGACAAGAAATTGAAGAAGCCGAAGCCCATTCCGTCCTTGAGCGTCGCCGCGGTCTCGACCCATGCGTCGCGAGACACTCGGATCCAGAGATCGTCGCCAGGCCGAAGGTGACTCTCGACCAGCGCATCGCCGAGTTCCTCGGTGATCTCAGCCAACAATGACTCGCGGGCCTCATCAACCTCGACCGCGACTTCAGTGTCCTCGGTTTCTGCCACGTCGCTCATGAATCAGCACCCACGACGATCGGTTCTTGATTCCAACGCTCTTGCATGTCTTCGTTCAAGATGCGTTCTTGCAGCATCACGATGCCCTCGAGCAGAGCTTCCGGCCGAGGTGGGCAGCCCGGTACGTAGACGTCGACGGGAATGATCTGGTCGACCCCTTTCGTGACGGAATAGCTGTCCCAGTACGGGCCGCCGCAGTTGGCGCACGAACCCATGGAGATCACGTACTTCGGCTCGGGCATCTGCTCGTAGAGGCGGCGGATCGACGGCGCCATCTTGTCCGTGACGGTTCCCGAGATGACGACCAAGTCGGCCTGACGAGGACTGGCGGGGAACGGAATGACGCCGAGACGCATCACGTCATATCGAGGGGAGGCGAATGCCGCGCCCATCTCGAGCGCGCAGCATGCCAGACCCCATTGGTAGACCCACAACGAGTACTTGCGGCTCATGTTGAGCAAGCTCGTCAGTGGTTTCGGGAGCTTGCCGGATTCGACTAGGCCCATTTGAGGACGCCCTTCCGCCAGGCGTAGACGAGGCCAAGCAGCAAGATAAACACGAAGATTGCCATTTCAACGAGGCCAAACAGTCCATAGGCCTCGAGTCGGGTCGCCCACGGAAAGATGAAGACGGCTTCGACGTCGAACAGGACGAACAAGAGCGCAAAGACGTAGTAGCGGATGTTGGCCTGCGACCACATGTCGCCAGTTGGCTCGACGCCGGATTCGTAGTTCTCGAGCTTCTGCTCGGAGGGCTTATCGGGGCGAAACACGCTCGCCAATCCAAGGAAGGCACCTACCAAAAGGACGCCAAGACCACCGAAGATGGCGACGACAAGATAACTGCGAAGGAACTCAGACACGGCTGCTCAGGCTAACTGTCGACTTTTGTCGCCGCCAAGGTCAGGTGGCGACGTAACGGACGTCACGAATGTATCCGCAATCCTGCCCCGTTTGGCTGATCGTTGCGAGTCTTGAACTGTGACATTCGCACGGGCGCCCGCATTGGCGAAGAGTGACCGGACCTCATGTTCAAGCCACGGATCTCAACGACCGAGCAGTATGATGAATATGCGACACCAGAAGACCGGGAGATGATCGCTATGAAGGTTTGGATAGACCAGGATTTGTGCACCGGAGACGGTCTCTGTGAAGAGATCGCACCCGCAGTGTTCTTTGGCCAGGACGATGGCTTGTTCTACGTCAAGGAAACCGCCGACAACTTCGGCGAGGAGAAGTTGTTCGATGGCACGAACAACCCTGCTGGCTCCGAAGGCATGGCCCGGGTGCCCGACAATCTCATCGAGAGCGTCATCGAGTCCGCAGAGGAATGCCCAGGAGAGTGCATCTTCCTCGAGGCCTGATCCTCATCAGTTCTTCGAACGACCCCCGGTCTCGGCCGGGGGTCGTTCTCGTTTTCGGCCAGCCAGTGCGTCGGCAGCGGATCTGCCACACCTCGACCGGGCCGATGCCTACCGACTGGGTTCGAAATTGCGCAGGATCCACCATGCGGCGCCACCGAGCACGAAGGCCGCGCCTCCGTTTCGCATCGACAGGGCCAGTCGCCCCACCGTCGTGCCTCCCACCACGAGATCGCTCAGGACGGAAACGGCGCCGAACGCAATGGTGAGCAGTGCAAAACCCACGGCAAGGGTGTTCGTGCGCATCGAGATACTGCCCGTCGGAGACAGCACCAGGAGAAGGGCGAGCGCGAGCACCAGAAGCCCTGAGGTTGAACCGACCGGCGAAACGAATCGTTCGATGAGCGTCCCCGTGGTCCACCCTCGCTCGAACTCATCGGCCACCTGAAGTAACCCGGACAGGAAACGAAGTCCGATCGCGAGAAGGAGTGCGGTCGCTGCCACTTCGCGAGCCTCGTCTCGAGAGAGGCTCATCGGGTCAGAATTCGAACGTGAGCGCCACGTTGAGCTCGGCAACCGCATCCTGGGCGATGTCATCGAGAAGTCCCGGCGCGACACCGAAGAGCACGGTCACCACCACCGCAGCAGCGATCACGGCGCCAATGGTTCGTGGAATGACGAGCGTTGCAGCATCCTCGTCTGGCTCTTGCAGGTACATCGAGATCAACACCCGAATGTAGAGGAACGCACCGACGACCGCAGCGAGCATGGCCACGATCGCAACCCAGTAGCTCCCGGCGTCGACCGCTGCTGCGATGACCTCGAACTTTGCGAAGAAGCCGCTCGTGACCGGAACTCCGGCCTGGGCAAGGAGAAAGACCATGAGGGCGAACGACAGAAGCGGCTTGCGTCGACCAAGACCCTTGAAGGACTCAAAGGAGAAATCCTGATCGCCTTCGCCGCCGAGCACCGTGAGAACCCCGAATGTTCCGCAGACCAAGAACGCGTATGTGGCGAGGTAGAAGAGCGCTGCCGCGGTGCCGCGATCCGACGCTGCGATGACACCCAACAAGATGAAGCCCGCGTGACTGATGGATGAGTAGGCGAGCATTCGCTTCACATCGGTCTGCACGATGGCACTGAACGACCCGATGATGAGCGTCAGCGCTGCGATGACCTCGAGAGGCGGGCCCCAATCATCGACCACTGGCTGGAAGGCGACGGACAAGATCCGCAGAAGTCCAGCAAAGCCAGCGGCTTTGACACCCGAGGCCATGAACGCGACAACCGGGGTCGGCGCGCCTTGGTACACGTCGGGCGTCCACGAGTGGAAGGGTGCTGCGCCGACCTTGAAGGCGAGACCGACGATCATCAGTGCGACACCGCCCAAGAGAAGGCCGTCATCGATCAAGAATTGGGTCTGCAGGAATTGCTGGATCTCGCTGAGGTTCGTGGTGCCCGTGGCACCGTAGACAAGGGCGATTCCGTAGAGCAGGAAGGTCGATGAAAAGGCTCCGAGCACGAAATATTTCATGCCAGCTTCTTGTGATTCGAACCTTCGTCGATGCATGGCAGCAAGGATGTACACCGCCATCGACAACGTTTCGAGACCGAGAAAGAACACGAGAAGGTCGTTCGAGAACGCCATGATGACGCCACCCGTGCCCGCCAAGAGCAACAGCACGTGGAGCTCGACACCTTCGAGATCCTCTCGGACCAAGTAGGTATGGGCAAGCAGTGACGACATCATCACGGACGCCGCAATCACCACGGTCAGAAAGAGCGAGAAACCATCGAACCCAACCGCGTTGGCGATCGTGGACGACGGACCCTCATCGATGTACCGATCCCACAGCGAGATCACGGCAACGATCGAGCCGAGCGATGCAATGACGGTCCAACCGGTGATGAACCACGCGGGGATGTCCTTCTTGACCGACGACATCGTGAGGATGAGCAATCCACCGAGCGCCATGAAGATCATGGGAAGAAGGATCTGAACGTCGACGTCAGGCGTGTCGATGACCTGTGCAAACAACATCACTCCGCCTCCTCGCTGTGGTCATCGTCGCCGTGATCATCTTCACCGTGGTCATCGCCGTGATCGTCGGACGGCACCAAGATCTCGGCCTTCGGCTCGGACCAGTCGTCGACGTTGCGATCGATGTGGGCGACGAGCGCGTCGATCGACGGTTCGATTCGTTCGAGCATCGGCTTGGGATACACGCCGAGGAACACGATCAGGACCAGCATCGGGAGGAGTACGAGGCCCTCGGAGACCTTGAGGTCTTCCATCTCGGCGTTCTCGCCCTCGGCCGGCCCGTGGAACACACGTTGGTACGCCCACAACAGATACAGCGCTGCGAGGATGACCCCGGTTGCGGCAACCGAAGCAATCCACGGGTTGGCGACGAAGGCTCCCAGCAGGATCAAGAACTCGCCGACGAAACCGTTCAGCCCGGGCAGGCCGACCGACGACAACATGACCAGCGTGAACGCCGCAGCGAAAATCGGCGCTGCCTTCTGAAGACCACCGAGCGCTGCGATCTCGCGGGTGTGGCGTCGTTCGTACATCCAGCCGACCAGGAAGAACAGAGCGCCGGTCGAGAGACCGTGGTTGACCATCTGCATCACCGAACCGGTGAGCGATTCGGTCGTGATCGCAAACGTGCCGAGCACGATGAACCCGAGGTGGGCCACCGACGAGTACGCCACGAGTCGCTTCAGGTCCTTCTGCATCGTTGCCGCAACCGCGCCATAGATGATGCCGATGGTGCCCAGGATCATCATGACCGGGGCGAACCACGTGGCAGCCTCCGGGAACAAGAACAGGCCAAAGCGCAAGAACCCGTAGGTTCCGAGCTTGAGCATGACGCCGGCCAAGATGACCGACCCGGCGGTCGGAGCTTCGGTGTGCGCGTCGGGCAGCCAGGTGTGCACCGGGAACACCGGTACCTTCACCGAGAACGCGAGGACGAACGACAGGAAGATCCACCGGCCAGTGGTCTGTCCCCAGTGCTGACCTTCGGCCAGTTCCAGGAGATTGAACGTGACAACTCCGGTGGCATTCTCGCTGATGAACACGATCGACAAGATGCCGACGAGCATCAGCGCTGAGCCAAACATGGTGTACAAGAAGAACTTGGTGGCTGCGTAGATCCGGTTGCCGTGGCCCCAACTACCGATGAGGAAGTACATCGGGACGAGGACGACCTCGAAGAACACAAAGAAGAAGAACAGGTCGAGGGTGAGAAAGACCCCCATGATTCCCGCTTCGAGGACGACGATCCACGCGTAATAACTCTTCGGGCTGTGCTCGGGTGACACGCCAAGAATCGCGAGCGGGAAAAGAATGCCGGTCAGCACGACCATGAACAAACTGATGCCGTCGACTGCCAGGTCCCAGCGAATGCCGAGGCTCTCGACCCACACGGTGGGGTCGTCACTGCGGAACTGAAAGCCGCCGTCGTTCTTGTTGAACTCGAGGAGCACCCAGACGCTGATGGCTCCCGTGATCACCGTGCTGATGACCGCGATCAGTCGATGGGCCTCGACCCGTGACGAGGGAACCAAGGCCAGGACGAGCGCGCCTATGGCCGGTATGACCACGAGCGAGGTCAGTGCGGGAAACGCCACGTCGGCGGCGCTCTCTGTTGCGAGGAGGACGGAGTTGATCATGCTGCGACCCTCACGAGGAACCAAACGAGGAGGGCCACGGACCCCAGGGAGATACCAAGCGCGTACGAGCGGACAAAACCCGTTTGGAGGCGGCGGACGAGGCCGCCACCATCACGCACGCTCGTTGCGACACCATTGACCACGCCGTCGACGATCGTCGCGTCGAACCAGGTGATCGCATCGAACAGTTTCGTTCCAGGCCCGCCCATGAATGCGCTGACCGCTCGGTCGTAACCCCAGGCATCGGCAAGGATCGGCTTCTCGAACATCTTTGGATCCCGCTCGTGCTGGAGATACGTCTTGGCTGCGATGAAGATGCCGGCGGCGCCCGCAGCGATCGCGATGAACGCGAGAATCCACTTGGTGGATCCGCTCGCGTTGACCACGTGTTCGTGCGCGAGCGCAGGCTCGAGCCACTTCTCGAGAAAATGCACACTCTTGGTGAACGGCAAGTTCAACAAGCCGCCCACGATGCTCAACCCTGCCAGTACCACGAGTGGTGCCGTCATCTGCCACGGCGACTCGTGCGGATGATGTTCGGTGCGCGCGGCCACCGTCTCGGGTAGGAAATCCACGGCAACGCCGGCGTCGTGCGGTTCGCCCAACCCTGGCGCGACCCGGCCACGAAGGTCGGCCTGCACGGCGTCGAGAGCCGATGAGGCATCGGCGGCCGCGGTGCGCGCGTGCTCGAGGGCCTCCTTGGCGTCGACTTCGGCCGACTTCGCCTTCATCAGGGCCGCATCTGCAGCTTCGATGGCCTTCTTCGCAGGTTCCTCGTCGTCGCCGGTTGCCTTTGCACCCTCGATCTTGGCGGTGGTGAATGCCTCGCGTGCTTCCTCGTGGGCGAGCACAGCATTGGCCTCGGCATCGGCGGCCGCTGCTTCGGCCGAGGACGCGGCGGCGGCACGATCTGATGCGTCGGCGACGTAGGCGTCCCATGCCGAATCGACTTCGGACTGATCAGGATCGTTGTATCGGTACCGCCCGAAGAAGGTCATGAAGACCTGACGACTCATGTAGAAGGCGGTCAGCAGTGCGGTGATCAGGCCGACAAACCAGAGCAATTTGCCGTTGATGCCACCCGAATCCCACGCGCCGAGCAAAATCTCATCCTTCGACCAGAATCCGGCAAAGGGAGGCACGCCAGCGATGGCCAGCCAGCCGATGATGAACGTGCCCGCAGTGATCGGCATCAGCGCACGGAGGCCGCCATACCGGCGCATGTCTTGATCGTCATCCATTCCGTGGATCACCGAACCGGAGCCCAAGAACAGCAGAGCCTTGAAGAATGCGTGGGTGATCATGTGGAAGATCGCCGCGACGTACGCACCCACACCAACCGCAAGGATCATGTAGCCGAGCTGGGAGACGGTCGAGTACGCCAACACCTTCTTGATGTCGTTTTGTGCGACGGCGATCGTGGCCGCGTACAAGGCGGTACCCACGCCGACCCAAGCAATGAGGTTCGTGGCCCAACCGGCGCGTTCGGAGACCTCGTAGAGCAACCCGTTCACACGCGTGAGCAAGTAGACGCCAGACGTCACCATCGTTGCCGCGTGAATGAGCGCCGACACGGGCGTTGGCCCCGCCATGGCATCCGGCAACCACAAGTACAGCGGGAACTGCGCAGACTTGCCCATCGCGCCAACGAAGAGCAACAGGGTGATACCGGTGACCACCGCGGTGCTCATCTGGGAGGCCGTTGCGTTGAGGGTCAGGTAGTCGATGGAACCGACGGTGGCGAACGCCAAGAACGTCGCGACCATGAAACCCCAGTCGCCCACGCGGTTCGTGACGAATGCCTTCTTGCCAGCAGAGGCGTTGGATTCATCAGTGAACCAGAAGCTGATGAGGAAGTACGAACACGCGCCCACACCTTCCCAGCCAAGAAACGTCAGGAGCAGATTGTCGCCCAAGACCAAGATCAGCATGGAGAAGACGAAGAGGTTCAGATACAGGAAGAACTTCGAGTAGTTCTCGTCGCCATGCATGTACCCGATCGAATACAGGTGGATGAGCGTGCCGATGCCGGTCACGAACAGAATCATGGCGACCGACAGCGGATCGACCAGGAACGCAATATCGACCGAGAAGTCGCCGACGGGCACCCATTCGAAGACCGTCTTGGTGACATCCCCCCGTTCTTCGCCATCGAGGCTCCGCAGTCCGAAGAAGGTGATCACTGCCGACAAGAAGGAACCGCCGACAGCTGCGGTCGCGAGCCAACCAGCTGCAGGCTCACCGAGTCGACGACCAGCGATGACGAGTGCTGTGAAACCCAGGAGAGGCAGGAGAGGAACGAGGTAGACGAAGTTGAGCATTGATCTATCCCCTCAACGCCGAGAGATCATCGGCGGTGGCCGACTCGCGACGTCGCATGATCGCCACGACGATGGCGAGGCCAACGACGACCTCGGCTGCGGCCACGACCATGACAAAGAACACCGCCACCTGGCCTCCGATGTCGTTGAGGCCAAAGGCCAAACCAACAAAGGTGAGGTTCACCGCGTTCAACATCAACTCCACGCACATGAACATGATGAGTGGGTTCCGGCGGACCAGAAGGCCAACCGCACCGATCGAGAAGACGATCGCGCCCAGAACCAAGTAGTAGTTGTGGCTCAGCTCCTCCATCTCAGCCCTCCCCAACCGACTCGTCTGAATCGACGTCACTCTCGGACGTTCCCTCTTCCGACTGGTCAGCCATGAGCGCATCGAGCGCGGTGCTGGGCAGGGGTTGCATTGCTCCGGGGATTCGCCGGGCCATCACGACGGCGCCAACGACGGCGACGGTGAGCAACAGACCGGTGACCTCGAACGCAAACACATGCTCGGTGAACACCGATTCTGCGAGCTGATTGACGTTGGGCAGCGGCTCACCGAGCTGATCGATGGCGTCGAGAGAACGTGACGCGCTTCGCGTTCCCGTGAGCGAATCGGCGGAGTTGATGATGGCCAGCAGCAGTCCGAGCAGCGCGCCGCCCGTGATGACGGCCAAGGGTCGCTGCCCCATGATCGGCTCGACCCGCATGTCTTCGGCCTGGTCGACGCCGAGCAACATGATGACGAACAAGAACAGAATCACGATCGCACCCGCATAGACGATCACCTGGATCGCTGCGAGGAAATGCGCTTCGACGACCAAGAACTCAACCGCCACACCAAATAGCGTCTGGATCAAGAACAGCGCCGCATGCACGGGGTTGCGCGACAAGACGACGCCGATGGCGCCGCTCACGATGATCAAACCGGCGAGGAGAAAGGTGAAGACTTCGAGGCTCATCAATGCGCCCCGTGTTCATCTGGGTCAGCTGCGGTCTCGACGGCCTCGTCTGGGCCTGCCGCGTCGGTGGCAATGTCGTCGCGCGGTGCCTCTGGGGGACGAACGCCGTAGCCGAGCTCGCCAGACCACGCGACCGTGTCGGTGTAACTCGCGGAGCCCGATGGTGAGGTGGCGCGCATCCAACCAGAGGTCAGCGCGTCGTCACCTTCACGCCAGTCTTCCCACGGAAGTTTCTGTGGCATGCCGTCGTCGCTGACGACCAACTCGTCCTTGGTGTAGATCGCGTCCTGGCGATTCGTGAACGAGAACTCGAAGAGCTTCGACTCGGTGATCGCCTGGGTGGGGCAGGCCTCGACGCAGAGGTCGCAGTGGATGCACCGGAGATAGTTGATCTCATAGACGTAGCCGTAGCGCTCGCCGGGAGACACCGGATTGTCCGGGGTGTTGTCGGCTCCGCGCACGTAGATGCAACGCGCTGGACACACGCCCGCGCACAACTCGCAGCCGATGCACTTCTCCATGCCGTCTTCGTAGCGATTGAGGACGTGGCGCCCATGGAAACGTTCTGGTTTGTCGCGTTTGTCACCTTTGCCACGGGACTTGTACTCGCCAGTGACGCGCTCTTCGAAGAGCTTGTTGAACGTGACGGCAAATCCTTCGAGATAACCCATCAGCCGTACTCCACAATTTCAGATTCGGATCGACTCAGACGTGCGTTTCGGATGGCGCCCAGCAACAGAGCCCCGCCCAAGATCATTCCTGCGATTCCAACAGCGACCACGACGAAGAGGTTCCATCCTTCGTTCCGACCGACCTGGATGCCAGCGAGAATCAGGAACCAGCCGAGCGAGAACGGGATGAGCAGCTTCCAGCCGAGGTCCATCAGTTGGTCGTAGCGCAGCCGAGGCAAGGTGGCGCGGAACCACACGAAGATGAACAGGAAGACCAGGACCTTCAAGAAGAACCACAGCAGTGGCCAGACCCAACCGAGGGTGTCGGTGACGATCGGGCCGTGTGGGCCGCCGAAGAACAAGGTGACGATGATCGCCGCCATCGTGACGACGTTCATGAACTCGGCGAGGAAGAACAAGGAGAAACGAAGCGAGCTGTACTCGGTGTGGAAGCCGCCGACGAGTTCTTGCTCAGCTTCGACCAAGTCGAACGGCGGGCGGTTGAGCTCTGCGGTGCCCGCAATCAAGAACACGATGAACGGTATGAAGCCGAGACTGAACACATTCCATCCGCCGACGTACAGACGGCCATCGGTTTGGCTCTGCACGATCTCGTTCGTGCTGAGCGCCCCGCTGGTGAGGAACACCGCGGCGAGCGAAAGGCCGAGGGCCGCCTCGTAGGACACCATCTGTGCTGAAGCGCGTACGGCACCGAGCAACGGGTACTTCGAGCCAGATGCCCAACCGGCCAACATCACGCCGTAGATGCCCAGGCCCGACATGGCCAGGAAGAGCAGGATTCC
This sequence comes from Acidimicrobiia bacterium, assembly GCA_033344795.1. Lineage (GTDB taxonomy): Bacteria > Actinomycetota > Acidimicrobiia > Acidimicrobiales > SHLQ01 > SHLQ01. The sequence continues at coordinate 490,451 of JAWPMS010000001.1, forward strand.
CATCGGTGGATCGACGAGTTGCAGGAAGGTCGTGTGGCCGAAGATCTCGACGGACCCATTGTTGCCGTCGGTGAAATTGCCGCCAATGGGAACGATCGAGAACATCAAGAATGCGGGGATCAGCGACAGGTACGGCGCCAACTTGAACACGAAACGATCGGCGCCATCGGGGGTGAGGTCCTCTTTGAAGAACAACTTGATGCCATCGGCAAGGGTCTGAAGGATGCCCCATGGGCCCGCGACGTTGGGCCCGATCCGGTTCTGTAGGTCGGACACGACCTTGCGCTCGAACCAGACCATGAGCATGACGGAGACGAGAAGCATCGCGAAGACGATCACGACTTTGACGACCAGGAACACGGGGTCCCAACTGGTCCAATCGAAGTCTGTGAGATACTCCTGTTGCGCCAACATCACGACGCGCTCTCGATACGCACGGACGTGACGATACGCCCTGCATCAAGCAACTGCGCAACAGACGCGTTCGGCTGATTGAACTCGACCGCAATCGTGCCCGGCGAGACTCCCGGGTCGGCCACAACTTCGAGCGTGACCGATCCGATGTCGTTGCTCAACGTGACTTCGGAACCGGCGCTGATGCTGGCGGTTTCCAGATCGTCGGGGTTGACGGCCGCACTGGCTCCTGCAGCAAGGGACGCGAGCGACGGGCTGAACGTGAGCATGGTGCCCTCGTCGTACATTTTGCGGGTAACGACCAGCTGATAGCCATCGCCAGGCTCGTCGCCATCGATCGGCACCAGGGCGGGGCTTGGCAGGTCGATCGACGAGCCGGCGAGCACGGGCGAGTCCAGGCCAGCGTTCGAGATATCGGCGTGGGTGAGTCCGGCATGCAGCGGAGAGGCACTCGCAAGGTCCGCCCACAGTTCGTCGAGATCGATGAAGCCGAGGTCCGTGCCGAGCTCGGCCGCGAGTTCCGCCGCGATCATCCAGTCTGGACGTGCGGTACCCGGAGGTGTGACCTGTCGGGCGATGGGACTGATCCGACCCTCGAGGTTCGTGAACGTTCCCTCTGCCTCAGTTGCGCTCGCCGCGGCGGGGAAGACGATGTCTGCGCCGGTCGAGGTGAAGTTGAGCAAGCAATCGACCGAGATCAGGTGTTCGACGTTGTTGAACGCCTGCTCGGCGAGTCGCGCGTCAGGGAAATCGGTGAGCGGGTCGCAACCGAGCAGGATGGCGACGTCGATGCCACCATCGGCGGCTCGTCGCAGCATCTGTTCGGTGTCGAGCCCGCGACCAGCTGGCGCGTCTGCCCATGAGGCGGGTGTTGCGCCGAGCGGCGCACGACCTGGCAGGAGGCCGGGCGCGAGGCCCATGTCGAGCGCTCCCATCACGTTGCCGCGATGCAGTGCCGGAAGGAACGTGGCATGGGGCAGGGCATCGGCGAGCGTGACGAGGGCCTTTTCGATCACCGAGGAATCTTCGGCCAGCGAACCGGAGCCATAGACGACGGTGAGCTGATCGCTCCGCAGCGCTTTCGCGGCGGAGCTGAGCGATGGGCCATCTATTCCGCCGACATCGAGCGATGTACCAGCCAAGAGTGCTTCGACGACCGCAACGAGTTGACCCGGCGCTGGGTACATGTTGTGCGCCGCGTAGCTGCTCAATCCGCTCGAACGAGGCGTGAGCTCGACGATGGTCGTGTTGTCGTTCTCCGCAGCGTGGCGGAGGCGCAGGAACAGCGACCCGTGGGTCTCTTTGGGATCCACACCGACGACGAGCACGGTGCCCCCGGGGGCACACACCTCATCGATGGTGGCACGTGGCAGTCCGAGCACGATGTGCGCATCGAGGCCATCACCGAGCTGAGCATCGACGTTGTCGGTCTTGAGGACAGACTTGGCGAGCTTCGCCCATGCATATTGCGATTCGTTGGACATCCGAGCGCCACCGAACACGGCAATGCGTTCGGGATCGACGCCGTCGAGTGCACTCGCTGCCTCACGCAATGCGCGAGGCCACGATGCCGAGACCAGCTGATCACCATCGTCGCTCGGGTTCCCGAGCTCGTCGCCACGTAGCAAGGGCCCGGTCAGACGCGCTTGGGAGTTCCATGCCTCGAAGTTGAAACGTTCCTTGTCGCTGAGCCATCCCCAGTTGACCAGGTCGCTGTCGACCCCGAGATACCGAAGCACCTGGTTTCGTGAACTCTGCACGGTGATGCGTGCTCCGACGGCGTCGGTGGTCGCCGTCGATGGCGATTCGGTGAGATCCCACGGGCGAGCCTTGAATCGATACGGCTTGGCCGTGAGAGCCCCCACCGGACAGATCTGTACGGTGTTGCCCGAGAAGTACGAGGAGAACGGTTCGTCGGGGAACGTGTTGACCTGCGTCTCGTTTCCACGCGCCTGGAAGTGGATCAACGGATCGCCCGCAACCTCTTTGGCAAATCGCGTGCAGCGGTCGCACAGGATGCAACGTTCGCGATCGAGATAGACCGTGTCGCTGATCGGGATCGGCTTTTCGAAGTGGCGCTTCTCCTCGACGAAACGGGATTCGCCAGGTCCGTACGCAACGGTCTGATCCTGCAGCGGACACTCGCCGCCCTTGTCGCACACCGGACAGTCGAGCGGATGGTTGATCAACAAGAACTCGAGCACACCGTCTTGCGCCTTCTTGGTGACCTCACTCTCGGTCAGGACCGTCATACCGTCGGAGACGGGCAGCATGCAGGAAGGTTGCAAGCCTGGGCCACGGCCGGTGTCGACTTCGACGAGGCACATTCGGCACATGCCGACGGGCTTCATGCGCGGGTGGTAGCAGAAGCGAGGGATGTAGACGCCATGGCGCTCCGCCGCATCGATGAGCAGCTCGCCTTTGTTCGCCGTGATATCGACGCCATCGACGTTGATCGCCACGCCGGTTTCTGTCTGAGGTTCGGTGGCTGTCATGGTCTCTGCCCCGCTCGACACTTCCGGTCGAGATCCGTGGAAACCGACATGGTCACTCCACTTCGTTCCGTTCCCGTCATGCCTTCACCTCAGCGTTGCTATCGAGGTCTCTAGAGATTTCTGGGTGCCTCGCTACCACTGCCGTGGCGATTTTGGCTTCGAACTCGGAGCGGAAACGACGCAGCGCGGAGGTGATCGGCGCAACCGACGACGGCCCGAGCGGGCAGATGGTCGTTTGCCGTGGGGGGAACGGCACGGCTTCGAGGCCCTGCGACTCGTCGGCGGCGACCGGATACGGTCCCGGCGAGATGTTGTCGGCCACATCGAGCAAGAGCTCGAGGTCACCAGGACGGCCGTGGCCGTCGAGGATTCGTTGCAGGATCTTTTCTTCCCAGCTCGTGCCCTCGCGACACGGCGTGCATTTCCCACACGACTCCCGGGCGAAGAACCGGACGATTCTCAAGCAGGCCCGAACCGCGTCGGTGCTGTCGTCCATGATGACGATCGCTCCGGAACCCAGCATGGTGCCAGCAGCGCCGACCGGGCGTGCCTCGAGCGGAAGCGACACGTGCTCGGGGAACAACCAGGGAGCCGATGCACCACCGGGGACAAATGCTTTGAGCGTGCGCCCCTCGCGCATGCCCTGGCAGTAGTCCTCTCCGTAGATCAGGTCCTCATACGTGGTGACACCTTGCTCGACCTCGTAGACGCCAGGGCGTTTCACGTGACCGGAGACCGCGAACATGCGGGTTCCCGGCGATGTCTCGCTTCCGAGTTCTTTGTACGCGTCGGCCCCATGTTCCATGAGCCACGGCAGATTGGACAACGTCTCGACGTTGTTCACGATGGTTGGTTGACCGTAGAGGCCAACCGCAGCGGGAAAGAACGGCGGCTTCAGACGGGGCATCCCGCGGTTGCCTTCGAGGCTCTCGATGAGCGCAGTCTCCTCGCCGACGATGTAGGCGCCTGCACCCCAGTGCAAGATGATGTCGACCGAGAAACCACTTCCGTGGATGTTCTGACCCACGTGGCCCGCGGCGTACGCCTCGTTGAGTGCATCCGCGATGCGTTGCTGAGCAATCGCCATCTCGCCGCGCACGTAGAGGAAACACTGCGTGAGACCGATGGCGTAACAGGCGATCAAACAACCCTCGATCAGCTGGTGCGGGTCGCGCTCCATGAGCAGACGATCTTTGTACGTGCCGGGCTCGGACTCGTCGCCGTTGACCACCAAGTACCGCGGCCACACCTCAGGAGGACAAAAGCCCCACTTGATACCGGCCGGAAATCCCGCGCCGCCGCGTCCGAGCAACGTCGCATCTCGCGTGATCGAGTGGCATTCGTCGGGTGTTCTCGTGAGGGCCTTCTTGAAGCCTTGGTACCCGCCGGTCGCCTCGTAGCGTTCGAGGGTGTAGCTGTCTTCATACTCGAAACGTTGGGTAACGATCTTGGTTCCCGGAGAGTCGACATAGCCAGGGGCGTGCGGAACATAGTCGCCAGAGGTCATCAGTTCTCCTTCGAAGAGGTCGCCAACCACACCGGCGCCTCGTGAATCTGTTCCGGGGCGATGATGTTGACCGTCTGTTCATCGGTGAGATGTTGGCGGGCCAGACCAAGGGTGCCGTGTGAGGGAATCGGCTCGCCCGTGTTGGCCGTGATCAGCTTGTCAGGAGTGTTGCCCGCACGCAGCGCCGCAATGATGTCATCGAAGTCTTCGTGACTCAGGCGCAGGCCATATCGGTAGTTGACCTGGATGCACGGAGCTTCGGTGCACGCGGCAATACATTCGACGTCTTCGAGCGTGAACAATCCGTCGTCGGTCGTTCCGCCAGCGCGCACACCCAACGTTTCCTGGGCGTGCTCGAGCAGTTCTTCTCCCCCGTTGAGCTGGCAGGAGATGTTCGTGCAGACGTTGATCATGTACGTGCCTACGGGATGCAGTTTGAACATCTCGTAGAACGTGCACGTGCCCTTGACCTCGGCTGGCGTCACACCGACCAGTTCGGCCAGATGCGCCATTGCCTCGTTCGACACCCAGCCGTCTTGTTCTTGGGCCAGATGCAACAGCGGGATGAGCGCAGACTTGGGTCGCGGGTAGTGCGCGATCATCTCCTTGGCCAAAGCAACATTGGCGTCGGAAAGCCTGCTCATGTGACGATCCTTTGGCCGGGCGATGTTTCACCGGAGGCGAAACTCGGGTTTGGGGAAGCCCCCCAGGGCTGAGCCCATACGCTCATCGGTCGACCTCGCCCATGATTGGGTCAACACTCGAGATGACGGCAACCGCGTCGGCGAGAAGGCCGTCCTGCATCAGGTGCGGAAGTGTCTGGAGATTCACGAAGCTCGGTGCGCGAACGTGCATGCGGTAGGGGGTGGAGCTGCCATCGGAGACGATGTAGACACCGAGCTCACCTCGGGGACTCTCGACTGCGGCGTAGGTCTCGCCCGCAGGAACCTTGTACCCCTCGGTGAAGATCTTGAAGTGGTGGATCAACGCTTCCATCGACTCATCGATTCGAGCGCGAGGCGGTGGGGTGATCTTCTTGTCTTGCGTACGGAAATCACCTTCGGGCATCTTGTCGATGCACTGACGAACGATCTTGATCGACTCCTCGATCTCTGCGAGCCGGATTGCGTAGCGATCAAAGCAGTCCCCGTATTCACCCACGGGCACAGCGAAGTCGACCTGGTCATAGGCCAGGTACGGCATGTCTCGACGTAGATCCCAACTACTTCCCGCGGACCGCAGAATGGGGCCGGTGGTGCCGAGCGCCAGACACTCGGCTTCGTTGATGACGCCCACACCCTGGAGACGATCCCGCCAGATTGGCTGGCCGTTCATCAGGACGTGGTACTCCTCGAGGCGAGGCTCGAGCATTTCGAGGTAGTCGAGAAGATCTTGCTGCCAGCCATGGTGCAGGTCGGTCGCGACGCCGCCGGGACGGATGTAGTTGTGGTTCATTCGTAGGCCGGTGACCTTCTCGAAGAACCGCAACAGTGGCTCACGCTCACGCCATCCGTAGATCATCATCGAGACCGCACCGAGGTCCATGCCGTTGGTCGCCATGAACAGCAAGTGCGAGGCCATGCGATTGAGCTCGGTCATCAGCATGCGGATCCACGTGGCCCGCTCGGGGATTTCCATGCCGACGAGGTTCTCGACCGCAAGCGAGAACGCCAGCTCGGTGAACAGCGGCGAGGCGTAGTCCATCCGCGTGACGTTGGTGCAACCCTGAAGATACGTGAGCTGCTCGCCAGTCTTTTCCATGCCGGTGTGCAGGTACCCGATGATTGGCTTCGACCGAAGGACCGTCTCGCCTTCCATCTCGAGCATGAGACGAAGCACACCGTGGGTCGACGGATGCGACGGACCCATGTTGATGATCATCTTGGTATCGCCGAATTCATCGGCGGGCGCGAGCGACAGCGCTGCAGCCTCTTCTTCGGACATCCGAAGGACCGAGTTGTCCCGGCGCATCACCCGCTCGGCAGTGCCGACGAGTCCGTCTTCGATCCGTTCGTCTTCGGCGAGCGTCATGCGGTCACCTTCATTTTCGAGTCGCGAGAAGTTCTGCTCATGATTGTCCTGGGGCGTCTTTGAACTGCACGGGAATTCGCCCGATGTCGAAGTCCTTGCGAAGCGGGAAACCGTTCCATGTTTCGGGCATGAGGATTCGGCTCATGTCGGGGTGGTCCGTGAACGTGACCCCGAACATGTCGAAGGCTTCACGTTCCATCGCTTCGGTTCCAGGAAACAGATCGAACAACGAGGGCACCTCGGCGCCTTCGGGCACCTGGACTCGCACTCGGATCCGTTCGCGTCGTGCATGGCTGATCAGGTTCACCACGATCTCGAACCGCTCTGGCGTAACACTTGCGGGAAGATCGTTCCGGTCGTGGTGGAGGTAGTCGACGCCGCACAGATCGATGACCTGAACGAATCCTTCGTCCTTCAGCTCTTGGATCAGATCGAAATAGGCATCGACGCCGGGAAAGAGGACCTGGTCGCCGAAAGCATCTCGTACGGGGACGCCGTGCAGCTGGTCTTCTTCGGCACCGGCAACGTCGTCAGCGTCGGAATCTTCGACGGCCTCGTCCGTGGTCGGCTCATCATCGACGGTCTCCTCGTCGGGAGTCTCGACCTCGCCCATTGTTACGCCTTCCCGATGGCAACGGCGGTCTGGCCGTCGCGTTGCGCAACCTCGATACCGGCCCCGCCACCGTTTTCTCCACGACGCCTCATCAACTCACCGTTCTGAATCGAATCATGCAGCGTGAAAATGGCATGGAGCAGGGTCTCAGGTCCCGGCGGGCACCCTGGAGCGTAAACGTCGACGGGCACGATCTGGTCAACACCCTGGACGATTGCGTAGTTGTTGAACATGCCGCCGCTCGAGGCGCAGACGCCCATCGAGATGACCCACTTGGGTTCCATCATCTGGTCATAGATCGTTCGCAGAACTGGAGCCATCTTTTGTGAGACTCGGCCTGCCACGATCATGAGATCGGCTTGTCGTGGCGAGGCCCGGAAGACCTCCATGCCATAACGGGCCATGTCATAGTGACCCGCGCCGGTGGCCATCATCTCGATCGCGCAACACGCGAGGCCGAAGGTTGCCGGCCACATGCTCCGAGCTCGTGACCAGCTGACCAGATCCTCGACCCGGGCGGTGATCACATTGTGTTCGAGACCGGCGATCCCGTCATCGAGGATACCCCGGCCGGTATCTGCATCTTGGAACAGACCCATGTCAGGCAGCCTCGTCAGTCAATCGGCCCTCGCCACCAACTCGGCGGATGGTGGAACGGGTGGTGCGCTCGCCCGAGACCGCAGCCTTCAAACGTTGTGCCTGGTGCACTGGACCCCACTCGAGGGCCCCGTTGCCGATGAGATACACAAACGATTCGAACACCGCGAACGCGAAGATGAGCAGAGCCACGAGCCCGAAGGACCCAAGGCTCGCGTGGGACACCGCCCACGGATAGAAGAAGATCAACTCGATGTCGAACACGATGAAGATCATGGCGATCAAGAAGAACCGGACCGGGAACCGTTCAGGCGTTTCCTTGGCCGGTTCGATACCACACTCATAGGCAGAGTTCTTCTTGTCGTTCGGCCGCTTCGGCGCAAGGAGACCATTTACGACGAAGCTGATCGAAGCAAAGAGGAAACCGAGTACCGCGAGCGCAACGAGCGGCAGGTACTGCACGGCTTATGCCTCCGCTTCAAACTCTTCGACGCGCTTCATGGTCTCCAGATCACGCAAGTGGAGCATGTATGCCAACGCAGTGAAGATCAAGAGAGAACCGAGCGTCACCATCGCTGGAGGGAACCGGAGGTTGCCGAGGTCTCGAATCATGACGACCGAGATGATCGGTGCATCCTCATCGACCGCAGGGAACGGTGGTGCTTTGCCTTCTTCGACGATCAGGTTTTGGGCGTCGACGGCCTGCAACTGCACCACGGAATACTCAGGCGGATTGAAGATCCGAGCCGAGTTCGCAATCCAGTGCCAGCCACGACGGAGGTTGTCTCCACAGAAGGTGCAGTCCGGGTCGATGTCGCGACCGATCCGGGGTTTGCCACCGATGCGGAACGCGTCGAGGAACCTGAATTCTGCCTGGGAATCGAAGTCGAATCCGTCGCGCTCGAGGATGGCTGCGCCGGCGGTCGATTGTGCTTCGCCCGCCTCGCCGGTGTTCATGATCTCCCAGCCGTTCAAGTCGGGGATGGTTCCATCGGCGACCGACTGTTCGACGAAGTCGGGGGCCACCGACATCACCTGGGAGAGGGTCGTGGAGTTGTTGCGAAGAAGATTTCTCTCCTGTTGATCCTGGAATTCGGCGTCGGTCATGCCGGAGAAATCTTCTGACGACCGGTCGAGTTCGACCATGAACTCGCCCATCTCCTCAACGCCGTTTTCGAGCCCGAGTGCGGCAACTTCGATACCAAGCCCTTGAAGAAGTTTGGGATCGGGGAGATTGCGCGCCTCTTCCACCGATGACTGACTGATGTTCGCGCGGTTGTAGTCGAGGACTTCCCAGCTGACGCTGTCGCCCACGTAACCAATTCCTCGGATCCACCAGAAGCCACCCATGATGAACATCCAGCCGAAGAACCCGGCCAGAGCGATGAGCGAGGCGAGGCGAATGCCCGAGTTCGTTGCCAGGATCAACCAGATCGATCCGAACAGGACGACGACGCCTGTCCCGACGACGAGGATTCCTCGGATCTGGGGATCGAAACCAATTGCGGCGAGTGTCGAGAGCATCACAGGCTCCTCTCGTACGCCACGATTGCGGCGATCTGTTCTTCGGTGAGGCTGGCGGGCCAGATCTTCTCGGTCTCGATGAACTCACCGAGTGCCTCGTCGAAGACCTCTTCCAAGATGTCGTCATCGACACGTTGGCTGAATCCAGGCATCTGCCCGCCACCTTGACCAGCAGTTCCGTACCGCTGGCCGTTGACGGAGCCCTGTCGAATGAAATCGATCATTGCTTCCTCGTCGGGGAACTGAGCCACGGTCGACCCGTTTGTGAGGTTCGGACCAAACCAGCCACCGCCTTGTTCATGGCCGGGCACCTCATTGCCGTTCTCATCGATGATCGTGTTCAACGGGTTGTTGCTGATGTCGAGATCGTTCTCGCCGTCATAGGACCAGCCAGCGGTGTGGCAACGCGCGCAGCCATAGGCACCGGCGTCCGCCCGATTCGTGAAAAGCAACTTGCCGTACGTCAGATACTCCGGATGCGAGGGATCGGAGATCTCATCGACCCAGGCAGCCATGGCATCGGTCGGGAACGCTTCTCCGATCGCCTGTTGCACGGACGCGAGCTCGCCTTGGGCTTCTTCGATCAAACCGCTCTGGCCGGTCTGGGTTGCTTGGGCCAAGCCAAACCTCGCATCGCGGAGACGAGTACTCAGATCTGGATCACGGCTGACCCATTCGAGTCGAGCGCCTTCGACGAGTCCATCCTCGACAGCGGCCTGCACCGCGTCTGCGTCCTTTTGAACCGAACGCAAGTAGACGACGATGATTTCGATTTGCTGGGCGGTGAGCGGACCGCCGCCAGGGGCGCCCCATGCCGGCATGACACCGTTGCGCCCAAAGTTGAGGGTGTAGGTGATCTCTTCCTCGGTGAATCGAGTGAGGGCGGACGTCAGCGAAGGGGCCACCCAATCGACGGAGGCGACGAAGTCGCCAGTGCCTTGATCGGTGACGGCGTATGCAGCCACGCCGCCGGCACCGCCACCACCATGACAGGACGAGCAGTTCTCTTCGAACGATTCGGCACCATCTTCGGTCCAGAGGTGCAACGTGTTCTCGACGTACCCCTCTTGTCGTCCGGGCTCGCCGAGCCAGTACAGAGGAAGGGCGATACCGATGACGGACAGGAGCACGAGTCCCGACATCAAACTCTGGTCGAGCTTGCGGGTCTCGAGGATGTCGTCATCGAAGTACGGCTTGCGGTTCGCTGCCAGCTCGATCTCGGCCCCGCCTTCACCCTTCGAATCAAGAAGGTTGAACAGGAGGTATGCGAGGAAGCCAACAATGACGATGGCAAAGATGACTACACCGACATTGCGCACGGCGGTCTGGGCAAGGATCATCACGGACTCTGAATCTAGGGGAAGAACGGGTGAGGGACTGCGTTTTGCCTCGATCGAAATGGATCAAGGCGGGGATTGACCGACTCGGTCGTTAGCGACTAGTGGGAGCTTGCGCCAAGGCAGCTGGGACCTTCGCGCTCTTGACCTGTGGTGTTCACACCAATGTTTGGACCACCGATGATGTTGCCGGTGTCGACAACGAGGGCGCCGTTTTCGATGGACATGGCAAAGAAGTCCATGCCACGTGGTGCGGGACCGCCACGTTTCTCGCCGACCTGGTTGTAGAACGAGCCGTGGCAGGGGCACTCGAAGTACTGCGAGCTGCCACAATCGGGGACTCGACAGCCGAGGTGCGGGCACTTCTGGTAGAGCGCCTTGAAGCCAGCTTGAATACCGTCCCATGCGGCGGTCGAGCCATAGACGAGTCGACCCTTTTCGAGTGCGCCAGCGGGGTATTCGGTGATCCACATGCGACCCTCGGGCTTGTAGAGGAAGCCACCGTTGCTCTGGATGTCCGCTGCGACGTCGCCCACGGGACCGATCTTGATCTTCGAGCCGAAACCCTCAGAAGCGCCAGGCCAGAGTTGGGCGATGACGGCGAGACCAAAGCCGGTCAGGTTGAGGCCAAAGATGGCGATGATTGCCCGGTTGAGGAATTGACGGCGGGCCACACCGATGACCTCGGGGTCGGGAGCCACCCACGGTTCGATCTCGCTGTCGTCGACGGGCACCAGGTCGCCATCGCGACGAGCCAGTACGGCCGCGCGCTCGACTTCGCGACCGGTGGTTGCTTCCGCGTCGGACGCGCCAACCGATGCCTTCACTCGTTCGCGGTCGCGGCGCCGTGTCTCTGCAGAGACCTCGTTTATTGCCGTGCCTGCGTCGCGCCGGCGCGACGACACGAACAGAAGAATCGCGGCGAGAGCGACGAGGGCGATGATGCCAAGAATTGCCAGGGTGTCCATGTTCGCTACCTTCCTAGAACTCGAAGAAGAGGCCGTCGTTCCACGGCATGATGAAGTTGAAACCTGGGCCTCGGAAGAACGATCCGATCATCACGAGAACCGCCCAGTACATCAGATGTATTGTCTGCAACGAGATGGCGAACTTGCGATCTTCCGGCTTCATCGAAGGGTTTCGATCGATGTAAGGAGCCAGGATCAGCAAGAACATGCCCATTCCGGGAATGGTCACGCCAGCCACCATCGGGTGGAACATCGTCAGAAGCTCTTGCAGACCCAGGAAGTACCAAGGGGCCTTCGACGGGTTTGGCGTCTCATTGAAGTTGGCGAGCTCGAGCAGCGGAGCATTCACGAAGACCGAGAAGATCAAGATGAACGCAAGCACGAACAGGCAGCACACGAACTCGACGACGAGAAGGTGGGGCCACGTGTGCACCTTGTCTTGCGGCACCGCTTTGACGTCTTGAATCGAGCCTGACTTCACCACCGTGAGCAGTCGCTGCGTGTGGCCACCAGGTCCGGTCGCAACCGGGGCAGCAGGGGCGGCTGCGACTGCGGTCGCGACACCGCCGCTTGCTGCAGCTGCGGCGGGAGCTGCCTCGACGGCTCCTCCGTCGGCCTTGGACTTCGCGGCTTTCGAGCGCTCGAGCAGGTGCGCAGGAATCTTTGAGGCCGCCTCACTCTTGGGAGCGTCATCGGCTGCTTCTGCACTTGCGGCGGGCGCACTTTCGGCTGGGCCGCTCTCTGCTGCTGCCTTGGCGCGAGCTTCTTCGGCACGCTTGCGGAGGTGTTCTGGGATCTCAGTCATCGATCGGTTCTCCTACAGCGGTCCGGAGATTCCGCCGTCTTTGCGGACTCGCCAGAAGTGGATGGCCATGAAAATAACGGTGACAAACGGTAAGAACAGCACGTGGAGCACATACCAGCGCAGCAATGTGTCGGTGCCGATCTCTACGCCGCCGAGCAGAACGAAACGAACCTGTTCGCCGAACACCGGCGTGTAACCCATCATGTTCGTGCCCACGGTCACCGCCCAGAGCGCGAGCTGATCCCACGGCAACAAATAACCGGTGAACGAGAGAAGAAGGGTGAACTGGAGCAACATGACGCCGATGACCCAGTTGAACTCACGCGGCGCCTTGTAGGCACCGTGATAGAAGACGCGGGCCATGTGCAAGAACACCGACAACACCATGAGGTGCGCCGCCCAGCGGTGCATGTTGCGCACCAGAAGGCCGAACGTGACGGCGCTCTGCAGTTGGAAGATGTCATCCCAGGCCTGCGCTGCCGTCGGGCGATAGAAGAACATCAAGAAGATGCCGGTCACCGTGAGAAGAATGAACGTGAAGAAGCTGATGCCACCGAGGCACAACGTGTAGCTCACCTTGACGGCGTGTCGCTTCACCTTGACAGGGTGGAGGTGGTACAGCACCGAGTTCATGATCACGTACGAACGGTTACGCGGGCTGTCGCTGTATCCCTTGCGGAAGATCGAGCCTGGGCGAAAGATCGAGCTCCAGGCCTGTGAGCCCTGGGTGCTGTCGATCAGTTCGTTCGTTTTCTTCTGGAGCTGCTGTGAGACCGGCAGCTTGTTCTTCGCCACGAGGGGTTACTCCTGGTGTCGCTTGGTGGACGGTGATGGTGTTGCTGTGGATCCGTGCATTATCCGAGACGCATCCCGTAGCCGTATCCGTGGGTATTCGTTCGTTGGTGACGGTCGCCATCGGGATCTGGATCGCCGATCTTGCCGAGAATGATGACGCCGGTCGGACAACGATCGACGCACAGCGCACATCGGGTGCAGACGTCGTCGTCGATGGTGAAAATCACGTGATCGGAGGGGTCGATGCCCGGTTGTTCGGTCCCGATCGCTTCGTCGATTGCGCTTGGCGACACCATGAAGATGCACTTCCACGGGCAGATGTCGACGCACCCTTCGCACATGATGCATTCGGATTGGTCGATGTGGATGAACTGTTTTGGCTTGACGGCCGCCGAGAGCCAGGCGGCATCGACCTCTTGGAGGACGTAGTCGTCCCGGAATTCGGGCATTGGGGGGTTTGCGTCAGTAACCGACATCTCTAACGAGCACCTTCGCGCACGAGTGGACGACCGAAGTCCGACGGCTGCTCAACGGCGGCTTCCTTGGCCTGCGCCCGAGCAGCGCGGGTCTGCCAGTGATTCCAGTACCAGATGTTGGCGCCCAGGAAGACGACATGAATGAGCACCGCAATGATGTCTCGCAGAACCAGGTACGTAATCGTGAATGGCACCCAGCCGCCGCTGTTCTGATCTCGAAGAATTCCGCCCGGGCCATGCACGAATCGGTCGGCACGCCAGCCCAAGCCCTTGTCTGCCCACTCAAGCCAGTAGTGCGGCACCACGCCATAGATCCAGAAGAAGATGTAGAACACGTAGAGGGCGGCGATCATCGCTTCGCCCCAGGTCATCTTCTTGTCGACCGCCACCCGGGCGACGTACCAGTGGTACACGAGCATCGAGAGGCCTGTAACCACAAGCGAAACAATGAATTCAACCATGTCGGTGCGTGCTCTCCTCGAAGGCGGAAGTGCCGGGTTTTCACAAGTCTTTCACGTTCACGTTTGATGCAACGTGCAATCGCTCGTGAACGTATTCACGAGTGTAGTCAGCAGTGCTGGGTGTTCCCGGCTCCGACGGTCGGTTTATCACGCGATTTCGCGATGATCCACATTTGCCGGGGAGTGACGTTCGTCGCTCATGAAACTGCGCGCTCAGCTCGCTAAAGCCGATGGTCCACTCCTACGATCGACACGTTCGAATACACTGCGAGGGCGTTGCCTTGAGCGAGCGTCGACGTAACATTGCACCGACGGATTCGCCGGCTTCGGCCAAGCCTGTCGGCAAAGAAGAAAAGGGTCCCGTTGACCGAAATTCCTGAACATCTGTTGAAGCGTTCGGCTGAGCGCAAGGCCGCCCTGTCGGGCGAGGCACCTGCAGCCGACGCTGCGCCGAGCACCGACGTCGAGCCAGCCGCAGCAGCAGCATCAGCGCCAGCGGTTGCTTCGGCACCCCTTCCCGACGTTGCGCCCGAGCCACCTGCTCGCGTCGCCCCCTACGTCCAGAAGTACGAAGCCCGCAAGAAGATGCCGTTCTGGATCATCCCCGTCCTTCTGACGCTGCCTGTGTGGGGCGCCATGTATCTCGGCACGCTCGAGCGTGTTCCTCAGGGTCTCACCGGACTGCTCGGCGAAGGCGAAGAGCTCTATGTCGAGACCGGGTGCTCCGGTTGCCACGGCGCTGACGGCGGCGGCGGTATCGGTCCAGCGCTCTCCGATGGCGAGGTTCACATGACCTTCACCTCGATCGAAGACCAGGTGGTGTGGATCGCTCAGGGCTCAGCCATCGTCGGCACCGGCAACCTCTACAGCTCGGCCGACTCACCCCGCCCTCGTGCGGTGGCTGGCCAGATGCCTGGCTTTGGCGCCGAATCGGCGAGCCCACTCGATATGGAACAGCTCCTTGCGGTGACGCTCTATGAACGTACGCAGAAGGAACCTCCCGCCGACCTCGGCGAGCGCGATCTGCTGCTGGCCGAGCAGATGAACCTCCTCATCGAAACGGGCGAGCTCGAAGTGATCCTCGCAGAATCCGGGCTCAGCTTGCATGACGTCCCCGCTGGCGCTGACATCACCGCCGAGATGGTCGCCGCATATCTGGCGCCAGCACGCGAAGCCATCTTCGACGCTGAAGGCTGAACGACATGTCCATCGTGCTGGCCGCGCCTGAACAACGGTCAGCGCGGATTGGCGCGAAACGAGTACTTCCCGCTGCTGCTCTGGCGGGAGCATGCGCACTTGCTGCCTTGTCTCCTGTCGGTGATGACGAAGGCCAGGTGCTCTGCCCATACCGATTGGCGACGGGCGGATGGTGCCCTGGTTGTGGCTGTACGCGTGCCTTGAGCGCCATCGTGCGCGGCGATGTCAACACGTCACTCGCGCTGAACCCGTGGACCATCCTGCTGCTCGCCCAAGCCACCGTGATCAGCGGCTGGTTCCTCAGCGCCCCACAGGCAGCACGAACGTGGTGGGCTCGCAACGACACACGGGTCTTGCAGGTGAACCTCGCAGTCGCTCTCGTCATCTGGATCGCGCGCCTCGCCACCGGGGTCATCCCGCTGCCTTAACTCCGGCTCGTTCCTCGCTCCAGGGCTCAAATTCGTCGCTGCGCTCCTCGATTTCGCGCCTGCTGCGCCCGAGGCGCCTTTCCGTCGTTCGTCCCTCACTCCTGGGGAGCTGACGAGTCCTTCATGCGTATGGGCACACATGTGGGTCTCCTCTCCATTCTTCGTGCGTTTCACCACCTCTGAGGTGGTGAAGTGCACAAATTTTGAAGAGAACGTCAGAGCTGAAGCGGGGGAAGCGGGTTACGGCACGTTTCTCACGTCGATGAGGTCGGTGTCGGAGACCGCAGCTTCCAGAAAGCTCGTGACATCAGAGCGCCCGATGCCATCGAGGGCTCGGCGTTGGGAGGTGCGATCGATCACCCGGTCGGCAGGTTCGTACGCCTCATCGAACATCGACTCGATGATGAAGCCGTTGCTGATGAAGTTGTACTCCGATGAAAGAACCGCGACCGCTTCTGAGAAGTCTTCGTTCGTGAGCGATCCCCCGCGCAACTCGGCGAGTTCGGCGAGCACTGTCTCGGCGATCTCGTCGATTCGTTCGGGGTCGCCATCGATGGAGATGAGCACCTCGACTTCATCGCCCGGATCACTGAACTCGATTCGTGCGGAGCCACCGTATGTGGCCCCGAGTTGCTCGCGTACGACCGTGAAGAGGCGATCGTTCAGCACGGTCGTCACCAGTTCGGCGAGTACCCGATTTCGAATCGACTCATCGGCGCTGCCGACCGCCAGAAGCCGATAGGAACCGCCCGATGTTCCCGAACCGACGGCGAGACGTTCGTTCACCAGACCTGGCAACGGCGGTTGTTCCGGATCCTCTGTGCTCGTGGCCGACGGAAGCGATCCAATCCATGTTCGAGCCAGCTCGATGACCTCGTCGGGGTCCGCGTCACCGACGATGACGATCACATGCTCATCGAGGGATCCGAAACGCTCGTTCCAGATACGCAGCGCATCGTCGGAGGACAAGGCGTCGAGCTGCCCATCGGTCGGCACCGCTGCGAGTGGCCCGCCGCCGGTGCGGGCATCAGCGACCGCGATGTCGCTCGCCGTCCCGGAGTCGAGCGACGCTCGGTCGACTGCATCGCGAGCGAACTCGAGCTGTTGAGCAAACGGCACCTCATCCACTCGGGGTTCCGTCAACGAGAGATGCAGAAGTTGGAAGAGCGCCTCGAGGTCGTCCGTCGCAGCACCGCCAGAGAAGCCTTCGCTGAAATCGGCGAGGTAGGGCGACAGCGAGACCTCGATGTCGGCCAGATAACGGCGAACCTGGATGGGATCCCATTGACCGATGCCGCTCGATGCGACCGCCGAGATCGCTGCACCAGCGACAACGCCGTCATCGTCGTCGAGCATCGCTCGGCCGCCAGGTGACTCGGTGACAAGGGCGACCTGATTCTCGGAGATCGTCGACGGAGAGAACAGCAGTCGCGTGCCGTTGTCGAATGTGATCTCGAAGCCGTTGTTCCGCTCGAGACTCCGACGAGCGGACTCCTCAACCGGATCCGGGGTCGACACCAGCACGTCGATCTCCTCGACCGAATCGTCGAACGCGTCGACCGTTGCCTGAGCAGCTCGCTCGACAGCAGCCCGATGTTCCTCGGGATCGCCCACTCGCTCGGCGTCGGGGCCGATTGCCACGACGATCGGAGCGGAGGAGGTCATGATCCACCCGTAGTGATTGTTGACCTCATCGAGGTCGAGGTCATCCACCATGTCGAGCACCATGTCGACCGAGTCATCGATGTCCTGGATGTCGCCACCGCCGAGAAAGTGGTTGGCCAGTTCGTCGGCGAGATCGCCATCCTGGCTCGTCCCGAACTGTGCTCGACGCTGCTCTTCGGCGGAGTACACCACGTCGGCGGCGCGATCGAGCTCGCTTTGGGTGAAGGGATTTTGCACGCTGCCCTGCAGCTCGGTCATGAACTCCTCGGTGCCCGCTTCGAGATCGTCCGCATCGACGTTGAATCCCATGTAGGCCAGGTCGCGGTTCACGTTGAACCTGCCACCCCCGGCTCGTCGGAGGTCGAGACGCCCGGAGTCGACCCCCTCTCGCAGCCTGTTGTTGATCATGATTCCGAGCATCGTCTCGATGAGGAACAGCTCGTTGCCCCCTCGAGTGTTGAGGTCCCACGACTTCATCGGGATGTCGATACTGATGGACGAGTCGCCGAAGCTCGGCACGATGAGGACGTCGACGTACGGCTCGGTTCGCAGGCTGAAGCTGGACGTGTCCGGATTCGGGGTCAGCTCACCCCGAGCCTCCAGGCCCGCAAAACGTTCGACGATCTCCTCCTCGAGTTCATCGAGGCTGCGGTCGCCAACAGCCACGATCGCCATGTTGTCTGGCCGATACCACGTGTCATAAAAGGCCCGAAGATCCTCCGCTGTCACGGCGTTGACGGTGCTTTCTGTGCCCGACACGTTCACCCCCTCGTACGGGGTCTCGAGGTGATAGATCTTCTCGAACGCCGCGCCCACGAGACCGCCACCCGACTCGTCGCGAAGTCGGATCTCCTCGCGTACCACGGGAAGCTCATTGGTGACCTCGGTCGCGTCGATCGTGGCGGCCGAAGCCCATTCGAACAGCACATCGAAGGCCACGTCGACGTTGCTGCCCTGGTCCTGAACCGCAAGCTGGTAGACGGTCTCAGTATCGGAGGTGTACGCATTGAAGTCGGGCCCGATCTCCGCACCGATCCGACGCAATGCCGCGTCGAGCGAATTGCCCGGGAACCGCTCCGTGCCGTTGAACATCATGTGTTCGAGGATGTGCGCAGCGCCGGTGCCGACGGGATCTTCGTTCACCCCGCCCGCATTGACCACGAGCCGAAGCGACACGGCTCCGCCCGGGCTGTCATTCGACCGGACGTAATACGTCAGACCATTCTCGAGAACGCCGACTCGGACGTCATCATCGATTTCGAGAGGCGTCGGATCGGGGTTCGGAGGGTCGAACACGAGTGCCGGCGGTAGATCGGTTGGCACGTCGGTCGGAGGTTCGCCGGTGGTCTCGCTGGTGTCTGGCGCGGACGCGTCGGGTGCCGACGTCGTGGTGGGAGGATCGACGACCTCAGGATTCGATGAACAACCGACTGCGATCAGCGCCGAGACGATCAACAGGGCGACGACATGCTTACGCGAACGTTCCACCATGTGTGGCATATCGGCAGCAGAGGTCGACTTCTGCATGTTTGTCAGGAGATCGAGCGAGCAGCCTCGGACATGATCTCGACGGTTTCGTCGATGATCGCATCCGTGTGGGCGAGACCTGGAAACAGAATCTCGTATGGCCCAGGTGCCAGCGCCACTCCCCGGGTCAACATCTCGTGGAAGAACCTGGCGTACACCCCGTTCTCGGCGAGGACCTTCACCTCGTCGAAGTTCGTCGGTGGTACATCTCCAAAGAACAGCCCGACGAGTGGCCCGACCTGCGGCACCATCGCCGGCACACCAGCCGCGTCGAACGCGGATCGCATGCCTGTCGCGAGCCGAGTCGCGATGCGCTCGAGCTCGACATAGGCGTCGGCATCGAGAAGTTCGAGCGTGGCCAAGCCAGCGGCAGTCGCCAAGGGATTCCCCGAGAGAGTGCCGCCTTGATAGACCTCACCCAGCGGTGAGATGTGCGCCATCACGTCACGCGATGCGCCATAACAACCAACGGGGAGGCCGCCGCCGATCACTTTGCCGAACGCCCAGACGTCGGGCTGAACGCCATACCATTCCGTGGCCCCGCCACGAGCAAGCCGGAATCCGGTGATGACCTCGTCGAACAACAGCATCGCTCCGGCTGCGTCGCAGGCCTCGCGCAGTCCGCGCAGGAACCCTTCGGTTGGCGGAACCAAACCCATGTTTGCCGCAACTGGCTCCACCGCGACGACCGCGATCGACTCGTCGATGTCGGGCACGACGTTGTACGGAGCAACGATCGTGTCGGCGACCGCACCTGCGGGCACGCCGCCGCTACCGGACAGCCCCTGATTGGCGATGCCAGACCCACCCGCAGCGAGCAATGAGTCGGTATGTCCGTGGTAACAGCCGGCGAATTTGATGATCGTGTCTCGGCCGGTCGCCCCGCGGGCGAGTCGGATCGCCGACATCGCCGCTTCGGTACCCGAAGACGTGAGTCGAATCATCTCGAGGCCGGAGACGCGCGATGCCAGCTCCTCAGCCAGTTCGACCTCGCCGAGCGTCGGAGCACCGAACGTGGTTCCCTTTGCCGCCGCCCGGATCACCGCCTCGATGACCTTTGGATGGGCGTGGCCGAGGATTCCTGGGCCATAACTCTGGACGTAGTCGATGTAACGAGTGCCCTCGACGTCGGTGATGTACGCACCCTCGGCCTCGGCCACGAAGTACGGCGTCCCTCCGACAGATCGGAAGGATCGGACCGGTGAGTTCACACCACCAGGCATGACCTGCTTTCCGCGTTCGAACAGAGAGTCATTGGTGTGGGTCATGGTGTGAGCTCAGGGGTTGGGGGGTCGATGGCGCGTGGGGGTTCGGGCAGAGCTGGCCGCACCGAGGCGAGCGATTCGGCCACGGCCCGGGCCAAGTACGTCAAGATCAGGTCGGCGCCCGCACGTTTGATGCTGATCAGTGACTCGAGAGCAGCGGCGTCGCCGTCGATCCAACCATTCGCCTCGGCTGCCTTGAGCATCGCGTATTCGCCCGACACGTGATAGGCGACGATGGGAACATCGGTTTCGAGCCGGGCTCGCAAGATGATGTCCAAGTAGGGCAGGGCAGGCTTGATCATCACCATGTCGGCGCCTTCGGCGAGGTCGAGCCGAATCTCACTCATCGCTTCTCGCCCGTTCCGTGGATCCTGTTGATATCCCTTGCGATCACCGCCGTCCGCGATGGTCACGTCGACGGCATCGCGGAAGGGCCCGTAGAACGACGAGGCGTACTTGGCTGCATACGCCATGATCGGGATGTCGTGATGTCCTGCCTCGTCGAGCGCGATACGGATTGACGCGACCTGTCCGTCCATCATCCCGGAAGGAGCAATGATGTCCGCTCCGGCTTCGGCCTGCGCCACCGCAATGCGTCGATACAGGACGAGGGTGGCGTCATTGTCGACCGAACCCTTGCCGTCGAGAATCCCGCAGTGGCCATGATCGGTGTATTCGTCAACACACAGATCTGCGATGAGCACCACCGAATCGCCGAATCGTTCCTTCGCCGTGCGTAGTGCGATCTGCACGATCCCCTCTGGATTCCACGCCTCGGATCCTTCGGCATCCTTTTCGAGCGGTACCCCGAAGAGGATCACCGCTACGACGCCAACGTTTCGAAGTTCCTGGATCTCCTCCATGGCGGAGTCGATGGTGTGCTGCACCACACCGGGGAGCGACGCGATGGGCTGCGGGGTGTTGATGCCTTCGCGAATGAACAGCGGTGCGATCAGATCGTCGGCAGAAAGCGTGGTCTCAGCGACGAGGCGTCTCAATGCGTCGGTTCGGCGAAGGCGGCGGAGACGTTGCGACGGAAACGACATACCGAAGACTCTACGGCGCGCGCCGGGTCGGCGAACACTGCGCGAGAACCTCTTCGACCGAGACCTGCTCGAGCGAGTCCAGAACCAGATCAGCGTGCGAGAAATCTTGCCCCGTGGTGATCCGATTGGGGACGGCCACCACGGACATACCTGCGGAGCGCGCGGCCGTCACACCGTGGACGCTGTCTTCGATCACCACACAGTCCTCTGGTTCGCGTCCGGCGCGCGCGGCGGCGAGCAAGAAGAGGTCGGGATGCGGCTTCGTCCTTTCGGCGCCGACGTCGGTGCGCGTCGCCACCGCGGTGAAGTGATCCCACAGACCATGTCGGGTGGTGTGTCGCTCGACCCAATCGATCGGAGAGCTGCTCGCCACCGCACTCGACACCTGCAATTGCGCAAGACGCGTGAATGCCTTCTGCACTCCTGGCATCAGATCGTATGAATCGGTGAGGGTGTTCTTGTAATCCCGGAATCGGGCGATGACGACCTCATCGGGTTCGCCGAGGTCCCCCACCTGACGCCGCAAGTGCTCCCACCACGGCTCATGGTTCGCCGACCCGATCGTGTCCTGCCAGTCGCGGAAGTTCAGCTCGGCATCGAGACGTTCGTACTCACGCTTCGCCGCCTCGTAGGCCGGCCACTCGGTGTCGAGAATCGTGCCATCGAAGTCCCAGATGACCAGCTGCGCTCTCGACGCCGACATGCTCAAACGTCGGCGCCATCATCGTTGCCGGCGAAGTGGGGCACCGATTCATCGACGAGTACGTGTGACTGCGCTTCGTCGGCGAACCAGACGCCGACCAGGGAGATCGCCGATGCGTCGTCCAGCGACCCTGCCTGGATGCTGGTGCGATCAGCATGTTCGGCACCTTGCCAGAAAAGACTCGACCCGCATGTCGAACAGAATCCATATCGGGCATAACCGAGATCGAACCAGCGAAGCGCCCCCTCGGCATCGGAGATCGTCAGGTCTTCGGTCGCGCTCCCCGAGGAGGCCACGAAGTTCCCACTGATCTTGCGACAATTGAGGCAGTGACAATGCAGGACGTCTCGGAGCGGGCCGTCGACGTGATATGTGATTGCTCCACAGAGGCAGCCGCCGGTGGGTGCTCCCTGGTTCAACGTTTGTCCCCGAGGAACATCACCTTCAGGGACTCGAACGATTCGATGCAGCGACCTGCGCCGTTCACCACACACTCGAGTGGGGTATCCACGATGTGCACGTCGACCTTGGTCTCGTCAATCAATCGAAGGTCGAGTCCGCGCAACATGGCACCGCCGCCGACGAGGTGGATGCCCTCGGTGATGAGATCCTGGCTGAGCTCGGGTGGCGCCTGTGCAATACAGGAGAGCACGGAGTCGACGATCGCGCTGACCGGCTCGTCGATGGCCACACGAATCTCTTCGGGCGACAACACGATCGTCTTGGGCAGGCCTGACATGAGCTCGCGGCCACGAACCTCGGCACGAACCTCATTGGGGGTCTTGGCGGCCGACCCAATGGTCAGCTTGATGTCTTCCGCGGTGCGTTCACCGATGGCGATGCCGTACTCGCGACGAACCCACGCCTGAATCGACGCGTCGATGTCGAACGAGCCAACACGGATGGCCTCGAGAGCGACCACGCCACCGAGAGACAAGATTGCTGACTCGGACGTACCACCTCCGACATCGACGACCATGTTGCCGAGCGGCTCGTTGATCGGAAGGCTCGCACCTATCGCTGCTGCCACCGGTTGTTCGATGAGCTGGGCGTCGCTCGCTCCGGCTCGCCTTGCGGCCTCGGTGACCGCTCGGCGCTCCACCGCCGTGATCGCCGACGGGACACAGATCACGACTCGCGGCCTGTTGAATCTGCTGACGCCAACTCGCTCGAGGACCAGTCGGATCATTCGCTGCGTGACGTCGAAGTCGGTGATCGCCCCTTTGCGCAACGGCCGTACCGCGACGATGTGACTGGGGGTTCGGCCGATCATCTGCCAGGCATCGGAACCGATGGCGAGAACGTCGTTGGTCTGGCTGTTCAGCGCAATGACCGATGGTTCGTTGAGGACGATGCCTTCGCCGCGCGCATACACCAGCGTGTTGGCAGTTCCCAGATCGATCGCGAGGTCTCGTGCCATTGTCTAGTTACCGCCGGGTCGGCTCGTTGGACGGGGTCCAGGTCTCGGACGGTCACCCGTGGGGTTTTGTCGGCCGTTGGTCGGGCCGGGCGCAGCGTGCTGTCGCCGAGCGGGTGCCGATCGCGCGTGATCGGCACTTCGCTGCTTCTGCGTACCGGGCGGTGCAAGCGCATCGAGGTCTCGGTTGAACGAATCGATGGTCGAACCGAAACGTTCGGGGCGTGGTCGACTTGCGATCCACACGATCAGACCACCAAGCGCGGACAGTGCAACCGCACCCAACAAGAACAAGATCGGGGTCGTCACGAGAGGTCTCCAGCAGCGCCAGTGGTCGGAGCAGGGAGTCCAACGTCGTCGATCTCGCGGGCGTCAAGCCCCCAGCTCTCGCCTTCCGACCAGACCTCGCGCTTCCAGATCGGTGCGGTGGCCTTCAGCCGATCGATGCCGTATCGGGCGGTCTCAAACGCCACATCCCGATGTGGCGACGAGGTCACGACGACCACCGTTGACTCACCAATCGGCACCTCTCCAACCCGATGCATGATGCCTACCCTACGAACATCGGGCCAGCGATCGCGGATTTCGGCGACCAATCCTTCGAACCGCGCCAGCAGATGCTCCTCGTACGCCTCGTATGCAAGGCGTGTCACGTCTGGTCGGCCGCTCGAGTGGTCGCGCGCCGTGCCGCTGAACAGGACTACGGCTCCGCAGTCGGGCTGCACCGCCCATCGATACGCCTCTTCGATCAATGGCTCGGACTCGGTGATGGCGAGCCAGGTATCGCTGTCTGGCCCTGTGGATGACTGCTGCACGCCGGTCATGGTACGTGCAATCGTCGCCGTGATGAATTCGACCCAATCTTTGGACCCGCGCTCGGCTGGCTCAGTCCTATCGCTACCATTGGCGCCGTGGAGGAGGGAACCCCCAACGACGAGCCCCTCGAGGGCGAGATGTTGCCTGCGCCGGATCGGCTGTGGCGACATCCCGCTGAACGCGGCGCGCAACAAGCCGAGGCCAACTTGGCGGCACGTCGCGTCTACGGCCGTCGCTGGCCGAGCATGGTGATGTCGTTCATCGCCGGCTGCACGGTCGTCGGAGCCGCCTGGATGCTGCAAGAGGGACCTCGCACCGTGCCTGCTGACGCCGGTATCCAGCAGGTCATTCCAGCGACGACCAGACCGCTGGTGAACGAAGTCGCATTCAACGAATGGCCCCAAGAGGTCGCCCAGCTCAATCAGAGCTCGGTGGTTGCTCTCGAACTTGTCGGCACACCACACAACGAGACCGCGCAAGCGATTCTCCTGTCCACAGACGGGCACCTCCTGACGTCGGCCCACTCGCTCATCGGCGCCGATCCGGAAGAGATCTTCGCCATCTTGTACGACGATGAACGACTTCCCGCAAAGCTGGTCGGCAGCGACTCGGTTTCCGGTATTGCGGTGCTGAAGATCAATTCTCCCGAGCTCCCCCCACCCACCTACGGAGAAGACTCCCAGGTGCTGGCTGGCGATAGCCTCGTCGGACTCGCCCAGTCCACCGAACCGCGCATTGTCGACCTGCTCGGCAAGGACCACGTCGCAACGTTGCCCAATGACGACCTGTTGTCCGGGCTCTTCCGCTTGTCCGACGACCTCGATGATTCGTGGGCGGGCGCGGCGATCCTCGACGAGGACGGCGCGATCGTCGGCATGGTCGTCGAGAGCCGAGACGGTGGTCATTTCGCGATCCCGACAGCGTTTGCACGCGACATCGCCAGCGAACTCATCGAGACGGGTGTCGTCGAACACCGCGCCTGGCTCGGCATCGATCTCGGCGTGGAGCTCTCCGATGGCATCAAGCGCGAGAGGGATCTCTTCGGCGGAGTCCTCATCCTGCGGGTCTGGGACGAGACCCCCGCAGCCAAAGCCGGTCTGGTCGCTGGCGACATCATCGTCGGTGCCGGCTCGGTGAACGTCCTCGATCGCACCGATCTCGGCCTCGTGATGGCGACGCTCGACCCCGGAGACTCGGTCGAAGTTCGTTATTCGAGGGCCACACCGGCGCTGCTCAGTCCCGACGCGTCAGACCCACAGCCTGGCGATCTGACGGGCGAGATCTTCACCACCGTCGTGACCGTGGGCGCCGCGCCAGTCGGCTAGGGCGTCATCGCCGAGACCGGCGAAGCAACCACGAAATCGCACCGGCGGCGCCGACGACTCCGGTAGCAATCGTGGCTCCTGCGGCGCCGAGCGCCAGTTCCTGACGACGTTTCGCCGTGACACCATCGAACCGCGAGGCTCTGTGCCCGGCGACATACGCCTCTTCGTTGCTGAACTCCGGTTGCCACCCGAGTGACTTGATCTTGTCGGTCGCCACGACCCAAGGATGTTGCAGATACGCCGTCAGTCCAGGATGTGTGGCCGCTCCCAAGCGGCGTCTGGCGTCCGACACCGCGGAGATGACCACACCGGGAACACGGATCGGGGTCTCGGGAGTGCCCCGCAACGCCGCGATCTCCGCAGGCCGAAGCCAACCGTCCGCGGCCACGTTGTAGATGCCCTCGTGTCCCCCGATCACGAGCAGCTCGATCGCAGACGCAAAGTCCTCCGCGTGCAGAAACTGCGCGGGGGCATCTCCGTCGGAGCTACGTAGCGCCGCCGAATGTCGCAGCAGGTTGGCCAAACCGTTCTCGCGTCCGCGCGCCAAGGTCGTGGCAGCACGCACGATCGTCAGCGCAGCGCCGGTCTCCGACGCCCACGCCTCGCCGAGCGCCTCGATCTCTCCTCGCACAACTCCGAAGCGAAACTCCGGGTTCGGCTTCACCGGCGCGGCCTCAGTGAGCGGGAGAGGGTTTTCGGGCCATGCGCCATAGACCATCGCCGACGAGGCGAGAAGTACATGATCCACCTGTGCATTCTTTGCTCCGGCAAGGACCCGCTCGGCCAGTTCACGATCCGCTCGCGCTGCTCCCGCGTCTCCGGCGAAGCCTGCCGGAGTCGCCGCGAGGTGAACGAGAATGTCGCCCTTCATCAAGACGTCTGCGAGATCATCGTCGAGCAACTCGAACTGGCGAACACCGTCGGCTGCCACCCTGTCGAGCGCGACGAGCTCAGAGACCGATTCGCTCGCCCAGAGCCGATCGGCGACGTGGCGTCCCACCGCTCCACTCGCTCCTGTGACCACTACCCGCATCGGACCGTCGATTCTTTCGCGGTTCGGCGAACCGCTCATGCCTCTACGATGCACGTTGTGAGTGATTCCGGTCCATTCGACGACGACCTTCCCGACGACTTCAACCTCGGCGACCTATTCGGCAACTCTGGCGACCCCAACGAGATGATGGCCAACTTCATGCAAATGTTCAGTGGTCTTGCGGGTGGGGGTGGCACGCCCGGACTCGACAATGCGATGCAGATCGCAGTTTCGATCGCTTCGGGTGGCGAAACAGAGAACAACGTCGACCCGGTCGACCGCATGGCGCTCGAACAACTCGTGCGCGTCGCCGAGCTTCACGTGGGACAGGCGACAGGTCTTCGAACATCCACGGGGTCACCACTGACGATCGCTCCGGTGACCAAGGGCGAGTGGGTCCGTCGGTCGATGCAGGCGTACAAGCCACTTCTCGAGCAACTTGCCGCGGCGATGGCCACGCCCGCGCTCGATGACGAGTTCGGTGGCGACCCACAGATGGCGGTCTTCGAACAGCTGCTGTCCTCGATGCGACCAATGATGGTGAACCTGACCACCGGGTCGATGATCGGACATCTCGGGAGTCGGGCGCTTGGCACCTACGATCTTCCGATTCCACGTCCTGGAAGCAACGAACTGCTCGTTGTCGTGCCCAGCCTCGATGCCTTTGGTGAAGAGTGGAGCCTCGATACCAGCGAACTCCGACTGTGGATTGCGTTGAGCGAAGTTGCAACCCACGCCGTACTCAGCATTCCCCATGTGGCCCAGCAGATGAGTCAGCTCCTCGGACGATACGCAAACGCCTTCCGCAACGATCCGAGCGCCATCACCGATTCGCTCGAAGGTTTCGAGCCAAGTGGTGACTTCGCCGAGGTGCAGGGGCGAATTCAAGAGATGTTCGGAGATCCAAGCGCACTTCTCGGATCAATGCGCTCACCAGAACAGGACGCCATCCTCCCGGACCTCGCCGCACTCACCGGCGCCATCGTGGGGTACGTCGATCACATCATGGATTCGATCGGCTCCGGGCTCATCACGAGCTACGGACAGCTGACCGAAGCGCTTCGCCGCCGACGGGTGACGACATCCTCGTCCGACCGGTTCGTCGAGAGGCTCCTTGGCCTCGAGTTGGACCAAGGGTTGTATGACCGAGGCCGGGCCTTCGTCGACGGCATCGTCGAACGCGATGCCGAGCGTGGGCTCAACAAACTCTGGGAGAAGGTCGAGCACCTTCCGACACCGAACGAACTCGATGCTCCTGGACTGTGGCTCGCGCGAATCGAACTCGACGACGAATCCGGCTGAGCCCGCTAATCCCACAGCCTGAATTGGCCATCGTCCCCCGGTGTCGCCGGCGGATCCTTTGGAGAGATCCACACGCCATCCCCAGAGATTTCAGGATCGGCTGGACTTGCCCATTGGACCTGATCGATCGGGGTCGCAGGACTTCTGTCGACGTCATCGGCCCGACCGGTTTGTACCTCGGGTTCGGTGGGACTGGCCGGGCCGGGGACCGGCGCGACGACTGTTGCATCGTCTCGGATAGGGCGTGCGACCGGAGCAGATCTCTTCCCCAAGGCTTTGTCGGCATTGTTGCTCGCCGTCTGCTTGAACTGCGACACCCGTTCCGCGATCGGTCGGAAGATCTGCACCGCCCGATTGGCCTCGATTCGTTCAACCGCACCCGCCGGCACTCGCTCGCGCAGCGCCTCACGCACGCGAGATGAAGATCGCACTCGATCGGTTCGTCTTCCGAGCTCGTAACTCACCGCGGCGAACGCTGCAGCGACGGCAACAAGGAAGGCGCCGAATTGAATGGGGAACCGAATCACGACGGCGGTGAAGGCGCCGATCGCCCAGGTCAATTGGAATCTGCCCTCGAACTTGGCGAACGCTCGACCATGGTTGGCTCGGGGTGCATCTCGCTGCACGAGCGCGTCGAAACCGAGCTTTCCCATTGACGCGGATATGCCAACACCAAATGCGAGCATCGCGATCCCGGCGACCCCACCACCCCACGCGCCGAGAAACGCCGTCGTCGCGGTGACCACCAGGGCTCCGAGGACGATGCGTTCTTCTCCGGTTCGATCACGGACAATGGGTGCGTATTTTGCGCCCAGCAGAGCGCCGCCCCCGGCCGCGAGTCCGGCCACACCCAGGTGCCACTGCGGCGGCCCCGGCGTCCCGACGATGTCGATGCCTCGGACCGTGCCAATCGCTGCGCCAACTGCAGAACCCGTCTCAGTCGTGTCCACGCCGTCCTCACCAGCACGAAGGTGGAAGGCCAACAAGAACGTGGTGAATCCGACGATGCCGCGCATGACGGCGATGGCCGTGGCTGCCAAGATGATGTTGGCACCTCGCACTTCGAGTTTCTCTGTCTCGTCGACCGGCTTCGGCGCCACCTGTACGCCGGGTAGCTGCGCAGCCGCGAGAACGCCGGTTGCGAAGATCACGACGGCCAGAATCGTGGACGCCGAGTTACCGAAGAGGGCGATGAGCGCCACGCCGAACGCGCCGCCGATCAGCCCGCCGACAGCGCTCAGCAGCGCCAGCTTCGAATTCGCCTGGATCAGCTCGTCCTCGTGCGGGCACACCGCGGGGACGAGGGCCGTTTTCGAAACGTGGTACCCCTTCTGAAGAACGAGCATCGCGAACGCCTCGGGGAACAACAACAGACTGTCGATGTGGCGAGACATGAAGAACGCCACCAACGCCCGCAGCGCAAGTGAGCCCATGATCATGCCGCGACGACCGCCGCGCGCTCGGTCGATGGCTGGGCCAAGAAGCGGCGTGACGATGGCGAACGGCGCGATCGTCAAGATCAGATAGAGGGCGACTCGCCATCGCGCATCCGCTGGATCGATGGAGAAGAAGATCGACCCGGCGAGCGCCACGGCGATACACCCATCGCCAATCGTCGACAGGGCGTGCACCCGAGCGAGCTTGGTGAACGGCGTGATGACCAAGCCATTGCCCAACCCAGAATTCTTCGCCGGTTTCTGGCCGGGCGCGGGACCCGGCGCGCTCGACGCGGCTGTACCGCGCGTGTTGCGCAGCGGTGTCCAACCATCGGGCGAAGTCATCAAGTCGATCATACGTAGTTCCGGTGACACACTGGGTTATGACCTCAGCGCTGCTGATCGCAGCCGACGCCCTCCTCCCCGCCCGGAACCAGATGGCGCTGTCACTTGGCACGCACATCGTCCTCGCGTGTTTTGGCGTGGCTCTCCCCGCGATGATCTTCGTGCTTCACCGACGTGGACTTCGCGGTGACGCAGCGGCGCTCGAGCTCGCGAAACGTTGGTCGAAGGTCGCTGCAGTCCTCTTCGCAATCGGAGCGGTGTCGGGGACGATCCTCTCCTTTGAGATGGGCCTCCTCTGGCCGGGCCTCATGGAGCGGTACGGGGACGTGCTGGGCACCGCATTTGCGCTCGAAGGGATCTCGTTCTTTGTCGAGGCGGTCTTTCTCGGCATCTATGTGTACGGGTGGGATCGACTTCCATCAAACGTTCACTCGTTGATGCTCCTCCCGATGGTGCTCGCTGGAGTCACCGGCTCGTTCTTTGTCGTTTCGGTGAATGCGTGGATGAATGCTCCAACGGGCTTCACCGAAGTCAACGGTGTGGTGACCGATCTGAACCCGTGGCGCGCCATCTTCAACGACGCGGTGCCACTGCAGTTTCTCCACATGTTTCTTGCCGCGTACATGGTGACCGGGTTCAGCGTGGCATCGATCTACGCGGTGGGTTGGCTGCGAGGCAGGCGAACGACCCTGCATCGACTCGGCATCTTGGTGCCGCTCACTTTTGCGACCATCGCAACGCCCATCCAGCCAATCGTGGGCCACTTCGCTGGCCAACGGATCGCAGATGACCAACCGATCAAGCTCGCGGCGATCGAGGGCCTTTCGGAGACCGAGACCTCGGTCGAGACCGTCTTTGGTGGCATCTACAGAGACGGAGAACTCCAGGGAGAGATCACCGTTCCGATCGAAGGGCTCGCATCGTTTCTCGCACAGAATGATTTCGACGCCGAGATCGTCGGCCTCGATTCGGTCCCAGAAGATGAACGACCGCCGGTCAATATCGTGCGATTCGCATTCCAGACGATGGTCGCGATTGGCAGTGCACTTGCGCTGCTCGCAACCGTCGTCGCGTGGCGTTGGCGCTATCGGCGGGAGTCCTTCCTCGAAAGCGTGTGGATGTTGCGCGCGATCGGAGTGTCAGGAATCGCAGCCGTCGTCGCGATGGAGACCGGTTGGATCACCACCGAAGTGGGTCGCCAGCCATGGATCGTTCATGGGCTCATGCGCACCGAAGAGGCGGTCACCG
Organism: Acidimicrobiia bacterium; assembly: GCA_033344795.1. Taxonomy (GTDB): domain Bacteria; phylum Actinomycetota; class Acidimicrobiia; order Acidimicrobiales; family SHLQ01; genus SHLQ01. Next base: position 521,227 of record JAWPMS010000001.1, read on the forward strand.
ACGGCGGGTGGGTCTGGTACTCGTTCATCATCTTGACGGTCATCTACATCGGACTCGGCGTTGCCGGCGTCGCTGTTCTCCGATCCATGTCGGCGCGCTGGGCGGCGGGCGAGACCGACCTGGCAAGCCCCTATGGGCCCGCTCCGAGCGGAGATCTGTGATGAGCGCCGCTGACGCAGTCGCCTCGGTGATGTTCGCCGCGATCGTGCTCTACGCGGTATTCGCGGGAGCCGACTTCGGAAGCGGCATCTGGGACTTGGTCGCAGGCAACGCTCGCAAGGGCGCCGCCACACGCCGGCTGATCGATCGGGCGATCGGGCCTGTCTGGGAAGCCAACCACGTGTGGCTGATCTTCGTGCTCGTCTTCTTGTGGACGGGATTCCCCCGGCCGTTCGGGATGATCATGCGCGACCTCGCGATCCCCTTCTGGTTCGCGGGGCTGGGCATCGTCCTACGCGGAGCGGGCTTCGCGTTCCGGAAGTACTCGCCAGACATCAGCTCGGCCCGGCTCGCAGGATCGATGTTCGCCCTGTCGTCGCTTGTGACGCCGTTCTTTCTCGGTTCGATCGCTGGTGCCATCGCTTCGGGACGGGTGGGCACGGGTGCGGGAAACGTGGGCCTGTCTCCCGCTTCGGTCGTGGGCGGTGTCCTGGCCGTCGCGACCTGTGGCTTCTTGGCCGCGGTCTTCCTCGTCGAAGAGGCCGACAGAGCTGGAGATGAAGAGCTGACCGCCTCGTTCCGGACCCGGGCGCTCATTGCGGGAGCGGTCACCGGCGTGATCGCCCTCGGCGGCGTGATCCCGTTGCAGGACGACGCACCCACACTCTTCGACGGTCTCACTGGACGAGCGCTACCACTCATCATCACCTCCGTGATCGCGGGTCTCGGAACCGGCTTCCTACTTGTTCAACGTCGATATCGCGCCGCTCGTTTGAGTGCAGTCGTGGCGGTGGCATCGGTCGTCATCGGGTGGGGATTCGGTCAGTACCCGTGGATCCTGGTCGACACCGTGGAGATCGCCGATGGAGCTGGACATCCCGCCACACTCAAAGCATTGCTCTACGTCTCGGGTGCCGCTGCGGTGATCGTCGTGCCGGCCCTCACATTGCTCTACCGGCTGGCCGACGACAGTCGACTCGGTCACTGACCTTCCGCGGCCACGGATCGCTGCAACCACGAATCGACGTCGACATCGACAATCGTCCAGCTCGTTGGTGTGTCGGGACGGGCTGCATTTCGCACCGCCAGTCGCGTCGCATCCCACGAAACCGCCGTTGCGGATTTGGGCGCGTACACCTCCGAGACCCAGCGAGGCTGCGCAGAGTCCCCGTTGATCGAGAGCAGCCTCGTGCCGTCTTCGAGCCACCAGAGGCTGACGGTGCCATCCGTTTCGACGATGACCGCTGCGGTGCCATCGCCGTTGAGTGTGATCGGGCGATCGATCTCTGCGACCTCGAACGACCCAAACGAGTGCGTGACCTGACCTGTCCGGAGATCGATGACGCTCAGCGCACCATCGGGGGCCACTCCCGCCGCTGTTGAACCATCCTGACTGACCGCAGCCCGTTGGAAGTCACGATCGGAGAGTGCATGCCCAACGACTTCTTCGAGTGATTCGGTGTTCCACACCCGCGTCTTGGCGTCGCCCGTGGCCGAATAGGCAACGAGAAGCCCTGGTGCCGGCGTGTCGATCCACTCATAGTTCTGACCTGGGGCCAGGACGAAGCTGTACGTTCCATCGTCCGCGACAAGCGCTCCATAGGGCGCGTCGGAGCCATAGAATCCGTCGCCGAGAAGCGCGAACACCCTTCCGTCGTCAACGACAAAACGGGAGGCGTAGAGTGGATTACTCTCCGTCACCTGTTCGAGATCACGATCGAGCACCTGGGCGACCCGGGGGGCAAAGTCCGGGCCGCCCCCATGGACCCAGCGAGTGATCGTGCCGTCGGCGTTGTAGTGCGCGAAGTCATGGGCGGTCTCGGGGGCCCACAACTCCTGGGTCAGGACGCCGTTCTCCAGCGTCCAGATCTCGTTCGACAGCTGATTCTCGGCCTCGCCGTAGCTGCGACGATGCACCGCCAGCAGCCGGGTCGAATCCAGCGGGTCGAAACGAACCAGGTCGAACGGTCCCGAGGCTGTGCCCAGCACGAGCTCTTCGACGCCGCCGATCGTGTCGAGCGCAGCGATGAGTCCGTCCGCGGATCGACGGTCCTGGACTTCAGCTTCCTGCGGCGACTCCGGTTGCGCAGAATCGGTCGAGACAAGCGCGAGACCCACCAGCAACGAGATGACGACCACGCCGAGGACACCCGCGGCCGCGATGCGTCCTACTCGTTCTCGTTCCATGCACAAACCGTAGGCTGTGCACATGACTGAAGCAGTTGCACCCTCAGAAGGACTCGGCGTCGTCCACCTCTTCTGCAAGCCAACATCGAGCTTTGACCGCGCCAAGGCCGTCACTGCGATCAACGCATCGATCGACGCTGGTGTGCAGGTCGTGGTCGTGTCGATGTTGGGCCACAAGGCCGACGTCGCCATCATGGCGCTACACGCCGATTGGTGGGCGTTGCGACGTCTACAGAGCGCCGTCACCTCAGCCGGCCTCGACGTCGTCGACTCGTACGTCTCACTCACCGAGATCAGCGAGTACGCAGCCGGAGTTCCCGAGGAGATGCGCAACATGCGCCTGTACCCCGAGCTCAACGACGTCTACGAAGACAAGCCGGCCTGGTGTTTCTATCCAATGAGCAAGAAGCGCGAGGATCACGCCAACTGGTTCACTCTGCCGTTCGACGAGCGCAAGGACCTCATGTACGAACACGGCGCGTCGGGCAGAAAGTTCAAGGGTCGAATTCTCCAGGTCATCACCGGATCGACGGGCGTTGACGATTGGGAGTGGGGCGTGACGCTGTTTGGTCAGCACCCGGACGATCTCAAGGAAGTCGTCTACACGATGCGCTTCGACGAAGCGTCGTCGGTATACGCCGAATTCGGCACCTTCTACACCGGCATCGTCGCGTCGCCCGAGACGGTATTCGACGCACTCTGAGTCGAGAATTTTTTGCTTGACCTCAACATTACTTGAGGTTTTATCGTGGCGGTTATGAGCACCACCGAAGCACCCTCGACACAAGCAACGAACACACAAACCGCATCGGTCGGCAACGCCGGCGACTTCGCTGTTGGCGAGATGAAGATGAAGTCCGTCGGCGAGCGCCGAGTCGCCGTGATCCGCACGCCGTCGGGGATTCATGCCCTCGACAATGCATGCCCCCACCAGGGGTACGGCCTCGTGACCGGATCGCTCGACGGCGAACTCGTCACCTGCCAATGGCACAACTGGAAGTTCGATGCGAGCACCGGACGTTGCCTGGTCGGAGAGGAAGACGTCGCATGCCACCAAGTCGACATCGACGACGGTGGTGAAGTTCTCGTGACCGTAACGGAACCGACGAACGAAGAGCGCCAAACCCAGCTGTGGCCCAGCCTGGGACGGGCGATCGAGAATGCGTACGCTGGCCAGATCGCACGCGACGCCGTTCGACTCCTCGATACGGGAGCGACACCCGCCGAGATCATGTGGGCCGGGTTCGAACCAGCGATCGCCAAGGCCGAATATGGGCCGGGCCATGAGCTCGCACTTGCAACGGACTGCCTCTCGATCGCCGAGGCGCGCGATGGACAGGGCCGAGCCCTCCCGGTCGTGCAAGGGCTACACGCGCTTGCAGACGAAAGCCGAGACCGCCCCCGCCGCGGTGTACCGGCCGATGCCACGAGCATCGATCTCGCGACCGCGATCGAAACCGAGGACATCGACGCGGTCATGGCAGCGACGGTAGAGCTCCTCGAGGGTGGCGCAGATGTGGAGACCATGCGGGACGCGTTCCTGAGATCTGTGTCGATGCATCACCTCGGATACGGACACGGAATCATCTACACCCAGAAGTCGTTCGAGCTGCTCGACCTCGTCGGGTGGGAGCACGCCAAGTCGGTACTCCCCCATCTCGGCGTGACCATCGCCTACGCGACGCGCGAGGACCTGCTCCCCTACATGCGCTCCACCATGCGCATCATCGACGACGTTGATCTCGAACAGCTCGCCAATTCGAGCCGAGCCGAAGACTGGACTCCGAGCGACGAGTTGGTGAACACCCTCCTGGACTCAGATTCGGCAGCCATCGAAGCGGCTGTCGAGGCGGTCTTGCACGGCGCGGGCATCACGGGCCTACTCGACGCATTGTCGATCGCTGCATCACGTCGCCTTCTTCGCCACGATCTGAACGTCGAATTCTCGAGCGAGGACCACTTTCACTGGCTCGATGTCACGCACGCGCTGACGATGACCCGTGCCGTTCGTTGGGCATGGACTCACCAGCCGGGGCCGGAAGCCGCTCGACTCGCGTTGTTCGCAACGTGGCTACTCCACGACAGCGGGCGAGCGGAACGACGTTGGGGTGTGCGCCCAGAACGACGCGCCGACGAGACACCGAGCTTGAGCATCGCCGACGCGGTGGTCGCACGAGACAGCGGCGCAGCGTTGGCCGCCGTCACCGAGCTCGGGGCTCAGTCGGCGGGTGAGCAACTGCTCGACGCAGCCCTCAATGACCCCTCTGGTGCGTTCATCGTTCTCGCCCATCTCGTGAAGCTCACATACGCCGCCATTGAGGAGACGGAGTCGACCGGCTCCCTCCTGCCGCTCCTCGCAGCAGCTCGCTACCTTTCGTCACCGCGACGTGAAGCGTTCGTCTCTCGCAACGTGCACGAAGCGCTCGATTTCATCCGCACCGGGAAGCCTCCACAGCGATGAACCCGCTGCGGTAGGGTCCGGCCATGAGCGAAGTGGACCTCGACCGCCTGACTGGGGAGAACATCGAGCTCCTGCAAGCGATGATCCGGAATCAGTGCGTGAATGACGGAACGCCCGAGTCGGGTCACGAGGACCGCAATGCGCATCTCTTGCGCGACGAGCTCGAATCCACTGGCGTCGAGATGCAGTTGCTCGAGGTGTTGCCCGGCCGCAGTTCACTGGTCGCTCGCCATCCCGGGACCGATCCCGATGCGCCGACACTCATGCTGATGGGCCACACCGACGTGGTTCCGGTGAGCCCGGATGGATGGAAGGTCGATCCGTTCGGAGGCGAACGGATCGGCGATGAGATCTGGGGTCGCGGCGCGGTCGACATGTTGAACGTGACGTCGTCCATGGCCGTCGCATTTCGTCATCTGGTCGCGTCGGGCAAGCGTTATCCGGGTGACATCGTCTACTTCGCGGTCGCGGACGAAGAGGCCGGTGGGAAATACGGAGCCGAGGCGTTGATCGAATCCGACTGGGACGCGCTGCGTTGTGACTACGTGTTGACCGAATACGGCGGCTCCCCGCTCATCACGGCCGACGAGACGATCGTGTTGCTCACGACTGCGGAGAAGGGATTGGGCGCGCGGCGACTCCACGTTCATGGTTCACCGGGCCACGGTTCGATGCCATGGGGCACCGACAATGCGATCAACAAGGCTGCGGCCATCGTCAAGAGGATCGAGGCGTACAACCCCGGCGCACGCATCGATGAGTTGTTCCGCAGCCGCGTTCGTTCGCACAACTTTCCCGCTGAACTCGAAGCTCGCCTTCTCGACCCCGGCCAGATTCTGGAAGCGCTCGGCGAGATCGAACCTGGGCTCGCCCGAAACCTGCACAGCTGCTCGCACACGAGTTTCTCGAACAATGTGATCCATGGCGGAACGAAGACCAACACGATCCCCGATGAGGTGGTTCTCGAGGTCGACATCCGGATCCTGCCGGGAGAGACCACGGCCGATGTCGAACGGCACCTCGCTGACGCGGTCGGACCGGAGCTGATGGGTTCGGTGACCGTCGAGCCGATCCATGTTGGGTCTTCGACCGAGTCCACGACCGAAACGGTGCTCTGGGATGCGCTCACTGACGCGATCCAGATGAGCTATCCCGGTGCGCGGGTCCTGCCCTCGATGGTGACCGGCGGAACCGACGCCCGGTTCTTTCGGAGGCGTGATATTCCCGCCTATGGCGCAGGACTCTTGAGCTCGAAGGTGAACATGGGTGAGTTCCTCAACCGGTTTCACGGCCACAACGAACGAATCGATGTCGAGTCGCTTCACCTGACGACCAAGCTGTGGCTCGACGTCTGCGATCGACTCTGGATCTGAACCCACATTCGCGCGGTCAGTGTGTTCTTTCGCGCGGTCAGAAGCCATTCGTTACGTGGATGTGATTTGATTTGCCGCGCGCCTTGTTACTGCCCGATTCGACGGGTAGACACGAGTGCCGATCACACCCTGGAGGGGTTCAATCTCATGACAACGACAAAGAAGGCGTTACTTGCGCTGCTTACCGTGCTGGCGATGTTCGCCGCAGCTTGTGGCAGTGACAGCGACACCGAAACAACAGAAGCCGCCGACACGACCGCGGCACCAGACACGTCCGACGAGGCTGATGCCGAGACGGACGGTGGCGAAACCGAAGACGCAATGGAAGAAGAACCCGCAGACACGGGTGATTCCATGGCCGAAGGCGGAGACATCAAGGCAGCGTTCGTGATGGTCGCTCCCGTCGGCGATGCTGGCTGGAACTTCATGCACAATGAAGGTCGCCTGGGTGCAGAGGCAGCAACCGGTGTCGAGACCGCGTTCGTCGAGGCGATCCCGGAAGGCGGAGCCGAGTTCGATGAAGCAGTACAGCAGTTCATCGATGATGGATTCAACGTCATCTTCACCACGTCGTTTGGCTACATGGACGCGACCGAACAGTTCGCAGCCGACAACCCCGAGGTGATCTTCGAACACATCTCTGGCTTCAAGATGAACGACACCAACTTCGGCAACACGTTCGGTCGCATGTACCAGCCTCGATACATCGCCGGTATGGCGGCGGGCGCAGCGACCGAGTCGAACCAGATCGGTTACGTCGCCGCGTTCCCGATTCCCGAGGTCATCCGCGGAATCAACGCTTTCGCACTCGGCGTGCAGGCGACCAACCCAGATGCCACCGTCGAGGTTGCGTGGACCAGCACCTGGTTCGGTATTGCTGAGGAGGGCGCCGCTGCTCAGGCACTCATCGATTCGGGCTCTGACGTGCTCTCGATGCACCAGGACTCGACGGCAACGGGCGCAGCCATCAGCGAAGCCGGCGGCACGTTCATCGGGTACCACAGTGACATGAGCGCTCAGGTGCCCGCATACCTGACCGCGCCGGTGTGGGACTGGACTCCGCGTTACACCTCGATCATCGAGGCCGCGAAGGCAGGTTCATACACACCGGAGGCGTGGTGGGGTGGCATGGCCGACGGAGTCGTCGACATCGCCATTCCCGACAGCTCGCCGGTTGCCGCTGACATGCAGGCGGTCAAGGACTCGATTCTTGGCGGTGAGTTCGATGTGTTCGACCAGGGCACCATCACCGATCAGGATGGCACCGTGATCATCGAGGACGGCGTCGTCCAAGTTGAGCTGCTCGATCCATTTGGGAACGACTTCGACGGCGACGGCACTGTCGACGTTGTCGCCGCCGCAGGTGATGCAATTCACGATGGCGTGCTCGCCAACATGAACTTCTTCGTGGACAACGTGATCGGCACAATCGGCTAGTTGGCCGAGCCTCACGAATCGTCGTAGTTTCGGGCCGTTCCCTCGGGAACGGCCCGAACACGTTTTCACCCGCACACATCACGACCACCGGCCTGGCGAAACCGACCGGTGTGGAGAACCCAAACCCGCACACATCACGACCACCGGCCTGGCGAAACCGACCGGTGTGGAGAACCCAAACCCGCACACATCACGACCACCGGCCTGGCGAAACCGACCGGTGTGGAGAACCCAAACCCGCACACATCACGACCACCGGCCTGGCGAAACCGACCGGTGTGGAGAACCCAAACCCGCACACATCACGACCACCGGCCTGGCGAAACCGACCGGTGTGGAGAACAATGACCGCAGTCGAGCTCGACGGAATCTGGAAACGTTTCCCCGGAGTCATTGCCAACGCGGGCGCGTCGCTCACGGTGCAGTCCGGGACGGTGCATGCCGTGCTTGGAGAGAACGGGGCGGGCAAGACCACGTTGATGAACGTCCTGGCGGGGGTCTACAAGGCAGACGAGGGCGCCGTGCGCCTCGACGGCGTCGAGCAGCACTTCACCAAACCCGCTGATGCAATCGCAGCCGGCGTCGGAATGGTGTACCAAGAGTTTCGTCTCATCCCGACGTTCACCGTGGCGGAGAATGTGGCACTCGGCGCGGCACCGCGAATTGTCGCGAAGTCCGCCATCGAGCAACAGGTTGCCGACCTCGCCGAACGATTCGGCCTGCACACAGAACCAGGGCGAGAGGTCTGGCAGCTGTCCATGGGTGAACGTCAGCGCGTCGAGATCCTCAAGGCCCTCTGGCGCAACGCTCGAGTCTTGATTCTCGATGAGCCAACAGCGGTGCTCACCCCCGACGAGGCCAAGGAGCTCGGTCGCATCACGTCGTCGATGGCCGCCGAGGGACGAAGCGTCATCTTCATCAGCCACAAACTCGATGAGGTCAAGGCGTTCTGCGACGAGGCGACGGTTCTTCGTGGTGGTAAGACCGTGGCCAATTCGCTCGCGGTCGACGATCTCGATGCCGCGCGAATGGCTGAGCTGATGGTGGGTGAAGCGACCGCCGTTTCGCAGCGTCGCATTCGCACGACCGCCGTTGGCGAACTCGTGCTCGGAGTCGAGGACCTTGTCGTTCATGACATCCATGGGCGTGCGGTCGTCGACGGGGTGTCCTTCACCGTTGGTCGCGGAGAGATCGTGGGCATCGCCGGTGTCGCCGGGAATGGCCAACGCCCGCTCGCCGACGCCATCGCCGGTCTCCTGTCGACCACAGCTGGTTCGGTGGCCATCACCCACACCGACGTCAGCGCCATGGCCGCAAGCGAACGAAACGCGCGCGGCTTGGCCTACGTCCCGGAAGATCGCATCGGTGTCGGCCTTGCACCGAGAATGAACGTGGTCGACAACGCCATGATGCGTAGTTACAAAACGCTCGGAGCTGGCCCGCTCGTCGATCGTGGGCAGGCCACGTCTCGGGCGACATCGCTGATCGAGACCTACAACATCAAGGTCGCCAAACTCGACGTCCCGCTGGCAGGGCTGTCGGGCGGCAACCTCCAACGATTGCTCGTTGGACGAGAGTTGGACGATGAACCGGTCGTGCTCATCGCGGCGCAACCCACGCGCGGCTTGGATGTTCAGGGCGTCAAAGCAATCCAAGACATCCTTGTCGAACAAGCCTCCGACGGCGTCGGCATCGTGTTGATCAGCGAAGACCTCGAGGAACTCTTCGCGTTGAGCGATCGTCTCCTCGTGATGCACGAAGGGCGCGTGTCGCGCGAGTTCGACCCGGACACCGCGACGCGAGCCGACGTAGGCGCTGCCATGGCCGGGGCGCACTAGATGTTCGGTCTTCGCCTCGTTCGACGGGAGAACCCGCTGCCCGGCGGTCAGGTGTTCGCATTCATGGTCGGGTTGATCGTCGCGCTTGCCCTCGGCGCGGTGCTGCTGCTGCTCACCGACCACGACCCCATCGAGATCTACTCGAAGATGGCCGACTCGTCGCTGGGCTCGCCGCAGGCGTGGTCGACCACCCTGACGCAGGCGGTTCCCCTCGGCCTGGCTGGGTTGGCGGTAGCGGTGGCGGGGTCCATGGGCCTCTGGAACATCGGCGCCGAGGGGCAAATCATCGCCGGGGCCATCGCGGGCACATGGATTGCTCGACTGGGCCCAGACCTGGCCGGTCCGGTTCTGATTCCTCTCATGTTGCTCGCAGCCGTCGTCGGCGGTGGCCTACTTGCCTTGGGCCCGGCGCTTGCGCGAGCTCACCTCGGCGTCAACGAGATCATCACCACCTTGATGCTCAACGAAGTCGCCATTCGGATCGTGCGGTATCTGGTGAATGGGCCCTGGAAGGATCCAACGGCAGTCGGCTTTCCCGTCGCCCCAGAACTCCCCGAACAGGCGGCATTGCCAACACTGTTCGAACGGGCCAACATCGGCGTGCTAATCGCGGCCGCGGTCGTGGTCGTCTTTGGATTCTTCGCCGCTCGAAGCAAGTGGGGATACGAGCTACGCGTGGCGGGCTCGAGCGCACAGGCGGCGGAATACATCGGTATCTCACTCCGAACGAAAATCCTGACGGTGCTCGTGCTGTCGGGTGCGATCGCTGGCCTGGCCGGTGGGCTGCGCCTTGGATCTTCGAGTCGAATCGTCGAAGGTATCGCTGAAGGCTGGGGATTCGCCGGAATCATCGTGGCCGCCCTCGCCCTCATGCGACCATCGGGTGTCGCCGTCGTCGCGGTTGCTTTTGGTGCATTGCGAGTGGGCGGCACCGCCATCAAAGGACAAGGGGTGCCGGCGTCGATTGCCGACATCATTCAGGCGTTCGTACTCATGGGCGCCTTAGGAGCCGCCGTTTTCACCACGTACTCCTTGGCGCGACGGGCGCCCGGCTCGGAGAACGCTTCGATGGTCGAGGCGGACGCATGAACGGCTCGCTTATCGACTCCTTCGTCGCCATCGTCACCGACATCGGGCTGTGGGTTTCGATTCTCGAATTCGGCACATTGCTCTATCTCGCAGCGCTGGGCGAAACCATCGCGGAGAAGTCGGGCGTGCTCAATCTCGGCGTCGAAGGAATGATGGCGATCGGCGGTGTCTCCGCATACTGGATGGCCATCGAATCTGGAAACCCCTGGGCCGCTCTGCTCTTCGCCGCGTTGGCAACGGCGCTGTTCTCCATGTTCCACGGTGTCTTGTCGGTGGTGGTGGGCGCCGACCAGGTCGTCTCAGGTCTCGCGCTCACCATTCTCGGCCTGGGGCTCGCCGCCTTCCTCGGCCAGGATCTCGTCCTGCAGCCACCGGGCGCGTCGTTCGAACCCTTGACCCTCGGACCACTGAGCGACATTCCCGGCGTGGGCCCCACCGTCTTTTCGATGGGACCGGTGAGTTGGTTGGCCGCAGCTCTGGGGGTCGCAGCCTGGTTCGTACTGACTCGGACCCGAGCGGGACTGAGCTTGCGCGCCGTCGGCGAGAGCGCCGCCACAGCCGACGCAGCGGGAACTCGGGTCGTCGCAACACGCCTGGTGTCCGTAGGCGTCGGTGGCGCACTCGCCGGCGCCTCTGGTGGTTATCTCACACTCGTGCTCGCTCCCGGATGGAATGAAGGAGCCACCGGCGGGCTCGGATGGATCGCGGTCGCACTCGTCATCTTCGGCGCATGGAAACCAGGTCGGGTACTCCTCGGTGCTCTGTTGTTCGGCGGGTTGTTGGCGCTTGGACCGCGCCTGCAGACGCTTCGATGCCAAGCCGACCAAGAAGATGCCTGTATCGGCTTCGACGTGAACCCGATTCTCGTGAGCATGCTGCCGTACCTGTTGACGATCGTCGTCCTCGTGCTCTTGTCGATTCGTTCGCGCAACCGGCCGAGCTTGGCTCCTGCCGCCATTGGCCTTGCATACCGGCGCGAGGAGCGTTGACGGGCGTGAACGCGGTTCCCGATGGACGGTGCACGAACGCAGCCATTCTCAACCAGTGGCACCCGTTGGTGGCCGTGGACGAGGTGCTGGTGGACGAGCATCGCGAAGCGACGCTGCTGGGCGAGAAGCTCACATACACGGCGCGGCCCGATGGCCAGATTCTCGTGTGGCGTAGCGCGGACTCCGAAGCGGTCGAGCTGCCGATCGAGGTCGACTACCTGTGCGTTTGGGTCTGCCTAGGGTCACCTCCTGACGGGCTCTTCGAGATTTCCGAGTTCAGGGAGTCCGATCGACGCAACGTTCATGCGGGAACGATCGGCGTTCACGTATCAGCCCCGCGGGCGGTCGAGAACTTCCTCGACATGGGCCACTTCCCGTACGTCCACACCAACATTCTTGGTGTCGAGCCGCACACCGAAGTCGCCGAATACGAGGTGCACATCGACCCCCAAACCAACGATGTCTGGGCAACGGAGTGCGTGTTCTACCAACCCATCGCAGCGACAACGTCCACCGAAGGACAGATGAGTGACTACCTCTACCGAGTGCCACACCCCTATTGCGTGATCCTCTACAAGACGACGCCGATGCACGACGAGCGCATGGACGTCATCGCTCTTTTCTGCCGGCCGGTCAGCGCCGACCACATCCAGGCGCACATGTTCTTGAGTTTGCTCGACCCAGACAATTCCGAAGCCGCAATCCGCCGGTTTCAACAAACAATCTTCGGCCAGGACAAACCCATTCTCGAAAACCAGCACCCAAAACTTCTCCCGCTCGACCCCCGAGCCGAGACCCCGATTCGGGCGGACAAGGTGGCCATTGCCTATCGACGCTGGCTATCGGACATGGGCGTGACGTACGGCGTCATTCCGGTCGGTGCGACCTAGTGGTCGATGCCCAGACCTCCTGGCATCCGATCGCCGCTGCCGACGATCTCCCGCTTCGCCATGTCTTTCATGGTCAGTTGCTCGGCCGGGAGCTCGCGGTCTGGCGAGCCGACGACAACTTCGTGAACGTCTGGGAGAACCGGTGTCTGCACCGCGGCGTGCGCCTCTCGATCGGCACGAACAACGGTATGGAGCTCACCTGCCGGTACCACGGCTGGCGATATTCCAATCGCTCCGCAGGCTGCACGTACATTCCCGCTCACCCGGCGGACGCGCCCGCGCGCACGATTTCCAATAGAACGTTTCCTGCCGTCGAGCGATACGGGCTCGTCTGGTCCGGCGAGACCCCCGAGGGTGATGTGCCGACAGTTGGGGTGCTCGAAGAAGGATCGCCCTTCACGTTGCGAAGCCTTCCGGTGAATGCCTCAGCCGAGGTGACGTTCGACGAGCTGCGCTTCCACACGTTCCAACCCTGTGGTGCGCACGATCACACCAACGCCACCCCGATCATCTCGATCGATCAACTCGACGATCGGTCGATCGTGCTCACCTCCACCTCTGACGACCTGCGTTCAACGGTCGTCTTCTTCGTTCAGCCTGTCGACGCGGGACGGTCCGTGATTCGTCCGGTCTTGTCTCACACGCCCGATCAGCATGAGCAGATCGTTATCTGGCGCCACCACGCGTTGATGCTCGCTTCAACGGTCGCCAGAGCAGAGAGAGTCTTCGCCGACCAACCCGATCCGCCACCCATGGTTGCTGCGATCGACGAGGTGCCGGTCGACCTCAGGACGTTGCCCGATCCATCAACGAACCGACAGGCGCCGCTGCGCGTCCAGGTGAGCAGAAAGTGGTCGACGGCGACCGGTGTTGCGGCCTTTGAGCTGACGTCGATCGGAGCACCACTTCCCGCGTTCCAGCCTGGCGCACACATCGATGTCCACCTGTCCAAGGGATTGATTCGTCAGTACTCGTTGACGAATGGCCCCGGTGAGACAGCGCACTACCGCATCGGCGTCAAGCTCGAGCCCGATTCGAGGGGCGGGTCAGAGCTGATGCATCAATCGGTCCGAGAAGGCGACGTCTTGGCGATCTCGGAACCGAGGAACAACTTCCCCTTGCGACGGGACTCCCTGAAGACCATCTTGATCGCAGGCGGCATCGGAGTCACCCCCCTGCTGGCAATGGCTCAAGCGCTTCACTCGATGGATCTCGAGTTCGAACTTCACTACTTCGCACAATCTGAGGACCACCTGGCGTTCGGAGAGGTTCGCGATCTTGTCGCCGCGTCGGTGACGACCCACCTCGCGTTGTCTCCCAGCCAGACGGCCGCCGCGATCGAGGAGATCGTACGCAGCCCCCAGCCCACTCACCAGCTCTACGTCTGTGGCCCGGGCCCAATGCTCGAATCGACCAGAACGATCGCCGCCCGAGCGGGGTGGGCAGACGAGTCCATCCATTTCGAGTATTTCAAGAACACGACTCGACGGGATGACTCGTCGACGTTCGAGATCGCTCTCGCACGATCCGCCACCACCTTGCAGGTTCCTTCGGGTACGAGCATCCTGCAGGTGTTGCGTGCGAACGATGTGGCGTTGCCTTCATCATGCGAACAAGGTGCCTGTGGCACATGCGTGGTGTCGGTGATCGACGGCGACATCGATCATCAAGACGTGCATCTGAATGAAACCGAACGTGCCGCAGGAGACCAGATCATGACCTGCGTCTCTCGAGCAACATCGCCCCGACTCGTCCTCGACCTCTAGAGACCGACCGTGATCACCCTCTACGACTACGAACTCTCGGCCAACTGTTACAAGCAGCGCCTGCTCATGAGCCTGCTCGACATCGCGTATGAATCGATCCCGGTCGACTTCTTCCCAGGGCTCGAGCACAAGAGTGAAGCGTTCAAGAAGATCAATCCAATGGGCCATATCCCCGTCATCGATGATGACGGTTTCGTTCTGTGGGATGCGCACGCGATCCTCGTGTATCTCGCCGCAAAGTACGACCCGAGCAATCGGTGGTACCCCACGTCGAATCCTGAGTTGCTTGGGGAAACCGCGTCGTGGCTGTTGTTCGCTGAGGGCACCACGAACACCGCATCGGCCGCGCGCCTCTTTGTGAACCTGGGCTATGACTTCGACATCGACGCCTGCCGGGCGGGAGCGCACCGTCTCTTTCGCCAGCTCGACGAGCACCTCTGGTTTCGCGAACGTGAGGGTAGGGACTGGGTGTGTTCAGCCCCCCACCCCACGATCGCAGACGTCGCCCTCTTCCCCGACGTGATCTTGTCCGAGGAGGGCGGTGTGTCCCGTCTCGACTACCCCGCGCTGCGTCGCTGGACGGAGCGGGTCAAGGCGCTCGATGGCTTCGCGACCATGCCGGGCATTTTCCCCCTCGGGACCAGCTGATCATCCGTCTGGCGTCATGCCTTCCGACCCACGAACGCCAACATCTGCACCAACGACGAGTCGTCGTCGACCTCGATGGGGTCGCCGAATCCACCACCGGAGCGAACCTCGTCGTTGATCACGGCTCGGTTCCAGTGATCGATGGCGCCGATCTGTTCGGCGGTGAGCCCGTGGTCTTCGCCGATGCTCTGGGCGAGGTCCCAACAATGCGTCCCAACGTCGAGCAGGTTGATACCGAGAGCGACCACGGCAGGCATGTCCCCGGGAGCGGTGACCATACCCTCGAGCGCTCCCTCGGCATTCCACGCGGCGACGACGTTGGCGGTCGCCGTGGCCAAGCCACCAACCGGGTCGTCCCCGACATGGTCATCGTCGGGAGTCCCCGCAGGTGCGACTCGCCCAGCACTCGCGACGAAGAAATTGCATGTGCCTGCCATGTGGTTCACCAGTTGGCGGGTGTTCCATTCCGAACACGGCGTGTCGGAAGACCACTGGTCGTCACCGACCATGGCCGCAAGGCGGTTCGCGTTTGCTGCGACTCCCTCAAAGATGGAGAGCAGGTCTTGAGCCTCAGTGCTTTCGGTGCTGTTCATAATTCGTGTTGACCTTTCGTAAGGAGAAGCTTACGTTAGCAAGTACTAACCATTTCGTCTACACTCTCCCCATGGATGCCGCAGCTCGTGCACTTTCCGAACCCACGCGACGGACGATTCTTCGACTTGTTCGAGACGAGGAGCGTTCGGTCAGCGAAATCGCCGAACACTTCGACGTCACGCGACCTGCGATCAGTCAGCACCTTCGCGTGCTTCAAGAGGCAGACCTCGTGACCGCTCGCTCCGAAGGAACGCGCAGGTTCTACCGAGCACGGCCTGAAGGCATGGACGAGCTTCGCGACTGGATGAACGACTTCTGGGGCGATTCGCTTCGAGCACTCAAGCTCGAGGTCGAACGCGAACAATGGAACAACAGGAAAGGCACGCAATGACCAATACGACCTCCACAGATGCCCTCGTGCTGACCGAACAGATACATGCCCCTCGTGAGGCGATCTATGAGTTTCTCGTCGATCCAGACAAGCTGTCCCGCTGGATGGGGGCCGCCACGATCGACCCGCGGCCAGGCGGCAACTTCCAACTCGACGTTGGCGACAATCGGGCACTGGGCGAGTATGTCCACCTCGATCCGCCCTCGAGCGTCTCGTTCACCTGGGGATGGGAGAACTTCGAGGCAGTGCCCCCCGGTTCCACCGTCGTCACGATCTCGTTGATCGCGCTCGACGACACGACCACCGCCGTCGAACTTCGTCACGAGGGCTTGCCGCTCGGTCCTGCCGACGAACACAAGGGTGGCTGGACGCGTTGTCTGGACGCGCTGTCGTACGAGGTCGCACGCGAGCACCTCCGATCACTCGAACTCCAGCTGATGCTCGACCGCGAACGCGTCGCCGAGGCACGTCGACAACTGCCCCTCGGACCGTCCGTGGACAACTACTCGTTCGGCTCACCGAGCGGATCGGTCGCGCTCGAGGAGCTCTTCACGGCGGACGATCGACCGCTGGTGCTCTACCACTTCATGTTCGGGAATGAGCACACCTCTCCGTGCCCCATGTGCGCCATGTGGGCCGATGGTTGGAATGGCGTGGCCGAGCAGATCGCCGAAAACGTCGACTTCGCAATCGTGACCTCCGCTTCCGTAGATGAGAACCAAACGCTCGCCACCGCACGCGGCTGGAACAATCTGCGTTTCCTTTCTGCAAAGGACACCACATTCAAGGCCGACATCGGTGGCGAGAGCGACGATGGACATCAGATGCCGTTCATCTCGGTGTACGTCAAGACCGACACGGGACCGCGACTGACCTACAGCGGCGGAGCACACATCGAGCAGGAACACTGGCGCGGCGTCGACCTGCTGTCACCGGTGTGGCACCTTCTCGACTTGACCCCAAGAGGTCGGGGCGACTGGCTCCCCTCAACCTGACCGCCACGCCTCGAAGGTTCGGCCGCTTTCTCGGGCCTCAACTTTTTTCGATCTTCTGACGACACCTGTGGAACGGGCAACGAACAGTCGGAGAGATCATGACTACAACCGCATTCGATGGAACGACGTTGCTACTCCAGAGCGACTTACTCCATGGCGACGATCCGCTGGAGAACGAAAGCGACGGCCGGCCTGAAACGTGCCTCGACCACCTCGCCGCTTCGATTCGCCGAGCGTTTGCCGACACCGATGATGAAGGAGCACTCCTGGTCATCGAAATCGATGACGCCGAACCATTCGAAACCGACCGCCAGCACCTCATCACCCAACACGTCGCGACGATCGCTCGAAGCTCGATCCGCAAGTTCGACCTGCTTGAAACCCTCGACAGTCGAACGATCGCCGTCGGCCTTCCCGGCTCCGGGCGAATCGGCATGACCCGGGTCGCTGACGCCATTCGCCAACGCGTGGCCGCAGCCGATCTCGACACGATCGACGGTGTGTGCCGCGTGACGATCACCATCGGCGCGGTCCACACGACAGAGGCGAAGATGGTCGATCTCGACGATCTACTTCTCGCGGCACGTGTGAATCTCGACGCTGGGCGTGCCGCGGGCAAGAACCGCACGAACTGGTCCGACTGGAGTTCAACCCCCTGACGCCGGACTACCTCCGTGCAGCCTCGATGACGACGAGGTAATCGACCAGGCGTGCCGCGATCTCGAAGGCCAGTTCTGGATCATCGAGGTCCGGCTCGATCCAGGCCTCGGACACCCTTCGCCAGTTCTGCGCCCCGAAGAAGCTGTCCACCTGAGGTTCGTCTCCGAGCACCAAACGCCACTCTGCTTCGTGATCGACAACCCTCGCCACGACGTCGACATTGAGCGACTCGTCCTTGTGCTCGCTGTGAAATCCCACTTCGAGGGCCATGCCATCGATGCCGTCCACATACCTTCTCGACAGCAGCTGGGCCTCGTAGTGCTCCTTGGTTGGGGCTTGGCCACCGAACCACACCTTCACACCCCGTCTATGGGCCCGCACGTGGAGTTCGCCCAGATCATCGGGCGTCAAGGCCCGAATCACGTCCGCAGTTTGATCAAAGACACCCAGCTCCACGACGAGAGCGTACGCCCTCAGTGGGCACCCTCTGTGGGCGACATCAATCCGAGTTCGACCGCCCGGTCGACGATCGACTCTCTCCCGACAACGCTCAGCTTGTGTCGTATCGACGTCAAGTGTGTCTTCACCGTGTTCTCCGACACGTGCAGTTGGGCGGCGAGCTCACGACGGCTCAGCCCATGGGGCAAGAGCGCGAGGACTGCTTGTTCTCGGTCGGTGAGCTCGCGAGCGCCGATGGGCAGGTCTTTGAGTTCCCGGGGCACGAACCGAATCTCGTTTTCGATCTGGCGGATGCGATCGTCGAATCGAGGGTCGGGGAGCGACGCAAGACTGCCCTTCACGTTTCGCACAACGGCTCGTGCCGCCTCGAGGTCTCCGACCCGATGATGGAGTCGAGCTTGATGGAGCTCGATCGCGGCATCGGACAGGGGCTCGGCGACGAGTGCAGCGACCCGACGAGCATGGTCGAGGTCGTCGGCAGCGTCGGCGGGCCGACCCAAACGCAGCAACGCCGTGGACCTCGCCAGGTATGCGAGCGTCGGCTGAAATCGAGACTCGTTGCCCTGACCGATGAGCTCCAACGCCTGATCCGCGTGGGCGATCGCAGCCTCCGGCTCTCCAACCTCGGCTTCGATCATCGCCAGATACTGGTAGCAGAACACGATCTCGATGGCCATGCCAGTCGTGCGAGCGACCGTGGATGCAACCGTCATGTGCTCGCGGCTGGCGGCGAAGTCACTCGCCCAGAATGCCGCAGATCCGCTGACAGAACTCGCGGCGCCGAAGCCCGCCTCGTGTTGCAGAAAGACGTTCTCCTCTTCCGGCAATAGCTCGCCGACCTTCTGCGCCGCGTGCGACAGCGCCAGAGCATCGCGCGAGTACGACTCGAGACTGGCCACATCTCCCAGGTGGCGCGCCTGGTGCGCCCGAATCGTTGCCGTCTGCATGGCGACGAGCTCCCGTTCGATGTCCGTCGCGCAGGAGCCAGCGGCGAGCTCGAGCCAATGGTCCATTCCGGTGTAGTCACGCATGTTCAGCATGATCCAACTCATCAAGAGTGTGGTCTTGGTGCTCAGTTGTTCGGGCGGACCGAATCCGTCAATCCACGTGGCAATCGTCCCGAAGTGACCGGAGTTCGAAAAGTGAAGCGAGTGCTCGGAGATCAGTTGTTCGGCCCGACCGATGTCCCCAGAGGCGCTTGCGTGCATGATCGCCTCGTTGACATCGCCGCGCGTTTCGTACCAGACCGACGCGCGCGCGTGGAGATCAGCGAGCAGTTCTGGATGTTCCGACGCAAGGGCCGACGCGAGGTGTTCGCGAAAGAGCGGGTGATATTGGAAGATCGTTGCGGACTCGTCGAGCGCCGACGTGAACACGTTGTCAGCCACGAGCCGCCGAAGAATTCTAAGGCTGCCAGGGCTCGCGGTGATCGCGTCGCACAAGTCTGGGTGGAGAACCGAGACGATGCTGGTTGCCAGGACGAAGGCTCGCACGTCGCTCGTCACCCCATCCATTGCCTCGACCGAGAGATATTCGGTCAGGTGGCGAGTGTCTCCCGTGAAACGTTCGAGCTGTGCGTCGATGTCGGGTTCGTCCCGAAGCGTGAGACCTGCGAGGTACAGACCGACCGGCCACCCCTGGATCCGCCTGTCGAGGGATGCGAGCTGCGCGTCGGTCAGATCGAGGAGACCGAACGCATCTGAAAGCAAGCGCGCCGATTCATCATCGTTGAACGCGAGCTCCTCAACTCGAGCCTCGGTCAACAATCCCTGACTTCGCAATCGTCCGACGGGAAGCCCGAGGTCACTTCTCGAAGTGCACACGATTCGAAGGTTCCCGAGAGGGTGGCGCAACCAATCGCCAAGACGCTGTTCGATCGCCTCCGATTCGATGGCGTGCATGTCGTCGAGCACCAGAGTGATCGGCTCACGGTGCGCCTCGATGGCCGAACGCAACGTCAGGGTCGCTGCGTCAACACCGGCTACGCCGTTGGCCAAATGAGCGTATGTCTCGTCGGCACCGGCGACGCCTGCCGCACAAAGCGCAGCGGCGACATAGGTCCAGAATCGTGCCGGGTCATCGTCAGCGGGTTCGAACGACACCCAGGCAAATGGAGCTTGTAGACGATGCGCAAGCTGCACGGCGGTCGCGGTCTTCCCGTACCCAGGTGGCGCGACGATTGCACTGAGCACGGTGCCAGGTCGTGCGAGATCTTCGAGCAACTTCTCTCGAACGACTGCGCCGACGGGAAGCACGGGTGGCTTGAGCTTGGCCCAGACGAGTGGAATCGGCGGCGGTATCACCTCTTCAGAGTGCCACTGAACCAGCCCCGCGCACCTCACCCATTGCGCCGAATCACCCGGGGGGTCGCCGACCGGTCGGAAGGACATGGGTGATTCGTGCTCGGGGGCGATGTGGTCAGCGAACGTGACCGGTTCGATGAGATCACGACACGGGCACCAGGCCCTACCGAAAGGACATTCCCGATATGGAATTCAAGAAGAACATCTCGATCAACGCTTCCGCCGACAAGGTGTGGGAGATCGTGGCTCACGAGTTCGACCGAGTTGGCGAGTGGTCATCGGCGGTGGCGTCGTCCTCACCCAACCTGGACGCAGCCGTTCCTGATGGCGCGGTCGTTGGAGGGCGGGTCTGCGCTACTCCAGGTTTTGGCGACCTCACCGAAACGTTCACCAAGTACTCCGAGGAGAACAAGCAGTTCACCTTTGTGGTGACGGGTATGCCCTCGTTCATCACGTTGGCGCAGAACACCGTTCAGGTTCGGCCAACGAGCAGCGATGCTGCCGACGTCAGCCTGCACATTCAGATGGAAACCAACTCGGTCGGCCGTCTGATGGGACCCATGTTCGCCATCAAGCTGAAAGCGACACTCAACACATTTCTCGATGAGCTGAAGGCCTACATCGAGCGGGACGAAGTCTCTGCCAAGAAGCGCAAGCAGCTCGCCAAGGCGGGCGTCTGAACCCACTCGGAGCTCGCGCCCCGTGCCGCCCGGCCGTGATCAACGTCGGGCCACTAGGCTCACCACGTGGTTGCTCGACGTCGGTCTCCCCACATGACGATTCTCGTCATGCTTGCGATCATCGCGAGCGCGTGCGGGACGGCCGAGGCCTCACCGCAGCGTGCAGAAGTTGCGCCCAGCCCGACCTCGACGAGCACCTCCACAACCACCTCGACGAGCACGTCGACTTCGACGACGAGTTCGACGCCTCCCACGACCATTCCCAATCCGCACGAGACGCTCACCGCCGCTGCCCGTTCGTCAGTGACGTCCTTGGTTGCATACGACTCCCCCAACGGTGAACGGATCTCGCTTCCCTTTCAAGTACCGAACCCCCACCAATTCGGCGGCCCCTTGACCCTCATGGTCACCGAAGGAGCCAAGGATGATGACTGGGTGAAGGTCCAGCTGCCCATTCGTCCGAACGGCACCGAGGCATGGATTCCCACCGCTGACTACAGGATCACCTCGACGGTGATCTGGGCCGAGGTCGACCTGTCGACGACTTCGGTCAAGGTCTTCAGCGACGGTGAGCTGATCCAAGAATCTCAGGCGGCGATCGGCGCCGAGGAGACACCTACGCCCATCGGTACGTTCTACGTGGCTGCAAAACGTCTGAACCCACCTGAAGAGGCGCATCTTGGAACGTGGGCACTGGTGTTGTCGAGCTTCTCCGAGACGCTGCCATCGTTCAGCGGCGGCCTTCCCGTGATTGCCATTCACGGCGAAAACGATCCCGATCGAGTGTTGGGAGAGGCCATCTCGAACGGCTGCGTCCGGGTCTCCAACGAGGTGATTCAGTTCCTCGCTGCGTACGTGCCTCTCGGGGCACCGGTCATCATCTCAGCCTGACGCAGCCCCATCAGCTCGACGCAACCCTTCGAGCACCCGGCTCGGAGTGAGCGGGAAGGCGTCGAACCACACGCCGGTGGCATCGTGCACTGCGGCGATCACGGCCGGCGCATAGGTGATGTATGGCATCTCCGCCATCCCCCGAGCGCCCCACGGACCATGCGGATCGGCGAGTTCGAGGATGACACTCTCCACATGTTCCGGAATGTCGCCGATGCCCGGGATCAAGTAGCTGCTGAACCTCGGGTTTCGAATCCGACCCTCCGTGACGACCAGATTTTCGCTGAGCACGTACCCGTGCGCCTGCACGACGGCTCCCTCGATCTGCCCGCGCACCATTGCGGGGTTGATGGCACGACCCACGTCGTGGGCGCTCGTGACCCGGTCGACGCGAACATGGCCGGTCTCGGTATCGACCGACACCTCAACGGCCTGGGCCATGTACCCATAGGAGAAGTTCGGTTGACCCACGCCCGTCTCCGGATCGAGCATCTCGGTGGGCGGCGGCGTGTATCGAAACTGACCAACCGCGGGACGGTCACCCTCGCGCCAAGCCTTCTCGGCTTCTTCTGCAGCTCCAAGGATCGAGTTGCCAGCCATGAACGTCATACGAGAAGCGGAGACAGAGCCAGAATCGCCCGTCGTCGCAGTGTCGCTGAACGTTCCCGTGACCGCGTCGAGAGGCACTCCCGTCGCCTCGGAGGTCATCTGGCGGAATGTTTGGTGCGCGCCCTGGCCGACTTCGGCACCGCCGTGGAGGATCTCCGCCGCCACCGGACTGTCATCATCTGGGTCGCCGAAGAGACGAACCTCGGCCTCGCATCGTTCGGGAAATCCGAAGCTGAAGCCGACGTTCTTGTAGCCGGCGGCGAAGCCCCGGCCACGCTTCACCGAGCCCGACTCCGAGGGAAGCGACGCTATCGGAGCGAAGGGCTTCGCCTCGAAGAGCGCTCCATCCATCCGTGCCTCGGCAGCGCAACGCTCGAGCACCTCGGGCAGCGTCACACCCTCTGGCATGACTGCTTGCGTGATCCCTTCACTCCCGTCATGTAGAACGTTGCGACGGCGCAACTCGACCGGGTCCATGCCGAGCACCTCGGCAAGCTTGTTCATCTGCGTCTCGGCGACGAACGAACCCTGTGGACCACCGAAACCGCGGAAGGCCCCGCCCGGCACCGTCGTGGTGTAGATCGCCCGACTGTCGATGTGCGCGTTCGGAACCTCGTACGCACCCCCGACGCTCAGGTGAGCATTCCCGAGAACCTTGTTCGAGGTGTAGTTGTACGCACCCGCGTCGAGAAGCACTTCGGCCTCGACCGCGGTGATCTTCCCGTCGGCGCTTGCGCCGAGTTTCGCGTGGATCGTCGCTCGATGGCGTTTGTGGTGGCCGATGATCGACTCCTCCCTCGACCATCGGCAATGCACCGGCCGCGACAGTCCCAGCTCATGGACCCGCTTGGCGGCCAGGGCCATGACGATCTGCAACGTCATGTCTTCCTTGCCACCGAAGGCTCCGCCGATCGCGGCGTAGATGACGCGAACTTGCGTGTCGGAGATATCGAGCGCATGGGCAATCTGTTGCTGGTCTTCCCAGGTCCACTGTCCGCCCGTCTCGACCGTGACCCGTCCGTCGTCATCGATCCATGAGGACGCAGCCTCCACCTGCAGATACGCATGTTCCTGATACGGCAGGTGATAGGTGCCTTCCACGACGACATCGGCCTGGCGCCAGCCGTCCTCCATGTCGCCCTTTCGGATGCGGAACTCGAAGTACGTGTTGCTCTCCTTCTCGGAGTGAACCAGAACCTCATCCGTCCGGGCCGCCTCGATGTCACCGACGATCGGCAGCTGCTCCCACTCGATCTCGATCAGTGCCGCCGCCGCAGCTGCGAGCGCAGCGGTCTCGGCGATGACGATGGCGACCTTGTCAGCCTCCCACCGACTCACCGTCGAGTCGACGGCTGACCGTCCGGTGCTCTCGACCCCGATCAACACCGGCTGGTCGAACATGGTGAGGCCATACTCGTTCACCGGCACATCTGCCGAGGTGATGACGCCAACCACTCCCTCGGCATTCTCGGCGGCCGTCGAATCCATGGAGAGCATCCGCGCGTGCGGCTCGTTCGAGAACACGACGTGCACGAACAGCGAGTCCTTTGGGACTCGGTCGCCGGAGTATTCGGCTGCTCCGGTGGTCTTGTCGACCGCGTCGGCCCGGGGCGCCGCCTGTCCGAGGGAGCTCACGATCCACCTCCACGCACAACAACCGCGGCGTCGCGAACGGCCTCGATGATCGGGTAATAACCCGTGCATCGACAGAGGTTTCCGGACAGCGCGAGTCGAATCTGATCATCGTCGGGGTCATCCACCTCATCGAGCAAGCGCGCTCCCGACATCAGGAATCCAGGAATACAGAATCCACATTGCACCGCAAAATCGTCGACGAACGCCTTCTGAATCGGGTGATCGAGGCCCTCGACCGTTTTCACCTGACGACCGTCGGCTTGGGAAGCGGTGACCAGGCAACTCATCACCGCCGCGCCGTCCAACAGCATGGTGCACGCGCCACACTCACCTTCTGCGCAGCCTTCCTTCATGCCGGTCAACTCGGCAACGTCGCGCACCCAATCGAGTAGGGACATCGTGGCGCGTGAACCCGTGATAGTGGTGCCGTTCACCGAAACGGAGATAGGTGTGGTCTCCTCCACAACCGGTCCACTCACACCCGTTCGTTGGAGCTGCTCGACCGTGCTGAGGCTGGGAGGGTCGTGTGGCCACATGGCCGCCTGGTCGTTCTTCGACAACGATGCCAGCGCTCGACGCAGGAGTATTTCGATGCTTGCGGTCCGATATTCCGCGGTGGCCCGTCCGTCGGTGATGGGGCTGACCGCGGCGGCTGACGCCTTCGCGACTGCCTTCATGACCGCTGCATCGAGGGGATGACCGACCAGAGCCGCTGCGAACTCGTCGACTTCCACGACGGTCGCTGCGACGCTGCCCATCGCAAGGCGGGCCGATGTCGCAACGGGCGGCGAGGAGCCTGTCGAGTCGACACCGATCACGATGGCCAAGTGCACAACGCTGATCGCCTGCGCTCGACGTAGGCCGAGCTTTACCCACAGGCCTCGTTCGTTCGAGCCGAGCTTCGGCACCCTGATCGAGGTGATCAACTCGCCCGAGACGAGGACCGTTGAGCGAAAGCCGGTGAAGAAGTCAGCCACGTCGACCGTCCGAGTCACGATCGCATCGCCTTCGAGGCGCTGCAGCTCAACCGACGCGCCGAGAGCGATGAGGGCCGAGATCGTGTCATTTGCCGGGCTCGCCGTCACGAGGTTGCCGGCGATCGTTGCTCGATTGCGAAGCTGCGGCGAACCGATCTCGAGGCAGGCCTGCGCGAGCGGAAGTGCTGTTGTACGAAGCTCTTGATGCATCACGACCTGGTTGTGCGTGACCCCGGCTGACAACACCCACGCGTTGCCTGAGTCCTCGATCGCTCGAAAACCATCAATCCCGGTGAGGTCGACGACGGTGGCTGGCTCTCCCGGGCCGCCCCGATGGAGATCGAGGAGGAGGTCCGTCCCACCCGCCATCGGGCGTGCGGAGCCGTCGTCGGCCAGCGCCGTCAGCGCTTCGCGAATCGTCGACGGTCGCACGACACGACCGATCGACCGACCCTGGCGCTGAACTTCGTGCACGGCAAATGGAGTGGCCACTCTCAAAGACTACGTTCCGCGAGCCACGTGCCAGGGAAGCAATCGCGCAGAAGTAGTGTTCTGTTCACCATGACGATCACTATGTATGGCGCAGACTGGTGTGGCGACTGCCGTCGCTCGAAGGCGTACTTCGACGATCACGGCATTGCCTTCGACTATGTCAACGCCGAAGAGACGCCTGAGGCGACCGACATCATTCTCGAACGCAACGGCGGGGTGCAGCGAATCCCCGTCATCGTGTTTGGTGATGGCTCCCATCTCACCGAGGTGTCGAACGAGGAAATTGCGACCAAACTCGCCGACCTCGCCGACGGCAACAGCTATGTCGTGACCCAGAATACCGAGAACAGCACGTTCGAGCTGCACCACAATCGGGAGCTGGTGAGTTACGCGGACTTCAGTAGGCAGTCGAACGTTTTCACCGTTCCCCACGTCACCACCCTCCCGGCGCATCGAGGCCATGGAAACGCTGGACGATTGATGGACGGCGTGCTTCGTCATATCCGAATGGAACGCGGAACGATCATCCCGCTGTGCCCGTTCGCGGCCAGCCACATACGGGACAATCCACGCTGGCACAGCCTGCTGGAGACCCAGACATAAGAAGGCAGGTCGCTCGATCAGCCTCGATCGATTCCGGTGAACAGAAGAACGACCCGCTCGCGGCGGCCCGGAGGTGCGGTGAGCAGCCCAGCAAGACCGGCTGAGCCGGTCGAACACACATCGATCTCGGTGTGCGCGTGAGCAAGGTCGTACGAACGAAGCACCAATTCTTCGCTGGCGACGATCGGTTCGCCGCCCGAGGATCGGGTTCGCTTCAGTAGCGGAAGCCAGTCGTACGTGATGTCATCGAGAATCCCTGTGGCGAAACTCTGGGGGTTGTCCCACGGCCACATGTAGGTGTCTGGATCAGCCTCGGCAGCGTCGAAGTCAAAGGCCGGCGAGAGAAGGTCCCATGCCCTCCGCAACGGAGCGCAACCCTCTGCCTGGACCGGATGAAGGCGAGCATCAGGCACCGCCATGGATACGGACGTGGCCAGTGCTCCACCGCCGACCTGTATGTACATCGAATCGATGTCATCGAGTTGATCGGCGAGCTCCCATCCCAAGGTTCGACCCCCATCAAAGGTCGTCGGAGTGTCGGTCCCCTGCACACTGAACGCACGCGCCCCGGACTCGACCGCCTCACGGAACCGTAGATAGGCCGGGTCGCCGGCCTCTCCTTCTCGTCGCTCGGAGTGGTTGACCGTCGAACCCAAATCGGTGAGCCGGGAGACGACCGTGCTGTCTGCCCAGGTGGGTACGTAGACGTCGAGCGGTCGCTTCATCGCCGCCGCGATCACCCCGGCCCCCATCGCGGCATTGCCGCAGCTCGCAATCGCGAGGCGTTCGGCTACCGGTGCACCGAGGGCCTCGTCGACCAACATGTGGATGGCGACACCCATGAGATGACGTGCCTTGTGGGAGCCACCGACATTGTTCGGCTCAGCCTTGATCCACAAGTCCACATCGAGTCCAGCTGCGTGGGCAAGCCCTGACGCCTCGACGACCGGAGTTTCAACGAAGCCATGGCCTTCGACCGCATCCACTGACGCGTCGAGTCCAGACACGATGTCGACCCACTGCTGATCTGACATGTCACCGGTACGAACCGGAAGATAACTGTCGAGTCGATCTCGATAGCGCAGGAATGGGTTGGACTCACCGGACATCGCCATCAGATGCCCTCACTCAGCCGTGGCTCGCGCCCGTGGCGGCATTGAAGTCTCCGATCATCGTGTCCCAACGATCGGCGAGACCACGAAGACCGCGCCACCACTCTTGACTGCGGCGAACCTCGAAGTCCGGGATGTCGATGCCCTGCTGCTCGACCCAGGTGAAATACCCAAGGTTGAAGACCCGGTTGCGTTCGATGTCGCCCATCTCGAGGTGTTCTGTGGGCAGGCCCACCAAGTGATCTTCGAAGACCTCGTTGGCGTGAGACTCATCGAATCCGCCGGCGTAGTGGGTCGACATGATTCGTTCGCGATCGGAGTTGTAGAGGTCGCTGCCATCCGTCGCCACCGACATGACCACGTCGTTCGAGCCGAGGTTCATGGCCTTGGCTGCGGTGATCGCTGCGAGCGTGTTGCAGATCGACGAGTACCCGAAGTCGATCAACATGTCGACGAGCATCGGGTCAACACCGCGCTCGGCCAATACTCGCTTGCCCGCCGGGGTGTTGAACATGATGTCGAGTCGGTTCGTCGAATCGTCACTGACTCCGACGATGAGGTCGGTGTTGGTGACGTTGTGGATCAGAGGCACATGCTTGTCGCCAATGCCCTGGATGTTGTGATCACCAAAGCCGTTGTAGAGCAACGTTGGGCACTCGAGTGCTTCGACGGCGACGATCTTCGTCCCGTGTTGATCCTTCAAATAGTCACCGGCGCCGAGCGTGCCAGCCGACCCTGAAGCCGACACGTAGGCAGCGAGATTGCCACCCGTGTCCTTGGTGACGTGGTTGAAGACCGTCTCGAGGGAAGGTCCGGTGACCGCGTAGTGACCGACGTGGTTCGAGAACTCGCTGAACTGGTTCAGGATCACGTTGACGGGATCGAGCGCCAGCTCGTTGCATGCGTCGTAGATCTCCTTCACATTGCTCTCGGTGCCGAATGTCTTGATCACATCTTCGTCGGGATTGATCGTCCACCGCTCGAGCCATTCGAAGCGTTCGCGGCTCATACCTTCGGGAAGGATCGCGACGCCGCGTACATCCATGATCTTCGAGATCGCGATGCCACCGCGGGCGTAGTTGCCCGTCGACGGCCAGATTGCGCGATGCCGGGTGGGATCGAATCGCCCCGTCACCAAACGTGCGACGAGACAGCTGTAAGCAGCCAAGACCTTGTGCGCACGGATCATCGGGAACCGGTTGCCAAACGCCAGCACGATGCGGGCATCGACTCCGGTCATCTCGCTCGGCAACTCGATGTGCGTCGGAACGTCGACGAACCCAGGGAAGTTGTCACCCGGTGCGTCGGCATGTTCGTTGTACCAGTGCACACGAAACAGGTTCCGGGCGTCGGCGGCATCCTTTTCGACGCCGGAGAGCGAGTCGACGATCGCCGAGGGGATCGTCGACGGATCGCGAAGCTGCGCGAACGTCGGGAGCACGATGTTCTTCTCGCGAAATCGCGTGATGGCATTGTCGTAAGACTCTTTGCCGTCGGCGGCGAAGTCGCCGAACACAGCCAATCCAGATTCGTGTGCTGCAGTGGTATCGGTCATAGCTATCGGTCCTGTCTGACTGTTTGGGGTTTGACCCCCTCGTACGAAAGGGGTCTGACCCCTTCTTTGAAAAAGGGGTCAGACCCCTTCGAGCTTCTTGAATAGTCGCAGCGCAGCCTCGGCTGCCTTGGCTTTGATCTCAGCGGCGTCCACCTTTGTCGGCACACCGTTGTCGAGCAGGACTTCGCCATCGACCTCGACGCGAAGGGGTCTGACCCCTGTCGTGTACGCCAAACGCCACGGATCCATGGGGCCATAGTCCCAGGTCACCACGTCGTTGCGTGCCTCCGGGAAGAGATTCCAGCCGTTCTCGAGCCAACCCCAGACGACGTCGGGAGTCATCGTGACGTCCAACTCGCGTGCGCGGACGAACGTCAGTCGAAACTCATCGAGCATGTCCGAGCCAATCCCGTCTGTTCCGAGCGCAACCGGGTTCCGAAAACGCATCGGATTCGCGTAGCCGACACCGTTGTTCATGTTCGATCGGGCGTTGTGCACCATGGTGCCTCGCAGACCGTGTTCGTCGGGAAGGTGCACTCCGTGGATCAAGAGCCAGTTGTCGTCGGTGTACCCGTCGAGCAATTCCCACATGTCCGTCGGCCCTTCGGCGACGTGCACGTGCACCCCAACGTTGTGCTTCTTTGCCAGTTCGGCCGCCGCCGCGATGGTGTCGGGCTCGCAGGTGAATGCCGCGTGAAGGCCGACCATCCCGAGAGCTCCCGAGCTCAGGAAGCGATCATTTTCGGCCAAGCCCGCTGCGGCACCCTGCGCGCCGTGCCGATCCGTGACTCCATAGGCGCAGTTGACGCGCACGCCGACCTCGGCGACAGCGTCGGCGATGGTGGAGAGCGACCCTTCGATCGCGTGTGGCGACTCGTGATGATCGATGACCGCTGTGCAGCCGCTCTCGAGTGCGGTGAGGGCGGAAAGCTTGGCCGACCACTCGATGATGTCGAGATCGAGCGCCAGGTCAAGACGCCACCAGACGAGCTCGAGAATCTCGAGGAATTCTGACGGTGTTCTCGGCGGCGCCGGCATTCCGCGAGCGAGCGCCGAGTAGAAGTGGTTGTGCGCACACACGAGGCCGGGGGTCTGGTTTTCGGCTAGCTCGTTCGAGGGCACCTGAGTACTTTACAAAATGTAAAGGGCAAGCGTGAACTGGATGACAACAAAGGTGTGCTGTCCTCAGCAACGCGCTCCACGAACACAAATCCGCTAGAACCGTGCGATGGACACGCCATCATCTCAGCCACCGCCACGAACCACCGAATGCCCAGCGTGCGGACACGCTCTGAGCTCGTACAAGCCGCCAACGGCTTCCTCTGGCGAGCAAGCTGCGGCTCGAATCGCGGGAGTCGTCGCCGGCTGGGGTTTTCCGATCATCGTGTTGGTCGGCGTGATCACATGGGGTGTCATCAATGTCGTTGCCAAACCGATCGAGCCGTATCCCGTCGTGGTGCTCGGTTGGATCAGCGCGGTATTGGCGACCATTGCGGCGTGCCAAGGCCCATTGATCCTGCTCGCACAGCGTCGATCGGCAATGAACGACCGCGCACGAGACGAAGAGGCGTTTCACGTGGCGCTCAATGCCGAATCCGACATCCACGAGCTTCGCCAGAGCATCATGTCGCTCCACGAAAAACTCGATGGCCTGACGCCACCTCGTTGAGCCATACTTGTGGTGTCGGCGGAGACGAAGGGACCAGCGGCAAATGGCAAGACTCGCACCAGGATTTTTTGGGCTCGCGCTCGCGATTCTCTGGATTTGGGCAGTACTCGATGTCATCGCAACAGATCGCATCCTGATTCGCAACCTCGACAAGATGGTCTGGCTTCTCCTCGTCATCTTCGTCCCCACCGTTGGAGCCGTTGCATGGATTGCACTGGGCCGCCCTGCGAACGCTGGGTTCACCCCCGGGGCGACCACGATCCGCCCGGACCACGTCGATCGTAAAGCTGCACCGCGCGGCCTCGAGGACTCTGATGCATGGCGCGCGAACACGAAGCCGAGCACCCCAATCGACACCAGCGGTGAGTCTCATGCGGCAAAGGAGCGCCGTCTGCTCGAATGGGAGGCCGAGCTCGCCAAGCGTGAGGAAAACCTCGAGGACCCGGACGGGTAGAACCGCAAGGCCTACCCAACGGACGGAGGGATCAGATGCTCACGTCCACGCGCTCGCGCGCTCGCGGTTCGCTTCGCTGACCATCGGAAGCTCATTGCGCCACTGGCCGTCGTGAGCGTGCATCGCCGCCGCGACCGCGCCGGCCGTCGGCACGAGACCGATCTCGCCGACACCCTTGATGCCGTACGGGCTGTTCGGTTCGGCTGATTCGACCAGGATGACCTCGACGGGCGGCATGTCCTTGGGTCGAATGATCTCGAGACTGCGAAGCGTCTCGTTCAGGGGCTTGCCGTTCTCGTCGCAGGGGAACCCTTCACTCAGCGCGTAGCCAAGCCCCATGTGGACAGCACCTTCGACTTGACCTTCGCAGAGGAGCGGATTGACGGCCTTGCCGACGTCGTGAGCGGCGACGACATTCTCGATGGCGCCGGTCTCTGGATCCATCACGACGAGTTGTGCGGCATACCCGAACGTCGAGTGGATGATTGGGTTCTCGAGCCCTTCGTTGAGCGAGTTGGTCCAGTCGACGCGGTACTCGCCTTCATAGTCGACGCCGGTCTTGCAACCGTCGGCCATGGCCTTCTCACATGCGTCCTTCACTGAACCGGCGCCCATCAAGGTGCCGCGACTTCCTGTGGTCTGGCCTGCGCCGAGCTCCCGCGTTGAATCGACGACGACGTGAATTCGGTCAGCATCGACCCCCAACTCTTGGACCGCGACCTGAAGTGCAACCGTGTGCACCCCTTGGCCCATCTCGGTCCAGCAGTGACGGACTTCGACCGTTCCCCGGTCGTCATCACGGAAGTGCACGACGGCCTTGGCGATCTCCTTGAAGCCGTTGCCGAGTCCGGAATTCTTCAGTCCGAGACCGAGCCCGACCGCCTTGCCCTCGGCCACTGCCTGGTCGTAGGCAGGCTTGACCGCGTCGAGGCATTCTCGTGCACCTAGGCAGCCGTCATCCATGACTTGCCCGGGGCCCCACGTCACTCCGGGGGTGATCACGTTGCGGCTGCGAATGTCCCAGCCGCTTATCCCCGCCTGCTCTGCAAGCCGGTCGAGCACACCCTCCATGGCGAACTGCGCCTGATTGGCTCCAAAGCCACGGAAGGCACCGCAGACCGAGTTGTTGGTGCGAGCAGCGATTGCTTCGACATCGATGTTTGGCACCACGTAGGGGCCCGATGCATGACCTGCCGCCCGCTCGAGCACCTTCATTCCGACCGATGCATACGGACCAGAGTCACCAATCATGCGCGCCCGCAGACCTACGAGCACACCATCGGCATCGCAGCCTGCTTCGTATTCCATGCGAATCGGGTGACGCTTCGTGTGGACCAAGAACGACTCCTCGCGAGAGAACGTCGTCTTTACGGGCCGATCCAACAGCCATGCTGCCAACGCCGTCTGGCCCTGGTTCGACATGTCCTCTTTGCCGCCGAACGCGCCTCCGTTGCTCACCAACTCCGTGAACACGAGCGAAGGGTCGAGATCGAGAATTCGTGCGATGTCGTTTCGATCATCCCAGATGCCTTGACCACCCGAGTAGACGTAGAGGCGACGTTGGTCGCTGACGAGGTCGGCCTCGCCTTCGGTTCCGGTGGCGGGCAGCGGGGCGCCGGCAGGTATGGGCACCGCGAGGGTGCTCTCCGGTTCGACAAAGGCGTGGTCGATTCGTTGTGTCTGGAATGTCTCCCGGACCACGTGAGCTGCGTTCGCCAGACCTGCTTCCACGTCGCCTCGGGCATACGTCGAGGTGGAGAGCACGTTGCCGTCGAGACCCCAGACGGCGTTCTCCGAGGACGCCACGGCCTCGGCGGGGTTCGTCATGGGCGCAAGCACGTCGTACGTCACGTCGATGAGCGTCGCTGCGTGGCGGGCGATCGCTCGGCTCTCAGCCACGACAAGTGCGAGAACATCACCGAGGTAACTCGTGCGTCCACCGACAGGAATGAAGACGGGCCAGTCCTTGTGAATGAGACCACTCCGGAGCTCGCCGGGAACGTCGGCACCGGTGATGACCGAGACGACGCCATCGACCGCTTCAGCGGCTGAACTGTCGATTGCCACGATGTCGGCGCGCGCATGTTCGCTGAGATGCACGGCACCGTGCAACAAGCCGTCGGGCACCATGTCGTCGATGTACGGCCGATCGCCGAGCGCGAACTCGTGTGCCTCGTACTTGATCCCGCGACTTCCCACTCCCCCAGGCTGGATTGCGACGGGCACTTCCCCCTTCGCAAGATCTTCGACAGCGTCGAGGATCTTGATGTAGCCGGTGCAGCGGCAGAGGTGTGCGCCGAGGAGCGCAGCGGCGTTCGCCCGCGTGAGATCGCCGCCCTTCTTGTCGATCATCGCCTTTGTCCGCATCACGATTCCAGGCGTGCAGAAGCCACACTGAAGCGCTCCATGCGCGGCGAAGGCGTCGGCCATGTTCTGACGCTCTGCCTCTTCGACGCCTTCGAGGGTAAGCACGTTCATTCCGGCGGTCTTCTCGAGCGAGGTCTGGCACGACACCCGAGCCTTGCCGTCGACGATCACTGTGCAACAGCCACACTGCCCGGACGGGGAACACCCATCCTTCGGTGACATCACGCCGAGCTCGTCTCGCAGTGCGGTCAACAAATGCTCGTGGTGATCGCCAACAGAGACGGGCGTGCCATTCAAAACGAACTCGGTCATGGCAACACTTTACATTTTGTAAACCCTGTTGCTAACCGACTTCACACATCGCGGAGCGCACCTGGTCACTTAGCAGGTCCAGTCCAACCG
Source organism: Acidimicrobiia bacterium (assembly GCA_033344795.1). Taxonomy (GTDB): domain Bacteria; phylum Actinomycetota; class Acidimicrobiia; order Acidimicrobiales; family SHLQ01; genus SHLQ01. Next base: position 554,912 of record JAWPMS010000001.1, read on the forward strand.
ATCCGCAGCTGAGCACCGTTGAGTGAAACTCCTTGAGATCACGGTGTCCGGTGGCGAGCCACTCCTCGCGCAATTCGAGAATCTGACGCTCGCCCACCTTGTATGCAATGGCCTGACCGGGCCATCCGAAGTACCGCAGGACTTCTGAGGTCGCAATGTCGTCGGGCAGAAACGCTCGATCGGTCAGGAGCTCGTGCGCCAATTCGAATGTCCACGATTTGCCGGGATTGAACGTGACATCATCGGGAATCGGTAGCTCGAGGTGAACTCCGATGTCGATGGCCACCCGTGCGGCTCGGAGGAGTTGACTCGACAGCAGCCCAATCACGTATTCGGGTTCTTCGAGGTAGCCGAGTTCGCCCATCAAATGTTCGGCATACAACGCCCAGCCTTCGCCCGAACCTGGGTACCAGACAAAACTTCGGTGGAATCGCGACAAACGATCGCCGAGTGACATCTGGACACCAACCTGCAGATGATGTCCCGGAAAACCCTCGTGATAGGCGGTCGTCACCTCGGTGAAGAGAGGAAAGTGTTGCTGCCCTTCGATCGAGTACCAAACGGAACCACGTCGACCGAAGTCTTCGGATGGACCCACGTAATAGGCACCCAACGCACCGCCTTCGGGGGCGACCTGAACATCGATCTCACGAACATGCTCGGGCACGTCGAAGTGCACCCCCTCCAGCGAACGAAGAGCGTGCTCCTGGCGCTGGCGCATGAGGGCGATGAACTCGTCGGGTCCTGCAGCGGCATACTTCGGATCGGTGTTCAGCCGGTCGAGCACCTCGGTGGCGGGGGCATCCGGATCAATTCGCGCACATGCGGCCTGCATCTCTTGCCACAATCGCTCTACCTCATCCCATCCCCAGCGATACGTCGACCGTGCGTCGAGACGAGTACCGAGGAACATCTCCGCGGCGTCCATATACCTTTCCTCACCTACCGCGTCTGCTGGAGCCGCATCGGGAAGGTAGACGGACTCGAGGTACTCGTTGAAATCCGCAAAGGCCCGCCGGGCGCCGGCTATTGCCACTTCGAGCGAATCTTCGATCGTTGCGTCGACGACGGGCGAGTCGGCCAATCGAGTTCGAAGCTCGTTGAAAGGTGAGTCATCACCACTCGCGACGGCGCCCTGTTCAATGATTTCAAGAATCTGTCGCCGACTCACGACATTGCCCGCAATTCGACCCTCCTCGAGAGTCTCGCGAAGGCCTGCGAGAGCCTCGCCGACGTTGGACATGCGAGTCACGATGGCTCGCCAGTCATCGGGAGCGTCGCCCGCCATCGATCCGTAGATGAAACGTAGGTCCTGGTGCGCGCAGTCGATCGTGTTCAGTGCAACGTGGTGACCGTGCGACTCGTAGTAGCGAATCACCGATTCGCAGTATTCGATGAGGACCCTCTGGGCGAGAACGTGCTGTGCATCGGGAGTCACACAGCTCTTGGCTTGATCGAGCAGTTCGACATGGGCCTGCAGCGACGCCGCCGCCCCAGCTGGCGAATAGTCGGGCCATCGATGCTCATGCCCAGCGATGCCTTGATACGTGGCGATCGTCGGGTCCAGGGCAGCGAGTTGTTCGGTCGCTCTGTCGCTGAGTTCGAAGATGTCACCCACGCCCGCGACAGTACTCAGTCGGGTTCGACGACGCCCTTCTGCGACGCGATTCGCTGATACATCTCCGGTCGTCGGTACGTGGCGAAGTCGAACAACGTGTCCTTGTACTTCGCACACCAGTCGAGATCACAATCAGCGACGATGACCTCGTCTCCGGTGGTGACCGTCTGGGCCACGATCTGGCCACTTGGAGCGATGATGGCCGACTGCGCGAGCGATTCGACACCCTCCTCGTTTCCACCCTTCGCAACCCCCACGACCCAAGTGCCGTTCTGATAGGCGCCGGCCTGCATGCAGAGATGGTTGTGGAAACCCTGCAAGGCGTTCTGCCCGGGGTCAGGCGCGTAGTGGATCGGCGTGTTGTAACCGATCATGATGAGCTCCACGCCTTGCAAACCCATCTCACGGTACGTCTCTGGCCAGCGCCGATCATTGCAGGTGGCCATACCAACGAGGCCTCCAAACGCGCGATGCACCGAGAAGCCCTCGTCGGATTCCTGGAAGTAGCGTCGTTCGAGATGCTGAAACGGTCGCCACGGCTCGTCGGAGTCATGCCCTGGGATGTGGACCTTTCGATATTTGGCCACTTCGTGACCAGCAGCATCGACGAGGATCATCGTGTTGAATCGTTCGCCGTCCTCGGTGAGCTCCGCATACCCGAGGGCGAAACCGATCCCCAGACGGGCGGCATCATCAAAGAGCGGTTGGGTGTCTGGGCTCGGCATCGCCGTTTCGTAGTAGTGGTCGTGCCCGGCGATGTCCTCGGTGTACCAGCGAGGAAAGAACGTCGTCAGTGCGAGCTCGGGGAACACGATCAGGCCTGCTCCTTGCTCGGCAGCCTGCGCGAGCATCGCCCGGAGCCTCGCCACGACGGTCGATCGAGGCTCATCCTTGGCGATGGGACCCAGCTGTGCCGCCGCGATGCGAAGTACTCGTGATGACTCGACCATCGGATCTCCTTTGAACGCTCTGGCGCGGAAGCGTACAAGCCTCGTTGCAGCATCAGCTATGTCGCGTTGTTCCGATCGGCCGCGGGCCTGCCGTGATGACTCAGCCTCAGCGTTTAGTCAGCCGCCAGTGGCGGGAGATCGCCGAAGAACCCATCGATTCGTTCGATGAGCCCACCCTCGCTGACCGTGGCAATGTCGAGTCCCTCGACGTAGACCTTCCCGCGAATGGTGAGATCCCATCGATAGCGGACTCGGTCGTGATGCGTGTCGAAGCCCGATGCCATCACGAAGACGGCGTCACGGTACTTGCTTCGGAAGCCGCGAACATTGGCCTCGAGAGCGTCTCGGCCAGAGTGGTGGTCGTTTGGATCGCAGAAGATGAAGTTCTCGGTCACGGCGTCGTCGAGGTATTGACGGACGAGCGACATGTCCGGTTCGTTCCACATCTTCCAGTAGTTGGCGAACGCGTTGTTAGGAAACAGTCTCATGGTCGGTATCTTATAAACCGACTACAAGTCTGTAAAGCGAAACCCACTATCATCGAACTATGGCAACCCAAGCCGAGCGCCGCGCGCACACAAGATCAATCATCCTCGACTCCGCGCGATCTCACTTTGCTCGAGCGGGATACACAGATACGTCGGTCACCGACATTCTCGAGAGCGCCGGCGTCAGTCGGGGTGCCATGTACCATCACTTCTCCAGCAAAGAAGACCTCTTTGCCGCGGTGTTCGTCCAGACGTCAGCGCAAGCGATACGCGACGCGGCTGAACATGTGTCGCCGGACGCCGCCCCGCTCGACGCCCTCGTCGATGGTTGCTTGGGATGGCTCGAGGTCGTGTCCGATCCGACCACGAGCCGACTTCTCTTCACCGACGGTCCCATTGCGCTCGGATGGGAGCGTTGCCGAACGCTCGAGGAGGCCACGAGCCTCGGGGTCGTCCGCGCCGCGATTACTGCAGCTGTTCGTGCGGGAGAGGTGGAGGTGCAGTCGATCGACATGGCCGCCCGGCTCATCAACGCAGTGTTGGCTGAGGCTGCGTTGATACAGAACACCGCCAAGGCCACCGAACGTGCGAAGGTGGCGGCCGATGTCACCTCGCTGATCACTGGCCTTAGCCAGCGGTGAACAGCCTCAGCCAGCGGTGAACAGCCTGAGCCAGCGGTGAACAGCCTCAGCCAGCGGTGGACGCGCCCACCACCGATCCAACGTGGTGTGCGGTACTGAACACGGCTTGCAACAAGTAGCCACCCGTCGGTGCCTCCCAGTCGAGCATTTCTCCAACGACATGGGTCCCGGGCGCTGCGAGCAGCTGCAGGTTCTCGTCCACGGCGTCCCACGACACCCCGCCCGCGCTCGAGATTGCTCGGTCGATGGATGCCATCTCGACGATCGGCAGCGTGATCGCCTTGGCCAACTCACCAAGTTCATCAGGGTCGGACGGAAGCGTGTTGCCGGTGACTTCACGCATCAGCGCCACACCAACCGAGCTCACCCCACATCGTGACAACCACGTCGACGTCGATCGCTTTTTCTTGCGGCGTTCAACGAGCCTGCGCACGAGGTCTCCAATGTCGAGATCTGGCATGAGGTCGATGACGAGCTCCGCCTCTCCCCGATCCGCAATTTGCTCGCGCAGTCGTCGAGCGTGTGCGTAGATCGGGCCACCTTCGAGTCCTCTCGTCGAGACGATCGGGTCGCCGCGTACGGCAAGCCCCTCGACGGTGACAGCAGCGTTCTTCACCGGTGTGCCGCCGAATCGATCACGCATCACGTCGCTCCACTGGAACGCGACCCCGCAGTTCGCTGCTTCCAACGCATGGACGTCGACCCCTCGGGCCGTCAGAATATCGACCCACGATCCGTCAGATCCGACGCCAGGCCAACTCGCACCACCCAGAGCAAGCACACAGACGTCGAAGTCAACCGACCTCTCGATTCCGCCATCGGCGACGAATCGCAACGCACGACGGTCGTCGCGCTCGTCCCATCCAAGCCAGGTGTGCCCTAGCTCGAACGCAACCCCCAGGTCATCGAGACGACGCAACCAGGCCCGCAACAACGGCACCGCGCGAAACGATTCGGGGAAGACTCGACCACTCGTCCCAACGAAGGTCTCCTGGCCTAGCGTCGCGCACCACGCCCGGAGATCATCAGGGCCGAAGCTGCGGATCATCGGCTCGAGACGGGCTCGTTCCGGACCGTAGGCCTCGAGAAACTCGTCGATCGGATCGCTGTGCGTGATGTTCAGACCCCCACGCCCGGCGAGCACGAGCTTTCGGGCCGGCGACTTGCGCCCCTCGAACACCGAAACTCGGTGCCCCGCGCTTGCCAACCTCTCGGCCACCATCAGCCCACCCGGGCCGGCGCCGACCACGACAACCTTCATGGGTGAGTCAGTCGTCTGATCCCAACGGGTTTCCCTTGGTCTGTGCAAGCAGCTGTTTTACAAGGTCCATCGATTCAGAGTCGACACCGCGGCCATGGATACCGGCGTCGTCGACGAGAAATCCAGGGGTGTCGCGAGCGTTGAACACGTCAGCGTTGGTATAGATGCGAGGTTTCACCACTGCAGGATCTCCATCCTCGGGGCAAAAGGTCATGCAGTTTCCACACTCGTTGCACAGTTCACTCAGCACGAAGTACTGCTGGCGACTGTCTTCCATGCTGGTCAGTCCCGTGTCGACCAAGCTGGGAATCGAGAAGAACGCGTCGTTGGGGCAGACGGTGATGCAGAAGTTGCACGACACACATCCGAACATCTCGAGTTCGTGCTCCACCTCGCGAGGAAGTTTCTCGTTGGCATCGAGGTGGTACTCGTGGGAACCCGGTCCGTGCAGGTGTGCGACATAAGCAGCAGCGGCGTTCGCGTGACCGCCCTCGACCGCTATCTGCTGCCGCGCACCCCTCCAGCTCGTAAGGTCGCTCGCACCGGAGTCCTTGACCTCTTTGGTGAGCGCCTTCAACATCGGAGCCAGCCGTCCATAACCCCCAGGTTTGAGCAGGTCGGAACACACCGTCGCCGGATTGATACCCGTCGCCAACGAGTCGGCGAGGTTCGTCTTGGTGATTCCGGCGGAAAAGCTCACCATGATGTCGCCGTCATGACCCGGGATCATCAGTTGCCCGGGAAGTGCAGTCGCCAGTTTGTCGAGCAACGTCGACGCAATCACGTGCAACGGAGGTCCCGAGAGATACATCGTGTCCTCCGGCATCCATTGTTTCGTGTTGTTGACGACGAGCGTGTTGGTCAGTTTGATGCCGAACCTCCGCCCTCGTTCCGACGCGTAGTCGCGCAACTCACCTATCAGGTCGATTCCTCGCTCGAACTGAAGGTCCTCGGCAAACGCCTCTTCCTTCACGTCGATGTCGGTGTACCCCAGCTGGTCATTCACGATTGACGCCACGGTTTCGAAGCCGAGAAGTGTGGGGTTGAGCTTGACGATCACGTCGAGCTCATGCTCGTCGATGAGGTGTTTGGTGATGGACTCGATCTCGTCGGGCGGGCAGCCGTGGAACGTCGAGAGCGTGAGCGTGTCGGAGAGCCGCGTCGAGAACTCGTGATCCCTGAACTCGGCGAATTCGTCAGGAATCTCCTGGCGAAGCGCCTCGATCTCGGCGGTTGCGTCCTTCATCCCAACGATGAACGCGGACACCTCCGGTGAAGAGATCCCCGCCAGGTCGTAACCGACCGACATGTCGAAGACGTACGGACCGGGGTTCGGTCCAATATGGGCGCGGAGCGGTTCCCAGTTGGCAAGAATCTCGAGCAGCATCGAGGCCTTCACGTATTCGGTGAGCGACTGCGGGATCCGAAGCTCTTGGCTCCATTCGATGTTGTATCCAACGGTCTGCATGTCGATGCACGGCCGCTGAATCTCGAGCTCGTCGAGTATTTGCACCGTCTTCAGCTCGAACAGTCGCGATCCGCCGAGCCAGGCAAGCACGATGTTTTGTGCGAGCTGGCTGTGTGGCCCTGCCGCGGGTCCAATCGGACTCGCACATGGTCGGCCGAGGAACTCGAACCCGAGATCAACATCGGGGTCTGGGGCCCAAATGCGAGCCGTCGGAAGGTCGAAGATCTTGTTCCTCGTGGTCCACTCGTGAGCGATGCGAGACAACAGCTGACCCAAGCTCATGGGGGTCAGGGGATCCGACATTCCGTGCGGCGTGTGCCCAGGATGTCGGGCGAGAGAGTCTTGAGTCATCAACCAGCACGCTAGTCGGCCTTTACAGAATGTAAAGCTCCGAATTCGGTGACGTCTCTCGAGCTGCGTTCATGCGACGCATCATCGAAGCGACGAGTAGACCGAGGCAGATTCCGGCGAGGTTGGCCAAGACATCTCCCGCGCTGAAGTTTCGGTTTCCCTCGCTCAGCTGGCGAAACTCATCGGCCACGCCGAGCAGAATGACCGCAAGGCCGGTTGCCGCAACATGCACCTTGGTACGCACCAAAAGGCCCGCTGCGAGAGCGATTGCGCCGTAGAGCCCCAGGTGGCCAACCTTGTCGCCGTGTGGCAACGCAACCAACACCGCCCGGATAGGCCCGAACGACCGTCCGTCGAACGCCGTCCCCCAGACGAGCAGCGTTGAGGACGCGATGAGGCCGAGGAACACAACCCTGCGATTGGCCATCACGTCATACATGCCCTGGTCTTCGGCGATTTGATGGCCGGTCTCGAGGGGAAATTCATCCCGCAGGGCATCCACTCACGCTCACGGTCACACGTGTCGTCGTCGAGTCTCCGTCATCATCGGTGGCGGTGACCGACGAGGTCTGCCTTCCTTCCGTGAACCACGGGCCGATCGTGCCGGTGTACGTATCAGCACCCGCACCCACTGCGAGCTGCAACGTGGTGCTCTCGACGTCGCCATTTCCCGGTCGCCAGGTCACGACGACGGAGTCGACCATGCCATCGGGGTCAGCCACGATCGCCAAGACCGTGACGTCTTCCCCTTGGCACGTTGCACCTTGCTTGACCTGAACGAGCGCCGGGGTCGCCGCGGCTCGAGTGAAGATCGGAGGCTCGTTCGCAGGCGGTGGGGCCTCGGTTGTCGTCGTCGACGTGGTTGTTGTCGAGGTGGTGGTCGTCGAGGTCGACGTCGTGCTGGTGCTCGTGCTCGTGCTTGTGCTCGTGCTCGTGCTCGTGCTCGTGCTTGTCGATGACGTCGTTGTCGGAGCGGTCGTCGTTGTCGCTGCTGTCGTCGAAGTTGCCGTGGTCGGCGGGATGGTCGTCGACGTGGCTGTTGTCGGCGGGATGGTCGTGGGGGGAGACGTCGTTGCCTGTCCCGTCGAAGATGGCGCCGTCGTCAGGGCTTCGGCTTCGGTCGTCGACACCTGGTCTGCGGCGACCTCGGTTGTCGTCGTCAGATCGGACGTGCTCGGCAAACCGGGGAGCGGGCCCGCGATCGAGGACGGTGGCGCCTCGGTTGTTTGGATCGCGCCCGCCACCTGAATGCTCGCAGCGGTTTCGACAGCAACGGGATCCTTGAGAAGAAGAGCGGCTACCCCACCGAGAACGACCAGAAGCACGAACACCGCTGCGGCCGACAGGAGCACGGTTCCGCGCTGAGCCGTCGTGGCGACCGCACCCGGGAAACCATTTGGCTGCCATGCCCATTCGTCTGCTTCGATTGGCATGACCCTCGCCGCATCGGCAAACCGCAGCGTGCCGTTGTGCGGCGTCGACGCCGTAGACCCAAGCGACTTGATACCGAGCGACTCCGCCATTTCGCCGATGGTGCCGGCGCGAATCCCGCTCGGCGCAGGGATGATCGGAAGCACGCCGAACGACACGCCCGCTGCCAGAACACGTGTGCGCGTCTCTTCGCAGATGTCGCATGCCTTCACGTGGCGCGTGACCTTCGAGCGAATGTCCAGCGTGAAACGTCCGTCCCAACCGCCCAGGAGCATGCCGAGCTCGAAGCAGTGCACCTGACCCTCGCGCGCGACGAGGAGTGAACCGAGCGAAGTCGCGATCCGGTCCCGCATGCGAGACAACAACACATTGGCATGCGATTCGGTGACTCCCAGCGCGTCGGCCAAGCTCTGCCCTACGAGGCCATGTCGCAGATGCAGTTCGAGAACTTCGTGGTCGCGCGGCGACAATCCGTCGGCTGCATCCCAGAGTTGGCTCGCGGCCTCGACGCGCAGAAGATCGATGTCTGGTTCGGAGTCTGGATCGGCGACGAGTTCCATTTCCTCATCACCGCCAAAGCGGACGGATTGCCTGCCCGTCGCGATGATTTGGTTGCGTGCAATCGCGTACAACCAGGACCGAAGCTTCTCGGGTTCGCGCAGCTGAGCGAGCTTTGTCGCTGCTCGCACAAATGTCTCTTGCGTCGCATCGGCGGCGTCGGCATCGCTTCGCAGGCGAGACCGGCAGAAGCTGTAGATCGCGTCGGCATACCGGTCGTACATCTCGCCGACGGCGTTCTGCTCGCCCTGCAACGCGCGGCGAACGAGATCGGCGTCCCCCACGTGTGTCATCGCTGTAGCCATTCCCGCACTTCCCGCACTTCTTCTGGCACCCGATATCGGCTCCACTTGCCAGACGCCCATTGTGGACCGCCAATCCGCGCAACAAAAGCGCGGGCTCTGATGACGCGCCGCTGGGGCGAGCCGTTCTTGGCCCGCCCCAGCGTCGAACGTCGACGTTCTTGTTCATGAATTCTGCGCACGGCGACGATTCACCAGCACACCGACGATGCCAGCGGCGACGAAGACCAGAAGCCAGATGGCGATGAGAGCCATCTTCATCACGCCCATTCCGCCCTCAACTTCGGCGTTTGCCCGCGTGGGTCCAGCGATCTCTCCGACGATCTCGCTCGATGTGCCGATCTCGCTGATGTCTGCGAGTGCGAGCTGTTCGACTTCGCCCTGCACCTCTGTGTCGATCTCTTGTTGATCGTCGCCTTCGGCATCGGTTCCTGGAGTGCCGGAACCGCTCCCGCCCGCAGGGGTGTTCACGTCGGTGTCGTCGAGAGACGAGCCCGTGGTCTCGGGCGTCTCGACCTCAGGTGTCTCCACCTCGGGCTTCTCCACCTCGGGCTTCTCGACCTCAGGTGTCTCCACCTCGGGCTTCTCCACCTCGGGCTTCTCCACCTCGGGCGTCTCGACCTCAGGTGTCTCCACCTCGGGCTTCTCCACCTCAGGTGTCTCCACCTCGGGCTTCTCCACCTCGGGCTTCTCCACCTCGGGCTTCTCCACCTCTGGCTTCTCCACCTCAGGCTTCTCCACCTCAGGCTTCTCCACCGGGCAGTCGAAGAACAGGTCTTCGCTGCCGAGAATCGTCGAGCTGTGTACCACGTTGAACGAGACCGACTCGTTCGGGTCGACGGTCAGCAACCAATCCTTCGAGCTGTGCGGGGCGATCGCCTGATGGGCATAGAAACCTTCCCCGTATTGGATGGCCATCATGGCGGTGTCATCGCCGTTGTTGATGAGCCGGGCGTGGGCTTGCTCGGTCACGCAGTTCGTCAGCACCTCATATGCAGGGGCGGGCTTCAGGCAGTCCCTGGTGACGTCCGTGTCGAGCATTGTGAAATTGCCGCGGACCACCTGGACGGCCTTCGTCTCGTTCTCGGCGAGCGGCACCGTCTTCTTGTGTTGCTGGTTCGCACCAACCGTCACGTTCGTCTCGACATTCACGCCATCGACTTGAATCGTGACCTTGAAGCTGTTGCCGGTCGGGTTGACCACGGTCACCGTGGCGGTCTCGGTGTTGCAGCTCTCAGCGACGCTTGCCGTCGGGAAGACGGGTGTAACGATGATGCCGGGGTTGAAGACCTCCGGATCATCGGGGCCGTTGCCACCTGGAAGGAAGACGGGGCCGTTCTCGGCGGCCACTGGCGAGGCGAAGAACAACCCGATGACAAAGATGCTGGCAAGTACTGCGGTGATGCGCTTGGTGAAACCGAACATGTGACTCTCTCCTGTGTTTTTCGTGCGTCTTGCACGGTGTGGACACAGAGGAGATGACGCAGATCGGGGATCCTTACACCCCAGACAAATCTTTTTTCTAGAAGTTGTTTGCCAACGAAATCATCGTGTGGAGCAGCACGTTCGCGCCAGCCTCCAGGTCTGCGGGATCTGTGTGCTCGGCCGGGTTGTGACTGATGCCGTTCTGGCTCGGTGTGAACACCATCGCAGTCGGACAGATGCGAGCCATCATCTGCGCGTCATGTCCTGCGCCAGACGGCAACCGCCTGACCGAGTGGCCGAGCGATCGTGCGGTCTCTTCGACGAGATCCACCACGCGTGGATCGAAGTCGACGGGCTCGAACCGCGCCAACGTTCTCGTGGCAACGGTGCATCCCTCGGCTTCTGCCGTGGCATGGAGAAATTCGAGAAACCGACGTTCACTCTCTTGGAGTCGCGCCTCGTCGGTGTTTCGAAGATCAACGGTGAACGTCGCCGAGGCGGCGACCACATTGACCAGGTTGGGGTGCAACTCGAATCGGCCAACGGTTGCGACATGTGGATCCCCCATGTCGAGTGCCAACTCGCGCGCAAACTGCACACACGATGCTGCGACGAACCCTGGATCCCGGCGCAGCCGCATTGGAGTGGTACCCGCGTGATTCGACTGGCCGGTCACCACCACCTCGGTCCAACTGATGCCCTGCACCCCCTCGACGGCGCCGACCGTCACCGCTTCGATCTCGAGGATCGGCCCTTGCTCGATGTGCAGCTCGACGAACGCATGAGGCACGAGGCCTGGCAACGGCGCTGAGCCGTCGTAACCGATGCGCTCGAGCTCCGCGCCCACGATCGCTCCATCGATTCCCACGATGTCGAGAGCCTCCTCGAGCGGCATGCCTCCGACATAGACGAGGCTTCCGAGCATGTCTGGCGCAAAGCGGGACCCCTCTTCATCGGTGAAGAACCCGACGGCGAGAGGTCTCGACGGAGTCACTCCTGCGGTTTGGATCGTCTCGATGATCTCCAGTCCAGCCAGCACTCCCAGGTTCCCGTCGTATCGACCACCGGTGCGGACCGTGTCGATGTGCGACCCACACATGACGGGCGCGCCTTCGCCCGGCATCACCGCGATCACATTGCCGATTCCATCGATCGTGATGTCGAGCCCCAGATCCCGCATCCACGTCACCACGAGATCTCGACCCGCCTTGTCTTCATCGGTCAACGCAAGCCGAGCGCAGCCTTCGGTCCCCTCGATGGCCCCGATCGCGGCAAGATCGGCGAGTCGACCAAGAAGCCTGTCGATGTTGATCGAGAGGGTGTGGGTTGTATCTGCGGTGCTCATGGTTTCATCTTGCCCAGTGACGACCGAGAACGTCGAGTTGGTCTCGGCGCTGTCGCGCGACTACACCATGTCCTGGTTGGTTAACATTTTGTAAACACATGCCAGCGGTGAAGATCGACACCGTTAGCGTGCCGGAATGTATGGGAGCCCAGTTGACGAACGTTGATGTCGCCGTCGAGTTTCTCGTCGAACCGTTCGTGGAAGGTGCTCCCGGCAATCACGTCGCGGCAGCAGTTGATGCGTTCACGTCGCGCGATCTGACCGTCGAATTGGGACCTTTTTCTTCCGTGGCAAATGGGTCGCTCGATGAGATCGGTGACGCGGTTGGAGCCATGATCGTCGAGGCGATGCGTTCGGGGGCCACGAATATCAACGTGCAGGTCGCAAGCGACCCCGGGCGACTCGGCAGTGTCACACTTCATGATGCGCTCGACGGGATGATGCGCGCAGCCGAACGCGAACTGGGCACCGAAGCCTCGTCATGGAATCGGGAAGACAAACAACGTGTCGTCCGTATGCTTGATGAGCGCGGAGCGTTCCTGTTGCGGGGCGCCGTCGACGACATCGCGACGTCCATGGGCGTGAGTCGCATCACGATCTACAACTACCTGAATGCGATCAACTCGTGAAACGCATCACCGGTGCTGTCGTTCCTCTGGGGGCCGCCTTCCTTGCGTTCCTCTTCGGTGCCGCGATGATCCTCGCATTGGGCGGTAGCCCATTCGACGGTCTCACCGCGCTGATCGACGGCGCGTTCGGTACGGGCGACCGCGTTGCAGCTACAGCCGTGCGAGCAACGCCACTGCTGTTGGTCGGCGCCGGCATCACCATCGCCTTTCGAGCCAGCGTGATCAACATCGGCGGCGAAGGGCAAATCATCGCTGGCGCCTTGTTGTCGACCGCTCTCGCGCTGGCGATCCCCGGAACGCCAAAGCTCGTTCTGATCCCCCTTGTGATACTCGCAGGACTTGTCGGCGGCGGAATCTGGGGCGCGATCCCCGGCGTCCTGAAGGCGTACGCATCCGTCAACGAAATCCTGAGCACCGTCATGTTGAACATCGTTGCGGTCCAGCTGATGAACTATCTCCTTCGCGGTCCAATGATCGATCCCGTCGAGGTCAACGGAAGCCGCATACCGCAAACCGAACGCCTGACGGACAACGCCGCGTTGCCCAACCTCGTCGACGGCTCCCGACTGCACCTCGGCGTTCCACTCGCCGTGGTCGCAGCTGTCCTCGTCTACATCATCTTGTTTCGCACGCCGCTCGGTTTTCGGCTTCGCGCGGTAGGCCACAATCCGGACGCCGCTCGGGCTGCGGGAATCTCGGTCGAGCGAAACATCGTTGGCGCGATGTCGATGAGCGGTGCGCTGTGCGGCCTCGCCGGTGTGGCCTTGGTATTCGGTAGCGAGAGCCTGCGCCTGGTGACCGATGGCGGGGCGGCAGGCTTCACCGGTTCAGCTGGATTCAACGGCATCGTGGCAGCACTCTTTGGCGGTCTACATCCACTCTGGACCATCCCATCCTCGTTCTTGTTCGGTTCGCTGTTGACGGGAGCGACAGAGCTACAACGCCAGCTCCAGATTCCCAACGCATTGGCGATCGCCCTGAACGGTCTGATCGTGCTGTTTGTCGTGAGCAGTGACCCCGTTCGCCGTTGGCTCAACGAAAGACTCGATCGCCATGCCCGCAACGACGCGGAGACCAGCGCATGAGCGACTTCTTCACCCTGTCGGTCCTCATCTCGACCTTCGCCGCAGCACTGCGCTTCGCGGTGCCTTACCTGCTCGCAGCACTCGGCGAAACGATCAGCCAGCGCTCTGGTGTGCTCAACCTCGGCGTCGACGGCATCATGCTGCTGTCCGCGTTCGGGGCGTACTACACGGTGGTCGAACGCGGCAGTCATCTTCAGGGCATGTTGGTCGGGCTCGCGATCGGGCTGTTCATGGGCATCGTGTACGCGGTCGTCACGGTGTTCTTGCACGCAGAACAGGGCATCAGCGGTATCGGCATCTTCTTGTTCGGGCTCGGATTCAGCGATCTGCTGTTCCAGGAGCTGGTCGGGGCATCACAACCTGTCCCTCGTCTTCCGAGGCTCGACAAGCTGCCGTGGGTCGGCGACACCCTCAAGCCGCTCACCGACCTCGAGTACTTCGGTCCGCTGCTCTTTGACCACGACCTCATGACGTACTTCGCCCTACTCCTGGTCCCGATCGTGTCGTGGGTCTTGTCGAGCACCACGTTCGGACTCAACGTCCGCGCCGTCGGTGAGAACCCACAAGCGGCTGACAGCCTGGGGGTCTCGGTCCGCCGCACCCGCTTCATTGCGATCGTCACCGGTTGTGTGTTCGCGGGTCTTGCCGGTGCAACCCTCTCATTGCAACTGGCTGTCTTCCAACACAATCTCACCAATGGCATCGGCTTCATTGCAGTGGCCCTCGTCTACTTCGGGGCATGGCAGCCCCGTTGGGTGCTTGCCGGGGCTCTTCTCTACGGCCTGGTGACCGCTACCCGCATTCGCTGGCAGTCGCTCAACATCATCCCGCAGAGTGCCAGCGATCTCGCCGCCATGGCCCCTGCGATCATCACGATTCTCGCGCTCGTGCTCCTCGCCCGAAGAGCACGAGGGCCTGCCGCGCTGACCAAACCGTTCGCTCGCCACTAACTTCTCTTGACTCGCAAATTCCGAAGAAACCAAACAAATACCGTCCCTGGAGGGAACCCATGAATACCCAGAAACCGAAGCGGCTGTTGTCGCTCCTTGCATTGCTACTCACCCTCGGCCTCGTGGCCGCAGCGTGCGGAAGTGATGCTGTCGACTCGGTCACCGACGCGGTCGATGACGCTGCTGATGACGTGGCGGACGCCGCTGATGACGTGGTCGACGAGGCAGAAGACGTCGTCGATGACGCAATGGATGAGGCCGATGAAGCCATGGATGAGGCTGACGAGGCCATGGACGAAGCCGATGAAGCCATGGACGAAGCCATGGATGAAGTGACGGCGCTCAGCGTGGCGTTGGTTGCTCCAAGTGCCTCTGACGACGTCGCTTTCACGCAGTCGATGGTTGATTCTCTGGCGCATCTCGGCGTCGAGCCTCAGGTCACCGACGGAACGTTCAACGTCGACGAGGCTGCCGCTGCCATTCGTGCGTATGCCGAGGATGGCATCAACGCGATCGTCGTTCACGGAACCCAATACGGCGGCTCTCTCGCCGAGATCGCTCCGGACTTCCCCGAGGCGTCCTTCATCTGGGGAACCTCCACCTCCACGAATGACATCGCCAACGTGTTCGCGTACAACCCAGAGGCAGACCAAGGCGGGTATGTCCTCGGCTACATCGCTGCGGGTATCGATCCAAGCATCGGCATCGTCGGACCAGTCGAAGCTGGCGACGCGGTTGCGTACATCGAAGGCTTCAAGCTCGGAGCTGTCGCCAACGGCGCTAGCGATCCATCCGTCGTCTACACCGGATCGTTCAGCGATGTCGCTCTCGCCACCAGTGCTGCGCAAGCACATGCGGACAATGGCGTGGGTGTCATGACCGGTACATCGCAGTCTGCGGTCGGCGCAGCAAGCGTCGCTGCCGACAACGACATTGCATGGTTCGGCACCCAGTCGAACACCGAGACCTGGTCGCCCGACCTGACGGTCGCCTCACAGGTGTACCGATGGGACGTCGTGCTCGCTGAAATGTTTGCCCTAATCGAGGAGGGCACGCTCGGCGGAGAAGTCTTCTCGCTCACGCTCGAGAACGGTGGACTCGACATCGAGTACAACGACGCCTACGAACTCGACGCCGACCTCAAGTCCGAGGCCGACGCGCTGATCGACGACATCATCGCCGGCACCGTAGCGACGAAGTAATCCGGTAGCCCGAAGAGGATCCCATGGAGACCGCTCCCCTGCTCGAAATGCGCAACGTGACGAAGCGCTTCCCCGGCGTGCTCGCGAACGACGACGTGTCGTTCGACGTGCGCGCCGGTGAGGTGCACACCCTGTTGGGCGAAAACGGCGCGGGCAAGAGCACCCTCATGAAGATCCTCTTCGGGCTCTACCAGCCCGACTCGGGCGAAGTACTCCTCCGAGGTGAGCTGACCTCGATCGACTCGCCGACCAGCGCAATCGAACATCGCGTTGGCATGGTGCACCAGCACTTCATGTTGGTGCAGACCCTGACGGTTGCAGAGAACGTTGCGCTTGGTTTGCCTTCATCACGGGGCTTTCGCACGGACCTCGACGCGGTGTCCCAAAGAATCGTCGAGATCTCCGAACAGTACGGACTATCCGTAGATCCCGACATCGAAATCTGGAAACTGTCCGTTGGTGAACGTCAGCGTGTCGAGATCATCAAGGCGCTCTATCGAGATGCCGAATTGCTCGTTCTCGATGAGCCCACCGCTGTACTCACGCCGCAAGAGGTGGACGATCTGTTCGTCATTCTGCGCCAAATGACTGCGGACGGCACCGGCATCATCTTCATCTCACACAAACTGCACGAAGTGCTCGAGCTGAGTGATCGGATCACCGTTCTGCGCAACGGTCGTGTGACCGGCCACACGACTCCAGCGGTGACGTCACGCCAAGAACTGGCCGAGATGATGGTCGGTCGCGAAGTGAACCTGTCACCAGACAAACCACACGTCGACCTCGGTCTGGCTCGGTTGCAGCTCCGCAATGTCTCGGTGAAGGGAGACAGAGACACCTTGGCAGTGAACGGAGTCGACCTCGATGTTCACGCCGGAGAGATCGTCGGGATCGCCGGGGTGTCAGGAAATGGCCAACGCGAACTGGCCGAGACCATTGCTGGCCTTCGCCCGGCCGAATCAGGGTCAGCGGTGACGATCGACGACGTCGACCTCACCACGGCTAACCCGGCACGTACCCGCGCCGCGGGACTGGCCTACGTACCCGAAGAACGAATGAAGGATGGCGCCGTCGCCGAATTCGAAGTGAGCGAGAACCTGCTGCTCATCAATCACGGTGACAAGGCGTTTCAAACTCGAGGCCTGTTCGACTTCGCGAAGATTCGTGAACACGCACAACGTTTGGTCGACCAATTCGCCGTCAAGACCCCGTCGCTCTCGACGACCACGAGCAGCCTGTCGGGCGGCAACATCCAAAAACTGATCATGGCCCGCGAACTCGACAGCAATCCCAGTGTGATCCTTGCGGCACAGCCCACCCGCGGGGTCGATATCGGCGCAGCCGAGTACATCCATTCCGAGCTCGTCGAACAGCGCAACGTGGGCGTCGCAATATTGATGATCAGCGAAGATCTCGATGAGATCCTCGGACTCGCAGATCGAATCGCAGTCATGTTCGAGGGACGCATCGTGGCAATGGTCGATCGAGAGAACGCCACTCGCGAAGAACTCGGGCTTGCGATGGCTGGCGGCTGAAGCGAACCACATGTCGACCGGCGACTGGTTTCTCCTACTCGCCGCAGGCCTCATCGCTGGCGTGATCAATTCGGTCTCCAGCGGCGGAAGTTTCTTCACGTACCCCGCGCTACTTCTCACGGGTCTGACCCCGCTTTCGGCCGCCACGACGACGCTTGCAGCTCTGACCCCGGGAAACCTCGCAGCAATTCCCGAATATTGGCCCGAGGTCGTCGCCGAGCGGCACCGATATCCAAAGGAGCTCTCGGTCGTTGTCGTCGGCGGGTTCATCGGGATTGCTTTGCTCATATCGACCGGTGCCGACGTCTTCGAGGGCCTCGTCCCCTGGTTGATCCTGATGGCAACATTGCTGTTTGCCATCAGTCCGAGGGTGCGAGGGTGGGCCGAAACCTCGTCGCCAGCACTCACCGACGGATGGGCTGGGACGCTGTTGATTCTCGTCTTTTCGATCTACCTGACCTACTTCGGCTCGGGCGTGGGCAACATCTTCTTGGCGATGTTCACCATCAGAGGGTTTGGAGACTTCCTCAGCGCGAACGCGGCCAAGAACATCGTGATGACCGTTGGAACGACCATGGCCGCGATCGCATACACGTTCGCCGGATACATCGCGTGGTGGCCGCTCGTGCCCGTCTTCATCGGCAGCGCAGTCGGGGCCCGCATCGGGTCACGCTGGGCGAGACAGGTCCCAATTCCCGTCCTCCGGGGGTTCGTCATCGCATTCGGGCTCTTCGTCGCCGCGTGGCAGTTCGCTCGCTGATTCGGTGTACAACACAGTGGTGACTGCAGATCTTCTGATTCGAAATGCGGGGTTGCTCGCCACCGTCGACGCCGAGCGACGCGAGCTACGGGGCGGTTGGGTCGCCATCACCAACGGTGTGATCAGTTCGATCGGTGCCTCGACGGAGTCACCGCCCGAGGCGACCGAGATCATCGACGCCACCGATCAGCTCGTCACGCCTGGTCTCGTGAACACCCACCACCACCTGTATCAGAACCTGACGCGCGCCTACGCGCCGATGACTTCAGCACCACTGTTTGGGTGGCTCGAAGCGCTCTACCCGTTGTGGACGGCCAATCTCGACGAGGAAGCGGTCTACACCGCAGCCTGGGTGGGGCTCGCCGAGCTCGCTTTGGGAGGGTGCACGACATCGAGCGATCACCACTACATTCACCCGACTCGGGCAGGAGACCTGCTGGCCGCAGAAATCTCGGCCGCGCGAGACCTTGGCATGCGATTCCACCCAACGTACGGCTCGATGAGCCTCTCGAAGAAGGACGGTGGACTGCCCCCCGATGACGCCGTATTGACCGAAGATGAGATCCTCGCGAACTCGAAACTGCACGTCGAACGATGGCACGATCCGGCCCATGGTTCGATGCTGCAAGTGGCACTGGCGCCGTGCAGCCCGTTCAGCGTGACGCCAGATCTCATGCGGCGAACGGCCGAGCTCGCAGAGACGCTCGATGTTCGCCTGCATACTCACCTGGCGGAGAACGCAGAGGATGATGAGTTCGCGCTCGCGACGTTCGGGATGCGTCCGGTCGACCTCTACGAGGATGTCGGCTGGATGACCTCTCGAACATGGGGCGCTCATGTCGTTCGACCGGACACCGACGAGGTCCTGCGCCTCGGCGCGGCTGGCGTCGGCATCGCTCATTGTCCGAGCTCGAACATGATCCTCAGCTCGGGAATCGCGCCCGTTGTCGATCTCAGACGGGCCGGGTGCCCCGTTGGCCTTGGCTGTGATGGGTCTTCCTCGGCGGACAGCGCGTCACTCTGGCAAGAAGCCCGGCTCGCGATGTTGCAGGGCAAGCTCACGTCGGGCGCTTCCTCGATGACCGCGCGGACCGCTCTCGAAATTGCGACGCGCGGGGGCGCGGGGTGCTTGGGAAGAGAAGGCGAGATCGGGGAGTTGTCGGTTGGCGCGGTTGGCGATCTCAGCATTTGGAAGCTGGACGGGCCCGCGTACGCCGGGGTTCTCGACGACCTCATCGAGGGTTGGCTGCGCGCCGGCCCAACGAGTGCGTGGCACACCATCGTTGCTGGCCGCTCCGTCGTTCGAAATGGCGAACTCGCCGATGACCGCCTCGACGACATGCTCACCACACATCGACAGATCGCTCGACGCTTTCAGCCGTCGACCTAACCACCACAAATTTGAAGGATTCTCGGCCTGATTGGCCCACGATCCTTCACAGAAGCCCAAAGCTTGCGGGTCAGTCGACGTCGGCTGAATTCAACCGCCACGTGGTCAGAAGCAGCGACACGAGCAAGATGCCGACCGTCACCACCGCAACCGTGGTTGACGAAGCAGGATCGGGAATCGGTCCGATGGAGTCGGTGATCCGGCTGAGCGCCGAAGTCGTGTACGTGCGCAGTGCCAGCCAGCCAGCCGAACGACTGAGCCCAGCGACGAAACCCTCCCAGACGAGGATGTACCCAAGACCCCAGGCCAGGGCTCGCTGCGTGATCAACCCGAGAAATGTGAAGACCGCCGTGTAACCAGCGATGCCCACGAGAGAGGCCACGAGCATGCCCGTCACGTCGGTCGAGTCACCCACGATGGCCGCCAAGATGCCCATTGGGATCAGAATCAGCGGCAGGAGCACGAGGAGGCCAGCGGCCAACGCTGCCACTGCGATCTGCCATCGACCGATCGGTCGCATCCAGAAGTAGACGAGCGTCTTCTCCTCGACGAGCGTGCCGAGCGTGGCTGTCGAGATGACGAGGACCACCAGGGGTACGTAGATGATGAGCCCGAACTGCGAGAGGAAGTCGGTGGCAAACATCGGGCCGGGGTCCGACCGCTCGACCACGCTGCCGATGATGATGCCGATCAGGCCGACCGTGGACATGGCGATCACGCGGCCTGGGCTGGCGATCGCACGAAGCATTCGTGTGGTCATTCCGATAAATGCAGACATCAGCGACCCACCAAATACTTGAAGACGCTCTCGAGATCGTCGTCCAACGGACGGACCTCGAGCAGCTGAAGATCAAAGTGTTTCGCAACCGGTGCAACCGTTCGTCGAAACTCCTCGACATCGTCCGTGTCGACAAGCACAGACCCACTTGCATCAACCGTGACCCCGTTGACCCCGGAGGATGTGAGAAGTGCAGCCCCCAGCTTGCGCGGGTCGTTCGTCCGCACGCGAATGCGGTGGGGGCGATCGTCCATCAGCGCGCGGATCTCGTGGAAATCGCCCTGGGCGGCCAGCCGGCCCTGCGCAATGACGAGCACCCGGGACCCGAGTCGTTCAACTTCGTCCAGCACGTGACTCGAGACGATCACGCTAACGCCGCGGGAGCCGAGATCTTGAATCAGCTCGATCATGTGGAGCCGTTGTCGTGGATCGAGCCCGGTGAGAGGCTCGTCCATGAGGAGAAGGTCGGGTTCATGGACGAGGGCCTGAGCGACCTTGACCCGTTGCTTCATCCCCTTGGAGTAGCTCCTCGTCGGACGCACGTCATCTGGGTCGAGCTCGACGATGCCGAGCGCTTCAGCCGCGGCATCTCGAGGATTGGGTACCTTGTTGAGCTTCGCGGCGAGCGTGACGAATTCGATGGCTCGTTGTTCCGCGAACAGTCCCTCTTGTTGGGGCACGAGGCCGATCCGCCCCCGGACATCCTTGTCCTTTCGCGGGTCCGCCCCGAGCACGCTGATCTCCCCTTGCGAGGCTGGCGCCAGGCCGGCGAGCATGCGCAACATCGTCGACTTGCCCGCACCATTCGGGCCGAGCAGTGCAGTCACGCCTGACGAGACGGCGAAGCTCACATCGCTCACGGCCACGACGTCGCCGAACCATTTGCTGACACGACTGGCGATGACCGTGCTACCGACGGCCGACGAGGCCGTTTGTGACGGTGGCGGAGGCGGTGGTGGTGCTACGACGCTCACTTCGTCACCTCGAGGCGCTTGTACCCAATGGCGACGATCGCCGCGCAGATCGCACACACGCCAGCCCATGCGCCGACTGATGCCAAGGTGCCCACGCCCTCGATCTGATCGAGTGGTTCGTCGAAAATTCGGGTGATCACGTCGAACGGCAAACTCGCCAATCCAAGCAGGGACACCCACTCGGGCGCATCGCCAGACTCCACCAGCACACCGCTGAAGACGCCACTTCCGATGAGAAGCATGACGATCCCGGCCGAAGCAAAACCTTTGCGGGTCGTCATCGTCGATGCCGCCATACCGAGGAGGGCGAAGTACACCGACATCAACAAGCCGCTGACCGCGATCTTCCCGAACACCTCCATGGTGTTCATGAATCCGTCGGGGCCGATGTCGTTCACCACGTATCCAACCAGCAAGAACAAGACCGGAAACAACGTGACGAGGAACATCAGGGAAACGAGCGAGCCAAACTTCGCTGCGAGATAGTGGCCCCGGTTGAGTGGCGACGCCATGTACATGCCGAACAAGCCCGAACTGCGATCGGTGCTGAGCACTTCCGGCACGACGAACGCGGTGAACAAGATGACTGCGATGCTGAGCAATCCGAAGTATCCGGCGTAGTCGGCAACGACCTCATCGGCGAACTCCGACGGCAACAGCACGGCGACGCCCATGAAGACGAGAGCGGGCACGTAGGCGATGAATATCGTGGCGAGCGGGACGACCTTGAAACGGAACTTTCGCCGGAGCCCCAGGGCTCGTTGCACCGATGCGAGGAACACACTGAACATGCCGGTACCCACGCCGTTGCGTGGCCCGTCATAGGAGCGATACCCGCGGTCGAAGATCTCGGCATCCGATGATGGAGCCGGAGTTGGAGCGGTCATGGGGTGTACACCTCGGTGAGAAAGAGTTCCTCGAGTGACTGTTCGACGGCATACAGCCGCCGAAGGGGCGCTTGGACCGATGCGACCGCGTCACGAACCGCATCGACGAGTTCTTCCGCCGGCTCCGTCGTACCAACGACGAGGCGATCACGTTGTTCGTCGACGACGAGGCCTGCAGACCGCAGCGCCGCAGCAACGTCAGCGGATCGATCTGCGAGCTGAACGATCACTCCGCCACGGCCGGAACGGAGATCCGAAATTGGACCCGAGGCCCGAACGGTGCCGTCAGCGACGATCACCACGTTGTCTGCAATCCGCTCGACCTCTTCGAGAAGGTGTGAGGACAACACGACGTCGATGTCGAATTCGGTTCCGATGCGCCGAATCAGGGCGAGCATGTCGTCGCGTTGGACAGGGTCGAGACCATCGGTTGGTTCGTCGAGGAGAACGATGGAGGGTCCGTGTGCAATTGCCTGCGCCAGCTTCACGCGCTGACGTTGCCCGGTGGACATCGTGCCAACGGGGCGCGCCCGCTCCTCACCCAAACCGACGAGCCACAGAGCGTCGCTGGAACGCGTGGTGGCCTCGCGGCGTGGAAGGCCATGGATCTGCGCGATGTGGCGAACCAGATCCTGCGCTGCGACGTCATTCGGGAGGTCGTGGTGCTCGGGGCTGTAGCCAATGTGTTGGCGAAGGTCGGGGCCCGCGTTTGCTGGGTCTTCGCCGAGGATGCGCAGTTCGCCGCCATCGGGGTGATGCAGGCCGAGCAACATCCCGAGAAACGTCGTCTTTCCCGACCCGTTCGATCCGAGGAGGCCCGTGACTCCGCGAGGCACCTCAGCGGTCAGATCGGAGAAGACCTGGTGGGTGCCCCACGATTTGGACACCGCGACCGCCGAGATGACGCTGGAGGGGGAGGCTGCCACCTCGACGGCTGCGGTGTTCATGTCCACCACTGTGCCAGCACCTTGCCTCGCTTCCTATGAGGGGTCACCCTGATCTGACCCTGAGCTTCACCTCTCGACCCCTCACAAATGTGAAGGATGGTTCAGAGTGCGGCGATTACACGCGTGAGGTTCAGGCCGATCGAGTTGAACCGGGTACCGATCGAATTGACCCGCAGCGCATTCGAAGAGTTGTCCAATACGACGACCAATTCGTCTCGCTCCATGTGCCTATGGATGTATGACGAGAATCCCTGCCAGCCCCCGGCGTGGTCCACGCTGTGCGGCGCTTTCACGAACCAACCGAAGCCGTACCGAGTCGTGGAACCATCGTTGAGACGTGCTGGAAGGAACGCCTCCGCAGACTGCTCAGGGGGAACCAAGGCGTGATCGCGCAATGCGTTGTGCCAGCGAAGCAGGTCCTCAGCGCTTGAGTAGATGCCGCCATCCCCGGCAACTCCATCGAAGTAGTTGAGGTCCGCGGCAACCTTCGGACCGCCAAAGATCCAGTACCTACGCTTGAAGCCAAAGACCCGATTTTCCGGCTCGGATCCGCTCAAGAGGTTGAACACCTGAGTGTGCGCCATGTCGAGCGGATCGAAGATGTTCTGGGACATGAACTGTTCGAACGATTGTCCAGACACACGCTCGATGACCTCTGCGAGGAGCACGTACCCCGCGTTGCTGTACTTGAACCGTGAACCGGGTTCGAACTCGAGCGTCGGTTGAACGTCTTGATACAGCGCCCAGAGTTCAGACGGGGTGACCACACCTGTCCCACGCTTCGCTTTGCCGACGAGGGTCATGTAGTCGGTGAGGCCCGAGGTGTGATTGAGCAGATGCCGGATTGTGATCTCGTCATAGAACGAGAGCTCGGGAACGTACGCGGACAGCTTGTCGTCGTAGCTGAGCTTCGATTGTGAGCGGAGAATCACCACACCCATCGCCGTGAACTGCTTCGAGACCGACGCCAGGTTGAATGCTGAAGACGCTGTCAGCTCTTGGGATTCATCTGCACTGCTGCGGCCATAACTCTCACACAAGAGGATCTCGTCGGTCTTGGCGAGAAGGACGACACCGTTGAACTTCCCCGATGTGTGCAGACGAGAGACCCATGTGTCGATAGCGCTCAGCTTGTCCTCGCGAGACGTCTTCTTCGCGACATCGAGTCGCGGAATTCTGAGGGCAAGGCTGACGACCACCATCCCAAGGATCACGACCGCGACCAGGACCATCATGAGTTGGACAAGCATCATTCTCCCCTAACTAACGCGCGGGCGAGGAGCTACACAAGAAGCTCAGGGACGGCGTCGGTCATCGCGGCGAGGCGAGACTGGGCCGTGGCTTCGTCGATGTCGACGGCTTCGAGGTATGCCTTGATCTTGGGCTCGGTGCCACTCGGACGAATGATCAGGCGACCACCTTCGAGGTGATAGATCAACACATCCGAACTCGGCAAGCCACCATGGCCGCCGATCAGGTCGACGACTTCGACCACTTCGAGACCAGCGAGGACGGTGGGGGTTTGCACGCGGAGCTCGGCCATCCGTTGAGTCATTCGCTGCATTGCATCGTCGCCCTCAAAGCGAGAAGAGACCTGCGAGGTGAGATGCACACCGTGCTGTCCGTACAGATTGGCGAGCACATCGTCGACGGTGTGGTCGAACTGAGCAATCGTTGCGACGAGCTCGGCAAACACGAGTCCCGCAGAAATCCCATCCTTGTCGCGAATCGAGGGCAGTACCGAATAGCCGAGCGCTTCCTCGTACGCGAACACAAGGGGCTCGGCCGTCGACCCGACGCGGGCCAGCCACTTGAACCCGGTGAGCGTTTCGTGGCAGGTCGCACCAGTCGCGGCCGCCACCTTGCCCAGCAGCGACGATGAAACGATCGTGGTCGCCACGGCACGAGCGCCTTCGGTCTGTCCGAGTAGGTACCAGCCCAACAAGACGCCGATCTGATCGCCGGTCAATCGCTCCCATCCCGCCGATCGTCGAACCGCTACCGCCAGCCGGTCAGCATCGGGATCATTGGCCAGCACCAGGTCGGCCTCGATGGAGTCGGCCAACGCCATGACGAGATCGAGCGTGCCAGGCTCTTCGGGGTTCGGGAACGGGGCAGTCGGGAAATCGGGGTCAGGGTCGTGTTGCTCGGGCACCGAGTGCACGTCGTGTCCGGCCGACTGAAGTGCACGGACGAAGTCGCCCCCGCCCACCCCATGCATCGCCGTGTAGGCGATCGTCAGCGGGCGTGGTACGAGCTCCCGAGCAATTGTGGTGTGATATCCATCGATCATGTCCTGCCCGAGAAGCTCGAGATCGGCAGGGCGCTCGGTCGACACGTCGTCTGGCCAGGGAAGCTCGTCCATGAACCGTTCGATGGTCGCGGCATCGTCGAGCAATATCTGGCCTCCATCGGCCGCGTACACCTTGTACCCATTGTCGGTTGCAGGGTTGTGGCTTGCCGTGACCATGACCCCCGCATCGGCGGCCAACGCACCGACCGCCCAAGCCACGACTGGGGTCGGCACAGGATCGGGGTACAACTTCGGGACGTGGCCGGCCTCAGAGAGCACGCGCGCCGTGACGTCAGCGAAGTCGCTGCTGCCATACCTGGCGTCACGGCCGATCACGACAGTCGAGCCGTCGGGAAGCCACCGAGCAATGGCCATCGCAGCCTGTTCGACGACCTGGACGTTCATGCAGCCGGGGCCCTCTCCCAGTGCAGCGCGAAGACCCGCAGTACCAAATCTCAAGCGGTCACCCATCGTTTGGTTACTTCGACTGATCGGCTGCGACGGCTGTTCGCAGCCCGAGCTCGAGCATCTCGTCGACGGTGAGTTGCCTCTCATCTGAAGTCAGGTGTTCACCGGTCACCAGATGATCCGTCATCGTGAACATCGCCAAGGCCTCAGCCCCCTCGACCGCACATATTGCGTACAACGCCGCGGTCTCCATCTCGACAGCGAGTACGCCATTGGCCGTGTGATGGTCTTGGGTGGCGTTGTCCTTCTCGTAGAAGATGTCGCTGCTGAACACGGTCCCGAGCTCCAGGCCGATGTCGTTGGCTGCTGACACCGACCGGACAACGTCGAGCATTCTCGGTGATGCGACGATCGGCGATGGTGCCCCAATTGCTTCAGGAAGGTTGGAGTTCGTCACGGCGTCGGTCGCGACGACGATCTGTCGAAGCTTGAGCTCGGGTTGGTACACACCCGCTGTCCCGACGCGAATGATCGTCGACACGCCGTAGGCGCGAATCAGTTCGGTGATGTAGATGGCGGCCGACGGGATGCCCATTCCCGATGCCATGACCGAGAGCCGGTGCCCCTCGAAGGTGCCGGTGAAACCGAGCATCCCTCGTACGTCCGTGACCTGCTCCCAGCCATCGAGAAAGGTCTCGGCGATGTGTTGAGCCCGGCGGGGATCACCGGGCAGGAGGACTGTGGAGGCGAATGCGCCATCGGCCGCGTTGATGTGTGGAGTCGTCACAAACGCGATTCTTGCAGCTCGACGACCGGCGTGCAGGTGCGGTTCAGCGCGGGACGATCAGATGGTCCACAAATTCGTCGATCTCGCGCGCCGACATGATGGGTCCGCCGGCCGTCCGCCACATGAACTCGCCGATCAAGACCCGATAGAGCAGCATCGAACGTCGCTTCGCAAGCGCACGAGGAATCCCAATCTCGCGCAGGAGCGCTTCGGCGAATGCAAGCCGCCTCTCGTCGACACGCGCAACCGCGGCTGAGACCTCGCGATCGGTCGCCGCCCACGAGCGGACGCCGGTCTCGATGGCGTCCACGAAAGGGTCTGACCGCATCGTCTCGTGCGCGAGCTTGCGAAGCCTGTCGCTCGCGTCGGGCGAACTATCCGAGATGTCGTCGATTATCTGGCTCGTTCCGAGGCGTTCCCACTCCCCCAGCAGCTCCATGTGGAGCGCTCGACGGTTCGCGAAGTGGTGATAGAAGCTGCCCTTGGTCACCCCGAGCCTCTTCGCGAGTGGTTCTACCCGAAGCGCATCGACGCCTCCCTCGCAGAAGGCCTCGAACGATCCAGCAATCCATTCGTGTCGTGACAGTTTTCTCATCTACTTCCACCATACGGTTCCGTACGTTACAGTGACACCATACGCAACCGTATGGAGAATCATGTCCACACCAGAACTCATCATCGCTGGCTGTCTACTCGTCCTTGCTGCCGCACACTCTGCGCTTGGCGAAACCGATATCTTGCGTCCACTCTTTGCAGCCGACTGGACCATGGAGAAGACTCCGCGCTGGGCCACCGAGAAGATCTTGCGTTTCGCCTGGCATCTGACGTCGGTGTCATGGGTCGCGATCGCTCTGGCAGTTCTCGACGTTCCACTGCTGCCCACCGTCGCCGTGATGTGCCTGGTGTCGGCGGCGATGATCTTCGTCATGCTCCGCGGACACCTCGCTTGGCCACTGTTCTTGATCGCTGGGGTTTCAGCGCTCTACAGCGACGGACGACTCGACGGCGCCGCGCTGCAGGTCGCAGCGCTACTGACCGTGGGAGCCCTTCTCGCCGTGGCAGCGGTTCACGTCTACTGGGCGGGCGGTGGTACATGGATGCTCGACCGAGCACTTCCTCCAACGGCGACGGAGTCGAGCTTTCGCCCCGGGCCCATCCTCACCCTCGCAGTGGCCGTAGCGCTCACGGTGTTTGCGGCGTTGGTCGGCCTCGTCGCATTCAACTCCGGGCCCGAACAACTGCGATGGCTCGTCATCGCAGGGATTGTGGTCTTCTCTATTCGGGCGATCGGTGACACGAAGGTCGCGGGCTTCACCAAGACGGTGCGCGACACGAGTTTCGCGATCGCCGACGACCGCTGGTTCACCCCGTTGATCGTCTTTCTGGCACTCGGCGCAACCGCCGCACTCCTGTAGGAAACTTGCGATCAGCAAGCCTGGATTAGCCGAGGTTGTGCGCCGTATATGACTTTGCGACACCCAGCACTGACTCCTTCATGATGTGGCTATCCGGAAAGCAAGTGGCCAAGAATCTCTTGGATAAGAGATCAATCTCCTCGATGTAGGCGCTCGCTTCCCGCTCACCCCATCGCCGACCACGACTCAGCGGAGTCTTTGTGAGAATCCAATGCGCGAGAACTCGAGGGTAAAACTGGAAGTACGGCAACAGGAAGTGTGGCTCGATCGGGAAGTATCGACTCGGCGTTTGGACATAGTGATACCGCCCGACTCGTTGGATCTCGGTAGCAAGCAAGCGTTGCATCTGCCGGCTGCCGACGTGTTCGATGACAGAATTCGAAAAGACAACGTCGAACTGACCATCGGCATACTGTCGTAGATCGGTCGCATCGGCGACCACGCTGGTCACGCGCTCGTGCGATACCGGAACATGCTTCAAATTGACGAGCGTGACCGAGATATTGAGGCGGCTCAAAACGCCTCGCTGTACCCAATACTGTTGCGTTCCACCCACGTCCAGAACGGAAATGGGCTCGTCGAGTTGTTTCAGGAAGGCCTCAAAGAACGAGAAGCGCCGATCGCGGAAGCGATTCCCGATTCGCTGTTTGAGATTGTCAGGTAGCTCATCTTGAACTTCGACATGATCCATGCGACACCCCTAGGTACCCGATCATCGCACCTGCGCGACGGTGCTCCTATCGGAGCGACCGCATTCAACCTGAGCTCAGCCGGTGTTGCGGAGTCCGGCCGCCACGCCATTGATGCTGAGAAGCAGGGCTCGGCGGATACGACGCTCGGCGACGCCCTCGGATGTATCTGCTTCGGCGGCGGCCAAGCTGTTGCGCGTGCTCTTGAGCAAGTTGACCTGCAGCGCGTTCAACGGGTCGAGGTAGGTGTCACGAATCTCGAGAGTTCGGCGAAGCACCGGTAGATCGTCGAGCAGGCCGCTACCAGTCACCGTGGTGATGGCTTCGATCGTGCGCTCGTGTTCGGCGCAGATGATGTCGTAGACGTGATGGTGCTCCGGGTCAACCAAGGCGTCGACATATGTCCGAGCGATCCCGAGGTCCGTCTTGCTGAGGGTCATTTCAACATTCGAGAGGAACGTTCGGAAGAAGCGCCAGTTCGCGAACATCTCTTTCATGTCTTCGCCATGGCCTGCTTCCATGGCCGCGAGCAGACCGGAACCGACGCCGAACCATCCGGGCACGATCTGTCGAGATTGTGTCCATCCGAACACCCAGGGAATGGCGCGGAGATCGTCGATACCGCTTGTCGTGCCCTGTCGTCGCGCTGGACGGGAGCCGATGTTGAGCGCACCCAGCTCTTCGACCGGGGTGGAACTCGTGAAGTACGGAACGAGGCTCGAGTCTTCGATGAGCCCGCGGTATGCGCTGTACGCGTTGTCTGAGACGATGTCCATCACCGCCGACCATCGATCACGAGCCTCGACACCGATTCGACTCTCGGTGTGCATGAGCGTGTGTTCGAGCATTGCCGAGTACGCGAGGTCAAGATTCCGACGGGCGAGTCGTGGGCGGCTGTATTTGTCGGCGATGACCTCGCCCTGCTCGGTGGTCTTCATCAGCCCGGTGATCACACCGGACGGTTGGGCCAAAATTGCGTCGTGAGTGGGGCCTCCACCTCGGCCAACCGTGCCTCCTCGGCCGTGAAAGACCGGGATCTCCACTCCATGGCGCTTCGATACTTCGCGTACGGTGCGGAGCGCTTTGTGAATCTCCCATTGCGACGTTGAAATACCGCCGTCCTTGTTCGAGTCGGAGTACCCGACCATGACCTCCTGTACATCGCCGCGAAGGCTGACGATCTTGCGATAACCCGGGTCGGTGAGCAACGCGTCCATGATCTCGGAGATCGCTCGAAGATCATCGATGGTCTCGAACAGTGGCACGAACCCGATGCGAGCAATGTCGCGGCTCAGATCGATCAGACCGACCTCACGAGCAAGCACGGCCGGTGCCAGGATGTCGTCAGCACCCTGCGTCATCGAGACGATGTAGCTCTCGACGATGAGGTCTCCGAAACGGTCCATCTGCTCGCGCAACGTCGTGAAGAGCCCGAGTGCGTCACCCAGATCGGGCGTGCCGGCTGGGGCAAAGGGGCGAGGGGCTGCGAGCTCGGCGCTCAGCAGGGCAAAACGCTCGCTCGCGTCTTCGGGATAGTTGACGCCCACGCTCTCGAACAGACCACCCAGCGCATCGTGATGATGGCGCGTGTGCTGACGGATATCGAGCGTCGCAAGATGAAAGCCAATCGTGCGAGCCAACCGGCGAAGCGACGACAGCTTGCCCTTCGCGACGACGGTGGCGCCGTTGCTCCGCAAGGAGTGATCCATGCGATCGAGGTCCGCACAGAGCTCACCCGAGTGTTCGTATGCCGAGGTGTGCACGTCCTGTCCGCCCGTGAGGGCTCGTTCGGTCGCAGCGAGTTTGCCATCGATGATCGTGGCAGCAATCCGGTACGGCTCGTGCACGATGAGCGACGAGATGTCTTCGACCAAGCGAGGGAACGTGGCCGATTGGTCAGCCATCCACTCACCGAGGTCATCGCTGATTGGACGGATTGAGCGCGAAACACTGAGATCAGCCGCCAGGTCCTGCACGCCACGCCGGAGAAGACGCAGGGCGCGTTGGCGTTGAAGACGGAGCACCTCGTCCGTTACCTCGGCGGTGACGAAGGGGTTGCCGTCACGATCGCCGCCGACCCATGAACCGAAACGAATCGGGGTCAGGTCATCGGGCAGATCGAAGCCGCGCTCGGCAGCGAGGTGTTCGAGGTCGGCCCACACGGGCGGCAGTGCATCGGACACCAGACCCTCGAGATAGAAGATGATCGACCGCGCTTCATCGACCGGTGTGGGCTTCACCTGTCGAAGCTCGTCGCTCAGCCAGAGCAGATCGATGATCTCACCGATCCGAGTATCGATACGCACCTGCCCTGCTTGTGCCTCGCTGTCTCGAACACGCAGTAGCTCCGCGATCTCCGATCGCTTCAGCAAGACCGACCGGCGCGACGCCTCGGTCGGATGAGCGGTGAACACGGGCCGGTACTCGATCTCGTTGAGGCTCGAAGCAAGCGATTCGGCCGTGATGCCCGCAGCGTCTGCGCGTGCGAACGTGTCGAAGAGTTCACCGGATCCCTCGGTCTTGAATCGAAGCTCCTCGACACGGTTCACCTGCTCGGCCACGTTCGCCAGATGAAAGTAGATCGTGAACGCGCGCACCAGCAGAATCGCCTCGATCTCCGATACGCCAGCGACGGTCTCCTCGAGTTCCTTCCTCGCGGCTTCGTCGCCATCACGGGTGCTGCGGGCGAGCAAACGAACCTTCTCCACGAGCTCGAAGAACTCGACGCTCACGAGACGCTGGATGGAGTCCCCCAGCTGCGCTCCTAGCCGCCTGATGTCCGCCCGAAGTCGGTCTTGTCGATCGGTTGCGTTCTCGGCTGTAGTCGTCACCCGAACAGCTTACGAAGCAAGCCGCGCAGCTGGTCCCTTCATCGCAAGATGACATCCGATGGGCTCGAGCAATCTGTTCCAACGGTCGGTTCGGTTCGACGTACGCTCGTCGAATGGACTGGACCCAACAACGGATCAATCGAACCGTCTTCTGGGCAGCGGCGTTTGCTCTCCCCGTCGTTGGTTTGGTGCGCGCTGCACTCTCTCCATCGGGCGACACACCGACGCTGATCATCGGGGTCATCTTCGCCATCTACGGGTTGGTGTTCGCGCTGTTGTTCTTCCCCACGTTCATCGAGGCAACCCGCAACTGCGACAAGGTCAACCGCGGTCTTCTGGTGTTGGTCGGGTCCATGGCCATCTCTCATGTAGTTGCAATTGGTGGGGCGAGCGCAACCGAATCGAACGCCTGGCTCTTCGCCTATCCAGCGGTCGCCACCGCCTCGCTGCTCCTGCTGCACAACACTTCGTTGTGCAAAGACGCAAATGGAGAGCAGCCGCTCAGAAGAACGGGCTGACCCAGACGGTCTCGGGCTCGGCGACTTCTTCCGCCACCGTTCTTGGGCCGAGTCGTAGCGCTCGCATTGCCCACGCACCCAGCATCGGACCTGGCGCAAGCATGAAGAACGCCCATCCCCAGCCGTGGGCATCGCGCACGATCGGTACGAGAAAGATCGTGAACACGGTGAGGATGAACCCCGCAGCCAATTGCACCGTGAGCGCGGTGCCCACGTATCTCGGATCTGTCACCTCCGTGACGATCGCAGAGAATTGTGCGCTGTCGGCTACGACCCAGAAGCCCCAGACCAGGCCGATACCGAGCACGATCGGGAGGGGCGCGTCGAGAAGAAAGCCGGCCACGACGGCCGCCGACGCGGACCATCGCATCGCCAAGGCCGCAGCATCGGATCGACTCCGGCGGTCGCTCATGATGCCGGCATAGACCGATCCGCCAGCTCCGGCGCCGATCACTGCGAAGGCGGCCAGACTCGCAGCACGAGACGACTCGAAGACATCGCCGTAGAACGCAGCGATCCACGCCCACATCGCGTACAGCTCCCACATGTGACCGAAGTACCCAGCGCTGGCAAGTCGAAAGTCTCGATTCGCCACAATCGCGCGAAGTTGCGTCGGATCGAAGCTCGCTGCCCCAACCGCGTATGGCCCGTCCGAGCAAAGCCGGTCAGCGAGCAGGCCGCCCAACGCGGTCAACGCAGAGACTGCGACCAAGGTGACCTTCCAATCGAGACCACCGATTGCGTTGACGAGATGCGGGAGCGCTGAACCAACCGTGAGCGCTCCTACCATCACCCCGAGCGCCATGCCGCGGCCCTGTCGATACCACGTCGACATGGCCTTGAGCGATGGTGGATAGACGGCAGCCAAAAAGGCGCCGGTGGCGAGTCGAGCGATGATCGCGATGCTGAACGAATCTCCAAGGACGACGACGAGGTTGGCCAAGGACGCCCCCATCGCGCCGAGGAATATGAGCCGTCGCGGAGGCAACCGATCGGCGAGATTGGTGATCGAGGAGATCACGGCGCCCACCACGAATCCAATCTGGACCGTGATCGTGAGCCAACTCGCTTGCGGACGGCTGAGGTCCCATGCCTCTCGCAGCTCACCGAGCACCGCTGCAGTCGAGAACCAGGGCGACATCGCGAGAACCAACCCACCGGCGAGCAGCACGAGCTCGCGTCGCTGCTGCGGTGGTCGTTGTTCCATACAGGGACAACCTTCCCGCGTTGAGCGCCATTCCGCCATGTCCGGACGAGCCCACGACGGAGTTCTCGATTCTCGACCCTCAGCGATCAACTACGGTCGGCGCATGGACTATCGATATCTCGGAAATAGCGGCGTCAGAGTTTCGACGATCAGCCTCGGCACGATGAACTTCGGAGCCACAACAACGGAGGCCTCGGCCCGCAAGATGCTCAGTCAAGCCTGGGACTCCGGCGTCAACTTCGTGGATTGCGCGGATGCCTACAACGGCGGCAAAGCCGAGGAGATGCTCGGAAAGCTCATGAAGAAGGAGCGCGATCGATGGGTTCTCGCCTCCAAGGTCGGGCAACAAGACGGGCCGCCGAACCAGAAGATGGGGCTGTCTCGCAAGTGGATCATGCAGGCGATCGACGCCAGCCTCCGCCGACTGCAAACGGACTACGTGGACATCTATTACATGCACCATGTCGATTGGGACACGCCGCTCGAAGAGAGTGTTCGAGCAATCGGGGAAGTGATCGCCAGCGGCAAGGCTCGATACTGGGGTTTCTCCAATCATCGTGCCTGGCAGGTCGGCGAACTCGTTCGGCTCTGCGACCAGACGGGAACGCCGCGACCGATCGTGTGCCAGCCGTTGTACAACCTGCTCAACCGACAGCCTGAGTCGGATCTATTGCCGGCCTGTGAGTACTACGGCATCGGCGTCGTTCCCTACTCACCGCTCGCTCGCGGTGTCCTCACCGGGAAATACAAGAAGAGTGGGGCGAAACCAACCAACAGCAGAGCCGGACGCGGAGACGCCAGCATTCTCGGTCGCGATCTCAAGTCCGAAGCCTTCGACGTCGTCCGCGACTTGGAGCGGCACTTGGCGGATCGCCCCATGTCGACTGCGGACTACGCGATGTTGTGGCTCTTGAACAACGAACTGGTGACGAGCGTGATCGCCGGGCCACGCACCTTGGGACAATGGAGTGACTATCTCGGCAGCCTGAAACATGAGTTCCTCGCTGAGGACGAGGCGATCGCTGACACCTTGGTCGCGCCTGGTCACCCGGCAACGCCCGGGTACACCTGGCCCCGTTATCCAATTCGAGGTCGGGTCGCCATCACGAAGTAGTCACGATCGGGCAGCGCGTGCTCAGCACACAGCACAGGCCGCTTCCTCACCATGGTTGGTGATGGCGGCGGCCCGATCGGCCTCCTCTTGATACTGGGGACTGTCGTTGCGCGGCGTGCGGTGGTCGACGAGCTCGCGCGCCTCGTCCTTCCACGGCACTGGCCACGAGTGTGACAGAGGCAGGATCGTGCCCGACGCCGACGCGGTGTGGGCCAGCCGAAGGGCGCTGCGAACGATCGCCAACTGGGTCTCGTGAGCGTTGGGTGGTCCTGACGTGTTCCCGAGCGGGAAGTCGGTGAACACCGCGCGAGGCGGGTTCGCCGCTGCCGTGATGCTCCACGCGCTCGAAATCGATGTTGTCGTCGTACCGGCGGCCTCGACTGCCCGTGCGATCAGCCCAACTGACTGATGGCACACCGGTCAAACGGGAACCAACAGCGCCACGTCGGCATCGAGTTCGCGTACCCGATCGACCAGCGCTGGAATCAACGTCTCGTGCAGGCGACGTTGGGAATAGATGCCCCCCATGAAAGTCAGGGCGACATCGGCCATCGAGCCAACTTCACCATCGGCGACCATCCGGCGCAACGCGTCGATCGGAAATACGGAATTCGGGTCCGCCTTGGCCGAGGTTTGGTCATACGCGAAGTGGGTGACGCGCAGATCCGACGTTGGAGTGTCGACCGGGATCTCCCGATGCGACAGGTCGTCCTTGTGGGTGAATCCGATATCACCGACCCGATACACGCCGCCGGAAGCGATCAAGACGACCTTGCTGTCAGCGAGAGGTTTGGCTGGACGCACCAACGCCGCTGGCTCGGGGTTGGCTGCCCAACGGTACGAATCGAATCCCAGAAGTGCATAGGAGTCTCGGGTCACCTGGATGTAGTCGACGGGATCGAGGTCCTCTGGTGGCAGTGCGCCCATGACGAGACAATAGCTTGGCTGGCCAGATATCAGCGATGCGCTCGAAGCAGGACGAACTTCTTGTTCGAGCCCATCGTGTCGACCTTGCCGAATATCTTCTTCAACTTCGCGTGATACGCCAGATGACGGTTGCCGACAACCACGAGCTGGCCGCCGGGCCGCAGCACCTTGTGGGCATCGGTGAACATCGACCAGGCCGTGTCGTCGCCGACGACGCGGTCGTCGTGGAACGGCGGATTGACCACAACGAGATCTGCTGATCGCGGTTCAACCACCTCGACGAGGCGGTAGTGATGGCGAAAGGCTGCGCGTTCTTCTGCGACACCCGGCAATGACTGCTCCCACGATGACTCTGCGGCGGCGACGGCCATCGCGGAGTCGTCCACGACATCGATCACGAAGTTCGCCGAAGAGGCAACGAAGTCGGCTGCCATCTGCAGGCCGATGATCCCGTTGCCACAGCCGAGGTCGACGACGCGGATCCGTTCACCTGTTGTGGGTACCAGATCGGTGAACGACTCGATGTTCTCCAGGAGAAAACGGGTTCCCGCGTCGAGGCCCTCTGCGGAGAACCCACCGCCGTAGTTCACCAGGGTCAGCTGGTTGGCCTTCCACACCGCTGGCCACGGGTTCGGCCCAACGTCGAGCGAATGATCAAACGACGAGTAGATGAGGCGAGCCTTCTTTTTCGCCAGCGACGTCTTCGTCGATCCGATGATCGACTCGAAACACTCGAGAGTCGAGGTGTGGATGTGTTTGGCCATTGCCGCGCCGATGATTCGAGTGTCGGCGTGGATGTGGGGGCGAATGCGATGCAAGACGTCGACGAGTTCCGAGATCGATTTCGGAATCTTGATGACCACGCAGTCGATGGGCTCCGTCAACGTCTCGAGATCGAGTATCGAATACACCTCGAGCGAGTCCAGTCCGTTTCGAGCGAGGTTGTCGGCAATGGCCGCAGCGCCAGCGGCCGACTCATTCACGACGATCGGATCGTGACGTCGCAGCGAGCAGGTCAGTGCACCGAACGAATCACCGACGAGCAGCACACTCGAGCCATCGGGCAACGGACGTTCACCAAGATGAGCGAGCACGTACTCGTCGGCAGCATCCCAGGCACGCAAGGGTTGGCGTGGACGCGCCGGGACTCGCTGCAGCTCGACGCTGCTCGACGCACTCTCGAGGATCTCCACTAGCGAGGTGCCGAAACGGCCAAGAGACGAGCTGCCTCCACGAAGTCGACGCGAGTGATCATGCTCACGGTCGCACGATCGAGCGCTCCGACGCTGGTCGACTGCGACAGTCGAACCGCCTGTTGGTTGATCGCCTGCTCGAACAAGTTGCGAGCATACCGAGCGTTCCCGAAGGCCTCGTCGCGAATGGCGCGTTGCAAGATCTGGGCAATGGTCTCATCGACACCGTCATCGAGCGTGTAGTCGGCATCACCAACAAGCTTCTTGGTGATGGCGAGCAACTCATCTCCCGAATAGTCAGGAAAGGAGATCTCGCGAGCGAACCGCGAACGAAGACCCGGATTCGATCTCAGGAAATCTTGCATCAAGCGCGGATAACCGGCGACGATCACCACGAGCCTGTCTCGGTGATCCTCCATCCGTTTGATGAGCGTCTCGATGGCCTCGCGACCGAAGTCGTTGCCGACCAATCCCGACGGAGACAGTGCGTACGCTTCGTCGATGAACAAGACACCATCGAGTGCCCGTTTCACCGCCTTGTTCGTCTTGTTGGCCGTGTGACCAACGTATTGACCAACCAACCCCGCACGATCAACTTCCACGAGGTGGCCCTTCTTCAACAGGCCGAGCGCGCCGTACATCTCGCCGAGAAGCCGGGCAACCGTGGTCTTGCCAGTCCCCGGGTTACCGAGAAATACGAGATGTTGGCTCGTCGGCACCTCACTCAGACCATGATCGAGACGGCGCGCCTGGATCTGAAGGAACGCCACTTGTGTGCGAACCTGCTCCTTGACCGAC
This sequence comes from Acidimicrobiia bacterium, assembly GCA_033344795.1. Taxonomy (GTDB): domain Bacteria; phylum Actinomycetota; class Acidimicrobiia; order Acidimicrobiales; family SHLQ01; genus SHLQ01. The sequence continues at coordinate 592,067 of JAWPMS010000001.1, forward strand.
TCGAGGCCGACGAGCGAGTCCAGCTCAGCCTGAATCTCGTCCAATGTGCGAGGAGCCCCCGAGAGCGCAGTCGTCGGAAGCCCGATATTGCCCAGGCGCTGATCGAGCCCTTTGTCGACCGCCGTCTGCCGGGCAGCCTCTCCGGCCTTCTTCAGCCGATCCTTGAATGATTCACCACGGGACACGACGTGAACGCTAGCGGTGGTCCGCCGATTCGCTCTCGACCCTCCGATCAGATCCTTGCCATCGCGGCGTACGATTCTGGGATGGGACGATGGACGGTAGCCGCCGCAATGGCCCTCGCTCTTCTCATCGCCGCATGCACATCAGAGCAGCCGATCACCATCGATGAACCAGCGGCATCGACCACCACCCCACCGGGGCCTGCTTCGACATCGGCAACGCCTTCGAGCGAAGCAGCCGCAGTACTCCCCGACGTGTTCTCCGAGCCGATCGACGGATTGAGCGATGCCGACCTCCAGCTCTTCTTGGCGGGTCAGGTGTTCTTCCACGAAACCTGGACGGCGGTCGGTCCACGCGAGACGGGCAATGATGGCCTTGGGCCGTTGTTCAACGCCGACTCGTGCGCAGATTGCCACCTCTCGTCGGGCAGGCGTCAGGTCCCCCCAGATGGAGAGCTCACCGATGTGGGTCTCGTCGTTCGCCTCTCGATCCCCGGGGCGGACCCGGTCACTGGCGCTCCGATCGCCGAGCCCAACTATGGAGATCAACTGCAGGATCGGGCGATCGGAAGCAACGAACCCGAAGGAACCATCTTCACCAACTACGTGACGCAGACGGGCACGTATCCAGATGGCACCCCGTTCGAGTTGCTCTGGCCGACCGTCAACATCCGAAACAGAAACCATGGGCCGCTGACCGAAGGAACACAACTGTCTGCTCGGATCGGGGCCCAACTCATCGGTATGGGCCTCCTCGAAGCCGTCCCCGATGAGGCGATTCTCGCCGCCGCTGACCCAACCGATGCGAACGGAGATGGAATCAGCGGGCGGGTGAATGCGGTGTGGAATCCCGTGACACAACAGGTCGAGCTGGGCCGATTCGGTTGGAAGTCAAACGTCGTCCAACTCGATCAGCAGATCGCCCAAGCCTTTCACGGGGATATCGGAATCACCTCGTCGCTGATTCCTCGCGAGAACTGCGCGCCAGGGCAGACGATCTGTGACGACACCGTCAGCGGCGGCACCACTGAGGTTTCGGACGAACGGCTCGACGCCATCACCCACTACTTGCGCTTGCTCGCCGTGCCACCACCGAGAACCTCGGGAGACGAGCTCGCACAGAAGGGTGCACCACTGTTCGACGAGTTCGAGTGCTCCTCGTGCCACACCGAAACCCTTCAGACAGGGTCGAGTGAATATCCAGAGCTCGCGAATCAGACCATTCGCCCCTACACCGATCTCCTGCTGCACGACCTCGGCTTCGACATGGGAGACGATCGCCCAGACTTCGCCGCGAGTGGAGTCGAGTGGCGCACCGCACCACTCTGGGGCCTTGGACTCGTGCCGGTAGCGGACGACCGAGGACTCCTTCACGACGGACGAGCTCGCACGCTCGAGGAAGCGATCTTGTGGCATGGAGGAGAAAGCAGGCGATCGCGCGCCCTCTTCATGAACGCGGAACTCGCCGACCGTCAGGCGCTGATCGCGTTTCTCGAGTCGCTCTAGGCGGCTTCGGCCGAATGCGCAGGCGGCGCCTCTACCTCGATCAGCGAAACGATTCGATCGAACAACACCAGCAATGTTGCCTTTACCGAGTCCCACTCCCGCGCGTCACAATCGACAACGGGAATATCCGGATCGATCTGCAGCGCCTCACGGATCGTCACAAGATCGTGTGGCATCTCCCCGTCGAATCGATTTGTCGCGATCACGAACGGAACCCGCCGGCGCTCGAAGTAGTCGATCGCCGCAAACGATTCAGCAATTCGTCTCGAATCCACGAGGACGATCGCGCCGAGTGCGCCTCGAACGATGTCGTCCCACATGAAGCCAAATCTGTCTTGGCCCGGAGTGCCGAAGAGATACAGCACCAGCTGATCATCGATCGTCAATCGACCGAAGTCCATGGCGACGGTCGTCGTGGTCTTCTGCAGGATGTGGGAGCGGTCGTCGATCCCATGGCTCGCTGACGTCATGTCCGCCTCGGTCCGAAGCGGATCGATTTCAGAGACCGATCCAACGAAGGTCGTCTTGCCGACGCCAAATCCACCCGCGACGATGAATTTCGCGGACACCTTCTTCGGAGTCTTCGGCGGCCGTTCAGAGTTCTCGGACACGGTGAATGATCCTTGTCATGATCTCGCGGTTCGAAAGTTCGGACTGTTCGGTCGTCTCATGGCCGAGTAGCTCTTTGGTATCGAGCAGATCGGAGACCAACACCAGGGTTGTGCCGAGTGGGAGTCCTGTTCCCACGGCGAGTTCGGCAACGGATATCGGGTTCGCGGCCAGCTCCAGAATCGCCCGAGTTTCAAATCTTGCCTTGCTCGTCGTCATGACCTCGGAGGGTGTTTCCACGAGCGTCTCAATCGCCACATCGCGCGATGGACGGGTCCTTCCGCCGCTGACGAGGTACGGGGGAATACGAGACATCAGGATCGGGCGGAACCGCTCATACCACGAGCGTGTTCTGGAGGTCGGCGATGATCTGCGGCGACAGAACACTTCCGGCTCGCTGGGCGAACAGCGTCATCTCGTACGCCACCTTGCCGAGATCGGCGTCCTTTGCACAGATCACACCGAGCACACAACCATGGCTCACGCTCGTGACCATCAAGAAGCTGCTGCCCATCTCGATCAGCACTCGTTCGACGGTGGTCTCTCCGAAACAGTCTGCAGCGCCGTGCACCAGGCTCGACAACCCTGCGGTGATCGCGGCGAACTTGTCGGCATTGGCGCTCGCCATCGACTCCGAGGTCGCAAGCGCAATCCCGTCAGCCGAGACCGCTACGGCGTGAAGAGTACCGGCGGTGTTCTCAACGAAGTCTGTGAGCAACCACGAAAAGGCCTCACCGGCGTCTTGGCTACTCATGGGCACCGTCCTCGGTCTGCGTGTCGGAGAAGCCTTCCTCTTCGGCTTCGGCGAGGCCACGAGCCACACCGCTCGTGAATGCAGAGATCGATGACTCTGCGCCGTGTGCCACCGACTGCGCCGTCGCATCGTCGAACGCAACTTCGTGGATGTCGGTGGCGGGTAGCTGCGTGACCTCGGGAAACGGCATCGTCTCCTGCGGCTCATCGCCCCACACGGAATCGAACATTGCCTGAGGAATGCGACTAGGCAGCGGCTCGCCGACCGGAGACGGGTCGACGGATAGCACCGACGGAAAGTCTTCGACGGCTTCGACGACATCTGGGATCTCGATGAGGGGTGCGACCGCCGGGAAGAAGGCGGGTGGTTGTACTTCTGTCTCGAAGGGCGACACCGCGCCGAGAGCGACGGCGACATCTTCATCGGAGGGCAACGATGCAATCGCAAGCTCCTCCTCCTCATGTGGAGCGAGCTCAGCATCAACCGCGAGCTGCAGAACGGGGTCGAGCAGGTCAAGCGCTTCAACGATGGCGGCCTGCTCCTCCTCTTCCTCGACGTCTTCGCGTTCGGCGATCAATTCGTGCTCGACAGATACCGTGGCCACCGTGCCAACACCGCGCTGACCCGTGAGGGCTACGTCGACGGCCATGCCGTCGGCGATTTGCGCCGCGATGAACAGCCCAAGACGTCGAGATGGAGCATCGTCCACACTCGGGGGTTGTGCGAGCATCTCGTTCAAAGAGTCGAGCTTGGACTGATCCATTCCGTGACCGGCATCGAGGACTTCGATCTCGACGCCTTCAAGGGTGGTGTGTGCCGACACCGTGACGATGGTCGAGGCGTGTGAGAACTCCGTCGCGTTGTCGATGAGCTCGGCGAGCAGGTGTGTGATGTCCGATGCGACCTCACCGAGAATCTCCACGTCGGGGACCTCATCGATTTCGACGCGTGAGAAACGTTCCACCTCAGCCAGCGCCGAACGAAGCACGTTCTCGAGCTTCACGGGTGGGCTCCACTGGCGGACTCGACGAGTGCTCGCGAGCAGAAGGAGCGTCTCCTCGTTGCGACGCATTCGGGTCGCCAGGTGGTCGAGTTCGTAGAGCCCGTGGAGAATCTCCGGGTCCAGCTCATCCCGTTCGAGATGGGAGATCAGCGTCAGCATCTGCCGGTTGAGCTGCTTGTTCCTCCGACCGATGTTCACGAAGACTTCTGTCGACGGACTCAACACGATCGGGGCAACGGGGACCGCGGGCTCGACCGGTGGAGCGGGAGCCTCTACGACGGGTACTGGTTCGACCTCGACCTCAACCTCGAGCTCGGCGTTGTTCAACTGCTCGATGACCGACTTGGCAATGACCGGTGAAGCGACGTTGTGGGTCAACACGCGTTCGATGTCATCGTCGGTCGGACCGAAATCGTCGAAGTCGTCCGCATCGCCTCTCATGGATAGTGCCGTGAACGCAATACCGAGGACTGCGACACCTCCGAGAACACCGTATGCACCAAAGAGAAACCCTTCATCACCGGTCATCTCGCGAGTGACCAAGAGCCCAATCGCGATGAGAGCCAGCAAGGGCATGCTCACCATCAGTAGTGGCCGACGAGAAGTCATTGTTGCTCCAGGACCGAACGAGGGTGCAGCACCGGTCCAAGGACGCGGAGTTGGCGGGGTCCGTTCTTTCCTAGATCGACCGATTTCGGGCTTTTCGCAATGGTCCGAGCGACCTATGCGGGGCGACAGAGCCCATCATCGAAGGACGATGCCGACGCATACCGCTCGCGGACCGCCGGGCCGTCTGCGTCTTCGTTTGGCGTCACCGTATCCGCACTCCGCACGTCCCAATCGACAGCCCGCTGATCGAAGTCCGCCTTGCCACCATGAACCACCGCGGCTTGCAGCGACGCCCCGACGGCGACCGACTCCTCATTTGCTGGGATGAGCACCTCTCGATTCGAAATGTCGGCAAGACGCTGTCGATACGCGACCGACCGAGCGCCTCCTCCGACGAGCAAGAGCCGCCCGTCGACCCTCGCGCCGCTCGCTTGCAGCGCGTCAAGTCCGTCGAGAAGACCACAGACCACACCATCGTGGGCGGCTCGAGCCAGGTGTGTCCGCGAGGTCTCATTGGTGAGGCCCACCATGATTCCCTTCGACTCGGGTCGATTTGGGGTGCGTTCCCCATCGAAATACGGGACGAGAATGGGATCTATCGGCATAGTCCCCGCCTCGATGGCAAGCGTGGCTAGTCCGGCCGCATCGGTGCCGAGCCACGTTGCGACCGTGTCGGTGACCTTCGTTGCGTTGAGCGTGCAGACGAGCGGAAGAAACCCTCCAGTCGCATCACAGAATCCGGCGACCGCGCCGCTGATGTCAACCGCGCGCTCGGCGGCGCGGGCGTACACGGTTCCCGAGGTGCCCAGTGACACCACTACATCACCTTCCGCAAGGCCGAGTCCCAACGCTCCGCCCATGTTGTCACCCGTACCAGGAGCGACGACCACCGTCTCCGGCAGACCAAGTTCGGCAGCGACCGCGGGCAGCAACGGGCCAGCAACGTCGGTTGGGCCGAGCACCTTGGGCACCCGGTCACGCCAATCCTGTCCACGGGTTGCCAGCTCGAGGGGGCGAAGAAGTGTGGTGTTCGTCGTGGCGTCGAACCAACCGGTTCCCGACGCGTCGCCACGATCGGTCACGTGTTCGCCGGATAGTCGCCAGGTGAGATAGTCGTGGGGCAACATGATCTTGGCGACTCGCTCGAGATTCTCTGGCTCGTTGTCCGCAATCCACTTGAGTTTGGTGACCGTGAACGCTGCCACAGGCACGACGCCGGTCCAATCGCTCCACCAATCGGCACCGAGCTCGGACACAAGCGACGCTGCTTGCATCGCGGATGTGGTGTCGTTCCACAACTTTGCGGGTCGAATCGAATCGCCGGCGTCATCGAGCAGAACAAGGCCATGCTGCTGACCGGCGACAGAAATGGCGACAACGTCGTTTCGGGCATCACCAAGCTGGCAAACCGCCTCCACGAGCGCATCCCACCAAGCGCTGGGATCCTGCTCCGATATCGGTGGATTCGTGGCGGGGTGGCTCGCCCTACCTGTTGCGAGAAGTGCTCCGGAGTCAGCATCTCGGAGCTCGGCCTTGGTGGACTGGGTGGAGGAATCGATCCCGATGACGAGTGGCATCCCGTATGCGTAGCAGATCAAACCGCGGTTGCCCCGCCCCTCGTGCGAGGAGCGGGGCACCGTTGGATCAAACGGGGAGCGCTTTGCCGAACTAGGCCGCCGCGAGCGGCACGAAGTTCTGCGTCGAGTAGTCACCGGCGGGCGGCTTGTTGAGCACTCCGCCAGCATCCTGCTCGATGTAGTCGATGAATGACTGCGCATAGTCGAGGAACGTGTCGACCACCCGACCGTCATCACTGACGGTTCCGAACGTGACATAGCCGTCTCGACCAGCTGCGATGAAGCTGTTGGTCGCAACCGTGAAGGTTGCGTCCATGTCGAGTGCGACCCAGTCGGTGGTGCCGCTCGGACGCATCTGCAAGTTGCTGATGCGGCTGCCCTCCGCAGCATTCATGTCGGCGTCCCATCGAAGGCCTGACGCATATGGGTAGGCGCCTGTTGAGCCGTCGGGATCGAGCGCAAACGCGATCGCCTCTTCAAGGACCGCGTTGATCTCCGCGCCGGTCATCTCGAGGTTGACGATCGTGTTGGCGAACGGCAACAGCTCGTAGGCATCAGCGATGGTCAGGTCTCCTGCAGGAATGTCGACTCGAACACCGCCCGCATTTTGCAGGGCGAAGTCGGATTCGAATGCTCGCACCCGGAAGGCGTCGGTGACCACCTGTTGGATGTCTCCGCCCATCTGGGCGGTGTCGCCGACATCGCAGATCTGGCTTCTGCCTTGGCCTGGAATTCGCTCGAGGCACAGGTCGACGGCCGCGGAGCCAATCACCTGTTGCTGAAGCGTCTCGACCTGACCGCTGTATCCATCGAGAATCGTCTGGGCGTCTGCATCGGGGGTGACCACCGAAAGCTCCGGCGTGGCTGCGATGAAGTCGAGCACCGCCTGACGTTCGGCACCTGCCAACTCCTCACGGTCTGCGCCTTCTTCTGGACGACGCTGGAACGTGTCCTCGAGAAGCAGATGTGGCGTGCCATCGCAGCTCGTGACGACACCGTCCTCATCGAAGTTCACGTTGAGTTCACCGACGATCCACGAGTACTGCCAGGCCTGCACGATGCACACCGGTGACCCGTCAGCGTCTGCGGTGCGATACGGGTATCGGCCGGACGTGTTGAGCCCGAGTGGGGCGAAGTTCCCAAGCAGCGTGTGGCTATCGCCACCGACGATCACATCGACGCCACTGACCATCGATGCGAGGTTGATGTCGTTCGCGAGCTGTATGTGCGTCACGAGGACGATTTTGTCCACGCCATCGGCGGTCAATTCATCGACGTATTGCTGGGCGGTTTCGACCTCGTCGAGGAACATCGTCGTCTCGAGCGGGCTCGAGGAGTTCATCGTCTTCCCAGCGATGTCAATGCCGATGTATCCGACACGATCCCCGTCGTATTCGATGACTTTGAATGGCTCGAAGAGGTTTCCGGCGGGAGGAGCCAGAGGCGTGCCAGCCTGAGGAACCACGTTCGCTCCGAGCACTGCCGTCTCGCAGGTTTCGGTGTCGGACAGATCTCCGAGGAAGTCTGCCAATCCCTGATCGCCGTCGTCGAACTCGTGGTTGCCGAGTTCGAAGATGTCGAAGCAAACCTCGTTCATCAACGCTGCATCGGCCTCACCTTTGAACAAGCTGTAGAAGAGCGTTCCGGTGACGGCATCTCCTGCGTGGATCTTGACCACGTTGCCGTCGTTGGCTGCGCTGAGCTCATCGATCTTCGCGACAGCGCTCGGGAAACCACCCTGGCTGACCCGCGTGTCGACCCCCGCGAGATCGAGATCACCCGAGTCCGGCGAGAGATGCGAGTGATGGTCATTCATGTGCAGAATCGTGAGCTCGAAATCGGACTCACATCCGCCGAAGACGGTGTTGAAGCCTCGGTCGCGGCACACATCGGTTCCGCCACCGCCCTGAAGACGATCGCCCCGGCCGTTGCCACCCGTGAGATCATCGTCACCGTTGTTGCCGCGGAGGATGTCGTTGCCGTTGCCACCACCGAGGATGTCATTGCCATTGCCGCCTGACAGAACGTCAGAACCGTTGCGGCCGAACAGCGAATCGTTCCCTGAACCGCCGTTGAGGCGGTCGTTCCCAGGACCACCGGCGATCGTGTCGGCATGAGGACCGCCGAAGACGACGTCGACGCCGAATCCTGCGTAGACCATGTCGTTTCCGGCGCCACCCCACACGAGGTCATTGCCCGGACCAGACCAAATCTGATCGGGACCGTTCGCTCCGAGAATGATGTCTCGACCCGGACCGCCGAGGATCACGTCGGCGCCGCCGAGGCCACACACGACATCATTGCCTCCGCCAGCGTTGATCGTGTCAACACCAGAGGTCCCGACGATGACATCATCGCCAGCGGTGCCGTTGATCGGCCCGGGCGTCGTTGCAACGATCGTTGCGACCTGACCGGCACAGCTGACTTCAACCGCGTCTTGCGCCGCAGCTGGTTGGGCGACCGCTACGAGCGCGGCGAGCATCGAAAGGACGAGGATTGCCGATCGTTTCGGCCCGAACCTTCGTGAACGATTTCTGGACGATGACCGTTTCATCATATTTTCTCCTGCTTGGTTACCCGCGAGTCTTCTCTTCGTGGGTCTAGCAAAGATCTCCCTTCGATGTCGCCGAAAATTGGGCTTTTCGGCAAGTGATCGACTTTGCCCATGCGGTACCGTGCGTGCCGATGACCGAGCGAACGCCAACCGATGACGCAGTCCTTGCCGCGACGACGCGCATCATGCGGGCGTTGTACCCGACCGTCACAACGTCGGGCGGCTCGGGCAGCCCTGCGCATGGCGAGGCCTGGTTCGAGCCCCAAGCCGAACACGTCGGTGCCCCCGGATGGGTGCAGGGTGGCCTCTCGGCGACGGTGCTCGACTATTTCTGTGCGCGCATTGCCTCGGCCGCGCTGGAGATGAAGGTCGCGACGGGCACCCTCGATATTCGCTACCGCCAGCCGGTGCTCCTCGATGGCGGTCCCTATCGCGTCGCGGGCGAAACCGAACAACCTCGTTCGAAGTCGGTTCGGGCCCGTGGGGCCATTCTCAGCCGAGAGGGTCGACCTCTGATCGAGGCGAGCGGGCTCTTCGTTGGCACCGCGCTGCTCACGACAGGTGCTTCAGAGCCTCGCGCTTACTGAGCCCCGACAGGTCGTCCTCGTGCTGGGCGACGAAAGCGAGCACCGCGTCCGGGTCGGTGCGCGCATATTGCCGGAGCGCCCAACCGATGGCCTTTCGCATGAAGAAGTCGGTGTGGTCCATCCGCATCTCGCAGTAGGTGAAGAGTCGGTTCGCGTCCGTTCGTTCCTTGTACATGAGCTGATGCAGGATCGCCGTGCGGGCAATCCAAAGGTCGTTGCTCTCGACCCACATGTCCATGTCGTGGACCAGTTCTGGATGATTCGTGACCATGGTTCCGACGGTGTGAACGGCAAGTGAGTCGACGGTGTCCCACCACGGTGTCTTCGAGATGAGTTCGCGGACCGCCTCGAGGTCGGAGGCCCGAAGGTGTTTGGCACCTGCTCGAATCGCATCCATGCCGACGTAGTGAAACTCGCGCTCAGGCTCATCCCAGAGCCGAGCCACGAGATCGAGGAGTTCGTTTGCGTCAGCGGTCTTGGCCCATTTCACCAGGGGCTTGGTCACGAGTCGACGGTCACCTGCGGTCACACCGAGGTACACGAAATGGCCCTTCATGTAGGCCGCCATCGGTGCAGACTTGTCTGGGTCTGCAACCGCCAGCAGCTCGTCCCGCAGCAAGTCGAGGTCGTCGATGTGTGGCGGAAGGTCGCTCATGGCCTCGATCGTATTCGTCTACTGCGCCAAGCCGAACGACGAACTGTATGGTGACATACAGTCATGAGCACTACAGAATCGTCGGTTGAATCTTCGCGAGGGTCATCGTTGCACGAGCTCGACGCACCGCCGTGGAGGCGGGTCGAGAGCACCATCGTCTCGACCGCTGGCGACCTTCGCACGCTGTACGACCAGCGATTCGCGGCGATCGACCTCACACTGAGTCTGGCGAGCCTCCTCTGCTACCTGAACGATTTCGGACCGGTCAGCCAAACTCGGGCAGCCGATCACCTTCGACAGGGTCGGGCGGTGACCGGCAATCAGATCGATCGACTCGAGTCTCGCGGCCTGATCGAACGACTCCCAGACTCAACCGATCGCCGCGTGTGGTTGGTTCGCCTCACGCCAGAAGGTGAACGCCTGGCCGCAGCAGCCGTAGACATCGACGTCGTCGTTCGGCGCGAGCTGCGGGCGGGCGTCAGCCGCGAAGAACGCCAAGCACTTGCGAACGTCCTGATGCGTTTGCAACACAACATCTCCACTGCGATGAGCAGTGAAGCCAACCCAGGAGAGAAGTGATGGAAGAAGCAGTCATCGTTGATGCGGTCCGCACACCAGCAGGTCGTCGCAACGGCATGTTGAAGGATTGGCACCCAGCCGATCTTGCAGCCCACGTCCTCAAGGCGCTCGAAGAGCGCAACAACCTCGATCCTGCCCTTGTCGACGATGTCGTCATGGGTTGCGTGATGCAAGTTGGCGAACAGGCACTCAACATCGGGCGTAACGCAGTGCTCGCGGCCGGATGGCCCGAGTCCGTGCCGTCCACGACGGTCGATCGCCAATGTGGTTCAAGCCAGCAGGCCGTTCACTTCGCCGCACAAGGTGTCATGGCCGGCGCCTACGACGTCGTCATCGCCGCTGGCGTTGAAGTCATGACCCGCACCCCAATGGGCGCCAGCGTGGTGAAGGACCTCGGCTTTGCCTTTCCACAATCGATGCAGGATCGATACGCCGATACGGGCCTACCTCCCCAGGGCATCGGGGCCGACATGATCGCCGATGAGTACGACATCAGTCGCGAAGACCTCGACGCCTTCGCGGCCGAGAGTCAGCGACGTGCAGCGCAGGCCACGACGGAGGGACGCTTCGAGAACGAGATCATTCCTGTTCCCGTCGTCATCGACGGCGAGACGATCATGATGACCCGAGATGAGGGCATCCGCGAGGGAAGCACGCCGGAGAAGCTCGCAACCCTCAAACCCGCGTTCAAGGAAGACGGAAAGATCACAGCAGGCAACTCCAGTCAGATCAGCGACGGCGCAGCTGCCGTGCTGATCATGAGCCGATCGAAGGCCGAAGAGCTCGGCCTCAAGCCACGTGCCGTCTTCCGCAACTTTGCCCTCGCCGGCACCGACCCGGTCACCATGCTCAAGGGCCCAATCCCGGTCACCGAGAAGCTCTTCGAAAAATCCGACGTGAAGTTCGAAGACGTCGACCTCTTCGAGATCAACGAGGCCTTCGCGTCGGTCGTGCTCGCCTGGCAAAAAGAAACGGGCGCAGACCTCGGCAAGGTGAACGTCAACGGAGGTGCCATCGCTCTGGGCCATCCGCTCGGATGTTCGGGAGCCAAGCTGATGACGACACTCGTGAACGAACTCGAACGCACCGACGGCACCTATGGTTTCCAGGCCATGTGTGAAGGTGGCGGTCTCGCAAATGGAACGCTGATTGAAAGGGTCGATGCCTGATGCCACGTATGGACCTGGAAGAGAGCTCCTCGATCGTCACCGGTGGCGCGTCAGGTATCGGCGAAGCCGCCGCTCGACAATTGGCTGCGGCCGGTAGCCGTGTCGTCATTGCGGACCTCAACGAAGAAAAGGGCCAAGCCGTCGCCAGCGAACTCGGCGGACTATTCGTGAAGTGCGATGTCACCTCTGCCGAGGACGCGGATGCTTCGATCGGGGCGGCATCGGAAATGGGGCCACTGCGGGCACTCGTGAACTCGGCGGGGATCGGTTGGGCGGGGCGCACCGTCGATCGAAACGGAGAACCGTTCGACCTCGACGCGTTTCGCAAAGTCATCGACATCAATCTCGTTGGTTCGTTCAACATGTTGAGCCGCTCCGCAGCGGCAATGTCCAAGAACGACCCCGTCGACGAAGACGGTCAGCGAGGTGCGATCGTCAATATGTCCTCGGCTGCAGCGTTCGATGGCCAGATCGGCCAGTGCGCCTACTCCGCATCGAAGGGCGGGATTGTCGGCATGACCTTGCCGATCGCCCGCGACCTGTCTGCCATCGGTGTCAGGGTGAACACGATCGCGCCGGGTCTCATCGACACTCCCATCTACGGCGAGGGGGAACAGTCCGATCAGTTCAAGGCCCATCTCGGCCAGTCGGTGCTCTTCCCGAAGCGGCTGGGCTCCGGAGAAGAACTCGCATTCATGGTCATGGAACTCATCACCAATCCGTACATGAACGCCGAGACAGTCCGCGTCGACGCCGGCATACGGTTCCCGCCGAAATGAGCAAAGAGCAACCATCAGATGCCGTGCTCACCGAGAGGCGAGACGGTGTCTTGTTGATCACGCTCAATCGGCCTGAGGCGATGAACGCGATCAATGGCGATCTGTCCCATGGTTTGGTCGCAGCGATCGAATCGCTCGACAACGATGCTGCACTCAGCGCGGGTGTGCTGACGGGCAACGGTCGAGGCTTCTGCGCAGGGATGGATCTGAAGGCATTCGCGGCTGGCGAAGACATCGGGCCGATGATGACATTCATCAAAAACGGCTCAGCGAAGCCGCTCATCGGAGCACTCGAGGGATTCGCGCTTGCCGGTGGACTCGAACTTGCTCTCACCTGCGACCTCCTGGTCGCAGCCAAGGGCATCAAGCTGGGAATTCCCGAAGTCGGCGTTGGTTTGTTCGCCGCGGGCGGCGGTCTTCAGCGTCTGCCAAGCCGCGTCGGTTACGGTCGAGCCATGGAGATGGCGATCACGGGCGAACCAATCACGTCTGAAGAAGCTGCCGAGACCGGACTGGTGAGTCGACTGGCCGAGCCAGGTGAGGCAGTCGAGGTCGCGCTTGCGCTGGCCGCACGCATCACGAAGAACGCCCCACTTGCCGTCTCGGCCTCCAAACAGCTGATCAAGGCCGCCACCCACCTTCCCGAGCGACATTTCTATGCGCTCCAAGACGAGCTGATGGGGCAGGTCTTTGCGTCGAGGGACGCCCAAGAGGGGCCTCGCGCCTTTGCCGAGAAACGACCACCAGAGTGGATAGGTCAATGACGCCAGATGAAGCAGCACGTCGGGTGCTCCCGCTCATCGATCTCACACTTCTTGGCGACCACGACACCATGGAAGAGGTCGAGGCGCTGTGCGATGCTGCGACCACGGCACACGGCGACGTCGCTGCGGTGTGTGTCTGGCCAAGATTCGTCAGCACGGCTGTCAATCGCCTCGGGGCCTCGGGAATTCCCGTCGCGGGCGTTGCGAACTTCCCCACAGGTAGCGTCGACAACGACGTTGCGATAGCCGACGCGATGGCCGTCGTGGGCGCAGGCGGTGCCGAAGTCGATGTCGTGTTTCCCTGGCGCGCACTGCTCGATGGCCAGACCGGCGTTGGCGCTGAATTGGTCCGGCAGGTCCGAGAGGCCATGCCGGAGTCAGCTCTCTTGAAAGTGATTCTCGAAACGGGCGAGATCGAAGACCCCGAATACATTCACATCGCGGCACGAGAAGCGATCGACGGCGGCGCAGACTTTCTCAAGACCTCGACCGGCAAGACCGAGCGGTCGGCCACCCCGAAGGCAGCTCGACAGCTCTTCGAGATCGCCCGTGAAGCAGATCGGCCGATCGGCGTCAAGATCTCGGGCGGCGTGCGGACCGTCGAGGATGCCGCCGAGTATCTGTCGATCGCCGATGAGGTCCTGGGCCCAGATTACGTCGATTCGTCAACGATGCGCGTCGGTGCGAGCTCGCTGCTTGCGGCGGTTGTGCACGTGCTGGAAGAGACGTGAAAGATCTGACGCGACTTCGCGTCCTGCTCGTCGAAGACAACGCGCTCGACGCACGCGCGATGCAACGGGCGCTCGGCATGATCACCGAGACCGTGTTCGAGTTGACACATGTGGAGGACCTCGCCTCTGCGCTTCGGCTGCTCGACGACGAACCCGTTGACTGCGTGCTGCTCGACCTGTCGCTCCCGGACTCGCACGGACTCTTGGCTGTCGATTCCGTCGTCACGCATGCACCGCACGCGCCGGTCGTCGTGCTGACCGGTCTCGATGACCCGCGCACCGCAGTGGAAGCCGTCGACCGCGGAGCACACGATTACATCCAAAAGGGTCGAGCTGACGGTGATGTGGTGGCGCGTTCGATTCGGTACGCGGTGGCGCGACATCACGCCGAGGTGTCACTGCGAGCCACGACCGCCCAGCTCGACGTCGCCCGCGATCGGGGTCGAATCGCTCGAGACTTGCACGACACGGTCGTCCAGCAGTTGTTCGCTACCGGCATGTCACTGCACGCAATGGCGGGAACCGTCGACGATGAAGCTTGCCGCGAGACGCTGGTGTCCGCCGTCGATCAGATCGACACCGCAATTCGTCAACTCCGCGAAGCGATATTCGACCTGCACATCGATACGGCCGAACATGACGACGAACTCGATGAAGCGATCAGTGCGCAGCGAGCAGCGCTCGGATTTCGTCCATCGATCGTCAAGCGCAACATCGACGAGCTGGATCAAACCCTTCTTCATGAAGTGGTGTCCGTCGTTGCGGAAGCCCTGTCCAACGTGGCGAAACACGCGGGAGCCACATCAGCCGAGGTGATCGTCGCGGTCGACGACGGGCAGGTCACCGCCGAGGTCATCGACAATGGCACCGGCGTTTCTGACCGCCCCGCGGCGAGGGATGACGACAAACGAACCGGACATGGGCTGAAGAACATGGCGACGCGGGCGGCAGCCTTGGGTGGAAGTTTCGTGGTGCGGCCAGGTCCCGGTGGAGGAACTCGACTGACCTGGCGTGTCCCCTGCCCGTAGTCAGCTCCGCTCGTAATTACCGAGCGTCCTCTGGTACGGACGGCACGATCAGTAGCGGCGTCTCCAGGTGATGTACCAGGTATGTGGTCACAGAACCGACGATCAACCCGCGAAATCCGCCGTAGCCGCGACTTCCGACGACGGTGAGTTCCACGTCGAACCCCTCGTCGTCGCCGATGGTGATCAACTCGCTGCCAACGTGTCCGAGCCGAACTTGTGAGGTCACCGCAACCGGCAATCCCTCGGGGTAGTCGTCTCTGAGCCGAGTCATCTCGTCGTCGATGATCGCCTGTCCAGAATCGCGCAGAGCCTCGATGTCGAGAGCCGAACTCTCGAATCCCATCGCTGCCGGAAAGTGCACGACATTGACGACACACACCGACGCGTTCCGCCACGCCGCCTGGGTGACCGCCTCGCGCAGCGCTGATCGCGCGGTTCCCGAACCATCGACTCCAACAACGACCGTTGACATTCTTGCGTTTCCTCTCGAGGAGATGATGCGTTCATCATCCGAGCAGGAGGAAGCGTGGCAACAGGGCTGAAGGTCCCTGTGCGGTTACTCGAAACGCCGGCGTTGTTGTTCTTCGAGACGAGCCGACATGGCGGCCGCTTGCGTTCGGCGGGTGATTCCCAACTTTGCGAACATGTTCGAGATGTAGTTCTTCACGGTCTTCTCGGCGAGGAACATCTCTTCAGCGATCTGCTTGTTCGACATGCCATCACCGATCAGGTCAAAGATCCGACGCTCTTGTGCGGTGAGTTCGATCAACCGGCCCTCCTCGGTTTCACGCAGGTGCTGCATGCGCATT
Organism: Acidimicrobiia bacterium; assembly: GCA_033344795.1. GTDB lineage: Bacteria > Actinomycetota > Acidimicrobiia > Acidimicrobiales > SHLQ01 > SHLQ01. The sequence goes on from JAWPMS010000001.1 coordinate 607,962, forward strand.
CTCACCTCGGCGTTATCGAGCAACTGCGCCCCACCGGCGACTCGTCTGATCGAGTTGATCAAGTCGTTCGAACGAATCTCCTTCAAGACGTAACCCGCAGCCCCAGCAAGTGCTGCGTCGAGCAAGGCTCGATCGTCCGAGAACGAAGTCAGCATCAGGCATGGGATATCGGGGTGGGCCGCACGGATCTCTCGACACACCTCGATGCCGTTGCCGTCACCAAGACGCACATCGAGAACCGCAACGTCGGGGTTACATCCTCGGATCTCCGGCAGGGCGCGATCGGCGGACCCTGCCTCGCCCACAACGACCATGTCTGCTTCGGCATTCACGAGCTGGGCGACACCTCGTCGCACGATCTCGTGATCGTCAAGCAAGAACACACGCGTCTTTTCCATAGTGCGCACCATGTTAGGCGTTCTGATTGATCGCGATCACTGGGACCGGACTGTGCCTCACCACCTCATCGAGCACGCTTCCGTGAAGAAGGCGGTCGACGCCCACCGGCACATGAGAGGCGATGGCGATCATCGAGGCGTCGCGGACGTTCGCTTCTCGCAGGATCTCCGAGACCGGCTTGCCATGGAGGATCTCAAACGTTGGCGAATTCTCGGAGAGCACTGAGTCGCGAGCAATGCTTGCGACATAAGAGCTCTCTTGGACATCACCGCTCGCAAGAGCGGAGGCGAAGTTTGCCGTAACCTTCGGGTCGAGCACGGTCACGACCTCCACAGGCAATCTGAAACCGTCTGCCCATTCGTGTGCGACGTCGATGATGCGCTCGGACTCACTCGACCCATCCAGGGCAACGACCAGTGGTCCTGCGTGCTCGAAGAGATGTGCCTCACAATCCGGCCCGATGAGAACAACCGGGCCAGGTGCAGCGGCGAGCACCTCGGTTGCGAGGCTTCCTGTCACGAGCGCTTTGCGACCAAGCCCCTGCGACGGGATGCACAGCACCGAACCCGATCGTCTGGTGGCCTCGAAGAGAAGCTCGTCAACGAGAAAGCGAGGTGACTGGATCGACGTGATCTGGGGGCTCAACGCGTATCTCGACGCGATCGAGTCCACGACGTCGAAGAGGGCACGTGAATGAATTGGCTCCTCGATGTTGGACGTATAGGCGAGCACGCGGAGCGGACGAGACCCTGCACGAGCAAGCCCCGCGCCGATCTCGACCGCGTGGATCGTGTCGTCTGAACCGTTGAAGGGAACGAGAACTTCACTAAGCATTCGATACTCCTAAGAAGAGAATGAGTGTCGGGTGCTGCTCAGCTCGCCGAGTAGCTCCCAACATTCGTCGAGACTCGGTTGATCCGAGCTGAGGAGGGGGCCGACGATGGGGACGTAGTCGCGTAGAACCCGCATGCGGTTCCCCCGTTCAGAAATCACGTACACGGTGCCTGTATCGCACGTGAACGTTCCGGGCCCGAGCACCGAGCCGAGAGCGGTAGCTGCTCGGCGGGCCGCCTTGCGAATCTCTACCTCAGCGACCGCTCCTGCATATTCCGATGCGTGTGCACCCTCGGTGACCATCATGAAATGACGGTCCCACGTATCTGCGCCAATCAGCAGGGTCTAAGGTCCCTGCTCCTCGCGGCGTCGGTAGAGCAGTGTTGATGGATGAAGCCTTCTTCGGCCGAGACACACATCAGCACGCTGTTCTTCACCGAGGACCGGGTGTTCAAACTACTGAAGCCGATCTCGAACGGGTTTCTGGATCATGAGGACACCTCTGCTCGTTGTGCGGCGGCCAGCCGCGAGGTCGAGCTGAATACACGGATTGCTCCCGACATATACCTCGGCACGGCGGACGTCCTCGAGCACGGTGAACTCACCGATCGAATGATCGTGATGCGTCGGCTCCCCGCCGAACGAAGTGTGACCAGGCTGCTCACCGAAGGTGCACTCACCAGCGATCACGTCCGTGCGATCGCACGTAAGATCGCCACGTTTCACGCGGCGTTGCCCTCCGAAGGCTTCGCAGGTCGCGCGGCGGAAGCCCATCGGAAACGGTGGGAGGACAACACGACTGAACTCGCTCCGTTCGTCGGCCGAGTCATCAGCGAGGCCGACAGCAACCGAGTCACCGAACTCTCGAATACCTGGTTGGACGCTCACCACGAGCTACTGGACCAGCGCATTGCCGATGGTTACCTGCGCGACGGACACGGCGATCTGCTGGCCGACGACATCTTCTGCATGCCCGACGGGCCTGAGGTTCTCGACTGTCTCGCTTTTCGCGATGATCTCCGACTCGTCGACGTTCTCGATGACATCGCATTTCTTGCGATGGATCTGCATCGCCTCGGCGGTCCGTCGTGGGCACAGATGTTGCTGCGCTACTACGCCGAGTACTCAGCTGAGCATCATCCAGGCTCCCTCGCTCACTACTACGTGGCGTACAGAGCTCACGTCCGCTGCAAGATTGCCTGCCTGCGCGTGGACAGTTTGGAACATGAGTTCGCGGCCGTGGCTCGGCTATACCACCGGCTGTGCTTGGACCACCTCGAGCGAGCCCGACTGCGGCTCATTCTGGTCGGAGGAGGTCCGGGATCGGGAAAGACCACCGTCGCACGCGCCCTGGGAGATCAACTTCGTTGTGCGGTGTTGTCGACCGACGGGATTCGCAAGGATCTCGCCGGCGTGGAGCGCACCGTGCACGAACTTGCGGAGCCAGACGCGGGGATCTACACGGCCGAACGAACGGAGCAAACCTATGCAGAGATGCTCAGGCAGGCCGAGTTGCTGTTGGTCGCAGGAGAAACCGTCATCCTCGATGCATCGTGGACAGACGAGGACCTGCGAGTTCGCGCTCGCGCACTCGCAGACAAGCGGAACGCCACACTGACCTCGCTCGAGTGCTGCATTCCGGACGCGGTGGCCAAGGAGAGAATCATCCGACGCATGGCGGACCCGACCTCTACGTCAGATGCCACGCCCGAGATCGTCGACCACCTGGCCCAACGGCGTGCACCCTGGCCCGATGCGATCGCCATCAACACCAACCAGGGGTTCGAGGACGTCGAGATCGAAGCACTCGCGGCACTCGACGAGGTTCTCAGTCGAGGCGCTTCTCGTACATAGCGACCTCTTCATCCGGGCCATACGGGCGAGTTCGTTCAAGCTCGCGAAACCCAAACAGTTCGTGGAACCGGTGGGAGCGAGGGTTGTCCGGGATCGTGTTCACTTCGGCGACCAGAACGGGTTTGCCGTGCCCATACGCCCATGCCTCAAACGCCCGATACAGGTCCGGTCCCAAGCCAAGCCCCCGTGCAGATGCAGACAGCGCAATCCGATCGATGTATCCAAAGCTGTCATACCGCTCGCTGAACCATGCGTAGTTCGGGCTTGGGTACTCGGTGGCGTACTCATCAAGGCCGACCAAGAATCCCACGACCTGCTCGTCGACCTCGACAACGGCAAAGAGACCCGCCTTCTCCGCGAAGTAGGCGAGCCTCTCTGCGGTGAGTCCACCAACCTCGGGGACACACTCTTCGTTTATGGCAAGAACGGCGGTGGCATCTGCGGGGTCATACGAACGCATCTGCCGAGCCTATTGCGGTGGCTAGTGCGAGATGGCGTCCAACACGTTGAGCTTCCCGGCCCGACGAGCCGGCAGGAATCCCGCCACGAGACCAGCGACGATCGCCACCGCGACAAGCAGGACAAGCTGCAACCACGGCACGGCGAGGCGGTTCAGGATCTCATCGGGCGTGGCCACCACGACGAGCGTTCCGAACACCACGCCGACGACGGCCCCGAGCAAGGCGCCGACACCGGAGACGATGGCGGCTTCCCATCGAACCATGCGGTGCATCTGCGTGCGGGTCATCCCGACGGCCCGGAGAAGTCCGAGCTCACGAGTGCGCTCGAAGATCGAGAGAGCCATCGTGTTGATGATGCCGATGAATGCGATGAGGATTGCGAGGCCGAGGAACCCGGTCAGGATGTAGAGCAGCTGATCGACTTGGGAGCTGATGCTCTCGCGATACTCCCCCGTCGACTGTGTGGAGAGCTGCGGGAACTCGGCGCCGATCGCATCCATGTCGGCGGTCGCCTGCTCGATGGTCGAGCCCTCAGCCACCGACGTAGCGATCCAGTCGTAGCTGTCCTGCTCACCAATCGTGTTCCAGCGAGCGTCGTTGACGACAATCCCTTCAAAGATCGTTCCATCCTTGAAGATCGCGACGATCTCGAGATCGACGGTCGTCTCATCGGCGAGTTCCACGGCTGCGGTGTCGCCAAGCGAAAGGCCGAGATCGTCAGCGAACGCCTTGCGAATGGCCATCGAATCATCGTCGATGTTGGCAAACGACCCATCGAGCAACTCGAGATCGAACGACGCATCGAGTTTGTCGAGGGGGAGGGTGGAGACATCGTTTCGTTCACCGTTGATGTCGGTGCCCCAGTACTTCATCGGAGTGATGTCGTCGACGTGTTCCGCCGACTCGAGTTCACCGAGCACCGCTTGTGGAACCAACCCGGCGTCGCCAGCGGGGAACACCGCGTAGTCGGCCTGCACCGTGGTTTCGAGAAGGGCGTTGAGGTCGTTCTTGAGGGTTTGCCCGACCACGAATGCCATCGACACCAGCGAGAGGCCGATCATCAACGCGGCTGCCGTCGTGGCGGTCCGCTTCGGGTTCCGGGCTGCGTTCTCCTTCGCAAGGGATCCTGGGGTTCGATAGATCGCAGAGATCGGCGCACCCAGCGTGCGAGAGATCGGCCCAGCGACAACCGGGCTCAGCAGGGTGATGCCGACAAACAAGACCGCGGCACCAGCACCGAGCATGCCCAAGAGCGTTGCGGTGCTGTCGATGCCTCCAAAGAGAGCAAAGGCGGTGAGGACCGCTCCAGCCAAGGACAGGATCGCACCGATCGCAATCGATCGACGACCACCGGCAAGATCGGTTTCATCTTGTCCCGAAATCGCCGTGACCGGAGCGATGCGTCCGGCCTTACGAGCAGGGACCCATGCCGACAACATCGTGACGCCAACACCGACACCCAAACCGATGAGGATCGTTGGGATCGACAGTGGCTTGTCGAAGTCGGGCAGCTCTGCGCCAATTCCGTTGAGCGCTGCCTCAAGGCCGTACGCCAACCCGAGGCCGACGATCAGACCGACCGCAGACGCAGCGAGGCCGACGACCAACGCTTCTCCGAGCACCGCGCGTTGCACCTGCTTTGGTGTCGCACCGATCGCACGCAGCAACCCGAGCTCGCGAACCCGCTGACTCATGACGATGTTGAACGTGTTGGCAATGATGAAGATCGACACGAAGAGTGCAACGATTGCGAATGCGCGTAGCACCCATGCGAACACGCTGATGAAGGAGTTGAACTCGGCGCTCTGCTCGGCGTTGAGGTCTGCAGTGTCCTGCGTGATGTAGTCCGCTCCCATGGCGGTCTCGACATCGACCTGCACGTCGGCGATAGCCCTACTGCCGTCGGTGGCGATCGCGATGTTCGAGAAGTTGTCCCGATCGAACAACGACTTGGCACTCTCGGCCTCGAACGCCAAGAGAACCGCTCCGTTGGTCTGGTTCTCGGCGCCAAAGCGGAACGTCCCAACGAGTTCGGCTGACGTCTTGCCTGCAGCATTTGGAACCACGAGCTCATACGTCTCGCCAACGACCAGATCGTTGTCGGCGGCCGACCCCATGTCGATGACCCACTCACCCGGGCCTTCGGGTGCTCGACCTGTTTCGATGGTCGTGACATTGAGCTGCTCGTCGTTGGTCCAACTGAAGGCAAGAACCGGCGGCCCAGATGGTTGGATGACCTCACCATTGGCTCGGATTGGCAAGACCGTGTTCTCTTGTGCCTCGTATTGCCCTTCGGCGACTCGCACGCCATCGATGCTTGCCAGGGTGCTGACTTCGCCGCTGGTGAGCGGCACGTCGGCGTCCCGGCTGACCTGCAAATCGGTTCCTTGCGTGATCTCAGCTGCGAGCGTGCCGAACGAATCCTGCAGCCCATCGCTCAAGATGTTCGCGGCAGAAATGAATCCAACTCCGAGCACGATTGCCAGCGCGGTGAGCGCGAGCCGGATCTTGTTGGCGGCAACGTTCTTCTTCGTGATGTTCCACATGATGCTTCTCCCGTCCCAGTTCTTTTTCAGCGGCCAGATGCTGTGCGCAGTGCGGACAGAATCGAATCGGTGTTTGGATCTCGCAGCTCGGAGACGATCTGGCCATCTGCGAGGAAGAGCACGCGGTCTGCGTATGACGCTGCCACAGGATCATGGGTCACCATGACGATCGTCTGGTTGTATTCGCGAACCGCACGACGCATGAAGTCGAGGATCCCAGCGCCTGTCTGGCTGTCGAGATTTCCGGTCGGTTCGTCTGCGAAGACGACTTCAGGCCGAGAAGCCAATGCTCGAGCGACGGCGACACGTTGCTGCTGCCCACCGGACAGCTCGTTGGGCTTGTGGTCGAGCCGATCCACGAGGTCAACGGCTCGGACCACTTCGTCGATCCACTGGGGATCCGCCTTGTTGTTGCCGAGGTCGAGCGGCAAGGTGATGTTCTCTTCGGCCGTCAACGTCGGAATCAGATTGAACGCCTGGAAGACGAAACCAATCTTCGTTCGACGCAGGAGCGTCAACTCCTTCTCCGAGAGCTGCGAGAGGTCGGTGTCACCAATCACTACTCGGCCTGAGCTGAGACGATCGAGCCCGGCCAGCGAGTGCATGAGCGTGGACTTGCCAGAACCCGATGGGCCCATGATTGCGGTGAACTCGCCCGATTCGAATGAGACGTCGACCCCATCGAGCGCCGTGACCTGTGTGTCCCCGTCGCCGTAGATCTTCGTTGCGCCTTCGGTCCGTGCGGCGATCGCGGCCTGCACTGGTGCTTCCATGACCATCATTTTTGGTCCTCCGATGTCGTTGGACATCACCCTCTGCAATGTCACCACTTCATCGTGCGGAACGTGTGCTGCGCCGTCGTCGGGCTATGGGATGGTCGAGGGGTCGTCAGTTCGGACGCTTTGGAGTACCAGCGACGTCATCCTTGGGAAGGAGGACCCTGACGTCAGGTATCAGGGGTAACCCTGAGGCCGGCGTCGGCGAAGTTGCCCACCATGCCCGTGAGGTGCAATGCCTCGCTGATCGATTCAGCTCGAATCCCGACGATTCCGTCGGGGGTCGGCGGCGCCCCCGCAGGGATGACCGCCTTGGTGAATCCGACCCGAGCTGCCTCGGCCAGGCGTCGTTCGGTTTGCGCGGACTGGCGGAGCTCGCCGGCCAGACCAATCTCTCCGCAAGCCACCAAGCCGGGATCCAGAGCATGTCCGGTGACCGACGACGCCAGCGCCAGGGCGAGACCAAGATCGGCCGCAGGTTCGGAGATCTTCACCCCGCCGATCGCGGAGGCGAACACGTCGGTCTTCGAGAACCCGATCTGCGTGCGCCGTTCGAGGACGGCAATGATCAACGACAGCCGACCGTTGTCGATGCCCTGCGCTGAGCGGCGAGGGCTCGCCAGATTCGACTGCGCGACCAGCGCCTGCACTTCGACCAACAGCGGTCGATGCCCATCGAGGGTCGGGACGACCACCGAGCCGGCGACTCCCTTGGCCCGATCGACCAAGAACAGGCGGCTGGGATCGTCGACCGACTGCAGCCCCGTGCCGGCCATCTCGAAGACGCCGAGTTCATCGGTTGCACCGAAGCGATGTTTGCTGGCCCGCAACAACCGCAACGCATGGTGTCGATCACCCTCGAACTCGAGGACGGTATCGACGACGTGTTCAAGTGCACGAGGGCCGGCGAGTCCGCCTTCTTTGGTGACATGACCGACGAGCACCGTGGTCATCGAACGGCGCTTCGCTTCTTGGACCAATCGATGCGCACAGTGGCGAACCTGACCGACGGAGCCGGGCGCCGAGCGCAGGTCGGTGTCGAGAATCGTCTGAATCGAATCGATGACGAGGTAGTCGGGCTTGAGCTGATCACAATGCGAGAGCACCGCAGCAAGCGAGGTCTCCGACACCAACCACAGGTTGTCGACGACCGAACCCAGCCGTTCGGCCCGGAGGCGAACCTGCCCGGAGGACTCTTCGGCTGCGACGTACAGACATGTCTTGCCTTGCGAGCTGAGCGAGGCGACAGCCTGGAGCAACAAGGTGCTCTTTCCAATGCCAGGTTCTCCGCCGACGAGTGTCACCGACCCGGTGACGAAACCACCCCCGAGTACGCGATCGAGCTCGCCGATGCCGACCGGCGCGGCACTCCAATCATCGAAAGTGATTTCGGTGATTGGCCGTGGGGCCTCACCGACCAACACGGGCGCAGCTGCGATGCGATCGGCGCTCTCCTCGACATGGGTGTTCCACTCCTCACAATCGGGGCATTGCCCGACCCACTTGTGGGCGACGTGTGTGCACTGGCTGCAGATGAATACGGTCTTTGACTTCGCCATGCTCGAGAAACTACGAGGCGACTGTGACAGTGAAGAGCTGACGGTAGCGAGCAGCTACCGCAGCACGTTGTTCGGGAGTCTCTGCGGAACGCAGTGCTCGGTGGTACACCGAGAGGTGGCGCCGACGTCGATGTGCGGCGCTGGTGTTTTCGAGACGGGTGGTGCTGTGACGTGCGTGGGTGCTCATGTGGGTACCTCAACAGTGATGGTTTGACGGGTGCTCCGCCCGACGGATGATCACCCTAGCCGAACACTCGTTCGACAAACAACTGTTCGCTCGATTCACCCCCTCTGATTCGACAATGATCTAGAACATGGATGACCGCACTCCCGCGCACCGCTACATGCAAGGCGCTGCGGACGTCGTCAGGGTTGGCCGATTCCGGTTCCCGGCGTTCGAGCTCCGCCAGGGTGATGAGGTACTGGCGTCACTGGGTCGCTCGGGAGTGATCAAGATCATGTTCGGTCGCGGCCAACGCGTCGAACTCGCCGATGGGACGGCATGGCGGGTCCGAGCGATGGGAAACGCTGGTGCGATCTGTCCGGTCGTGGTCGATGCGCAGCGACGAAGAATCACGATCTCGTATCCACGCGAGGACAAGTACGCGCTCAATGGACGCGACTATGGATGTGTCTTGTTTGCAGCCAAGAAGCGCCGGTTCTCGCGAGCCGACGAGTGGATCTTGCGAGAGCACGAGACCGAGGTTGCCACGTTCACCCGATACCCCGCGTCGCTCGTCGCCAACGAGCCCGTGCACCTGGGCGCGGTCATCTTGGCCTTCGCCCTGATTCAGCACGGAATCCTCGGTGAGTCAAAGCTTCGGTTCAACGCTCGGTGGGATGGTTAGACGCGGTGTCGTTCAGTACGCAGACTGGCAGTGCAGTATCCACACGGCAGATGCACACGAACAGAGGGAACCCAAGATGAGCAACATCACACTTGATCAGGCGAAGGCGATCATCGCCGGCACATTGGCCGAGGGTCGCAAGCAGGGTTTCATGCCGCTCAGCGTTGTCGTCCTCGATGCGGGAGGGCATCTCACCGCGTTCGAACGAGAAGACGGCTCCGCGAACAAACGTTTCGAGATTGCGTACGGCAAGGCGCACGGCTGCATCAGCATCGGAAAGGGTGGTCGCTGGCTCGAGATGATGTCCAACAACAGGCCAGCTTTCATCTCATCGGTAGCCGGAGCGTTCGGCGGTCAGCTGATTCCCGTGGGTGGAGGCCTGCTCGTGAACGACAGCTCCGGTGCCACGATCGGCGCCGTCGGCATCAGTGGCGACAACTCGGACAACGACGAGATCGCAGGGCTTGCGGGCATTACCTCGGCTGGCCTGGTTCCCGAAATCAACTGAGTCAGGCGGTCGGGTCCATGACCTGACCGATGAAGAGCGTCGCGCCGGTCTCGCGGTCCATGATCCGGTAGAGGAACGGCCGATCGAGGATCACGGGAACAGGCTGAGCCGCGGGCGCACTGGTCGCTGTCACAAGCACAACCGTTGCAGCGGCGGCTTCGGTCCCCCGTTCATCGATAGCGATGAACGTCTCATGGATGACCTTGTCCACTTTCATCGTGGGGTCGTTGGCGATGTCGAGGAGATTTCCCTCCTGGTACGGAGCTGTCAGGCCGAGCGAGTTCAGGGCTGTACTCAACTCGACACTCGTGCGGGTCTCGAATGTTGGGACCACCAGAGTCGTTCCCCCCGATCGTTGCTCCGGGTAGCTGTCGATGACGGCTGGCAGGTTGTCTGCGATCTCATCGAATCGACCTTCGTCGGGAAGGATGAACTGGATGTACAACCCACCGGTGTAGGCCTTCGTGGCGCCAACCCAACCATCGCCTTGTGACGACGAATCACTCGAACCGTTCATGAGCAGTATCTCGTTGGTCGTCCCATCAAGGAGGGTGAAGGGGCCCTCCGAGGTCGCCGCGTCGCTGAACGGCTCGAGCCAAGATGCGTTCATGTACAGGGCATTCACCAGCGCCAGAACAGTCGCGGGGTCGATGACGCCATCACCGATGAGGTCCGTGATGCGATCCTCGGTGTGATCGGCGACCCAGGCGTTGATCTCATCAGCGACCGCATCTGGATCGGCGCCGAAGTCGACCTCGTTGAGCACCGGGCCGTAGCTCGAACCGATCACATCGAGATACTCCGGTGCGAACGGATAGCCGTCCTGAAGATACGCGGCATTGGCGATACGCAGCGTCAGTTCGCCGGGGTCGCTGTCCTCGCCATAGTCACCCGGCTGGCGAGCCTCCAACGCCTGCTCGAGAGCATTCATCGACTGGTGGTACGTGTCGCTGCCGTCGATGTGCAGAACGTCGTGCAACTGGGTCTTCGCATCGCCCACTGCGCCGGGCTCGAGCATGGCGAGGGCGATGGCAATGCTCAGCGGAGACAGGGTCACGTTCTCTGTGGGCTTCTCCAGTCGAGCAGCCCCGAAGATGTCGGCTCCAAAGGCGGTGACCGCCTCGCCCGTCACCGTGGGGTCAGCCGAAGATGGCGCGCGGTCGGCCACTTGGATTGCGCTTGGACCGGCGGTCTCCGCGACCTCGATCTCCACCATGTCGCTTCCGCATGCAGAGGCCACCATCGCAGCTGCCACCACAACCAGAATCAGTCGTTTCACACGTCGTCTCATGTTTCTTCTACGCCCACCGCCATCGATTGGTTCCCATCAGCCTCGACGGACTCGGTGATCGCGCCAACCTCACCGGGAAGGGCAAGACTGGGGTCTGCTACGTTGACGCCATGGGTGCGGGGGGCGATCGAGAGGCTGTCGAACTCCCACTCCATGCTTGGTTGTCCTCCCACGGCCTTGAGGCCTGGTTCGATGCTTTGAACGCAGAAGGTGTCGAGGTGCGAGACCTCAGCCACCTCACGGCCGAGGACCTCCGAGACCTTGGGATGCCGCTAGGACCGCGGCGCCGGTTTCTCGCAGCGGCATCGGATGTGGCCTCCAACGCCGCACAGGTCGATGGGCTCTCGGGTGCCGAGCGGCGCGTCCTCACGGTGGCGTTCTTCGATCTTGTCGGCTCGACTGCCTTATCCGACCGCCTCGACACCGAGTCATTGCGTGAAGTGATCGCACAATACCAGGAGCTCGTCACGCATCTGGTGGTCGAAAATGGCGGGCATGTCGCAAAGTATCTGGGCGACGGAACGCTCGCGTACTTTGGATGGCCCGATGCGTCCATCGATCAGGCAGTGGCGGCCGTGCGCGCAGCCAAACGGGTAGTGACTGAGGTGCCATTGCTCAGGGTCGCCGGTGTCGATGCCGTTCTGAACGGTCGGGTTGGCATCGCCACCGGCGAAGTGATCATTGGAGACATCGCAGGCGAGAAAGACGCGATTGTCGGCCGGACCGCAAACCTCGCTGCCCGTCTTGAAGGACAGGCGCCATCAGGCGGTGTCGCCATCGAAGCACGCACGGCATCCCTCACAGGCCGTCGGTTCGAACTCAAGTCCCTTGGTGGGGCCGAGTTGAAGGGCCTCGAGGAAGCGGTCGAAATTCTGGTGGTGGGTGAAGAACGAAGTGGTCTCACTCGGTTCGCTGGGGCTACGCCGTCGATGCTTGACCCGATGGTAGGTCGTGCAGCGGAGCGTTCGACCATCGCTGCGCAGTGGCAAGCGGCGGTCGGTGGGGAAGGCCAGGCATGCATCATCTCCGGCGAACCTGGTTCGGGGAAGTCGAGGATCCTGCATGATCTTGCTGATTCAATCGGCGAGGGTTCGAGCGCGATCGCGTTCCAATGTGCGCCCGAGTGGAGTGCGGTGCCGCTACGCCCAATCGTCCGGTGGGTAGAGGCCGAAAGTGGCTGCGCTATAAGCACCGATGCGGAGGAGCGAGTGGCCCGGGTATCGAGCCATCTTGCCGCGATGGGTCTCGATCCGCAGGACGTTCGCTTCTTTCTCCGACTTTTTCCCAACACCATCGACGACGACTCCGTTGTCGATGTCGCCGCAGGACACGAACGCCTTATCGCGAGTCTTGCGAGATCGTTGGCTGCACGCACCTCGGGCCCGATGCTGCTCGCCCTAGAGGATGCCCATTGGGCCGACCCCACTACCCTCGAACTCTTCCGCCGGATAGCCAAAGGCGTGCACCGCCAATCTGCTCTGGTAGTCATTACTCACCGTAGCGACTGGGGTCCCCCGCCGCTGCGAGCGAACGTGCTCACCACCGTTGAACTCCCTCCGTTGGACGCGAATGCCATCAGAGCTCTCGCCATGTCCATCGACACGAGCGTTGAAGAAGCGCTTGACGAGATCACCGAGCAGAGTGGAGGGAACCCTTTCTATGCTCGTGAGTACACGACATTCATCCTCTGGCGACGCCAGACGGGCGCGACCGAAGTGCCATTCACGTTGGCGACCAGTTTGCTTGGACAGTTGGATGCACTGGGGTCATCGAAGCGCCTGGCACAGGTAGCAGCGGCGATCGGCCGGACGTTCGAAAGTGATCTCCTGTCCGCAATGATCGGCGTCGAACCCACGGAAACAGTTGCCCTATTGGAGCCGCTGATTCAGTCACGAATGATCTTGCCCGGAGAAGCACACGGCACCTACAGCTTTGCCCACACTCTCCTACGGGATGCTGCATACGACTCGCTTCTCGCCGCCGACCGGCGGGTTCTACACGGGCGGGTAGCAGATGCCGCCAGCTCTGTGGGCACGATGCCACACCAAGTGTTCGCTATGCATTGCAGTCGAGCCAACCGACAAACTGAAGCGATGATGGCCTGGCGGCGCGCTGGTGAGCACGCCTTGGCAGCTGGGGCCTCGGACGAGGCGGTACACAACCTCAACGCCGCGCTTGATGCGTTGGAGTCATGCCCAGAGCCAGTGCTCCGAGGTGGTGCGGAGCGGTTGGAAATGCTTCTGCAATTGGCGCCGGCGTACATGGTGGTACGTGGGTACGCATCCGAATCGGCGCGAGCGGCCTACCGCGAAGCCGCCGACCTCGCGCTCAAGGTCGGTGATACCGCGTCTCACTTCATTGCAGTGTGGGGTGGTTACTACACGACCGAAGTCCGCGCTGACTTCCATCAGAGCGGGTCGGACATTGCGGAGTTACTCGCGTTCGATGCGAGCTCTTTGCGGCCAGATCTCGCGATCCAGGTCGACCACGCCGCGGCGACGTACTTCGGCGCACACGGACCACTTGAGACGGCCGCCCTTCACTCGCGACGAATGACAGAGTCCTACGATGTCGAGCTGCACCATCAGCATCGCTATCTTTTTGGCGCCCACGACCCCGGCGTATGTGGCAATGGGCAGCTCGGGTTCCACGAGCTGTTGCTCGGACGCCCGGACACCGGGCTGAGATTCGGCCTTCGAGCCGTGCGGCTGGCAGAGGCCCTGGAGCATCCTCCCAGCATGGCGATCGCCCTCATGTTCGATTCGTGGATCAGCGTCACCGGACGGTTTGAAGATGCGATCGACCGAGTAAACCGAGCGGTAGATTTCTGCAGCCGGAACGACGTGGCGGCTGTCGGCATGACGGTCGATCTCTTGCGTCGGGCTCTCATCGAGGATCCAGAAGCGCGTTGCGAGGCGATGTTCGAGCGCCTCGAGCCGATGCGTTCGGCGAGTGTACTCGGGCTCTTTGTTCCTGTCTTCGCCTCGCTCGCGGCTGAGTCCGCAACAGCAGCCGGCCAGCCAAAGGACGCCCTCGCGATGCTTGAATACGCACAGTTCGTCAGCGCCGAAACGGCACAGCACACCGCAATGCCATCGATTCTTCGCAATCGTGGTGGAGCACTTCTTCTCGATGGCGACGCTGATGGCGCGGACCGCGCGTTTGCAGACTCTACGAGATCCGCCGTCGATGTGAATTCTTCGTGGGACCGGCTCTTGACTGCTCTCGAGTGGGTGCCTCAGCTTCGGCATCGCGGCCAGGTAGCTCGCGCGAATCAGGTACTCGTGAACGTGGAAGATATCGTCGACCTGCAGTCGACGCACCCGGTGTTCATCGCTCTGCGATCGCTGCAAGGGCTCTAACGACTCCCATCAGCCTCGCTAGTCTCGGTGGTGTGAGCGTGGCCGACTTCACCGATGTCCCGATCGTCGATCTCTCACCGTTGCGCGAGGGCGCCGAAGCCCGGACCGAGCTCGCCGAGCGGCTCGCCGACATCTGCCATGACGTCGGGTTCTTCGTGATCGTCAACCACGGCATCGACTCTGCGGTCGTCGAGAACGTCTTTGCGTCGATGCGACAGTTCTTCGCGCTCTCGGATGCTGACAAGTTGTTGATCGACAAGCGCGCTTCCCGACACTTTCGAGGATGGGAGCCGGTTGGCGCAGAGAGCACGAACAATCGCCCGGACATGCGCGAACAGATCGACGTGTGGAGCGAGTGGCCCGCTCGTGCACGAGATGTCGAGCCGCGTTACTTCAGCCTGCTCGGGCCGAACCAGTGGATGCCCGACGATCTCGCGCCCGGTCAGAAGGCGATCGTGCGCGAGTGGATGGAGCAGCTCGGCGCGTTGGCCGACGATCTGCTCCGCGTTCTCGCAATAGGTCTGGGGCTCGACGAAGAACATTTCAAGCACTACTTCGGCCACGAACCCATGTCGCTCACGAAGCTCATCAGTTATCCACCAACGCCCGAGGGTCACGCGGGTGTCAACGCGCACCACGACACGGGGTTTCTCACGATCTTGGCTGCCGGCACGACACCCGGCCTGCAAGTCGAGAGCCCATCGGGCGACTGGATCGATGTGCCGATCGTGCCCGAGAGCTTCGTGGTGAATCTCGGCGAGATGCTGCAAGCGATGACCGGCAACTATTTCGTCGCCACACCCCACCGAGTCATCACGCACGAGGCGCGCATGTCGGCCGGGTACTTCCATGGACCGAGCCTCGATGCGAGCCTCGATCCACTGTTGCTCGACGCTCGCTTCGTCGAAGCCGTCACGTCGAGCCCACGTCATGCATCCGCAGGATTCATGGCAGGACGCGACGAGACGGAGGCCGGCGTTGGAGACATGCAAGGTGACCTCGAGGCCAACACCTACGGCCAACAACTCTGGAACTACTTCGGGCGCAGCTACCCCGAGCTCATGTCACGTCACTACGGCTGAGATCTTCTCGGCAAAGCAGTTCGCGGACCACCTTTAAGACGCAAGCCGCCGCGCAACGATGGGGAGTCGGACGGTAGCCCATTCCCGTATCCTCGGCCTGGTGACGATAAACGAACAAGATCCACACCTTTGGCTCGAAGAGGTCGAAGGCGAACGGGCACTCGATTGGGTGCGCAGGCAGAACGAACGCACGCTCGCCGAACTGCAATCCGACCCCCGCTATGACGGCTTCGAGGCCGCGGCACTCGAGGTGCTCACCTCGGATGACCGGATCCCCTACGGCACGATCCGCGACGGGCTCGTCTACAACTTTTGGCAAGACGAGACTCACGTTCGCGGCTTGTGGCGGCGCACGTCGTTGGACAGCTACCGAACCGACGATCCCGACTGGGACGTCATCCTCGACATCGACGAGCTCGCCGAAGCCGAAGACGCCAACTGGGTCTTCAAAGGCGCCAACGTGTTCCGGCCACATGGAAGCGACCGCTACCTCTGTCTGCTCTCCCTATCCGACGGGGGCAAGGACGCAATCGTCCAGCGCGAGTTCGACATCGAGACACGCTCCTTCGTCGCCGACGGCTTCGTCACCCCTGAGGCCAAGCAGGGCGCCGCCTGGATCGATGACGACCATGTGCTGATCGCCACGGACTGGACCTCGGAAGATGGTGACAATCCTGCCGGAGGCAGCGAGAGCAGCGTCACCGAGTCGGGTTATCCATTTGTGGTGAAACGTTGGACCCGAGGAACCGAACTCTCCGGCGCAGAGGAAGTCCTTCGTGGGCTGCCTACGGATGTTGGCGTGTTTCCGTTCACGATCGAAAAGGAAGACGGCACCCTTCTGCTCGGAGCGGTACAAGCCGACACGTTCTTCACGTCCACCCACTGGCTCTTCACCGACACCGGCCCTGTGCAGTGGCCCATTCCACCGAAGTCCACGCCGAACGGCATCGCTCACGACCGGTTCATCTTCTCGCTCGAACAAGACTGGCAGCCGGCGGATATCGCGTTCCAAACCGGTGACCTCGTCGCCTTCGACGTCGATGCCTTTCTCGACAACCACGAGCTTCCCCCGGTCGAGCTCGTCTTTCGTCCTTCGGCCACCCAAGCAGTGAGCGGCATCGCGGTGGCGTCCGGCGGCACGCTGCTGTCGATCAGCGAGAACGTCGTCGGCAAGGTGCTTCGGCTCGAACCGTCAGAATCTGGCTGGACGACAACGCCCATCGCGCTTCCGGGCACCGGAGACGTCGGCATTGCCTTTTCGGATCACAAAGAAGCGACGGTGTTGCTCAACTACGAGGACTTCCTCACGCCAAGCTCGCTCCTCGCGCTCGACAGCACCACGGGCAACGTCGAAGCTCTCAAGACCCTGCCCGCACGATTCGACACGGAGGGCCTCGTCGTCGAACAGCTGTCGGCGATCTCGGCCGATGGAACCGCGATCCCGCACTTCATCGTTCGACGAGCGGACACCACGTTCGACGGCACGACACCGACCCTGTTGTACGGCTACGGCGGCTTCCAGGTGTCGCTCAGTCCGTCGTACAGCGGCACGATCGGCCGCAACTGGCTCGAAGAAGGTGGCGCGTTCGTGCTCGCCAACATCCGCGGCGGTGGCGAGTTCGGGCCCGCCTGGCACCAAGCCGGGCTCAAGACCAACCGCCAGCGCGTCTACGACGACTTCATCGCCGTCGCAGAGTCGGTCATCGAGACGGGACTGACATCAGCCGAGCACCTCGGAATCATGGGCGGCTCGAACGGTGGCCTGTTGATGGGTGTCATGTTGAACCAACGACCCGACCTCTGGGGTGCCGTCGTCGTGCAGGTGCCACTGCTCGACATGTTGCGCTACCACCTGCTGCTCGCCGGTGCGTCGTGGGTCGACGAATATGGATCACCTGAGGACCCCGAGGAGCGGGCATTCCTCGAGACCATTTCGCCATATCAGAACTTCGATGCGGGCAAGCCGTACCCGACACCGCTGTTCGTCACCTCGACGAAGGACGATCGGGTCCACCCTGGCCATGCTCGAAAGCTGGCCAAGAAGTTCGAAGAAGCCGAACTCCCCTTCTGGTACTACGAGAACATCGACGGCGGGCACTCGGCTGCGGCGAACCAGACCGAGGCAGCCAAGCGCACCGCCCTCGAATTCACGTATCTGATGCGACAGTTGTGAGAGATCACCCGTACCCGATGGTCGGTGCCGATTCGATCGGATGGCTCACGACAGAGCAGATGATCGAGGTCGATCGCGTCATGGTCGAAGACCTTCACATCGACGTCATCCAGATGATGGAGAACGCGGGCCGGAACCTCGCCGGCGCTGCCATCGACCTGTTCGCGCCAGCAGAGGTGACGATCTGCGTTGGCTCGGGCGGCAACGGCGGGGATGGCCTCGTTGCGGCACGGCACTTGCACAACGCCGGCGCGGCCGTGACAGTCGTGCTGGGCGCAGATCGGGATCGATTCACTCCTGTACCCGCCCATCAGCTCGACATCGTCGAGCGTATGAAGCTTCCGATCGTCGACGATGTCTCGCACGAGACCGATCTGATCATCGACGCGCTGATCGGCTTCTCGTTGCGCGGCGCGCCTCGTGGACGCGCCGCCGTCGTCATGGAATCCATCCAGGCGAGTGACGCTCCAACGCTGTCACTCGATGTTCCGAGCGGCATCGACTCCACCACCGGCGACACCCACGGACTCCACATTCATGCACAGGCAACGCTGACGCTCGCCCTCCCCAAGGTCGGCCTGCGCGAAGTCGATGCAGTCGGTGAGTTGTTCGTCACGGACATCTCGGTTCCGCCATCGGTCTATGAGGACATGCGTGCGGGCCCAGCTCCCGACTTCAGCAGGAGTCCGATTGTCGCGATCGAACGGCCTCGGGTGCTGCGCCCGCTCCGCTAGACGATGTAGGGGTTTTCTTCGGGCTCGCGTCCCATCAAGACCAGGGCCCAGCCGATGAACGCCGCACCGATACCCCAGGCGAGGAGCGCTGCAGTGAGGGTCGAACCCGTGAGCGCGATCTGTCCGATCGTCATCGGCGGCGGCAAGATTCCGGCATCGACCGTCGGGTCGTACTCACCTGCGCTCAAGTTCACCACACCCGTCTCCCCCGCTGGGGTGGCATCCGAGTCGAGGGCGTCGTCGCCTCGATCGATGCTGGTGAAGGTCCGGTTCAATGGGTCGTCGAACACAACCGTGTAGTCACCGGGTGGCAAGCCCGTGACCGACCAGTTGCCCGTCGAGTCTGTGGTGTCCGTTCCATAGACCTGACCGCTCGGCACGTGGATCACGGTGACCACCACATCGGGCACGCCACGTTCTCCGGTGTCTTGCACCCCGTCACGATCGTTGTCGAACCAGACGAGTGACCCCAAGCCTGCCGCCGGAGTGAACCCGAAGTCGACCGTGGTGTTCACGTTGCCACCGGGTTCGAGGCCCGCGGCCAACACGATCGGTTGCGAGGTGGCTCCGCCACCAAGGACGAAATTGCCGTTGTCATCCAGGTCGACGTCGTCGTCAGGATCGGGCGCAGAGCCCGCCCCATTGTTGTTGCCCGTCGAAGTGACGACGTCGTACAACACCGCGCCCTCAACGAAGTTCTCAGCCGGAATGCCGACCACATACGTCCCTTCGGGGAGACCATCGAACGAGTACTCGCCGTTCGCATCTGTCGTGGCAACCATCGGCTCGCCATCGGGGCCGAGCACGGAATCTCCGGCCTCATCAAACAATTCGAGCACGACGCCCGCAGCTGGACGCTCCGACGGATCGAAGAACCCATCGTTGTCGTCATCGAACCAGACATAGTTGCCAAGCGACACCTGATAGAAGCCGAAGTCGACCGTGAGGTTCGAATCCGCGTCGGCGAAACCACCAGGTGATGCCTCGGGTTCGCCCGTTGGCTCACTGCCCGACACGAGCGTGACCGGGCCGCTCACGACCCCGTTCGCCACCGCATCGATGCCTGACGAGCCATCGCTGTTGGCGTCGACATCGTCATCGGCATCGGCGCTCACGCCGGCTCCGGTCGACGGATGCCAACCGGCAAGTGGAGCGCCATCGGCGAACTCACCAGCTGGAATGCGCACGAAGTATGTGGCCGGTGCGATATTGCTGAACACGTAGGTGCCTGCAGCATCGGTGATCGTGGTGGCCACGACCTCACCTGCGTTGTTCACGAGCTCGAGGGTGACGCCCGGGATCTGCGGCTCTCCCGCATCCTGCACGCCATCGTTGTCGTCGTCGACGAAGACCACATTGCCCAGTTCGAGGCCAGCGGCAAAGCCGAAGTCCACGGAGAAGTTCGAATCGACATCGACCCATGCGCCCTCGTGTGCTTCTGACGACGGTTCAGTACCGCCGGCGAGGGTCACCGGGGTACTGATCGATGCGAAACCTGGTGCCGCGTCCCCGTTGTCGTCGAGGTCGACGTCGTCATCGGGGTCCGGCGCAGCGCCGTTGCCCATCGTCGATCCAAGACCTTCGAGTGGAAGCCCGGCAACCTGCTGAGTGTCGGAGATCGCCACGATGTAATCACCATCGATCAGATGCGCGAACTCGTAGTTGCCAGCGCCGTCCGTTGTTGTCGT
Source organism: Acidimicrobiia bacterium (assembly GCA_033344795.1). Taxonomy (GTDB): domain Bacteria; phylum Actinomycetota; class Acidimicrobiia; order Acidimicrobiales; family SHLQ01; genus SHLQ01. The sequence continues at coordinate 628,077 of JAWPMS010000001.1, forward strand.
GGCCATCTGCACCATGGGGTTGCCCGTGGCATCCACCGACCACAGTTGAACCTCGACACCAGCGATCGCTGGTTCGATTGCGTCTTGCACGCCGTCGCCATCTTGGTCGAGCCAGACGGTCGAGCCGAGACGAAGGGAGCCGATGAACCCGAAGTCGATAGTGAGGTTCGAAGAGTTGTCGAGCCAAGAGCCGTCTTCGTCGGCGCCGCCGGTCAAACCATCGCGTTCACCTGTTGGGACCGAAGCCGTGTCTCCAACGGTGAAGGCCTGACTGAGTGAAGCGAACCCAGCCTGAGCAGCACCGTCATCGTCGTTGTCGAGGCCATCGTCTGGGTCGGTGGCTGGGTCGATACCCGTGCTCTCCACATAACCCTCGAGGGAGGCGCCGACTGCTTGTTCGGAGTCGGGGATCGCAACGACATAGTCGCCCCCTTCGAGATCCTCGAACAGATAGTGGCCAGCCGTGTTGGTGCTCGCGGACGTCACGAGGGTTTGCGGTGCGCCACCAGCGTCAGCGGTCCACAACTCGACCCCGACATCTGCGAGCGGCGTTTCGCCAGCGTCGGCGATGCCGTTGTTGTTTGCATCGAACCACACGAGGTTGCCCACTCGATAGCGACGTTCGAAGCCGAAGTCGATCGTGAGGTTCGAGTCGTCGTCCGACACAACGCCGTCCTCGTCGAGCGTGCCATCGTCAGACCGCAGCGTCTCACCGGTGGGCTCGATGTTCGACGTCAACATGACCGCTGCGCTGATTGACGCGAAACCGGCTGACGCATCCCCGTCGTCGTCATTGTCGGTGTTGTCGTCGGGATCGGTGGAGGTACCGTTTCCGTCGGCGGAAACCAAGTTCTCGAGCACGCCGCCCGCAGCCTGATCGGACCCAGGAATGGCCAACACATAGGCCCCGGGGGTCAGACCTTCGAACGAGTAGTGCCCATCGGTGTCGGTGAGGACCGACGCGAGTTCCGCGACGGGAGCCCCGCCCGCATCGGCGGACCACAACTGCACTTCAACACCTTCGATTCCCGGTTCACCAACATCGGCGACACCGTCATCATCGAGATCTTCGAATACGAGGTTGCCCAATCGGAGTCCTTCAATGAAGCCGAAGTCGACCGTGAGATTCGAGTCGGCATCGACCCAACCTGCTTCGTTCGTTTCGCCCGTCGCTTCTGCTCCGCTCACAAGGCTCACCGGAGCGGACATCGATGCGAAGCCGGCGACGGGGTCACCGTTGTCATCGCGGTCGACGTCGTCATCCGGGTCGGGGGCCACTCCGTTGCCGGAGGTCGAACCCAACCCATCGAGCTCCTGGCCCGCACCTTGTTCATCGTCGGGAATGGCGACGATGTAGTCGGCGGGAACAAGGTTCTCGAACACGTAGTAGCCGTCGACGGCCGTTGTCGTAGTCGCGATCAGTCTCAGCGGCTCGTCGACGTCGTCGACGGACCACAGCTCCACGTCAACACCCGCAATGCCCGGCTCTCCGGCGCCCTGTGATCCGTCACCGTCGGCGTCGAGGAAGACGGTGCTTCCGAGCCGCATCGGGCCGGTGAAACCGAGGTCGAGGGTCAAGTCTGACAACGAGTCAGCCCATGACCCGTCCTCGGTGACCTCCCCTGTAGGGCCAGCCGGGGAGATCGTCACCGCTTGAGAGATCGAGGCAAACCCTGGTGCAGGGTCTCCGTTGTCGTCGAGATCGACCGCATCGTCAGGATCCGGTGCAACGCCGTTTCCGGTCGACGAGATCAGACCTTCGAGCGCTGATCCGACCGCAGCTTCCGTGTCGGCCACCGCAACGATGTAGTCACCGGCGTCGAGATCCTCGAAGAGATACGCACCCGAGGTGTCGGTCGTGTCGGTCGCGAGTTGCGCCACTGGGTTTCCGGCGCCGTCGGCCGACCAGAGCTGCACCTCAACGCCCGCGATTCCGGTCTCACCAGCATCCTGTGAACCGCTGTTGTCGCCATCGAGGAACACGGTGTCACCGAGTCGGTACAGACGAACGAAACCGAAGTCGACTGTCAGGTTCGACTCAGCATCGATCCAACCGCCCTCATCGACCTCTCCGGTCGGTTCGACGCCACCGAGTGTCACGGCGGCGGCGATCGAGGCGAATCCAGCGACGGGGTCGCCATCATCGTCCAGGTCGACGTCATCGTCAGGGTCTGTCGGCGTTCCGTTGCCGGTCGACGACACGAGATCGGCGAGCGATTGACCGGCCAGTTGCTCCGTGTCAGGCACGGCCACGATGTAGTCGCCGGGTTCGAGGTTCTCGAACAGGTACTCACCGGTTGCGTCCGTGGTGTCCGTGGTGAGCTGGGCGACAGGATTCCCACCCCTGTCCACCGACCACAACTGCACCTCGACACCCGAAATCCCGGCCTCGCCAACATCTCGGAGTCCGTCGTTGTCGTCGTCGAGCCAAACCGTGTTGCCCAAACGATACGAACGGACGAAGCCGAAGTCGACGGTGAGATTCGAGTCGTCATCGATCCAACCAGCCTCGCCAGCCTCGCCGGTGGGTTCGGAGCCTGCCAAGGTGACCGGCTGGCTGATCGACGCAAACCCAGGCGCCGCATCGCCGTTGTCATCAAGATCAACATCGTCGTCGGGGTCCGGTGCGACACCATTGCCAGACGTTGAACTGAGACCTTCAAGACCCTGACCCGCGGCCTGTTGGGTTGCGGCAATCGCCACGATGTAGTCACCGGCAACGAGATACTCGAACGAGTAGTACCCATCGGCGGCCGTCGTCGTCGTGGCGATCACGGCGAGCGGGGCGTCGACATCATCGACCGACCACAGCTGGACTTCAACACCCGAGACACCGGGCTCGCCGACATCTTGCACACCGTTTCCGTCCTCATCGATGAACACCGTGCTACCAAGTCGGAGCTGACCACGGAACCCGAGGTCTACGGTCAGGTTCGACGATGCATCTGGCCATCCGGCTTCGTCAGCTTCACCCGTGGGCTCGTTGCCCTCGAGTGTCACCGCTCGCGAGATCGACGCGAAGCCGGACGCTGGGTCGCCGTTGTCGTCGGCATCGACATCATTGTCGGGATCGGGGGCAACACCGTTGCCATCCGAAGAGAGGAGATCCTGTAGAGGCGCTCCGACGAGCGCCTGGGCGTCAGCGATCGCCACGATGTAGTCACCGGCGTCGAGGTTCTCGAAGAGGTATTCACCAGAGGCATCAGTGGTATCGGTGGCGAGCAACGCGACAGGATTCCCACCCCCATCAACCGACCACAACTGCACCTCAACACCCGAAATCCCGGGCTCACCGGCGTCTTGTGAACCGCTGTTGTCCGCATCGAAGAACACCGTGTTCCCCAAACGGTACGAACGCACAAAACCAAAGTCCACGGTCAAGTTCGAATCCGCATCGACCCAGCCGCCCTCGCCCGCCTCGCCGGTGGGTTCAGAGCCCGCCAAGGTGACCGGCTGGCTGATCGACGCAAACCCAGGCGCCGCATCACCATTGTCATCAAGATCAACGCCGTCATCGGGGTCCGGCGCAGTCCCATTGCCCGTCGAGGACGTGAGGTCGACAAGCGCCTGGCCTGCACCTTGTTGTGTGTCCGCTACGGCAATCACATAGGTCGCCGGGTCGAGGTTCTCGAACAGATACTCACCGGTTGCGTCCGTCGTGTCCGTGGCGAGCTGAGCGACCGGATTCCCGCCCCCATCAACCGACCACAACTGCACCTCAACACCCGAAATCCCGGGCTCACCGGCGTCTTGTGAACCGCTGTTGTCCGCATCGAAGAACACCGTGTTCCCCAAACGGTACGAACGCACAAATCCAAAGTCCACGGTCAGGTTCGAATCCGCGTCGATCCAACCGCTCTCGTTGCCTTCTCCTGACGGTTCAGAGCCGGAACTCAGTGTGACCGGCCTACTGATGGACGCGAACCCTGGAGCCGCATCACCATTGTCATCAAGATCAACGTCATCGTCGGGGTCCGGCGCAGTGCCATTACCAGACGTCGAACCGAGACCTTCGAGACCTTGACCTGCAGCCTGCTCCGTGTCGGCGATCGCCACGATGTAGTCACCTGGAGCGAGGTATTCGAACGCATACTCGCCCGCGGCGTCGGTGGTGTCGGTCGCTAGTTGGGTGTCCGGGTTACCTGCGCCATCGACGGTCCAGAGTTGCACGTCGACGCCAGGCAGCGGTGTGTCGATCGCTCCGTCAACGCCGTTGCCGTTGACGTCGAGAAACACCGTGCTGCCGAGACGAAGTGCGCCGACGAAGCCGAAATCGACGGTGTAGTTCGAAGAAAGATCCGTCCAGTTGCCGTCTTCCCCACTTTCGGCGGTTGGCTCGGAGCCACCGAGCGTGATCGCGGCGGCGATCGAAGCGAATCCCGCAGCTGGGTCGCCGTTGTCGTCGAGATCGACGTCATCGTCAGGGTCAGAGGCAACGCCATTGCCATTCGAGGACCGCAGACCGTCGAGGGTCTGGCCGGCCTGCTGTTGAGTATCCGCGATGGCCACCACATAGTCGGCCGCTTCGAGATCGGAGAACGAGTACCGGCCATTGGCGATCGTGATGTTTGCATCGAGCTGTGTATCGGGGTTTCCCGCTCCATCGACGGACCACAGCTGGACCTCGACACCGACGAGACCGGCTTCACCCGGTTCCTGGGTGCCGTTGTTGTTCGTGTCGAGCCACACCGTGTTGCCCAGTCGGTAGCGGCGCTCGAATCCGAGATCGACCGTGAGGTTCGAGTCGTTGTCATCAACGCCGGCGGTCTCATCGAGACTGGCGTCGTCGGAGCGAAGCGTTTCACCGAGTGGCTCGGCGTTCGAGCTGAGGGTGACCGGCGAGCTGATGGACGCAAACCCAGTGGCAGGATCACCGTTGTCATCGTTGTCCGCGTTGTTGTCGGGTCCGGGTGCAACCCCGTTGCCATCTGCGGAGACGAGGTTCTCGAGTGAGCCACCGACCGCCTGATCTGTGTCGGGCACCGCAACGATGTACCGGCCAGGGGTCAGACCTTCGAAGCTGTAGTGGCCGTCGACATCGGTCGTCGTCGAGGTCAGTTCGGCGAGCGGGTTCCCACCGGCATCGACCGACCACAGCTGAACGGTGACCCCAGCGAGACCAGGCTCGCCTCGATCCGCGACGCCGTCGTCATCGAGGTCTTCGAACACCAGATTGCCGAGGCGCAGACCCTCGACAAAGCCGAAGTCGACGGTGAGGTTCGAGTCGGCATCGACCCAACCACCCTCGAGTATTTCGCCCGCAGGCTCGGAGCCCACGGCAAGTGTCACGGGGGCGCTGATCGTGGCGAAGCCAGCAGCGCCATCGCCGTTGTCGTCGAGGTCGACGTCATCGTCAGGGTCGGGCGCAACACCATTCCCAGATGTCGACCCAAGCCCCATCAGCGGTTCGCCAACCGCTTGCTCGGTGTCTGCGACTGCAACGACATAGTTTCCGGGCCGAAGGTTTTCGAACAGGTAGGTTCCGGCTGGATTCGTCGTCGAGGACTGCACGATCGCCACGGGGTTGCCCGCACCATCGGTCGACCAGAGATCGACATTCACGCCGGCTATCCCTGGCTCGCTGCCATTTTGTGATCCGTTGCCGTCTTCATCGAGAAACACGGTCGAGCCGAGACGGAGAGGTCCCGTGAAACCGAAGTCGATCGTCTGGTCGGACGCTGCGTCTGCCCATGAACCGTCTTCCTCGGTGACACCGGTGAGGCCATTCGATTCTGCACTTGGGGTTGCCCCGTCGAGCGACACGGCCGCAGACATTGCGGCAAAGCCAGCCGATGGAGTCCCGTCGTCGTCATTGTTCACGCCATCATCAGGGTCGGAGGCAGGGTCGTTCCCCGTACTCGACACGACTCCCTCGAGCGCCTCACCTGCGCCCTGTTGTGTATCGGCGATGGCCACTACGTAGTCGCCTGGCTCGAGATTGGAGAAGTCGTAGATGCCATTGACATCCGTGGTCGCAATGGCGATCTGGGCCACGGGAGCACCCGCTCCGTCGGCCGTCCACAATTGCACCTCAACACCGGGGATTGGCGACTCACCGGCGTCGGCGATGCCGTCGTTGTCAGCATCGAGCCACACGATGTTGCCAAGTCGGTAACGGGTGGTGAAACCGAAGTCGACGGTGTAGTTCGACTCCTCATCGGCCCATCCGCCCTCACCCGCTTCGCCCGTCGGTTCGGATGCCGGCCTCAGCGTGACCGGCGCGGATATCGACGCAAAGCCAGCCGCAGGATCACCGTTGTCATCGAGATCGACGTCATCATCGGGATCGGGCGCAATGCCGTTGCCGGACGTGGACCCGAGACCCGCCAACGGTCGACCGACGGACTGCTCGGTGTCGGACACCGCCACGACGTACTCGCCGGGCATCAGGTTTTCGAATGTGTAATCACCGGCGGTACCGGTCGTGTCGCTGTCGATGAGGGCGACGGGCTGTCCGGCTCCATCGACCGACCAGAGCTGAACTTCGACCCCCTCGATCCCTGACTCCGCGCCGTTCTGCACTCCATCGTTGTTGGCGTCGAGCCACACCGTGTTGCCCAGACGCAGCGTTGGCTCGGACATTCCGAAGTCGAGCGTGTGGTCGGAAGACGCGGCCGTGAATGCGATCGTCGGTAGTCCAGAGATTGACACTGCGTCGTTGTCATTGCCATCATCTCCGCCAACATTCGAGAAGGTCGGGAAACCCTGGTTCTCGTATGTGCCACCGGTTGCGAACACACCACCCGCGTCGTAGTTGCTCTGCGCGATTCGAACGGTGTAGTCGGCCCCGACAACAAAGGCGGCGATCGCTACCGAATTGAAGCTGTACAGGCCGGTCGGATCGGTCGTCGTCGTCGAGATCACCGTTCCCCCGCTGTCGACCAGTTCGATCTCGACACCGGCCATCGCGGCCTCAGCCGGATCGGCGATGCCGTCCGCGTCGGCGTCGAACCAAACCCGGTTCCCCACCTCGATATCGGCGACACCGCACAGTGCCTGGACGTCGCCAATACCAGCGGCCTTCTCGAAGGTACCGATGGCGAGCCCAGCTCGACCGTCATACAGCCGGTAGCCGGTCACGTGGTCGCCTGCGCCAATGGCTCCGAAGTCTTCGTTGGCGTGCCACTCGAGGCCGCCCGACTGCCAAGTGTTCGCGCCATTGATCGGGTCGAACGAGTTGGTTATCGCGTAGGGACGTCCGGGAATCTGGACCGCGGAACCGAGCGTGGTCTCGGTGTGGGAGCCCCCATAGTTGTCCTCGTCGTAGAAAAAGTCGGCTCCGCTTGTGGGGAACGTCCAGCCACCGCCGTTCGACACGGCGCGCAACGTGTCACCCGAACTGATCGGTTGATCGATGTTGTAACTCACACCATCGCGTTGGTATGTGCTGTTCGAACCGACCTGATGGGCCCAGATGTCCATGAAGCCGATGACGAAGTCGTCACCATCCGGCTCGATGTCAGCCATCAGTGGCTGTGCGTACGCGACACCGCCGGCTGGCCAACCGGTCATGTTCGCCGCAAAGGGCGCTTGAGGTACCCAAGGTCGCCAATCCGACTGGCCCCGGAAGTAGTTGGTGCTCGCCGGGTCGGTCTGGCCGTTCTGAGAACCGCGGCTCGTGGTCGGCAACGGCACGTCCATCAGCTTGGTGAACGACCCGTCGAACGAGAAGATCCATGAAGCCAACTGGCCCTTGTCGCCGAGATGTGGACCGTTGACCACGTTGACCGGACCGTCTGTGAGAGCAACGCTCGATTCGCCGGAGCACGTTGCACCCACGAGCAGCTGATCATCGGCGCTCCAGCCAAGAGCGAACGGGCGAATATCCGAATCCGAGCAGCTCGACACGCCGAGTGACGATGCGGTGATGTTCGTACGTACGACGCCCCCGGTGTTTGCTGAGCCGTCTGCGTTGATCGGAATGGCGACCAGCTGCTTCTGGCCCAGATCGACGGTGTAGAGCGTGCGATTGTCCGGTGAGATCTCGACGTCGCCGAGACCTTGTCGACCAACGTCGTCGAAAGCCGCGTAGTCGTTCAACCAGCCGTCGACATCGCCCGAGTGGGGGTCGACTGCAGCAGGATCGGTGGTGAACCACGCCGATGCGGTACTTCCCACGATGCGATAGATCGTGGTCGGGTTGTCCGTTGGACCAAGTTGTGCGTGTCGCTTGACGAACGATCCGACGTAGACCGCGCCGTCCGGGGTGCTGTCCATGCCATAGACGGTGCCGACCTCGCCGAGGGTGGCCCGAACAGTGTATGGATCGTCCTGCCAGCCCGAGCCGGTGGTGGCGCCGTTGTCCGAAGCTCCATCGATGAGCGACACGACGGCAGCCATGTCGTCGTGCCCAGCGACGTTTCCGAACAAGAAACACGAGGTGACGAGTTCCGGGCGATTCTCACAGAAGGTTCCTGGAGCAGCGATTCCCGCGTTGCCGACCGCACCGACACCACACTCGCTCGCAGACCCGATGAACTGATTGAGCGACGCGCTGTCTGAACCGTTGGGTGTTGGGTTCCAACCGGCGGGGAGACCGGTGAAGTCGACACGGACCGGGAAGTCGTTCGTGTCGAGAGAAACCGACCACACCCCGTCTGCGTCCGTCGTTGTCGAGAATGAACTTCCGTTGGCCGCAGTGACCAAGACATCGATACCGGCGACACCATCGTCGTCGACGGCAGCGTATTCGGCCGACACGAAGCTGTAGTCCTCGCCTCGTTCGCCGTCGGCGTCGAAGTCGTGAAAGACAACACCACCACACGTTGTCGGCGCAGCGGAGGCGGTCGATGCGGACACTGCGAGTCCTGCGGCGCCAATGGCGAGCACGAGGAAGCTATAGAGCATGCTCCGGCGGAAGCTGCGAATCATTATGTAATCCCATGTGTCAGGACCGCCCGACCGGTCCGCCCGTATGGGATATCTGTCGACAGATACCTACTAAATCTGAGTAGATTTCACCGCCGCACCAGTAGATCCGAGCGTTGATTAGTCAGCGAGAGCCTGATTCAGGTTGCCGGAACGCAACCCTTCGAGATCGAGTGCAACGTACCGGTACCCGGCCTGTTTCACCGCCGCAATGACTTCGTCTCGCATCTCGACGATCGCTGCCAATGCCTCGGTCGGAACTTCGATTCGCGCGATTTCGTCGTAATGACGAACTCGGATTTCTCCAAAACCCAGCTGCTTCAAGGCAAACTCGGCTCCTTCGATACTCGTCAAGCGCTCGATGGTGACCGGTGTGCCGTAAGGAATTCTCGACGCCAGGCATGCAGCAGCTGGTTTTTCGGCGGTGGCCAGGCCGAGCGCTCGACTTGCCGCGCGAACCGCTTCCTTGTCGAGCCCCGCATCGACCATCGGAAATCGCGCTCCGCGTTCTGCTGCAGCTCGCTGACCGGGCCGGTGATCACCAAGATCATCGAGGTTCACTCCGAGGATGACCGTTGCACCAAGCTCGTCGGCGACAGGTTGGACCGCGTCCATCAGTGCGTCCTTGCAATGAAAACAACGCTCACCGTCGTTGATTCTGTACGCCGCGTTTTCCATCTCGTCGGTATCGATCTCGCGCCAGTCGAGGCCCCATGCCGCGGCGAGTTCTTCGCAGTCGTTGCGTTCGATGCCCGCCAAGGACGGCGAAACTGCCGTGACGGCGACGGCGTTCTCGGCACCGAGGGTGTCCGACGCGACGTATGCGAGAAGCGCCGAGTCGACCCCGCCGCTGAATGCGACGACGACGCGTTCAAGTTGGCGGAGTTCATGGCGAAGCGCGTCCAAGGTTTGCACCCTCCCATTCTGCCTTTTTTGCAGGCTGGTGAGCCCGTCTGGCCCATCAGGCTTCAAATTTGGGTGGGTCCGAACAGTAGGGTGCGGAGCCATGAGAAGTACGCCATACCCGACGATCGACGCGGACTCCATCGGGTGGCTGACGACGGAGCAGATGGTCGAGGTCGACCGAGTCATGATCGAAGATCTCCGCATCGAGTTGATCCAGATGATGGAGAACGCCGGGCGCAATCTGGCGCGAACAGCGATCGACGGGTACTCCCCGACGAAGGCCACGGTGTGTGCCGGTTCGGGTGGCAACGGCGGCGGCGGTCTCGTCGCGGCGCGCCATCTTCACAACGCGGGAGTCCAGGTGACGGTGGTGTTGGCCGCAGACGCAGGTCGATTCACACCAGTACCGGCCCATCAGCTCGACATCATCGAACGAATGGGGGTCGCCTTTGCCGAGGACGCCTCAGAACCCACTGAACTGATTCTCGACGCAGTGATCGGCTATTCGCTGAGGGGAGCCCCTCGAGGCCGAGCAAGAGTTGTGCTGGAGACCATGATCGCCAACCCCGCACCGATTCTGTCCCTCGACGCACCGAGCGGGCTCGATACGTCGACAGGCGAAACACCAGGCATCTACATCGAGGCCGATGCGACCATGACATTGGCCCTACCGAAGTTGGGCTTGCGCGATCAGCCGATGGTCGGAGATCTCTACGTCGCAGACATCTCGGTGCCCGGATCGGTTTACACACCAATGGGCGCTGGTCCGGCCCCAGACTTCAGCCGCTCGCCGATCGTCGAGATCAACCAACGGTGAGCTACTCGATGCGGTACGGAAGGAGTCGCTCGTACATCGGAAGCGCCTCTTCGAGTGCCGGTCGAACTCCAGGCAGCAGTTCTGCACCCTTGTCGACGTAGGGCTGCCACCCGGTCGACTTGTGCACTCCGTCGTACCAATGCGGCGCCCATACTCCGTCTTCGGGTTTGGGTCCCGCTGGCCAAGTGAGCATGGCCTCCTCGAAGTCGACCCCGATGCGGTCACAGAGTGCGCCGAGAACCCTGCGCGGATCCGCCAGCAGAATCCTCGTATCGACCACGACCGGAGCTTCTCCTGCCTTGCGCAGCGTGTCGAGAATCTCCATGAGTTCTGGGAAGCCAGTATCCGCGATCGTGGCGTCGGGCAGTTGATTCTGCAGCGAGGTCAACATGTCGTGAGGCTCGCGTGTCAGCAAGATGTTGGTGAAGCTCGGAAGAAACGATCGGTCCATGTCGACCAGGTGTTTGGCCATCTGTTTGAAGAAGACCACGGGCTTGTCGTAATCGGCCAGCATCACGTCGCGAACGACGGCATCTCCATCGGTGTCCTGCGACGCCATCACGTCGAGATCTCCTGGATGACGGCGACCGGTCACACGCAAGTAGTGGGCGTAGATGGGTTCGTCGAACACGATCGTGTCGGACCGTTCGCGCCAGGAGTACATCATCGCCGTCGACAGGTTGCGTGGGCTGGACCACATGTTGATGCGAAGCGTCATGGTGTTGGGGCGATGCGAAGCGTCATGGTGTTGGGGCGATGCGAAGCGTCATGAGTTGGATTGTGCAGCGAGATCTGCGTCGATGGCTGCTCGATAGAGGTCGATCAGTTGGGTTGTCATCGGACCCATTCCGGAGCCATCACCAATCGTTCGCCCATCGACCGTGTGCACTGGGGTCAGACCACCGAACGTTCCTGTCACGAATACCTCTTCGGCGGCGTACACATCGGTGAGCGAAAAGTCTTTCTCGAGGGCAACGATGCCGTTGGCCCGTGCGGTCTCGAGCACGAGCGCCCGCGTGATACCCGGGAGGTTGTAGAAGCCGGTCGATGTCCACACCTCGCCTCGACGCACGATGAAGAAGTTCGTTGCGTTGCAGGTTGCCACGGCTCCGTTCACATCGAGCATGAGCGCCTCGTCGGCCCCGGCGCCAACCGCTTGGATCAGAGCGATCACCTCATGCAACTTCGAGTGGCAGTTGAGGTTCTGATCGAGCACGTCGGGACCCGGTCGCCGAACGGTGGCGGTGAAGAGCGAGATGCCCTCGTGAGCGACGCTCGCGTCAGCCTTCTTGTGTTCTGCGATGATCACCATGTTCGGGCCACCGATCACATTTGACGGATGCTGCGATGGCGTCTTCTTGTCGCCACGAGTGATCATCAATCGCACGTGCACATCGTCGTACATGTCATTTCGCTCGACGGTTGAGCGAAGAGCAGCCTCGATCTCTTCACGACTACCGATGTCGATGTCGGTCGCCTTTGCACCGGCGAACAGTCGGTCCATGTGTCGATCGATGAACGCGAAGTGTCCGTGATGCAAACGGATACCTTCCCAGATGCCATCGCCGACCAAGAAGCCGCTGTCGAACACAGAGATCTTGGCTTGGTCTCGTGGAAAGAACTCTCCATTGATGTAGATCTGCACCTCGGCATTCCGGGCGTCGGCAACTGCAGCGTGTGTGCTCTTCGTCATGGCTGAGACGCTACCGCTCTACGCTCTTGGGGGCGCCCGTGAGATTCCCGAATCGATGCAGCGTTCTCGACATTGCCTGCTCGCGCAGATAGTGCAGCAACTCGATCCGACCAGCAGCGACGACCGGCCCAGTCGCAAGATGTACCTGTGCTGCGTTGGCGGCCGCATGAAGCGCATGATCGACCGACTCGCCGAGCACACGAACGCGCTCGACCTCGAGGTCGCCGATGCGGGCCGCGAACTCCGCCGTGGTTTCACGTTCGTGGTGACTCTCGACGATCGTCACGCCGCAGATCTGCGCTGCTGCGGTCACGAGTGCGATGTCACGGCCGGTCGCCTCGGGGCCGATGCGAACGCCAATACGATCCAGCGGTCGGTAACGAAAGACGTTCGACTCACAAAAGAGGCCGGTCGGGTCGTGCTCGATCGAGAAGTGATCTCGCCACCGCTCGGCATAATCGTTAGGGCGAGACCCCTCCTGCGTCCACGTGCCGAGTTGAGCGATGTAGTTGGGGCCGCCGGCCTTTGCTCCGCCACCGACGGACGACGCCTTCCACCCACTGAAGGGTTGGCGCTGCACGATCGCTCCGGTGATGCCTCGGTTCACATATCCATTGCCGATCTCGATCCGCTCCATCCACTCGTCGATCTCGGTTGGATCGAGCGTGTGAATTCCACCGGTGAGGCCGAATGCACTCGAGTTCGCGATGGTGATGGCTTCATCCAGCGTGGTTGCGGCGATCAAGCCGAGGACTGGCCCGAAGCACTCGGTTGTGTGGAACCACGATCCCGGCGAGACACCGATTCGAACCCCTGGCGACCAGAGGCTGTTGTCGGCGTTCAATGATCTCGGCTGCACCAGCCACTCTTCTCCGCTGTCCAACCTCTGCAACCCGCGCAGCAGGCGGTCATTGGCTGGCCCGATGAGCGGTCCCATGGTGGTTTCGAGATCGGTCGACGAGCCCACCGCAATACTCTCGACGGCATCGACGAGCTGACGACGGAAGCGCTCTGAGGTGTAGACATCACCAACGAGAATGGCGAGGCTCGCCGCGGAACACTTTTGTCCGCTGTGCCCGAACGCAGATGTCGTGAGATCTGCAACGGCCAGATCGATGTCTGCGTTGGGCGTGATGATCAAAACGTTCTTGCCAGACGTCTCGGCAAAGAGTTTCATGTCCGGCTTCCATGATCGAAAGAGATCGGCGGTCTCCCCCGCTCCGGTCAAGATCACTCCATCCATCGAAGTGATCAGATGCTGGCCAACCGCGTCCTCGGGCGTGCGGACGAACTGCAACACATTCTTCGGAACCCCTGCGGCCCAACACGCTTCGGCGACGATCTCCGCGCAACGTTCGGTTTCCGGCGCAGGTTTGAAGATCACGGCATTGCCTGAAGCGAGACCTGCGGTGACTCCCCCGGCAGGTATCGCAACCGGGAAGTTCCACGGCGGGATCACGCCGATGACACCCAACGGCCGAAACGAGACGCCGTCGTGGGCGTCGAGATCGAGTGCACGATCGCCGTACCAGCGGGCAAAGTCGATCGCCTCGGCCACCTCACCATCGGCTTCGGCAAACGTCTTGTTGGCTTCGCTCATCATGGTCGAGATCAGCTGACCACGACGCGCTGCGAGCTCATCTCCGACCCGGTGCATGAGCGCCTGCCTGCTGGAGAGCGATGTAGCCGCCCATCCGGACGCTGCACTCTTCGCGATCGACGTCATCATGTCGATCGCGTCGATCGAATCGGTCAGCGGTGCGGTGACCGGTTCGACCGACATCGAACAGACCTCTTCTATCCACCCCCGATTCGTCCGCAAGACGGGGTCGGTCTCGGGCTCGTTCAGAAATGGTTCGCCAATCGCATACGCAGCTTGGGGCGTTTGCTTTCGGTCCTGGGATCGACGAGGTCCTGCGTGAATCGACTCGCGCATCGCCAATGCAGTTCGGAAGATCTGTTCTTGCACGTCGAATGCAGCTGACTGAGGTGTGAGGTCGAACAGATGCCGAAGGAAGTTGTCATCCGATGCGTTCTCCTCGAGCCTCCGAAACAGGTAGCTGATCGCAACGTCGAAGTCCTCCTGGCGTACCGCAGGCGTGTACAGCAACATCGAGGACGACGTACTCGTCGTCTCGGCGACGGTGGCTGCCTGGGCAGGCGCCATTCCTTGGAGCATCTCGAATTGCACTCGATGGGCGACGCCCCGGCCTTCAGCAAGCAGATGTGTCCATGCAACGTCGAACAGGTTGTGGCTTGCCAGCCCAAGTCGTACACCCGCCATCCGTTCGGGCTGGAGAAGCCAGTCGAGACAGCGCTTGTAACTGGCGTCGGCCTCCACTTTCGAGCCAAACGGCGCCTGCGGCCATCCGTGCATGGCCGCATCCACCTTCTCCATGGCCAAGTTCGCTCCCTTGACCAATCGGATCTTCACCTCACCGCCCCCGGCGGCATGTCGCTCGTTGGCCCACGTGACGAGCTGCTGCATCGCGGGAAACGCATCGGGAAGATATGCCTGCAGAACAATTCCCGCATCGACGCCGAGATACTGTTCTTCGCCCAGCACGGACATGAAGGCATCAAGCGTCAGATCAAGGTCGTGATACTCCTCCATGTCGAAATTCACGAACGTTGGCGGCACCACCGATGACGCCTTGTCGACGAGCACCCGAAGCCGCTCGGTGACTCGACGCAGGCTGTCAGCGTGGGCGAAGTGATTCAGTTGTGATGCAACAGCCGAGATCTTCACCGAGACGTAATCGATGTCTGGTTGGTCGAGCAGCCCAAGCAACTCGTCGAGCCGACGTTTCGCCTCGCGTTCACCCAAGACGGCTTCACCCAAGAGGTTGACGTTCAACGCATAGCCGTCGGTCCGTTTTGCTGCGAGGTGTTTCGCCAGCTTGTCTTGCTCGGCGGGAGCCACGAGATGACCCACGATGTCTCGCATTCGCCGGCGAGCCAACGGCATCACAAGCCCGGGCAGCCGAGGTGCCATCACCGCTCCTGCGCGTAGCAGTGCCTTGTCGATGCGCGAGAGAAACCCTGGCAACGTCGAGTTCGCCACAATGGAGGACAATTGCTTCGCAGCCACTCTGTTGTCGTCCGGTCGCACCACACGATCGACGAACTGCATCACGAAGGCGACGCCAGCAGGGTCCGTCACCACACCTTCGAGCTGCTTCATCGTCGCACGATCGACAGGGTTGTCGAGCTCATCGGCTCGGCGCAGCCAGGTTCGAACCAGGTCGACGGCCGGATCGGCGAGCGTCGCAGCGTCGACGACATCGAGCGAGGGGGTCATCTCCTCATCGTGCTTGGGCGAACCGCCACGGTCTTGTACGATCCGGCGCACAATGTCCACCGAACCGCACAAGGAAGCCCGTACTGCCGTGTTTGCGTGTCAGAACGAGCTCATCGTGTTGTTCGAGACGCTGATCAACGTGATGTTCTCGGTCAAGGACCTCGACGGCAGATACGTCGAGGTGAATTCAGCGTTCGTTCGTCGAACGGGCAAACGATCCAAGAGAGATGTCATCGGCACCCGAGCGACCGACCACTTCGTTGCGGAGTTGGCCAACCGGTACGAGGAGCAAGATCGCGAGGTCTTCGAGACCGGCGAACCGCTGATCGACCAGCTAGAGCTCATACGTCGCCCCAATGGAGAGTTGGGGTGGTACCTGACCACGAAGCTACCCGTGGCCGATGAGGCCGATCGCACGACGTTGGTGGGGCTCGTCTCGGTGAGTCGTGACCTGTACGCACCGAGCGCCGAGAACATCGCCCTTGAACGGCTGCAAGATGTGGTCGCGCACGTACGCGAAAACCTGCAGAGCACGATCCGAGTCTCGACCTTGGCCGAACTCGCGGGGTGTTCGGAGTCGCAACTCGAGCGTCGGATGCGAAAGGTGTTTGGACTATCTGCGACGCAGTACGTCCTTCGTGTTCGCGTCGACGCCGCTGCCAAACTCCTCGTCGAAACAGACACCCCTCTCGCAGAAATCGCCACCATGTGCGGGTTCTACGACCAGCCGAATTTCACTCGCCGTTTCGCGCGACTCACCAACGCAACCCCCGCCCAATTCCGGTCGGAAAACCGCAAGTCCACTGGCACAACCACCTGAATCGGGGGGGTTTGTTGCTCAGCACGACCGCTGGCCAACCGAAAGACAACCATGGCTGACTCTCGGTGTTCCGTCGTGATTCCGACCTACAACCGGCGCGACGTGATGGTTCGATGCCTGGAACATCTCGAGCGGCAAACCGTAGGCGCAGATGCCCTCGAGGTGATCGTGATCGACGATGGGTCGCCCGACGACACCGTCGCAACGCTGAGAGAGCGAACCGAACCCTTCGCGAACTTCACGGTCCTCGAGCAGAAGAACTCCGGGCCGGGCGCGGCTCGAAATCTCGGTCTCGAACATGTGACCACCCCAATCACGCTGTTCATCAACGACGACACACTGCTGGCACCGCAGGCGATCGAAGAGCACCTGCGGGTGCAGGCAGAACATCCCATGTCGATGGTGATCGGCACCTTCGTCTTCGTCGAGGAGTTTCTCCATCAGCCGCTCGGCCGGCTGCTCACCGAGGTGCCCCTGCTGTTCTCTTACCCCCTGTTCGACGATGGGGATCTACTGTCGGCCGGCCTTGGAGCCACCTGCAATCTCAGCGTCGACAGCACCGCAGCCAAAGAGGTGGGGTTCGACCCGTGGTTCGACTTCCCCGCTGTTGAAGATGTCGATTTCTCACTCCGTTTGGAAGAACTGGGTTATCAACTCCGCTTCTGTGAAACCGCTGCGGCCCAACATGACCATCACCTCACCGTTCAAGGAATCGTTCGCACGTCGATGATCCGAGGTCTCGGAACCGCTCGACTCGAACTCAAACGCGGGCCAAAGCCGAAGTTTCTCGCCGACATTCGCCACGCCGCATCCGATCGCGGCGAACTCGAGCGGCTATTCAACGACGCCGTCGCAACCTTGGAAGCTGGACTGGCATCGGCCACCGACGGTTCAGCAATCCCTGACACTGCCTATGAAGCAGCATCCAAGCTCTTCAAGCTCGGCAATCTTTTGGGTTCGCTCGACGAGCCGCTCATCGTGCAAGCTGCTTCGCGTTCCGAGCTGATCACAACTGGATGACAGCCCCGTCCAGCCTGTGTGCGGCGATCACCGACTCGCGTTGACCAGCAGGCACAACATCAACTTCGAGGTGCAGCGAGTCCCCCAGCGCAGGGTTCTGCTCACACGCCAGGCCATACGCTGTCGCAAGAGCATCGACGCCGCCTGGATCTGAGGCAAGGCCGACCATCCGATGGGCCGACCCATTGGAGACGCTCAACAGGTCACGAGCGATTCGGTCCGGAAGATCGGGCGCACCATTCGATGCCTCGGGAAGCACGAGCACGATGTCGAATGGATCTGGGCGTCGTTCTCGATCGTTGGACAAACCCGACCGATCGGTCTGTTCAACCAGCGCGGCAATCGAGGGCTCCCTGCCGTGCCATTTCGGCGGATACATCGTGTCCAGATCGACCTGACCAGCCAGCGCCGCCTGAGCATGCCCAACGCCTGCATCTGCGGCGACTCGAAGAAGGCGTGCGGCATCACGATCAAGTCCGTTTCGCAGTGCCACAAGACCTAGTCCGCACACAACCGCCGGATCGTTCGACCATCGGTGAGCCTCGCGCCAACACTCACCCGCCTTGTCGAAAGCACCCTCTGCCCACAACGCACCAGCGATGAGACTGTGCGCCCAGGCGATCGAATCACTGTCTTGGGAGTCGACCAGTTGCAGCTCTGGCACCAATTCTTCGATCGCGTAACGGTCGATCATCTCTGTCGCGCAGGCTCGGTGCGCCGACTGGATTGCCTCTTGGCGGTTCGACGCCGTCGAGTGGCTTGCTTCGTGCAGGCGATAGCGAATCAGGCGCTGCGGCAAGCCTCGAAACCGGCACCCGGCGACCGTTGCCTTGAACCAGAACTGGTGATCGTGCATGTCACCCACCTCTTGCAGGCCGATGCGACGAACGATTGCTCGTTTGAACATCACCGTCGGATTGGGGACGGGGTTGCCCGAGACGAACTGCCACGGTCGTGGCGGTGCGGTGTCGTAGGGCGAGTCGTACCGGCGAAAGCCTCCCCAGAGCACTCGACTGTCAGCATCGATGAACGTGGCCTCGTGGTAACAAACGTCGAGGTCGGGATCTTCATCAAAAGCGGCGAGTTGCCGCTCGAGTTTGTCCGTCCGCCAGATGTCATCAGCGTTCGCTATCGCCACGAGGTCGTGCCGCGCCATTGCGAGACACGAATTGAACGTCTCGTGCAGTCGTTGACGGCCTTTCGCTTCTTGACGTTTCACGCGGACGCGTGAGTCGGTGGCCGCCACTGTCGCAAGGAGATCGGCTGTTTGGTCGGTCGATCCGTCGTCGACGACACACAATTCAAAGTGCGCATGTGACTGTGTGAGGATCGAGTTGAGGGCTTCGGTCAGGTATGGCTCGCCGTTGTGCACGTACAAGAGCACGCTGACCGGTACAGATGAGCTCGTTGCCGAAGAGTCCGTCATTGCGCCCCATCGGCGGACGAATCACGTGCGATGAGGGCCAGTGACACATCCAGGCCCCAAACCAACCTGGATGGGTAGTACTAGGCCGAGCGAATCAACCGAGATGTGCTTGCGTCGAATGGATCACATGGCCCACTCGTCGAGTCACCCTGCAACAATTGTCCAGCTCGCCCACGGACCCACCTCTGCCACCTTGACGGCAGCTCGCAGGCTCGAGACGTTTGTCGAGAGGCCAGATCAGATACTCGTGATCGAGGCAACCCCGCCGGGTGCAACCGCCGTCGATCGGGCCGCCGATCGTGGGTATCAAACGCACGAGAGAACCGGCGCCGCGCTTTCGACGATCCTCGACGATCTCGTCGGATCCGTACTGGTGATTCACGACGACGTCACGATCGATCAGGCTTCGCTCGACTCGCTCATCGCAGCCCACACCGAGACCGGGTTGGTCGCCGTTGCGCCAACTCGCTCCGACCAGGTTGAGGCAGAGGATCTCATCTGTGCAGTCGGTTCGGGCCCACAGCTCGCTGCGTTGGCCGCTCGTGCGGGCTTTGGACCAGGGATGATGCTCGTCGACGAGTTCGTGCGGCCACACGGTGTCACGATCGCGCACAGTCGTGAGTGCCAGAGAAGGGTGATCACGCCGAGGGATCTCACTCAGCCCCTCCTCGTCGCGGCATTGATCGTCCGCGACGAACAAGACAACATTGGCGACTGCCTCGACTCGCTCGATGCGGTCGTCGACCGGGTTGAGATCTTCGATACCGGATCGCTTGATCGAACGGTCGACATCGCTCGCTCCCGTGGTGCCAACGTCACAGAAATCGAGTGGCGCAACGATTTTGCGTGGGCCCGAAACCAAGCACTCGAAGCGTGCACAGATGCCGCGTACATGTTGTGGATCGACGGTGACGAACGACTGGAATGCTCGGACCCGAAGTCACTTCGAGCGATGCTTGCTACCTACCACGGGCTCTACACGTCCTATGGCTTGCCGCTACGCAACATTCGCGCTGACGGGACCGAGACCCACTCGTTCACCGCCCGGCGAATCGCTGATCCCAACGATGTCCACTTCGTCGGAGCACTCCACGAACAAGTCGAGCGACGAGACGGCACACCTCTCATCACCGCCCTCATCACCAACCTGTCGATCCGCCATCTGGGCTATGACGAGGACGTGGTCGACCTCGCCGAGAAAGCGAAACGAAACCTCGAAGTGGCCCGGCGTGGCTTCGAAACGGACCCTTCCGAAACCAACGCGGTGCAACTTGCCCGTGCGTTGAAGGGCGCGTCCACCGACCCCAACGAGACCCTGCGAGCAATCGAGGTCCTCCACTCGTCCATGGAAAATTCCTCCGACACCGTTCGAGCCGTGATGTACGGGTTGGTGGCCGAACTCTCGTTGAAAGCCGACAATCTCGATGACGCAATCTCGGCCGCGAAGACAACGCTCGAACTCATCCCCGCCGACGCCGCTGCCGGCGCCGTGCTGGCTGAGGCTCTTCGACGTGAGAATCGTCTTGCAGAGATCGTTTCGACAGCAAATGACTACGAGCATCGATCGTCCGCGCAACCTCTCCTCACCGACCACCTCGCCGCCCAGACCCGCGCTCGAATCGTCTTCGAAGCGGCGCTTCGCGTCGGCGACCTCGAGACGGCACGTCGCCAGGTCGCGAACCTACCCCGTGAACTCGATCCGTGGCCCGTGCTGGCGGAACACCTCACCATCGACGAACTTGTTGCGATGGCACCAGAAGCGGCATCCGCTGACGATGAGCGACTTGTGGTCACCCTCGTCAGCCGGTCCGATCTGAATCGAGCTCACCTCACCACCATCGAGCAAGTCTTCGCCACGAACGCCAGCGCGGACACCGCGACGTTGCTCCGCGAGACGCGCGACGACCTCGATACCGTTGACACACACGGCGAGCTCCGCCAGCAGTTCTACGACACCGGTGGCGCACCACATGCGGTTGACTACGCCCGCAGTCTTTGTGCCGGCCAAGTCGACCTCGGGCTCGAGTTGGACGATGCACAATCGTTTCACAACACGACCGCGGCCGCTCTTGCCATTGCGGCAGAGGCACACCTTCGCAGGGGCGACCTCGCCGCTGCCGTGACCGATGCCGAACACAGCATCAAGTTGTGGCCTGGCAGCACACGCGCAGCCGTCATCGTTGCCTCAGCTGCTCTCGACTCCGGTGACGCTGGCAGAGCACGCGACGTGATCGACCGATCCCAGAACTCGCCCCATCACGACCGTCTGACGCGCGACCGTCGCCACGACCTCGCCCGTCTGGCAACACGTGCACACCTCGATCTTGGGAATCTGCGGACGGCTATTGGTCACGCCACCGAGGTCGTTGCCGACGACGGCGAACTTCGAGTGTGGGAGAGACTCATCAGCGCAACAGCTGAGGAAACCGATGGTTCGACGCTGCTCCTCGGGTTGGCTCTGCTGAGCGACGGAGTCGAATTCATCGATGCGCTCGCCGGTTCAGCAGCGCCGGCGCGAACCGGACAGCTCTGCGCTGCATACCTCGGACTCGGCGGCGCAAACCCCGATGCTGTCAGCACCGGAGTTCTCGCGTGTGTGCTGAGCGGTCTCGAGGAGCTGGCGCTCGTGATCGCCGATCACGGCGACCTCCTTCCCGAGGACATCCGCGAACGCCTCGTCGAACACCTCACCGAAGCGTCGGCGAACTCCGTCGCAGAGCGTCTCGACGCCTCAGCTCCCCTGCAAGTGCGCTGACGATCCTCAGGGTGAGGTGGTTGCCTCGCCCAGGTACGACTTGCGCAGGTCGGGATTCGCCAGCAGGTTCTCCGCGGTGTCGTCGAGCACGACGCGACCGGTTTGAAGTACCCATCCACGGTCAGCGAGCGAAAGTGCCATGTTGGCGTTCTGCTCGACCATGAAGATCGCGATGCCCTCTTCGTGAATCTGACGAATCAGCTCAAAGTTGGTTTGCACCAGGGCGGGAGCAAGTCCCATCGATGGCTCATCCATCAAGAGGACCCGGGGCCGTGCCATGAGCGCTCGGCCCATGGCCACCATCTGCTGTTCGCCACCGGACAGCGTTCCGGACTTCTGATTGAGACGCTCTTTCACTCGAGGAAACATCGAGTAGATGCGCTCGAGATCGCTGGCGATTCCCGCCTTGTCGTTTCTCAAATAGGCGCCGAGCTCGAGGTTCTCGAGAACGCTGAGGCGTTTGAAGAGCCGACGGTTCTCCGGCACCATCGTCACACCGCGCTCAACGCGATACGACGTGGGCTTGTCGTTCACGACTTCACCGTCGAGCACGACTTCGCCGCTCGTCGGTGTGACCATGCCCAACAACGTCTTGAGCGTGGTCGACTTGCCGCTGGCGTTTCCACCGAGCAACGACACCATCTCACCCGGATAGATCGAAAGGTTCACATCCTTCAGGATGTGCACCGCGCCGTAGTGCGTGTTGATGTTGCGGAACTCGAGGATCGGCGTGCGCGTTTCCGTGGACTTGCTGTCGGTGGAGCTGGTATCACTCATGACTGCTTCTCCAATGGTCGGCCCAAGTAGGCCTCGATGACCTCTGGGTTGCTCGAGACTTCCTCGAAACTGCCCTGGGCGAGGGTCTCGCCGTGGTCAAGGCAGACCACTCGGTCGGAAACGTCTCGCACCACGTTCATGTCATGTTCGATCATCACGATGGTGAAACCCCACTCGCTGCGCAGTTTCCCGATGAGTTCGGTGAGTTCGGCCGACTCCTTCGGATTCATTCCGGCAACGGGCTCATCGAGCAACAACAGCCGCGGTCTGGTGGCCATCGCACGCGCGATTTCGAGGCGTCGCCGGTTTGCGTAGCTCAGAACGGACGCGGGCTGCTCGAGTCGGTAGCCAATCAGTCGAGATCCGAAGAACCCGAGCACCTTCTCGGCATGCTCGCGAATTTCTCGCTCTTCTTGTTGGAACGCCTTCGTGTTGAACAGCGTGCTCCAGACGCCCTGCTTCGAACGGCAGTGTTGGCTGACCATGACATTCTCGGCAATCGTCATGTTCGCAAAGAGCCGCACGTTCTGAAACGTTCGTGCGATTCCGCGTTGGGTGACCTGGTTCGGATCGAGCCCGATCAACGACTTGCCTTCGAACAAGATCTCACCAGAGGTCGGGGTGACCATGCCACTGATCATGTTGAAGAACGTCGTCTTGCCGGCGCCGTTCGGTCCGATCACGCCGACGATTTCTCCCTCGTCGACGTGGAAGTTCAGGTCCTTGAGAGCGTGAAGCCCGCCGAACGTCACGCTGAGGTTCTTGATATCGAGAATGGTTTCGCTCATGAGGGTGCCACCTCCGTGGCTAGTGCTTCGTCATCCTCGTCGGAATCGACCTCGCCCTTGAGCCAGGCATCTTGCAAGAACTCGTCTTGGTGCAACTCTCGACTTCGACGCACGTTTGGTATGAGCCCCTCTGGTCGCTGGAGCATCATCCAAATCAGCAACGCTCCGTAGATCAGCAACTTGTATTCACTGAACTCGGAGAGCAGGCCAGGCTGTCGTGGACCTCCGAGAACACCGATCAGCACGAACGATCCTGCGATCACACCGAGGATGTTGCCCATGCCGCCGACGATCACGACGACCAAGATGATGATCGAGACCAGGATCAAGAAGCTCGTCGGAAAGACCGAGCCGACCTTCACGGACGTGATCGCCCCCGCAAACGAGGCGAGCACAGCGCCCACCACGAACGCCATCAGCTTCACATTGACCGTGTTGATGCCCATTGCTTCGGCGACGCTCTCGTCCTCGCGAACCGCCATCCACGCTCGCCCGATTCGCGAGCGCTCGAGACGCCACGACACGTAGATCGAAATTGCTGCGAAGAACAGCACGAGGTAGAAGATCGAGCGCGGACTCGTGCCGGTGGCCTCGCCCAGCGGACCGAAGTCGGCACCGGGGATCTGGGTGATGCCCTGTGCTGCGTTGAAGTAGCCGCCGAGCCAATCGGAGAGGAACAGCAGGCGAATGATCTCGCCGAATCCCAGTGTCACGATCGCCAGATAATCGCCACGCATCCGGATGACCGGTGCGCCGATGAACAGCCCGACGAGCCCACAGATGACAACGGTGATGAGCATCGCCACGAGCCACAAGAACGGGCCGTTGAGCGTCGGCATCCAATCGGGCCACGACTCGGGCCGACTCTCGACCGTCAAGACCGCCACGCTGTAGCTGCCGACGGCGAAGAAGGCGACGTAGCCGAGGTCGAGGATGCCGGCGAGGCCGACCACGATGTTCAGCCCGAGCGCAAGCAGCAAGAAGATGCCGACGTTCGCCAACAAGTCTTGGGTGATGCGACCCATGAAGAACGGAAGCACGATCAAGAGCACGGCCGTGATGGCGATCATGATCGACGTCTGGCGAGTGCGCTCAGGTCCAGACTTCGCGTTGTAGCTGGCTTTCGCCTTGGCGATTCGACCGCGCCCCGACAGCGAAAGTCCCCCAGAGATCAGCGCCAGGACAATGGCTCCGGCGATGGTCAGGCCGCCACGTTGGGCGTAGATGAAATCGATCAGGCCGTCGAACACCGAGTCGACTCGAGGACGAGGGGTGTCTCCCTCGCCGAAGAATTCGGACAGGCGGCCCGGATCGGCGATCGATTCACCAACACCACCGACGAGATCATCGATCAGCGACTGGAAGATCGACACGCCGATGACGGTGAGAACCATGACCATGACGGCACGGCGAATGCGTGGCGCCAGCAGGTGCAACCCTGCGCCCGCTGCAGCGACGAGGGCAGAGAGGACCACCCACATGACGACGCCGAAGCCGATCGACCGACCGAAGGTCAACATCGACAAGAGGTCCGGGCTCCAGTTGACCAGCGGGTCTCGGAGGTTGAAGTTGTCGACGAGAACAACCAACAAGGCCGTCCACAAGCCACCGATGGCGCCGACTGCAGCACCGGCGACGATGTCGCGTGCGCCACGTTTGGTTGCCGTCATCCCCTCGAGGACGACCTCCTTGCCCACGTTCCAGCCAAAGATCGGCGGGCTGAGCAGAAGGGCGAGATACCCCAACGAGATGACACCATCGATGACCTCGCGCTCGTCGAGGCCGACTGGCATTCCCGAAAGTGCGATGAACACCATCGACAGGCCCAGGAGATTTCCGCTGCGGACGATACGGCGCCAGTCGACGTCGAAGGCACCCTTGGTGATCTCGTCGATCGTGTCGACCACGTCGTCGATCTGTGTAGTCACGTCACTCATGCCCGATCATCTCCCGACAACTTCTCACCGAACAGGCCGGTTGGTTTGATCAGCAAGACGAGAATCAGCAACGTGAACGCGACGGCGTCTCGAAGCTGTGACACGCCGTTGATCCCGAGAGGCTCGAGGAGCATGAGCGGTGCAAGCGCCT
This sequence comes from Acidimicrobiia bacterium, assembly GCA_033344795.1. GTDB lineage: Bacteria > Actinomycetota > Acidimicrobiia > Acidimicrobiales > SHLQ01 > SHLQ01. The sequence goes on from JAWPMS010000001.1 coordinate 653,336, forward strand.
CGGCGCTACCGAGTGAGACACCACCGGCCATGGCACCACCGAGGTTGCCGACACCACCGACGACTGCAGCGGTGAAGGCCTTGATTCCGGGGAGGAAGCCCGTCGTTGCGATGACCGACTTGAACAGCAGGCCCCAGAGGATGCCGGCCACACCGGCCATGGCGCCGCCTACGGCGAACGTGGTCACGATTGTCTTGTTGACATCGATGCCCATCAGCGCAGCGATCTCACGATCTTCGGCGACGGCTCGCATCGCTTTGCCCGTCTTCGTCCGCTCGACGAAGTACCAAAGGCCCGCCATCGAAATGGATGCGACGACGAGCACCATGATCTTCGTGCCCTCGATTTCGAAGGTGAGGATCGAGTAGCGATCTGTCAACCATTCAGGCAGACGGGGGTAACTCTTTGCGCCGGGCCCGAACAGAACGATCACGGCGTTCTGGATGAAGAAGGACACTCCGATCGAGGTGATCAGCGGAATGAGTCTGGGAGAACCACGGAGCGGCCGATACGCCACCTTCTCCATGACCACGGCAGCGGTCGTGGAAACCAGGATCGCCACGACGACAGAGAAGAGGACCGAGGCGAGGAAGTAGTCCTCCCACCAGCCGGCCTGATCGAGTTGGGTGCTGGTGATGAACCCGGAGAACGCTCCGAGCATGAAGACCTCGCCGTGGGCAAAGTTGATGAAGCCCAAGACGCCGTAGACCATCGAATAACCGAGAGCGATGAGCCCGTACATCGCTCCCTGGCTGAGGCCAGTGACGAGGAGACCCTTGAACTGGTCGGCGGTGAGGCCGGTTGCATCGGGGTTGATCTGCCGGGCGAGTGGATTCTGATTGTCCAACTGTTGCCAGACAAAGGCAAACAAGCCGAATGCGATCACTGCGAGCAACACAACTCGCATGCCAAACAAGAACCAATCGACGCCAGTCTTCTGACTTCCCTTGGCTCGAACTGCAGTGGTCATCGTTACTCTTCTTTCTTCCGTAGTCGACGGTGACTACGGAGACTGGGCCCAATGAGCCCATGCGCGTGGATCAAAAAGCGGTGACCCCGCCCACAGAGAATGGGCGGGGTCACGCAATCAATCAAATCGGACGGAATATTCCGTCCGGGTGTCTTTCGAACCGCTTAGTTCGGAGCGAACTCGAAGACGACCTGCTCAGCTGCAGCCTCGAACTCGAGGGTGGAGTCGAGGTGGTGAACGATGGTGATCTTTTGCGAACCGCAGTCACCAAACTCATCACAGCTCATGGTGCCGATGACACCCGAGTAGCCGCTGACCGAGTTGAGGTGATCGCGAACGCCCTGGCGGTCGATCACGAGGTTGCCGTCGGCGTCGATGTGCGATGCAGCATCGATGGCATCCATCAGGATGGCCGCTGCGTCGTAGCTGTGACCCCAGAACGGAGCGCTTGGCGTTTCGCCGTTGGCTGCTTCGTAGTCGGCCAGCACCTCTGCAGCGGTCTTGCCGGTGCTCTCGTTGAGGTTCTCACCAAATCGAGTGTCCGGACCGGAGAAGTGGATGTCCTCGCTGATTTCGAGTGCGAAGAAGTCGGAGTTGAGGCTGGCATCAGCCGACAACAGCGTGACCTCCTCGAGGCCCGAGACCGTGCGCACCTGGTCGGCGAGGAAGTCGCTCTCCGGCTGGAACAGTGGGAAGAACAGACCATCGGGCGAACCAGCGGCAACGGCGGTAAGGACTGGCACCATGTCGGTGTCGCCCTTGGCGACTGCCTCGAATGCCGTCATGGTTCCGCCGAGTGCCTCAAAGGCATCGGAGAACGCTTGCGAGAGACCCTGGGTGTAGGTGTCTCCATCGTGAATCGCTGCAGCGGAAGTGAGACCCAGCGTGTTGAACGCGTAGTCAGCCATGGCGGCACCCTGGAACAGGTCGTTGTGCGCGGTGCGGTAGTAACCAGGCACGTAGTCGGATCCAGCGTTACCCGCAAGGTCGGAGGTGAGTGCCGGTGCGGTGTTCGATCCGGAGATCATCACGAGTCCGGCGTCGCCGATGAGCGGTGCAGCTGCTGAGGCAGCGCCCGAGCACGACGTGCCGATGATTCCGACGATCTGCTCGTCAGCGATGATCTGCTGGGCAGCAGCAGCGCCACCGTCAGCTGAGCAGAGATCGTCGAGACCGGCGCCACTGGTAACGTCGAAACCCTTGATCGAGCCATAGTCGGCGACGGCCTGTTCGACGCCACGCTGGTTGGGAACGCCGAGGAACGCAACATCGCCGGTGATGGCGTTGAGCGAACGAATCTGGACTTCAGCGCCAGCTTCGACGACGACGGTGCCGAGGCTTCCGTCACCGAGCGAGTCGTGCTCTTCCATCTCGTCCATGGCGTCTTCGCCGTCGGCCATGGCGTCATCTGCTTCGTCCATGGCGTCGTCAGCTTCGTCCATGGCGTCATCGACGACGTCTTCAGCAGCGTCAGCTGCATCGTCAACGGCGTCATCGACGACGTCGACTGCTGTTTCTGCGTCAGATCCACATGCTGCGGCAACAAGACTGAAGGTCGCGAGCATGGCAAGGATCGTGAGAAGTTTCTTCACTGTTCCCCTCCAAAGGGTATTTGACCGTACAACTTTGTCCGGTCGCTTCATAGCAGAGAAACGCTACCAGCTGATTCGCCAACCGTGAGGTCGCGACCACGTTGTTCACATCGATGGTCAGCGGATGGCAACCGGCGTCGACTGCGGGTGATGGCACGCGACCCAGTGATCCAACCCGTGCTGCGTGAACTCTGGAATCGTGGTCGCACAGACCTCCGTCGCATGGGGGCAGCGGGTGTTGAAGCGGCAACCCGTGGGCGGATCAAGTGGCGAAGGAAGCTCTCCCGACAGCGAAGCATCAGCGTCGATGTTGGATCCGGGCACCGCGGCAAGCAACGCCTGGGTATACGGGTGCGCAGGGTTGTCAAAGAGGCTGTCGGCATCGCCGACCTCTGCGATCCGCCCCAGATACATCACCATGACCCGATCGCTCACGTTGCGAACGACTGCGAGGTCATGGCTGATGAACAACATCGTCAGGTCGTGTTCGGTCTTCAGATCATCGAGGAGGTTCAGAATCTGCGCCTGCACCGAAACGTCGAGCGCGCTGACCGGCTCGTCGCAGATCAGTACTCGGGGATCGAGGGCCAAGGCACGAGCGATACTGATTCGCTGACACTGGCCGCCCGAGAACTGGAACGGCTTTCGATCCTTGTACTGCGGATCGATACCCACCGATTCGATGAGTTCGATCAGGCGGGCCTCCCCCCACGCGCCGCTCGTACCCCAGATTTCGACACCTTCACGGATGATGTCCCAGATCGAACGCCGCGGATTGAGCGCGGAGATCGGGTCCTGAAAGATCATCTGGAGATCGGTGCGCGTTGCCCGCAGCGCATCCTTGTCGAGTTGTGTCAGATCGGTGTCTCGGTAGAACACGCCCCCCGTCGTGGGGCGCGGCATCTGAATCACCGCCTTCGCCGTCGTTGACTTTCCGCAGCCAGATTCACCCACGATGCCGAGCGTCTCACCCTCCATCACGTCGAAGGACACGTCGGAGACAGCTTGGAGGCGGCCACCACCCGGTGCCGGGAACTCCACGACCAGGTCTTCGACCCGGATGAGGGGTTCACCGTCGCGCAACATGTCTCGTCCCACGCCAACCATCAGGCATCTCCTAGTGAAACGCGTGCTGCGGATCCCAACGGATGAAAACACGCATAGGAGTGTTCTTTGCTGGCTGGCGTCTGTTCGAGCATCGGCATCGACGTCACACACTCGTCGGTGGCATAGGAGCAGCGAGGAGCGAAAGGGCACGAGGCCGGCACGATTGCCAGATCGGGAGGGCTGCCGGGAATTGGATCGAGGCGAGTCCCACGCGGCATCGACATGTCTGGGATCGAACGCTGGAGAGCCTCCGTGTAGGGATGCGCCGTGTCGACGAACACCGCCGTGGTCGGCGCTCGTTCCATCAACCGGCCGCCGTACATGACGGCGATCTTGTCCGTTCTGTCCTTGACGACGCCGAGATCATGCGTGATGAGAATCAGGGCCATGTCGAGGTCTCGACGAAGGTTGTCGAGCAGGTCGAGGATGTCTCGTTGCACCGTCACATCGAGGGCGGTCGTCGGTTCGTCAGCGATCAAGAGCGCGGGGTCGTTCGCCAGCGCCATCGCGATGACCACCCGTTGCCGCATTCCTCCGGACAGCTCATGGGGGTATTGCCGTAGCCGCTTTTTCGGGTCGGGAATTCGAACCAGATTCAGCAGTTCGAGTGCGCGCGCTGTGGATGCATCTTTGGAGAGACTGCGATGGAATCGCATGCCCTCGGTCAGTTGTTCACCGATCCGTTTGACGGGGTTGAGCGAGGTCATTGGATTCTGGAACACCATGGCGATGTCGACGCCGTAGAAGTGCTTCTTGCGGTCTTTCGGCAGGTTGAAGATGTCGAGGCCGTCATACGTGGCCGTGCCGCCGATTGCAGCGGTCCGCGGCAGCAGGCCCATGAGCGACTTCACCGTCACGGACTTCCCCGAACCAGACTCGCCCACGATGCCGACCGCTTCGCCTTTCGAGACCTCCAAACTCACCTCCGACACCGCGTATACGGGTCCCTTTGGGGTATTGAACGTCACCGCCAACTTGTCGAGCTCGAGAAGTGCCATCAGAGCGCCAGCTCTTTCGCATCGAAGACTTCTCGGATGCGATCACCTGCGTAATTGAGGCTCAGCACCGTCAGAAACACCACACCGATCGGGAAGAGCGCCGCATGCGGTCCGTCTTGGAGATTTCGCGCCGAACTCCCCGCCTCGAAGATCTGTTTTCCCCAGCTGAGACCACCGCTGACCGATATCCCGAGGAAGGCCAACGTGCCTTCAGCGACGATGGCGATACCCATGCCGAGCAACGCCAGTGCCGACATCGGGATCACCACGTTCGGGAGCAGCTCCTTCATGATGATCCGCTTGTCGCTCGCTCCAAGAATCCTCGCCGCCGTGACGAAGTCTCGCTCGGCGAACACGAGGGTTTGGGCACGAGCAAGTCTCCCAACAGGAGCGATGGCGAGGATGCCCAAGCTGAGCGAGATCCAAAAGACCGTTCGGCCGAGGAGGGTCGTGATCAGGATTGCGAGGATCAGCGCCGGAAACGAAAGCAACGTCACGAAGACGAACGACACGATCTTGTCGAACACACCTCGGAAGTACCCCGAGACCAAACCGAGCGTGCCACCGACGAGGAAACCGATCATGATGGCGAGGAACCCGACGAGCAAAGAGATCCGAGCACCCCAGATCGTGAGCGCCAAGACGTCTCGCCCCGTCGAATCAGCACCAAACCAGAGCCCCGGATTCGGGCTCTCGAACTTGCCACCAACCGCAGTTTCGTTGGGGTCGGCGATCGGCAAGACCGGGGCGAGTACTGCCAGCGCAACGATCAGACCGAGGAAGCCGACGCTTATCCAAAAGCCCAGCCCGAGTTGTTTGGCGATCGATGGCGGATCGGGAAGGACGGGCTCTTCGGGAGCCGCTGCGACGACGTCAGGCGTGAGTTCAGCCATCGAGGCGCACCCGAGGGTCGAGGAAGCTGTACAGGAGGTCGACCAAGAAGTTGACGACTACGAAAATCACCGAGACGATGACCACGATCGCGAGCACCACCGGGAAATCGTCGCGAATGATCGCTTCGACGACGGCCGCACCGATCCCCGGAATACTGAATTGTTGCTCGACGATCAGCGAGCCACCGATCAGCGCCCCGGTTTGAATACCGAAGACGGTCAACATCGAGAACATCGAGGGCCGGAGCGCATGGCGAAACAAGACCCACCACTGCGGTAATCCCTTCGCTCGAGCAACGGCGATGAAGTCTTCCTGCAGCGTCGAGATGAGGTCGGTGCGCAGCAGCCTTTGGTAGGTCGCGATCAGCGGAACGGCGAGCGTGAGTGCGGCGAGGAACATCGAGTTCAACTTGGAGAAGAAGTCGGTGTCGTCATACCTCGTGGGAAAGACCTGCCACTTGACCGCGAATATCCAGAACAACAACACCGCGAGCGCGAAGACGGGTACCCCCAACATGCTGAACGAGATGACCGTGCTCGCCTTGTCGACCGCCCGGTATGCCTTGGAGGCCGACCACAGCGCCCAAGGAATCGAAATCACCACCGCGATGACTTGTGCGTAGACCATCAAGAAGATCGTGATGGGCAACTTGTTCTTGAGATCGGTGCTGACGTTGGTCTCGTTCTTGAAACTGCGGCCGAAATCGCCCTGCACGATGTCGCCCAGCCAACGCCCGTAACGAACGACGAATGGGTCATCGAGGTAATACTCGGCACGAGCCTCGGCCCGGATCTCGGCAAACTCTGGACCAGCGTCCTCGCTGGCGATCGGACCCAGAATGTTGAACAGCGGGTCTCCCAGGAAATTCATCGCCCCAAACGCGAGGAACGTCACCGCGACAACGACCAGCACCATCTGCACCAGTCGAGTCGCAACGAACTTCATGAATTATGCCCCCGGATCCTGCCCGCTCAGTTCGTGAGGAACAGTTGCGGCAGACGCACCACACCCTTGTCCTGGCACGGAATCTCCGCCCCATCTGGGGCTACCGCATCACACAACCCGCCAACCGATGGCGACGCTCCCACCGTCCAATTCGTGTGGGTGATCGTGATGTACTGGAACGAATCGCGGAAGTTCTCTTGAATCTCCGTCCAGATCGCGTAACGGGCGTCGTAATCGGTGGTCGCCCGCTGCTCTGCCATCAAGGCATCACGCTCTTCGTTGCAGTTCCGAGCCCAGTTGATGGAGAGCGCAAGGATCGTCTCGCACGAGAGGAACGCAGTATCGACATCTGGATCGCTGAACCCGTGATAACGCCAGGTAGCCACGTCGTACTGCCCGAAGATGACATCTTGAATGTGGATGTCGTTCGGGATGACCTGGACCTCGATGTTGAAGAAGGGTTCCCAGCCGTCCTGCACCACGGTCGCAATTCGTTCGAGCGCCGCGCTCGGTCCATCGGTCTGGTACTCGATGTTGACCTTGCCATCGGTGCACTGATCGGGAACATCGGCGCAATACGCCGCGATCAACGGCTCGGCGACCTCGGGTCGGTCATCGGCCTGCTCGAGCCCGGGAACGTTCCACAACGTGTCGGTGGAGAACAACGAGTCCGCCTCGAGCGACGTTCCCTCGGAGATGAACTCGAGGTACTGCTCTTTCGGGAATGCAGCGGTCGCAGCTTCGCGGACTCGGATGTCGTCGAACGGTGGCACCTGAGCGTTCATCACCAGGTTGAACTCTTCGCCGCTGCTGTCCTCGATGCGGATGATCGAATCGCCCTCGTCGCGCAGGCGGAGAATCGATTCGGCGTCGGTGCCGTGCATGAGCTCGACGTCACCCGAGAGGAACTGATCGGTCCGCGCTGACTCCTGTGAGACCGGGAAGAACTCGAAGGTTTCGATGAGACCCGGCTCACCCCAGTAGTTCGGATTGCGGACGAGAACGGTCTTCTGGTCTTGAATGCGCTCGGAGATCATGTACGGACCCGCACCGATCGGCATCTGATCGAGTTCGGGGTTCTCATCTCGTGCATCGAGCCATGCGGGCGAACCAATCATCCCCAACTGTTCTGCAAAGTAGAACGGCAGGTACGCGTTTGGCCCCTTGGGATTGAGCTGGAATGTCATGTCATCGATCTTCTCGATCGGGACCTCCGGATCAAAGGCGGGTCGGAAGACCAGCGACGTGAGCGGATCGGCGAGGAAGGCCTCAAAGGTTCGAATGACCGCATCCGCGTCCATCACGTTTCCGTCGGAGAAGACCACGCCATCGCGCATCTTCACTTCCCAGCTGGTGAACCCTTCGTTGGGAGTCCAACTCTCCGTCAGGTTGTTGTGCCACTCGTTGTCCTCGCCCACCACGACGAGCGTGTCGAAGATCGCTGTCGCAAGCAGGATCGGAGCTCGATTCAGCGGTGTGTTGGTCGGGTTGAGGGCATCGGCTTCTGTTTGGAGCGCCATGCGAATCGTGCCACCCTCGACGACCTCAACGGTCTCATCGTCGGCGGTGATGGCATCGCTGCCATCCGCGGTCTCGTCGACGCCCTCCTCGACCGGGGCGTCGGTGGTGTCAGTATCGCTGGACTCTTCACCCGCGGGATCGGCGTCGGTCGACGAACTATCGCCGTCTCCGCCGCCGCATGCCGACGCAACCAACGAGAAGACAAAAAAGACAGCCAAGAGTTGGCGAAGTCGACGACGTTCGAACACAGCGGGTCCCCTTGCGGTTTTGGCGTACGCGTTACGCCCGTCACATCGTCGCCTACTCATGGGTAACGAGCAAGTCGTGCCCCGTGGTCATCTTCAGGGGCCATTTGCCGATTGGCACGCCATGGCGGAAAGACAGGCAACGGCGGAACACCTTCGTCTTCGCTCGCCCGAACGCGAGTCGTGGCTGAACTGGGGCCCCTACCTTTCCGAACGTGCGTGGGGCACCGTCCGCGAGGACTACAGCGCCGACGGTTCAGCGTGGTCGCACTTTCCCCACGACCACGCGAGATCGCGGGCCTATCGATGGAACGAGGACGGCCTGGCCGGATTGTGCGACCGGGAGCAGAACACCTGCTTTGCATTCGCCTTCTGGAATGGGCGCGACGCAATCCTCAAGGAGCGGATCTTCGGCCTCGATGGCAACGAAGGCAACCATGGCGAGGACGCGAAGGAAACCTGGTGGTACCGCGACGCCACGCCGACCGCCTCCCTTCTCGAGTGGGGGTACGCCTACCCCCAGAACAGGTTTCCGTACACCGATCTCATCGCCGAGAACGGTCGTCGCGGGAGACACGACCGAGAGTACGAACTCGAAGACACCGGCATCTTCGATGCGAGTGAATACTGGGACATCTCTGTCACCTACGCGAAACATGACGCCGAGACCATCTGCATCACGTTGACCGCTCTCAATGCCGGGCCCACCACCGAGACACTCCATGTGCTCCCGACACTCTGGTTCCGCAACAACTGGGAGGGTTCATCGAATCCGAAGCCACGCATCGAACTCGTCGATCGCGCACTCGTCGCCAAGACCAGTGCCGGCCACGCAGCGACGCTGATCGGTGAGGGACAACCCACAGCGATCTTCTGCGACAACGAGACCAACTGGGCTCGAATCTCGGGGGCTGGTGAATCTCCGGGCTTCCCGAAGGACGGCATCAACGACCACGTGACCTCGGGAGCCGCCACCGTCAACCCAGAGCACAACGGCACAAAAGCGGCCCTGTGGTACGAATGCGTCGTGCCGTCCGGCGACACGGCCACGATTCGGCTGATCCTCGAAACGGGCTCGACCAACTCCGGCGGACTCGTGAGCTGGTCCGACGGAGACAGTGATCGCATCGATGCCACCACCGACCTTCGTCGAGCAGAAGCTGACGAGTTCTATGACGACGTGATGCCGAACAAGACGTCGCCGCAAGACAAGGCGATTGCGCGTCAGGCATTCGCTGGGCTGGTCTGGAGCAAGCAGTTCTATGCGTTCGATGTCGAACGGTGGCTGCGCGGTGATCCGACCTCAGGGGATCCTCCTCCTGCGTCTCGAGCGGAGATTCGAAACACCGACTGGTGCCACCACGCCGCAGCCGACGTGATTCTGATGCCCGATCCATGGGAGTACCCGTGGTACGCGGCCTGGGACCTCGCTTTTCATTGCATCCCCATGGCCCACATCGATCCACAGTTCGCGAAGGAGCAACTGTTGCTGCTCTGCGAAGATCGCTACCTCCATCCAAATGGCCAACTGCCTGCATATGAATGGTCCTTCAGTGATGTCAATCCCCCCGTTCATGCCATGGCCGCGCTTCAGGTGTACGCCATCGATGGTTCGCGCGACCGCGCCTTTCTGTCGCAGATCTTCAGCCGATTGCTCCTCAACTTCTCGTGGTGGGTGAACCGGAAGGATTTCGATGACAACAACGTGTTCCAAGGCGGCTTCCTCGGACTCGACAACATCGGACCATTCGACCGATCTGAAGGGCTTCCCGACGGGTACCACCTCGACCAAGCGGACGGCACCGCGTGGATGGCCAACTATGCCCTCCACATGTTCGAAATCGCCATCGAGCTCGCCATCGAAGAACCGGTCTACGAAGACATGGCGAAGAAGTTCTTCAATCACTTCGCATACATCGCCACGGCAATGGACGAGCAAGGTCTGTGGGACGACGAATCCGGGTTCTACTACGACGTCCTGCACGGAGCGACCGGTGTCCAACCAGTGAAGGTCCGCTCCATGGTCGGACTGCTCCCGCTCTGCGCAGCACGTTCGATACCGGTTGCACGATTCACCGAGGACACGTCGTTCGCCGCACACGTCCGATGGTTCACCGAACAGCGGGCTCGTTTCGCGGGCAACATCCTCGACGGTGACCTGGTTCTCGATTGCGACACGACACCCGACTGTTCTGCGATCTTGCTCTCGGTGGCGGATCTCGACCAGCTCCGTCGGGTACTCGCCGTCATGCTCGACCCCGACGAATTTCTCTCGCCGTACGGCCTCAGATCACTCTCGGCGGCCCATCGCGACGATCCGTTCGAACTCACGATCGGAGACGACGTGGCGTCGGTCGGTTACGAACCAGCCGAATCACAGACGTCACTCTTCGGGGGCAACTCCAACTGGCGCGGACCGGTGTGGTTTCCCGTGAACCACCTCGTGATCGGCGCACTACGACGGTACGCACTACACGTCGGTGACGGCTTTCGGGTCGAATATCCCACAGGATCCGGCGAGCTCGCGACGCTGTCGACCATCGCCGATGATCTCTCCGACCGTCTGATCTCGCTCTTCCGTGTGTCGAGCGATGGATCGATGCCCTTCGCCGATTCTCGCGGTCCGGGGTGGGGCGACCGGCTTCACTTCCATGAGTACTTCGACGGAGACACGGGTCGCGGCCTCGGTGCCTCACACCAGACCGGCTGGACCGCTCTGGTCGCAGACCTGATCATGCGGCGTGAAGCCGACGAGCTCGGCTTCGTCGCCCACGAGCTGAGACGCCGCGTGCTGGAACAGTCGCGCAAAAGCGCTTTGTCAGTCAGCTAGTACGCCTCGGAGAGTCAGTTCGCCGTGGCCACGACGCCGCGATCCACCAGCGAGCCGATCTCCGCAGTTCCGAGACCGAGCTCTGCGAGCAGCGCCTCGGTATCTCCGCCAAGTCTGGGTGCGGGCTGCGGATCGACCCGAAGGAGACCATCGAAGGCCACCGGCGACCCAGGCGACAGATAGGTGCCGATGCCTGGTTGGTCGACGGTTCGAAAGAGTTCGCTGTCCGTCGAACAACGCGGGTCGTCTTCAACGAGTTCCATGAAACTTTGATACCGACCCCAACACACACCGAGCTCGTCGAACCGGACCGACAATTCCGCAAGCGAGTGTGCCTTCGTCCATGTGCTGAACAGCGCCTTGATCTCTTCACGGGCGGTGAAACGATCACCTTCGTCCGCGAAGTCGAGTCCTTGGGCCTGAGCGAGGTCGCTCACCGCGTCGCTCGACTCGGTTGCCTCGAGCAGCGCGCGCCATTGTTTGTCGCTGATTCCAACGGCATAGATGCGTTCGCCATCGCTCGTTTCGAACATCGCGCCAAACGCTCCATAAAGATCGTTTCCGAATCGTTGACGTTCCGTGCCCAGAACCTGAGCTTCAGCCACATGCCCAAGAGCGGACACCGCAGCAAGCGCAACGTCGAACAGCGCGAGTGACATGTTCGAGCCTTCGCCGGTTCGAGTGCGATGGCGATCTGCGGCCAGAAGGCCAAGCGCAGCGGTTTGGCCACAGATCAGGTCCCAGGCGGCGAGCACGTTGTTGACCGGCTGATCGTGATCCGCGGGACCCGTGACGAAGGGAAACCCAATCGCCGCATTGACGGTGTAGTCGAGGGCGGTCGTTCCGTCTCTGTTTCCGGTGACGGCCAACATGTTGAGCGCGACACCGTCGGTCGACAACTCGTCGTACGACATCCAGCCGCGGGCCGGAAAGTTCGTCAAGAAGTTGCCCGCCCCACGGATCAGTTCGGTGAGCAGCTCACGAGCCTCCGGCGATCGGAGATCGACGGCAATCGACCTCTTGTTCTTGTTGAGCCCGGCCCAATAGAGCGAGTTGCCGTCGGGTGTGCGGGGCCATCGGGTGTAGTCGATACCTCCACCGATCTGGTCGAAACGAACAACTTCCGCGCCGAGCTGGGCAAGCGTCATCCCGCCACTGGGAGCTGCGACGAATGCCGACCCTTCGATCACCCGCATCCCGTCGAGTGGGGCGACGTTCACTTCCGCCGCCGCATCTCGTCGATAGACATCCCGGGGGTCAACATCTCTCTCGGGACGATGAGTTCGAGCAGTCCCCCGGTCTCCGAAGCCGCCGCTCGATCGAACGCTCCAGCAAACTCTTCGGTCGCCTCAACCCGTTCCGCGTGAAACCCGTAGGCCTTCCCCAACTGCACGTAGTCGGGGTTGACGATCTCGGTACCGCTCACACGCGACGGGAAGTCGCGTTCTTGATGCATCCGGATCGTGCCGTACATCCCGTTGTTGACGACGAGGACGATCGGTTGCGCGTCAGCCTGCATCGCAGTTCCGAGTTCTTGGATGTTCATTTGGATGTCGCCGTCGCCAGCGAAACAGACGACCATCCGCTCGGGGTACGCGACCTTGGCCGCGATGGCAGCGGGCAGTCCGTACCCCATCGAACCGCTCTGCGGGGCGAGGAGGCGCGCTCGCGATCCGAAACTGAAGTGTTTGTTCGGCCACGCAGAGAAGTTCCCCGCTCCATTGGTGATGATCACGTCCTCCGGAAGTCGGCTTTGCAGCCACAACATGATCTCGCCCATGTCGAGCGGCCCTGGTTGCGCAGGAGCGGTCAGCGAACCTGCGTGAACGGTGTTCCAACGAGCGGACCACGCGGTTCGCGCCGCGTTCGTCCCAATGTTCGCCGCCCGGATCATCTCGAGAAAGGGACCGGGCGCCGACTGGACCGGAATGTCTGCTTGGACGACCTTGCCGAGCTCTCGATCAGACGCATGCACATGCACGATCGTCTGTGCGGCGTCGGGCAGGTCGAAGAGGGTGAACCCCTCGGTGGCGATCTCGCCGAATCGACCACCCACCGCGATGACGACGTCTGCATCCGCGAGCGCCTCCCGGACATGGGGAAGCATTCCGACGCTCGCATCCCCGATGTAACACGGCGACGTGTTGTCAAAGAGATCGTGGTACCGAAACACGGTCACGACCGGAATCGTGTGTTCCTCTGCGAACGAGCTCAGCGATTCACGAGCGGATGTGTCCCACCCGCCACCGCCCACGAGAAGCAGCGGACGCTCGGCAGCAGACAACGTCGCCGCGATCTCGTCGATCGCGTCATTGGTGGGCGCTGGTTTGGCAATTCGCACACGTCGTCCAGGCGATGCGTCCGATGATGCAGCGAGGACATCTTCGGGCAGCGCCACCACAACTGGTCCAGGGCGACCGGAGAGAGCGGTGGAGAACGCACGGCTGATGATCTCGGGTATCCGATCGACATGGTCGATCTGCGTGGCCCACTTCACCAACGGACCGAAGAAGGCCCGGTAGTCGACCTCTTGGAACGCTTCTCGGCCAAGGTGTTCTGTGCTGGCTTGTCCGACGAAAACGACGGCTGGCGACGACTCTTGCATCGCCGAATGGAGACCGACGGACGCGTTGGTCGCGCCCGGTCCTCGAGTGACGAAACCTATCCCTGGCTCGCCCGTGAGTTTGCCCCACGCCGAAGTGGCGTACCCGACGCCACCCTCCTGTCGACAGGTGACGAAATCGATCGACGAGTCGTGCAACGCGTCGAGGACTGCAAGGTAACTCTCACCTGGCACCCCGAAGGATGTCGAGACACCTTGTTCCTGGAGGCAGGCCACCAAGAGCTCACCACCGGAGCGCATGTGGTTATGCCTTGCGGCGTCCGGCCAGCCACCAGATCACGGCGAGCACCAACGCGGCTGCCCCCGCTTGTTTGCCGTAGTTCTTGAGCAACACACTTCCCAACCCAATGTCTCCCAGGTCGAGCGCATCGTCATCATCAGAGGGAGCTGCGTGCGCGGGCGTCGACTTCGGCGCGGCATCTCTCGGGGTCTCCGCAGGCGTCGCTGCCGCCGCGCTCGCGGCCGCAATCCCGTCGATCGTTTCCGGTTCGGCGATCTTGGCCTCGAGGCACTCGGCGAACTGACCCAGAAGTTTGGTCGAGACGTCCTGCATGACGCCGCGTCCGAATTGTGCGACCTTCCCCGAGACCTTGAGGTCGGTCACGATGTCGACCGTTGTTTGGGTCCCCACGGGCGTCATCTGTGCGGTGATCAATGCTTGCGCGTTGCCGGCACCTCGGGTGTCGCGACCCTTGCCGTTGATGACCGCTTTGTAGTTGACGTCATCCTTCTCGACGAACTCCGCCGAGCCCTTGTACTCCGAGGTCACCGGGCCAACCTTGATCTTGACCCCACCGCTGTAGACACCATCGGTCTCGTCGGTCAGCTTCGCTCCGGGAAGACAGGGCGCGATCTCGGCAATGTTCGTGAGCAATACCCACGCCTCTTCGATCGGGGCGTCGACGGTGAAACTGTTGGTGATCTCCATGCCACGGACTTTACCCCTGGATCAGCTTGCTCGGTTCAAGAATCCTGGCGGTTCAGGAACGCGGCGATCTCGCGCAGCGACTCATCGGCCTCGGGATACTCGTCGTAGAACTCAAAGACGTGCCAGAGTCCGTCCCAAACGTTGCACCGGACGTCAAGACCTGAACGGCGCATCTTTCGGTGGAGGCGGACGCACATGTTGACCAGCTGATCGCGCGTACCCGTGGTGATGATGGTTGGCGGCAGGTTCTCCATCGAACCAAACAGCGGGGAGATGTCCGGCTCCGACGGATCGCTGCCTGCGACGTACGCGTCGAGCACATCCAACATCCGGGCGGGATGAAGCGTCGGGTCTGACCCCCAGACGGGCACGAAGAGCTCTTCCTCCACCCGAAGGTCGACCGCCGGACTGAGCAGCGCCATCGCGTCGGGGGTCCGTAGCTGCGAGGCAGCCGCACGTTGTGCGACGAGAAGTGCGAGATTTCCCCCCGCTGACTCGCCCGCAAGGAACAACGGCCCAGCGAGACCGCTGGTCGCTGCTTCGTATGCCGCGAGACAATCGTGAAGAGCGGCGGGGGCAGGATGTTCGGGAGCGAGCCGATACCAAGGCGCGATCACGTCGAGGCCGCAATAATTGGCAAGCGCACCGATGATTGGAAGATCCGCCCTGGGGCTGCCCATGATGAACGCGCCACCAAAGACGTAAAAGAGCGTGCCGCGCGATGCGGGCGCAGCGCCGCTGGTCACTCGTTGACAGCGGACACCACCGAGCTCCACCTCGTTCATGGTGAGTTGGTGTCGGGCGATCGCTCGATCCGACGCGTCGGAACACCCATTCAGGTACGACTCTCGCTCGGCGTCGATGTTCGAGAAATCAACGCGTGCACCATCATCGCGCGGATACGTCGCCAGCCACGTTTGGGCCTCGTTACTCAGACTCGTTTCGAACATGACCAGTCTCTCCGGGTCATCGCGCGGTGTAGCCGGCGTCGACGTGAACGATCTCGCCTGTCATGTAGCTCGCGTCATCCGACGCAAGGAACAACACGACGCGTGCGATTTCGATGGGCTCGGCCAGCCGCTTCATCGGGATGGTCGCATCCGCCATCTGCTGCAGCTCGGCTTCCGTTGGGGTCGTCGAGCGCTGCGAGGACAACATCGGTGTCCGCACCTCGCCCGGCGCAACCGCATTCACCCGTATGCCCTGTTCGACATGGTCCAGCGCCATGGCTCTGGTCAACTGGTGGACGGCCCCTTTGGACACGCAATAGGCGGTCGAGCCCGCAGACCCGACGCCACCCCAGATGGATCCGAAGTTGACGATCGCGCCGCTGCCAGCTGGAGCCATGTGACGAACCGCCGCGCGACTCAGATAGAACATTCCGCTGACATTGACGGACAGCACGCGATCCCAATCAGCGTCGGTCGTCCCGGTCGCATCCGCGCGGTGAATCGTTCCAGCGGCGTTGACCAGCACGTCGATTCGCCCATGTTTCTCGACAATCGCATCGATGGTGGCGTTGCAGAAGCCCGAGTCGGCGATGTCTCCGACGTGTGTCGATGCACCGCCGACCTCTGCCGCGACGCGATGAATCCCGTCGCCATCTCGATCGATGAGGGCAAGGGTCGCCCCGGCCTCGGCAAAGAGCCGCGTCGTGGCCTCGCCCATGCCGGAGGCGGCACCGGTCACGGCAACAACGCTCGCGGTGAACTCAGGCATCGTCGGGGATCCAATCTTCGGTCGGAACGCCGAGACCGTCGGCGATCCGGTTCACGTACGCGTAGTAGCCAATGACCTCGGTGATGTCCAAGACATCTCGGTCGGTGAACCCGGCCGAGCGCAACCTCCCTACGTCCTCTGGAACCATGTCACCCGGCGTGTGGGTGAGCTTCACCGCATAGGTCAACATGGCGGAGCGCTTGTCAGAAAGATCAGCTGTGCGCCAATCGGTCTCGATCGAGGCAAACAGCGCATCGTCTTTCAGCAACCGGCGCAGACCGCGCCCGTGATGGATGAGTCAATAGTGGCAACGGTTCTCGAGTGAAACGACATAGGCGATCAATTCGCGTTCGACCTTGCGGAGGGTTTTGGTACCGGTCATCGCCGACAGATACAGCGCATTGTGGGCGGCGAGCCCCGCGGGGTTCAGCGAATGGATCGCCATGATGTTGTCCACCCGACCGTACGTTGAATCGAGCACCGCCTCGTATTGTTCGTCGAGACCATCGGTCGTCGACCACTCGACATCCGGGACGATGCCGATCCATGCGCGTTCTCGATCGAGTTCTTCCATGACGCTGTTCTACTCGTTGCCGGGAGGGACTGGGATATTCTCGACGAGATGGACACCGCTGGCTTGCCACAACCCGACATGGGCGCCGCCGCACTCTTCTGGGGGCGGTATCTCGCGCACGCGGGTGAAGCCGGGCTGTACAGCGATGTTGCATGTTTTGGTGATAGTGCGGAGATGGCCGACCAACTCCTCGACTTGGTGATCAACGGGGAAAAGCGGGCAACCACCGGTTCGATCCTCGAGTACCAGGACGAAGGCATCACGACCCCCTCTCCGGGTGATCGATGGATTGCCTGCGATGGGACGGGGACGCCGCGAGCGGTCCTTCGCACCACTGAAGCGCGCGTTGGGCCCCTGTCCTCGGTCGACGAAGCGTTTGCCTGGGACGAGGGTGAAGGCGACCGCACGCGCGCCGATTGGCTTCGATTTCACACGGCGTACTTCGTTCGAAGGTTCGAGGAGCTCGGAGTGCCGTTCCATCCCGACATCGAGGTCTGTTTCGAACGTTTCGAAGTCTCCTATGTCGAGCGGGATTCCGACTAGCGGGTTGCGCGAACTATCGCATGGTGAACCCTCGGCGTGCGAGGAACTCGCGCATGTGCGGTCGGCTCTCTTTGCCAAGAAGCGAAGACATGTCGGCACTCCAGATGCGATCGATCTTGCCCCGCGTGCGCTCGAGGTAGTACTCGCGCATCTGCTCGTCGTACGCCTCGATTCCAGCGACGTCGTTCGTCTCGTCGTAGGTCTCCTCCTTGAGCGTGACGGAGAGCGGTAAACGAGGCTTTCGCATCGGGTCTTGCGCGGGCCAACCAAGACATAGCCCCATCAGCGGATACACCTGATCGGGAAGCTTCAGCAGATCGGCGACCGGCTGTGGATCATTGCGGATGCTGCCGATGTAGCACGTCCCAAGACCAACCGACTCGGCCGCCACGACTGCCTGCTGCGCAGCGAGTGCGCAGTCCACGGTGGCGATCATGAAGTGTTCGGTCATCCCAGCGCTGAACTCACCCCCGGCGAGTTCACAGGCGACAGCCGAGCGGTGAAGATCTGCACACCACACGAAGAACGCTGCCGCGCTCTCTATGTACGGCAGCCCACCTGCGCACGCCGCGATCGCCGCCCGAGTCTCGGGATTGCGAACCCGAATCACCGTGGTTCCCTGGAGGTTCGACGACGTCGCGGCCGCCAAGCCTGCCGACACGATCGATTCGAGCAGCTCTTCGTCGATTGGCTCGTCGGTGTACTTGCGAATCGAGCGATGCGACTTGAGCAGGTCGATGACATCCATCGACCGAAGGGTATCTGGCAGGTGAAGATCGTCAGCTCTCTGTCGGCTGAGCAGGAGAGTCTGCTCTCCATCGGGCAGACTGGCCTCGTGGTCAGCGAACAGGCATTCGAATCCGTCGACGCATATGGCATGATCGACATCGAGGGCGCACCCGTCGCGGTGGGTCCGGTTCGATCTGCGAAGAAGGTTCTCCAGCGCACGACGATCGACTTGATTCGCCACGCCACCTACTCGCTCGCAATTCATCACATCGACGGAGCTGGAGGCGCAGCAGCCCTCAATCACGACCGTGGCGCCGACGACCAGTCTCCGATTGAGAGCTTTGCCACTGAGCTGAGCACGTGGGCCGACACTGCTCGTTTCGTCGCGACGACGGGGCTCGGGCTCGGCGCGACCGAGATCGGCTCGACCCTCCACGCTTCGGCGGCCTGGTCGACCGAACTGGTCGCTTCTTCGGCTGCGGCATGTGTTCCGATAGAGGCGTCAAGCGTCGTCATCGCGAGCGATGGTGAGGAGCCTGCACTTCGCGCCGCCCTGGCATCTCGCGACGTCACGCTCGAATCAGATCTTGCCGCGGCGATATCGAGTGGCGTCGAAGTCCTCATCGTCCGTGCGAAGGCCGGTGCATTGCACCACGAGAGCCTCGCTGATGTGAACGTTGGGCAGATCATTGCCTTGCAACCCCTGACGACGACGGCGCGAGGTTTGGCGGTAGCGGGTCGACAGGGCACGGTGATCGTCCCCGACTTCATCTCGTCGGCAGGCCCGTATCTTGCTGCGCTCGGCACGAGCGACGAACTCGAACCCGTGACCCAAGACATCGCGTCCGCAACATCGAGCGTCCTCACGCGGTTGGCCGACACCGGCACCGACATGTTCGTTCGAGCGTGCGAGCTCGCCGAAGCTCATCTCCGCACGTGGACGTCCGACCTGCCCTTCGGCCGACCCCTAGCCCCCTGAAAGCAGACATGACGGATACCGCTCCCGCAGCCGCACCCAAAAAGGAACGCTGGACATTCCAGTGGAAAGAGTTGTACGACGAGGTCATCACCTCCGGTCTGTGCACGGGGTGTGCGGGCTGCGTCATTGCGTGTCCCCATGACGTCATCGGGTACAAACACGAGCCGGGTCAGTACGTTCCTTTCCACCTCGAAGAAGAACTCGGCGAAGCGAATTGTTTGCACGGCGAAAAAGGCTGCACCTCGTGCACCCGGGCCTGCCCTCGCTTCCGCAACTGGGAAAGCGAGGCAGACACTCATCTCCACGGTCGCACTCGCGACGATGACGAGTTGTCTGGGATCTATTCCGACATCATGCTCGTTCGCGCCACCGAGGACTACGTCTACGAGATCGGTCAGGACGGCGGACTCGTGTCGGCGATGCTCATCTGGTGTCTCGAGAACGACATCATCGATGGAGCGCTCACCAGCGGAGTCGAGAACAACCCCGACGGATCACCAGGCTGGAAAGCGATCCCCATGGCCGCCGCCAATCGCGAAGAAGTGCTCCGAGGCGCTGGCTCGCGTTACACCTACTCGGCGAACACGATCGCCTTCGACGAGGCCAAGGAGCGAGGGCTCGACCGACTCGCGCTCGTCGGTATGAGCTGTCAGACGTCCATCGCTCCCGTCATGTGGCACCGGCGTGTAGGCAAGGTCAGCAAGCCGATCAAGCTGAACATCGGACTCCTGTGCTCGAAGAGTTTCGATGACTCGATCTTCGACGAACTCTTCGGCGTGAAGTACGGACTGCGCAAGGAAGAGATCGCCAAGATGAACATCAAAGGTGTCTTCCAGATCTGGATGAAGAACGGTGACTACCACGAGATCAATCTCAAGGAGTGCCACGCCTGGACTCGAACTGGCTGCACCCACTGCCCCGACTTTGCCGCCGAACACGCCGACATCTCCACAGGAGGAATCGGCAACGTGACCGATTGGACGCTCACCATCGTTCGAACCGAGCTCGGCCGAGCGGTGATCAAGGCCATGATCGACGACGGCGCGATCGAGACGCGACCCGGCGACGACGACCCGGCCGCAATCGCGCTGATGCACCGACTGGCTGCGAACAGTCGCAAGCGCTGGCCTTCATGGGCGAACGGGGAAGCCGCGGTCGGCGTCCGATGAAGAT
Source organism: Acidimicrobiia bacterium (assembly GCA_033344795.1). Taxonomy (GTDB): domain Bacteria; phylum Actinomycetota; class Acidimicrobiia; order Acidimicrobiales; family SHLQ01; genus SHLQ01. The sequence continues at coordinate 673,706 of JAWPMS010000001.1, forward strand.
CTCCATCTGGCCCGCCATGAGTCACGCGCCCGCGGAGATACTCGACATCGCACGATGGGCAGAGGCGGCCGGCTGGTACGGCGTTTGGTACGCCGACCACTACATGCCCAATACCGGAAGCGAGGCGATCGAGCCCGGCGACACGCAGGAGTGCTGGGCCATCCTGCCGGCGATCGCTGCAGTGACCGAGCGGGTCAGGGTCGGCTCACTCGTGTCACCGACCTCCGTCCACCACCCCGCCGTTCTCGCAAATCGGGCTGCGACCCTCGATCAGCTCTCCAATGGTCGGATGGTTCTGGGTCTGGGAGCTGGCTGGCAGATCAACGAACACAAGGCCTATGGCATCGAGCTCGAGCCACCCGGCGCTCGGGTGACCCGTTTCGATGAAGCGATCCAGATCATCAAGTCGTTGCTTGCCGAAGATCGAACAACGTTCGAGGGGTCGGTGTATTCGATCATCGATGCCCCGTCGGACCCACCACCGGTCCAGTCCCCACTTCCGCTCTTGGTGGGTACGTCGAGCCCGCGTATGTTGCGAATCACGAGTCGGCACGCGGACGAGTGGAACACCTGGGGCAGGCCCGAGCTCGCTGCGAGTACCCGGGTGAAATTCAGCGATGCCTGCCATTCCGTGGGCCGCGACCCGAGTTCGATGTGGACGTCAGTGCAAGCGATGGTTCAGCTGACGAACACCGACGCGGAAACAGCCGCAATCGTCGACGGCCCGATGGGCCCGAGGTCGATCGCGGGAAACGCTGACCAACTCGTTTCGCAGCTCAACGAATACGCGTCGAATGGTTTCGACGAATTCATCGTGCCCGATTGGGATCACGGCGACTCGCCAGCAGAACGCCGTGAATCGATCGAACGCCTACAGGCCGAAGTGATCGACCAGCTCGACTGAGCTGCTACATCAAGATCTTGCCGGGAAGACGCTTCGGATGGTCAGCCATGTAGGTGACACCAGAAGCATTGACGCCGAGGTCGACGAACATCTTTGCGAGCAAGATCGACGATGAATACCCCTCGAGCACCGGTACTTCCCACCCGCGCTCATCGAGGCCCGCTTGAATGAACGGCTTCAGCCAGAAGACGCCCGAGCAGCCCAACGTGATGACCTCGGCGCCGTCCTCCAGCAACGCAAGCTCGGCCTGCTCGATCGCATTGTCGACGGCGATCGAAGGCTCGCCAGCGAGTGCCTTGCGGCGTTCCTCGCGCAGCTGCGGGCCGTCTTCGACGCCCGGTCGAGGCAACCGCATGCCGATGTTTCGGATCGAGGCGCAGCGATCCTGCAGCTGGTGGCTGTAGATCAGATCTCGGTAGTACACGTTGTGTACGCCTGCGATGTCGATCACCGAGAACTTGTGGCCGAGCATGGTGGCCAAATACATCTGGGAGTGCCCATTGGCGGTGCAGACGATGCCGAATGACCGGCACATCTCGCGAGCTTCCGGGAATCCGGGCTCGCCGCCGCCCAGAAGCACAACGCCGTTGTACTTGCCGCTTTCACACGCCTCGCGGATGTTCTTGAGCCTCGCGTTGGCGGCATAGGTGAATTCTTCGCGCGTCTCCACCGGCCAATCGCCGTATGTGGCCTCGGCACCGGGATGCAGATCCCAATCGATGCCCTCGAGAAACGGCAGGGTCATCTCGGCGTTCATCAAACGTTCGGTCTTCGGCAGGCCGCCGTCGAGGTGAAGAGTCTGATAACCCCACTCGGTGCTGCTCGGCAGCCGGAATGGGGGGATCAACAGAAATCGATACTTCGAATCCACTGTTTGACTCATTTCTCTTGGATCGTCCTAGTGGTCGTGACCGGCGTGCGCATCAGGCACTACCTCTTCGGGTGCGTCCGTGATGACGACCTCCGTCGTGAGGAACATCGCGGCAATCGAGGCCGCGTTCTGGAGTGCGGACCTCGTGACCTTCGCAGCATCGATGATGCCAGCCTTGACCAGGTCTTCGTACTCTTCAGTCGCAGCGTTGAAGCCGTGATTTCCGTCGAGTTCGCGGACTCGCTCGACCACGACGCCACTCTCGTAGCCGGCGTTCAGCGAGATCTGGTTGAGCGGCCCGGAGAGCGAACGTGCGACCAGTCGTGCACCGGTCGCCTCATCACCCTTGAGCTTCTTGGCCGCCGCGAGAACGGCTGCTTCAGCGCGAACGAGCGTGACTCCACCGCCAGCGACAACGCCCTCTTCGATCGCCGCTTTGGTGGTGGACACCGCATCCTCGATGCGGTGTTTCTTTTCCTTGAGTTCAACTTCGGTGGCAGCGCCGACCTTGAGGATCGCCACACCACCCGACAGCTTCGCAAGACGCTCACGGAGCTTCTCGGCGTCGTAGTCCGAGTTGGTGCTGTCGAGCTCGGCTTTGATCTGTGCGATACGGCCCTCGATTTCGTCCTTGTCACCGCTGCCCGACACGATCGTCGTCTCATCTTTGGTGACGACCACTCGGCGCGCCTTGCCAAGCAGGTCGAGCGTCGGTGCTTCGAGACTGAGGCCAACTTCTTCGCTGATGACCTGACCACCGGTGAGAATGGCGAGATCCTGAAGCATCGCCTTGCGTCGATCGCCAAAGAACGGAGCCTTCACTGCACAGGCCGTGAGCGTGCCGCGGATGCGGTTCACGACAAGCGTGGCCAGGGCCTCGCCCTCGATGTCTTCTGCGATCACCAGGACGGGCTTGCCCTTCTTCATGATCAATTCGAGCGCCGGAACGAGCTCGCGAACGCTGGAGATCTTGCCGGACACCAAGAGGATGTACGGCTGCTCGAGCACGGCTTCCATGCGGTCTTGATCGGTCACGAAGTATGGCGACAGATAACCCTTGTCAAAGCGCATTCCCTCGACGAGGTCCATCTCCATGCCGAACGAGGTTCCCTCTTCGACGGTGATGACACCGTCTTTGCCGACCTTGTCGATCGCTTCGGAAATGGTGTTTCCAATGTCGGGGTCAGCTGAGGAGATCGAAGCGACCTGTGCGATCTGCTTCTTCGTATCGACCACGACAGCTGCGTCATGGATTGCGCCAACCGCAGCATCGGTTCCGATCTCGATGCCGGTCTTCAGCGCCATTGGATTCGCACCCGCTGCGACGTTGCGCATGCCTTCGGTGACCATCGTCCATGCGAGCACGGTGGCGGTCGTGGTGCCATCGCCGGCTACGTCGTCAGTCTTCTTCGCGACCTCTTTGACCAGCTCGGCGCCGATGCGCTCGTAGGGGTCCTCGAGGTCGATCTCCTTGGCGATCGAAACGCCGTCGTTGGTGATCGTGGGTGCGCCCCACGACTTCTCGATGACGACGTTTCGGCCCTTCGGGCCGATCGTGGCGCGAACTGCGTCGGCCAGCTGGTTCATGCCGGACTCGAGTGAGCGGCGTGCCTCTTCGTCGAAACTGATCATCTTTGCCATGCGGTGGGCGAACTCCTGGTAGCAGAAACAGCGTTGGCACTCTCGTAGTGCGACTGCCAATCCTACGGATTCAGAAGCGCTCTGCAACCGCCTCGGTCACGCAGGTTGTTGGATTCGCCAGCGCCTGCTCGAGCCCATACTTCTCCGCGAGCGAGATGGCATCGATGCGTTGGTGCGCATCGTCGAAAACCTGGCCGGCGATGGCAAGTACCGGTACCTGGTGAATGCCAGCCAACTCGGCTACCCCACCGACCACCTTGCCGTCGAAGGACTCGTTGTCGATGAACCCTTCGCCGGTGACCACCAGATCGGCTGTGGCGATGGCATCGTCCAATCCCAACTCGGCGGCGACGACATCGAAACCGTCAACGAGCGTCGCTCCGACCGCAGCGAGTCCTCCGGCCAACCCTCCGGCCGCGCCAGCACGATCCAGCTGCTCGACGTCGACGCCAAAACGATCGCGATATGTGCCGACCAGAGCGCGAAGTCGGCCGGTCAACATGGTGATCTGCGCGTTACTCGCGCCCTTTTGCGCACCAAAGACCATCGCCGCATCCGTGAACCGGGTGCGTACGTCACACGCCACCAGAATCTTCACACCCTTCACCCGAGCCGCTGAACCAAGCGCATCGAGCGCGCCGAGGCCTCCATCGGTGGTGGCCGATCCACCGACGCCGATGATGATCGTGCTGGCGCCCGCGTCGATCGCGTTGCAAATCAGCTCGCCAACGCCCGCGGTCGTCGCTCCCATCGGGTCGTTCTCTTCCGGTCCACCGGCGAGCACGAGCCCGGAGGATCGCGCCATCTCGATCACGGCCAAGTCGTCGTCGACACGCCATTCCGCCTCGACCGGGCTCCCGAGCGGTCCGGTGACGAGCGAACTGCGATTTGGACCGCCGAGCGCTTCGAGCGTTCCCTCCCCGCCATCGGCCATTGGGAATCTCGTGCACGTCGATCCCGCCGCTTCAACGGCAACAGCGATCGCTTCTGCTATTGCACCGGCAGAAGCGGTTCCTTTGAACTTGTCCGGAGCGGCGACGACGTGCACGCCACAATGATGGCCCAACATCCTGGTTCGTTCTGGTTCGGAGGACGACCAACTCGGCTAGTCACCAAATCCCTTCGGTGAGAGTCCTAGGCTGGCCACGTGCCACGGCCGATCCTCATAGCCTCGAATCGTGGCCCCGTGTCGTTCGATCTCGACGATGGCGAACTGGTTTCGTCCCGAGGCGCCGGCGGATTGGTGTCCGCACTGGGCCCGCTCGTTCGCGGAACCGACACGGCCTGGGTCGCAACCGCGCTCTCGGCGGGCGATCGCGAGGCAGCACGCTCAGGAATGATCGAGGCCGAGGGGTTCAACATTCGTGCCCTCGCCATCGATGCCGAGGACCTCGATCTCGCATACAACACGATCGCCAACGAAACGCTCTGGTACCTGTACCACGATCTCTACGACCGCAGTCGGTCGCCGGTGATCGACAGCGACTGGTACGACGCCTGGTCGGCGTACCGCCGATTCAACCAAGTCTTTTCACAAACGATCATCGACGAGGCACTGCGCGACAGCATCGTGTTGCTGCAAGACCATCACCTCGCGCTGGCTGCCCCGATGATCCGCGACGAACGGCCAGACATCTCAATCGTTCACTTCAGCCACACTCCTTTTGCACCTCCCGGCGCCCTTCGAGTGTTGCCAGAACTCGCTCGCACCGAACTTCTTCTGGGATACCTCGCAGCGGATTCCCTCGGGTTTCACTCCAGTCGCTGGAGCGATGACTTCATCACCTGCTGCCGCGAGAACCTCGGCGTGCGACCGACCAACACGTTCGTCTCTCCTCTCGGCCCTGATGCCGAGGAATTGGGACGAATCGCAGCGTCGCCCGAGTGCGAGGCGAAACATGCCGAGTTGCAGGCGCTCGTGGGCGATCGCTTCGTCATCGCCCGAACCGAACGCCTGGAACTGTCGAAGAACCTGTTGCGAGGCTTTTGGGCCTACGACGAATTCTTGGCGATGCGACCCGACCTACATGGCGACGTCGTCTTCGTGGCTGCGCTCTCTCCGAGTCGAACCGGTGTCGCCGACTACATCTCATATCGGCGCGAAGTCGAATCGGCCATTGACGAGATCAACGCAAGGTGGGGTCGTGATGATTGGACCCCCATTCACTATCGAGCGGAGAATGACTACGCGTTCGCCATCGCCGCGCTCCGCCGATACGACGCGCTGTTGGTCAATCCAATCCGCGATGGTCTCAACCTCGTGGTGAAGGAAGGTCCGATCGTGAACGAGCGCGAGGGCGTCGTGCTTCTCACTCGTGAAGCAGGAGCGTTCGACGAGCTGTCGGGCCTCGTGAGCGAGGTACACGCGTACGACATCACCCAAACCGCTCAAGCACTCTCGACTGCGGTCGACATGAGCGCCGAACAACGCTCCGATCTCGCATCAGACCTGGTGGAGGTCGCACGGAGCCGAAACCCACAAATCTGGCTCGATGAGCAGATCGCCGCGGCGACGCCCGATGTCGAATCGGACTCATCGGCCGACTGACGTCGGCGAACCGACGACCGTCAGCGTCGCGTTGCGTCGAGAAGGCTGTCGAGAACACCCACCATCTCAGACGGGCCGTCGATCGTGGTCGTCGCTCGCTCGAACATCTTTGGCGCCGTCTCATTGCTGGCCACAAGCACGATGGCATGAGCTTTGAGCGATCCAGCGGCTTCCATCGCACCGAGTCTCTCGAACGCCGGAAGGTCCCCCACGTCATCACCGCAGTAGAGAGCAACATCGATTCCGGTGAGCAACTCCTCGACCGCGTCACCCTTCGACCGCGTCGTCGGAGGATGTAGTTCGACCGACATCTTGGCAACCCGTGCGTCAAGGCCAGTCTCTGCGGCGATCTGTTCGACCCAGGCCACGATCCGGGCGCCTCGCTCGGGATCGGCACCGCGATAGTGGATGGTGAGCGAATACCGCTTGTCCTCTACTGCTTCGTCGCCGAACTCACGTCGGGCTCGATCGGCCGTCTGCGTCATCACCGGCAGCCATTCGAGCGCAGTGGTGTCGACAAAGACCCGTTCACTCGAGCGGTGTTCGAGACCGTAGAGCCCCGACAACTCGACCGGAGGAGCAAAGAACCGCTCCAGGAACGACACCGGACGCCCGGACACGATGGCCACGCTGCCGAGGACCCCCGCGAGCTCGACGATGCGCTCGGTGATCCCGTCTACGGGGACGACGGCGTCGGGATCGTCAACGATCTCGGCGAGTGTTCCATCGAGATCGGAGAAGAAGCCGACCCGAGATGGGTCGGTCGAGAGTGCATCTCGAACGACGTCGAGCGACACGTTGGGGAATCAGCCTGGTGGAACAGCGTTGTCCGCACCAACGATGACGATCACGTTGGCATCGGTCAGGCGGCCATCGGCGACAGCCTCGGGTGCGACGGCAATGGTGCCGTCGCCCGGGGCTTGGGTGAGGATGTCGGGTGGCGCCCCGAGAATCGTGGCGACGGCTCGAGCGTCGTCTGCATAACCCTGGCGGTAGTAGATGATGCCTGCTGCGGTGCTCGGCGCATTTGCCGCCTTGGCGATGTAGCCGTCGGCGATCAGCTTGTCGGCGAGGGAGCCGGCGATTCCCCTACCGCCGGTTCCATTCGCGACCAGGATGTTCACTTCGGCGGGAGGACGAGGTCCGTCGCCTTCTGGAACCTCGGGGATGGTCTCTGGCGCTGCGGTGTCGCCGGGGTCGACGACATCAACGGCTGTGTCCGAGGTGCCGGGGTCGGTATCGGTGCCGTCACCAGTGTCGGCATCGGTGCCGTCACCAGTGTCCGACGTGTCCGTTGTCGTATCGCTGTCGGAGGCGGAGTCGCCGCTCGTTATCTCTGAGCCCTGGTCGTCGAGGGCAAAAGCCATCAGCACGAGGCCGATGACCAGCGCAAGGGCGATAAGCATGGCACCGCGCGCTGCGGCGCCGCCCGTCGAGCGAGCGAGCGACCCGTCGTCGGCTGCGTGATGTCCGCTGCTACTCATCGTGCTGGCGGCTGTTCTATCTGACGTTCGAAACGCGCCTTCCGGCGGCGGTCACGCAACCTTCGAAGACGCCGGATGACCAGCGGGTCGTGCGCATAGGCCTCATCGGAGTCGATGAGTTCGCCCAACAGCTCGTAGTACCGAGTCGTGGAGAGTTCGAAGCGTTCGCGAATAATCGATTCCTTGGAGGAATCTTCAGACCACCAGGTCCGCTCGAAGTCAAGGATTGCGAGATCTCGCTCAGTCAGTGCCATCGCCGCCAAGTGTTGTCGCTCGGAGGCGCCAATACAAGCACCCTGCGTTGTTCTCCGCACTTCCGGCGGAGATCCGCGGAGACTGAGATGGTCGCTTCGCCAGCTCCGCTCCCGGCGATCGCAGCCGTTCGCCTTCGGCTCGGTGTGCTCTGCGGACTGCCGGAGGCCGCGAGCCGTTCGTCGTCCCTCCTCACTCCGGAGCTGACGAGTCCACGGTGCGTATACCGGCTCTCGCAGCGGGAACGCGACAGATGGGGTCTGACCCCTTTTTCCAAAAAGGGGTCAGACCCCCTGTGTCGAACGTCACAAGGCCCTGTTTCCAGCCGGGTGAAGATGGGTTCACCGTCCGCAGCGCGAATCGAGGAGCCCTCAGACAACGAATGCGACCGCGGCGATAGAGAGCCGCCTATCGGAGTCGAACCGATGACCTACGCTTTACAAGAGCGTTGCTCTACCAACTGAGCTAAGGCGGCGCGTCGCAGAGTCTAGAGCGATCTTCGAATATTCAGCGATGAACCGGACGAAGATCAGCTCGAGAGCAGGCCGTCGATCGTCGCCTCGCCGGTGGTGTATCGGCGCGTGACCTCAGCCTGCACGGTATCGATCACGGTGTGCAGGTTTCGCCGGCTGTCCGAGACACGATCTTCCAGCGAATTCAGGGTCTCCAGGCTCGAACGGAGTGCATCGTCGTCGAGCTCGGAGATTGAACCGAGAGTCTCGGCAGCGATCACGTCTTCGAGCATGGTCTCGAGCTGTGCCGTCACCTCAGGATCCGGGGCCAACGAGTGTGGTGGCCGCACCGAGCCTGGGCCACCCTGGACCCGGCTTCCTTCGGACAAGATGTCGGGCAAACGACCGATCAGATCACTGGTATCGCCGGTTTCGCCACCATCGCGGCGACGCTGTAGCTCTCCGCCAACGATGTCGACGCGACCCTGGATCAGACGTCGCACATACGACAGGCTGTTCTCGAGGGCCTGGCATCGGGTGCGCACGGCGCGCAACTCGTCCATGTCGCGGTCGGCAAGATTGGTGAGGAACGACGGGTCGGTGACCACGTCGAGTTCGGGAGTCATAGGAGAGTCCTTGTTGGCGAGTCTTCACCAAACTAGTCGGCAAGCTGACCCATCTATGTGAGCGTCAGCCGCCTGAAACTGGTGGCAACAAGGCGACCTCATCAGCATCACCGACCGCGGTCGACCGATCGGCGGATTGTCCGTTCACCCAAATCCGACAGATCGGTATCAGCTCGGCGAAATCTTGCCCGAACTGCGACGTCGCGTTGGCCAGGACGTCGTCGACGGTATCGCCTTCGATCGAGGCTCGCCCGGTACCTGCGGCGACGCGAACTGTGGCGAAGAGGCGAAGTGTTGGCACCCCCAAAGTGTACGTTGAGTGCCATGCCGCGCATCCTCCTCGTACGACATGGCCAATCCGAGTGGAACGCCGAGGGGAGATGGCAGGGACAAGCCGACATCGCTCTCAGTGATCTCGGTCGAGCCCAGGCTCGCGCTGCCACCACAAAGATCGGCTCGTTCGACGTCATTGCGTCCTCGACGCTCATGCGTGCTGCCGAGACCGCATACATCATCTCGTCCGAACTCGGCATCGGTCCGATCGTGCCCGTCCCCGAGTTGATCGAGCGAAGCGCAGGTGAATGGAGTGGCCTGACCAAGGTCGACATCGAGCGAGACTGGCCGGGATATCTCGAAGCCGAGAAACGGCCACCGAACTACGAGTCCGACGACGAGCTCTGGGCGAGGATCGAAGCGGGAATGCAAGTGGTGGCCGAACTGCTCCCGGGCAACGGCGACGAAGCGTTGGTGGTTGCCCATGGTGGGCTGATCTACCTGCTTGAAGACCGTGTCGGCGTTCGCCGCGGGCGAATCCCGAACCTCGGCGCCCTCTGGGTCGACGTTGCCAACGATGGGACGCTCTCGGCTGGCGAACGGGTCGAGCTGATCGATGAAGGTGAACTCTCCACCTCCCAGTCTTCCGACATTCTCTGATCGACGTGCACAAGATCGACGACCTCGACATCTTGGTGATCGAGTCACCGCGTCGGAAAAAGACGGTGTCCGCTCGACTCGTCGGAAACACCATCGAGATTCGCATGCCCACAGGCCTGCGAGCGACCGAACGTGAACGACACGTTCGCGAACTCAGCCGAAGGGTCGCTCGGAAGCGGTCCGCTGACGGTATCGACCTCACCGCCCGCGCCAAGACCCTCGCCACCCGGCACGGCCTTCCCCAAGCCAGCTCGATCACGTGGTCGGCGCGTCAAAACACCCGATGGGGCTCGTGCACCCCGTCGACAGGTGCGGTGCGCCTCTCCCATCGACTCAGCCGCTATCCACGCTGGGTCCTCGACTATGTGATCGTGCACGAACTCGCGCACCTGGTGCATCCCGATCATTCACGAGAGTTCCACGCAATCGTCTCCCGATTCCCTCGGGCCGAACGAGCCGAAGGGTTCCTGAGTGCGGTATCGCTCGGGCACGCGGGAACGCTGAGCGGCCTCGAAGACGCTGCGTCTTGTGCAGAGACTGAAGACGAACGCGATGACTGAACGTCCCGCAATCGAGCTCGCCGATGTAGAGGCTGCGGCCCAGCGGATTGCACCATTCGTGCGCAGAACACCCGTGGTGACATCGACGACGATCTCGTCGATGGTCGACGCCGAGATCTTCTGTAAAGCCGAATCGCTGCAGCGCACCGGATCGTTCAAGATGCGCGGCGCCACCAACGCAATCGCGTCGCTCTCCCCTGAAGAACGAGCTGAAGGGATCGTGTCGTTCTCGTCAGGAAACCATGCTCAGGCGATCAGTCGAGCCGCATCGATGCACGGCTGTTCCGCCACGATCGTCATGCCGACCGATGCTCCGGCGATCAAGCGCGCGGCGACAGAACGATGGGGGGCGCGGGTGGTCGAGTACGACCGCTACAGCCAGAACCGTGAGGACGTGGCCGCCAGCGTTCAACGCGAATTCGGCGGCATCGTGATCCCACCGTTCGATCACCGAGATGTCATGGCCGGACAAGGAACGGTGGCACTCGAACTGTTCGAGTCCGTCGAGAATCTAGACATGCTGTTCGTGTGCCTTGGTGGCGGCGGTCTGCTGGCTGGGTGCTCCACGGTTGCCAAGGCGCAGAGCGCCGACGTCATCGTCGTCGGGGTCGAACCCGAGGCCGGTGACGATCACGTGCAGAGCCGCGCAGCGGGACGCAGAGTCGAACTCGATTCCGTGCCCAAAACGATCGCAGATGGGCAGCAGACAACCGCACCCGGCGTGCTGACCTGGTCGGTCAACACCATTCGTGCCGATGTCTTCACGACGGTCAGCGATGCGGAGATCGTGCAGACGATGCGGCTGCTCGCCGAACACCACAACCTGATCGTCGAGCCCAGCGGGGCTACTGCGTTGGCTGCCGCCCTACATCGAGGACTCGTCGAGCCAGGCATGCGAGTCGGCGTGACACTGTCTGGCGGAAACGTCGACCTTGCGCGCTTCGCAGAATTAGTCTCGCCGTCATGACGGTCACCGTTTCCACGCCCAACGCAATGGTCTGCTCGATCGACCAGCTCGCCTCGAACGCCGGCGTCTCGATGCTCCAAGCGGGCGGATCTGCCGTGGATGCCGCGATCGCCACGAACGCTGTCCTTGCGGTGACTGCGCAAAATCAGTGCGGGTTGGGCGGCGACCTGTTTGCACTCGTCCACGAGGTCGACGGTCCGCCAGCCGTCCTCAACTCCTCTGGTCGGGCAGGAGCGGGCGCGTCCGCCGATCGGCTGCGGGCGGCAGGTCACACGGTCATGCCACAGCGAGGGAACATCGCCGCAGTACCGATTCCCGGATGTGTTGACGGCTGGCTCGTTCTGCACGAACGGTTCGGAGTCCTCGATCTTCAACACGTGCTCGGTCCAGCCATCTTGTACGCCGAGAACGGCTTTCCCGTTGGGCAGGGTCTCGCCGCCGCCGCCGAGGAGATCACCCATCTGAGCAACCACGACTTCCAGGGTGTACAGCCAGGACAGCGCGTGACGCGGCCCGGCGTTGCCCGTACCCTTCGCGCCATCATCACGCAAGGTCGAGATGGGTTCTACCGAGGAGAGTTCGGCGACGCCCTGCTCGAGATGGGCAAGGGAACCTTCGTCGAGTCCGACCTCGAGACGTCCAGTGCAGGTTGGGTATCTCCACTTCGCCAAACCGTTTTCGACCATGACGTCTGGACCACACCGCCGAACAGCCAGGGCTACCTGTCGCTGGCCGGGCTCGCGATCGCGCAAGAGCTCGATCTGCCCGACGATCCCCGGGACCCCCTGTGGGCGCACCTCATGATCGAGAGCGCCCGTGCTGCGGCATTCGATCGCCAGGCGGTTCTCCACGAGGGAGCCGATGGTGACCAACTGCTCGATCAGGTCCGGCTCGCGCCGCGAGCGGCTCGAATCGACCGCGATCGAGCGGTCGATTGGGGCGATGAGTACGCCGGGGGCGGAACCGTCCACCTCACCGCCATCGACTCCAGCGGCATGGGTGTGTCGTTGATCCAGTCGAACGCTCGAAGCTTCGGCAGCTGGCTCACCGTTGGTGAGACGGGCATCTTCCTGCACAACCGAGGTCTGGGCTTCTCGCTCGAACCGGGCCACGTTGCCGAGTACGGACCGGGTCGTCGCCCGCCACACACGCTGTCTCCAGCGCTGATCACGCACCCGGATGGATCGCTGCGTACGGTCATCGGAACCATGGGTGGCGACGCGCAGCCTCACGTGGTTCAGCAGCTCGTGACACGCCTGCTCCGGCATTCGCAACCACCCGGCGAAGTCATTGGAGCGGGCCGCTTCGTCCTCGGGTCGAGCGATCCGACGTCGATGTTCTCCGTGTGGGATTCGGGAACGGCCGAGGTTCAGGTCCTCATCGAACCATGGATGGATTCGTCCTGGCGCGAAGGGCTCGAGGCCCGAGGGCATCGAGTCGAGGTGCGTACCACGGCCGCAACCTTTGGGCACGCCCACTGCATCGATCGTCGCGACGACGGCATGTTGCTCGGCCAGAGCGATCCACGTGCGCCCGAGAGTGCCGCACTTGGGTACTGAGAACGACGCGCGGAGATCCTTCTAGAGCGCTCGCAGGGAGGCACGAATTCGCTTCTCACTCACCTTGCCAGACACCCCGATCTGCTGGGCGAAGGACGCCACCCGAAACTCCTCGAGCTCCCAGTTCAGATCGAGCAATGCTTGCGAGGACGGGAGTCGATCGACGTAGTGGTCGTAGTCGGCTTCGAGCGCGCGACACTTCGTCATTCGTTGTGCATCCTGGGTCACCCGATCGGGCAACTTCTCGAGACGCACTTCGATGCCGCGAAGATACCGAGCAACATCGGCGAGCCGGTCTGCGCCGACTCCAGACAGGTGATTCGGGTACACGAGACGCTCGAGCTGTTGGAGCATGTCGAGGCGAGCCGGGGCCACGGCCGGAGCAGCGGGCTCGGTGAGTTCAGCTCGCAAACGTGCGCCGAGCACGAGAATTTCTACTGCTGGCGGAACGAGTTCAGCCACGACCGCTGGCAGGCCGTCACGAACTCGACCTGCAAGAACCTCCCACTCGTGCTCGTTCCACACGGGTCCGCCCGCGTCTTGCAGAAGCCGCAAGAAGATGGCGTCTCCCAGGTCATTGACCCAGCCGACCTTCGATCCATGCGGACTGACGGCAATTGCGAGATTCGCCGCTCGATCCAACCGGTCATTGATCATTCGAGCGACCCCACCCACGTTCAGCCGCAACAACTGCCGAGTACCTGACCACATCGACTCGTATTGCAGGTCGGCATCGGCGAGGAGGCGAAGTGCAACCGTCGATCCCTCGTCGACCAGCGATGGGTACGCATCGATGAGTTGTCCGGCAGCCTCGGTCCGAATCGCCCGTGGGATCTCGCCGAACATCCAGCTTGTTGCACCTTCCACGATCAGATCGTGTTCGCCTTCGGCCAAGACATCTTGCACCTCTGCAGCGAGCTGACTACGGAGCTCGTCAAGGTCGCGTCCTTGGGCGATCAACTGCCCATCGTCGGCGACCACTCGAAAGACTGGTCGGAGGTGAGTGGGCAGCCGATCGATCACGAGCGCATCTGCCGGCAGTGGGTTTCCACTGAGTTCGCGCAGAGCCTGGCGAACCGATTCGATCAGATTGCCATTGGACTCGATGAGGTTCGGCATGATGGCTGAGACGGTGTCGGGGATCGGAACGAACGGCTTTCGCACCGCCTTCGGCATGGTCCGGAGCAGCGCCGTGACGAGTTCCTCTCGCAGTCCGGGCACGTTCCACTCAAAGGCTGCAGCATCGAGATGGCCGAGGAGAGACACCGGGACCAAGACCGTCACACCATCGTTCGCCGATGTGGCATCGAACTCATAGTCGACCTCGAGTTCCACGTCCCCGGCGCGCCAGACCTCGGGGAACGATTCATCACTGGCCGTCTCCTCGGCTTCGAAGATGTCGTCGAGTCGCAGGTCGAGCAGTCGCGGATCACGCTTGCGGCGTTTGTTCCACCATCGGTCGAAGTCGGCGCCGGAGGTGATGGTTGGCGGCAATCGTTGATCGTAGAAGTCGAAGAGAACGTCGTACTCGACAAACAGATCTCGGCGCTGTCGCGCACCGAGGCGCCTCACCTCATCGAGCACCGATTCGTTCTGCGCAAAAAATGCGTGGTGCGTCTCCCAATCACCCTCGATCAGCGCATGGTGGATGAAGAGTTGTCGAGCGACCTCTTCGTCAACGCGGCGATAGTGCACTCGTCGTCCAGCCACCAACGGCACGCCATACAACGACACTCGCTCGACGGTCATCGCCGATCCGCGTTCTCGATCCCACTCGGCCTCGTCGTAGCTGCGTTTCGTGACGTGCTCGCCCGCACGCTCGGCCCACTCTGGTTGGATTCGAGCAGCGCTGTGCGCCCAGAGTCGGTTCGTTTCGACCAGCTCCCCCGCCATCACCCAATTCGGAGGCTTCTTGCCCAACGCAGACCCTCGGCTGATCAAGAACCGAGCATTTCGCCCGCCGGTGAACTCGCTCGTTGACGCGTCCTTGAGCCCTACTTGGGACAACAAACCGGTCAGAAGCGCCTGGTGAACAGCGTCCTCGCTCGCTGGTTCGCTATTGACCTGCCATCGAAACGACTGCGCGGTTCGCTCGAGCTGTCGGACGATGTCTTGCCACTCGCGGATTCGATTGAAGTTCAAGAACTCGCGCTTGCACATCTTTCGAAACTGGCTGCCCGAGCGGGCTCGGCGTTCGGTCTCGATGTAGTGCCAGAGATTCAGCCACGCCAGGAAGTCCGATCCCGGGGCAGCGAACCTGGCGTGGTTCTGGGCGGCCTCCTCGCGCTTTTCTGCGGGCCGTTCTCGTGGGTCTTGGACCGACAACGCGGCGGTGATGATCATCACCTCGCGTAAACATCCAGTTTCCGCGCCCTCGATGACCATTCGACCGAACCGTGGATCGATTGGCAGCCGCGCGAGTTCGCGACCAATGGGCGTGAGCCACTTCTGCGAACCTTGTCGTTCGGGATCGACCGCATCGAGCTCTTCGAGCAGCGCAACCCCATCTCGGATGTTGCGCAGTTCCGGCGGCTCGACGAACGGGAACCGCTCCATGTCTCCAAGGCCCAGCGACGCCATCTGCAAAATCACCGACGCGAGATTCGTGCGAGTGATCTCCGGCTCGGTGAACTCGGAACGATTCGCGAAATTCTCCTCGGAGTACAAACGGACTGCGATACCGGCGGCAACGCGTCCGCAACGGCCAGATCGCTGATTGGCCGACGCCTGCGAAACATCCTCGATCGGCAGTCGCTGGACCTTCGTTCGATTGCTGTACCGACTGATCCTTGCGGTCCCGGGATCGACGACATACCGGATGCCGGGCACGGTCAAAGAGGTTTCCGCGACGTTGGTCGCAATCACGATTCTGCGACGGACTCCACTGCGCTTGCGTTCGAAGACTCGATGCTGCTCGGCTGCGGAAAGCCGTCCGTACAACGGCACGATCTCGATGTCTCGAAGCTTGGCGTCAGTCAGAGCATCGCTCGCTTCGCGAATGTCGCGCTCACCCGAACAGAACACCAAGATGTCACCCTCGGCTTCGTTCTCCAGCTCGATGACGGCGTCGACGATGGCTTCCGCCTGCGATAGCGCCTCTCCCGTCGCCTCGTCTTCCGGGGGTCGATACCGAATCTCCACCGGATACGTCCGACCAGAGACTTCGATGATCGGAGCGCCACCGAAGTGTTCCGAAAATCGTGCGGTGTCGATCGTCGCCGAGGTGACGATGATCTTCAGGTCGGGGCGTTTGGGCAACAGCTGTTTGAGATACCCCAGTAGGAAGTCGATGTTGAGACTCCGCTCGTGGGCCTCATCGATGATGATCACCGAATATTTCGAAAGCCTGCGGTCGTGCTGCATTTCGGCCAACAAGATGCCGTCGGTCATGGTCTTGATGGCCGTCTTGTTCGAGACCTTGTCGGTGAACCGAACCTTGTAGCCAACAAGTCCGCCGAGTTCATCGCCGAGCTCCTCAGAAACGCGCTCGGCGATCGACCGCGCCGCGATGCGTCGGGGTTGGGTGTGCCCAATCCAGCCCACCTCATGCAGACCGAGTTCCAAGCACATCTTGGGGAGCTGCGTACTCTTTCCGGAGCCTGTTTCGCCGGCGACGACCACCACCTGGTGGTCGCGAATGGCCGCGAGGAGTTCCTCGCGGCGCTCTGCGATCGGCAGATCCGGGGGGTAGTTCACGTTCACGTCACCCCACGGTAGGAGGTCGTCTAGTCGCGCGTGCTTTCCATGCGTCCCTCGAGAGCTTCGATTGCTCGCTCGGCCGCATCAAGGTCGCCCGTTTGAATCTGATCCATCGCACCCTGAAGGTCACGGAGTCGATCCTCGAGTTCGTCGACGTCTGGACTGCTCGACGCAGGGGCCCCTTGTTCGTTGAGATCCTCGGGCGCTTCGTGTTCGCTCATGGCGGTGAGTGTATCGATTCGACGTTGCAGGTCCGGTGCCGGCGGACGGTCTCGCTAGAGGGCAATCGCAATCGCCTGCGCGAAGTGTTCGGTGTGGGTGAGTGTGAGTCTCCACTCGGTGATTCCCAGCTCGGCTGCCTTTGCCGCCGCCGTGTCATGCAACAAGATCGAGGGCGCACCCGACTCGGCCTTGACGACTTCGATGTCCGACATCGTCACGACACCGAGCCCGACTCCCATTGCCTTCATCACCGCCTCCTTGGCAGCCCACCTCACGGCATACCGCTCGGTCGGGTCATGCTTGGTGTCGGAGTACTCCTGCTCCCCCACCGTGAAGCTGCGGCTCTTGATCGTCGGAGTGCGCTCGAGGGTGGTTCTGAAGCGGTCCAATTCGACGAGGTCTGTGCCAATCCCGATCACGTGATGGATCGTAGAGGAATACGGGGTGTTGCCCGAGTAGTTTGCGCAGGTATGGCCGATCATCAATGGGGATTTCGAACTCGTGCACTACATGCGGGAGCTCGACCTGACCCACACACCGGGGCGCGCGCCGTCCCGATCTACCAATCGACGAGTTTCGTATTCGAAGACACCCAGGACGCGGCCGACCTGTTTGCGCTGCAGAAGTTCGGAACGATCTACACCCGCATCTCGAACCCGACAATCGCCGCCTTCGAGGAACGAATCGCAAGCCTCGAGGGCGGGATCGGTGGTGTCGCCTGTTCCAGCGGCCAAGCTGCCGAGTATCTGGCGATCACGGCATTGGCAGGCGCCGGAGACAACATCGTCGCAAACGCATCGTTGTACGGAGGAACGGTCACGCAGTTCGATGTCACGCTGCGTCGACTCGGCATCGATACGCGATTCGTCGATGCAAACAAGCCGGAGGAGATCCGCGCTGCCGTCGACGAGAACACCAAAGCGGTGTTCACCGAGATCATCGCCAATCCGTCGGGCGAGGTGGCCGACCTCGAAGCGATCTCCGCCGTCACCCGTGACCTCGGTGTTCCGCTGGTCGTCGACAACACATTCGCAACAGCGTTTCTCTGCCGCCCGCTCGAGTGGGGTGCAGACATCGTCGTGCAGTCAGCGACCAAGTTTCTCGGCGGCCATGGAACCTCCATCGGAGGGATCATCGTCGACAGCGGCCGCTTCGACTGGGGCAACGGTCGCTTCCCCGTGATGACCGAACCGATCCCGAGTTACAACGGCCTTCGATGGTGGGACAACTTCGGCGAATACGCGTACGCCACCAAGCTTCGCAGTGAACAGCTGCGCGATGTCGGCGCATCGTTGTCTCCATTCAACGCCTTCCTCATCCTCCAAGGTGTGGAGACGCTGCCTCAACGAATGACCGAACATGTTGCCAACGCCCAACGGGTGGCCGAGTGGCTGGAAGCAGATCCCCGAGTCAGCTGGGTGAAATACAGCGGACTGCCGACATCACCACATCACGCCAACGCAAAGAAGTACTTGCCAGATGGACCGGGTGCAATCTTCACCTTCGGGGTGGCCGGCGGCCGCGAGGCCGGGTCGACCTTCATCAACTCCCTTCAGATGATCAGTCACTTGGCCAACGTGGGTGACGCGAAGACGTTGATATTGCACCCAGCTTCGACGACCCACCAACAGCTCAGCGACGAGCAACTCGCCGCCGGCGGGGTGTCCGACGAGATGGTGCGCATCTCGGTTGGGCTCGAAGACGTCGAGGACATCATCTATGACCTCGACCAGGCGCTCAGCGCTGCGGGAGGAAACCAATGATGGAGAACGAACGTCCCCCGGTCGACGGGTGGACTCCCCCGACACCACTCGAACGCAAGGCAATCCTCGATCGAACCGAATCGATCGCCATTGTGGGCGCCAGCTCAAAACCAGGCCGCGCGTCGAACTTCGTCGCGACGTATCTGTTGTCGAGCTCTGCGAACTTTCGTGTGTACCTCGTCAATCCACGCGAGACCGAGATTTTGGGACAGCCGGTGTACGCCTCACTCGCAGAGCTTCCAGAGGTTCCCGACATGGTCGACGTGTTTCGGAGGAGCGAGGACCTTCCAGGTATCGCCGAGGAGGCGATAGCTGTCGGTGCCAAGACCTTCTGGGCCCAGCTCGGGCTGTGGAACGGAGAAGCCGCACGTCTTGCCGCGGCCGCTGGCCTCGACGCGGTGATGGACCGATGCACCAAGATCGAGCACGCTCGTTTCGCCGGTGGGCTACACCTCGCCGGTTTCGATACCGGTGTCATCTCATCCAAGCGGAGCGGCTGACAGGGCGTCGCTGTTCACATCCACGCTCGGGGATCGGACTCGGCGACATGGAGCGCTCGATCACGAATCGATCGAGCCTCTTCGATGCTGACCATTCCGATGGACAACGCTCCGTCAGCGGTGCTCACCGTGACAGTCGCCAAATCTCGCTTGCGTTCGAACAACGACTGAGACACTCGAACAGCGTTCGTCTTGCGAAGCAGCACGTCTTGTTGCGACCACCCGAGAAACGCTCTCCTGTCGCTGAGATCGTCTGTGCTCACACCCCATCTGCGGAGTCGCACTTGTCGTCGTGTGCTCAGCCAGGTGATCGGGACGAGCACCAAGAAGAGGAGCGACCACCAACCGAGTGGAACGAAGAGCGCAGCGGTCAGCAGGCCGACACCGATCGAGGTGTTTCGAACCGCTTTGAAGATCTCGTCGTTCGAGACTCGTCGATCAAGCGGCTGGGCACCCGTCGAACCCTCGAGCGCGATCGAGCGGATCTCGTCGACCTGACCAGGGTCACAACCTGGGATGACAAAGTTGCCCGTCCCGATCGTGTGAAGCACGACGGTGTGCAGGTTGGCCATCCGTTCAAGAAGGCCTTGGCTCACCTGAACGCGCTGAATACGCGGAATACTGCTCGCAACACTGGTGGTCGACAGCAACCCCGAGTTCCTTCGAAGGCCCGCAGCCGTCGACGTGACGGTGAGGTCCCAATCGACCAGAAGAACCCGCACGAGATTCAAGATCACGCTCACAACGAGTATCGCAACCGCGGCTAGCGGGATCGCCCAAAAGAGCCACGTTCCCAACGATGGTTCATCCACTGATGGCAGATCGAACGGGATGAGATCCGCTCCCTGATCAGCGAACGCGATCAGCGGAGCGATGACCGCAAACCCTGTGAGCGGCATCTGCGTGAGTGCGATCATGATCACGCGTCCAGGTGCGTGGCGAAGCAGGACGCGGTCTGGGCGCTCTGGCGCGGGTGGTTCCGTCGGCTCATCCGCGTCTCCAACAGGCGCATCCTGAGTGCTTGAAACGTTGGCTGCCTCGCGCCGTCGATGGTCTGCTGCGGCGCGCTGAAGCGCGTCGGCGACCGGGCGATCGACGGCGTCGATCGTGAATTCAGCTGTCTCCGTTCCTGCGGTCTCGACCGATACCTGCACCAACCCAAACGGGCGGTGTAGCAACTTCTGTTCCAGCGAAACACTCTGTACACGATCGAGCGGAACACTCAGCGTCTGTTGTGAGAAAACACCCTTGGCGACATGCAATTCGCCGCTGGTGACATTGAACGTGTATCGCCACCAGCTCAGGCCCGCGAAGCCGAGAAACGCGATGCCGACGAGCGGAATGATGACGAGGAGATAGAAGACCGACGGGGCACGTGAGAGGGCGAAGCCCAGTCCGATCACGAGCTGCACGATTCCTATCTGACGAACGGTTCGAAACGCGAGAAACACGATCGCCATCAGCGACTGCCGTTGTGGCTCCTCGAGCGTCACCGCTGCGCGAACGGATGTCACAGCTCGTCGTCGAGATCGCCAGCGCGTTCGACCACAAGCAGCTTGAGCCTTTCCGCATCGGCTGAACCCAAACCGTGAATGTGCAGATCTGGGCCGGCCGAGTTCACCTCGACCGTCGAGAGATCGAACGCTCGCTGGATCGGACCCTGGCTGATACGAGCGTGTTGGACTCGTACGAACGGCACCGTCTCGACCGTCTTGACGAGCACCCCAGATCGATAGGACAGATCGTGCTCGCGCACCTGGTACGCGATGTTGTTGACCTCGAGAACCTTGAGCGCTGCGCCGATTGCGGTGAGCAAGATCAGGACGCCCATCACCGCCAGCGGTATCCACGAGTTCGCGGGCACCAAGATCGAGACGACGACCCCGATGATGACGGCGATCACAGCAAAGACCGCACGACCAATCAGTGCGACCCGAAGGAAATTCGGGTGCATCGGTACGAACGCCGCCTGGTCGAGGATCGGAATCCCCGCGACATCGATGGGCTCATTGGAGAAGACAGGCTCGACCACACGACAACGCTAGCTCGATCCATGTCAATGTCGGGCGGAAGTCCCGACGAGTGATTGTCGGGCGGAAGTCCCGACGAGTGATTGGGGGGAAGTCCCGACGATTACCGCCGCCAGCGGTCCGCCAGCTCCTGGATGGATGCCCACAACAGCTCCCCGACGGGTTCTTGCTCCAAACGATCGAGCCTGAAGGTCTCCTCGGTCTCGGTAACGGCACCATGGAGTGCGGAGAAGCGATTGCGATAGCCCTGCAGCACGCCGCGCATCACTTCGGCATCGAGATGATCGTGGAGCTCCACGTGCAGCAACGTCATCCCGGTGGTCTGGTTGTCCTTCACCTCGGGAATCATCATGATCGGTCGGTCGTCCGAGCGGCCCTTGGCGACAAGCACTTCGCGCTCCTCTGCGACGCGCTTCTTCGTTCCTCGAAGGGCTGGAGTGCGATCGGTACGACTCGGAATGGTCGCCGAGACGCCGCCACGATCGATGACGGTGATCGTTCCCGTTTCACCCTCGTTGGTGTCGATTGCGTAGCGCGTCCAGCCGACGACTTCGGCAACCGCGGGGTCGAGGTTCGCAAGTGTCCGGATGGTGGAGTAGGTGAGTCCATCTCGTGGTGCCCCGGTCTCGAGAACGTCCGATACCAGTGGAACCTCGAGCAAGGTCTCGTCCGTACGAGAAATCCCCACGGTGACGGTCTTGGCCTGGTGTTTGATCGCGTCGACGGGACGGGTGAGCTCGTCGATGGCCGACCCAAGCGACAATGTCAGGTCCTCGATCACAACGGCGGGTGTACCAACCTTGCCGAACTCCAGCTGATAGCTGTCCAACGGAGCCGTACCGATCGCGAACCGGAATCGCGATGCGAGCTGTACAGCCGTGCTCGCTTCGAGGTGACCGTTCAACGCACCGACGCGCAGCCACTCCATGAACTTGTTCGCCGCTGGCTCGAGGCTCGGCCGGATCTGCTTGAGGAATTCCTCACCCGAGAGCTGACCCCGAGTCTCCTCGATGAGGCCTTCGATGGCCGCGCGAGCCTCACGTAGAGGTTGTGCCTGGGCGTCGATCGCCAGGGCAGCCTCATAACCGAACAGGTGCCCAACCACTGTCGAGAGGACGAACGCCAGGCGTGGATGCACAACCGGCACATAGATGACGTCCAGGGCGCTTGAGAACCGCGTCTCACCTTCGTTGGCAATGACGATCGGCGCCGACTTGTGGGCCCGGAAAATCTCGACCTCTTTGCCGACGTCATCAGCCGTCGATCCTTCCAGACCAGCAGCGCAAATGAGAATCATCGGTTCTGATGAGAGATCGATGTGTTTCTTGTCTTCGGTCGAGTCTGCAGCGATCGACTTGTAACACAACTCGGACAGCTTGATCCGGAGCTCTCGCGCCGCGATGAGGTTCGGACCGTTTCCGACGCACGCCCAATACCGCCGCGATGGCGCATGTGCAGAGGCGGCCCGAGCAATGTCTGGTCGGGTTCCAATGGTTTCCGTCATTCGATCGGGCAGGTCCCGCAGGCTTTGCAGCACCGCCTGGCGATCGGCTGGCTCAGCTCGATCTGGCATGGCCAGGTCGGCGATCACGATCGCCAGCAGGAAGCCGGCTGCGATCTGTGCGTAGAACGCCTTCGTCGACGCCACGCTCATCTCAACGTCACGTCCATCAGACGTGTACAGCACACCCTCGGCGCGATCCGTGAGATCACTACCTCGTCTGTTCACGATCGCGAGCACGGATGCGCCGCGCTGCTTGACGATGTCGACGGTGCGGTTCGTATCGGTGGTCGTACCAGACTGAGAAATCGCGATCACCAACGAGTTGGACATGTCTTTGCGAAGACCGAATCCGCTCAGCTCGGTGGCGGCGATCGCCTGCACCGCAAGGTGTCCGTCGACCTCGTCGATGAGTGCCTCGGCGACGGCCTGTCCCGCCACCGCTGCTGTTCCCTGTCCGATCACATAGATGTTGGTGATCTGACCGCTTCGCAGTTTGTCGGCGATGTTGTCCGGCATCGTGGAGGATCCCACGACAACTCCGAGGTGACCGTCGGTTTCGATGAGCTTGCCGCGCAGTGTCTTGCGGAAGCTTCGAGGAGACTCGCTGATCTCCTTGAACAGGTAGTGCGCGTAGTCGCCGCGGTCGATGTCTCGAGTGGTGACCTCGGCGGTTGCGACATCCGCGTTGGTGACCGGAAGCTCCGTACCGTCATAACCAACACGCGTCATGCCGTCGATCTCACCGGCGTTGGGCCCGCTCAACCGAAGGATCTGACCGCGACTCGCACTGGGATTGTCGGGATTCGCAGGAGTCTCACCGTCCATGCGCACATACGAAATCGTCTCCTCGACCACTCCGTATGGTTCTGAGGCGACGACGTAGCTGTCTTCTGCGAGGCCGACGTAGATGGATTGACCGCTCCCCCGCAGCGCGAGAAGAAGATCGTTCGGCGCCTCTTCGCTCGACAAGCCAATCGCGACCGAGCCCTCGAAGACGGAAACGGCCCGGCGAAAAGCCTCGGTGATGTCATGGCCGTCACTCAGGTGCTTGGACGTGAGGGTCGGGATGACCTTCGTGTCGGTGGTGATGTCCTCTGCTATCGACAGGTCCTCCGACCGGATCAGATCGCCATAGTTGTCGACATCGCCGTTGAGAACTGCGGTGCAATACGGACCGCCCGTCCCCGAGACGAGATCGGAGTTGACCGGATGCGCGTTGGGCTCCGAGACGATACCGACGCTTGCCCAGCGTGTGTGCCCGAGCACCACCACCTCGGCGGTTTCATTGTCGAGAGCCCTCCGGAGGAGAGCATCGTTCCGAATGCTGTTGCGCAGCGACGCAGTGTTGTCGCCGAGCTCGCCGATCTCTGCGGCGACTTTGTAGACGAAACTCAAACGGTCCCCGACGATGCGGACGGCCGAGTCGGTGAACAACTCAGACTTGCCAGCCCGGGCCTCGATCGCAGAAGTAACCGACACGTCGTTCAGATCGAGGCCGTGGTTGCTCACCAGAAGATGCACGCCAGCTGAATCGCGTCCGCGCACCTCCATGCGGTCGAGTGCCGATAGCGCCTGGTGGACCGAGAAAATGGCGTCGATGCCAGCGCCGTGAACATCACGGCCACCGAGGTCGGCAACGACCGAGGCGGCTCGAAGGCGATCTCGTTCAATGGCCCAGACGGCGTCTCGAACGCGAACGACCGAAGCGTTCACCGTCTCGAGATCGAGCGACTCGACGGTGGCCTGCGCGTCAAGCTGTTCCTCAAGGCGATCGAGAATGACGTTGACGGCACCCAATTCGTTCCGGAGCACATCGCCGAGGCTTGGGTCGGCCAGCATCGCCCGAACTCCCGGGGTTCCGCGAAGCAGGCGATCCGCCGTCTCGAGCCGATCACCAACGGCGATGAGCGGTGCATCGGCAGCTGCCAACTCCACACCATCGAGCTCCGCAGCTGCGCCATCAACGAGAGCCATCACCTCAGCTCGAGTCGGCGCGGTTCTCAACGAGGGGCGCCGCACGACTGCAATAATTCCGCACATGAGTAAAGGCTCTCTTTCGACAGCTCGCTGGTCGGCGCGAACTGAGCATCACAGGATTCTATGAATCACTTCGGTTGTGGGGTGGGAAGGCCTGAGACCTTTGCTGCACAAACAGAAAACCTCGGTAAACGCCCGTGGTCCGCGATTCAGGCGAGCGTACGCACTGCTGCGACGAGACGAGCAGCAGATTCGGCCGCCATCGTCGCCTCGGCAGCCTCCACCATGACCCGTACGACGGGTTCGGTTCCCGACTCTCGGATGAGGACCCGACCGCTGTCCCCCAAGGCTGCTTCCTCGACCGCCACCGCCTCCGCAAGTCGACCGGACAAGTCCGGTATCTTCGCGGCCATCTTGACGTTCTCGAGAACCTGTGGGTAACGGGTCATCACCGTTCTTGCCCACTCACCGAGGTCAACGTCACGGCGAATCGCGGCGTCCAACAGTTGCACGGCTGTCAGAACCCCGTCGCCAGTGGTCGCCAGATCGCGATGGATGACGTGACCGGACTGCTCACCGCCGAGCGAAAAGCCGCCGGAGTCGAGCGCTTCGAGGACGTACCGGTCGCCGACTGGCGTTTCGACCATCGCAATACCCTCTCGGTCCATGGCCACACGAAATCCCAGGTTGGCCATCACGGTGATCACCACGGTGTTCTCCGCGAGTGCGCCGCGGTCGCGGCGATCAATGGCGCTCATCGCGATGATGCGATCACCGTCGATCACGACGCCGTCTGCACCAACGGCGGCAATGCGATCGGCGTCACCATCGAATGCGAACCCTGCGACGGCGCCATGTTCGAGCACCGCCGCCTGCAGGAACTCTGGATGCGTCGATCCCACGCCCGCGTTGATGTTTCGTCCATCGGGTTTGTCCGCAAGGCTGATGACCTCGGATCCGAGTCTGCGAAATATCGTCTCGGCAGTCGCTGAGGCCGAGCCGTTCGCCGAATCAAGAACGACCCTTCTGCCGTCGAATCCACGCCCTTCGACGGAGGCGACGACCGCATCGAGGTACCGGTCGATCGAACCGGACTCGGATGCGGTTACGGCCGACGAGTCGTGCTCGAGAAGCCCATCGCTGCTCAGTAGCGACTGAATCACGTCCTGATCAGCGTCGCTGAGCTTGCGACCACCTGCGGAGAAGAGTTTGACGCCATTGTCCTGCCACGGATTGTGCGAAGCCGAGAGCATGGCTCCAGGCAGTCCATCAGCAGCACACAGCCACGCAACCGCAGGCGTTGGCACCACCCCGATGTCGCGAACCGTCACGCCCTCTCGGGCACAACCCTCCGTGAACGCACGCTGGAGTTCAGGGCCCGACTCGCGAGTGTCGCGACCGACGATGATCGTGTCACCCTCGAGCACACGCGAAGCAGCCGACCCAAGCGTTAGAACGAACGCTGGAGTCAGCTGAGTCAGAGCTTCAGCGCGGACACCATCAGTTCCGAATTGGAGCATGGTGTTCGTATCGGCTGTCGAGACAGCCGATTAACGCTTGCTGTACTGAGGTGCCTTACGAGCCTTCTTGAGGCCGTACTTCTTGGACTCCTTCTTGCGGGAGTCGCGAGTGAGAAAGCCAGCCTTCTTCAGCAGGTCTCGGTAATCGGGATCGATCTCGAGCAACGCGCGTGCGATGCCGAGGCGCATGGCCCCAGCCTGGCCGGTCGGGCCGCCGCCGTGCATGGTGACACTGACGTCCCAGCTGTCTTCGGTCTCGGTCACCCGGAAGGGCTCGCTGAGCTGCTGGCGATGCACGGCGCTTGGGAAGTAGTCCTCGAGCGTACGGCCGTTTACCGTCATGGTGCCGTCACCGGGGAGAAGACGAACACGTGCCACAGCACGCTTGCGTCGACCGGTGGTCTGAATGGGAGCGATGGTTGCCATTGGTCAAATTCCTTCGGCTGGGCCTAGGCCCGGTTCTTGGCGTGTTCGATGATGAGTGGCTGTGGGTTCTGAGCCACGTGAGGATGCTCGGGGCCTGCGTAGACCTTCAGCTTGGTGAGCTGCTGGCGTCCGAGACGAGTCTTCGGGACCATCCCACGAACGGAACGACGAACCGCTTCAGCGGCGTCCTTCTTCATGGAGTCGGCGTACGTGGTCTCCTTGAGTCCACCGGGATAACCGGTGTGGGAGTAGACCATCTTGCGATCAGCCTTGCCGGCGGTGAGGACAACCTTGTCGGCGTTGATGATGATCACGTGATCGCCCATGTCGAGATTTGGCGTGTACGTAGGCTTGTGCTTGCCACGAAGACGAAGAGCGACCTCGGTTGCGAGGCGTCCGAGAACGAGGCCTTCAGCATCGACGACGTGCCATGCACGCTCGATCTCTGAACCCTTAAGTGAATACGTGGTCAATGTCCGACTCCTGCAACGTGCCGCGTGATGTGTGAGGCGGCCTCAGTCCGAAGATCGAGTCTAGATGCGCGAAATCCACAAACCAATCCGAAACGCGCCTATTCGCGCGAGAGTTTGCGCCTGACCGAGACACTTCTTACAAGGTTGCGAACATCTGGGAAGTCTCAACATGGGTAGCGGGTTCCGTTCTACCGTGAAGGTTGTGTCGAAGATTCTTGTTGTGGATGACGAACCAATGGTCCGCGAGGTGCTGTCGCAATACCTCTCCGCTGATGGTTTCGATGTGGTCGAAGCCGGTGATGGCGACGCGGCGGTCGCTGCGGTCACCGACGCGCAGCCCGATCTCGTTCTGCTCGATCTCATGTTGCCCAAGCGCAATGGTCTCGACGTCCTTGGATTCATCCGTGGGACGTCGGCGTTGCCCGTGATCTTGCTGACCGCACGCGGAGACGAGGCAGACCGAGTTCGCGGACTCGAGGCTGGGGCCGACGACTATGTCGTCAAACCATTCTCTGCCCGCGAGGTGGTGGCTCGGGTCCGTTCGGTGCTCCGCCGCACGCATGACAACATCGCCGCGGCCGCAATGCTCACGCAGTTCGGAGATATCGCCGTCGACCCATCACGGTGGGTCGTGACCAAGAACGGCGAGGAGTTGGAGCTCCCCCGCAAAGAATTTGAACTCCTGAACTGCTTCCTGGCCCATCCAGGCGAGGCGCTCACAAGAGAAGATCTGCTGCAAAAAGTGTGGAGCTCCTCGACGGAGTGGCAGGACCCTTCAACGGTCACCGTTCACGTGCGCCGGCTTCGGGGAAGACTCGAGGACGACCCGTCAAAACCAGCACACTTCATGACCGTGTTCGGGGTTGGATACCGTTTCGACCCATGAGAGCGCTCGTGCAATGAGACGTTGGAGCACCCTGATCATCGCGCTCGCAGCGCTGGCGACACTCGCAGGCATCGCCGCGACCGTGGCGACAGAGGTTGTGATGGTCCCCACCTCGAGCGAGCGAACGCAGCTGATTGCGCTACTCGTCTCCATCGCCGCGGTGTCGATCACCATTGCGGTCGTTCTCCGACTCTTTGCACCTCGGTCGTTGACTCGCCGCATGCTGGTGGCTGCAATATCTGGACCCGTGGTCGTCGCAGTGGCCTTGAGCGCCGGATCGCGATCGATGTTTCTCAGCGAACACGACCTTCAATTCCTGCTGATCCTTCTCGCGTTCGCAACGGTTCTCGGCATCGGGGTGATGCACGCACTTGCGCGCCCCCTCACCGATGACCTCGCCGCCCTCACCGAGGTTGCGCGCCGCATCGGCACGGGCGATCTCGAGGTGCGGGCCGAACTCGAACGAATGGATGAAGTCGGCGACCTCGCATCGGCCATCGATTCCATGGCCGAGCAGATCGCCAGCTCTCGAGCAGCGCGCGATGAGGCAGAACGAGAACGTTCGATCACCCTTGCCTCCCTCAGCCATGACGCCCGAACGCCGCTCACCAGCATGCGGCTTGCGACCGAAGCACTCCTCGACGGTGTTGCCCCCGACCCGGAGCGGTATCTGCGGACGATCGCCTCCGACATCACCGCGGTGGAAACGCTGATCTCGGATCTCTTCACGATCGGTCAACTGGAAGCCGGGCGGCTCGAGCTCTCGACGAGCCCCATAGATGTCATGACGACGGTGCACGATGTGGTCGAGTGCATGGCGCCGATCGCTGCCGAGAAGACAGTGCAGCTGATGGTGACCGGGCCCAAACGCGCCTCGCTCACCGCCGACCCGTCTCAACTGCATCGCGTACTGTCGAATCTCGTCGCAAACGCAATCCGCCATTCTCCCTCCGGCGCGCCAATCTGCATCGAGGTTGACGGCTCGGCCAATCGAATCTCCGTGATCGACCATGGTGCAGGGTTCCCAGCCGACTTCGTCGACGAGGCCTTCCAACCCTTTCGCCGGCACGACGAGGCTCGCGAGCGAGCACAGGGCGGGGCCGGCCTCGGCCTCGCCGTATCCAAGGGCATCATCGAGGCCCACAACGGCCGAATCTGGGCGGATCCGGGACCCGGCGGAGCGGTGCACATCGAGCTCTCGTAGGGAAGCGTCAGCCTCGCTATCGCACGATCTCAGGAGCCGTAGTATCTGCGTGACGAACCGTAGGAGCCGACGACCGACCGACTCGGCACACGGCCCACAAGCGAGGCACACGCATGAAACTCGAGGGTAAGGTCGCCGCCGTCACAGGCGCCGCATCGGGGATTGGTCGAGCGCTGGCCATTTCCCTCGTCTCGCGTGGCGCAGAGGTTGCGTTGAGCGACGTCGACAGGGCAGGCCTGGAGCGGACAGCGTCGTTGTGCAAGAACTCGAGGACGTTGGTGTCGACCTCGATCGTCGACGTTGCAGATCGTGATGCGATGCTCGAATGGTCTGCAGATGTAGTCGCCCGTCACGGCAGGGTGAACCTCATCGCAAACAATGCGGGCGTGGCCATGTCTGCCGCAGCCGAAGAACAATCAATCGATGACTTTCGTTGGCTCATGAACATCAACTTCTGGGGTGTGGTTCATGGGACGGAGGCATTCCTCCCGCTGCTACGCCATGCGGGTGAGGGGCACATCGTCAACATTTCGAGCGTGTTTGGCTTGATGAGCATCCCTTCACAGTCCGCCTACAACGCATCAAAATTCGCGGTACGCGGCTATAGCGACTCCCTCAGAATGGAACTGGAGATGACCGGTAGTCCAGTGTCGGTGACCACCGTCCATCCGGGCGGCATCAAAACGGCAATCGCTCGAAATGCTCGAGGCCGGGCCGCGAATCCCGATGCCAGCGACCAGGGGCTGTCGACCGGAAGTGTCGACGAGATTGCGGAGCGGTTCGATGACTCTCTTGCGCGCACTGACCCCGAGAAGGCAGCGAGCCAGATCCTCCGAGCCGTTGAGCGAAACCGGCGACGCGCGCTGATCGGGCCCGACGCGCCCCTCTTCGACTTCGTGGCGCGCCTCCCGGCCGCAGTGAGTCAGCGCATCACGATGATCGGTGGTCGTCGAGCTCTGGGTAGTGCACTTCCCAGAACGTAAGACCATTGGGTGGTGCCACGTCCCCGGCTGCCTTCCGATTCTTGGCAGCCAAGATGGCCGGTATGTCGTCGGGGTCGAACTGACCCTCGCCGACGTTGACAAGGGTGCCGACCAACGAGCGCACCATCTGGTGGCAGAACGCTGACGCCTGCACCCAGAACTCGAGCATGTCTTGGCCCGCATCGATCCACTCGGCGGACATGACCGTGCGATCCATCAGCTTCTCGTGCGCGTCAGGCCCGACGTTTGGACGTTTGCAGAACGAGCTGAAATCGTGCTCCCCGACCACGTGGGTCGCGGCGCGCTGCATTGCTCCGAGGTCGAGTGGTTCCCAGACATGCCACACGTGGGGACGCAACGGGTCCGGGTGAGGAGAGATCAGAACCTGGTATCTGTATCTGCGCCAGCGGGCAGAGAATCTGGCATGAAAGTCATCGGGCACACGAGTGATGTTGCTGACGATGATGTCCGGACCGCACAAGCCATTGATCGAACGTTCGAGTTTGTGCGGGACGACGGGGTTCTGACGGATCATCTCTGGGACATCGAAGCTGATGACCTGGCCGCGTGAATGTACGCCCTTGTCGGTTCGACCCGCTCCCATGATCTCGATCGGCTCGCCAAAGATCGTGGCGAGCGCCTTCTCGATCGCGCCCGTGATCGTGGGAACACCCGGGTTGGGCGCAAAACCATGAAAGCCACTGCCGTCATATGCGACAGTGGCTTTCAGTTTCATCGTGTGAATTCTAACCTGGCCGATGTTTCGAGCCGCCGGGAACTCTCCGAGTTCCGGCGAGAAACTCGAGTTTGCGGAGGCCCAACGGGCCGACGCAATACTCAGACCAGTTCGATACGTGCCATCGGCGCGTTGTCACCCGAACGGGGGCCGAGCTTCATGATCCGGGTGTATCCACCTGGACGCTCGACGTAACGAGGGCCGATCTCATCGAAGAGTTTGGTGGCCATTTCCCGGTCACCCAGGAAACGAACGACCTGACGGTGGTTGTGCACCCCGCCCTTCTTGGCCTTCGTGATCATTTTCTCGGCGATTGGGCGCATGGCCTTCGCCTTTGCCTCGGTGGTTGTGATTCCCTCGGCGGCGATCAGCGAAGCAACGAGGTTGGCCATCATGGCTCTCTGGTGTGAGGAACTACCGCCGAAGCGGGGTCCCTTTCTTGGACGTCCTGGCATGATGGATCAGTCCCTCGTGCGGAGCGTGAGACCACGCTCGTCCAGCTTCTCGATGACCTCATCGAGCGACTTCTGGCCAAAGTTCGTGATGGCGAGAAGGTCGTCTTCGGTCTTTTCGAGGAGCTCTCCGACTGAGTTGACCTGTGCACGCTTGAGGCAGTTGCGAGGGCGCTCAGAAAGATCAAGGTCTTCGATCGGCTTCTCGAGATCAGGAGATCCGGCGACGACCGGGCTCATCTCACCGAGCTCGAGGCCCTGTGGCTCGTCGCTCATCTCTTCGACAAGCTGCACCAACGTGCGAAGGGTTGCACCCGCCGAGGCGAGGGCGTCACGCGGGGTGATCGAACCGTCGGTGACGATGTCGAGCTCAACTCGGTCGAGGTCAGCTTGCTGATCGACACGTGTTGGCGTGACGACGAAGGCCACCCGGCGAACAGGCGAATAGATCGAGTCGATGGGGATGACACCGATCGTCTCCGACGTGTTGTTCCGATCGGCGCTCACGTAGCCGGAACCTTGATCGACGGTGATGTCGATTGCGAGGTGGCCCTTGCTGTTGAGCGTTGCGAGCGGAAGATCGCCGTTGAGGATCTCGACGTCTGCGTGAGGATGAATATCGGAGGCAACGACGTCCTTGGGGCCGCGTACGTCAAGACGCAACGTGACCGGCTCGTCGGCGTGTACTCGAAGGACGATGTCCTTCAGGTTCAAGATGATGTCGGTGACGTCTTCGGCAACACCAGGGATGGTGTCGAACTCGTGCAGAGCGTCATCGAATCGAACTTGGGTGATCGCAGCGCCGGGAATCGAGGAGAGCAGTGTTCGACGCAGCGAGCTGCCGATCGTGTGACCCAGTCCTCTTTCGAGGGGGCCGATCGCGAATCGCTGCGAATTGCTCTCTTCTTCTCCGATCGCTTCGACCGTCGGACGCTGAATGACCAGCATGTTTTCTCCTCGGAACTTCGAAGGCGACCCCCGAGCTGAGCTCGGGGTGTTACTTACGTTTGATGGGTATTACTACTTCGAGTACAGCTCGACGATGAGCTGTTCACGAACGGGGACGTCGATGTGCTCACGCAGCGGAAGCTGGTGGACAACGACTTCGAATTGATCTGATCCTGCATCGAGCCATGCTGGCTTCGAGCGGTCGAGAACGTCTACGTTCCACTGCAAGGTGACACCGGTGCGCGACTTGTCGCGAACACGGATGACATCCCCTTGGCGAACCCGGTAGCTCGGGATGTCGACTCGAGAACCGTTGACCTCGATATGGCCATGGTTCACGAACTGACGTGCTTGTGGGCGAGTCGCTGCCCAACCGGAGCGATACACGACGTTGTCGAGACGCAGTTCGAGGAAACGAAGCATGGTCTCACCGGTGACGTCGGTGCCACGACTTGCCTCGGCGTAGAGGTTGCGGAACTGCTTCTCGGTCAGACCGTAGGTGAAGCGAGCCTTCTGCTTCTCTTGAAGCTGGAGCAAATACTCGCTGACATTGCCACGACGACGGGTGCGGCCGTGGTCGCCCGGAGGATACGGACGCTTGTCGAGGGCGATCGTCTCGCCCTTGGTTCCCCAGATGTTGGTTCCGAGGCGACGCGACACGCGTGCCTTTGGACCGGTGTAACGGGACATGTGTCAGACCCTCCGACGTTTTGCGGGACGGCAACCGTTGTGTGGAACGGGGGTGACGTCTTTGATACCAGTGACTTCGATGCCGGTGTTCGTGATTGAACGGATGGCGGTTTCGCGGCCTGAGCCGGGGCCGCGGACCACAACGTCAACGCGGCGCACACCGTGCTCCATCGCTCGGCGGGCGGCCTGTTCGGCGGCCATTTGAGCGGCGAACGGAGTCGACTTCCGGGAACCCTTGAATCCCACGTTTCCAGCCGATGCCCAGGACAACGTGTTGCCGGCCTGGTCGGTGAAGGTGATGATCGTGTTGTTGAACGA
Organism: Acidimicrobiia bacterium; assembly: GCA_033344795.1. Lineage (GTDB taxonomy): Bacteria > Actinomycetota > Acidimicrobiia > Acidimicrobiales > SHLQ01 > SHLQ01. Next base: position 706,834 of record JAWPMS010000001.1, read on the forward strand.
GCTCTTGATATGTGCCACGCCATGCGTGACGTTCTTTGACTGCTTGCGCTTCTTGCGCTGTGGCGTTGGTGCCATGATCAGGCCTTCTTCTTTCCAGCTACGGTCTTCTTCGGGCCCTTACGGGTGCGAGCGTTGGTGTGTGTGCGCTGGCCACGGACGGGAAGCCCGCGACGGTGACGGAGGCCTTGGTATGAGCCGATCTCCATCTTTCGCTTGATGTCCTGGCTGGTCTGACGACGAAGGTCGCCTTCGACCTTCAGGTGTTCTTCGATAAACGCACGAATTTGTGCGATCTCGGTGTCGGTGAGATCACGGACACGCGTGGTGGGTTCGATCGAGAGCTCGGAGCACAAACGCTGCGCGGAGGTGAGCCCAATCCCGAAGATGTACGTGAGCGAGATCTGTACTTGCTTGTCACGTGGAATGTCGACGCCGGAAATTCGTGCCATGGCGGTTTAGCCCTGCCTCTGTTTATGTCGGGGATTGGTGCAGATGACCATGACGCGACCGTGGCGCTTGATGACCCTGCAGTTGTCACACATTGTCTTGACGCTTGCGCGAACCTTCATGCCTGCGTCCTTTCTCTTCGTACGTTCTTTGCCGCTACTTGTAGCGGTAGGTGATTCGGCCTCGTTCGAGGTCGTATGGAGTGAGCTCTACCTGGACGCGATCGCCTGGGAGAATACGGATGTAGTGCATCCGCATCTTGCCGGAGATGTGAGCCAGAACTTTGTGGCCATTTTCGAGTTCAACACGAAACATGGCGTTTGGAAGGGGCTCGGTAACGGTCCCTTCCAATACGATCGCGTCTTCTTTTGCTTTCGCCAAGAAATCCTCCTGTAGTGGGCGAGACGGCACAGCGATGCGCGCGTCAAGCCAGCGGTTCACGTTAGCGGGCGCGTGTGATTCAACCAACTGGAGACGCAAACAATCGCGACTGGCGACCTACGCTCCGTGACGTGAATCCGATCTCTGTCGACGCTTTCGAACGCGAGGTCTCCAAAGCTCTGGACCTTTTGCCCACCGAACTGGCCGATCTCATGGACAATGTGGTGGTCGTCGTCGAGGACCGAAACGTCGAAGAACCAACTCTTTTGGGTCTCTATGAAGGTCTGCCCTTGACAGATCGCGACGGATACGGCTTGTTCGATCTCCCTGACCGGGTGAGCGTATACCGATACGCCCTGTGTGAGCACTGTGAATCACTGGATCAGCTCATCGACGAGATCCGGATCACGGTCATTCATGAGGTGGCGCATCACTTCGGGATCGATGATGACCGACTCGAAGAGCTCGGATGGGACTGAACGCGTGCTAAGCAAACAACATGGAACAGGACATTCCACCGCCCAATGACGACCAGCCGCCCCCGTATCAACCTTTGCCACAGGGTCAGGGAATAGGTCCCGGGACGATCTACCCCGAGGAATCGCAAGCCGTTCTCTCCCTCGTATTGAGCATCGTGGGGCTCGTGGCGTGCGGGGGACTCTTGTGCCCTGTGGGTTGGTACATCGGCAACAAGGAGATGGCCGGGATCGATGCCGGTCGCCGAGATCCCTCCAAGCGAGACATGGCACAAGCGGGCAAGATCATCGGGATCATCGGCACGGTGCTGACCGCTCTCGCGATTGTGGCTGTGGTGGGCTTTGCCTTCTTGGCCATCGTGCTGGGCGCCAGCGCGGCCTGAGGTGGCCTGAAAACGCCAATAGTGGGGCAACCAGGTCGAAATAGGCCAAATTGCTTATGAAGTCGGTAGTGCTGCCGACTCGTTTCGGTGGAGCCGAGAGGTGGCGAGAACCTCTCTAGAACCCGAAAGGCACTCCCACACCATGAAAATTCAACGGCGGAAACACGCCGTGGAGAAATCCACGGCGAAACACATGATCATTGGCGTTTTGGCGGTCCTTGGCCTCTTCGCTGCCACTATCGATGGAACGATCGCAGGCGCAGATGAGACTGGAACCTGCGGAGAGTTCAACTTCGGATTCAGCGGAACAAACCTGCTCAATGACGGGATCAGCGACAGCGCTGGGCCATTCCCGATCACTCTTCCTGCAGGCACGTACGACGTGACCTTGCGTGGCGAGGACGACCACACGACGAACGAGCCTGATGACCAGCCCGGCGAGCAGTGGTACGTGGCGCTCGACAACGGGTGGCAGTCCGATCTGACCGACGACATTCCTGACGACGTCGACATGATCTCGACGACATTCTCCGGAGTGACGATCGAGGCCGCAAGTGCCATTTCTGTGCACCATGCGGGTGAGGGCAATGTGAACTCACTTCGCGTCGTGTGTGTTGGATTCACGCCAACCGGCGCCGACAGTGGTGCAGACGCTGACGAGTGCGACACCGAAGAGGCAGTCGAGGTTGTCGAAGACGACATGGCCGACGAGGTGGTCGAAGACGAGGCAGTCGAAGACGACATGGCCGACGAGGCAGCCGAAGACGAAGCAGCCGAAGACGACATGGCCGACGAGGTGGTCGAAGACGAGGTTGTCGAGGACGAAGCAGCCGAAGAGCCAGTCGAAGACGAGGTTGTCGAGGACGAGGTAGCCGAAGAGCCAGTCGAAGACGAGGTTGTCGAGGACGAGGTAGCCGAAGAGCCAGTCGAAGACGAGGTTGTCGAGGACGAGGTAGCCGAAGACGAGGTCGTCGAGGACGAAGCAGCCGAAGAGGCAGTCGAAGACGAAGCAGCCGAAGAGACCGGTTCGAGCTCGCTGCAGGTCGAAGACGAGCCGGTCGAGGATGAAGCAGTCGAAGACGACATGGCCGACGAGGTTGTCGCAGACGAAGTAGCCGAAGCCGAGGTTGTCGAAGCCGAGGTTGTCGAAGCCGAGGTTGTCGAAGACGAAGCAGTCGAAGACGAGGTTGTCGCAGACGAAGCAGTCGAAGACGAAGCAGCCGAAGACGAGGCAGCCGAAGACGAGGCAGCCGAAGACGAGGCAGCCGAAGAAGTAGTCAACGATGAGATGGCCGACGAAGCCGCGTCAGATCCCATCTGTAGCGAAGACGACATGGCCGAAGAGGCAGTCGAAGACGACATGGCCGAAGAGGCAGTCGAAGACGACATGGCCGAAGAGGACATGGCCGAAGAGGTTGTCGAAGACGACATGGCCGAAGAGGTTGTCGAAGATGACATGAACGTCGAAGACGAGGATGCAGCCGTCGAAGCCGACGAAGCCGCAGCCGACGCCGAGGACGCAGCCGTCGAAGCCGACGAAGCAGCAGCCGACGCCGAGGACGCAGCCGTCGAAGCCGACGAAGCAGCAGCCGACGCCGAAGATGCAGCTATTGAGGCGGAGGACGAAGGCGCTGACGAGGCAGCAGCCGACGCCGAGGACGCAGCCGTCGAAGCCGACGAAGCAGCAGCCGACGCCGAGGACGCAGCCGTCGAAGCCGACGAGGCAGCAGCCGACGCCGAAGATGCAGCGGTCGAAGCCGACGAAGCAGCAGCCGAGGTGGCTAACGAAGAGGGCTAACTAGCAAACGAACTACACGACGAGGTGGTCGGGCTACGGTCCGGCCACCTCGTTTGCGTTTTACGCTCTCGCACGCAGCGAGGCGGTGAAGCTTCCCCTATAGACCGAGCGCGTTTCGTACCCGCTCGAAGACTTCGTCTTCTTCACCGAGACCATCGACGACGACGAGTTTGCCTCGATCGGCAAACCATTCAAGCAATGGGGCCGTCTGCTCTTCGTACAGTTCGAGCCGGCGAGCGATTCCCTCGGCCGTGTCATCCTCACGCCCCCGAGCCATCATGCGTGCCGTGACCTCTTCGATCGCGACGTCGATATTGATCGCGGCAGTCAGCTCTTCGCCTTGGCCAGCGAAGATCTCCGCGAGGGCATCTGCCTGACTCGGAGTCCGGGGGAACCCATCGAGAAGCACGCCGTTTTCCAGAATGTCTTTCGCGGCGAGCCGTTCAGCCACGATGCCGTTCATGATGTCATCACCGACAAGTTCGCCTGCCTTCATCACCGCTTCAGCCTGTTGGCCAAGCGGTGTGCCAGCGGAGACGGCAGCACGAAGCATGTCGCCTGTCGACACATGGATGATCCCAAACTCCTCGACGAGCCGGGTGCACTGAGTGCCCTTACCTGCCCCCTGCCGCCCGAGGACAACGATTCGTGGCGCCACAGCGACCTCTACTTTTTCTTGCCGAGGAAACCCTCGTAGTTGCGCATCATCAGCTGGCTATCGATCTGCTTCATGGTCTCGAGAGCCACACCAACCGCGATCAGGATCGAGATCCCGATGAAACCAAAGCCGGCAGCGCCGAGGCCGCCGCTGTTGGTGTCGGTCAGGTTGAACCCAAGTGCCCGCATCAAAAGATTGGGTACAAGGGCCACCGCAGCGATGAAGAGTGCGCCAGGCAACGTGATTCGGGTGAGAATCCGGGCCAGATAGTGTTCGGTCTGGGGACCGGGACGGATTCCCGGGATGAAGCCACCCTGTTTGCGAATGGTGTCCGCCTGCTTGGCCGGATCAAAGGTGATGGCCGTGTAGAAGTACGCAAATCCAACGATCATGAACCCGAAGACGATGATGTACAACGGCGACGACGGGTTGACCAGGTTGTCGTTCACGAAGTTCCGAATGCCGTTGCCCCAGCCGGTGTCGGGCAATGCAACGGCAATGAGGTTCGGAAGGTACAGAACCGAGCTGGCGAAGATGATTGGGATGACTCCCGATTGGTTGACCTTCAACGGAATGTAGGTGCTCTGTCCGCCGTACATCTTGCGCCCGACGACCCGTTTCGCGAAGTTGACCGGAATTCGTCGCTGGCCGTTCTCGACGAACACGATGCCCACGAGAGCGATGGCCAAGATCACCGAGAAGGTCATCACGGCAAGCACACCCTCGTTGGTCCACAACGCACTGAATTGTGCAGGGAACTGGCTGACGATCGAAGCAAAGATGATCAGCGACATACCGTTGCCGATCCCCTTTTGTGTAATGAGCTCGCCCATCCACATGACCAGTGCGGTACCGGCAGTCAACGTGAGCACGACCAGCAAGACCGTCCAGACATTGAACTTCGGCAGCAGCACGAAACCGCCACCGAGACCGTCTGAGCGGTTGAACAAGAACGAGAAACTCGTCGACTGAATAACCGCAATCGCAATCGTCAGGTAACGAGTCCACTGGGTGATCTTGCGCTGCCCGACCGCCCCTTGCTGTTGCCACTGCTCAATTCGAGGTACGACAACACCAAGCACCTGCATGATGATCGATGCCGTGATGTAGGGGAGAACACCGAGGGCAAAGATCGCAAACGTGGTGAGGCCACCACCCGAGAACAATTGGACATAGGCGAGAATGCCGCCCTGCTGACTGCTGTTTTCTCGAAGTTGCTGCACAGCGAGGGTGTCGATGCCCGGGGAGGGGATGAACGAACCAAGCCGATAGAGCGCCAAAGTGAAGAGTGTGAACAGGATCTTGTTTCGAAGATCCGGAACCCGGAACATGTTTGCGATTCGTGAAAGCACGAGTTCTCCCTCAGAGCAATGGGATTACGGTAGCCGAGCAACCCAGGTTTTGGGCCTCGAATTCGTTTTGGACGAAGGAGATCAGCGGTTTGTGTGCTGGTTGCCCTTGGCCGGAGGACGCGGCGCGTCTCCCCATGGCTTGGGCAGAATCTCCATCGAGCCGCCGGCTGCGGTGATGGCTTCTTCGGCGCTCTTGGAGAACGCGTGTGCCTTGACGGTCACGCCCGATGCGAGTTCGCCCCGACCAAGAATCTTGATCAGCGAGTTCTTGCCAACGAGTCCCAGCTCGAGGAGCGTCTCTGGCGAGACGTCCGTGAGACCGCTCTCCGCGATGGTGTCGAGGTTGATCGCCTGGTATTCGACACGGAACGGGTTCGTGAAGCCGCGAAGCTTCGGAACTCGCTTGTGCAGTGGCATCTGGCCACCTTCGAAACCCTGGCGGACCTTGCCACGTCCGCGGCTGTGCTGACCCTTGGTACCACGGCCGGCGGTCTTGCCGCCTTTGCCGCCGATACCACGGCCCTTACGCTGCTTGTTCTTTGTCGAACCTTCGGCAGGCTTGAGATCGTGAACTTTGATGGCCATTAGGCCTCCTCGACGGTGACCAGGTGCGGAACCCGGTGAATCATGCCGCGCACCGTTGGGGTGTCGGGATGGGTGACGGTCCGACCGATACGGCCGAGACCGAGCGCGCGGATCGTGCCGCGCTGCTTGGGCTTACATCCAATCGTGGATCGGATTTGAGTGATATTGAGATCAGCCATCAGTTTCCTCCGGTCACAATCCCAGCGGTTGCAGGATCGGACGCGTCTCGCTCCGACTCCTTGTATGCCTGAAGCAGCCCTGCTGGAACGAAGTCTTCTGCATCGAGTCCACGAAGGCGGGCAATCTCATCGGGACGCTTGAGGTCCTTCAAGCCCGCGATCGTGGCTCGTGCGACGTTGATGTGGTTCGGCGAGCCGAGCGACTTGCAGAGCACGTCTTGAATGCCGGCCTCCTCGAGGATGGCGCGGGCCGCACCGCCGGCGATGACGCCAGTACCCGGAGCGGCAGGCTTCATGAGCACGCTGCCAGCACCCATCGATCCAAGAACCGGATGCACGATTGTCGTTCCGGCGAGCGGGACGGAGAAGAGGTTGCGCTTGGCTTCCTCGGTGCCCTTTTGGATCGCAAGTGGAACTTCTTTGGCCTTGCCGTAGCCGAGACCAACCTGGCCGTTGCCGTCACCGATGACGACGAGAGCGGTGAAGCTGAAGCGTCGACCACCCTTGACGACCTTGGCGACACGGTTGATGTGAATGACGCGGGAGTCACGAAGACCACCCTCGTTCTCACGTTCGTTGCGACCACCGCGGTCGTTTCGATCGTTGCGGTTGTTGTTTTCGTACGCCATCAGAACTCCAGTCCTGCTTCGCGAGCCGCGTCAGCCAAAGCAGCGACACGTCCGTGATAGAGATTGCCGCCGCGATCGAACACGACGGAGTTGATGCCAGCGTCTTTCGCTCGACTAGCGACGAGCTCACCGACCTTGGTGGCTGCGTCGACCGTGTTGCCACGACCGTCCCAGCCCTTTTCGACAGTACTTGCCGCCGCGATGGTCAGACCTGAGTCATCGTCGATGACCTGCGCCACGATGTGCTTGTTCGAACGGAACACAGCCAAACGTGGTCTCGTCGGTGTGCCATGAACAGACTTGCGGATTCGATAGTGACGGCGCTGACGGTTGCGTCGACGTTCCGAAGAGACATTCTTCGCCATTACTTCGCCGCCTTTCCGGCCTTGCGGATGATCCGCTCGCCCTCGTACTTGATGCCCTTGCCCTTGTAGGGCTCGGGCTTGCGCCACTTGCGAATATCTGCAGCGACCTGGCCGACAAGTTGTTTGTCGATGCCCTTGACGATGATCTCGGTCTGAACGGGGACCTCGAACTCGATTCCCTCTGGCGCTTGAATGTGCACCGGATGGCTGAATCCGAGCTGCATCTCGAGAGCATTGCTGCCCTTTGCCGCAGCGCGATAACCAACACCGACGATTTCGAGCTTCTTGCTGAAGCCCTCGCTGACGCCGATGATCATGTTGTCGACGAGGGTGCGTGCAAGACCGTGCATGGCCTTGTGGTCACCCGTGTCGTTGGGACGGACCATCGTGATGACACCGTCATCGACGGAGGCCGTGATCTCGCCTGGGAGCGTGATCGACAGCTCCCCTTTTGAGCCCTTGACGGTCACATCTGTGCCGGCGATGTCGACATCGACTCCGGACGGGATGGTGATCGGGGCGCTTCCAATACGTGACATCGATTGCTCCTACCAGACGTAGGCGAGCACCTCGCCACCAACACGGCGGCGACGGGCTTCGCGATCGGTCATGAGACCTCGGTTGGTGGACAGAACGGCAACGCCGAGACCACCCAACACACGAGGAACCTCTGTGGACTTGCGGTACACCCGAAGCCCAGGCTTGCTCACTCGGGTGATCCCCGAGATGACACGCTTGCGCTCTGGTGAATACTTCATATCAATGCTGAGGACTCGACCAGGACCGGTCGGGTTGTCAGCAACGCTGTAGTTGGTGATGTAGCCCTCACTCTTGAGTAGCTCTGCGAGCGTCTCCTTGAGCTTGGAGGAAGGCATGGACACGTCATCGTGCATTGCCGTATTGGCATTGCGGATTCGCGTGAGCATGTCGGCGATGGGGTCGGTCATTGTCATTTTGTGTTCCTTCCCCTACCAGCTGGCCTTTTTCAGACCAGGAATCTCTCCGGCATGACCCATCTCCCGAAGGCAGATGCGACACAGACCGAACTTCTTGTACACGCTGCGTGGGCGACCACACTTGCGGCACCGCGTATATCCGCGGACCTTGAACTTTGGCGTCTTTTGCTGCTTGTTTACGAGCGCCTTCTTTGCCATTACTGGCCTTCCTTCCGGAATGGAAATGCAAATGCGTCGAGCAGTGCTTTGCCGTGCTCGTTGTTCGTTGCGGTCGTGACGATGGTGATGTCCATGCCACGTACGACGTCGACATTGTCGTAGTTGATCTCGGGAAAGATCAGCTGCTCGGTCACACCGAAGGTGTAATTGCCACGACCATCGAAACTCTTCGTGGGTAGACCACGGAAATCTCGAATTCGAGGTGTCGCCAGCGAGATGACCCGGTCGAGGAACTCGTACATCCGATCGCCTCGAAGGGTGACTCGCGCGCCGATCACTTGGCCCTCGCGGAGCTTGAAACTCGCAAGGCTCTTCTTTGCCTTGGTGATCGAAGGCTTTTGGCCGGTGATGATCGCGAGATCTACCAGCGCTCCCTCGATCGCCTTCTTGTTCAAGGCCGCCTCGCCGACACCCATGTTCACCGAGATCTTCTCGAGACGTGGAACCTGCATGACATTGACGAGGCCGAGCTCTTCTTGCAGTCGAGCTTGGATTTCACCGAAGTACTGCGCCTTCAGCGTTGGGACTACGGTTGCGGTATCAGCCATCGATCTCAGCTCCCGTTCGCCGGCAGACACGAACCTTCGTGCCATCTTCGAGGAACTTGTAACCAACACGAGTTGGCTTGCCGTCCTTCGGGCTGATCATTGCGACATTCGAGACGTGCATTGGCATGTCCTTGTCGATGATGCCGCCAGGTTGGTTCTCGCCCTGCGGGCGTTGGTGTTTCTTGGCGAGGTTCACGCCTTCGACAATGACCGTGTTCTTCTCGGGGAAAGCGAACATGACTTCCCCTTCCTTGCCACGATCCTTGCCAGCGAGGACACGAACCTTGTCGCCCTTTTTGATCTTCATTTAGAGGACCTCCGGTGCCAACGACACGATTCGCATGAACTTCTTGTCACGAAGTTCACGACCAACCGGGCCGAAGATGCGGGTTCCACGAGGCTGGCTGTTTTCGTTGATCAGCACAGCAGCGTTCTCATCGAAGCGGATGTAACTGCCATCCGGACGACGAATTTCCTTCTTGACACGGACGACGACGCACTTGACGACCTCGCCCTTCTTGACCCCAGCACCTGGTGTGGCGTCCTTGACTGCGGCGACGATGACGTCACCGATGCTTGCGTACCGACGACGCGTGCCACCGAGCACCTTGATGCAGAGGACTTCCTTCGCACCAGAGTTGTCGGCGACCTTGAGTCGGGTCTCCTGCTGAATCATTAGCGAGCCCTCTCGATGATCTCGACGAGGCGCCAGCGCTTCTTCTTCGACAGCGGGCGGGTCTCTTGGATCCGGACGAGGTCACCAACGTTGGCGTCGTTTGCCTCGTCGTGCGCGAACAGCTTGGTGCTGCGCTGCACGGTCTTGGCGTAACGACGATGGCGCACGCGATCGACGGATTCGATCACTGCGGTCTTGTCCATCGAGGTCGAAATGACGATCCCCTCACGCACTTTGCGTGGGTTCTCACGAACGGTTGCTTCCTCGGTCATGATGCGACCTCCTCGGCTTCGAGTGCTTCGGCCGCAGCGATCTCACGAGCACGTAGCTCGGTAAGTACCCGAGCCTTGTCCCGGCGGACAGCGCTCAGGCGACGGACATTGGTGAGCTGCCCCGTGGCGTTCTGGAAACGCAGGTTGAACAGCTCTTCGGATGTTTCTTCGAGACGCGTCAGGAGATCGGCGTCGGAAAGCTCGGCTAGCTTCTTCGCTTTTGCCATTAGAAGCCCTCCTCACGTTTGACGAACTTGCACTTGATTGGCATTTTCTGGATCGCACGATCGATTGCTTGACGTGCAACTTCCTCGTCGTGGAACGACAGCTCGAACATGACCCGTCCGGGGCGCACTACGGCGACCCAACGCTCCGGGTTGCCCTTGCCTGAACCCATGCGGGTTTCGGCAGGCTTCTCGGTGACTGGCTTGTCCGGGAAGACGTTGATCCATACCTTGCCGCCACGCTTGATGTGACGAGTCATGGCAATACGAGCGGCCTCGATCTGACGAGCGGTGATCCAACCTGGCTCGAGAGCCTGGAGACCATAGTCGCCGAAGGTGACCTCGGTGCCGCCCTTTGCGTTTCCACGCATGCGACCACGATGGTGCTTTCGATGTGCAACCTTGCGGGGCATCAACATTGTTGTCCTACCTCTCAGTCCGCGTCGCCGGGACGGAAGTTGGGAGCTTGATCCTTGGTGCGGGTGGAAGCATCGATCTCTTCCTCCGCAGCGAGGAGCTTCTCGAACTCGGGATCGGCTTCCTTCACAAGGGGGGCCAATTCTTCTGGTGCTTCGATCTCGCCAGGCTCAGGCTTGCGAGGAGCCGATGGGCTCGACACGACTTGGCGTGGCTTGTTCTGACCGGAGGTCTCGCCAACCGCCATTGCAGCTTCGCGCTCGATCTTGTCCTGCGCCTCGCTCTTGTAAGGGAGACGTTCGCCGGTGTAGATCCACACCTTCACGCCGATTCGCCCGGCTGCGGTGTGGGCCTCGCGGAATCCGTAGTCGATCTCTGCACGAAGAGTGTGCAGCGGAACCTGACCTTCTCGGTACCACTCGCGGCGAGCCATTTCCGAACCGCCGAGGCGACCGGAGGTCTGGACCTTGATGCCGAGAGCGCCGGCCTTTTGGGCGTTCTGCACCGCGCGCTTCATCGCACGGCGGAAGGCCACGCGACCTTGGAGCTGATCGGCAACACCTTGGGCGATCAGTGCGGCGTCGAGCTCAGGGGTCTTGATCTCCTGAATGTTCAGCTGCACCTTCTGGTTGCCGGTGATCTTGGCGAGCCCGGTGCGAAGGCGATCGGCCTCTGCGCCCTTGCGTCCAATGACGATGCCGGGACGAGCCGTGTGCACGTCGACACGAAGGCTGTCACGACTGGACTTGCGCTCGATCTCGATGCGTGAGATCGCTGCATGTGGCAGGTCCTTCATGATGAACTTGCGGATCGTCGAGTCTTCGATGACGAAGTTGGCGTAGTCCTCGCGGTTGGCGAACCAACGCGACTTCCAATCGGTGGTGATTCCGAGGCGGAAGCCGTAGGGGTTGATCTTTTGACCCATGTCTACTCTTCCTCTTCCGAAGCGCTCGCGTCGTCTACGCCGGCGTCGGTGATAGGTGCGGAGTCGTCTCCCGCAGCGTTGTCTTCGATCAACTCTTCGACCTCTTCGTCGGCGGATGTTTCGGTTGGTTCGGCTGCTGCCTTCGACTTCGCAACACGTGCGGAGCGATCGGCCTTTGGAGCAGAGGCTCCAGCAGCACGGCGTTCCGCACGATTCCGGCGGACCTCGAGGCGATCGTCGTCCATACGGGAGACGATCAGCGTGATGTGGCAGGTGCGCTTGCGGATCCGAGTGGCCCGACCGCGAGCACGTGGACGCCAACGCTTCATCGTTGGACCCTCGTCGGCGTAACACGCCGAAACGAAGAGCTCGTCAGCATCTTGAAGATCGTTGTGCTCGGCGTTTGCAATCGCCGAATCCAGCAACTTGCCGATTGGTTCGGCAATGCCGCGCTCGCACAGGTCGAGATAGTCCGCAGCATCTGCGACGTGCAGTCCGCGAATCTCGTCGAGTACTTCGCGCGCCTTGTAGGCCGACGCACGGACGTGCTGCACCGAGGCCCGGGTACCGGGACGCTCGTTGGTCTTGGGCCCAGTCATCGGCGGGCTCCTCGTTCTTGACCAGCGTGGAACTTGAAGGTCCGCGTCGGAGCGAATTCGCCGAGCTTGTGCCCGACCATCGACTCCGTGACGTACACGGGGATGTGCTTGCGTCCGTCATGCACGGCCAGCGTGTGACCGAGCATGTCGGGAATGATCGTCGAACGACGAGACCAGGTCTTGATGACGGCCTTTTCGTTCTTGTCGTTGAGTGCATCGACTTTCTTGAGCAGATGCTCGTCGACGAAAGGGCCCTTCTTCAGGCTGCGTGGCATGGTTCGTTACCTCCGCGATCCGCGCTTGCGGCGTCGGCGAATGATCATCTGGTCGGACTGTTTCTTGTCGGAGCGGGTGCGAGCCTCTGGCTTGCCCCATGGGGATACTGGATGGCGACCACCGGAGGTCTTGCCTTCACCACCACCGTGGGGGTGATCCACGGGGTTCATGGCGACACCACGAGTTTGTGGGCGCACGCCCTTCCAGCGGTTACGACCGGCCTTGCCGATCTTGATGAGCTCATGTTCGGCATTGCCAACCGTGCCAACGGTTCCACGGCAATCGATGGGCACTCGGCGCATCTCCGTGCTCGGAAGACGAAGGATGGCGTATGGGCCATCCTTGGCGACGAGCTGAACGCTCGATCCAGCGGAACGAGACAACTTTCCGCCGCCCCCTGGCTGGAGTTCGACGTTGTGGACGGTTGTACCAACCGGGATGTAGCGCAATGGCAGCGCGTTGCCCGGCTTGATCTCGGAGCCCTGACCGTTTTGCAGGATCTCGCCGACACCAACACCCTCGGGGGCAAGGACGTAGGCCTTCTCCCCGTCGAAGTAGTGGAGGAGCAAGATACGACAGGAACGGTTTGGGTCGTACTCGACCGCTGCAACCTTGGCTGGAATGCCATCCTTGTTCCGACGGAAGTCGATCTTGCGGTACTGCTTCTTGTGACCGCCACCACGATGGCGACTGGTCTTGCGGCCATAGCTGTTGCGGCCACCGGTACGGTTCTTGCTCTCGAGCAAAGACTTCTCAGGAGTCGTCTTTGTGATCTCGGAGAAGTCCGATGTCGTCTGGAAACGACGTCCTGGACTTGTTGGCTTGCGTTTGCGCAGAGTCATCTGATCACACCTCGAACAGGTCGATTTCGTCACCCTCAGCGAGCGTGACCATTGCTCGCTTGGTGTCGGAGCGCTTGCCGAACGTGCCGTTGCGGCGGTTGCGCTTACGCTTGCCCTTCCGGTTCATCGTGTTGACCTTGAGCACCTTGACCTCAAAGATCGACTCGACTGCCTGCTTGATCTCCGGCTTGCTGGCGTCGGGGTGCACGGTGAAGGTGTACACGTTGTCCTCGAGCAGGCCGTAGCTCTTCTCGGAGACCACAGGGGCGATGAGAATATCGCGAAGATCGGTTGCCATTGCTTACTCCTCTTCTTCCGAAGCGCTCGAAGCTTTGGTACCGGCTTCAACGAAACCGGCGGCCGCCGCTGCCTCAGCAGTGGTGAACCAGACCTCAGCGACTGTCGCTTCGTACCACCGGCCGTCGGGCTGGTGGAACTTCATCGAGTCCGCGTTGCCCTTGACCGGGAAACCGTCGGGCATCGAGCCGTCGGGAAGCGGAGCGTGTGAATCGGCACCGAACGGGGCTTCTTCTTCCGCATCGCTCGGTTCGGCGGTGCCGGCGTCCTTGGCGGGGGCGGCGTCTTGCGGGGTCGCCTTGGCTGGTGCGGGCTTCGCGGCCTTGGCTGGTGCGTCCTGCTTGCGGCTGTGCGCCTCGGCGACGGGCAACGCGGCCTGGGTGAACACCACGGTGTCACTCACCAGAACGTCGTATGCGTTGAGCTCACCGGTCGGGAGCACATGCACGTTCGGGATGTTCCGGAAGCTCAACGCAGCGTTTGCGTCCGCCTCGTCGAGAACGAGCAGAATGCGTCCTTCGTCAGCGAGACCCAGGTCGTTGATCACCTTTACGGCAGCCGACGTCTTGGGTGCGTCGAACCCGAAGGAGTCGATGACCAGAACCTTGCCGTCAGCTGCACGATCCGACAGTGCGGACCGAAGTGCAAGCTTGATCATCTTCTTTGGGGTCTTTTGGCTGTAATCGCGAGGCTTTGGGCCGTGTGCGATACCACCACCACGCCACTGCGGCGATCGGATGGAGCCTTGGCGAGCCCGGCCGGTGCCCTTTTGGCGCCATGGCTTTGCTCCGCCGCCCCTGCGCTCGGCGCGGGTCTTGGTGGAGTGTGTGCCCGCACGTCGAGCTGCGAGCTGGGCGGTCACAACTTGGTGCATAACGGGCAAGTTCGGCTCGATGCCAAAGATCTGCTCGTCGAGTGTTGCCGTGCCGGCTTTCTTGCCAGCGGGAGTCTTGACGTCAACCGATGTCATTCGTTGCCCTCCTGCATCTTGGCTGCGTTGCGCAGAAGCACCGTTCCGCCCTTGGGGCCGGGAACATTGCCCTTCACGAGGATCAGGTTCTCTTCGGCGTTCGCTTCGATGACGGTGAGGTTCTGAGTGGTGACCTTGATGCCGCCAGAACGTCCAGCCATCTTCTTGCCTTTGAAGATTCGGCCGGGCGTTGCGCACTGTCCTACAGAACCAGGCATGCGGTGCACTCGATGCGCTCCGTGGCTGGCGTTGTGGCCCTTGAAGTTGTGACGCTTCATGACACCAGTGAATCCTTGGCCCTTGCTGACACCAGTGGCATCGACGAGCTCGCCCTCAGCGAGGATGTCGGCACCGATCTCCTGGCCGACGACAAACTCGCTCACGTCGTCGAGACGAAGCTCGACGAGCTTCTTTCCTGGAGCGACGCCTGCCTTTTCGTAGGTGCCGAGTTCTGGCTTGATGAGTCGATGTTCTTTCTGGGTGCCGACCGCAACCTGAACGGCTGAATAGCCGTCGGTATCGGGATGCTTGATCTGCACGACGCGACAAGGCGTGACCTTGAGGACGGTCACGGGGACGACCTTGTCGTCACGCCAGACCTGCGTCATTCCCAGTTTTTCACCAACTATGGCTTTGGTGGCCATGGTTCTCGTTCCTTGTTGGAAGTTCTTGTGGGATAGCCCACTCACGCGAACGCTCCGCAAGGGCAAAGCCCAGCGGAGCGAAATTGAAGTTTTGCCTGCCGGTTCCCGAAGGCCTTGCCGGACGTCGATTGTGTTCTGAGAGACTCAGGTATTCGGCTGTCGCTGCCCAGCTATATGCGGCGACGTCGAATGCACAGCCAGATAACTCTAGCCATGGTTCCTCAACACACCAACTCGAAACGGTTGTATCTTCTCCATCTTCCACACCGCTCGGTCCCGCCAGGCCGGCGGACGTGATATGTGCGGCGTCAACCCTTCCACACCGCTCGGTCCCGCCAGGCCGGCGGACATGATATGTGCGGCCGGCGGACGTGATATGTGCGGCCTAAAGTGCACCTGTGGAACAGACACGATGGCTCGACGATGACGAAATGCGGCTCTTCCGCGCCTTTCTGGCGGCGTCCTCGGGCGTCACCTCTCGACTCGACGTGCTGCTCAAGGAATCGTCGGGGATCAGTCTCGATGACTACGAGGTACTGGTCTTCTTGAGCGAGGCCGCTGATCAGCGTCTTCGGATGAGCGAACTCTCCAATCATCTGCTCCATTCGAGATCTCGTCTCACTCAACGCGTCGACCGCCTCGTGAAGCGCGGCCTCGTTGAACGAGAGAAGTGCGATTCGGATGCTCGCGGCACCTGGGCAGTGCTCACCCCGCTGGGGATGAGCGAACTGGAAAAGGCAGCGCCCCGACACCTCGAGCACGTGCGCACCTACCTGTTCGATCAGCTCCAAGCTGGCGAAACGGCCGAGCTCGCCGATGTCCTCGAACGACTCGCCGCCGCAGCTCGAACTGCGAACTGACCCGCAGGGTCACGTCGAATCGCTGACCGAGAACTCCGCGGTCGAACCAAGCCGTCGACGTCGTGGACGACGTTTGGGAATCATTGCACGCATCTCCTCGAGGTTTCCGAAGCAGAGAAGGCGGTCGTTCGCCTCGAGGACGAGATCCGACTTCGGATTCGGGATGACCCGAGTGCCACGCTGCAGCGTCAGGACCGAAATGTCGCGCTCTGACAGCCCTGCCTGTCCGAGGGGGCGACCGATGAAGGCGCCATCTTCTCGAACCAACAGCTCGGCTACTCCGTATCCCCTCGAAACAGAGAGGCGCTGCCGGACATCGAGTTCGGGAAAGGCCACTTGGTTGTCGACGAAGTCAACGATGACCCTCGCAAGGTCCTGACCGGTCGCCTTCTCGATTCCCTGTAGGCCGGGCGACGAGTTGACCTCCATGACCAACGGACCGCGATCGCTTTCGAGCATGTCGACGCCGGCGATCCGCAATCCCATGATCTGTGCCGATCGAACCGCTGCATCTTCGTAGTCGGGCGCGAGATCGATCACCTCCGGGCGACCCCCACGGTGCAGATTCGATCGGAAATCGTCACCTCCGGACGAGCGACGCATCGCCCCGACTACTTGATCTCCGACGATGAACGCTCGGACGTCCGTGCCGGAGCTCTCTGCGATGAACTCTTGAACCAGAACGTTCTGACGGGTGGCTTGCAGCGTTTCGATCATGGCCTGCGCGACCGTGAGATCTGGCGCGAGCATCACGCCGACCCCCTGCGTACCTTCGAGGAGCTTGATCACGACCGGAGCGCCGCCAACCCGCTCGATGGCCGCCAAGATGTCTGTGCGGTCCCGAACGAACGTCGTTGCCGGCATCCGGATGCGGTGCCGAGCCAGGATTTGATGTGCGTGCAGCTTGTCTCGGCTGTTTCGAATTCCCGCCGATGTGTTCGGCGTGTACACATCCATCTGTTCGAACTGTCGCACCACGGCCGTGCCGAAGTAGGTCACCGAGGATCCGACCCGGGGCAGAATCGCATCGTAGTCCGAAAGCTGATTCCCAGAATAGTGCAGGTCGGGACCGTCTTCGCTGCTGAGATCGATCGCAAAACGAAGCGTGTCCAGAATTCGCACCTGGTGCCCAGCCTCGATCGCAGCGGTCTTCAACCGCTGCGTGGAATAGCTCCTTGGCTCTCTGGAAAGGATCGCGAGCCTCACTACACTCCTGCTCTTCGGGTGGCTTGCGCCGCTGGACACAGCAGAACCTAGCCAACTCAAGAACCGAACCCTGCGAGGAGGGACATCGTGGCGAGACGAACGGCGTTCAGCATCGGGGGCTCCGAGGTTCGGTCAGGGACGCGATCCCAGGTCGAGCTGCCGGTGTCGAGGCTCATCACCGGCGCCCAGATGTCGATGCCAGTGACCGTCATTCATGGCCCGACGAACGGACCCACCGTCTGGATCAATGCAGCAATCCATGGTGATGAGCTCAACGGCGTGGAGATCGTGAACCGAGTTCTCGCCGACCTCGAACCCAAGAAGCTTCACGGAACCCTCCTCGCGGTTCCGGTCGTGAATGTCCACGGATTCATCACCGGCGATCGATACCTCCCTGATCGCCGCGATCTGAATCGGTCATTCCCCGGAAGCGCCAAGGGCTCCCTGGCCTCTCGGACCGCCAATCTCTTCATGACCGAAATCGTGCAACATTGCAGCGTCGGCATAGATCTGCACACCGCGAGCGACAATCGAACGAACCTTCCGCAGATTCGCGCCGATCTCAATGACCCCGAGACCAAAGAGTTGGCCGAGGTCTTTGGAGCATCGGTGATGATGCACTCCAAGGAACGATCTGGGTCGCTTCGCCACGCGGGAAGCAAGGCGGGTTCGAACGTGCTCCTGTTCGAGGCCGGTGAAGCGCTTCGATTCAATCACGACGCAATCAGTGCGGGTGTTGCGGGCGTTCGCCGGGTGCTTCGCCATCTCGAGATGGCCGATTGGGATGGGCCCGAAGCGGGAACGGTACGTGAGTCGCGCAGTTCTGCGTGGGTTCGAGCGTCCCGGAGCGGCGTCGTCCGGCTCGATGTCGAAATTGGCGACGAGGTGACCCACCGTCAAGAGATGGGAACGATCATCGATGCCTTTGGGAAAAGGCTCAGCACGATTCGGGCGAGTCGTGGCGGGCTGGTCGTTGGACGGACCATGTATCCGCTCAGCAACAAGGGTGATGCGCTCGTGCACATCGCGAGCCTCGAATCGGCATCAAATTGACACTTAAGAAACGAGCATTTTCCGTCGACTTTGCTTGGTATGGAACCCGCCGACGATCTTGACGCCACCGTGTCGGCTGACGCCGATGCCACACCGCCTGCACCCACAGGCCAACCAGCCGTTGCTCACGCGGAGACCGAACCGTCGGGAGCGCCAGTAAACGCGGCCCTCAAGAAGGTTGCCGTGAACAAGATCGAGGTGCTGAGCAATCGCCTCGTTCCTGGATCAGACGGTTCGATCGAACACGTCGTCATCGCGAACAATGCAGTCACGGTGATCCGCTCGACGCCGCTGCGTGGTCGCGTACGCATCACGAAAGACAACGTTCTGGTCGGCGGGGTCAGTTGCAAGATCTTGTTGACGGGCCTCGATGCCCGAGTGGACACCGTTCGCCATCTCGTGGGTGGTGAAGCTGCGGTTCACGGTGCGCTGTTTCTGTCGAAACAGAACGACACCCAGGTGAAGATGTTTGGCAGCCTCGCTGTCGGATCACCCAAGCGTGTCATCCAGTACCTCATCGACACCCACTGTTCAGCGCCACCCGCGTCGAATTTGAAGGCACTTGCTCAGGAACTGGACGGCATGTTCTTGCCGTTCGAGAAGTTGTCACTGCCCGCTGCGTAAGTACCGCGAGCGCCCACAATCGATGAGCTAAGGCGCAAGCACGTTCATTGCTTGCAGCGCGAGCACATGACAATGAGGCCATTGGGTGTTCGGACGAGTTGCCGCCCACCACCACGCGGTGACCTCATCTTGCACACCAGCGGGTACGAGATGGGGAAGCACGCCTTCATATTGATCAAAGCCCGACCCTCGCGCCGCAGCATTCCACGTTGCAGGAAGCCATTGCACACCGCCGTAGAAGCCGTTTCCGGTGTTGATGGCGTGATTTCCACCTGACTCACATTGCAGCATTGCTTGCAGTCCGGCGTCGGTCAGTAGGGGCCATCCGAACTTGTTCACCCCTTGTGGCGCCTGCGCCGCCGGCACGGCCGCACCCGCAGGCGGGGTCACGTTGTCGATGGTGCCCGGTTCGGTGTCGTCGACGATGACCTGTTCGATGACGCCCCCGTCGAAGTCCACGTCGCAGAGGCTGTGGTCGTCGCCGTCGGCGATGTCGCAGCGATCGCGTCCGGTACCGCCGACGAGGCGATCAGTGTCGGCGTCACCATCGAGCGTGTCGGTGCCGGGACCGCCGAACACCACATCGTCGCCAGAATCGCCAGAGGCGATGTCGTTGCCGTTCCCACCTTCGAGACGGTCGTTTCCAGGACCGCCAGCGATCTTGTCGTGACCGCGCTGCCCGCGGAGCAGATCGTTGCCTTCTCCCCCAAACATGACGTCGGGCCCGAGGTTTCCGTACAGCTTGTCGGCACCTGCTTCTCCGGAAATGCGGTCCGCGCCACCGTTGCCCCACATCACGTCGTTGCCGGTGCCGCCGACGATGCGATCTTGACCCCAGCCGCCTCTGGCTTTGTCATTCCCACTTCCGAGGGTGATGTCGTCGTTGCCCGGCCCACCTGACACTCGGTCGTTTCCCGCTCCAGCGGTGATGATGTCGTTGCCATGGCCGCCGCAGATGACGTCTCCTGCCCCCGCGCCCGTGAGAATGTCGTCGCCGGCCATGCCGATGATCAGGTCACGCGTCGTGTTCCCCCCGACGAGAACATCCGTGCCATCCGTCCCGATCTGCACGCGAAACCCGAGCGCCTCAGCGCTCTGCGGGGTCAGACCCAAACAAAAGAAGTCGGGAACCTGGGCTCCCGCAGGACTTACCGCGACGAGCGAGGCCGTTACCGCCAGCACAGCGAGAGCCGCCAGACGACGAGAGTATTGCCACATGTTCGAGACCTTCAACGTTCAGGCTCTACATGTATCTCGCAGAGCATCTAGTGCGCTAGTGCAGCGCCCGACCAACAAACGGTAACAGTCTGTCACCCAACTGAAACATTGGGGGTTCACGACCGCTTCGGTCAGATGTTGTCGACCAACTCGAGAATCGCCTCGCGTTTACCCTCGTCGAACCCGAATATCAGGTTGCTGCCCTGCTCGAGGTCTGGCGACAGCACGATCATCTGCGAGTTCGTGTTCACGCCGAACGACTGCCACGTGGAGAACGTTGGGTCCCACAACATGTCGGGCGTCGCAAGGCCACCGCTCTCGATGAAGTTCTGTGCGAACGCGAAGTCGTCCTGCGCTCCGAGGCCTACGACCTGAACGGTGTCTGCGTTGTCTCGAGCGAACTGCTCGACATCGGCCGACTCACGTCGACACGTCGGTCAATGTGGGGCGTAGAACCAGACCAGCACGGGCCGGTCACCGGTCACCACATCGCGAAGCGACGCCACCGAGCCATCGTCGACGGAGAGAACTTCGACGTCGAACACGCTCTCGGCGCTCTGCAGATTCGACATGTTCGCGGTGGCTGCTGCCAAAGCAGCCGCCCGATCATCCGTGGCTTCGACACCTGCCTCAGCCGGGGCAGCTGATGACTCGACGTCGGACGCGGCGCCACAGGCGGCGAGCACGAGGGCGAAGGCTGGCACCGCGAGGTACCGAATACGCAGCATTCGCACGCGCCGCGACTCCGCTGCTCGGTCTGCACTCGAAGATGTCATGAATCCGCCAACCCGCTGACGCACCGCACTATTCGGTTTTCGCCAGAAACTTTTTTCGTCGTCCGATCGAGATTATCCGCTGCCGACAACGACATATCCATCGAGTTCGTGCAACAGGTCGGAGACGGGGTTATCGGGCAGCGCGCGCCCGAACTGCTCGCTTCGAACCTCTCCAATCCATTTCGAGTGTTGGTATTCGTGATTGATGACGGCGATCAGAAGTGTTTCAGCGATGAAGGCCAGCTGTCGGGGTGCTCCAACATCGCCGTGGGCGATTGCGCCGATGCGAACGTGCACCCGCTCGGCAACCGTTTCGCGGTAGCTCCTTAGCCGGTTCAGATCTGGGAGATCCCCGCGATCGCGCTCACTCGTGGCCGAGTCCATGATCGGATCGAGCTCAGGATCTGGACTCTTCTCGGCGGCCGTCAAATTCCGCACCATGTAGTGCGCGACCGCAGCTTGATGGCCGAGGTGCCAACCGATGGCACTCGAGTCCTCGGATGGGCGCCAGATGACCTCGTCGGCGCTCAGATCCCGCCAGAGGTCATCGGTGTATGCCAGCGCTCGGTCGTACTCGCCCAGCAGTTCAGCCAGTGATGTTTTCATGTTCAGGTCTCGTCATTCTCTCAGAAGGATTTGCTGTGCCGAACGTTCGCCAGCGGCCAACGCACCTTCGATGTGACCAGGCGCCACGGGCGAGGTCTCCGTCGATGCCCAGTACATGTGGCCGTCAAACAACGGCTCAGCAAATAGCGGGTGCCCGTATGCCTGGTACGCATTCATCGATGAAGCACCGGGGGGCGAGGTGTACACCTCCGCACTCCAGTCGACGATCGTCACTTGCCGCGGGGCGGCAGCCTTGTCTCCGAAGAGCTCCACGAATTGCGCAACGACGGCGTCCTCAGTGACGGTCGGTTGTTGCTCAGAAGCTGACGGCGCGAAACCAAAGAGTGCTGCGGGGCTACCGGTTGGCGAACTCATGTCGTGAATCTCCCGGCAGGGACCCACGTACGACATCGCGGATCCGGCCAGGCCGTCGTCACGCCAAAAGGCGTTGTCGTAGACCGCGACAACTTTGGTGGTCGCTCCCATCCAGACCGGAGTGATGGCGGCGATGCCGGTTATTCGGTCGGGTAGTGGCGGGGAGAACTCGATCGAGTGCATGGCCAACGCAGGAGGCAGGGCGAGGATCACGTTGTTGCACGCAAGGCTGCGTTGAGGCGTCTCAACGACCAGTCCGTCTTCTGCCTGACGCACCGACTTCACGGCGCTGTCCAGTACGAGACAACCCGGTGGCAGCTGAGCGGCGAGTTCGTCGGCCAGCGCCGACGCGCCCTCACGAAATCTGCATGACGGCACATCGATCGGATTGCCGTCTGCCCGCTTCACCCCATCGTCGGTTTGCAGCAGCGCATCACCGGCCAAGTGTTGCGGAAACACCTCGATGTCGGCGCCGTCGACGAGCGCTGCGACGCGGGGCTCGTTCGACCAGAACCACGTGGCGCCGAGATCGAACGATGCCTCCCCGACCATCACGGCGTCGAGCCGACCGCCAATTCGATTTCGCGCTTCCAGGACGATGACGTCACTGCCCGCTTCCGCAAGCAGGGTTGCGGCGCGCAATCCTGCGATGCCTGCACCGATGACGATCGTCGAGTTCTCATCGATGGTCACGAACGGAACTCGACAAACTCATCCAACGGGGCTCGTTCGGTCCGAAGTTCGTTGACCACCGCTGACGTGTCCTCGAATCCAAGCGCCATCCCGACGGCGAACCGCAGGTCTCCAGAAAGCCCGAGATGTGCATGGATGACATGATCAAACTCCTGCCAAGCCGCTTGGGGACACGTGTGAAGCCCGTGCTCGCGCGCGAGCGTCATGATGTTGCCCATGAACAGACCAAGATCGAGCCAGCCGCCAGATCTCATGGTCTCGTGCAAGCTGAACATCAAACCCACGGGAGCGCCGAAGAACTCGTAGTTCTTTCGCGCCTGCGCCGTCATCTTGTCGTACTCGCCTCTCTGGATCCCGAGGAGGCCGTACATGTCCCAGCCGATCTTGCGTCGTCGCGCAAGATAGGGCTCGACGAACTCGGCGGGATAGTAGATGTCATCGCCCGAGGACTCGCCCGCGTCGAACGCCGCTTGGACCACATCGACGAGGTCATCCTTTGCCTGCCCCTGCAGAACGGTCACATGCCACGGTTGGATATTGGTGCCTGATGCAGCGCGAGAAGCATCGGTCAGGATTCGCTCGAGTGTTTCTTGTGGAACAGCCTCATCGGTGAAAGCACGAATCGAACGACGACTGGTGACAGCTTCGGTGGCGGTGAGCGACATGGGTGAGAGTCTATACACTAGTAGACACTGTCTTGACCGGGATCCCGGCTGGTGATGCCTGGAATCAGTGCTGCTCGGCGGTGACGAAGTCGATCATCTGCTCGACCGCGCCAACCATCGGGATTTCGAGATCGCGAAACGTGGAGACTCGCCCGAGCAATCGCTTCCAGAAAAGGCCCGGTTCACCGGTTGCGCCAAAGTGGCGCATCACTCCGATCTTCCACTCGGTACCCATGGGAATCGTTGGCCATTCATCGATACCAGCGATCTCGGGTCTGATCGTCTGCCATACATCAACGTACGGGTGCCCCACGATCAACACGTTCGGGTCGGAGATCTCGGCAGCCGCCCTCGATTCGCGGGACCCATCAACAAGATGATCGAGCAGTACCGCCACCCGCCGGCCAGGCCGCGGCCCAAACCGCGAAATCCTCTCGACGAGGTCGTCCATCCCCTCCATCTGCTCGACGACGATGCCCTCGACGCGCAGATCATCTCCCCAGACCTTCTCGATCAGCTCCGCATCATGGATGCCCTCTACCCAGATGCGGCTCGCTCGCGCCATCCTTGCGGGAACGGAACCAAGGTCAACCGAACCGGATGCTGTGAACTGCGGAGCAGCCGAGACCTCGTGGGAAGTCGGCTGACGAAGCGACACGGGTTGTCCGTCGATCATGAACGAACCGTCTCGCGGCACCAACGTGTGGTCGCGGCCGTGTCGGTCGCGTACGACGATCTCCTGGGGCTTGAAGCGCACGATTGCGCCAACGGTTCCCGTGCCGCGGTGTTCGACCACCGCGCCCATCACCGCAGGCACGCTGGGATAGGTCGGTTTCGAGTGCCTCGGCGCATCTAGATCGATCTCGTCCACGGTGGAAAACTAGGCCACGTGCCCGAGCGGGTGGCCGACGCCACTCACCCGGCGAACCCGCGGCGCATCAGGGCACCCAAGCCATCGATCGGCTCGCTGACTCCAGCCATTCGGAGAAGCCGCCAGAGCAACGCAAGATTGCTCGACACCACCGGTTTGCCAAGTTCGGTTTCGAGATCAGAAACGACGCCGAACGAGCGGAGGCTCGTGCACGACACGAAGACGGCGTCAGCGTTCGATTCGGCACCGAGTGATCGAACCCCCTCGACGATCGAGGCTTCGGTGATTCTTGCGACTGTCAGGTCATCGGATTCGAGAAAGGACCCGACCGAGTCGACCGCCAGACCGTTCTTCTCGAAGTGAGCGACGACCGGACCGGTGACAGCAGCCGAATATGGGGTCAACACCGAAATCGTTCTGGCACCGAGCGCCCGGAATGCGTCGACTGCGGCGGAAACCGGATTCGAACACGGCACGCCCGGGTGAGCGGACTGAATTGCAGCAGTCACTGCATCTTCGCCAATCAGCGTGGCGGCCGACGTGCATCCATACCCAATCGCGTCGAACCCGAAGGCTCGAGGAAGCAACGCCGCTGCTGCAGGGAGCCGGTCTCCCATCGCGGTCAACGTGTCTGCGTTGACCTCAGAGTCGTTCTGGATCCTTGCGTGATAGAACGCGACTCCATCGAGTGCCAAGGCGCGAGCCTCGACCTCGAGTGTCTGATCGGTCTCGAGAAGAATCAGACCGATTCGGGCCCGTGCGCCGAATCCTTCATCGGTGACGAACGGCATCGGAGTCGGTTCCATCACCATCTCAGATGACCGGCAATTCCGGTGCGGCCCGACGGCTCAACAACTCAGGACCACTACGGCGAACCACGATGTTCTCCTCGTGGACCATCGCCTTGCCCGGCGCCCAAAGAAGGCCTGGCTCGAGCGTCAGCACCATGTTCTCCTGCAACTCGGTGTGATCACTCGCAGTGTGTGACGGCCATTCGGTCACCTGCATCCCGAGCCCATGACCCATGCGGCCCACGTCGTTTCCAAGCGACCCGTTCGCCTTCAGCACCGCGTTCATCGCTCCGAAGATATCGGTCGTGGTTGCACCTGGTCGCACGACCTCGAGCCCTGCTTCGGTCGCCTCCCACACGGCCCGGTACGCATCCTTCGCATCCTGTTCGGCGTGCGTGAAGGCGAAGTTTCGATCGAAATCACTGAAATAGCCATCAAACGTCGAGCCGGTATCGAAGATCAGCAGATCGCCATCGCCGATCACGCGATCGGAGGGCTGGCGGATGATGTCATCGATACCGCCGGGCCCTGTCGCGCCGACGAGGTATGGAACGTCATCGGCTCCCTGATCGAGAATCTCTCGACGGAACGTTGCAAACGCCTCACGCTCGGTCATTCCGGTGGACAAAACGTTCGGCAACGCATCGAACGCATCCGAAACGATGCCGCAGATGTGTCGATGTTTGACGATCTCTGCGTCGGACTTCACCATCCGAAGGCCACTGATGATGTCGGTGACATCGACGAAGTCGCCGAGCTCGGCTCGCAGCCGGTCGACGTCTCTCAGCGGCATCCGGACATGAGTTTCCGGTCCCATTGGCAACCCGACGGGTGCCCCACCGGCAAGCTCGCGCACGCACTCGATGAGGAGGCTGACCCCATCGTCGGCAGGCTGCGGCGATGACCAACTGCGAACATCGTCGAGCCACGTGGCTGCCATCGTTGGAACCCCGATGCTCGGAATGACCGCAACGGGCTTGCCAGCTGCGGGAAGCACCAAGAACCAGGGCCTCGTCGGACTCTGCCAAAAAGGCGTGTGGAAACCTGAGAAGTAGCGGACTTCAGGTTCGGTGCAGACAATCAGAGCCCCAAGACTTCGGTCGGCCATCATCGCCTGAGCCCTGCGAGCCCGGTCCTCGAACTCGCTCTCAGGGAACCCGCGTTCAGGAGTCATGGGCCAACCCTATTCGCAGTCGGTTGATCGCAGTAGAGTCCGCGTCGATGGACGACGCACCACAACGAACCGATGCAGCCGTGGTCGGCTTGGTACTCGGCACCGACGAAGCCACCCCGCTGCAGTTCTGGGTGGCGATCGGCGAAGGCGCTCATCTTCAGCTCGATGATGTGGTGGCGCTCGACCGAATCCTGCCAACGGGAGAAAAGATCTTCATCTACGGCATCGTGAACCAAGTTCGAGCTCGACACGAGGGGGCCACCTTCGACAGCGACGTCTTCCTCATCGCCGATGGGATCCTTCCCGCCGAAGTCGCCGAAGCCGCCTTGGTACAGGTGACCCGCATCGTGCCGGAGACCTTCGTGCCACCGCTACCGGGCTCCGAGGTCCGTCGGGCCACCGATGATGAACGCGACGCAGCGCTCGACTTCGACAGCGTCGACCGTCGCCTTCCGGCCGGCTTGAGTCGCGAGAACGAGCCGATCTTTCTCGATCTCGATTTCGTCGACGGTACGAAGGGTGCCCACATCAACATCAGCGGCATCAGCGGCGTCGCGACCAAGACGAGCTACGCGACGTTCTTGCTCTATTCGCTGTTCACGTCTGGCGTCCTTGGCGCTGAGGCGACGAACGCCAAAGGGTTGATTTTCAACGTGAAAGGTGAGGACCTGCTCTTCCTGGATGCCCCGAACGCACATCTGAACCGGGATCAGGCCGACCGTTACGCCCACTTGGGTCTGGAGCCAGCACCGTTCAGAAGTGTGGGCATTGTCGCTCCTCCCCGAAAGGGCGATCCCAACGCGACACCTGCCACCGGAGCCCGCACGGTAGGCGTGAGTCCGTTCTTCTGGACGCTCGAGACATTCTGCCGCGAGGGACTCCTCCCGTTTCTCTTCGCGGATGCAGAGGACGAGCGCCAGCAATACACGATCGTCGTGCAATCGGTTGCCGCCCAGCTCGCCGCCGCCACTCGAGGTGAGACGTCCGCTGATGGCGCGGTTCGCATCGAAGGCGTGACCATCCGAACCTTCCGCCAGCTCGTCGACTTCATCGAGCGAAAGCTCATCCCCGATGACCCCGAGGCTCCGGTCGATCAGAAGTGGACCGGTCGGGCCGTCAGCGGTGGGAGCATCAATGCGTTCGTGCGCAGACTGAGCTCATCGGTGCGACACATCGAACACCTCATTCGAGCCGACATCGATGATGCCCCGAACTTTGCGCTCGACCTCGACCGCAACCAGCTGACCGTGGTGGACATCCACCAGCTGCACGATCGTGCGAAGCGGTTCGTCGTGGGAGTCGTCCTGCGCCAGGCCTTCGATGCGAAGGAGCGCTCGGGTGTCGCGAAGCCACTTCAGTTCATCGTGCTCGACGAGCTCAACAAGTACGCGCCCCGAGATTCGTCGAGCCCGATCAAGGAAATCCTCCTCGACGTTGCCGAACGTGGCCGCTCCCTGGGGATCATCCTGATCGGAGCACAACAAACGGCCAGCGAGGTCGAACGCCGCGTCGTCGCCAACAGCGCAATACGCGTGGTCGGCAGACTGGACACCGCCGAGGCCGGCCGGGATCAATATGGCTTCTTGCCCGGCGTCCAACGACAGCGCGCGACGATTCTCAAGCCCGGCAGCATGTATCTCAGCCAGCCGCGGCTCCCGATTCCTCTGCTCATCGAGTTTCCGTTCCCCGCCTGGGCGACGCGCGCGGCCGAGGCCGGGGCACCCCCAACGGACCACCCGGACGCCGACCCGTTCGCCGGGCTCTGAGTCGTCCGGCGCGAATTCGAAACGATGCGTCTTCTCCACACATCTGACTGGCATGTCGGCAAGAAGATTCGCGGCCATTCACGCCATGACGAACACGAGGCTGTCCTCGCGGAGATCGTGGGTATCGCCGTAGAGCGATCCGTCGACGTCGTCCTCGTCGCGGGAGACCTCTTCGAGACGGCATCCCCGCCGCCGGAAGCCGAAGATCTCGTCTATCGAACGTTGCTCGCCTTTGCCCAAGGTGGGGCTCAGGTGGCCGTCATCGCAGGCAACCACGACAATGCGCGCCGGCTGGCGGCGGTCCGACCGCTTCTCGAACTCGGGAACATCCACTTGTTGACCGAGGCCGCTGCGCCCGACGCCGGTGGGTTGCGCACACTCGATGTCGACGGAGCGCAGCTCAACTTGGCCATGCTTCCCTTCGTCTCGCAGCGGGGAATCATCCGCGCAAGCGAGCTCATGGATCACGCTGCCTTCGAACATGCCAATGCCTATGCGGGGCGCATGCGAACGCTGCTGGAACTCCTCTGCGAACCGTTTTCATCAGAAGCGGTCAACGTGATCATGGCGCACGCCTTCGTGCTCGGGGGCAGCATCGGTGGGGGTGAACGGCTCGCCCATCTGGTCGAGGAGTACGCCGTGACTGCGCAGTCCTTCCCCGCAAGCGCGTCATACATTGCCTTGGGGCACCTGCACCGAGCGCAGAAGATCGCGGGTCCCGCGCCGATCCACTACTGCGGGTCACCCCTGCAACTCGACTTCGGCGAGAGCGAGCAGATCAAACAGGTCACGCTGATCGAGGTGGAGCCTGGTGCACCGGCGGCCGTCGATGCCATCAAGCTCGCTTCAGGCCGGGCCCTGCGAACGCTTCGCGGCAGCCTCGACGAGGTCCGCCAACGAGCGGACGAGGACGACGGCCCGGCCTGGCTGCGAGTACAACTCGACGAGCCACGACGCGCCGAGCTCGCTGATGATGTGAGAACTCTCCTCGGAGATCGAGTGGTCGATGTGCAGATCATGCAGACGGAAGGCGAAGTTCTCGCACGTCCGGAGCGACGAGCTGGGCGCGACCCCGTGGAACTCTTCGGGGACTACCTGGCGGAACTTGGTGTCGATGACGAGCGCGTGAACTCACTGTTCGTCGAACTCCTGGAAGACGAGCTCGGGACCGCGACCTGATGCGCCCCATCCGCCTCGAAATGAAGGGCTTCTCGACGTTTCGGGAGCAGACGGTCGTCGACTTCAGCGACGTCGATCTCGTCGCGTTCGTTGGCCCTACCGGTGCCGGAAAGTCGAGCGTGATCGACGGCATCATCTTCGCCCTCTATGGCTCCGTGGTTCGGTACAAGGCAAGCAACCTCGTGGCCCCGATCATCAACCAGCTGTCGAACGAAGCCAGAATCCGGCTCGACTTCTCGATTGGAGACACCAACTACTCAGCGGTGCGTGTGGTTCGTCGAACAGCGAAAGGTGCAACAACGAAGGAAGCCCGCCTCGAGTCCGACGGAGAGGTCCTCGCTGGCAACTCCCGGGAGCTCGATGACCAGATTGAGCTTCTGCTTGGGCTGACGTTCGATCAGTTCACCAAGACGGTCGTCCTCCCGCAAGGAGAGTTCGCACGATTCCTGACCGAGACACCCGAAGCTCGGCAGAGTTTGTTGCGACGGCTCCTGGGGATGGAGTTGTATCGGTCGATGGGTGCGACCGCCAGGGAGCGTGCCCGGACGGCGGAAACCAAACGATCGGCTCTCGTCGAACAACGAGACGACCGGTCGTCCGTCAATGCGGAGGTGGTGGCTGAGGCAGCTGCGGAACACGCAAGTCTCTCGGCGCTGCACGCGGTTATCGGCGAGGAGGTCGCCAGCAAGATGCGCGCCGATGACGAAGCGGCAACGACCACGGCTACGGCCACCGCGGCTGAGGCACAATTGAAGCTGCTCCGGTCATTGAAGACGCCTCCGGCAGCTGCTCGGATTGAAGTGGCGTTTGCCAAGCTCGAAGTGAAACGGGAAGCCGCGAATGATGCTGCTGAGACTGCAGCTGCATTGTTGGCCGAAGCTGCTGAAGCCTTGGATGATCAGCCTCCCGCGAACGAATTGGAGCGATTCCTCGAGCTCCACGCCGAGGCCAGCGACATCGACTCGCGTATTTCAACAGCGCGGTCAGCTGCGGAGAAGGCAGCAAAGGCGTCCGAGAAAGCCGCTCGTGCTCACGACGCCGCTCAGGTGGCGCTCGATCTACTCGTTGCGCAGCGCGAAGGCGCTCTCCTCAAGGCCGGAGCCGTGGGTCTGCGACACGCGCTGAGCCTCGGCGAGCCATGCCCGGTCTGTGAGCAGGAGGTTGCGCACCTGCCCGAGCACGATCCCGCACTCGAGCTCGCCAGGTTGGACGAGCAAGTCGATACGCAACAGGCGCTGAGAGACAGCTGTGCATCTGAGCGCCGAGATGCCGAGCGCGCGCACTCGCGAGCGACAGGCGAGGCCGAATCACTCCAGGCTCGGCGCGAGGATCTCACGACCTCACTCGGAGACGCCCCCGACCTGAAGACGACGACGAGCCAATTGCGGGCAACACGGTCGGCCGAAGCCAGACTTGAGAAGGCCCAGGGCAAGGCCGAACGCGCGCTCGACACCCTCCGCAAGGTCGAGTCTCAATACGCAGAACTGGACGCCGAGTCGGCGGCGCTGCGTCGTGAACTCACCGCGGCACGCGATTTACTCTCGTCGCTCGACCCACCCGCGCCGTCCGAGGAATCGATCGCCGCCGACTGGGGCGAGTTCGTCGAGTGGAGCTCGACCGTGACCGATGAGGTACGAGAAACGAAGAAGACCGCCGCGACTCACGCGAAGGAGGCGGCCAAGCGTGCACTCGGTCATCAGAAAGTGATCGCCGAACTCTGTGCGCCCCACAACGATGGCGTCACGCCCGACGATCCGGTCTCTTGGTTGGCGTCCGAGATCGGGCGGGCTCAGGCACATCTGGAAGCCCTCGAGAAGGAACAAGCAGCGCAAGACAAAACAAACGCTCGGATCGAGGCCTTGCACACCGAGGCGACGATTGCCGGTGAGCTCGGGCGCCTGCTCAGCGCTCGCGGTTTCGAGCAATGGCTGATGACCGACGTGATGCACACACTGGCCGAACGTGCCACCGAGCGACTCTTTGTGCTCTCCGGGGGCGCCTATTCGATGCTGACCGATGGCACAGACTTCAGCATCCGCGATCATCGCAATGCTGACGAAGTGCGCGGCGCCAGGACACTGTCAGGGGGCGAGACATTCCTCGCGTCGCTCTCCCTGGCTCTCGCCCTGGCCGACAACATCGCCAGCCTCGCCTCGGACGGTGCTCCGGCCATCGAGTCGATGTTTCTCGACGAGGGATTCGGAACGCTCGATGCCGACACGCTCGACGTGGTTGCCTCGGCGATCGAAGAGTTGGGTGCCGAGGGTCGAATGATCGGCGTGGTCACGCACATACGTGATCTCGCCGACCGGATTCCCGTGAGGTTTGAGGTCGCACGCACCCCCAACGGCTCGTCGGTCACTCGGACTACGCTCGACTGATCGGGCTTCTCGGACAATCCCGCCATCGAACGGATGAATGACTGACCATGGCACGAGCCTTCGAAACCATCACACCGTCGATGCGCGAGTTCATCGAGCGGCAGCACATGTTCTTTGTCGCCACGGCTCCATCGGTAGATGGCCGGGTGAACATGTCCCCCAAGGGGTACGACGCCTTCCGAATTCTCGGAGACAACGAGGTGTGCTACCTCGATCTCACCGGTAGCGGCGCTGAGACGATCGCACACGTACAAGACAACGGTCGGATCACATTCATGTTCTGCGCGTTCGAAGGAAAGCCGAACATCTGTCGCCTGTACGGAACCGCCCGCGTTCTGCGGCCTGGAGACGACGGATTCGACGCGATGCGAGCACTCTTCGGCGACCACGACGGTGTTCGATCGGTCATCGTTGCCGACATCGACCGAACCTCCAACTCATGCGGTTTCTCGGTTCCATTCATGGACTTCGTCGAAGACAGACAGACATTGGCCGAATACTGGGACGGCAAGGATGACGCGGCGATGTCGAAGTACTGGGCGGCGAAGAACACCACATCGATCGACGGCCTCCCAGGACTCCGGGGTTAGCGGTCTTGCGGTTCGCGGTCGAATCGTGGGATCCCGACTATGGCACCGGCGGCGACTCTGACGCGCTCGACGCATCGACCGATGTGGTTGATGCGAGTCTCGAACTGCTGGCTGATGACTGGCACCCCATCACGCCGGAAGCGCACCCGAGTCCGGGAACGATGTGGTTCGTGGACGGTGTCCGCCGGATCGACGCTCGCATCTGGGTGACCCACGACGGTCTCGTGCTCCCCGGCTCGTGCGCAACGGTGGCAGCAGGAGCGGTTGCGTGCAGCGGCACGAATGCCGAGATCGTGGGCGCCCGAGTGCAGCGAGGCGTATTCACACCACCCGCCGACTCGGCCGGTCCAATCGTGACTGACCACGGCACCTACGAACACTTCTCGGTACCAACCGGATCCCCCGAGGACTTGTATCTCGGCATCCATGAACTCATGACCGACCTCGAAACCGAGATCGTGCCCGACGCAGGGCCCGATGATCTTGTGGTGTTCGATGGACCGTTGCGAGGACGTCGAACGCCACGAGCGGTTGGGCTCATCAAAACGCAGCATGTCCAGTATCTGGAAGACGAACTTCAGCGGGTTGTGGCTCAGCTCGGCGCCGGCCAACGGACCCCACTGTTCCTCATCGGCTCGACAGGATTCGCTCGATGGAGTTGGTACGTGCGGTTGCCCGGACCGCGCACACACGGATGGGCCGGCATCGTGCGTCTCGAATGTGCCGGAGACGTTGGCGTTGCCGAAGCCGTGCGGCTTGCCGACACCGTGACTGGCGCTTTGCCCCGTTTCGCCAGCGAGCCACACAAGGAAAGCCGGGCCCCACAGAACCTGTACCCGATCAAAGGGCTCGAGAACGAGCTTCGTCGGCGGCTCGGCGATCAGCGGCTGCTGCAGCGTTCCCTGCGTATGGCAGCAGCTGAAGCATGACCTGACCCACCCGAATTCGCCCGAACTTAGGCGACGCGGTTGCAGCTCAGATCGACACGCTTGCCGCTTTCGCGGCCGATCACCACATAGTTGCCGGTTGTGGCCAACGTGTTGAGATATGTCTCTGCCCGAGTTCCCGCCAGCCATTTACCATTCCGCCGGATGTTCCATCGCCACCCGTCCCCTCGATCGTCCCACGTGATCTGGTCTCCGTTTGCCGTTCTTCGCACGGTACAAGCAGGCCCAGGATCGGGGTTTGGCGTTGGGGCCGGCACGGCAACCCGACCATCGGTGTTGCGGTCGAAGTGAGGATCGGCTGCGATACGTCGGGCGGCAGCAAGCGTCTCGCTACTCGAGTCGAGCCACCAGCTACAGGCAGCGTCGCCTTCGTGCACGTCGTGGAAGTAGATGATTGCGGCAAACCGCGCGGTATTCTCCGGGCGCTTCATGTAGCTCCTGACCGCATCGAGCCACGCCGCCTTCTGCCCGCGCGTACCCTCGTCGGATCCAAATTCCGGCAACACGAGCTGCTTGTCCGGGTGCTGCTCGGCGAACTCCACAAAGGGCTCGATAATCCGTTCCAAGGACTGCCATCTTTCCTTGTCGTTCCCACGACATTGATTCCAGTTGTATGGATCGGCTCCCAGATAGTCGACGTACGCATCGCCCGGATACCACTTGCCAGCGGATCGGCGGTCGGTAGTGCTCACCTCGAAGCTCCAGCTCGTCATGGTCCACACCCACTGGGCATCGACCTGCTCTGCTTGAAAGACGTCATGGATCTTTCGCCACGCAGCCTTGTAGTCACTGTTGGTTCCAAAACTCTGCCGGTCCTTGGCTTCGGGCTCATGGTGGAATGTCAGCCAGACTTCGCCGTCGAGTGCCTTCACGCCTCTCGCGAGGCTCAAGATCTCATTGTGCACCTTCGAACCCGGACGAGCTGACGCGATCTCACTCCAGCGGACCTCTTGTCCGTTTCCTCGTTTCGGTTTGATCGAGATCATCAAGCGTCTGTCGCCATCGACCACCCAGTTCGAGAAGCGGTTGTCGATCTTGCTGTCCCACTTCGTGAAATCGCGCACGATCGGGAGCTTCGAACCGAGGCTCGACTCGAGCGCCTGCACTGCTTGAATATCCGATTGGCCACCTCGGGGTTGTGCATATGCGCCGAACATCACACCGTCGGCTTCGGCTGCGCCAACCGAATCGGAGTCGCCGAGGGCAACGCCAGCAAAGAAAAGCGCCACGGCGACGCCCAGCCAGGTGAACAGATGGCTCCGTCGAATGTGGAATCGATCACCCTGTGTGGTTGTCAGGGCTCTATTCGTCGCTCTGTTGGAAGACATGGCCGGCAACATATCACCGTTCAATGACAATTGTAACCTGAACGACATATTTGCGGAATCCGCTGGCGTTGAAAGAGACACGGCGGAGAATGGCCCGAAACCGCTAGCGTGGATAGGTGGTTCGCTCGCCCTTCCCCCCGGGGTCTCTCCACGCAACCTGGCTCGGTGACAGCTTCGGATTGTGGATAGACCATGCAGATGCCTCAGCACGCGACGTCCATCACGTCGCCCTAGCGGCGTTCGGTCCCGATCTACGGGGTGCGCTGCCCGAACGCGTCGATGAGTACAGCTTGTTCGACGCTGATGGCGCTCCCCCGTTCGAGACGATCAACGCCGTCTCCGTCGACGCGAGCGCTCTCGCTGATGTCCTCATCCGTCGCGCGAGCTCCGCCGCATGGTCTCCCTCTGTTGCGTGGTTGCATCACGCAACACTGACCGCCGTCGAGATCGCTGCTTCGGGCCGCGTGCTGCCGGCACTACGAACCGCTGGGCTTCGGTGGCGCGCCACTTGGGTGCCCGTTCGAGATGTCCAGATCGATCGACTGCATGCCGAGCTCATCGCAGCGATGCCTCCCGTCGTTGCTGCAGGGTCCGACAAACCAGTGCACACACAGGTGAGCGACATCGTCGACTCTCTCGTCGATGCAGTATCACGGATGGCATTGCGTGGCGCCGACTGGAGGCCACCACTCCCCCGCACACGTGCAAGCACGGTCGTCGCACTTCGCCGCATCACCTCGGCTCTGTCGAAGGAAGACAGCGTGTTCCTTGGAGACTCGATCGCTCACGAGGCCGCGTTCGCCGACTGGTCCACCCAGCTCAGCGAATTCGCCAGCGTCGTCGTCGGTGCTCCCGAAGTTCGACTTCAGGGCCGCCTCGAGCCACCCGTGGACACTGAACTCGGCAAGACGTGGTCTCTCATTCTCGAGGTTGTCACGCCAGACAACGAGACGATTGGCTTCGCCGATATCTGGGAGAACTCCGAAGCCGCCGTCGCCCTCGCCGATGGCTCGACGCTGTCACCTCTGAGAACGCGGATGCGAGAACTGATCGACCGCCTCGCGTCGCAGCTCGCTGCATTGGCACCCCTCGCTGATGAAAACGAACCGTCGAGCCTCGAGCTGCATCTCGATGACGTCTCCGATCTGTTGAGCGAGGGTCTCGACACCTGTCGACTGGCCGGTCTCCCGATCGTCACGCCAACTGGGTTGATCAACCGCTCGGCGAGACTCACGGCCAAGGCGTCCTCACCCAGCTTCGGGGGTTCGCGTGGGCTCGGCACAGCCCTCGTCGAGGTCGACTGGGGCCTTGCGTTGGGCGACATCGACCTCACCGCCGAAGAGATCGAGGCATTGGCGCGATCCAATGCGGATCTCGTGGCGCTTCGAGGATCGTGGGTCCAGGTCGATCACCACCAGATGCGTTCGGCGCTCCGGCGTCTCGAGACCCAAAGACGCGAAGCCTCTGAGTTGAGCCCCGCTGAACTCCTGCGTCAGACGATCACCGAGCTGGAGCGAGCAACTTCGGACGATCTGACGGCCGAGGGGTGGATCGCTCAACTGCTTTCGGGTCTTCCAGATGATCAACTCACCGAGTCAGAAGAGCCTCCGGGTTTCATAGGTGAGCTCCGTCCTTACCAGCGTCGCTCACTCGGTTGGTTGCAGTTCCTCGGACGCCTTGGCCTCGGCGGATGTCTGGCCGACGACATGGGCCTCGGAAAGACGCCAACCGCGTTGGCGCATCTGCTCGCTCGATCACTCGACCGAGTGGCAAGCGGCGCGCCACACCTTCCACACCTGGTCATCTGCCCTCTCTCGGTCGTGACCAACTGGGAGTCCGAAGCGCGTCGTTTCACCCCAGAACTGTCGACGATGATTGCGCATGGACCCGATCGTCCTCGCGGCGAGGCGTTGGTCGAAGCAGCCCGCACGCACGACGTCATCATCACGACCTATGGCACCGCCAGTCGCATCGCCGAGGAGCTGGACCCAATCGTTTGGGACGTCGTGGTTTGTGACGAGGCCCAGGCAATCAAGAATCATCGGACCAATGCTGCGACCACCATCCGCGGCCTGCATTCAACACAGCGGATTGCTCTCACGGGTACGCCGGTCGAGAACCGACTCACCGAGCTCTGGGCGATTCTCGACGCGCTCAACCCAGGAATGCTTGGCGGCATCACCTGGTTCCGCGAGACGTTCTCAAATCCCATCGAAAGCGGAGACGGAGCAGAGGCCCTCGAGTCTCTTCGACGACTCACCGCGCCCTTCGTTCTCCGGCGTACCAAGGTCGATCGCTCGCTCGTACCCGACCTGCCAGACAAGATCGAACAGGTCGCTTGGGCGCCGCTCACACCGGAGCAAGCTGGTCTCTACCAGGCGGTGGTCGACGATTTTCTCGCTTCCGCCGCCGCTGCGACGGGCATGGAACGTCGTGGGTTGGTGCTCGCGACACTCACCCGTCTGAAGCAGGTCTGCAACCATCCCGCACACTTCCTGCGAGAAGAATCGGTCGGGGAGGCCGGGCGTTCAGGCAAGTTGGATCGCTTCGACGAACTCATCGACACGATGCTCGAATCGAGCGAACGCGCGATCGTCTTCACGCAATACCGTGAGATGGGCAAGCTACTCGCTGCGCACCTGTCTGCTCGACATGACGTTCCGGTCCCATTCCTACACGGCGGGACCACACGAATACAGCGACAGAACATGGTCGACACTTTTCAGTCGGAGCAAGGTCCGCCAATCCAGCTCATCTCGTTGCGCGCAGGTGGCACCGGTTTGAATCTGACAGCGGCAAGCCGGGTGGTTCACTACGACCGATGGTGGAACCCCGCCGTCGAAGATCAAGCCACCGATCGCTCGTGGCGTATCGGCCAGGACAAGACCGTGTTCGTACACAAGCTGGTCTGCCGGGGAACGCTCGAAGAACGAATCGATTCGTTGCTCAGCGAGAAGCGGGCGCTCGCCGACGCGGTTGTGGGAACCGACGAATCCTGGCTGACCGAACTCTCGACAGACGAACTCCGAGAACTCCTCCAGCTCGATCCTTCTGCACAGGTCGCGGCCAACGAATGGGAGCAACGATGAGACGACCACTGCGCTCCGATGAGGCTCGAGGCGTCGCGAATCTTGCGATCGATCTGGGAGACCCGGGACGGATGTCACGAGCTCGACGCATGCATCGCGCCAACGCCGTCGCCGAAGTTGAAGTCACCGCCCGGGTTGCGCACGCCACGGTGACCGATCCATCGGGAGAGATTCATGAAGTATCGATCGCGGTTGGAGACGCTCCCGCATCTGCCTCCTCCCTCAGCGCTGTCGATCTGCGACCCGAGTGCACCTGCGAGGACGATGGTGATGCTTGCACCCACAGTTTGGCTGCACTGCTCGGTATTGCAGAGGAGATAGAAGCCAACGCAAGACTGCTCGAACTGTGGGCCGGCGGAACGGCTTCGAACGCCACGCCGACCAAGTACACCGGCGCTTCAGCTGGCCATCGCTCGTTCTTCGAAGGCGCGTGGGCTACAGCGCACAAGGCTCCGGAGATCTCACACCTCGACTTCGAACAGACACCCGTACTTGTGGTCGATGACCTCGATGCTGGTCCGGTGATCCTTGACGCAGTGAAGGCGATTCGCCTCGGCCTCAATGGTTTCCGAGCTCAGCAATAACTTCGTCCAACATGGGCTCATCGGCCGATCGATAAACCAGCACAGCGAGTCCCTTCTCCGATATCACTTCCGCGCGGACGCCCCGAAGAAGCAATCGGTCACGCACCCGCACTGCAGCGGCAGCATCAGGGAACGATCGCGTCGCACCATCGACGGAGTCGCGAAGGCTGTTCGCGCGATCGACACGAGCTGTCTCCACAGTGGCGCGTGACTTGGCGTTGACCGAGCGATGCACGGTTGGAGCGATGAGCAGGACAAGAAAACCGATGGCGATCAGTCCAACGATCACCATCCAGGGAGCCATTGGTTCGGTCTGCCTCGGGCGAACTCAGGGCGCTGACGTGTGATCGTCGGCGCTGGTCATTCGCGCCGCATCATTTGCCTGCCACAGCGCGCTCCGCAAGATCTCGCGGTCTCGCAGCTGCTGCTCGCTCGTGAAGATACGCACAACATCGGGGCCGAGTGACTCCTCGTGTTCGACATACATATCGTGAAGCCGAACTCGCTGATCATCGGACAGCAGAACGACGGGAAGTCGCAGTGCTGCGAGCCCGGCTGTCTCGGGATAGCCACAAAGACCGATGAGCGAGTCTCGGGCGAGAGTCCCAGACGGGTGAATTGGATCGCTGGCGAGGTGCGCAAGGAGATCGAGGGTTCTGGGAAGGGCCAGTCCGCGACTCTTCTCCTCGCTTGCCAATCGACCCGGAGCTGTGGGTCGTACCGCCGCATCGAGTGCGGCAATGACACGAAACTGATACGCCAGCGAGATGATCTCCCGCTCGGAGTCGACCGCAGAGAACAACGTTTGATGCGTCTCATAACCATGTTGGCAGAGCTCGACCAGCTCGATCTTTGCAAGTTCGTCATCCTCGACGAGGCGCGCCTTGAGAACTCGCACCATGTGAATCAGGTTGTGACCATCAGCTTGCTGCTCGAGGATCCATCGGAGCTGCGTGTCCAGTCGCTGCGGCAAGACACGGTCGGCAAACAAGGTCAGCTCGCAGACTTCGGAGGCAACCTGTACGCAATAATCCACGAGTCCAACGACATCGTCGCGAGGGTCCTCGTCGATCAAGTAGTCGTAAAAGACATCAGTGAGCTGCGACGTGAATTGATCCGGGGTCAGTTCGGCGTTCCGACATCTGTCGCGGATGGCATCGACCGCATCAATTGTTTCGGTGTATCGGGGGGAGCCCATCTGGGACATTCTGGTCTGGCGCGGTGACAGAGTCGTGGACCATGCATGTGACTCCCGCCAACGAGCCGGCGTTGGCCGGAATCGATCATGGAATCTCGCCAAGCATTGGCGTTTTGGCAACTTTCTCAAAGTTTCGGGTGGCAAAACCCGACATCGAAAATTCACCTGTGTTATGATTTCTCCATCACGTCGCTTCGGGTCTCTCCCGGAGCGACTCTTGCGTTTTCGAGCCTGCACATGACCCACCCGAATACAGAGATCGCCGCTCAACTGCACCGGGTATCGGATCTGCTCATCGAGCGAGACCTGAGCGATGCAGCTCGCACGAAGATCCAAAAGCTGGCGCAGGAGCTCGTCGAGGTCATGGAGACGGGTGCGCCTATCAGCCTCGCCGAACGAACCGAACGCTTCGTCAAACAAATGTCCGTCACGTCGGCGGCCGCCCCGATCAGCGATGGAGACGTCTTTCCGTCATTTCTCGAATCGCCATACTCGGGCTCAATAAATGCGCTGGCGCCGCAGCGCATCACCTATCGCCGCGACGGCGAAGCCGTAGCGGCCTCCGTACAGCTCGGAACCGCCCTAGAGGGACGTCCCGGGCGAGCCCACGGCGGCGCGATTGCTGCGGTTTTCGACGACGCGATGGGCGCGATGCAGCGCATTATCGGACGCAACGGGTACACGCGATCTTTGACGACCGTGTATCACGCGCCATTCCCGACCGACGTCGAGGTCGCGATACGCGTCATTTGCACCGGGGTCGACGGTCCCCTATTCACCATTGAGGCGACCGCGATGACCGGCGATCGCTTGGTCGCGTCAGCGACTGGCACATTCGTCGAAATCGACGTCGACCGGTGGACAACGGGTTGATGCGCCTGTCGCGACGAGCGGCTGGACTGCTGGCGTTGACCCATCCCGGCGCGGTACCTTCGAGGCTGTGGACCACGACACGTACTACACCCAGTTCGAAGATGATCTCGTGGGGCTCGAGCCCTCAGCCGAACTTCCCGCCGGGTTTGTCGAAATCGTTCAGCGTCGGATCGAATCGTTCCTCGACTGCGCTGTTCTCACCGTCGGTGCATGGATCGATGAGCCAGCCCGTCCAGACGTTCTGGCGCTCGATGCTTCAGGTCGTCTCACCTCGGTCCTGACCGTTGGACCCGCCGATCTCGGCGGGCTGGACGATCGTCTTGGCGCGATTCATGCGTGGCTCGATCCAATGCGCCTACGCGATCTCAGTGATGTGTGCGGCGATCCCGCGGCGTTCTACGAAGGACTGTGGGATCTGAGCCCCGACGCTCCAATTGCGCTGAACCCGACCCGGCGAACCGTCATCATCACGGCCGTCGATGCTGTGGACGTATCGGGTGATGACGTTGAGATCCAGTACCTCGATGTGTTCACCACGCTTGCAGGTGGTGCACCGATCCTCAAGAGACGAACACCCACACTTGCAGACATAGCACGGGCCGGAACAGCGACGAGTTCACTCGCTGACGTGATCGACCTGACCAATACCGAGTCTTCTCTCACAGATGGCTCGACGAACACGACGCCGCCTCTGGGGTACGCCGATGCGGTGTCGGGTGATGAGACGACGATGTACCAGCCGCTCCAAACGTCGGAGCTCGGGTCTTCAACCGAACCAACTCGGGTGTCGCCAATCGATGCGTCGATCTTGTCTCCCACTCCGCAGATCCGACCGGGAGCGACCTTCCTCATCGAACGCCTGCCCCTCCTGTTCGATCCGCTCGGCGCAAACCTCACGTCAATCAGCGATCAGCTCTTCGCCGTCGACAGACACCTCGTACTTGTCGAGAAGCTTCCCGAGCGGCGTCGGGAGACACCGTTCGAGGATCGAAGACGCTTTCGGTGGGACAGCTCACCCGAGAGCATTGCGCTCCTCACCCGCCACGCGCACGACAGCGCGCAACAGGCTCGGACGACCCATCTGTTCGTCGAAACTGGCCGTCAGAGCGGCCATTGTGTGTATGTCGGTGAGTTGCACAGGATCGAGTCTCAGCGTGAGTCGACCGACCATACGGCTTGGTTCTCCATCAAACCGGCGCTCGATGCGGATCTGTACCGCCTGTTGCGAAAGGGTCGACTGCCCGATCACATCGAAAGCCCGACGATCGATTTCGGTACCCTCGACGCCTGACTAACGTCCAAAGAACGAGTCGAACCCGTGAACGATGGGATGGGGCGAAGAGACCGGTAGCTGAGATGCTTCAGGAACGAACATCGCCGTCGACATGTTGAGTGATCGAGCCATGTCGAGGTCATCGATCTGGTCATCGATAAGCAAACTGTCTGCGTATTCGACCCCTGTCATTCGCCGTAGCGCCTCAAAAAACGCCGCATCGGGCTTGCGTGTACCGACCTCGCCGGACACGACCCAGGTGTCGACTCGAGAGTCCAGATCGAATCGTGCCCGGATGGCTTTGGACCAACCGAGGACATTGTTGGTGCTGACGGCGACCCGAAGGCCACGTTCGTGGAGCCGATCGATGAAGTCGAGTACACCTTCGCGCAACTGAAACTCGACGGTATACAGCGCGTCGAGCTCAGCAGGATCATCGTTGACCCCCAGACGCTCCCACAGCTCACCGGTCGACAAGCGCCCAAGGCTTGCCGAACGAAATGCGTCGTTCACCTCCTGCAGCGATGCCTTGCTTCCGCGCTCACGAACGAACGGTACGAGTCGAGCGCCGATGTCGTTGGCCTCGTCGTACAAAACACCACGAGCATCGAGCACCACGAGCTCGAGGCGTGGTGGCCGTTCTCGAACGCTGGACGCCTCCGGGGTCGAAGCAGGGGCCTTGTCCGGGCGGCGCATCTGTACGACTTCTTCGCCGCGTTCATCGGTACGACGCCCACCGAACCGAGCGAGAATCCGGAAGATCAACAGTGTTCCAAGCAACGCCAATGCAACGAGAGCAACGGCGGCCCATATGCGGGGCACACGATCCTCGATGCTCGACGACACGGCGATGTCGGTCGGAAGCGGATCACGAGGACTGAGCTGCCATCGTGCGACCCGTCCGTCGACATCTGCACCGTTTGCCGTGACGGTGTCAGGCAACGTGATGGTGAACTCCAGGTTGACTGTTTCTTCGATCGGTCGATTCGCCGCCGCTTCCAATTCGGAGATGGACAGTCCGAGTGGACTCCCCACGAGGCCGGTGATCCCCGAGTCGCCGAACTCTTCAAGACTTATTCGTGGATTGATCTGCCCGGTGACGTCATATGTCGTACGGGCAAACGAACGAGTGCGCTCGACGGCGAAGTCTGAGAACAACGTGTCGGCGCCAGCGATCTCGTCGAGCACCCCGGCAAGGTCGTCCGGCGAGAGGAAGGGTTTCGTGGCCGAGACGATGACCGAGCCACCCGATTCAGCGCGTCGTGGGCCATCAACCGTCCATCCGGCGGCCGATAGATCATCGGTGCGAAGGCCGTCGATCAACTCGGGAGCGGCCTCGACGATCTCTTCGTCAAAGGCCGTGGTGAGCACCACCGTCCCGGATCCATCCTCCGTCACTTCCACATCGACCACGGCGTCGACCTGACACGCCGAGGTGACCAGCGCGACGAGCGCGAAAAGGAGCAGGCGGAGGGACCTCACGACGCCCCACGCTAGGCGTTGGGCGTCGCAAGTGGACAATTCAGTCCGTGAAGAAACTATGGTCCCGAGTTCGACGAAGTCGAACTCGAAGGAACTTGAGGCGCTAGCCGGGAGTTCCCTAGACCTGTGCCTTCTCGCTGTCTTCGAGTTCCTCGACCGGTGGCGGCTCGAATCCCTCTATCGCACGGAAGACGACCTTCTGCTCACCGGGCAATTCTTCATCGTCTTCGACGTCGGCGATGATGATCTGGCCGGCAACAAACTCCTTGTACAGAAGTTTCTCCGACAGCGGATCCTCGACCAGGCGTTGGAGCGCCCGTCGAAGCGGACGAGCGCCGAGTGTTGGGTCGTAACCCTTGACCGACACGTAATCCTTCGCTGCATCGGTGAGTTCGAGACCCATGCCAAGGTTGGCCATCTGCTTGCCGACCCGATCGATCATCATGTCGATGATCTGGCGAACCTCAGGTTGCGACAACTCATGGAAGACGATCGTGTCATCGATGCGGTTCAGGAATTCCGGACGGAAGTGCTCCTTGAGCGCATCGTTCACCTTTTCCTTCATCCGCTCGTAGCTCACAGCCTCGTCGACCTTCGTGAAACCAAGGTTCGCCTTGCGGAGATCGCGTGTTCCGAGATTCGAGGTCATGATGAGAACGGTGTTCCGGAAGTCGACCGAACGACCTTGGGAGTCCGTGAGTCGACCTTCTTCAAGAATCTGCAGAAGCGTGTTGAAGACGTCGGGGTGACCCTTCTCGATCTCATCGAAGAGGACGACAGAGAACGGCTTGCGGCGGACAGCTTCTGTCAGCTGACCACCTTCTTCGTACCCGACGTATCCCGGAGGTGAACCGACGAGACGGCTGACCGTGTGCTTCTCCATGTACTCCGACATGTCGAGGCTGATGAGTGCGGACTCATCGCCGAAGAGGAACTCCGCCAACGTCTTTGCGAGCTCGGTCTTTCCAACGCCCGATGGGCCGAGAAAGATGAACGAGCCAGATGGTCGCTTCGGGTCCTTCAGGCCGGCGCGAGTACGACGAATCGCCTGGCTGACAGCCTGGATTGCTCGTTCCTGAC
The DNA here is from genome assembly GCA_033344795.1 of Acidimicrobiia bacterium. Classification (GTDB taxonomy): domain Bacteria; phylum Actinomycetota; class Acidimicrobiia; order Acidimicrobiales; family SHLQ01; genus SHLQ01. Next base: position 750,634 of record JAWPMS010000001.1, read on the forward strand.
CGATGACACGTTTGTGCAGCTCGGTCTCCATTTGCAGGAGCTTTTGGGTCTCTTCTTCGGTGAGCTTGTAGACCGGGATGCCCGTCCACAGCGAAAGGACCTCAGCAACGGCCTCTTCGTCGACCTCGTCGAACAGGTCCGTGCCCGATGCTTTGATCTCGGCTTCGACCTCTTCACGCTTTGCAAGAAGTTCTTTCTCACGATCGCGTAGACGGCCTGCCTCTTCGAACTGCTGCTCTTCGACCGCAACCTTCTTATCTCGGACGACCTCAGCAATTTCTGCTTCGATTTCTTTGTATTCCGGTGGCGTGTTCATGCGCTTGATGCGCAGCCGTGAGCCAGCCTCATCGATCAGGTCGATTGCCTTGTCGGGCAGGAAACGATCGGAGATGTACCGATCGGCAAGGTTGGCGGCAGCCACGAGCGCCTGATCGGTGATGGTGACCCGGTGATGATCTTCGTAACGTTCGCGAAGGCCCTTCAAGATTTCGATCGTGTGCGCCACCGAAGGTTCCTCCACCTTCACCGGCTGGAAACGACGCTCGAGGGCCGCATCCTTCTCGAGGTGCTTGCGGTACTCGTCGATCGTTGTTGCACCGATCGTCTGGAGTTCACCACGTGCGAGCATTGGCTTGAGGATCGACGCGGCGTCGATGGCACCCTCGGCAGCACCGGCACCGACAAGTGTGTGAATCTCATCGATGAACAAGATGATGTCGCCACGGGTCTTGATCTCTTTGAGGACCTTCTTGAGGCGCTCTTCGAAGTCACCGCGGTATCGCGAGCCAGCGACGAGTGCTCCGAGGTCGAGCGTGTAGAGCTGCTTGCCCCGGATCGTGTCCGGCACGTTGTCCGAAGCAATCGCTTGCGCGAGGCCCTCGACGATTGCCGTTTTGCCAACACCGGGTTCGCCGATGAGAACCGGGTTGTTCTTCGACCTGCGAGAGAGCACCTGCATGACGCGCTCGGTCTCTTTGGATCGACCAACGACCGGGTCGAGGCCCTTGTCTCGGGCGACCTGGGTGAGGTTGCGACCGAATTGATCGAGTACGAGAGATCCAGATGGGGAGTCGCCGCCAGCGCCACCACTGGTCGCTCCGGCTTTGTCGCCCGAACCCGAGGACGACGATGACGACGAGGCGCCACCGGGACCTGAGTAGCCGGACAGGAGTTGAATGACCTGCTGACGTACGCGTGACAGGTCCGCTCCGAGCTTGACGAGCACCTGTGCGGCGACGCCTTCTCCTTCTCGGATGAGACCAAGAAGGATGTGTTCGGTGCCGATGTAGTTGTGGCCGAGCTGGAGCGCCTCGCGCAGCGACAGTTCGAGAACCTTCTTGGCGCGCGGCGTGAACGGGATGTGGCCGCTCGGCGACGATCCGCCCTGGCCGATGATTTCTTCGACCTGGCTACGGACTGCTTCAAGCGAGATGCCAAGCGACTCGAGCGCCTTCGCGGCAACACCCTCGCCCTCATGGATCAGCCCGAGCAGGATGTGCTCAGTCCCGATGTAGTTGTGGTTGAGCAGGCGCGCTTCTTCTTGAGCCAGAACAACGACCCGGCGAGCTCGATCGGTGAATCTCTCGAACAACGGTTTCTCCTCTGCGACCTAGTGCGGCCAAGTCTACCCAGCGACCCCGACAGCACACGTTCGTGACGCCGTTCCTCTGATTTTTGCGGGTTTTCGACCGCCGTAATGGTGCCAGTCGGCAGCATCTACCAACTGGTGAGCGTCTATCGAACCGTTTTCATTCCCAAATGTCCGTGGTTTCGCAGGACGCGACGAAGTTCTGGGCCGATCGATAGCGCGTTGAGAATCATCGATCCCTACAGTTGGATGTGTGTCAACGACGAGTCCTCTCGATCAAGTACCCACGTTGTCGAACGACCTCACGCGCGTCGAGGAACAACTCCACGTCGCGGTGCAATCCGACAACGAGCTGTTGCAGGACATCGCCGCTCACCTGATACGTGCTGGGGGCAAGCGAGTTCGCCCCGGTTTCTGCATCACGTCAGCAGCCGCAGCCATCGCAGATTTTGCGCCTGCGGAACATGAAGTGATCCTCGGCGGAGTGGCGGTCGAACTCGTTCATCAGGGTTCGCTCTACCACGACGACGTGATGGACTCTGCCGAAACTCGACGCACCGTCGAGTCCGTCAACTCGAAGTGGGGAAATCACCAGGCCATCCTCGCCGGCGACTTTCTTCTGGGTCGAGCGTCGGAGATCGCTGCGTCGTTGGGAGTTGAAGTTGCCGGGCTGCTGGCCAGCACCATCAGCCAGCTTTGTGATGGACAGGTTCGAGAACTCGAATACGTGTACCGCATCGACCGAACCGAGGAGTCGTACTTCAAGTCGATCGATGGAAAGACCGCATCACTACTGGCCGCCGCCTGCAGAACTGGTGGCATCGTCGCCGGGCTCGAACGGGACCGCATCGATCACCTCACCACATTTGGTCGCGCCTACGGCATGGCGTTCCAGGTGGTCGATGACATCCTCGACCTCACGGCGACCGACGCAGAGCTCGGAAAGCCAGCCGGCAACGACATGATCGAGGGCGTCTACACGTTGCCGGTCATCCGTGCCATGGCAGATGCCGAGGTCGGAACGCAGCTCCAGCAGCTATTGGGGCGCCCCATCGATACCACTGCGCGCGACGAGGCGCGGGAGTTGGTGAAGGCCTCGGGAGCGTTGAAGAGCGCACACGCGGATGCCCGACGTTACGCAGACCAGGCCAACGACTCGTTGCGCTCCTTCGCGGACACGGCCGGTGGGTCGGCGCTCAAGGCCGCCGCCGATCACCTGGTTGACAAGGTGGAAAACCTGATCGTGTGAATTGTTCTCGACACTTTCGTTCGAGATCCGCGGAAGCGGTCATGGTCGCTCCGTGAGCTGCTCCCGCAAGACGCTAGGTTACGGCGATGACAGAACGCGCCGTGAAGTTCGGTTGGCTCTCCCCCGCGATCGGGAACCGGTTCAGCGATCACAAGCCCATCGTGGTCTATCAGGGTGAACACATCCTGCCCACGGTCAACGATGTCTTCGACTCGTTGTGGATTGCTGATCATTTCTACGGCATGGACGCCAAGACGGATCCGTTCATGGAGGCATGGACAACGCTTACGTGGATGGCCGCGAAGTTCCCAGACCTCGACCTCTGTCACCATGTGCTCGGACACGGATATCGCCCTCCCGCTCTGACCGCAAAGATGGCGGCAACGCTGCAGGTGTTGTCCGGCAATCGCTTCACTCTCGGCATCGGCGCTGGCTGGCGTGAGCACGAATACGAGGCGTACGGCTACGACTTCCCGAAGCCTTCGATTCGATTCGCCGAGCTCGAAGAAGTCGTGCAGATCTGCCGTCTGATGTGGACGGAGGACGAACCGAGTTTTCAGGGAACGTATTTCTCGATCGACGGCGCGTCTGCGCCTCCGTTGCCCGAGGTGATTCCACCGGTGTGTATTGGGGCTAAGGGCGAACGAGTCGCCCTTCCTGTGGTGGGTCGAATCGCCGATATGTGGCATGGCTCAGCCGAAGATGATGACGCCTGGCTCCGCAAACGATCCATCGTGGAGGACTCGGCGAACGGTGCCGGGCGCGACCCTGCGGACATCTCCAGCGCGATCACGATCGAGACTCCCCTGCCGGAGAGTGATGCCGAGAGCGCAGAGCTGTTGGATCGACTTGGTCGCCAGCATGCACTCGGCATCGACACGTTCGTCATGGACTTTGGTCACCCACTCTCCCCGGAGCCGATTCACCGCTTCGCAGAACAGGTCATGAGCGAACTGTAACTCCCGTCCTCCACGGCGAAGATCTCACTACGGCTCACCTGTGACGTCCGACACCAGCAACCTGGCACCTTTTTCAAAAAAGGGGTCTGACCCCATCGCAGGTTTGGTGCGCGCAGGAGAGACGGAGGAACGACGGGAAGGCGCCTCTGGCGCAGCAGGCGCGAAATCGAGGAGCGCAGCGACGAATTTGAGCCCTGGAGCGAGGAACGAGCGGGAGTTAGAGAACTTCGTCCACGAGAGATTTCGCTTCGGCCTGAACCTGAGCCAGGTGCTCTGACCCGAGAAAGCTCTCTGCGTAGATCTTGTACACGTCCTCGGTTCCCGACGGTCGAGCAGCAAACCAGGCATTTTCTGTTTGCACCTTCAGTCCACCGATCGCGGCTCCATTGCCCGGCGCCTCCGTGAGCTTCGCGACGATTGGCTCACCGCCCACGTCGGTGGCTTCGACCTGTTCGGGTCGAAGCGCCTTCAGCGTCGCCTTCTGCTCGCGGGTCGCTGGAGCATCGATCCGGGCGTAGGCCGGCGCGCCGAATCGATCCGTGAGCGACGCGTATCGTTGGCTGGGGCTGTTGCCCGTGACCGCCTGGATCTCCGAGGCGAGAAGGCACAAGATCAGTCCGTCTTTGTCGGTTGTCCAGACCGAGCCGTCCTTACGCAAGAATGACGCGCCTGCAGACTCCTCGCCACCAAATCCGACGCTGCCGTCGAGAAGTCCAGGCACAAACCACTTGAAACCGACCGGAACTTCGATGAGCGTCTGATTCAGCGACGAAGCGACCCGATCGATCATCGACGAAGAAACGAGGGTCTTGCCGATGGCCGTGTCTTCGCCCCACCCTTCTCGGTGTGAGAACAAGTATTCGATCGCCACAGCAAGAAAGTGATTGGGATTCATCAGGCCCGCATCGGGGGTCACGATTCCGTGACGGTCAGCATCAGCGTCGTTGCCGGTGGAGATGTCGTAACGCTCTCGCGCAGCAACGAGCGAGGCCATGGCGTTCGGCGAAGAACAATCCATGCGGATCTTGCCGTCCCAATCGAGTGTCATGAACGACCACTGTGGGTCAACCAACGGATTGACGACTTCGAGATCGAGCGCGTAGTGATCCCCAATCGCTGCCCAGTAGTCGACGGCCGCGCCGCCCATCGGGTCCGCTCCGATACGAACGCCCGAATTGCGGATTGCCGCGACATCGACCACATTCTCGAGATCTGCCACGTACGTCCCCATGAAGTCATGGTTGTGTGTGGTTTCCGCCGATCGAGCGGCGGCCGGGCCAAGGCGATGGACGCCAGCGTTGGCGCCTTCGAGAAGTTCGTTCGCCCTGTCGGCGATCCATGACGTCGCATCGCCATCCGCCGGACCACCGTGCGGTGGGTTGTACTTGAAGCCCCCGTCTTGAGGTGGGTTGTGCGATGGAGTGACGACGATGCCATCCGCCTTGTTCGCCGCAGTTGCGTTGTAGCGGAGAATGGAGTGGCTGATCGCTGGCGTCGGCGTGAATCGATCTGCCGCATCGACCATGACATCGACGCGGTTGGCCGCGAGGACTTCGAGCGCAGTCGACCACGATGGCGCACTCAGCGCATGAGTATCGCGCCCGAGGAAGACGGGTCCGGTGGTTCCCTGTGCGGTGCGGTACTCGACGATCGCTTGCGTGGTGGCGGCTATGTGTGCGTCGTTGAACGACCCGTTGAGAGACGAGCCGCGATGGCCCGACGTTCCGAACTCGACCCGTTGGCTGACCTCGCCGGGATCTGGGGTGACCTCGTGATACGCGGCGAGGAGGGCGTCGATGTCTGTCAGATCTTCGGGTTGGGCTCGTTGGCCGGCGCGATTGTGCATGCGCAAATTTACTCGATGGGTTCGCTGCCGTGTTCGAGGATGAACGTGACATAACTCGCGAAACGTTCCGATATCTGTTTGTGTCCACGTACTTGACCCTGCATGACGGCACCTTCGGTCACTGCGATCAACATTCCCGCATGTTCCTGCACGCTCAACCCGGGACGAACTCGTCGGCCAGCGGCGTCCAACACCGCTGCGATTCCCATTGCCACCCGGTCTTCGACTGATTGATAGAGCACACAGAGGTCGTCGCTCAGAGTGGATCGATTCGGGGCGGCTGCCCAGGCCAGCACCTGGATCCGGAACCCATCGTCGCTCGAGAGGTTCTCGTAAAAGGCTTCACCGAACGCGCGCGCCGTCGACGTGTACGGTTCACCCGCCGCGATCACGTCCCCTGCTGTCGCCAGCGTCGACGACAGGTCACCACGGCTGGGTGTGATCGCTCGGCTGAGCACCTCGAGGACGAGGTCACTCGAGGAGCCGAACTGTCGCGCCACTCGGCTACGAGCGCCCTTTGACCATGAATCGAAGCGGCTTGGATTCAGACCCTTGGACAGAACCTCGAACGGCTCGGTCACGAGCCTTCGCACCGCCAGGCTGATCAACTCTTCGACCTCGTCGTCGCTCTTGCGGCGATCGAGTCGCGAATGAATGTCAGCGATACCTTCGACCGCCTTCGAGAGGTTCATGTATTCGGGGCTCCGATCCGCGTCGAAACTTGTACTGCGGACGCGTAAGAGGGCGATGCAGTTCACCCAACCACAGATGCAGTTCACCCGACCACGAGGGGTTGGGCCGTTCTCACCCCGCCGGTGGGAACGAAGAGAATGTAGCCCCGTTCAGCCGTGAGGGGGAACCCGAGGAACTGGACGAGTTGACGTATTCATCGTGGTTGGGGCGGGTATTCCAACCCCGATGAATGAACGCAAAACGTTCTCGTCAATCTCGATCCAGTCCCAAGAGGGATTCCGCCGTCTCCTGGGTCAACTTTGCCACCGATTTCTGGCTCGCGAGCGAACAAACTGCGCGCTCGCGGCCCGATCGAAACCGGTTAGACAGCAGCGAATCCGACTTCGAGGTCCGAAATGAGATCCGCCACCGTTTCGAGGCCAACGGAGAGGCGTATCAATCCTGGCCGAACTCCCGAAGCGGCTTGTTCGGCCTCGCTCAGCTGACTGTGTGTCGTACTTGCTGGATGAATGACGAGGCTCTTCGCGTCGCCGATGTTCGCGACATGGCTGTGGAGTTGCAGCGCATCGACAAACTTCTGCCCCGCCTCGAGGCCTCCCGCTATGTCGAACGCAACAACCGAGCCATATCCGCGGCCACCCGTCAGTTCGGTCGCTCGGTCGTACCATTGCGAACTCGGCAGACCGGCGTAGGACACGCCCTCCACCAGAGGATGTGCTTCGAGGAACTCTGCGATCTTTTGTGCATTCTCGAAGTGGCGTTCCATCCGGAGGCTCAAGGTCTCGACACCCTGGAGAAACAAGAACGCGTTGAATGGTGACAGCGCAGGACCGAGGTCGCGGAGTAGCTGAACACGGGCCTTGATGATGTACGCGCCGGGTCCCAGTGCAGACCAGTACGGGAGACCGTGGTAACTCGGGTCGGGCTCGGTCAACATCGGGTGCTTGCCACTCGCTCCAAAGTCGAACGACCCGCCGTCGATGATCAGCCCACCAATTGAATTGCCATGCCCGCCGATGAACTTCGTGGCCGAATGGACAACGATGTCAGCGCCATGCTCGAGCGGACGGAGCAGATACGGCGTCGCGACGGTGTTGTCGACGATCAACGGCACCTGGTTTTCATGAGCGACTCGGGAGATTCCTGCGATGTCGAGGACGTTGGCTCGTGGGTTTCCGATCGACTCGCCGTAGAACGCCTTCGTGTTGGGTTGCACAGCCGCCGCCCACGCGTCCAGATCATCTGGATCATCGACGAACGTGGCGGTGATCCCCATCTTTGGGAACGTGTAGTTGAAGAGGTTGTAGGTACCGCCATAGAGCGAAGACGAAACAACGATGTGATCACCCGACTCGGCGAGGTTCAAGATCGCGAGTACCTCGGCGGCCTGGCCGCTCGAAACCGCCAACGCCCCAGGGAGTCCGACGGCTGTTTCCGTACCTCCCTCAAGCGCCGAAATCCGCCCTTCGAGGACACCCTGCGTTGGGTTCATGATGCGGGTGTAGATGTTTCCAATCTCGGCAAGCGCAAACAGGTTCTTTGCGTGCTCGGCGTCGTTGAAGACGAACGAGGTCGTCTGATAGATCGGGACCGCTCGGGCCCCGGTCGCTGGATCGGCAACCTGCCCCGCGTGCAACTGATTGGTCTCAAAACCCCACGTACTCGTCATTACAGTCTCCTGGCATCGGATTGTTCGGCCAACCATACGGACAGTGGCCTGCACGACGCCAGATGGCGGTCACAATGCTGATCCAAATTTGTCCGGTCAAACGGACGAAGAAGAGTCTTTGTTATTGCTAGCGCGCGCCGCGGGCCAGCAGCACCGCAGGAACGGTCTTCACCAAGATTTCGAGGTCCTGGCCGAGCGACCAGTTCTCCACGTACCAACGATCGAGTTCATCGAGCTCGCCAAAGTCGGTATCGGACCGCCCCGATACCTGCCAACGACCGGTCATCCCCGGCGCAACGACCTCGCGATATCTGAAGCTCTCTGGCGCAGCGGTGACCTCGCTCTCGATGAACGGTCGAGGCCCGACGAGACTCATGTCGCCACGAAGGACATTCCAGAGTTGCGGCAACTCGTCGATCGACGTCTTGCGAAGCAGCGCTCCAATTCGAGTCACTCGAGGATCGGACTCCATTTTGAACACCGCACCGTCGAGCTCGTTGGTGAGATCGATCTGCAGCTCTTCGGCGCCAACGACCATGGTCTGAAATTTCAAGATGGTGAACAGTGCGCCGCCCTTGCCGACGCGCGTTTGGCGAAAGATCGGAGGCGCTCCATCGACGATTCGGATCGCCGCAGCGACCGAGACGAGGAGCGGTGACAAAACCAGGAGCGCTGTCGCGGAGATGGCGACATCCAACGTTCGCTTCAAGCCCATTCTCCAGCCGGTGCGAACGGGAGGTGCGATCGAGATGACGGGATGCCCCTCGACATGACGAACACCGACTCGCTGACGAGCGACGTCACCAAGCCCTGTCAACGAGACATCAACGCCCTGCCGATTCAGCATTCGAGCAAGCGGAGCGAACTTACCTCCGACCAACCCGTCCATACAGAACATGACCTGATTGGCGCGATGGATCTCGGCCAAGGCGGGAAGATCGTCGATGAACCCGAGCGAGGACGCAGATATCACCGCGTCACTCGACGCGAGCTCGGACTGGTCAACCACGAACCCGATGACGTCATAGGCATGACGTCGATCGGCCTCGAGAACATCGCGCATCTCGACGGCCTGTCGGGGGCTCCCAGCCACGATCACACGGCTCCGGTTGCGGCGCAGGACGGCGCGAAGTCCGTGGTGGGCCCAGAGCCAGATGAACCACAGAACGGAAACGATCACTACCCAGCGACGCGCTCCAGAACCACTGCCGAAAAAGAACGCTGCAAGCGCAAATCCTGCCGCACCCGAAACGACGGAGCGACCGACCAGCGCGGTCACTGCGGGCCAGCGCCGTGACCTCACGCGTGTGTAGATCCCCTCCCACAACAAGGTGCCGACCACGCCGAACGACACGGGCACCCCAAGCCGAACGGTCCCCGCCGTGCGCAGGTGGCCGGGCCCCCAGAGGAGACTCGTCACAAGGATGATGATCGACGTCATCACCGTGAGGTCCAAGAGCAGATGCGCCCAGCCGTACGAACGTTTCCGCGCCAGCGTCGTAGATATCTTCATCAGGGGATTTCCTTCTTGTCTTACCTGGCGCCACGCGCCATAAGCACCGCCGGGACAGTTCGCGCAAGAATCTCGATGTCCTGGCCCAATGACCAGTTGTCGACATACCAACGATCGAGCTCATCGAGCTCGGCAAATCCAGTGTCGGACCGCCCCGACACCTGCCAGCGACCCGTGAGCCCTGGCTTCACCGCATGACGATCGAGAAAACTCGCAGGTGCAGCCTCGACCTCAAGCACGGGAAGTGGACGAGGGCCAACAAGGCTCATCTCGCCGCGAAGGATGTTGAAGATCTGCGGTAGCTCGTCCATCGAGGTCTTCCGCAGCAAACGACCAACGCGGGTGATCCGAGGATCGTCACGCATCTTGAAGACGGGACCATCGATGTGGTCGTTCGTCAGATCGATCTGCAGATCTTCGGCGCTATTGACCATGGTTCGAAACTTGAAGATCGTGAAGGTCTCGCCGCCCTTACCGACACGGGTTTGGCGAAAGAGTGCTCGTCCACCATCTTCGATTCGGATCGCGAGAGCCGCAGCGAGCATCAGTGGCGCGGCAACGACGAGTAGCAGGAACGCACCGACAACGTCGACGACCCGCTTCGTTGCGAGATGCCAGCCGGCCAAAGGCGCTGGGGTAACCCGAACCAATGGACGGCCGGAGACATGCCCGAGGCTGACACGCCGCAACGCCACGTTGGACAGCCCGGTACTCAGCGCAACTTCAACCCCCAGAACGTTCAGATCTCGAACGAGGGGAGCAAACCTCTCCGCATCGACGGCACCCAGGCACACGACGACAAGGTCGCACTCCGCCTTCCTTGCGACGTGCGGAAGGTGATCGATGGAACCGAGTGCGAGCTGCGAAACGATCTCGGGAACATCATCGTCGAGCTTGTCCATCACGAAACCCTGCACGTCATATGAGGTTCGTGGATCCGCTCGCAGCGCAAGGCGGGTCGCCAACGCGTCGCCGGTGTTCCCGGCGACGATCACTTTGACCGGCCGACTCGTGTCGCGAGCGCGCCGGGCGAGCACGAAACGAAGGAGACTCATCGAGATCAACCACGCACCGGTCACGACCAGTTGCCAGACGCGCGATGGTTCGACTGCGAAAAGCCAAGCGGCGGCCACCATCGCGGCGCTTGCGCCGACGACCGAGGTCACGAGCACGGAGATGTTGCCATCCCAGCGAATGGACCGACTCACGTAATAGGCGTTGCGCCACCAGAGCGATCCCCACAACACGAGTGCGCCAGCAATGCCCAGAACGAGAGGATTGGGCGTTTGAAATCCGTCGAAGCCTTCCGTGATCAGCGTGACGGCCATCACGACGACAAGGGCAATGATCCCGTCGCTGACTGCGAGCGACACGCGGGTCGACTCGGGAGCGAGAACCGGTTGCGGGGCGGCTCCTTCGGATTCACCGTACGCCACAATGGATGTGCCAATAGACACTCCAGGTGGTGAGTTCGTAGATGAATGTCTCATGAGGTCGTCTTTCGTCCGCCGACTTGCGCCCCATGCCAACACCGTACGATGCAGTCGCCCAAGAATGCTCCGCCTGAATAGTACTCATATTACTAGTACGCGGGTGGAGACTTCTTGGGTTTTTGTCACGCTCTGCAACCAATTAGTGCCGTGACCGCAGAGCGTTGACTACTTCGGTGGTGAATTCGGGCCGACAGATCACCAAGTTACTAACAACCGGGTGTGTTTTGTTGAATCGGAGCGGCTCGCCGTCCGCGCCCCGCGCATCGAGTCCTGCTGCCAAGGCAACCGCTATGGGTGCGCAAACGTCCCACTCGTACAACGGAGAGTCGTGCACGTAGACATCGGCCTGTCCGGTCGCGACCAGCATTGCCTTCACCCCAGCGGAGCTGCACGTGGTGAGATCGGCATCGAGCCGGGCCGCAAGAAATCTTCCGTCCGAGTGAGATCGACTTCGTCCGGTCACGACGATCGGTCGTCGATCACCTCGATCGGGCACGGTCGGGACAGCTTGTGTCGACCCGGTCAGGTCGAGGCCCGGCACGGCAACCGCGCCGACCTCTGGCCGACCGTCGATCGACAGCGCGATGTGCACCGCCCATTCCTGGTTGCCGACCCCGAACCCACTCGAACCATCCAAGGGATCGATGATCCAAGCCCGGCTCGACTCGAGACGCTCGCCGTCGTCATGACCTTCCTCCGAGAGCAGGCCATCGTCTGGCCGATGTTCGGCAAGCTCACCGACGAGGTATTCGTGTGCCAGCGAGTCGCCGATGTCTTCGAGCGACCAGCCACGATGGCCCTGCGCCCAACCAGTCCTTTGCGCGTCGATGAGGCGACGCGCCGTCTCGTCGGCAAGCCGATGCGCAAGCTGATGGTCATCGTCGTTGTTCAACGACAGATCGACGATCTACTCATCGAGAGGTTCGTCCGTGCCCTCTGAGCCATCGGATCCGCCACCCGACGTCTGCTCGGGACGAAGGGTTGGGAAGAGCACCACGTCGCGGATGGTCGTCGCTCCGGTCAAGAGCATGACCAGCCGATCCATGCCGATACCAAGCCCACCGGTCGGCGGCAGCCCATATTCGAGAGCTCTGATGTAATCGAGGTCCATGCCCATGGCCTCGGCATCGCCTGCTTCGCGTTCGGCCTCTTGGTCGTGGAATCGCGAAAGCTGCTCGTCGGGGTCGGTGAGCTCGCTGAAGGCGTTGCACAACTCTCGGCCGGCAACGATGGCTTCGAAACGTTCGGTCAAACCGGGTTCTGAACGATGGTCACGCGAGAGCGGAGAAACCTCTTTGGGATAGTCGGTGACGAACACCGGCCCCCAAAGCTCGGACTCGGTGGTCTTTTCATAGATTTCGAGGATCAGCTTTCCAGGTCCGTAGTAGTCCTTGACCTCAACGCCGTGCTCGAGCGCGATCTCGGTCAGCGTCTCACGGTCCATCGACACCGAGAGCTCGAGCCCGGTGTGCTCAGCGATGAGTTCTGTCATCGTTGCACGCTTCCATGGCGCCGACAGGTCGAGCTCGCGACCGTCATATTCGAGCGTCGTCGATCCGCAGATCTCGATCGCAAGGTGTTCAAGAAGCTGCTCGACGAGCTCCATCACGTCGTTGTAGTCGGCGTAGGCCCAGTACAGCTCGAGCATCGTGAACTCGGGATTGTGCCGCGTCGACATGCCCTCGTTGCGGAACACCCGTCCGATCTCGAAGACACGCTCAAACCCACCGACGGTCAGTCGCTTCAAATAGAGCTCCGGAGCAATCCGAAGGAAGAGATCGACGTCGAGCGCGTTGTGGTGCGTGCTGAACGGGCGCGCCATCGCTCCGCTTGCGATCGAGTGGAAGATTGGCGTCTCGACCTCCATGAAATCGCGCTCCTCGAGCCAGCGACGTGTGAGCGACATGATGCGACTGCGATCTCGCAACGTCTTGTTGGATTCCTCGGACACCCACATGTCGACATACCGCTGCCGATATCGGGTGTCCGGGTCCGTGATTCCGTGCCACTTGTCCGGGAATGGTCGGCGCGTCGGAGCAAGCACCACCCACTCACTCGGACGAATCGAGAGTTCGCCACGACGCGTCTTGATCACCTCGCCGGTGACCCCAATCCAATCGCCGAGGCTGAGCCCGGTGAAGCCCTCGAAGTCGGGGGTCGTTTTTGCGGGCGCGAATATCTGGATACGGCCAGAGCCGTCCTGGACCACGCCGAAGACGATCTTTCCTTGATCGCGCTTCAGCATCAATCGTCCAGCGACCGAGACGACCTTCCCGGTCTCTTCACCGTCGGGGAGTTCGGCGAACTCCGCCTGCAACGCACCAGCGGTTGCCGTGGTTTCGTAGCGATAGGGAATTTCGAAGGTGCGATCGGGCACCGTCGTTTCGTGTTCTTGCTCGGGAGGTTCGGAAGTCTCGCTCATGGAGTGTTGACGCTACCGTGCCAGCGCGCCGCGCGATATCCGTTACGCCGTCGAGCTCGGACGAATGTCGAGTCCGATATCGAGCGTCGGTGCGCCGAAGCAAAGTTTTGACGTGGAGATCATGTCGACCCCGGTGTGGCTCACGGCGTCGATCGTGCTCAGGTCGATGCCGCCGCTCGCTTCGAGAAGAGGGCGTCGACCGCCGTCAACGAGTTCACCAACTCGTCCGACGGCGGTTCGGAGCTCTTCGGGTGACATGTTGTCGAGCAGGATCGCATCGGCGTTCGCCGCCACCGCTGCTTCGACCTGGTCGAGACGATCGGCCTCGACATGCACGGTGCGGGCGGGCCATCGCCGCCGGGCCTCGGCCACACCTTCTTCAATTGACAGGCCCATCAAATGGTTGTCCTTCAGCATGATCCAGTCGCTGAGGTTGCCTCGATGATTCCTGGCTCCACCTGCTCGCACCGCTGCCTTCTCGAGCGATCGAAGACCGGGGGTTGTCTTTCTCGTGTCCCACACTTGCGCTGACCCAGTTGCGGCGTCCACGTACGCACGAGTGTTGGTCGCGATTCCCGAGAGGTACATCAAGAAGTTCAATGCGGTGCGCTCAGCAATGAGGATCGATTCGAGTGAACCGCTGATCGTGCCCAACACCTGCTGAGCACCGACGACATCCCCCTCTGCGACCGACCACACCAGCTCGAGGGATGGATCGACTTGTCGCATCGTCTCCTCGACACAAGCGGTGCCCGCAATCGCTCCGCCTGGACGAGCCACGAACGAAGCATTCGCCGTCGCGGAAGCTGGCAACAACGATGCGCTGAGATCGCCAAGGGGGGTGAGATCTTCGACAAGCGCACGTCTGACCACGTCGATGACGTCGTGCTGGGGAGGGTGAAGGTATCGAGCCACCTGCCGAATCTAGCTGAGGACCGATGCTCCGCTGCGGTCACGAGACGGCTTGCTAGCTTCGTGCGACATGCCTGACACACTCTCGTTCGACAGTCCCGATGGGAACTGCACGTTGCAGGTTGATCTGACGCATGGAGGGCGCATCATGTCGCTGCGCATCGGCGGCAGCGAGGTGCTCGTCGACCGAACGGACGATCCGTTGACGTGGGGTTGTTATCCAATGGTCCCGTTCGCGGGAAGAATCCGAAACGGCGCACTCAGCTTCGACGGCAAGATCTACGCACTGCCTCACACTCTCGGTCCACATGCCATGCACGGATACGGATTCACCAGCGCCTGGACTCAACTCGACGATGCGGCAATTCGGCTCGACTTCTCTGAGCCCTGGCCGTTCGCGGGCGCCGCTACGCAACGGTTCGTGCTCGAGGACGATCGGCTCGTCGTGCACATGACGATCGATGCGAATGAACGCCAACCGATCAACATCGGGTGGCACCCATGGTTCCGTCGAAACATCGCGGGTCTCGGACATCTCGATCTCACATTCGAACCAGGCCTGATGTATGAGCGGGATTCCACTGGTATCCCCACCGGAAGAACCCTCATGCCCTCAGACGGTCCCTGGGATGACTGTTTCACGGGCATGCGTAGCAACCCCGTGCTCCGGTGGGGAACGCTGGCGCTCACGTTGTCATCGACCGCAGACCATTGGGTGGTCTATGACGAGCCAAGTCATGCGGTGTGCGTCGAGCCACAGACCGGACCACCCAACGACGCGAACGACCGTCCGCGCGTGGTCGAATCCGGCGAGTCTCTGACCGTCAGCTTCACCCTCGAGTGGTGATCACGACCAAGTCTGTTGGCTCGGTCAACTCAGCCATGGGCAGCGGTTCGATCGAACGACGTTTCCCCACCATCTGCACGATCATGAGTTCGCCGGTCTCGATCTGAACAATCCCCTTGGCGCGCACCACATTTTCGGGCAACCCATCGAGCAGCTCATCGAGCTCACTTCTTCTGATCGCGCCGACGATTGGCACCTGACTCACCGTGTGCTGATCGAAAAGGCTGGCACCAACTCCTACATCGAGAACCGGCCGACGGGTTCCGAGGCCGACGAGGCCGGCAATCGAATGTGCGGATTCGGCGAGGATCACAGGCGTGTCAGCGACCAAGCCTGCGAGCCGATTCGAGACGTCATCCACGCGTGCCGAGTCGACCAGATCGCGTTTCGTCAAGAGCACGATGTCCGCTGACGCAACCTGCGCCCGCACCGCATCTGCGACCACCGAGGCTTCGTCTTCTTGTTCCAGAAAGTTCTCGAGGTCCACCAGCACAACCGTGCTGTCGAGTTGAAATCCGGGAGTCGAAGCGAAGGCCGCAGCAGCAGCCGGATTCGCGATTCCGCTCAACTCCACGACGACGAGTTCCGGAGGAACGTCGCGATTGCGAAGCTGGTCGAACGCTTCCAGAAATCCGTTCTTCAGACTGCAGCAAACGCAGCCACCGGAAAGGTCCAGCGTGTCGCCGTCTTGACGTTCGATGAGTCGTGCATCGATGTTGATCTCGCCGACGTCGTTGACCAGGACAGCAATCGGTACGTCCGTTCGCGCCAACAACTCGTTGATGACCGTCGTCTTTCCGACGCCGAGGTAACCGCCCAACAGCAGCACGGGGACTCGACGTCCGTCCCACGGGGCATAGGTGGGTTCGTCGAACACGACCTCATCTTCGTCCTGGTTCATCCATCACTTTCCGCGTCGGTGGGAACATACGGCCAGACTTCGGACAGCGGCGGCGTCACAAAACTCTCCGGGATGAGATCGGGCGCGAGCTCGGCAAGTGGCACCAGAACGAAGGCGCGATCGAACATTCGCGGATGGGGTACCACGAGATCATGCTGATCGACAATCTCATTGTCGATCCAGAGAACGTCGACGTCGAGCGAGCGTGGACCCCATCGCTCCCGTCGAAGACGTTCGGCGTACTCTTCGCGTTCGCGACACACCGAAAGCAGCTGTCGCGCCGTTCGATCGGTCGCCAGCTGCACCACACAATTCAGGAACGGTCCCTGCTCAGGTCCGCCCACCGGCGCGGTTTCCCAGTACGACGACACCCGCACGACATCTGGGATGCGTTCGACAGCCGCATCCAGGTGCGCTTGGCGATCACCCAGATTTGAACCGAGCCCAAGGAAGGCTCGGCGTGTCATGCTCGACTCCTCCGAACGGTCACTCCCGAACTCTGCAGATCCTGGGGAACCGGAGGGCGGAGCTTTCGAATCGTCACGCGGGTAGCCGTTGCCTTCTCATGGGTGAGAACTGCTGCTGCAACCTCGCTGGCGAACCGTTCGAGCAGGCCGTAACGACCATCGATCGCTAGCCGTTCGATGTCGGAGACGAGCTGGCCGTAGTCGATGGTATTGGCGAGATCGTCCGACGATGCAGCGCTCAACAGATCGAGCTCGACATCAACGTCGATCTCGAACGGTTGTCTGCGCTCACGCTCTTCGGGAAGGATTCCGCAAAAGGCCAAGACGCGAAGCCCGCGTAACTCGATTGCGTCAGTCACGCAGATCGACCTGTGTTGGATCAATCGACCCGGCCACAGCGACGATCTCGCGGCCCACCGGACCGATTGGACGCGAAAGAAGTTGTTCGATCGTCACGATGGCCTTCGGCTGATCGGGAACCATCTGGGTCCACACGAGATATCCAGCCATGAGACCGGTCACGTGATCTCCCAGTTCTTCGCGATGCATGAGGATTTTGAATCCCTGCGTCGTGAGCATCCGCAGGTCGGTGTACAGGTGAGACAAGAAGCGCTCACCATCTTCGGGACCTCGGAACGGGCGATGGATCCACGCCACGTCCTCTTCGTCATAGTTGTGCAGGTTCGCGTTGTTCGGAATGAGCGAAAGAATGCGATCGAAGCCGTTGACCCTGGTCCAGATGATCTCTTCTTGTCGACGAACTCGCCGGTGGGCATCCCCATAACCACCCAGTCGTTCACAGACCGCGAGCTGATCGCGTAGAACCCAGGTGAAGTTGCGAGGTTCAATCCCGAGGGCCCACTTGCCTTTGAGCTTTTGGCTGCTTGCCATTTTCGTTGGTGTCCGTTCCTGTTTTCAGCCGAGCGATGATCGACGCGCTGACCAGCGATCGCGTGAGGCGAGCAGATCCCCAGCCATGGCTGTGGAGCGTACGTCATGTGTTCGCACAATATGTGCCCCGACGCGCCACGACCACACCGCAGCCAAGACCGATCCTTCGAGCCGATCGCTGGCGTCGACCTCGTCGACACCATCGCTCAGCGCGTGAATCTGCCCGATGAATCTCTTTCTGCTCACTCCAATTGCTATGTCTTGGCCGACTGTAGTCAGCATTTTGAGGTCGCGAAGCAAGTTCAGGTTGTGATTTGTGGTCTTTCCAAAGCCATAACCCGGATCGATCCACAGTCGAGCGACCCCTGCGGCCTCCCCTCGTCGTGCATAGTCCGCCAACGACGCCGCAACCTCTGCCACGACATCTTCGTACGTCGGGTTGGTCTGCATGCTCCTTGGTTCGCCCTGCATGTGCATGGCCAACCACCCAGCTCGATGAGCGCCCGCAACTTCTTCGAGAGATGCACTGATGTCGTTCACGAGATGCGCTCCGGCATGCAGGGCAGCATCTGCGACATCTGCCTTGGCCGTGTCGATCGACATCACACATCGACCCGCGAGCCGTTCGATGACGGGGAGTACACGGCGGAGTTCTTCGATTCGTTCCACCGGGTGAGCTCCAGGACGACTCGATTCTCCGCCGATGTCGATGATGTGGGCGCCGTCGGCAAGCATTTGTTCCGCGTGGGCCACGGCTCGGTCGATCGTGCCCCATCGACCACCATCGCTGAACGAATCAGGCGTCGTGTTGAGAACCCCCATGACCAGCGGCCCCTGATGCTGAAGCGCAGCGAGGCCTCCTCGGTGATCGAAGTCGGAGTCTCGCGTCAACGTCCCGTGATGAAGCGCATGGCTTCCGACCTCGTGGCGGCCTGCTCTCGAAACGTCCCGTGCACTGCCGAAGTCACGGTCGATGAACCTGGTTTGCGAACCCCGCGCATCGACATGCACATGTGCTCGGCTTCGACAACGACGAGTACGCCGGCCGGATCGAGGGCACTTTGCACCGCATCTGCGACTTGGCGAGTCAGCCGTTCCTGGACTTGCGGGCGCCGCGCAAAGCCGTCGACGAGTCGGGCGATCTTCGACAATCCAGTGATACGACCGCCGGCTTTGGGGATGTACGCGACGTGGGCGCTGCCGTAGAACGGCAAGAGGTGATGCTCGCACATCGAATAGATGGGAATGTCGCGCACCATGATCATCTCGTCGTGATCGACGTCGAAGACCTTGTAGAGGTGTTCCTCCGGATCTTCATGCAGGCCACTGGTGATCTCGGCGTACATCCTCGCGACGCGAGCTGGTGTGTCGAGCAAACCATCGCGGTCGGGATCTTCCCCGATGGCCGTGAGGATCTCACGTACCGCGGCCTCGATCTTCGCGTGATCCACCGAGGGTTCCGGTGGGTTGTCGTCATTGATCTCTGACACGTCAGTCCAGTCCTTCTGCCCGCATCTGTTCGGCGGGCTGGGGGGATTCGATGGTCGGATGAGAGGAGGCGCTGGCAGGTGAGTTCTCCACCGCGCCACCCGCCTCGGCCAGAATTGCTTCGAGGGCGTCTCCCTCGAGGGACTCGTGTTCGATCAGTCCCTCTGCGAGACGGTCGAGCACAGATCGGTGCAGGGCCAGGATCTCGCGGGCTTCGATGTGCGCGGCCTCGACGAGGGAGCGAACCTCGCTGTCGATCTGCGTTGCGACATCCTCGGAATAGTCGGCCTCATGCCCCTGGTCCTTGCCGAGAAATACTTCGCCCGACTTGTTTCCGAGTCGCTGAGGACCAAGTGCTTCGCTCATGCCGTATTCGGTGACCATCGACCGAGCGATCGTGGCAACTCGATCGATGTCGTCGCTCGCTCCGGTGGTTGGATCCCCGAAGATCAGCTCCTCCGCAGTACGACCACCGAGAAGCATCGCCATGGTGTCCGTGAGTTCCGAGCGGCTCTGTAGATACCGGTCCTGCGTGGGAAGCGCAAGGGTCCAGCCGAGTGCTCGACCCCGGGCCACGATCGAAATCTTGTGAATCGGATCCGTGTTCGGCAGCACGTGGCCAACGAGCGCGTGACCGGCTTCGTGATAGGCGATGACCGTCTTCTCTTTGTCGGACATCGCCCGGGACTTTCGTTCGGGCCCAGCGATGACGCGGTCGATCGCATCTTCGATTTCTTGCTGTGAGATCGTGGGTTTGTCCCGGCGAGCCGCGAGCAACGCAGCTTCATTCAGCAAGTTCGCGATGTCTGCGCCGGTGAACCCTGGAGTGCGTCTCGCAATGACGTCCGTCGAGACATCATCGTCGAGCGGTTTGCCAGCCGCGTGCACCTTGGCAATGTTGCGCCTGCCTTCGAGATCAGGTCGATCGACGACGATCTGACGATCGAATCTCCCTGGGCGAAGCAGAGCTGGATCGAGAATATCGGGTCGGTTTGTCGCGGCGATCAGGATGACACCGGTCGAAACGTCAAAGCCATCCATTTCGACCAGGAGCTGGTTGAGGGTCTGCTCGCGCTCGTCGTGACCTCCACCCAAACCAGCGCCGCGATGTCGCCCCACGGCATCGATCTCATCGACGAAGATGATCGCCGGCGACTCGGCCTTGGCCTGCTCGAACAAGTCTCTGACTCGACTGGCTCCGACGCCGACGAACATCTCGACGAAGTCGGAACCCGAGATCGTGAAGAACGGAACTCCCGCCTCACCCGCAACGGCACGGGCGAGCAACGTCTTCCCGGTACCAGGAGGGCCGTAGAGCAGCACACCCTTGGGAATCTTCGCGCCGATCTTCTGAAAACGATCCGGGTCGGAGAGGAAGTCACGGATCTCGGTGAGCTCCTCCACTGCTTCGTCGGCTCCGGCAACATCGGCGAACGTGACGGTGGGTTGGTCTTTCGACATCTTTCGGGCTTTGGCCTTACCAAAAGACATCACGCCCCGTCCGCCACCCTGCATCGAGTTGATGAAGAACAAGAAGATCCCGACCAACAGCAGAATCGGAAGCAGGTTGAACAAGAGCTGCACCCACAGGCTTGTGTCTTGTGCATCGATATCGATCGCTATCGGTGGATCTGCTGCTCGGAGCTCCGCGAACAACTCGTCGGTTGCTTCGGCGGGAAAGCTGGCGATGAACAGCTCGTCGTCTTCGATGAGCGTTCCGCGGACCTCGTGGGAGCGGTCGAGAATCGTCGCCTCAGCGATTGCACCCTGGCCGATTTTGTCTTCGAGCTCGGAGAACGACAACTCGGTGGGCGCGGGATCGCGAGACAGCACCATCAGTACCAGGATCGCAACCGCGACCACACCGCCGATGAGGAGAACTGCGGAACGAGAGAGTTTTTTCACGATTCGAACCAACCTATCGAGCGTTGGAAACTTCGGTTGGCCTCAGTCGTGCCCGCCACCGGTGTACTCAGCGATGTACGGGAGATTGCGGAAGGTGCCGGACGCGTCGAGCCCGTAACCGACCACAAAGTCGGGCGGCAGCTCGAAGCCGACATATTTGAGATCCTCGTCGACCTTTTGCCGACCTTCGCGAACCAACAGCGCACAGACCTCGACCGACGCAGCTGCGCGGTTCTTCAAGTTTCGTCGGAGGTACGAAAGCGTCAGCCCGGAGTCGATGATGTCCTCGACGACGATGACGTGTCTGCCCTCGAGGTCTTCATCGAGGTCCTTCAGAATACGGACCACCCCAGACGAGGCCGTCGCGTTTCCATAGGACGAGACGGCCATGAAGTCGATCTCGACCATCAAGTCGATCTCGCGCGACAAGTCGGCGAGAAACATGTATGCCCCACGGAGAACCGCCACCAACAACGGGCGCTCGCCTGCATAGTCGCGAGTGATCTGTTCGCCGAGCTCGCGTACCCTCTGGCGAATCTGTTCCTCGGTGACGAGGGTGCGACCCACCGATTCCGTGGGTGCCTTTCCACTCGGAGGCCGCTGCGGAACGTCGATGCTCTCTGTGCTCATGCAGTGCGAAACGTTAGCTGTCGCACCTCACGGACCCTCCACCGGGCGAAGGCATCAGAGTTATGCACAGGTATCCCCGTCGATCGACTCTCGGATGAGATCGGCGTGCCCGCAGTGTCGTGCGTACTCCTCGATCATGTGCACCATGATCCACCGCATGCTCCACTTCCGTCCGTCGCTCGATATCGGCGACACGTCGTCGAGCGAAGGCGTGGCTGCGACCCGCTCGCTGGAGTCGACGATTGCGTCGTTGTAGACCGCGACCAATTCGTCGACGGTCCAGGTCTCGGCGATCGTCATTTCGGCATCAGAGTCGGCCTCGAAATCGAGGTTGTCGAAGGGTGGCGCAAACTCCTCACCATCGAAGCGCACTCGATACCAAACCTGTTCGACCCAAGCCATGTGGGAGAGAAGTCGTGCAATCGTCAGCGACGACGGTGGGAGTGTTGTATTCAGCTGGTCGCGGTCGAGTCCGTACGCCCGGTCCAACAGCGCACTTCGATAGAAGTCAAGGAAGGAGTTGAGCATCGTCCGCTCATCAGCTTCGAGCGGGATGGGTGGTGCTGGCGGTCGAGTCATGGCTCAATCATTGCCGATCAGCCGATGCGGTGATCGACAGCCGCTGCTGCGAGCGGCTGATCCGCCATCCACCGGACACCTCAGCTGCAAGCGCTTCACCTGCCGCGACCTGCAACGCCCGGGCGATCGCTGCTGCATCGATGGGGTGCTCGTCGCCAGTCACCTCACGGACCCACATCTGCAACGCAAGAGCAGCCACAGGCGTCGGGGCGGCAGACACAATCCTTGCGTCAGTGGGATCGAGCTCCCTGGCCTGGCGCACGAGTTCGTCGGAGGCTGTTCGCGCATGCTCGGCCGATCGAACCAGAAGTGGAACCACATCACGACCGGCCACATCCTCGAGAAGCGGCATCACCTCATGCCGGATTCGATTTCGCAGGAACGACGGATCTTCATTGCTGGGATCCTCGAATGGCATCCAATCGAGGCGGCGACACACCTCGACCGTGTCCGATCTTCTAAGCGACAGAATGGGGCGGCGCGGTCCCGGCGTCATCGCGCCAAGGCCGCGCAGTCCGGCGCCGCGGAGCAAGTTGATCATCATGGTCTCCGCCTGGTCATCGGCGGTGTGACCCGTCGCCGCATCCGGTCCGAGCACCTTGTATCTGGCTGCTCTCATGCGCGCTTCGAGATTCGAACCGGGGTCCACTTCTAGGGTCGCCGACTCGAAGGCAGCCCCGATCTCGGCACACGCATCCGCGACCAGTGTTGCTTCTTGTGGGCCGGTTGGACGCTGACCGTGGTCGACGTGAACCGCGGTGACCCGACAGCCAGCCGCGACGCCAAGCGCGATCAGCGCGAGTGAGTCCGCCCCGCCGGACACGCCGCATCGAAGTTCGGTGGATACGTCGGGAAATGTCGTCCGCTCTCGCCAATCGCGAAGCAGCTCCGACAACGACGATGGGTCAGGCAACCTGCTCGACCGGTTGCATCCTCGAGATCCACTGCTCGGGCTCCCGGATCTCGGCGAGAAGCGGCAACATCGTGGGCCCCTCCCAGACGCGATCGATGAGTTCGCGGCCGCCATGATCTTCGACGGCCTCGATGAAGGCTTCACCTTGGGCGTACTGCTTCATCTTTGCTTCGAGCCCAGCCAACCTCTGAATGAGGGCGACGAACTTCGACGCGTTCTGTCGACGCTGACGCAACACCCGGCCAAATCGCTCGGCGTTCATCACGACGCCTTCGCCCGCACGGTCCATGGTGACGTCGCCATGACCTTCGAGCAGGCTCATGAGTCCGCCGATCTGCTCGAGCGACTCGCGTTGTTTCTCGGAGGCAAAAACGGCGGTGAGACCGCCATCGGCGAGAGGGTCCTCACCGGCCTTCTTCGCGTCGAGAGCGCGTCGAAGACCATCGATGAAGCGCTGTGGATCGGGATCGACCTCTTCCATCGTGGAGTTCACCAGTCCCAAGAAGTGTTCGCGCATCCATGGCACACCGGTGAACTGCGCTCGGTGCGTCACCTCGTGTAGTGCGAGCCACAGACGGAAATCTCGCTCCGGGAAGGCGAAGCGCTTCTCGAGCGCTGCAACGTTGGACCCGACGTAATAGACGATGTCTTGTTGCTCTGGGTTCTCGTCCTCGATGACCAGCAGGTCGTATTGCCCCAAGACGCGCGTGGACATCCAGCCGAGAAGCATGCCCAACTCTGCGCCAGCAACCTTTGGTCCGACCGCCGAAAACGGTCCGCCCATCTTGTCTTCCATCTGCTCCAGCATCGGCTTGAGCAGACGTTGAAACGAGCGAATGTTCGCATCGACCCAATCAGCACGGTCGGCAACTCGACCCCGTGCATCGCCGTCGAGTGAGCGAAGCCCTGTCTCGGCGCCGACGAGTTCCTCGGCCAACGCGGTGAACTCCTCGAAGTCGGCATCCATCCGCGAGCGTTCTTCTCCGACGACCTCGGGCTCGTTGCGATTGACCTTCGCGGCAATCGTCCGAGCGAGATCCCAGTCGATCGAAGTTGATTCGCTCACTGCTTCTTCTGCTTACCCCGTGGGTACTGCTTCGACGTCACGGTGAGCAAGTAACCGGCAATGATCGCGAGAAGAGCGAGAATCGTTCCTCCGACGAGGATCGGGGCAATCCAAAAGGTCCAAACAACAGCGAACATGGCCGTCATCTTAGCGTTCTCGGTCCAGCGTCGGTGATGAACCGACTCACTCGAAGCCGAGCGCCTTGGTGATTCGGGCGCGTACGTCCTCGGGCATTGGCTCGAGCGCCTTGGTTGCCACGGTGCTCCGGAGCTGCATCTGGAACGCTTGGGCGGTCTGGCATGGTCCACACACCGCAAGATGTGATCGAACCGCGTTTTGCTGCGGAAGTGCCAACTCGCCATCGAGAAAGACCGACAGGCTTCGATGCACATCCATGCAACTCGCCTGGAGGGCCGACTCGGGCAGGGGCGACATCAACGGAACGGGTCCCGCCGGATTGAACGCATCCACCCCGAGAAACGGTTGACTCGCAGCGGCGTGAGCGGGCCCGGAGGGCTCGGTGAACGGCTGTGCTGCAGCGAACACATCTGACTGACTCGGAACGACGTGCTCGTGATTAGCGGCGTCTTCATTCATGGCGATACGGCCTCCCCGGCAGGTGCCACAGATTCGGATTCGTGCTGTTCTTCCACAGGTTCACCGTCATCGTCTGGTAGAAGATTTCGCTCCCCTGCAAATGCGTGCAACTCCTTTTCGAGCGCTTTTCTTCCCCGATGTATACGACTCATCACCGTTCCGATGGGAATTTCGAGAATTTCGGCGATCTCTTTGTACGCAAAACCCTCGACATCAGCGAGCAAGACGGCGATTCGGAAGTTTTCCGGGATGGCCTCGATCGCCGCCTTCACGTTTGAGTCGGTCACCGAGCTGAGGAAGGCTTCTTCGGCGCTGGTCCCGACGTCGGACTGTTCCCCGCCGAGGCGCCGATACAGATACATGTCCTCCACGTCGGAGATGTCCGTCTCGTCCGGACGCCGCTGTTTGGCTCGGTAACGGTTGATGTAGCTGTTGGTCAGGATGCGATACATCCAGGCCTTGAGATTGGTGCCTTCTTGGAATCGCTCGTACCCGCGATACGCCTTGAGGTATGTCTCCTGAACGAGATCCTCAGCGTCCGCGGCGTTTCGCGTCATACGCAACGCCGCTGAATACAGCTGGTCCATCAGCGGCATCGCCGCGTCGGCAAATGTCGCTTGGTCTGCCATTTCCAGAGCCTAACGGTTGATCTCCAGTCAGCCCCCACCACACTGAGGTCATGGGTATTGCGAAGAAATACATCGAGAAGAAGGCGACTCAGCGCATCCCAACGCCTTTGCTCGACGCCGCGGGAAAGGCGCTGATCGAGGGCGTCGACCGAGCGGTCGCCTCTCGCTGGGATCAGGCCCAAGAAGTCGCGCGTTTGACGCCGGGACTCCATCCCGCAGAGAAGGCCAAAGCCATTGCGACACCTATTCGCAAGTCGATGACCGCCCTTGGTGCCGCCGCAGGCGCGACGGCCGCGGCGCCCGGAATCGGGACGAGCGTCGCCATGGGAACGCTGCTGGCGGAACTCGGAGTGATCGCGCTCAAGACCACCGACATGGTGATGTCGATCGGTGCGGCGTATGGCCATGTCGACGCTACGCCCGAAGAGCGACGTGCGTGGGTCTTGGCGGTGCTCGCCTTTGGTGACGATGCGGCCGAAGAGTTCTCGACGCTCGTTCGTGACATGGGTCTGAACATCTCCGATGGACATGCGATCGAGATCGCAGGTGAAGCAGTCGGTGGTGGCGCCGGACAAATGGCCACGATCGACGCGCTACGACGAATCAATACAACGCTCGTCGCACAAGTCCTGAAGAAGTGGGGGACTCGTCGAGGCGCTGCCACCATCGGAAAACTTCTGCCCTTTGGGCTCGGGGCGGCCGTCGGCGGGAGCGCGAACTTCATGATGATTCGCGAATTCGCGAAACAGGCCGACCGATTCTTTGCTCAGTACGACCGGGAATTTCTCGTCGGCGTGGCCGAGCGGTCCATCCGAGACCGAACGGACACGATCGAAACCTCTTCTCGTTCTCTTTGAGCCCGACAGCTCAAGCGTCGACCTGTGGCGGCCGACAGAATCGTCATGCGTTGGAACACGGGCGAACCTTCCGTCTCGACGGCCCGCGCGGCCTCTCGTTACGACTTTGCAGTGCCGATCAGCGTCGAATTGTCCAACGGCCTTTTTCGAACAGCAGACCGAGTCGACGCATACCTCGTCGATCTGTCCGAGGGTGGGGCCGGACTCGTCCTGCCCACCGACCAGCGCCTCAAGGTCAAGAAGAGATACCGCGTATTGATCGACGATCACTCGGGAATCATCGAAGTTCGCAACATCACGCCTCTCACCGACGCTCAGGTCAGATTGGGCGTTTCCTTCAAGAGTCTCGGTCTTGAACTACAAGAACTCGTCGTGGACTCCGTCGCTTCGGCACGAGACCAAACGTCACGCCTGACGTAGGTCACCCCGAAACGCAGTGAAACGTTTCACCGAGCGGTCTTCAGAGTGGATCGGTGAAACGTTCACCGTGTTCTTTCACATACTCGGTCCACGCGTGGCCGTCCCAGTAGCGAAGTTCGTGGCGCCCCATCGGATCATCGAAGAAGCCGGGCGTCCGAGCCTTGAAGCCATCCACTCGATCGTAGTTCGAAGAGGACACACCCGTCTCGAGCACCGTCGACCCAAAGGTCTTTGCGTGCGCGGGAATGCGGTTTGCCACGACGCTCTGCACAAGCGCCTTGTGACTCAAGCTCTCCGACTCAACGATTGGACCCTGTTCGGGAATCGGTCTTCCACGTAGCCGCGCAGCGCGCTCAGCCAAGCGGCGGTCTGGATCGTCTATCTCCGCGTCAGCCGACGAATGAGGTTCGGTCGAAGCCTCGGGCGACTCACCTTCAGCCATCCCGTTCGGTGCGGGACGCTGATCGGCAACGGCGCGTTCCCGTAGATCGATGGCCCCCGCAGGTTCCGTATCGCCGGTCGTGGACCGCACGTGGTTCCGAGGCGCCTGCTTTGGTGCCGCGTGTCGCGACGTTTGTGACCGCGTCAGTCCCTTGACCATGGATGGCAAAGGCCCTTGCCGGTTCGAAGACGTCGCGTACGCAATGATCGCAGCCGCACATGCTGCGGCGAGTAGCACTGCTGCGAACGCAAGTGCGATCCAGTCGATGACAGCCAGTTCGGTGAACATGGCCAAAGCCTCATTTGCACCCGACCATCACGCAATATCGCTCTCCGTCGTATTTTGGCACCCGAATTCACTCCTTGTGTACTTCACACGATCCACATCGACTCCACCTCTCCGCGTGTTCGTCCGGTCCAAAAATCCTGCAGGTTGCGCATTTCGTCTCGAGCACCTCGCCGAAATATTTTTTCGGAATTTCGACAGCCTCCAGATTTCGGTGGGGATCGCTCACAAACCAGGGACATGCGCCGACGAACGTCATAGGCATTTTCGACTAACTGATGAGGGTCTGATGGACCAAGACATGACCACCGACAACGCCGACTCCGGATGGCCTGAGATCTCCGCAGACGTCACCGCGGCACGGGGCGCTGCCCGATCGATCACGCTCGATACGCAACGTGCTTCGACCGACGGTCGGATCATCGAGGTAACGGCCCAGTTGGAGCAAATGCGTGAGCGGCTCGGGTCGCTCGAGGACCACATCTTTGCGGTCGATGCATCCGTGTCGACGACGCAGGACTACGTGGAGCGGTTCGCCGCTCTCGATCAGGAGATCAGCGCGACTTCATCTCGCTTCGAGGCTCTTGCGACTCGTGTCGCGGCGGCCGAAGAAGGTGTATCGACGACAATGATGATGTCCGTCGATGGTTTCGATTCGCGACTGGCTCTCGTGGAGGATGCACGCCTCGCGCAGTCGGGCGAGCTGAACGAGCTCACCTCGTACCTCGAACAGGCCTTCACCCGAATCGCCGAACTTGCCGAGGTCATCGAGGAAGAACGCACGTCGAACTCGGCAGTACGAACCGGACTCACCGAGCAATCCGCAATCTTTGCGTCGTCCATCGACGGCCGCATGAATGAGGTGCATGAGTCGATCGTCGACCTGAAAGCGCAGCTTCATCAGGCCGCCGCCGCCATCGACTCGTCAGCTGGCGAGATAGACGCGGCGCTGGCCGATTCCGTGGCTGATCTGCAGGGCCGGATGGCCACCGCCGAGAGTCAGGTCGGAAAGATCGACGAGATCGCGACCTCGCTTCAATTCCTCAACTCTCGTGCGGATGCACTCGACTCACAGCAGCAAGAAAGCAACGCGAACCAAGCCACGCATAGCGATCTGTCCGAGCTCGCTGAGCACGTCCATCGAGTTGACGCGCATGCGCAGGATCTCGAAGCACGAGCGATCGAATCCGGAGAGCGTCGATCGGAGATTGCCGACAACGTTCAGCATGCGCACCAACGAATCGACGACACGAAGCAGGAGATCGACCAGCTGCGATCGCAGATCTCCGAGCCTGGTGAGGCGCCGCCCTCTCCAGCGCTGGTCAACGAGCTCGAGGATCTCCGCTCCACCGTCAGCTCCGTCGTCGGCGAACAGGACGTCACACGAGTCGCATTGACCCGCGATCGCGAAGACATCAACGCACATGGCGACGCGATCCAGCAGGCCGAGGCCGACCAGGCCGCGACTCGACAGCTAGTTCAAGATGTCTCCGACCGCATCGGAAACATGGCGGAGAACTCCGAGCTGATCGGCCACCGCGTCGATTTGGTTCAAAGCAGCACCGATGGGTTGCATGAACGCGTTGAAGAGCTTCGCACGACATCAACCTCTCTCGCCGCACACGTCGAACACATCGATGGAAACGTGCACAACGCAAACAACCGGCTCGACAATGCCGCGACCGCGTTGGACGCGGCACACACCCGCCTCGATGACGTCGAGGCCACTGCGCAATCGGCTCATGCTCGCATCGAAGAGACGGCGCAGGAGCTCAACGTCAGATTCGACGAATCCACTCACGCCGTGAACGACCGCCTCGACGAGGCACGACGCGAAGTCGACGCTCGATTGGGCCACAACGCCGATCACTTGAACAGTCGGCTCGATGAATCGGTCGGCCAGGTCAACCAACGCCTCAACGAAACCGTCGACCAAATCAACAACCGCCTCGACGAGAACACCGGTCAGGTCAACCAACGCCTCGACGAAACCGTCGACCAAGTCAACCAACGCCTCGACGAAACCGTCGACCAAGTCAACCAACGCCTCGACGAAACCGTCGACCGCCAGCTCGGCGAGACGGTGGGCAACATCAACGAACGGGTCGACGGCAACATCGAAGAAGTACGGATGCGCCTCGCTTCGATCGACGACGAGCTCGGCAATGCTGACGGACGGATACACGACATCGAGCAGGAGTCCGTCGTCGCTGCGGAACGCGCAACGCAGATGTCCGCCAAGCTCGACCAGACCATCGACTGCGTCGAAGGTGCAGTGCGAGCGACCGCTGACATTGCCCAGCGCGTCACCTCTGCTGAAGAGACTGCCGCGGAATTCGGGCATCAGGTCGCAGAAGCCGACGCTCAGCTCGCATCGCTCGATGCACGGGCCCAGGCGATCGAAGCGCAATCGACGGAAGCGGACAGGCGAGTCGCCGAGCTGGACCAGCGCGTTTCCGAAGCTGAACACATTGTCGGTGCGGGCGAAGAGCGCTTCGCGTCAACGGAACAGCACCTGTCCTCCAACGAGGATCGAATCGCAGCCTCCGAACAGCGCATCGAAGAACATGACGAACGCTTTGAGCATGTCGAGGACCGCATTTCGCAGACCCATGCTCAGATCGAAGAACGCACCGGGGCACTTCGCGATCACCTACTCAGTCGCGTCGATGAAGCACGAGCGCAGCTACAACTCGCCCTTGATGAATCCAACGCGAAGGCGGACGACTCGAACGCGGACCTCCGAGACTCGGTGTTCAACCGCCTCGAGATCGTGGAACAAGCCATCGAAACGCGCGTTTCTGAACTTGAAGCCAATGTGTCCAGCACGGATCAGGAACCTCGAATCCAGTCCCTGGAGACCTCGATCGCAGAGGCTGAAGCACGGACCAATGAGGCCTATGCCTTCACCGAAAGCCTCCGTCAGCTCCAAACAGACATCGTCCAAGCGCTCCAAGAGGAGTTGCGCTCCCATGAGGACCAACTCGGGACCTTCAACACGCGTCTGCACCAGCTCGAGTCGAGCGGAGATGACTACGCCAGCGGCGAACGAGTACACATGCTCGAGGCCAAGCTCGTCGAAGCACTGCAGACCATCTCACAGCTGACACAGCTGCAGCGCCGCAACACGACCGTCGAGGCCCAGCTCACCGACACGCTCACCGCAACGAGTCACGGAGTCGAGAGCACCCAGAGCAACGTCTCGCAGCTACGCGAGGAACTCGCGGCAGCACAGCAGCGCATCGGACTGCTCGAGCAGCGACTCTCGACCAACAACACATCCGGGCAGATCCCACCGGTGAGCGAACCTACTGTTCACCTCGACAGCCACGATCAGGCACATACGAGCAACGGGTACGACACCGCTGGTGTTTCGGTCGAAGACGATGCTGATACCGGCTGGTTCACCGAGTCGTACGCTCGCAAGAACCAGGAGCCTCGGGCAAGCTGACCGGAGATCGAAGTTGCTCAAGCAGCGACGATGATCTCTTCAGGCTCACCACTCAAGCGAAGCTGGTTTCGCCCGGTTCTCTTCGCTGCATACAACGCATCGTCTGCCAGTTTGACCAGATCGGTCTCCGCCGTCGAGACCGACTGAACTTCGGCTGGAGTCAGCATGGCTGCGCCTCCGCTCACGCCGAGATCTTGTGCTTCCACGACCTTTGACATCGCGTGCATGATCGCCAGCCGAATTCGTTCTCCAGCTGCACGTAGCTCCTCTTGTGAGTTCGGCTCGAGCACGAGCGCAAACTCATCACCACCGACACGTGCGAATAGTTCTTCGGTTCGTACGGCCTTCGATGCGTCATGAGCAACCTGGACCAACAAACGATCGCCGGCCGGATGCCCGTGCGAGTCATTGACCTGCTTGAAATGGTCTAGATCGAACAAGACGAGTCCGACTGCGAGGCCACTGTCAGCTCTGGCCGCCCGCGCCAGAAGACCCCGGAGCCGCTCGTTGAAACCCGCCCGGTTGTGTGCGCCAGTAAGCGGATCGTGAACCGAGAGTGTTTCGAGTCGAGCCGTCTCGGCACGAAGTCGATCGATCTCTTCCATCGCGCTCCCGAGATCACTTCCGAGGTGCAACGGAGAGGCCAGATAGTCATCCTTCGAGTCGACGATAAGCGCGTCGAGATCGCGGACCATACCCAACTCGAGATCGTGGTCGACGCGGCGAAGGGTGAGCCGGAAGTCATCCCAATATCGAAGAAGTTCGTCACGATCGAGACCCCACGAACGAGCGCTGCTCGCCATCTTGCTCAAAGCGGCCTCGCCGCTCATCAGTGCCTCTGCCAGCGCGGTTCCAAAACCTGCCGCTGCGACGAACGCGGTGTTCGTCGCGTCGGTTCGGCGCTCGACAGTCTCGCTGCGCGCATCTGCCGCTGTCCGAAGCCCAGCGGGAAGATTCCACTTGGCCAACAAGACAGAGCCCACGGTCGCACCATCGGTGCCCAACCGTGCGCGCTGCTCCCTCTTGGAGGGCAGGCCATCGCTCTGCTCCCAGAGAGACTCGAACTCATCTGGCATACATCGAAGCAAGGCGAGTTCTCCCACGAACCCCAACAGGCCACTCGTGAACGCCTCCTCATCGCGGCCAGTGCCGACCGTTTCCGAGAAGCTCCTGGCACCAGCGCCAGCGAGTGCGCTCGCACCGATCAAACCGCTCAGTGTCTTTGACGCGTCGGACTGTGCCCAGAGGTCGCCGACGATTGCGAAGCCCACGCCGATGAGTTTCAAGTTGCGAAGACCGAGAATCGCCCCTGCTCTGACGACGTCGGTGATCGGTTCACGCGTGCCATAGAAAGGTGAGTTCGCAACCTGCAGGACTCGAGCCAGTAGAGCAGGATCACGCTCGGCAACCTTGGCGACCTCTGCAACACCCGCGTGAGGATCGTCGCAGAGCCTCAGGAAGGCAACCGCAGTGCCAGGCAGCGTCGGGAGTTGCTCCAGAAGATAGGGGTCGAGCCCATCAGCGTCACTCATCGGGTCGGCTTGCCACCTTCTCGGCTGTGGGTGTCGCCCCAAGCTCTGCATGACCGTCTTCGGACTCGGGTCCGGTTTCAGGCGCCGCCATCACCGATTCAGCGATTGGTTCGAGGCGGTTTTGCAGAACCTCGAACAGTCCCGAGCCCTCGTCATCATCGGCTCGCCGTGAACGTGCATTCTCCCTCGTCGAGTGGTGGAGCAGCCCTGCTCCGAGCACTGCTGCCAGTGTCGAAGCGACGAGAATTCCCATCTTGGCTTGCGTGACAATCGCTTCGTCGGAGTACGCCAGCGAGGTGATGAAGAGCGCCACGGTGAAGCCGATGCCTGCGAGAAGGGCAACGGCTACCACCTGTGGCCAAGTCACTCCATTTGGCAACGTGCAGGCCTTCGACTTCACGGCCAGGTATGTCGCTGCCGAGATACCAACCGCCTTACCTGCCACGAGGCCAACGATGATGCCGAGCGTCACAGTCGAACTTGCCGCTTCGCGGATCCCGTCGCCGCTCAACACGATTCCGGCATTGACCAGCGCAAAGATTGGGATGACCAGGAAGCTGGTGAATGGATGCAGAAGCGTCTGCAGCCGCTCGGCCACTGGCACCGTCTCACGGATGTACAGATCGACTCGTCGATACGTGTGGCCGTCGAAGGTCTCCGAGCCGATCTCGTCGACCACTCGGGCAGGCTCAATGGAACGTTGCAGCGGTCGGGCCGGCGTCATCAATCCGAGGGCGACCCCAGCGATCGTTGCGTGAACACCAGATTCGAGCATCGCGTACCAGCAGATGGCACCGAGCAGCACGTAGAGGGGCGTGTACCAGACCTTTGCCCGCTGCAAGACGAACACGGTGACCAACAGCCCGACTGCGATTCCCAACCACCCGAAGGCAATGCCGCTCGAATAGAAGATGGCGATCACGGCGATTGCGCCAATGTCGTCCACGATGGCCAGGGTCAGCAGGAAGATCTTGAGCTGCGTGGGCACCCGATTGCCGAGTAGAGAGACGATCCCGACTGCAAAGGCGATGTCGGTGGCCATAGGGATTCCCCAGCCATCGACCTCAGGAGCTTGGCGCGTCACGATGACGAAGAGCAACGCTGGCACGACCATGCCGCCCACCGCTGCGACGGCAGGGAGCAGCGCCGCTCGTGGATCTCGGAGCTCACCCGTGGTCAGTTCTCGTTTGATCTCGAGACCGACGACGAAGAAGAAGATCGCCATCAACCCATCGTTCACGAAGTGAAGGAAGGACTCCTCGAGGTGGAACGGTCCGATTTCGACGTTGATGTGAAAGTGCAGGAAGTCCTCATAGGCGTCGTGCCAGGCCGAGTTGGCCCATACGAGCGCAGCGATCGTTGCGATGATGAGCAAGATTCCCGAAGCAGCCTCGACTGCCATGAACTTGGCCAGGGGTTGGCCGACCCGACGAGCGAGCCGCCGATCCTGTCCAATCCAGGTGAGATCCGATGGTTTGTGATGAGATCCAGCAGACATTGAGCCGCCTCCGCTACCTACAAGCGACGGTCCGCCGTGGCCCGTCTCTGCAAAAGACATCGGGATCCTGCGCGCCGATTTAAGCCCAGATCATCGAATCCGGCGGCCGTTTGGAAACAACTACTTGTCTTCAGAGGGTCGAATTACCCAACGGCTGCTCAACCCGCTGCGAGGACGCATCTCCGCTCACGCAGCGTGTTCAGTACATCGAGTTGTTGTCCGCTCCCGACGCACGCGACCCCTTTGAATCCGTGAGTGCCGACGCCAGTGCAGAACGAAACAGGACCGAGTCCGTCGCGACGGTGATCATGCGAAAGCCCTGCTCGGCGCGAAGTTCTGCGAGAGCTGGGTTCGCATGGATTCCCGCGATCACCCCTGCATTGTGGCAGCGACTAGTGATGGTCGTGAGGGCCTCGGTGAACTCGGGTACGTCGTCATTGTTCCCTGGCGGCAGGCCGAGGGTGATGGAGAGATCAGCTGGGCCCACGTAGATCGCATCGACCCCATCGACCGCAAGAATCTCATCAAGGTTCTCGATCGCCTCGGTCGTCTCGATCATGGGGATGATGAGGTTGCTCGCGTTCGCCGACTCGGGGGTGTACGCCGCGTCACGCATCGCTCGGCGGGCCGGGCCCCAAGAGCGTGCGCCCATCGGCGCGTAGTAGGCGTACGAGACAGCCGCCTGCGCTTGCTCTGCGGTGTTGACCATCGGAACGATGACCGCATTCGCGCCGGCGTCGAAGGTCTTGCCCACGATGCCTGGTTCGTTCCACGGCACTCGCACGGTGGGAGTACCGACACCACGATCGAGAACATTGAGCAGTTCGAGGGAACCCTCATATCCAACGCCACCATGCTGTGTATCGATGCAGTTGAAGTCGAAATCGACAGCGGCGATCGACTCGGCGACGCCGATGTTGGCAAACCCACACCAGGATCCATACGCCACTTCGCCGTTGGCCCAGACTTCTCGCATACGTGTGTTCAGCATGCGTCTTGTCTATCAGGCGAATCCGACGACAATTCGGTTCAGTTCGCGGGGCGCATCAAGCGCTGGACAGTGCGCAGAGTCCGCCATGATGTGCAATCTGGCGTTCGCGAGACCGGCGACGAGTGCGTCACACATTGGCCCGTAGCCAGGAAGATCGAGCGCACCAAGAACGACCAGCGCTGGCGCCTGCACCGCTGCCAGGGAAGGCCAGGCATCGGGCCGCTCGGCTGCGTCACCAACCGCGGGCGCCCGAAGAGCCAAACCGTTCATCTCGTGCATCAGCTCTCGAGGAGCTCCCGTGACGCGGCCCTCTGGTTGCTCGACTCCGTCAAGCCAATACCGAAGTTCCAGGCGGTTCACCTCGTCAAGGTCGCCCCGCTCTTGGGCCGCTTCGATTTGTTCATCTTGTTCGATCTCAGCAGGCACCTCGACCCACTTCGAGTAGTCGTAGCCAGCCACCGACGGCGCCAGCAGGATCAGCGAACTCACTCGCTCGGGGTGCGCGATGGCGACGTCGAGGGCGAGACCGCCCCCGTTGCTATTTCCCACGAAGACTGCCGAATCCGTTTTCGTGGCGTCGAGCACCGCACGCAGATCGGCAAGATCATCGTACGGCTCGATCTCGCAGGTCGTCCGGCCAAATCCGCGTCGGTCATAGGCGATTACGCGATGGCCGGCTTCGGCCCAATGCGGAGCGCACCAGTTCCAAATGCGCGAGTCTCCGACTCCCGGGTGAAGAGCAATGATGGTCGAATCACCGTCGCCCCATTGCGTGACGGCGAGTACTGCAGACCCCACTTCGACCTCGAACTGTCTACTGTCCATATCCTCTCATCATGGCATTTGGACAACAGTCGGGACCTCCGGCGACGAACAAGCAACTTGACGAGCTGCTGAACCTGCTCGCTGATGCGGGCTACACAGACTTCAAGGACGCTCGGTATCCCATGGACTTCACGCAACGGCAGGCGGGTGGCAAGTTCTCACGCGACGAGGCCGATGCGTACATTGCCCGTTTACAGTTGCAGGCAGAGTCCGGTGATCAGCTCTCACCAGGCGAACCAATCGCGAAAGCGGTGAGACCGTCGCCTGCCGAGCAGGCACTTCAGAAATTCCCGGCCGATGAACTTGCGGCCGAGTTACAGCGCCGCGGGTGGATCGTCGCCGAACCCTGAGCCCCGGCACAAGATCATCGACGTCACATTTTCCGACACTGTGCCGATCTAACCAGGAAGGCGTCTAGGACGCGCGGGCGGAACAGCGATGGAAGAGGCGTGGACATGGCGGGCGGCGGCCGACCAGATCACCGAGACACGATCGGAAGTGCAATGGTCCTCGTGGGCCTTGGATTCTTCGTCGTCGTCTTCGTCGCGCTCTTTCCCGTTCTGACAAATCCCGCTGGAGCCTACGACCGGTGGTTTCCTCCCGAGCGAGAACAAACACCTGAACGAACGGCTGAACCGGCGCCGTTGACCACCCCACCCGTGATCGACCCAGACGCGGCGTTTCGATGGGAGACCGTCGGTGTCGAGCAGACCGAGCCACCGCTCTACCGCGTCCGCCTCACGTCAGAGGCAACAGCGGGAGACGCGGAGATCGCGACGTGGCGCTGGGACCTTGGTGACGGAACATCAGCAGCCGGAGAATCGGTCACCCACGACTATGCAGCGATCGGGTCGTACACGATCGAATTGACGGTTCAGGACGCCGACGGCCGAGTTGACTCGGTCCGCGGAACCGTCGTTGCCTCAGATGGCAGCACGCTCTTTGGCGCATCGGGCCGAATCGAGGAAGTGCTCGAGTTCGATCGCTCCCTCGACACTCTCGGCGACGGCATCACCGACAGCCTGGAGGGTGCCGTCGGCGATGTCGGTGACGACATCAACGCCACGATCGATTCGGCTCTTGGCTCGATAGGTTCCACCGTCAGGGGCGGTGTCGTCGTGGCGTTGTTCGGCCTGGCGTCTCTTGCCGCCACGATCGTTGCTTGGCGTACCGCAAAGATCGGCGTGATGTTGCTCGTCCGCGACGCAGAGGTCGGAAGTCGTCGAACAAAACATGACGTCGATCGGGCGGATGACGAAGCGCCGCGGCGCTCACTCGAGGCTGCGTGAGCGGTGGAACAGCAGTTGCCACCCGCCGGCTGGTATCCCGACCCCGCTGCTCCCGATGCGCAGCGCTACTGGGATGGCCACGCGTGGACTTCGCACACCCATTCCGCGAGTGCCTCCAAGAGCGATGGTCCGCGAGAAGACACGATCGTCGTGAAGTCGCTTCCCCCTTCACAGTGGTCTCGACAACAACGAACACATGTGTTGATCGCCATTGGACTTCCACTTCTGCTGCTGGTCGGTCTCATCTTCGTGCTCGTGAGGGGCTCCGTCGAGGAAGAGTCGGCTGCGGTCACGACGACATCACGCTCTGACCTGACGAACACAGCGCCCGACGAGGATGTTGTGGTCGCTACATCACTCACGACCGTCGCCCCGACGACAACACGGCGATCCTCCACCACGACTTCGCCCCCACCCGTCGACCCAACCCGCGTCGAAGCCGGAACCTACGCAGTTCCTTCCGAGATCGCGCCTGGTGTCTATCGGGTGTCGATCCATTGGGCTCGGCTCGACGAGAACAGGGACGTCATCGACAACGACCTCACGATCAGTGGCGTGTCGATCATGACCGTCTATCCATCCGATTCGTTCATCGAACTGTCCGGCACAGCGATGCCAGTGGACCTCTTGCCAACGATCGATCCCATCGCGAGCGGCTACAACCAGGGCACCTACTTGGTCGGCCCGGACATCCAACCCGGAACGTATGACGTGACAGCGCAGCCGGGTGCCACCGCGTACGTCGCTCGGCTCGAAGAGGACCTCAGCGTCATCGAGACTGATCAGAATGATGATCGGGTCACAATCGAGGTGCTGCCCGATGACTTCGCTCTTCGGTACACCGGAACCCTCGAACGACTGGACTAGCTCGTTGCCAGCTTCTGCACTGCTGAGGTGACCGTCGTTCCCTGGCCCTACTCCTCCCCGAGCTCGCTCACGATGTCAGCGATCAATTCCGTGGCGACGCGGCTGGGTTCTCCCGGAGAAGACCGTGCAACCTGCCACGACATCGGGAGCTCGGGCAGTTGAGCTGCGCGAGGCCAGGTGATCAGTTCACCGCTCACCGAGCTTGCGGCCAACACCGCGACACCGAGACCGGCCTCCGCAGCCCCGATCACGCTTGCGGTGCTCGGTCCGGAGAAAGCGATCGTGCTCGAGATCCCTGCGTCGTTGAGGACACCTTGTGCCAGCGGTCGGTAGAACCCTCCATCGCCAAAGGTGATCAGTGGGACCGTTCCGGAGTCGTAGGTCCAGTCGGGCGCACTCACCCACGTGAGCGGATCGCGCCACAGCACCGTGTCGGTCGGCCGCCACGTGTCTTCGAGAACTTGTATCACGGCGACATCCAAGTCGCCGTCGGTGAGCAGCGCGTCAAGTCTGTTGGACGTATCGACGACAAACTCGATGTGTGCGGCCGGATGAATGCGGTTGAATCGTGCCAAGACGTCGCACATTCGGGCGGCGCTTATCTCTTCGGTGGTTCCGAGCTTCACCGTCCCCGTCAGCTCGGAACTCTCCAATCGCGAAACAGCCTCATCGTGTGTTGCCACGATCGTGCGGGCGTAACTGAGCAGCTCCCGGCCGTCGCGAGACGTTCGCAAACTGCGGCCTTCTCGGATGAGCAGATCGCGACCAACCTTCTCCTCGAGCCGCTTGATCTTCCAGCTGACAGCCGACTGACTGACGTTGAGCAGCTCCGCTGCCTTGGTCATGCCCCCAACGTCGAGAACGGTGACAAACGTTCGAAGAGACTCGACATCCAACTGCATCTCTGCAGCATGACAAGATTTGGTGAAAAGTACAACATAGTCTTGGTTGTGTCATGCTCAGTTCGGGCCGACAATACTGGCATGACGAACTTTCCATCCCTCCAAAACCCCCAGAACGTCGCCACGATGAGCGCCTCGTTGCGCGCCGCCTATGGACCAGGATTCCAATTGAGCGGTCCAACCGATGCGGTCCTTCGAGCGATCACGAGCCAACCCGTACGCTGACCCCGGTCGGCTCGCCGACGACCCCAGTGTCGGCGGTCATTCGAGTTCTTCGCTGAGCGGAGAACGCACAGTGACACAATGTGCACGGTGGGCAACGAAACATCCGATGACGCTGTGGTGGTCAGCCCCGAGTGGGACATGGCGGCCGACGCTCCTGCACCCGCGAATGCACCGCACCAGAAGTCGACGTTCCCCAGAATTGCTGCAGCGCTCATGCTGGCCATCCTCGCCGCGTTGATCATTGCCACCCGTGCGTCCAGCATGGACCGCGCGGCGCCGTCAACTCCGTCGCCCACCTCCTCCGTCGCACCTTCGCCAGCGGAGACCACTTCGACGCTGCCGTCTGCTCCAGGGACTCGCGCCTTTGCACAGTTCGATGGCCAGGTGCTCGGGGTCGACGTTGGCGCCTCGCTGGTATCGACCGACTTCGACGGCAGATTGTTCGCTCTCGATCTCGACTCCGGCGTCCTCACCCGATCACGCGTGCGGACGGGGAACTTCGTGACGATCTCTGGCCGGCTGGCGGTGCAGAACGGATGTGGCGGCTGGCAGATAGTCGATATCCCAAGCTTCGCGACGAGCCAGGAGCTCATCGACTGCGATTCGTTTCAGCCGCTCGGACAGCTCGGTGCAGAGACGTTGTTCTTTGCTCGACCCGACGGAGACCCAGA
Organism: Acidimicrobiia bacterium; assembly: GCA_033344795.1. Classification (GTDB taxonomy): domain Bacteria; phylum Actinomycetota; class Acidimicrobiia; order Acidimicrobiales; family SHLQ01; genus SHLQ01. The sequence continues at coordinate 790,146 of JAWPMS010000001.1, forward strand.
CGCAGCCGAAAATATCTTGGTGGACGATGGCAATGGCGGGCTCGCGGCGATACGGCTCGCCACCCACCCCCCGTCGTCCATCGCGACGTATTCCAGCGGACGCGTGCTGATCAACAGAGATGACGACGAATTGGTCTGGGTTGATCCCGCTACCGACGAAGTCGAGAGTTATGCCGAAGGGAAGTTGCTCGCGGCGAGCCCCAGCGGGGTTTTGTGGTCGGACGCATGTGGACCTGACGGCCGGTGCCACGTCTGGTTCGGGACGCAGGACGATGCTCGGCTCCACCAATTCGTTGTCGAACCCTTCAACCTCGACCAGCCCGTCCGGATAAATGCCGATGGCTCCCGTGCGGTGTTCTTCAAGCCGGATGGTGTTCTGAGAATCGTGACCACCGAAACCGGTCACGCTCGAGAGCTACCGAACCCTGGCATCACCCCGGACACGGCGACATGGTCACCTGACGGGCTCTGGATGCTGCAGACCTCCGGCGCAAACATCATTGCGCTCAACGCGCTCAACGGTCGCGTTGTTGAGTTCGAGGGCATTCCGGGCGACTTCTCGCCAGGCTGGATCGCGCTGCCCGACACCGGCTGACTCACCGGCTGCAAGCGGGCGGCTCTAGGGTTGTACATGGCCATAACCCGCATGCATATAACCGAACGCGCCAGCAAGATCGTGATGCACAACGGCGTCGTCTATCTCTCTGGACATGTCGCCGAAGACGCGGGGGCCGACATCCAAGAGCAGACGCGCTCGACGCTTGCTCGTATCGATGCAGCACTCACGGAAGCTGGTAGCGACCGCGAACACTTGCTCTCCGCCACGGTCTATTTGCGCGATATCGACAACCACTTCGCGCTCATGAATGACGTATGGAATGAATGGGTGCCGCATGGGCACGCACCCGCCCGCGCGTGCGTGGAGGCGCACATGGCTCGCCCGGGCCTTCTCGTCGAGATCTCTGTTATCGCGGCGCAACCGTAGCTGGCGATCTCCTCGCGAACTTCTGGGATTAGAAGAGCCCTTGGGTGCCGCCACCATCGACAGCGATGCTCACGCCTTGGATGTGTCGTGCTGCCGGCGAACAGAGGAATGCAACCACGGCGGCGACGTCCTCGGGTTCACCGAGGCGCCGAACGCCCTGTTTGTCGATCAGCCGCTGTTTGAACTCATCAGCGGTGATCCCGGCCTGTGCACCACGAGCTTCGAACATGTTGGTCATTCGCTCGGTGAGGGTCGGACCAGGATGCACCGCGTTGACGCTGACGTCATCTTTGAGACCGACACCGGCGAGGCCCTTGGTGAAGTTCGCCAGCGCAGCGTTGACCGCACCGCCAATCAAGACGTCTGGCGAAGGCGTGCGAGCGAATCCGCCACCGATGTTGATGACGGTACCTTTGCTCTCGGTGAGCATCGGCCACAACAGTCGTGACAGTCGCACGGCCGACCAGAACTTCAGGTCGAAGCCAGCGTGCCACACCTCGTCATCAAGCTCGAGAAACGCGCCACCCTTGGTGTCGCCGGCGTTGTTGATGAGAATGCTCGCGCGACCAAATGCACTTTGCGCCGTTGCGAGCACCTCTTCACATCCAGCCTCGGTAGTGAGATCCACCGCGCAGACCTCGACGCGAGCACCGGTGTCCGCGTTGATTTGTTTCGCTGTCTCAGCGAGGTCGGATGCGGTTCTCGAGACGAGAAGACAATCCGATCCTTGGGCAGCTAACGCCTGAGCGATCGAACGACCGATCCCCCGACTTCCGCCCGTGATCACCGCAACGTTGCCTGTCAGTTCACCTGTCATCGTGCCCCTATTCGAGTTCTGTATTCTATATTGTGTATCACGCGCGCTCGCCGCTTCGCTTGAGCGAGAGGAGCATCGCCCTCAGGCAAGGTCGATCGTGATGGGGACCGCTCGGCCAAGCGTGTGCCCGACAGGTGAGGTGCCGACAACCTTGCCGTGGAGATCTTCAAGTTGTTCCGGCGTTGCGTCACTCTTCAGGTTCACGTTGACGCGAATCGCGTCATAGCCAGCATTACCGTCAGCATTGAGTCCAAGGAACGTATGGAGGTCGAGATCACCCTCTAAATCGATCGTCAGGTCGTCGATCTCTATGCCCGCTGCGGTCGCGTTGGCGGCATACCCAACTGCCAGGCAGTTCCCGAGGGCGCTGAGCAGTTGCTCGACCGGGTTGGGCGCCGTATCGGTGCCGCCGAGACCTGCTGGCTCATCGGAAGGCGTCGGCGCGAAGTCGCGCACGGTCGCAAGAGAGCGGAAGCCTTCGTCCCACGACACCGTCGACTTCCACACGGTCGAAGCAACCTCTGGGCTTTCCTGGATCTTGTTCGCTAATCCGGCGACACTTTCGATGTCGACTGAATTGATACCTGGTGAGTTCTTCACTGTTGATGACACGTCATCTCCTCGATGCATCCACTTGCAGACAAATTGCCCGAATGGTTGGGACGATATGTGCGGGAGGCGGGTAGCGAACCCTTTCGGACCAAAGAGCCTCAACTTCATGCCACGCACATCCGTACAATCGGTCCATGTCTGCAACTGCGCAGCCGCGATGGAAGCCTGGCCGTCCCATCGAGATCATCGCGGGCACCCCGCCGGGTGGGGGGCAAGACCGTGCTGCCCGCGCGATTGCGGCCGCGCTTGAAGAAGCCCTCGATGTTCAGGTCTCGGTTTCGAACACGCCAGGACGCGGCGGTGGAAATGCGTGGGATCGGCTCGCCACTCATCGCGGCGACCAACACATCGTCTCCATCAGCTCGGCCACACTTGTCACCAACCGCCTCACCGGCGTAGCAGACCTCGCGTACGACGACCTCAGCCAACTGGCCCTCCTGTGCACGGAGTTCATCGCCTTTGCCGTTCCGGCTGAGTCGCAGCTCGTGTCTCCCTTCGATTTGCTCGAAGTCTTGTCGGCTCCGAACCCTCCCGCCGTGTCGTTGGCAGTCGCTCGGGGCAACGTGAACCACATTGCCCTTTCTTTCCTGTGCCGTCACGTCGGCGTGAATCCTCGCGATGTGGAGGTGCGAGTGTTCGACTCGGCTCGTCATGCGATCGCCGATTCCCTCGAGCGTGCCAACGGAATCGCTGCCGTGTCAGCTGCGTCACTCCTTCCCGAGATCGAGACCGGGTCGCTTCGTTTGCTCGCCATGTCGGCGCCCCACCGCCTTGGACATCCGTTCCGTGACATCTCGACATGGACCGAGCTCGGCGTGGACTGTTCGATTGGGACATGGCGCGGGCTCGTCGGACCACCTTCGCTGTCAGAAGAGTCTCTTCAGCTTTGGGACCACACGATCGGCGCTGCGGTGGCCACGCTTTCGTGGCAACGATCGCTGTCGAACCACAACTGGATCGACAGCTACCTCTCTCGCGCCGAGACTCGACGTTTCATGCAGGACGAGGAACGCCACATGCAGGACGGGCTCGGTTCTCTCGGGCTACTCACCTCGGACTAGTCAAGTGAGAAGTCGCATTGGAGCCCCGTCCATCCACGCCGCGATGTCCTCGACCGCGTGGCTGTAGAAGACCTCATACGTTTGCCTCGTTACATACCCGATGTGCGGCGTGGAAAAGATCCTCGGCTCGCGACGAAACGGATGGTCGACGGGAAGTGGCTCGTTGTCGAATACATCAATCGCAGCACCAGCAAGCTCATCTGACCTGACGGCTTCGAGAAGCGCGTGCTCGTCGACGATCGGTCCACGAGATGTGTTGATCAGATAGGCGCTGGACTTCATACGCGCAAGCTCCTGCGGGCCGATCAGTCCTCGCGTGCGGTCGGACAAGCGCACGTGGATCGAAACGAAGTCCGACGACTCGAGGAGTTGCTGCTGTGACACGGCGAGCACCCCGCACTCGCTGGCGCGCTCCTCGGTGAGATTCTCGCTCCAGGCGACGACGTCCATCCCGAACGCTGCACCGAAACGAGCGACCTGTGACCCCAGCCGTCCCAATCCGATCAGCCCAAGCGTGGCACCGCGAAGATCGCTGCCGAGACCAACCTGCCAAGCACCGGTTCGGACCGACTCGGCCTCGGTGTGCAGTCCACGTGCCAAGAGTTGCACCAGCGCAAACGTGAGCTCGGCGGTTGCGTGACCTGGCGAAGCTGTCCCGCACACGACGACACCGTTGCGCTCGGCGGCGTCGAGGTCGATCGCAGCGTTCCTCATTCCCGTCGTGACCAGCAGGTTGAGAGCTGGCAGCGAGTCGAACAAGTCAGCATCGAAGGGAGTCCGCTCACGCATCGCGACGACGACGTCCACCCCTTCAAGCGCTTCCACGAGCTGCGATCGTTCGGCAAGGTGCTTGGACAGAAAGGTGATGTGACAGTTCAGGCTCGCCCAATCAGCGCAGTTGACCGCAACCTCTTGATAGTCGTCGAGCACGACGACCCTGATGTTCGACATTCGCCCACGCTATGACACTCGCCCACGCTATGACACATAGGGTGTTGGCTGCTCCGATTTGGGGCGACCATCTGACGATTGCCCACCCCACGTGACCAACCTCGAAATCGCCATCATCATCGCGGTCGCCATCGTTTCTGCATTGGTGAAGGCGATCACTGGTGCCGGTTTTCCGATGCTCGTCGTGCCGGTGCTCGTGCTGTTCATGGATGTTGCCGACGCTGTCGTCGTGGTCGCCATCCCAAATGTGACGATGAACGGGTCGATCTTTTGGTCTCTTCGACATGAGCGAAGAGAGTCGCCGACGCTCCCACGTTTCTTGGTTGCCACGTCGATCGGCGCGGTCGTCGGCTCGGTACTGCTCTCGGTGTTGTCCGAGACGGTGCTTCGACTCGGTCTCATTGCGGTCATCGTGCTCTTCGTCACGAATCGATTGAGCGATCGTCGCCTCAGTCTGACGGGCGTGACCGCCCTGCGCCTCGCGCCGGTAGCCGGAGCGGTAAGTGGGATGGTGTTCGGTGCGACCGCAGTCTCGGGCCCTCTCGTCACCCCGTGGTTCTTGAGCCAGAACTTGCGCCGCGACGTGTACTTGATGTCGATCTCCGCAGCGTTCACCCTGGCTGGCATAGCCCAGATCATCTTCTTCTTGATACAAGGATCGTTCGCAACAAACCTCGTGCTGGGCGGTCTGGGCCTGGTCTTCTTGTCGTCCGCGATCTTGCCTTTCGGCACGCGACTGCGTCAGCGCCTCGATGTGGAGACATTCGAGAAGCTGGTGATCGCGCTCCTCGTCATCTCGGGCATCTCGCTGCTTGCCAGCATTCTCTGATTTGACGGTTGAAGGCTGGACGAAAACCTCCAAGCGGGGTCAGTCCGGAATCACCGCTTGGACATCAACCTCGTACCACATCTGATCCCGAGCCAAACGAGCCACGCCGAGCAACGTCGCAGCAGGCTTGTTCACTGGCCATACCTTCGCCGCAGCGTCGTGCAGAGCGGTTCGCTTCTCCTGATCGAGGTCGACGACATAGTGCGTCAGTTTGAGGACGTGCTCGGGCCCGATCTCCAGGGCGGCGAGATGAAGCTGGACGTTCGAGAATGCCTGCTCCACCTGCTTACCGAATCCGCCGCCGACCAAACGGCCGTCGGCATCGGCCCCCCACTGGCCAGCGAGGAAGACAGTACGGCCAGGCGGCGGCACGACAACGTGGCTGTAGATCGCCGATGGGTCGAAGACGCCAGGGGTGTTGAGGTGCTGGAACTCTCCCACCGCTAGCTGCTCGCCGCGATTCGAAAGGCTCGCTCTGATGATGAGTACGAAAGCAGAACCTCTGCCGAGTCGGATCCGATGCTGCGCAACAGATGGATCGAACCGCGTGGCACGATCGTGTGCGCTCCCGCAGCGAGACGCACCGACGCGTCGGCGGTCACACACTCGAGCTCGCCTTGCAAGACGAACACTGACTCTTCACAGTTGTCGTGCGCGTGGGCGTCGGTCTCGTTGCCCGAGGGAAGCGACATTCGCGCGACCGAGAGTTCGCGGCTGTTGCCCACCTCGGCACCCGCAAGCCACTCGATGGATCCCCACGCAAACTCGGTCCTCACGAAATCGGTCATGGGTCCCCATCTCGGGCACAGTGCGGTTGGTGTGGTGTGCCTCGCACCAACGGTAGCCGCAATCACCTGAGGCCTCATCTAGATCGAGGTCGCGCCCAGTTGTTAAGTTGCTTCGATGAATGACGCCTTGCTGGGAACGTCGGTGGTTCGCTCGGAAGATCCCCACCTGCTGCGAGGTGAGACGACGTACGTTGCGAACATCGAACTCGACGATGCGCTCGTCGTCCAGTACGTGACGTCAACGGAGGCGCACGCGCTGATCACCAGCATCGATGTGACGGGCGCGAGGTCGATGCCCGGCGTCGTCGACGTCGTGACAGCACAAGACCTCGATCTTGGTCTCATGCCCGTTGTCAATCCGGACTACCCCGCACTTGCCCGTCGCCCGATACTTCCTGCGGAGCGGGTCTCGTTCGTGGGCCAGGCGATCGCCGCGGTTGTCGCCGAGACCGAGGCGCAAGCCGAAGATGCGCTCGAACAGATCATCGTCGAGTACGACCCATTGCCTCCGGTGATTACTCTCGAAGACGCCCTGTCAGATGAAACGTTGTTGTTTCCAGAAGTCGGCACCAACGTCATGCTCGACGAGAGCGGCGGAACCGAAGGCCCGCCAGATTTCGATGACTGCGAGGTCGTGCTCGAGACGGAGTTCACGAACCAGCGTGTCGCTCCGGCACCGCTCGAGACCCGCGTCTCTGCAGCGCTGTGGACCGATGACGGCCGCTTGCTTCAATATTCGTCGTGCCAAGGAGTGCATCCCCTACGCGCTGGCCTTGCTGCAATCTATGGACTCGATGAGAGCGAGGTGCGCGTCGTTACGTCCGATGTCGGTGGCAGTTTCGGCGCAAAGATTCGACTGTATCCCGAGGATGTCGTTCTGGCCGCCCTGGCGCGGCGGGCAGGACGAGCCGTACGTTGGACCCCGACCCGCACGGCCGACATGGCTGGCATGGGTCACTCCCGCGGACAGCGCCAGCGGGTCAAGATTGGCGGTGACCGTGACGGCACGCTCAAGGTGGTTGCGGTCGAACTGCTCGTGCACTGCGGCGCTTTCCCTGAGTTGGGAGGGCCGCAGGCACGAAACGCAGCACGAGTCCAACCCGGTCCATTTCGGATGCGCGCTCATTGGAACCTGCGCTGTCTCGTGACCAACACGACGCCGATCGTCGCGTACCGAGGCGCCGGCCGCCCCGAGGGCGCAGCGCTCATCGATCGCGCGGTCAATGAATTCGCTGCCGAGATCGGCATGAACCAGGTCGAGATTCGCCGAAAGAATCTCCTCACTGCTGAAGAACTCCCGATGACGAACCCAACCGGGGTGTATCTGGACTCTGGCGACTATCCAGAAGCGTTCGAGGTTCTCATCGACGAGCTCGGATACGACGGGCTGATGGCCGAGCAAGCAAGTAGGCGTGCTTCAGGGGCGGACAAACAGCTGGGCGTCGGCATCTCGACCTTCATCGATCGCACAGCCGGCATTCCTGGCGCCGAGTACGGGTCGGTCGAGCTTGCTGCGGATGGGCGACTTCGGGTTCTAACGGGATCTTCTCCGTACGGACAGGGGCACTACACGACGTGGGCGATGCTCGTCGCAGATCGCACCGGCGTACCATTCGACCAGATCGATGTGATTCACGGAGACACCGACATCGTTCCCCGCGGCCGGATCACCGGCGGCTCGAGGTCCGTGCAAAAGGCGGGGTCTGCAATTGCACTCGCCACCGACCAGCTCGTTGATGCCGCTCGGCACAAGGCAGCCGAACAGCTCGAGGCGCCGGTCGACGATGTGGTGCTCGATCTGTCAGAAGGTCGCTTTCACGTCGTCGGCTCGCCAGCGGCAGCTTCGGTCAGCTGGAGGCAGATCGCTCAGGTCATGCTTGCCGAACAGACGGCAGCGAACAATGAACAGGAGTACTCGGGACTGCGTTGTGAGGTGGACTACGAACCGGAAGGGTCCACTGCGCCGTATGGCGCGTATGGCGCAGTCGTCGAGGTTGATACCGCCACGGGAGCCGTCGAACTCATTCGCATGATCACGGTGGACGATGTCGGCACAATCGTGAACCCCATGCTCGCCTTGGGCCAGGTGCACGGCGGGCTAGCGCAGGCAATCGGTCAGGCGTTGTACGAGGAGTTCGTCTACGACGACGCCGGAAATCCTTTGACCTCCAACCTCCTCGACTACACGATGCCTTCTTCGGCCGAGCTACCAACGTTTGAGTGCCATCTCACCGAACATCCAACGACGCGAAACCCCCTGGGAGCGAAGGGCATCGGCGAGTCTGGCACGATCGGTGGCGTCCCAGCCGTGCAAAATGCGGTGATCGATGCGATTGCTCACCTCGGTGTACGACACCTGGATATGCCGCTCACACCTCAGCGTGTGTGGAAGGCGATCAACTCGGAATTGAACCCATAGCCGACCGCCGGGATGTACAGATGGAACCAATCAACCTCTCCGATGTTGTTGCGTCGACGGCAACGCTGATCAATCTCGTGTCCCCGGTCGATGATGAGCTGAGATCACAACCGAGCCTTCTCCCGAACTGGTCAAGCGGTCACGTGCTCGCACACATTGCTTTGAACGCAGAAGCTTTCGTTCGCGTCGCTGTCTCTCGCCGCGAGGGTCACCTTGGTGTGATGTATCCACACGGCTCTGATGGCCGAAACGCTGACATCGCCGAGCTCGCGTCCATGCCTGCGGAAGCAATCCTCGACAGACTGCGTGCGTCGGCTGTGGCGTTCGAAGACGCATGGTCCCAACCAGTGCCCGAAGGGCCATGCGCTCCTGCGCCTGGCGGACCGGAGTTTTCTTCCTCGACCGTTCTTCTCCGCCGCCTCCGAGAGGTCGTGGCACACGGTGTCGACATCGGTCACGATCTCATGACCCCGAGCGATTGGTCAGATCGGTACGTTGAGGCTGACCTGCCACTGCAGTGGGAGGCGGTTTCGTCTCGGCTCCCCGAGGGTACCGGTGTGGCGATAACGGATGAGCTGAACGACAGCTGGACGGCCGGCGCGGGCGAGGCCAAGCCGATCGCCGCCTCACGTCGAGAGACTCTGGCATGGGTGCTCGATCGAGGCACGATCGCTGGCCTGCCGAGCCTCAGCTCGTGGGGGTGACTCGGTCGCAGTGACTACGGGAGTTCGCAGAGGAACGCGTTATCGAATACGACGGGTCCAACATCGACGTTGCAGGTATCGGTACCACCCTGACCTGAGACCTGATCGATATCGCCGTCGCCCACGCTATTGATCGTGTCATTGTCGGCGCCGCCCAAGATGATGTCGAGACCAGCGCCACCCGTGAGAATGTCGTCACCGTTGACGCCGTAAATCTCATCGTTGCCGTCACCGCCGTCAATGGTGTCGGCGCCAGCGTTGCCCGAAATCAGGTCACCCTCACTGCCACCGTTGAGGATGTCGGCACCATTCCCACCCAAGATCAAATCGACACCGCCGTCACCGTTGATCGTGTCCGCACCATCAACGCCGAACAGGTCATCGTCACCGCCACCACCATTGATCGTGTCGTTGTCCTCGTTACCCGAAATCAAATCACGATCAGCGCCACCATCGATGATGTCGTTACCCCTACCGCCCAAGATGATGTCCAATCCTGGCCCACCATTGATCGTGTCGCCCTCAGTGCTGCCATACAGCGTGTCATTGTCAGCGTCACCATTGATCGTGTCAGCGCCGGCGTTCCCCGAGATCAAATCATCACCATCGCCACCATTAATGATGTCGTCGTTCACACCACCAAGGATGGTGTCAGCACCGCCGTCACCATTGATCGTGTCGGCCCCAGCTACGCCATACAAGGTGTCGTTGTCGGCACCGCCGTTCAACGTGTCATCACCGTCATTGCCCGCCAACGTGTCCTCACCGGCGTCGCCGTTGAGAACATCCGCGCCACCGTTGCCCTGGAGGATGTCGTTACCAGCGCCACCCAGGATGGTGTCGTTGTCGGCACCGCCAAAGATGGTGTCGTCGCCACCCATGCCACAGATGGTGTCATTGCCGCCCAAACCAGCAATCGAGTCAGCGAGAGGCGTACCCAAGATCACATCGTCACCGGCGGTTGCGGTCGCGCCAGGAGTGACGTTCAGATCGATCGTCACCGGCAACTCGTTGCACATCGCCGAGTTGCAGGTTCCGACGACCGCGTGGAAGGCGGTCAGCGTCGTATCTGTGTCCGGCACCGTGAGCTGATGTTCGATCGCACCCCCATCGCTCCAGCGATCGAATGCGAGCAGTGTTCCTCCAACACAGATCTCGGCTTCGACGCTCACGATGTGATTCGCACCCACGACCCCGATCAAGCCGAACGGCACCTGTCGCGGTACACCATCGAGTTGGAACTCCGCGGCGATACCGCCATCGCTCGCAAATGTGAGCAGCGATGTCCTTGGGCGGAGCTCGACGGTGTCGACCGAAACGAGATCATCGCGGTCGGTCACCGTGACCGTCGCCCGGATTCGCACGTTTGGAGACATGAGAGCGCCGTCGCTGGGTACGACGACCTCCACCGTTGCACCGGAAGCGGTGATTGGTAGCGCTGACGTCGACCCATTGTCGACCAGCTCGACGCTCCACGCGAAGTTTCTCGGCCTCAAGCGCCTGTCATCGGTAGCCTCAGCGACTATCGAGAGCGTTTCACCCGCCGCGAACATGTCGATAGCCGGATTGGTCGTGATGGTGACCTCCGGAGGCTCCTCCGAAGTGAGGGTGATTCGAGACGCTGCGATCGCTGAGCCGTCACTAACGTCGACGTCAAATCCGTCGACCTCGAACGAGCCGAGATCATTCGCAACGTAGACGAGCTCCGAGATCTGCCCAGTCGAGTCGGGATTCACGTGCGGGTCAGCTGGTGTGATCGGACTTCCCAGCCCAGCCACGTCAGCTCGAAACAACGTACCAACGGCCGGGAAAGTGGTCACCGTGAACAAGAGGTCATCACCGTTCTCGTCGGTCGCTGACAGATCGATTGTGTGCTGCGCTGATTCGACTTGGATTGTCCGATCGACGATTGAGGGAGGGTCATTGGGTAAGAGCTGTCCCGTCGACTTCGCACTCAAGTCAGCTCGGACGGCCTCCACCTGACCCGACCACGGTGCGCTGTGAACCAGGTTCGACCACTGATTCGGATCGGTGGCCAAGTCATACAACTCCTGTCGATCATCGACAAAAGCACTCTCACCGGTGTTCGCTTTCACGAACCACCAGTTCTCGTCGTACACGGCGGTCTCGATGCCTAGATCGGCCGTTGGTCTGTGAAGTTGGGCAGACCCCTCCCATGGCCACGGTGAGGTCGAGTCCTCCATGAGTGGAGTGAGGCTTCGACCATCTCGAGGAAAGTCGGTGGGCATTGTGAGTCCGGCGAGCTCCACGAGCGTCGGCATGAGGTCTACAGAATTCACCGGCGCGTCGACGACTTGAGCAGCGTGGTGCGGGCTGGAGATCAGCATCGGAATCAACACGGATTCACGCCACATGGTCGTCTTTCCATGCGTCTCCTTTTCGCCGAGGTGATATCCGTGATCGCTCCACAGAACGACGGTCGTGTTATCGCGGAGGCCGCTTGCATCGAGCGCAGCCATGACCTCCCCTACCTTTTCGTCAACGAACGAAATCGAGGCGAGATAGGCCTGTAGCAAGCCTCGCCACTCCGTAGGGTTCGAGAAGACGTCCTGCTCCCAACGAATGCTGCTCGTGCCCTCGAAGCGAGTGGTATCGGCCAGGTCATCGGCGAGGACGTCAGGCAGCACGAGCGGCTCGCCTGTTAGCTGCTCGTCGTACATGTCAAGAAAGCGCTGGGGCGGATACAGCGGGTTGTGCGGAAGGTAAAAACCAACGCCCATGAAGAACGGCGTCCCTGCGGTCGCGTTGCCAATCGCCTCTACCGCATCCGCGGCGACACGGTGGTCTCTCGTGTCCGCTTCAGACAGTGCGCCGAGCTGGCCATTGATCTGAATGTCCTCGATCGCTCCCCAATCGTGTGCAGTTGCTTGGTAGAGCGCGTCGAGGCCGTTCAAGGGAGCATTTTCGGGCGCCGCCGGGTGCATCGCGGGGTAGCCGAGCACGAGGTCTGCCCCCGCGTGTTCGCGACGCTCGACAAGGGTCTGTTCATGAGAGTGATGGATTTTGCCCAGTAGAGATACGTCATAACCCTGGTCGTTGAAATGCCCATACATGGTGCGGATATCACCGATACCGGGGCCATAGTTCTCGTAGGCGGTCGAGTCGACTCTGTCGAACTCGTCACGCCACGCAATCTCGGATGGATCGTTCGACAAGATGCCCGTAGAAGCTGGGCGTAGACCAAGCGCCACGCTGGTCCGTGCCGGGTTGCACCACGGCGCATCCGTCGATGCGTTTCTGAAACTGGTGCTTTGCGCAGCAAGAGCATCGATGTTTGGCGTCTGAGCTTGCGGGTGGCCCCCGAGATAGCCAAACCAATCGTTGGAATCGTCGATCATGATCATCAGGACGTTCTCGGCCATCTGAGGGCCCTGGGCATCGGCACGGCTGTCCATCAGCGGTGCCACCCCCACGGTCATGGCCCCAACGAGAAGCACAAGAAGGGCGAGCGCGCAGGATTTGGTAGCTCGCTGAGTTCTCACTCTGACCATCCTCAGTCCCCCACCGTTGCGTCTCCGCCACTTATTGCGTTGTGATCAAGTATTACTAGCCACCATGAGTGACGAACAAGTTTTGGGGGCGAGCGGTGTTAGGGGAGTTCGCATTGGAAGACGGCGTCGATGACGCCTGGTCCGGTGTCTGCGTTGCAGGTATCCACGCCTGCGTTGCCCGATACCTGGTCGACTTCACCATCGATGGCCTCGATGAGGTCGTCATTGGGGCCACCCAAGATGATGTCCAAACCGGCACCACCAGTGAGAGTGTCATTACCGGTGACCCCGAACAGGTCATCGTTACCGGCACCACCATCGATGGTGTCGTTGTCCTCGTTACCCGAGATCAAGTCACGATCATCACCACCATTGAGCTCATCATCACCCGTGCCACCCAAGATGATGTCCAACCCAGGCCCACCATTGATCGTGTCGCCCTCAGTGCTGCCATACAGGGTGTCATTGTCGCCGTCACCATTGATCGTGTCAGCGCCGGCGTTTCCCGAGATCAAATCATCACCATCGCCACCATTGATGATGTCATCGTCAAGACCACCAAGAATCGTGTCAGCACCGCCGTCACCATTGATCGTGTCGACCCCAGCAACCCCGTAGAGGGTGTCGTTGTCCGGGCCACCATTGAGCGTGTCATCACCATCGTTACCCGACAACGTGTCCTCACCGGCATCACCATCGAGAACATCAACACCACCATTGCCCTGAATGATGTCATCACCAGCCCCACCACGAATCGTGTCTGCGTCCGGACCCCCATAAATGGTGTCCGCACCATCACCACCAAGAATCGTGTCATCCCCACCATTGCCAGCAATCGTGTCATCACCACCCAGACCACAAATCGTGTCACCACCACCCAACCCCGAAATCACATCCGCACCAGGCGTACCCAAGATCACATCCGCACCACCCGTCGCAACCGCACCCGGAGTCACATTCAAATCGATCGTCGGCGTCAAACCATTGCACTCACTCGGAACCACAAAGACGTTTTCAGCACCGGGCGTACCGCCCGCAGCACCCGACGTACCCGAGGCTTGCCACGAGCCGGGCAGGTTGTTGTCAAGCGTCGGGTCGGTCAACTCGAGCGACGGTCCGCCACCATTGGGGGTTGTCGGCCACGGCGCAACGCTGCCGTAGTCAATGTCGTCGACGACGACGGCGGCGGCGGTCACCAGATCGAGACCTTCCCCTCCGTTGTTCAGAGTCTGGCCAGCCACCCACTCGATCGCGGCAACACCTGGGTACAGCGTCTGAAAGACGGCGAGATTCGCGGTTGCGACAAGGTAGCCATCGGCGTCGATCTCTGTCCCCGGCGGGAACGTGATCATCCCGTCGAGGTCGTAGCCCTCAACGTTGACGACGCCGGGCTCGAGGCTCCGAATCTCGACGAACTCGACGCCACCAGCCGCCGGGTTGTAGTGCACCTCATTGATGACCAGCGCCGGCAGTACCGGAGGAACCGACGGGACGGTGTCATTGAGTGCGCCTGGCGTTCCAGGGCCATCTGAGATGCCCCACGATGAGGCAACCGCGTTGTCGAGCGCTGGGTCGGTCAACGACAGCGTCACCGTTCCCGCGTTTGGTTCGGTTGGCCATGGCGGGATGTTCGAGTAGTCGACAGAATCGACAACCGTGCCACTGGCAGTGCTGAGCTCGAGCAACTCACCGCCGCCCCGGAGACCTCCGTCGTACTGCACGAGGACCACGTTCGGCGCCGATGGATACTCGGCCTGATATGCCGGGATGTTGTCGGTCAGAATGAGGTAGTCGCCCGGCAACATGACGGTGCCGCCCGGCAACGTCGCACCCGCATTGTCGATGGTCCACCCGGAGAGATCGACGCTTTGCGACGTCGGGTTGTGCAGCTCGAGAAACTCGGGTCCGGACGCTGGGCTGTGCGTCAACTCGTTGATGACGATTCCTGATCCAGCGCCCTGGCTCGCTGGAAGCCGACTGTCGTTCAGGAAGAAGCCTCTCCGCAGATCGATTTCCGTGTTGATCTGAGCCGGAGTCCGATAGGCAGACTCATTCCACTCCTGTCCGTCTCTGACGATTTCTGCAGAACTGACGAGGGGGGCGTACGCATCGAACAGTCCCTCGAGTTCACCGTCGGCCATTGGACTGTCGATCAGCGTCCTCATGCGACGCCACACCATCTCGTTGAACTCGGGCACGGCGTCGATGGCCTTCCAGAGGGGGTTGTTTCGACAGCTGACTTCGAGGGCCCCGTAGCCGCAGGGTGTATTGCCATTGGAGAACGTGTTCGTCAGATCCCAGGGATACAGCTGCCACAGATCGGTGCCCAGCGTGTCCTGATGCAGGTAGAAGTTCTGATTCGCCGTATCGAAGTTGCCGATGAGGTTTGTGACGGCAAGGAAGTTCACCGCACTCGGAATATCGAGCTCCTCGTAGAGAAAATCGGTCTTTGCAGGACCGTCTGGAAGTTTCACACCATTGGAGAAGTCGATGACCGGCTGCTGGTTCTCGTCGTTTTGTTTCTTCTCGAAGCCGGTCGCCGGATCCGCGAACCCCGGAATGACTGCCTTGTAGAAGTCACCGGTGATCCCCGCAGCATCGCGCCAAGCTCCATCGAGCTTCTCCGAGAAACGGAAGATCCCGTAGAACTCGCCATTGCGTTGCACGCGAACGTGTTGGGAAGAAACTTCTGGGAATCCCGCGCCATAGAACAGGTTCCATGAGCTCGACGTACGGCCATACGTCCAGCCTCGTTCCGCGCTCAAGGCGAACTCATCGATGGGATACGGCACTATGTCTGGGCGGTTCAGGTTGACGCCGCCGGCGAAGTCGAAGCTCAAGCCCTGCTTGTCGAAGTTCTCGAGCGCAAAGTTGCCACCCCGGACCTTGACCGCCATGTTGTCATAGACCACGCCGTCGATCGCGAGGACTGAGCCCTGGATGAGTATCTTCGCCGCAAGGTCTGCCCACATCGCGTTGTAGTCGACCTCGGGAATGAACCACTCCATATTCACGAGACCTGTGGGGATCTCTGCGGGATCGTCGACCACAACGCCCTCGTAGTTTCGAGCGTCAATCGATGGGTATGTGTCACCAGTCGTGGGCGCAACGATCCGATAGCGAACAAGGTCACCTGCGCTCTGGCCTGGAATGACTGCAGTGAAGACACCGTCATTTGCGGTGACGTCCTGGTTGGTCCCGTCGTCAAACATCGTGACGCTCAGTTCGCCGTCGAAGTTGATCTGATATGTCAGAACCGGGTTCGCGCCACCACCTGGAACGGTGGCGACAACAGTGATCGGTTCGCCGACGGCCGGCTCGAACGGCGTCGCGACCACACCAGAGATTGGCTCCGAGGGCGGCGTAACGGTGACGGAGTTGACCATCCCTGGTGTCGGGCCGCCAACGGAGGCGGCCCACGAGACACCGAGCGAGTTGTCGCTCGCTGAATCGATGAGCTCGGCGGAGGGCCCTGCCCCGTCGGCCGCCGTGGGCCATGGAGCGATGTCGTCGTAGGTCAGCTGATCGACGATGGCGCCGACCGAGTCTCTGAGCGTGAGCGAATCTCCACCACCCGACAAGCCAAAGGCAGCGAACGCGATCGGCTCGACACCCCACCGGGCCATCGCGTCGTATCCGACGGGAGTGATGATCGCGTAGGAGTTCGCGGCCAGCGATCCCGACAGCGTCAATGTGGTTCCCGCAAGTTCCGAACCAGAGTCATCCAAGGTGTATCCGGTCAGATCGATCGCCGTGGCTCCCGGGTTGTACAGCTCCAAGAACTCGGCGTCGGCATCATCGGTGATCGGAGGGTTGTAGTAGATCTCGTTGATCACGACATCGCCTTCAGCTGCACCCGCGCCAATGAAGGGAGCGACCGCAAAGAGACTTGCCAACACCGAGATGGCGCCAAAAAACGCCAACATCTTGAAACCACGAACGCCGCCCGCGAAGTCCACCATCACGCCCACTTTCGGTTGCCCCAATTCAAGCCAACAACGCAGAAGACCGCGTAGCCAGCGAATCACATTTCTGTAACCTACTTTACGTGGGCCTTGCTTAAGGATTTCGCCACAGAATGCGAATCCCCTCAGCCCCAGAACTCCGAGTGATCGTCGAAGGTCAGAAGTCTGTCTTTAGGGGAGTTCGCATTGGAAGACGGCGTCGATGACACCTGGTCCGGTGTCTGCGTTGCAGGTATCTACACCTGCGTTGCCCGATACCTGGTCGACTTCACTGTCTCCGTCACTGTTGATGGTGTCGTCGTTTGGTCCGCCCAAGATGATGTCCAAACCGGCACCACCAGTGAGAATATCGTCACCGGTCACACCGTAGATTTCATCATCACCATCACCACCATCGATGGTGTCGTTGTTCGCGTTGCCCGACAACAAATCGTTCTCGGTACCACCGTTGATGATGTCATCACCGTTGCCACCCAAGATTAGGTCAATACCACCATCACCATTGAGAGTGTCAGCACCGTCGACACCAAAGATGTCATCGTTACCGGCACCACCATTGATCGTGTCATCGTTCTCGTTACCCGAGATCAAGTCACGGTCAGGGCCACCATCGATGACGTCATCACCCGTGCCACCCAAGATGATGTCCAACCCAGGCCCACCATTGATCGTGTCGCCCTCAGTGCTGCCATACAAGGTGTCATTGTCAGCGTCACCATTGATGATGTCCGCTCCGGCGTTCCCCGAGATCAAATCGTCACCATCACCACCATTGATGATGTCATCGTCAAGACCACCAAGAATCGTGTCAGCACCGCCGTCACCATTGATCGTGTCGACCCCAGCAACCCCATACAGAGTGTCGTTGTCGGGGCCACCATTGAGCGTGTCATCACCATCGTTACCCGACAACGTGTCCTCACCGGCATCACCGTTCAGAACATCAACACCACCATTGCCCTGAATGATGTCATCACCAGCCCCACCACGAATCGTGTCTGCGTCCGGACCCCCATAAATGGTGTCCGCACCATCACCACCAAGAATCGTGTCATCCCCACCATTGCCAGCAATCGTGTCATCACCACCCAGACCACAAATCGTGTCACCACCACCCAACCCCGAAATCACGTCCGCACCAGGCGTACCCAAAATCACATCCGCACCACCCGTCGCAACCGCACCCGGAGTCACATTCAAATCGATCGTCGGCGTCAAACCATTGCACTCACTCGGAACCACAAAGACGTTCAATGGCGCAGACGTCGCCTGTGCACCATTCGCAGTGATCGTCAACGAGACCGAGTACGGGCCGGGCGCGCCATAGTTGTGCGAAGGCGCAGCATCTGTCGACGAACTCCCGTCCCCGAAGTCCCACTCGTAGCTGATGGGGTCGAGGTCGGGGTCTTCAACGTCGGCTAAGAACGCGATTGCTTCCCCGAGCATCGCCACCTCCGGAATCGCAGAGATCGAGTTGACGACGGGGGGTTGATCGACGACGCCCGTGTACCGAAGCCGCCGCAACTCGTAGATCGGTCCACCGGTCGGGTGATATCGCAAGTAGTAGATCCAGCCATCGGGACCGACGCTCACCCACACAGGTCGAGACGAAGCGATCATGTCGATCTCGTTGACAGTTCCTGCCGAACCGTCGACATTGACTTCGACCCAGGTCATCACATCTTTGATGTAGTCCGTGAAGATGTAGCTGCCACGCATCTCCACGGGCATGGCCGTGCCTCGGTAAACCTCCCCACCGGTGATCGATCGACCGACGTCGAAGTGGTCGTAGTAGTGCCACGGTCCGGCGACGCCGGCCGGACAGTCAGCGCCCTGCTGCGCACCTTGCTTGACCAGAGGCCCCTCGCAGGCAGGCCATCCATAGTTGCCACCCTCAACAATCTGGTTCACCTCTTCGTACGCCTCAGAGGCAACGTTGCCCCCGACATCAGCAACCCAATGGATTCCAGTCACCGGATCAACGTGTGCACGAAACGGATTGCGGAGACCGTACGCCCAGATGTCGGCGAGCGTGTCTCCATCACCGTCGTTGAACCAAGGGTTGTCTGACGCGGGTGATCCATCGAGGTTCAGGCGGATGACCTTGCCGAACACGTTGTCGAGGGTGGCCGCCTGTGCCGAGATGAGACCGTCACCGATCGTCAACAGGAGTTTTCCGTCACCGCTGATGTCGAGCGAACCGCCAATGTGGAAGTCCTGCGAATGATCGGGGCCCGGATTTTCCCAGACCTGTTGGATGGAGTTGGCCGTATTGGTTGAACTGTTCTCGTCGAGCGTGAATCGCACGATCTTCAGCGCAGCTGGCTCGGCTGCGGTCAGGTGATACACGAAGAACTGGGCGTTGTTCTCGAAGTCGGGATGCAGCTCGAGGTCGGGAGCACCACGGTTGCCCCTTGTGCCAACATCGTTCATCGTCAGGACGACGGTGGAAGTCGCAGCTACAGGATCGACGAGAGTCACTTGGCCGGGCCTCGTGATGGTCAAGAGACGACCATCGGGAAGCCAGTCACCCGCCAGAGTCTCCGCAGGCATGCTCATTACTTGCTCGTCGACGAACGCGGTTGGATCGACAGCGGCTCCGGCGGCATAAACGCCCGCGAGAAGAAGCGTAGTGATCGCGGCATTTACTAGAAGAAAGCGCTTGAAGATCGACACACAACAAGTGGTACCTCACTTTCCGTGAGAACAGGTGACCCGGGGCCACATCTTCGGTACTGGTCGCGCCGGCTCGCGGCTGCCTACGATCGATGACGTGACGTTGGCCGGCGAGATCGCTTCCGAGGTAGACCGTCTGGTCTGGACGATCCGTGACGCAGTGCGCGCGCGGCGAACCCATCTCGCGTCTGGGTCCGCGCTGTCAGCGGGGGCCTTCAATCCCCTCATCAACCTCCTGTCATTTCCCGACCGCCTCAGCGAGAGTTTCATCAGGCGTCGTTACATCTATCGGCCGCAGAACAAACTCGAGGCGTTCTTCCACGAGCTGGTCGGCGGCGAATACTTGATCCCGCACGACGACCGACTCATCGTCAGCGAGAAACTGGCAGCGATCGGCGGCGAGATCGCAACAGAGATGGTCCACGCTTGTCGCACTCTTTGGTCTGCTGAAGCAGACGCGGTTGCACGCGCGTCCGCGATGGCGAGAACGGTGATCGATTCGGGTGACCTGCGCGACGGGTTGTTGCAGGTGGCAACGACATCCGAGGAGTCAGCCGATCCGTATCGGCGCTTCTGGCAGCGGCTGTCTGCACTGCGGCTTCTCCGCAACGAAGCGCATGTCGACGCCTGGCGCTCGCACGGACTCGAGCCATCCGAGATCGAGGCTCTCACCGATGCCTGGGCGGGATCGCTCATGCAGGCGCCGGTCCAATACAGCCAGAAGCTTCGAGATCTCGGCTACGTCGCCAACGACGTTGTCACACCAGACGGAATCGCTGCGCGACAACGCATCGAGGACGCGACAGATGCCGGCGTGGCGGCCGCGTTTGCCACCATCGACGCTCAGGAATTCCTGTCGACCCTCCGCTCACTGCCCGGCCAACCGGATTGAGAACGTCTCCGGGCGGAGCTAGTCCTCACTTCACTGCGCGGTTTCGGCGACACCCCCGGGACTGGCTACACCTGCGGCACCGAGGAATGTGTCCAGACCGCCGCCGCCTGAAATGACGTCCTCACCGCCCATTCCGCAGATGGTGTCGTCACCTTCGAGAGCGTTGATCACATCCGCGCCGTCGGTGCCCAAGATGACATCGGGACCATCGGTCGGCACATCACCCGCGCCAATGTCAACGGTGACGATGAGACCGTTGCAGCGGGGCAATGGACTGGCTCCGGGCGTTCCCCCCTCTACTCCGGACCCGGCCCACGACCTCGCCAAGCTGTTGTCGAGCTCTGGGTCGATCAGCTCGAGCGACCAACCGGTCCCGGCGGGCTCGGTTGGCCATCCGACGTCGTCATCGTCAACCTCTTGGACAATCGGCGGCAAGTTTGACGTGAGCCAGGTTCGGAAGTCACCGGTCGAGGCTGCTGGCGCATCGAGAGGCAGCGTGACCCACAGGCTTGGCTGCCACGTTTCCGATGCTGCGTGATACTTGCCGATGCCTGGCCCAGGCACCTTGGTCCCCTGGCCACCTTGGGTGTTGTAGTAGTCGACACCACATTGAAAGAGGACCTTGACGGTCGAGAGGTCGACGGTTTCGTCGTCTGGCTGTTGCAATCGGAACTCGCTCGTCGACAACTCGGCGGTCTGCCCGGGGAGCGCTGGCAATCGCTGCGACGCCCAGAAATGCATCATCAATGCCTCGGGTGACCACGGAGCGGAGAAGCTCCCATCATCTTCCAAGCGCCACTGGATTCGGCCATTGTCGTCGTTCGAGAATGGGTCGCCGTTCAGTACACCGGCTTCACCGAGATAGCTGCCCCGGTGCCCACCCAGCAGGTTGACGTCGAAACCCTTCGTCCATGTGTCGTCTGCGAACTGCCAGTACGAGGCGTTGCGGACGTTGATCCGAAACGGGACCGGCGGGACGTGGCCGAACTCGGGAATCACCCCGCACCGCCACTCGGCGAGTAGCGCACTACCGGTCCCGAAGGTTCCCCACTCGACATTGCGCGTTGGCCCTTGCGTCCAACTCCATCCTTCAGGCAGATACAGAGGGGCGTCATGGAGACCCATGGGGTCGGCTTGGTTGGGGTTGCCGCCATCACCAGCACCAATCGAACCCTCGATCAGCTCGTCGATGGTGTACCGCGCAAGCGGATCGACAGACCCGTCCTCGTACGAGACCTCATCGATCGTTTCACCAACGGCATTCACCAAGACAAGGTTCTGTCCGGCGTCGTCCAGGCTTTCACCTTCGTTCCATTGAACAGCCACGACCCCAGGGTTCAGGGCTTCGAATAGCGGGAGATCAGCAGTGACCACCAAGAAGGCGCCGGGTTCAAGCGAGGTGCCGTCGGGCAGCGTGACCAGTCCGGCGACATCGAAGCCAGCGAGATCGACCGTCTCATCGTCTACGTTGTGCAACTCGATGAATTCGACGCCCCCTTCGGCGGGGTTGTAGTGAATCTCGTTGAAGACGACCTCTTGAGGCGCAACCTGTGCACCCAGACCGAACCCTGCGTCGAGCACGGCCCAGCCGACCAAGGCGACCGCTGCGAGCGCAATCCAAGTGCTCCAGCGCGCACGTTCTGCTTCGACTTCTTCCATCCGCGCTGCCTCTCGACCAGCACGAATAGTACCCCAGCTCACGATGCCTGCTTGACCATATTCAGAGGGGTTTCATTGTGTTCGTGATGAATTTAGCGCCCACCACCATTATCGATAACGGGCGCTCCCCGTAGGGTTTCAGCGTCCGCGCAGTCCTGGACACCCGGCCTTCGTGGCTTAGTCTCAACAAGATGGACGAAGCCCCTTCCAACATGATGCGCGCCGCCTTCTATCGATCGTTTGGTGACGCGCGAGAAGTACTTGAAGTCGGCATTGTGGACCGACCAATGCCCGGTCAGGGAGAGGTTCGGATCAAGATTTCGGTCTCGGCCGTCAACCCAACCGATTGGAAGGCACGACGAGGCAGTCGACCCATGCAGTTTCCGTTTGTGATTCCCCATCAGGACGGTGCTGGAGTCATTGACGAGGTTGGGGAGGGTGTCGACCAATCCCGCGTGGGGCAGGAAGTGTGGGTCTACTTCGCGACCGCCGGCCGCCAGTTCGGGACAGCGGCGGAGTATTCCGTTGTACCTACCGAACGCGCGGTGCAACTGCCAGAAGGCGTGGGTTTCGACTTGGGCGCCTGCATGGGTGTACCCGCGATGACCGCTCACTATGCCCTCTTCTCCGATGGCCCAATCGACGGATCTACCGTGCTGGTCGCCGGAGGCGCCGGCGCCGTTGGCCACTACGCCATCGAATTGGCCAAAGACTCTGGGGCCAGGGTGATCACGACGGTCAGCGGGCCCGAGAAGGCAGCGCTGGCCGTCGCCGCAGGTGCCGATGTCGTCGTGAACTACAAAGACGGTGACGCCGTCGAAGCGATCAAGGCAGTGGCGCCCGATGGTGTCGACCGAATCGTCGAGGTCGCGTTTGGCGCCAACGCGGCCCTCGATACTGCCGTCCTAGCTCCGCATGGAACCATGATCTGCTACTCAAAGGACGCGGTTGACCCGGTCTTGAATGTCGTGCCTCTCATGTTTGGCAACCACAACCTGCGATTCATGATGTTGTACGACGTCGGAGAGGAAGCCTTGACCGCAGCTGTGTCTGGGATCACCGATGCCCTGTCACGTGGGGCATTGAGCGAGCTACCGTTTCATCGTTTCAAACTGGACGACACCGTGGCTGCCCAAGAAGCGGTGGAAGAGCAAGTGGTCGGCAAGGTTCTCATTGACATCGCGTGAGCTGTCGGATGGCTCGCTCGCCAGAACCAAATCGTCGGAACGCCACATGAGCTCTGTGCTAGGAGTGATTCATGAGCCTCTCGAAAACAATGCGAGCCATGGTGCTCGAAGAGCCTGATGGACCGCTTGAATTGCGTGAGGTACAGCTCCCGGTTCCGGGTGAAGACGAGGTTCTGCTGCGGGTGCGGGCGTGTGCGGTCGATCGGTTCGATATCGCTATCCGCAAAGGCGGCATCGAACGCGCCACACTCCCCCACGTCCTCGGCCATGAGATCGCAGGCGAAGTTTCCGCACTCGGGTCGGGAGTCGAAGGTTGGGCTCCCGGTGACCGGGTAGCCACCACGCTCTACCTCGTCTGCGGCGAGTGCCGTCGCTGCAAGGGCGACCGCGAGACCATCTGTGAGAACTTCGGTGGACACATCGGGGTCAACACGTGGGGTGGCTACGCCGAATACACGTTGATGCCGGCGCACAACCTCGTACGGCTCCCCGAGAGCATCGACTTCCCGGAGGCATCAGTGCTCGCCAACGCCGTGGGCACGCCGTATCACGCGCTCGTCTCACGGATGGGCATCGGCGAAGGCGACTTCCTCATCGTGACCGGCGCCGGTGGCGGGGTTGGCCTGCATGCGGTGCAGATCGGTGTCATGCGAGGCGCCCGCGTCATGGGTGTCGATATCGGCGCCCACAAGCACGAGGCCATCCTGGCCCAAGGAGCGGAGCATGCCGTTGGGGCAAGTGCCCTACCCGATCTTGCGATGGAATGGACAGACGGTCGGGGCGTCGACGGGGTACTTGAATTGGTCGGAACCGCCACCATGCCACACACGTTCGCGTCTCTCGCCAAGGGCGGCCAGATGGTGATCGTGGGCTCGCATACCGGTACTGCATGGGAGATTGACACCGGTTTGATCTACCGCAAAGAACTCGAGATCAGAGGCTCACGAAATGTGTCGGCCGCCGAGCTACAAACGGTGGTCGATCTTGTCGCGGACGGCAAGCTCACACCGATCATCGCTGGCACGTTCCCGCTCGAAGAGGCAGAGGCCCTCCAGGCCCGGGTCGCCGACGGCTCAGCGGTCGGCCGAGAGGTCTTGGTGCCCTGAAGCTGCGTGACCTCTCACGACGGGCAGAACACCGATGTCTGCCACACGGACGGTTCCGGAGCACACCGCCACTCACGGGAGCCGCTCGACCATGCGATCTCCCTCAGCTCACGTTCATTCGGGAGCCGTAGCGCGAACGTCGACCCACTGACGTAAATCCGGTCAAGACTCAGCGTTTCACCTTCAGCCATCTCGACCCGAACCCGATCGACCGGAGTCGCCGCTTCGAGAAAGTGCCACGTGTCGAGGCCGCTCGCCAATGTCATGAGCGTCGCGATCGCCCCTGGACCGACCGATCGGAGTTCGGGCGGCTCGACGCAGCGGGCAACACTTGGCCGTCGCTCCTCACGCGTGAAGTCGACCCTGCCGAAGCCGATGCAGATATGGTCAGCCCTCGACACCATCGGTTCAGGGAACCCAGGCCGTTCCTCTCCCGTCCGGGAGACGAGGTCATGCCACGTCATTTCGCTCGCTCTCGCCATGCGTATCTCGGGGTTGCCCTCGACCTGAGCACCTTCCATCGCAGGCCTTCCCACGAGAACGAGGAGCCACACCAACGCCACCGCTGCCGCCACAATGGTGATCAGAACCCCCGGGCGGAGTGGTTTCTGCACGTGGCGAGGGGCGGAGGTCTCCTGCAACTGGATCTCGATCATCTCGCCGACTCCGGCGGACACAGGCTTCGATCCCATAGCTCAACTGTCGTCTCAACGTCGCCGCGACGCAACTAGTTGACGTGCGAGCGTTTGGTTGATGTTGGTGAGCGGCGTTCGAAGGTCGGCAGTTTCACATCGCACTCTGAACTACTCTCCGAAAATGAGCTTCTTTGACGATGTCGGCGAGATTCCAGAGCTACCTGTACTCCCGGAGCCTGTGATGCATCCATGGTTCGGACCGCCCGAATTTGTCATTGCCGGGTCGGTTCCTGGTTCCACCGTCGTGTTTCGAAACGAGAAGGCCGCACTCATCTTCGATCACTTCAATGCGTTCCAGACCGGTCTCCAGTTCACGCTGAACTTGTGGATTCGGGAGCCTGACCTGAAGTCACGTGCGCAGTGGGATCCACCGTGGGAGTCGCACGACTTCGGCCCAGATCTCGACAACCCAGACTTCTTGCGACTCGGAATGGAATTTGCCGATGGTTCGAAATGGACGAATCTGCGACCCCTGCCGTTCGGCAACCCTGACGAACCGCCCCCTGGCCCGATCGTGGTTTCGCAGGGAGGCGGTGGCGGCCGCGGAAGCTGGTCGTTCCAGCAATGGATGTGGCCTCTGCCACCCGCTGGCGAGATCGCGGTGCATGCAACATGGCCAGCGCAAGGAGTCGGTGAAACTTCGGTGACGATTGACGCCACTCCGATTGTCGAGGCCGCCCGCCGTGCTGAAGCGGTTTGGCCTAGCTGATTTTCAACTCGCGAGACTATCGACGACTCGCACCTCTACTCGCTGTCCAATACCTCAAACATCGAGGGCAGCGCTTCGGTGAATCGGGCGACGATGAAGGGCGAACTGCTGCATTCGCCGAAGTATCCCCGGGCGAGCGGGCCAACGATGCGCACACGAGGGTTGGCGCGACCTGAAGAATCAATCGCGCAGAACGAGCCATCGACGATCAGCCCGAGTTGGTTGGGGTCGGGGACGACGACGCCACGATCGACGAGGTCGGCGAGCAAAGGGTCACCGCTGGCGCGCGGTTTGCGCTCCGGGCCGGTGCAGTTGATGACCGCATCGAACATCTCAGTGACTTCTCGCCCATTGGCTCGGCGGCGACGCGAAACCTCGAGTCCGACACTGGTCTCGCGTCCACCAAGAATCCGTGCCGCTTCGAGAGCGAGCATGCCGTCCTGAAGGGCATCGGCGATGACACGTTCGGTCTGAGGCGCGAAGCGAAAGCGATGCACTTCGTAGTAGGGCCAGACGTGACGTACGAAGCGGGCCTGTTCGGTTCGGCTCAGCTGCGGCCAGACCACGTTGGCGGCATCGCGCAGCTCATCGAACGCGGCATGCCACGAGCCACCTTCGGCTTCCAACTTCGCGGCATGAGCTCGGACGGCGCGGAGTAACCCTCGCACGGTCTCGACATGGCCATTTCGGGCAACAAACGTGGGCGGTTGGATCGCAAGACGGTCTGCGATGCTGACACTCGAGGCTGCGGTCGCACCCCGCGACGTGGAAAGCAATCCACGCCGGGACACGGCCACGATGTCAAGGTTCGGGCGATCCCGACGGATCGACACCACCACGTCGGCCATCGTGAGGCCCATGCCGATGATCAGCACACGACCGGTCTCCGGCAGAGCCGAGAGCGCATCGGGTGCCCACGGATCGCGCACGAAATTCTGCGCCGTGGCAAGCGACTGCGCCCCGGCAGGCACGGCTGGCGGGGCGTTGCTGGTGGTGAGCACCGCGAGTCCCGCGTCGATCACCTCGCCCGAGCCGAGATGAACCCTCACCCCGTCACCTGAAGGGTCGATGTTGGACGCCCGATCGCGACGATGTGTGATCTGACTTCCTGAGCGACCGTCAGCGATAGCAGCGGATACCTCCCCATGGATGAAGGCCCCGAACTCGCTCCGGCTCGGAAAGATGGCCGCACCAAACCTCGACTCCGGATCCCGGTCAACCGCGCCACTCTCGACGAGCCAGCGGGTGAAGTGGCCCGGATCGGACAAAGACACCAGGTGAACCGCGCTCGCTCCGTTGAGACGATGGTCGGGGTCCGTCGTGCCGTAGGCGACGCCCAAGCCCACCTTCTCCTCGGGTTCAACCACGGTGATGTTCAGCGGGCGCGTCGAATGATCCGCAAGGTTCAGCGCAGCAACGGCCCCCGTGAAACCGCCACCGATGATGATGACGTCTGCCGTATTCGCTTCGGCTCGAACGTGGTGGAGCGGCATGTGCGTGCCAGCATTTCAGATATCCAACCCCTTGGCCAAGAGTGCTCGAATGGTATGACATGGCCCGAATCCGCGTGGGCGTGAGAAGGGCGGCTTCGCACAATCAGTCGTCAGCCAGCAGCTCGTCTATGGTGCGGACTGCGTACATGGTGGCGGAGCGTGGGGACAGCGTGCGACCTCTGTTCCAACAATGCTCGAACAAGTCGGGATCGTCTGGGCGGACCTGCTCGGCGACACCGGAGCGAGCCGTCCCGAACCCCTGGGCAAAGCCAGAATGTTCGCGAGCTGACAGCAACATGGTAGCGACTTCGGGTCGACCGGCCCGACCGAGCACGATCGCCGCGGTCGTGAGGTCATTGAGCGCTGACGACCACATGCCCCGCTCTCCCGCCCACGAGAGCGCTTCGCGGACTGCTTCGAGCCCTTCTGTCGGCGACCCGATGCGGGTGGTACCGATCGCCAACAGGCTCCTGTTGGCGATCGAGCACATGTCGAACCCAAGGCGATCGGCAAGTTGTTCCGACGCTTGCAAGTCGACGAGAGCGGCACCGGGGTCGGATCGCATCAGGTTGCAACCGGTGACGAACCGCAAGGCCATTTCGTACACATCATCTCCGGCAGCTGCATACAGCCGGAGATCTTCCACTTCCGCAACCGCGACACGGCCGTTGATGACGGCGAAGATCGTTCGAAGCACGGTCGCGTTGGCGCGGAGCATGCTTGGATTCGTCGGAGCGACGTCGACCAGCTCTCGAAGCAAATCATCTGCTTCGGTGACATCACCAGCCGCAGAGTGACTCCAAGCAACAGCGGTACGGGCCAAGTCGTCGTCTGGCGCTGCGGCGAGTGCCCGCTCGGCAAGCTCGCTGCCCAGCTTGTAGTCGCTGCGGAGTGCAAGCAGTGCCGCCCACCCGGCGACAGCGCGCGCTTCGACGGGATCGGCCGGTTCGACCTCGGGGGTGAACACTCGCTCCGCCCAATCGAGATACTCGAACCGCGTTTGCATCAATGCGGCGACACCGCAGTGCGACAGGAGTCTCACCGCCTTGAGGCGCTGACCAGTGTCAGCCGCATGGGCAAAAGCCTTACGGATATCGGCCCATTCATCGCTGTACGCGGCGATGGCTGCGCTGGGGCGGTCGTCGTGGTCCCGGTCGAGGGCCCCAACACGCTCGAGGACGTAGTCGAGGTGCCGATCAGCCGCGTCATCGTTCGGCGAGAGGCCACGCACATAGAGCCGGACGCTTTCAAGCAGGCGGTAGCGCGACTCCCCATCCACATCGACGCAAAGCAAGACGCTGCGACGAACGAGTTCGTCGAGCTGGGCGGCCACATCGATGTTGTTGTCACGCCCGACAACCGCACGAGCAGCTCGGATTCCGAACGAACCCGCAAACACCGACAGATCCGAGATGGTGATGAACAAACCGGGTCCAAGAGCGTCTATCGACCATGCAATGGCGGCCGCGAGCGTCTCGTGATGCTCGCGCTGCTCGGCACCGCTGCTGGTGAGAAACGCAAACCGTTCGTCGAGCATGTCCTCGATCTCGCCGACGGAGGACGAGCGTATGCGAGCAGCGGCGAGCTCGATGGCAAGCGGGAGGTCGTCGAGCGAACTGCAGATCCGATCGATGGTTGCATCAGCTGGATCGAGCACCACTCCTTGCTCGCTGGCTCGTGCGCAGAAGAGCTCGACGGCCGACGTTCGTGCGAGCGAGATCAGCGGGTATAAGCGCTCACCTGGCACATCCAACGCCTCTCTGCTCGTGGCGATGATGCGCACCTCGGGGCACTTCTGCAGCAGCAACCCCAACACAGATGCGGCGGCGATGCGGACGTGTTCACAGTTGTCGAAGACGAGGAGCGCTGCGCGGTCGGCGAGAGTGCGAACGATCGATTCTTCGACCGAGGTGTCGGTGTGACGCTGCCCTCCGATTGCGGCCAACAGCTGTTGCCCGACCGCGGCGTCGTCTTGGATCTCCCCGAACTCGGCGACCCAGATGTCGTCGCCGTACGTATCCGCGGCATCCGCAGCCGTATGGAGCGCGAGATGAGTCTTTCCCGATCCACCGGCGCCGACCAAGGTGACGAGCCGGTGAGACTGCCGGGCGAGATCGAGCTCGGCTCGCTCACGTTCGCGACCGATGATCGCCACCTCGGGTCGCCGTACGCGATTGCCAGTCAGGCTCGATTGCATGGCCCGTTGGGCGTCGAGAGACTCGGCCTGATCGCGCAGCGCCACGGCCTCGTGGCTCGGCTCGACGCCAAGGTGTTCGTCGAGGGCTCCCTGTAGGTCGCGGAACAAGAGAAGCGCGTCGGTGCGATCTCCGATGTTCACGGCTTGAGTCATCAACTCGATGTAGGCCTCCTCGTGGGCGGGATCGAGTTCGATGATTCGCCGCCAGTGTCGAGCTTGTTTGAGCAGCGAAATCTGTTGGCGCCGACTCTCCTCCCTAGCGACGACGGTCCACTCGACGTAGGGCGAATCGGGCAAGAGCTCGCCACCACACAGCGAGACGACCGATTCAATGTCGTCACTCGGCGAACGAACCGCTTCAGCGATGGTCGCGACATCGACCTGCACGTGCATGTCCGGCAACAGCTCGACGATCTCGCCTCGCAGCACCAGTGAGTTCTCAACGTCGAGCGCCTTTCGGGCATAGGTCGCAGCCTTGTGCAGGCGATTGGCCGATGAGGCCAATGGAGCGTCGGGCCAGAGTGCATCCAAGACCTTCTCGCGATGCATTCGACGCCCGGGACTGAGTGAGAGCAGTTGCACCAATTCGGCCCCGCTCCGCCGCTCGAAGTCGGCGGTAGTGATGCTGCGTCTACCGAACTCGACGTGGAACCCACCGAGGAGTGTGATGCGGACCTCTGTCACGAAAACCACACTACGTTCCCTGCCCTCTTCGTGGGGAAGACGTTGGGAAGGTCTCGGGAAGGTCGGGCCCTCATCGTTGAGGCATGACAGATACCGAAGCCACCGAGTACTTCGGCGGAACTGCGTCGGCAGACCTCCCGGTCGACCGAGACGAGCTCCGCCTCGAAGTACAGCTCAAGTACGCGGAGGTCGCCCTGAACCCTAGCGGCGACTTCCATTTCCACACCGGCCGCGAAATCGCCGAACGCTGTCGCTACGACATGGCCGCGGTGGAATCGCTGCCGGATGCGGCGGTCGAATCGTTCGCGGGAGTCGCCAATCCGTTCGAGCTGCGTCCGATCGAACCCGGTGAACGAGTAGTAGATCTCGGGTCAGGTGCGGGCATGGACTCGTTCCTCGCTGCCCGGGCATCGGGGGCTGACGGACACGTGGTCGGCATCGACATGACCCCGTCAATGCTCACGAAAGCCCGAACGACCGCTGGCGAAATCGGCATGACCAACGTCGAGTTCTGCGACGGCTACATCGAAGACATCCACATCGACGACGAATGGGCCGACGTGGTGATTTCCAACGGTGTGATCAACCTCGCGCCAGACAAGAACCTCGTCCTGCAGGAGGCATATCGCGTACTCCGACCGGGCGGCGTGCTGCAGTTCGCCGATATCGCGAACAGCGCGCCGGTCCCCGATGAGGCTCGACGCCACATCGACCTCTGGACCGGTTGAATCGCCGGTGGCCTGCCGTGCGCAGGCTGGAAGCGCCTCATCGAGGCAAACGGCTTCGTCGACGTCGAGATCGGCGAACCGGTCGACACCTTCGGCGGAGCGGGCGGAGAGGGCAATGCCCGGGCCTTCGAAGTGTTCGGCTATTCGTTTCTCGCTCGCAAACCCATCAACGAAAGGAACCCAAAATGACCACCAACTACAAGCCCGATGCAGTCGTGATGACCGCACCCGACGGCTGCACCAAGTACCTACTCAGTGCGGTCGAGCGCTCGCTCGAGGAGATGGACGATGGCGCTTTGCTGGAGGTTCCGTGCGATCCCTTCAGCCGCCTGGATATCGCGACCTGGTGTCTCGAAGCAGGCAGGACGCCGCTCAATCCGAGCGATGAATTCGACAGCCTGTTCATCAAAAACACCGCCGCTGCGGTAGCGGCCTGACCTGACCACTCACAACACAACCAACCCGAAAACAAGGAGATCCAAATGACTACAACCACGACACCCGATAGCACCACGACAGCCGATAGCAAGGTTCTGATCGGCCTCAGCCACGGCCCCGATGACGCCGAAGACGTTCTGATCGCCTACCTCATGGGGGTGGAGGCCCTCCGCGCGGGGAAACAGGCCGTCCTGTGGCTTACCAAACACGGCGTGGAGATCGCTGTGGATGGCGCCGCCGAAGACATCGATGTTCCCGGAGCCCCATCCATTGCCGACCTTCATGAGGAGTTCGTGACCAGTGGTGGCCGTATCTTCGCCTGCCCGGTGTGTGTGAAGCTTCGCCAACTCAGCGACGCTACGTGGACGAAGAACGTCGAGGTAGTGGGCGCTCCGAGCGTGTACGAGTACACCGCTGGCGGCGCACTCGTTTTCAACTACTGAATGCTCGGGAATCGAACGCAAATGGATTTCTCAGGACGACGCGTGCTGATCACCGGCGCATCGAGAGGGCTTGGTCGCACGTTGGCAGTCGACCTGGCCTCAAAAGGGGCGAGCGTCATCGTCAACTACAACCGATCACCAAAGGACGCTCTTGCCGTGGTTGCCGAGATCCAGGCGTCCGGTGGTGAGGCGCACGCAGTGCAGGCCGATGTCGGCAAATCCGATGATGTTGTTCGGCTCTTCAGTGAGATGAAGGGCCGTCTGGGCGGTATCGACGTGCTGATCAACAATGCCGGTATCAACGCCGACAGCGCGATTCTCGACTTGTCCGAGGGCGATTGGGATTCAGTGATCGAAACGAATCTGAAGGGACCGTTCCTCTGTAGCCAACAGGCGGCAAGACTCATGATCAGCCAGGCGAAAGGTTACGGTCGGATCATCAACATGTCGGCCAACACCAGCCTTCGAGCCCGCGAGGGAAGCTCGAACTACGCCGCGTCGAAGGCCGGTGTCAACGCGTTGACGCGAGCCCTCGCGGTCGAGTTGGGCTCGGGGATCACCGCCAACACAATTGCTCTTGGGTTCCTCGACAGCCCACTCCTACGGGAAGTCTTCACCGCAGACCACATCTCCGGCGTCGAAGAACAATTGCCAAGCGGACAGCTCGGCACGTTCGCTCACGTGTCAGCCCTCGTCGCGTACCTCATGTCCGACGAAGCGGCGTTCATAACAGGACAGACGATCGCGTTGGATGGTGGACAAACCATCAAGGTCTGACCCACACAGGGTTGCTGCTGAGATCGCCTTTGGCGCAGCGAGCGCTCCGTGTCACACTCCTTGTGTGAGAGGCGAAGCACTAGTCGTCGTCACCACGAGCCACAAGGCCCGACCTTCGGTCGTCGCTGTTGCCAGATCACGCGCCATCGAGTGGGGTCTTGAGTTCGTCGAACGCGACGGACGACCAATTAGCGACATCGTTGGGCCATCGGTTGTTGCACTCACGTTCTCGAATGACGACATGCACATCGCAACGATGGATGGTCCCTTGCGATTTCATCTCGGCACGGCCTACATACGGATGCAGTCGCTCGGCCGTGGTGAGGCCGACCCCATGATTCGCGCTGGCGAAATCCGTTCCGGCGACCGGATACTTGACACGACATTCGGCCTGGGCCGCGACGCAAGGGTTGCTGCAAAGGCTGTGGGATCTGCAGGCATAGTCGACGCGATGGAGTCGGGGCTTGCGCTGTTTCGTCTCGCACAGATCGGACTCGATGCTGCACCTCTCGAGGACGGGCATGCACGCATTGCAGTCCGGCATGGTGACTCGATCAGCTTTTTGAGCGCGTGCGCTGATGGCGCCTATGACGTCGTTCTGATCGACCCCATGTTCGAGCAGCCCAAGGCCTCCGACGCTGGATTCGCACGCCTTCGCCACGTAGCCGACCAGCAACCGCTTTCGCAGACCTGGGTTCACGAAGCTCGCCGGGTGGCACGCCGTTGGGTTGTGCTCAAGGCGGGCCGATCCGAAGACTGGTTTGCCGATGAGGGTCTGACGTGGGTCCGAAGCAACAGCAACGCCGGTTGGTATCGAGCTCCTGGCGGCTGGCCGTTTTGAGGCTGCGGACGCAGGGGCAGCCCATCGCCCGGCGATCCGACATCGGCCAGACTGTCGGAGTGAACGATCGAAGCGACCGGCCCGTACCCGCCCACAAACGACCCACTGACCACACGCCGGTGCGCACGGAAGACCTGCCGCCGCTACCAATCGCCACGTACAACATTCCCGCCGAAGCGTGGATCGAGGCACCCGCCGAGTTGCTCGATGCCGGCACCGACATCGACCAGACCGACATCATGTACAAACGCAGGATCGGGTCATGGCTGTTGTGGCGGGCCGGACCCGCCAGCAAGGCGAACTCGCGTTACGTCGCCATCCACGAAGCCGACCTGACCCGTATCCACACCTTCCGACTGTTCCCCGACGGAACCGGCAGCGGCGGCGGACCCTCAGGAACCGAACACCAACGGTTCCGGACGTGGAAGGAAGAGCTCAACGAAACATCATGAACCAGACCGTCGCAAGCCAAGTCCTCGATGCGACGGCCTTGACGGGCTCCCCTACGTCTGCAGGCTGATCACCGTTACACCGAGGGCAACCACGAGGATCGCGCCAACGACGTTGCGATCGATGTGTTCTTCTTCACGGAGGAAGACCCAGCTCATCAGTAGCGTCCAGATCCCTTGTGTACTAGCGAAGACGCCGACCACCCAGGCTTCAAGGGTACGGAAAGCGTTGAACTGGCTTACCAGCGCCAACGATGTACCGAGACCGGCTAGGACGAAGTACCGGTTGAGGTTGCGGACACGGCCGATCTTCTCGCCAAGGTCGCCACGCACCGCGGCATAGATCGAAAGTGTGGCAAACGCGGCCACCGCTCCAATGGCGGAACCGAGCAACGGTGAGTCGAACCGTTCGAGTCCAAGCTTTCGAATCACAAACGCGACACCAAAAAACATCGGTGCCGCAGCAGCGATCAAGTATCCCTTGAGTGGCGGCGCCTCCACTCCGGCCCTTGGCGCTCGTCGTGACCGGACCAACCACAACAAGCCGACAACGGTGATCAACCCACCAAGTGCCTCGCTGATCGTGATCGCTTCACCCAGCACAATCCACCCAGCAACGGCGGCAGCGACGGGGGTCCCAGTCGTGAATGCACCGGCGCGACTTGGCCCGACAACACGGACACCACGCAGCATGAGGGACCGCCCAAAGAACGTCCCGACGATGCCACCCGCACACATTGCGACGATGGCATAGGTGTCCCACTCGGGACGAGGGACAAAGAGTGCCACGACGCAAAGCGCTACTACGTTTGTGACGACGGTGGTGTAGACGCCGTCGTCGTCGGTGTTGCGCTGGCCAACCTTGGCGAAGATCGACGCGGATGCGTAGAAGACCGCGGTCAGCAGCCCGAAGACGATTCCCATTTCAGCGAGCCGTGGCCTAGCTGTCGGCTTCCTCGAGCAGGTCGATCGTTAGTTTGAGGTTGACCGGATCGGGTTCCAATTCCCCGGAATGAATCCGTCGTGTCACTTCGACCAAGGCTGCGTTGGCTTGCGCCGTCATGCCGCGCTTCACGCTCTCTTCGACGATCAGACCATTGATGAGGTCCACCTCACTGAGGCGGCCTTTCAGATGGTCTTGCAGCGTCGTGTTGGCACCAGCTGCCGGGCCGATGTCGCGGTGAAGCTTGTCGACGAGGCTCTGTAGAAGCTCGGTCGGCTCCAAGTCCTCGTCGAGTTTCATGCCGAAGATCGGCACCACGGGATGGCCGAGTGCTTCCCCGACGGCCAACGATTCCTGCCCAATGCGCATCATCAGGTGGGTCATGGCGGCCGGATGTTCGTCGGACTGCTCGCCACCGACCATCGCCTTGGGCCCGAGGATCATCGCGTTGACCACGAGCTTCATGAATTTCGCCGAGAGGATGTCGTCGATGAGCTCGACCTTGCCGGCGTGTTTGAGCACGTCCGCGACCTCACCTTCCCTGCCTTTGGTCGTCTCGTCGAAGCTGCCGACGCCGAACCACGTATGGTCGGGTGCCGTATTTCGTTTGATCTCGCCTGGTGTGAAACAAGAGGACGACAACTCGACCACGCAGCCAAGTGTTCTCGACGGTCCCACCACCTCGGCGATGATGCCGGCGGTCATTCCGTTCTGGACGCCGATGAGGAGACCGTCGTCGGCCAGATACGGCTTGATGAGTTCAGCGTGCCACCGCGTGTCGTAGGCATTCGTCACCAACAGGACCAGGTCGAAGATCTGGTTCATCGAGGCAAGCTCGCAGAGATGATGAGCCCGAACATCGACATGGAGCTCGCCGTCTCGCAAGGTGATGTGTAGACCCGAGCTGCGCATCGCCTCGACGTGTGCCGGCCACTGATCGATGAGCACGACGTCGAGTCCTGCGTTGGTGAGGTCTGCGGCGATACAACTGCCGTTGGCCCCCGTTCCGAGCACTGCGATCTTCTTGTTCATCGGTACCGTCCTTACTTGCTTGCTGGGCGCACTGTAATGGCAAGGGGCAGGCAGGACTAGCGAGATCTGTGCGATAATCCCAGTCGTTGCAAACGATTGCAGGCTGAGATTGAGGTTGCGTCTCGAAGCGATCGAGCGCACGGGAAGAGGGTTCGATGAACGGTGTGGTTTGGGCTGCGCTTGCTGGGCTCTTTTTTGGATTGCACCAGGCGTTCTTCCGTCAGGCCACATCAAAGATTGACGCCTCTCGAGCGACCTTGGGCATCCTGGTGGTCGCCGGCACGTTGACGACGGTTCTGGGTCTACTAATCGAGGATTTGTCTCTGCTGAGCACGATGGGGTGGTTCGCTCCGGCGCTGTTCGCTGTTACTGGCATGCTCCACTTCACTGGCGGCTGGACATTGCTGGGCATGAGTCAACAGCGGATCGGAGCGTCGCGTACGGGGATCGTGATCTCGGCGAGCCCGCTCATCGGCACCGTGATCGCGGCGCTCTTTCTTGACGAACCACTCACCTCAGTGATCCTGATCGGTGTGTTGTTGGTCAGCGCAGGAGTTGCACTCATCGCCAGGGAGCGGGCGCCAGCCGGCCAGATCGCGGCACGCTCGAAGATTCCGTGGCATGCACTTGCCGTCGCCACCATTTGGGGATTCACCCCGGTGATGATTCGGCGTGGGCTTGAAGATCTTCCCGCTCCGCTGCTGGGGGTAGCCATCGGGATGTTCGGGGCGGCAATCGCCGGGCTGATCGTGGTGCGCTCCGGTCTTCGGCCTGCAACCGGGGGCCCTGTCCGTTCTGTTGCGCCGTGGATTCTGCTCAGCGGCACGATCGTAGGGCTGGCCATTGCCTCGCAGTGGCAGGCGTTTGACGCGATCGAAATCAGCGTAGCGGTCACGTTGTTTCAGATTTCGACTCCAGTCGTTGTGTTCGCCGCACCGTTGATTGGCAGGGCCCCTCTGGAGCGGCCGACACCGATCATGCTGGGCGGCATGGCGGCAATCGTCGCCGGTTCGATTCTGGTGATCCTCAGCTGACGTTCCCTTGGGCGCCGAAGACCGGAGTCGTCAAGGTCTGAGCCCGAGCGCAGAAGCGAACTGCTGACACGTTCATAGGCCTACGTTGTTGGTCACGTTGCCACGAGATCAGACATCAAAGGCGATCGTTTCGAGCACGCCGCGCACTTCGTCGAGGAAGAGCTCACGCGGATTGTTGACGAAGACGTACACCGTTGCGTCGGGGTGCGGGATCTCCCAGATTGTGATCATGTCGCTGGTTCCGATCTGCTGAGGGATGTCGCGCCCGTCGTAGGCAAAGATTCCCACAAAGCTCGACCCTGCAATCTCGAGCCCCTCACCATTGCCAGTAATCGTCCACCATCGGCTGTCGTGTTCGGCGACGGACATCGTTCCCTGATCAACAACGGAGATCACGGTTGTCGCGTCAATCCAAGCCTGGAGTTCGTCGGGTGGCACGATGGGGGTGATCGCCATCTCCGAGTAGGTGCCGTCCGGGTCGGCGAGCTGCACCGCCGAGGAAATCACAAAATTCCCGTTGCCCCCCACGTTTACACCTTCGGGAAGAAGGAGAACTGAGTCCGGATCGTCGACCGCCATCGTGAACGGCGGAAACGTCTCTACCTTGATTCGATCGCCGACGAGTTCAGGAACTGGCGTGGCATCGCTGCAAACGATGACCGGTTCGATCGCTTGCGTCGCGGTTTGAAGATCGAAGCATGCATCGATGGCTGCATCTCGGGCCGTGAACACTTGCCGCTGTAGGTCGCTTGCACCCGAAGCCTCCATGATCTGGCCGATGTCGTCACCCATGAGGTTGAGCTCGTCCTGAAGATCGCCGCCTCGTTCGTCGATCGCTTGCATGCCACTGGTGGCCGCCGCCGACCAGTCGTCCAAAGCGGTGAGAAAAGCCTGGTAGGTGGACTCGTACTCGGCTGGGGAGCTCGGAGGGAATTGGCCACCGAGGCCTGACACAATCTCGGATTCATCCTCGAACTGACGCTGCAAGCGGTCGACCGCATCGGTCCCGGCCAGCAGGTCTACCCGTTGCACCAAGTCTGCGTCTTCCGACCAGAGCGCTGCGGCATTGCTGGCGACCTCGATCACCCAGCCAGCATCACCCACAGGCTCCCCAGCAGTGTGTTCGTCGTCGGATTCTGTTTGCATCGTGGTGTCTGTGGTCTCGGGGATCGGTGTTTCCAGATCGGCCGTCGCTTCGGTTGTACTCGATCCACCGCATGCGCCGACCAGAATCGCGCCGACTAATAGGAGCAACGCGGAAGAGGGTTTCCTCCCGAGCTGGCCCCACGACTTGAACGTCTCCAGAACCTTCATTTGATGCCACCTCTCGCTCAGCACGGTCGTTTTCCGGTTCATCGTTCTTCGACAACGGAATGATCGCGATGATTTCATGGAGGCTGAACGATGAACGAGGTGTGATGACCCGCATGGAGCGAATTCCCGATGGACCCGGCGCAGCCGGCGACCCGTCGGCGCTCTATCAGGATCTGTCGACCCTCTATGAAGAGATGATCGACTCCGTGTACGGCTTCGCCGTTACTCGAGTTGGTCGGTCCGATGCTGAAGAGATTGCTGCGGAGGTGTTCTGCGCCGCAGCAGCCGCGTATCGGGCAGGACGCTCGGTCGAGGTCACGCCCGCCTGGCTGATGACGGTCGCCCGAAACAAGGTGATCGACCGTTGGCGCTCGACCGCCATTCGCTCGTCGAAGCTCCATCTGCTTCGGCCACAAGTTCCCGATCACAACGTTTGGGCATCCAACGACACGAGCTGGCGCGTGGTGGACGCGCTCGATCGCCTAGACGATCTGTCACGGACAGTGCTCGTTCTGCGTTACGTCGAAGGTCACACGGTTCCCGAGATCGCTCATCGACTCGGGCGCTCGACAAAGGCCACAAACAGCGTTCTCGGCCGAGCCCGAAAGAAACTCCAACGAGCGTACGAACGAGCGGGGGTGGACGATGGACGAGCGTGAAGCCAGCGAAATGCTGTCCGATCTGGGAGCGGACCTGCGAGCGCCCGAGGATGTGCGAACACGCGTGTGGTCCCTAGCCGAGGCCACACTCGCCGGAGAAGAAACTGGCGTACGTATCGACATAGAGCTTGGGGCAGGCGAACCCCAACCGTCTGTTAACCCGCTGTCGGGCTGGGACGGGCTGCCCGAAATGTTGATCGTGCCCGAGGACAACGGCGAATCGAAGGGAAGCTTGCTCAAAGGTTCCTTCGCGGCCGCCCTCGCTGCTGCTGCGATTCTGATCGTTGTGATGATCGCGATGTCCGGCCGAAGTGATAAAGAGCAGACAGTCTTCACCGACAATCCGCCTGGCTCGCTGCTCATCGATCCTGATGCCGCCTGCAGCCGCTTTCTCGATGCCGTATTCGACCACGAGCTCTACAGGGGCGATGGTGAGATCGCAGGAAGGATCGATCCAGCCATGCTCATGATCGCCGAGGAGGCATTCGCACAGCTTCAAGCCGACTTTGAACGGAGTGAGAACCCCGAGCGAGTCGCCGAGCTTTTGGGGACCGGCACAAACGACACACTTAGCCGTGTTGAGAATCTCCTCCGACAGGCTCGGCTGCAAGCCGAGCAGGACGATCAGGGTGGCGCCCGCCGAACGCTGCAAGCAATCCCGAGCACCTCTGCGTCCCTTGCCGAGTCCGACGGTCTTCCCAACGTGCAGCCCTGTCTCGGACGCTGAGACGGGCCACGACCACTCGCAGGCCGGGCGAGATCATTGAATATTCAGTACTTGAGCCCGAGAGCAGAATCGAAATGCCGACCTATTCATTGCGAGTTAAGCAGCACTCACCGCTGTGCGACACGTTCGGAAGCCCTGAACTACGGCCTGCGCCTTGACCGCTGGGCGTAGAGTTACTCGCTGTGAGTGAGGCGAAGGTGGAGAGCCGACAGCTCGGTCTGCTTCTTGGCTTTAGCCTCCTCGAATCGCGACGGAAGCGAGGAGCGCGGTCGCCGACGTTGGCGAGACAGCGGTCGTAGCTGACCCTCAACGTGCAACATGCATGAGAATGCCACCACGTGACCGAGGCTGATCTTGCGACCGGTAACCGGAAGCGGGTGCTCCTCGTCATAGAAACGCGCGGCAGTTCGCCAGAGGTCCAACATTCGCTCATCGCAGAACGCGAGCATCCTCTCGGCAAGATCGTCTTCGCCGAATGCCCATAGGTCTGCGGCCGCAGACCCCGACGAGAAGATAACTAGATCGAAACCGCCCACTCCAAGACGTTACGTCCTCGAGAGCCCGAGAACGAGACACATGCGACTGCCTCTATTCGCTGAGGTGCCAAGGAAGTCATTCGGGCCACGTTCAGGCCGAAGCTGCTCGTCAAGCGCATCGAAGAAGCCTTGATCGACTCGGACGAGCCGTCTCTCACTCACTCGTTGATGACTAGGCCCACTCGCTTCGCGCGATGTGGGCATTTATGCCCTCTCAAGCGCGCTCTAGAAGGTGCTCTGGGATAGACGCAAGATCTCTTGACGCGTTCGCATCGAATAACGCAGGTCGATCCGACGGCGACCTCGCCATCAACTCATCAGCAGACCAGATCTTGTCCATGCCCCGACTGTACCCGAGGCCACTGACAGTCAACCCAGGCACATCTCGAGCGCTCCTTCACCGCTGTCCGCATAGTTATCTGCTGTGGTCGATCGTGTTGTCGACGGCTCGAGCACAGCTAGGCCAGATGGCGGGCGGTGTTATGAGCAACACCTCGATCACTGCGACGCGATCAGAATCTGGATCGCCGACGGCCCACCCTGAATTCGGCAAAAAGCTTGAGGCAGTCGCATGACACGACGAAGATTGTTGTAATCATGCAGACGCTTCCTGACCCGCGCCACCTGCCACCAGGTCTCGTCCTTCGGCCCGACGAGAAGATCAGGTGGACCGGACAACCGTTTCAAGGATTCTTCGCGCTCCGCGGACTCGACGCGTACCTCATTCCCTTCTCCATCATGTGGGCAGGCTTCGCCGTCTTCTGGAACGTCGCCGTGTGGACTTCCGACGCTCCGATCTTCTTCCGCGTGTGGGGTCTGCCATTCCTTGTCGCGGGTGCCTACTTCACAGTGGGCCGGTTCGTTCACAACAAGATGATTCGGTCCAAGATGTCTTACCTCCTTACCGACACACGTGCGATCGTTGTGTTCGACAACGGCAAGCGAATCAACGAGCACGCACTTTCAGCAATCAAGAGTCTCGACACGTCGATTGACTCCAATGGACGTGGGACGATCAAGTTCGCCGGAGACAAAACGAACATCTGGGCTGCAGCGGCCAGCCCCAAGGCCTCGTTGGACCTTTGGCGAGGACCGGGAACGGATGGCGCCTCGTTCTACCGGATCGACGAAGTTCGGCGTGTCATCAGCATGCTCCAGGATGTGTTGTACAACCGCAAGGGCAGGTGAGCCTGCCGCTAAAGGTAGGGGCGTACTTGCCGACCGCCTCGTCGCCGATAAGTAACAGGACGAAGCCCGAATGGTACGAGACTTCGTGGCATGCCAGTGACGTTAATAGTTGTCCGCTATGGGTGCGCTGCGCTCGTGAGCGTGTCCGTCAACCGCTGTGCTCAAGTAACTTGCTGAGGCGAACCACCACTTCGCCGCCAGATTCTCCAGCAGTGCGGGCG
Organism: Acidimicrobiia bacterium; assembly: GCA_033344795.1. GTDB lineage: Bacteria > Actinomycetota > Acidimicrobiia > Acidimicrobiales > SHLQ01 > SHLQ01. The sequence continues at coordinate 831,417 of JAWPMS010000001.1, forward strand.
TGTGCGATACGCAATGCTCAGGATGGGAAGGGCTGGACTCGCCACCACGGCTCAGCCTGTTCGCGCAATAGTTGGATCACTTGCTCCGCGATTGTGTCCGGCGAGTGAAACAACCGATCTGACTCAACTTCGTAGTTGCGAGGGGCGTACTGAAACCAGTGATCGCCGCGCTGAGGGAAGTTATCGGCACCTATTCGGGGACGCGGGTTGCTGACGTCGATGGCCCGGATGCTCGCTGGCTCAAGAGTTCTGCCTCCGAGAATTATGCGCTTCGGCGGGACGCACGCAACTTCGACCACAAAGCTACCCCCTGAAGAGAAGTGTTGGATCGAGATGAGGTCAACCTGCTCGTCAAGACGCCGTCTGAGGTGAGGGATACTACCGGTGAACCCGACCGGGCGAAGATGTCGATCAATTGCTTCCCGAAGAGCGGCATCCATCTCGGTGCGAGTCGCACCTGGGCCCTCTCGACTTCGCCATTTTCGTCGTGGCCAGAACATCATTTTTCAGAGTCTCTCAAAGCTTGAGCCCGAGGGCAGCATTGAACTGCTGACCTATTCATTACGAGTGATCCAGCACTCACCGCTGTGCGACGCTCCAAGGGACCTTTGAAATGGGTCTGTGGCGTTCACCGCTGTGCGCAGAGTTATCTGCTGTGGTGGATCGGAGACTTCGGCCCCCGGTGGCCATTCTCCGCACCGGCGAAGGAGTAGCGGTGAGGTACACGTCTGGTCCGAGTCCGGATTCTGTTAGCGGGCTAGGCCGGTGAGCGCAGCTCAATGATGAATGCTCTACCGGCCGATTCGAGGACGCCTAACGCCAACTATTCCACAACGCCCTGAAGGCCGAGCTGCTCTCATCAGGGATCGTGAAGGTCTGCGGAGCATCCCGTCCATCTACCCGGACATCGCATTCCAGACTCATAGGCAGAAGAGCCAATGTGCCGACGCTCACGTCGCGCAGCTTCCAACGCCAGTCGTCCAGCGCGGGCATCTCGAACGACGCCTCGTGCGATTCGAAACGAACGGCGCTCGGTGTGACACTCAATCCGCCAGATACCCAGGAGAACGAGGACGTCCACAACCTGCAAACTGATCCACCCTCAAGCCGCTCGATGCCCATCAACTCAAACCTAACGGCCGCCAGTTCGTGCAGACCAACCTTCGACGGCACCCGAGCACAACGTGCAAGAACTCTCACATGGCACCGACGGCAAACGAGTCATGGCTCGTCTATGCAGCCGACGAGATCATTCAAAAGATGACCGACTCGGGCGAAGACTCTCTCGCGTCCCGGGAGAGACTCGTCCACATTCTGTGGGTGGTCGATTGCGGCATGCGCAACGCCGGCGATCTAGCGCAAGCAGAACTCCTGCACACCGGCTACAAGTTGGAAGCGAGCCAGATCTCCCATGACCTCGGCCTGTTGGTCTCGCACGAGCTGTTCTTGTTGCCAGAGGAGCAACTCGCCAAACAGTACTTCGAGAAGTTCGAAGCGGTCTGCACCGAGATTCGTGCGATCAGCCCGATCACAGGCTCGTGACTTGTTGACTATTCCGCCAACATTCGCTCATCGCAGAACGCGAGCATCCTCTCGGCAAGATCGTCTTCGCCGAATGCCCATAGGTCTGCGGCCGCAGACCCCGACGACAAGATAACTAGATCGAAACCGCCCACTCCAAGACGTTACGTCCTCGAGCGATATTGCTACTAGTGACAGAGCCAGTACTTCTGCGAAGGGGCGTCTCCACCTTCTAACCACCAGCGCTGCAACTGAGGCGCCAAGTCCGACAGAAACGCCTCGTTCAGAGTTCTCGATGTCACATTCGGGAGCCGGTAGTTCTTGTCGCCGGAACGAAGGCCGAGTTGTCGTCCGTCTCCGAGGCTGTTGATTGGCATGATCACCACTTCGTCCACAAGCTCGAAAGTCAGGGTGGATCGGATGGGTGACAGAAACCGAATAGACGTCCGCGACAGAACAGAGATACTGCTCAGGACAGCGAAGACAGTCACGACGACGGCGCCGATGAGAATGAGCCTGAACTGGTTTTCGCTCACGTCGGATTTGCTGACCATGAACAGTAGCGAGACGACAAAAGCGAGCGCTCCAACCACGCCGACATTGACGCAGTAGATCTTGTGATCACTATTCGCCAATGATTCGTCCCATGACACGACCCAGGGACAGGGTATGTCACTGCCGAGGACCGTCCATGGTCATGACCAAGCAAAGGCCGCTGACAAGCCGAACAGCATCGCCCCACACCCTGGAGCATCCCGTTTCGGGCTGTGCTCAAGGCTATTTGCTGAAGGTCATCCGGTGACCCAGAGCAGGTCCGGGCAATCATCGGCTGGCCTCACGGCGTAGTCGAAGCCGCGACTAGACGAGGCTTCACCGCCACCGAGTTCGATGGAATCGCCTACCGACGCCTCGAAGTCGTCGCCGCCGAAACGACTCATTGTCACTTGTTCGAGACCCTCATCCCACACTGCTGCGCCATCGCGCCACACAATCGTCATCAACGCACCGTCGATTTGTTCGAGAGCGAGACAACCACCGCTTAGAACCAGTGTGCCGTGGGCTAGAGCCGTCATAGTCGTGCTGTTGTCGTCGATCTTCCGCGTCACGAGAGGGGTATCGGCCTGTGTGACGGTCTCGGCCGAACACGCAGTAGCCAACAGTGAGACCATGACGACAATCTTCGTCCACATGAGTCGTTCAGTTTGAGTCATCGACCCTGATACTCCTCGCCAGGATTGCTCGGTCGGTACATGCCTGGACCGACGAGTCGAGCTCGGTCGCCGCCACGATAGAACCTCCGCCAATCTTGACTGCCGTGCCCGACCTGAATACGTGGTCGCCGACAATAAGTTGCTGGGTTTCCTCACTCCAAGAAAGGTCGCCCTGATCTGGCAAGACGACGGTTGCGCTTGCGGACTCATCGCGCCCTGGCGGCGTGTAGATCATGCAGTCGTCAGCCAACTCGACCAAACCCACCTGCAGCCTGAGCCTCGTATCTATTCCCTGAGGAGTCCACGTCGCGAACGGCACGTCGGGAGTCCAGTCGGTCGCTTCTTCGACCTCGAATACATTGCTTGAGCACGCGGTTGCCATCATCGCCGCCACAACCAGCGCAAACAGAAGGGAACGACGACTCCTCATACCCAGACAAAGATAAGCCCTCGTGCATCAGCGACAGGTTCGGGCTGTCGATCGGACGCGGGTTGGCCATTGAGTGCGCGTCAACGACACTTCGAGGGGACTACCCCAGCAAGCTGCGATCCGAGAACGGAAATCAATTTGACAATCCGCCAGATCACCGTGGAGTTTTCCTCGACTGTTGAGCCCGAGCGACGAATCGAACTGCTGACCTACTCAGTACGAAAAGTTCCGCTTAGCGCTGTGCTCAAACTTGTTTGCTGAGGCTGCCGCGACAAACTGCGACCCCGGCAACCCCATCAGACAAGTACGGGAAGACGAGCGTCGTCGTGGGTGGATCGCCCGGTTCCAGCCTCGATCCACGCGACATCGTCGGTGAGGTCACTTGGTCGAGGACCGTCGAGGCGCATGTCCAACAGCGACGCCGTCACCGAAGCAGCGCAGGGGGCAGGAGAGCCATCAGCAACGAGCGCTGCGGCGAGATCGAGCCCGTGCACTGTCATCTCCAAAACTCTTGTAGCCAAGAACTGATCGAACAGCAGCCGTGCACCACCCATCGGCAGAGTGACGATGGTTCCTGGAGAGGCAGCGCCTAGGAACTTCGCTCCTTCGTCAAGCGCTGCGGTCAGGTCCGCTCCCAACACGCTGTCGCTGCGGCCTGCAGCGTAAGAAATCGCCCAATCTGAAGATCCATCGGCAAACGCAGCAACCGGTGTCCAATACGAGACGGCGTCCAGCTCCACACCATCTCCGACAGCTTCACCGCTCCATCGCCAAAGAGCCTCAATTGCTGTCGACAGGTGCCCGACGAGCACGCCCACGGACCACCCTTCGATTCGGGTGGGCACAGAGAAGTCGTCGACACTCTCGACAAGTCGCCTCACCACCTCAGCTTGACCGAGGTAGGCATCGGTGAGGTCATCAAAGACAAGATCCATGAAGCCAGCATCGCACCTAAGTGCAACGCCGCCAAGAACTATTGGAAGCGGAGGACTGGAGCCCGAGAGCAGAATCGAACTGCTGACCTATTCATTACGAGTGATCCAGCACCCACCGCTGTGTGCTAACTCGCCCAATGCCCCCTGATTCCGGTCGCCGCAGTCATTCAGCCCGCCCTGTTCGATGATTGGAGGAACGCCAGATGATCGCGGGCACTGCGCTTGGGGTCCTCCATGGCTGGGATGTGGCCCAGGTCGTCGTAAATGACTTTCTCGTGGTGGGTCATGTGCGCGTCGATCGTGTCGACGATGGAGACGTCCAGGACCCGATCCAGCCTGCCCCACATCACGAGGGTCGGTGCCGTTATCTGATTCAGCAAGCCCGTGAGCAGATCTTCGTCCGCAGCGATCTGGTCGAAGATAACCGCGTAGTCGTTGGCCCGGGGCACCGCGTCGTGGGCGACGATCCTGCCCGCGAGTGGCGGCAAGACAGGGGGCTTGCCAAACGCATACGCAAACAGAACCGGCACGTCCGAGAGGCTCCTCACGATCAGTGGGTTGCGCCCCCCATCCAGGTCCTTTTGGTAGTCGGATGGGCTGGGCATGGCCATTGCGCCGTTGTTCATCAGCAGGAGCGAGCGGGTCATCTCGGGATAGAGCGCCGCGAACGTCCCTGCGATCGAGCCGCCTATGGAGTTGCCACCGATGTGCACCGGGCCCAGGTCAAGAGCGTCCACGAACCTATTGAGCCGCGCCGCTTGCTCCCGGCAACCGTAGTGCGCCCCCTTGATGTAGCTGCTGTCTCCGAAGCCAGGCAAATCCGGAGCCACCACCCGATAGTGCTCCATCAACTCCTTGGCGTAGCGGGGCCACATGTCCTTGCTTGCGCCGAAGCCGTGCACCAACAGCAAGGGTTGGCCCTGGCCTCCCTCAAAGTAGGCCACTTCGTGGTCGTCGACCTGGACGGTCTTCCGAGTGAGGCCAGCCGACCGGGCCTCTAGAGCCCGGCTCCGCTCCAGCATCCAGCCTGGAGCGAACAGCACAGCGCAGCCGTACGCAATGGGCACGCCCAGGGCCAGACGCACGATCAGGGATACCACGGTCATCGCCGCGAAGCCTAGTACGGAGAGGCCGTTCGCTCGACGAGCGGCGGCGCGCGGGCGTTGCTGTCCGGAACCGATGAGATTTCAACCTTTGAGCCCGAGAGCAGAATCGAACTGCTGACCTATTCATTACGAGTGAATTGCTCTACCAACTGAGCTACCCGGGCGTAGGCCAAAACGGTAGCAGCTGTGCGGTCAGTTCCCGACGGCCTGCACTTACCCTCGATCACTTTCTGGCCGATGATGGAACAATGTCGGAGATCGCCCTCGATCTGGTTCCGGAGCCTGAGCCTGATCAAACGGAATGGTTGTTGCGCCTGCGCGCCACCGTGGCGAGCGACATCGCCGACGATCGGCACACCGACATCGTCTTCGCTCAGCTGACCCACGCGCTCGATACCAGAATCACTGGGGCCCACAGCATCATCTTGACCATCGACGAAAAGAACGTCACGAGCGTCCGATCGGCTTCGACACCGGTCTCGATAACCGGCCGAGTACACGGCGTTCGACGACGCGACTGGTTCGGCTCGTGGGCTGCGGCCATGACCCGGCAGTCAGAGGCCATCGTTCCCGAGCTCGCGGCAAGCTCCCTGTATCGGGAGCACCGCCGGGCCTACATCGACGCAAACCTCCACGCCTCACGATCTGCTCCGCTACTCGGTCGGCACAACGTGGTCGCCGGAGCGGTGGTCGTCTATCTCGACCATCCCCGCCTGCTGGCTCCCCACGAACTCGACATCTTCGACGAGATCGCTTCTCTCGCCGCACTCACGATCCGTCACGACCAAGGACGCCAAGAACTCCTCGAGAGAATTCGACACGATCCCCTGACCGGTCTCAAGAACCGAGACGGCCTGGAAGATCACGTTCGCGAGGCCTTGGGTGCTGCCACGGCACACGGTTCGTCGGTCGGCCTACTCTTCGTCGACATCGACGACCTCACCTTGGTCAACGACTCTCTCGGGCACACCGTCGGCGACATCGTCATCGCGACCACCGCCGAGCGCATCCGCCGACAAGTGATGTCGTCCGACACCGTGGTGAGGTTCGGCGGCGACGAATTCATCGTGCTCCTCGGCCGCATCGACGGTCTGGAAGAGGCCCGCGCAATCGCCGATCGCATCCGCACAGCGGTTGGCAAACCGATCGAGGTGGCGGACACCAGCCTGACCACCACGATCTCCATCGGCATCACACTCGGTACCACTGCCACGCCGCCGCTTCAGCTCATCGATGATGGACACGCCGCCGTCGTCCGTGCCAAACAAAATGGACGCGGCTCCACCGCTGAACACGACCGCGGTCTCGACACGGGTGCCAGCGATCGGCTCGATCGTGAACGGCAACTTCGTGAAGCGCTCCAAAACGGGGAGTTCGCAATCTTCTGGCAGCCAAAGGTCGAGCTCTCGAGCGGCCTCGTCGTTGGCGCGGAAGCCCTCGTGCGATGGAACCATCCCGAGCTCGGCGTCGTTGGGCCCGACGCATTCATCGCCACGGCTGAACGCGCCGGGTTGATCGACGAGCTGAGCGACTGGATTCTGTGCCAGGCAATCGACGAAGCCCGAGCTCTTGCGGAGACGTCGCCGAATTTCAGCGCCGCGGTCAATCTTTCCGCAACGCAGATGGAGCGACGAGACATGGTCTCGACGATCACTGATGCACTCGACAAACACCAGCTCGAAGCACGTCACCTCATCATCGAGCTCACCGAGTCGGTGCTCGCCGACCGTGCCGTCATCGATCAACTACGCAGTCTGCGCGCTGCGGGAATCAGGGTCGCCATCGACGACTTCGGCACGGGCTATTCCTCGCTGGCGTACGTCCAGCAACTCCCCGTGGGCATCGTGAAGGTCGACCGCGCCTTTCTCGAGGGCCTGACCGCCGATGGAGAGGGCGCCCCAATTCTCAGCGCCGCGGTGGCGATGGCACACGCGCTCGACATGACCGCGACGGTCGAGGGCGTCGAAACCGCAGCGCAACTCGCGGGGCTCCGTGCGCTGAACGTCGATTGGGGTCAGGGATACCTCTTCGCCGAACCAGCGCCACAAGCAAACCTGCTCGAGCTGATCAAGAGCGACGTGAGCTGGTAGCCGCTCGCCAATCAGCTGGCCGTGAACAGTTCGTGCCAGCGGGCTTCGAGGGCATGCAGGATTGCGATGATCGACGCATCAAGAGACGCCCGATCGACACTGTGGTCGTCACGAAGGAAGTCTTGCGCTGCCCAGATGAGGTCGACCGACGTCGTCGCCGATGACGCCACCATGTTCGCCTCGCACAAGATCGTGCCCGGGTCGGTGACCTCGTCGGTTGCATGAGCCCGTACGGTCGCGAATGCCTCGTCGGCATCTTGAACCTCGCGCCCCCAGGCCACGCGAACTTGGACGTGACGCCCAACCGGGTCCCCCGCCGCGTTGACCGGCGACAATGGCGAGAGCTCGAGGCGAATGTGCCGCGAGTCGTCGTTGTGATCGAAGATCGCTCGCTGGCTCACCTCATGGTTCTCCACGTCGAGGAGCACATATCCGCGCTCGACGATCGCCGTGATACACGAGCTGAGCAACAATTCGTCCGGGCGCAGAGCCCAGTCGAGTCGCCGCTGGTGCACGACCGACAGACGAACCATCTCAGAGAACCGATCCTCGAGCCCTGGGCCCTCGACGGCCTGCCACGAGCCAGATGACTGTTGGACTTCGTGTTCGGTTTCGGTGTCGGACTCCGTAGTCGCCTCCGCAGCGTGCGCGAAGACGAAGCCGTCGGCCTCCGCGACCTCATCGGTGTCCTCGTCGAGGAGCGATTGTTCGCCTGCGGTGTCCGAGCCGTCGGCCAGCTCTGCGGCAACGGTGGACACCGCCTCTTGATCTTCATCGTCCATGACCAACGCCCCACCCTGTTGGGCGCGCCGAGTGGCTGACGTGAGGGCATCGATTCTGGCGCCAACGGTCTCGAGCGAGGAACCGATCGCATCGTCATCGACGACGTGCTCGGTCGCCGCAGTTTCGCTGTCGCCGACATCGACCCGGCCGGGCTTGCCGAAGAGTCCGGTCAGGCCCGCCGACAGTTCGTCGGGAGCGGACTCCGACTCGGATTCGTCGATGTCACCTGACTCGTCGTCCCCACCCTCCGCTGCATGCACGTCCTCGGTTGCAGGCGCGTCCTCTTCGGAGTCCGCCTCCCGGTCGTCGTGCGCGGACTCCTCCAACGAGGCCTCGTTCTCGACCACGACTTCTTCACTGACCAGCTCGTCCAACATCGCAGGGTCGATCGCCGACGTTGCGAGTGCACTCTGCTCGATCGATTCGTGCTGTTCGACGAAGGCCGTCTCTTCGACGATCTCCGACTGATCGGCCTCGTCGATCGCGTCGGAAACATCGACCTGCTCAGAGGCTTCGACCTGCTCAGAGGCTTCGGTCAGCTCAGCTCCCTCGGCGCTCTCGGCAGATTCCTGCTGCTCGCCCAAGACCTTCTGGAACTCTTCGATATCGATGGCTCGGGTTTCGAGAACGCTCTCGTGTACGGCTTCTTCAGCTTCTTCGACGGGTGCGGTCTCCTCGGCGCCTTCGGCGTCGTCAGCAAGGGACATCCCTTCAGCGATCGAGCTGTAGTCGATCACCGTTGTTTCGTTGTCGCCCCAGCTGGCGCTTGGGTGCATGGAGCGAGGATCACCCGAGAGCATGGCATCAGCCTCAGCCTCAGCCGCCGGGTCGAAGAATGGCTCCAGCACATCGTTGTCGGCCGGGTTCGCCTGCGCTGCGATCTGATCGTCGACTTGGACGGGGTAACCCTCCAGCACATCGTCCAGTTCGAGTTCGGCCTTCTTCAGCTCGAGCTCGGCTTCTTCGAGCTCTGTGGCGGCCTCCTCGAAGTCGATGGATGCTTCCAACTCGGCCGATGACTCAGCCTGATCGCCATCGCCGAAAGACACGTCGAATGACTGAACCTCGGGTTCAGGGAAGCGGCTTTCGGCTTGGTCAGCCTCGACGGGCACAGCCTCGTCGTCGGGCGACACTGGTGGCGGTGGCGGAGGTTGGTTCGTCGCTGGCAGCGCCTGCAGCAACTCGAGCAATCCCGCATCATTCGAGAAGACGACCCAGTCTGTTGCTCCCGCCCACCACACGAGTACGTCAGGCGCTCGTTCACCGGATCGGATGCTGTCGATGATCGACCGCATCGGGATCGGCCCTACCGGCGAACCCTTGTCGACGACAAACGACACGCTCTCGTCAAGGTCAGGAAGCAGGTTGGACACGGTGACAGTCTCTCCTCGTCGCGCAGGCAGACGCAAACGCCCAAAAGGGCGGCTACCCCAAGGTGATGTCTATCAAACATCCATAGCCTGCAAGGGTGATTCCACTCATCTGTATCGACGTCGACGGCACCCTCGTCGGGTCTTCAGGCATCGTGTCCGATGAAGTGTGGGCCGCTGTCGATGAAGCGCTCGCCCGTGGACAACATCTTGCGCTGTCCACGGCGCGCGGTGCCTTTGCGTCGTCCTGGCAGATGGCCAAGCGGCTCGATCCCTCCGGGTGGCACGTATTTCACGCCGGTGGAGCGACCGTGCACACCGAGACCGGCCAGAGTCGAGGACACTCGCTGTCATCGTCTCAGCTCGAGGGTTCGGTCGGCATCGCGAACCAGCACGGCTGGGTTCTCGAGCTGTATTCAGCCACGGCGTATGGGGTCGAGGTCGAGAACGACCTGTCGATCGAACATGCAGGGCTCTTGGGGATGCCGTTCGTGGCAACTCCGCTCGACGCGTTCATCGCAGACTCCAGCGAGATCGTTCGGGCCCAATTCGTCGTACCGGAGAGTCACATACCCGAGGTTCACGAAGCGATTCGTCCGCTCGGTCTCTCGGTAACTTCGGCGACATCGCCGATCATGCCGGGCGTCGCATTTGTCTCCGCAACACAAGTTGGAATCACCAAGGCGACGGGAATCGAACAAATCTGCGGCGACCTCGGCCTCGAGATCGACAACGTCATGATGATCGGTGACGGCCTCAACGATCTCTCAGCAATCGAAGCCGTCGGGCATGCCGTCGCCATGGGCAACGCGGCACCCGAGGTCATCTCGGCGTCGCGCTACCAGGTTGCTTCAGTGAATGACCATGGGGTCGCCGAGGCCCTGGCTCTCTCGGCAACCTTGTGATCTGATCAACCAATCGCGCAGATCTCGTCACCGCCGCCGCGCGTGCGCCTGATCAGCCAGCCGTCATCGACGGAGGCATTCGGAACGCTGTAGCTCAATGTTCCCGCCGGAGGCGTCGCCACCCAACCGTCGGTGTTTCGAATGATCTCGGTGCCGGGAAGGTCCTGCCAAGTGACGGTCACACCCGCACCCACCGCAACGACGACACACCCATCTGGTGGTGGCGGTGGCGGAGGCTCCCCTTCGTTCGTGCACGCGATCTCTTCGCGTCCGTCGCCCCGGTTGAAGCGAAGCACAAACGTCTGATCGAGCGTTCCCTCGGTGTACTCATAACTCGTGACGTCCGTAACGGTGATCACCCAGCTGTCGTCGGCACGAATTGCGAATCGGTTCTCGTTCTCGACGGGGTCCCAGTCGATCAACACGCCGCCACCGAGCTCGGTGACCACACATGCGGGGGTCGGAGGAGGTGGCGGTGGTGGATCTCCCACGATCTCGCAGATCTCATCCACGCCAGATCGTCGCACCAGCCAACCTTCGTCGGTTGACCCGTTCGGATCGTCATACGTGAGGGTTCCCGCAGGCGGAGTCGTCACCCAACCTCCATCGTTGCGAATCACTTCAGTCCTGGGTTTGTCCTGCCAGGACACCCGTACGCCACCACCGAGCTCCGTGACGGTACAAATGTCGCCGCCACCTCCGCCGGTGTACGTGGCCGTCCAGGTCACATCGGCGTTCGGCGTGGTTCGAATCTCGTTTCGAGCCAGTCCATCGGACCAACTCGCGAAGGTATACGTGATGCCGCCTGCCGTTTGCTGGGCCGGTGCTCCGATCTCACGGTCGACGCCCGACACGCTGTCGAAGCTGAACGGTGCCTGCTGCGCCCCGCCCTCGAGGGTCACGTCGAGACCTGCCGGATCCGTATCTAGCGTGACCGTCACGATCCGTGGGTCGACCCGTTGCGTCACCGTGGTCGACGTTCCCTCGGAATCGACGGCCGTGAGATACAACGTGACCCACACGTTCGTGTCGGTCTCGATGGCGGGTGGCACGGTGAACGAGCCGGTGTCACCCACGACGCCGTTGGCCAACGCGTGATCGTGGTCATCGTGGTTGAGGCGAATCTCCCAACGCAGGTCGGCAGCTGGGATGACGCCGTCCTCGGCGTCGGTGGCCGACCCCGAGAAACCGATCGGGTCGCCGGCGCGGTACCCGCCATCAGCTCCTGTCACCGCATCGATCGTGGGCACCGGAACGGCGTTGTTCGTGATGCGCAGCACGGCCGGATCGCTTTCGATCGACTGTTGACCGTTGCTGATCTCAACAGTGAACTCTGCGAGATCGTCAGCCGCTGACACATTGTTGAGGGTGTATCGAGCGTCGACTGCGCCTGGGATGGGCTGACCATCGCGAGACCACTGATAGGTCACGTTTCCTGGTGCCGAGATGCCGACGAAGAACGATGCGTCGCCTCCCACGGCGGTCGAGACATCGGACGGTGCTGTAGTGATCGTGATATCTGTCTGCACCCCTGTGTAGGTGACCTTGCCAACACCGCCCTTCGGGAACACATTGTCTCCGTTGAACGAACGATCGATGTAGTAGAGATCGCCGTTGGTCGGGCTGACCGCCATGTCGACCATCTCGACGAAGCCATCCATGAACACGCTCGCCTGACCCGTGTCCGGATCGACGGTGACGATGCGGCCGGTGCAATAGTCGCCGGTGAAGTACTGGCCGCGGTACTCGTTCGGGAAGGTCGGATTCGGCGTTTCATAGAACGAACCGCCGATGATCGCACATCCTTCGAACGGGGCACCCTGTTCGACTCCGAAGTGCGGGAACGCCCACAGAGGATCGACGAAACTGGCCTGGGCAGGATCGTTCGGATCCTTGGGTCCCTCAGCGATGAACCAGCCATAGTTCGCACCGGGGGCCAAGACGTTGAGTTCTTCGTAGTCCGAAGACCCGACATCGCTGATGAAGATCTCGCCGGTAATCGGGTGCTTCGCTGTCTGCCACGGATTGCGCAGACCGTAGGCGTAGATGGCCCGATTCGTCCCCGTCAGTTCTGTGTAGAACGGGTTGTCCGTCGGAATGCTCCCATCGGTGTTGAGACGCAGCACGGTTCCCTTGAGGTTCGTGCGGTCCTGACCGTTCGCACCGATCAGGTGGTCGCCGACCGTGACGTAGAGTTTCCCGTCCGGGCCCATCTCGACTGCGCCGCCGTAGTGCAACAACACGTCTGCTGCCGGGAAGTCCTCGAACAGTACAACTTCGTTCGATGCGGTGTCACCGGTGACCGTCATGCGGGAAAGACGGGTTGCGCCGATGCCGTCGTCGACGCCGTTCGTGTCGAACGTGTACATCACGTAGACGAACCCGTTGACGGCAAAGTTGTTGTCGAATGCCATGCTGAAGAGCCCGCGATCACCGTTGTCTTCGACCTGGCTCCGGATGTCGAAGAAGGGCGTTCCCTGAAGTTGATCGTCCTTGATCAATTGCGCGAGGCCGCTGTCGGTCAAGACGATGAGGCGTCCATCGGGAGCCATGGCGAGTTGCACGGGGGCAAAGATCTCGTCGGCGATCACAACATCTGCGAAGTCTGGCGGTGGGTTCGCCGCCCAGACGGATCGGGTCCCGTTCACCACAGCGAACGCGACGAACAACAGACCCAGTACCACGAGGCTGGTGCGGACGCCCCGCATACCTCGACTGTCCAGCCCAGACCACACACGCGCGCTCATACCAATTCACTCCACCTAGAAGGCTCGCTCGACGTTCGCTCTTCCCTGAAGTATGTCACGGCCAGTGGTCTTGGGAGACCGCCATACGACCCATGTTCACAACAGGTGACCAATCGACCACTCCCAAGCTGCGCGCGCTGTGGGCACTAGGGTTTTTGGCGTATGACCGACCAGGACCCGACGCTCGTCACCCCACAACAAAGTCCTGATCAGATGCCCGGTTGGGTACCTCGTGCTCTGGTGCTCTTCTTCGGCGGGGTCGTGGCACTGTGGCTCCTGCTGCGTCTGTTCGAAGACCTGTCCGGGTTTCTCGTGACCTTGCTCATCGCGTTCTTCTTCTCGTTCGCACTCGAACCCGCCGTGAATTGGCTCGAGCACAGAGGGCTTCGTCGAGGTGCCGGAACGCTCTTGATGTTCACCGTGGCCATCACCTTGATTTCCATCTTCGGCTGGATCGTCGGCAGCGTGCTGGCGGAGCAGACGATCGACTTCGTCGATCGAGCACCCGGACTCATCGACGATGCGGAGACGTGGCTTCAAGACAACGTCGACGAGAGCATCGATCTCAACCGAGTGAGAGACCAATTCCTGAGCGATGACGGCTTGGGCGAACAACTCACCGGGCTCGCCAACAACGTGGTTGGTCTCGGCGCCACCGTGGTGTCACTGGTGTTCCAGTTGTTCACCGTCGCGCTCTTCACCTTCTACCTGACGGCAGATGGTCCGAAACTGCGCCGTTCCATCTGCTCGCGACTCAAGCCGGAACGCCAGCGGCGTGTGCTGGGCATCTGGGACCTCGCGATTCAGAAGACGGGCGGCTACATCTTGTCGCGCACCGTCCTTGCATCAATCTCCGCGTTGGTGACCTGGGTCGCCTTCTCGTTCATAGGTGTCGAGTTCCCACTGGCGTTAGCCGTGTGGGTCGGCGTCGTGAGTCAGTTCGTACCCGTCGTTGGCGTCTACATCGCTGGGGCGCTGCCCGTCGGCCTCACCCTGCTCGAGTCACCAAGCAAGGCGCTGTGGGCGTTGGTCTTCATGGCGGCGTACCAACAGTTCGAGAACTATCTGCTCGCGCCGAAGATCGACTCGCGGACGCTCAAGATCCATCCAGCGGTCGCCTTCGGAGCAGTCGTGGCCGGCGCATCCATTCTCGGCCCGGTCGGTGCCGTCCTGGCATTGCCCGCAGCGGCAACCGCACAGGGAATCATCTCGGCGACGGGAGAACGGTACGCCATCGAAGAGGGTCCGTTGACGGCGTTGGCCAAACACCCGGCCCACATGAAACAACAGCCCTCGATCGTGCGAAAGACCCTTCCCGTCCACAACCTCGAATCCGAGGACACCCAAGATGACGGCGAAACAGATGGCTCAGAGAGCAACGGCGAGGACGACGCCTCGTAACGTCACAGCTCCGCGAGGTCTTGGATTCGCCAGAGCAGGCCAGTGCGCCCAGATGATCCGAAGCGCATCGTGGTTGTACCGTCGGCGGCCACGAACGCCATCGCCGGCTGCGTGACGACTCCGTGTTCGACCCAGAGTTCATCCGGATCTTCCAAGACGTGAGCAATGTCGCCGTCCATTTTCGAGATGAACTCGGCGATCCCCGCGTCGGATGACTTGGGATTTGGAACGCCGATGATCTCGACGCCCGTGTTTTGTTCTCGTATCCATGAGACCGCACCGGCCTCATCAAGACAGGAACCTCAATTGGGCGCCCAGAACCACAACACGTGCGGCTTGCCTTCACTCGCTGCCAGCGCTTGACGTCCCGTTTCGTACACCACGGATTCCGGCATCGGAACGTCACTCGACGGAACGGCCACATCGTCCGAGCCCGGCGCAACCTCTTCAACCGCCCCCGCGGGAGCCGCCGCAGCTTCGATGGTCTCAGCCGAGGAAGCGCAGGCGGATGCGACCAGACCCAGAAGAGCTACGAGAAAGACGAGACGGCGCATCACTGAACACCGTAACCCGCTGAATGCGGATTGGTATTCCGTCGTAAAACGTGAAATGCCCGGGGCCGAAACCCCGGACACTTCCCTTGATCGTGCTCCCTGGACCTACGCCCAGAGTGCGGGAGTTGCGAAGCAACTCCGAGGAACCCGCAGGGTTCCCGCTATTGAATCTTGATCTCGATATCGACACCTGCTGCCAGATCGAGACGCTGAAGCGAATCGACCGTCTTTGGCGAAGGCTCGATGATGTCGAGAAGACGCTTGTGGATACGCATCTCGAAGTGCTCGCGTGAGTCCTTGTCCTTGAAGGGACCACGGACCACCGTGTAGCGATGCTTCTCGGTGGGCAGTGGAATCGGACCACGAACCTCTGCCTGAGTACGACGCACGGTCTCGACGATCTGCTTGGTTGCTTGATCGATCTGGGTGTGGTCGTAGGCCTTGAGGCGAATACGAATCTTCTGGGATGCTGCAGCCATCAGGATTACTTCGTAATCTTCGTTACAGCGCCAGCACCGACGGTACGTCCACCCTCACGGATGGCGAAACGAAGACCTTCATCCATGGCGATTGGAGCAATGAGCTCAACCGTCATCTTGGTGTTGTCACCAGGAAGACACATCTCGGTGCCCTCTGGAAGGTTGATCGTTCCGGTCACGTCAGTGGTACGGAAGTAGAACTGCGGGCGGTAGTTCGAGAAGAATGGCTTGTGACGGCCACCCTCTTCCTTCGAAAGCACGTACACCTCGGCCTCGAAGTCGGTGTGAGGGGTGATCGAGCCAGGGGCTGCAAGCACCTGACCACGTTGCACCTGCTCTTTGTCGATACCACGCAGCAGTGCGCCGATGTTGTCGCCAGCTTGGCCCTCGTCGAGGAGCTTGCGGAACATCTCAACACCGGTGCAGGTGGTGGTCTGGGTCTCTTTGAGGCCAACGATCTCGATCGAGTCGCCCGTGTGCACGGCGCCCTGTTCGATCTTGCCGGTCACAACGGTTCCACGACCGGTGATCGAGAAGACATCCTCGATCGGCATGAGGAATGGCTTGTCGATGTCGCGGTCAGGGACCGGAATGTAATCGTCGACGGCGGTCATGAGCTCGACAACCTGTGCGGCTGCGTCGGCGTCGCCTTCAAGAGCCTTGAGTGCCGAAACCTGGATGACAGGAGTGTCGTCACCTGGGAACTCGTACTTGTCGAGGAGCTCGCGCACCTCCATCTCGACGAGCTCGAGGAGCTCTTCGTCGTCAACCATGTCGACCTTGTTCAGGGCGACGATGATCTTTGGAACGCCAACCTGGCGAGCGAGAAGAAGGTGCTCACGGGTCTGGCTCATTGGGCCGTCGGTTGCGGCAACCACGAGGATTGCGCCGTCTACCTGAGCAGCACCGGTGATCATGTTCTTGATGTAATCGGCGTGACCGGGCATGTCGACGTGTGCGTAGTGACGGTTCTCGGTCTCGTACTCGACGTGAGAAACGTTGATCGTGATGCCGCGCTCGCGCTCTTCAGGCGCCTTGTCGATGTCTTCGAAAGCGGTTGCTGTGGAGCCAGCGACGGTGTCGCCGAGAACCTTGGTGATCGCTGCCGTGAGCGTGGTCTTTCCATGGTCGATGTGTCCCATGGTGCCCACGTTTACGTGGGGCTTGTTGCGCTCAAAGGTCTCTTTGGCCATGACTGGTTTCCTTTAGGTTTCTTTCTTCTCTTGGATGTATTTGTTTTAGAGCTTGGTTCTTGGTGCTGCTGCCGCAAGCGGCAGCGGGTGTTCGTTACTCGCCCCGAACGCGAGCGACAATCTCTTCCTGCACAGACGATGGCGTCTGCTGATAGGAGTGGAATTGCATGGTGTACGTCGCGCGCCCCTGAGTGCGCGAACGCAAGTCGGTACTGTATCCAAACATCTCAGACAACGGAACCAGGGCGTTGATGACCTGATTGTTGCCTCGCTGTTCGGTGCCCTGAACTTGACCACGACGTGAGTTGACATCGCCAACCACATCTCCGAGGTAGTCGTCCGGGGTCACGACTTCAACGTCCATGACCGGCTCGAGAAGAACCGGACCAGCGGTGCGAGCCGCCTCACGGAACCAGGCGTTTCCAGCGATCTTGAACGCCATCTCTGACGAGTCAACATCGTGGGTCTTGCCGTCCTGCAGGGTGACCTTCAGATCGACGACGGGGAATCCGGCGAGCGGACCGTTGGTCAGAGCTTGCTGGATGCCATCATCGACGGGCTTGATGTATTCCTTCGGAATACGACCACCACTGATGTTGTCGTCGAATTGATAGCCACCACCAGGTCCGGTTGGCTCGAGGTCACAGCTGATCTCTGCGTACTGACCAGAACCACCCGACTGCTTCTTGTGGGTGTACTTGTAGGCCTCGATCGTCTTGGTGATGGTCTCGCGGTACGCAACCTGTGGCTTGCCCACCGTGGCGTCGACCTTGAACTCGCGCTTCATACGATCGACCAGGATCTCGAGGTGGAGTTCGCCCATTCCCGAAATGATGGTTTGGCCGGTCTGCTCATCCGACTCGACTCGGAATGTCGGGTCTTCTTCGCCAAGGGCCATGAGCGCCTTGCCGAGCTTGTCCTGAGCCTCTTTGTCCTTCGGCTCGACAGCGACGTGAATCACCGGCTCGGGAAAGACGAGCTCTTCGAGCACGATCGGGTACTTGGGATCGGAGAGCGAATCACCCGTTCGGGTGCCCTTGAAACCGATGCCAGCAGCGATGTCACCCGTTTGAACGAGCTCGCGGTCCGACTGGTTGTTCGCATGCATCTCGAGGAGACGTCCGATGCGTTCCTTGTTCTCGGTGCGGTTGTTGAGAACCGTGCCGCCCTTTTCGAGGGTGCCTGAGTACACCCGGAAGTAGGTGAGTTTGCCGACGAATGGGTCGGTCATGATCTTGAACGCAAGCGCAGAGAACGGCGCCTTGTCGTCAGGATCGCGAGTCTCTGGCTCTCCAGATCGTGGATGGGTACCGGTGACCGCAGGGAGATCGATGGGCGACGGCATGTAGTCGATGACCGCATCGAGAAGTGGCTGGACTCCCTTGTTCTTGAACGCGGTGCCGTTCAGGATGGGCACGATCTGGCCAGCAAGCGTTCCCTTGCGAATGACGACTTTGAGTTCGTCGACCGTGATCTCTTCATCACCGAGGTAACGCTCCATCAGATCGTCGTCGATGAGTGACAACACATCCATGAGCTCGGCTCGGTATTCCTCGGCCTGGGCAAGCATGTCTTCGGGAATGTCGGTCTCGTTGTACGTCGCTCCGAGGTCCTTCTCGTCGACGTCCTTTGGCCATACGAGGGCCTTCATCTTGACGAGGTCGATCATGCCCGCGTACTCGGCCTCTGCGCCGATCGGCAGCTGAAGGACAGCAACGTCTTCGGTCAGGCGCTCCTTGATCGTCTTCAAGCAGAAGTAGAAGTCGGCACCGGTGCGGTCCATCTTGTTGATGAAACACATGCGAGGCACGTTGTACTTGTTGGCCTGGCGCCACACGGTTTCGGTCTGCGGCTCGACACCAGCAACACCATCGAACACGGCAACGGCGCCATCGAGCACTCGCAGCGAGCGCTCGACCTCGACCGTGAAGTCGACGTGACCAGGCGTGTCGATGATGTTGATCTTGTGGTCGTTCCACATGCAAGCGGTAGCTGCCGAGGTGATCGTGATGCCACGCTCTTGCTCCTGCTCCATCCAGTCCATGGTGGCGCCGCCATCATGAACTTCGCCGATCTTGTAGTTCACACCCGTGTAGTAGAGGATGCGCTCGGTCGTTGTGGTCTTACCCGCGTCGATGTGGGCCATGATCCCGATGTTTCGGGTCTTTTCGAGAGGCACTCGCTTTGCCATCGTTCTCGTTCCTCAGATTTCGGAGTATTTGGGGGGATTCGTACAGGATGTGTTCGAGCCGCAAATCCGGTCGAACGTGAACAGCCCACGACCGGGCGGTGTTCGCCCGGTCGAAAGCAAAATTCTAGTGCTGATCGTGATGTATTCCGGTGACAATCGGTGACAACACGACGGGGAGGGCGAGCGAACTACCAGCGGTAGTGCGCGAATGCCTTGTTCGACTCGGCCATCTTTTGCAGATCTTCGCGTTGCTTCACCGACGCACCAACCGAGTTGGAGGCATCGAGAATTTCGTTTGCGAAGCGTTGCGCCATGGAACGCTCGCGACGCTTGCGAGCGTTGCCAACGAGCCAGCGAATGGCGAGCGTGTTCTGGCGACGAGGACGAACCTCGACCGGCACCTGATAGGTGGCGCCGCCGACACGACGGCTGCGAACCTCGAGCTGTGGGCGAGTGTTGTCGACCGCACGCTTGAGAACGGCGATGGGTTCGCCGCCGGTCTTTTCTGCGACGGTTTCGAGTGCTTCGTACACAATGCGCTCAGCGGTGGAGCGCTTGCCCTGAAGCAGGACCTTGTTGACGAACTGCGTCACGAGGACCGAGTCGTAAACCGGATCTGGCATGAGTTCACGGCGTGGAGCTTGATTCTTACGCATGTGAATCAGCCCTTCTTTGCGCCGTAGCGGGAGCGGGCTTGCTTGCGGTCACGCACACCAGAGGTGTCGAGCGTGCCGCGGATGACCTTGTAGCGAACACCAGGAAGGTCCTTCACACGACCACCACGAACGAGCACGATGCTGTGCTCTTGGAGGTTGTGTCCTTCACCTGGGATGTACGCCGTGACTTCGATTCCCGACGTCAGACGAACACGGCAGACCTTGCGCAAGGCGGAGTTCGGCTTCTTTGGAGTGGTGGTGTACACGCGGGTGCAAACACCGCGACGTTGTGGAGCACCTTTGAGCGCAGGGGTGGTTTCCTTGCGCCGCTTGGTTTCACGGCCCTTGCGAACCAGTTGATTGATAGTTGGCATCTCGGAACTTTCACCTCTGTGAACCGAACACTCGGTCCCACGCTCTTCGTCAAGGCCTCGCAGGATTGCGGCGACCAGGCTTACCTGTGGCCACAACCTGTGATTGGGCCAGCTGACGAGTCTATGACTGAGCGCGCATAAAACCCAAATGCGTCTGGAACTGTTTGCGCGTTCGCGGGACTAGGACGTCTCACAAACCTCCGCGACCCACCGATAGAGGTAGGTCGACTCGGCGGGATCTTGTCGGCCGCATGGGTAATGAGGTGGACACGTTGGGGACGACGCCGAGACAACCGAGGCAACGTACGCAGGGCGAAGGAACCGGATCGCGGCCTGCCGCGCTCGTTCTCCGCGCCACCACGTTTCTGGTTCCAACGATCACCGGCTTCGCGATCGCCTATTCGATTCTCGCGCTCATGGACCCCTACGAGTCGACGTTCGAACACGTTGTTTGGTTTGCGATTGCGGTCGTCGTCAGCTGGGTCACCAGCATCTTTCTCGGCGATCTGATTCGCTCGCTTGCTACTCGAACGTCGCTCTATCGACGCGCGAACAACTTCGAATCCGAGGTCGAAGAGCTCTTCGGTTTGTCGATGCGACAGGGCAACACCAAGGCGGTCAAGAAAGCGGCCCTCCGGCGAGGGCACGACGCGGCGTTCATCGACGAAGCGCTGTTTCTCCTGACGCAACTGGGCGACCACGAACGCCTCACCCGCGGTCACAGCGAACGCGTCCGCGCGTATGCCTCTCTCATCGGCAAAGAGATCGGACTCTCCGAGAGCGAGCTCGAGTCACTCAATTGGACCGCGCTTCTCCACGACATCGGAAAGCTCGATGTTCCGTCCTGGCTGTTGACGACGGAAGAGAAGCCGACGGCCGGCGAATGGGAGGTGCTCAGGCGCCATCCGGAAGCCGCCCGAGCGCGACTGCGCCGGCTCGAATCGACGCTGGGTGAGTCGATCTACGACGGCGCGCTGTACCACCACGAGCGATGGGACGGAACCGGCTACCCACATCGCCTGATCGCAGGCGAGATACCTCTGTTCGGCCGCATCACCGCGATCGCGGATGCGTTCGACGTGATGACCCACGCCAGGAGTTACAAGGCACCACTGACGATCGCGTTCGCTCGCGAGGAACTGATGTCGGGCGCAGGCACCCACTTCGACCCAGATCTCGTCGCGGCCTTTGTTCGCATCGGCGACGAAGACCTCAAGGCGATCCGTGGCTGGTCGGCCACCATTGCAGGCTTCGCGGTCGCTGGCTCCCGCGTCGCAACGATCGGCTCGCAAGCCGCCGTTGTCGTAGCAACTGTCGCTGGCGCGGGTGTCTCGTCTGCCGTTGCGACCGAGCTACCACCTCCAGCGATTGCCTTCGAGAGCCCGTCGACGACTCGCACACCCATGCCAACGACGAGCACGACGACCACGAGTACGACAACGACGACCGTTGCGACCACCACATCGATCGCCACGACCACCACCGCCGGGCCTCGCCTGATGAATCTCACCTATGTCATCGGAGAGAACGAGTACGACGGGGTCGCGGTAACCGTCGACGCCGATGAACTCGAGGTTTTCGTCGACGGCGAGCTCGATCAGTCCTTGACCCTCGAACCCGGACAGCGGGAGGTGATCGTCATTCTCGACGTCACCGACTACCGGCCAGGTGTGCACACCGTAGGTTTCGACCTGTTCTTGAACGGCGAGAAGATCTCGACCGATCAGATCGCGATCGTCGTCTAGATCCGGGATCTGTTGAGGGCAGAAATCACACCGCGCATCGATGAGGTCGTGATGTCGGTGTGCATGCCGCATCCCCACAGTTCACGTCCATCGATCGACATCTCGATGTAGGTGACCGCCACCGCATCCTTGCCTCCACCTTTGGAGTGCTCCTGATAGTCGAGGACTCGCAGGTCCTGCCCGGTGAGCTCGGACAGTCCAGACACGAACGCCGAGAGCGAGCCGTTCCCCGATCCCTGGACGATCCGTGGTTCTCCGTCCTCAGAGACGCGGGCGGTGAGGAGCGTTCGATCCTCACCCTCGGCGTTTTGCGCGGCCTCGAAACCGTTCAGCACCAAAGGACCATCGAGGCCGAGGTAGGTGGCGTCGTATTCATCAAAGATGTTCGAGCCGGTCAGCTCTTTGCCAGTGCGATCGGCGATTCCCTGAATGTGACGAGTGAACTCAATCTGCATTCGGCGCGGCAGATCGAGGTTGTGCTCCGTCTTCAAGAGGTACGCGACACCGCCCTTGCCCGACTGGCTGTTCACTCGGACGACATCTTCGTATGTGCGCCCCACGTCCTTTGGATCGATGGGAATGTACGGCACCTCGAAGAGAGGCGAATCGGAATTCTCGAGAGCGTCGAAACCCTTCTTGATCGCGTCTTGGTGCGATCCAGAGAACGCCGTGTATACGAGGTCTCCGACGTAGGGGTGGCGCGGGTGGACGGGCAGCTGGTTGCAGTACTCGGCTGTGCGCCGCAGCTCGTTGATGTCGGTGATCTCGAGCTCGGGGTCGACGCCCTGACTGAACAGGTTCATCGCGAGATTGATGACGTCGACGTTTCCGGTTCGCTCGCCGTTACCGAAGAGGGTGCCCTCCACGCGATCGGCGCCTGCCATGACGCCGAATTCAGCTGCGGCCACGCCGGTTCCCCGGTCGTTGTGCGGGTGAAGGCTGAGCACGATCTCGTTTCGGCGAGCGAGGTTGCGGTGCATCCACTCGATCATGTCGCCGTAGATGTTCGCCGTGCTCATCTCGACCGTTGCGGGCAGGTTGATGATGACCGTGCGATCGGGTGTGGGATCGAGCACATCGATCACCTCATCGCAGATCCGCTTGGCGAACGGCAGCTCGGTCCCCGTGAACGACTCGGGGCTGTACTCATAGTGCACGGCGGTCTCTGGAATGGTCGCCTCGAGCTCACGACA
Source organism: Acidimicrobiia bacterium (assembly GCA_033344795.1). GTDB lineage: Bacteria > Actinomycetota > Acidimicrobiia > Acidimicrobiales > SHLQ01 > SHLQ01. Next base: position 854,301 of record JAWPMS010000001.1, read on the forward strand.
CAATGCGGCGCCCTTCAGTGCGATGTCGACGATGCCATCCTCATCGAGGCCGAACACCACCTTGCGCTGAAGCGTCGAGGTGGAGTTGTAGATGTGCACGATTGCTTGTTTCGAACCGGCGATCGACTCGAAGGTTCGCTTGATCAGATCGGGCCGACACTGGGTCAGAACCTGGATCGTCACGTCGTCAGGGATGGCTCCCTGCTCGATGATCTCGCGGACGAAGTCGAAGTCGGTCTGCGAGGCAGCGGGAAAGCCAACCTCGATCTCTTTGAATCCCGCGGCCACTACCGCTTCGAACATCTTCCACTTGCGCTCCGAGTCCATTGGCTCGATGAGTGCTTGGTTTCCGTCCCGAAGGTCGACCGAGCACCAAAGAGGTGCCTTGGTGATCGTCTTCGACGGCCAGGTGCGATCTTCAATGTCGACCTGTGGGAAAGGCTGGTATTTCTGCACCGGCATTGACGACGGCGTCTGTGCTGAGCGACTGCTCATGGTGAATCTCCTTTGGTGAACGTTCTCGGATGTGCGTCTTCAGTCCCGGCGTTCCTGAACAACGTCAGAAAGCCGGGTCCATAAGTCGCAGGTCGAGAAGGAGATCCATGGAGCTACAGCGTAGTCGGGGATCTCCGCGATCGACAGCCTCTGGGCTCCAATCGTTCGGACGCTCGGCCTCGCGAAGCAATCCCACGTTACGTGTGCTTCATCTTCCATCTTCTATCGATTCTGTGGTGTACTACTGGATGCGGGCGGCTCGATTTCACGGAGAGCGTCCGTTTCCGTCCTTCGAGTAGAAAATTCCAGACATGACATCACCACGACGACTGCCCATGTTGGCAATCACGTTCGCCCTTTGTGTCATCGCCTTCGCGGTTGCGCTGTTCCTCGGACAGGGTCGAGGGGTATCTGCAGCCGAGGTCGACTGGGTCGACCACCCAAGCATCGTGCCCGCATCACCAGAGCGTGGATATCCGATCATCAGGTACGTCGATCAAGTCGACGGCCGAAACCGACGACCCCAGTCCTACGCGATCGACCTGGTCGACAACTACATCATCTCTGGTGGCAACTTCCAGCAGATCGAGCTTCAGGACGGATCGACCATCGCTCAGCCATATCTGTCGATCGTCGACTGGCGAACCAAAGAGCAGGTGTGCACCAACCTCGACGTCGACGATGAAGTCTTGGCGATCGTCGCCGGACCACGCGACAACACTGCATACATCGCCGGCAGGTTCGACAAGGTCAACGGCGCCGATGGTGTGGAGCGCACCCGCAACAAGATCGCCCTGATCGACATGGACAGCTGCGAAGTCGACCGCAACTTCGTGTCCACGGGAGCGAACGGCAAGATCACCGATCTGACGACGGTCGGCAACCGTCTGTTCGTCGGCGGCGACTTCACATCGATCGGAGCCGTCAGCCAAGTGTTCGTCGCCGAACTCGATCAGAACACCGGTGCGACGAACACCGCGTTCAACCCGCAATTCACGACGGGCGGGCTGTCCAGCCCGATTCGAGGCATCGGCACCAACCCTCAAGGAACCCGGCTCATCGTCGCCGGACGATTTGGTTCTGTCTCGGATTCCCTCGGCAACTCTGTCTCCAACACGGTGAGCACGATCATCGACATCTCTGGCGGGACACCGCGAGTGACCCCACATCGGTTCGACTACCCACACGCAGAATTCCAGGGAAGACTGCGCGGGACGTCTCTCCAAGACGCCGACATCTCGCCCGACGGGACGAAGATCGGCCTCGCGTTCGGCACGGCGACGATCTCGGACTACGTCTACTTGGTCCCAACCGTCGAAAGCCCGACCAACGCAACCTGGCAGCACTACAGCCGAGACACGAACTTCGGTGTCGCCCTGTCGAACAACGCCATGTACATCACGGGCCATTTCTGCAAGATCGATTCAGGTCCGGGAGCCACCGCCACCCTCGCGCCCAACAGCGGACCCAGCACCTGCACCGGGTCGACGAACTTCGCGGGCGGCGCCTGGCGGACCCAGCTCGCCGCATTGAGCCTCACCGACGGCACGCCGTTGAACTGGAACCCGGGCAACGATGCATTCCGCGGAGGCACAGCCCTCAACGTCGTGTCGCGCGGACTCCTCGCAGGCTTCGACGGTGAGCGCACCGACAACATCAGAACCGGCACGACCGCATTCTTCGATTTCGGTGCCCCAGACGATCCGCGCCAGGACATGACATGTCAGGCCGTAGTCGATGGCCAGGACGTCAACCTCACGTGGGATGCAGTCGTCGGCGTCGACAACTACATCGTCCGTCGTGATGGCGCCTTTGCCGCCACGGCAGGAAACACCACGTCGTACACGGACAACCCCGGTCCCGGAACGTACACGTACCAGATCCGGACGCGGCTCGACGGCATCGAGGTCGACACCAGTTGCGATCCTGGCAACGTCACCGTTCTCGCCGGAGCCGGACAGACCTGCCAGGCCGTCGACAACGGTGACGGCACCGTCACCGTGAGCTGGAATGCAATCGCCGGTGAGAACACCTACATCGTGCGCCGCAACGGCTCATTCCTCGAGAACGTCGGCAACACCCTGACCTATGACGACACACCCGGACAGGGAACCTTCACCTACGTCATCCGAAGCCGCCTCAATGGCATCACGACCAACACCACGTGCGAACCGACCGTCACGATCGATGGGCCACCGCCGGTGGATCAGACGTGTCAGGCCGTCGACAACGGTGACGGCACCGTGACGCTCACGTGGGATCCGATCCCTGGCGAGGACACCTACATCGTGCGCCGCAACGGCTCATTCCTCGACAACGTCGGCAACACCCTGACCTATGACGACACACCCGGACAGGGAACCTTCACCTACGTCATCCGAAGCCGCATGGGTGGCGTCACCACGAACACCACCTGCAATCCGGAGATTCGGATCGACGAGGAACCCCCGATTCTCCAGACGTGCACGCTCACCGTTGACGGCAACGGTGATGCAATCCTGAACTGGACCGCCATCGACGGAGAAAACAGCTACATCGTGCGCCGCAACGACACCTACCTCGCGTCCGCCGGAGACGCGTTGACGTTCACTGATCCGGACTACCTCGCTGGCAACTCCTACGTGATCCGATCCCGAATGGGCGGCGTCACGACAAACACGAACTGCGTCTGACTCCCGGGCTCCGCCCTCCAGGGCGAAGATCCGTACGCAGTCACTCGCTTCGCTCGCAGAGGCTCCCTCGACTCCGCGCCTGCTGCGCCAGAGGCGACGTCCGGTCGCTCGTCCCTCGCTCCCTTCGAATCAAGGGGGTCTGACCCCTTTTTTGAAAAAGGGGTCAGACCCCTTGTGTCGGTCGTCACACGGATTTTGGGTTGATCCAGCTCGGCTGTTCGCGGCGGGGTCGCGCCTCACTTACCATCTTCTTCCAAAATTTGTGCTCTACACCACCTCAGAGGTGGTCAAGCGCACAAAGAATGGCGAGCAGACCCACATGTGTGGCTATACGCACGAACAAAACGCCAGCACCGGAGTGAGGAGGGACGACGAACGGCTCGCGGCCTCAAGGAATTCGCAGGATTCCCGCAGTCCGCAGAGCACACCGAGCCGAAGGCGAATGTGCGATTGCCGGGAGCGAAGCGGGAAACAAGGATCCCGCCTCTAGGCGCTTACAAGTGGCGCGCGTCACACTTCCGCGCAAGAATCGGAAGGCGGATCAAATGCAACAAGGGGAATATGTATGGATGTGTCCATGACCGTGAACGGCAAGACGCGCAGCAGCGACGTCGAACCGAGAACATTGCTCGTCCATCACTTACGCGACGACCTCGGTCTCACCGGCACCAACATCGGGTGCGACAGCTCCTCGTGTGGAGCGTGCACGGTGCACATCGATGGTGAATCGGTGAAGGCCTGCACGGTGCTCGCCGTCCAGGCCGAAGGCACCAACATCACCACGATCGAGGGTCTCTCCGCCGTGGCCGAAGCCGAAGGAATCGCCACTGGCGAACAGAACTGGCATCCGATGCAAGAGGCGTTCCAGCAATGCCATGCGCTTCAGTGCGGATATTGCACGCCGGGCATGGTCATGGCCTCGACCTCGTTTCTGAAGGAAAATCCGAACCCGAGTGAACAAGAGATTCGTGAGGGTCTCGAAGGCAACCTGTGCCGCTGTACCGGCTATCACAACATCGTCAAAGCCGTGCAGAGCGTCGCCGGAGGTGCATCATGACCGCAGTCATGGGTACCCGGATGCTCCGAAAGGAAGATCCCGCGCTCCTCGCTGGAGAGAACAAGTTCATCGACGACATCCACGCACCTGGCGAGCTCTGGATGGGCATGGTTCGCTCCACGATGGGACACGCGAAGATCAATAGCATCGACACCGCTGAAGCCGAGGCCATGCCCGGCGTTGCTGCGGTCTACACCGGCGCACAACTCGCCGACATGGGCCTTTGGCTTGCGCCGTTGCCGTGCGCATGGCCTGTCACGGACGACATGGTGAACCCCGCACACAATCCTGTCTGTGTCGACGAAGCAAAACACGTCGGCGACATCGTTGCAGTAGTCCTGTGCGACAGTCGCTACGGCGCAGCCGACGCAGCCGAGAAGGTCGTCGTCGACTATGAGCCCCTCCCAGCTGTTGGTTCGCTCGAAGCAGCCGTGGCAAACGAGGTCATGGCTCATTCCGACCTCACCACCAACAAGGCCTTCCACTGGCCGCTGATCCCCGATCCAGAAGGCACGGAGAAGGCGTTCGCTGAAGCCGCCCACGTCGTGAAAGCCAAGTTCGTGCAGCAACGGCTGATTCCCTCGGCCATGGAACCGCGCGGTTGCCTGGCGATTCCGTCACCTGCTGGCGGAGAAATCACTTTGTACACGGCTTCTCAGGTGCCCCACATCATGAAGGTGATGGTTGCCGCGACGACAGGGATCCCCGAGAGCAAGATCCGTGTGATCGCACCGTCGGTCGGTGGAGGCTTCGGAGGAAAGCTCAACATCGACCCAGACGCGATCCTCTCGGTCACACTTGCCAACCACCTCGGATTACCCGTCAGATGGACCGAGGCGCGCACCGAAGCAGCGGGATCCACACACCAGGGACGCGGCCAGATCCAGCACATGGAGGTCGCCGCGGACGAGAGCGGCAAGATCAGCTCGGTTCGCGTCCACCTCGACGCTGACATGGGCGCCTACATGATGCTCATCACACCAGGCGTACCGCTGCTCGGCAGCTTCTTGTACACCGGCGTCTACGACATTCCGAACCTTGCGTTCACCTGCGATGGTTACTTCACAAACATGACACCGACCGACGCCTACCGAGGCGCAGGTCGGCCAGAAGCCTGTTACGCCATCGAACGCATCATGGACATCCTCGCTGGCGAGGTCGGCATCACTCCGGAGGAAATACGCGAGCGCAACTACATCAACGGTGGCGAGAAGTTCGAGAACCACGATGCGGCATCGACGTTGACCTTCGACTCTGGCCACTATCGCCCAGCGCATGACAAGGCGCTCGAGATGGTGAAGATTGCCGACCTACGCGCCGAACAAGCCCGACGACGTGACGCGGGCGATTCGAAGCAGCTCGGTATCGGCATGTGCAGCTACGTCGAGATCTGTGGCCTCGCACCTTCACGCGCGCTTGGTGGTCTCAACTACGCCGCTGGCGGCTGGGAGCACGCAACCGTCCGGGTGCTACCCACAGGCAAGATCGAGGTCGTATCGGGTTCAACGCCACACGGCCAGGGCCATGAGACGTCCTGGTCGATGATCATCGCCGACAAAATGGGTGTCGATCCAAACGACGTCGAGGTCTTGCACTCCGACACTGCAAAGAGTCCGCTCGGTCTCGACACGTACGGTTCCCGATCGCTCGCAGTTGGTGGTGTCGCTATCGCGATGGCCGCCGACAAGGTGATCGAGAAGGCCAAGCTGATTGCGGCTCACCAGTTCGAGGCGGCACCCGAAGACGTGCAGTTCGAAGCCGGAGCATTCTCCGTCGCCGGCACGCCAGCCAAGTCGGTGCACATTCAGGAACTGGGCTTCGCGGCGTTTGCGGCGCACGACCTTCCCGACGGCATGGAACCGAACCTGCAAGAGCAGGTCAGTTTCGATCCACCGAACTTTGCCTTTCCTTTCGGAACGCATGTCGCAGTTGTCGAGATCGACACCGACACCGGTGGCGTGGAACTCATCAACTACGTGGGCGTCGATGACTGCGGCCACCAGGTGAACCCGCTGATCGTCGAAGGGCAGCTGCACGGAGGCATCGTGCAGGGTGTGGCGCAAGCATTGTTCGAGGAAGCGATATACGACGATGATGGCAACATCAGCAACCCGTCGTTCATGGACTACCTCGTTCCGTCGGCAGCCGAGATGCCCATGATGGACCTCGACCACACCGTGACACCGTCTACCACGAACCCACTCGGAGTGAAGGGTGTAGGTGAGGCAGGCACAATCGGTTCAGCGGCTGCCGTGATGAACGCGGTGTGCGATGCACTCAAGCCCTACGGAGTGACAGACATGGACATGCCCGCCACCCCAAAGAGAATTTGGGAAGCGATCAACTCGAACGGAGGTGCAGCATGATTCCTGCAGCATTCGATTACACGGTCGCCGAGTCGGCCGAACATGCAATTCAACTGCTGGGAGAATATGGCGACGAGTCCAAGCTTCTCGCTGGTGGACATTCACTCATCCCGATGATGAAGTATCGACTGGCTACACCCACGCAGTTGATCGACGTGGGCCGCCTCAACGACCTGTCGTACATCAACCGGAGCAATGGCCACATTGCGATCGGGGCCATGACCAAGCACAAGCAACTCGAGACAAGCGACGTCTTGGCCGAGGCCTGTCCGATGCTTGCCCATGTCGCATCGCTCGTCGGTGACCCGTCCGTACGCCACCGAGGCACGCTCGGCGGCACGATGGCCCACGCTGACTCCGCTTCTGATCTACCCGCCGCGGTGCTCGCTCTCGGCGGAACGATCGTTGCCCAAGGCCCGAATGGCCAGCGCGAAATTGCGGCCACCGACTTCTTCAAGAGCTACTTCGAGTCGGCCCTCGAACCCGATGAGATGATCGTTGAGATTCGAGTACCGGCAGACACCGGTGGCTGGAACTATCAGAAGTTCAACCGGCGAGCTCAGGACTGGGCGATCGTTGGTGTGGCAGTTGCCGATGGTGGCAAGGGAATCGCATTGGTCAACATGGGCTCAACACCGCTTCGAGCAAGCGCAAGTGAGGCCGCCCTCGCGAGTGGCGCGTCGGCTGCCGATGCTGCTGCAATGGCTGCCGATGGAACCGAACCACCCGAAGACCTCAACGCCGACGGTGCGTATCGAACGCACTTGGCAAAGGTTCTCACTCAGCGAGCGTTGGAGGCAGCCAACGGCGAATAGCTGAACCGAACTCGCCATACCTTGGGGGATGGCGTGTCAGTTGGCCGCAGTGCGGCTGGCAATGAACAGGCTGGTGTGGTCCGGGGGGTCCACGCCAGCCTGTTTTTGTTTTCGCCCATGCCATGATGTGAGGCGATGACGGCCTGGTGGAGAACCCTCAGCGACGAAGAACGCGAACGCGAGTACTCGCCGAGTTCGCGAGTCGACGGCGACATCGGTCGGTTCATCTCCGCATATGTCGAGCTGAGCAACGAAGCCCGGGCCGCTTGCGAAGCATCGGGCAACAGGATCACCGAGGTTCGATATGGCGCGGCACCCTCTCAAACCGTCGATCTCGTCGCACCGAAGCTGGCCAAAGAGCTCACGCCCCTCGTGGTGTTCATCCACGGCGGCTACTGGCAGGAACTGTCGAAACGTGAATCGTTCTTCGCCGCCACGGATTGTCTGTCGCACCAGGTCGCGTTCGCTGCTGTCGACTACACGTTGGCTCCGCACGCCACACTCGACCAGATCGTGAGCGAATGCCACGAAGCGATCAGCGTTCTCCGTGCTGAGGCCGAAACGCATCGAATCGACGCGGCGCAGATCATCGTTTGCGGGAGTTCGGCTGGCGCCCACCTCGCCGCGATGATCGCGCTGGGGTCCACCGACGGGTGGCGCCCTGCCGCCGTCGGCCTGGTGTCGGGCGTCTACGAACTCGAGCCGCTCCTGGGAACTTCGATCAACGACGCCGTGCAACTCGACCTCGGGTCGGCACATCGGAACAGTCCGTTGCTCGCCGACCTCGCCGGCTTTCCCTACGCCCTCGTGGCGCACGGGGACAACGAGACGAAGGAGTTCAAGCGGCAGTCGGCAGAGCTGGCATCGTCACTCAGTCGAGTCGGCGTTGACAGCACGCTCGTCGAGGTGCCAGGACGCAATCATTTCGATGTGATTCTCGATCTCTGCGACGGCGAGACGGTGTTGGGTACCGAGATGCTTCGTCTGATCGATCGAGTTCGGGCGATCGGCGTCACTCCGGCGACGGAGTGTGATTGAACCGAAACGCCTTGGCGACGCCATCTCGGCCGCCGTACTGCTCGATCAACTGATCCTGGCTTGCAAACGCAGCCGCATTTGCAGCCTTCGTGTCGACCAGATCATCCAAAATCGCTGCACACTTCGCCTCGACCTCGGCAACGCTCGATACCCCGTGAAGATCATCGAGTTCATTCGGGTCGACGTCGACGTTGTACAACTCGGGCCGGTGTCCCTCGTGGTGGATGTACTTCCACTCATCGGACCGGATCGCGAAACTTCCGGTTATCGACCCGCCGTCGTGATATTCGGAGAACCCAACGCGCCGGCTGTCGGGATGTTTGACCTGGTGCCACAACGATTGCCCCGGACCGCCGAGATCGACACCGACCGTCTCCACGATGGTGGGGGCCACGTCGACCAGGTTCACATTGGCGTCGACGGTTCGTCCTGCGGGAACGCCGGGTCCACTGATGATCATCGGCACGGCTACGGAGTCTTCGAACATGAAGGACTTGCACCACAGTCCTCGGTTTCCCAACATCTCGCCGTGATCGGAGGTGTAGATGATGCGTGTGTTCGCGCGTTGGCCGCTGGCATCGAGGGCAGCCAGAACGCGGCCGACGTTCGCATCGAGGAACGAACAGAGCCCGAAGTACGCGGCACGAGCGCGGACGGTGCTCTCCGCATCGAAGAAATCGTCGTAACTGAAGAAGTCACGCATGGCGGCAACAGCGGGGTGGCGATGTTCGACGTGGGGGATCTCGGCCGGAGGGACATCGGCGAGCGGATACTTCGACATGAAGTCTTCGGGCGCCGATAGCGGATAGTGCGGGGCAACGAACGAAACGAAAGCCGCCCACGGTTTCTTCGATCGATCTTGTGAGTTCAGCCAGGTGCACGCGTCTTCGGTGACCCGTCGGTCGTATCGCGTGTAGCTGGTCTCGCCGATCCCCACGTCGTCCGCGAGCTCGCGCGCTTCGTCGTATGGGATCGGGTCACGACGCAACAACCCCTGAAGCCATCCGACACCCCCAGCGATGAACATCGGCCGATGTCGTTCAGTGAAACCGTCGTCATCGCCGGCCGATCGATGATGCAGCTTCCCGAACGAAGCCACATCGTGGCCAGCCCTGGCCATGGCATGTGTCCAACCGTTGGGGTACCCCGCGTACGCCTGCGCGGAGTCCCACGCTCCGATCTGATGCACCCATTGCCCAGTCGCGATGCTGGCGCGCGCTGGAACACAAATCGGCGAAGGAGTCCAGCAGTTGGTGAAACGCGTCCCGCCTGCTGCCAGCGCGTCGAGGTTTGGAGTTTCGACGAGAGGGTGTCCGGCGCAGCCAAGCGCTCTCTGCTGGTGTTCATCGCTCATGATCACCAGCACGTTCTCCATCGGGCCAGATCTTACGCTGGGCTGGCTTCGGCAAACGACCCGTGAGCGCACGATGCTGGAGTGATGCCAACCTACAGAGCGCACTTCCCGGAGATCGTCGATCCAGCTGGCGTGAACGCCTCGCCATACGCCCGCCCGATGCCGGTGACCACCGACGACTCTCGTGCTGCGACGGCGATCGAGACCGGTGGCAAGCCGCTCATCGACTTCGACGGTACCTCCAACCCGTACATCGACTACCAGAGCATCGATCTGTTGCTCTCGCTGCAACATCCACGCAGCGAGGGTTACGACGAGATGTGTTTCTTCGTGATGGGGCAGGTGAAGGAGCTGCTGTTTCGGGGCCTTCATCACGAGATCGTCAACGCACAGCTTCAGCTCGACGACGACGAGGTCGGCAACGCGCTCGACATATTGACGAGAGCTGTGGCGTTCGTCGACTACATCACCGAGTCGTGGAGTGTGTTGTCGACGATCACGGCCGAAGGGTTCTCGCAGTTTCGCGACACTCTGGGCACGGCGTCGGGACAACTGTCGTTCATGTATCGCCATGTTGAGTTCGCCCTCGGAAACAAGAACCGTGAGTTGGCCAATGCCCATCGCAACGTGCCACATGTGTGGCCAGCGATGAGAGACGCACTCGAGTCGCCGAGCTTGTACGACAGCGCAATACGCCTGCTGGAGCGGCGTGGGTTGGCCATCGACGCCGCTGCGCTCGACAGAGACTGGTCCGAGACGTACGTACCGAATGATTCCGTCGAGGCCGCGTGGCGCGAGGTGTACCGCGACCCGACCAACACCAACGAGCTCTATCGACTTGGGGAGCAGCTGACCGCACTCGATCAACAGTTCTCGCTCTATCGGTGGAGGCACTTCGTCTCGGTCGAGCGAATCATCGGATACAAGCCCGGAACCGGTGGTTCATCGGGAGTGGCCTGGCTCGAGGCCGTCACGAAGCACCGCTTCTTTCCCGAGCTCTGGGCGATCCGCACCTGAGTTGACGGAGGCAAGTGCGGCCACGAAGACACCGCTAGGTTTGGCGAATGGACAAAGCTCGCTTTCTCGAAGCCATTGAATCCGACAGTGAAGCCCTTCTTGCTGCGGCGGCATCTGTCCCGCTCGATACCCCGATCGCCGCATGTGATGGTTGGTTGATGCGTGAACTGGTAACGCATCAGACGTTCATTTGGGGTTTTGCGACCAGCAACGTGCTCGCCGGCGGAGACAAAACCGGACCGGCGAGCCCAAAGCCTCCCGACGACGAGGGCCAACTCTTCAATTGGAGCAACGACGTGCGCCTCGCGATGCTCGAGGCACTGTCGAACGCCGAGCCTGATGCTCCCGCGTGGTCGTTCGCTTCGAACAACCACACAGCCGGGTTTTGGCAGCGCCGCATGATGTCAGAGACCATGGTGCACCGGTGGGACGCGCAGAGCGCGGCGCTGTCCATCGATCCGCTCTATCCCGAGCGTGCCGCCGATGCCATCGACGAGTACACCCAGGTCGGCCTGCAGTTTTCCAGCAGCAAACCGGATCGTGTGTACCCATCCAAGTCGCTGCACATTCACTGCACCGACACTGCTGGAGAGTGGACTCTCGTTGGTGACGATGGCCCCAACGTCACCGTCACGCGAGAGCATGCGAAAGGTGATGCAGCCGTGCGAGGCCAAGCGGAAGAACTGCTGTTGTGGATCTGGGGGCGGCCCGGACAAGTCGACATGTTCGGTGACCCCGACGTCGCCGCAACCTGGCGAGCCCTCGCGCCATGACTCAGCAACCAGTCGTGCTCGACCTAGATTTCGTACGTTCGCAATTCCCCGCCTTCGACGAGCCGTCACTCGATGGCTGGGCCTTTTTTGAGAACGCTGGGGGTTCATACGCGGCTCGCCAGACCATCGACCGTCTCCACGAGTACTACACGAAGACCAAAGTTCAGCCGTACGGCCCATACCCAGCGTCGGAGACCGCTGGCAGGCAGATGGATGACGCGTACGTGCGTCTCGCAGGGGCCCTCAATGTCGGCCCAGACGAGGTCCACATCGGACCCTCCACATCGCAGAACACCTATGTTCTCGCCCACGCCTTCCGCCAGCTTTGGACCCAGGGCGACGAAATCGTGGTGACCAACCAAGATCACGAAGCCAACTCTGGTGTGTGGCGTCGGCTCGAGCAGACCGGCATCACCGTGCGCGAGTGGTCGGTCGACCCTGAGTCAGGGATGCTCGATCTCGCGCAACTGCCCGAGCTGCTCTCGGAACGAACCAGACTCGTTTCGTTTCCCCACTGTTCGAACATCGTGGGACACGAGAACCCGGTCGCCGAGGTGTGTGCACTACTTCGCGATGCGGGCGTGGTGAGCATCGTCGACGGGGTATCGGCAGCCCCACACGGCCTCCCTGACGTGGGCGCGCTCGGTGCGGACGTCTACCTCTTTTCGGCGTACAAGACGTTTGGCCCGCATCAAGGCGTGATGACCGTACGTCGAGCGGTCTGTGATTCACTCCCCAACCAGAGTCACTTCTTCAACGACGGAGAGATTCACAAGCGTCTCGTTCCCGCTGGGCCAGATCACGCTCAGGTCGCAGCGATGAACGGTGTCGTGGACTACGTCGACTCGCTTCACGAGGCTCACTTCGAGGACGGCGCTCCTCCCGACGAACGGGCACGGCGAGTGCACGATCTGATCAAGAACCACGAACGGTCGTTGCTTGCACCTTTGATGACCTACTTGGCCGATCGCTCCGATCTTCGAGTCCTCGGGCCGACATCGCTCGACACCAAGGTCCCGACGATCGCGGTCGTTCCCTCGGGTGATCCACACGATGTGGCCGCAGCCCTCTCGACCCACAAGGTGATGGCTGGCGCTGGTGACTTCTATGCGGTTCGCCTGATCGAAGCTCTGGGACTGCCAGCCAACCCGGGCGTCTTGCGCCTGAGCTTCGTGCACTACACCTCTCTGGAGGAGATCGATCAACTGATCGACGCCTTGGATCAGTCTCTGTAGCTGAGCGCTCTCCCGTTACCATCCACAGATGCGCTCTCGTCTCTGGTCTGTTCGGCTCGTTGTGATCGTGGTCGTGTCGTTGGGCCTGCTGAGCGCGTGTGGTGGAGGAGATGAAACCACTGAGGAGCGAGATGCCTCGGACGCCACGTCTCCGTCGACAACCGTCAATCCGGAGGTAACGACGGCAGTGCCGTCGACCACGACCGTGCCGCCTACGACCGCAGCGCCGACCACGACCACCGAGGTCATCCGTCAAGAACTCGAACTCATCGGCCTCGGCGAGTACGAAGTCGGCGTCGCCACGGTCGTGATCGCATCCGAAACAGAGCGGCCGCTCACGGTTGATGTCTGGTTTCCGATCGACGAGGCGAGCGGTCTCGACGCCCAGGAGTACACATTCTTGCCTGGCATCTTCTATCGCAGCCCCAATGCCGTCCAGGCTTCGCTCGCGGACATTTCCGTCGACGGCCCCTTCCCTCTCATCGCGTACTCCCACGGCAGCGGAGGCCAGCGATTCATTCATTCGAACTACACGGAAACGCTTGCGAGCCATGGTCACATCGTGGTTTCCGCGGATCACACGGGAAACACTTTGATCGAGGCGCTCACCGGTGCCGGTGGAGATCTCGTTGGCTCGGCGGAAGCTCGCCCCGGAGACGTCGACACCCTGCTCGATGCTGCGCTCGGGACCGAGGGACCAACCGAACTCAGTGCGGCACTCTCACCAGTACTGAGCGAGGACCCCGTCGTCATCACGGGCCACTCGCTTGGAGGTTTCGCCTCTTATGCCTCGATCGCCGGGATCACGACCGCAAACCTCGACTTCGAAGGCGACGACCGAATCGGCGCTGCGATCACCCTTGCGCCGTTCGCCACCGAGGAAGTGCTTTCGGATGATCTCCTGGCAAGGGTCGACGTACCGCAGCTGATCATCGTGGGCTCCGACGACAAGACAACGCCGATCGATCCGAACGTCGAACGATTGTGGGCACTGACCTCTGGTTCTCCGACCTATCGCGTCGAGCTGGCCAAGGCAGAACACCTCACCTTCACCGATCTGTGCGACTACGTCACGTTCCTCCCCGAACTTGGGACGGTGCCCGATTTTGTGACGACCGAACTCGCGCGTCGCTCAGAAGCCGGGTGCGCTCCTGATGACATGCCCAGCGCTCGATCACAAGAGCTGACGAACACGTTTGCCATTCGATTCCTCGACGAGTTCTACGAGGGGGAACCCTTCATCGACCTCGCGAGTGAGCTCCTGCCCGACGACGTCGTCTTCGCGGCCCGCTGACGAAACCTCTCCGGATACGGGCTACGGGTGGCCGGCCTCACCCGAGGCGTCAGCGTCAAGAAGCACCGTTGCCCTCGCCTGTGTGGGCAAGGTGGCTGGAATCGCTGGGTCGTTGTCGAGAAACTGCTCAACGGCCTGTCGTTTCGAGGCACCTCCAATCACCCACAACAGCTCCTTCGCACGGTCGAGCACAGGCCACGTGAGGCTCATGCGTCGCCGCCCTTGATACTCACCCGTCAGCGCAACATCGACCTCCTCGACATCGAGGATTGGATCGCCGGGGATGAGCGACGCGGTGTGGCCGTCACTTCCGAGACCGAGCTGAATCAGATCGAACACCACCGGACTCCCTGCGATCGCGTCGAGAGACCTTGCGTACTCGGCGGCAGCGAGCACCGGGTCCTCGGCGGTCACGGGCATCAGCCACAGGCCAGCGGGTTTGTTCAGCTCCACAAACCCGTCGGTGAGAAGCGCCTGATCGAGCATCGTCGCGTTTCGATCGGGGTCGCCATCAGGGGCCAGGCGCTCGTCGACCTGGAACAGATGTGTACGACTCCAATCGAGTTCCGAACGTTCGCTCAGGAGCTCGAGCATTCGTCGCGGAGTGGTCCCACCGGAAACGGCCCAGACGAAGAGACCGCGCTCGTCAATGGCAACGGCCGCCGCCGCGAGAACGACTTCGACCGCTCGCTCGGCGAGCGCCTCTCCGTCCGCGAGGATCTCGACGTTCATGCGCAAGCCGAACCCGCGGTACGGGGAGCGACGCGATCGGCTTCCAGCGGACCCCAGGAGCCGGCCGGGTATGGCAAGACTGGGGTGGGAGATTCGAGCATCGGCTCGACGATTCGCCACGCCTCTTCGACGCCATCTTGACGGGCGAAGAGTCGCTCGTCGCCAACGAGCGCATCTGCGATCAGTCTCTCGTACGCATCCGGCCCGTCGCCGCCGAGCGCGTCTCCGTAGTCGACGCTCATGTCCACGTCATCGCTCACCATCGCGAGACCAGGGACTTTTGCCTGCATCGTCATCGTGATCGCGTCATCGGGCTTCATCCGGAAGCGCAATCGGTTTGGCTCGGGACACACGTCGGACTCCGAGAACAACATCCTGGGCGGTTGCTGAAAGACAACCACTGCTTCGGTCACGGTCTCCGCCATCGCCTTGCCTGCCCGAATGTGGAAAGGCACACCGGCCCAGCGCCAGGATTCGATCTCGAGTGTCATCGCGGCGAATGTTTCGGTGTCCGATCCCTCGGCGACACCCTCCTCGTCGAGATAGCCCGCCACTTGACCACGGACGACCTTGGCAGGATCGAGCTGCTTGATCGCCTTGAGCACCTTCACCTTCTCGTCACGGAGTGCGCCTGGGTCCTGGCTCGCAGGAGGTTCCATGGCCATGAGCGCGACCATCTGCAACAGGTGGTTCTGCACCACGTCTCGAATCGCCCCCACCTCGTCATAGAACGCCCCGCGTCCTTCGATGCCAAAGGCCTCACACATCGTGATCGTGACCGACTCGACGTGGTGACGATTCCAAATCGGCTCGAGCATCGAATTGGCGAATCTGAAGACCATCAGGTTCTGCACCGGCTCCTTGCCGAGGAAGTGATCGATCCGAAAGATCTGCGTCTCGTCAAGGTGTTTGTGGAGCGTGGCGTTGAGATCCTGCGCAGACGCCAGGTCGCGTCCAAAGGGTTTCTCGACGACGACCCGACCTCGATCGGTCATTCCGACGCTGGCCAAACCCTCGACGACATCGTCGAAAAGAAACGGAGGGATCGCCAGAAACGACAGCGGCAACTCCGCGCCGTCGGCCAGCTCGGCGACCCTCGACCACGTGCTTTCATCGGTGTAGTCGCCCGAGAGGTATCGAATATGGGCACACATCGCTTCGAGGGCATCGACGTCGACGTCATCGCCAACGCTCGCTTGCACCGACTCTCGAGCCCGCTCCCGCAGTTGCTCGTCCCCCCAGTCCGATCGCGCAATCCCGACGATTGGCACATCGAGCCGTCCCTCGACCGTCAACTGATAGAGGGCCGGGAACAGCTTCTTTCGTGCAAGATCGCCGGTCGCGCCAAACAGAAGAAACGCATCGGCAGGAGCATGTGCTGAAGACAACAGCTAGTCCTTCTTCTCATGATGGCCGCCGAACTCTTTGCGCATGGCCGAGATGACCTTGTTCGAAAAGTCCGCGTTCCCGCGGCTCGAGAACCGATCGAATAGTGATGAGGTGATGGTGGCGGCGGGGACACCGAGCTCGATGGCGGCTTGCACCGTCCAGCGACCTTCACCCGAGTCCGACACTCGTCCTTGGAACTCGTCGAGTGCGGGGTCGACAGCCAGAGCGTGAGCGGTCAGATCGACCAACCAGCTACTGATGACCGAGCCGCGTCGCCACACTTCGGTGATCGCCGCCGGGTCCATGTCGTACTGGTAGTACTTCGGATCTCGAAGCGGCGTCGTTTCGGCATCGGCCGCTCGTTCGGCCTTCCCGGCACCTGCCGCCTTGAGAATTCCGAGGCCTTCTGCGACGGCGGCCATCATTCCGTACTCGATGCCGTTGTGGACCATCTTCACAAAGTGGCCAGCGCCGTTTGGCCCACAGTGCAGCCACCCGTTCTCGCCAGGACGCAGCGGCCCGTCATCGTCGAGGGTTCGTTCTGCCGAGTCGACGCCCGGAGCAAGCGTGTCGAGGAGAGGAGCGATCATCGCCACGCACTCCTCTTCGCCGCCAACCATCATCGAAAAGCCGCGTTCGAGTCCGTACACGCCTCCGCTCGTCCCGATGTCGACGAAGTGAATGTCTCGCGCCGCGAGCTCCTCGGCCTTGTCGACATCGTCCTGCCACATCGAATTGCCGCCATCGATGATGATGTCGCCGGCTTCGAAATGTTCGGCGACGGCATCGACGGTCTGACCCGCGAAGGCCGCTGGCACCATGATCCAGGCGACACGTGGCGTCGAGAGTGCAGCGGCAAAGTCCTCCAACGAGTGGGTGCCAATAGCGCCCTCCGCAGCGATTTCGTCGACAGGTTCTCGGTTTACGTCGTACGCCACTGCCTCGTGTCCATCGAGCATTGCGCGGCGAACGAGCCCTGCTCCCATTCGCCCGATTCCGACCATTCCAAACTGCATGATTATTCGCCCTCTGACTCGTCGGCCCTGTCTCGGACCCCTCGGTGGTCAACACCATCATTGCCTCCCGAGGCCTCGAGACACGGCGTTTGTGACCATCGATTGCGACAGCGCGTCGAATAGAGCACGCTTGGGCCCCATGGACGTTTCGCTGCGCTGCCCGATAACCGCAGATGAAGACATCCCCCTCGAGGTACTGACAGACATCATCGGTGCCGAACTCTTTGCCCTCGGAGCAAACGCGATCGGCGAGGAAGAGGTCGCTACGGCCCCAGCCGGAGCGGAGAGCACGGTCCTCGTCGCAGGATTCGCATCCGAGCTCGCAGCGCTGCGTGCGCTCGACCACTTGATCACTCGTCATACCAACGCGATCGGCGAGACGACCATTGCACCGTCGCCCACCGAGTGGATGGTTTCACAGCGGGCCGGTCTCGACCCGACGCAGATCGGACCATGGCACATTCGGGCCCCGTGGGATGCACAACCAACACATGTCGACTCGACGCATGATGTGGTCATCGACCCGGGTGCCGCGTTCGGCCACGGCGCGCACCCGTCGACGGTGCTCGCGATCGAGCTCTTCATCCGACGTGCGAAAGACCACAGATGCCTGATCGATGTCGGCACCGGGACCGGTGTGATCGCCATCATCGGTGCTCGACTTGGCCTGACGGTCGAAGCGATCGAATCCGATCATGTGGCAGCCGAGGTGGCCTGGCGCAACATCGACCGAAACGCCGCCTACCCGCACGATGACGTGAACGAGTTGATCACCCTGACCCATGAGGATGCGGCGGGGCGGCGACGCCCGGACAGCGACTCACTGGTGCTCGCGAATGTCACGCTCGATGTACACCGAATGATCGCCCCGGTTTACCGCTCGGCATCGACCCTGATTCTGTCGGGACTCCTGTGCCGACAGGTCACCGAAGCAGCGGCGTTGTACCCACAACATGAGGCAAGAACGATCCGAACTCACGGTGAGTGGGCGGGTATCGAACTTGTGCTTCCCAAACGGTTGTCAGCGGCATCGACGGGCTAGATTTCTCCGGCGAATCTCATTGGGAACACGCCCTGGCCGAAAGGAGATCCGTATGGCGCAAGACCCAAAGACCGACGAGTATTACCCCATTCGGTGGAAGATCGCCGATGCGGTCGAGGACATCTTCGTCTTGCATCGGTCGAAGGCAATCGGCGTGATTGCTTTGATCGGTCTTGCATTCATCCTGTTCGGATTTCTCTTGCTTGGATGGGGCGGAGCAACGTCTCAGACCAACACGGCAAACCCCGCTTCCTCGAGCAGCACTGCCACGATCGGCGACACCGACGATGCCGAAGACGGCTCCGGGACGACCGTCTCCTCGGCTGCCCCGTCCACAACCGCAGCTCCCACGACTGCCGCACCGACGACAGCGCCAGCCACCACAGCCCCCACCACCACGTTGGCGGTCTCCAGCCGCGGGGTCGCCACGCCCGAACAATTGGCGGCGACCGAGTCGGGGCCGGTCATCGAACTCTCTCCCTCGGTGATCAGACTCGCCGGCGGACTGACGACCGATGCCGAGGCCGATGCGGTCGTCGAGCTGGTCGAATCGATCTTCACCGAGATCGAGGTCGACGATCAGCAGGTTGTCGATGATGGCTTCGAGAGCGTCGAGACCTGGAACTTCCGGCTCTCTGCCCCAGATCTCTTCGGATACAACAGCGATGCCCTCAATGCCACGTACCTCCCATTGGTCGATCAACTCGCCGCAGCCGCAATCGACGCAGGCACGTGGCGTATCGAGGTCAGTGGACACACCGATGATTCGGGTCCGGCACCCGGCAACCAACGTTTGAGCGAACGTCGAGCGGCATCTGCGGCGCAACGACTCATCAGCGAAGGCGTGAACGCGGGGCAGGTGACATCCATCGGCCGTGGCGAGGAAGACCCCGTGGCCACCAACGACACCGAAGCGGGACGGCTCGCAAACAGGCGGGTCGAGTTCTTGGTCACTCCGTAGGAAACAGCGGTCAGCCGCGCGCTGCCCACCATGTGTCGAGTCGGCTCTCGAGTTCTTCGCGGTCGAGAGTTCCCTCGGACCGTTTGAGTTCGAGGAGCATCCGAACCGCTTCGCCGACCGCAGGCCCCGGCGAGATTCCGAGGTACTCCATGACGTCCGCACCATCCATGTCGGGACGCTCAGCAGCGAGGCGATCCGCCTCGGCGAGCTCGCCGATGCGACGTTCCAGGTCATCCATCGCCGCCTGGATCCCTTCGAGCTTGCGCGCGTTTCGGGTTGTGCAGTCACATCGAATGAGATGGTTGAGATCACCAAGGAGCGGTCCGGCCTCGCGTGCGTAGCGTCGGACCGCCGAATCGGACCAGCCGTCGGAATACCCTTTGAAGCGGCCGGACATTCGAACGAGTTCTGAGACGTCGTCAACGAGCGACTCGTCGAATCCCAGAGCGTCGAGCCGCTTGCGGGTCATGCGTGCGCCAACGGCCTCGTGGTGTCGGAAGGTGACTCCTTCGTCATCGATGCGCCGCGTCCGCGGCTTTCCAACGTCGTGAAAGAGCGCCGCCAACCGAATCGTCAGATCCGGACGAGTCTTTGCCGTGACGGCCACCGTGTGCGAAAGCACATCCTTGTGACGATGAATGGGGTCCTGCTCCATCCGAAGCAACGAGAGCTCGGGTGCAATCTCGTCCATCCGTCCGGAGTCGAAAATGCGCCAAAGGGAGTCCGTTGGGTCATCGGGGCCCAAGGCCTCGATCAAATCTTCTGCTTCAGGAACTGTGGCCACGGCAGGAAGGATAGCGACGACCAATTATTCTTCTCCAGGTGCACCACGACGAGCAACAGCCGACTCCCCCAGCCCCGAGGACGCCGCCGGCACCTCAGGGACCACCGGCAAGCCCCGTGAGTCCACCGTCAACTTCCACCGACAACCCGATCGCGGTCGCTGGCCTCGTCGTTGCGGTGCTCGCTCTGATCCTCTCGATGATCGTGTTAGGCGGGCTTGTCGCGTTCGTCAGTTTCACTCTTTGCATCATCGGACTCCGACGATCCAAAACACTCGGACGCGGGCGCGGGCTGGCGATAACGGGAATCATCTTGTCGGTCTTGTCCGTCATCGCGTCAGCTGCGGCCCTCGCGATCATCATCGCCACCCTGAACGGTGGTGACGAGGTCGTCCGGAACGGCATTGTCACAACGTCAACAAACAGCGAGTTTCCTCCGCAGGACGATCTCGTCGACTCCGAGTGCTCCACATCGGAAGGCGGGGATCTTGCGCTCGCCATCATCACCCTCGAGAACAAGAGCACGGGGCGTAGCGTCTATGGCGTGACGGTCGAGTGGGAGACGCGGGGCGGAGTGGTCTCGAGCGAGGTGAGCAGCGACTTCGTTGACGCCGGAGCGACAGAGGTACTTCGACTCTTCGGGCCGTCATCGTCGGCGATCCCCGAAACGTGTCGAGTCACTCGAATCGAACGTTCGGGATTTCGCCTCTTCGGCTAGAAAAATTTCTCGTCCGTCGTTTCGACAGCGCGATCGACTGCCACTACGGTCGTGCTCGCACGGGTGGAGACCGGGGCCTCGAAGCGAGGTCAAACGTGTCAGTTCAAACCCTAAGTGTGGTGTCAGAGATCCATCGTCCGATGGACTATGACCAAGCCCTTGCTTGGTTCAACGGCATCTTGAGCGGCGACGACTGGGGCATGCGCGATCGTGTCGAAGTCGTGTCCGATGACGGCCTGCGCACACTCCATCTCACCGTGTGGGGCAGCCGTTGGACCCTCGAGATCGACATCGAGGAGTCACGAACCCTCGGCGGCGTCATCGTCAGCGCACGTGTCAAGGACCCCGCCGTAGGCCATGTACTCCCCGAACTCACGGGACTTGCCAACGCCCTCGTGCCCTAACTCCCGGGCTTCGCCCGGCTGCTTTCCCGCTCGTTCCTCGCTCCAGGGCTCAAATCCGTCGCTTCGCTCCTCGATTTCGCGCCTGCTGCGCCGGAGGCGGGGCCCTGGTCGCTCGTCCCTCGCTCCCGCACGCTGGCGACTCTCGATGCGGATACCCCACACGTTTGCGCTAACTCAGCCGATGAGAAGGGGTCTGACCCCTTTTTCGAAAAAGGGGTCAGACCCCCCCGCCCTTTCGTTTCCAAAGACAAACGCCAGCACCCCAGGAGTGAGGGACGAACGACGGAAAGGCGCCTCCGGCGCAGCAGCAAGGATCTCGAAGAGTTCCCAGCATCGAGGAGCAGCAACCCGAAGGGTTGCCGGCGACCGGATTGCGACAGCTGAAGAGCGAAGCCCGGGAAACTCAGAACGTGACTGATTCGTCGAAGACCATGCCGGCTCCGAGTGTTCGGCGAACGGGGCATTTCTTGGCAATGTCGGCAAGGCGAGCTCGTTGTTCGTCGTCGAAGTCTCCATCCATGAAGACCTCTGCCGTCACGCTGTGCATGAACCCGGTGGCGTCGTCATCGCAATGCGCGCAATCATCTGCGTGAATACGGTCATAGGTGTAGGTCGCCGAAACCGAGTGGAGCGTCCACCCCTTCCGTTTGCAATAGAACGAGATCGTGATGCAGGTGCACGCGCCGAGTGCGCCGAGCAACATCTCGTACGGATTCGGTCCGGTGTCGGTTCCGTCGAGTTCCAGTGGCTCATCGGCGGTCCAGACATGTCGTCCGTTGCGCAGTTCGACGACTGCTCCAGTGGTGAGATCTGCGGTGATTGATGTCATCTCGTTACCGTAGCCGAGACCAGAAATCTGCTTGGTGTGTAGCTTTTTGTCTCCCAACACGACAGTATGTGACAGCTGTGTAACAATTGTTACGGTGTCTTCACGCTTCCTTCAATCGTTTGCACCCCACCCCGCCACATGCAGTTGACCTCACCCCACTTCCGCGTCGCCATCGCGTGCGCAGCAGCTTTCGTCGCAATGGCGATAGGGGCTCCGCCGTCTCTGGCCGCGGACCTCGAGCCGACAACCGCGCTGGGAACCGCTGACGAGTCGCCGATCGCAGTCCCCTTCATCGGGACGTACGAGGTGTGGTGTACCGAACGCAATCCTGCGCCGGGTGGCCGTTGCAGCAGACACCACGGAAGCCCGGCCATCGACCTCGGAATGGACATTGGCACGCCGATCCACGCGACCGGATCGGGCGTCGTCATCGAGACCGAGATCGGGTGCGGCCCGGGTTATTGTCGGGGCGGCGCTGGCAACTTCATCTCCATTGGACACGCCGACGGCACTTTCTCCCGGTACCTACACCTCACCGACGTCGAGGTGGAAGAGGGACAAGACATCGTGGTCGGTCAACGGATCGGCACTTCTGGAATCACGGGTCAGTCGAGTTCGGCCCATCTCCATTACGACGAGCACTTTCCGGCGGGAACCCGTACGCCCATGGGAGCCTGGATCGGGTGCGTCAACGGTGAACAGGTTCGATATCCCGATGCCTTTGGTCATTCGGACTGGCGAGATGTCCCCTATGGCTCGCTTGTCGTCAACGAAGGGTTCGGCTGTCTCGATGGCGTAGACGTGAGCAGCGTCGCCCGTCCAGTCGTGCTGAGCGGCCCCGAGCACTTCGGCGTCGTCGCCCCGACCAACAATCCGAGGGCCCAGTTCTCCGTGAGCGTTGCTCGTCAAGATCAGGACACACCTGTCATCAAGGCTTTGCGTGGCACCACCGTTGCCATGTTCGACGCACCCATCGCTCCTGTGGCAATTCGAATCCGCGAGCTCGTCGATGGCGTTTGGCAAGAATGGTCAGACCCCGTCTCCTACGTCTCGACTGAAGGGGGCAGCGCCGAGCAACCTTCGTGCGGAGGCCTGCACGCCACCACCACCTCAGTTGTTGGAACCCCGAGCGTCGACGTACTCATCGGCACCGACTCCGATGATGTTCTCAACGGTCGGGGCGGCAATGACCTCATCTGTGGCCTCGGCGGAGACGACATGATCATCGCGGGTCCCGGCCGAGACATGGTCTGGGGCGGCGATGGGTCCGACGAGATCAGCGGAGGTCGGGGCGCCGACGTGCTTTGGGCTGAAGGCGGAGATGATGTGGTTCGAGGCGGCGAAGGTCCCGACATCGTCCGCGGCGGAATCGGTGACGACCATCTCCACGGAAGCGCCGGAAACGACCGCGTCGAGGGTGGCGCGGGAGCCGACACGATCGTTGGCGGCATCGGACATGATCAGCTCGTCGGCGGACCCGGCGCTGATCTGCTCGAGGGCCGCAACGGTCGCGACTTCTTGGGCGGCGGCCTCGGCGATGACTCACTTTCTGGCGGAAACGGCCGAGATCGACTTATAGGCGCCGGCGGCTCCGACAACTTCAACGGGGGTCCGGGCGACGATCGCTGCGCTCCCGACCCGACCGGGCTCGAAGAGCCCCTCGAAGGATGCGAACGATGAAACTCTCCACCGCTGTGAAGCTGGCGTCCCTCGCCATCAGCTCAGCTCTGGCCCTCCTATTGGTGTTCGTGCTCACGCTGTCACCAGTGGGCGCAGGCAACAGCAGTTATGTCCCAACGATCGACACGTTCAGCCGAACGCAAGTCGCAGCGACATACAAGGCCGCAGTGCGCAGCAACCTCGGCCTGACCACCGGGTGGACCGGATCTGCCTCGAACTGCCGGGCTGGCTCGGCAAGCGATTCCTATGATGCGGCCACCATCGAGTCGATCAACTGGTTCAGGCGCATGTCCGGCCTGGCCGTCGTCACCGAGGATGCGAGAGCGAGCGTCGAGGCCCAGCAGACGGCCCTGATGATGCACGCGCAGAACAACCTTTCGCACTACCCAACTTCGTCGTGGCGTTGCCACACCGAGGTCGGTGCCGAAACGGCGGCGGAGAGCAATCTGACGCTCGGTGTCGTGGGTCCACGTGGGGTCATGGGCCAGATCGAGGACCCTGGAGCCGGAAATGAGGCCCTCGGCCATCGCAGATGGCTGCTCTTCCCAGAGCTCGAGTCGGTGGGCGTGGCCAACACCAACCGGGCAAGCGTCGTCCGCGTACTCGGCGAGTTCGGTGATCGCACGAGTCGCTCCGATTGGGTTTCATGGCCACCGCCGGGATACGTACCCGACGAGACGGTCTTCGATCGCTGGTCGATTTCGTACGCAGGTAGCGGAGCCGTTGACTTCTCGGGCTCATCGGTCAAGGTCCTCGAAAACGGACGCGCCGCCTCGGTTCGTGTGCTCCCATTGAGCAACGGATTTGGTGATCCGACATTGGCGTGGGAAGTCAACGGCATCAACCCAGAGGGTGCTGGCGACAAGACCTACACCGTCGAAGTATCAAACGTCGTCCTAAACGGCCGGTCGGTCAATCGCACCTATTCGTTCACGAGTTTCGATGTCGACACTGCAGCATCGACTTCCACACCGATGTGTAACGGTCGACCAGCCACGATCGTTGGCACCGCCGGAAACGATGTACTTCGTGGCACCAGCGGCGCCGATGTCATCGTGGGCCTCGGAGGCAACGACATCATCGAGGGACTTGCTGGCGCCGACATCATTTGCGGGGGTGCCGGAGACGACGTCATTCGCGCCGGCTGGGGCAACGATGTAGTGCTCGCCGGACAGGGTCGCGATGTTGTGCGCGGGAGTCGCGGCAACGACGCAATCTACGGCCAGGCAGGCAGAGATGACCTACAAGGCGGGACCGGCGCCGACACGCTGGTCGGCGGAGATCATGCGGACACCTTGGTAGGCGGGACCGGCAACGACGTGTGTTGGGGTCGCGTTGCGGGACAACAGCAGGCGACTGGCGATAGTCGCACCTGCGAACGCGGGCGCTAGCGACCCGACAGGAAGTACCACCACACGACTGCGGCGATCAGCCCCAGCCCGATGGCCACCTTCAAGAAGCCCTTGACCGCTCCCCAGACTGCCCCGGCCACAGCGAGAAGCCCGATGACCACGATGACTGCAGTGAGCCCTGGATTGCTCGCTCCTGCGTCGACAAGGGAATCGGGAATCTTGTCAGCAATGTCAGGGCGCAGATCTTGAATCACTTCCTCAGGGATCTGATCCCGGACGCCGTCCAAGATCTCCTGGCGAATGTCCGCCGGAAGAGCATCGATGACCTCCGGGGGGAGATCATCCACATCTGTCGATTCGTCTGCCTGAGCGTTCTGCGGCATGATTGTAGTTTCGCACTCTTAGCGCCCCAGCGGGTGCCACCCTCCGCTTTACATCCATGAACTCACGCCTGCCTGTCGGCCTTCCAAATAGCTTCGGCTCATCATCGCGCGGGCCGCGTCGCGGTTCGGAGCTGCCGATTGGGCAGCTTGCGATCGCTGGCGCTGTGTTGGCAGTGTTGTTGGTGTTGTTCATCATCGGGTCCACCGGCGAGAACGACTCCGCCGACGCCGAGGAGAACCGCACCGAGCTGACCGAGATCGTCAAGCCGGCATTAACTCGCGCCGGATATGGAGATGTGATCGTCGTATCTGACGGACGGACGGTCACGCTTTCGGGTGAGCTCGCCACTCGCACCGATGTCATCGCTGCCGACGCCGTGGTGAAGTCGATCGCCGAAGTGGCCTTCGTCGTGAACAACCTGAGTTATCCAGGCGAAATCGAGGGCGATCTTCCAAACCCGGCCGATCAAGAAGATCAGGCTCTCGCTGGAACGCAACCTGGAGCTCAGACATCGAGCGCCGCGCTTCTCTTGCAGTCGCGTATCGCTGGCGCGGCGGCGCGCGACCCGATCACGTTCCAAACAGGAAGCCCTGATCTCACGCCAGAGTCCGCCGCGACCATTTCGCGCATCGCGCAGATCATGAGCGACAACCCGACCACACGTATCGAAATCGGCGGTCACACCGACTCCGACGGCGAGCCTGAGGCCAATGAGGCGCTCTCCAAGACCCGCGCCGACGCCGTGTTGACCGCGCTCATTGCAGCTGGTGTGGAGGCGGACCGGATGGTTGCCGTGGGCTACGGCGACAGCCTGCCGGTTGCATCGAACGAGACCGGCGAGGGCAAGGCTCAAAATCGACGAATCGAGTTCTTGCTCCTGCTTTGATCTTCGGCGGGCACCAACTGCTCAGCAGAGATCTTTCGTCTTGCTCGTCGGACCATTCTTCATGACCGACTTGATGCCGTTCTCGCGAGACTTCTCGGCTTCGTACATTTCGCTCTTGCCGATGATTTGATTGTTCGCTGCCTTCAACACGAAGAAGGGCTTCTTGTTCTTGGCGACTTTTCGCTCGAATCGACCGTCGTCGGCCGAGTTCTTCATGACCGAAGCGATGCCCTTCTTCGCAGAGGCCTTCGAGGTGTACTTCTGACTCGTCAGAATCACTTCGCCGTTGCCAGCCTTCAAGTTGAACATGAACGATCCGTTTCGCATCGTCTTGATCTCGTACGCACCCATGTCAGGTCTCCTTCGTCAGCCCACCCAGCCACCGACCGTAGCTCACGTGCGCGATGCTACGCGATCACAGGTCTGTCTAGTTGGCGTACGCAGTCAAAGCGCACGGCCGGGCCGCAAGAACTCCCGATGATGTGACGACCGACACAAGGGGTCTGACCCCTTTTTTGAAAAAGGGGTCAGACCCCCTTTTTGGCGCGCGTCGTTAGGTCGGCCGAACATCGATAGCCGACAGGCGAGTAGTTCGAAGCTGCGAAGCCGGTTCGAAACGAAAATGGATGTACGGTCCGCGGGGCGGTCGAGGAGCCGTCAGCCGACGGACGCGACCACGCGGCGAGAATTAGCGCTCTTCGCGGAAGACGACGTGCTTGCGAACGACCGGATCGAACTTCTTCAGTTCGAGGCGTTCACGGGTGTTCGTCTTGTTCTTGGTCGTCCAGTACTGGAAACCGGTGCCGGCCGTCGAACGGAGCTTGATGATGGGACGCTTGTCGCTTGACATTAGATCTTCTGGCCTTTCCGGCGCATTTCTGCGACAACACTCTCGATGCCGCGCTTGTCGATCGTCTTGATGCCCTTGGCAGAGACGGTCAACGAAATCCACTTCTTCTCAGAGGGAAGGTAGTAGCGCTTCTTCTGAATGTTGATGTCCCATCGACGATTGGTCTTGCGATGAGAATGCGACACGTTCTTACCGAACGAGGGCTTCTTTCCAGTTACCTGACACACACGTGACATGGCGACAAACCTTTACTCTGCGAAACGAATGGGGCTCAGTTCACGAGATAGTGGGAACGGGGCCGACAGACAAGGCTAGCAGCGACCCCACTACACCACACAGCCGCGTTTCGCGTTGATTTCGCGACTCGGACCGGCTTGCGACGACCGGTCCTGCCAGACTCCCAGACATGTCGCCTTTCGCGTTCCGACTCGTTGATTCCGCCCTCGAAGCTGCCATCGTGCCAAGCTTCACCAAGATCGGGCCGGCGCTTCGACGCCGAATGTTCGACTGGACACCGATCCGGTCGTCTCCGGGGCGCCGGATCATCATCACAGGCGCGAACTCTGGGCTGGGGTACGCCGGAGCACTTCTGCTGGCTGGGGCAGACGCCGATGTCACGCTCGTCGCCAGAAGCGAAGAACGAGGCCGGGCCGCTGTCGACCAAATCGTCGGTCTGACCGGCGGACGAGTCGACCTGGAGATCGGCGACCTCTCCTCTCTCGCGTCGGTAGAAGCGCTCGCAGGTCGCCTCATCGCCGACGGACGCCCGATCGACACCCTCATTCACAACGCCGGAGCTCTTCACAACGAGAGACAGGAGTCGGTAGACGGAGTCGAACTCACGCTTGCCACACACGTTGTCGGGCCATTCAAGCTCACCGCGCTGTTGCGCACTCTTCTTGCGGCAGGAAACGACCCTCGGATCATCACGATGGCATCGGGCGGACTGTACGGACAGGGCGTATCGATGTCCGATCTTCAAACCACCAACGACTACAACGGCACCAAGGCATATGCGCGGGCCAAGCGAGCTCAGCTTCTACTCAATCAGCGGTGGTCTCGCGAGCTCGAGGACGACTCGATCAAGGTGTACACGATGCACCCTGGCTGGGCCGACACGCCAGGCGTGAGCGACGCGCTCCCCGGATTCGGCAAGCTGCTTGGACCACTTCTGCGGTCGCCCGAGGAGGGTGCAGACACCATGGCGTGGTTGGCCACAGAACCAACGAACCAGCTCGGAAGCGGTGGCTTCTGGCTGGACCGAAGCCGTCGCCCCGAACATCGTCTCCCAACCACAAAGAGCGCCGACGACAAGGTCGACGCTCTATGGGGGGAGGTCTCAGAGCTGGCTGGCGTCGTGGTTCGATGACGCCGGCTGGGGGTTAGTTGACGACGGTCTCGCCGAGGACAGCGGTGATCTCTATCGGCTCACCGGCACGCAGGACGGACAGAACGATGGAGCTACCGGGCGGGTTGTCGATCACCTGCGCTCGAAGATCGGCTGATCCGCGTGTCGCCACTCCGTTGACGCCGACGACGATGTCTCCGACCTCGAGGCCGGCGTCAGCGGCAGCAGAACCGCTGACGACCTCACCCACCTGAGCTCCGCTGGCACCGTCCGGCGGCGGACCAGTGCTGACTCCGAGCAACGCAAGTTGTGGTTCGACACCTGCGATGAGCTGATCGGCGATGATCACGGCCAGGTCGATCGAGATTGCGAATCCGACGCCAGCGCTGGACCCCGATTCAGTGAAGATCAGATCGTTGATTCCGACCACTTCGCCGTCGAGATTGATGAGTGGACCGCCGGAGTTGCCCGGATTGATCGGCGCATCGGTCTGCACCATCGAGACACCGTTGACAATGCGGTCGACAGCGCTGATGATGCCAGCCGTCACCGTCTGATCGAATCCGAACGGGCTACCGACGGCCACAGCAATCTGACCGACTCGAACGTCGTCACCGTTTGCAAGCGGGGCGGCGACGAGGTTGCGGCCGGCTGGATCGACCCGAACGACCGCGACGTCGGTCGGTGTGTGCGATCCCACGATCGTGCCATCGGCGCTCGACCCGTCAGAGAACGTCACGCGCACGGAAGTGTTGTCGCCGATGACGTGTGCGGCGGTCAAGATCGTGCCGTCGGCATCGATGATGACACCAGTGCCGAGACTGGTGCCCAAGTTCAGCTGCACGACCGAGGGGCGAATCGCCTCAGCAGCAAGCGCAAACGGCTCATCGGCAAGATTGGCTGCGCTGGCGCCGGTGTCGCGAATTGGCGCAGGCGCTGTCGGCGTTGCGGTGTCTTCCACCGCGGGAAGTGCGGTCGCCGGCGCAGGGTCGGGGTTGGTTGCCACGTTGTCGGAGTTGTCGATCGACGATGCGACGACCCAGGAGACCAACCCTGATGCTGCGATGGTGAACAGCGCGAGAAGCGCCAACGGCCACCTGCGACGTTTGGCCGGTCCCGTGAGATTCGTCTCCGGAGGCATCGCGGTAGCTCGAGGCGTGACCCCCATGATCTGTGGTGCAGCCGCAACGGGGCCGCCGGCGAGTGTGCGGTTCGGCAGAGGCGGCGGAGCGATTGCCGAACCTATCGTCGACGACCCCGCGGGTGAGGCTGGGGTGGATGCAGGACGAACGGGCGAGGGGGTGATCGAGGTCGAAGAGGGTGCCGGCGTCGCACTCGGCGCGGATTGGGGAATCGGAGCCCTCGTTGCAGGTGGGGTCATCGAGAAAGGACTGCGCTCGGATGTGCTGGGTGATGGGTCAGCTGAGGGCCACGGTGTCTCATCCTCGGTGTTGGGGGGATTCCACATGGTTGGTCCTTCCTTGGGTGATGGTCTGTTGACCTCGTGCACCTACCACTCAACATCGGAAAGGTAAGGATGCTTCTAGAGGCTTCTGAAGTACTTACGAGAACAACACAAGGTTCAGATGTGATGTTCCGCAAATTCAATTGTTCACTTTTTCGGGTGTTCTCGTTCGTCCGGGTTAGCCGTGCGGCACGTCAGTACGCTGGGCGACGTGCAGTTCGCTCTCGATGCCGCCCGCGATCTCGAACGTTCGTCCACGGATCACACGTGGCACGTCACCGGCGGAAGACCCGCATTCGATCTTCAACCGAATGCAGCACTCAAGAGTGGCTGGCACATCGTCACGACCGACCTGGCGAGCGAACAGGAGCAACACCTCGGACTCCCCGTGGATCCTCCGATAGCGCTGCGGTTCCTCCCTGCCTCGGGAAGCGTGCCGCTCGCCCGTCGGCCAGTTCCGGTGATCGGTGGCCGCAGAACTCGGGTGGTTCATGTGCCACCGGGAACGACCCGCATACAACTCGATGTGTCGCCGTGGCTCGAGAGTGTGACGGTCACTGCGCTCAGCCTTCGGCCGATTCCTCAACTCGTTGCCGCCTCACTGATGGCGAGCGATGTCGCTGCGTCCAGCGTTCGTGGAACCACCGACGGCCGTGCCGTGGCATCGAGGCTGCGCCAAGCGCAGTCAGCTCGAGGAGCGCGTGCTGCGATCGAAGAAATCGCAATCTCATACGAACACCTCCAACATCGGCGGTCCGGCGATGGCGTCGACTACCCCACTTGGCGGATTCGAAACGCGACGGTCTTCGACGACGATGTCGATCGGCTCGTCGCACGTTGTGCCGAGCTTCCGGGCGGTGGCCCGTCCATAAGCGTCGTCATGCCCGTTCACGATCCTGACCCCGCCTGGTTGCGTTCTGCGATCGAGTCGGTGATTGGTCAGGCCTACTCGAAGTGGCAGTTGTGCATGGTCGACGATGCATCGACGAATCCAGACATCGTTTCCCTGCTCGACCACTACGCCAGCACCGATTCGAGAATTCTGCTGCGACACCGCTCCGAGAATGGGCACATCTCCGTGGCAAGCAACGACGCCCTCGCTGTCGCGACGGGAGAGTTCGTCGCGTTCATGGACCACGACGATGAGCTGGCGCCGTTTGCGCTCGCCGCAATAGCCCTTCACTCGGAGGCCGCCGACATCGTCTACACCGATGAGGACAAGATCGACACGGCCGGCCGCCACTACGATCCACACTGCAAACCGTCGTGGAACCCAGAGTTGCTTCTGGGTCAGAACTACATGTCCCACCTGACGGCGGTGCGACGAACGCTCGTGGAGCAGGTCGGTGGACTCCGGGTCGGCTTCGAAGGCGCCCAGGACCACGATCTTCTGCTTCGTTGCACCGCGGTGATCCCGTCCGAACGCATCCGCCACGTTCCCCTTGTCGCCTATCACTGGCGCGCCATCGAGGGTTCCACCGCACTCAGCCCAACACAGAAGGACTACACAGAAGATGCGTCCACCGCCGCATTGGTCGATCGGCTCGGGACCGAGTGGATGGTCTCTCCTGCCGGCCCCCCGACCGCGTACCGCTGCACCCCGCCCCTCGATGACTTCCCTCTTGTGTCGATCTTGATTCCGACGCGAGACCGCGTCGATCTGCTCCGGCAGTGCGTCGAAAGCCTTGCGCAGACCACCTATCCCGCATTCGAGATCTTGATATTGGACAACGACTCGAGCGACCCGGAAACGCTCTCGTGGCTCTCCGATTTCGACAACGGCCACGATCACCGCGTCGTACCAGCGCCGGGCGCATTCAACTACTCGCGTGTCAACAACCTTGGCGCTGCCGCCGCGAACGGCGAGCTTCTGCTGTTGTTGAACAACGACACCGAGGTCATCGATGGCAACTGGCTTTCGGAGATGGTCCGATGGGCGCTACAACCCGGTGTTGGAGCCGTCGGCGCGAAGCTGTTGTATCCCGACGACACGATTCAACATGCTGGCATCGTGCTCGGTCTCGGCGGGCTCGCCGGACACGGTCACCTGCACGAACCAGCCGACGCGAACGGCTACTTCAGCCGCCTCGCGCTCGCCCACGAGGTAGGGGCGGTCACCGGAGCGTGCCTACTCACCTGGCGTACGACCTGGGCCGATCTCGGGGGTTTGGACGAGAACCTCGCCGTTGCATTCAACGACGTCGACTATTGCCTGCGGGTGCGTCACCTCGCCGATCAGCGAATCATCTGGACTCCACACGCGAGGCTCTATCACCACGAGAGCGTGAGCCGTGGCGCAGAGGATGATGCGGAGAAGGTGGCACGTTTCAACCGCGAGGTCGACCAAGTCCTGGCTCGCTGGTCAGGTGAGCTCGCACAAGACCCTGCGTATTCGCCCAACCTCACCCTCGAAGCAGACTCCTTCACCTTGGCTCGCCAGCCTCGGTTCGACCCACCGTGGGCGGAGTGAAAATGCACCACGTTCAGCCGTCGAAGCGACCTGCGATCACCCCTGGATAGTCGACGTCGAGCACGTCGGAGAGCGCAGGCGCAGCGGCTTCGCTGAGGGATCGGTAGAGAGTCGAGGCGATTTCATCCGCCCGATCTCCAATCCAGTCTGCGGGCAGCAGTTGCGCGGGGAGGTCCGGGAATCGGAGCCGAATTCGACGAATATCGTGCACCAGCATCGTGCGTAATGCGAAGGCATCGAGTGCATCGTCGGGCGGAGTCGAACCGGTCAACGGCTCGTAGCGAGCCACAAAATCCGAGTAGACCGCTTCGATCTCGGGTGTGTTGAGACCACTCGAGAAGAATCCACTCTGGACGAGACCTTCCAGGTCGTCGAAGTTTGCCGACGCGACCGGCACGTGGGCAGACGGGCCCAACAACTCGCACATCTCGCGCACCTCCGACGTCGATATCGTCGGCGAACCCAACAACCCGCGCCCCAAGTGCACGAACCCGTGCCACGTGAGGTGTTCGGTGATCGTCTCCCCTTCCTCATCGGGCAAACCGCTGCTGTCGAGAAACACGAGCGACCACAGGCCGGACCAATCCGACGGTGTGGCGTGATAGATCCGCGTCGCCGCCTGGATCGACTCTCGAACGGCGAGATCGGTGAGGTGGTAGCAGCTCTGCCGGCCAACCCGTTCGTTGGTCAACCAGTCCTCGGCGGCAAGGCGATACATCGAGGTGCGAACCAGTCGTGCGGTGAATCCAAACCGGTCCGTGAGTTGGAAGAGTTGAGAGAGCCAGAACGATCGCGTGACCGGCAGGACCGTGTCTCCAAAGATCGTCACCAGAACGGAACGCGCCGAGATGTCTGGCTTGGCGCTCCAGTTGGCGACAACACTCGCCACCTCTGCCGGCGAGATCTGGGACCTGTTCGCGCTCACCGGTTCATGATACGCCTTTTCGACATTTGGGATCAGTGGTGTATCGCTCCAGCTCGCCGCGGTCCAACTTGCTACCCGAGAAGCCACGGCAGCAGACCGTTCTGAATATGACACACAGTTGACATGATATGGGCAGTTCGATGTATCATATTCTCACGTAGCGACCACCCGAGGAGAGTCGATGACGACGATCGACAATCAGAGCGCGGAACAAGCCAAGTTTGATCAACTCATCGCATCGAAACAAAAGGTCGAACCGCGAGATTGGATGCCCGAGGATTACCGCAAGACGATGATCCGGCAGATTGCGCAGCACGGACATAGTGAGGTCATCGGGCAGCAGCCTGAAGGAAACTGGATCACCCGAGCCCCAAGCCTTCGTCGCAAGGCAATCCTCATCGCCAAGGTGCAGGACGAGGCCGGGCACGGCCTCTATCTCTACAGCGCAGCCGAGACGCTCGGGATCTCACGAGATGAACTGAACGAGATGCTCCATAGCGGGAGGCAGAAGTACTCGTCGATCTTCAACTACCCCACACTCAGCTGGGCCGACATGGGTGCGATTGGATGGCTCGTCGACGGCGCAGCGATCACCAACCAGGTCATGCTCACCCGAACCTCCTACGGCCCGTACGCCCGCGCCATGATCCGCATCTGCAAAGAGGAGTCCTTCCATCAGCGACAGGGCTACGAGATCATGATGACCCTCGCCAACGGAAGCGATGAGCAGAAGGCGATGGCGCAAGACTCTCTCGATCGATGGTGGTGGCCATCGATCATGATGTTCGGCCCACCCGACGCCGATTCCACGCACACAGCACAGTCGATGGCGTGGGGCATCAAACTCGAGACCAACGATGAGCTTCGGCAGAAATTCGTTGACATGACCGTGCCACAGGCCGAATATCTCGGGCTGACGATCCCCGATCCCGACTTGAAGTGGAACGCCGAGCGCGGCCACTACGACTTCGGCGATATCGACTGGGAAGAGTTCTGGAACGTCGTGAAGGGGAACGGCCCCTGCAACCGAGAACGGATTGCGCACAAGACCAAGGCATGGGACGACGGGGCGTGGGTGCGAGAAGCAGCGCTCGCTCACGCGGCAAAATCGAATACACGAAAGGCAGCCTGATGAGCTACGACGTACCGATCATCGAGGGTGAAGCAGAAGTTGAATTCGCAGGCTCGAGTGGGGCGTACCCACTCTGGGAGGTCTTTGTCCGAGCCGCCCGAGGCCTGAACCATGTGCACGCTGGCAGCGTGCATGCCGCAGACGCCGAGGCAGCGGTGCAATCGGCGCGCGACGTGTACACCAGGCGAGCTGAAGGAGTGTCGTTGTGGGTGGTGCGCTCGACGGAGATCCACGCATCCGATCCGCACGATGGCGATGCATGGTTCGACACGGACCACCCGTACAGGCATCCGACGTTTTATGACATCCCCGATGAAGTGGGGCACATGTGATCGACGAACGCCCTCCCCTGGTCACGTTCTTGTTGCGAATCGCAGACGACAACCTCGTGTTGGCGCAACGACTTGGCGAGCTGATCTCTTGGATGCCCGAGCTCGAGGAGGACATCGCGATCGCGAACCTGAGCCTTGACCATCTCGGCCAAGCGACGGCCTTTCTCGGCTACGCGGCAGAACTCACCGGCACGAGCGACGCCGATCAACTCGCGATGACCCGCAACGAGCGAGAGTTTCTGAACTCGGTCATGGTCGAAAGACCGAATGGTGATTTCGGCCAGACGATGGCTCGGCAGTTCTTCGTCGACGCATACCAGGCGCCGTTCTATCGGGCTCTCGCAGATTCGGCCGATGAGCGGATCGCTGGAGTTGCAGCAAAGGCAGAGAAGGAATCTCGCTACCACCTCGAGTATTCCTCCAGCTGGCTCACCCGGCTCGGCGACGGCACCGAGGAGAGCCATAGACGAATGCAAGCGGGCATCGACCAGATGTGGCCGTTCGTCGACGACCTCTTCGCAACCGACGACATCGAGATCCAGCTGCGCGTCGACGGGATCGCACCCGAGCTCGTCGACGTGCGTCGATCGTTCGATGAGACGGTGACGAATGTGTTCGCATCAGCACGTTTGTCCGTCCCGGCCGATCCGTACCAGCGACTCGGCGGTCGACGGGGATTCCACTCGGAACACCTCGGACCTCTGCTCGCCGAAATGCAGTCGTTGTACCGCGCCATGCCCGGAGTGAGCTGGTGAACTCGACACGCGTCGACTTGGTGGAGCTCAGGGCCGAAATCGGGGAGATTCCCGACCCCGAGGTGCCCGTGCTCACGATTGCAGATCTCGGCATTCTTCGCTCCGTCGAAGAGAGTCCCGAGGGCATCGTCGTCACCATCACCCCGACCTACTCGGGTTGCCCCGCCATGCACCACATCGAACAAGAGGTGCTCGGTGTGCTCGCGGCACATCACGTGGAAGGCGTGGTTGCGATGGCGTTCTCACCTGCGTGGTCGACCGATTGGATGACCGATGTCGGCCGCGAGAAACTCGGGGCCTATGGCATTGCGCCACCCCGTCCTCTCGAAACGAGCATCTCGATCAGGCAAGTCAAGATCTCCTGTCCGCAGTGTTCGTCAACGGACACCGAACTGATCAACCGATTTGGCTCGACGGCATGCAAATCACTTCGTCGCTGCCTCGATTGCCTCGAGCCGTTCGACCATTTCAAGGAGTTCTGATGCCGGTCGAGTTTCATTCTCTCCCCGTTCGTGTGCATCCCGAGACAGAAGACTCTGTCGCATTGAGCTTTGTGATCCCCGAGGAACTGCGCACCGAGTTTCGGTATACGCCCGGCCAACACCTCGTGCTGCGTGCGACGCTCGACGGTGAAGATGTACGCCGGTCCTATTCGATCTGTTCGAGCCCGAGCGACGACGAACTTCGGGTCGGCATCAAACGGATACCGAACGGTACGTTCTCGACCTATGCCACAACGGTGATGTCAACGGGCGATGTGCTCGACGTGATGGCGCCCATCGGCGACTTCGGGTACGAGCCAGATCCGACGCGGTCGTCGAACCTGGTTGCCCTCGCCGCTGGATCAGGGATCACGCCGATCCTTTCGATCTTGGCCTCCGCGCTCGAGGTGGAAGCCAGCACCCGCTGCACGCTGGTCTACGGCAACCGCACCAGCACCTCGATCATGTTCATCGAAGAGATCGAAGCGCTCAAGAATCGTTTTCCCGACAGATTTCAGGTGGTCCACGTGATCAGCCGTGAACCACACGAAGTGCCGCTGTTCGAAGGACGTATCGACGAGCAGAAGCTCCGCACGTTGTGCTCGACGATCCTCGATCCTGACGCAATCGATCAGTGGTTCGTTTGTGGTCCACTCGAGATGGTCGAAACCGCCGAGGAGACGCTCGCGAGCATGGGCGTGCCAGGCGAAGTCATCAATACGGAGCTCTTCTTCGACGAACGAATCGAGCAGATCCCCGAGGACACCGCGCTCCGCGAAAACATGATCCGACTCGAGCTCACCGTCGACGGTCGGACGTCGGTGGTCGACGTCGATCCCGAGGGGCCGTCGCTACTCGATTACGCCCGTTCGGTTCGGCCAGAGGTGCCCTTTGCCTGCAAAGGCGGGATGTGTGCCACGTGCAAAGCGCAGGTGATCGATGGCGAGGTACGTCTCGACAAGAACTATGCGCTGACGTCCGAGGAACTCGACGCTGGTTTCATACTGAGTTGTCAGGCACATCCGGTCGACGGCGATGTTCGCATCAGCTTCGATGTCCACGGGGGTCTCGGTCGATAAACGAGACACCGTCCAGCTGCGATTTACCCCTCGGCGGCCTTGGCCATCGCGTGCAGGTGCTCGTCGGTACCTAGAACGATCAACATGTCTGCGGCTTCGATTCGCAACTCGGCCGATGGGCTCGTCAGAAAGTTCCCCCGGCGGCGAATCGCCACGATCGTCGTGCCCGCAAGGTCAGCGGTGATCGCGTCAGAGACCGTCCGTCCGACGAACCCCGAGCGAGGCGTCGCCTCGATCTCCGCCATGCGAACCTCGAGCGCGCCGTCGTGCATGACGACATCGAGAAAATCGGTGACGCCCGGCTGCAATACCATCGCTGCCATCCGGCTGCCACCAATCTCGTGAGGATTGACCACTCGGTCGACGCCCACCCGCTGAAGCTTCTCGACAACACCAGAGCTGTTCGCTCGCGAGATGATGAAGAGCGACTCGTTCTCCGTTCGCGCCGTCAGCGCCACGAAGAGATTGTCGGCATCGCTGTCGAGCGCAACCACCAAGGTCTGAGCCCGGGCGATACCCGCCTGCACCAAGACCGCGTCCTCCGTCGCCTCGCCCAACACCACCAGAATCCCATCTGGCAACTCATCCAGATCGAGATCCTCACGGTCGACGACAACGACGTCGCGGCCCGCTCGATGCATCTCATCGACGATGGACCGACCGACCTGGCCATACCCACACACGATGACGTGTCCTTCGAGTTGATCGATCTTTCGCTGCATTCGTTGCCTCCGAAATTGGTCGTCGAGCTGGCCCTCGAAGATGGTCTCGAGCAGGACACCGATCGTGTAAAGAACAGTGCCGGTGCCAAACAGAATCAGTCCGACCGTAAACTCCTTGTAGAACTGCCGATCGACGTCGCCAACCTCTCGATAGCCGACCGTCGAAACGGTGATTACCGTTTGATAGACGGCATCGCCGAAGTTGAGCCCGAGCAGCATGTAGCCGATCGAACCCACGATGAGAACGAGGACCAACAAGGCGAGCCCAGTACGAAATCGACCCCAGGGGTTACGGCGGTCGATCCGCTTCCGTTGTCGCTTGCCGAACATGGCCATTCGCGGAGCTTAGGGGCTTGACGGGTAGCCGGTGAACGTCCGCCGGTACTGTTGGATTCGGTGCTCATATCGGCGCCGCTGGGGAGGTTCGTCATGAAGGTCGCAGCAATCGGTGGTGGTTCTTGGGGAACCACCGTTGCCCATCTCTGCTCACACAACGCAGAGACCGTTCTCTTCGCTCGTCGAGCCGAGGTCGTCGACGGCATCTCGGAGCGTCATGAGAACCCGCGCTACCTGCCAGGCTTCTCCCTCCACCCTTCGTTGCAAGCCTCGACCGACATCGAACAGGTCGTCAGTGGCGCCGACGTCCTGATCATGGGTGTTGCCTCGCCGGGGTTTCGAGACACACTCGACGCCCTCGCAGCGAACGTGCCGAAGGCGGTGCCGATCGTGTCGCTCGCCAAGGGACTCGATCGCGAGACTGGCCGACGGATGACCGAGCTCATCAGCGATACCTTCCCCGAAAATCCGGTCGGTGTTCTGACCGGCCCGAACCTCGCCAAGGAGATTCTCGCAGGCCAGGCTGCGGCATCGGTCATCGCGTTCGAGGACCCGACCGTCGCGATGGATCTCCAACAGGTCTTCGCCACCCAACTCTTCCGCGTGTACACCAATCCCGATTTGATCGGCTGTGAACTCGGCGGCGCGTTGAAGAACGTGATCGCCGTGGCCGCTGGCATGGGCGACGGGCTGGGCGCTGGAGACAACACCCGCGCCGCGGTCATCACGCGCGGTCTGGCAGAGCTGACCCGGCTCGGGGTGGCCATGGGCGGCCGCCCGGAGACGTTCGGTGGACTGGCTGGAATGGGCGACCTGATAGCGACCTGCATCAGCACCCAGAGCCGCAATCGTTCCGTCGGTGAACAACTCGGAAAAGGGAGAGGGCTCCAGGACATCATCGACGAGATGCAACAGGTCGCCGAAGGCATCAAAAGCGCGCCAGTCGTGGCTCGACTCGGACGTGAACACGATGTCGAGCTCCCCATCTGCGAAGAGGTCCGGGCCGTTGTCGAGGATGGACGCACCGCGGAGGAGGTCTACCGCGGTCTTCTCCACCGTCCGCAGCAAGGCGAGGTCGTCAGACGTTGAATTAGGGTTGCGCGCGGAGTTGGCGAATGGACATCGACGTTACCGATGACAAACAGGCGGTCGGCCGATCGTGGCCTCTGCTCGTTCCATTTGCCGCCGTTGCGCTGCTTCACCTGGCGACCGCTCGCCTCGCATCTCTCTGGACGCTCGACCCCGACGCGGCACAACCCTTCTGGCCCGCAACAGGCGTCACGGTCGGCGCTGCTCTCGTGTTGTCACACCGCCACCGATGGTGGGCGGTGGCCGGCGGACTTGTCGGGCACGGTGTCAACAGCACCGTGTTTCTCGATTCTGATGCACGGGACCTGGCCATCGATCTTTTGGCCAATGGCAGCGAAATGGTGATCGGCGTCCTGTTCGGACAGTGGCTCTTCAGCCGAAAGCAGCAGTTCGACCGGCTGAGCCGCAGTCTCCTCGCGCTTGTCCTGTGCATGGCGATCGCAGCGACCGGCGCAACGATCGCTGCGCTCCTCTTCGACGTTCCCGACCGCTCGGACCTGTTCTGGGCGTGGACGGTCGGCGATGGCCTCGGTCTGTACGCCGCTGGCTCTCTTTTGCTGATGGGCCGCAGCGGATGGCTTCTCGACGCGCACCCGAGCGAACGAACACTCGAGTTGGGCCTGGCTGCGGTACTGACAACGATCGTCACGGTCCTCGCGTTCGAAGCCGAAGAGAACCTCGTCTACCTGT
Source organism: Acidimicrobiia bacterium (assembly GCA_033344795.1). Taxonomy (GTDB): domain Bacteria; phylum Actinomycetota; class Acidimicrobiia; order Acidimicrobiales; family SHLQ01; genus SHLQ01. The sequence goes on from JAWPMS010000001.1 coordinate 894,267, forward strand.
TGATTGCGGGGGTTCTCTGGCTGGCGGTTCGGTTCGGCCCGCGTATCGCGGTTCCTGGAGCCGTGTTGACGATGGTGTACACCAACACCAGGACAGCCGACGGTGTCGGCCCGTTCGTTTCCGATGGGCAGGGCCAGCTCTTTCAGTTGCAGGCGTTCAATGTTGCGCTGATGGTCGCCGTCACCGTTGTGAGTGGTCTCGCCCGCGACACCGACGACAAAAGGCGCTCCCTCGAAAGATCCGAGCGACGCTGGCGGCAACTGGCGTCCACCGGCTACGAAGGATTTCTCGAGATCGATCGCGACCGCAACATCGTGGATGTCAGCGAAGGCCTCGCTCGATCGCGAGACATGCGAGTCGAGGACGTGATCGGTGCTCCGTTCAAAAGCATGTTCGCCGCCGACGAATGGCAACATCGGTTCTCCGACTTTGCCAAACGAGCTGTAGCCGGTGAGGCGGTTCGATTCGACCGGCCGTATCGCACACGCACGGGACGCACCGGCTGGGCGCTCACGTCGGTGCAGCCGACGATGACCCCCGAGGGCGAATTCGACGGCGCAATGATGTACGTACTCGACACGTCCGACTTGCACAGACTCAATGAGGTGGCAGCGACATCGGAGATGGACCGTCTGAATGCCCACGATGCCGAACGCGAGCGCTTGGCCCATGTGATTCACGATGGTGCACTCCAGGAAATCGCTACGGCCACGATGATGCTCGGCATCTGGAAACAGAACCCCGACGTCGGGGTCGATCTCAACAACGTCGAGGAGACACTTCGACGCGCCATGGCGCAATTGCGGATCGACTCCATCGACGTTGGAGACACGAATGTGGCGCAGCATGGCATCGCCGCATCGCTACGCGACGTCGCCAGCCGATTCGCATTGCCAACGCTGGCCAAGGTCGAGATCTACGACTCGGGCATCGGAGATGACTCGAACGCGTCCATCGACGCCTTGTTTCGCATCGGCCGGGAGGCCATGGTGAACGCGATCATTCACTCCGAAGGCGACGAGGTGGAGGTTCAGCTCGCACGAATCGATGATGGATACAGCCTTGTCGTTACCGACAACGGGATTGGCTTCGATCACGCTCGTGCGGTGAGACAACGAGGCCACCTCGGCCTGCGCACGATCAGCGAGCAAGCAAGTCTCGCTGGCGGGTGGACCGTCACGTCGACGCTGCCAGAGGGTGGTACCCAATTTCGCGCGTGGACGCCATCGCCCGACGCGTGACAAACAGCTGGCGTACTCCCCTCCTGAAGTGTTCGGGTCAGCCCATCAACTCTGCAATCGAGTCCACGACCCCTGCCGCAGCATGTCGAAGGCCCTTCGTGGAGTCGAAGTCGCTGGTGATGCCGAAGTAGACGACATCTCCGAGCGACATTGCCGCCATGGCGATCTGGACCCCTCCGGGAAGCGGAATGACCGGGTAGGTCTCGACCATTGGGTGGTCGAGCACCCGAATCGTCTCGATCGGCCCTGGGACGTTGATCGCTACGGTGTCGACGTTGCGACGAGTATTCATTTCGAGCATCGTCGACCGGACTCCCTGGGCGAGGATGCTGGGTGCCACGAAGTTCTCCTGGCGACGCAGTACTCGACCTGCGATCGCACCGGTTCGAAGGGCTCCCGAACTGGTCTGCTCGTGGATGAATTGAAGACGGCTGAAGGGATCGGCTTCGGCGATCGGCAGTGACGCTGTGAGCGTGGTGACCTGACCCGACAGACCTCCGCTGGCCGCGCCAACGGATAGCGGCACGAGAACCTCAACGGTCTCTGGCACGGGCTTGCCGTTGTCGAGCAGGTACCGACGAATGCCGCCGGCCACTCCCGCGAGAATGACATCGGTCGTGGAACAGGACTGCGCCGTACGAATTGCTCGAAGGTCATCGAGCTCGACACGCGCCGACTGCCACTTCCGATGTGGGCCAACAGCCCGTCCGAGCCCGTTGGGATCGGAGTGCGCGGTCAGTCCGCTTGTGAGTCGTTGCATCACTCGCACGGGCTTTGCAGCGAGCTCTCGAGCAGCGAGCAAGGACTCGAATGGGTTGAAAACCAGATCGGTCACGGCGTTGGTGACAAGTTGACTCGCTCGCGGGAGCGGGGAGGGCATCGACGTCCCGATGGTCGCGTGGGCCTCGATGTCATCGGCGAGCAAGCCGAGGACGTCCGTACCCGATACACCATCGATGACCGTGTAGTGCACCTTCGAAACGAGTGCCCACTGCTTCTTCGGAAGGCCCGAAACGACCCAGAGCTCCCACAGTGGTTTGCCTCGGTCGAGACGCTGCGAAAGGCAGCGACTGACGAACGCGTTGAACGGATCACGATTGCGCCGTCCGGGTAGCGCCGTGTGTCGCACGTGAAACTCGATACTGAAATTCGGATCGTCAACCCACACCGGTCGTTCGAGTCCGAATGGCACGGTCATCAGACGCTGTCGGTACCTCGGAACGAGGCGCACTCGATCCGCAACCCGGTCGACGATGTCGTCGAAGTCGGGTTCTGGCCCATCGAACACCCCGATCGTGAGCCCATGCGCCGCGCTGATGTCGTCTTCGAGGTCGAGGATGGCAGCATCCTGCGGAGTGAGGCGCTCCATCTTCACGATGCGGCGGTCGCCGCGGCTCGGAGAATTGCCAACTGACTGTCGAACTTCTCGTCGGTGATCGCCGAACGTGCAGCCGATGACGTTTGGAGCACGACGTTCACGATACGAGTCGGGTCCATCATCGTCGGCCCCATCGAGCGCGCCTCGTCGATCGACGGTTCGAGCAGAAGAACGGTGTGGCCAAGCGCTTCGAGTTCAGCGACTTCGCGCTGCACCTGAGAGCGCCAGAAGAGTCGAAGCGCACCGTTGGTCGTCATCCATCCGTTGGAGTACGAGTCGACAGACATCGGCGCCACGATCACGATCAGGTCGAGGTCTCGGTCTGCCAGTAGATCAGCATTTGTCGGACTGTGCGTACCACCGTCTATGTAACGAAAGCTGTCGATCGTGACCGGTCGGAAGTACCCGGGAATCGCGGAGCTCGCTTCCACAGCGGTGCCGACGGCTATGTCGGTTCGGTCGCGACCGAACACCACTCGTTCGCTGTCCTGCAGCCGAACCGCTGCGATGTAGAGGTCCTCTTCGGGCCAGTCGCTGCCATGGAGCTCGAACATCCGGTCACCGATGGTGTCGGTGCGGATGTTGCCGTTGGGCAATAGGCCAGAGATCAACCGTGATGGCCGCATGAATGGGCCCCGGGCGGTCTCTCGAACGGCCATCTTCAGTGATGTCGGGAACAACCTCGTGGTTCGGTCGGCTTCTCGTCCGCTGAGTTCACGAAGCCGTTCCATCGAGCGCGGGTTGGCGGGCAGGGTCATGATGTCGTCAAGCGACTCACCAATCGGAGTGCCACCTCGAAGAAAGCCGCCCATGTTGCTGCCTGCCGAAGTACCGACGATGACCTCGGCGTTTCGGGGATCCCATCCGGTGAGCTGCTGGAGCACCGAGAGCGCGGTGGTCAGATACGCAAATCCCGCAATGCCACCGGCGCCGAGCACGAGCCCAACCTTCTTGGTCATTTCGATGATCCCGGATCGTCCGTGAAACCCTTGTAGATCTCGAGCATCGCTGCCTTCTGTGCGTCGCTGAGTTTGCGATCTTGCTTGATGGCGGCGGCGGTGTCGACGTCAGCCGATGGGGATTCCTCATCCTGCAGCCCAACGTAGGAGAGAAGGGTCTCTGGCGGCAGGTTGAGGGCTCTGCCCAGGGAACGCAAAACCCGTACGGAGGGCTCGTGCAAACCTCGCTCGAGCTGACTCACGTACGGGTCAGACAGTTTTGTCAGCTTGGCGAGCTCGCGTTGGGAGAGCTGCGCCAAGCGCCTTTGGGAGCGAATGAAGGCGCCGAGACCAACCAGGTGGTGGCGTTCGTCGTCAGACATTCATACTCCCTAACATCTGCACAGCTTTGCTGCGAATCACAGCTGTTGCTGCGGGGGTTTGCAGATGTGTGTGGTGATCAGGACTTCTTTGCGGTGGTCTTTTTCGCTGGCGTCTTCTTGGCCGTGGTCTTCTTGGCTGTGGTCTTGGCGGTCGAGGCCTTCTTGACTGGAGCCTTCTTGACGACCGGTGCTTCTGGAGCCTCGGTTTCGCCAAGACGGCTCATGACCTTCTCGGCGAAGGCACGGTTGGTCTCGATGCCCTTCGACATGAAGCCGAAGTAAGCATCTACGGCTTCAATCGGCTCGGGGAGCTTGTCGATGAAGGGAACGTTGACCTCGGGAAGGCGGTTCGCAAAGGGAACTTCGATCGAGCTGAAGCGTTCGGCGAATGGAAGATCAGCGTCTTGGATGCGGCTGACGAGGCTTTTCGTCGCCTCGTGTGCACGCTCGTTGGTGCTTTCTGCGACATCGAAGAACTTGTCGGAAGCTTCGGTGATCTGATCGGTGAGTTGATCGAGGACTGGCATTGGGTGCTCCTCCTGGGAGACGGTCCTTCGAGGGCTCGAAGGAAGACTTTGTATATGCGTACTTTACTACGCACCCAATACTTTGCAACGGATAATGCGTACTTTACTTAGCAACATGTGTCACACCACTGACAACAGCTCGTCGTATGCCGCGACGAGATGGTTGCGCAAGGACGCGGGATCTTCGACCGCCCGAGGGTCGATGAAGGCTCCGAAGTGCAGGTTGCCCGAGTACGACATCGCCGTCAGGTTGAATGCAGTGCCCGCGAGTGGACCGACCGGATACATGTGTGTGATCTGTGCGCCGGCCGCAAAGATCGGGATCGGTGCTCCTCGAAGGTTCGACGTCGCCCAGTCTTGTCGCGCTGCCCGAGCTCGTCCCGCCTTGGTCAGCATGGACGAGGGAAGCATTGTGGCGAGGCCTGCGACCAGATTCATGACGTCACCAACTCCCCCGCCTGCGGATTCGCGTTTACGTGCAATCTCGTCACGCACGGCTCCGAACATCTCGACCGGCGTCATCGGTTGGCCGCTGACCGAAAATGGAATCGGCACGAACGAGTTCCCGCCAGCTGCATTGTCGGAACGAGTACTGATGATGAAGCTGAGGTTGAACGACTCCGCGGAGACTCCGCGCTCGGCGTGGTAATTGGCCACCGCGATCGCCGAACCCGCAACAAAGACGTCGTTGACAGACCCACCCAATCGCTTACTGGCTTCGCGCAGATCGTCGAGCGCGAGGTCGAAGACTTCGAGGTGCCGGTGCCGTGACCGAGTTCGGAACAGCGGGGCACCCGACCCCGAAGATGGACTCGCTGCGAGCTGGTTCGCGGTTGCCTTGAGCATTCCCGAAGCGGTATCAGCAACGGAACGAATCCTCGATGGATCTGCACCCCAGAGCGCCACCTCGGCCGCGGCGCGGCGGGCCAGGTCGAGCTGCTGCTTCGCCAGGTAGGTCGCTTCGCCCACGGCCGTGCCCAGCAGTCCGGAGTCGTCGGACTCTGCCACAGGCGCAGTCGATGGAGTCGTCGTCTCCCCAGGCTTTGGGTGGCGCTCGAAATCGAGATACATCTCTGCGAGCCGGACGGCTCCAATGCCATCGCTCACCGAGTGATGAAGCTTCATGACAATGGCGCCAGCAATGTGGTCATCTGACTCGTCGGCGCATGAATCGACCACCACGAATTGCCACAAGGGTCGGTGCACATCGAACGGGTCCTGGAAGACCTGCGCGGCGAGATCGAGCAGCTCTCGCAATCCGCCCGGTGATGGAAGCTGTACATGGCGGACGTGTTCGCGAATGTCGAATTCGTCATCGATGACCCAACGAGGAGGCGCCAGCCCGACTCCCTCCTCGACGCGCTCGCGAAGTCGAAGGAGCGAATGGGAGGCCTCATCCATCTTTGCCAGGAAGACCTCAAAATCGGGGCGGTCATCGAGGACGAACACCGAACCCATGCCCGACGACAACCACGGATCGGACTCCGCCGCCCACATCAAGGCCTCGGTCTCGGTCATGTGGCTGGATTGACGGATCTCGCTCACGGGGTCAGTCATGGCTTGTGCCCCGGAGGATACGTGCGCGCTAGTTCTTCATCGGTGGGGGTGCGGGCGGCGTTTGCCTCATCGGGCAGCAGGGCGGAAATTGCGGACATGATCCGCTTGGTGTCGGCATCGACGCTTCGCCGCTTGATGTCGACCGGCTCACCGACGGTGATGGAAACCTTTGGCCGCGAGCGCAGATCGAAGGATGGGAGCTTCTGGTTTCGAGGCCAAACCTTCTCGGTACCCCAAAGCGCCACCGGCAGAACGGGGGCTTTCGTGTCCTTCGCCAACTGGGCCGCACCAGGGCGACCGACGAGTACCGGATCGAAGAACGCGGGACCTCTCGGAATGGTTCCCTGAGGCGCAATCGCCACCATTTCTCCCGCCGTCAGCGCATCGATCGCTCGCCGAAGTGGTTCGCTCGAGCCAGCACCACGATCGACGCGGATGCCACCGGCGAGCTTGGCGATCGGCCCGAGCAGCGGATTCTCGAACAGCTCGCGCTTGGCGAGAAATCGGCACGGACGGCCGGTGCGAGCGATCAAGAGGTTCATCGCCATCGTGTCGAAATAACTCCGATGATTGAACGCCAGGATGACCGGACCGTCTTGGGGGACGTTGTGGAGTCCGTCGAACTGCCACTCGGCCATCGGCACGAACTCTGAGCGAGCAAACGGGCGGAGCCAGTCCTGCATCTCGAGACCAACCACCTTCATCACGCCAGGTGGGGCGTCGAAGTTGCGGATCTCCCATCCATGCAGCGCGGCAACGGCTGCGAGGCGAGCATCGGGGTTCACGGCAACGGCGTTGCCGACCGCATCGAGCATCGATCCGTCGTAGTAGCTGTCCGAGTACGCGAACGACTCTTTCAGCGAGAGACCGTGTTCTTGGGCCCACGCGACCACCGCATCACGCTTCTTCGTTCCCCAGACGAAGTCGCCGACCGCCGTGCCGTCATACAGGCCGTCGGAGTGTGACCACTCCGTTCCGATGACCCCATCGAATCCCAGTCGATCGGCCAACGGAGCTACCAGCGCTGTGGGGCTGGTCGTCGCGATCACCAGCTTCACTCCTGCCGCGCGGTGTTCATCGAGGAGCAACTTTGCATATCCAGGTATTGCAGCAACCAGGTCATCAACGGCATTCTGCGCTGCTCGCTGGACGGCATCGACCGGCCATCCCTTTGCAGTCTTCACCGCTGCCTGCGCCACCTGCATGTTCAGACGCGTCTCGCCGAACAGGTCGTAGATGGCAACGAGCAGTTCGGCCCCGGGGATTTTGGCAGCGCCGCTTGTCAGTCCCTCGGCCTCGAGGTGTTTCGCGTAGATGGTTCCCGATGCATGAGGCAGAAGCGTTCGGTCGAGGTCGAAAAAGGCTCCTGCTGTCATTGACCCACTACAGCACACGCCCTGTGCTGGACGAAACCCGTACAGCTGTTGTGTTCGCGCCGATCAGTTTCTGCTTCGACCGAAGCGGCGCCCGAGTCGGCCGATGATCGTGTTCGTTTGCGACGCCGACGACGATGATGGCGAAGCTGGAGTCGCCTTCTTGACGTAATAGGCAAGACCGTTGCACGTCAGGTCGAACTCGCCGTATTGCTCCACAAGGTGCGGAGGCGGCTCGATCTTGCGCATGTGCATGGTGTCGTAGCTCAAGTTGTCGAATGGCGACCTGGAAAAGGTCTCCATCACCTGCGTTGCAGAGAGTCGGTTCTGCTCCGGTGAGTTGAAGATGTAGTGCGCGATGACTCGGGCGTCGTCGGGTTCGATCTCTTTGACACCGGTGAGGTGTTCGTACAACTCGTCCTCGTTCGATTCGAGCTGACACCAGTTCGGCAACAAGTCGGGCATCGCCGCAAAGCCATAGTGCGTACCGGAAGGACCGCGGACGGCCATGTGATGTCCACGCGGGCTGTAGTAGAGCGGTCCACCATCGAGGTAGAGCACCCCACCTGGCTCCAAGACACGATCACACTCGAGCAAGAAGTCATCGAGATCGCTGATGTGTTCGAGCACCGCGCGCCCAAACAACATCGAGAAACTGTCGTCCGGGAAGTCGAGAGAGCCGACTTCGTTTTGATGAATTCGGATCGGGTAGTCGCCAACTCGATCGTCGAGGCCTTTCACGGTCAGATTCGACGCCACAACCTCCAGTCCGGTGAGAGCGTGCAGCACCTTGGCGCTCGCAAGTTGTCCGTCGGATCCAATTTCGAGGATCGGCAGCGATGTTTCGGCAGACGTCAAAAGCGACACGTTGTTGAGGAGCCGCTGAAACGTTCCGCGGATCACTGGAATCCGGGTCTCGTTCCACTTGGTCGTACCTCGGAGGGCCCCGTCGAGCTCGCGATCGACGACGGCAAGCTGATCTTGGACGGTCATCGGCGTGCTCACGAGTGAGACACTAGCGAGTGATCATCCCGCTATCGTTCGATCGTCAGCCCTCGTAGCTCAGGGGATAGAGCATCGGTTTCCTAAACCGTGTGTCGCTGGTTCGAATCCAGCCGAGGGCGCTGCTACACCTCGACGCTTTCGGTCGAAATCGGTGCGATCGATCTGCGGATGATCGCGATCTCGTCGTGGATCATCAGCCCCGCCCAGACGAGGGCGGACGACACGACGGCGAACTGCCCGACGCCGGTCTCCAGCACGAAGAAAGCGGAATTGGAGAGCGGAGCGCCCCCGTCGGCAATCGACGACGCGATCAGCACCACTCCAACAGCCGTGACCACGCCAGCAACCCAGCGCACGTTGGCCACCCATTGCGTATTGGACAACATTGGTGGCAACCACCCACGAGTAGTGGGGCGGTGCGGAGGGCCCGCTGGGCAGATCGATCCACGGCGCATCTAGACCATTCGGATTAGTTCCAACCTTTTTAAGGAGGAAAACTACTTAAGAACGGTCTCCATTATCCGATGAAGTATTTAGCAAGACGATCTATGCAATCAGTATGGGTAACTACAAGGTTCACCTATCAAGTTTGACTGGATCGTCCACTACACCCCTAAATGCGTGGAGAATTGTTTCATGGAGACCCTGACGTACACCCCAGCAAAGTTCATCCTGTGCGAATCGCGACGTGCGCTCGCAGAGGCGACGGCGATGGCGCTCGACTCAATCGACGGCGTCCAGTGTCTCGGAGTTGCTCGCACATATCGGGCCGCCCGTTCGCAGCTCGGTCGCCAACATGCCGATGTGATCGCTGTTTCATTGGACTTTGACTTCGATGAGATCCAACAGATGGCGCTCGCCGCGCCGGATGCGGTCATTGCGTTTCTTGCCGATACCGAGACGCTTCAGATGCGAAACGTCCAGCGCGAGTGCGACAACGTGAAGCTCGTTCCCAGCGACGTTTCATTGCCAGAGCTGGTTCGTTTGGTTCGCGACCCTGCCTCCTCATCGTCGGCCGAGCGTCAATGGACGCCATCTGGGCTGACTCCCCGCGAGCTGGAGATTCTCGATCTTCTTGTGCAAGGGCTGAACGCAAAAGGCATGGCGGCACATCTACATCTCTCCATTCATACTGCTCGCTTCCATATCAAAGGCCTGCTTGCAAAGTTGAATGTCACGAGCCAGGCCGAGGCCATCGTCGTTGGTATTCGCCAAGGTCTTGTTTCGCCTCCCGCACGACTGCAGCGGAGCTAACGCTCTCGAAGTTGGCTGAGTCTTGCTCTGGTGAAGAATTCGAGCAGACTCCGCTGGTGAAACAATCTGCAGCCGACACTCCTGTGTCGCGTTGGGCGGGTGCAACCGGCCGATCAGTTCTCGGAAGCGGCGTCTTTCTCGTCGCCTTCGGGACGAACGTCTCGACCCCATTCCTCATTACGTACAAGGAACGCCTGAGCCTCGGTGATTCCGCCACGATGGCAATCTTCACGGTCTACGTGCTTGGAATCGTGGCAATTCTGCCCGTGGCCGGTCAGCTGTCAGATCGATTTGGGCGGCGCATGGTGGCGGTTCCCTTCGTCGTGTTGTCCGCGATCTCCTCGATCGTCATGATCCTTGGTCGCGACAGCTTCGGCCTCTTGCTCTTTGGGCGTTTCCTCCTTGGGCTCGTCAGCGGCGCGGTGCTGAGTATTGGCGCTGCGTGGATGCAGGAGCTCTTTGGTCGTGGTCTCGAGCAGCGATCAGCCGTCTTGACGACGGTGTTGACCTACGCGGGGTTCGGTGCGGGTCCGCTTGTATCCGCGCTGATTCTCGAGCTCGACGCCTGGCCCCTCGTGCTTCCCTACGCTCTGCATGCGGGGACGACGATGGCCATCATCCCGTTTCTCCTGAAGGTCCCGCAGTCAAGTGAACGCTCACGAGAACCCTTTCGGCCGAATTTCGGCGTTCCGCCGGAAGGTCGCCCGCTCTTCAAGCGAATCATTGCGCCTGCAGCCATCTGGGTATTCGCCTTTCCCTCGACATCATTCGCCCTGTTCCCCGTCCTCGTGAGCGATGCCATCGGCGCATCGACCGTGCTCGTTGCCGCCATCGCAGCCGCACTCACCGCGTGGTCCGGACTTTCCTCTCGACCGCTACTCCCGCGGCTCGGCCCAACGCGAACCCTGCATGTCGGGATGGTCAGTGGCACGTCGGGATATGTGCTCGGGGCAATCGCCTTCGAGACGGGCGCGTGGGGCCTGGTTCTTTTCGCTGCGGTGCTCCTTGGAGCCGCTTCGGGGCTGATCACGAGCGCTTCACTCGCACTGCTCGCCGGCGTCGCTGACGAGGCAAGCCGAGGAACGATCAACGGAACCTTCTATCTACTCGCGTACCCAGGCATGGTCATGCCGATTGTGCTCACGACACTCGCGCGTTTCATCGAACAAACGCCAGCATTAATTGCGGTCACGGTTCTGGCCGCTCTCGCGACACTGAAACTCATTCGAGAACCTTCGTTGCCCACGGCCTGATGGATCGATCGACATAGGAGTCGTCGAGTCCGAAGTGGACGGCGCCAGCGATCACACGCTCGAGATATCCCTCTCGGGGACTGCCTGGCGTCGTGTGGCAGGCCAAGTAGATCGATGCCTCAACGTCTTGGCCAAGCTCTTCGTGATGCACCTGCACGACCTCTCGCACATACCTGCCCTCGGCAAGACCCTCGAATCCATCCATAACGTGGAGGTGATCGCTGGTCATGTTCCACAGGACCCCGAGTACCTCGGAACCTGGAGCCGACACGACGGTGGCCACGCCGCGATCGTTGATCACGAACCGATGATCTACCAATCGAGCGTGACCCAAGGCGGTCGCTCCCGGACAGCGGTCGTCCATCTGCGTTGGCCACATGTTCGAGCCGTAGGCGAAATTGGGGAGTTGTTCCAACATTGCGGCGAAGTCTATTCGTCGGGGTGAACCCCCCGGAGACGATACGACGAGCGATCCGTAGGTTGAGCTCATGGCACGAACGGCCGCGATAGTTGCGCCTGCGCGGACGCGCGTCGGCCGACGATTCTTCGTTGGCCTCGGCGTTCTCGGCGCACTGGTCGCTGCGCCATTGTTCTATTCACGAATCGATCAGCTGACGGCACCGACGCCAACATCCGAACCGACGGCAACGACCACTCCAGATCGGTCGCAGGACGAGATCGTTTCGGACTCGCCGATACCCGTCGCGACCACCGACGGCCTTCCGGTCACCATGGTCGCCACAGAGACGACGACGTCCGCCCCACCCGACCCGCCGCTCGACGAAGACATCGCGCGCCTGGAGATCGATGAAGTCTTCGACCCTGTTCACGACAAGCTCGCGAGCGTCGTGGGAGTTCCGATCCGACTTCCCCTCGACCTTGGCGAAGCAGCGAAGAGCTGGACACCGACGCTGAGTTCGGTCGATGCCGGCGGATATGTCGTTCACCTCGGAAGTGGTGATGACTGCAACGGCGCGTCGCAGTGTCGCGTTTCGACATTCACCGCCCGACGAAGCCTTCGCAATGAGCCCACGGTGACCACCACCGGAACCCCCGTGCCGCTCCCCAACGGGCTCGAAGGAGTCTTCTCGGACTCATCGTGCGGATCCGACTGCAACAACGGATTCATCACGTGGGTCGAAGAGAACGTGTTGTACAGCGTGGGTTCACGACTCGCCTCCGGTCCTGCGGTCCTTTCGCTGGCGTGGGGCGCCATCGACTCGACACAGGCGGCGCCGCAACCACCCGAGATCTGCGGACCAGGCGCGCCGAGCGACCTCGGCCGCGTCGCCCGCTCTCTCACCACCGAACTCGCCGATGGAAGATCGATGCACTGGCTCGTCGTGTGCTCGATCGACGGCACAATGGTCGAAGTCCTCGACGAACCGGGCGAGCTCCGCTGGTTCGACATCGACGATGACGGATTTCGTGACGCACTCGTGAGGGGTCAAGCGGGTTCGACGTCGATCTTCGCAGTTGGAGCGAACACTCCCCGAGCCGCGATAGACATCGCCACGAGCGGCCGGCTCACCGTCGGTGATCTCGGGTGCGCCGATCTCGATGAAAACGGCTCGAAAGAAGCGATCGACCGAGCGTCTGGCGACGAGCTCGTGTTCATCAATCCAACAACCGTCAGGCGATCTCCACTATTCGACATCGACATGAGTTCGGTTGGGGACTGCTGACCATCAGCGACGCTGGCGACGCCGCTCGCTCACGATGGGAGCCAGCGCGGTAGTGCGAATCCGACCAACCGGCGCTCGAGGATGTGTGACGAGCACCCGCTGCTCGACTGCGAAGCCCTCGACATCGAGGTGATCCACCATTGCCTGCGCGCCTGCGGTCAGGGCGTCCATGAGAACATGCGTGTCGACCTCGAGCCGATCTGGCAGGTCGGTCATGTGTGAGGGAACGACGGCCTCAAGCACAACGGGACGGCCCTTGCCAGACATTGCGGTGGCGTCACCACTGATGATCGCGCGAAGCGATTCCGTCGAGTTCCAAAATCGCTCCGCCGCACGGTTGACGATGTCGGTCACGTGGTCACCGTGCATACGTCGCACGAGCCTCGGCACCGTGACCCGTTCGAAGATGTTCAACGGTTCGGGCTCCCCATCCTTGTTGAACCCACGGCTACGAGCGACCAAAACGTGGGTCGCACCAAGATCGAGCGCGCTCGACCACGGCACCGCCTCGATCATCCCTCCGTCGATGTACGTGCGGTCATCAATGAAGCGAGACGGGCCCGCGATGACCGGCAGCGATGCAGAAGCTGCCAACACGCGACGCGCATAGTCCTCGCTCTCACCCGCGCGAAGAAGTCGTGTTTCGTCGTCTGGTTCTGCTGGCGTCACCGTTGCCCACATGGGTATGTCGGAATCGATCAGGTCACCCCACTGAAACCCATGACGGTCAAGCGCATCATCGAACAGGTAGTCAAGATCCATGACCGGCCTTCCCCGGACGAGGTTGCGGCGATCGACGAAGCGCTCACTGTTCAGGACCGTGTAGTACAGCACCGATCCGCTGGTGCCCTGTCCGGTGACGAAGAACGACCCTGCGATCGCCCCCGCCGATGTTCCGACGACCGCGTCGAACGAATTGCGCAGGCCAAGCTGTTCGAGAGCCAGGAGCATGCCTGACGAGACCGCGCCGCGCATGCCGCCACCCTCGACTGCCAACACCACATGATGTCCGTCGTTTCGACGACCTGGAACCGAGGATTCATCGAGCCGATCGAGGATGACGTCTCGAACCGATGGCAACGCTGCGGATTGCATCAGCCCACTACGTGACGGTTTCGGGGTCTGGCCCAGAGCGCACCCTGTCCAGGAGCCACCTGCCCACCTCGATGAGCACGGTCAGGCTCAACGCGAATCCGAAGGCCAACCAAAGCGCCGTTCGCTGGTTCTCAATCGCACTCGCGACGAAGTAACCGAGGAGCCCGGCGTAACTCGCCCAGAGCGTCACCGCCAAGATGTCCCAACGCGTGAACCACCTGAGGAACGGCTGCCCGGTGAGCCCGCACGAGAACGTCATCGCGGTGCGTCCACCAGGAATGAACCGCGCGGTGATCAAGAGAAGCCCGCCGCGTTTGCGAATCTGTTCGCCGGTTGCGAAGAGACGTTTCTCGCCCTTCTCTCCCCGAAAGAACCATCGTTTCAAGAGCTTGTCCGACCGGTTTCCGATCCAATACGCAAGCGAGTCACCGACATACGCGCCCGTCGCTCCAGCGAGAATCACCAGAACGATCGACAGGACGGGGCGCCCATCAATCAGCGTCCCCGCTCCGGCCGCGACGCCGCCGGCGATCACGCTGAACTCGGATGGAACGATCGGCACGACCGAGTCGAGGAGAGCGACGACGAAGAGCACCGCGAAGAACCACGGGTTCTGAGAGAGCTCGGTGATGAGCTCTTCGACACTCTCAAAAAGGTCTACCGCCCAGCTGATCACTCCAAGAACATTACCGCTCATCCTCGCGGACGACCCGCGTCGCTCGCGTGGAGGACGACTGAACGCAGCCGAGTTCGTACAGTGGTGGCGTGCAGACCGGTCTGAGGCTTCGCGATTTCTTCAACGAACACCAGCGTCTTACCGACGTCGTGGTCACTGCCGTCGTCCTCCTGCTGCATCTCACTGGCCTGACATTGAGCGGCACGGTTGAAGATCGAGACATCGACGCGTTGGCCGTCGCACTCGTGGTCATACCCGCACTCTTGACGATCTTTCGTCGCACGCGACCCGTGCTTGCGCTGGCACCCGCGACCGTCATGGGCATGACGTATTGGATTCTCGACTACGAAGGTGCGGGGTCGTTTCTCGCAATTATCGTGTTGCTCTATTCGAGTGCGGCCTACGCGTCGGAGCGCCGTCGATCTACGCAGGTGCTGATCGTCTTCACCATCGTGCTCGCCGCGGTGCTGATCGCCGGCTACCTCTCCCCTGATGAGGAAGAGGTCTCGCTCGGAGTCATCGTGTTCAATCTCGTGCTCTTCCAGTTTGCCTGGCTCGCAGGTGACGTCGTTCGCAATCGACGCGCCGAGATGCAACGACTGAAGAGGCAAATGGACCTTGCCGAATCCGAACGAAAGACGTTCACGGAACGAGCCGTCGATGCAGAACGAAACCGCATCGCGCGAGAACTCCACGACGTGGTCGCACACGCGATGTCGGTGATCGTTGTTCAGGCAGAAGGAGCCAGACGGCTCGTCGGCAAGGACGACGAAAGTGTGCGCAGCGCCCTTGCCGCGATCGAACACACCGGCCGGACGAATCTGAACGACATTCGCGGCATCGTAGGACTCCTGCGCACCGATGGAACCGAGTACGCACCTTCTCCGGAGTTGTCGATGCTCGACGAGCTCGTTGAGCAGTGTTCCGAGGCGGGCCTCGACGTATCGCTCGATGTCGTGGGCACTCCGAGGGACCTGCCACCAATGATCGAACTGTCGGGGTATCGAATCGTGCAGGAATCGCTGACGAATGCCATCAAACACGCGGGCCCGTCAGCTCACGCGCAGGTCACGATTGGTTACCTCGACGACGCGATCGACATCGCGATCGTCGACGACGGGCGAGGCGCTGCAGCAGACTCATCATCCACACCGGGCCATGGTCTCCTCGGGATTCGAGAACGGGTCGAGGCATTCGGCGGGCGACTACACACCGGCCCTCGGGTGGGCGGCGGCTTCGCCGTGGAAGCACGAATACCGTTGGGCTCCGATCGATGACCGTTACCTCCATCCGAGTTCTCGTCGTCGATGACCAACCTCTCGTCCGCGCCGGCTTTGGGATGATCCTGCAGAGTGAGGACGACCTCGAACTCGTTGGTGAGAGTGCGAATGGTCGAGAAGCACTCGACGCCGTTCGGACGTTGTCACCCCATGTCGTGCTGATGGACATTCGGATGCCCGAAATGGACGGGGTCGAGGCGACGCGTCAAATCTGCGCAGCCCCCAATGCACCAGCGGTGTTGATACTCACAACGTTCGACCTCGACGAATACGTGTACGCCTCGCTGCGCGCGGGAGCGTCGGGATTCATGTTGAAGGACGCACCGGGCGACGACTTGATCGACGCCATTCGCGTCGTTGCGCAAGGTGATGCATTGATTGCTCCGAGCGTGACCAAACGTTTGATCGCAGATTTCACCGCCCATTCGCCCACTCCTGCGGTCACTGCGGCGTTCGATGAACTCACCGCACGAGAAAATGAAGTGCTCCAGCTCATGGCGAAGGGGCTGTCGAATGCGGAGATCGCAGCCAGCCTCATCCTCGGAGAGACGACGATAAAGACCCACGTCGGCCGGATTCTGATGAAGCTCAATGCCCGTGACCGTGTCCAAGCAGTCATCGCGGCATACGAGGCCGGCGCCGTTGCGCCCGGCAACAACACGTAAACCGAGGGCGAAAGAGGATGCTCCCGTCCTCCTGAGGGAGGACCCGGTTCAACCTGGGGATGGATGGCAGTCGTCGGGTCTCTTGCGAGACTTGGTGAACCGACCAGCCTCAGGAGCTTGATCTCAATGGACACGGCGACAATCGCAGCAGCAGGAACTATCCAGGCCTCAAAGATCTATGGCTCCGGCGACACCGAGGTTCGAGCGCTCGATGACGTGACGGTCTCATTCGATCAGGGTCAGTTCACCGCAATCATGGGCCCATCGGGTTCGGGAAAGTCGACGCTCATGCATTGTCTGGCGGGTCTCGACCGGCTGACGAGCGGCCATGTGATGGTTGGTGAGACAAACATCTCGCAACTTTCCGAGAAAGACCTCACCCTTCTTCGCCGAACCAAGATCGGGTTCGTCTTTCAGGCGTTCAATCTGATTCCAACCCTCACCGCCATCGAGAACATCACCCTTCCGCTCGATCTCGGTCGAAACTCTCCCGACAAGGAACTGCTCGACGAGGTCGTGAATGCCGTTGGTCTCGCTGACCGACTGAGCCACAAGCCGAACGAACTCTCCGGTGGTCAGCAACAGCGCGTCGCCGTCGCTCGAGCGTTGGCCTCCAGGCCCGACGTGATCTTCGCTGACGAACCGACGGGCAACCTCGACAGCCAGACCGGCGCCGAGATTCTGGACTTCATGCGGCGAGCGGTCAACGAATTCGGCCAAACGATCGTGATGGTGACCCATGATCCCATCGCCGCGGCGTATGCCGACCGGGTTCTCTTTCTCGCCGACGGGCGCATCGTCAGCGAGCTTGTCGATCCAACGACCGATTCGATTCTCGAATCGCTCCGCAACGCATCACACGGCTGATCATCATGCTTCGACTCAGTCTCAAGAACCTCGCAGCAAACAAGATTCGCCTGGCTCTCACCGGCCTTGCGATCGTACTCGGCGTCGGTTTCGTGGTTTCCTCCTTCGTCCTTCGCGACGGACTGAAAGAGAGCTTCGCCGGCCTCTCCGAAGACATCGTCGGCAACGTCGACATCAGCGTCGCATCGCTCTTGGATAGCGACCCCCTCACCGAAGCCGACCTCGAGATGATCTTGGACACCCCAGGCGTACGGGTCGCCGTCGGCGGCGTGGGCGGCGATGGCAATGAAATTCAGCCGATCAAGGATGACGGCACCACGATCGCCACCCAAGGCCCACCCCAGGTCGCGTTCAGTTGGACCGACGAGAGCCAACTCAACCCCAACGAGTTGGTCGATGGCCGCGCTCCGGGCGGTCCAGACGAGTGGATCATCGATATCGGGGCGGCCGATCGCCACGACTTCGTGGTGGGCCGTACCTACGACTTCATCACGCCTGCCGGAAGAGCCTCCGCTGAGCTTGTTGGCACCTTTCGCTTCGGCGCGGACAACACGACAAACGGCGCAACCCTCATGGGTTTCGATCTCGACTCGATTCGCGGCTATCTGCAAAAGGGTGAGGTCTACGACAGCATTTCGATCGGAATCGATGGTTCGGTACCCGTCTCCGAACTCGAATCAACGTTGTCCAGTGCGCTCGGTAATCCCCCCGACCCGGACCCTGATGACGATGAGTTTCCCGATGGCACTCGGGCCGAGGTCCAGAACCGAGCGGACCTGCAGGCCGATGTGACCGGCCAGTTCAACCAAGCCCTCGACATCTTCGGTGGTGTACTCCTCGCATTTGCATTGATCGCACTGTTCGTCTCCATCTTCATCATCGCCAACACGTTCTCGATCGTGACGGGTCAACGGATCCGCGAGTTGGGTCTGCTCCGCGCCGTTGGTGCGACTCCAAGTCAGATCCGCCGATCGGTCCTGATCGAGTCCGCCTTCATCGGCATCATTGCTTCCCTCGTCGGCATCGCTGCTGGCGTGGGGATCGCCTTCGGCATGCGCGAACTCCTTGGTGCGGTTGGAGTCGACCTGCCCTCGTTCGGTGTGGTGCTGAAGCCAGCCACGATCATTACGGCGCTGGTTGTCGGAATCTTCGTGACGATGCTCTCGGCGATCCTTCCGGCAATCAAGGCGAGCCGAGTTGCACCCATCACGGCGATCACCGGCTCCGCGGACCTCGAGTCCAACTCGATCGGTCGATACGTGATCGGAACCATTCTGACCGCGCTCGGCGTCGGTGGAATGATGCTCGCGCTTTTCGGAAACGCTGATGGCGTCACACAAATTTTGAGCATTCTGGGCGCCGGCGCCGTCGCACTCTTCGTCGGGCTGACGCTGCTGAGCTCGCTCGTGGCTGCCCCCATTGCCCGGATCATCGGGCTACCTCTTGGACCGCTCTTCAAACGGCCCGGGACCCTCGCGACAGACAACGCTGCTCGCAACCCCCGCCGAACAGCCACGACCGCCGCCGCGTTGATGATCGGGCTGTCGCTCGTGAGCTTGGCCATGGTCCTGGGTGATTCGTTGAAGTCGGAGTTCACCAAGGTGCTCGAGAACTCGGTGCAAGCCGACTATCTCGTGACGTCGGACTTGGCTATCACGCCGCTCGAGGTTGTCGATCGTCTGGAAGCGGACCCATCGTTTGGAGCCGTGACTCCGCTGTTCTACTGGGGCGCCGACTTCGACAACCAGAGAGCCGATGCGGCTGCCGGTAACGATGACCTCTACGAGACTGACATCGTTGCACTCGACTACACGAAAGCCGACGAACTCTTCAACTTCGCCGTGACCGACGGCGATCTGGTCGACATCACTGACAGCACGACCGCCATCCGCGACACCGTCGCCGAGGATTTGGGACTTGGGATGGGTGACGTCCTGAATCTGAAGCTCGAGGACGGATCGATCGTCCCACTCGAGATCGTCGCGATCTTCGAAGACACGGCCATCTCGTCCTCGGTCATGCTCAGCGTCGGTCGCTTCAATGACATCTCCGATCAGGTCACCGCAGACTGGGTGGCAGCCAAACGGAACCTCGAAGTCTCCGCAGAAGACGCCGATGCAGCGTTTGCAGCAATTGGCGCCGACTACCCGAACCTCTCGTTTGATTCCTCTGCAACGTTCCGGGAGAACCTGGCCAGCCAGATCGATGGATTCCTAAACGTGCTGACCGCGCTTCTTGGTCTTGCGATCTTCATCGCTCTCATCGGTATTGCCAACACCCTTGCTCTCTCGGTCTTCGAACGGACCCGCGAGATCGGGCTCTTGCGGGCCGTCGGAATGACGCGACGCCAAACTCGTCGAATGATCCGATGGGAGGCAGCGATTATCTCCGCCGTCGGCGCTGTGCTCGGTGCGGTGGTCGGCGTGATTCTCGGAATCATCATGGTGCAGGCGATCCCGGACGAATTCTTGTCGGAGTTCTCGATTCCGTGGATCAGAATCCTTGTCATGGTGGGAATCGCGGCTATCGCTGGACTGTTCGCTGCGCTATTCCCCGCATTCCGGAGCTCACGCATGAACGTGCTCGACGCCATCAGCCACAACTGATCGCGTCGATCAAACACCATTCGCACCGCTCAATTGGACCGTATGCCCAGCCGATGGGACGGCTGTGGGCAGCGCAACTTCAACCATCGTCCCAGCCAACCGCCTTGGGCAGCTACTCGCCGAGGCGCGTTTGCGAGAGGGTACGGATCTGCAGGAGTTGGCCGCCCGGAGTGACTTCACCGTTGGCGAGCTGAGCGATTTCGAAGCGGGTCATCGTGTACTGAACGACACGATCGTGCAGACGATCACTCGTCTGTATGCAATCGACTGTGGTCCGATCATTCCGCAACGCACAGAACTCACGATCGATCTCAACGAGAACGTGATGATGGCAGCGGGACACGCTCTGCCGCTCTCGTCCGCGGCGCACGACCACGTCCTCGAGCGATACCTCTCGCTCGTCTATGTGCTTCGTGACAGCGAACCCGGGACCGCGGTGCCGCTGCGAGACGAAGATGTGACGATCCTCGCCACATCGCTCGCCCAGAAACAAGAATTCGTACACGAGCAGCTGCTGCGCACGATGGAGTGCGAGGGTGACTCGGTCAACGGCCTGTTCAACTGGTTCAAACAACGGTTGTGGGTGCCTGGCGCTGGCGCCGTAGTGGGAGCGGTGTCGCTCGGAACACTCGTCATGTTGTCCAGCGATGGAACGGCATTGGCCAGCGAGCCCTCCGACGTTCCCGAGCCCGATGTGACGCCCGGTAGCGGACCGTCCCGGCTCAGCGTCGCCCGGTCAACAGCAACCGTTGCTTCGAGCCAAATCGCGACGAGTGCACCACCGACGGATGTAACGAGCTCGACGACGGCGACCACCGTCGCAGACTCGTCGACCGTTGGAGCCGCCACGATCGATGTTGCAGCCCCGATCGACTCGGTCAGCGATGTTCGGACCCCAGCAACCATGGGTGCCGCAGCCGAAGCCCTGCTCCCGTTCGATTGGCAAGCGGCTCTGCCGGGATGGACGATCGACTACCGCGGTCCCGATAGTGAGTTCCGCGGGCTCACCTACCCCTATGCCAAGTCGATCGAGCTCTACGTCCGAGACGACGACACCGCAGCATCGCTTGCGGGAATTCTGGCCCATGAAATCGGCCACGCGATCGACGTGACGCACCTCAGCGACGGCGAACGTTCGCAGTGGCGCGAGACGCGCAGCATCGAATCTCACCAATGGTGGCCAGATGCGTACGCGAGCGACTTCGAGACGGGCGCAGGCGATTTCGCCGAGGCCTTTGCCTATTGGGCGGTGCAGGATCCGAGCTCCTCGGAGATCGCACACCAGCCAACGACGTCGCAGCTCGCAGCTCTCGAAGCACTTCTCGACGGAGTGTTCTGACCCGCCTCTCTTCGGTATGACGGACGTCACATCGAGAGTTCGCGACTTCTCGCGCGACCCACACGTCATAACGGTGTCTGGCATCGGGCCGGTACCCGCCACCAGCCCGATGTTGGACGCAAAGTCTCGCTGAGTCGTTTCCAACGAACTCGGCGCCGAGCACGGTCGATTCCCCCGTCGACGTGCTCAAAATGTTCGGATCTGGGTCGGTACCCGCCTCCGGCCCAGATCCGGGCCCACTCGCCTCTACCCTTGTGGGAGCCACCGAACGAAGGGAGCGTGTAGCCGATGAGCAAAACTGCCGTCGCCTTCGCCACCGTTGCCGGGATCTTTCTCCTGGCGATCATCATCGTTCTCGGTCTGCTTTCCTTTGGATGGCTCGACATCCGTTGGCCATGGGAAGACATCGTTGAACAAGAAACCACGCTCGAGGTCGACGTCGAAGCGGGCCCCGCACAAATCATCGACATCGCTCCGATCTCACTCGAGTGTCGCGCTCGGATCGAAGCGGAGGTACCCGTGGTCGGAACACAGAAGACCTCGGTCGCTGGCGCGACCATCAGTACCGACACCATTCGCATGCGCGCGGTCGGCGATGTCGATACTTGCGTCGACGCCTCTGGCGTCGAGATCGTCGAGCGTGCCGACGGCACATTCGGCGTGATCATCGATGCCTCAGCAATCGAATTCGTCCGACCACGAGTGGACGCTGTTGCGACGATGGGCTCGGTCACCACCGATCGTGGAATCGTCAATCAAGTGGTCGAAGCGCTCCCATGGACAAACGAGGATGACGAGCTCACTCCGGCCGCGTTCGCCTTCGCCCAAACCGTGATCGGTGGCAGCTCGTGCATGGAGGCGGCCTACGACCAGACGCGCGTCGCCCTCACCGAGGCGTACCAGGCACAAATGACCGAGCAGGGCGCCAACCCCGAGGACGTCGACGTCATCATCTCTGGAATTCCCGACTTTGGTCAGAACGCCATCGATCAGAAGCTTCTCGGCGATTTCGAGTTCACCGAAGAACAGGGAACCAGCTGCGTCGTTGCCACTCCATAGACCACCGACGCCCCACGTATTCGAACCCGATCAAGAGCGAGCCAAGATGGGGTGAAACCCAAGCGCCAGATACTCTGCATGGGTGATGCACATCTTTGATACGTCCCAGTCAATGGTGGTTCCATTCGAACCGGGCGAGACGGTTCGCATCTACGTTTGCGGGATCACCCCGTACGACTCGACTCACCTCGGGCACGCCAACACATACCTCACGTACGATCTGCTCGTTCGAAGGTTGGAAGACCTCGGGCACACGGTCGAACTGGTGCGCAACGTCACCGATGTCGACGACTCGATCCTTCCCAAGGCGCGTGAATTGGGCATCGACTTTCTCGAGCTCGCGGCGACCGAGATGGAGAAATTTCACGGTGACATGCGAGCTCTGAACACTCGGCCGCCAGTCGCCGAACCCCGAGCCACCGAATCCATAGACCCGATCATCGATCTGGTCCAGCGGCTAGCCGACCTCGGACACACGTACACCCGCGAGGGCACCACGTGGTTCGACGTATCCACGGCGCCCAAATTCGGTCGGCTCTCCGGATATGCCGAAGACACGATGCTGGCCTTCGCTGCCGAACGCGGCGGCACACCCACCGACCTGCGACAGCGAAATCCTCTCGATTTCGTGCTGTGGCAACCCTCCGCAGACGACGAGCCGAGTTGGGACTCGCCATTTGGTCCGGGTCGACCGGGCTGGCACATCGAATGCAGTGCAATGAGCTGGGCCCACTTTGGCGAGACGCTGGATATTCACGGTGGCGGCAGCGACCTGATCTTTCCGCATCACGAATGCGAACGGGTGCAGTCCGAACTCGGATACGGAGAGGTGTTCGCCCGACATTGGATGCACTCAGGAATGGTTGCCTACCAAGGCACCAAGATGTCGAAGTCGCTCGGCAATCTCGTGTTCGTGAGCGAACTCACCAAGTCATATGCACCGCAGGCGATACGTCTTGCCCTCATGGGTCACCACTACCGGGACGACTGGGAATGGTTCGACGGCGACGTCGACGATGGGCAAGAACGGTTCGATCGAATTCGCCAGGCGATTTCGCAGGCTACGGGGCCTGATGCAGCTGGCACGATTGCCGAGGTCCGCAGCGCCCTCGATGACGATCTTGATGCACCGCGTGCACGGGCAGCCCTCGACAAGCTGGCCACAGCGATTCTTGCCGGGCAAGGGTCAGACCACACATCAGGCGAGGGCTTGCGACAAGCTGCTTCGCTGGTCGGTATCGAGGTTGATGACTGATGAAAATCTACGACACGCTCCAGGGAAAGATCGTTGACTTCGTGCCACGGGTCGAAGGAGAGGTTTCCCTCTACGCCTGTGGACCGACGGTCTATGACCATCCTCACCTCGGACACGCGCGCCAGGCGCTGACGTACGACATGGCCCGTCGCTATTTCGAATGGTCCGGGCTTCGAGTTCATCACGTCGCGAACGTCACGGACATCGACGACAACATCATCAACCGCGCAACACGCGAAGGTGTCACAGAACCCGAGATCGCCGAACACTGGAAAGCCATATACATCGAAGCGATGGACGAACTGGGAATCTTGCACCCCCACGATCGACCCCATGCGACCGACTACGTCGAAGAGATGGTGGAGTTCATCCAGATACTGCTCGACAACGGCACGGCCTATGCCACAGAGACCGGCGTGTACCTGCGAGTTCGACAGATCGACGGATACGGGGATCTCGTTCACCGGACACCCGACGAGCTCGCGGAGGGCGCACTGGCCCGAGTCGAAGCCGACGAATCAAAAGAAGATCCACTGGACTTCGCGTTGTGGAAAGCCGGCAAACCCGGTGAACCCACCTGGGATGCACCATGGGGCTCCGGCCGACCCGGGTGGCACATCGAATGTGCGGCGATGAGCCTCGGCATCCTGGGCGACGGGTTCGACCTCCATGGAGGCGGAACTGATCTCGTGTTTCCGCATCACACGAACGAGCGCGCCGAGTCGATCGCCGCTGGGCGCGAGTTCTCCCGCTATTGGATGCACAACGCCATGATCAACATCGGCGGCGAGAAGATGGCGAAGTCTCTGAACAACTTCACCACCGTGCGGGCGATGCTCGACGAGCATCCGCTCAACGCACGCGCGCTTCGTCTCCTGTTGCTGCAGACCCACTATCGGAAGGATCTCGAGATCAACGCCGAGGTCATGCAGCAGGCGCGTGAATCGATCAAACGAATCGATGCGATGGTGCGCAAGGCTTCGGGAGTTGGCATCACGCTCGACACCACGGAACGGGACGCTGACGCAATCGAGAGCTTCCGAGCCGCGATGGATCACGACTTCGGCACGGGTGATGCCCTTGCGACCGTGTTCGATCAAGTGCGACTCGCGAACACGGCAATCGACGCGAACTCTGCAGACGCGACTGCGTTTGTGTCCACCGCAGTGGAGTTGGCCAACGCTCTCGGCCTTCAGGTCGGCTCTGTTGCCGCCGGCGCTGGCGACAGCGACGACACCGACTGGATTGAAGCGTTGGTCGCACAAAGGGCGGCCGCAAAGGCCGAGAAGGACTACGCAGAGGCCGACCGGATACGAGACGAGCTCGCCGCCAAAGACATCACGGTTGAAGACACACCGAGCGGTCCGACCTGGTTCCGCAACGAATAGTCACGACGAATCTCGGAGCCCGATCCAAGAGGTCAGTCTCGAATGCCGTAGACCCCGCCAAGCCGGGTTCCGACGACGATCGTGCCGTCCCAGACAGCCGGGGTCGATTCGATGCAGCCGTCGTCGATCTTCAGCGCCCAGAGCTCATCGGGCTCCGTTCGGGCATCGGCCACATCGAATGCACGAAGCGTCCCGAAACAATCCCCCATCAGGAGTTTGTCGTCGACAACGACGGGCGATTGCCACAGGTGGAATCCGAGTTCGATGTCCCACAGGTCCTCGCCGGTTTCGCGATCGACGGCCCGCAGGTGGCCACCTTGGCTTCCAAAGATGATCGTTCCGTCGTGCAGCGCAGGCGTACCCCAGATTCCCGTATCGAGCCCCTGGTTCTCCTCGACTGCCCAGACGAGCGCATCGTCGGGGTCTTTCGTTGGGTCGAGCTTGATGAGCTGACCCAATTCGCGTGATCGCGCGTTGCCACGCTCGTACTCCGCCGCGACATACAACATCCCGAGTTCGTCGATCACAATCGATGCGTCCACATCGTCGCCGACCCAATAGCGGAAAACCCGCTCTGGGTCTTCTCCAGATCGCAAGCTCGAGATGTCCCAGCCTTGAACCAGACCACCGGAATTCGCGAAGTACAGCGTGTCGCCGCTGATCGCGACGGAGTTCTCGATCGAGACGTTGTCGCCGACGGCCTCGAGGAGTTCGTCGTCCCAGCCAGCAGCGCTGAAGATCAGCTCGGGCGCAGCGGTCGCCAGCCCGTCATCGTCATAGGAGCGATTGAGCTTCACGATGTGGATTCGACTGTTCTCGCCACCGATGAACAAATAGTCGTCGATGACCAGTCCGGCGCCGTCCCAATCGTTGTTCCATTTCCGTGGTCCCGTCGCCTCCGCATCGAGCTTCCAGAGCTCTCGCGGCTCGCCGCCATCGAAGGCGATCGCGCGGAAGAAGTTGTCTCGTGAACCCGTGTAGACGATCGGGAACCCGTCCGGATCGATCGTGACGGATCCCTTGATGATGTCATCGGTCTGGAACTTGTCGAGCAGGGGTTCTCCTGTTTCGGCATCGAGAAAGTGCACGGCACCATCGAGCGCGCCAAAGACCGTCCAGAGGCGTCCGTCCCGCCGGAACATCGCTGGTTGTCCAGTCCAACCGGTTCCACACCAGCCGCGAGTCTCGGAACCCACGGTGGAAGAACGACACAGTCCTCCCTCTTCGGGGTATCTCCACGCGATCTTCGGGTCGTCCGGGACGGGCCCGCGTCCGTAGTAGCTACGGGTCGGTGACCCTCTGAACGTCAGCAGACCATCGATCTCGTTTGGTGGAGCGAGACCGACCATCCGAGGGTCGACGAAAACGGACGTATCGAACTCGATTTGTTGCTCTGGACGTGGTTGTACCGACTGATCAACCGCCGACGCAGCCTCTTCGGCCTGCCCTTCGCCAGAAGTTATCGACAAGAAGTCGAGGGTCGACGTTCTCACGTCTTCGGCGAGCGGCAGGGCGAACAACGCAGTGCCTGCAACCAAGAGCGCACCCAACCAGAGACCGATGCGCAATCGATCGACCGAGCGTTGTCGGCGACGGTGTCGCTGTGGGCCGACCATGAGCTCGGCGTCCGGTAGTTCTACGAGGGTCGGCTCCTCGTTGGTCTGCCGTCGAGTCATTTTCTGGAGGACGTCGTTCAGGACACTGCAATCCGGTGCTCGGGCTCGAACGGTGGAAACGGCAGCTCTGTCATGCCGTTGTCTTTCACCCCATCACCTTTTGCCACCTTCGGTGCTCTGGCGGCTCGGCGGGGCTCCAGCTCATCCACGTGAGCTCGAGCTGCGCGCAATTCGTCGGTCGATCGGTCTGGGCCGTGAAACGCGCGGTGCAACAGAGACCCTTCGGAGGGCTCCGTAGGCTCGAGAGCTTCTGATTCGGAAGCCTCGGCGAACACGTTCTCATCGAGCACGACATCACTCAATGCCAAGAACCACGGACGTTCGCGCGAATGAACTCGGTTCGCTGCCTCGGTCGACGTCGCGGCTGTCTCTACGGTCGGAACCGCGTCAACGTCGTCATCGACCGTTTCCGAGGAGGGCAACCGTTCGAACGACCATCCAGCTGGAACGGTAAACCTCCGCTCGTGCGTCTCGCAGAGGCCCACGCTCACCTCGGAGCGCGATCGCTGCTCGACGACCTGGTGCGATGTCGGCAAGAAGTCGAGCCAGACCTTCACCACCTGGGTGCATGCAGGCTTCGCGCACACGTGAGACATCCCCTGACCCTAACAAGCCAGAGGCGCAAAGTACATGCGTGTGATTCATCGTCCAACGATGCGCTGGGGCTGATCTCCGACCAGAACGCCTGGTCATCACGCCCTCCAGACCTCTACTGTCGACATTGTGAAGACTGCGAATCAGGACGCGAAACCCATCAGACGCCGCACCCTCGAGAGCGATGAGATCGACACGTTCTCCCACATCCCATCGGGAGTCCTCGGGCGAGTGCGGCTGGTGAGAACCAACCTGTTGCCACCAGCCGCCGATGGGATGACCGTTGGCCGGTTCGTCTTTTTGCGCGGCGACAGGATTCTCGACCAGGGAAGCACGCTTCTCGCACACGAGCTCGTCCACGCACGCCAGTTCGCAGAGCTCGGCCCGGTGAAGTTCCTCATCGTGTACCTCGGATCGTACTTTTCGAACCTCTTCCGGCTTCGGAACCATCGTGAGGCGTACCTTGCGATTCCACTTGAAATCGAGGCGCGGCGAGAAGCGGCCGAGTGGGCCAAGGAGCGTGCAGCACGGTCCGGCGAGACTGTCGACGACGCATCGGATGGCCACTGACTCTGGCACTCACATCTGGCAGGTTTCCGCCGATTGGCAGGAGCTATGTCAGCCCCTGCAAGTACCGACTGTTACCTCTGTGGTGCACGAAATGACTATGAGGCTGACTTCTGCGTGCGTTGTGATGGGCAGCTGCTGAAGATCCCGGTCGAACCGGTTGATCTGGCGACCAGCGAAGCGACCGAATTCATCGACGACGCAATCCCAGACGTTGAAGAAGATGTCATCCAAAAACCGAAGAGGCGTCGAGCTCGATCGGGGTCCGTGGAAGACCAGCGGCTCTCCGATGCGCTGGGACTCACCGAAGACGAAGACGACGTCGATCCGGAGTTCATCGACACCGTCGTCACGAGCATTCCGCGGGCAACCCAGTCCGCCAGCATTCCATTGATCGGCACACGCACCGGCGTGGTCTCGCAGGCATCGATGCACACCAAGGAATTCGGAGTTCGAACCTACGTGCTGCTTGGACTGCTGCTGATCGCAACGGCGTGGCTCGGCTGGTCAACACTCAGCGATAGCGGCGCGGTGAGCCCGACGCCCGACAATCTTGCATTCACCAACTCGACTCTCCCCATGGCGACCACCACAACCACAGAGGTCGCGAGGAGGCAGTGGAGCGAAGCCGAGGTGTCAGGCAAATACGCGCCGGCCTTTGCACGGGTTCAGCTGTACGACTGCCCCGCCGAGACGCCCGAGGGCCAACTCATCAACGTCCAGCCAGACGACGACTTGTGGACATCGGGTATCGCGATCGATGAACACAACGTGCTGATCAACAGCGCCGACCTGCGCACCGCGAACGTCGCGATCGTGCGAGGCCGCAACGGCGCACAACATCTCGCCATCCTCTCACCGGGCAAGTCCGGCACCCGTGTGGCCACGACCGTATCGACAATGGTGCGGAACCTCGATCTCGACGAGACCTCTGAAGGCAGCCCCACGTATTACCTGACCTACGACCGAGAGACGAATGTGGTCGAGAGCCTGCCACAGCCTGCCGACATGCCGATCGAAGCCACGGTGTCCGATGTTGGCGACCTCCTCGAGGTCCGCATCGGCGCGACCCGCTACAACAGCGATGAGCTACGTCAACTCAACTCGGTCGTCGAACCAATCGACGATGAAGATGCCCCGATTCCTGCAACGCTTTGCGACAGGGCAAGTCAACTCGAATACATCACCAACGAATCAACCGCCGAACAAGCCGGGACCAATTAGTTATGAAACCTCTTGCCGCAATGACCAGCGTGATGACCACAGCAGCGTTTCACGCAACCACCAACGGACAGATTCTCGAGGCCAATGCGCTCTTTGTGCAACTGATGCGCAGCGTGCCAGGCGACGATTGGCGCATGAGCGTGCGAGAACAGGACCGCACCCTGGTCGATACGTTCTGGAACGCGCTGTTCCTCGAACCCGACAGCCTTCACCAGCCGATTTCCTTTCACCTCAATGGCGTGGAGGACGACTACCAGATCCGGGCGCAAGCCGTGACCGACGATACGGGAGCGGCTATCAGCGCGGTCGGCACCATTGCGATCGAAGCACCCACCACGATGCAACGCTGGCAGACCGACCAGGCGACCGGCCTACCAGAACACGATGCTGCGATCGATCGGCTCGAAGAGCTGTCCGCCAAAGGCGCAGACTTTGCTGCAGCCGTCATTCTCCTCGACACGAACGACGCAACCGATGAACTTCGTCGCAAGGAAGCAGCCCGACAGCTGCTCTCCACCGTGCGACCAACGGATCTGATCGCAAGCTCGAGCGATGGACGCTTCCTCTTGTGCGCGTCTGGAGTCCGCAGTCAGGACGCAGCACTCGCCATGGCAGAACGAATGACCAGCGCGCTCGCTCTTTCCACGATCAGCGCGCGAATCGGACTCGTGCTCGCCGACCACGATGTCGCCGTTGCGACGATGGTTCGTGAAGCCGAGGCAGGCGCGTACGCCAGCGCCCCGGGCTCATTCGGCTTTGCTGCCTGAGCGCCGACCAATCAGCGCTCTGGATCAGAATTCAGGACTCGGTGATCGAAACGGAGTTGATGACGACGTCGACCTCTGGGCGATCGCTGCGATCTGCCGCGACGTTCTGCATGGTCTCGAGGACATCGAGACCTTCGGTGATCTGACCGAACAGTGAGTAGTGCGGCGGCAAGCCCACACCGCTGGGACCGCTCACGAGGAAGAATTGACTGCCGTTGGTGTTCGGACCGGCATTGGCCATCGCGACCGAACCGATCTTGTAGGAGTTCGGTGCCGGAAGTTCGTCTTCGAAGCGGTATCCCGGTCCCCCGCGACCGGTGCCCGTTGGATCGCCGCCCTGGCACATGAACGAGTTGATGATGCGGTGAAAGATGACGCCCTCGTAGTAGCGGTACCGGGCGAGAAAGACGAAGTTGTTGACGGTCTTGGGCGCCGATGCAGCGTCGAGCGCGATCGTCATCGAGCCGAGCGACGTGTCGAGCACTGCGGTATACGTCTTCGACGGATCGATACACATGGGCGGCGCAGCGGAGAATTCAGTCTGCCGTTCGGCTGATCCGTCGGTTGGAGGGCATGGTGTGCTCGACATGTTGGGTCCTATCACTGGGCGCCGGGCGCTGTCGTCCCGGATCACTGCGGATTGACGGTAGCCGATCGAATCGCCGGTGCAATGGCCGAGCCGACGCGATCTCGTGCACTATCCACCCGCAGGCCTCTCCGGTCCACCTATTGTCAGCCACCATGGCAGCGGATCCCCCAGTAGTCATCACCATGACCGAGGACATTCCCACTGCGTTGGCGTGTGAGCTCTGCGAAGTCACCTGGCGTGACACGCCCGGAGCACCGTGCTGGTTCTGCGGCGCAGCTGGGCACATCGCGAACCCCGAACGGCTTGTGCTCGACTGAGCTCGATCTCGATCGAGGTCGGTGTCAATTGCGCTTGCGCCACTTTCGCCGTGACGGTGATAATGCCAGTGCCACGGGATCGATGGCGCGCAGTGCCGCACTCATCTCGCCACCGGTTGCGTAACGATCATCCGGGTCTTTCTGCATCGCCCGCACGATGATCGCCTCGAGCTCTTCGGGGACATTCTTGTTGATCGACTGCGGCATCGGCGGGGGGCTCGACGCGTGCAGTGCCAACAGATCCATCCGCTCGCCATAGAACGGCAACTTCCCGGTCGCCAATCGGAACAGGGTCACGCCCAAGGCATAGATGTCGGCTCTTCCGTCGACCATTCCCTCGGCGCGAATCTGCTCTGGTGATGCCGTCATGGGAGTTGCGTAGAGCCGTCCCGGTTCGGCATGAGGATCGGCGGCATCCTGCGCAAGACCGAAGTCGAACAAGACCGGATCGTCGTCGCCGCGCATCAAGACGTTCGACGGCTTCACATCTCGATGCACCACACCCACGTCGTGGCAGTGGCCCAGCGCATCGGCGATCGCCGCGGTGATGACAACCGCCTGCGCGAGGTCCATGGGACGTCCGACCTCGAGCATTCCATCGAGCGTTGGGCCATTGATCCATTCCATTTCGATGAACAAGACGTCGGCGATCGTTCCCATCTTGTGCACTTTCACGACACCGGGATGGGAAATCTTCGAGAGCGCTTCGTACTCCCGCGGAACCGCACGTCGGAAATCCGCGTTGCCCATCGCCAGGGCAGACAGCACCTTTACCGCAACATCGACACCGTCGGAGCGACGACCGACGTAGACGGTCCCCGAGGCGCCCTTGCCGAGCACATCACGAATTTCATAGGGACCGAACGATCGGCCGACAGTGATCGATGCGAACACGCTGGCTTCCCCACTTCCTCGTTTTCTTTCTAGTCGGAGAACGGGTCATGCTGGCTCCACGATGGGTCAAATCGAGAGGAGCACGTCCGTCACTCGATCAGCGATCGCCCGATGACCAGCTTCGTTTGGATGCAGGCAGTCAAGCGCAGATACGAGGTCTTCGGGCGGATCTCCATCATCGGCACACGTGCCGGAGGAGCCACCGGTGAAGCGGTCGACCAAACCCTGAAGCGGTCCCAGCCCGTCACGAACGAAATCTGGGCCGACACCATTTGACGCCTCCCACACGTCTCCTGGGCCGTCGAGGCGCGCGACCGAAACACGTTGACTTGAAACCAAGTCAACCGCTCCGAGGATCGCATCGTTGAGGCCTCCGACCATCAGATTCATAGCCGCGCCGAAACACTCGGCAGCGCACCCGTCGACCCCGATCGGATCCGCAGCCGTCGGGTCGTAGTAGGTGGTGATCACAATGTGCGCATCAGTGGTGTCGAGCAACGCCGCGAGCACACTCGTCAGATCGTGTGTCAGATCCCGATGCGCCTGTGCGAGGGCCGCCTCATCGAGACCGACCTCCTCGCGACCTTCGATCTCAGGAATGAGCAGCGACTCGACTCCGAAGAAACCGCCACTCTCGCCTCCAACCGTCAAGGTGATGATCGTTGGATTGAGACTCGATGCCCAGCCCATCTGCGTCCGTTCCTCGGTCAGTCGGTCTCCCGAGCTGTTCGTCGCGTGGATGACGTCGGTACTCAGCGCATGAACGGTCGTCTCCGCGCACGCGACCACGAGAACTTCTGCGTCGACGGCAAGTGACCCCGCCTCGATCAGCGCGTCGGTGGTCAGGGTGGCATAGGCGTCACGCTCACTCCGAAAGCACTCATCGGTGCCCAGGAAGTCTGAACGATCTCGACCATGTCCCGCGGCGATCGAGTCACCCATTGCGAGCACGAGTGACGTCGCTCGAGGCGCGCGACCGATCAGGCGAAGCGTTGTCACCGAACTCGCACCTTTCACATCGGTCGCGGTCACGTCGACATCCCAGGTTCCGGGCTCGGTGGGGCGCCACTCAAAGCCGGTGATCGCCCCGCGGGAATTGACGATCGGAGAGAAGCCAAGCGGGCCGCTTCCCACTCGCACGACCACCTCATCACCATCGGGGTCGCTTGCGATGATCGCATCCGAGTACCGGACGTCGATCTCTGAGCGAGCTGAAGGAACCATGCGAAGCTGCGGAGGGCGATTCGCTGCCGTCGTGGTGGGAGCTTCGGTGCTTCGCGGGGCGGTGTCGGGCGTCGGTTCGACAGCGGAGGCGTCTCCACTCGACGAACACGCAGCCAGCGACAACCCCACGGCCAGCGCGACGAGCACGGCTCGTTTCGTACATGTCGTCGACGCGGCCATCACGTAGACGAACGTACTCGCCGCCATGGATCATCCCGATACGCCAGTAAGTTTCAGGAGTGCTCGTCCGCCTGATCGGCAAGAACCTGCTGCAACGACCACTGCGGTATGCGTTGACTGGATTTGCGATCGTCTTCAGTGTGGCCGCAGTCTGCGCGGTCTTCATCTTCACCGACGGTTTGCGAAGCACCTTTGAGGAGCTCGCCACCAACATCGAGTCGGGCTACGACATCGCTGTACAACCCTCGCTCGAATTCGGTGATGACCTTCTTGCGCCCAATGTGCCGACCGATCAGTTGGCCAAGATCGAGTCGCTCGCCGGCGTACGTGCCGTACAACCCCGGGTCGTCGGGTTGGGAGTAATCGCCATCGATGGCGAGGGCGAACCAACGCTGGCTCCGTCAGGTCCCAATCTGGGTGTGCATTGGGGTACTCGCAATCCGAATACACGGCTGTTCGTGCAGAGCGGCCGGGCACCCGTCGACGAGACCGAGTTCGCGCTCGACATCGACGCATTTGCTGATGGCGTGTACGAGCTGGGCCAGGAGTACACCGTTCAGGTGCCCACGTCAGTGGACAGAGGGCGGACGTTCACGCTGGTCGGCACGTTCACGTTCGCCGACCCAGAACGCAATGCACTTGTCGGTGCACGTCTCGTGGCGTTCGACGAGGACACGGCCGTCGATCTCATCAACTCCGGGCGTGGATACAGCGACATCACCGTCGTCATCGACGACGATGCAGATCTCACCACGGTGGTCGAGGAAATTCGATCCGTGGTGAACGAGGATCTCGACGTACGCACGCAGGCCGAGGTGCTCGAGGAAACCCAAGGCGACTTCGGCGAGATTCTCGACATCTTTCGAACCGTCTTGCTCGTCTTCGCCATCATCATCTTGTTCGTTTCTTCGTTCCTCATCTACAACGTCTTTTCGATCACGCTCGGGCAACGTATTCGTGAGCTTGGTCTTCTGCGGGCAGTCGGTGCTCTCGGGTCGCAGGTGACGACGTTGATGATCGGCGAAGCGCTGATGCTCGGCATCATCGCGACCGTCGTCGGAATCCCCGCCGGCATGGGCCTCGCGTGGGTGCTTCGCGCCGCTCTCGAAGCGTTCGGCTTTCCCGACGACACGGGCCTCCCTCTCTCTCCGTGGACCATCGTTTGGGCGATCTTCACCGGCGTCGTGATCACGTTGCTCGCCGCGATCTGGCCGTCGATTCAGGCCCGCCGCGTCGCGCCGCTCGCCGCCTTGCGTGACGGCGCCAACCTCAGCGATTTGAACAGCGTCACCAACCGTCCGCTGGGTGGTTTGTTCATGGTGCTTGGCGCGGCGTCCTTCGTCGCCGCGTTCGTTCTCAACGGTTGGCAGCCACCGCTGTTTCTCCCGATCGCTGGTTCGGTGTTCATGTTCGCGAGCGCCTTGCTCATCGAGCGCCGCGCTGCGAGATTCATCCTTTTCCCCATCGGGGTGGTCCTACTCGCCACCACTTTGATCGGTGATTTCTCTCTCGGCGAGACGTTTGGCCTGCTCGGTGCGGGTGCGCTCGTGGCGCTTCTGGGGGCCAACCAACTGAACCCTCTGCTCGCTCGCCCGCTGAGCAAGCTCCTCGGATCGGCCCCGACGGCGATCATCATTGGCCTCCTCGGTGTGGCGTTCGTTGCGCTCGGGTTGGCAGCAGCGGTCCTCGGCGCAGTCATCGCCCTCACCGGTGTTCCTGATTCGATCGTCGACGCGCTTGGCACGGATACCGCTCGAGCGCTCTTGGCCGTGGGGTCTCTCATCTTCGCACTCGTTTTCGGGACGATCGGGTACGGCATGTTTCGTACCGCATACGGTGCCCGAGGCCTCACGGGCGCGGTTGCACGAGCGAACGCTGCTCGGAATCCGCAGCGAACCGCCACCACAGCCGCAGCTCTGATGATCGGCCTCACGCTCGTGACCGCCGTGACCGTGATCGGCGACTCGATCAAATCCTCGGTCAGCGAGGCCTTGTCGTCATCGATTACGGCGGACTGGTTGCTTTCCGGACCATCGGCCGGACCGAACCAGGTGCCCTTCGCCACCGCTGTTCGGGAGCGTGTGGAACAACTCGACGAGGTCGAATCGGTGGTGCCGTTCCGATCTGCCTTTCCGGCATGGGTAACGAGTGAGTCGGGCGAGCTGCGCGCCGAGGACTTCCAGCGCCTTCTTCCCGTCGTGCTCCAACTGCTGGACGACGACTCCGAGCTGACGCCAGAGGACCTTCTCGGTCTTCGACAGCAGTTGGGGACGGACATTGAGTTGAACGAGGCGAGGGCGGTCGACTTCTCCGCACTCGATGACCATGTCGATCCCGGGTTTCTCGAAAGAGACGCTTCGCTTCTCGGCCCCAATGCCGTGTACATCGTCGAGGACTTCGCTCAGGAGAAACAACTACGAGTGGGCGATACGTTCTCCGCGCTCTTCGTGGACCTCAAGAGCGAAGACCTCGTCGTCGCCGGGATCTACGAAAACGGATTCATACTCGGCCCCCGGGTGATGACCATCGAAATGTGGGATCGCCACTTCCCTACCGACAGCGATCAGTTCCTCACCGTGGTGACGGCATCGGGCGTGACCCCGGATGACGCGCGCGCCGCAATCACAGCGGAGCTAGAAGTCGACTTCCCAATCATCGAGATCCAAGACAAGGCGGAGTTCGCCGAAGCCAGAGAACGACAGATCAACCAGACGCTGGCGACGGTCAACGTGTTGCTCGGGCTGTCCGCGGTGATCGCGGCGTTGGGCATTCTGGTTGCGCTCTCGCTGTCGGTCTTCGAGCGCACCCGAGAGATCGGACTCTTCCGAGCCGTCGGGACAACTCGAGCGCAGACCCGATGGATGATTCGTTGGGAGGGAGTCATCGTTGCGAGTTTCGGAGGACTCCTCGGGGTGGTCCTCGGCGTTGCTCTGGGTGCACTCGTCACCGCCAAGATGCCCGAGGTCCTCGTGACGCAGACGAGCGTGCCGCTCGGCTCGCTGATCAGCTACGTGATCTTTGCGGCCGTGATCGGCCTGGGAGCGGCCGTCTTCCCTGCGTGGATTGCCGGTCGAATGAACGTGCTCGATGCAATCGGTGCCGAATAGGGATCGGACCGATCGCTCACTCGGTTTCGTTGATCTGCGCGGACCAGACGAAGAACACGATGCCGGCAAGCCAAGTCAGCGCGCTACCAAGGGCGGTCTTGTCACCCGACTCGAGCGCATCGATGAGGAAGAACACCCCGCTCACCGTGAAGAGACCCCATCCGATGAGGGCCAATCGTTTTGCGTTCACGAGCGCATCCTCGCACCACTTGATGGGTGCCGTCGATTCGCTACTCGGGTGGAATCTCGACCTGGCGGCCGACGCGGTCCTCGCCGTTCGCGTCGCTCACGAGGAGCGCGACCGCATACGTCCCCGGTTCGCCATAGGCGACCGTGGGCCCGAATGGATCATCGTTGAGAACCTCGGCGGGTCCACGAAAGATCCACTCGTACACCGCGTCGTCGCGAGCGATCGAGAGGTTGGTGAAGGTCACAACGCCGCCATCTCCAATCGTCCAATCGAACGCAGCCTGGGTGACCAAACTGTCGACATTGAACGCGAAGGGGTCTCGGTCGGCGCCGAAGTCGTTGCTCGCACGAACCTGGCCCTCGTACTGACCGTTCGTTGGGACCCGGAATACCGGAGTTGGGCTGTTTCCACCTTCGACGAGCTCTGCGCCATCCACCGACCACTCCCAGGCGGTCGGGTTACGGTCGAACTCTGCCTCGAGGCGAATGAGATTGCCTTCGCGACTGACGACTCGAACGTCGATGATCCGCGGAGCGCGCGCCCGGCTGACCCGCGGACTTCGCTTCGTGATTGAGTCGGATTCTCCCGCGGCACTAGTCACTTCGAGAGTCACGTCTTTGCGGCCACCCGAGTCATAGGCAAAGGTCGTGACGACTTGACCTGGCGTCGTGTTGACGATCGAGTCTGGTGAACTCCACCGGTAGGTTTCGGCGTTCTCGGACTCGCTCGCATCGCAGGTGAGGAGCGCTCCGTTCGCCTCACAACTGAATTCCGCGGTCGGCGGCTCACCGACTCGAACGGTCTGCGTCTTGGGCGACGATCTACCCGCATCGTTCGAGACGACGAGGGTCACCTCGTAGGCGCCGCCGCCATCGAAGCGATGATTAGGACTTCTGTCGGTCGACGTGTTGCCATCGCCGAAGTCCCACGACCACGACTGCGGATCGTCCCAGGAAGTATCGGTGAACTTGACCGAACGTCCATCGGTAGCCCATCGAAAGTTGGCGCTCGGTGGTGGTTTCACCACGATGGTCCGTTCCGCCGTCGAGCTACCACCCTCGTTTGCGACGGTGAGACGGACCGTATAGGTGCCTTCGTCCTCATACGCGTGCGTGGGGTTCGCGTTGTTCGAGGCTCCCCCGTCACCGAAGTCCCACCTCCAAGAGGTCGGATTGCTCGCAGACGTGTCCTGGAAGGACACGGCCTGTCCGGGTGCGACGACGGTCGACCCTGTAGAGAACGACGCCACCGGAGGATCCACCGGTTTCACGACGGTGATCGTGACGCCGGTCCGATTCGCTCCCGCCTCGTTCGTCACTCGAAGCGTCACACGATAGGTCCCAGGAGTCGACCAGCTCTTCGACGCCGTTTCGCCCTCGGCTGTCGTGTCATCACCGAAATTCCACACCGATCTTGTCGGCTCGTTCAACGACAGGCTCGTGAACGAAACCGTCTCATCCACCAGAACCTCGGTCGCCGACTGCGTGAACTGCGAAACGGGTGGATCGACGCGGCGGGTCACCGCAACGTCCACGAACGTCGAGTCAGTGGCGGCGGAGTTCTCCACGGTGAGCCGAACCCGATAGGTCCCTGGGGTGGCCCAAGCGTGTCGAACGGAAGATCCCGATGCGGTGGTCCCGTCCCCGAGATCCCAGCGCACCCGCGTCGGCTCGTTCAACGACAGGCTTTGCAGTGTGACGAACTGCCCGGTGACGACATTTGATGGCAGCGCCGCGATGACTGCCTGTGGGGGGTCGACGCTGCTGACAACGGTTATCTCGGTGGACGTCGATGTTTCCCCCGCCGGGTTCGACGCCGCGAGGGTGACGGTATACGTGCCGACTCGCTGGAATGCGTGCTGCACGGACGGTCCGCGTTCGACAGTGCCATCACCAAAGTCCCATTCCAAAAGATCCGCATCGCCGATTGTCCTGCTCTCGAACGTGACGACTTCACCCTCCTCGACGGTGTCGCGATCGAAAACGAAATCGGCCGTCGGCGCGAGCAGCACGGTTTGTGGGACGACGACGACCTCTGTCGTCAGTTGCGACTCGTCGCCTGCTGCGTTTCTCACGAGCAATTCCACGACGTACGTTCCCTCGACGTCCCACGACTTCTCGACGTCGGGCTCCTGAGCACCGGTGCCGTCCCCGAAGTCCCACGTCCAAGAGGTTGGCGAACCCGAACTGAAGTCGGTGAAGCGCACTACTTCACCAACCTTCGCCGTTGCGGTGGAAACCCCGAAGTTCGCGATCAGCGGCCCCGTGGCTTCTGGGACCTGATCGCCAGAGCCCTCGTCCGATTCGCCCGAACCCGGCACGGCGATGCCGATGGTCTGAGGCTCCGGACGGTTCTCGGAGCCGAACGAATCCAGGTTCGTCTCATCACCGAATCCTGAGCTGCCGCCTCCATCACCCCCGTTGTCTTCCGTTCCGCCAGCGGCGATGACCTCTTCACCAGAGTCACCGATGATCCGAAGACCCGGGCCATCGACGTCGCCTCCGGTCACCGCATCGCCCTCGCCCTCCTCGCTGATCTCGACCGCCCCCGCAACGATCGACGCAAGCTTTGAAACAGGAATCAGCCCGGCGTCGGTGACGACCGCCGCGAATGGGCCGACCCGATCGTTTGCCCACACGAGGGCGCCGCGCGACTCGAGGTCGAACGAGGTCCCTGGAGTACCAAAGGGCACACTTTGAATCCTTCGGGCCGCGTCGAGATCGACGATTTCGATTCGCCCGGCACCCCAGTTCGGTACATACGCGATGCCATCACGAACCACCGGAGGCCCGAAGTCTGTGCCGTCGAGTTCGAGCTCGAACTCCGAACAATCGCCGGCGTTCGGCCGGGCGACATTCAGCAGGCTTCGATCCGGGTTGTAGCCGACCAGAACGACGTCGTCGGTCTCCGCCGACCCGCCCACGACTGCACCGTTTGCCGAGCTCTTCATACACGATGGTCGACCAGCTTCGCCGGTCGGCAAGATCTCCAGCGCAGACAAGCGCGCCGGATCGAGCAGCCACGTAGAGTCACCGGCGGCCACCAGCGATCGCAAGTCCTCCGAGTCCCCAACCGGCTCATCGAGTTCGGTCAGTGTCTCGAGACCACGTGGTCCAATCGACTGGACCGTACTCTCGTCGGCTCGAAGCACGAGAACCTGGCCGCTGGTCTGCTGCGTCGCGCTCTTGGCCGTTCCGCCAAACGAGATTTTCTCGACCACGGCGGTCTGTGTGTCGACCGAATGCAGTTGATCTTCATCCAAGATCACGACATTGTCGGATGCGGCGTCACTCCCGAACAGTTGAAGCCGTCGATCTTCGGCACCCTCGGTGAGATCAACATCGATCGTCTGCGTGACCTCGAGCGAGGTGGCGTCGACCATGGAGAGCGTGCCGGTTGTCTGATTCAAAACGGCAGCACCTGCACCGTGCACCACGGCACGCAGCTGCTCGTTCGGTTCAGCTAGCTCGATTCTTGCGACCACCTCACCGGTCGAACCGTTGACTTGAAGGAGTTCTCCTTCGAGTCCGTGCTCGATCCACGCCATTGGATTCGAGAGGTCGACGCCAGCGGATGCTTGTTCGCCTGGACGGAACACGACCAAAACCGCGAGAAGGCTCGCAACGGCAATCGCCGCGATCAAAAGGCTTCGCCTTTGTTTGAATCTACTCATCGATTTCACTCACTCCGTGCAACAGAGAGTGAGCGTACACCCAATTCGAGCCACCGTTAGTAGTCAAGGGACTCGACCCCTCCATCCTCGACCCGCAATGCCAAACGTAGCCGCGTCTGCTCGACGAAATCCCGCGGTCCCAGCCCTCTAGAACAGCGGGTGGCAACATGTGTGACATGGCTGAACCCTTCGGTGGCGACAAGAAACATGGTCAGTCGTTACTCGGGCCTCTCGAGCGACGCTTCATTGATTGGGCAGTGCCGAAACTTCCGCGATGGATGCGCTCTTGGCAGCTCACGCTCTTCACGATCGTTTGGTCTGTTGGCGTGGTCCTCTTTGGCTACTTGGCACGCGAGGAACGCCTGTGGTTGTGGGCGATGTCCGCCATGGTCTTTGGCCAGTGGGTGACCGACTCGTTCGATGGAACCCTGGGTCGAACGCGCGGCGAAGGCCTGGTCAAGTGGGGCTACTTCATGGACCATTTCCTCGACACGATCTTTGCTGGCTCGGTCGTGATTGGTTACTCGTTTCTCGCCCCTGGTGGAACAGGGTTTCTCTTCTCGCTCCTCCTCCTCGTCACCTTGTCGATGATGGCGCTCTCATTCCTCTCCTTCGCTGCGACCAACCAGTTCCAGATCGCGCATCACGGGATTGGACCAACCGAGATTCGCATTGGGTACATCGCGCTCAATACCTTCGTATTCTTCGTCGGCAACGGGGTGTTCTGGTGGGGAGTCCCGCTCGTCCTCGCCCTCAACGTCTTCGTGATGATCGGACTGGTGTGGCAAACGCACCTGCAGTTGTGGGCCATCGACAAGGCCGCCCTCGCCGAAACCGAGAGCACGTGACCCCTCTCGAATCCCTGGTCGATCTCCTCCACGACGACGCGCCGCCGCTCGCGCATTCGTTGTTGTTGTTGAGCGCGGCGCTCTCGGGTCGAGATGAAGCGCCAACGATTGGAACCGACCTGCTGAACGAGCTCGCCGATGGAGTCGAGGATCGCTCGGTTGCCGGTGTCGTCCAGCATCTCTTCGACACCCAGGGATTTCGTGGCGACGTCGACGACTATCACGCGCCGCAGAACTCGTTTCTCGATCAAGTACTCGAACGACGACTCGGCATGCCGATCACGTTGAGCGCCGTCGTTGCGGAGGTCGCTTCACGTGTCGGTCTTCGCATGCACCTCGTGGGTATGCCTGGCCATGTTCTGGTTGGAATCGACGACCAGGCCGACACGTACATCGATGCATTCGCAGGAACCCAACTCGACGAGAACGGGGTCCAGCAACGTTTCGCGTCAATCTTCGGCCCGGATGCGAACCTGGCTCCAAAGGCCCTCCAGCCCATCGACACCGCAGCGGTCATCAGTCGGGTCTGCAATAACCTGACCCGAAGTTGGACCGAACGCGACCCGGTCGCGTTGAACCGACTTCTCGACGTGCGCGCCGAACTTCCGGCCTCCATGCGAGAAAAGCAAATGCTCATTGGGATGGCGGAGGGCCGAGGCCGCTTCGATCTCGCAGCGCGACTGCGTACCTCGCTGGATCCAACCGACCCGACGATCGATCGGCTTTGGGCTCGCCTCAACTGAAAGCTCAGACAGATGGTCGAGCGCAGCCGATCGAGCGGTACTGTTTTTGCATGGACCGTGACCTGAAACGATGCCTGGGCCAAATGATGAAGGGCGTGCAGGTCGTGGCCACAACACACGGCGAAACCACGCGGGGCTACTGCTCCCACTGGGTGATGCAAGTGTCGTTCGAAGAGCCGATCATGCTCGCGTCGATCTCGCCGAAACATGACACACACGCCCTCATCGAACAATCGGGGTGGTTCACGGTTTCGAACCTCGCCGGCGACCAGGTTGATGTCGGCCAGTACTTCTCCTACCCGGGTCGCAAGTTCAAACACATCGCCGACGAATACCTGATCGATCAGGATGGATCACCAATCGTGAAGGACTGCATCTCCTGGGTTCGCTGTGAGGTGATGGAGAAGCTCGACACGTCACTCGACCACGATCTCTTCTTGGCTCGCGTGACGGAGTTCGGCGAGGGTCGTCTCGGTGCGGACCCCCTCTTGTACTCATCACGGCACGGTTGGCGGGTCGCGGGCGCCAAGGCCAGAGAACCGGGACGTTCAATTCGAGACGAGCTGCTTCAGCGGCTCGAAGACGCCGGACTCAGCTGAGCGTCAACGCCGCGTCGGGCCATGCCAGGTCAGCCCCTTGTACGCCTTGATGAATCCCTGCTCGATCAGCGTCGTCGCCAACGGTGAAGCGGAGGCTGGCTCGCCGTCGATCTTGCCGATTTCGCACGTTCGAATGACGCCTGACGCGACCAGCTCCTTCAGCTGATCGACCCATTCCGTCGTCTCGAGAGCCGCAGGAAAGCTCACCAGGCTCTTCGCGCCACGTTCGATGAACACGGCGGGAAGTCCGTCGATCATGACCACGTGCGCTCCTGCCACCCGCGCCGGCCTGCCAGCGGAATCGGGCCACCGAAGCGAAGCTCCGTACGGCTGCGCCGGATCCGTCGCGGCCAACGTGACGACGTGGGCATCGTCGAACTCGGATCCTGAAGCCCGAATCCGATCGACCGCACCCGGTAGAGCGAACTGCGCCGCTCCAAGTCCCTCGACGAAATACCCTCGCCGAATGTCCCCGCGCTCTTCGAGTGCTTTGAGAACTGGATATACACCGGCGAACCCTCCCGTGATTCCCTCACCAAGCGCCGCCTCTCTGGTCAACACGCCATACCGCTCGACCAGTTGCAAGGCCTGAGCCGTTGCACGTTGCGTACTTGAGGGTTCCGGCTGGAGAAGAGGAGAAACCAACGACCATCGGCCTGCAGCCTGTGGAGGTCCGGCAGATCGAAGCTGACCGACACGGGGCCGACGGCGCGTCTGACGTGATGAAGTCGCGGCCTTTCCCGCAACGTACGACCGCAAGGCAGCGAGGGAGTCATTGGTGACCTCGCCGGCCCACACCAGGTCCCACAACGCAGCGAGCACCTGGGCATCACCGACGTGTTCGTCGCCGGCATTCGCGGCAGCGGACAAGTCATGCCAGAACGATGCCCCGCCCGTCGCCAGTTGCGCTCGAAGCAGATCGTGGAGAGGGTCACTCGGTGGTTCGGGATTCGGTGTGATCAGAAGTCCGATCTGATCGCGAAAGGCAAGACGTATGCGTCCGTCGTTCGAGCCGATGGCGCCAGCACCGACCCACACGACCTCGCCAGAGGTACACAGTGCGTCGAGGTCGGACGATCGGTAGTCAGCCATGCGTGCAGGAAGGATCGAGCGCTCGAGCACCGAGGCTGGCAGAGCAGCTCCCTGGAGCACGCCGATCA
The DNA here is from genome assembly GCA_033344795.1 of Acidimicrobiia bacterium. Classification (GTDB taxonomy): domain Bacteria; phylum Actinomycetota; class Acidimicrobiia; order Acidimicrobiales; family SHLQ01; genus SHLQ01. The sequence goes on from JAWPMS010000001.1 coordinate 937,443, forward strand.
CCTCGGCAAGACCATCGGGGCCACGGCGACGAATACCCACTCCCTGCCAGGCGGGGAGAAAACGTCCGAGCGCTGCGGCCTCGACGGGTGCGACCTCCGCGCGCAGAGACGCCAACGACCTTCGCCGGAGCTGGCGAAGCACACCCTCGTCGACCCATTCTCGAGTCGTGCCGTCGGGTCGGAACTCACCTCTGACGAGGTGGCCCGCTCCCACGAGCCTCTCGAGTGCATCGACCGCCCTCACCTCGGCAACGCCGTATCTCCGTGCGAACTGATCCGTCACGAACGGCCCGTGTGTGCGTGCGAACCGAAGCGCGAGATCTGCGAGCGGATCGTCAACGCTGTCGGTGTATGCGCCGGGGAGGCCGACGGGAACGGCGACGCCGATCGCATCGCGGAGTCGACCGGCATCTTCCGACGCGGCAAAACGGCGAGCAGATCCAATCCCGATTTCGATGACGCGAAGATCGCTGGTCAACTGCTCGAGTGCATCCGCGATATCCACATCATCGGTACACCGAGCGTCGATCTCGTGTCGCTCGAGCGGCCCAAGAATGCGAAGCAGGTCGTGCAATTCGTCTCCATCACGCGCCCGGCGGCCGTCGACGAGACGCTGAAGCTCGAGCTCGAGATCCGCGAGCACACCCGGGTCGAGAAGCTCTCGTAGTTCTTCGGCACCGAGGAGGTCGCGCAGCAGATCGCGATCGAGCGACAAAGCTGCGGCGCGACGTTCGGCGAGAGGGGCATCACCCTCGTACATGTAGACGGCGATCCACCCGAACAACAAGGACTGGGCGAAGGGCGATGCACGAGAGGTCTCGACTGCAACCATTCGAATCGAACGATCGGCCAATCCCTGCAACACGCCACGAAGGGCCGGAACGTCGAACACGTCGTTCACGCACTCTCGAGTCGCCTCGAGCAGAATCGGAAAGCTGGGATACTTCGACGCCACCTTCAAAAGATCCGCAGATCGCTGACGCTGTTGCCACAATGGCGTGCGCTGATCCGGGCGACGACGCGGCAACAGGAGCGACCGGCCGGCGCACTCACGAAACCGTGAGGCGAAGAGCGCACTGCCGGGAAGCTCTGCGACAACCGCCTCGTCGATCTCGCTCGGATCGATGCGCAGGTCGTCGACGTCGACGTCTTCGGCTGACTCCGGTAGCCGGATGACGATGCCGTCATCGGACCACATCATCTCCACATCCATGCCCCACTGTTCGGCAAGTTTGGCTCGCAATGCCATCCCCCACGGGGCATGCACCTGCGCACCGAACGGCGACAGCACGCACACTCGCCAGTCGCCGATCTCGTCTCGGAATCGCTCGACCACGATCGTGCGGTCATCGGGTACGACGCCTGTTGCCTCGCGTTGGTCTCCCACGTAGTTGACAACGTTGCGCGCGGCCAGTCCGTCGAGTCCATTGCGCTCGGTGAGTCGGCTGATGGCCTCTGTCTCTGGCAAGGCTCCGACCTCACGGACAAACGCGCCCAGCGCCTGGCCGAGTTCGATCGGTCGACCCGGCCCGTCACCATGCCAGAACGGCATCTTGCCGGGTTCACCGGGCGCCGGCGTGACCACCACACGCTCGAACGTGATGTCCTCGATGCGCCATGTCGAAGCACCGAGCAAGAACGTCTCGCCCGGCCTCGACTCGTAGACCATCTCCTCATCGAGTTCACCCACCCGGGTCCCGTCGGGAAGAAACACGCCAAACAGGCCACGATCAGGGATGGTGCCAGCGTTCGTCACTGCAAGTCGCTGCGCGCCCTTCCGGCTACGGATGACGCCGCCGACCCGGTCCCAGACAATACGCGGACGAAGCTCCTTGAATTCTTCCGATGGGTACCGGCCAGACAAGAGGTCGAGCACCCCGTCGAACACCTCATCGGAGAGCTCCGCAAAGTTGGCGGCACCTCGAACGGTCGCGACGAGCTCATCGACCGGCCAGTCTTCAAGAGCGGTCATCGCGACGATCTGTTGTGCCAAGACATCGATCGGGTTCCGCGGATAACGGGTCTGTTCGATCTGGCCGGCGAGCATCCGTTCGACGACCACCGCAGTCTCGAGCAGATCGGATCGATGTTTGGGGAAGATCTTGCCGATGGACGTCGCGCCCACCTGGTGGCCCGCTCGGCCAACCCTTTGCAATCCGCGACTCACCGCACCAGGCGACTCCACCTGAATGACCAGGTCGACAGCGCCCATGTCGATGCCCAGTTCCAACGAACTCGTGGCAACGATCGCCCGGATCTTGCCCTGTTTCAGCTGATCTTCGATATCGAGGCGTTTGACCTTCGAGAGAGACCCGTGATGTGCCGCGATTCGGGCTACTTCCCCGCTCGTTCCTCGCTCCTGTGGCGCTGGCGTCTCTTTGTGCGTATTGGCGCCCCCGTTTTCGCTGTTGCCAGCTCCATCCGGGAGCGGAGCTCGCGGAGCGACCATGTCGACTTCGTCGAGATGTCGATCGGAAGTATCGACGGGTAAGTGCCCCGCGGCGTCGGCGCTGTCCCACATGTCGTTCAGGCGGCCGGCGAGACGTTCGGCGAGGCGACGAGAATTGACGAACACGATGGTCGATGAGTGCTGTTTGATCTGCTCGAGAATCTTCGGGTGAACCGAAGGCCAGATGCTCGAACGAGCCGTTTCGATCGACGATGGCTCTCCATCGGAACTGGCGTTCGACCGCGAGAGATCGGCCATGTCCTCGACGGGGACCACCACCTCGATATCCATGTTCGCTGGCGCACCAGCGTCGATCACCTCGACGTCGCGCCATGACGACACGCCATCAACCGTGGTCTTGCCCCCGAGAAACTTTGCGATCTCCTCGAGAGGACGTTGTGTCGCCGAAAGACCGATCCGCTGCACGGGACGACCAATGAGGTGCTCGAGTCGCTCGAGGGTCAGGGCCATATGGGCCCCTCGTTTCGTTCCGGCAACCGAATGGATCTCGTCGATGATGACTGCATCGACGTTACGAAGCGTTTCGCGAGCTGCCGATGTAAGCATCAGGTACAACGACTCGGGTGTGGTGATCAGCAGGTCGGGTGGGTTTCGCACAAGCTTGCGGCGTTGATCTGCCGGGGTGTCACCCGTTCGCATCCCCACCGTGGGCACGTGCACCGGACTGTCGATTCGTTCGCCGGCGAGGGTGATGCCCCGGAGCGGTGCTCGGAGATTCTTTTCGACATCGACCGCCAGCGCTCGGAGCGGCGATATGTAGAGGAGGCGAGTGCGCTTCTCCCGTTCGGGAACCGGCGTGGTCATGAGCCGGTCGAGACCCCACAGGAAGGCCGCAAGTGTCTTGCCCGAACCCGTGGGCGACAAGATCAACGTGTTTTTGCCGCTTGCGATCGCCGGCCAACCCATCACTTGAGGCGGTGTCGCCGCGACGAACGATGTCTCGAACCACGCGCGTACCGGCGGGGAGAAGACGGTGAGCGGATCTCTGGTCACGTGCACAACCGTACTGGCGTGTCCAGACAGCGCCAGAAGTTGCGGCCGCGCCGCGCTTGCCGTGCGGGTCTCGTTATCACCCGAGCGATTTACCTAACGGACCACCCGAAACAGGCCACGTTGCCTAGCTACTTTGGCGACAAAATGCGCCGATAGAGCATCGTGGCTATCTTGACGAACCTCCGCAAAAGGGTCTCCGGCTCCGACAACGAGCGCGGCGCAATCCTCATCCTTTCCGCACTGATCATGATGCTGCTGCTGTTCATCGCAGCCTTCGCAACAGACCTCGGCGCCTGGTACCGACAAGGCCAAGCACAACAACGCGCCGCCGACGTTGGATCACTCAACGGCATGCAAGCCTACGACCGCGAATACAAGGCCTACTTCGACACCGCAGGCGTCCAAACCTGGACCCAACTCACCGCCGCCCAACGCATCGAAGCCGAACGCCAAGCCATGGCCGCCGCCGTCAACACCATCATCGGTCTCCTCGAAACCAGCGGCCACACCTTCTCCTCCACCCCAACCGAAGTACAACTCTCCCCACCACCAAACGTCGCCGGCGACCAGTCGATCTTCACCATCACCTCCGACAACGGAACCGTCGTCACCATCACCCGAGAAGCAGACGGCATGAGCGTCTCACTCAGCGCGGACGGCGACCAATACTTCTCCAACCTCCTCCGAGACGCCCCACAGATCACCCGCAAATCAACCGCCGTTCTCTCCAACTGCGGCGCAGAATGCACCCACACCATCGAAATCAACCCCCCCTTCGTCGGCTTCAACGCAACCGGTAAGGGCGACGGATACAAGCCACTACTGTTCGACAAAGACACCACCTCCGACGGCATCGAAGAGATCTGGGCCGTCAACCACCACTCCAACGGTGGAACGAACTACGAGATCATCTGCATGAGCGTCGAGACCAAGTCCGAATGCAGCGGTACGACCAACTCGCACTACACACTCAACTACCAGACGGCGAGCCGGTCGGTCGAGTACATGGCCCCCAACGGCAAGATCTACTTCGCTGGTCGAGACATCGCCAACAACAGGGGCGGCATCGTGTGCTTCGACGCCGCCACCCGCGCCTACTGCAGCACCGCCTTCGTCGACCAATTCGATTCGACCAATTACAAGTGGCCCAACACGCTCAACTTGGTTGGCCCATACGAATACAACGGCAACCTGTATGTCGTTGCACAGAACGGTCAACTCGGATGTGTCACCACTGCGATGGTTCCGTGCGCCACGCCCATCATCAACCTCGCCAGCTTTGGCGACTCGCGATTGGCTGCGCTCAATGACGCGAACAAGAGTTACGCATCCAATGGTGAGCAGATCGGTTCGAAGCTCTACATCACGCAGACCGCTCCAACGGGACTGATGTTCTCGTGCATCGATCTCTCGAACAACAGCTCGTGCTTCACCCCGGTGTTCACCACAACGGTGAGCGCCGGTGGAAAGAACCCAACGACATTCTTCAAGTACGACACGGCAGGAAACGAAACCGGCATCTGCGTCTACCAGATGCAGCAGAAGGCGAGCGCCTGTGTTTCGTTGAGCGGAGTATTTCAGGGCGAAGTCACCGGCATGTCAACCGCATTTGCCAGCCTCAAGCAGAACTGGGGCGGCGATGCGTTCAGCTGGGAGGGCAAGCGAACCTTCTTCGGCGGCGGTAACTCCAACCGAGTCGGCTGCTGGAGCTGGGAAGATGGTGGTGTGGCGTGCCCCGACTCTTCCATCCTCGTCACCGACAGCACCTACGTGAGCAACGGAAATGGCGTGGAACCGTATGCGTTCACGCAGGTGACCGATAGCTGCATCGTGGGCCTCGGCGACGAGTCGATCTTCTTCTCCTTCAACCCCGAAGGCTTCACCCCGTGCGTCGACGCAAAACTCAGCACCGTCATCCTCCCCTGCACCTGCGCCGACAACACGAACAAGTGGGGCGAAGTCCGACTCCCATCGGAACTCATGGCCAAAGTCGACCAAATGTGGGCCACCATCTCCGCAACAGAGGGAGGCGCCGCAGTCAGCACCGACCTCGACCGAGTCGAACTCCACAACAACGGCGGCATCATCGACCTTCGAACCGTCGACCCATCGGTGAACGTCCTCTACCTGACGCTCGAAGTCAACGCAAAACTCGACCCCACCACCGGAGACCCGGTATGGACCGAACCAATCAGCGCCGACCTCGCAATCATCGTCCAACCAACCCTGGCCAACTAGGACGAACGGGATCCTGATCTCTGTTCTCCATTGATTCGGGACTTCTGACCTACACATTCTCGCTGGTAACGCGCCGACAACTCGGGCGTGGCTATCTTGACGAACCTCCGCAAAAGGATCTCCGGCTCCGACAACGAGCGCGGCGCAATCCTCATCCTTTCCGCACTGATCATGATGCTGCTGCTGTTCATCGCAGCCTTCGCAACAGACCTCGGTGCCTGGTACCGACAAGGCCAAGCACAACAACGCGCCGCCGACGTTGGATCACTCAACGGCATGCAAGCCTACGACCGCGAATACAAGGCCTACTTCGACACCGCAGGCGTCCAAACCTGGACCCAACTCACCGCCGCCCAACGCATCGAAGCCGAACGCCAAGCCATGGCCGCCGCCGTCAACACCATCATCGGTCTCCTCGAAACCAGCGGCCACACCTTCTCCTCCACCCCAACCGAAGTACAACTCTCCCCACCACCAAACGTCCCCGGCGACCAGTCGATCTTCACCATCACCTCCGACGACGGAACCGTCGTCACCATCACCCGAGAAGCAGACGGCATGAGCGTCTCACTCAGCGCGGACGGCGACCAATACTTCTCCAACCTCCTCCGAGACGCCCCACAGATCACCCGCAAATCAACCGCCGTTCTCTCCAACTGCGGCGCAGAATGCACCCACACCATCGAAATCAACCCCCCCTTCGTCGGCTTCGCTGCCACGGGCCAAGGTGATGGCTACGGGCCACTGCTGTTCGACAAAGACACCACCTCCGACGGCATCGAAGAGATCTGGGCCGTCAACCACCACTCCAACAGCGGCACCAACTACAACGTCATCTGCATGAACGTCGAGACCAAGTCCGAATGCAGCGGCTCGTCGAACGTGCACTACCCGCTGAACTACGACACCGGAAACCGTCCCACCGAATACATCGCCCCCAACGGCAAGATCTACTTCTCAGCCCGTGACCGAGGCACCAACCGATCAGGCCTCGCCTGCTTCGACGCCGCCACCCGCGCCTACTGCAGCACCGCCTTCGTCGACCTCTTCGATGCCACCCAGAGCAACTGGTCGGGTTGGATCAACGTGAACGGTCCTTGGGAATACAACGGTGAACTGTTCATCGTGTCCCAAGACGGTCAACTCGGATGTGTCACTGCGGCGATGGCGCCCTGCGCAATCCCGACGCAGAACCTCGCGACCTTTGGCGATTCCCGCACGGCAGGTCTGCACGACACGAACAACTGGGTCACGAACGGCGAGCAACTCGGCTCGAAGCTGTACCTCACCCAGAACACGGCAACCGGCGTGTTCTTCCACTGCGTCGACCTCTCGAACCGGAGCTCGTGCTTCACACCCGTCTTCAACAACACGCTCGGGAACGGTGGCGATGACAACCTCACGTTCTTCCGCTACGACACCGCTGGCAACGAGACTGGCGTGTGCGTCTACAACGTCATCTCCCGCAACAGTGGATGTGTCTCGCTCACCGGCTCCAACCTCGGCGCCATCTCCGGGATGTCCTCCGCCTTCACCAGCCTCACAGCTGCTTGGGGTGGAGATGCCATCAGCTGGGAGGGCAAGCGCACGTTCCTCGCCGGCGGTAACTCCAACCGAGTCGGTTGCTGGAGCTGGGAAGACGGTGGTGTGGCCTGCCCGGACGGAGCCACGCTCACGACGGACTCGGCGTACACCGGGGCGGGAACCGGTGCCCGCCCGTATGGTTTCGCTCAGATCTCCGATAGCTGCATCATCGGTCTCGGCCACGACTCGATCTTCTTCTCCTTCAATCCCGAAGGTTTCACCCCCTGCGTCGACGCAAAACTCAGCACCGTCATCCTTCCCTGCACCTGCGCCGACGGCACGAACAAGTGGGGCGAAGTCCGACTCCCATCGGAACTCATGGCCAAGGTCGACCAAATGTGGGCCACCATCTCTGCAACAGAGGGCGGCGCCGCAGTCAGCACCGACCTCGACCGAGTCGAACTCCACAACAACGGCGGAGTGATCGACCTTCGAACCGTCGACCAATCTCTCAACGTCCTCTACCTGACGCTCGAAGTCAACGCAAAACTCGACCCCACCACCGGAGACCCGGTATGGACCGAACCAATCAGCGCCGACCTCGCAATCATCGTCCAACCAACCCTGGCCAACTAGGACAGACGGCGGCTCGGCTCAGTCACGAAGTACGGGTGGCAAGTCTTCACTGTGGAGGATCCCCACCCGCTTCGTCGCTCGGGTGAGGGCAACGTAGAGCGCCCGCATGCCCTGTCGCTCCTCTCGCACGATCCGCGCTGGTTCGATGACGAGTGCCGCATCAACCTCGAGGCCTTTCACCAGCTGTACGGGCACAACCGTCACCTGGCGATCGAGGCCTGATCGCGTTGCACCACCGAAGCTGATACCAGCTTCTTGCAGAGCTGCGCCCACAGGCTTGATCAGAGATCGAGGCACGATCACCGCAAGATTCCCGCTATCGATTTCGGCGAGTTCGCCACGGACGGCCTCGGCCAATCCCGCGCCGAGATCATCGGCTCGACGCACGACCGGTTCGGCCCCGTCGTTTCGAATTGCCACAGGCGGAGCCAAGCCCGGTGCAGCAGCGGACAAGACACGAGCGGCGAGTTTCATCGCGGGTGCAGGGATTCGATATCCCGTCGTGAGCTCTCGACGTTCTGGTGGACGCTTTTGTGGCAGTTGATCGATGATCGCATCCCACGATTGGCGATCCCACGTACCGGTCGCCTGAGCGATGTCGCCCACGATCGTCATGGAACCGTTCAGCGAGCGACGCGAGACCATGCGCAACTCCATGGGTGACATGTCCTGCGCCTCGTCGATGACGATGTGACCGTAGGTCCGCATGTCGTCCTCGTTCTTCCGCTTGGGCCGCGCGCCCAGGTGGAAACGAGCTTCATCGAGGAGGGGCGCGTCCGTGAACGCCCACATCACGTGGTCGACGTGTGTGGACGAGTCGTGCGCCAACGTGGCCAGCTGCTGTTCGGTGAACAGACCTCGACCGGCTGCTTTGAGCAGATTCGGGCTGCGAAACAGGTCGTGGAGCAGTTGAGCTGGCGTGAGTACCGGCCACATCCATTCGAGTGTTTCGCGCAGAGGCAAGCTTTTTCGAAGCTGGTCTCTGACAGCCCCAGCGTCGACCTCTTCACGTGCACTGTTTGCCAGCGCTGCGAACACCTCGTTCTCGATGAAGGTTCGCGCCGCATTGTGCGTGCGGAATCGCCGCCTGGCCTCTCGGACGATCTCATCACTCTCAAACGTGCTCAGGCGCAGGTTCTGGAGGCCGAACCCGACGACGAGATCCTCGCGTAGCCCTCGTTCGCGCTGACGAACCGCACGCCTGATGAGCTCGACCATGCCAAGGTCACCCTTCACGGCCGCGGCGTCTTCAGTGTCGAGGCGATCGGTTCGAACCCGTGGCACCACGAGGTCGCTCAGCACGGCGAGTCGCACCCCGGCCTCGCCAAGCGACGGCAGCACCTGCTCGATGTAGGCCAGAAATAGTCGGTTCGGACCGACCACCAACACCCCTTGGTCCTGCAGAGGGAACCGATGGGTGTAGAGCAGGTACGCAGCACGATGAAGCGCGACGACGGTCTTGCCCGTTCCTGGCCCGCCTTGCACGACCAGCAAACCCCCCTGAGGAGCGCGAATGATCTCGTCCTGTTCACCCTGGATGGTGGCGACGATGTCGCCGAGGCGCCCTGTTCGCGCGGTCTCGAGAGCGGTGATCAAGGCGCCGTGCCCCTGGATCTTCCCAGAAGCGGCCTGCTCGTCGAGCCGACCGAGGTCACCAAAGAACTCATCGTCTATGTCGAGCAGCTGCTTACCGCGGGTGGCGAAATGCCTCCGCCGTTCCAGACCGAGCGGGTCGCTTCCCGTCGCGCGATAGAAGGGCTCTGCGGCCCGAGCTCGCCAGTCGACGACCACGGGGTCTTGTGCGCGATCCCAGACGCCCACACGACCGATGTACAACGTGTCGCCGTACGTCTCGTCATGGTCGATACGGCCAAACACCAGCGACGCATCACCGATGTTCAATTGCGTCAGTCGATCGACAATGTTCTCGGTGAACGCGTCGCGTTCAAACCGTGCCTGGTTGGTACCACCCGCGCCGACCTCCAAATTCTCGGAGAGTTTTCGTGCGAGGGCGCGCGAATTCTCCACGCACTCGTGCGCGTGGTCGAGATACCGCTGTTCAGATTCAAGATCGGGATGGATGACTCGCGCTCCGCTGCTTCACATCTGCCGAATGGCAGTTTGGGGGGATATCAATGATATCGACCGACCCTCGCAACCCATCAAAAGCGCGCCAGGACCCGCATACGATGGACCCCGTGACCGCCCGCTCAGATTCGCCATTCCTCTCTGCCTGCCGCAGCCTTCCGCATGAGATCACGCCCGTTTGGTTCATGCGTCAGGCGGGCCGCTCACTCCCCGAGTACCGGGCCATTCGGGGAGAGGGAAGCATCAACGACGCCATCGCCAATCCCGAGCTCGCCACCGAGATCACAATGCAACCGGTGCGCCGGTATGGCGTTGATGCGGCGATCTTGTATTCGGACATCGTGACGCCGGTGCACGCAATCGGCTTCGGCATGGACGTCGTGCCAGGGGTTGGCCCGGTCGTGGAGTCTCCCTTTCGCTCCGGTGATGACCTCGGCCGACTCCGTCCGCTCGACGCGGAAGCGGACACGCCATATGTGCTCGAAACAATCGACAACCTCGTCGCTGAGCTCGACATCCCATTGATCGGTTTCGCTGGCGCGCCGTTCACCGTCGCCAGCTATCTGATCGAAGGTCGACCATCGCGCACGTATCACAACACCAAAGTGATGATGAAGAGTCACCCCGAGCTGTGGTTCTCTTTGATGGATCGCCTCGCGGATCTCGCAATAGCGTCGCTGGAGTCTCAGGTTGCTCACGGCGTCGAGGCGGTTCAGCTCTTCGACTCGTGGGCTGGTGCTCTGTCGGCGCCAGACTACGAACGGTACGCAATGCCATCGAGCGCAAAGGTGCTCGACGCGATCGGCGCAACTGGCGTACCCCGCATCCACTTCGGCGTGGGTACCGGCGAGCTGCTCGGCCTCATGGCAGAAGCCGGAGCCGACGTCGTCGGCGTCGATTGGCGAATCCCACTCGCGGAAGCACGCACACGAGTGCCGGCCGACCGAGCGCTCCAGGGAAACCTCGATCCGGCGATTCTCGGAGCCCCTTGGGAGGTCGTGGCGGCCGAAGTCGATGCTGTCCTGGAAAGTAACGCCGGGCACCCCGGTCACATCTTCAACCTCGGACACGGCGTCACTCCCGACAGTGACCCGGAGACGCTCGAGCGCGTCGTCGAACGAGTGCACGCACATCGTGGGTAATCCCGGCGGTGACACCGAAACCGTCGTCGTCATCGGCGGTGGGCTCGCGGGCATAGCGGCGGCCCTCACACTCAGCGACCGCAACCTCGATGTCCACTTGATCGAGCAAGAGTCTCGACTCGGCGGAAAGGTGGACGAACTCACGATCGACGGTGTGACCATCCCGAGCGCCGGTGACAACTTTCTCGCCCGACGACCCGAAGTCAGCGACCTCGCTGAATACCTTGGGCTCGAGAGAGATCTGATCTCACCGGTGGCCAGGTCGCCTCGGATCTACCGCGACGGACGATTGCACCCATTGCCACCCAACGTTCTCGGGATCCCGGCCACCGACGACCTCACCGCAACCGGGCTGATCAGCGCGTCCGGAAGTGCGAGGGCCGCGCAAGATCGAGTACTTCCCGACGATCGTCCCCGGACCGACGAATCCGTCGGCGACCTGGTCCGACGTCGCCTCGGAGACGAGGTGCTCGAATACCTTGTCGACCCGTTGCTCGGCGGTATCAACGCAGGAGACAGCGATCGCCTCAGCCTTGAGTGCGGCACACCGCAGCTCGCCGAGCTGCGGGCGCATGGACCTAGCCTGCTCGCCGCCGTCGAGAAATTGATCGAGTCGCGCCCCGCCACCCCGGGTCCGGTGTTTCGTTCGATTCGTGGTGGCCTCTGTCGATTGATCGAGGCCGCCGAAGGCGAGTTGCGGTCTCGGCCGAACGTTTCGATCGAACTGAATCGCGCGGCGACCGTTGAACGCCGGGGCGAGCAATGGGTGATCGATTCGATTGCCGCAGATCGTGTCGTCATCGCGACCCCCGCATTCGCCGCAGCCTCACTTGTGGACTCCTTTTCTCGCGAGCTGAGTCAACACCTGACATCGATGGACTACTCCTCGGTCGCGGTCGCCGTCATCACGCTCCCTCCACGAACGCTCGACATCGATCAGACGATCAGCGGGGTTCTCATTCCTCGCGGTTGTGGTCTTCATGTCACGGCGATCTCGTTCGCGTCGCACAAATGGCCAGATCTCGCCCACGATGACCGTCAAATCCTCCGAGTTTCGGTGGGCCGACGAAGTGACACACGTTGGCAAGCGCTCTCCGATGAGGCATTGATCAGCGTCGTTGCAGCCGACGCGTCCGAAGTACTCGACCAGCATGTGCCGATCGGTGACTGGTCGATCGCACGATGGCATCAAAGCCTTCCCCAATACGACGTAGGACACGCCCGCTGGCTCGAGACGGTGGACGCTGCGACCGCCGCGTTCCCGGGCCTCACGCTGGTAGGAGCATGGCGCAACGGCCTCGGCCTCCCGGCCGTCGTCGCCTCTGGACAATCGGTGTGAGTCTTGCTCGAACAATCCCTGACGATGCGGTGCAATCGCCGATGTCGTGTGCTTCACTTGCTGGTTGGCGGGACGTGAGGTCGTAATGAAACAACCACTTCCAGTGGACAAGCTCGAAACCAGCGGGCGCGCTTCTGAAGATCCGAGTGAGGTCGTGCTCGGCGTCAGCCCTGGTGACGTGGGGCCAGCTCTCGATTGGTACCAAGCAAAACAAAGCTCGGGACTCGAACGGCCCGATGAATTGCCAAGCGGCGACGCACACCTCAATGTGAACCGAACCTTCGTGTTCGCCGACCTCTCGGGCTTCACGCAATTCACCCGTCAGTACGGTCCACACGAGGCCGTGAAGCTCCTCGGTGAGTTCCGTCGGATCGCTCGCAACGTCGCCGCAAAGCGTGGTGTACGCGTCGCGAAGTGGCTGGGTGATGGCGTCATGATCGTCAGCGTCGACCCAACCGCCGCCGTGGCCTTCGGCGCGCATCTGATCCACCACTTCGCAGAAACCGATCTCAAGGTTCGAGTCGGGCTGGCAAGCGGAATTGCGCTGCTGTTCGAGGGTGATGACTACATTGGCGAGCCGGTCAACCTCGCAGCGAAGCTCTGCGCAGCGGCGCAACCAGATGAAATCCTCGGAGCGTGCGAGCTCGCCGATCTACCGGACTGGGTCCGCGCGGACGAGGCCGTGTCGGTCTCGATCAAAGGTGTTGGCCTCATCGGCGACATCCATCGGCTTGTACCGGTCGTTTGACCACGGGAATTCCCCGCCTACCGAAAGCGTTCACTCCCCATGGAACTCTTCGTCACCGCAGATGCAGTAGCCCTCATCAAGAAGCGCGGCGGCATCGCTGCGATCGACTTCGTCCCGCCGATCGGTTGAGGCCGCACCAAACATGACGTGTCGGTCGACATGCACCTCAAGGGCAAGAACCTCTCGCCGTACCGAGTTATTCGCCAGGACGGGGTGAAGATTCATGTGGCCCCGAACCTGATGGGCTATGCCCGGAGTGTGCAACTCGACGTGCGAGGTGCTGTTCGCAAAAAGATCGGCGTTGACATTCATCACGAGCACGGGCCCAGCTGCAGCCACTGAGTGCCGATCGTCGACTACTGCTCAACGTCTGCGCCATCGTCGGTAGGTTCGACGGGAACGCCGCCAACCCCAGTTTGGGGATCGGGCGCATCTGGACCCACGCCGTCGGTCTGTGAGCCTGGAGCAACGTCTGCATTCTCACCATCTGCTGACGCAGCGCCACTCGAGATGACGCCGCCGTTCGCCTCGAACTCGGCAAGCTCCAGTTCGAAGTCTGCAAGAGCGGCGTCGCGTTCGTCCTCGGGAAGGTCGTAGATGTATGGGTCGATCGTTGGCTCGATCAGCTCAGACGGAGCGCACGAGCCCTCATCGACTTGGAAACTCTGTACATCGGAAGCCACGGCCCTGCCCGATGCGTTCAGATCTGCGGCTCCCCCGACCCTTTCGTAGGCCGCCTGACCGTCTTCACCAAGAGTCGTGAAGTACCAGACCCTCGTTCCGCGACTTGGGAAGGTGAAAGTGACCGTTTCCCCCGCGTCTACGTAGACCGTCGACCCGCCCGTGGCCGACCAGCGAAACTCGGTCGTAGATCCACGCAGTGGTGTCCCGGTTGGCACGACATTGCCGAAGACGATGGCGCTGCCGAGCGATGAGCCGAGGGCCCGGAACGAAATCTGTTGGGCATTACATCCGACGGCGGTGACGTCGCCTGCAGAGATGTCACCACCGTATGACGCAGACGGATCTGCTCGACGGTCGACATCCGTGCCGTCGGGGCGCTTTGCCTCGATCGACGTCAAGGTGGCGAACGACTCGCCAAGAACCCAACCAAGTCGTTGATTGGTCGTCGGATCGATGACATCGACCCAGGATTCACCACTGGCGCTGAGCACGTCGTTGCCTCCGTGCATGGCGACCTCGGTTTCGATCAGCGATCCCGTCGTCGAACCGGTGCCCCCAGGGCTGGCGTAGATATCGAGCACGTCATCGACAACCGCCCGACTCACCTTGCGAAACTCGTTCGCACTGTCTGGGTCGAATCGTTCGATCGATTGTGTTGTCGGACGGAGCGAATCAGCGGGGACCCACCCCAAAACTTCACTCTCGAGGACGGTGTTGTTCACCCGCGCCCAGATCTCGCCATCGTTCGCCCGGAGACTCGTGGCTTGCACGATCGTTCCGTCGCTGAGGAGTGCACCAAACGTGTCGGACCCGGCGGAGGAAGCTGGAGCCACCGATCCATCGATCTCGAACAACCGGCCAAGATCAGATGAGGACGAAAATGCCAGGGATTGTGGAGCTTCGTTGGTCGGGCTTGAAATCGACTTCGTATTGGACGTCGTCGGGCTCTCGGCCGGTTTCGTCGTGGTGGTCGTGTCGGGCGAAACGGTCGTCACCGGCGCTGCCTGTTGGGGCGCAGGCTGTTCACCACCGCCGCTACAAGCACTTGCGATAACCACAACCAGGGCTAGCGGAGCCAATCGTCGTTGCCAACTCATCGTTCATTCCTCCAGGGCGGCGCTTTCGAGCGCGCGCCTCACCGGTCCTAGGGATCTCATCGGCATATGCGAGCCACAAGTGAAGAAACAGGAATCTGTTCGTAACACGCCAGACTGTGTCGATGGTGCTGTCCAAACCCCTTCTTCTCGGCGCCATTTCGGGGTTCCTCATCGCCTTTGCGCTTCCACCGTGGGGATGGTGGCCCTTGGCTCTGCTCGGCTTTGCACTGTTCGCATTTGCGACCGACTCATCATCTCGCCTCGACCGGTTTGCAGCCGGCTGGGCCGCTGGTTTCGTTTGGCTGGCCATTGGCGAACTATGGATGTTCGACCTCACGCCCCCTGGCTACGTCTTGGTCTTCGTCGTCTTTGGTGCTGGATACGGCCTCGTGGCCCTGTTCGCTGGTTCGGACGATCGTCGACTGATCCTGCTGCCTGCAGGTTTCGTTCTCTACGAGTGGTTTCGCTGGTCGTTTCCCTTTGGTGGAGTGCCGCTGGCAACGGTGCCCATGACACAGGTGGAATCGCCGCTTGCCCACGTACTTCCGCTCGGCGGAGCCCTACTGCTCACCGCGGTGACGATCACCAGTGGACTTGCTCTTTGGCTGTTCGGCGAACGCAGGTGGCTCGCTGCCAGCAAGTTGCTCGGGTTGGTTGGACTGCTATTGGTCGGCGGCGCCCTCGCTCCCAGCGGAACGGCGATCGAGACGATCGATGTCGCCGTCGTGCAAGGTGGTGGTCCACAGCGCACGCGAGCTGACACCTGCGAGAACCAACGGGTCTTCGACCGACACCGCGAGGCGACGGCGACAATCGATCGTGCGGTCGACCTCGTCATCTGGCCAGAGAACGTCGTCAACCCCGTTGCGGACGGACGTTCGCTTGGCCGTTGCGACGATTTGCTCTTCATGTCGGAAGCAGTCGACGACATTGCCGACATCGCTCGATCCCAGCAGGCCGTCTTGATTCCTGGCTGGTTTCACTCGGCCGGAACTGCTCTTCCGAACAACACGGTGAATTACTCGACCGCCGTGACCGCCGAAGGTGAAACCGTCGATCGCTACGACAAGGTCCGAATCGTGCCGTTCGGCGAATTCGTGCCTCTCCGAGGATTGATCGAACAATTCTCGAGCGATGTGCCTGGTCGCGATGTGTTGCAGGGAGATGGGCCCGCGGTGCTCGCCAGCCCTGTGGCCACGCTGGGAGTGAGCATCTCGTGGGAGATCTTCTTCGACAGTCGCGGCCGGGCAGCAATTCGCGATGGCGGCGAGATCTTGGTCAACCCGACGAACGGATCGAGCTACTGGTTGACGATCCTGCAGTCACAACAGGTCGCGTCGTCGCAGCTTCGTGCGATGGAGACCGGCCGGTGGGTGTTGCAGGCTGCACCGACGGGGTTCAGCGCCATCGTCGATCCTCGTGGAAACGTGATCGAACGGACCGGCATCTCTGAGCAACGGGTGTTGTACGGGGCCGTGGAACGCCGGGAAGGGCTGACCCTCGCGACGCGTTTTGGTGCAGTTCCGATGCTCGTGCTTGCAGCCGCCGCATTCGTCGGATCTCTCGGGCGGGGCCTCAGAGCTCGAGCATCAGCGTCACCGGACCATCGTTGACAAGTCCAACCTGCATCTCCGTGCGGAAGCGACCCGTTTCCACATGTGCGCCGATCTCGCGTAGCTCGTGCACGAGTCGCTCGAAGAGTGGTTCAGCGTGTTCCGGGCGCGCCGCTTCGACCCAAGACGGTCGACGACCCTTGCGGGCATCGCCGTAGAGCGTGAATTGGCTGACCAGCAGGATCGACTGCGAGGTGTCGGCGAGGGACACATTCATGACCCCTTCGTCGTCATCGAAGATGCGGAGGTTCCACAACTTGTCGGCCATCTTCGGCACGACCGATTCGTCGTCGGCATGGGTGAAGCCGACCAAACAACACAGGCCGGCCCCGATTCGGCCCACCTCTTGACCATCAGAGGCCACCCACGCGTCGGCGCAGCGCTGAACCAGTACTCGCATGGGCCGAAGGTTACCCTCCGGTAGAATCCCATGGCTATGCCTTCGAAGAGTCTTGACCAATCCGAACAAGCGCTTCGAATCGCGTATCTCTCCTATCGAGGAAAGCCGCATGTCGGTGGCCAGGGTGTGTACACCCGTCACCTCACGAAAGCACTCGTCGATCTTGGTCATTCGGTCGAGGTGCTCGGCGGGCCGCCGTACCCCATTCTCGACGACCGTGTCCCGCTCACGAAGTTGCCGAGCCTCGAAACGTTCAACGACGCCTTCCCCATGCGCAAGCCGAGAATGTTCGAGCTGAAGGATCGTTGGGATTGGCTGGAGAACACCTCGTTCAATACGGGCAACTTCCCCGAGCCGATGGCCTTCTCGTGGCGTGCGTGGGACAACCTTCGCACCCGGCCCCACGAATTCGACCTGGTCCACGACAATCAGACACTCGGCTGGGGGTTGCTCGGCATTCAGCGCTTCCTTCCCGTGCTCGCAACCATCCATCACCCGATCACGGTCGACCGAAGGCTCGAAATCGACCACGCACGAACGCTTATGGAGCAGATTGGCAAGCGTCGTTGGTATGCGTTCACAAAGATGCAAACCCAAGTGGCGAAACGAATGGCGCGGGTGATGACCGTGTCGGAGAACTCCAAGACCGACATTCACGCGGATCACCGAGTCGACTCGGACCGCATCCACGTGGTTCCCGTCGGAGTCGATCCAGAACTCTTTCGTCCGGTCGACGGTGTCGCCAAGGTGCCCGGCCGCCTCATCACCACGGCCAGTGCTGACGTTGCAATGAAGGGTCTCGTCTACTTGCTCGAGGCAGCAGCGAAAGTACGCGCCGAACGCCACGTCGAGATCGTGATCATCGGAAAACCCAAAGAGGGTTCAAAGACCGAACAAACGCTGCGCGACCTCGGCTTGTCCGATGTCGTCGAGTTCGTGAGTGGCGTCACCGATGAACGAATCGTCGAGCTCTACTCAGAGGCCGAGGTTGCCGTCGTTCCCTCCCTCTACGAGGGCTTCTCATTGCCTGCAATCGAGGCGATGTCGTGTGCGACCCCACTCATCGCGACGACGGGCGGAGCCCTTCCTGAGGTGTGCGGAACACACAACGAGACGTGTCTCCTTGTTCCTCCCGGCGATTCCGAGGCGCTGGCTTCGATGATCAACACCGCACTCTCTGATGCCGAACTGCGAAATCGCATCGGACATGCTGGCCGCGAGCGTGTCGTCAACCATTGGAGTTGGAAACACACGGCGATCAAAACGGTTGAGCAATACCGAGCTCTCCTCGCAGAATCACGAGCGAACGGGTAAACATCGTGCTCACCGTTGACTACGACTTGCTTGGATTGCACGCGGGCGACCGACTGCTCGACATCGGTTGTGGTTTCGGGCGTCATAGTTACGAAGCCCTTCGCCGGGGTGCCGACGTCGTGAGCAGCGACTTCTCGTTTCCCGAACTCGTCGAGGTTGAACAAACCGTGTCGGCCATGCACTCGTCTGGCGAGCTGCCAGATGGTGTCTCGTCTTCGTCGTGCAATGGCGACGTCACCCGACTGCCGTTCCCCGATGGTTCGTTCGATCGGATCATTGCTAGTGAGATTCTCGAGCACATCGAAGATGACGAGGCGGCAATCGAAGAACTCGTTCGTGTGCTCCGACCGGGCGGCACGTTTGCGGCGACCGTCCCTGCAACGTTGCCCGAACAGATCTGCTGGAAGTTGACCGACGAATACCACGCACCAAAGGTCGAGGGCGGTCACGTCCGCATCTATGGGCGCGGCGAACTCGCCGCACGCATGGAGACAGCAGGGCTCGAAATCATCGGATCACATCGGGCGCACTCACTGCACTCGCCATACTGGTGGCTTCGCTGTGCGGTCGGTGTGACTCGAGACGTCGAGGACAACCCGCTCACCAGTCTCTACAACCGCTTCCTGACCTGGGACATCATGAAACAACCTCCCGTGCTGAAGATGGTCGACAGGGTCCTGAACCCCATCCTCGGCAAGAGCCTGGTCGTGTACGGCGTGCGCCCCGTCCATGCAGGTGGTGTTCACCCGTCATGAGCCTCAACGAACCGCAGCTCCTCACAGAAGCGGAGATTTCTCAGACCGCTGACACCCTCGTCGAATGGCAGCTTCCGACGGGAATGATCCCCTGGATTCCAGGTGGACATGCCGATCCGTGGAACCACGTCGAGGCGTGCATGGCACTCGCGGTTGCGGGCAGGCTCGACGAAGCCGAACGAGGATACGACTGGCTCGCGTCGCTGCAGCACGATGACGGGTCGTGGCACCAGTACTACACCGCCAAAGGTGTTGAGCAGGACAAGTTCGATGCCAACGTGATCGCCTACATCGCGACCGGCGTTTGGCAGCACTGGCTCATCACTGCTGACACCGGCTTTCTCGAGACGATGTTTCCTGTCGTGGAACGCGCCATCGACTGGATCTTCGAGCTGCAGCAGCCGCGTGGGGAGATCCTCTGGGCTCGACACGCCGACGGCACCCCCTGGCCATTTGCCTTGCTGACCGGCTCCTCGTCGATGTACCACTCTGCACGCGCTGCTCTCGCCGCCAGCCGCGCCGTCGGTCGAGAACGCGAAGACTGGGCGGGTCGAATCGAACGGCTGGGTCAGGTCCTTCGCGACCAACCCGGCGGAGCGTTTGCACCGAAGAACCGCTGGGCGATGGATTGGTACTATCCGGTGCTCAGCGGTGCCGTACGTGGCGAAGCCGGGCGCGAGCGCCTTGCCTCACGGTTCGACACGTTCGTGATGGAGGGACTCGGCGTGCGTTGCGTTGGAGATCGGCCCTGGGTCACAACTGCCGAGACGTGTGAATGTGCCCTTGCCCATCTCGCGGTCGGCGAACGGGCCATCGCAGAAGAGCTCTTCGCGACGACCCGGAGATTGCGTGGCCAGGACGGCCGCTATTGGACGGGCGAGGTTCACCCGGAGGAAGTGCACTTCCCCGGAGGCGAGATGTCCACGTACTCTTCCGCGGCGGTTCTTCTGGCCAATGACGCCATCGCTGGCCGGAGTCAAGCTGCCCGACTTTTCATCGACCACGACCAGATGCCGGTCTGACGCGCCTGCACCGCGAAGCCGATCAGGGAGCTCGCAACACCCGCAGCGAGCCCACGACGTCGATTTCGACGAACCCATCGTCGAGCGCTCGAAGGTAGATCTCATAGGGCGGACGTCCACCATCGGCTGGATCCGGGAAGACATCGTGGATCAGCAGCGTGCCGCCGCTGATCAGTTTTGGCGTCCAGCCCTCGTAGTCGCGATGGGCGGGTTCCGAACCGTGACCACCGTCGATGAATAACAGCGCAAGAGGCGTGGTCCATACCTGCGCGATGGCGGGCGAATCGCCGACGACAGCAACCACATGTGATTCCAGTCCCGCGTCGTGGATGGTGCGGCGGAACTTCGGCAGCGTGTCCATGATGGCCAGGTCCGGGTCGACGAGATCGGGCTCGTGCCACTCCCAGCCTTCTTGGTTTTCCTCGGAGCCGCGGTGATGATCAAGGGCGAACAGAAGTCGTCCTTGATCTCTCGCCGCTGCGCCCAGGTAGATCGCAGATTTGCCGCAATAACTGCCAACCTCCAGGAACGGCCCACCGACAGAGCACGACGAAGCATGGGCGTGGAGAGCGAGCCCTTCGTCGGGGGGCATGAATCCCCGAGCCGCCTCCGCCCGCATGCGATCGAGCTCCAGCATTGTCAGACCGGTTCGTGGACGGGCTCTACGTCTTTCCACAAATATTTCTCGAGGAAGGCGAACTTGACCAACCAGAGTGCACCAAACGATGCCACCTGTGTGAGCAGGAGAATCGGCTTCACATCGGTGATGAGGCTGGCAATTCCGATGGCCACCGTCGAAACGACGAAACCGAAGAAGGTCATGATCCAGAAGGGTCCAACCTCACGCGAGGCGCTGTGATTGCCGGTTCCGCGTCCCCACACCCACCGTCGATTCAGGTAATAGGCCGGTGGCGTGCTCATGCACACCGATATGAAGTTCGCAAAAACGCCAGGCCAATCAAAGACGTAGAGGCCGATCAGCAACGTCGTGACACCCACGATGCTGCCGATGATGGTGACCCCGCCATATTTCATCAAACGCTGACCGTAGTCTTGCCACAGGCGCGCCAGATTCAGGCGGCGAGGCTGATCCATTCGGACAAGGTTAGGCGAGGCTGTGGGCAAATCGGTGCGACCAAGCAGACTGTTGGTCATGCGCTTCCGTTCGTTCCTTGTGGTTCTCGCACTTGTCACGGCCTGTAGCTCCGACCCAACCGCATCACGTTCCGTTGGCACTCCGACAAATCAGGACGCGGTCAGCGGTCAAACGTCGACCCCAAACAGCGGTGATGGTGGGGTCGTGAACACTGCAGCGATCGGTCGGGCAGCCGAGGTCACCCCCGAGCAACTCACGGCGTTCAACGGCCGTGTCGTGCCTCCGGTGGCCACGAGCGGAGAGAGCGCCGCGGCGTTGTTCACCGAAGTGCAGCGGGGGCTACGAATCGATGAACAAGACCCGCTGGTGTACGCGGACCTCGGTCACACGGAACAGTTGGTCATCCGCTGGCTGATTCGCAACGAAGAGGCAATCGAGTCGTTTCGAGCAGGCCTCAGCCCAGCCGACCTGGCCGTTGCTGACTTGCATCTCACCGCCCGCCGCGAACTTGGGCTCCTCCACTCCGGCGCAGATCCCTCGCCCGACATTCCGGCGTGGACGATCATCGAACCAGAACCTCTGGAAACGCTGATCGAACATTACAAACGAGCTGGTGAGGCCACCGGCATCGATTGGCAGGTGTTGGCGGGCATCAACCTCATCGAAACTGGGATGGGTCGGATACGTGGCTTGAGTAGCGCCGGCGCTCAGGGTCCGATGCAGTTCCTCCCATCGACATGGGATGAGGTGTCCGAAGGCGGCGACATCGACGATCCCAGTGACGCCATTGATGGAGCGGCTCGATACTTGGTTCAGCGGGGTGGCCTCGAAGACATCCGCGCCGGTCTCTTTGGGTACAACAACTCGGAGAACTATGTGAACGCAGTACTCGCCTATGCAGACCTGGTGAAGCTCGATGAACGGGCAATTCGAGGCTTCTACAACTGGGAGATCTATGTAGGCACTGAGGCGGGCACCCTCTGGCTCCCCGTGGGGTACGTCTCACCCGAAGCCACGCCGGCGGTCGAGTACGCGAGCGTGAACCCCTGGGCGCTCACGTTGGGATGATCGCCCGCAGCGTTAGTAGTAGTCGACGACCACGTTGTCGATGCCCCAAGACTCATTGCTGAGGCTCTCCGTGAAGTTGGAGAAGAACGTGAACGTCACCGTGTTCGCGGTATGGGCCGTGTCACACACGGTCACCGGGATCACCGCCTCGCCCCAGGTTCCAGTGCCATAACCGAGCGAGTCCGATTCGGTTTCGTCGACCGCGGTATCACCCTGGTTGTGCACGGGCTTCATGTATTGATTCGTGCCGTCGACGTCGACGCCGAACTCGTCGGGGCCCCAGCCGTTGTTGCCATCCCATGAGCCGATCGCATACAGGTCGAACGTCACGCAAACCATCGTGTGAGCCGGAAGGTTGCTGATGGTGAGGTCGATCGAATCGTTGGTACCAAACCGTCCGAGGAAGTTGCGTGTTGAATCGGCCGGCGGCGTGATGATGTCGGAATCGGAGGCACCTGTCCATGTGACGTCGCCCACGTTGAGTGGTCCGTCGAACGAGCCGGAGTCGTACACGGTGCTGCTCGGCGGAGTGACCGGCGTGCTCGCAGAGATATTCGAGCCCTCACCGATGAACGTCGACGAAGTCGAATAGTCCTCGAAGTCCACACCATCGCCCGGCAAGATGCCCGTGAACCAGTCATGGGTGTACTTCAACGCCACACCGACCTGGATGTCTCCGTTCACCAAACGACCTGGAGCACACCAGTTCGAATCGACCTTGGTGACGTCACACGTGTAGGTCGAACCGGACACACCGCCGCCATCGTCGAAATCCGCCTGGGTCAACGTCCCCGCGACCACATCGGCAAACTGCGTGCCCGAACCATACGCGTTGCACGTCCCGAAGATGCCACCTCCGGCCACAGCAAGACGACAATTCTCAATGGTGGTCGCATGATCGGGATCGGTCGCATCAAAGATCACAACCCACTCGAGATTCTCGACGTTCTCCGCGCCGATCTCACCAACGATCGACTGCAGGATACGCAGATCGGTCTCCGGTTGATCACCGATCGAAGCAGCGCGCAACAACCCCGTACGCACACCGCTCGTCGTTGCAGACTTTGCTTCCCAGGCCATACCCGCCTCGACCGCACCAAGAATCACGAACAAGAGGATCGGCACGGCCAACGCGGCCTCGACAAGCACTGCACCGCGCTCGCTCGACCAGCGGCGCTTGATTGTCGAGAGGATCGGGAGGAGTGTCATAGCAACGTTTTCTCGGCGCGATGCCGGGTTGTCTTCAGCGCTTCGCGCTGAAATGAGTCGGGTGAATCAGGCGGCAGATCACTAGAGGTCCAGCTCGACGACTTCAACAGTCGACGCAGAGAGCGTGATGCTGTCGAAGAACCCGGTCACGTACTGATAGTCGTATTCGATGTAGATGCCGAGGTTCTGCCATTGCGTTCGTTGGGCTGCCGTCAACCCGGTCTCGACCGAACCGCTGCCGGCTGCGACGTCCTTGAATTCAGTGCCGTATGCGTTGCAGAGGCCGGCCTGGCTCGCAGGGTTGTCCGATCCGTCGATGCAGGACGCCGGCAACGAGGCATCGAGTGTGGGTGCGTGGAAGATGATCACCTTCGTCACCTCGCCGTTCAGCGTTGCGGCGCCATTGACGACCCGCTGAAGGATTTCCCGGTCTGCGTCAGCGTTGTCACGCTGAATCGATGCCACACGGGCTGCACTTCGTGACATGTCCTGCAGCGCGAGATGACTTCGGAACATCAATCCGATCTCGATGCCACCGAAAACGACAAGGAGAAACAGTGGCGCGACCAATGCGAACTCGAGGGCCGCAGCTCCGCGTTCACGTCGCGGGCGGCGGGGGAGGTCAAGGGAAGGTCGATCCTCCACGCGTGAACGGCGTCGGCGTCGGTGGAACAGGTGCATATCGTCGCTATCGGCACAGCTTTGCCAAAGGTGTACACCCGAATGCGAAGTCGGGTCGATTGGCCCATATGAGCGGGCCAGATGGACCCCCGATCACGCAAAGACAACGGCCCGCTGAGGTGTGAGCCGTACCGGGCGCGCAGAATGTACCCATGCGCATTGCACTTGGAAGTGACCACGCCGGATTCGACCTGAAGGCACACCTCGCGGTGCGTCTCCGCGACCAAGGTCACGATGTCCTCGACCTTGGAACGGATTCAGCGGAGTCGGTGGACTATCCCGAGTTCTGCGCTGCGGTGGGGCGCGCCGTGGTCGCTGGGGAGGCTGACTGGGGCATCGTCATGGGAGGCTCAGGCCAGGGCGAGCAACTCGCGGCGAACAAGGTGCGCGGGGTCAGAGCTGCGCTCTGCAACTGCCTGTACACCGCACGGATGGCGAGAGCGCACAACGATGCCAATGTGCTCTCGATCGGCGCACGTGTGGTCGGGCTGAGCATCGCCGAGGAGATCGTCGACATCTTTGCGACCACGGAGTTCGAGGGAGGGCGCCATCAACGTCGTGTCGACCAAGTCATGGCGATCGAGAACGAGGCGCCCTAGGTCAGTGATCGATACGCGGCCCTCGGCCGCGTCGGCGTCCACGCGCGTGATGCCGAGCAGGACCGACTCGATCGCCGTTGCTGCGGCTCGTGGCATGCGGGCGGTCACGAAGGTCGATCGTCTCGCGTTCGTTGATGTGTCGAGGTGTGCGCCTGAGCGCCCGGCGCGCTCGCCTGTCCCGCACGCGCCTCACGGTGCGATGTACGAAGATGGCGAAGAACAGGGCAAAGGCACTCCCGCCAAGGGCAACCAGCCGCTGTTCCTCAACGGAGAGTTGCGAGAACACGTTTCCGTTGTCACCCCTCGACGAGGGCGGTACGTCGATGAGAGCTGACTCGGCTGGTGCACTGTCGATCGGGTCACCGGCGACGGAAACTGCGGAGAAGCCGAACGCTGTCTCGATCGATTCCGAGCGTGTACGAGCTGTCTGAATTTGCAGCTGCACGCTCACGGACTCGCCACTTCGGATCAGATTTCTCCGTCGGACCAGGTTCAACCGGTCCTCACCGTCGAACCCGTCGTCGATCAGAAGATCATCGCTCGTCACCGACATCACGTCGAAGGGACCTTCGAGGACAGCGTCGAGATCGACGATCAACTCTGTTGAATCCACATCGATCGGGCCGGTGTTGGTGATCGTCACGTCGATCGTGATGTCGAGCCAATCGTCGTTTGTGCTTTCGTTCACCTCGGCGACCACAACCGTCATTTCTGCAGCCGGTTGCGGCACCTCGACTCGAACTGCGGTGGCGATGTCGTTGTCACCGGGTTCTTGGTTGCCGTCGGGGTCGGTGTCCGTGCCGTCGGTGGAATCATCGATCACGATCCCGGAGAACGGGTCGGCCCCGATCGCAAAGGCGCTGCTCCGGAACGGGCCGGGAAGAGCCTTCGATGGCAGCACGACGGCGTCGTACTGCAATCTGCAACGCTCCCCCGGCTGGAGCTCGACACCCGAGACGAGAACGGGGTCCACGGCTCCGCCGTCATAACTGGAACTTGCATGACCATCGCAGGGAGACTGCTCTTCGATGCGCACTCGCGACGTCACAAATGATGACCCGGTGCCAAAAGCTTGGCGGAGCTGATCGTGAACCTGCACATCCGATAGCGGGAATGGTCCGGCGTTTTCGACCAGGATTTCGTAGGTCACCGCCACGCCGCCGTCCGATCGGACCTGGGGCTCTCCGATTACCTGCTTGGCAACACCCAACTCGCCTTCGACACTCAGACGAGTGAGCGTGTTCGCTTCGATCTCATCTCCGATGGAACCCAAACCCGCTCCACCCGGCGTTCGTCCCGAAACGATGGTTCTCGTGCTGTACACGCCACGACTCTCCGGAGTAATCGTCATGTCGAGTTCAACCGTTGCCCGATCACCAGCGGCAAGGGTGTCGGTCCCGACGAGCAATCTCGTGTCTCCGAGCTCTCGCGGCTCGGCGCCCTCATCGCTTTGTTCGACAGGGATCTGACCAAGCCCGTCGAAATCCGAATTGACGGTGAGCTTCTCTGATCGAATCTCGCGCACGAGGATGCGCGACTCCTCTCCGAGGGCGCGGAGGAGATCTTGATTCACCTGCATGTTCCGAAGCTCGACGTCGCCATCGTTGATCAAGTCGATCGAGAAGCTCACATCGAATGTGCCATCGGAGTTCCACACAGGACGCCCGAGAAGCTCCTGTTCGATCCGAAGCGCAGGGTCCTCGATGAACTCGATCGGTTCGGCCGCCTGCAGGTCGGCAACGACCTCCGTTCCGGTTGGCGAGACCGCACGGGTTTGCGCTGCCGGAAGAAACGGTCCGAGCACGTTTCCCGGCGTCACGAGCGCACGTGTTGTCACCACCACTGCCTGCCCAACATCGAGCCCCACCCCGCGCTCGAGAATGTCGAGACCCCGTTGCGCAAGTTCAAGCTCGGCTAAGGGAACATCGTTCGAGTGGGTGGTGAGCAACACTGCTTCCACACCTTCATAAACCTCGTCCAAGTCCTCCAAGAGGCCCACGAACTCGAGCGGCGTCGACCCATCGTTCGTGATCTCATAACTTGTTTCGACGGTGTACGAGCCGTCGCGGTTGTTGTCGATCTTGCGAGCCACGGGCGCTATCGCGATCGACGGAAGGTCAATCTGCGCCCCAACCACTGCGGTGATCTGCTGTTGTGCCGGCGAGGTTCCCGTCGCACGCAGTTCGCCGACGAACGGACCGACATTTCCATTCGGGGTAATCGACACGATGAGCGTCACCACAGACCGTTCATCGACCGATTGCGACTGATCGGGAACGAGCATCTCGATGGACTCGCCTGCGACAAACGCTTCGCTCACGTCCAGATCGCTGCTGAGAAGACCGTCGACGCGAAACGACACGTCCGGAAAAACTTCGCGCAGATCCAGTTCGAGCTGCACGTCATCGAGACTGACATCGCCAGAATTGACCATCACCAAGTCCACGATCACGCGAAGGGTTTCCTCGTCGGTGCTCTCGACCGATTGCACTTGGCTCGACAACGAAAAGGCCGGAGACTCGGTCAATGTGAGCGGGACCGTCGACGTCTCGGCGGTGGCAAGCGCTCCGGATGGCGACGTGCCGACGAGTTCGGTTTGCAGCTCGTACGGACCCAACTCGCTCCCAGGCAGGATTCCGATGTCGAGCTCCACTCGACACGACGAGCCCGGCGCCAGCGTCAACTCATCGGAGATCCTCGAACATTCGTCGATGATCGATCGTTCGGCGAGACGTCGTTCTCCGAGAGTCGACCCAGCATCGGATGTCGACACATCTATGAGTGGGACGTCCCCGGTGTTTTTGACGATGACCTCATGGGTCAACCCATACGTTCCATCGCCGTAGTTCTCCCTGGCCAGGAGCGAGGATTCAGCCGAAAGAGCAACCAACTCGGTGAACGTGAGCGGGCTGAGTTCGATCGAGTCGCTGACTGTGGCTCGAGTGGGGGTCTCCGCCTGAACCACGGCAGAGACGCTCCACGGTCCGAGCTGGGCGCCCGGCCGGACGAGGACCTCCTGTTCACGCTCGCATGTCTGAGCTGGCCGCAGAGGCTGTTCGAACGAGACACCGCCGCACGTGTCCAGGGGAATGAAATTCTCGACGAGCACGTCCTCAAACGTGGCAACGACCGGATCGACGATGTCGAGCTCGTACAGCGGGACATCGCCCGAATTCGTGACAGTGAAGGCGTAGGTCGTGGAGTATGTGCCATCTCCGTTGTTCGACGTGGGACCGGCTTCTCCATCGATCGTGACCGACGGAGCCTCTTCGAGAAACAGCGGAGAGAGTGCCCGGGATTCAAACAACGTCGTAGAGGGTGGATCGACGACAGCCGCACGGAGATCAGCAGCGTCTTGGCTCGATACGAAGACGTCAACCCGGTAGGGACCCACCGCGGCCCCAGGTCGCACGACAGCTTCTTCGACGATCGAGCACGCAGCGCCGACAGCGAGGATCGACTCGCACGTCGAATCGAGAACGTTGTCTCCGACGCGCACCTTCGCGAACACCGCATCGAAGTCGGTGTTCACCGTGACTCCCGACAGGGGAACGCCTCCAACGTTGCGGACGGTCACGCCGTGCACGACGTCGTAGGTCCCGTCATTGTTGTTCGACGCCACGAGTGATCGATCGATGACCTGGACGAGAGGCAACGAGCGTTGTGTGGAGGACGTTTTCGGAGCGAGGTCATGACCCGCCGGGCTCGTGGCCCGGGCCTCGACAGCAAAGTCGAATGGTCCTGGGTCTGCGCCCGTGTCTGCGATGACCGTCAGATTCCACCGTGCTTCCTCGCCGGAGGACAGCCGATTCGTTTCGTCGAGTACAGCGATCTGCTCGTCGCCGTCGAATGTGCGCTCGAGGCTGAGAGTTCGCGAGGACACATCGACGATCGCGTACTCCGAGGGCGCAAACGTGTTCGCCAGATCGAGAGTCAGGGCAACATCGCGCAATTCGATGTCGCCCGTGTTCGTGAGTGATCCGTCCAGAACGAATCGAAAGCGGCCGTCCGAGAGCCTGTCGACGTCTGCGAGGGTCACCGCAGTTGCGAGCGAGGGGTTCTCCGTGAACGCAATCGACGAACGGGAGGACTCGGTTCCGACCCGCGCACCAGATGGTGAGGCTGCATCGACCGTGGCCGTCATCATCCAGCCATCCAGGTCTTCTCCGGGTTCGACCACGGTGATCCACCGCACTTCGCATGTTGACGCGGGTGACGTCGATGCCAACGGACGGCGCACCGAAACGGGTGAGCACGCGTCCGCAGCGGCATCCGTTTGGAGAAGGCGTCCGCCGAATACTGCCTCGGAGGGGTTCGGGACCAGCACCTCCACGAGCGGCGTATCTCCGTTGTTTGAGACCGTCGTCTGGAGCTCGACGGTGTAGGTGCCGTCGGTGTTGTTCACGACATCGACGACCTCGAGATCCGCAGCGACGGCCGGTGATTCGGGAAAGGAGAACCCGTCCATGAGCGGTTCGGCATCGACCACGACCGCACGAGGAGACTCACCACTGGCAGTTGCGTCGATACGCCATCCATCGAGCACAGCCCCTGGTCGGGCGATCAGCGAAAAGGAGATCACACACGTTTGACCAACGGGCAACGTGACGTCACGAACCAGACCCACGCCGTCGACGGTTCGAGATGGCACTTGTCGGGCGGCGCACTCGCTGGCGCTCGTCAGAGACTCGACCGTGACAAAAGCAGCCTGCGGTGTATCTTCGTCGACGGTCGAGAAGGAGAGCTGGGAGCTGACGTCTGCGAGATCTTGGTCACCCGAATTGGCCATCGTGATCGACCCAACGATCCGATAGGTCCCATCTCGAAGGTTCGTAATAGCAGGAGCCACGGAGTCGATGACCAGCTCTTGCTTCTGGGCCAGTTCGACGTGCACTGCGGTTGCGTCCCTCACACTGAGACGCCCCGATTGCGCAGTCGCGACGACAGCGGTTTCGTATTGACTTCCGGTGGCATCGGGTATCTCGCCGGGGAGAATTTTCGACTGGAGTTCGACGGTGCACGACTCTCCAACCGCGAGACCTGCTGGCAGGCTGATCAGCAAGGGTTGTCCTGCGCCATCGAAACTCGAACGAGCACCCTCTGCACATCGGTCCGGTCCGGGGTTGACGAGATCGACCAGACGCGAGCGAGTTCCGTACATGGCCACGTGCGGGTATTCGACTCGAAGGTCGGTCACCGCGGTCTCGCCCACGTTGGTCACCACGATCCGTTCAGCGGTCGTCACGTGTCCGTCCGGCATCGAGGCTGGATCTTGAGTGAAGACGTGGTCGACCAGGAGGCCGGGTGCCGGAGTGATCAATCGATTCGGTTCGACGGCCGCGTCGAACTCCGGACCCCCGCTGCGCAGCGATGCGCTCAGCCCTACCGCAACGTCATCGACTTGACCTCGGAGTTGCACGACTGGTGCAGGAGCGTCGACCCCTTCTGACCACGTCGGATCGTCGAAATCCGGTTCGTAGGCGACCGTGAAACGCAGACGGACCGGGTCGCCCTGCGAGAGGCGAAGCGGCACCGACAGAAGGCCGGTGTCTCGTACGCCATCGAAGTCCTCACTCCAACGCTCTCTGAGCAACTCGCTCATCTCGATGTCGATGATTTCTGCTCGTTCGAAACCCTCCGCGGTGACGGCGACGTCGACCGTCAGGTCATGGACCGTCGTATCGGCCGCGGCCGGGTTGAGCGCATGAAGGGCCCTCGTCCTGGGATGTGCCAGTTCGTTGCTGAACACCACCTCGTGTTCCGCCAGGAACCGTTGTGAACTTGAGTCCCACGTCGGTGTGCCGAGTACTTCGGCGTCCAGTTGCAGCGCCCGACAACCAACCGCTGCGACCAGGTCGATCGCTCCCGCACCCTCGTTCGTGAACAGAACTTCGGTCGCTGCCGAGAAGATGGCGATCTCCGCAGACGACTTAACCGTCCCCGAACCCACGGCGACAAGACCACGTCCGTCTGCTTCGCTGCTCTTTCGAAAGGCTCCGTCGATTGCCGATGCCTCGATGGGCTGTTCCGCACGACCGAGCCGGGCGTCGACGCGAACAGAATCTTCGGGACCGACACCGGCAAACAAGAATTGCGTGTGGAACAACGTCTCGCCCAGCGTCACTTGAACCCGACTACCGAACTCCTCCATCCGCACCACGGGACCAAGGCTCGAGAGAGACGCCTCGGCACCACGTGCGGTGGCCACGTTGGCAGCCGTGCGTGTCGACGTCGCATCGGCCATCGCGATCGGCACCACAACCGGCGATGCACACCACGACGTTTCGAACGCGGTCGGGGCCTGGGCATCAGACGGAGAATCCAACCCGATTGCTGCGAGGACCACGACAGCCATGATGAGGATCGCAGCGCGTTTCATGGGTTCATGCGAGACAAGTCCGGTTCCGCCATCCAAGGAATTCCAACGATCTTCGTCGAGGCGAGGACCGCCACTCACCGTAGTCATTTCGATGCGATTGGTCGGGGATGCTCAACCGTCGATCTGGGCACATTTTCGCCCGAATTCGATGAGGCGCTGGGGAACATACGCCTCGTCGAGCGGGTTCTCCACCCATCGAAATCGAATCGGTGAATCTCCTGTCGTACCTGCTCGCATTTGGAGCCGGCATCATCTCGTTCTTGTCACCATGCGTCTTGCCCGTGGTACCCGGCTATCTGTCGGTGATCACTGGACTCGACATCACCGGGGGCGACCACCGCGATGATGGCATGTCGCGTACCTGGCCGATCGCCCGGGATACGGGCCTGTTCATCGCCGGCTTCTCGGCCGTCTTCATCGGGTTGGGACTCTCCGCCAGCGCGCTCGGCGGCGTGTTGTTCGACAACCAGCTGTTGCTCACGAGAATCTCCGGGTTTCTTGTCTTCGCCATGGGATTATTCCTGCTCGGTTCAATCCTCACCAAGAACCCCCGCTTCTACCAAGAGGCAAGATTTCATCCAGACCTGGGGCGATTTGGGCGCGCTGCGCCACCGGTCGCTGGCGTCGCCTTCGGTTTTGGATGGACACCATGCATCGGTCCCGTACTCGGGTCGATACTCACCATCGCCGCAGGCGCCGATGGCTCACTCACCGGAGGCTCGTTGTTGGCTGCATATTCCGCAGGACTGGGCCTGCCGTTTCTCGCAACGGGTCTGTTCTTCAGTCGTCTCGCAAGCGCCTTCGGTTGGGTGAAGCGTCACATGCAACAGATCGTCCTCATCTCCGCACTCTCTCTGATCGGGTTTGGCGTACTTCTCATGCTCAACCAACTCATTCGAATCACCACGGAACTGCAAGAACTCCTGCGATCCGTAGGACTCGAGTGGATCGTGAACCTCGGCTAGGAGCCACAATGTCGAAAAAGCCTGCATCCAAGAAGACCGCTGCAAAGAAGGCGGCGACGAACAAACGCACACCAGTTCCGCCAAAGAAGAAGGGCCTTTCCGCCCGGGCCCAGTGGGGTCTCATCATCGGTGTCGGCGTCTTGATCATCGGTGTCATGGTGCTCAATGGCATTCGCGATGCCGTCGACGACGGTGGCGATGGCGTGGTTGCGGCCGAGAGCTTCGATCTTCCTGCCCTCGACGATGACGACAACCCCGAGAACCGAGTTCGCCTGTCCGACTTCGATGGCCGACCGACAGTCGTGAACTTCTTTGCATCGTGGTGCGCGACGTGCGACGAGGAGTTACCCGCCTTTCGGGACGCAGCGCTGGCGCTCGACGGTGAGGTCGACTTCATCTTCGTGAACTCTCAAGAGACCGGCAACTGGCGCCCCATGGCTGAACGCAATGGAATCGACGATCTGATCATCGCCAAAGACATCAAGGGCATCCGGCGCAATGGCCTCTATCGGAGTCTCGGGGGGCCGGGCGGCATGCCGATTACCGCCTTCTATGACGCCGACGGCAATCTGGTCGACACGGCCTTCACGGCCTTCAGCAGCTCGACCTTGAACCGTCAGCTCCAGGCACTGGGTTTCGTGTCTTAGGCGGCTACGCCGACGGACCGCTCGTCGGCGGTCCGGCGAAGACCTGGGCCTTGAGCATCCAGTCGCGAGCGTCGTGTCCAGCGATCGTCAGCGCAGTGGCATCGACATGCCGTCGCTGGGTCACGACAAGGCAGAACTCCTCGGCTGAACCGGTGATCGATTCGCCGGCATCAGGCTCGCCGAACGTCCACAACGCGCCTCCTGGGGACGTGAGTTCGACGTAGACGTCGGATGCTGGCGGCTCGAGTTGGCGATTGACATAGGACCAACCTCGGGTGATCACCCCGAGGCGCACGATGTGTGCGATTCGATCGGTCGACGCACGTTGCATTCCGAGAGCGTCGACTACGTCTTGCCCATGTGCCCAGCACTCCATGAGCCGAGCGGTGAGAAACGACTTGGCTCCCATGGACGGCCCGTACCACACGACCCTCGTATCGTTGTCGAGTCTTCTCGCTGCATCAGCCAGACGCACCCGGTTCTCGCGCCAAGCAGCAAGCAGTTCCTGGGGTCTCATGGCCCGAAACGTGCCCAAGGTGGCTCTATCGACGGCTTCGTCGTCTCCAAAGTGCGAGAGAAGCTTGGCGAGATGAGCAGCGAAGGCGTCGGGGTCGGTGATCGCGAGCGCAGCGGAGCCATCGAAGTACGCAAGGTGCCCAATCTGGTCTGCGATCGACCAGCGAGGGCTTGACGTTGGAACGACCCACATCGAGTCTTCGATCGACGACACCACCCCGTCGAGGGCCTGTTGCTCTGCGGTCAGGTCACGTGCCACTTCCGACACACTCACGTCCACGGGCATCACCTCTCGCTCGGCAGGCCGCCGAGAACCAGCTCGAGCATTCCGGAAACAAGTTCGGCAACCTCGAGGCCGGTGTCCGCCGAGATGCCGGGCTGCATCATGTAGAGCGAGCTCCCGGTCACCACGGCGCCCACGACGGCGGGATCGACGTCGGTGAACTCGCCCCGTTCGATCCCCAGGGCGACAAGACGCTGCACCACCGTCATGACGAACCGATAGTGACGATCGACCAACCGTCGGGCAGGAGCGTCTTCGGTGAGATCATCGAGCAGCGGCGCGAACATTTGATACTCAACGCCACCTTGGATGTACTGGCGGACCTGATCGAGCAGTGGGGCTGTCGGCACGATTGACCCGAGGGCAGCGCGACCCATCCGGTGCAATCGCCGATCGAGAACGATCAGGACGAGCTGATCCTTCGAGGGAGCAAGCTCGTACAACGTTCGCCGGGAGCACCCGATCTCTCGGGCGAGTTCGGCGATGGTGAACGACGAGAAGCCATTCGTCATGAACAGGTCTTCGAGCTCGTCGAGAACCTCGCGGTGACGAACTCCAAGCTTTGCCTCGTCGGTCCGAGACAGCAGTGGACGCGGGGCACTGGCACGTACGAGCTCCTCAACGCC
The DNA here is from genome assembly GCA_033344795.1 of Acidimicrobiia bacterium. GTDB lineage: Bacteria > Actinomycetota > Acidimicrobiia > Acidimicrobiales > SHLQ01 > SHLQ01. Next base: position 971,575 of record JAWPMS010000001.1, read on the forward strand.
AACGGTTGCCGACTCCCGAGTGAGGTTCTGCACATCACAACACTACAAGCGGAGGTACCAGCTCGACAGAACGAGTACCGCTGATGCGACCGCCAGAGTGAGAAACGTGATCCAAGAAAGGAACTTTGGGTGACATCGGCCAATGGGCGATGCATCTGCGGAACAGGTTTGACAGATTATGGGTTACCAAACGGGCGGGCCAAGCGGGCCGAAGGCAGAAGGTGACGTGTCAATCTCTCAAGTACGAACAACGGTCACGATCCAGGACTATCAAACAATCCGAGACGAGACCGAGCAGCTTGCAGCGCCGCTCTCCCCGGAAGATCAACAGATCCAGTCGGTGGTCGACATCAGCCCGACGAAGTGGCACCGCGCGCACATCACGTGGTTCTTCGAGACCTTCGTGCTCAGGCCTTACCTGCCGGGATACGTCGAATTCGATCCGGACCATCGGTACTTGTACAACTCGTACTACGAAGCGATCGGCGATCGTCACCCCCGAAACGAACGAGGGCTGATCTCGCGTCCAAGCGTTCACCAAATCGCTGACTATCGACGTCACGTCGATGCCGCCATGGCTCGCGTCATCGACAGCGAAATCGCCGGAGAACCTCAGGTTGCCGAGCTGGTGCTCTTGGGACTGCACCACGAACAACAGCACCAAGAGCTGCTTCTCAGCGATATCAAACACGTGCTGTCGAAGAATCCGACGCTGCCCAGGTACCACCAGCTCGCGGTCGAACCCATTCGTCCCAACAGCTCCTACGGATGGGTCGACTTCGATGGGGGTCTCGTCGAGATCGGAGATGACACCTCGAGCTTCACCTTCGACAACGAAGCCCCACGCCACCGTGTCTTTCTCGAACCCTTCCGTCTTGCCGATCGCCCGGTGACGAACGGAGATTGGCTCGACTTCATGGCCGATGATGGGTACCACGACGCTCAGCATTGGTTGTCCGAGGGCTGGACGCTGATCAACCGCGAAGGATGGGAGGCGCCCCTGTATTGGGAGGCGACCAGCAGCGGATGGCAGGTGTTCACGCTGCACGGTCAGGTTCCGGTAGATCCCAGCGAGCCGGTCTGCCATGTGAGCTATTTCGAGGCCGACGCCTTCGCTCGATGGGCCGGTGCGCGCCTGCCCACCGAGGCCGAATGGGAACACGCGTCGCGCGACCTCGAAATCGAGGGAAACCTGGCAGATCGTGGTGCCCTCCATCCGCTACCGACAAACCAGATATCGGACGGCACACTGCGCCAAATGTTCGGTGATGTGTGGGAGTGGACGTCGAGCTCCTACTCGGCGTACCCCGGATATCGGGCAGCCGAAGGAGCCGTTGGTGAATACAACGGCAAGTTCATGTCCAATCAGTACGTGCTGCGTGGCGGCTGTTGTGCCACCCCAGCAGGTCATGTTCGACGCACGTATCGAAACTTCTACCCAAGCGGCGCTCGCTGGATGTTCGGTGGACTCCGCCTCGCCGCGGATACCTCATCACCAAGGACAGCAGGATGAACGAAGACCTTCAGATCGACACCTACCTCGATGCGGACTATTTCGACCGAACGCTACGCGAAGACGTTCTCGACGGCCTCACGGGTTCGTTCAAGGAACTCCCACCGAAGTGGTTCTACGATGACGTCGGAAGTCAGCTCTTCGACGAGATCACTCGCCTCGATGAGTACTACCCCACCGAAGCGGAGCGATCGATTCTTCGAGCCTATGCGCCCGACATCGCCCGCTTGTCTGGAGCGGACACGCTCGTCGAGTTGGGATCGGGCACAGCGGACAAAACTCGCGTGCTCCTCGATGCGTTGGCAGCGAACGGAAAGCTGCGGTCGTTCGTCCCGTTCGACGTGAGTGAAGGCATCCTCCGATCGAGCTCGGCGACGCTACTCGCCGACTATCCCGGAATGAGCATTCACGGCGTCGTCGGCGACTTCGAGCGTCACCTCGACAAGATTCCGTCCGACGGCACGCGACTCACCGCTCTCTTGGGTGGAACCATCGGCAACTTCAACCCGCACGAACGCAAAGGTCTGCTCACCGACATCGTGTCGGGCATGACACCGGGCGACACCTTCCTCCTCGGCACCGATCTCGTCAAAGACCGGGACCGAATGGTCCTTGCGTACGACGACCCTCACGGCGTCACGGCTGCGTTCAACAAGAACGTTTTGAGCGTCTTGAATCGACGACTCAACGCCGACTTCGACGTCGACACGTTCGAGCACGTTGCCTACTTCGACGAAGACCACCAGTGGATGGATCTTCGGCTCCGATCCCTCATCGACCAAGAGGTGCACATCCGCGACCTCGACCTCAGGGTGCACTTCTCACAAGGCGAGGAGATGCGAACAGAGATTTCGGCGAAGTTTCGAAAGGACGTCGTCGTCGGTGAACTCGAGACGGTCGGTCTCAAACTGCTCGACTGGTGGACCGACGATGGGGGCGATTACGCCGTATCGCTGTCGACCGTATAGCGATAGACGTTCGTGTCACGGGCCACGAAACCGAGTCTCTGGTAGAGGCGATTCGCGGCCTCGCGGCTCGGCCGGCTGGTCAGGTCGATTGTTTTCGCACCGGCGTCTCGTGCAATCTCGATGGCCTGCTCGTTCAGCAGACGCCCCACACCCTGGCCTCGAGCATCTTCGTCGACGACGACGTCTTCGATCCACGCTCGTAGGCCGGTGGGAATCCGAAACATCGCGAGGGTCATCGAACCGACGATGGTTCCCGACTCATCTTCAGCAATGAGGAGCGTCGACGCTTCACTCGCAACAATCTTGTCGAGCGTCTCCGCATCTGGAGCCGGGTTCGAGCGCGAGAGCTGTGGGGTCAGTTTCTTGAAAGCGGCGACGAGTCTTTCGTCCACCTCGTCAACGGTCGAGATCGTGATCACAGTTCTCCTTCGGCAGCCCGAGACCTAATCGTAGAGGTACCGCGCGGGTGCGTTCGCGAAACGCGATTGATACCGTTTTGGGTGTGACACGTTCTATCGGCGGCGCCGAACATGTTCGATGCGAGAAGCTCCCCGAACTTCGATCCCCTGTAATGATCGTTGCGTTCGAGGGTTGGAACGATGCAGGCGATGCCGCGTCGACGACCACCCACCATCTCATCGATCGATGGAATGCCGAACTTTTCGCTGATATCGACCCCGAAGAGTTCTTCGATTTCACGGCCATGCGACCAACCGTAGAGATCGTCGATGGGTTCGAACGAGAGCTCCACTGGCCAAACACGAGCTTCTACGCCGCCAAGCTCGCGGACGCCCCATTCGATGCCATCATCCTCCTCGGCGTGGAACCGCAGATGCGCTGGCGCACCTTCTGCGAACAGATACTCGCAACGGCACGGGCCTGCGGCGCCGAGATGGTGGTCACCCTTGGCGCGCTTCTCGCCGACGTACCCCACACCCGACCCGTCCAGGTCCTTGGCACTGCTTACGACGAGGCGACGGCACTCAAACTGGGCCTCGAACCCTCCAATTATGAGGGGCCGACGGGCATCGTTGGTGTGCTTCACGCCCAGGCGAGAGATGAAGGGATGACCGTAGCGTCTCTCTGGAGCGCTGTTCCTGCGTACATCCCCGGAGCCACCTCGCCGAAAGCAGCTCTCGCACTCGTCGAACGGTTGACCTCCATGCTCGACGTTTCGGTGTACACGACCGACCTCGAGATCGCGACCGTCGCCTACGAGCGCCAGATCACTGAATTGGTGAGCGAGGACGAGGAGACGATGGAGTTCGTCGCCGAGCTGGAAGAACGCTACGACGAAGAGTCATCGCTGCTGTCGAGTGACGACCTCATGACCGAGGTCGAACAGTTCCTGCGGGATCTGCCTTCGCCTGGCCCAGAAGACTGACCGCGTCAGTCAGCGCCGGTTAAGGAGCTGTCGGCGAAGTCGATCAACGTCTGCAACGTGTCGGTCCAATTCGGCTCGTTGAGCACTTCATGACGGAGCCCGGGCAGCTCGGTGCGAGTACCCGTCGATTGTTCACCAATTGGGACACTGAACCTCGGCGGCACGATTGGGTCATCACCCCCGTGTATGACCATCGTCGGAATCGACAAACGTTCGAGACGTTGATTGGCCGTCTTCATCGCGCCGAACGTGGCGAGACCCAGCCCCGCCGTGGCACCTTTGACTCGAAGCGGGTCGGCCTCGTACACCGCTCCGACATCGGGATCGGTGGAGAGAAGTCCCCCATCGAACTCGGACGTAATGAAAAGTTTCGGCACCAACCGACCAAGGATGGGCGCAGCGATTTTTTGCCACATGGGAACCTCCGCGCCGAGGGCCGGACCCGTGAGCAACAACACGTCGGGTTGCGGGCGATCGCTCACCGCATAGCTGAACGCAATCAGTCCACCCAACGAATGGGCCATCAGCACGACGGGCAAACCCTCGGTACGTAGGTCAGCAAGATTGTCCTCGACGTCATCGAGAAAGACGTCGAATGAGTCGACGTGCCCTCGGATGCCGCCGCTGCGCCCGTGACCGTGATGATCATACGAGCGGACCGAATAGCCGGCTTCGGCCATCGTGCTTCCGATGTGTTCATAGCGGCCGCTGTGCTCGGCAATGCCATGGAGCAGAAGCACGTTGGCCTTGGGAGACTCGGCCTTCCACGTGCGGCGATATTGGCCAACACCGCGTCGGCTGGTCACCTCTTGCGCGGTGGAACGGTCGGCAAATTGAGTACTCGGGTCAGCCACGTTCAGGCTCCTCCCATGGTGGGGTGCGGACATCATCAAATTCAACCGGCAACGACTCGCCTCGAATTGCGGCAAAGGCTCTCGGTGCCCAGCGCTCGGTTGCATACATTGGCTCGGGCAGTTCGCCTTCAGCGAACCATCCCACATCGGTGCATTCGAGCGGGTGTGGTTTGAGGTCACCGCCGATTGCCCGAAGGTGAAAAACAACGCTGTAGAGCGGGATGCGCGTGAATCCGAGCCGCATCCCATCGTGGACGCCGAGCATGTCGACGACCTCGGACTTGATTCCCGTTTCCTCCCACACCTCCTTGACCGCCACCTCGGCCGCCGAGTAACCAACATCTGCCCAACCGGTGGGATAGAGCCAGATGCCCGAGTCAGCGCGTTGCATCAGCAACAACTCGCCCTGCTCATTCCCCACGATCGCCCCAACGGTGACCTTCGGCGTCACATAACCGGGTACGCCGTGTCCGATGGTCTTGGTCCATTCGGTGACGAGCACCTCGGGATCTATTGGCAGCGAAGACCCGGCCTGAATCTCGGCTGCAACCGCCAGGATCTCCTCGAACCGTTCTTGTTCGTACAGCGATTCGGTGAAAGCCAGCCCGGTACGAGCGAGGGCTGACAACATCTCAGACCAACGAAGAAGCTCTTGTTCGGTGACAGATGACGGTTCGCTCATGTGTTTTCGAGGCTACTTGTTCTCAATTGCATGCAGAACAGCGCGTTCGGTTTCACGGAGATGATCGAGCTCGGTGACTTTCTTCCCAGCAGACTTCACGTAGAACGTGTCGACCACGACGTCGCCGATGGTTTGGATCCGTGCGGTGGAGATTCCGATCCGCATCTCGGACAACGCCCTCGAGATTCGATACAGCAGGCCAATCTGATCTCGACATGTCACCTCGATCACCGTCGCATGGGCCGAGGTTTCGTTGTCGAAGCTGACCGACGCGACGATTGGCTTTGCAGAAGACCGTTTGAAGGACTTCGCGTAGGTACGGCGACGCTCACCCACCCTCGCTTCCAGCGCGAGCTTGCCCAAGACTCCCGCCTGGAGCTGCTTCTCGAGCCGACCGCGGTCGAATTGATCGTGGTGCACCACAAACTGCGACAGCGCGGTTGAACCCTCCGTATGCGCGGCGGCCGACATGATGTCGAGTCCGTTCAGTGCAAGCACCCCCGAGACCCTGCTGAATGCACCAGGGCGGTTCTTCTGCACGACCGTGATGGTGGGACCGTCGATGCGAACACCAAATCCTCCAGCGTTCATCAGCTCGCGCTCTTCGGGACCGGGGAATCGTTCACCCACGAGATCTGACGGTGTGCCGCCTTCGAGCACGAATCGCACACGCGTCACCAGCGTGCGGAGCAGCTCGGCCTTCGAGCCGTTCCATGCTGATGGACCCGTCGCGATCGAATCGGCTTCGGTCAGGCAGGCGAGGAGGTCGAGCAGTTCGATCGAACCGACCTGTTCGGCCACGAACTCGATCGTTCCGTGATCGTCAAGATCTCGGCGGGTGGCGACATCTGGCAACAAGAGGTGGTGGCGGCACATCTCGACGAGGACGTGGCTGTCGTGTTCGTCGTACCCCATTCGCTCTGCGATGGTGGCGATCAATTCGACTCCGACGTCGGTGTGATCTCCTGGATAACCCTTGCCAATGTCGTGAAGCAGCGCACCCAACACGAGCAGATCGCGGCGCTCGACACGATCGAGTAATGCCGAGGCTTCGGCCGCCGCCTCTAGAAGGTGCCGGTCAACCGTGAAACGGTGATAGGCGTTTCGTTGCGGTTTGCTTCGACACGGTTCCCACTCGGGAATCACTCTCGACATCAAGCCCACCTGGTCGAAGGCCTCGATCACCGCAATTGCGGGGCGGCCGAGGCGAAGCACGTCGGTGAACCCCCGTCGCATTTCTTCCGTCCATGGAGCCTCTATCGGTGCGACATCCTCGGCGAGGCGATCCAAAGCTGCACGATCGATAAATGCGTGCCGGCTGGCAGCAGCATGTGCGACGCGAAAGATGAGGCCAGCATCATTGGTCGGCGCGTCCTCCGAGAGCATGAGCAGCCCACCGTCGATGGTGATCCCGTCGTCGAGCTCCTCGACATCTGTGATCCGGCGATGGGGTTCGATCGACCGTTCAACCCAGAACCACGCCGCGTCACTGACCCACGCGATCGATCGTGCTGCCGAAGCGATGTCGGCCATCATCAAATCAGCATCCCCGTAGCCAAGCGCCACTGCGACATCGTCCTGATAGTCGAGTACGAGACGATCGCCAGCTCGTCCGGTCAACCGATGCAGCTCGACCCGAGCTCGGAGCAATATTTCGTAGGCGTCGGCGAGCGAGTCTTTGAGGCCGTCATCGGCCAGCACTCCGGTCGCTCGTGCCCATCCGAGCGCATGCACGTCGCGCAGCCCTCCGCGCCCGTCCTTCAGATCCGGCCCGAGCACGAAGGCGACTTCCCCGTTTTGTTGATGAGCCTCGTCGAGCCTCTCCGCAAGCCGAACCGCGTTGTCGACCGCTTGCTCGCGCCACTGCTCGGCGGTCTCCACAGCCAACTCGAGCGCGAGCTGCTCATCTCCAGCCAACAATCTGGTCGAGAGCAATGCGGTCGCGGTGTCGAGGTCGGTTCGACTGATCTTGAGCAACCCGTCGACGGTGTCGACGCGGTGGCCGAGTTTCAGACCGGCGTCCCAGATCGGATACCACATCTGTTCGGCAAACCGCTCGTAGTTGGCCTCGTGTGTGTGCACCAAGATGATGTCGAGATCGCTGTGGGGAGACAGCTCCTGCCGTCCGTATCCACCCACAGCAATGAGTGCGACACCATCGGGAACCCCAACCTGCTGAGCGATTGCGGTGACCCATGCATCGAGTCGGTCAGAATACGCGCGGGTGAAGGCCGAGCCTTGCAACTCGGTGTCAGCCAGAAGGTCGTTGCGTTCGAGGAGCACGAGTCAATTCAAGCCGACGAATCGTCAGTTCGCGTGTCCGGGTGCGCTCAAGACGATCGACGACGCTGAAGATGCAGATGGGCTTTCGCCGCGCCCCAGCTGATACCCGCATCATGGACTGCGTCACCGAGGTCGCGAAAAGTCATCGGACCCAGTTCGTGACGATCACCTGGGCGCATCTGCTGGTCCATGGCGTTGCGCAACGGCGGTTCGACTCCGAGCTGATCGAGCATCGCGTTCAAGGGTTCCACCCCTTGTCGAATACGTTCGAGGGGACCCGAGAGTGGAGCGTCAACGTCTGCGGCCGCGAGGTCGGCGATCGATTTTTCTACCTGAGCTGCGCAAATCTCGATCGCCTTGGCCATTTCGTCGTCGAGCACCTTCACCCGGTTGAGAACTTGGTGGTTCAGCCACGGCCGGATGGCCTTGGAGATAGCGTCGTACAAACCCTGCCCATATTGGGTGAATTTCTCTTCTTCGTCAGTCATAGATTTTCACTATGTTCAGTCCACCCAACACAAACGAGTAGGTCCAAGCTATAGCCATGTTTCCGGACCGCATCGAGCCCAAACCAGGACAGGAGTCGGTTTGGGACTATCCGCGGCCTCCACGAATCGAACCGACATCTGAGCACGTCGTGGTGGCCTTTCATGGAATGCCAATCGCGGATACAACTCGAGCACTTCGGGTGCTGGAAACGTCGCAACCCCCGGCCTATTACATCCCCCCGAGCGATGTGCGGTTCGGCGGCCTGACCAAGACGGACTCGTTGAGCTTCTGTGAGTGGAAGGGCGAGGCGTCCTACTTCGACCTTGTCGTACCAGAGGCGAAGATCGAACAGGTGGCGTGGACGTACTCCCATCCAATGCAGCCGTACGCCGCACTGACCGACTACGTGGCTTTCTACGCGCAGAAGCTCGACTGCAGCGTCGATGGCGAACGGGTCGTTCCAAACGAGGGATCGTTTTATGGCGGCTGGGTGACGTCCAAGGTCGTCGGACCCTTCAAAGGTGCCCCTGAGTCACGCTGGTGGTGAACAAGGTGTGGGCGCCGCTGCGGCGGAACCGTGCAATGCCTGTAGATTCTGACCCGGTACGGGCCGCTAGCTCATCAGGCTAGAGCAGGGGACTTTTAATCCCAAGGTGCCGGGTTCGAGTCCCGGGCGGCCTACCAAGATCACGTGTGTTCGATCGGTCGACGCCGCAGAAGACGAGCGCCGACGACCAGGAACGACAACGTGAGCACGACCACCGAGATCACCGTCACAACGATACGCGGAATGCTTGGCCCGGCGAACAGCCGGATGAAGAGCTCTTCGCCGAACTCGTCACCAAACTCAGAGTTCGTGAGGACTACGAATCCCCAGTCATCGACGGGGTCGAGCATGAAGAACGAAGTGAACCCATGATTGTTGCCGCCGTGGCCAAAGATGTCGGTGAACGGAATGTGCGGCTCGTAGAAGCCCAGCGTGTACGACAAGCCGAGTTCTTCGGACGGCGTGGAGGAGTGGCGGGTAAACAGCTCCTCGTAGCTCTCCTCGCGCAAGACCTCGCCGTGCATCACGCCGATCATCCAGCGCGTGAAGTCGGTGGTATCTGCGTGCAGGGACGCGGGAGCAATGAAGATATCGAGGTCGGCCACAGCCCGCGGATCTGATCGCCAGTCGATCTTGATTCCATCTTCGTCGTAGGGCGCCGCTTTATCGCTGACGACTACGTCGCTCGGGACGAACGTCATTCGGTCGAGACCGAGCGGCTCAGCGATCCGGTCGTTGAACAGTGACTCGAGCCCGTGCCAGTCGGTTCCCGTTATCTCGAGCAAGACGAGGGCGAGGTATTGATATCCCTCACCGCTGTACTCGAAAGCCGTTCCGGGTTCGAACGCAATGGGCAACGACCCATCCGGATCATCGCGCCAGTTCGGGAATCCCGCGGTGTGGCTGAGCACCATCCGCGCCGTGATCTGCTCGGCCAAGTCTGGCTGGCTCACATCCGGGTGCGGAAGATATTCGAAGAGCGGCCGATCGAGATCGAGCTCTCCAGCCTCGACGAATGTCATGACGAACTGCGCGAAGACCGACTTCGACAGAGACCCTGCTTCGAAGATGGTTTCGTCGGTCACTGGAACGTTTCGCTCGACATCGGCGTGTCCAAAGTGCTCGGAATGGACGACCTCGCCGTTGTTGATGACCGCAAGTGACAGCCCGGGAATCTCGAGTTCTCCCATTCGCCGCTCGACGAACTCACTCAGCTCTTCCTGCGACATCGTCAGGCCAACGTACGTGTCCACGCTGTCGCCACGCGGTCCACAGGCGACGACCAGCCAGAGCGCGCTGGCGACCATCAGCCCGACACCGACGAGCAACCGTCGGTCACGCCCGGGACGGGGCGCGAGCATCGACGGCTCGTCGGAAAGCGGCTCAGTTTCAGCATCTGTGGGCGCGAGAGGTGAGGCCTCCGGCCGCCCGATGGGCGTGAGGGTCATGGGGTAGCTCCTTGTGATGTTGTTCTCGACTAGCCGGTCTTCGCCTCGTAGTAGCCGGCGTATCGCATGATGAAGTCGGATTCGTGTTCACCGCATCCGACGGTGTTGAAGCCGAGCGTCAAACACGCCCGATCTTCGTTGGTCGCTTCGTTCTCAAGAAAGTCCTCGATGAAGACACGAAAATCTGCAGGGTCTGTGATCGTCGTGAAGTCGATCGATCGGATCAGCCCATCCTCGACCACCATGAGCGCGGTCACGGTGTAGGAATATGCGCCCGTACCGATCATCGTGGCGGTGAACGCACATTCAACAGACGCGGCCTCGACAAAGGAACATCCGTCAGCGGTCACGACGTCGTCATCGATGGCCAGCGCGGCTTGGAGCGCATCGAAACCATCGGCATACAGTTCGCCGATCCGCGCATCGGTGAGAAGCTGAGTGTCCTTGGAGAACCCCATCAAGGTGTCATTCACGACGACATCTTCGGCGTGAAGAGCGAGGAAGCCATCTCGATCACTGTCGATGATCGTCTGAAGCCATGCGTCGCCAACCCCCACCGCTTCGCTATTTGCCGCAGTCAGATCACCACCCTCGTCGGACACCGATTGCACAACGATCGCAAGCACAAGGATCAAGGCGGCCGCCGCGCCGAGGAATGGCCAGCGCGAGCTTCTTGGCGGAGCCGACCGCCGGTCGATGAATTCGACCATTGCTCCTTCGTGTGGTGAGACAACCGTGTCATAGAGGTCTGCATCGTGGTTGTCGCTGTCCTGGTTGGCAACGTCCGCCGACTCGACGCCGCGCAGTTGTGCGCGGAGGGCCCGGTCGAAAGTCGACGAGGGCCCTTCGCCGTCGATGCGTCGAAGCTGTTCGCGCAACGCCTGTTCGTTCATCGAGAATCCTCCAGCTCCGTCCGTAGCGCGGCACGCGCCCGAGACATCAAACCCTCTACGCCCTTGTACGAGCGCCCGAGCGCCTCGGCGAGTTCGGACAAGGAAGCGCCGTCGACGTAGTGCAACATCAGAACAATGCGATGTTCGGTTCGCAGTCGATCCAGCGCTGCGCGAAGGCGCAGTTGTTCCACGACCACCTCAGCACTGCCGACCTCCTCGGCGATCTCGCGCCTGAGCACGCGCACCTTGTCCCGATAGTTCGTTTCCCTTCGCACGATGTCGATCATTCGATTTCGGGCGCTTCTCATCAGCCAGGGGACCGAAACCGTCTCGGTCGACGCTCGAAGCGCCGCAATGAAGACGTCTTGGGTCACATCCTCGGCAACCGCGTGGTCGAGGCACAGCCGGTGGACGTACCGGTAGACATCGCGCCCATGAGCGTCGTACAAAGCGACGACGTGCTCATGGTCGTTGTCGGTGGCCACGGAGCCCCCTGTCACTTTCTCCGGTGCGTTCATCACCGTACCAACGAACGGCACCACGATGATCCCTCACAGAATCTTCAGGCAGTCACCACCCGCCGCGGCTACTACCTAGTCGCTAGTCCGTCTCGACGGGAAGCTTCGGCGGCCGTGCGCACGCGAGCTCTAGCGAATTCGGTCACGCGAGCGAACGAGACAAGGGGCCATCATGAAACGATGCCTGCAAGCAGCGTTGTGCACGTACTTTGTGCGAGATGTGGCGAATTGCTTGCGCGAGCCATCAGCATGGAACCTTCCAAAGCTGCAAGCAGCGCTCGCGCCATGGCCGGACCATCCACATCGGCTCGAAACTCCCCAGCTGCCGCACCGGCTTCGATCTCACGCGTGAGCCAAGTCAGCTGCTCCTCGAAAAACTGCTCTACCTCACGGCGAGGTCTCTCAGCAATGTTCGACCACTCCGCCGCAATCGCGCCGCACAGGCACAACAAACCCGACGATGCAGGTTGGTCGAAGAGACCCGCATAGGCCATCAACCGATCTGAAGCCGTCTCGTCGCCGATCGTGCGCACACGATCGGCGAACTCTTGGCGATATTGCACCGCGACTTCGGCGACCAGATCTGCCTTCGAGGGGAAGTGATGATGAATGGACGGCGAGCTGATCTTCAACTGTTTCGCGATGTCGGCGTAACTGAACCCATCGACGCCGACCCGCTGGATCATCGTCCGCGCGGCCTCGAGCACCTCCTCGCGCATCGGACGTCCGCTTGGTCGAGCCATCGCACGAGCCTATCTGGCATCAGGAAATGTCTAGTACCTGCTAGACAGTCGCGTCAGGGCGTGACGACGGCGCGAACTGATCGAAGGACCCGCTCATTCGATCCAGCAGATCGGTCGCGAGTTCGTGCACGCTCGCGTCGCTGAGCGGGTGCAACTCACGCAACCGGTCATCACCAAGCCCCGAAGAGAACTCGAAGTCAGCCCAGCCGCCGCTGAACAACATCATGCGTCCGCTCATGGTGCCGCGTCGGGTCTTGATCCCGACGACGTCGGGCACCTCCGATGAGATGGATCCACGGCTGATGACCACGTCGACATCGATGCCTCGCGAACTCCAGCTGGGAACCAGAGATTCGATCAGGGTCGCTGCATCTTCAAGATGCACTCGACGAGGACCGACTGGCGAGTTCACGATCACGACCATAAAGAAGCGCGATTGGAAGGTCGATCCGAATCCTCGGAGCTCTGTTACAAGCCTCTCGCTCGGCAAGCTGAGCACTCAAGAGAAGAAGTACCGATTGAACAGCGGGAGTCGTTTCGCCGCCACGTCAAAGGCGGCATCGCGATCTGGCGACACCCGAATGAAGTAGTCGCTGATCACCGATACTGCGTGCATCGTGCCGGCCACAGACCGTCCGTCCAGCCCGGCGGGCAACGATGCGCTCAACGTCTTGGCGAATTCGGTATAGAACATGCCACGCTCTTCAAACGAGCTCGCATATGCCGCCGACACAACAGGGCCGACTTCACCGAACCCAAGCCAGGGAGTCAGCTGCCGGCCCGGTCGACCATTGGTCACATGTGCTCGTTGATGCTCTTCGACCCGCTGCGCCATGCGCTCCAGACCACCCGCAAGATCGCCCGCCTGGATCTCCGCAAGGACCTGTGCGAAGAACTCGTCCGTGAAACCCTCCGCGAGTTCGCTCTGCGCACGCTGCAGCATCAGCTGATCAAGCTCCGTCAGCGATCCAAATGTTCGGTAGAACGCAGTGTTGCTCAAACCGGTCCTTCGACGCGCTTCAGCGACGCTGATCGACGTGCTGAATGGCAGGTGGTGCTCAAGGAGGATCTGCGCCCCTTCGCGAACTGCGACATCCGTGAGAGGGTTTGGGCTCTGCCGTTCCACGGTCACGAACGACGGTGCCTCGATCGTGGCCACTGCCTGACTCGCGGTAGCGGGAACCAGCTCATCAGCGATTGCTGAGGACAATACGCCGGAAAGCAGGTCTTCGCGGTCCGTGTCGACCGCGGCGGCGCCAAGTAGTCGGCGGTAGGCATCAGCGGTCAAGAGGAGCGTTGTCATCGTCTCCATCTTCTGTGATGGCGTCTGCGGACACGTGAGTGGCGAGCCTTCGCAAGCGGTGGTGATGAAGGGCCAGAGCTGTTCGAACACGTGGCGCAGCAACTGTCGAGACAGGAGTTGGAGCTCTGGAGCATCCAGCTGATCGAAACCGCTGAGGAGAAATGGAAAAGCGGGATCTTCTGCGAGTTCTTGTGCCCGTGCGGCTATGACGGGCCGAATAATCCATCCGAGGTCATCGACGTCGCCGCGCACGCGGACGTGACGAATCGCCTCCCGAAGGGCCGCCCAACTCTGCTCACCGGGGATGCACGACAGACATCGAATCGCCTCCGCCAAGACTTCCCGACGAAGCGCGTCTGCGCTGGGAATGGCCGAATCGAGCGACGTGACTGGCACGTCTGCTCGCCTGGCCACTCTCTCGACGGTCAGAAGTTCGACAGGATGCGGCAGCTCTTCCGCGGTGAAGCCAATGCGCTCGAGAAGCTCATCGACCACCCCGGCTCACCAAGAACTCCGACGGGGACGAGCTACTCGTCGAAGTTTCGAATCTGGCAACCGCCATATGCAACGACTTCGCCGTCGGGATCGGAGCAAGTGTTCGTGCCATTCGAGCCTCGTAGCTCATCATCCCCGAATCCACCGTTGATGTCGTCGTTGGCGAGCCCACCGTGTACGAAGTCGTTGCCACTCCCGCCGAGCATCACGTCAGCCCACCCGTTGCCGCGCATCGTGTCGTTGCCGCCGCCACCAAACATGGTGTCCTTGCCGCTGCCACCAAACATGCGGTCCCAGCCGTCGCCACCAAAAAGCATGTCATGGCCGTCGCCACCCCAGATCTTGTCACCAGCGCCACCGCCGTTGATCCAGTCGGCACCGGCAGCGCCACGAATTTCGTCCTTGCCAGCGAGGCCACAGATGGTGTCGTTGCCCAGTCGGCCGTTGATCACATCGTCACCCGAAGTTCCGATGATCACGTCATCGCCATCGGTGCCGTTCAACGGGACGCCGGGCTCCATGGTGATCGTCACCTGCTTGCCGTTACACGTCACGCCCTGCGCACCTGCGGGGCTTGACACCGCGACAACACTTCCGGCGGCGAACAACAGTCCGGTAAACGCAGCGGCACGCATCTTCATCGATGGCATTGGGGAAAACTCCTGGGTCGTGTGCGAACAGACTAAGTCGTAGCAGGCCCAAGTCTGGGGTGGCAAGGGTGTTTTGGCCCTACTTCTGCTCGATCATGTGAGCGAACCAAAACCGTCAGGTGCCCCCACCCGAGCGGATGGGGGCACCTGTCATTGATCAGGGTCTCTCGATTTCGGCACCTTAGTGCGCAGGGGTGACGCTAGTGATCGTCTTCTCGACGAGATGCCATCAGTGTGGCAACGCCAGCGAGGGTGAGTGCGGCTCCCGCAAGTCCAAGTGACAGCGACAACTCAGATGCTCCAGTGAGAGCCAGCTGCGCTGGTGCTGCAGCCTGCGTGGTCGTGGTCGGAGCCGCGGTCGTCGTGGTTGGCGCCGCAACCTGAACGGTTGTCGTCGGTGCCGCCGTGGTGGTCGTTGGAGCGGCGGTCGTGGTCGGAGCCGACGTGGTCTGTGGTGCAGCCACTGCTCGGAAACCGATGCAAAGGGCATGAACAGAGTTCGGCTGTGCCGAGCTCGGTGACCGGTGGTGCAGCGTGATCGACGTGGTCGCAGGAATCGTCTGGTTGCTGAAGAGATCGTTTGCGATCAGCTCAGGGCTGGTGTCCGTCGTCAGCGGCGAGGTGTAGCCCGAGTTGGTGGAGAAGTACCACTGCTCCATGACGTCGGGGGCATAGTCCTCGAAGCCGAGCCAGCTCGACACCGTGATGTCGTAGGTTCCAGCGGGGATCGAGATGTTGAACGGTCCCTGCATAGAAGGGGTCGGCGCCATGAGAACGACGTCGGAGTTGAAGGCGAGGGAGTAGTCGTTGGTCGAGCAGTCACGGTTCGTTGGTCGTGGGACCTTCGGGACGGTCGATTCTGTTGTGGTGGGCGCAGCGGTGGTCGTTGGTGCCGCCGTCGTGGTGTCCAGCGGCTGTTGATCTCCGGACGAGTCGTCTTGGAATGCAAGACCATCTGGTGGGTTGCTCTCGGTTGAACACGCTCCGAGTAGAAGCACGAACCCTGCGAACAGGGCCAGCAAGCTGAATCGATTGGTTGTGCGCACGTGACGCTCCTCTGCATTGACCCGATCGTTGCGGGTTCGCCTATGCAGAAATATCGGCAGCAAGCAGCAGGCAGGCAGTGGGCCGACGCGCCCAAGCCGTCTGGGTCGTTCGACTCACTTTCGCAGTCCAAAGGCCCAATCAGCCGGCAGCACATCCACCGATGTCGGGCTGGCAGCCAATGGCGGGCAGCAACTCGGGAGCCAACGAACACAACTCGATCTGCCGTTCATCAAGGACGCGAAGGAATGATTCGTTCACGGTTTGTTCGTCGAGGCGCCCTGATCGCACCGCGTCGGAGAGCTGTTCGATCGTGGCTTCGCTATCAGCCAGGTTGCCGAGCATCACGAGATCGATACCGGCTCGAAGTGACTGCTCTGCTGCTTCGGCATTGTTCATGGAGTCGGCGATCGCGTCCATGTTCAAGGCATCGGTCATGACGAGGCCGTCAAATCCCATATCGGTTCGCAGCAAGCCATCGATGGCCTCACTGGACAGTGTTGCCGGTTTGCCGTTCGTCAGTCCCCGTACGACGAGATGCCCCACCATGATGGGAATGTCCCCACGTTCAACCGCACGAACAAACGGCACCAGGTCGGTCTCTCGGATCGTCTCGAAGTCTGGCAACGTCGGAAGCCCGGTGTGACTGTCCTCGCCGCGACCGTGACCAGGAAAGTGTTTCACCACGGGAGTGAGGCCACCATCACGAATGCCGTCTGCGGTCGCAAACGCATAGTCGGTGACTTCGTCGACATCGCTCCCAAAGGAGCGATCACGAATGAAACCGCCGTTGTCGAGATCGACGACAGGGGCCAGATTCATCGTGAACCCCAGCGCGGCGACCTGAGCGGCGTGCGCACTTGCTCGGGCCCGAGCCTCGGAAGGGGTGAACTGCTCAGCGACGGCTCGCGCGCTCGGTTGAGCGCCCACGAGGGCCTCGAGGCGTTGTACCCGTCCACCTTCCTCGTCGACCGCAACGATGCTCGGCGACACCATCGACCGAGCCTGCAGGGTCTCGATGTCATCTGAGATGGCTGCGGTGGGATTGCCGAGTACCACCACGCCACCAATCAGACCCCGTTCAGCAAGGCTCGCTGCAGCATCGAGTTCACTCTGGACCACCACGGGGAACAGAAGCTGTCCCAGCCGGACTTCGAGCGCAATGTCGGAAGCACACTCGAGAGCCGATCTGGGCGGCGTCGTGGTTGTTGTTGTCGTTGGAACGGGCTCGGTCGTCGTCACAACGGCCTCGACGGTTGTCATCGCCGGCTCGACGACGGTGGGCTCCACTGCGGAAGAGGAATCCACGATCGAATCGACCGCCGTGGTCGACCCACAGGCGGCCAACAGCAGACAAATGGACATGCCGATCGTGAGTGCTCGATGTGGGGCGACGCGAAACATCGGCCGACGGTATCGCACCGAACGGGCTCTCCAAGCGCAGGCCGGCATTTCGTTCATTCGATCACCCTGTCCTACACTTTTGCCATGACCCACCGGCGCTCGCATATTCGCTCGATGTCGCTTTGGGTGATGGCCCTCGCGTTTCTCGTCACCGCGTGCGGCGGAGGCGACGACGCTTCGGTCGAGACGGTTCCTCCGATTTCCGAAGCACCAACGACGGTTGCGACGACCACCTCGTCGACGACAACGACGACGACGACCGAAGCTCCGATCTTCACCGGTGACCCAGAGTTCGATTCGACGTCATCGGTGAGCACGGTCGGAATCGATGTCGTCACGTTTGGAATGACGATCGCTCAAGCCGAGGCGGCCCTTGACGGCATCCTCGTTCCCGTCGACGCGGTCAGCGGCGAGTGTTTTCAGGTCCGGCCCGGGGGTGGCCCGGCTGGAGTCGAGCTCGTCGTGACCGCCGGAACGATCGAACGCGTCGATATCACGAACCCCGAGATCACCACGCGCTCGGGCGCCGGCGTCGGGATGGCCGAGGATGCCTTGCTTGCGCTGTTCGGCGAACGCCTCACGAGCACCCCTCGCGCCGGTGGAGGAAACACAATCGTCTTCACCCCCGCCGATGCCGGAGACGCAGCCTTTCGGGTGATCTTCGAGACCGATGGTTCGGCGGTCACGAGCTTCCGCTCCGGACGAGTCCCGCAGGTCGAGCCGATCTCTCCCTGCGGCTAGCACTGGGCTGGGGCGAACCGACGTGCGCACGAGGCGAAGATCGGCTGTGGCGACCGAAAGCCGTTCGCCCAAGTGGCCCAGCGCTAGCTCAACACGTAGTCCTCGGGCAGCCCAGGGGCGAACCCTTCGCACGACACGGTGACCGTGCCGAGACCCATGTCCTCACCAACACCGGCGGAACCGACTGCATCGACAAACCGAAGGGCTGAACCGCGAATCAGGTTGCTTTGCACGAACAGCTCGGCCGGTTGATCGATGGCGAGCTCGAGCACCTTCGCGTCACCGATGACCACGGCAACGTACGCCTGCCCAAGGAAGGCCTGCACGATTGCTTGCGTGGTGTCTTCACCATCGGGGTCATCGCCCACTCCCAACGCCAAGATGTCGCCAGCGCCAGCGTGGTAACACTCGAACGCGAAGTCGTACCTGGTCGACCCAACGGTGATGTGGCCCTCCGAACCGAGCTCCTCCGCCGGGATCCGGCGAATGGTCGTCACGACCTCGAGTTGTGAAGTCGTCGGCGCATTGGTCGTGGTCGTCGTGGTCTCGGGTGGCGCCGACGTTGGCGTGACCTGATCATCGCTCGACGAACACGCGACGGCGAGGGTCGACAGCGCCACGATCGCGGCGACGAGATGCGGGGGGATTCTCATGCGGCTAACGAGCTTAGGTGCTTGTGCTGTCAGCCCAAAGCTCGGCTCAACCTTCTCGGCTGGGCGCTGGCGAGAACGATTCGACCGACCAAGCTCCGAATCGGTCGTGTCGAACGAAGACGCCGAGGGTCGGATTCTCGATGCCGGTGTGCAGTTCACCTTGGCCGTGCACGGCAACCGCTTCTGCGTCACCGCGCTTGAGCACGAAACACCCGGTCGCGTCACGGTGAAAGCCATCGAGACCTGGTTCGAGGTCGACCACGCGGTTGACATGAGGGTGTCTGCCCACGAGCGCGGACCAAACGTCGTCGTCGACCGCGGAATCGATTCGATAGTCGAGTTCCCACTTCACATATCCCGACGGCCGGAGTCGCAGTCCGGCTGCCTTGAGCCGACGAACGAGCTCACGGCTGTCGCACTCGATTGCTCCGATCTCCACGGCGATACGTCGGGTGTCGATGTCGATGTCGTAGTGATCGCCCTGAAAGCTCACCCGGCGACAGCCGAGCACCCCGGCGAAATCGTGCAGCTCATCGAGGTGGCTGTCGGAGACGAGATGACACCACGTGGTTCCACGCCATGGCCATCGCGCCTGATCAACCAGAATTGCCATTGGCCCACGGTAGGGCGCAATTTGTCACCCAACACCCATTCTGGTGCACCTCAATCCAAGGAGTTGTTGCCGAGCATCATCGGCATCGGAGCGGACGGCTGGCACACTCAGAGATGTGGCTGCAGCAGTAGAACCCGATCGCATGGAGAGCGTCAATGCCGACGTCATCTCGCTCACGATCCCTGCCGCCATGCGTTTCGTCCGACTCGTACGTATCGCCGTGGCATCGATTGGACGTCGAAAGGGGCTGTCGGTTCGAGCAATCGATGACCTCCGCCTCGCGGTCGACGAAGCGTTCTCGTTGTTGCTGGGTGATCGTGATCACGTGGGCACCGTCGAGGTCACGTTCGAGGTCGATGAACACGAACTCCTCGTGAGCATCGTCCAACGTCTCGACGACGGACCCTACGAATCCGATCCCGAAGACCTGCCTCGGTTCGATGTGGTGATTTCTGACCTGATCGATCGATTCGAGGCTGATCCCAAGATCGGCGTCGTTCAGTTCTCGAAGCGCTTCGGCTAAGACTCGTTTGGCCTGCGCCTAGCTGGAGGCGACGCCGGTCGAACCAAAGCCGCCTTCGCCGCGGACGGAGTCCGGCAACTCATCGACCGGAACGAAGGCCGCCTGCTCGACCCGCTGGATCACGAGCTGGGCAATGCGATCGCCGCGTTCGATTGTGAAGGGTTCGGTGGGATCTGTGTTGACGAGCAACACCTTGAGCTCACCTCGGTATCCCGAGTCGATCAGCCCCGGCGTATTGAGGCACGTCACACCGTGTTTCATGGCCAAACCGGACCGTGGTTGCACGAAACCGGCATATCCAGCGGGTATCGCAATTGCCGCGCCGGTCGGGACGAGGCCGCGGCCTCCCCCCGGCGCGAGTGTCAGCGGCTCGGCCGCCACAAGATCTGCACCGGCGTCGCCTTCGGTCGCATACGCGGGCATGGCCAGATCGGGATCGAGTCGTCGCAAAGGAATCTCCAGCACGAGAGTGACCCTAGGCGTTCTGAGCGTGGCTAACGTAGCCGGATGCTCGCATGGATGGACCTCGAAATGACCGGCCTCGACCCAGATCGGCACGTCATCGTCGAGATCGCGACGTTACTCACCGATGACAACCTCGAGCTGATCGCTGAAGGGCCAGACCTGGTCGTCTATCAGCCACCGGAAGCCATGGCGGAGATGGACGATTTCGTGCGCAAGATGCACACCAAGTCGGGACTGCTTCCCCAGATCGAGGCGTCGACGATTTCGCTCGAAGACGCAGCCGCGCAGACCATGGACTTCCTCCGCGAGCACATCAAGGAGCCCCGAACCGTTCCGCTCTGCGGTAACTCGATTGGCACCGATCGTCGATTTCTTGCAAAGCACACGTCGGAGATCGAGGAGTTTCTCCACTATCGCTCAGTCGACGTGTCGACGATCAAAGAACTCGCCCGCCGTTGGTATCCAGATGTTCTGAAGAATGCTCCAGACAAGGCGCTTGGGCACCGCGCGCTGGACGATATTCGTGAGTCGGTCGCTGAACTCGCGTACTACCGCTCGACGGTATTCGCCGACCTCCCAATCGACAATGCATGAGCGAGGCTGATCTGGAGCGACCGTCCAAGTCGGAACAGCGCAGCCCGGATCACCATGCCGAAGAGGTTGCGCCTGGCGTTCTTCGCATCATGTTGCCGATCGACCTTCCTGGTCTGGGTCACGTCAACTGCTATGTGCTCGAGGATGATCGCGGTCTGGCTCTGGTGGACCCCGGCCTGGCCGATGGCGTCAGTCACCGGGTACTGATCGAACGCCTCGACGAGGTGGGTCTCGATGCGGGGCGAATCCACACGGTGGTTGTCACCCACAGCCATTTCGATCATTTCGGAGGGATCGCCCGTCTGCACGCCGTCGACACGTTGGGTCCCATAGAGGTCGTCGGGTATCGGGGGTTCGGATCGAGCTGGCGTCGGGCCTATGACGACGTGCTCGAGAACGAGGACTCATCCGCCCTCGTGGAACGCAGCGCAGTCGAGATTGCCGACGTCGCCGCGAAGCTGGTTCGGCCGACACCTTGGGGGCGAATGACCGACCCCTTCCCGAGCGAGCTCCTCGTGCGGTGGTCTGAGGGCATCGATGTCGTCGACGTCTTCCGACCGCCCGAAATCACGCGCGAAATAGGCGACGGTGACGTCATCTCGCTTGGGCGACGCGACTGGTTGGCTCTGCACACGCCGGGCCATGCCGACGATCATCTCTGTCTGTGGAACGCCGATGCCGGGATCTTGTTCTCCGGCGATCATGTCTTACCGACGATCACCCCACACATCTCGGGCCTGTCTGATCATGACGACCCGCTGCAGGTGTTCTTCACCTCGCTCGAACGCATCGAAGAACTGGAGGGGTCGACGATCGTCCTTCCAGCCCATGGCGACCCATTTGTCGATGCGGCCGGCCGGAGTCGCTCGATCCGAGAACACCACGAAGGTCGGCTCGATCGGTTACGCGACATCGGCGCCGAGATTGGTCAGCAACCCGTTGACGCTTTCATGAAGTTGCTCTTCCGAGAACGATCATGGGGAAACATGGCGGCCAGCGAAACGTATGCACACCTCGAGTGGCTCCGGATCCATGACGGCGCACGCCGAGAAGAGTCCGGCGGCGTGCTGAGATACGACCTCTAGACCTCGGCCATCTCAGCGGTGTCAGCTTCGGTCGACTCCGGCGAGTCGATCGAGGGCCCATCATCGTCACCGCTGATCTTCTTCCAGACAAACGCAGCGACCGAGACGAGAACGGCGAGTCCGAGCATGATCAGACCCGCACGTTCGGCGCCCAGATCGTTGTTGATGAAGTTCACGACGTCGGCTTGGATACCTTCGACGAAGTCGACGACGCCGTTCCCGTTGTTGAGCGGATCCTTCTGGAACCAGCCGTAGAAGGCGAGATAGACACCTGCGAGAACGAGCAGCACCCCAGAAATCCGGTTGATGACTGGTAGGAGCGAGCGCATCTTGTTCGCCACACCACGACGACCAGCTGCGAGAGCCATCGTCAAGAACAGAATGACCGAGCCCATGCCCAGCGCGTAGGCGATGAAAGCCCAAAGCGACGCGCCGGCCACATCGGCGTTCGACACTGAACCGGAGACGGCGACCAGGAACGGGCCGATGGTGCAACCGAGCGAGACGAGTCCGTAGCTCACGCCGAACAGATACATCGAACCAAGCTCACGGCTGCCGGTGCCCATCTGCACCTTCGGGAGGTTCAGCACTGGCTGGAAACCTCGAAGCATTGCGAGGCCGAGCACGAACACAACAACGCCCGAACCAATCGTGACGACCCAGAGCGAACTCTGTACGGCGCTTCGACCGCCTCCCGACAGAATCACTTCGAACAGAATTCCGAAGATGCCGAAGACGGTGACGAAACCGAGGGTCAGCGCAAGACCGACCTTTGCGCCTCGCAGCACGCTCTTCGCGGTCGAGGTCTCGTCGGAGTCGAGTCCGAGGAAGTAGGTCAGGTAGGTCGGCAGCATCGCGAACCCGCACGGGTTGAACGCGGCCACGAGACCTGCGGCGAACGGAAAGGCGAGGAGGTTCCAAGAGGGCATGACAGTTCCTAAGACAACAGATCGTCGTTGATGGCTTCGGTGAGAGAGTCGACGTCGAGGACGCCCGTGTGCACGCTGGCGACGGTGTGATCAGCGTCGATGAAGACCGTAGTCGGCATGCCGAGGCCGCCGAACAACGTGAAAATTCCACCGTTCTGATCGTTTCCAACCTGATAGGTGATGCCGGTTTCCTCGACGAGGTCGATGGCACTCTCGACTCGATCCTGCGTGGCGAGACCGAGGAAGTTGACCTCACCAGCGAAGTTCTGACTGACCGTCTCGAAGTCTGGCATTTCAGCGATACACGTCGGGCACCAGGACGCAAAGAAGTTGAGCACCACGGGACCTTCGGGCAAGTCGTCGAACGAGATCTTCTGACCGTCGAAATCCTCGAAGGTGAAGGTGACAGCCTCGTTCACGGCCTCGGAGTCAACCTCGCCCGCACCCTCTGTGGGAGCAGCGAGCTCGTCCTGGCCAAGGCGGATCACATCGTCGTCGCCAGAACCGCACGCCACAGCCACCATGACCATCGTGAGGAGCATGGCGAGGAGGCGTACCTTCGTCGATTTCGGTTTCGATCGTGCGTGGTGTTTGGTCATAAGAAATGCATCCCGGCGGTTTCATCAGATCCCGAGCGGATTAACTTTCTGAACCCCTATTCTCCTCGCAGCCATTCCCCCTTGGGTCGCGAAACCCTCGAGTTCTCAAGTTGTTCTTACATAGGGTCAGATCGCTTCACGGCGCCACCTCGACATTGTGTATCAACGTGGCGTCTCCTCTACATTCGGCTCGGTGGAACAGAATCCAAAGGCTCGATCGACCGAACCCGGCGCCGGGATGATCACTCCCGCGCCACTTGCGGGGAGGACCTTTGTGACATCGCGCCGAGTTTCGGTGGCCGATGCGGACCCGAACGGGCGCATGGAACTGGACGCGATCGCTCGGTTTCTTCAAGACGCGGGGAACGACGACACCGACGACGCCGAACTGCCCGAGCTCGGACTCGCCTGGGTCGCACGCCGCGCAGCTATGGAAGTTCATCGGAATGCAGCCGCTCGGGAGTCGCTGACTCTCACCACCTGGTGCTCGGGCACGGGTTCTCGCTGGGCGGAGCGACGCACGATCCTCAGGGGTGATCGAGGCGCCCATGTCGAGGCTGCAGCAATCTGGGTCCATCTCGATGCCAACACTGGCCGACCGATTGCGTGGGGCGAGGACTTTGCCGAGCGGTACCTCGAAGCCGCCGCGGGTCGCCGAGTCGACGCAAAACTACGTCACGACAAGTCTGGCCCCGAGGATGTTTCTCACCTGGCGTGGACCTTTCGCACCACCGACATGGATGCGTTCGGCCACGTGAACAACGCCGCCTACCTCTCGATCGCCGAGGAGGTCTTACCGCTTGATGCCCCACCGTTCCGGGTCGAGGTTGAGTGGCGCGGACCCAGCGTCGCCAACGAGCCCCTCTCCGTGCAGTCCGCCATCGACGACGATGGACGCAGTCAGATCTGGGTCCGCTCATCCAACGACGACGAACTACGCGTGACCATGACCCTCAGGCCAATCAAGGACTGAGAACCGACCTCGTCCACTTCTCGCCTTCGCGTACGTAGAGCGCGCGGTCGTGCAGCCGGCTCGGCTGACCTTGCCAGAACTCGATGCGGTCGGGTGTCACCCGATAACCACCCCAGAAGTCAGGTCGGTCGACCTCGCGCCCCTCGAAACGTTGGGTGACCTCGGAGAGCCGTTCGATCAGCACCGAGCGGTCTTCGATCTCGGTGCTCTGTTCACTCGCCCAAGCGCCCAACTGGCTCTCACGTGGCCTTTTTGCGAAGTAGGCGTCGGACTCTGCAGCCGCGACTCGTCGAACGGTTCCCTCGATGTTCACCTGGCGGTGCAGGTCGAACCAGCGGAAGGTCAGCGCCGCGTATCGGGTGGACTCCATGGCCCGAGCTTTTGCCGACGCGTAGTTGGTGAAGAACACGAAGCCGTCCGAATCGACTGCACGTAGCAACACGTAGCGGCCTCGGGGCCGACCATCCGCGTCGACCGTCGAGAGCACCATCGAATACGGCTCGGGGTCGTTTGCGGCCTGCGCTTCCGCAAACCACTCTCTGAACTGTGCGATCGGATCGGCCGCCAGACTCGCGATGTCCAGGCCGTCGGCCTCGTAGTTCACCCGGTGATCAGAAAGGTCCATAGGGGTAGTCTCCCATGATGCAGCGGATCGACCATCTCGTGTTGGTAGGTCTCGGCGGAGTTGCAGGTGCCACGCTTCGCTGGCTCGTCGGAGAGACAATTGCGGTCGACTCGTTTCCGTGGCACACACTGCTCGTGAATGTCGTCGGCTGTGCGCTGTTGGCCGCCGTCACCACCCGCTCCTTGCCGCTTGGTCGCAACCGATTGATCGCTGCGGGTTTCTGCGGTGGTTTGACGACCTTCTCGACGTTCTCGATCGAAGTGGTCGAGCTGCTCGACAGCAACGAGAACGCCACTGCGTTGCTATACCTCGTCGCCTCAATCGCGCTCGGACTGATCGCCTATGTCGGGGTGCGACGCAAGACCCTCGCCCCTCCAAATCTCGACGAGGCCGCATGATTGCGATCGGATTTCTTGGTGCTGCGTTCGTCGGTGCGGTCGTGCGGGCCCTGATCACCGATCTTGATGCAGCCTTCGACCGCCAGATGCGCGGAACGGCTGTCGTGAACATCCTCGGCGCCTTCGTACTCGGCCTCCTCCACACGAGCTCGGCTTCGACTCTCGTGATCATCGGCGTCGGAGGACTGGGAACACTCACGACGTTCTCGACGTTCATCTCGCAAGTCGAATGCATCGACCGGGAAGGTTCTCGTCGAGACGCCATTCTCTACCTCCTCGGAACCGTCCTTCTCGGCATTGTCGCCGGGTGGGTTGGGTGGTCGCTCGCGTAACCCGGTTCACTGGAACCATGTCCGCGGAGCACCCACAGGTCTGCCCACACTCGATTCGTTTCGAGGTCATGAGGATGTGGTGGAGGAATCTGGCCTTCATTCACTGGCCGTACGATCCAGACGACGTGCAGCGTCTTCTTCCCGAGGGTCTGACGGTCGACACCTTTGACGGCACCGCCTGGGTTGGTCTCGTTCCGTTCGAAATGCAGGTGATGTTGCCAGGCGGTATCCCGATTCCTCGTGAGGGTCGATTTCCGGAAACCAATGTCCGCACCTACGTCCGCGGTCCAGATGGCACACCCGGCGTATGGTTTCACTCGCTCGAAGCGGGACGCCTGTCGGCCACCGCCGTCGCGAGAGCTACGTACGGTCTCCCGTACTTCTGGGCCGACATGAGCGCCACGGCGGCGGGCCCGATCTGGACCTACCGGTCGTCGCGACGTTGGCCAGGACCAAAGGGGGCTCGAAGTGAAACGGCCGTCCGACTCGGCGAACACGTGGCCGACCATGACCAATCCGACCTCGAACACTTCTTGACCGCTCGCTGGGGACTGTTCTCGACCTTCCAGAAACGGGTGGTGTACGCACCCGTCGTACACGGCATCTGGCCACTGCAGCGGGCCGAGCTGCTGCACCTCGATGATGAACTCGTCGTCGCCGCCGGCCTCCCCGAACCGTCTGGCACACCCATCGTTCACTGGACCACGGGAACCGAAGTTCGAATCGGACGCCCACAGCTCGTTCACGCCCGCTAGCGTGCATTCATGGCAGCAACGGGTGATTATCTCGATCCGAACAAGGGCCTCTTTGCTGGATCACAAGCCCTGACGTTCGATGACGTCCTGGTGGTCCCGGGGTACAGCGAAGTGCTCCCCGACAACGTCGATACCTCCGTGGTGTTGGGCAACATCGAGTTGCACATACCACTGATGTCGGCAGCGATGGACACGGTCACCGAAGCGCCGCTCGCGATATCGATGGCGCGAGAAGGCGGAATCGGCATCCTCCATCGCAACTTGTCCCCTCTGGAACAAGCGCAGCAGGTCGACCTGGTCAAGCGTGCACAGGCGGGAATGATCTCGAACCCGATATCACTTCCACCTACCGCGACCCTCGATGATGCTGAAGCGCTCATGCGCATGCACAAGATCAGCGGTGTCCCGATCTGCGAACCCGACGGACGGCTCGTCGGCATTCTGACGAATCGTGACATTCGCTTCTGCACCCCCGACCAGTACGCACAGCCCGTCACCGACTTCATGACCGCCGGAGATCTCGTCACCGCGCCGGTCGACACAACGATCGAGGACGCCAAGGCCATTCTTCACAAGCACCGCATCGAGAAACTCCCCCTCGTCGATCAGAGCGGCGTGCTCGTCGGCCTGATCACGGTGAAGGACATCGATAAACGCATCGAGAAGCCCAACGCGAGCCTCGATTCGTCTGGTCGTCTCCGGGTCGGTGCCGCCATCGGTGTGACCGACACGGCGGAACGAACCGAACTTCTCGCGGCTTCCGGCGTAGACATGTTGGTCATCGACACCGCACACGGCCACACAGCCGGCGTGATCGAAGCAGTGCGCACGATCAAGAAGGGCTGGCCGGAGATCGTCGTCGTCGGTGGCAACGTCGTGACCGCTGAAGGGGTCGACGCCCTGGTCGAAGCCGGAGCTGACGTGATCAAGGTCGGTGTCGGAGCCGGAAGCATCTGTACGACACGCATCGTCGCGGGCGCGGGCATGCCTCAGATGAGTGCCATCTACGAATGTGCGATGGCGGCAAGAACGCACGGCGTGCCGATCATCGCCGACGGCGGCGTGGTCACCTCGGGTGACATCGTCAAGTGTTTCGCCGCCGGGGCCAACGCCGTCATGGTCGGCAATCTCCTCGCGGGAACCGATGAAGCACCCGGCGACCTCGAGCTGGTCGATGGTGCGATGTGGAAGACCTACCGGGGAATGGGATCCGCCGGTGCAATGCGCGGCCGGGCGGCCGACCGATACGGGTCAGGACAAGCACCGGGCAAACATGTTGCAGAGGGTGTCGAGGCGCGGGTCCGATACGCCGGATCGATCTCCGATTTGATCGGTCAGATGACCGGAGGCTTGCGCTCGGGGATGGGCTACGCCGGGGCTGCCAACATCGAAGACCTGCGTACCCGAAGTCGCCTCGTGCGAATCACTCAGTCGGGCTTGCGAGAGAGCCATCCGCACGACGTCGCGGTCATGCGCGACGAGTGAAGGTCTCGCAGAAGGTCTAGGTCACCGGCGAACGGCGATAATCTCGTTCCGTGATCGACCTTCGACAACTCGACAACCAGGCCTACCGAGATGGCGCCATTGCCAAGGGCGCAACCGCAGAGGAACTCGACGCTCTTTCGGCGGCCGAGACGTCTCGGCGGGTTCACCTCACCGAGGTGGAGGAGCTGCGCGAACAAGCGAACTCGATGTCGAGAGCGATCGGCAAGGCCGATCCCGCTGAACGACCGGCCAAGATCAAAGAGGCCAACGAGGTCAAGCAGACCCTGAAGGCCAAAGAAGCCGAGCTCGATGTGCTGCAGGGCACGGTCGACGAGCTCATCCTGGCCGTCCCCAACCCGGCTCACGAGTCCGTACCGCACGGAGATGAGGACGCATTCGAGCTCGTGGTGACCGTCGGCGATCAGGCCCCGCCACCACCCATGGACCACGGTGACTTCGGCGCCGCGATGGGATGGGTGAATGGCGAGAAGGGCGCCGATGTCAGCGGGTCCAGATTCGCCTACCTCCTGGGTGAGGCGGTGCTACTCGAGTTCGCACTCGTGCAGTGGACGATGCAAAAGCTCGTCGGTCGTGGTTTTACACCCGCCATCCCGCCGGTCCTCGTCCGCGAGCAGATGATGATCGATTCCGGCTTTTTCCCCACAGACCGAAACCAGGTCTACGAGGTCAACGCCGACGAGCTCTTTCTCGTGGGTACCTCCGAGGTTCCGCTCGCCGGTCTCCATCGAGGCGACCGGCTCGATGCCGCAGACCTGCCGCTTCGATACGCAGGATTCTCCTCATGCTTTCGGCGCGAGGCAGGCACGTACGGCAAGGACACCCGCGGCATCTTTCGTGTCCACCAATTCGACAAAGTTGAGATGTTCATCTGGAGCGACCCGGCCAAGTCTTGGGAAGAGCACGAGAGGCTCCTCGAGATCGAGCGCGAGATTCTCGATGAGTTGGAGTTGCCCTACCGGGTCATCAACGTAGCTTCCGGCGATCTCGGAAACCCCGCAGCGAAGAAGTACGACTGCGAGGTGTGGCTTCCCTCAGAAGGCGCGTACCGCGAGCTCACCTCGTGCTCCAACTACACCGACTACTCGGCTCGTCGCCTTGGCACCCGAGCCAAGGGGGAGTCTCGTTCCGAGTTCGTGCACACGCTCAACGGCACGGCGTGCGCTGTAGGAAGGACGCTCCTGTTTCTCATGGAGCATTATCAGCAGGCGGACGGTTCCTTTGCGGTACCCGATGTCCTGCAACCGTTCTGCGGGTTTGCAAGCGTTCCTGCGCGCTGAGGTGACGTGGACAACACCGGAGGAATGACCCTCGCTGATCTGCTTGCGCAACCCGGTGTCCATGAAGAGGTCGCGCTACGCGGGCGGTTCGGATTCCTGGCGTTTCATGGTGGACCCGTCGAGCGGGTGACTTCGCTGATCGCCCGACAAGCAGCGGAGAACGCTGGCGCATCCTTCTACTCGATCGATCAGCCTGCGAGTCGGCCCTTGCACATCCCGTCGACACGATTCCGACCCGACGAGTCCGATGCGCTCGCCTCGGTGATCGAACATGTCGAAGTTGTGTGCACGGTGCATGGCTATGGCCGCGAAATGGACAAACAGCACCTCCTCTTGGGGGGACAGAATCGTTCGCTTGCGAGAACGCTCGGATCTGAGCTCTCGACTCGGTTGCCGGATCGATATCGAGTGGTGACCGAACTCGAGGACATTCCCAAGGAGCTCCGGGGCGTACACCGGAATAACCCGGTCAATCTTCCGCGCCAGCAGGGCGTTCAGCTCGAGCTCCCACCGGGCGTGCGATGGAATTGGTCAGCTCGCGATTGGGCTGATGCAGAGGGCACCGACCCCACCGACGAAGTCCATGCCGTGATCGATGCACTGGCCCGGACTGCAAGCGACTGGATGACCGGCAATCAGCTTCGATCAGCCAAGGCCCACTAGGCGTCGATGTTCACCGAGGGGTCGTAGCGAGGGTCGACCTCACCAGGCTCGATGTCGACCATCATCAGGTCGACCGCACTCCAAAGCGTCTTGGAGATGGGGAAGAAAACGAACGAGACGGTCAGCCCGACCGCCACGGTGATGATCGAGAGCGTTCCCACCGGAACGTCGGGGGCGGTCAAGGCGGTCCCGACGAGGGCGGTGATGAGGATCGATCCGAACGTGACGATCGTGTTCATGCCGACGGCGCCGACAAAGTGACCCTCATTGCGTTCGATCGGAAAGTTGCAGCGCTTGCAACGCGGGGCAACTCGAATCCACGAAGGTGAGACGCGCGATGCTCCACAGATCGCACATCGGCCGGTGAAACCACGAAAGAACATTTTGGATCTCGATGGCATGTGTACGCCAGGAGCACCCATCAGACTTCAGTCGGTGCCGGACCGGCCTTCTCGAATTCGTCGTTCACGTCCTCGTAAGTCAGCGGGCGCACCACGCGCTTCTGCATGTCCGATGCGCGTTCCGATGCTGCCCAACGGAAGAAGCGGAACGCGATCAGGGTCCAGAGGAAGAAACCTCCAAGAACCTTCATGATGAAACCGGCGGCTTGCTGATCGCTGACCACGTCGATTCCCCAAAGTCGGTCGATCGTGTCGTACGCCGGGTAGACGGGATTGTCCGCGAACGTCAGCCAACCCGCAGGGATCGTTGGGATGATCGACATCAAGAAGAGGTAGATCATCTGCGCAGGTGGCGAGAGTCGGAGTTCTGGCAATGGCCCGAGGACGGGAAGCCACATCAGCAGCGCCGAGCAGAACATGACGAGGTGAATGCTGTAGTGAAACGGACCTGAATCGAACGACAGCTGGACGATGCCGTTCCAGTGGGTGAGAGCAGCCAGGAGGTTGAAGATGAGACCGGCGACGACCGGCTTTGCAAGTTTGCCAACCAGCGTGCGCTCCTGGTCTCCCCCACCAAGAATCAGCCGAGCCAACCACTCAGGCGTCGCTTGCAGAAAGAAGATCGGAATGAAGAACGTAATCAGAAGATGCTGGAGCATGTGCACCGAGTAGAGGTACTGCTCCGCAATGTCGTGCATCGGCCAATCGGCAGCGATGGCCAACGTCACCACGCCGAGGATGAAGTACCGACGCTGCTTCCTGGACACAATGTCGCCTTCAGGATGCGAAGCACGCGTAGCCACCACCTCGGCGTCCGCGGAACTCGACCGGGAGTGTCGAGGTGTTGTGACTACCTTGGGGCCGATGACCCTCGTTGCGTAGAAGCCGAGACCGACGATCCCCGCGATGAGCAGCCAGACCTCAGGATGTGGGCGAAACGCCCAGGGGTCGATGGCTGCGATCACGGTCAACTACGGGACACTGGAAGGCCTGGGTCGTCGAAGCCGTCATTCCAGAACGAGAACTCGAACGCCGACAACATGATGAAATACACGACAATCGCGAGGACCAAACCAAACACGAACAGCTGCGTCAGCACGATGTTGTCGAACTTCAGGTGCATGAAATAGGCACCGACGATCCAGAACTTGACGATCATCAACCCGATGAGACCGAGCTTGACCAGTGAGCGTGGCAGGTCTTCTTCGAGCACGAACATCACGATCTCGATCGCGGTCAGCGCGGCGAGAATCAGCGCGATGATCACGTACTGACGATCCGACGGATGGTCGTGTTCGTGTTCTTCGGTGTCGACGTGTTGGTCGGTAGCAGTCATGTGTTCGCCCTAACCGATCGGGATGAGATAGATGACAGTGAAGATGATGACCCAGACGATGTCGACGAAGTGCCAATAGAGGCCCACGAGTTCGACCGTCTCGCTCTTTTCTTTGCCCAGGCCACTGTTGCGAGTGCCGAACACGGTGCCGAGCAACAACAAGATGCCGACACTCACGTGGACTCCGTGGAAGCCGGTGAGGGTGAAGAACGCCGACGTCCAGGTGTTTGTTGTGTACCCGAGTCCTTCGGCGTTGAACACCGTGAACTCATATACCTGCCCACCGATGAAGACCGTGCCCAAGAATGCGGTGGTCAGGAGCCAGATCCGGCCAGCTCGCTGATCGTCACGGTTGACCGCGGACAACGCCAACACCATGGTGAGCGAACTCATCAGCAGGACGAACGAGCTGAGTGAGGTGAAGGGAATGTCGAACACGTCGCTGGGCGACGTGAATGGCGTGTTGTCCGAAATGTTTGTTCGGTAGAGAAGGAACGTCGAGATCAACGCTCCGAACAACAAACAATCAGATGCAAGAAACAACCACATCGCAAGCTTGTTGTTCGAGATCCCGGTGTTGGTTTCGTGGTGACCGTGATCGTCGTGGGATTCCACGGCAACGGTTGCGTTCGCCATGTCAGGCCTCCGTCTCGTTGGTTTGGCCCGCGGTCACCAGTTCGCCCGCTTCTTCTCCCGCTTCGAGTGCGTCCGGAGCGTCGTCGCCGTGATCGTCTCCATGATCATCGTGGGCGGCGTTGGGGTCGTCGGGATGTTCAAAGATCCAACCGACCATGCCGTAGACCAGCAAGGCAACTCCTGGGATGCACAACCACAAGCTGTAGATCACTCCGTAACCAATCAGCGGGAACCCGGCGGCCAAGACGAACGGGAAGTAGCTCGGCGAGGGGAGGTGAACATTGGTGTTCGACCCGTCCTGAGCGACTTCTTCGGCCTCGGCAATACGTACGACGTTGTGGTTCTCGTCATAGCCGTACTTGCGGTGCCAGAACTCGTCGAGGCTCTCGACGACGATCTCGTCGTCGAAGTTGTGCTCGGGCGTCGGCGATGCCGTCATCCACTCGAGGCTCCGTGCGTCCCAGGGATCAGGGCCGGGGTTCGGCTTGCCTGCAGCGATCCAGCTTCGCCGACTGATGGCGACGTTGAAGAAGAAGATTGCGATGCCGGTCGCGATCACAAACGCCCCAACCGTGGCAACCATGTTCCAGAGGTCGAACCCGAAGCCCTTGTCGTAGGTGTCGATGCGGCGGCTCATGCCCTGCAAGCCGAGGATGTGCATCGGGCCGAACGTCAGGTTGAATCCGACGATCTGCAACCAGAAGTTCCACTTGCCGACTCGCTCGTTGAGCATGTAGCCGAACATCTTGGGCCACCAGAAATAGAAGCCAGCAAAGAACCCGAGCAGCGTGCCACCGAAGATCACGTAGTGGAAGTGGGCCACGATGTAGTAGGTGTCGGTCTGCTGGGTGTCCGCCGGTGCGATGGAGTGGGTCACGCCGGACAAGCCACCGATGGTGAACATCGAAACGACGCCGACGGCGAAGAGCATCGCCGTCGTGAATCGAAGGCGGCCGCCCCAGATCGTCGCGAGCCAATTGAGAATCTTGACGCCGGTTGGCACCGCGATGAACATCGTCGACAACGAGAAGGCGGCAACCGAGATCGGGCCGATTCCCGACACGAACATGTGGTGAGCCCACACACCCCAGCCCATGAACCCAATGGCGATGCCAGAAAAGACCATGAAGCTGTAGCCAAAGATCGGCTTCCGGCTGAAGACCGGGATGACTTCGGACACGATTCCGAAGCTCGGCAGAATCAGGATGTACACCTCAGGGTGACCAAAGATCCAGAACAGGTGCTGCCAGAGCAGCGGATCTGCGCCGGCCTCGGTGTTGAAGAAGTTCGCATCGAAGATTCGGTCGAAGGTCAGCAGGAACAGAGCCACAGAGATGACCGGAACCGCGAACAGCAGCAGAAACTGCGTCACGAGGTTCATCCACGTGAAGACCGGCATCCGGAACAGGGTCATGCCCTTCGGACGCATGTTGAGCACGGTGGTGATCAGGTTGATCGCAGAGACGAGCGACGCAATACCGGTGATCTGCAGGCCGATGGCGTAGAAGTCGATGCCGTGTGAGGGCGAGAACGTGACGGTTGAGTTCGGTGCGTAGTTGAACCAACCTCCGTCGGCACCCCCACCAAAGAGCCAGGCCGAATTCAAGAAGAGTCCACCGAACAAGAACACCCAGAAGCTCAGGGCGTTCAAGCGAGGGAACGCAACGTCTCGTGCACCGATCTGCAGCGGCAGCAAGTAGTTGGCAAACGCTGCACCCAGCGGCATGGCAACGAGGAAGATCATCGTGACGCCGTGCATCGTGAAGACTTGGTTGTACACGTCTGGTGAAAGCAAGGTGCCGTTGGGTGTCGCCAACTGCAACCGGATCAGGAGCGCCTCGGCGCCACCGATGATGAAGAAGAACATCGCGGCGACGCCGTACATGATGCCGATCTTCTTGTGATCAACGGTGATCAGCCAGTCCTTCCAGCTGCTCGTGAGCTGCGGACGCGTCAGGTCACCGAGTGGGCGTTCGGCCGTTTCAGGAACGTCATCACCAGCACCGATGGCAAGCGGTTCTTCGATGATTGCCACTATTCGACTCCCGTATCCTGGATGATCTGGTCAGATGGCTTCTCGCCCGCTGATTCGAGGAGAGCGACGAGATCATCAATTTCGATTTGGCTCAGGCCGAGGTTCGGCATGCCGCGCATGCGGCTGTCGCCCTCGGAAGCTGGTTCTGCGAAGTTCGCCTTCACATCGGCTGGATTCTGCAACCAGATGCGGAGGTCGTTCGCATTGAACTCGGCGGTTTCCGGGTCATAGACGTTGCGAATACCCCCGGCAAAGGTTGTGCGGCTTGCGAAATGTGTGAGGTTCGGAGCGGCGCCAGCGACGAGCTGCTCTTCGACCCGTTCGGCAGACCACAGGTCGTCGGCGACGTTGTCCATGAGATGGCACGACGCACACTTGCCTCGGAACGTCGCGATCGCCCGTTGTGTCGAGTTCTCCGGCGTGGGAGTGTCGCCATCGACGAGGGCGTCGACGTAGGCCTGATCGGCCTCACCGAGCGAAAACGGCTGCATCTGTGACGTCACCCAGTCCTGGAAATCGCCCATCTCGAGTGCAATCACCTGCATGCGCATCCTCGAATGGGACAGGCCACAGAACTCGGTGCACTGACCGAAATAGACACCCGGTTCGTCGGCCTGGAGCTTCCACGGCGCACTCTGGCGGCCAGGTACGGCATCTCGCTTGCCGTTCAATGAGGGTATCCAATACGAGTGAATGACATCGCGGCTGGTGATCTCGAGTTCGATCTCTTGATCGACGGGGATGACCATCTGCGTCGCGGTCGTGATGATCGGGCCAGTGGTCGGAAGGTTCTCGACTCGCTCGGCGACGAGGTCGACGTCGCCGAAGTGGTACTGATACTCCCACCACCACTGTTGTCCAATGACGACGACCTCTGGCTCCCAGGCCACCACTTCGCCACCAACGTCGATCGAAATGGCGTTCTCGTTGTTGGAGTTGAGGCTCGAATGCAAGCCGAGGGTGAACACCGCAACGATGGCGAGCACGATCGCCGGAGCAGCGGTCCATGCGAGCTCGGCGGTGGTGTTGCCGTGAACCTGCTCGGGCCAGTCGCCCTCTTCGTACTCATCGGTCTTGATACGAAAGTTGCGCCATGCGTAGAGCGTGATCCCGAGAACACCAGCAAACACGACGTAGCTGACCCACAGGATGTAGGTCATGAAGGAGCCGATGTCTTGCGCTTCCGGACCGGCCAGCTGATCTCCGAGCGTGTCGAGCGGCGCGTCCTCTGCGCAAGACGCAAGAAGGAGCGTTGCCGCCACGACCGCGACGAAACGAAGCGCCGTGCGAGTGGTGGAGGTAGTGCGGGTCATAGGTCTTCCTTCGGCGCCTTCAGGCGACATCGAATGACTTTGTGAAAGTTTTCCCGAGCTCACGGGAGAATACAAGTTGTGTGGCAATTCGTGACGATCGCTCACGATTCGGCTTCGCCCTCATCGTGGGACTCTTCATCGCTGTGCTCTTCATCGCTGTGGTCGTCGTGGTGCGCTTCGATCTCGCGCGTGCCTTCGACCGCTCCCCACACGCCACCGGCGAGGATCGCAACTGCGACGATTCCGACAAGGCCGGTGATGAGGTTCTTCGACAGGTTGGGCCGCTGCGCGAGCAGCACACCAACACTCAAGATCGCGATGGCGACGAGGGCGCCAACGACCGTTGCCCCTTCCTTGGAGACGGCCAGGAAGATCCGCGACATCGCCAAGACGATGAGTCCCCCGCCAAGAAGACCGAGGAGCGGTACCTCGAATGGCCCCATGACCTGGTTTCGCAGCGCGATGTTGGTCGCTGAATCACCCGTGGCACGATCCGCCCAAGCGGTCATCGTCCATTCGAATGCCACGATCACCAGGATGACGAAACCAATGCCGGTGATGACCGCACTGACCGCCATACCGACCGCGACGAACCCGGTACCGATACCAGCGACGATCGGCCAGATCGATGTGGCCACCGGGCGCTGCCCGACGGGTGCGACCTCGGTTCCCATCGCCTCGGCGACCGCCTCGGCATCGGCGTCTCGGAAGATGGTGAGCAACGCACCGACGATCAGCGCGACGAACGCCACGCCAAGCAGGACCGTGTAGCTGACCTGATCGCCAATACCGCCCTTGTATCCAGCGCTTATTGGACCAACACCGTCGCCACCGCTCGTGTAGCCACCGATGATTGCTGCGGTCGCCGCTGTGAGGGCGATGCCGACATAAAGTTTCAGACCTGTGGGGATCATTTCCGACTCACTTCGTGATCGTGATCAGGTACCAGACGGGCATGTACACAATCACTGTTGCGTACCAATAGATCGCTGCGGCCTGGACTCCATCAGCGTTCCGAGAGTTGAATTGACCTGCGATGGCTCGGATTGCCATCAGCAGGACGAAAGCGATGGCGATCGCCATGAAGACGATGTAGCTGCCGTAGATCGTGTAGAGGAAGAACGCCGGTGTCGATCGATCGACCGGAAGCCCGAAGTCGCTGATGGCGAAGGCCATCTGGTTGATGATCGCCGCTCCCATCAACATGGTCAGAAACAGCGCTGCGTATGCGTTGCGCCGATCATCGTTGCGAATTGCCTGGACGGCCCACGAAATCGAGAACGCGCTGATCCACGTCGTGAACAACATCATCGTTCCGGGGGCGATCTGTACCGCCCCTTCGGGGAACCACAGTGAACCGCCGAGCCCGTTCTCGACGAGGAACTCGTTGTTTTGACGCACGGAGATGTAGACGGCGAAGAGGCCGACGAACACCATGATCGATGCCACAGCGGCGAACGCCGTGCCAACCACGAGGGTGCGATTCCGTGAGAGTTCCGCAGCTGGCGGCGCTGCGTGTACCACATCGGTTGCCATCAGCTGACCTCCTCGAACTCGTCGAGCAATGGTTCGGCCGAGGCGACAACCTCGAGTGCCTCGACGAAATTACCTACGGGCGGCGGTGATGGAGCTGCCCATTCGAGCGTGTGTCCGTCCCACGGGTCATCGGGCAGCTGTTCGTCGCTCGATGCTGCTGGAACGAGAGCACCGATCAATGCGAGGGCGCCGCCGGCGATGAGCACCAACCCGATGACGACCATGAGGTTCATGGTCTCGACGGCGCTCTCGCTGACCGGTGCAACGCTGATGTCGGGCTGGCCGAGGAAGGCCGAGACCATGTCGGCGACACCGGCGGTGAGCCCACCCATGAACACCGCCATGACGCCCAACATTGCGAGGGGCTCGTTGGCGTATCCACCAAAGATCTTGGGTGACCAGTACGCAAGCGCACCGATGCCGGACGCGATCGCTGCGGCAAAGACCAGCGAGAGTTGCGCGGTCGACGATGAGAGAAGCTGGTTCTCTTCGTGAAGGGCATCCCACAGCGGGATGACCCGCAGCGCACCGGCGGTGGCAGCTCCGAGGACGAGAATCACGCCGGTCAGGGCGCCGAGGAACGCCGCGCTGAGCTTGGGAATCGAGCCTCGTCGAAGCGTGTCTGCGACGCCACCCAACACCCCGAGAACGGGAAGTACGACGACCAGGCCGAACGCGATGTAGAGGAATTCGTCGTAGATGTAGTTTCCGCCCTCGAATACTGGATCGGCGCCCCGGGAGAGTGCGTGTTGTGCCCACGCGCCGAAGCTGAGGACGCCGAAGAGTCCGATGAGAGCGAGCACGACGCTGCGGTTGGCCTGCCGATGTTTTGCGCTGACGGGCACGACGTCTGCGAGTACACCAAGAACGGGAATGGCGTAGGCGTAGACCTGTGGTTGCGACCATGCCCACTCAATGCTCGACCACAGGCGATCGGGATTGCCGAATGCGATCGGCTCGCGGCCTTGGAGGTCGACATAGGCGTAGATGAGGTTGGCGATGAGCACGGGAAGCGAGAACAGCCAGACGGAGGTGGCGACGAGCATCGACCAGGTGAATGCCGGCACTCGAACGAGAGTCATGCCGGCAGGTCGAAGCGCGATCACCGAGGTCGCGATGCACACCGAGGCCGCGAGGATCGACACGATCATCAGGCCAAGGGACACGATGCTCAGCACGGTTCCTTCGTCGTTGGTGCCCTCTGCGGGGCCGAGACCTCCGTCAGCGAGGAAAGAAGCGATGTGGATGCTCGAGGCCATGAACCACGACCAGAACGACGCCGCAGCCAGGCGGGGAAACGCAACGGAAGCCGAGCCGATCTGGAGCGGAACGATGACGGTCGCGATGCCGATGAACAGCGGTACGACGACCATGAAGATGGCCGCCGTTCGGAACAGTGCCCACGATTGGAAGTACGTGGCGACGTCGCCGAAGACGCCGATGCCATCAAGCGAGATTCGTTCGATGTTCGAAACCACGCCGAGAATGGCGACGGCGAGCAAGAACAGCACGCTCGCGCCAATCCACAGGCGGCCGACCATCTTGTGGTCGTTCGAGGCAACGAGGCGGTAGAGCCCATCGCTTGGATCGAGGTCCGTCGAGACATGGTCATCGACGTGTGTGTCTATGTGCGTGTCAGTCGCAGTCATCTACTCGTTGTCACCCTTGGGGATGTGTGGTCACGCCATGGCATGCGGACCCCACGATGGTAGGCGGGTCCGGGCAGCTTTCGGCGCATTACGGGCAATGGAAACCCTAGTTCTCGCGCGGCCAGCGACCCAAGGCCAAACGGTGGCCAAATTTCACACCTGAACAGGAAGGGAAATCCTGCGCAGACCGGTAGGTCATTTCTCCGATTCCGACCGGCTTCGACATCGCCGGAACGCACACCAAAGGTGCAATCAAACCAGCTGATCGACCGCCATGGCGATGAACAGGACCGACAGATAGGTGATCGAGAACGTGAATACGGTCATTGCTCGCTTCGGTGTCGGATCGCGGAGCAGCTGCGCCGCATACGCGGTGAACATCGCGCCAGACACGATGGCGGTGCCGGTGTAGATCCAGCCCATCGAAGCGATCGGCGTGAGCGTCAACGAAAGCGCCCAGACCGCGATGGTGTAGGCGAGGATCTGTCGTGCCGTGGACTCGAGGCTCGTGACCGAAGGCATCATCGGCACGTCTGCTGCCGAGTAGTCGTCGCGATATTTCACGGCGAGCGCCCAAAAGTGTGGCGGTGTCCAAAGAAAGATGACGCCGAACAAGACCACGGGAGCCCACCCGATACCGTTCGTGACCGCAGCCCAACCAACCAACACGGGCATACAGCCCGCAGCTCCGCCGATCACGATGTTTTGCTTCGAGGTTCGTTTGAGCCACAGCGTGTAGACGAAGATGTAGAACGCAGCTGCGCTCAGGGCAAACGCTGCGGAGAGCACGTTCACGAAACTTGCCAGCCAGACGCCAGCGATGACCAGCAGCGAGACGGAGAAGATCAGCGCGTTGCGCGGTTCGATCTCGCCGGTGACCAGTGGCCGGCCCTCGGTGCGCTTCATGATCTTGTCGATGTCGCGATCGACATACATGTTGACGGCGTTGGCGCCGCCTGCGGCAAACGTTCCACCGATGATCGTGGCGACGACGAGCCAAAGACCAGGCCATCCACGCTCAGCGACGATCATCGTCGGCACCGTCGTGATCAACAGCAGTTCGATGATGCGTGGCTTTGTGAGCGCGACATATGCCGCCAAGGTCGATCGGGTTCCTGAAGGCGGCGGAGCAACAGTCGTCACAAGGTCATCGTATGGGGCGCCGGAGGGTTTGTGCCAAGGTCATGGGGCGTATCGTTGTTCACATGTCCGCAAGTTCAGCCGCCGCAACACCACGGGTTATCGTGTGGGGCCGGGATCTGACGTTTTGGACTCGTTTCACCGTGTTGTGGCTGATGGCCATCACGGTCACCGGCGCAGCGGTCCGCCTGACCGGCTCTGGGCTTGGCTGCACCGACTGGCCGACCTGCAACGTGAACACAGAACTCGACGCGCCACGGTTTCATTCGGCGATCGAGTTTGGCAATCGGATGATCTCTGGACTCGCCATCATTCCCGTGATCGCGGCCTGGATTGGTGCTCGTAGAGCGCGACGCGATCTGACGGCTCTTCTTCTCTTGATCGTCATCGGGTTCATCGGCCAGGTGCTGCTGGGGATGCTCGTCACACGGACCGAGTTGGATCCACGCGTCGTGCTTGGCCATTTCCTCCTTTCGATCGTGCTGATCTTTCTTGCAGTCCTGCTCGACCACCGAGCACGAGCACAACCGATTGCGTTGAACGACGAGCCAGGACTCGCGAGACGGTTCTCTGCGTTGAAAATCCACGCGTGGCTCGTCGTCGCGCTCACATCGGTCATCATCGTGCTCGGCACGCTGGTCACCGGGTCTGGTCCGCATACGGGCAGCGAGGAGTCCGGCGAGCCGATCGCGCGCCTCGGA
The DNA here is from genome assembly GCA_033344795.1 of Acidimicrobiia bacterium. GTDB lineage: Bacteria > Actinomycetota > Acidimicrobiia > Acidimicrobiales > SHLQ01 > SHLQ01. Next base: position 1,012,271 of record JAWPMS010000001.1, read on the forward strand.
TTCGATATTCGTGAAATCACCCGCGTGCACAGCAGTCTCGTCTGGGTGCTCGCCGCTTTGTTGGCCTGGGGTTTGTGGAATACGCGAGACGGGGGTTCCTTTCACCGTGACCGTCTCACACGCCTCATTGCGCTCGGCGCTGCCCAAGGTGCCATTGGGTACCTGCAGTACTTCACCGGGGTGCCCGTGCTGCTGGTGGCGTTTCACATCGCGGGATCGGTGTTGCTCTTCGCCGACGTCGTCTACTACGCACAAGAATCCACGGTGTCGTCGAAAGCCGCGGCCGCCTTGCCCTCGACGGAAGGGACCGACCCAATGGTCGTCGCCTCATGACCGCGCCACTCGAGGTAGCCGACCCCGACATCGATGTCGGCCTGGACGTCGATGCCGACAACCCGTGGGTGGTGCTCGTTTGGAACGACCCGATCAATCTGATGTCGTACGTCGCGTTCGTTTTCCAGAAGCTCTTCGGCTACTCAGAACAGAAGGCGAATGCGTTGATGCTCGATGTGCACCAAAAGGGACGAGCGGTGGTTTCGAACGGCACGAAAGAGAAGGCCGAGGCCGATGTCGCTCGGCTCCACGAACACGGGTTGTGGGCCACCATGCAGAAAGACGACGCGTAGATCTGGTGTTTCGCCGAATGTTCGTGCTCAACCGGGATGGCCAGATCTCCGTCAGACTCGACGACACCATGCGCGCGCTCATCAAACAGGTCGCCGAGGAGCTTCGAGAGGTCCTCCTCGTCGAAGACCCTGAGCTGACTAGGCGCCTGTACCCCACTGCCTATCCCGACGATGACGAAGCCGAGGACGACTACCAAGAGGTCGTGCACGACCAGCTACTCATGCAACGCCTCGACGGAATCGACCAACTGCAGGCGACGATCGACGACGAAGAGATCTCGGTCGACACCGCCGACGCGTGGATGAACACGATCAACCAGATTCGGCTGGTGCTCGGCACGAAGCTCGACGTTGGTGAAGAGCAGGTCGAGATCGATCAGGACGACCCCGAAGCCACGAGCCACGTTATCTATCAGGTGTTGTCGCACATTCTCGAAGAGTTGACCAGCGCCCGCATTAGCGCCCTCTGAGCGCTTCGGCCAGGGCGGCGCTCGCGATGTTGGCTCGCCGAAGGTCATTGTTGACGACGACGATGAGCATCTCGCGGCTGTCCAGATCTACCTCGGCGATCGAGTTGAACCCGACGATCGCCCCACCGTGCCCGACCCCGAAGTCAGGGCCTGGGTGTAGGCCGAGCGCGTACTCGGCTCCATCGGAGAGACCATCGAGCATCTCGTCGCGGGCAGCCTCGCTCACGAGGTCACCGAAGAGGAGTGCGTCGAGGAACACCGCGAGCTCGTCGACGGTGGTCACCAATCCTCCTGCTGCCCAGGAGGAGAATGCGATCGATCGATAACTCCGCGCCGTCGATGTACCGCCTGGGACCAGCCCCGTGTGGCCGGAGACGACGTCTGTCAGCGTGCCATCGTCGAACTCGGTGTGATCGAGCCCGAGCGGCTCGGTGATCCGAGCAGCCAGGGAATCTGCCAACGACTTCTGATCGACCGCTTCGACGAGGAGCCCGGCGATGACGTAGTTGCTGTTCGAGTACTCGAAAGACTCGCCCGGATCGAAGTTGCTCTCGCCTGCGACGAACTCGAGCAGATCTGTTGGCGTGGGTGAACGATCGGGTCCCTCCACGACGACGACTCCGAAGCCTTTGGTCTCCGTGTAGTTCGCAATACCACTTCGATGACCGAGCAGTTGACGCACGGAAACGTCCTCGCCCACGGGCAGTGCTTGGAGGTAGGTGCCCACCGGTTCATCGAGATCGACGAGTCCCTCGTCGACCAGCTGCATCACCAACGTTGCCGTGAAGACTTTCGAGATGCTGCCGACGCGAACCCGAGCTTCGCGTTCGAGGATCTCTCCGGACGCAGCGTCGCTGCCGGTGGCCAGTGTGAATGTCTCACCGTCCGCGGTTCGGACGTGCGCGACTCCCCCTCCGTCGACTCCAGCGGCCCAACCATCGAACGATGCCTGGAGTGCTTCGCTCGAAGTCGGCGCGGCGGCAATCGGAGCGCTCGACGTTTCCGTCGATGCGCAGGCGGAGATCAGTAGTACCAGGACCGCGAGAGCCCAACGGCTTCGGGTCACTCGAGGTCGACTGGCCACGAAAATCCTCCAGCGGTGCCAGGACCCGTGTGCACCGCAATCGCCGGGCCCATGCGGTAGCGACGTACCGACGTTACCAATGGACTCGACCGCATTCTTTCCTCGAGGCGTTCCGTGAAGACCAGCGTGTCCGGAGCGGCCAAGGCGATCGCGGCGTGGCGTTGATGATCTCCTTCGAGGAGGCTGGCCGCCATCTGATCGACGAGCTCGTCGACCGTCTTGCCGGTGCCGAGCAACTGATACCCGCCGCCCTTGCCCCCGAGCACGGGCACGTCCTTGTCGCCCGTCGGCATGTTGGCGGGTCGCATGCGGCCACCCTTCATGATGTATCGAAGATCCTGCAGGATGAACACCGTCGAAATCTGCGCTGCCACGTGAGCCGCGTACTCCTCAATGCCCTCGGTGGTTCTCGTCACGCGGAGACGCTCTGCCAGTTCAAGCGCGAGGACCCCGAGACCGTAGGACGTCGATTTCGAGTCGATCAGGTGGACCGGCACGTCGACACTGTCCATCGCGAGCCGGGCCGAGTTGAGAGTGCCGGAAAGTTCGTCGCCAACGTGCACCGACACGATCTCGGACGCACCGGCGCGCTCCGCCTTGCCCCACGCGGTGATGAATTCACCGGGCGACGGTTGAGCGGTCGACAGCTCAACACCTTCACCAATCCGCTCGTAGAAGTCTGGGGCGTCGAGATCAACGCCATCGCGGAAGTGCTCGCCGTCGATGACGATCGAGATCGGGACGGACGCGATTCCCGCTTCTTCCAGTTCGGTCGTGCTGAGCTGACAGCTCGAATCCGTGATCAACGCGATCGTCATCATTGCCCCATTCGGCTCATTCGGTTTCTTCGCCGTGAACCCCGTCGTCGTCACGAGGCTTCCCGTCGACCAGAGGTGTGTCGAGAAAGCGCTTTGCGATGATCACGCTCGAGGCGAGCGCTGCGAGCGGCAACGAGGCCGGGGCTCGAGCGTCGATGCCCGTGGGCCATCCTCGGCGGTACGCGACGAGAGAGCTGCCTACCCATGTTGCCGATGCGATTGCGGTGGCTGCCCAGGTTCGCTGGGTCCACTTCGGTAGCGAAGCCGTAGCCGCGCCAACGGCGATATCGAGCGGGAGGTATACGGGGAAGGTGCCGATGACTTGCCCGATGCTGGTGGACACGCCTTTGCCGCCGGTTCGCCCGGGTGGGTAGCAGTGACCGCCCACCGCGGCGCTCGACGCAAGGTTCGCTCCGAGAGGTCCGGCGATTGCCCGGCCCACTGCTGCTGCAGCGACGCCTTTCGCGACGTCCGCGCCGAAGACCGCCGCACCCCACTTCTTGCCGAGGGTCAGACCAGCGTTCAGCGCGCCAGGGTTCGCCGAGCCGGTGGACCGCAGGTTGGTGCTGCCGGCCGACGCCCAGCCGGCCGCGACGTCAGCCGACGGGATCGTGCCCAGCCCGTAACCAACGGCAGCTGCAACAAGCGTGCGTCCGAGTGCGCTGTCGATGTTCACGGCCCAGAGTTTGGCATGCCGGATGCGATGGGAAGTCCTGCTGCTCTGAGGACACGTCCGCTCAGGCTGCGGCGTTGTAGTCGTCGGGCCAGGCGATGTCGTCTTCGTTCCAGTTGGGGGTTCGGGCGGGCCAGGTTCCGCGGGTGGTGTCGTTGCTTCGCCAGAGGTTGTCGCCTTCGCACACGGGTCTGGTGTTTTCGACACTGGTGTCACCGGTGTGTGAATAGGGGGTGATGTGATCTGCGTGTAACCAATGAAACGGCGAGTCACATACCGGGTTCGCGCACTTGCCATTGGTGCTGACCAGTGTGATGTCTCGCATCCAATCAGGTATCCGCCGACTATCGAACGATGCGTCGATTGGTCTGCCTCGGGCGGAGTAGACGATTCTTCGGAACGTTGCGGTCACCGAAGCAGCCATGGCATAGAGCGGGTGGATGGGGGTGCCATCGATGAGCTGACATCTCTTGTCGATATCGGTCCGATCAATCTCGGGGAACCGATTCCCGGCTGGGTCGGCTAGCCAGGCCACTGTCTTCTCATAGACCCGTTGGGACATCACGATGTTGACCCGCGGGCGAGCAAAGCTGCCGTCAGGACGGGCTGTCCCGCGGCCGACCAGGTTCAACAACGCGTCGAGGGTTCGCCGGCGCACCGTGGACACCGCCCCGGCTTGTTTCTCTGCAGCACGAAGTTTGTTCGCCTCCGCATTCACCTCGTCACGTAGGGCTGCGCCTTGCAACGGGTTGAGGGTGCCGGCGACTTTGATGCCTCCGGGTATTGGGGTGAACGACAACCCAAATCTTTGTTCACGGTCATTGGGTTCGGCCCCGTCAGGGTCCGCGCCCAACAACCACTCGGTGATCAGATGGTCGAGATCACGGAACTGACACGTCGTGAACATCGACACAAACAACTCTTGGCTCTCGACCAGCTGCTGATGAACACGGTGGTTGTCGGCCAACCGAAGCTTCTCCACATGGGCGATGGTGATCTCACCGGCACGAAACGCTGCGGCCAACACCGGCAGATCAACCAACCAGCTGATGATGCGTTCATCGAACCGCACCGACCCCGGGTCACACAACGTCCGACCGGCAACATGATTCGCGGTGTTTCGTTGGTCAGACAGGTGCCCTACCTCTACCCGATCGGCTGCGTGCACGGTGTCCATACGAAGCGAATCAATCTTCGCGGTGATTCGCACCAGAGCGACCAAACGATCAGAGGTTTCTTGGGCGTCCAAACACGAAAGGGGCGTATCGAAACAGGCATCAACGGCAGCCTCCAACGCTGCGAGTTCGCCGCCAGGTTCGGTCACTCCCCCGATTCCCATATCTTCACATTATCGAACGTACGTTCGATACACAACACAATGATGCGAATATCTTGAACCAATCTTGAGAAGGAAACGTCGAAGAGCCAGCAGTTGTGTTGTCGTCCGCCAGCTAGGCGACGAGACGCGGTCGAGGCGAACTAGCTTCGTGAGATGAGCCCTGCAGAGTTCGGCTCGCCGTACTGGTCGCCATTTGTGATCGTGATCTTCGATGGCCAGTCGCTCGCCGATCGGAAGCTGCTGGACGTGTTCGGTTTGCGCAGCGTTGGATCCTTGTGGAACCACCTGAAGAAGCCGCGCGCGACAACCGAGATCACTATCGCGGAGAGTCCGACATGGAAAGCAATCAGTTCAGGATGGGACTACTCCTTATGGCACAACCAGAGCACCAGGCCCGCGCTTTGGGAACTCGCTCAGGACTTTCGGGTTCTCGCGTCTTCGTGGGCGATAGCGACGACGCCCACGCAATTCACATGTTCAACAACGGCGAGCTCACGAGGGAATTCGTCGTTGACGATCGGCACGGCGGTGGCGCCCAGAAGATTCTGTTCGACAGAGGCGAGCGCCTTGCTGGCGAGAGCGGCCAACTGGCAACGGGAATAGACCTGTATGAAGACCTCTCGCGCGTGGCGAAATCGAGTGGGTTCGACCCCGGAACCGCATCACGTGTGAAGAAGTGGACGGTTGCCGAAGACGGACCCGGCAGCGCACGGGTCTCCTCCGAGGAGGCACTCCTTCGGACCTCGTGGGAGAACTACCGGCAGTAACCGAAAGCAGCCTTGGCTCTCGACCTGGTTGCACTGCCCCGTGTGGACCTAGATGAACTGACCGAGTTGGCCCGAGGGTTCGAACTGCCAGGTGCCTGAGGAGCACCCCCAACGGGATTCGAACCCGTGTTACCTGCGTGAAAGGCAGGCGTCCTAGGCCGCTGGACGATGGGGGCCAACTACAAATCTGCTTGCGCAGACCGACCAGCAACGATAGCGGCGAACGCGCCTAGTTGCGCCTGACGACGAAGGTCTCGTCGTTGAACCAGAGCCCACCGCGCTTCTTCAGCACGTCAGCTGTCGCTTCGAGATATCGACCGTCGAGCGCTGCTTCTTCGACCCGCTGGTCTTCGATCTGCGCCACATAGATGGCCGCATTCCATGCTGCGAAGAGCGTCGAGGTGCCGATGCTGAGCCCAATCTCGCTCGGGAGTGTGTGCATCTCATACGTGAGGATCGAGCGGTCGTCAGGCATCGCCATCAGATCGAAGTCGCGAGCGGCGTCACCCAGTTCGCGATGCAGGACCTTGAGCAGTTCATGTCGATCGACCGGGAACGGTACTTCGTCGGGCCAAATCGCTTCCACGATCTCCAGACCCGGATCGTTTCCGAGCGATTGGATCCCCAACATGACGCCGTGGCTTCGAAGGCTTCTACTCAGCGGGCACAGAATCTTCGTGACCTTGAAGTCGGCGCCGGTTCGAGACCGCCATGGTTGAGAGGCAACGATGAGATCGAAGTCGGCCTTGTACTCACCCTCTCGAGGAATCACGTTGTCGAGCGCGAACTTCTGATCTCGGCGATAGATGACCATCGCGGCAGGCGTGACGTAGATGGGATTCCCGGTCTTCTCGCTCGGCGCGACCTTCCACTTTTCGACGAGGAAGTCCTCCATGGCCCGCAGCTGCTCGCCATATGAGTACGAGTCGGTTCCGTCGAGCTCGACGTACTCGATGACCATCTTCTCCTGCTTCTCGGTCGTGTTCGGGCGAAGCGAGGGAGACTCGGCATAGTGCAAGTTGGTGATGACGACCACCGATTGCGGATGTTCGATGAACCGATCGGGCAGCTTGTCGAGCGTCAGCCGCACGTCCTCGAGGCTGATCTCTTTGCCCACCACATAGAAGGGGATCGTGGGGAATCGCTGATGCATCGCGCGCATGAGGTGAGCGAGGACGGTGCCATCACCGATACCTGCGTCGTACACGCGAAGCGCGGGCGGTTCCGGACGCAGATTGACCAGCTCGCGCGCCGAACGCTCAGCGACCTTCCACTTCTCGTTCGTCGTGGTGACGAACTGCAGATACTTCTGTCGATTGTCGTAAAAGCGGAACGGCTTGTTGGTCGTGGAGGTCACGAAACGACGTTACTGGTCGGACGAAGAATCCGTCCTGCTCACGAGCGCTGAACGCTGAGGGTGTAATCACCCGAGCCAAAGTCTCCAAACGATCGAACTTCGATCCTGTAGGTGCCGTCGCTCGGAATCTGAACTTCGACCCGGCTGTCGAGCAGGCCGATGCCTGCAGAGACATCTGCGTCATCGTTGTATCCGATCGAGCCAGTTGAACCGAAGACTTCGACGGTCGTGTCGAGATCGCTCGATGGGTCCGCTTGAACGGTGACCGTCACGACATCGCCAGCAGTGAGATCGACGAGTGCCTCGTCGAATGTGTTCAGCTCGAGCTTCCCGGAGATCGAAAGGCTCATACCCGAATCAACGGTCAGGGGTGACGACGTGCCGAGGGTCGACTCGGTCGTCGCAAAACCCTCGTCTTCGAACATCGGCTCGTCGAAGTCGAAATCGCCCTCGTCGAAGTCGTCAAAGTCGTCAAAGTCGTCGAAATCCTCGAAGACGAAGTCGGAGTCATCGTCGAAGCTTCCGATCGAATCGACAGCCCCGAAGCCGTAGAGCGATGCTGCGGACATCGAATCGAGCATGGCGTCGAATTCGCCTTCATCGAGCTCCTTCAGCGAATCGATGTAGTAGTCGAGCACCGACGTGACAGGGGAGACGTACCACTCGCCACCGGTTTGGCGAGCGGCGATGGTCACTCCGCCAAACTCACCTTCGAAGTTCTCGAGGAAGCCCACGTACTGCTGCGTGACGAAACTGGCGCCGTTGTCCATGCCGTCCTCGATGCAGCCACTTTCGTCGGTGCCATCGCTGACCGTGACCGAATAGCGCGAGCACAAGCCTGCGTCATCGAACTCGACCGACCCAGTGAAACGGGTATCCATGACATCACCGGAAGCCTCGATCGACTTCGAACCCGAATCGATGTTCACCTCGATGTCGACCGTTTCGCCTTCGATGACCCCCTCGATGACCCATCGAGATGGTGTTGCGTCGAGCGAGCCCTGTCCCGAGTCGCCAGCGATCACTTGACCGCTGATGCGGTCACGACCGTAGGTGAAGGACAGGTCAAAGTCATTCGACGTCACTTCGAGTTGGAAACCTCGCACGACCACCGAGGCGTCGTTTCCGTCGGTCTCGACATCGAAGTCGAATTCCGACAAGTCCCACTGCACATCGGTCTCGTCGAGGAACTCGGCGAAGTCATCGAGCCCGGCTTGTCCTTCGTCGAGGAACGTCGGGGCATACCGATAGAGCACCGCCATCTCTTCTGGGTCCATGCGACCAATGAGCCCCGCCATGTCGAGTTCCATCATCTCGGCGAACATCGCTTCGACCGCTGCCTCCGGTGTCGGTGAACCAAGGGCGCGCGGGGCAAGCGCCGCGTCGGGCATCTGCTCGCCAGCCTCGATTCGAGCAGTCTCCGCGATCGTGAACATCGCCGACATGTACCAGCGACCATCTCGCTCGACCAGGACCATCGGGGTTTCGGACTCTTCGATGTCCTCGGTCACCCTCGGCTCGTCTTCGATCTCGTCGCCGAAGCGCTCACGGAAATCGTCGCCGAACGGAAACTCGGCTGCGTTGAATTCCGCAGCTGCCTCGCCGCCGGTGAAGTACACGCGCACCATGTCATCGTTCAGCGGAATCGACTCGACTCGATAGGTCACGTCGGTGAACTCCCACTCGAATCCTTCGACGTTGCCGGCGTCTGCACTGTCGTCGAGCACGCCGAGACGGATGAGTTCGGGCAGTACTTCGGTGATGACGGGCTCGGCGATCGTCCGCCGCTCAGATGGCTCCAAGAGCTCGGCAATGGTGATGAAATCCTCATCATTGGCCGCAGCGATGAGGGCATCGACCGCCTCTTCCGGAGTCTCGGCGCCGCCGCTCGCTCCAAATGCCGTGAGCGCGAAGAAACCACCGCCCACAAGGAGCACCATCGCGCCAAATACCGCTGCGAACCAGGGGAGTTTGCTCGACACCGCGGGGGCGTCGGGCGCCTCGGGCGGTGCCATTGCACCGTACTCGCCGCTCAGCACCGGCTCTGCAATCGACTGTGTCACGTTGTCGCGTGCGCCCCAGGATGCGGGAATCGCCGCGTCCTGCTCGCCCCTGCCGTCTTGGTCTGTCATCGCCGCCGACTCCTCGTTGTAGCGAACATCCCTAAGACTGTCGGCTACCGCGAGCCACCACTATAGGGAGATCTCCCGAGGTGATCTTGGCGGTTTGGGCTTCTACTCGGGGAGCAGATCGAGGTCCTCCACGCGCACCATTCCCGAAGATGTCACGTGCTCGACGAGCCGGGAACGCCGATCGATCGCCTCAAAACCCTTCTCACCGCGCAACCCGCGAACTCCCTCGGCGGAGAGCCTTGCGCACAGGTAGTCGAGCTTGCGATCGAGCTTCTTGGCAGACCAACCCAGGCGATGCGCGACCGCTGCGTTCGGTGGTAGATCAGACGTCGATGCCGACGAATCCTGGAGGCATCGCTCCGAGAGTGCCACGAGCAACAACCGCTGCTCATCGTTGAGCGGCACCACACCGAACTGGGTGGTGGCATCCTCGTCGTCTGGCGCGAGATCGTCCAACGGGGGCATCAGCGGCGCCTGTCCTGGCAACGTCCACCCCAACTCGTAGGTAGAAGGACCCGAGTCGAATCGCAAGACGCCCGTGGGTTCGCTGAGCGCACTAACCGCTTCTGGTGGTAGGCGGGTCAGTCGACCGGTATTGCCCACAAGCGTCAGGTTTCCATGCCGGCTCTTGTTTGCGAGCCACCACACGTTGTCGCGAAAAAAGAAGGTTCCGACGATGCGATGCATGTACTGATTCGCGTCGTCGACCTCGATGTCGGCGCTTCGACCGAAAGTGATCACGTCATCGGGCTGGCCAACGGTCAACTCATCGATGAAAAAGATGTGGATCTCACTCATGTGTCCGTCCTCGGGGTCGCCAGCACCATGATGGCGCAGGCGGACGCGAGCAAAGCGAACACCGCACCAACGAAAGCCCCCCAGGCCAGGTCGACTGCGTCGACGGCGAGGCCGATGGCCACAACGAGGAGCGTCGATGCCACGACGGGAACCAAGAGCCCGGCGGCCAGTCGATGTCGTCCTGAAGCTGCGAGAAGCATGGCTGCGGCGACCAACACTGGGGCCAGCAGCCACCCGCCGATGACGGCGACCTTGACGCCTCCCTCGATCACATCGAGCGCGCTTGCGCTGGACAACAGGTCGACGCTCGATCTGGACTTCCCCGCAATGGTGAACCACGGCAACACCAGAGAAGCGGTGGTGAGAAATCCCGCGACGAGAGCCGCGGAGATCAACGAGCCACTGCTGAGTCGACGCACGGCGGCGACTCTACTGGTGCGGTGTGCGCCGCCAGCTGATGTCGCCGCCGTCGACGAGTTGTGACTAGCTGAGTGCGCTGATTGCCGCGTCGTAGTTCGGCTCGTCGGCGATCTCGGGAACAAGTTCGTTGTGGAGCACGGTGCCGTCGGTGTCGAGGACGACGACTGCGCGGGCGGTGAGGCCGGCGAGCGGTCCGTCGACCATGCCGACGCCATAACTCTCGGCGAATGCGCCGCTGCGGAAGGTGGACGCAGTCTTCACGTTCTCGATGCCTTCTGCGCCACAGAAGCGGCCGTGGGCGAACGGTAGGTCGGCTGAAACGCAGAGCACGGCCGTATTGTCCATCGATGCTGCCCGCTCATTGAACGTGCGAACGCTTGCGGCGCAGGTTGGAGTGTCGATCGAGGGGAAGATGTTGAGCACGACCCGCTGCCCGGAGAAGTCCGATGAGGAGACGGGGCCGAGATCGCCTCCGGTGAGCGAAAATTCTGGTGCCTGTTGTCCGACGGCGGGCAAGTCGCCGCTCGTCTGGACGGGGTTTCCACGAAGTGCTGTCTGGGCCATTGCAAGGTTCTCCTTGATCGAACTTGTCCGTCAGAATACCGGCCGGGGTGACCAGTTCTTCACGACTCGATCGACGACGGGTGCAAAGTCCCGGCCGGGGTGGCCCGCAGGGCGGTGTTGCCAAGGATCACCAAGACGAGAAGTGAGGGTGCAATGAGCACCACGTTTCCGCTCGTCCAGAGCTTGAGTGCGGTCGACGTGAGAGCTGCAACGGCAACGATCGAGACGACTCCACCATTCCATGGACGCCGCGGCGCAAGAAGAGCCTGACGCTCGACGCGTGAGACGAGGGCAACGATTGGGGCCAGCACGATCATCGATCCGAGAATCGTGGGGATCTTGAACATCCACCAGTCGAATGATCCAACGGTTGCCGTCGGCAATCCGACCGTCAGGTGAACGACACCGGTGAAGATGACCGCTGCGGTCATGTGCCAGAGATAGATGCTCATCGCCATCGAGTTCGACGCAACGACGGCCATCCATGCCTTGGGGCGGGCCGCCAACAGATCGGAGATCTTTGGTGCAAGTGCGATAGCCGTGAGGCTGAAGGCTGCGCCAAACGTCATCAGGCTGAGGCTCGGGGGATTCGTTGGTGAGTGCTCGAGTCCTGGAGCGTGCACCATCGAGATCGACCATGGTCCGCCCGAGAGCACGAGAGCGAGCGTCGTCGCCCAGAACGATCCAGCCAGAGCGATCAGGCGTCCACCGGATGGGAGCAAACCATCGCGCCATGCCATTCCGAGCACCTGAAAGGCCAACCAGCCAAGCACCCAGTTGACATGCGGGAGCACCGGGACATCGGCGATACGCATCGCTTCGAATACGAGGAACGTGCCAACGATCAGGACACCGAAGCGGCGAGGGTCACGTCGAAAGCGGGGCAGAACGAACGGAGCGAGCGCCGTATCGATCGTGTAGTTGGCAAGGAACCACAGCGGGATCGCCGAGGCGTGGACGGCGGCCATCGCGAGGGTGACCTGACCCGCCGCCGCTCCCGCTGCGAGCACAACCAACCAGGTTGCAGCGAGCACGACGGCGGGAGGAAGCATGCGTCGAAGACGCGCTGCGATCCAGTCTTGCGATCGACCGTCTGAACGAGCATGTGCGTCGAGCGACATGGCCGAGGAGAATCCGCCGACCACGAAGAAGAGCGGCATGACCTGCAGAACCCAGGTGGCCCAGCCCAGCTCGGGCACGAAGCTCAGGGCATTGCCTCCAATGACCTCGCCATCGGCACCGCCGACGGCGACCATTGCCAGCCAGTGGCCAACAGCCACGGCCAGCATGGCCAGGACACGGTAGAAATCGACGGCTCGGTTTCGATCACTCTTGGCTTGAGATGCCATCGACGCAAGGTCGGAACCGCTGGCTGCGGAGGGTGCTTGGTGGTTGGTTGTGCTTGTCATGACTTCATTGAGCCAGAGGAACGGGCGATGGATCCCTGGGGATTTCCCCCAAATGACCCTGGGGGATGGGCCACACTTGACCATCGCACCACGACCGAAGCCTCGACGTCAGCGCCGCCAGGAGCGGGGAGAACACGCCCTTGTGGCAAGTCTGTTGCGCACATTGTCGGTCTTTCGTCTCGCTGCGCTGCTGTGGGCGTGCATCGGCGTCGCGCTCTCGACATCAGAGCTCGAGCACCCCGAGTTCGCCTACGCCCTCTTGGCGCTCATGATCGTCGTGACCGGAGTGCTCACTCCCCTTCCGGGCCGTGGGCCCCTTCTCGACCCGCAATCGATCGTCACGGTGGTCTTCGAGCTGGCCATCGGCGTCATCGTGCTCGTGGGCGACGGGCTCGTGTACTCGGATGCGCGGCCGCAATCGCTGCCCTGGTCGTGGCCTGCCGCGGGGGTGATGGCGGCCGGAATCATGTTCGGCACGAGGGCTGGGCTCGTGGCTGCCATCGTGACCGGCATGGCCAGCCTCACCTCTGAGGTCCTGCTGTTGGGGAGAGACAGCGGCTTCGTAGGAGCGTTCTCGAAGCTCGGGTTGTGGATCCTCGCGGGCACCCTCGCGGGATACATCGTGGCGAGACTGCGGCGCGCGGAAGCCGAGATATCGGTTGTCCGAGCTCGAGAGGAGGTGGCGCGGGAACTCCACGATGGTGTGCTGCAGACGCTCGCAGTCATTCAACGACGATCCACCGACACCGAGCTGGCCGGGCTGGCGCGCGATCAGGAACATGACCTTCGCGGTTTTCTGGCAGGTTCCCCGACCGCCACGCTGGCGTTCGAACCGAAGATGCACGACCTTGCCGCTCGCCATGAGCGGCTGTACTCGACGTGCAAGGTCGGCGTGGTCGTCGCGCTCGACCTTCCTGACATGGACGAGGACACCGTCGACGCCGTTGCCGGTGCGGTTGGCGAGGCCCTCACGAATGCAGGGAAACACGGAGAGGCGACGGCGATCACGATCTATGCGGAGCCGGCCGATGAATCTTTCATGGACCTCCCTGAACAAGCATCGTCTGCGCGTGCCTTCATCAGCGTGAAGGACAACGGTTCAGGTTTCGACGCCGAGCAGTCGGTCGAACGGATCGGCCTCGCACGATCGATCAGAGGCCGGATGGCCGACGCGGGTGGCCACGCACGTGTGACTAGTGCACCGGGCCGGGGCACCGAGGTGGAACTATGGATCTGACCCGTTTGCCCCAAGAAGCGAGGACATGATGGCTGCAGTAAAGGTGGTGATCGCGGACGATCACGCGATTTGGCGGTCGGGTCTTCGCGCCGACCTCGGCGACAACTTCACGGTCGTCGGTGAAGCAGCAGACGCAGCCGAGGCGATCAGCGTGATCGAGTCAACCGATCCAGATCTTGTTCTGTCGGATCTGCACATGCCTGAGGGTGGAGGTATCGCCCTGGTAAAGGCACTCGAGGGCCGCGTACCCGTCGTCATGCTCACCGTGTCCGAGGCCGAGGCTGACCTTCTCGATGCGATCGCCGCAGGCGCACTCGGGTATCTCGTGAAATCCACCTCTCCAGACGAATTGCGAGAGCAACTGTGGAAGGCCTCGAAGGGTGAACCCGTGTTCTCGGCCTCCCTCGCGGCATTGGTTCTGACCGAATTTCGGCGACTCCACAGTGCGAAAATCCCGGGCGAGTCGCTGAGCGAACGCGAACGCGGCGTGTTGCAGCTCGTCGCCCGTGGGCACACGTACAAGGAGATCGGCGAGGACCTCTTCATCTCGCCAAAGACCGTGGAGAACCACGTGCGGAACATTCTGAAGAAGCTGCAACTCAACAGAAAACAAGAGCTCGTCCGGTACGCCCTCGACCACGGCATCGAATGATCGTCAGATTCGACGAACTTTCTCGGATCGTGATGGAACCGATCACGCCGGCAAGACGTGAGCTCTACATGAAACGAAACATGACGTTGCTAGCCCCCCTCTTTGCATTGCTGTTGCTCGCCGCCTGCGGAAGCGACACGACGGACGTAACCAGCGGCGACGAGCCGGTCGGCAACGACGTCGACCTGCCAGCTGACCCCGACGATTCCATCGACAAGGACGCCCCTGCTGATCCAGTGGATCCCGATCTTCCGAGCGGACCTCTCGGAGGAGGCGGCACGCTCGCGACGGTCGACATCGTGATCACCTATCCCGATGCTGACGACGTGACCTACACCATCTCGTGTCTGGGAGACACGGCAACGATCATCGGCGACGTCGCGCTCAACGATTTTGCGGCGTGCGACCAGCTGGGAGACGACCTCGTCCGGGACCGCCTCTTGAATGGCGCACCTGCTGACCGAGTCTGCACCGAGATCTATGGCGGACCAGATGTCGCCACGATCACCGGTACCTACGACGGCGTCGATGGGCCCGAGGTCAACACGACCGTCGACCGGTCGAACGGATGCGGAATCGACGAATGGGATTCGCTGTTGAGCGAAGTTCTCCCCGGAGCACGCGGCGTACAGTGACGCGGTGTCTCTCGAAGAAAACGACCTGACGAATCCGCTTCTCGCGCCGTTCTGGACCGAGGATCCCGCAGTTGTCGACGCGAAACTGCAGGTCATCCGCTCACAACCGCCCGCCTTCTATCCGGAAGCGCCAACGGAGAGCATCGGCATACCCGACGGCCCTGGCGCTTGGGCTGTCACGCAGTACGACCTCATACTCGAGATGTCGCGGACCCCGGAGATCTATTCTTCGGCCCGCGGCATCACGGTGCTCGAGACGCCCGAGTATTTCAACGAGTTCTTTGGCTCGATGATCGCCATGGACGACCCTCGTCACGCCCGCCTGAGACGGCTCGTCTCGAAGGGTTTCACGCCACGCATGCTCGCCCGGCTGGAGTCCGGGGTTCTCGAGCAGGCCAACGAGATCATCGACGACATCTCAGGGCGGGGCGAATGTGACTTCGTGTTCGATGTCGCAGCCCAGCTTCCGCTCATCATCGTGTGCGACCTCATGGGAGTGCCACGCAGCCAGATCGGCTTCGTCTTCGATCAGACGAACATCATCCTTGGGGCTTCCGACCCCGAGTTCGTCCCGGAAGGCACCGACATCGTGACTGCGCTACTTGGCGCCGGCGGAGCGCTCGCAGAGCTGATGACAAGCGTCGCCGAGTCGAAGCGAGGAAGTGATGCCGATGACCTGACGTCCATTCTCGTGAATGCAGAGATCGAAGGCGAGCGGTTGAGTGACGCGGACATTGCCAGCTTCTTCATCTTGTTGGTGGTCGCGGGAAACGAGACGACGAGAAACGCGATCTCGTGGGGCCTGCACTACCTGACCCAGAACCCCGAGGAGCGCCAGATCTGGCAATCGAATGTCGAATCGGTGACACCAACGGCGGTGGAAGAGATCGTCAGGCTCGCGAGCCCCGTGAATCTGATGCGTCGGACCGCGACCCGTGACACGACGCTCGGCGGGGTCGAGATCGCCGAGGGCGACAAGCTCGCGATGTTCTACGGAGCGGCCAATCGAGACGAGACCTTGTTCGTCGATCCGCTGCGATTCGACGTCCGTCGCGATCCAAACCGACACATTGGATTCGGAGGTCCGGGCCCACACTTCTGCCTTGGGGCGCACCTCGCTCGGCGAGAGATCGGGATCATGTTCACCGAGCTCTTCAGGCGGCTACCCGACATCGAGGCGAGCGGTGCGCCAGACCTACTTCAGTCGAACTTCATCCACGGCATCAAACGCCTACCCGCGACGTTTACACCGAAAGGCTGATCACCAGTCGTCCCAACCGACCCCACCGGCCGGTTGAAAGAACACACGCAGCAGCTGCTCGAACATCAACGAGTAGAGCGTCCATGGTTTGTCTTGGTCGCCAATATCGGGATGGACGATGCCTCCCAGATACTCGTTTGCGCGGAGTCGGTAGCGCATCGCGATCCCCTCGGCGAGCGAGGCGGCTGCGATTTCGCCGTAGTGATACGCGCTGTCGCCGAATTCCGGTCGGGGTTCGAGTCCCAGCATCTCCACGAAGGGCCTGTACACCTCGGCGATCGTCGACAGTCGGACCTCTTCTTCACTTTCGTTCATCCACTCGGTGAGTTCCTCGTCGAACGACGTGGGCGCGCTGTGCAGGATCGCTCGTGTTGCGATCATCAGTTGCCAGCCGAGCGATTCGGAAAGTGCTTCGATGTTCTCCCCACCGCCCACACGGATGAGCTCCATGAGAAGCTCGCGCGAAGTCATCGACTCGGCGTATTTCGCCACGATCTCGGCCGACGTGTTCTGCAGCTGCTCGATCGTGCGAGTCCGGTCTTCAGCAGCTCGGCGAAGCACCGCGCGCTGGAAGCTCTCCTGCGGTGGATAGTGCTCATCGGTCGACCAGATGGCGTACGCCGAAGAACGAGGGACCTCGGCGTCTCGCACCGCCTGCTCGAGATTCACCGCGTCGAGGCCGACGGACATGCCATGCCGGGCCAACGCAGCGAGACCCGCGTCGATGAGTCGCTCGCTCGTCTCCTCTGCGCTCAAACGTTGGCGACGCCCGGCTGCCATGTTTCTACTCTTCCCCCGTATCCGTGTCGGAAGTGTAGGCGAAATTCCCGTTTTAGACATTGTGTCCAATGTCTAAAGCGGGTATCTTTGTTGATATCGAGTTCGTGAAGGCGGTGGCGGCACCGGATTCGATGCGCAACGAAGGCAACGAAGAGGCGGCGGGCCTCCAAGTCCTTCGAGGCGGGACGAACGGGCGACTGGTTGCGACCAGCGTCTGTTCGTGCGCGTCCCCCACTCCGTCGATGTGCGGGACGCTCAACCGTGCGCAAAGATGACGCCCTAGGCGAGGGAGGCACACGATGGGCGCAGCTATTGCGGTCGAGGGTCTACGTATGCAATACGGCGACTTCGTGGCGGTTGACGGAATTGATCTGGAAGTCGCAGAAGGAGAAATCCTGGCCTTTCTCGGCGCCAACGGCGCAGGCAAGACCACGACCATCGAGATCCTCGAGGGTTTCCGTTCGCGGACGAGCGGCCGCGTTGAAGTGCTTGGCCACGATCCCGAGACAGCTCCGCTGAGTTGGCGAGAGGACATCGGCATCGTGTTGCAAGAATCCGAGCCGGTCCCTGAGCTGACCGCTGGCGAAGCTGTTCGAATGCAGGCCGCCTACTACAGCAATCCACGCGATGCGGCCGAGACGCTCCGGTTGGTGGGTCTGGAGGACAGCGCGGACCAACGGACCCGCAAGCTCTCGGGCGGACAGAAGCGCCGCCTCGACCTGGCCATGGCGCTCGTCGGAAATCCATCGCTGGTGTTCCTGGACGAACCGACAACCGGGTTCGATCCCTCTGCCCGACGCGAATCCTGGGGAATGATCGAGGCGCTGCGCGACCTGGGCAAGACCGTGCTCCTGACGACGCACTACATGGACGAAGCGGAACACCTCGCGGATCGCATCGTCGTGATCGGCAAAGGAGAGATCGTGGCGCGAGGCACCGCGAACGAGCTGGCCGAGCAGGTACAAGCCAGAACGCAGGTGACGTGGAAGCCATCGCCGACCGATCCCCGTCCGCCGGACCGACTCGGAGCACACATCGACGAGATGGGTCGCGTACAAATCGAGACGACCGATTCCCTCGTCACGCTCAACGAGCTCACCAACTGGGCGATCGAAACGGGAGTCGATCTGCCGGAGCTGAATGTTGCTCGACCGACGTTGGAAGACATCTACCTTCAGTTGACCGACGATGTTCAGGGTGAAGGCGGAGCGCCATCATGAGTCCGATCGCTCTCATTCGCCACCAGCTCAACTTCGACCTGCTCATCTTCCGCCGCAATCCGGCGGGCACGTTCTTCACCGTTGTGCTTCCTCTGATCTTCTTGGTGATCTTCACCTCGATCTTCGGAAACCAGACGCTCGACAACGGCGCCAAGGTCGCGACGTTGTACGTGCCCGGAATTCTCACCCTGGCCATCGTGTCGGCAACCGCCGTCAACGTCGCCATCACCATGACGACGCGACGCGAGCGAGGAGTTCTCAAGCGCGTCCGAGGTACACCCGTTCCCGGTTGGATCTTCGTGTTGTCACAGGCACTCTCGGGTGTCGTGATCGCACTTCTCATGACCGTGATCATCTCGCTGGTCGGGCGGGTTCTCTATGGGGTCGAAGTGCAGTTCGAGACGCTACCGAGCCTCTTGATCTCGTTGCTCCTCGGTGCGATGGCATTCTCCGCTATCGGCCTGGCGCTCACGAGGATCATCACCTCAGAGGATGCAGCGCCAGCCGTGACCAACGCGATCTTTCTCCCGCTCTACTTCGTGAGTGGTGTGTTCGTTCCCGACACCGAGGTTCCCAGCTGGGTCGGCACCGTCGGAAACCTCTTCCCGGTGAGCCATTTGAACAAGGCGCTCCAAGAGAGTTTCGACCCCTTCGCCGACGGCGCTGCCTGGCCTTGGGACCATTGGTTGGTGATCGCTGGCTGGGGAATCGTCGCCGCAGTGATCACACTCAAGACGTTCCGGTGGTCACCGAACCGCTGACTCGACTCAAGCGGTCAGACCGCCGACAGCGAGAATCATGAGCACACCGCCGAAGTACAGGACGAACAAGCTCAGACCGATCACCAATGCCGCAACCGCCTTCCCGCGGTTGGCGGGATCGCGGCGGCCCGCGTCGATTGCTTCCTTTTCGCGGTAGCCGATGTAGGCACCGATGGGCGCGGTGATGCAGCAGAACAGACCAAGTACCGAGAGAACGACTGCGGTGGTCGACTGACTCGCTTCGGAGTACATGCCGCCGTACACGCCCGGACCTGTCGCCGCCATCGGTGCTGGCGTGGGAGGTGCTGCGGGGAACCCGCCGACGGGCCGAGGACCCTCGGTCCACATCGTGCCATCCCAGTAACGCTCGGTTCCCGGAGGGTCGCCTTCAGCGTGGTACCACCCTGGTGTTGCTGCATCAGACATTGGTTCCCCCAGGTTTCAGGCGTCGTGGTGTCGAACGAACACCGGCCGGGCCGCACTCGACCGCACTGGATCGTAGTGGTAGCCCATGCCGTCGAAGTCCATCAGCGCCTTGCGACTTGCGACGCGGTTCTTGATGATCCAGGCGCTCATCACGCCTCGGGCGCGTTTGGCAAAGAAGCTGATGATCTTGGGATCGGCCTCGCCCTTCGCGTCGAGGAATGCGGGCGACACGATTGGCGCCTCGATTCGAGCTGGATTCACGGCGCCGAAATACTCGTTGGATGCGAGGTTGACGAGTACCCGTGCACCTGGACTCGCCTCGATCGACTCATTGAGCGAATCCGTGATCGTGTCGCCCCAATACGAGTAGAGATCGTGTCCACGTGGCGTCTCGAGTTTGGTGCCCATCTCGAGACGGTAGGGCTGCATCAGATCGAGGGGCCGGAGGACGCCGTACAGACCCGACAGGATTCGAAGTGTCTTCTGCGCGTGGGTGTAGTCGCGCTCGGAGAAACTGTTCGCGGCGTCGATGCCTGCGTAGACATCACCATTGAACGCGAGGAGGGCAGGCCGGGCGTTTTCTGTCGTGAACGGCCGCTCCCATTCTTGAAAACGAGAGAAGTTGAGTTCGCCGAGCGCAGGCGAGACGCTCATGAGCGACGAGATCTCATCGGGCGACTTCTGCGCCATCACGCCGACCAGATTCTCGCTGTGGTCGAGGAGCAGCGGCTCGGAGTACTTCTTCGTGGGAAGAGGCGACTCGTAGTCGAGGGACTTTGCGGGCGAAACAACGATCAGCACGAGAGTTTTCTACCCGATTCTGGAAGGAATTTCTCGACCCGCCGCCAAGAGGTGCTCATGAGCGCAGCACGATGACCGCGAGCAACACGCTCACGATGACCGCGAGACCCGCCACGATCGCGACGGCAAGAATGATCCAGGGCACCTTGCTGCCGCTTCCTTTGATTGGACCAGGAATAACCCTGGGGCCATCTCCCTCATCTGCCGCCATGGCACCGAAACTAACAAATCCACCCAGCCCTCGGAGGGTCAGTCCACGCACAAAATGAGGAATCAGAGGCCTTCGTAGCCGTTGCGTTTGCCGCTGGCGCGTCCCCAGAGTTCGATCGAGCGGCCCATCGGGGTGGACGGCTCAGCCTCTACGAACGGCCAGACTTCTTCGCCGATTCGACGCCAGTTCTGGCGAGCATCGAGCTGAGCGAACAGCGCGATCACCCCAAGATTGATTCGCTGAAGAACGACGAACGATGACGGTACATCGAGCACCTTCTTGAGTTCGCCATGTTCGCCGCCGGTCTCAAATATCGCGCGAACACCCGCTGCTGAATATTCCTCGTCGAACGTGAACTCTCGATCCTCGAGTACGAAGTCGTAGAAGTACGAGAAGTACTCACCGATCGCCTCGTCAGAGAACGGCTGATCCGGCTTCAACAGGCCGGCATCCTCGATCGTGCGACGAAACGCCGGGAAGTCGCGTTCCACCACCATGTTGGTGATGAGCGATTCGAACAGTGCCGTGTCGTCATCGTTGAAGTGTTTGACCAAGCCGAAGTCGAGAAACGTGACTCGACCTTCGCCATGAAAGATGTAGTTGCCTGGGTGCGGGTCACCGTTGAACGCCGCCAGTCGATAGATCGAGCCGAAGGTGAACCGAAAGAGCGTCTCGGCAGCAAGGTTTCGTTCTTCCTCTGACCAGGTCAACAGCTCGGCAAACGTCGACCCAACCACGAGCTCTGACGTCAGGACTCGGCGGCTCGAGTACTCATCGATGACCTGGGGAACGTTGATGAACGGGTGGCCGTCGAAGTGCGCGGCAAAGTACTTCTGGTTCTTCGCCTCGAGGTGGTAGTCGAGCTCCTCGCTCAACCTGTCGCGAAGTTCTTCGGTGATCGTCGTCGTGTCGATGCCGGGGAACAACAGTCTCAATGCGGAGAACAGAGCGTCGTTGGTCCGAAGGTCAGATTCGATAGCGTCGGCCACTCCGGGGTATTGCACCTTGACGGCGACGGCGCGCCCATCGTGGGTCAACGCTCGATGTACCTGACCGATCGAGGCCGAAGCGATTGGCGACGGATCCCACTCGGAGAACAGAACGTCGGGGTGCTCGCCGAGCTCGTCGATGACGACGGAAGCGGCGAGCTCGCCCGACATGGGCGGCGCCTCGCTTTGAAGTTGCGCCAGCGTCAGTCGGGCGTTCTCGGGGAGACCAAGATCCAGATAGCTCGCCATCTGACCGACCTTCATCATCGCGCCCTTGAGATTTCCGAGAGAAGCGACGACGTCCTCGGTTGTCTTCATCTCGAATTCAGCAGACAGTGCGTCACGACGCTCGGCTGAAGCAAACGTCTTACGGGCTTGCGTGACCGCCCATCGTCCGCCGGTTCGAGCTCCGACGCCGGCAACCGTGGCATTTCGTCCGACGCTGCCCATCGAACCGACGATCGAATCCTTCTCCCTTGTTTGACGCCACCAAAGGAAGCCACCCCCGAACACACTGGTCAGTGCGGCAAATCGGAGAAGGTGTCTCATTCGTACTCCAAGAATCCATAGATCTCTGCGCGTAGTTCCGGGATGCCGGTGCCTTTGGCCGCGCTCACCCAACGGACGTCCTTCTTCTCGACGCCGCACGCCTCATGGACGGCCTTCTTGCGTGCGCCGAGTTTCGAGGACTTCACCTTGTCGTGTTTTGTGGCGACGATCTTGATCGGGACACCGATGTGCCGGAACCAATCGAGCGATGTCTTGTCGAGGGCGGTCGGCCCGACCTCGCCGTCGACCAGTACGAGAACCAACCCGAGGTTCTCACGTTCGATCAGGTAGTTCTCGATCATGCGCGCCCAGCGCTTCTGTTCCTGTTTGGGAGCCTTGGCATAGCCGTAGCCGGGGAGGTCGACGATCCACTTACCCGAGCCTTCGGGCTGGAGCTCGAACACATTCAGCAACCGAGTGGCCCCGGGGGTCTTAGACGTTCTGGCCAAGCTGTTGCGGTTTGCGAGGGCGTTGAGCAAGGAACTCTTGCCAACGTTCGATCGCCCGGCGACCGCGATCTCGATGAGCGATTCGGGCATCTGCGTGTGCTCGGACGCCGACATGACAAATTCGAGTTGCAGAGGTCCGGACACGACGAAAGTGTACGACCGCTCTGAACCACCCCGTCGGTTTAGACGGCCATCGCCACGCCGAGCGCGGCGGGGTCCGACCCCTTTGCCCCCTCGACCTGGACGGCGGTGCCGTCGGTGAAGATGATCGTCAGCGGCTTTGCGAGCTTGCCATCTTCGACGATGATCGACTCGACCTCGGACCGATACCAGTCGGCGACGATCTCTTTTGGTTTGCCGGTGAGGGCCGACACTTTCGCAGCGAATAGCCGCTCGTTGGTCAAGACGAGGAAGTGTTGTCCCTCCGGGAACCTCGCAGCGCTTCCGCCGTCGACCGAGGTGGCATCGGACTGTCCCGCAAGTGCGCCCGCCACGGCGCCGCCGAGTTCTCGGGCCAGCATCTTCTTCATCGTTCCCGACGGGTTCGTCGTGCATCCGGCGATGACGATTTCCTCCGGGCGCATACCGAGGTTCGCCGCCGACTTCTCGATCTTCTTCTTCACATTCACCAAAGCCATGTTTCGTTCCGTTCTGCGCATCCTGTCGATTGGAAAGATGCTCGGTACGTCGAGGTCGTCGGTTGAGCGGAAACGGCGGCGATCGACTTCGAGTCGATTTGTCAGCGATCACGAACAGTAACGTTCACAGTCATGAGCCCTGCCGATCAATCAGTCGATGTCGACGTCGATGCATACCTTCGCCGGATCGGCTTCGAGGAGACGGTCACCCTCGACCTGGCGACACTGACCGCGCTACAGCAGGTCCACATGACGGCCGTCCCGTTCGAGAACCTCGATGTGGTTCGTCGGACGCCGGTTCGGACCGATCTTGCGTGGTCTCTCGACAAGGTCGTGCATCGCAGGCGCGGGGGTTGGTGCTTCGAGGTGAACGGCGCATTCGCGGCCCTTTTGTCGGCGTTGGGTTTCGACGTTCGGTTGCTTGGCGCTGCGGTGTTGCTCGACGGGCCGAACAAGATCATCGATCACCTGACACTCGAAGTGACGCTCGATCGGCCCTATCTCGTCGACGTGGGTTTCGGCGAGAGCTTCATCCGACCACTCGACCTCACCCGTCTCGGACCGCAGGACGGTGGAACGGGGAGCTTTGAACTCCTCGCCAGCTCGCAGGGGACAACGCTCACCGAGCACAATGACTCAGGCATACCGGTGCCGTCGTGCCGCTTTTCGCGAGTTCGTCGGACGCTCGACGAGTTCACTCCCGCTTCAAATCTCCTGTCCTCGGATCAGGATCTTCACTGGCGCAACAAGCCGTTCGCGACTCGTCTCCTCGAACGCGGACCAGATCGCATCACGTTGCTGAAGGACCGGCTGAAGACCGTTACCAGCGGCGATGTTTCCGAAACCCCCGTGAGCGAAACTGATTGGGCCGACGTACTGCAGCAGAACTTCGGCATCACGTTGGATTTCGTCTGAGTCGAACGACCCGGTCTGCTAAACCCGAACGCGCGTCGCGCCGAGTTTCTCGGAATGAAGCGTTCCGCCCTTCTCGCGCTTGGAATCTTGCTCGCCGCCTGCGGGGACAGCGCGCCAATTGGCAGTGAACCGGAAGGCCTCGCCATGGCGGAGAGTGATCAGAACATCACGTCGAGCCAGGTTGCCGAAGACGTGATGGTGATCGAGATCGAGGGAGAACGATTCGAGCTCGACGCGGGCATCTGCAACACCTATGACGACGGTACATTCCGCTTTGCGTTGGCCGAGGGTCCTGTCGATGCAGTGGGAAGAGGCACGGCGACGATCGAACGGTTCGACACCGGCGTCGGACACGAGATCATCGTCGCGTTCGAAGGCCGTCGTGAGGACGACACCGAAGTTGCTTGGTATGCCCGAGGGAACGTCTCGGTCCACGAACTGACCGTTTCGATCTTCGGAAGCGCCCTCGAAGGCACGGCGGTCTTCGACTCGATTGGCGGACCGGACGCGCCAGGTGAAAAGGCCGAGGGCGCCTTCGCGATTCGCTGCGCGTGATCCAGGCAGCAGCTTCAACGAAATACTGACGTGACCAGAATCGGCTGCAGGAGTAACGTTTCTGGCATGGCGAGTAGGCGCCCCACGATTGCACAGCAACGGCTGGCACGGGTGCGCGCCATCAAAGAGCAGTTCTTCACCGAGGAGCTGACGCTCGAGCAGAGGCTCGAAGTCAAAGAAGCTCGCATCGCCGAGCTCGAGAAGGAGATCCTCGACCTCAAGGCGTTGCTCCGCGAGCAGCGAAGTCAGCCCGAGTCGACGGCGCCACAGAAGCCGGCGTTCGACTTCTATCGCAACGACTGACGTCCACGCCCGCTTGCACGCAGACAGTGCAGGTCGGTGAGGTTGTACGATCTGCCGGTGACAACGCTTCGGATGGTTCGTTGGTCTCCGCACTCCACGGCGGTGCCCATTTCGCTCGACGAGCTCCATTCGGCCGACCCCAACGAGTGGACGTGGATCGACGCGGAGACGTCAGATCGCGAGCAGCTGGTTCTGATCGCAGAGCGATTTGGTCTCGATCGACTCGCCATGGTTGATGCGGTCGATGACGTCGACCTGTCGAAGGTTGACGATTTCGGCGACAACATGCTCATCGTGCTCCATGGACTTTCGGAGTCGTCTGATGAAGAGGTCGAGACGTACGAAGTCGACATGTTCCTGACGAACAACATGTTGATCACGGTTCGCAGCGGCAAGTCGAGAAGCGTCGACCTCTTGTGGCATGACGTCCAACGCAACGTCGAGTTCACGGATTGCAGCCCCGACGTCGTTGCGGCACGAATCGCTTCGGTCATGATGCGTCGATGGGGCTCGATCGTTTCGAGCTTCGAGGAACAGATCGACGAGTTGATCGAGCGAGCGCTCGTCGCCGATCGCGACGTTTTGCGTGACGTCACTTTCCTTCGCACTGAACTCTCGACGATCCGTGGAACTCTTCGGCCGCAAGTGGAGAGCCTGGCTGAGCTTCGCAATTCGACAAGCTCGCTGCTGAGCACACGGGGACAGCGCAGGTTCTCGGACGCGTTCGACAGCTCGACCCGGATCGATCACGCCATTGAGGGTGTGCGGTCCGAGCTATTCACCGCACTCGACGCGTATCGCGGCGCCGAGGCTCGAGCGGCCACCGAGATCAACAAGGTCTTGACGATCTACGCGGCGATCCTTCTGCCGCTGTCCTTCGTGGCCGGGTTCTTCGGGATGAACGTTCCGAATCTGCCAGGGAGCGAATCGGAGTCCGCTTGGATCTGGATCCTCCTCGGAATGGCGGTGATGTCGATCGTGTCGTTGTTGCTGTTCGCCCGCGCCAGGTGGATCACGCTTCCCCGCCCAGCGGGTCCCTCCGAGGTGGGTCGTCGCGTTCTCGCACACTCACGCCGACCGCTCGATTTCGGGCGGACCATTTTTGTACCGCTTGGCGAGGCGGCTCCGAGACGTCGTTCTTCAGATCGGGCGCCGGCAGAGGTGACCGACGAACCGTCGAACTGACCTCAGCGCGCTCACTCGGCTCAGCCTGGGCTGGCGACAACGAGCTCGACGCGCTGGTCGATGGCAAGTTCTTCGCCGGTCCACGCCGTGCTGCGTGACTCTTCTGAGCCCATGGCGACCGGGATCAGCCGCTCGAACCTGACGCCTCGCTCCACGAGTTCGTCGATGACGAGCAGTGCCCGCCGTTCGCTGAGGCGAACGTTGTCGAACTCCTCGTTGCCTTCGACGCGGGCGTGGCCAATGACCGCAATGTCGAGGTCATCCCGACCGATCAGGATCTCGGCGGCGCGGTCGAGAGCGGCATCGGCTGCGGCCAGCGGGCTGGATTCATCGAGGTTGAAGGCGGCTCGTCCGTCGAGAACGATGCCGTCGAGATCGCCCTGCACACCCGAAGTTCCAAGGTCGGAGGAAATGCCGATCTCGCCCGTCCGGATGAACGTCGCGCCGAACATGAAGACCATGATGACGATCGCCGCCAGCGTCAGAGCGACGATCCAGCGGACGGGGTACAGAACCTGCGAAAGAGAGGTGCGAGCGCGCTCGAAAGAGAACCGATCAATCGATCGTCGCTCTGTCATGAAAGTGAAGTTGGACATCTTGATCCTGGTCGCACGTCGCCCGCGTCAACCACCATTGTGACGTTATTCGAGTCGGAGGACCAAAAGCCGTCACTGCGGCAGGATCCGAGGCGCCGTTATGGCTGTGTGCGTGGTTCCAGGGCGCTCATGGCCATGAGCAGGATGCCTAGACCGACGGAGAGGAGGGCGAACCCAAGTGCAGCCTGCTGGGTTCGGCCCGTGACTGCCAGCTGCGGTGCCGGTTGCTCCTCGACCTGACCCTGGACCTCGGTGTCGATGACTTCGGTGGTCGTGGTTGCGACGGCTTCTGTTGTTGTCGGAGCAACCGTGGTCTCCGTAGGAGCGACGGTGGTCTCCGTCGGAACGACTGTGGATTCCGTGGGAGCAACGGTGGTCTCCGTCGGAACGACCGTGGCCTCCGTGGGCACCGTCGTGGTGGGCGTTGGGGCACACGTGAATCCGACGTTGGTGGACGTACCGCCGGTCTCGCCCAATCGGACACCGGCGAAGAGTACGCCGTCGGACTCGATCGTCAGCACGAGGGTTTCACCGGACCCGTCCTCGAAGTTGGCATGCACTTCACGCTCGAGGCTGGAGCGAGCGCTCGCCACGTTGCCCGGATGCGACGAAAAGTTGTTCTCGAACAACACCGTGCAGGTGCTGCCCTCCGGGATGTCGTCGCGGTCGATGAACACAACAAAGTCGCCGGGCTCGCCTGTTCGATAGTCCTGGGCGCCCGCTGGAGACACTGCCAAGACAACCGCCATGACGACGCTGACTGCCAACATGATCGCCACTGGAGGCCGCCATGCACTCAAACGATTTGTTTTCATCAGTAGACCTGCTCTTTTGGGTATACGTCGAGGGTCGCGCGAGTGTCACCGTAGCGCCAAGGCCGGTCGCGATGAGCGCACGTGTCATATGCAACAGCTTTGTCCGGCCAAATCCGGAGGCAGCGGCGACGCTGCTGTTGGCTAGATCTCCGAGTCGAGAGGTTTGATCGCTGGCTGGCGGCGGCGTTGGGTCCTCGTCGGCACGAGCGCTCGCAACACCTCCAGGTTGCCGAAGCACAACAACCGGTCGTCGGCCTCGATGGCGCGGGTGTCCTTCGGGTTCGGAATGACCGTCGCGTCTCGATGCAACGTGAGCACCGTGATGTCCATGGCCCGGAGGTCGCCAACGGTCGGGCTGTCGGTGAGGATCGAGGCGCCCTCATTGATCTGCACCTCGGCGACCCCGTAGTTCGCCGACACGGTGAGGCGTTGGCGGACATCGATGTCGGGGAATGCCACCTGGGTGACCGTGTAGTCGATGATGGCACCGGCGATGTCGAGCTCGGTGGCTCCTTCGATGCCCTCGAGCCCGGGCGAGGAGTTGACCTCCATCACCATCGGGCCATCATCGGACTCGAGCATGTCGACGCCAGCGACGCGCAAGCCCATGATCTGTGCCGACTGGACTGCGACCTTGCGGTACTCCTCGGGCAGGTCGATCACCTCAGCTCGACCACCACGGTGGACGTTCGACCGGAACTCGTCGCCTTCGGCAACCCGGCGCATGGCAGCGATCACTCGGTCGCCGACCACAAGGGCTCGGACGTCTTTGCCTTTGCTCTCCGCGATGAACCGCTGGACGAGCACGTTCTGTTTCGTGCTCTGCAACGTCTCGATCACGGCGCCGGCCACCGTGGTGTCCGGAGCGAGGATCACGCCGATTCCCTGCGTGCCCTCGAGAAGTTTGATGACCACCGGTGCCCCGCCGACACGTTCGATCGCGGGCAACACGTCGGCGCGGTTTCGCACGAACGCAGTGGCGGGAAGGCCGACGCCGTGGCGCGACAGGATCTGGTTCGCCCGGAGTTTGTCCCGCGAGTTCGCAATCGCCGTGGAGCTGTTCGGCGTGAACACATCCATCTGCTCAAACTGGCGAACGACGGCCAAACCAAAGAAGGTGATCGATGCTCCGATCCGCGGAATGATGATGTCGAGGTCCGGAACTGGTTTGCCTCGATATTGCATATCGGGCTGTTTCCCCGACAGGTCGATGGCGAAACGAAGGGTGTCGAGCACCCGAACGTTGTGTCCGCGATCTCGCGCTGCCTCGACCAGTCGTGCCGTGCTGTAACTCTGCGGTGCCCGAGAGAGGATGCCGATCGTCAACGAGGAGCTCATGGTCGATGATCGTTCGTCTCAGACGCCAGCGCAATACGAGCGATTCGGGTCGACCATGAACCGATTGCGTAGAGCGTTCCGGCCGATCAGCATCCGGAAGCCCATGAGCTCTCGATCGGAGAGGGTTATTTCGATCTTCCAGGTGTGTGCGCCAAGGGTGAGATCGGTCCGGATCAGGGGTCTGAGCTCATCGGCCCCGTTCGACGAGCGAACCAATCGTTGTTCGAGCACCGGCGTTTCGACAACGGCCCCCTGCTCGTCGCTGCCCTGGTTCGGAAGAATCTCGAAGCGTGCCATCATGTCGTCTCCGACCGAGATCAGCTCGAGCCGGTGCGCGTGAAGTGCCGACGTTCGGGCGCCGGTGTCGATCTTGGCTTTGAGGGGCCCGGCTGAGAACTCGGGCATCTCCACCCACTCTCGCCAACCAACGATGCTCAGACCGGTATCGACTTCAGATCGCTTGCCTCGTTGGCGCTGCATGGCCCTCAGTATCGACGACGAATGCCAGCCAGACCCAACACGGCGACGCAGTCGGCAGCGTGCACAGCAGACGAAGTCGGATATCGACGCAGTTTGTACGCGGACTGAACGACGGCGCCGGTCGAACTGCGCTAACCATGTTCTGGGAGGCGGTCAGACCTTCCTTCGAGCAGTCGGACACAACCCATGTCACTCAACCAGCCTCCCCACGATGCCGAGGCGCAGTTTCGCCATGCCGCATCCCAGCAACGCCTCTGGCCAGTGGCCGAAGCGCGTGCCCTCGAGGGCGATGCGTCGGCAAAGCTGATCGTCGACACCTGCGAGCGGATCCACCAGAGCACCCTCGACGAAGCCGATCGCTTGTCCAGACTCTCCGGCGATCTCGACGTGAGCGTCGGGGCAGATTCGTCAGGCCAGCTGCACCTCGTGACGATCAAGTGCAGCAGCCGAGGCGCAGCTCAATCGATGTCGCACAAGCTGATCGCCGACGGATACGTGGCGTGGCAGTCTCTCGAGGGCGCCGCCGAAGAGGTGTTCTTTCGCACCAATCCCGAGCGCACATTCGTGCAACTCGGTGACGTCACCAGAACGGTAATGATGTCGTGGCCCGACAGTCCGATCGCCCGTTCGGTACCAGGCGTACTTCGACCAACAGCTCGCGACTGGAATGCCGTCACAGTTCCCCGCGCCGCGTGGTGGACCTATTTCGCGATCCGCCCTTTTCGGCTGGTGAAGGAACGTCTGCTCGGTTCCGTTGGCGAGCCATTGCCGTTGGGTCCGATTCTCAGCACACCGGTCGATTTGATCGATCAGCTTCTCGAGTTCGCCGATCTCGAAAGTGATGATCACCTCATCGACCTTGGTTGCGGAGACGGTCGGGTCCTCGTACATGCGGTGGCGCATTTCAACTGTCGAGCAACCGGGGTCGAACAGGACCCGCTTCTGGTCGAGCGCGCCAGAGATCGGGTGCGCGACGCAGACCTCGAGCACCGGATATCGGTCGAGCATGGTGACGCCAATACGTTCGACCTCCGTGGAGCCACCGTCGTGTTCTTGTTCATCCCGGCTGAACACGTGGCACATGTGGCTGGCCAGATTCGCAGCCGAGGTTTCGCCGGCCGGATCATCTCTCATGAACAAGAGTTCGTCGAGCACTCGACGAAGCCATCACACTCTTCGGTTCTTGTGGGTGAACAATCGCTCACCGTTGCGCACCGCTGGTAACGCTCGACGACGACGGCTCTTCTCAGACGGAGACGGTCTGGCTTTCTTTCGCGACCTTGGCGGCTTCGGCCGCAGCCTTCGCCTGAGCGGCCTTGCGGTGGGCAAAGACCAAAATGACGGTCAGGAACGCAACGATGTTGATCGATGCCAGCATGGCCATGCGGTACCACGTGTTCATCGTGTCGGTTCCCGCTTGCAGCCCGTGGAGCGTCGCGAAGATGTACAGGCCGAAGCTGAGGCGGTGGATCTGCAGCCACACGGCACGAGGCATCCGTTTCATGAGCAACGACGTCACTTCGACGGCGATGAGCATGTACATGGCGATGACGCCCCAGGCGACCGCCGTCGGCTTCCACTCTGAGCCCCAGGGCACCAGGATCTCGTACCAGCCGAAATGGACGTAGTTGTCGAGAACCAAACCGGCGACGTGGATCGCCGTGAAGACCACGCTCAGGCCACCGAGGAACCGGTGCAGGTCGAGGAGCTTCTTCGGCTGGCTGGCCTTGGCCGCCGCCTTCGTCGAGAGAAACAGACCCCAACACACCGAAAGTGTGATGAGCGCCCACGCGACGATTCCACCCGATCTGGCCACGAACCAATACAGCTGCTCGTTCATGCCACCGCCCCTTCATATGTGCGACCGTCAGCCAGCGCTGGGTCGTCTCCAGTTTTGATCACATTGCCGTGTTCGGTAACCGCAATGCCGTGAACCCCCAGTTCGTCGAACAGTTCGATCGCCTCGACAGATCCCGAGATCAGCACGACCTTGGCGGCGACCTCTGCCCACCAGGCAGTCGCTGCGCAGCAGCTCACCGACACCAGGTCGGTCACGGCTGGCTCACCGGTTCGGGGGTCGAGAAGATGGTGATAGCGACGGTCGCCGGCGGTCCACTGCTTCTTGAGACGACTGCTGGTGGCAACGGCGCCGCTCGACGGTGTGAACGCGCCGATCTCTCGTTCGGCGTCGAAGGGGTGCGCCACGCCGATGCGCCATTCGGGGCCGTACCAGGGCGTTCCGTGCACTCGGAGGTCGCCCCCGAGCTCGACCGAGCTCGTCGTGGCACCCGACGCGATCAGAAACTCGGTGACCAAGTCAGCGCAGAGACCTTTACCGATGCCGCCGGGATCGAAGGCACCCGATGCGGGAATGGAGACGCCCATCACCTCGGGGAGAAGTTCGATGGACTCGAACGTTGCCGGGGTGGAGCCGAGCTGGTTCGGGGCGCTTGGCCCATCAGCCCAGGTCGTGCTGTAGCCATGCGCCTGCAGCTGCTGGAGCATGAGCGGATTGAAGCGGCCTCGGGTTGCGTGTTGGGCAGCGACCGCATGATCGACGAGCGTGTAGGTGTCGGTCGACACGAGTTGAAAGTTTCCGGCGTTGTTGTTGAGCGCGGAGATCTCACTGTTCCTGTCGAACCGGGTCCACGCGCGTTCGAGCCGATCGACCATCTTCCGAGCGCGTTCTGCGCTACCGGATGGCCCACCGTCGATGACGATGCGGCATTTGCTGCCCATGGCTCGAAATTCGACGTGCTCCATCCTCAGCCACTTGCCTCACTCTTTGGCGGTGGCGGAGGGGCGGCCGTCGTGGTCGGAGCGGCGGTCGTGGTGGGAGCCGCCGTAGTCGGAGCGGCGGTGGTTGGCGCAGCCGTGGTGGGTGCGGCGGTCGTCGGCGCGGCCGTCGTGGGCGCAGCTGTGGTTGGAGCGGCGGTTGCTGGTGCCGCAGTCGCGGCGGGAGCGTTCGTCGCTGCCGGGGCCGCAGCCTTTGGTGCTGCGGTTGCATCTGGAACAGCCGTCGTGGTCGGAGCCGCTGTAGCCGCAGGAGCGTTCGTCGGAGCCGGAGCTGCCGCTGCGGCTGGAGCCGCACTCTCCGCTGGAACAGCTGAGGGCACCGGGGCGGCGGTGTCATCGAGCGCAACTGTTCCAGCGGGAGCTGCTGTTTCAGCGGACGTGGCGTCGTTGCTCAGGCTTTGCTGAGTTTCGACGTCGAGTAGTTCGGTGGGCACGACCGCTCCGCCTTGAGCGTCGAGCGGTGCGGCGAGGGTGCCGTCTTCTTGCAGTGTCCCTTCAGGCAACGGGGTTCCGTCTTCGGCCACTGGCACATAGTTCGGTATGACCTCGACGACGACGTCTCCGGCCGGTTCGGGAACCTGCGCAGTTGTCGGGTTGGCGACTGCGGTGTCGGCTTCGGCCTCGCCGCCCTCGCCGCCCTCTGCCGTCTCGACAGTCTGTGCGGTCAGCGGCCCCATTGCCACCGTCATCGCGGCGAAGGAGATGACCGAGACCCCCGCGGCAACGACTCGTTGCGGCGATGGTTTGCTGATCGTGATCGTTCGGCTGGCGTCCTGCGATCGACGGCCTCGGGTGGGAGATGGAGTTGGTGCCTGTGGCGTCGGTGCGGCGAAGGTGAGGGGCTCACCAACCGCAGGGCGAGCGGCCTGGGTGCCGGGTACCGGTGGTGGAACCGGAACCGTTGCTTGGGCTCGGGCCTGCGCCTGGGCCAAGGGATCAACGACTGGCGCCGGCTCGGGTGCTCGTTGGGGCTCTGGCGCTGGCTGCTTTGCGGCTCGCTTTGCTTGAAGGGCTGCGATTCGTTCAGCGGGTGTGAGTTCCGTCATCGCTATCGGTCCCTTCTGACTCGAAGGTCGCCGTCGTCATATTCGAGCTTCCATTCGGCTTCGCCATCACCATCGCCCTCGAACTCGAGCTCGACCTCATGAGGTCCGCCGTCTTCGACGAAGTAGCCCCACCCGGGTTCAGGTGTGACCGACCAGAATTCGAGTGACCCGTCGCCGTGTTGGGCAACGATGATCTGCGATGCGACCCCGGGGAACTCGTAGTACAGGTACTGCGTGGCGGCGACCGCTTCCGTCGTGGACGGAGCACGCGTGGTCGTCGTGGCCTCTGTGGTCGATGGAGCCCTCGTTGTTGTGGTGGCTCGGGTCGTCGACGCTGCTCGAGTGGTCGTTGTCTCGTCTCGGCTGTCGTCGACGACGGCGCGAGGTGCGGCCGTGGTTGTGGTGTCGCGCGCAGCTGTGGTGGGGGCGGGTGAGCTGGCCGCGGTTCCGGAGTTCTTCAGCGCCTTCGCTGGCACGGTGGCAACCGGTGCCACCGGTGGGGCTGTGGTGGGCGCGGCGGTGTCCGACGTTGGTACGGCCGGAACTGCGGGAACCGCTGCGCCGATTGGCACGAGTGAGCCGTTGTTCTGTGGTCCGGTACCGACCTCGGCTGTTTGTTGTGCGAGGCCTGCGGCGACGACTTCGTCGGGAACCACGACCGGTACGTCGACGACCACCTGCATCGGTTCTCCGGTGTCGGACGTGACGGTCTCGGAGCCAACTGCGGAGGTGACTTCTTCGGAGGAGTCACCCGCTGGTGGGTTGCCCAATTCCATCACCGCGAGGTTCAGCCCAGCGGCTGCGCCCCCGACGCTGCAGAGGATGAAGGCGTACTTGGCAGTTGTTGCAGTGATTTCCATGGTGCTCCTTACAGGTAGAGCACGTCACCGCCAGGGGGTCAGGTTTGGCTTTATTACAATTTCTTTGCGGATTGTTTGCGAACATGTCGTTCGCGTGATGTTGTCACTCGCTGTCGTTGTCGACGTCGCTCCAAAGCTGACCGCCACGGTTCTCGGCGTTTATCTCGCAATCCGAGCCGGAACCGTCGAAGCGGACCTCGATTTCCGACGGACCGCTGTCCTTCACATCAACGTTGAAACCTGAGTTGGGGTCGGTCGACACCAGCGCAATTCCTGATCCGACGAGTGCAACTTCAATGGAGCCACACGAACTCGAAATGGTGTCGGCGTCTGGTTCGGTGGTCGTTGGCGACTCGGTGGTCGGGGGCGCCGCGGTAGTGCTCGTTGCCGCCGTGGTGCTCGGTGCAGCCGTTGTCGTGGCGGAGTCAGCCGTCGTCGTAGGCGCTTCGGTGGTGGCTTCGACGGTGGTTGCGGGTTCGACCGTCGTCGTCGGCGCGACAACGGTCGCTTGCGCGTCCGATGCCGGCTCAGCCCCCGTCGAAGGCTCCACGGTCGTCGATGGCTCGACGGTCGTGTTCGACGGTTCCTCGATGCTTCGACCGAGAGCGTCGGTGGACGCTGGTGATGCCAGCGCCTTCGAACCGGTTGGATCGTCAGCCACGGTGCTCGAGGTCGACCCAGCCAGGTTCACTTCGGATTCGGACTCGCCGAATTGGGGAAGAACCGCCAAGAGCCCAACGACGAGCGCACTGGCCCCGATCATCGCGACAGATGCTTGTGTCGCGCGTCGGACCGAGCGTGCTCGCTGCATCTTGGGCTGGAGAGCTGCGAGGGTGCTCGCTGCGCTGGAGCGGTCTTGCGCGAGGGGGAACGAGTCGCGCATCTGGTCTCGGATGAGATCGTCGATGGGGTCGCTCATGTGTCCCCCACGGATTCATGTCCGAGGAGCACACGGAGACTCGTGCGAGCTTTGTTGAGGTGGAACTTCACTGCACCGTCGGAGATGTCGAGGCTGGCGGCGATCTCCGCGACCGAAAGGTCCTCGAGATAGAACAGCGCAGCAACACTGCGCTGGCGCGGGCTGAGCTGGTGAAGCACACCTTCGACGTCGATCTCGGCATCGGATTGCCACACGACGGCTTGCTCGGCAACGGTCGGATCGTCGAACCGGTCTTCGCGGGCGCGGCGTCGCAAAAACGACCGTCGGGTGTCTCGGCTCTTGTTGATCGCCACCCGTCGAACCCACAGCGTGGGGTCGTCGTACTTCTTGAGCTGCGACCAGCGGGCGTAGGCCTTGATGAAGGCATCCTGCACGGAGTCGGTCGCAACCTCGGCGTCACCCGATATTGCCGTGACCGAGCGAACCAGGCGATCGAAGTTTGCCGTGAAGAACTTTTCGAACTCTTCGTCGGACGTCATGGAAAGGTCCACGACGTCGACGCGCGCTGCACTGTGGAGTAACAACCTCGAGAAATCCGAGGGTGCGTGCAGGACGAGTTCCATGGCCCGTACACGCCGCCGCACTCACGAAAGGTTTGCCGTTTCAGGAGACATCTCCACAGATTCACGTGATCGACACATAGAGCGTCAATATCCACATGCCTGGGACTCGAAAGTAGCGCTTCGCGCGAAAAAGTCCCCCTTCAGGCACGCCTCTCGCGTCGAAAACAACTAGCGGCGAAGTCCGCGTTCAAACTATTCGACCGAACCCACGGCGGTCTTTCCATCCTCGGTGACGGTCAGGATTTCGACCCCGTCTTCGGTGACGAGAACCGTGTGTTCGAACTGCGCGGATGGCATGGCGTCGACGGAGTGTTCGGTCCATCCATCGTCGGCTTGGATGTAGTCGGACATGCCGGTGGTGAGCATTGGCTCGACCGTGAAGGTCATACCGGTTTCGAAGCGGGCGGTGTCCGAGGGGGTGATGCAGTGGTTGATGTGTGGCGCCGCGTGGAATGTTTCGCCGATGCCGTGGCCGCCGTATTCGCGCACGACGCCGAAGCCGAGCGAGCGGGCGAAGGGTTCGATGACGTCTCCGATGACCCGAAGTGGAGCTCCTGGTTTGACCGCGCCGATGCCGAGGAGTGTCGCTTCGCGTGTGGCATCGACGAGGGCCTCGGTCGGGGCGTCGACGGTTCCGACGCAGAACGTCGCCGAGGTGTCGCCGTGCATGCCGTCGATGTACGCGGTGACGTCGATGTTGATGATGTCGCCACCTTCGAGGGGTCGGCTGTCGGGGATGCCGTGGCAGACGACGCCGTTGACCGAGGTGCAGATCGACTTGGGGTAGTCGCGAGCGCCGCCGTAGTGCAGCGTGCTGGGGTAGGCGCCATGCGCGATGTAGGTGTCGTGTGCGAGCGCGTCGAGGTCGTCGGTTGTGACGCCCGGAGCAACAGCTTCGCCGGTTTGTAGCAAGACCGTGGCGGCCACCGAGCAGGCGCGCCGGAGTCGTTCGAGCGATTCATCGGTTTGTATCTGACGCCCCCGAGGAGTCCCTGGACTTCCGCTTGCGACATAGTCCGGGCGAACGATCGATTCGGGCACGGCGCGTTCAGGCGAGAGCTCTCCGAGTGCAACGATCGGCCGTTGGAGGAGTGCGCGGTCGCCGTGGCAACGCTTGAACTTGCGGGAAGACCCACACCAACAGGGATCGTTCGAGCGCAGCGGCGACATGGGGGAATTCTACGGCGCTAGAGCTCGCCCAGGTACAGGATTTCGCCGGTGGGTTGGGGTGAGCCGGTGTCGGGTTCGATGGTGACACCCCAGGCGATCGGGTCGATGTCGTCGACGGTTTCGGCGATGCGCACCATGTCGTCGTCGACGGTGAACAGCGCGGCCGGGGTGACGCCGTCGGCCTCGACGAACCAGAGGGCGTAGGCCATGCCAACGCCCGGATCGGCGAGGTCGTTGCCGAAGATGGCCACCATGTCGAGCTCGTCGCTCCACACGATGCGTAGCGAGCCAACCTCACCTTCGAGGTTCGTGACGACGGCGTCGGGTGCGGCGAGGACGGGTTCGGTGTCGTTCTCCGACGACCCGTTGAGCACGCTGAGGAGCCCGATGACCACGACCACGGCTGCAGCCGCGGCGGCGAGCACGAGGGGCAGACGTGACTTGCGCTGGCGTTGTTCGGCGAGGTCGACGACGGTCTCGGACTCGAGCGGTGAGATCTGTCGGGTCTGGCCGACCTCGGCCATGATCTGGGTCTTGAGGTCGCTTGGTGGTGCGGTTTCGACGCCTTCGGCGAGGATGGCGCCGATCTCGCGGAAGTCTTCGACCTCTCCGATGCAGATGTCGCAGGTTGGGTAGTGGGCTTCGAACGCGCGACGTTCTTCGGCGTCGAGGGCGTCGAGCGCGTAGGCGCCGGCGAGATGATGGAGGTCGTGGTTGTTTGCGTTCATGAGTCGACTCCAAAGTGATCACGGAGGCGGATGAGGCCGTCGCGGATTCTGGTCTTTGCCGTTCCTTCGGGTACGTCCAGCAAAAGGGCGACCTCTCGATAGGTGCGCCCTTGGTAGTAGGCAAGCGTCACCGCTTCTCGTTGCGTGTCGGACAGCGCGTCGAGGGCATTTCGCACCCGGGTGTGGTCGAGGCGGTCGATGACAACTTCTGCGGTGGTGTCGCTTTCGTTCTCGGTTCGTCGCTCGTGGTCGCGGTCTTCACGGTTGCGTCGTGACTGTTCGGAGCGGACCCGATCGACGGCTCTGCGGTGCGCAATCGTGGCCGTCCAGCTCTTCGCGCTCCCCCGTGTTGCGTCGTATCGAGGGGCGAGCCGCCAGAGTTCGACGAACGTCTCTTGGGTGACCTCTTCGGCCATGGCGGGGTCGCGGACGACCTTGAGTATCACGCCGTAGACGAGCGATGCGGTGAGGTCGTAGAACTCGCCGAACGCCTCTTCGTTGCCTCGCCCTGCGGCAGCGAGCGTCGCACTGGTGCGATCGACTTCGGACGCCTGCGCGGGGCCATCGGTGTCGCCGCGCCGGCGAAAGGGGTTCACGTCACCCATTGTCGCACGCGCAGATCGTCGAGCTTCATGACCGTTGTTCGGAGCCAGCGGCCTTTCGGATTGGCGAGCAGAGACCTCGCCTCAGCTGGGCACTGCCTCGTCGTGGACGCACAACGGGTTGGCCTCGACGAGGGCCACGAAGTCTCCGAGCGCGGCGAGCCCGGCGAACAGGCCTTCTGGTTGGGCGGCGACCTCGTTGGTGAACGCCTCGGAGATCTGGCTCGTGAATCCGAGCCTCGGATATCGAGCGAGGGTCTCGGCGACTTCGGGGAGATCGATCGCAGACTTTGGTGCGCCGACCACGTCGAGGGCTGCGCCGGCTTGGACCACCCGACAGACCGGGTCGTCGATGGGGTTGAGCTCGGCGTGTCGGATGATTGCGGTTTCGACGAGGCGGATGCGGTCGGTCTCCCATCCCTGATCTTCGAGGAAACGCGCCGCGTGTGCTGCGCCCACGAGCTCGAACGAGTCTGCGCCGCGAAACGCGGGGGTCAGACCAATGTCGTGGAGCATGCTCGCGACGAAGGCGGCTTCGGGGTCGACGTCGGCGGGTGAGTCGACGAGCAACATGCCGAAGTCGTACGTCCGGTAGCTGTGATTGACGAGGAAATCTGGGGCTGCGGTGGCGAGTAGGTCGACTGCGGCGATTGCGGTGGCGGTCTGTGGTTGACGGTCGTGCATGGACATGCTGGCTCCTTCGAGGGCTTGTCTTCGCAGTGTTCAAGATCTACCGTGTGTCCACAAGGACATATACCCCAGGATTTGGGACTACATGCACAACTCCACCGACCGAGTGCTCTTTCTGTGTGTGCCCGGCGTGCAATTGATCGACGTGGCGGGCCCGCTCGACGTGTTCGACACCACCAATCGGGTGTTGCGTCGTGCCGCCTACGAGACGGTCTTGCGCTCGGTCGACGGCGGCGACATCGCAGCCGGCAATGGCCTCGGCCTCTCGACGAGCGAGCTGGCGCGCAACGAGCGGGTCAACACGCTCATCATCCCGGGGTCGTTCACGAATGCCGCTGACCTCGTCGACGACGCGTTCGCCGCGGCGGTCGTCGAGCTGGCGGCTCGGGCCCACCGACTGGTGTCGATCTGCAACGGTGCGTTTGCGCTCGCCCATGCCGGTTTGCTCGATGGACGGCGGGCGACGACGCATTGGGCGATGTGCGCCGAGCTCGCCGAGACGTACCCCGAGGTCGACGTCGATGCGGATGCCTTCTACGCACAAGACGGCCCGGTGACCACGAGCGGCGGCGCGAGCTCGGGTGCCGATCTCGCGATCGCGTTGGTTGCGCAGGATCACGGGCCGAAGGTCGCCGGCGAGGTCGCCCGCTGGTTGGTGATGTATCGGCATCGGCCGGGTGGTCAGGCACAGTTCATCAACGGCGGGCCAACAAGGGTGGAGACGGAGAACCCTGCGGTGCAGCAGGCCCTCGACGCGATCCTCGAAGACGTCAGCGCCGACCACCGGGTGGCCACGTTGGCCGACCGTGTGGGGCTCAGCCGGCGCCACTTCGCTCGCCTGTTTCGGGCAGAGACCGGAACCACCGTGGCCCGACACGTCGACTCGGTGCGCTTGCAACGTGCGGTCGACCTGCTCGAAACGACCAGCGTCGACCTCGAAACCGTCGCCAGACGATCGGGCTACAGCTCAAGCGAACTGCTTCGCCAGGTCTTCCAGCGAGAGCGAGGCATTACGCCCGGCAAACACCGTCGACGGTTTGGTGCTGCTCGGGTGTGACGACTTCGCACCTGGCAGGATCTGAGGTGTGGATCAACCACTGGCGTCAGCCTGCCGTTTCGAAACCGAACGTCTCGTGGTGGGGCCGTGGCACGAGCTCGTCGAGAACGATGACCTTGCAGCAATGGTGACGCCGATGCTCACCGAGTCGGTGACCAGAGCACTGCCAGAAGACTGGCGAGGCGAGTTCTCGCTCGATCGCACACAGCGGTGGATCGCAGAGCGAGATGCCGAGTCGCCCACGCTGCTCGTGCTCGACAAGACGGCCAACACCCCGGTTGGGTTGGTGTTGCTCTTCGAGTCGACGACCGAGCTCGACGGCACCGACTTCCGCGTCGGTTACCTACTCGATGAGATGCACTGGGGTCAGGGGTTCGCGTCGGAGATCGTCGCCGGGCTCGTGACCTGGGCGCGCATGTTGCCCGAGCAGGTCACACTCAGGGCGGGGGTCGAGACCGGCCACCAGGCCTCCGCCCGTGTGCTCGCGAAGAACGGCTTCGAGCTTTCGGTCAGCGAAGGCGCGACCGATCTCTACTGCCTGCGAACCTCAGAACCCGCCTAGAAGAACTGATCGATCAAGATCGAGTTGCCGTCGGGGTCGACCAGGGCAATGTGTGCTGGCCCACTGTCTCCGGCTTCGGGGTCGATGGGTGTGGTGAGCTCGACCCCAGCCTCACGAAGCGAGTTGTCGATGACACGTACGTCGGTGTGTTCTTCGATGCGTTCCATGCGGTTCGTGAGCCCGGGGTTGAACGTCAAGATGTTGCTGTCGAACATCCCGTGGAAGAGACCGATCGTGGTTTCCCCGTTCTTGAGAATGAGATAACTCTCATCGACTGAACCGCCCGAGACGACGAAGCCGAGGTGACCGTAGAAGAGCCGTGACGCTTCGAGGTCGGCCACATTCAGCGAGACCGAGAATGCGCCAAGTTCGAGCTCGCCCGGCAACGACCGGTCTGCGTGCGGGACGACGGGTAGTTCAAAGGACATGAAGCGCTCCTACGTTCGGGGTCGCGACAGTATCATCGCCGTCTGACACTCAGCGACGGCGAGGGCGGCTAGCGATCGACGCCTCGATGAATCCGACGTCCGGAAGTGCAGCACCGCAGGCAGCTTCGATTGGCTCGGGGAGCTGCTGCAGCCGGTACGTGTCGGCGAACTCGTTGAGCACCTCTACCTCGCCGCCGTCGAGCGAGATCGACTCAGGCTGCCCGGGGCCACACCGATGAGTCGGCCGCCGTCGAGCAGTTTGGGCCAGGAGAGCTCTTCGTCGAACGAGACCATGGTGCCACATCGACTTCCTTGACGAAATTTGCAGTAGCGGCGTCTCCGAAGTCAGCCGCAAAGGAAACCCGGTCTAGGGCGACCGAACACACATCTCAGTCGCAGAGTCAGAACGTCTCGCTGGACACTGGCCCTCGATATTGCGAGCGGGTTGATGAAGCCGACCGAGACGTCTATCGATCATTCGTGGTCAATGATTGAAGGCCCCGGGCGAAATGCGTTTAATCAAGCTTCCGAATGCGAAACGAGAAGCCATGCGACTGCCGCAGACATTCGACTTGGTAATACAAGGTCGAAAGCTCTCGGGCTTCCCGATGCGACGCCCGCCGCTTTATACGTAGACCTACATACCCAACACGCGACTTGAGACGAATAGTTCCCCGAATCGATCGGCGGATGATCGTCTTTAGCCACCCGATCGGCAGAGGGTAAAGAAGCACGCCCAAGTGGTAGTCGATTCCGAAACCCGTGCCGCCCGAGACTTCATCGAGAACCATCCCATTCATCTCGGCGTACGACTCGAGCGCTTTGAACGAAAGGTGAGAGTACGAGATCTCGTGAAAGCACTCCATGAAAGCAACGTACCCGACGAACAAGCCGCCGGGCTTCAAGACACGAGCAGTCTCCTCGAACGCCTTAACCACATCGGGTACGTGCTCAAGCACCGCGTTTGAAAACACAAGGTCGATAGAGCAGTCGGCGAAAGGAAGTGTCTCACCAGAGGCCTGTACCGAGTGGGCGCCGCCACTAAATGGTTCGACACCAAGCCAATGAGCGCCCGCGTCCTCGAACTGCTTGCGCGAGCGGCCACGTCCACACCCGACATCAACGACCAGTGACCCAGGCTTCAAGTCGGACCATCCCACAAGCTCTGGTTTGCCGTTGATGGAAATGGCGCAATCAGGTGCTTGGTCCTTGAGACTGAGGTCCCTTACCCCGTGGGAGGTTTGACTGAGTTTCGCCGCGCTATCGACCACACACGAACCGTACAGGAACCAACTAAACGGGTCATCGAATCGGCTCGGGCCACGACCGTGCACCAGTCAATCCAGCAGGTCGCCTAAAGGAGCTACGATATCAAGTTCGTGCGTAGCGATGATTTCCATCGTCGCGGCGCGCGACCGGCGAACAGGGTTGTGAACTTGACGAAGCACAAGGCGATTTTGGTCGCTGGGGCGCGACCGAACTTCATAAAGGTCAAGCCAGTCCTTTATGCACTAGAGAAGCGCAGCGTCGAATGCGTGCTGTTGCATACGGGCCAGCACTATGACCCAAAGCTCTCACAGGTGTTTTTCGATGAGTTGGGTATTCGGCCTGCGGACATCCACTTGAACGTTGGTTCCGGATCGCACGCCGAACAGACCGCTGCGGTGATGGTTGCCTTCGAGAAGGTGGTCGAGAAAGAAGAGCCCGACGCTGTTGTTGTTTTTGGTGACATCAATTCGACGCTGGCCTGTGCCCTAGTCGGCGCCAAGGCTGGAGCAATGGTCACCCACGTCGAAGCAGGTCTTCGCAGCCGTGACTGGTCGATGCCCGAAGAGATCAACCGTGTCGCCACCGACCGAATCAGCGACTTGTTGTTGGCGCCCTCTCCCGATGGTGTTGAGAACCTTGAGGCCGAAGGCTTCCCTGCCGAGAAGATTCGTCTCGTCGGCAACGTCATGATCGACACCCTGTTGACCAACGTCGAACGTGCCCGAGAGCGTCCGGTGCTCGACGAGCTCGGTCTGACACGTAAGGGTTTCGGTCTGGTCACGTTGCATCGCCCGGCGAATGTCGACGACCCCGCCGAGCTTGCGCAGCTTCTCAATGCCCTGGGCACAATTGCCGCAGAGTGCCCCCTGGTCTTCCCCGTGCACCCGCGCACCCTGAATCAGCTGGAAGGTGTCGACATCCCGGTTGGCATCAAGATCACCGAACCCTTCGGCTACCTCGACTTCGTTGCGTTGCAAGATGCTGCGTCGATCGTCATGACCGACAGCGGCGGCATCCAAGAAGAAACAACCGTCCTTGGCACGCCATGTCTGACGCTTCGGGACAACACCGAACGCCCGATCACCGTCACCGAGGGCACCAACACGGTTGTGGGTCGTGACCCCGAGGTCATCATCCGCGAAGCTCGCATCCGTCTCAACGATGGCTGGCCGGTTCGGCGTCCAGCGTTGTGGGACGGCGCCGCCGGAGACCGATGCGCAGCAGCAATCATCGAAACCCTCAACGCGCGCCGGCCGAACAAGTGACAGAGCAAACGATCGATGTTGTGCTCCGGAGTTACCCGGTCACCACACAGACCTTCCACTATCAACGCCTTGCTGAGTTTGCCCGCCTGAACGTGCTGGGAACCGTGTGGGTCGAGTCGAAGGCCGACGGACACGTCGACCACGAGCTTGAAACATCATTCGGTGAACGGCTTCGCTTCATCGGTGACCTTCCAGCGCCATCGGCAAAGACTCTCGCCCGGCACTCACGACTACTTCGCGAGGCCGCACTGCTGGCCAAGCCTGGCAACGGCGAAGGTGGTCCGGCAGCTGCCGTGAAACAAACGATGTCAGGTATCCGCCTGGGCGAACACATCCGCTCAGCCGAATCGCCGCGCATCATCCATGCTGCGTTCTGCACAGCCAACCTCACCATCGCAAGAGCTGCGGCAACGGTTGCTGAGCTGCCGTATTCGACCGAGGTGCACTCTCCCCTGTCGTGGTTTCGAAACCCGGAGTGGTTCCGCGCAAAGGTCGCCGAAGCATCGGTCGTTGCAGTCATCAGCGACTACACACGCAAACGTGTGATCAGCGTGTGCCCGGAAGCTCGTGACAACATCATCGAGGTCCACTGCGGCCTGCCAATGCGACAAGAAACTCAGGCCGCCGCTCGCGGGACTCCAATGATTACGAGTGTCGGAGGTCTCGTCGACAAGAAGGGGCACGACACATTCATTCGGGCATGTGCTCTACTCGACGAGTGTGGCCAGGTTATTGGCGGCGGCGATCTAGAAGATGAACTCAAACGGCTTGTCGAACA
Source organism: Acidimicrobiia bacterium (assembly GCA_033344795.1). Classification (GTDB taxonomy): domain Bacteria; phylum Actinomycetota; class Acidimicrobiia; order Acidimicrobiales; family SHLQ01; genus SHLQ01. Next base: position 1,056,278 of record JAWPMS010000001.1, read on the forward strand.
ACTCAATGCACCCATCGACCTGTTAGGGGAACTCCCCCATGCCGAGGTTCTCGACCACATCTCCAGCAGCCGCGTCGGCGTACTCGCAGCGCGACATGGCGCGGCCGGTGATGAGGATGGATTGCCAGTCGTCCTCCTCGAGTTTCTGCGAGTTGGTGCGCCTCTTGTGTCGACGCCCGTCGCCGCAATTCCATCGTTGCTCCGTTCATCAGCGACCCTCGCTGTCACCGACGACGAAGTTGCGGTCGCCTCAGCGATTGAACACCAGCTAAACCCGCGAACAATCGCCGGCAACAGTCGATCAAAGATCGAATCGGGGTATGACTCCGGCCGGGAAGCACAAAAGCTCGTCAAGACCCTGTCATGTCAAATCAGCCGTGTACCCAGCCGTGCCTAAAGGAGCTTCTTCGGGTGACCACCCACGTGCACTTGTGGTCGGCTATGACAGCCACAATTACAACGGCGAGCGCAACACTTACGCCCCAGTCGAGGGCGTCACATACGTGAAGTTGCGACGTATACCTTTCGAGTACGTCCCAGGGCGGGAGCATGCTGGTCTACACCGTGTGTTCGCGCGTCTGGGCCCGAACCCTCGCGTCGATCTCTCGCATCTTTGGAACAGAGTCTCCGTCGGACGAACGCCCTGGGGTGTCTCGTTCGAGGAAACGCTGCCCTACCTGAACCCTAGGATCCATCGTCGTGCGCTCCCACTGCAACAGAAGCGGCTGTTCAGTGATCGGTGTCGATTCATAATCGGTATGTCGGACTTTGCTATTCGCCAGTTTCGAGAAACCCTCTCGGACGCGCAGTGGTCTCGTTTGGCTGACAAGACTCATCGTGTGTATCCGCACCAGCCGGCACAAAGCCGTCGAACCCAATATCCCGAACTCGGCGAAGAGGACGCTCTTCGCTTGATCTTCGTCGGTGGTGACTTCTTTCGGAAGGGTGGTGAGGCGATCCTGCGGGCTGTTGAGGCGCTCGGTGATGAGCTCAACCTACAACTAACAGTCATCAGCAAAGTGGAAGGAAATGACTACACCGGCACACCACCGCCAGAGGTTGATGTCGCGTCAATTCGGCGTCGGCTTGAAGGCAATCCAAGGATTGACTGGAGGCGGAGCGTCTCGCACGATGAGGTCATGTCTGCGATCGAGATGCACCACGTCGGTCTGCTGCCAACTTTTTCGGACACGTTCGGCTACAGCGTTCTCGAGTTCATGAGCCTGGGCGTTCCAGCGATCGTTTCCGATCTACAAGCTCTGCCAGAATTTGCAGACTCGGTCACCGGGTGGCAAGTCCATGTGGAAAAGGATGACCACGGAGAATGGGTCGGGCGACATCCAAACATGGACAGGCGCAGTCACCATTACTTCGAGTCGGTCGCCGACACCACCTCGCAGATCGAGGGAATTCTGAGCGAGATCAGAACGAATCCCGCTCTGCTCTCGATAAAGGCAGCGTCTACACATGATCGCATTGCGCAGCAGTTTGACCCGAGCACCAGGGCAGCCACAGTGAGGTCAATTTATGAGCAGGCGCTGACTTCATGACGGACAATCAGAAGCGCACGACGGCTGATGCACTCGCCGCTCGTTCTGAGCGTTTTCCGCTATTTCGAATCTTTGCGGGGCTGCTCAACCGACGCATCGAGCGCGTTGCTCTAGTTGCCATCGCAACAACAGCCACCCTTGCCGCACTCGCCGAAACGTTGGTTCTCGTCATTATTTCGCTTGCAGCTCTCCGGCTAGCAAGTGACTCCATCACGGCTGTCGATCTGCCCTTTGGCATACCCGTGGATGAGTTGGCGACCTCTCTGCTGATCACACTCGGGCTCGTCGCATTGGCCGGCCGACTACTGGCTGTCTTGAGTAACTCCTATATCTCAGCGCGTCTCGCGGAGTCAGTGACCTACCGATGGCGGCATCGAATATTCTCAGCGTTTCAAAACGCTCCGTGGACGATGCAACAGGAACAGGCTGAGGGTTACCTTCAGACCCTCAGCCAGACGTACGTCTATCGGGCGGGCAACATGATCAAACTTCTCCTTTCGGCTATGACAGCTGGGATCAGCTTCTCCATGTTTGTCGTTGCGGCCGTCGCGGTCGACCCTCTTGCAGCGGTCGGCCTTATCGTTTTCGGCGGGTTCCTGTTCTTCATCTTTCGTCCGCTGACGAGGGTCGTGCGAAAGTTCTCGATAATCGGACAGCGATCCGCCAAGGAGTACGTACGACTTCTTGAGGAGGCATCTGCGATGTCCCTCGAACACAGAGTCCTCGGTTCGGACCAAGCGATGGCTGGCTTATTGGACGAACAGCTCCAGACAATGTCTCGTGCTGGTCGTCGGCAACGCACGGTCGAAGCAATGACGCCCAATATGTATTCAGGCGTCGGATATATTGCAATCCTTCTGGGTATAGCAATCGCGACCCGCCAACCACCCGGCGAAGCAGCTGCTCTCGGCGTGATCGTTCTCATGATGCTCCGTAGCATCGGCTACGGCAACACGTTTCAAGCAACCACGCAGTCGCTGGCTGCTTCACAAGAGTTCGCCCGGGAGCTTCTCGACGCAGTACGGGAATTTGAGAACGCCGCTTTGAGTAAAGGCACCCTGGACGCAGGCGCGGCCGGGCAGCTTGAGCTACGCAATGCAGCGCTCGGCTACGGTTCGGTGGCTGTGCTCGGTGATGTGAACCTCACAATTGCAGCAGGTGAGTCGGTCGGAATTATCGGGCCATCTGGTGGTGGTAAATCGACGTTGGCCCTGACTTTGCTCGGTCTTTTGGAACCTGTCTCCGGTCAATATCTAGTGGATGGCCAGTCTTCAGAAAAGTATGTTCGGAACTGGTGGCATCGAAACATGAGTTTCGTTCCCCAACAGCCACTTCTGTTCGATGGGACTGTCGCTGAAAACATCGCCATCTATCGAAGCACGGTCTCGCCTGATGACATTAAGAAGGCCGCCGTTGCTGCACACCTTGGCCCCGAGCTGAAGACCTGGACTTCCGGGCTCGACCATACCGTTGGGCCCCGGGGAGGAAGACTCAGTGGAGGGCAACGACAACGGGTGTGCATCGCCCGAGCTCTAGTCGGAGAGCCGAGCGTCCTTGTGTTAGATGAACCAACGTCGGCTCTGGACACCTCGGCTGAAGATTCCATCACCAATGTGCTTCGAGATCTTAGGCATCAAAGCACACTTATCGTCGTTGCGCACAGGCTTTCGACACTCGAGTTCTGTGACCGGGTTCTGGTGGTCGACGATGGCAGAATTACTGAGATTGGCAATGGGGCCTCGATTCAAAGGCATTCAAACACCGAACACCCAATCCTGCCCGCGGACTACTTTGCCCAGCCCGATCCCTCGCGAGAGAACTAGCGGCACCTCGTGATTCTGCGCTACGCAAGGCCTTCTTCTTCGGCATATCCACCGAACTTCGGGGATCTGCTCAATCCAATGATCTTTGATCGATTTCTCCCGGGATACTTCGGCGCTGCCTATCCAGATGTTGATTTTCTTGGCATTGGCACCACGCTCGGCATGCTCGTTCCGAGAGAAGGCCCAACACGAACAACGATCGTGTTCAGTTCTGGGCTCGGCGGCAAAACGACTCGCGCATATGGACAGCCTCCTGAGGTGAACTCCCTGTTCGAATTCTCGTGCGTACGGGGCCCGCTTACGGCGGCCGCCTTGGGGCTCCCAAAAGAGACCGCCGTTACCGACGGCGCCCTGCTACTTCGCGAGATCCTCGATTCTGTGGATGAACGGAACGAAGACGTTCCAATCTTTGTGCCTCATATGTCGACAGTGCTCGCTGGCGGTCGCTGGGAAGAGGTCGGCGCTGCCGCAGATATCCAGATCGTCAATCCGTGCACGACGGATGTCGAAAGTGTCGTCAGATCCATCCAGACTGCGCCGCTGGTCTTAGCGGAGGCCATGCATGCGGCCATCGTTGCTGACACGTTCGGTGTTCCGTGGGTGCCCATAGTTACGAATTCCACGATCAATGAGTTCAAATGGATGGACTGGTGCCAGTCGATGGGTGTCGAATATCTTGCGACGCGCCTTCCGCCCCTCCTCGGCCGCGTCGAGTCTCGGGCGGTTCTCGGCGCGAAGTTGCCGGTGCCTGGGCGAATCCCACTCAAAATCGCCGAGCAAGCCTACGCGAGCGCCGCCGAACCCGCATCATTTGCTTCTGCGGTTCGGCGGCTAAAGAAGGCGAAACGATCACGCCCTTTTCTTTCTTTGTCCTCTACCCGAACCGCGAAGCTTGATCAGTTGTTGGTCAGACTTGATGCGATCAAACGGAAGTATCCACTATGAGCCACGTGAGATCTCGGTTCTCGCTCTACTGGGTAGGGGGGCGGCCAATGAGAAATCAACTAGTGAAGCTCAATACGCGGGTGATTGAGTCTTCGGTGGGCCTACGACTTGGCCGTCTATTCCTTCGACTCTTTCGTAGGTCGGTTCTGTCCGGCCGAGCGGCAGCGCTTCTAAAGTTCGATCTGCTCCGCCTCGAGGCACGCCTACGGCCCCCAGCTGGCGGCCCTCCGGCAGCGATCCGGAAGCTACATCTGGGCTGTGGCAGACGTCAGGTGCCTGGGTGGTTGAATGTTGATCTTCTCGAGGGCGATCTTTCCGTCGACCTAGGGCGGATGCCTCTGTCGTTCGCGAACACCGCCTTCGATGTAATCGTGAGTCAGCACGTAATTGAGCATCTTGAGCTTGAGTCGGAGTTGCTACCTCTTCTGACCGAATTGAGACGAATCATCCATGATCAGGGTTGCGTCTGGCTGTCTTGCCCCGACATGGCAAAGATCTGTAGCGCCTACGTCGAAGATCGTGGCGCGGCGCTCGTCGCTCGTCGACGCGAGCGTGGTGATTTTGATCCGACCGTTGGCGGACGCCCATTGCAGGTTGTGGTGAATTGGTCCTTTCATCAGGGTGGGGAGCACAAGAATTTGTTCGACCTCGAAATGTTGCAGTGGATGTCGGCCAAGACAGGCTTTTCAGAATGCCACGAGGTTGACGAAGAGGACCTTCTCACGGCTCACCCTGAATTCCCACGAAGAAGCGACGGAGATCATTCGATCTACGTCCGACTATTGGCCTGAGGCTCAAGACTGATGCGCCATTACAAGGTGGAGGTTTGACGGAAGTGAGACCCGCGATGCGAGAGTCCCTAAACACAACTGCAAGGTCTGTCCAGCAAGCCGGGATGCCGACAGAGCTCGCCAGCGTCAGCCCCCACAACTCACTACTGAGCTGACGTGGCGTCCGGGGAGGATTTCACAGTCGGTGAGGGCCTGACAGCTCTCGTGGTGACGGCCACAACCATTGTTCCAGAGTCGGGGACAACCACGCGCCTAGGCGTGACTATTCGGGCGCTGGGTCTCTTAGGCATCGACCGCATTGACGTCCTCGCCCTCGAGTCCTTGTCGCACCTAGCGCGCCGTGGCCACGTCAAGAGGCGGCGTGAGCAGCTTGTTGAAATTGGTTGCACTCCCAGGTTTCGGCCGCTGATGAGCCAGCGCGGGCCAGGTGGTCGGGCAGCGATGGTGCGGATAGCTGGGCGCACTGTGAAGAAGACCATCAAGAAACTGTCACCCGATGTCGTCTTCGCCGTCAATGCGGATGCTGCAGCAGCGTGTGCTCACGCATGGCAGTCGTTGAATAGCCCGGCACAGAAGGTCTTCGAGCTGCACGGCGTCGAGTCGGAGGAGGCGATCGCTTCAGGAAATGTGCAGCGAGACGCGCCCGCTCACCGCCAACGCGTCGAGATCGAGTCGCGTGCTCTTGAGTGGGCCGATTTTGTGGTTGCCCCAACTGCTCACGCCTCGAGTTGGGGTGGGGATCGAACGAGCAACGACGCCCAGTGGCTCGATCTGCCAACGTTGTCCGACATTGCTATCGACGACGACCAACTTCGACGAGACCGGCAGTTCACGCGAACTCGGCTTGGTTGGAACAAGAACAGAATCGCGTTGTATGTCGGGGGAATGAGCCCGTGGCAGCAGCCGGACTTGATGATGAAGACCTTCAGTTCATTGTACAAAACCGATGACAGCTGGCGTCTTCTTGTGGCCACGCAGGACGCGGATAGCGCAGCTCGCATCGCCGCAAGTCATGCAATACCTGAGGCGCTTGTAGCTATCGAGACCCATCCCCATGCAAAGATTGCGGAGATCGCGTCAGCTGGAGACATCGCGTTTCTGCTTCGAAAGCCTCACTTGATGAATTTGTGCGCCTCTCCTACGAAGTTTGCGGAGTACCTCGAGGCGGGGGTACCGGTCGCCATCTCCAACTCTCTCCCAACATTCTCTGCGTTGTGCCGATCTGGGCGAGTAGGCGTTGAGATACAGGCAAACGCAGGACCACAGGAAATTGCGAACGAGATCGCATCGTTTGTTGATGGGAATAGCCGCGCTGGCAGCAGTCAGCTCTGCCGCCAAGAGTCGAAGGACAAATTTCGAATGGACCGTGCAGTCGAGACATACAACCAGATCTTGGAAAGGGCGGCGCGATGAGCGACGAAAGTCTTCGGGATATCTGTGCTGATTTTGAAGGGAAAAGCGTCGTCGTCACGGGCGGGGCAGGGTCGATTGGTCGGAGACTGGCGGCAGTTCTCTCATCCTGCGCAGAGGTGACGGTTCTCGACGATCTGTCTTCGTCATCCAGCTATGCGCCATCGGATGGGATCCGGTTCGTAAACGGCTCGATTCTTGAGACGAAAAGCCTGCGGGAAGCTATGCGGAGCAACCCTGACTATGTCTTTCACCTAGCCGCTCTTTTCGCCAACCAAAACTCCGTTGAACACCCCGAGCAAGATTTGCTCGTCAACAGCCAGGGGACCCTCCGGGTAGTCGATATCGCACTCGAGTACGGAGTTGAGGCACTCGTGTACGCGTCGTCGTCATGCGCGTACGGCGGTCAGGGTGGCGTCCTATCCGAATCTCAAGCTCCAGGTGAACTGGAGACTCCATATGCCATCAGCAAATTCACCGGAGAGCTCTACCTGAAATACTTCGCGAGCGCTGATGACAGATCGCGCCTGGCGGCCATTCGCTACTTCAATGTCTATGGGCCTGGTGAGCTACCTGGGCCATATCGAAACGTGATTCCAAAGTTCGCGAGGTTGGCAATGCTGGGCGAGCCGTTGACCATCACAGGAACAGGCGAGGAAACTCGTGACTTCACCTACATCGACGATGCCGTCGCAGGCACTCTTCTCGCCGCGCTTCGTGGCAAACATGGAAGCGTGTACAACATTGGCACGGGCCAAGAAACTGAGATTCGGCGGCTCATCGAGATGATTTTGAAAATCTGCGACTCCCAGTCCGAAGTCATCATCGGACGGCGAAGATCTTGGGACTCTACGTCTGCTCGTTGTGCCGACATTTCGCTGGCAAGGTCGGTACTTGGCTACTCGCCGAGCACTTCGATGGAGGATGGCCTAAAAGCAACCCTGGCCTGGCTAGATGGACGAATCACCCAATCGGGTAACGACACTTCCAACCTGCCCTGATGGCCAAGGAACAACTGTCCGCCATGGCGATCTGTTTTCACTTCCCACCAGTCGGAAGTGCTGGGTCACCTCGCGCAGTGCAATCACTGCCGCAGATGCATGACGAGCAGATCGCGATAGCGGTTCTCACGATTGATGCTGACACACTCCACTCAAACATTTTTCATCGTGACGAGACCCATGTGGCCACGGTGGCTGACCTCAAGACCATTCGGCTCAATGCCAGCGGGCGACGCTTCTCTCTCCAACGAAAGTTTCCCAGTCTTCACAAGTTCGTTTGGTTTTTGGCGTACCCAGCCGAGCTTGACTATGGCTCTGCATGGGCATCGCGGATCAAGCGCTGGCGGCGAAAATTGCTAAAGGAGGTCACTCCAGACGTTGTCTATGTGAGCGCACCGCCATTCAGTTCGATCGCTGCCGGCAGACGGCTAGCAAACAGGGCCGGTTCGGCATTTGTGATCGACTATCGCGACCCTTGGACTGTGGCACCGCTTTCGCCGTCACCCAGCCGCGCACACTTCTGGTGGGAACAGTGGCACGAGAAGCGTTTGCTCCGACGCGCCGACGCCGTAATCCTCAATACCCCAGAGTCGATGGACGCGTACTGCGCTTGGCTACCTGAGCTTGCTGAGCGGTGTGAGGTGGTACGCAACACCGCCGTGCCGTCGTCGACGGACTTCGAGATCGACACGTCTGCATCGCATAGAGCGACTGGACGGCACAGAACCGACCAGACATTTGAACTGGCATATGTCGGGACCTTGTATGAAGACCGGGTCGTCCGGAGTCGACTCGGCCAGTACCGGCGATATGCGATCAACGAAACCGCACGCTCGCTAGCAGGGCTCATTGGCGCGCTGAAGATGACAACCCCCAAAACACGGTCCGCGATACGTGTCACGGTCGCAGGATTCGTGCCGCCGCAACAGCGCGAGGCCGTCAAAGAAGCTGATCTTGATAGGTGCTTTAACTTCGTCGGAACGGTCCCCCACGCAGAGTCGACCCGTATTGCGTCCAATGCGAATGCGCTTTTCCTAAACCAGGTCGCCTGGGTCGACGATGGCCTAGCTATGCCTCACGTGCCAGGCAAGACCTACGAATACTTAAATCTCGGCAAGCCGATATTGTGCATCTCTGCCGCTGGAGCGCTCCGATCACTCCTCGAAGACACTCCACAAGCTCTTTGTTTCGGCCTAACCGACTCCGTTGGAGTGGCAGCAGCGCTCGACGAGTTGGTTGCAGGGACTCTGCGCCCAATGCCCCACCGCCAAGATTCGTTGCCCGATCCGCAGCACCTCGCCCACGAGATCGCTGAAGTCCTCAGGTCCGCTGTAGAACGACGGCGCGAGCAACAGAGCGTCGATGGTAGCGAAAGGGCTTCCGGCTAGCCCTGCGCCATTCTTCGGGACGAGCTCCTGAGCGCACGGCGCACGATCCGGCGTGGCAGCGATATTGGGCTTCCACCGGACACCGCCTGAAACGTATCTTGATGGATGACGGTGTGGAACGTTAGATCGCTCTTCGGTCGCCAGAGTGCGAATGGACGGTGAAGATTCGCGAATGCGGATGCCATTGGCCCACCGACGACTCGCGCGCGAGAATCGAGATCGATGTGTTGGGTCGCGTACTGCAGTTTTCGTCGAGCGAGGATCGCGATAGCTGAGTGCGGATTGTGCGCTTGACCGACCGTGTGCTCGAAGATGACACGTTCATGGAAGGACCATCCGGGCGACGCAATCAGATCAACACAAGCTGCCACCCCATGGTCGTCGAACTCGATTCTGTTGGGGTGCAAGATCTCGTTGTCGAAAGAGATCTCATCGAATTTTAGGACGTTACGAAAGGTCTCGACCGGCAAAATCATGTCGTCTTCGATGCAGATCACGTAGTCATAGTCCAAACCTTCTGAGGCGAGTCGGCGAATGACCTCGTGCACAAGGTGTGTCGGGTCCTCGAGGCCCGGGAAGTGCCAATCGACAGGCAAAAGGCTGGTTTCTTGAGTCACCCCACATACGCGAGTATCGACATCAAAGCCGAGATCACGGAGAGCTTTCAAGCTCGCGAGGTTCCGACCCAGATATGTGGTGCGGCGTTCCTTGCGAACGGTGACTTCAGAATCTCCAATTCCAACGGAGTAGCTCGACCCACCAGAGAACCGACTGCTGGGGCCAAAGAAGTGAGGAATGCAGGCGAGTATTTTCATGGACTCTTGTGGTTTACGTAGCGGCCTTTGAGGCGAACGGGCCGCTGCACTTCCTCCGACCGAAGCTTACTCACCCAACGATACCTCAAGCGCCGTTGGCGATTATCACCCTATTTCGACGGCGGGGTTAACCGGTGACGAACGCGTAGCGGGCGACTCGGGTCGGTGGACTCAATCGCCGAGCGCAGTGTCGCTGCAACGCGGCTCCAGAACACTGCAACGCAAACGCGGCATAATTTCTAAACCACCCGTCCATCGCGGGTCGAAGAAATCGAACGAAAGCACCCAGTGTGAACAACCGCCCGAAGTCAGCGGCTCAGGACACGCGGTTCATTATTTTGGCGACGCCCCGGACCGGCTCGACGTGGCTCGTCGATCAGTTGCATAAGCCGCCCGAGTCCGTCTGCTACTCAGAAATGTTTCTTCCTGGAGCGGGCAAAGACTTTCCGACCGCGGCTGGAGCGCGCGATGTGATGTTGTGGGCTAGCTACCTGCGGGAGCGGGGCGTGGCTGCCCACAGGTCCCCAACCGAGCTGCGCAGATATCTGAAACAGCTCTACAGCCAAGAAGAACCCGTGAAATCCGTGGGCGTCAAGGTGATGTATCGCGATGTCAGGACGAACCCGATTCTCTTGCCGCTACTTCGAACAATGGGCAGCCGCGTGGTCCATCTTCGTCGCGCGAATCTGTTGGACGTCGCAATCTCTCAAGCAGCACGCGCGGATGGACAAAATATTGCACACATCCGAGCCAATTCCGGAGAACATTTCCAGGCCCCAGTCTGCCTCGATTCGTCCTCGCTACTTGAGTTTCTCGATCGACTGGAACAGCGGTCACAGCAGATGGGTCGCTTGCTCAAGACATTCCGGTTTCAAACTGCCGAAGTCAACTATGAGGATCTTGTAGCTGGAAACTCCTGGGATGCCATCTCGAAGCTGCTGGGGGTCAGTCTGACGATCCGATCGTCATCGCTGTCGAAGCTTTCCTCCGGTGAGAGGCGGGACCGGGTGAGCAATTGGGAAGAGGTGGTTGGGGTCCTATCCGGGACGACACATGAGAAATTCCTCTAAGCACGCGAAGTCATGCTGGAACGTCAGATGTTGCATTCAGCCTTCCAGCGTTGCTGTCAGCCTGTAAATGCAGGCCGATCTCGAACCGGCTGGTGTCGATTAGTTGCCCAATAACTAATTGCGTGGTGAACAACTGCCGCACCGACATGGTCACCCGAGTACGAGCACCGTGCCTGAGCCGGCCCGACATCACCTCTCTTGGTGTCACATTGTGCACAATTCGAAGAGTGTCTTCGCACACCTCTCTTCAAACGCCATGGCTAATTCAATGAAGTAGTCGCCTCTAGCATGGCGCAGCTACATCGACCGCAAATGGTCTCCTAACTTCAGGCGAGGTCTTTTTCGAGTTCGATGCGGCTGCAAATCGACCTGCAGCGGCCAACACACCCACTGGGCTCTGGCCTGTCATCTGGCTGGTTGAAGTTAGACTTTGAGTTCTCATGGAAGCGAACCGTGTCAGCGTCCAGCCCGTTTTCTTCACCCGTCTGGGAATCAAGTATGGCGATTTACCACTTTGGTCCATCGATCAGCTCCAGACAAGAATTGAGCTAGCGCACTTGACCTGTTTTCGGGCAGTTAGGGAAGTTAGTGATCTTCAGGCCAAGCTGGTCGTGCTGACGGACATCACCCATCGACGCCAGGTCGAAGCCAGCCTTGACGAATTTCACGATGCAGACTGGGCTAGTCGTCACGTACACGTTGTTCAGTTCAGCGACAGTTCGATCGCTCAAAGTGATCTTGACCAGATCAGCTTTGATGGCCGTCGACTCGTGAGCTTTCAGCTTGATTGCGACGACTATTTCCTGCCCTCTGCCGTACGCCGAGCCGTCTCGTTGGCAGATGGCCTCGCGGTGGGCGATCTCATCGACTTTCCGCGTGGCCATTTTCTCCAGCTGCAAACTGGGGCAACCAGAAGACTTACCTATTTCGAGCAAGGCCCATTTTATGCGACGATCACAGCCCCTGAGGAGCCCGCGGTTCCTTTCATTGACCACCGATTGATTCGGCAAGGGCGCCGTGTGATCACAATCCGCAGGCCATCTTGGATACAGGTCGACCACGGTTCGAACACTCAGATGAAGCTACGCCCGACCTCGACGTCAGCCTCCCTTCGCCGCAAGCTGCGAGCAATTCGGTCGTCGCCTTCCTATCGAGGTTCTGCAGCCAAGGCTCTACTTCTGTGCGACGCGATTCCTGTCTCACGACGAACAGCGGGCAGAGTCCAAAATTCCTTCTCGACCATACCGAGCGAAGAACGATAATTGTGCATCGTCTACCAACGTGAGCACTGGACCCCAAAGGCAATCCTGCATGTTGGCGCGGTTGCCAGACACAAGACCAACGGTTGGTGCGCCGGCAGGGTTCTCGGCCAACAAACACCGGGGGCCTTTGGTAGCGTTCCTGCGTATTGATCCATTCGATTCGATCGATCCCGCTCGAGTATGATGACGTGACGGAACCCCAGCGAGTCGCTCTTCTGTGTTCTGGTCTTGACGAAACACTTGGTGGGTTCGAATCCCACATGCGATCCCTCTTTCTGCTTGGCCGAAGGGATTTTCCTGACCTGGACATCGTCATGTTCACAGGCCGCGGCCCAGAGACCGAGGGCGTTGTGCGTGCACCGACACCATCTCGCAGCCACCCGGTCGCACGCCGGCTTGCTCGTTATCGAAAGGACAGGCTGTTCTGGGAGTCACTGTTCTTCGCACTCTGGTTTCTTGTACGAGCAATTTTCAAGCAGGATCGTTTCGATCGCATCATGACCATCGAGCCGACGGTTCGGCGCGTTCTGTTTCCCTTTGTGCGATACCTCCCAGGGGCACCCGAACTTGTCTGGACGCACGGTCTCAACAATGAGCCCAGCGGATATCTTCACGACGCAGACGTGGTCCACGAGGTGAACGTGGAGAACTTCGAGCGGGCTACCTCGATCGAGAACCGCTCAGCGCAAATCGCTCTCATTCCACACTTCGTTGATGACTCGCAGAGCCCGAGTCTCCTGAAAGAAGAGGCGCGAAACAGGCTTGGGATCAAAACGAAATACGCTCTGCTAGGCGTGGGTCGCATCGACGCGACGGTCAAACGATCGCAGCATCTGGTCGCCGAGGTCGCCAAGCTCTCCGACGACTGGACCCTCGTGCTAGTTGGATCGGTCGGTGAACCAAGAATCGTCGAGGATGCGGTTGCAGCGTTGGATCACAAATTCGTTCACGTTCAGGTCGATGCGCAGGACATGCCCGATGTGTATGTCGCCGCCGACGTGTTCGCCCATGCCGCCATCAATGAAGGATTCGGCATCGTGTTCCTGGAGGCGATGCACGCTGGATTGCCGATTGTTGCGCACGACCGTCGAAGCTTTGACTGGATTCTTGGAGAGTCGGCAAGGCTTGTGGACATGACAATTAGCGGCACCCTGGCGAACGCCGTCATTCAGCTTGAGAAAGAAGGCAATCTCGCGAGCTTCAAAGAAGTTGGGTCCAGGCGGATAGCGACGATGTTTGGGTGGTCTGCCCTCGCTGGCGATTACCACAAACTCTTGTCAGGAGAACTCGTCGAGCACTGCGCCGTGGCGACGGCGCGACGACCTAGCTCGCTAGTTGCCCTCCGCTCGAGACGACGGCGTGCCCATCCCTCCCGCCGACTCGACTCGAGGGATTAAAGCGCGCCAAGGCCTAGACGAAGAGGACCCCGATCCCGGCGCCTTGCTGCTCCCAATCGAGGACGTATTCCTCGGAGGTGTGCTTCTCCTTCAATTCGCCCCACACCTCGTCCACCCCGAACGAGGGGTTCACGTGCGTGACTATGTCGTGGAACGCAATAGTCCCGCCCTGATTCACGAGCGAGCCGTACATCTCGAAGTCTTTCATGGAGCCCGAATAGGTGTGGTCCCCATCAATAAACAGATGATCGATCCCGCTGGGGAAGAGTGCGCACACGGTGGCCAGCGTCTCTTTCGCGTGTGAGTCCTCCCTCAAGAGGTGCAGACGTTGATCCTTCCGACTGAAGCTCTCGTAGAGCTCGATCTTGCGGCCTCCGTAACCACCGCCAAACTCGCCGCCCGGAAGATCGATGGACACGATCACCGCGTCACTTCTGGCAAGACGCGTCGCAGCGAACAATGTGCCTCCATTTGCGGTACCGATCTCAAGAACCGCTGAAGGTCGGTGCTGCTCAATCACCTTGGCCAGCCCCAAGAATTCTTCGGGGTGCTGCCAGGGTTGAATAAGCCTCGCTTCATCAGACCACAAGAATCGAATGGTCTCGTCAGCTGTCAAGTCCTGCGAGTTCATCCGGACCACAACTTGTTCAAGCCGACGGAACCCTCGCCTCATCAATAAGGGCGAAAGGGCCGACTTCAAGATTTCCTTCATAGACATGTCCTCAACGAACTAGACGGTTGAATCGCTATCTGCAACCTTCGGGCCATGTCGACCAGAACCTTGATTGCGCGGCCCGTTTTGACAGGCTGGGCCCCACAGTTCAACACGATGACTTCTCGTAGATATAGAAGTCAGCAAAGGTCCCCGTCAAGTAGTCACCCTCATACGGATATTTGTTCGGGACGTGTTCACGCAGTTCCCAGAGAGGAGCGTGATTCTGTATCCAGCGTGTGAAATGCCGGTGTCGGACGTGCGTGTTTTCATATCCATCGTTGTCGTCCGAGTCACTGGCGTAGATGACCACAAACCTCTTCGACGAACGGAAGAGTACCTCCATGTGCTGATCGAATACGTCGTCCTCAACTAGATGGTAAATCACATCAAGAGACATCGAGAGATCGCCAGTCTCTCCTGAGTAGTTCGCAATTGACTCGAACGACTTTGAGTGGTCATTAGCGAACAGCTGTCGACAAGTTGCAATCGCGGCATTGCTCACGTCGAAACCGAGGTACTTAGGATAATTCGCTAAGCGAAGTTGATTTCCGTCTCCGCAGCCGAATTCCAATACCGTTCGAACATCGTTTTCGGAGACAAATTGGTTCAGAACCTGCGCCTTGAACTCCGCAAATTTGCCATAGGAGCCAACACCCGAATCACCGTTCGCAACGTAGCGATTTTCCCAGTACTCAGCAGAACCAGGAAAAGTGTCACCTTTCGGGCTGACGCGCGCGACGATACGCCGGCAGGCCCTTGCAATGGTTCGAAGCCCAGGAATCGCTTTCAGGGCAGCAGTCACACGTTCAAACTACATGCTTGCGTTCGATCCATTTCCGATGTCTGCAGCCTTTCCCATATTCGAGCAGTGCGCCATCGTCCGCCGATTCGACGGCCCTGAGATCTCGCGTCTACTAATCACATGTCTTAACTGCCGCCTCGCACCTCAGTGACGATCACGGCGGACCGTCCAACGGTGACAAGAGCGATACGATCACACCGTGAGCGGCGAGAATTCAGCTGGGAATGGCCAATCTCGAATTCGCGTTCTCATGTTGGTTCCTGCCTTTCCGAAAACCCACCGCGACCCGGACCATGTGTTTCTCGAGATCGAGGCTGAAGCGCTCAACAAAGATGATCGGCTTGAGGTCATTGTTGCTTGTGAGCAGAAGCCGAGAGATCACGCTGACCTCGACGTCAGACACCTACATCGTCCAACGACGCTGCGAGAGAAGGCTGCCTTCATCTTGTGGATGCTTGCTCTTGAGCCCGGCCTTCTAATGGGGCTCTTGAGAGATCCGCAGGCCAACTACCCGGTGGCTTGGCGATTGTGGGGAGTCAGTCGCCTTGTAAAGGATGTGCAGCCCGATGTTGTTCACTCCCACTTCGCCTATCCGATGGGAACGGCGGGTTGTCGTCCGGCGCATGCTGCGGGAGCCCTCGTAGCAGTCACCGTTCACGGCGTCGACATCTTGATCGATGCGGATTTGAACTACGGATACCGACTAGATCCTCAATACGATCGGAGGATACGATCGGCTCTTTCATGCGTTGATCTGTGCTTCGCTGCGACCGAAGATATGCGGGAACTAGCGGTCGAATTGGGGGCCGACTACGCAAGTTCCGTTGTCGTACCCAACGCAGTCGAGCTCGACACGTTCCGCACCCAAGAAGCCGGGGCTTCGCAGAAGTTCCGGCTGTCGCTCGGCATCGGCGACGACGACCTTCTGGCACTCTCAGTAGGGCACCTTGTGGACCGCAAGGGGTTTGAGTTGGGCATTCGCGCGCTCGAACAACTTTCTGATGCGCACTATGTCATCGTGGGAGACGGCCCGCAGCGAGACTCCCTCGAAAAGCTCGCTCGAAGGCTCGGTGTCGATAGCCGGCTTCACCTCCTCGGCAGCATCTCGAATACGGACCTTGCGGAACTTTTCGACGCGAGCGACGTCTATTGGTTTCTCTCTAAGAGAGAAGCATTTGGCAACGTAGTCATTGAAGCTGCCGCGTCAGGAATTCCCATCGTGGGAACTCAGGAGGGCATTGCACGGGACCTTCTTCCTCTACTCGGTGCAGCGCATCTTCTGCCACAGCGCTCGCCTGACCGGCTCGCGGCGCTAACCCGCGATCTGATCCTGAATGTTGACTGCAGGCCCGATCGCTCGGAGGATTTGCAGGACTTCGAGATCGCGAATCGTGCTGACCGGATAGTCGAGCACTACCAATCCTGCCTCTCGGATGCTCGCGCTAACCGCCTGAAGTAGCCTGCCAACCCAACAGGAGATCAAGCTCAGCCAGACGAGCTAGAAAGACCGGCCTTCGGAACGAGGTCAGAGTCCCGCAGCCCCTTGTGAGGAGCCAGTCGGCAACCCAGGTGACGGTTTGAGCCAAGAGAGGTCAGCCGAATGGAAGGTAACGTCAGACGTGAGGATTAAGAGAGCGTTGAGACTTTTGGCCGAGAGCCTCACAGGTACTCACATCTATCCCAACCCGCTCCCCCGTGGCGTCAGCATTTTCTCGGATATCAAGAGGGCGCTGCCAGAACATCGCATCGAAGTTGTTTTTGACGTTGGTGCGAGCACCGGAGTCTCAGCCACCAGCTATCTGACCAACTTCCCTCATTCGTCTGTTTACTGTTTTGAGCCAATCGCCGAGACTTACCGACAACTTGTTCTCAACACGAGTGACGATGAGCGAATTCGCTGCTTTCAGCTGGCGCTAGGGGCGTCCAGGGGTGAAGGGAACATGCTCTCACAAGGAACATCGACCATGAACCGGCTCGTCGACGACGCCTCGATCTATTCAGCCGACAGTGTGAAATCGACTGAGCTGGTTGAGATTCAGACGGTCGATGACTTCTGCCAAGCGCACGAAATTGCCCGAATCCACTACCTGAAAGTGGACACTGAAGGCGGGGATCTTGACGTTTTGCGAGGTGCCGAGACGCTGCTAGTCGGTCAATCTGTGGACTTGGTGGAAGTCGAAGCAGGCATGAATCCAAGCAATAAACATCACGTTCCTTTCGAGAGTCTCAAAAGTCACCTGGAACAACGCGGATACTACCTATTTGGCATCTATGAACAGCTTTACGAATGGCCTAGCAAAGAGCCGCATCTTCGTCGATCGAATCTCGTGTTTATGTCTCGCGACATGATCAGTACGCACAAGAAGATCTGACAGCCGACCGCCCTTTGGTTTGAAAGGTTGCGGGCCTGGGAGCGTGTCAAACGACCACTTCCTGACGGGATACATGCTCTCGATAACGAACACCTGCCCTGGGTCACTTTGGAGTTCAGCCCCCTCTTCGGGTAGTCCACCCGGCAAGCACGCGATCGCTCCACTCGACCGACCACGGTTCGCCTTCTGCACTCGGCTGGATATCGAACCACTTCGCCATCGGCAGACGGAAACCGGTCTTGGGTTCGTCGAACACTTGCTGCAGATACGGATCGCGAAGAGCATCGACGATGCTCTGCTTGCCGCGGAATGCACGGTCGGCGCTCGAGCGCCGATTAGCAAGCGCATAGACATCGTCATCGAGGAACGGCACGCGTAACTCGACCGACGATGCCATCGAAAAGGCGTCGCTATCACGAAGCAACATCGGCCGCATGTAGTGTGCGAATTCACCCTCTTGAATCGGATCGATGATCGTCGGGATTCGCGGTGTCGTCGCAACAGCCACGCCGGCCATCTCCCGCGCCTTCTCTGGGGTGCGTAGCTCTCGGCTCACCCGGCCCAGCTCCACAAGATCGGTGCGGTTGTCGACCACACGCTCGAACTTCGCCTCGTTCAGGCCGCGGCCGGCAAGCGAGAGGGCATGACGAAAGACCGGGTTCGGTAGGCGCGAGGCCAGCCGCGCTCCCCCGGCCTGCTTGTAGACCGCATAGCCACCGAACAACTCATCGGCCCCAAGGCCAGACAACGCCACCTTAAAGCCCAGCTCGCGTACAACCCGGCACACCAGGAAAGTGTTGAGGCCATCGATGGTCGGTTGGTCCATCGCAGCGAAGAACTCGTCGACCAGGTCGGCAACCTCGCCGTCGCTCCACACCACGCTGTGTAGCTCAAGCCCGTAGTTCTCGGCGGTGCGCTTCGTTCGATCGAGCTCGTCGATTTCGCCACCAACCGAGAGCGTGACCGCAGCCGGTGTCGTCATCGACGACTCAGCGGCAAGCTTGGCCACAACAGCAGAGTCGAGACCCCCACTTAGCAAAACACAGGTGGGTACATCGGCCACCAAATGCCGTTCGACCGACTGTCGCAGAACTTCACCAAGGTCGTTGCTAGCCGGAGCTAATGCGGGAACCGGCTCGATGCCGAGAACCACGCCGTCGCGCCAGCGAAGGTGATGACCGGGCGAGAGCTCGAACACGCCTTCATACATCGTTGGTGTGACCACGCAGCCAAAACGCAAGAAGCTGGCGACCGCTTGCTGAGAGATCTGTGCAGGAACCGGGTCGTTGGTGAAACACCGGAGCTGCGACGCGTACATCAGGGTCTTGCCGCGCACGCTGAAATAGAGCGGCTTGATGCCGAACCGATCACGCACCAGGTGCACGATGCCGTCAGGACGATGCAAGGCGTAGGCATACATGCCGCGGAACTGAGCGACGAATTCAGGATCGTCGCCGAGGTGCGCCACGACTTCTGTGTCACCATTGGTCGTCCGTTCGGGCAAGGCCGAATCGAATTCGTGGTGGTTGTAGAGCTCGCCGTTGTACACGAGCACTGAACCGTCGGGCAGCGCAAAGGGCTGATTCGAACGCTCATCGAGATCGATGATCGACAGTCGCCGGTGAAGCAACCAGGTGTGCTCGTCTTCGTATACGCCACGGCCATCTGGGCCGCGGGATGCGAGCACCGCCTCGATCGCTGCAGGATCTGACGGTTTGAAGTTGACGCACCCCGCGAAGCCGCACATCAGCTCACCCTCACTGGCAGCCCGAACAACTGTCGGTGAGCCTCCACCGGCGCCGGGTCGTTGACGTATTTCTCGGCAAGCTTGGCCGCGTTGAGACGCATGACATGTCGCTGGTCGTCGTCCATCGCGTGGAACGAACGAATCCTGTCGGCAAAACCCGCGACGTCGCTTGGATCGCAGACCCAACCTGCTCCAGCGGCCTCAACGTGACTCCAGGGTGTCTTGTCGCTGACTAATACCGGCACACCGGCGGCTAGCGCCTCGAGAATCGCATGACCGAAATTCTCGCCGTGGGTTGGCAGGATGAAGAGATCGAACGCGCGCAGCCGATTGATTATTCGATCTGGCTCGACGGTGCCCACATAGTCGAAGCGATTGATCACGCCGGTCGATGCTGCACGGTCGAGTACCTCGGCCCAGTACTGCTCATCCTTGATCGGCCCAATCACCGTCAGCGTGGCATTTGGGCACTGCGCCACTGCATCGACCGCAGTCTCGAGGTTCTTCTTCCGATCGATCTTCGACATGAAGACCAAGTGCACTCGCTCGCTTCTGGGCCGACGCGTCGGAGGTTCGACTTGAAGCGCACGGAGATTGCTCGCCACCACTAGCTCTGCCCGAGCCCCAAACTCTCGCTCGATGTTCGATGCTTCATCTTCGCTCGTGGCGTGCCACACCACTCTTTTCGTTAGCCCAAATAGGCGCAGCATTCGAAGCATGCGCCGCTTACGCCGCGACTTAATCTCGAGAGCACCAAGGTCGAGCTCGCCGCGTGGCGCAATGACAGTGAGCGCCGGGCGCAGCAGACCAAAACGTCGGGCGAGGAGCGGTGCGAGGGTGAAGACCGGGTTGAAGAGTGAATTGAGATACACGATGTCGGCGTCGACTGACCGGAGTTGTTTCAGCACTCGAAACGATGCTCGCTTGCCCAGCGGAATGGCTGAGACGCGGGCGTTCGCTCTTGGTTGCCACTGAATCGGAACGACGCCGTCCTCGCGGAGATCGTGTCCGTTGTCGTCTATCGATGTCACGACTCGAAACTCGAAGTCGCTAGACAAGCGGTTCGCCACCTCAGCCATGCTGCGAGTGGGACCGCCACTGCGAAAGGCCGGGGGGTATGACTTGACCGAAGCTGCGATCACAGGTTTTGTTTCAGACATCTGCCGCCTCAACCACGGCGGGCATATCAACTGCTGCTCCCTTGGACCGGGCCCCCAGCATCGCGGCGCCGAAGATCAGCCAGTACAACGAACCGAGCCCGCCACCGATAGCGAACATCCAGCTCTCAAAGGTCGCACTCACTAGCCCGGCCAACATCGTTACACCCCACATCGGACCCGCTCGGAACGCCATCCTGAGGCCAAGTAGCAACGCAAAGACCCATGGAACCATGGCGAGGACACCCTGCTCATACAGGCCGTCAAGCCATGAGCTATGGGTCTGTGGACTGCTTCCCACCCAGCGCTGCACCTGTGGTGAATAGACATGATCGGTGATGGCGCCGAACCCATATCCCGTCAGCGGCGAGTTCTGAAACGCGGCGAAGACGTCTTCCCATACAAGTCGTCGGGTGTTGATACCAAATGTCTCCTGATGACTCGACTGCAAGCGGACCAAGCCGCTCGACAGAATCCCTGCTCCGACGAGGCTCAGCGCTGCGAGCTGAATGAACCGTCGCCGCTGGATGAGGACTACCACCAATGCCACTGATAGGGCGAGTAGGCCGCCACGTGAGCCACTAGCAATCGACAGCGTGTACGCAATCAACCAGTACACAACTGGGAATCGAGCCCGCATTGCAGCTATCGGCGTGGTCAAAGCTATGAGCGCACCAAGCGTGTTTGGAGATTCCCACGCTCCACGAAGTCTTTCGCTCAGGAAAGAACTCGAGAACGGCAGGAGCACAACACTAGAAACAACGACCAATCGCCACGCAATTCCAACAGCCTTCTCTACCGATGCCTGCCATGTGCTCGACCATGCTCGTGGTGCAGCGCCGACAAGCAAGACGATGCCGCCAACCATCAGCACGAGGCGCATGTAGTCGGTGCCTGAGCGGTTTGCGATGAGGGACGATGACGCAGTGGCGAAGGCAGCGAACATCGCAACCCGAGCAATCCGCGTGTGAGATGCGACCGGCTGAGCATCGCGATACAGGCTGTAAACAACAGGCGCCATAAGAGCGAGAGGCAGGAACCGGATGATGAGGATTCCGGGTATCGAGAACCGCAGCAGCGGCAACAACGCGACCACGACATAGAGGGTCGGCGTGATGCGACCAATCACATCGGGCCGCTTCAGCATGGTGGCGAACACACCGAGGCCGAAGAGTCCGGCTGCACCGACGTAGAGCAGCTCATCATCGACCGTAGGAACCACGGGGATGGTGCCGCCGCCGAGCTGGAATCCGGCGACCGCTGCGAATACGGCCACGGCGACGACCAGAGCCCACGAAAGACGCGGGATCACCAGTCGTCGGATCATGGGCACACCTCGGTCACGATCGCCTCGAATTCGGCGGTGACAGAACCGTAGGTGACCGTTTCGGCCTTGGCGAAACACGCAGCCGCGTCGGGGATGACGTTCTCGGCCCACGAGCGGATCGTGGCCTCGAACGCCCCTCGTTCCGCACCGAGAATTGCGCCGGTCACACCCGCCTCGATGAACTCCGTGGTGCAACCAACTTCGGCGCTCGCAAGGACAGGCCTGCCGCACGCCAAAGCCTCGTGCACGACGACACCCCAGGGCTCTTCGAACGAGGGGACGATCACCATGCTTGACCGGGCCATGAGCTCATATTTGGCATCGCCGACGACGGTGCCGTGGTACTCGAGCGACCCTCGTCGTGCCGCCTGTTCGACCGCTTCTTTGCTCGGGCCATCGCCGGCCACGTCGAGCGTGATGCCCACCTTGGCCAGCGACTCCGCCATGTCGAGGACGATGTCGATGCCCTTGTGCGGCATGAGCCTGCCGAGATACAAGACACGTCGTCGACCACTTCGTTCGACATCGGCGACGGCCTTGCCGGCCGCGTCGACGTCGGCCACATTTGCATGCAGCACGTGAATCGGAGCGTCGGTGATCGTGGCGGCGAACTCTGCTGCTCGGAGGCCAGCGGGAAGTGCCACGGCAGCTCCGCCGAGCACGGTCTCTCGCACCCGGTCGGTCACCTTTGACGGAATCGACGTCTTCGACTGCGCCTTCCAGTTCTCGAACATGACCCCGTAGGGCACCTTGTTGCGCTTGCACCACATCGCCGCATGCCACGAGGTGGGGTGGGCCCAACCCGGGAGGAGCACGAAGTCTGGTTTCTCCTGCGCAAGTGATCGACCGATCGATGGCGTGACCCTGGGGAAGAAACCCGTGTCGCTCGATCCGATCGATCGACCCGGCAGCACACGACACCAGCTCGGCTCGTCGACCGCTGCTTCCCATGGTCGGTCCGACTGCGACCCGGCCAGATAGAGCACACGCACATCAACATCGCTGTGCTCGCGTAGGTAGGAGAACCAGCCATGCCGATAGGCGACCGGGATCTCCGAGATGAAGACCGCTCGGGTCACTCGATGTCGCCCAACATCGAGGCCGCCGCCGCGATGACCAATCGAGAAACCGCCATGAAATCCGGCGCCTGGGTGTCGCCCTTTGTGGCCTTGACGAACTCATCGATCTGGCGGGTGTGGCCCTTGTCTTGCGGGCGGAGCGAGGTCGACTTGCCATCGAGCACGAGCTCTCGGAAATCGACGATGACGGCCGTGCGACCGCGCCCCAACACCTCGACACGTTCCTTCTCGGTGCTGTGGTGGCCGCCGGTGGCGTAGGTGACCGTGGCGACCGAACCGTCGGCAAACCCGATGACGAGGGCCAGGTCTTGACGCAACAAGGCTTCGCCGCGTCCACCACCAACGGCTTGCACCGATGTCGGCGTCGAGCCAACGAGCGCAGCCGCCGTGTCGACGAAGTGGCACACCTCGCCCAGCAGTCGGCCTCCTTGGCGACGGTCGTGGTACCAGTGCGATTCGGGAAGAACGCCAGCATTGACACGGTAGGTCACCACGAGGGGCCCTGCGCCACCGCCCATGTGGGCAGCCGCTTGCTCGACCGCCGGAGACCAGCGCCGGTTGAACCCAACGAAGAGTGAAGCGTCGGTTGTGGCCAGCGCGGCAGCGACATCATCGAGCTCGTCGATCGTGGTGGCCAGCGGCTTCTCGCAGAACACGTGCTTGCCAGCGCGAAGTGCCTTCGCGGCAAGTTCGGCGTGGGTGTCGTGCGGCGTCGCGATCACGACGCTGGCAACGTCGGGGTCGTGAATCACGCCGTCGGCGCCAGAGACCGCGCGGGAGAACCCGGCCGAGTCGGCGAGGCGACGGGCCGACAAACCCGACGACGAGCTCACCGCGACCAGCGGTTCGCCGGTCTCTTTGAACGCCGGAGCCAAGACACTGCCGGCAAACGCACCTGCACCGATGAACCCAATTCCGTTCGTGCCGGTTGGGTGGGCCGACGTGAGAATGGGCTCATCGGTCGTTGGCGTGTCGGAGTAGGTGAGCGCAACGGCGAGGTATGGCTCGTTGCGAGCCTCGATCAGGTCGTAGGCGTCGGTGGCCGAGTCGAGCGGGAAGTGATGTGTGATGAGGTCGGCGACAACGAGTCGGCCCGCGGCCAACATGTCGAGCACGGCCTCGAGGTTGCGGCCTTCGGTCCACCGGGAATAGCCGATTGGATGATCGACGCCCCAGTCTTCATAGGCGCGTTCGTAACGCCCCGGCCCGTAGGAACGGGCGAAGCGAAGCTCGAGCTCGTTCTCGTACCACGGTGTTCGATCGAGCTCGAGGCCGACATCGCCCACCACGACGACGGTCGCGCGGTCACGGCAGAGTTCGGGCACACGATCGGTGATGCGCGACGACTTGTCTGCAGCGGTGATGATGACCGCGTCGGCACCCCTCCCCCGAGACCATTCGCGAATCTTGGCGGTCGTGTCGGTGCCGGACTCGGAGAGCGCAAGCACACCGGAAGCCTTGGCCACCGCAAGCGGATGTTCGCTGACATCGATACCGGCCACGTCGCAGCCCGACGCCATCGCAAGCCGTGCGGTGAGCTGGCCCACGAGACCGAGCCCCACGACGACAACCTTCGAACCAGGGCCAACGTCGGCCTGGCGCAAGCCGTGCATGGCAATCGACGCGATCGTGGCGAACGCAGCCGACTCTGCCGGAACACCCGCGGGTACGCGACTCGCGAGCAACCCGGGAACGGCTTGGAACTCGGCGTGGTTGGCCGAACCGGCGCCGCCGGTGGCGACAAGATCGCCAGGGGAGATGTCGGCGACGGCTTCGCCCACCTGCAGAACGATGCCAGCGGCCGAATACCCCAGCGGGATGTCGTCGGCCAGACGGCTGCGCACGGCCTTGACCGTCGACTGGATGCCTTCGGTCTTTGCTTTGGCGATGACCTGGCGGACCAAATCGGGTCGGGCACGGGCCTTGTCGAGCAGGCTCGATTGCGCCAGAGCCGTCACCGCACGTTCGGTTCCAGGCGAGATGATGCTGGCCGTGGTCTGCACCAAGACTTCGGTCGGGCCGATCACCGGGCGGGGCACATCGAGTACCTCGACAGGACCACCACCAACGGGTTGCACAACTTGTTTCACGGCGTGCCACTTTCGTCGGATCGATTGGGTTCACCGAGGATGATCTCGGTGACGAACTGCTGCGGAAGGTCTTCCCAGATCTCCCACCACAGGCTACGGCAGGCCACTCGCTCGCCGAACGACTGCGCCACGCTGGCAAACACGATCCACGCCGGCACCTTCTCGCCAGCACAACTCGTGCTGAAGTTGGCGAATGACGAGACCACGTCGGGGCCCTGGCCGTCTTCGTTCAGCTCGGCGTCGATGCCCGGCGCGAGAAACAGCCTGCTGAAGAGTCGGTGGAAGCCCTCGCCGTCAACCGAGTCGCGCAACATGATTCGGCCATCGCCGATCTCGAAGCGCCGTCGGTGCGTCGGGGCACCGTCGAGGTGGTGATACCCGTCGTGCGACGCGTCGACCACGAGCACCCCGCCTTTTTCGTACACGTCGTGAACGGTCGGTGTTGCGAGTCGGCCAGCCCGGAACGAGCTCCACACTTCGGTCTGATCGATCTCGCCAACCTCGACCGTGTTGTGAGCTTTGGTCGCCCGTTCGTACGCGCGACGGTCGCCGACGTAGGTCGAAACGCCGGTGTCGACGATGGCTCGTTTGCCGTCGACGGCTGCCACGAATGCCAAACACCCGGCTTGGGCATGTGCGGGAAGATCGGGCGGGCACGGAGGCCCGACATCGACGATCACGTGGAGGCGATCGTCTGGTCGGCACACGACATATCCCGACTCCGCCAGATGGGTAAGGGGGTCAGACCCCTCCGGGCGCACCCGGGGTATAGGGCCAAGGGCATCAATTCGTGCGAGCCCGACGAGTGTTGCGTCACCGAACAACGGCACGTCACCATCGGGCATCCGCATGGCGCCCAGCCATCGGCGCATACGGGTCACGGCATCCTCGAGTCCTACCACCTGCGTCTGATTGGACGCCCAGAGCACGCGCCGCACGTCGATGAGGTCGCCGAGCACCTGGCAGTGATACGACGGCGATCGTTCGTAGTGACCTCCGTCGGGCAGGACCTGCCGTTCGATCTCTGCCCCCAGAAGGGAACGACCACGCTCGACCAGTTCGTCGTCGCCAACGAAGATGCCGAGCCCGATCAGGGCCTTCAGGTTCTTGATGAGGTGATTGCCACCCACATCGAGCTCGAGGTTCGCCGCCACGAACCCCGCATGCAGGCCGATCTGTTGGCGAACATCGTCTTCGATGTCGGAGCCACGCACCAGCGATTCGAACACACCGCACAGCACCCATGCACGAAGCGACACGACATACGGCGACCACTCGTCCCACTGGCCAAACGTTGTGCCCGCTCGCCACGAGCGCCAGAGATCGGCGAACGCTGCTCTGCCTTCTTCTCTTGCACTGTCGCCTGGCTCGGCCGCGAGCGTCCACGCCCATTCGAAGTAGTGCAACGCATACCGAAAGAGCTGGCTGCGTTCATCCGGTCGCCAGCCCCCGGCGTCGTCGATGCAGTGGCTTTCGCCAACCAATGAGAAACGGTGGTCGGCCAGGTCGCCGATGCTGCCCAACAATGGCGGGTCGGCGGCATCGATCGGCACGAAACCAGCCGGCCAGCCTGCATCGTCGGAGACATCTCGCGTCCAGCGTCGTTCGAACATCGCCGGCCCACGTGACAACGCCAACTTCTGCGAACGCAGACGAGCTCGATGCGCCGCCTGCTCAGGACGGAGGTGGCTGAGCGTGCGAGCCAGCCGCTTGGCGTCTTCTTTGCGACTCATGACAGGGCCGCCACCAGCGACGTGATTCCTTCGCGAAACGAGCGTGGTGCATGGTCGAGGTCACGGCGAGCTTCGCTGATGTCGAACACCTTGTCTTCTTCGAGGCGGTCGAGTTGCTCGACCTTCAACCTCGGGTTGGGCAAGACCCCTTCGTACATCGCGAGTACTCGGCGAGTTGCCCCTATGGGCATCTTGATGAACTTCGGCGACCGTCTGGCCGCCACGCACGTCTCCTCGAGAATCCTGTGGAAACTGATCGGCTCGGGCCCGCCGACGTCATACGCCTTGCCGATGGCCACGTCTCGTTCGGCCGCGTTGACGATGGTCGCGGCGAGGTCTTCGACGTGCACGGGCTGTTGCAGATGAGAACCATCGCCGGGAATCGGAAGAGCGGGCGTCCGGCGGACAAGGCCAACGAGCCGAGAGATGTTCCGGTCGCCGGGGGCGCCGTAGATCATCGTTGGCCGGATGATCGTCCAATCGAGGCCGCTGGCCGTAATGGTGTCTTCGGCCGCCATGCGCACCTGCTTCGATGGCGCCGGAAGTTTGGTGAAGATCGCCGTCGTCGACACGAAGACCGCGCGTTTCAACCCTGCGTTCTCGGCTGCACCGACGACGGTCGGAGCATGGCCGAAGCCCAGGCTGGCGAGATTGACCAGGCAGTCGGCATTGGCGTGGGCGAACGCGGCATCGACCGAGGCTGCATCATCGAGGTCGCCCCAGATCGACTCAGCGCCTGCGTGGCGAACCGTGTCGGCGCTCTCGGTGGACCGAGCCAACGCCACGACATCGTGCCCGCGTGCGAGCAGCTCGCGCAGCACGAAGTCGCCCGTGAAACCGCTGCCACCGGTGAGGAGGACGCGCATGTCAGCCCGCCCGCCGTTGCAGCACCGAAGACATCAGCTCGCGGTACCGACCAGCGAGCACTCGGCGATCGAATCGTTCGGCTACGGCGACTCGGCCAGCCGCAGCCATCGAACGCCGACGCTCTTCGTCATCGGCGAGTTCGGCAATCGCTGCGGCAAGAGCGGGCACGTCTTCGGGTGCAACAACAACGGCGCCAGCTTCACGAAGGATGTTTGCCGGCTCACCCTCGACCGACCCGACAACCGCTTTGCCGGCCGCGAGGTATTCGAAGATCTTCGACGGGATGAAACTCGAGAAGAGGCTCACATCGCGCAACGGAACCAGGCAGATGTCGGAGACAGCGAGCAGATCGGCCACCCGCTCAGCCGGAACTCCGTCGTGCAGAGAGATGTGGCTCACACCCAACTCGCTCACCTTGTCGACCAGCGCGGGTTTGGCCGCGCCCTCCCCTACGAACGCCACGTGAATCTTGTCGCCATCGAGCTGGGCGCATGCCTCGGCGACGGTGTCGAGGCCATGGGAGATGCCGTGAGCCCCTATGTACAACACGAGCACGTCGTCTTCGCCTGCGCCGAGCCACGCTCGATCTTCGGGTTTGGCCTCGACCGCATCGAACCGTTCGAGGTCGGCACCGTTGGTGATCGTGGTGACCTTGCCGGCCGGTACGCCGCGTTCGATCAGGTCGTCTCGGAACCCCTCCGACACCACAACCACATGGTCGGCTGCGTGATAGGCGGCAAGCTCGAGTCGCTCGAGGATACGAATGAGAATGGGGTTCGTGAGCACGCCGAGCTCGACGAAGATCGCCGGCCAGAGATCTCGCACCTCGACAATGAGCGCACTCCGTTTGATGCGGGCCAGGAACCAGGCAGAGAAGATCGAGAAGAACGTCGGTGAGCTGACGATGATGACATCGGGCCGCCCGATGCGCCGCCAGCCGAGCACCACACTCGACACCATGAACGTGAGATGGCCGAAGATCTTCTTGGCGAACCCACTGTTCGGCGTGGCATAGAGACAAGTGCGAACGACTCGGTACCCCTCGGTCGACTCCTCGATTCGAACCTTGCCGCGATACTCCTCGGGGATCACGCCCGTGGGGTGGTTGGGCATACCCGTGAGCACGGTGACGTCGTCGCCCGCGGTGGCCCACATGCGCGCCATCTCACCGAGGCGTGCCTGCGGCGCACCGATCTCGGGCGGGAAATAGTGCGACACCACGACCACGTGCAAAGGCGTGCCTTTGTCGGGAGTTCGCTCCACGGTCACGTCGCCGTCCTCGGAACTTTGCGGCGATCGACATAAATGAGCGGCAACAACACGAACACCGCAGCCATTGCCACGACGGCGACGCCACAAACGGCGGCCACCGCGGTCGAGCGGTCATGTGCGAGCAGCCCGATCGCCGCGCACCCCGATGTGATCGCGGCGACGATGAGCGTGGTGCGCACATGGGTCAGCCGATTGTTGGCGAGATGTTGATAGCTGTGCTCGCGATGTGATTCCCAGATTCGTTTCCCTTTGCGGGCCCGACGAAGAATCGTGAGCGTCGTATCGAAGAGATACAGCAGCAACGGCGCGGCAACCGTGACCGGCGATGCGCCAGCAGCAAGAGCGATCACCGACAAGATCGCGATATAGCTGCCCAGGTAGTAGCTGCCAACGTCGCCGGCGAAGACCCGTGCGACTGGGAAGTTAAACGGAAGAAACCCGAGCGAGCCTCCGACGAGTGCTGCTCCACCAACCGCCACCAGGTCGTTGTTCATCTGCGAGCCGACAACCATGTGGGTCACCCCGACGATGGCGGCGGTGACGGCCGTAATTCCGTTGATGCCATCCATGAAGTTGAACAGGTTCACATAGGTGATGATCCAGACGACGGTCACCACGCTTGCGAGAATCACGAGTGAGGTTCGCAGGTCGAAGTCGGTGGCCAACAGCACGGCTGCGATTGCCGACAAGACGACCTGAGTCGAAAGCCGCAGCTCGACCGAGCGGCTGCGGTGATCGTCGGCGAAACCCAGCGCAGCGAATCCCGCGGGCACGGCGAGCAACACGATCGCGTGCGCACCATCGACAACCCCGCCGACGAGCAGCGCAGCCGAAGAGGCCACGGCGATCGCCAAACCCCCGCCACGGAGCACTGGTTTGGAGTGCGAAGAACGCTCGTTGGGCACGTCGAGCAGGCCGAAACGAGACAAGAACGGCCTGAGCAGTATCGAAAGGAGAACGGTGACGCCAAGAGCAAACGACGCGGCGATGATCATGTTCAACTCGCTCTCACGTACACCATCATGGTCTCGATCCGCCTTGGCTCATCCGAGAGTAACCGAGCACCGAACGGGCCAACAGGACCTGTGTGCCCATCAAGACGCACATTTTGTCCGCCGACGTACTACTTACCTATGCGAGATCACCACTACTGTTGCACCACGATGATTTCGACCCTCGCGCGCCCTCCGATAAGTGGCGACTTGGCCACCGGGCGCGCCCGTGAGCATGGGGTGCCGGCGAAGTGACCGCCCCCGCCGTACGCGAGCTCGCCATTCAGGACTACTTCGACATCCTCCGACGCCGCTGGAAGGTCATCTTCGCCATCTTGCTACTGGCTGCCGCCGGTGCAGCTGCGGCGACCGTGCTGCAGGAGACGACATACCAGGCCCGCGCCGAGGTGCTGATAAGAACGGGCGCGACGAATCAACTCTTCCCTTCCGCGTCGAACACCGGCAACCGTCTGGTGCGTCAATCGCAGGCCGAGCTCACCTACTTGCGCACCGACGCATACCGAGCCGCAGCCGCAGAACAGCTGGGCAGGACGGCAAACGTCTCCATTGGCCTCGTCTCCGATCGAGACGTCGTCGACACCGGGCGAATCAGCTTCACCAACGTCGACCTCGAACCCGAACGCGCCGCCGAAGCGGCACAGACCTATGCACAGGCATACATCGATGCACGCAACGCAGCAGACGTTGAAGACATTCAGCGCCAGCTCGGCGAGGCCGTCCTGGCAGAGACGAGTCTGTCGGCAGAGCTCGAAGCCTTGCGCACCCCGATCGACGAAATCGACGCCAGCATCGCAAGAACCACCGACCCCACCACGCTCTCGAACCTGACTGCACAACGCAACCTGCTGCTCTCCCAGCTCGGGGCCGACGTTGGACGACTCGAAAGTGGCGTGAGCCAAGCCGGTAGTTCGGTCGAGCAACTGACCGGCGCGAGCATCGTCATCACCGACCCGAACATGACAGCCGTCATCTCGAGCGCGGCGTCGGTGCCAACATCGCCCATCTCGACGGGTTGGGTCCAGAACCTTCTCATCGCTCTGGCGGTGGGAAGTGTCTTGGGCATCGGGGCGGCCCTGCTTCGCGAGACGATGGACAACCGGGTGCACTCCGACGAAGACATCGAGGCGCTCCTCGATCTGCCCGTCATCGGCCATGTTGGAACGATGACCAAGAGGGATCGCAAGATCGGCCTTGTCGTCAACCAACCAAACCCCGACAAGAGGGCTCTCGAGGCCTACCGCAAGATCCGCTCCTCGATCATGTTCCTGCAGGCGCAACGAGAGATCGACGTCATCCAGGTCACCAGCCCAGTGCAGGGCAACGGTAAGACGACGGTGGCTGGGAACCTCGCCGTAGCGTTCGCCCAACAGCGACAGTCGGTCCTCCTGATCGATGCCGACCTCCGTCGGCCCCAGGTGCACAAACGTTTCCTCGTGACAGGACTCGACGATGGTCTCAGTTCGGTACTCGCGGAAGATCTTCTCTTCGCTGACGCGGTACGGCTCGACATGGTCACCGGGGTCTACATTTTGCCCGCAGGAAAGCGGCCCCCGAACCCGTCCGAGCTGCTCGGGTCTGAAGCCTTCCAAAACCTCTACAAGGTGGTGCGCTCGGACTTCGACATCGTCATCATCGACACCCCTCCGCTGCTACCGGTGACCGACGCCAGACTCGTTGCGGCAGTGGCCGACGCGGTCATTCTCGTGGCCGACCCGAGTGCAAACACCAAACGTGAACTCACCGACAGCGTCGACCTGCTGCACAAAGCCGGGGCGACGACGTCAGGTGTGGTGCTGAACCGAGCACCCGACGCGAAGGGCTACGGCCACACGTACGGCCATAGCTACGAAGAGCAGTAATTTCGCCTCACGACGTCTAGCGTCGTCACACAAAGTGCTCTTTGACCACGCATTTATCGCTGCTTTTTCGATAGTTGCGGCAGCTCTGTAAGTGGCCTCAGAGTCCTGTTACGGTCGGTTCCAATCGGGGTCGCGGGGTCGACGAAAGACATGGGAATGGGCGACGAAGAACTAGACGAAGCGAGCAAATCACGACGCCGAATCTTGCAGGCCGCAGCGGCCGCGGGCGTAGGCGCAGCCGTCCTCGGCGCACCCAAGGTGAGCGTGGTGCCCGCGTATGGCCTCACCAATTCAGTGGTTACCGACCAATGCTTCTACTTCGCCTGGGAAGACGGGAACGGAGGAGGGGCAAACGACTTCTGGAGCACGACAGATACCAACGCCGACAGCACCTCTGGAAGCGGCACCAACGTGACGTACACATGGAACAACCTCACGTCTGGCGGCGGCTCACTCGTGATCAACGTCACCGGCAGCCCGAGTTCGGGTGGCGGCGCCAACTTCTCGCCGACAGAACCTCCGGGCTGCATGCTCACGGTCATGTCAGGGACGGGTGGGAGCCCGTACAGCAATGCGCCCACTGGATGCACGGCCGTGGGGAGCGCATTGGCTGGCACCTACAGCGCGGCGGCAGCGAATGGCTTCCCAAACACCAACACCCCTGGCAATATCCCAACCTTGTACTTCGTGTCGTTTGATCTGAGCTGCTAATCGCGCGGGGTCCCTGCGCGCGGTTCGGGCCATCTGTAGACCTGTCCGATGAACGACGAACCGACTTTTCGTTGCGGTGGCTACACGTTCTCACTGAGCGGCCACCAGGAATCCGTCGAAGCCATGGCCGAACTGATGGTCGACCTTTCGTGTGAGTCAGGATCACCGCGCACGCAATGGCACTTCTCTTGCCACGGGAGTTTGAGAACCGTACGCATCGATGGCGAGGTGATCCTGTCCGAGTTACCGAGCCGGCTGATGCCAGCTCAGGTCGTCTCGTTGCTGACGCGGCAGGTTCTCGACCATGAGTCGACACTGCTGCACATTCACGCGGCCGCGGTGGTTGAGAACGACCAGGCGATGTTTGTTGCAGGAACATCTGGCGCTGGCAAGTCAACCTTGTGTGCTGCGCTGGTGTCCTCAGGTTGGGCGTATCTGACGGACGAAATCGTCAGCGTGCATCCCGCAACCCTTGAAGTGTCGTCGTTCCCAAAACCGATCAGCGTCAAGAAGTATGCAATTGGCGCGGTGGGTCGCATCGCACAAATCGATGTCCCTCCCGAACGAAGCGCCCCATGGATGGTGCCCGCCAGCACGCTCGGACAGCTCGCAGCGGCCAATCGGCATGATGTTCGAACGATCGTGTCGTACCAGTTTCGCCAGGGCGGGGACAGTGTGCTCGAACCGTTGCACCGGGCAACGATGGTTCGCGAGCTCATGGCCGATGGCCAGGATGCGTTGCGGATGGGCGAGCAGGCTCTCCTCGTGACGTCGCAACTCGCAGCGCGAGCGAATTGTCTTTCGGCGACGTCGGGTGACGCAGCCGAGCTATCCACCCTGCTCCGCGACGCACACGACGACGCTTATCCGCTCGGCTCGCTAACGCCGATCGGCCCTGCCGATAGCGCCGGCGCGGGCCCTCGCCGGTCGGAGCGCGCCTCTTCATTGATCCTCGACGGCAGAGCACTGATCTTCGATGCGGCCGCTGGCCAGATCATCGAACTCGATGAAGCAACCACCACCTGGTGGGCCCTCTTCGATGGCTCACCGCTAGACGCAGTCGCAGGCGAGCATGCCGAAGCCTTCGCCGTATCCAGTTCGAGAAGTCGACACCTCGCACACAGAGCCATTGATCGGTTGCAAGCCCTCGACCTTCTCGTCGTATGAGCCGCCTCGCTAGCCGCGACCGTTAGCCAGGCTCCACTGGCTCTATGAGATCGAGGTCGGCGAGCGTGCGAAACGCGACCTCAACTTTTTCCGGCACACGCTCGGAGACACCGCCAAAGACGTCGACGATGTCATCGGCAATTTCCTCGATGCTTCCGCCAAACTCCAGACACGTCCAGACCAGGTTCAACTCGCGGTTGAGCACCAAGGGCGACTCCCAAGTCTCCCTATGCAGCACAGTGACGCCGGCAATCGACCGTTGGTGCAAGCCACTGGTTGACTGCCGAAATCGCTTGTCTACCTCGATGGTCATGGACCAACTCTTCTGCCGACTACTGACAACTAGTATGACCTTCCTGATGCGCTGCCGAGACGACCAACGATGATCGCACGGGCACTGGCTCGGCTAGGTGCAGAGCAACTCCTCGCACCCTTGGTGCCTGCAACCGAAACTTCGAAACCTGAAGCTGAGCCAAACCAGCTCGATACCGAGGCATCAGTTGCTCTCATTACCCTCTGCCAGAACAACCGTCTCTCGCCCATCCTCGGAGACGCCGTGCAGAGCGGCCGAATCGTGCTCGCCGAAGACTCGCTACCCAAGCTGTTCACATCGATCGAGCACTTCCTCGCGTCTCAGCTGCGCGTCGAGCAGCAAAGTATGACTGTCGTCGATGCACTCATGGATGCTGCGATTGATTTTCGCGTGCTCAAGGGTTTGGCGACCGGCTACCTCGACTATCCAAATCCAGCGATGCGCCCCATCGGCGATCTCGACATCCTGATTCGGCCAAGCGATATGCCCGAGGCGCTAGCCGCAATCTCCTTGATCGAGAGCGGGTCGCTACACGCTCTCCCCAGCGACGATTGGCGTGTTACTCATGCGGTTCCGTTTCGCGTCGGTGACATCGAGATCGACCTCCACCATCGCCTCCTACATCAGGCTGCGGGCCACTGCGCTGCCCGCCTCGACCTCTTTGCTGACCCCGATCCTTACAAGATCGCCGGTCGCGAAGTCTTCGGCCTACCGCCTTGGCTTCGACTGCTCCAAGCATCCGCCCAGAATGTTCTGGGCGGGTACCAGCAGCTCTCATCGGATCTCGACGTTTCACGTTTGGCAGGACATATCGATCTTGCCCTGAAACACGCGACGCAGATAGGCCTGCAATGGGTTGTTGCCGAGGGCACGAGAAATTCCATGCAGACATTGGGGTGGGGTGAGCGTCGAGACGTGGGCGCTTCTCCGGGATGGCGCGACCGCGCATTCGAGCGTGTGTACGGCAGCGGGACACCGTCGGTACAAGCCGCGTCATTACTCGAAATCTCCGTTGCGCCGATGACCATTCGAGCGGCACTCGCCCGCAGCGTGGTGTTGCCTGGTGACGCCTACCTCGAGAGCAGAGGCCGGTCACCCCGCGAACAAATCGTGCGCCAGATCAAACGGATTAGGCCAAAGCGGCGATGACGTCTCTGGAGTCACGTGACGCAACTACTCGGACGTCAAGGTGACTGGCTAGAAGCCTCGAAGCGCGCAACCTGAAGGCTCGATCGCCATTGCGGGCGAACCGGGCTAGCTCACGCGTCACCAACGAGATGCTCAGGTCTGCGGGAACATATTCGCCGGGCCACAAGAGCTCCGTCAGTTCGTTGTCGAAGGTCGTCGGGCTCAGGTGGGCTCCGATGCTTCTGGCCACCGGCGCCCCGGCTGGTGTCACAAATCGGGCGAGCTGCCCTGTCCCAGGATCGACATCGACGAACGCGGAATCAACAACGGCTACACCCGCTCGCTCCATTGATCGCTCAATCAACGTGGGCCTGGTTGCCAACGTCGGGCCGAGCAGCGCTGTTCGAGTTGATGTCGAGAGAACGCGGAGACCGATTCGTAGATATCCAGACTGAGCAGGCTCGATCAGTTGACCCGCGAGATGATTCACCAGAATCTGCACGATGTCTTCGCCGTTTCGCGCTCTTCCGAGCACAGTGCCAGCGCCGGACAGAAGCACGTACATGCCATTGGCCTTTTCCGGCGAATCAACTTTGTAGCCGAGCAGCAAATCATCGGTTGTGCGGACGTAATCGGCGAGTTGCGACGAGACCGCGTCACGTAACTTCGGCTCTGCAACGTGAATGCGAAACGCGTGCGGTCCCATTGCAATCCCAATCGAATCCGACTCTACAAGCCGGCTGTTTTTCTCCTGTCACCAATCGGGTACGTAGGAAGAAGCACTCAAAGGCTCAACGGGTGGACCGGCATCCTTCGATTCGAGGAGACCACCCTTTCTATATAGGCGGATGACTCTCGCGACCTGGTCAAGGGCGATGTCCTCACTGATCTCTAGAACGTCGGCAACCTCATCTGCGAGCGTCCCTACCGATGCGATCCCGTCGACAACGTGGAGCATTGTCGTAGCGATGGGATCCAAATAGATCGGTTCGACGTGAGTCGGTGACCAAGCAATTGCATCTATATCGCCCGAATCGATGATGAGATCGTCGCGCACCTTCGGTACCTCAGCTTTGATCGCTGCGGTCAGGTCTTCGGTATCGCTAATCACGTCGCACCCGTCAGTATCTCGATTCGTCGAAGTTCATCGAACAATAGTGATGAACCCTCTCGCGTGCCGTCGGCATGTCGTTGCCATTCTTTACTTGATTCTGGCGGAAGCGACACTACGCGGTTGTTCGCCGTGTTGTGCAGAACTGCCTCACCATTCAGGAGAATCGACTTCACATCACCGATCGAAGGACCCTCTATGCAGCGGTCAAAGGACGGCCGCGTTGGGAGCTGGTCGACCAGCTCTTCGATGGTCTCTGTCGTAGATTTTAGTTCTGCCAGGTAGAGCTCGATACTCATTGCATTTAGACAGAAGTCGCCGATGGCGCTCAACGAACTCTCGCCATATCGGTCGAAGTCGAACGAGTTCTCGATCGCCATGACCGTGGCGGATGCCGCTGTGAGGGGGCTCCAGCTGCACGCGGTACTGGGCTGAGGTTCGGCCTTCCTGAGAAAGACCAACATGTAAGCGTGTGCGTGACCACAGAAATCCGTCGGAATGCGTGATGCTGGAAGAAACGAACGCCGACTTGATGTGCCTGGAAACTGAATTGCCCTACTTGCGAGATCACCTAGAAGAGTTGCCCCGGCCGATCGAAGGGTGATCGGTTTCGGAAAGGCGCGAATCTCCCCGGCGTAACCGATAGCGACCATCTCGTCGCTCATGTATGTCCATCCTCGCTGGCCCAACGCAGCTGCAAGTGTGCTCTTTCCGGTCCCACCGGTCGCAGCGAACACGACGCCCGAAGTCCCTCGCACCAGAGCCGCCGCATGAAGGTGCAAGCGGTTGTCGTCAGCGTCGAGCGCACGACGATTCAGAAGGGATACCAGTGCTGCTAGGAAAGCATCGCGTCGGTGTAGCTCTGATGGTTGGTCGCCAACCTGGACTCGCACGCCACCCAGTGCATCAATCACCAGGGAAATCTCAACGGCAGGCTCAACAGACGACTCGAGGTCGATCAGACACTCGTGCGTGATCTCATGCAATGAGAGCTCTGCGGTGCGTATCGCAAAGGACAACTCACCCGCCGAATAACAAGTCCGGTACACGTTCAGATGTCGTAACTGTCGATGGTCGCCATCGACAAACGATAACTGCCCGGCCGACAAGCCACTCTCATGGCTGAGAGCAGAGGACTATAGACATCCTGCCTGTGCGCAGGTGACTTCGATGCGGTACCGCGAACTGCACGAGTAGCCATTCGGGCTGCAGTTGTTCGGTCCTGTCTCTCGACAATAAGCAGTTCCTGGAACCATGATTCCGGGCTCGTCTACACCGCCAACGACGGGTATCACGTTTACTTCACAGTCGATAGTCGCTGGAGAGCCATCCACCCAGGCCGCGTCCGTATTGGAACAGCCCGAAACGGTGTAGTCAAAAGTCTGCCCAGCGAATGTGACCGAGACGGTCTCGGTCTGCAAATCGAAATACGGCGCACACGCGTTCGTGCATGCAACGTTCTCCTCGATACCCGACACCGTCACAGGTGCAATGCTGCATGTCTGGGCATACGCAGGTGCAGCGCCAAGAACACCGATCTGAGGGCCAGCGAACGCTGCCGCGCCCACGCCGAGCGCGGCGCCTGCCTTCAGTGCATTTCGGCGAGATATCGCCGCGCTTTCGTTTTCCGAAATGTCCGTCATTGTCGTCCTCCAGGACTTCGACCAATTGGCCGGTCCGCCATTGGCTCTACTGTACCACTATCTGTGGGAAAGTCTCTAGTGCAGATGGACCGGCGCGGCCGCTTGCTCACTTTCCGTGATTTTCTTGAACCTCGCGCAGCACAAAACAGTGGTGATCCATCGACTACTCACTATCCACGAAAGAGCGCGAGCGAGAATTAGAGGCTCTCGACGTCTGCGCCTTCGAGTCGGTGTCGGGCATCAAAGATGTAATCGGCATTCTGAAGCACGAGTTGATAGTCGACATCGTCGTGGTCGGTGATGAGTAAGACGGCATCTGCCGCCGATAGCTCTTCAGCTGTAAGGTCGACGCTGGTCGTGTCGAGGTCTAGCTCGTAGCGCTCTACGTGCGGATCATGGATCCGCACTTCGGCGCCCAACGCAAGCAAGCCCTTGATCACGCCGGTTGCCGGTGTCTCGCGGGCATCGGCGGAGTTCTTCTTGTACGCCACGCCCAGCACGAGGATGCGACTGCCGTTGACGGCCTTTCGTCGGTCGTTCAACCCACCCTGCACCCGCTTCACGACGTGTGCCGGCATGCCGTTGTTGATGTCGTTCGCGATCTTGACGAAGCGGCTGACCGTGCCGAGCTCACGCTCGAACTGCCAGCTCAAGTAACTCGGGTCGATTGGCAGACAGTGTCCGCCGACGCCTGGCCCTGGGTAGAAAGGCATGAACCCGAACGGCTTCGAACTAGCGACCTCGATGACATCCCAGATGTCAATGCCGAGCAATCGTGCGTTGATGGCCAGCTCGTTCACCAGAGCGATGTTGACATGGCGATATGTGTTCTCGAGCAGCTTGGCCATCTCGGCCTCACGTGTGCCCTTGGCAGCGACGGTGGTATCAACCAGCTGGTCGTAGAAATCCTGCACAGATCTGAGCGAAGACTCGTTCATGCCGGCCACGATCTTGGGCGTGCGCTCGAACGTCCAGGTCTCGTTGCCAGGATCGATGCGTTCTGGCGAGAACCCGAGGTGATAATCGACGCCGGCCGTGAGACGAGAACCAGCTTCGAGCAGCGGGCCAACAACGTTTTCGGTTGTTCCCGGATAGGTCGTCGACTCGAGGATGACCGTGGCACCCGGGCGCAAATGTCGCGAGATCAGTTCGGCGGCCGCCTCGATGAAGGAGATGTCGGGCGCACCTTCACGCAGCGGTGTCGGCACGGTGATGACCGCGTAATCGAACCCGGCAATGTCGCGCGGCAGCGCCGTTGGAAGGAAACGACCCGTGGCAAGCGCTGCCTGCACATCAGCATCGGTCACATCGTCTATATGTGTCAGGCCGTCCTTGAGGCCGTCGATCTTGTGCTTGTCGAGATCGAACCCGACAACATCGAACCCGGCCTTGATCGCGGCCATCGACACGGGAAGCCCCACGTAACCCTGTCCGATGACGACAACACGCTTCGTCACGAGACAGCCCTCGCATCGACGGGGGTGAGTGTGGGTCGCATGAACGTATCGATCGAGAACCCTGCGCGTACCAAGTGCGCCCGATCGCCCGATGAAAGTGCGGCTGCGGGGTCGGCCAGCTCGACTTCCGTATGCAGAATTCGCTCATGCTCGCGAGGTTCGGCGACCTCGTCGATGCTGATGAGTACCTCATGGAGCTTCTCGCCTGGGCGAAGTCCGGTGAACTCGATCTCGTGGCCAGGCCGCAGCGTTCTGATGAGCTGGTTCGCCATGTCGAGAATCTTCACGGGTTCACCCATGTCGAGGATCATGACCTCGCCTGCTCGACCGATGGCTCCGGCCTGAATAACAAGGCGTACCGCTTCGGGGATGGTCATGAAGTATCGAGTCACCTCGGGGTCGGTGACCGTAACCGGAGCGCCCTGTTCGAGCTGTCCCATGAATGTTGGCAATACCGATCCGCGAGAACCCAACACGTTTCCGAAGCGCACCGACACGAACGGAAGCCCCGTCGCCTCTGCCGTCAGCGCCGTCATCCGTTCGGCGGCGAGTTTCGTGGCCCCGAGCACACACGAGGGGTCAGCAGCCTTGTCGGTGCTGATGTTGACGAACCGTTCAGCGCCTGTTGCCACCGAGGCATCGAGCACGTTCATCGTGCCGATGGTGTTGGTCTTGACGCCCTCACCGGGGTGGTTCTCGAGCAACGTCAGGTGCTTCAGCGCAGCGGCGTGAAAGACGACCTCGGGGCGGAGCTCGTCGAATACCTCGAAGATGCGCTCTCGGTCGCGAATATCAGCGACAACCAACATCTCGCTATCGAGCAGGGCTCGGCCCTCGATTGCGAGCTGAACCGCGTGCAGGCCACTCTCGTCGTGATCGAGCAAGAACAGCTTCGACGGTTCGAAACCGGCCACCTGCTGAGACAGCTCGGACCCAATCGAACCACCAGCGCCCGTGATGAGTACCCGTTTGCCTCGGATGTAGTTGGCAACCGAGTCGAGATCGATCTCGACCGGGTCGCGACCGAGCAGATCGTCGACGGTTGGCGGACGGGCATCGGCCACGCTCACCTGCCCGACGAGCTCGGCTGTTGCAGGAAGAACCCGAACCTCGAGGCCGGCGCTCACGGCAAGTTCGGTTAGATCACTGATGATCTTCGACGTTGCCGAAGGGATAGCCACGAGCAACACGCTGGCCTTCGTGCGATTGGCCACCTGTTGGATGTCGGCGCGGGTTCCCATGACGCGAACACCATCGAGCTCGCGTTTTGCCTTCGACGGATCATCGTCGAGAAGTGCCACCGGGAAATAGACACTGTTCGCGTTGAGCAACATTGCGCGCATCATCTGGGCGCCACCTTCGCCCGCACCGAACACGATGGTGCGTTTGCAGGCGTCGATGTCGGGGCGACGAGTCTTCTCCCAGAAGCGGCGCCACACACCACGGACAAGGCCCATCAGCAGCAGGGTCGCGAGCGAGCCCATGATGACCGCCGACGTGTTCAGGTCAGACCCGATGCGCCGTGCAATGTTGTTGCCCACAACGATGATCGTCGACGTCACCGCCCAGACAGCACCGAGCACGGTGACCTCGTCGAACGACGAAACTCGCCACCGGTGGCTGTAGAGACCGACCGCGCTGCCAACCAGAAGCTGAATCGTTACCGCAGCGACGGTGACCACGAGCAGGTCAAGCGGAACCGTGCCCACCGAGAACACCAGTTTCAAAACCGCGCCAACAATGAGGCCGAGACACCACGCCAAGAGGTCTGTGGTGAGCGGAAACAAGCCCGGGCGACGATACGCCCAGGTGAGGGCGGGCCGAAGAACTTGCGCCAGTCTACTCACCGTCCGCCTCCAGTCGCCGTCAAACGGTCGCAGACAGTGGTGCCTGACGCCGTAAGTAATCGTAACTGCCGCTCGCTGTGAGATTCAACCGCCAAACGAACTATGTGTACCACTAAAAATGCCCCAAAAACATTGGACCCGCAGGGGAAAACCTAGTCGAGACCGCCAGCTCAATGGTGGCGCTCCGACGCTCGATCTCATCCAAAACCTGTGGAGTTCGGGCAATCGCTCCCGCCGGACGAATGCCTCTCACTCAGCCCACGCCGCGCCACCAGCGAGCTCGAACTGTAGAGAGCCCGATCGAGCCCGTGAGTTTCGGATTTTGCGGAGGAGGTGGGATTCGAACCCACGGACCCGTGAAGGTCACACGCTTTCCAAGCGTGCCGATTCGGCCGCTCTCGCACTCCTCCAGCTGACGACACCACCACAGCAAGCTGCTGAGGTCTCGAAGCAGGTCACAACGATACAAGCGGGTGAGTCCGTTGCAGTAGCCATACGATCCTTCTCAAGCACAGGCCTCGGTGTAGACCACTTGGTTGTGGTCGCAACACGCGACATGGAGGTAGTGCAGTGGGAAAGACCGATCTGAATCACGAGGGTGTCGAACTGACCGACACTTCTGCCGCAAAGCTTCGCAAGCTCAATCTTGGCGCAGGCGTCCTGCACCTCATCACCGGCGTGCTGATGCTGGTGCTCGGCGATCTCGACTTCGACCTACCGGTCAGCTCGTTCAACATCAGCGGACCTCCCGGCACCGCGCTCGACAACGGCGTACTCGCCGAACAGTTCGGCATACCCCTCGCGATTGGCGTCGCCGCATTCTCGCTGTTGTCGGCCTTCTTCCACTTCCTCATCGCCCTCGTGGTGTTCCCCAAGTACAAGTCCGAACTTCGTCACGGCCGGAACCGATTCCGCTGGGTCGAGTACGCGCTCTCGTCGACCCTGATGATGGTGTTGATCGCCGCCACCACGGGTATCACCGACATGGCCGCGCTGATCGCCCTGGCTTTTGCCAACATCTCGATGATCCTCTTCGGTTGGATCATGGAGATGGTCAACTCGAACGAAGACGTCCAGCGGAAGAATGTCTGGTGGTCGCCGTTCTGGATGGGCTGCGTGGCCGGCATCGGCCCCTGGCTCGCCATCTTGATACCGCTCTGGTTCAACGTGAGCGAAGAGGGCGCACAAGGCCCTCCTGGTTTCGTCTACGGCATCATCGTGTCGATCTTCTTCTTCTTCAACACCTTCGCCATCAACCAGTGGCTCCAGTACCGAGGCAAGGGACGCTGGGCCGACTACCTCCACGGCGAACGGGTCTACATCATCTTGAGCTTCGTAGCGAAGAGCGTCCTCGCCTGGCAGATCTTCGCCAACACATTGATCCCCACGTAAGGGTCCCAGTAGTCGGAGCCTCGCCGGTCATTCGGGCGCGAACATTGCGCCGGTTGTACGTAGGCATCCGACCGAATCTGCATAAGGTTTCGTCCGTGGTGCGCAGGCACTGACCTC
Source organism: Acidimicrobiia bacterium (assembly GCA_033344795.1). Lineage (GTDB taxonomy): Bacteria > Actinomycetota > Acidimicrobiia > Acidimicrobiales > SHLQ01 > SHLQ01. The sequence continues at coordinate 1,098,649 of JAWPMS010000001.1, forward strand.
GAGAGGACTCCCCGATGACGGAACCATTTTCGCCAAATGTCGACGAGCTCGTCGGCTACAACGCTGCGCAGGGCGAAGACTTCGCCGACGCTGACCTGCCCGGCTCGCCGACTCGGAACCTCGCCATCGTCACGTGCATGGACTCGAGGATCGACCCCTACAAGGTCCTCGGTTTGAACAACGGCGAAGCCCACATCATGCGCAATGCTGGCGGCGTCATCACCGACGACATGATCCGGTCGCTCTGCCTCTCACAGCGATACCTGGGCACCCGCGAGATCATCGTCATTCACCACACCGACTGTGGCCTGCAGAAGGTCGACGAAGCAGAGTTCCGCGAGCAGCTGCAGGACGAGCTCGGCGTGAAGCCATCGTGGTCGGTCGAGGCATTCGCCGACCCGTACGTCGATGTGCGCCAGTCGATCCAACGCCTGCTGCACACACCGTTCCTTCCGCACAAAGACCACATCTCCGGGTTCGTGTACGACGTGACCGACGGGCTCCTGCACCCGGTCACCTAGGCCTCGGCTCAGGACAACGCAACCGGCCTCAGATCGGCCGGCACGTCACCCTCTGCATACGAGCAGAACACACGCGACGTGGGCTCGGCTGGTTCGCCGTACCACGGGTCATCCACGACCCCAAGATCGGTCATCCCCACAGCCAACGCGACCTTGGCCGAAGCCTCGTTCTGCGGCCACATCAACGCCCAGATTCGATCGGCCCCGCCCGGCCGCAACGCCGCATGCAAAAGCGCCTGCGCTGCCTCCCTGGCATAGCCATGGCCAGACGAATCCGGGTGCAGATACCAACCGATCGTCGTCTCGGCGCCGTCCGGGGTCAGATGCAGGCTCACCGAACCAACCGGCGGCCGGTCGTGAGGGACCACCGCCCAGTGCCCGAGCACTCCACGCTCATCGATGACCTTGCTCCAGCGCCCGATCGCCTCGAACGCTTCGTCGATGTGCGTCCACGCGTCGGGCTTCGACAGCCACTTCGCCACATCAGGAATGGTCCGAATTGCAAACAGCCGCTCGGCATCTCGCACGTGCCACGGCCGAATGGTCAGACGCTCGGTCTCGAGCACGCGGAGTCTCAACAGGCGCTCGATTTGTTCACTGTGCCGACCAACCGCCGTCGAAGCCCACGACCTGCCCGGTCTGAAAGCGCGCCGTTCCATCGAGGAACACCCGACAGAATTGGGCGAACTCTTCCATCGTTCCCAGCCGGTGCATCGGCACGTTCTTCTCGACCTTGGCCATGACCTCGGGGTCGTCGGCTCCTGTCGCCGCGCGGAACCCGGCGAAGTCCATGAAGTTCGTACCGACTGCGTTGACCTGCACTCCCGTACCGGCCACCTCCGCAGCAGCGTTTCTGACGAGCATGTTCGCCGCGGCTCGAGTCGACGAATAGAGCGATGCCTGGGGGGTCACCTTGATGCCGGAAGCACTGGTGATTGCCAGAATCTGGCCGGCACCCGCGTCAGCCATCGGAGGCATGAACGCCCGCAGCGACCGGAACACCGCCTCCAAGTTGCCAGCCACGACCTTCGCGAAATCGGCATCGGTGGTATCGACGAGTTTCCCGAGGACGATCTCTCCGCTGAAGAAGGCTGCCGAGTCGATCCGCCCGTACGCATCCATGGCCATGTCGACAAGGCGTGGCGCCGAGGCCGGCTCGGACAAGTCGAGCGCACCGTCGACAACCCAACTGTCGGACCCCGCCGCACTCACCGCTTCGATCGTGGCCGGTTCGGGCTCGCCAAGTACGAGGTCGTAACCCGCGTTCGCCATGACCACGGCGAGCGCTGGCCCCACGAAGTGTTTGGCATCGGAAATGACGGCAACCGGCTTCTCATGCATATTCAGCACCGTACTTCGCGCTGACGAAGCCAAACACGGAACAAAGAAAGCGGTCAGTCGCCAGCGAGGTCGAGGCCGCATGCGCGCTGACGAAGCCAAACACGGAACAAAGAAAGTGGTCGGTTGCCAGCGAGGACGTGGTGGCGTGGCCGCAGGCGGAGCGCGTGTCGATGAGGGCGGGGCGGCATGTGCGCTGACGAAGCCCGACCTTGGTGAAGCGAGCGAAGCGATGCGCAACCCGGAGGGCGAAGTCAGTGGGCGGGCCGCCCCGACCAGCAGGGGCAATGCGAAACGCCCGCTTTCGGGAGTGACGGCCAGGCGATCTGCGGCACACGGCAGGCATCGCTGAGAGCTGCTGCCTTCCGGCCCTGACCCGGTTCACGAGCTCCCGTTGCACAGGACCCGACCGTCACACCCCAAAGCGGGCTTGCATTCATGATACGCCACGCAGCCGGAGCGCCACACCTCGGCGCCCGAACACAAGTCAAAGGTGGCGCACAGTTTGCTCGGGGACGAATTATCACCCAGCGCAAGATGAAAACTACAGTCCGCAGGCGATGTGCATGTTGCACATCAAAGAGTGCTGCAGCGAGGCGCGGAATGCGGCACAGAATTGGGGAGAACAATGGTTCAAGAATTCAAAGACTTCATCAATAACGGCAACGTGTTTCACACGGCGGTCGGTCTGATCATGGCCTTGGCATTTGCGCCAGTCGTGACCGGTTTCATCGACAACATCATCATGCCAATCGTGGCCGCGATCTTCGGTGAGCCGAACTTCAACGACATCTCGATCGGTATCGGAGACGCCGAAATTCTCATCGGCGCATGGATCACGATCGTGGTCGGCTTCTTGCTGCTCGCACTGGTGATGTTCTTCTTGGTGCGGATGTACAACAAGGCCAACCCGCCAGAGCCAGAAGACGACGGCCCAAGCGAAGTTGATCTCCTGACCGAGATCCGCGACGGTCTCGCCAAGGGCTAGTCAACGGGGCTTACCCAAGACATCTGCGGTTGACCGCAGCGAAACGAGGCGGCGCCGAGCTATCGGCGCCGCTTTCGTCGTTTTCGGGCGACGACGCCAATACCCTCAGCTCATGCATCCAATGCAAGTGCTCCACTCCATGAGCAGCGGACCCGACTCGCCGAAAGGCATCGATCGACAGACCGTTCGACGCGTCTGGAGCTTCTCCGGTCCGTATCGAATGATGATCATCGGATTCATCTTCCTGATCATCGTCGGCACGATTATCGGTCTCGTTCCGACCCTGGCGTTCGGCGACATCATCGACAACGCCATCCCGATCGGACAAGAGACTGGCGATCGCTCGCGCCTCAACACCCTCGGCGCCATCGTCGTCGTCGCCGCACTGCTGTCCGCCGGCGTCTCGATGCTCGAACGGTGGCTGTCCAGCCGAATCGGCGAAGGCATCATCTACGACCTGCGCGACAAGTTGTTCCGCCACGTGCAAGACATGCCGCTCGGCTTCTTCACGCAAACCCAAACCGGTGCACTGATCTCGCGCCTGAACAACGACGTGATCGGCGCGCAACGCGCGTTCACGACGTTCCTGTCGACGGTCATCGGAAACGTCATCAACCTCGGCATCACGCTCGTGACCATGTTCGCCATCGAGTGGCGGCTTACTCTCCTCAGCCTGATCATCCTGCCGTTCTTCCTCATCCCGTCTCGTCGAGTCGGCGCACGCATGGCCGACATCACACGCGAGTCGATGGAACTCAACGCATCGATGAACACCACGATGACCGAACGGTTCAACGTGAGCGGTGCGATGCTCGTCAAGCTCTTCGGCCAGCCGCGTGTCGAAGCCGATGACTTCGCCAACCGAGCTTCACGAGTGCGCGACATCGGGATCCGATCGGCCATGCTGGCTCGCGTCTTCATGACCGCAATGACGCTGGTTGGAGCATTGGGCACCGCGGCGATCTACTGGATCGGTGGTCGCATGGTCATCAACGACACGATCACGCTCGGCAACCTCGCCGTCCTCAGCCTGCTGGTCGTGCGGGTCTACCTGCCGCTCACGGCGCTGAGCAACGCTCGCGTCGATGTGACCAGCGCCCTCGTCAGCTTCGAGCGAGTCTTTGAGATTCTCGACATGGAGAACCCGATCGTCGACGCCGACGATGCCACCGAACTACGCGACGTGAAGGGCCACATCAAGTTTGATGGCGTGGTCTTCACCTATCCGAGCTCCGACGAGTCGACCATCGCCTCACTCGAAGATGGCAACACCCGCCGGATGCCCAATCGTGGTCCCGGCAAAAACATGGGCGCCGGCATCATCCCCGTGACCCGAGGACCCAACTACACGCCGGGCCCCGGAGTCGAACGCGAAGTGCTGCACGGCGTCGATCTCGAGATCCAATCGGGACAACTCGTCGCGATCGTCGGCCCTTCGGGTGCCGGCAAGTCCACCCTGCTCAACCTCGTGCCCCGGCTTTACGACGTCACCGGCGGCGTCATCGAAGTCGACGGCGTCGACATCCGCACGGTCACCCAAGACAGCTTGCGGCGATCGATCGGCGTGGTGAATCAAGACCCACACATGTTCCACGACACCGTCGGTGCAAACCTCCGATACGCAAACCCAACAGCGACCGATGAGCAGCTCATCGAAGCCACCAAGGCCGCCCGCATCCACGAGGTGATCGACGCACTGCCAGACGGCTTCGACACGGTGGTTGGCGAACGCGGCTACCGCTTGTCCGGCGGCGAAAAGCAGCGCCTGGCCATCGCCCGCATGTTGTTGAAAGACCCGTCGATCGTCATCCTCGATGAAGCCACGAGCCATCTCGACACCGAGAACGAACACCTGATCCAACAAGCGCTCGAGCATGCGCTGAAGGGTCGAACCTCTCTCGTGATCGCTCATCGCCTCTCCACGATCACCTCAGCAGACCAGATCATCGTCGTTGACGAAGGACGGGTCGTCGAGCAGGGAACCCACGAAGAGCTCCGAGCACTCGGTGGGCTTTACGATTCGCTCTACGAGAACCTCCTGCGCGTTGACGAACCTCCACGGGACGCCGTCACAGCCGACCGCTAACGTCCCTCGCATGTTCTCCGATGACGTCGAGCACACTCCCCCGCCTCCGCCGCGGGACGAGCCCAGCTTCACCGTCGCCCAGCTCAACCAGATCATCGGTGGCGCGATCCAACAGCTCTTCCCCGACGACCTCTGGGTCGAGGGTGAGATCTCCAATCTCAATCGATCACGCGCCGGTCACGTGTACTTCGACCTGGTCGAACCGGCGACACCAGGTACCACGTCTGAGGCACGGCTCTCTGTGGTGTTGTTCAGCCAAACCAAACAGATCGTCAACAACCAGCTGAAACGTCAAAACGTCGGTCGGCTCGTCGACGGTATGGCGGTTCGAATCAGGGCCGCCGTCGACTTTTACCAGCAGCAAGGCCGCCTGCAGCTCCGGATGACGGGAATCGACCCTCGCTACATCCTTGCCGCGATGGCCGCCGAACGAGACGCCCTCATCGCCCGGCTACACGCCGACGGCGTCACCGAACTGAACAAGCTCCTCCCCATTCCGCTCGTGCCACTGCGCATCGGTCTGGTCACCAGCGAAGGCAGCGCCGCGGCCGCCGACTTCGTCACCGAACTCGAGGCGACCGGCTTCTCCTTCAGCGTCACCATGTGCGACACCCGCGTCCAAGGCGACCTGGCACCGGCAACCCTCGTCGCGGCACTCCGCACGATGTACCGGTCATCGTTCGACGTCATCGTTCTCATTCGTGGCGGCGGCTCACGCGGCGACCTGGCCGTGTTCGACAACGAAGAACTCGCGCGCACGATCGCTCAGGCACCCGTCCCGGTGCTCACCGGAATCGGACATGAGATCGATCGATCGGTCGCCGATGTGGTCGCGCACACCTCTCTCAAGACGCCGACTGCGGTCGCTTCCGCGCTGGCGGCCAGCGTGGCTCGATACGTCGAACACGTCGAGACGCAGTGGCACAACATCACGATCGTCGCCGACTCCGCTACCCGCGTCGCCGAGCAACATTTGGGGGCACTGGCGCGTCGGGGAGCGCTCGCTGGTCGCGAAGGGCTTCAACTGGCCGACGAACGTTTGACCAGCCAGGCCAAAGACCTGCCCAAACTCGCCGACCGGGCGCTTCGCGATGCGACCGCCCAGATCGATCATCTCGACGCCCGAGTTCGTGCCGCCGACCCCGCAGTGCTTCTGCGACGCGGATGGTCGATCACGAGATCTTCATCGGGAGCGGTCGTTCGAACCGTCGCAGATGTCGCTCCAGGGGACACACTGGTCACGGCGATCGCCGACGGCACAATCATCAGCAACGTCACACTCTCGGAGCGTGCACAGGGAGACCACGAATGACGACCACCGACGCACAGACCTCTGAAGACGAGGCCGACAATCTCACCTACACCTCCGCTGTCGCAGAGCTCGACGAGATCCTGCTCGAACTCGAAGACGAGGCGCTCGACGTGGACGTTCTCGCCGATCGTGTCGAGCGCGCATCGACACTGGTCCGCTTCTGCCGCACGCGAATCACCTCCGCACGCACCCAAGTGAGCAAGATCGTCGCCGACCTCGACGAACTGGCCACCGACGAATGAGTACGCCGGAAGCGCTCACCATTCCCGCGGCTCGCGTCGAGGAACGCCTCACCGAGGTCCTCAACGGCTATCGAAACGACTGGGGGGCCATCGACTCGCTCTTTGGTGAGACCATCGATCTGCTCGAGACACTCGTTCTCGCCGGCGGCAAACGCGTCAGGCCTGCAATGGCCTATTGGGGTTTCATCGGCGCCGGCGGCGATCCGGCAGACCATGCAATTTCCAACCTCGGTGCCGCGCTCGAACTCATGCAGGCCTTCGCCCTCTTCCACGACGACGTCATGGACGGCTCGCCCACTCGGCGGGGAGAACCAACCGCGCACGTCCGCTCGATCGACGAACACGAGGCCAACAGCTGGGGTGGCGAGGCGCGTCGTTACGGCGAGAGCGTTGCCATTCTGGCGGGCGATGTGTCTCTGGTGTTGTCCGACGTGCTCCTGCACGAGGTCAACACCCATGTGCGCGCGTTGTGGAACGAGTTGCGAATCGAGGTGAATCTCGGGCAATACCTCGACGTCGTCGGCACGGCCCGCCGTGACGTTCCGCTCGCAACCGCAGAACGAATCGTCGAATACAAGACCGCCCGATACACGATCGTTCGTCCACTGCAGATGGGCGCCGCCCTCACCGGCCGCACCGACCTCGAATCACAATTGGGCAAGATCGGCACACCACTCGGCATCGCCTTCCAGCTGCGAGACGACATGCTCGGCGCATTTGGGCAAACCGAACTCACCGGCAAGCCGGTCGGCGATGACCTCTGCGAGGGCAAACCGACACCGCTTCTGGCCCGAGCCCGCCTGGCGGCCACGCCGGCACAAGCAGACATCCTCAACCTTGTGGGCTCCGATTTGAGCGTCGACCAGGTCTCGGCGATCCAAACGGTGTTCACCAACACCGGCGCTGTGGCCGACATCGAAGCACAGATCGAATCGCTCACCAACGAGGCGCTCGACGCCATCTCACGCACGCCACTCGTGAGCGATGCGAGCCAGCGACTCACCGAACTCGCGACATTCCTCGCAACACGCAATACCTGAGCCGCCTACGAGTGGAAAACCCGAGTGCAGGCGGTTGGCTCTAGGGGTGACTTCTTCAGAGCAAGTCTTGTCCGAGGCGCATCGTCGACGGACCTTTGCGATCATCTCGCACCCCGACGCGGGCAAGACCACGCTCACGGAGAAGTTCTTGCTCTACGGGGGAGCGCTCGGCGCTGAAGCCGGTTCGGTCAAGGCACGCTCAGGCCGACGCTCCGCCACGTCCGACTGGATGGAGCTCGAGCAGCAGCGCGGGATCTCGATCACGTCGACCGTGCTGCAGTTCCCCTACCGCGACCACATCGTCAACCTGCTCGATACCCCAGGCCACCGCGACTTCTCCGAAGACACCTACCGCGTCCTCGCAGCCGCCGATGCGGCGGTCATGGTCCTCGACGCCGCCAAGGGCATCGAGCCACAGACGCTCAAACTCTTCGAGGTCTGTCGAGATCGAGAGATCCCGATTCTCACGTTCATCAACAAGTGGGACAGGCCGTCGCTGAACCCGCTCGAGATCCTCGACGACATCGAAACACAACTGAGCCTCACCCCGACCCCGCTCTCGTGGCCGGTCGGTTCCGCCGAGGGATTTCGCGGCGTACTCGACCAGCGGAACGGCGACTTCGTTCGGTTCACCCGCACGGCGCGAGGAGCAACGATGGCTCCCGAAGAGATCATCACTCCAGAACAAGCCCAAGAAGACGACGGCGAGCTCTACAACCAGGCGGTCGAAGAGCTCGGACTTCTCGAAGCGGTCGGCGCCGAGTACGACGAAGAGACATTCTTGGCCGGGGTGACCACGCCGGTCTTTTTCGGATCGGCCCTCACGAACTTTGGCGTTCGCCTGCTTCTCGACGCGGTCATCGACCTGACCCCATCCCCGATCCCCAAGGCGGATGACTCCGGCAACGATCGTCCGCTCGATGCACCATTTTCTGGTTTCGTGTTCAAGGTGCAGGCCAACATGGACAAGGCCCACCGAGACCGGACCGCGTTCTTCAGAGTGTGCTCGGGTCGCTTCGAACGCGGCATGGTCGTCACCCATGAAGGGACGAGCAAACCCCTCGCCACCAAGTACGCCCACACGGCCTTCGGCACCGACCGCGAAACGCTCGATGAGGCGTGGCCCGGCGACATCGTCGGTTTGGTGAACGCAAACGAGGTGCGAATCGGCGACACCTTGTGGCAGGACGACAGGGTCGTCTTCCCGAAGATCCCGTCGTTTGCTCCCCAACACTTCGCCATTGCACGAGTAAAAGACACCAGCCGTTTCAAACAGTTTCGCAAAGGGGTCTCACAGCTCGACGAAGAAGGCGTCGTCCAGGTCTTGCGAGATCCAGACATCGGTGATCAGGCGCCCGTGCTCGCCGCAGTCGGTCCGATGCAATTCGAGGTCGCAACCCACCGACTCGAAAACGAATTCGGCGCTCCCGTCGAACTGTCGATGACCAACTACTCAGAAGCTCGACTCACCGATGACGCGTCGAGCCAGGAGCTGCGCGCCATGCAGGGCGTCGACGTGTTGGCCCGCTCAGACGGCGCACTGCTCGCACTCTTCGAGAGCCCCTATTGGCTTGCCCGACTCATCGGCGAGCGGCCCGAACTCATGCTCGAGAAGCTCGTAGCGGGCGCCAGCTGATTCTTTCTCGACACTTCCGGTCGAGATCCGCGGAAACCGGTGCGAAGCACCGGCGAGATGCCGGTTACTCGACGGTAGGCTCGGGCACTGTTCGCCAGTGAAGGAGTCACATCATGAGCCGTTTGGTTGAAGGCCGCGTCGCCATCGTCACCGGAGCCGGTCGAGGAATCGGACGAGAACATGCGATCTCCCTGGCCAGCAAAGGAGCCAAGGTCGTCGTCAACGACTTGGGCGGAGACGTGAACGGCGAAGGCGGCGACGTCTCTCCCGCACAATCCGTCGTCGATGAGATTGTCGCGCTCGGCGGCGAAGCCGTGGTCAACGGCTCGAACGTTGCCGACTTCGGACAGGCCGAGGCCATGATCCAACAGGCCATCGACACCTTCGGTGGTCTCGACATTTTGATCAACAACGCGGGCATCTTGCGAGACCGCATGGTCTTCAAGATGGAAGAGTCCGACTGGGACGCGGTCATCGCCGTGCACCTCAAGGGAACGTTCGCCCCGACACACCACGCCGCCAAGTACTGGCGTGAACAGAGCAAGGCGGGCAACCAGCCCGATGCCAGGGTCATCAACACGTCATCGCCATCGGGCATCTACGGCAACGTCGGCCAGTCGAACTACGGCGCAGCGAAAGCCGGCATCGCGTCGTTCACGACGATCGTGGCCATGGAGCTCGCCAACTACGGCGTCACCTGCAACGCAATCGCGCCTGCGGCGTACACGCGCATGACGAAGGACCTTCCCGGTTTCTCCGAACTCACCGAAGAACAAATTGGTGGCATGGATCCACGCTGGATCGCGAACGTCGCCTGCTGGCTCGCCTCGAGCGAATCGGCAAGCATCACGGGCCGCGTCTTCGACGTGGTTGGTGACCGAGTCGGCGTTGCCGAAGGTTGGGTGCTCGGCCCTCACGGATCACAGTCCGACGACCCCGAAGGCCTCGGTGACGTCATGAAGCAGATCTGCAACGACGCCCGCCTCAACTCAAACATGTTCGGCACCCCACAAGACGGCAACGGCCGCCCACACCACGCCAATTAGCAGCTGATTTTCGCCGCGGGTCGAATGGGTGGACGGACGGAACGAACCTCAGGTCGAACGCAGCCCGACCTAGCGAGCCGATTTGGCGAGTTAACGGAGCGGACCTGGTGTCGATCGCAGCCCGATTTTGGTGAAGCAAGCGAAGCGGAGCGGAACCCTGAGGGCGAAGAGCGACGCCAGGGTCGTGAGAGTTCGCTCGCCGAAGCGGCGGGGTCAGCCGAAGCTGGCGGAACCGGCCGGGGCCAGGACGACCCAGGTTTGACCCGGTTCGAGGGTGGTCGCGGTGCCGTTGCCATCGGTCAGCGTGTACGGCTCGTGGCCCTTGCCCCGCGTCCAGCTGCCTTGCGTCACGGTGCCGTCTCTGAACACCCAGGCGTTGCCCGAACCGATCGTTTCGGCGTCGACCGACGCGGAGTCGATCACACTTTGCACATACGGCACGAACAAGACCACGACGTTGGTTGGAGCGATCGGCTCTCCGGTTCGCGTCGTGTGGGCGTACCCATCTTGTGATCGAGTCCACCCAGACCCGTTCCAATCGAATCGATACGGCGACCGCGCCTGCAACGAGACGGAGCTTGCCGGTTGCGCAGTTGTCGAGCTCGCAGCGCCATAGCTGAAGATCGGAGTCGGATTTCCGCCACCGCCACAGGCACCCAAACTTGCCGGATCGACGAACAGGTTGTCCGGTGCGCTGTATCTGCTGTCCCGGGCGAACGGTGCGGAATCGGTGTTCACGTATGGCACGAGAAGGTTGTTGTCCGCAGCGAACTTGATCTGCGCAGCAACCCCGGCATTGCTGCCCGAATACCCCATCACGGGCCGGCTCAGGTTCTGCGTGATCTGGATGTCGGTCGTTCGGCCAGATCGCACCGGCCCAACATTGGCCGGCAACGACGAGTGAAACACGGCAGCGAAACGGGTGGCCGACGCCTCGATACGTTCCTCGAAGACGATGTCGGCCTGATCGATTCCGATGAGCGCCGCTCGGCTCTTCGAGCTGTTGTTCGACACCTTGACGAGCACGGCTGGCATGTTCGCGGGGATCGACGCCGACAACCCGGTGAACGGCGCGGTACGAGTTGACGCGGCTCCGAGGCTCGAGGCGCACGACGGTCGAGGAATCCGGACGGGCGCAGGATTGGCGGCTGGCGTTTGAGCAGGCTCCTCACCCGAAGCATCGTCAGCGACTTCGCCCAACGGATCTCGATCGACAGTCTGGCTACGCCTCCACTCGGGGCCCCTGTCTCCACTCGTCACAACCGGCCGCGGAACCGACGTTTCGGTCGTCGACGTCGTGCTCGTCATCTGTGTTGTCGTCGGGGCCCTGAGGGCATCGGTGGCCAATTCGCCATTCGAATCACCAGTCACGATGATCCAGAGAACTGCGAGGAACGCAACGAGAGCAACCGCTGCACCTACTCGGAGTTTCAAACCCAACATGACTTCACCATTCGTCTTCATTCGGCACTCACGTCCAGATTGCAAGCAGCTGCGACGTAGATGCTGTCAGGGCGGGAAAATCTCAGCGCGATGCTTCCCCGACGATGGCCGTTATCGCCTTCAGGTACTTCCCCTGCGGGAACGCGATGGGATGGTCGAGCGCATGGCCGGTGATCTGCGTCTCGTGCATGGGCCTGCCCTGCCCGCGTGCCGCTGACTGAACCGTGGCAACCAGGTCATCTTCGGTGACTCGAGAGGAACATGACGCTTGGAACAAGCGGCCGCCCGGCCGCACGAGTGGAAGCGCCAGTTCGGTGAGCTTGCGATACGCACGGATCGCTCCGTCGCGTTCAGCCAACCGCGAGGCAAACGACGGCGGATCGATGATGACGATGTCGTAGTCCTGGGCGCGGTGGACCAGACGATCCATCACTTCGAACGCATCCCCAACGGTCGTCTCGTGTCGGGCCGACGAAACGGCCGAGGCATTGTGCGCCATGTTTCGCTTGGCCGTCGCGATCGCCGGTTCGGCAATGTCGACGCTGTGCACGTGAGTGGCACCGCCAGCAGCCGCGTGTACCGAAAACCCGCCCGTGCACGAAAAGACATCGAGTACACGTGCGCTGCTCGCCAGCGAACGGATGAGCTCTCGGTTCTCTCGCTGGTCGAGGAAGTGACCGGTCTTTTGTCCCCGGACCACGTCGGCCTCGAACGTCAGACCATTCTCGGTGAAGAGCACGGGTTCATCAGATTCGGGCCCGTAGACGGTGATCCCATCTCGGAGTCCAGCGGCCTTCACGGTCTTGTCTTCGGACGCCAGGCGGCCGAGCCGCAGAACGATCCGTTCGACCTCGACCGCGGCTCGAAGTGCCTCGAGAACGGCGTTGAGGTGTGGCAACCACGCCGCCGAGTAGACCTTGCACACCGCAGTTGTGCCATATCGGTCGATGACCAGCCCGCTCGTGCCGTCGTTTTCGCCGTGTAGCAATCGCCAACCCGTGGTTCCACGGCCCGCCAGCACATGTCTGGTCCTTGCGGCGCGATCGATGACCGAACTCCAGTGATCAGCATCGATCTTCTTGGGTTTTCCCGCGTGCAGCACCCGCAGTCGAATTGGCGAGTACGGATCCCAAAGCCCAATGGCGGCAAACTGGCGATCCTTGTCGAAGATGACCGCCAAGGTTCCCGCTGCGCCTCCACCATCGGAGACCGACGTGATGGCCTCGGCATACACCCATGGATGTCCGCCCCTGACCTGACGCAGAGCGTCTGGGGTCAGACGAACCGCCAATCGGCGTTCGGGAACTGGGGGCAAGCCGTCAATCACCGCCCCAGTGTGCCGCAAGCATCCACTCGCGAGGCCAAAACCCACAACGCTCCGCCGTCTGGACGTTCGGCGCAGCCGAACTCCGTAAACGAGCGAAGCGAGTGACGTGGAGCCTGGGAGAATCGAACTCCCGACATCTTGCTTGCAAAGCAAGCGCTCTACCAACTGAGCTAAGGCCCCGAACAGCGATCAATTGTACCGGGAAAACCGTGAGTGCGACCGCAGATCGACAATGCTGAGGATGTGAACATCTTCGAACACTCCGGCGATCGTGAACCCTTCGACGCCGGTTCTGGGTTTCGATGGGCATGTCACAGGAGGCGCAATGACGGACACGATCACACCCGGGGGAACTGAGGCCGCTGACGGGCTCGATCCCACAGGTCCACCAGAACGAGTCGCGGTGGAGAAACACCCCCGCGCCATTCGGTGGATGCACTGGCTGAACTTCCCAATTCTCACCGTGATGATCTGGAGCGGCCTTCGGATCTACTGGTCATTCGACGTCTCGCGCGTACCGTCCATTCGTTTCGGTGAAGAGACGTTGTTCCCCGAGGGGTTCTACGACGTGCTCCAACTCGACCGCAAGCTCGCTCGAGGGATGGCCTTTCACTTCTCGTTCGGGTGGCTGTTTCTCATCAATGGCCTCGCATATGTCCTGTACCTCGCCTTCAGTCGTGAATGGCGACACCTCGTGCCGCGGCTCTCGGAGCTGAAGAAGATCCCGGCCGTGCTGATGCACGACATCGGATTGCGCAAGGACAAGCCCGAACAAGGCCAGTACAACGTCATGCAGCAACTGGCCTACAGCGCCGTGATCGTGATGGGTTTCATCGCCCTCGCAACCGGCTTCGCGATCTACAAACCCGTGCAACTCGGTTGGCTGACCGCGCTCTTCGGCGGGTACAAGTCAGCACGTCTGATCCACTTCATCGTGACCATGTCGTTCATGGCGTTCTTCGTCGTCCACATCTTGCAAGTCGTCCGGGCTGGCTTCGGCAATTTCTGGTCGATGATCACCGGCTACGAGCTCGAACCAGTCGAGGCCACCAATCCAGAGTCCGAAACCGAGATGGAGGTGGCCGATGTCTGAGCGAAAGACCCTCACCGAGGCCGAATTCAAGACCCGGTCTCGTCGTTCATTCCTCACTGGCATCGCCGGTATGGCCGCCGGATACGGCGGGTGGCGCGCCATCCAGAACGACGAACCCGTCGACCGAATCCCGGGCGTCCTGCGCTCGATGCATGAACGAAACGGTTCGATCTGGCAGGCCCTCTATGACGGAGACCGGCTTTCGAAGACGTACGACCCCAGCAGAGCCGAGACTCTTCGCGTGAATGGCACCCGAGGCATCCGAGAAGAGATCGATCTCGATCAGTGGACGATGGATATCGTCGGCCGGAGCGGATCAACGATCGGCACGCACGAGATCGCGGACATCCACGCGCTTCCATTCACCGAAATGACGGTCGAACACCGTTGTGTGGAGGGCTGGTCGAGCATCGTGACCTGGGGTGGGACGACGTTCTCCAACCTGGCCGCGATGTACGCCGCTGACGCTGAGGCCCCGATCGTCAACCTGTCGACTCCGGACAACGGGTACTACGTGAGTCTCGATCGCGACTCGATGATGCATCCGCAGACATTGCTTGCGTGGGAACTCAACGGCGAGCCGCTGACTCAGCGCCACGGAGCGCCGCTCCGCCTCGTGACGCCTCTCAAATACGGCATCAAACAGCTGAAGCGCATCGGAACGATCACGTTCGCAGACGAACGTGGCCCGGACTTTTGGAACGAACGCGGCTACGACTGGTACTCGGGCCTGTGAGCTTCACGCGCTCCTAGACTGGAAAAATGATCTTCGGACTGATCTTTGGAGCGTCGTTCGTCCAGCTGCTCCTTGCGATCGCATTCAGCTATCTGATCATTCGATCGGGTCTGGCCATCTTGCGTGGAATGGCGGCACCGATTCCTGAACCGCCGCCTGCAGGAGAGTTGCGGAAGGTCAAGATTCAGTTTCGTTGTCTCAATTGCGGCACCGAGGTTCGAATGACGGCATCCATCGACGAGGACCCAGAACCGCCGCGTCATTGCATGCAAGAAATGGATCTCGTCGCTCCCATTGAGTAGTAAAACTCAACCAATCCCCACGTACGGGCGGCGGACTATCCACAGGTGGGGGTGCAGCGCGGGTTTTCCACCGTTCGTGTCCCGCATTGTGGAACACCACCAACAACATGACCAACATTGGCCACATCGGCAGCGCTCGTCACTCTAGAAACGCACCCAAATCAAGGGTCTCGGATCTCTCAACCCGGAAAATCCACACTTTCCACGGGCTGCGAACGCCCTGTGGGAAACGTTGTGGATGTTGTGGATGACCAAATTCACAACACAAACGCCGCTCAGTTATCCACAACCTGTGCAGAACTCTGGGGAAATTACACCGACGTAACTTGGATCAGCGCAACCGCGTCGCCGTGACGATGCCGCCGAGAATGAACCCAAGGCCCAACAGGGTGAACCCGTTGTGTGTTTCACCGCCTGGCAGCAGCTTCGTGTAGTTCAAGAAGATCACGATCATTCCCAACAACAGCAAACCAAACAGCAGCCACGTGACCCACGGAGCACTTGGCTCATCGCTCACATGGGCAACGGTCTCGACTGATTTGTTGTTGTGCGGTTGGGTTCCCTTTGGGGTCACACGACCACCCTGGACCCGACGCTTCTTCGGACTCGACATCTCCAGAGTGTAGACGTTCCGAGGTCTGACCCCCTATTGCTGGCGATCGTGCGTCAAAGGCGCGACAACGCGGGCGATCTGGCTAGCGTTGTGGCTTCATGACCGACATCTTGGTGATCGACAACTACGACTCGTTCGTCTACAACCTGGTGCAGTATCTGGGTCAGCTGGGAGCGAACCCCATCGTCAAGCGACACGATGAGATCGACCTTGCTGGCGTCGATGCGATGAATCCTTCCGGCATTCTGATCAGCCCAGGTCCGGGCACGCCCACCGATGCGGGAATCTCCAACGCGTTGATCGAGGACTCACCGGGCAAACGACCCCTCTTCGGAGTGTGCCTCGGCATGCAATGCATCGGCGAGGTCTTTGGCGGCGTCGTCAGCCGAGCACCGGCCGTCATGCACGGCAAGACCTCCATGATCACGCACACCAATGCTGGCGTTTTCGCTGGACTGCCAAACCCACTCGAAGCAACCCGCTATCACTCCTTGATCGTCGAACGGGACTCCATCCCTGACACACTCGAGATCACGGCAGAGTCAAGCGACGGGCTGATCATGGGACTTCGTCATCGCGAATACGACATCGAAGGGGTGCAGTTCCACCCCGAATCGATCTTGACCACAGCCGGTCACGATCTGATCAGCAACTTCCTTCAGCGAGCAGCTGCCGCCTGAACCACGACTAACCCGGAGCGGCGGTCGTGGTCGTCGTGGTTGTTGTCGTAGTCGTGGCGGCGGTCGTCGGCGTGGTCGGCGGAACCGTTGTCTCCTCGGGAGGCGGTTCCAGACCGACGATGATCCGCACGGATTCACCCTCGCGCAGCTCGATGTTGGCGGGTGGGGTCTGATCGACGACCTTGTTCACGTCGGTCGGATCGGCGACCTCGATGAAGTCGATCTGGACTTCGAAGCCTGAGGCCATGAGCTGCTGACGAGCAGAGTCTGCGAGTAGGCCGATGACGGAAGGAACGGGTTTTCTGGCGACGCCAGACGACACGAACACGGTGACGATCTCTCGACCGCGCAACAACGAACCCGCAGGAGGGTCTGTTCGGAGAACGAGGCCTTCTTCGACCAAGGGGTCGGCCTCTTCGACCTGTGTGATTCGGAAATCGAGCTCGAACAAGCGGTTCAGCGCCTCGGTTTGTGTCTGCCCTGCGAGGTCGGGAACCGTTCGTTCGGAGAATCCAAGCGACACCTCGAGGAATACGACCGAGCCGCGATCTGCGCTCACGCCAGGAAGCGGATCCTGCGAGATCACCTCTCCGGGGCTGAAGATGTCATTGTCGACCTCTTGCACGTCGGGAGTGAACCCGAGCCGCCGAAGCGTTCGTTCGGCCTCTTCACGTGTCAGCTCGACCAGAGTCGGCACCGAGATCTTGCCCTCGGCCTCGCTCACCGTGATCTCGACGATCGACTCGAGCGCGACGATCGCTCCTGCGGGTGGGTCCTGTTTGAAGACCCGACCCTCCTCGACGTCATTGTTCGGTTCGGTATTGATGACCGGGACCAGATTCTGGCTTTCGATCAGGCTGACGGCCTGATCGCGATCCAAGTTCACAAAACTCGAGAGCGTGACGGTCTCCTCCGTCGGGTCGTCAGGACTGATGACCTCATCCTCTGGATTGAGGACGTCGAGGAATGCCCGCGCCAGGAATCCGAGCAACAGCAGGAGAATGCACAACGCAATGAAGAACAAGACGTTGCGTTTCCACGTGTCGTCATTGCGAACGACCACCGGCCGGGCCTCGATGACCGCGTCGACCGGTCGCGGGGCGGTCGCCACAGGCACGGCGGCGGCCGTCTGCTGCGGCGCTGCGGCAGGGCGGGCAGCCGGTGCGGCGCTCTGGGTGGTGGGAATGATCGTCGTGGCGTCTTCGATCTCAGGTGGCGTCGACCTGCCCGTGACGGGACGGACGACGGGTGGCTTGGCTGCTGCCGTGCCAGCGGCGGCAGCCGCAGCCCCACTGGCGAGGTCGTGCGCACCTGCGAGGTATCGCTTCAGGTCTGCCGCGAAATCGCGCACCGATGGATACCGGTTGACCGGGCTCTTCGCCAGCCCCTTGAGCGTGATTGCCTCGAGTGACTGCGCAATGTCGACCCCGAGCCGGCGAGGTGCCTGTGGAGCTTCTTCGACGTGTTTGCGGGCAATCTCGACCGGAGTGTCGCCGATGAACGGTGGGCGGCCGGTCATCATCTCGTACAACACGACCGCGAGCGAGTACACGTCGCTGCGCGGGCCGACCTTTTGACCCTGCGCCTGCTCGGGTGACAGATACGTAGCGGTGCCCATCACCGTTCCGCCCTCGGCGGTCAGGTCGGTTTCCGCACCCTCGTTGAGCGCCTTGGCGATTCCGAAGTCGGCAAGCTTCACCTGCCCTTCGGCGGTGACCAAGACGTTGCCGGGCTTGACGTCCATGTGGACCATGCCCTGACGATGGGCGGCGTCGAGAGCGGCGGCGACATCGACGGCGATCGTGGCTGCACGGTCGGGGTGAAGTCGACCTTCGCTGCGGAGAATTTCGGCCAGGCTTCGGCCGTTGACGTACTCCATCACGATGAACGGAGCGCCGTCTTGTTCTCCTTGATCGAAGACACCAACGATGTTCTGGTGGTTCAAACTCGCGACAAGTTGGGCCTCACGACGGAGACGCTCGACGAACGCTTCGTCCTCAGAAAGGGTTGCGTTGAGTACCTTCACTGCAACCGGACGGTTGAGCAATTGGTCGCGAGCAAGAAAGACGTCGGCCGACCCACCGGTGGCGAGCTGGCGGTGAAGCTCGTACCGGCCAGCGAGGACCTCGTAGGGGGCGTCAGACATAACCGGTAAATGCTACAGACACTGGCCACAGAACACAGATCAAGCCGGTCGGACGTCCAATTTTCATCGCTGCGCCGCCCACGCCTCGAGAACCTCGAGAGCCACGGGTCCGGCGACGCGTCCACCCGTTTGCTCTCCAATTGACTCGTCGGCCTCGACGATCACGGCGATCGCGACCGATGGCCGATCAACCCGTTCACCGGCGAACGCGATGATCCACGCGTGTGTCTCTTCGAGCGAGGCGCCGATCTGAGCGGTGCCCGTCTTGGCCCCGATCGTCAGGCCATCAAGAACCAGACCTTGCGCGGTCCCCGACTCGACCACGCCGATCATGGCCTCTCGCATCTCGAGCGACGTCGGCTGCGACATCGCTCGTCGCCAAGGATCGAGATCGGCCTGGTGCACAACCGAACCTTCCGAGTCGACCACGGTCTGGACGACGTGCGGGTTCGGCACCTCTCCATCGTTGGCGATCGCAGCGGCAACAAGGGCCATCTGCAGCGGTGTCGCCTTCACCTCGAACTGTCCAACGGCGGCCTGCGCGAGCGATGGCATGTCATCGGTCAGCGGAACTTCCGGAATTCTGTCGAGTTGGCTCAACAAGTCGGGTGCGATCTCCACCGTCTGCCCGAGACTCGCACCGAAGTCGTCGGGCATGATCGATGCCTCGACGCGAGGAAGCTCGATCGGAGGCACGGCGCCGAAGCCGAAGTCCTCCGCCGTCCCAACGAGTGCGTCTGCGCCGAGAAGCTCGACTGCAAGTTGCGCAGTGCCGGCGTTGCACGAGCGGCGGATGAGGTCTCGCAGCGGGCCACCGCACAAACCCTCGCCGAAGTTCGAGAGCGGGTTGTTCGTCAGAGGTGGCGTGTAGCTGTCGATCTCGGCAAAGACGGGCGAGTCGAGTTCGGCCACGCCTGCCTCGATCGCGGCAGTCGCCGTGACCACCTTGAACGTCGACCCTGGAAAGAAGAGTTCTCGGGTCGTGCGAGGAAGTAGCGGATTGAGCGGGTCTGCGAGCAGGGTGGACCGTGCCGCCCTCGCCTCGCTGGAGACCGTCGATGCGAGGGGGTTTGGGTCATATGAGGGCCACGACCACAACGACAAGATCGCGCCGGACTGTGGGTCGAGCACAACCACCGACCCTCGACGATCACCAAGGGCGTCTCGAGCGGCCGTCTGGATCTCGACGGAAAGCGTCGTGTTCACATCGGCGGTGGTCGATTCGCCGCCGAGGAGTTCCCGCAAGCCGTCCTCGAGTTGGTTGCGATCTCCACGCAGCTCTTCGTCCCACGTCTGTTCGAGGCCATCCGCACCCGAGTCGAACGAAAAGAAGCCGGTCACCTCCGCGAACAATTCGCCAGTCGGATATTCACGACGTCGTTCGAACGCGCCATCGTCGAGATCGACCGAGCGAGCGAGCACGGTTCCATCAGCGGCCCGAATTTCACCTCTTGCCGCGCCGAAGTCTGCGACGAGTGGTCGACTGTTGGAGGCATGCGTCGTGAGCCCCTCAGCACGGAAGAACTGCAGATTGTTCAACTGCGCAAACAGCACGAGATAGGCGACCATCAACCCCACGCCCAAGCGAAAGATCTGTTTGTTCACAGCTGCCTCGTGCTGAGCGCTGGTTCGCTGGGCTCATCGACGAAGGATCCGCTGTCTGGCCTCGTGGCGCCGTCGTGAGAAATGCGCAGCAACAATGCAACCAGCACGTAATTCGACACGAGCGATGAGCCGCCATAACTCACGAACGGCAACGTGATGCCGGTCAGCGGAACGATTCGAACGATGCCTCCAATGATGATGAACGCTTGGATCCCCAGCAGCGCCGACAGCGCCGTCGCCAACAGCTTCCCAAACGAGTCGCGGGTACCAATTGCGATTCGCAGCCCGGCGGTGACGATGGTGGTGAACGCAATGAGGATGCCGACCGAGCCGACGAGCCCGAGCTCTTCCCCGATCGCAGCGAAGATGAAGTCGGTCTCCACCTCGGGAATCCGATAGGGCTCACCGCGACCTGGGCCCGTTCCCGTGAGTCCACCGTTCGCGAGGGCAAAGCTTGCTTCAACCGGTTGAAAGCCAACACCGTCTGGGTCCGCCCAGGGATCCAGCCAAATGTCGAGCCGGTCCTGCACGTGCCCGAACTGCTTCGAGGCGGCCCATCCGCCGATCAGGAAGAGTCCGACCCCGGTCAGGAGATACGTGACCCGAGCCGTTGCCACCCACAACATCACCACGACCAGAAGAAACAGCAGCAAGGAAGAACCCAGATCCTTCTCGGCAACCATCACCACGAGAGATGCGCCCCACGCCACCATCACGGGAGCGAGGTGTTTCGGCTCGGGAAACGAGAACGGCCCAGCGGAGAATCTGGCCTCTTGCAAGATCTCCCGCTTCTCGGCGAGGTAACTCGCGACGAAGACCGCAAGTGCGAGTTTGGCGAACTCACCGGGCTGGAAGTTGATCGGGCCAAAACGAACCCAGATGCGAGCAGAGTTCACCTCGCGGCCGATGAACGGAACCAATGGCAGGACCAGCAACACGATTCCGGTGATCGCCGCCAGGTACCGGTACTTGTCGAGCACCTTGATACGCGGAACGAGAATCAGGGTTGCCGTGAATGCGAGAATCCCGACCGCCGTCCACGTGGCCTGTTGCCCGGGTAACGATTCGGCGTCGCCGATATCACTCGCCAGCCGAGCAATGAAGACATACCCAATGCCGTTCAGCAGCGCGACCACCGGCAGAATCGTGGGGTCGGCAAGAGGCGCGAAGCGACGCAAGACCACGTGGGCCAACAACAGGAGCCCAAGAACCACTCCGAAGAACGGAAGCAGATCGGCTGGCATGGACGCGGTTCGGCCGAGACTCGCAAGCGCGTACGCCCCAGCGGTGATGGCAGCGGCCGCTGCGAGGAGTACTAACTCGTGGTTTCGTCGGGATCGCATGATTCGGCGTCGACAACGTCGACAATGAGGACGGTGATGTTGTCGCGTCCGCCGGATCGATTCGCGAGTTCGGTGAGACGATTCGCAGCCGCTTCGGGATCGGCGACTTCTTGCAGAACTGCAGCTACCGCCTCGTCGCTGACCTCGTTGATCAACCCATCGGAGCACATCAGGTATCGCTGTCCCAACCGCGCTGGCATCACCCAACTGTCGACAGCAACCTTCGCCTCGGCGCCCAGCGCCCGCGTGACAACATTGCGCTGCGGGTGACGGGCTGCCTCTTCCTCGGTGAGCTGGCCAGCGCGGGTGAGTTCCCCCACGAGGCTGTGATCGACCGACACCTGCGCGAGTTCGTCGTTCTCGAACAGATAGAGGCGGCTGTCGCCGACGTTGACGGCTCCCATCTCGAGCGGAGAGTCGGCGTTGGCCATCGGCAGCACGCCCATGGCCACAATGGTCGTGCCCATGCCGTTGAGGTCGGGGTCGGCCGATGCCCGCGCACGGATCATCTCATTTGCCGAGACGACTGCCTCTTCGAGCTCCGCCATCGTGCTGATGCGTTCGACGATCCGAAAGTGTCCGGCCGCGATTTCTGATGCGACCTCTCCACCCCTGTGGCCCCCCATGCCGTCCGCTACAGCGAACAGGGTGCCGTTCGCCATGACAGCGTCCTGATTGACCTGACGAACCATTCCGACATGGGTGCTCAGGCCCCAGCGCAGTCCAGTTTTACTCATCGTGAGATCTCTTCCGTCATGAGAACTCCAGCACCGTACTGCCAATCTGGACGCGGTCGCCGGGTCGAAGCACCACTGGCGTGACAAGACGTTCGCGATTCACATACGTTCCGTTGGTCGAGCCGGTGTCTTCGGCGAGGTACTGGCGATCACGCCAGACAATGCTGGCATGGAGTTGAGAGACATACGTGTCGTCCAGGGTGAGCGTGCACGATGCAGCCCGACCGATCGTCAGCTCGTCGCCAACGGTCATGACCGCGCCGGCGAGTTCGGGCGGTTCGAGAATCGTGAGCTGTCCTCTCACCGCCGGCGTCGACGATCCGAATCCTGTCTTCGCGGGAGGCGTGACAGCGGCAACGGCTGGGCTCCGTCGGAGTTGAGAGATTCCAGACCAGAGAACCCAACCGAAGAACAGGTAGAGCGCAAGCAACAACCCAAGCTTGAGAAGCGTCAGGACTGCGTCAGACACCTGTGCCCCCAAGTTGGACGTCGACCGGCTTGGCGTTGAACGTCATGAGGCGTCGAATGTAAAGGTCGTGGCGCCGATCGTCACGATGTCACCATCGACGAGCAACTGCGCCGTCATGCGAAATCCATTCACTCGTGTTCCGTTGGTCGAACCCACATCTTCGACAATCCAACCACGGGCGGTCGGTCGAACATGGGCATGTTCGCGAGATGCTCGCTCGTCATCGATCACGATGTCCGACGAGACGTCTCGACCAAGCACGATGCCCTGTGGTCCTGATGGAGCCAGATCGTACCGGTATCCATCGGGGTAGATGAGCGTTCCCGGTGGCACTCCCGCAATCGAATGCTCAGCGGTAGCGAAGACCTCGATCGTGCCCCGTTGTGCTTCGGGTGTCGCAGTCAACGTCACGACGAGGGGGCCCTCGAATGAACACTCACTGTCGCGAGCCTGTGAGCGAGCCATCGAGAGCAGGTCACGTTCGATCTCCGCTGGCTCGGATTCCAGAGATTTCGCGTCGTCGGGATGGATGCGAACTTCGATTTCGTTCGGCATGACGCGGGTGTTTGCGGGACCGCGTCGCGTGCCAGCCTCGAGCTCCCGCTCGACGCGCTTTGCGATCTCGAGTCGACTCACCTCGGAGCGGAACACGCGTCCGAGGACACCGTCGACACTTCGTTCAATTGCTCGCTCGAGGTCGCGCAGTCCCATCCCTAGAAAGCTACCCGTGGATCGGTCGGCACACCGTTAACTCGGGAGCGCGCCCCAGATCACCAAAACAGCGCTAGCCTCATCCTTCGCTTACTTTGCGCGAGTGGCGGAATTGGCAGACGCGCAGGCTTCAGGTGCCTGTGTCCGAAAGGGCGTGGGGGTTCAAGTCCCCCCTCGCGCACAACAAAAGTGTCTCCGGACATCGAGCCCTCGAACCTCTCCGGTTCGGGGGCTTGTCATTTTTGGGCTCGGCTCCATGCGTCCGCACGCGCGTGTTTCGAGGTGGGACCGCGATGGGACCGACGGCAAGTAGACACGGGAGATGGACGGCGGTTCATACCTCAGCTCCCGCACCACCCGCATACAGCTGAGGAATACGCAGGTCGGCCCGTACTCCGCTCTATAGAAACTGACGCAGACTCGAATTGTGCCGAACCACCCGGCCGGGAGTCCGAACACGTTCTGAGCGCGATGCGGGCCGACTCGCGGTCGTACCCGCAAGTCAACTCTCGATCGAGCGACTAGCTCACTTCGGTTGGTTTGGCCGACGGGTCCGAGGGATGCCCGCAGCCTTCAAGATGTCCTTTGGGACACCGATCTCGCGCCATGTCGAGTACGAGATGCCCTTGCGCTCACCGTACGCACGTGCGATTGCGATGTATTGCGCTTCGAGCTCGGAATCATCTTCCGGTGCTGCCTCGAGTGCTTCGCGCTGCAGATCTTCTCTCTCTTGGAGAAGGGCAAGCCGCTCGATAGCGGTCGCTGACTCGAGGCTGGCTGCGATTCTTTCGAGCTCGACGTTGATTTGTGCGGCCGTGCGGCGTGTCCTTTGGACTTGCTTACGCTCGAGAGAAGTCAAGTACGTCTCGACGATGCGCGCTTCTCTCCGCCCTTCTGCCATTGCCGCCTTTTGCGAATTTGAAAGAGTTTTAGGAGCCATGTATCAATATTCCTTGTTTGGCGTCGTGACTAGTATATCCATCGCTACTCCAAGTGGTGAAACCCACGCCTATTTCACTATGTGAAGCAAATAAGAACTCGACCACAGTTCTGAGGTATTCATTATGGTTGAACCTACCAAGCTGCGTTGCACTATCGGCGTCAGGGAGACCAAACTGAGTGTCCCACCAAATTTTAGAGAGGCACCCTGATGGGGCTCAGGTACGGAGGTAGTTGGATCGATCGTGTCGCAGACGCAGTCGACCCTCGACCAGGCCTGACCGTCGTGGCCGCGCCACCTGGATTCGGGGTTTCTGAACTCACGGAGCGGTTGCGCAGTCGTTCGCAACAGAGTTCGGGCGACACCAAGGCGCGCCGTCGATGCCAGTACACGATCATCCGTGAAGAGTCGCATGACGACGTCTGTGAAGCAGCGCGATCTGCACTCGAGAGCGACGTCCGCGTCGTTGTTGCCGGCCGCTCGATACCCGACAAGTTGCGATCGCACGAAACCCAACTTGTCGATCACTCCATCATGCGCCTCGAAGAACACGAGGCGTTGGAGATAGCGGAAGATTACGATGTGCCCGACGCAGTAGCTCGGGCTATTTGGGTATTCACCGGAGGATGGCCTGGCTATTTTCTCTCCTGCGTGGTGGCCGCTAGCGGTGCTGGAATCAATAGCGGAACGGAGGCGTATGACCTACTTCGTACAGGCCCGCACCTCGGCAACCTCATCAGCACGAGCCTCGATCAACTCAGCGATCAGGACCGCCTCACGATGGGTCGGCTCGCACACTTCGGTCGCCTCTCCCACGGCGTTATCTCTTCGACGCTTGGAAACGAGGGGGCAAAGCGGGTGATCGGTGCCGGTCTCCCTCTCGTAGAGACAAGCCCTGGTTGGTTCGAAATTCTCAATCCAGTCTCCTTTGTTCTTCGTAACGAGACCGACCTCGACGAGCAGACCGCAAACACGCTTGCCCCGATAGTCGTCTCCGACATGGGCGTCGTGGCCGGAGCGCGACTGTTCCTCGAAGCCGGCCAGCCGGCCGCAGCAGCCACCGCGCTTCGAAGCGTGGACCTCCGCACACTCGACGAAGGCAGTCAAGAGTCGCTATTGCCTGTCTTGCGAACGGTGCTCGACACGCAAAAGGATGATGGATCTCTTGGTCTTCGCCTCGCGAGGGTGCTGCACAACCACGGCGACCTGAATCTTCAGCGTCGGGCGCTAGTCGACGCCGCCGAGTCCGCGCGAGACCAATTCCGTCCCGATCTGTCGATCGAAGCCGAAGCCGAGATTCTTCTCCTCGATCTCCAATCGATCGAGCCTCCAGAAGCCATCGCCCGCCACGAAGTACTCGTCGAAGAAGCCCGAGCCCACTCGAGTTCGTTGGCGCAGATTCGTCTTCGGGAAGTCGATGTTTTCCTCTCGACGGAGAGTGGGGAGCTTGCGAAGATCTATCGATCGGTTGGACAGCTGGAATCGGTCGCCCACGAATGGGCTGTCGTCGGCGAGCCCGCTCGCGCCGCAGCGACACTTCGTGTTCTGTCGACAACGTCGCTGTTCTATCTCGGCCGTTACGCCCACGCCCGAGACGCATGTCAGCGGGCGTGCGACCTCTCGAAGGGTCAACCACAATCGCTCGCGAAATCGATGGCCCTACTCGCGAGAATGGCCGCGTTGCTGGGCGATGTCGACACCTTCGATGAGCTCCACGATCGGGCGCAGCAACTACAAGAGAGTGCGGGGCTTGCCTGGGTCGACGCATATCTCGCCTGGTCGGAGATGATCGCAGCGGGATATCGCCAGGACCCAGACGATGTCATTTCCTCTCGGCGTCGCGCAGAATCGCTTCTCAGCGGGCTCCTCGAGCACGAAACGGGAACCATCTTTCGCTGTGATGCTGCTGCTGCCCACGCGATGGCTGGCGATATCGATCACGCGATGGAAATGCTCGATGACGCGAAGTTGAGAGAGCAGCAGTCGCCACTCGATGTTGGATTCGCAGAGATCTTCGTTCGAAGCCGAGCGGGACTCTGCGCGGAACACATCGTGGACCAGCTCAGGAAGCACAATGACGTCCCGGTAGAACGGGACTGGCGCATCGACCTCGAAATTGCACTAGGTCGAGGCGACACCGAATTGGTGGCCAAGCTCTCTCATGAGGCGGGCCGGCACGGATTGTCCGAGCTCTTCGACGCCATCGTGCGGACGGCGCACCATGACCGCCACGAGCGAACCGTCGACATTTCACTTCTCGGCGAGTTCTCTATTCGCGTTGACGGTGTCGACCAGATGGTCATCTCTGGCAAAGCGATCGATCTCATCAAATTTCTTGCCATTCGAGCCAAGACCGTCCACGTCGACGTTGTCATCGATCACCTGTGGGGGGATGTTTCGACGAACGTGGGCGCCCGACGTTTGAAGAACGTGGTCTCGCGGGCCCGCGAGATCATCGGGGCGGATGCCCTGGAACGGAAGGATCAGTTTCTCCAACTCGGACCGATGGTCAAGACCGATCTCGCCGTATTCAACGAAAAACTCGATCAGTTTCGTTCCGTGCCGTCCCCATCCGTTGAGTCGGCCGTTGCCGTGGTCGATGCCTACAAAGGCCCGTTGCTCGAACTCGACATGTACGTGGACTGGGTTGCCCCCGAGAGGGCGTCCTGCACCAATGCCGCGTCCGACGCGCTCGCGACGGTCGTCGACGCCGGAGCATGGTCAAGTAGATGGGCGTTGGAGGCACAGCTGAAGGTCGACCCTGAGGACGACATCAGCCTGATGAAAGTTGCCACTCTGGCTCACCAAGACGGTGATTCACACACCCTGTATGAGTGTCTCGATCGAGTCGAGCGGATCTGTCGACTCATCGAAGTCGATCTACCACCCGAGTTTCACGAGCTTGCTGCCACGCGGCGGCCGGGATCAGCCTGACCAGAAGCCGATGGTTCCCTGGATCGTTGTTGCGGCCAATGCCGATCCGAGTGCTGCCCCAAGAAGGGTGGTTGCTGCGACGGTGAGACCCTTGAACTTGTTCATTTTCATGCCTTTCGGTTGATCTGCACGCAGTCAAGCAAGGATCGGTACCCCGCGGGTTAGTACTCATGCTGGGACCCGCGCGGTACCGACTCGAAGTACAAACAAACTGGATATCTGACTGTGGAGACCCTGACCTTCAATGGCCGATTTGGAACGAAGCTCAATGGCCAACCTGGAATTGACCGATCAAGGCGGCCCTTTCACGCACCTCGATCAGCTTGTGCAGTTCGCGAACTCCGTCGCGGTGGCAGATGGCTCGGAGCCAAAACGACTGCTCGACCTGCGCTGCGGCACGGGAACTCTCATTCGGGCGTTTGCCCCACATGGCTGGGAAGCGGTGGGACTCGACTCCTCACAAAAGCTCATGGACGCAGCACGCGAGCTTCAACCGGAGTCGATGCACGCCGAGTTCCTCCTCGAGAGCGAGCAGACCGAGATCGACCTACGCGACAAACGATTCGACCTGATCGTGGCCTTTGATGACCTCGCGGAGCAGTTTCTCGAACCGGTGCATTTCGAACGCCTTGTGAACCTTGCCTCGGAGCGCCTTCTTCCCGGGGGACACCTCGTGTTCCACCTTGAACGCACCACGGCGTTTTCCACGATCGACGCTCGCCTCGACACGCTTCGGCGGTGCGGCTTCGACACTGCGTGGCGCACCACTCCGGGGGACCTGACGCACGTCGTTTCGTCGGATGTCGACCACGGGGGCACGCGCGACTTGTTCGTCGCACGAAAGAACACCTGATCGCGCCGACGAGGTCGCGCGAGATACCGGCATACTTCAGCAATCTGGGACGTCGACTCGACTAGCGTCCTCGCTGAAGCATGTCTCCGGTATGGATGCCCATGAATCCCAGGAATCGAGAGCAAGGCAATGACTGACGACGCGGCTGGCGAGAACAACATCGAAAGCCTCGCCCAACGAGCCAAAGAGGTCTTGGATCGGGTTCGCTCGAACGCCGACGACATCGACCTGTCCGCCGCATCCTTCGAGCAGGTGGCATCCCAAGACGACATCGCTCCTGACGTCGACCTCGACGTACCAGAGGTTGACCTCGATACAGACGTTTCTGCCGCAGCCACACCGGGTGGCTACATCTCGGCACTCCAGGATTCCGACGACTCCGACAGCGAGTCGGAGGCATTTCTCGGTGTCGACCAAGACGTCGACCCACAACTCGATGACGACACAGATCTCCCGGAAGACGAAAGTAGTGACGACGAATCAGCCATCGCCGCCGCGATCGGACTCGGTGAAAGCGCCGATGGTGACTCCGATATCGATGAGGAGCCAGAGGCCGACGACATCGAGGTCGACGAAGCCGTCGAACCTATGGTCGAAGATGAGACCCCGACCGAGCTCCTCGATGACGTGCCCGAGCCAGCCAGCGCGGCCCTTGCCACAGCCGATTCGTTCGATGCCGACAGTCTTCGAGTCGAGCCAGTCGAAGAAGAATCGAATCGCCGACTCGGCTGCCTGATTCCGTTGTTCCTCCTTGGGCTGCTCATCCTCGCCCTCATCTTGTTCTGGGGCAGCCTGTTCGGCGACGACGAGGCCGTTCTGCTCGACGGCGACACGGTCGCCTCGACGACGAGCGAGCCACTCGAGGCGACGACCTCAACGACCGAATTGGATGCGACGACGTCAACGAGCGAAACGACGACGACCACGACGACGACCGAAGTGCCGCCCGCCATTCCCGATACGGCTTGGGAACTCCTTGGCGGAACAACGGGTACCGACCAATTCGCCTCCTTCGGCGCGCCGTTCGGTCTCCAAGCGATTCTCGAAGGCGCGGACGCACCGGGACTGGATGGATTCACCCTGCTGGCACCCTCGAATGAGGCCATTGCTGCCTTGTCCCAGGAGGACGTCGCTGGCTTTGGGCAAGACCCAGCATCTGCGGAAGCGCTGATCAACTACCACATCATCGATCAGCGCCTCACGCCCGAGCTTCTGCTGAGCGCAGCCGGTGGGCAGATCGAGTCGCGCGTCGGACTGCCGATCGACGTGGCGCTCGAGGGTGACGATTTGGTGTTGAACGGCCAAGCGCGCGTGGCTCTCGACGCCCTCGTCGCAGACAACGCCCACGTTCTGGTCATCGACTCGGTGCTCCAGCCGCCGACGATCAATACCGTCATCGAGCTCGGCGAAGTCCAGTTCGAGGTGATCTCCGCAATCATCACTCCGGCAGGTCAAGCCGAACTGCAAAAGGCTGTGGAGTTCTTCGAAGAGAACCCCGACGCCAACGCCGTCATCGAAGGCCACACGGACACGGACGGTCCCGCTGGGCCAAACCAAGGGCTCTCGGAACGTCGGGCGAACGCCGTACGAGACTTCCTCATCTCTCAAGGAGTCGACGGCTCGCGCCTCACCGCAGAAGGTTTCGGCGAGACCCAGCCGATCATCGTCGATGGAGTGGAAGACAAGGTTGCCAGTCGCCGAATCGAGCTGAACATTCGGTAGCGGAGGCTCCGCGTTCTATTCGCTCAACATCCAGTCGCGCGATCGATCGGGCTCGAACTCGCTCTGCAGGTAGTCGTCGAGCCGTTCATCGAGGCCTGGATCGGACACGAGCCACGAGCCGTACAACCCGGCTGATCCCGGAGGCACCGACGCCCGCTGCGCATCTACGTTCTGTTTGGCTTCACGCACGATCTTGTCGGCCTGGGCACGGGCAGAACGCATCAGTTCATCTCGGCGTGCCTTGGCATTCGTTTGGCTCTGCTTGAATGCCCGCACCGCGATGTGCACCCGTTGCAGTTGCTCCTCGGCCACATCGGCTCGAGCGGTCGCCGCAGCAAGTTCGCGTTCGAGCTCGGCGACCCGCAGTGCTGTTGCCTCATCGGTGACCGCTGTATGCACGCCAAGTTCCTTCAAAATCGTCGACTGCCCGCTTGCCGGGGAAGAAACCCCACCAGCTCCAACCCATCGGCCCTCGCAAGAGCACGAACATGGGTCCAACAGACCTTCGACATGTGACCTGGAGAACTGGAGTATCTGCACGACATCGCAACGATGAGTTCTCCGCATGAACTCAGGCCCCCGATGCGTACTGAAATCACTCAAAGCCCTCAGTTTTGGGCATACCACTCCGATACTCACTCCAAGGCCGTGTTCGGCGTACACGCGCCCGACTGACCTGCTTACTGGAGAGACCGAATGCCGCAAGATGAGCACAACGAATGGCCGTCGTTTGAGACGGTCCTTCGTGATGTCGCAACGTCCGAGCCATCGCCGCGCGATGACTCAGACGTGCCTGTCATGGACAGCGGCGTCTCCAGCACTTCCGAATCCACCACCGAAGAGCCCTCCGGTGACCGCAACCTCGCTGAAGAGGACGTGTCAGAAGTAGAGGCCATCGTCCAGGTCGAAGAGTCGGCATTCGACGACACGCTCGATTCGTTCGGCCGCGATCTACTCCCCGATCCGCTTCCTCCAATCGACATCGACACCTCTGCGGT
This sequence comes from Acidimicrobiia bacterium, assembly GCA_033344795.1. Classification (GTDB taxonomy): domain Bacteria; phylum Actinomycetota; class Acidimicrobiia; order Acidimicrobiales; family SHLQ01; genus SHLQ01. The sequence goes on from JAWPMS010000001.1 coordinate 1,129,510, forward strand.
CAGAGCACTACTCCTTGCGCCATCGGATTCGTCGATCGAAGACTTCGAACTCGAGGCCCTCGAGCCGGTCGAGCCCGCCTCGATCGAACCCGTGGACTTCGAAGCGGCCCCCGCGTTCGAACCAGCAGACTTCGAAGCGGCCCCAGCGTTCGAACCAGCAGACTTCGGCGCAGCTCCAGCATTTGATCCCGACGTACAGACCGAGCCGCCCTCCGTCTTCGATCTCGCCTTCGATCCGGACGCGCAGACCAACGCGTCAACATTCGAGGGCGTCGATGCCTTGTACTCTCCAGATGTCGCAGGCATCGAACTCCCCACACCCGACCCAACGCCGGTCGAGGTGTTCGACGACCTGAACATCGGTAGCGAGATCTCCCTCGATGACGTCCCTCAGTTCACTGCAGATGAACTTCTCTCCGGGGATGACAACGATCCGTCGACCGAAATTGGCGAGATCCCGAGTGGCGCGGTTTTCGAGCTCGACGAGTCGACAATCGCCGCCTCCGATCACACCGAGGAACCAGCAAGTGAGTTCACGACGCCGTCGATCGATTTGTTCGATCTGTCGGTCAGCAGCGAAGAGATCGAAGAGGCCGGTGGCGGCTTCGATTCCATCGCCACCGCCAACGCCATCGAAGGTGAGCTCAATGAGCTCAGCGACCTGACCGCCCTCGAATCGGACGACTTGGCGACGGACGAGGAACCTTCGGTCGAACTCTTCAGCATGGACAATGTGATTCCGATCCGACCCGACGCATCGGATGACGCTGGTTCGAACGACGACGGACCGAGCAGCGATTGGCTCAACCCGCACGAGGTGGTAGCTACCCCGCTGTCTCATGCGCTCGACGGACCGCCACCCGCGCGTGTCTCACAAACCGGATGGGTCGGCCTCGAAACAGTCCAGCCCGCATCCGAGGAGGAGACCGAAGAGGTCAAGGTCAACGACCCGTGGGCGCACATGCGACCGAGCGAGGAACCGCGGTCTGAAGGTCTTCTCGCCAAGATTTTCGGTGGCGAAGAACGCAAACGAGCCAAGGCCCGCCGGCGAGCCCAAGAACAAGGCGAGCCTGAGTCGAACACCGACGAGGCCGACGCCAAGTTGGTGTTTGATCCGACCTGTCCCAACTGCGGTGGCGAGTGCCAGGTTGACCTCGATGATCCAATCGGACGCCGGGTGCATGTGAGCTGCCCGTCCTGTGACCACATGTGGTTCACGCCCTACATCGAGTCGCAGGCCGGCTGAAATCTGGTTTTTGGGCGTTACTGCCCGAACATCGACATCCATTGTTCGGCCGACGTGGGGGCGAAGACCATGTTCTGCGCCCGTGTCGCGCCCATGGTTGCCGACGGTTCTGGTGAGTACTGATGCCCGGGAAACAAGACGGCATCGTCGGGGACCTTCGACAAGACCTTGGTGAGGCTGTCGTACAGCTGAGCTGGATTGCCGCCGGGTAGATCGGTCCGACCACAACCCTGCAAGAACAACGTGTCTCCTGCGACGAGACGATTGTCGACCAGGAATGACTGTGACCCTGGCGTATGCCCCGGTGTGTGCAACAGCTCGATCTTGATTGCACCGACGTCGATCGAGTCGCTGCCGTCGTGCAACGTGAGATCCGCGTCGCCGAGGCCCGTTACCTCTTTCACGAAATCGGCTTCGTCGGTCTGGATGTGCAAGGGCACATTCGTGTGCCCGAGCAACTCGGCAGCGCCAGAGACCTGCAGACCCATCATGGATCCACCGACATGATCGGCGTGATAGTGCGTCCCGAGCATGCCAACGCACGTCATGCCATCGGCCTCGAGAATCTCGAGAATGCCTGCTGGGTCATAGGCGGGATCGACGATGACCGCCTCTTTCGTCTCGCGGTCGCCAATGAGGTAGACGAAGTTCACCATCTGTTGGGCGAAGGCGTCGGTCTGGGCGAAGTCCCTGCCCGACAACAGCTGACGGAAATACAAACGATCGTTGTTCACACGTTCATCGTATGCGCCTCAGCGTGCGCGCCATATCGACTCGGCCTCTACTGCGATGAGTCGGGCCGGCCGCGCCAATGCTGCGGCGGCCGCACGGACATCGGCAAACTCGGCCTTGCCTGTGTGGGCCGTCACCTTGATGCGGATCTCGTGGCCATCGACCTCGACCGTGTCGAACGTGCGGTTGCGGGCGACCCGATCGACACCAACGCTCCTGAACCCGATCGATCCGGTTTCGGCGAGCAGCACGGCACCGAGACGATCCGCCTCGAGCGGGTCGACCAACGCACTGATCATTGCACCGGGGCGTTGCTTCTTCATCTCGATCGGCGTGATCCACGCGTCGAGCGCGCCCTCGTCGATCAGGCGCGAGACAGCGTGCGCCAAGTACTCGCCGCTGAGATCATCGACGTTGGTCTCGAGCACGAGCAACGGTTCGCTGGGCATCTGCTCGGCTGCTCCGAGCACGACATGCAACAGGTTTGGGTGCTCGTCGAGCTCGTTGTCTCCGGCGCCGAACCCGGATGTCGTCACGGTCATCGCCGGCATCGGTCCAAAGGCATCGGCGAGTGCCGCGACGAGGGCGGCCCCGGTGGGGGTGGTGAGCTCGACGCGCACGTCGAGTCCTCGGACCGGCACACCTTCGAGGAGTCGGGCCGTGGCGGGCGCGGGATTCGGGATGATGCCGTGCGCACTCTTGGCGATGCCTTGGCCGTTCGCCACTGGGGCAACAACGATCTGGTCGACATCGAGCTGCTCGAGAGCCAGGCAAGAGCCGACGACGTCGACGATGGCGTCGATGCCACCGACCTCGTGGAAATGCACAGACGCCGGGTCGGTTCGATGCACGTGACCTTCAGCCTCAGCGAGCGCCTCGAAGACTCGAGCCGCCCGCTCGGTGACACGGGCAGGCAGCGGTGCCGCTTCGACCAAGGCGATGATGTCGCCCGCCGTTCGATGGACGTGGCCCTCTTGGGCCGCGACCGTCAGATTGATGGCCCCGATGCCGTTGCGAAAGACCTCTTCGACCCGAAGCTCCCAGCCGTCGACGTTGAGCATGCCGAGGTCGCTGCGAAGTTGGTCAACGTCTGCGCCGGCGTCAACGAGCGCGCCGAGCATCATGTCGCCTGCGATCCCGTTGAAGGGGTGAATCCACAGCGTGTTCGTCATCCGTCGGCCAGCTTGAGGGCCCGCATTGCGCTGACCGCTGCGCCATAGCCGTTGTCGATGCCGACCACCGAGATCCCTGCCGCACACGAGGCCAACATGCCCAAGAGAGCCGTCACACCGTCGAGGCCAGCGCCGTAACCAACGCTCGTCGGTACCGCGATCACCGGTCGGGCGCACAGACCACCGATTACCGAGGGCAATGCGCCTTCCATTCCAGCGATCACGATCACGATGTCGGCCGATGTGAGCCGGTCGAGCTGTGCCAACAGGCGATGCAGGCCGGCAACCCCGACATCGTTGATCTCATCGACCATCACGCCATGCGCTAGCAACGTCGCTGCACACTCGTCGGCGATCGGCGTGTCGGCGGTTCCTGCGGTCACCACCGCGACCCGCCTGTCAGGCTTGGGCACCGACGGCCTCCACGAGATGACACCACCTCGGACGACCGAGTCTGGGTGAGCCGCCACGAGGGCGAGTCGTTGTTCTTCGCTCACTCGGGTGACCATCACCGGACCGAGGCCGTTCGTCAGAAGCTCCTCGACGATTGCTACACACTGCTCGGCGGTTTTGCCCGGCCCATAGACCGCCTCGGGTAGGCCTTGGCGAAGCGCTCGATGGTGATCGACCTTGGCGGCGCCGATTTCCGCGAACGGTAGTCGTTGGAGCGTCGTGACCGCATCGTCGGCGCTGGTCTCACCGGACTGGATCTGTTCGATCAGCGCCCGAAGTGCGGTCTCGTCCATTCGTACATCGTGGCAAGTTCCCCGCCAACTCCCACCATCGACGGGAAGGTTCCTCGAGGGCCCAGATGCCGCGAATTCCGCCCTCCCACTACAGTTGGATGGTGGCTGAACGACAACGCATCGCATTTCAAGGCGTCCCTGGGGCGTACTCGCACATGGCCTGTGCCCAGGCCTACCCCGACATGGAGGCGGTTGGCTTAGACACGTTCGTTCAGGCTTTTGCAGCCGTTGAAGACGGCAGCTGCGAGTTGGCGATGATTCCAATCGAGAACACCCTGGGCGGTCGGGTGGCCGACATGCACCACTTGCTTCCCGAATCGAGCCTGTACATCATCGCCGAGCACTACCAGCCCGTGCGCCACCAGCTTCTCGCGCCAGCCGGCGCCACCCTCGACACGCTCAAGACCGTCGCCTCGCACGAACAAGGTCTGGCCCAGTGCCGTGACCTCATCCGTGAGCTCGGCGTGGAGCCCATGGACTTCGGTGACACCGCTGGTGCGGCGAAGGAAGCTGCAGAGCGAAACGACCCGAGCTTTGGCGCCATCGCAAGCGAGCTTGCAGCCGAGACCTACGGGCTGCAGATTCTGCGGAGCCGCATCGAAGACCGGCTCGGAAACACGACCCGAATGGTCGTCATGTCGCGCAGCTCGATCGAGCCAGACCCGCTGTCGGGCCCAGCGATGACGAGCATCATCTTTGAGACCCGAAGTGTTCCGGGGGCGCTCTACAAGGCACTCGGCGGCTTCGCCACGAACGGCGTGAACATCACCAAACTCGAGAGCTACATCATCGACCAGAGTTTCACCGCAGCGCAGTTCTACGCCGAGGTCGAGGGACATCCATCCGACCCTCGGATCGCCAACGCGTTCGAAGAGCTGCAGTTCTTCTGCACCAAGATGAAGCGCCTTGGCACCTACCCGAAGTCGGACTGGCGAGCGCAAAACTGATTTTCTCGGGCTCCGCCCTCCAGCGGTCGCCATCCGAGCCTGACGACTCTCGATGCTCGGCTGCTGCGCATGCACATTTTCAATCGAACCGGCTTCGCAGCTTCGATTTACCTTCAGCGCGCTCGTAGGGACTCGAACCCCAAACCTTCTCGTCCGTAGCGAGATGCTCTATCCAATTGAGCTACGAGCGCAGGAAGACGAGTCTAGACCCGTCTGTACTGCCCTACCACTTCAATCGGACGGCCTCTTCCCAACGTAAGCAATGAGACGGGAAACGCAGTCGCTATCCTCATGGGCGGAGAGATGGCAGAGCGGACGATTGCGTCGGTCTTGAAAACCGTTGTGGCTTTACGGTCACCGGGGGTTCGAATCCCCCTCTCTCCGCCAAACAGAACATATGTTCGAGGTTGACCTCAGTTGAATCGCCCCATTTCGGAGCGATTCTTCATTTCTCGACGCCTCACCCGTTCAGCTTGTGAGGGCCCTGTGCATCAGACCCACCCGCAAAATGGGGGCTCATGATCCGGAGTGAAAACCGGGCCCGCTAGTGTCACACGCATGCACACTTCAGCTATTGGGGCTCTGTTTCTCGCGGCAGCGTTCGGGCTCGCGGTTCTTGGGTGCTCTTCTTCCGAAGGCGATTCTGCGACGCAAAGTTCCTTTTCTGAGGATGTAGGCACATCCACCGTGCCGACCGATACAGAACCGCCACAGGTGTCCCCGTCATCGCCATGTTCGGTCGCTGACGACGCCACCATCACTGCGCTCGGCGAGTCAGACGTGGCAGGGGCCGAAGAAGGAAGCGTGTTTGGGGTCTCGAATTGTCGATACGAACTCACCGAAGGGGGAACCGTCCAGATCATTTCTGTACCCGCGACCTTGTGGGCGCAGCAGATTCCGGAAGCGCTACAACAAATCGCAGGTTCGCCCATCGCCGATGCCCCGTTGACTGCCGCAAAGGTCGATGCGGCGCTGGAGATGGTTGCCGACGGTCAGACCAACACTGATGAGGGCGCCTGCGCGCTCTTCAGTCTGATGGTTGAACTACAGGGCCTCGCTCCCGGCCAGACCGAAGTTGTCAACTTTGTACCTTCTGGCGCTAGGCCGCTCGCTGTAAACGGCCAACGCTGCACCGACGGTGCGTACACCTCAGTCCAGTTGGAGACCGAAGGAATCGTCGACGACGCCGAGACCTATGCTCGGGTGACTGAGGCGCTCGATGCCGTTCACACCGCCGGATTCTGACGAGTGCCAGCGGTACGTCGTGAGCACCGCGGCTGACCTCGTGGTGACCCTCGACGACCAAACCGTCGTGACGACCGGCGGCCAGGATGAACGCAGCCATCGCTCGTGGACGTATTAGCGCGCCCACATCCGGCACTATGTTCGAGCGGGGGAGTCGAAAGAGATCGCATCACCTCCGCCAAGTCGAGGGCTTTGATTTCACTCTCGAACCCGTTTGACGAAAGACCCGAGCGAACCAGCTCGGGTGTTTCACATTTGCCGTCTGGGCATTCACGCTCACGCTGCTCCTTGTGATTGCTGGCCAGCACGAAATGTCGGCAACCACTAGTGCTGCAGATTGCCGAGCTGGGTTGAACGGCTACGCGGTTTCCTCTCAACATCGTGATCGAAGTGGTCGATCTCTTGGCGATGGCGGCCGTCCGTGACAGAATCGCGATGCGCAAAATGGGCCTACTCGCCGTATCACTCGGGCTTTCAACGAGCTGTGTGTTCGTCGATCATGGTGAAGCCGCTCTCATACGGAACGATTGCGAGGCGGAAATAACCGTCGAAGCCATCGTGGGGAATCACCAACAACCATCGGACGCAATGGAGCTGCAAGAACTCGCAGTGGACTCCCCGGGGCTCTACCAAGGTCCTGTTGACATTTCCGTCGGCGACGTGGTGGAAGTGGGCCAGTTCGTCAACTTCGACAGGAGACCGGATAGCTCGTGGACGGTTGCAGTAGCCGGTCGAGCAGAACTTCTGCACCTGTCGCACGAAGAGATCGAGGCGATCAGTCTGAGCGATGGAGGGTTCGAGTGGACCATTCGCGGCGACGACTGTGCGTAGGTTTGACAATCTGTCGACCCGAGGTTTTTGGGTCAGGGAGTCATCCATCTTGAAGCCTGACGACTATTCCATTCCATCGCCGCCTACTCGCCAGGACCGTCTTCTCGCAGCGATCGCCCACCTCGGGCTTCCCCTAGGTGGGCCAATCCTTCCGCTCGTGCTTCGGAGTATTCGAACAGACATAGCTCCATTTGTTCGTAGACACGCGACGATTGCGCTCGTATACCAGCTGCTTCTCATACCCCTGCAGGCTGCCTCCTGGCTCTACCTGGCAATCGCTGGCGAAGACGGTCCATTTCTGTCTGTAGTCGCCGTCGGATTTCTTCTGCAACTTCCGTTCATCGCGATGGCACTAAGCGGAAAGCTGCGACCGTCACAGAGCAGAGACAAGGCGACGGGATAGGGGAAGACCCCTCATTGTCTGAGACGGTCTCCGTGAGACAATGGAGCTGTGAGATTCCACGACGCACCGACTCTCTGGGCACACATCGTGGCCACTCTTCCAATTGGCGGCGTTGTCGGAATATCTGGCTACGGCGGATCAGGCAAGACGGAACTCGGAAAGGCTCTTGGGCGCGACAAGGCTCGCATACAGCTCATCCACGTCGATGACTACCTCGACTGGCCAACCGCCTGTGAGCGCAACCAGGACGGTGAAGGGGTCGACTTCCAGACCATTGTCGATGGGCACATCACACCGTTCCGAAACAAGCGAAAACCAGTCGACTACCTCATCATCGAGGGTATCCACATATTCTCGGTCGAACGAAAGGTACATTTCGACTTTCGCATTTGGGTCGATACTTCAATCGAAGTAGCCAATGCCAATGGTCAAGCAAGGGACAGTGAGAACCAGAAACTCTGGGACGAAGTGTGGGTTCCCAACGAGCTGGACTTCGCGAAACGACATAACCCACAGCAGTTCGCCGACGCCAGGTACAGCTGGGTTGAACAGACAACGTGACCTTAGAAGCCAAGGCCGCGTGGCCACTTTCTGAGCGTTTGACGAAAGACCCGAGCGAACCAGCTCGGGTCTTTCACATTTGCGGCCAGCGAGATTCAGTGCGGGTGTTCACGCCGAAGGATCGCATAGCTCAGTGCGTCTGAACGAGTTCCGTCGGCGTTGACCCAAGCCTCGACGAATCTTCCCTCCAGTCGATAACCACAGCGGTCGAACACCGCCTGCATCGCGACGTTGTCGGCTCTCGTCGTCGCCTCGATCCGGTATGCCGCCTGATAGGTCGAGAAGAGATGATCAGTCAGCCACCTCACTGCAAGGTTGCCGATACCCCGCCCTCGATGGCTCTCGGCGATTCTGAGGTCGAACATCGGACTACCGGTTCCCAGATCTGCAAGGTCGATCAGTCTGATGAGCCCGACACGGGTATCGCTATCGAGAATCCAAAAAGCACGAGTGTCGTCGTCTGCGACGCTGACTGAGGCGGCCTCGCCAACCGACAGGTTGGGTCTCCCGTGGAACGGCCACTCGTTCGAGACGAGGAACTGGACGACGGCCTCGGAGTCATCCGGCCACTGCAGCGAATCGAACACGACGGTCACACCGCCAGCCTCTCACAGAGGCGCTGCTCTCTTTGGTCGACACAGACCTGCTAGTGGCTTAAGGCCGAGCCCGGTGCGGGCAGGCTCCAGCGGGCATGGCCGCGGCGGGTCCAGATAGAAGCCATGAGGTAGAGCGCAGCAGAGGTCGTGAGTGCAAGACCGATTCCGGCTTGCTGCGCAATGATCCCCAGGATGATGCCGCCGCTGATCTCACCGAGGGATTGGGCTTGGCCGACAAACGAGTGGACGGTTGCTCTGTTCGAACGGTTCGTGAAGTGGTTGGTCCAGCCGGTCGTCACGGTGCGGGCGATGCTGCGAGTCGTTCCTTGCACCACCATTCCCGACAGTGCGATAGCAAGCAGGCCGCCCTGGGCCAACACCCCGACGCCTACGGCGGTCAGCGCATTGAGGATCACCATTGCGGTCACGAGTTGAGGGCCGGCAAGTCGCTGGCCGAAGACAAACAGCAGAACGATCGCAGCGACAGACTGCACCACTGCGGCGCCGCCGATGAGCAACGCGGGCGAGATCGTGTCTTGCAGGCCAACCTCGTCAAGGCGGGCCACGGCGAGTCGGTCGACGGCTTCGCTCGCAAACCCGGTCGCAACGGTCGCGATGAGGAGAATTCGCAGCCCCGGCCGTCGGGAAGCTTGAAGGCCTTCGCCGAGCAACTGGCGAACCCGCTGGCGGGCCGAGGCAACGTGGCGCTCGAAACCGGTCTCGGGCATGCCAATCGTCAGAACGATGCCCCACCCGATCAACACGGCGCCGACGGCGACCAGAGCAGTCGTCAGACCCGTCGCTGCCGCGATCAAAGCTGTGGCTGTAAGACCAACGATCGACCCGACGGCTTCCAGTCGGGCTCGACGAGGCAAAACGGCATCGACAACATCGACCGAGCCAACTTCATCGGTGAACCACGCGGTTTCCGCGCCGCTGCGAAACGTCGTGCCAAAGGCCCACAACGCCTGAGTGAGAACGAGCGCAGCGAAGGTGTCGGCCAGTCCGGCGCCAACGACGGCAAATCCGCAGATGAAGAAACTCAGGATCACCGAAAGGCGGCGGCTGCGGATGTCGGCGACGACCCCTGTCGGAATTTCGACCAAGAGGATGGTGACTTCCTTGGTGGTTCCAAGCAGCAACAGCTGCAACGGGTCAAGACCAACGTCGACGACCACTCGCAAGAAGAACAGGGTCCAATAGCTCGACCAACAGAGCTGCCACACGAATCCTGACTGGAGGAAGATTCGCAGCGTGCGGCGATCGGGCGCTGCGATCTCAGGTGCCATTAGCGCAGTCTGGCCGGATTCTCGTATGACTCGTTAGCGCTAGATTGACAATCAATGCCTCCAAACAGACAACGGCTCATTCAACCTGCGACCTTCGAGTACCAGGCAGGCCACCGAACACCGGAACACCAACACCTCGAGCATCAACTCGTCTACGCCAGCCGCGGACTGCTCTGCGTCGACACGGAGACATCGCGCTGGGTGGTGCCACCGCTGCGGGCGCTGTGGGTTCCCGCCGATACGCCCCACACCGTCATCGCCAGAGCCGACAGCACCATGTCCACGCTCTACCTCGATCCGTCTGTCACGGTCGATGAGCTCATCGAGGTCGCCGTCATCTCCGTGCGTCCGCTGCTGCGAGAACTCATCACCCACATCCACCAAACCCCACCGACCGGTGCGGCTCTCACCCGGCTCGAAGCCGTCATCATCGACCAGCTCCATGCGGCGCCCACCGCACCGCTCGACTTGCCGCGGCTCCACGACCCCCGCATTCGCACCATCGCCGAAGCGCTAGAGCGCGACCCTCGAGATCGTCGCACGCTTCGCGAATTCGGACAAGACATCGGCGCGAACGAACGCACCCTGCAACGCCTGTTCACCGCCGAGACGGGGTCGACGTTCGGGCATTGGCGAACACAACTTCGTCTTCAACACGGGGTGATCGCGCTCGGCCAAGGCAACAACGTCAGCACTGCCGCTGCGATCAGCGGCTACAAGGAACCAAGTGCGTTCATCGCCGCGTTCCGCGCCGTATTTGGCACAACCCCCGGCCGATACTTCCCGTCTCCAAACCAGATCAGCTCATCCGGAACCGCTCACTCTTAGCTTGTTGAGCCTCGATCGCCACGTCCTGGCGGCGGCTCGGGCCCTTCACGACGTGACGCGCGGTTCGAACTGTGCCCAACGGAGGGTCGAGCAATCTGTCCATGTCCACCACCGATTGATATCGACGGTTCGACGATGGGTTGGATTGTACCGAATGTTCGGTACAGTAGCTTCCCATGGACCGCTCTACCCCCACGAGAACAGAACTCATAGACAACATGGGCGAGGTCTTCAGCCGCTACGGCGATGAAGGTGCCAGCCTTACTCGTCTGTCGACAGCGTCTGGGCTGAGACGGTCGAGCCTCTATCACAGGTTTCCCGGCGGCAAGGACGAAATCGTCGAAGCGGTACTCGCTCGAGCAACCGAACGATACGAAGGTGCCCTCGCCCCCGCCTTTGCGGACGGTCCACCTCGAGAGCGGGCCAAGCAGGTGGCGGCCGGCCTCAACGAGTACTACGGAAGCGGCGTGAAGCCATGCCTACTCGTCTCCCTCACCGTCTCCGATGCAGAGGATCGATCGATGGCGGGCGAGTGCATCGACGCGTGGGCTGATGCCCTCATGCACATCGCTGCGGACGCTGGCCTCACACCCGAAGAAGCAGATGCGGCCGCAATGGACGCCATCGCTGCCATCGAGGGTGGCCTGGTCATCGCTTCCACGAGCGGCAAAACCGCCGCCTACGAACGCGCACTCGAAACACTCCCAGATCGACTCACGGGCTCAACCCCGTGCGACTTCAAAAACAATCTCAACAACGAGACCCAACCCGAAGGAAATGACATGAACGACACCACACAAATCCACAACGTCATCGACCGGTACATCCAAGCCGGAGTAGACGGCGACGCAACGGCGATGAAGTCGGCGTACCACGAGCAAGCAACCATCCACTTGGTCGCCGACGGCAAGGTCGAAGGCGGGCCGATCCAGATCCTCTTTGACGCAGTCGAAGGAAACCCGGCACCCAACCTGACCGGTGTGGTCAACAGCATCGAGGTAAACGGCACGACAGCGACGGCGACCCTCACCCTGAACGACTGGGCGGGAGACAACTACACCGACCAGTTCACTCTGCTCAAGACCGACTCGTGGAAGGTCCTTTCGAAGGTCTACCACGACCGCGGCTGAGCATTAGCGGCCCACCGATACAGGAAACGAGAATTCACCATGCATGCAGAAATCCACAACGACTTCAAAGCCTTCGTCGAAGGTGCCCACTCCCCCGAGACCTATCAACAGATTTTGGCTGAAGCTGGGCTCGACGCCGCAAGCTTCGAAGACCAGGCGTATCACAACGACGGAGACATGGACCGGGCACTGAACGCTGCCGGAACCATCCTGTCGCAGAGCCGCCTGGACTTTCTCACCGAAATGGGAATCGCAGGATCACCTGGCCTGCTCGAAGCCTTCGAGGGTTATCGAGAAGATGGGTGGAACGTTCTCGACCTGCTGGAGCACATCGAGCCTCGGATGCACAAACATGTCCGAGAGGAAATGGGTGCGTTCCCACCAGCACTCAAAACCGAACGACTCAGCGACACCGAAGTCAGAATCGACATCTTGTCGCACCGGAATTTTGCTGGCCTCGCAAACGGCTTCATCACGGGATTCGCAGCCCACTACGGCGACACGGTCGACATCAGACTCGACGAGTCAGACACCGGCTACACATTCCACGTCGTGAAGACGAACTGAGTCACTAGAGCTAATTACCAGGCTCTCCGGCACGGCCGGCGGCCGACGAATTCTGAAGAGCGCATGGAGCGGCGTGAGAAACACCGGGGCCGAACGAAAGCTCTTCGCGCCCAAAAATCACACCATTTCGAGACAACCGTCTCGCAAACACAAGGAAAGAACCATGACAGATCAAACCCGAACCATCGACGACCTTGCGGTCGACCAACACAACTTCACCGTCCTCAGCTTCTTCCGAGGCGAGTGGTGCCCCTTCTGCCAGTCCTTCTCGCGAGAGCTCAACGGAAGTTTCCGCGAGCAGGTCATCGCCGCCGGAGGCCAACTCGTGGGCATCACCAGTCAATCGGCCGAGGCCGCTCGATCTGCCCGCAAAAACTGGCAGCTCGACTACGACGTGATCTCGGACCCAACCACCGAATTGGCGAAGTCCTTCGGAATCGACATCACCCCGAAGGCCGAGTCCCCGCTTGCAGAACACCCAACCGAATACCCGAACGGCATGTCGCAGTCCGGGGTCATTGTCCTCAACCGTGATGGGCAAGAACTGTACAACTGGGCGGTAAACCCGGCCGTCGTGAACGTCTTCGGTGCCAGCGATCGGCCACTCCCCTCCGATGTGTGGGCGGCGATCGAAGCTGCACTAGCCGGCGAAGACGAACCCGTTCAGAGCGCGGGTCGAGTGGACCCAGCCTTCCTCGCGGCCAACTACCCCGAGCAGTACGCCGCTTTCGCAGCATTCGCCGAGACCCTCCCCGAAGAAGTCCAACGAGAAATGCGCGCGGTCAGCTAGTCGATCCCGCCTGCCAACAACCAACACACAACCACCCAATCAACAAAGGAAAGCATCATGGCCAAGGAAATCAAGACAGACAAGAACGGGCTCGCACTCGAGGGGTACGACACCGTGGCGTACTTCACCGAAGGTTCCCCAACACTGGGCGACCCCTCGATCACCCACGAGTGGAAGGGCGCTACCTGGCACTTCGCCAGCGTCGAGAACCGTGAAACCTTCATTTCGAATCCGGAAGAGTACGCACCACAGTTCGGTGGCCACTGTGCCGTTGCCCGAGCACAAGGGATGCACGTCAAAGGTTCACCCGAACTCTGGCGAATCGAGGACGGCAAGTTGTTTCTGAACAAGAACAAGTTGGCGTCGAAGATGCACCCCACGTTCGGGAACCGAATCCACAAGCTCGCGAACCGGGCACGGGCATCTGCCTAGGCCGCGTCGTGACGGACCGAACGAGGCAAGAGGAACGGTGCGGGGCTCTGACGATTATCGGCCTCGCACCGACCAGCGCACTTCAGTCGGCCGTGCGAGTGAGTCGCTCGGGCAATGTGGCCAGCGCCCGGTCATATGCATCGGTCTTTCCGCTCGTCACCGCGATCACCATGCCACCTTCGATCGCTGCAACGGCATCCATCGCTGCGACATCTGCCTGAGCAGGGGTCATGCCAGCATCACGAGCGATGTGAGTGAGTGCATCGGCCCAGGCATCAACGCATCGCCCGGCCGTCGATCGGTTCTCGTCATCAGCCACGCTCAGTGCAACGATCAGACAGGACTGAGTCCCACCCTTGTAGTAGTCGTCCAGCCCTTTCGCGACTTCTTCAGCCCGCTCAAACGGGGATCCGTCGGCGAACGCCGGCGCGAGCGCCACGTTGTACCGCTCGGTCGCTCGATCGATGATCGCTGCAACCATCTCGTCCTTCCCACCGGGAAAGCGATGATAAAGGCTCGCCCGGCCGAGTCCTGTGGCCTCGGACAGCAGGTTGATACTGGCCCCCGCGTATCCGTGCCGGCTAAAAACTCCGGCCACTGCATCGGCCAAGGCGACGTCATCGATCGTACGGGGCGGCATTTGGCCGATTGTACCGAACGTTCGTTTTCAGCCCAACGCAAGCAGGATGCTGCGGTCGAGGAAGGCTAGGCGTATTGAGCCAGGCCGTTGCCAAGCGACCAGTCTTCTTTGGATACCTCCAGAAGGCTGATGACGATATCTTCGGGCCGGACCCCGGGATCCGATGCAAACCGCTTCGCGATCGCAGCGTAAAGGGCCTTCTTCTGCTCCACTGTCCGGCCGGCGTTCAACGTAATCTGCACGAAGACCACATCCTCAGAACGCTCGATACCTGCATAGCTGCCACTGTTGTCGAAGTTCTCGATATCAAGCTCAGCGATCGTCGCGAATCGATCGTTCTCAGGGATGTTTATGGTCTCGCGCATAGCAAGATAGACCTGCTCCATCAGCGCACCGCGATAAGCAGCTGACGTTCCCTGCTTCAGAGAGATGTGCGTGAACGGCATAGGAGAACTCCTCCGTTGGGACCCGAACAATATGGGGTACTGTACCGAACGTTCTACCGGGCACACAAGAGATCCACACGCTCGACGCCGGGTCAGTTTCGACAAACTTGACGTAGTCCAACGTTTCGCGGTGGCGATGAGCCCGAATCGTGCTCAACTCGCCCGACTTCAGGCCTCACCCGTTCGTCGCGAAAGCCATCGACGGACCGCCGGTATTCGGGCGATGAACCCGACAGTGATCAAGATCGCGCCTAGACCGATGTCGCCGACGAGTATGACGTGGGCGAGAAGTCCAACAGCAACGAGATACGTGAGCTTGTGCACGCGGCGCCAGTTCTTCATACCCAGCGAACGTTGCGACCATCGGCTGCTGGTGAGGAACAGCGGTGTGGCAAGGACCAGCGCCAGCGTCCCTGCGACGAGAAGCGGGGCGCCAAGAGCCGCGGTGAATCCAGATTCGAGAGCGAACATTGCACCGTTGCTGAGGGCGAGCAGGTAGAAGACGATGCCGAGGTATTTGCGGACTCGGATCTGGGATTGTCCCGTGAGCCATTGCACGGGAGACGCCAGGAACATGGCGCCAAATGTGATCATGCCGGGGTTCTCGCCAGCGGCCAGAGCAAGACTGATCATGGCTTCGAGCGAGATCAACCCGAGAAGTGCAGCAGCGATCGCTCCGACGATGATCACCGGGGCCACGGTGGCGAGAACGATGACCACCAGCTGGAGTGGTGTGAACCGATTCCAAAGGGGGCGCCCAAACCGGGACACCGGCTTTGGTTGAGGTGGATCGGAGCGAGCGGGGCGATCGAGGGTTGCCGTCATGTGACCCATCGTGCGGGAACACCAAACGCCAGTCGTCTGCTCGCAGGATGCTTCGGCGTACTCCCCCAGGAGTACGCGGCGGCGTTGGATTGCACCTGCGGGACGATGCGGAGACACGCCGAGATCGGTCATGGTTGATACAGCGGTGGGGCGACATTGTCGGTCACACTGGAAACAAGGATCCGCTTCGATGACCACACCCAACCAGCCCACCGTTCCGACGTGAACTCGATCGCATCGTGGGCGCGTGCGCGGACCCCTGGCAGCACCGACTTGATCATCACGATCGTGGTCGTTGCGCTTGCGGGCATCGGCTCTCTCTTCGACGGAGGCGAGGGTCAGAGCGACCCAACGGTGATCAGCACGACATTGGCAATCATCACGGCGAGCGCGGTTTGGTTTCGACGTCGACAGCCGATCGCACTACTACTCGCAGTCTCCGTGGTGCACGTCTTCATCAACTGGGAGACGGGGAATGAGGTGCCGCTGCTACCGGCCGTTGCGGTGGCCTTGTTCACGGTCGCAAGACACGCTGACCGCAAGGTTGGGCTCACGGTCGCAAGCATCGTCGGTCTGGCGGTTGCGGTTGCGGCGGCGGTGCTCGACGAAGACCAGTTTCTGACAGAGTTTCTCGGCGCAGCTGCCTTTGTGGCGGTACCAATTGCGCTCGGCGATGCGGCGCGGAGTCGAGCCGATCGAATCAGAGACCTCATCGACACCGAGGCCAGTACCCGAGTGCAAGCGGAGCGAATTCGCATCGCCCGAGACCTGCACGACGTCGTTGCCCACGGCCTGTCGACGATCGCGATCCAATCGGGAGTGGCCGCACACCTCATCGACAAAGATCCCGGCCAAGCAAAAGAGGCGCTTGAGGTCATCAACGCGACCGGAAAGAGCTCGCTCGAGGAGCTGCGTGTCATGGTGGGCGTCTTGCGCTCGACCGACGATGCTCCGCTACGCCCAACACCCTCGAGCCCAGATGACCTCACGGATCTTCTGGACGGCGCCAATCGGGCAGGCATCGCCGTCACCGTCGAACGGACCGGCGAGTTCCCTCCTGACGTGGGAGACAGCTGTGTGGTTGCGATGCACCGAATCATCCAAGAGGCGTTCACCAATATTGCGCGCCATGCCGGAGGGGCTTCGACGACCCTTCGAATCGAGCATTCGGTCGAGCAGGTCGAGATCAACATCTCCAACGAGGGCACCACGACACGAACAACCACACCCGAATCGACCGGCGTCGGCATCATCGGCATGCGAGAGCGCGCCGAGTCTCTCGGCGGAACCCTTCGCGCCGAACCGATTGCCGACGGTGGCTTCCGCGTCGTCGCCGTTCTGCCCCACAACCTCACGAGAGAGCGAACCTGATGGAAACGATCCGTGTGCTTCTCGCAGACGACCAAGAACTCGTTCGCAGCGGATTTGGCGCGCTCATCCGAGCGGAGGATGGGCTCGAAGTCGTCGGCGAGGCCGCAACCGGAGCCGAAGCCATCGACCGGGCGTTCGAGACCAGACCCGACGTCATCCTGATGGACATTCGGATGCCCGAGCTCGATGGCATCGCGGCCACCGACAGCATCACCGCCGATGACCGGCTCAGCGAGACGAAGGTGCTCGTCCTCACCACCTTCGACCTCGATCAGTACGTCTATGACGCCCTGCGGGCTGGTGCGTCTGGATTTCTCCTCAAAGACACGGCACCCCAACAACTGTTGGACGCAATACGCATCGTCGCGGCAGGTGATGCCCTCATCGCTCCGACGATCACTCGCCGATTGATCAGTGAGTTCGCCAGCAGACCCGACCCCACGTCGAGCCAGGCCCGCCTCAGCGAGCTGACCGAACGCGAGCGCGATGTCCTGAGCGAAGTTGGCCGAGGGCACAACAACGCCGAGATCGCCGAGCGGCTTTTCATCAGCCCACTCACGGCCAAGACCCACGTCAGCCGGATCATGTCGAAGGTCGCCGCACGGGACCGCGCTCAGTTGGTTGTGCTCGCCTACGAGACCGGCCTGGTGACCCCGGGAGAGTAACGGCGAGCCGTGCGTGGTTGAGGTCTGCACACCGTCATCCCGCGGAAGCGGATGTCCGAATTCCGCCAGTCAATGTGACCCGGCTCGTTGATGATCGAGGCATGACCGAAACGAACTTTGCCCTCACCCCCATCGATGACGAGACCGCCGCCATGCTTCGAGAACGAGGCGGGCCGACGTATGTGGCCGATGAGTTCCCCGGCTATCCGTGCCGTCAGTGTCTGTGTGATGCAGAAATCGGCGAGCAACTCGTGCTCGTTTCCCACGACCCTTTCGGGAAGTCTTCGGAATATCGCTCTGCCAGCCCGATCTTCTTGCACACCACGCCTTGCCGGCCGCCCAAACAGGCCGAAGGCGAACTCCCTATTCAGCTCACTCGGCGACAGCTGTCGGTTCGGTCTTTCGACGAGGACGAGATGATGCTCACCGCCGAGGTCATCGATGGGATCGTGCTCCGCGACACACTCAATAGATTCTTCGCCGACGAGCAAGCGCGCAGGATCCATGTGCACAACGCGAGCCGAGGATGCTGGGCAGTCGCCGTCGATCGTCCTCGATCTAACGCAGCGTGAATAGCGCCTCCCACCATCGGATCGAGTGAGTACGACCCTCTGATGTTGCTTGGTTCATGGTGTGAACAGACCTTCGAGTGCGTAGTAGTCGATGGCCGAAGCTGCCGAGTGAAGCGTGCCTGCCTCGAGCAATTCCCTCGCCGGCTCGATCGCGGCGCCGTAGGCCACCTGCGCGAGGAGCGAGCCGACGCTCACCCGACTCACCCCGACCTCTGACAGCTCGTCGATCGACGGTTTGATCGACATCTCCAGTCCGACACTCACCGGAGCCTCCACCGCTTCACACACCGCGCCGATGTCCCGCAGCGACTCGAGCCCCGGAGCAAAGAGCACGTCAGCGCCGACCGATTCGTAGGCCTGCAACAGAGAAATGACCTCATCAAGTGACTGTTCGGTCCACAACAGGCTGTCGCATCGAGCGGTCACGACGAAGTCATGATCGAGGCTGCGAGCAGCCTCGATGGCCGCAGCGATTCGTTCGACTGCAAGATTGCGCGGGTACATCGGTTCGTCCGACCGACCCGTGTAGTCCTCGATCGAGCAGCCGGCCAGGCCCGTGAGCGCAGCGCGACGGACAGCATCGGCGACCTCCTCAGGCGAGTCTCCAAATCCTCGTTCCAAGTCACCCGAGATCGGCACCGTCGTCGCAGCCGCGAGAGACGAACAATGTTCCAACGTCTCTTCGGGAGAGACCTGTCCATCGCTCTTTCCGAGACCGAACGCCATCCCCGCACTCGTCGTTGCGAGCGCCTCGAAACCGAGGCGCTCGAAGATGACGGCAGATCCGAGATCCCAGGGATTGGGAACGATGAGCGGCCTCGACCCGTGATGGAGTTCTCGAAAGTGCGTTCCCAAATCTGTCATGGCGCACATCCTGACAGACGACGTTGTTGGCCAACGATCGATCAGGCGAGCTCCAACGCATCGAGCCATTCGCCCCAGTAGAACTTCCACTCGGCGACATCGTCGAAGTCGGGCAACCGCGAGTGCTCGATAGCGACTCGCGTTCGGTCATCAGGCTTGGGTTCGAGCGATATCAGCGCGACCCCAGGCCCGACACCGAGACGGATCGACTTCGAGGATGGCTTCGAGCGCAGCTCAGTCGGCTCGCCCCCAAACAAGTCGGCGCGGTCATCGTCGTTGAACAACATGTTTCGCAGCACTTCAGCGTCGATGGCGACGGTCTTTGACCTACTGGCGGTGAAGGTGCCGTCAGGGCGCTGATGTGGAAGACGGAGACCGGTGATGCGCTCGTACCCACCGGTCACCGTCTGGGCCCACCACGGATCTACCTTCACGTCGTCTACGAGATAGGCGGCGATCGCGGTGTGCCCACCGACGCGACCCGGCCACGAGTCGATCAGATCACACCAGTCATCCCACCCTCGGCCCGTTGCCGTGAGGAGAGCGTCATCGCTGACCTCGGGTTGGGATACCCACACACGCCCCCGAGCGGTAGCGGATTGGTCGATCAGGGCTTGACGAGCGGCCATGTATCGCTCGCCAGTGGTCGCCATGCGCTGACGAATGCGTTGCTTGAAGCTCTCTTGTTTGGACATCTCCACTGCTTTCAGTGCCACTCGAGCATGCAAACCGACAACCCACGCTCGTCAGCCCACAAGCCACGGGCACAACAGTCGAAACGTTCAAATCACCGTGCCGAGCACTCGAGGTCCCCTTTGCCTTCCAGAGCCGGCCGCGTGGGTGCCGGGAGAAGGTTTGGCGTGACATGCCGCCGAGCTACACAGTAGCGCTGGAGCGGTCGTCGCAGCAATCGATCTTCGTTCCTCCGCATGCCAGAATTGAACCATGGCTACAGACGTGAGACGGGGCTGGTTTGCGAGCGTTCCTCCAAATGGATTTCAGAACCGTCCAGATCGAGTCGAGTCGAACAACAACGTCCTCGGGCTCGACACACCCGAACCCGACATCGAGATCGAGACCTCACCAGAACATCGCAATCTGACAGCAGGTGATCCACACTGCGCCGATTGGGAACGGCGAGCCGATCATCCGGGCGTGTTGGCGCTTCGGGAAGAGCTCCGCGCCCACAACGGGATTCCAGACCTCGAGATCATCTCGCCCCACGAGGTCGATCGAGCGGTCGAGCTCTTTCATCGCGATGGATTCGTGGTCGTTCGCGACGCGCTGACAGGCGATCGATACACCGCACTGCAAGACGCAGCCGACGCCGTCGTCGACGAGATTCTTGCCGGTGACCCCGATGCGTCCATCGGCGGTGGCGCAGGCGGTCTTCCGCATCGGTACTCGTTCGGCATGACCTCGGCGTCACGCCACCGACTCCATCATCGCGAATGGGTCGACCTGATCGATCTCCCGACCACCACACCGATCCTCACCGCCATCTTCGGTTCGGCGAACTACGTCGTCGGAGGTGGCGGAGGCGACCTCGCCCTCCCCGGTGCGATCGAATATCAGGGCCTGCACTCCGACAACGTATGGGCCGAACCGTTCGACCCCGTGGGTGGCATCACCACACGCGACATGCCGGTACCGGTCGTGACGATCAACTTCCCCACGACCGATCTGACATGGGAGAACGGACCCATCCGACAGATCCCGGGCACGCAACGTTCGACCGCTCCAATTCCTTCGCTCGCCGACGAACCTGCCTCCATGCGGCACAGCACCTTGTGCCCGGTGCCCGGTGGGGCAGCGATCATTCGGGACAACCGGGCATGGCACGGCGGCACACCGAACCTGTCGTCCGACGTACGGGCAATGCCAAACATCGAATACTGGGCACCATGGTTTCGAAGCGAAGGAATCAACCGGTGTATGCCCCACGATCTGTGGGTTTCGCTGTCCGAACACGCCCAGCGCATCTCTCGGTACGTGGTCTGCGACCCCGGCGAACCCGTCGTCGGGGCGGGGTTCACCCATCCCCGAGCGAAGGACCGCGAAGCGTTCATCGCGCAGCAACTGCAGTCGATGGGGCCCGACGCCGAACTTCACTGGCGCACCCGCCGTTAAACGCCTTCACGAACAAGGGTGATGATCTAGTCATCCCCAGATTTTGGGGCACGGCTAGGTTGACGCACGTGGGAAGCATCATCATCGGCAGCGGTATGGCGGTTCCAGATCACGTCGTGACCAACCTCGATCTCGAGAAGATCATGGACACGACGGACGAGTGGATTCGCACACGCAGCGGTGTCGAGCAACGCCACCTTGCCGAACCGGGCGTTGGATCATCACAACTCGGAGCTGAAGCCGTGACACGCGCATTGGCCGACGCCGATGTCGACCCAGCTGACGTCGACCTGCTCGTATCGGCGACGATGACCCCCGATCACTTCGCTCCCGGCAATGCCCCGCTCATTCAGGACAAAGCCGGCCTCCGGCACATCGCCTCCTACGAGATCCGCCAACAGTGCGGAGGCTTTCTCTACGGACTCGACCTCGCAGACGCAATGCTTGCGAGCGGCCGAGCGATAACAGCGGTCGTGGTCGGCGCCGAAGTTCATTCCGGATACATGCCCTATGGCGCATCATTCGACATCCTCCGAGGAACGAGCACGTCCGAACCAACCCCCCACGACTACGAAGAAGCAACTGCAGCTCGCGCCTGGGCCGTGTTGTTCGGCGACGGTGCGGGAGCGTGCGTGATGCGTCGTGACGAACGACCCGACGTCGGCTTCTTGGCGACCGCTCTCCATTCCGACGGCGGCAACTTCGATCTGATTCATGTTCCGGGGATGGGATTCGTGAACCAGCCCTACATCGACGCAGAACAGTTGGAAGCGAAACAACACTGGCCGCAGATGAATGGGATGGAGCTGTTCCGCCAAGCCGTTCGTTCGATGCCGTCCGCAGTCCACACCGTGCTCGATCGGTGTGACATGACCATCGATGACGTCGAGCTGATCGTGGCTCATCAGGCCAACGATCGGATCCTCGAAGGAATCCGCAAACAGCTCGGCGTGACTGCCAAGACCCTTCCGTCGAACATCGCCAAGTACGGCAACACGACGGCCGGAACGTTGCCGATTCTCTTTCACGAGAAACGTTCGGCGCTGTCGAGCGGCGACATCGTTTGTTTCACCGCGTTTGGTGCCGGTGCGCACTGGGGCGCCGCGCTCTACCGCACGCCATAGACGTCCGCTTCAAGCCGACAGTCGACCGCCTACGCTCGGCTCCATGGAACGCATCAAACCAGAACGGCATGGTGAGGAACGAACCATGCTTCGAGCCATGCTCAATTTTCAGCGCGCCGAGTTCCTCTCGAAACTCGATGGCCTCGAGACGACCCAGCTCCGACTGAGCCTTCCACCGTCAGATCTCACTCTCGCCGGGCTCACGAAACACCTGGCACTCGTCGAGGACAGCTGGTACCAAAACCGATTCGCTGGTGAGCCGCTGGTGGAGCCGTGGGCATCGGCGCCGTTCGATGATGACTTCGACTGGGAATTCCACAGCGCTGTCGTGGACTCAGGCGAGCAGCTTCGAACGTTGTACACCGACGCAATCGAACGCAGCAATGCCATCTATGACGCTGCCGACGCGCTCGATCAGCTGAACCACTCCGGCGGCGATGTTGAGCCCTTCAGCCTCCGTTGGGTGACGCTGCACATGATCGAGGAAACGGCGCGACACGCTGGCCATGCCGATCTCATCCGACAATCGATCGACGGGTCTACGAGCGACTGAGTCGTTCGGCTCGCACTCACACGGCGATGATCGCTTCGGCCAACACTCCCCCGACGACGGCCACACCGAAGACGTAGACGAAGAAGATCGCGATCACCCGTGGCATCGCCATCTTCGAGAGGATCACGAATTCGGGAAGGTTCGCTGCTGCCCCGGCGATGGTCAGTGCGACGATTGCACCGACCCCCACACCCGAGCCACGCAGAGAATCCGCGATCGGCACGAAGACACTTGTGCTGACATAGAGGGGTGTACCGAGCGCAGCTGCGATCGGTATCGCCAAGCTCGGTTGGGCTCCCGTGAGTTGAGCCATGACCTCGGCCGGCACCAGGGTCTCGATGGCTAAGGACAAGGCGATACCCACGAGCAGCAGGGGTGCCATGGTCCGAAGCAGACCAACCGCCTGCGAAGCAGCGACCCGCGATTCTGCACGAAGACCAGACCAGTCGATCGTCGCATCGTCGGAGCACGAGGTTTCACATGTTTGGGCTTCGGCTTGGTTCGCTCCCGTGTCGACCGACTTCATGTATCGGTCGATTCCGACAGCCTCCGCGGTCAGCGCGAGACCCAGCGCGGCCACGAAGGCCACCGCCGCATACAGCACCGCCGCCTCGATACCCACGATCAGGACCAACGCGCCGAACAAGACGGGGTCCAGTACCGGAGCGGCGACGATGAACGCCACGTATCCAGCGGGCGGCACCCCAGCTTGACGGAGACCGAGCAACATCGGGATGGCGGTGAATGTGCAGAAGGGCGTGACGAACCCGATTGCGATTCCCTTCAACGCAGCGATGAGCGGAGGACCGCCCATCCAGGCCCGCAGTCGGTCGCCGCCCAGTCGCCGCTGGAAGAGCTGAACGAGGAACGTGACCGAGAAGAAGAGCACGGTCAGCTCCACGACGAGCCAGATGGTTTCGGATGCATTCATCGTTCATCGACGATAAACGATGAATGACTGGGCCGCAAGGCCACGTCCCAGGTATTCTTGGGTCGATGGCTGATCCGCGAGACGAAGACTTCGCCGAATGGGCGCTGTGGTTCAAATGTCTTGCCGATCCCACACGTCTTCGCATCCTCCGATTCGTGGCTACACAACCAGAGGCCGTCACGGTCGGTCAGATCGTCGAAGCGGTCGGCATGAGCCAGTCCACGGTCTCTCGTCATCTTCAGATCCTCGGCGAACAACGATTCGTCTTCGCCGAGCCCGATGGTGTGCGCACACTGATACGCGCGAATGAGAAGTGCATGACGGAGCTGCCAAAGGCCGCGGAGGCAGTCATGGGCCAGCGCAGCTAGCCAATAGTGCGTGCCGACCGATATCGGTTCGCGGTGGCGAAACCGATATCCTTTCCATTCACCTGGAGAGGTGGCCGAGTCTGGTCGAAGGCGCTCCCCTGCTAAGGGAGTTCGGGGTTTATAGCCTCGACGTGGGTTCAAATCCCACCCTCTCCGCACTGAAAGCCCCGGGAACTTCGCGGTTTCCGGGGCTTCTCTCGTTTTGCACCCGGCCAGCTCTCAGACGACGGTGAGGTCGAAGTTCTCCAGAATTGGAACGCCCCCGTCAGGTGCATTCGTGACGCGATATTCTCGGCCATCACGAGTGGCTTGAGCCTGCCCGGCCGCAACAGCGTCGGCGATCGCCGCGTCGATCGCGGTACTTCGATCCAGACTCACGGTGACCATTCCAGATCCGGAGTCATTCGCAATCTCCTCTCGCAACGCCGCCTTGAGCTTGGAGTTCGTCGCGATCCACAGCAACCCACGCGGGCGCAGATGCAGCTCACCATCGGCGGTCGAGTCGACATCGAGGTGGAAGGGTCGAAAGAAGTGAAGTGCCGCGGTGAAGGCGACACCAAGGAGCACCGCGTACTGCACGTTCGGGGGCGTGAGCAGCGTCGCCACGAACGTGATCCAGGCCAGTCCGGCCTGCCAGGGTGAACGTTTCCACAGTCGCGCGAGGCGCTTGGGTTTCACCAGACTCAGTACAGCCCCGACTACGATGGCGCCGAGAACCGCATCGGGCAGTCCGTCGAGCAAGCCCGCAAATGGAAGAAAGGCGAGCACGACCAAACCGGTGATCGCACCGCTCGCACGCGTCTCCGCCCCGGCGAACCGGTTGACCGAACTGCGAGAGAACGAACCTCCGACGGGATACGCACCGGTCAAACCGGCGACAGTATTTGCCAGACCAGATGCGAAGAATTCGCGAGAGGACGACCAACGCGTCTGATCTTCGTTCGCGAACGTTCGAGCGATAGACGCTGGTTCGGCAAACCCCACCAACGCGATCACCAGGCCGCCGGTGATGAGCGACCCCGTACTGGACCACGGCAGGTCGAGGCTCCACGTCGGGAGCCCGGCTTCGACATCGGGAATCACGGCACCGTCGTAGTCGAAGCTTCTCGAATAGACGAGGGCCACCACGACTGCAACCAGTACTCCCGGGAACAGACGATGGAGCCTTCGTCCCCGAAGCATCAACACCAGGGTCAATGCGCTGATGACCAGCGCCATGAACGTCCACGAGCCTGGATGCACCAGCGCCCAGGCCGAGCGGGCGATCGGGTTGTTCCAAGCAGCAACATCCGAGGGCAAGTCGGCGCCCAACGCTCGGGGAAGCTGAGACGACAAAATGACCAACCCTGCACCTGAAGTAAACCCAATGGTCACGGGTTCAGCCATCAGATAGACGATCGAGCCGAGGCGGAAGACTCCGATCACCGCCCGCGTCACACCCACAACGATGGCGAGTATCGCCGCAGCCCCGATATACGCCTCGGTTTCTGGTTCGAGACCAGCGCCAGCCAGAGCGCCCGCTGTCAGAAGGCTCGTGAGCGCCACCGGGCCTGTCTGCAGAAAGGGCGATGACGCAAAAACCGCAAAGATCAAAAGAGGAAATGCCGAGGCAAACAACCCCACCACTGGCGGCAACCCCGCCAAGTTCGCGTACGCCAGCGACTGCGGGATGAGCACGAGAGCAACACTCACGCCACCGACGACATCGCCCAATCCGGGCTTGGGGGGCACTCCAAGGTCCGCGACCTGTCGATCCACTCCCAAACGCCAGCGCTCAGAGAGATCTTTGACCAGCGACTTCACTAGTCCAGTAAAGCGAATTTGCACCGCCGGACCTGCATTCACGCCCACCGCCCTGCGAGCACTCTGGTGCTCACTCAGTTGAGCGATCGGACAGCCCCAGTCATACGATGCCTCCCATGGCCAACGACGTACCGGGACCATGGGTTCGCCGACCGCTCAGTCTGGTAATGCTCGCCGTGGGAAGCGTCCTCTCGATCACTCTTGGACCCCTTCTGCTCGTCATCGCTCTCGTCGTCGACGTGCTCACTCGAACGAAGGGCATGCGCCGCTCCCGCACCGTGGCCTTGATCTCGGTGCTCTTCATCGTCGATCTCGCTGGCCGACTTCTCGTGCTCGGTGCCTGGATCATCTCGCCACTCGGCCTTCGCGTCGAACGCCCCGCTAGCCAGGCGAGATATGCGTGGATCATGACCTGGTGGACCACGAACCTCATCCGCACCATCAGCCGGTTCGTGCCGCTGCCCCTCGACCTCAGCGAGCTCGATGAATCGCTCCTCGACGGAAACGCGATCGTTGTTGGCAGACATCGAAGCCTCCTCGATGCGGTCATCCCCGCGATGCTCTTTGGACAGCGAGGGCTTCAGGTCTTTTACACGTTGAAGAAGGACCTGCTCTGGGAACCCAATATCGACATCGTGGGACATCGGATGGGTCACGTGTTCGTCAACAGGGCTCCCACCGACCTTCGTGCTGAGCTCAAGCCCATTCGAGATCTCGGGGCCCGACTCGATCACCGCTCCGTTGGGGTGATCTTCCCCGAAGGAACGTTCTTCAACCCCAAGCGCAAGGCTCGGGCGATTCGAACGCTCAAGGAACGCGATCCGGCTCATGTGGAAGTGGCCGAGAGCATGCAGTTTCTCCTGCCGCCACGTCCAGCCGGGACCCTCGCCTTGCTCGAAGGGGCCCCCGACGCAGACGTCATCGTGCTCGGGCATGTCGGCTTCGAACCGTTCGGCACGATCAAACAGATCTTGGCGAATATCGGAAACGAACATGGCGTGGTCATTCGTGCGTGGCGGTTCGCCAGAAACACGATTCCGACGGATCCGACGGCACAGATCGACTGGTTGTACGAACGCTGGACCGAGATGGATGAATGGATCGCCTCGCATCATCCGCTCAACGCCGGAACGGCCGCTCCGGCTGTTCCCGCTTCTCAAGGAGGCTCTTGAGCGTCAATCAGTAGGCTTGTGCGCTGTGAATGCGCCAGAAGTAGAACAGAGCCTCGTCGACTTGGCGATCGAGCTTGCCACCGGCGCAGGAGCGCTGACCCGCAAGTGGTTCGATCGCGGCACCGTTTCGTTCGACACGAAGGCTGACGGCTCTCCCGTCACCGAAGCCGACAAGGCTGCCGAGCGATACTTGCGCGAGCAGATCGGCGCGGCGTTCCCAACCGACGCAATCATCGGCGAAGAAGAAGCCAACCGCGATGGTACGAGCGGTCGCACCTGGATCATCGACCCCATCGATGGCACCAAGACGTTCATGCACGGGGTCCCTCTCTACGGCACCCTTCTTTCCGTGGTCGACGAACATGGCCCCGCAGTCGGTGTGATCGTCATGCCCGCACTCGATGAGATCGTCTCTGCCGGACGCGGGCTCGGTTGCTTTCACAATGGGCGCGAGACCTCGGTGAACGAACACGATGACTTCCCAACCAGCTATGCGATGACCAGCGGGCTCGAGTACTGGCCCGACGACTCCGAGCGAGACCGTCTGATCGCCAGCGATCTCACCGTTCGCACCTGGGCCGATGCCTATGGGTATGTCCTGCTTGCCACCGGTCGATGCGAAGCCGTCGTCGATCCGCTGGTGAACATCTGGGACGTTGCTCCAGCACAGGTGATCATCCCCGAAGCTGGCGGCGTCGTCACCGACCAGGCTGGCGACCCCTGGACTGAGGGCAAACACTTCATTGCGTCAAATGGAAAGATCCACGACGAGGTCGTCGCTGCCGTCTTTGGCTAGTTGTAGTTCTCCGGAACCTGCTCGCCATCGGCGAGCGTCCGGATGTCATCGGGTGGCACACCCGCTGCACCGGTACACCGAACACCGGCCTCGGCGAGCTCGGGGTTGTCGACCCACGTATCGATGAACTCCATGAACTGAGGTTCCTCGACCGAGGTGATGCCGCGTTGCTGTACACCCCAGGCGCTCAGGACCAACGGCTCATCGTGTGCATACGGCGAGATCAACAATTTGCCATTGTCCTGGGCAAGCTGCTCGAGCGCTGCAAGATCTTCATCGCTGATGGACGACGCGTTGTACGTGATCCACACAGCACCGTGCTCCATCGTGTGTGCTGCTGCACCTTCGATCAGTTCGACCGAATAGAACCCACAGTTCTGCCAGAACGGATAGTGATCCCCGCCGATCGACGGGCTCTGATCGAATGAAACCGGCGGATCGACGTGCCCTGCACTGATGTCCGACACCGGAATGGAAGTGGGGGCGGCCAGCGCCGAACCATCTACTTCATCCGACGAGGTATCCGTCGAGGGCGTTTCGGTGTCAGCTGCATCGCTCCCGCCGCAAGCGGCGAGAACGATGGCCAACGAAATCAGCATCTTACGCATCAACAAATCCTAGAGAAGTCAAAGCCAAACTTGTGGGCGCTCGAAGGCCGAGTAGCCCGAAGCTGCGGAGCCGGTTCGGGCGGGGACGGCCTCCGGCCAACCGCCGAGCATCGAGGAGCCGATAGGCGACGGATTGCGACCGCGGAGAGGGTCAGCTCAGCGGCAGGCCAACCTTGACCTCGCCGGCGCTCGACTCGATGAGCGTGATCTGCTCCATACGGTCGTGCCAGTCGCTGCGCTCGCCGATCGCGTCGACGTAGGCGGCCTTGCGTCGTGCCGAGCGGCCTCGTGGCTCTGGGTTCGCCGTTCCACCAGCGACGTACTGTGCCTCGATGCCTTCTTTGAGCATCTGGATTGCTTCGGAGCGAATCTGGCTGATGCGGCTCTCGGTCACATCGAGGAACCTTGCCAAGTCTTGGCTTGTACGGCCCTCGAGGAAGTATCCAATGATGACCAGACGCTGACGCTCGGGAAGCAGCGCAATGGCATCGCGGAGGTATGCGTGCAGCTCGCGGGTTTCGAGCTCTTCGGATGGCTCGATGGCCGCATGATCCACAAGTACGTCGACGAGTGTGAGGTCATCGTCGACATCATCGGAGACTTCGTGTTCGAGAGCCAGGACGACGGAACGGAACATACGGTCCCGGAGACGTGCCAGTTCGCTGACATCCATGCTGAGCGCTTCGGCCATCTCTTCGGTGGTCGGCACTCGACCAAGACGACTTGCCAAGCGTTGTTCGGTGGACTCGAGCTTCCGAGCCAACGTCCGAACCGAACGAGGAGCCCAGTCAGCAGCGCGAACTGCGTCGAGGATCGCTCCACGAATTCGTTGAGCAGCGAATCGATCGAACGGAACTCCACGGCTTTCGTCGTAGCGACGAGCAGCCTCGACCAGTCCGAGCGCTCCTGCTCGGGCGAGCTCTTCCCGCTCAACGTGACGTGGGAAATGTACGGCCACTTGCAGCACGATGTGCTTGACCAGAGGCAGGTTCGCCTCGATCATCTGGTTCATCTCCGCGGTGTTGACCGTTTCAGTCTTATCGCCCATTTTTTCTTGCTCCCTCGCTGTGGTTAATTGCGTGCCCGCCGACATCACGAAAGAAGGTTTCGACGCGACAGAGGAAGAACTTGAGAAAAAATCTGAGAAATATCCCTGACGTGATTTTGTTCGGCGCGTCAGCCTGCGACCTGTAGCGAATTTTTGTAGGCCATTCGGCCTGTTCCACGAAGATCAGTAGGTCTCGCTGGCACCCATGAATATTTCTGGGCGAAGGCCTCGAAGCTGCAGTTCCCGGAGAAATGGCAGGGCCTCGAACCACTCGGCAAGACCACGCGCGCCGGACTGACCATCGTCGGCGCCCAGGAGATGACTCACCGCGGTTGCCGCTACTGCCCCAGCAGCCACCGCTGGCCGTTCGGCGCATCCGACGACGACATCGAGCTGGTCACCTTTGGCAACGCCGCGCAACTCGACTCGGACCGCTCCCAGGAGTCCTTCGGGGTGGGGTTTGCGGAGCATCGGCAGATGCATCGTCAATCGGTCGCGACGAGTGGCAGCCATTCGCGCCGTGACTCGTTCGACATTCGGGTGCGCTCGAACGAGCAACAACGGATCAGCAAGAGCAGCTCGATAACAATCCGCGGCCTCGACGGGAGGCGGAAACCAGGCGAGTTCGCGGCCCGACCCCCCGGCTCTTCGGACCCACCTGCCGTTGCGCCAGTCGAAACAGAGACCCTTGAGGGCGCTGTGGTGCTGACGAGCACAGTCAGGGCCACCGGTACCGAACTTCGAGACATGGACCTCGCGAACCTCATCGAACCAGGCACGGCCATGGCTCGCCAGGACGTCGGAAAGACCTGGCATGAGTCCGGCGCCAACCACGATCTTCACGCCGTGGGAGCGAGCATGATCGTCGAGATCCAGGAGGCCCCGAACGTCGTTGATCGAGTCGCCCACCGACACGACGTGTTGGCCCGCCGCGGCACAGGTCTGCGCCAACGCGACGTGACTATTTGCGCGCGTCGCCAGCACGACCACCTCAGCGACCTCGGGAATCTCCGTCGTCGAACGGGCTTCGACCATGTCGCCTAGAGATTTTGTGCTGGACTGGGCGGCACCTTCCTCGTCGTCGACGAGAATGATGCGAGACACCACGCCCCGCCGTGCGAGCTGTCTCGCCGCACGCGTTCCCGTGGCGCCAGCACCCACGATGGCCACGGTGGCCATCGCTACTCGAGCTCGTTGCCTGAGAGCTCCCGCCAGCCACCACTTCGAGGTGGAACGCCGCCCGATCCGCGCAAACGGAGCGCACCAGCGACTCCGGCCGCGATGCCAAGCGCAGCAGCGGCACGACGGACTAACAAGAAGATCTGCACGCGTGAAATTCTACTCTTGTCAGAAGTCGATGATCGGTGGTTGTTATCGAGGCAGCTTCGAAACGCCCGGGCCGTCGAGCTCGGATCGAGCATCGCGTCGATTGATGCTCATGAGAATTGCTTCGGCCGGACCGCTCACCAGATCGCCTTCTCCCCACGACCAATCCATGTCGGTCGCCTCGAGCCGAAGGCCGGCGATGTCTTTGGGCGGAACGTGGATCTTGCCCTTCGGATCGATCGTGCAGAAGTCCAAAGCCATGCGCAAGACCGCGGGGTCGAGCTCGCCATCGAGACCAAGACCACGACGCACGTCCTGGGTGTGTACCGCGACATCGTTGGCAGTGAGACCCGCAGGAAACGACTTCATCGGTGCGGGCTGGGTGGCATGTGCCCGCAGCTTTCTCGAGATCTCCGCCGGTCCCTGGGCGGCGTACTTCGTCGCGTTGGCCTTCCACGCCTTGTCGACGTGGAAACCGGCCTTTGCCATGCTCAACATCATCGTTGGCAACGACATCTCGATGAAGCTCACGAGGTGCGCGCCCACTTCGACCGGGGTCCAACCCGGGCAGAGCGTTTCGGTGGCCAATTGCTCTGCGGACAAGCCATCGAGCATGTCGGCGAAGTCGATCCGTCCCTTGCCTGCTATTTCCATTGAATCTGCCATGTGAAGCTCCTCTTTCCGAGCGGTTCCGTCGCAGGGCAACGCCTTCGCGATCCGAATCCTGTTTATGTCACGACGAACGGCTTGTCCAAAAACGGACACGTCGCTGCCGTTCGCAAGCACTGCGAAGCACGAACGCTGACTTGCCGAGTTCTCGCCCGCCTCAAGGCTCCGAACATCGAACCATTGACAGACTGTGGCAGCATGCGTGCTCGTTCGTATCAGGTAACCGGGGAAGGAGATTCACAAATTGGCGGTCCTTCTTGCCTTGTTGACAACGATGTCGATCAGTGCCGGCGAGTTCTTTGCCGCAGGCGTCACGAGGCGCACGCGAGCACATGAGGTCACGTCCTCGATGTTCGCCTCCGGCGTTGTCCTGACGTCCGTCGTGGCCCTTCTATGGCCCGGCGAGCCCACACGCACTGATCTACTCGTCGGCGCACTTTCAGGCGTCGCCAACGGCACGGCGGTCCTTTTGCTCTACCTCGCATACTCCCGTGGGTCGCTGCGATCTGCGGCACCTGCAGCAGCGGTGGTGATGTCAAGCGTGCCCATCGTCTGGGACGTGGTCGTGACGGGAACCAGCCCGTCCTTCATCACGTGGATCGGAATCATCCTGGGAGTGAGCGCCATTGCACTCACCACGTACGAAGGCGGAGGTGGTCAAGACGAGCAACCCATCCTGATGATCGCCGTCGCGGCGGGCGTGATCTTCGGTGTGATGCTCATCTTGCTCGGCGAGGTCGGCGAGGATGCGGGCGGACGTCCCATCTTCTTTCAACGCGTCGTCGGCTTTTTGGTTGCAGCGATCGCGACGCGAGCGACAGGGCCAAGGATCTTTCCCGGGGACAAAGCCGTTCGGGCGAGGTCGTTCGTTGTGGGGCTGTTCGCAACGAGTGCGGTGCTGCTGTTCGTGTTGGCACTTCAGGCAGGAGGAAGCCTGGCGGTGGTGAGCGTCATTGGCTCGCAGTATGCAGCGGTCGCGGTACTTCTCGGTGTGGTCTTCGGGGGTCAGTCCATGAGGTGGTGGCAAGGGCTGGGCCTGCTCGGCACGAGCGTCGCCGTTGCCCTAATCACCATTGGTTGAACGCAGAA
Source organism: Acidimicrobiia bacterium (assembly GCA_033344795.1). GTDB lineage: Bacteria > Actinomycetota > Acidimicrobiia > Acidimicrobiales > SHLQ01 > SHLQ01. The sequence goes on from JAWPMS010000001.1 coordinate 1,162,025, forward strand.
GGTGGAAAGTGAGGCGCGACCCCGTCGTTCCTGGAGCGAAGCGTAAGGAAAAGGCGGTAAGTGAGGAGCCGCCTTGGGCGGCGACGAACGACGTGGGCCTAGCTGGAGTCGAACCAGCGACCTCACCCTTATCAGGGGTGCGCTCTAACCAACTGAGCTATAGGCCCGTACGTACCCCGAAGGGCCATGAAACGGTATCGACTCAGCCCCGTCGGGGCAACGTCGAAATGGGTCGAGCTGTCTCTTCTTCGACCACGGTCACCCGAATTCCGCCCGTGAGGTCCGAAATCAGATTGAGAAGGATGGCAATGAGCACCGCAAACCCTGTTGCTGCAACTGCGACAACGAGCCCTCCGAGCGCAACTGCGTTGAAGATCGACTCACCCTCGAAGGTGAACTCCTCGAGCGCGAAGATCTCCTTGGCGAACTGTTCGACGTCAGAAATCGTGCCGGCGGTCTCCGCGGCGTTCCACAGCAGCACCCCGGCCACCATCGTGACGACCCACATGCAGAAGTTGAACAGCAACGCGACCTTGAGTACCGACCACGGCTCGATGTGGCGGACGAGGCGCCGGACCTTGCGGGCCCGAAGGCGGCGTTCTTGAATCCGCTCGACCAACAGCGGCGCTTCGGACTCCGGAACGATCGCCGGCGAGGCAGATTCCGGCTCGACAAGCGCCTCCGTGAAGAATTCATCGGCGCGCTGAGCTAGGGAGTCCTCGGAGGTACCCGTGAAAACGGTCTCTTCTGAGTCATCGATCGCGGTCACGAAGAGAGAGTGTATTGCATCTCAACCCAACACACGGTCCGCCCGGTGGGGAGATCTCCCGAGACCCCTTGTTCATCCATCGCGGACAATGAGGCGTTCTGCGTGCGCGACCGCTCGAGCATCGCCAAGCCTGACCTCAACAGAGGTGACAGACCCACGAAACGACACCCTCACGAGCGTTGCACCGTTGCGCTCCGCGGCAACCTGCGCGGCCTCTGAACCTCCTGCAGCACCGGCAAGTGCTGCTGCGTCAGCCGCTGTGGCCGCACGTGCATCATCGATTGCGGCGTCGCCAACGGCAACGATGCCAATCAGGAGTGCCGCGGTCAGAGAGAGGCCCATGAGCCAACCGAGTAAACCCACCATCGAACAACCTTCAACTCCGCGAACGGAGCGTACGCAACGGGGGAAGTTACTTCGCCAGGCTATTCCTCTTCTGGCGACGACGTCTCGTTGGGTTCCGACGAGTCGACGGCGACGCCATCATCGTCGGCGGATGACTCTTGTGGATCCTCGTCATCGAGATCTTCGTCGTCGCTGGCCAGCACACGAGCGACCGCCGCAACACGGTGACCTTCGCTCACATTCATCACACGGACGCCAGACGCATCTCGACCTTGCGTCGAGATCGAGTTGACCGCGGTGCGGATCAACGTTCCGCCGTCCCCGATGAGCATGATCTCTTCGTCGTCGGCAACCATGAAGGCCGCCACGACCTGACCCTTCTTCTCATTGACCCGGATGCCGCGAACACCGAGTCCACCACGACCCTTGATCGGGTACTGGTCGAGTTCGGACTGTTTGCCGTAACCCTCACTCGTGATGATCAACAACCGAGTGCCCTCTTGTTCACGAGCACAAGCGACGAGCTCATCACCCTCGCGGAACTTCATGCCACGAACACCAGCGGCGGTACGCCCCATTGGACGAACCGCGTCCTCGTCGAACCGGATCGTCTGACCGTTCTGAGATACGAGGAAGACATCCTGACCCTCATTGAGAGGAATGACATCCATCAGCTCATCGTCTTCGTTCAACTTGATGGCGATCAGTCCGGCCTTCAAGTTGCTGTCGTAGGCCGTGAATTGTGTCTTTTTGACCCGACCGAGTTTGGTCGCAAAGAACAGGTACCGGTTGGTCTCGTAGTCGCGCGTGTCGATGATCGCTCGGATCTTCTCCTCGGGCTGAAGCTGGAGGAGGTTCACGATCGCCGTACCGCGTGCGGTACGGCTGGTCATCGGTATCTGGTGCGCCTTCAGGCGATACACCTTGCCGCGGTTGCTGAAGAACAGCAGGTACGCGTGCGCGGTGGTGTGAATCATGTTGACGACGTAGTCATCATCTTTGAGATTCGCACCCGCAACCCCACGGCCACCACGGCTCTGCGTGCGGAACTCGTCGATCGACATGGTCTTGACATAGCCACCGGCCGACATTGTGAAGACGAGGTCTTCATCGTCGATGAGATCCTCGATGTCGATCTCGCCCGGATCATGCATGAGTTCGGAACGACGCTCGTCGGCGTGCTCTTCGCGAACCTCGCTCAGCTGCTCCTTCATCACCTGGAACAGCGCAGCCTCGTCGCCGAGGATGCGCTCGAGCTCCGCGATATCGATGGTGAGTTGTGCCATCTCCTCGTCGAGATCTGCTCGGCCGAGACGGGTGAGCCGGCTCAACGGCATGTCGAGAATGTGGTTCGCCTGGATCTCGGAGAACTCGAATCCTTCACCCATGAGTCCTGCTCGGGCGGCGGCCTTGTCTTCGGAAGCGCGGATGAGCTTGATGATCTCGTCGATCAGGTCGAGGGCCTTGATCAGGCCTTCGACGATGTGCGCACGAGCACGCAGTTTGTCGAGCTCGAATTGACTTCGTCGGGTGATGACCTCGACCTGATGTTTGATGTACGGAACCAGGATCTCTCGGAGGTTGAGCGTGCGCGGCACTCCGTCGACCAGGGCGACGGCGTTCATCGAGAACGAGGTTTGCAATGGGGTCCGCTTGTACAAGTTGTTGAGAACGACCAACGCCGGAGCATCGCGCTTCAGCTTGATCTCCACGCGAGTTTCGCCCTGCGAGGAGAAGTCGTTGATGTCGGCGATGCCGTCGAGTTCCTTCGCAGCGAGAAGTTCCTTGATCTTTGCGAACACCGAGTTTGGGCTGACTTGATACGGCAGTTCGGTGATCACGATCGTGTCGTTGGTCTTGCCCTCGACGATCTCGGCACGGGCGCGCATCTTGATGCTGCCTCGACCGGTTCGGTAGGCATCGGCGATACCGGCGCGACCCATGATGAGGCCACCGGTTGGAAAGTCGGGGCCCTTCACGAACGCCATCAGGTCAGCGGGCTGAGCGTCAGGGTTGTCGATCAGGTGCATCGTGGCATCGATCACTTCACCGAGGTTGTGCGGCGGGATGCTGGTCGCCATACCCACGGCGATTCCCTGACCACCATTCACCAGCAGGTTCGGGAACCGGGCGGGAAGCACCTCGGGTTCGGAGAACTCACCCGAGTAGTTGTCGATGAAATCGACCGTGTTCTTGTTGATGTCGGCAAGAAGCTGTAGGGAGATCGGATCGAGACGACACTCCGTGTATCGAGCCGCAGCCGGCGAATCGTCGGGCGTGTAGCCAAAGTTGCCCTGGGGCTCGATGAGGCGATGACGCATCGAGAAGTCCTGCGCCATTCGGACCAGCGAGTCATAGATCGCAGAGTCACCGTGTGGGTGGTACTTGCCCATGACCTCGCCCGTGACGCGGGCGGATTTCATCGTTGGGCGATCGGGGTTGGCGTTGAGCTCGGACATGGCCCACAAGATCCGGCGGTGCACGGGCTTGAGGCCGTCGCGAACGTCTGGCAGCGCTCGCGACACGATGACCGACATCGCGTAGTCGAGGAACGAACGCTCCATTTCTTCTTGGATGTCGATGGGTTCGATGGCGAACTGTGCGCCGTCGCCTGAGTCGGTGATATCGCTCATGATCGTCTCCTAGATGTCCAGGAAGCGAACGTCTTTGGCGTTCGTCTGGATGAAGTGTTTGCGGCGAGACACGTCCTCGCCCATCAACGTGCTGAAGACCTCGTCGGCCATTGCTGCGGTTTCGACCGACACCTGCAGGAGGGTTCGGTCGCCAGGGTTCATCGTGGTTTCGGCGAGTTCCTGCCACTGCATCTCGCCAAGGCCCTTCAGACGCTGAAAGTCCTTCTTGTGGTTCGGGTGTTCCTCGAGCCAGCTGTCCTTCTCGCGATCATCCTTGAGATAGACCTTGCCTTTGCCAACGTTGGTCGAATAGAGCGGCGGCTGGGCGATGTAGATGTGGTTGTTCTCGACGAGCTCGCGCATCTGGCGGAAGAAGAAGGTGAGCAGCAACGTACGGATGTGACTGCCATCGACATCGGCATCAGCCAACAAGATGATCTTGTGGTAGCGGATCTTGCTGAGATCGAACTCGTCGCCGATACCCGCACCGATCGCTTGGATGAGCGTCTGCACTTCGAGGTTTTTCAACATCTTGTCGAGGCGAGCGCGCTCGACGTTGAGAATCTTGCCTCTGATGGGCAGGATCGCCATCGTTCGCGGATCGCGCGCCTGGATAGCGGACCCACCAGCGGAGTCGCCCTCGACGATGAACAGCTCTCGTTCTCTCGGGTCCTTCGATGAGCAATCCTTGAGCTTCTCGGGCATGCCAGCGCCGTCGAGCGCTGTCTTGTTGCGAATCGTGTCTCTCGCTGCACGAGCGGCCTCACGTGCTCGCTGTGCGGCTATCGACTTGTGGATGATGAGCTTGCCCTCAGCGGGGTTCTCCTCGAGCCATTCGGCCAGCTTTTCGTTCGTGGCCTTCTCGACCATCGACCGGACCGACACGTTGCCGAGTTTGTCCTTGGTCTGCCCCTCGAACTGTGGGTCCTGCAGGCGGACGGAGATGATGGCGGTCAGACCTTCACGAACATCGTCTCCGGAAAGATCCTCGGAGTCCTTCAGCAGGTTCTTGTCTTTTCCGTACTTGTTGATCGTTCGAGTGAGCGCCGAGCGGAACCCGGTCTCGTGCATACCGCCGCCGCCGGTGGTGATGCCGTTCGCGAAGCTGTGCAAACCATCGGCGTTGAAGCCGGTGTTCCACTGGAATGCGATTTCGACCTCTTGGGTCTCTTCGGCCACCTCGTAGTAGCCAACCTTGGCGAACAACGCTTCCTTCGACTGGTTGACGTGGCGCACGAAATCTTTGATGCCGCCCTCGTAGTGGAACTCGATCCAACCGTCTTCGCCCGCATCCGCGTGCACCTCGGTCCGACGCAGATCCTGGAAACGAATTCGCAAGCCACGATTGAGAAACGCCATCATCTGGAAACGATCGAGGAGGGTCTGGGCCCGGAACTCGGTCTCTTCGAAGATGGTGTCGTCGGGCCAGAAACGAACGGTCGTGCCCGTGCGGTCGTCGGGAGAGTCGCCGCGCACCTCGAGCTTGGTTTTGACCGCTCCGCCGTCTGCGAAGTCCATGTAGTGATGCTTGCCTTCGCGATCGATCTGTACTTCGACCTTCTTGCTCAGCGCGTTGACGACGGAGATACCCACGCCGTGCAGGCCGCCGGAGACTTTGTATCCGCCGCCACCGAACTTGCCGCCAGCGTGCAGAACGGTCATGACGACCTCGGCTGCCGACATTCCTTCGTACTTGGGATGTTCGCCGGTGGGAATCCCACGACCGTCATCTCGGACCTCGACCGAATCGTCGGGGTGCACGATGACTTCAATTGCGCTGCAATACCCCGCCATCGCCTCATCGACGGAGTTGTCGACCACTTCGTATACGAGGTGGTGAAGACCGGTCGGCCCGGTCGATCCGATGTACATGCCTGGGCGCTTGCGCACAGCCTCGAGGCCCTCGAGAACCGTGATGTTTTCTGCACCGTAGGAGTTCGTGTCGTCGCTCAACGCGTGACCTTTCACTTCGCCTAATCGTCTGCCGTGCAGCTGTGATCAGCAAGCGTCCGGATGCTCCGCGACGGCCCTCTGATCAGTCAAAATTACGACAATGTAATTGTACCAGGCAGGGGTGACAGATCGAGGGCACTACGGCAACGGATCCGCCTCGGAGTTTCGCGTTACTTTTTGTTGAAAAATCAAGCGTTTCTCAACGCGAGAGATGCACCTGAATCTCGGTGATCTCATCGCTCTCGAGCCTGCTCGAAATGCGTCGAAGAAGCTCCTCGCTCATCCACTTCATTTCGCTCGCCCAGGCGGGATCGTCGACCTCCAAATGCAGGACGCCGTTGCTGATCTTTTGTGGCGTGGTGTGCGCCCCGATCACCTCTCCTGCGAGCGTCGACCACTCGGAGAAGACGGTTTCGACGACATCGACGGTGGGTGCATCGAGGTGTTTCATCACTCGATCGATCCCCTTGCCCATCGGCTGCGGTCCATCGCGAAATCGTCGATACGGGTTGTTATGCCACGACATTTGGCACCTCGGCATCGAACGTTGCCTCTCCGAGGCGAATGGTGGCATCGGCAACCGCACCCGGCGGGAGATCAACCGCCGACGTGAGCAACGTCTGACCGGAAGGAAGCGCCGCCACGAGCGCCGCCGAACGATCGTCGTCGAGTTCCGAGAAAACATCGTCGAGGACGAGCAACGGTGCGACCCCTGTCGTCACTCGAACCAACTCGTGGCCAGCCAGTCGCAGAGCAAGTGCCAGAGACCGTTGCTCACCCTGTGAGGCGTGGGTGCGCGCAGGCATTCCGTTGAGCAATATCTCGAGCTCGTCGCGGTGCGGGCCGACGGTGGTCACGCCGCGCCGAACATCGTCCTTACGCGCCTGGGTCAACGCCTCCGCGAGGCCGGCGTCAAACCAGGGAGCCGCATATCGGATCGTCACTTCACTAGATCCTCCTGCCACCGCCTGCAGGGCGTCGGTGACGAGCGGCGAGAGGCGTTCGAGGGCGGCCGCTCGAAGCGCTCCGAGTTCGTCACCAACACTTGCGAGTTTCGTGTCCCAAACATCGAGCGTGAACGCCGCATCATCGTTGAGGCGCCCATGCACCCCTTTCAACAGCGCATTCCGTTGCTTGAGCACCTTGTCGACCTGTGCCCTGGTCTGTTCATTTCGCGGGTGAAGTCCCACGACGACGTCGTCGATGTAGGTCCGTCGCTCGCCGGGTGAACCTTTGATCATCTCGAGGTCGTCAGGAGCAAATACGGTCACCGACATGACCCCGAGCAAGTCACGGTTTCGCTGCACGCGCTGCCGGTTCATCTGAATCCGAGCACGACCCGTTCGCGGAAGCTCAGCCTCAAGCAGCAACTCTCGCTCGTCGCTTCGCAGCGTCGCTCGGGCGATCGCTCGTTCAGCCCCCACCTTGATCAGCGCTTCTGTCGGAGCGCCCCGAAACGAGCGCATCGAGGTGAGCCACGCAATGGCCTCCACGATGTTCGTCTTGCCCGAACCGTTGGGACCGATGAGCGCCGTGACGCCTCGCGCAAACGACAAGTCGATCTGTTCATGGGAACGAAAATCGGTCAACCACAATCGTTCGAGCACAAGAGCGGAGGAGTGATCGGTCACCGCTTCACCGTATCTGCTCGACACTTTTGTATTGTCGGGACTTCCGCCCGACACCGATCGAAGCAGATCCCCGCAGAACGCCGTCACTCACGTCGGGCGAATACGGGCCGATTGCAAACCCATGGATCGTCATGTGCGCTGGTTTCGTCGCGAGATCGCGCTGAAGGTCGCTCAACGGCTCGGAATCGAGGCGGGCGTCGTCTGCGCGCTCGTGGTCGGGGCTCTCGTGGTCGCTGAAATCAATACGCCGATCGTGATACTCACCGGCGCCTCGACGATTCCCACCTTCATCGTCATCCGACTCGCGCTCTCCTGCGCACTCAACCCGACGTCGAGTTCGTACCTGGTGCGTTGGCCGCGTCCATCGGGCTCGCTGTCACCCGCGGAGCCCACCAACGTTGGCTCCGCGACCGATATCGCCCTGCAGGCAGCAGGATTCTTGCCGCGAGGTGCCTTCAGTGAATGGGGTGGAGCCACGACGAACTTGTATGACGACGCCTCATGCACACTGGTACTGACCTGTCACGAAGACGACGTGGTCGTCCTCACCGGCCTCACCGACGGTCGACTCTGTGTCACCACCACCTACGTCATCCCGCCGCACGAGCGGCTGATCGTGAATCAGGAACGAGCCTCCGACGTTGGTTCAGTTCTCGCCAGCCACGCAACCTTGCTCGATGCCATCATCGGTCAGCCCACCATTGGCGCGGTCGAGACGAACGCACAGTTCATCGTCGACCTGCTCGTGCTCGAATGGGACATCTGGGATCAGCTGGGCCCGGTATTCGGTCCATTCGTCGCCGTCGGCAACCGTCCACAGCCAAGCCTTCTGCGGGTGCGAGTGGCCGCGCAAGATGTTCTGTCACGTGCACTCGCCGCGGCGCCACCGTCGGTCTCGGTGACCTACGAGCTGGAGCGTGCTGCGAGCGACACAGTCGTCGAGCAGCCATCTGAGGATGGACTGGCCCAGGAGATCATGAGCATCCTCGAACCGCCAACGCCCCTGCCGCCTGTAGCTCCCGCGACCCCTGTCGCGCCCACGGCACCTGTTGCTCCAGTGCCACCGCGTCGAGGGTTGTCCGTGCTCGCCGAGCAAGCGCGACTCGCCGATGAGCGAACCGAGCGAGCCCTCGCGGCCGGTGATGCGCAGGCGGCGAACAGGCGCCTCTTCGACGATGTTTCGGAATCTCCCATGGCGAAGGCCAGCTGATGTTCGCCGTCCTTCTCGCCGCCTTGTCGGGTCTCTCGTACGGAGCATCGGACTTCTCGGGAGCACTCGCCACCAAGAAGAACGACGCCGCGCTCGTCACACTCGTGGTCCAGGTCATCTCGTTCGCCGCGCTCGCCGTCGTCCTTGTTCTGACCTTCGACGGAACGGTCTTGCCGAGCGATCTCGCCTGGGGCGCCCTCGGTGGCGTCGGCGCAATGGTCGGGCTCACGACCTTCTATCGAGCCCTCGCGGACGGTCCGATGTCGACGGCTGCATCGGTCACCGCACTCATCGGTGCCCTCTTGCCTGTGACCGCCGGTCTGTTGCTCGGCGAGATCCCCAATAGACCAACCCTGGTCGGCATTGCACTTGCGATTCCATCTGCGATCATCGTGTCCGTCGGCGGGCTCGAAGCGCACAAGTTGTCCCGAATGCTCAACCCTCGAGCGCGGGCCGCTGCCCGCGCACAGATTGCGGCCACCCGGCGCCTCAGCGTCGTTGCCGGCCTGGGGTTTGGTGTGTTCTTCACGGCGCTCGCACAAACATCGGCCGATTCGGGTCTCTTCCCGCTCGTCGGAGCTCGAGGAGCCTCGGTTGCCATCCTCGCCGTTCTGTTGACGATGCGCCGCTCGTGGAGCCGCATCGAACGATCCGACTACCCATCGATCGGCATCGCTGGCGTACTCGACTGCTCGGCGAACAGCTTCTATTTGCTCGCGCTGGCCGACGGAAGCGTCACCTGGGTGGCAGCCGTCGTGTCGCTCTACCCCGTGGCCACGGTGCTCCTCGCAAGACTCCTTCTCAAAGAAGAACTCTCGCGGGTGCAGATCGCCGGTCTGATCATGGCGAGCTCAGCGCTTGTCTTCGTCGGACTCGGAGCATCCTGAGCAACTCCGTTTGGGGGTTTTCCCCGACCAAACTGCCGCCAATACGGCGGCGTAGGGAAGATATCTGGGCAATTTGATCTAATTGCCCGCGGAACCTTAGGGATCACCAACCCGCCTCCGATATGTCCTACATGAAGTACGCGTGGGAATCAGGCCGTATGGCGATGGCATGGAAAATTTGGTTCGGAGTCGCGATCACGCTGACGACGATCTATTTCGTCGTGGAGAAGTCCGCCACATCGAAGCTGGTGTTGTACAACGGCGTGGGACTCATGTCGATCGTGATGCTGCTCATCGGCGTCAAGGTCAACAAGCCCGACATGCTGAAGCCATGGCTGTGGTTCGCCGGCGGTCTGACCTCGTTCCTGACCGCCGACGTCATCTACTACCTCATCGAGCTTCGCTCGGGTGAGGCGGGACCACCATTCCCCAACTGGGCCGATGCGTTCTACCTGGGTATGTACCCGCTGATGATCCTTGGCCTGATCAAGCTGGTCCGAGCGGTAGCACCAGGTCGCAGTCGGGCAAGCCTCATCGACGGCGCCATCGTGGGCGTCGCAATGTTCGGCCTCATGTGGGTGTTGTTCGTCGACGAAGTCGTCACGTTCGAGCAGACCACCGCAGCTCTTGTCGTGTCGCTCGCCTACCCAGTGATGGATGTCATCCTTCTCGCTGTGGCAGCTCGCCTCCTGGTGACCGTGCACCTCACACACCCACCCTTCGCATTCATCGCCATCGCGATCGGCTCGTTGGCAATCGCCGACACGGGCTATCAGATCTACCTGACGAACGGAACCTTCCGGACAGGCCTTTGGGTCGATGCGTTCTGGCTGACGTTCTATGTGGGCTTCGGTGCCGCTGCTCTCCATCCGGCGCTGGGACGGACAACGCCCCAACAGCAGAATCAGGATCGTCTGACACCAATTCAGCTGGCGATCATGTTCATCGCAACGCTGAGCGTGCCGTTGGTCGACCTCTTCTGGGGCAACGCAGAAGACCGCACGGTCACGATCGCTGCGTCGGCGTTCCTCTTCCTACTGATCTTGATTCGCATCTTCGACCTCATGAAGACGGTCGAGCAGGGTCGAGACCGACTGCGCCACGACGCCGAGCACGATTCTCTCACCGGCCTCGCCAACCGGGTTCGGTTCGCTGAACGCACCAAGGCATCGTTGGCCAAGGCCGATCAGAAGCACCCCGTCGCGGTGCTGTTCATCGACCTCGATGACTTCAAGACCGTCAACGACAGCCTCGGTCATCAAGCTGGCGACGAACTCCTCGCCGTCGTGGCGAAGCGTCTCGAGACCGTCGTTCGAGATGGCGACACGGTTGCCCGCTTCGGTGGCGACGAATTCGCGGTGCTTCTCGAATCAGCGGTGGATCGACGCGATGCAATGAACGTTGCTCGCCGCGCCCTGGATTCGCTCGGTGAACCGATCGAGATCGGCGATCGCGCGGTGCGTGCTCTCGCCAGTATCGGCATCGCGATGGACATCGAAGGCAGCAGCGACGTCGACACGATGATGCGCAACGCAGACGTCGCCATGTATCTGTCGAAGTCTCGTGGCAAGGGTCGCTACGAATTCTTCGAAGAAGCAATGCACGAGGAAGCCGTCGAACGCCTCGACCTGAAGGCCGATCTTCAGCGAGCCATCGACGACGAAGAATTCCTGCTCCACTATCAGCCGATCTTCAATCTCGAGAGCGGCAAGGTCGACCTCGTCGAGGCGCTCATCCGCTGGAAGCACCCGGAACGTGGACTCGTCGACCCCGACCGGTTCATCTCTCTTGCCGAGGAGAACGGACTCATCGTTCCGATCGGCAACTGGGTGATCCGCGAGGCCTGCCGTCAAGCGGCTGCCTGGCACAAGATCCCCGGCTGCGAAGAGATCGACATCTCGATCAACCTGTCGATGCGCCAGCTGCAGGACGATCAGCTCATCAACACGCTGACGAACGCCATTGCGGCCACCGGCGTGAACGCAAGCAACCTGGTGCTTGAAATCACCGAGTCGATGCTGGCCATCGACGCCGAACAGAGTGTGGGCATTCTCGGCCAGCTCAAGACCATCGGCGTGAAACTCGCGATCGATGATTTCGGAACGGGCTACTCGTCGCTCAGCTACCTGAAGGCCTTCCCGGTTGACGCGATCAAGATCGACCGTTCGTTCATCAACGAGCTTCATCGCTCATCGACGTCATCTGCGCTCGTGGAAGCCGTCGTCAACCTGTCGACCGCACTCGGCGCGTACACGGTTGCCGAGGGCATCGAGTACTCCGACCAGGCCGACATCCTTCGACGTCTCGGCTGCGACCGCGGACAAGGCTTCTACTACTGCCGTCCGCTGCCAGGTCCTGCGCTGACGACTCTCTTCCGTGAACACCTCGACGATGAACTCGAGCCACTCGAGGCTTGGCGTCAGTCGGCAGAGAAGATTCAAGATCGCAGCTACGACACCGAAGTCCGCTTCGGCATGAACGAGATCCGAACGGTTTCCAAGGACATCGATGACCTGATCTCAGACCTCAAGATGCCCGTCATGTCGAGCTTCTCATGGCTGCAACACTGGTCGGAAGCGTTCACCAACTGGACCCCGATGATGGTCGAGGTACGCACGCCGCAGACGCAGCAGCTCGCAGCGTGCGCCATGCTCGCCATCGACAAACGTGCGGAAGGGGCCACCGTTGTTGCGATGGGCCACAGCAGCTCGCTCTATGCCGGTCTGCCAGCACGCGACCCTGCCTCGGCGAAGGCATTGGCCAAGGCGATCGTCGCTGCTTTGAACGACGTGGCCGAGGTTTGGTCGCTCGATCTCGAACAGCTCCCGGATCACGATCCAACGCTTGGCTTTTTGAACGAGGAACTCGACAACGGTCAGTTGCTCCCCGAGCTCCGTGTCCCTCGCGTCGTGTTCTCGACCGCCCACAACGCCGACGAGGTGCTGAGCAAGAGCAAGCGCAAGCAACTCCGCAGGGCACGAGCGAAGATCGAGAACGACGGACTCGAGATGGTCATCGCATTCGACCGTGGTCGTGCCATCAGCGCTGAGCTGCTCGACGAGGTCGAGGCCGTGCACGTCTCTCGAGATCGTCACGCTCGCCGTAACAGTGACCTCGACCGACCTGCCGAGCGCGAGTTCTGGCGCCGCGTGGTCGAAGGTGGCCACGAGGAATGGGAGATCGAGATCGCGACGCTGCGTCTCGACGGCAACCTCGCCGCCTACGCAGTAGCGATCCTCGATGAGGACGTCTATCGCATCTACGACGGCCGCATGAGCACCGACTGGCAGCACTACTCGCCAGGTCGACTCGTCGAGGCTGCTGCGCTGCAACGTGCACTCGCTGATCAGCGGTTCCAGGTACTCGACTGGATGTCGGGAATCGCCGCCGAGAAGCTGCTCACCACGAACTTCGCCGAGAGCCGTGCTCGTCTCGTCGCCACATCGGGCAGCCGTTCGATGAAGCCACGCCTGACGAAGACGGCGCTCAGCGAGGACAGCCAAGAAGCTGCAGCTGCCTGACCCGCAGTTGGTCTCCAAGTACTGGTCCCAAGTGGTTCCGGTGCTGTAGGTGCACAGCTTCGCCCTCCCCGTTGCGCATCGCTTCGCTCGCTTCACTAGAAGTCGGGCTGCGCTGCACCCCTACATCTCCGACTCTCCTACGTTCCACCATTCGGCTTCCCACCGGGTCGACTGGGCAGCCTTCCGCTGAGTTGGGTTGCAGGTCGGCGGCAAGACTGGGGCCGTTCCGGGATGGGTGGTGCGGCGTAGTCCGACTTTCAGTGGAGCGAAGCGGAACGGGGAGGACGAAGACGTGCCGCCCGGTCCGGACAGAGGCCTTGGTCTTGCCGCCGACCGGCTGAGGCGTCCGCACTCAGCGGGTCTGTAGGACGAAGGGGAGTACCGGGCCCGAGCCGGCTTCTTGAAGCAGGTGCGCGGCGACCGTGATGGTCCAGCGACTGTCCGCGGTGTCGTCGATGAGCAGCACGGGTGTTGATCGAAGGGACTCATCGGGAAGCTCTGCGACGTCGACGTCGAGCAGGCCCCAGACGTTGGCGAGCTGAAAGGCGCTGTTCGACTGCTCGGCCTGCCATCCGGCGCTCTGGTTGCGGACCAGCCCGCGGTGAACCGGCAACTTGCCGAGCTTGCCCACTTCGGCGGCCAGGGTGTCGATGACGACCCCGTTGCGCCGCGATGGCATCGTGCAGATCCAGCCGGGTCGCTGTTCCCACTCCCAGCGCCGCAGGATGCCGACGATCCCATTCACGAGCTCGGGTGAAATCGTGGTGCTCGAGCCATCGAGCAACGACGCCACCTGGGGCCCCCAACCACCATCACCCAACCGGCTGAGCGCTCGACCCATGCGCGCTTGGCGAGCCGGCGCGATCTTGCCCTTCGGTTCATCGAGACCCGGCGCCCATTGCCGGCGCGGCTCAACGGCGATGTCGACTCCTCGAAGGTGATCTCGCGCATCTTGGGCACCAGAGCTGACCTCGGAACTCAAGCGCAGCGGCTTCCCGAGCCGAAGCAGGCATCGATCGCAGCGGTCACAGTCATCCGCCTCGGCGTCGTCGAGCAAGTCTCGGAGATACCGAAGGCGACAACCTTCGTGCGATGCGTATTGGCGCATCTGCTCGCTCTCGACCGAACGCAGCTCGCGGAGCCGATCGGCCAACTCGCCGTCGTAGGTCCATGCCTGTGATGAGCGCAACCAACCACCCTTCGCTCGCGTGACCGCGCCTTGCACATCGAGGATGCTCAGAAGCGTGTTGAGCCGCGTCCGCCCCATGTTGACCACCGCTTCGAGGCGTGGGATCGACATGGCGGACTTCGTGTCGAGTTCGGACAGGACCCGCGTGCACACCTCTTCGCTCGGCATCGAAACCGACTCGAACCATTTCCAGATGCGTTCGTCTTCGCGGGGTCGAGGCAGGGCGATGACCTCGGCGTGTTCGATACCACGCCCCGCTCGGCCGATCTGCTGGTAGTAGGCAACAGGTGTCGGTGGAAGCCCGAGGTGGATACAGAACGCCATGTCAGATTTGTCGAAGCCCATACCAAGAGCGCTCGTGGCCACCAGGGCCTTGAGCTCGTTGTTGCGCAGGCGGCACTCGAGACGCTCGCGATCTTCAGGCGTGGTCGAACCCGAGTAGGCCGCCACATCGTGGCCCCGCTGTCGCAGCCAATCAGCAGCAGTGATCGCCTGGTCGACGGTGAGGGCGTAGATGATGCCCGAACCTTCGATGTCTCCGAGGTTGTCGGCGACCCACGCAAGGCGCTCGGCGTCGTCGTCGAGTTCGATCACGCTGCAGTGCAGCGACGCACGGTCGAGGCTGGTGCGCAAGACCACGGTGTCGGAACCGAGTTGGGAGGCGACGTCGTCGGTGACTCGCTGATTCGCTGTCGCCGTCGTGGCAAGGATCGGGGCCCATTCGGGAAGCTCGGCGATGACCGTGCGCAGTCTCAGATAGTCGGGACGGAAGTCATGACCCCAGTCGGATATGCAATGTGCCTCGTCGCACACAAGTGCGAACGGTCGGGCCAACATCATCGAGAACACCCGCTTGCGAAAGCCGGGGTTTGCGAGGCGTTCGGGCGCGATG
The DNA here is from genome assembly GCA_033344795.1 of Acidimicrobiia bacterium. GTDB lineage: Bacteria > Actinomycetota > Acidimicrobiia > Acidimicrobiales > SHLQ01 > SHLQ01. The sequence goes on from JAWPMS010000001.1 coordinate 1,177,055, forward strand.
AGCAAAAGGTCGATCTCATCGGCGAGCAAGGCGTCTTCGATCTCGCCCCAATCATCGGTGTTTGCCGAGTTGATCGTCTCGGCTCGAAGGCCCAGCGTGGCCGCAGCGGCAACCTGGTCGCGCATCAGCGCCAACAGGGGTGAGATGACGATGCTCGGCCCCCACCCGCGATCGCGAAGCATCTTTGTACTCGAGAAGTAGACGGCCGACTTTCCGAACCCGGTGCGGGCGACGAGCAGCGTGCGTTTCCGATTGGCGACGACGGCTTGCACGGCTTCGAGTTGTTCTGGTCGCGGCACGGCATCGGGCCCTGCGAGCAAGCGCACGTGTGCGGTGAGCTCGGCCTCAACCTCCTCGGGGGTCGGGCGGAGGGGCTCGATGAGTGCAGCGGTCGCCATGAGGGTCAGACCCTACGACGTCGCGCTGACATCAGCTGGGGAGGTCGCTCGGAGAATCGCCCAGCAGATATCGCGGACCATCACCAAGGGACGCGGCGCCGTCGTCGATGTTGTAGATACCGCAGTTCTCGAGCGACAGACATCCGCAGCCGATGCAGCCGTCGAGCTTGTTGCGCAGCAGGGTCAGATCGGCGATGCGCTGGTCGATCTCATCGGCAAAACCAACCGCCATTCGATTCCAGTCGCGTTCGGTTGGCGTGCGTTCGTTCGGCAACGACTCGAGATGCGCCTTGATCTCGTCGAGCGAATAGCCAAGCCGCTGACAGATCCGAACGAACGACAGCCGCCGCATCGCAGAGCGACGAAAGCGTCGATGACCCGATGAGGCTCGCTCTGACGAGACCAGCCCAACCGATTCGTAGAAACGAATCGCTGACACCGCGAGGCCGGTGTGCTCCGCGACAGCACCGATCGACATGGGAGGGTCTTCGCGTCGCTGGCTCACGTGTCTTGTCGTCGTGGGATTCGAGATCTACACATTACTTGAGATGTTACTGTGCCGATTCCCAGACGATCACCTCGGAGTCGCCGACGCTCTCGAGCGAGACCTCGCCGGCATCGGTCAGCCGGACGGCATCCCCCGCGGTCAGGGCGTGGTCAGCAAATCGAGCGTCACCCTTGGCGATGAACAGGTGAACACGATGCGCGTCGGGAAGATCAACGGTCTCGCCGTCGCCAAGCCGTCCCGCCCACATCACCGCAGCGCTCTGGTGAATCGTGATGGCACCCTCGTGCCCGCGCCCGGATGCGACGGCAACCAGCCCTCCCCCGTCGAGCGCATCGTTGAGATCACGCTCCTCGTAACTCGGAGCGATGCCGTCCGTGTCTGGAAGCACCCACATCTGGATGAAGTGCACCGGCTCACTTTCGCTGCCGTTCATCTCGGAATGTGTGATCCCGGATCCCGCGGACATTCGTTGTGCGAGACCAGGGTAGAGGCGTCCGTGGTTGCCCTCGGAGTCTCGGTGCTCGAGCTGGCCCTCCAGCACCCAGGTGACGATTTCCATGTTCTGGTGCGCGTGCGGGGTGAAACCCTTGCCCGGCGCGACCCAGTCATCGTTGTGCACGATCAGCAGGCCGTGGCCGACGTTGTCGGGGTCATAGTGGGGCCCGAAGCTGAAGCTGTGCTTGGAGTCGAGCCATCCGATGTTTGTCGGGAATCGGTCGGCTGCGGGGCGTACGTCGACGGTGGCCGGAGAGGTGGACATGAGGTTCCTTTGGGAAGAAGGTCTGATGCGTTCCTCAGTATAGTTCAAGTTTGAACTAGTTGCTCTCGACGTCCCCTTCAGGCTCCAGTGAGCCGCCAATGCGAAGGAGGTTTCCGTCGGCATCGAGGAGCGCAAACTCACGCAAGCCGTAGTCCGTGTCGACCGGCGGCAACACCCGCCCCGCCTTCCCTGCGACCACCGCGAACCCCGACGACTCAGCGACGACCTCCCACGCCGAGTGCAGGGAATTGACCGGCTCGACCGAACCGAACCGGATGTACACCGCATGATCGTTTGCCTTCGATTTCACTTTGCCGGCGCCGTAGAAATGCAACTCGATGCCAACCGGGTGCTCGAGGATCAGATAGTTCGTGCCGAATCGATTCGATTCGACGAACCCCAGCGTCGCGTAGAACGCCGCGGTTCGCTCGAAATCGCTGCTGGGAAAGACCGGGATCTGCGTGGGTGTTTGAGGGGTCGCCATCCCTCTGGTTTAGCTCAGAACGACGATCCCGTGAGGGCTGCCGCCAGCTCGACGAAGTCGTTGACCGACACGTCTGCGGGCGGATAGCTATCGGCATAGTGCATGTGCGGGCGCCGAACGTAGGCCGTGCGAAGGCCCACGCTTCGAGCACCTTGCAAGTCCCAATCGTGACACGCCACGAGCCACGTGTGCTCGGGGTCTGCTCCGCCGATCTCGAGTGCGTGCAGATACGGCGCGCGGTGTGGCTTGAATCGTTGCACCAAGTCGACCGACAGGATTTCGTCGAAGAGATGCCCGAGCCCGTTGCCGTCGACTTGGGCGGTCACGCCAGCGAGCGAGCTGTTCGTCAGCGGCATCGTCTTCCATCCCGCTTCCCGCAGTGACTCGAGTCCCTCCACCACGTCTGGATATGGAGCGATCGCTGCCAGAGACGCTCCCACGCGAGGCACAGCGTCCGCCGCCAATGTCCGATCGATCGAGGCCGCAGTGGTTCGCAACGCCGAGGGCGCCAACACCCCGAAGTCCTGATAGCTGTCGGTGATCGCAGACGTCATCGCCAACTGGAGGAGCTTCTGAAACCACATCGTGAAGCCGTGCTCACTCCCGAGCACGTCATTCACCGTCGCTCGCACGTCCGCGAGATCGAGGGTGGTTTCGTTCATGTCGAACAGCGCAACGTTGGTCATGGGTCATGTGTAGTCCCGTCCCCACGATTTCCGAAATTTGCAGGCTGCTGGGCCGGATTGGCCCAGCAGCCTGCAAAATTGCGATCGGTGTGTCACATCTCGTGTGGCTGCGGTGTCATAGAGACATGGAGCGATCGGCGGAGAACGCAGCGATAGGCAGCGGTTCGGTCCGCGAACAATTCGCCACGTTCGAAGAGATGTACCCGTCACTTCGCCGATTCGCGGCTGTCGTCGCCGATCTCGACATGGATCCCGACGACCTCGTGCAAGATGCGCTGGCATCGACGCTCCAGCGATATGCCTTTGACGAACTCGACCAGCCTCTCGCCTACCTGAAGCGTGCGATCGTCCATCGCGCCGCGAACAAACGTCGGCGTGCTGGGCGGCTACGGGCCCTCCTGCCTCGGCTCAAGAACGACACATCCCAGTCGGATGTGTATCCGTCGGACCTCGCTGTGTTGGACGAGCTCGCACCGCTCGATCGAGCCGTCATCTTCCTCGCCGATGTCGAGGGCGAACCGCACGAACGAATCGCAGCTGAGCTCGGCCTGACCCCAGCCGCGGTCAGAAAACGCGCAAGCCGCGCCCGGAGACAGCTGCGGTCGATCCTTCATCCACAGATCTCCGCGGTCAGGCACGACGGGGTTGACGCAGCTGAGAGCCCGGCTGTTCGCGGCGACACCGAATCGAAAGGAACATGATGAACGGAACCGATCTTCTCGAACGACGCGCCGAGCGCGGTTCCGCGCGGGGAGCGGCAAACGTGTGGGCCAACGCGCAGCTATCACCTCACGATGGCCGAGGGCCAGAGCATCGATCGCGGTTGCTCTTTCGAATTGCACTCGTCGTGTGGATCGTCGGTCTCATCGCCGTCGCTCTCGATCAGGCCAATGACGATTCTCCAACCGACACCGTCGACCAACCCGACACGACCGAGCCAGTCTCGGCCGATGACGAAGCACTCCTACCAGAGCCCATTCTGATCGATGGCATGAAGCTCGACGGCGCGTCGATCCCCTTCAGTTATTCCACCGCGGACTCCGAAGGTGCTGTCGAGGGCGCTGTTGAGGACTTCTTCGATGGACTGTTCGGATCGAACCGTGATCGGGCGGTCATCAACGATGCCGACGAACGGGGGACGTCGACCGTCATCTTCGCCGACCCTGAACGCCCCTTCGAAGAACCAATTCTCGGATTGTTGCTCTTCGGTTCCGGTGGGTTTCGGCCTTGGGGCGTCAACGTCGAGCCGGGTCAACTCGAGGAACTCTCCGCGCACGTCGCCCAGCAGGACGGCGACTGGAGGATCGACGAAGACAGCGGCCTCGTCGAAGTTGCTCGGTTCGATGACGACCCGTGGGACATGGTTCGCTATGGATGGCAGTTCGACTTCGTCGATGGTGACGATCAAGCGACGTTGCAAGCGGAACGTCACGATGCGTTCGCCGAGTGGATCTGGCTCTCGCGTCTCGGATCCGGTGAGGTCGACAGCGGACGAAACCTCTCTGTGACGCCCACGACGGTGCTCGGCAACGACGCCCTGGTTCTGTCGATAGAAGGTACGGACAGGCGAGACCCCGACTTCGCGGACGCTCGTACGGAGCTGCTTTGGACGTCCGACGACTTCGCGTATCGGCTCGTCTCGTCGTCGGTGCGAGACAACACCGCGTTTGGACGGGCGCCCGATGAAGACGTCGACAACCTCACGCTCGTCGAGCGTCAGGTGTGGCTCGATTCCATCGACCGAGCGAACCGCACACCGATCATCGAATGGGTTGGCGGTCTGTTGAGCATCACCCTGATGCTTGCGCTGATCGTGAGCTCCGTGGTGTTGCTCTTTCGCAGGTCGTATCGCTCGTCTGCGATCGCATTCGCGACGGTGCTCGTCTGGATCGTCGTGCTTGGATCCTTCGGCTTCTCACAACTCCTCATCTTGACCGCCGGCCTGGGGCTCGCCTGGTGGTCATGGCGCACCCGAGCGCGTGGCCCAATTGGCGAAATTTGAAGCCTGCTGGGCCAATCTGGCCCACCATCCTTCAAATTTGGAATTGGCCGGCGGTGGGAGCTCGGTAGACCTCGGTGTAGTCCGGAGCGAGCGTCTCGTTTCCGAGGATGATGTCCGCGGCCCGTTCGGCGATCATCATCGTCGGGGCATAGATGTTGCCGTTGCTGACCGCTGGCATCACGGACGCGTCGACGACATAAAGCCCCTCGGTGCCGTGGACCTGCATGGTGGACGGGTCCACCACGGCCATGGGGTCGGACGCCGGCCCCATCTTCGCGGTACAAGAAGGGTGCAACGCGGTCTCGGCATCCTGGCGAATCCAGTCGAGGATCTGCTCGTCGGTCTCCACGTCGGGCCCAGGAGACACCTCTCCCCCGTCGTACGGGGCGAAGGCTGGTTGGCGCATGATGTGTCGAGCAGTACGAATTGCTTCGACCCATTCCTTGCGATCGTTCTCGGTCGAGAGGTAGTTGAACTGCACCGCTGGGTGTTCGCGTGGGTTCGTCGATTTGATCTTCACCGTGCCGCGCACGTCGCTGTACATCGGTCCAACGTGAACCTGGTAGCCGTGACCTCCCTCTGGAGACGATCCGTCGTAGCGAATCGCGATCGGCAGGAAGTGGAACATCAGGTTGGGATACTCGACGTCGTCGTTGCTGCGAACGAACGCTCCTGCCTCGAAATGATTGGTCGCCGCCGGACCCTTGCGAAACAGCCACTGCAGCCCGATGAAGGGCATGCGCCACTTGGCGTTGTAGGGCTGCATCGAAACCGGTTGGGTGCACGAATGTTGGATGTAGACCTCGAGATGATCCTGCAGGTTCTCGCCGACACCAGGGAGATCGGACACGACGTCGATGCCCAGCGCCGAAAGGTGCTTCCAGTCGCCGACACCACTGAGCTGCAAGAGCTGAGGCGAATTGAACGCCCCGCCACAACTGATGACGTTCTTGGCCTTCGCCACATGTGTCTTGCGACCACGCTTGTACTCGACGCCGACCGCCTTGTTTCCTTCGAACTGGATCTTGTTCACCTGTGCCAAGGTCTTGAGCGTCAGGTTCGGGCGATCGAGCACGGGGTGGAGATAAGCGCGAGCTGCACTCATGCGCCGCCCTCGGGTCATGTTCTTGTCGAAGATCGCGAAGCCCTCTTGACGAAAACCGTTCACATCGGTGGTTGCGGCGAACCCAGCTTCGGGTCCCGCCTTCAGCCAGGCCTTGAAGAGCGGCGTACTGGCGGGTCCGGTTTCCATCTGCAAGGGACCTTCATCGCCGCGCCAGTCGTCGCCGCCGACGAGTCGATTCTCCATGCGCTTGAAGTAGGGCAAACAATGGGCATAGTCCCAAGCCTCGAGGCCGTCGGTTGCCCCCCACTTGTCGTAGTCCATGGGGTTGCCGCGCTGGAAGATCATGCCGTTGATGCTCGACGATCCCCCGAGCACCTTGCCGCGAGCGTGGTAGATCTTGCGACCATTCATGTGTGGCTCGGGTTCGCTCTCGTACTTCCAGTCGTAGAACCGGGATCCGATCGGATAGGTCAGGGCCGCGGGCATGTGGATGAATACGTCCCACTTCCAGTCCTTGCGACCTGCCTCGAGCACGAGAACCTTGTTGTTCGGATCGGCGCTCAGACGGTTGGCCATCGCGCAACCCGCGCTGCCGCCGCCAATGACCACGTAGTCGAACTGTGTTTCTCGTGATACTTCCGATCGACGCTTCGAGCGAGTTTCAGTTGCAGCGATGGCCTTCGCCCTCGCGCCATTCATCTTCTCGAACAATGTGCTCATGGTTCCCCAATTCGACAAAAACCGTCTGAGCAGTACAGTAACTGACATGATCGAGATTCTCAAGCGGAGCGGAGCTCGCGAAGCGAACAACACATCGGACTCGGATGTCGGGCGGAAGTCTCGACAACAATGAAGCAGCACGCAAAGACAGAGGCGACGAAAGCCAAGCTGCTCGACGCGGCGGCGGAAGTCGTGCGAGCCGATGGCGTCTCGAACCTCACGCTCGATCGCGTCGCGGAGAGCGCCGGTGTCAGCAAAGGCGGGCTGCTGTACCACTACCCGACGAAGCAGGCGCTCATTGCGGCGATGTTGGAGCGCACCCTCGCCCGCGCGGATGACAGGCTCAACGAGCTGGCGGTCACGAACGGTCGAACCACCGGTGCGTTCGCCCAGGCGTACCTCGACTACGTACGCTCCGATCAGCCCGCCGAGCTCGATTCAGCAACGGGAATTTTCGCCTCTGCAGCGCTCGACGATGGAGACCTCACCCCGGCCCAAGAACAATTCGCGTCGTGGCAGGAACGGCTGCTCGACGACGATGGCCTCGACCCGACGACCGCCCTCCTCGCTCGGGTCGTAGGCGACGGACTCTGGTTGATCGATCTCTTCGGTCTCGCGCCACCAACTCACGAGCAACGCAACGAATTGATCGCCATGGTCGAAGCATTGGTCCAGAGATCGTCAAGCTGAGATGCCCGGCCAGACGTCTTAGTTGATGGTGGCGTCCTCGGGATGTTGCATCAACCCGTCGAACAAGTCGTCGAGGTCGAGGTTCTCCAGATCGAGGTTCTCGAGATCCAGGGGGAAGTCCTTGAACGGACCCTCGTCGAGAAAGCTGTCGAAGTTGGGCAGGTCACAGTCGGGAATTTCGATCTTGGTCGTCGTCCCCGATCGATCGACGGTGACGTTCATGCACTCGGCAAAGTCCTTCATCTCGTTCTCAAATTCGCGGAAGGTCCCATCCTCGAAGAAGGGAAAGAACGGGCTCTCTCCCTCTTCGGACGGGAAATCCTCGAAGGAGAAGTCCTCGCCGGGGAAACCGTCACTGTCGAAGAGACCTTCCGGCAGCCCGAATCGTTCGGCGAACTCGCTCGGATCGAAGAACATCACCGGACCATCGGCGTGCTCGGACACGAGGTCGAGGATCCGTTCGATCTGCTCCTTCGGGCCACGGACCTCCACGAATGTCTCGTCGTCGAATAACGCCGAGGCGGTCACCTCGTCTCCGTCGTTCTTGATCCAGACCGTTTGGTCGTCGATCTGGCGGGTCTCATCGGCAGCGGCTTCGGCATCGGCAGCACGGGAAGCAGCGTCGTCTCCGCTGATGACGGCGATGGCGAACGACTCATCGCCCAGGTTGAGCTGCAGGTCGAAGTTCTCGTCGTTCAACCCGGCGAAGGGGCCACGCCCCTCAGGCGGATCGAGCGGCGCATCCGTGACCGTGGTCTCGGTCGACGAACTCGGCGCGGCGGTCGTCGACGTGGTGGACGGCTCCACCTGCGAAGCGAGACCGGCGGGTTCCTCCGACGAGATCTCCTCGCCATCATCGGTTGCCAAGGTGATGGCATCCGGCTGGTCGTCGCTTACCAGCGCAACACCGATCGGCAAGGCGATGACGGCCACGAGCGCGGCCATCGCACCGCCAATGACCTTGCGGCGTTTGTTTCGACGGCGTCCGACTTCTGCGGTGAGCTCGTCGATTGTGGGTGGGGTCGGGACCGGTCCGAGAGCGGCGCGTCGACCGGCGGCTTCGAGATAATCATTTGAAGGCATGAAACAAACGTCTTTCTGAGGAGTGGTTCGAACCGAGATCTTGTGCGAGTGCGTCGTGCGCCCGGCGAAGCATTGTGGCGACCGTGCCACGCTGCACTCCAAGCGCTTCCGCGATGCCGGCTTCGGTCAGGTCGCCGACGTACCGCAGGATGACGGCTGACCGGGTGCGATCCGGCAACCGAGAAACCGCATTCCACAATTCGTGGTCTGGTTCGATGGGCGCTGCTGTCGTTGGGGTCCAGCCGAGGTCGGCGGCAACCGACCGATCGCGAGCGGATCGACGCAAACGCCGTCGCGCGTCGTTGAGCGCAACTTTGTAGAGCCAACCGCCTGGACGATCCATCTTCGAGACGCGATCCCACTTCGCGAGCGCTCTCACGAACGCCTCCGACGCTGCGTCGGCCGAAACCTGACCATCTCCGGTGAGCAACGTGAGAGCGTTGACCACACGGGGATACTCACTTTGGTACCACGTAGCGAAATCGATCATCGAGACAACAAGCCTCCTCAGGCCCAAAAGGTAGACAAACTCGACAGAAAAAGATCCGCGGTGTGTAAACGTTCCCGTGTGACGAATCGTCTTAGTGATGTGGGCACACGTCGATCTGCGGGCAAAACATGGTGAGCGTTGGCCAACTCGAGGCCCTGTACTCGCAACAGCTTGATCACTTTGTTGGACTCGCGGACTGGATCATCGGCGATCGATCGATCGCTGAAGAGGTCGTACAAGACACCTTCATTCGTCTGGTCGCCAGCCCGCCTCATCTCCGAGACCACGCCGCCCTCGAGGCGTATGTGCGGTCGGCGGTGCTGAACCGCTGCCGAACGAGAGGCCGGCGTCTCACGTTGGAACGCCGACACGCGCGCTCGCTTTCGGAGCCCATGATCGAGGATGAATATCTCGACGGGCACGTCAGACAAGCGGTGTTGTCGTTGCCCATGAGGCAACGACAGTGTGTCGTGCTCCGCTTCTACGACGACCTGACCGTCGCACAAATCGCGAAAACCCTGCGGCTCCGACCGGGCACGGTCAAGAGCCACCTTCACCGGGGTCTACAGACCCTCGGCAAGCAACTCAACGAGGAGGTCCGATCATGAACACCGAACTCGAAGAGCGACTTCGGACATCGATCCAAACCCCAGCAACATCGGTACGTCGCGACTGGGAGTCGATCACTGCGTCTGCAGACCGGAGGACACGTCGAAGCAGCCGCACATTTCGACTGGCGCTCGTTTCATTCGTCGCGATTCTCGGTTTCACGCTGGTCGTCAACGGCAGCACCGGTGAGGTCACGAACGTCGATCCTGCGACATCACCCGGGAGTCTCGAGGAAGCCGCACCGCTCACCACGCCCGCGCTCGTCCTCGCCGTCGTGCTCACGATCGGGCTGACCCTGATGGCGGTCTCCGCACTCGTTCGACGACCCATCCATCAAGAAGACGCACTCGTGGGCTGGCGACGATGGTGGCCTCTTTTGCTGCTCCCGCCAACGGTCACGGCCGCGGTTGCTTCAGCTTGGGTGTTCTCCGACTTCGAGTCGTATGTCCTGCTCGTTTCCGCAGCCTTGCTCTCGGTGCCCTGCGTACCGGTCGTGATCTGGTTGCTTGCCGAGCGCGTGGCCGAGCAGCCGAAGCGGTGGCGAATCGCCTCCGGCGTGTGGATATCACTCGGGGTCGCTTGCGTCTTGTGGACTCGGTGGTTCATCGTCGACATCATCGGATTGACCCAAGGAAGCCGTTTGTGGCCGACCGAGGCCGACCCCGACGTTCTTCTCAGCCTCGACCACCCGCCGGATGGCTCGTGGACACCCGATCGAATCATGACCACGGAACTCGTCTTCGTCGTCATCATCGCGATCATGACCGGCTCCGTTCTGCGCGCGGTGCGAACGGCGCCCCGATACGCGGTCGCCATGGTTCCCGTGCTGGTTTGGACGATGCTTGGCATTTACCAGCTCGTCGCGCCGCTGTCCTTCGTGCTCGACTACGACACCTTCTTCGGCGACCTCGTGCTGGGTGGCACCTACGCCAACTTGACGTTCGTTCTTCCCTTCGACGTGGTCGGCAGCGGAGCAATCGCCCTCGCGTGCCTCTCGATGGGGCTGATGCTCCATGGTTGGGGTGGGCCGGTGAGACCCGCTGCGGATGACTCGGAAGACGCCCCAGTCGACGAGACCGAGTAGCGCGCCGCGACGTCATACAGCTCCATCAGGAAACATCGCCATGCTTTCGGGCAGAGTGTCAAGGTGTCTGACGTCGACGACCGCCCGCGAGCACTCCAAATGGCAGCACGTGTCGAGAAGCTCGAGCCTCCGCATCTCGAGGATGTGTTCGCCGCGGCCGCGCTCGGCGTGGTCGCGCTGCTCGACGACTACCGCAGCCTTCCGGGCGGCGAGTGGCACGACGAGGTAGCCGCATGGAACGGTGCTCGCATCCGCAAGATCATGCGCCGAGCACGGGCTTCGGCGTGGGTACGCTCCCACACGGTCCCCGGATTGACGATCCGGCACCGAACGGCCCAAGTGCGGATCTTCGTGCCGGGCGTGGTCGCTGACGCTCCCGCCGAATTGAGCAAACTTCAGATCCAGTCGACGCCACTCGACGAACCGGATCGCGCACGATCGCTCGAGACGGTCGACCGACCGACGCTCACGGTGTTGTTGAACCCCGCAGTCGAAATGAGCTGGGGAAAGCGTGGAGCGCAGGTGGCCCATGCAGCGCAACGATGTTGGCAACAACTCGAGCGCCGAGATCGTCTCGACTGGAACGCGGCCGGACAACCGGTCCGCGTGCTCACGCCGACCGATGCTCTCTGGGCCGACCAAATCGACCGTCTGCCCACCACGATTCGCGATGGTGGGTTCACCGAGATTGCGCCCGGTACCCTCACGGCCGCGGCGGGGCTGAGCCGCTAGGGCTCAGTACGAAATCGAAGAGCGGCGCTCGGCGAGCAGCAACGCACAGCCGAGGACGAGAAGGCCTGCGCCGGCCAAGACCAGAGCCCACGTCTTCGTCGATGGTCCGGTGATTGCGAGCAGCGGAGCTGGCGCAGCGACGACGACCGAGGGGTCCGCTACTTCAGAAACGGACGAGGAGTCCATCACTTCAACCGCGCGTTTGACCTCAACGGGCACCTCCGGGTCGTTCGGCACCTCCGAGACGACGGGTACCTCGGGCAGATTCGGTATGTCGGTCGCAGGCAGAACAGGTTCGTCCCCACCCGGGACTTGGCTGGGCTCGGCAGGTGTGCTCACGGTCGTGAAACCGACGCACATCGGTGCCACCGAGTTGATGCCGCCCTCGCCGAGATGATGCACGGTGATCGCACTCGCATCCGCTTTGATCACTCCGGTGAACGAGTCGACGGCGGTGTTCGACTCGTCTGGGATGTCGGAGGACACTGGCGACACGTAGCCGGAATCGAGGGTGAAGTACCACTGCTCCTGGGTTTGTTCGGTTTGGCCAGGATGATCGGCGTGATCGTCGAACGAGTGCAGCGTGATCTCATAGGTGCCCGCCGGCATGGTGATCGCAAACGGACCAGCGCTGTCGCTGATGCCATCGTTGAGCAACCGAGTGCCCTCGAAGCCGAACGAGTACTCGCCACAGCCAGCGGCGGCGCCAGCGGCCGAGGCGGTCGCAGTGCTGAGAAATGCAGCGCCGGCCAGGACAAACGCAGCCGCGGCAAATCGAAGGGAACGCCTTGGTCGAACGGTCATGACAACAACTTCCTCCGTCACAGGTTTGTAGCCATCTCTCTCCACAGTCTCACTATCGGGATGAAACGATGCACTTCGATGACACCTATGTGTCAATTGGTCGACAATTCGACTGTCTCGTGACACAAACCACATCCCGCACGGAGTCTCGCGAGGCGAAGAAGCAGCTCAAGCAGAGCCATAGATTGACTCTATGAGCTGCGCGATCATGGCGGTCTAGCGCTCACAGGTCAAACCTATGACCATGACGTCATGGCAATCACCACGTCGGCCCCCGCAACGTCTTCGCCGGCACTCCCGACCGACACCCCAGCAAGCTTGCGTCGCGAGCGTGCTGTTGAGCTTGCACCTGGCGTCATCACTGCAGTCGCCCTGGCGCTGGTTGCCCGACAAATCGCTGGCTACGCACCGATCTCCGCACTCACGTTCGCCGTTGTCGCGGGCATGGTTCTCGGCAACGTCAAGATCAACATCGAACGACTCCGCCCCGGGTTGATGTTCTCCGGCCGAACCATCCTGCGAATGGGAGTCGTCGTGCTCGGCATGCGCCTCTCGATCGGACAGATCGGCGACCTCGGTCTTCCCGTCATTCTCGTCATCGTCGCCACGGTTGCCGTCACGTTCTTCGGTACACAGGCACTCGGTCGACGGCTCGGCGTGTCCAGGCCACTCTCGTTGCTCATCGCCACCGGCTATTCGATCTGCGGGGCCTCCGCGATCGCAGCGATGGAGAGCACTTCCGACGCCGACGAAGAAGAGGTTGCCCTCGCCATCGGGCTCGTCACCCTGGCCGGCAGCATCGCCATGTTCTCGATCCCCGTGCTCGGCGACCTGTTCTCTCTTAGCGATAGGCAGTACGCGGTGTGGGCAGGAGCAAGCATTCACGATGTCGCTCAGGTCGTCGCTGCTGGCTCAATTCGCGGATCGGCTGTTCTCGCTGGTGCCGTGGTGGTCAAGCTGACCCGGGTCATGCTGCTCGCCCCACTGGTGACCGGTGTCAGCCTCGCCAGGAGCCATCGAGCAACCGAGTCGGCGAGCACTCGCCCGGCGCCGATCCCTGCATTCGTCGCGGGCTTCCTGGTCTTTGTCGCCATCCGAAGCTCGGGATTCGTTCCGAGTGCTGTGGTCGATGGCACCGCCACGGTCGAAAAACTCCTCTTCGCCGTTGCGCTCGTGGGACTCGGTGCCGGCGTGCGACTCGATCGCATTCGCAACCTCGGCGGAGCCCCACTGCTGCTCGGAGCGCTCGCATCAGGGATCGTTGCAACCGTCAGCCTCGGCGCGGTCCTCTTCACCGTGTGAGCTGCAAAGCTGCGGCATGGTGCACAACGACCTGATTCTACCGATCTCCGTCAAGGGCATCCTCGGCCCACCGGGAAAGATCGTCCTGCTCCGAAATGAACGAGGCGAATGGGAGTTTCCCGGCGGCCGACTCGATGTCAAAGACACGTCACCTCCGATGTGTCTCCAGCGAGAGATCACCGAAGAACTCGACCTCGTCGTCGATGTCCAAGATCCCGTGCACTCCTGGCGCTATGAACCTCTCCCAGGGCACCACGTATTGCTCATTGCGTACAGATGCGAACTCATCGGCGACTGGCCCGAGCGCCTCTGGCACAGCGATGAACACCTCGGCGTTCGTCTCTTCGATCTCACCGAGCTCGCCGCCATCAACCTCCCAGCGGGTTACCGAGATGCACTGCGTCTCGCCGGGTTGGACGTCGGTTAAAGAGCGGAGTGAGCAGCGGGAAACTCGATCTGGAAACGGGCTCCTCCAAGCGGCGAGTCGAGCACCGCGATCGTGCCGTCCATCTGCTCGACCGCCGAGTGAACCACGGCCAGACCGAGACCGGCGCCACCCCGGTCGCGCGTGCGAGCGTCGTCGAGTCGAATGAAGCGCTCAAAGATTCGCTGACGTTCGTCCTCGGAGATACCTGGGCCGTCATCGTCGACCCATATCCTCACGACCTCACCAACGGTCTGCACACCGACCGCTACACGCCTCTCAGCGTGTCGTGCCGCATTGTCGAGTAGGTGCGCGATGACGCGGGTCATCACATCTGCATGCCCGACAACGCGACCGGCAGAAACCGCACTCTTGTCGACGGGAATGGCCCGGGATCGCAGTGCCTCGGCCAAGACCACCTCGTCGACGTCGACCGTGGAAGTACTTGCGAGGGTTCTCGACTCATCACCGCGAGCGAGGGCCAGTAGATCTTCAACCAACCGTTCGAGACGCCCGGACTCATTGAGCACAACTGCGGCGAAGTCATCGATGGTCGTCGAATCGGGCGCTCGACGAGCGACCTCGGCCTCACTGCGCAACACGGCCACCGGGGTACGAAGCTCATGCGAGGCATCGGAAACGAACTGGCGACGTTTGAGGTCCGACGTCTCCAAACGACCGAGCATCGTGTTCATCGTTCGTGCCAGCACCCCGATCTCGTCAGCACTGCCCGGTTCGGGCACCCGATCGCTCAATGTTCCAGACGTGATCGCTCGCACCTGATCGGTGATGGCTCCGACAGGGCGCAAGGCTCGGCCGGCGATGAACCAGGTAGCGATGCCTGCAAGCACGGTCAAGATCGCGACAGCGATGGCCATCGTGTTGCGAACTTCGTCCAGCGCGTCCAGGCCTTCGGATACTTCGGCAAAGAATCCGATCCGGGTCGTACCAAATGTCCGTTCACCGAACGCGAGCTCGAGGCGTTCCGATGGGCTCGGTGAGCCGAATCGATCGAACCCGAGGGTGTCCAGATCGAAGAGATCCGTGACGGGCACAGCCGGTGTGGGCGGATCGTCGACAATGGCCGCGCGCCCCGCCGAATCGATCGAGATGATCTCGTCAGGCCCAAGCCAAATCAGGAGACGGTTGTCGTCTGTCCCGAACGCGCCGACGAGTTGACCAAACACTTCGGGTTCGTCGATCAAGTTCTGTATGACGAACAACTCGAATGTGCTGTCGAGAGGTTCCACACTGATGACCTCTCCGCCGATCAGCTCGTCGAATATCTCCGTCGCAACGCCCGCCTCGATGGCGCCGTCTTCGAATACGACTCCGTCGAACCCAAGGTCCTCGAAGAGCTCGATCCGCTCGTCGATCGCGGCGTCCTTCACCTGTGTTTCGAGCACGCCCATTCCGAACCAGAGGCCGAGCGCGAGCACCACCAATGTCATCACGACAATCGCCAGCGTGAGGCGGCTACGAATGTTCCAGCCACTCATTTGGCGCCCACCGCTTGATAGCCGATGCCTCGCACCGTCTTGACGGTCTCGGTACCGAACGGGCGATCGATCTTCCGGCGCACGTACCCGACGTACACCTCGATGATGTTGGGGTCTCCATCGAAGTCCATGCCCCACACCGCGTCGATCAACTCACGCTTTGAGACCACCTGCGGGGCTCTCCGAAGCAACGTCTCGAGGACCGAGAACTCGCGCGGCGTGAGGTCGATCGGCGTGTCTCCCCGGCGGCAGTGCATTGCCCCAGGGTCGAGGGCGAGGTCACCAACGATCAATTCCATCGGACGTGCGGTGGCGCCCCGCCGGACGAGCGACCGCAACCGCGCAACGAGGACGACGTGGGAGAACGGCTTGCGCAAATAGTCGTCTGCTCCGAGGTCGAACGCGTCGGCCTCGTCGTATTCACCGTCCTTGGCCGTCAGCATGATGATCGGTGTCCAGACCTCATCCTCGCGGAGCTTGCGGCACACCTCATAGCCATTCATGCCGGGAAGCATGATGTCGAGCACGATGACGTCGTATTCACCTTCACGCGCTCTCCAGAGACCGTCGAGACCATCAGCGACGTGATCGATGCTCATGCCTTCGGCTTCGAGGCCGCGACGAAGAGAGTCGGCAAGGGTCAACTCGTCTTCCACCAGCAGCACTCGCATCACACCAGTGTGCACACACTTCCTGAAGCAATCCTGAGAACGTCCTCAGCTGCTCTCAGGCTGCATTCAGCCACGATCGGCACTCTTTGGTCATCACCCAGAACGGGTGCCCACAACCAAGGAGAATCCCCCACCATGGAAGAAACCCCCACTCCCGACCTCCCCCGGTCGAACCGCAAAGCTGGTCTCATCGGCGGCGTGGTCGGATCGATTGGACTGGCCGCCTCGATCTTTGCTCTCACCGCCACTGCCGGCGCAGCTGGCCCCGTCCTCCAGGCCCAGGACGGCGCGTCCGAGTCCGAGCCGGCTCCCGTCCTCGACGAAGACTTCCCAGATGAGGAAGCGTGGGCCGAGTACGACGCGTGCATTGATGCGGTATTCGAAGCGCACGGGTTCGATATCGACGAGGCGTTCGCCGATGTCGAGATGCTCGACATGGAGGACTTCGAGGGCGACTTCGACGAATTCGACTTCGGACCAGCCGTATCGATCATGGACGGCGAAGACATGAGCTTCGCCGAGTTCGGCGACGGTAACGGATCGATCACGATCACCAAGACCGGTGATGACATCTCGGTGACCACCGATGGTGACGTCGTGGTCGAAGAGATCAACTGGGACGACCTCGAG
This sequence comes from Acidimicrobiia bacterium, assembly GCA_033344795.1. Classification (GTDB taxonomy): domain Bacteria; phylum Actinomycetota; class Acidimicrobiia; order Acidimicrobiales; family SHLQ01; genus SHLQ01. Next base: position 1,193,697 of record JAWPMS010000001.1, read on the forward strand.
GCGGAAGGCATCGCAGTGCTCGAGGGTGAAGCGTTCGCAGGCGACATCGAGATGCTCGACGACTTCGACCACGAGGCCTTCGAAGAGATCGACGAAGCACTGTCGACGTGTGATGACCAACTCCCTGAGGGAGTCGATCTGGACGTCGAGTTCGGTGAGTTCGAAGACTTCGACTTCGACGAGGCAGAAGACGTCGACGAAGCAGAACTGACCGAGGCGAGCTGATTGGCTTTGTCCGTTTGAGAATTCCCTCCACCTGAGCGGTGCTGGTCGGCCCTTGGCTGATCAGCACCGCTTCGGTGGTTGAGGCACTGCGAGTGTCACAGAGCGCCGCTAGTTTCGTTCGAATGGAACACGTGATCGAGACCAACGGTCTTCAACGAAGCTTCGGCGATGTTCATGCGGTCCGGGGGGTTGATCTCGCGGTGGCCAAGGGCGAGATCTACGGCTTTCTCGGGCCCAACGGCGCCGGGAAGTCCACTGTGGTCAAGATGCTCACCACACTCCTGGCCCCGACGGGTGGAACCGCCCAGGTGCTTGGACACGACGTCGTGTCGGGCGCCGATCAGATTCGTCTCCGAATCGGCGCCGCACTGCAGGAGGCGTCGCTCGACGACAAACAGAGCGGCCGCGAAATCCTCCAACTCCAGGGGGCGTTGTATGGCCTCACCAAGCCAGAAGTCAACCAACGCATCGACGAACTCTCCTCGCTGATCGAATTCGACGCCATCGATCGATGGATCCGCGAGTACTCCGGTGGTATGAAACGGCGCCTCGACTTGGCTGCTTCGCTCATGCACAACCCAGACCTGTTGTTTCTGGACGAACCGACGACCGGTCTCGATCCGACCAGCCGTGTGCGTGTCTGGGAAGAGGTCCGAGCCCTCAACAGCGAGCTCGGCACCACGATCTTTCTCACCACGCAATACCTGGAAGAGGCCGACGAACTCGCCGACCGCGTCGGGATCATCAACGATGGCCTGATCGCTGCCGAGGGCACGCCAGACGAACTCAAGAGATCCGTTGGCGCCGATGTCGTTTCGGTTCGGCTCACGTCCGACGATGCACCAGCGATCGAGGCTCTGCGAAAGCTCCCCGATGTCGACAAGGTCGAGCAAGGACCTCGGGCATTGCTCGTATCGGTCAGCAACGGCGCAGCCGCGGTCTCGCCCATTGCCGTCGAGCTCGACAACATAGGCGCACAGGTCGCAGAGCTGACACTGCGGACGCCCACGCTCGACGATGTGTTTCTCGAACTCACCGGTGATCGAATCGAGGTATCAACATGACCACGACAACCACCGGAACCATCCCCCGGTCGAACGTCCAGGCGAAGCCGTCTGGTTTCTTTCGCGATCTGTTCACGGTCGCCGGACGCGCTCTTCGGAGCATTCCACGAGAACCGGAAACCTTCATCCCCGGCCTGTTCATTCCGGCGTTCTTCTTCATTGTGAACGTCGGCGCGCTCCAGGACCTCACCGAGAGTGTGCCGGGCGCTGCTGGCTTCAACTACCGCGAGTTTCAGCTGCCGACGGCGATCATCTTCGCGGTCACGGGCATCAGTCGCGCCCCCGGTCTCGTGACCGACATTCAGTCTGGCTACTTCGATCGGCTGTTGTTGAGCCCAGCGCGACGACTACCACTGCTGTTGGGACTCATGGTCGCCGACTTCGCTCTCGTCGTGCTCTTGTGCGTCCCGGTGATCATCCTCGGATTGTTCCTGGGCGTGTCCTTTGGAACGGGATTTCTCGGATTGCTCGTGTTCATTGCGATCGGCGCATTCTGGGGATTGGCCTTCACCGGGTTTCCCTACGCAATCGCACTGAAGACAGCGAACCCTGGCGCGGTCGCTTCGAGCTTCATCTTGTTCTTCCCATTCGCATTCTTGACGTCGTCGACCGTGCCATTGGAAAACCTCACCGGTTGGATGCGAACGATCGCTCGATACAACCCGATCACCTATGTGCTCGAAGGCATGCGGTCGCTGTTCGAGGACGAATGGGACTTTGCCGACATCGGCAAGGCGTTTCTGGCCATCTTGATCTTGGGTGCGATCAGTCAGACCCTTGCACTGACAGCGCTTCGGGGGCGGCTCGACCGAGGCTGATCTGCGTGTCTGAAAACCGCTAGTACTTCGGTGGTGTGCCCGGCACACTGAGCACATGCACAGTTCGGACGCCCTTCGACTCGACGAAGACCGCTGCTACGACGCGCTCGTCAGCCGCGATCGGCGATTCGATGGGCAATTCATTGCGGCGATCACCTCAACCGGAATCTACTGCCGACCAAGCTGCCCGGCTCCTGTGCGCCCGAAACGCAAGAACGTGCGGGTGTACGCGACGGCCGCGGCCGCGCAACAGGGTGGATTCCGGTCGTGTAAACGTTGCAGGCCCGACGCGGCGCCAGGATCACCGGAGTGGGATCGCCGCGGCGACCTCGTTGGTCGAGCGATGCGGCTCATCGAACGCGGTGAAATCGATCGCATCGGCGTGAAGGGTTTGGCTGCTCGCCTTCATGTGAGCGAACGGCATCTCAACCGCATGTTGAACGAAGCCGTCGGCGCCGGTCCCATTGCGCTTGCCAGAGCGCAACGCGCCAACCTCGCTCGAGTACTTCTCGAGACCACCCAAGTACCCGTCACCGACACGGCGTTCGCCGCCGGCTTCGCCAGCATCCGACAGTTCAACGACACGATTCGAGCCGTCTACGATCGCACCCCGAGCGAACTTCGACAGAACGCCAGCAACCAAACCGCCGACAGCGCTGAAACGTCGAGTCCATTGGAGATCCGGCTGTGGTTGCCCGCGCGTGCGCCCGTCGATCATGACTGGATGTTCGGATTTCTGTCTGGCCACGCGACACCAGGGATCGCCACCGGAGACCGATCCTCGTTCTCTCGATCGCTCTCGTTGCCCGGCGGTCCTGCTCGAGTACACGCACGCCATGACCCACAAAACGCGGCAGGTCTATGGGCAACGTTCTAACTGCAGGGCCTCAGCGATCTTGCCGACGCAATCTCTCGGACGCGTCGAATGTTCGACCTCGATGCGGACCCCGAACACATCGATGAGACCTTGGGGTCAGACCCCGTGATTGGACCATTGCGCCGGCAGCGACCAGGCGTACGGGTCCCGGGTGCGGTCGACGGATACGAAGCCGCCCTTGGCGCGATCATCGGTCAACAGATTTCCGTAGCGGGAGCGAACACGATGATGGGTCGACTGGTCGACGCCGCACCTACCCCGATCGACTCGCTTCACCGTACGTTTCCCGACGCGACGACGGTCGCGAACATGGATCTGAGTTCGATCGGCCTCACCACCCGTCGCCAGGCAACCATCAGGGCCTTGACGGACAGCGTGCTCGACGGCGCGATCGATCTCGACCCGGGCGCCGATCGAGAATCGACTCGAGCTTCATTGCTGGAGCTTCCAGGAATCGGTCCGTGGACCGCCGATGTGATCGCGATGAGAGCACTCGGAGATCCCGACGTCTTGCTCGCCTCGGATCTCGTCATCGGAAGACGGCTCGCCGAAACCAACAGTGGCGACTTGGCCCATCTCTCCCCGTGGCGTTCGTATGTCACCTGCACCTTGTGGGCCACGCGAGATGACCAGACCACACTCCCCAAGAAGGAATCACGCTCATGAAGACACTCACTCGTTCGACCGTCGATTCTCCCGTTGGGCTGCTCCGCCTGATCGGGTCCGACTCTGGGCTCCGAGCCATCCTCTGGCCCGAAGAACGCGAGGGTCGGGTGACCTTCGATGAAACGATCATCGATGGAGAACACCCAGTTCTCACCGAGACCGCGACGCAACTCGCGAGTTATCTCGCCGGAGATCGGCACGACTTCGACCTTCCACTCGATCCCGTCGGTACGGACTTCCAACGCGAGGTATGGGCCGGGCTGCAAGAGATTCCCTACGGCGAGACCCAGACCTACGGCGAGTTGGCAGATTCACTCGAAAAACCAGGCGCCGCGCGTGCTGTCGGAGCGGCAACCGGCCGCAATCCGATTTCGATCGTGATTCCTTGTCATCGCTTGGTCGGATCGACCGGAGCACTCACCGGTTTTGCCGGTGGGATCGAATCGAAACGCTGGCTGCTCAACCACGAATCGAACAGCCTCTTCTGACGAACGGCGTTATTCGCGCCAGCTGCGCTCGAACGGCAGACGCCACGCTTGCGGAGCGATGAGTTGGTGGATTTGGTTGGGTCCCCACGTCCCGCGGGCGTACGGGCGCACGGGTGGCATGTCGCTGAGAAGTGGTTCGGACACTTCCCACAGCCGTTCGACTCCTTCCGCAGAGGTGAACAGCGTGCGGTCGCCACGAACCGCGTCGAGAATGAGCCGCTCGTATGCCTCCAACACTTCATCAAAGCCGCTGGATGTGTCGGCAGAGAACTGCATCGACAGCTTGTCGAGCCGAAATCCGGGGCCAGGTCGTTTTCCATAGAAGGACAACGACAGTCGCGACTCATCAGCGAGATCGAACGTCAGATGGTCTGGCCCGAGCTGGCCGACGCCCGAGCCGGCTGGGAACATCGACTTTGGTGGTTCTTTGAAGGCGATCGAAATGATGCGTTTGCCCTCGGCCATGTTCTTGCCCGTCCGGAGATAGAACGGCACACCCGCCCAACGCCAGTTGTCGATGTAACAGCGCAGCGCAATGAAGGTTTCAGTTGTCGACTCGGGGTCAACACCCTCTTCGTCGCGATATCCGGCGTATTGACCTCGAACGACATCGCGCGGTCGAAGTGGAAGCATCGATCGAAAGACCTTGTTCTTCTCTTCGGTGATGGCGCGCGGTTCGAGTGATGTTGGAGCCTCCATCGCGGTGAAGGCCATGACCTGGAACAGGTGCGTCACAACCATGTCTCGATAGGCGCCGGTTGCTTCGTAGAAGTCGGCGCGCTGCTCGAGGCCGAGCTCTTCGGGCACGTCAATTTGCACGTGGTCGATCATGTTTCGGTGCCAAATCGGCTCGAACAAACCGTTTCCGAAGCGAAACGCCAAGATGTTCAGGGCCGCTTCCTTCCCCAGGAAATGGTCGATGCGAAAGACCTGCGACTCATCGAAGACCGCGTGCACCGCAGCGTTGAGGACTCGTGCGCTCGCGAGATCGGTTCCGAAGGGTTTCTCCATCACGACGCGGCTGTTCTCGACCAGGTCCGCTTGCCGCAGCGTGTCGATGACGGCGAGTGCCGCTCGAGGGGGCACGGAAAGATAGTGCAGCAATCGTTGCGGCGTATCGAGCTCGGACTCGACCTCAGCGATCGCGTTGCGGAGCGACTCCGGTGTTCCTCCCGGAGCCCAAACGAGTCGTCGGGAGAAGTCTTCCCAGTTCTCGTCGCTGATCGTTCCTTCGAACTTGCCGAGCGATTCGCGGGCGAAGGCGACGAACGACTCCTGGGTGTGTTCGTCGAGCGAAGTGCCCACGATCCGGACGTGAGGGAGCAGGCCGTTCGTGAGCAGCCGAAAGAGGCCAGGCAAGAGTTTTCGACGAGACAGGTCGCCGGTTGCACCGAAGAGTACGACCGTTGTCGGAGGTGCTGGGTCGTGAGAAGCGTGAGACTTCGCCGTGTTCGTCATGCCGCCAAGCTTTCCACAAGCGCTTCACCGCAGCCCCTTCTCGCCGAGGTCGGTTCGTCAGCTTGTTACTTCAGGTCCGACGTAGCGAGCGCTTGGTCGGATGATCTTGCCGTCGGCTGCTTGTTCGAGAACATGAGCGGACCAGCCGATGACTCGACTCACCGCGAAGCTCGGCGTGAACAGCTCCGGCGGGAGGCCAGCAAGGCCCAGGGCGACAGCCGCCCAATACTCCACGTTGGTCACGATCGTTTGCTCAGGACGCCATTCAGCGAGGGTGCCCAGAATGACCTGCTCGATCTCGAGGGCTCGCTTTGCGAGGTCTCCTCCGATGTCTTCGGCCGCCTCACGCAGCACCACCCCTCTCGGGTCCTCCGCCCGATACACCGCATGCCCAAACCCCATGACCTTGTTGCCAGCATCGAGAGTCTCGTGCACCCACGCCGCGGCGTTTTCGGCCGTGCCGATCTCATCGATCATCATCAGTGCTCGCCCCGGTGCACCTCCGTGCAGCGGTCCGCTCAGCGCTCCGAGTCCCGCAACGAGTGCGCTCGCCACCGATGCTCCTGTACTTGCAACGACTCGGGTCGTGAACGTCGATGCATTGAATCCGTGGTCAATCGTCGAGACGAGGTATTTCTCGACAGCGGTGGCGCAGCTCGTTTCAGGAACCGACCCGGTCGACATCCGCAGATAATCGGCGGCGTGCGACAGCGTCGCGTCCGGTTCGATCGGCTCGCAACCCAGCCGACGTCGATGGTGACGTGCAACGATGGTGGGAACGATCGCGACCAATCGGAGCGCATCTTCGCGACGTTGGGCCGTATCGATGTCGAGCACCGGCCGATGTCCTTCAACCTCGGCGGTGGCCAACAACGCAGCCCTGATGATCGACAGCGAATCGGCCGAATAGGGCGACATCAGGTCGACGAGTTCGGCGACGGCCGTCGGGAGGACCCGTCTCTGACCGAGCTCGATGGCCGGCGATTCGGGCGGAAGGGCACCGTCGATGACCAACGTCAGGACGTCATCGAGAGATCGGTTCCGGGCAAGCTCCGCGGCGTCGTACTGTCGATAGTGGTAGAAACCTTCGCTTCCTCTGACAGAGCCGATCGTCGTGTCGGCGACGACGACACCTTTGAGTCCTGCGGGGGCGATATTCATGTGAACTCCTCGTGCTGGAACCTCCAGAGTCGGGGCCGGGTAGTACATTGACAACGTTGATCCAATCAACGTTGATTCAATCAATGTAAAGAAGGAACCGCTCATGTCCCGATTGAGCACGGAGGAGACGGCCGCTCGGCTCGGGGTCAAGCGCGAGACCGTCTATGCGTACGTGAGTCGCGGAATCTTGACCCGACAAAAGGCGGTGGATGGCAAAGCATCCACGTTCGACGAATTCGAGGTCGACCGTCTTCGCCGCCAGCGAGTCGGCGATCATCCAGGTCGCCTCGAGGCGGCGGTGACCACCTCCATCACGGAGGTGAGCGATGGTGTTGTCCGATATCGCGGAACCGCCGTCGACGAGCTGATCGAGGCGGGCATCTCCTATGAGGAAGCCGCCGCGTTGTTGTGGGAGGTTCCGTCGTCTTCGGAGCCATGGACCGCTCCATCGAACATCATCGAGGCTGTCGAGCTCGCGATGAGGCAGCTCCCCTCGTCGGCCACGTTGATCGATCGTCTCCTCGCAGCAACCGTGATGGCCGGCGCGCACGATCCATTCCGTGACGACCGCACACGCGCAGGCGCGTCCAGCTCAATGCGTCATCTCGTTGCCGCCACGATCGAGGCGCTGCCCATGCAAAAGGCCGTCACGTTCAAGAGCTCAGCGACGATCGCTCAACGCCTTTGGCCCCGGCTCACCACAGCTCCACGAACCAACGCGTGGATTCTCGATCGAGCCCTCGTATTACTCGCAGACCATGGCATGGCATCATCGACCCTTGCGGCGCGTATCGCCGCGAGCACCCGTGCCGGCCCCCACGCATCGGTCATTGCTGGCCTCGGTGCGCTGAACGGGCCACTTCATGGCGCCGCGAGCGGTTCGGTACACGCCCTTCTACAGCGCGCCGAAGCCGCAGGTCCCGACGTCGCCATTGCAGAAGCGCTCCGAAACAACGGCCGATTGCCCGGCATCGGGCACTTCATCCACCGTACGTCTGATCCACGATTCACGATCATGATGTCTTCACTTGCCGAATCGACCCTTAGTCGACGTCGTGTGGCAATCGTGAACGAGGTTGTCGACAGGACCTCGGACCGGATCCGCGCACCGCACAATATCGACTTCTCTCTCGGCAGTCTGACCTACGCCGCTGGAATGGAGCCAGACGCTGGAGAACTGATCTTCGCTCTCTCGAGAGTTGTGGGCTGGGTTGCGCACACGCTCGAAGAATATGAAGAAGCGCCACTTCGATTTCGGCCGGTCGGCCGCTACGACGCCAACCGGCCGAGACCTGCACCCGTTTCGACCGAGGACCTCGCAAGACAAGGCCGAGCTTGGTGACGGCGTTCGTTCTTCCGCGTGGCGCGACCGGTTTCAACATCGACGACCCACCCCGCGAGCGAAATGATCGTCGAGGAAATTTCGTCGCGTGGGCCCGCACCGTTGCCACTTCACTCGACAGCACAACAACGATCGTCGAGTCCGTCGGCAACTTCGATGTCGTCGAACTCGAAACGCTCGGGTTCTGGTTGCTCCAGAACCGCTTTTTGCCGTTGGTTGGCGTCATCGCTCAGCCACCCACCGCAGGATTCGCCTATGCGGTTGATGCCGAGTTCGTCGATTTGCCGCCACTGCCTGGTCATCTCGGTGGATGGGGTCCTCGGCTCCTGGCCGCCGAGATCGTCAACCGTGCGCTGTCGCCCAACGATTGGAAGGAGTTCAGCGACCCAGCGCTGGCCCATGCCGACCGTTTCAAGCCAACGCAGATCGGCCACGTGTTGTTCAACTACTGGGATCAGTCTACGAAAAGGTGCTGATCCAAGGCTGGAGAACGTCTCTACACTTGCGCGGGTGAAGACCGAGCTCCCTGACGCCCCAGGAACTGCCGAACTTCGCGCCCACGGTCACGACAAGCCGCGGTTTCGCGGTTTCATCCACCTGCTCGCGTTCTCCAGCGCTCTCACCCTGGCTCCGATTCTCATCGTCGTCACGCCTGGAGTCGCCGACCGTTTCATCATGGCGATCTACGGAATCGCCATCGCCGGCCTGTTCGGCGTGAGCGCTCTCTATCACCGCAACGACTGGAGCGATCGAGCAATCGCGATCGTTCGGCGAATCGATCACTCGATGATTTTCGTCGCGACCGCTGCCACGCACACGCCGATCGCCCTGATTGCGCTCCCGTCGCGCCCTGGCTGGACGCTCTTCTTCATTGTTTGGACCGGCGCGATCGCGGGCATCGTCGGCCGAGTGTTCTTTCCGAACGCTCCCTACGCGGTGGTCGCCGTGCCATACGTTCTCGTCGGCTGGTCATCGTTGTTCGTCATCAACCACGTGTGGTCATCGCTCGGTGTCGCCGGCTTCACGTTGCTGGTCGTCGGTGGCGTCCTCTACACCGCGGGCGCTGTGATCTACGCACTGCATCGACCGAACCCGTGGCCGCGAAGTTTTGGCTATCACGAGATCTTTCACGCGCTGACGGTCGCAGGAGCGGCCTGTCACTACGTCGTGATCGCAATATTCGTCCGCAACCTCATTTAGCGGACCCTGATAGTGGAGTAGGCCTCAGGCTGCGGCCAACGCCTCGACGCGTTGTGTCAGACCTTCAAGACCCAACGCCGAGATCAAGGTCTCGGTTGTGCCATCGTCATTGATGAAGACGAACGCAGGCTGACTCGTCACGCCAAACGTGGCCCAGATCTCGCTGTCCTCATCGGCAACATGATCGAATGCGCCAACACCTCGTTCGGACACGAACTCTTCCATGTCTCGAAGATCATCACGACCGGCAACACCAATGATGTTGACCTGATCTCCAAATTTCTGCTGCACTTCTGCGACCGCAGGAGCTTCCCGGACACAGGTTGGTCACCAGGGCGCCCAGAACCACAACACCGTGTCCTGTCCAGCGAGTGCGCCGAGGTCGAGCTGCCCACCTGCGACCGTCGGAAACGTTCCCTCGATCGCCGGACCAGCAGGTGCTGATTCAGCGGCTTCGGTTGCCGGTGCAGCGGACTCCGTCGTCGACGCTTCGCTTCCACACGCTGCGAGCGTGAGGATGAGGGCCGCGGTGGCTGCAGCGGAACGAAAACGTGTCATATCAATGAGGGTATCGGTCGTCCAAGACCCCTCTTGATCGCGTTCGCAAAAGTTCACATCCTCCCATGCCATCAACACGCTGCGTGTTCGCGTAAGTTCGACTTATGCGCAGCCTCCTCACTCGATTCGTAGTACTCGCCCTCCTCGCGTCCACGCTGTCTTTGGCCGCCCAGACCACGCAGAGCGAGGCGTCTGCTCAGGCGACGTTCAGTACCGAGCAGGCCAAACGCGAGGCGATTCACGAGATCTATCAAGATCTCCTCGGGAGACAAGCCCGCCAAGACGAACTCGACCGCTTCACCCCACGACTCGGTGTCGGACAGACCGAAAATGATGTGCGTGCCCGAGTCCTTGCGTCGCGAGCCTTCTTTCGTGAGGTTGCGGGCAAGACGCGAGCCGGATTTGTCCGCGCGCTCTATCAAGAAGTCGAAGGACGGGCGCCCACGACCGGCGAGTTGACGCGAGGCAAGCGGCTGCTGTTCCGGAGCACCAAGTCGCTCGTGGGTCGCCGACTCGTTCTGGCCGACCAGGTGTTGACCCGCGCCGCCTACAACCCAGACGGATTCGGGGTGACCGAGCTGGTATTGCACAAGAACGCAGCAGGGCTGATCACCCGTTTCGCGTTCGAAGTAGATGCTCCGATCCGGCCTGACGAGGTCACGCTGACCGTGAGCATCAAAGGACAGATGCAATCGGGCGCTGTCAGAGTGCGAGCGTTCGAAAACATCGTCTCGCTCGTTCCCGACCAACCCGTTCCCGTCGACGGGAAGATCGTGGGGCTCGTATTCGTGCGGAGCGGTGACACCCTTCGAATCGCTGATCTGTCTACGCCTGCCCGCCGACTTCCTCCCCGAGTCATACCCGACAACTCCAAGTGGCCCGAACGCGTCTTTGCCGATCAACGGATCGTGGCGTACTACGGCAATCACCTTTCCCCGTTGCTTGGCGTGCTCGGCGAGACTGGGCCAGAAGGTGCGGTTCCCCGGGTGAAGGCCGCTGCGGCACGATTCGACGAACCCCAGAAGAAGGCAACCGGCGCCTTTGAGATGATCGTCACCGTCGCGCAAGCGTCGGCTGGTGGGGATGGCAATTACAGCCACCCGTCCAAGCTCGAGGATGTGTCCCGTTGGATCGACGTCGCCGAACGGGAAGGGTTGTACGTCATCTTGGACATCCAGCCGGGGCGGAGCGACTTTCTCACCGAGACGGTGAGATACCGAGAGCTCCTCCTACGACCGAACGTGGGTCTGGCCCTTGACCCCGAATGGAGGATGGGACCCACACAACGACCAGGACAGACCGTTGGTTCGGTCACTGCAGCCGAGGTCAACCAGGTCTCGAAGTGGTTGTCCGACCTCGTGATCGAAAACGATCTTCCGGAAAAGATGTTCATCCTTCATCAGTTCCAGTCACGCATGATCAAGAACCGCGAACAGGTGGTGGATCGGCCCGGTCTCGCAACGGTCATCCACGCCGACGGCTTCGGGGGACGAGCGATCAAACTGCAGACCTACTCGATCATCAAGGTGGGTCCACCGCTCTACAACGGGTTCAAACTGTTCATCGACGAGGACACCAGAATCTTCCAACCGCGCGAGGTTCTCGCGTTCGACTCGGTACCCGTACCGGACCTGATCACCTACCAGTAGGCAGCGTTTACCGCGGCCTGTTAGGGCTTCGCTCGGGGAATTTCGCAATTCATCTGCTAAAACACGTGTGTCCACTTCGGTAGACGATCAAAAATATCGGGCTGCGGCGAGGGTGGCCTGCTTCTCAGGAGGAGCAAAAATGGGAGTATTCGATTTCGTTCGCAACGCAGGTGCGAAGATTGGCATCGGCAAAAGCACCGATGAAATTGCCGAAGAAGCGCAGGCAGAACGTGATGCCGCAGCAGCTGAGGCAGCCGCACGACGCAACAAGGCCAAAGAGCGAATGCGCGCTCGCGCAGACGCCAAGCGCACGGCCGAAAACGCCGAGAAGCGCAAGGAAGCTCGCAAATCGGTCGAGCTCGAGAAGTACGTTCGCGACATGGGCCTCGAGGTCTCCGGTCTCGACATTCGTTTCGATGACGGCACCGCATACATCGACGGCGAGACCGCCGATGCAGCAACCAAGGAGCGGGTCATCCTTGCAGTTGGCAACGCGCAGGGTGTCTCGCAGGTCGACGAGAGCCTGACCGTCGCACAAGACGATGGCAGCGAGTCCGAGATGTACGTCGTCGAAAAGGGTGACACGTTGTGGGCAATCGCAACTGCGACCTACGGCGATGGAAGCCGCTACCCAGAGATCTTTGAAGCAAACAAGCCAATGCTCACGGATCCCGACCTGATCTTCCCTGGTCAGGTTCTGCGCATTCCTCAGTAACACTTTTGTTTGAACGAGCTGTGGGCCCCGCCGATAGGTGGGGCCCACAGTCGTTTTCGTGAGCTGCCCATCATGCGTGATCTTGATCTCATCATTCAGCAGACAACACACGCTCTTCTTCGTCTACGCGGAGAAACCGCCGAGCTCTCGCTGGCCTCCCAATTCGTCAAACGATTCGCCGCACTCGACTCGGAAGGTGTCGATACCTTCTTCACCTTTCTGCTCGAGGAGCTCGGGCCCGACGAAGAGGCGGTCAGCCGCGCGATCGAGGCGTATCAGACAACCGGTGAACAGACGGCACTCGCCGATCTGGCTGACGCAGCGGAGTCGAATCGACTCCACCTGTTCAGACGAATCAACGTCGCCCCCGGTGGAATCTCCAGCTTGTTGTCGATGCGCACTGCACTGCTCAACCGGCGGCACCACCGGCCAGAGCTAGGCCCCATCGAACGCGACCTTTCCCACCTGCTTCGCTCGTGGTTCAATCGCGGCTTCCTCGAACTGCGAAAACTCGACTGGGAGACGCCTGCGCACATCCTGGAAAAGTTGATCGAATATGAAGCCGTTCATGAAATTCAGGGGTGGTCCGATCTCCAACGGCGACTTGCACCTGACCGACGTGCGTTCGGCTTCTTTCATCCGTCGTTGCCAAACGAACCGATCATCTTCGTCGAGGTTGCACTCACGACAGGTATGGCGAGCTCGATTCAGTCTCTGCTCGATTCCGAGCCAGAACCGGTCAGCGAACAGACCGACTGCGCGATGTTCTATTCGATCACGAACTGTCAGTCCGGTTTGCGCGGAATCTCGTTTGGGAGTTTTCTCATCAAGCAGGTAACGGCCGAGCTGCAAGCCGAACTGCCACAAATTCACACATTTTCCACACTCTCTCCGATCCCTGGATTCGCTGCTTGGCTCGAAAATGAGGTCAGCGAAGGAAGCCCGATCGATATCGACGACCGTGCCGAGGTCGAAGCGGCATGCGCTCGATACCTCGTGGGCACACGGCACAAGAACTTGCCTGTGGACGCTGTGGCTCGATTCCATCTACGCAACGGAGCTCGAGTCGAACGGTTGAACTGGCAAGGTGACGTCTCGGACAAGGGTCGCCGCGAGTCGCACACGATGCTGGTGAACTACCTGTACTCAGGCCAAGATCTCGAAGCGAATCACGATGCATTGGTTCTCGATGGCGTCATCGTGGCCTCATCGTCGGTGATTTCGCTCGCCGACGGTGCAATCGACGAAGGTTCGGTAGTCGAGTCTCCATCCGACGTCATCTTCTGACGAGTTGTGGCTCGTCGAAGCGGCGGGCACGCTGATGGCATCGCAACTGATCGCACCATCGTCGAGTGCCTCGCACAGGCAACTATTCCGACAGTCCACGGAGACTTCACTGCACACGCATATCGCTCCGTGGCAGACGGTCGCGAACACCTCGCCTACACGATGGGCAACGTCGCCGATGCTGTCTCTCCCCTGGTTCGACTGCACTCCGAGTGCCTGACGGGGGATGTGCTCGGTTCGCAGCGGTGTGATTGCGGTCAGCAACTCGACCACGCGCTCGCAGAGATTGCGCTCGATACGTGCGGCGCACTGGTCTACCTACGCGGGCACGAGGGCAGAGGGATAGGACTTGCCAACAAGATTCGGGCGTATGCCCTGCAGGATCTCGACGGGCTCGACACCATCGATGCCAATACGGTGCAAGGACTCCCGATCGACAGCCGCGACTATCAGATCGGGGCCGCGATTCTGCACGACCTCGGTGTCTCGAGCTTGCGTCTCCTCACGAACAACCCACAAAAGACGATTGCCCTGCGACAACACGGTATTGAAGTCACCGAACAACTGCCCGTGATCACGGCAGCAAATGAGCACAATTCACGCTACTTGTCCACCAAGCGTGACCGCCTGGGCCACACGCTCACTTGAGACGAGAGCCAGTCGAACACAAACGCCAAAGTTGCTCTGGGTGAAAATTTGCCCAACTATCATTTTTGGTTGGTGAACAATCGAAAAGTCGCTCTTAGGGTGAGCACGCCCGGTTGGAGAACCGCCGTCTCCGGCTCGGGAAGTCCCCGGTCGCGTTCCGCCATGCGGCCGGGGGCGTTAATTTTTGCTGTCACCCAAAAGTGCGTCGACCCGAGACAAGAATTGCGTCTGGTACTCCTTCGCACGACTCCATTTCAGCGCTTCGAAGCCGCGCACGTGATCCGGTAGTTCAGCCAAGCCAATCACCGCGTCAACCTCGACCGGTCGGCTCGACGCAAGCGCGTCGCACATGGCCTCGATGCCACCCTCGTACTCGTCGATCAGGACTCGCTCCAACCTCCGCAAGGGAGCGCGGCCGAATGGATCGAACCTCGTACCACGAAGACCCTTGGATCTTGCAAGGGCAACGAACATCGGCCGCGACGTTGACCCGAATCGCAGCTTGCGATCGAGTCCGAGTGCCGAGAGTGCAGGCGGATGAAGATGCCACTTCACCGTCGATTCGTTTGCACCCGTTATGCGTTTTGCCGCTTGCATTCCGTCGGGGCGCAGCATCAACCGAGCCACCTCGTACTCATCCTTGTAGGTCAGCAACTTGTGAAACCCGCGCGCCACCGCCATCGCCAATCCAATGCCGCCCACCGTGAAGGCGCGCTCGACGAGACGGACGAGACGCTCTCCCTGCGCGACGTCTTGATGCGCAACCGCATCACCGGTGAGCATCTCCAACTCGAGTCGCTCGCTGGACGGAAGCTCGAGATGCGCAATCGCCGTCCTCAGGTTCTCCGGAATCGGATCCCGGTCGACCGAGGGCATCTCGCTCACCTCCAGAAGCGCGTAGACATCGTCGCGTGCGTGCCACAATCGACGACCCCACTCGAGTGCCAATTCGTTGGCCTCGACAGCCACTCCGTTCAGCTCGATCGCTTGCCGTACAGCATCCAGTTCGAGCGGGATTGCGCCCGACTGGAGCGCAGCTCCGAGAAGCAACATGTTGGCCGTCGCCGGCGTTCCCGTCAGTCCGTCAGCGAGAGCGGTCGCACCGATCGTGAATGGCGGCTGGCCCGTCTCCGCAGTGAAGCGATCCGAGAGCACGTTGTCCGCTGGGGTCTCGATCGTTGGATTGGTGACCTGGCGTCCCGTGGGGGTTCCGGTGCTCGAGGCGAAGACCTGCGTTCCAGCTCGCATACCCGCTAGGGCACTGCCGCTGACGCCCACGAGTCGATCGAATGCCAAGGCGACGTCGATCTGACGTTCGCCAGGCGCGTTCGTTCGATTTTTCCTTGCTGCCTCGGTCGACTGTGTGACGATCGTGAGATCGCTGATGACGGGACCGGCCTTCTGGGAAAGGCCGGTCTGGTCGAGGCCAAGAGCGGTGAAGCCCGAGATCGTGGCCGCAGTGCCTATCACCTGGGCCACCGTCACGACCCCGGTGCCGCCGATACCCGCGAGTCGCAACACCGTCGTCTCGATGGTCGGATCGGGCTCCGGTACAGAAATGATCGTCGGGTCGGGCAACGCGCTGCCGGCGATCGAACCGACCGCATCGTCCTCCACATCGACGGTCATGAAGGCTGGGCAATCACCCTGCAGGCATGAGAGGTCGAGATTGCAACTGGCCTGATCAATCGTGGTCTTTCGGCCAAGTGGTGTTTCGACCGGCTGCACCGACAAACAACTGCTCACATCGCCACAATCACCGCAGCCCTCACATATCCGGTGGTTGATCACCACCCGAGTCTTGGGCGTATCGAGCGTCTTGCGCTTTCTTGCGCGACGAACCTCCGCCGCACAGTCCTGGTCATGTATGAGCACGGTGACGCCCGGAATGATCGCCAATTCTCGTTGCACTTCGAGAATCTTGGTCCGGTCGTGGACGGTCACTCCGCCTGGCAGCGAGACTCGACGATACGAATCCACGTCGTCGGTGGTGATCGAGACCTTCTTGACGCCGTGCTCGAGCAGAATCGACGCCAATGACGCTGGTTGGACCCGGTGAGAGGTTTCCTGCCCACCGGTCATCGCCACGGTGTGGTTGTACAAGATCTTGAATGTGACGTTCGCACCAGCCCCAATGGCGGCTTGGACAGCGAGTTGCCCGGAGTGAAAGTACGTGCCGTCGCCGAAGTTCTGAAAGACGTGTGTGGTGTCGACGAAACGTTCCATGCCCAGCCACTGCGCACCTTCATTGCCCATGGCGGTGATGCCGATGCTGTCGCCGACTCGCTCCTCATCCATCAAGAGCGTCATTCCGTGGCATCCAGTTCCCATACCGACCACGCTCCCTTCTGGCACCTTCGTCCCCCAGTTGTGGGGGCAGCCCGAACAAAAGAACGGCGCTCGTTGCACCGCCAGTGGGATACGGGTTGGCTTCTTCGGTGGTTCGGGGGCGAGGCGATCGCCGAGCCTTTTCTCGAGCCGAGAGCGCAGCGCTTGAATGATGTGATCAGCGTCGAGACGACCGTATGACTGCAGCAACTGCACGCCCTCGTTGTCGGTCTTGCCAACGACCCGTGGTCGCATCGACGTCGGGTACAGGGCATCTCGAACCAAACGTTCGAGCGTTGGATTCTTCTCTTCAATGACGAAGATCTCTTCGAGACCATTGGCGAAGTGCACGATCGACTGGGTATCGAACGGAATCGGCATGCGCAGATTGAGCAACCGAATCCCAGCTCGAGAGATGTCATCCAGGGACGAAAGCCCCAAACGACGCAGCGCTTCGCGCACTTCACCAAACGTGAAGCCCGTCGCCACTATCCCAATCCATGCATCCGAGGGGTTCGACGGGGTCTGGTTGAGTTTGTTCTCAACCCCGTACCGAAGGGCGAGTGCACTACGAATCTCATGGAACTCTCGTTCAACTTCGACCATCCTTGGCCCAAGAAATTGCGCCGACGGCTTCGAACGCCAGACCTGGCCTTCGACGATCTGTTGCGGGATCACCGGCTCTGCGTGAAGTACGGGAAGGTGGACGGTTGCGGTCCCATCAGCCACGGCTGTGACGACCTTCAGCGCAGACCACAGACCGGTGGCACGTGACATTGCAATGCCGTGGAGTCCTAGCTCCAAACACTCCGCCGGGTCTCTCGGATACAGAATCGGCATGTGTAGATCCACCAGGGCGGCGTCCGACGACGATGGCATGGTCGATGACTTCGCAGACGGATCGTCGCCAACCAGCGCCAGCGCTCCTCCAAGGGCGCTCGATCCGGCAAACACACCATGTCGCAACGCGTCAGTCGCGCGATCGAGACCCGGCGCCTTGCCGTACCAAATGCCGACGATTCCGTCGTACTGCACGTCCGGCCGCTCCGCGGCCAGCTGTGAACCCATCACCGCACTCGCGCCCAGCTCCTCGTTCACGGCGGGAAGATGCTCGATAGCGAACTCGCCCCCCATCGTCTTCAACATTCTCGCCATCTCGAGATCGAATCCCCCGAGTGGAGAACCGGGATATCCCGAGACGAAGGCCGCCGTGTTGAGCCCGACGGCGCGGTCCCGTCGCAACTGTTCGCTGGGGATTCTCGCCAGCGCCTGAACACCTGACAGGAACACCGAGCCTTCGGCCGCCAAGTACCGATCACTCAGTGAGTACTCACGTGATACATCTGACGTACGATTTATACCCATTCACGTATCATAATGACGTCCCGCCAGGGCGTGAAGAGCAACTCTGTCGCTCGTCGTCAACCAGACAGGAGCGTCGCAAGCGCCCATACGGTCATGATCAAGCCGATGCCGATGAACACCAACGTGCGAACGAGCGGTGGGCGCTCGAGGTCATTCTCGTCGAGATCGGGTGGCGGCTTCACAAGCGCAAAGCCGGGCCCGAGAACGAGTGCAGCGCCAAAGGCCAATGCCAGAAGAGGCAGGAAGTTGTCTCCAAGGAGCTCGACTTGGGCAAGCAGCACAATTCCCTCTCAAGATGTTCGAGATCGGTCCCGATGCTACTTGTGTCTGGTGATTCGCCCTCGCTGGACACGCAGTGGGATTCAGGGTGGGAGTCACGACTCCCTCCACGCATCACGCCAGAACTTCGGTCCTGGTCCGTGGCTTCCGCCCTCCCACGTTCCGATCACACCTCGACACTTCCGGTCGAGATCCGGCGAAGCCGAGTTGGTCGCTCCGCGAGCTCCCGTGCGCGCTGGCAGCTCCTCGTGCGCATAGACACACATGTGACGACCGACACAAGGGGTCTGACCCCTTTTTAGAAAAAGGGGTCAGACCCCTTGTTAGCTCGTGGGCTAGTGCCTACGCGGCAGCGGAGCTGGACTCAGCTGAACGCGTGAGCCTGTATGCGCACAGTCACCCGCCAGCACCGGACTGAGGAGGGACGACGAACGGCTGGCGGCCTCAAGGAATCCGCAGGATTCCCGCAGTCCGCAGAGCACACCGAGCCGAAGGCGAATGTGCGATTGCCGGGAGCGAAGCGGGAAACAGGGACCAGCGACCAGGCACGGCCTCCGGCAGGGCTCTTGTAACGAGCTAGTTCGAAGCTGCGGAGCCGGTTCGAGCGGGCACGGCCTCCGGCAGTCCACCGAGCATCGAGGAGCCGACAGGCGACGGATTGCGACCGCGGCTACAACCCAGGGTTTCTCGCCATGTTCGCGAAGCGGGTGTATTGGGGCAGGAAGGCCAGCCGGATGGTGTCGGTTGGGCCGTTTCGATGTTTTGCGATGATGACTTCGGCGATGCCCGCGTCCGGGCTCTCCGCGTTGTACACCTCGTCGCGATACAGGAACATCACCACGTCGGCATCCTGCTCGATGGCCCCAGACTCTCGCAGGTCGGACAACATTGGTCGTTTGTCCTGGCGAGACTCGAGCGTTCGTGACAGCTGCGACAAACCAACGACGGGCACTTCGAGCTCACGGGCCAGGATCTTGAGATTTCGAGAGATCTCCGAAATCTCGACCTGGCGACTCTCCGCTCCCGACCGACCGGTCATCAGCTGGATGTAGTCGACGACGATGAGCCCCAAGTCGCCCACCTGAGATTTCAGACGCCGCGCACGGCCACGAATGTCCATCACCGTCAGGCCCGGATTGTCATCGATCCAGATGGGGGCCTCCGAGAGGCGTCCGACACCGGAACTGATCTTGGTCCAGTCGCTTTCGTCGAGCTTGCCGTCGCGCATCTTCATGGCGTCGACACGCGATTCTGAACACAACATGCGCTGTGACAGTTCGAGCTGGCCCATCTCGAGCGAGAAGACGAGCGTGGGCTTGTTCGCCTCGATCGCCGCGTGCGCTGCGAGGTTCAACGCAAAACTCGTCTTGCCCATGGCAGGTCGCGCACCGACGACGATCAACGCGTTTGGTTGCAGGCCGGACAAAAGTTCATCGAGATCGACGAAGCCCGTTGGTGTACCGGTGATTCCCTCGCCGCGCTCATAGAGCATCTCGAGTCGATCGAGGCTCTGCTCGATCAACGAACGCATGTCGGCCATCGTGTCGGACGCACGACCCTGGGCCACTTCGAACACCAGGTGTTCAGCTTGATCGACAGCCTTGACGACATCTTCGGGTCGGTCGTAGGCAATCTCGGCAATCTCGTTGCCTACGCTGATCAGACGACGAAGAAGAGCGTTCTCGCGAACGATCTCGGCGTACTTCTTCGCTCCCGTGATCGCCGGTGCCTGTGCCTGCAGATCCATGAGGGTCGAAGATCCGCCCATGCCTTCGAGCAAACCGCTGCGGTCGAGCAGATCTGACACGGTGACGACGTCGGCCTCATCGCCGGCGCCATACAACGTGGTGATGGCCTCGAAGATGTGTTGATGTGCCGGTCGGTAGAAATGTGCGGGCTCGACAACCTCGAGGGCGCTCGCGATTGCATCGCGCGACAAGAGCAGGACACCGATGAGCGATTGCTCCACCTGGATGTTGTGCGGCGGCGTGCGACCGGTCTTTGCTTCGATGACCCGAGCAGGTCCATCGTCGAAGTCTTCATACGGAGGCGCGTCTGCGTAGGCGTCAGCCATCAGTTGACGGCCAATCAATCGAATCCCGACCGAACATCAGTGAGGAGAACTGCACGTCCTCATCGTGACGATGGGGTGTGACAGTGGCACGGCAGGTCTCGATCGAGACGCTGGCGACCGGTTCTTCGGGAGTCGTTGGCACACCGTCAAGGGTGCCAGGGAATGGTTGTGAGGAACCAGTGGGTAACTGGGGGAAATCGCGCGGTTTCGCGAGGTTTGTGCTGTGGATGAGCTGTGGACAAGTGCCATGTTGTCCCCAGCTTTCGCACGGGACTGGTGATAAGCGGATGCGCCGGCTAGCGCAACGACGGCAAAGAGTGAGCCGACGATCGCATCGAGCAAGAAATGATGACCGGTGATGACCACGACGACGACCGTCAGGGCTGGATGCACGATGCCGACGAGCCTCACAACAGGCGTGTTCGCCGAACGCCAGAGAGCCCACCCAGCCACCAGAGCCCATGCGACGTGCATCGAGGGCATGGCGGCGAACTGATTCGCGGCACCACTACCGGGAATGGCATATGGATTCGGCCCATACATCGTGGAGGCATCAATGATGTCGTCGAGCATGCGGGGTGGTGCGAGGGGAAACACCAGGTGCACGACCAGTCCGAGAAAGGTCATCACGACCAAACCGTCGCGTACGACAGGAAAGATCGTCGCTCGATGACGGACGAACATGGCGATCAACAAGATGACGGTGACGGGAAAGTGCAACAGGTAGTACGAGTTGGCCAACGTGCCCACCGCCTCACCGAGCAGAGCCTCTTGCATACTTGCTTCGATGCCGATCCCGAGCGCACCTTGGAGTGAATCCACCATCTCCGCATTGGCACGGGCAACGTCGACCGACCCGGTCGTGAGCAGGCGAACGACCGAGTATCCCGCCCACGCAGTGGACAGAATTGCGACGCTCTTGGCGACCTCTCGAAACAGCTCCTTGTTCACCTACTCAGCGTCGCAATCACCGAGGTCGGATACATCACCCACAAGTGGGATTCACCCTCGTTCGAGAGGATGATCTACATCGGCGACAGCATCAGCCGAATGGACGGGTTGAAAACGGCAAAGGGCCGCACCGCGATGCGGTGCGGCCCTCAAAAATCGATTGCCTAGCTCTCGTCAGCGATGATTTCCACCGTGACGGGGAACTGCACCTGTGAGTGGATGCTGGTCATCACCATGTGCTGGCCAAGCTCCTTCAGTGCGTTGTCGAGCTTGAACGCCTTGCGGTCGATCACATGTCCGGTCTGCTCTTCGACAGCAGCCGAGATGTCCGCGGCGCCGACGGACCCAAAGAGGGTTCCACCTTCGGCGGTCTTGGCTGCGATGGTCACGACCTGAGGGACGAGTGCTGCCGCTACCTTGTCGGCCTCGGCCCTGCTGGCCTCGTTCTTTGCCGCACTGGACTTGCGCATTGCCTGGGCCTCGGCCTCGGCGCCCTTCGTGGCCTTGTATCCAAGTCCACGTGGAAGCAAATAGTTGCGGAAGTAGCCGTCGGCCACCGTAACCACGTCGCCGCGCGTTCCCAGTCCGCTCACGTCAGCTTTGAGAATGATGTCCATCATGCCTCCTCGATCCCTGCGACCTCAGCAACCTCTGCGTCGATCGCATCGCCGACATCAAGGTCAAGATCGATGTCGAGATCTTCGGATTCGCTCGGTGCGTCTCCGCGGGGAGCATCGTCACGAGGACCGCGATCACGTCCGCGGTCGCGGTTGTTGCGCTGCGTCGTGACTCGAGTCGTGTACGGCAACAGCGCCATTTCACGGGCGTTCTTGATCGCACGTGCGACCTCAGCTTGTTGCTGGGTGTCGTTCCCAGTGACCCGACGTGCACGAACTTTCGAGCGGTCAGACACGAATCGCTTGAGCAGATTCACGTCCTTGTAGTCGATGTAGTCGATCTTGTCGGTCGTGAGTACGGACACCTTCTTCTTGGTGCGGCGTCCGTTGTCGCTCTTCTTCGAGCGTGGTGGTGGCTTCTTGGCCATGAGTAATCGTTCGTCCTTGTTTGAGATGGGCCCTAGAAGGGCTCTTCGTTCATGTCGTACTGCGGCGCGGGCGCTGCGGCTGGTTGAGCTGGAGAGTTCTGGGCTGGTTGGTATTGACCACCGCCGCCTCCCTGGCCTTGTCCGCCGCCGTCGCCCTTGTATTCGTTGCGGGTGAGTTCCACCGTGGCCCACTTGAGGCTCGGAGCGACATCGTCGGCGACGATCTCAACTTTGCTTCGACGCTCGCCATCCTGGTTCTCCCAGGACCGCTGATCGAGACGACCATGTACGACGACACGGGAGCCCTTGGTCAGCGAGTCGCTCACGTTTTCTGCAAGCTGACGCCAGCACGTGACATCGAAGTACGAGACCTTGTCCTCGGCTCCGTCGCGGCCCTTCAAGTTCCAGGCCACGCCGAAGTTCGCGACAGCCGCTCCACCAGGGGTGAAACGAAGTTCGGGATCTCGGGTGAGGTTTCCAACGATTGTGATGGTGTTGTCAAATGCCATGGTGGTTCGCCTTTCCGGCTCTTATGCCGAAGCTGGGGCGCCCAGAAGGCCACGTCGGGTGGCTTCTCCTTCGGGCAACCGGATGATCTTGTGGCGAACGACATCGTCCGCGAGACGGAGAGCACGATCTTGGGTAGACAGATCCTTGCGCTCTGGAAGCAAGATCTCGAGCACCAGATAGGTGCCTTCGTTCTTGTGGTTGATCGGATAGGCGAAGCGACGCTTGCCCCAGTGATCGACCTTGGCGACCGAGCCACCGTCGGCTTCGACGGTCTCGGAGATCAGTGTCTTCAAATGACCCTGAACCGTTGCATCCGCAACGTCAGCATCAAAGATGACCATCAATTCATAGGCTCGCATATGTGCAAGTACCTCCCTGTGGACTCGGCTTTCACCGAGGCCCCGGATTTCGGAGCAGGGCATCTGTTGTCAAACAAATCTGGCCTCGGTGCGCACAAAGACGAACCGGACCAGCAGACAAGCCTACAAACGCCTAGACGCGAATCCGAATCGAAATTTGGATTCGCGAAAACAACCTTAGAGATGTGCTGTGACACCATCAGCTGAACGTCGCCCGTCTCACCACCGCACGTCAATCATCACGAGCAAAAGGTCCCGATCGGTAGGTTCTGATAGCTTCATGAGTTCATGCGGTCGCGGTGTGTGAGAAGCAGCGAAAATGACACCTGATTGGCAGCCGATAACTCCCGAAGAATTCGAGCTCTTGTTCGAACGACCGCTCGAGGATGAGTCGACTCACAGACCACTCAGGCTCGGGTTCGCCCAGGAGCCTGACGTTCTGTTGCGGTCATCATCCGAATCCGCACCGTCGACACCTCACAAGAGACGTCTCGTTCCCGTTGTCTGTTTCTCAACGGTGTTGTTCGTTGTGCTGCTGGTCGCGTTGGGAACGAACAGGAGTCAGTCCACCCCACGGGTGGGCGAACCCAGCCAACAGCTGACCGCTCGCCTCATAAAGTCTGGCTCCGACCCGGCCACCTCACTTCAAGAGTCCACGACGAATGACCCGTCGAACGCGACGCTCATTGCGCCTGCAACTTCTCCGCCCCGTCAGCCTTCGACCGAGTCCAAGAGTGCCGCTCTTCCCCTGTCGCTAGGCGATACAACCACGGCCAGCAACCACACTTCACCGACCGTTCGACCAGAAGCAGAACCGGATCGTTCATCCACGACGGTCGCGCGAGAACCGGCGGGCGACCATCGGGTGGCCAAAACGGCCCCGACCCAAGGACAGCCAGCCGCGGTGGTCACGACGACCACGGCCTC
This sequence comes from Acidimicrobiia bacterium, assembly GCA_033344795.1. GTDB lineage: Bacteria > Actinomycetota > Acidimicrobiia > Acidimicrobiales > SHLQ01 > SHLQ01. The sequence goes on from JAWPMS010000001.1 coordinate 1,217,691, forward strand.
AAACGATGTCGCGGCGGTCAACATCGGAACCGAACCCCCTGAATCGACGAGTGAACCGGGCCGTGGCCGCACCGCCACGCCCCCGTCGACGACAAGCCGACCAACAACGACAACAGAAGCGACCACGACGACCACAACCCCATCGACGACAAGCCGACCAACAACGACAACAGAAGCGACCACGACGACCACAACCCCATCGACGACTGAGGTGAGCACGACGATCGATCCGCCGTGTCATCCTGCTTACACAGGTGTGTGCGTCCCATTCGCTTCTGATGTCGACTGCAACAAGCGTGGAGGAGGCAGAGGCGGCAACGGTCCCGAGTTTGTCTCGGGTCCACTCATGGTGGTCGACCCTGAGATCGATCCCTACAAACTCGATCCAGACGGAGACGGCATCGCCTGCGACAAGTGACCGTTCGAGCTGCTTCAGCTATCGAATCCGATTCCAAAACGTTCGAGCAACGAGAGCCACAGTCCCGGCTTTCCCTCATTCGCATCAGCCTTCGCGATCTGGCTTCGGGTGAACTGAATCACCACGTTTCGAAGCGGCTCGGGAGGAAACGGCAAAGGCTTGCGCCGGACCATCGTGAGCTGGGTGCGTTCAGACATCCGGCCATCGACCAGGTCGAGTCCGACTCGCGCGCCCCAACGAGAGGCCCCAACGCCCAGACCGGTGTATCCCGCCACCCAGGACAGACGCCCGTCGTACTTCGTCCCGAACGCTGCGGTGAACTTCGACGTCGTACCGATGGGGCCCGCCCACCGGTGCGAAAACCCGAGCCCTTCCAATTGTGGAAAAGTCTCGAAGAAGTGACTGGCGATTGTGATGTGCGAGTCGATCCGGTGCTCGAACTCGGGGCCCATTCCATTGCCCTTGTAGTAGTTGGCGTCGTACCCACCCCACAGAATGCGATTGTCTTCGGTGAGCCGGTAATAGTGGAACTGGTTGGCGAAGTCCGAGAGGCCACGCCGCGCTCCCCATCCAATTGCCGCCATCTGGCTGGAGCTGAGCGGTTCGGTCATCAACACGTGGTCATAGATCGGGATCACGTAGTTGCGGATCTGCTTTTCGGGTTCTGCCCATGCATTGGTGGCAACCAACACCCGCTCGGCGGCGATTGCGCCGGCCGCCGTTCGAACGGTGAGCGAAGACTCGTTCGGGTCGATCGAGGTGACACGGCTGTTCTCGTGAACGACGACGCCGAGTCTCTCCACGGTGGCCCGCAGGCCCCACACCAATTTGGCGGGGTCGATGATCGCTGTGCCGCTTGGCTCGATGACACCGGCGAGATACGTCGGCGAATCGACCTCGGCACGCGTCGCAGCCGCGTCGAGCAGCTCCGCATCTTCGCCATGCGCACGCAGCGTTTCGGCGTACTCGCCCATGTCGTCCACTTGCCACGGCTGCGTTGCGACATTCATCGTGCCGGTGACCTCGACCGCGGCATCGATTTCAAGGCGATCGATGTCGGCCAAGAGTCCGGCAAGGTTCTCGTTGCCCATGCGACTGAGCGCCGCGATCTCGTTGGGCCAATGCGACAGCCCGTTCAACAACCCGTGCGTGAGTGACGCCTCGCAGAAGCCGCCATTTCGGCTCGAGGCACCATGGCCAATCCGTTCGGCTTCGACCACGTGAACCGACCGACCCGGCGATTCTTCGATGGCCTGCAGCGCGGCCCACAGGCCCGTGAAGCCACCGCCCACGATGACGAGGTCGGCTTGGTGGGCACCCGTGAGCGACTCGCCGAGGTCCGGCGCAAAACTGCGATCGCTCCAATACACGGCGGGTTTCGCGTCGCGCACGGCCGCGTCGACTGCGGCCTGATCGACGCTCGCGCTCATGGAACGATCACATAGATCTTTGCCATGGGTTCGATCACTTCCCACCGACCAGCCCAACCCTTTGGCAGAGCAAAAATGTCACCTTCGGTCAGGTCGTGCACCGTGCCATCCGCGTTGGTGATGCGCAGGTGGCCCTTGGTGACCACCATGACCTCATCGACGGGATAGTCAGCCTCGTCCCAGACACCGACTTCCGATGTCCAGATTCCGGACTCGACGTTGCCTTCGGTCAGCGCGGCATACATCCACGCGGGATCACCCGACACGAACTGATCAGGACGGTCAGGGTCAGCCTCGAGCCGACCGGCCATAGCTTCCAAATTGTCGAACGCACGATCCATCACATCACCGTTTCTCTTGAACATGTTTCCCCCGCCCCCGGCGTAAAGCCTGCGTGGCGAATGAACGCCCGCCGGAGGCGGAGAAAGAGCTTGCCTATCTACCCGTTCTGACCGTCCCCGGCGTAAAGCCTGCGTGGCGAATGAACGCCCGCCGGAGGCGGAGAGCAGAACGGCAAACCCGTAGATGGCAGAATCGCGGCGGAGCCGCTGCCATCGAAGGGTCCGTTACCCCTTTGCAGCGATGAAGGAGTCGCTGAAGTTGGTCTCGAAGTCACCCGTGTCCTCGATCTCTTCGAGCTTCGAGGTGTCGGTCGGGTACACGATTGGGTCGTCGAGAACTTCCTGATCGATGAACTCGACGGCTGCCTCGTTCGGGCTGGCGTACAGATTCCAGTTCGTCAACTGAGCTCCGCGCTCGGCGTCGAGCAGGAAGTCGATGAACGTGTGTGCAGTGCAGGGATGCGGCGCGTCCTTCGGGATCGCCATGTTGTCGATCCAACGCGTGCCACCCTCTTCTGGGACGAAGTAGGTGTACTGATCTGGATTCTCGGCATCGAGGAACTGGAACAAGAAGTTGCCGCTGTAGCCATGGGCGACCGCAGAGTCTCCGGTCACCAGCAATTCGTCGTACTGGTCGGAATCGAAGGCGGCGACGCGATCCAACGCACCGGTCACGAGCTCTTGTGCTTCGGTGAGTTCAGCCTCGCTGGTCGTGTTGAGCGAGTACCCGAGGTACTTGAGCGCCGCACCGAGGGTCTCTCGTGGGTCGTTCAACAAGGTCGCGACCTGTCCGTCGAGGCCGTACTGGGCTGCGAGGTCGGCGTCGAAGATCAGGCCCCAGGTTCGAGGAACGTCTTCACCGGTCACGGAGAGGTCGACACCAAGACCGGTCGTACCCCATTGGTACGGCGCGGTGTAGGTGCCCTCGGGGTCATATGGCAGCCCCGACGCAAAGTCTGCGGAGAGGTTTGAGATGTTCGGGATTGCGTCCTTGTTGAGCGGCTGGATGTCGCCGGCGTCGATCATGATCGACACCATGTAGTCAGACGGCACGATGAAGTCGTAGCCCGAACCACCTGCATTGATGATCGGCTGCATCGCTTCGTTCGAGTCGTAGTTGTCCTCGGTGACCTCGACACCGAACTCGGCCGCAAACGCGTCCTTGAGCTCGGGGTCCATGTACTCGGTCCAGTTGTAGATGGCGAGCGGACCATCGGTCTGCCCCGCTTCGCACTCGGCCGCCGAAGCAGCGTCGTCATCGCCTCCACATGCCGCGGCGACCAACGCCACCGCTGTCATTGCGGCGACAAACCGCATCTTTCGCTTCAATTTCACAATACCCTCCAGGGTTCTTTTGTTTCGAGATTCAGGTTGTCGTCCCGCCACGAGCCCGCTGGGCAAACAGTGACAGTACGACGAGAAAGACCGATGCGGCGAGCATGACCACCGAGACCGCATTGATGAGTGGCGACACGCCACGGCGAATGAGACCGAACACGTAGACCGGGAGTGTGGTCGAACCAGGCCCGGCGACGAACTGGGTGATCACGACATCGTCGAGCGACAAGGTGAGCGCCAGCAACGCTCCGCCGATGACCCCAGGCAGGATCAGCGGCAACGTGACAAATCGGAACGCCTGCCAACGCGAGGCATAGAGATCTTGTGCAGCTTCCTCGAGGGTTTCGGTCATGCCCGCGAGACGAGCCCGAACCACGATCGACACGAAGCTGATGCTGAACGCGATGTGGCTGAGCGTGATCGTCGAGAACCCCTTGGTGACCTGCAAGCCAATGAGGTCGTCGAGGCTCGTGAAGAAGATCAACATCATCACCGCCATCGTGACGTCGGGAATGATGACGGGCAGATAGAGAAGTGCATCGAAGATGCGGTTGCCCTTGAAGCGATATCGCTCGAGCGCCAGAGCGGACAGTGTTCCGAGCACCACCGAGATGAGTGTCGACAGAATCGCCACCCGCACCGACACGCCGAGCGCCGATTGCACTTCGTCGTTCTCGGCGAAGTCGCCATACCACCGCAGGGTGAAACCACCCCAGCGGCCGACCAGGTTGTCGTCGCTGAACGAGAACAGCACCAACAAGGCAATCGGTGCGTAGAAGAAGACGTATACGAGCAGAGCGTTGATGCTCAGCGCCCAGCGGGTGCCGCCACGGAGTTCTTTTGGTGTGGCCACTAGAGCGTCCTCCCGCCCTTGCGGAAGTACACCAGTGTCGCGGCGAGCATGATCGCCATGAGCACCGTCGACGAGGCCGCCCCGACCGGCCAGTTCCTAGCCGTGAGGAACTGCGTGACGATGTAACTGCCCAGCAGAACCTGCTTGCCGCCACCGAGGATCTCAGGCGTGACATACGCGCCCAGACTGGGAATGAACACCAGGATCGAACCCGCGATCACACCCGGCATCGACAGCGGAAGTGTGACGCTGCGAAAGGTCTGGAACCCGGTCGCACCAAGATCACGACTGGCCTCCAGAAGACTCCAATCCATCCGCTCGATGGCGGCGTAGAGCGGCAAGATCATGAACGGCAAGAAGCCGTACACCAGGCCCAACACGACCGCGGTCGGCGTGAACAGGATACGAGTCTCGCCCAACCCGATTGCCTCGGTGAGCTGTGAGACCGGCCCGTCGTTGCCGAGCAGCACGCGCCATGCGTAGTTGCGAACGAGAAAGTTCGACCAGAACGGGATCATCACGAAGACCAACATCAGGTTTCTGACCGCGGGTCGACGTGTCGCCAAGAAGTACGCAAACGGATACGCAACCAGCAAACAGATGACGGTGGTCATGATCGCAAGACCGAGCGATCGAAACAGGATGTCTCGGACGATCGGGTCACCGAGTTTCCCGTAGGACTCGAGATTCCAACCCGACAAGTCGGTGCCGCCGAATCGATTCCGCGTGGCGAACGAATAGACGACGACGATGATCAGCGGGAAGGCAAAGAAGATGATCAGGTACAGATAGGCGGGCAGAGCCATGAGAAAACCCTGACGCTGCCGCTTCCGTTCGTTCGCGACATCGAGATCGACGTGGTCGCCGAGCTCGGAAGGAGATTCCTGGACGGCGGTCATCAGTCGGCGACCACCCAGTCAGAGGTGCGGTCCCACCACACGCTGACCTCGTCACCCGCCGAGAACCGATCGTGTCCTGCGGTGGCATCGCCGCGAACTTCGAGATCGATCCAGCCGATCTTCACGACGTAGTCGATCGCATGCCCGAGGTAGGTCACCGAGGCGACCTGGCCTTCGAGGCTGGTAGCGGCGTGCTCGGCCGGTGTGGTCCCTCGTGCGCCGATGCTGATGGCCTCGGGTCGCAGGCTCATGGCCACCGGTGTTCCTGGTGCGATCGGGTTGGGCGCTCTCAGGCGAGTCCCGTTCGTGAGGATGATGTTGTCTGCATCCTCGACCGTTGCTTCCAACAGGTTGGTTTGCCCGATGAAGTCGGCGACAAACCGGTTGGCGGGACGTTCGTAGATCTCATCGGGGGGCCCGACCTGTAGCAACTTACCGTCGTGCATCACGGCAATCCGATCGCTCATCGCCATCGCTTCTTCTTGATCGTGCGTGACGAACACGAAGCTGACACCCAACTCTCGTTGAAGCGACTTCAGCTCGGTCTGCATCTCGTGGCGCAACTTCAAGTCGAGCGCACCCAAGGGTTCATCGAGCAGCAAAACCTTTGGTTCGTTCACCAGGGCTCGCGCCAGAGCAACACGTTGCTGTTGCCCGCCCGAGAGTTGGTTCGGGCGCCGCTTCTCCATCCCGCTCAGCTGAACGAGGTCGATGAGTTCTCGCGCTTTTGTATGCGCTGTTGCCTTGTCGACCTTGTTCATGCGCAACCCGAAGCTCACGTTGTCGAGCACGTTCATGTGCGGAAACAACGCGTAGTTCTGGAACACGGTGTTCACCGGACGTTTGTTGGGCGGGAGGGTGCCAACCTCCTCGCCAAAGATCTTGAGGCTGCCCTCGGTCGGGAACTCGAGACCCGCAATCATTCGCAGTGTCGTCGTCTTGCCACAGCCCGACGGACCGAGCATGGCAAAGAACTCACCATCGGCGATCTCGAGATCGACCGCATCAACAGCCACGACATCGTCGAACCGTTTCGTGACGCCGTCGATGGTCACGGCCGCAGTCGCCGACCCCGTTGCTCGGTCGTCTTGCATTCCGTCCTCCCCCATCAGTACTTCCCCCATGATTGGTTACTCCAACCCGTATTCCTGCTTGATAGCTCCGGCCTTAACCGCCTGTACACAAATGAAATCGTGGGCAATCGTCGCTGCTGCCAGCGCCGTCACCTCGCTCACGTCATACGACGGCGACACCTCGACCACGTCCATGCCGACGATGTCGAATTCGCTCATCCCCCGAATGGCCTCCAACGCCTGCGCGGTCGTCAGCCCGCCGCTGACTGGCGTTCCCGTGCCGGGCGCGAACGCCGGGTCGAGGCAATCGATGTCGAAGGTGAGGTAGGCCTTGTTCGTGCCGACCACCTCGCGGATCTTGTCGAGCACGGCGGGGATTCCCTCGCGGTGCACCCAAGGCGCTCCGAGGATCGTGAACCCATGAGTATCGGAGTTGTGCGTACGAATGCCGATCTGCACGGACGTCGCCGGATCGATGATGCCTTCGCGCAGCGCCCGCAAGAACATCGACCCGTGGTCGATACGGCCCTCTTCGTCGTCCCATGTATCGCAATGAGCATCGAAGTGGATCAGCGAGAGCTTGCCGAACTTCTTCGCGTGGGCCTTGAGTATTGGGTACGTCACGTAGTGGTCGCCGCCGAGGGCGATCATCATCGTGTTGCTCTCGAGAATCTCGTCGGCATGTGCCTCGATACGAGCGGGCATCTCTTCGACATGACCAAAATCGAGGAAGCAGTCGCCGTAGTCGGCAACCCGCAGCGTGTCGAACGGATCGAACCCGAACGGGTAGGCATCGAGCTCGGCAAGACCAGTGGAGGCAGCCCGAATCGCTCGCGGCCCGAACCGTGCACCCGGCCGATTCGAGGTCGCCATGTCGAATGCGATGCCGGTGACGACGATGTCGGCTTCGTCGAGATTGCGCGTGTAGTTGCGACGCAGAAATGAGGTGGCCCCACCCCAGGTCATCTCGCGATCGCGACCCTCGAGCTGGGTCGAACGGAAGGCCTGATCGCCGTCGAGATTCTCGGCGCTCATCCCACCGCCCCCGAAACGTCGACCTGCGCGGACGGCAGGATCACATCACTCGCTTCGCAAGCTGCGCTCCTCATCCGACCCCCCAGTCGTATGTCTGCTTCGTGAGACCGATGTACGACATCACTTCGATCGATCGCACACCGTCCATCATTCGCAGCGTGTTCGAAACGTCGACCAGCGCGTCGGCATCTCTCACGACCACCTCGACGAGAAGGTCATACCGACCCGTGGTCATGACGACGTACACCGCGTCATCCATCGTGCCGATCTCGAGCGCCACTTTGCGAATGTCGCCGCCGACGTTGATGGCGACCATGGCCTGATATCCGAGGCCCAACTTCACCGGGTCGGTGACCGCAACGATGTCGATCACCCCATCCTCCAGAAGGCGCATGACTCGCTGCCGACACGCCGCGTCGCTCAATCCGACCACACGTCCAAGTTGAGAAAACGGCGTGCGCCCGTCGCCCTGCAGAATTCGGATGAGTTCGCGGTCGATGTCGTCGATGTGGATGCTCACGAGCGGTCACCGCCAGAAGCAGCGTCGACATCGCATGGCATGTACCGGGGGTTGTGCCACACGATCAGCGACGCGAAATTATTGACCGCAGGGTCCTTGATGTAGTCGGCCAAGGCACACGGTGCCTCGAAACCGTTCTCGAGCTGGAACGTGAGGGTCGGATCGTACAGCTCACCCGCGACCACCTTGGCCACGTAGTCGTCGGCGGACAGCACGTCCTTGTGTTCGGCGTAGCCGGGGATCACCCCACCGGCGACGATGCCGGCCAGGTTCAGATCGATACACATCTGCTTGCGGAGGTCATAGAGCTCGCGCCCGATGCCGCGCCGTCGATAGTCGGGGCGAACAACGATGTCAGTGCCGTAGTACCAAGGTGCGTCGGGGTCGTCGCCAGACTCGGTCGGCGCATCAGCGAGCAGTTCCTTCAATACGTGCTGCGGGTGATCGAAGTCGAATTGTGTTCGTACCCCAAGACCAACGGCAACCGGGTCGGCCCGGTCATCACCGTCGAACCCGACCACACTCCCCTCGGGAAACTCCTCCGCCAGGATCAGCAGCGACTGTTCGTCGTACAGGTCGGCAGGATCGGCCGTGGGGAACGCTTCAAGCTCGAGCGCCTCCATTGCCTTGCACATCGACTTTGTCATCCGCACGTACTGCAGCCCCGAGGTCGGACCGATCGCTACTAGTTGGTCGATATGGGCGGACTCACGGCCCACACCGCTCGATCGGTCCAGGCCGGCATGGTTGATATGGGCCGAGACCGCCGAGTCAGGTGAATGGGGGAACTCGATCTTTTCGTACTCGTTGGCGATCGGTTGGCCCCAACAGGCCCAGAACTCGAGCGTCGACGGGCGCATCACGGCCGCTCCGCTCGATTCGATGTTATATGGCGGTACCGGCGACTGGCAGATCGCACCTGGATCACGCGTGATCTCGAATACGCGCTCGACATCGACATCACCATCGGCCAGCAATTCGACTGCCGTGTCGTATCGCGACTGGGAGCTGTCCATGAGTCCGGGTGCCTTCTCGGCCTGTACGGCGCTCGACTCGGGCAAGACGGTGTGGTTGGTGTGCACGATCGGCGTCTCACCCAGCTCGAGCACAGGACGCGCCGACGGCATCGCCTCCACGTCGAACCCGACCCCGTGTTTGTCGAAGATCAAGAAATTGTGCGCACCAGCGAGATCGGCGGCGAGAAGTACATCCCTTGCCTCTGCTGCGCTGCTGGTCTTGAGCATCCCTCGCACGACCGACGTCCAATTCACGCCGCGAGTGCCATCGAGCCCGACCAAGTTGTTGATTCCGACGCAAACACCTTCGCTGTTCATACCGATCTGACCGAGGCACCCCGTCGTGGTGAACACGAGCGCAGCAGGTGCGTCGTCGGGCGCAATGCGCAGCAACACGACGTGGTCCGTCGCATCGTCATGCATGTCCCATGTCTGACCGAAGATTCCGTGACCACCCGCCCGATGATTCGGCACGATCATCGCGGTGCAGTCGTCCTCGATCACCGACTCGGGCATCGGTCCGCCAACGACAGCGCGCACCGTGTCGACGAAATCCGTGAACCCACCGACGACGATGGCCTCCGCCGGCGTGATCCCCGCCGAGTCCGCCATGGCCAACATCTCCTCGTGGAGCGCTGCATCGAAGGCCTCGTGCGCTGGAAGCATCGACTCGGCGATCTCGAGCACTTCGGAGCGTGCCAGAGGGCCACCACTCCACAATCCGGACGCGACGAGCTCGACTCGATCGTTCGTGTACTTGCGAATCTCCTCGGCGTGCGCGCCACCATGAGCCGCACCCATCTGCTCAGGGGTTCCCGAGACATCGAGAACGCGTATCGCCGGACGAATAGAGCTCGTCATGGTCCGCACCGCTCAATCCCGCCAGGCCGGCGTCCTCGATATGGGCGGCTCACTTGCCTTCCACACCGCTCGATCCCGCCAGGCCGGCGTCCTCGATATGGGCGGCTCATGCGATTGCCTCGTCGATGGCGTCGTTGAGGACTGCGAGGGCCTCGTCGATCTGCTCGTCGGTGATGGTCAAGGGCGGCAAGAGACGAACGCAGTTGCTGTACAACCCTGCTCGGATCGTGATGAGGCCCCGCGCCAAGGTCGCCTTCGTGATCGCGAGCGTCAGATCCGGATCTGGTTCGAGATGTTCGTCGGACACCAATTCGATACACAACATCGGTCCGAGCCCACGAACCTCGGCAACACGTTCGGGATGTCGCGAACGAATGACCTCGAGCCCTGCGCGAAGTCGTTCGCCGACGACGGTGGCTCGCTCCAAGAACTCTGGCGTGTTGATGATCTTCAACGTCTCGATCGCCGCGACGCAGGCGACGGGGTTTCCGCTGTACGTTCCGCCCATGCCGCCAGGATGTGGTGCATCCAAGAGTTCAGCGCGACCGGTCACCGCCGAGATCGGCATGCCTGAGCCCATCGACTTGGCCATCGTGATGAGGTCAGGGGCCACTCCACTGTGTTCGATGGAGAAGAGTCTTCCGGTACGACCAAACCCGGCCTGGACTTCATCGGCCACCATGACGATGCCATGTTCATCACAGATGTCGCGAATCGCTCGGAGGTAGGGCGCAGGCGCTGGGATGAAGCCACCTTCGCCTTGGACGGGTTCGATCACGATCGCAGCCAACGCAGATGGATCGACCTGAGATATCAAGGCATCTCGAAGCCGATCGATCGACCAGCCAACGAACTGCTCCGGGTCGGTGCCCGGCGGCCGTCGCAACACGTTCGGATAGGGAATCCGGTAGACCTCCGACGCAAATGGACCGAAACCCTTTTTGAACAAGCCGTACTTGCTCGTCATGGACATCGTCATGTTCGTCCGGCCGTGGTAGCCGCCTTCGAACACCATGATCCCGGCGCGACCGGTAGCCACCCGAGAAATCTTCACCGCCGACTCGAGCGCCTCAGCGCCAGAATTCATCAAGAGCGTCTTCTTTGCAAAGTCACCTGGGGCTGCGGCATTCAGCGCCTCGGCAAGCTCGACCATCGCATCATGGGTGGCGACGATCCCACAGATGTGGAGAAGTTCATCGGCCTGGGCTTTGATTGCCGCGGTGACCGATGGTGGGCAGTGACCTGCCGCCAACACACCGATACCACCAGCGAAATCGAGGAGTCGATTCCCATCGACGTCGCTGACAACCGCACCCGTCGCCGATTCCACGGCCAGCTCGGTGAGGAACGCGGCGCCTGCGGACATTGAGGCTCGCCGGCGATTGACGATCTCCACGCTCTTTGGGCCCGGAATCGACGTTTCGAGATGGATCGACGACATGGAAGGCAAAACTAGTGATTTCGAGGCCAAGAGTCGAATTTTCTTCGGATACGAAATACCGCGGACATATTTCTCGCCAAACCCGCTGTCGTCCGATAGTTTCCCGATCGATGTCGAACACTGATGAATTCCTCAGAGACGCCACCACCACCGCACTCTGGCTCGACCAGTTGGGTGCCATCGATCGGCGCGACAGCCTCGAAGGCGACACCCAAGTTGATGTCGCAATAGTCGGAGGTGGCTTCAGTGGTCTTTGGACCGCGTACTATCTGAGCAAACTCGACCCGACGCTCAGCATCATGATCATCGAGCGCGATTTCTGCGGTTTTGGTGCATCGGGTCGCAACGGTGGATGGGCCGAAGGAGGCCTCGCCGTCGGGCCCGAGAAGTACTCCCAATGGTCGTCCATGGATGACGCAATGCGTCTCGTCCGAGCCATGCACGACGCCGTCGACGAGATCGGTCGCGTCAGCGCGGCCGAGGAAATCGCGTGCGGCTACGCAAAGGGAGGTTGGATCCGGCTGGCGAGGAACGGACCCCAAGAAAGACGCCAACGCGACGAGATGTCCGAAGCCGGCGCGCACGGTCAATTGTTGAGCGCCGAAGACGCTCGTACCCACCTGAACGCGACAAAGACACGAAGCGGCATCTATTCGCCAGACTGTGCGGCGATCGACCCCGCTCGACTGACACGCGGTCTTGCGAACGTCGTTGAAGCCGCTGGAGTGAAAATCGTGGAGGGCACGGCCGCGAGGAGCATCCAACCCAACGTTGTGCTCACGAGCCATGGGACGGTGCACGCTGAGATCGTTGTGCGGGCCACCGAGGCCTACACGCGAGATCTCGAGGGCGAAAAGCGAACACTTCTCCCGGTGTATTCCCTCATGATTGCAACGGAACCACTCCCCGAAACGATGTTCGACGAAATCGGACTCGCTGGTCGCCCCACATTCTCCGACGATCGATTCATGGTCATCTACGGGCAACGAACCGAAGACAACCGGTTGGCGTTCGGTGGGCGTGGGGTGCCCTACCTGTTCGGTTCGGCGATCAGCAGCCACGCCGAGACTCACGACGGCTCACATGCCCTCATTCGTCAAACGCTGATCGACATGTTGCCAGTGCTCAAGGACGTCACCTTCACCCATCGCTGGGGTGGCGTGCTCGGCATTCCCCGGGACTGGGTTCCCAGTCTTGGCTTCGACAGGCGGACCGGCATTGGCGTGCTCGGTGGATATGTCGGCGAGGGGGTGGCGGCAGCAAACTTGGCGGGGCGGACCATGGCGGAGTTGATCCAAGGCGCGGACACGGATCGCACCACGCTGCCGTGGGTGGGCCACCAGACTCGACGATGGGAACCCGAGCCCTTCCGTTTCCTTGGCGTGCGAGCGAGCAGACGGATTCTCGCTGAAGCCGATGCGCGCGAAGACAAGACAGACAGTGAAGCCAAAGTGGCGTACAAGATCTCGCAATTACTCAAAGGCGCTTGACCACGTACGCTCTGCAGGGATGACCTCTGTACGCGCCTCGGTATTTCAGACGCCTTCTCCCACCGAGTTCTCGCACCTCGATGACGTGGTGATCACGATCACCGATGGTGTCATCACCTCGATCACCCCCGCGGCCGACCATGACGGTTCGATCGACGTCGCCCTCCCGGCAACGACCGTCCTGGTGCCCGGCTTCATCGACCTCCACATCCACGCACCTCAGTGGCCCCAACTCGGGACCGGCTACGACGTGCCGCTCGATGAGTGGCTCTTCGACTACACGTTCCCGACCGAGGCCAAGTGTGCCGACATCGACTTCGCCTGCGAGATCTGGAACGACATGGTTCCGGCGTTGCTCTCGCACGGCACCACCACCGCCGTCTACTACGGCAGCACGCACGTCGAAGCGACAACTGCCCTCGCAGAAGCCTGCATTCGCCATGGTCAGCGAGCTTGGGTCGGCAGAACCGCGATGGATCACCCTGAAGGCACGCCCGACTACTACCGCGACCACTCAGCCGAAGAAGGGCTGGACGCAAGCCGACGTTCGATCGACGAGATCGCCGCACTCGAAGACCCTCATGGGCTCGTCCGGCCGATCATCACCCCGAGATTCATTCCAGCCTGCACCGATGAGCTGCTCGAAGGCCTCGGAAACATGGCGGCCGAGACCGGTCATCTCGTACAAACCCATTGTTCCGAAAACGATTGGGAACACGGCTACGTACTCGAACGCCATGGCATGTCCGACACCGCTTCGCTCGACCGATTCGGACTACTGCGCAGGGGCACCGTGCTCGGGCACGGCTGTCTGCTGAGCGACGGTGACTTCGACACGATCAGCGAACGCCAGGCAGGGGTGGCTCACTGTCCCCTCAGCAATGTGTATTTCGGCGATGCCGTCTTTCCCACACGAAGAGCGTTGGAGAGAGGCGTCCGCGTTGGTCTGGGTACCGACATCGCTGGCGGGCCAAGCGCGTCGCTGCTCTCTCAGGCGGCTCGCGCCGTCGACGTCTCGCGACACCTCGAGAACGGCGTCGATCAGCGCCTCGATGCCGGTTCACGAGGCGTGGCTGACAGCCGCATCGATGCGACCGCGGCGTTTCACCTTGCCACGCTCGGGGGCGCCAACGTTCTCGGCGAACCTCTCGGGCTGATCGAGGTTGGTCGCGCGTTCGATGCCGTCGCGATATCACTCGCAAAGATCGATCGTCTCCCGGGTGGCGACACACCGGATCGCCAGTTCGAGAAGCTCGTGCGCACCGCGGAACGGGGCGACATCAGTCACGTCTGGGTCGGGGGACAGTTGGTGCATTCCGAGTAGAACGTCGTGGTGCGTACTCTTCTTTCACTCGTCCTGCTCGTTTCGCTGGTCTCCGCATCGTGTGGGTCGAACAGCTCGGTGGCGGACGCGACCACCACAACGGCGGACACTGCGACGGCCGAGATCAGCACCACCACCGAGGTCACGACAACGACCGAAGAGGTCGAGGAGGGGTCGGACGAGGCGATCGTCATGGCGTACTGCGCAAGTGTCCGCGACGTCGATGCACGACTCGATGCTGCAGACTTCACCGACCCGATCGAACTCGAAGCGGCTCTGACCTACCAGATCGACACGATTGCATCGACCGAGGTACCGCGAGAGATCCAGGACGACATCACGACCATGCTCACGGTCTCCGACGACTACTACCAGCTTCTCGAGACGGTTGACTTCGATCTGTTTGCCGTCGAGGCAGAGATCCTTGCCCTCTTCGAGACCCCCGCAGTCGAGGCCGCCGGACAGAACCTCGACGAGTTCGAAGCCGAAAACTGCCCGATCGTCCTCGACGATGCCTTCGAGACCGACGACAACCCGCTCGAACTCACCGAACAAGACGTCATGGACCTGCTGCAAGACCCGGCAGGGCGCACGGGCATTGCCGAGGGCATCGTGGCATCGACGGGAATCGACCTCGAGGCGGCCAACTGCTTCCTCGACGAGACCGATCCGAGTGTGGTCGCTGCAATCTTTTCGATCGGTGTTGGCAACCAGACACAAGTCGACCCTGAAATGGCTGGCGGCATGTTCGAAGGTCTCGCGGCGTGCGACCTGTCGATCGACACCTTCGGCTGACCGTTTGCCCCGTGGCCCGACGGCACCCAGACTGAGCGGGTGACCAGTCAGCCACCGCCACCGTCGTGGACATCGAGTCCGCCACCTCCGCCAGTTCCACCGCCTCCCCCGAGCCAGCCAGCGGGTTGGTACCCCGACCCGTGGGGTGAGGCCGATTGGCGTTGGTATGACGGTCATGTTTGGTCGGCGCATGTCAACCAACCCGCATCGGTCATGCATCCCAAACTCCCTGCGAGCACAGTTGGTATCGAGCCAAAGAAGCCCCGGCTTCCCGCATTCCTTTCCGTACCAGTGCTTCTTGCGGCTGTCCCGAGCTTGGCGCTGCTGGCCTACGCGGCTGTCACCAACCCGATCACGATCGTCCTTGGAGCCGTTCCGCTCTTGATCGTCGCGCCGGTTCTGATCTGGATGGATCGAGTCGAGCCGGAGCCGTGGTCATCTCGCCTCCACACCCTTCTTTGGGGAGCCTTCGTCGCGGGGATCATCTCCCTGGTCTTCAACACCGTGTTCGCCACGGTCACATCCGAGACCGCAGCCGCCGTCGTGTCGGCACCGTTCATCGAGGAACTCACAAAGGCAGGAGCACTGCTGTGGATGGTTCGCCGACGCCAAGTCGACGGGATCATGGACGGGCTGGTGTACGCCGGCTGGGCTGGCCTCGGCTTCGCGGTCATCGAAGACGTGAGCTACTTCTACTTGGCCGACGAGCAGGACATCCTGTGGGAGACATTCGTCGGGCGAGCACTCCTGACGCCTTTCGCACATCCACTGTTCACGGCATGGACGGGGCTTGCGGTCGGGATGGCGGTGCGCAACCGACGCTCGATCATGACCGCCTGGTGGGGATTGCTGCTCGCGATGGGCTCACACGCAGCGTGGAATGGCTCGCTCAGCCTGGCCGAAGAAGAAGGTGGCGCGATCGTCGCTGGTGTCGCGGTGATCGCATTCATCGTGCTCTTCCTCGTGACCATCGTGGGTGTGATCATCCTTCGAAGACGCGATCACCGTCGGTTCGTGGAACTCGTCCCCACCATTTCGGCCCGCTACGGAGTTCCGATCGATCAGGTCATGGCGACAGTAGATGCGAAGACTCGCCGACAAGCTCGCAACGCGTTGCCCTCCAAGGAGGCGCGCCGATCGTTCGACGATCGCGCGAGCGCCATCGCGCGACTTGCGGCCCTGCTCGACAAACCGGGCGAACCCGCGCGCGCACAGGAGGCCCGCCTGATCAGCCAGCTGGCAGCTGCAGGAGTTGACCGGACAGTCTGAGATTCCCTTTACGATTGAGGTCGTGTCGACCCTTGTTTGTTTCCATGCCCACCCCGATGACGAAGCGATCTCGACGGGAGGGTTAATGGCTCTCGCCGCACGAGCGGGTCACCGTGTCATCCTCGTGTGTGCGACGCGGGGAGAGCAGGGTGAACCGCAGGAAGGTGTCCTGGCCGAAGGTGAGGAGCTTTGGGAACGGCGCATCGTCGAGTTGTCTGCGTCGACCAAGATTCTTGGGGCCGATGAGCCACGACTTCTCGGCTACGAGGACTCCGGCATGATGGGGGAACCCACCAACGACAACCCGCACTGTTTCTGGCAGGCCGACCATGACGAGGCCACCGAGCGACTCGTTGCGATCCTTCGAGAGGTCGACGCCGATGTGTTGACTATCTACGACGAGATCGGTGGCTACGGACATCCCGACCACCTACGCGTGCACTCGGTGGGCAAGGCGGCGGCGCGCGCCGCAGGACTCGACCATGTGTATGAGGCCACCATGAACCGCGACCGGCTCGAAGAGTTGATGGAAGCCGCTCGCGAAGCTGGCGAGGAGATCGACGATGTCGATCGAAGCGAGTTCGGGACACCTGAAGCGGACATCGCCTACGGCGTCAACGTCGGCGAGGTCATCGGGCTCAAGAAGGACGCCATCATGGCGCACCGGAGTCAGGTGGGTCCCGACAGCTTCTTCCTCACCATGCCCGACGAGGCCTTCGCGGCCGGATTCGGGATGGAGTGGTTCAACGTTCCGGACAAGAAGGACACCGGCGGTCCAGAGGTCGTCGAGCTGTTGCCAGGTCTCGTATAGCGAGTTCCGTGTAACGACCTCAGGTTCCCACCGTCGTGGTGGTCGTCGACGTCGTGGTGGTCGTCGGAGCAGTCGTTGTGGTGGTGGTCGACGTGGTGGTCGTCGGAGCAGCCGTTGTGGTGGTGGTCGACGTGGTGGTCGTCGGAGCAGCCGTTGTGGTGGTGGTCGACGTGGTGGTCGTCGGAGCAGCCGTTGTGGTCGTGGTCGACGTGGTCGTGGTCGGAGCAGCCGTCGTCGTGGTGGTGGGGGCGGTAGTGGTGGTGGTCGTCGGAGCCGAAGTTGTCGTCGTCGGTTGGGGTGTCGTGGTCGTCGTCGGCACGAAGGGATTCACCGTCGTGGTGGGCGCAACGGTTGTGGGTGCCACGGGACCAGCGGTGGTCGGCGGCGAGGAAACCCGCGGACTCGTCGTTCGAGGCGAGGAAACGGTAGGTGCGTTGGCGACTGGGGTGGTTGTCGTGGTCGTCGCGTCGAATTCAGCAAACCGCTGGAGAAAGATCAATTCTTCGAGGGTCAGTCGCTCGACCGGTGCGATCCGATTGGACGACATCGTGAACCCATCACTTCCCTTTCGGGCGAAGACTGCGTTCTCCGTCGAGGCCAGTGCACTCGGCGCTTCTCCGACATCGACGGCATCGGCTTCGATGTTCACGTCTTCGATGATCGACTGCGCCTGCACGGTCACGTCACCGATCACCTCGACGACATCGACCACCTCGGTTCCATTCGCGGCTGCGACAACGACAAGTCCGCTGATTCCCAATTTGAAGAATGCAGACAAACTTTTCATTGCTACCCCGCTGATCGAGTGATGCGTATGACCCAGCTCAACGGCAGATTTCGTGATTTTCTTGACGCCTCTCATGTTTCAATTTCGAGACGAAGTGCGCGTCTTGCGATAGAAACCACCTATGAGCGACTTCGACATCGAGTTCTATTTCGACCCCGTTTGCCCGTTTGCTTGGATCACTTCGCGGTGGATCGTGAACGTGCAAGAGCAGACCGGGTACCGAGTCGATTGGCGCTTCATCTCGCTGCGCATCCTGAACAAAGACAAGGACTACGCCACCGAGCTCCCCGCGGACTACGAACATGGTCACACCGGTGGTCTTCGCATGCTGCGAGTTGCTGCGGCCGTTCGCTCCGACCTGGGGCCCGACCCAATCGGTGCTCTCTACACCGAGTTCTCCAGCGAGATCTTCGACGCAGAACCAGACGACCAATATCGCTACAAACTCGGGACTGCGGAACGGATCACCGGCGCGCTGCAACGGGCCGGACTGCCCGAGAGTTATGCCGCAGCCGCCGATGACCTGTCGTGGAATCAGGTCGTCGAGGAGGACACCGAGCTCGCGTTGAGCCGCACAGGACGTGAGGTCGGTACCCCGATCATCACGTTCCGGCCGCCAGATGGATTGTCGTTCTTCGGCCCGGTCATCAGCCGCATACCTGACGATGCCGATGCCGTGCCGCTTTGGAACGCGGTCACCACGCTTGCCGCCTACCCGGGCTTCGCCGAGATGAAGAGGTCGCTTCGCGAAAAGCCGCAATTGCGGGTCTTCGGTCAGCTCAGTGACAATCCGGAATATGAGGACTGGCAGGGCGGCGCGCGAGCCGCGCAGCTCCCGGACAACAACTGAAAACAGCTTGCTAGCGTGACTACAAGCGGAAAAAGAGGAGCGCCACGTGGCCGGAACACCAGTACCTGAGGACTCGCCGAAACTTGGATGGAAGGCAACCGTTGCCGGCCTCATCTTCGCCTTGGCTGTGCTCGGCGGTTTCAGCGCAGCCACCGCTGTTTCGTATGAGGGCGACAAGGGCCACGGCGACGACCACGGCGAAGAACACAGCGACGACGACCACGGGGAAGAAGAGCACTCCGAATAGTTCGGCGACGACTCCAATGATCGTGACTCCCCGGTGACCCAACCCTCACCGACAACACAACGGCCAACCGGTGAAGAGCTGACCGGGATCGGTCGCGCCGAATTCATCACGCTGATGTCGATGATCACCGCGACGGTCGCGATCAGTATCGACACCGTGCTTCCTGCCTTCGACGAAATCGAGGATGAGTTCGCGCTGGGTTCGGTCGACTCGCCCATCTCACTCACGGTCACCGTGTTTCTCGCCGCCATGGGCGCCGGCATGCTCATCTGGGGACCTCTTGCTGACCGGTTCGGGCGCAAGAAGATGATGTTCATCGCGCTGAGTCTCTTCATCACGGGGTCGGTGATCTCGACGATCGCGACCTCCTTTCCAATGTTTCTGGCCGGTCGCGTTCTGTGGGGCGCCGCCAGTGCCGGCCCCCGTGCGATCAGCCTCGCGATCACACGCGACGCGTACGGCGGTGACCTCATGGCGCGAATTATGTCGTTGACATCGGCCGTGTTCCTTCTGGTGCCCGTCCTCGCTCCCGCCGTCGGAGAAGGAGTGCTGGCCATTGGCTCATGGAGGTGGACCACCGCGGTCGCGACGGCGCTCGGCGTCGTCGCAGCAGCGTGGTTCACGCGAATCAACGAGACACTCGCGCCCGATGACGTATTGCCGCTCGAGGTGGGACGGATCGCCGTCGCGGCACAAACGGTTGTGCGGAATCGCACCACCGTCTACTACACGATCGCCACGATGGCTGCCTACGGCGCCTTTTTCCCGTGGTTGGGAAGTTCGACCACGATGATCGGAGACATCTACGGTCGATCCGATCAGTTCGCTCTTTTGTTCGGTCTGAACGCGCTGCTCATGGCAATCGCAATCATCACCGTCGAACGCCTTGTGCGCCATTACTCGACGTTTCCGGTGCTGGCGGTACAAACCGTCTTGTGGGTCATTGCCGCAGCCGTGTATGTCATCTGGTTCTCCGCAGAGGGTGGTGTCCCCACCTTCTGGTTGTGGTTCGCGGGCGCGAGTGTGCTCACCGCATTCAGCTCGGGCGCAGGTCCCCTGATGCAGACTCTTTCGATGGAACCGATGGGAAAGATCGCTGGGACCGCATCTTCTGTCACCGGCGCGGTGATCTTCATTGGCGGCGCGTTGCTCGGCTCACTGATCGATCGCCAGATCATCGACACGGTGACACCCTTCGGTACGGGCTTCTTGTTGTATGGCATCGTGGCGATGGCAGCGACGTTCCTTGGACACCGAGCGTCGGTAGGGGCGGCGGGCACGGCAGCTGGGTAAGGTCACGCAATGACGCTGCTCATCGATGCCGACGACACGTTGTGGGAGAACATCCGCGTCTTTCACGACGTGAACGCGTCCTTCGTCGAATGGATCGCTCCTGCGGAGCCGCCGTCGAAGATTCGCTCGGAGCTCGACGCCATGCAGATCGAGTTCGTGGGGCTTCACGGCTACGGTCGCCGGACCTTTCAGAAGAGCCTTCTCGCGGCCGTCGAACGTTTTGGTCAGCGAGCTCCGACGCCCGATGACCACTCGATCGTGGAGACACTCGTCTCTCCGCTGCGCTGGGACACGCTCGATCTCATCGAGGGCGTGACGCAGACTCTGGCCGAGCTACGAACCCGCCACGACCTGATCATGATGACCAAAGGCGATCACGAGGAACAGTCCCACAAAGTTGCGCGGTCGGGGCTCGGCGAACACTTTGTCGCGGTCGAAATCGTTGCCGAGAAGAATGTCGACGCCTACAAGATGGTGGTCGATCGCCATGATCTCGATCTCGGAACCACGTGGATGATCGGCAACTCACCACGATCGGACATTCTCCCGGCCCTCCATGCAGGTCTCGGGGCCGTGCACATCCCTCACGATGACACCTGGGGCCACGAACACGACGATCTCGATCATCATCCCCGTCTCATGCATCTGCCGAGCTTCGACCGACTCCTCGATCACTTCTGATGGTCGAGTCGACGGTTGGCCGCACCCTTGTTGTTCTGGTTGGGGTGGGTTTGGCCATCTGGTTGTTGTCTTCTGCCGTCCGCACGCTCGTCATCCCACGGCCCGAGCGCGTTTGGCTGACGAGTTCGTTGTTTCGATTCGCCCGGTTCGTCACGGTGGCGATCGCGCGCCGTTTCGAAGATCCGGCACGGAGGCATCGAATACTGGGCTCGTTCGCCCCGGTCGTGCTCATCTCACTCCCCCTGATCTGGTCGGTCGGACTGATCATCTCGTTCGGAGCGATCTTCTGGGGACTTGGTGGCGTGAGTCTTGCCGAGGCGATCGAACTCTCCGGTTCTTCGCTCACGACCTTGGGCTTCATCGATGCGCCGACGGTCTTCACACATTTGATCGCCATCGTGGAGGCTCTGCTCGGACTCGCCATCATCGCTCTCGTCATCAGCTTCTTGCCTACGTTCTACGCCATGTTCTCGAGAAGAGAGCTGGCCGTTGGGCGACTCACCACACGAGCAGGGGAACCCCCGACTCCATTCGAATTCATCGTCCGACTCCACACGATCGGGAGATTGGACGGGGTTGCCGACCGGTGGGAAGACTGGGAAAGCTGGTTCACCGACATCGGTGAGACGCACACGAACTTCCCCGCTCTCGTCTACTTTCGGTCCGCTCGCTCGCAGCGTTCCTGGGTCACTGCGGCAGAGACCTCGCTCGATGCGGCATCGGCCATCACCGCACTAGAACTCGTGGAGAGCACCGGACAGGCCCAGACGCTGATTCGTTCTGGCTACCTGGCCCTGCGCGGGATCGCCGACTTCTTCGGGATGCCCCCGGAACGGGATCCAGACCAGCTCGATCAACTGAACGTGAGTCGAGCGGACTTCGATCAACTCGTCGACGACCTCGAGTCTCACGGAGTGATGAGCACGGTGGATCGAGACGATGCGTGGCTGGCATTTGCGGGTTGGCGGGTCAACTACGACCAAGCGATCGTCGGCCTACAGAATCTCGTCGTGGACGTCCCCTCGCACTGGTCTCTTCCCGCTGCCAACATGCAGGGCAAGTTGTGACCACACTCGCGGTCATCGGTGCCGTGATCGCTGTCGTATCTCTGTTTCGAGAACGACTCCGCTCACTACCCCTGACAACACCGATGTTGTTCGTGGCCGCGGGAATGATCCTCGCACCGGAGGTTCTCGGCCTCGCCATCTTCGACGATGGGCTCGAGGATGAAACGATCGCCTTGATCGCCGAGGTCACACTGGCTTTGTTGCTCTTCTCCGACGCTGCTCGTATCGACACCCGAAACGACTCCACGTCCTTCGCCTTGCCCGCACGGCTGCTGGGTATCGGACTGCCGTTGACCGTTGCGCTCGGAACGTTGGTGACCGCGCTGCTCTTGACCGATCTCAGCTGGGCGGAGGCAGCCTTGATCGCCGCCATCCTCGCACCCACCGATGCTGCGCTGGGTGAAGCCGTGGTTGCGAATCCCGCAGTACCGGTCAAGATTCGTCAGGCGTTGAACGTCGAGTCGGGCCTAAATGATGGACTCGTCGTTCCCGTGATCGCCGTCTTCAGTGCGCTCGCCGCCGAGAGCGAACTGGAGGGTGCGGGAGAACTCGTTTCGGAGGCCTTTCTGGAGATCGGTATTGCGCTCATCGTTGGGGCGTTCATCGCGTGGCTGTTTTCGGTGGTGGTGCCGTTCGCAACAGGACGCGGTTGGTCGGATGCAGAGGGTTTCCGAATCGTCGCGCTGGGAGCTGGTGTCATGTCGTTCGCCGGCAGCCTGGCCCTTGGTGGCAACGGTTTCGTCGCCGCATTCGTCTGTGGTCTTCTGGCTCGCCGTCTCATGGGGCCCACGGTCACCGACCATGCGGAATTCGCCGAAGACGTCTCTCAAGTCGGCGCCGCCGCGGTCTTCTTGATCTTCGGCGGAGTCATGGTCTGGCCAGCGCTCGAGCTCGTGAGTCCCGCAATCCTGCTCTGCGCAATCGGGACCTTGACCATCGGTCGGATGCTGCCGGTGGCGATCGCGATGATCGGCACCGGGTTGATGCGCCAAACGGTGACCTTCCTCGGATGGTTCGGACCGCGAGGTCTGGCCTCGATGTTGTTCGGGCTACTCCTCGTGTCCGACAGCGAAGTCCATCGACCGGACGAACTGTTTGCGATCATCAGCCTCGTCGTGCTCTGTTCAGTCGTTCTGCACGGAATGACGGCGAGCCCAGGTGCGCGCCGGTATGGAGCCTGGTATGCGAGCAGCATCGAAGACGATCACGACATGATGGAAGCCGAAATGGTCATCGAATCGCCGCTGCGATGGATCGATCCAACTACCGCGACAAAGGAAACACCATGACAACTGCGCTCAAGATCGCCACGTGGAGCGAGATACCAGAACGCGAACCAGTCGGTGTGCTCGTCGGCAACGTCGATCTGGTCATCGTGCGGTGGGACAACAACCACTCGGTGCTCTATGGCCGGTGCCTGCATCGCGGGGCCAAGATGAGCGATGGCCACGTTTCTGGCGACAACCTGATCTGCGGGCTACATGGGTGGGACTACCAGTTCCGCACCGGCGTCTCGGCCTATGACAACAGCGAGGTCCTGGCGCGGTTCGCCTCCTGGTTGGAGGGCGACGACCTGATGATCGACGAGCAAGAGGTGCTCGCGTTCGAGAAGGAACACCCCCAGCCCTATGACCGTTCGTCGTATCAGGGCGAGTTTCAAGACCCACACGGCACCCCGGACGAACCGCATGTGGGACTCATCCGGAGACTCGCCACCGAGGGACTCTCGACGTTGGGCCACCACGGACCCGTCAGCGCCATGGGTGTTGCGCGAGACGACCTTCCCAAGTGGGACGAGATTCAGTTCGTCACCGCTCAGTTGGCAACCAAACCACTGCTGGACGACGCCGCGGTCTCTTCAGGAGTGGTCATCGGACCACGAGCCAAGAAACCCTTGCATCTCGACATACCACTGTTCGTGTCGGACATGAGCTTCGGAGCGCTCTCGGAGGAGGCCAAAATTTCTTTGGCGAAAGGCGCCGAACTCGCGGGAACCGGGATCTGTTCGGGCGAAGGCGGCATGCTCCCCGAAGAGCAGGAGGCCAACTCTCGCTACTTCTACGAACTAGCGTCCGGTCGTTTCGGCTGGCAGCTCGACAAGGTCAAGCGGGTCCAAGCGTTTCACTTCAAGTTTGGGCAAGGTGCCAAGACCGGCACGGGCGGACACCTCCCTGGCAAGAAGGTCATGGGCCGCATCGCTGAAGTGCGCGAGCTCGAGGAGGGTCAGGACGCGATCTCGCCTTCGACCTTTCCCGATCTGTTCTCACCAGCCGACTACGCAGAGGTCGCCGAACAGGTGCGAGAGGCGTCTGGGGGCATCCCGATCGGCGCAAAACTCTCCGCGCAACACATCGAAGCCGATCTCGACGCCGCGCTCGAAATCGGGGTCGACTACGTCATCCTCGATGGCCGTGGAGGCGGCACGGGGGCAGCGCCGCTCATCTTCCGAGATCACATCTCCGTGCCGACGATCCCCGCCCTCGCCCGCGCGCGGCGCCACCTCGACGCGAGCGGAGCTGACGACGTCACGCTTGTGATCACCGGAGGACTCCGCACCCACACCGACTTCGCCAAGGCGCTTGCGCTTGGAGCCGACGCGATAGCGGTCTCCAACTCGGCCATGCAGGCAATCGGCTGCATCGGCATGCGGGCGTGCCACACCGACAACTGTCCGGTTGGCATCGCAACACAGAAGAAGGACCTGCGCGCACGGCTCATGGTCGAGGAGGCCGCCGTTCGCCTGCAACGTTTCTTCGACTCGTCGGTCGAGCTCATGGGTGTACTCGCACGAGCGTGTGGTCATGCGTCTCTGAGCGACTTCACGATCGACGATCTCACGACCTTCGACCGCAACATGGCCGACCTCGCCGGCATCCACTACGGCGGCGCTGCCGTTCGTTGATCCTGACGGATCGCCTCTCCAACCGAGATTGTTTCCGCGCGATCCGTGCGAACTTCCTGTATGTAGAAAGTGAGGCGCGACCCCGTCACTCTTCTCGGTCGGTGCGCGAACGGGGCCAGTCGGTTGCGTTGTTCAGGAGCGCGAGATCGTCGGGCGACAACTCGGTGTCGAGCCCATCGAGAACCTGCTGCAACTGATCGGGGCGATTCGCACCAACGATCGGCGCGCTCACGACCGTCTGTGCCCTGTTCCACGCGATCGCGGTTTGCGCCGGGGTCAGACCTGTGCGCTCGGCCACGTCGAGGAGCGTTTCGATCACCCCACCGAACGAGTCGTCGATTCGATCGACGTTTTCTGCTGCACGCACGCTGTCGGGGTTGGCTTGGCCAGGCCGATACTTGCCGGTGAGCAAGCCTCCAGCGAGCGGGCTGTATGGGATGACTCCAATGCCGTAGGTCTGGCACACGGAGGCGAGTTCGCGTTCGAAGTTCGCACGCACTCGAGGAAGCATGTTGTATTCGGGTTGAATGCTGACGATCGGCTCGAAGTCGTGGGTATCGATTGTCCACAACGCCTGCATCAGGCGCCAGGCGCTGAAATTCGAGACGCCGATGTAACGAACAAGGCCGCGCCGAACCAGGTCGGTGAACGCTCCAAGCGTCTCCTCGATCGGCACCAGTGGATCGATGAAGTGCGCCTGATACAAATCGATGTGGTCGACCTGGAGTCGGCGCAAGCTGTCTTCACAGGCACGGGTGATCCACCGACGCGACAGCCCTTCTCGTTGTTTGATGGTTGCGCGATTGTCGCTGAACTCAGGGCCCATTGCGGCGCGGACCTTGGTGGCAAGCACAATGTCGTCCCGATTGCCCCGCGCCGCGAGCCACCGGCCAACGATCTCCTCGGAGATACCGCCTGGGTTGACCGGGCCACCCATTCTCGACCCCCAGCTGCTGTAGCAGTCGGCCGTGTCGATGAAGTTGCCTCCAGCGTCTACGTAGGTGTCCATCACATCAAAGGCCGCTGCCTCGTCGGCCGACCAGCCGAATTGCATCGTGCCGAGGCCCACTCGGTAGACAACGAGGCCGCTTCGGCCGACCTGCACATAAGGATCGAGAGTTGTTGGTGAAAGGCTCATGGCACCACTCAAGCGGCTGGAGCGCACTCCAGGTCAAGACATTTTCCGGTTGCTTGACCTGGAGTGCACTCCAGGTTGTTCACTGGGAGATATGGAAACCCTTCTCTCCCCTTCCGAAATGGCCGAGCGTTGCGAGATTTCAATCGACACCCTGCGTTACTACGAGCGCGAAGGTCTGCTCGAATCGATCGAGCGCACGACCGGCGGGCAGCGTCGGTACAGCGAGGACGACGTTGCCTGGGTGCAGATTCTGCGATGCCTTCGTACGACGGCGCTCCCGATTCGCGAGATGAAACGGTTCGCCGAGCTCGTGCGACAAGGCGACTCGGCGATCCCAGAACGATCGCGGTTGTTGACCGAGCACAGGGCCAACGTTGTGGCACAGATAGGAGCGCTGCACGATGCGTTGACCACAATCGACCACAAAATCGCCACCTACTCGGCCATCCTCGACGGAATCCCGGAAGTCGATACGGTGCCCGAGACATCGCCCACGCTGCGGGGCAAAGGGAGACGAGACGCTTCAAGAACGTAGAAGGTGAGGCGCGACCCCGTATTAGAGGGTGGTGCCGCTGGGCAGTCGCTCATCGATATGTGGGCGGTCGTGTTTCTTTCGTAGTTCACGCAGCCGTGAGTGGAACTGATCTCGCTCGACAGCGCACACCCGCACATGACCGCCGTCGCCGGCGGTACCCAGCGCAGTTCGACCCTGCAGCACACGATGGTTGTCGACGACGACCGCCTGCCCAGCTCGAAGCGCAAGCACGAGTGCACGACTCGGATCATGCACCGCCTTCGCGAACGTGATCAGTGCTCGGTAGTAGTCGCCAACAAGCCTCGGCTCGATGTCGATCGGCGCCATCGATCGCTCGTCAAAACGCACACCAGAAATCTCACGATCTCGGTCGAGTGAGAGAACCGGTCCATGCGCGAGCAGATGCACAGGGTGCACGCCTCGATCCGACGCGTCTCGATGTCGGACAAATGGGACGCTGGTTTCGACCAGCAGGTCAAACTCATCCGGATACCGCTCACTGAGTTCCTCCGCGAGTGCGAATCCATCGACGAGCGTCCACTCACCACCAGCGGCCGGAGGCACCACACAGTGTGCGATCGACACACCCGGAGGTGCATACCGGAAGCTGTCGTTGGTGTGAGGATCGATCGCCAGTCCAGCGTCGCCGAACTCCCAGCCCACCGCCTCCATCACGAGATCAGACATCGTGCCCGACTCGGTTTCTCGTACCTGACCGAACAGAGACGCCAGCAGCTCGGTGCCAGATTCGTCGGAGGGAAGCCCGTTGACGATCGCGGCGCCATCGCGCGAGACAGCATCGAGTAGGTCCCCGTGTTGTGGCGAGTCTTTTCGCGGCAGGTCGAATTGTCGCAGGTCCACGCCGGCCCGAAAGTGCTCCACTCGGCGAACCGCACCGAGCCGATCGTGTGCCTCAGGCGAATTGGCCTGCAACCAATCGAAGTCGAATGTCGACTCGTGGCCATCGGAGAACTCGAGTAGCAGCCCTCCATCATCGGAACGTTCCGCATCGAGCACGAACAGCTCCGGGTTCATATCGGTGATCGAGAATGTCCGTGACCCTGTCGTGCGGCCGCCGTTGCTTGGACAGTTGTCTCTCAACCACAACGCGTGGAAGCGACTCCTTCGGCCGTCGGACCAACCGATGACAATCCCCGTGTCCGACACCTCGACCGTCGAGGCGGCCAGCTCGAGCTCCACGACAAACCCCTACGCGGCCGTGAGGAAATCGGCAGCTCGCTTACCGATGACCATCGTGATCGCTTGGGTGTTCGCATTCACGATGGTTGGCATGACCGAGGCATCGGCAACACGCAGGCCGTCGACGCCTCGAACGCGAAGCTCTGCATCGACGACGTCGGAGTCGTCTGCACCCATCGAACAGGTTCCAACGGGGTGATAGAGCGACTCGCTCTGCGAGCGAATGTGCTCGACCCATTGTTCGTCCGTCGTCACGTCGACACCCGGAAGGTGCTCTCCATTGAGGAATGCCGAGAGCGCAGGTTGGTGGGCGAGCTCGCGACCGAGTTTGCACCCTTCGACCATGAGCCAAAGATCGGCGGGCTCGGAGAAGTAGCGCGGATCGATTCGTGGCGAGGCGTACGGATCCTTGTTGTGGAGCGTGATCTCGCCGCGGCTCTTCACGTCGACCAAGGTGGGGGCGATCGTGACGCCATCGGTCTCGGGCGATCCGAACCCATGGGCGATGAAATACGTCGGCGCGAAATGAAACTGGATGTCGGGAATCGCTCCGTCACCAAGCGTCACGAAACCACCCGCTTCACCGACGTTCGAACTCAGGAATCCGGTCTTCTTCGTGACGTACTCGAGAAGGGGTTTGATCTCTTCGGCGTGAGCCAACGTGATCGGCTCTCGCACCGAATACGCCACACCACAGGCGGGATGGTCGATCAGGTTCTGTCCGACGTTCGGAGAATCGTGCACGACGTCGATTCCCATTGCTTGGAGGTGTTCAGCAGGTCCGACCCCCGACAGCATCAGCAGCTGAGGTGAGTTGATCGCTCCGCCGCTCAGCACAACCTCAGATTCTGCAGTGGTGACATGGTTTCCCGACTTGTCGCTCCATTCGACTCCGGTAGCTCGACCGTTGGCGATGATCACTCGCGTGACATGAGCCCCGGTCACGACGGTCAAGTTCTCGCGGTGCATCGCAGGTTTGAGAAACGCTGTCGCCGCACTGCACCGCACACCATTGCGCTGCGTGACTTGAAAGAGTCCAAAGCCCGTCTGGGTGTCGTCGTTGAAGTCCTCGTTGCGGTCGAACCCCATCGATGCAGCCGCATCGACGAACGCCAGCGACAGCGGATTGGGCGTTCGAATGTCGGACACGGTCAAGCCGCCGCCCGTGCCATGGAAGTCGCTCGGTCCGCGTTGTTGATCTTCCAAGCTCATGAAGCTCGGCAACAGATCGCCATAGCTCCACCCGATATTCCCCTCATTCGCCCAATTGTCAAAGGTCGCGCGGTGCCCCCTCTGATAGATCATGGCGTTCATCGAGGTCGAACCACCGAGCATCTTGCCTCGTGGCCAGTACATCTCGCGGTCGTTCAACTCGGTCTGCGGAACGGTGTGATAGTTCCAATCGTGTGCGGTTTGGAAGAGCTTCGAAAAGGCTGCAGGAATCTTCGCGTTCGGGTTTCGATCGCGTTGGCCGGCCTCGAGCAGGATCACTTCGGCTCCTGTCGCTGACAGTTGGTCGGCGAGTACACACCCTGCGGCACCGGCACCGACGATCACGTAATCCGCTACCGATCGATCTTTCTTGCGCATGTGATTTTGCTCCTCCCCCTCAGTTGTGCAGTCTGACCGCACCGATCGCCTAGGTCAGCGGGTTTGTTCGAAGCAGATGATTCCAACGGCAGTCAGGACACACCTCGACTTCGTAGCGTGTGAAGTCACCCTTGCGGTTTCGTATCCGCTCGAGATCGGCTTCGGTGACCATGCACCGGCCCGCGGCGGGAAGTCGTGGACCAAATACGTACGTCACGACAACCAGATCTTGCTCGTGGCAGATCGGGCATCTGTCCTCGGTCGGACGGCCACACTCGCGTGCGTTTCGCATCAGTTCTGACTGGGCGTCGCAGACTTCGGACCGTGTTGCCTCACCGGCGATGTAGGCAGTGATGGCCCGTTCGCGCGCAAGCCGATAGTCGATCGATCCACCTGCACCGTTGGCGGCAGCCTGCGCAACATGCCTCATGTGCTTACGGTACCGGGAAAGTACAGTCGTCTCATGCAGACCTGGATGAGGTACACGACAGCGGGTTCCGCTGGCCAAGAACGACCGCTCGACAGCGTCGAGTTCGGGCCCGGCGATATCGGCGGCCTCGACCGACGACTTCTCGGGGACGTCGACGGGATGCGAATTCTCGAGTTGGGAACCGGAGCGGGCCACTCCGCTGTGGCGCTCGCCAAACTTGGCGCGCGAGTCATCGCGATCGACCCCGACACCACCCAGGTCGACCTGGCACGGCAGACCGCGGAAGCCGCCGAGGTCCATGTCGAGGTGCACCACGCCGACCTCGCCGATCTGGCGTTTCTCCACGCAGACATCTTCGACGCCGTGATCTCCGTGCACGCCTTGTCGGGTGTGGCAGATATCGGTCGCGTCTTTCGTCAGACGCACCGATTGCTGAAGCTCGATCGTCCCATCATCTTGACCCTGCCGCACCCCGCATCACTCATGGTGGACAGCGACGATCCACGCGTGATCTCCAGTGACTACTCGAGCACCGAAGTTCTGGGAGAGGGACCTCACCTCACCCACCGCCATGGGATCTCTCACGTCTTCACCCAGCTTCACCGTTCGAACTTCCGCGTCGACACGCTGCTCGAACCACCTGGGCCCGATCCGCATCCGGCGTCCGTGGTCTTTCGCGCTCGCAAGATCGGGAACTAAGAGGTCGGCGTCGAGATCACCGACGTCGGTACTTCTCCAACAAGAAGGCAACTTCGCTGGCTCTGTCGAGCGGCCCGTCTTCATAACGTCGCTCCTGCAGCACGGACAGCGCGGCGCCAACCTCTGGACCCGGCACGATTCCCAAGAGGTCCATCACGTCTTCGCCACTGAGCTCTGGACGCAAGTTCGAGAGGTCCTCTTGTGCATCCAGCTCTACGAATAGCTCGCCCAATCCCCTGTCTGAAACCTGGCGTACGTCGAGCAGCTCGAGGAGCACCGGCACCGAGTCGTACCCCACTCGATCGACGAGACGCCTCACCGTCGTCGCTTCGAAATCCTGACCACCGTGTGCCACGAGGTCAAAGCCTGCCAGTGCAAGCCGCATTTCTCGACTTTCGCTGTTCGAATAGCGCAGCTTCTCGAGTTGCGCGGCTCGATCACGCGATTGCGTTCGGCTGAACACCACCAACCGTCGAAGTGAGCGGTCGGCCCTCGAACGATCGAGATCTGCGCCCACATCGACCAACTGACCCGCGTCGATGGTTTCGGCGATGTACGGCCACGCGCCGACGGCGGACAGAAACCGAAGACCCTTCGACGGCAGAGGCGCCGCCAGGAGTTTGTCGAATTCGTCACGGATGCGCTCTTCAGACACGATCGACATCCGATCG
This sequence comes from Acidimicrobiia bacterium, assembly GCA_033344795.1. Lineage (GTDB taxonomy): Bacteria > Actinomycetota > Acidimicrobiia > Acidimicrobiales > SHLQ01 > SHLQ01. Next base: position 1,248,695 of record JAWPMS010000001.1, read on the forward strand.
ATCAGCTTGATTGCAGCGGCCCGAACAGGATCTGCCACGGCGAGATCGAGACGCGCAACAAAACGCGCGGCCCGAAGAATCCTCAGGGGATCGTCGGAAAACGACACCTCGGGTTCGATGGGCGTCACGAGCAACCGATCCTCGAGGGCGTCAGCCCCACGGAATGGATCGATGTGGGTGCCATCAGAAGCATCGATGGCCATTGCATTCACGGTGAAGTCGCGCCGAGACAGATCCACCTCGATGTCGTCGCCGAAAACGACCTCCGGTTTCCGAGAGTCATCAGAGTACGAGTCAGCTCGGTGCGTCGTGATCTCGTACGGCCGGCCATCGATGCGACAGCCAATCGTTCCGAACTTCTCCCCCTGGCTCCAGACCGCCTCAGACAGCGGCGCAACGATCTCGCGAATCCGCTCCGGCCGAGCCTCGGTGGTGAGATCGAAGTCGAGATCATCGAGAGACACCCCGAGATGCATGTCGCGAACGATTCCCCCGACGAGGTAGAGCGAAAACCCCGCCTCGGAAAACGCCGTCGTGAGCGGCTGCACTTCGGAGAGAACCTGGGGCAACATCTGATCCACGCCAGGTGAGGCTAGGGGAACGCAAGTAACCTCGGCGTCATGTTGCTCGAACGCTTTACGCGCCCCGTGCGGGGCGTTCGAATCATCATGAAGGAGAGTTCGCCCCTCGGAGCCCAGATCGTCCCGCATCGCAGGCTCGAGACGCGCGAAGTTCGTCAGCTCATCGACCACCTCACCCCCCGGGTGGAGGGGCCAATCGTCACGAGTGCCATGACCACCGTCGAACAGGATGGATTTCGATCTGCCGGTTTCGTGGAACGCGAGGCGCTCCATCTTCTTCGGCATCCCTTGCATGAGGTTCCGGACTATGTCGAGACGGTGGCGACGCGCTCCGGACGATGGACCGATACCTCTCGCGTGCTCGAAATCGACGCCGAGTCCTTCGACCAATTCTGGAAGCTCGACCGAGACGGGCTACTGGCGGCTCGCAAGGCCACTCCCATTCACCGATATCGGGTTGCCCTCATCGACCGCCGGGTCGTCGGGTATGCGATCTCTGGACGATCGGGTCGGTCCGCCTTCCTCCAGCGTCTCGGCGTCGATCCTGCCCATCGCGGGCAGGGCATTGGCGCGCAACTCGTCTCCGATTCGATTCGCTGGGCGATTGCCGGTGGTGGGGCCTCGATGCTCGTCAACACGCAGGTCGTGAACGCCGACGCGCTGCGCCTGTACGAACGACTCGGCTTCGTCCTCGACCGCGAACAGCTGAAGGTGCTCGAGTGGCCCCGGTGAGACGCGCAACGCTGTTTCTCGCGTCTATCGGCCTGGCCCTCGTCGTGGCGACGGGACTCTCTTCGCCAGCGGGGGCGCAAGGTCAAGGATCACTCGAGCTCGTTGCACAAAGTGCCTGGGTCGACGACGGAGGAATCTACGACATTCAGGTTCGCGTGGCGGGTGCTGATCCCGATTCATCGGTCGTTCTCCGCGCCTATTCTCCTTGGCCGAATCGCGGTTCTTTTCTTCGCCTCGACCTCGATGGACAAGAACCCTTGCTCGAGCTCGAACCTGTTCTTCTCGGAGATCTTCAAGGGACGAGCAATGAGGTGATCGCTCTCCAACTCGGCATTGTCGGCCCGAACACGATCATCGACGAACCCGAAGATGACGAGCCTCCGCTCGATCTGTTGGTCACCGAAGGGGGTTCCGCGGTGCATCCCATCGAGATCGTCTTGCTCGACCCCGACGGAAACATCGCTGACAGCATCTTGACCTCGCTGATCGAATTGCCACGCTCGCAACGAAATCCCCCGCTTGGGACGTCGATCATCCTCGAATCGGATCTGCCGAACGGGACAAACCTTGATGGCACCACGGGGTTGGACGCCGATGTCACCGTGAGTCTCGCAACGATCGTCGACGCGGCCGCCACACACCCCGACGCCCGCGTTGCTCTCTCGATCGTGCCCGAGTCGCTGGTCTCGCTCGGCCGTTCGGCCGACCCAACCCATGTCGCTCTTCTCGAATCGATGCAGGAATCGCTCATCGATAGTCAGCTCCTTCCCAACCCATACGTCGAGGTGGAGGAGCAGGCCTGGATCGACAACGAACTCTCCAACGCGCTCGCCGATCTGTATCGAACTGGTTCTCAAGCCACGATTGATGCGATCGGCCACACGCCCGACAGCTCCGTGATGTTGCTCGATCGCACCATCACCAGCACAGGACTTGATGCGCTTGTCGAACTTGGCGTGCAGGGCGCAATCGTGCGCCCCGCTCAGATCGAAACGCTCGACTCCAGCCTCTTCCCCCAGTCGCTCACGACGAGGTTCTTGATTCCGACCGCCGACGGAAACACCGTTCCCGCGCTGGTCGCCGACGGTGGTCTCACCAACCACTTCAGCAACCCGGGTGGTGCCGTCTACAACGCCAACCGCCTACTGGCTGACCTGACGATCCTGTCGTTGCAGAACAGCGATGTGCGGCAGGCGGCCGTCGTGGTCCCACCGGACGACTGGTTCCCCGACCCACAGTTTCTCAATGTCTTCCTGAGTGGTCTCGAGCGCATACCCGTCATCCGTGGAGTCACGCCACGCGATGCGCTCGCCGGAACCGAGTTCGCTCCTGCTCGAGGCATCGGAACGCTGAGTCCGCCACTTCGCAGGGAGCTCCGCCCCCGCCGCTTGCCAGAAGATCTCGGGTCGTATCGGACCGAGTTCAACCAGGCTGAGTCAGCAATCGCGAGCTGGTCAAGCGTGATCGAGGGAGACCGGGCTTCGACCACCAGGCTGGATGAGCTCCTGCTGGTGAGCGCAGATGCCCGTCATTCACCATCCGGTCGCTCGTCATACATCGACGCGATCTACTCGTTGATCGATTCCCAGAAATCCGATTCGATCACGACACCGGAGAACGAAACGATCACGCTCACAGGACGCCTTTCCGACGTCCCCATCGTCGTGGAGAACAACCTTGACGTCGATGCATCGGTGCTCCTGTTGCTCGACAGCGAAAAACTGGCGTTTCCCGATGGTCGAGAGGTCCCCATCGTTCTCGAACCTGGACCCAACCGAATCGACCTACCAATCGAAGCGCTCGCCTCAGGAGACTCGCCGATTCGCATCCAGGTTCTCAGCCCTGATCGATCGATTCTCCTCGGCTCATCTGAGGTGCTCGTGCGCACGTTCGCATTCTCTGGCGTTGGCATCGTGATCGGCGTCGCAGCAATTATCGTTTTGTTGCTGTGGTGGCTGCGGCACCTTCGATCGGCCCGAGATACAGTCGAGACGCTTCCCGACAGTTTCCTGTCGGCCCCGACCGAAGAATCTCTCGGAGTCTGATCATGACCGTTCGAATCGTTACCGACAGCGCCTGCGACCTCAGCGACGAAGAGCTCGCAGAATGGGGAATCGGCATGGTGCCCCTCTCTATTCGCTTTGGCGATGAAGAGTTCATCGACCGCACCGAACTCAGTACCGACGAGTTCTATCGCCGGCTGGCTGGCTCGGATGTCTTGCCGGAAACGTCGGCTCCCGCGCCCGGCGCCTTTGCCAACATGTTCAACGCGATGGCCGGCGAGGGCGCGACGGGCGTTGTCTGCATCAACCTTTCGGAGGCGCTCTCCGCAACGATCCAGTCCGCCCGAACTGCGGCTACATCCGATGACGTCGAGATCGACGTCCGTGTGATCAATTCAAAGTCGGTCACCGGCGGGCTTGGATCCATGGTTCTTGCCGCAGCCAAGGCCGCTCGCGAAGGTGCGACCATCGATGAGGTGGTTGCGCTCATCGAAGACCTGAGCGGTCGGACACGGGTCTACGCAACCCTCGACACTCTCGAAAACCTCAAGAAGGGTGGCCGCATCGGCGGCGCTCAGGCTGCGTTTGGCGCGATGTTGTCGATCAAGCCACTCCTCGACCTGAGCACCGGAGAGGTCGTCGCGGCCGGAAAGCAGCGCACCCGCAAACGCTCCTTGGCTTGGGTCCGAGACAAACTCGCAGAAGCCGGTGATGTCGAAAACCTCGCGATTCTCCATTCGAACGCTGACGACATCGACGAATTCATGTCGACCTTGTCTGACATTCCCACCGTCGCAACCGCTCGCACCAACATCATCGGCGCGGTGATCGGCACACACGGCGGGCCGGGAATCGTCGGCATCACGTATCAGACCAAGGCTTGACTCGGGCCGTGATGCCCCATCAGCGGACGAGAGCAGTAGCTTTTCTTCGCTATGTCACAAACGCCCACCGATAGTCGTCCAGTGTCTGGTCGTCGCCTCGCAGATCGTTACGAGCTGATCGCGCGAATCGGTTCCGGCGGAATGGCCGAGGTCTGGGAAGCCATCGATCACAGCCTCGGTCGTCGTGTTGCCGTCAAGATGTTGCATCCACATCTCGCAGCCGATCGCTCGGTTCTTTCGCGCTTTCGCAGCGAGGCTCAGGCGGCCGCCCGGTTGACACATCCAGCGATCGTTGGAATATACGACACGGTCACCACCGACGACACCGACGCCATCATCATGGAACTCGTCGAAGGGCGAGACCTTCGCACGATCCTCGATGAGCGTCCGACGCTCGCGGCGTCCGATGCGGTCGAGGTTGGCATTCAACTCGCCGGCGGTCTCGGACACGCCCATCAAAACGGCATCATCCACCGTGACGTGAAGCCGGCAAACATTTTGGTGCGACCCGATCGAAAGGTGAAACTTTCAGATTTCGGTATCGCAAAGGCGCTTGATCAAACGAGCCACACCGAATCGGGTTCGCTGGTCGGCACGGTCAAATATCTTGCTCCTGAACAAATCGAGGGGCACGCCGTCGACGGCCGCACCGATCTATACGGTCTCACGACGGTGCTGTACGAGATGTTGTGTGGCCAGGTGCCTTTTGCTGCTCAAGATCTGATGGGTGCAATGGAGCGCCTGCGAAAAGAAGCACCGCGAGCTCGAAAGCTTCGCCCCGACCTCCCACCCGCGCTCGACGACTTTTTGGCCCGTGGATTGTCGCGAAACCCCGACGACCGATTCGTCGACGCAGCCAGTTGGGCGGCTTCGCTCACCGCGGCCATGCGTGGCGATGCGACCATCGTCGAATCGCCGTCACCGAGCATTCCCATTCGCCCTGCCCCGTCGCCGGCTGCGAGTGCTCCGCTTCCACCGATCGCGAATGTGAGTCCCCCCGTCGTCGACCGTGGACCTTCCAGCCAATCAGCCAGCCCGGGCTCAGTCGCTCCCGCTGGTGGCGCATTCGGGCCTTCGGCCAACCCGTCCGCCGGACCGGGTCCGGGAGCGGCCCGACCGCCCTCCATACCAACCCGAGGTTCAACCTCGGCTTCGCCGGCGAAACACCATCGAAGTCGAAACCGTCTCGCATGGCTTGGTCCGGTCATCGCCCTTGCACTGATGATCGCCGCCATTGCAACGGTGTGGATGTTGTTGAAGCCTGCGGGCGACGCCGTCAACAATCGAATCAGCAGCGACGACAGCATCGTCGAACAGACCACAACTCCGCTCGAAACCGACGAAGCCGCCGATAGCACCGCACCCTCGGGCGTCGACGATCCGACGACCACCGAAGCCGAGACGACCACGTCGACCGAAACGACGACCACCACGACAATCGCGGCATTCGTCGACGGCCAGCGAAGCTTCGGTTTCGACCCGCTCGGCGACAACGATGAACACAACGAAGCGGCGTTGCGGGCAATCGACGGCGATCCCTCGTCGTTCTGGTACACCCAGTCGTACACCACTCGCTCGTTTGGTGAGATCAAGGACGGCGTCGGGCTGATCCTCGAATTCGAGGAACCACAGCCGGTCGACCGGGTGATGGTTTCCGCCAGCCGCGTCGGCTGGGCAGCGCAGATCTACGACGCCGACGAAGTCGCATCTGGACTCGTTGGATGGGGCGATCCAATCGCCGAGTTCAGCGACCTTCCACAACAGGCCGAACTGGACGTTCCAAACATCTCCGTCACCGCAATGTTGCTGTGGATCACCGATATGGGCCTCGCTCCCGAGCAGACCGTCGAGGACTACGATGCCCAAGTGGCTGAGGGCGGATTCCATCAACGTCTCGAGATCTTTGAGATCGATCTGGTTGGCTGAATGCAAACCCTGGCCGAGGACGACGACCTGATTCGTGCGGCACAGGGTGGTGACATGGCGTCACTCGAGATCTTGCTCGACCGCCATCACGATCGCATTCGCGCCGTGTGCTCCAAGGTTGTCGGGCGGGGCGCAGACGCGGACGATGCTGCACAAATGGCCCTGATCTCGATCGTCAAGAACCTCGACTCATTCGACGGGCGAGCGCAGTTCACCACCTGGTCGTACCGCATCGCCACGAACGCCGCGATCGATGAGCTCAGACGACGAACCCGCCGCAGTGCAACCTCACTCGACGACGAGGAAGGACACCTGCAGATTGCTTCGCTCGGAAGCCTCGAGAACGCGACGTCGGCCCGAATCGATGTCAACGACGCGCTCGATCAACTGGCGGAAGACTTTCGGGTGCCGGTCATCTTGCGCGATTTGTGTGGTCTGGATTACGACCAGATCTCCGAGGTGTTGAACCTTGCACCGGGAACCGTACGTTCTCGGATCGCGCGTGGACGAGGCAAGCTCGCCGACATTATTGGACCTGTGACCGATGGCGGGAACCAATCGGATACTCGCGGCGTACAAGGACACGACGATGAGTACTGAACCCTTCACCGACGAGATTCTCTCGGCCATCATCGATGGCGAGGCCGACGACGAGACCGTCGCGGCCGTCGCCGCCGACCGTGTCGCCACCGCCCGCCTGGCACAACTTCGCAACGCCGTTGACATGGTCGCCACACCGGTTCCCGACGCCACACCGGAACGACGCAGCGCTTCCATCGCCGCTGCGATGGCCGCGGCCACTCCCGCTTCACCTGAGGTCACCTCACTCGCCGCAGCACGCCACGAACGCACGGCCAAGACCTCGACGAAGTCAGAATCGACCCGACAGTGGTTTGTACTGGCGGCAGCTGCGATCGCCCTCGTTGTGGCGATTCCACTCGCCCTGCAGCTCCGGAGCGGCAACGACGCCGACGTCGCTACGGCCGACGACACCAGTGCTGATGCGACCGATTCGCGAAGCCTCGCGACGGATGATGCCGTCGACGACACAGCTGACGCAGCGAGCGACGAGCCAGCTTCAGACGAAGGCGCTGAAGAAGGCCTGACGGCAGAAGCGATGGCAGACGAGTCACTCGACATGGCGGAGGGCGATGGCGAGTCCGACGATGCCATGGAAGAAAGCGAAGAGCCGGCTGACGACGCCGACAGCGCAGCAGATGATGCGCCAGCGACAACGGCGCCAGCCGAGGTCGGGGCCCCAACGATCAGCCCAGCGGCCGCTCTTGCCGACGCAACCACCGTGAACAGCCTGGAGAGCCTCGAGAGCCTGCTCGCGATCAATGCCATCACCCCCACCTTGACCCTCGATGTGGTGATCGATGCCGTCGTCGAAGCGGGCCTGTCACCCGAGTGCGCCGAGTCGCTCGAAGAAACGAATCCCCCCTCGTTTGCACTCGCCTCGCTGAGTGAAGGGGGCGGAGAGACCAGGTTGTTGATTCTGCAGTTTGATGAAGATACAAACGCGATCACGCTCGACGCAGAGGACTGCGCTCAGCTTGGATAGGCTCGCAGCCATGTCTCAGCCGAGCGACTCGACCCCAGACTGGCCCCAGCAAGCAACCGAGACGATTGTCAACCTCGTTGACAACGTCAAACACAAGACCACCGAGCCAGCGACCAAGGTCGTGCGAGGCATCGTGTATGGAATTGTGATCGTGCTTCTCGGTGTTCCTGCGGTGATCATGCTTCTGGTCGGTCTCGTCCATCTGCTCAACCAGATCAGCACCGACGTGCTGGGGTTGGGCGTTTGGCTCGTATATCTCGTCCTAGGCGTCATCTTCACCATTGCCGGCTTCGTGCTCTGGCGTAAACGCGTCGCCTGAACCCGGTCCACTCCCCCACAAGGAACGTCATGTCAGACAGTGCCACCCCCGAGAACGTCCGCAATGTCGTCATCATCGGATCGGGCCCGGCTGGGCTCACCGCCGCGATTTATACATCGAGAGCATCCCTCGAGCCGCTCGTGCTCGAAGGTGAACCCTCCTCCACCTCGGATCAGCCTGGCGGTCAGCTGATGTTGACTACCGACGTCGAGAACTACCCCGGCTTCCCCGAAGGCGTCATGGGCCCTGAGCTCATGATGAACTTCAAGGCGCAAGCACAACGCTTCGGCGCGGAGGTGCAGACCGTCAAGGTGTCAAGGGTGGACCTCTCGGAGCGTCCATTCAAGATCTGGGTCGGCGATCCGGAAGCAACCGAACCCACACACCTCTCACACACGGTGATCGTGTCGACCGGTGCACAATCCATCATGTTGAACTTGCCGCGCGAGACCGAACTGATCGGCCACGGTCTTTCCACGTGCGCGACCTGCGACGGCTTCTTCTTCCGTGACCAGGACATCGCGGTCGTCGGCGGCGGCGATTCCGCGCTCGAGGAAGCAAACTTCCTCAGCCGCTTCGCCTCGAAGGTCTACATTCTCGTACGCCGCGATGAACTTCGCGCCTCACAGATCATGCAAGATCGAGCGAAGGCAAACCCCAAGATCGAGTTCATGTGGAACACCGAGGTCGTCGAGTACGTCGGCGAATCGAAGCTCGAGAGCGTGACGGTGAAGAACAACATCGATGACTCGACTTCAGACCTCGCCGTCACCGGCTTGTTCATCGCCATTGGCCACAAGCCAAACACCGGTCTGTTCGCGGGTCAGCTCGACATGAAGGACAACGGCTACCTGCAAACCGTGCCTGGACGAACCGCAACGAACATTCCCGGTGTCTTTGCTTCAGGAGATGTGCAAGACGACTACTACCGCCAGGCCATCACCGCTGCGGGTTCAGGATGTCAGGCCGCGCTCGAGGCAGAACGTTGGCTCGAAGACCAGCACTGAATCCCGCTTCGCTCCAGCGGTCGCAAGCCGTCGCTTCGCTCCTTGATGCTCGGCTGCTGCGCCAGAGGCGCCTTTCCGTCGTTCGTCCCTCACTCCTGGGGAGCTGGCGTCTCTCGGTGCGTATACAGGCTCTCGCGTTCAGCTGACCTCACTCCGCTGTCGCGGTGAGATCGATGTTTGGAGCCGCTAGGCGAGAAACTCGGTTGGCGAGCGCAGCGAGCGGCGGGAATGTCTGAGCGGGCATACTGGTTCCATTAGTAGATCGACACGAGCAGCAAGGACCCTCCATGGCTTCAGAAAACGTCACCCTCCTCTCCGATGAGAACTTCTCGGACACCATCGCTACCGATGGCGAGCCGGTTCTCGTCGACTTCTGGGCTGAGTGGTGCGGTCCCTGCAAGATGATTGCCCCAATCCTCGACGAGATCGCCGATGAGCAAGTTGGAAGCGTGAAGATCGCGAAGCTCAACGTCGATGACGCTCCCGACACCGCGCGCCAATACGAGGTCATGAGTATTCCGACCATGATCTTGTTCAAAGATGGCGAGCCGGTGAAGAAGATCGTCGGAGCCAAGCCCAAGGCAGCGATCCTCAGCGAGATCGCCGAATTCCTCTAACACTGCTGTCGGCTGCCGTCGCGGCCTCGACCCAGCACGCTGGGATCGAACTGCGCCCGTGAGGAACTAACCTCGGGTCCATGGAAGAGACCGCGCGCCCTCGACTCAAACGAGGTGACGTTGGCGATGCCGTTGTTGAGCTGCATGAACGACTGACGCTCGCCGGCTACCTCGTCGAGACCGTCTATCTCGACCGTTTCGCCGGAACCACACATGATGCTGTGGTGGCCTTTCAACGCCGCCGTGGCCTCGAGGGCAGCGGCATCGTGGGTGGCGAGACATGGAAATCCCTCGACGAGGCTGGCCACAACTTCGGCGAGCGACTCCTCTGTCGACGAACTCCGATGATGCGTGGCGACGACGTCGCCGAGCTCCAGCTTCTACTCGGAAGCCTCGGATTCGACACGGGCTGGATCGACGGCATCTTTGGACCCGAAACCGAGGATGCGGTCAGCGACTTTCAACGCAACGCGGGACTTCCCGTGGACGGCGTGGCTGGCCCGACCACCGTCGCCACTCTTACTCGACTTCGACTCTCGGCCAACGCGGCGCGTCCCGTGGCATCGATTCGCGAACAAGAGCGATTGCTCGACGGGCCCGCCGGCCTCGTCGGACGTCGAATCGTCGTTGGTGACTTTGGGTTCTCCCCCGTCGTTGCGGGAGAACTCGGTGGCGAGTTGAAACGAGGCGGGGCCCGCGTGCTGCTGCTGCATCACCACGACGGATCAACGCACGCACGGGCCGCCAACCAGTTCGACGCCGAGCTCTACATCGGACTGATGGCTGTGGAGGACGAAGCCTGTAAGGCCTCGTTCTTCGAGATCGACTCGTTCTCGTCGTACGGTGGCAAGGATCTCGCCAACCTCGCCGTCGACGCCTTGTCTTTGGCCCTGCGAACCCCAGGGAGCGTCGAGGGCACTCGGAGTCCCGTGCTGCGTGAAACTCGGATGCCGGCTGTCGTTTTTCGTCTGGGGCCACGAGACGAGCTGTCGGAGCACAAACGTCCAATCGCCGCAGCAATTCACGAAAGTGTGCTTCGTTGGATCAGTATTCCGACGCGGCAAAAGGTCTGACGATCAGTCTCATCCCTGTTCGAACGTACGTTCGATGCGGCTATTTCGCGATAATCCGATAGATGCGCTCGAGATCGTCCAGATCTGCATAGTCGATCGAGATCTTGCCCTTCTTCGCTCCCATGGACACACCGACGGTTGTCTCGAGTCGATCCGAGAGCAGTCGCTCCAGCTCGAGGACTGCTGGGGCCCTGGTCGTGCCCGCTTGTGGCCGGGATGCAGCCTTCGCCTCTCCGGCGTCCGGCGACGGTTCGGCTGTCACATCACCCTTGAGAATTCGCTCAGCGTCGCGGACAGTGAGGTCATCGGCGACGATGCGCTCAGCCAACGCCAACTGTTCGGCTTCGGTCTCGAGTCCGAGCAGCGCACGTGCGTGGCCGGCGCTCAGCCGGCCATCCGAAACGAATCTCTGCACGGCGGTGGGCAGTGTGAGAAGGCGAAGGGTGTTGGCCACCGCCGAGCGAGACTTGCCGACACGCTTCGCAATCTTTGCTTGTGTCAGATCGAAGTCGTCGGCCAGCTGTTGATAGGCCGCCGCCTCTTCGAGTGCGTTGAGGTCTTGGCGGTGCAGGTTCTCGACGAGGGCCTGTTCGAGCGACGCCATGTCGTCGGCCTCGCGCACGATCACGGGTACATCCTGGAGGCCCGCACGCTTGGCGGCTCGCCAGCGACGCTCGCCAGCGATCAGCTCGTACCCTTCGCCATCCTTGCGCACGAGCAGCGGCTGAAGAACGCCCAACTCGCGCACCGAGTTGGTCAGCGAATCTAGTGTTGCCTCATCGAAGTGCTCCCGAGGCTGATACTTGTTCGCATGAATTGACGAGATGGCGACGGTCTGGAACGTCGCTTCTGCATCGTCGGTGACATCTGAGGGAATCAGTGCCCCAAGTCCTCGTCCGAGTCCACTCTGCCGACTCATGCCTCATCCTCCATCGTGGTTGTACCGCTGGTCTCTGCGACGCCCTCGACAATCATGTGCGGTTGCTCAGGCTCTCCAACGGGATCCGACGCGTCGTTGTTGAGACCCGAGGGCGCAGGCTCCGCGCTGTCACTCGCAGGCTCCGCGCTGTCACTCGCAGGCTCCGCGCTGTCACTCGCAGGCTCCGCCTGTGAGGACTCATCCTCGAGATTCAGGTCATTGCCCAGAACCTCGTTCGCCAGGTCTCGGTAGGCCTGTGCCCCACGATTCTCTGGATCAAAGACCGTGATCGGTTGACCGTACGAAGGCGCTTCAGAGAGTCGGACGACCCGGGGAATGACGATCTTGCAGACCTTGTCACCGAAGTGATTTCGTACCTCGTCGACCACTTGGCCAGCGAGCTTCGTTCGCGCGTCATACATGACGAGGACAATCGTGGATATCTCGAGGGTCTGATTGAGGCTCTTGCGCACGAGCTCGACGTTTCGCACCAATTGCCCAACACCTTCGAGCGCGTAGTACTCACACTGGATGGGGACCAGAACTTCCGTCGCGGCCACGAGAGCGTTGATGGTCAGCAACCCAAGCGACGGCGGACAGTCGATGAAGACGTAGTCGTAGTCGTTGACAATCGGCGCTAGCGCATCGATCAGGCGACGTTCTCGATTGAAACCGGGCACGAGCTCGATCTCCGCGCCAGCCAGATCCAGGCTCGACGGGGCGACGAAGAGGCCCTCCACATCTGCAGCCGGTTCGAGTGTGTCCTCCAACGGCGTGTCGCCAAGGAGAACGTCGTACATGTTCTTCTCGATCGCGCGTGGATTGATGCCCAACCCCGTCGATGCGTTCGCCTGCGGGTCGAGGTCGATGAGAAGGACGCGTTGTCCAAGTTCCGCGAGAGCAGCACCAAGGTTGACGGTGGTCGTAGTCTTTCCAACGCCTCCCTTTTGGTTCGCAATGGCGATGACTCGGGTTTTTGATTGCGCGATGATGTCCGAAGAACTCATATCTCTAAACCGTACTCCCTATTGATCGAAGCGTGGTGACACGCAACAAATTTCTCACGACACACACGAGCATCACTGTGCACTCTCGCCACGGTGGACACATGTTTCACGTGAAACTCGTGGTCTCGTCTCTCCCAGGTGTTTCACGTGAAACGCACTATATGTCTCGAACGAATCAGAACAACAGATTCTTCCGCGCCCCACGACGGGGCAGGTTTGGGCGATCCTCATCAGAACGACAGAAGCGAGCGTACTTTCCTTCTGGCAACGTCCAGACGTTCCGCAGTGTGAGTCCAGCCTTGTCCAGGCCATCTTTGGGCCAACGGGTCTCGGTGTCCCCATCGAAGGGTTCACTCACCAAGAGGCATCCGTCTGGGCGCAAGAATGGAGCCGCGCATTCTGCGGTGTCCCCGGGAGGACCGAAGGACCGTGCCGTCACGAAATCAGCGCTCCCCCGTAATTCTGTCCGGGCAGCGATGGCGACATCGCCCGTGATCACATCGACACGATCCACAAGATCCAGGCGATGTACGGCTCGACTCAACAATTCGGTGCGACCGCTGCGACGCTCGATGAGCGTCCACGTGGTGTCGGGAAACGCGTCGGCAAGTATCAGTGCCGGGAGGCCTGCACCCGATCCAATATCGATGACATGGCCAACGAAGTCACGCTGCGGGTCGTCCGAAAATGCAACAAACCCCATGGCGTGATCGCCATGGGGTTTGGTTTCTCCACCGAATTGCCCTGCTCGAATCCCCTCCAACAAGACTTCTTCGGCAGAACGCATGCCGTCCTGTGTATCAGACGGGACGGATAACTACTCGCCGTCGAGGCTCTTCACCCTCAGAACCGGTTTCGACTCCGTCGATGTCGTTCACTGCGTCGTGCACGACTTTGCGGTCTGCGGGGCCCATTGGTTCAAGCAATTTCTCTGTGCCGGACTCGATGACGTCTGCGGCGATCTGCGCAGCAAACGACTGCAGTGCAGCCGTGCGCCGGGCCCGGTAGCCCGCAACGTCCACTCGAAGTCGATCGGTCTTTGCACCGTCGGCTTCGCGCTGGACCACGGTCCGCGTGAGCTCTTGAAGCGAATTGAGCGTGATGCCCTTCTGTCCGACCAACAATCCCAGCTCTTCACCGGTGACAACCATCTCGATGGCGTCATCATCGGCTGCTTCCTGGACAACTGCGACAGAGCCAGTCATGCCGAATGCATCCAAGACGCCTTCGAGGAAGCCTTGGGCCGCCTGCTCCTGATCATCCCTGCTCATGTGCTCTTCCACGGTATCCCTCTTCGCATTGTTGCTCTTGGTCTGCTGCTTCTCGCTCTTTTGTTGTGCGTCGCCGCGGCCGGAGCCGCTATTGCCACGTCCATTCGATGACGACCGGTTGTCGTTGCGTGCTCCACCGTTGCCTCCGCCACGACTGTTGGAGGCCTTCGAACGTTGCCCGTTGCCCCCACCGCCATTGCCTCGAGACTCTCCCGAGCGAGCGTTCTCTTGCTTTGGAGCATTCGAGTTCTCGCTGTTGCGGTTGCCTTCAGGCTTGCGTCCCTTGCCATTTCCTCCGCGACCTCCACCAGCCTTTTGGCCACGTCCGCGACCGTTGCCGCCCGAGTTGCCACGGCGACGGCCGCGATCTTCTTTGACGGCGGTTTGTTTCGGACGTACCCGCGCTCGGATCTTCGCCTCGCTCTTCACCCGCCCAAACAGGCCCTTTTCGACGTCACTCACCACATCGAACTCGGCTTCGTCGGCGACGATGCCCAGTTGATCGAGTGCATGACTCTTTGCTTCGTCGAGTGTTCGACCCGACGTGGTAATCCAGTCCATTTCTACCTCTTCTTCTTCTTGCGCGCCTTCGGCTGGACACTTGCGCGTGCGCTAGCTTGCCGGCCGCTGGAATTGCGACCAGGGGCGCTCGTGCGCGCTGCCGATGACGTCTTCGATTTGGTTTTGGCTCCCGAGCCGTTCTTGCGGGCTCCCGAGCCATTGCTCTTGTTCTTGTTCTTGTTGTTCCCAGCTTTTGCGCCAGATCCTTTGTTTCCGCTGCTTTTGGCATTGGAAGACTTGTTTCCGCCGCCGCCCTTGCCGCTTGATCCTTTGTTTCCGCCGCCCTTGGTATCACCGTCTTCTCGACTCTTGCGAAGTTGTCCGCCGAGCGAATCATCGCCGTGATACATCGATCGAGTGATGTAGTACTGCTGGGCAATGCGGTAGAGATTCGAGATCAGGAAGTAGATGACGATGGCGGCGGGCAGCGTGAACGAGAACACGGGCAGGAAGAAGGGCATGAACTTCATGATCATCTCCTGTGTTGGGTTGATCGCCGCGCCCGTTTGGCGCTTGCGGATCATCTGATGCTGTACCCAACCGGTCACACCAACGACGAGAACGAGCAGCAGGTAGGGGAGTGCATCGACGATGCCGTCTCCGAGAACCTGACTCGCGGAGCGGGCGAGGTCGAATCCGACGCTGTTCATCTCGCTCGTATCTGACAGGTCCTTGAACAGCTGTGAGTCTTCGCCCACATATGCGGGGTTGAACAAACGCTTTTCCCCGAGGTCGATGACCTCGGCCGCCGAACCACCAGCCAATGACCCAGCCACCTCACCAAACTCGGTTCCAACATCGGTTGCTCGCCGGGTGATGCCCAGGATCACGCGATACAAGACCAAGAAGACCGGAATCTGGAAGAGCATCGGGATGCAGCCACCGACCGGGTTGATGTTGTTCGACTTGTAGAACTCCATCATTTCGGCGTTCATCGCTTCGCGCTCATCTTTGCCGTACTTGTTCTGAATTTCCTTCAATTCAGGCTGCAGTAGCTGCATCTTGAGCATCGACTTCGTGCCCGTCAGAGTGAGCGGCGTCGAAATGACGAGCACGACCAGTGTGAGCAACGCAATCGCCACGGCGTACGAATTGTTCAGGTCATAGAAGAACGACAGAAGGTTTGCGATCAGATCGAACATCAGTTCGCCTTTCGAGCGGGGATGGGGTCGAATCCGTGTCCACCCCATGGATGACAACGACAGATTCGACGAAGACCGAGCCAGGAACCCCGGAGGAACCCGTATTCGGCGATTGCTTCATCGGTGTAGTGAGAACACGTTGGTGAGTACCGACACGTCGGTGGACGCGACGAGGACCAGGCTTGATAGATCGAAATCAGGCCGCGCGATATTCTCTTCACGCGGAACTTTCTGTTGATTTTTCAATCTTTTTCATCAGTTCCAACACCTGACCCTTGAGCTCTGCGAAATCCAATCCTGCTGCACCTGGCAGCACGATCACCAACGCAGATGTCACTGGCGGGGGGTCAGAGGCCTCGAAGATCTCCGAGAAGACCGCTTTCAAGCGCCTCCGAACGCGATTGCGAACAACCGCGTTGCCCACCTTGCGTGAAATCGAATACGCGATCCGCACCGGCTGATCTCGTCCTTCCGATGTGTCGTTCAGAAGAAACCGACATCGAAGATCACGAGACCGGACGTGCAGACCATCAGATCGCAGCCGAGTGAACTCGGAACGGTCTGAGATACCCGAGATCAAGCCGACAGCTTGTGGCGGCCCTTACGTCGACGGTTCTTCAGAATCTCGCGACCGGCGCGAGTGGACATACGCGAACGGAATCCGTGCTTCTTGGACCGTTTACGAACATTTGGTTGGTACGTGCGCTTCATCTCTTCTCCGAATCGTGTGAGCGAGGGCCTGTGCATACCAATGGCGCCACGCACCATGGTTGTCGAGATGGGGACACACGCGCGCCCGTCGCTGAAAGAGAACCAGCCAATGCTACGGCCGCGCGGTAGCTCGTTCCAACCAATCCGCGCGATTCGACCCCGCTGCACATCCGCGCGAGGATCTCGTCCGCACTCCCTGAGTCGCGCGCAATACCAACGATTTTTGGGGTTATCCACACCAGTTGGCGCGCGGTTCAGGGACGCGCGAGGGTAAGTGATCCGAGGCTGTCCACATCTGTGGAACGACCTGTGGAAACCAGTGGAGTAAACGACGTGCCGAATGCAGATCAACTGTGGGAAACCTGTTCCGACCTCATTCGGGCTCAGGTCTCCGATGTCGTGTGGAACACCACATTCAGAGAGCTCGAAGCGATCGATCTGACAAAAGATGAGATCACGGTCGCGGTGCCGTCTCGGGTGGTCAAAGACCGAATCGAAGCCCGGTACCTGGGCATCGTTCGCGACGCCATCACGGAATCGAACAACGGTCCGCTCGACATGGAACTCCAGGTTCGCGTCGACGAGCAGACATTGCTCGGTATCGACTCGACCGTGCTCGATCTCACCGAGGACAAGCCGCGAATCGACGTGAACCTGCCGGATCTGTCGACGGCGGCAGAAACGTTGCCGACCCCGGCCCCTGCAGTCGGCGAGGACAGCGGCGCAAATCGGTACACCTTTGATGACTTCGTCACCGGTACCGGTAATCGCTTCGCTCACGCTGCAGCACTGTCGGTTGCCGAGACACCGGCGAAGTCGTACAACCCACTCTTCATCTATGGAGATGCCGGCCTTGGCAAAACCCACCTTCTGCGTGCGATTGCCAGTTACGTCAACACGCACTATCCGCACTTCTCAGTTCGTTACGTCTCGACCGAGACCTTTCTCAACGAGTTCGTCGACGCGATTCGCCAGAACACCACGATCCAGTTCAAGCGTCGTTATCGCGAGATCGACGTGCTCCTCGTCGACGACATCCAGTTCGTCGAGGGTAAGGAAGGACTTCAAGAAGAGTTCTTCCACACCTTCAACACGCTCCATCAGGCGAACAAACAGATCGTCCTGACGTCGGATCGGCCGCCGGACAGCATTCCCACGCTCGAGGATCGCCTCCGGAGCCGGTTCAAGATGGGTCTGATCACCGACATTCAGCCTCCGGACATCGAAACGCGCCTCGCCATTCTCCAAAAGAAGGCAGAGATCGCAAAGGGCGACATCCCTCACGACGTACTGATGTTCATCGCCGAGCGGGTCACCGACAACATTCGTGAGCTCGAAGGCGCGCTCATTCGCGTGACCGCGTTCTCCAACCTGACGGGTGAGACGCTCAGTATCGACATGTGTCAACGAGTCCTTGGAGACCTGCTCAGCTCGAAACAGCCCCGGCAGATCACGCCGGCCATGATCTTGAACGAAACCTCCGACATGTTCGGGTTCCCCATCGAAGAGATCATCGGCGCCAGCCGGCGCCGACCGCTCGTCACCGCCAGACAAGTGGCGATGTATGTCTTCCGTGAAGCCACGGACCTCTCTTACCCAGCCATTGCACGAGAATTCGGTGGGCGCGATCACACCACCGTCATTCACGCCGTCGACAAGATCGGCAATCTCATGGCCGAACGACGCCAGATCTATGACCAAGTCACGGAGCTGACGACCCGGATCAAGAACTCCCATCGGTGATGAGATTCGCGCGCCGAGTGTTCACAGGTGGGGACATCTTGTGGAAAACCCACCAAGGGCAGAGGGAGTCTTTTGTGGACCTACGCTCCACTTGTGTGGGTTACATCGGACATATGCACCGCGCGGATGTTCGATCGGGTGATTCCTGTGGACGTTGGTGGATAGACACTGCACAAAGAATCGTTCAGAAATCAGGTGCAAATGACTGTTGTCCACAATCCACACGCCTACTTTCTCCATTACCGAATCCAATCCTGACCTACCAAAGAGATGTGGAACGATGAAATTCCGATGCGAACGTGATGTACTTCTCGATGCACTGTCCACGACTGGACGTGCTGTTGGTGGCCGTGCGGGCAATGTTGCTCTGTCTGGTCTCCACCTAGAACTTGCCGGTGACCAGCTCAGCGTCACTGGTTCAGATCTCGATCTGACCATCTCTCAACAGCTGACCGTTGCTGGTGACACCGATGGTGTCGTGGTCATTCCCTCCAAGTTGATTGCCGACATCGTTCGAGCGCTCGGCCCAGGAGCCGTCGATGTCATCGTCGATGGTGATGAGGTCCAGATCACGGCGGGGCGGTCGGAGTTCTCGATGCGGACGATTCCCGCAGACGACTTCCCACGCCTCGGATCTCCAGAAGGCGACGAGGTCACCCTGAACGCCGCCGATCTCTCCGCGGCGCTCAAGCAGGTGGTCAAAGCAGCTTCGAGTGATGACTCCCGTCCGATTCTGACCGGTGTGCTTCTCGCAGCCGAAGGCGAGGGACTTCGCCTCGTTTCGACCGACTCGTATCGTTTGGCGGTTCGTGATCTACCGGGCACCTCCGTCTTGTCGGGAGATCAGTCGGTACTCGTTCCCTCGCGTGCACTCGCCGAACTCAACCGAGTGTTTGGTGAACATGAAACGGTCGCACTCCGACTCGGCGAGCGAGATGCGAGTTTCGAAGTCGGCGGAACACAGGTGGTCACCCGGCTGATCGAAGGGGAGTTTCCGAACTACCGAGGTCTGATTCCTGACACGTATCCAAACGAGCTCACCGTGAACCGTTCGGAACTGCTCGACGCGGTGCGCCGCGTTCGGCTGATGGCTCAGGAGGCAACTCCGATCCGGTTGAACATGCGGCCCGACAGTCTCGAGTTGGTCGCGGTCACGCAAGATGTTGGCCAGGCCCAAGAAGTTCTCGACGCCTCATACAGCGGTGACGAACTGACGGTTGCCTTCAACCCGGACTATCTGATCGATGGCATCGAGGTCACGCCAGGAGAAGAGATCACGTTGCAGACAGTCGACCCGTTGAAGCCCGCGGTGATGCGCGGCGCAGATTCAGCCGACTTCTTGTATCTCCTCATGCCGGTGCGCGTCTCTTAGTCGGCACGTCCGGCAGCTGCGTCGATTCGTGCGGCGAGGTCGACGTCATACTGCGTGATCGCCGGCACGTCGTGAGTGATGAGATCGATTTCCACGCGGTTGTAGGTGTTTGACCACTCGGGATGGTGGTTGAGCTTTTCGGCATGAATGGCAATCTCGGTCATGCATCCAAAAGCGGCCGAGAAATCGGGAAAGACCAGCGAACGGTGCAGTTTGCCGTCCGCCGAGATGTGCCAGTCCGGGTGAAGTCCCCGGAGTGCCGTTGTGAGCTCATCAGATGAAAGTGCTGGTGGAAGTGCCATGGCGCACAGTCTGGCAGTGAAGTTTTCTATGGTGGGAGCATGACAACCAACGCGAAGGCTCCTTTGCTCCCGTCCGACCTGCCTCTCGAACGACCAGGACCTCTATTGTTGGTGATCGCTGATGGCTTCGGTTGTGCTGACGCTGGTCCGAGCAACGCAATCTCGGAGGCCGAGACCCCTCGCCTCGACGAGCTGATGACCGCAAGGTTGTCGACACAACTGCTCGCGCATGGCCCAGCGGTCGGATTGCCCACCGAAGGGGACATGGGCAACAGCGAGGTCGGGCACAACGCGCTCGGCGCCGGGAGAATTTTCGCTCAGGGCGCAAAACTCGTGAACAAGGCAATCGCCGACGGTTCGATGTTCGAAGGGTCTGCATGGAAGAACGTCGTCGACTCCGGTCGAGGCGGCACGCTGCACTTTCTTGGCCTGCATTCGGACGGAAACGTCCATTCACACACCGAACACCTCTACGCCATGCTCCGGCGAGCGGCTGTGGACGGGGTCACCAGCTGTGCGGTGCACATTCTCCACGATGGGCGAGATGTCGCGATTCGATCCGCGCTGACCTACATCGAAGCGACTGAGGCCGTGCTTGCCGAGATCAACGCAGCTCATGATGGGGTCGACTTCAGAATCGCGTCTGGCGGCGGGCGTATGACGATCACGATGGATCGATACGGCGCGGATTGGCCCATGGTCGAACGTGGTTACAACGCCCACACCCACGGAAGCGGCCGACCATTCGCCTCGGCGACCGCAGCGGTTGAGCAGATGTACACCGAATCAGACACGGGAGATCAGAACCTCGATCCCTTTGTGGTCGTGGACGAGTCGGGCAAACCTGTTGGACCCATGCACGATGGCGATGGGGTGGTGTTCTTCAATTTCCGTGGCGATCGCGCCATCGAGATCAGCCAGGCGTACGAAGATGCCGAGTTCGCGCACTTCGATCGAGGGTCCAACCCAGAGGTGAACTACGTCGGACTGTTGCAGTACGACGGAGACGCCTTGGTGCCCAAGACGTATCTTGTCGACCCGCCAGCGATCGATCGCACCATGAGCGAGTTCTTGTGTGAGGCGGGGTTGCGCAGTTTCGCCATCAGCGAAACTCAGAAGTATGGGCACGTGACCTACTTCTGGAATGGGAACCGATCGGGATATGTGAACGAAGATCTCGAGACGTACATCGAGATCCCGTCCGACAATGTCGAGTTCAACAAGACGCCAGCGATGAAGGTTCGCGAGATCACGGCCAAGACGATCGAGCTTCTCCGCACCGGCGAGTTCGACTGGGGAAGACTCAATTTTCCGAACCCGGACATGGTCGGCCACACCGGCGATCTGAGTGCCACGATCGAAGCGGTTCGCGTCCTCGAGGAATGTGTGGGTCAGCTGATCGACGTGATCGTGGAACTCGGAGGCGCTCTCGTGTTCACGGCCGATCACGGAAACGCAGACATCATGTACACCGAGAAGGACGGCGTGCGGACACCGCTGACGAGTCACACGTTGTCGCCCGTGCCCTTCGCGATTCTCGATCCGACCAACGAAGGAACGTACGAGCTCGACGTGCCTGAAGGGGCTGGTCTGAGCAACGTGGCGGCCACCCTCATGAATCTGCTCGGGTATGAAGCCCCGGCTGACTACGACGCAAGTCTCCTCCAACCCAGCTAGCCGGTGACCTACGATCGATGTGATCGACGAGCGGAATGAGAGCATGATGGTCGCGAGCGGCAAGATGGTTCTTCTCGGCGGGACGATCGCAATTTCTGCGGCGTTTGCGTTGCTGCTCGGCGACACGCCTGCCGGGGCTCAAGACGATCGGCCAATGGGAACGATCCAACTCGATGTGCGGTACCCCGATGGTTCGCTTGTGGACGACACACCAGTTTGCATTCAAGGCTATGGTGCCCCAGCGACGCTCGAGGGTGGCTCATTCTTTC
This sequence comes from Acidimicrobiia bacterium, assembly GCA_033344795.1. Taxonomy (GTDB): domain Bacteria; phylum Actinomycetota; class Acidimicrobiia; order Acidimicrobiales; family SHLQ01; genus SHLQ01. Next base: position 1,270,375 of record JAWPMS010000001.1, read on the forward strand.
TCGGCTCTATCGACTCGCCGGTTAGCCCGACTGCGAGATTCCCCGTCGATGCAAACAGCGGGATGGCGTTCGAGATCCTTCAATGTCAAGGAGACGGGAATCTTGGCTTCGGGAGCACATGGCATTTTGGTCAACCGAGGACTGCGAGCCCGTTTGGGTATCGACCAAACCCCGGCGAACATGCGGTGATGGTGAAAGAGGGCCAGACGCACGTATTGAGCGTCGTCGTCGGTCGAGCGACCATTAGCGGCTCGGTCGTCGGTGACGAGTTCCAACGTTGCACGCTCGCCGCGTTCGGCACAACGACATGGGGGGGAGGCGTCGCCACATACGTTGGCAGTCTCGATGTAGCGGACAACGAACGCGACTTCACACTTACCGTGGGGCCCGGCGAGTATGAGCTTCGCCTCGAGTGTCTCGGCCCACGTCTGAATGTCGTCTGGCCGGCGACGGGCGAGCGATTCACGGTTGCACACGGCGACACGATTGAGAACGTTGACTTCGATGTGTCTGGCCGAGGCAGCGACGACGGATCGTTTGTTGTTGTCAATCCACAAGATGCCGATATTGACGTGCCGTACTGCCTCGACGTAATGACACCGAGCGGTGTTCAGCTGCGTGAGGGTAGCCCTGGAACTGGCTCTGAGTCGGTCTGGATCGAGAAAGATCAGGCGGTGAAACTACGCGCGCGAGACTGCCGAGGATTTGGTTTCTCTGATACCTGGTATCCCAATTCGCCAACGTCGGCGGGCGCTGAAATCGTGACGCCGGACGGCACCGAATTCGATCTATTTCTTCCGACGAGGGTCGATCTTGCACCGGACGACCTCTTCCTTTGCAACGGGATGCAGGCCACGGCGATTGGTAGTGGCGCCGCGAATTCATTCGTTGGTACTCCCCGGCGAGATGTGATCATCTCCTTCGCTGGACCCGACACGATTCATGGATTTGGAGGGGCTGACGTGATCTGCTCGGGCTCCGGAAACGACCGCGTCTTCGGCAATGCTGGCGCGGACTGGATCGACGCAGGGTCCGGTGATGACTGGGTTGGAGCCGGGTGGGGAAACGACAGCGTCTTCGGTGGTCCAGGCAATGACTTCATCCGAGGGTTTCGCCACGACGACGTGATCGATGGCGGAGACGGGAACGACAAGATCACCGGTGGATGGGGCAACGACGTCCTTCGCGGTGGTCGCGGCAACGACACATTGCGTGCGTATTTCGGCGCGGATGAGCTCTACGGAGATCAAGGCAACGACGCGCTTGTCGCAGGCAACGGACCAGACCTCCTCGTCGGTGGGTGGGGTGAACGCGACCGATTGTTCGGTGATCAGGGCCGTGATACCTGCATCGACGGTGGAGTGGCCACAGAGTTCTCCGAGTGTTCCACGATCAATGGCGAGCCAGTCCGCTAGGCGCTGAGACGCACTCCTGTGGAAAACCCCACAGGTCAGGGAATACCAGCCAGGCATCCGAAGTTGAGTGCATGTGACTAAGGATTTCGCCCTCGTGTGAATGACGGTCGAGATCTGATGCGATCAAAGCGCTCGCAAGCGGAATTCGACTTCTACACTTGAGCGCTGTCCACGCAAGTCTTCCCCCCAAGATCTCCAAATACAGACACTCAGGAGCAATACCCCATGTCCAAGGCAGTAGGAATCGACCTCGGAACGACCAACTCAGTGGTCAGCGTTCTCGAGGGCGGCGATCCAGTAGTGATCGCCAACTCAGAAGGTTCGCGGACCACACCATCGGTTGTGGCGTTCGCGAAGGACGGCGAAGTGCTCGTGGGCGAAGTCGCCAAGCGCCAAGCCATCACAAACCCCGACCGGACAATCCGTTCGGTCAAGCGCCATATGGGCACGGGTTGGAAGGTCGACATCGACGGCAAGAACTACACGTCGCAAGAGATTTCGGCGCGCACATTGATGAAGCTCAAGCGCGATGCCGAGGCGTACCTCGGTGAGTCGGTCACCCAGGCCGTGATCACCGTTCCCGCGTACTTCGACGATGCCCAGCGCACCGCAACCCAAGAGGCCGGAACGGTCGCTGGCCTCGAAGTGCTTCGAATCATCAACGAGCCGACGGCCGCCGCACTCGCCTATGGCCTCGACAAGGGCGACGAAGATCAGACCATCCTCGTCTTCGACCTCGGTGGCGGAACGTTCGACGTCTCGGTGCTCGAGATCGGCGACGGCGTGTTCGAAGTGCGTTCTACCCACGGCGACACCAGCCTTGGTGGCGACGACTGGGATGACGCCGTGATCGACTGGCTCGTCAAGAGCTTCAAGAACGATCACGGTGTCGATTTGGGCAGCGACTCGATGGCCGGACAGCGACTGAAAGAAGCTGCTGAGAAGGCAAAGATCGAACTGTCGCAGGTCCAGCAGACACAGATCAACCTGCCCTTCATCACCGCAACCGATGCTGGTCCTCTCCACCTCGACTACGGCCTGAGCCGGTCGAAGTTCGAAGAACTGACAGAAGATCTCCTCGAGCGCACCCGGGTGCCGTTCGAACAGGCGATCAAGGATGCCGGCCTGACCAAGGGCGAAGTCGACCACGTCATTCTCGTCGGTGGTTCGACTCGCATGCCTGCGGTTGCCGAACTCGTCCAAGAGCTCACGGGCAAGGAACCAAACAAGACCGTGAACCCAGACGAGGTCGTCGCCATCGGCGCGGCCGTCCAAGCTGGCGTGCTCAAGGGCGAGGTCAAGGACGTTCTGCTCCTCGACGTCACGCCGCTGTCACTCGGCATCGAGACAAAAGGTGGCGTGATGACCAAGCTCATCGAACGCAACACCACGATTCCGACGAAGCGCACCGAGGTGTTCACCACCGCCGATGACAACCAGCCATCCGTCGAGATTCACGTCCTTCAGGGCGAACGAGACATGGCGGGTTACAACAAGACCCTGGGCAAGTTCCAGCTCGTCGACCTGCCACCAGCTCCACGCGGTGTTCCACAGATCGAGGTCACCTTCGACATCGATGCCAACGGAATCGTGCACGTGTCGGCCAAGGATCGGGCCACGAACAAAGAGCAGTCCATGACGATCACCGGACAGAGCTCGCTCGACACCGACGTGATCGATCAGATGGTCCGTGACGCAGAGGCACATGCCGAGGAGGACGCCCGTCGTCGTTCTGAGGCCGAAGCTCGCAACAACGCAGATTCGCTCGTGTACCAAACCGAAAAGCTCCTGAAGGATCAGGGCGAGAAGTTCGAAGGCGACGAGAAAGCCGACGTCGAAGCGAAGCTCGCCGATCTCAAGGGTGTGCTCGAGGGAGAGGACATCGACGACATCAAGGAGAAGACCGAGGCGCTGATGACCGCGTCGCAGGGATTCTCCCAGCGTCTCTACGAAGAGGCAGCTGCCGAGAATGTCGATGACAACCCTGACTTCACCGAACCAGGTCCAGACGATGTCGTCGATGCCGAGATCATCGAAGATGACGCTGACGTTGACGCTGACGTTGACGCCGACGCCGAAGAAGAGGCATGAGCGACAAAGACGACTCGGCAATCGATGCCATGGTCGACGAAGTTATGGCAGGGAGAGCAGCAGCTGAGGCTGCTGCCGCGCCGGCCAGCTTCGACGTGCCAGAGGAGGCGCCCCCGATCGTCGAAACGAAGAAGTCGACCCCATCGATCGGGTACGCAGAAGAGCCTGAGCAAGGCGATGCTGCGCCCGACACGGAGGACGAACCGCTCGGCGTCGACGAATTGCGCGCCGAACGTGACAGCTACCTCGCAGACTCGCAGCGACTCGCTGCGGACTTCGCGAACTTTCGGAAACAGTCCGAAAAGCGCGTCGCGGAAACTGCTGCAACTCAGTCTGCAGGTCTGGTGAGAAGTCTGTTGCCCGTGCTCGATGCGTGCGACAGCGCGCTCGACCTCGACGAAGACTCGGCGGTTGGCCCGATCCGATCGGCGCTGATCGGGGAGCTCGAGAGAAACGGATTGGAGTTGCTGGCTCCAGCAGCGGACGATCCGTTCGATCCCGAGATGCACGAAGCGGTGATGCACGAGCCGGCAGAAGCCGACAGTGAACAAGACGGTCCGGTGGTCAGCGAGGTTCTCCGCGCTGGATACCTGTGGAAGGGGCGCGTTGTTCGTCCCGCCATGGTCAAAGTCACCGGCTGAAAGTGGCCACATTCTCAGCGAAAGAAGGAGGTGAGTAGTGGACGCACAACGTGAATGGTTGGAGAAGGACTACTACCGCATCCTTGGCGTCGAGAAGACCGCCTCTGCCAAAGAACTCTCGAAGGCCTACCGCACGCTCGCGCGGAAGTACCACCCAGATACGAATCCGGGTGATGACGCGGCCGAGGAGCGATTCAAAGAGATCTCGTCCGCCTACGAAGTCGTGGGCGACGAAGCAACGCGCAAACGGTATGACGAATTTCGACGTCTCGGCGGTGGTGGGGGCGCTGGCTACGGTGGATTCAATCAGCGTCCCGGCGCACAAAATGTTGGCGATCTCGGCGATCTTTCCGACCTGCTCGGCGGTCTGTTCGGCGGGAGCCGCGGGGCCTCGTCGGGACGAAGTGGTTTCGGGTTCGGACCGATGCCGGGAACCGACCTTCAGGCGCAGCTGACCCTTTCCTTCGAAGAGGCCGTCAAGGGTGTCACCAAAACGGTCCGGCTCAATTCCGAGGCCCTTTCTTCACCAATGGAAGTCACCGTTCGTATTCCGGCCGGCGTTCGCAACGGTCAGCGCATTCGTGTTCCGGGCAAGGGTGCGCCGTCTTCGGACGGTGGTGACCCTGGGGATCTCTTGGTTGCGATCACCATTGCGCCACACGATGTCTTCGATCGCGATGGCAACAACCTGCTGGTCGATGTGCCGATCACTTTTGCGGAAGCTGTGCTGGGCGCCGATGTGAAGGTGCCAACGATCACGGGAGGGACGGTCACCGTCCGCGTCCCGCCTGGGACTCCATCGGGCAAGGTGATGCGCGTTCGCGGTCGAGGCGTGAAAAGCTCATCTCAGGCTGGTGATCTCTTGGTGACTCTTACCGTCCATGTTCCGTCTGATCCGACCGATGCTGAACGCGCCCTCGTTGAGCAACTGGCCGAAGTCTCGTCTCCGGCACCGAGGGGTTAGGCCATGTCACGCCGATCTTCTGCCGTGTATGTGATCTCCGTGGCCGCGGAGCTGTCGGGTATGCATCCGCAGACGCTCAGAATCTATGAACGCAAAGGGCTGGTCGCGCCAGCTCGAACGTCGGGAGGATCGCGGCGTTACAGCGATGCCGACGTGGCACTCTTGCAACGCATCTCCGAATTGACCTCGCTGGGGATGAACCTGGTCGGGGTGAAAAAGGTGCTCGATCTCGAGGCTCGGGTTGCTGCGCTCGAAGCGGAGGTCGATTCCCTCCGCTCGCGCAATCGGGGAGCGGTGAGCGAAGCGATTCGCGAGACCGAACGCACGTATCGCCGAGACTTGGTGCCGCTGCGACAGACGGTCACCGTCTACGAAGCGGACTGATTCTCCGCACCACCGCGGGCTGCCTTCTTCGCGGCTTGTTGCGACCGGCGTTCGTCGCCCGCTTTGCGGAGCGCTTCAGGGTCATCGACGGACATGTAGGTCGAACGCCAATCGGGCGGTCCGTCCCACTGGATCGGGACGACGACACTCGATCTCGGGTGTTGGGCATGTTCGACCAAGTCGAGGGCGATGCCCAGGGTTGTTCGTTGTTGTTCCACGTCGCCTGGCTGACCGAGTGGATTCCCCAACGGCAGGTCGGTGAACACATACCGCGGCACACCGAGTTCGTCGAGAATGTCTCGTGCTGATCCGATGATCACCGTAGGAATTCCCGCGTCTTCGAGGACGCGAGCGGTCAGACCGACCGTTTGGTGACAGACAGGTCAAAGCGGAACGAGAACAGCCACATCGACGTCGTCCTCCCGAAGGACCGCGAGAACTTCTTCGGCCCACGTCACGGTTCGACGCTGGCTGTAGATCGTGGGAATGCCGACGAAACGCGGCGATGCCGAGCCGATCACACCGGACACTGCCAATGCCTCGAGGTGCTCGAGGGGAAGAAACGACCCGAGGTCGTCGGTGTGTGTGGCTTCTTTGTGCCAGCTCAAATGGTCGGTGACCATCGCCAGCGGGGGAGGGGTGGACGATGCAGAAAAGGGCCTGAGCTCGTCATGGTCTTGTGATTTCGTGGTGGTCACGATGGCGACTCGAGACGCGGAAAGCGGCTTGTGCAACCGGGAGAACGGTGCATCGTCGTGAGTGGCCCACCGGTATGGCTGCGGGTATCCCTGCGCGGCATAAAACTCTCGCGACTTGTCGATGTAGCTGACGTACGATCGATGCGCTCCGGTCATCGCTCCATCGTGGACGAAATCGGGTGCACATTCGAACCGGCGATCGCGATCACGGTGTCGGGGGCGGCGGGATTGCCTCGTAGGTCGGCCGCTGGGCGGGCTTTTCCCCAGGTCGTCAGGATTGGAACCACGCCGGCCCAGTGCGGTCCATCGAGATCCTTGTCCTCGTCGACTGGATCACCGCCGCGTATCTTCGCCGACGCTTCCGTGAGGGGCACCGAGAGCACGAGCGTCTTGGTGAAATCGGATTCGCTCGGCGCGCGGGCCGATTCCCACGTGTCGACGGCATGGTCATTGATGGCCCGTAGAGCCGTCGCCTTTTCTGTTGGATCGTCGATGGCGGACGCCGTTCCTCGGATGACGACCGACCGATAGTTCATCGAATTGTGAAACGGAGTTCTCGCGACGACGAGCCCGTCGACGATGGTGACCGTGACGCAAACGTCGAGGGTGCGGCCTGCTCTCAGCATCGCGTTCGCCACCGCTCCGTGAATGAGTATGTGACCCTCGCGCACACCGTAGGCCATCGGAAGAACGATCGGTCCGTCGTTCGTCTCGACACCGACGTGCGCAATCAGCCCGGCTCGAAGTACGTCGGTGACGGCATCGGAGGCGTAGACGGCTCGATTCTTGCCGCGTCGTACGGTCGTGCGTTTTGATGGGGCGTTCGTTTCCATGATGCTCCGATCGGCGGTAACAGGTTTGTACTAGTACAAATACTGTTTGATCTGTTACAATGGTACTGTCATGTCGACGTTTGCAGCAAGCATCAGCGAGAACATCGAGCGCGACATCGCCGAGGGTCGCCTCAGAGCCGGCGAGAAGCTGGTCCCCGTTCGAGAGCTCGCGCAGCAGCTGGGCGTCTCTCCGACCACCGTTGCTGCCGCGTACCGTTCCCTGCGAGAGATCGGCGTCGTCATCGGTCGAGCCCGACAGGGAAGTATCGTCGCTCCGCAGGTAGAGCCACCGATTTCACAGGTCGTGAACGTTCCAGACAACGCCATCGACGCACTTCGCGGATCGCCGGATCCTCGGTTGTTGCCGCAGCTCGATTCGGCGTTCGAGTTCGCGCTAGCAGCCCCACAGGCAGGTTATGGCGACAGCTTGGCCGAGCCGAACCTCTCCGCTGCGGCGAAGAGACTCTTCGAAGCCGATGGTCTCGATGCCACACACCTCACCGTCACATCCGGATCGATGGATGCGATCGAACGGATCATCTTGGCCTCGGGACTACGTCGAGGGGACAGGATAGGTGTGGAGGACCCCGGTCACGTCCCGGTCCACCAGTTGGCACGAGCTGCCGGGCTCGAACTGGTCCCCCTTGCCGTCGATGACGAAGGGGTTGTTCCGGAGGCCCTTGACGACGCCCTTGCATTTGGGCTCGACGCTCTGGTCATCACGCCGCGGTGTCACAACCCGACCGGAGCTGCGCTCACGAGCGAGCGGGCGGAGGTACTCTCGAGCTGTCTCGCTCCGTTTGCCGACGTCCTTTTGATTCAGGATGATCATGCAGGGCTGATATCCGGGGTCGATTTCCACGGCCTTCGGCCGCCAGGTGAGCGACATGCGACCGTGAGGTCGTTGGGAAAGGCGTTCGGTCCAGACCTGCGCCTCGCCGTGACCATCTCCGATCAGCGAACCCACGACCGGGTCTCGCTTGCCATCAGCAACGGTCCCGGTTGGGTGAGCCACTTCCTGCAGCGTGCGGCTGCGCACCTGCTCACCGATGGCGCGAGCATGCAGACGATTCGAATCGCTGCAGAGTCGTACAGCCATCGCCGAGAGTCTCTGATCGTTGCGCTTCGTAACGTCGGGATCGCGGCGACGGGGGCGAGTGGACTGAATGTGTGGGTGCCAGTGCCGGATGAACAGATTGCTGTCGAGTCGGCGAGAGCTGCGGGGTTCGCCATACGAGCGGCTGATTCGTACCGAATCGACTCTGGACCGGCGGTGCGGTTGACCATCAGCCATCTCGAAGACCCGGATATTGAGCACCTGGCTCGGGCATTGGCCGAGTCACAGGTTTCGACGGTTCGCTCACCATCGATGTGAAGTAGACCCGACGCGAAACGGCCAGATTCGGGAATATCTGATCGTGTCAGAAGTTGAGTGAGGTGTACTCAACTTCGAGGCCCTGGCGGTTCTGTGCGGACCGAAGTAGCTCCGAAGTGCTAGGGAGGTAGCGATGGCAATCGATCCAAATCAGTGGACACAGAAAACTCGGGAAGCGTTTATCGCCGCACAAGAGCTGGCGAAGTCCGAATCCCACCCCGAGGTCACGCCCGATCATCTGTTGCTCGCGCTGGTAGGCCAGGCCGACGGCATCGTGTTGCCCATTCTTCAGCGATTGGGTCAGGAGCCGTTGGCAGTTCGGAATCGACTGACCGAACAACTCGGCGGGCTCCCCAAGGCATTCGGCGCAGACGTGCAGCAGTCCCGCGAGTTGATCAATGCGTTCGATGCAGCCGAAATTGTTCGAAACGACCTCGGCGATGACTATCTCTCGACCGAACATCTGCTGCTGGCGCTCTCCAAGCGCCTCGATCTCGACCGCAGCGAAGTGCTCGAGGCACTACGAGAAGTACGCGGCTCGCACCGCGTCACCAGCCAGAATCCCGAAGACCAGTACCAATCACTCGAAAAGTACGCACGTGACCTGACCGCTGCGGCACGTGCGCAAAAACTCGATCCGGTCATCGGCCGAGACGATGAGATTCGCCGCGTCATCCAAGTGTTGTCGCGTCGTACGAAGAACAATCCCGTGCTCATCGGCGAGCCGGGCGTCGGAAAAACGGCGATCGTCGAAGGCCTCGCGAATCGGATTGTCGAAGGTGATGTCCCAGAGTCGTTGAAGAACAAGACGATCATGTCGCTCGATCTCTCCTCGATGGTCGCCGGTGCGAAATACCGTGGCGAATTCGAAGAGCGACTCAAGGCGGTCCTGAAGGAAATCGACGACGCCGACGGCGAGATCATCACCTTCATCGATGAGCTGCACACGGTCGTGGGCGCCGGAGCCGGCGGCGACGGAGCAATGGACGCGGGCAACATGCTCAAGCCGATGCTGGCGCGAGGCGAGCTCCGCATGGTTGGAGCAACAACGCTCGACGAGTTCCGCAAGTACATCGAAAAGGATGCGGCACTCGAACGCCGGTTCCAGCAGGTCATGGTCGAGCCTCCGTCGGTGGAGGACACGATTGCCATCTTGCGCGGTCTCGCCGAACGGTACGAAGTGCACCACGGCGTTCGAATCCAAGACGCGGCTCTGGTGAGCGCAGCGGTGTTGTCCGACCGGTATCTCACCGGACGGTTTCTCCCGGACAAGGCGATCGACCTCATGGATGAGGCAGCGTCAAAACTGCGCATCGAGATCGACTCGGTTCCGATGGAGATCGACGTCGTCGATCGGCGCGTGCGCCAACTCGAGATGGAACGGGTTGCGCTTGAAAAGGAGTCCGATCGCGCATCGAAGGAACGCCTTGCCGATCTCGAGGTCGAGGTTGCCGACCTGACGGAGCAGCTCAGTGCAATGAAGGTTCATTGGCAGAGCGAGAAGGACGCGATCGATGAGATTCGGTCGCGCAAAGAGCAACTCGAACAACTCCGGCTCGACGTCGAGCGTGAGGACGACCTGAACAAGGCGGCCGAAATTCGCTATGGGCTCATTCCCGAGCTCGAGGCCGAGATCGACGAAGCCACCGCGCGACTCGACAGTTTGCAGGGTGACAACGTCATGCTGAAAGAAGAGGTCGATGCCGAAGACGTCGCCGAGGTGGTCAGCGCCTGGACCGGAGTTCCGGTTTCCCGCCTGCTCGAGGGAGAAATCCAAAAGCTGATTCGTCTCGAAGAAGTACTGCACGAGCGAGTCATTGGACAAGAGGCTGCGGTCGCCGTGGTCGCGAACGCGATCCGTCGGAGTCGAGCTGGCCTCTCTGACCCGAACCGTCCCATCGGAAGTTTCTTGTTCCTCGGCCCAACCGGTGTCGGCAAGACCGAACTTGCTCGGTCTCTTGCCGACTTCATGTTCGACGATGAGCGGGCGATGATCCGCATCGATATGAGCGAGTACATGGAGAAGCACTCGGTCTCACGGCTGATCGGCGCACCGCCGGGATACGTGGGCTACGACGCCGGAGGCCAGCTGACAGAAGCTGTCCGACGGCGTCCGTACGCCGTGGTTCTGCTCGACGAGGTCGAGAAGGCCCATGCAGACGTATTCAACGTGTTGCTGCAGTTGCTCGACGATGGGCGACTCACGGATGGGCAAGGTCGCACGGTCGACTTCTCGAACGTCGTGTTGGTCATGACCTCCAACCTGCCCGGTGATCCGAAGGACTTCTTCAGGCCGGAGTTCATCAACCGCATCGATGACATGGTTCGGTTCCGTGAACTCACCGAGGAAGATCTCCGCAAGATCGTCGACATCCAGCTCGACCTGTTCCGGAAGCGACTGCTCGATCGACGGATCTCGCTCGAGGTCACTGACGATGCTCTCGCCTGGCTCGCCAAGGAAGGGTACGACCCTGCGTTCGGCGCACGTCCGCTCAAGCGTGTGGTGCAACGCGAGGTGGCCGACAAATTGGCCATTCAGTTGCTCGATGGCACCTTTGGCGAGGACGCGATCGTCCATGTCGCGGTGTCGAGTGACCGCTTGGCGCTCGAGTTCAGCTAGCGGGTCATTTCGCGGTTGGTCTCATCGGCCCATCAAGTTGGGTCGAATGACGTTTGGTGCTCTGACGAACGCAGTTCTACGCTCGCGGTATCGACCCCAATGCGAAACGTTTGTTCGTTCGGGGCTCTCGAAGGAGACAACGGTGGAAATCAACACGACCTTGAATACACGAATCGCCGGTTTCATCGCAGCAGCACTGCTTCTCGTGGTGACCGCAGTATTGACGATGGCTGGCTCAGTATCGGCTCAGACAGGTCCTGGTGCCACGTGCACCGGTGACACCTCGACGACCTTTGGAACCAACTACTTCGGTTTCGAAGAGTGGGGCAACCGCATCTACTCCACGTCTCCGACGAGCAGGGAGTTCGCGCTCTCGTCTCCACTCGAGGCCGGAACCTACGTACTCGATGGTGTCTCGTACGACGGTTACCCAGGCAGAGAGATGATCGATCCGCAACCACGTGAGCAGTGGTTTGCCGAGCTCCTCAGCGCAGATGGAACGGTCCTGGCCACGTCCAGCGTCACCGGCGACATCGCCGATGGTGTTCAAGAAGGAACCTGGTCGGGTGCGCTCGGTGAGGTCTCGATCGATCAGACAGCGGTGAAGGTACGAATCTCGCACGCCTCGCCCGGATCGATCTCGATCAACTCGGTCCGCCCAGTATGTCTTGGTGCCACCGGTGGCCCGGTGGCCCCTGCACCCACACCTCCAACAAGTTCGATCGTCGTCGACTACGACAGCACCAACGCTGCTGCCTCTGACGTGATGGTCGTCTGTGGAAATCTCGAAGAGTCAGCAACCGGCACCTCGGTCGATCTGGCCATCGATGGAATCGCTGCGGAGTCAAGCTGTGCGGTGCGCTACACGCCAGGACTGAGCTGCACCGTGGTGGTGGATCCAGCGTCGAGCGTTTCCGCCACAAGCGGCGACGGAGTCAACGTGCAGATTCCCGATGAGGGTGACGCAAACATCGTTGTCGACATCGATTGTGCAGGCACGATCGCCGCACCAGCTGCCACGACGACAACGACGACCGCACCAGCGGTCGAGGTTCAAGGACAGGTCGAAGCGCCAGCGGCGGCACCCACCGCACAGGTGCAGCCAGGTACTCCAGCGTTCACTGGGTGATGCGTACTCGATTCGGTTGGGCCCTTTCGGGCCCAGCCGAATCAGGGTTTCGCCTCAGCGATGTGCCGTCCGTCCCCGCTGCGTGGCCGCTGAATCCTGCCCGATAGGGTTAGCCAGTCGGATTTTCGGCTGGGAGGACTGCGCACATGGGCGCAACGGTCATTGTCGGCACCCAATGGGGTGACGAAGGTAAGGGCAAGTTCACGGACTTGCTCGCGAAGGATGTATCCACCGTTGTCCGCTTTCAAGGCGGTCACAACGCGGGGCACACCATCGTGGTCGAAGGTGAGAGTTTCGCTCTCCAACTCGTGCCGTCAGGCGTGCTCTACGACCACATCACGCCCGTCATCGGCAACGGTGTTGTCGTCGACCCGGGGGTCTTGCTCAAAGAGCTGGCGATGCTCGAGTCGAAGGGCGTCAACACGTCGAAGATGCGGGTGAGCGGAAACGCCCATCTCATCTTCCCGTATCACCAGAGCCTCGATGCGCTCCAAGAACGGCACCTCGGAAAGAACAAGCTCGGGACGACCAAACGTGGCATCGGTCCGGCGTATGCCGACAAGTCGATGCGCACGGGCCTGCGTGTGCAGGACTTGTTGGATGAGAAGATCTTCCGAGAGAAGCTCGAGGTCGTCCTGCATCAGCTCAACCCGGTCATGGCCCGCGTGTACAACAAGCTTGGCTTCGACATCGACGAGATCGCAGACACGTTCCTCAACGAATATCGACCAAAGATCGAACCGATGGTCACCGACGCGATCGCTTTGGTGCACGAACGGCTCGAGGCTGGCGATGAAATTCTGCTCGAAGGGGCACAAGCCACCTTTCTCGACCTCGATCACGGCACGTACCCCTATGTGACTTCGTCGAACCCGACAGCGGGCGGAGCATGTGTGGGATCGGGCGTGGGTCCGATGTACATCGATCGCGTCGTCGGTGTCGCAAAGGCGTACATCACGCGAGTGGGTGCTGGGCCGTTCCCAACAGAACTCTTCGACGACATCGGTGAACACATCGTCGATGTTGGCCACGAGTACGGCACGAACACTGGTCGTCGGCGCCGTCCCGGATACTTCGATTGCGTGATGATGCGATACGCGCGCCGCGTCAATTCCCTGTCGGAACTCGCAATCGTGAAGCTCGACGTGCTCGATCAGCTCGACGAGATCAAAGTCTGCGTCGCCTATGAGCACGAGGGAGAACGGATCGAGGACTTCCCGTACCACCAGACGGTGCTGCACAACGTGAAGCCGATCTACGAAACGCTCCCTGGATGGAAGACCGACCTCACCCAGGTCACGGATCGATCAGAACTTCCGCGACAGGCCGAGGAATACCTCACGTTCTTGCAGGAGCAGTGTGGTATGCCGATTCGACTGGTCGGTGTTGGTCCAGGTCGGAAGCAAGTTCTTTCTTTTACGGCGTAGATCTTCGCTAAGGGAGCACGCATGACTCGAGTTGTCGTCGTTGGATCGGGCGGGCGAGAGCACGCCCTCGCAGATGTGCTCGGCCGAACGGCCACCGAGGTGGTCGTGACACCGGGAAACCCGGGCATACCCGGCTCTGTCTCGACTCCGGCGACCGAACTCGACGCCGATCTGTTCGTGATCGGCCCCGAAGTGCCGCTTGTCGATGGTCTCGCCGACGAGCTACGAGCACAGGGCAAGCTGGTCTTTGGACCCGGAGCCGATGGGGCACAACTCGAAGGCAGCAAGGCCTGGATGAAGGAGCTCTTCGTCGCCGCCGGCGTTCCGACCGCTGCGCATGGTTCGTTCACCGACGCTGCCTCTGCGCTCGATTTTCTCGAAACGATGACCGAACCATTCGTCATCAAAACAGATGGGCTCGCCGCGGGGAAGGGTGTGCTCGTCACCAACGATCGCGCAGAGGCTGAGGCTGCCGTGCACAGCTACTTGTCGGGTGATGCGTTCGGCGCTGCTGGCGCAACAGTTGTCATCGAAGAGGGTCTGACCGGGCCCGAGGTGTCCGTGTTTGTGGTGTGCGACGGGAACCGCGCAGTGGCCCTCACACCCGCTCAGGATCACAAACGTGCCTATGACGGCGACGAGGGCCCAAACACCGGTGGCATGGGTGCGTACACCCCGTTGCCGTGGTCCGACCCCGGGCTGGTCGACCTCGTGATGGCCGACTGCATCGAACCGACGCTTGCCGAACTCCGTCGCCGTGGCATCGACTACCGCGGTGTTCTGTACGCGGGCCTGATGCTCACGCCCTCTGGCCCGAAGATGCTCGAGTACAACGTGCGATTTGGTGACCCCGAGACGCAGGTCGTGCTTCCTCGAATCGAATCCGATCTTGTCCAACTGCTCAGCGAGGCAGCCAACGGCGAGCTCGAATCGACACCCACGTTCTCCGACGATGCCGTCGTCACGGTGGTGTGTGCAAGTGAGGGTTATCCAACCTCCGCTCGAACCGGAGATGTGATCCACGGACTAGATGACGCACGCGCGATCGATGGAGTGTCGGTGTATGCAGCCGGCGTTGCCCGAAATGCGGCTGGTGAACTGATCACCGCGGGTGGACGAGTTCTCAACGTGGTGGGACGTGGCCCCGATGTTGCTGCCGCCCGCGCGAACGCGTATTCGGGTGTGGCTGCGATCGACTGGCCGGGGATGCAGGCCCGAACCGACATCGCAATCCGAGGAGTCGTCTCATGATCCCGAACGTTCTCGCAGGTCGCTACGCCAGCTCTGACATGTTGGCGATCTGGTCTCCCGAGGCCAAGATCGTTCTCGAACGCGAACTGTGGATTGCGGTGCTTCGAGCTCAAGCCGAGCTCGGAGTCGACGTTCCCCAGGGAGTGGTCGCCGACTACGAAGCGGTGATCGACCAGGTCGATCTGTCGTCGATAGCGGATCGTGAGCGGACGACCCGCCACGATGTGAAAGCGCGAATCGAAGAATTCAGTGCACTTGCGGGGCACGAACACATCCACAAGGGCATGACCTCGCGTGACCTGACCGAGAACGTCGAACAACTGCAGGTGCGCAGAAGTCTCGACCTGATCCGTTCGCGCAGCGTCACGACACTGTGCCGTCTGACGGAACGAGCCGCCGAGTACTCCGATCTTGCGATGGCGGGTCGAAGTCACAACGTGGCGGCCCAGGTCACGACGCTCGGCAAACGTTTCGCGAATGCGGCAGAAGAACTGCTGCAGGCGCACGCTCGGATCGAAGAACTGATCAACCGGTATCCGCTGCGGGGGATCAAAGGTCCAATGGGCACGCAGCAGGACCTCCTCGATCTTCTTGGCGATGCCGCGACCGTGGCTGACCTCGAGGCGCGCATTGCCGCGCACCTGGGTTTCGACGCCATGCTCGACAGCGTCGGTCAGGTGTATCCGCGATCACTCGACTTCGATGTCGTGTCTGCGCTCCTGCAGGTGGCGTCGGGCCCGGCGAGCTTCTGCAACACATTGCGCCTGATGGCCGGTCAAGAACTGGTGACCGAAGGCTTCAAGGAAGGCCAAGTCGGCTCGTCCGCAATGCCCCACAAGATGAACGCCAGGTCTTCGGAGCGTGTGGTTGGTTTCCATGCGATTCTTCGGGGCCATGTGACGATGGTCGGCTCACTTGCGGGTGATCAGTGGAACGAAGGTGACGTCAGCTGCTCGGTGGTTCGTCGGGTTGCGCTACCCGATGCGTTCTTGGCGCTCGACGGATTGTTCGAGACCTTCTTGACCATCCTCGATGAGTTCGGCGCCTTTCCTGCAGTCATCGATCGTGAGCTCGAGCGATATCTGCCGTTTCTGTCGACCACGAAGCTGTTGATGGCCGCGGTGAAGACTGGTGTAGGTCGTGAAGAGGCGCACGAGGCCATCAAGGATCACGCGGTCGCCGTTGCCCTCGACATGCGGCAGCACGGACGCACCGACAACGATCTCCTCGAACGACTCGCCCTCGACGATCGGTTCCCCGTGCCAGCTTCCGAGCTCGAAGCGGCGATCTCGCAGCCGATTGAGTTGGCTGGTCTCGCGGGGGAACAGGTCGCTGCGGTCGAGGCCCGCGTTCGCGCGCTCGCCTCGGCGGATCCCGGCGCTGCCGCGTACCGCCCCGGGGGCATCCTCTAGCCCGTTCGCCACCCTGGGCGACAGCAGATGCGAGCGCCCTGGGTTATCAAGAAAGCACCTGTGCGACCGATCTGTTCGGTATGACTACGCAGGTGATGTCGGAGGAGACCTCCGCTCTCGGCCACGCCTCGGACTCGCCCGCCGATCCGACGCCGTCTCGAGATTTCGTGGCGTTCGGATCCAAGCTTTTGTTGCCGTTCGCGCTCCTCGTGGCGTTCGCGACCTATTGGTACCCGATGCTCGGCAGGGACCTGCGCTTCGACGAAAACCTCACGGCCTGGGTCATCAGTGGTTCGTTCGTGGAAACCGTCGAACGCAGCTGGGTCCACCAGGGTCAGAGCCCGCTGTATTTCATGATGATCTGGGCATGGCAGGCGGTCGCTGGATCGTCTGAAATCGCCCTCCGAATTCCGTCGATGGTCGCCTTGTTCGTGTCTTGCTGGCAGCTGCAGATGTTGGGAAAGGAACTCGACCAGCGACGTGTTGGGCAATTCGCCGCAATCTTCCTGCTCGTGGCGGAGACCGGTGCCACCGAGGCCCGCCCGTACATCTTCATGATCCTCGCGCTCATCGTGAGCACACGGTATGGCTTTCGTTGGCTTGCGTCAGGAGCGCGCACTGCCGGTTTGGTCTGGGTCGTCTCGGCTGCGGTGGCCATTGCGATGCAGCCGTTCGCCGTCTACGCATTGGTTCCACATCTGACGTTGGCAGTTCTCGCCGTTCGGAAGGGCCGGGGTCTATCGCTGTTGGGTTTCGTGACGCTCGGCGCGCTCTTGGTGGCCCCGATCGTGCCTCAGATCCTGATGTTGCGATCGCGGCAGGACACGCTCGTGATCGCCGCGCCACCGACGGTCGTCGACTTCTTGTCATCGCTTGCCCCGGCGCACATGTGTGTCGGACTTGTGGCTGCTCTCATTCTCGACCGTCGTCGAACAGACATGTCCTTGAGTGGGGCCACCGGTCTCGGGTTCATCACGTTGTGGGCGGTCTTGCCCTCCCTTGGCCTGTTTCTGCAATCACACGTGACCGGGAGCAGCGTGTTCGTCGAGCGTTACTATTTCGCGGCGATTCCCGCTGCGGCGCTGCTTGTTGCGATGGTGCTTGCGCGTGCAAAGCCGTGGGTCGGCGTCGTCGGCGTCATGATCGCCGTGTTGAGTGCAACGCTCTTCGTCAATCCCGTGCAATCACGCGATTGGTACGCGGCTGTCGAGTTCCTCGAACAGGCTCCGACCGATGCGAATATCTGGACGGTGACGGGTTACATCGAATCGAACAATCCCGAAGCGTTCGCGGACGATGAAGACAACGAGTACCTCAACGCGCCGATCCGTTGGCACGGTGCCGAACAAGATCTCTTGGCGATCCCCCGTACCGATATCGACGCGAATCGAGCAATCATCGACGCAAACATCGATGCGTTGGATCGGTCTGGTCCTCGGACCGTCGTCATCGTCGAATCGGTCGAGGGTCCAATTCGACAAAGTGGGCCCGAGTACGCCGAAGAGGCACTCCTGCTCGATGGGTTCGAGATCACCGAGCGTCAACCGGATCTGGGCGTGCTGGTCACAACATTCGTCTCCAACTGACGGACGCACGTCACACGTTCGAGATCTCATCTGCCCAGCGAGGCGAATAGGTTCTCGGCGTGGATGTTGATCTCCCTCTTCTGTACAGCGGCAAGGTCCGCGACGTCTACGACGCGGGGAACGACAATCTCCTCATCGTCGCGAGCGATCGGCTGTCGGCGTTCGATGTCGTGATGAACGAGCCGGTTCCCGACAAGGGCCGGGTGCTGACCGCCATCTCGGCGTTTTGGTTCGACCATCTGGCGGATGTTGCAGCAAATCATCTGATCTCGACCGATCTCGCCGACTTCCCTGCCGGTGCCAGAGATCCCGAGGTGGCCGGTCGGACCATGTACGTCCGCAAGGCGGAGATGTTGCCGATCGAATGTATTGTCCGGGGCTACATCACCGGGTCGGCGTGGAAGGAATATCAGCAGTCCACCACCATGCACGGAACTCCTCTTCCCGATGGGTTGCTCGAAAGTCAGCGATTGCCCGAACCCGTCTTCACTCCCTCGACAAAGGCTGACGATGGTCTCCACGACGAGAACATCACGTACGACCAGGCGGTCTCGTTGGTCGGCAAAGACATCGCCGCGCAGGCGCACGATCTGTCGATTGCGCTCTACGAATCGGCCGCATCATGGGCTGCCGATCGGGGCATCATCATCGCCGATACGAAGTTCGAGCTCGGTTTCGTCGACGGTGAACTGGTCGTTGCCGATGAGATGCTCACCCCGGACAGCTCACGGTTCTGGCCTGCCGATCACTGGACCCCAGGAACCACACCTCCGAGTTTCGACAAACAGCCGGTGCGAGACTTTCTCGATGGTCTCGACTGGGACAAGTCACCTCCACCGCCGACGATTCCAGATGCCGCAATCACCGCCACGATCGACCGGTATGTCGACGGATACGAACGCTTGACGGAACGAAAGTTCGCTGACTGGCCTGGCGCATCTCGGTGATCACACATCCCAAACGTTCTCCTCAGATAGGTTCAACGACATGAAGTTTCACGCGGTTCTCGATATTCAATTGCACGCAGGCATCGCCGATCCGCAAGGGTCGACCATCGAACGTGCACTTCCGACCCTGGGCTTCGATGGCATGTCGAATGTGCGCGCCGGGAAGAGCATCCACCTCGACATCGAGGCTGCCGACGCTGCTGCTGCCGAAGCGCAGTTGACCGAGGTATGCGAGAAGTTCCTCACCAACCCCGTGATCGAAGGCGCCTCCATCAGCGTCGTCGAAGCAGCCACCGCCGGGGTCAACTGATGGCGCCGCGCGTCGGTGTGGTCCGTTTCCCCGGAACCAACTGCGAATTCGACACCGTCGAGGCAATCGATGCGCTCGGCGGTCAGGGCGAGATCTTGTGGCACGGGGATTCGTCGATCGGCAACAATGATGCGGTCGTCATCGCAGGCGGGTTCGCGCATGGCGATTACCTGCGACCCGGCGCGATCGCTCGCTTCTCACCGATCATGGACGCGGTCATTGCCGCCGCCAACGACGGCATGCCTGTCATTGGCATCTGCAACGGCTTTCAGGTGCTGACCGAGGCGGGTCTGCTTCCCGGGGCGCTACAGAAGAACGCCGGATTGAAGTTCATCAATGACTGGCAGATGCTCCGCGTCGAGACCACCAATTCGGCTCTGACGTCCGCCGCGCAGGTCGGACAAGAGCTCAACATCCCAATCAATCATTTCGAAGGCAACTACACGTGCAGCTCGGAGACGCTTGCAGAGCTGCAGGCAAATGATCAGATCGTCCTCAGCTACGTGGGAAACCCGAACGGATCGGTTGCCGACATCGCTGGCGTGTGCAACCTCGGCCGAAACGTCGTCGGTCTCATGCCCCACCCCGAGCGGGCGAGCCACAAGCTGCTTGGTTCGACAGACGGCAATGTTCTTCTGCAGAGTGTGCTCGCGGCTGTGGGCGTCAACGCCTGAATCTGAAACTACGGCACTCGATATCTGGCGATTGCGTCTTCGGTGAATTCGACGCCATGCCCGGGAACATCGGGAACCGCGATCCGACCATCGACGACGTCGAAGTCCCGTGTGAGAGCTCCGCGCGGAATGAGCTCCACGTACTCGCACGCCCAGGCAGATGGTGCAGCGCCCACCACGCTGATCGAAAGCTCATGCCAGAGGTGGCTGGTGAGCGACACGCCAAACGAATCTGCGAGTGCGCCGATCTTTCGAAACTCGGTGACCCCTCCACACCGACCGATGTCGGGTTGGAGGTACGACACGGCATTGCGTTCACACAGCTCGCGAAACCCCCAACGGAAGTAGTTGTTCTCGCCGGCGGCGGTGGGAACGGCGCTCGAACGGGCAACAGCTGCAAGATCATCCGTGGCGTCAGCGACGACGGGTTCCTCGATCCAGGCGACCCCGTACTCTGCAAGCATCTCTGCGGCTTCGAGAGCTTCTCGCACATTGAACTTCTGATTGGCGTCGGCAAGCAGAATGAAGTCGGGTCCCATCTCACTTCGTAGCAGCGCCGTCCGCTCGCGATCGCGTGAGGATCCGATCTTGAACTTGTAGGCACCGATTCCGAGACTGGCGAAGGAGGTGCACTCCTCGACCAACTCGGCGTCCGACAACGAATGCCACCCTCCACTGCCGTACACGGGAACGGATTGCTCATACCCACCGAGGATCGAATGGAGGGGCAACCCAGCGGCCTTTCCGACCAGGTCCCATACAGCGATGTCGACCGCGGACAGGGCCCAGACCCCAATACCCGCGCGCTGACGTGCCTTGTTGGGCCCCCACATCTTGTGCCAGAGCCGTTCTGGCTGGAGCACATCACCGCCAATGATCAGCGGCGCGAGCTCGAGTTCGATGTAGGGGACAATGGCCGCGCTTGCATGTCCACCGAGGCATCCAGTGAATCCCGTACCGACGTGCCCGCCATCGGTGTGAACGTGCACGACCACACAATCGATGTGCGGATAGACACCCAATGCGCTGGAGATGGGCTTTTCCAGCGGCAACTGGACCGCGGTTACTTCCACAGAGGTCACGTTGAGCGACGGCATCGAGCCCCTTCCGGCGAGAATTACCGTGACAGTACTCGGTTGATCTCACGAGAGCGATCGGGGCCGAACCCTTGGCGTAGGTCGAAATCCTCGGTTTCGATCGATCGACAACCGCGATCTGCGGCAGCCCTCGCCATGTCGTTGACGAGCTGAGATGGGCCACACAATGCCACGTGATGATCGGCGAGTCCTTCTGGCAAGAGCGTGTCGAGCACAGCGGGGCTGAGCCGATTGCCAGATGCGAAGAGGTGCAATTCGATACGACCAGCGTCGTTCGCTTTCTGAAGCAAATCGACCAACGGATCTCCTTCTGTCGCTTTGTGGGCATACAAGACCGTGGGCGGAAGGTGGTTCGGTGGGAGTTCTTCATCGAGGGCTGCGAGGAACGGCGTGATCCCGACACCTCCAGCGATCCACAGGGAGTGAATGTGGTCGGGAGAGTGTGGCTCGAACTCGCCGTAGGGGCCTTCGACGCGAACACGTGATCCAACAAGTTCAGTGTTTGGCAACCGGTCGGACCAATCACCCAGGTGTCGGATGAAGAACTGCAAGTTCTCCCGTGAAGGACCGCTCGCAATCGTGAAGGGGTGCGGCTCAGACATTGACTTCGCACCGATGCGCAAGAACGCAAACTGTCCGGCGTTGTGCCTCAACGGTCGCCCGTTTGGTTTGAGCTCCAACCTCGTGGCCGATCCGACATGTTCCGCGGCTACGACGGTGTAGTCCTTGCCCTGCGCAACGGTGTCTCGCACCAGAATGCGCCAGACATATGCGGCCAACCCGGCGACCATGAAGCCGCCGAAGTACCAACCCCACATCGAGAAGTTGCCATAGGGCTTCATCGCCGTGAAGAAATGCCAGCTGGCGAAGGCGAAGGGGATCCCAAAGAGTTTGTGCGTCCACCGCCACCAGCGATACGGGATGAGTCGCAGCAGCGTGATGCCAATCAGAACGTAGAGCATCGTCTGACCGGTTTCAGCCAGCTCCTCAGCGGTGTCGGCAACGCCGTTGCTCGCGCCCGCAATCAGTTGTGCGCCCCTCGTCTCTGGTTCGATCGAGGTGTGCAAGTACATGGCCGGTATGGCCAGCGCACCGGCCCAGCGGTGGCCTCGATACATCGAGTCCAGCCCTCCCCAGAACCGCTCGAGCAACGAGACCCGAAGCGCAAGGATGAAGCTCCACGCCATCAGCAGGATCGAGCTCGCTCCAACCCACATCGAAAAGGCAGAAGAGGACGAGAGACCGGTTGTTCCGTCAAAGGCGAACCAACCAGCCAGTACCGAGCCGACGATTGCGAGTGGCCCGAGCCAGTGCAGTGACAGCGAGGGCTTCCGTATCCACGGGGTGGTGAGGTGCCAGTCGCTGCGTCGACCGATGAAGAAAGAGATGAGACCTGTCATGGAGACGAAGTGTGCCGCAACGTCGCTGAAGATTCGCTGAAGCCCCCGCAGTGTATTCCCCGAGCTCTTCAGCAGACCTTCAGCCTGGACCCGTCAAGGTGCGAACACACATCAACACCGATGTGGATTCCCGAAAGGAAGACACCATGGATACCAAGACCGCACTCGGAGCCGCCGGAGGAATCTCGCTGACCGTTGTTGGCGCAGTTTCCGCACTCGTTCTCACACTCGGCGGGGGTACATCAATCCTCGATGGTTCGAATGAGCAGCCAAGTGAGCCGGTGGTCGAGTATGTCGACGAATACGGGAACCCGGTAGATCTCCAACAGCCCGACGTCATGCCCGAAATCGTCATTGCGGAGACCCCAGCTCAGGACCCCAACGTCGAAATGATGGCCGCTGCGGAGCAAGACCCAGCGACCTACGCAGAAGGCGAAGAGCTCGAAGAAGAAGAGGAGTACGAGGACGAGCACGAGGAGGAGGACGATGACTGAATCATCCGACACATCTCCGACAGCTGCTGAAGCGGCAATCGCTCGGTCGAAAGCAAAACGAGCAGCCGCACAGGAACCTGCGCAAGGGTCCCCACGACCGGTGCGAACAAAACCAGCCAAAGGCGGACGTTTCTTGGCCACCGGTGCCGCTGTTGGACTGAGCCTGGCTGCGGTTGGTGCGATGTCCGCAGCCACGCAGGCAGGTGATTCGGCTCCGGCAGAATCGTCGGTGCAACGAGTCGTTCGTTCCCAACCAATCCAGACACCACAACAGATCGTGATCGTGTTGCCCGGTGCGGACCCAGCGGCGGCGAACGCATTGGTGACAGCTCAAAGCGTCGACATCACCGCACCCGCCCAACCCACACCGCCCGCTCCAGCGATGGCAGCTCCTGCACCAGTGACCGAGTCGGGAGGGTCGTGATGCGTCCGCATGCCGAGCAACGATTCGCCGCCATGGGTACGACTGCACATGTGGTCGTGGTCGGACCTGACGCGGAAGAACACGTCGGCCACGCCATGGAGCGAGTGTTCGACCTCGAGCAACGTTGGAGCAGATTTGTTCCGACGAGCGAGATTTCACAACTGAATGCGGCGGCGGGCGAGTCGGTCGAAGTCTCACCCCTGACGCTCTGCCTCGTCGATCATGCAGTTGCCGCCTGGCGTCTCACGGGCGGGAGTTTCGACCCCACGATGGTTCTGCAGCTTCAGGACGCCGGGTATGACCGGTCGTTCGAGCGCATCGAGATGGCGTCACCCGGTCACGACCAGCCCGTGGCCGGGAGCGGGTGCGGCGATGTGCACGTCGATCGCTGTCGCCGTGAGGTGACCATTCCAGCCGACATCGGGCTCGACCCCGGTGGCATCGGCAAAGGACTTGCTGCCGACATCATCACCCGTGAGCTGACCGACGCCGGAGCATGGGGCGTCATGGTGAACCTCGGAGGAGACCTGGCGGTGCGGGGCCTTCCGAAGGAAGGTGAAGAATGGGTGGTCAACATCGTCGAGCCGACGGTGCATCCTGGCGCGATCACCACCACTCGGCTTCGCGATTCGGGTTTGGCAACGAGCACGACCGCAAAACGCCGCTGGCGGTGCAGCGATCGCGAACGTCATCACATTCTCGATCCGGCAACTGGCGATTCGACGCACGCCTCGGCAGTGCTCGCCACCGTCATTGCGGGTGAAGCCTGGTGGGCTGAAGTCACGGCGACGGCTCTTTTGGTGCGCGATGAGCCGGCGAGGTGCACCGAGTCCTCGTTGGTGATCCATGCAGATGGCCGCACTGCGAGAACCGGGGAATTCGAACGGTTCGAATTGTGAACTCGCTGGTGACCAACGAACAGCTGTGGTGGTACGTGGCTCGTAGTGGCGGTGTTGCCGCGCTTGTTCTCACCGGTCTCTCGGTTATTTGGGGACTGGTGATGTCGACGAAGGTCATGAAGGGCACGCCGACGCCGAAGTGGCTGCTCGCCATGCACCGCTGGCTCGGTGGGCTCGCCGTATCGTTCACCGGTGTTCATGTGGCAGCGCTCGTCGCGGATAGTTATGTGTCGTTTGGACCCACCGACATACTCGTGCCCTACGCATCGGACTGGAAGCCAGGTGCCGTGGCCTGGGGAATCGTGTCGATGTACCTGCTCATCGCGGTACAGGCATCATCGCTCTTGATGAAGCGTCTTCCCCGGCGCTGGTGGAAGGCGATTCACATGAGCAGTTGGTTCCTCTTTTGGGCGGGGGTGATCCACGGCGCGACCGCTGGTACGGACGCAACGAATCCGATCTATGTGCTCTTGGTCGGATCGATCACTCTGCTCATCACGTGGCTGACGGGCGCCCGAGTGCTGTCGAGTCGTCGAGTCCGCCGAGCGGTGGACCCCGCGATGGCCCCGACGGCCGTCGTAGGGTAGATCGATGCGCATTCTGGTTGTCGAAGACGAAGTGGCGATGGCGCAGTCGTTGCGTGCTGGCCTCACGGCCGAGGGTTTCGCCGTTGACGTCGCCGGCGATGGAGAAGAGGGGCTCTGGTACGCGAGTGAAGTCGACTACGACGCGATCATCCTGGATCTGATGTTGCCGAAGGTCAACGGGTACAAGGTCTGCGCGCAACTTCGAGAGCGCGACGACTGGACGCCGATCCTCATGCTCACCGCGAAGGATGGACACCTCGATGAAGCCGAAGGACTCGATACGGGCGCCGATGACTACCTCACCAAGCCGTTCAACTTCGTGGTACTTCTCGCCAGATTGCGATCACTCCTGCGTCGTCGCGGAAGCGCTCGTCCGGCGACGCTCGAGGCCGGAGATCTGACCCTCGATCCCGCCACCCACGAGGTACGCCGCGATGGAAGGTTGATCGACGTGACGCCACGTGAGTTCTCGATTCTGGAGTACCTCCTTTCGCACGTCGGAGAAGCGGTGACGAAGCAGACCTTGCTCGAGCACGTGTGGGACTTCGACTTCGATGGTGGGCCGAACATCGTCGAGGTTTACGTGGGTTCGCTTCGTAAGAAGATCGACATTCCCTTCGGGCGTCAGTCGATCGTGACCGTGCGCGGCGCGGGGTACAAGATGGATCCGTCCGGTGGGTAGGGTTCGGCGCGCGGTGGCGTCGGTACGGGCTCGTTCGGCCATCCTGGCGACCGTTGTGGTCACCGTTGCCTTGCTCGCAGGCTCCTTCTTGATCCTGGAGCTCTACGAACGACAGTTGGTCGCCAGTCTCGACAATACGCTGGAACAGCAGGTCGCAGACCGTGTGCAGCTCATCGACAACGGAGGACCAAACGACGTCCTCACGACGGTGCTCCAACAAGAGGCCTTCGTGTGGATTGGTTCACCAGAGGGCCAAGTCACCGCACAGGGTGGGGGTATTTTTCCGATCGAGAACCCCGTGCCGGATGTGGTCGGCGGTACGCGGACGATCGACCTGCTCGTCGAAGAACGCAAGCCCGATGAGATCGAAACCGAACGCATGGAGTTGCGCATTGCAAGTGCTCAGGCTTCGACCGGTGACGTGGTGCTCGCCGGCGCCGAGCTCGAGGTCATCGACAACACGATTGGCGGGCTCGCGCGATTGTTTCTCATCTCGGTTCCAATTCTGGCTCTCCTGGTCGGTGGGTTGGCCTGGCTGATAACGGGCCGCGCCCTCCGGCCCGTCGCCGCGATCCAGGAGCAGGCGGAGCTCATCTCGGGTGCCACCCTCACCGAACGGGTTCCCGTGCCGGACACCCATGATGAGGTGCAAGATCTGGCGACCACCGTCAATGGCATGTTGGAACGTATCGAGCGCCATGACCTCGCCATCCGGCAGTTCAGCTCCGACGCCTCACACGAACTGAAGAGCCCGCTGGCCAACATCACGGCTCTCGTCGAAACACACTCCTCGACGGATCCATCGTGGCAATCAGTCCAGCGTTCGATGACCCGAGAAATGGAGAGACTCGGCGAACTCGTCAACAACCTGTTGTTCTTGGCAACCCATCAAGACCTGCGTTTGCGTTCAACGTCCTCGGTGGCCCTCGACGAGCTCTTGTTTGCCGAGGCCGAGCTCTTGGCGGCGACGACAGAATTGCGGGTCGATCTCGGCGGCGTCGAACCTGCTGCGGTGACCGGCTCGCCAACCGACCTTGGTCGCTTGGTTCGCAACCTTGTCGACAACGCTGCTCGACATGCCGTCGAACGAGTGGAGTTTTCGCTTGGCGTCGATGGTGAACGCACGACGCTCACCATCAGCGATGATGGCGCGGGGGTACCCGTGCATCAACGAACAGCGGTGTTCGAACGGTTCACTCGACTGGACGAAGCTCGCGATCGCGACGCAGGAGGGACCGGCCTCGGTCTGAGCATCGTCGCCCAGATCGCCGAGGCTCATGGCGCGACGGTTCACATCGGAGACGCAGAACTCGGCGGGGCCTCGTTCGCCGTCGTTTTCGTGGCCACGAACGATCGTCGCTAGCTCGATTCTGACGGGTCAGTTCTCCAGCTGTCTCACGAGTGTCTTCGGTGCGAGCAGTCGATAACTCTCATCGACCCACGCGGTCATCGTCTCGATCGGGGGAGCGGACTCATCGGTGAAGTTGCCCGTGATCCAGCCGGGTCCAGAGACGTTCCACTCATCGGGGTGCTCGCGCGCCACCTTCTCGGCAGAGGCGATCCCTTCGTCGAGTTTCACCATCAGACGAATGACACCTCCGGGCTTTTCGCCCAGAAACAGAAAACCCTTCTTGCGTGCCTTGAAGCTGCGGTTCACACACGATGGGCTCTCGCTCACCTCGGGGTATTGCGACGCAAATCGTTGCAACTGTTGGGCGACGTGACTCTCGAATTCTTCAGCAGCCATGCCTTCGACGATACGCCCGCGAATTCACCAGGGCCAGGGATCAGGTGCAGAGTCCGTCTTCTGTGACCCCGCGCGAACACATCGAATAGTTGGTGACCTTGGTTGCCGTGTAGCTCACGATTTCTCCGTCCGCGGCTTCGTCTTTGTCGAAGATGAAGTCGATCTCCACGACATACCCGTTGCTCGCGTCGTCCTTCAGCCCGGTCATCTCGAAAACGGCCATGCCGCCCTGTGCGTCGATGACTGGATCCTCGCTCGTCATGGTGATCGTGGCGTCGTCGTCGAAGCCGTACGACTCGGCGATGACGAGCGCCAACCCGTCGAGCGATTCAGCGCTCGCTCCCACGTTGTCGAGATCTTCGATGGCAATTCCCAGACCGGGGTTGAAGACCGGCAACTCGGACAGAAAGCGACTCGAGACCCATCCTTCGAGCGAACCTTCGACGTTCTCGACCCCCCACCAGTCGAAGGTGCCCAGGGTTGCGCAGTCCCCCGTCGTGATCAACGCACTACTTCGTGGAAAGACGCCGATGATGTCGTTCTCAACACCGGGAGCAGTGCGCATGTTGAGGCCCCCATCGGGATCGTCGAGCGCGACATCGACGTACAACTCTGTGTCGACGGGTGCGACGCAGGGCGTGACATCGGGGTCGATCGGCTCGTCGGGTTCCTCGATTGTCGAAGCAACCGATGTCGTGGTGGTGGTCGGTTCGTCGACGGCGGGAATCGCCTCGATTGGATCTTCCGAGACCTCTTCGCCGACGAGCGTGTCTCCGGTCGAGCTGGTCGGTGCGGTGGTAGCGGAACCATCAGATCCGCATCCAATCAGCAATAACGCGGTGCTGAGAATCACGGCGAAGAAGGGTTTGGGGAGACGTCGTGCCATGCAACAAGTATCGCTCAACGGAGAGCCTGCACTGATGGGGACCGCACCCGACCAAAAATCCACCAAGGTCACATCGCAAACATCACCATCTCGCGCGCTGGGCCGTTAGGTTTGCTCCTGTATGGCTGAGCCTTTGCATCGTGCCCTTGGACTGACCGACGACGAAGCCGAATCGATCGACGAAATCCTCGGGCGGCAAGCCAATCCGCTCGAGCTCTCGATGTATTCGGTGATGTGGTCCGAGCATTGTTCGTATAAGTCGTCGCGGATCCACCTGAAGCGGCTTCCAACGGAAGCACCATGGGTGCTGGTCGGACCCGGCGAGAACGCTGGCGTGGTCGATTTGGGCGATGGGATTGCAGGCGCCTTCCGCATCGAGAGCCACAATCATCCCTCGGCGATCGAGCCGTACCAGGGTGCAGCAACAGGTGCAGGCGGCATTCTGCGTGACATCTTCACAATGGGCGCCCGACCGATCGCCTTGATGGACCCGCTTCGATTCGGACCGATCGACGATGCCCGGAGTCGTTGGATTGCCGAAGGCGTCGTCAGCGGTATCTCCGGCTACGGCAACTCGGTCGGCGTACCGACGGTCGGGGGCGAAACGATCTTCGACGAGACGTACAAGGGCAACCCGCTGGTCAACGTCTTCTGCCTTGGAACCATGCCAACGGAACGTCTGGTTCTCGGTGAAGCCACCGGACTCGGCAACGTCGCGATCTTGTTCGGCTCCTCCACAGGGCGAGACGGCATCGGCGGCGTCAGCGTTCTCGCTTCGGCGGGGTTCGATGACTCGCAGGACGAAAGCGCCAAACGTCCAAGCGTCCAAGTCGGAGATCCCTACGAGGAGAAGCGGCTGATCGAAGCTTGCCTCGAGCTCCTCAACGAAGGCCTGGTCGTCGGCATCCAAGATCTCGGCGGCGCAGGGTTCGTCTGTGCCACTTCAGAGACGGCCTCACGCGGAGGCATGGGTATGGATGTCGATGTCACCGCTGTGCATCGCCGCCAGGAGGGCATGGAACCATTCGAGGTGATGACGAGCGAGAGCCAAGAACGAATGCTGGCCATCGTCGAACCCGACGGTGTCGACCGCGTGCTCGAATTGTGTGCAAAGTGGGAGGTGCAAGCATCGGTTGTCGGCAAGGTCGTCGAAGGCGGCGCGTTGCGGATCCTCGATGGGTGGGAGGGTGAAGAACTCGCCAACATCCCAGCCTCCTCGCTGCACGACGCTGCGCCTCTGTACGACCGGCCGATGGAAGAACCAGACCGTTCGTCTGAAATCGATCCAGCCACCCTCGATGCGCCCGCCGACATCTGGTCGGATCTGACGGCGATGTTGATGGACACCTCCTGGGTCCACAACCAGTACGACAGTCAACTGTTCTTGAACACCGTGGTCGGACCGGGAAGCGACGCCACGCTGCTTCGTCTCAAACACCCGACGACGAATGTCGATACCGGCCGAGGCATCGGGATGACCACGGATGGCAATCACCACTGGTGCATCGTCAACCCGTTTCGTGGTGTGGCCATGACGGTCGCAGAGTCGATGCTCAACCTCGCATGTGTCGGCGCGAAACCCCTTGCGTTGGTCAACAACTTGAATTTCGGGAACCCAGAACACCCGGTCACGATGTGGCAGCTGAGCCAAGCCGTCGACGGTATGACGGAAGCCTGCGAGGCGTTCACCGTGCCTGTCGTCGGCGGAAACGTCAGCCTCTACAACGAGGCGAATGGGCAGAACATCGATCCCACCCCGGTGGTTGGAATGCTCGGCATGACCGGCCACATCGAACATGCCCCGCCTGGGATGGCACTGACCGAGGGTCATCGAATCATCGTCCTCGGTCCAGAGGGCGCGGGCCTTGGTGGATCGATGTGGGCTCGAAACAACGGGGCCAAGGGCGGCGACTTGCCTGCACTCGACTACGACATGCACCTGCGAGTCGCCGAGGTCACTCGCGGCCTGGTCAGCGGAGGCGTCGTCTCCGCGGTGCACGACGTGGCCACTGGTGGCTTGGGTGTCGCAATTGCCGAAATGGCAATCGCTGGAGGTGTCGGAGTGATCGCCGCTCGCGTCAAGACCCATGACGCTTTGTTCAGCGAAGCTCCCTCACGAGTCGTCGTGGCGGTTGCGCCGGACAACATGCAGCTCGTCGAGAACATGGCCGAATCGATGGGGGTGCCGATCACTCGCCTCGGCCTCGCACAAGGCGATCAGATCTCTTTCAAGGGGCTGGTCGAAGGATCCCTCACCGATGCCACCGACCAATGGCGCGACCGTCTTCCCACCGCCATGGGCGCTGTGTGACAACCGTGTCCAGGGCATGTCACCTTCGAGCTCTTCGGGCGAACCGGTCCCCCAACTGCGGCCTCGAGGTTGCACATCGCTTCGCTCGTTCCACCAAGGTCGGCCTACGTCAGGACCCCGTCCCACCCCGAGCTCTTCGGTGTCATGCCCCAGCCACTATCTCGCCCGCCCATCCTCAGGTGAGCCTGGTGCCATTGGTCGATGACTCGGCTCTCGATGTGGAGTGGGGTCGCGCCTCACTTTCCACTTTCTCCAAAATTTGTGCAGTTCACCCCCTCAGAGGTGCTCAAGTGCACAATTTATGGAGAGAACGGGACCATGCGACCGGGCTTCGCCTGCGGGATGGGAGCGGGAAATAATGTGCGGGATTTTTGGGGTGTATGCGCCTGGGCGAATGGTGGCTCATCTGACGTACCTGGGGCTCTATGCGCTGCAACATCGGGGCCAGGAATCGGCGGGGATGGCCGTTTCGAACTTCGAGGATGTGATGGTCGTCAAGGAGATGGGCCTGGTCTCGAATGTGTTCGACGACCGAGCGCTGACCTCGCTGCCGGGTGACATTGCTGTTGGACAGACCCGTTACTCGACGACGGGCGCTTCGCAGTGGCGCAATGCTCAACCGATCTACCGCGGTGTTGGCGACCTACAGTTCGCACTCGGGCACAACGGCAATCTGGTCAATACCGAAGCCCTCGCAAACGAAGCTGGCATGTTGCCCGGCACGGTCGCAAGCGATTCGGATTTGGTCGGCGAGCTCGTAGCCACACAGCTCTTCGGCGCGGCTCAATCTGCCGAGAACCCGCTGTTGCAAGCAATGCAAACCGTCCTTCCAAAACTGCAGGGCGCGTTCTGTTTCTCGGTGATGGATCAGACGCAGATCATCGGCGTTCGCGACCCCAATGGTTTTCGTCCGCTAGCGCTCGGTCGATTGGACGACGGTGGCTGGGTACTGGCATCCGAGAACCCGGCCTTCGACGTGGTTGGCGCGACATTCGTTCGCGAACTTGATCCGGGCGAGATGATCGTCATCGACGAATCGGGCGTGACGTCGTATCGGCCATTCGATGAAACGACGGTCGATCCGAAACTGTGCGTCTTTGAGTTCGTGTACTTCGCACGCCCGGACACGACGCTCTACGGCCAGAACGTCCATCAGGCTCGAGTACGGATGGGTGAAGCCCTGGCCGAACAAGCCCCTGTCGAGGCTGACCTGGTCATGGGAGTCCCCGAGTCAGGAATTCCCGCGGCCGAGGGATATGCAAAGCACAGCAAGATCCCCTTTGGCCAAGGCCTGGTGAAGAACAGGTACATCGGTCGAACGTTCATCGCGCCCAACCAAGCTCTTCGTGCCCTCGGCGTGCGTATGAAGCTCAATCCGTTGCGCGACAACATCAAGGGCAAACGTCTCGTGGTCGTCGATGACTCGATCGTGCGTGGCACCACGACCAAGGCGATGGTGTCGATGTTGCGCGAAGCGGGCGCGCTCGAGGTGCACCTTCGAATTTCGTCGCCGCCGTACCGATGGCCCTGCTTCTACGGGATGGACACCGGGGTCAGAAGTGAATTGCTTGCCGCCAATCTGAGCGTCGAGGAGATTCGAGCGTATACGGGCGCCGACACACTCTCGTACTTGCACCTCGACAAGCTCATCGAGTCGACCGGGGCAGTGAAGGCCGGGTTCTGCGATGCCTGTCTGTCTGGTGACTACCCAATCGACATACCGGTCAACCTCACGAAAAACGTCCTCGAAGACGACGCAGTCCGCGACGACAAGAACTCCATAGGGAATTCGATGACCGCCGATGCGAGCACGGGTACCGGCGGGTCGTTGTTCTGATGGACGACACCGAGGAGACGGGCAACACGGGGGCGACGTATCGCGACTCCGGGGTCGACATCGATGCCGGCGAGGCCGCTGTCGAGCGCATCAAACCGCTCGTGGCTCAAACCGAACGGCCGGGCGTCGTGGGAGGCATCGGTGGATTCGGTGGGCTCTTCGACGTGCAAGCAGCCGGGTATGAGAATCCGCTTCTCGTCTCGGCCACAGATGGCGTTGGAACCAAAGCGTTGGTCGCCACCGCGGCTGAACGTTTCGACACGATCGGCATCGATCTGGTTGCGATGTGTGTCGATGATCTCGTCTGCCAAGGCGCTGAACCACTCTTCTTCTTGGACTACGTCTCGGTGGGCGCACTCGATGCCGACCAGATGGAAGCGCTGGTGGGCGGAATCGCAGAGGGCTGCCGTCTCGCCAACTGTGCGTTGATTGGTGGTGAGATGGCAGAACACCCGGGCGTCATGTCGCCAGGCGAGTTCGAGCTCGTCGGGTTCTCTGTCGGTGCGGTCGAGCGTGATCGAGTGATCACGGGTCAACGAGTAGACGTCGGCGACGTGATCGTTGGACTGTCTTCGCCAAACCTGCGCTCGAATGGTTATTCGTTGGCTCGGCGCATCATGTTCGACATCGCTGGTCGATCACTCGAGGATCCTGCGTTCGAAGGCGCCGATCAGTCGGTGGCGGAGGCGTTGCTCGACCCGTCCGTCATCTACACCCCCGCGGTGCTCGCAGCCGCCGCCGCGCTCGACGTTCGCGCGGTTGCTCACGTCACCGGTGGTGGACTGCCAGGCAACGTGAATCGAGTCCTACCCAAAGGCGCAGATGCGATGATCGATACGGGCGCCTGGGGAGTGCCCCCGCTGTTCGGCGAACTTCAGCGCCTGGGCAACGTCGACACCGCGGAGATGTATCGGGTGTTCAACATGGGTGTCGGCATGGTGCTCGTCGTGCCTCCCGATCACGCGGATTCTCTGGTTGATCTCGCCCTCGACCACGGTCACCCAGCTGTCACCATCGGCGAGGTCGTCCCCGGCTCAGGCATCGTCCAGCTGCGCTAGAACGGCACGTCGATGTCGTCGGGCACCATGCCATCGCCGCCGTTCCCTCGGCTATCGCCTTGGTCACTCACCGAATTTGTCGCTGACGCTCCAGACGTCGACGAACGTTTGTAGGCATTGAGGGTGCCGCCAGCGAAGTGGTAGGCCTCGGTCAGCCAATCGAAGATCTCCTCGTCGATGATCTCCGGGTCGTCCACGTTGATCACATGGAAGAACTTGTGGCCGTATTCGACGACCTTTCTGGACAGCCGGCCACTCTCGAGTTTTCGTGGGAGTGAGAAGCCGAGCGCGACCCATTTGGTCTTTGGTCGCAGTTCGGCGAACATCGGGCCGTTCTTCAACAAGATGCCGATACCGAGCGGGTCGATGATCACATCGTCGAGTGTTTGTAGGTGCACGTTCACCGCATCGAAAATCGGTTTCTCGAACGGCTTGGCCACACTGAAGTACTCCTCGAGAGAAACGGCCGGCTCACAGGTGAGATGGCTTTGGTTCTTTCTCCCGAATACCCGATTGCAGTTCGGACACGTCCATCGCTCCATCACCCAAGTGTTGCTGATGGTTGCCGCCGGAGAAGCATTTTCGCGTGGATTGTTGCGCCGGGAGCGGTAACGTAACTGCGCTCACCCTTTGGGGTGAGTGTGCCGAACACAGTATTGTGTGAAGCATGCAATGAACCACGTTTCGGCGTGGCGCAATCAACCACGTTTCGGCGTGGCGCAATTAGGTCCCGTGGTGAAGTCAGGAGTTCACGCCGCCCTGTCAAGGCGGAGGTCGCGAGTTCAAATCTCGTCGGGACCGCTCAGTCATACGCTGCGAGTTCGAGCCCTCCGGGTTCTCATGCGCAGACAACACAAAACAAGATCTGGTCAGGTAGCTCAGTTGGCAGAGCGACCGCCTGAAAAGCGGTAGGTCCGGGGATCGACGCCCCGCCTGACCACCATCGATCGAAGGAACAGCCACCGCCCCGGCGGTGGCTGTTTGCGTTCTCCGTGTCCGAACTAGTGATTGATCATGTGTGTGGCGGCCATTTCGAAGTAGTCCACCATCTGCTGCTCGACCTGGGGGTGAAGATCACCGCTTCGCACCGCGGCGAGCATGTGGCGCAACCAGGCATCCTTTTCGGCGCTGGTGATGACGAAGGGTGCATGTCGCATTCGTAGACGTGGATGCCCACGCTCCTCGGAATATGTGGTCGGTCCACCCCAATATTGCGAGAGGAACTTCACCATGTGGTCGCGCGACTCTGTCAGGTCCTCGGGATACATGGCCCGCAACAACAGATCCGTCTCCACCGCGTCGTAAAAGCGGTCAATCATGGCCTCGAACCACGGCGTTCCGCCAACTGCTTCGAAGATCGTCACCTGCTGATCCATCACTACAGGCTACGACGAATGTGACAGACGTGAGCGCTCGGCCCGACTGCGTTCGAGGCCGATCGCTACCATTGACGCTATGGAACTCCGAGCGAGCAATGTCTCACGCCTCGATGGGGGAACGTTCGACGTTCTCATCGTGGGCGGCGGAATCAACGGCGCGGTTTCCGCTGCGGTGCTCGCCGGTCGTGGGCTCAACGTGGCGATCATCGACCGCGGTGATTGGGCCGGTTTCACCAGCTCATCGTCCTCGAATCTTGCGTGGGGTGGGTTCAAGTACCTCGAGAACTATGAGTTGAACCTCGTTCGCAAGCTTTCGCTGTCACGCAATCGGCTTCTCAAGGCGTACCCGTCGAACATCAGTCAGCTCGGGTTCATGGCTGCACTCGATCATGGCTCACCGTTTCCGCCCTGGCTCGCTGCCCTTGGAAGCTCGGCGTATTGGGCCATCGGGAACTTCCAGACCCACCGTCCTCAGTTCCTCGGACCCGAGGAGATCAAGGCGCAAGAACCGGTGATCGACATCGCCAACGTGCGTGGTGGCATCGAGTACTACGACGCATATTTGCGAGACAACGACAGTCGCTTCGTCTGGAATTTCGTCCGCCAAGCCATCGAAGCGGGAACGACGGCCGCGAACTACGTCGAACTGATCTCGGCCTCGCAGCACGGCGCCAACTGGAATGTGGAATTGCAGGATCTCGAGTCCGGCGAGCCGTTGTTCTTGACGGCGAAGGCCATCGTCAATGCGGCCGGGCCATTCGTCGATGGCCTCAACGAGAAGTGGGAGAACGAGACCGAACACCGCATCGTCTATTCGAAGGGGATCCATCTCGTGGTCCCACAGCTGACTGAGAACGAACGTGTCTTGGCGTTCTTCGATGACACGCAGCGGTTGTTCTATGTCATCCCCATGGGTCGCCGCTCGGTGATTGGAACCACGGACACCCGTGTCCAAACGCCATTTACCGAGGTGACCGAGGAAGATCGGGACTTTTTGCTCGAGCAGATAAACGCACGTCTGGATCTCGACGTTCCTCTGACGAAGAACGACATCATTGCCGAACGGTGTGGCGTGCGTCCCCTCGTCGTGAAGAACGACGGTGACGATCGCGAAGAAATCGATTGGACGACGCTGTCTCGCAAACACGAGGTCGATCTCGATGTCGAACGAAGAATCGTGACGATCTTCGGCGGCAAGATCACCGATTGTCTCAACGTGGGCGAAGAGGTCGCTGCGGAAGTGGAGAAACTTGGTTTCGTGCTCGAGCCAGACCATGGCGATTGGTACGGCGAACCCGCAGATGAGGTCCGCAATGACTTCATGCGCCAAGCGAAGCGGATGAAACTCGACGACCTTCGACACAAGAAGGGCGTCGAACCACTCAGTGAGCGTTTGTGGCGTCGTTACGGTCGACGTGCGTTCACCATGCTCGATGAGATTCGCCAACATCCTGAGATGGGCGAGGACATCTTGGCTTCGGCGGACTACCTGCGAGTCGAGCTGCACCACGCCGCCCGCCACGAGATGATCACGCATCTCGAGGACTTCATGCTTCGACGATCGAAGATCGATCTTGTGGTGCGCAACGAGAAGATCCGCGAAGGTGACGGGCTTGCAGAGGTGGCGCAGATCCTCTTTGGTGACGACGGAGATGCGAAGCTGACCGACTATCTGGCTGGCAAGGACGCAGAGGCCGCCGCTTCGGCCACCTAGAGGTTCGACACGCCGGCGATGCCGAGCGCGACGGGCAGGGCGACCGCAGCGAGCACGCCCAGAATCAAAGCGACCACGATGAACACACGCGAATCGTCGCGCGGCGGGTCGCCGCAACGGCCAATGGTTTCGTAGAGCGCTTTGACCGGCCGCTCGGTGGTCAGGTTGATGCGATGCCGTGCCGTCGCCGCGCCGCGAACGACGATCCACGACGCAATTGCCGCGACCAACGAAACCAGGATCGTGGCCAGGGCTTGCCAGTACCAGGTATCGAGACCGGCGATGAGAACTTGAAGCGAACCGAGCAACCAGCTGAGGACCGCACCGCCGAAGATGAAGGTTGGAACGCCAAGCGCACTTGTGTTGAACGTTGGCTCGAGCCGTTCTGCTTCGATTCGAGCTCGACGGAGTTTGTTGCGAAATGGGTTTCCGAGGTCGGTGTTCGCCTCGCGTCGCGCGTAGAGCCAGTGGATGTTCTTGATCAGACGCTTGAGGTGTTGCCGGACGATGAAGCGGGTGACGAGCTGAACGAGAAACCCGGCGACGTGATTGAGCGGACCGATCGGCGCATGGGTCTTCACTCCCCGCGCGCCGTTGCGATCGAGAACTTCCAGGGAACGCACCATCAACATGTGTGCACTGTCGAACCGGTCAGGATGACCGAGAGGCCAGGTGGACGAGAGTTCCAGAATGATGTCTGCGTCGACGTCTGAGGAAGCGCCCAATTCCGAGAGAACTTCTGCCTTCGCCGTGGCGTCGGACTTGCGAACGAGCTGAAAGGCGCTGAAATGTTCCTCGATCTCATCGAGCACCAGATTGGGTTCATCCATGGAACGACCCTATTTCCCAGGGCGAGCGCGCAGTTTGTTTGCCGGGTTTTTCTGAACCTTTTCGGTGCCTCAGACGTGAATAACACATCCATGCCAGTTCGGCACCCCTAGCGAGGATCTACTCTTGGCGTGTATGCCACCCCCAAAACCCAGCGGTCTGAGCGGCGTTCTTTTGCTCACAATCCTTCTTCTTGGCGGGGTGCTGACCTCTTCAACTGCCTCTGCACAACTTGCGCAGGGTGAAGAAGCAATCGCTGGCATCGAGATCGAAGTTTTGCGTTCCGGAGCTGGGGCGTCGGTCATTCCGGTACAAGTGAACGTCGTTTCGCGACGTGCGGTCGACGGCACGATCGAGCTTCGTGCGCCGAACATGAACATCTCGTGGGAACTGCCGGTGGGGCTGGCCGCGAACAGTGAAGTGTCGCAGCTCTTCGCGGTACCAACCGCTGGGCGATCGTTGGTGGAGTTGACCGCGACGCTGATCGTCGATGGGTCGGCGGTTGCCGAAGATGAGAGCGAACGATTCGCTGGGAGCGCCAACGCAGTCGGGCTGCTCGGGCTCTCGGCGACCTCCGAAGAAGTACAGCTGCGTCCTGAATTGGGGGTCGCATCGATCATCGAGATGGATGACCTGGCGATCATGCCCGCACTCGACACCGTCGTGACGTCTCCTGCCGGCCTTCGCTCCCTCACCGAGATCGAGCGAACGAATCTCCTCCAGTGGGTCGCGGGTGGCCGTCAGCTGGCGGTCGCCGATGTGCCGGGCAGCATCGACGCCGTGCTCCCCGTCGAGTGGCAGTCCTCCGACCAACAGGTATTTGCCGGAACCGGTGTCGTCCGATACATCGGCGTCGACTGGTCGACGAATGTTCCTCCCGGGATCTCCACGGCCACGAATTCGCAATTCGTCGCAGGTTGGTTTCAACCCTCCTCTCCCGAGCTGCTCAGCGATGCGGGATTCCGCGTGCCTGGTTTGGGTGCCATGTCGATTCTGCTGCTGGTGTATCTGGTGCTCGCAGGGCCCGTGACATTCGTTGTGCTCAGCCAGATGAAAAGGCAGACGTTGGCATGGATTGTGGTTCCCGCGCTGGCGGTCATCTTTGCTGTTGGAGTGTTCGGTGTCGGACGTGTTCTCAGCAGCACACGCGGCAACGGGTATGCGTCGATCGTCGAAGTGAGTCCAGCGGGTGCTTCTGTGACCGAGAGCATCTTGATTGCCAAGAGCGGCGGCCAGAACGTCGAGTTGCCCGAGGGTTGGAGCTTGCAATCGACCGGGCTGACGACCGGCAACGGTGATGTCGGCGCTCCCGTCGTCGTGTCGCCGAAACGGTCGACGACGAACCTGCGCTTCGACATCGACGCAGGCAGTGGTGGCACCGCGATCCTTCGCGGAAGTGTGCCAGTGCTGCAATCGTCGATCGGTCTCGCGAACGTCTCGCTCGACGGCACAACGTTGCAGGGCACAGTTCGCAATGAAACCGCGGAGACGCTCGAGAACGTCTCTGTCATGGTGGGCGCTCGACTCACCTCCGTGGGAACGGTGCGTGCTGGGGAGGCCGGAGAATTCGTTCTCGACTTGGCGATGAACCCGAATCGCTTCGCGCCGGAGCTTCGCACCTGGAACGTCGACCCGAGGGACGGCCAGTTTGGTCCTCGACGTGAAGATCGAGACATCGACGACGGTCCGGTGAACGGAACGAGTTGGCTCGAATGGCGTGCCAGTCGTCTTGGATCTGCGGTTCCAGAGGGCATGATCACCGCGGTTGGGTGGTCGCGAGACTTGGACGGCGCGCTGCTCGGTGGAACCGGTCGCACCGCTCTTGTCACCCACGCCCAACTGCCAGCTCCCGACGGCCCGCTCGCGCCAGCCCAAGTCCGCACGCTTCAACTTCTCGTGCCCGGACAAGACCGGTTCGGTGGATTCGATGGTTTCGAACCGTTCGATGGCGGAGGTATCGGTCTGGTGAGTCAGTACGTCCGTCCGCCGGGTGCTGACACCAGCGAGTTGGCCATCGAGGTGCAGAATCAGATCACCGAGGTCGAGTTGTGGAGTGCAGATGACACGTGGCGCTCGCTCAAGCTTGACGACATCGGCGGGCTCGTCACCCTTTCGATTCCCGATGAAGCATGGAACCAAGATGTCCTGACGGTTCGATACACGATCAGCGACTTCTTCGGAGAGCCTGGTCAGCTGGCGACGCGATTGGCTGCATCCAACGTTCGCACGCAGGCAGGCGAATTGCTCGAACCGGGTCAGACTTCTCGCCGAAACGCCAACTTCGAAAATGGCCCTGACTTCGGAGGCCAAGACGCGGTGTTGGGTATCGAGACCGACGTCGAGTTCGATGCTGAAGGCACCTTCGAGTCGGGTGGCGAGCTCTTTGGTACCTATGACGAGTGGCGCTTCGAGCTGAGTGAAGGTGATGAGGTTCGGGTTCGAATGAACGCCAACCAGAACCTGATAAATGGCTCGGGCCTCGACCCGTTCATCGCCGTACGAGATCCCTCCGGCGCTCAGATCGCCGAAAACGACGATTTCGATGGATTGAACAGCGGGCTCGAATTCACCGCGGATACCGACGGCACATTCGTGCTGGAAACGCGACCGCTCGGGGGTTCGCAGAGCTCGGGAAGTTACACCGTTCGAATCGATGCGACCTTCTCGGAAGGAGGCGACGAATGAACGATGACCTCAACTTTCCTGCGTCCTCCGAGGCTTCATCGCCTGTGCCGCCACCACCGCCTCCTCCGCCCGTGACAGCCAAACCCTCCACGGTTTCGACACCAACACAGGCCGTTCTTTCAGAGGCGGCTCATGTCGAAGATGCGATTGTGCGCACGACGAGTCTCACGAAGATGTACGGACCCCTTCCCGCAGTTGGTGAGGTCACGCTCGCGGTGCCACGTGGCTCGATCTACGGTCTGATCGGCCCAAACGGCGCGGGCAAGACGACGTTGATGACGATGGTCGCGTCGTTGCTACGACCCTCGGCGGGATCGGTTTCCGTCGACGGGCATGATCCGGCGGTCGACTCTGGAGCGGTACGTCGCATCACCGGTTACATGCCCGATGGCCTTGGTGTCTATGAAGGTCTTGACGTCGGTG
The DNA here is from genome assembly GCA_033344795.1 of Acidimicrobiia bacterium. Classification (GTDB taxonomy): domain Bacteria; phylum Actinomycetota; class Acidimicrobiia; order Acidimicrobiales; family SHLQ01; genus SHLQ01. The sequence goes on from JAWPMS010000001.1 coordinate 1,310,583, forward strand.
GTTATCTCGAGTTCTTCGCGGCGGCCTATGAGATTCCTCGGGGCGAATGGCCATCGCTGATCGATGGTCTTCTCGAGCTCGTCGACCTCGAGGTCAAACGAGACGCCGCTGTGAACTCGTTGAGCCGCGGCATGAAACAACGATTGTCGCTTGCTCGAGCGTTGGTTCATGATCCGCAACTGCTCATCCTCGATGAGCCTGCATCTGGTCTCGACCCGCGGGCGCGGATCGAGCTGCGAGAGCTTTTGTGGGCGTTGCAGGGGATGGGCAAGACGATCATCGTCAGTTCCCACATCCTCTCGGAGCTACAGGAGATCTGCACCCATGTGGGGATCATGGAGGCCGGGCGGATGCTGGCCGAGGGAAGTCCCGACGACATCGGCCAACGTCTTGGGGCGCTGCGCAAGTTGAAGGTTCGTTTCAGTGACGGCACCGAGGAAGAATTCGAGGTGGTCGACAAGACCGCGCAGATCGAGTTGCTCCGACGGCTGGTGAATGACGACGAGCGAGATGTGCTCGAGTTCAGAGAGATGAGTGCTGGCCTCGAGGACGTGTTCATGAACGTGACCAAGGGGATCGTGCAATGAGCGAAATCGAGATCGAACAGTCCGAGAAAGGCACGGAGCACTCCGAGCCACGACTGAGCCTCGGGGTGTCCTTCCGCAACAATCCAGTCCTTCGTCGGGAGTTGATCGAGCGGGTGCGGGGAGTGAAGGTCGTCGTCTTTGTCACCTTGTGGTTGGCGTTGCTCACGTTGATCTTGGTGCTCGCGTACCAAGGCATTTCGCTCAACGAGGGTCAGGAGATCGACGTTGCGTCGTTGGGCCGAGTCGGGCGTGAGTTGTACGAGTGGGTCCTCTTTGGGATGTTGGTTCTGGTCCTCTTCCTGGTGCCCGGCCTCACCGCGGGCGCCATCACGGGCGAACGAGAACGCCAGACGTTGGTTCCCCTGCAGATGACGATGATGCGTCCGCGCGACATCATCATCGGCAAACTCTCGGCGGCGTTGGCATTCCTCGTGTTCCTCGTCGTCGCCGCGTTGCCCCTTCTCGCGGTCAGCTTTCTCGTGGGCGGCGTGACGTTCTTCGACATGTTCCGTGGACTCGGCATGTTGCTGTTCACCGGCTTGGTGCTGGGATCGGTGTGCGTGTGGATATCGGCGACACTGCGCCGTACGACGGGCGCGACGGTCGTTGCGTACGGGCTTTCGTTCTTCTTTGCGGTCGGCAGTTTCTTCGGGTTGATCGCCTTTGCGATCACCGATGCATCGCGCGGCGTCGATGAGGTGAACCCTCCCGCAGAGTTGCTGAGTCTCAACCCCGTCGCAGCGATCGCTGATGTGTTGCCGCGGTCGGCCAACAATCGGTTCAGCGACGACACGATCACGCCGTTCGGTGGCCTCCGCACGGCGATCGATGAACTCGACAACAACGACCGTTTCGAGAATTTCGATGAGAACGGGGTTCCGTTGAACCGAAACCGAGGCCCGCGTATTTGGATCTACTACGTGGTTGTTGGTCTCGTGTTGCTCGTGGTCTCGATTCGACAAGCTTCCGTCGCAGTTGCGACGCCCGCGGACTCAGAACGATGACTGCCGACGCCGAGGTCCCGAGTTCTCTCGAGGATCTGTTCCGTCGCGCCCGGCGCCGGTTGCGCGCGGTCTGGCTCGCGGCGACGTCGTCTTCGTACGCACCATGGGTCGCTGCTGCTGCGTTGGTGATCGCGCTGATTGGCTGGGTTCGCCCTTGGGGGTGGCCAGAACCCGCGGCGATTGGTGTTCTCGTACTTGCGGTGGTGGCAGCTGTTCTCGGCACGGCGCTGCTCCGTTTGCCGGCGCTGGTGGTTGCGAGGGCGCTCGATCGCAGCTTGGACACCGATGATGCACTGGTGTCTGCGCTGCAATTCGCGCCGACCGATGGTTTTGGCCCGCGCGTGCACGAACGTGCGTCGCGCTACAAGAGCGCGGATGTTCGGGAAGCTCTGCCCACCCCGTGGCGGCCGAAACCTCTCCTCATCGCCGCCGTTATTCTTGGCGCGCTGATTGCCGCCCTCGTCCTCCGAAACCCGCAGGACTCGGTGAGGGAGCGGCTTGCCGCAGATCAGGAACAGCTCGAGACTCTCGCAGATGAGTTTGACGAGCGAGCCGATGAGCTCGAAGCCGAACTCGGCTCAACCGAAGAGTCGACCGCGCTGGCTGAAGAGTTGCGCGCGCTCGCCGAAGCGCTGCGAGCAGCCGATGACCTCGAGACGGGAATAGACGAACTGACAGACACCCAAGATGAGCTGCTCCGCTCGATCGATGCGCAGGACTTGGCTGAACGCGCCGCCTCGCAAGGTCTCGATCGAACCCTCGCCGCGAATCCACTCGCGGAGGGTGGTACCGCTGCCGAGCAACTTGACGCCCTCTCCGCAGCGGTGAGTGAGTTGTCGGCACAAGACCAGGCGGCCCTGGCGGAACGACTCGAACAACTTGCCGCAACCCAGGAAGCTGGGGACGAGGTCACCGCGGACGCATTGGCTGAGGCAGCGGAGGCCCTGGAGCAGGGCAACGCTGCTGTTGCCTCGGCCGCGTTGGCGGCGGCGGCCGACTCTGCATCTGCTGCGTCTGCCAATGCGGCGACGACGGCCCAAGCAGCAGAGGCCGCAGCCGCAGCTGGCCAAGCAGCCCAGCAACTCGAGAACCGTCAGGGTGAGGGTCAAGGCCAGGGTGAGGGCGAGGGCGAGGGCCAGGGCCAGGGCCAGGGCCAAGGCCAAGGCGAGGGTGAGGGTCAAGGCGAGGGCCAGGGCGAAGGCGAAGGCCAGGGCCAGGGTGAGGGTCAAGGCGGGGGGCAGGGTATGAATGCCACCGGCAACGACCCCAGCGGGCAGGGCACCGCTCGGCCGGTGGACGGGTCTGGCAACCAGGGTGAAGGTCCATCGGCGCCACCACCGGACACTCCCGTGCTGATTCCGCGCGACGGCGAAACCGACACAGGAAACGCGGACGTCGATGTGACCGGAGATGGTCTTTCCGAGACCGATCAACGAGTCACGGGCAACACGGGCTCGGGTACCGCTCGGGTGCCACTCGAGTCGATCGCGAATGATTTCGCCTCTCGTGCAACCGATGCCCTTGACGGCACGAACATTTCTTCCTCCGAAGCAAACAATGTCGAGAACTACTTCAATGCACTGACACAAGGAGCCGGCTGATGACCGACACCGCAGTACCCGTGACACTCACCCCGGAGCAATATGCCGAGGTTGCGGCAAAGATCGAGACCGAGGTCGGCAAGGTCATCGTCGGTCAGAGCTCGGTGGTTCGCAGCGTTTTGCTGTCGCTTCTGTGTGAGGGCCACGTTCTGCTCGAAGGTGTACCCGGTCTGGGCAAGACGCGTCTTCTCACCACGCTTGCCAAGGTAGTCTCGCTCGACTTCGGGCGTATCCAGTTCACCCCCGACCTCATGCCAGCCGACGTCACGGGAACGCAGGTCCTCGAAGAAGACGGTGACGGACTGCGTTCCTTTCGTTTCCGTGCCGGTCCGGTCTTCAACGGGCTCGTGTTGGCCGACGAGATCAATCGTGCCACCCCGAAAACCCAGTCGGCGCTGCTCGAGGCCATGGGTGAACGCTCCGTCACCGTGGCGGGGACCACCCGCGATCTGCCTCGCCCGTTTCTTGTCATGGCGACCCAGAATCCAATCGAACAAGAGGGCACATATCCACTCCCCGAGGCGCAGCTCGATCGGTTTCTCTTCAAGGCCGACGTACCGTTTCCGACCGCTGATGAGCTCTTCGACATCATTGGCCGGACAACCGGCGGCGCGGAAGCAGAGCCAGCCTCTGTCGCAGATGCCCAGACCCTACGGGCGATGATCACGCTGACTCGTGAAGTGCCGGTCGCCGACGATGTTGCCCGCCATGCCGTCGATCTTGTCGTTGCCACCCATCCAGACCACGAGACCAGCCCCGACGCGATGACGAACTACGTCCGCGCAGGGGCATCGCCTCGTGGAGCCCAAGCGCTCATTCTTGGTGCGAAGGCGATGGCGTTGCTCGACGGGCGACCGTCCGCGTCAAGTGATGATGTTCGGACGTTGGCTGGTCCCGCTCTGGGTCATCGGCTCGTTCTTGGATACGAAGCTGCGGCCGACGGCATGCGTCCGGCCCAGCTGATCGATCACCTTCTCGAGGCGGTACCTCCGCCGGGCAGCGGGGTTCGCGGTGCTCCATGAGCTTCGCAGCCCCGAGGTGCTCGGCACCCTTGAACGCCTGCAGCTTCGAACGCGGCGACGGCTTGCGGGCCAACTCGTGGGTGGACATCGATCGCGTCGATATGGGTCTTCGCTCGACTTTGCCGACTTTCGGGAGTACCAACCCGGCGACGACTTCCGCCGCATCGACTATCTGACGCTTGCGAGGCTCGACCAACTTCTCGTTCGTCTCTACGACGCCGAGGATGACCTGACCGTCCGCCTCATCGTCGACACATCTGCCTCGATGGCGACAGACCGCAAGCTGCAACGAGCCGTCGAGATGGCTGGAGCGATTGGTTTCGTTGCTTTGACGCGCCGAGACAGGGTCGAGGTGCATTCGCCCGGTCGACCCCCCGCCAGGTTCACCGGGCGCAGTGGGGTCGGCGAACTGTTCAACCACCTCGAGGGGCTCGAAGCGTCCGGTGCCGGATCTTTGGCCCGCGCTGCTGCCGACGTGCTCGGCCGCCAGCGTTCGGCGGGAATGACCGTCCTGTGTTCCGACCTGCTCGAACCCAACTGGGACGCCGCGATCAACCGACTTCCCGCGCGCGGTGCCGAGCTCGTCGTCGTGCACGTACTCGGAGCTGGCGAACTGGATCCACCACAACTCGGCGACGTGGATCTGGTCGATTCCGAGACCGGTGAACGGGTGGCGATGTCGCTCACGCCCGGCACCATGTCTGCCTATCGGGTGCGCCTCGACGGTTGGCTCGACGAGGTGCGCGTGGCGTGCCGTCGAATCGGCGCGGCATATGTCTTGGCCGATACGCGCACCGCACTTCGCGAAGAGCTCTTGGGCGGCCTTCGACGGTCCGAGGTCATGTCGTGACGCTCGCCAACCCCGCGGGTCTGCTCTTCCTGCTTGCCGCGCTACCGATACTTGCGCTGCACCTGCTGAAACCTCGTCGAGCCGAGGTCGCGGTGAGCTCAGCGATGTTGTGGGAGGCCGAGACCGTCGGCGCGACCGCCGCCAAGCCGTGGCAACGAATTCCTCCGACCGTGTTGCTCTTGTTGCAGCTGCTCTTGGTGGTTCTGGGATCGTTGCTGCTCGCCAATCCCGTCGTGGTCACCGAGACAGCTCTGGCCGAACATACGGTGGTGGTGCTCGACACCTCGGCATCGATGGGTTCCGCAGACGGTGATCCCGACAGACTCGCCTCGGCGAAGACCACAGCGATCGGGCTGCTCGATGACCTGCCACAGCAAGGTCGGATTTCGCTGGTCACCGCTGGTCCAACTCCCCGCGTGCGGGTCAGCGCAACGACCGACTTCGACGCATTCGAATCGGCGGTGCGCGCGGTGCGGCTGACCGATGGGCCAGCAGACCTGCAGGCTGCGATGACCCTCGCAGACGGGCTCGAGACTCCCGACGCACAACTGGGAATCGTGCTGGTGTCCGACGGCGCACACTCGTCGGTGGAGCTGGCTGCGCTACCCGATGGAGTTACACACGAACTCGTGGGTTCTTCCGATGTGAATCATGCGCTCACCGGGCTCGATGTGGCCCGCACCGACGATGGGTTGATGGTCTCGGTGGTCGCCGAGGTCACGGGTGGTGCCGGAGTGAAGGTACCCCTGCGTTTCGATGTCGACGATGTCACCCGGGCGGTGCTCGAGGTCGAGATCGAACCGGGTACCCCCACCGCTCTCGAGGTGCCGTTGCCCGATGGCGAGCAGGTGATCGCTCGTCTTGGTGGTGACGATCTCTTGGCGATCGACAACACCGCGTACGCGGTGACGCGCTCTCGCGCCGACGTGGCGATCTCGATTCACGGAGAGCCAGATCCGTTCATCACGGCCCTCCTCGACGTGCTTCCCGGCATAGAAATCGTCGACCCCGACATCGAGACGCCGGAAGTCTCGATCTTCATCGGTGAACCCGTCCCCGACGACATCACCCGGCCGTTCTTGGCCATCGCTTCTCCGGGGGGGGCACCAGGTATCACCGAAGATGGCGATGTCGAACAACCCGTCGTGACGCTCGTGCGATCGTCGGATCCGCTTCTCTCGGGGCTCGACCTCACCCGACTCCGTATCGCTTCAGCGCAATCGATCACCGCGCCGACGGGTGAGGTTCTCCTCGCTGCCGAAGGCGCCCCTCTGCTCGTTCGTGGCGCTTCGGGCGGAGTGCCATTTCTCTATCTTGGCTTCGAGCCCTCGAACTCGACCTTGCCTGTCGAGTTGGCCTTTCCGGTGCTCGGATCTCGCATCATCGAAGAACTCAGTGGCGCGGTGACGGTTCCGGCGACGTTGCAGGTCGGGGATCCAATCACCCCTCCCGCCGGTCGCGATGTCGTTGTGGTCTCACCGAATGGCACGGTGCGTGAGCGCGCTGCTGGCGCCGGCGCCATCACCACGGACCGACCCGGGTTCTGGACGATCACTCCAGCGGGTGGGGCTGCTCGAACGATCGCAGTTTCGCTCGGGCCCGCAGAGAGCCAAATCGACCCGCTCCCGGTTGCTCCCACCGACCCCAGACCACTACGCCCCGGTGAGGACCCGCCGACCTCGGGCGCATCATGGCGCTGGCTCGTCGCAGTCCTGGCCATCGCCGTCGGGTTGGCCGAATGGATCGCCTCGCGGCGACGCCGTGGTGTGCCGGCATGGCAGTGGCGCACGGCCAACGGGTTGCGACTTGCCGCCGTGGTGTTCCTGATCGCTGCACTCCTCGGAGCCACCCTTCCAATCGGTAGCAACGACGTGGCAACGGTGTTCGTGCTCGATCGCAGCGATTCGGTCGGCAGAATTGGTACGACCGTAGGCCTCAATGCATCACAAGCTGCCGCCGATGCTGCGCCGGACGACGCGCGACTGGGGGTTGTCGTCGCAGGCGATGGTGCGCGGATTGAACAGCTGCTGGTTCCTGTCGATCAGGTCACCAGCCTCTCGTCATCGACGATCGACGGCGATCGGAGTGATCTCGCGGCTGGCCTGCGCCTCGCGTCCGCCTTGCTTCCCGATGACACGAAGCGACGAGTGGTCATCGTGTCGGATGGTCGAGCGACCGCCGGAGACGCGCAAGCGGAAGCCCAACAGCTGGGAGATCGGGGGATTCCCGTCGACTACATCTTGGTTGAACCAACAGCGGGCGCCGATGCCGCAGTGTTGGGTATCAATGCGCCAACCCAGGTCGATGAGGGCGCGCAGGTACCCCTCGAAGTCATCATCGAATCCACCGAGGCGCAGCCCGGACTGGTGACGCTGCGACGGGACGGCGAACCCGTTGCGTCCGCAGATGTGTTGCTGACCGTCGGAACGAACCGGATCACGTTTTCGGTCAATCCAACAGAGACGGGGCTGGCGACCTTCACCGCCACGATCGATACGCCAGGTGACGTTCGTGCGCAGAACGACACGGCCAGAACCACGGTCGACGTTGCTGGGCCTGCTGAGGTCCTGATCGCGGAGGGCACGGCTGGTTCCGGACAAGCGCTCGCCGGCGCGTTGCGGTCTTCGGGCCTCGATGTCGAGGTGATCTCGGCGGCCCAGCTTCCGCAGCTCGAACAGCTCATTCGCTACGACTCCACAATTCTCGTGGACGTCTCGGTGAACCAGCTGACCGATCAACAAATGGACGATGTGTCGACGGCCACGCGGCAGCTGGGCCGAGGTTTGATCACCGTCGGCGGGCCACAGTCCTACGGGATGGGTGCGTATCGGGACTCGGTCTTGGAGGAGGTGTTGCCCGTCATCAGCGACGTCTTGGATCCTCAGCGACGGCGGGAGGTGGCCCAGGTGATGGCGCTCGACACGTCCGAGTCGATGGGGGAGTGTCATTGCGCCGAGGGGTTCACCGACACGTCCCGACTCGACGGAGGGGTCACCAAGACCTCCATCGCCCGGGCGGGAGCCGCTCGAGCAATCGCCAATCTGGCGGCGAACGACGAGGTCGGGGTGCTCGCAATCGACACCCAGGAACGCTGGCTGATCGACCTGCAAGAGCTTCCACCCGACGATGTGATCGATGCTGGGTTGGCACAGGCCACCCCGTCGGGGAACACCGATCTCTCGAACACGTTGCCGACCGCAGCCGATGCCCTACGGGCGAGCAACGCAGGCTTGAAACACATCATCTTGTTCACTGACGGATTCACCTCCGACGCGTCGCTTCAAGCAATGGTCGAGCAAGCTGCCGACATTCGCGCCGACGGCATCACGATTTCGATCGTGGCCACGGGAGAGGGAGCGGCGAGGCAGCTCGCCCCGATCGCGGAGGCCGGAGGTGGGCGGTTCTATCCGGGCCGAGACCTCACCCGTATTCCAGAGATTCTCGTCCAAGAGTCGGTGCTGGCTTCTCGACAGTTCATCAATGAGGGTGAATATCTCCCGATCATCACCGACACGTCACCGGTCGTGGACTCCTTGTCGGAGTCTCCCCCTCTTCTCGGGTTCGTTGCGACCACGGCCAAACCGACGAGCCGGACGTTGCTTCGGATCGGCCCTGAGGAAGATCCGCTCCTCTCCACCTGGCAGGTCGGCCTCGGGACAGCGATGGCGTGGACCAGCGACGCCAACCCCCGATGGTCGCAGTTCTGGGTCGATTGGGATGGCTATGCCAGCTTCTGGAGCACACTCGTTCGCGATTCGTTCCCGGTGCAGACGACCGGCTCAGTGCGAACGATCGTCGACGGCGACACACTTCGCCTCCGTGCGGAGGTGGAGGCGGGCCAAGGCCGAGTCGAGGCAACGGTCAGTGGTCCCGACGGTTCCTCGACCTCCGTCCGATTGCGCGAGGTTTCTCCCGGAGTCTTTGAAGGAACCGCCTCTGCCGACTCAGCGGGAACCTACGCGGTGGCGGTTTCGGCCCAATCGGGCGCTGAGGACATGCCCATCGGTGCTTCCTTGGCGTCGGTGTCGTATGCCGCCGAATATCGACCTGGTCCCGCCGACGAGGCGGCTCTTCGCAGGCTGAGCGAAGCTGCCGGCGGGCGCGGGGCCATCGAAGCGACCCAGGCCTTCGATACCGACGGCCTCGAGGCTGGCCGCCGCCAGATCCCGCTGACGATCTGGTTGCTCCTTGGGAGCGTCCTGGCCTGGCTGTTGGCGGTCGTCTTCTCGAGACTTTGGATGAGTGGGAAACGCGAGGTCCTTGGACAAGCCCCGAGCAACAGGGTGGCGCAACCGAAAGCCGGACGATTGCACGCGCCGCGTCGTCGACGTACGTCAAACGAGCCTCATGCTGAAGACGCGCCCGATTCCGAGGAGCCCTCCACCCCAGCGGTGGTTGAAGCGGAGGCTCCGGCGCCCGCATCGTCAGCCACGGTCAACGAACTCCTCCGATCTCGACGCGAGAAGCGGTCGGAGTGAACCGAACGCGTTTGGACGATCATCGAGAGCACGATCAGTGTCGAGCCGAACCACACGAGTTGTGTGAGCGGTTCAACGTTCACGGTGATCGTCACCGACCCGTCGTCGTCCGCTGAGCGCAGGATTATCTGGACGTCCTCATGAAGCCGTCGCAAGGTAGCGACCTCGGGCAGTCGCAACCTCCGCTCTGGGTATACGGCCAGAGAGGGCGTCACCGTGTTGCCATCGATTTCGATCGTAGAGGTCACAACTGGGGGGTTGTCGGCGGTGAGCTCGACCCCTCGATTGACGATCGTGTGACCATCGATCAACTCGCCGGAATCGATCGCGAGTGAGAAGGTCTGCGTGGTCGAAGCCGTGCCACCGAGTGCACCTGCCAGTACGAGCACCATCCCGACGTGCGCCAACGTTCTTCCGATGGGGTGAATTCCGTTGGCGAGCGTGGGGATCAGAGCGGCGACCAACGCGCCAGCCAAGACGAGTTGCCACCACGAGGACCAGCCGGCCAGCGCTCCAGACCCAATGCCGAGAAGCAAGCCCAGGATGGCCTGTGACGAGAGCATTGTTGTTGAGGTGCGGCCGATTCGAGGTCCGACCCCAAGACCAATCAGGCCAACGACAGCAACCGGAAACAGGAACCGCGCATAGAACGAACCTTCGGTCGCGTCACCCGGCACGAACGGCCGATACGTGCCGAGTGCAACGACGAAGGCGCTCGACAACAAGACGATGATCGGGACGAGAAGTGGTGCCGCGAGTCTTGGTCCGGTCGGCGAGGTCCGCTGCCCTCGAATGCCGTGGAGAGCCGCGGCCAACGACACCACAAGCGTCAGCGGCCACAGGGCCCAGCCCAGGCTCTCACTGTTGGCAAACGCGTGAACACTTGTTTGCAGGGAGGTTCGAGTCATGGCCGTACCGCCGAACACGGCGGGCCACACGAGGAGCGAACTCCATCGGGCGATCGCGTGAGTCGGCGTTACGTGAAACCCAGCAACGAGGAGTAACCAAGGGATGAGTGCGGCATTCTCGACCGGATCCCAGGCCCACCAGCCGCCCCACCCGAGCTCGACGTATGCCCACCCACCTCCGAGAGCGAGCGCCGTGGTGAGCACCGCGATCGACGCGGTGGACCACCGGGCTCTGCGGTCGGGCGTCACCGCTCCTGGAACCAGCGCGAGCGCGAGACCCAGGTAGAGAAGCGGAGGGTGAATGAGCATGGCCCAATGCTCGAGGATGGGGCTCAACCCAGAGCCGGCGATCGCTGGGTTGTCGAGGCGTTCGAATGGCTCCACCGCGAGAGTTGTCGACCAGGCGAGGATCGCAACGATGACCGGTCGCACCCCAGCCAGAGGCCGTTCCAATGGAGCTGCGACCAATGTCCATCCCACGATCAGGGAGAAGAGCAGAAGCGATCCTGCGGAACCTCCCCAAAGCCCCATGATGCGACGAGCGACATCGAGTCCAGGCCGCGTGTGATCGACAACGATCACGTAGCTGGTGTCTTGGGTGGCGAGAAGTATGACGAGGTGAAGAGCAGCCAACGAAAGCATCGCGAGCGCGGCGATCGTCACTCGACGTTCGAGCTGTGGCTTCCCGACGGCGCACAAACTCGCAGCGGTGGCCAATATCGCTGCGGTGAGAATGGCGATCGGACCCATCGACCAACGTTAGGGGACGTCGGTGATGCGCAAATGACAACTTTTTGTCAGAACGTATTCCGGTGCTCACATACGGTGATCACGATCAATGGGCGAGGAGACGGTTTTGATTCGCGGGTATCGGGTAGTAGCGGGAGCGGTGGTGGCATTGGCGGTGCTGTTGGGAGCGTGCGGTGGTGGCGATGACGAATCGTCTGACGCTGTCACCAGCAGCACCGCCGCCGCAGAAGAGCCGAGTGTGGAGGACACTGGTTCGGACGAGCAGGACCAACCCCAAGAGATTGAGGAACCCGACGAGCCGGCAACGACCAATCTGACGGCCGATGACCTCAGCGAGGTCGTTCTTGGCGGATGGAATTTGATCTGGGATGAGGATTTCGATTCGTTGCTCGATCTCTACACCGCCGAGTGTCAATCGAGGCTTGCGGTTGAGGACTTCGAGGCCACTCTGGGCCAGGGAGTGGCCAATCTCATCGAATTGGGGGTCGATCTCGACGAGATTGTTGTCACCGTCGCCGTAGAAGACTTCGTGGAAGAGACCAGTGCGACGTCAACCTCGACGCTCACATTCCCTGGGGAAGATCCGACCGAGGAGGATCCGTCGGTGTGGGTCATCGAGGATGGTTCGTGGAAACGCGCCGACTGCGATGCAATTGCCGGAGCCGGAGCAGCTGGTGAAACGCTCGGCATCGGTTCACTCGAGCAACCCGCATCGTTCGGCAGTGCGTTTGATCTCGATGACTGGCGGGCGACGATCTTGGACGTCCGCGATCCCTTGGCGGAAGGTTTGCTTGCTGGGTTCTCCGAGCCGCCACCCGCAGGCCAAGTCGACGTCATGGTGACCTATGTAGCGGCGTATTTCGGCGAGGAGATCGGAACGCTCGATCCATTCATCATTCGAGGTGTGGGATCAACGGAGTACGCGTCGTTCGACAGCGGGTGTGCGTTGGCCGGTGACGTCCTTGCCGCCGAGGGCGTCAGCACGTTCGCTTCGGCCCTACCCGGGCAACAATTGACGATCGCAACGTGTCTCACGGTTCCGGAGGAAGAGGCGGCGTCGATGGTGTATCAGATCGAACACGCTTTCTCGAACATTGCACCCGTGGCCAGTTTCTCGGCTGACGGAGAGACCGTTCCCGACCCGGGCGCACGTACCGCTCCTGCTGTCGATTTGGCTGCGGGAGCGATCAGCTTTGGTGAAACGGTGCCGCTGGGCGTCGACTGGACATTCCAAGTAGTGGACGTCGTCGATGGACTTGCGCAGGGTTTGACGAGCGAATTCAACAACGCTCCACCGGAGGGATTCACCTACGTCGTCGTGATTCACGAGGCCCAATACTCGGGCGCGGAAACAAGCGTGGCAGATCCGTTCGCGGTCGAAGGATTGGGCTCGGCGGTGTATGCGTCGATCACGTCGATGTGTTCGATCGACTTCGACGCGGCGGGCGCAGCGTTCGAGACGTCGAGTGAGTTTGAATTCGAAGCTGGCCAGACCTACCGGATGGCGACCTGTCTGACCGTTCCCATTTCCGAAGTGGCCGACTTGGTGATCAAGGCCGACAACTTCTCCGATTTCGAATCGGAGCCGCTTCGATTCACGAGGTGAATCGTCGGCTCACGATGAAGAGCGCGCATAGAGGTGGTGTTCCTGGAGCTCCTTCGAAAGGGGCACCACCTCTGCGCCACTTCGATCGATGATCTGGAGCGCCGGAGTGTCGGCCTCGAGGGCTTCGCGAAGGCGCGTCGAGCCCGATAGCTGATCGAGCCATTCGGGGCGGCTGAGCACATCGATGCCAGCAGCTCGGCCCTCCGAGATCAAGATGTCGAGGAGATGTACACCGAGCTCTGTTGGCCGCGCAAGGGGTCCGTCGATGACATCGATCTGGACCGCATTGATCTCGCTGTCGATGAATGCTGGTTCAACCGTCATCGAATCGAGCAGTCGGGGCGTCACCGTGGTCGCTGTGAACTCGAAGCCGGGGAGAGATCGGGCAGTGAGCTCACGCACGACGTTCGGCGCGTCCAGCCAGGGCGCGCCGAAGAGGGTGAAGGGGCGGTCGGTTCCTCGGCCGTAGCTCAGCGAAGTCGCCTCGAGGTACACCGTCGCGGGATACACGAGCGCCGAATCGGCCGTGGTGAGCGCCGGGCTCGGGGCGATCCATTCGAGCCCGGTGTCGTCCCACAACATCGAGGCGTCCCAGCCGACGAGTTCGACGACCGACAACTGCAGCGATTCGATGCCCGGCAACCACCCGTTGGCCTGTGCGGCCAAGGCAAGTTCGCCTGCGGTGAGCCCATAGGTGTCCGGAATCGGGTACAGACCCACGAAGGACGTGGCATCCTCGTCGAGGACGCCTCCTCCGACGAGCCCGCCAAGGGGGTTCGGGCGATCGAGCACAACGAACTCGATGTTTGCTGACGCAGCAGCCTGCATGGCGAGCCCCATGGTCGAGATGTACGTGTAGTACCGGGCCCCGACGTCTTGCAGGTCGTACAACAAGACGTCGATTCCTTCGAGCATGTCTGGTGTGGGTTGGCGCGTCTCTCCGAACAGGCTGAAGATCGGCACTCGGGTCAGCGGATCGATCGAGTCCTCGATGTACTCCCCTGCGTCCCGGTCACCTCGAGCACCGTGTTCGGGCCCGAACAGTGCAACGAGTTCGACGTGCTCGGCGGCGTCGAGGTGGTCGGCAAGGTGCCGTCCTTCGACCACCGAGTTCTGATGGCTGATCAGGCCGACCCGTTTTCCTGCGATCGCAGCGAAGCCCGACATCACCAGTCGCTCGGCGCCGGTTTGAACCTCCACATGGCCGATATCGGTGGTGGTCACATCATCGGTTGTCGGAGTGGCCGTGACCGTCGAGGTGGTTGTGATCGTCTCTCGCGGTTGATCAGCAGCCTCCGAATTGGCACCACAACCCGCAGCGACCAGCGCGACGGCGGCGATTGTGGTCGCGACGATTCGGCGCCGCAGCTCGATCACCCAGAAACCGTCGTCGGCGTCTCGACATCGACCGGTGGCGTGGCGACGGCGAGTCTTCCAAAGATTCGATCGATGCGAACGCCAATCGGCCGTGCGATGACGAGGAACACCATTGCGACGAGGCCGTCGAGCCAGTAGTGGTTGCCCGTGACGGCGACCACGACGAATGTGATGGCGAAGTGGAGCGGTCCGACCCAACGCCATCGGCTCGTCGAGGCAGTGAACGCCGCCCATCCAATCAGCGCGGCCCACGCAACATGGATCGATGGCATGGCCTGCAACTGGCCGGCGATTCCCCGACCCAGGACGCCGTACACCGACTGCCCATAGGCCACACCCGTGTCGATCATCTGGGTCTCGTCGGTGAGTCGCGGCGGCGCGACGGGAACGAGCTGCACCAAGAGACAAACGCCGGTCACCAGCGCAAGGGTGTTGCGCCACGCGGGATAGAGGTTCCGATGTTTCGCAAACAGCCAAACGAGAAACACGCCCATGGCCGGAACGTGCGCACCCGCGTAGTAGATGTTCGCAACCTGGGTCCAGAAGCTGTGCGGAATGAGCGCATTCTGCAGGGTGAGCTCGTTGGGCATGCGAAGCGTTCGCTCGAGATCCCACAACCAGGCGCCACGAGACAACGCGTCATCGATACCGAGCAGGGACAGTCGGCCGGCGAGCTGCCACAGGCTGTAGAGCACCGAGACGATCGAGGCTTCGCGTGCAAAGGCCGCCCAGCCGGGGCGCGACAGGTCGAGCACACGGGCCGTGACTGCAAAGCCGATCGCCAGTGCAACGCCGTATTCCCACGGAAGCCACATGGCCTATGACGGTACTGCGGTTAGCTACTTCGCAACCACAGCTGTTCTTGACCGACGTCTTCACCAGCGATACGGCGACACGTCTCGGTGATCAAGCGGACCTCGGAGAGGAACTCATCTGTCGGGTTGATGAACTCCAGGCCGTACCGGAGGCGGCCGTCACCTTCGCCGCTCGATTGTTCGGAACGAACGATCGCCGTCGTCTTGGTTGACCCAAGACGCACCTCGAGCACTTGACCCCTTGCGAGGCGGTCGCTTTTGTTGGCGAAAACCGAGGAGCCAAACATCGACAGGTCGGCGACGGGGAGCTCCGCTGTACGAGCGCGTCCGAGAACTCCTTTTCGAGGGATCCAGATCTCGATGAGCGAGTCGGTCACGTATCGACGGGCAATCCTGCGTTCCACATGGATGTCATCGGTACGTAACTACCCGACTTGAGTAGATGTGGCCGTATGACTCAGGCCCACATCTCCGGGTCGCCGCGCAGCACCGTCTTTTGCGTCTTTCCCATCGAGTTGCGCGGCAATTCATTCACCGCAGCAAAGACCCTCGGAACCTTGAATGGGGCGAGCGACGCACGGAGTGTCGACGTGAGCTTGTCTGTATCGAGCACGGCCCCGGGCGCGAGGACAACTGCAGCTGCGACCCGCTCGCCGAAGTCGTCGTCTGGTAGCCCGACCACTGCCGATTCGGCGATCTCGGGAAGGTCGTCGAGGACGAGTTCAACCTCTCGTGGATAGACGTTGAGACCGCCCGAGATGATCATGTCTCCTGCCCTACCTTCGAGTGTCAGGCGCCCCTGCTCATCGAGCGCGCCAACGTCACCCGTGATGAACCAGCCGTCGTGGTGTTCCTCGGCCGTGCGTTCGGGCAAACGCCAATATCCAGCGAACACGTTGGGCCCTTGGACTTCGACAACTCCAGGTTGGCCGTGGCCGCACTCGTTTCCCTCGCCATCGACGACTCGGATACGGACAGCGGGAAGCGGAAACCCAACCGTCCCCGGGACGCGGTCACCCTCATAGGGGTTCGAGGTGATCATTCCCGTTTCGGTCATCCCGTACCGCTCGAGGATCAGATGCCCCGTTCGATTCTGCACACTTTCGTGGAGCTGTTCGGTCATCGGTGCAGAACCTGAGGTCAGCAGACGAATATTGCTGCACGTCGACGACGAGAACTCGTCATGGTCGAGCAAACGCGCGTAGTGCGTGGGTACGCCCATCATCACCGTGGCCTCGGGCAGGAGTTCGATGACTCGTGCGGGGTCGAAGCGTTCGCAGAACAGCACCGTGCTCGCATTGAGCATGGCGGTGTGGAGCGCGACGAACAGCCCGTGGACGTGGTAGATCGGCAAGATGTGGAGGAGAACGTCACCGGGTGTGAATCGCCAGATGGCGTGCAGGGTCAGCGCGTTTGAGGTGAGGTTGGCGTGGGTGAGCATGGCTCCTTTGGAGCGCCCCGTCGTTCCCGACGTGTACACCATCGCAGCCAGATCATCGGCGAGGCGTGTTTCGACCCCGAGCCAGGGCTCCGACGCGGTCGCCCGTTCGGCAAGCGTGTGCACGTCGATCGCTACTGGCGATCGATCGGCTCCGCTCTGGTCTTCGTGCACATACACCGCTGGTTCTGCGTCGGCGAGAAAGTACTCGACCTCGCTGTCGGTGTACGCCGTGTTCAGCGGGACGTACACGCTGCCGATGCGCAGGCACGCGAGGTAGATGGCCACCGCATCGGTCGACTTGTTGATCTGTACGACGACTCGATCTCCGACTCCCGCGCCCAACGATCGGAGTGCGGTTGCGAACTGTCCCGAGCGGTCGTCGACGTCCCGGTAGGTGAGAGGGGTTCCCGAGTCGGGAACGAGGAACTGCCGATCCGGGGCGACGGCCCAGTGGGAGCGAAGCAGATCGAAGAGGTTGCCGTTCATCGATTAGAACGTCGCGTAGATGTAGGCGACTGCAGCATTGATCTCGTCGGCGTCGAGTCGAGCACCAAAGGCGGGCATGCCGCCACCACCTTCGATGGTTTGTTCGATGGCATCAGCAGGGTCTGGTTCCTCGATGGCCAAACCCTGAAGGCTTGGGCCGCGTCCGCCGCTGCCATCGGCACCATGACATCGCGCGCAGTTCGACTCATACACTTCTTGACCATCGACGCCTGCCGCTACAGGTTCGGTGGTCGTCGATGGTTCGGAGTCGGCCGGAGCTGCCGTCTCGCTCACGGGTTCGCTCGTTTCTGCCGCTTGAGATGTCTCGGGCGCGGCCGTGGTGGGAGCTGTCGTCGGGTCCGGCGCTGCCGCAGCCGTGGTGACGTCGATCTCGTCATCGTCGTCATCGGAGGAGGTCTCTCCCGAGCCCCAGACCGCTTTGGCTCCTTCATGGCCGGTTCGGACCGTCCAAACGAGAGAGAGAATCGAGAACCCGACCACCAAGACCGCGGCCACGATGGCAAGCGGGTCGGTACCCGTAGAGGTCGCACGTTTGTTCACGGCGACCATGCCCCCGATCGCCAACGTCAGGCCCAAGACGAAGAACCGCAACATGTTGCCGAGGTCGCGATGCGGATCGATGAACTCGTCGCTGAGCCCAAACGATTCGACCAGGGCTTCACCGCTTCTGGCCGCCATGAATGTGGCGACGACGGTGATCACACCAAGGGCGAGGACCGGCAACGAGTAGTGCTCGCGGAAACGGGGGCGAGCTGCCATCACCAGTCCAAGTAGCGCCAGCACCGGTATCGCCACGACGGGAAAGTGCACCATCAGCGGGTGCGCGGGAAGGTCGAATATCGTCTCCATCTGGACATCGTAGTTGTGCAGAAGCGCCCGTTGGAGTTGTGACAAAGTCGGGAACGATCGGTGCAACAGGTCGTGCGGCCGGACGAGCGAGCTTTACTTGGACCATGATCTCGGCCCGGCAAATCTCCCTGTTGTTGGTTGTCATTCTTCTCGCTGGCGCATGTTCGTCGTCCACATCACCGACGGCGTCGATCGATCCCGATGAGGTACCACGAGGTGAGGTTCGTGACTTCGGCGCAGTACCACAATTCGTCGATGGTGAGCTCTCTCCCGCCGCTGCCGACGCCATCGACGTGTTGTTCGGCAATGGCTTCGACAACCTGTTCGTGCTCGACGAGGTTGATGCGATCGAAGCGTTGGGCAGCTCGGGAGACGTTCGGCTCGGTTGGGTATTGAGCGACCTGCTGCGGTTTGCTCCCGATGCAACAACTGCGGGCCGGCTCGGAAGTGCGGCCAGTGAGTTGCTCGGCATGGAATTCGAAGGTTTCAACCCATGGGGTGAGGTCACCGATCAACTCATTGCCTGGGACGTTCCCGCACCGCCCGGGTACCTCGACGTGAAACGGACGATCTTGGTGGGTCTCGTGCCCCAGTGGGAGCCGTTCTTCGATGATGATGATGCTGACGTCGATTGGCGCTTGATCTCGTGGGGTGGGGTGCTCATCGATGATCGCCCGTACGACAGGACGGATGATCTGTGCCGGTGCATTCCCGCTGCGGACAATCCGGCGGTGATCACCGCCGACGAGGCTACGTGGCTCGATGACGACGACGTGGTGTTCGGTGTCGAGATCAACGGCGAGTCTCGGGCGTACCCGCGTCAGATCATGGAGGTTCGCGAGATGGTCAACGACACGTTGGGCGGTCGCGACTTCGGCATGCCGTATTGCACGTTGTGCGGCGCGGCACAGGTCTGGTTCACCGATGATCTGCCGGAAGGCATCGATCGGCCGATTCTGCGAACCTCAGGGCTCCTCTCACGGTCGAACAAGGTGATGTACGACCTCAACACCTTCTCTATTCTCGACACCTTTCGCGGCACGGCCGAGACCGGTCCTCTCAAGGAGCGGGGCATCCAGCTCAACCAGCACTCGGTTGTGACGTCGACGTGGGCCGATTGGCGAGCAGCACACCCCGATACCACCGTGCTCATCGAAGAGTTGGCGCTCGGCCGCGATCCCGACTTTCGCAATGGTCGAGACGCCGACGGCCCGATCTTCCCCATCGGCGATGTCGACCCCCGCCTGCCTGTTCAAGAAGACGTCCTCGGCGTCATCACCGGTGACGGGACGCCGATTGCCTTTCACGTTGCATCTGCCCGTTCGGCACTGGATCGTGGTGAGACCATCGAGGTAAACGGCATCAGCATTGTTTCGGACGGCGGTGGTGTTCGCGCCATCGATGCGGATGGCAACGACGTCGGGAGTCATCAGGCGTTCTGGTTTGCGTGGTCGCAGTTCCACCCCGAGACAGAACTCTGGCCAGACGTCTAACCGCGAGGCTCAGCTTGTGCTCGGGGCGTCCTCTCGCTCACCGTTTGCGTGGACGGCGAACCGATCATCGGTAGCCGGGTGCACCGGACCATCGGTGGGCCATGGCCAACCGCCGAACTGCGTTTCTTGGTAGTCGGCAAATGCTTGCTCGATCTCCTCGCGTGTGTTCATCACGAACGGGCCGTACTTCGCGACCGGTTCGCCGATCGGTGCGCCCTGCAGCAGGAGTACTTCGACGGCCTCATCCGTGGCAGCGATCTCGATCTCGATGCCACTGCGAACCTGAGCGCCGGTCCGTGCCGGGAGTCGTTGATCGCCGATCGTGAGACCTGCGCCGGCGAATTGATACAACACTCGGCTACTCGCAGGGTCATTGACCGGGACCGTCCACTTCGAGCCGGCGGGCAGCGTGATGTGCCAGATCGCCAGGTCGCTCTCGTCGCGAGCGGCCCAGGAATTCGGTGGCGGAGTAGGTGGGTCGACGTCGCCGAGGCGGCCGGCGATGATGGTGACCTGGCCTCCATCGGGCAGCTCGAGTCGCGGAATGTTCTCCGACCACAACATGGTGAAGTACGGGTCGACCAGCTTGTCGACCGCGGGGAGATTCAGCCAGACCTGAAAGAGCTCGAGGGGGTTGTCCGCGTCGGTGTTGACCAACGGGAACATCTCGGAGTGCACGATTCCCGAACCAGCGGTCATCCATTGCACATCGCCGCTGCTGAACCGTGCGGTTGCACCCAGAGAGTCGGAATGATCGATGACACCTCGACGGGCAAACGTGATTGTTTCAAAGCCCCTGTGCGGGTGTTGCGGGAAACCGGGAACCGAGCTCCCGTGATACATCGACCAGCCATCCGTCCCGCTGAAATCCGAGCCGATTTCACGACCCGACAACGATGCGTCGGGAGCCATGGTTCCGTCACCCTGTGGATAGTCGTCGACGTGATGTGCGCAGAAGAGAAACGGATCGAGCGTCTGCCACTGCGGACCCAGTGAGATCATTCCGAGAACGGTCGATGTCGACGTGGTTTCCATGTGTCAGAGGTTACCCGGGTCGCATAGGTCGAATTGCTCAGTTCTCCTCGAGAGGGGCCGATCAGAAACTCGTGAAGTTGTTTGGGCGTAATGATGAGGCGTATGCGGACGCGAAGCGGAACGGGCAGCAGGCCCTTCGGACGCTTCCACAGTCGCGACTGAACGAGCAGTGCGCAAAGCTCCGTGAGGTGCACCACGAACTCGATGCGATCGAAGCGCAGATCTCCGCTCTTCGAGAACGGCAGGCGGCGAGTCTTCTTCGCGCCAGCAAGCCAAAGGTACGGCCCGGTCAGGTGCAAACGCTCGATCTGCGCACGTTGGACGACGTGGATCTGACCAACGCACGACTCGATACAGCGGCGCTGGAAATGACCACTCCCGAGGAGACCAACCGCGTCGACGCCGACTTCGATCGACGATTCGCCGCGTTTGCTTCAGCCGAAAGCGATGACTCGTCGCGCCGCTGGCTCGATACCGCCTGAACCAGCGCGCGTCTGATCGCCGAACTCCGCTGTGCTACGAAGGGCAGATGAGCGACGATCCCGCTGAGCAGGACGAATCCGATTCAGAAGAGGTTGGCCTCGACGAGGCGTATTCTCTTGAGACGCCCGAAGACAGCCGTCGGTTGTATGCCAAGTGGGCCGCCAGCTACGACGATGATTTCATCGCTCCGACCGGCTACGTGTATCACGAGAATGTCGTCGCAGCATTTCTCGATGCTGGCGGGTCCGCCGGCGGTCCAGTGCTCGACGTCGGATGTGGCACGGGAATCGTGGGCGTTGCCCTGAGCGACGTTGGAGAAAAGCTCGTTGACGGCATCGACATTTCACCCGAGATGATCGAGGTCGCACGGACGAAACAGAGCGTGTTCGAGGAACCTGCGTATCGATCGCTCATGGTGGCCGACCTCACCCAACCGTTGGATCTCCCCGACGACTGCTACATGGGAATCGTGAGCGCGGGGACGTTCACACACGGACACCTCTCTCCCGAACCGATTCGCGAGCTGGTGCGGATCTGTGCGCCGGGAGCGGTGTGCGCTCTCGGAATCAACGCAGAGCACTACGTCGCGATGGGGTTCGATGCGCTGTTCGCCGAACTGTCGAAGAACGGCGCCATCACCTCGCCCGACAACATCGATGTTTCGATCTACGAAGCCATGCGCGGCGAGCAGGCGCATGCGCGCGGAAACGTTGCGCTGTTCCAGGTGCTGCCGTAAGTCGCGGCGCACGGGGAATAGCAGCCTCGGACGCGGCGCTGTAACGGACATACACCGACGAAGGGAGTCCCATGAGCGAAATTCAGGATTCATGGAAAGAAGTGGCTGGTAAGGCGGAGGCGCTTGGGTTGAAGCTCAAGCTGCATCTCGAACAAGAACAGGACGACGATCAGCCGGAGCGCACGGCAGGCGACACAAAAGCAATGGTCGACGAGCTCGGACGCAAGCTCAACGACGCGTTCGATTCGTTCGGCAACGCGGCAAAGGACCCAGCTGTTCACGAAGATGTGAAGGACGTGGGGAGGCTTTTTCGCGACGCCTTGGTGACGACGTTCAACGCGGTAGGTGCTGAGGTCAGTTCGCGGACCAGTACATCGGGTTCGTCGACCGATGCTCCTGCGCCGACCCCTCAAGATGTCGTCGTGACCGAAGTTGAAGACTCATCGAGCGGTGACGAGGCCGACGGAGGCGACGCGTAGTTCCTCTTTCAGCTGCTGCGGACGTCGATAAGCGCCGAAACCACCTCGTCGATTTCTTCGGACGTGGTCAGGTAGTGGACAGATAGGCGCAGCAGCGGCGGAAGGTCGCGACGCACCGAGTCCCAGAGCGTGGCGTCACGTGCGGCCACCGAGATGTTGATGTTCTTCTCGCGAAGCGCCTTCTTGACATCGAATGGGTCAACCCCGGGGCAAACGGTCGTCACGATTCCGGAACGATTCAATCCAAGGTCCATCGGCTCGAAACCGTTCGTTCGCAGGGCGCCGCGGAGCTCCTCGGCGCGGGCCTGGACGGTGGCCTCGATGCGGTCGATCCCGATGGAGGCTGCGTGGTCGACGGCGGCCCCGAGACCCAGCCATGCTGCGTGGTTGAACTCCCAGTACTCGAACCGTCGAGCGTCGGGGAGAAGTTCGTATCGATCGGGCTCGACCCAGTGGGCGCTGTGGTGATCGGGATGGTCCGTGTTCAGCTGAGGAAGGATGTCTTCGCTCGCGTACAAGAAACCCGACCCTCTCGGACCTCGGAGATATTTGCGTCCGGTGACCGACAACATGTCGCAGCCGAGCTCATCGACGTCGAGGGAGATCTGGCCGGCCGATTGGCATGCGTCGAGAAGGTAGGGAACGCCGGCGGCCTTGGTCAGCGCGCCAACTTCGGCTGCGGGGTTGATCAGCCCACCATTCGTCGGCACGTGTGTCACCGCCACGACGGCCACGTCGGAGTCCAACGTGGCGTCGAGCGCATCGAGATCGACTTGGCCCGATGCATCGCTTGGTACGACTTCGATCGTGATGCCGTGGCGTTCCCTTGCCCGCAGAAACGAGACCGCGTTTGCGCCGTACTCCGCCTCGACGGTGAGAATGCGTTGGCCGGCCTCCATGGGCAACGCCCAAAAGCCAGAACACCACGCGATCGACGCGTGTTCGGCTCTTGCGATCTCGGTCGGTTTGGCGCCGATGAATGATGCGATCGATTCGTACACGGCGGCTTCGGCCTCGGCTGCTTGCGCTGCGGCTTCGTATCCGCCGATCGTGCTCTCGAGTTCGAGGTGGCCAACCTGCGCGTCGATGACCGATTGTGGCGGCAACGACGAACCGGCGTGATTCAAATGTGTGACGTGGGCGGTTCCGGGTGTCACCGACCGTTGCGCCTCGACCTCCTGGTCGGTGAGCCTCGCAGCGTCGAGGCCGTTCATGATCGTCCTGTTGGTATGACTTCGTAGCCAGCTTCTTCCGGTTCGTCATCGACCATCTCGGCGGGAAAGCCGGGAGCGAGAATACTGAGACCTGTCGCCTCCTCGAGGCGTTTGATGATGTTGGGCGACCATTCCCGTTCGCCGAATCGTTCGATGCCGTCGTCAAAGATGTCGATGAGCAGCGGGCTGATCTCCAGAGGGACATCGTGTCGATCCGCCACGGCTTGAAAGAGCCCGATGTCCTTCTTCACCAGGTCCATCGTGAAATTGATGTCGCGACTGCCGTTCAAGATCACCTGGCCCTCGGTTTCGTGGACGAACGAGTTTCCGCTCGAGATCGCAATGGCCTCGTACGCGATGTTCAGGTCCATCCCAGCTGCGGCCGAGGTGACCAGCGCTTCACACATGGTGAGCAGGTTCGCGGTCGCCAAGTAGTTGGTGACCACCTTCAGCACCGAGGCGCTGCCGAGGTCACCGGTGTGGAGGATTCGTCGGCCCATCGTTGTGAGAATCGGCAAGATCTGTTCGAACGTGGCCCGTTCACAACCAGCGAAGATGGCGATGTTGCCCGTTGCCGCACGGTGGCAACCACCAGAAACTGGGCAGTCGACGGGTTCGGCTCCCGCCGACCGGACCTTCTCACCGAGGCGTTTCACCTCGGCCTCATCGGTGGTGCTCATCTCCATCCAGATCTTCCCAGGACCAAATCCCGCGAGGAGTCCGTCGTCGGCCTCAAGCACATGCGCGCTCGCGGCCGGCGAGGGGAGGCAGGTGATCACCACATCGCACTCCTGTGCCATCTGCTTCGGTGATTCGCCCCACGATGCGCCCGCATCGAGCAGATGTTGGGCCGCGCTCTTGTCGAGATCGCGGACCGTCAGGTCAAGTCCGTTGCGCAGGATGGATCCCGCGAGTTTCCCGCCCACGTTTCCGAGTCCGATGAAGCCGATTTTCATGTGTGCTGTCCTTGTCCGTGACTGGCTGACACCAAACGATTCCGGTTGGGTCCAAAGGTTCGGAGAGTATTTCACAGCGGTGCGGGAGGTCGATCACACGGAAGCACAGATTCTGCTGGTTTCCTAGAGGTGTGGATCCCTTTCCCGAGCCCATGCCAGTGGCTTCACTCGACGAGCTCGGACGCGAGCGCGAGGCGGTCGATCGGATCCAGGAAGTCCATCGTGCGCACGTGGCCTCGGCGCGCCGATATGCGACAGGCCTCGCTGACGAAGCGTCCTTTTTGTCAGAGGAAGGTCCCCGAGAAACCGAGGCCGAAGTCGGTGATGAAGATTCTGAGGCGGCGGTCGAAGCTGCGACCGCGCGTGCTGCGGCGGGGCGCACGTTGCTGGCGTGGAAACGTGTTCGAGAGCTGGAGGCCGCCGGTGATGCGTTGGCGTTCGGTCGCATCACGTCCCAAGAATTCGGAACCGACTACATCGGGCGGATGAGTGTCATCGATGGTGATGACGTCTACCTGATCGATTGGCGAGCTCGGGCAGCCGAGCCGTTCTATCGAGCGACCCCGCTCGAACCGATGGGCGTCTCGCACCGAAGACACCTGCACTACCTCGACGCCGAACTCACCAACTACAGCGACGAGATATTCGACACCGACAACATCGGCGAACACCAAGCGTTGCGCGGCGAGGCGGCACTCCTCGCCACCTTGGCGACGCGCACCGATGGGCGCATGCAGTCGGTGGTAGCCACCATTCAGGCCGAACAAGACGCGGTCATCCGGGCGTCTGCAAAAGGCCCACTGTTGGTGCAGGGTGGGCCGGGCACTGGAAAGACCGTGGTTGCCCTCCATCGCGCTGCCTACCTGCTCTATGCCGACCGAGCTGCTCTTGCCGAGACCGGTGTCCTGATCGTCGGCCCGAGTACCGAGTTTCTTGCCTATGTGAGCGATGTGTTGCCATCGCTGGGTGAGAGTGGCGTGGTCTCGGTCACCGCAGATCGGCTTTTTCCGGGCGTGCTGACCGATCCTGATCCATCCGAAAGCGCCGCAGACCTAAAAGGCAATAGCGCCATGGCTGTGGTTCTTGCCGACGCAGTTGCGAGGCGGCAGCGGCCGCCGAAGGAACCTCTGACCGTGTGGTACGGAAGCCGTCGCGTCATCGTGCCCGTCGCCGAGCTGGAACAGTTCGCACAGCTTGGGGCGCGTCAGGCGACACACAATGCGGGAGCGGGCATGTTCCGGCGCTTGCTCCTCGAGCGACTGATCGATGAGGTGCACGAACCGGGATTCGGCGAACGACGCGACATTCGTGACTCATTGAACGAATCCGTCGAAGTAACAGCCTTCTGTGAAGCGCACTGGCCGGTCCTCACCCCCGAACAGATGCTCAACGATTTGTTCGGATCGGCTGCGCTGCTCCGGGCTTCGTGCGCAGCTGCCGAGCTCGACCAAACTGCGGTCGATCTCCTCGCTCGACCGCGAGTGAAGGAAAAAGACTTGTGGAGGCGGCGATGGTATCGCAGCGACGTCCCGCTTCTCGACGAACTCCTCTGGTTGCTCGGTGACGTGTCGGAGGCGACCCAGATCGAAACCGACATGGAGCATCAATTCGCGGACGAGGACGACGTGTTCACCGTCGACGAGCAACGCGGGGAAGACCTCGATCTCGAGGACGATGAAGAGGAAAAGCTCGAACCGGAACCGGGCGACGAGGCTGTCGAGAGTTATGACGCCTGGCGTGATGGTGAGGAAGAAGAAAAGTGGACGTAGGCAGCCGATGGGCATAGACAACGACGCAGTCGGCAAAGCCCTCAAACAAGAGGCGCAGGTGAGTTACCCCGTCCGCGACGAGATCACGGGCGAGATCGTGGCCGATCCCGATGGGTTCCCGATCGCGGAACTGGAGAGCGACGACTACTTCGAGCTCGCAGACACGATGACCATCGAAGAACGTTCGATGGGGGAGCGAGCGTGGCGGTTCGGGCATGTGATCGTCGACGAAGCGCAGGACTTAACTCCGATGCAGTGGCGCATGATTTCGCGCCGAGCTCGGGGTCTCTCCATGACGATCGTTGGAGACGTGGCACAACGAACTACGGGCGAACCTGGTAGTTGGGAGACGTTGCTGCCCGGCGCGTTCGGTGAGGTCAATCGATTCGATTTGAGTACCAACTATCGCTCTCCGGAGGAGATCGAACCTTACGCGAACGCAGTTCTGCAGCAGTTGGACCCGGACCTTCGACCACCGGTCTCCATCCGCCAATCCGGGCATCCGGTGGTCATCCACGAGATTCGTGAAGCGGATGACCGATCGTCGGTCGTTGGCGAGCTTGCGTTGGACCTCGTCGAGAAGGTGGACGGCGGACGTGTTGCCGTGCTCACGATGCAGCCTTGGACGGTCGATCATCCACAGATTCGATGCCTGACCCCGGGAGCCTCGAAAGGCATGGAGTTCGATGCGGTCATCGTCGATGAGCCCGCGGAGATCGCCGAGGCGTCGCATGGTCTTGGGCTTCTCTATGTGGCTCTGACGCGCACCACCGATCGATTGACGATCGTGCACGAACGTCCGTTGCCGGCGGCGCTGGCCCAGCTCTGAGTCAGCGCGCGTTCAGCTGCGCGTGAATCCCGGAGGACGTTTCTCGAGGAACGCACCGATCGCTTCGGAGTGGTCGGCACTTTGCGCTAGGGAACTGAAGAGGTCGGACATGATCGAGTCGTGTTCGACCGCGCTGCTCGCGTCGACCGCATTGAGGGCGCGTTTGGTCGCTTCGATCGCAAGCGGTGCTTTGGCAGCAATCTTTTGCGCGAGCTGTGTGGACCGATCGAGCGGGTGTTCATCGAAGTCGCTGATCAGACCCCAGCGGTCGGCGGTGGCTGCATCGATCCGGTCTCCGGTGAACAACATCGTCCGAGCGTGTGTCGGGCCAATGGTTTGGGTGAGCGAGCGCACGCTCGCAACAAGGCCCATGTTCACACCGGACGCCGCAAAGGTGGCTGCGGCGGACGAAACTCGAATATCGCATGCGAGGGCGAGCTCGAGACCACCGCCGTGCGCGGGGCCGTCGATCGCCGCGATGACGGGCACACGGTGATCGTGGATGGACCGCGCAACGCCGCCCACGAGACGCAGCATCATGTCTGGCTCGTCGGCGGCTTCGGTCAACGTGCTGATGTCCGCGCCAGCGCAGAATCGTCCGGGTCCGCCGGTGATGATCACCGCTCGAATCGACACGTCAGAGGCGGTTTTCTCGATTTGTTCGCGCAAGACGATCCAGTCCTCGGCACGGAGCGCGTTGACCGGTGCCCGATCGATCGTGATCGTTGCGATGTGCTCGTCCGTGGCGGTGCGCACTACCTGGCTCATGTCGCTGAACGTATCAGCCCTCGCGCGGGCCGATGCGATGGACACGCGTCATGGCGCAACGACGGGGAAACGACTAGGAATACCGCATGAGTGACATGCAGGATCCTTTCAACGCCCCGTTCGGAACACTCTTCGGCGACCACATGACTGTGGCTACCTACGAGAACGGCGTGTACGACTATCCCGGTTCTGCCCAGCCGTTTGCGAACCTTTCGTTGCATCCCGGTGCTCACGTCCTTCACTACGCCAGCGAGTGTTTCGAGGGGCTGAAGGCCCACAAACAAGAAGATGGCTCGGTGGCGATCTTCCGGCTCGATGACTCCGTCGAACGCATGAGGCTGAGCATCGAGAAGCTGCGAATGACGCCACCCGACTCCGAACTTCTTCGGAGCCTGATGATCGACGCTGTTCGAGCGAACCTCTCATTCACCCCGGACCCTCCGGGATCTCTCTACATTCGGCCGACATTCATCGGGGTGGCGCCAAACATCGGCGCAGCGGCCGCGCCGAGTTCTTCGGCACTGTTGTACGTGATCTGCTCGCCCGTCGGCGACTACTTCGCTGGAGGGGTGCGGCCACTTTCGATCTTCATCGAAACCGAGATGCCTCGGACCACCCCACAGTTCGGCTCGGTCAAGAGCGGCGCGAACTACGTCATGGCTCTCGGTCCGACGCTCGACGCCAAACGAGATCACGTGTCCGACCAGGTGTTGTTCGCGAGTGGCGACGATGTCACCGAGACCGGCGCGTCCAACTTCTTTCTGGCAGACGGCGAACGGATCATCACCCGTGATCTCGACACCTCCTTTCTGCACGGCATCACGCGCAAGTCCGTCATCCAGATCGCCAAGGACCTCGGCTTCACGGTCGAAGAACGAAGCATTCCGGTAGCCGAACTCAAGGCGTGGTCCGAGCACGGCGAGATGTTCCTGTCCGGAACTGCCGCTGTGATCGCGCCGGTCGGCAAGGTCGTTACACGCGGTGAGCACATCACCGTTGGCGACGGCCAGCCAGGAGAAACAACACTCAAGCTCCGCCAAGCACTCACCGACATTCAGACCGGAAAGTCGGAGGATACACATGGTTGGCTCACAAGGATCGAACCCGCATAGCGGACGGACTCGACGGCTCTTGGCCGTCCTTTCACTCTTGGCACTTTTCGCCACGGCGTGCGGCGGCAACACGGAAACATCCACGGCCCCGGCCGTCTTCGCCGAAGATGCCGAGTACGGCTCCTGGACCGATGCAGATGACGGTGATGCATCAGATCAACAAGACTCGAACGTCTCCGATGAGTCCGGTACGGCAAGCGATGCCTCACCGGCCAAGCAGTTTTCGGAAGCCCCTTCGCTGGGATCGGTCACCGAACCAGCCGCGTTGGAGGAAGTCGCAGTGCCCGCAACGCCTCAGCAGACCGCACAGGTCTTGGCGTATGCCATTCAGGCGAGCGAAGAACTGAGCTATTCCTTCGAGCAGGGCATGTCGATGCGGATGAACATGCTCGGGATGGACCTGAACATCGCCCCCGACGAGGCGTTCGTCACGGGCGAGGTGTCGGGCTCGGACAGCCGGGTACGGGTCGATCTCGGATCGTTCATGACTGCGATGTTCGAGTCGATGGGCCTCGATCTGTCGGACCCTCTCTTCGCTGGAGCGTTCGGAGATCTCGGAGACATGTCGATGGAGGTGTGGATCGTCGACTCGACGATGGTGATCGACATGTCGAGTCTCGCTGGCTCGTTGAACGAGATGGACCCAGCCGCTGCTGCGGAATTGTCGATCTTTGCCGATGGCCCGATCTCCGTTGACCTCGCAGCGCTCGGTGATCTGGATGGCACCGACACAGCGGCGCTCGTCCAACAATTCGGACAAGGCGCACAGGTCACCGATCCAGCAGCGCTGATCGAATCGCTTCGCAGCATCGACGCGGTGACCGAGGTCGGTTCGAGCACCGTTGGTGACACGCCGGTGACCGTCTACACGGCCAACATTTCGATGGCCGAGTACTACGACGCACTTGGCATGGATGTCACCGACCAGCTCGGGTCGATGGAGGACTTCGGAATCGCTCCTGGCAGTGATGAAGCCGCCATGATCGAGTCGATGCTCCCGGCACTCGAGCAGCTCACGACCGACATGACCATCATGTTGGATGCCGACGGGCTCGTGAGGCGGATCGAGTCCAGCATGGACATGGGCGAGATGATGTCATCGATGTTCAACGACGTTGACGGGTCGGACTCGCTTGGGTTGGGCGAGATCGCCATGCAGGTCGATACCTGGCAGAACTTCGACAACTACGGCACCGCGGTGACCATCACGCCGCCGGCCGCGACCGATCGCACTTCGGAGCTGACCGGACTCCTCGACGCCTAGTCCGGTAGGGCCGCCACGAAGAGGCCTTCGGTGAGAAAGAAGACGGTGTCCGGCACCGTGGACCCCTCTGGCCGGAGGAATTCGTGGACCATCGGTGATGCCTCATGGAGCTCGGCCAAGAGCACGGCTTGAACGTCCTCGGCCACGCTCATGTTGTTGGCCCACCATTCGAAACCCATCCGCTTCGATGAGGTTTCGGTCGTTCGAACGGTCAGCCCGGCGTTCGACATCAGGGACGTCCATTCCGCGACCGGCAAGCACCGCACATGACTTGGATCTCGGCGTCGTTCGAAGTCGTCAGCGAACCGCGCGACGTCGGGGTCGCCAGATGCAATGTTGTCAACCATGACGAACAGGCCGCCCGGTGCCAAGACTCGCGCGACCTCGTTGATGAACATCTCCGGGTTCGGGAAGTGATGGGGAGCGATGCGACAGGTGACGAGCTCAAATGAGTCGTCATCGAACGGCAGGTCTTCGGCGTCGGCGAGTTGTGCAGCGACGTTGTCGTGGCCGAGTTCGATCGCTCGTTCAGCCGCGAGTGTCACCATCTCGGGCGTGAGGTCCACTGCCGTGACGTGAGCGACGTGGGGTGCAAAGGCGAATGCCGTGTGGCCCGCAGCGGTGGCGATGTCGAGCGCCCGCCAGTTCGACTGCGGTTCCGCAAGCTCGACCATGCGAGCGAGGCTGGCCCCCTTGGCATGCACGGGACTATCTGCGTAGTTGTTCGCATTGGCTCCGAACTGCGACCGGTTCAGATCCTTGTTGTCTTCTGGCGTTGTCGTCATTGGGACTCCTCGCCTCCCACCGTAACGTGATCGGATGTCTGCAGACTTCTTGACCAAAGACGGCCCGATCGAGATCCCCAAGCGCGTCCTCGTCGTGGTCGCCCATCCCGACGACATCGACTTCGGAACCGCCGGAACCGTCGCGCAGCTGACCTCTGCCGGTTCGTACGTCGCCTACTGCTTGGTGACGTCCGGCGAGGCTGGTGAGGATGACATGACGGTGAGCAGTGCTGAACTGGCGGCGATGCGAGAAGCCGAACAAACCGCAGCGGCGGCCGAGGTCGGTGTGACCAGCCTCCACTGGTTGCGTCATCCCGATGGCATGGTCGAGGCCAACTTCGCACTGCGGTGCGACATCTCGCGGGTCATCCGCATCGAGAAGCCCGATGTGGTGATCACGCAGTCGCCCGAGCGCAACTATGACAGCGTGTATGGAAGCCACCCCGATCACATCGAGACGGGGGAGGCGACGCTACGTGCCGTGTACCCCGATGCCCGCAATCCTCGGGCGTTCACCACTGAGCTTCTCGACGAGGGATACGCCCCGCATGCGGTCAAGAACGTGTGGGTCGGACAGATCGAACCGACCTTGTTCGTCGACATCACCAGCACGTTCGATCAGAAGATGCGTGCGCTTCGTCAACATGCCTCGCAGGTCGCCAAGCGCGATGCCGACACCGACATGGAGGGCATGATGCGCGAGTGGGGCGCACGGATCGCGGCCATGGCTGCGAAGAACGGCGTCGATCATTTCGATGGTGAGAAGAACCCCGGTTGTCTGTGCGAGGGTTATCGCATCCTCGATACCGAGTAGGGGTCAGCGTCGGTCGGCAAGGAATGGGAACTGTTCTCGAACCTGGGCGACGCGCTCGGCGGTGACGTCGGCGGAGATCATGGTCGATCCGGCATCATCGCCGGTGTCGGCGAGGATCTCACCGAATGGGTCGATGATCATCGAGTCACCGCAGTACTTCACGTTGGGGTCTTCGCCGAAGCGATTGGCCCCGATGACCCAGGCCTGATTCTCGATGGCCCGCGCCGTGAGCAAGGTGCGCCAGTGCTGGCGTCGACTCGCTGGCCAGTTCGCGATCACGAGATAGCAGTCGGTTTGTTCGGCGAGTGCCCAGAAGTCATCGGCGAAACGGAGGTCGAAACACACGAAAGCACTGATGCGAAGGCCCTCGATCGTGATCGTGTTCGACGTATCGCCCGCCTGGTAGCTCTTGTCCTCGCCGCTGAATGTGAACGGATGTTGCTTGTTGTAGGTGTGCAGCTGACCGTCGGGACCGGCAAACGTCATCCGATTGTGCGGAAGTGCTGCACCATCATCTCGCACCGGAATGGAGCCAACGATCCAAGCTCCTGTCGCTGCAGCTTGCTCTCGAAGGAAGGTGGTCGAGGGCCCGTCGGAGGA
The DNA here is from genome assembly GCA_033344795.1 of Acidimicrobiia bacterium. Classification (GTDB taxonomy): domain Bacteria; phylum Actinomycetota; class Acidimicrobiia; order Acidimicrobiales; family SHLQ01; genus SHLQ01. The sequence goes on from JAWPMS010000001.1 coordinate 1,342,715, forward strand.
TTCGTACGCGCGGTCGGTGTTCATCGTGAAGCCCCACGAGAACGTTTCGCTGAGGGCGACGAGTTGTGCTCCGTCGTCCGCGGCTCGGGCGATCAGTGGAGTGAGCGCAGCGAAGTTGCCCGACGGGTTTTCCCACTCGATCTCGTGCTGCACAACGGTGATCTTCATGAGATCGACTCTACGTCAGGCTCCCCCTCACGGCTCGATGATTGCTGCAACGCCGAAGACCGTCAGGCTCGCAAACAGGTCATGCACGGTCTTGACGTCGCCGGTGATCTCAGCCGTGTCGAGGGCGTCCAGCGAACCATTCATCGCGTGCGAAAATGTGCTGCGGTCGAAGCGGACTGAAGCAATGGCGTCGTCGTCTGTCGAGTTGGCGGTGTGGTGAACCGCCGACCGACCAACACCGAGGACGTGGTGTTCGTCCAGGTCGGTGAAGTGAAGATTGATGGTGAGCGGTCCTGACGTGAATGCATCGGGGTCGAACCGGACACCAAGGATGTCGATCAAGTGGTTCACCTGCATGGCGTGCGACATGTCTTGGAACACGATCTGACCACCCTTCGGGGTGCCCTCGCGAAGTTCGCGGGCTCCCAACAGGTATGCGTTGCGCCATGTCGCGGCTTGTGCTTGATATGCCATCTGCTCGAGAGCGTCGGCCTGCAGGCGTCGAGCTGCGGTATTCGTCGGGTCGGCGAACACCACGTGGTTCACCACCTGGGCAACCCAGCGGTAGTCACCCTCGTCATAGCTGGCGCGGGCCTTCTCGAGAACGGCTTCAGCGCCACCCATGAACTCGACGTAGTTGGTGCCAGCCTCGACCGGCGGCAGCGGGTTGAGGTTGGCTGGATTTGCGTCGTACCAACCGAGGTAACGGTTGTAGACGGATTTCGCATTTTGCGAGATGCTCCCGTAGTAGCCGCGAGTGTGTGACTGATCGAACTCGGCTGGCAGCTTCAGGTCTTCGGCGATCTCTAGCGCTACCCGTCCGTCGTTCGCGTGGCGCATCGTCTGATCGTGGATCCACCGGTATAGATCTCGCTGCATCGAGAGAAAGCCCCGGACGTCGCCGTTTCCGAAACGAGGCCAGTGATGGCTGGCGAACATCGTGTCGGTGGAGTCGGCCCAAAGCTCGATGGCCTCGTGGATGTACTTGCTCCAGGCCAGCGCGTTGCGAGTCTGCGCCCCACGAATTGGGTAGAGCTGATGCATCGTGTGAGTGCAGTTCTCGGCCATGCACAGCAGGCGCTTCTCCGGGAAATGAAAGTTCATTTCTGCGGGGGCTTCGGCATCAGGAGTGTTCTGGAACACGATCCGGATGCCGCTGAGGGTGAGTTCCTCGCCGGTTTCGCTGACGGTTTCTGTCGGTGGTAGCAGGTTGGAGGGCGCCATGGCTCGCTGGGTGCCCAGTCCGCAATCGACGTGCTCGAACGGCCCCGGGTCGAGCGTTGGGCCGAACTGGAAGCCGGCTCGGCGCCGCATGATGTGGCCTGCGATCGCAAACTCACTCACGATTTCTTCGATGAACCCGACCGGCGCAACGATGCGTACATCACCTTTGTCCACCGCTTCCTGGCTTGTGACGCCGAGGATGCCTCCGAAGTGATCGACGTGGCTGTGGGTATAGATCACTGACGTCACCGGTCGTTCGCCGAGGGTTCGATTCGCGAGGTCGAGTGCGGCTGCGGCGGTCGTTGCGTTGGTCAGCGGATCGATGATCAGCCAGCCGCCATCAGTGCCGGCCATGAACGTGATGTTTGCGATGTCGTACCCGCGCACTTGCCAGACGCCGTCGGCAACTTCGAACAAGCCGTGGATTCCGTTGAGACGCGCCTGTCTCCAGAGTCCGGGATGAACAGAGTCTGGCGCCTGCTCAGATTCTCGGACGAAGTCATGGTTCGCGGCATCGAAGATGACGCGGCCGTTCTGCATCGTGACGATCGGCGGATCGATCTGCGCGATCAGCCCGCGGTTCGCTCGTTCGAGGTCGCCCGGGTCGTCGAACGAGATGGCGGCTGCGGTGTTGGCGGCACTCGTGTGTTCTGAAGCGGGATTGTGGTCCATGAGCAACTCTGCCTCATTCGTATCGATCGTTAACAATCGTGCGCGCATGAACAGTTAGGGACAGTCCCTAACTGTTCACGTAAAGTCGAGCGCTCGTCTCGCACGAAACTGCAGAATGAGGCCCGTCGTTGCGTAGATGAGGTATCCAACTGCCACCGGGGTGAAGGATCCATCGATCGAGCGGTCGATCAGCGAGGCGAGTAGCGCACCGAGGATCGAGGTCAGAATGCCGATTGCGGCGGCGGCGGTACCCGCCAGTGCGCCCATTGGCTCGAGCGCAACGCTGGTGGCTGACGGAAACATCGAGGCATGCGACAAACCTGCGGCGGTGTAGAGGACGAGGAACAGCCAGAACCTGGGGATGCCATCGCTCACCAACGTTGCGACCAACAGCATCGAGGAGGCTGCGAAGAAGCACAGTCCTGCCCCGAGCGCCCAGCTGTCGGCTCGTACGCGGCGAAGAGCTCGGCTCGCCGTGAAGGCGAGCGCGGACATGATGACGCTCTTGGCCATGAAATATGGAACGAACCAGTTTGGGCGCCCGTAGAGGTCGTCGAGGATGAGCTCTGAGCTGCCGAGGAACGAGAAGAACGCACCGAATCCAACAGCGATCGACAGGGCGTAGTTCCGGGTCACGGGGTGTGCCATCGCGGCCTTGAGCCCGGTGATGGTCGAGTTGAATGACAACGGACGGCGCTGGTCGGGCTCAAGTGTCTCAGGAAGTCGCAGCCCCCAGGTTGCTGCTACGACCGCGCAGATGGTGCCAAAGCCGAAGACCCAACGCCACGAACCAACTTCGAGGATGCTGCGCCCAATCAATGGCCCCAAGATTGGTGCGAGCGCAAAGAACGTCTGAATCAGCGTCATCGTTCGCGCGAGTTCTGGGCCGCTGTAGCGGTCGCGCACGATGGCTTGAGCCAGAACGCGCGGGCCAGATGCGGCGATACCCCAAAGCAGCCGGCTGGCATACAAAACCGTAAGGGTTGGAGCGAACGCCGCCAGAAGAGCGCTCGCGCCGTACATCGCCAGCGAAAGACGAAGGACAGGCTTTCGTCCCAAACTGTCGGTCAGAGGGCCAAAGAAGAAGAGCCCGACGCCGTTGCCGATGATGAACAGCGTGACGGTGAGCGAGAGTCGCGTGGAGTCGGGGGCGAGTTCGAAAGCCTCTCGCATCGCCCCAAATGCGGGCAGCATCGTATCGATCGCGAGCGCACTCATGGCGGTCACCACAGCCATGAATGCAATGAACTCGCGTTCGCCGACCGTCCCGAAGCGACCAGCGGAGGCCATCGGCTTCCCAAGCCTGGGCTGTGTTGTCCGAGAGGGCACGAGGATCGACTCTACTTTGTCGGGCTCTCGCTACCGCAGGGGAAGAGCGTGTGAACTCGCACGGTGCCATCACGCTGATCTCGACTTGCGAGTTGTCAGCTCGGTATCGTCGACGAGATCATGACAGATGTGAACAACGCAGAAGTTGGCCCTGGACCAAGCGGGCTCAGTGTCGAACGCACGCTCGGTCAGCGGATCCACGCGTTCTCGAACATGACTTCCGGCAACTACTACGGGCGAACGGAATCGGTCTTCGGAGTCAGTCTTCCCGAGTGGCGTGTGCTGCGTGCGGTGCTCCTGCACCCCAGTATTTCCCAGGCCGAGGTCGCATCCGCAGAGGGCCTCAACGTCATGAACGTGAGTCGAGCCGTGGCAGGGCTTCGTCGCAAGACCTTGCTCGAGACCCGGACCGACCCCGACGACGGACGTCGAAGTCTGCTCTCGGCGACATCGCTGGGTGAGGAGATCGGAGCGGAGATCGCCGCCCGCGAACAGTTGGTGTACGAGACGGTGTTCAGCGTCCTCGGAGCTGACGAGGTCGAACAGCTCGACAAGTACCTTGCGGCGGTCAATGCGGGCCTGCGTGAGCTCGGACTGCCAGATGCTCCTCCACCGAGCCGCGATTGGGCCGGCGTTCTGAGCGAGATCGCTGCCGCCAACGGTTCGTGATAGGACACCCGTCACAACTTTTTGTTGACAATCATGTCAGCAGCAGCAACTCTCTGAGGCGGAGATAGTAACGTTCGTGACTGACTCAGTCACGAGTTCCAGGAGGGGACATGCGCAATTCGAAGTGGATGCGGCTGCTTGCCGTGATGTTGTCGTTGGCCATGGTGGCCGCGGCATGTGGGAGTAGCGACGACGGTGGCGACACTGCGAGCGATGCTGACGCACCGACGACAACCGAGGATTCCAGCACCGATACCGAGCCGGATGAACCGGCCGAAGAGCCAGACGAGGGCGGCACCGAGGCCGATGTCGACGATGCACTTGGCACGCTCGAGGTCGACGAGGAGGCTGCCAATTGTGCATCCGATGTTGAGCTCGAAGTTGGCGACTACAACCCAGGTCCAGCGCTGACCACAGCAATATCGGTCGGTCTCGGAAGCGGCATCAACCCGCACAACGATCAAGCGCCAGCCCAGATCAGCTACTACGGCTGGATCTTCGAGGGCATGGTTCGCCAGGACACCGATGGCACCGTTGTTCCGTGGATCGCGAAGTGCTGGGAGCGCAACGATGACGGCAGTGTCATCACGTTCTTCCTCCATGAAGGCGTGACGTTCCACGACGGCTCGCCCGTCAACGCCGAGGCCGTCAAGGCCAACATCGACTTCATCAAGGCCGGCGAGCCGCCGCAGGTTCTTCCACCCGTGAAGGGCCAGATGGCAATCGTCGAGAGTGTCGAAGTCGTCGACGACCTCACCGTGCAGTTCAACCTCAACGGCCCAGGCGAGGCGCTCCTGCTCAGCGGTCTGATCCGCAACTCGGGCTTCCTCGTTGCACCGAGTGCACTCGGTAGCGCGGGCGAGAATCCACTCGGCACTGGCCCCTATGTGCTCGACAGCATCAACGCAGACAACACACAGGTCGAGTTGTCGGGTTATGAGGGCTACTGGCAGCCGCAACTCGTTGGTGCCGAGTCGGTCTCTATCAGCGCTGTGAACGACGCTCAGGCTCGGGTCGACGGCCTCAATGCCGGTCAGTTCGACATCGTGGTGATCAACGCTCCGCAGGTAGACGCAGTTCCGGCCTTCAGCACCAACACCACGGTGCGGGTGGGCTTTGTGGTCACCGACTGGACTGGCGAAACGATCCCGGCCTTGGCCAATCGTGACGTTCGATGCGCGATGGGACAAGCACTGAACCGTGTTGGTATCCAAGAGGCGTTCAACACACCAGCTGAAACTGCGAACAACCAGTTCGCCGTCGGTCCAAACGACTACGCCTACATCGATGACCTCGATGTTCCCGACTTCGACCTCGAAGCGGCCAAGGAAGCCTTTGCTGCAACGGGCGAAGACGGCTTCGAGTTCACGAACGGGCACTTGCCTCAGGGCTTCTGGCCGGTGGTGGCCTCGGCATGGAGTGGTGCACTGTCTGAGTTGGGCATCACCATGAACAACGAGGCGCTCGACCCACCATCGGGTGGCGAGATGTTCGCCCGTCTCGCACAGGGTCAGTACCCCGTGCAGATCATTGCGTACAACGAGCCAAACGCGCTGATGTCGTTGATCGCCCGCACCGGTGAGGCATCGTTCAACCCATCGAAGGCAACGCCTGACGGAGTTCTCGAGCTGGTCGAATCGGCCAAGTCGAAGTCCTTCGAAGAGGGTGAAGCCGACGTTGCTGCAGCATGGAAGATCATGCTCGAAGAGTGCATCTTCATCATCCAGCAGACGCTGCCAACCTTCATTGGCCACGGTGCCGATGTCGAGGGCGTGCGGCACGTCCAGGGCCTTCCGATCACGTACTGGCCGCACGGAGTGCGCAAGGCTGGCTGATCGGCTCGGGATCGAATGATCATCGGATGCAGCCCTGGCGTCAGGCTGGGGCTGCATCCGCGATCGTTCCTCACCGCCGGGAAAGCTAGGGGGAGACTTGGCGAAGTACATCGGATTTCGGCTGCTGGCGACCATCCCATTGGTCTTCGCCGTCCTTGTGGTGACCTTCTTGATCTCGGTTGCCATGGAAGCGAATGGTTCCATCGCCGCGCAGGTCTGTGGGGAAGGAGCCACACCGGAGTGCATCGGCGCTGTCGAGGCAGAGCTGGGATTGAACGATCCAATCATCGAGCGATTCTTCGACTGGTTCAGCTCGGTGCTCCGTGGAGACCTCGGTTCCTCGCTGCTCGACCGCAACACCAGCGTTGGGGAGCTGATCGGTGAGCGAATCTGGCCGACCCTCAGCATCGTCGGGTTCAGTCTTCTCATCGGTGTGACACTTGGGATGTTGCTCGGTGTCGTCGCGGCAATTCGCCCCGGCGGCCTTCTGGACCGGGTCATTTCGGTCGGGGCTGCCGGCGTGATCGCCGCTCCTGGCTTCATCATCGGCATGTTGTTGTCCTGGGGGATCGCGGTTGAGCTCGGGTGGCTCGATCCCGTCGGCTACGTGTCGCTCAGCGAGTCCTTCACTGGCTGGTTGAAGTCGATCACCCTTCCCGCAATTGCGCTCTCACTTCCGACGTTGGCGATCGTCCAGCGTCAGCTCCGCGGTTCGATGGCCAACGCGTTGCAGTCTCGCTACGTGCTGGCAGCGAGAGCTCGCGGGGTTGGCCGCACGAAGCTCATCAGCCGCCACGCACTGCCAAACGCACTCGTTCCGACAGTGACCGTCATCGGATTTCGGGCGGCAGCCGCCATCGGCCTGACGACCGCGGTCGAGATCGTGTTCGGCATCCGAGGTATGGGTGAGATGCTCGTCAGCGCGATCGTCAATCGAAATGTGACGGTACTTCAGGGTGGCATGATCGTCGTTGGTCTCGTCGTGGCGTTCGTCAACCTCTTGGTCGATATCAGCTACGGCTATTTGAACCCGAAGGTTCGGTTGGATCGATGAGCGAAGTCACGACCGAAACGGAGACCTCTCCGAAGCCTGACTCGCCGAGGCGGCGCTTCTGGAAGCGCATGTTCCGCAACCCACTCGCACTGTTCTCGCTGGTGTGGTTTGCCATCCTCGTGGTCAGTTGGGTCTGGCCAGAGTTGCTCGCCACCCACGATCCGTTCAAACAGGACGTGACGCTGCAGCGACTCTTCGAGGGACCGAGCGGCGATCACTGGCTTGGCACCGACGGGCTCGGCCGAGATCACTACAGCCGTGTCATCTTCGGAGCCGGGTTCGCCTTCCGGTCGATCATCATCGCCATGTCGATCGCGGTCGGAATCGGTGTTCCGGTGGGGTTGTTCTCTGGTTGGCGCGGCGGTCGCATCGATCGAGCGATCATGTGGGTCAACGACGTGCTGTTCTCACTGCCGATCATCTTGTTGGCGATGGCGGTGATCATCATCCTCACTCCTTCGTTGACGAACGCCATGATCGGCGTCGGTATCGCAATGGCCACTCGATTCGTTCGGCTCACCCGAGGCGTCACACTGGCCGAGAAGGAGGAGCTGTACGTCGACGCTGCTCGCATAACCGGCATCTCGGTTCCTCGGACTCTGGCGCGCTACATCGCACCGAACTTGTTGTCCTCGCTCATCGTCCAAGCCGCAATCATTTCTGGTGCGGTCATCTTGATTGGCGCAACGCTCAGCTTCCTTGGCATTGGTGCCAGCCTCGACGATCCCGACTGGGGCGTCATGCTCAACAGGGCCCGGCCGGACTTTCGACGCGAGGGGGTTTGGCAGATCGTGCCCTCGGGCGGCGCACTGGTGCTCACGGTCCTTGCGTTCAACCTGCTCGGTGACTCGATCCGAGACGCGATTGGTCGCGACGCCTCCAGCAACGCCCTCACGATCAGCAAGCGGGTCGATATCGAGCCGACCGATCGACCCCATCGAGACGGCGCGCTGCTGTCGGTTCGTACGATCGACGTCGAATTTCCGACACCGCAGGGTGATCCAGTGCAGATCTTGAACGGCGTTTCGTTCGCCGTGATGCCTGGCGAGACGCTCGGCATCGTCGGCGAATCCGGATCCGGCAAGAGCATGACGATGTTGTCGGCGCTGGGTCTGACCCCCGCACCGGGGCGCCTCACGCGCGGGTCCGTGCAGTTCGACGGGCGTGATGTCACTTCGATCTCCGAGCGCGAGTGGCAAAAGATCCGTGGCAAGGACATCGGCTTCATCTTCCAAGAGCCGATCGCCGTCCTGAACCCAGCGCTCAAGGTGGGTCGACAGCTGATGGAACCGTTGCTGCTCCACACCGACATGAACAAATCTCAGGCGCGGGAACGTGCAATCGAACTCCTCGCTGAAGTGAAGGTGCCCGACCCGGGCCGTCGCATAGATCAGTACCCGCACGAGTTCTCCGGCGGCATGGCACAGCGCGTTGGCATCGCCATGTCGCTCGCGTGCAATCCGAAGCTGCTCATCGCAGACGAACCGACGACGGCCCTCGATGTCACGGTGCAGGGCCAGATCCTCGACTTGTTGATGGAGATCCAGGAAACGCACGACACCAGCATCATTGTCATCACGCACGATCTCGGAGTCATTGCCGAAGTCGCCGACCGCGTCATCGTCATGTACGGAGGCCAAGGCGTCGAGGGCGGGAGCGTCGAGGACATCTTTTTGCGTCCACGCCATCCATATACGAGGGCCTTGCTCGAGACCATGCCGCAGAATCACGAGAGCGGTGATGACCGTTTGAAGGTCATCGGAGGGGTGGTTCCTGCGCCGACCGATTGGCCCGTCGGTTGCCGTTTCGCTCCACGCTGCGCTGCGGCTACGGAGATTTGCCATACCGACCTGCCGTCGCTCGAAGTGATCGGCGCCGGGGTGACCGTGCGGTGTCACCATTGGGAAGATCTGCAGAGTTCGCTCGTTGATAGCTGGGACGAGGTCGAGCGATGAGCGAACCGCTTCTCTCTGTCGAAGGACTGGCGGTGCACTTTGCCAGTCGCGGCCGACTGTTCGGGCCATCCGCGCCACCGGTGAAAGCGGTCAACGACGTGTCGTTCACGATCGAGGAAGGACGGACGTTCGGCCTCGTCGGCGAATCTGGATCCGGCAAGTCAACGGTGGCGCGTGCCATCCTGCAACTCGTTGATGTGCATGCTGGCACGATTCGCCTCGAGGGCGAAGACGTCACGAAGGTAGAGCGCAAGGACGAGCTCGAATTTCGCAAGCGTGTTCAGGCGGTACTCCAAGATCCGTTTTCGTCACTGAACCAGGTGCATCAGACTCGCACGATCGTGGGTGATGGCATCACTCGTCACTACGGAACGAAGGGTGCCGAGCGAGACGAGATGGTGAGGAAACTACTGGAGAGCGTCGGGCTGACTGCCGACTACCTCGACCGGTATCCCTACGAGATGTCCGGTGGGCAACGCCAACGGGTTTCGATCGCACGAGCGCTGGGTGTGGGACCAAAGCTGATCATCGCTGATGAGGCGACCAGCGCTTTGGACGTGTCGATTCAGAGCCAAGTGATCAACGTGCTGCAAGACATTCAGCGCGACGACGGAGTTGCGTTCTTGTTCATCGCACACGATCTCGAAGTCGTGAGCCACCTGAGCCACGACGTCGGCGTGATGTATCTGGGGTACCTCGTCGAGCAAGGCTCCTCCACAGCGGTGTATGAGAGTCCGGCGCACCCGTATACCGAGATGCTCATCTCGTCGATACCCGTTCCGAATCCGATCGAACAGGCGACCCGCCGAGAACTGCGCAAGACATTCATCAACGCCGAGCCTCCCAGTCCAGCCAACCTGCCATCGGGATGCCCGTTCGAGAACCGTTGTCCGGTTGCGATGGACATCTGCCGTGAGGAGATGCCAGCTCCGACCCCCGCCCACGGCGGCGGGTCCGTTCGATGTCACCTGCACACGTCAGGCCCGGAGCTTGGTGGCGAGTCGGTTGTCGAGTTCATCAAGACATCGGCTAGCGGCGCCATCGGAGTATGAGTTGATGGCCCTCGAGAGCGAGCAGCTCGCGTGACCACGCGCATCACGGTCACGGGTACCGGCACGCCTCTCGCGACGGGAGACCGCGCTGGCGCTGGCGTCTTGGTCCGCTACGGAGACGACGTGCACCTGCAGTTCGATGCGGGTCGCGCCACCGTCACCCGCCTGTTTGGCGCCGGTTCGTCTCCAGCTGAGCTGAGCGCATTGTTCCTGACGCACTACCACTCCGACCACCTGGTTGGGCTCCAAGACCTCGCTCTATCGCACTGGATCATCGATGTTTACGACACGGCTTCGCGTCTGCCGATCGTCGCGCCGAACGGACCCACGATGCGGTTCTGTGAACGCATGCTCGAAATCTGGGAGGACGATCTCGCCGTTCGCGCACTGCACAACCATCGAGAACCGCAACCAAAGATCGATCTGATCGGTTTCGACACACCCGGCACGCCGACCGAGGTGTGGTCCACCACAGACGTTCGAGTGCTCGCCGGACAGGTGCGCCATGAGCCAATCGTCGGGGCCGTCGGGTACCGGATCGAAACGCCGGATGGTGTCGTGGCCATTTCCGGGGACACGGTCGTGTGCGACGAGGTCGCTGCCCTCGCTGTTGGCGCGGACGTCGTCGTCTACGAGGCAATGCGCGTGGACGAGATCAGGAAGCGCCCGGCCGACAAGCAGTACATCATCGAGTATCACGCTGACACGCGGCTGATCGGTGCCCAGATGGCTCAGCTCGATGTGCCGATCGTCATGCTGACCCATCTCATCCCGGCCCCGAGGACCGACGCCCATCGGCAGGCCTTCATCGACGAGGTACGTGAAGGCGGATACGACGGAGAGATCATCGTCTGCGACGACTTGGACACCGTGATCCTCGACAACGGGTCGATCACGTCTGGGAAGCAGTCATGAGCACGAGCACTCCTACTTCCGAGCGACCAAACTTCGTCTTCTTCATGACCGATCAGCAGCGGGCCGACTTTCTCGGCTGCACTGGTCATCCCGTGCTCCGCACTCCACACATCGACGCGATTGCCGCACGTGGCACGATCATGAACCGGTTCTACGCATCGAACCCGGTGTGCATGCCCAACCGGGCGGTGTTCATGTCGGGGCTGATGTCGTCGGTCAACGGTGTGCGCCAGAACGGCAATGTGCTGCCGCATTTCGTCACCACGTTTCCCGAGGTCCTGGCAGCCGAGGGATATGACACGGCACTCTTTGGGAAGTCTCACCTCCAGACCATGACCGACCTCGAGACCCCGATCGGTGACAACCCTGCCGGCACCGGCGGCCTTGCGAATGCCATCGACATCGGTCCGGCAGAGGACTACCTCTGGGAGGACAGAACCAATTGGGCCGAGCACGGCCCGCTCGATGTCGACCTGCCGTTCTACGGATTTCAATCCGTTGACTTCGTGTTGTTCCATGGTGATCGCACCGGCGGCCATCACGCCGCCTGGCTCGCTGAGCAGGTCGAGGATCCAGAGGCCTTGCGTGGCCCCGAGAATCAACTCCCACACGACTACGGCTGCCCCCAGGCGGTGCGAACTGCATTGCCAGAGGAGCTGTACTCGACCAGCTACGTCAAGACCCGGGCCATCGAGTTTCTCGATGACCCGGCCCGAAGCGAAGCACCTTTCTTTGCGTTCGTGTCCTTCCCCGATCCTCACCATCCGTTTGCCCCACCGGGCAAGTACTGGGACATGTACGACCCCCAGGAGATGCCCGAACTCGAGAACCTGGATGCGCACCAGAATCCACCGCCCCACCTGCAGTGGGTGCGCGATCAACCGTTCGCTGACGAGATGAAGCCCCGGACGAACGCGGTCAAGATGCGGCCCGAGCACCTGAAACAAGCGCAAGCACTGACGTGCGGCATGCTGACGATGATCGATGATGCTGTCGGCGAGATCATGGCAACCCTCGAGGAGAAGGGTCTCGCGGACAACACGATCGTTGCCTTCACTTCGGATCATGGCGATTATCTCGGAGATCACGGGCTCTGCTTCAAAGGCGGACTGCACTTCCAGAGCCTGATCCAGGTGCCCATGATCTGGGCCGACCCTCGCGTCGAACAGCCAGCCACGAGTGACGTCTTGGCCAGCACCCTTGACCTTGCGCCCACGATCCTCTCAGCAGCGAACGCTCGGGCGTACTCCGGGATGCAAGGGACCGACCTGACCTCGACGCTCGCGGGCCGTTCGACGCCCGATCGAGCCGAAATCCTGATCGAGGAGCAGACCTACCTTCAGAACATTCTGGGTTTCGAAGGTCAAGTGCGTGTTCGCACATTGGTGGATGAACGGTGGCGTATCACGGTCTACCACAGCGTCGAGTGGGGAGAACTCTACGACCTCGTCGACGACCCCGATGAATGCCTCAATCTCTGGGACGCTCCCGACTACGCCGCTGTGCGCCAAGACCTGACCTGGCGACTGGTACAAAGCCAGATTTCCTATTCGCCGCAAACACCGTGGCCGCCTCGAGAGGCCTGAGCCGAAAGAACGTTGAGGGAACCATTCAGATGACCAAGCAACAGATGACGCCCGAACAACACCTTGCCGAAGTTCTCGCAAGTTATGACGACTCGCCGAACGAGCGCTTGGCCGAGATCACTCGAGCCCTCGTACGACACATGCACGAGTTTGTCGTCGAAGTGGGCCTCACGCGGGAAGAATGGTTCCGGGGCGTCGAAGAACTCCGGCGAGCGGGTGAACTGTGCACTGATGCCCGACAGGAGTTCGTTCTCCTGTCGGACACGCTGGGCGTCTCGATGCTTGTCGAGATGATCAACCACGGTGACGTCGGCGGCACCGAACCGACCGTCTTCGGCCCATTCCACCTCGATGGTGCTCCCCGCAAGGAGATGGGGGAGAGCATCGTCGTCGACGTCATGGAGTCCGACCAGAACCTTGTCGTGACGGGAGCGGTGCTCGACCTCGATGGCAACCCGATCGAGGGGGCCGAACTCGACGTGTGGGAGACCGCGTCCAATGGCCTCTACGACGTGCAAGATGAGGCGCAGTCGGAGATGAACATGCGAGGTGTCTACACCACGGGTGCCGACGGCCGGTTCGAGATTCACGCAGTCCGCCCCGTCGATTACACGATCCCTGACGACGGTCCAGGTGGCGATCTGCTGCACAACAACGGTCGGCACAACTGGCGGGCCGCTCACTTCCACTTCGTGGTGTCGTCGCCGGGCTATCGAAGTGTGATCACCCACCTGTTCGACAGCGAGAGCGACTACATCCAAAGCGACGCGGTCTTTGGAGTTCGCGACTCACTGGTGGTTGACATGAGCGCCGGTGCGTGTGAGTTCAACTTCGAGCTTGCACGCGAGGTCGCGGAGCAACGATGAGGCGCACGAACCGCGAGACAAGGACCCCCATTCACGCTATGAGAAAGCCAGCGAATCAATGAACACCGAACTGATCATCACTGGAACGGGCTTTCCGATGCCCGATGCCAACCGCGCTGGCCCAGGTGCGCTCGTTCGACGGGGCGACATCACTCTCCAGTTCGACGCCGGACGGAGCACCGTGCAGCGTCTCGTCGGCGCCGGCGTGCGGACGGAGGAGCTCACTGCATTCTTCGCCACGCATCACCACAGTGACCACCTCACCGGACTCCAGGATCTCGTTCTCACGAGATGGAATATGGATCGGCGTGATCAGAAGAGTGCGCTGCCGATCGTCGTTCCGGAGGGGCACTGCGTCGACTTCGTGAGCCGGATGCTTGATGCCTGGGACCACGACATCGAGATTCGCAACGCACACAGCGGACGCGCGACCCAGCCAACGGTCGATCTTGTGGCGTTCCCCGTGCCCGGTCCGACCGACGTGGTCGAGGTGTGGTCGGAGGGTGAGGTTCGGGTGCTCGCTGGCCAGGTTCGTCACGAGCCGGTCAGCCCAGCTGTTGGGTATCGGATCGAAACGCCAGAGGGCGTGATTGCGATCACCGGCGACACCAAGGTGTGCCCGGAGGTCGCTCGGTTGGCGGACGGTGCCGATGTGCTCGTGTACGAGGCGATGCGTGTCTCGGTGATCGAGGCGGAGAACATCGGGCGGAGCTTTGTCACCGAATACCACGCTGACACTCGCCTGATCGGCAAGCAGGCCGCCGAGCTCGGGGTTCCGACGCTGGTGCTCACTCATCTGATCCCGGCGCCGAACACGCCCGAGGAGAAGCAGCTCTTCGCAGACGAAGTTCGTTCGGGCGGCTACACCGGTGAGCTGATCGTCGCCGACGATCTCGACACGGTCACGTTGGGTTCGTCGTAACCCGATGACGAACGTACTCGTCATCTGCACCGACCAACATCGCGCCGATCATGTCGGCTTCGGAGGCAACGAGGTCGTTCGCACTCCGAACCTCGACGCGCTCGCCTCGCGCGGCACGGTGTTCGATCGGACCTATGTGGCCAATCCGGTCTGTATGCCGAATCGGTCGAGCATCCTCACCGGACGGCTGCCGTCTGCGCACGGCGTTGTGTTCAACGATCGATCGCTGGAGTGGGGATCGAACACGTTTGTCCGGCGGCTGTCCGATGCTGGTTTCCGCACGCAGCACATTGGCAAGGCACACATCCAGATTCACGCTGCCAACTTCTTCCCCGACGGTGACGGCGTTCCGGTCGGTTGGGATCGCGACCGGACGAACTGGGATGGGCTCGAGAGTTTTGCCCGATACGTCGACGGTGACCCGGGTCCGGTCGAGGACTTCTATGGCTTCGATGAAGCGGAGTTCTGCCTGGGGCATGGCGCTGCGGTCGGTGGGCATCATCTTCCGTGGGCGATTGAGCGAGGGTTCAACCCGGCAACGGCCGGCGGCGGCCCGAAGTCGCCCGCGCTCTTCCGTTCCGAACACTGGTGGCAGGTGTCCAAGCCCGCATACGACGAAGGCTTTCACTCGACCGAGTTCGTGACGTCGAGGTCGGTCGAGTTCATCGAGGGAGCAGCAGCCGACGAAGAACCGTGGTTCCTGTTTGCCTCCTACCCCGACCCGCACCATCCCTTCACCCCGCCAGGGGAGTGGTTCGATCGCCACGACCCGGCCGACATGGAACTTCCCGAGTCGTTCCATGACCCGGTCGATCACCTGCCCGAGTTCTTGCGCACGATGTCGGCCGATGCGGGAGCACGAGGACCGATGCGTATTGGCGCCGAGGCGCTGCGTGACGCAATGGCCGCGCAGTACGGCTCGATCGAGATGATCGACGAAGGTGTCGGGCGCATGCTGGCGGCCCTCGAAGCGTCGGGACAGCTCGACGACACGATCGTCATCTTCACCGCAGACCACGGCGACATGTTCGGAGATCACGGATTCATGTTGAAGGGCGGGTTCCTCTTCGAAGGAACGACCCGAGTGCCGCTGGTCATCGCTCGGCCCGGCGCCGGTCCTGACCGCACAGCCTCGCTCGCATCGTCGCTCGACATCGGGTCGACCATCCTCGACCTCGTTGGCGTCGAGTCGTACGACGGGGTGCAGGGCGTGAGTCTCGTGCCGCTGCTCGACGATGTCGAAGCTGAGGTCCGCGACCACGTGCTGATCGAAGAAGACGTGCCCGACTACGGTCTCTGGTCGAACGTCGTTCCTGAACACTCGCGCACGCTCGTGACGGCCGACGCCCGGATGACGCGCTACTCGACCGGCGAGGGCGAGCTCTACGACCTCAACGCAGATCCAGGTGAGCGATCAAATGTGTTCGACGAGGCCGGCGAAGTCGACCTTCGCCACCACATGACTGACCATCTCGTCGACGCGCTCGTCACGGCCTCCGACTTCGCCCGCTTCGTGAACAGTTAGGGACAGTCCCTAACTGTCCGTTTCGGCCGAGGCTGCGGCCTTCTTCTTGGCCATGATCTTGAGGGAGAAGGCTTCGCCTCGGCCGATTTCGCTCCATGGGCATACGCCGATGCAGATGCCGCAGCCGTGGTTCTCGACGAAGTAGGGGATGCAGGTGTCGAAGTCGACGTACCAGCGCTCGCGACCTCTCACCATCTGTTTGGAGTCGAAGATGGCGTTCGGCGGGCAGTTGGTGGTGCACGACTGACAGCGCGTGCAGAACTCGTCGACACCGATGTCCTCCGGTGCGTCGAGCACGAGCGGAAGGTTGGTGGCCACGGCGCCCAGGCGGAACATCGACCCGAGATCCTTCGAGATCAGCGACCCATGCTTGCCGAGTTGGCCGAGGCCGGCCTCGACTGCGGCGGGTATCTGGAGGAAGCCGTGGATAGCCGCTTGGGCCTCCCATCCCATGTCGCGGATGTGCTGAGCGATCTTGGCCGAGATGATGTCGGTGCCGCGGTATTCGGCCTGGATGGTGAGGGCTGCATGTTCGCTCGGTGCTTCGAGCGCCGCATCGCGATCCATCTGCACGCCGAAGCTGATGATGTAGGGATGTTCTGAGGCATCGAGGGGGAGGTCCTCGGTGAGCATGTCGTCGGTGAGTGGCGCAATGCCGACCATGCACGAACCGAGCTCGAGCGCGAGTGCTTTGATTTGCTCGGTCATCGCTGCGGCGTCGTCGACCGGAACCTTCTCCGGAGCGACCTCACCGGTGAAGCGGCGGGTGTTCCACTGCCGTTTGAGCAGAGCGATCCACTCGCCCTGGGTTCGGATGCCCTGGAATAGAAACTCGAGCTTTCCCATCGGATGGCCGAACTTCCAGGTGTGGAAGATCGGGCTTGCCGGCCGAGGTTCGGTCTCGCCGAGTCCGTTGATGACGTTGCCTGAAACTGGCGGGTTTCGAACCTCGAACGCGTAGTCGGTGGACGGATACTCCTCCAGCTTCATGTAGTGCGCCTTGCGCGCTTTGCCCGGCTTCGGTGAGAAGTCTGCAGCTGGTTGGCCCGGTTCGGGGTCGGGCGTGTCCGGTCCGAACTCGTCGAGCACGATCTTTGTGCCAGCTCGTTGCGCCGCGATGAACTCCCTGCGGAGCGCGCGGCCCGTCGTCCAGTGCCGCTTCGAGGTCTTCAGAACCTGTCGGGTACCGCGGATGTCTTGCTGCAGTCGTTCTCGAAGGCTCACGGACACGGGTTCGAACCTCAGCTCTTCGTCCAACCAACGGTGGACGGGTGTCCTTTGCGCTGCTCGTGCGCTTCACCGGCATGCTTGCCCCGATCCCAGCCGAGGTCGGAGAGATTCTCCGTAGCCCAATCGACCGACTCCTGGTCGGTGACGGTCGCGATGGTGTCGTTCCACCGGTTCAGCCAACCGGCCAGACAGTTCACGGCAAGAATCTCGATGATTTGTTCGTTCGTGAAGTGCTTGCGTAGTTCTTCGAAGTGCTCCGCAGTGGCGGCGTTGGGTGACAGCGACGCGGCTCGAACCAGATCGAGGCCGGCGCGCTCGGCGTCGGTGAAGAGATCGGACGTCTCGTACTCCCACAGCGCCCGGATGCGTTCGGTTTCTACTCCCATTGCGTTCAAACTGAACGCGCCGTGAGACTGTCAATGCATACAGCCGCTGGCTTGGCTCGCCATCGTGAACAGCAGCTTCTTGAGTTCGGTGGGAACGGTGCGCTCGCTGTAGACGAGGTTGGCGAGGTCGTTGACCGTGCTCCGAAGTTCGGGCCAATTGTCGAGTTCGAATTCCTGACGGTTGTTGTACTCACTCATCGATTGCTCCTTAGCCGCGTAGGTGTTCGGGGATGGTCACTTGCAGCTCATCCGCGATGTCGTAGTAGCGCTTGTTCACCGGAACCCCGACGGCGTCGACGACGCGGTTGGTTCCTTCGAAGCCAGCGCAGACGGCAGCGGCGCGAGTGACAGCCCCCGGACCCGCTGCGTCGAAGAGGTCTTGTCGGGCGATCGGGAGTTCGTCGAAGTCCATCAACACGATGGCGTCGACGAATGCGACGAGCTCTCGGCCGAATGGGACGAGCGGGTCGAGCCCTGCGTCGGTTACCGCAAGAATGTTGACGGGCTGGTCGTTGGCGTTGGAGTTCTCACGGAGCATCCAGGCGTGGCCGAACAGTCAAAAGAAGCATTCATTGAGGTATGACGTTCGCGATGCCACGAGTTCCATCTGCGCGCGGGTGAGCTCTCGTCCAGGGTCGATCTCGTATTTGTGAACGAACTCGTCGGTCAGGTACCACTCCTTCGAGACCTCGTCCTTGATTCGCTTCTCGGCTGGAAGTGCGTTTAAGGCGGTGGGCGCGAGCGCAATTCCGACCGTGGGAACCCAGGCGTTCGAGGTGACTGCACGCTCGTCGACGTTCGGTGTCGGATCGCCGGGTATCGGTGCAGGAAGCGGGTCGAGGGCGGCACCGATGCCGACCCGGTACGAGTCGATCGAGCTGATCTGGGCGACGACGGCAACGAGCTCGACGAAGGCGAGGACGTCGTGCCCGGCGGCCTCCCATGCCGCAACGTGCTCGGACCGACTCTTCATGGCCTCGACGGCCACTCGGCGGACCGTGTCAGCGACGATCGGAGTCAGGTCGGGAGCGGTGGGGTCGAGCCCGCGTGAGAATCGTGCCTGTTGTGCGAGGGCAAGCCGTTCGGCGCCAGAGAAGAACGAACCGGCCGTTGCGAGGTTTGTCAGCGCGTTGGCGATGGCTGCGTCGGCAGCGGTGTCGGGTGCAGCGAGTTGGCTAGCCGTGGACATGGCCCCAATTCTAGTCGAGGACTAGAATCGTGTCGAGTCCTTGCGTAAGCTCGGCAGATGTCAGCGATCGGCACTGCTCGTCAGATGCACCTCAACGCATTCATGCTCTACTGTCCGGGCTCGGTGACGCGGCTCAGCTGGGTGTACCCGCAGGACAAGATCCGGCACGAGTGGTGGGAGATGTCCTACTGGGAGGAGATCGCCTCGACGCTCGAGCGAGGGTCCTTCGACGCACTGTTCTTCGCCGACAACATTGGTGGATACGGCCAGAGCGAGACATCGATCCGCAGCGGTTTTCACTTCCCGATTCTCGACCCGACGATCATCGTCCCTCGTTTGGCGGCAAAGACCGAACGGCTCGGGTTCGTCGTCACGATGTCGACCACGTTCACGTCGCCATATCAGATCGCCCGATCGATGCAGACGCTCGACCACGTGACCGAAGGGCGGATTGGCTGGAACATCGTGACCTCGGTCAACCCACACGAAGGCGACAACGTGGGCATCGAGTTGCCAGCGCACGATGAGCGATACGAGCGGGCGCACGAGTTCATGGATGCCGTCTATGCGCTGTGGGACTCCTTTGAACCTGACGCCATGGTGATGGACCACGACAACGGGGTGCTGATCGACCCGAGCAAGGTTCACCGGGTCGACTTCGAGGGGAAGTGGCATCGCACCGCTGGACCGATGTGTGTGATGCCCGGTCCGCAGGGGCGTCCCGTGCTCGCCCAAGCCGGCTCGTCGGAGGCCGGGCGAACCTTTGCTGCCAAGCACGCGGAGATGATCTTCGCCCCGGCCGGAACCGACGCGCAGCGCGCCGAGATGGTGGCCGATCTTCGAACCCGGGCGTCGGACAACGGACGAGATCCCTACGACCTCCGCATCGTGTTTACGCACGGACCGATCGTGGCCGACAAGGCCGCCGACGCCGAATCGATCCAGGACGAGGTACTCGAACGACCCGGCTCATCGAACGACATCGCCGCTATGCGATCGACCGTTGGCTTCGACGTCGGGGAGCTGCCGCCGGAGACGCGAATCTCCGAAATGCTTCACCTCGTCACCGGCATGCGCGGCCCGTTCGAGAATGCGGCGAACAGCGACGACCCCACGCTGGCCGAGTTCGCCAAGCGCTTTCGCAACATGGCCGCCGACTCTCGCTTCGTCGGCACACCGAACGATGTTGCTGATGCACTCGTTGCGCTGATGGATGCGACCGACGCCGACGGTTTCCAGTTCGCTCCCACTTTCTACGCACCCGACTACTACGCGATGGTGGTCGACCAGCTCGTTCCCGAGCTCCAGCGCCGAGGCCGAGTGCGCACTGGTTATGCCGGAGCCACGCTGCGGGACAACCTCTTCGAGGCGAGTCATGGATAGTCCACGGGTGATCGGCGCCGGCCTGCCGCGCACCGGCACGACGTCACTCAAGGCGATGCTTGAGCAGCTGCTTGATGCGCCGTGTTATCACATGCGCGAGCTCTACCAACGCCGAGAGGTTCACGGACCGATGTGGATGGATGTCCTGCGAGGAGACCTCGACCAACTCGACCAACTCGACGAGATCCTCGATGGATGGGGTGCCGTCGTCGACTGGCCAGCATCGGTGCTGTGGAAACAGATGGCCGACCGCTACCCCGACGCTCTTGTCGTTCTGTCACATCGAGGCTCGGCCGACACCTGGTGGACGAGTGCCGATGCGACGGTGTGGGAGGTCATGCGGGGAGCCCAGGCCGAACCCAGCGCAGAGCACGTCGAGGGAATTCATCAGCTCATGCGCGAGCTGGCCGGGTTCAGCGAGGATCTCGACGACGGAGCCGACGCTCGCCGTGTCTACCGCCAGCACTACGACGAGGTTGTGGCGACCATCCCCTCAGATCGGTTGCTCGTCTGGCAGCCGGGCGACGGGTGGGAGCCACTATGCGACCGCCTCGGCGTGCCGGTTCCCGAGGAAGCCCCAGTGCACGCGAACACAACGTCGGAGTTTCGTCAGCGACGCGGGAAGAGCTAATCGACAAGTCGACAGGAAATCGCGGCGAGACGGCTCCGAACCGCTGGGATGTCTCCTCCTAGTGCGTCCAGGCTGTATTCGATGATGTCGCGGTAAATCGCCCAACCGAGCTCCAGCGCATGGACGGCAGCGACCTGACTATGCACCGATGTGCACGTTGTTGGCTTCCCGGTTCGTTCGGCGACGACCTCGACCATCTTCAACACCACAGGAGCCCGGCCGTAGGCCTCGTGAACCCACGCCTCGGTCGAGGCAATGTGGGCCAGCGTTCGCCACATGGGGTGACGAGTCGACGTCCGTATTGGGACCGGCACGGGCGCGCTTCCGTCCTCCATTGCTTCGAGCAGTGGCGCGGCACCAAATCGGATCGTCTGGGCGATGAGATGCTCCTTCGATTCGAAGTAATGATGCACCTGCCCGTGGTTGACTCCCGCAAGCGCGGCGATCTCCTTCGTGGTCACCTGTGCCGGAGGGCGCTCAGCGAGCAGCTCGTAGGCCGCGAGCACAAGGCTCTGCTGCACGGCTTCACGGCCCCGAGGTGTGCCCTCCCCAACCTCGGTTTGGATCGGCGCGATATCCGTTTCCTCTCCCGGTTCACCGATGGGTAGCTGGCTATCGATGAGGCGCAGCGATCGCTCAGCCACCTCAGCGCGGATGGCTGGAATGTCGGGGTCGTACGCACCGAGGGCTGTTTCGATGATGTCGCGCAGAATCCACCATCCACGCTGCATGGCCATCGTTCCGGCCACGTCGGCCATGACGTGTGTATCGGTTGGGGACAACCCCGAGTCCTCAGCCCGGCGAACAGCAAGCGCATTCACAATCGGCGACGGGTCGAACGGAGGCTGTCGCCAAATGCCCGAGGCCGCGAGATAGGCGAGGGTGCGCCATGACGGCGAGCGCACCTCGGTCTCGATGGGCAGTGGGAATCGCTCACCGTCGGCCAGCCGGTCCTGGTGGTATCGAGCATCGCCGTCTTGGATCGTCGCCGCGACGAGATCGTCCTTCGAACCGAAGTAGTGGTGGATCTGGCCGTGGTTGACCCCGGCGCGGTCGGCAATTTGTTTGCTCGTCACCTCGGTCGGCGGTGCGTCCGCGAGGAGCGCAGCCGCCGCGTGCATGAGCTTTGCCCGCACAACCTCCCGGCCGCGGCCCGGTGCATCCACGTCGCTCATCTCCGCGATCGTATGCGACGTCGTGGACAGTGAGGGACAGTCCCTAACTGTTCAGAGGTTGCCATGTCGGCCGCCGACTAGAAGAAGGTGCCTGCGGATGCGGTGATCGTGTGATGTCGCTGAAAGGAGCGGACGCCTTCGAACCCGTGAACCACGCCGAACCCGCTCATCTTCCACCCGCCGAAAGGCGCTCGAGCATCTTGGGAGGACGGGCCGTGTGCGTTGAGATAGGTGGTTCCGGCTTCCAGCCGGCGAGCCATGGCCAAACCGTGATCGGGATCCGCACTCCACACCGATGAGGCCAGGCCGTAGTCGGAGTTGTTCGCCAGGGCGATGCCCTCGTCGTCGGTTGAGAACTTCACGATCGGCATGATCGGGCCAAACTGTTCCTGTTGCACGATGGCGAGTTCATTGTCCGCGTCGACGACGAGCGTCGGCCGGACGAAGTAGCCGTTGTCGAAGAGGTCCTGATCGGGCACCGTTCCGAGCTCGAGCACATCGGCACCCTTCGATCGAGCGTCAGCGACCAGCCCGTTCACGTGTCGGTATTGTTTCTCGTGGATGACCGGCCCCATGGTCGTATCGGGGAGGCTGCCGTCGCCAACAACTTGCCTGTCCTCGAATGCTCGCAAGCCGTCGACCACTTCATCGAAGCGCGACTCGTGCACATACAACCGTTTCATCGCCATGCAGACTTGCCCGCTGGTGATGAATCCAGCCATGTGCAGCTTCATAAATGTTTCGGGCCCAATATCCGCGTCGGCGAGCATGACTGCCGCGTCGTTACCGCCAAGCTCCAGAGTCACCGGAGTAAGACGGTCGGCGGCCTTGCGCATGATGTGTTGACCGATGGGGCCACTGCCGGTGTAGGAGATCTTGTCGACCTCCGGGTGGGTCGTGAGCGAATCGCCGATGACCACACCGTCGCCGGTCACCATGTTCACGACGCCTGGTGGGAGGACGTCGGCGATCAGTCTTATGGTCAGCGCGGTTGACAGTGCGGCGTACTCCGACGGCTTGATCACCACGGTATTTCCCGCCATGAGCGCGTGGGGAAGTTTGCTTCCGAGAATGGCGAGGGGCCAGTTCCAGGGTGTGATCAGCAGGGCGACGCCGTAGGGCTCACGGGTGACAATCGTGTCGAATGGGGGGCCGGGTAATTCCTCGTCGGCAGCGAGCCGGTCGGCATAGCCGGCGATTTGTGTGAATCGGTCACCGAGGCGGCTGATCTCCATCGTCGATTCGCGCAGGACCTTACCGTTCTCGGCAGTGAGTAGCGCGATGCGTTCCTGGAGATGATCCTGGTCGGCGGTCAGTACCTCGACCACCTTTTCGAACTGCGCCGCGCGCTCGTGATAGCTGAGTGCAGCCCACCCGGGAGCTGCCGAACGGGCAGCGGCAAAGGCCGCATCGACATCCGTGGCTGTGCCCGCAGCGACCTGGCCGAGGATCTCTTTCGGACGAGCCGGATTGATCGCGGCGTAGGTCCCTCCATCAGAGGCGCTCTGCCAATTCCCGTTGATCACAAGGTTGGTGTCGGTGCTCATGAACTCTCCTGGCGTCAGATCACGTCATTCTAGTCGTTGACTAGATGAGGGACTGCCTGTCGACCGGATTTGCCTGCGCAGACCGTGGGTTCACTCGGCGAGCTCTCGTTGAGGAAGGTCGACAATCCAAACGCGGCCGAAGAAATCGATGCTGAGCAAGTGGCGCTCATCGAGTTCGATCATCGTTCTCACCCGAGACGGTTCACTGATCGACGCCGTGAGGTAATCCAAGACTCGTTCGTCGAACATCAGCTCGTCTTCTTCCCATGTGAGTTCGATCACGCCAATTCCGTCCACTCGGCCGCTGTAGATCACATCGCCGCGAAGACTTGGGGTTCCATCAGGCCCTCCGCCGATGGAGAAGTCGGTCAACTTCAGCCATTGCTCGGTCAACGAGTCGACGGCCCAAATGCCTTGCAGCGACGAGACCACGATCAACGAACCGTCTCCGGATGGCCGGCTGATCTCACCAAGGATCTGGTGTTCAAACCATGCGACTCCTTCAGGAAGTGGGTAGGAGGCTTCGACGACGAACTCATCGTCAAGGGTGATGAGCATCGGCTCCTCAGCGTCCGGCATGTCGATCAGGTCGGCACATGAATCATTTTCACCCGAACGGACTCCGCTCGTCGTCAAAGCCATACTTCCACCGAGCATCGGAAGTGCTGCTTCGATTCCTGCACCAAACTCGGCCGAGCTGTCGGAGATCGTTCCACTGGTTGGTGAAAACAGTCCGATGGCCGCCGGGTGGAACCCGCCGCCAACGGCGATGCTCTCGGCGCAGGCCAGAACGGCAGCGGTCCCCGACTGCACCAAATCTGAGCGACCAATCGAGAAACCGGCTCCGCCATCGCACTCGAACAGTGTGAACTCGTCCTCTGTTTCGATTACGGCGCAGATGCTCGAGTCCGGTAGCGCGAGAGTGGTGTGTTGACGGACGAGTTGCTCGATGGCATGCATTCCTTTCGAAACGCCGACGAACGAACCATCTCGAACCCCAATGGCAGCGTTGACGTCGACCACTTCCCACGTCGACCCATCTGCAGAGACGGCGGCAATCCTGGTCCCATCGATACGTGAGCCGAGAAGAGCAAGTCCGTCTGTAGCTGGAAGAAAGCTGACAAACGAAAGCGAGTCGAGGCCTTCTCCGGTCGCTAGCGAGACA
This sequence comes from Acidimicrobiia bacterium, assembly GCA_033344795.1. GTDB lineage: Bacteria > Actinomycetota > Acidimicrobiia > Acidimicrobiales > SHLQ01 > SHLQ01. The sequence continues at coordinate 1,367,193 of JAWPMS010000001.1, forward strand.
TCGGCGACTGCGGTCCACTCGCTTCCGTTGTCCGAGCGATGGAGCTCGAGGGCCGAAAACCGCTGCCCGTTGCCGTCTCTGTCGCCGGCAAGGGCGAGCAGGCCACCGTCCCATTCGACCGCGTCTAATACCTCGAAATCCACTTCGAGCCTTGTCGCTGACGCCGTGTCCGGATTGACTACCAACTGTGCGACCGTCGTTGTTGTGGAAGCACCTACCGTCGTAGTCGTCGACGTGCTTGGCAGATCCGGATCATTTGACGTCGGTTCGGTTGCTGTCGTCTCGCCAAATTCGGCGTCCACAGCTTGACTCGCGGAGCATGCAGTCAACACAACCATGAGTAGCAGGAGCATGGGTCGTAAGGTCACAATTTACCTATCGGAGCAGCCAAGCTGAGATATAGAGCGAGGACTGAGTCAACTCGGAGCACCAATCAAATCCGCTCAGACCGCAGGCGATAGGGCGAGAGCGCCCGCGAGAGCACGACGCGTTCTGCTTCGCCGCCGCTTAGCTCGTGCGGAATTCGCCAGGCCTACGGTCCTAGTCATCGACTAGAATTAGAGTAGGTCCGAGCCAAAGGGGAGACATGAAACTGTTCTCACACAAGAAGCGACCAGTTCACCTCGGGCCATATCCGCTTGAACTCTTGCCGCGTCTCGATGATCCTGCGGACACACCACCCGGTGCTGGTTCCACTCGGCCGAGCGAAGGTCGGGGTGAGGGCCCCCTTGGCGCGAGCCACGCGTACCAGACCTACTTCGAGATGTACGACGCCCAACGTCGTGGCGAGCCGAGCGAAGTAGCGCCGATTCCCGATGATGTGGGTGCCCGCGCGGAACACATCAAGGCAGGGCTCTACTTCCTCGACGCGGACATGGTTGGGTGTGGTGTTGCGCCCAGGGATGTGTGGTCGGGCGAAGAGTCCCCGGGCCATGAACACGCAGTTGTAATCCTCGTCGCGCACACGCGGACCGTCGGCGAAAACCAGCCCGGAGACGAGTGGATCGATGGCACGCGACAGATCAACGCAGACCTCCGCGCAGCCGAACTGGCCTCAATCACCGCGGGATACATTCGACGGCTCGGGTTCGAGGCCACCGCGCACACACCAACCGCCTCCGACGTTGACATCGACCAACTGGCACTGCAAAGCGGATTGATCGAGAGACGCCGAGGTGTGCTTCGAGCCCCGTTCATCGAGGGCGGGTTCGCGCTCGCGGCAATCACCACGAGCTTCGCCATGGCCCACGATGCACCCTTGGCCCCGCGCGGACTCGGCGCGTCGTTGCGCTCGACGAAGTCGCTGGGATGGGCGATTGGCCGCGGCGGAACGAGAGCCGGTCTCGGCCGTCTCAATGGTGATCACCGCCCGTTGCACATGGGCCGCTACCCAATGGAGAAGATCAAGCGGGTTCCAAAGGCGACCACGCTCATCATCCCCGACGAGGTCAAGCGAGTGCCCGTGCGCGCTGGTGGGTTTCCGCGTGCGGCCCACGGCGATTTGGGGCCGAAGTTTCAAAAGGACGTGAAGGTCTTCGCCTACAAAACGCCGCAAGCGCAGTCATACGTCACGTCGATCACCGACATGGTGCCGCATCAAGATGGTCCGGTTGCTTCCGAGGTTGCGGCGGGCACGAACAACCCGACACACAACGCCGATGCGCTCAAGGCGCTGGCCTACCACCTCGGCGGCGACATGGTGGGTGTGTGTGAGGTGCCCGAATACGCCTGGTACTCACACAACGGTAAGGGGGAAGAGGTTACGCCCCGGCATCGCTACGGCGTCGTGATCCTGCTCGACCAGGGCTACGAGACCATGGAAGGCGCAAGCGGCGACGACTGGGTTTCGGGCGCGCAATCGATGCGGGCCTACATGCGTGGAGCGCAGATCGCTGGGATCATGGGTGAGCACCTCCGGTCTCTCGGATGGAGCGCACGCAGCCACACCAACCGCGACTCAGAGGTTCTGCACATTCCGCTCGTCCTCGAAGCCGGGCTGGGGGAGATGAGCCGAATCGGCGAGCTGGTCCTCAATCCGTTCGTCGGTCCGCGGTTCAAATCGGTCGTGCTCACGACCGACATGCCGCTCACTCCCGATCTCAAGATCGACTTCGGCCTCCAGGACTTCTGCAACAAGTGCACGAAGTGTGCTCGTGAGTGTCCCTGCGGTGCTATCCCGTTTGGCGAAAAGATCATGTTCAACGGCTACGAGACGTGGAAGCCCGATGTCGAGAAGTGCACAAAGTATCGGCTGGGCAACCTCAAGGGTTCGGCATGCGGACGGTGCATGAAGACCTGTCCGTACAACATCGAAGGGGTGCTCTCGGAACGAGCCGTCCTGTGGGCGGCGATCAAGCTGCCGTTTGCCCGGAAGTGGATTGCACATCTCGACGACAAGGTCGGCAACGGCTCGATCAACACGATCAAGAAGTGGTGGTGGGATCTCGAGTGGGTCGACGGACGCACGGTCTTCCCGCGGAAGGGAACCAACGCCCGCGACCTCGACCTAGACGGCGGCCGTATTGCCGACACGCAGAAGATCGCCATCTACCCACCTGATGTGTTGCCTGCCGGCGACAATCAGGGTGTGCCGGTGAAGCTCATTCGCAAGGAAGCGGTCATCCGCGGTGAAAATGCTGAGACCCCGGCCGCCGCCCGAAAGCGGATCGGAACGCGATGAGGCAGCCGACGTGACAACCCGAAACGTGCACTTCGTTGGAAGCGTGAAACTCGAGGACAGCACCTCCGTATTCACCGCATTGGCTGAACACGTCGGAGCCCGAGCCGCCCGCTACACCGACGGTGAAACCAGCGAGCGAAGTAATTGGCTTGCGTGGCAGGTGAAGGTCTTCGACACACACCCAAACTTCGAGCTCGACCCGGGTGGTGCACGAGTAGATGAACGAACAGGCCAGCCGATCGCTCCGAAGTTTCGTCTCCGCGATGGAGTTGATGGCGACGAGGTCTGGTTCGAGCCGGTCGGCTATGCCGATGTTGCGCTCGAGTCGTACGCCGAGTTCGTCCGGCTCCGTCGAGAGGGCGTCGTTCCGTCCGGAGCTCGCTTCCAAGTCTCGCTGCCGACGCCCCTCGCTGTCGTCAGCGCCTTTGTGGTCGACGGGCACGCTCCGCTTGTCGAGCGGGCGTACGACCATGCGATGCGGCGAGAAGTTGAAACGATGCTCGCCGGGATCGAGCACGCCGATCTCGCGATCCAGTGGGATGTCTGCCTCGAGTTGACCGCATACGACGGCGGGCGATCTCTTTATGAGGCCGACCCGCTCACGCATGCCACCGCAACCGTGAGCCAGATGATTGCGGTGACTCCGCCCCACGTCGACGTCGGCGTCCACCTCTGTTATGGCGACGCTGGGCACAAACACATCATTGAACCCCAGGACCTCGGCTCATCGGTGATCTTTGCCAATTCGATCAACGCCGCGGCACCACGCCCGTTGGACTGGGCGCATATGGCGGTGCCTCGCGATCGTTCCGATTCTGACTACTTTGCCCCGCTTGCGGATCTACATCATGAAGAAAGCGAGCTTGTGCTGGGGCTCATCCACTTCACCGACGGCCTCGAAGGAGCGCTCGACCGCATGGAAGCGGCGGGTGAGTTCGCCACCGACTTTGGTGTTGCGACCGAGTGCGGTTTCGGCCGCCGCCCGGTTGAGACAGTGGTTCCGCTGCTTCAGCTGCACGCAGCCGTTGCCGACAGCATCGGAACAGACCGCGAGCAGAGTCGCCCGTCTCGAATGGACAGTTAGGGACAGTCCCTAACTGTCCACCAAGTTGTTGCGCAAGTAGGTTGCCGACCATGGCTTTCGACATTGCGCCTCCAACTGGAGCTTCACCTCGTCCGTCATTTGACGCCTCGACCGGGGCGGTTGGTGACGACGCGATCGCTGCGTTGAAGCACGACGGTGTGGTGTGTCTGCGCAGCTTTCTGCCGGACTCGGAGATCGACGCAATTCATCAGGGGTGCGCGCAGGCGCAATCGAATCCCACCGATTTGGCGACAACGATCGGTGAGGATGGCGGACCATCATTCTTCTACGACTTCAACGTAAGCGACCGCATCGAAGCCTTTCGGCGACTGCGTGATAACACCCCGATGGCCGACATAGCCCAGCAGCTCATGGAGTCGTCGACGGTCGTTCGATACTTCGACAACCTCTTCATCAAGGACGGTGGGGGAGGAGCCGCATCGCCATGGCACGAAGACGCGTCGTTTCAGCGGGTCATCGGACGCGATTCCATCAACTTCTGGGTTGCGTTCGATCAGATTCCGGCCGAGACAGCCCTGCAGTACTTGGCGGGGTCTCATCTTCGAGACGAGCCGATCTACCTGATGGGTCACTTCGACGACGCGGGCGACTACGACGGCATCATCACGCGCAACCGTGTGCCAAGCCGATCACCCGATGAGCTCGGCGCCGAATTCGAGCACGTGTGGTGGGACCTCAACCCGGGAGATGCGCTCGTGTGGTTCCATCGGACGCTGCACGGTGCGCCCGCAAACACGCTCGCGCAAGTGCGCCGAGCTATTGCCTATATCTGGGTTGGCGACGACGCGTACTACGACGCATCACCTGGCTACACCGACCCCGACTTCGTCGACCCAACCCTCGCCGATGGTGATCGGTTCTGTAGCGACCGCTTCCCAAAGGTCCGCGGCTAGCTGTTGCGCCGTCCCTGCTGGACAGCTGGGGACAGTCCCCAACTGTCCACCAAGTTGGTGTCAGAGGGCGTCCATACTCTCGCTGGCATGCCTCGAGTGGCCCGGCTTCACCGTCCTGGTGAACGACATCACGTAACCAATCGCACATCGCGCAAGAATCCAGCGTTCATCGACGACGCTGATCGGAAGTTCTTTCTCTGGCTACTTAGCGAGTTCTTCGACCGCTTCGAGGTAGAGGTCGAAGCGTTCGCATTCATGACGAATCACTACCACCTGTTGGTGGAAGGCGACCTCGAGCAACTGGCACGCGCCATGCACCGTCTCGGATTCTTGTACACGCAGTATTTCAACAAACGTCACGGGCTGAGCGGGCCTCTGTTCTCTGCCCGCTTCTACTCGTCGCCGGTGAACGATCCGATCTACCACGCAAACGCTCTGCGCTACATCCACCGCAACCCGCTCGCGATCGACCCGCAGATTGATCTGGCCCGGTACGAGTGGTCGTCGTACGGCATCTACGTTGGCCTTCGTGTTGAGCACTGGCTGGTGATCAAGCCTGGCCTCGACCTGTTCGACGGGTCGGTTGAGGCGATGGTCGATTTTGTGGAGGATCCAAAGCACGATGCCTGGATCCCAACGCTCACAGATGTTCACGATGTCGTCGCAGCGGTCTGTCATGTGTCTCTCGACGAGGTGATGGTCCGCCGCTCCAGGTCTCAGCCGAACGACGCGCTGCTGTTGTTCTGCCTGCTGGCTGCGGAACTGCTCGACGCGTCCAGCGCGGAACTCGGGCAATACACCGCGATCCCGTCGTCAACCGTTCGAGCAATGCTCGCGAGCGCTCGTGAGAATAGAGACTCGGCAATGGCGTTTCGCTCGCTCATCGACCAAGCGACCAAGAAGCTCGGCCCGATGCCGGACCTCCCACCCTGGTGGGCTGATGCCTGGGTGCTTTAGTGGACAGTTGGGGACTGTCCCTGACTGTTCACGACTTCAGTCCCTGGACCCTTTCCTGCAGGTTGCCGAGGAAGCCGTCCCAGTCGTTCGCCTTGGCCTGGAACATTGCCATTGGCTGTTCGTTCGGCGCAATGATGAACGTGCCGGCGTCGAGTCCGGCGATCACACAGTCCACAACATCGTCGACGGAGAGGGCCTGAAACAACACGTCACCGAATTCGGAAGCCATCGGCGTGTCGACGACCGTGGGGCAGATGGCCTGGACCGTGATCTTCGGGCCGTGGTTGATCGCCAGCCATTCCGCAACGCCGATGGCGCCGTGTTTGCTGACCGCGTAGTTGAACGAGACCGGGCCGGTGTTGAGGCCCGCGGCCGAGGCCGTGACAACGAAGGTGCCGCCGCCTCGCTCTTCCATGTGCGGCACGATGTGGCGGGCAGCGATCGCCGGTCCCATCACATTGACCTTCCAGCTGAGCTCCCACAGGTCGTCACTTGCCTCGATGCCGCCCCCGGCTCCGATGCCCGCGTTGGCAAAGAACATGTCGATGTGGTCGACATCGGCGATCGTGTCGGCGACGAGCTCGGCGACCGATGAGTCGCTCGTGACATCGCACTGACGACCTACGCCACCGATCGCCGTGGCGACTGCCTCTGCGCCCTCGAGGTTGAGATCGGCCACAACAACGTTGGCCGCGCCAAGCGAAACAAAACGTTCGCACATGCCCTTGCCAATGCCGGACGCTCCTCCGGTGACGATGATGTTCTTTCCTTCGATGGTCATGTGTTCCTCCAGCTTCAGAGATTTCTCAGTACGAGGGCGATGCCGCCCATTCCAGCGACGACCAAAATGAGCGGTCGAAACCAGGGGCGCTCGAGCATTGGGCGAACGAATCGAGCGAGAAGAAGTCCTCCGAAGGTCCCGGGCACGAGCACCGCAAGCAGTCGGAGCTCGTGGCCGCCGAAGTTGCCGGTGGCAGCGAGCGGAACCAATGCGATCAGGATGAACGAGCCGATGTAGAGCGAAGCGGTCGATCGCATCGCGGCCGGTTGGAGATCACTGAACGCCGCAACGAATGGTGGCCCGGGCAGAGCAGCGGTGACGGCGCTGAACGCGGTGGCAGCTCCAGCGGCGACCTCGACTGCAGGTGTTCGCCGAACACGCAGGCCGAGGAGCATGACCGTTGCCGCAAGCGCCGTTGTGGCTCCGACAGCGATGCCGAGCAGCCGATCGTCCATGGCGTTGAGCACAGCGAGCCCGGCGACAAGCCCGAACGGCAGGCCAAGAAAGCAGCGACCTACCGCAGGGCGGTCGATGTCACCGAACTCCACGAAAATGTGGCGAGCGCCGACAACAAGCCCGATTAGCAGAAGGGGACCGGGGACGAATGCCGTGTCGATCGCAGCAAGTCCTGGGCCAGCGACGAGCGCATAGCCGATGCCGATCGAACCCTGGACGGTCGCGCCCGCGGCGGCGAGCAACACGACGAGCAGGACCTCGGCACCCGTCACCTCAAGAGCCGTCTTCGAGGATGAGCTGGCCGGCAGCGGTGTTGCTGGCCGGCACGTGGTAGTGCCGGTGCACCTCGGTGGGTGCGACCCCTCCGTCCATATCGCTCATGGCCCCCCGAGCGACCAGCCACATGACAAGCTCGATTCCCTCGGAACCGGCTTCGCGCACGTATTCGACGTGTTCCATGGCGGCGAGGTCTTCAGGGTCGTCGATCATCCGGTCGAAGAACGCGAGGTCCCATGGCTGATTGATGAGGCCCGCTCGCTCACCCTGGAGCTGGTGGCTCATTCCGCCCGTGCCCCAGATCTGCACGTTGAGGTCTTCGTCGAAGCTGTCGACAGCCTTGCGGATGGCCTTGCCCAACTCGAGGCAACGCTTGCCGGATGGGATCGGATACTGCACCACGTTCACGAACACCGGGATGACCTTGCACGGCCACGCATCTGGCTGGCCGAACATCACCGACAGGGGAACCGTGCAGCCATGGTCCACCGGGATGTTGTTGACCAGGGTGAGGTCGAAGTCGTCGCGGATCACCGAATGGGCGATGTGGGCGGCCAGCGCGGGATGGCCAACGACGGTGGGTACCGGGCGAGCGCCCCACCCTTCGTCGGCCGGTTCGAAGGTTTCGGACATGCCCAGAGCGAACGTCGGGACGATGTCGAGCGCGAAGGCATTCGCATGGTCGTTGAAGACGAGTATGACGACGTCCGGGGTGTTTTCGGCTGCCCAGTCGCGACCTGGCTCGTAGCCATCGAAGAGTGGTTTGAAGTACTCGTCTTGGGTCAGTCCCTTGTCCACCGCGACGCCGATAAGCGGCACGTGCGACGTATATACGGAAGCAGTAATTCGCGCCATTAGGAGTTCTCCCATTCGTGGAGGTAGCGATTTCCTTCGGGGGATCGGCCGCCGTTGATCATCATCTGCTTGTGGCCCTCGGCGTCGTTCTCCGTCATCGAGCTCACGATCTCGACGTAATTCAGTCCGTCAACTGCACCGATTTTGGCGCAGAAATAGATGTTGCCCCCGAGGGCGAGAATCCGATTGAAGTCGCGATCGCGCACCGCTTGCTTCTGCTCCTCGGTCATGTCCCATAGATCGAGGTAGGCGTCCTCGTCGGCCTTGAACTGGTCGCGGTTCTCCTCATCTTTCAGCGACATGGCGAACATGTTGAGGTGGTAACCCTTGGCAGCCTGGTCGGTGTCGAAGATGGTCGTCCCCGGGATGTCGAGATATGGCTTGTCAAGTCCCACGGTTCATGCTCCTGTCTGGACAGTTAGGGACTGTCCCTCATTGCTCACTAGTAGTCGAGGCCCACGTATTGTTCGGCGATTGACTTTCGGGCGGATGTTGATCGGGTCAGGTAGGCGAGGTCTTCTTCGCGCATCCGTTGATCGAAGGTCGACTCGTCCGGGAAGCGATGTAGCAACACCGTCATCCACCACGAGAATCTCACCGATGACCACACGCGCTTGAGGGCCGTCTCGGAATAGGCCTCGAGCTTTGCGGTCTCACCGGCGTACCGGGCCGTGAAAGCCTCGGAGAGGTAGTGCACGTCGGCGATGGCGAGGTTGAGGCCCTTTGCGCCGGTCGGCGGGACGATGTGGGCCGCGTCGCCAGCAAGGAACAGGTTGCCGTACTGCATTGGTTCGATGACCTCGCTGCGCAGAGGAGCGATCGACTTCTCGATCGACGGGCCGGTCACGATCATCTCCGCCTGTGACGCGGGAAGGCGGTCGAGCAGCTCGGTCCAGAAACGATCGTCCGACCAGTCGTCGACCGTGTCATCGAGCGGACACTGTACGTAGTAGCGGCTGAGCATTGGGTTGCGTTCCGAACAGAGCGCAAATCCACGTTCGTTGTTGGCGTAGAGCAGATGGGGGAGCGGCGGAGTTTCGGAGAGAATGCCCAACCACCCGAAGGGATACGCGCGCTCGAACTCGGATCGTTTGTTGTCGGGGATGGCCTTCCGACTCACCCCGTGTTGCCCATCGCATCCGGCGATGAAGTCGCACTCGACGCGCTGGGTTTCGCCGTTGGTAGTGAACGTGACATACGGATTGTCACTGGTGACATCGTGGAGTTCGACGTCGGTCGATTCGAAGATGATGTTCAGGTTCTCGCGCTCGGCGGCGGCGTAGAGGTCTTCCTGAACCTTGGTTTGGCCGTATGCCATCATCGGTTTCCCGGCGAGCTGCTCGAACTCGATGTCGAGTATCTCGCTGCCGCGCCACCCGATCTTCACTCGGTCATGACGGTGACCTTCTGCGTGCAGTCGCTCGCCCAACCCAACGGATTCGAGCAACTCGACGCTCGTCCACTCGAGAACGCCGGCGCGGATGCGGCCGAGCACGTACGCCTTCGACTGGCGCTCGATCACGATCGACTCGATTCCGCGCTGATGCAGAATCAGCGAGAGCAGCGCTCCGGCTGGGCCAGCACCAATGATTGCTACCTGTGTTTTCACGAGGTGCTCCCTTTGCCGGCTGTGGACAGGATTGTCGACAATCTGAAGCTAGCGCCGCAGAGTAGTCGAGATCAAACCTAACGAACGTTAGCATCTCCCCAACGGTGCAGAACCTCGATGACCGATTCGAGATGTGCGGTCATCGCGCTCGCCGCGGCCTCTTCGTTCCCCGCGACGACCGCGTCGACGATTGCTGCGTGTTGTTCGAGCGAATCAGCAGAACGGCCGGGCATGACCGCAAGTCGGAATTGATGGTGAGCCGCACGGTGGCGAAGGTTGGCGACGAGCTGGGCGGCAATTTCGTGACCGCTCATCTCCCGCAACCGTCGATGCAGAACGCCGTTGAGTTCCGAATACTTCTTGCCCTCGTCATTTGCGACCGCTGAGCGCATCTGTTCGATGATGTCGAGGAGCTCGGTGTGATCTTCAGCCGAGGCATGCCGAGCGGTCTGTGCTGCGATCAGGCTCTCGAGCACCGATCGAGCCTCGGTGATCTGAATGGCCTCGGTGATGCTGATCCGTCGCACGGTGGCGCCGCGGTTTTCTTCGCGCTCCACGAGACCTTCGGTGGTTAGCGCAATAAGTGCCGACCGGACGGCGGCACGTCCACAGTCGTAGTGTTCGGAAAGTGGTACCTCGAGCAGCCGATCTCCAGGCTCGAATCGGCCCGACAAAATGTCGTCTCGGAGATCGTTCGTGATGGTGTCCATGCGTGTCATTCAACCATCAGCCGAAGTCGTACAAGACGTCCGGATTGTCGACAAGAATCTGATTCCGCAGTGCATCGTCTGGCACGATCCGGCCGAGCAGGTCGAGCAGCTCACCTTCGTCGGGCATGTCGACAAGGTTCGGGTGCGGCCAGTCGGTGCCCCACAGGACCCGGTCGGGGGCGGCGGCGACGACCGCCTGCGCAATCGGGATCACGTCGTCGTACGGAGCGATGCGACCTGCGGTGAGTCGTTCGGCGCACGAGATCTTGACCCAGCACTTGTCATCGGAACGCAGGCGATCGAGGAGCAGCCGAAGCGGTTCTTGGTCGAGGCCATCGGCGGCGGGGACCCGGGCCATGTGATCGATGACGTAGGGCACCGGCATGTCGTTGAGCATCGAGCCGTAATGGCCGAAGTCCTTGGCATCGAGGTGCAGCACGATGTGCCAGCCCATTGGGGCGACCCGGTGAACGAGCCGCCAGAACACATCCATGTCTGGGGCGCCGCCAAGGTGAGCGACGAAGTTGAATCGGATGCCTCGCACGTTGTTCGAGTGCAGATAGGCCAGGTCGTCGTCGGTGAACGATTCGTCGATCATGGCGACGCCAGCGAACCGCTCCGGGGCGCGTTGGATGGCGTCGATCATCGCCGAGTTGTCGGTGCCATGACAGCTGGCCTGGACGAAGACCGCACGACTCAGTCCAAGGCGTTCCTGCAGCGCAAGGAAGTCGTCGACGCCTGAATCAGGTGGCGTGTACTTGCGGCTCGGTGAGAAAGGGAACGACTCCGCCGGGCCGAAGACGTGGCAGTGGGCGTCGCAGGCTCGCGGGGGAGCAACCACCGCAGTCGGGGCACTGGCCTCGGCCCGTGGGCCGGGGACGGTGCGCTCGAGCGGAAACTCGTGTGCAGGATTTGTGGTGGCCATGGTTACCCCTTTGCGTCTACGGGTGTGGCTCGTGGGAACACGGTGCCGTCCATCAGCTTGCGAGCGGTTCGCACGATGCCCGCTCGGCGCACTTCGATGCCACCAGCGTCGGTCGTTTCAACGTCGACCGTCGCGTCGAAGAATCCGGTCGGGTGTTCGAGCCGCACGGTCTCATCGGTTGGCGAGATCAGCAGCTCGTTCGCGGGGCTACCAGGCAGTAGCGCCGCTGTCGCCACCGATACTGCCCCAAGCACGCCTATGGCTTCGTGGCATCGATGGGGGATGAATGTCCGAGTGCTCAGATGTCCGTCGCCGATCGGAGCCGAAACCATCGTCAGTTTCGGGACGGTCGTGTCGGTGACATCGCCGAGGTTCATCATTGGTCCCGCGGCCAGACGAATGGCTTCCAGAGTGGCACGGAGCGTCTCATTCGCTTCCAGATCGGTGGGAGCCTCTGCACCGGTGATGTTGAGATCGCTCGCACGCATGACGACCGCCGGCATGCCGTTGTCGATCAATGTGCATTCGATGCCGTTGATGACATCGACGACGTTGCCCGTGGGCAGCATCTCGCCACAGCTCCCGCCACCGAGATCGTCGAAGTCGAGATGGATCGCTGCGGCGGTGCCCGGCACACCGGAGATCGCGGTGTCGCCGTCGTAGACAGGCGCACCATCGGCAACGGAGAAGTGGGCCGTGGCCACCGTGTCGGTATTGCGCATCAAGATCCTCAATGAACAGTTAGGGACTGTCCCTAACTGTCCACATAGGCCGCGTTCGTAGGCGAAGGGGGCGACGCCGGCGAGGAGGTTGCCGCAGTTCTGTCGATCGGTCACTTGGTCGGTGTCGACGCCCACTTGGAGAAAGAGGTATTCCACGTCGGCTCGATCGTCATCGCAGGGTCCAACGATGGCGACCTTCGAGGTAAGCGGATGGGCTCCGCCGATGCCATCGATCTGGCGAGGGTCGGGTGATCCCATGATGCGGCGCAGGAGGTCGTCGCGCTCGGCGGGGTCGTCAGGAAGGTCGGTCGCCAGGAAGTATGCGCCCTTCGAGGATCCACCTCGCATCAACATGCAGCGCACCCCGTTGGACATATTCGCAATTGTACGACTCACCTCGCACCACCTGTCGACCGGCTCGAGTCCGAACTCGTCCGTACAGCGAGCAGCAGTGAGAGCACACTGACGCTGGCGCCGATCAGGTACGTCAGCCGCCAGCCATCGACGAAAGCACTTCCCGCACCGGTCGTGTCGACCACGTCGCCAAGTGGGATGTCGAACCCTTGCGAAGCCATCACTCCCGCCACGATCGCCGTTGCACCGGCTTGCCCAATGACGCTTCCGATCGTTCGTGTCACGTTGGTGAACGCTCCACCCACACCGAGCGAGTCTGCCGGCATCGCTCCCATCATCACGCTATTGGCCGGGACGTTCCAGAGACCCTGTCCGAGTCCGTTGCCGAACGTCCCAATTGCCACGAAGACGAGGCTTGAGTCCTGGCCCACTTGTGAGAGAAGCAACAGGATGCTGATCTGCATGGCTATTCCAACCGTCATGGGAAGACGGGCCCCGAGCCGGTCATAGAGCCGGCCCGACACTTGGGCCCCGAGAGTCATGCCGATTGCAAAGAGGGCCAGGATTCCTCCGGTGGCGCGCGTCGAGAGGTCCAGGACGCCGAGTAGGAAGACGGGGATGAGGATCAGCACCGACGAGGACGCAACGAAGCCGATGGCTCGAAGCGCGACCGCTCGACGGAAATCATCGATTTGAAACAGCCGCACGTCGAGCATCGGACGCTCATGTCGTAGCTCGGTGCGGACAAACGCGACCAGCAACGCGACCCCAAGCACGACACCTGTGAGGGCAAAAGGAGATCGAAGCCCGAACTCGAACGGATCGTTGAGCGTGAAGATCAAGACCGTGATGAAAGAGGACGCCAAAATCGCTCCTCGAGTATCGAAGCTGGTGGTCCGCGCTGGGGGATGGGTTTCGATGTCGAGCACTCGTCGCACCACGAGGAACGTGATGCCGGTAGGGATCGCGAGCAACAGAAAGAGGAGCTGCCAGTCGAGCGCATCGAGCAGCAGTCCACCCAACAACGGTCCGGCGGCAGCGCCCGTCGCGACGGCTGTGGTTTGGCCACCCAGAGCGAGTCCGCGTTCTTCAGGTGGGAAGGCCGCGACGAGAATGCCCGTGCTCACCGACTGCACGAGCGTGTTGCCGAGGGCGGTGACGACGCGAGCGATGATCAGGGTCGGGAATGTTGGCGCGAGGCCCGTGAGGATGAGTCCCAAGCCGAAAACAGCGATCCCGACTCGAAGGGTTCGATGTTTGCCAACTCGGTCGGAAACGCCGCCAACTGGCAAGAGGAGAGCGGCGATGATCAGTGACTCGATGATCACGACCCAGCCAACCGTCCTCAGCGTGATGTTGAAGTCTTCGGCGATCGCTCGAAGTGCCAGCACCGAAAAAGATGTGGTCACCACCGTGATGAAATACGACAGTCCGATGGCTACAAGAACGGCCCATTTATTGGGAGCGGTCCGTGCTCCCCGGCTCATGGACAGAAGTGTAGCTCCGGGCGCTCATCCGATGTAAACAAGATTGTTAACATTCGGTGGCGGAAGTAACCTCGGCCCCATTGGCCCAGCCATGGCCGTACAGGAGATGATCATTCATGAAGATCGCATTAGGTGGAACCGGCGCCTTCGCCACCAAACATCTCGAAGGCATCGCCAACATTGAAGGCGTCGAGGTCGTGTCGGTTTTTGGTCGCACCGCTGACCGTACCGAGGCGTACGCCGCCGAGCACGGCATCGGCCATTGGTGCACCAACCTCGACGAATCGCTCGAGCGCGACGACGTGGACGCAGTCATCCTCGCCACTCCAACCCAGATGCACGCAGCTCAAGCGATCGCCTGCATGGAAGCGGGCAAACACGTGCAGGTGGAGATCCCGCTGGCAGACAGCCTGGTCGACGCCGAAGCCGTTCTCGCCACGCACGAGCGCACCGGTCTTGTCGCGATGGCCGGCCACACTCGCCGTTTCAACCCGTCACATCAATGGGTCCACAACAAGATCCAAGCGGGAGAGTTCAACATCCAGCAAATGGACGTGCAGACCTACTTCTGGCGCCGCACCAACTCGAACGCCAAGGGGGAGCCCCGGTCCTGGACGGATCATCTTCTCTGGCATCACGCCGCCCATACCGTCGACCTCTTCGCGTACCAGGTCGGCGAAGAGATCGTGGCGGCCAACGTGCTGGAGGGGCCACACCATCCCGAACTCGGGATCGCCATGGACATGTCGATCCAGATGAAGACCACTGGCGGAGCAATCCTGACGCTGTCCTTGTCGTTCAACAACGACGGTCCGTTCGGAACGTTCTTCCGGTACATCGGCGATACGGGCACATATCTCGCTCGTTACGACGACCTGATCACCGGACGCGACGAGGTCATCGACGTGTCCAACGTCGCGGTTTCGATGAACGGGATCGAGCTGCAGGACCGCGAGTTCATCGCCGCCATCCGAGAGCAGCGGGAGCCGAATAGCTCGGTCCGTCAGGTGATGAGCTGCTACCGCGCATTGCACGACCTCGAGCAGCAGCTCGAAGGCTGACGGAGTCGACGTGTCCCGAATCATCGATTGTCACGGCCACTACACGACCACTCCGCCTGGCGTCGGCGAGTGGCGAGATGCCCAGAAGGCAGAGGTAGCAGCCGACCCCAACCACGTTGGTGAGAAAGGGGCAATGCGCGTCTCCGACGACGAGATTCGAGAGAGCATCGAGCAGAACCAGTTGCGCCTGCAACAAGAGCGCGGCGCCGACCTCACGATCTTCTCGCCTCGTGCATCCTGGATGGCACACCACATCGGGAACGAACACACCTCGCGCTTTTGGTCGCAGCACCAAAACGAACTGATTCGGCGGGTCTGCGATCTCTACCCAGAGAACTTCGCTCCGGTCTGTCAGCTTCCGCAGTCACCCGGCGTCAGCATCGACAGCTCCGTCGCCGAGTTGCGGCGCTGTGTCGAGGAGATGGGCTTCATCGGCTGCAACGTCAACCCCGACCCATCCGGTGGACACTGGAACGGTCCCCCGTTGTGGGACGAGTATTGGTGGCCTCTGTGGGAGGCGATGTGCGAGCTCGATGTGCCCGGGATGATCCACGTTTCAGCGTCGTGCAATGACAACTTCTTCTCGACCGGATCTCACTACCTCGGCGCAGACACCACGGCATTCATGCAGGCGCTCAGCTCTGGGTTCATGGCCGACTTTCCCAACCTTCGCTGGATCATCCCGCATGGTGGGGGTGCAGTGCCGTATCACTGGGGCCGCTTCAAGGGCATGGCCCAAGACAAGGGTTGGGATTTCGACGGTCTGATGGATCACATCTGGTTCGACACCTGCGTCTACCACCAACCGGGAATCGATCTGCTCGTCGATGTCGTGCCGACGACGAACATTCTGTTTGCGTCCGAGATGGTCGGCGCAGTGCGGGGCATCGATCCCGACAGTGGCAAGTATTGGGACGACACCAAGGTCTACATCGACAACTCAGCCCTCGATGATGCGTCGAAGCAACTGGTCTTCGAAGACAACACCCACCGCGTCTTTCCCCGATTGGAGCGTTCATGAATCCGAACTTCAAAGGCCGCCACGTGGTCGTCAAGACGATCGACCGTGCACCGCTTGATGTGGTCGACCAGATCGCGCCGATCGGTACCGCGACGGTTCATGAGGCGATCGGACGCCGGGGATTCGTCGGCACCGAACTGCGCCCGATTCAGCAAGACGTTCGCATCGCCGGCTCGGCGGTCACCGTGCTGAGCCACCCCGGCGACAACATGATGATCCATGCCGCGGTCGAAGTCTGTCAGCCGGGCGACGTACTGGTCGTGGTCACGACGGCCCCATCGACTCACGGCATGTTTGGTGACCTGCTCGCCACGTCACTCATCGCGAAGGGCGTTCGAGGGTTGGTCATCGATTCCGGAGTTCGCGATACCGCCGATCTTCGCGAGATGGAGTTTCCGGTCTGGGCCCGACACGTCGGGTGTCAGGGCACGGTCAAGAACACCGCCGGCTCGGTCAACGTGCCGGTTGTACTCGGCGGACTCACGGTGAACCCAGGCGACATCATCTGCGCTGATGACGACGGTGTCGTCGTCGTCGATCGACTCGAGGCCGAATGGGCGTTGGAAAAGTCGAACGAACGGCTCGTCAAAGAGGAGGGTACGAGGGCCCGCCTTGAAGCCGGCGAGCTCGGGCTCGACTTTTATGGTCTTCGGGACAAGCTCATCGAACTCGGTGTGGAATGGGTCGAAACTGATCGCTGAGCGGTCAACCGGCGGCTCGGCGCTCGACGGCACGGGTCCAGTCACGATTCCACGTGCTCGTGTGGGACCAGTGGCACTGCGCTTCGACTAACGCGTCCTCGGCCGAGATTCCGAGCTCTTGGACCAAGAGGATGCGAAGGATCAGACCGGTGCGCGACGCTCCATGCCTGCAGTGGACGAGGACCGGCTGGCCCGACTGTCGTGCTGCTGTGATCTCTTCGATGACGTCGTCGATCACGAAGTCGAGGCTCGGGTTGGCATCGCTTCGTGGAGCGTCTTCGAGGTGAAACGTGATGTGGTGACCGTGGTCGGCCAGTCGGCCCTCCTCGTCACAAAGTGACAAGACGAGACCGTCGGGATAGCTATCGACGAAGGCCGATATCCCGTAGAGATTGGAGAGCCAGAGGCCTGGCAGAACCTCTTTGGGGCCCCGTCGTCGGCGCGGGTCGTACCAGTTGGGAAGGTCGATACCAAGGAGCCGGTTCGTGAGGCCTCGAAGGTAACGACGACCACGAGTGCCATCGGAAGCCGAGATGGTGGAGACGAGACGAGCAGGGATAGCTCCGAGCCCACCGCGAAGTCCCACGAGCGCACCGACGAGCGACGCGAGTTCTGGTTCGCCGCCCGCTCCCTCGATGGCATCGACGAACGTGGTCGATCGGGAGAGCTCGATCGCTTTCGAGAGCAGAGGGTCGGCTGACGCCAGTGGCTCGACACCATCGAGTGCTCGCCCGACCAGATCGATGAGAGCCACGGTTGTCGAGTCCATGAGCAAGGGTGCGCCTCGCAGCGCGAGCCCCACCGAAGCGGGTACGGCGACATCAGGCGCGAGGTCGACGGGAACTGGCTCTCCCGCGACGAGAGCCTCTGCAATGTCCAGTGACCGGATGGCGCGAACAGTCCACGCTCGAGGCGTTGCAGTAAGGGAGTCAGCGAGAAGCGAGCCGGCGATGGTACCCATCGCTGCTTGCCACCGGTACTGCTCCGTAACCATGTTCTGATGGTAACGAGTTGCCCGCTCGTGCTCAGCCGCGGGCGGTCTCGGCGCGAAAGTGTTTCTCGAGGCTCGTCAGGATCGTCCCAGTGATCACTCGGACTTCTTCATCGGTGTGATCACACCCAAGAGCTCGGATGATCCGGTCGAGTCCCGCCGCTTCAGGGGCATCGAATCGATCGTCATCGAGATCGGCCTGGTGGACGATTTCTCCGAGCCGCCACAGAATTGGGTCCACGAGATCGTAACGACGAAGAATGGTCTCGAACGTCACGTCGTCGCCGTGGTGCGTGAGTTCACAGCCGATCATGTCGAAGGCCGTGCTGTCGACTGGTACATCGTCAGGATCATTCACGTAGATGAACTCTGCGGCGGGGTCGATGTATGAGGTGATGAGCCACGCTGAGGCGGCGCGATCGACATGAATTCCTGCTCGCGTGGTCCACTTCATGGCGACCCGACCGATCGCTTGGCACCGGTGATGGTCGTGGCCACGGCATCGATGGCCAGGCGGGCTCCATCGCGACCGTCCGCGGAGAAGTGGTCCCGTTTCTCGATCTGTCGATACTGCCGCCGCCATCGAGCAAGCGTGCGTCGGTCCGCCGATCCCGTGTTTTCGATCTCTTCCGACAGCGCCGCATATTCGTCGGTTCGCTCGGCCTGCATCTGCTTCTTGAGCGCCTTGCTGTCTCGTCGGCTCGATGGCCGTGCGATCCACGTGATCGCTTCGCCACTGGACTCGAGTATCTGGTTCGCGACCCATTCGAGCTGCTCTTGGGTCTCGGGTGTGTGCGGCAGGGTCACGAGGCCATCGCCGAGTTGGGCGACGCCGAGCGCTTTCAGCTTTCGCCAAACGGCGATTCGTGGGGTCGAAGGTTCGCGGGGAATTCGGTAGTTCAGCAACACCCACTGTTGCTCTTGTTTTTCTGGTTGTGGTGAAACCATGGTTGCAAGTATAGTCACCGAGAATGAGGCAACCACGGTTACACCAATCGGGGGAAGCAGAAGCGCAAGAGCCGCCCGGGAAGAACATCCCGCGAGCGGATTGGGTCGCCGCGTGGTCGACCGTGGCGGCAAACAGCTTCGGGGGTCCCGCCGGCCAGATCGCGGTGATGCACGACGAGATCGTCGTCAGGCGCAAATGGGTGGGAGAGCGAAGGTTCCTCCACGCTCTCAACTACTGCATGTTGCTGCCTGGCCCGGAAGCCCAACAGCTCGCGACCTATCTCGGATGGCTGCTTCGGGGTCCGAGGGGCGGCCTCTTCGCAGGGTCGCTGTTCATCCTCCCCGGCTTCATCTCGATCATGGTGCTGAGCATCTTGTTCGCCGCGTACGGCGACGTCACCTGGGTGGCGGGTGTGTTCTTCGGGATCTCGGCGGCCGTCATTGCCGTCGTGGCCAGTGCGGTGTTGCGCATCGGCCGTCGGGTCATCAAGAACCCCATGATGCTGACGGTCGCGGCGTTATCGTTCGTCGCGATCTTCGTCTTCGAGCTGCCCTTTCCTCTGATCATCCTCGTCGCCGTGGCGATTGGACTCGTCGGCGGAAGGGTTCGTCCTGATCTGTTCAACCTGATCCAGGGACACGACGAATCGACGGTGACCGATTCGGACGACGTGCTCGTCGGCGACCAAGACATTTCGCTCGGACGCCCGTCGTTGGGTCGTGCCGTCAAGGTCCTCGCGATCGGTCTTGGGTTGTGGTTCGGACCGGTCGCGGTGATCTTTGCTTCCCTCGGTCGCGACTCGGTCTATTTCGACGTCGCCCGCTTCTTCTCCACTGCTGCCGTCCTCACCTTCGGTGGCGCCTACTCGGTGCTCGCCTACATCTCGCAGGAGTCGGTCAACACATTCGGCTGGCTCGAACCGGGCGAGATGATCAGCGGATTGGGCATGGCCGAGACCACGCCAGGTCCGCTGATCCAGGTCGTTCAGTTCGTGGGGTTCATGGGCCCCTACCGATCACCAGGGTCGCTCTCGCCAATCCAAGCCGGTATCTCCGGAGCCGTGATCGCCACCTGGGTCACATTCGTACCGTCATTTCTGTGGATCTTCCTTGGTGCGCCATTCATCGAACACCTTCGCGATCGACCGTCGCTCACCTCCGCGCTGTCCACGGTCACCGCCGCCGTGGTTGGGGTCATCTTGAACTTGGCGATTTGGTTCGGACTCTTCACGTTGTTCGACACGGTCGAAGAACGACGAGGGTTCGGTGCGCTGATCTATCAGCCGGACCTGTCGTCATTGAACGCCGCTGCCCTCGCCATCGCAGCAGGAGCGGCGGTCGCCCTGTTCCGATTCAAGATCCCTGCCCTCAAGGTGGTGGGCTGCGCAGCGATTGTGGGCGTCGCCTATCAGTTCCTGCTCGCCTGATCAGAAAGAGAACGACCAATGACGACGAATGTCCTGTTCCTCTGCCCACACGGAGCAGCCAAGAGCACAACCGCGGCGGCCTATCTCGAGCGGGAGGGACTCAGGCGAGGCTTGGATCTCGTCATAGACAACGCGGGGACCGACCCGGATCCTGTGGTCAATCCAACGGTGGCCGTTCGCTTGGCAGCGCAGGATCTCCCGCCTGGGCGTGATCCGCGACGGGTGTCCGAAGACGACTTGAACAACGCCGATGTGATCGTCAACATCGGGTGCGACATCCCCGCGCTGGTCGGCGACGGTCGAGTGCTCGACTGGTCGATCCCGAACTTCAGCGTCGATGCCGAGGTGGCGTTCGCGTCGATAGAGACCGCAGTCGACGCGCTCGTGGGCAAGCTCGTCACCCAACGCGTGCCGGAATCAGGGGACGACTGAGGTCACTCGACCCCAGACGTTCTCGAGGCCGACCATCCCGAACGAGCGGCTGTCCTGCGCGTCGGACTCGGCGCGATTGTCGCTTCGTAGGTAGACACCCTCGTCGACGAACTCGACGCGCTTGATGATCTCGACATCAGCGTCGGGGTGATGCGCCACCACGATGTCACCATCGTTTGGTGGGCGGGACAGGTAGGCCCGTTTGTCAACGAAGACCACCTGCCCATCTCGGAGCCCTGGTTCCATCGAGGCCCCGCGGACGCGGACACGCTTGCGCAGTCCGGTCGTCCAGCGGAGGTACTCGAGAAAACCAGCGGCTGGGAGAGAGTTACTCAGCTTGCGGTTACCCAGGCATCGTCGCGGCCCTTGGAGGCCCAGAAGATGTTGTGGATCTCTTCGATCGCGGCCATCAGCTTCTCGGCAACCTCGACGCTGCAATGCACCTTTGCGTCGGAGCAGAGCTTGGCGGCGTTCCAGAACGTGGTGTGCAGGTCTGGGTACGCCTCGAGATGTGGTGGCTTGAAGTAGTCGGTCCAGAGAACGAGCAATTCTTCCTTCGCGAGATGAGCTTGCTGCTCCTTGATGGCGATGTAGCGGCTCTGGGTGTTCTGCTCGGCCAGTGTGGTCGCTGGTCCCGCGTCGACGAGCTTCTTGGTCATCGACAGAACGGCTTCGGCGGCGATGCGAGCTGACGCTGGGTCGTACACGCCGCAGGGTCCGTCGCAGTGGGCGCTGACTTCGTCGGCGGGAAGCCGGTTTGCGAGTGTGGCCATGATGTTCAGCATGGGGTGTCTCATTTCTTCGGGATCGTGAACGTGTCCGCACTCTAGTGGTGTGCACGGGCTGCTGCGTCACCCGTTGGGCCAATGCCTTAGCGTGGCGTGCATGATCGATGGTGAGCTCTACGAACACCCCTATCCATCTGATGCGCTGGCGGCCAAACACCCCTTCGTCGAGTACCAATCCGAGCGCCTGAGCGCTGCCGAAATGGTCCGACGCGGTGCTGAATTTCATCAGGCCATGGAGACACGTCGGTCCGTTCGTCTCTTCAGCGATGATCCGGTTGATTCCGCGTTGATCGAACAAGCGATATGCACCGCGTCGACTGCCCCCTCTGGCGCACACAAGCAGCCATGGACGTTCGTCGCCACGAAGGATCCTGCGATGAAGCGTGCGATTCGAGAGGCCGCCGAAGAGGAGGAACGCGTCAACTACCTCGAGAATCGAATGAATGCCGAGTGGCAAGAGGCGCTCGCTCCCATAGGAACCGACCACCACAAGGAGTTCCTCGAGGTCGCTCCGTGGATCGTGGTGTTGTTCGAACAGCGGTATGAACAGCGATCCGATGGCGAACGGCGAAAGAACTACTACGTGAAGGAGAGTTGCGGCATCGCTGCGGGCCTCTTCATCGCAGCGCTTCACACGATGGGTCTCGCAACGCTCACCCACACCCCGTCGCCGATGGCCTTCCTGACCAAGACGTTGGGGCGACCGGAAAACGAGCGCCCGTTCGTGATGTTCCCCGTGGGTCATCCGCTGCCGGGGGTCAGAGTGCCGGACCTCGCCCGCAAGCCACTCGATCAGGTCGCGGTCTTCATCGATTCTGACTCGGCGGGCTAGGCAAGCAGTAGCGAATAGAAGACGCTGAAGTCGTTGGCTTCATAGGTGTCGAAGGGATGGCAACGGACGAACCCGAAGCTCTCGTAGAGGTTGATGGCTGCGTCGAAACGTGGGCTCGAACCCGTTTCGAGGCTGATGCGTTCGTAGCCTCGCCGATAGCCGGTATCGACGATGTGTCGCAGCATCTGCCGTCCAACACCCCTTCCAAGGTGAGCGTCTGCAGTGCGCATCGACTTCACCTCTCCGTGCGACGCATCGATCTCACGCAACGCGCCACATCCGGCGAGCGAATCACCGTCCCAAATGGACCACACGGTGACATCGGGTGATTGCAGACCCTCGAGGTCGAAGAAGTGACATGCGCCTTCGGGCGAGCTGATCAACATGTCCTCCGCATGGATGCGCAGGAGCTCCTGGATGGCATCACCCGTGAGGTCGTCCTCGATGATCAGCATTGGGCTTGCCATGGTCTCAGAGTAGTTTCGATCGGGTGAAGAAGCTGCCGAGAGATGACCGTCGCGCCAAGTACATCGCCACCAACAAGACCGTCGATGCCGAGGGGCTTGCCGCCCATCTTGTCGGCAACAACCAGTGGGTGTTGTCGACGGTGCGGGCAGATGGCCGGCCACAGATGAGCCTCGTCACCGGTGCCATGTTGCCCGAAGGCAGAATGGTCGTGGCCACCTATCCAAGTCGCGTCAAGGTGAAGAACATCCGCCGCAATCCCCTGGTGTCGATCGCGGTCATGGGAGGCGAGTTCAACGACGCGTGGGTCCAGATCGACGGCGATGCCGAGATTCTCGACATGCCCGAAGCAAGCGATGCGCTCGTCGAGTACTTCCGAGCGATCAGTGGCGAACACGATGACTGGGATGAGTACCGCCAAGCAATGCTCGATCAGGGCAAGTGCGCCATCATGGTCACGCCGACCAGGTGGGGTCCGGTCAGCACCGGAGGTTTCCCGCCCGAACTCTTCGAGGACGCGTAGTCTCGCGTAGCTCGCCTACTTGGGTGGGAGGGTTCGGGCGAAGTCCAGCCCGGTCGCAATCCAATCTGCGAGGGCGTCATCATCGGTGAGACCCTCGGGCTCGACGTGGAGCCAACCGTTCATGGTTCGGCCCTTCATCTCCATCGGGCCTGCTCCCGGCAGAGCACAGAGTCGGTCGGAGTCAGCGCGGTCGATGCGAACCATCAGACCACCCGAGCTGCTCGCGGCGAACGCCATGTTTCCGTCGAGCATGAACCCGAGACCACCGAACATTCTCTTCTCATCGAGAGGCGGTTCGTCGACCGTGAGATGGCGAATTCGTTCGACCAGTTCGTCGTCGTAGGCCATGACCTGACTGTAGTTGGGAACCGGGTTGCGAGCAGAGGGAGTTGGTGCGACCTGACGCGCTCACTAGCCTCGTTGACGGAAGGTTGCCAGAGCGGACGAATGGGTCGGCCTCGAAAGCCGTTGTGGCCTTACGGTCACCGAGGGTTCGAATCCCTCACCTTCCGCCATGTGATGTCTCATGACATCCGAACCCCCGAACCGTTGGTTTGGGGGTTCTTCACTTTTTGGCGCAGGCCTGGCAAGCGACCCGTGAGTTGAGCACCGCCGATGATCTCGTACTCATGCAGCGGGACCGTCGAAGATCCATCGGTCGACCTTCACTTCGAGAATGACAACGGTTCCGACGTCCTCGTCTTCGCCGATCGTGATGTCCCACTGGTACTTCTCCATGAACGCCGCGACGACCTCGGTCGGCCGCAGAGTGGCGTGAATGATTGCATGTCCTTCAGCGACAACAGGAGCATCACCGTTCTCAAGTGCAAGTGACACGAAGCCGGTGACCGCGATGTTCTTGGTCTTTACTGCGTTCGCACCAGTTCCGATCCAGAAGCGATCATTGAGATAGATGAACCAGACGGGTGTCACGTGCGGACGTCCGTTGGTGCGCACAGTCGTAAGCCATACGTTCCGCTCTTCGTTTAGGCGGCGACGAACGCCGAGCGAATCAGTCAACGTCCGGACCCTCCACGAACAGATCGTCGAATTCGATGCTCAGCAGTTCGGGGATCCGTTCTGTCGGTTCTCGGGCGTAGAGCACACCGAAGGCGAGTTGCTCTCGATGATCGAAGGGCACTTCGAGCATGATGTCGTCGAAGTGCCGGCGCAGACCCGGCCAGTCCGGCACGTGAGTGGCTGGATCGACGCTGGCGCCGTTGTAGCCAATGAAGAACACGATTGCCTGTCCGTCTTGGGGCAGCTGAGACCAGTCAGGGTTCGTGCCGTCGATGAAGTGACGGTACGGGTTGACCCCGGCGGTATGAAAGACCATGTTTCCCAAGCCCATGCCACCGAAACGCATCGCGTTGATCTCAATGGGCATCAAACGGTCGCCTTCGAGGCGGAACTCGCTGTGTACCGCGAGATCGGTCATCCCGAGCTGATCGTTGAGGGCGGTCAAGAAGTCGATGGCTTGTGTGCTGACCAGGTCCATCACCGGGCGGCTCGTGTAATACACCATGTGCAGGTATGCGGGGTTCGTCGGCATGGGGTGGTGGTAGGCGCTCGTGATGACCGGTCGACCTTGGGAGTCGAAGAACGCGTCGACCGCATACTCTTCGCCATCGATGTAGCGCTCGATGATGAGCCGCTCCGCGGACAGGGCGGTCTCGGAGAGCACGGCCGCGTTCTCCGTCATCTCGGCGACCAGCTCGGCGTGAACCTCTGAGAGGTCGGCCCGACCACTGATCGTGCGAACCCCGGCGCCGAAGACCCCAAGAGCTGGCTTGATCACGTACCTCGCGTCGGGATTCAGAACAGTGGCAGGTAGATCGTTCGTCGCAACGGTCTCGAAGGTCAGGTCGGGGTACAGCGGCCGCAACAGTTCGCGGAACGCCGCTTTGTCCTTCAACGAACGGATGGCTTTGCGGCGGCCAGGGTCGAGTCGACTGACAACCTCGTCCATTGCAGCCTCGGTGGTTATCGCCACCTTGGTGCCTGCGGGAAACCGAAGATTGCTGTCGGCCAGCTCTGCACGGGTGATCACCGTCAAACCGTCCGTGGGCGGCAACGTCTCGCGACCTCCAGCCTCGGCTTCCGGATCGGTGATGAGCCACGCCTGTTGATCAGACACGGCGTCAGGGTACCTCGGCCGTTTGCGCCCTCGACCACCTAGGTGAGACGATTGTCACATTCATCGCATCGTTCGACCGTGCGGCGAACGATCCCGAGACGGCAAAGGACACCATTCGAATGGACGTTGCATCGCTACTCAAGTCAAAGGGAAGCGACGTTGTGAGTGTGCGGCCAGACGACACGATCGCAAGCGCAGTGCGCTTGCTGAAAGAGAAGAATTTCGGGGCACTCGTCGTTTCCGCCAACGGCACCAGTGTCGACGGCATCTTGTCCGAGCGCGACATCGTTCGTCACCTCGACGCTCGCGGTGGTGCCTTGTTGGAGGACTCCGTTTCAAGCATCGCCACGGCCACCGTGACAACGTGCGACCCCGCCGACAGCCTCGACGACTTGATGTCGTTGATGACCGAGGGACGGTTTCGGCACGTGCCCGTCGTGGAAGATGGCCGGCTGGTCGGCGTCATCTCGATTGGTGATGTCGTGAAGTCGACGGTCGCGCACCTCGAAGACACCAACCAGCAGCTCAACTCCTACATCACCGGGTTTCAGCGTTAGGAAGCTGTCACCGATTTCATGACCGACGCCAGGTGCTCGCGCTCGTCATCGCTGAGCGAAGTGAACGCTGCGAGGTCGCCGACGGTGTCGTGAACCACGCCATCGGCGTCCTTCACGAGCTCGTGTCCGGCAGCGGTGAGTTTGGCGAGTGATTTCCTTGCATCTCGCGCATCCTTCGTCGTCTCGACGAAGCCGAGCTTCTCCATTGGCTTCAATGCGCGAGTGATTCCCGACGGGGTCAGACCAACGGATCCGGCGATGTCGACACGAGTCGCCGTCGCTAAGGGTTGGTCACGGAGCGCGCTGAGCATCTGATACTCGCTGAAGGTGATGCCCTTGATTGACGAGAGTGAACCGTCGAGACGCCGCGTGAGTGTTGTTGCGGTGTCGAGAAGTGTGGTGACAAGATCGAGAGTCTTCATCCTTGCAAGGTACGTGAGCGCTCACGCATATGTCAAGTACCTACTCTTCGACCCTCGTGCTGGCTGTAGTTGGTTGTTCGGGGAGACGCTCGATGGCGCTCAACAGCAGAGCTCCGATCGCCCCCGAGGTGGCGATCACGACGATGATCACGCTCGCATCCACCGCATCGACCAGCTGGCCGGTGAGAAACGGGACACCGATACCGCCGATGTTGGTTGCAACCAGCTGGAGGACTGCCAGCTGTTGCGCGTGGTTCCCACCGACACGCGAGGCGGTCGATGCGAAGAGAGTGGGCACGATGGGGGCGAGGGCAAGCCCCGACAATGCGAGCATCGGAATGGCGAGCATCGGAGGCACGAACGAAAGTGACGCGACGAAGATCAGCGACGCTATCGACAGCCGCGAAAGCCCAATTCGATCGGTGAGGTCACGAACCGCCGGTCGAACGAGGGCGAGGCGGCCAACGGTGACGCCTCCCCAGAAGAGCGAGACCGCCACAGCCGCCAGGGTCTCGCCGGAGTTGCGCGCCTCGGTGAGTTGCGTGAACGCCCACTGGCCAGTCGTGACCTCGATGGCGACGAACGCGCAGAATGCGCCGAGAGACAACGCGGCAGGTACGAACGGCGGCCGACTTCCCACGGTCTTGACGTGCGGCGCGATGTCGGGCCACGACTCTCGGGAACGCAAGGCGATCACCGCAGCGCCAACAACGATGAGGCCCGAGCCGGCAACTGCGATCCGCCAGTTCGGTAGGACGACGACCAACAACGGCCCCAGCGTCGCCCCGACCCCGTACGCACCGTGGATCAACCCCGCGCTGCCGACGTCACGAATCTCCGTGATGAATCCGACTCCCAGTGAATCGAGTGAACCCGAACACAAACCGATGCACGCAACGCTGACCAGAAACATCGGCCACGACACGGAGGCAGCAAGAGCACCAATTGAGGTCGCCAGCGCGAGTAGGACCACCACGAACGCCCGACCGAGGCCGAACCATCGAGACAACGTGGGTCCGGTAAGCGCAGTGGACATGCGCCCAAAGCCGTACACGAGTGCGACGATCCCGAGGGTGCCAAGGGTCTGGTCGAAACGCTCGCGGACATCCGGCCAGATGATGCCGAGCATGGCGATCGGTACGCCAAAGGAGAGAAACGTGCTCGATGCCGATCGAACGGCAGATCTGTTGTCGCTCTCGGCCGTCATGCTCACGCTCGCAGCGTAAGGCGGCGCGTCGCTCGATCGGTCAGACGTAGATCAATTCGAATGTCGCAGCTGCCTGCACGCCGAGTCGGGGGCCGGCACCGCGAGCCGCCTCACCAAGGAATGCAGTCGGGTCGGCCATGTCACCATCGAGATGTGCGAGGTACGTCTCGTGGCAACGAAGCGATTCGACGCCCGCGGCGAGGTGGTCGGTCACGTCGACCCCGTGTGTTGCGTGCGGCGAACCCGCCATCGCAACGAACCGAACCCCGCCCCACCGATCACCTGCTTCGGGAAACAACCAGGTGTTCCCCGCATCGCGTGCGGCGTCGAGCACCGCGCAACCGACGACCCGGTGGTCGACGTGATTCCAGCTCGGCCCACCCCAAGAATCGCGGTGGTTGATGCCGAGCAGCACGTCTGGTTTGCGTGCTCTGATCGCAGTGGTGAGATCGCGGCGAAGCGCCACACCGCCTTCGACCAGCCCATCTGGATGCGAGAGGAACTCGACGTCATCGACCCCGACGACGGCGCAGCTCGCAACTTGCTCAGCCATGCGAAGCGGCCCCACTTCGGCGGGGTCCATCGTGTTGATGCCGGCCTCGCCCTGGGTGACCAACAGATAACCGATGGTCTTGCCCTGCTCGGTCCACCTCGCCACGGCGCTGGCTGCTCCGTACTCCATGTCGTCGGGATGGGCGATGATCGCCAGCGCCGTCGACCAATCCTCCGGAACGTGCTCGAGTTGATCGTCCATGGCCAGACTCTACGTGTCGAACCCTTTCACTTCATCCAGGAATGAAATGAGCTCGATGGCGGCCTGATCGGCATGCACTCGCTTGCTGAAGAGATGGTCGGCTCCCTCGATCTCGACGACCCGACCATTGGGTGCCGCGGCCGCGATCGCGTGGCCACTCGCTGGCTCGACCACGGCGTCGGCAGCGGCGACGATCGCCAGATAGGGAACGGCGAGTTCGGACGCAGCATCGAGCACGTCGTGGCCGGCGAGGTCATCGAGGAACACCTCGCCCAGACAGAACGGTGCTCCGCCCAGCGAGACCTCGGCCTTGCCCTCGGTTCTGATCGTGGGGACGTGTTCGGTGAAGAGATGTTGGACGTGGGTCACGGTGCTCGGTGCTGCGATCGTGACGACCGCGTCGACGGTCTTGAGCCGATGCGCAGCGAGCAACGCAGCGGCACCGCCCAGGCTGTGGCCGACAAGTGCGCACGGACCGAAGCCGAGCTCGATCAGCGTGACCGCCGCTCGGGTCAGGTCAGACACGTTTGAGCTCACACTGGTTGTTTCGAACGCTCCATCGCTCTCGCCCAGACCGGTGAAGTCGAATCGAAACGCCGCATACCCTGCGGCTGCCAGAGCGTTGGCCAGCCGACTCGTCGTATGGATGTCCTTCCCACACGAGAAACAGTGCGCCAACAGCACGGCGCCCTTGGGCTCACCTTCGGCTCGATGCAAGATGCCCTCGAGCCGAGCTCCCGCTCCGCCGACGAACGAAATGGTCTCGGTTGGCATGATCGGCTCCTCTTGCGACTCAGTCTCGTCGACGAGGTACGTCAACCCGAGATCAGCAAGAAATATTCGAACGCTTGCAACACTTCGGTGTTCTCGCTCGCCGTAGTTAATGATGGAGCAAGTGAGAACCACGACCACACCGGTCGCCGAACACGCCGAAACACTCGAACGCCTGTATCAGGTGGAGTACGTCGGCATGGTACGGCTCGCCTTCACCTTGGTGGGGAACAACGCCGAAGCCGAAGATCTCGTGCAAGACAGTTTCGTCGAGGTCTCTCGACGGCTCGATGAGATCCGCAAGCCTGGTGCGTATCTCCGCAGCGCCGTCGTGAGTCGATGTAAATCGTCTCTGCGACGACGTCGGGTGATGGAACATCACCGACCAGAACCACCCGCAGGCTTGGCCAGCGATGCGGATGAACTCTGGGACGTGTTGGACCGGTTGCCGGAGGATCAGCGGATCGCTGTCGTCCTTCGGTACTACGGCGGATATCGGGCTTCGGAGATCGCATCGATCACCGACACGCCCGCTGCGACAACGCGGTCGCACCTCCGGCGAGGTCTCGCCACGTTACGAAAGGAGCTGGAGACATGAGCAAGTTCACCGAGCGAGTTGAACACGATCTGTCCCAGATCGCCGATCGAGCAACTCCATCGTCAACGGCCTGGGAATCGATCCAACAACGGATCGCCGAGCAGACCACCCAACCGACCGTGGAGGTCATCATGCTCAACCCAGATCAGAAGAAGCCCCCAACCGTTTCTCGCACCTGGATGGCGGTGGCAGCAGCCCTCATCCTCGTCGTGGGCATCGGAGCGCTCATCGCTGTGCTCAACCAAGACGACGGCGGCGAGATCGACACCGTCGACATACCCGAGGAGACCGTGCCGCTCAGCCTCGAGGCCGACGAAGAACCCGACGTGATCGTGCCTGACGAGCCCGACGAGGTCGCGGTCATTCCCGATGACGAGTCGACCAACTCGGCGGCGGTGGCAGAACCCGAGGAGCCGCTCGAAATGACGGGCTTCGCAGTCGGTGACTGCAACTTCGGTGCGGAGGATACGACTCCCGATGATCTGAATTACACGACTACCCAATCGTGCAAGTTCCGCGAGAACAACGTGGTGCCCTTCGAGACGATTCAGCAATACGTGTTTACTCGCTACGACGATCCGGAGTTTCACGATGGATCGACCGTGCCCTTCACACCGATAACCGGCCTGAGCGACTCGGGCTTCATGTACGCCGGCTACATGTGGGACGGCCAGCCAAGCGCCCATGCTCGCTTCGTCGGCGTGGCGGAAGGAGTCGGACCATACGAAGGCGAGCTGATCTATGTCTCGGGCCGATCGTTCGGCGACGAGGGTGGAGTTGTGCACATGCAGTGGGCCGTCGGAGAGGAGTTGTCCTCGTTGCGGATCAACGGAACCGACGTCGAAGCCGTCGAGGTGACGCCCGACTGTGAGTTCACTGGAGTGGTCGAGGACGACGACGCTGATCCGCAGACCGAGCACTACACGAGTCAGTGCACGGCGCCAGACGGTGGGGTCGACTCGTTCGACATCTTCCTCTTCGGACCTGAGGCGAACACGCTCGGGATCGGAAGCCATCGATACGTCGTCGCCACCGGTTCAATGGTGAGATCCGGCCTCGTTCCCAGGTCTGGAGGCCCAACCCTGAGCTTGGCAATCATGGAAGGAACCGGAGAGGACGAAGGTCTGCTCCTCCACCAGTTGAGCACTGGAACCATCACGGTCGAGGGCGATATCAGCGAGACGGTGGTTCAGGTCGCCCTTCCGCCAGCTGAATAGCCATCGCCTGGGTTTCGCTGCGGTCGACTCGTTGGGTTGACCGCAGCGGTGTCGCGTCCGACGGAGACCCTGTAACGTCGAAGGTTCCCCCTTTCGACAAGATGCAGAGGTGGTCATGGATCCGCACGTTGTTCTGACATCCCACACGGCCCACAAGTCCGGCCGATTCGTCGAGGTCAACTGGGGCGCGGACACGCCGGAGCACCGCGGCCCGATCATCGGCACGATCTCCGACAAGGCCGACCGCAACGCGATCGGCAGCCACGGCGGCAGCTACTCGATCTATCGAGCGCTCTCGATCGCCCAGGGTGCGTTCCCTCAGGATCATCGCCCTGACCTGACCGATACCGAGCCGACCACCCCAATCGAGCCGCAACCATCGTGGCGTGAACCCGGAAGGATCGTGTCGATCGATCCGTGGGGAGCGGGTATCAAGCGGTACTTCAACAGCTTCCTCGAAGACGGCTACAACGTGCAGCCGACGATCGCCGTGACGCAGGCACATCTCCAGCTTCCCGAACTCGCCGAGGCGGTGAGCCAAGGTCGACTCGAGGTCGACAACACCTTCGTGAAGGCCCAAGGTGACGCTGCGGTCACCAAGGTTGCGCTCGACCCCGTGTGGCATCTTCCTTCCATGGCCACCCGCTTCGGCGTCGGTGAAGCTGCCTTGCGACGCACGCTCTACATGGAGACCGGAGGGATGTATCCCGAGCTCGTCACCCGCCCCGATCTCGAAGTGTTGTTGCCACCCATCGGTAGCACCACGGCGTACATCTTCGGAAACCCCGCCGACCTCGCGAATCCCGAGGTTGAGCTCACACTACGGGTGCACGACGAGTGCAATGGGTCCGACGTGTTCGGGTCCGACATCTGCACGTGCCGGCCATATCTCACCTGGGCCATCGAGGATGCGGCACGCACCGCTCAGCGCGGGGGAGTCGGCCTTGTCGTCTACTACCGCAAGGAAGGTCGAGCGCTCGGCGAAGTCACGAAGTTCATGGTCTACAACGCTCGGAAGCGACAGGACGGCGGCGACATGGCGTCGACCTACTTCGAGAGGACCGAGTGTGTCGCAGGGGTGCAAGACGCTCGATTCCAAGAGCTCATGCCCGACGTGCTCCAGTAC
The DNA here is from genome assembly GCA_033344795.1 of Acidimicrobiia bacterium. Taxonomy (GTDB): domain Bacteria; phylum Actinomycetota; class Acidimicrobiia; order Acidimicrobiales; family SHLQ01; genus SHLQ01. The sequence goes on from JAWPMS010000001.1 coordinate 1,398,981, forward strand.
TTCGGCATCACCAAGATCCACAATCTGCACTCGATGAGCAACATGAAGTACGACGCGATCGCCGGTAGTGGGATCGAAGTCGTCAACCGCTTGAGCCTCCCCGACGAGCTCATCCCCGCCGACGCTCAGGTCGAGATCGCTGCGAAGAAGGCCGCGGGCTACTTCACCGATGACCCGGTTGTCGGCGACCTCGATGACGTCGTCGGTCGAACGCTCGACGAATGAGCTCGATCGACAGTGCCCGGGCTCTGCTGACCGCCGAGGCGGTCCGAGCGCAGTGCGCTCGTGTGACCCAGCACGTACGCAGCGGGGGTGGCGTCTTCGAGCTACACGAAGACGCTCTGGATGGCTGCGCCGAACACGTCGTTGCGGTCACCCTCGGCCAATACCCCTCGCTCGACATTCCATATCACTCCCGCTGGCGTCACTTTGCGGCATCCGGGGCCACCGAGCTCGAAACACGGTTGCTCGACCACCTCGCGGGCCTCGAAGCCACCGAGGCGGCGCGGGTCGGCGTTGACCTGGTCATCCCATCGGTTCTCCTCGATGCTGGCGCCGGTCCCGATTGGGCCTTCACCGCACCCGGATCGGCCACGGCGATCGGTCGGTCGGAGGGGCTGGGTCTCGCGAGCCTCGACATGTTCCTCAACGGTGCGTTCTCCACCGATGGCAGCGCTCGCACCGAAGCTGCGGCATTGCTCGAGTTATCGGAGGTCGCGCTGGCCGATGGGTTTCAGGTCAGCGAGACGAACCCGCTGGTCGGTCTCGCTGGCCGTCTCGACATCGTGCGCAGCCTCGGCTCGGCGATCGAACAGCGCCCCGACGTCTTTCCCAACGGTCGCCCTGGCGACATCGTCGATGCACTCGCCCATCCCGATGCCGGAGCGCTCCTCGAGCTCGTGCTCGATGTCCTGGCGCCGATCTGGCCGGAGCGCCTGGTTCGCGACAACCTGTCACTCGGCGACGCATGGTTCTACCCGCCGTTCGGTGACGGCCTCGACGCCATCGTGCCGTTCCACAAACTGAGCCAATGGATGACGTACTCGCTCGCCGAGACGCTCGAGCGGAATGGCATTGCCGTCTCCGGTCTCGAGCGGCTCACCGGGTTGCCCGAATACCGCAATGGCGGATTGTTGTTCGAGACCGGGGTGTTGGCGTTGCGCGACCCGGCGCTCGCAGAGATCAAACATCAGCCGGACAGTCAACTGATCGTCGAATGGCGCGCCCTCACCGTGACACTCTTGGACGAGGTGGCCGCTCGAGTTCGAGTGCTGCTCGATCGACCCGAACTTCAGCTAGCCGAAATTCTCGAGGGTGGAACCTGGGCGGCTGGCAGAGCGCTGGCGTTCGCCCGAACGCCGAGTGGCACGCCACCCCTTCACCTCGACAGCGACGGAACCGTGTTTTGATGTACGCCTCAAGGAGCCACCGATGAGTTCTCAGGTCCACACGATCGACCATCCGATTGCACGACATGCCTTGGGCCAGGTGCGAGACAACTCGACCCCGAGCCCGATCTTTCGTGCTGCTGTGGCCACGTTGACCCGTCAGCTGGTGTACGCCGCAACCGCCGATCTTGGAACGAGCGAAGTTTCGATCGAAACGCCGCTCGCGAAAACAGAAGCGCTGTTGCTCACCGAACTGGTCGCGCCAATTGCGATCCTCCGATCGGGTGCGGCGATGCTCGAGACCGCCATCGACACGTTGCCCGACAGTCTCGCTGGGCACTTCGGCGTGTATCACGACAAACGGGTGGGCGCGACGGTGGAGTACTACCTGAAGCTTCCCGAGCAGGTCGCCGAAAGCCGCGTGCTCTTGCTCGATCCAGCGATCGGTACCGGCAAGACCGCGCTGGCGACGATCTCGCGCCTCCAGGAATTCGGCGTGACCGACATTCGCTTTCTCACGCTCATCGCGTCGGTGGGCGGAATCGAGTCGATCACCGGACAGTTCCCCGACGTCCAGGTCTACGCTGTCGCCGTCGGCGATTCGGTGGGCCCCGAGGGGTACCTCATACCGGGCATGGGTGACTTCGGCGATCGCTACTACGGCTCGAAGTGATGGGCGGTCAGACCCGCGTCGTGATCCACGCAGACGACGTGGGAATGTGTCACGGCACCAACACCGCGTTCGTTGAGCTGTGCCGGCTGGGCACGATCACCGCAGGCTCGGTAATGGTTCCATGTCCATGGTTCTCTGAGATCGCCGCCCTTTCGGCGGAAGAACCGACCCTCGATGTGGGTGTCCACCTCACTCTCAATGCTGAACAACAGCACTATCGCTGGCGACCGATATCGAACGCGACGGCTTCTTCTGGCCTCGTGGACAGTGATGGATTCTTGTGGCGCACTGTCGCTGACACGAGATCGAAGGCTCATCCCGACGCCGTCGAGACAGAGTGGCGAGCCCAGATCGACGTCGCGCTCGCTGCCGGTATCGACGTCACACATCTGGATGCACACATGGGGTCGGCGCTCGCACCCGAGTGGTGCGAACGGTACATCGCACTCGGTGTCGAGTACGGAATTCCAGTGCTCATCACCAGCACGTTCGACGGATATGGACCCAACGGTCACCTCGGTGGAACGACCGAGGATCAGTTTGTCGAATTCGTGGAGCAGGCGAGGGAAGCAGGCATGCCGGTCTTCGACACGGTGCTTGAGACCGATTTTGATCGCACACGTGATCAGGCTCCCGACTACGAAGCCATGTTGTCCAACCTCGGCGAAGATCTCGTGTATTGCGCGTTCCACCCTTGCGTTCCAGGGCCGGGCGAGATCGAGATCATCGAGTCGGATTCGAATCACGTCCGCACAGACGAATACGAGCTGTTCCGAACCGAATCGTGGCGAGACTGGCTCGAAGCCCAGCCATTCGTTCTCACATCGATGCGTGAACTCGCCCTCTGAGGTTCACTGAGCCGGCATCCCCGGGCCCACATCAAACGACGCTAGGGGGTCTGACCCCTTTCGCCAAAAAGGGGTCAGACCCCTTTTTTTGGCCTAGTTGATGTCGCCGAGGTGTGAGAGTGCTTCGAACGCTTCCACGATGAGCGTGCCGAGCGACCTTTTGGCGTCTTGTTGCTGCCAGTTGTCAAGCGCCGTATCGAGAGCGAGCATCGCGGCTCCTGCGAGCAGGGGAGCAGTGCGCCTTTGTTTCTTCGACAGGAAGTGACTCAGCCCGGCAGTGAGATCGGCACGATCGTTGAAGTCGGCCTCCACCGCCGCAGCGTGCAGCTGCGTGGTTTCGTAGATGTAGCTGATTCTCTTGAGCTGAAAATCAAGATCCGCATCGTACTTTGAGCCAAGACCCTCGACGAACGCCACACACATTGCCTCCCATGGCGGTCGGACCTTGAGCTCCCGTTCCAGAGCTGCATCAATTTCGCGATCGTGTTCATCCCACAAGATGATCGCCTCTTTGGTGTCGAAGTGTCGGTAGAGCGTCGACGCCGCCATGCCAACTTCGTCGGCGATCTGACCGACCGTTACTTCATCGAAGCCGTGTTCGATGAAGAGATCGAGCGCGGTTCGTTGGGTGAGCCGCATAGCGTTCTGCCTGTTTCGCGCTCTCAAGGACATCATCGGAATGATGATAGCAACATCATACTTAAGAATGATGACGAAAATGGGAGTGACTCCTATAATTTGGACATGGAAGACCGAATACAACAGATCATCGACGTACTCGAATTCGCCTTTGTCCCAATCTTGCTCATCGAGCTTGTTTGGCTCTGGCGCCGCGCAGACCTCAGCTGGGGACGCGTCAAGGAGATGCTCGCGAACACCAGCTCGCTGCTGTTCGTCATTCCCGCTGGCGCCCTCGGCGTGGCGATCTGGTTCGCGCTGTTCGAACGAATCGCTGGCGCCATGGCGTGGTCCATCCCGTTGAATTGGTGGACCGCGCTCATCGCAGTACTCCTGGCGGACTTCATCTACTACTGGGAGCACCGGTTCGAACACGAGCACCGTTTGCCTTGGGACCTGTACCACTCGGTGCATCACAGCTCGGAGACCTATGACCAGACCACGGGCTTGCGCCTCGGATTCTTCGACGCTCTGCTCACCGTTGGATTCAGCCTGCCGCTCGTACTGGTCGGGTTTTCGCCAACCGTCGCGCTGCTTGCCACGGGCGTCGTCGTTGGATACCAAACGTGGATTCACACCGAGGTGGTGCGGACCCTTCCCGCTTGGGTTGAGGCCGTGTTCAACACCGCGTCTCATCACCGGGCGCACCACGGTGCAGACCAGCACTACCTCGACGTCAACTACGGCGGCATCTTGATCATATGGGATCGCCTCTTCGGCACATTCCAAGCCGAGACCAACCGTCCGAACTACGGATTGACCACACAGATCGAATCGTCGAACCCGTTCGATATTCAGTTCTCGCAGCTGCGATTGCTGTGGAGCGATCTGCAAAGTGACACGTCGTGGCGCACCAGGCTTCGGCGACTCTGGAACAAGCCCGGATGGCATCCTGCAGCGACCGTGTCAGTGTGAGATAGGAGGCGTTTCGTGGCTAAGCCTCTCGGAAGTTCGCCTGGATTCGCTGTGTGAGATAGTCGGCCGCGGTGATCGGCTGGAAGCTCCCAGACGGGCTCTCGATGACGGCATCCCGGTTGGCTTGCGCGAAGTACGCAATCGAGTACCGAGGTCCGAGATATTCGTCGGCTCGTGGCATCCGGACCCGGTGAAGCGTGGACGGCAGCTGCTCATCACTCCAGCGCATCAGCATGTCGCCGATGTTGCAGGTGATGACGCCCTCAGTGGGTTCGATGCTCGTCCACTCCAGAGGTTGTTCGGGGTCCTTTCGCTGCGCGGCCTCACTACCTGGTGACACCTGCAGTCCCCGCTGCCCCGGCATCTGATGCAGCAGTGTGAGGCAGTCGTAGTCAGTGTGTGCGCCAGCGCGCCAGATCGTCGGATCGAGGTCCTCCACTCGCATCGGCAAGTAGTGGAGAAGGCGAAGAGTGCTTTGATAATGCGACGACGATGGGTCGTGTCGTTCGGTGAAGAACTCGTCGGGAAATCCGAGTCTGCGGGCGAATGAAGACAACACCTGCATGGCCACGGCGTGGTTGGCCTCTTCGAAGATCAGCATCGCCTCACGAAACCCCGATAGCTGCTCTTCGGTTGGCCACAGCCCCAACCCATCCATCCTGGATCTGGTGACCTGGAACGATTCCTTCTCATCGAGCGTGCCCGTCGACGGTCGGCGTTGCGTCTTGAACTCCCAGCCACTGTTGCTGGCCTGAGGCATCGCGCGTTCGGCTTTGATGTGCTCGGGAAGAGCGAAGAAGCGTTCGGCGAATCCGAAGGCTGCATCGATGGTCGACTGTTCGATGCCGTGCCCAACGAGCTGGAAGAAGCCGGTCTCGGTCGCCGCTCGCCAGAGTGATTCGTCGATCTCGTCTCGCCTGGTATCGAAGTCGGACATATCGATCACATCGATGGTGCGATCGACCTCGATGCCGATGCCGCCAAAGGTCGCCTCCTTGGCAAGTTCATGATCAGCTGACCCGGATGCGGTGTTCATCGATTCAACAGTAGGTCGGATGTGGTTTCAGTGACTCGCCTGATGGTGGTTGCGTTTCACTCGCTCGAATCGAGGGCCTCAATTCGAGCCTTGAACGCGGCCACCTCGGCGCCGGACGGACTTGCGCCCGTAAAGGCCTCGACGTACAACGGGGCGACAGCGGAGCGTTCTTCCCAGGTCTCGTTCAGCCCGAGGGTGTACCGCCCGATCTGCGAGAGGAAGTGCACGCGCGCCAAGACGATCGACCGCTCCGGGGTTTGGCCGAATCGTTCATGAACCGCTGCGATCGAATCGATGCGCAGGTTGTCAGCGAGCGTGAGTTCACCGGCGAGTGCGACATCTCCGCCAGCCCAGGCACGGATCGCAAGCTCGAGTCGTTCGTCGAAGGCATCCGGGTTCGCCCACACATCGAAGATGTGCAGCGTTGCCTCGGTCAACGTCTGCGCAGGAACTGAACAGGCCTGCACCATCGGGTCGATGTTGTGCTCTCGCCACCGCGCGATCAGGTGTTGGAGAAGGTCTTCGCGATCCTCGAAATACCAATAGAAGCTCGATCGAGACACGTCGAGTTTGGCTGCGAGCTTCGCCACCTTGACCGCTCCGATGCCGCTGCTGACCAGGCGCTCGTAGGCGGTGTCGAGCCATTGCTGCTTCGTGACCTTCACGTTTGGTGCTGAGGTCTGCATCGACACACCACCATCCTTTCACGCTGGCGGCATCACCACCGCTGAAATTCTATTGCCTTCGCCTTCAACTGGACAGTAATGTCCAGTTACTCGATCAAAGCTCAGTGGATGGGGAGCAGGAGTGAAGAACGAAGCGAGGGCAGTGGTGATCGGCGGTGGCATCGTCGGTGTTGCGGTGCTCTATCACCTCACGAAACTCGGTTGGAAAGACGTGGTCCTCGTCGAGCGCAAACAGCTGACCGCAGGGTCCACCTGGCATGCGGCGGCCGGGTTTCATTCGTTGAACGGTTCGGTCAACATGGCCCGACTGCAGGCGTACAGCATTCAGACCTACGACGAAGTGGCCGAGATCAGCGAGCAAGACATCGGCATTCACCGCGTGGGCACGTGCACCACGGCGGCAACACCCGAGCGATGGGACTTCCTCAAGATCGTGGACGAACTCAACACCACCTTGGGAATCGAGTCGTGGCTGGTCGGGCCCGACGAGATCCCGAAGTACAGCCGCCTCACCGATCACACCCAGGTCATGGGTGCACTCATCGATCCCGCCGACGGGTACCTCGACCCGTATGGCGCCACGCACGCATACGCGAAGGCAGCTCGAATTGCCGGCGCCGAGGTCTACCAACAAACGCTGGTGACCTCGCTCGAGCGACGAGACGACGACACCTGGAACGTGATCACCGATCAGGGCACGATCCACACCGAGCACGTCATCAACGCCGCCGGACTCTGGGCCAGAGAGGTCGGTCAAATGGTCGGCCTCGAGCTGCCCCTGATTCCGTACGAGCACCACTATTTGCTGACCGAACAGCTCGCCGGCGTCATGGACCAGAAAGAGGAGTCGATGGTCACGGTCGATCTCGATGGTGGGCTCTACGTCAGAGAAGAGATGGGCGGTTTGCTCTTCGGCGTGTACGAGCCAAATCCGATCCCGTGGTCGCTCGACGGGACGCCATGGAGCTTCGGATCCGAACTCCTCGAACCACGGCTCGAGCACCTCGCCGACTCACTCGAGAAGGGTTTCGAGCGTTTTCCCATGATGCACGATGCTGGCATCAAGAACGCCATCAACGGGCCGTTCACGTTCACCCCCGACGGCAACCCGCTCATGGGTCCGGTGCGTGGTATGCCCGGCTATTGGCTCGCTTGCGGATGCATGGCGGGGTTCAGTCAGTCGGGTGGAGTCGCGCTCGCGCTCGCGCAGTGGATCATCGACGGTGAGACCGACGAAGACACGTTCTCCATGGACCCCGCTCGGTTCGGGTCATTCGCCAACGAGGCGTACACGTTAGAGACCTCCACCCAGTTCTACGAGTGGCGTTTCCGCGTCGCGTTCCCGAACGAGAGCTGGCCGGCAGGACGTCCGGCCAAGACCACACCTATCTACGACCTTCAAAAGGATTCCGGTGCGGTGTTCGGTCAGATTGCGCCCCTCGAGGTACCGATGTGGTTTGCCCGAGCCGGAGAGGCCGCGGAGGACATTCCGACCTTCTTTCGCCCGAACAGCTTCGAGGCCGTGGGTGAAGAGGTGGCTGCCACGACCACCGGTGCGGGGATCATCGATACGAGCTCGTACTCGAAATTCGAAGTGAGCGGCCCCAACGCTCGGGAATGGCTCGACGTTCTGCTGGCGACGAAGCTACCAACACCTGGTCGCAGTCGCCTGGGCGTGATGCTGTCCGAAGCGGGCCGGATCATCGGCGACTTCACCGTCTTTTGTGTCGCCGGTCCAGACGACTCAGGATCCGAACGATTCGTGATGACCGGCTCTGGCCCAATGCAGGAATTCCAGATGCGCTGGTTCGCTCGCTTCCTCCCGTCCGAGGGTGTGTTGGTTCAAAACGTGACCGACCAGTGGATGGGCCTGGCGATCGCAGGCCCGCGCTCTCGCGACGTGTTGCAGCAGCTCACCAGAACCGATCTCAGCAACGAAGCGTTCCCGTTCATGTCGGTTGCCGACATGAACATCGGCTTGGCCCCTGCGAGGGTCGACCGACTCTCGCTCACGGGCGAGCTGGGCTTCGAGATCTGGACACCAACGATGTACATGCGCCACGTGTACACCAAGCTCCACGAGGCAGGCGCTGACGTCGACATCAGAAACGTCGGCGTACATGCGTTGTTGAGCATGCGTCTCGAGAAGATCTTTGGCACCTGGGGACGCGAGTTCAGTCCGGACTACACCCCGTCACAAAACGACATGGCCCACTTCGTCGACTACGAAAAGCCCGGTTTCACCGGTCGCGATGCGGCACTCGCCGATCGGGAGAAGGGTGCTGACAAGAAACTCGTGCTTCTGCGTGTGGACGCGACCACGTCTGACGTGTCCGGATTTGAACCCGTGTACGTCCGCGATCGGGTGTCGGGTTTCGTGACTTCAGGTGGATACGGCCATCGGACCGGGCAGAGTCTGGCGCTCGCCTACATCAACGTCGAAGATATGTCTGCGGAGACGCCCTTCGAGATACCTCTCGTCGGCGAACGTCACGCTGCCCACCTCCTGCAAGAACCCGCTTTCGATCCATCCGGTTCCCGGATGCGTTCGTGAAAGGAATCCAATGAGCTCAAACGACACCGACTACGACGCCATCATCATCGGTGCAGGCGTGATCGGTTCTGCCATTGCTCTCGAGATGTCGCGCCGCGGTCATCGCACCCTGAGCGTCGACAAGACCCACGCTGCCGGCGCCGGCTCGACCGGCAACTCGTGTGCCATCGTGCGCTTCAGCTATTCGACGTCGCCCGGTGTGACCCTGTCCTGGGAGGGTGCGCAGTATTGGACGGACTGGGCCAACTACATCGGCGTCGATGACGAACTCGGACTGATCGAGTTCCATCAGTGCGGCCAGCTATTGCTCGCCTCGAAAGATGGGCACCACGTGGAGCGCGTGGTGTCGCTGTGGGACGAACTCGACATTCCGTACGAACGATGGGACCTCGACCAACTGCGTCAGAAGTTGCCCTATCTCGACGTCGGTTTGTACGGGCCTCCAACCAGGCCTGACGACGACGCCTTCTGGCGCGACGCGACCGAAACGTTCAGCCACGCGTTCTTTACGGGTGACGGAGGGTACGTCTCCGACCCCCAGCTCTCGTGCCACAACCTGCAGCGGGGAGCCGAAGCCGAGGGCGCAACATTCTGGTTCAACACCGAGGTCACGTCGATCGATCAGGCCGGTGGACGCGCAAGCGGGGTCACCTTGTCCGACGGTCGGTCGATCACCGCGCCGGTGGTCATCAACGTTGCAGGTCCACACAGTGCGATCATCAACAAGATGGCGGGCGTGTACGACTCGATGAACATCAAGACTGCAGCGCTTCGTCATGAAGTGCACCACATTCCGGCACCCGAAGGCCTCGACTTCATGGCCAACGGTGTGGTCGGTGCGGACGACGACATCGGCTTCTACTTTCGACCCGAGGTGGGCAACAACGTGCTGCTCGGCAGCGTCGATGCCGATTGTGATCCTCACGAGATCGTCGACCCCGACAATTACGATCAGACCCTCGATGAGGACCAGTGGCAGACACAGGTCCTGCGTGCCAACCGTCGGATTCCGTCACTCGGCGGCGTGCCCCATGAGAAGAAGGGCATCGTCGATCTCTACGACGTGAGCGATGACTGGATCCCGATCTACGACCGAAGCGATCTCGATGGTTTCTACATGGCGATCGGGACCAGTGGAAACCAGTACAAGAACGCAGGGGTTGCAGGACAGGTCATGGCCGAGCTGATCGAAGCGGTCGAGGCGGGGCATGACCACGAGGCTGATCCCCTGCAGGTCACCGGTCGATACACCGGTCGTACGATCGACGTGGGCTTCTACAGCCGAAATCGAGAGATCAACCCTGACAGCAGCATGTCAGTCCATGGGTAGCCGGGACATCGCAGCTCGCACATCGGCGTAGTGCTCCGGTCCGACTTCGACGAGATGTGACAGGGCGGCCGCGCCGAGTGCGGCTTTGATGTCGGGACGATCCGTGGCCTCGAGAATGAGGCGACGAACGGTGTCGATCTCTTCGGTGTCGAGCGTCGATCGAGCGACCAAAGGTTGCACCGGCCAGGGGCCCAACCGCTCGATGATCCGAAGGTCGGCGACGTTCTCGTCGATGCGCGCTCGGGCGGTGCGAACGACCGAGTCGGTGACAGCGGCATCGATGTCTCCCGCGATGACCATGTCGAGCGACGTGTGATGACCGCCCGTGAAGACGAGCTCGGCGAACGTCTCTTCATCGAATCCGCGGTCGTGCATCGCGAAGCGCAGTGAATGGTGGCCGCTCAGGCTCACCGCGTCGTTGCACCCAATCCGTGACCCTGCCAAGTCAGCGAACGACTCGATGGGTGAATCAGCCCGGACGACCACGTCGCCGAAGTACACGGGGCGACCCTTCGCGTCGGGATCGTCGGGCACCCAGGCAACACCTGCGAGCTGGATGGTTGGACTGTCACCACGAGTCGACAGGTCGACGTACGAGGTGGAGCAGATCCATCCGAAATCCGCACTGCCTTCGCGAAACGGATCTTCGCCGGTCGCGGGCCCGGAGAGCGTTTCATCGAACGAGACATCAGCGTCGACGACCTCACCCAAGAGCTCGAACAACGATCGGGGAAACCCCGGGCTCAGATAGGACAAGAACCGCACGAAATGACCGTATCGGAGGATTGGCGCCCAGCTACTTGTCGGAATTCACATAACGTGTTAGTTATATAGCTATGTCGCTAGGAACCCTCCCACTTGTTGATCTCGAGTCGGCGCTAAAGGCGCTGGCGAGCGAACGTCGCCTGCAGATACTGCAGTGGCTGAAGGACCCCGCTGCGCATTTCCCCCCGCAGGAACACGGCGACCCGGTCGAACACGGCGCCTGTAATCAATTCATCGTCGACAAGCTCGGTGTGAGTCAACCAGCCGCATCGAGACACCTGAAGGTGCTGGTCGATGCAGGACTCGTACTCGCCACGCCTCGAAAGGGCTGGACGTACTACCGCCGCGACGAACAAGCCATTGCCGATCTCATAAATCGGCTCGCCAACGATCTCTAGGAGAGAAGCAACATGAGCAACACGTATGCGTCATTGAACGGCAAGGTGGTCCTCGTCACCGGCGCCGGCAAAGGGATCGGCCGAGCAATAGCCGAACGATTCGCTGGCCAGGGCTGCCCCGTCGTGGTCAACGACATCGACGAATCGCTCGTCACGGAGGTCGTCGATTCGATCAACGCACGCGGCGGATCGGCTATGGCTGGTGTTGCGGACGTGTCGAATTCCGATCAGGTGAACGCCATGATCGACGCCGCGATGGCCAGGCACGGTCGACTCGATGTGATCGTGAACAACGCTGGCATCGTGAGCCCGATGCTGCATTTCTTCGAAGCGGACGAAGCCTGGTGGCGTCGCATCGTAGACGTGAATCTCACTGGGCACTTCCTCGTCTCGCAGCCTGCGGCTCGGATCATGGCCAAGCAGGGCGGCGGGTGCATCATCAACATGAGTTCTGGTGGCGCTACCCGGGCTCACCGAGCCTTCACGGCATACGACGCCACGAAGGGCGGCATCGAGGCGCTGACTCGGGCCATGGCGATCGACCTCGCTGGCTACGGAATCCGCGTGAATGCGCTCATGCCGGGGTCGATCGACACAAACAGCCAGGGTGAGGAGTATCGCAAGACGAGCGGTGTGAACATCCCGATGGGCCATGTCGGCGAACCCGAAGACATGACGGGTGCAGCCTTGTTCTTGGCCTCCGATGACGCTTCGTACATCACCGGCGACATCATCAAGATCGATGGCGGCATGCTCGCCCAACAACGTTCCGCCACCGTCGACATTCGTCCACCAAAAGACTTCCCAAAGGTCGAGGATCTCTGACGATGAACACACGCGCAGGAGGAGTCCGGATCGGTGCCGACGTCGGTGGCACGTTCACCGACGTTGTCATCGAGATGGCGGACGGCTCGTTCGAGTCGACCAAAGTACTGACGACCCACGGAGGACCGGAAGAGGGGATTCTGCTCGGCATCGAGCGAATCGCGTCCGAGCACGGCGTCGACATGGCCGACGTCGAACAGATCATTCATGGCACGACCCTGGCAACCAACGCCCTCATCGAACGGCGGGGAGCAAAGACCGCACTCGTCACAACGCAGGGGTTCCGCGACGTCATCGAAACCCGAAGCGAAGGCCGATTCGAACAGTACGACCTCAATATCGTGCTGCCCACGCCGCTCATCGAACGCAAGGATCGGTTCACGGTTCCCGAGCGCTTGAACGCACGGGGTGAAGAATTGCTCGCATTCGACGATGCCGCCGCCAACTCCGTCATCGACACGATCGTCGATCGGGGATACGAAGCCGTGGCCGTCGGTTTCATGCACAGCTATCGAAACGCAGTCCACGAGCGGCGTTTTCGCGACATGCTCGTCGGACGTCTCCCAGACATCTCGGTGTCGATCAGCGCCGAAGTATCGCCGCAGATGCGAGAGTTCGAACGATTCAACACCGTGTGCGCCAACGCGTACGTGCAGCCGCTGATGGCGAGTTATCTGTTCAAGCTTGCAGAGGAACTTCGCGCCCGTGGAGCTGACTGTCCGCTGTACCTGATCCACTCCGGCGGCGGCTTGGTGAGCGTTGAAACTGCTGCGGCGTTCCCCGTGCGACTCATCGAATCGGGCCCGGCGGGTGGTGCGATTTTCGCCGCCGATCTTGCCGCGAAATACGGACGCGACCGTGTACTCAGTTACGACATGGGTGGCACGACAGCGAAGATCGCACTCATCGAGGACTACACACCACAGACCGCCAAAACCTTCGAGGTCGCTCGCACGACGCGCTTCAAGAAGGGAAGCGGGATGCCAATTTCGATTCCCGTCATCGAGATGATCGAGATCGGTGCGGGAGGTGGCTCGATTGCCAGCGTGGACTCGTTGGGTCAGATTCGCATCGGTCCGCACAGCGCAGGGTCCGAGCCCGGACCTGCGGCGTACGACCTCGGCGGCGTCGACCCCACGGTCACCGACGCCAACCTGCAACTCGGGCGACTGCATCCCGACACGTTCGGAGCCAAGGACATCACGCTCGCACCCGAAAAGACGGCGGCCGCGATTCGCTCAGCCATCGGCGAACCACTCAACATGGACGATCACACCGCTGCGGTCGGAATTGCAGAAGTGGTCGACGAGAACATGACCAACGCCGCGCGGGTCCACGCCGTCGAGAATGGCAAGGATCTCGCCGGGTTCTCGATGATCGCCTTCGGCGGTGGAGCGCCGTTGCACGCGTCGAGACTCATGGACAAGCTCGGGCTGGATGAACTGTTCGTCCCGACCGGTGCGGGTGTTGGATCCGCGATCGGTTTCCTCCGAGCGCCATTTGCCTATGAGGCCGTCCGAAGCCTGTACACCCGGATTGATGATTTCGACTTCGGAGCGGTCAACGAGGTCCTCGCGGAGTTGACCGAGGAAGCCGAGACATTTGTACGCCAGGGTACGGACGCTGAGCTCGTGATCGAGCGCCAAGTCTCGATGCGCTACAAGGGTCAGGGCTGGGAGATTCCGGTGAAACTATCCGCCGGAGCGTTCGACGAGTTCGCCGCGGAGGGTCTCGGAGCGACGTTCACCAAGGCCTACGAAGAGTTCTTTGGCCGAGCAATCGATGATCTCGCCATCGAGACCGTCAGCTGGGCGGTGCGGGTGGCATCGGTTCTCGATCGACCGGAGATCCTCGAGCTGACCCCTGCACAAACCGTCGTCGAACCACTCGCAAGTCGGCCGATCTTTGATCCGGTCACGCAAGAGACCGTCGAGTCTGGCGTCATCGAACGCACGTCGCTCGCGCCTGGCGACTCTGTGCACGGTCCCGCCGTGATCATCGAACAACAGACGACGACCGTCCTCGGCTCCCATCACCTCGCGGTGATGCAGTCCGACGGCACCCTCCTCGTGACTCGAGGCGGAGCGAAGGGAGCGCTCGTATGAGCTCGAACGAAGTGCACTTCCAGATCATGTGGAACCGCCTGATCTCCGTGCTTGAGGAGCAGGCGCTGACACTCGTCCGTACCGCGTTCAGCACCTCGGTGCGTGAAGCGGGAGACCTGTCTGCTGGCGTGTTCGATCGTGAAGGCCGCATGGTGGCGCAGGCGGTCACGGGCACCCCAGGTCACGTCAACACCATGGCGGCCGCCGTGCCGCACTTCATCAATGACATCGGCCCGGAGCGGATCTACCCGGGCGACGTGTACCTCACCAACGATCCGTGGAAGGGCACGGGACACCTCCACGACATCACGGTCACCACGCCAATTTTTCGGTCGGCGCTCCCGGCCGACATCCGTGGCGTGGGATCCTCGACCGGAAGTGTCGAGAACAATGCTGTTTTGATCGGCTTCTTCGCCTCGACCGCGCACGTCGTCGACATCGGCGGCCGTGGTTATGGCCCCGACGGCATGGAGATCTACGAAGAGGGCATTCGCATTCCGATCATGAAGTGGGCCGAGCGGGGCGAACTGAACCACGACCTGATCAACCTCTTGCGCAACAACGTGCGTGAACAAGATCAGGTGTTGGGTGACATCCACGGCCTTGCGGCGTGCAACGAGACCGGGCGTCGACGTTTGCTCGAGATGCTCGACGAGTTCGACCTGGCCAACCTCGACGATCTGGCAGAGTTCATCTTCGACCGCACGCGCAAAGCGACGATGGCAGCCCTGGCGCCCGTCAGGAAGGGTGTGTACCGCAACGAAATGACGGTGGACGGGTACGAGAAGGAGATCGATCTCGTCGTCGAGCTCACGGTTACTGACGCGGGTATGCACGCGGACTTCACCGGCACATCACCGCTCAGTCAGTTCGGTATCAACGTGCCAATCGTGTACGCCCAGGCATATTTCACCTACGGCATGTTGGTGGCCCTCGCTCCTGAACTGCCGAACAACTACGCCTCGCTCTTCCCGTTCACCGTCAGTGCGCCAGACGGTGTGATCCTCAACGCGAAGGACCCGGATCCGGTGTCGGTGCGCCACGTGCTCGGACACTTCGTCACCGATCTCTGCCTCGGCGCTATTGCCCAGGCGTTGCCTGATGTTGTCCCGGCCGAAGGAGCTGGAGCGTTGTGGAACTTCCAGGCCAGCGCGCGAGCCGCTGATCCGACAAGCCTGCTCCCACCGGTGGAGATGCTGATGTTCAACAGCGGTGGTACGGGCGCTCGCCCGTCGCTCGATGGTCTGACAGCCACGGCGTTTCCGTCGGGCGTGATGACGATGAGCGCCGAGGCCACCGAACAGATCGGACCAATCGTGATCTGGCGCAAGGAGATTCGCGAGAACAGTGGCGGTGCCGGCAAATATCGCGGCGGGCTGGGACAGATCATCGAATTGGGCCCCATCGACGGCTATCAGTTCGAGTTCTCAGCGATGTTCGACCGGGTCGAGAATCCCGCCCGCGGACGTGCCGGTGGGCAAGACGGTGCCGCAGGCAAGGTGTACCTCGACGACGGTACGCCATTTGCCGCGAAGGGCAAGCAGTTGGTTCCCGCGGACCGAACACTCATCCTCGAGTTACCGGGCGGTGGAGGGTTCGGCGATTCCTCCGAGCGAGATCCTGCCGCGATAGAGAACGACGAGACGCAGGGCTACGTGTCCCCTTCGTCGCCACTTCCGGGCGACATCCGCGGAGGCGATGTTTCATCTTCGTCGCCACTTCCGGGCGACATCCGCGGAGGCGCTGGTTCATGAGTGAGTCTTACGACGTCATTTGCATCGGAGGAGCGGCGATCGGGAGCGCCGTTGCCTACTACCTGACGGAGAATCCCCACTTCGATGGCACCGTTGCGGTCATCGAGCCAGATCCGAGCTACGACCTGGCGCAAACGTCGCGCGCACAGAACTCGATTCGAGAGCAGTTCAGTCAGCCGGTGAACATCAAGATCAGCCAGTACGGCCTCGACTTCATCGACAACTTTCACGAGAACACCCACGTCGACGGCCAGGCACCGGAGCTGAACTATCGGGGCACGGGGTATCTGTTCCTGGCCAGGGACGACAACGACCTGGAGTCGTTCGAGAACCAGATGAAGGTCCAGCACGAGAACGGTGCCATGACTCGGATGTTGACGCCGGCAGAGGTAGCCGACGAGTTCCCATACATGGACGTGAGCAGCATCGTCGGCGGTCGCATGGGCAGCATGCGCGAGGGCTCATTTGACGGGTGGTCGTTTTTTCAGGGGTATCGACAGCGAGCCATTCACAACGGTGCTGACTACATCAAGGATCGAGTTGTCGATGTCGAGACAACCGATGGTCAGGTCACCAGTGTCGCGCTCGAGTCGGGCCGGACTCTCGCAGCTGGCCATGTGGTCAACGCTGCCGGCCCTCGAGCCAAGCTCATTGCGGGGATGGTTGGCCTCGACCTGCCCGTCGAGCCGAGAGCCCGCACGAGCTTCGTCTTCGACTGCCGAACCTCAATCGAACACAACGTCCCGCTCACGATCACTCCGGAGGGCGTGCACTTTCGACGAGAGCAGAACCACTACATGTGTGGTGGTGTGCCTGAAGTCGATGTGGCCGTTGACTACAACGACTGGGAGATTCGGCACGACGAGTTCGAGGAACAGATTTGGCCGACGGTTGCCAAATACGTGCCGGTCTTCGATCAGATCGCAAAGGTCACGGCGTGGGGTGGCCAGTACGCATACAACACGCTCGACCACAACCTCATCATCGGTGCTTCTCCCGATCTCCCGAACTTCTGGTTCGCCAACGGGTTCAGCGGCCATGGCTTGCAACAAGGCCCCGCGGTCGGGCGAGCGGTCAGCGAACTGATCACCTACGGCGAATACCGCACCCTGGATCTGAGCGAGCTCAGCTACGAACGAATCCTCAACAACGAACCGTTCTACGAGAACGTTGTCATTTAGGAGAGACATGACCCAACCGGTTGCACTGATCGTTGCGGGAGGAAGCGGCATTGGTGCCGACGCCGCACGCAAACTCGCGGAAGACGGCTACCGCATCGGAGTGATGTCGTCGTCCGGAAAGGGTGAAGCCCTCGGTGTCGAACTCGGCGGTTTCGGATACACCGGCTCCTATCTGATCGCAGGCGACCTGGCGGAATTCGTCGATAGGGCCATGGCCACCTTCGGGCGGATCGATGGAGTGGTGAATGGTGCCGGCCACGGACCAAAGGGCGACGTGCTCGAAATCAGCGATGACGAGTGGCATCTCGGACTCGAGTACTACATGCTCAACGCCGTTCGGATGGCTCGGCTGGTCACGCCGATCATGGTCGAACAAGGCGGGGGCTCCATCGTCAACGTGTCAACGTTCGCAGCTTTCGAGCCCGATCCCGACTTTCCCACCTCAGCGGTCTTTCGTGCCGGCCTCGCAGATTTCACGAAATTGTTCAGCAACAAGTACGCGGCCCAAAACGTTCGGATGAACAACGTGCTGCCTGGCTTCATCGACAGTCTCCCGGAGAAGGAGGAGCGGGTCGCTCGAATTCCAGCCGGGCGCTACGCACGAGTCGAAGAGCTCAGCGAGGTCATCTCGTTCCTGATATCTCAAAAGTCGAGTTACGTCACTGGCCAGAACCTTCGCGTCGACGGGGGCCTGACCCAATCGGTCTGAGTCTCGAGATCTTCCGCTCAACCAAGCGCTATGAGAGCCGCTGCGACAAGCGCAGTCACGAGGCCAGCGAGTTGCGAACGCGACATCCGCTCGTCGAGAACCAAACGCGCAAGCAGTACGGTCGCCGCGGGGTAGAGGCTGCTCAGCACGGCGACGATCGACAGATCGCCGACCTTGGCTGCGAACAGGAAGAGAATGTTCGATCCGGTGTCGAACAGTCCGGCGAGCACGATTGTCCCGATCGCTGGACGGATGCTGGCGAGGCCATCTCGCCGTGCCAGGAAGATGAAGCCGAGTAGGAATCCCACCGTCAGGGTTCGGGCACCGACGACGGGCCACGGAGCAGTGCCATCCGCTGTCGCATCGAAGAGGATGAACATCGTGCCGAACGCTGCACCGGCGACCAGAGACTCGGCCACTACTCGAGGCGTGACCGGTGCGCCGTCCGATTCGTTCGGGATCGATGAAAGAGTGATTGCGACGAGGGCCGTACCGACCCCAACCCATGCCGTTGTCGAGAGCGTGTCGCCGGTCGCAACACCCCAGAGGGCCGGAACGGCCGCCGAAGTGATCGCAGTGAGAGGTGCTACCACCGCCATCGGACCTCGCGCGAGTCCCCGATACAACAAGATGACGCCGAGGCCTCCCAGTGCGCCAGCTGTTGCTCCAAGTCCGAAGTCTCTTGCGGTGAAGCTGTCCGCAAGCCAGGGAGCAAGCAGAAGCGCGCCACACAGGCCGATCACGTGGGAGAACGCCACCACGTTCAGCGCCGACGTTTTCTTCGCAGATAGTCCGCCGAAAAAGTCGCCGGCCCCGAAGAACGCTGAGGTGAGGAGTCCGAGGACGATGGCCATCGCTGCACCGTATTCGACGGGTCGTCAGACTCCCCACAGGACGGTTGATCTCTGCGGCGCGATTCCTGGGGCTATTGACCCCGTGAGTCCGGATCGACGCCGGCGATCGTCAAGATGTCGGCCATGCCGAACTCGGTGGCTTCGTTGCGGGATGGAAGGGTCGGGCGCCAGCTCGGATCTGCCTGCAGGTACGACGTGGCGTCCATCTCGAGCAGACCCAAGAACACCTCCGCCACGATCCTGCCGCCGACGGGCCCGAGAGTGTGGCCCGCAGCAATGAGTTCTGCTTCGCGCAGGATGTAGAGCCACAGTGGCGTGGCGCTGTCGAGATCTCCACCGAAGTCGCCGAAGGCCGAGAGGTCGGCGTTGGACAGTTGGTCGACGCCCATCTGTCGTGCGACTTCTTGACCGGTCGGAATTCGCCACGTCAGGTGGCGGAGAAGATTCCGAGTGGCAAGCGAGGTCGGACCGAGATCTCCGCCACGATCCATCGGAAGGGTGCTCGACGGCAGGCGAAACAACGGCGTCGAGATCTTTGGGTTGATTGTCTTGTTCGGCTTGACTTCACCGTCGCCGAAGTCGAAGAACGTCTGCCAGCCAATGAAACGTCGTGGCGCTCGGTGACCCCCGGTCAGGTCGTTGGGGTCCGCGTCACCGAAGGTCGCGGGGTCGAACACCATGGCGAAGAATGGTTCCCCGTCATCGCCGGCGAGGTTTGCGCGATAGGAGGGGCGGACTTGGCTGTGTCCAAATCGGAAGGCTGCGGTTTGAAATTCGACGGGAATGGTGGGCCGAGACGGGATGTAAAACTGTCGGCCGTTCTGACGAATGTCGGCAATGAGCTCGTCGCCGACAATGGCGGGAAGGTATTCGTGCAGCACCATCCACTGGTAGTGCCAACGGACGATTCTCTGGGCCTCGACGAACGCATCGGCTCCGGAAAGACCCGTGGCTTCGACACGTTCGATGACCGCGTTGTGAAAGAGCAGGAATGCAACCTGGAGGCCGGACACGATCAGGTTCTCGTCGTTGCGCGGATCGGCGACGATTGCCTGCATATCGGCGTCTCGCGGGAGGTCCTCGAACTGTCCCCCTGACTCCACCAAGAACCGAAAGTTGTCGTCATAGAGGTCGGTCGACTCGCCCGGTCCGCCTCCATACACGCTGTCGAGGTCGAATCGAGCGGTACGAAGATTGGTGCTTCGATCGAGGGCCTCTGGTCGACCAAGGCGTGACCCGGCGTCTCGCGTCAGGTCGTGGTCGAGGAACTGGCCGACGAACGTGTTGCCCGCGGTGATCGTGGGGTTGTCGGTGTTGTTCGGGCTCAGCTCGGGTTCGGTGATGAGTCTGATCGGGCCGATATCGAGCGGATCGTTCGCATCGAGAATGCCGCCTGGGCGGCTGAGTTCGGTGAGCGCGGCGCGCATGTCGTCAGCGTCTCGTCGATCGATGTTTCGCCGCTCGAACATTCTGCTGAAACGGTCGGGGCCGTCTGCGGGCACGGTCGAGAGCGAGCCGGTTGACCCGTCGTTCGCCTCGACGTCCGGCCGTCCACGATCACCACGGCCTCCACGACCGCGGTCGCCTTCTCGTGGAGGCCGGTCTCCTCGACGACGCTCGTCGAGCGCTCCGGCGACCGATGGTGTTGCCACCACCACAGCGGCGGTGACGCCCGCTGCACCTGCAGCTCCGATGAACGCTCGACGGGAGGGGCGTCGTCGAGGTCCATCGGAGTCCGCCTGCAGGCGATCGTCGTTTGAGGGCAGATCGTCGGGTTGGGAACTCACGGGGTGGCCTTTCGGTGGGGGAGTACTCCACCGTGGGGGACCGTTCTGTGACGCGCCTTTGGGCAGGCTGAAGGAATCTGAAGAGATCAGCTCGAAAGGGATGCGAGGTGTTCACCGAGGAGATCTTGGATGCGTCGAACTGCGGAGTCGTTGTTTCCGTCATCGGCGACTCGCAGCGCTGCATGCCAGGTGAGCGGTAGGCCGGCTGCCCCGCAACGAAGAGGTACCACTCGGCCAGCCGCAATTGCAGGCTCCAACGCCCAACGGCTGAGAATGCTCACACCCAAACCTGCCGCGACCAACTCGGTGATGGCGCTGGTTTGCTGCACGACGGTCACGATCTGCGGGTAGATGTCGGCTGGTCGAACGAACCGCTCGTACTCGAAACCCGGGTTGGGGCTCAGGTTGTAGGTCAAGTAGGTCTCCGACGAGAGATCGCTCGGTTCGATCCACTCCCGTCCTGCGAGCGAGTGGTTGGGCGCGACGATCAGAACGAGTTCGTCTTCGAACAGCGGTCGGAGAGCGAGCTGGCCGTCGGGTGTGCCGGGTGCGACCACGAGATCGACCACACCACGTGCGAGTGCTGTCCCGGGTGAATCGTCGCCGGCAACGAGCTCGAGTTCGATGTCGGGGTGTCGGAGTCGTGCTGCGTGGAGAAACGACGGATACCAGTGGTAACAGTCGTAGCTGCCGACAGCGAGGCGAACTGTGGACAACACACCACGTCGTTCGGTGAGTAGGGTCGCCTCGCATCGTTCGAGGTCAGCCAACGCACGGCTCGCGGTCTGATGGATGACCAGGCCGGCCCGAGTCGGCTTGAGTCGACGCTGCGATCCTCGCTCGAACAACGTTGTTCCGAGCCGCTTCTCGGCTTCGGCAAGACGATGGCTGAGAGCCGACTGTGTCGTGGAGAGGTAGCGTGCCGCCGCCGTCATCGTGCCGAGGTCCACAATGGCGACAATCGTCTCGTAGTGGCGGAGCTCGAGTTGCAGGGGCATCGTTCAACTATATGAATGAGATTGATGGAAAGTTGTCCCAAGTATTAATTGGACGCATATACCGAGCTGTGGCCTACTGGTGGTCCTGAATCAACCGATGGATCCACGTGTCGCCAGTAATCCTTGAAGCCAACGAGACACCTGCAGGTCACTCCTGCGCCAACGCGTCTCTCTACGGTTGTGACATCCCGCTCTTGAACTACCTGTTGCAGGATCTTCGGGTCCTGATTCGCCGCTCTGCCGTGGGTCAGCTCGAGATCGCGCCGCACGAGAACTTCACGTGGGATGTGCACGGCCTGAAGAGGCACACCATCGTCTGCGATCCCGAGCGTTTGAAGACGTCTTTCGACGTCAAGATCGTTGGATTCTTCGGCGATCGGCGGGCGTCATCGGTCGGGAACGCTGAGGTGGAGGACGTCGAGTCACAACTCCATGAGGAGTTCAGGCGATATCCCGGGATCTTGAGCTACAGCTCCGCCGAGCTCGTCGACGACCAGTGGCTCGACCTCGTGGTACACACCGATCCTGCGGATCGAGAAGCTTGGCGCGAGAGCAAGGTGCATGCTCATGCGGTGGCTCGTCTGGCGCCGATCATGTACCACAGCGTTCGTATTCACAACGGGTACGTCGGAGGCGGTCCAATCGGATCGGGCACCGTGGTTCTCGAGAACACCAAGTACTGGGACTACGACTGCGACCCCGTTTGGCACGCGATTCGCGAGTTGCCAAAAGGGGTCGTTGGGTCGGTCAGTCAGGTCTTTTGACGGCTGGCCGTTAGCTCGTCCGCCGGTACGTGGTCTGCACGAGTTGGTCGATGAGAACCTCGGTTCGGACGTGTTCGAACCAGCCTTGCCTCGTCAAGGGACCGAAGAGGGGCGTGCCTGATCCGAGCGCAACTGGGATTGTCGTGGTCGTGATCTCATCGAGAAGCCCGGCCTCCAGGAAGCTGGTCACCACGGCGCCCCCGTCGATGTAGAGCTTGGTCATGCCGCGCTCCGTCAGCTCGTTCACGAGTTCGATTGGCGTAGCCGTCGAGAGTTCGGTGTTCTTGGCCTTGTCCGGTACCTCCGTGAGCGACGACGACATCACGATCATCGGCAGCTCGTAGGGCCATGGACCGTCGAATCCGAGCACGGTGTCGAAGCTCCCTCGACCCATGACGATGGCGTCGACGCTACCGATGAAGTCGAAGTAGCCGAGGTCGGACTCATCGGGGTTCGGCGTCTTGTCGAGCCATGCGAGGTCACCGTCGGGCCCCGCGATGAAGCCATCCATGCTCACGCCGAGAAACGCCGCGCAGGTGATCGACACGTCAGTGCACCTGGCCGACGACGGTGGATGGGGTGAAGCGTGCGATGAGGCGACCTTCGTCGACCATGGCCTGCCGGTACTCATCCCAGTCCGGGTGCGCACCGCCGCTGACCGCTTCGTAGTACGACACGAGTGCGTCATTCGTCGCGTCGTCGACTGCGGTTGTTGTTGGTAGGAGGTCGACGGTCCCGTCGAAGGAGAGGTAGCTCCAACTCCCGGGATCGGTGATGTGCAAAACGACGCGCGGATCGCGTCGCATGTTCGTGGTCTTGGCTCTCGAATCGGTGATCGAGATGAGAAACGACTCACCGTCGACCGCATACGCGATGTCCGATGATTGCGCTCGCCCGTCCTTGCGCAAGGTGATGAGTACGGCGTTTCGGCGCCCGGTCGCCCAGTGGATCGCTGTGGTCATGTCCATGGACGCACGCTAGCTGTCAGGAATTACCGACGTCAGCTGATCGCAGGGAGTATGTCGAGACCCAGTAGGTACAACGTGCCAAGCGCAATGCTCAAGATGCTGACGATCGAGGCCAGGGCTGCATAGATCGGGAAACTGCGCTCGGCGTTCAAGACGCCGGCTCCGGCAACCAGCGCAAGGCCAGCATTTGCAACGATGAGCCCGACCACCCAGGCACCGAGGAGGAGCAGGCCAAAGCCAACTCCAGCCACCGATGAGGAGGCGACGAAGATTGCGATCTGTGTTGGACTCTCGATGCCAACGCCGTGCAGCATGCCGATGCCCGACGCGGTGCGGTGTCCATAGGCGGCACCGGGTTGTTCTGGCAACGCGAGGGCGTGCTCATGGGTGTGCGAATGATGCGTTCTGGCACGGAGGCGTTGGCCGATTCCTCGCCAACCGATCGCTCCGGTGAGAACGGGCGAAGGAGCCGACGGCTCGTGGGCATGTGAGTGATCGTGTGCCGGTGGCGCATCATGTTCGATCTCGTCGAGGTCGTGCTCGTGCTCATGCTCGTGTTCGTGTTCGATCGTGATCTGGCGCCCCGACAGGCCGTTGCGCACCCGCCGCAGGCCGGCGAAGGTGCCGTCGATCACGAGCATCCATCTGCTCCGGAGACGGAAGTCGCGGCCCTTGCGCACGAGCTCGAACAGAATCCAACCGCCCAACATGATGAGCGTGATGCCGACAATTCTTCCCATCCAGGCGTCGAGACCGTCGGGAATGGCAAGACCGAATGCGATAGCGAGCGTGCCGAGAGCGAACACCACAGCGCCGTGCCCAAGGGCGTAGGTCATCGACAGGAAGAATCCTCGACGTCGACTTTGGGCACTGCTGCTGAGGTCGGTGATCGCAGCGATGTGGTCCCAGTCGATCCCGTGGCGCAGGCCGAGCCCGAGAGCGGTGAGGATCAGGCCAAGGGACATGCCTCTGGTCTATCGCCTGTCGAGGCCGGTAGACAACCCGCCCGAGAATTGAATCTCAGATCGCTAGAGTCGCAAGGTGCCACCGTCCAACTCCCTGCTTGCGTTCGCCGCGCTGTCCTTCGCGCTGATCATCGTTCCGGGTCCGAGCGTGATGTTCGTTGTGTCTCGCGCTGTGGCGCTCGGTCGTCGGGCTGCTCTACTCACGGTTGCCGGCAACGCGACGGGGATCTTTCTTCAAGTCGTCTTCGTCGCGTTGGGTCTCGGAGCGATCGTCGAACGGTCGGTCGCGGTCTTCACGATCATCAAACTCGCTGGTGCCGCCTATCTGATGTGGCTCGGAGTCCAGGCGATCCGGCATCGCCGCGAGCTCGGTGCGACGCTGGACGCCACCGAAGCGCTCAAACCAAGCCGATCGGTTTTTGTTGATGGGCTCGTCGTGGGTGCGGCGAACCCGAAGGCAATTGTGTTCTTTGCTGCGATCTTGCCGCAGTTCGTCGAGTCGGCAGGCGCTCCAGCAGGGGTGCAGATGATCGTGCTGGGATTGATCTTCGTCGCGGTGGCACTGGTTTCGGATGGGTTGTGGGGCCTCGCCGCGGGCACTGCGCGCCAGTGGTTTGCCAGCTCTCCACGTCGCCTCGAACGGTTGGGCACGTTGGGTGGGTTCGCAATGGTCGGCCTCGGCGCTCAGTTGGCGTTCACCGGTCGCAAAGACTGACCTACAGGCCGATCGCTGGAACGATCTGGTCGAGCGACGTCACTTCGAACGTCGGGTTGACGTTCCCGCTGGTACCACCCGATCTGTTGTACCAACACGTAGCGATCCCGGCGTTGAGGCCGCCGGCGATGTCTGAGGTCAAGCTGTCGCCCACGATGATCGCGTCAGACGCGGTCGGAGAGCCGAGGTCGGCCAAGATCACGTCGAAGATCGCGGGGTCAGGCTTCGAGATGCCCAGTTCACCACTGATTGCAATCGCCGAGAAGTGAGTGTTCAACTGCAAACGCTCGATCCGTGCTCGTTGTACCTCTCCGATGCCATTGGTGATGAGCCCCAGTGCCGCGCGCTGCCCAAGTTGTTCGAGCAACTCGCGGGCACCGGCGTACAACTGTCCGTGAGTGCCAAGAGCGGAAGCGTAGGTCTCGCTCGTCTCGATCGGGTCTGCATCGACCTCGAGTGCGGCCAGCAGCCGTTCGAATCGAAGCCACTTCACGTCATTTGGGCTCAGTTCGCTCGCTTCGACCTGCTTCCACAGACCAACGTTGATTTCTTGATAAGTCGCGAGGTGATCACTCGGTTCGCCAACACCGACGGAACGCATCGTTTCCTCGAAGGCGAGCCGTTCCGATTCATCGCTGTCGAGAAGTGTGTGATCCAGGTCGAAGAGCACCGTGGTGAAACCCATCGACGTAGTCAATCACCGACGTCGACGGTTCAGCGTGTTCTGGGCTAACAGCAGGCAGCGTCGGTCTGATCTGACGTGGGGGCGCAGCACGCCGAACCATCTGTGTTGACGATGATGTTTTCGAGTGTGTCTGAGTCGCCGGTCTTCACGTACCACTCCCACTTCGTATCTGGTGCTTCGACCCACGTTTCGGTCTTTTCCGCATAACAACAGAGCGTGTCATCGACACCCGAGGTCTGCAGTCCGGCACCTGCGATGCGCTCCTCGGCTGCGAGGACCTGTGCAGCTTCCTCGACCTCGACGCCGAGGTGGTTCAGGGTTCCTCCCTGGCCTGCGGCTTCGAAGAGAACGAGCTTCAGTGGAGGGTTCTCGATGGCAAAGTTGGCATAGCCGGGCTTGCGCTTGTTGACCGGTGTATCGAACATCTTTTCGTAGAAGTCGATGGACGCATCGAGGTCATCGACGTTCAGGGCGAGTTGCAGACGCATGTGGAGTCCTTGTTGGGTTGATGGATGTGAAGCGAACCAAGATTCATCAATTTGATGATCATCGATATGATAACATCATATCGATGGATGTCAATACATCGATGTTCGTCGATACGAACAAGGTACGGTGGAAGTGTGAACGAATTGTGCTGTGTCCCGTTGGGGACCCAACAACTTGGTGACGCTGACGCTGAGGCGTTGGCTTCGGTGCTCAAGGCTCTGGCAGATCCGGTGCGACTCAAGCTCGTCAGCGCAATCGCCGCGGCGGGTGAGGGTTGTGCGTGCGACTTTCCCGCGCTCACTGGGAAGTCTCAGCCCACGATCAGCCATCACCTGAGCCAGCTCGTCGATGCCGGAATCCTCGAACGTGAACAACGTGGCAAGTGGGCGTGGTTCCAAGTGAACGAGGCTCGCCTCGCCGAGATCTGCTCAATTCTGTGCTGAGTGGTCGCTGACGGTGTCTGCCGGTCCAACATGTTTGTTCGTGTGTGGGTCGGTCAGCGAAAAGAGCAGTGCGGCCACTGGGATGAGTGAAAGACCGAGAATCGCCGGCGGATACGAGCCCACGCGGCCCTCGGCAACGGCAAGGGTGACCGGCCCGAGGGCAGAAGCCCCGACGTTGAGCAAGGTGAGGGTGCCTTGAATCGAGCCGAGGTGCGCAGTGCCAAACCATTCGGGCAACAACGTCGCAGCAACGGTGCGAGTCGCGCCACCCGCAGCGCCGAGCATGACTGCATAACTGACCACCAATAACCCTGGGGCTGCGACGGCGGCGAGTACGTGTGCGCTGGCGAGCATCGCCATTCCGACGGCGGGTAGGTATCGACTACCGAGCCGATCAGCCATGTAGCCGAATCCGAAACCAGCAACCGTGGAGCCAAGCACCTGAGGCAGGAACATTGCAGCGGCGGCGTCTCTGCTCAACCCGGCGTCGCCGAGCAGGTCGATCTGGTGAAAGTTGAGCGCGGTGCTGAGCATCCCCGCCGATCCACTGACCGCTGCGAGAATCCAGAATCCGCGCGTTCGCATCGCCGCGGATCGGTCGAACGAAACGACGCTTGGGACGTCAACGCTTGGCGTCGATGGGGTACTCGTGATCGCCGAGGTTCGTGGCATGGACGCGAGCCCGAACCATGCGATCGGCACCACCGTCGCAGCGATCACAACGGCTGCTACGAGCCACGCATCGCGCCAACCTACAGCGGCGATCGTGGCCGCAAGGGCCAGGGGCGCCAGCGCCATCAGGGCTCCCGACGCCGTCGAGAACAACCCGAGTGCTGTGCCACGATTGTTCTTGAAACGGAGCGAAACAGTCACCGTCGAGATCAACGACAGCGAACCCTGTCCGAGCAGTCGGATGCCAGTGAAACCAATCGCAAGGCTGATGAGCCCGTTGACCGTGGACATGTTGACCAGCGCGGCGGCGAACAGCACGCCGATGATCATCTGGGAGATTCGGACGCCTCTGCGATCGATGAACCTTCCAACGCTTGGCAAGAACAACGAGCCCGTCAGCGTGCCGACCAGATAGGCACCACTCACCTCGGGGCGACTGAGCCCGAGGTCGTCGACGAAGTGATCGATGAAGACCGACACGCCGATCGTCTGACCTGGCCCGGTGAGCGCAGATGTCAGCACAGCCCAGAGGAGAACCCAGCCGGCGCCGTTGCTGAACATCGACGTCCCTCTCGGGATTCTCAGGCGGGTCGATGTCACTCGTCAGACGGTACAGGGCTTCTCGTAGTTGCGGAGCGGAGCAATCTGGATTGCCTGCGATTGTGCGGTGCGCGACGATCGATTCGTGAAGCAAGAACCGGCCCCACCCGCGGAGCGTCCGCCGATGCCGACACTCTCGGATGCAGCGGTCGAAATTCTTCGAGCTCAGCCCGAGACGCACTCGTTCTACGTGTCACCAAATGTCTCGAAGAAGCGCGAGAGGAACGCGCGGGCTGCAACGGCCATGCCTGCTTGGGAAGAGGTTGTTGCGCTCGTTGACTGCACGGTGTTCGGGAGCGCCAAGGACGCCCTTGTGTTCGGTCGCGAGGGTTTGTACTACAAGTGGTCGTCACACCCCGATATACCGACATATCAGTCGTGGGATGCGGTGGCGAAGCATGGAGCTGAGGACATCGAGGAGGGTGGGCTCAACACCCGCTGTCGAATTGGTGAGCGCGTCTACTCCATGCTCGGCGACCGAGCTGCCATCTGCGCGGCGATCAATGAGATGTGGGGTTTGCTCGTGGCTGACCCGAAGGCCGGAGACTTGGCCTCGCTGGGCGAGCTCTCAAGTTGTTACGTCGCCCCTGATGTTCCGAAGAAGAAGGAGCGGAACGCTCGAGCAAGCTGCGCCGTACCCGATGACGAGGAGGTTCTGGCACTCGTTGACTTCACCGTGTTTGGGAGTGCGAACAACGCAGTCGTGCTCACCTCGTCTGGCATTTATCACGATCACTTGGCGAGTGACGTGCCTGTTCACGTTCCCAAAAGGGACATCTGGTCGCACCCGATCACCGTCTTGGAGAGCGATTGGGCATCGGGGGTGGTTTCGATTGGTGGCGTAGAGCTTCTCATGGCAATGCCCGGGGATGACCTCGATCGGCTGGTCGAGGTCTTAGGACAGTTCTTCACGCCGCAGGATGAGGTCGGTCGCGCTGATTCGACCCCAACAGACGCCGTCCAAACTCCTAGATCTGGCGTCAAGCGGGCAACAACTGTCGATGAGCTCGTGGAAAGCGTAGGACGTTTCATCTGCGGGATCGAATCTGCGCAGATGATGAGTGCGCTCGAGAATGAACTGCGTACTCACGTGTTGTCGGGCGTTGCGTTGGAGACCTCCGAGGTCCCTGTCGCCTATGTTCCCATATGGGGTGAAGAGCTCGGGCTCGTGTTGACGGACCGAGCCATCCACTTCGACGCCACCGAATGGCCCGATGCCAAACGAGTGCAGCCATGGGCAGGTCTGCGCGCCGGCTCCTTCGACAAATTGGACTACTACGATGGCCGACTCGGGCAACACCAGCAACGCTTTCGCGTACTCGTCGTGGGCGAAACGGAGTACCCAGTCGTCTGGGGCACGTATTGGCGAGACATCGTCGTGGTGCTCGATTTCTTCTGTCAGCGAGTTCCGGTGCGTCCGTCTGGCTGAGCACTGCAGCTCCCGTTGGGACGTTCAGTCGGTCAGCTAGAGCGAGCGCACCAACTTCTCGATTCGTGCGAGGTGCCGTTCTGCATCGATGGATGCCGCTACCTCGGCAAACCCGTCAGCGGGGCCAGTCCATTCGATGTCGTCGACCGATGGGCTGACCGGTGAATCGAGCTCGACCGTGGCGATGCGCCGGAACAGAAACGCCAGGTCGCGATTGTCGACGAGCGTCTTGGCGAGTTTGGCACCACCTCGAACGGTGATCTCCCACTGCCCAGCGGCCGCCGGGATGTTCTCGATGTGCCCGTAGTGGGCGAGGACCGTGCTGGCCGATTTTGCCCCCCAGCCCGGGAGGCCAGGAAATCCATCAGCGGTGTCGCCAACGAGTCCGAGGTAGTCGGGAATCGACTCGGGGCGGACTCCAAACTTCTCGAACACACCAGCTTCGTCGTATCGCACGCCCTTGCGGCGATCGAATTGCACGATGCCAGCCTCATCGGAGACACATTGCGCGAGGTCTTTGTCTGGGGTGCAGATCATCACTTCGTCGACGCGTTCGTCGGCAGCGTAGAGGTGGGCGGCGGCCGCCAGCGCATCGTCGGCCTCGACCTCGACCATTGGCCACACGGTGAAGCCTGCAGAAGACAAAACGTCCTCGAGAAGCTGGAACTGGCTCCGGATGCCCTCCTCGATACCCGAACCATCCTTGTAGTCATCCCACAAGTCGTTGCGAAACGATTCGATCACATGGTCGGTCGCGATCCCGACGTGTGTGGCGCCTTCTTCGAGCAGTTGGATCATCGAGCCGAGGACGCCACGGACCGCTCCAACCTCCTGTCCACTCTCGGTGATGTGAGAGGGAGCAGCAAAGTAGTAGCGGAAGAGTTCGTAGGTTCCGTCGATCAGGTGTGCGCGCATGGCACGATCTTTGTCGATGTGAACGCGAAACGCCCACGGGCCCGCTCATTGTTTCGTTCACACGTTTGCTAAACAGAGATGGGTTCGGCCAACGGTCGACCTTTGGAAGGATTTCGCTGGTGCATCTGACTCCAGAACAGATCGATAGACAGCCGTTCCGTATGACGCGTCGTGGCTATGACATCGTTGAGGTTCGCAACTTTCTCCGAGAGATTGCGTCAGAGATGCGTGCGCGGCAGGAAGTTCGCGAACGATTGGCGAAAACGGGCGGCGATGCGGCTGTTGCCGAGGACTTGGCTCACTCCGTGATTGCCGACGCCAGGGCGAAGGCCGATGAAATCTTGTCGGAAGCAGAAGCGAAGGCAGGATCGGTCGATGCGCTTCTCACCGCCGATTCGCGAGCGATCGAGATCGTTGGCTCGGCCGAGGGAGTCGCTGCACAAATGATCGAGGATGCCGAAGCGGCCGCACGCGCCCGAAGCGGTGAGGTACTGGCCGCGACTCAGGCGCGGCTTGATCAGCTGCTCGAGGAAGAGCGCGAGCTGCACGACCGGGTCGCTGCGCTTCGAGGCGAGCTTGATGGCCCCGAAGTTGCTGCTCCTACAAGTGACGCTCGCGATGTGATTTCTCTGCGTAGCGCACCGGACTCATCTATGGCCGAGCTGCTGAAGGCGACGTTGCGAGACGAAGCACACTTCGACGACGCAATCTGAGCGTGCATGTGCCGCGGCAACCGGCCTGGCGAGACCGCCCACAAGCCGTAGACAGACCGCCAACAAGCGGTAGATAAGGTATCGCTGCCTCGATCAGTCAGGCGCGGGCGGTCGTATGGTCCAACCAACCGAGGCAGCAAATACCAATGTCTTGTTCGTGAGGAGACCCTGAATCAACCTCGGAACTTGACGTTGCAATCATGTTACGAAAGTTACGAATAGAAGTCAAGGGACATCTCAAGGAAATGTGTGCGCATCCCGCGAATCGTTGCGCCGAGGACCGATTCCTGCCGCCTGAATACATTTGGGGGGAATCCCCTACCCTCTGTGAGAACTGATTCGCTCATCGTGATCACATGCACAACACAAGTGATCCAAACGCCCGTACCAAACGAATCGAGGAGCTCGAAGGGCTTCTCGTCGAAACAGAACGGCAGCTGATCGATCTGCACCGAGCAAGCGAACTCGGCAGCGAGCCGGTGATCGCCCCGCTTCCTCCGCCGCCAGTTCCAGCCGAGCCGCCGCCTCCGCAGCCCAATCCGTCGGTACGTGATCGGGCTGCAGCGCCGCCGCACCGTTCCTCGTCGGCGGTCCCACTGAGCGCTGTCGGCTCGCAGAAGAAGACGTTCGGGGACTTTCGAGCGGCCGAGGTGTGGCTTCGCGTCGGCGGAATTGCGATGGTGGTGGCCTCGGCCATCTTCTTCGTTTCCACGGCAATCAATCGCGGCTGGATTGGTCCAAGCGCTCAGCTCGGACTCGCGACGATGACTTCGCTCGGTTTCATTGCGCTGTCGTTTCGGTTCACCCCACAGCGTCGCCCATGGACCGTCGCCACGGCTATTGGCGGCGCAGCTTCCCTATTTGCGACGGGGGTCGTTGGGTTTGTCGGACTGGATCTGTTGTCCCTGCCTGTCGCAACGGGTTGGTTTGTGGTCTCGATGGTCACGTTCCTCGCGCTCGCGCTCGTGCACGATGCTCAATCGCTGGTCGTGGCCAGCGTCCCCGCCACGCTGATCGGATTCGTGTTGATTGGTGCGGACAGCGGCCTCACACCGTCTGGTGTGGCTGTGCTCGCTGCTGGGTACCTCTTCGCGGTCACTGTGGCCTGTCATCAACGAGGCTGGATGATGGCGAGAACCCTGGGCGTCAGTCTTGGTGCGGCGATGGGTGGACTGGCTGTACTCGTCTCGATGATCGACAACGCGTCGTCCACCGTCGTCTTGATGTCCACCTCCGCAGTCGTCGGTGCGATTGCGATCGCCGTGTTCTCGCAGTCTCGTGAGTTCGCTCGGTTCGAAACGTCCGCCTCTGCCGGTTCGGCGCTCGCCCCGCTCGCAGCCCTTTTCGAGGCCCGGGTGATCGCCCTCGCCCTACCGTGGACATCGCTACTCACCGCTCTCGCCATCCGACATCTCGAGATCACCGACATCGACTTCGCATGGACCACGATTCTGGTTGCCATGGCGATTGCGCTCGTCATCGCCCTGACTCCGCAGATCTTTCCCCTTACGATGCAACTCTTGCACGGCGTTGCCGCACTCGGAACCGTCACCGTTGCCTTGCTGACATTGCTGGATGGTCCCGTCCTTCTGGTGGCCATGCTCGGGCAGACGATCGCCGCCGCAATTCTTGCGCTTCGGTTCAAGTCGATGGAGATGATAATCGCCGTCACGACGCTGGCGACCGCCGTGCTCGTGGTCACCGTTGGCCTACTGATCCATGGCACATTCGTCGATGGGTTCGACGTTGCCGAATCAGCTTCGGTCGCACTCGTCGTTGTTTCGGTGGGCGTCGCCGCATGGCTGGTTCATGAGAACGAAGCATTTGTCGATTCTTGGGCAGCGCCTTGGGTGCTCGCTCTCGGTTGGGCAGCTGCCACCTTCCGAGATGTCCCTCAGGGCCAGATGGCGGTCACACTGATCTGGGCCCTCATCGGAGCCTTGATGGTGATCCTCGGAGCGCGAATACAGCGCCGTCACCTGGTCGGCGCAGGGCTCCTGACACTGTCGGTCACCGCTGGGAAGCTGGTGTTTGTCGATCTTGCCACCGTCGACGTCCTTTGGCGTGCTGGCCTGTTCTTCGCCGTCGGCGCCATGTTTCTGCGCCTGGGATTCGTGCTTCCTGGACTGCTTTCAGCGGGGCCCTCGAGTTCAGAGGGCGTAGAAGAAACCGACGACGATGCGCAGTCAGCTGCCGTTGGCGTTGGGTGACATTCCCAACCGTTGGCGGCCTTCGAGTGCACGACCGAGCGTCAGTTCATCGGCGTACTCGAGGTCGCCGCCGACGGGAAGTCCGGAGGCGATCTTGCTCACGGTGATGCCCAGGGGTTCGAGCAGGCGAGCGAGATACATGGCCGTCGCTTCACCCTCGATATTGGGATTCGTGGCCAGAATGACTTCGTTGATTCCTTCGGTCGTGATTCGTGCGAGAAGCTCGGCGATCCGTAGCTGCTCTGGACCGATGCCCTCAATCGGACTGATGGCCCCCTGTAAAACGTGGTAGCGACCTTTGTACTCACGGGTTCGTTCCACAGCCACGATGTCGCGAGACTCTTCAACCACGCACAGCACCGTCAGATCTCGAGCTGGATCGAGACAGACTCCACACTCGGTGCCTTCGGCAATGTTGAAGCAGCGATCGCAGAAGGAAATGCGCTCCTTCACCTCGTTGATCGCCTTCGAGAGACGGGTTGCGTCGACCGCCGGGATCTTGAGGATGTGGTACGCAATTCGTTGTGCTGACTTGGGGCCTATGCCTGGAAGCCGGCCGAATTCATCGATCAGGTCCTGAACGGGCCCCGCAAAGATTGCCAAGACTCAGCCCCCGCCGAGCAGGCCACCGAGACCGCCAAGGTCCATGCCGCCCATGGCGTCAGACTGCGATTCTTGCAGCTGGCTCGAGGCGTCGCGCAGGGCAGCGAGTACGAGGTCGTTCAACATCTCGACATCGTTCGGGTCCACGACCGAGGGGTCGATCGACACCGAATGAACCGTGAAGTTGCCGTCGACTTCGATCTTCACCATGCCGCCGCCACTACTGCCTTCGACGATCTCGGCCGCGGCCTCCTGGGCGCCAGCCAACATGGCCTGCGCTTGTTCCATCAGCCCACCGAGGTCGGGCATACCGCCTGCCGCTCCTCCTCCGAGAAGGGCTCCGAGGTCGGGCATTGCAGCGTTTGGGTCGTTCTGGTCACTCATGTCTCAGCTCTCTTCTTCGAGGATTTCGGCGCCTGGGAAGACGTCGGCGATTCTTTCGACGACCGATGCGTTTCCGACGTCGGCATCGGTGAGGTCATGGATATCGATATCAGCTTCTTCTTGCACTGGTTCGGGCGCGGCCGGAGCCGGCCGGCCGGTCATTGGCGAATGTGTCGGCGCGTCGTCAACACCCAGGACGATCTTGAGTGGAACTCCGAATGCTTCGACGACCGCAGCTTCAACTTCAGCTTTGTAGGGCTCGCACCGCTTGATCTGACCTTCGCTGGGAAGGACGAACTGGATGGTGTCGCCGTCGACGCCAGCAATTCTGCCCGCGAGAAACCTCGCCCGAGCGGGCGTCGACTGGCCGTCGAGCATTGCGGACCAACCCGCGCTCAGCGTTTCCGTGGTAACCGCACCGGGTGGTGAAGCTGGGGCGGGGGCCTCTGGAACCGAGGTGTCGAGGTCGTTCGCGGCGGGTTCGACGGGTGTTTGGCTGGCAGGTGCTGGCTGAGGAGGTGCCGCTTGGGGTGCATTCGCCGGCCGACGAGCGGACGGCGGAGGCGGTGCACCGCCGGCGCGCGCTGGTGGCGCCTCAGGAGCTGAGGGTCGAGGTGAAGGAGGGGGAGTTGACGGGTTGCCATCTCGTGAGCGCATGGCGGCGCGAGCTCGGTCGGCTGGTCGTCCCCCGGCCGGAGGTGCCGGCGATGGCGCTGGCGCGGCATCGTGCGCCTGAGGAGCCGGCGGCGCAGGTTCGGGAGCGGTGTCGATGGGCTGAGGAGCAGGAGCAGCCGCGACCGGCGCGGCTGTCGGCGAAGGAGCCGACGGTGCTACCGATGCGCCTCCCGCGAGTGCGGCTTCCAGCTGTTCCACGCGGGCAGCGAGCCCAGCGGCGCTTTGGTCTTGTGAGACCGAACAGATCCGAACGAAGGCCACTTCGAGATCGATGCGGGGGTCCGGCGCTTGGCGCATGTCGACGAGCGACCTGCCCACTGCTTCGAGGCTTCGCGTGATCACCGCAGGAGACAGTTGTGCGGCGAATTCATTCGACAAGGCTCGTTCGGGTTCGGAGAGCCGTGCGGGCGCGGCTCCCATCTTGACGAGGAAGACCGAACGGAGCGCGTCAACAAATCCTTCGCCGATGCGCCGGGGGTCAACGCCGCGCGTGGTCGCGGCTTCGACAGCTCGCAGAGCCATCCCGGGGTCTTGTCCGGCCAAGGCTGCAAGCAGATCGCTCGTGGACGTGTCGACTTCGGTGACGCCTCCAGCGGCGACGACTTGGTCGAGCGCCGACAGCGTGTCGCGAGCTGAGCCGCCGCCCACCTTCACGACATGGTCGATGGCGGCTTCGTTCACCTCGAGGCCCGCATCGGCTGCGACCTCGCGCACCATGTCAGCCATCTGATCGGCCGGGATGAGCGTCAGTTCGAGATGTTGGGTGCGGCTCCGGATCGTCGACACGACCTTGTGTGGCTCGGTGGTGGCAAGCACGAAGATCACGTGGTCCGGTGGCTCTTCGAGCGTCTTCAGCAGCGCGTTTTCTGCGCCGGCGGTGAGCATGTGGACCTCGTCGAGAAGGTAGACCTTCTGTCGTCCAGGCGTGCCGAGCGCGACCTTGGAGAGAAGGTCTCGAATGTCATCGACCTTGTTGTTCGACGCTGCATCGAGTTCGTGCAGATCGAAACTCGTGCCGGACTCGATTGAGAGGCAAGAGGCGCACGTTCCGTCAGGTTCACCGTCGACCGGGTTCTCGCAGTTCAGAACCTTTGCGAGAACTCGGGCTGCGGTTGTCTTGCCAGTGCCACGGGGGCCGCTGAGCAGGTATGCATGCCCGACGCGATCGTCGCGTACGGCGTTTCGGAGTGCCTTGACCACATGCTCTTGGCCGCGTATTTCGGCAAAGGTCTGCGGCCGGTAGCGGCGGTAGAGAGACTGATAGGCCACGGGTCGACTCTATCCCTGAAGTGGGACCCCATTCGTGCCGAAAGAAAGAGGTGTACACCGGACTGGGGACGCGACCAGAGAAAGCCGTCGGGAAGTCGTCCCGACGCGGCGCGTTCAATGGAACGGTCATCGCCCTTGGGATGACCAGCTTCTTCAGCGATATCAGCTCCGAGATGGTTGCTGCCGTCATCCCGATCTTCCTGACCGTCCAGCTCGGCTTCTCCCCGGCTGCATTTGGCCTGTTCCAAGCGGCATACGAACTGGCCAACGCACTTCTTCGTCTGGTCGGTGGCGTCATCGCCGATCGAACCCGTCGACCGAAGGAAACGGCGGCGTTTGGATATGGCCTCTCGACGTTGACCCGGGTCGGTCTCGTCGGGTCAGCGGTGGCGAGCCTTCCAGCCGTTCCGTTCCTCCTCGCCGATCGCCTTGGCAAGGGTCTTCGAACAGGTCCGCGTGACGCCATGATCTCACTCGCTACGCCTGAGCCAGCGTGGGGCACGGCCTTCGGTTTTCACCGCACACTCGACGCAACAGGCGCGTTGCTCGGCCCACTGCTCGCCTTCGGAATTCTCTGGGCGTTGCCCGGATCGTACGACGCGGTCTTCCTGTTCAGTGTTGGCTTCGGACTCCTCGGCTTTGCCGTCATCATGACGTGGGTTCGCAATCCGGTCGCCGCAGTTCCGGCGTCCACGACTCCGATGTCGATGTCGATTCGGTCTCACTGGCACAATCGCGGCTTTCGTCGAATCCTGCTGCTCGGTGGTGCCTTTGGCCTTTTCTCGATCGGGGACTCCTTTGCGTATCTCGTGATCTTCGAGGCATCGAAGGACTCCGATGCCATTGGACTGTCCGGCATCGGTATTCGATGGTTTCCTCTGTTGTTTGCGGGCACTGCCGTGGCCTTCTTGCTGACGGCCACACCGCTCGGCCGACTTGCCGACAAGATCGGTCGAGCCCGAGTGTGGATCGTTGGACAGCTGTGCCTTGCGGCCGTATACGGAGTGCTGATCCTGGAACCCACATCGGTTCTCGCGATCGCCGCCGTCCTCGGTCTACTTGGGCTGCACTACGGAGCGACAGATGGAGTCTTGCCTGCGCTCGCTGCAGGGGTCATCCCCGAACATCAGCGAAGCGGCGGGCTGGCGCTCCTCACGACCGTGGTCGCGCTGGCCCGGATGAGCTCAGCATTGGCGTTTGGTCTCATTTGGCATCGCATTGGTGTCGATAGTGCATTGAGCGTCGCATTGTGCGGCATCGTGGCGAGCGTCGTAGTCGTCACGGCGCTAGCTGTGCTCCGCGAATCGCCGAACGAAGTTGCGTCATGACCAACCCCGTAGATCTGCCAGATGACGAACCCTCCATCGAGATCGAGACCGCTCCCGAACCAGATGGCGAACAGACATCTCCGAGTACCGCGTCGTTTGCCTTGCTCGCACTGGCTCTGGTCGTGCTGGCCGGCGGTGCCGCGTACTTCATCGGTTCGATCGTCTCAGCGAAGGAAGAGACCGAGGCTGCGCAAGCTCGGGCAGAGGAAGAGCTGGAGCTCTTCGATCCCCGGGACTTTGTCAATGAGTTCGGCACGGAGCCACCGTCGTCTCTGCCGTTGGTTGACGACTCGGTTCCTACAGAGGAGTCATCAGACGCTGGCGACTCGACAACCTCGACGACCAGCTCGCCGCGAACCGCGCCTCGACCTGACGTCGATCCGGCCCAGATCGCTCTGGCCTTCGTCAACCGCGTGCCCGGCGACGAATACGGCCTTGTCGGGTATATCGATCCAAACGGTGAACGACACATCACGGAACTCGAGTGTTCCCGACTCGATCTCAATGAAGCGGGTGGAATATGCCTCTCTGCAACCGCCGGACTCGGCGGATCGGGCCGCGGCCTGCTTCTCGATGCCGGGTTGAATCCATCGCTTCGCTTTGGCGTGAACCTCCCGAGTCGTGCAGCTGTCTCGCCCGACGGATCGGTGGTTGCGTGGACCGGCTTTTCACTTGGCCACAGCTATCTCAATCCCGGTGAGTTCGCGACGACCACGCAGCTGATCTCCGTGGAGCGCAGCATAGGGGCGAACCTCGAGCAGGTCTTCACCACCTATCGAGATGACGAAGTGGTGACCGACGTCGACAGCAACTTCTGGGGAGTGACGTTCGTGGACGGCGATCACTTCTACGCAACGTTGGGAACGGGCGATGGCACCTCCATCGTCGAGGGCCGAGTGTCGAATTCGCGGATGGACGTCGTGGTCGAAAATGCCACGTGTCCAGAGGTTTCGCCCGACGGCAGGACCATCGTGGCCAAGGAACGACGAGGTGATTCGATGCAACTCATCGCAATCGACGTCGAGACAGGCGTGCGTCGCGATCTCGGTGAGACCCGATCAGTGGAAGATCAGGTCGAGTGGGCCGACGAGGACACCGTTCTCTACGCGCTCCCAAACCTCGAAGATGGCACGGACGCCCAGCCGGTCTTCGACGTGTGGGCGTTGGATGTCGCTCCAGGCTCATCGCCTCGGATGATCATTCCGTTCGCTGACTCTCCGGCTGCGTGATTCCACAGCCCGGAATCTGATTCCTGGCAGCGTGCGACGCGCAAACGGGGGAGTTCGTTCGTGCATGATCGGGGGACCGATCACTGCTGCCGAGGAATCAGATTTTCCGCCGGGGAAGATCGGCCGCCTTGAGGACCGTTCCGTCGGGAGTGACCAAGCCCGCTTTGGAGCCGATCGAGAGGCTGTTCGCTGCGAACAGGTCGTCTTTGTTGATCATGACCCAGCGATAGCCATCAACCTTCTTGATGCGCTTGAAGGCCGACTTCATCTCGCCAGCCTCGGCGGCGACGATGATCGAACCCTTCTCTTCTGAGACGAAGTCCGCAGCGCCCGACTCATCAGGTTCTGCGTCCATGACCTCCGGCACCACTGCACGCATCTCTTCTGCGTTCATTCGAGACATCAGAGGTCCTTCTCCGGCGTCGTCAGAATGCGTTCGATTTCGTCGGCAGCCGCGTTCGCGTCGGCCGAGGCGGCCTCTTCGACGCTCACGTGCACCGTGTCATTTGCAACGGCACCCAGCGAGAGCACGCTCATGATGCTCGTGGCCTTCGCGACCTTGCCGTCTTTGGCGATCGTGATCTTTCCATCGAACGACTTCGCGTATTCGACGATGAGGCTTGCGGGTCGAGCATGCAATCCGCCTTCACCGGAAATGGTGATGGCGCGATCGACGGGCTCATCATCATCCTCGTCGTCTTCGAGATTTGTGAGCGTGTCGTACAGGAAGTCCATGTCGGTGGTCGTCCAAAGTTGCTCAGCGACCTCCTCATCCTGGAGCACGTCGGCAATGTGGCTCAATATTGCAACGTGGTCGTCGCCGACGGCACCGAGCCCAATGACGAGATGCGCCGTGCCCGAGGCCCAGTCGATCCCGTCGGGGTATTGAGCGACGACGATGCCGGTTCTGATGACTGCATCACGGCTTTCGAAAGTGCCGTGTGGCATTGCCACGCCGTTTCCCAGGTACGTGGAGACGGTCTTTTCACGCTCGAGCATTCCGTCGACGTAGCTGGCCTCGACGTGACCGCGTTCGACGAGGATGTTTCCGACGAACGAGATGGCTTCTTCCATCGAGGTGCTCGGCAGCCCGGTGATCAGCGCCTCGCGGGACAGGAGACTGTCTTGTGTCGAGGCCATCAGAGTGCTGACTCGACGTCGTCGCCGGCTTTGAGCGTTTCGAC
The DNA here is from genome assembly GCA_033344795.1 of Acidimicrobiia bacterium. Lineage (GTDB taxonomy): Bacteria > Actinomycetota > Acidimicrobiia > Acidimicrobiales > SHLQ01 > SHLQ01. Next base: position 1,438,705 of record JAWPMS010000001.1, read on the forward strand.
GAGACCTTTGACCGCTGGATCGCCGAAGAACATCATGAACGGGATGATCGCCGCTTCAGGAAAGCTCTGCTTTGCCTGAGTCGAAAGTGACTTGTGCGTCACGATGACGTCCGCGTGTGCTGGGACTTGTGCCACCGGCGAGTGAATCACTTCAATGTCGAGTTTGGCCTTCTTGACCATCTTCTTCAGTTGATTTGCGCCCATCAGGCTGCTTCCCATGCCCGCCTCACAGGCAAAGACGATCAGTTTCACATCTTCGGCCTTCTTCACCACTGTCTCGCTCATGGGTTCTCCCGTTCTCGTGCGTCCTTGACTATGTCTTTGATGAACCACGGTGGGGTACAGGTGTATATGCCCGTTCCGTACCCCACCGTGGGTCGAATGATGAATTACGCAGTGGCTCCAGGAACATTCATTCCAGGAACATCGGGCATCATGTCGCCTGCGGCTGCATCGATTTCTGTGTCGGTCATTTCCTTCACGGGGAACATACGCAGTAGCGCGGTACCCGTGACGAAACTCATGACTGCACCGACCGCTACCCCGGCAAGCACACCAAACGCCGCGCCGCCCTCAGATGGGAGGAACGTGAGGTAGGCAAAGATGGATCCAGGACTTGGTGGTCCGGTGAGTCCAGCATCGGTTGCAACGAACACGAGGTCTGCGGTGATACCGCCGGCCCACATTGCGCCGATCATGACTGGGTTCATGAGGACGTACGGGAAGTACACCTCGTGAATGCCACCGAAGAAGTGGATGATGATCGCACCAGGTGCGGAGAGCTTTGCGAGGCCCTTGCCTGCAAACCAGTACGCACCGAGAAGTCCGAGGCCGGGGCCAGGGTTCGATTCGAGCATGAAGTAGATCGAGCGACCCTTCTCGGCAACGTCTTCAGCACCAAGCGGCGTGAGCACACCATGGTTGATGGCGTTGTTCAAGAAGAGAACCTTGGCAACTTCGATTGGAATGTCGGCGAGTGGAAGCAGACCTGCGTCAGCGATCGATTCCACGATGTTGCCAAAGAACTTGGCAACGTTCGACATGAGCGGACCGACGATCCAGTACGCAATGAGCGTCATGAACAATCCGGCGAAGCCCTGTGAGAAGTTGTTGAAGAGCATCTCGAACCCTGCAGGTGTGCGTGGCTCGAGGAATTCGTCAACCTTCATCATGACCCAACCAGCGAGTGGGCCGATGACCATTGCACCAAGGAACTGAGGCGGATCGCCTGCAGCTCCACTGCTGAGCTCGAACGCTGCGGCACCGATGGCACCCATAACGGCGATCGCACCCACGACACCACCACGGTGTCCATGCACGAGCTTGCCGCCCGTGTATGCGATGAGCAATGGCAACAAGTATTTGATCATCGGACCGACGGTTGCACCAGCAATTGGCTGGACATCCTCGATCTCGAACAGGCCGAGCTTGACGAGCCAACCGGTGTCGATGAATAGCGCAGTGATCAGGCCCCACGCAATGAATGCACCGATGTTCGGTATCACCATTGCTGCGAGCCAGCCACCAAGTTTCTGTAGACGTGCTTGCATAACTGTCCCTCCTTTGAGTCAAGACAGCATCTCGTCTTCATGTGACTGTCGCCACTGCCAATTGGTCACTTGCGCGTTCCGACAACCTGCCCGCTCGCGCGAATTGACCGAGAGCAGGGGTCGCGCCTAGAGATGCGAATTCACGGCCCGGACGTCCGAAGACGACAGCAGAGGACTGACCACGACGACCGGTGCACCAACCTCTGGCAGCGGAACGGTCGAGATCACGAGGTCGAATTCCAAGGTGTTTCGGCTCTTGTACACCGAGGCCGAAAGCACTTCGACGAGCGACAGCTCGGGAAACTCTGCTTGCAGTCGTGAGACGAGCACCCAGGCCGTCGCCATTCCGCTCGGGCAGACGACCATCGCTTGTTTGCGAGGCCGTAGATGAGCACGTTCCATTGCACCGGAGAGGTACATGGTGATGAAACCAACTTCGTCCTCATGAATCGTGGCGCGAAGTTGCGTGCCAATCATTTCTGCCAGATCGATCGACACCGCGTGAACGTCTGCGTACCGTTCCGCGACCTCGTTGAGAAGCGGATTGTGTACGGGGAGCCCGTATCGAAGCCGGACCGTCAGCCGGCTGAGGTGCAACGCGAGGCTTCGTCGGAGTTCGTCGTCCTCGGCGAGACTTGCGTGCAGGCGTTCGCTGGCGACGTCGAGCAAGTCGCTCACAAGCCGTTCGATGTCGTTGGTAGCGGGCGAATTGGTCGACAAGGCGTCGAACCCGAGGAGGTATTCGGTGAGACCAGCAATCTCTTCGTCGCTCAACAGGGGACGACCCTCGGCAGACAACGTGTCGGCGAGGAGGCGAACGGCATCGGATGCCGGATGTTCGATCAGCGAGAGGTAGTGACCAGGTTCGAGATCAAGGAAACAGTCCTGAGCTACTCGGGCCTCGGTGATCGCAACGTAGAGCGTGAAGACCAGGTCACTGTTGCCAGCGGTGAGCCGATCCTTGATCGGGCTGGCTGCGATTGCCTTCGCGCACTCCTGTATCGGGAGTGCGGAGAACCGATCCCGCAAGCCGGCGGGCACTCGAACCTGAATCAGATTCGCATCATCGAAAGCGGTGATCAACAGCTCATCGAGGACGTCGGCGGGCACGGCTTCGAGAAACAGCTGCACCAACGCTCGACGAACGCTCTGCTCCGATCCGAGCAATGCAATTCCCTTGCCAGGCTTTCGAACCACCGGGAGGCCCATGCGTTCCAGCCATGGTTCACATCGACGAAGGTCTCGACGGGCCGAAGTCTTCGACACCTCGAGGTCTTCGTTGAGACGGTCGAGTGAGATGGTGCCTGGATGGTTCCAGAGCAACGCATCGAGAAGGAGGTGTTCTCGTTCATCGGGCGCATAGACCCGAGGTGCTTCGGAGCGCATGGACAGGTCGGCGAGAATTGCTTCGCGCGCTTCATCATCGGCGACGATCAGCAGCCCAGTACCGCGCTGACGCACGAGTTCCGCGCCATGTGACTGCAGGTAGTTCTGTACGGCTGAGAGTCGATACCGAACGACTCGCTCGCTGAGGACGAGGTCAGCTCCGAGGTCGGAGGTGCTACGCGCTTCGGTCTGCGACAGCAGCCATCGAACGATGCGGCTGACGCGACTATCGAGCGGGGCGCTCACGGTTCCATCAGCAACGGGGCCAGAGCGGCACGCACCTCCGCAGCGGAAGACGCTGTGTCGAGAACCTCGTGGATACGGTCTGCGATCTCGGGCGACTGGGCGTTCAGTGTGGCCTTGATCAGGTTCACTGCGTTGGCGGAGACCGAGAGTTTGGTGATTCCGATTGCGGCAAAGATGACCGCGGCGAGTGGGTCGGCGGCGGCGAGTCCGCAGACCGAAACGCTGCGATCCTTCGCGCCACCCGCTTGGGCCACGAGAGCGCAGAGTTTGATCACCGCTGGGTGCAAGGGATCGTGCAGCTCGCTGAGCTCGCTCAACATTCGATCTGCGGCCATCGTGTATTGCGTGAGGTCGTTCGTGCCAATGGAGAAGAAGTCGACCTCATCAGCGAACGTGTGTGCAGTCATCGCGACGGACGGGACCTCGACCATCACGCCCAGCGTGACGTCACCGCAGTCGACGTTCTCGGCGTCGAGCGAGTCTCGCACCCGCCGTACACGGTCTCGAACAGACTGAAATTCGGCGAGCGTCGCAACCATGGGGATCATCAGTGCGATGTCGCCATGTGCCGAGGCGCGCAATGCTGCGCGAATCTGCGCGTCGATCAGTTCGGGGAATCGGTCGTAGATCCGAACGCCACGAAGTCCAAGGAATGGGTTCTCCTCTTCGGGCATCTCGAGATATTCCGCGGGCTTGTCGCCGCCGATGTCGAACGTGCGAATGACGACGGTGTCGGTCCAACTCGTGGCCGCCGCCTTGTAGGCCTCGTACTGTTCGTCCTCCGTGGGCGGGTTGGGTCTGTCGAGAAACAAGAACTCGGTTCTGAACAAGCCAACGCCGTCAGATTGTTCTTCGACACCACGGGCGATGTCGTCGACGCCCGCGATGTTCGACGCCACGATGATGCGGGTGTCACCGAACATGGCCGCCGTGCCACGGCTCTCGACGAGCCGTTCCGCGAGGTGTGCTTGGGCGGTGAGTCGCTGCTCGAAATCAGAGCGTTCTGTGGGGCTCGGGTCGGCATGGAACTCACCCGTCGAACCGTCGAGCGCTGCGTAGGCGGGGCCCTTTGCGAGCAGCCCACTCACACCGACGACGGCTGGTACCCCGAGCGAACGAGCGATGATCGCGACGTGACTCGTCGCGCCACCTGTCTCGGTGGCGAAGCCCAAGACCATCTCGGGGTCGAGACCGGCCGTTTCGGCGGCCGTAAGGGCATGAGCGATGAGGATGCTCGGTTCGTCGATGGTGGTGGACTCGGGCTCGAGACCTGCAACATCGCGCTTGATGGCCTGCATGACCTCACCGACGTCGGCGGCACGCGCCGCAAGATATGGGTCGGGCAGTGAGGCCAGGAGCGCTTCGAGCTGCGCGGCCGCGGCATCGAACGCTGCGTCGAGATCGAGTCCGTCGTCGAGGTGCTCTCCGATGGCGTCGGTGATCATCTCGTCTTCAGCGATCAGACTCTGGGCGTTCAGAACGTCTGCCGCGTCATCACGTCCCGACGCACGTGTGGTGTCGGAGAGAGCAGAGAGATGAGCGCTCACAGCCGATGCCGATGCGGCGATCGCGACGAGTGGCTCGTCGAGGGGAGGCAGCTCGACGCTGGCGACGTCGATCGTGATCACGGGGCCCAGCGCGATACCGGGTGATGCGCCGACGCCGCGCATTGCCGTAATGGGTTCTGCAACCTCACTCATTGAGCTTCTCCTGGAGTACGCGGTAAATGGCAGCGCCACTGACGAGTGTGATGCTCGTGGTTACTGACAGACCAACGACTGCGAGCGAATACCCAAGTGGGTTCAACCCGGCAGCGAGTCCTGATGCGCCAAGGATATTGAAGACGAACAACATCCCGCCAATGGCAAACAGACCGATCCGGCGACGCTCGCCGAGTCTCACACTTGTTCCCAGCGCTTTGAGCCCGCCATTGTCGTTCTCGGCAACCACATAGCCGTAGAACGCATAGAGCAGCGCCGCGAGTATCGCTGGAAGCCCACCGAGGTATTGCTGTCCGAGCACCACCGCAGCGAAGAACCAGAACGAAGCGGCCGCTTGATAGCCGAATCGACGAGGGGTGGCGAACGGCGCCGCGATATCGACCTTGTCTCCGTCAGCTGCGGCCAACGCGTAGCGATACCAGGGATAGGCGAGGGTGCCGGCAATGAAGAGACCAGCCAGATCGGTGAACCGGGCAGCCCAGACTCGGTCATCGTCGAGAAACTGCTGCGACGGATATCGAAACGCCGCATAGGTGGCGAGAACGATCAATCCCGCGAGCGTCAGCGGAACGAGGTTGGCGGCGTACCCCCGAAATCCGGCGGCGAACACCGCGCCTGGACGGATGCCGAACTCGACGGGTCCTTTCGCCTTCTTCTTTGGAGGTGGCGGTGTTGCCGCCTTCTTCGATCGCTTCTTGTTCTTTGTCATTGGTGCCCCACCTGGATCGATCGGTCGATCGTGTCGGAGAGACGAACCGCTGCTCGGTCAGCGTCGGCCGCAGGTGGGGACGAGGTGGCTGCTGACTGCACAGCCGCGCGCCCCCATGCGAGTGCCTCTGACAAAGACTGTGCACCACCATCACCGGTGGAAAGAAATCCAGCGAGGAACGCGTCGCCGGCTCCAACGGTGTTTCGGACGACATCGACAGGTGCAACACCGTGAATTTGACCATGCTCTGACACCAACAATGCACCGTCGGCGCCCAGACTCACCACGACGATTTCGATGCCGCTCTGCTGCACCTCGGTGGCAGCGTCTGCAACGTCGCCCAGGGAGTGCAACTCTCGTCCGACGAGCTCGGCGAGTTCTTCGTGGTTCGGCTTGATCAAGTGGCACTTGCCAGCGACAGCCTGAGCGAGCGGATCGCCGCTTGCGTCGATGGCAACGCGCGTACCTGTGCCGTGCGCATGTTCGATGATGCGTCTCGTGAAATCCGATCCCGCGCCAGGCGGGAGGCTGCCACATACCGCGATCCATGTGGCATTCGTGCCGCCCGAGGCGACCGCGTCGATCAGGTTCAAGAGCTCATGGGTGTCGAGCTCGGGTCCGCTTTCATTGAGCTTCGTCGTCCGGCCGGCCGATTCGATGATCGACGTGTTCGTGCGGATCGAACCCTGAATGTCGACGACGTCGACGCGAAGGCCAGCGTGCTGTCCGAGCAACTCGGTGAAGATCACCGCATCCCGTTCGTTCGCCGGAAAGATGCAGGTGTTCTCGACGCCACCCAACGCGAGCGCACGCGAGACGTTGACGCCTTTGCCACCCGCCTCGGTTTGTGCGCTGCGGATTCGATGAACCTCGCCGACTTCGAGTTCGTCGACTGCGACCGTGCGATCGAAGCTCGGGTTGGGCGTGACGGTGACGATCATCGGGACTCAGATCATGCGGAGTGGTAGGCCTCGAACAGGAGACGTTCTGCCTCCACGGTCCAGGTGTTGTTCTCGCCGAGGGCGGCCGCGATCTCCGGGTGCGTGCTCGCCAACTTGTCGAGGCCAGTCAGTTCGAGACCGGTCAACTGCGGGAAGATGACGACCTTGCCTGCGAAGTCGCCTTCGAGAAGGGCTCGTACGCCTGCCTGACCTGCTTCCATACCGCCGACAGCGCCGAGTGCGCGCCCTGGTGAGAGCGAGCCATCGAGGGCTTTTTCGAGCACCGATGCCTGGTCGTCGATCGAGGATCCCGAGGTTCCGGTGAACTGCGCGTTGTGCAGGTAGACGTTGCTCATGTTGAGCGGCGCCATCGTGCCGTTGGGTACTCCGGCGAACAACACGAGCATGCCGTCGGGCGACATGAGCTCGGCTGACTGTCCCATCACGGGCCCAACGGGAACCGTGACGACGACGTCATCTGCGCCTCGGCCATCTGTCTCTGCTCGAATCAATTCGGCAACGGCGTTCTGATCGTTACCCGGGTTGAGCAGAACGAACCTGCGGCCTCGCTCGTGAGCGAGGCTCTCGAGCATCGTGCGGGCGGCTTCGAGCCGGTCGTCATCGAGGTCGATGCCGATGATCGTCGCCGGTCCGTCGGCCTTTTCGATGGCCCGTTGCATGTGCATCTGACCCATGGGCCCGCCTGCGCCGATGAACACCGTTGTGCCCCCGGCGATCACGTCGGCGCGGTTGCGCTCCTCGCCCCAAGCGGCAGAGATGTCTGGACCCGTGCTGCCGAGGTATGCGGTGTAGTGGTAGTGCAGGCGTCCGACGTCGATGTTGGGATACCCATCGAGTGGCTCGTCGCCGATCATCGTCATTGTGCCGCGGAATGCAATGACCTTGGCGACCTCTTCGATCAGCGCCGCGCTGGTTTGGCCGAGAACGATGATGTCATCGAATCCAGCCTCGCCGGTGTGGCGCTCGGAGAGCGATGCCACGGTTGCTGCGGTGACACCGTTTTCATCGATCACGTTCGCGGCGTCATCGCACAGCTCGTCGACGAGCAAGCGAACCTGATCCGAGACGTCGCTGAGAACGATCGTCGACGCTGAACCGAGGCCCTGGGTCGATTCATACGTTCGCGCGTCGTCGGCCGACCCGATGATCCACATCGTTCCTCCGGTGCCTGGCTCGAGACGACGTCGTTGGGTGTACGAAGCCTCGACACAGGCCCACGGCTCTGAGAGCGCTGCCGCTGCATAGCCGATCCGCTCGTCGACAGGAATCACGTATGCGCCGTCATCGGCATCGAGGACCTCAGGTCCAATCAGGTGGTACTGGATGAGCCCGCCAGGAATCGTGTAGCCGTAGGCGGAGCTCCGACCGTCGACATGGATGTCGGGCTGGATCGCGAGACGCTGACCCGCCGTGTACGTGCCTTCGAGATCGGTGCCGACCTCGATGACCGTCACGCTGACCTCGTGTCCGAGCCGGGTTGGATCGACCGAAAGATCTCGCCCGTAGAGCTTGGGGTGATCGCCGCCCTGCTTGATGAGCTTCACATCGGAGAAGCACAGCCCGACCGCATCGACGCGGATCAGAAGCTGGTTGGCTGCTGGTTCAGGGATCTCGACGGGCTCTGGACGGCCGTCGATTCCGATCGCTTCGATGCCGGTCCCGTAGGTGTTCCACGCCAGGTTCGGTTCGGGTAGGGGTGTATCGCCCGATGCGAAGTCGATGAAGTTCCAGCCGGTCGTTTGTGATGCAGTCACGCGAACTCTCCCTTTTCTGTCCATCGAATCCTTCGATGTGTGAGCGTTCGGGGCAAGTGCCAGATTGGCCGAGCCGCGATCGGGCAATTAGGCCGCTCGCCGCTTCTTGATCTCGTTCACCAGGTCGTCGTGAATACGTTCGACTTCTGACCCGTATCTTGGCGCGACGCCGATGTGCACCTTTTCTGAATCGTGCCATCGACGAATGACGTAGATCGTCCGGCCGCCCCGGTCGAACTTTCCGCCGCCATCACTGAGGAGAAGCCCGGCCTCGGGCTCGGCGACCTCGATGTCGGCCTCCCAAATGGGGATGTGGGTCGTCCGAAAGAAGTTCAAGACCGTGACGTACTCATTCGACACCGCCACCTTGATCTGGGCGATACGCCAGAGGATCCCCAGACCGATGACTACCCACGCGATCGTCAGCGGCGACGGACTGACGAAGGCGCGAGAAAACGTCGGTATCAGCAAGACCAGGATCGCGACGGTCACCGTCTTGGAGGTCTGGGCGATCACCTTCATGGCCCAATAGTAGAAATCTCGTACGGGTCGGGGTGGGTCGCGTGGGCTTTTCCGTTCGTTAACGTTGCGCCCGTATGGTGTTCTCGTCGCCGATCTTCTTGACGGTCTTCCTTCCGATCGTCTTGGCGACGACGCTGATCGTTCCTCGTCGGTTTCGCAACGTCGTCTTGCTCGCCGCGAGCCTGGGCTTCTACTACTGGGGTGCCGGCCCGTACATCCTCGTTCTGGCGTGGGTGGTGGCCGTCTCATTCCTTGCCGCGCAGCGATTGGAATCGCGGTCGAACTTCGCGTTGGCGATCGTGGCGATTCTCGGGCCGCTGTTGTGGTTCAAATACTCGGCCTTCTTCTCCGACATTGCGCTGGACGTCGCGTCGGTCGTCGGTGTCGATGGCACGCCGTGGGACGCACGAATTCTCCCGGTAGGCATCTCGTTCTTCACCTTTCAGGCGTTGTCGTACGTGTTCGATGTGCGCCGCGGCGCTGCCGAACCGCTCGATCGTGGGGACCGCTACTTGCTCTACATCGCGCTGTTTCCACAGCTCATCGCTGGACCGATCGTCCGGTACTCCGAAATCCGCGATCAGCTGTACGAGCGGGTCATCACCCTCGATCGGCTCGCTGTTGGCGCAACACGATTCGCCCATGGCCTCGCCAAGAAGGTGATCATCGCGGACTCGGTTGCGCCGATCGCGGACGCCGCGTTCGCGAGTGGCGACCTCCGCCCGTCGATCGCCGCGTGGATCGGGCTCCTGGCCTACACCGTGCAGATCTACTTCGACTTCTCTGGGTACTCCGACATGGCGATCGGCCTCGGAACGATGTTCGGTTTCACGTTTCCGGAGAATTTCGCCCGTCCGTATTCGTCCTCGTCGATCACCGAATTCTGGAGACGATGGCACATCACCTTGTCGTCGTGGTTCCGTGACTACGTCTACATCCCGCTGGGCGGATCTCGGAACGGCGACGCTGCGACGTACCGAAACCTCATCATCATCTTCTTTCTGACCGCGCTCTGGCACGGAGCCGCGTGGACGTTCCTCGTGTGGGGTGGTTTGCACGGGGCGTGGCTGATCGTCGAACGAGTGACCGGGCTGGGGAGCGCCGCGAAGGCACCGGTGCTACGGCGGATTCTCACACTCCTCATCGTGATGGTGGCGTGGGTCTTCTTCCGAGCGCCCACCGTGGGGGACGCGGCGGACTATGTCGTGGATCTCTTTGCCTTCTCCGGCGGAACCATCAGTGCAGACCTGATCACGGCGATGACGGTTCCGAGCATGTTGATGCTTGCGGTTGGTGTTGCGTCGTTCTTTCTTCCCAAGGACTGGGTCGCTGGCCCACGGATCACGCGGATGGACGCCGAGGGGCTCGCCTCGACGGCCTTTCGCCCCGTTCTCGCTCGAGGCGCGTACGTGATGGTGGCGTTGCCCATCTGCATGGCGTTCATCGCCGCCAACGACTTCAGCCCCTTCCTCTACTTCCAGTTCTGATGACTCGCTCCCGCGCACTGCACCTCGCCGTCTTCGGCTTGTTCTTTCTCCTCCTCGTGAGCCCCTGGTTGGCCGGGCTCTTTGGTGCGTCGTCCGACACCGTCGAGCGTCGCGCGCCCGCCGTGCGACCCTCGCTTCGCGGCGGTGCCTTGCTCGACGTGGACACCTTCGCCGACCTCAACGATTGGGTGCGAGACGCCACACCACTCCGAGGCGATGCAACCGGTTGGCTGAACCGGTTCTGGTTGGCCTGGGATGTCTCTCCGAAGTCCAACGTGGTCGAAGGCCCAGGCGAGACACTCTTCTTGGCTGAAGACTTCACCGCTCCATGTCGGCAGCAGTACGACCTCGACGAGATGACGACACAGTTTGCGGCCTACGCGGAAGCAGCCAAGGCCGGCGGCAAGGAATGGGTGTTCCTCATCGCGCCTGACAAGGGATCTGTTCTCGATCATCGCCTCACCGGGCGTGCCGACTGGGCGGCCGCGTGTAGCAGAGACGCCCGCGAAGAGCTCCGTGCTGCCTTGGACGAGACCGGCGTCTCGTTCGACCTGGCTTCGATGCTGATCGAGGCCGACCGGGTCGAGCCGGGCCGCTGGTACTACGAGCACGACTCACACTGGACGTTCGATGCAGGTGGCCTTGTCGCCGAGCGGATCGTCGACCATTTCGATTCGACGCTGTTTGTCGCCGAAGAGATCGAACCGATTCAACGGTCGTTGCCGATTCGTGGAGACGTCTATGGGCGACTCGGCATCCTGAAGCTACGTGACGAGCCCGATCCCGTGCAGGTCTCGCTGCGTTCCGACGTCACGACGAATCGTTCCGAGGTGCAGATCGGCGGAACCCGTACCGTGCGGACCTACCTGAGTAGCGGCGACGGTGACGTGCTTGCGGGCCGCACCGTGGTCGTGCACGACTCGATGATGAATTTCGTCGAACGCCAGCTCGCGTCGTATTTCGAACACATTGACTTCATCCACTGGGACGATCTCGCGAAGGCCGACTTTTTCACGAAGGTGAACAATGCCGATCGGGTCATCACCGTCCGGGTCGAACGCAATCTCAACGCGGCGATGAACAGTTGGCTTCTGAACCCGAACTTCACGACGCAGTTCTCCGAAGCACTGAGCACCGCTCGTGACACCGATCTTGGACTCGAACTCCAGGTTGCGGCGGAGGCGATGCGGCGCTTCACGCAAGACACGGGTGTGTTCGTTCAGACGTTTAATGACTTGCTTCAGGGAGACGGCATCGAGGGTTGGATGGGTCCGTACGTCGACGGCGAGATCTATACGACGGGTACTCACCCTCGTTATGGGGACTGGGGCGCGGAACCCTCAACGACCTCTTCTGGTCTCACCGCGTGCGAGACGATCCCAGGGCCGCCGTGTGGGACGTGGGTCTCTCTCGCTGGCGTGCCCGATGTTCTCACCGACGAGCTCGATGCGGAGTTCGACGGTTCTGATGGATTCGAGAGCGGACGCCTTCGCAGAGGCGAAGACAACACGTTGTTCTTCTACACGTTCGAGCTTGCCGCTCGCTGACGTCTCAACGTTGCGTCACGTGAGCACGTTGGTGATGTCGAACGGCTCGAGGGTGGGGAACTGATCGAGTGTTGCCGACTCGGGTGTTCGGTCGGGCCGCCAGCGTAGGAAACGTGTGGTCCCGCGGAACCGCCCGTCGGTGGCCAACACGTATTTGACCTCGACGACGCGTTCGGGGCGCACGGGAATCCATGAATGATCGCGGCCGTTTGCTCCCGACCATCGATTGGGCGCTCCCGGCATCGACCCATCGATATGGGCTTCGGCCTGCATCCAGCTCGCCCATGGATGACTGGAGATGTCGTCGAGCACGAAGGGGGCCATCTCCTCGCGAAGTTCGACTCGCTTCTTCGCGGTGAACGAGGCCGATACGCCGACGTGACGCAGTGATCCATCGTCGTCGTAGAGGCCGAGCACGAGCGAACCCACGCCGTCCCCGGACTTGTGGATTCGGTATCCGGCCACGACGCAGTCGATGGTCCGCACGTGCTTGAGCTTGAACTGCACACGTTTGTCCTGCACGTAGACACCGTCGAGCGGCTTGGCGATCAACCCGTCGAGACCTGCGCCTTCGAGCGTGTGGAACCACTCCATCGCCTGCGTTCGGTCGGTGGTCATCGGAGCGAGATGGATCGATTCGACGAACTCCGGAGCCAGGCTTTCGAGAATCGCGCGGCGCTCGATGAAAGGCGTGTCGAGAAGACCCTCGTCACCAAGTGCCAATGCGTCGAAAGCCACGAACGAGACGGGTGTCTTCTCGGCGAGCATGTTCACGCGCGACTCAGCGGGGTGGATGCGTTGCCCGAGCGCGTCGAAGTCGAGCGATCCGTCGATTTCGACGATGAGCTCACCGTCGACCACACAACGTTCGGGGAGCGACGCCCGCAGAGGTTCGAAGAGTTCTGGAAAGTACCGGTTGAACGGCTTCTGATTGCGGCTCCCCAACACGATCTCGTCGCCATCTTTGAACACGATGCAGCGAAATCCGTCCCACTTCGGCTCGAGCGCGAGCTCGCCGTCGGGCAGTTTGTCCAACGCCTTGGCAAGCATCGGCTTGATGGGAGGCATGACGGGAAGATCCATTCCCGCAACCTAGAACATCACCCTCGGTCAGACGACGTCACTCTGATTTGGGCGCAGTTCCTTGAAGACCAAACAGCGCCGCGTCGACGTATCTCGGTACGAGCTCTGCGGTGATCGGTTCACCTCGCATCAGCCTCTTCGATGCGAACGGACCCTCGAGGATGTCCAGCGCGAAATCGAGGTCGAGGTCCGACGGCAGCTCGCCACGCGCTTGGGCCAGCTCGAGGCAGGTCTTCAGAGGGTGATGCCGTTCGTTCATCAGCTCGTTCTTGAGCTTGCGAAACGACTCGTCAGCTGCGCTGCGGGCAAGCATCCCAAGCATCATGCGAAAGGTCGACGGGTCCTCCATCACGGGAAGGAATGAGCTGTACAACTCGATGAGGTCGGATCGCAGCGACCCGGTGTTTGGGGTCGGGAAAGGCTCGATGACACACGTTATGGCTTCGAGAAGGAGTCGGTTGCCCGAATCGAAGTGTCGGTAGATCGTTGTCTTCGCCACGCCAGACCGCTTCGCCACGGCGTCAACCGTGAATCCCCCGACGCCATCTTCGGCGATGACCTCCAACGCGGCGTCGAGCACCTTCTGTCGTGCTGATTCACTACGGGGACGTGCCATGGGTTCCTAGACTACGGGCCCGTAGCGTAATCTCGATAGGGGCACACGTCACAAATGCGTTCCCGGCCTTGTGTGACAATTGACCAGTTGACCAAGCGGTGTCCAAGCGAACACGAGTAGCGCTACGCTTCCGTAGCGTTACTCGTCCACCTGGAGATCAAGACATGTATTCCAACCTCGCTCGCTGGTGTTACCGAAATCCATGGCTTGTCGTCGGAGCCTGGGTCCTCATTCTTGGAGGCATTTTCGGGACCGTCGGCGCGATCGGGCCGTCGTTCAGCAACAGCTTCACCATTCCCGACTCGGAATCGAATGACGGTTTCGATCTTCTCGAGGAACACTTCGGTGGCGCTGGCGCCGGAGCCGGCGGCACGATCGTGTTCGAGGCCGACCAGGGCATCGAAGATCCTGAGGTGCAGGCCGCTGCGATCGCTCTGCTCGATTCCTTCGCCGCAGAGACCGGTCCGGGAGGCGAACTCGAAGGGATGTTCATTCGATCGCCGTTCTCTCCCGAGGGTGCAACACAGATTGCGTCACAGGGTCCACGAGCGGGCGAGATTGCTTACGCACAACTCAGTCTTCCCAGCGATGTTGACCAGGTGCAGTCGGGTGAGATGGGCGTGCACATCGCCGAAGAGATCGAAGCACAAGGGCTCAATGACATCGAGGGCCTCAACACCGAAATCGGCGGAGCGATCCTGGTTGAATTCGAGCCGCCCGAATCGGAGCTGCTTGGGCTCGCGTTCGCCGTCTTCGTCCTGATCGTCGCGATGGGCTCCGTTCTCGCAATGGGAACCACCATTGGCGTGGCCGTGCTCGGGGTCGCCGGTGGTTTCGGCCTGATGGCTCTGATCTCGAACTTCACCACGGTTCCCGAGTTCGCGACCACGATCGGCCTGATGATCGGCCTCGGTGTTGGTATCGACTATGCGCTTTTCATCGTCAATCGGTACCGCGAGGCGTTGCGCGAAGGGTTCGATCCCGAGGGCGCAACGATGGTCGCTCTGGACACGGCCGGACGCTCGGTCGTCTTTGCCGGCGCGACCGTGGTTGTCTCGCTGCTCGGTCTGCTGCTGATCGGTCTCGACTTCATCAGCGGCCTCGGCTACGCCGCAGCATCAACCGTTCTGATCGTCATGCTCACATCGATCACCTTGCTGCCGGCCGCCCTTGGGCTCGTGCGTGAACGAGTCAATGTGACCCGTTGGCGCGGAATGATCGCGGCCTCGTTGGTCGCGATTGCGCTTCTCGGTCTCGGTCTCAGCATCCAGCCGTTCTTGTTTGCCCTACCTCTGGCATTGGTCGTTGGTGTCGCCGGGTATCTTCCGTTCGCCGGTCCGCTGAAGACCGAGCTTCCTCCGCGAAAAGAGGTTGCGCTCCGCGACAGCATCTGGTTCAAGTTCAGCCATGCGATCCAGGCTCGTCCGTGGTTCTGGATGGTCGCCTCGTCATCGTTGTTGCTCGTTCTGGCGATCCCCGTGTTGAGCCTGAATCTTGGTTTCTCCGATGAGGGGAACTATGGCGAGGACACGACAACACGTCAGGCCTATGACCTCATCGCTGAAGGGTTTGGCGCAGGAGCGAACGGCCCCCTCGTCGTCGTCTCGGAGCTGTCGTCGCCGGCGGATCTCGAAGTTCTCGGTGGCCTCTCTGCGGCTCTCAACGCAGATGCGGGAGTCGCCTTCGCATCACCGCCGCTGCCGAACGACCCGAACAATCCAACCGCGGCGATCATTCAACTCCAGCCCACGACCTCGCCACAGGACGAGGCCACCGAAGATCTGGTCTTTCATCTCCGAGATGAGGTCATCCCCGCGGCGACGGACGGCTCGACGCTCGACGCGAAACTGACCGGGGCAACCGCGGCAAACATCGACTTCACCGAGTTCTTGTCCGGGCGAATCGTGCTCTTCTTCGCCGTTGTCTTGGCGTTGTCGTTCGTGTTGTTGACTGTGGTCTTCCGATCGCTCCTGGTCCCGCTCAAAGCCGTGATCATGAACATGTTGTCGATCGGCGCCGCCTACGGAATCTCCGTCGCGATCTTTCAATGGGGTTGGTTTGGGAGTGTGCTGGGAATCGACCCGGCACCCATCGAGCCGTTCCTGCCAATGATGATGTTCGCGATCGTGTTCGGACTCTCGATGGACTACGAAGTGTTCATCCTCAGCCGCATCAAGGAGGAGTACGAGCGCACCGGCGATGCGGTGAACTCCGTCGCTGACGGGCTCGCTGCCACCGCCCGTGTGATCACCGCGGCCGCCGCAATCATGGTCGTCGTCTTTGGAAGTTTCGTCTTCGAGGACGACCGCATCATCAAGCTGTTTGGTCTCGGTCTCGCAACTGCGGTGCTCATCGACGCGACGATCGTTCGCATGTTGCTCGTGCCGTCGACGATGCAGCTTCTCGGAGCGCGCAACTGGTGGTTACCGTCCTGGCTCGACAAGATCCTCCCGAACCTCAACGTCGAGGGTGAGCACCACGAGCCGCCAGCGCCAGAAGAGTTGGATCTCGACGCAGCTCCACCTCGAGATGCAGAACTCGTCTAACTAGGCCTTCGCAGGCTGGGGTTTTGGTTCCTTGGGCAGGCCGAGGACCATCTCGCCAATGATGTTGCGCTGCACCTGTGAGGTGCCGGCATAGATCGTGCCCGAGCGCGCGTTGTAGAACGCGCCAGTCCATGAGGCAGCGTCGTTGTCGGCACCTGGGAGGTCAGCACCGAACGAGGTCATTGCAATACCCTCGGGTGTCATCGCTGCAGGACCGAGTATGTCGAGCGCAAGTTCGGTGACTCGCTTGTGATATTCGCTCCAGTAGAGCTTGAAGGTCGATTCACCCGGCCCAGGATGACCTCCACCGAGGAACTTCGTCAGCGTCTGCATGCCCATGAGACGCATGATTTCGACCTCGCAGTAGAGCTTGGCAAGTCGGTCCCGGATCACGGGGTCGTCGTTCTTGCCGTGCATCTTCGCGAGCTCCACGAGCTTGTCGAACTCGCCACGAAAAGTAATCGGTGTCGTGGCCGCTGCTTCGCCACGTTCGTATCCGAGCAGCGTCATCGCGACCGCCCAACCACCATTGACCTCACCGATCACGTTGTCCTTGT
The DNA here is from genome assembly GCA_033344795.1 of Acidimicrobiia bacterium. GTDB lineage: Bacteria > Actinomycetota > Acidimicrobiia > Acidimicrobiales > SHLQ01 > SHLQ01. The sequence goes on from JAWPMS010000001.1 coordinate 1,455,391, forward strand.
GTGTGCGAGCGTCGGTGAAGAACGTCTCGTTGAAATCGGCATCTCCCGAAAGCATTTGTATCTGTCGGATCTCGACTCCAACTTGTTCCATCGGACAGAGAAGAAAGCTGATGCCGCGGTGCTTGGGAGCATCGGTGTCGGTCCGGCAAAGGACGAAGATCCAGTTGGCGAGCTGTGCTGCCGAGGTCCAGATCTTTTGGCCGTTGATCAACCATTCGTCGCCGTCCAATACGGCACGACATCCAAGTGAGCCGAGGTCGGAGCCAGCGTCGGGTTCGGAGTACCCCTGGCACCAAACATCTTCTCCGCTGATGATTCGCGGAAGGAAGTGGTTCTTTTGTTCTTCGGTGCCCCAGTTGAGGATGGTGTTGCCGACCATCTGGATGCTGAAGGCATCGTTGGCCGCGCCGGTGGGCGCGCCAGCCTTCACGAACTCCTCCGCAAGGATGACCTGCTCGAGCTCGGACATGCCGCCTCCGCCGTATACGGTCGGCCAGGACGGGGCCAGGAGTCCGTTGGCCGCGAGCTTCTGTCGCCAGTCGAGGCTGAATTCGTGCGCAGCCTCGCGGTCCAACGCCCCGATGCCAGTCCACCCATCGGGAAGGTTCTCGGTCAGGAACGCCGTGATGCGGTTGCGAAAGGTCTCGGCTTCCGCGGAGTATGTCGGGTCCATGGCTCTCCTTACACGGGGGTTACCTCAGGGTAACAACTGTCACCTGTGGCGCGTGGCTTGAACCTAGACGAACGACGTTTCCTCGTTGGTGTCAGCGTCTGGAAGCTCGCTCAGACCCTCGCTCCACTTGATGTATGCGTCGTACACCCTGGAGTCTTCATCCGTATAACAATCTTCGAGAGCATCGAGAAAGCTGAACGCGTAGGCGTCGAGATCATCGGTGAAGGCAATGTACTCCTGTTCGGTCATGTGCCATGTGCGAGAAGTGAGTGTGTCGGCGAAGGCCTCGACATCGGTGAAGTCTTCTCGAAGACATGAGAGTGTTGCCGGGCTGAAGCCGGCACGTTCCACGTCGCCTGCGATGGTGAGCCAGTCCCCTGAGCAGCGACGGCGTTCTTCGGCCAGGGTGCCCCAGAAGGCCTCGTGGGCCTCATAGAACTCAGCTGAGTCGACGTTTGCCGTGTTGAGAATCTCGACCTCGGCGTAGACACCCTCGCTCGTCAGCGCATCGAACAGACCAACGGACATGCACATGTATTCGGCCTCGGTGGTGCCGTACTTCTCGACTCCATCGAAATCGATTCCTTCGTAGAGCCCTGCTGCAAACGTGAAAGCAAGTCCTCGGTCGCGAGCTGTCGTTGGGCCGTAGACCTCGTCGACCCGTGCCTCCAGACAGTCGTCGAGCGCTCGGTCTTCCAAGCGTTCGATCGACCGGGTCCTGTTCATGCTGCCGAACGCAACTTCGACCTTGGCATCGAGCCAGTCACCAGCCTCTACGAGCGAGTCGACGACACACGTGCCGAATGTGGGCTCCTGCGTTCGGTACCTCTCCGCCGCTCGAGCCTCGAAGTCCGAACATGCTCCGACGACTCCATGAATCTCGCCGACCGTCTCACTGTCGAGATCAAGGCTGTCGAGGTCAACCTTTGGGTTGGCGACTGTTACACCGAGGTTCTGGAGTTCTTCGAACCCCACTTCATCCACGAGCGTCTCGCCGAGACAGGTTGAACCATCACGATGAAAGGTCTCGCCGAAGGACGAATCGATCGCCTCGACGAGATCGTCCTTTGCGTCGAGATCGAACGTTGCGGCGAAATCATCGTCAGACAAACACGGTCGGAACAGGTCTCGAAGTTCGGGAGTGTCCTCGATGTCCATCTTTGGGTGCTCCATGGCGAGCTTTCCATCGATGAACTCGCGAACCAGGGGGGTGTCGGTCGTGAACTTCGTCGGACACGACAACGTGCCCATGTCGTCCTGGTTGGCCAGCTCTGTTCTGACCATCGAGTCGACGTCGAGGCATCCTTCAAGTTCATCGCGTAGCTCCGCCGAGTCGTACTGCCCGGCGACATCGACGATCGAATCCGGGTTCAGCGTGAACGACTCGGTCGAGTGGCCGTCGGCCACGAGTGTTTCGAAACCCACGTGTGAGATGAATGCAGCGGCAACACATGGTGCCGACTCGGCCTCGGCGTAAGGCAACGAATCAGCGGCCTCCGCGATGGCGATTTCGACTGATGCTTCCGTGTCTCCACCGCACGCAGCGAGCACGAGTGCTCCAGTGAGCAGGACCGCCGAGAGGTTCTTGATCCGCGACATAGCTATGGAGATCGGATTCTTTTGAACTGCGCTACCTGAGGATTTCGGCCTATCTCAGGAGTCCCACTTCGGACGGACCACCTTGCTGTCGGTCTCGAACGCATCGAGCAGCGCCGCCGGAGTTGTCGCGCTGTGAAGCATCGCCCGGTTGTCGGCGCTCAGAAGTCCGTCGTCAGCGACCCGGTCGAGCCAATCCAACAACGAGCGGTAATACCCGTCGACATCGAGCACGCCCACAGGCTTGTTGTGTACGCCGATCTGGCGCCAGGTTGCGATCTCGGCGAGTTCGTCCAGCGTGCCGAATCCACCGGGAAGCGCGGCGAACGCATCAGCGCGCTCGTACATCAACGCCTTTCGTTCGTGCATCGTGGCGGTCTCGATCAGCTCGGTCAGGCCGCGGTGGGCAACTTCTCGAGAGAAGAGCGATGCGGGGATGATGCCGATCACCCTTCCGCCAGCGTCCAGCGCAGTGTCGGCGAGCAAGCCCATCAACCCGACCTTGCCGCCTCCATAGACGACAGTGATGTCGCGTTCGACGAGCTCTCTGGCCATCGCGACGGTGGCCGCTGCATTGGCGGGGTTCGATCCGTTGGACGAGCCGAGAAAGATGCAGACGCTTCGAAGTTCATGCATCGTGCCGAGGTTATCGCTCGACGCGATCCGTCTCGTATGCCCACATTGCGAGTTCGACCCGATTGCGAGCTGCAAGTTTGGCCATCAAGCTCGCAAGGTGCGTCTTGACCGTGCTGAGACTGATGTGGAGTTCGTCGGCGATCTCGGAGTTGGTGTGTCCGCTTGCGACCGTGAGGAGGACTTCTTCTTCCCGGCTCGTGAGCGGCTCGATGGGCTGTGGCAACTCGCGTTTGGGAGCGCTGGCTGAAAAGGCCGAAAGAAGGCGGGCGGTCACACTTGGTGCGATGAGTGCGTCGCCTTCTGAAGCAGCGTGGATTGCCTGCACCAACAGGTCGGGCCCCGCGTCCTTCAGCAAGAACCCACGAGCCCCAGCCAAGAGCGCGCCGTGGACGTACTCATCCATGTCGAACGTGGTGATGACCACGATTGCCAGGGGATCGGCGACGTCTGGTCCGGCAAGGATTCGCGTGGCTTCGATGCCATCGAGCTCTGGCATTCGGATGTCGAAGAGACACACGTCGGGCTGCAGCTCGAGGGCGAGCTCAACCGCCTGCCGTCCATCGATCGCCTGCCCGACGACCTCGATCCCCGGCTGCGCGTCGAGGATCATCGAGAGACCTGTTCGAACCAGGTCTTGATCGTCAGCTATGAGAACTCGGATGGTCACGCCGACACCGCAGCGCGAGGAAGTGTCGCGCTGACCATCCAACCGCGCCGAGGACCCGGTCCGGCAGAGAGGGAGCCGCCGAGCAGTTTTGCGCGCTCGGCCATACCGAGCAGGCCGTAGCCGCTGTGACCGTCGAGACTTGATACGCGATCGCCGTCGTCGATCACCGTGAGCTGGATGCAGTCATCTTCACCATCTATTCGTACTCGAACGGTCGTTGCGTTGTTTGCATGGCGGGTTGCGTTCGTGATCGATTCTTGCGCAAGGCGATAGAGCGCTGCATCAACAGATGGGCGCAGGTCCGAGAGATCGCCGTTCAGTTCAACCTGGACTTGCGGTCCTTCATTGGATGTCTGATCGAGACGGGCGATGTCGTGGACGCCAGCCTGAGGTGCGAGTTCGGCCGGGTCGCCTTCGCGCAACGTTCCGACCATCGATCGCATTTCGTCGAGCGTCCGGGCCGCCTGCTCCTCGACGACCTCGAGCGCCGTGATCGCCGCGTCGGGGGAGGTCTTCGCTACAGCCAGGCCCGCTTGGGCCTGAATGGCGATGGCCGAAACGTGATGGGCGACCGTGTCGTGAAGCTCTCTCGCGATCAGCTCGCGTTCGCCTGCCCGAGCCTGCTCGATCTGCTGCTCTCTCCACCTCGAATAGAAGCGGACCTCGAGTCCGAGAAGGGGTGCGAACAACAAGACGACGCCCCCGCCGATGATGTCGCCGACGCTGTTGTTCATGCTGAAGAAGCTCACGACCCAAGCACCGAACATGAGCGCGAGCATCCACAAGCCCTCTCGTCCCGATGCCCAGCGGAAGACGCAGTACATCGGTACGAGCACGAAGGCGAGGGAGTAGTACTCGAGTGATTGTCCGTCGTTTACAAGCAACGAGATCACTTCGGCCAGGTTGATCACGATCAACGTGGTGGCGCCCGCCAAGAAGGCGTGTGAGCGACGGACCAATATCAGCAAGGCCAGCAACAAGGTGACGACCGTGGTGAACGGTTGCCAGTAGACATCGTCGCGGACGATTCCCTCGATGAGCGCCGCGCCGACCACGAACGCAAAGAAGGCCCAGTCCCGCCAGAAACGCGGCGGAGGGTTGGACTCTCGTGGCAGGGCGACGAAGGAGCCCAGGTATGACAGGTATTGGCCATACACTCCGCGACTCGTGTCCATCCCTCAAGAGTACGTACCCACCGGCACCGATGGAACCGACCGAAAGTACGAACGCGACCCCGACCGAACGGGCGAGCGCGGTTCAACCGAAGGCCTGATGTGCTGATCGGGCGAACTCGTCACAGTGAGTCCAGGCGGGACCGGTGAGGTTCCGATCACGGATTGAAAGAGGGACGAGATGTCAAGGATGTTGTATCGACTGGGGCGGATGGCAGCAAAACATCCATGGCGCGTCATCGGGGTGTGGTTGCTGATTGCGGTGAGCGTGGTGACCGCGTCGGCCACGGTCGGCAAGGACCTCGAGGACTCGTTCTCGGTTCCGGGTCTCGACTCGCAGATTGCGCTCGATCTTCTCACCGACGCAGAGTCCGCCCAGGCTGGCGCCACGGCACGCATCGTCGCGACTCCGCTCGACGCCGGTGCAAGTTTCGCCGTCGATGGAGCCGAACAAGCCGCACTCGAGGATGTGCGGGACGTGTTTGGAGAGTTACCGCAACTCGTTGCGATCTCCGAACCTGTCCTGTCTGAAGATGGTCGAGTCGCGCTCTTCAATCTGCAGTACGAGGTGGTCGAGGACCTCAGCCCGGCCAACCTGGACCAACTGAAAGACGCGCTCGACGAAACCCGGGCGGAGACTCCGCTGCAGATCGAAGCCGCCGGCGAGTTGTTCTTCGCGTTCGAAGAAGCGGAGACCGGAACGGGCGAGATGATCGGATTGATCGCGGCGGTCATCATTCTGCTGATCGCATTCGGTTCGGTGATCGCAATGGGCCTTCCCATTGGGATGGCGCTGTTCGGTCTAGCCCTTGGCATCAGCTCGATGTCGCTGATCAGCTACCTCATCGACATTCCCTCGTGGGCCCCACAGATGGGAAGCATGATTGGTCTCGGCGTGGGCATCGACTACGCCTTGTTCCTGGTCACCCGCCATCGAGAGTTCTTGGCTCGAGGGATGACCATCGAAGAGTCGGTCGGTCGCGCGACGGCCACCGCGGGGCAGGCGGTCATTTTCGCTGGCGGCACCGTCGTCATCGCGATTCTCGGCCTCGCCGTCGCTGGTATTCCGTTCATGACGGCCGCTGGCATCGCCACCTCGGTCATCGTGCTGATCATGGTGGTCGCATCGGTGACGCTTCTTCCCGCCTTCCTCGGTCTTGCCGGGCACTGGATCAACCGCCTCGGCATTCATCGTCGGCACGGCGCAGGCGAGCTCGGTGCCGGGTGGCAGCGCTGGGGGGCACACGTGACTCGACATGCCTGGCCATACGCCATCGGCGTCACCTTGGTGTTGCTCGCCTTGACGGCACCAGTGCTTGGTTTGCGTCTCGGTTTCCCCGACGATGGTGCCCAGCCAGAGTCTCAGACGGTTCGACGTGCGTACGACTTGGTGGCTGACGGATTCGGACCGGGCATCAACGGTCCGTTGATCGTGGCCATGGATCTCGATGGCGACGTCTCGCTGGTCGATCAGTTGAGTCAAGCCGTGTTGGACGATCCTGGCATTGCCGCCACCACTCCGCCCGAGGTGAGCTCGGATGCTGCGGTGGCGACGTTGGTTGCCTTCCCGACCACCGCTCCCCAGGACGACGCGACGATCGAAACGGTCAAGCGACTTCGAGCCGAGGTCTTCCCCGACGTGCTCGGTGGCACGGATGTGACCGCCCACGTCGGTGGACAGACCGCCAACTTCGCCGACGTCGGCGATCGAGTTGCCGAGCGGCTTCCGGCGTTCATCGCGGCGGTGATCGTGCTGTCGTTCCTGCTGTTGACCTTGGTATTCAGGTCGATCATGGTGCCGCTGAAGGCAGCTCTCCTGAACCTGCTCAGCATTGGTGCGGCCTATGGCGTGCTCGTCATGGTGTTCCAGTGGGGATGGGGCAAGGGACTGATCGGACTCGAATCGACGGTGCCGATCGTGTCCTTCATTCCAATGTTCATGTTTGCCATCTTGTTCGGTCTCTCGATGGACTACGAAGTCTTCTTGTTGTCCCGAGTTCGAGAGGAATACCTCAAGACGGGCGACAACGATCGAGCCGTGATCTCGGGCATCGCCAGCACGGCCCGGGTGATCACGTCAGCTGCACTCATCATGATCGCGGTCTTCGGAGGCTTCGTGCTCGGTGATGATCCGACGATCAAAATGATGGGCCTTGGTCTGGCGACGGCGATCTTCGTCGACGCAACCATCGTGCGCATCGTTCTCGTACCGGCGACCATGAAACTCATGGGCGATCGGAACTGGTGGATGCCTGGGTGGCTCGATCGGATTCTTCCGACCGTCGACATCGAGGGTGAGACCGGCCTCCCGGCACCGGAGTTCGAAGCGGCCGAGACCGAAGACCCCACCGAAGAGCGTGTGCTCGTCGGTGTGGGCTGACACGTCGATACGAGACAAGGATGATGATGGGCGTGGCGATGACAAAGACGATGTCTGCAGTAACCCAGCACACCTATGGCCCGCCGGAGGACGTGTTGGCCGTGGAGACGTGCCCCCTTCCATCGATTGGAGACGATGAGCTTCTCGTGTCGATCGAGGCGTCGTCGATCAACCCGGCCGACTGGCATTCGGTCCGCGGTGAACCGCTCGTTGCTCGTGTAGCGATCGGGCTGGGCGCCCCGGCATTCGATAGCCCGGGTTGCGACGCAGCAGGCATCGTCGAGCAGGTGGGCAACTCGGTCACCGGGTTCTCGATCGGCGATCGTGTGTTGGGCTACCCGCCGGAGAAACGTCGGGGTGGATTCGCAGAATACGCAGCTGTCCCGGCGTCGAACGCAGCGCTGATCCCCGAAAGCGTGTCCTTCGCCCAGGCCGCGTGCCTGCCGCTGGCTGGCGGCACGGCGCTGCAGGCGGTGCGCGATCACGCCGTGGTGGAGTCTGGGCAACGAGTGATGGTCGTCGGAGCATCTGGAGGAGTGGGGAGTTTCGCCGTCCAGATCGCCAAGACACTCGGCGCCCATGTCACCGGTGTGTGCAGCGGCAGAAACGTCGAGTTCGTTCGAGGCCTTGGTGCTGATGAGGTCATCGACTATGTGAGCTCGGACTATTCCATCGTCGACAGTGACGGGGAGTTCTTCGATGCGATCCTGCAGCTCGGTGGAACGATGCCAGCGTCGCAGCTGCGGAAGGCTTTGAAACCCGATGGCCTGCTCGTCATGGCGAGTGGCGACGGCGGGGGTCGACTCTTTGGCCCGATCGGGCGCATCGTTCGGGGCCTTGCGTCGTCAGCGTTCGGACGAGGGCGCGTGATGACCATGAACGCCGTTCCCACCGGGCCCGACTTGGCCTACCTGGTCGGCCTGGTGGCGTCGGGAGAGATTCGCGTGCCGATCGAGAAGTCGGTGACTCTCGCGGAGGTTCCCAATGCCATCCGCGAGATCGAGTCAGCCCACACGACAGGCAAGATCAGCGTCGTCATCTGAAGGGCAGCGCTGGGAACCAAACCGCCCGGACCGGCGTACCAGACTCATGTCGTCGAGCTTCTTTCGCTGCCGTAGGGGCCGAATATGGAAGATGGAGACCCATCGCCATCATCGGATCTTGGCTCGGATGTCCCTCGTCGGCATGATACTTGTCGGCGTACTTACGATAACGACGTCTGCCAATGCGTTGGATTGTGCAGCAGGACCATCGGTCGCTCCGTTGGACAGAATGGATGCCGCCCTTGTGGGGATCCCTGTCGAGCGGCTTGGTCGCCTGGGAAGTCACGACATCATGCGATTCGAAGTGGTCGAGCCGATCAAGGGATCGATCGGTGAGCACGCGGTCCTGCTTGTCGACGGTGTTGATGCTGATGAATACGGCGATGCCACATTGACAGTCGAGGGTGCACGCTTCGAGAAGGAAGCCGGTTTGCAGATCTACGATTCGTCATACCCGAGAGTCGCTGAAGCGTGTGTCGGCACCAATCCGGAGTATGTCCGGGCCGCTGCGCAAGAGTTGCCGCAACCAGACGGTTCTGTTGAGGTTCAGGCGATATCGATCCGGGGTGACTTGGGAACGACACATCGTTTGTTCGGCGAGTTTGGTCACGTCGCGGCGTACGTCGGCGGCGAAGAAAACCTCTACCACGCACGCTTCTGCAGCGATGGCGTGACATTGGCCGAAAGCTACCGGTCAGACAATGGGGCCTTCGTCAAATGGCGGGACATGAGGACTCTTGAGGTGGTCGCTGAAGCGGCCGTTCCGGATACCAATCTGTACGGCGCAGCGATCATCGTGTCCTGTGTGCAGGGGAACAGGGTGCTGGTCCGCACGAGCGATCCCTTCATCGTCCTGGATCCTGACGGCACAGTCGTCGTCGACGCCGACCAGGTGTTCTTTGGGCAGGTCACGGACATTGGGATAAGCGAGGACGGTCGCTCGGTTGCGGCGATCATTGACAGAGAGCAACTCCAGGTCGCCTCTGTCGATGAGCCGCTGCGCGTCGCGCGGCAACTGGACGTGGACGGCAAGGTGCTGTCCAACGTTGCAGTCAGTCCCAATGGCGAACGAATCGCGTTCCTGCGCGGTCGAGACAAGATGCGGATGGTCATTGTCGACGTCGAAGGAGTCGAGCAGGATGTCATCGTCGATCCCGGGTATGCCGGCGCTGAAGTGATTAATTGGGTGGAGGAGGACTTCATTGCGACAGGCGGATGGTCGATCACCCAGACTTCGTTGGCTCGAGATACGCCGTTCGTGACTGTCTTCGCTTTGGAGACCCTCGTCGATCAGGAGCTGGGCTATTTCGACCCACCGACTGGGCGAACGACGGTTGTCACCGATGACGGCCCAGCTGTTGTCGACCTCCGGACCGGTGAGCTGGTTTCTTTGGACGGGATGCGCCCAGCTGGAATTGTTCTGACAGCGCCAGAGCCTCTCGTTCTCGAGACGACTGGATTCATCCCGCCAACCGTCGAGTTCCCGCTGCCGGGCGGCAGGGTGCCGGCCACGCTTGATGAATTGGTTGAGGTTCTCCGTCAGAATCCTGACCGCTTCCCCGATCTCGCAGCGTTGGACAGGCTCGTGAGTGGCGATCAGAGTGCTGCTGACCTGACCGAGTCCACCGAACCCGGCTCTGGCGACGATGGCGACCCCCAGGGCGCAGCGACCGAGGGCGACACATTGTCTTGGCGATGGGTTGTTGCGGCAGCCGGACTGGCGGTCGTGGCTTCTCTCGTCGTGCAAACTCGACGACGGGCGAATCGGATCGAGGACTCACACATCAGCCGTTGAGCCGGGTTGCTTGCTCCGTAGGCGTCCAACCTCCATGAGCTTCCGTCGACCATGGGCTTGCTGAGCCGAACCGTTGCCCGCCATTGCCGGGAGCGCGAACGGCGCGGCTAGTCTCAGCCTCTATGTCGCAGCAGTCCATGAGTGACCGAATCGCCGATCTCGAACGTCGTCAGGACGAAGCGCGCAACGCTGGCTCCGAACGTTCGGTCCAGCGGCAACACGACAAGGGCAAGATGCTTGCCCGAGAGCGCATTGAGTACTTGCTCGACCCGGGTTCGTTTCACGAGCTCGACATGTTGGCTCGGCACCGTGCGCTCGACAGTGGCATCGAGGAACGTCCATACACCGATGGTGTGGTGACCGGGTGGGGAACCATCGACGGTCGCAAGGTGTTCCTGTTCAGCCAGGACTTCACCGTTTTCGGCGGCGCACTCGGTGAGGTGTTCGCCGAGAAGATCCACAAGGTCATGGACCTCGCCGCCAGTGTCGGTGCGCCCATGATCGGCCTGAACGACGGGGCCGGCGCTCGCATTCAAGAAGGTGTGGTGAGTCTCGATGCATACGGGGGCATCTTCTACCGCAATGTCCAGGCTTCGGGGGTCATCCCACAGATCAGCGTCATCCTTGGTCCGTGCGCCGGTGGGGCGGTCTACAGCCCAGCCATGACCGACTTCATCTTCATGGTTCGCGAGAAGTCGCACATGTTCATCACTGGTCCAGACGTTGTGAAGACCGTGACCGGCGAAGAGGTGTCGCTCGAGGAATTGGGCGGCGCCCGTTCGCACGCATCGAAGTCTGGGGTAGCCACCTATACAGGAGCATCCGAAGAGGATGTCCTCGATCAGGTGAAGCTGCTTCTCAGTTTCTTGCCGTCGAACAACCTCGATGTTTCGCCTGCCGAAGAGCCCACCGACGATCCGGAGCGGTCATGTCCCGAGCTCCGAGACATCCTGCCCGAGAGCGCCAACGTTCCCTACGACATGGTCGATGTCATCAGGTCGGTCGTCGACAATGGCGAGTTCTTCGAGTACTTCGACAGCTGGGCGCAGAACATCGTGTGTGGTTTCGCACGAATCGATGGCAAGGCGATCGGTGTGGTCGGGAACCAACCGAAGGTCTTCGCCGGTGTGCTCGACATCGAATCTGCCGAAAAGGCCGCACGTTTTGTTCGCACGTGTGATGCGTTCAACATTCCGCTTCTCACGTTCTGCGACGTCCCTGGCTTCTTGCCGGGTGTCGATCAGGAGCACGGCGGCATCATCCGTCATGGCGCCAAGCTGCTCTACGCCTACTGCGAAGCCACCGTCCCCCGGGTGCAGGTCATCACGCGCAAGGCCTATGGCGGTGCGTTTCTGGTGATGGATTCCAAGGCCGTCGGGTCGGACATGAGCTTTGCGTGGCCCACGGCTGAGATGGCCGTGATGGGTCCGCAAGGTGCTGTGGAAGTCATCCATCGCCGCGAACTCCAACAGGCGGCGAATCCCGAAACCAAGCGCGCCGAGTTGGTAGCGGAATACACCGAGCGCACCGCAAACCCATACATCGCTGCCGAGCGCGGTTACATCGACGAGGTCATCGATCCAGCCGACACGCGAAAGGCAGTGGCCGGTGCGTTCAAGCTGCTCGAGACGAAGCAGGAACGTGTACCCGAACGCAAGCACGGGAACGTTCCCCTCTAATGTCTGACGCCGTTGTTGAGGTCGAGGGACAAGCTGAGGCGGGGTTCCGATTTCGAATTTCCGACATCTCGCCGGTGCCCGATGATGACGTCGTCGCGGCGATCACTGCGGCGTTGCATGAGGTCTGGCCTCAGCCCACGGCTGTTTCGGCGCCTCTCGAGTTACCGAATGCCTCGTGGCGATTCGGCCAGCGGCGGTGGCAGGACCGTCAGATTCCGCGACGCACGTGGGGTCGTTCCGACTGAAGGATCGGGCGCAGGGTTTCGTCCGTTAGGTTCGACGTATGACGCAACCACTTCGATTTGGCGTGCTTGGCGCTGCTCGCATCGCACCGAAAGCCTTCATTCAGCCGATCAGCAGAATCGACTCGGCAGTCGTGACGCGAGTGGCTGCACGGGACCCCCAGCGGGCAACGGAATTCGCGGCGGTCAACGGCATCGCAGACATCAGTGCCAGTTACGACGAACTCATACACGCGGACGACGTTGACGTCGTCTACATCCCACTTCCGATGCACCTTCATGCCGAATGGACGATCGCTGCGTTGCGCGCGGGAAAACATGTGCTGTGTGAAAAGCCCTTCGCGTCAAATGCTGGTCAGGCTGCCGAGATGCTCCGAGTCGCTGAAGAGACGGGCAGGATTCTCGGTGAGGCGTTTCACCACTTCTACCACCCGATGTTCCAGCGGATTCTCGAGGTCATCCGGTTGGGAGTCATCGGCACCGTGGTGCGCGCCGAGGGGTACTTCAACATCACGATTCCGGAGACCTACGACGGACGCCCCGACATTCGGTGGGACTACGCAGCGTCGGGTGGATCGCTCATGGATCTGGGGTGTTACTCGACGATCTGGGTGCGCCATGCGGTCGGCGAGACCCCGACGATCGCATCGGCGCAGGCAACGGAACGACCCGAGAACATCGATGCCGACATACAGGCCGAGTTGACGTTTCCGTCCGGTGCAACCGGTCGTGTCGAGAGCTCGATGATCTCAGGCGATCGAGACATACGGCTCGAGGTGATCGGCACAGAAGGGTCGATCACCGCGATCAACCCTCTTGCGCCACAGGCCCCAAACTCCCTCACCATCCGAAACGCGAGTGGCGAGACGAGTGGCCAGATCGATGCGGGCATCACGTACGACCACATGTGTCGCGCCTTCGTCGATCACGTGCGGGTCGGTACCCCATTCCCGACACAGGGCGCCGACTCGATCGCGAACATGACGGCAATCGACGAGATCTACCAGGCCGCAGGGTTACCCCTCCGAGGCACCTGAACGCTGCTGTTGGACGCGTTTGGCGGCGGCGTGGCCTTTCCAGGCGCCAAATCCGCTGAGAATGAGAAGCAGTGTTCCGCCGACCGTGATCGCCACACTCCAGATTGACGTCGCCCGCTCGGCGTCCCCATCAGCAAAGACCAACGCAAGACAGAGTCCAGCGACGCCGCTCGCCATTGTTGTCCACCCAGCCAGAGCCGTCGGTCGCTCAGCGACCTGATGCGCCGCGCGCCAGGCTTCGTCAGATGAACGCGTCGCCCGTGTGCGAATTCCTGCCAGGCCATTGGATCCAAGGCGCCCATCGGCTGCTCTTTCGGCGATCACGATGACGAGCCACCCGACGGCGACCATGACGAGACTGACCGTCACCATCAAGATGAGTGCGGCGGTCCAACCAATCGGATCTTCCTGGGCGATCACGCCTCAATTCTACGAAGGTCTCGTGTCGATCTCGACGACGCCGGGACCGAAGTACGATCCATCTGCCGAGCTGGATCCGAAAGGTTGATCGGTGAGTTCTGAGAGCGACGCGAGTCCGGCTGAACATGATGCGCCAACCGATGACGGTCTGGTCGTGCGAATCCTCGGGGTTGTACTGACGCCGTTTGTTTTGCTCAGCGAAGGGCTCGGCAAAGTCGTCATGGCCTTCTTTGGTGCGGCGGAGAAGCTCAACCCGATGACCGCGCTTCGCGCCTTGCTGAAGCCGGTCGAAAAGCTCGCCATGCGACTGTTCCGACAGCTCCGCAATCCGCTTGCACGAATCGAGCGGGTGGCGGACCGTGTGCTGCGGTCATTGCAGAGGTGGGCTGCGCCGCTCACCTCGCACGTCAGACGGCTGTGGGAACGCGTCACCGGAGCGGTCGTGACGTTCGGGCAATCGGTGCTTCGCTCGACCGAACCGTTCCGATCGTTCGTCTCCCGCACATTTCACACCATCAGAGATGTGTGGAGGCAGAAGACCGCTCCTCTCCGTGACGTGACGAACCGGCTCCGAAAGCGGTTCCGCCGTTCGGGCGCAGCCACTGGTGACCGCCGCGAATCTACAGATCGGCGATAGCTACTTCGATGCGATCTTGGTGCCATTCGGTGGCTGCCTCAAGCGCTTCGCTCGCCTTGCCGACCAGGTCCCGAACTTCGAATGCGTGTGCTGGGTAACACGCGATGCCGGCCCACAACGTGAGGTTCTGGTTCTCTTCAGCCATGCGTCGTCGAATGCGTTCGACGGTCCAGACCGCGCCGTTCTCAGGTGTGTCCTCGAGGACGAGCGCATACAGGCCTTTGCTCGTTCGGCAGGCCGTGTCGGACTCTCGCAAGGTGGCCATGACGTAGTCCGAAACCACTTGGGCTTCGGCTTGCGTACGCTCTTCGCCTTCGCCCTTGGTGACTTCCATGAGCACAACGGCGACCGGACGAAGGTGGCGTCGAGCCGCCGCAACCCTGGCCTCGACCGCGGCTCGAAAGTACGTCTCCGTGTACAGACCGGTCTCGGGGTCCGTGATGGCGCTGCGGGCTGACGATCCGGTGAGATTCACCTCTTCGCGGATTTGTTCTTCGACTCGCTCGGCCCGGGCGACCTCGCTGGCCTGAGTCGCAGCCAGCTCGGTACCAAGAGAACGCACCGCGTCTTCTGCGGTGATGCGTGCCTGCACCTGCGAGGTGACCGTTTCTTCGAGACCAAGAGCTTGGCGACGCTCGGCGTCGAGCATCCGTTCGGTGTCTTGGATTTGCCGTGCAAGCATCCAGCCGATGAGGCCGGCGCCAAGTGAAGCAACACCCGCGAAGACTCCGAGGCTTGACCCGTCGAGCACCGTCAGCAGACCCAGCACGAAGCCGGTCGACCCAACAGCAAGCGCTACCAGCGCGCGAGAATCCATCACGTCACCTGGATCGGTCGTTGAAGTGAGGTACTCAAGGGGAACCTTTCGAGAATGCTGAACGGTGCGAATTGTCGACGACATCTCGGTCATCGGGGCGTATCGCCCTTTCCAATCGCCGAAGGTAGTCGGTTCGTGATAGGTCGATCGCGCCAAGAGTGGATAAATGCGGAGTCATCCACTGGACGTCGAAAAGCTCGGTTCCGGCGTTTCTCAACGTCTCAACGGTGTGCACGAGGGCTGCCTTTGACGCATCGGTTTCGGTGTGGAACATCGATTCGCCTGCGAAAAGCCTGCGTATCCCAACGCCGTACACACCGCCGACCAGTCGACCTGCCTCGTTTCTGGTCTCGATCGAATGTGCCCAGCCGCGGTTGTGGAGTTCGAGATAGGCCTTCTTGATCTGACCGTCGATCCAACCATGGGGTCGAGAAACGTCTGCGCAAGCGTCCAATACCTCGGAGAATGCGGTGTTGATCGTGAAGTGGAAGTGTTTCATCGATCGGCGCAGCGTCCGAGAGATGTGGAGACCGTCGAGCGGGATGACGGCTCGTGGATCGGGCGACCACCACGCGATTGGTCCGTTGCGCTCCAGTGGCATGGGGAACAATCCCTGCGAGTACGCGGCAATGATCGTCGCGGGTTCAAGATCTGCTCCGACGCCCACGATGCCGTGCTCGTCGGCAGATTCGGCTGGCGGAAAGACCCAGGCTTCGTCACCCATCACATGTTCCTCGAAGCACTGCCTGAGTCTGACACACCGTGCTCTCGCTGCTACAGCTATTCCCGTATTGTGGGAACCGCTTGACAGTCGGTCCCACTAGTTGGGAATCTCGTTTGGGAGTGTCTCGAGGAGCGGTCATGTCAGGTGTGCAGAGTGTCGAGCGGGCGATGGCGATTCTTCGCGCGGTCGGAGAGACCCCGGGAGGTCTTGTCGATATCGCTGAGCGAACCACGTTGCCCACGAGCACAGCGTCGAGACTTCTCACAACGCTGCTGCGTGAGGGAGCGGTGCGGAGAGACGCGAGCGGCGTCTACAAGATCGGCCCCGAAATCGTCGCGATGGCCGGACCTGGCTCAGGTTCGGACATCGTCGCACTGGCTCGGAGACAGATGATCGAACTTGCGGACGAACTCGGCGAGGCGGTTGCGCTGTCGATCCCCTCCGGAAGAACCACGACGACGATCGAACAGATCGACGCGCCGAAACCCGTACGGGCCGAGGATTGGACCGGCACGGTGGTTCCGCTCCACGCAGGCTGTGTTGGTCTGGTCACCCTGGCCTATTGGGAAGAGGAAGACCTCGAGTCATATCTCGACGACGATCTCGAATCTCTCACCGGGCGGACGGTCGTCGACGCCTCGTCGATCAGGGCACGGATCCAAACCATTCGGAACGGAGAACCGTTGTGGACCCATGGTGAATACGTCGATGGGATCTCGAGTGTCGCCGCACCGATACGCAACGAACGAGGGCATGCCGTCGCCGCGTTGTACGCCTACGGACCGAGCTATCGCTTTCCGCCTGATGCCCAGACCGGTCCGCGGTCACCCGGCGCGATTGCTCGGTGTGTCACTCGACGCGCAACCGACATCTCGATCGACCTCGGCTGGAACGAAAATGACCCACAGCCGGCACCGACCAGAATCGGAGCAGCCTGATGACGAACACCGATTGGACCTCTGTCGACGCTTGGGCCGGTACCAATGCCTCGCTGCTCGAGTCGACCGGACTCCACCCTGAGGCGTACACCAGCGACGAATTCTTCGAGCTCGAAAGGACGAGGGTCTTCGAGCGTGCGTGGGTGTGCGTTGGCCTCGCTGACGACGTCGCTCCTGTCGGCAAGCTCGTTGTACGAACCGTCGGTACCCGATCCGTGATCGTTGTTCGGGGCAAGGATGGTGAGCTCCGAGGTTTCTACAACTCGTGTCGTCATCGTGGCACCGAACTCGCCGAGAGCGATTGCGAGGTCGCCAATACGATTCGATGTCCATACCACCGCTGGGGTTACGGACTCGATGGCACGCTCGTCGCCACACCATTCTTCGACGAGGTCCCAAGAGATGATTTCGACAAGAGCGACTTCGGCCTCGTACCGGTCCGGGTCGAGACCTGGGGAGTGCTGTTATTCGTGTGCCTCGACGAATCGACGCCGCCATTGCACACCTGGTTGGGGGATCTGCCCGATCGGATGGCTGGCTATGGCCTCGACGATTGGAAGAAACGCGTTGAACAAACCGTCGAGATCGAGGCGAACTGGAAGCTCATCAGCGAAAACTTCCAGGAGTACTACCACCTCACATGGGTCCACCCGGAGCTTGCGAAGGTCTCGAGGGTCGAGGATCACTACCGATATCAAGGTGCTGGCATGTACTGCGGTCAGACCACGACGCCGGTCTCGGGCGATGATCGGGACGACTGGCTCCTGCTTCCCCCGGCTGACGGGCTCGACGACTCCGACCTTGTCTCGGGACGTTTCGTCGCCATCTTTCCCAACGTGCTGTTGTCCGTCCTTCCCAATCACGCGTGGGTGATGCGTTTCGATCCTCTCGCACCGGGTCGAACCCTCGAGACATGCACCCTGCTGCTCCCCAGCTCGACCGGCGAGGTCGACGATCAGGCCGTTGATCCAACCGTCACGTTCTGGCTCGACGTCAACAATGAGGACATCGACATCGTCGAGCGCGGTCAACGTGGCCTGACGCATGGTGCGATTCCGCCTGGCCCGCTCGCACCTCGGTTCGAAGAGCCGCTTCATCGCTTCCAAAACATTCTCAAGGAGTGCTTGGTCCGAGACACGCTGGTCGACATACCCATCCCGTCGGGCGACAGACCTGGGAGCGAGGCAGACCGCCTAGGGTCTGGCGTGAATCCGTACCCTCCAGCCATCGAGGTCTGATGTGCCGACCGACCGATCTTCGATGCCAGACGAAATAGCGAGACGAGGTTCGTTGGCGCGAGCTGAGCTCGGTGCTGGCTCGATCGAATGGAGCGGACCCAAAGCGACGACGATCGGGTCCGATACGACGGACGTGTTGAGCGTCAACAGTCTTCCCATCGAGCAATCGGCCCTGCTCGAGGTTCTCCAGCAATGGCGCAGATCGCTTGGAACCGACGCACAGATCCATCTCATCGAACGCACCCGACTGGAGAGGTCGTCTACGTGGATCTCGACGATTCGGTCGCGGCTGGGTCTCGGGGTTGAGCAATTCGAGCGTGACGTTGTCGCTGCGATCCGTCAGGTGGGCTGGACCATCACCGCGATCGATCGAATCGATGTCGAGCTGGACGGCGAGCGTCAGCGGTGGGTGGATCTACGTGCGACGGACGTCGTGGGGCAGGTCGAACGAGAAATGAACTGAGGCGTCAGGCCGCCGCGTTGGCACGTCAGGTGAAGGCGATTGCGATCAATGGCGCAAGCAAACCAATGATGAGCAAGATGCCGAGTGCAATGATGCAGCCGCGTTGGGTTTGGGGAGACACCCCGCAACGTTACCGTGATCAGCCGTGGCTCTTGTTGTTCAAAAGTTTGGTGGGACGTCCGTCGCAGACGCGGACCGTATCCGCGACGTTGCCGACCATGTTCGGCGATGCCGGCGACGTGGCGATGACGTCGTACTCGTCATCTCGGCGATGGGCAAGGAGACCGACGAGCTGCTGCGTCTGGCAGACGAAGTCTCAAAGACGAAGCCTGGCCGAGAGATGGACCTCCTGATCACGGCTGGCGAACGAAAGGCCTGCGCGCTTGTTGCGATGGCGCTCCACGATGCCGGTGTTCCGAGCGCGTCTTTCACGGGCAGCCAGGCAGGGTTCATCACCGATTCGAACCATCGCAACGCAAAAATTCTCGAGATCAATCCGACTCGTATTCGTGAAGCGATCGCCGAGGGATTGGTGCCCATCGTGGCCGGCTCGCAGGGAGTCTCACGAGACAAAGACGTGACATTTCTTGGTCGCGGGGGTTCCGACACGACCGCAGTAGCACTTGCGCATGTGCTCGAAGCCGATTCATGCGAGCTGTACACCGACGTGTCTGGTGTGTTCACCACCGATCCGCGCGTCGTCTCAGACGCTCGGAAGATGCCGTCGATCAGTTTTGACGAATTGCTCGAAATGACGGCCGTCGGATGTCCAAAGCCTGCGATGCGGTCTGTCGAAGTCGCCCGAAACTACCGCGTGCCACTGCACGTACGATCGGCATTCACCTGGGAGCCTGGCACCTGGGTCGTCGAGGAGGATCCAGAGATGGAACAAGCCGTTGTCCGCGCCGTCGTGCCCGACACGTCCGAAGCCAAGGTCACCGTGTGCGGTGTTCCCGATCAGCCCGGTATTGCCGCCGGGCTCTTTCGAGCCCTCGCTGAGGCTGGGATAAACGTCGACATGATCGTGCAGAACGTGTCCGACGCTGGCGTCACCGACATCAGCTTCACCTGCCCGATGGACGAAGCCGAGTCGGCTGCATCGATAAGCGAAGGTCGTTTCACCGACGACGACTGCACGGTTGTCACCGATACCGACATCGGCCGAGTGTCGCTGGTCGGTGCTGGAATGAAGAGCAACCCGGGCGTCGCAGCCACCATGTTCGAGACGATGGCCGAGGCCGACATCAACATCGAGATGATCTCGACGTCAGCGATTCGAATCAGCTGCGTCGTTCGACGCGACGATGTGGACAAGGCAACCCAGGCGCTGCACGACGCGTTCGAGTTGTCGTCCCCTCCCGTCTGATCTCGACGGTCACGCGGCCTCGCTGAACTCCTCCGGCACACAGTCGCACCCGATTCTCCCGACCCGATCAAGGAGGGTCGGTTCTTGCGCAGGCGGGTTTGCGCGGACGATGCGGACCACGTGTTCGACGACACGGCGGTCCCACTGAGACCCAGAGTTCTGCTCCAGGATTTCGACCGCTCGAGCGATTCCCATGCCTTCTCGGTACTGACGCGTGTTGGCCATCGCGTCGAAGGCGTCACAGACCGAAACGATTCGTGCGTGCAAGGGGATCTGGTTTCCGATGAGGCCGTCGGGATACCCGCCTCCATCGATCCGTTCATGGTGGGATCGAATCGTTGGAGCGATCGCCCGAAGGGTCCGTGTGGAAGTCACCAGCTGCTCGCCGTACGCAGGGTGACGCTTGATGATCGCGTACTCGGCATCGTTCAGTCCGCCAGGCTTGTTCAAGACCGTGTCGGGGATTTCGAGCTTTCCGATGTCATGGAGCAAGGCGCCCAATCCGAGCTGACGGATGGCCTCGGCATCGAGACCCATTCGCTCGCCGGTCGCGATGGCGAGTTCGGTGGTTCGCACGACGTGGTCTCGCGTGATGGGGTCCTTGGTTTCGAGATCGGCGATGAACGTGTGAACCACCGGTTCAAGTCCAAGCTCCAATGCACTCCGGGGATCCACGAGGAGGATCGGGGCGAGCACATGTTGCACCGATGAGGTCCGTCGGAACGCGAACAACGCCCCGACGACCCCGAGAAGTACGCCGGTGATGTCGAGCGCATGAGCGACCCAGAAGCCGGTGGAGAACGGGGCCGCTCCCACCCAGACGAAGGCCGACGATCCGACCAGCCCATACCCGGCGCCGACAGCAAGTGGGGCGTACGACCGAGCGATGAGCGCGAGCTGAAGATGGCGCACGGAGAGAAGTACGCACCCGGCGAACGAAACGATCGCGACGAAGGTGGTGAACGTCGATCCAGGTACAGGGGCGGGCAGGAGCGACGTCCAGATCAGCAGGCAGGCCGCAAGCACGACGACAAAGACGCGTCCGAAGGACACCCACGAGCGCCAGTGGGCATCAAGCGTTCGAGCGAGCGGCGTCCTCGAAGTGAGGGCGGGAAGGCCCGCCACGAGCGAGATCGGTATCGCCCAGAATGCCGAGCTCATCGCTGCGGCGTTCTCGCCGTACAAGACACCGGGAGTCACGATTCCGTGAACCAGCGGCAGAATCGACATGGTGAAGAAGAAGAGCCCGAGATACCCCAGCTCAGCCTGGTCGTTCTGCTCGGCCCTCGCGAGCACCATGAGCGACGCGATCGCGCAACAGGATGCACCGATGACAACGACAACAAAGAGGACCGTGGGCGAGTCGAAGAGGCCGCTCGACGGCCATAGTCGTGAGAGGCCCAATTGGAGAGCGGCGGGCGCCAGGATGCTCAGCATCCACGTTGTGCGGAGGGCGGTAGAGGCGGGTAGCAGGGAGCGCACACCTCTCCGATCGGCTTTCTCGAGACACATTCATAGGCGAAGCGGCTCATTTCTGCTCCCAGAACCCCTGATTTCACCTCATGGTGTGACGAAGTGCATGGAAATCTCGCACGGAGTGTGGCATGAATAGATGAGGCGAGGGTCAACAGAAAGCAGACCATTGATGGGAGACGCACGTCGTCCCTTCGACACCAGACCAACGATATTCATCGTGATCTTCTCTGCGCTTCTGGCAGGGGCACTGATCGTGCAGAATACTCGTGTATCGGCCGACTCGGTCGAGACCGCAGCGATGCGCGTCCTCGATGAGGGCGCCGAACGTGTCGGAGCCCGTCAGGTCGGTGGACAGTCGCCGAGCCGACAGCTTGCATCGCCATCACTCTCGCCCGAGTCTGTTCCTCTGATCGACGATGGCTCGATCGACACCAACGTTGCCGGTGCCGGTCAGGCCAACACCAACGACGCCAGCTCCTCAATAGACGCAGCTGATCAGTCCGACAACGCGACCGACAGCAACGGTGCCCAACAAGTTGCGGCTCCTGCGACGACCGATGCGCCGGCGGCGGCCAGCACCATCGCGCCTGCACCCTCTCCCGCGACGACGTCACGCCCAGGCGCGACGGTTGCACCAACCACGAGCCGACCCTCGACGACGACGACCCAGCCACGGGTCACGACGACCACGCGTGCGACGACCACCACGGTTCGTCCGACCAAAACCACAACCACAACGACCACAACGACCACGACCGTTCCGGTGGTCAACGGCCGATGGAGTGTTGCGCAGGTCATCGACGGAACGATCGGTGCTGGTGATGGGTCGAACCCGAACGAAGAAGCGCCGATGGGTCGTCACGATGCACCGCTGTACCTCCCGCAGGGATGGAACTGGGCGCAAGGACCGACTCGAAACTCGGCGTGGGGAAACCTGAGCTCCGGACAGTTTGCCGAGTGGCGTTGTGCTGTGATTCCGGAGAATGGCCACAATCCTCCCGTGCCCTTCCGAGTCAACGTTCGAAGTGGTGCCTACTTCCAGTACGTGAACGGCAATTGGAACAAGGCATTCGATGCCAGTCTCACCTCGACGCAGAACGGGGCATACCTGGGGAACGCGGGACAGACGAACTCGGACCCGTTCAGCTCGGGGAGCAAGGGCTCGATTCAGTGGCGTCAAGAGGCTGACGGAAGTTATTCCGCGCCATGGAACCAGGCTGCGCTGATGATGCACTTCTGGGCCGGCAAACGACAGAGTCCAGCGTCGGGTCAGACGGCGGAGTTCCTCACGTCGGAGATGCGCCTGCAGCAGCCCGACGGTCAGACCGTCGACCTCAGCAGGGTGAAGGTGTTGTTCCAGTGCGGTATCGACTACTACAACACCACGGGTGGCCAGGGCACAAAGGTGCCTGGACCTGGCATCGCCAAGTACCACTCGCTCACGACCTCGTGGCAGCCAGGTCTGTGGGTCACGCTCCCCGGCAACGTCGCAGCCAACTCGACCGCGGATTTCCGCACGTGGCTTGAAGCGAACTTGCCGCCCGATGTGAGGCCCTGAGCCCGAGCGAGCGGCGAGCGATCAGGTCAACTTTTCCACTCGAAGAAGTGGTCGATGAGCGCCTCGAACGCAATGGAGAACAACGTCCAGTTCTGCGTCGCACCGTCGGGGCCCGTGTTTCGTTCGATGTCGACCTTGCGATAGTTCTGACTGAGCCGTCCCGAGAGTCCCTCGTTCACGGCGTACGTGGCCGCGGCGAACTCTTCGATTCGATACTCCGGCCGAAGGGTCATTCCGATGGTCTCGGCGACCTCGACATAGAGCGCTGAGTACATGTCGATCAGGTACTCCTCGCCCGCCTTCAATGCCTCGAGCACCGCGGGGTCGGTATCGGGTCGTGTCAGAGCGGCGGTACGAATGGCGCTGTAGAGCTTCCAGTTGTTGCTGTTCTCGAGCGTCGAGTAGTTGAACTCTCCGACAACCCTGGTCATTTCCCGGAGGAGTGCGCGCCGTACCTCTACATCGTCCGATTCGATTTCTTCGGTCCTGCTCGCAAATGCCTCTCTTGTGTAGGAGCGGGTAGCGGGCAATCCCGATGTCGCGGGCATGCGCAAAATGTGGAGCACTGTCGCATGACGAAACGCGTCTTGAGGAGTGCCGTCTTCTGCGCGCCAGATCTTGTACGACATCCCGCGCGGAACGTCGGCGTCGAGAATCGCTCCGTCGAGCGTGACCGAGTCCAGTCCGCTTTCGACGCCACTGACACGCAGCGTCTCGAGGGCAGCCTCGAGTAGCCTTTCGCGAACTTCTTCAGGCGGATATTTGGGCGGTCGACCGCGCGGTCGTGTGGTCACAGGGAGACTTCCTATCAGGGCCGCCGCCGCTCCCGTATTTTGTCATTTCGGCGCCAGAAACGCCCAGCTGACAACCCATCGATTTTGTTAGTTGTTCCGTGAGGTTCGGGCTCGACCTCAGCGCGACGGCTCGTTAGGCTGTGGCCACAACTGAATAGCCACTTCGTATTCAAGAGAGAGCGCTCCGAGTAGGAGCCGCCGAAGGTGCAACGTTCGGTCGTCCCGCTCGGGCGGCCGAGGGGAAACTCTCAGGCAACCGGATCTTGAGCACGGGGCACTCTCTGGAGAGCTGGTGGCGGCATGAGCTCATTGCAACCGCCGTCACCCACCGATGGGGCTCAAATCTCTCAGGTTCACAGACAGGGAACATCCGAGCGGGTATCTCTCACCCCGTACTGGAGTTTCCATGACCGATTCGAAGACACGACAGACACCTCTGCATGCGTGGCACGTGGCCAATGGGGGTCGGATGGTCGATTTCGCCGGATGGGATCTTCCGGTGTTCTATGAAACGGGCGCGCTGGCAGAGCATCACGCAACGCGTCGATCGGTGGGTCTGTTCGACATCGACCACATGGGACAGGTGACGATCGCCGGACCTCGGGCGATCGCTGTGGTCGATCGCCTCGTATCTTCAGACATGACCAGCCTCGCGGTGGGTGGAGCGAAGTATGGGTTGTTGTGTACCCCCGAGGGTGGCGTCATCGACGATGTGATCGTGTATCGGACGCACGAGGACGAGGTCATGGTCGTGGTGAACGCCGCCAATCGTGACATTGACTTGGCATGGATCACCGAACATGCCGACGGTTCGGGATGTGCAGTTGTCGACCGCTCCGACGAGCTCGAGATGATCGCCGTACAAGGTCCCAACGCGGTGGCCCTCGTGGACTCGGTGACCACAGACGTCGGAGTGGTCTCGCAGCTCGAGCGCTTCACCTCGGCGAACATCGATCTTTTCGGCACGAGCGCCATCGTTGGCCGAACCGGGTACACCGGCGAGGACGGGGTCGAGCTGTACGTGCGAGGTGGCATCGAAGATGTGTGGACGGGTTTGCTCGATCGTGCGGCCGAACAGAACATCGACGCGATGGCCGTGGGGCTCTCGGCCCGCGACAGTCTTCGATTCGAACCGGGTTATCCGCTCTATGGCCATGAGCTGAGTCGCGACATCTCGCCGCTTGAGGCGCGTCTCTCCTGGGCGGTCGATCTTCAAGGCGCCGATTTCATCGGCCGCGACGCAATTCTCCGGGTGAAGGAGCAAGGGATCACCAGACGTCTCGAAACGATTGTGCTCGATGACAAAGGTGTGCCGCGGGAGGGCTGCGCCGTGCTCGACCTGGAGGGCAACTCGATCGGCACCGTCGTGTCTGGGACGTTCGCGCCGACCGCCGACGTGTTCGCGGCGAACGTGTTCTTGCCACTCGAACACGGTGCTGTCGGCACGAAACTCGCACTTGATTTGCGCGGCAAGTCAAAGGCTTGTCACGTCGCGAAACGACCGCTCTACCGTCTCGCTTCCAGCTAATTCACTCGCCCCTTTCTGAAACAACACATCCAACTTCTCGACAAGACATACAAGGACGCTTCATGGAGTTCCAAAACCGCCACATCGGGCCCGACGACGCCGAGCTCGACAAGATGCTCACCACGATCGATGTGGACTCGCTAGAGACGCTGATCGATCAGACCGTTCCGGATTCCATTCGGTTCGATGGCACGCTTGCGCTCCCGAAGGGGCTTTCCGAGGTCGAGGCGCTGAGTGAGCTTCGACGACTCGCCGAGTCCAACCAGGTGGTCCGATCACTGATCGGACAGGGTTACTACGACACGCTCACGCCAACCGTGATCTTGCGCAACGTGCTGGAAGACCCAGGCTGGTACACGGCGTACACGCCATATCAGGCGGAGATTGCTCAGGGCCGTCTCGAAGCGATCCTGAACTATCAGACGATGGTTGCCGATCTCACGGGGCTCGAGATCGCCAACGCGTCCCTGCTCGACGAGGCCACCGCCGCAGCGGAAGCGATGACGATGGCTCGACGACTCAAAGGACGTCGATCGACCGCGAGTCGATTCGTGGTGGCGGCCAACTGTCATCCGCAGACGCTGGCGGTTCTGGCGACTCGTGCGAAACCGCTGGGAATCAAACTCGACATCGTTGATGACGTTCAGTCGGAGGCGTTCGACGAGGACACGTTCGGTGTGCTCGTTCAATATCCCGACACGCGCGGTTCGATCGAGGACTGGAGCAACGTTGCGACCCGAGCTCACGACGCAGGAGCGCTCGTTATCGCGGCTACCGACCTGCTTGCGCTCACCATGCTCACCCCGCCAGGGGAGTGGGGCGCCGACATTGCGGTCGGCTCATCCCAACGGTTTGGAGTTCCGCTTGGTGCTGGCGGACCTCACGCCGCGTTCCTCGCGACTGCCGAGTCGAACGCACGCAGTCTTCCGGGCCGTTTGATTTCAATGTCGATCGATTCGTCGGGCAACCCGGCTCTTCGTATGGCTCTGCAGACTCGCGAGCAGCACATCCGTCGAGATTCGGCGACTTCGAACATCTGCACGGCGCAGGTCCTGCTCGCAGTGATCGCATCGATGTACGGCGTCTATCACGGCCCTCAGGGCGTCACGGGGATCGCCAGGCGTGTGCATGGTTTCGCGGACAGATTCGCGTCGGCCGCATCTTCGGCTGGCTTCGAAATTGAAAGCGAGCACTTCTTCGACACGGTGGTACTGACGGGCGGCGAGGGTCTCGACACGCTCATCAAGCGCGCGCTCGACGCAGGATTCAATCTGCGACGCTTCGATGATGGTGCGGTCGGGGTGAGCTTCGACGAAACGGTGACCGAGGCTGAGCTCATGGTGCTCACCGGTTTGCTCTCGAACAACTCGGCCGGCGAGGCAACGGGTGCTCGAGTTCCGCAGCTTCTCACTCGTTCGTCTGCCTTCATGACCCACCCGGTGTTCAACACCTATCGCTCCGAGACGGAGATGGTTCGTTACATCACCTGGCTGCGAAACAAGGACCTGTCGCTGGTGCACTCGATGATCCCACTCGGTAGTTGCACGATGAAGCTCAACGCGACCACCGAGATGATCCCGGTGACGTGGGAGGGCTTCGGGAGGATCCACCCGTACGCGCCGCAGGATCAGACTCGCGGATATGCAGAGCTGGTCGACCGTCTCGAGAGCCAGCTCGCCGAGATCACCGGATTCGCGGCCACTTCTCTCCAGCCGAACGCGGGATCACAAGGTGAGTACGCCGGTCTGCTATCGATCCGAGCGTGGCATCGAGCGAGGGGTGAGCACGATCGCACGGTGTGTCTAATTCCAGAATCCGCCCACGGTACGAACCCGGCATCGGCGGTGATGGCCGGAATGCGCGTCATTGCGGTTGCGACCGATGACGAGGGCAACATCGACGTGGAGGATCTCGAAGCAAAGGCCAAGGAACACTCCGCCGAACTCGGTGCACTCATGGTGACCTACCCGTCGACGCACGGGGTGTTCGAATCATCCATCGAACGCGTCTGTCAGATCGTGCACGAGAACGGCGGACAGGTGTACCTCGATGGCGCCAACATGAACGCGCAGGTTGGCCTGTCGCGTCCAGGTGACTTCGGCGCTGACGTGTGCCATCTCAATTTGCACAAGACCTTCTGTATCCCACACGGCGGCGGCGGCCCCGGGGTTGGACCGATCTGCGTCGCCGAACACCTGGCCCCGCATCTTCCGGACCTCTTCCCAGATGTCTCGGCTGACTCTGGCATGGTGAGCGCAGCTCCGTGGGGAAGCGCCTCGATCTTGCCGATCAGTTACGCGTACATCGCGATGATGGGGGCAGAGGGACTCGCCGATGCAAGCCGATACGCCATCCTCAATGCGAACTATGTTGCTGCCCGACTCGACCCCCACTTTCCGGTGCTCTACCGGGGTGAGGGAGGCCGGGTGGCCCATGAGTGCATCATCGACATTCGCGACTACAAGCACATCGCCGACGCAGAAGACATTGCGAAACGATTGATCGACTACGGCTTCCACGCCCCGACGATGTCGTGGCCCGTTTCCGGCACGCTGATGATCGAACCAACCGAGAGCGAGTCACTCGCGGAGCTCGACCGATTCTGTGATGCGCTGATCTCGATTCGAGACGAGATTCGTGCGGTCGAATCTGGTCAAGCTGACGAAGATGACAACGTCCTCATCAATGCGCCCCACACGGTTGCCGTCGTCGCTGCCGACGAATGGGCTCACCCGTACAGTCGCGAGCAGGCTGCGTTTCCGGCACCGTGGTCTCACGCCAACAAGTTCTGGCCAGCCGTTGGCCGGGTGGACAATGCATACGGCGACCGCAACCTGCAGTGTTCGTGCCCGCCCATGAGCTCATACCAGTAAGAGTGATCCGGGTCCTCTGTCGAACGCTGCTGCATCTGTTCTTCAGAACGGTGCACATCCACGACGTTGAACGGCTTCCTGCGACCGGGCCTGTGCTCGTCGTTTCCAATCATCATTCCGGGCTGGTCGACCCGGCAGTACTGATCGCCACGTTGCCTCGTTCGCCCCGGTTCTTGGCCAAGGCGGCCCTATGGCGATGGCAATATCTGCCGCTGCGCCCGTTTCTGTTCATCGCGGGCGCGATACCGGTGCATCGTCGAAAGGATGGCGGGGGTGACAACACCGATACGTTCGCCGCAACGAGAGCTGCGCTCGAAAAGGGTGAGTTGATCGCTCTGTTTGGTGAGGGCGTGTCGCACGACGAACCTGGGTTGCTCGACGTGAAGACCGGTGCCGCGCGAATTGCACTTGGCGTCGACGGCCCGCTGTCGATCGTGCCGATCGGGCTGATCTATGACGACCGCGCACGCTACCGATCTCACGTCTCGGCGGCGGTGGGCTGGCCGATCGAGGTGCTGGGCCGGCAAGGCGGCGATGAGGACCGTGACGCGGTGACAGGCCTCACCGATCAAATCACGGCGGCGCTCGCGGATGTTGCACCGTCGTGGGAGAGTTGGGAAGAGCACGATGATGCGAAAGTGGCCGCTCGGCTCACCGCCGCCAACGATGATGAAGTCGAATACGGCGCTGTTGTCACTCGACTCAACCGGAAGATCGACGACCGCGACGCCGGTATGGAGACGGTGCGGACCGCGGTGCGCGCCTTTCGTGAGGAGGTCGATCGCCTCGGACTCGACATCGATGACCTCATGGAGCAAGGCGACGCGGAGCTCGGGTCGATCGAGAAGCACACCCGCGTCATGTCGATGATCTGGTGGCCCCTCGTGACGCTTGGCCGGCTTCTCAATGTCGTTCCGTACACGGTGATCCGATTGGGCGCGAGCCGCATGGATCTCAACATTCGGGCCACGTTCAAGATTCTGCTGGGGCTCTTCGTCTATCCGGGATGGTGGATCGTGCTCTGGGCGATTGGAGCGGCGCTGTGGTCGGGGTCGGTCGGGCTGGCCCTCGCGTTCGGTGCGGCGATTCTCGGGTATCTTTCCGCGCAGGTGGCCAGCCGCCTCCGATACGCAGCGCGCGAGCGCGACCTTCGTCATCCACTGCGCAGCGCCGATCGTTCGGATCTGGTCGCCCGCCGTGCGTACGTGGTGGCAGCGACTCGACGCGAGTTGTCTGGATCGCCATAGCTCGTAACCTTGTTGCCATGGTGAACGTAGGAATCGTCGGAGCCACCGGCCAGGTTGGTGGCGTCATGCGCACGCTCCTTTTGGAGCGCAGTTTTCCCGTGAGCTCAATGCGTTTCTTCGCATCGGCTCGCAGCGCGGGAAAGCAGCTCGAATTCGGTGACACGACCGTCACCGTCGAGGATGCGACCACCGCCGACTACACCGGCATCGACATCGCAATCTTCTCCGCAGGCGGCGCGACGTCTCGGGCCATCGCCGACAAGGTTGCCGCAGCGGGTGCCATTGTGATCGACAACTCTTCCGCGTTCCGTATGGACCCCGATGTTCCACTCGTGGTGCCAGAGGTCAACGCAGATGCGCTCGACTCGATCCCGAAAGGCATCGTCGCAAACCCGAACTGCACGACCATGGCGGCCATGCCCGTCTTGAAACCACTCAGCGATGAGGCTGGCCTCGACCGCATGGTGGTCGCGACCTATCAAGCGACTTCCGGCGCCGGTCTGGCTGGGGTTGACGAATTGGATCAACAGGTGCGCAAAGGCGGCGAATCGCTGCCCGCACTGACCTACGACGGTTCGGCAGTCGACTTCGGTGACGCGTCGGCCTTTGCCGACACCATTGCGTTCAACGCCTTGCCCATCTGCGGCTCGATCGTGGACGACGGGCTCAACGAGACCGACGAAGAACACAAGCTCCGCAATGAGAGCCGCAAGATTCTCGATCTCCCGGACCTACTGGTCTCGGGCATATGCGTTCGGGTGCCGGTGTTCACCGGTCACTCGCTGGCAATCACCGCAGGCTTCGAGAAGCCGATCTCACCCGATCGGGCTCGGGAGATTCTGTCGACGGCCGACGGTGTGGTTCTCGACGACGTCCCGACGCCACTGAAGGCTGCAGGCATCGACCCGTCACTCGTTGGACGCATCCGCCCCGACGAAACGATGACGAACGGACTCTCGATGTTCATCAGCGGAGACAACCTGCGCAAAGGTGCGGCCCTCAACACGATCCAAATCGCTGAAGCTCTCGTTGCCCGCGGTCTCGTCGGGTAGCCCTCAGCCGGTGGGCGATGCGCTCCATCGTCGCCTGGTGCCGAACTTCGCGACCAATGGAGTGTTCGGCTCGCTCTCGTGCCGCCGGTGAGGGACGATCGTTCTGTGGATGAACCGATATTGACTGGTCGGCTGACGTTGGAACCGTTGGCGATCGAGCACGCGACCGAGATGGTTGACGTGCTCGCGTCCGAGTCGCTCTATACGTTCACGGGTGGCGAGGCGCCGACTGAGCACGGGCTTCGGGAACGTTACGAGCGACAGATCGCTGGTTCGGGCCGTGCCGACGAAGTGTGGAAGAACTGGATCATACGAACGCTCGATGACGGACGCGCCGTCGGCTTCGTTCAGGCAGACATAAACGGGTCCTGCGCCGAGCTGGCCTGGGTGCTTGGTGTCGAACACCAAGGCCGCGGCTTTGCGTCAGAAGCGGTCGCGGCAGTGCAAGGTGTGCTCATGAACGAGGGCGCGACGCTGTTCGAGGCGTTCATCCATCCTGGACACGCTGCGTCACAAGCGGTGGCACGTCGTGCTGGCATGGCGCGCACGGGTGAGGTCGACGATGACGGCGAAGACCGGTGGGCAACCGAGAATGTCGACAGCCGTTAGCCGACGGACCTGAGGTCGACGACAAAGATCAGGGTTTCGTTGGGCGCAATCACGCCGCCGGCACCTTGTGCGCCGTAGCCCATTTGAGGCGGAATGGTCAGCCGGCGGCGACCTCCGACCTTCATGCCCTGGACACCCTGGTCCCATCCTTGAATGACCTGTCCTGCACCAAGCCCGAAGCTGAAGGTGTCGTTGCGGTTCCAGGAGGCATCGAACTCTCGACCGTTCGACCAGCTGATCCCGGCATAGTCGACCGTGACCTGCATGCCGGCCGCAGCTTCTGGCCCATCGCCCTCGATGAGGTCTTCGATCATCAGGTCGCTTGGAGCGAGACCCTTCGGAACGGTGATGACGGGCTTCTCGTTGGTGTCTTCCATGCAGCGACTGTACTGCCGTCGACACTTCCGGTCGACATCTCTCGTCCGCAATTCGAGCCGACATCCGCGTCGATCCGAGTTGACGTCATTGCGTAGTCTGTCGCGATGATGACGCTCGACGAAGTACAGACCTTGATGGAGAACGTCTATGGCGAGGCCGACCGAGCGCGCGGCATGCCCGCCACGGTCGCCTGGTTGTGCGAGGAGTTGGGCGAACTGGCCCAGGCGGCGCGCAAGGGAACCAAGGAACAACAGTTGCACGAGTTGGGCGACGTGTTGGCGTGGTTGGCATCACTCGCGAACCAGCTTGATTTGAGCCTCGACGACGCGATGGCCCGCTATCGAGAGAACCCACCCTGACCGTCGTTCCTTACAGCTATGAGCGCTCAGCGCGCAGCGCCTCGATCTCCGGAGGTGGTTCCATGATCCAGTCCAGGGCATGGATCAGCGTCTTCGCCGGTGGTTCGACGAGCCGGTTGGTGACGAAGGGAATGTTCGGAGGCAGCCACAGCTGTCGCCGTGCCCAGCCCGGGAGCAGGTTGAGTGCTGCGCTTGCGATGATCAGGTAGGGCGCCTGTGCCGCGACTCGGTTTGGAGGCAGGAGCAGCCATCGAACGGCTTCACGAGCTTGTCGGTCGAATTTGAGCTCGGGTCGATAGGCCTCGAGAGTTTGGTGAAGTTCGTCGACAGAACGAGGCGCCCGATCGACTCCGAGGGCCTCGCCCACGCGGGCCATCTCGGCCACGTACGTGTCAGCCTCAGCGTTGCTAATTGCGACGCTCCCGTATCGGCGGTAGCCAGCGAGAAATCCGTAGACCTCGGTGGCGTGCACCCAACCGAGGTTGTGCGGATCGTTGGCCTCGTAGGGCGCACCATCGGGTGTTGTCCCAGTGACCTTGGAGTGGATTCCACGAATCCGACGTATCAGCCTCTGGGCATCTTCTGCGCTGCCGAACGTCGTGGTGCCGATGAAGTTTGCGGTGCGGTGCAGGCGCCCGAACGGGTCGTCCTTGTAGTTCGAGTGTTGGGCGACGCCCGACATGGTCGGAGGGTGAAGCGTCTGAATGAACAAGGAGGCGACTCCGCCGATCGTCGTCGACCAGTCGGAATGTACGAGCCAGGTGACGCTGTCCTTTCCGAACCAGCTGTCATGGGCGACGCCAAGGCCTCCGCCCGGCTCGGGTTGCCCGGTGATGTAGGTCCGCACGGTCCTCTGAAGTTCTCTCCGAATCCCCTGAATCGGGGTGAGCTGATTCGTGGTCACGTCTTCGATGGTAGAAGCGATGGGGAAACAATTGAGGATCGATTCGTGCTCATCACCGGGGGAGTCAAGAATCTTGGTCCGCCTGCCGATCGTTGAAGCAAGGGAGTTCAGCCGCGATTTCGATCCGGAGAGGGGGTAGCAGTGCAACGGCGACCGACAGGACTCCGGATCGTGCGCGCCACCGTGGGTACCGCCAGCGCGGCTGGATTCGTGGGAGTACTCGCCTCATTCGGTCCGTTGGCCACCTCAGCGGACGATGTCGAGGTGGCTCGCGAGTTGACCGAACCCGACACGACCGACGCTCCGGTCGCCTTGGCGTTCACAGAAGGGGTGGGTCGAACCTCTCGACCGCCGGCACTGTCGAACTTGCCGCGACTCGTCGATCCGGCTGCGGTCGCACCTGCTGATCCTCCGACGATCGTTCGCCTCGACCCGGTCGTGACCAGGTGGATCCCACGAACCACGACCTCGACGACGATCGCGCCGACAACCTCTGTCGCGCCGACGACCACCCGAGCTCCCGCCGCTCCGAAGGCTCAGGCTCCGGCTGCGACAACGGCTGCACCCACAACGGCGGCGCCCACCACAGCCGCGCCGCCGACGACAGCTCCCACGACGGTCGCGCCCACCACCGCCGCTCCCACCACGGCGGCGCCCACCACCACGACGATCGCTCCGACGACAACGGTCACCACCACTGGATCGACGACGAGCACGACACTGCCTCCTCTCACTGGCGGAAGCAACTAACCCGTCATGCACGCCGAGCTGCCTCTGTTCGAGGCGACGTTTCGAGCCCTCGGGTCTCATTGTCGAATCGTGTCGGATGTCGAGCACTCATTGCTCGACTCCGTTCATCGCCTCGAAGATCTCGAAGCTCGGTGGAGTCGATTCATTTCGACCAGCGAGGTCTCGCAGCTGAATGCATGCTCTGGGGATTGGGTGGACGTATCCGACATCACGCGACGTCTCATCTCTCGCGCGTGCGAGGCTTCCGAACGTACATCTGGTGTGATGAATCCACTTCTGTTGAAGGCCATGGTCGAGCTTGGCTACGACCGCTCCCACGAGCTGCTCGATGCCGCCGATTCAGACATCGAGCCTGGCACGCCGTTTGCTCGCGACCACTGGGTGGCTCCCGTGGCTTCCCACATCGAGATCGAGGGCGGACGGGTTCGGCTCCCCATCGGATCGGCGTTCGATCCGGGCGGCGTGGGCAAGGGTCTGGCCGCAGACATCTTGATGGAAGACCTTCTCGGTGCCGGGGCGAAGTGGGCACTGGTTTCGCTCGGGGGCGACCTTCGCTTCGGTGGTGACGAACTCCTCCGGCGCGGTTGGGAAACGCACATCGAACATCCGGGCAATCCTGGCCATGTGTGGGGATCGGTCCGGATTAGCTCTGGAGCTCTCGCCACCAGCAGCACCATGTCGCGGCGTTGGCACCACCAAGGCGTGCAGCGACACCACTTGCTGAACCCGGCCACCGGTCGTCCGGCGAGTGGGTCGCGCCTTGCTGCCACCGTGCACGCTGACGAGGCATGGTGGGCCGACGTCATCGCGAAAGTACTGGTAGTCGATGGCGACGTTGGACAACGTGCCATCGATAACTGGGGCGTACGGGCGTTGGTGTTCGACGAAGAGGGGCCGATCGACTTCGGTCTCGATGCGGTTGAGAGTGCAGCGTTTGCGCCGACATGATGCTGGTGGCTCAGTTTGAGGTGGTCGAGCAGTTTTGGTGGTACACGAGCCGCGCGGCCGGGATCGTGGCGTGGATCTTGCTGAGCGCATCGGTGATTGCCGGCATGACGCTGTCGACTCGCGACTCTCGTGTCTTGCCCACAGGGTGGCCCATCGATCTGCACCGCTTTCTCAGTTCGATCTCGATGACCTTTCTCACCATTCACATGCTGGCGCTGATCCCGGACAACTTCGTCGAGTTCGGTGCTGCCGAGCTTCTCCTGCCTCTCGCCTCCGCATGGCAGCCCTGGGCGGTTGCGTGGGGAGTGGTGGCGTTCTGGTTGGTTGTTGCCGTCGAGATCTCATCGCTGCTGCGCAAGCGGATTCCGAATCGGGTCTGGCGCCTGATTCACTTCTCGAGCTTTCTGGTGTGGACGGCGGCGACGGTTCACCTGTTTCTGGCGGGCACCGATGTGTCCCACATCGCGTTTCGAATCACGCAAGCAACCGTGATCGGAGCGGTGGTCATCTTGTTCGTGCGGAGACTGGTCCTGGCGCGGCGACGTGCGACCGAGCCGTCAGTTGGACGTCTTCCGCTGGCGGTCGAGGAACCGGTAGACGTCGACGAGGTCCACGCCGGGAAACGGTGAGAACTCGCCACTCGAAGGCGGGAGCGCGGTGAGCACGTGGCTTCGTTGCGCCGCCGAGGGCCACGCCACCGACTCCCATCGGGCAACGAGCTCCGGATCGGGTGCGGTACGAGATGAGCTCGCATCGGCACGGCGAATCGTGTCACCCCCACGGAAGTGTTTGGCGAGTTCAGAAGTCGTGCCGATGCTGACCGCATACGGGTTGGTCGACGCGTCCTCGATGTAGGTTGCGCACCACCAGTCGCCGCCGTCGGTGCTCGTGTGCTGGTAGTGCATCATGAAGCTCTGGCTTGCCTGCCACGCCTGCCGGACACCCCAGTGACGCGAGACCCGCATGCCTTCGACCGTTCCATCCTTGTCGGCGGGGTAGTCGATCCCATCGTTTTCGTAGGCCTTGGACACAACACCATCGGGGTTACAGCGCAGGAAGTGGACGGGTATGTCGAGATGTTTGGTCGCCAAGTTCGTGAATCGGTGGGCGGCCATTTCGTACGAAACGTAGAAGGCCTCCTTGAGGTCTTCGATCGAAAGGTCGTTCTGCTCGAAGCTACGCGTGAGTAGTTCGACCGCAGGCTGCTCGGGAATGAGAGCGGCAGCAGCGAAGTAGTTCGATTCGACGCGCTGGCGCAGGTAGTCGCCGAAGTCTCTTGTGGCGGAGTGGTCGAGCGCATAGTGGCCCAAGGTTTGCAGCACGACCGACCGGGCCGCCCGCAGCTCGACCTCTTCGCGCAAAGGGATGTAGATGATGCGGTTGCGCTGATCGGTCACCGACCGGGCGGTGCTGGGCATACCGTGTGCGCGCTCGACTCGAAAGCCAAAGTGAGCTGCGAGTTCGGTGATGTGTCGCTCTGACATCGGCCCGGACCCTTGGTAGTCCGTGGACCCCAACGCTTCTTCGACGACCCGTTCTATGTCGTCGAAGTAGTTGTTCGCAGCTCGCATTTCTCGACGCAATTCAGCGTTGGCCAACCGCGCCTTGTCTTCGGCCCGCAACGACCGACTGTTGTCCGCGCTGGGGACGCAGTTCCACAACGCGACAACGTGTTCGAGAACGTCGTCGGTGATCTTCGCGTTTGGCTTCAGGTACGGAAGTCCAAGTGCCTGATATTGCGGGTTCTCCTGCGCCCGAGCGAGTTCCAACTCGAGCTCGGCCCGGCGATTTGGCGGGGTGGGATCGACCAGATCCGACACGGTGACGTCCAAGGTGTCGGCCAGGTTGTTGAGCAGCCCGATCTTGGGTTCGATGCGCCCATTCTCGAGTTGTGAAAGGTAGGGGACAGGCTTGTCAACCCCTGCGCTCAAGTCCGCCAGCGTCATGTTCTGCCGTTTTCGGTAGTGGCGTACTCGATGTCCGAGCACGCCCAGATCGAGGGCATCACTCATGCCGCCTCCTCCATGGGTCGCAACTTCGTGCGTTTTTAGCAGTATCTCTCTACTTTGGCCACTTTATTGCCACTTGTCCAATGGACGCGGCCCAAAAATTCCGAGATTCTATACCTAGGCGGTACAGCGGCACGAAAGAAGGCTTCATGGCAGTCATCGATCAGACAAGGTTCAGCGGCGAGCAAGACTACGATCCGGCACCAGGCGTCGACATCGTGATGCCAGTTCCTGTGGGAACGAGTTCGCGGGTACTCGACGGGCGCACGCTGAAGTTGATCGGCGCACTACATCGCCGCTTCTGGAGCCGCCGTCGCGAACTTCTGCAGGGCCGAGCTCAGATGGGCCAAGGTCAACCGACGGCCCCGGCCGCGGTATCGCCGGAAATTTCTCATCTTGCCGACCTGACCCGCGATGATGCTGGGACGTGGGAAGGTCGCGTGGCACAACTCGACGCCATTGCGCAGATGGTGGACGGCCCGGAGTCAGGTCAAGTGGTCGCCATCCGAGGTTGGGAACAGACGGAGCCTGGCGTGTTGGTCGATGGTCGAGCAGTGCCGGGGTGCATCTTCGATCTTGCAGTGGCGATGAGCCTTGGCGCGGACGCCTTCCGGCGGGAGCGGAATCCATTCGCAGTGGTGATCCCAGAGCCGGCCGACGATGAGGAGACTCAGTTGTGGCTTGACCTCTCCGATCTGGCGCACGATCGTGCGGGGATTGATCGAGGCACGGTACGAATCGCCACCGTCCACAACTAATCACTGGGTGCCTCGCCCGAATCTGCGGTAGTACTGGGTCATGGGCATTCTGCACGCGGACCGCGGAACCGAAGCTCGTTCCGATCAGCTGACGACGTTTGGTGATGTTGCCCGCACCTACATCGGGCATCGGTCGCCTCAGGTGATCTGGACGGGGATCGTCATCGCGCTCGTGGTTCGCCTGTTCGTCGGTGGCTTCGGCTGGGCCGACGCTGCCGTGGTTGGAGCGACCGTTGTCATGACCGGCCTGGTCGAGTGGGTCCTGCATCTCTTCTTGCTTCATGCGCCCGACGATTCGAAACGGATGACCAAGTTCGGAACTGGGTCTGGTCACCGCGAACACCATCTCGACCCGACGAACGTTGGTTGGCTGATGCTGGCGCCCGCAGATGCCTTCATCTTCCTGTTCATGCTCATGGCGTGGACGGCCGCTTGGTCGCTTCCGTTGCTCGCACTCACGAGCGCCCCGCTGTTCGCGACCTATCTGACGGCGTTGTTGGCGGCGTATCTGACGCTGGCCCACTACGAATGGACACACCTGCTCGTGCACACCCGGTATCGGCCGAAGTCTCGCTACTACAAGCGACTGACCGCCAACCATCGATATCACCACTACCGCAACGAGCACTACTGGCTTGGTGTCACGTCGAACCTCGGTGATCGTGTGCTGCGCACGCTTCCCAAGGACAAGGCCGATGTGCCGTTGTCGGACACCGCACGCACGTTGTCGTAGGCCCTACTCGGTGGCGAGAACTGGGGGTGGTTCGTGCTGTTACCGGGTGGCTGTGCGGAGGCGGTACCGCACATCGACGACCGTACGGCCGATCACGTAGTCGACCTTCTTGATCCGCATCACCTTCACATCTGCGGAGAGCATCGACTCCAGGTGTTCGCGAAGAATGCCTTCGTCGGTGAACGCTTCGTTGAGGGTGATGACCTGGTAGCGGTAGTCCGAGAACAGCCGGGGGTGGTCGGCGAGAAAGAGCGTGGCGACGATGATCGTGATGAAGGTTGGGCTGATCCATGAGGGATCGACGGTCACCCCACCCAACAATCCCATTGCCAACGCGGCGAAGTAGTACACCACTTCTTGTTGGTCGATTTCTGCGGACCGCAGCCGGATGATCGACAACACGCCGAAGAGCCCGAGCCCGAGTCCGGCAGCCACGTTGCTGTTCGCGAGAACGGTGGCCACGGCCATCACGCCAACGTTCACCCCGAGGAGAGCGACCGCGATGTCCGCTCGCCGATAGCGCGGCCAATAGACGCCAAAGACGAGGATGACGATGGCAACCATGTTGATGAGGAAGAGGTACGGCTGCTCCACGATGGTCCTTCGGGGAGTTGAGGTGAACTGACCTATCGGCGAGAACGAACGTAGCCCAAGGCGTTCTTGAGGGCTTCGACCTCATCGAGCCAGGCCTGGACCGCGATGGCGTCGTCGTGGGTTGCGTTCGCTTCGGTAGTCGCCGCGGTGAGCTGGTTCGCCCACGCGTCGAGCAGTTCATCGATCGCGTCTTCGGCGAGCGGCCCAGACCACAGATCGTCCTCGACCTGCTGGTAGAGCACGTCCTGTTCTGCGAGAGCGGCGAACAGCGGATCGCAGGTGGCCGATCGCTGCAGGAGCTGGAACCCGCCAAACCCGAACGGGTCGCAGTCGTTCGTGATCTGACCGAGCGCGTCGGCGACGGGTGTCACCGGATTGGCGGCAGAGACCAGGTTCTCGAATGCGTTGTCCAGGTCCCAGGGAATGAGGTGCAGCTGCGGTCCCGATGGCTCTTCGTACCAGTAGAAGTTGTGAGGTTCGCAGCTGCCGTCGAAGCAATACCAATGGAAGGGCCCGTCGTCGTGGCGGATCGCACGATCGACGACGACGTGGGCAATCGTGGCCCGAAGGTTCATCCACTCGGTGAGCGATCGCTCGGTGTTGTCCGCGGCCAAGAGTTGGTCGGCAAAGGTCGTCGTGAGCGTTGCGGTGGGATCATCGTCTTCATTCGTGCGCAACGAGTCGAGGAGTACACCGGCGTCCTGGGCTGATCCGTCGGAAGCGAAGGGCCACGCCTCCTTGTAGAGATTTCCTGTGCCATCGGCGAAGTTGTGCCGGGTGAACCGACCGTCTATCTGTTCGGTGAGGGCATAGAGCCCCGAGTATTCGCCGTTGATGACCAGCCGGGCATGCACCGAGCGCGGTGCGGCCACGCCCATCTCGCGAAAGAGGTGGTAGCCGAGGCGTTCATGCATCTGGCTCGGGTCGAGGTTCATGGCGTGGAATTGCAGTCGTCGCACGCCATAGAAGTCGCGGTCAGGGTCGTCCCAGTTGATCTTCACCTTCATCGAGAGTTTCGTGCAGGTCTTGGGTCCCGACGGGTTGAAGAGGTCCGATCCGCCGACGCACCCCACGAACGCGCCAATCGATCCCTTGTAGCGAATCCCCACGGGCTCGACGGTTTCACCTCGAAACGTGAGCGAACCTTCGACGTACTGTTCGGCCGTGGGGTCGGCGTCAATCCCCGCAAGAGCTTCGTCGGAGACTGTGAGTTCGAAGGTGTGGAGTGCGTTCTGGTCAAAGAGCACCTCGGAGCTTCCGTCCACCCAGGCCGGTGCCTCGTCAGCTGCGTCGACACTGGTCGTTGGCGCGGCGGTGGGAACCGCCGAGTCAGAGCACGCCGCGGCGAGAAGGGTCAGGGCGAGCGCAACAGCAACCGCTCGAACATCGCGCCCCATTGTTCGAGCTCAGTTCTCGAGCAGGAGTGGATGCGGGTTGGCAGCGAGCCAGCTCTGGAAGTCGGCAGTTGATGCGGCGGGAGCATCGGGAGGCAGCGTGATCCACAACGTCGGTTTCGCCGACTCGGATGCCTGGTGGTACTTGCCGATACCCGGTCCGGGAACCTTCGTTCCCTGTCCGGTGGTCACGCTGTAGTAGTCGAGTCCGCACTGGAACAGCAGGTTCAACGAAGAGAGATCGACCGTCTCATCGTCCGGTTGCTGAAGTCGAATCTCGGCCATCGACAGCTCGGCCGTTTGACCCTCGATCGCAGGGAGCCGTTGCCCCGCCCAGAAGTGCATGAAGAGAGCGTCGGCGTTCCAGGGAGCCGAGAAGCTGCCGTCGGATTCCTCTCGCCACACGATCTGCCCGTTGCTCGAGTCGGAGAATGGGTCGGTGTTCAGCTGCCCAGCTTGTCCGAGGTAGCTGCCCTTGTGTCCGCCCATGAGGTCGACATCGAACCCTTTCGTCCACTCGTCGTTCGCGAATTGCCAGTACGACGCATCTTGCACATTCACTCGGAAGGGAATCGACGGGACGTTGTCGAGTTCGGGTATGACGGAACATCGCCACTCGACGAAGAGTGAACTGCCGGTACCGATCGTTCCCCACTCCTCGTTGCGTGTCGCTCCCTGGGCCCAGGTCCAACCCTGCGGAAGGTACAACGGGCCATCGTGAAGGCCCATCGGTCCCTCTTGGTTCGGGTTGGCGCCGTCGCCGGCACCGATGGTGCTCTCCACCACTTGGTCTACCGAATACCGAGCCGCAGGAGGATCGTCACCACCGCACGACGCAAGAAGGGCCAGGAAGCACAAAGTCAGAACGAGGCGCGACATACGTGCAGTATCGGTCCTTTTGGGCATCAGTCGAGCGCGGGTCATCTGAATCGATCGCGCTTGCACGCTCGTCATCGTCATGAGCCTGGGGCGTGGCGCTAGCGTTCACCATGCCATGACCGAGGGACTGAGCGATGAGCAGCGTCGCGAGGCGGCAGAGGGCGACCTCAACGTTCTTGCCATCTTGATGTTCGTGAGCTCGACGGGGTTCGCACTTCTCAACCGTTGGATCGGCATCATCGGATGGATCGCGGTTGCCGCGACGGTGTCGTCAGCGGTCGCGACCACGCTGGGACTGCTTCGTCGCAACGAGGTCATGGCCGCGTTCATCAAAATTGGGTTCGGTGTGAGTGGACTCGCCGCTCCCGTTGTGGCTGTCGTCGGCCTCGTGCTCGGTCTGTTCGGCCTCAGCTGGGGGTGGGCCGTGCTCGGTGCTGGGGTGATCTACCTCGGCCTCTCCGTACTTGGGCTGGAGATCATTCAACGGGCCGAAGATGCTGGCGTGATCGCCAAGCTCTGATCGAAAGAGCGCCCTATCCCAGGTGCGCGAGCTCGAGGGCTCGGGCAATCATGGCGGCAAAGGCTGGGAGGTGTTCCCCGCCATGCACGATTTCGCGATGGTCATGGGCAAATTCGGACAACGAAATACGTCGTTCGGCGAGGTCGAGAAACCCGACATACTCGGTGCGCAGGTGGAGGTCGACTCCGTCGAGCTCGTCGCTCGGTTGTCGCAGTCGGACGACCACATCGTCGGTCGTTGTGACGATCTGAAACTCCTCGTCGTCGACGTCGAGCCATACGGTGAGTGACGGACGATCGGCCACGCCGAGAAGCATCATGCGCAACGGCAGTGCGATCGTGCGAAGGTTTCCAGGCTCCTTCGGGTGCGGGTCCCGATCGATTGTCGACCCGAACCGCACCAGCTCCCAGAGCACTCGGTCAGTTGATCGACCGACCTCGGTCAGCGCGTACGCGTCGTCGGTCTTTTCAACCATGCCCGCGTCGACGAGTTCGCGAAGTCTCGTCGACAGCAAGTTCGTCGCCATGCCAAGGCCCCTCTGGAGTTCGGTAAATCCAGCTGGGCCAGCGTGGAGATCACGAAGCAGAAGCAGCGTCCATCGATCACCGAGGACGTCGAGCGATCGAGCGACGGGGCACAAGAGTTGATAACTACGGACACGCATGTCGGACAGTGTAGGCAGAGGTTGAAAAACTAAAGTGAGGGGGTATGGTTGCAACAGCTTTAAAAACTAAAGCGACTCCGATACGACAGGACACTCACATGCCAGATCTGACCAACCTCCTTCAGCGCAACATCGCCTACGCCACGCACCATGAGGCGTCGGATCCCTTCCCTCAGTTCAACGCGATCATCGTGAGCTGCCTGGATCCACGAACCGACCCTGCACACTTCCTCGGCATGGAATCCGGTGATGCACTCGTCATCCGGACCGTTGGCGGACGGGTAACCGAAGATGTCATCGATCAAGTGGCCTTCGTCGCATCACTGATCGAGACGATGCGAGTCGATGCGCCGACGATCGACGTCGTGGTGTGTCATCACACGCAGTGCGGATCAGCAATCTTTGACGACCCGACCTTCCGAGCCAAGTACGGAGCGCGGATCGACGCCGATCCCGACTCGCTGGAGAGCCACGCCGTGACCGACCCGACAACGACCGTTCAGATCGACGTTGATCGCCTCCGAGGTTCATTCAAACTTGGCTCGAGCATCAATGTCTCCGGCTATGTGTTCGACGTCGAGTCCGGCGCCCTCACTCCGGCCTAGTCGCACCCCGAACGACGAGCCGTTCTGTTCTCGGCGCAGATCTGACGTCAGCTCTGGCGTTCAGCGGCCTCGCGGAAGCCTTCATTTTCTGCCGCGATCGCTTTCGCGATCGGACGTTTCATGATCGGCCCCACAATCGGAGCGAGGCGGCCCTCGATATCGACGGTGAGTGTGTTGCTCGTGCCCTCGGCTGTGGGCACGAGATGGTGTGCGCCGGTCATCGAGAGGCCGAGCAGTGTGGTCGACCAAGCGAACGAGCGCTGAGGGTCGAGTTCGGTGACGGTCCACGTTCGTTCTCGCTGGCCTGGCTGCTTGATACGTGCATCGGAGCCGACGTGTAGCGGTGTGTCGAGCAACTCGACGCTCGTCATGGTGGGCGTGATGTCGGGCCAGGTCTCGACATCCATCGTGAGCTCCCAGACCCGTTCGATCGGTGCGTTGATGTGGATCACGTTCTTCACTCGCATGTGCAGAGTGTACCAAGTGGTACACACTTGCGCTAGGGTCAGTTTCGTGACCACTGCACGAGCGGCTCTCTTGGAACGGATCATCGGCGAGGTCGCGCTCAATGGGCTCGCCGATCGAAGCCTTCGAGACATCGCCGTCGCCACAGGAACGAGTCACCGAATGGTGCTCTATCACTTCGGCGACCGCGCCGGTCTCGTGTCCGCCATCGTCGGTGCTGTCGAGTCGGATCAGCGAGAGACCCTCGTGCGGATGGCCGCCACGGCCGAGTCTGCAGAGGAGCTGATCCTGGCGCTCTGGCACCACGTTTGCTCGGAGGAGCTGCGTCCTTTCGTCCGCCTGTTCTTCGAGTGCGTGGGGTTGACGGGTGGTGTAGGCCTGACCGATCCCTGGCTCGACGTGGCCGATCGGGTCACCGAGATGATTGGAAGCGACTTCGACGCCGACCGAATTCGACTCGGTGTTGCAGTGACCCGTGGTCTACTGATCGACGTGCTCGCCACCGGCTCGAGTGACGCCGCGACCCGATCGTTGGAGACCTTTGTCGAGATGTGGCGGGCGAGCGAGTAGGTCGGCCTGATCGGATCGGCGCTCTGGGTAGCCTTGGACGGTGAACGAGAACGCCCATGAAACTTCGACCGATTTCATACGCGAGAAGATTCGCGATGACAACGAGTCGGGTCGGTATCAAGGTCGCGTGCAAACCCGCTTCCCTCCGGAGCCCAACGGTTATCTACACA
This sequence comes from Acidimicrobiia bacterium, assembly GCA_033344795.1. Classification (GTDB taxonomy): domain Bacteria; phylum Actinomycetota; class Acidimicrobiia; order Acidimicrobiales; family SHLQ01; genus SHLQ01. The sequence goes on from JAWPMS010000001.1 coordinate 1,498,751, forward strand.
TCGGACACGCCAAGTCGATCGGCGTGAACTTCGGCATCGCTGCCGACTTCGACGGTGTCTGCAATCTCCGCTTCGATGACACGAACCCCGAGACCGAGGACCAGGACTTCGTCGACGGGATCATCTCTGACATTGAATGGCTCGGCTATGAGCCCAACTCGGTTGTCTATGCGTCGGACTACTTCGAGCAGCTCTATCTGTGGGCCGAGTCGTTGATCGAGCGGGGACTTGCGTACGTCGACGATCAGGATGCAGAGACGATTTCAGATCAGCGCGGCGGCTTCACTACTCCGGGCGTCGACAGCCCGTTCCGCGATCGCAGCGTCGACGAGAACCTGTCGCTGTTTCGTGGCATGCGGGCAGGCGATTTCGCCGAAGGCGAGCGCGTACTTCGGGCCAAGATCGACATGAACCATCAGAACATGCAGATGCGCGACCCGGTTCTGTATCGCATCCGCCAGGCCCACCATGTGCGCACTGGCGACTCGTGGGTCATCTATCCCACGTACGACTGGGCCCACGGCCAGTCCGATGCAATCGAACGCGTGACACATTCGTTGTGCACGCTCGAATTCGACTCCCACCGTCCGCTCTACGACTGGTGTCTCGAGCAGCTCGACCTGCCGGCCGAGCAGCCAGAACAGACCGAGTTTGCCCGTCTGAGCCTGACGCACACCGTGATGTCGAAGCGCAAACTTCGCCAGCTCGTCGAGGAGGGGTTGGTCGATGGGTGGGACGACCCGCGGATGCCGACGCTTCGAGGCCTTCGTCGACGCGGATATCCCCCTGCAGCGATCCGGGCGTTCGTCGACCACATCGGTATCGCGAAGAGCAACAGCACCCACGACATCGAATTGCTCGAATCGTTCGTCCGCACCGAGCTGAACGCCACGGCTCTGAGACGTATGGCTGTGCTGCGCCCGCTCAAGGTGGTGATCACCAATTGGCCCGACGACCAAGAAGACTTCCGCGAGGCAATCAACAACCCAGAGGACGACTCGGCGGGCACCCGCCAAGTGCCGTTCTCCGGCGAACTCTGGATCGAGCGGGATGACTTCGCACTCGATCCGCCACCGAAGTACTACCGACTGACGATTGGTCGTGAGGTTCGGCTTCGCGCGGGATATTTCATCACGGCCACCGATGTGGTGACCGACTCCGACGGCAACGTGACGGAAGTGCTTTGCACCTACGACCCCGAGACAGCCGGGGGACAGGCCCCCGACGGACGCAAGGTGAAGTCCACCATCCATTGGGTCTCGGCTGCACATGCGATCGATGCCACGGTGAATCTCTATGACCGCCTCTTCACCGACGCTCACCCGGGTTCGGAAGGGTCTGATGCTCTGTCGTCACTCAACCCCGACTCACGCGAACAACTGACAGCCGCCAAACTCGAACCGTCGCTCGCCGATGTGGAGCCCGGTCAGGTCGTCCAGTTCGAGCGCCTCGGGTATTTCGCTGTAGATCTCGATGACGCAACCGTCTTTCACCGCACCGTTGGTCTGCGCGACGAGTGGGCCAACATTCAGAAGCGGAAGAAATAGCGGGCTCAAAGTAGCGGGCCCGCTCGCAATAGCTGGCGCTGCTCGCCGGACTCTCGACGAGGTGCGTCCGAGCGAGAGAAGTAATTGACTGCCACGCGCAGCGCGGCAGGATCGTTTGTCGCGCCCCGGGCGATTCGGTGAGCTCCGCTGTAATTGCGATTCCCCCTTGACTTGAGCGCTCGCTCAAGTCAAAATGAGGACTGTTGAGCGACTGCTCAAACTGTGAAACAGAAAGAAGCCATCATGAACTACGTCATCTGGACCTACCTGCTCTACACAACCGCTGCCGTTGGCTTGACCGGGATCCTCGCACGCACGCTCTACAGCAACGGAGCGGTCTTTCTCGCTGGAGTCTTCGATGACAACGCGACGATGGGCCGTGCGGTGAACCAACTTCTCGTCACCGGCTTCTACATGTTGAACCTTGGTTACGCCCTCTTGATCTTCAAGACCGTGGACAGCGAGACGGCCTTGCAAGCCACGGAGAACCTGGTCACCAAGCTGGGTCTGTTGTTGGTGAGCCTGGGGGTCATCCACTTCATCAACATGGCGGTGTTCTGGAAGATCAAACGAGGTGGCGAACGTGACAAGTTCATCCCCGCTGTTCCCACCAACTTCGTGCCGCCACCACCAGTTCCCAACTACTGATGAGTGCCCCACACTTCCCGACCCCGGCACGGCTCACCGTCATCTATGACGAGCACTGTGAGTTGTGCCGGCGTTGTCGCCACTGGTTGGCGACGCAGCCGACGTACATCGATCTTCGTTTCCTCGCCTGTGGCGACCCGAGGGTCACCGAACTCTATGGCGACCTTCCGTGGTTCCGCATCGAGTTGATGGTCGTGACCGATGGAGGCCAGGCGTGGATTGGGCCGGATGCATTTCTGATGTGCCTTTGGGCGACCCGACGGTGGCGCAACATGAGCTTTCGGCTTCGGGGAACGGCGTTTGCTCCTCTCGCCGAACGGTTCTTTCACGCACTTTCCGACAACCGGGCCACGATCTCGGGAATGCTCAACCCGCACACCTGTGAATCGGACACGTGCCCGACCAGCAGCAGCCACAGACGCGTTGGGGCGGTTCGGTGACTAGCGTCAGGTCTTCCATGGCTGACACCGAACGACGATCGACCGCATCGGGTGACGAGACGAAGGCACGCATCGTGCAGGCGACCCTTCGGACGCTCAAGTCCGAAGGGATTGTTGGCACGAGTGCCCGGGCCATCGCCCGCGAGGGGGACTTCAATCAGGCATTGATCTTCTATCACTTCGGTTCGGTCGATGATCTCGTGGTTGCGGCGGTGGCCGAGATGAGCCGTCGACGGATGGAGAATCATCGAGCTCGACTGGAACAGGTCTCGTCCTTTACCGAGATGATTGCGGTGGCTCGCGAGTTGCACGCGGACGACCTGGCTGCCGACAACATGACCGTGCTCACGCAGGCGTTCGCCGGAGCGGTCGGCAACAGCGAGATCGGCCCGAAGCTGTACGCAGAGCTCGAACCGTGGAGCGACTTGGTAGCCGAGACGATCGAGCGTGTCTTGGCCGACGTGCCGGCGGCAGCGGTGATCGATCGAAAGCAGATCGCCCAGGGAATCAGCGCGCTGTTCCTCGGGGTCGAACTTCTCGAAGACCTCGACCCGAGCAAGGCAAACGCCGACGCACTCTTCGACACCCTCGAGGGCCTTGCTCGGCTCGTCGAATTGATCATGCAGACGCCGCTTCTGTCGGCGCTCACGGGTGATGCGCCAGCGGCTGACGCTTAGGTCATGGGGAGACTGGTCCGACAAACGGATATGTCTCATCGTCTTGGCGCCCTCGTGTTGTCGGTCGCGCTCTTCGCCAGCGCCTGCGGAAGTGAGCCTGAGACCGTGGTCGTTGGTGCTGCCGATGACGAACCGGCGGCAGTCTCAGAGGTTGATGATGGGTCAAGCGATGTCGCCGGAGAGGACGCATCTGTCGACGCGGTTGATGAGACACCAGCAGTCGCCGAAGCCTCCGCTCCGGAGTTGTTCCTCGAACCATGCGAGATCATCGGAGGTGGTGGACCTCTCGATCCGGCCGACGTTTTGATCGATGTGGCCGGTGGGCGGTGGGGCGATGATGTCATGAGCGCGACCACCGGACGTGTCGAGCGCGGCTTCGACCCAGAACCCCTCGATCCCGAGCCGTGCCGACCCGAGATTCTGCTCGACGACTGCACGAGCTATCTTGCCTTCCTCGACGAGCTCGTCGAGAACGTTCGAACAACCGGACGCGACGACGATCGCGATCATGAACTCGACAACTACGCAGCCGATGTCGGAGTCGGGGCGGAAGCGTACGTGGATGTGTTCGAGGAGTGGGTTGCCGGTTGCCCGACGATCGAGATCGAGGGTGAGGTCCTGCATCTCGTCGAACTCGAGCTCGAGAAAATGACCGCAGCTGAGCTGTCGGTCGAAGCTCAACAGCTGTGGGTTGCAGTGTCTGCTCGCGAGAATGTGTTTTCCATGCTCGTTGTCACCCAGGATGATTCTGATTTGTTGCGTGCGGACGACCTCGCGGACTTCGAACGCCTCGTCGGATTCTGGCAAACGAGGATGGAGAACGCACCACTCTCCTGACGTCCCGACCTCGGCCTCCCAACCGGTCCGCACGTTATGGTTGCTTCATGAGCGAAGCCATCGACCCAAAGTACTTTCGAACCGTGATGGGCCAGGTGCCCACGTGTGTCACCGTCGTGACCGCGATGGTTGATGACAAGCCCCAGGCGATGGTCATCGGGAGCTTCGTGTCGGTGTCGCTCGACCCTCCGCTCGCGGGGTTCTTCTGCACCACGACGTCGGAGACTTGGCAGGCTCTTCGTCAGGCCGACGTGTTGGGAGTGAACGTGCTCGGCGAGCATCAGATCGACATCAGCAACGCATGCATGCGCCACCCCGACGAGCGTCTCGACGGACTCGACTGGTCGATGGATGGCGGGGCGCCACGCATCGCCGGTTCGACAGCGTGGTTGACCCTGACCCATCACGAAACGCTCGATGCGGGTGACCATGAGTTCGCGCTCTGCAACGTGATCACGATGGACGTGCCCGAAGAGCCACTCGCACCTGTGATCTTCTACGGCGGCGCCTACCGCACGCTCGAAGAACTGCCCGAGAGCTGAGCTCGGTGAAGGTCGTCCGATCTAACGACCACCGGCTGCACTTCCCAAGTGGCGAGATCTACAACGGCGAACTCGTCCGGCCGTTCGAGTGCCCCGAACGCTGGGACTACGTTGTGGCTGCTCTGGATGCGGCCGGCTTGACCGATGTCATCGAACCGGAGCCTGTCGACGACGCGATCTTGCTCGCCGTGCACGACTCGGAGTATCTGGAGTTTCTTCGTGAAGCGTGGACGCAGTGGATCGACGCTGGGTCGACGGGAGAGATGATCCCGACGTGTTTCCCGGTCCGGCGGATGGTGCAAGAGATCCCTGAAGACATCGACGGGAAACTCGGGTACTACGCCTTTGCGGCGGAGACTTCTATCACCGGTGGCACCTGGGCAGCAGCACATGCTGGCGCCTCGATTGCCCGGACCGCCCAACGCCATGCCCTCGAGGCTGGGGAGGTCTCCTTCGCGCTCTGCCGCCCGCCCGGGCATCACGCATCTCGTGACTACTTCGGTGGGTACTGTTTCATCAACAACGCCGCAATCGCAGCACAGGGGTACCTCGACGACGGCGCTGAACGGGTCGCGGTGCTCGATGTCGATTTCCACCACGGCAACGGGACACAAGACATTTTCTACGAGCGGTCAGATGTCTTCTTTGCTTCACTGCACGGTGATCCTCGACATGAGTTTCCACATTTTCTTGGGTTCGACAATGAACTTGGCGCTGGCGTCGGCGAGGGGTTCAACGCCAACTATCCACTGATGCCTGGAACCACCTTCGACCGTTGGCTGGTAGCGCTCGATGATGCTCTGAAGCGGATCACCTCGTTTGGACCCGACGCTTTGGTGGTGTCACTCGGCGTCGATACGTTCGAGCACGATCCGATCAGCAGCTTCAAACTCCGAACCGAGGACTTCGCCACGTATGGCCGTCACATTGGTGCGCTGGGGTTGCCGACCGTCTATTGCATGGAGGGCGGTTATGCGGTCGAAGAGATCGGAACGAATACCGTGAACGTGTTGCGTGGTCACCTCGATACGGCGTGACCGACCGGCTGGAGGCTCAGTACCCTGATGCCATGTTGCGTCAGCTGAATTGGAACTCGATGACCGCCGCGGAACGCGACTGGATTCATCAGCGCGGCGAGGCTCACGGGGCAGCCAACGAACTACGCGGAGCGATCCGTACTTTGGTCGAGGATGTCCGGGTCCGTGGAGATGCGGCATTGATCGATGCGCTCGCGAGATTCGATCGGGTCGAGACCGATGCTGCTGGGTTGCGAGTGAGTGAGCACGAATTCGAGGTCGCTCGAGCATCGATCGATCCATCAGTGCATGCTGCGGTCAAGCAGATGATCGGCAACATCCGCGCGTTCAACGAGGCCCTCCTCGAACGTCGCTCGGGCTGGAGCGCGGAGATCGCTCCGGGCCACGTCGTTGGAGAGAAGGTCGGACCGATCGCAAGCGCCGCACTCTTCTGTCCAAGCGGTAAGGCGAGTTATCCATCGGTTCTTGCTCAGGTCGCCACGCCTGCCGTGGTGGCCGCCGTCCCGCAGCTCACCGTCATCGTTCCACCGGTCCCCGGCGGTGGTGGTCCCATCGACCCCGCCGTCCTGGTGGTCGCCGACGAGCTCGGGTTACGAGATGTCTTTCGTGTCAACGGGCCGGCCGGCGTCGCAGCGGCCGCGTTCGGAACCGAGACGATTGCTGCACACGGAATGGTCGTCGGTCCTGGCAGCCCTCCGGTTGCACTTGCTCAGCTCGAAGTACGGGCATACGGCGTTGACACGGTTGTTCTCGGCCCGACCGAGTCGTTGGTCGTCGCCGATGAATTTGCCGACCCCGTGTTGCTCGCGGCTGACCTACTGAACGAGGCGGAGCACGGCACTGACTCGACCGTCGTTCTCGTCACCGCGCATCAGTCGGTCATCGACGCCGCCTCGACGGAGATCGACCGGCAATCTCACGATCTTCCCGATCAACGACGCGAAGCTGCGGCTTCGGCACTTGGTGTGAACGGGGGAGCGATCTTGGTCGACTCGCTCGACCAAGCGATCGACGTCGCAAATTGGTTCGCTTCCGAACACTGTCAGCTGGCTGTTCAGGACCCGTGGTCGGTGGTCGATGGCCTCGAACATGCGGGCGAGATACTTCTCGGACAGAACACGCCGTTTTCGGTCGGCAACTTCACGTTGGGCGGCCCGGCGGCTTTGCCGACGGGTGGCTTCGCCAACCAGACCGGCGGTATCACGGTCGAGAAGTTCCTGAAGTCTGCAGCCATTGGCAGTCTCGACGCGTCCGCTTTGGCTGCAGTAGCCACGAGCACGATCGCGTTGAGTGACCACGAGGGATTCAACGCCCATGGCAACGCCATTCGGATTCGCGGTCTGAGCTAGCGACCGCCGGCTTTCTTTGCAGCTCGCGCCGCCTTGCGCACCTGTGACCGCTCCCACTTGCGTTGTCGGCTGCGGCACGCCTTGCGACAGAATTGGTGATTGCTGGTCTTCATCTCGAACAGCTCGCCGCACCGCCAGTAATCACAGACCTGCAATCGGTCGGGATTGAGATCTTCGTCGAAGTCATCGGGAAGATCGCTGTCGAGCGGCTCGAGCACGCCTAATTCTTGCAGATGACGGGTTCGCTCAAGAAGTGGAGGAGTTGTTCTCCAACAGCGACCTGTAGTCCGGGTCCTACGGCGGCTCGGAGCAGATCGATGTCGAGGTGTGGCTGAGGTGAAGGGCATGGGTTGTTGTTCATGGGTTCATCATGCGCTCTCGATGTTCATGATGCCAGAGACATGATTTCGTAATAATGATGTCAATGTGTCATAGTTGGGCTACCCTCGTGTTCATGCAGCTCGACGTTGAGTCCCTCCGCACGTTTCTTGCCGTTCTCGATGAGGGCGGAATGACGCGAGCGGCCGAAACCTTGCACCTCAGCCAGTCGGCGGTGAGCTGGAAGATTCGGCGCCTCGAGGATCGTGTCGGTCGGCCCTTGTTCGTCCGAGAGGGGCACTCACTCCGGTTGTCGAGCGACGGTCGCGCCTTGGTCGACGACGCTCGGTCCATCGTTGCCATTCACGATCGTGCAGTTTCTCGCCTCGAGAGCTCCGAGCTCACCGGGACCGTGCGGCTCGGTTCGAACGAAGAGGTGGGTGCCAGCCACATGGCTGCCGTGCTCGGACGGTTCACCCGTGTTCACCCTTCGGCACGGGTCGAGTTCATCATCAAGGACAGCGAACGGCTGCTCGAAGATCTCGACAACGGTGACCTCGACGTCGCCGTCGTGCAGGTGGGCGATGACAGCCTCCGATCGGACGACGAGGTTCTTTGGTCCGACCAACTTCGCTGGCTCACGTGTTGCGAGACCCCGTACCGCGACGGGGTGGTGCCACTGATCACTTTTGGCGAGAACTGCTTCTATCGACCATTGAGTGAGCCGATTCTCAGTGAGGCGGGCGTCGAGTATGCAATCGCGTTCTCCGGCCCGAGCGCGAACGGTGTACACGCAGCCGTTTCGGCTGGCTTGGGTGTCGCAGTGTTGTCCGAACGATTCCTCGGCGGGGACGTTGTCGAGTGGAAGCGAGGAGCTTCGCTCGGCCAATTGCCCGTCGTGCACCAGATCGCACGCGTGGCGTCGGACAGAGAAGAACTCGCAGAAGCGCTGGTTGCAGCGATCGCCGAAGAGCTGGCTATGGGCGACTCAGCTGCCTGAGCCCATCAGCCAACTCGGCACGGTAGATCTCGACGTTCGCAAGTTTGATGTCCTCATAACCTCGTACAAGGTCTGGAAGTTCGGCGATCGCGACAGCTGTCGCGTGGTTCGCCTCGGATAGGACGCCGAGAACTCGATCGATCGCCTCGATGTACTCGCTTGGAAGTGCCCGTTCGATTCGTCGAACCTCCGCTCGTCCGAACGGATCGAGGGCGGTGCCGCGCAGTCTCTTGCCTTGCGCAAGCGCCTTCACACCGGGAGTGGCCCAAGCGCCGACGGTGATCTTCTTGTTCATGCCCAGCGCGCGAAGCATCGGTGGGTGCAACTTCCAGGCGATCGAGCCCGACGATCCAGCTACTTCCTTCGCCGGCTCCAGCCCCGCGTCCAGTGTCATGAGTCGTGCAACCTCGTACTCGTCTTTGTATGCGACGAGCTTGAAGAGCCCGGCGGCGACCGCCGCAAGAAGATCGGTCGAATCGATGACTTTCCTCTCCGAAGCCGCTACTCGTTCGAGCGTGGCAAACCACTCTGCGGTGGTTGACTCGTCGCCCCACGCTTCGAGCTCGGAGGCAAAGAGGGACAGCTGAGCTCGAAGATCGCCACTCACGCCGAGGTCGTCGAGCCGATTGCTCGAGTGTTCGGTGCGAGCTTCGGCAGGGTTGTTTCCAGTTGGCTGACGCCGGGCTGCAGCGACTGCATCGGGGTCAATCACGTACAGGCGACCGAATCGAAGCGCTTGCGTATTTGCCTCGATGGCAACCCCGTTGAGCCTGATCGCCGCCTCGAGATGATCTGGATCGATCGGCAACACCCCCGCCTGTACAGCCATACCGACGATGAACAGATTTGCGGTCGTGGCCGAGCCAAAGAGCTCGGTGGTGATCGCTTGTGCATCAGCCCAGTGATGATTCGGCTTGCTGCTCGTTGCGATTCTCTCTCCGAGCTCGTCTGGACTCGGCATGGTGAGTGACGGACGGGTGATCATCGATGTCGTCGGTGTGGCGGTCGTCGAGCCAACGACGTGGGTTGTCTCGGGGTCCGAGGTCAGCTCGCCCTTTTCCGAGGCGGCGACCAGTTGGTCGAAGGCCAACAGCAGGTCGGCTTGCCCTTCGCCAAGTCGATTGGTGTACGACGGACGACTCTTCGAGAGTCGAACATCGCTGATCACCGGCCCCGCCTTTTGAGCCAGGCCAATCTGATCGAGACCGCGAACGTGAAATCCGTCAAGCATCGCGGCGGTGCCCAAGACCTGTGCGACCGTGACCACGCCGGTGCCTCCGATGCCGGTGATGCGCATCGCGAAATCGTTCTCGTCCACCAACAAAACCGGCGTCGGAAGCTCCTGCTCAACCGAAAGGGGTCTGACCCCTTTTTTCAAAAAGGGGTCAGACCCCTTTTTGGTTCTGGTGAGCGAGGGGAGCAGGGATGTGAGTTTCGATGTGAGTCGCCCGGGTTCTTTCGTGGTGACGGTCATGAACGATGGGCAATCGCCCTCGAGGCAGCTGTAGTCGAAGTTGCACGTGGTCTGATCGATCGCGGTTTTTCGTCCGAACGCAGTTTCGACCGGCTGAACGGAGAGGCAATTGCTCACTTGGCCACAGTCTCCACAGCCTTCGCAGATCCTCGGGTTGATGACCACACGTTGGTTTGGAGTTTCGATGAGGCCACGTTTGCGGTCTCGACGGGCCTCGGCCGCACAGACTTGATCATGTATCAACACGGTCACGCCTGGCACCTTGGCGAGCAACTCCTGGGCCTCGATGAGTCGCGTTCGGTTCCATACCTCGACTGACTTCGGAAGCGACCGGTATGACGAGTTCTTCGGATCGTCGGAGGTGACGAGCACCCGTGCCGCACCCTGTGTGAGCAAGTTTCGCGCGATGTCGGACACGGACAGCTGGCCCTCGGGATCTTGTCCGCCGGTCATTGCGACGGTGCCGTTGTACAGCAGCTTGTAGGTGATGTTCACCCCCGAGGCGATCGCTGCTTGAATTGCGAGCTGGCCGGAGTGAAAGAACGTGCCATCGCCGAGATTCTGGAAGAGGTGTGGCGTCTCGACGAAGGGGGCCATGCCGATCCACTGGGTCCCCTCGTTTCCCATGGCGGTGATTCCGGCGATGTCACCGACCCGCGACTCATCCATGAACAGGGTCATGGTGTGGCATCCGATGCCGGCGCCGACAAGTGAGCCGTCGGGAACTTCGGTGCTTCGGTTGTGAGGGCACCCAGAGCAAAAGGCTGGTGCCCTCTCGACGCTCAACGGAATCGATATCCGCGTCCGCTTGGGTTTGGCAGGGATGAGGCGATCGCCGATTCTGCCCTCGAGTTTCTTGCGGAGAACGGGCACGATCGTGTCCGCATCGAGGGCACCCCATGCGGGGAGCATGATCTCGCCGGACTCATCGTGTTTCCCGACGATGGTCGGACGGGTGGGAAGCGAGTAGAGCGCGTCCTTCAGGAGCGACTCGATGTTTGGAAGTTTCTCCTCGATGACGAAGATCTGCTCGAGCCCTGTCGCGAAGCTCCGCATGGTTGCCGGGTTGAACGGCATCGGCATGCCCATCTTGAGGAGTCGAATCCCAGCCGATCGCACCGCGTCGTCGGTCCCGAGTCCGAGACGTGCGAGGGCTTCGCGCACTTCGCGATACGTGATGCCCGAGGCGATCAGTCCAATCCACGCGTCGGCCGGATCGACCGTCACGTGGTTCAGTTTGTTCTCGGTTGCGTAGGTGCGTGCGAGCTCGTACCGGACCTCGAGGATCTCGCGTTCGATGTCGACACTGTGCGGGGTGAGAATACGGCCATCGGGAACGTGTTGGTACGGCACCCCGTCGATGAGCGGCATGACCGGCCGAACACGATCGGGATCGAGGTCGACGCTCGCAGTCGCGTCGGCCACGTCCGCTACGATCTTCAAGGCCGACCACAGACCGGTGGCTCGTGACAGCGCAATCGCATGCCTGCCGAGGTCGAGTGCCTCGACGGGGTCACCTGGATACAACAACGGCATGTGCATGCTCTGAAGCACGCCTGCCGACGAGGATGGCACCGTCGACGATTTGGCGTTTGGGTCGTCACCCACGATTGCAACCGCGCCGCCGACCATCGAGGTCCCGGCGAAGACGGCGTGTCGGAGCGAGTCCGAAGCTCGGTCGACACCCGGCGCCTTGCCGTACCAGAGACCGACGATTCCGTCGTACCTGCGGTTCGGCTGTGCGGCGGCGAGCTGCGAGCCCATCACGGCCGTTGCCGCGTACTCTTCGTTCATTCCTTGGGAGAAGGTCACGGGGAGGTCGGGCTCCGTGTTGGCGGCAGCGCGAACCGCCTCGCCGTATCCTCCGAGCGGTGAGCCCTGGTAACCCGATACGAAGGCTGCGGTGCGATGGCCAGCGCGTCGATCCGCCCGGATCTGTTCCAAGGGGAGTCTTGCGAGGGCATTGATGCCGGTCATGAAGACTCGGCCATCGTCTGCGGTGTAGCGATCGTCGAGTCGGTAATCGTCGATGAGTGCCATGATCGTCTCCGTTGTCGTGTGTACGGATGTCAGGCTTCAAGTATCGAGTCCGTTCGGACAAAAGGAAAGAAGTTCGAATATAATTCGTGTTTCAGCCCACATTCCGCCATATATTCGTCTGTGACGCTGAACACACTGCCGATTTCGAACGGACGCGCCGTGCCTGTAGCACTCACTTCGACCACCGATCTGCTTCTCGTCGACGAGTTGCAGCGCGACGCACGACAGACAAACCGTGCGCTCGCCAAGAAGGCAGGGTTGGCTCCGTCGACGACTCTTGCCCGCGTGCGTGAACTGGAGCAGCGTGGGGTGATCAAGGGGTATCACGCCGAGGTCGATCTCCATGCGCTCGGTCGAATGCTCCAAGCTCTCGTCTTCGTGCGTCTTCAGCCGAAGAGCGATGAGGTGATCGAGGGTTTTCTGGACCACATGTGGGCACTTCCCGAGACGATCGCGGTCCATCTCATCACCGGCGTGGAAGACGCGGTCATCCATGTTGCGGTGCCCGACGCCGAGACCCTTCAGCGTGTCATCGTCAACGAGGTCAGCAGTTACCCCGGTGTGTTCGACGAGCGCACATCACTTCTTTTTGAACACCGTCGCAAAGACGCCATCAGCCCGCTGTGAGAACCGGTCAGTTGACCGCAAGGTCTTGCTCGGCGGCCTCCAGTGGGATCGGGGGTATCACTTCGCACTCGTATGGCGGACATCGTGGGAACCATGTCATTGACGCCACCAGGTTCCATCCGGTGTAGTGGGTGCATGCGAGTTGTCGCCATCCCACTCTTCGAAGGTTTCCAGCCGCTCGATGTCGCCGGACCACATGAGGTGTTCATCGGCGCAAACAGCGCCATGGACCAACTCGAACATCGCGGTGCTCGGTACAAGATTGCCCTTGCCGCATCGTCCGAAGAGGCCGTCACGAGCGAGAGCGGGATGTCGGTATTGCCCACGTGCACGCTTGACTCCCTAGTCGATGTGGACACCTTGTTGGTTCCGGGTGGCCAGACCACACGGACCTCAGCGCGAGACGAGGAGCTGATCGAGTGGTTGCGCTCGCACGCATCGAATGCGACGCGCATCTCGTCGGTCTGCACGGGCACGTTCCTCTTGGCCGCGGCCGGGTTGTGCACGGGCAGACGGGTCACCACGCACTGGGCCTACGCCGCGCGACTCGCGGTGATGCACCCGGACGTGAGCGTCGATCCGGACCCCATCTTCATTCGCGACGGCGAGCTCTGGACGTCGGCGGGCGTCACGGCCGGAATCGATCTCGCGTTGGCGATGGTGGAGGAGGACTGTGGGTCATCGATTGCGCAACTCGTCGCTCGACATCTCGTGGTGTATCTGCGGAGGCCTGGCGGCCAGAGCCAATTCGGCACCCCTGTCTGGAGCTCCTCGGCTGAATCGCAGCCCATTCGTGAAGCGTGTGACCTGATCCACTCTTCGCCCGACGGCGACTTGTCGGTGGCCCAGTTGGCAACGACGGTCGGCTTGTCAGAGCGACACTTCACCAGGAGATTTCGTGCGGAGGTCGGGGAGTCGCCGGCCCGCTATGTCGATCGCGTACGAGTGGAAATCGCGCGGTCGATCCTCGAGACCGAGTCGGTGGGCCTCGAGGCGATCGCGAGACGTTGCGGGTACCACACCACAGAGAGTCTGCGCCGAGCGTTTCATCGACGCATCGGTTTGTCACCGGGCGCCTACCGCCGCCAAACATCAGCTGTCAGAGAGCGAGTCCCAACATGACCGACGCACGTCCCTCCATACACCCAAACATCGACATCGTGATCGTGCTCTTCGATCGGTTGACCGCGCTCGATGCGATCGGCCCGTACGAAACGCTCCAACGCCTCCCCGGCGCCACCGTCACGTTCGCAGCTGAACGTCGTGGCGAGTATCGGACCGAGAATGGTTTCCTCGGGATGACCGCCGACGCAACGCTGGGTGAGTGCCCGAACCCCGATGTGATCGTCGTGCCCGGTGGTGTCGGTAGTCGGGCGGTGGTTTCGGAGGATGGTGCCGTGCTCGACTGGTTGCGCGGCGCACACGAGACGAGCCGGTTCACCACCTCTGTGTGTACCGGTTCACTGATTCTCGGTGCGGCTGGGCTGTTGAACGGGCTCACGGCGACGACGCACTGGAGTGCGTACTCGAGGCTCGAGAAGTACGGAGCCACGGCCGTCGAACAACGCGTCGTCGAGCATTTGGACGAGCGCATCATCACCGCTGCGGGTGTCTCCGCCGGAATCGACATGGCTCTCCGACTGTCTGAACTGTTGGTCGACGACGTGGCGGCCAAGGCCATGCAACTGGCAATTGAGTACGACCCGCAGCCTCCCTTCGACATGGGCGCCTTGAGCAAGGCAGAGGATGAAGTGATCGAACGCCTCGTCCACTACTCGGAAGACAAGGAGTGATCTGCAGCGATCTTTCGACCGACTTGCGCCGGGACCTGATCACACTCTGACCTAGTCGTCTGGTAGTTCCACTGGTCCGATCTCTTCGTACACGTCGCCTGGTCCGGGGTTGTCGGGCGACGTCGAGCCGCCGAATTGTGCCGCGATGCCCCAGACCGCATTGAGCGCCGTGTGAACTGCGCCCTCTGCCCAGCCTGGCGTCCAAGACACGTCGTCACCCGCGAGGAAGATGCCACGCTCCTCAGGCGGAAGATCGTGTTGCATGAAGTGACTGTGCATGCGGCGGTTGTATCGATAGTGCCCGGGCAGCGCTCCTTTGAACGCACCGAGAAAGTGCGGGTCGGCCTCCCAGCTCACCGTGATGGGTTCGCCGATGATGTGGCTGCGCAAGTCGGTGTGCGGATAGATCGCCTCGAGCGTTTCGATCGCGAGTTCGGCTCGTTCGCCCGCGTTCATCGCAAGCACTTTCATCGCGTCGCTTTGCCAGGCGTAGCTGAGCACGATCACGCCTGGTTCTTCCTCGCCGTTGTCGATCAGATACGTGCCGCGCGTGTTCCGATCGGTCAGTGTCATGCTCATCTTCGGTCGACCGGTCGTTTCGTCGATCTCTTTCCAAAACGGCCTGTCGACCATGACGAAGGTCTTCGACGATTGCATGTACTTGGTCCGGTCGAGGGCCATCCAGACCTTCTGACTGAACAACGACTCCTCGACGTCGATCGACGTGGTCAACAACCAACTCTGCACCGTGACAAGCGCAGCGCCGAACGTGCGCGTGTGGCCCCAGCGGTCCTCGATCTCGAGATCCTCTCCGCGGCGGCGAATTGCCGTCGCTCCTGGCCGGGGTGCACCGCTGTGCAACGAGGCGAGCGTGGTTCCGGTTGGCCAATGTGTCAGCTCGTGAGGTGCGTGATCCCAGAGCCCGCGAGGGATCTGTTCTGCGCCTCCGACGATGAAGTGTTGGTCGTCCTCGAAGCCGGCCATCACAACTCGGAAAATCTCGAGCATCGAGTTCGGAAAGTCCGAGTCCCATCCGCCGGTTCCGAACCCGACCTGGCCGAAGATCTCCCGATGGCGAAAGCTCAGTCCGGCGAATGCCGGCGAGGTTGCGACGAAATCGTAGAACGTGCGATCGTCCCACTCGTCCACGAGCCGCGCCCAGATGTTGCGCACCGCTGCCGCATCCTTGCCTCTCATCGCCGCCTGAATCGCCGTCAGGTCGGCAACGTCCTCGAGAGCCTCGGTCCAGGCGCGGGAGACCTCGGCAAAGATCTCGGGAAGATCGTCGCTCGTCTCTGCGAAGTAGGTCTCGCCTTCAAGATCGATCACTGTGGTTGGAGCAGCGGGCGTCAGAGGATTCGGAAAGTCGCGTGTGTCGAGCTCCAGAAGATCGATGTAGTGCCAAAGCGCCGCACCGCTCCTCGGGAAGCGCATGCCGCCGAGCTCGGCGACGATGTGTGGTGCAGCGTTGAAGGGCTCGGACCGAAGACGACCACCGATGCGGCCGATTTCATAGACGACTGGTTTGAGGCCCAGCTTCATCAGTTCGTATGCGGCGACCATCCCGGCAACGCCTGCGCCGATGATTGCTACTTCGCTCCCGAGTGCTTCGTCGGGTAGCTCGGCGAGGCCCGCGGGATGGGCGATCCACTCGTCGAACGCAAAGGGAAAGTCAGGTCCAAATGCGGTGAGCCGATCAGCCATGGCCGCACGTTACTCACCGAGGCGGTCGGGGGATGAGAATCGGCGTCGACGACTTGTAGGCCTCGTAGTCGGGTTGGCCGCCCCACTTCGTGTCTGCGCGTTTCTCGAGCATCGGAAGACCACTGACTCGCGTGAGGAGGACAGTCACGAACACCGGCGAGATGAGGGTGAGGTATTGCCATCCGTGTAGCGCGGGAAGAACAAGAATCGCCATGCCGGTCCAGAGGGTGATCTCGCCGAAGTAGTTGGGATGGCGCGACCAGGCCCAGAGACCGACGTCGATGAATTTGCCGTCATTGGCGGCATCGGCCTTGAAGGCCGATTTCTGGGCGTCGGCGGCGACCTCGATCGTGAAGCCGAGGATCCAGGTGACGAGGCCGATGATGCCGACCACTCCAAACGTCGCCTTGTGTCCTGACGTGATGGCCGCGATCGCTGCAGCTGCGGTGATCGTCACCCATAGGCCCTGCACCACCCAGGCCATGAGGAATCGGAGCCGGCTGGGTTTGATTCGATCGAAACGGCCGTCGCCGCCCGCCTTTTTGACGCGACGGAACAGGAAGGTTCCGAGACGGCCGGCCCAGATCAGTACGAGGATCGCGGCGATGATCGCGCGGGCATCGAGATCGTCGCTCGTCAGCACGACGGCGAGGATCGTGACGGTGATGTAGGTGAACGATCCGGTCAGGTCGTAGTAGTGCTCCGTCTGGGCCTTGAACGCCGGGATGAACGCCAACACGTTGATCGCAAACGCCACGATCGTGACGATCCAGAAGACCGAAACACCGCCGACCGATGCGCCGCCGGATCCGCCCGCCGCTCCGAGCAGCGCTCCAAGGGCCACAGCGACCACGATGCCGATGAGCGCGTTTCGTTCCGCGGCGCCGTTGCGATGCGTTTCGGTCTCGCTGGTCATGCGCGAAGACTACGGCTGATCCGGGGGACAGGCAGGATCGAATCGAACAGGGAGGGGTCGCGGTCCACGCGAGCTTCCCTTCCAAATGCCCGGATTCTCCATGTGCGCCGGGTTCGGCGGGTCTCGTCGCGACCGGTGTTCGATGAACGCCACATTTCCGGATCTCCTACCCGACTCGGAAACTTCGCTACTGGGCAGTAACTTTGCGGGGAACCGTCTGCACTAGGTCATGCGGGTCACGGGCCGGTCACCGTGCTGGCACGTGGTCGCGTCGCTGTGCAGAACTGCTTTTGGAGGAAACACATGAAACTGTCCAGTACGCGCTTCTTGCGGCTTCTCGCCGCGCTGATGGCGCTCTCATTGATAGCGGCCGCCTGCGGCAGCGATGATGACACCGCCGCCGACGGCGACGGCGTTAGCACCGACACCGAGGCGCCGTCCGACGACGAGCCGGCCGACGAACCAGCCGATGAACCGGCTGACGAACCGGCTGACGAACCAGCCGACGAACCAGCTGACGAACCGGCCACCGACGGCGAGCGCATCTCGACCTTCCTCGTGCAGCCCGAGTCGCTCACCCCGATCAACAACACCGAGTCGGAGGGCCAGCAAGTCATCGACGCGCTGTTCACCGGACTCGTCGACGTCGACGCGGACAACCAGCTCATCTTCCAGCACGCAGACTCGATCGTCACCGACGACAACGTGGTCTTCAACGTCACGCTCAAGGACGGCTGGACCTTCCACGACGGCACCCCAGTGACCGCACAGTCCTATGTCGACACCTGGAACTACGGCGCCTACGGCCCGAACGCCCAGTCGACCTCGGCCCAATACGCGCAGATCGCCGGCTTCGGCGACCTGCAGTGCGGCACCGCCCCCGACGACGAGGGCAACGAGGTCGCCGACTGCGACGGCGCTCCTCCGGCAGCCGAAGCGCTGTCGGGCCTCGAGGTCGTCAGCGACACCGAGTTCACCATCACGATGGCCGAGGCCGTGCCGTTCCTCACCACGCAGATGAAGGCATCGGCCTTCCTGCCGCTTCCTGAGGCCTTCTTCGCCGACCCAGCTGCCTACGATCGCATGCCGATCGGCAATGGTCCGTTCATGATGGCCGAAGAATGGGAGGACGACGTCCAGATCCTGGTCGACACCTACCCCGACTACCAGGGTGATGACGCCTCACAGATCTCGGGCATCGAGTTCCGAATCTACGCCGACGTCAACACCGCGGTGACCGACCTTGTGGCCGGCAACCTCGACATCGTCAACGGTGTTCCACCAGAGGTATGGGACGACACCATCGCCCAGGTTCCGAACAGCGCGCTCAGCGCCGACTCCGGCATCAACTACCTCGGCTTCCCCGACTACGCGCCGCCGTTCAACGACCCGAACCTGCGCGCCGCGCTGTCGATGGCCGTCAACCGCGAGGACATCACCGAGGGAATCTTCAACGGACTTCGCGCTCCAGCGCAGAACTTCTTCAGCCCGGTTATCCCTGGCTACGAGGAGGAGGTCTGCGTCGAGTGGACCTTCAACCCTGAAGAAGCTCAGGCTCGGTTCGCTGAGTTCGGTGGTCTGGACGCACTTGGTGATTCCCTCGACGTCTGGTTCAACCAGGGTGGCGGACACGACCTGTGGATCGACGCCGTGATCACGCAGTGGGAGCAGAACCTCGGCATCCCCGCCGACAACGTCACCTTCCAGCAGCTGCCATTCGCTGAGTACCTTGAGCTCGCGGACACCCAGCAGCTGACCGGTCCGTACCGTCTCGGTTGGGGCGCCAGCTACCTGCACCCGCAGTACTACATGGTGCTCGCGCTGCAGCTGACCGTCGATGAGGGCGGCAACAACGCCACCTTCTGGCGCAACGATGAGGTCGATGCGAACATCGAGGCGGCCCTCGCCACGACGACGCTCGAGGAATCGATCCCGCTCTGGCAGGACGCGATGCAGATCATCTGCGAAAACGCCCCGCTGGCACCGATGTTCTTTGGTCAGAACACCTACGCCTGGAACGATGGCGTCGACGGGGTCTTCATCGACGCCTTCGGCGTGATCGACTACGAGGATCTGACCCAGGGCTAAACGCCTAGCGGTACAACGTCTGACTCGCCCCGGTCGTCGGTCCTTCGGGATCGGCGGCCGGGGTGTTGTTTTTCTCGTGACGACCGCTTTCTTGTTGTTACCGCTGGGTTGCTATGTTGTCGAACGAATCGACGTCGAAGAGGAGGAGCAGCTCGTGGGTAGGTACATGATCCGCCGGATCCTCCAGTTCATCCCGGTGATGTTCGGCACGACCTTCCTGATTTTCGCGGGCGTTTTCAGCTTGGCCGGCGACCCGATTCGGGCACTGTCGGGCGACCGCCCCATCCCCGCCAGCGCAGTGGCCGAGCTGCGGGATGAGTACGACCTCGACGATCCGCTGCTGGTCCAATACGGCAAGTACATGGGCATCCTCGTCGACGACGACACCGGTGAGCGCTCCGGCCTGCTGACCGGCGACTTCGGCGTCACGCTCGCCCGAAGTCCGCAGCCCGTCCGTGACGTTATGGCCGACAAGATCCCGGTGTCTGCTCGCCTCGCAGTGTTCGCGTTCGCGATCGAGGCCGTCATCGGCATCTTCGCGGGGGTCTTGGCCGCCTTGCGCAAGGACAGCTTCATCGACACGCTCGTCAAGGTCAGCACGGTCTTGGCGATCAGCGTGCCCATCTTCGTCCTCGGCCTGGTCGCTCAATACGCGTTCGGCGTCGAACTCGGCATCCTCCCTGTCGCCGGCTTGCAGGAGGGGTTCCGGAGCTACATCATGCCGGCGTTCATCCTCGCGACCACGTCGCTGGCCTACATCGCCCGGCTCACCCGGACCTCGGTCGTCGAGAACAACCGGGCCGACTACGTTCGAACTGCCAAGGCCAAGGGGCTGAGCCCGTCACGGGTCGTTGGCATTCACACGCTCCGCAACTCGCTGATCCCCGTGGTCACGTTCCTCGCCGTGGACCTCGGCACGCTCATGGGAGGAGCGATCATCACCGAGACGATCTTCAACATCCCGGGCGTGGGGCGAGAGGTGTTCGAGGCCGTCACCCGCCAGGACGGCGCACTCGTGGTTGGCATCGTCACGTTCCTCATCGTGATCTACATGATCGCGAACCTGCTCGTCGACTTCCTCTACGCCGTCCTCGACCCGCGGATTCGTTATGAGTGACGAAACCGTCGAAACCGGCGAAACTGTCGACGCCGGAACGGGCGTAGCGGAGCCCGAGTTCGCCCACGTGCCGCTCGAAGACGATCCAGATGTCGTCAGTGGAGACACCGGACGCGAGGCGTCATTGTGGCGCGATGCCGGTCGACAGTTGGTGCGTAATCCGCAGTTCGTCGCCGCTGCACTGGTTCTGCTCGTCTTTCTCGTCATGGCGTTGTTCCCCACGCTGTTCGCTCCGGACGGGGTCACCCGAGCGGACTGCGAGACCCGACTCGGTGCTCAGCCGCCCGCATGGCTCGACAGCAGTACCGAGGCGCCCGACGGCACCTGGTTCGGTTTGGACGACAAGGGTTGCCCCTATTACGAGCGCGTGATCCATGGCGTCATCCCCTCGATGGTGATCGGACCGTCGGTAGCGCTCGCCTCCTTCGCCATTGCGTTGACCTTCGGCACGCTCGCCGGCTACTACGGCGGTTGGATCGACACGATCATCAGTCGGTTGACCGACATCGTTCTCGCACTGCCGCTGATACTCGGGGCGCTGGTTTTCATCACGGCGTTCCGTGGGGCCTCATCGGATGACCCGGAGATCTCGCCGTTCCTGCGCTTCCTCGCGTCGATCTTCGAGTTCATCGATGAGTTGGTAGATCAACGAGGCATCGGCCTCGTCGTCCTCGTCCTTGTCTTCTTCAGCTGGGCAACAATGCTCCGGCTGGCCCGCTCCTCGGTGATCACCAACCGCGACGCCGACTACGTCGAGGCGGCCAAGGCGCTCGGCGCCTCGGACCTGCGGATCATGACTCGCCACATCATCCCGAACTCCCTCGCTCCGATTCTCGTCTTTGCGACGATCCTCGTTGGCGTCGCAATCGTCGGCGAGGCCGCCCTGTCGTTCCTGGGCGTCGGGTTGCAGACGCCGGCGATCTCCTGGGGTCTCCAGCTGTCCGTGGCTCAGCGGCGCCTGGCCGGTGACCCGCACCTGATGCTCTTCCCGGCGGTCTTCCTCTCAATCCTCGTGTTCAGCGTCATCTTGCTCGGTGATGCGCTGCGAGATGCGCTCGACCCGAAGCTTCGCTGACCGGAGGCGATGACGAATATGACCACTGCCAATGTGACCGCCTCCAACCCGGTGTATGACCTGGGGGCCCACCCCGACACCCTGTTGGAGGTCGATGGACTCCAGGTCGAGTTCCGCACCGACGCTGGGGTCGTCAAGGCCGTCAACGGTGTCACCTACGACGTCCGCAAGGGTGAGACCGTCGCCATCCTCGGTGAGTCGGGATCGGGCAAGTCGGTCAGCGCCCAAGCGATCATGGGGATCATCGACTCCCCACCCGGGTTCGTCACCGCCGGGGAGCTTCGATATCGCGGCGAGGATCTTCTGACGATGAGCGACGAGCACCGCCAGAGGATCCGGGGCGCGAAGATCTCGATGATCTTCCAGGATGCACTCAGCTCGCTGAACCCCGTGTTCACGATCGGCTGGCAGCTGAGCGAGATGTACCGGGTCCATGAGGACATGAGCAAGCGCGAGGCCCGAACTCGTTCGATCGACCTGTTACAGCGTGTTGGAATCTCGTCCCCCAAGCAGCGGGTCAATCAGTACCCGCACGAGTTCAGCGGCGGCATGCGCCAGAGGGCCATGATCGCGATGGCGATCGCGCTGAACCCCGAGATCGTGATTGCCGACGAGCCCACGACTGCGCTGGACGTGACCGTCCAAGCCCAGATCATGGAGCTGCTGGCCGATCTGCAGGATGACTATGGCATGGCGATGGTGCTCATCACCCACGACCTGGGTGTCGTCGCTGAGGTGGCCGACCGAGTCAACGTGATGTATGCGGGCCGCATAGTGGAGCACGGCTCCACGCTCGAGGTCTTTGGTCGACCTTCTCACCCGTACACCGTTGGGCTGATGCAGTCGATCCCGCGCGCCGACCTCAAGGGCGTCAAGCTGACCCCGATCGTCGGCTCGCCGCCCGATCTCGCAAACCTGCCTGGCGGATGCTCGTTCCACCCGCGCTGCCGTTTCCGGCACGCCAACTGTTTCGACGTCGAGCCGACCGTCGTTCGTGTCCGGGGTATCGAGCGCTACGCCGAGTGCCACTACACCGACGAGGTCTGGGAAGAGGATGTCAGTGTCTGAACTTTCGAACGAGTCCCCGCTTCTCCAGGTGACCGACCTGGTCAAGCACTTCCCGATCAAGCAGGGCATCGTCTTCAAACGCACCGTCGGGCATGTCCAAGCGGTCGACGGCGTCAGTTTCGAGCTCCACCAAGGCGAGACGCTGGGCCTGGTCGGCGAGTCCGGCTCCGGTAAGTCGACGGTCGCACGAACA
The DNA here is from genome assembly GCA_033344795.1 of Acidimicrobiia bacterium. Classification (GTDB taxonomy): domain Bacteria; phylum Actinomycetota; class Acidimicrobiia; order Acidimicrobiales; family SHLQ01; genus SHLQ01. The sequence continues at coordinate 1,521,241 of JAWPMS010000001.1, forward strand.
CTGCTGCGACTGCACGAGCCGACATCTGGCCAAGCGATGTTCGAGGGTCGCAACCTTTTCGAGATGTCGAGCTCGGAGATGCGCAAGATGCGACGCGAGATTCAGATCATCTTCCAGGACCCGTACGCGTCGCTCAACCCACGAATGACCGTTCGCGACATCATCACCGAGGGCTGGAAAGTCCACAGCGACGTCGTTCCGAAGAACCAACGCGAGCAGCGCGCCACCGAGCTCCTGGAACGAGTCGGGCTGAACCCGAATCACATCAACCGATACCCCCACCAGTTCTCCGGTGGACAGCGGCAGCGGATCGGCGTCGCCCGAGCGCTGGCGCTCGAGCCCAAGGTCATCGTCGCTGACGAGCCGGTGTCGGCGCTGGACGTCTCCGTTCAGGCGCAGGTCATCAACCTGCTCGAGGAGATCCAGGACGAGTTCAACCTCTCCTACATCTTCATTGCCCACGACCTTTCCGTCGTGCGGCACATCTCCGATCGGGTGGCGGTGATGTACCTCGGGCGGATCGTGGAGATGGGCACCGAGCAGGAGATTTACGAGCAGCCGATCCACCCGTACACACAGGCGCTACTGAGCGCGACGCCGGTTGCGGACCCGGTGAGGGCTCGCAACCGCCCGGAACGGATCCTGCTCGAGGGTGATCTGCCGTCGCCGTCTGACCCGCCCAGCGGATGCCGGTTCCGGACGAGATGCTGGCGAGTCAGCGACGAGTGCAGCGAGACCGATCCGGTGATGGAGGATCGCCACGATCACGGTCACGAGTCGGCCTGTTTGTTCGCGGCTCGGATGGACGAGATCCCCGAAGGTCCCGACGCGCTGGTCTGAATCTTCCAGACCTTATTCTCCCGAGCTTGTTGCTCTGGCCAGGTCGGTGGTCGTGATGTGTGCGAGCGGTCAACGCAAGACTGGCCGAAGATCAGCGCAATACCGTCCGCAGGGCGCGTTCGGCGGCGCCATGACCGGCCATGCCGTGCACGCCAGCACCTGGGGTCGTGCTCGCGCTCCCGATGAGGATCGTCGGGTCTGGTGTGTCGAACGGATTTCCTTGCGGTCGGGGACGAAAGACGAGCTGCGTACCGGCGTAGCTACCCCCGCCGATATCGCCGCCGACCAGGTTCATGTTCTGGGCCTCGAGGTCGGCGGGTGAGGTGATGCGGCGTTTCCGGACGACGTCACGGAAGCCCGGAGCAAATCGCTCGATCTGCGTCTCGATTGCGTCTGTCTGGTCAAGGCCAGAACCGTTGGGAACGTGGCAATAAGCCCATGCTGTGTGTACGCCCGCGGGCGCCCGCGTCGGATCGAACTGAGAGTGCTGGGCGAGAAGAACAAATGGTTTCTCGGCGTGGTGACCGGACGCCACGACGGCTTCGGCCTCGGTGATCTCTTCGAGCGTCCCTCCGAGATGAACGGTGCCGGCTCGAGCCACGTTTGGATTGGCCCAGGGGATTGGTGCGTCGAGAGAATAGTCGACCTTCCAGGCGGCCGAACCATAACGAAACTTCTGCAGCGACTTGCGGTATTTGCCGGGGAAACGATCGCCGACGATGTGATCCACCTGCCTGGGGGAGAGGGAAAAGATCGTGCACGCCGCAGGGGGAAGGTCGGCAAGGGAATGCACCGGACTTCCTGTCTCCACCTGCCCGCCGAGCGACCGGAGATACGACGTCATGGCATCGGTGATCGACTGAGCTCCGCCTGCGGGAAATCCCCATCCTGTGGTGTGGCCCAACGTTCCGAGAAGGACCCCGAACGATGAGGTGAACGGACGGGTGAGCGGCAGGATCGAATGTGCGGCGTGCCCGGCGAATAGGGCGCGAGCTTCTGCACTCTTCCAAACCCTTGCTGCGGTCGTGGCTGCTGGTAACGCAGCGGTCGCGCCAAACCGCGCCGACAGAATGGGTCGTCTTGGAACACGAACAAGCGGATTCAGTGTCAGATCGAGGAGGGCGTCGACGTTGTCGATCCACGTGTCGTAATAGCGCCGGTAGGCCTTGCCGTCCGATCCCAACTCCTCAGCGGTGCGAACAACATCGTTCCACGCAATAGCCGCTCTGGCGTCGTCAAGGGGGTGAGCGGCCGCAGCTGGGGGGTTGACCCACTCCAGGCCATGATCGCGAAGTTCGGTTTCGATCGTGGCGAAGAACGGCGACGCCTTGACCATTGGGTGAATGGCCGAAGCAATGTCGTGGCGCACACCCGCTTCGGTGAGTTCCGCGGTTCGGGCTCCACCACCGATCGTGGTGTTTGCTTCGAGGACCACGACGGAGCGGCCAGCGCGGGCAAGAGTGATCGCCGCGGCGAGGCCGTTTGGACCCGCACCCACCACAACCGCATCGAGTGAGCGCGCTGTGTTCATGGGTTGAGGTTACGACCCTGTCATGCGGTCGGGCATGCTGTTCGGGTGTCAATCATCGTGAATCCCTGGAACCGACCCGAGGAATGGCTCGAACACCTCCGTAGTGCCCTGCCAACGGAGGAGATCCATGCCTGGCCGGAATGCCCCGACGCGAGGGCGGTCGAGTTCGTCGTTGCGTGGCGGATGAAACGAACTGACCTGGCCACGTTCACCGGACTTCGTGCGATTCTGTCGCTCGGGGCGGGTGCGGAGCAGTGGCAAAAGGATGGAACTCCCGACGTCGACATCGTCCGCTTGGCCGATCCTGCGATGTCCGATGAGATGGCGGCGTATGCCTTGCACTGGGTGATTCGCCTCCAACGAGGGTTCGACGCGACAGACGATCGACAACGACGTGGTGTCTGGGCCGAGGTCGACTACGTCCAGGCGGCGAACTACCGGGTCGGCGTGCTGGGATACGGCACAATCGGTGGTCGTATCGGTCGGGCATTCACGGACCTTGGATATCGGGTGAACGCATGGTCTCGCTCCGGCACCGACGACGAGAATGTGCAGTCGTTTCGAGGAGACCACGAGCTGGCGACGTTCCTGGGACACAGCGATGTGGTGATCAATGTCCTCCCAAACACTGCGGAGACGACGGGAATGCTCGACAGCGCCCGGCTGTCACAATTCGCGGACGGCGCGATACTGATCAACATCGGGCGGGGAACCGTGTTGTCGAGTGAGGCCGACCTCATCGAAGCGCTCGACCATGGACCCCTGCGAGCTGCAGTCCTCGATGTAACCGACCCTGAGCCGCCGCACAGCGACTCACCCTTGTGGGCGCATGCAGCGGTACATCTGACCCCGCACATCGCAGGCAGCACCCAGGTCGCCTCCGCTGCTCGACTGGTCGCCGACAACATCCTTCGAATTCGTCGTGGGGAGCAGCCCTTCCCGCTCGTCGATCGAGCTCGCGGCTACTAGCCCTCGTCAGAGGCTGAGGAGTTTGACGGTGGAGCGCAGGTTGCGGCCGGTGAGATTGCAGCCTGCGGCACGCTCAAGGGTGTTGACCGTGAGCTTTGATTTGCTTTGCCCATTCTCGTACGACACATAGATCACCTTTGCGGTGGCGGTGATGTCGTCGCCGGGATATTTGCTGCCGTCGATCGCCGCAACGCCCGCAGTATCCACTGGATCACCTGCGAAATAGATCACCTGGTACGCGGGGTCGGCATCGGTCGAGAACGGTGCGTTGTTGAGGATGGATTGGATCTCCGACTGTGCGATGACGACGGCGGGCACTCGAACGTCGAATGATTCGAGCACCATCTGCTCGACAAGTTGACCGAGATCTTTGGCATCAGCGTCAGAGTCGACAGCGATGTTTCCGCTCTGTATGTAGGTCGCGACGTTGACCAATCCAGCGTCGGTCAGTGCCGCTCGCAGATCGGCCATGGGCACCTTGTTGTGGCCACTGACGTTGATGCCTCGGAGGAGGATGAGACTGCGCTTCATCGCAGCGAGTTTCTGCGCTTCATCGCAGCGAGTTTCTGCGTTTCATCGCAGTTCCTTACGCACCATCAATTTCAGCCCCGACCAGTCGTCGTCGACGGCACAGACCTTCACGTCGACAAGTCCTCGCCCGAGCACGGCATCACGAACGCCATCCTCGGTCAAGTCGATGAACAACGAGCTCGACTTCTTCGGCCACACCACCCACACGCTCCGGTCCGGAAATGCCAGACCCCACATCTGCTCGACACGTTTGTCGAGGGCTCGTCGGGTGCGGCAAAAGACCAGCGAGAGGTCGGGTTTGCCGCGGGCTCCAGAATGGAGAGTCACGTTGTCGGGTAGCGGTACGAGGAGCTCGTCGAGATGATCGGGGGCATCGACTGCGGCGACCACGTGCCCTTCCTCGATGCCCAACTTCTTTGGAAGAGGAGTACCCGAATAACCCGCCGTCGCCATCGGATCAGCTTTGCACACTTCTCTTCTGGGTTTAGCCGAGTCGCTCCTCCACGATCTCACGAAGTGCCGATCCGGCATCGGGCAGAACCTCGGGCGAAAAGCGATACGAGGGGCCGTAGAGGCTGATCGTGGCCGTCCGCTCACCTTCGACTGGAACCGGCACAGCAAGCCCGTTGATTCCCACATCGAGCTCTTGGTTCGTCCACGCGTATCCATCGGCGGCGATCGTGCGCAGCCGCCGCCGAAGAGCGGAGCTTCGCGTGACTGAGAACTCGGTGGCCGCGGCAAGCGGTGTACGGAGATGATCGGTCAGGCGCGGTGCGGGCCACGACGCCATCGCCACCAGGCCAGGAGCCACGAGGTGGAAGTCGTGCCGCTCGCCCGAGACATCTCCGACCGAAACCGGGTTCGCGCCCGCGACATTGGAAATGTAGAGAAGGGCATCGCCGTCGTCGATCGAAAGTGCGGCGTTCTCGCCGAACTCTTGCACGAGATCGACGAGAAGTGGGTGTACTCGATCCTTCAGCAGCGGTGTCGTGGCTCCGTCCAGCTGCAGCGTGGCCAGTCCACCACCGGGAATCACCTCTCCATCGGCTGTGCGTTCGAGCATGCGTAGGCGTTCAAGGGTGCCGACCAAACGTGAGGCGGTCGAACGTGGCAGCCCGGTTCGGCGACCGAGTTCTCGAACGCCAAGTGGCTCTTGGGCTGCGATGACGACCTGAAGAAGGTGGAAGGCTCGGTCGACTGGCCCCTCGCTGGCTCTTGACTGCGAATCATGAGTGCTCATATGATTGTCCTATTGAACAGGACGTCCCGTTCAGTAGGACACTCTAGTTGGAGGAGTGGTGAAACTCAATAGCGTCGAAGCGCCTGAGCTTGCCACCCCGGACTTCTACGAATACCCCTGGGTGCCTGTCGCCGACGTGTCGCTGGAGGGTCGTTTCGTCAGGATCAACTGGAGCGACGGCCTCGAGCTGGTCGCCTTCGATCTGTGGCTTCGTGAAAACGCATCTGGCGCGGGGTTTGATCTCGCGACACGCGAACACCTTCTCGATCCTGCTGAGCTCGACGACGAGATCGTCATCTCGGCCGTGTCGACGAACAGAGACGGCGCACTTGTCGTCGAGTTTGCCCTCGATGGGCTCCGAGCCGAGTACCACCCTGGTTGGTTGCGCCATGTGGCCGACGGGAGCCATCGGCCGGATGGTTGGTTGCCACAGCCGACTGAGTGGACGGCCGCCACCTTCTCCGAACCGCCAACCCACGACGGATCGCGAGTGCTCGAGGATGAGATCGTCTTCGGGAACTGGATGGAGGATCTCCTTCGGTATGGAATCAGTCGGCTGCAAGGCTGCCCGGTCGACCCAGATTTCAACTTGTCCTTGGCGGCCAGGATCGGCGCGATCAGGGACACCAACTTCGGCCACGTGTGGGATGTGAAAGCCGACGTCACGATGGCGGGATCTGCCGACACCAACTCGACGGCGAACACCAACCTCCGGCTCGGCCCGCACACCGACCTTCCCACCAGGGAGACGCCGCCTGGGTTTCAATTCCTGCACTGCATCCTCAACGAGGCCGGTGGAGGTCACTCGACGATGGCCGATGGCGCCGCAGTGGTCGCGACGCTTCGGGAAGAACACCCCGAGCACTACCAGGCGCTCACGACGTTGTCCTGGGTGTTCTTCAACCGGGGACCAGGGATCGACCATCGGTGGTCTGGACCACTCATCGATCTCGGCGTCGACGGGTCGCCGTTGACACTTCGCGCCTTCTACCCCGTGCGAGCATTCCCCGACATGTCGCCGCAGGATCAGCCGCGGGCCTATGCGGCGATGCGCTGCTTCAGCCGCTTGGCAGCGAGCGAACGATTCCAGATCGACTATCCCTTCGCCCCCGGTGATCTCGTCGGGTTCGACAACCGTCGGATCCTGCATGGACGAGACGCCTTCGAGAGTGGAGGAGAACGTCACCTGCGCGGCATCTACATCGATCACGATGAGGTTCGATCAACCGCCCGGGTGATCAGCCGAGATCGGACCGCCCGCAACAAGAACCAAAAAGGGGTCTGACCCCTTTTTCAAAAAAGGGGTCAGACCCCTTTGCTCCTACTCTCCCCGAGACCGAAAGAAGACAGCAATGGCAGACAACAAACACGAGGGTGTTTTCATCACGTGCGCAGTGACCGGTGGTGGCGCGACGACGCACAAGTCGGACAAAGTCCCCGTTACGCCAGAGCAGATAGCGGACAGCTGCATCGAGGCCGCAAGGGCCGGCGCAGCGATCACCCACGTGCACGTTCGCGAGGATGATGGTTCACCTTCGCGTGACATCGGCAAATACGCCGAAGTCGTCGAGCGAGTCCGCGGAAGCGACACCGATGTGGTTCTGAACCTGACGGCCGGCATGGGTGGCGACATTGTGTTGGGCGGAGTCGAAAGCCCGCTCCCACCCGCCGAGGAAGGCACAGACATGGTCGGAGCGACCGAGCGCGTCGAGCACGTGCGCCAGCTCAAGCCCGAGATCTGCACACTCGATTGCGGCACCATGAATTTCGGTGAGGGCGACTACATCATGACCAACACGCCGAGTCAGCTCGAAGAGATGGCCAAGCAGATGACCAACATCGGGACGCGCATCGAGATCGAGGCGTTCGACACCGGTCACCTCGCCCATGCAAAGAGCCTCGTGTCTCGGGGCATCATCCCGCGACCCGTCATGGTGCAGCTGTGTATGGGCATTCCGTGGGGAGCACCGGACGATCTCAACACGTTCATGGCGATGCGGAACAACGTCCCCGATGACTGGACGTTCTCCGCGTTCAGCATCAGTCGGAACCAGATGAAATACGTGTCGCTAGCGGCGATGGCGGGGGGCAACGTGCGAGTTGGCCTCGAAGACAACATCTATCTCGACCGCGGGGTCATGGCGACCAACGGAGATCTGGTGGAGCGAGCCGTCACGATCCTCGACGCGCAGAACTACAACATCCTCACGCCTGCTCAGGTGCGCGAGAATCTCGATCTCACGAAGCACGGCTGACATGACGAGCGATGTGAAGATCGAGCGTGCAGCCGTCGTCGGCTGTGGTGTGATCGGTGCAGCGTGGGCCAGCCGGTTGGTGCTCAACGGCGTCGATGTCGCCCTCAGCGATCCGTCTCCTGATGCCGAACAGATCTTCGTCGAGGTTCTGGCCAACGCCGTGCTCGCGTACGACGACCTCGGGCTCCCTACAGACCGTCGGGGCACATACCGAATGGCGACATCGGTCGCTGACGCGGTCGCTGACGCTCAGTTCGTTCAGGAGAGTGTCCCCGAGCGCCCCGACGTCAAGCAGGCCGTGCTGGCGGAGATAGAGGCTGCCGCACCCGTCGGCACGATCATTGGTTCGTCGACCTCGGGTATCAAGCCGTCGACTATGCAACAGAGCATGATGAACCCCGAACGGTTGGTGGTGGGTCATCCATACAACCCGGTGTACCTGCTCCCGGTTGTGGAAGTTGTCGGCGGCGAACTCACCTCGATCGACGCGATCGATCGAGCGAAGGAGATCTACACCAGCATCGGAATGAAGCCCGTGCACGTACGAGTGGAGATCGACGCGTTCGTGGGAGATCGGCTCCTCGAAGCGTTGTGGCGAGAAGCACTTTGGCTCGTGAACGACGGTGTCGCCACGACCCAAGAGATCGACGACATCATGACGCACGGCTTCGGGCTGCGGTGGGCGCAGATGGGACTCTTCGAGACCTACCGCGTCGCAGGTGGAGCCGGCGGCTTTCGTCACTTCGTCGAACAGTTCGGGCCGACGCTCGATTGGCCGTGGACCAAACTCATGGACACGCCCGACTTCACCCCGGAGCTTGTCGACACGCTTGTCGAACAAAGCGACGCCCAGTCGGGCATGCACTCGATTCGAGAGCTCGAGCGCACACGTGACCAGAACGTGGTCGGGTTCTTGAAGGTGCTCGAAGCCAACGAGTGGGGCGCAGGGATCACCATCGCCGAACACCGCCAACGCTGACCGATACACAATCGAGTAAAGGGGGGTCTGACCCCTTTTTCAAAAAAGGGGTCAGACCCCTTTGTTGTGAACGCGATAGGGGTCTGACCCCTTGTTGGGTCTAGTTGGGGATTATGGGCAGCAGCAACGACGATGGATGTTCTGGTCCGGTGTGCACGGTCACGCGCGTGTCGAACACCTCGGGCGGGCGGTCGTCGGGGTCGGTGTGGGTCATGCCACCCGTCCCGCGGGTGGCGTAGTGGAAGTTCTGGGCGAAATCTGACAGCGGCCCGGTGTACTCGTAGTCCCTGCCTCGAACGTTCAGTCCGAGTTGGTACCCGGGCGGAACGACGATGCACGTCGAGACCAACTCCACATCACATTCATAGATCTCACCTGGGGTGAGCGGCTCCACCCGATCGTGAGGATGGAAGGGCCGGTAGGGAGTGGTCTTTTCAGGAACCAACGCGCGATGTGATGCTCGCAGCCACCCGTTGGCGATGGGGGTGTTGGGGTCGGTGGACCCCATGTACGTGACCTCGTTGCCGTCAGGATCGAACAGTCGCAACACGAGAAACAGGTCAGCGTCGATGGTTTCCGAGGAAATGAACAACTTGGCCGCCAGCGGACCGGTCACCTCAAGCGGCTCATCGCGGGCGGGCAGCCAGAACATCACGCCATCGCCTGTCGTCTCATACGTGACAGCGCCGTCGTCGGGTCCCGGTTCGACTGCCAGCGTCTCGTCGGTTGGATCCAAGTAGAAGTTGGTCCACTGTGTTCGGGCGAGCGGCCATTCGTTCTCATCGCGTCGAACGAATGTCTCGTCGGGATGGCGGATATTGAGCATCACGCGAGGAGTCTCGGGCCAGTCGTTGTCGATACCCAACAAGTAGTGGTCGAAGAATCGTTTTTGGAGATCGAGACCATACTTCGCGGAGAAGAGCGACCAGTGGGAGTCGCCGTGCACCTCGAGCCACTTCTCTTCGGATGCCGAATCGATGAAGCCGTTGAAGTTGCCGCGCGGGTGGATGCCTTGACCGCCCCAGTTGGCGCAGGTCAACACAGGCAGATCGACGAGCGAAAGGTCTGCGGTTCGAGCCTCGTGCCAGTCGTCGCACAGGGGGTGTGCCTTCAGGCTCTCGTGGACATTGACGCGGTTCTGCTCGAGCTCGTCGTCGCTCAGGTCGATCGGTCCACAGACCGGTACGCCGGTCAGAGGGTTGAATCGACCCCGTGTGCCAAGACCGTATTGGACGTTGACCACCTGTTCGGTTGACCAGTTCTTGCGGAACTCGTTGAGGATGCCGCCGTGGTATCCGGCATCTCGGTAGTAGTCGTTGCCACCTTCCCACGGGATGATCGCCGTCAGGTGCGGAGGCTTCTTCGCAGCGATACGCCACTGGTTTCGGGAGTAGTAGGAGATACCGAGCATCCCGATCTTGCCGCTGCACCAGTCCTGCGCTGCAGCCCATTCGATGCACTCGTAAATGTCGTCGATCTCTCGCGGAGAGTCCGGTGACATGAATCCGGGGGACCAACCGGCGCCGCGAGAGTCGATGCGAATTACTGCGTAGCCGTGCGGGATCCACCGCTCGGGATCGGTGACCTCCCAGTTCTGATACTTGTTCGTCGAACCGTCCAGGATCTCTGGGTAGTCGGCCACCATCTTGTTCCACTGGTGTGGGTAGCCCTCTTGGTATGCAAGACCCTTCCCATAGACGCCATAGGTGAGAATCAGCGGTGAGGGGCCAGCCTCGATCGGCCGGAAGAGATCGGCTCGAAGCAGGGCGCCATCGCCCATTTCGATCGGCATGTTCCAATCGATCCGCATCCCATCGGCGACCTCTTGCGTGTGGTGTTCATCCATGGCACAACCCCCACAGCGGAACCTACTCGGTCGGATGTGTTGGTGGGCTGGCTGTCAGCTTGCCGCCGACCCGAGGCGAACGGAATCAAAGCGGGCGGGTTGCCAGGAGGGGAATCACTGACAACCCGCCGCTTGATGTCTGATCCAGAAGGATCGGTTTTCGCAACCTCATTTGCTCAAAGGAGGTAAGAAGGACCATATGAGCGACGCTCCCCGGTGAGTCGCCGGGCAATACGCGCGTGACCAGCTGTTCACACGCCTGGAACGCGATGACGCCCGCGGAATCGATGGGTGAGAGAAAGGGTTGCCGAAACATGCGTCTGAGTCGCCTACCTCTGTTCCTTCTGCTCGCCGGTCTATTCATGAGCGCTTGCGGATCTTCCGAGGAGACGGACACCGTTGCCACACCCGTTTCCCCTCCAACCATCGAGCCCGGTGCGACGTCCACTGGCCAGGTGTCGATCGATGCACTCTCGATCGACTACGCCGTCTCGGTGCCCGACGGGTTCTCCATTGGAGATGAAGCTCCTCTCCTGCTTGCGTTTCCTCCTGGAGGGCAGAGCCTCGACCAAGCTCGATCGCTCGTCGCCAATACGTACGCGCCAGAGGGTTCTCGACTCGGTTGGGTTGTCGTCAGCCCCGCCGCGCCCGAGGGGGAGCTCTTCTTTCAGGGTTCGGAGGTGCTGGTTCCCGGATTTCTCGACTGGGTGGAAACGTGGATGACTCCCGAAGGTGGGGCGCCGCATGTCGCCGGTGTCAGCAACGGGGGCATCAGCACATTTCGGTACGCCGCGCAGAACCCGAATCGAGTGCTGTCCATGAGCACGCTGCCCGGCTTTCCGAGGTCAGACGAAGACAAGGCAGCGCTCGCGCAGCTGATCGACGTGCCAATTCGAATGTATGTGGGAGGCATCGACGCCGATTGGATTCCGCCCGCCGAGGAAACCACCGAGACCTTCGGCGAACTCGGCGGAGACATCGAGCTGACCATCTTCGAGGGAGAAGGTCATTTCGTGCGTTCGCTGGCCGATGGCGTGCTCCTCTTCGAGCAACTCGAGAGTTTTCGTTAGCTCTCTGACCGCACGATCGATCCGACTACGGCCGTTCGCCGAAGTCTGGGCGCACGGTACGAGTGCGCTTGAGCTCCCAGAAGCCGTCCATCGTGGACATCGTGACCATGGCATCCCACAGCTTGACGCCTTCTTCGCCCCGCGGAACATGGCTGATCACGGGACCAAAGATTCCGATCTTTCCCTCCGGGCTATCGAAAGCGATGATCGGTGTCCCGACGTCTTGGCCGACGAGTTCCAGCCCCTCGTCCATCTTCTCGCGAATCACCGCGTCCCAGGTTTCATCCTCGAACGCCGCGGCGTGCGATACGTCGAGCCCAGCCTGTTCGAGGAGGATTTCTGGGCTCGTGTAGAGACCGTCGTCATGGTGGATTGCCCGTCCGCACTCCCAGTAGAAGGCGAACGCGGCGTCGTTGCCGCCCGCGACTTTCACCGACTCGAAGACGCGCAGAAGTTTGTGCGTGTAGAGCGAGGGTGGGTAATAGTCGGAGTCTTCCGGCGGGTTGTTCTTGAACAGCAAGCTGATCGGTTGCCACGTGATGTTCAGATCACGTTCGGGTTGCACCACTTCGACGGCCCAACGAGCCGTCACCCAACACCACGGTCAAATTGGGTCTACCCACTTTTCAATGTTCATGATCGCACCATATCGAGGCGGTGGTTCAAAGCTGAAGTAGGACGGATACTTTCACCATGCGGAAGCCCGTGTCACGAACTTCCGAAGACGACTACGGTCGGTGTTGTGACGGTACAGAGTGTCGATCGTGCGCTTCGACTCCTTGAAGCGATCGGCGAGCGCCCCTGCGGATTGGTCGAGGCTGCGTCACGCGCCGAGCTTCCACTCAGTACGGCATCACGCATACTCGCCACCCTCGAGGACCGGCAGGCGATCGCCCGTCGCTCCGACGGCGTGTACGTGGTCGGAGCCATGGTGCAGCGACTAGCGGGTGCCGAGTCGTTGAGTACGGCGAGCATTCAGGCCGCCGCACACGCGGAGCTCGTCGCGCTGGCCGACGGGGTTGGCGATGCCGCAGGGTTGTCCATTCCGATCGGCAACCAAACGATGACCATCATGCAGGTCGACACACCCAAGCCCGTGCAAGCGCAGGACTGGACGGGGCATCGTTGGTCGATCACAGGCGGTGGTTCGGGTGCCGTGATGATGTCGACGTGGCCATCCACTCGAGTCGACCCTTTGCTCGATCAGTTGGCGGTCGCCGAACGGACGGAACTTCGGCGGGTGATCGCAGAGGCCCGACGTCGGGGGGTGAGCTGGAGTCACGACACCTACGTCGATGGCCTGACCAGTTGTGCAGCACCGGTCATCGGCTCGAATGGCCAGGCCGTGGCTGCACTCTTCGCGTACGGGCCCTCCTTTCGTTTCCCTGGGAAGGGTGCGGTGCGTTCGGTGGAGAAGCAGGTCGTCGCAGCCGCCCGACGAGTTTCGACGAGTCTGGGGACCTGAATGGCACGACGCGGCAGGGCGCGGTCGACCGCGATCGAACCAGCTGTCCGACAGCTCCCATGGCGCCAGGTCGAGAACAGCCACGGTCCGTTCCCAATCCTCGAACAAGAGGGGGTCGAGCGGATACACGACGCTTCGATCCGAGTGCTCGAGGAACTCGGCATCGAGCTGTGGAGCGAAGAGGCTCGCGAGCTGTTCGCGGATGCCGGAGCGATCATCGAGGGCGAGGTCGTCCGTATCGATCGAGATCTGGTCGAGGCCGCACTCGCAACCGCGCCACGCAGTTTCACGCTGACCGGACGCAATGAGCGCAAGCTGATCGAACTCGGCGGCAACAAGCTGGCGTTTGGTCTGGTGGCCGGTCCGCCGGCCGTGCACGACGAGGTGCGTGGCCGCCGCACGTCGAACATGGACGACTACGAGAATTTCATTCGTCTCGCTCACTACTTCAATGCCATCCACATCATTGGCAATCAGGTCGCCGCCCCGATGGAGCTGCCGGCGAACAACCGCCACCTCGATACCTACCGGGCCAACCTTCTTCTCTCGGATCTGAGCTTCCACTGCACGGCGATCGGTCGCGGTCGAGCTCGTGATGGCATCGAGATGATGGCGATCAGCCGTGGAATCAGCGTGGACGACATGGTGACATCGCCTGGCGTGATCACGGTGATCAATGTCAACTCACCACGTCGCTTCGACGAAGAGATGGCGAACGGTTTGATGGAGATGTCATCACGGGGCCAAGCGGTGTCAATCACCCCGTTCACGCTCATGGGAGCCATGACGCCAGTGACCCTTGCTGCTGGTTTGACCCAACAAAATGCTGAGGCGTTGTTTGGAATCGCTCTTACTCAGCTGGTGAATCCCGGAGCACCGGTCGTCTACGGATCGTTCACCTCCAACGTGGACATGCGGTCGGGCGCACCTGCATTTGGGACACCCGAACACGCAAAGGCAAACATCATCTCGGGACAACTGGCCCGTCGCTACAACCTTCCCTACCGCTCATCGAATTCGAGCGCCTCCAACGTGGTGGACGCGCAGGCCGCGTATGAGACCCAGATGTCGCTCTGGGGCAGTGTGCTCGGCGGGACCAACCTGATCTATCACGCTGCGGGTTGGATGGAGGGTGGGCTCCAAGCGAGCTACGAAAAGTTGGTCATCGACGTCGAGATGCTTCAGCAGATGATGGAGTTCTTGACGCCCGTCGATCTGAGCGATGAAGCGATTGCGTTCGACGCGATGCAGCGTGTGCCCACAGGCGGGCACTTCTTTGGCGATGAACACACCCTCGAGCGATACGAGAACGCGTTCTATTCGCCGCTTGTTTCGGACTGGCAGAACAACGGCGCATGGCTGGAATCGGGCTCGTTGACGGCGACGCAGCGGGCCACGACGATCTGGCAGACTGCCCTCGCGGACTACGAAGCGCCGCCAATCGATGACGGCGTGCGAGAACAACTCGACGAGTATGTCGCACACCGTAAGGAAGAGATCGGATCAGGGGAGCCATGAGGCATCGCGTGCACAAGGTGAGCCGATGGGTGGTGTTGCTGTCCATCGTGTCGACATCGATCCTTGGGTACGCAAGCACACAGATCCTCGACGAGGATGCCTTCGCCTCGCTGCTGTCGGAGTCGATCGACGAGCCTGAGGTACGAGTTCTCCTCGCGGAAAAGGCAGTCGACGTCGCCCTCGATGCGTCCAATGCTGACGCTGCGTTGGCCGATGCTCTCCCCGATGAGATCTCACTGGTCGCGACCCCGGCAATCGAGCTGGTGAAGCCGACGGTCGCCGAGGCGGGAGCAGGTCTCCTCGGCGTTGGCGCCGTCGAGGATAGCCTCGAGGCTGCGGCTCGTTCGATCCATCGCCAGACGGTGACCTCTGTTCTTGCCGAGGAAGAAACGGATGTTTCGATCAGCGCGCTCCCCGTTCTGGTGGTGGTGGCAGACGGCATCGCCGGTGACGCCGGCGCTCGGGCCGTTGTGGGGCTCGATCTTCCAGAGGACGCCACACAGATCGATCTCGGCACGAATCAGAGTGCGCTCTGGTCGGCAATTCGCTCTCTTTCGGTCGCCGCAGGGCTGAGCGCCTTGGTGTGGCTTCTGGCGATCGTGTTGTATGTCGCAACGGCGCCGACCGGACACCGGCTTCTGGCGATCCGACGTTTGGGCTACACGTGGATGGCTGCGGGTCTCGTGGTGCTGTTGCTCGCCTGGATCGTTCTACTGATCGTGGCTGGCGCAGCGATGGTCATGCTCTCTCCGGGAGAAGAGATCACGTTCTCCGCGGTGAGTGTCGGCGGTGTGTCCGTCGAGGGCTCGATGAGCCTCGCATCGGTGCTTCTCGGCCCGCTGCTGGCATCTGCCGGACGGACGATGATCATTGGCGGCGTGCTGGTGGCGGCCTCCATCGTGCTCGGGTCGGGATCGGTTGCGGTGGCATTGCGCCAAGCGATCAAGCAACGTGACCTCACGGTCTTGCGCGAAGCGACGATCGAGGCGCTGCCGACGCACCTGCGTCGCACGAGGCTCGCGGTGTGGCTTGGGCTGATCGTCCTCCTGTTGGTTTGGCCCGACCTCACCATGAGGGTGGCGTTGACGTTCGTCACGATCGGCGCTCTGGGCCTTGGCGTGTTGTGGCTACTTGCATCGACGAGTCAGATTGCACAGAACGTTCGGGGTTTCGTTGGGGCACCGGAGATCACCCAACTCGATGAGACCGAACGCTCGCCTCGCGCGCAGACAATTCGACGCTGGCTGCGTCGCGCGGGCCTTCTACTTGTCGTTCTCTGGCCCGACTACTCCCTGCGCGGATTCGTCCTGCTCATCGTGGTCATATCCGTCGCCATGGTTATGACGCACTGGTGGGAGGATCGTCCAGCTCGTGCGGCGACAGACCTGCAAGAGAGCCTCAGTGAGGATCCGAGCGTGTGGTCGCGTCGCAGCACCGCAATTGTTGCGGTCGCGGCAGTCGTCTGTCTGCTGGTGCTGTTCACGGGGCGCGACTCGGTGCCCGCAGTATCGGCTTCCGAGTTGTCCTCCGGAGCGCCGGGAGCCTGTAACGGACTCGAATCGTTGTGTGATCGACGCCTCGACGAGGTGGCCTTTGCCGGCACACACAATTCGATGTCGTCGAGTGAGCTGGGGTGGGAGCTGGCGAACCATGGGCCCGCAATTCCTGCGCAACTCGATGGAGGAATCCGTGCACTTCTCATCGACGTTCAGCGATGGACAGACTCCGGCAACCTCGACGCGTTTGCTGGCGACCCTGCCGCGCTTGCCATTGCTGAAGCGGCACTCGCCAGCGGCGACGCGCCCGAGGACGGCTTGTGGATGTGCCACAAGTTCTGCCAGCTCGGAGGCACGCCGTTCGGCGAGTTTCTCGGAGACCTTCGTGCGTTTGTCGAGACACATCCTGACGAGGTCTTGATCGTCGTGATCCAAGATGAGGCGGACGCAGAGTCGATCAAGGCCGCCATCGCCGACGCGGGACTCGTCGACTTCACGTTCGAGCATGAACCTGGAACGGATTGGCCCACCCTTGGCCAGATGATCACGATGGGGAAACGACTCGTGTTCCTCGCAGAGAACGAAGGCGAATCGACCGGCTGGTACCAATCGGCATTCGACGGGAACGTCTCCGAAACTGGCTTTGCCTACTCGGTGGTCGAGGACTTCGAGTGTTCGGCGAATCGTGGCGGAGACGACGGAAGCCTGTTCATGATCAATCACTGGGTTGAGACGGGTCTTCCCATCCCATCCGAGGCAGATGAGGTGAACTCGTCAGCAGTTCTGGAGGAGCGAGTCGCAACCTGTCAGCAGGTCCGGGACCGATCGCCGGGAATCATCGCGGTCAACTTCTGGGAGCGCGGAGACCTTCTGGCCTTCGTGGATGAGTTCAACGGTGCCGAGTGAAAGACTCTTCCAATGAGTGATCTCACAACCGCCGAGTTCTCGATGGGACTGTTGGTGTTCCGTGTGATCTTTGGACTGGTCTTCGCGCTGCACGGGTGGGGCAAGGTCAAGAACGGAATCGCTGGTACGGCCGGCTGGTTCGAATCGATCGGTATGAGGCCGGGAAAGTTGCACGCCTGGGCCGCAGCGCTCACCGAGATGGGAGCAGGTCTGCTTCTGGCGTTCGGCTTGCTCACCCCGTTCGCATCGGCGGCGGTCATAGCCGTCATGATCGTGGCCGGCTACACGGTGCATCGCAACAACGGTTTCATGATCGTGAAGGACGGCTGGGAGTACACGTTCGTCGTGGCGTTGGTGGCAGCGTTCATCGCTCTGCTTGGCCCTGGCGAGTACTCGCTCGACCACCTGCTCGAAATCGACGACGCGCTCAATGGTTATGTGGGTCTCGAGATCGCCGTGGCAGTCGGAGTCGTGGCCAGCGCCTTTCAGATGGGGTTCTTCTACAAACCGGATGCCCCTGCCGAGTGACCACGTCTGCGGCGGCGAGTGCGCAGATGCGCCGCTCCAACATCAGGGTCGTATAGTCAATTCACCACTCTACGAGAGGACCCCCGATGGGTTTCCATGACATGTCGATGGAGTCGATCACCGGTGAGTCGATCGACTTCTCCCAGTTCGCTGGCCAGCACACCCTGGTCGTCAACGTTGCGAGTCGTTGAGGCGCAACCCCTCAGTACGCAGGTCTGCGTACGCTTCATCACGAAGTCGACGGACTGACGGTGCTCGGATTTCCGTGCAACCAGTTCGGCGGACAGGAACCGGGCTCGAACGAAGAGATTCTCGAGTTCGCGACATCGACGTACGACGTCGATTTTCCGATGTTCTCCAAGATCGAAGTCAACGGTGAAGGCCAGGCAGAGCTCTACGCACTGCTCAAGGAGCAGCAGCCAGGTGACGGTGAGTCTTCCGACATCGCGTGGAACTTCGAAAAGTTCCTCGTCGATGGAGCCGGCACTGCGGTTGCACGATGGGGTACGCGCGTCACCCCTGAAGAAATCCGAGAGCAACTCGCGTTCTGATCCGACGATCGGCACTATCGCCAGTGAGGAGTCGCCGTCCCGGCTGGCTCAATTCGACGCGTTCGGGCATGCACATGGCAAGCTGAACCATGACGAATGATCAGTTGCTCGACCGCCGGAACTTCTACATCAACGGTCAGTGGGTGGCCCCTACCGTTGCCAACGATTTCGATGTGATCGATCCGTCAACGGAGCAGCCATGTGCGGTCATTTCACTTGGGGGCGAGGCCGATACCAATGCTGCTGTTGCCGCGGCCAAAGCCGCATTCCCCGGCTGGAGCATGACCAGTAAAGAGGAGCGCATCGAGAAGCTCGAGAAGCTTCTCGAGATCTACAACGCTCGAAGTGACGAGATGGCTCAGGCGATCTCCATGGAGATGGGGGCGCCGATGGCGCTCGCTTCGACGTCGCAAACCGGTGCAGGCGCTGGGCACATCAAGAGCATCATTCGAGCGCTCAAGGCGTTCGATTTCGAACGGCCACTCGGACAGCACGCCCCAGACAACGCGATCCTCTACGAACCAATCGGCGTCACCGCGCTGATCACGCCGTGGAACTGGCCGATGAATCAGGTCACGCTCAAGGTCATTCCCGCGGTTGGCGTCGGTTGCACGATGGTCCTCAAACCCAGTGAAGTGGCACCACTGAGTTCGGCGCTGTTCGCTGAGATGATGGACGAGGCGGGCTTTCCTCCGGGCGTCTTCAACATGGTGAATGGTGACGGCGCAGGCGTGGGAACCCAGTTGTCCGGCCACCCAGACGTCGACATGGTGTCGTTCACTGGCTCGACTCGCGCTGGCGTGGCCATCACGAAGAACGCTGCGGACTCGGTCAAGCGGGTGGCGCTCGAGCTCGGTGGTAAGGGAGCGAACATCATTTTCGCCGACGCCGATGAAAAAGCTGTGGTCCGTGGAGTGCGCCATTGTTTCAACAACTCGGGTCAATCGTGCAACGCACCGACCCGCATGCTCGTCGAGCGCTCCCGCTACGACGAGGCCGTCGCCGCCGCGCAGGAAGTCGCCGAGAAGACCGCCGTCGACATTGCATCGAACGAGGGTCGCCACATCGGCCCCGTCGTCAGCGAAGTGCAGTGGAACAAGATTCAAGGACTCATCGCGAAGGGCGAAGAGGAAGGCGCACGACTACTCGCTGGAGGTACCGGGCGCCCGGATGGCCTCGACAAGGGGTTCTTCGTGAAGCCGACCGTGTTTGCCGATGTCGAACCGGACATGACCATCTCGCGCGAAGAAATCTTCGGTCCAGTTCTGTCGATGACTCCGTTCGACACCGAGGAGGAGGCCATCGCGCTGGCAAATGACACCCCATACGGCCTCACGAACTACGTGCAGACCACCGACAACGAAAAGGCTCGACGAGTGGCCCGGCAGTTGCGTTCTGGCATGGTCGAGATGAACGGATTGCCTCGTGGGGCTGGCTCGCCATTTGGCGGTTATGGCCAGTCTGGTAACGGTCGCGAAGGCGGCGAGTGGGGTATCGAGGAGTTCCTCGAGGTCAAGTCGATCAGCGGCTGGAACCCAGTCGAATAGTTCGCTGGACGTTCGTCAACAAACCGCTGGACGTTCGTCAACAAACCGCTGGACGTTCGTCAACAAACCGCTGGACGTTCGTCCAGTTCGCCCGTACCGTGCAACGATGGTCAGAGTGGTCACCCCCGTCGAGCGAGAGCTGCCTCGACTGACCCATCTCCAGGGTGCGTTGATCGTGTTTGGCACCGGAGTGTTCTTCAGCTTCGGTGGACTCGCGTTTCGGTCGGTCGAAGACGTGGGTCCGTGGGAGTACCTGGTGTTCCGTGGGCTCGGGATGCTCGGTGCAGCGACCGTTGTTCTGGGCGTTCGTTATCGCAAGCGATACGACGATCTCTTCGGAAACATTGAACCCGGCCACATCATCGCCGGGCTCGTGCTCGGGGGCATGAACACCCTGTTCATCGTCTCGCTCTCGCTCGCGACCGTTGCCTTCGTCTTGGTGCTGCAAACGCTGGCGCCGTTGGCGGCGGCGTACTTCAGCTGGCTGATCATGGGCGAACGCCCGTCCGGTTCTGTGCTGATCGCAACGGCGATCAGCATGGTCGGTGTTGCGGTCATGGTCTCGGGGTCGATCAGCGATGACCTCTCGCCGTACGGCCTGTTGGCCGCCTTGATCCCTCTCGGTTTCGGGTACTACACCACGCTCATACGGTCGGCGAAGCGCATCGATCCGTCCGTTCCGCTCGTGATCGCAGGACTGACCCTGCTGATGGTGGGGGCGGCTGTAGTTCTTGGCGGTGGTGGCTTCGAGGCCACACCACGGGAGGCTGCAGTCGGACTGTTCGCAGGCAGCGTCCTCCTTGCTGTCCCGCTCGCTGTCTTCAACATTGCGCAGCGAGTCGTGCCGTCCCCCGAGGCTGCAATCCTGATCATGGGCGAGATCATCCTCGCCCCGCTGTGGGTGTGGCTGTTCGTTGGAGAGGAAGCCAGCGCCTCGACGCTGGCTGGTGGTGCGATCATTCTGATCGCCGTGGTCTGGGTCACCCTGAACCGGATACCTCGTCGAGGTCGCCGACCGATCACCACTCGGGGCTGAGGCTGAAGCCGACGAGCTTGTCGGTCGGTGAACACGAGGATGTGGCACGAAACCATCGTGGCCGTTGAGGCGCAGTTGGTCCCGGTGGGAGCGGTCACTAACGTGGCGTGGTGTCGATAGTCCTGCTCGCGATCGCCATCCTCGTTCTCACGCTGGTTGGCTGTCTGGCACCGCGAGCGCTTGCGAGCCGTCTCTCCGAGCGTCAGCTCGCTGACATGACCGGAATCGCTGCTGGTTTGTTGCTCGCCTCCGCTTTGCTCGTCGTGATTCCTGAGGGATTTCACACCGCGAGCGGCGTGCATACGGACCACGAAGTGTCGGCCGACGAAGACCACGCTGACGAGGAGCACGTTGACGAGGAGCACGAAGACGAGGAGCACGCTGACGAGGACCACGGAGAGCAGGAGCACGGAGAGGAGGAGCACGAGGGCGAAACCGACGCGTTCGTCTATGACCCTGCGATCCTCGGGCTCACGATTCTTGCTGGATTCTCTGCGATGTTGCTGCTCGAGGGGTTCGGAGTGGGCCATGCCGTGCACGAAGAACACCACAGCCATGCAGAAGGACACGGCCATGGCCATGTCCATCATCCCTCCTCGATGTCCGTACTCGCGGTCGGACTGTCGGCGCATGCGGCCGCTGATGGATTCGCGATCGGAGCAGCGGCAGCTACCGGCGAAACCGCGTTCTCCGTGCTGGTGGCACTCGCCGTGATCCTGCATCGAATCCCCGCGGCCTTCAGCCTCGGCATGTTCGCGCTGCACGAAACCACAAACACACGAGCTGTGGTTCGCGGTCTCTTCGCCTTTTCGGTTGCCACTCCGCTGACGATGCTCGTCTCGTACCTGCTGCTCGACGGAGCGAGCACGGGACTCGTTGCGATCGCTCTGCTCTTCAGTGCAGGAACCTTTCTGTACGTGGCGACGGTCGACACATTGCCTGCGATCCACAACCCTGAAAATGGCCGACGTTCAGTGCGCAATGTCCTCCTTGGTGCGCTCCTTCTCTCGGTGGTTCTCTTCTCGGCGGATGCGGCGGGTCTCCTCGAGCACGCTCATTGAGTCTCAGCGCCGGGAGGGGAGCGTCCTTCGTGCCCGTAGCTTCGGGAGCACCGTGTCTGATCTCGACGAGTCCTCCGATATAGCTGCGGTCAGCCCGCTTGGGCTACTCGCTGCAGCAATAGCAGTATCAGCGTGGGGCCTTTCGACCGTCATCGCCAAGGGCGTCGACATGGGTGGGCTCGCAATCGCTGGCTATCGATTCTCGATCTACGGGTTGGTCGTCGGCGCTTTGATGTGGACCCGCGGAACTCGAATAGATCTGCGTGTGATGCGCGAATCGATGTGGGGCGGTCTTGCGCTTGGAGCCGATGTCGCCCTGTTCTTCAGCGCGGTGAAACTCACGACCGTGGCCAACGCCACCGTGATCGGAGTTCTGCAACCGGTCGTTGTGAGCATCGTTGCAGCGCGGTTCTTCGGCGAGAAGATTCATCGACGAGACATGGTGCTGACCGGGGTGGCGTTGGTCGGCGTGATCTTGGTAGTGCTCGGTGCGAGCGGGTCGCCAAACTGGAGCCTGACGGGCGACGTGCTCGCTGTGGGAGCACTGTTGGCGTGGTCTGCGTATTTCATTTTTTCGAAACAGATCGCGGACCGAATCACGTCGAACGAATACACCGTGGGTGCAGCACTGTGGGCAGGCGCGATCAATCTTCCGTTGGCGCTGCTCTTCGGACAGAGTCTCGCCTGGCCGTCAGCTGAGTCTTGGGTCGGTCTCCTGGTCATGGCGTTCGGAGCCGGCATCCTCGGGCACTCGTTGATGAATTGGTCGATTCAGCAAATCCCGCTGTGGATCAGCTCGACGTTCACGCTCTTGATCCCGGTTGTCGCGGCCACTGCGGCCTGGGCATATCTCGACGAACCGCTCACCGGGCTGCAGATCGTCGCGATGGCGATCGTGCTCACGGCCTTGGCGGGGATCGTGGCCAGACAGTCGGGCATCGGAGCCCGACCGCGCCCGCTTCGCCGCTGACGACCGAAGTAGACATCAGCCTCTAACGTTGTTCGGATGACTGCGAAGATCGTCGATTGGGGCACGAAAGAGCGCACCCTCACCGATTCGGTGAGCGTGCTGCAGGGAGCGATGTTCGGCTCGTACCCGAGCGGCAACTCCGTGGTCGTTCGTGGAAGTGCGGAGTCGATCATCATCGATCCGTCGCTCACCGTCGTGACAGAAGGCGGAGCGCCGGTGCACGTCGATGCGGTGATCAACTCACATTCCCATGAGGACCATCTGCCCGGTAACGGGCTGTTCTCCGAGGCCCGAGTGCACATCCACGAGGATGATCTGCCGGGGGTACAAAGCCTCGATGGTCTGCTCGACGTGTTCGGTTTCGATGACGTGACACGAGCAGAGCAGGCGATCAGTTTCGTGGAGGAGATGCATTACACCCCGAGGCCGGACGCGCAGGGTTTCTCCGATGGTCACGTGTTCGATCTCGGCGATGTGACCGTGACAGCGATGCATCTGCCGGGTCACACCCGTGGACACAGCGGGTTCCACATCGATGGCGGCGTGTTCTTCCTCTCCGACATCGATCTCACTGGTTTCGGTCCGTACTACGGCGATGTGTGGTCCGACCTCGAGCAGTTCGAAGAGAGTCTCCGCGTGGTTCGTGAGGTCGAGGCGGCGTACTACGTGACGTTTCATCAAAAGGGTGTCATCGAGGGGCGCGAGACCTTCCTCGAACTGCTCGACGCCTATCACTCGGTGATCGCCCGGCGACATGGCGAGATGCTGGAGTATCTGGCCGAACCCCGTTCGCTCGACGAGATGGCCGAGCATCGATTCGTCTACCGGCCACACGTCGACATCCCCTTCGTCGAAACGGTCGAACGACGAACTGCCGAACTGCACGTTGCGCGGATGTTGACCCGAGGTGAAGCTGTCGAGGTCGAATCGGGGAAGTTTCAGGTCGCATGACCACTCCGTCCATCGCAGAGATGCCGAAGGTCGAGTTGCATCTTCACCTGGAGGGCTCGATGTCGGTCGAGACAGTTCGGGCGCTTCAAGCCATCCACAATCACGACATGTCATCGGTATGGCCCAACGGCATACCCGACGCTTTCTCGTTCGAAGACTTTCCCGACTTCGGTCGCCAATACCTCTTCGGGTTGTCGCTTCTGAAGGGCGCAGAAGACATCGCCCGTGCAACCGACGATCTGGCCGCCGCCCTCGCAGCGCAGAACGTGCGATGGGCCGAGGTGACGACCACAGCTTTCTCCTATTTCCTCAAAGGTGACGGTCGCTCCGGAATGTCGCCCGCTGAATACTGTGCCGGGCTCGACGAAGGTAGGCGACGCGCATCGTCGCGGGGCGTCGAAATTGGATGGGTAGTCGACATTCCGCGAGATCTCGAACGCCCCGACTCGACGGTCACGATCGATTTTGTCGAAGGGTCGGTGGTCCCAGAGGGGTTGGTTGGGTTCGGCCTGGGTGGTTACGAAGTCGGCTTTCCGGCCGCCCCCTACGCCGAACACTTCGCCCGCGCGAAGGCCATCGGCCTGCACGCGGTGCCGCATGCTGGCGAGACGGAAGGTGCCTCGAGTGTCCGGTCAGCGATCGACGATCTCGGCGCGGAACGGATTGGGCACGGAGTGCGATGCCTCGAGCAACCCGATCTCGTGAAGCAGATCGCCGATGAGGGGATCATGCTCGAAGTCTGTCCTACGAGCAATCTCCTCCTGGGGGTGATTTCCTCGATCGAAGAGCATGCCCTCCCAGCTCTGCGCGACGCAGGGGTTCGTGTGTGTATCAACACCGATGACCCGGGATGGTTCGCCACGGATCTGACCACCGAGCTTCAGATCGCGAGCGATCACCTCGGCGTCGACGACGCTGCGCACATCGCGATTCAGCGTGACGCCCTCGACTCGTCATTTGCACCGCCCGAGGTGAAACGCTCGATTCGAGATGAGCTTCACCAATTCGGCCAGTTGGTCGAATGACGGAGCCGCATTCAGCCGACTCGTCACGATTCGCGATCGTGGTCGTCGCGGTCTTCGTCGTCGCTGGCACCATTGCGCTGCCCGATGTCTGGCTCCAGACCGGCCCGCCAGCGCCCGCTCCTGAAGGACTCTTTGACGGGAGCGATGCTCAGCTCGACGAGTGGGTGTGCGCTGGCGACGAGTGTTTCTTCGCTACCGATTCGATCGTGACGAGACTGCGGGGAAGCGGCCGGGTCGTCGAGTGGGTGATCAACACGGAGAATCCACTCACCGATGTTCCGTTGACCGACGAGGGTCAAGCGGAGGATGTCGAAATCGCCGCGGTGCGAACGAGCGGCGACACGCTCTATCTCGAGCTCGAATCTGGGCGGCTGGTCTCTCGCACCCGCGATGGCACATGGAGGCCGGGTGTCGCCGAGTTCCGCAACGTCATGAACGCCGCGATCGTCTTGGCTGTGGGCGCCGCTTTTGCCGTGATCGCCGTCGGTTGGCTCCGTGCACGGCGGGTGGATGCAGCATTGCTGATCGTCGCAGGCATGGCCGCGGCCGTGGTACACCTGCCGATCACGCTCTGGCGACATACGACGAGCTTCTCGTTGTCGACTGCTGCGCTGGTGAGCCTCATCGTGACGGTCGGAGCGCTTTGGGCCGCGGTTGTCGTCGCCGGACCGCGTGTACGCGATACAACCGAGCGCTACATACCAGGGGTCTAGGCCTTCCAAGCGAAGAGGCTGGGCCGACGCGGCAATGTTCAGGTGGTGATGACGGTCTTGCCCTTCGCGTGCCCCTGAGCCACATGGCTGACCGCAGACGCGGTTCGCTCGAGTGGAAACGTGTGCTCGATGACCGGGGCGATCTTCTCCGCTTCGGCTAGCTCCTTGAGCATCTCCAGGTCGTCGTTGGTCGGCCAAGAAATGAACGGACGACCCTGCTGCTTCACGAAGACCGATGTGGCCAGGGTTTTCAGGAAGAAGCTGATGCCTCCGAACCAGCCGCTGATCGGCGTCCCGTTCGACATGAGGACCCCTTTTTCGGCCAACGCCTTCCTGGTATCGGTCAACGAATGAGCTCCGACATTGTCCAGGATCAGGTCGTACCGACGGTCGGCGGTGGTGAAGTCTTCTTCGGTGTAGTCGATCACGTGATCTGCACCGATCGAGCGGACCATGTCGACATTGCGGGTGCTGCAGACACCGGTCACGTCGGCACCGAGCCACTTCGCGATCTGCACTGCGAACGTGCCCACCCCACCTGACGCTCCGGTGATCAAGACCCTCTGCCCGGCGCTGACCTTCCCATGCTCACGAATCGCCTGGAGAGCAGTCAGCGCGGAAACCCCCAACGTCGAGGCCTGCTGGGCGTCGAAGTTGGCGGGTCTCGGGACGACCAGATCTTCGGATGCCGAGACGTATTCGGCGAAAGCCCCGTTTGCCGAACCGAACACCGCATCACCAGGTTCGAACCGGGTGACGTTGGCTCCTACGGCCTCGATGGTTCCCGCGACATCGGTGCCCGGCACTCGGTTCTTGGCCCCCATCAAACGGAACAATGGCCGCATGGAGTACGGCAGACCCCTGATCGCGTATGTGTCGCCGATGTGGATCGATGCCGCTTCGACGCGCACCAACACCTGGTCGTCTTTGATCGCGGGTCGCTCGATTTCACGGAGGTGGAGCACATCGCGAGGGGGACCGAACGTGCTCTGTACGACCGCTCTCATCGGCATGGCCTCCCTCGTTGACGTCGGGCCCGACCGTCACGGTCGACACACCAGGCCTCGGACCAGACCAGTCCAGCACGAACCGCGATCGGGCGCTACACCGGTGCCGGGCCGTTTCCGGGATCTAGGCTCGCATCATGAAAAACTGGGCCGGAAACCTCGAATTCACCGCAGAAGACATCGCGTGTCCTGCGACTGTCTCGGAGCTGGCGGCGGAGTTGACGGGCGCATCCAAGGTTCGGGCGCTCGGCACTCGACATTCGTTCAACGACATTGCCGATTCGCCGACGATCGTCGACATGTTGTCGCTGGGCGAACATCTCGAACTGAGCGCCGACCGGACAGAGATCACCGTCAATGCATCGATGACGTATGGGCGGCTCAGCGAGTTGATCGCTCCGCTGCGGTTTGCCGTCCACAACCTTGCCTCGCTCCCGCACATCTCGATTGGTGGAGCGGTGAGCACCGGTACCCATGGCTCCGGTCTGGGAAACGGGAATCTTGCCACGGCAGTACGAGGTGTCGAGATGGCGACATCGAGCGGCGAGGTCGGCCGATTGGCCTTGGGCGATGAAGGCTTTCCAGGCGTCGTCGTCGGGCTCGGTGCCCTTGGGGTCCTGACCAAAGTGACGCTCGAGATCGAGCCTGCTTTTGATGTTCGCCAACACGTCTTCGACGATCTCGACCAAGCGACGTTCGGCGAGAATCTGGACGCGATCATGGGCTCGGCGTACAGCGTGAGCGGCTTCACCCGCTGGGACGGCATGGTCGAACAGGTCTGGGTGAAGGAGCGGGTGGGCGCTGACGAAACGCTCGGTGATCAATTCTTCGGCGCCAAACCAGCCCTCGTCGATCGTCATCCGATCCGCGAACTCGATGCCGAGGCGTGCACGCCTCAACGGGGAGTCGCGGGGCTGTGGTCCGAGCGGCTGCCACACTTCAAGCTCGACTTCACGCCGAGCGCGGGTGCGGAGATCCAATCGGAGTTCTTTGTTCCTTGGGCCGACGCGCAGCCGGCCCTCGATGCAATCCACGCTGTTGGGCCGCGGCTGACGGAGGCGCTGTTGATCAGCGAGATCCGATCCGTGCAGGGCGATGACCTATGGATGAGCCCACATCACGACCGGGACTCACTCGCCTTGCACTTCACCTGGGGCCCTGACCAGGCGGCGGCGGAAGCCGCAGCCACGCTGGTAGGTGACGTGTTGGCCGAGTTCGACGCACGAGTGCATTTCGGCAAGGTCTTCGCACCGCGACACGCGAACCTCGACAGCTACGACCGGCTCGAAGACTTCCTCGATCTCGTGAAGCGGTTCGACCAACGAGGCGCCTTCCGCAATGAGTGGTTCGACCGAATATTCGGGTCGGCCATCTGAATCAGCGTGCGATCACGCCATCTTCATCCCAGAGGTCTTCCCAGGGCTGGTCGTCCTTCCACAAGAACACCTGTCCTTTGATCAGTCGGCAGTCGCGGTCCGCTCGTTCGATTTTCGCGAGTTCATCGTTGGTGAAGGGCGGGAGCGTCGTCGCCGCGAGATTCGCTCTGATGTTGCGAGGATTCGTCGAGAAGGGAATCGGCGTGTGCCCCGCGTCGACGGCCCACTTCACGCAGGCCGTCGCTGGATGCAGGCCGTGCCGATCGGCGATCTCGGTGATCACTGGGTCCAAGGTGGGCGAGGTGTCCTCGGCCGTTCGATCTCGCTCTGGACGACCCGGCGAGCCAATTGGACAGAAGCCGATGGGCGCGATGTTCTGCTCGCGCAAGTAGCTGCGCAATTCGGGCTGCTGGAAGTGCGGATGCAGCTCCATCTGATTCACGACCGGCCGGATCGAGACGTCGGGTAGTAGCGCTTCGAGTTTCGCGACCGTCATGTTCGACGTCCCGATGTGACGCGTCAGACCTCGCTCGACGAGAGACTCCATCTGGGCCCAGGTCTCACGGAAGGCCTCTGAGTGATACGCAACGGCGTCAGGATTGCGCTCGTCGACATCGCAGTGGGGCGGATGAAAGTTCGGGAACGGCCAATGCACGAGGTACATGTCGAGCGCATCGATGGACAGGTCTCGCAACGTCTGTTCGCACGCGGCAGCGACGCGGTCATGGCTGTCGTTCCAGACCTTGGAGCTGATCCAGAGCTCGTCGCGGGTGACCGTCGTTCCAAGGTGTTGGGTGATCGCTGCCCCGATCGCCGCTTCATTTCCATAGACGGCCGCGCAATCGATGTGCCGGTACCCGATCGCGATCGCGGTATCGACGGCTGCGGCAACATCGGTGTGAGGCACATGATCGGATCCAAACGTGCCGAGGCCGATACCTGGCATCACGGCGCCGCCCGGCAAGGTGACGTGCGGTACCAATGCCGTGTCGATTGGCTCAATCACCGTCGACGAAGCTCACCAGAATCACCGCATTGGCGATGACGATGCCATCAGGTTTTCCCTCGGCGGGGACATCGAGACCACCGCTCTGCGGATTCACGCTGACGGTTCCATAGGGCACCTCGGCCGCAACAGCCTCGACGTCCACCTCCTCTGGCTTCTGCACACCGATGCGCACCTCGACGTACATGTCGTCGCGGCTCTTGCCCGCGGCGTCGAAGAAGTTCAAACTGCTGTGCCGTAGGGCATCGGAAACGGCTCGGCGAGCGGCCTTCGTGTAGTCCCATCCATGGACGTCAACGCCCATGCCCATCTCGGTGATCCAACGCGTCGTTTTCATGGTTGCCAAGCTAGCGGCGCTCGAGGTCGAGAGCCGTGGTGTCGGCGACCGTGCGAATCGCGAAACTACTTCGCACGCTCGTGACGCCTGGCAGGACCGCAATGTGTTCACGATGAATCGTTTCGTAGTCCGCGACGTCGGCGCAGGTGACGTGCACGAGATAGTCGGCGTTTCCGGCCATCAGATGGCAACTCATGACGTGGGGAATCTCGGCTACAGCTGCTTCGAAGGAGTCGAGCAAGTCCTCACGCTGGCTCTCGAGGGAGATTTCGACGAAGACCGAGACTCCTCTGCCGACGAGCTTGCGGTTGAGGACTGCGGCATATCGCTCGATGATCCCGTCATGTTCGAGACGGCGTACGCGACGGTGACAGGCCGACGGTGACAACCCAATCTTGTCGGCAAGGTCAGCGTTTGTAAGCCGACCGTCAGCCTGCAGAAGATTGAGTATCGAATGATCCAGGGCATCGATGTCGATCATTCGAAGATTCTACGACGAATCTAGTGAAATCTACCAAGTAGTTGTGCCTGGGAGGCCAAAGATGCACAAAGTTGCATACACCTTCGGAGGAGAAATCAATACGGTGTGATGCACGACACGTGCGCATCTTTGAAGAAGCGTCTGCGCAAGAGGAGGTCGAGATGCTGGTTGGACTGCCCAAAGAGATCAAGAATCATGAGCAGAGAGTCGGGTTGACCCCCGCGAGCGTCTCGGAGCTCAGCCGCCACGGACACTCGATCCTTGTCGAGACCCAAGCGGGCGCAGGAATTGGTGCCACCGACGACGACTATCGAAACGCAGGCGCCGACATTGCCGACGATGCCGCGGCTGTGTTCGCTGCTGCCGACATGATCGTGAAGGTCAAAGAGCCTCAGGCGGTCGAACGCGCAATGCTTCGTGAGGGACAGACGCTCTTCACGTACCTCCACCTCGCTCCTGATGCCGAACAGACGAAAGACCTGGTCAACAGCGGTGCGACGTGCATCGCATACGAAACCGTGACCGACGACAAGGGTGGGCTGCCTCTCCTGGCGCCGATGTCGAAGGTCGCCGGCCGTATGTCCATTCAGGCAGCGGCCAACTATCTCCAGGCACCGAATGGTGGTGCTGGACTTCTCATCGGCGGAGTGCCGGGAGTCCCGTCGGCGAAGGTCGTGATCATCGGCGGCGGCGTCGTTGGCCAACACGCAGCGGAAATGGCCATTGGCCTCGGCGGTGATGTCGCCATCCTCGACCGGAGCAATGACGTCCTCGACCGTTGCGAGTCCCGCTGGGGAGCCGCCGTGACCACCGTCTATTCGACGGGCGACGCCCTCGAACAGTTTGTCGCTGATGCAGATGTGGTGATCGGCGCAGTCCTTGTCCATGGAGACACCGCGCCCAAGCTGGTCACCGCCGAAATGGTCAAGAACATGCGGGCCGGATCGGTGCTCGTCGATGTCGCGATCGATCAGGGTGGCGCGTTCGAGACCTCCCACCCAACAACCCATCAAGACCCGGTCTACATCGTCGACGATGTCGTGCACTACGCAGTGGCGAACATGCCGGGAGCTGTCCCGCGCACGTCCACCTACGCACTGAACAATGCAACACTTCCGTTCACGCTTGCACTGGCTGACATGGGACCGAAGGCTGCGATGATGCGCTTTCCGCATCTGCGCAATGGTCTCAACGTGAGTGGCGGATCGGTGACCGAACCCCACGTCGCCGATGCTCTCGGATACAGCTACACCGCTTCTGACTCGGCCGTCGAGGCGCTCGCGTCTTAGGACTGAAGCGCAGCCGTGCGCTGCGCGAGTCGGTGCTCGAAGTAGGCGTGGACGAGAAGTCCACCCGCCGCGGCCATACCCACGAACGACAATGTGTGGAATCCCGACATCGAGAGCACAACTCCTGACGCCAGCGCGCCCGTGCCGCTCGCGATGTTCGTGGCGAGATCCGCTGCACCCTGCACCGTGACCCGGTCCGCAAGGTCGACCGACTCGGTGAGAAGCGCCGATCCGGCGATGATTCCGAAACTCCAGCCAAGTCCGAGCAGAAACAGACCGGGGAACATCAATAGACGCGGTGCCTCTCCGGCCAGTGCGGTCAGAATCGTGGCCAGTACGAGAATCAAACCACCGGCAGCGATCGTGGGGAGACGCCCTGCTCGGTCGGAGAACCAGCCCGCCACCGGAGCGAACGCAAACATTCCCGCGGTGTGGGCCGAGATCACCGCTCCTACGGTGCCATTGCCGTGTCCATGAGCTTCCATGTGTAGCGGTGTCATCGCCATGACCATGACCATGACCGCTTGGGCGACGACGAGTGTCACGAACGCGAGACGTGCGAGCGGTCGTTCCCAGGCGATCGCGACAGCTCGACGAAATGGCACGCTGTCCTTGCGCTTCGCCAGCGGATCGACGCCTCCCGCGAAGACCAGGGGATCGGGTCGCATGAACACCCAAATGACTCCGCCCGCCACCACGAACAGAAGGACGGCCATGCCGAAGCCACCGATGTTCGAATCGAAGCCCAAGGACTCTGCCCACCCGCCGGTGACGCCGATGAAGAGCGGAAACAGAACTGCGCCGAATGTCGCAGCGAATATGACGGTGCTGATGTCACGAGAGCGGCGTTCTTCCAGCGCGAGGTCGGCCGCTGCGTACCTCGAGAGGTTGGATGTTCCCGAGCCGACACCCACCAGCACCATGGCAGGCAGGAAGAGGAGAAGTGATGAGAGCTGGATGGCGACGATCGCGAGGCAACCGCCCATCGTCGCAACGGCGAAACCCGCCGAGAGCGCAGGTGTCCGGCCTCGTCGAAGCATGAAGTTCGCCAGCCACATGGCACCGAACGCTGAGCCGACCGTCGCGGCTCCAGTGGCGAGCCCAGCCCACGTATCTGCGCCCAGCATGTCCTTGATTGCGAGCACCGAGACGGGGAACATTGCCGAGACAGCTCCGCGGCTGAATACCGCGGAGATCCACAGCGTTGCGAGTGTGCGTTTTTGTACCGCTTCGCGATCTTGGATTGCCACCTCAGGCCAACACTGCTGACAAGGTGGCCTCACCCAAGCGACGCATCGTTGGGTCATCCGCCGAGTTCGTGAGAACGGCCGTTGCGTGGGACAGGGCCCACGCCCGAGCTCGATTCCATGTGTGGATGTCGACGCTGCGTCCGTCGATCGTCAGACGTTTTCGAAATTCGGTGCGTTCCTCAGAGTCGAACACCATCCAGGAGATGGACAAGTCGGTCGCCGGATCCCCGGACGTGATATCGCCGAAGTCGATCACCGCGCTCAAACGGCCGCCGCGCACCAACAGGTTGAGCGGGTGAAGATCACCATGAAGCCATATCGCATCGCCGCCCCACACCGGGGTATCGACGAGTTCGTCCCACAACGCGTGTACCGCCTGCGAGTCGATGTTGGGGATCTGATCGATGCGGTCGTGAACAAGGCCTCTTCGCTCCGGCAGGAGACCACCACGGTGAGGGTTCTCTGGGGCATCTTCAGGCGCGGGTGTGTGAAGCGCATTCAGAAATCCCGAGAGTTCGTCCATCAGTCGTTCGCTCTCGGGGCGTGGAGTGTGCGCGAGCGGGATGCCGGGAAGCCACGGAACGATGCTCCACGCCCAAGGGAACCCAAAGGCGGGGCGTCCGCTGTAGGTGGGGGTTGGGATCGGCAGCGGGAGCCTCTCCGCAAGTTCTGGCAGCCATCGTTGTTCATTCTCGATCAGGACTGCCGCGGCTTCGCGTCGAGGGAGGCGAACCGCATGATCATCGCCGAGACGGTGGATCTCGTTGTCCCAACCTTCGCCATGCAGGGTGAGCGGCTGGTCGGCAAGCTCTGGGACGAACTCCTTGAGCATCGTGTGAATCAGGTCGTGGCTGATCGTGATGTCGGAAGCTGGCTTGTTGTTGGTCACTCTCAAGGCCTCCTCGGCCGTCTCAACTTAGAACCCCGCAGACCGACGGGACGACATGGTTTCGTTGTCCGCCGACTCGAGCGAACCGTCTCGCCGCGCCCTTTTGAAGAAGGGCGCTGCTGTCGCCGGTGTTGCATGGACGGCACCTGTGATTCTGACATGGACCGAGCCGGTTGCAGCTGCGGTGGGATCAGGTGGTGGTTCGTACACCTATTGCTTCGACGCTGCGGGCGATCCCGAGGGCTGGACGATGAACGGCCTCTGGAACATCAACAGCAGTCGATCGGTGAGCCCGTCGTTCTCCCTGCACTACGGCACGGGGACCGGAGGAACCTACGAGAGCACGGGAACCAACTCCGGGACGGCCACGAGCCCCGCGTTCGTCGTCCCGACGTCGGGATCGACCATCGTCGAGTTCGACGTGTGGCGCGAGGTCGAGGTATTCGGTAGTGGAACGTGGGATGAGTTGTCGTTGTCGGTGCTCCCCGGCGGCAGCGTGTTGTATGCCGTCTCTCGAGACGGGGGGACGGGTGGACTCTGGGAGCACATCACCGTCGATCTCGCTGGGTTTGCTGGCTCGACGGTGCAGCTGGTGTTCGCGTTCGACACGGGAGATGCCAACTACAACGACTTCGAGGGCATCTACATCGACAACATCGTGGTGCCGGGCGCGACCCCACCGGGCGGGGGTTCTCTGTCTGCGTCTCCACTCTCGACTCGGTCGCTGGGGACTGGCGAGGTCTGGATGCCCGACCGTCCAAAACCGACGGCGAGCGATCTACGTCGCCGAGACCGCGCCACCAGAGATGCGCGAACTTCAGTTGGCCAGTTGCCTGAGCCCGCCGGAGAAGCGATCGTTCGAACGCAGTAGCGTCAGCTGAGTGACACTTCGTTCTCCAGCGCTTGGCGCAATGATCAGACGAGATCTCGCCCCAGAGCAAGCTCTAGCTCATGCGACGTCGATCGCTTCACATTTCGATGAACTGTGGATCGTCGAGGATCTGCCATTCGCCGGAGGGATCAGCCAGATGGCGGCCATCTTGGAGTCGACCGACGACGTGGTGGTCGGCCACGGGATTGCGCCCGCACCGTTCCGCACCGCAGCGGCACTCGCCATGGAGTGGGCGACGTTGGAACGCTTGTATCCCGGGCGGATCTCGTGTGGTTTGGGCCATGGTGTCCAATCGTGGATGGGTCAGCTGGGGGAGCGTGTCGACTCTCCGCTGACACTGCTGGGCGAGACGTGCGACGTGGTCCGGCAGCTGTTGGCAGGGGAGGAGGTCGATCTCGCAGGAAGATACGTCACCGCCCGCAACGTTCGTCTCGAGTTCCCGCCCGCATCCGCTCCCCCCGTATCGCTTGGCGTCGTCGGACCACGATCACTCGAGCTGGCTGGGGAGAGGGCGGACGGCACGGTCCTGTGTGAAGCCCATGGACCCAACGAGATACGTCGAGCTCTGGAACGAATTGAATTGGGCCAAGCCCGTGCTGGACGCCATGGTGAGCATCGGATCTCGGTGTTCGCAGCGTTCCACCTCGGGGATTCCTCGGACATCGTCCGCAACCCTGATGCTCCCGTGGGTTGGGAGGCGGTGTCGCCCGATCCAGCTGAGGTGGCCGCCGAGCTCCTCACGCTCTACGAAGCTGGTGCGCACTCGGTGATTCTGGTTCCTCTCGCCACCGATCCGATGCTGGCCATCGACAAGGCCGTGAGCGACCTGGTTCCGTTGATTCGCGCTCAGATGGCCACCTGACGCGAGAAATTCTGGTCGGATTGTGATCCAGTGAGGCCGTTGGTGGCGTAGTAGCACTATGGAGCATGTGCCACTGGACCCCTCGACAACCCCGAATCCACGCGATACCGATGGAGGGATGACGTCCAAACACGCTCCGATTCATGGCCTTCACTCGCGGATCATTGGACGAGTTGATCTTGACGACGAACGGCTAACCCCTGACATTTCAACGCTTCTCACGTTTCCGTTCAATCGGGGATATTCCGACTACGCACGCGGCAATCCGGGCTGGCAGAACTGTGTCCTGATGAATCACTCGGGCGACCCGTCCGACATCGTGTTCGGCGGTCACGACGGCCCTCCGGTCGCAACCCCTCTTCTCGAACAGCTGCCGTACGTGCAGGAGCTCTTGGCTTCCACGTGGAAGACCGAATATCTGCTCTGGGCCCGAATCTTCATGTGCGAAGACGGCATGCTCATTCCCCATCGCGACTATCTCGATCTGCCCGAGGATGAATTCACTCGAGTACACATACCCCTCCAGCTCGGCTCTGCGTCGATGCACTCAGAGCGCGGCACCGTCTTTCGGATGCGCAAGGGTGAGGTCTGGTTCATCGATGGCACCGTCAATCACAGTGCCTATTCATACGACCATTCGCCACGCATCTACCTGAGTGCTGACCTTCGCGCGGGCATCCCGTTCGAGGAGCTCTTCGTCGACCCCTCGATGGCCGCGACGGGCGTGAAACCAGACATCGTCGAGCTTCCATCGCTCCCCGATGACTTCGACGTCACGATCGAGGGCTTGTCGAAGGTGCTGGGAGCAGACACGATGCACGAAGTGATCGGCGTACTCAGCAAGGTGCACTTCAACCATGCCGCCGAGTGTGGCGAGGCCTATGAGTGGCTCATCGACGCTGCGGAGCGCTCAGGCGACGACGCCCTGGTCGATCAAGCCAAGGAAACCCGAAAGTTTTTCCTCGGCGTCTGAGGTCGAGCGGGTTGCGGGACACCCAGCTCACGCGCTTCGACTAACAAGGGATCGCGGTGTCACTCGACGTTCTCGGCGTCGGCGCACCGGTGAGGTAGAAGTCATCGATCATCACGTCGGTGTCCTGGCAACCGCCAGCCCGCCGCGTATATGTCTGGTCGATCTGGCCGTCGATCCGGGGGAGGTTCGGTGGAGACTCGTCGGTGTTGATTGAGTCGACGATCGAGCCAGCGTTGGTGTCGTACAGGTCAACGCCGCCATCTCCGTTCCCGAAGCCATTGTGGATTCCGTCTACCGGTCCCGGGTAGTTGTTGCCGCCGACGAGGTAGTGCTGTCCGGGGGCGAGATCCACGGCGGGGAAGATGTACTCGTCGCCTCCACTACCTGACTTTCGAAGTTCGTAACCCGAGAGAGAGATCGTTCCACTGGTTGGATTGAATACTTCGAGGAACTCATCGCCGCCACCGTTCGGGCCATCTGAGCGGAACTCGGTGATGACGAGGTGATTCGGCGGGGTCGGAGCTGCGTATGCGCCACATGGTTCGACGGGGTCGGCGCTGGACTGCGGATTGACCTGCGCTGCGGTGAGTCGACGGATGAAGTCGACGCTGTTGTCTTCAGTGTCGATGCAGTTGCCGACACCCGAGGCAAGCAGTCGCTCCCAGCTCTGTTCGTACCCGCCGATGTCGGTGAGCGGTGGCACGCCGGTGCCCTCGCTCCAGAGGCCCGGGTTCTCCGAACCGCCGTTGTTTCGTTCTGCGGTGCCTACCTCGTCGACGGCGGTTGCGCCGTCGCGAATGCGAATGGCCAACGCGTCGGTCATTCCCACAAGAGTTTGATCGCCGGTGCCCAGCTCATCGATGAGGTAGTGACCGCCAGACGGCAAGACGGTATTCGCACCTGTCAAAAGGATCGTCTGTTGGATGGCGGTGTCATCGGCGATCTCCAGCTGCCAACCCTCGATGTCGACCGGTGCAGCGGTTGGGTTGTACAGCTCGATGAAGTCGTTGGTGCCAGTAGCGCCGCCAACGTTGGAGAACTCGCTGATCATGACGTGCGCACCATAGATACCGCCGCCGTTGTTGTTGAGACCGGCGCTGTGGCGCAGCCCGCCAGCGGGTGAGTCGATGGTTGCGGGTGCTCCAGGACAACGCGCAGCGGCAGCGCCGCTTCCGGACTCTTCCCAACAGGACGCGGTATTGCCGTCCACATTGTGCGGCGTCAGTGCAAGCGATCGACCGAGGGCACCGACGAACAGCGAACCCTGATCGGTTGAGTCCCATAGGTTGAGCGATGCGGGTGGCGCGGTGTCGCCGCCACCGCCGAAGTACGCCATGTAGTCGATGATGAGCGATGGTGTCTCGAGCAGCCAGACGCTGTCGCCGAAGTTGCCGAGCGTTGCCGCACCACCGTTGTTGATCACGTACTCGAGACCTGTCGCCGGGTTGGTCACCGGAGGCAACGTGGCGCCGTCATAGGACAGCCAGATGACCGCTTGTTCACCCGGTTGAAGTGTCGACGCGGTGCCCCAATGGTCGGCGGTGGGGATGCTGTAGTCGACGGTCTGGGCGCCGTCGTTCTTGAGGTCGGAGTCGGCCAGACGGAAGTTGGTCAGGTCGATCGGGGTTGCTCCGCTGTTGGTGATCTCCACGAATTCTTCGGTGGGGACCGTCGTGCCGACATAGAGCACCTCGGTGATGTGCAACGTGCCAGCGAGTGAAGAGACTTGGTAGTCATCGACGACCAAGTCGAATGTGACCGAGTCGGAAAGCCCCGGCGAGCCGTCGTCCGTTGCGGTCACGGTGATGGTTGAGGTGCCGCCCGCAGCCGGAGTTCCCGAGATCAGACCATCGACATCAATCGATACGCCGCCGGGAAGGCCCGTCGCGCCGTAGGTCACCGTCGCCGAATCGACGTCGCTGCCAACGATCTGCAGGCTGAATGGTTCGCCGCTGATGCCGGCTTGGTCGCCCGGGTCGGTCACGACGGGGGCG
The DNA here is from genome assembly GCA_033344795.1 of Acidimicrobiia bacterium. Classification (GTDB taxonomy): domain Bacteria; phylum Actinomycetota; class Acidimicrobiia; order Acidimicrobiales; family SHLQ01; genus SHLQ01. Next base: position 1,558,625 of record JAWPMS010000001.1, read on the forward strand.
TCGTTATCTGGAGTGATGGTGAGGGTGACGGTCGCGGTGTTCGAGGTGAGTGCGCCGTCGGTGATGGTGTAGGTGAAGGTGTCGGTGCCGTTGTGGTTGAGGTCTGGGGTGTAGTCGAAGGTTCCGTCGTTGTTGTTGGTGAGCGTGCCGTTGGTGACGTCGGTGACGATGGCGACGCTGGTTGCGTCTACGGGGTTGTCGACGTCTGTGTCGTTGGCGGTCACATTGCCCGTCGTGAACGATCCGTCCTCGAGCACCGTGAAGTCCACGCCCGAGTCGTCGGCGGCAACGGGGGCGTCGTTGTCGGGGCTGATGGTGAGGGTGACGGTTGCGGTGTTCGAGGTGAGTGCGCCGTCGGTGATGGTGTAGGTGAAGGTGTCGGTGCCGTTGTGGTTGAGGTCTGGGGTGTAGTCGAAGGTTCCGTCGTTGTTGTTGGTGAGGGTGCCGTTGGTGACGTCGGTGACGATGGCGACGCTGGTTGCGTCTACGGGGTTGTCGACGTCTGTGTCGTTGGCGGTCACATTGCCCGTCGTGATCGATGAGTCCTCGGCGAGAGCGAACGCCAGCCCCGCATCATCGTTGGCGACCGGTGGATCGTTGTCGGACACAATCATGATCGTGACGTTGGCTGGAGCCGAGACAAGGCCGTCGGGGTCGGTGACGGTGTAGGTGAAGCCGTCGGCGCCACTGACGTTGCTTGGAGGTGTGTACGACACATCACCGTCGACGGCCACGAGAGCTGTCCCGTTGTCGGTCGTTGCAGGGATCTGCCAGGTGAGCACATCGACGTCGGGGTCGAAGTCGTTTGCGCCCAGCGCAAAGACAGCTGGGGTGTCCTCTGTCGTGGCCACGAGATCGTCGCCGGCGATCGGGGTTTCGTTTATGTCGGTGACGGTGACGTCAACCGAGATGACCTGGGCGATCGTTCCGTCGGTGACTTCGATGCCGAGCGTGTGGACCGACTGTGTTTCGAAGTCGAGTGGTGAGAGCGTTGAACCGGCACCGTCCGGATCGATGGCGAAGAGGCCAGCTCCGTTGCCACTGACGATCGTGTAGCTGAGGGGGTCGTTGTCCACATCCGTGGCATTCACGATGAAAGCGGTGGAACCTGTGGCTGCCAACTCCGAGAGGGTCAGACCACTGCCTGCGACCACTGGCGGGTCATTGACGGGGTCAACGGTGACGTTCACCGTGCCAACCACCTCGTTCGCCCCATCGGACACGGTGTAGGTGAAGCTGTCCGGTCCGTTGTAGTCAGCCGTCGGTGTGTAACGGATCTGGCCGGCCTCGATGACTGCCGCTCCGTTGCTGGGTGCGGTCAACCGAACCAGGGTGAGGGCCTCGCCTTCGGGATCGTTGTCGTTTGCCAGTGCCGGGATGAGAACGGTGCCGTCTTCGACGACACTTGCGGACTCGTCGACCACGATGGGCACGGGATTCGGTGGCACCGTCGTGGTGGTCGTCGGGGCGGTGGTGGTCGTGGTCGGCGGCACCGTCGTCGTGGTCGTTGGGGCGGTGGTGGTTGTCGTCGTGGTGGGTGCTGGTGGACCGACGACCGTCACCGTGACCTGGCCGGTTGCTGTCGCACTCTCGCCGTCATCGACTGTGTACGTGAATGTGTCGACGCCGTCGTACCCATCTTCAGCCTCGTAGACAACCGATGAACCCACCAGACGCACATCGCCATGCTCGGCTGACCCAACACCCGTGACACGGATCAGATCTCCGTCCGGGTCCGAGTCGTTGAGTAGCACGTCGACGAGAATCCTCTCGCCTGCAGCGACGGTGGTTTCGTCGTCGTTGGCGACCGGTGCGCGATTGTTTCTCTGGACCCGGATCGTCGCGGTGTGGCTCTCGCAGACGTTGCCGGCATCGCAGACCTCGAGGGTGAACGTGTCCTCGCCGAAGAAGCCGGCGTCGGGGATGTACACGACCGTCGTTTCATACCCATCTCCGGCGTCAGGCAAGAAGGCCGTGTCCGTCGGGTTCGTGTCCTCGATGACCGTGACCGTTCCGTGCTCGGGTTCGTTGATTGTGAAGTCGAGCTCTCCTTCGCCGCCTCGTGCGCGAATCACGATCTCGACCCTCGTGCCCTCGGCGCTGTTCACGACGATCGGGTCGATGACGAGGTCTTCGACCACTTCCTCGACGACCTCTTCTACGGGCACGGGGTCCTCGAACGCCAGCACCGGAGCGTCGGGCTCCGTCGGTGCAACCAGTCCCGTGAAGGTGGCCACGGCAATGCCCGCAGATGCGACGCTCGCCGAGACGGCGCCACTGGTCACGACACCTGCTGCAGGGACGGGGAGTTGAAGAGATCCGGTGAGGTTGGCCAACCAGGCGAGTGGGCCAGCGACGGTCTTGAGACGAGTGAGGCCGATCTGGAGAAAGGCTCGAACGAGCGTCGGATCGAATTGTTCTCCTGCGCACGAGGTGAGTTCTTGTCGAGCGAGCTCTGGTCCGAGCGGTTTCTTGTACGAGCGGGCGCTGGTCATCACGTCGTAGGCGTCGGCGATGGCGACCAGACGACCAGCGAGCGAGATTTCTTTGCCCTTCAGCTTCTCGGGGTACCCGTTGCCGTCCCATCGACAGTGGTGCTGATCGGCAGAGTGAATCCAGTCACCGAGCCACGGTCGAAGCGGCTCGAGCATCTCGATACCAGCGGTCGGGTGGTTCGAGAGGATCTTCCACTCTTCCTCGGTCGGGCGCCCGTTCTTGTTCAAGATCTCGGATGGAACGGAGATCTTGCCCACGTCGTGCAACAGCGCTGACCAGCGCAGTTTGTTCATGTCGTCGTCGTCGAGCTTGAGCTCTTCGCCGATCATCTCGGCATAGGAGCGGACCCGTTCCGAGTGACCTCGAGTCAATCGGTCATGTTCGTTGACCTCGGTGAGAAGCTGTGCGAGATATTCACCATGTCCTGCGGCACCCTCTGTTTCGCCGTTCGCCCTGGCTTCCTCCATGTTTCGAAGCATGGTCCTCGAGCTGGACTTGCGAAGCGTTGCTTTGGCTCGGGAAGGCGCATTGTCGGGAAAGACGAGCGTCAACTTCATCAGCGCTACGAGTGGCAGCAGTCGCGAGGTGACCTGACGGAGCGCCGCCAGAAGCAGGTTGGCCAAGATGAAGACGCAGAAGATCCACGTCCAACGGCCAATGCCCAGGTCTTCTGCGGAATAGACACGGCCGGCGAGAGCCGTGAAGGCGATACTCGAGGCGATTGGCAAGATCACGATGAGCGCGCGAAGAGTCCAGGCCAATCGGGGCCGTGATTTCCACCGATTGACGGTTTCCTCGTGTCTTTCAGCGCCCTGAGTGGGCCCTGCCTTCGTTGCCATCGTGGTTAACTATCGACTGATTTTTTACGCTATTTAGCGGGGTTTCGAGCAGTTGGTCCGTGGCTCGTGGAGCAGCGGTTCGTCATCGAAAAAGCCGCGTCTTGCCGCCGATTTTCCGGACTTTTATGACTATCGTGGACGTTTTGTTGCAGTTGCGTTACAGTCGTCATGTAATTGCCACGGAACGTGTGTGTTTCGATGACCACATTGGGGGACGCAGCCAGATGACCAAAGAGATGGTTCCGAGAGAAATCGTGCAGCCGCTGAAGGAACCGGAGCAACAACCAGAGGCTGCGCTCGCATCATCGAAGAAACTCGGTCGGGGGCCATTCGCTCGAATCGTGCGGCTCCTTGGTCGAGTCGAGCTCGGTGACTTGAGCGAGATCGATCGCGACCGGATCCTCAGAGACCTGTTCCACGAGGGATTCCGCTTCGGTCGCTTCGCCCGCCGATTCGCTGCGTTGATGACACTGTCGGTCTTGATCGCGGTGATGGGGCTGTTGGCCGACTCCACGGCAGTGGTCATCGGTGCCATGTTGGTCGCTCCGCTGATGAGTCCCGTCCTCGGCGCAGCGGCTGCGCTGGTCATAGGACAACCGCATCAATTCTTTCGACAGTTGGTGGTGCTCGTTGCGGGAACCGTTGGCGCGATCGGCCTCGCGGCCGCAACCTCACTCGCGTTCCCCGGATCGATGGATCCGCTGCCATCGGAGATCTTGGCCCGTACATCGCCGAACCTGCTCGACCTGGGAATCGCTCTGGCCGCCGGAGCCGCCGGTGCCTATGCGCAGATCCGCAAAGCCGCCGCAGATGCGCTCACCGGGGTGGCCGTAGCCGTTGCCCTCGTCCCACCGCTGGCTGTCGTTGGCATCACGCTGGAGATCCGAGAGTTCGGACTTGCGACCGGTGCGTTCTTGCTCTTCCTTGCCAACGTTGCCGGAATCATCATGAGTGCCGCGCTGACGTTTCTCGTATGCGGACTCGTGTCTCACAGCCGGCTTCGGCTCGGCTCGGGGTACATCGTCGGCGGGCTGCGCTGGGCGTCGCTCGCGGTGATCGTGATGATTCTGCCGTTGCACATCACGAGGGCGACGGTATTGCCGCCGAGCGATCCGACCGAAGATGTCGAGCACTGGCTGCACGAATACATCGATTCGTCGGGTGATGGCGCAGAGATGGTGACGGTGTCGGTCGAGCGGATCGCCGAAGAGCTGTTGGTCGATTTGGTCGTCACAGAATCGGGCTTTATGCCATCCACGGAGGATCTTGCAGAACAGCTGGCCACGGAGCTCTCCGAGCCGGTGTCGCTGACCGTTCAGGTTGTCGAGGTCGAGACGGAACGGGCGACAGCGGACGGTGAAGAATGATGGCCACGAAGATCTGGGAGACCGTGCATTCACTCATCCGAGCTGCGGGTCTTCTCGCAAGACATTTCGCATCCGAAGCTGATCCCCACTGGTGAGCGATACGACGTGATCCGGAGGGTTCCGATCTGCTACCTCCCGATCTCAGGGGAGGGCGACAAACATGACGGAGGTGGCCTCAGGGCCAAGCGTCAGCACTGTGCCCTCGTCGACGTGCAGGACGACGCGCTCGTCCATGTCGACGCGCCCGAGAATTGCTCCGGCTGTGGCGGTCACGGACAACTCGGTGGTCAGACCAGGCTCGAGGCCGTCGAGCACGACAGCGCCCGCGTCCGATGTAGGCATCGTGATCTGTCCTTCTCTAGTGGTTTGCGTCGAGAGGGGCTGCGCGTCGAGTTCGTGAATCAACGCTGATACCAGGGGAGCGACGACTTGGCCGTGGGCAAGGTGATTTGGGAGCAATCGCTGCACGAAGAGCAAGGCCACGACGTCCGCCTCCACGATCCTCGCAGCCACCGGTGCTTGGCCGATCAGCGGTGCACCGTCTTGGGGCAATCTGATACTCGTGAAGTTCTCGAACCACGGTCTGATGTACTCCGCCGCCAAGCCGACAGCGGTTCCCCCGTCAGCCTCGCGATTGCCGCCAAACGAGTCGTGGAGAAGGACCACGTTGAGTTCGTCGCCGCCGGGAGTCAACGATTCGACCATCGGAAAGTTCGGGGCGGGTGTCTCGACCTCGGCCACTTGGCTCGCGTCTTGCCGATCGAATCTTGGGTATTCGATGACTTCGAATCCATCGTCTTGCAGGAACCGTTGAAGGTCGCCCGAACGGTCGATGGATGTGACTATCAGGTCAGGTTCCTCCCACAGCCCTGGCTGGATTGCGTCGACGATCAGTTCCGCAGCTGCGATCGCTCCTGAAGGACTCCAATGGGTATCCAATGTCAGCGCGTGCGCAGTACCGCCAACGGCATCCGCGAGGTCGATGACATCGGGGTGATCAGCGAGGTTTTCGACCACCACACGATTCTGTTGCACACACTCTGCATCGAGCCCGCCGAGTTGCCGGGAGGCCACGGTGGCGCGATCAGGAGCGATGGACACGACCAGCCGTCGACCGGTCGACTCCAACAGCCGTCCAGCGACTTCGATCTCGGCGCGGAGAGAACGTTCGCCGTCGGATGAGATGCACGCCTGGTTCAATGAGGCCCTGTAGAACAACCATCCCCCGGTTCCGAGTCCGACCAGATCGTTGCCAGCCTCGCGACCTCCAACCAGGCGCGCACTTCTGGCCTCGAGATCGATGGCCGTCGCACGAGCTGGCAACCGGTCTTCGAACCATTTCCCCACGTCGGCCCAACGAGCCTCGTCCAACGGTGCCTCACGGAGATCGGGAAACCCTTGTTCTCTACGCGACTCCAGGTCGGTCGCTCCACCAGACAGGCCAAGCACCGCTCCCACGAAGGGGAGGAAGATGAACACCGCCAACGCCGCGACGTTGAATCGGGGCGTCACTTTTCGCGCTTCGGGTGCAGACAACGGGTCAGGAGGTTTCGTCACTTTGATCAGAACTGGAAGTAGAGGAACGGACTGAAGGTCGCGGCCACGACGCGCAACGCGACGAGCGGCAGGGCGAAAAAATACAGCGTGAAACGAACTGCGCCTCCAGCGACGCGAGGATCGGTGAGCAGATCAATGGGTCGAATGCGCTCGGGCATCGCTGCTAGTGCCAGTCCACCAATCAATGCAGTGACGGTGAGAGGAGTCATGGCATCGAGCACCTCCGCCCGAAGACCACCGGTCGGTAGAACCATGGCGCGCAACATGCTGGTGGCAACACCCATGTCGGGAGAACGAAACAGGACCCAACCGCCGAGCACGATCACCGCGGTCCACAGACGAAGCAACGGTCTCTGTGTTTCGGCGGTGATCCCAAATGACCGTTCGATGAGTAGCGCCGATCCATGCCACAGCCCCCAGACAACAAATGTCCAGGCAGCTCCGTGCCACAGCCCGGTGACGAAGAAGACCAAGAGGAGATTTCGCATGGTCTTGCGAGGGCCGCCGCGATTGCCGCCGGCTGGAATGTACAGATAGTCGCGGAACCATGACGACAAGGTGATGTGCCAACGCCGCCAGAAGTCGGTGACCGTCATCGCCGCGTATGGCCGGCGGAAGTTCTCCGGAAACGTGAATCCGAGCATCATGCCAAGGCCGATCGCCATGTCGGAGTAGCCGGAGAAGTCGAAGTAGATCTGGACTGCGTAGCTCAACGCAGCGATCCAAGCTCCCAGCGTCGATGGATCCGCACCGAACGATGCGTCGACGAGCGGGGCGACCGAATCGGCGATCAGAACCTTCTTGGCCAACCCCCAGGAGAACCGAGAGAAACCGTTGCCGATCCGATCGATACCGACCTGCCGGTGACGGAGTTCCTCGGCGATGTCGCTCGCTCGCACGATCGGCCCGGCGATGAGCTGGGGGAACAGGCTGACATAGAGCAGTAGACGCAAGGGGTCTCGGAACGGCTCGATCTTTCCGTTGGCCACATCGAATGTGTAGCTCATCGATTGGAACGTGAAGAACGAAATCCCAATGGGAAGTACAACGCTGGGAACGGCGATCGACCCCATGCCGAAGGCCTCGGCGATCGAGTCGATCGTCCTTCCCAGAAACCCTGCGTACTTGAACCAGCCAAGAAGCCCGACGTTGGCCATCGCCGAGACGAACACAGCGCTGCGCACCATCTTCTGGTTGTTGCGTTGCCGGCCCCGGAAGGCTGTGGACGCCGCGAAGTGATCGATCAGCACGGAGACGCCGAGCAGCACGACCAATGCGCCGCTGCCCCAGATGTAGAACAACAGGCTGGCGATGAGAAGGAAGAGGTTCGCGAGTCGAACCGAGAACCGTATGAGCGGTGTGTGCACCAACAAGACGACCGGCAAGAAGAGCCACAAGAACGCGGCCGAGTTGAAGAGCACTGGCTCACAATAGTTGTCGCTCTGACGTCGCCCGGCGACTGTCAGCGGGTGGTGAGTCGTGCTTCGACTGGAGCGGGTGACGAGAATCGAACTCGCGTATTCAGCTTGGGAAGCTGATGTTCTACCATTGAACTACACCCGCGAACGTCGTCAGATTACCTCATGGGCATCATCGGTCCAGTTGCGTCGAATGGCGGTTGTGACCGTCGTGGCGGCAAACAGGGGTATAACTTCTCGGCCATGATGCGCCCCGTGTTGTCTCTTCGCCTCGGTTCCCTCTTGGTGGCTCTTTCGATGATCGCCTTCGCATGCGGCTCCGATTCGAGCACCACGCTGCCGCCACAGACGACAGCTGAAGAAGCGGTGGCCGAGGTGACGACGACCGCCGAAACCACAACCCAGGCGCCGCCGGTGACCGAGGTCGAAGCAGAGATTGTCGAAGACGATCCGATCGAGGATGTCGACCCCCTCGAAACCGTGGCCGCCGAGCTCGAAGCACTCCTCGTTGATTGGCAGGAAGAGAACGGCGCACCGGCCGTTTCGTTGTCGGTTCGGATACCCGGCGCGGAACCGATCAACGTCGCGAGCGGCGTGACCGACATTGTCACCGAAGATCCCGTGACCCCAGACGACTACTTCCGCATCGCCAGCGTCACCAAGCCCATGACCGCTGCGGTGGTTCTGCAGCTCGTCGAGGAGGGACTCGTGGAACTCGATGCGCCCGTCCGCACCTACCTGCCCGAATGGCTCGAGGGTTACCCGTACGCCGACGACATCACGATCCGTCAGCTCATGGACCACACGAACGGGCTGAAGGAGTACGCCCTGGACCCGGTCTTCTACGCGCTCGCCGGTGAGCGTCTCGAGACACCCATCGAACCGGAGGAGATCATCGAATGGTTGGCTTCGCAGGAACCGCTCTTCGCTCCCGGTGAGCAGTACAGCTACGAGACCGGCGGTTTCCTTTCGCTGGGGCGGGTGATCGAGACGGTGACGGGGAACTCCGCGGCCGCGGAGATGCGCGCCAGAATCTTCCAACCCGCTGGGGCGGAGAACATCTATCTGACACCCGAAGAGTTTCCACCAGAGGTGACGGTCAACGGATACGGACGCGGTCTCATGTACCTCGCGGCGACAGCGATCATCGGTCGGGAAGACACCGAGGGGCTGACGATCAACGACGAGCCTGTCGCTGCGGTGTTCTCCCTGCCACAAGATGTGCTCCAATCGTCGGGATGGACCGGCGGTGGCAACGAGGCGCAGATGGAGTCGGTCTCTGCGGTGATCAAGGCCATGTTCGACGGCACGATATTGAGCGACGACCTGATCGAGCAGATGACGACCCCCGTGCTCGATGTCGACTACGGGCTGGGCATCAGCAACGACAACGTCGACGGAGTGACGGTGTATTCACACGGCGGCGGTGTGCCAGGATTCCGATCCCAGGCTGGATATCTGCCTGAGTACGACGTCAGCTACGCAGTCTCGTCGAACCTGATACCTCTACCCGAGGGTGCCGGCGTCGGTGACCTTCAGCGTCAGCTCGTGCCACTTCTCGTCGCCGCCGTGCAGTGACGGTCGACGACGAATTCCTAGCCTTGTGAGCCGACGGAGTAGGTGAAGTTGCGACTGCCCACCTCGACCATCATGCCGTCCTGAAGCGAGACCGATTGGCCGGCGCGAAGCCGTGTTCGCGTCTGTCGCTCGCCGTGAAGGATCGTGTAGGTGCCGTTCTCGGAGTTCATGTCATGAATCTCGACATCCCACCCGACGGTGCGGACCTCCACCTGGACAGGGGAGACGCCTCCGAGACCATCGTCGAGACGCACGACCGTGGCTGGTTCGCCATCGATCTCGTACCCCTGCGGAACATCGGATCCGATTGCCGCGGGTCGATCAACAGCAAGAACGGCGCCATCGTCGAACGTCAACTGACCAAGAATTGGACGATTGCCCATGATCATCTCGGCGTCGGAATCGACGGCCAACCCGCACGAGCGGCACTTGAGATCGTCTCCATTGGTCAGGTGACCATCTGGGCACAACACGCCACGTAGTTGTGGGCGGGCTGGGGCCAGCGTGGTCGTCGATGGACTACCAGCAGTCGGGATTTCTGGAGGTGTCTCGGCGGCTGGGGTGACCGAAGCTTCTTCGTTGGCGGCCGGCACTTCATCGTCACTCGATCCACCGAACTCGCCTGTATGGGAAGCCTCTTCGACTGATTTCTCACCTTGGGCGTCCGGCACATCGTCGTCACGTGCGAGATCATCTAGTCCATTGAGCGGATCTTCGCGATGTCGCTCATCGAGTCGGGCGAACATGCCTTTGAGCCGTCGGGCTTCCGCGTCATATTCGTCTTCCAAGGAAGGCGCACGCTCGGTCGGCGCTGCCGGCGTTTCGTCGGCTCCGTTCGTCTCGACTGACTCGGTCGCCACAGTCTCTTCGGTCGCCACGGTCTCTTCGGATGGAACGGGCGGTGGTGCGGCAGCGGCTGTCGACTTGTCTTCATTCGAGTCGATCCAGCGCCCGGAGGACGGCATGGGTCCGGCGGTATCGAGGAGGAACCCGCCGGCAGGGACAACACCGTCGCGAAGGACGCCGACGATGATCGAGTCGGATTGTTGACCCGCGCGGACCTGGCCGACGACGCCGTGGATGGCGACATCGATCCATGTGCTCGAATCGCAACCGTTCAACGTGTGTTCAGTGCCGTCGGTGGTGACCGACAAGGTGGTGTCGCCGAACACGAGGGCGGCGACCCGATCTTCCCCGATCGAGACGCAGGCGACGTCAGGGTGTGCGTCGAAGTTCGATTCAGCAATTCCGGCGGTCAGGGTTCGAACCACCTCATGCCACGGCGCATCCGCGAGTGCGTTGAGGCGCACCAACAGCTCATTCAGCTGGGACTCATCACCCTTTGCGAACGCGGTGAGGTTCGGGAGGTGAGCAACGATTCCCTCTCCTGATGAAACGTGGATGCCACGGGCCCTGTGATCAACCGACATTGAGAACTCCCTCGCGGAATGACAATGTGGCTATCGGCCGTATTCCAAACAAACAAAGGAATTCGTTTGGTCGGCCTGAGCTGAACGCTCTCAGCGAACCTGCAGAGTTGTGTCGCCAACACGTATCTGATCGCCGGATTCGACGATCTGAGGTGTTTCGGCGGAGACCTTCACCGATTGCCCGGTCGATCCTCGTATGACCCAGGTGCCGTTGTGTGATCCCTTGTCGAACACGCTGAGGGCCCCCGCCGTAGGCCACAATTCCGCGTGCAAACGCGAGACCGCCGGGTCGCTCAGGATCAGGGGTTCCAGCGCTTCGTTGAAGTCGGAGTGTGAGTATGGCCACCGTCCAAGAACCAGGCCGTTTCCGACCACGATGGTCTGTCCGTCGAGCTCGAGCTCGAGATCGCTCGACGGCAAATGGGCGGCGGTGTCGCGAGGACCCGCAGTGCCCCAGCCTCGGTGCATGTGCAACCGTAGGCCCCCGGCTCGAACGACACCTTCGACCAACATGCCCGAGGCTTCTTCGGCGTCGTCATCAGCAGCGAGGCTGGTGATCTTGCCAACGGTGACGATCTCGGTGGTGGTGCCGATGTCGAGCTGGTGGGTCTGATCGGTCTCGGCCTCGGTGACCGTGAGGCCAGACGTCAGCTCATAACTCATGAGTCGAACCGACGACTCAAGTCCGACCAGGAGCATCGTGGGCAGAGGTCTGCCCGAGTGGATCCAGTCGCGAAGCGTGGCGAAACTCTCATCCACGTCGCGTGGAATGAGCAGCGGTTCGATCACATCGTGTGCGACATCGATCGATTCGGAATTGGGGAGGTAGACGATTCGTTCGTTCTCACGAGCGAGCCAGCCGGCACCCGAAGTCATCTCTACAAGAACATCCATCGTCGAGCAGTATCGCACAGGCAGACTCATGCGATGAAGACAATTGGATTGCTTGGCGGGATGAGCTGGGAATCATCGGTTCATTACGAGGAACTGATCAATACCGAGGTGAGAGAACGATTGGGCGGCGTGCACTCCGCCGACCTGATCATCCGCAGCTACGACTTCGCTCAAATCGAAGCTCTTCAGGCGAGCGGAGACTGGGAACGGGCCGGGCAGGTTCTGGCCGCCGATGCGTCGCGACTCGTCGTTGCCGGCGCTGAACTCATCGTCTTGTGCACCAACACGATGCACCGGGTCTCCGACGCCATTGAGCAAGCGATCGACGTTCCCTTCGTGCACTTGGGAGATGCGACTGCCAAGGCCGTGCTCGAGAAGGGTCTTTCCTCTGTTGGCCTGCTCGGCACACGGTTCACGATGCAAGAGGCGTTCTATCGAGAACGACTCGAATCTCATGGGCTCACAGTGCTCGTACCGAGTGAGGAAGAGCAGACGATCATCCACGATGTGATCTACGACGAGCTGGTGCAGGGTGTTTTGAGTCGCGAGAGTCGAGAGCAGTATCTGGACATCATCGACCGGCTGGGGTCGTCCGGGGCAGAGGGCGTCATCGCCGGATGTACCGAGATCGAGTTGCTGGTAGCAGCCGATGACGTGTTCTTGCCGTATTTCGCCACCACACAAATTCATGCCGAGGCTGCTGTCGCTGCTGCATTCACCTGATTCGGTAGGACCTCAATCTTGACACTTCTGGTGCCGATTGAACGTTCGTGGACGAAAAGGCGACGATTTCGGGGGCGAAGCCGACCTTGTTTTCGCGTGCCACCCTCCCAATTCTCATTGGGTTGCTTGGTTTAGCGGTCACGACGCTGATGGCCATCGTCCAGCAAGACGCCGCTGAACGAGAGCAGGAGCTCATATTCGAACAAGCGGTCGAACGGCAACAGCTCGTGGTGTCAGACGGCGTGACAGGCCATCTGGACGAGCTCGACGAGGCTGTCGAGTTCGTCTCGGCAGTCTTTCCCAGCGATGTTGACGAATATCGTCGGTTCTTCAACAGCTCGACCCTGGTTGGTCAGCTGTCCAATCTCGATCCAGGAGTCTTCGTCGTCGAGATCATCCAACCGGAGGAGATCGCGAATCTCGAAGCGCGCGAGGCTGCGCTCGGAAACGACGATTTTCGCGTGCAGGTCTTGGAGCCGCCGGTGCACGAATCGCTACTCGTCGTTACCCGAACGTCGAGGGAGGTGCGGTTCGGACCAATCTCGATCGAAGGTCTGGAGGTCTCCAATTTCGTCTCCGAGGTTCTTGGCGGAGACGAGCCACCGACCGGCCAGGCGATCGAGCCACTCGACACGGACTCGTTGCTCGCGCAATTTCTCGTGTCCGGTCAAGCGCTCGGTGTTCGGGAGGAAACCCCAGCCACGATCATTGCCGTGACGAACTCGATCCCACACGCCGCCACGGGCGAAACCGTTGCGTGGGTGATTCGCCTGTTCGATCCGCGGATGCTCCTCACCGGGCTCGACACCGGCATCGACCGTCGACTCAATGTCGAAGTATCGATGGATGTGCTCCCGAGCCCGGTCACGCTCGGGGAGACCGATGAACCTCTGCTGTTCAGCGACGCGCCCTTGTCCGCTGAGGAAACCACCACGACGTCAGGCCTCGATTGGACCACCCGCATCTGGGCGTCGTCGGAGTTCGGTGTTCCAACCCGACTTCTCGACCAAGGCGGGACGTGGACATTTGGCTTGCTCGTCACGTCTGCCGTGGTACTGGGAGCCGTCTGGCGAGCGGTACAAGAATTCCGCTTGAGCCGGGCGAACTTCGAGCTCGAGCATGCACGTACCTTGGCTTCCACCGACTCGCTCACGGGGTTGTTGAACCGCCAAGGATTCATCGATGGCGTGAGGTCTCTGGACCCGAGCGCGAGTGGCACGTTGTACTTCATCGACCTGGATGGATTCAAACAGGTCAACGACACGCGCGGTCATGAGGCGGGGGATCTGGTGCTTCGTGAAGCCGCCACGCTGTTGTCGAGCCAGTTTCGTTCGATCGACTTGGTGGGCCGGTTTGGCGGCGACGAGTTTGCCGTCTTCACCCCAGAGCTCGTGGGCGAGGATCACCACGCCCAACTCTCGAGGCGTGTGATCGATTCGCTGTCCGTTCTCGAAGACGAAGTCAGCTGCAGCGTCGGTGCGACAACCAAGGCTCCTCACGACCCGGTCGATGTCCTGGAACTCGTCAGGCGAGCCGATGAGGCCATGTACCGAGCCAAGCAACTCGGTGGCGGACGTTTCGAATCGAGCAAGGTCGCGTAGTCGCCGTCTCGGTCGTGTCATCGCGGTCTCGAGGTCTTTTGATATCTCGCCGCGTCGCCTCGATAGCCTTCGGTCATGAAGATCTCGATGACCATCACGTACAGCGACGATCCGCTCAAGGCGGTTGCGCATGCACAAGCCATGGAGAAGGCTGGAGTGGATCAGGCGTGGGTCGCCGAGGCCTACAGCTTCGACGCTGTCTCGACGCTCGGATTTCTCGCCGCCAGTACCGAGTCCATGGAGCTTGTCTCCGGCATCTTGCCGATCTACACCCGAACGCCGACGCTCATCGCAATGACGGCCGCAACGCTCGACTCGCTGTCAGGTGGCCGATTCGCCCTCGGTCTCGGTGCGTCTGGGCCGCAGGTGATCGAAGGTTGGCATGGGGTTCCGTACGATCGTCCGCTCGGCCGCACCCGAGAGATCATCGAGATCTGCCGAAAGGTGTGGAAGCGCGAGCGCCTGGAACATGATGGGCGCAATTATCAGATGCCGCTCTCTGCGGACAAAGGCACGGGTCTTGGCAAACCGCTGAAGCTCATCAACACGCCGTTGCGAGAAGACATCCCCGTCTACATCGCGTCAATCGGTGAGAAGAACGTCGAGTTGACCGCTGAGATCGCGAACGGGTGGATCCCGGTCTTCTTCCATCCGGAGAAGGCGAAGGCCGCTTGGGGCGGATCCCTCGATGCCGGGTTGGCGAAGCGAGATCCAGCGCTTGGAGCTCTCCAGATTATCGCCGGGGGCATGGCTGCGATCACGAAGACAGAGGAAGAGGCGGTTGCCATGCGCAACTTCGCTCGACCGAACGCGGCGCTCTACATCGGTGGCATGGGAGCGAAATCGAAGAACTTCTACAACACACTGTTTGCTCGCTACGGCTACGAAGCCGAAGCCGAGGTCATCCAGGACCTGTACCTCTCGGGCAAGAAGGACGAAGCGGCCGCTGCGATCCCCGACGAATTCCTCGCTGCCACGAACCTCGTCGGTACCGAAGGGTTTCTGAAGGAACGGCTCGCCGCGTTCGCCGAAGCAGGAGTGACGAGTCTCACGCTGCACCCAGCGGGTGACGATCCGCTCGCCGTCGTTTCCCAGATCAAGGAATGGGCGAACTGAGCTCTCGTTCCCGGCGAGCTCAGCTCGGATGATCAGCCAGAGCTTCGACCATGGCCAAGGCGACCGAGACGGGGTCCTGGAGGGGACCAAAGTGTGTCAGCGTGGGAAAGTCTCGTAGACGTCCATTGGGGAGTTCGGTCGCGACCGTGCTGGCAATCTGCGCAGGCCATCCGCCATCGCCGCTTCGGGCAACGACGACCCCAAGTTCGATCTCTGGGAGCATCTCCAGGCTGAGCTCACCTGCGTTCGTGAACGTCGCCGCTTCACTCTCGGGACGGCACTTGAGCGTGATGCCCTCATCGGTCTCCACAAAGCCGTGACGCACATAGTCATTCAGCACGTCGGCTCGAAAGAGGCCGAGCGGTGGCCGGGAGGCGTATCGCTGTAGTGCTTCTCCCCGCGACGCGAACGTCCTGGTCCTGCCGAGAGCCGCCTTCGAGAGCGGTGACTCGCCAGTGTCGCTGAAAGGGCCGGGGGGAACGATCGGTTCGAACAGCAGCGCGGACCTGAACGTTCCTGGGCTCCGACGCTCGACTTCCAAGACGGCGGCACCCCCCATCGAGTGACCAAAAGCATGCAGCGTGGGTGCGCCGAGATAGTCGATCACCGCCTGCAGGTCATCGGCCATGCGATGCCAGGAGAACTGCTCATAGTCGTCTGGGGTGGCCGAATCACCGTGTGCACGGAAGTCGAGTGCCACCACGCGAGCTTGGTTGGCCAATTCGCGCGCGAACGCTGCGTACACCTGCCCGAGGAAGCCGGTGGCATGGGCGACGATCAGCGTCACGTCGCCTTGGCCGCCAAGGTCATGGACGGCGATCGGGCCAACGTCGCCATCGATCATGGTTGATGTGGTCATAGCCGTTCGTATGTCCAATCCTTCGGGCGGTCGCCGTCGTAGGGCATCGTGCCGTGAAACGTTCGAGGGTCGTCGTCGAAGACCAGTGGCAAGAAGTAGCGATCGCCCGCCCACATCGGGAGGTTCGCTTCGTCTCTGATGACTGGATCGTCAGCGCAGGCGGCCAGGAGACGGGTGCGCTCGATCCACTCGAGGGCTCCCTCCTCATTGGTGAGAGGAGGTTCGCCCGTCCAGCTCGTGACGAGAAAGATGAAGCCCATCCAATCTTCGTTCTTCGGCCCAAAACTCGACCATGTGATCGTTCCACGGAGCTGGAGCGAATCAAGGGTCACGCCAGCTTCCTCATGAAGCTCGCGTCGAACGCCACGGATGACGTCTTCGTCGAGTTCGAGTTTGCCTCCAAGGCCGTTGACCTTCCCGAAGTGATCGTCATCTGGACGGGCATCCCTTCTGACCATCAGGACTCGGTCGGTCTCTTGATCCCAGAGGTAGGCCAGGGTTCCGACGATCGGCGTGAACGGCATCGAGCCAACCTAGGGGTCTGACCCCTTTTTCCAAAAAGGGGTCAGACCCCATTGCTGAGAAAGGGGTCAGACCCCTAGGTCGCCCAGTTGTCAGATGGCTCTGCGAAGTTCTACCGTTTGAACACCGCTTCCCCCGGACGACTAGGCAACTCAGGAGAAACCTGTGCCTCGACCAATCCGGATCCAATTCCCTGGCGCGTGGTACCACGTGATGAACAGACGGGCGGGAGGTGATGTGCTCTTCCGCGACACGTTCGATCGTTTGTTCTTCCTTTCGCTTGTCGAAGAGGCGGTCAGAACCACCAATATCGAGATTCATGCGTATTGCCTAATGGGCAACCACTTCCATCTCTTGATTCGAACGCCCGAGCCAACTCTTGATCGTGCGATGCAGCTCGTGGGAGGCAAATACGCCCGATATTTCAACGATCGATTAGGGCGAGACGGCTCGGTGTGTCGTGGTCGATATCGAGCGATCGTTGTCGACTCCGAGCGCTATCTTCTGGCGGTCTCGCGCTACATCCATCGCAACCCGTTGGAGCTGGGCATCACCTCGATTGCGTATTATGGCTGGTCGAGTTACTCAGCGTTTCTTGGTGCGAGACCGCCCCAAGAATGGCTGACCCTCACGGACACTCTCGAACTCGCAGGTGGGCCGGCGAAGTACGAAGCGCTCGTCGAGAGCTCGCTCCCATCAGAGATCGAACAGCTCTACAACCGAAAGCATCATCCCTCGATCATCGGCACCCGAGAATTCACGTCTGCCGTTCGAAGGGGGTCTGACCCCCTGGGGCGAAAAGGGGTCTGACCCCTTTGGGGTCGGTGGTGTGGTGAACGGGCGGTCGGCCGGTTGGTCAGTTGACGTGAAGATCGGCTGTCATGCCGACTGGGGCCACGCCTGGGACACGTGACGGACGTGAGAACAACTCGTCCATCAGTGGGATGAAGTCCGCGATGGGAATGTTCGGATAGTCGGGGTCAAAGCAGTTCTGGTCGTAGTTGTGACAGAACTTTACGCACGCTTCGTAGTGCTCGTGCTCGCGGTGGACGTCGCGTGCGTTTCGATCGCCATCGAAGTGGTGGAAGTAGTAGTACCCCTGGAACAATCCATGATGCTGCACAACCCAATGTGTCTCGTCATCGACGTACGGGCGAAGAATCGACGCCGCCATCGCGCTGTGATTGGCCGGTGCGACCGAGTCTCCGATGTCATGGAGAAGAGCAGCCACGACGAGGTCGAGCGACTCCTCGGCCCGCAGAGCCCGAGACGCCGACTGCAGAGAATGTTCGTATCGATCAATCTGGTAGCCGAGCTTTGGACCCTTCATCACCGTGAGGAGATTGACGAGGTTCTCCACCAGCTCGCCCTGCGAGTGCTCTTCATACAGCTGCCCAAGCATCTCGTAATCGGCTTGGGTGCCCTCGTTCATCTCTGTCCACGCAACTGGCTCCATGCCCTGGACGTTACTCAAATCGTCGCTGAGGAGTCAGTTCGGTCGACCGCCAGAAGGACGGCGGCCGTCACGACCATCAGAATCACACTGAGTGCCATTGCTTGCCCGCGGATGTTCTGCCCAGGCTGACTCAAAAGCCGGCCGATGGCGAGAGGTACCGTCATCAGGTCTGGGCGTCGGCCGACGAACGAGGTCGCACCGAACTCGCCCAAGGAGATTGCAAACGCAAACCCGGCTCCGACCGTCAGCGCGCGACGCGCGATGGGAAAATCGATGTCTCTGCGAACCTGACGAGGACTCGCCCCCATGCTCGCAGCCGCTTCACGAAGATGAGGATCGATCGAGCGAAGCACGGGGACGACGGCTCTCGTGACGAATGGGATCCCGATGAGGGATTGCGTGAGAGGAATGATGATCCAGGACTGTCGGAGATCGAAGAGCCCTGAATCGAATGTAATCAAGATGCCGAATCCAAGCGTGACCGCTGAGGTACCGAGAGGTAGGAGATACCCGACGTCGATCAGACGAGCAACACTTGGTCTGCTGTACGTGATCGCCACAGACGCCCAACCACCGAACACGACCGCGATCGATGCTGCCACGAGAGCGAACCCAACCGAGTTCGCCACGGCTCGTAGAGGCGAGACCGTCAAGAAGGGTGGTCGCTCGGAAAGCGACGAGTAGTGAGCGAAACCCCAGCCATCACCGGTACGAAGCGACTGCTCAACCAGCACCAGGATCGGGATGGCCAGCAATGTCAGGGTGGCGACCACGGTCGCGATCGGAACGATGCGAGTACTTGCGTTCCGCCAGGGCCGTAGTCGATCGGTGGTGAAGTGTTCGCTGCGGGGCAGACGCGATCGCAGTCTTGTGTTCACCGCGACGAGTGCAACAACAGCAATGAGTTGCACGACCGAAAGTGTCGCTGCCGTGGTGAAGTCCGTTCGGCTGATCGCGTAGCGGTAGATCTCCGTCTCGATCGTTCGCTGCCGCGCACCTCCAAGGATCAGCACGACAGCGAAGGAGGTGAAGGTGAACAGGAAAACGATGGAAGTCGCAGCGAGAATCGGTGCGCGGAGACGCCTGAGTGTGATCCGAAAGAACGACGCGACGGGTGATGTGCCCAATGTGCGCGCCGCATGTTCTGCGTCACGTGACAGCTGGCTCCAGTAGGAGCCAACGGTTCGAACCACCACTGCGACGTTGAAGAACACGTGGGCGACAAGGATTGCGAATACGGACTTGCTCAGCGAGAACGGCCCCGAGTCGAGGCCAATTCGATCGCTTGTAGCCAGCAAGGCCCCGGCCACTACGATCGTCGGGAGCACGAAGGGAATGGTCACCAGAGCGAGCACCAAACGACGACCGCGAAACGACACATTGCCGACGACAGCGGTGAGGGGCAGCGCGACCAACAAGGTCAACAGCGTCGAAACGACCGCCTGCCACAGCGTGAACCAGGCTGCCGACCGGAGGGTGCTCGACCTGAAGACGTCGATCACTGCGTCGCTGTTGTTGCCCAGCCCGCGCACCAACAACTGGGCCACCGGCCAGATGAAGAACAGCCCCAAGAACAGGCAGGGACCTGCGGCGAGACCAGCTCGCCGCAGGTTGGCGCTACTTATCCCAAGACGATGGAGTTCCATCGTTCGGTCCAGTCATCTCGGTTTGTCTCGATGACGGCTGGGTCGATCGTCAGAGCATCGTCGACCAGCGGGCCGAACTCCACGAACGCCTCTGGTAGTTCGGTCGTGTTGTTGGCTGGATACACGAACATGTTCAGTGGCACGTCTTGTTGAAAGCTGTTGCCGAGCATGAAGTCGATGAGTCGAGCAGCCGCCTCGGGGTGTTCCGTCCCTGCGAGTACTCCTGCGAATTCGATCTGTCGGAAGCAGCTGTCTGCGAGAACGCCTGTCGGCGGCGCTTCGACGGGAGGATCGGCGAACAAGAACTCCGCTGGAGGGCTCGATGCGTACGACGTGACCATCGAACGTTCGCCTCCACCCGCTGTGAACTCGCCGTAGTACGCATCGTTCCATCCCGCCGTGATCGACAACCCGTTGTCGACCAATGCCTGCCAGTACTCCTCCCAGCCATCCTCTCCGTATTTGGCGATCGTGGCCAGGAGAAAGGCGAAGCCAGGTGACGAACTCTCGGGGTTCATGGTGACGAACTGGTCAACGTTGGCAGGATCGATCAGGTCGTCGAGCGATGTAGGTGCATCGCCGGGGAGTTCGCTCGCCCAGTAGTTCACGCACACGTCGCCGAAGTCGACGGGGGTCACTCGGTGAAACGGATCGAGCTCGAGCTCGTCGTCGACGTCGGTCAGAGCAGCCGACTCATGCGGTGTGAACAGCCCAGCCTCGAGGCCCCGGCAGAGGAACGCGTTGTCGATGCCGAAGAGTACGTCAGCCGTTGGAGTGTCCTTGGTCAGAATCGACTGGCTCACCAACTGACCTGCATCACCGACCGCGACTTGCTCAACGGTGATCCCGGTCTCTTTGCTGAACGCATCGAGTACCCCGTCGCTCAGCGAGAAGGAGTCGTGCGTTGCCAAGGTGATCGTCGTACCGCTGAGGTCTGCGTCGGTCAGCGCGATGGGAGAGAGCCCAGGATCCTCGAAGCAGGTTGACGCGTCGGCCATGGCTGCATCGTCGGTGCTCGCCAGATCTGCGTCAGCTTCCTGAGCTGCTGCATTCTCGGCAGCAAGTGCGTCGGCGTCACCCTCGCCGATAGCGGTCGTCGATATGTCATCGCCACACGCTGCGAGCGCGATCGTGAGGCCGAGCACGATTGCAACCGGTCGTATGATGGTCAACGGGTTTCGTCTGAAGTTCATCACATTCCTCCGCTGGAATTACCCAGTTCAGGTTCGTACGGGTCGGCGACACATTGGTCACCCTCTCAGCCCGGCAATCGCCCGAGCTCCCCGGTGGTTTTTGTTGTGCACCAAGCTTACGTGCGAACACGCGGGTCCGCGACCACAACCGCAGCCACTGGACATGTAACACTTCGCGTCGCCGATCCATGTAGTAGGTGATGGACATCGACGATCAACGCTCCGACGCCCGACTGCTGAAGGACTCCGGTCGCGACGCAGAAGCGTTTGGCCTCTTCTACGACCGGCACGTCGGGGCCGTGTCGGCATTCTTCGCGAAGAGGACTGCTGATTCAGCACTTACCGCCGACCTCACCTCGGAGACCTTTGCTGAAGCCTTCGCCAGTAGGCGAAGGTATCGAGACACCGGCGCCCCTGCGCGCGCCTGGCTCTTCACCATTGCAACTCGGCAGTTGAATGAGTTCTTCCGACGCGAGCGCGTATCGATGAAGTACCGAGCTCGACTCGGGATAGCGGGAACAGCCCACGACGACGTCGAACGCGTCGACGACCTCGATGAATTGCGCCGACGCCTCCCTGATCTTCGCACGGCGCTAGCAACCCTGACCGAGACCTCTGCGGAAGCGGTCAGTCTTCGGCTGGGCCACGGCTGGTCCTATCAGCAGCTGGCAGAGCACCTCGACTGCACTCCGGCTGCAGCCAGGGTGCGAGTGAGTCGAGCACTGGCGCACCTCGAACAACAGATCAACCCAGACCCATCCCCAAGGAGACTCTCATGACGATGACCGAAGCAAGGATCGATGATCTTCGAGACGGGCTGGTGACCGGAATCCGAGCGAGCAACCATCGCCGAGCGCGCCGACAGCGAGCGCTGTTCGCCACCCCTCTACTGGTGCTAGTGGCAGCTGCAGGATTGATTCTTCGGAGTGGCGATGGAGAAGCCGCATATGCCTTGCTCGAGCGCGCAGATGGAACGGTTCGCGTCGAGGTGTTTCCCGACTTCGATGACGTCGACGCTCTCCAGAACGATCTTGCTGATCTGGGACTGCAGGCGACGGTCGTTCATCTTCGAGCTCATCCCTCGCTGGAAGGAGTGGTCGAGGTGGTCAGCCATGACAATTCCGCTTCTGGTGCGGCGGAGTTCGACGGTGGGGAGTTCATCCTCGATGTCGCGACCGCAGACGGCCTGATCGAGATATTGATCTATGCGGCGACCGATTCAGGCGATGACTATCAAGCCTCTCCGTCACTGTTCGCTCCCGGCCAAGAGCTAGGAGGTCTTCATTGCGCCTATACCGATGGTGGGTTGACGACCGCCGAGTTCGAAGCGCACGCCCGGGCGGCCGGAATCTCGAACTTTCGATGGACTACGTTTGGCGAGGTCGATGAACAAACCAATTCGATCGACTTCAATGAGTCGGGCGATCGGCCCGAGGGGATCGTCTCGGGAGCGCAACTGCGGAGTACAGACACCGCCGATGTATTCATCGATGAGAAGAGCGCGCCGGCACCGGCGGCGGACAGCATCACGATGGGCGACGGTACGCACTACCGGCCGGTGCCGACCTGTACGCCCGAGCTCGCCGAACCGTGGGAGTGATCGATCGCCAGGTCGGGTGATGTAGGCCGGTTTAGCGCTTCCGGGTCAGACCGAGCTCGATACGTTGCGCGGTCGGTGTCACCGCCAGACCTCCCAGGCCCGTGCAGCGAAGCTCGCGTGCCATGAGTTCGCTCACGTTGCGATGAGCGTCGAGTACCTCGTCGAATGGGATGACGTGGTCGTACCCGGCGAGGGCCATGTTGGCGCAGCTGAGGGCGTTGGCGGCCCCGGTGACGTTGCGGCCAAGACAGGGCGCTTCGACTCGATTGCCGACGGGGTCACAGATCAACCCGAGAACGTTTTGTAGAGACTGACTCGCAGCTGACAGCGACTGGGCGGCAGAGCCGCCGGCGAGCTCGACCAGAGCCGCAGCGGCCATGGCTGCGCCCGCTCCGGTCTCGGCCTGGCAACCGCCGACCTCCGCGGCAAAGCTCGATCGATTGGCTACGAACACCCCGATCAGTCCTCCGGTGAGCAGTGCTCGTTCCTGCGCTTCCTCGCTTGGTGAAATGGAGTCGATGGTGGCGAGCAGAGCGCCGGGGAAGGTCGCGCACGACCCTGCTGTGGGGGCGGCCACGATCACCTCCATGGCGCTCTTGGCCTCCATGAGAGCGGTTACGTAGGCGATCATGTCGTTGAGGAGGCCGCCGTCGAGGAGCTTCTGCGACCGTTGGAGTTCGACGAACTTGCCGCTCTGCCAACCGAGGATGCGGTCGTCGTACTCGGTCCCGGCAAGGCCGGTCTCGACCCCCGTCCGCATGATTCCCAGCAAGTGTCGCGCCTTTGCGAGAACCTCGCTCTCGTCGATGCCGCCACGCACCGACTCGTAGTGCAGCGCCCAGTCCGACAGGGGCCGCTCATCGAGCCGCTCGGGGTTCGACAGCTCGCTTGCGTGGGCGAAAGGAAGCGCGAGGTCGCGCCGCGAACGAACCGGAAGCACCGAACGCAACCGATGGACAGCAGTGACGTTCTCGAGTGAATCCGTGATCGAGTCGTCGAGGGGCTTCTGCCCGGAGACGACCAGAAGCTCGAGGCCATCCGCTCGGCGATGTTCCGTCATCGTGTCGACGACGGCTGGACTCGCCTCGAGAACCTCGGCGACTTCGGACGCAGATCCATCCACGATCAACAGCGTGACGGCGTAGTCACCAAACATCGACACCGTCCACCCGTCGAGCTCGATGACCTCGATCATTCCGCCCCCCGTCGAGAGAGCGATGAGAGAGTGCGTGACGCCATCGCGAGTGGCCTCGAGACGGTAGGTGTTGGGGTGTGGGTCGTCGAGTCGAGGTTTGCGAACTTCGATCGAAGTACCTTCCTCGGCGATCAGGGTCGGCGAATGCGGGAGCCGCTGGTCGTCTGGCGCAAACCCGAGGAGCCCGCCGTAGAGACCCATGTCGGTGCCCTGGCTCTCATGGGTGGTCGCAAGCGACCCTTGGCTGTCGTAGTCGATGACGAGTGAGTCCGGGCGACCCCCGCAAAGGTCTCGGAGGAGCAGTCCAATACGCACCGACGCGGCGGAGTGTGAGCTCGAAGGTCCGCGCATGATGGGTCCGATGACGTCGTTGAAGATGCTCGGAGCGAGGGTGGCTGGCATTCCTTGAGTATGTCACCTTGCATCGGTGCTGGGTTCCGCCGATAGT
This sequence comes from Acidimicrobiia bacterium, assembly GCA_033344795.1. Classification (GTDB taxonomy): domain Bacteria; phylum Actinomycetota; class Acidimicrobiia; order Acidimicrobiales; family SHLQ01; genus SHLQ01. Next base: position 1,582,563 of record JAWPMS010000001.1, read on the forward strand.
GCATGTCATGGTCAACAAGGGCGCAGGGCTGAAAATTGTGTTCGGGTCTGCCGAGGCGGCCCCAATTGCCCGCGTTGGCGGTCTGGCTGAGGCGACCGCGGGATTGATTCGTTCACTTCGCTCGAACGGAGATGTCGAGGTCATCGTTGTCCTACCCGACTATGGCGGTGTCGTGCTCGAGGACGAACAACATCGCGACCTCTCACTGCCCGAATGGGCCATGCCGGCAAGCGTTCGTACCGGCACGGCGCCCGAGCTCGGCGTCGTCCACCTCGTCTCTGCGCCCGGCATCGCCCGGCCTCATCCATACGTCGACGAGACCGGCGCAGGGTGGCCGGACAACGACGCGAGATTCTTCGCATTCTCCGCGGCGATCGCGGCCATCGTCGACGACGAGAAGCCGGATGTTCTCCATCTCAATGACTGGCACACGGGCATGGCGCTGGCCTGGGTTGATGTTCCGTCCGTGTACACGATTCACACGCTCGGCTATCAGGGGCATGCCGACATCGGGTGGCTACGAGCGATCAACACCGATCGTGCCACCGCCTTCGATCGATTCGGCGTGCTCAATCCTGCGGCTGGCGCGATAGCACTCGCCGACCGTGTCGTCGCGGTCAGTCCCAACTATGCAACGGAGATTCTCGACCCAACCCGAAGTGCGGGGTTGCACACGGTGCTCGACGCCAAGGGCGATGGTCTCATCGGGATTCGCAACGGCATCGACACCACACTGTGGAACCCGCTGACCGATCCGTACATCGTCGATACGTACGGACGGTCGACGCTCGATGCGAAGGCAAGCACGAGTGCTCGTCTGCACGAACGTGTCGGTTGGGCGCACGATGGACAACCGTTGATTGGCATGGTCACCCGACTGGTGGAACAAAAAGGCATCGACATCATCTTGGGAACGATTCCGTACCTCGAACGGATGAACGCGAGGCTTGTCACTCTCGGGAGCGGAGAGGAACGGTTGTCGTTGTGGGCACGGGATCTCGCAAGTGAATACCCCGATCGTTTCGCCTTCATCGATGGGTATGACCTCGAGATCGCCCATCAAATCTTCGCCGGGGCAGATCTGTTTTGCATGCCCAGCCGGTTCGAGCCTTGCGGCCTCGCGCAGATGCAGGCAATGGCGTACGGCACGATCCCGGTGGTCACGCCGGTAGGTGGACTCGTCGATACGGTCATCGACGACGACGCTTCACCAGGCGCAGGCACGGGCTTCTCCGCGGTCACGATCGACACGCTCGGCATGCTCGATGCACTTCATCGCGGGTTGGCTGCGTGGAGACTGAAGAGTCGTCGTCGCGCCATCCAGAAGCGCGGAATGGCGATGGACTGGAGTTGGGACGCGCCCACTGCCAAACACCTCGAGCTCTACCACGCGATCGCCCGCTGACGATGACGATGACGTTCGAGCGCGCGGAGGTTGCCTCAGGTTGGTTCGATGACGGCGTTCTTCGAGATCACGGTGATGCCGCCTTCGCTGACCACGTGCTTCTCGGCGTCTGCCGTTGAGTCGACGCCGATCTGCGCACCGTCGGGCACGACCACATTCTTGTCGATCACACAGTTTCGAAGCACCGCTCCGGCGCCAACGGTGACGTCGTCGAGCAGCACGACGTTCTCGAGATCTGCGCCGTGATGCACATGGCTCCCAACCGAGATGACCGAGTTCGAAACGCGGCCGCCAGACACGATCACGCCGGCGCTCACCATCGAGTTCAGCACTTCGGGGTCACCGCCGCGCCAATCGGTGACGAACTTTGCGGGCGGAAGGTTGCGGCTGTAGCTGAAGATGGGCCAAGCGGGGTTGTAGAGGTTGAAGATCGGTTCCGGCTGGACCAAATCCATGTTTGCATCGAAGTACGAATCGAGGGTTCCGACATCACGCCAGTAGTGACGGTTTCGTTCCGTGTCACCGGGAACGACGTTCTTGGTGAAGTCGTAGACGTTCGCCTCTCCCTGCGCCACGAGCGCGGGGATCAGATCGCCGCCGATGTCGTGTTTGGAGTCTTCGTTCTTGGCATCGTCGGCAGCGAGGTCCATCAGCATCTCGGTCGAGAAGATGTAGTTGCCCATCGAGGCGAGTACCTCGTCGGGCGAGTCCGGCAAACCGGGAGGGTCGGTTGGCTTTTCGTCGAAACGAAGGATTTGGTCCGAATCTGGGCCGATCGTGATGACACCGAACTGGTCGGACTCATCGCGCGGCACACGGATGCCGGCAACCGTGGCGCCTTTGCCGCTCTCGATGTGCGCGTCGAGCATCTGGCGGGCATCGATGCGATAGATGTGGTCGGCGCCGAACACAATGATGTGTTCGGGGCGTTCATCATCGATCAGATTGAAGTTCTGATAGATCGCATCGAGCGACCCGGTGAACCAGCTTGGTCCGCGACGCATTTGTGCGGGCACCGTCGTGACGTAGTTGTCGAGCTCTCGCGAAAGGCTCCATGTACGAGAGATGTGCACGTCGAGGCTGTGGGACTTGTACTGCGTCAGCACCACGATCTTTCGGTATCCCGAGTTCACAAGATTCGACAACGCAAAATCGATCAATCGATAACGACCACCGAACGGAACAGCGGGTTTTGCACGTTGTGCGGTGAGCGGCATGAGTCGCTTGCCTTCACCACCTGCGAGAACCATTGACATGACGTTGGGGCGGTGACCGTCGAGAAGCACAAGGCCGACCTTACGTCACAAGTCGCTGGACCTTCCATTGGATCGCTCGCGCGGGCCGCGCCCGATCACTCGGTCACCTCGACGGTCGCGATCCCAGGAGCGCCCGACCGAACCGTGAATTTGGCGACGATCGCGATCGGAGACTTCTCGTCGGTGACATCGTCCAGGCGGTGAAGTTCCGTCGTCCAGGTGTCGGCAGTGACATGGCATGTCATGAACCCGTTGTCTGGATCGAAGTGTCGAACCTGTGGGTTGAACTGGATGACCAACGGCGCAAGTGGTCGAAGTTGTGAGGGAAACGAAGAACTGATCGCCGGGGCCATGAATTCGGCAGCGATGATCGGGGTGCCGGTATCGAAAGGGTCGGCGCGCAGGTCGGCCACGGTCGAGGAGTGAAAGTCACCACTGAGTACCACGAGGTTCTCGCTGCTCTCAGAGAGCGCTCTGAGCAGGACCTGACGTTCGCCGTGGTAGCCATCCCAGGTGTCGGTGTTCGTTGCTGGCTCGTCACCTGGAAACGCATCGAGTCCATGCATGTAGACCTGGTTGCCGAGCACACTCCAGGTGGCGGTCGAGGTGCGCACCTCGTCCTCCAGCCACGCCCGTTGCTCGGGCCCCAACATCGAGTGCTGCGGATCGCGAGCGGTGGGCCCGATCCGCCGGACTCCGTCACCAGCGCCCGGGATGGGCACCGATTCACCGTCGGTGGGTTGGGGGTCTCGGTACTGCCGCCCGTCGAGCATGTGCAGGTCGACGAGGTCGCCCCACCGAATGGTCCGATGGATTTCGAACCGATCACCCTGTGGTGCGTCGAGTCGCACGGGCATGTTCTCCCACCAGGCCTGGTGGGCGGCGCGCCGACGAGCAAGAAAGTTCTGTTCATCCTGGCCGTCCTCGGCCGACAGACCTGCGTGGTCGTTGTCGATCTCGTGGTCATCCCAGGTCACGATCCACGGCCGGGCTTGGTGATGAGCCTGCAGTGCTGGATCGGACTTGTAGAGGGCGTATCGCTGGCGATAGCCAGCGAGGTCGGTCACCTCGGGTGTCGTGTGCTGGCGAAGTCCTGCCGATCCGACGACCCCGCCGTTGCCCGGCCCGTACTCATAGATGTAGTCACCCAGCCAAACGAAGAGGTCGAGGTCGGCTTCGGCGAGATGAGCGTGCGCTGCGTACCCGCCGCTTTCCCAGTTCTGACAGGACGAGAACCCGAGGCGAAGCGGCGCATCGCCAGAGGCTGGCAACGTCCGGGTGCGAGCGGGCGGCGACTCGTATTCGCCGAGACGGAACCGGTACCAGTACCACGTGTCTGGTTCCAGTCCTTCGACGGTTGCGTGCACGCTGTGATCGTGGTCGGCGGGGGCGGAGGCCACATCGGAATAGACGAGCGTCGTGAAGGTTTCGTCAGCCGAAACGTCGATCGCCACCTCGACATCGGTGTCGGTGAACGGTGCGGGGTCGAACGGATCTGTTCGCAGCCGGGTCCACAGCACCACCGAAGAGCTATCGGGGTCACCGGACGCGGTGCCAAGTGTGAAGGGGGCGTCGCCCACGTACGGCGCCGAGTCGGCGAGCGAAGGAGCGGGTGACGTTGTGGTGGTCGAGGTCTCGATCGAGGTGGACGGCTCGTTTACCTGGGATGTCTGCCCGGGCTCTGGTTGCCCATCATCGGTCGATGACGTGCAGCCGACGACCGCCGTGCTCAAGCCGGCGGCGAGAAGGGTCCGTCGTGAGATGGTCACGCCGCATTCTTAGCATCGGCACAAGCCGACCCACGTGCGAGCAGCGTGGTTATGCGGCCTCGTCGTCGCTCTGCCAGCTGTCTTCACCGGGGAGCATCAGGGCTTGTCCTTGGAAGGTCACCGCCGGTCCACCGGTTCCGTCTGAGGCGGGCTTGGCGACCCAGGAATCGGGGTTGTACGGGTTGCTTCCGTACGGTGCGTATGTTTCGCGCTTCATACCGCTCGAGAGCAGCAGGTTGAGGTGAAACAGGATGTTCAGAAGCGGAATGAAGTGCAAGACGATCCATCCGCTACCCATGTGGAGATCTCTCATGCGTCGCAAGATGGTGATGAGGCCGAAGACGAAGTTGCCCACGTAGATGAATGCGAATAGCGAAAGGCGTTGTGTCGAGTATGAGAACTCCTGTGTGATGGCATCAACCTGTAGTTCCAGAAGAATCGTGACCGCAAAGAAGTTGACCACGTACATGACGATCATGATGGCCAGGTATTCGAGTCGGCCCGCCGGGGTGGTCGTGGTGAAAAAGCGCATTCTGGACTCCAGGTCTGAGGTGCTACCTAGTTCCGTCGAGCGTTCCGTGACTCGGATTGAGACTTCCTCGCTCAAATGGTCCGAACGACCCACATGCCCAACAGGACCACTTCGGAGGCCTAGAACGTGCTCCTTCGAGCCAACTCCGATGCAAGGTCGTCGAAGAGTGTCGTGATGAACAGCACCCCAACCAACATCAAGAGAAGGGCACCGACCGCCACGATGCCACGATGCTCCAAACGTCGTGTGAGCTGGGGCCACACCACTCCAATCGCCGCGATCAGGATGAACGGCAGGAACTGTCCGAGAAGAAACGCGACGGTACCGCCGATGTGCTGGAAGGGTTCGGTGCGCGACCCGTTGAGAATCTCGCCCAACTCGGGCCCGACACATGGAATCCAGGTCCAGGCGGCAGCAAGACCGGCGATGGTTGCCACCGCCGCATCGTAGATTCCCGTGTCCTTGCGCCACGCAAGACCCGCTCCCGCGACGATCGCCACACCCAAAACCACTTGGACACCGCCTTGCGGTGTGGAGAACCACCAGCCGGCGAAGCGAAGCCACGCGACCAGGATGGCGGCCGCGATGAACGCCGCGACGACCAGTGGAGTCCGACGGCGGCCGAATACCAGCACGGCAATTCCGGGGATGAGCAGGACCCAGCTGCAGGGAAGCCGAAGGCTTTCGATCCCTTCGAGGAACGAACCGATCACATCACGCCGGGGGGTTCTCGATCAACCAGTTGACGGTCTGGCTCAGCTCTTCGTACTTGCCCTCACCAATGTGGTCGTATCGAACGTCGCCGTTTTGATCGATCACGAATGTACGGGGCCAGAATCGACGACCGCCGGGTTGCCAGGCGCGAAAGTTCGTCTTCTCCGTATCGAGTGCCACTGGCCAGGTCACGCCCAGGTCGACGATTGCATTTTCGATGTTGGCTACCTCGGCCTCGAAGCTGAACTCCGGTGCGTGCACGCCAACGATTTCGAAGTCGTCGCGGCTCGTGCTCGCATAGAGCTCTTGGGTGTGAGGGATTCTCGCCTTGCAGTTGTGGCATCCGAAGGTCCACATCTCGACGAGCACGACCTTGCCATCGAGATCCGAGAGATCGGTGATGTCGGTGTTCAACCAACCGTCGAGATCGACGAGGTCTCTGCGGGGTCCGAGGTTTTCCGGTTCTTCAGCGAGCGTGGGCGGTGTCGTCGGCGCAACAGCATCATCGGCGGCGGCTGGCGCATCATCCGATCCCGATGCTGCGGCATCGTCCGCTCCTGAGCCGGCGACCACCTCGTCAGCAGCGTCGTCGCCGCCACCAAAGGCCACCACGGCGAGAACCACGAGGCCCGCTACGAGAACCAGTCCAGCAAACAGTCGAGTGGCCATGTCTCGATCGTAAACGTGAAGAGACCCGATGATCATTCCGCACGTACGACGTTTCGCGCTTGTTCAGAAGAGGGGTATCAGCGATAGCGTCGCCTTCGTGATTCTGAGCGACCGAACCATCCGCGAACATCTTGGAGCCGGCACCATCGCCATCGATCCCCTCGACTCGACCGCGGTCCAGCCTTCTTCGGTCGATGTGCGGCTCGATCATCGTTTCTTGGTCTTTCGCAATCACACCCGCGGCTTGATCGATGTGAAGCAGGATCTCACCGATCTCACCGAGTCGGTCGAAGCATCCGATGAAGATCCGTTCATCTTGCACCCCGGTGAGTTCGTGCTCGGCTCCACGCTCGAACGAATCGCTCTTCCAGACGATCTCGTGGCGCGCCTGGAAGGAAAGTCCAGCCTTGGGCGACTGGGTTTGCTGATCCACTCGACGGCAGGGTTCATCGACGCGGGGTGGGATGGCCAGATCACCCTTGAACTCTCCAATGTCGCGAGCCTGCCGATCACCTTGTACCCGGGGATGAAGGTGGGTCAGGTCAGCTTCATGCAGATGACGACGGTCGCGGACAATCCCTACGGTTCCGGCATCATTGGCTCGAAGTATCAAGGCCAGGTCGGGCCTCGACCGAGTCAGTATTGGAAGAACTTCGAGTGAGGACCCGCCCATATGATCCCGCTCGTGTGTTCGTGCGTGGATTTGGCCTCAACGAAGGCATCGAGTGGGGATTCTGGCTCGCCCTCACCGTGTTTTGGATCATCGAGCTCGGCCTTGGACCCTTGCAGTTGGTGTTCCTGGGGATAGCTCTCGAGACGACCGTTCTGTTGTCGGAGACGCCCACCGGAGTCGTCGCCGATCTTCACTCACGAAAGCGTTCGGTGCTCATCGCCCAGGTTCTGATGGGTATCTCGTTCATCTGGTCTGTCGCGAGCACCAACTATTGGGTCATTCTTCCCGCGCAGATTCTGGTCGGTTTCGGATGGACCTTTCGGAGCGGCGCAGATACGGCCTGGGTCACCGACGAACTGAAGGGGCTTGGTGAATTCGATGACGATGATGTCGAGCACCTACTTCTCCGCAAACACCGGTTCGGTATCCTCGTTGCGATCTTCAGCCTGATGTTCACGATGATCGTTGGGACTCTGACATCCGTTCGTTGGGTCGCAGCGATCCTCGGCATGCTCTACATCGCGATGGCGTTCTACTTTCAGCGGAACATGCGGGAGGACCACTTCACTCCCGGTCATGAAGAGGATCGCGGTTTCGTCGAGACGCTCAGGAAGGGCGTCGGCGTGGTCTCGGGGCGTCCACGGTTGCGGGTTCTCGTTGTCGTCATCTTGCTGGTCGACTTCGGCGCAGAGGCCTTCGACCGTTTGGGCTACAAACACTTCCTCGACAGCGCTGAGGTCTCGGACGATTCACTCGTCGTGCTCGGCCTGCTCTTCCTCATCTTGGCCTTCGCCGGTTTGGCGGTGAACGCTGCATCGTCGCGTGTGCTTTCTCGTGGGCATGGCGTTGCTCGGCTCACCGTTGTGTTGCTCGCGGTTGCGGCAATCGGTGGCTTCATCGCATCGATCACGAGCATCGTGGTGGTCATCGCGTTTGGTTACTTGCTGCAGGACAGTGTCAGAGAGGCCCTCTGGCCAGTGCTCGAAGGTTGGGCGAATCGAGATGCGCCCAGCGAAGTGCGAGCCACGGTGCATTCGTTGATGGGACAGACGACATCGATGGGTGAGTTGGTCGGGGGGATCGCGCTGGGCACGGTCGCTGAGCTGGTCACGATCCCGGTGGCGCTCACGGTCGCCGCACTGTTCTTTGCTGCGGCTGCCGCCGTCGCAACACGCGGCATCGCGCCACGTACACACCAGCCCGCCTAACTCTTCAAGACGGCAAGGGGTCTGACCCCTTTTTTCAAAAAGGGGTCAGACCCCTTGTTTCGGACGGTGGTTCACAACGGGGTGCGGCGAACCACTCGACGTCCGGCTACGCGTCTTCGGCTGGGGCGGGCGAATCGGGGGCGCTCGAGGTAAGCGCCACCGGTGATTCGATCAAGACCGTTGGCGAAAGCGCCACCTGCTTGGCGATCTCGTCGCCTCGTTCGAGTGCTTCGAGCATGTGGATCGCGATATCAGCGACCTTCACCTCATCCTCGTCGATGCCCTGACCCTTGACCCCGTCATCGATCATCACGTAACAGAACGGGCAAGCCGTGGCGATCCGACTCGCCCCGGTGGCGACGAGCTGTTCGGAACGTTCGACATTGACATCGGTTCCGGTGGTCTCCTCCATCCAGAAGCGACCGCCGCCAGCGCCACAGCACATGCTCTTGGTGCCATTGCGCTCGGCCTCCAGAACCTCGACACCGCCGAGCGAACCGATGACCTTGCGTGGTGCCATGTAGATGTCGTTATGGCGACCGAGGTAGCAGGCGTCGTGGTACACGATCCGTTCTTCGAGCGATGCGTTGCGCATGTCGAGGTCGCCCTCCTCGATCAGTTGCTCGAGGAACTCGCTGTGATGGATGACCTCGTAGTGACCACCGAGCTGTGGGTACTCGTTGCTCAGCGTGTTGAAGCAATGTGGACATTGGGTGATGATCTTCTTCACGCCCATCGCATCGAGGGTCTCGATGTTCTGCATCGCGAGCATCTGGAAGATGTACTCGTTGCCCGTGCGACGAGCTGAATCACCGGTGCAATTCTCGGCTGGACCAAGAATTGCGTAACTCACGCCCGCTCGGTTCATGAGCTTCGAGAGTGCTTGGCTCACCTTCTTGTTCTTGTCATCGAACGAACCAGCGCAGCCGACCCAATAGAGGTACTCGGCTTCGAGTGGTTCGCCGCCGGCCAGGACTTGGACCGAGTCATCGACCACCCAGTCGGCTCGTTCGCTCTGGCTCATCGCCCACGGATTCATCTGGTTTTCCATGCCGCGGTAGGCGTTGCCGAGCTCGGTGGGGAAGTCCGATTCCATGAGCGAGAGGTAACGACGCATGTCGAGGATCTTGTCGAGGATCTCGATGTTGACCGGGCAGATCTCGTCGCAGGCGCGACACGACGTGCAGGCCCACAGTTCCTCAGGCGTGACCCGGTCGAACATCCAGTTCGATGGGACCGTGATCTCGGCGTCGACGCCGATGGGAGGGGAAACCTGCGGGGTCCCTGTGGCCGCCATGACCTCGCCCACCTTGAGCACGATCTCGCGCGGGTCGAGTGGCTTGCCGGTCGCGTTGGCTGGGCAGACGCTCGTGCAGCGGCCACACATCGTGCACGAATCCGTGTCGAGCAGTTGTTTCCAGGTGAAGTCCTCGATCGTCGATGCGCCGAAGGTCTCGAGTTCGGTCTCCATCAGGTTCGGCATTGCCTTCATGGCGCCCTTTGGACGGTCCTTGTCCTTGAGGTACATGTTGAGCGGAGACGTGAAGATGTGGCGAAGCATCGTGATCGGCAGAAGGATCAGAAAGCCGACGAAGGTGAGCACGTGGCCAATCCACCAGGCCTGGTGCCATCCAGCGAGCGAATCGTTGTCCTCCACCAGTGTTGCCAACGGGTAGCCGATGAACGACCACTGCTCGTAGTCAGGCATGTCATTGAGCGCGATGCGGAACATCTCCGCTCCAAAGCCCGTGACGGCGATTGCGAGGAATGTCCCGAGAATGACCGCATGTTCTGGCTTGCTCTTGACCCTGATGCGGTATGGACGCATCGCCCGCGGCCCGTACCTGCGAAGGATCGCCCAGACGATGGAGATCGTGAAGATCAGTCCTGCGAGGTCGCCGACCATGGCGTAGCCCTTGTAGGTGCCGCCATGGAGGAACTTGAGCGCCGTGGGCATCTGATGGTCGATTTCGAGCACCGTGGTGACACCGAGCAGCACCACGAAGCTGAAGTACATCATCGAATGCATGACACCGGCAGCAGGCTCGCGAAGGAGCGTCCGCATGTACACGCCTGACCGGAAGTCCTTCAGACGATTCTTTGCGTTCTTGGAGGTGGTCGCTCGGTTGTCCGGCCCGCCGCGCTGCCAGTTCTTGATCCGAAGTGAGAACACCCACGCTCCGTACACGATCATGACCGGCAGCAACGTGTAGAACGCCAGGCGAATCGAGTCGGGGATGTTTGCGAACACCGTCCGATGGATTTCGCTCTCGGACTTGAAGGCGAAGGCTTCGGCAGCGAGGCCCGAAAGGGCGGTGAACGTGGCGACAGCTATGCCGATTCCGAGCACGAGACGCTGCGGAGAGACGCGCGAGGTTTTCATGGGTCCGAATCTACTTCCTACCTGTCGGTAGGCGTGTACTCAGCCGCCCAGGAACTGCTCGATCTGCCAGAGCACTTGATCCCACGCCTCTGCGGGGTCCTGATCACCGGCCTCCACGCGGTTCATTGCACTGACGAACTGCTCGATCGCGATGCGTCGTAGGGGATCGGCAAGTTCTGTCGGACGTCGTTCGGCAGTGGAAGCAAAGATCGTCCCGATTTCGGTATCGCCAAAGAACGAATCCGAGTACGAGGTGATCGTCGGGCGGTCGTAGAGAATCGACGCGGAGGGGAAGGGGCCAGAACCGTTCGAGAACACATCCTCTTGGATTGTCGGGTTGGCGAGGTACGAGATCAGATCGAACGCGAGCTCGGGGTGTTCGGAGTCTCTCGACAACCCGAGATGAATGCCGCCCGAACTCGCGCCGGCATCCCCGGGCAGTTCGACGATCGTCCAGCTGCCAGAGGTGTCGGGCGCTGCAGCTGCGATGTCTCGAAGTTCGGAGTACTGAGCGAGGACGGCGGCGAACCCGTCGGATCGAAGCTCTTTGTGCCAGCTCTCGCCGTCCTTGTCCAGATTGCGTGCGATGCGGCCGATCTCGGTTTCCGCGTCGCACTCGTTTCCGTGCAGCGGTGGGGAGCCGATGGCGATCATTGCCAGATCCCATGCCTGCTCGAGCGTCTGGCGGTCCTCGGGGATGAGTGTTCCGGTCTCGTCGATGAACGACAAGCGGTTCTGCGACAACATCGCGGCAAAGAGTTCATCGCCGTCCGGTAGGAACGCCACACCCGTGCTGTCGGAGAACGCGTCGCCAGCGAGAAGGACGTCGCACCACGTGTCGGCCGTTTCGAGCTGTTCGACCAACGACGCATCAACGAGGTCGGTGCGGATCACGAGAGATGTGCTGTCCACATCGAGGGGGAGTCCAATGAGTCGTCCGTCGCTTCCGATCCCCTCGTTCCACCGAGACTCGAGATAGCTGTACGCGGCCAGATCGACGCCAAACGTTGTCAGGTCGAGGAACAGTTCGGATCGCTCTCGGATGTCGGGCCCAAACGTCGCATCGAAACCGACGATGTCGAAGGCGCCTCCGGCTCCTGCATCGTCGAGGACCGACCGATGGTGGTCATCGATGCTCCGCACGACGATCTCCACACGCGCGGTGGGGTGTTCTCGTTCCCAATCGGCGATGGCTCGCTCGAGGCCCCGGATTCGCGGGGTCGCAAGTCGGATGACCGACTCGCTGGCGACATCGGCATCGTCGTTTGCGTATGCGAGCGAATCAGGCGCGAGGTCGCCACAGGCGACTGCGATCATTGCGACGCACAACATCGCGCCGATGAGTCGGACGAGGATTCGGACTCGAAGCTTCATCGTGACTCGTTCGGCATGTCGATCTGCGTCACTGGTCGATCAATCGTGATCTCGATGAAGCTGTCGAGTGGCGCGGGCCGGCCGGTGAGCCAACCTTGAATGAGGTCGCACCGAAGGCGTCGCAACGCGTTGAGTTCCTCGTTGGTCTCCACGCCTTCGCCCACCACGGTCATACCGAGGTCATGTGCCATTTCGATGGCTCGTCGGACAACACCGGCCGCGCCGACGTCGTCCACGATGGGCGTGATCAGGCTGCGATCGAGCTTGAGAATCTGTGCGGGCAGCGAGTTCAGATAGGACAGGTTCGATTGACCTGAGCCGAAGTCGTCGATGGCGATCTTGACGCCCATTCGTCGCAGGCGATGCAGCAGGTCGACATCGGCCTGAGACGTTGCGACACCCTCGGTGATCTCGAACACCACCCGGCTTCGGTCGACCGCGGACTGGTTGAGGACCGAGTCGATCCGGTCGAGCAGATGAGGGTCGCCGAGTTCGACGGGGGAGAGGTTCACCGCGACATACGGAGATTGACCAGGAAGGAAAGGCAACGCTGCGCAGGCCTCTCGGAGCGCGAACTCACCAATCGCCATGATGAGGTTTGTCTCTTCCGCGAGGGGCACGAACTCTGCTGGGGAGACGGGCTTGCCGTCGAGCTCACCGCGGATGAGGCACTCATACCCTTCGATCGCCGTGGTGACCGCGTTGACCACCGGCTGAAAGTGAATCGAAAGATCGCGATTTCCGATCGCTTGCTCGAGCCAAGCAATGAGCTGGGTACGGCGTCGAACCTCATCACGATGTCGCGACTCGAAGTGGACGACCTGCGTCGTGCGGCTGTCCGATTGACGGATTGCCGCGGACAGGTTGGCCAGCGTTTGTGTGAGGTCTCGGTCGTTGTGATCGACCTGATCGAGACCGATCGTCATCGCAACCGAGATACTCGTACCGTCGACGTCGAGCGGCTCCGCGAACCCGTCGACGATCGCGTCGACGAGTTGGGACGATTGTGTCTCGGGCACCAACACCACGAAGTCCGGTTGGCCGATACGGGCGATCGAACCGGTCGCGCGGCGGTCGTCCAGCGTCGTCTGCACAATTGATTCAATATGTTTGGCGACGCGCCGTAGAACGAGGTCTCGAGCGTCTCGGCCGAACGAGCCATCGAGCTCTTCGAGACGCTGTGGATGGATTCCGATCGCCGTCCAACCGACTGCGGTTGCGTCTTGTTCACGGAACCATCGTTGAAGGTGGGTGGAGTTGGGAAGCCCAGTGAGTAGGTCGTGTTCCCGGCTGTGTGTCGCGCTGGATTCTGCGTGCTGACGCCGATGGGCTTGCGCCAGGATTCGCCCAGCGGTTTCGATCAGCGACACGAGCGGCTCGGGGTGTGCGGGTTCGACGTCGCCGAAAACGAGTACCAGAACGGCAGGCGGGCCGACGGGAAACGCGACCAGACTCGCGACGCCGTGACCATTTCGAAGTTCGACGAGCTGCGCCTGATCGGTCAGCGTGGGAACTTGAAGCGCGGAGATGCTGGGCTCCAACGCCACGCCGAGATCGATCAGTGGCGGTCCGCTCGGGTGTTCGTGGAGATGCGCGTGCGAACCGTGGAGGGCCCGAGGCAGGTGGTGGAGAACTGCGGAGGTCAACTCCGGAGCAGTTTCGGCGAGAACGGCGGCGTTCGAGATCTCGGTCATCACCTCGCGGCGATCGAGTTCTTCGCGGACGGTGTCTCGATGGTCTTCGCTCGTGGCCAGGGTCGCGTTCATGGTGTTGGCCAGGCGAAGCCAGTCACCCTCGAGCTCGCTGGTGTCGATTCGTTCGGTGTACACCCCGCTCGAGATCGAGGCGCTGACGTCATCGACGTCCTTCCAGATCTTTTCCATCGTCGTGGCGAGCGTTGAAAATGCACCGGCCACCTCGGCAATCTCGTCGGAGGCCGGGTCGGCGAGTGGTGCCAACTCGCCCTTCGACAACTTGCGTGCGTTGGCACGAAGCGTCGAGAGAGGTCCAACGATGCTCCGTCTCAAGGCCACAGCGCCGAAGATGGCGAGAGCGAGCACGGTGAGCACGATCGAGGTGAGCAGCAGGAGGCGACCGAGTTCTTTGTCGGCAGCCGATGCGATCGACGTCCGCAACGTTGTGGTTTCATCGGTGACCAACTCGGCCAGACTCAACCGTCGCACGTCGGCGGCGAGCTTCCAGCGGTCTTCTTCGAGCCCGTTGGTGGGCAGGTCGAGATATTCCGAGCGAATCAGAGTGATCGTTCGCCATGCGGGCGAGATCGTCAGTGCTTCGAGGGCTGCAGCGCCGTCCTCGGTGGCGTTGATCGTGAATCGACCGAGCGATCCAGATGCCGACGTGTGCAATCGGGTGAGAACGGTGGGATCGGCATCGCCGAGTCGTGCTTCCAGATCTTCGAGAAGGAGCAACTCCTCAGCGTCGAGAAGGGCCAGCAATGCGCTCCGGCGCTGCTCTGCTCGGCCAAGCGGTGCGCTGGCCAGCTCCGCCTCGATGGTTGCGCCGAACGCGTCGATGAGTTCGGTGTAGATGACCGCGGCTTGCGCTGACTGGCGGTTGGCAGCGAGCGACCGGGCCGTGAGCAGATCCTGGCCAACGTTTGATGCCGCATTGAGATCTTGGAGTGCGTCGAGCGCGCCGGAGTCGAAGCTCTCGACCACGATGGCTGGTGTGTCGGTTTCCGCGCTGGCTGGTGTCGTCGGATCGCCGTCGACCAACTGATGGCGCTCCGCTTGGATCGAAGCGCGGGTTTCGACGAGGGCGGAGACCTCTTCGGTGACGACTCGGAACTGGCGTAGCTCGAGGAGCGACTGCGCGTCAGTCCAGACAAGGAAGCCGATGAGGCTGATCAGCGTCATCGTCGGAATTGCAATGAAGAGAACGAGACGGGGTCCAATGGCAATGCGCCGGAGTACTCGCCTTCGCGTCCGCGGGCGATCGGACGTCTGCGCGTCCGTTTGACGATCCCCAGCTCGCTTGCGAAAACCCACGTATTTCAATCGGCACAAATCGGTAGTAGTTGACCAGGTTCCTCCACATGGGCGCGTGCCCCGTTCACGTGCTGAACTCGCCAGCTCGTGAGCCGTGACATCAACACTCTGTGGGCATTGTTCGCCGGATCCCTACTTCTCGTGATGAACGTGGGAGTGGTCGGAGTCGTCGAAGGGCTCACCAGACGACGGATGGTGGCCACCGGCGCGGCTCGTCATCTCGGCGGGTTTCTCGGCGCCGTCATCGGTGTCGTGGGGTGTGGATATGCGCTTGGTTATGGCCCCGGGAACGAGTGGTTCGGGCAGGAGGGTTTCTTTCTTTCGGGCGTCGACTTCTCACCCGAAGCTGCCGGCGACTCCGCAACGGCTGCCGCACGGATCTTCCTTCTGGTTGGTCAGTCGGCGTTCTTCGTGTCGCTCGTCATGGCTGCGCTGGCCGAACGAACGACATTCGCCGCGCACATCGTCTGTGGCCTGATCGCAGGCGGGCTGCTGGTGCCATCGACCCAACGGGCGCTCGATCCCGAAGGCATCCTTGGTTCGATCAGCGTGAACGACAGCTCGTTCGTGGACTCGTCAGCGGCCTCAATATTCGCGATGGCCGGATGGCTCGGTCTTCTGGGAGCGATGGTCATCGGCCCTCGGCTCGGGTGGATAGGCGCGAATGGAAATGTCCGTGTCATCCCCGGGAAGTCACCGTGGATCGTTGGCGCCGGTGCGTTGCTCTTCTTGGCGGGGTCCGCCGGACTGTCTTCGATTCCTGACGCCCAGTGGAACGATCGCGTTTCGAACGCTGCCGTGGCCTTGCTCCTCGGCGCGACCGCCGGCGGGTGTATTGCGGCGGCGATCGGGGTTCGGCGACACGGACGCGTCACCGTTTCTGGACTGGCGGGCGGCCTGCTGGCAGGTGTGGTTGCCACCTCGGGTGCGCTGCTGCATGTCGGTCCAACCGGCGCGCTTGTGCTCGGCGCGATCGGTGGCGGGGTCGCCCAGGTGGCTGCGATCGCTCTTGAGCGGTGGCGCATCGATGATCCCGCTGGCGCCGTATCGGCGTTTGGCGCTGCGGGTGTCGTTGGTTCACTCGGTGCACGCGCGTTCGATCTCGATCAGCTGTTGGCTCAGGTCATTGGCCAGCTGATCATCGCCGCCTGGTCGATCGTTGTCGCCGGTCTGGTGTTCGGAACGCTTCGAGCCGTTCGAGTGCTGCGGGTGAGTCGCGACGTCGAAATGGTCGGTCTCGACCGCTGAACAGCTGGTCGGGTAGAGAGGATTTGAACCTCCGACCTCCTCGTCCCGAACGAGGCGCGCTACCAAGCTGCGCTACTACCCGAAATTGCCCTCTGGAGTATAGGAGGACCGGGTAGAACGTGGCCAGGCTCAGGCGTCGAGTAGCTCTTGCGCTGCACGCCGCAGAGCGAGGGAATTCAGCGGTTTCGTCACCCATGCGTCAGCATCGGATGTGGTCGCGAGGAACTCGTCGGCTTGACGATCGAGGAGCAGCAAGACCGGCACCTCTGGTAGACGACCGGCACGAGCCTCTTGTTTGATCAAGATCGAGGTGGCGACGCCGCCCATGTTGCCAATCTGCAGATCGAGAATGACGAGTTCGGGATCGACTTCGGTCACGGCGGCGGCGACGGCGGAACCCTCCCTCACCCGATGGACGTCATGTGTGCCGCCCAGGGCAGCGGCGACATCGGCGAACAGCCAATCGGCATCGGTGGCGAGAAGAACGTCAGTCATTGTGAACAGAGCGTAGCAAGCACGAACACCTTCTGAATGCCGACGGCGATGTCGTGAGAAGTGCCGGTCGTTCACACTTCAAGTGTTCTGTTCGCTTCGTGGCGATAGTCTGTTGCATTCGCTGTAGGAACGATTGCAGATCGACCGATCTGATCGAGCGGTGCAAGCGAGGTGCCACGTGCTGGAAATCAACGTTGAGTCATCAGACGAGGGAGAGGGATATCACCTCTGCCGGCTCACCGGCGAGGTTGATGCCTACACGGTCGGTGAGTTTCGCGAAGCCCTCGCTGGAATCGAAGACGTTCGGTGGTTGATCATCGATCTGTCCGAGGTGCCGTTCATGGATTCAGCTGGCCTGGGTGCCCTCATCGGCGGCATTCGTCGCGTTCGCGAAGGTGAAGGCGATGTGGCGGTTGTCAGCACGACAGCGAGCTTGAATCGTTTGCTTCACACCACGGGATTCGACCGAATCGTTCCGGTCACGGAGTCTCTGGAAGACGCGCTCACCGCGTTGGCGGAAGACTGAGCTCAGTCGCTTCGCCCGAGGGCGGCGCAAAGCATTCGAATTCCATCAAGATCGGCCACCGGTTCGGGAAGGTCCTCGACGAGCACGAGCGGCAGATTCGTCTCTCTTGCGTACGTTGCGATGTTGGCTCGTTCGGCGATCCGTTTTGCCCGAAGATGGCCGATGATCTGCTTTGCAGCCCGTGAGCGGCCTGCTGGCCGAACCGATGGCGTGCATCGATTGGCGATGGTGAGCTCGGGAGTGACCCCGGCGCCCGCGAGCTGCGTGACGAATCTCTGAGCGTTGTGCAAGGAGGCACCGGTTGGAGATGCCACCACGACGAATCCGGTCGCATCACTCCTGAGCAACGCATGGATGGCATCGCCACGTTCACGGAAGCCTTCCTCGACGCCCTGGAAGCTCTTGAAGAAGTCGACGGCCTCTTTGACGACCGTTCCGCCCACGGTCGCGACGAGTTGCCCCACGAGACCACCCAGCGCTCGATTGACAAGCGAACGCCTCTTTCCGTGTACCAACAGTCGGTACACCCGATTGTCGAGAAGGCGCGCGAGCAGCGTCGGCGCATCGAGAAAGGCGAGCGCGTCCGACGATGGTGGGGTGTCGACCACGACCAGGTCGATCGTCGTGTCTGTGTGCAACTCCCAGAGGCGTTCGACGGCCATGTACTCGGTCATCCCGGACAGTGAGTCCGTGAGCTGCGCGGCGAGGGGTGAACCCAGAATTCGATCGGCGTGCTCTGACGAGTCTGCGTGTGTCCGAACGACTCGTTCGAAGGTCCTGCCCGGATCGAGCATCGTTGCTCGAAGCCGTCCGGTGCCATCGACGTGCACGTCGTGGAGGTCGTCATCGAGCCGATCGAGGCCAAGAGCGTCGGCGAGACGTTTGGCGGGGTCGATCGTCACGAGGGCCACCGAGCGGCCCTGGCAGGCCGCTTGGTACGCGAGCGCTGCTCCCAACGTGGTCTTGCCTACGCCGCCGGTACCGACCGTCACGACGACATCTCGATCGAGGCAGTTGAGGAGTTTCTCGTGCGCTGACTCGGGTACGGCGTCGATGAGTCTCGGCTCCGTCGTTGCATCGTCGCTTGGATCTCCGAGAAGCTCGTGGACGTGCGTCGGTGTGACGACACCATTCGGGTTCTCTCGGGTCAGGAGGCGTGGGACGGGGAGTTCGGAGTCCAAGCGGGCGAGGTGTTCGGTGATCGACGCGTGTCGGTTTCGCAAGGTCGGTCCGAACTGATGCTCGTCAAAGCTTGACGGTGGCTCTTCGACAGGGAAGATGCGGTTGACGACGAGCCCAGCCAATCGGACGCCTGGATCGTCCTCGATGTCGAAGGCGGTTTCGATCGTCTCGTTGACCGGCGTCTCCTCTGGGATCGTGACGAGCAGAACCGCGCAGGCATCGTGGTCGGTCAACAGCGCGTGGGCTCGAGTTGCCTGGTCGAAGATCGGGCCTTCCGTCGCTGCTGCGGCAACTTGGCGGGGGGCACGCAGAAGTTCCCGGGCGCGGCCAGATGCGGGACCGTCGACGATGATGCGATCCCATCGCCCGGAATCCACGAGCGAGCGAAGATGTCCGAGTAGTAGTACGTCCTTGATCCCCGGCACCGACGATGCAATGACCGACAGCGCGCCCGAGTTCTCGAGACGGTCCGCGATCAGGCCCATGCTGCGACCAGACAGCCACCCGGCGAGCAATCGGTCTGGTGAGACGCTCTGCCACCCAAGACCTTCCCCGAGCATCACGATGTCGTCGGCACCGGGCGAGTCGAGAGCTGCGTCGTCGTTGCTGAGCAGTGCCGGCAGTTGTTTCTGCCCTCCCAGTTCGACCACGAGTGTCGAAAGACCACCCTGCGCAGCTTCGGTTCCTAGCGCTGCAGTCAGTACGGTCTTACCGACTCCACCCTTCCCCGCAATGATGAGGAGCGGAAATGGGTTTTCAAACTCGCTTTCCACAGCACCATCCGACCAAGATCTCCAGAGCGCTCGTTGCGCTCCTTCTCGTGTTGGCTGCCTTCATTGTGTCGGCTGTGCCGGCGAATGCACAGGACCCCGCTCCTGCGAAAGCACAGGACGCAGAAGAGCCGGGCCTCCGCGGCGTTGGCCCCAACGGTTTCGTCGATGTCATCGAGGTCAACGGACTCATCGATCCAGTTTTGGTGAACTTCATCGATCGCAGCTTGGACGAGTCGCTGCGGCTCGGCGCACGCGCCGTGGTCCTGCAGATGGAGAGCGAGGGTGCAGCCGTCGACGATGAGAAACTCGCAGCGCTCGCAGAACGAATCGCCACGTTCGAGATCCCCGTGTCGGTGTGGATCGGTCCGGCCGGAAAGGGGCGGGCACTCGGAGGTGCGGGCCAACTCGCCCTCGCGTCGAGCCGGATTGGGATGTCGCCAGGGTCTCGGATCGGCGATTTCGGAGAATCTCTCCTGAGTGATGAGGCTGCCGCTGGCACCTTCGCCGAGCTGCTCGATGGCGGATTCTCGGGTGAGACGGTGGGCTATGACGAGATGCTCCAGTTCGCGTCAAATGATGGCGACGTTGCAATCCAGGAGGCTCCGACCCTCTTGATTCACCTGCTGGAGCTCCCCGAGTTCGACTTCACCGTGTACCAGCCAGGTGAAACCATCCCCAACGGACCGCTCGTTGAGGACGAGCCAATTCGTGTTCCGGCGACCGATACTCGTTTCATCACGCTGCCGTTGATCGATCAGCAGTTCCACACGTTTTCGTCGGCGAGTGTTGCCTACCTCTTGTTCGTCATCGGACTTGGCCTCTTGGTGTTCGAACTCTTCACCGCCGGAGTCGGTGTCGCAGGCGTCATCGGCGCCGGTTGCGTGTTGGCCGGCGGCTACGGGCTGGCGGTTCTCGATGCGAGATGGTGGGCGGTCCTGCTTCTGTTGATCGCGTTCTTCGGGTTCGCCGTCGACGTGCAATCTGGAATCCAAGCGTTCTGGAGCACCGTTGGGTCTCTCTTTCTCGTCATCGGTTCGGTCTTCTTGCTCGGCGAATACAGCATTGGTTGGTTGCCGCTCACCGTGGGCATCATCGGAATGTTGCTCGCGATGCT
The DNA here is from genome assembly GCA_033344795.1 of Acidimicrobiia bacterium. Taxonomy (GTDB): domain Bacteria; phylum Actinomycetota; class Acidimicrobiia; order Acidimicrobiales; family SHLQ01; genus SHLQ01. The sequence continues at coordinate 1,602,892 of JAWPMS010000001.1, forward strand.
TGGTGGGATGCCCGCCATGGTTCGGACGCGATTCTCGACGCCGACGATCGGTCGCGAGTGGATGATCGGCGAGGTCGGCGAGGTGGTGGAAGCCGTCGACCCAGAAGGTGTCGTCATGTTTCGCGGCGCTCCATGGCGCGCTCGTACAAACAGAGCAACACCGATCGCAACCGGCGAGCGAGCCCTCGTCGTCGAGGTTGACGGACTGCTCCTCGAGGTCACCCCCGAAGAGGGTGGCGCGGTGGACTACCGAGAGCAGCGCCGAGGTGGCTCGAGCGAGACACTCGACGAGGACACCGGCGCTGACGTGAACATCTGAAGTTCGATCGCTGGCCTGTGACCGGACAAATCGCGTGCGGAAGATGAACGTTCTTTTGCCCCCCTTGTGCTTCTCGTCACAACGCGCCTAGGTTCGCCTTAGGAGGCGAAATTTTGGCGGCACAAGAGAACGCAGTACAAACGAGTGACTTGCTTTGGCAGGAACGAGCAGCATGTCGAGGGCCCCTCGGCGCGGTGTTCTTTCCGCCCCCGACGACCGAACGCAAGCGAGAGAAGCTCGCCCGAGAGGCGCGAGCAAAAGAGATCTGTCTCTCCTGCCCGGTGCTGCACGATTGCAGGGCATATGCGATATCGATCCGTGAGCCCCATGGTGTGTGGGGCGGGTTGAGCGAACAAGAACGACGCGCGCTGCTCGTCTGAGCAGACGTCAGCGGGTCGGCAACCGCGGACCGGCAATTCGAAGGTTGTCGCGCCTTCGCGTCATCCCGCCAGCATCGAGGCGTGCAATGAGTGGCATCGCGTGTTTTCGAGTGTTTCCCATGCGCTGTCGAACTTCAGACACGGTGACACCCTCTGGTTGCTCGGCGAGCATGTCGGCGAGGAGATTGGCCGCGTCATCAATGACCGTGGGAGCGAAGTAGACCCCATCCTCGACGATGACCTCACCGCGCCGCACGAGCTCGCGTAGTTCCTCACGATCGACGTCATCAGGTTCCGGGGGAGCAAATCCGGCCTCTCGAAGCGCGATGACATAGGGGTGAGACATGAGGGGATCGGACGCCGAGGCCTGTGTGGCTCGTCCGCCGTTGACGACGATGTCTGTGAGAAGCCCGAGCGTGGCCCGTTCCTGCTCGGTGAGCGTGGCGGTGTCGAGTCCGAGCGCTCCCGCTTCTTCGACTCGAGCGCGAACGGCGTCGATGGATTGTTGGAGCTGAGTCGGGTCGACGACCCAGTCGCCAACATCTGGATCGCGCTTCTCGCCCGTCAGCAGCATGAGGTCTTCCGAGGTGACCCAGCCGCGCTCGGCGATCACTCGATCTACCGACCGATCTGGGCTGGCGTCGGCTGCTTTGGTGCGAGGGTCGACATCGAGGATCTCACCTCCACCGATCGTCTCGGCGCGTCCCGATTCTCGAAGCACGAACCGATCACCAGGCAGAAGCGGCAACGCAACCGGCAGGTAGATTCGGATATTGCCGGTTTCTCCTGGACGGATTGCCGACCCGAGAATACGAATGCGCACGGCGTGCTCACCTGCACCCATGTAGAGCAGATGCGCTCCGCGCCGAGACACTTCGTGATCGAGTGAAGCAAGGACGGTCAGGGCGCCGTCGAAGACCGTCGTCTCGTGCCATTGCCCGGACCGGACGAGGGCGTCGCCACGTGACACTTCGTCGTGGCTGATTCCGCTGAGATTGATCGCGGTGCGATTGCCAGGTCCGACTTTGGTTCGTTGTGCATGCAGACTCTGCAGTGCGCGTACTCGAACGAGCTTGTGGTGGGGTAATAACTCCAATTCGTCATCGACTCGAATCCGGCCACCGGTCAGCGTGCCGGTGACGACCGTGCCCGAGCCCTTGGCCGAGAACGCTCGATCGACCCAGAGTCGGGGTGCGCCGCGGTCGATGGCATCTGGGGTCGTTGCGAGCAATTCATCGAGGGCCCGGCGGAGGTCTTCGATCCCCGTGCCGTCCAGTGAGTCGACGGGAACGACCGGCGCCCCTTCCAGAAAGGTCCCCTCCACTCGCTCTTCGACATCGAGCATCGCGAGTTCGACCAGGTCGTCGTCGGCAAGTCCGATCTTGGTCAAGGCGACGACTCCATGCCGCACGCCGAGGAGATCAAGAATTCGCAGGTGCTCCTCCGTTTGCGGTTTCCATCCTTCGTTGGCGTCCACGACGAAGAGACAGGCATCGACTGCGCCGACTCCAGCGAGCATGTTCTTGAGAAACCGAATGTGGCCCGGAACGTCGACCAGTGAGAGGACCTTGCCGCTCGGGAGTTTCGTCGAGGCGAAACCGAGGTCGATCGTCAGCCCTCGGGCCTTCTCTTCGGCGAAGCGGTCGGGATCGGTGCCGGTGAGTACCCGAACCAGGGTCGACTTCCCATGGTCGACGTGGCCGGCGGTCGAGACGACGTGACTCATAGGGTGCGCAAACCGGCCACAAGGGCTTCGTCGTCGCCTGCATCGACGGTGCGAACGTCGAGGATTGTGGTGTCTTCGACGACCCTGGCCATGATCGCGGTTGGTGCAGAACGCAGGGTGCGGCGGTGATCGCCATCGATGGCGATGCCCATCGAGGGGATTTCCACCGTCGGGAGGGTGCCGCCGCCAGGAACGGCCATCGTCTCGATAACGGTGCCTCGTCCTGCTGACGCGACGATCTCGCTTGCGCGTCGAGTCAGCTCATCGTTCGTGACGGTCGCCATCCGCCAGAAAGGAATCGCTTCGTAGTCTCGACGCATGTAGGTCAGCGCAAGCTCTTGCAGAGCACCGAGCACCAGACCGCCCGGGCGCAGCGCACGCGCAAGAGGATGGCGAGCGCAAGCGGCGACCAGGTCCGCATCGCCTGCGATGATTCCCGCTTGGGGACCACCGAGCAGCTTGTCGCCGGAGAAGGCGACCAGGTTGGCGCCGTCGGTCAGCGTCTGTTTGGCCGCCGGTTCGTCTGCCAGCCAGCTCGGCGGCCCATCGGGAAGCCAGGGGCATGCGGCATCGAGAAGACCTGAGCCAATGTCCGACACGAGGGGAACGTCGAGGGTAGCCAAGGCCGTCGTGGTGGGCATCTCTGTGAAGCCGGTGATCTTGTAGTTCGACTGGTGGATCTGCATCACGAGCGCGACATCGGCGTTGGGGTCGTCGACGGGTTTGCGGTAGTCGGCGACACGCGTGCGATTCGTGGTTCCGACTTCGATCAGCTTCGCGCCGCTCTGTTCCATGACGTCGGGTACACGAAACCCGCCACCGATCTCGACGAGCTCGCCGCGCGAGACCGCAACACCGCGGCCCTGCGCCAACGCGCCGAGGATCAGGAGCACAGCGGACGCGCAGTTGTTGACGACCATTGCGGACTCCGCCCCACAAAGCTGCGCAAAGAGTTTCGGTGCGTGCGACTGTCGAGATCCGCGCTCGCCGGTGGATAAATCGAGCTCGAGATTTCGGAAGCCGGCATCTTGCTCGACGCCGTTGGGAGCGCGACCGAGGTTTGTGTGCAGCAACGTACCCGTCGCGTTGATCACACGCTGCAACATGGTCCGTTGAACGTCCGCGGCATGTTGGCGAACGGCCTCTGGTTCGCCAGCGGCAATGGCCGAACGGGCCGCCTCGACGAGGAGCGGGTGGGGTAATCCCGTGTCGCGAATCGAACGAGCCAGCGTGTCGACGGAGGGTGGTCGATCGGGACGAGCATTCGACGATTCGGTCACCTCTTCAGCCTGCCATCTCACCGAGAACATCACACGCCCGGGATGCAGCGATGTGTCGGCGGGCCGACCGGGGAATATCTCGAGGCCTCTCGTCGTACGATAAGGGTGTGATCGGCTACCTCTTTCTCGCCTTCATCGTTGTTCCCGTGGTCGAAATCTTCATGATCACGCAGGTCGCGAGCCAACTCGGTTGGCTCTCGACGATCCTGCTCGTGATCGGGGTGAGCATGGTCGGCGCCTGGCTCGTGAAGCGCGAAGGGCTGAGCGTGATCCGACGTGTGCGCGACGCCGCAGGGAGGGGCAAGCTGCCGACGAACGAACTCGCCGATGGCGCCATGATCTTCTTCGCCTCGGCGCTCATGCTCACGCCGGGGTTCATCACCGACTTTGTCGGCCTGGCCCTCCTCATTCCGCCCGTGCGCGCTCTCCTGCGCCCACCGGTGATCTCGTTCTTCACCTCACGGCTCGAGGTCCGCACCGCCGGATTCGGCGGCGGGGTGTTCAACAGCGGTGGCCCTGGTTTCGGCAGACGAACGCCCGGGTTTGGACGCGAAGTGTTCGACGTAGATGGTGCTCAACCAACGGCGGACGCCGATCTGACCGACATCACGCCGGACCCTCCAGAGCTACCGCCACAGTAGGACGCGGTCAGCTGGCCGCGGGACTCACATCGGCATCCGGGAGCTCGGCTGCGTCCATGGCTTCGAGGTTCGCAATGGCCTGATCGATGATGCGAGTGGAACACCCAGCCATGTCGACGGGTGGGATCAACTCAGTGGAGATCAGGTGTGCGAGCGCCCGAAGCGCGTCGGCCGCAGCTCCGCCACCAAGCACGGCGGGAATGCCCGTGTCGCCCCCGTCGACGACCGCTCGGTCGAGTGGGATCTGGGCCACCAGTGGCGTATCGATCTGAGAGCTCAGATCTTCGCCTCCGCCAACGCCGAACACTTCGTGGGTTTTGCCGTCCTCGTCGACGAAGGCGCTCATGTTCTCGATCACTCCAGCGACCCGCAGGTAGTTGTTGCGACCCATGTTGGCGACGCGTACGGCGACCGTTTGCGCCAACTTTGAGGGAGTCGTGATGACGAGCATCTCGGCGTGCGGAAGCATCTTGGCGAGACCCATCTGAACGTCGCCGGTGCCCGGCGGCATATCGATGAGGAGATAGTCGAGGGCGCCCCATTCGACGTCTTGGAGAAAGTGCTGCACGGCGCGGTTCAGCATCAGTCCACGCCACATGAGGGCGGTGTCCTCGGAGTCGACGAGGAATCCCATCGACACGACCTCGATCTCGCCGAGTCCCATCGACACCACATGCGGGGTGATCTTCCCTGAATCTGTCGAACCCTCGAGCCGTCCGTCGACGCCCAGGAGGCGTGGTATCGAATATCCCCAGATGTCCGCGTCGAGAACGCCGACGCGGTAGCCCTGAATGGCCAGTGCAGCGGCGACGTTGGCGGTCACCGAAGACTTGCCGACGCCGCCCTTTCCACTTGCGATGAGGACACATCTGGTCGTCGAAGGAACAGCGGTGTCGGGTGCGTTCTGACTGACGTTGAAGCGCGCCACCTTCATGACCGTTGACTTCTCTTCAGGCGAGAGCTCGGTCCAGTTGATCTTGACCTTCTCGACACCCGGAAGGCTCAGCACTCGTGCCTTCACGTCTTTTTGGATCTGCGAACGCAACGGACAGCCGGACGTCGTCAGCGCGATCGTGATGCGAGCTACCCCGTCTTCGTCGACCTTGGCACTCTTGGCCATGCCGAGTTCGACGATGTTCGAGCCGAGTTCGGGGTCGATGACTCCGCGGAGTACCCCCATCAGATCCTCGGTGGTGGGCGCGTTGCTCATGAACCAATACTACCGGCGCCGGGCAACCTGACTTGAGGAGATCTGGCCCACGTCGGATCAAGCCACTCGGAGCGCTGACGGGAACGAAACGGCGTCGTAGGCGAGCATCATGTCGTCGTCGGCCAGCGCGTCGGTGGCGATCACTCGGATTTCGAGTACCTCGCCGGCAGCGAACGTCTCATCGACGAATCCGAAACCCACCACGGCCTGTTTCCAGGACGACTCACCGCCTGACGACCAGGTAGACGTGGTGAGCGTCGAGCATGAGGGAGCGCAGCGGCGAATCGACACGGCGATCCCGAGGTTCTTCGAGGAGTCGAAATCCTTCGCCGCGATGTAGAGCTCGAGTTGAGGAGTTCCCTGGATGTGGACGGCGTCGGAAAAGGTGATCTCCCAGACCTGCACCTTCGTATCATCGGTCGTGCCGAACCCGTCTCCTCCCTTCTGGACGGTGATTCCCGGGTCGTCGTTGCGATTCAGATCGAAGTTGCCGAGATCCGTCTTTGTTGGCTGCTCGATTCCCATTGGCAGAACGGCATGTGCCTCAGTTGTGAGCGAAACGCCTGGATTCTTCAGAAACAGCACAACGGGTTCGCTTGTCGGGGCGGCCGTTGTGGTGGGGACAGCCGTGGTTGTGGGTGCGGAGGTGGTAGTTGGGACAGCAGCGGTTGTAGGCGGTGATGTGGTTGTCGGAACGGCAGACGTTGGAGGGGTAGGCGCAGCGGTCGTTGGTGATGTGCTCGGGGTGGTCGTGGGAGCCACCTCAATCGTCGTGGGTGTACTACTCGCCGGGGGTTCATCGACGACGACGTCACCGGTCGTGGGGATGGGAACGACGGACGCGTCCGAGGTGTCGACCTCGCTGGTCAGTGGCGCAGCGAACGCTTGGTCATCGTCAGGGCCCGGTTCGGCAAATGCGATCGATTCTGGCTCGGGCACAATGCCGGTGCTCGCGTCGGGAGTCACCGACGACACGAGCGGTGTCGCGACCGCTGCGACCGAGACAGCGAGCGCTGCTGCTGTCCCTGACGCGGTGGAACCTGCCGAGGCGGCAAGGCGACCAATCGTGGGCACTTCCGCGAGCCACGACCAGACGCCAAAGTTGCGTTTCTTGCCCATCGAGACCTGCAGCATGGCGCGCACGACGACCGGATCAAACTGTGTGGACGCGCACCGGACGAGCTCCTGTCGCGCGGCCTCGGCTGACAACGGTGTCTTGTATGAGCGAACCGAGGTGATGACGTCGTACGCGTCAGCGACGGCAGTAATTCGTCCAGCCAGGGAGATCTCTTTGCCTGCAAGTCCGCTCGGATAGCCGTTCCCATCCCATCGTTCGTGGTGTTCGAGTGCTGCTCGACCCCACTCGCCCAACCAGTCCGAGAGCGGTTCGAGGAACTCGGCGCTCGCTGCTGGGTGGCGCTTGAGAACTTCCCACTCCTCGTCCGTGAGACCGCTCGTCTTATTGAGGATTTCCTCCGGGACCGAAAGTTTGCCGATGTCGTGGAGCAAAACTCCCCAGGCCAACCGCGACCTCTCGACTTCGGTCAAGCCGAGTTCGATCGCAATGAGGTCTGCATACGCACGCACGCGCTCCGTGTGGCCGCGGGTGAAGCGATCGTGGCTGGACAAGGAAGCAACGAGCGACAGCCCCAGCACCGCTGCCTGTTGCTCGCTTCGGTCGCCATGAGCAGACCGGATCTCCTCGATTCGACGATCGATCGAACCGAGGTTGTTCGACCGAAGGGCAGCGCCAAATCGTGACGGAGCTTCGTCGGGAAAGGCCAAGGACTGATTCAACAAGAAGGCCAATGGCAGAAATCTGCGCGTCACGCGTTCGGTGCCCACCGAGACGAGTACCGCGATGACCAATGCCTGCGCGATCCATGCAACCGTCGACTCCTGGTTCCAGAAGAAGCGTTCGACCATTCGAACAGCTAGCCAGCCGAGGAGGATCGGTAGGGTGAACGCGCTCACGCGGATCGCCATGGCCTGCACCGGTGAAGCCGACCAGGCGGGAGATTTCTCGCGTGCTCCGCGGGTAGGCGTCTCGATCACTTGGTACGGGTCGGAACGGCGCCTCTCATGCTTGATAGGCAACTCGGCACCAAGTTGGGGCATATTCAGCTCGACTTCGCGGTTGAACCTTCCGATACAGTGGACTCAGTTCGAACTTCGGAGGTTCCTCCCATGATTACGCTCACCGATCACGCAACCGTCAAAGTTGCCGAGCTCATCAGCGCTGAAGATGAAGATGGCCTTGCGCTGCGGGTCGCTGTTCGGCCTGGCGGCTGCTCGGGTTTCAGCTACGAGATGTTCTTCGACTCAGAGGTCTCAGACGACGATCTTCTGCAGGAATACGGCGACGTGAAGCTGATCTGCGACCCGTCGAGCGCTCAGATGCTCGAGGGCGCAACTCTCGACTACACGGAGACGATCCAAGAGACTGGGTTCAAGATCAACAACCCGAATGCCGAGCGCACGTGCGGCTGCGGGTCGTCGTTCAGCTAGGACCGATCGACAAACTCGACTCGAATGGCGGCCCGACGGGCCGCCATTTGGCGTTTTAGAGCAACGTCAACAGCTCGACGGTTTCCTCGCGATCGAATGCGAAATGGTGTGCTCCGACAATGATTCCGGCAGCATCGATCGCGAACAGCGACGGCTCGAATTCAAGACCCAATGCTTCGATGACCGGTGCGACAGCCGGAAGCCCGCCATTGTTGATGTCTGCGACATCGGCGGCAAACTCCTCGTACACCTCGGCATGGATCACGTTGATGTCGGATCGATCGGCGGCTGCGTCGATCACGAACTCGAGCGACGGCCCGCACACGTCCGTTTGGCAAAAGGCCGGTGTCGCGATCAGCAGTGCCGTTGGCTTGCCGTTCGTCAACGCCTCGGTGAGCGTCAGCTGGTGAAAGGGACATGCTTCTGTTCGAGTGCAGATCGGATCGACCCCACGCGCGTCATCGAACGTGGGGGTGTCGAATGGTGGCATTGGTTCGCCGACCTGCACCAGGGGAGTGTCCGAACGGTCGACGACCGCGAACTCGACGTCGAGATCACTGAAGTCCGTTCGAGCCACGTAGCTGCCGACTTCGGTCGGCGTGAAAACGAGCGGGTAGTACGGGGTGAACTGCCCGACGCCTCGAGCGATCACGGTTTCGGTTGTGATGAGTTCGCCCTCGCGCAGAACGTCGATCACGATCGACTCGGGCGAGTTCGTGATCATCGGAAGCCCGTCATCGGCGATGATCACGAATGGAAACCGTTGCGGTCCGCTATTTGCCACCGCCACACTTGGCGCTCGGAAGCCATCGGGGAATCGCACGCCCAAACGTGCCGGCTCGAGTCCCTGCGGCTCCGCGCTTCCACAAGCGCCGAGTGCCGCGAGGGCTGCAGATCCAGCGAGGAACGTACGTCGGTCGATTCGGTGAAGTTGCATCGGCGCTCACGGTATCGGCGGACGTGTTTCGGGCCTTCTGCGGAACCGGCCAGAGATCGCATTCTCACGAAATCCTCAAGAATGCCGATAGGACGTGATGCGCCCTATCCGCGGTTTTCTCCTCCCTCTTGCGGGCCTGATCCTGATCGGTCTCGTTGCGGTTGCGTGCGGTGGGTCGAACGAAACGAACTCCACGGACACCAGCGCACCAGAAGCTGTCGATGTGGACGCCCCAGAGACGACCGAAGCCGCTGTCGTTCCCGATCGGATCGTTGTGGCTGCACGAGGTTCGATCGACGCCTCCCCATTGTGGGTCGCTGATTCTGAGGGATTCTTCGCCGCGGAGAACCTGACCATCGACTTCGCTCCGGTCTCCGAGGAAGTCGAGCTCTTCTATTCGGTTCGCGACGGGAACGCCGACGTTGCCGTGGTCTCTGCCAGCAGTGCCATTCGACGAGTCACATTCAACGAGGACCCACTCGAATTTGTCGTCTACCTCGATGGCACCCAGGGTGGGCTCAAGGCGCCGCGCGGCACGATGTCGCTGATCGCGCCTCCATCAGGAGTCCAAGATGGGTGCGATCTAGAAAATCGGCGCGTCGGCGTCGACTCCATCTCCTCGCTCGCCGCAGCCGCCGTCCGTGAGATGGTCACCCGCGACGGCTGCGATGCATCGCTCATCTTCTTCTTCACCGGCGATTCGAACAGCCTGCTCGAGCAGCTGGCCGAAGGCGAGATCGACGCAGCAGCACTACTGGACCCATACACGTCACGCGCTTTGCGAGAGGACTATCGCCTTGTTGCGAACCTCGACAATGAACTCTGCCCGGACTTCGGCCGCTGCCCGATCTCGATGGTCGTCGCCGAACGTGGTTGGGCTGAGGCGAACCCAGAAGTGCTCGGACGGTTCCAGGCCGCGTTGGATGATGCGATGTTCTGGATCCGTCAGAACGAACTGGCGTATCGGGCGGAGCTCGTTTCGTGTTGTGCGTTGACCTCCGACGACGCCGCGGATGTGCTGGTTCCCAACTTCGTTGGCGAGCGCCGGCAGCTCGAGGGAGATCTCCCGCGGTTGCTCGACATATTGGTCGCACAAAACCAGGTGACGTCGACCGACATGGTCGAAGAGCTCACCAGATAGCCGTCGTTCAGTCGAGAACGGCGATCGCTTCGATCTCGACGAGGCCTCCAAGCGGCAGCGCGTCAACCGCAAAGGCTGCTCGAGCGGGCCGATGGTCTCCGAACGACTCGGTGTACGCCACGTTCATGGCGGCGTAGTCATCGATGCTGTCGAGGAGCACCGTGGTCTTCACGACGTTGCTCAAGTCTCCGCCCTCGGCTTCGACCAAGGCGGCGAGGTTCGCAACGGCCTGACGGACCTGCGCATCGAGCCCGTCGACAAGTGCGCCGTCGACAAGACCGAGCTGGCCCGAGACGTAGAGCGTGTTCCCCGCTCGGACGGATGGTGTGTATGGACCTACTGGCTTCGACATGGACTGGATCGTAACCGCTACGCTTGACCTCATGGTCGGAGGAATCATCATCGTCATTCTGTTGCTCGTGGTGTTTCCCGTGGCGATCATGATGAGCGGAGCGATCTTCGCCGCCCTGATCGGCTCCACGTCGAAGAGCGCTGTCGATGCCGAGCATGCTGGATCTGAGCTTCTCGAAGTATCCGAGTCGAACCCCTACGCCAGCTGACACTCTCAGCCAGTTGTGGGTGGGATGAGAACGAGCTTGCCCGCGTACGTCTTCGCCAGGAAGTCCTGTTGTGCGGTCACGATGTCGGCGAGCGGATATGTCTTTGAAACGACTGGTGAAATCTCACCGTTCTCGATGTAGCCGATGAGGTTCTCGAAGACCTCGCGTGGCTGGTACGTGCACCCCATGACCGTGAGGTCCTTCAAGTAAAGGGTGCGCACGTCGAGCTCAACCAGAGGCCCGGCGATGGCTCCGGCACACACGTATCGGCCTCGCAGGACGAGAAGGTCGAGCAGGACTGGCCACGTCGGCCCGGCGACGACATCGACCACGACATCGAATGAGTTCGCGCCGAATTCCGCCACGAGGTCGGCACCACGGTCAATGAGTTGGTTTGCGCCAAGACCGTCCATTTGCGCCCACTTTGCTTGCGATGCGACCGCAACGACGTGCGCACCGCGACGTGCAGCAAGCTGAATGGCCGCACTGCCAACGCCACCCGAGGCACCCGTGATCAGCACCCGTTCCCCCGAGGCCAGACCCACCCGGTGGAGCATCCCTTCGGCCGTCGAATACGCACAGGGAAACGATGCCAACTCGACATCGGTGAGCGGCGAGTCGATCGGGAAGGCTTCGGTCTGACGAACCGCACAGAACTGCGCGAAGCCGCCGTCGATCTCCGAACCCATCGTGATGCAGACACCGTTGCCGCCAGGCAGTGGCTCCTGCATCGTGCGGATCATCACTCGTTCGCCAATTCGCGAGTCGTCGACCTCCGCCCCAACCGCGACGATGGTGCCGGCTGCATCCGCACCCTGGGTGCGCGGGAAGGTGAGTCCTTCCCCTGCCCAGCCTCCATCCTCGGTCACCGAGTCGTCGAAGCCTGCTTCGCCGCCAGACTCGGTCCCCGAGGAGACCGACTTCGAGTACCAGCCGATCCGAGTGTTGACGTCGGTGTTGTTCACGCCGGCGGCACCGACTGCGACCAGCACTTCGGTTGGCCCGGGCGTCGGTACCGAAACGTCACTGCGGTAGTCGAGCTTTTCGAACCCCCCATGCCCGGTGAGATGAACAGCGTGCATGGTCGCGGGAAGGTTCATCCGTCGAGTCTGCCCGACCGCACGGGGTCGGGCCTCACTTTCCACTTACTCCCTGCGCGCTGCGGTCGGCGTCAACTCCAGTTGGCGGTACCGAGGCGGTAACCGACCGAACGGACGGTGGCGATGAGGCTCGCATGTTCCTCGCCGAGTTTGGACCGGAGGCGACGTATGTGGACGTCGACGGTCCGTGCCCCGCCGTAGTAGTCATAACCCCAGACTTCGCTCAGCAAGATCTCGCGGCTGAACACCTTGCCCGGCTGCGAGGCCAAGAAACGGAGCAGCTCGTACTCCATGTACGTGAGGTCGAGTGACCGACCGTCGACCACTGCTTGATACGTCTCGACATTCAGGCTCAGCGGACCGAATGAGATGATCGCCGTGTCGCCGTCACCGTCGAAGCGTTGGAGCATGTGTTCGAGTCGTGCTTCGAGTTCCGCAGGATGAAACGGCATGAGGCAGAAATCATCGAAGTGTTCGGTATTGTCCGCGAGTTCAGGAAGCGCTTCGGCCGAGACCAACATCAGCGTGGCGGATGCGGCGTCTTCGCGTGAGCGCAACCACTTTGCGATGCGAAACGCCATCTCTGGATTGCCGTCCACGGTGATCACTGCGCCGGACCAACCGCCGGGCGGCTCCAGTGTTTGTGCGGCGCTTGCATCTGAGACGGCCTTCCACTCGCAGCGCAGGACATCGAGGACCTTCGTCAGGCTCGAACCCATTGGGGCGGGGTGTACGAGAATCGTCGGGTTGTTCACGAGGCGCTCACCACTGCCTCAGGTAACGATCGAGCTCGAACTGGGTCACGTGCCGCGAATAGCTCTCCCATTCCGCACGTCGATTGCGAAGGAACCATTCGAAGATGTGTTCACCGAGGGCCTCCTGCGCAAGCTCCGATGCTTCCATCTCGTTGAGTGCTTCGTCGAGCGAGCGCGGCAGGGTCGCGACACCGGCATCGGCTGCGCTCTGGCGGTCGAACAGGTTGACCTGCGTCTCGGGCTGCAGCTCGTACCCCTCCTCGATTCCCTTCATTCCCGCCGCAAGGATCAGCGAGAACGCAAGGTACGGATTGCACGCGGGGTCGAGGGCTCGATACTCGATTCGAGTTGCATCAGGTTTGTTTGGTTTGGTGACCGGAATTCGAACGAGGGTCGATTGATTGTTCCGGGCCCACGAGACGTATCTGGGTGCTTCGAGGCCGTCATTCAAACGCTTGTACGAGTTGATCAGTTGGTTCGTGACGGCGGTTATCTCGCGAGCGTGATGAAGCGTTCCTGCGATGAACTGTTGCGCAACTGTCGACAACCCGTATTCGTGGTCCGGATCGTGAAACGCGTTCTCGTCGTCGCGCCACAACGACATGTGCGTGTGCATGCCCGAGCCCTGCACTCCATCGAGGGGCTTGGGCATGAAGGTCGCGTGTACATCTCGTTCCATGGCGATCTTGCGAACGACCAGGCGGAACATCATGATCGAGTCGGCCATTGCGAGAGCTTCGGTGTACTGCAGATCGATCTCATGCTGGCCGGGTGCGTCCTCGTGGAAGCTGTATTCGACCGGAATCGACAGGGCCTCCAGCATGTGCTGCGTCGTCTTGCGCAAGTCGCTCGCGACATCTGCGGTCGTGAGATCGAAGTACGAGGCATTGTCGACTGGCTCGACCGGGGTCCGGGAGTCGCCGTCGTTCAGATAGAAGAATTCCATCTCCGGTGCGACGTTGAAGGTGAAGCCTGCTTGATGAGCTCGCGTCAAGTTGCGACGAAGCACCTGACGTGGGTCACCGGCAAACGGACTGCCGTCGAGGCGTTGGATGTCGCAGAATATGAGCGCTGACGGTTCGTCGTCCCTTGCCCACGGGAGCAGTTCGAACGTGCGTGCATCGGGGCGAGCGAGCACGTCGCTTTCCTGCACACGGCTGAAGCCGTCGATCGATGAGCCATCGAATTGCAGACCTTCCTCAAACACCTTTTCGAGTTCTGCTGGCGAGATCGCAACCGACTTGTGCTGGCCGAGCACATCGGTGAACCAAAGGCGGACCAGTCGCACACCTCGCTCCTCGACGGTGCGAAGGACGTAATTCTCCTGTGGTTCCATCTCGCCATGGTCGCATCCACCGTCGCGAACAGCCACTCGAGTGAACAAGCGGTTCACACGGCGTTAACACTTCTGTATGCGCTGCTGGACCGGGGCGCGGCTACGGTCAAACCGGTCAATTGCATGCCGCCATGGACGTCGGCGCTTTCGATTCACGGCTCTGCTGTGAATACGTCCCACAACCAAGGAGTACTCGGATGGTTTACCGAGCTGAATACATTTGGATAGACGGCACTGAGCCGACCAAAGAGGTCCGTTCAAAGACCCGAGTCATCGCAGACGGATCGGAGCCCGGAATCTGGGGTTACGACGGTTCGAGCACCAACCAGGCGCCCGGCGACAAGAGCGACATCGTGCTCAAGCCTGTTGCGAGCTTCCCTGATCCGATTCGCGGCGGCGACAACATCCTCGTGATGTGCGAGACCTTCTTCGTCGATGGAACCCCAATTCCTTCGAATACCCGCGCCCTCGCCCGCGCTGCCGAGGACCGGTACGGCGATCAGGAGCCATGGTTCGGTCTCGAGCAGGAGTACACGCTCATCGACCCCGGCACCGGCTGGCCTGCTGGCTTCCCGCCGAACGGTTTCCCCGCTCCTCAGGGCCCGTACTACTGCGGCGTCGGAGCGCTCAAGATTCACGGTCGTGAGATGGTCGAACGCCACACGGATCTCTGCATCGCTGCCGGACTGAAGATCTCTGGAACCAACGCCGAGGTCATGCCTGGTCAGTGGGAGTTCCAGATCGGCCCAGCCGGCACCACCGAGGTTGGCGACCACCTGTGGGTCGCCCGTTACCTTCTGTATCGCGTTGGCGAGGAGTTCGACATCGAGGTGTCGATCGAAGCAAAGCCGATGAAGGGTGACTGGAACGGTGCTGGCATGCACACCAACTTCTCGACCAAGGCGATGCGAGAGGGCTACGAGCCAATCATTGCCGCTTGTGAAGCAATGGGCGCCGAAGGTGTGCCAACGCGACATCTCCAGGGTTATGGCGTCGGCATCGAGGATCGCCTCACCGGTGCACATGAGACGCAGCGATTCGATCAGTTCAGCTATGGAGTGTCGGATCGAGGCGCGTCGATTCGCATCCCATGGCAGGTCGAGCAAGATCAGAAGGGCTACATCGAAGATCGTCGCCCGAACGCAAACGCTGATCCCTACGTCGTCGCAGCACTGCTGACCGACACGATCGGCGCAGCACTCGCGTAGAGCGTGCACATAGATGTTTGATGGGGAACCGGCTTCTCGCCGGTTCCCCATCTGCTTTTTCGATACGTCAACGTTTGTGCATCAGTCGAGCAGAGCTGTTGTCCGTCGCCGTTAGAGTTTCGTTGTGGCTTTTCTGCGTGTCGCTGTCTGTCAGATCAACACCAAGGTCGGTGATCTTGAGGGCAATGGCGCCAAGGTTCTTGCCTGGATGGCCGAGGCCGAGCGAGAGGGTGCCGACCTCGCGCTCTTTCCCGAGCTGACGATCACGGGTTATCCGCCCGAGGATCTTCTGCTGAAGCCGGGCTTCATCGCGGAGAACATCCGCATCCTGCACGAAATTGCTGGTTCGATCACCGGCCACTGCGCCGCCGCAATCGGTTTCGCCGACGGAGCCGGACACGGCCAGAGCTACAACGCTCTCGCCGTCGTGTCGGCCGGCGAGGTCAAGTCGATCTACCACAAGCGCGCCCTTCCCAACTACGGGGTGTTCGACGAAGAGAGAGTCTTCCTGGCGGGATCCGAACCCATGCAGCTGCATGAGATCGCGGGCATCCGGGTCGGTATGTCGATCTGCGAAGACGGCTGGATTGCCGGCGGGCCGATTCCGCAACTTGCGGCAGGCGGCGCAGAGATCATCGTCAACATGAATGCCTCGCCCTACTACCGCCGCAAGACCGAAGTTCGTCAGGCCGAGATGGCGGCGCGAGTTGCCGAAGCCGGCGGTATTCCATTGGTCTACGGCAATCAGGTCGGTGGTCAGGACGAACTGATCTTCGATGGGTCCTCTTTCGTCCTCGATGCCGAAGGCCAACTCATTGCACGTGCCGGGCACTGCGTCGAGGAGTTGCTGATGGTCGACGTGGAGGCAATCGAGAGTGCGGTGCCCGTCGAGGCGACATTCCCGGTTGTCGCGGTCTCGACGTCGACAGGACGTGACAACCCATCGATGACGCCTCGTGTCGCACCTCTCGAAGCCGAACTCGACGAATTGCACGATGCTCTTGTCCTGGCCACGCGCGATTACGTCCAGAAGAATGGCTTCACTGACATCTGTCTCGGCTTGTCCGGCGGAATTGACTCCACGCTCACGGCTGCCATTGCCGCCGATGCACTGGGGCCGGAGAACGTGCACTGCGTCCTCATGCCCAGTCGTTTCTCGAGCGATCATTCCGTCACTGATGCCGAGGAGTTTGCAAAGCGGCTCGGCGTCTCGCATCGCACCATCGGGATCGAACCAGCGCACGCGGCGTTTCTGGACATGTTCGCCGACTCCTTCTCCGGTCGTGAGGAAGGGCTCACCGAAGAGAACCTGCAGTCGCGCATACGTGGAGTGATCTTGATGGCGCTCACCAACAAGTTCGGCTGGCTCGTCCTGACCACCGGAAACAAGAGCGAAGCGGCAGTGGGATACTCCACGCTCTACGGAGACACGGCGGGTGCCTACGCAGTGATCAAGGACGTCTACAAACTCGACGTCTATGCGTTGTCGCGCCGGTTCAACGAACGCGCCGGTCGAGAGGTCATTCCGGAGTCGGTCATCACCAAACCTCCGTCCGCCGAGCTGCGTCCCGATCAGCGCGACGATCAGAGTCTTCCGCCATACGAAGACCTCGATCCGCTTCTCGAGGCCTACATCGAAGGCGACCGAACCGTCGCCGAACTCATCGACATGGGCTTCGACGATGCGACGGTGAAACGCATCACTCGCCTCGTCGACATCTCCGAGTTCAAGAGACGTCAGACTCCGTTGGGAGCGCGCGTCACCAAGAAGGGTTTTGGTCGAGACCGACGACTTCCCATCACCAACGGCTTTCGCTGACGTCGCGTCCAGTGCATCTGCGGCGTCCCCCTCGGCCGTATAGGCGGACATGGGAGATGACGCGCCGGCCGAAACCACAAGCCAGAATCCAGGACGGGGCCTGCTTGCGCTGTTGAGTCTGAGCGTATTTGTTGGTCTCATCGTTGTGGGTGGCGTGATCGGTTTGCTGATCGGCGGCGGCGAATCATCGGCGGTCGCGTCGCCAACCACACCGACGGCACCGACGAGGCCAGATGTCGCGCCCACGACCGCTGCACCCGTCGAAGTTCTTGGCGTCGCCGAACTGGATGCCCCTCTTGCAACGACCACGCAGTCCGCTGTGAACCCGTCGACAACCGCAAGCGAGTCCGCCGATACTCGCGGTGTCGAGTTCATTGAGCTTCCCAAGGCGGTCTACGACCGCTTCGTCTTGGAACCGGATGAACTTCTTGTCGTGAACGTCGCGGCCAACGACAAGATCGGCGGTGAGCTCGATTCCGTCGTGGCGACCGGTCTTGGTACGTTGCCCCCTGGGTTTGCGCTCGATGAGACGGGCTTGTTGTCGGGAAAAACGGCCGAGTGCGGCAACTGGAGGCTCCAATACGCCCTTCTTTCAACCAATCCCGCCGTCGGAACCTCGTGGATCGAGATCACGGTGGATGGTTGTGCCCAGCTGGAGTGATGTTACTTTTGGCACATTTTCAGCACGGTCTGCGGTGGTGGCGGCCGAATCGGTCGGTAGGGTTTCCCTTCAGGTCGGCTCTGAAAGAGTCGAAACAACTGCATCACCTACCCGAACTGGGTGTCGTAGTCAACACGGTGGTGGCGAAGGCCACCTCTGGGATCAGATTGGAGAATCCTCTTGGCGAAAGAGCGTGTCGAGCGGGACGAAGAAGATCTTGTCCGGCTGTATCTCACAGATATCGGCCAGTACCCTCTGCTGACCAAGGACGACGAGGTCCGACTCGCGCAAGCGATCGAAAAGGGCGCCGAAGCTCGCGCCAAGATCGATGAGCCCGGTGAGGTCACGCCAGCCAAACGTCGTGAGCTGAATCGCGACCTTCGGCGAGGTGAAGAGGCCGAGCGCACGTTCGTCCAATCGAACCTCCGTCTCGTCGTCTCGATTGCGAAGAAGTACCAAGCTTCGGGTCTGCCGCTCCTCGATCTGATCCAAGAGGGCAACCTCGGCCTGATGCACGCTGTTGAAAAATTCGACTGGCGCAAGGGCTTCAAGTTCTCCACGTACGCCACCTGGTGGATTCGCCAAGCGATCACCCGCGGGATTGCGAACACCGGGCGAACGATTCGGCTTCCAGTGCACGCTGGCGACACCCTCACCCGTCTGCAAAAGGCGCGATCGCGCCTAGAGCTCAAGCTCGGCCGCCCAGCGACGCTTTCGGAGCTCTCCGCTGAGGTCGAACTCCCTGAAGACAAGGTGACCGAAGCGCTTCGATTCGCTGCTGAGCCCTTGTCGCTGTCGGAGCCACTTCGAGAGGACGGCGACGCCGAACTCGGCGACGTGGTCGAAGATCGGTCGGCAGATTCACCATTCGAAGTTGCCGCCACGGCACTTCTGCCAGACGAGATCAGTCGATTGCTTTCACCACTCGATGAGCGTGAGCGCGAGATTCTCAAACTCCGTTTCGGTCTCGACCGTGGTGAACCACGCACTCTTGAAGAGGTTGGAGAGCACTTCAACCTGACTCGGGAACGAATTCGCCAGATCGAGGCTCGTGCGATGTCGAAGCTCCGTCATCCATCGAGCGATACAGGAGCCCGAGATCTGCTCGCTGTGTAGTCCTGGAGGTGTCTGAGTACCTGGTGGGCTCCCCCGCCTTCAAAGCGGGCGATACGGGCGATCCCCGTATGGCGGGTTCGATTCCCGTCCACCTCCGCCAAATCGTTGTTGCGGTCGCCGTGTTTGTCACCGCGACCGTCATGCTCACGTCGGTAGCGAACGGTTCTGCACGGCTGTTGTCATCAACGCCGTCCGATGGTGCTCGGCTGGAAGCCTTGGAGCTCATCGAATTCGAGTTCGATTCGTTGTTGATCGACCGTGGGGCACAGATCACGGTGACCCGTCTCGATGGAACACCCTTTGAGGTGACGGAGACGACCGTCGACGGCGCGAGGTTGCGCGCCGTTGGCCCAGGCTCACTGCCTTCTGGCAACTATTCGGTTGAGTACGAGGTGCAGTCGGCAGACGGAGCGATCAACGAGGGAGCCGTCCGGGTCTCGATCGAGGCGCCGGGCGACACGTTCAATGGCGGCTTGGTCGCGGTGATCGCTCTGGGTGCCGCAATGTGTGGGTTTGCTGGTCTCGTGTTCCGGGCAGACAAGAGGCGAAGGCCTCGCCACAGGTAGATTTGCCCTATCGTGCGGCCCATGGCCGACCACACCCTTTTCGCGTGATCGTGCACCGAGTCGAGTCGGCCGACGGACTCGGGCTTCACGTCGTGGAGAGCGGCCCAAGCAGCGGAACTCCGGTCGTGTTGGCTCACGGATGGCCGGACACCCATGAGGTCTGGCGACATCAGGTCGAGGCGTTGTCCACCCAGGGATACCGAGTGGTTACGTACGACCAGCGCGGGTTCGGTCGATCGGACCGTCCCACCGACGTTGCTGGATCTCACGTGTTCAAAGCGATGGTCGACATCGGTTCCATCCTCGATTCGCTCGAGATCGAGCGGGCTCACCTCGTGGGTCACGACTGGGGTTCGGCTCCATGTTGGTTGGCGGCAACGTTCGCGGCTGAACGTGTGCTGTCGCTCACGTCGCTTTCGGTTGGACACCCGTCAGCCTTCCGGAATGCCGGATTGGAACAGAAGCAGAAGAGCTTCTACATGTTGCTGTTTCAGTTCGTGGACATCGCTGAGGAGTGGTTGTCCGCCAATGATTGGGCGAACATGCAGCTGTTGATCGGTGATCCGGACAACTGGCCGCGGCGCAGGCGGGAACTGGAACGACCGGGTGCGTTGACCGCCTCGCTCAATTGGTATCGCGCAAACATGTCTCCCGAGACACTCGTCGAACCTCCTCGCGATCTTCCCAAGGTTGCGGTGCCCACGCTCGGCGTGATCGGTTCGGATGACTGGGCGCTGCTCGAAACCCAGATGGTGAACAGCGCGGAGTATGTCGAGGAAGAGTTTCGACATGTGTCGGTGCCCGGCGCAGCGCACTGGCTGCAGACGGATCGGCCGGGCTACCTGAACGACCTGTTGACCGAGTGGCTGGCTGGTCATGCGTAGGGGCCTTCTCGTACTCGTGGTCGCCCTCGTGGGGATGACAGCGTCACCAGCCTCGGCTCAAGATGTCCCCGAGCTCGAGCCCGGAGTCGCCGTCTATGTTCCCTTGGTGGACTCGATCATCGTGGACGGGGACCTGTCCGATTGGTCCGGCCTCCCAACGGTGGTGACATCGACGGGACCTTCGCCTGCGCCGGATCCGTCCAATACCGGAAGCGTCACGTGGCAGATCGCCGCGGTTGGGGAGACGCTCGTCTTCTCCGCCACGATCCCGGATGCGACGATCGTGGCCGGCGAGCACGGTGAGAACTATTGGAACGAGGACTCGCTCGAGTTGTACGTGAACTTCTCCGGCGATCTTCAGGCGTCGAGCTACGGATCTGGTATCGCTCAGATCACGTTCTCGCCGATCGACATCGGGAACACCGACCCCTCGGCTCTCACCATCACCGGAACGAACGCGTCCGACTTCACGATCTCGGGCTACGTCTTCGCCACGACGGACGGATGGGGAGTAGAGGTTGGGGTGAACCTCGACGGACTCGTCATTCCATCTGACCTCGGAGAGTTTGGACTGCAGGTACAGGCGAACGGTTCACGCGGGGGAGACCGCGACACAAAGCTCATCTGGTCGGCCGCAGATGTGGACGACTCCTCGTTCAACAATCCGGCGGTATTTGGCACCGGGATCTTTCTCGACGATGCATCGGGAGCCGAATCCGATGAGGTCCCCGGCAACACGTCAGAGGATGCGCCAATCGATGCAGGAGGTGACTCGGAGCAATCTGATGCACTCGTGATCGATCCGTCGATCGACGCTCCGGTCGATGAGGTGATCACCGATGAGATAGGTGCTCCGCCGCTTGATCCTTCGGAATCAGGGAGTCGAGGGCTGCTCGTCGCTGCCGTATTCGCAGCAGCTGCAATCATGGCGGGCAGCTTCTTGTTCGAGTATCGACGAAGCGCCAAGGAGCAGAAGCGGGCGGCAGCGGAGAGTCACGGGATCGAGCAGCAGCTCGCGCTCAACCCGCCGGAACCAGACCGCGCCGAATAGACGCGGGCACCGAAGGTCAGTCTCGTCCGATCGTGTTGACCCCGTCGGCCTCATCGAAGAGCTTCGGGTACGGCCTGCCGATTCCGATGAGCTGATGGAACAATGGCGTTCCGCGATCGATCACTTGTTGTGGAACGCCCGAGAGCTGGTCTTCCAGGGGGATCACAAACTTCGGTAGATACTCGATCAGGACCGCCGTTCGGTCATGGTCGGAGTTGTTGGGCATCGCGCAGTGCCACACCATCCCATTGAAGATGATCGCGTCACCCGGATCACCCGCCATGCGGTCGCAGTTCGCGTGGAAGGCCTCGCGGTCCTCCTTCTCGGGATAGAACAACTCACCCTGGGAGCCGGCGAGGAATGCGC
Source organism: Acidimicrobiia bacterium (assembly GCA_033344795.1). GTDB lineage: Bacteria > Actinomycetota > Acidimicrobiia > Acidimicrobiales > SHLQ01 > SHLQ01. The sequence goes on from JAWPMS010000001.1 coordinate 1,624,456, forward strand.
TTGCGCCGGAGACCTCATTGAACGGGTCGAGTGGGATGGTGACCTGGAGGTTCAGCGGGAAGCTCGAGTTGATACGTGCCGGGAAGCCCTCTCGCTCGTACATGTCCCAATAGGGGTAGTCGATGTGAGGCTCCTGACCGGGTCCACCTGGCAGCAGCCGGTTGGCGGCGATGGATCCGAGGTGAAACTTGTTGCCGAGAAACGCCGAGGTGATCTGCACGACCGCCTCGTGTTGGACCATGGTCTCGAAGATCTCTCCTTTGGCGAGCAGGTTCCAGACCCGTCGTTGCAAGTGGAGCTTGTCCTCGTTGGCACCTTGGAAGTGTGTCTCTTTGTCCCGATCCTTCGAGTAACCCATGATGAGTTCCCGAGCGTCTTGGACCGCCTCAGCGTCGAACGCGCGACGTATCACGACGGCGCCGGGACCCGTCAACAGCTCGTCGATGATCTGCTCCATCTGCTCATCGAGTTTCGTGACATCTACTTCAAACATTCGCACCTCCTGGGTGGGTCAGCGCACGCGTTCAATCGTGCGATTGATCAGGTTCTCGATCATCTCCTGTTGGCCGCTGACTGGAGTTGGATCGATGTTGTTTGCCAGCACCTCTGCATGGAGATCGGCCAGGCTCACCTCTCCGGCGAGGATGCGCTGTCCCCGGTCGCTACCCCAACCCGAATATCGAGCTTCGACCAGCGAAGCGAGCTCGCCATCTTCGATCAGCGCGGCGGCGACCAGCAGGCTTCGGGCCATGGTGTCCATGGCGCCGATGTGCCCATGGAACAGATCGCTTGGATGCATGCTCTGGCGGCGCAGCTTCGTATCGAACATGAACCCGCCCGTCGTGAAACCGCCGCCGAGAAGGATCTCATACACGCCGAGGCTCATCTGTTCGACCGAGTTGGGGAACTGATCGGTATCCCATCCGAGTCGGTCGTCACCGCGGTTTGCATCCACCGATCCGAAGATGCCGTTGGTGACGGCTTGTTTGACCTCGTGGTTGAAGTCATGTCCGCTGAGCGTCGCGTGATTGACCTCGATGTTGACCTTGATGTCGTTCTCGAGACCGTGATGCTGCAGAAACCCGTAGATGGTTGCCGAGTCGTAGTCGTACTGGTGTTTCGTCGGTTCTTGGGGTTTGGGTTCGAGCAGAATCGTTCCTTCGAACCCGATCTGCTTCTTGTAGTCGATCACCATGTGCAGGAACCGACCGAGTTGATCGAGTTCCTGGGCCATGTTCGTGTTGGCCAACATCTCGTAGCCTTCGCGCCCACCCCACAACACGTAGTTCTGGCCACCGAGTCGATGTGTGGCGTCGATGCAGTGTTTTACCTGGGCTGCCGCGTGCGCAAACACGTCAGGGTTCGGGTTAGTCGACGCGCCTGCCGCGTACCGCGGGTGCACGAACGCCTGGGCGGTTCCCCACAACACCTTTGTGCCCGTCTCGGCCATCTTGGCTTCTGCGTAGTCGACCATGGCGTCGAAGTTGGCGCAGCTCTCGGCGAACGTCTCTCCCTCAGGGGCGATGTCGCGATCGTGGAAACTCCAAAAGGGGATACCCAACTTCTGGAAGAACTCGAACGCCGCGTCCATCTTGAGACGGGCTGCGTCCATGGGATCCATCTCCGGGTTGAACCACGGCCGATCGAAGGTGCCGGTACCAAAGATGTCGGCGCCCACCCAGGCAAAGCTGTGCCAATAACACACCGCCATGCGCAACTGGTCCTCCATCGACTTGCCGAGAACGACGCGGTCCTTGTCGTACCAGCGGAACGCGAAGGGATTGTCCGAGTCGGGCCCCTCATAGGCGATCGGGTTTTGCACATCGGTGAAGAAGTCGGACATGTGTTAGGTAGCTCCCTTGGCTTTTGGTTTGCGCCCCGTCGAGGATCGCGTCACGAGACGGGGTTCGATGAGTTCGTGTCTGGCCTCTTCGCGGCCGGCGAGCCGCTCGGCGAGTAGGTCGATGGCGATGCGCCCCAATTGTCGACGAGGCTGATGAATCGTGGTGAGTGAAACGGTGCCGATGCTGGAGAGGATCGTGTTGTCATAGCCGACGACGGAGATGTCATCGGGAACGCGCACACCCAACTCCTGAAGTTTGGTCAGCACTCCGATCGCTGCGAGGTCGTTTCCTGCGAAGATTGCGGTGGGCGGTTCGTGTAGATCCATGAGCTGAGCAGCTCCAGCGGCACCCGCCTCTTCGTCGAAGGCACCTTCGACCACAATGGGCGCGAGGCCTCGTTCGAGCATCGCTTTCATGAAGCCATTCCGACGTTCGGGACCACTTGGCGCGACACCCGCATCGATGTGCCCGATTCGGGTGTGGCCGAGGTCGACGAGGTGGTCGACGACGAGACTGCCGCCGTGGTCTTCGTTGTTGTTCACCGTGTCGAAGAGGTCCGACTCGACGTACGTGCTCACGGCGACGGTGGGCGTCTGCGTGGCGAAACTCTCCAGGACCTCGGTGGACAGGCGAGCAGCCGCAAGCAACAAGCCGTCGGTGCGCATGTTCATGAACGCTTCGATCGCCTGAAGCTCACCTGCGTCACGTTTCCATCCCGAGCTGATGAGAATCTGCAGGTCTCGTTCGGCTGCGGCGGCAGCAGCACCCTCGGCCATTTCGGTGAAGAACGGATTGTGGAGGTCGTTGAGCATCACGCCGATCGTGTGCGTCTGGCCGCTCGCCAGATTTCGAGCCCAGACGTTCGGGCGATATCCGAGATCCTGGGCCGCGGCCAAGACCTTTTCTCGACTGGATTTGGACACGCGCGGTGAGTCCCGCATCACCAGTGATACGAGAGCTCGAGATACGCCAGCCTTGGCGGCGACATCGTCCATGGTTGGTTGGCCCATTGATTCGCACAATAGCGAACGAATCTACTTTTGGGTAGAGCGCTCTACTTTCAACCACTGAACGTGAGATTGCAACGTCGCACTGTTCTCATCTTTCCGCTCGGTTGCGCTTGACGAATACGACGGTCATCGGTAACTTGTGCCCATCGTCACGAGTTAGAGCGCTCTACTCGAACGACACTCAGCAATGGGTGAAGCAAACAGCTGCAGCCGAGGTGAACGCGAGAACTATGGGATTCATGGATCGAATGGCCACCGCGCCGATCTCTTGGGGGATCTGCGAGGTGCCGGGATGGGGCATTCAATTGCCCGTCGACCGCGTTCTTTCGGAGATGTCGCAGATGGGATTTCCAGCGACCGAGTTGGGCTCCGAGGGTTATCTCCCCTCCAACCCGAATGAGCTCCGCTCGGTTCTGGATGCCCATCAGCTCGAATTGCTCGCCGCCTTCGTGCCGCTGATCGTCCACGACGCCGACGAAGCTGCAGAAACCCTTCGCCAGGCCACCGACATGGCAGCCAGGTTGCGCGAGCTGGGAGCGACCTACTTCAACACGGCGCCCGTCACCACGTGGGATTGGGCGCCTCGCCGAGAACTTACCGATGCCGAGTGGGCGCATTCGATGGACATGTTCGCCCGCATCGAAGAGATCACCAACGCCCACGGGCTCATCCAGGTGCTCCACGAGCACGTCGGCACCATCGTCGAGACAAAAGAAGAGATTCAACGCGTCGTCGACAACAGCGACATCGCCTTCGTGCTCGACACCGCCCACTTCGCCGTCGGTGGGTACGACCCGGCCGACTTCGTCCGAGATCACGCCGACCGCGTTGGCCTCGTGCACATAAAGGACTGCGACCTGGCGGTCGCGAAACGCCTGAACGACGGAGAGATCACATTGATGGAGGCGGTTCAGTCCGGAATCTTTCCGACGGTCGGTCGAGGTGACCTCGACATGGATAGCGTCATCTCGGTACTCGAAGCATCTGGGTACACCGGCTGGTACGTGCTCGAACAAGACATCGCAATCACGGGAGCAGAACCTGCGCCCGGTGAAGGACCAATCGAAGACGTGCAACAAAGCGTCGACTATCTCAGGGGACTCGAAGTGCGTCTCGCCGCGTGACCGACGGTCAATTGGCGAATTGCTCATCTAGTGTCCGGGAACACAAAAAGAAAGCCCACCAGGAGGGGAACACAATGAAGAAAATGCGTTGGCTAGCCATGTTGCTAGCTCTCGTCATGGTTGCCGCAGCTTGCGGCAGCGATGCAGCAGAAGACAACGCCGATAGCGGCGACAGTGGCTCAGAGGCGACAGACTCTGGCGACTCCGGAGATTCCGGTGACGATGGCGACGACGCCATGGAAGATGGCGACGACGGCGATGCCGGAGATGCCGGAGATGACACCGAAGATGTCGACGTTGCGCAAGGCACCGACCTCACCTTCCACATGATCACGCACTCCGATGATGGACCGTTCTGGTCCGTCCTCAAGCGTGGCGCCGAGGCAGCAGCCTCCGACGTTGGCGTAGAGCTCGTCTGGCAGGGTTCGAACAACGATCCTGGCGTTCAGGCATCCGACATCGAAGCCGCAATCGCGGAAGGCAGCGACGGCATTGCCGCTTCGCTTCCTAGCCCCGATCAGCTCATCCCTGTCCTTCAGGACGCGGTAGCTGCTGGAATCCCCGTCTACACCATCAACTCCGGTGTGAACGACTACCAGGCAATCGGCGCAACGTCGCACGTTGGACAGACCGAGTTCATCGCAGGTCAGGGTGCAGGCGAGCGTTTCAACGCTGCTGGCGCAACCAAGATCCTTTGCGGAATCCAAGAGCAGGACAACGTCGCCCTCGGCGAGCGTTGTGACGGCCTTGCGGACACCTTCAGTGGTGAAGTTGTTGCTTCCTTCATGGACCTCGACGCAGATCAGACCGCACAGGAAGCAGCGATCAACGCTGCTCTCTCGGCTGACCCTGACTTCGACGGCTTCATGGGCGTTGGTCCAGTCATCACCATGTCGGGCCTGCGTGCAGCAGACTCGCTCGGTCGTGAGCTCACCATCGGTGGCTTCGATGTGACCCCAGAGCTGCTCGACGCAATCGAGGGTGGACAGATCTTGTTCACCGTTGATCAGCAGCAGTACCTCCAGGGTTACCTTCCAGTCATCCTGATGTACCTCGAGGTCACCAACTCGAACACCGCTGGTGGCGGCCTGCCGATCCTCACGGGTCCTGGCTTCATCACGGCAGACAACGCAACGAGCGTCAAGTCACTCGTTGAGGCTGGTACTCGCTAGTCGAGTAGTGCAGCAAAAGTAATCACGACGGTTGAGCCGGGGTGGCAACATCCACCCCGGCTCAACGGTCAACTTGCAAGTTCGCAATATTAAGTGTGTTCTCGGGGGAGTGGCCGATCACCGATCGGTCATGATTAGGGGACCATGTCGGGGGGAAACAAAGTGAGTGACCAAGCATCGGCTGCAGTCGAAGCAATGACTGCGACGCTTACGGGGGATGGCGATGAACGCCTCGCCTACCGGGGAGTGTTTCAACGCCTTCTCGTTCGGCCCGAGATCGGAGCGATCATCGGCGCCTTGGCAATCTGGGTGTTTTTCTGGGCCGTTGCCGGCGAGTTTGGCAAAGCGGGCGGCATCTTGCCGGTCCTGGCTGTCGCCTCCACGCTCGGCATCATGGCCGTGGCGGTTTCGCTTCTGATGATCGGTGGTGAATTCGATCTGTCCTCAGGCGCCGCCACCGGCGCACTTGGCATCGTGACGATTCTGCTCGTCAAAGACGTCGGCGAACTCGGAGGAGCGGGTCTGAGTCTCTGGATCGCCATCCCTATCTCGTTCGTCGTCGCTCTCGGTCTTGGCTGGTTCAACGGCTTCATGGTCGAGAGAACCGAACTTCCAAGTTTCATCGTGACGCTCGCGACGTTCTTCATCCTTCGCGGTTTCAAGCTTGGTTTCTCGAAGTTGATCATCGACAACATCACCGTCGGCCGAATCGACGATGGCCACGGGTACGAGTTCTTCAACAACTTCTTTGGTTCAACCTGGACCCGAAACGACCATCAGTGGGAAGCCCGCGACGGTATCTACACGGCACTTGTCCTCGGCGGCGTGTTCCTTGTCGTGCTCGCCGTGTATGAATTCAGCTACAAGAGGCGTGAGACGCTCAACCCCGCCGGTTTGGTCGCCTTTCTCGCCGGTATTGCCGGTGCCATCGCCGGGATTTTCATCATGCACGGAACCGATGGCGTGGGATCGAACACACTCGCGGGAGTCATCTTTGCCATCTCCGGGCTGGTCGGCTTCTTCGGCCTCGGCCTCTGGCGCTACGAGCGCCAAGAGATGGGTTCGGTTTCGCTCGACAACGAAGTGCGAATGAGCCTGGCAGGCGGTGTCGTCCTCTTCTTGATCGGTCTCCTGTGCGCATGGCAGTTGGGCGTCGAGTCGCAAGAATCAGTGCTTGACCTCGTCGGATTCGCGAAGTGGCCACTCGTGATCATCGTGGGCCTCGGCGCTGGCTGGTACTCGCTTCGAAAGCTCGGTCTGGCTGCCGTAGACGGCGTCGCCCCCGAGGTTCTTGGTCAGGTGGTCGCCGTAGGCGGCGCATCAGCGTTCAGTGTCTACGCCTTCATGTTCATGAGCACCGAGCAGGGCCTTCGAGCAATCTTGTTCGCCCTCTTTGTGATGGCGGGTCTCGGGCTCCTCGCAATGGCAGCGGTTCAAGGTGGCCGCATCTCACCCGCGACTCGCAGCTTTGCGCTCGTCGTTGTGGCGCTCGTGACGACGGGGCTCGCGTTCTTCGTTCGAGGCCAGTCGACCGTCGAGAAGTTCCGTTCAGAGATGTTCAGTGTTCTCCTCGCTTGTGCACTCGTCATCGCCTGTTGGGCTTTGGTCAGTGCATTCTTTGCTCAGCGTCGGTTTAGCGATGAGGCGGCGGACAGGTTCGCCACTCGACTGAGCTTGGTCGGCATGGGTTCGGTTGTTGCTGGACTGCTCATCAAGCTGCTGTTCACGACGGCTGCCGAAATCGAGGCTGGCATTCCCCGAGCTCAGTTCCGAGTCGAGGTTCTGTGGTTCGTCGGAGTGACGGCACTTGCGACCTTCGTCCTCGGTCGTACGAAGTTCGGCAGCTGGATCTTCGCCGTTGGCGGCAACAAGGAGGCCGCCCGTCAGATCGGTGTGCCTGCAGCGCGAACCAAGACGCAGCTGTTCATGATCGTTGCCGCAGCCGCATGGCTGGTCGGCTTGCTCCTCGCATTCCGACTGAACACGATTCAGTCGGGTACGGGCAACGGCCTCGAGTTCGAGTACATCATCGCCGCAGTGGTCGGGGGCACGTTCCTGACCGGTGGTTATGGCTCGGCGTTCGGAGCAGCGATCGGCGCCATGATCATGGCCATGTCCAAACAGGGAATCCCGGCAGCGCGGTGGAACTCCGACTGGCGGTTTGCATTCCTTGGGGTGATCCTGCTCGCAGCGGTGATCGCCAACAACTTCATACGTAGCAAAGCGGAGGCATCACGATGAGCGATTCAACCCCACTTCTCGAACTCGACGAAATCGGAAAGTTCTACGGAAACATCATTGCGCTCCAGGGCGTCACCACAGAGGTCCGCGCCGGCGAAGTGACCTGCGTGCTCGGCGACAATGGTGCGGGCAAGTCGACCTTCATCAAGATTCTCGCGGGCGTGCATCAGCACGATGCTGGTGCGTTCCGCCTGGAGGGTGAAGAGATGCGGTTCAGCTCTCCTCGAGAGGCGCTCGATCGTGGCATCGCCGCGGTATATCAAGATCTCGCCATGGTGCCGCTCATGTCGGTATGGAGGAACTTCTTTCTTGGCGCAGAGCCCACGAAGGGAGTCTTCCCAGCCCGCTGGGTCGACAAGAAGAAGGCGAAGGCGATCGCGAAAGAAGAGATGGCCAAGATGGGCATCGACATCCGCGACACCGAACAACCCGTCGGAACACTTTCCGGTGGCGAGCGCCAATCGGTGGCCATCGCGCGTGCGGTGTACTTCGGCGCAAAGGTACTGATTCTCGACGAGCCGACTTCGGCGCTCGGAGTCAAGCAGTCGGGCGTGGTGCTTCGTTACATCGTCGAGGCAGCCAAGCGCGGCCTCGGTGTGATCTTCATCACGCACAACCCAGCGCACGCGTACCCGGTGGGTGACCGCTTCTTGATCCTCAACCGTGGCCAGTCCATGGGCAACTTCGCGAAGGACGAGATCAGTCAGCACGAGCTCACACAGCTCATGGCCGGCGGCGCTGAGCTCGAACAGCTTCAGCACGAGCTCGAGGAAGCGATCGCCAGCAAGTAATCAATCGGGCTCATAGCCCGCTGCCGGTTTTCGGCGGTACTGAATCCCTCCGGAGGAGGCTCGACATGACTTCGATGCGTCCCACTGTGGCGGATCTCCTTGCCGAAAAAGGCTCAAGACAGCGCACGGATGTGTATGTCGACTCCGTCGCGGAGGCCGTTGCCGCGGCTGAAGCCGGGGTCGACATGATCACCGTGCAAGACAGCGTCATGAGTGAGGAGTACCGCATGGCCGCACCCTCGGCCTTCCTGATTGCGGGTCTGGAATACGGCGTGCATGTCACCACTGACGACTATCTGCGCGCTGGCTTTTCAATGATGGAGCTGGGAGCTGATGCGGTGTGGAGCGCCGCGAGTCTCGAAACGATCTCGCGCATGCGTGCCGAGGGGATTCCAGTCGTCGGACATGTCGGACTGATTCCGGCGCGGCGAACCTGGACCGGTGGATTCCGCGCCGTTGGCAAGACCGCTGCGAGCGCGATGTCGGTCTTCGAGCAGACGAAGGCCCTCGAAGAGGCGGGTGCGTTCGCCGCAGAGATCGAAGTTGTTCCGGCCGCCGTGGCGACGGCGATTTCTGCCCGGACCGAGCTGTACATGATCTCGATGGGATCTGGCGCTGGCTGCGACGCCCAGTACCTCTTCTCCACCGACATTCTCGGCACCAACCGAGGTCATGTGCCTCGGCACGCAAAGCAATATCGAAACCTCGCAGCCGCAGAGGATCGCATCCAGGCCGAACGGGTCGCGGCGTTCAGCGAGTACGTGGCCGACGTGCAGTCCGGAGCCTTCCCCGACGACCCAACACTCGTCCCGATAGCCGACGACGAACTTGCCGCATTCGAACAGAAGCTAGGAGACCGATGATGGGGGAGCGAAGCTCGCGGCCGTTCGCTGCGCTCACTAACCAAGTTTCGGCCCTGCGGCCGAAACTCGCGGAAGTGTCGAGGAGGGGCGATGACTGAGCTTGAAATTTTGACCATTGGGCGAGTGAGCGTTGATCTCTATGCCGAGCAACTCGGTCAGCCGATGCGCAATGTCACCTCGTTCAAGAAATCGATCGGCGGCACGGCCACCAACGTCGCCGTCGCCGCTGCTCGGCTCGGTCGACGAGCGGGACTCGTCACCAAGGTGGGAGACGACCAGTTCGGCGACTACGTACGCCACGCGCTCGAGCACACGTTTGGGGTCGACAGTCGCTTCATCGCCACCGACCCTGACCTGCAGACGCCGCTTGCGTTCGCGGAGCTCGATCCTCCTGAAGAACCGTCGATCATCTTCTACCGCGAACCTCGTGCACCCGATCAGAACATCGAGGTCGACGACGTCGATGCCGACGTCGTTCGAGAAGTTCCGATTTTCTGGATGCCTGCGTCGCGATTCTCCGACGAGCGTTCGGCGGCCACCGTCACCGCGCTGCTCGAGATGCGGGGCCGCAGGAGGCATACGGTGCTCGATCTCGATTGGCGCCCGATGTTCTGGGAGTCACCGGAACAGGCGACTGAGGCGATCGCGCCGATGCTCGACCGGTTCACCATCGCCATCGGAAACAAGGATGAGTGTGAGATCGCCGTCGGAACGCGGGATCTGAACCTCGCCGCCGACCGCCTCCTCGAGGCAGGGCTCGAGATGGCCGTGATGAAGCTCGGCGCCGATGGCGTGATGATCGCGACGGCCGACGGAACTCGAGTGTCCGTACCGCCATATTGGGTCGACGTCGTCTGTGGGCTGGGCTCCGGCGACGCGTTCGGTGGCGCGTTCTGCCATGGACTGCTGTCGGGTTGGGACCCGGAAAAGATCATCAAGTGGGGCAACGCCGCGGGCGCGATCGTTGCGGGTCGCCTCATGTGTGCCGACGACATGCCCACCGTCGCCGATATCGAGTCCCTCCTCGCCGAACGAGGTGAAGCGTGACGTTGCATCGACCTGCGGGAACACTGAGCGCCGGCGCAGACCCGATACGCCTGTCGCCCGAGGATGCCGGATGGTCCTACAGCGGGCTGCGGGTCCTACGTCTCGATCCGGGTGAGACGCGCACCATTGACACCGGCGGCGAGGAATTTGCGATCGTTCCGCTGTCGGGCACCTCATCGGCAGTCAGTGCGGAAGGCACGAGGCTTGAGTTGCAGGGTCGTGGCACGGTCTTTGCTCGCGTCACCGACTGGGCGTACGTGCCGATCGAGACGACGATGACCCTCGAAGCAACGTCAGACCAGCCGGTGGAGGTCGCGTTGTGCACGGCCCGCGCCACGAAACGCACCGAGCTGCACTACGGCTCGGCCGAGGACGTGTCTGTCGAGTTGCGTGGCGGGGGGCAGGCCAGCCGTCAGATCAACAACTTCTGTAGCCCCGAGCAGTTCTCCGGTGCCGACAAGCTCATGTGTGTCGAGGTGTACACCCCCGATGGCAACTGGTCGTCGTACCCGCCGCACAAACACGATGATTCGCCCGAGTGCGAAGTGAACATCGAAGAGATCTACTACTTCCGCATCGGTGAGGCCGGTCGCACGAGTTATACCGATCAGGGCTTTGGAATGCATCGCACCTACACCGGAATTGGCCACGAAGGTATGCCGGTCATCGACGAAAACGTTGTCGTCCACGATGGTGATGTTTTCTTGGTTCCTCGGGGGTATCACGGACCATGTATTGCGGCCCCTGGCTACAACATGTACTACCTGAACGTGCTCGCTGGGCCTGGCGGTGAACGAAGCATGGCCTTCTGCGATGACCCGACACACCATTGGGTACGCGACGAGCTCTCGAGCCAGGCGATGGACTCCCGTCTGCCACTGATGACTGCGGAGGGTGTGCGGTGACCGCGCTCTGGTGGGTTCGAGGATGTCCAGATCACCTGCGTGAGAGGCACGACGCCGGCGGATACAGCTCACTCGGTCCGTCGCTCGACGAACGATCCCAGGCCCACGGCATCCTGGCCGGAGGAGAGGTGTACGACGCTGCGGTGCTCGACACCCTGCCCAACCTTCGAGTGCTGTCACGCATTGGCATCGGCTACGACGCGGTCGATCTGGACGCCGCGACCGAGCGCGGGATCTTGGTGACAAACACTCCTGAAGGTCCCACCGTTTCGACCGCAGAGCACACCGTGGCGCTCATGATGGCGGTGTCGCACGAGCTGACAGCGTCGGCCCAACGACTGCGGGCCGCGACAGGCAACTACGTCACCCACCAAAACAGCATGGAGCTCGACGGTCGTACGCTCGGCTTGCTTGGCTTTGGCCGCATTGGGCAGGCCGTTGCGCGAATGGCAGAGGCGATCGGCATGCGCGTCATCATCTCCGACCCGATGTATGCCGACAGTGTCACGCTCGATGAACTGCTCGAAACCTCCGATGTTCTATCGCTACACGTACCCGCCACCCCCGAAACCACGGGCATGATCAACGCCGAGTCGCTCGCACGGATGAAATCCGGCTCGATCCTGATCAATGCCGCGCGAGGTCCCGTCGTGGTCACCGACGATCTCGTTGCCGCGCTCGAGTCAGGACATCTCATGGGAGCCGGCCTCGATGTCACCGATCCCGAACCGCTCGATCCCGATCATCGGCTGCTCCACATGGACAACGTGATCGTGACCCCACACATCGCCTCCAACACCACAGCTGGTCGTGAACGGATGGAACGAATGGCCTTCGATCAGGTCACGTCCGGCCTTGCTGGAGACCGACCAACAGAACTGCTCAACCCCCCGGCGTGGACAGCCACGACGAACTCAGAAGGAACATGAAGATGGATCGTCAACCACTGCGCATCGCAGTCATCGGCCTCGGCTGGATGGGTCAAGCCCACAGCCGCAGTTACTCTCGGATCCCCCAGTTGTTTGAAGACCGCGAGTACGACCCCGTACTCGCGGTGTGCGCCGACAACATGGAAAGTCGACGTGATCAGGCCGTGCACAGCTTCGGGTTCAAGGAAGCGGTCGCCGACTGGCGAGATCTGATGGATCGCGATGACATCGACGTGATCACCTGCACCGCTCCGAACATGCTCCATGAGGAGATCTGCGTGGCTGCCGCTGATGCCGGGAAGGCAATCTTCTGCGAGAAGCCAGTAGGTGGAAAGCCAGAGCAGACGGTGCGTGCGGAGAAGGCCGCAAGACATGCCGGTGTCGTCACCGGCGTGGGTTACAACTATCGCTTCGCGCCCCTCATTCAATACCTGAAGAACTTGATCGAGGAAGGAGAGCTCGGCGATATCACCAACTACCGAGGTCGTTTCTTCTCGATGTACGGCAGCGATCCGATGGGTCTCTTGAGCTGGCGCTTCGAGGTAGACCAAGCGGGCCATGGCGTCAGTACCGACATTCTCAGCCACTCGATGGATCTGGCACACATGCTCGTCGGCCCGATCACCAAGGTGATGGGTCTGCAAAAGACGTTCATCACCGAGCGGCCGATTCCCAAAGCAGGCGGGACCCACTACGAGCGCGGCGAACCCGGTGACCCAACCGGTCCGGTAACCAACGAGGACTACTTCGGAGCCTTCTGCGAATTCGAGAACGGCGCAATCGGCACGTTCGAGACCAGCCGAAACATCATTGGCCCGGAGAGTCAGAACGCATTCGACGTGTACGGCACAAAGGGTGCGGCGAGCTGGAACCTCGAGACCATGAACGAGATGGGGCTGTTCTTGTTGAAAGACCAAGCCCGCGGCTACACGACCGTCCGGGGTGGCGATCGCTACCCCTATCACGGCAACTTCGTACCCGGTGATGCGAACAGCATCGCGTTCGAGGATCTCATCACGATCGAGGACTACGAGTTCCTCAAGGCCGTGGCCGCCGGTACGAAGCACTCGGCGAGTTTCAAAGAAGCCGTCGACTATGTCAGCGTGCAGGCTGCGCTCATCAAGTCGACCGAGACCGGCACCTGGCAAGACGTCGTGAACCTGACGGAGGACTGATCCCATGAGCACCATTCGACTGACTACCTCGCAGGCGATCGTGAAATATCTGATCGCGCAGAAATCTGTCCAGAAAGATGGCTCCGTTGCGCCACTGTTCGGTGGCGTGTATGGGATCTTTGGACACGGCAACGTCACGTCGCTCGGCCATGCGCTCGAACGGGCGAAGGACGAGCTGCCGACGTATCGCGGGCAGAGCGAAGAGGGCATGGCACTCGCAGGGGTTGCCTACGCCAAGGCCACTCGGCGACGTCAGATCATGGTTGCCACGAGCTCCGTCGGCCCTGGCGCAACCAACATGGTCACGGCCGCGGGGGTGGCACACAGCAACCGACTTCCGATCCTGCTCATCTCGGGCGACACATTCACCAGTCGCATTCCCGATCCTGTGCTGCAACAGGTCGAGCATTTCAACGATCCGACCCAGACGGTGAACGACAGCTTCCGAGCCGTGACCCGCTACTGGGACCGCATCGTGCGCCCGGAGCAGTTGACGAGCTCGCTGCCCCACGCCGTTCACACGATGCTCGACCCGGCCGATTGCGGACCTGCGTTCATCGGGCTGCCCCAAGACATCGGTGCCGAAGCGTGGGACTTCCCGACGAGTTTCTTCGACGAGGTTGTCCATGACATCTCCCGTCCGCGTGCCGACGAGCGTCAACTGGGTGAGGCAATCGCCTTGCTTCGCACAGCGAAGAAGCCGCTGATCGTTGCTGGTGGTGGGGTCCACTACAGCCTCGCTGAACAAGAGCTGGCGGCGTTCGCGACCACGCACAACGTTCCCGTCGTCGAGACGGTTGCCGGCAAAGCGTGCATGGAATGGGACCACCCGATGTACGGCGGTCCGATCGGTGTCACGGGAGGCACTTCCGCGAACGCACTCGCTGGCGAAGCCGATGTGGTGCTGGCCGTCGGTACACGACTCCTCGATTTCACGACCGGTTCGTGGACCGTGTTCAAGAACGAGGCGGTGAGCATCATCCAGCTGAACACCGCCCGGTTCGATGCGACCAAACGACAGTCCACGCCGCTGGTCGGCGACGCGAAGGTCACGCTCGCCGAGTTGAGCACAGGGCTCGGAGACTATGCAGCGCCCGACGAGTGGTCGACGACGCTCGCGACCGAGATCGCTCAACACAACGCGTACATCGACAAGATCGCTGCGAAAGACGCCACCGGTGACAGCGGGCTACCCACGTACGCCCAGGTAGTTGGTGCGGTCGATCGTTTGGCGGACGAAAAGACGTTCGCGCTCGCCGCAGCTGGCGGCTTCCCCGGCGAGGTCAACAACGGTTGGCGTGCGAAACAGCTCAATAGCTTCGACTGCGAATACGGCTACAGCTGTATGGGCTACGAGACCAGTGGCGGTTGGGGCGCAGCGATGGCGATGCCCGACAAGGACGTCGTCGTCTTCACCGGCGATGGCTCTTGGATGATGCTGAACAGCGACATCTACAGCTCGGTCATCCATGGCCACAAGATGATCGTCATCGTGTGTGACAACGGTGGGTTCGCGGTCATCAACCGGCTGCAAACAGGAATGGGTGGCAACCCGTTCAACAACCTGATCAAGGACAACCCGACAGTGGTGAACCCAGTCGCTGTCGACTTCGCGAAACATGCCGAAGCCATGGGAGCCATGAGTGAAACCGTGACGTCAATCGACGATCTCGAGGATGCATTTCGACGCGCGAAGGCTGCGGATCGCACCTATGTGATCTCTCTGGTCACCGACGCCTACAGCTGGACCGAGGGTGGATCCTTCTGGGAGGTCGGCGTTCCTGAGGTGAGCGATCTCGCATCGGTGCTCGAAGCCAAGGCCGACATGATCGAAGGCAAGAAAGAGCAACGGCTGTGATGGGGAAGCAGCTCGCGCGCAGTGTTTCGAGCCCTCGGGCGAGCAACTCGGTTAGTGAGCGAAGCGAGCGGCCGGATCTCGACCGGGAGTGTCGAGCGGTGGCAGCGTGAAGACCCTTGCGGTGATCGGCGCTGGTGGGATGGGGCGGTTCCACGCGGACACGCTCGCCACCGTGCCGGGGGTTCAGCTCGCTGCGATCGCCGACCCGTACCCGCACCCCGACCTGGCCGTGCACGAGGCGAATGGTGTCGAGATCTCGACCGACGCGGCCGCCTGCGCGGCGCGGGGTTGGGACGGGGTCGTCATTGCGTCTCCCGACGAAACCCATGCTGAGCTGACCCTCGCTGCTGTCGACGCTGGCAGTCGGGTGTTGTGCGAAAAGCCACTCTCGCACGATCTCGACGGGGCTCGGGCAGTCGTCGCCAAGGAGGTCGACATCGGTGAGCGGCGGGTCCAGCTCGGCTTCATGCGTGTCGTCGACCCAGCGCATGTCGCGCTGGCCGCACAACTCGACCAGCTCGGCGATCTCCACCACCTCCGTTGCAGCCACCGCAACACCAACGAGGTCGCCCGCGAGCCGCGGGTTGTCATCAACCAGTCGCTCATCCACGACTTCCATACGATTCGATGGCTCGGTGGCGAGATCGTCGACGTCGATGCCCGAGCGATCCCACGACCCGGTGGGTTGCTCCACGTTCTCGTCGTGCTTCGCCTCGCATCTGGTGCGACGGCAACAGTCGAGTTCTCCGACAACACCTATGCCTACGAAGTCGAGGTCGATGCGACAGCGGGCAAAGGGATGGTCGCCACGTCGGCCCCGCAACGTCCGCGAATCCGAATCGATGGTGACCATCGCGTGCCGATCGGGCTCGACTGGTTCGGCTGGTTTGCCGAGGCGTACCGCATTCAAGATCGGCAGTGGGTCGCCTCGCTCGACGCGCCGACCGCAATCGGTCCGTCGGCCATCGATGGTTTGGCCGCACAGCTCGTTGCCGAAGCTGCGCTCACTTCGCTTGATGTCGGCGGTGCCATCGCCGTCGAATCCCACGACACACCGGAGGTATACACGCAATGACTGCAACGCAGACCGTACGCGACTACCGACTGATCGGCGCTGAATCGACACGTGCCGAAGAGCGTGGACTCGCGAACGGCAAGTGGTTCCAAGCCGAGGTCGATCCAGCGCGCATGCGGGAGCTGATGGAGCGTCAGAATGTGCGTCCCCTCGTCGACCTGGTCATCTGGGTCGGTCTCATCGTTGGCCTCGGCGCGCTTGCGTGGAGCCTTCGTGGCAGCTGGTGGGCGCTTCCGGCCTTCATTGCATATGGAGCGGTCGTCGGTGGTGCCGCCGATTCCCGCTGGCACGAGAGCGGACACGGCACGGCGTTTCGAACCCCATGGATCAACGACCTCGTGTACTACCCGGCGAGTTTCCTACTTGCCCGCAGCGCAACCTTCTGGCGCTGGTCGCACTTCCGTCACCACACCGACACCATCATCGTCGGTCGTGACGCCGAGATCGTCTTTCCACGCCCGCCGTCGGTGGGCAAGCTCGCGTGGATGTTCACCCACATTCAGGGTGGCGGCACGCTGATCATGACGATCGTCAAGTACGCCTTCGGGTGGAAGGACCCGGTCGTCGATGTCCTGGTTCCCGTACAGGATCGCAAACGGGTCGCTGCCGAGGCGCGCGTGTACGTGGCCATCTGGGCGGCCGTCATCATCTGGGCGGTCGCCACGTCGTCGCTCTATCCACTGCTGTTGATCGGTCTGCCAACGATCTACGGCGGGTGGCTCGTCGTGTTCTTCGGTGTCACCCAACACGCAGGTCTGCAAGAGGATGTGCTCGACCATCGCAAGTCGACCCGCACCGTCTTGATGAATCCGATCTTCAGGTTCCTGTATCTCAACATGAACTACCACATCGAGCATCACATGTTCCCCGCCGTGCCGTACTACAACCTTCCTGCGTTGCACGAGGAGATCAAGGATCAGCTGCCGCCCCCAGCACCGAACACCGTTGCGGCGTACAAAGAGATCGTGCACTGCTTCCGGAACCAGAACGCCGATCCAACGTGGGAGCTCGAACGCGACATTCCCGATGTGCCGGGCACCCGCGGATCGATCGTGCAGGGCTTCGAGTGGACCGGCGAAACAACCGACGACGGCTGGATCGACTTGGGGCCGAATGATCTTGCGGCTGGGACCTCCCGACCGATCGACATTGATGGCGGCGAGCGTCTACTTGCCTGCAGCGAAGACGGCGACGTGTTTCTGGTCGATCGCACCTGTACCCACGGCGATGCCGACCTGGCAGCGGGCACCATTCTCGGGTGCGAGGTCGAGTGTCCGAAGCACAACGGTCGGTTCGACCTGAGCACTGGTGAGGGCACGCGTCGGCCCATCAAGGACGCGCTGACGACCTATGACATCCGTGTACGAGACGGCCGGATCGAGACACGGACGTGAGGGTCTGGGTTAGCGGCGGAGGCGGCTTCGTCGGGTCGAACATCGTGCAGGCTGCGGTCAACGCGGGCCATGACGTGCTCACGACAGCCCATACGTTCGTACCCCCGGCAGGCGCCGCATACGCGGTGGAGTCGGTCGACATGGTCGATGTCGATGCCGTCGATGCAAGCATCGACGCGTTTGAGCCAGACGTGGTGATTCATTGCGCCATCATGAACGACTGGGATCTGATGTACGCCGACCGCCGAGCATCGTGGGATGCCTATGTCGGCGCCACTCGAGCGACCGCCTACGCAGCGATCAACAGCGACAGCGCCTACGTCCTGGTGTCGACCGACTGGGTCTTCGACGGCACGCAGGCCGGAGCCGACGAAGAGACGCCGCCGAACCCGGTCAACCTCTACGGGTCGTTGAAGCTGGCGTCGGAGATGGTTGCTCTCGAGGCAGGCGGAGCAGTGGCCAGGGTCAGCGGAGTGAATGGCTTGCACCTCGCCCGGCCGACCACGCCGCGATCACAAGATCGTGGTTTCGGTTACTTCGTTGCCAGCATCGTCGACGCATTGTCCCAGGGTGACACGTTCACTGTGTGGGAGGCAGACGACATCAACATGGTGGCCACGCCGTCGCTTGCTTTGGAGTGCGGCGAGATCATGTTGGCCATCGGCGAGAAGCGGGCCTCTGGGGTGTTTCACTGTTGTGGTGCCGACGCCGTGACGCGCCGAGAACTGGCTGAGTTGACGTGCGACGTGTTCGACCTCGATGCGTCGCTGCTGCGTTTTGGTCCGCCCGACCCCGCCTCGATGCTGGCAGCTCCGGTTCCGTACGACACGTCCCTATCCACCCCTCGTACCGATCAGATTCTCGAGCGACAGGCGACGCCGGTTCGCAGGCTCATCGAACGATTCTCCACACAGCTCTCCGAAGGAGGCACTTGATGTCAAACCCCTCAATAGCCGTGCTCGGCACCGGACGCATCGGCAAGATGCATGCCGAGCTCATCAGCCGCCAGGTTCCTGGCCTCGACCTGCATTCGGTCTTCGACGTCTACACCGATGGAGCAGAAGCGGTAGCAATGGAGCTTGGCAGCTACAGCGCGGGCAGCGTTCAGGAGATCATGGACTCCGACGTCGACGCGGTCGCGATCTGCACGAGCACAGACACCCACGTCGACCTCGTCGTGGCAGCGGCTGAAGCAGGCAAGGCGATATTTCTCGAGAAGCCCGTCTCGTTGAATCTCGAAGAGGTCGATCGTGCGGTCGCTGCGGTGAAGGCCGCTGGTGTGCCCATCCAGGTCGGGTTCAATCGGCGCTTCGACCCCGCGCACGCAGCAGTCCAGGCCGCGGTGGCCGACGGGTCGGTGGGAGACGTCCACATGGTGAAAATCACCAGTCGGGACCCAGCGCCGCCACCTATCGATTACATCAAGGTCTCGGGTGGGATCTTCTGCGACATGACGATCCACGACTTCGACATGGCACGTTTCGTCACCGGGAGCGAGATCGTCGAGGTGTATGCCAAGGCCGCGGTGAGAATCGATCCGGCGATCGGCGAAGCCGGCGACGTCGACACCGCCATGCTCGTTCTCACACACGCGAACGGCGCCTTCACGTACATCGACAACAGTCGCCAAGCGGTCTACGGCTACGACCAGCGAGTCGAGGTGTTCGGATCGAACGGCATGGTGGCCTCCGAGAACCCACGTGAGCACACGACCGAAATCCACACGGCTCAGGGCACCCGGCAGCAGAACATTCCGTACTTCTTCCTCGAGCGTTACATTCCGAGCTACCTGGCCGAGTGGACCGGGTTTCTCGAAGGGCTCGAGTCTGGTTCGATGCCGGTCACGATCGACGACGGTCGAGCGCCGCTGGTCGCAGGACTTGCCGCGTGGAAGTCGTACCACGAGGGACGTCCAGTATTGACGGCGGAGATCGGCTGATGAGCAACGACCAAATTCTCGACCCGGCCGAGCCGTACCGCTTTGGTAGCTTCGCAGGCAGGACGTGTGTCGTGACCGGTGGGTCGCAGGGCCTTGGCAACGCAGTGGCGCAGCTCATGAAGGCGCGTGGTGCTGGGGCGATCATGCTCGTGGGACGCGACCGGGCGAAGGGCGAGGCCGCGGCGGCCGCACTCGACGACGACGGCTGCTCGGTCAGCTTCTTGTCTGCCGATCTCTCGACCACAGACGGGGCTGAACTCGTGGTGTCGACCGTTGACGAGCGATACGGCACGGTCGATTGTCTAGCAGCCTGCGCTGCGGCCACCTGGCGGGGAAGCGTGTGGAACACGACCGGCGACATGTGGGACGAGATGCTGGCGGTCAACGTGAAGACACCGGGGCTGTTGATCTCGGGGCTCGCGAAGATCATGAAGCGTGAAGCTGTCGCCGGCTCCATGGCACTGGTTGGCTCGATTGCCCATCACGGAGCGATCGGTGAGCTCTTTCCTTACGTGGTTGCCAAACATGGACTCGAAGCGATGGTCCGCCACGCTGCGTACTCCTTGCGCATGGAGCAGATTCGCGTGAATCTCATCAACCCGGGGTGGATGGACACTCCGGCCGAGGACGTCGCGCAGAAGAAGTTCCACGATGCTCCCGATGACTGGCTTGAACGCGCCGAGGCCGAGCAGCCGTTCGGCCGAATCTTGAAGCCTCAGGAAGTCGCCCGTGGAATCTGCTTCATGTTGTCCAACGAGTCGGGGATGATGTCGGGCGCGTCGATCGACTTCGATCAAACGATGCCCGGTCAAGGTCCCGCGGCGCCGTTCGATCCCGTACCCGAACACTTCCCATGGGAGAACTCATGAGCAACTCACTTGTAAAGCGTGACCCTGGGCCCGGTGTCCGCCTCGACGTCACGCCTGAATCCGCAGACTGGCGGTACTTGAGCTTCCGTGTCGTCTCGCTTGCCGCTGGGGAGACGTACGACGACGTGCGACAAGGTCAGGAAACGGCGATCGTGCCACTCTTGGGCTCCGCAACGGTCGTCGCCGGCGCGAGCGAGTTCGAGATCTCACGGTCGAGCGTCTTCGAGGAGATGCCGCACATCGTCTATGCCACGCCTGGCGATGCCATGTCGGTGAGCGCCTCGACAGACTTCGAGTTCGCGATCGGTTCGGCACCAGCCGAGGGCATGTATCCGACCCGCCTCATCACCCCGGAGCAGATGAAGAGCGAGGTGCGCGGTGGGGGAGCGTCGCATCGACAGGTCAACCACGTGTTGGCGCCTCCGGTCGACGCAGAGCGCCTCATTCTCTACGAGGTGTACGTACCTCGCGGCTGTTGGTCGGGCTGGGCTCCACATCGCCACGATGGCGTCGATGGTGCCCCATACCTCGAGGAGACATATTTCTTCCGCCTCGATCCGGGAACCGGATTCGCGATGCACCGCAACTGGGCACCCGAGGATGGCTTCGACGAAACCGTGATCTTGCACGACGGTGATACAGCGCTCGTGCCGAAGGGTTTTCATTCGAGCGTTGCGTGCCCGGGCTCGAACATGTTCTTCCTCAACTACCTCGCTGGAGATCTCATCGACAAGGACCGCGCCACGCCACCCTGCTTCCATGAGGACTACACCTGGATCCATGAGGACTGGGAGAACGGCGACCTCGGAGCGTGGACACAACCGGTCATGCAAACTCCGAACCTGCACAATCCCGGCGGAATGCCCGCCAGTCCGTCCCCCGAAAGTGGAGCCTGAGCAATGCACCAACTCACCCCCGGCAAGATGCGTGGTCTCGACACGCTTGCGACCAACGAGGGCGTCTTCACGATTCTTGCGATCGATCATCGGGACTCCCTCAAGGCGGTGCTGCCAGGCGCAGCTACCGACCAGGAGATCATCGACTTCAAGCTGGAGTTGATCAGTGGCGTGGGACCGCAAGCGAGCGGCGTGATGCTCGAACCGGAGTTCAGCTTGCCGCACGCCATCGAGGCTGGTGCGCTTGCCGGAAGCAGCGGGTTCATGGCCGCTCTCGAAGCGCAGGGTTACATGCAGGACCCCTGGGCCGGGCCAACGGAGATGATGCCAGGGTGGACGGCGTTGGATGCGAAGAAGTTCGGCGCGAGCGCGGCCAAGCTCCTTCTTCCATACGCTCCAGAACGGCTCGCTCACGCAGAACTCCAGCGCAAGGTCGTCGTTGACACGGCAGCCATTTGCGCCGACCTCGATATCGCCTTCCTGGTCGAGCCCGTGGCCTTTGGAATGAACGATGCCGACCGCGCCGCCGTCGTCCTCGATACCGTTCGACAGCTCACGGAGCTGCCGATCGACGTGTTGAAGCTCGAGTTCCCGGGTGATCCAACGAATCCTGAGGGTTGGGCCGACGCATGTGCTGCGGTGAACGAGGCGTGTCGACAACCGTGGGTGCTTCTGTCTTCGGGCGTGACCTACGAGCAGTACAGGGCACAACTCGAAGTGGCGTTCGCAAACGGTTGCTCGGGGTTCACCGGTGGCCGGGCGATCTGGCGGCCGGCCGCGGACGCCAGTCCGATGATGCGCAGCGAAGTGATCACGGGACTCGTGAGCGAACGTTTCGCTGAGCTTCGAGAGTTGGCCATCTCGACCGCCACCCCCTGGCGAACCCTCTGAGCGACGGCCTCCACAAACCAAGATCTACACCCACCCTCCGCGCGCGTTCTGAACCCCAGGGGGTCAGACCCCCTTCGGTTAGCTCAGCGCTGAAATCCTTGCCATTTCCGGTCGCACCTGCTCGGCCACCCAAGAGGGTCTGACCCCATTTTAAAGAAAGGGGTCAGACCCCCTTCACGGAGAGTGGTTGTGTGGCGGAGGCTGTGATGGTGGGGGAGCTGACGGATCTGGATGCGGGTGGGTTGGTACCATCGGGCTGGTGCAGCTTGGATTTTCTCTCGCGGAACATCGATCGTGGATCGCCGCCTGGGCCCTAGGGGCCGCGCTGGTGTTCAGCGCCTGCGCCTCGGACCCGACGCCGGCCACCGCTGATGGGGCCGATGTCGATGAAACCGGCTCGGTGGGTCAGTCAGCGACCGAGCTGGCCGTCGACGACGAGGCGACCGTCACCACGACGACGTCAAACCCGAGCTCATCGACGACGACTGCGTCACCGACGACGAGCGCTGCGCCGGAGACGACGACTGCGCCTACGACCACCACAACGACGACCATTCCGACGACACCCGTCGAGACCATCGGGCTCGAGCTTGAACTGATCTCGACGTTTCGACGTCCGGTGGGGGTGGTCGTCCGGCCTCAAACAGACGATCTGTACGTGGTGGAACAGAGCGGACGGATCATCCGCCTCCCCGCAGGTGCGCCCGACGACGCCGATGTTGTGCTCGACCTACGTGGCTCGGTGAGCGGTGGCAACGAGCAGGGGTTGCTCGGCCTGGCGTTCTCTCCTGACGGTGGACGCATGTACGTCGATTACACCGACACGAGCGGCACGACGGTGATCGCCCGTTATGAGATGGCCGGTCCGATTGCCGACGCTGCATCGGCTGAAGTGCTCCTCACAATTCCACAGCCCCGGGGCAATCACAACGGCGGACAGCTTGCGTTCGGGCCAGACGGCTTCCTGTACATCGGTATGGGAGACGGTGGCGGCGGCGGGGATCCGGGTGAGCATGGCCAGAACCCCAACACGTTGCTCGGATCGATCCTGCGTATCGACGTGTCGGGGCCGTCCGGATATGCCATCCCGCCTGACAACCCCTTCATCGATGGTGAAGCGCCTGAGGTGTTCATATGGGGTATCCGAAACGCCTGGCGGTTCGGATTCGATCCAGCCACAGGAGACCTCTGGATCGGTGATGTCGGACAAGATCGCTTCGAGGAGGTCACCGTGCTGCGAGCCTCCGAGGGAGGTGGCAATGGCGCGAACCTCGGGTGGAACGAGGTCGAAGGTCTCGAGCCGTATCGAAACGGCACGATCCCCGATGACCACGTGGCCCCCGTCATCACGTACTCACTGACCGGTGGCCGCTGTTCGGTCACCGGCGGCGAGGTCTACCGCGGCGCGGCGATTCCAGCGCTCAGGGGTACGTATCTGTATGGAGACTTCTGTACCGGTGAGGTGTTCGGCTATCGGGTCGACGACAGCGCGAACGCCGCACGACTCGACCTGGCGGTGGTCAGCCGGCTTTCGAGCTTTGGCCTCGACGGTGATGGCGAAATGCTTGCTGTCAGCCTCACCGGTGGGCTCTATCGGATCGTGCCGCGCTGACGGGAATCAGGCGGTGCGGCGGCGCGATCGAACGTACCAGCTCGCCCCGCCGGCAAGCGCTCCAACACCCGCCACGAGCGCACCAGTCTTGGCGTGCTCGCCGACCCTTTGACGGAGGGGCACCGTGTTCGAGAACCAACGGACCTCCCACCCTCGATCGTTCGCGATGCGAGCGAGTGCCTTGTCGGGATTGATCACAATGGGATGTCCGACGGCTTCGAGCATTGGTAGATCCGTGATCGAATCGGTATAGGCGTACGAGCTGTCGAGATCCAGGTCATGTTCGAGGGCGAGTGCTTCGATGGCATCGACTTTGTACGGGCCGTACGAATAGAACTCGACCTCTCCGGTGTACTTTCCTTCGCGGTCGGTCTCCGCGATCGTCGCGACGGCGCCGTCAGCGCCGAGATACTTCGAGAGCGGTACGACAACTTCCTCCGGTGAGGCGGACACCATGAACACCATGTGACCAGCTGCCTGGTGAGCGGAGATCTCGTCGACAGCCTCACGATAAACGATCGGTTCGATGACCTCAGCGAGGGCATCGGTGACGAGTGCGGAGACCTCCCGCTGATCCCACCCTTTGCACAGTCGAAGGGCGCTGTTGCGCATGTCTTCCATCCGGTCATGGTCCGCGCCGAGGTACTTGAAGACGAGGCGGCCCCACACCGCCCGCATGATCAGGCGGCTGTTGATGAATCCGGCGTCGCGCAGCGTCGAGCTGAACGCGAACATCGACGCCGTGGCAATCGTTGTTTTGTCGAGATCGAAGAATGCTGCGGCATTTCGCGCAGGGATCACGGTCGTGTCGCCCATTCCTTCAAGACTAGATCGCTCGCGTTGCCACGAGGGTTCGCCGCGCGCGACAGTGGATGCACGGCAGTGAGTTCGCCGTTCTCGCCACCTTCATGGTCGGCCCGACACTTCCCCAGTTGTCGTCTCGTGCGCGTTGCGCAGGGAGCCTCATGTTCTGGTCGTTCGTTTCCCCCAAAGGAGGCGTCGGTGTCTCCGTCGTTGCTGCCTCCGTCGCGGCGGTGCTGTCAAAGGAGCAGCCGGTCACACTCGTCGACTTCTGCGGCGATCAGCCAGCGATCTTTGGGGTCGGCGATGACGAAGCGCAAACCCAGGGTGTGCACGAGTGGTTGGCCGCCGACTCTTCTGTCACGCCCGAAGCATTGTCGAATCTCGAGATCGAGGTCACCGATGCGCTGCGCATCATTCCGGCGGGTTCGTCACGGTGTGCCACGATGTCAGCCGAACGCTGCACCCAGTTGGTGGCCGCACTCCGTCAGAATCGGACGGTCATTGCTGATGTCGGTGTGCTGAGCGCTGACCCCGTTGCGCCTCGCTCTCTTGTCTGCGCCGCTGGCGATCAAACCACCATTGTCTTGCGTGCCTGTTATCTCGCGCTCCAAAGGGTTCGGGCGTGCCCGGTCGTCCTCGATCACGTCGTCGAGTTGGTTGAGGGAGGAAGGTCTCTCCGAACGATCGACATCGAGGCGGTCCTTGGCCAACCGGTGACGAGCCGGCTGCCGGTCGACCCCGTCGTTGCGCGCGCCGTGGACGCCGGACTCATTGCGCGTCGGATACCGCGGCAGCTGCGCCGGGCGGTCGAAGATCTCCGGGCCGAGTCTCCGGCGCGGGCGGTGGCCCGATGATGTCGGCCGATTCGGAAGACACGGTCGCCGCAGTGCACCGAGCCCTGTGGAGTGGAGTGGAAGGGGCGAAGCTGGCCCCCGCAGAAGCGGTCAGAAGCGAGCCTCCTGCCGACGGTGAAGCAGCGCTCGACCAGCACATCCGCACGTTGATTGCGAAGACTGAGCCATTGGCTGGTCGAGAGCGTGTTGCTGATCTCACCCGAGAAGTGCGGGCCCGGATCGACGGCTTGGGGCCGCTGGATCGGTTTGCGATCGATGCTGACGTGAGCGAGATCATGGTCAACGGAGACGGTGCTGTCTGGGTCGAGCGGGCTGGACGACTCGAGCACACCGGCCATCGACTCGATCCAATCGAGGGCGAACACCTGGTTCGTCGCCTCGCAGCGCGCGTTGGTCGCCGTGTCGATCAGACTCGTCCCAGCGTTGATGTGCGTCTCGCAGATGGGTCCCGATTGCACGCCATCCTTCCTCCCTTGGCCGTCGACGGACCATGTATCACGATCCGCCGATTCACCAGACGCGAGCTGGATCTCGAGAGTCTCGCGGAGCCGGCTGCTTGTGAGCTCCTGCGTGACGCCGTTGCTCGGTTTCTCACGATCATCGTCGCGGGCGGGACATCCTCCGGAAAGACGACCGTGCTCAACGCGCTTGGTCGGGGTATCGATCCCGACGCGCGGATCGTCACAATCGAAGACGCAGCGGAACTACGGCTGCCCGGTCGACACATCGTGCGGCTCGAAACACGGCTCGCAACCGAAGGTACGCCGGCTACGGGTCTTCGCGAGCTCGTGCGACACGCGCTGCGTATGCGACCGGATCGAATCATCTGCGGAGAGATGCGAGGTGCCGAAGCGCTCGATCTCGTGCAGGCGATGAACACTGGACACCGCGGCTCTCTCTCGACCGTGCACGCCAACAGCGCGCCAGATGCCCTTCGGCGGATCGAGACCATGATGCTTCTCGGGGAAGCTGACCTCCCCCTCCCTGCGGTGCGCGAGCAAATTGCGTCATGCGTTGATCTGGTGGTGATGACGTCGCGGCGACCCGATGGGAGCCGGGGAGTCGATTCGATCGCAGCTGTGCCATCTCGGCCAACCGACGGTTGGAAGCTCGACTGGTTGTTCCACGCAGATGATGGATCGCTCACGCGGAATCCGGCACAAAACCCCGAGTCGCGGCGATGAGCGTGCCACGACGTGTCGCAGGTCCACCTCGGGTTGCTCGGTCGACGCCAGGGTATCGAGAGCGCACACTCGACGAGAAGTGGCGAGTTCACGCCGATGAACTCGGGTTCGAGCCGGGTCTGTCACCGTTGTTGCTTGGCTTCGCGGCGCTGGTGGTGGCGGCGGGTCTGGGCTTCGAACTCGCGGGGATGCCCGGAGCGACCGGTGGTACGGCCCTGCTGCCGGTTGCCGTGCTCGTCATGCGTCGGGTTCGTCAGGGACAGCTTGCGACCCGCGCCCAGGCGCTGCTTCCGGAGGTGTGTGCTCGTCTTTCTCGGACGATCCGTTCGGGTCGCCCTATCGAGGAAGCGCTCCAGGACGTGGCGTCTCAGATGTCCCCTCTGCCCCCAGGTCTCTCGGGTGCAGCTGTCCAATCGATGAGCGGCAGGCCGATCGTCGCCGCGATCGAGGAGTGGGCGGCGTCGGCTGAGTCGAGCGCCGAGCAGCTCGTGAGCGGCGCGTTGCTCGTCGGGGTTCGTCAGGGAGGTGACCTCTCGAATGCGCTCGATCTCGTCGGTGCCGGCCTTCGTGACGACCTCGAATTGGCATCACGGCGCCGGGTGCTGCTCATCCAAGCGACGATGTCCGCAGCCGTTCTGGTGCTACTGCCAGTGGGCTTCGCTGTCGTGACTTCAGTGGTGCGCGGTGGCGTGATCTTCCAGGGTCGTGTTGGAGCAGTTCTCGTCATCTCGGGACTTGGGCTCGATGCCGTCGGCTGCCTCTGGATGCGAGCGCTCATGAGGGGGCTTCGATGATCATGTGGGCGATTTTCAGCATGATTGGTCTGCTCGGGCTCGCGGGACTGAGACGGGCCACCCTGTGGCGCCGTCGTCAACGGGAGATTCGCAAGCTTTCCGACGCTCGGACCCGAGGGTTGCCCAGCGCAGTTCTTCTCGTGCAGGTGGCAACATCGGCGGGTCTGAGTCCCAGGGCTGCGTTGTCGACCGTTGGGGGTCTGCGGATTGCCAGCGGCGAGCTTGGAGCTGTGGCGCGAGACTTCGCGCAGATTGGCGAACGACTCGATCTTGGCGCTGATCTCGCCGAAGCAATTCTTTCTGTCGACGCAACGCTCACGTCATCGTCGTTCATCCGGGTGCTCGAAGTTCTGTCTCGCGCTGAGCGCGACGGTGTCGCTCTCGCCACACACCTCGAGATCGTGTTGCACGATCTCCGTCGCGAGAGAGCTGTCGCGCTTGACATCGCCGCCCAGCGACTGACCGTGTCTCTGTTGTTTCCGCTCGTGGTGTGCATCCTCCCGGCGTTCGTGTTGATGGCCGTGGTCCCTCTCTTGTTCGGCGCTCTCTCGAACCTTCCGGGGTGACCCGGTCGTTCCTCTCGGCACCTCACGTGCCCAAACATCGGAATACCAATACGAAGGGAAGTGCACGGATGTACATCAACGCATTGATCACCCTGCACCGGGTTGCA
Source organism: Acidimicrobiia bacterium (assembly GCA_033344795.1). GTDB lineage: Bacteria > Actinomycetota > Acidimicrobiia > Acidimicrobiales > SHLQ01 > SHLQ01. Next base: position 1,652,400 of record JAWPMS010000001.1, read on the forward strand.
TCGTCGATGTTCTCGGGGCTGAAGAGCCGAGGCGAACGGGGTCAGTCGACGGCTGAATACGCACTGTTGTTGCTCGGAGTGGCGACGATCGCGCTGATCGTCGTCACCTGGGCATCGAGCACCGGCAAGATCGCTGAGCTGTTCGACGCCGTAGTCGACTCGATCATCGGCAGAGTCTGATGGTCGGCGGTGGAGGGGGCCAGCGTCCGCTCGAACGCGGTCAAGCAACGGTCGAGTTCGCGCTGGTCCTCCCGCTGCTGGTCCTCTGTGTCGCAGCGCTTGTCTGGGTGGGGCAAGTCGTGACGCTTCAGGTCCGGATCGAACATGCGGCGCGTGAAGGGGCTCGTGCAGCTGCAGTCGAACCAGGGTCAGCATCATCAACTGCAGCCCAAGCCGTTGCCGTGAGCATGGGCAGTGAGGCATCCGTATCGACGTCGGTCGGCGGGGAGTACGTCGTGGTGCGTGTCACGACAACGGCAAATGGCGTTCCGCTCATCGGTGTCGGGGAGCGAGTTCTCGTCGCTGAGGCGCACATGCGCCGAGAGGACATCAACGATTGATCGCGCAGTCATTCGGTCGATAGAACAGCGTCGAACGAAGAGGCATTGGTCACGTCAGCTCGACGAGACGCATCAAACGGCCTCGGAGCGACAAGAATTGGCCTTTCATGTTTGCTGAGCAGTATCCGAACGTTCTCCGGCGTGCCGCCGTGGTGATATCGATGGCGCTTGTCGTCGCCTCGTGCGCCGGATCGACGCCCGACGTCGCGACGACACCAACGTCGAGCGATGCCCCGCCCGTCACGGCCGAACCGCTGCCAGAGATCGATGCGGCACCGAACGCACCTGTGGGCCTCGTGGTCGTCAACACGTCCGACGGAGCGATCGAACTTGCCTGGGACCGCTCTCGTGATGGCAGCGTCGATGAGTACGAGGTCTCGCGCGTATCTCCAGCGGGAGCGACCGAGCGTTTCATCGTGGGTGCTCCGAGTTTCGTGGACTCCGGCCTCCAGGAAGGCGACATCTTCACCTATCGGGTCGTGGCGATCGGCCCCGGGGGAACCAGCGAGGGAACCGATGGTGTGACCGCACAGGTCGGTGTCGACTCCAATGCCCCCAAGCGTCCCGGACGCCCCGCGGTCATCGAGTCCGACGCAGGCGTGACGCTGCAGTGGAATCCGGTGACCGACATTTCGGGCATCGAGAACTACCTCGTGAGCCGAACCGTCGACGGTGAGATGACCGAGATCGACAACGGAACCGACACCACGTTCACCGACGACATCGAGTCCGGTGTCGTCGTGACGTACGCGGTGAAGGCGACCGACAAGGCGGGCAACGCATCGGAGTCGAGCCGAGCGGTCACGCTGCTCACCGGAACCGCATCGGATCGCGTCGTGATCGTCGTCTCGAACGAGGCAGATCCTGCGGGCACACCAGAGACGGCGAGATTCCAACAAGAACTCCTCGATGATGGTTTCACTCTCACGTGGTTCGAAGACGATGTCTTCGATTCGAACATCACGTCGTCTGACGATGTGGTCATTCTCCTCGGCGACGTGAGGGGCGAAGGATTCGACTGGAACATCTTTGGTACCGACTCGACGGTCATCGGGCTGAAGTCGATGTTTGTCGAGGCCGGCGGGATCACGGAGAACCCGCCGAAACTCGATCGCCTTGCCCAGCTTGACTACATCGCTCCCGGTCAAGACGAGCGGGAGGTGGCGTTGACCACGACCAGTCGTCCGAAACCGGTCGTGTACATTCCCGCAAACGAACAGCTCCCATCGCTCGAAACGTGGGCCCGGCCCGTGTGGTCGGACGACATCGCGGTCGCGGGCCTCATCCCCGAGGGCGGCGAACTCGCCAACGAAAAGCCAGCGCAGGGGTGCCGGGCGTTCTTTCCCGGAAACTCGGCCAGCCTCACGGAGCAAAGTGACGCTGGTTGGGAGCTGCTACTCGACTTCGTCGCCGATGTTTCCGCTCGTTGCGCCTGAACCCTCGTCGAGGATCTGATCGAGCAACGCGATCGCGCCGTATTTGTCGAGTGGATCGTTTCCGTTCCCACACTTGGGCGACTGGACACACGACGGACAGCCATCGACGCACGGGCACGCGGCCATCGCATCTCGGGTGGCGCGGAGATGGCGGTCTCGCTCCTGATAACCGAGCTCTGCGATGCCCGAGCCTCCCGGGTGCGCGTCGTAGATGAAGATCGTCGGGCCGCCGGCTCCGGCGTGCCACGGGGTTGAGACGCCGCCGACATCCCATCGATCGCAGATGGTGAACAACGGCAACATGCCGATTCCTGCGTGTTCAGCGGCGTGTAGCGCGCCGGGAACCTGGCTGGCATCGAGTCCTGCCGCTTCGATTTGATCGACCGGAATCATGTACCAGAACGCCCGGGTGCGCAGGGTTGACGGTGGCAGATCGAGCGTTTCGTTGGCAAGGATTCTTCGGCTGCGAACCTCCCGCCGCTGATAACCGGTGACCTGGGAGGTCACCTCGACCTCGCCGACGCAGACGTCGACGCCCGTCGAACCGGTTCCGAGCAAGGTGCGCTCATCGGCACGAACGACGGCGATGTCGACCTTGGTTCGGGCCTGGGTGTACTGCTCGCCATCGGAATCCTCGACCGTGGCGACGCGATCGTCGAGGTCGAGCGTCGTGACCCGGTATGGCTTGCCCTGGTGCAGATAGATCGCGCCAGGATGTACTACCGAGCACGCTCGAGCCGCGTCGACGGTGCCAACGATCGAACCGTCGCGGCGAACGATCGTCAGCTCATCGGCGCTGCCTGAACGCAGACCGATCGCGCGGCTCGGACGACCTCGTCCGGCATAGACGGCGAGAGGTGACCCGGTCCCCGACGGCTTGAGAAGGATGTGATCGCCGCGCACGAGGTCGCGGACGCCATCGTCGAGCGCGTCGCCCCAATACTGATCGTCGTCATGGGATATCGGTTTCTCGAACGCCGCACAGGCGAGGTGTGGACCGAGAATGAACGGATTGGTCGGATTGATGACCGCTTGTTCCGGCTCACGACTCAGCAGTTCGGTCGGGTGGGCCATGATCCACTGGTCGAGCTGGTCGTCGCCCGCCACCAGGACGGCTGCCGAGCGCTGTTGACCGCGTCCGGCTCGACCGATTTGTTGCCACATCGAGGCCACGGTGCCGGGGAATCCGTTGAGTACACACGCGTCGAGCCCACCCACGTCGATCCCGAGCTCGAGTGCGGACGTTGCCACCACGCCGCGCAGCGTTCCTTCGAACAACTCGTGTTCGATCGTGCGGCGTTCTGCGGGGAGGTATCCGGCCCGGTAGGCGCGAACACTCTCGGATGCGTCGGCGGGCAGCCTTCGTGCGATATCGCTCGTGACGAGTTCTGTGCCGCGCCTCGAACGGCAAAACACGATGGTGCGGTGTCCGCGTTTGATCAACTCGGCGCCGATGCTTGCCGTTTCGGTGTTGGTGGACGTTCGCAGTCCTTGTGCTTCGTCGACGATCGGCGGGTTCAACATGACGATGGTGCGCTCGCCGCGGGGCGATCCGTCGTTGGTCACCTCGGTGACCGGGACTCCACACAGCTGTGTTGCGAGAACCCCGGGTTTCCCGATCGTTGCCGAGGTGAAGATGAACTTGGGGTCAGATCCATAGTGGTGGCAGAGGCGTCGCAGGCGACGCAACACGTGAGAAACATGCGTTCCGAAAACACCACGAAGTACGTGCAGTTCGTCGATGACGACATGGTCGAGCCTGCCGAGAAACGTGGCCCATCGAGCATGACCGGGAAGGATTCCTGCGTGCACCATCTCGGGGTTCGTGAGCACGACATTGGCGGTCGAACGGACCCACGAACGTTGCTCGGGAGTTGAGTCGCCGTCATAGGTGCCAGCCACGACCTCGGGAAATTTCTGTGCGTGCAGAGAACGAAGCTGGTCTTGGGCAAGGGCTTTGGTCGGGAAGAGCAACAACGCGGTGCCCGTGTTCCCTGGACGCGCCGCTGCCTCGGCGATTGGGATTTGATAACAACGTGACTTGCCCGATGCGGTGCCCGTCGCCACCACGATCGAATGACCAGCGCGAACGAGATCGATCGCTTCGGCTTGGTGGGTCCAGAGCCGGTCTTCCTGCAATGCAGCGCGGACCCCCGCGCTGATCGGAGCGATCGATGTGGCGAATCGAGCCGGACGGGGAGCTTGGTGCTCGACATGAGCCAGACGGCCGTCGGCTGCGAGGAGTTCGATGAGATCATCGAAGTGTTCTGCGGGTGGATCGGCTGGTCGGTCGTGGTCGAGCTGAGCCAGTTCGAGGTCGGACAGCTCGACGATGGCCATGCGCCAAGTATCGCAGCTGCCTGTGACACCATCGTGCCAGTCGCGGCCCGGTGTGCGCTGCGGCAACGGAGATGTTGCGTCTATAGGGCGTGCGTCCAACTACCCTGGCGAGATGCAGGTGGTGCACGCGGCTGACTCGAGCGACGAGGTGATGATCGTCCGCCTGTTGGGTGACCTCGATCTCTCGAGTGTCCCGACGCTCCGTAGCACCGGCATCACGCTCCTGGCGGATGGCTGGAACAGTGTCGTCGTCGACCTCGCGGGGGTCGAGTTCCTGGACTCGGCTGGCATTGGCGTGCTGATCGGACTCAGACGTCGGTGTCTGCTGGCCGATGGTGAATGTGTGTTGGCCGAACCCAGCGACGGCATCCGTCGCCTTCTCGAGACCTCCGAGGTCGATCGGCTGTTTCGCGTCTTCGACACCGCCGAGCGGGCTACGTCTTCCCTTCGCGGTGCGCGCACATGAGCGGGCCCGACGAGGTGGTCCTGCGAGTTCCGGCCAAGTCCGACTATGTCGCGCTCGTACGAGTGGTGCTGGCCGCGGCTGCGGCCATCGATCCCGACTCTCGCGATGACCGCATCGATGACCTTCGGGTTGCGGTCTCGGAGGCCGTAACCAACGCGGTCGAGTCGCACAAAGTCGCTGGAACGGACAGCCATGTCGAGGTCCGGTGCATGACGCTCGGGCATCAGGTGGAGGTCACCGTTCGCGATCGAGGTCCGGGCTTTGATCCGGACTCGGTTCCGCAAGTGCCCGACGCCGAGTCTGAGGATCGATTGTTCTTCGAGCACGGATTGGGAATTCCGCTGATGCGACGTCTCGTCGACAAGACCGACATCGAGACCGGCGATGAGGGAACCCTCGTGCGGCTGGTGATCGACACGTCTACCAAACCCGCCTGAAGGGCTCAGAAGACCAGTCGATCGGTCAATTCCAACGAATATGGCGCATGAATGGCCTCTTGTCGCGCCAGACTGTCTGCTTGGCCGCTCGCAAATGCGCGCACGAGAAGGACCATGGCCGGTAACGAACTCCCTCCATCAACACTGACGTGGATCGGTAGCGATCGTCGACTGGCACGTCGGGTTGCACGACCGGTACGTAGCTTCATGGCCATCGAGGCCGCGTCGGGAGTCGTCCTCGTCGTGGCGACGATCATTGCCCTCGTGTGGGCGAATTCGCCGTGGTCCGACGTCTACCACGAGATCCTCGACCTCCATCTGTTGATCGAATTCGGTGACACCCACATCCTCGATGAGTCGGTCGAGCACCTGATCAACGATGGCCTGATGGCGATCTTCTTCTTTGTGGTCGGGATGGAGATCAAGCGCGAACTGGTCGCCGGGGAACTTCGAGATCCGCGTGCAGCGGCCTTGCCGACCATCGCAGCCGTTGGCGGCATGGTCGTACCTGCACTCTTGTTCTTCGCGTTGAATACCTCCGGCCCGGAAGCCAACGGTTGGGGCATTCCAATGGCGACCGACATCGCCTTCGCGTTGGGCGTGATGTCGCTGCTCGGCAAACGTGTCCCCACGCAACTGAAGCTCTTCCTGCTCGCGCTCGCGATCGTCGATGACGTGGGGGCGATCGCGGTCATCGCCATCTTCTACACCGCTGAAATCAACGTGCCGTGGCTGACCACCGCAGGGCTGTTGCTCGTGCTGGTGTACATCATGCAGCGGGTCAAGATCTGGTACGTCCCGATCTACACGGCGATCGGTGTGATCATCTGGTACGCGACTCTCGAGTCAGGCGTGCACGCAACGATTGCTGGCGTCGCACTCGGGCTCTTGACACCCGCAACACCGCTCCAACGAGAGGTCAAACCCGATGAGATCGTCGGCACGGTGGTCGACCCGAAAGACCTCGATGCAGCCGGTGCGCGACGGGCGTCGCTGTTCGTCCGCGAATCCGTCTCGGTCGCGGAGCGGCTCGAAACGCTCATCCATCCATTCTCGAGCTTTGTCATCCTGCCGTTGTTCGCCCTGGCCAACGCTGGCATCGAGCTTTCGTCCGAAGGCATCCGCGATGCGTCGACCTCGTCGGTCACGCTGGGCATCATCCTCGGACTCGTCGTGGGAAAGACCCTCGGTGTCGCCCTCTTCTCGTGGGTTGCGGTGCGAATGGGAATCTCCACGCTGCCACGCAACGTGACGTGGCCCATGATGGTGGCGGTCGCGATGTTCGCCGGCATTGGCTTCACCGTTGCGCTGTTCATCACGGGCCTCGCGTACGACGGCGATTCTCTCGAGGTGTTCGATACGCAGGCTCGTATGGGTATTCTGCTGGCGTCGCTGGTTGCTTCTGTCCTGGGTTGTGTGATGCTGCTACGAGCAACACGGGCCCCTGACGCCCCCGAGTCAGCCGAAACAAAGATTTCTTCCCCCGTCCCCCCAGAGGTGAACTAATGCCCGCACTCGTGATCGTGGAGAGCCCCGCAAAGGCCAAAAAGATTGCGGAGTATCTCGGCGACGACTACATGGTCGAGTCGTCGATTGGTCACATTCGAGACCTTCCGCGTAACGCCGCCGATGTTCCCGCGGCGTACAAGGGCGAGAAGTGGAGCCGGATGGGTATCGATGTCGACAACGACTTCAAGCCCCTCTACGTCGTCTCGGCCGACAAGAAGGACCAGATCAAGAAACTGAAGAACATGCTCAAGGAGAGCGACGAGCTCTACCTCGCAACGGATGAGGATCGTGAGGGGGAAGCCATCGCCTGGCACCTCCTCGAAGTGCTCAACCCGCAGGTCCCGGTGAAACGAATGGTGTTCCACGAGATCACGAAGAAGGCCATTCTCACCGCACTCGAGAACCCGCGTGAGCTCGACCGTCACCTCGTCGATGCGCAAGAAGCGCGCAGGATGCTCGACCGCCTCTACGGGTATGAGGTGTCTCCAGTCCTTTGGAAGAAGGTCATGCCTCGCCTGAGCGCAGGGCGCGTGCAGAGTGTTGCCACACGGATCGTCGTCGAACGTGAACGCGAACGCATGGCGTTCATCCGAGCGTCGTACTGGGACCTCGAGGCGCAGTTCGCGAAGCTCGGCGAAACGACCGAAGGCCAGCCCAGCCAGTTCACCGCGAAGTTGCTCGAACTCGATGGCAAACGTGTGGCGAGCGGCAAGGACTTCGACGACACGGGCAAGCTCAGCAAGACCGAGGCCGTCGTGCTCGACGAAGCGGGTGCGCGTGCTCTCGTCGAGTCGCTCGATGGTGCGAACTTCTCGGTTCGTTCCGTCGAGCCAAAGCCGTACCGACGTCGCCCATCGCCGCCGTTCATGACGGCGACCTTCCAGCAAGAGGCTGGCCGCAAGCTGGGCATGAGTTCCTCGATGGCGATGCGTTCGGCTCAATCGTTGTACGAGAAGGGTCTCATCACCTACATGCGTACCGACTCGACAACGCTGTCGGCGACGGCGATCGAAGCAGCTCGCGATGTCGTCAAGCGTGAATACGGCGAAGAGTTTTTGCCGTCCGAACCACGCGAATACGCCACCAAGTCAAAGAACGCTCAGGAAGCCCACGAAGCCATTCGACCCGCAGGTGAGGTGTTCGAAGCGCCAACGGAGGTGGCCAAGCAGGTCGCGAAATCCGAGGCTCGCGTCTATGAGTTGATCTGGAAGCGCACGGTCGCCTCGCAGATGACCGATGCAACCGGCGAGACGGTTTCGGTTCGTGTTGGCGCGACGGTTGGCGACGGGCGCGACGCCGAATTCTCCGCTAGCGGAACGATCATTTCTCAGCAGGGCTTCCGCCGTGCCTACATCGAAGACACCGATGGTGAAGCCGATGACTCCGAGAGCGGTCAGCTTCCAGCACTCGCGGTCAACGACAGTGTGCGATCCGATGAGATAACCGCCGAGGGCCACGAGACGCAGCCTCCTGCTCGATACACCGAAGCATCGTTGGTGAAGAAGCTCGCCGAGCTCGAGATCGGCCGCCCGTCCACGTACGCGTCGATCATGGGCACGATTCAGGACCGCGAGTACGTATGGAAGAAGGGCTCGGCTCTCATTCCGTCGTTCACCGCATTCTCGGTGGTTGGTTTGCTCGAGCAGCACTTTCCCGACTTGGTCGACTACACCTACACCCGTCGTATGGAACAGGATCTCGACTCGATCGCCGGAGGCACGGGCGAAGCCATTCCATGGCTGAGCGAGTTCTACTTCGGCAGTGAGGACACCGAGGGTCTCAAGCACAAGGTCGATGAACGCCTTGGCGAGATCGATGCTCGTGCAATCAACTCGATACCGCTCGGAGTCACCGAGGACGGCGAGATGGTCGTCGCTCGCGTCGGTAAGTACGGCCCATACGTGCAGCGGGGTGAGGACTCAACCGCCTCGATACCTGATGACATTCCACCTGATGAGCTCACGGTCGATCGCGCCGTCGAATACATCGAGAATGCCGCAAAAGGGCCGCTGTCACTCGGCAAGGACCCGGCGACGGACATGGACGTGTACGTCATGACCGGTCGCTTCGGCGACTATGTGCAGCTCGGAGAGATGGTCGACGGTGAGGACAAGCCGAAACGAGCCTCGCTCTTCTCCTCGATGTCGACCGAAACCATCACGCTCGACGATGCCCTGAAGTTGCTGTCGTTGCCACGGGTCGTGGGAGTGGATCCGGCTGATCAGGTCGAGATCACGGTGCAGAACGGTCGATATGGTCCGTACCTCAAGAAGGAGAAGGACTCTCGCTCGCTCGAGTCGGAAGAACAGCTCTTCGACATCACGCTCGAAGCCTGTCTGGCAATTCTGGCGCAGCCCAAGACGCGACGAGGTCAGGTCGTCAAGCCTCCATTGCGCGAGATGGGTGTCGACCCCGACACCGACAAGCAGATGGTCGTCAAGGACGGCCGGTTCGGCCCCTATGTGACCGATGGAGAGACGAATGCGTCTCTTCGCAAGGGTGACACGGTCGAAGAGCTGACGGACGAACGTGCTGCCGAGTTGCTGGCAATCCGCCGAGCCGCTGGCCCTGCAAAGAAGAAGGCCAAGAAGAAGGCGCCAGCCAAGAAGAAGAAGGCCGCGGCAAAGAAGAAGGCGCCAGCCAAGAAGAAAGCGGCAGCGAAGAAGAAGGTCTCCGCAAAGGCGAGCGAAGAAGAGTCGTAAAACTGCTCCAATTCGGTGGGTTCGTGCCGATTGTCCAGGTGGAGCGCCAAATGGGTGGCGCGAGCTGGGAGCACACGTAATGTCCAGACAGAATGCTGAACCGTCGGAGGACTTTGCCTCTACGGACTCACGACTTGACGCCATTCTTGATCAGCTAAACGCACTGGCCACGCCAGGATCGGCACCAGCCGAGGTGCCGTCGGCAGGTGCTGCGCCTGCATTGGCAACGCCCACACCACCTGCACCGCCTGAACCGCTCACCCCACCTCCGACGCCAGTTCCGTCGTTTGCAGCGCCGCCGATGCCTGGATCCTCGGCTCCCTCGATGCGCACGCTGCAGAGCGTTCCCGACCTCGAGCCCTCGATGGAGATCACACCCCTCGCTCCGCCTCCGGTGCCCGTAGAGGCGGTGGAAGCCGCTGAGCCCGTGGCGCCTCCCGTACCCGAGTTCTCCCTCGTGGAAGCTCCGCCTGTGCCTGTGGAACCAAACGAACCGGAGTTTGCCCCGAATCCCGAGCCTGCGATGTTCGAAACCCAGCCAACCGCGGTCGACGCCGCCCCTGTCGATGTGCCAGCGCCGGTCGAAATCACCATGGCCGAGGACAAACCCGATGAACTCGTCTTCGTCCTCGACGGTCCCCTCGAGAGTGACGTTCCCGCTCCAACCCTTGCGCCGCCTCCGGTTCCCGACGAGTTGGAAACAAGCGCAGTCGAGTCAGATCCCGGCTGGGTGAGCCATCACAACGCCGTACCGGCGAGTGATCCCGAGCCCCAGATGTTGGCAGAGATGCCTCTGCTCGAACCGGAACTCGAGACCCTCGATGTTGAGGCCTCGGTGGAAACCGCGATGGAAACCTCCTTCCTCGAACAAGACGTTGATGCCCCCGAGGTCGAGCCCGCCTTCGAGCCTCCTCAATGGGGCGAGGTCGTTGAACAGCCCGACGAACCAGAGCCGATCGCCATGGATGTCGCCGTCGACGAAGACACCCCGGCACCACCTGAACTCCACTATGGCGCCGACGAAGAGTTGCCGATCCCCGACTTCACTGGTGTGTGGGCCGACAGCGAAGAGCCCACCGTGTGGGACAATGATCCGTCGATCGACGCAATGGTGCCCGGTCCGGTCGAGGATGTCCGCAGCGGCAACGGTATTTCCGTGGGAAGAAACGAGCTCGACTCCCTTCGACCGGCAGAAGAAGCAGTTGCCGCCAAGCCTGAGCAGAACCTGGGCCGCAAGCTCCAACTCGTCGGCGTGGTGCTGTTCGGGCTGATTGCACTTGCCGTGATGTTCCTCGACGACCCAGCTGTGGTCGACGAGCTCCGTGAGCTCTACGACGGGTTCTTCGGCTAAGCCTCAGAAGGCTCGAGCGTGGTTCGACGGGGATGTTTGACCCGAAACAGCAACCACGCGAAAAGACCGCTTGCGATCGGTAGCCAGAGCGATACACCGCGATAGGCCAAGACGGCCACACCGGCGGTGTCAGACGGTATGCCCGACAGCGTCAGAACGCCGACGAGGCCAACTTCGACGAATCCGAACCCGCCCGGTGTTATCGAGATCATCGACAGAACCGCCCCGGAGGCATACGCGACCATGACGAGACTGAGTCGCGGTTCGGCATCGACGGCGTACAGCGCAAAGACCAGCACGAGGTAGTCGAAGGTCCAGTTGAGCGCGCTCGCCGCTGTCGCCGCGGGCCATCGTTTGCCCAAGAGTTGGGCCAGTCGATCTCGCTCACCGAGGAGTGTGTCTTGATCGAGATGCCAGCTCTTGCGAAAGACTCGACCAGCGACCCGCAGCACGCGGTCGATGACCCGCCCAGCCAACATCAACGGCCTCGTCGTCCGAAGGGCGAGGCCTCCAACGGCCAACAAAAGAACGCAGAGGACCGCAGACGCGATTGCGATGGGGGACAGGCCTTCTGGGATTGGTGAGCCGAACAGTGCAATGGCGACACCAATGGCGGGAATCGCCGCAAGCGCAGCCGTGGAGAGCAGCGACATCGCCGCGAGCGCTCCTCCAGCCTGCGTGGGACTCGTGCCACTCACGGCCAACATTCGGTACAACGTTGCACCGCCTGCCGCGGCGCCGCCACCGCCTGGAACGACTCTGCTCACCGAGTTCGAAGTGAGCTGGCTCGTGGCCGCTACGAACCAGGAGACCTTCGGCAACATGATGCGGATCAGCCACCACAGAGAGGCAAAACTCAGCACTTCGGCGACGAACATGAGGATGAACCAGCCGGGCCGGATGTTGCGAAGTCGTTCTGCTTCGCTCAACACTTCGAGGAGTCGATCAAAGATCTGCGGTGCGAATAGCGAGATCAACAAGATGACCGTGGCGAGCACGAGGGCCCGTTTGACCGCTCCACCGATGTAGTCGAGGTCTCCAATGCCGGGCATCTGCCCGCTGTCGGCAGCGCCTTGCTGCTCGTCTTCGGTCTGACGCCGAGAGCTCGCATCCCCACCGATGGTCATGGTTCGATCGTACCGGCCAGAGCCAGCGTGTCTCGCTGCCGAGCTGCTTGCTAGCGTCATCGCAGTGTCTCGTGATCCATCTCCGAATTCCACGCCGGAACAGGTCGGTCAGTTCATCGTCTTCGAGGGAGGTGACGGCTCTGGGAAGTCAACGCAGGCGAAATTGCTCGCTGAACGGCTGGGAGCGGTGTTCACCCGGGAACCCGGGGGCACCAAGATCGGCGCCAAGATTCGCGAATTGGTGCTCGACCCGAGCCACACCGAGATCTCGCATCGAACGGAAGCGCTTCTCATGGCTGCGGACCGAGCCCAACACGTGCATGAACGAATTCGGCCAGCGCTCGAGGGCGGGCAACACGTCGTGAGTGATCGACATGTCGCCTCGTCATTGGCCTATCAAGGGGTGGGTCGAGGGTTGGGCATCGACGTCGTCGCCGAGGTGAATGCGTTTGCGGTCGACACGGTGACGCCCGACCTGGTCGTGCTCCTCGAGGCCGATCCGCACGATGCGCGGGAGCGGCTCGGCTCCGACCTGGATCGCATCGAAGATGCTGGCACCGAGCTTGCCGACGTGGTCGCATCGACGTACAGAACCTTTGCAGCCGACAATCCCACGCTCTGGGCCGTCGTTGATGCGACTGGGTCGATCGAGGAAGTCGCTGCGCGGGTGAACGCCGTGGTCGCTGAACGGCTCGGCCTGTGAGCAACGGGATGGGGCTCACGGCCACTGGTGACCCGTTCGATTCGATCATCGGACAACCACAGGCCGTGGAGCGACTCCGGGCTGCCGTTGGTTCTCCGGTGCATGCATATCTCTTTGTCGGGCCGCGAGGCTCGGGCAAACGCCGCGCCGCAGCCTGTTTCGCCGGCGAGCTTGTGGGCGATCCGAACGATCGAGAGCGAAACCGCGCGCTCGCGGCTCGCGAGGAACACCCCGACCTGGTCATTTTCGAGCCCGAGGGAAACTCGTTTCGGGCCGAGGAAGCAGATGCTGTCGTGGTCGAGGCCTCGCGTGCAGCCACCGAAGCGGGGCGCAAGGTCATCCTCATCGATCGCTTTCACGACGCGACGCCCGAGGCTGCGGCGAAACTTCTGAAGCCGATCGAAGAGCCGCCGGGTTCGGTCACCTTCGTGTTGCTGAGTGAGGAGGTGCCTCCCGAGCACGTGACGATCGCGTCGCGCTCCACCCGCATCGACCTGCCGTCGGTTTCGACGACGGCGATCGCTACGGCGCTCGAAGCTCGCGGGGTCGAGCGAACGATCGCAGAGGCTGCGGCGCGAGGATCGGGCGGAGACGTGCGTCGAGCGGAGTTGCTCGTGTCGGACGAGGCGTTCGCCCATCGCCGTGCGTTGTGGTGGGATGCGCCAGGCACACTCGATGGAAGTGGCTATGCGGTGAGCGAGATCGTGATCGCAATTCGAGCGGCCATCGACGACGCGCAGGCTCCGCTCGATGCCAGGCACGAGGTCGAGAGCGAAGCCATGGACAAGACCGAAGAGCTCACTGGTGTACGCGGGTCCGGGCGCAAGGCCATGGAGGCGCGCCACAAGCGAGAGGCCCGCTTGCACCGCACCGATGAATGGAAGATGGGGCTCGCAACCCTTGCCCAGCGCTATCGGGAGCCGCTCGACTCCGGAACATCCGATCTGTCGGCATTCGATGTACTTCGCGAGGCGGCCGATGTCCTCGACCGCAATCCGAACGAAGAGCTTTGGCTCTCCGCTCTCCTGGTTCGACTTCCCGCTCTTGTCTGATCAGACTTTTTGAATTTGGACTCGCTCAACGCGATGATTGTCGCCCTTTGTGAGGATGCATCTCGCACGCTGGCGAGTGGGCGCAATGTTCTCGCGGAGGTTGGGTGCATTGATCGCTTCCCAAATGCCGGATGCCACTTCGATCGCAGCCTCTTCCGTCAGGTCCGCGTAGTGGCGAAAGTATGAATCTGGGTTTTGGAAGACCGACTCTCGCAGCGTCAAGAATCGCTCGACGTACCACGATTTGATGGTTGCTTCCTCGGCATCGACATAGATGGAGAAGTCAAAGAAGTCCGACACGAACTGGTTCTCAGAAGTGTTGTTTCCTTGCAGGACATTGAGTCCCTCGACGATGAGCACGTCAGGTCGCTCGAGAACGATCTCTTCGTCTTCGACGATGTCATAGAGAAGGTGCGAGTACACGGGTGCGGTGACACGAGTGTCACCTGACTTCATTCGCCTCAACAACTCCACAAGAGCCCCGGTGTCGTAACTCTCGGGGAACCCTTTGCGCGTCATGAGGCCGCGGCGTTCCAGTTCTGCGTTGGGGAACAGGTAACCATCGGTGGTGACCAGATCGACCTTGGGGTGCGTGGGCCAATGCGACAGCAGGGTCTGCATGACGCGAGCCGTGGTGCTCTTGCCGACCGCCACACTGCCGCCGATTCCGATGATGTAGGGGATGGGCGCGCGAGGCGTCGACAAGAAGATGTCGGTGACCGCTGACAATTGTTGGGTGGCGTTGATGTGCAGATTCAGGAGGCGAGAAAGTGGCAAATACACCTCTTCGACCTCATGCATGTCGAGGCGCTCGTTGATACCGCGGACCGTCTCGATGTCGTCGGGGGACAACATCAGTGGTGTCGCCTCCCGCAGGGCCGACCATTCGGAGCGGGTGAACGATTCGAAGAGTCCTTCCACCGCTACAGACTGGCCCAAGTTGAGTGAAAGCCTGGCATCCGAGTGCTGGTCTCGAGGGAAGAAATTTCGGTCTGTAGTCCAATTGGCGGGTGTTAGCGTTGGCCCCATAGCCCTCTACCCTTCGCCCTTCACCCGTGGGCTCCTTGCCGTTTGCGGCATCGGCGTCGTTCTCTTTGTCTTGGGTTGGACCACGAGCGAACACGAAGAGGCAACACGAACGGGTGAGGTACGTGGCGAGCTTGTCGTGTACGGATCGGCGCCAGGAGAGTTTGGAGAACTCTGGATACCGGCGGCGAATGGAGCGGATGGTCATCCGATCATCGTGGTGATTCACGGTGGATTCTGGTCGCGTCGGGCGGCGGATTACAGCATCATGTCCGGGTTGTCGCACGCGCTGTTCGAATCGGGATTCGCCGTCTGGAATATCGAGTACGGACGAGTTGGTGAAGTCCAGGGTGGCTGGCCTCACACACTCGAGCACATCGCACACGCGGTCGATCATGTCGACACGCTCGCCAAGGACTACGCGATCGATGCGTCGAGACTCGGCGTGGTGGGTCATTCTGCAGGAGGGCAGCTGGCGATTTGGTCCGCAGGTCGCGGAGACCTGGAATTTGACGACCCTGGCTCCAACCCCGGGCTCATTCCTTCCGTCGTTGTTGCGCTGGCTCCGATCTCGGACATCGAACGCGCTGACCGCGAGGGCCTCGGCGACGATGCGGTACGCAAATTGCTCGGCGGACACCTGGATGCGGTTCCCGATCGGTATCGAGTGCTCGGGGTCGGCCGAGCGTCACCGCAGGTGCAGATCATTCTGGCCGCCGACGATTCCACAGTTCCGGAGCGGTTTGCGCTTGGCGGATTCGAAGGCGAGCCCGAGCAGGTGCGGCGACTCGATGGTCTCGATCACTTCGACCTGATCGCTCCTTCCGGAGACGCCATGACGGCGATCTTGGATGCGCTCCACATATTTCAGTCCGAGCGGGAATAGATTTCTGATATTGAAGTTACATGTAATCATGATTACACTACAGGACATGAACAAACCATCTGGATCCGCACGAGGTCCCCGAGGACGCGGGCGAGGGCGGGGTCGCAAGCAACCCGCACCTCCTGCGACAACAACCGAAGAGTTGCGCGCGTGGTTCGCCGGCTCGTTGCCCGATGACTGGTTCACCGATCCGGTCTCCGTCGAGTTCGACAGAGATGAGATCATCGTGACCGGTACTCTGGCAAGTCCCAAACTTTCCGATGGCGATGATGCGACCCTGGCCGCTGAAGCCCGCATCGTCACCTTTCGTGAAGACACACGAGAGCAGCGAATCTCGGTGGCCCAACGAGCGGAACACCAATTTCAACGGGCCGTGTCGTGGGCGGTGACCTGTGGGGACGTCGACCGTGTATTTACACGCGCGAGCGTCCCGGTCATGACGCGCCTCCAACTGGAGGACCGTCAAGTACTCGACACGCTGATCGACGCTGGCGTGGCTCGATCGCGAAGTGAAGCGATGGCCTGGTGCGTCCGTCTCGTGGCGGACAATGAGGCAGGCTGGATCGACGAACTACGCGACGCCATGACGGATCTCGAGGCAACCCGAACCAAGGGTCCGGAGAGCCAGCGCGACAGTTAGACCCCGGGGAGTGGCCGCTCAGCGTGGCTAGGCCGCTGATGAGCCGAGCCGGTTGTTTCGCTCCTCGTGGATCTCTGCGTCGAGCACAATGATCTCCGTTTCGGTGAGGCGAGGTATGTCCATCTGGAGGCGAGTCACCGCTCTGAGTTCGACCTCGAGCTTGCGAAAGTAGCGGGACAACTCGAGTTTGGCGATGTTGCGCAACCACTCCGCTGGATGCAGCGCAAGGTCGGCGTCATTTCGACGGCGAAGCACCGCAATAGCGAACGTCTCCGCAAGGAGTTCAGCGGCGGCGTCCGCATTGCGGGTACGTCGGTAGAAGAACGTGATCAACTCATGGGCTCGCCGGCCGTACAGCAGGTCGAACAACTCACGGTCGAGCTCCCGCGGTGGGATGAGGCCGAGAGTGACGGCTGCAGATTTGGGAGGGGTTCGAGTACCGAGCACGGGTGTCTCTTCGGCGAGCGAGGCCGATTTTCTTTAGGCGATTTCGTGCCGTGGCGCGAACTGTCACGCGTCTGCAATCGTGCCGACGGCAAAACGAAAGAACGGGGCCAAATCCGTTCGAGAGGCCCGTTTACTTCCTGCGTCATAGATGCGAACATATGTTCGTGTCCAATCAAGCCTCGATTCTCCATGCCGACCTCGACTCGTTCTATGCGTCGGTCGAGCAGCGAGATGATCCAACGTTGCGAGGATTGCCAGTTCTGGTCGGTGGCGGGGTCGTCTTGGCTGCGAGTTATGAAGCCAAGGCGTACGGCGTCAAGACCGCAATGACCGGACGTCAGGCCAAGGAGTTGTGTCCACAGGCCGTCGTCGTGCCACCCCGGATGGAGGCCTATTCCGAGGCGAGCAAGGCGGTGTTTGAGGTCTTCCATGACACCACTCCGCTCGTCGAAGGTCTGTCGATCGACGAAGCTTTTCTCGATGTCGGCGGCTTGTCGAAGATCTCCGGTTCTCCCGCCGAGATTGCGACCGAACTTCGCCATCGGGTCGCCACCGAGGTGGGGCTCGACATCACCGTTGGCGTAGCTCGCACCAAGTTTCTCGCAAAGGTGGCCAGCGGCGTGGCCAAACCTGACGGGCTCCTCATCGTCGACCCCGATCACGAGCTCGAGTTCCTCCGACCGCTGGAGGTCGAACGCTTGTGGGGGGTTGGCAAGGTCACGGCCGCAAAACTGCGCGACGTCGAATTGCACACGGTTGGCGATGTCGCCGACCTGCCGGTCGAGACGTTGATCGGGTTTGTGGGTGTGGCCGCGGGCCGCAAGTTGCATGCTCTGGCCCACAACCGAGATCCGCGACCTGTGGTCGTCGGGAAACGACGATCGTCGATTGGTTCGCAACGTGCGCTCGGACGGCGTCCCAAGGCTCCGGGCGAACTCGATGCGGTGCTCGGTGGCATCGTCGATCGGGTCAGTCATCGCATGCGGCAATCGAATCGCGTTGGCCGGACCGTCGTCTTGCGATTCCGGTTCGACGACTTCTCGCGTGCCACTCGCTCGCACACCCTTCCGGAGTCGACGTCGGATACCACCTTGCTCCTCGGTGCATGCAGACGTCAGCTGGCGCTCATGGAGCCGATCATCGTCGAACGGGGAATCACCCTTCTGGGACTGTCGATCACGAACCTGTGTGATGCGGACGCTGTGCAGCTGGCGCTGCCGTTTGCAGAGATCGGGTTCGCCGATGGCACCGCTCTTGACGACGCACTCGATGGCGTGCGCGAGAAGTTCGGCTCGAATTCGATTGGACGAGCGACAAATGTCGGCCGCGACATGGGATTCAGCGTGCCGATGCTCCCGGATTGAGGCCGTCCTCGTACGATCGTTGCTCATGCGCGCCGAAGACTTTCCCCCGCTCGATTCCGAAGTTGCCGAGCGCTGGGCGTTCTTCCCCCACTGGGAGGGCAAAACCTATTTCGTGAACATCGCGGGGCTCGAGGTCGAAGAACTCCGGACCGACTACGCCCGCATGACCATGCCGTTTCGTGAGAGCAATCTCCAGGCTGCGGGTCTCGTGCATGGTGGCGCAATCGCCACGCTCATCGACACGGTGGTCGTCCCGTCGATCGGGACCGGCCTACCGGAAGGGTCGTTGTGGTCAACGATCGAGCTGCACGTCCAATACCACCGGCCGCTGCTCAGCGACGCGGTCGCCGAGGGGTGGGTGGTGAAGCGCGGCAGATCGGTCATCTTCACGCGGGCCGAAGTGGTCGACGCCGACGGTGAGCTGGTGGCGGTCGGAACTGCGACCTACATGGTGAAACTTCCTGAGTGATCTGTGGCCGCGGTCAGCGTCGCTTCCGTTTGACCTCCATGGCTCCTCGATAGACCTTCCCCATTCGGCGCATCTCGGCTCGGTACGCCGCCTGATTCGAGCGGAGCTCCGCCGACGCGGCCTCGCGACGAAAAGCCCGCCAGCTGTCGACGCGGTCCGAGCTCAGCGAACCGTCTGCGAGAGCCTCGAGTACGGCGCAGCCAGGTTCTGTTTCGTGGTTGCAGTCGTTGAAGCGGCAGCTGTCGGCCAAGCTCGTCACATCGTCGAACCCTTCGTCGATCGTGTCGACGTCGGTGAAGAGGCCCACCTCGCGGACCCCCGGAGTATCGATGAGGCAGCAGTCATCGCGCAGAACATGGAGCTGGCGCGAGGTCGTCGTGTGACGTCCCTTGTGGTCGCCGGCGCGCACGGAACCGGTCGCGGCCGCGTCTTCTCCGGCCATCGCGTTCACGAGGGTCGACTTTCCCGCTCCCGACTCGCCGACCAGAACGAGCGTCTTTCCCGTCGACTGTGCAAATAGTTCATCGATTCCCAACGCCAGGGAAGCAGAGACAGCGATGACGTCCGAGCCCGGTACCTCGGAATAGATCTGCGATTCGATCTGCGATGTGTCGTCGACCAGATCGGACTTCGAAAGAATGACCAGCGGCGTGGCGCCGGCATCCCAAGCCAGCGCAGAGAAGCGTTCAATCCGTCCAATCGACAACGGACGGTCGACGCCACAGACGATTCCGATGATGTCGATGTTGGCCGCTATCGGCTGCGCAAGGCCCGTTCCAGGATCGCGCCGCTGAAGCAGAGACTTCCGGTCGATCAGCGCATCGACCCTGTCGCCGTCCACCGTGATCCAGTCGCCAACGGCGAGCGGCGGCACGGCTGGTCGAAGAGGGACCGATCTTGCCGTTCCCTGCGATGCGACGAGCACGGATGCCCCGTCGTGGCGAAGGACTCGTGCGGGCGTAGTTGTTTCGGTGCGGTCGAGAAGTTCGAAGTCTGCTTGCCATCGATCGGTCCAACCCAACGCTCGTGGCGTCATGGGTGCTGATCGCGGGTTGTGAGACTCGCTCGAGGTCGTTGAGTGTGAAGTGGTGTGTTCTGATGAGGACACGGTGAAGAAACCTTTGTGATCTTGGCGGCCGAAGCCACCAGGGTTGAAGAGACGAATCAGCCAGCGGTGCCGGCGATGTCGCAACGCGTCAGGCGCGTGCGAGGTGAGCGTTGTGCACATTCAGTTGCATGAATACCCACCTCCTTCAGGTTTCGGCGATCGCCTTGTCGATCTACGACCACGGTAGCTCGCACGGGCGGAGCGTGCTCGCCGGTTCGACATCTTCGCGATCACGGTCGTGACAGTATGGCGGCCGCACCGACTCCCGAACCCCCGTGCGCCACGACGAGTCCGAGGTCGCTTCCCGTTCGATCGAGTTCATGAGCCGCCGCAGTGACGAGGATTGCCCCGGTGGCACCCATCGGGTGGCCCATGGCGAGGTGGCCACCGTTCGGGTTGATGCGATCAGGGTCGATGTCATGGTGCGCGTGGAACATCGCGGGTATCACGGCGAACGCCTCCATGTACTCGATGAGTTGCATCTCGCCGAGTGAGCGGCCGGTTCGCTCGAGGACGCGTGTCATCGCGAATTCCCCCGCCGTCAGTTGGGCAACCTCATCACCGCCTGCGTCAACAACCGCGTCGAGACGTGCGAGAGGGGTCAGCCCGAAACGTGCGCCAACGTCGGCATTTCCGAGCAGCAAGAGCGACGCGCCATCGGCGATCGGCGGGCAATGGGCAATGGTGTGTCGATGTTCGATCGGTTCGCTGCCGGGCCCCGCGAGGATCTCGTCGTATCGATCGGCTCCCATGCTGGCAAACACGGGGTCAAGCGAATCGAGGTTTTGTTGTTCGAGGTCGGCCTTGATGGTTTCGTCACGATCGAGCAGCAGCGCTCCGTCCTGAGCACGGACCGCGACCACCTGGTTGTCGTATTTCCCCTCGGACCACGCCCGCTCTGCGCGCCGATGCGATTCGATGGCCACCGCATCGAGCACATCTCGCGTGATGCCATGTCGTACGGCGAGATGGTCCGCCGCGACGCCGACTGGTGCGAAACGAAGTCTCGTTGCAACTTCGTCGTCGGTGTAATAGCTCGCTCCATCGTGCAGGAACGGAACGTGAGACATCATCTCGATCCCACCGGCGATCGAGACCGAGACTTGGCCGCTCGCAATCGCGGCAAATGAGTTGCCGATCGCCGTGAGCCCGCCGACGCAGAAATTGTTGATCGTCTGGGCGGTGGCTGTGCGAGGGAGACCTGCCTCGAGCTTCGAGACCAGCGCGAGGTGTCCGCCCTGAGGTCCAATCTGTCCGACACAGCTGAGGTTGATCGACTCGACGGAATCGATCACGTCTTCACCCAGGCGCGAACGAAGCGCGTCCACGAGTTGTGCGACGAGCTGGTGAGGAAGCAGTGAGGACAACCCGCCGCCTGGACGGCCCTTCGCACGAGGCGAGCGGAGCGCGTCATAGATGAACACGTGGGTCATCGGATTGGAATCCGGCCTAGTCGTCGAACGTCTCGTAGTTCTCGCGCATCTTGTTGATCGAGATGGTGATCATTTCCTCGAGCACGCCCTGATCGACGTCGGCGAGCTTGTTGATGTAGAGGCAACTTTTTCCGATCTTGTGCTTTCCCAATCTTGCGAGCTGGTCGGTGAGATCTTCGTAGCCGGGCATGAGGTAGACGACGAGGTTTGCCTTCCGCGGCGAGAAACCCACGATCATGAAGTCTCCCTCGCGACCGCTTTCATAGACGTAGTGATAGCGACCGAAACCGATGATCGACGGCCCCCACATCTTTGGTTGGTTGCCGGTGAGTCGGCCCATGATTTCGAGCAGCGCCTCGGCGTCAGCGCGACGAGTGTCGTGTTCGACGCCCGCGACGAACGTTGCGGGACTGATGGACGTCGGTTGGGTCTTGTTGTCCGCCATGTCTGAGTTTCGCGCTCCCGGAGCATCGGCTCAAACCAAGGTCAGCTACGGCGCGATGAAGACCTTTCCTCGCGGATCACGCAATACCTCGGCGAGGGTCGACATGACGTGCGTCAGCTGCACCGTCGCGCCAACATCGGTGTGCCAGCGCCCATCGGCGAAGCGTGCTTGGACCTCTCCGAACACCGCAAGCTTCTCCTCGAGTGGAGTGTTGGTCATCCACGGAGTCAGCCAGAAGCCGCGGATCTCCTTGAAGAGGAAGATCAGCTCGCCGGGGTTCGACATCGGCGGCGTCTCTGGGCTCAGTGATCCGTAGATGAGCCACGTGCTGTTGCGTCCCATCGCGTTGAAGATCTTGGTGGAGGTCGCATCGACGACCGCGTCGATGAACATCTGGGGTTTGTGCTCCGACATTGCCGCAGCGAGTTTCGCATCGAAGTCTGAATCGGTCTGATTGAGGATCACTGTGGCCCCGAGATCGTTCAGCACGTCGTCGTGCACATCGCGCCGAACGATCACTATCGACGCGAGCCCAGCGTCCCGGGCGAGCGCAATGATGAACTTCGACACTTGGCTTGCACCGGCGGTCAACACCACGCCTGGGGACCCGGCAGCTCTTGCTTGTTCGAACATCGCCGCGGCAGTGAGCGGGTTCACGATGAATCCTGCCGCATCGTGATCGTTCACAGAATCGGGCATCGGTATGCACAACAGGGCATCCGTGATTGCGTGTGTGGCCCACGTGCCAGAGCCGGTTGGAGGAGCGACGAAGCTCACTCGCTGACCGATCAGCGATGCCGCATACGGGTCATCGCCGGAGGCAATCACGGTGCCGACTCCCTCGAAACCAGCCGCCTTGCCCTGTTGGCGCGGCTGACCGTATTCGCCTTTCAAGAAGTGCAGATCCGACGGGTTGATCGTCGCCAGAGTCATCTCTATCAGAACCTGCGCGTCGTCGAGCTCTGGTAATTCGACTTCCCCTACTTCGAGGTAGTCGTCAAACGATTCGTACCTGATGTGTCCCTCAGGAGATGACGTGTAGCCGTTCTGCTTCTGGAGGAGAGCGGTGAACGTGTCCGGGATGGAGGTCATCCATGGAGGTTATGTCGTCGCGCCGTCAGCGCCGCACGCGGTTCAGCCTTGGTAACTGGCGAGGACTTCGTCGAAACGGCTTTGGACCAGGTCCATGAACACCGGCAGTCGCCGGGGTCGGATGCCGCAGAATTGCAGCCATCGCACCGCATCGTCAGCGAGTGGGGTCACCGCCGAGTTGGCTTCGTCTTCATCGCTGAGGAGCACATCGGAGATCGCGTTCGCCGCAGCGACGGCGTGGGTGAGTGTGTCTGAGTTGGCAGCGACATCGTGGTGTCGGGTCACCGCGATCTGGACCGACATCGGGAAGCCCCAACCCCGCAGGACCGCGCCGCCGATCTCGGCGTGATCAGCTCCAAGGATTTCGATCTCCACTTCGTGGAGTGGCCTACCGGTCTGCTCTGAGGTGCTGACCATGTATTCGATGACCGAGGGAGCCAGGCTCTCGGCGATCACGAGCTTGCCAACGTCGTGCAACAGCGCCGCCGTGGATGCCATGGCGGGAATCCGCACGGGTGACTGATGAGCGATCACCTCGGCGCCGACCGCTGCGGCGAGCGAGTGCATCCACATCGCATTTGCATCCAGCCCGTACGCCGGAATGGCTGCGGACATGCGACCTTGCATCGCCCGCTTCATTGCCATGATGAGTACTTCTGACGTGCCAAGGCGAGCGACCGCGTCGGCTACGTCGGCAATCTCATAACGAGCGGCTGCCGTTGCGGAATTCGCGCGACGCAACAAGTCGACGCTCAGGACGGGGTCGTATCTGATGACGTCTGCAACTTCGACAAGACTTGCGTCTGGGTCCGAAGACAACTCGAGCAACTTGGTGATCGAAGCTGGCAGCGGGTCAATCCTGCCGGCCGCCTCGAGAATGTCGTCCCGACTGAGTACTGCATTTCGCGTGTTCACCTGAGCTCCGCCTTTTCAAGGTTCCTACCTATTGCAGTCTTCGGTAGGAAGGGCGCTCATACTGAGTCGCAATTGGCCTGTTTGACCTACCAATCTGGGCGAAGAGTGAACACCTCAGCTGGTGCATTGTGCGGAATTCCAAGGACTTGGTGCAGCTCGATGTCTCCACGTTCGAACGCCACTGCTGAACCGGCCATGTAGAGACGCCACACCATCGCTCGCCCGCGTCCGACCTCGGCGACGGCGGCGTCCCAAGACGTCTCGAGGTTGCTCACCCACGCTCGCAGCGTCCGCGCGTAGTGGAGGCGAAGCGACTCCATGTGTCGGGCTTCGAAGCCGCTCTCCTGCATAGCGGTGATCGTCGCTCCGAGTTCGTGCAGTTCGCCGTCGGGGAATACGTAACGTTGAATGAATCCACCGGGCCCTGCGGGCTCGCCGTGTGCGGCGCGACCGATCGCATGATTCAGGAAGCGTCCACTCGGCGAGAGAAGGCCGTGAACTTTCGCAAAGTACGCCGCGAGCTCCTCGGGTCCCCCCACATGTTCGGCCATGCCGATCGAGCTGATTGCATCGAACGGGCCGTCATCGACGTCTCGATAGTCCTGAATTCGAATCTCGATCTGGTCGGTCAGCCCGGCATCGGCCACACGTTTGCGTGCCCGTTCTGCCTGCTGCACCGAGATGGTCACTCCAACGGAGTGCACGCCGTAGTGCTTCGCGGCGTGCAGCACCATGGTTCCCCATCCGCAACCGATGTCGAGATGCCGCATTCCCGGCGCGAGCGCGAGCTTTCGACAGATCAGATCGTGTTTGTTCTGCTGGGCGGTGAACAACGCGTCGGAAGGTGATTCATACAGCGCGCAGCTGTAGGTCATGGAACGACCGAGGATCAGGTCGTAGAACTCGTTGGACACGTCGTAGTGGCTGGATATTGCTTTGGCATCGCGTGCACGACTGTGCAGTCGCCCGCTGAGACGAATCTCTTCGGGCGGCGGGGGTGGAACCCCGAGATGGGTCAGATCGCGAAGTCCGCTGAGGCCGAGCAGATCCATTGCCGGTCGAAGAAGTCTCCTTGCGCGTATTCGCTCTCGGAGCTGGGTCTGCACATCGAAGAGGCCAAAGATGTCGCCCTCTATTTCGACGTCACCCGCAACGATTGCGCGTGTGAAGCCAATCTCGGCGCCCCTGCTGGCCACGACGCGCTCGATCGCTCTGGGGGACACGATGCGCACCGTGGTGTCGCTCGCAGCGGGCCCCAGCGAGCTTCCGTCGTATCCGACGACGCGCACCGGTGGGTCGTCGCCCAGTATCAATCGGACTAGCCCTGCAACGTCCATTGGAAAACCACCCCCAAAGGTCTGCGATTTCAATCATCGCATGACAAGGCAAACCTTGAAAAATGGAGGATGTATTCCCGGCGGTCAGAAGTTGTAGGCGCCCATGACTTCCTGCAGGCGATTGCTGATCGATTGCACGAGCGCGGGGATCTTCGAATTGGCGACACCTGCGTGGTTCAGCGAGGAGGTGGTTCGATACTCGAGGGCCACCTCTCCTTCTCCGTGCAAAGGGATTGCCAGCGCCAGGTCGTTGGCCGCGGCTATCACGTGCGACAAGGTGTCCGAGGCGTCTGTGATGTTGTGGTGATTGATGAGCGCGATCTGGATCGACATCGGCATTTCCCACGACCGCACGACGCTCGCACCGACTTCGCCATGGTCCGTGCCGAGGATTTCGCGTTCGATTTCGTCGAGCGGTCGAGGGTCCGTGGAGGAAACGTGAGCCAAGTGGTCCGAGAGCTCGTTCGGGAGCGCTTTGGCGATGACCAACTTGCCAACGTCGTGCAACAAGGCCGCGGTGCTTGCATGGCCGGGGATTCGAATCGTCGAGACGTCCGAAACGACCTCGGCGGCGATCGCTGAGGTGAGGGAATGACGCCACAACTCATCAGCGTCCATGCCGTACGCCCGGAGAGCCACGGTCATACGTCCCTGCACTGCTCGTTTCATTGCGAGCCCGAGGACCTCTGCGGTTCCGAGTCGTGCCACCGCGACGGAAACTTCGCTGACCGGGTCGCGAACCGCGCTCCGGGCCGAGTTGGCGAGGCGAAGCACATCGACGGTCAGGATCGGGTCGTATCGGATGACTTCGGCCATGTCGGCCATGCTGGATGATGGGTCGTTCGTCAGTCGCAGGAGGCGCGTGATGCTCGCGGGGAGCGGGTCGATGCGCTCCGCTGCATCGATCAGGTCCTGCCGCGTGATCATTGCGCCCACATTGTTCAACGTCTATCCGCCTTCAGCCGCCTTCGTCCCCTTCATCGACAGATCGCCGAGGATTCTGAATCGTTGAATGTGGAGTTGGCCGTTCGGCCTACTCGCCGGATGGACGTTCGGACCGAACGAACGCATTCGACCGACCGAAGAGTCGGGCCCGCGGCCCGCGTTCGGTGAGATCGATGATCTGGCCTTCAGGCGCTGGCCGACCACCGTCAGTATCGGACTTGGCCCGAAGCATGCGAGCGCGCGCACGGCGAGAGCGGCGCGCTACATCGAGCAGACTGCTTTCCGCGTCACTTCTCACGTGTTCCATCGCCCCAGGCTACGAATAGTCCGTGGTTGGGGTCAGAGAACAATGGCCCAATTTCGCAGTCGAAGGGAAGGGCAACCAATAGTTCAAGATTGAAATAGCCAAGAGTGAAATAGGATGGCAAGAGATCACCCCGCCCGACCTCAACAGCGGAGAGAGACCATGACGACAGAACACGAGCACATCGACCGGACCGCAGAGTGGGAGGCGCTGCGAGACGCACATCTCAAACCGTCGTCGGAACGTCCCGCGTCTACCGCCCGTGGCGTTCATCACCTGGCCCTGCTTTCGTCGGACGTGGAGCGAACGATTCGCTTCTACCAAGACGTGCTCGGGTTCCCCCTCACCGAACTGTTCGAGAATCGTGATTCGCCGGGTTCGACCCACTTCTTCTTCGATATCGGAAACGGGAACCTCCTGGCCTTCTTCGACTTTCCAGTGCTCGACATGGGCCCTTACGCGGAGGTGCTGGGCAGCATGCATCATCTCGCGATCTCCGTGTCGCCAGAAAAGCACGAGGAGCTTCGAGGTCGCCTCGCCGAAAACGATGTGCCGATCGACTTCGATTTCAAGACGTCGATCTACTTCCGCGGCCCTGACGGCGAGCGCCTTGAGTTGATTGCCGACACCCTTGGCCAGATGTACGGCAATGAGGTAGTGTGAGACACTCTAACTGATCCGCTATAGCCTGTAATCCGCCTGCCAAAAGGGAGTGTCGTGCGCGACAACGCCAGAGTCGTCATCATCGGAGGCGGGGTGCATGGCGCCTCGCTGTTGTACCACCTAGCTCTCGAGGGGTGGACCGACACGATTCTCGTCGAAAAGGCAGAGCTCACGTCGGGCTCCACCTGGCATGCGGCCGGGCAGATCACCCGCTCGGTCGGTGACTACACCACCGCTGCCTTTCACCACTATGCACTGGAGCTCTACGACCGTCTTCCGGCAGACACTGGTCAGGAGGTCTCGCTCCACACGCCCGGTGGCATTCGCGTGGCCTACACCGAGGACGAACTCGAAGCACTTCGGACCCACCTCGGTGTTGGTCGATATCTCGACTATCCAATCGAATTGCTCGGCCCGGGTGAGCTCCAAGAATTGAACCCGTTCTACAACTTCGACGACGTGATCGCAGGCATCTGGACCGAGGGTGAGGGACACGTCGATCCGTCCGGCGTCACGATGGCGTTCGCCAACGGCGCGCGAGCCAAGGGTGCGGAGATCAGTCGTCGAAACCGAGTCATCGAGGTCAACAATCTCTCAAATGGTGAATGGGAAGTCGTAACCGAAAAGGGCACGATTACCTGCGAACACGTCGTTGATGCGGGCGGTTGTTACGCAGACCAAGTCGCCGCGCTCTCGGGCTTTCGAGTACCCCAGGCGAACGTGTTGCACCACTATCTGGTCACCGAGGAAATCCCAGAACTCGCGGCAAACCCTGACTGGGAAATGCCGGTCATGCGCGACAATCGAGCCGCTGGATACATCCGCCAGGAACAGACGGCCGGCCTCATCGGGATCTACGAACTCGAAGGTGCCGAATCGATCTGGAAGGACGGGGTGCCATGGGAAGCAGAAAACCCGCTGTTCCCCGCTGACTACGACAAGATCGCCACCTGGCTCGGCGAAGCCTTCAACCGGGCTCCCGTCATGGGAGAGGTCGGCATCAAGCGCGTCGTGCACGGCGCCATCACACACACGACTGACGGCCACATGCTTCTCGGACCGGCACCGGGTGTGAAGAACTACTGGCTGAATACTGGATCGTCGATCGGTCTTGCCTGGGGTCCAGGCGCGGGCCGCGAGTTGGCCCGCTGGATGGTTCACGGCGAGACGGAACTCAGCCTTCGCCACTATGACCCCCGTCGATATGGCTGGGCCGATCACGACTACCTCGACAAGAAGTGCACCGAGGACTACGAGTGGATGTTCCGAGTCCACCCTCCCGGCCACGAACGTATGGCCGAGCGCCCGGTCAGGACCTCGGGCGTGCACGATCGCCTTGCAGCCAAACGGGCGATCTTCACGCAGACGTATGGGTGGGAATCACCGAAATGGTTCGTTCCCGAAGCCATGGCATTCGAAGACGCGGTGGGATGGCGACGCCCCGGCTGGTTCGAGCCAGTCCGTCAAGAGTGCAAGGCGGTGCGCGAGCGCGTGGGTGTCATGGACCTGACCGCGTTCGCCAAGTACGAGATCTCGGGAGCCGACGCCCACACGTTCCTCGACCGGGTGTGTTCTGGCCGCGTGCCGACCGTCGATGGCAAGATCAATCTGAATTACCTGTTGACCCCTCAGGCGCGCATCGAATCCGAGGTGACGGTGACCAGGCTCGGAGAAGATCGCTACTACGTGATCACCGCGGCCATGAACGAGACCAAGGACATCGACTGGTTCCGCCAGCACATCGACGACAACGAAGACGTCTCGGTCACCGACCTCAGTACGACGCAGGGGGTTCTGGTGCTCGTCGGTCCGGACGCTCGTGCGACGCTTGCCGCCTGCACCGATGCCGACGTCAGCAACGAGGCCTTCAAGTTCCTGACCGCCCAAACCATCAGCGTTGCCGGGGTCGACGTGTTGTGTCTCCGTGTTGGTTTCACCGGAGCTCGCGGCTGGGAGCTTCACATGCCCATCGAGCAGATGGGGGTCGTCTATGACGCGCTGTTCGATGCCGGAGCGCCGTTCAACATCGCAGACTTCGGCAACCACGCGCTCAACTCGCTGCGTATCGAGAAGATGTATTTGACGCGCTTCGAGCTCACCCACGACATCGGTCCCGAACAAGCCAACGTGGGATTCTTCGTCAAGGAGGACAAGGGAGACTTCATCGGTAAGGCGGCCCTGGGCGCTCCACCGAGTGGGAATGCCTGGAAGCTCGTCTACATGGAGGTTGACGCCAACGGGGCTGACTGCCTCGGGGGCGAGGGTGTGTTCGCAGGAACCGCTGATGACGCTGCCGCGATCGGGCTGACGACGTCTGGTGGTTATGGGTACACCGTCGAGAAGAGCCTCGCGTTTGCGTACGTCGATGAAGCCAATGCGGTCCCGGGTACGGAGCTCGGGATCCTCATCCTCAACGAGATGCGCAAGGCGGTGGTGCTGGACGGCCCTGCCTTCGATCCGAACAACGAAGAACTCCGAGGGTAGAAGTGATCGAGCGGAGCGAGGTCATCGTCGTTGGTGGCGGGATCGTGGGCGCCTCCGTGGCGTACCACCTCACCAAACTTGGGGTCACCGACGTTGCCGTGCTCGAGCGCCACGAGCTGACGGGTGGAACCACTTGGCACGCCGCTGGACTCGTCGCTCAGCTACGTGCCACCGAGAACTTGACCCGTCTCGCTCAGTACAGTCTCGAGCTCTACAAATCGCTCGAGGCGGAGACGGGCCAGGCAACCGGCTTCCGCGCCCCCGGCGCGATCTCCCTGGCAAGTACAGAGACCAGATGGGAAGAGCTTCGGCGTACGGCGGCCATGGCGCGATACCTCGGCGTCGACGCCGAGGAGATCGGTCCAGCTGAAATCCTCGACAAGTTCCCGATGTGTGAGGTCGACGACATCGTCGGTGGGATCTGGTTGCCAGAGGATGGAGCGGTCGGTCCCTCCGATGTCACGCAGGCCCTCATGAAGGGGGCGCGCATGGGTGGAGCCAAGCTCTACGAAGGCACCGGCGTCCAGGATCTGATCGTTGAGAACGGTCGGGCGGTCGGTGTCATCACCGACGACGGGCAGCGGATAGAGACCGAGACCGTCGTCCTGGCGTGCGGGCTGTGGACCCGCCACCTCGCAGCCAAACACGGGGTGCACGTGCCGCTGCATGCCGCACATCACTACTACGTCGTCACCGAGCCGGTACGCGGGTTGGATGCAGATTGGCCAATCCTGCGCGATCCCGACCGCTTTGCCTATCTCAAGCCCGAAGCTGGTGGTGCCATGTTGGTCGGGCTGTTCGAGCCCGTGGCGATTCCGTGGCCCGATGCCGGACCGCCGCCAACCGACAAATCGTTCATCACGCTCGACCCTGACTCGGACCACCTGGCCGAGTATCTCCCGTCGTCCTTCGACCGAGTTCCGGTCATACACGAGACCGGGCTGCGGCTGATCTTCGACGGGCCCGAGAGTTTCACCCCCGACGACAGCTACATCCTCGGAGAGGCGCCGAACCTGCGAGGTATGTGGGTCGCGGCGGGGTTCAACTCGATCGGTATTCAGTCCGCGGGCGGAGCCGGCATGGCACTTGCTCATTGGATCGTCGAGGGTGAACCGCACATCGACCTCGCGGATGTGGACATCCGCCGCTTCGAACCGTTTCACGCAACCGAGAAGTTCCTTCGAGATCGCACCGTCGAGGGTCTTGGCCTTCTGTACGAGCCGCATTGGCCACACCGTCAATACGTGACGGGTCGTGATATTCGACGATCGCCGCTGCACGACCGGCTTGCAGAACACGGCGCAGCATGGGGGTCGGTCATGGGATGGGAGCGAGCGAACTTCTTTTCCCGCCCCGAGCTCGGTATCGAGGCGAAGTACGAATACAGCTGGGGCCGACAGAACTGGCACGAGGCAAACAAGATCGAACACACGGCGGTACGCGAGGCCGCAGGGCTGTTCGATCTGACTTCCTTTGCGAAGTTCTCGGTGAAGGGCAAAGACGCCGCAGAGGTCCTTGGCTACATGTCCTCGGGTCCGGTTGCCGGCGA
Source organism: Acidimicrobiia bacterium (assembly GCA_033344795.1). Classification (GTDB taxonomy): domain Bacteria; phylum Actinomycetota; class Acidimicrobiia; order Acidimicrobiales; family SHLQ01; genus SHLQ01. The sequence goes on from JAWPMS010000001.1 coordinate 1,683,190, forward strand.
CGTCGGCGGGTCCGTCTACACGCAGTGGCTCAACGACCAGGGTGGTATCGAGGCCGACCTCACGATCAGTCGAATCTCCGACCGTGAGTTCTGGGTCATCGGTGGTGCGGGTACGAGATCGCGCGATCTCCACGCAATCGAACAAGCCATTCTCAACCACCCCGATGGCGACGGTGGTGTCTCGGAGGCCAATGCCACGGTCACCGACATCACATCGGCATACGCAGTGCTCGCCGTCATGGGACCGGCGTCGCGGGAGATTCTGCAGGGCCTCACACAAGCCGACATGAGCGAAGAAGCGTTCCCCTTCGCAACGAACCAGCAGATAGACGTTGGGAGCTGTTTCGTCCGAGCGAACCGCATGAGTTATGTCGGCGAGCTCGGCTGGGAGTTGTACGTGCCGAGCGAGTTCGCCGTGCACGTGTTCGATCAGCTGATGGTGGCAGGCAAGCCACACGGCATGGAGCTCGTTGGTTATCACACCCTCAACTCGCTGCGGTTCGAAAAGGGCTACCGCCACTGGGGACATGAAGTCACCCCCGACGACACGCCGGTGCAGGCAGGCCTGAACTTTGCGGTCGACTGGGACAAGGACTTCCGCGGGAAGGACGCCCTTGCTGCTCAGAAGGCAGCTGGCAACACTCGGCGGCTCGTGCAAGTCGCCGTCCACGATGACGCTGTGCTGCTCCATCACAACGAACCGCTTTATCGCGACGGCATTCGGGTGGGTTATGTCACCGATGGCATGTGGGGTCACACCGTTGGCGCTGCAGTCGGCATGGCGTGGGCATACCGGCCAGCCGAAGAAGTCCAGGCCGGCGAGTTGGCCACTCCAGCCTGGATCAAAGAAGGCACGTGGCAGATCGAGTTACCCGGGCGCATGGTCGACGCCAACGTCCAGCTTCGCCCCTGGTTGTAAGTCAGCGAGCACTTCTCAAGGGTGGTCCGTTCGATTCCGAAACTGTGTTGTACGTCAGGACGGTTCAGGAGAGCGAACTCACCATGAGCAACGAAACAGCAGCGCCGGGTTGGTACCCGGCCGAGGGTGATCCTCCAAACACCACGCGCTGGTGGAATGGCACCTCATGGGTTGGCGACCCGCACGCCGTCGACATGAGCCAACCGCCCGTCTCGTTTCCCAGCGCTCCTCCCGGCCACTTGGACAGGGTGGATGGCGACCTGAGCCCTCTTGGGTGGGTTCTCTTCGCACTGCAGCGGTGGAACGTCGTCAACGCAAGAGCGCGTCGTCGCGAGTATTGGTGGCTGGTTTTTGCCTACCTGATCGGACTCGTCTCGCTGATGGTCCCCGGGCTGCTTCTTGCCGAGACTGGATCGAACATCTCGACGATGTTCATCGGGTTGATGCTTGCCTTCATCGTGGTCATGGTGGTTCCGATGTGGACAGCCACGATCCGGCGATTGCACGACACCGGCCGAAGTGGTTGGTGGATACTGCTCGGGGCCATCCCTGTCGTGAACAACATCGGGTCGCTCGTGCTCTTGGTCTTCCACTGTTTGGACAGCGAGCCGGGCACGAATCAGTGGGGTCCATCGCCCAAACACTCACTGGTGGTCCAAGGTCTCGAACGAGCGCACGCTGCTCCGCCGAGCGACGCCTATCGCTAACGGGTGGAGCTATTCCTCTTCGTCGGAGGACGCCTCCAGAATCACATCATCGGCACTCTCTTCGACGAGCTCGGTATCGGCTTCGTTGCCCGGCTCTGGCTCAGGTAGGGGCTCCGGTGTGAGGTCCTCGATGCCACCCGCCATCGCCAGTGCAGCCGCGAGTTGGGTCGATCGCTCGTAGACGAGCTTGAAGTAGTGCGGCGATGCAGCACCGTGCCCTGGGAGGGGTGGTTGACCCAAAGAATTGACCACGGCGACCGCGTCGGGTGTTGACGTTTCGAAACCGTCGGGCGTCGGAACGCTGTCTGGCGTTCCCCAGAAGGCGACGGGATCGAACTTCTTCTTTCCGCCCGATGCCGGCTTCTTGCGCTTCTTGCGGTTGCGGCCAGCGTTTCCAGGTGAGTTGCTCATGAGCTCGCTCCAACCGGTTCAACATCCGAGAGATCATCGGCTTCGCTCACGGTTTCTCCGTCTGGGCTGGCTTCGGCGTTCAACAACAGGTCCGGGTCGATTCCGAGCGCAACCTGCAGCTGCTCTGCGTCGAGGTCACCGATCGAACTGGACTTCGGCAGCACCATGTTGGCGATCTGTCGTTTGCCCGCCACGATCTCTTCGACTCGTTCGTCCACCGTTCCTGGACACACGAGACGGTGGGCGATGACGGTCTTCGTCTGGCCGATGCGCCACGCGCGGTCTCGCGCTTGATCCTCGACCGCAGGATTCCACCAACGGTCATAGAGAACGACATGGTTTGCCGCGGTGAGGTTGAGTCCCGTTCCGCCAGCCTTGAGCGAGAGCACCAAAGCACCTGCGCCCTCGCCGGATTGGAACTCCTCGATCATGCGATCGCGGGCGCCGCGGGCGAGACCACCGTGATAACAATCGATCTTCTTGCCGGTGCGCTCGGTCAGATAACCGGCGAGCGTTTCACCCCATGACGCAAAGTGCGTGAAGATCAGCATCTTCTCGTCTGATGCGAACACGGAGTCCATGATCTCGTTGAGTCGGGACAACTTGCCCGATCGACCCTCGAGCGGTTTGTCGTCGGGTTCGTAGTTGACCGGATGGTTGCAGATCTGCTTGAGCGCCGTGATGGCAGCGAGCACCGCGCCTTTGCGTTCGGGTGTACCTGGCTCTCGAGCCGTGGTCTCGAGCAGGAGATTGTCGATGACCGCTTGGTACAGCCCGATTTGTTCGGTCGTCATCGCACAGTGATCGAGCTCGTCGATGCGATCTGGCAGTTCGGCTGCGATCTCTGGTTCGGTCTTCGTGCGGCGATAGACGAGAACTCCGTTGAGTGCCTTGAGCGCTTCCTCGCCACCTTTGGACGGTGACTTGCGATCTGGCGTGAGCTGAGCGATGAAGTGCGGACGGGGACCGACGAGGCCAGCGTTGGCCCAGTCCATGATTGCCCAGAGGTCGCCGAGGCCGTTCTCGATCGGTGTGCCGGTTAGAGCGACTCGGGTGCGGGCATCGAGTCGGCGGAGTTGTTGAGAAGTCTCTGCAGCCGGGTTCTTGATGGCTTGCGCTTCGTCGATCACGACCTTGCCCCAGCTGATTTCGGAGAGTTGGTCCATGTCGCGAACGGCGGTGCCGTACGTCGTGATGACCACGTCGACCTTGCCGAACTTCTTGCTCAGATCGCCCTTCGCTCGGGTCGCGCCGTGGTGCACGTGGATGCTCAGGTCGGGGATGAACTTGCGTGCCTCGGCGGCCCAGTTGCCCACGACGGCTGGCGGCGCGATCACGAGCCCTGTGCCGTGCTCTCGATTTGCGTACAGCGCGGCAAGCGTCGTCGGCGTCTTTCCGAGACCCATGTCGAGAGCGAGACAGCCTCCGAGTCCAGCGTCGTCGAGGAAGTTCAGCCACGACAAGGCATCGGCCTGGTAGCTGCGAAGTTCGCCGTGGAAGCCCTCCGGCGTGGTGTCGGGATTCTCGGGTAGTTCGTTCATGCTGCGCAGAAGGTCAGCGGCCCAGCCGTCACCAGCGATGCTGATGCCGCCTCCGAGCGGATTGCCCTCGAGGCCCATGGCATGGCGCAACATGTCGGCGCCCGTGAGCTTGGTTTGGTCAGCGCGTTCGGCGAGAGCAGCGGCAGCTTCGGCGAGGTCGACCTGGTCGAGTTCGATCCACTGTCCACGTGAACGAACGAGCGGCCGGGCTTGTGCAGCGAGTTTGGCGATCTCGGCGGCGGTCAGTTCGACGTCGTCGAACAGCGCAGACCAACGAACGTTCGCGAGTTGTTGAGCGCCGACGACACTGTCCTCGGCGTCCTCTGCGGTCAGTCGCAGCGAGGGAGCCGTTCGCTTTCGTGACAGTGGCGGCACGCGAACATCAAAACCAGCCGCCGTGAGCACGGGGCCAACCTCGGTCATGAGTTGCCAGGCCTCATCTTGGGTGAGGATGACCTCACCGCGTCGTCGACCTCCCGGACGCAGGAGCGCGGGGAAGAGTCGCTCGAGCCGAGAGGCCTGGTGTTCGAATAGTCGTGAGCGGTCTTTCGAGGCTTCGGCGAGGACGACCTCGAACGGTTCTAGAGAACCAGCTGACGACGTCGCGAGCACCTGAGCGAACCAAGCGTTCGACTCGTCAGGAGGACTGAGCTGGACGGTGAGCTGCGGGTTCTTCGTGCCGACGACGGGCGCTGACCATCGATCGATCCGGCGGGAGATCTCCGCGCCGGCAGCATCTGGTGCAGTGAAGGTCGAACCGTCGAGTCGTCCAAGGAAGGCTTCGGCGATGTCGTTGCGATCTTTCACTTCCGGAGGTGGCGCCGGAACGTCGACCTGCGAAGCCGCGGTGTGCACGATCGTGTTGGTGATGTCACCCATGACCGCAGTCGTGAAGGACAGTGGTTCTTGACGCTGTTGGCCGACCATCGCGGCGCCGGGAACCGAGGACACCAACGAGGCAAGGTGGTCGGAGTCGATCAGGCCAGGCAACCAGCGGACCGAGAACGTGCCGGACTCGCCCTTCTTCGATCCTCGCCGAGACTGCCGCAACTGCGGAGCCATGCGACCTTGGGCAACCGCGGAGATGGCGGTGGCCGCGGCCAGACCCATCCAGCGCACGCTCGGGGCGATTCGTTCGTCATTCGTTGGGCGTGCGAGTGCGACGAGCCAACCGAGCGCTGCGTTGACCGGGGCGGTCAAACACGGAACCCGTTGACCTGTGGGAATCCGAAGAGGACTGCGGGTCTCCCAGTCGATCGCACCGCCGCCAGTCGACTGCAGTAGTTCCTTGATGACGTCTTCTTGTTCGTAGCGGGCATCATGTCCTGCCATCCAGGCGACAAGTTGTCCGTCGTTCCAAGATAGCTGGAGTTGCGCAACGCCGTTCTTCTCTCGAGGCGCTTGGGACTGCTTTGGAGCAGGTGTCAGCTCGTCCTCGGTGGGAGGTCCGAGCAGTCGGGTCAGTTCTTCATCGATTCGGTAACACTCGTCATCGAGGTCATTCAGAACGTTGGCTCGTTCGGGCCCCCGAACGGTGCGGCGGGCTCGCTCGAGCGCGGCGTCGGCGTCATCGAGTAGTCGCCACAGACTGGCGGTCCAGGCCTTCGGATCGGCTTCGAGAATCTTGATTTGTGCAGGTGAGGCGAGACCGTCCAGGTGCGCTTGTGCGATCTGGTCGAGCGCTTCAGGGTGCTCGGTGGTAGTGATTGGATTTCTCCTAGATGTGATGCGTGTCGACCATGGATCTGCCACGGCGGGGACACACGTCAGGACGACGAGGGTGTCATCCGTTGTTTTTTGTTGCACGGCCGAACCGAACCGAAGTCAGGTGCTGAGCTGTGTTGTCGGCTGGGATCCGATGTCGATCGAACACCGCCTACAGCTACCGACGAGTGGCATGCACGTCTCGCTGTGTGGATCACGATAGCGCAACGGCGGGTAATCGCCGCAGTCGCAACCGAGGTGTGCCTATCGGCCGCAGATGTGGAAGCGTTGAGCTCAGGAGGTCCTGATGACCATTGGACAGATTCGACCAGCGGTTGCGTCGCTCGCCAGTTACCGGCCGGGCAAGGCGGCAAGCCAGGTCGAGGACGAGCACGGCATTGCTGACGCGATCAAGCTGGCGTCGAACGAGAACCCGTGGTCACCAGCACCCGCCGTCTTGCAGGCGATCGTGGATGCGGCGTCCGGCGTCAACCGCTACGCCGACAACAACGCCACCGATGTGCGGTTGGCGATAGCCGAGTGGTTGGGGGTCGATGACGATCGGGTGACGGTCGGGTGTGGATCGAGCGGCCTGCTCCAACAACTCTTCATGACCTATGTCGATCCCGGCGACGAAGTGGTCTTCCCGTGGCCGTCGTTCGAGATCTACCCGGTGTTCTCGACGCTCGCCGATGCGCAGCAGGTTCAGGTGCCCCTCGTCGACTACGCCTTCGACCTCGATGCCGTCGCGAACGCGGTGACATCGAAGACCAAACTCGTCATCCTTGCAACCCCGAACAACCCGACGGGAACCCCGATTGGCATGCACGATGTCGCTGCGCTCCTGGAAGCCATTCCCGACGACGTGATCGTCGTGATCGATGAGGCGTACAGAGAGTTCAGCGATCCCGCGTTTGGTGATCCTGTTGTCGACCTCCAGCCCCACCATGACAACCTCGTTGTCACTCGCACCTTCTCGAAAGCGTTCGGACTGGCTGGACTGCGATCGGGTTATGGGATTGCCCACCGCGAGGTCATCGAGCAGCTCGACAAGGTTCGGCTGCCGTTTTCGGTCAACAACCTTTCGCAGGCGGGAATGCTCGCGGCGATCGAACACGAAGCGGAGGCGATGACCAATGTGCGGACACTTCTCGCCGAGCGCACACGGGTGACGGAGCTCCTCGACGCTGCCGGAGTGGTCTATGTGCCGACGCAGGCCAACTTCGTTTTCTTGCCGACCGGTGACGCAACAGAGTCGATCGCGGTCGCAATGGAGAAACACGGGGTGGTGACACGACCCTTCCCCGGATTTGGATTGCGAATCACGATCGGGTCTCCCGAGGAGAACGATCGCTGGCTCGCGGCGTTCCTGTCGACGCAGGTCTGATAATCCTTCAGCCGGGGCTGAGCGTCTCGAACGGCGACTGCCAGAGCGCGTCCTCAACAAAGTCGAGTGTGGTCGCGTCGCCCCACGCGAGAATCTCAAACGACGTTTGGCCAGGTTTGTCGACGTCGATCAAATGAATGCGCACAGCTGGTCGCTCGGCGCTCTCGAAGATGTCCATGGGGATTTCCAACCTGCCCACTAGCTCCACGGGGAGAGGCACGGTGTGGTCCTGCGACAACCACAGCGCCATCGTTCGGCTGTCGCTGACTGTTGCCAAGTACCGAACTGGAGCTTGCATTGGCTCGATGCACTTGACCCGCTCGTCCCAACCGAGCTCAGGTGAACGAAAGCAGGCGTGAGCGTCCGGATGATCGACTTCGGAGGTCACCACGAATGTCATTCGTGAGAACTCATACGTGGGGGTGGTCGCCGGTGGAGGCGGGATCATGGGCTCTGGACGGGGTTCTTGGTAGATGAGTTCATATGTCGCGTCACCCTCCGGTGTGGTCGGAAGTGCCCACATGACCTGGTCGAAGCGCTCTCCGAGCTGGCCGCGGAGTGGTTCCTCAAACGCGCTCTTCGCACAGCGGCCGATAAGGAAGGAATGGTCGGGCCCCGGCGAGATCAGGGCGAGCCCCACGTTTCGTGGCGATCCAACGATGTACCGATCTAGATCACCGGTGAGTAGCGCAACCCGATGACCCTCATCGAGCGCTCGTATCGCGGCGGCTCCGGTCCGATCGTCGAGGAATTGAATGACCTCATCGATCTCGCGCCCATCACGAATCGTTCCCGTGACGTCATACGTTTGATCAGTCGGTTCGATCGATTCGATCACGATCCAGTCGGAGCCGATGCCGTCATGGAATGGTCCGCGCCGGCCGGTGGACGATTCGCTTTGTTCTCGACGCTGGATCGTGTCGCACAGCGGCGTCGGCGCGGTCGATGTTGAAGTCGGCCCGGCCACGAGGCTCCGATGGATCTCCTCCTGTTCACGCAATTCGGCGTGTGAGACCGGAGCTCGATCGTCGAAGACGAGCAGGAGCGCCGTGGCAGCGAACGCGAGTCCCAGCGCGCCGTCGAGGATCCACCATCGCTTCATGTCTTTCGAGAGTACCTGCGAGATCGATACCAAGATCCGCGCGACAACTCAAGTACTGAGGCTCGCAGATCGACAATGATGGTCGCACCAGCACACCAAAGAGCGGAGCACACCATGGGAATTCAGTCGAACCTCGAGCAGTACGCAGAGAACGAGACGGGCGAGCAGTTCACCCGGCAGAACTCGAAGCTTCTGAAGATCGAACTCGCAGCGGGCGGCGTGCAGGCCAAGCGCGGTTCCATGGTGGCCTACCAAGGCGATGTGAAGTTCGAGAACAAGGGGTCCGGCGGACTCGGCAAGATGTTGAAGAAGGCCACAACCGGCGAAGGCGCCGACATGATGCACGCAACAGGCACCGGTGAACTCTTCATCGCCGACGACGCCAAAGACGTGCACATCATGTATCTCGACAACGATCGGATATCGGTGAACGGCGGCAACATCTTGGCGTTCAACGAGTCGATCTCGTGGGACATCAAACGCCTGGGTGGGGGAGCGGCCGGCGCAATGGCGGGCGGTCTCTACAACATGGAGCTCTCGGGCACCGGGTTCGTGGCGATCACGACCGACGGCCCGCCCGTGATGCTCGACGTGTCCAGCGCTCCGACATTCGGCGACGCTCAGGCAGTCGTGATGTGGTCCGGTGGCGTGTCGATGAATCTCAAGACGGACACGACCGGCGGGCTCAAGTCGATGGTTCGCGGTGGCAGCGGTGAGACATTCCAGATGGCCTTCGGCGGCCAAGGGTTTGTCCTCGTGCAACCATCCGAAGGACCGACCGGTGGTGGCGAAGGCGGCGGCGGTGGTGGCCTGCTCGGCGCGCTGGGCGGCTAAGCCTGCAACCTACGCCTGATCGAAAACAAAAAAGAGCCGATCGGATGACTCCGATCGGCTCGATTTCGGATTTGCCCTCGATCAGGTTGCTGAAGCGTCCCGGATGCTCTGCACGGCAGCGTCGAGCATGGAGTTGAACTCCTCGTCCGACTGCTGGGCCGAAAGCCCTTCGCTCAGTGCACGGGAGAAGCTTGCGATCATCTTGTTGTTTCGGCTCAGTCGAGCGTTTGCTTCGTCGCGGCTGTAGCCGCCCGACAGCGCAACGACCCGAACGATCTGCGGGTGTGCGACGAGGTCGGAGTAGAAGTTGTCTTCCTCGGGCAGGGTGAGCTTCAACATGATGAGCTGGTCCGAGCTGAGCGCGTTGGCGTTTTCGAGCAACGAATCGCGCAGCATTGCCTCAGCCTCGGCCTTTTCAGGTGAGTGAATGTCGATCTCTGGCTCGATGATCGGGACGAGTCCGTGTCCGATGATCTGATGGCCTACCTCGAACTGCTGTGCGACGACAGCGTCGACACCGGCCTGGTTTGCCATCTTGATGACCGAACGCATCTTGGTGCCGAACATGTTCTTTGCCACCGAACGCTCGAGGAGGGCGTCGAGATCGGGCATCGGTTTCATGACCTGCGCGTCGTTCTCTTCGTCCGCGAGGCCCTTGTCGATCTTGATGAACGGGATGATTCCCTTCTCGTTCCAGAGATAGTCGCCGGTGTCTTGTCCTTCGACCTGACGATCCATGGTGTTCTCGAACAAGATCGCGCCCAGGACCCTGTCGCCGGTGAAGGCAGGGCTGGTCATGATGCGAGTGCGCATCTCGTGGACCTTTGCGTACATCTCTTCTTCGCCGGAGTATTCGTCTTCAGCGACGCCATAGGCGAGAAGTGCCTTTGGGGTCGAGCCGCCGCTCTGATCCAGTGCGGCGATGAAGCCGGCCTCGGTCTGCATTTTCTGGAGTTGCTGTTCGTTCATGAAGCTCTCTGATCGTGTCTTGGGGACCGATGTGCTTCGTCAGCGTATGACGCCGATTCTGGGCACGTCGTGAGACCAACAGACTAGATGTCAGGTCGATCGGTGGGTTGACTTGTGACAAACCGTCGCGATATCAGGCGGCGATATCCAGCGGAGATTTACCATCGCCATTGCAGATGGAGCTTGTCTGCAAGTTTTGCAGGCGAGCTGCAAACGGTTACATTCTCGTCCTGGTGGAACGAGCGGGCGACACACATGACGAGCACGGTCTGATGGTGAACTGAGATGCAGCGTAAGCGCGGACCATCGATCGAAGATGTCGCGCGGGAGGCCGGCGTCTCCGTCGCGACGGTTTCGCGTGCGCTGCGCGGGCTGCCCAACGTAGCGCCGAAGACTCGAGCGCGGGTGCAAGACGTGGCCGAGGGGTTGAACTACCGCGCAGATCCCAGTGCCGCACGTTTGGCGACCGGACGCACGAACCTCATCGAGCTGGCGACTCCAACCGTTGATGGCTGGTACTTCTCGCGATTTCTTGCCGGAGCGATCGACCACCTCCTGGCCAATGGGTACGAAGCGATCACCCACCCGGTGAGCGACCCCGACGAGCGTGAACGGTTCTTGGATCAGCTCGTGCAGCTCGAAAAACGCGTCGACGGGCTGATCGTCGTCGATCTGAACATCTCCGAAGACGCAGCGAGCGAGTTGTGGACCGCAGGCATCCCTACCGTCACCGCCGGGTTTAGTACCGAGCGGTTTCCATCGGTGATCGTCGATGACTACCAGGTCGGATACATCGCCACTCAACACTTGCTCGAGTTGGGACACCGTCGGATCGGACTGATCTCGGGCGAGCCGAATCACCCGCTCGCGTTCTCTGTCCCCGGGCTGCGTCTCGCTGGGTACACCGCAGCGCTCGCCGCCGAGGGAATTCCGATCGATACTCGGCTCGAGAAATCCGGCAAGTTCACCGCGCCAGGCGGTCGAGCCGCCATGGAGCGTTTGCTCGATCTCGATGATCCGCCTACCGCCGTGTTCGTGATGTCGGACGAGATGGCGTTCGGAGCCTGGAGTGCACTTCAGGATCGCGGGCTTTCCTGGCCTGGCGACATGGCGATGGTCGGCGTTGATGACCACGAGCTCGCGGAGATGGTTGGCTTGACAACGATCCGTCTCTTGCCGCACAAGCTTGGTGCAACAGCTGCTGAACGGCTCTTGGAAATGATCGACAATTCCGTCGATGGTGATGCAGCGTCGACCCCGATTCGAGAAACCGCGCCGCAAGGGCTCGAGCTCATCAAGCGCCACTCCACGATTTCTTCGTGAGTTGACGCGGATTTCCACGCGATTTGGCGAGATTGTCACGCGCGGTGTGACAACGCACACATCGTCGAGTATCTTGCCCCATGCAAACGTTTACAGTTTCGGCCGAGCGGTCGGAAATCCCAATCAGGAGGGGACCCCTGTAATGAAGAGTAAGTGGATAAAGCTGCTTGCAGCTCTGTTCGCCGTGTCACTTGTGGCCGCAGCATGCGGTTCAGATACGGCCGACGTTGTTGAAGACGCAGTCGATAGTGGAACAAGCGACGAGCTCACCGCCGCACAAGAAGCACTCGCAGCTGCGGAAGAAGCAAAAGAAGCCGCAGAAGCAGATGCCGCTGCCGCACGTGACGAAGCCGAGGCTGCAGCAACTGCCGCAGCCGATGCCGGAGAGACGAACCCTCTGGCCGGTACCGCAGTGACGATCACTGGCTCTGAGCGTTCAGCCAACGAGGCTGGCGCCATCCAACGGGCACTCGACACCTTCGCTGAGGCCAACGACATGAACATCACGTTCCTCGGTTCAGCAGACTGGGAGTCGGAGATCAACGTGCAGGTGGAGGCTGGCCTGCCACCAGACATCTCGTTCTTCCCGCAGCCCGGCAAGCTTGCCGACTTCGCCCGCGACAACATCGTCGTGGCACTCCCCGACGCCACGTTGGGTTTGGTTGACGCCAACTACCCGGCAGCAACCGCGTCCTTCGGAGTAGTCGACGGCACGCAGTTCGCCGTCCCTCTGAAGCAGGACCTCAAGTCGATCGTCTGGTACCAGCCAGCTGCATTCGACGCTGCCGGCTACGCCATTCCCGAGACCCTCGATGACTTCACCGCACTTGCGGCTCAGATGATCGAAGACGGCAACATCCCGCTGTGTGTCGGCATTGGTTCGGGTACAGCAACAGGTTGGCCATTCACCGACTGGGTCGAAGACATGATGCTTCGTCGCCACAGCCCCGAGATGTACGACCAGTGGGTCGCCGGCGAACTCGACTTCGCCAGCGATGAGGTCAGCGGTGTGATGCAGGAGATCATCGATCTCTGGAACACCGACGGCATGGTCTTTGCTGACGGTGGCACCATTGCCTCGACGGCATTCGGTGAGCCGAACGCTGAGGGTCTCGTCAACGGCGACTGCTTCATGCACCGCCAGGCGAACTTCTTCGCCACCCGCTTCCCAGCTGGCACGGCTTTTGCCGATGGCAGCGATGGCGCAGTCGACGTCTTCTACTTCCCTGAGGGCGACACCGGTCGTCCCGTGCTCGGCGCCGGTCTGTACGCAGCTGCGTTCGACGACCGTCCCGAGGTCTGGGCCGTGATGGACTACCTCGCGTCGGCTGACTTTGCGAACACCCGTCAAGTCGCACAGCTCGAAATCAGTGGCAACGAACTGTCGGGCTTCCTCAGTCCGCACCTCGAAGCAGACCTGTCGCTGTGGGCACCGCTCGAGCAGTCGATGCTCGGCATCCTTGCTGCGTCGGAGACATTCCGCTTCGACGCTTCTGACCTGATGCCTGGCGATGTTGGCGCTGGTACCTTCTGGACCGAGGGAACTGCTTTGGTCAACGGCGACACCAGCGTTGCTGCAGCCGCAGCGGCCATCGACGCCAGCTGGCCTGAAGCAGACGCCGAAGAAGGCTGATTTACACGGCGAATCTCATTCGCCATCAATGACATACGCCAGGAGGGTGGCGACCGCACATGGTCGCCACCCTCATGGCACCTAGGGGGAGGGGGCGCAGCCATTGGCTGTCGTTGAAGAAGAATTGGTGCAAAAAGGCACCACGTCGGAGCGAAGCTGGGGGGCGCTGCTTCGCACCGCAGTCCTTGTGGCGTTGTTCGCGATGTTGATCATCGTTTCGGCCAGCTCTGGCCAACTTGGACGACTTGGTCGCACGGCATTCGTCATTGCGGTCGTCGTTGGCCTGAGCGCCGCTCTGTTCGCTCTCGCAAATGTCTTGGTGTCGCAGGCCAATCGCAGCTGGTCGCTGTATCGAGGTCTGGCTGGCGGAATCCTCGGCGCTCTCGGCTTTGGGGTCCTGCGTGGCAATCGTTCCGTCGGCACGCTCGTGGCCGACGGAGACTATCGCCTTCTCGGCGACGATGGCTCGTCGTTCGTGGTTGATGACCCCGAGCTGATCTCGATTCTCTCTGGGGTTGCCGACCCCGATCTGATCGAGCTCGCAACCGGCGCCCTTGGTCTGATCGAGTGGCCCTTGGTCGGCGCTGTCCTTGGTCTCGTGGCAGGCCTAGCCACCGGCGTCGCTGATCGACGGCTACGTCTGGGCGTGCCGATAGGCGCGGCGATCGTGGCCGGCTGGCTGGTCGCAGACAACCTGCTCTTCCGGAACCGGCCCGATGCGAACATCGGCGCCATCTTGCTTCTCGCCTTGCTTGGTGCAGGAGCAGGAGCACTCGTCAGCGCAGTGCTCGCCAAGCGTCGATTCTTCGTCGAACGAATTCTGTTGGGTGCAGCTGCCGGGGCGTTGATCGCTGGTTGGCTGATTCCCGACCTGGCCACGGGCTCGATCTGGGCTGCCCGTGCGGCATGCATCGTGCCGCTCGTTCTGCTCGCTGCGAAGTTCGGTTGGGCGGAGCCCCGCGGAGCGGCAGGCCTCGCCGACTTCGACCGTCGGGCACGGGCCCTGATTTTCTTGGGCCCCGCACTCATCTTCTTGTGCATCAACCTCGTCATCCCGGCGCTCCGAACGATCTTCACATCGTTCCTCGATCGCGAGAGCGAGGACTACGTCGGCCTCGACAACTATCGCGATCTCGTATCGTCCGACGCGTTCATCAACACGAATGAATGGACCGACCCCGACGGGTCGATCGCGTTGTTCGGAAGTCAGCTCTTCTGGGTGGGCCTCGTCGCGATTGCCGCGGGCGTGCTCATCGGTGCTGCGATCCACTACGCCCGCAACAACGAGGCTGGCTTCGAACGCACGCCGAGTTCGGTCGGCTCAGTGCTCGTGGGCTTGTTCGTTCTGACGTTCGCGCTGTTCTCGGTGATCCGGGGTACGTTCCCGAACACGCTGTGGTGGATGTTCACGGTCACCATTGGATCGACTGCAGTCGGACTTGCGATGGCGGTCCTCTCGCAGCGTGCCGGCCGCTGGGAAAACGTGGTCAAGTCGCTCGTGTTCATGCCAATGGCGATCTCGATGGTCGGCGCCTCGATCATCTGGCGCTTCCAGTTCCAACCGAGAAACACCTCGCGTGACCAGACCGGAATCTTGAACGCCCTCTGGCTCGAGCTCGGACAGCTGAGCCACTCGGGCTGGCCACGCACGCTCGTGCTTGTCGTGCTCGGCGCAATCATCGCCCGACTTGGCTGGGGCATTTACGGCCGCATCCAGCGAGGAGATGGGTTTGCCGGTGCCGGCACAGCGCTGATTGTCGTCGGCTACATCTTCGTCGAGCTCCTTCGTCGAAGCCTGGGCGGGTTCGTGTTCCAAGGTGACGAAGTCGTCGGCGACACAGTGGCGTTCCTCGAGGAAGTTCGACCCTTCAACAACGTGTTCTTGATGTTCATCCTCATCTGGATTCAGACCGGCTTCGCGATGGTGATCCTGTCTGCGGCGATCAAGGCTGTGCCCGAGGAGTTCCTCGAAGCTGCACGCATCGATGGGGCCAGCGAGTCCGAGCAGTTCTTCTACGTGGTCATCCCGCAGATCTTGCCGACGTTGGGCGTCGTGCTCACGACCATCATGGTCGGGGTTGCGAAGGTCTTCGACATCGTGAAGGTGAGTACCGGAGGCAACTTCGGCACCAACGTCCTTGCGAATGACTTCTTCAACGAAGCGTTCAGCTTCTTCGACAGAGGGGTCGGGTCGGCTATCGCCGTCGTGATCTTGTTGACGCTTGCGCCGATCCTGATCTTCAACGTCTTCCAGATGCAAAAGGCGGACGCATGAGATCCGGAAACTCGATCATCGACCGCATCTATCGCGCCCTCACCAACGTCCCGATGTGGGCCATGTGGCTCATCGTCGCCGTATGGACGCTCCCTACCGTTTCGCTTCTGGTCAACTCGTTTCGCAGTCGCACCAGGCAGCGCAGTTCTGGGTTCTGGCAAGTCGGTGGTGACACCGACATCGACTATGTCGGTGTGTCGTGTCCTGCGAGCTATCGCGACCCAAATGAGTTTCACCTCTTCGAGAATTACTGCGAAGTGCTTGGTACCGACACGACCAACGGACTCCTCGAGTCGGTCATCTCGTCGTTCGCCATCGCGGTCCCTGCGACGATCATTCCGATCGCCGTTGCCGCGTTCGCTGCGTATGCGTTTGCTTGGATTCCGTTCAAGGGCCGCAAGCCGCTGTTCATCGCGACGGTGTCGCTCCTGTCGATTCCGCTGCAGGTCGCGTTGATTCCGCTGCTCGTCATGTTCTCGAACGGGGCGCACTTGACCATCCCGTTCACCGAACGCACGATGTCGCTCATTCCCGACTTCGACCTCGCTGGCTCGTCGTGGGCTGTTGTGCTCACCCACACGGGGTTCGCCATGCCATTTGCGATCTTCTTGCTGCACAACTACATGTCAGGTCTTCCCGAAGAGTTGATCGAATCCGCCAGAGTTGATGGGGCCGATCATTTCAGTACCTTCATGCGCCTGGTCCTGCCCTTGTCGATTCCGGCGTTGGCGGCGTTTGGCATCTTCCAGTTCTTGTGGACGTGGAACGATTTCCTGATCGCCGTGACGATGTTGAGCAGCGGATCGCCTGACGTCTTCCCGACGACCACGCGAATCGCCAACCTTGCTGGCGACTTCGGCCAGAACGAACACCTGTTGACAGCAGGCGCGTTCGTTCAGGCGTTCGTCCCGCTCGTGGTCTTCTTCAGCCTCCAGCGGTACTTCGTGAGAGGTCTCCTGGCGGGCTCCGTCAAGGGCTGAGCCATCTCCCAGAACCAACTTCCATCCAGGGCCCAAGTGGGCGAGGCGCAACAACGACTCGTCGAACTTGTACGCCGGACGCCGGTGATCGAGGTCGCGGACGCGTCCCTGCTCGGTTCGAGTGGTGGAGAGGGTTCGGGCCGATTCGTGATGAAGCTCGAGCAACTCCAGTACAGCGGAACGTTCAAGGCACGCGGCGCGTCGAACTATGTCGCGTCCATGCCGATCAGCGATGCCGGTGTGGTGGCGGCCTCGGGAGGCAATCACGGCGCCGCGGTGGCGTGGGCTGCCCGGCGTGCCGGCCACGCGGCGACGATATTCGTACCGACGATCTCGTCCCCGGCCAAGGTCGAGCGGTTGCGTTCGTATGGCGCTGACGTCAGGCAGGTGGGCGCGGTCTACGCCGAGTCTCTCGAAGCGAGCCTGCTCTTCCAGGCCGAGACCGGTGCCACATCGATCCACGCGTATGACCACCCGGTGGTCATGGCAGGCGCTGGGACAACGGGTGCGGAGTTCGTCGAACAAGCTGGAGGCCTGGACACGATTCTGGTTGCTTGCGGAGGTGGTGGTTTGGCTGGCGGGATCGCGTGTGCCGTTGATCTCGATGTCGCCGTCGTCGTGTGTGAAACGGTCACGACGAATGCCTTCGCCGCCGCGGTTGCCGCGGGCTCTCCACAAGACGTAGAGGTGGGCGGTCTTGCCGCTGATGCTCTTGGAGCGACGCGAATCGGTGAGCTGCCGTGGGCAGCGCTGGCCGGTCACCGTGCACAGAGCGTCCTGGTGACCGACGAAGATCTGGTCGAAGCTCAGGATCACCTTTGGAATGAGTTCCGGTTAATCGTCGAGCCATCCGCGGCCACAACGGTCGCCGCGCTTCGTTCCGGTCAGTACGTGCCGGCTTCAGGCGAACGAGTCGGAGTGCTCCTGTGCGGGGCGAACACGTCGCGCTGAAGCAGAGTTAGTCACCGAGGATTTCGCGCAGAAAGACCGGACGGTTCTCGGCGATGGAACGATGTGCGGCTTCGCCCACGGCGACCGACCACAGACCGTCCTCGAGGCTCACCAACGTGCCGAGTTCCGCGACGGCAGCCGCTCCGTCGGCGCCTCCACCTGCGGCTCGGTGCGTACGAACCGCCCTCGCGAAATCGACGTGTTCGAGATAACTGGCGCCGTGATGCAATCCCTCGTGACGGATGTTGTCGTTGGTGATGGGTCGGGTCACGACATTTCCAATATCTTCAAGGCCCGCGCCCGATCGCGTGCCGAGGTGCAACTCCGATGTTGGGATCCGAGCGTCCAGTTTTCCTTTGTCGCCGACGACGGACAGTTCTTCCTGGTCCTTCGTCGCCTCGGCGAACATGCAGAGATCGAGCATGGCTCGCTTGCCATCGGGGTAGTCGACGATCACGTATGCGTTGTCGAGGATGTCGCTCGGCTCACCGTCGTACACCTCTTCGAGGTGGTTGACCGCTTGGTTTCCTGAAGCGAACACCTGCACCGGTCGCTCACCGATGATCAGGGTCATCAGGTCGAAGTAGTGACAGGTCTTCTCGACGAGAGTTCCGCCGGTATTGCGAGACAACCGATTCCAGTCGCCGACTTTGACCAAAAAGGGGAAGCGGTGTTCTCGAATCGAGACCATCTTCACATCTCCCACAAAGCCGCTCCGCACCTCGTCGATCAGAGCGCCGACAGCTGGCATGTAGCGATATTCGAGCCCGACCCAGACCACTCCGTCGTACCCGGCCGCAAGATCGATCAACACCCGGCAGTCAGCTGATGTTGTACACAGTGGCTTCTCGCACAGCACGTGTTTCCCCGATACGAGCACATCGCGCATGACATCGATGTGGGTGAAGTTTGGGGTCACGACCACGACGGCGTCGATCGACTCATCGGCGAGAAGTGTGCGGTAGTCGTCGTGAGCAACACATCCTTCACCAGCGGCCGCGAGTCCGTTGGCTCGAGACTGCACGTCTGTGTCAGCGATGGCTGTCACGCTCGTGTCATCGAGCGCGAGGATGTTCTGGATATGTTCGATGCCCATCATGCCGGTACCGATGATTCCGTACCGTATGTGTTCGTTCGTCATGTGGTCAGCCTAGTTCCTGACTTCGTTGATTTTTATCGAATGTAAACGCTTGCAAGAGGGGTGTCCAGTTGTTGTACGCTGGCACGATGTCTCAGAATCTTGTCAGGTCGAATCAGCGACGGCTTGGGCCCGACGGCCCTGAGGTCGGCCCTCTCGGATATGGCACATGGCGGCTGACTTCCGACGACGTCTCCGCCAACCAGGAACTCGTCGAAGCGGCGCTCGATGCCGGAATGAACCTGATCGATACCGCCGATGTGTACGGGCTCGACCACGGCGGTACTGGATTTGGTCAAAATGAGGAACGCCTCGGTCAGGTGCTCGCTGCGGCGCCAACGCTTCGCGAGCGCATGGTGCTCGCGACGAAGGGTGGCATCATGCCGCCCCTGCCATATGACTCGAGTCCCGAGTACCTTGTCTCCGCCGTTGATGCCTCTCTCGCCCGGCTCGGCGTCGAACACATCGACTTGTGGCAGATCCACAGGCACGACATGTTCACCCACCCCGCAGATGTCGCTGCAACCCTCGATGCGCTGATCGCTGCGGGCAAGATCGGCATGGTCGGAGTATCCAACTTCACCGTCGATCAGCACGATGCGCTGACTGCTCATCTCCAGGCGCCCATCGTGTCGACCCAGCCCGAGTTCTCGGTCGCGCAGCTTCAACCGATGCGCGATGGAACGTTCGATCGGGCCATGAGAGACGGAGTCGTACCGCTCGCCTGGAGTCCGCTGGCTGGAGGTCGGCTCTTTTCGGGTGACGGGATTCGTCCGGAGCTGATCGAAACGATCGATCGCCTTGCCGAGCGTGAGGGCGTCGACAGGGCAACGCTTGCCACGGCGTTCGTTCTTGCCCATCCTTCGCAGCCGGTTGCGCTACTCGGCACGCAGACGGCCTCTCGGTTGGCGGCCGCCCCGGCCGCATTCAACGTTCACTTGGACCGCAACGACGCGTACGACATCGTCGCTGCCAGCGAAGGACAACCACTTCCATGACGCCGTTCACTGCGTCCACGAACCGAGTTTCTCGCCTGGGGGCTCGAAACGTCGCATCCATGGAAAGGACCACTGATGACTGTTGTCGATACTGAAGGGATCTCGGCCGGAAGTGCCGAGCGGGCGGCTGTCGAAGTCTCTTGGTTCGGCGCGCTGTGTGATGACGACTATGAGTTCCTCGGTGTTCCCGAGGAGCGCTTGAAGAGCTCGTGGGATCATTGCTCCGACATCGTCAAGACCGCCGATCGGCTCGGGTTCGACAATGTCTTGCTGCCATCGGGATATCAGCTCGGGATCGACTCGACTGCATTCGCCGCTGGGATCGCCACACATACCGAACAGATCCAGCTCTTGCTTGCCGTTCGCATGGGCGAGATGTGGCTTCCGCAACTGGCACGTCAGCTCGCCACGATCGACCAGATGGCAGGCGGTCGGCTGACCGTCAACATCATTTCGAGCGATATTCCGGGCGCGCCGCTCGAGTCCGAACCGAGATACCAACGCACCCGCGAGTGGATGCATGTGTTGCGAGCGCTGCTCAACGGTGAGTCGATCGACTTCCACGGTGACTTTGTGAACCTGACGTTGGATCCGCCACGAGCAAGAACGGTCTCGGGGCACTGCCCACCCTTCTACTTCGGTGGATTCAGTCCAGCGGCCAAAGACACGGCCGCCGAACATGCCGATGTCTTCTTGACCTGGCCGGACACGGTCAGTGGTGTCTCGGACACGGTCGAAGAGATGCGCGGCATGGCCGCCAACTACGACCGTGAGCTGAAATATGGGCTCCGAGCACATGTCATCGTCCGTGAGACCGAACAAGAAGCTCGCGCGGCAGCGACCCGCTTGTTGTCGAAACTCGATGATGATGAGGGTGAGAAGATTCGACAGAAGTCGCTCGATACGGCGTCAGCTGGAGTGGCCCGTCAGAACGAACTTCGCGATGCCGCCGAGGACGATGGTTTCGTCGAGGCGAATTTGTGGACCGGCGTGGGTCGCGCCCGCAGCGGTGCCGGTGCGGCAATCGTTGGCGACCCCGATCAGGTGTTGGCGAAGCTCCACGCGTATCGCGAGATCGGCATCGGAGCGTTCATCCTGTCCGGCTACACCCATGCCGCGGAGGCGGACCTCTTCGCCAAGTACGTTCTTCCCAACATCGACCATGGACCGCTCTACGCAGGTTCGACCACGGAGCCATAACCAATGGATAGTGCAGTCTTCCCCGACGACTTCTTCTTCGGCTCCGCAACGTCGAGCTTTCAGATCGAGGGTCGATCACCAGACGTGGGCCAAGGCGAGTCGATCTGGGACACGTTTTGTGCGCAGCCCGGCCGTATCGCCGACGGAAGCAACGGACTCGTCGCTTGCGATCACGTCAATCGATGGGAGGAAGACGTAGAGCTCATGGCGTCTCTCAACCTGTCGGCTTATCGGTTCTCGATCGCATGGCCCAGGGTGATCCCGGAAGGCCGGGGTGCGGTCAATGTTACTGGACTCGACTTTTACGATCGGCTCGTCGATGGTCTCCTGGCAAAGGGGATCCGACCCCTTCCGACCTTGTATCACTGGGATCTTCCACAGGCTCTCGAAGATGACGGCGGCTGGACGAATCGCGACACCGCCTACGCATTTGCGGACTACGCCGAGGTTGTGCTCGAACGCCTCGGCGATCGCGTCGACACGTGGATGACCCTCAACGAGCCGTACGTGTCAGCCTCACATGGATATGTGTCGGGCGAACACGCCCCCGGACACACGAGCCTGGCGAAGGGGCTTGCAGCAGCCCATCACCTCCTTCTCGGCCATGGGCTGGCCGCGGAGCGCATTCGCTCGATCGCCCCCGACGCTGATCTGGGGATCGTCATCAACTTCACACCGGCCGAACCTGCCACGAACTCACCCGCAGACATTGCGCTGACGAGCGTGACCAACGGCTGGGAGAACGAGTGGTACATCGACCCTGTGTGCCGCGGTTCATATCCCGCGCAGACCGTCGAAGCCCTCGGCTGGGACCAGGCAGAAGTCTTCGACGGCGACATGGACATCATCTCGACGCCGATCGACATCTTGGGCGTGAACTACTACTTCCGCGCTGTGGTTTCGGCGATCGGGCAGCAGCTTCCGTTCGACGCCCCGCGAACCGAGATGGGCTGGGAGATTCACGAGGAGTCGCTCGAGCACTTGCTGCGGTGGCTGCACAAGACCTATGACCTGCCAAAGATCCTGATCACCGAAAATGGTGCCGCAATGCCCGACCAGACTCGACAGGACGGTCGAGTCCATGACCTGGATCGGATGTCGTACTTCGATGGCCACCTTCGATCGGTGCTCCGAGCGATCGACGCTGGCGTTCCGATGGTTGGTTATCTCGCGTGGTCACTCCTCGACAACTTCGAGTGGGCGCTGGGGTATGAGAAACGTTTCGGCATCGTCGAGGTGGTGCCCGAGACTCTCGAGCGCATCCCAAAGTCGAGCGCGCTGTGGTTCGCGGAGCTCGCCAAGACCAACATGTTGCCTCCAGTCGGCTGACTCGGATGTCGACCGGAAGTGTCGACAAAAAGGGAGCACTGTCATAGCGGCTGAGTAGGTTGACGATCCTGCACTTCCCCTGCTGAACCAATCCGAAATGGAGATCGACGATGAACATCGTCGTATTGCAGGGAACGTTGTCCAGTGAACCGACCGAGCGAACGCTTGCCGCCGGTCGCAACATCATGAATTGGGATTTGGTAACCGAGACACCGGAAGGAAGGCAGTCGGTGCCGGTCCAATGGAACGAGCCAAGCTCGCGGGTGCGCAACTTCGTCGAGGGCGATCAGGTGGTCGTGCTCGGGCGGGTGCGTCGCCGGTTCTTCAGGGCTGGCGGTGCGACGGCGGCTCGTACGGAAGTGCTCGGCAGTCACGTCGCCAAGGCCACGCGTCGCGCATCGGTGGGCCGCATTCTCGACCGAGCGATCGGCGAGTTGAGCCGCTGACATCGGCGACGACCATCCGGGGCCTGTACGGTCTCGGGGCATGGCAGAGGTGATTGACGATCTGGTCAAAATCGTGGGATCGGGTGGTGTGCTCGTCGGCGCAGATACCGATTCATTCGTGGTCGATTGGGGTCGCAAGTTCACGAACGCGAGCACCCTGGCCGTCGTGCGGCCGTCGACGACAGCAGAGGTCGCCGCGGTCGTTTCGTACTGCCGCGCCAACGACATCGCCATCGTTCCCCAAGGTGGTAACACGGGCCTCTGCGCAGGTGGGATCCCCCTCGCGGACGATCACCCGGAGTCGACGGCGTCCATCGTCTTGTCGCTCTCGCGTCTGTCGACGATTCTGTCCGTCGACGTCGAACGAGCCACGGTCACGGTTGAAGCCGGCGTGACGATCGAGGCGCTCCAGGAGGCGTGTGCGGCCCAGGGTTTGTTGTTCGCCCCAGACTGGGGCGCTCGCGGTACCGCTCAGATCGGTGGAGGGATCTCGACGAATGCCGGTGGTCTGAACGTCTTGCGGTGGGGGTCACTGCGGAGCCAGGTGCTCGGTCTCGAAGTCGTGTTGCCCGACGGGCGTATTTGGAATGGGCTTCGGTCGCTTCGCAAGGATGCGACCGGCCTCGACATCAAACAGCTCTTCATCGGTACGGAGGGAACGCTCGGCATCGTGACTGCGGCAGTGTTTGCGCTGCATCCGCTGCCGAGTCGACACCGGACTGCGTTTGTCGCTCTGGAAGCCCTCGACAAGCTGATGCCGTTCTTTGCCCATGCTCGAACCGAGGCGGCGGGACTGCTGAGTGCCTTCGAGCTACTGCCCGAAGAAGGGGTGCGGCGCGTACAGATCAATTCGCCACAGGTCGTTCACCCGCTCTCGGAACCGAGCGACTGGTACGTGCTCCTACGTTTCTCGGGCGGTGACGAGATCGATGACGCCTTGACCTCGTTGCTCGAGTCCGCCGCCGCGAACGGCCTGATCGTTGATGCTGCTGTGGCGTCGACTGCGGAACAGGAGGCGAACCTTTGGTTCATCCGCGATGAGGTGCCGCCCACGTTCACCTTCGATGCACGAGGGAAACGCCACAAGTTCGACATCGCCATTCCTGTGGACCGAGTGGTCGAGTTCTTCGAACGCGCGGGCCCAACGGTCGACGCGGTGATCCCCGGCACGCGCACGTTCGGCTTTGGACACATCGGTGACGGGAACCTGCACTTCAGCGTGTATCCCGGGCCCGACGCAGACATCGACGAATACGACAGTGGAGGAGCGGAACTCGAGCGCGCGATCGACGAACTGACCTGGGAGTTCGGCGGCACGATCTCCGCGGAACACGGGGTGGGCCAGATCATGCGTGACCGGCTCGGGGGTCAGAAGTCTGACGTCGAACTCGATCTGATGCGGACCGTGAAGGCTGCATTGGATCCAACAGGAATCATGAATCCAGGCAAGCTGATTCCGTCGAGCGCTCCCGCCGCTGACGTTCGCACCGAATGATGAGGCTGACGCAACGGACCCTCTCTCAGCCGAGCTCGCCGATCGGCGCTCACGCACACCTCATCGATGAGCTTCCCGACGACAAGCCGCTTCTCGACCTTTCGCAAGGTGCCCCTGGGTTTCCTCCGGCGCCCGAGGTTGCCGATCGGATGGCCGCAGTGGCTCACCACCCGGATGGAAGCCGGTACACGCCACTGCTTGGTCTTGCGCACCTCCGCGAGGCGTTCGCTCGCGAGCTCAGCGATCGGTACTCGGGGAAGGTTCATAGTGACGACATCTGCGTGACCGCCGGCTGCAACCAGGCCTTCGCGATGGTGACCTCCGCGCTTGCAGAACCTGGCGACGAAATCATCCTGCCCGTTCCCTACTACTTCAATCACGACATGTGGCTCGGGCTCGATGGAGTCGTGCCTCGCTATCTACACCCAGCCGACGGACTGAACCCGACGGTCGAGGAGGCCGAAGGGCTCGTCCGACCGAACACTCGCGCCATCGTGTTGGTGTCGCCCGGTAACCCATCTGGGCACATTCTTTCGCCGCGGACGCTGGCTGACTTTGCGGGGTGGGCGACACGCAGAGGAATCGTTCTCATCATCGACGAGACGTATCGATCTTTCGTCCCTGGAAACGCCCCTCCACACGACCTGTTTCACGACGATGCATGGCGTGAGCACGTGGTGAGTTTGCACTCGTTCTCGAAGGATCTGGCGATTCCCGGTCAGCGCGTTGGTGCGATTGTCGCATCGCCAGTGTTGCTGGCCGAAGTGGCGAAGCTCATCGATTGTGTGACGATCTGCGCTCCGCGGAGTGGCCAGGAAGCAGCTCATGCCGGACTGACGGAGGCACGTGAGTGGCGCGACGCGAAGGTCGCCGAGATCGCGGAGAAGCAGGCCCGTTTCATGCAGGTCATGGAATCGGAGCCGGGAGGCTTCGTGTTGCTGTCGGCCGGTGCCTACTACGGGTGGGTTCGTCATCCCTTCGCTGGACGCGCGACCACCGAAGTCGTGGAGAAGTTGCTGGTCGAGCAGGGCGTGCTGACGATCCCAGGCACCGCGTTCATGCCCGAGGATGAGCAGATGATCAGATTCAGTTTCGCCAACGCCGAGATCGACCGTCTCGACGAGCTCGCCACCCGACTTCGTGAACTGAGTCGCTCGAGCCCCTAACGGGCGCCTTGGAGCGGCGTAGCCTCCGGGACCACCCAATCGGCAGGCATCTTCGAGAAGTCGAAGAACGGCTCGAGGTCACCCTGTTCAACAGCGTCGGCGACCTGGTCGTAGAAGCCCTTGCCGGTCTCCTCGGCAAACGTGATGCTCACGTCGACCGCGCGGTCGGCGTTCGGGCGTTCCACGTATTCGGGGAATGTCGACACGTCAGCGGAGCCCTCTTCGTAACCACGAGCGAACATCTGCTTGAGTAGCCCGAACCCATCGTTGCGAACGAGCGTCTCGCCACGCGGTGTGCCTCCCATGGACTTCATGTGCTTCTGGAATGCGTCGAGATCGTGCGTGTCGTACGCGACATGTTGCACGGAATGATCTCCGTGGCGATTGACGAATGCGGTGACCTGAGAGGTCTTCGCGCGATCGATCCCTTCGATGAGGGCCACGCCGAATTCTCCGAAGTCGATGCACCAGATCTTCATCGAGTCATTGGTGTCGTCCGGGCGGACATCGTCGATGCGGTTGATGAGTCGGCCACCCTCGACCTCGATGTGAAACCACGCCCACTTCTCGATGGTGCCGCTCTTGCAGGCGTAGGTGATGTGATCGACTCGTTTCAGGTGAGACATGTTTGAACTCCTCGTGCAATTCGACTTTGTTTCTTCCTCCAGTGGAACATTTCGAGAGGGAAATGCAAGACTACTGATCAGTCTGATCAATCAATAGTCACTTCTGAAGCTAAAGTGAGTTACCCGAGGGTCGTCGTGTGAGGTTTGGTTGATGGTTTTGCCCAGCAGGCTCGATCGTTCCGATCAGCGGTTGATCGCGGCCATGCGCAAACAACCGAGAGCATCGATCACACTGCTCTCACGGATGACCGGCCTTGCGAGAGGCACGGTGCAGACGCGTCTGGCCAGGCTGGAAGAACGCGGCGCGGTCACCGGTCATGGGCCAGATCTCTCCGCATCGGCCATCGGGTACTCGGTGGTCGCGTTCGTGACGTTGTCGATCAATCAAGGTGGTCACGACGCTCTGGTCGCCCGGCTGTCCGGCGTTCCCGAGGTCTTGGAGGTGCATGTCATCACCGGTTCCGGGGATCTGCTGTGCCGTTTCGCCGCGCAGTCCAACGACCACCTGCATGAACTCATTCAGCTTGTAGTCGCCATGCCCGAGGTGAGCCGAACCGATACGCAGTTGGCGTTGAGCAGTCCGGTCTCTCGCACACTTGCTGATCTGGTCGTGTCTCGGGCCGCGTCGTAAGGGCGATCTGGTCAGACTTCGGCCAGTGCTTGGATGCTCGCCCAGACGTCATCTTCGAGCTCGACGGTGTCGGGCTCGGAGCGGCTGCTGCCGGGAAGTCGGGCGCCGGGCTGGGCGTCGACAGCGTCGGCGAGCGCGTCGACTCGATCGAAGAAGCCGTCGCCCCCAAAGGCCGCCGGATCGATCACCAGATAAAACTGCCCGATGTCGTGATGGGGTCCCTCGGGTGCTTTCAGAGGTGGGATCTGCGTGCTCGAGAGAGAACCCGTCAAGGCCGAGGCGAGAACCTCGACCATGAGCCCAAGGCCATATCCCTTGTACCCGCCCGCGCTGACGAGCGATCCCTTCAGAGCCTCATTCGGATCTGTTGTGTCGTTGCCGTCTGCGTCGACCGCCCACCCGATTGGAATCGATTCGCCCGCAGCTGCTGCCATGGTGATCTTCCCGAGGGCGACCGCAGAGGTCGAGTAGTCGAACTGAAACGCAACCGATCCATCTCTGCCCGGAACGGCCATCGCCATGGGGTTCGTGCCGAGAATCGGGACCGATCCGCCAGGTGGAGAGACGCGAGCTGTCGAGTTCGTGGCGCCCAGAGCAAGCAGCCCTTGCCGAGCGAACTGTTCGGTGAAGTACCCGAGCGATGTGCACGTGTGGCTGTGCTCGATCGAGAAACCACACGTTCCGTTCGCGCGGGCCGCCTCGACGGCGGTCGAGAAACCTGCGGAAAACGCCCACTGCGCGAAACCGAACTTCGCGTCGACCCGCACGGAGCCAGGCTTGTCGTGTGTCACCTCCGGCGTAACATCGCCGAGTACTCGACCCGTTCGGAGCTGTGTGCAATAGCTGTCGACGTAGTACAAACCGCAGATCTTGTTGCCGTTCGATTCGGCCACCCTGACGGCGTGAGCCACCGAGGCCGCAACAGGTGTTGGGGCGCCGTGTTTGAGGAGGGCCTGCGCGGTGACCGATTCGATCTGGTCCAGATGTACGTGTGGCATGGCCGAACTATAGGAGCCGGTCGCGGAGTTGATCGATTTGCTCCACCCCCACCTGGTGCATCGTCGACACGAGACCTTCTCGGAGAATCTCGTACGCATGCGAGGCGCCCGGTTCGCCCAACGCTCCGAGTCCGAACATGAACGGACGGCCTGCGAACACGAAGGACGCGCCAAGAGCGAGGGCCCGGGCGACATCAACGCCGTCACGAATTCCTGAGTCCATGAAGACTGGTACGGCGCCTCCGACGCGCTCGACCACGTGAGGGAGAGCGGTGATAGCGGGGACGGCGGCATCGAGCTGACGGCCGCCGTGGTTCGAGACGTAGACGGCATCGGCGCCATGCTCGACGCAACGAAGCGCATCGTCGCCGTCGAGGATCCCCTTGACGACCAGCGGGCCATCCCACATCGCACGCACCTCGGCGAGATAGTCCCAGGACAACGTGCCACCGAGGCTCGCACCGACAAACCCAGCCATCCGGCGCATGGTGGCGGCATCGACGTACTTCTCGAGCGTTCGAAAGCGTGGCAGTCCGGTTCGAAGGATGGCGAGAGACCACGCGGGTCGCATCAAACTTTGCATCACGAGCTTGGGACCGATCTTGGGTGGAACCCGTACCCGTGCTCTGCGTTGGCGCTCTCGGCGGCTCGGTGCAGGAACGTCGGCGGTCACGACGAGGGTGGTGAATCCCGACGCGCGAGCGCGTTCGACAAGGTCGGCCCGCATGTCGGCATCGCGAGGCGGGTAGAGCTGGAACCAGCCCATGCCGTTGGCGCGAGGGCCGGCATCCTCGAGCGTCGTCGTCGACACGGTGCTCATGATGTACGGGATCTTCGCCTCAGCTGCGGCCAGCGGTAGCGCCGTGTCGGCCCCTGGCCAGATGAGCCCGGTCAACCCGACCGGGGCGATGCCGATCGGGGCGCTGTACGTCGTTCCGAACAAGGTCGTTTCCGTGGACGGTGCGAGTGTGCCTTTCAGCAACTCCTGGCGCAGCGTGATCTCCTGAAGGGCCGCGATGTTTCCATCTCGAGCGTTATCGCTGCCGGTCCCCGAAGCGAGGTACTCCCAAGCGAATTTGGGGATTCGTCTCTGAGCTCGTTGCTCGAGATACGAGATCGCTGGATAGTCGTCCATGACCGGCGCACGCATGGTTCGCAGTGTCGCGCAGAACATTCCATCTTGTCGCCATGACCTTCAACTCGAAACTCGATGTGTTCCGCTCCCGCGGTTCCATCTGACGGCAGAGCGATCGATTCCCGGGCTGCGGTCGGCAGACAAGTAACCTTCGTGCCGCATGGTTGCCGAGATCGATATTTCTCCCAAGCCCGACGGCATGTATCGAATCGCGGTCTGGACGGTGGGTCCATCGATCGAGCGACGGTATCCGCGGCTGCAGGCGCTGGAAGCCGACGTCGTCGTTGCGGCACGGTCGGGCAATGAGGTTCGACTCCTCAAGGCGAATAGGACGGCCCACTCGTCGATGGCCTGGGTCGGCAGGCATGCGCAGCGAGGGCTTGGTGTTCTTGGCTTCGAACCGACGTTCGCGAAGCTCGATGGTGGCGTCTGGGATCAGCGTCTCGAGTGGATCGCGCCCGTATCGATCAGTGGGCCAGTTGCGCACAACCTTCTTGCTGTGTGGGCGTTGAATGAGAAGGCGCAGGTGAAATTCAAGTCGAACCCGCAGACTTCCCAGCCGATCCAAATGATGCGTCTCTACCAAAAGACCCTCAAACACCCGACCGTGGTCGCAGGAGACTTCAACAACAATCCGGTCTTCCATCGAAACGACCCGAACTGGGACATGCTCGAGCTGATCGCGTTATTGGAGGCGCAGGGTCTCGTGAGCGCCTATCACGCGTTCACCGGCCTCGACCACGGCGACCCTCGCGAACAGCCGACGAGATTTCGACCCGACACGATCGTCGAGACTGCTGCACATCACGTCGACTATTGCTTCATCCCCACCGAGTGGTTGCCGGCGCTCCGGGACGTGCAACTGGGGAGCCCCGAGGCTTGGTTTCCGACCGTGCGGGCCGAAGAGCACGTTCCGCTGGTTGTCGACTTCGACCAGGCGATGCTCACCGAGATCATCGCGTCGATGCGGAAGAAGTCACGATCACGCTGACAGCACGGTGTGGCCCGCCGCTTGCCCAGAGTTGAACGCACCCTCCACCTTTGGCCCGGCGAACGCGTCACCGGCCAGCACGAGTAGGCCCGGCTCGCGTCGAGCCACGACGCAGGGGTCGGGATGTGGCACGTGTGGCCCGGCGAACTTCCATTTGTGCAATTGGACCTTCACGACATTCGCGGAACCGATCCATGGCGACGCCTCCGGAAGGAGGTCGGAGATGATGTCGTCGGGGGAGTCATCCCATCGAGCCGCCGTCACGTCACCGTTCACATGAAACGTCAAAGCTGGCTTGGCGCTCACGCCTTTTTGGTGGTTGTCGGCGAGGAAGGTGAAGAGATCCTCTTCGGTGCGCTGCACTCCGCCGGGCTGAGGAACGGCGCCGGGTCCATCCAGAGTGACCATCAAGGCAAGAGTTGGCTTGTAGGTGATCGTCGACAGTTCGGCGGCGATCGTGCCTTCGAGTTCGATCTTGCCCGCGGTGAGGAGATCGAGCGTCTGGGGCACCGGCGCAGTGGTGATCACATTGCTGGCTTCGAGCGTGCTGCCATCATCGATGTTGAGCCTCCACGTCGCGTCTTCAGCCGTGATCGATGCAACCCTTGTGGACTTGATGATCGTCCCACCCGACTGCTCGACTCGGGCGGCAAGCCACTTGGCGAAACCATTCATGCCCTTGGTCCCTCGGTAGCGGGGATAACCATCATCGGCGTCGAATCCGTGGCACCACGTGTCGACGGCCCCTTCTGCGATGGCGAGGTCCACGACTTCGCGGAACGCGTTGCCTCGCACGGTGAAGAACTGGGCGCCGTGGTCGAGGGTCGCGTCATCGATTCGACGCGTGGCAAGCCGCCCACCAACTCCCCGGCCCTTGTCGACCAATGTGACAGACCGACCGCCATCGAGCAGCACCTGCGCTGCCGCCAGCCCCGAAAGCCCTGCACCGATGATTGCTATCTCTTGTCGGGACTCCCGCCCGACATCCCCGTCGATCGAGGAATCACCCGCAGTTGAATCGCTTGTCATCAGTAGATCTCCCCGGTGAAGCTGTTGGTGATGAAGAACTCGTATCGCTCCCTGCGCGCCTTGGTGATCCAGAATCGCTGGATTCGAGCGAGTCGTTTGATCATCGGGAGGTCCTTCATGATGCGTGCGAATTGATCATTGACCGCGGATCGGTCGAGCGGCTGATCGAGTGTCTGATTGAAACAGGAAATCGCCTCGTCAACCCACCGCTCTTGGTCGATGCGGAGCAGGAACACCGCGGTCATTTCGAGTACACCACGCGCAGTGCGGTAGTCGTCGCCGGTCTTCATGGTCAGCTTCGTGGCGATGCTGCGAACGACTCGTGGTACGGCCGTGAGATAGTTCCCCACCTCGTACAACGGTCCCGAAGACGCCTCCCAGATCAGTGGTGGAGTCGTGTCGAGAGAGACGACCGCCTCACCATCCCAGGCAAAGTTGGTGATTTGTGCGTCGATCGAGAGCCCACCGTCCGCGTCATCTCTGACCACATTCATGACGGTGTCTCGTAGCGAGATCAGTACGGGATGGTCGGCGCGGGGTTGCGCGTTGGCCAAGATGTTCTCGACGAGGTCATCGGTATCGACGACGGGTTGGATCAGATACGGAATCCTCTTGCCATCGGGCTTCGTGATCGTGCGGACGTCGGTCGGAATGACTCGAGCACCTGCATCGACGAGGGCACGGCGGAAACGTCGCATCCGCTCCATGTCGGACTCGACTTGTTCACTCGGACCAGGCGCTTGGCGTTTGAACACGGCGAGCGGTTCGGCAGTTGGCCATCCAACCGCCAGGCCCAGCTCACCGAGCCCCAAGATGTTGAGCCCCTCTGTTGATCGCGCATCAAACGCCTCGACGATGGCGCGCTCGACATGGAGAATTTGCTCGTCAGAAACGTCCGGCAGCGTCCATGTCGTGCGCACTCAGAAGTCTCGAAGCCAATGACACTCGTTGAACGACATCATTGATTTTCTGCCGTTTTGAGACGCTTTGATCCGGGTGACTGATGTGTACTTGGAGTCGAAATACGTCATCGGGTCGACGCCGAGCAGATCGGCGAGCACCGTCGAGATGACGCCGCCATGACAGACTGCAGCGATGGTCTCACCCGGGTGTGAGGCGATGATCGAGTTCACCGCGTCGTGTACCCGATTTCGGAAGCTCTCTGCGCTGACCATCTTCGTGAGTTCTTCGAGTTCGGCCGGAGTCAAGGGCGGGCGTTCCTCGCCGGGGATGTAGCTCGGATGACCGAGGTCGAACTCGGCGATGCCTTCCACAACGGTGGGTTTGTGGTCGAACTGCGCTGCCAGGGGTGCAGCCGTATCGATGGCTCGCAATTGTGGACTCACGTACATTGCGTCGATCGGTTCCGGCGCCAGAAACTGGGCCATAGCGGCGGCTTGCTTGTGGCCGAGATCGGTCAGGCGCGGGTCGGCACCGTTCGGGTCGTGATCGATGCGTTCGGGACGGCCGTGGCGAATGAGTATCAGTTGCACTTCGCGCGAGCGTACCCTTGTCCATCAATGAGGCCGACGTCTTGTGAGATCGATCTTGGAGCGGTTGCGCGCAACGTTCGATTCCTGCGCGAGATGGTCGCTCCAACGCCTTTCTGTGCCGTGGTCAAGGCCAATGGATACGGCCATGGGTCGGTCCAGGTGGCCGAGACTGCCCTCGAAGCTGGAGCGTCCTGGCTTGCGGTCGCGACGATCGAGGAGGGAGTGGAGCTCCGGGAGGCTGGCATGGCAGCGCCGATACTTCTCTTGTCCGAACCACCGCTCGGGTCGATGCCGGTGGTCGCACAGCACCGTCTCGTGCCGACGTTGTATTCGCCAGCCGGAATTGCTGCGATGGCCGACGCTGCACCAACGGATGGGCGATTTCCCGTGCAACTCGCCGTCGACACCGGGATGCGTCGCGTTGGCGCCGAGGCGGGTGCGGTGCAGGCGCTGATCGAGACGATTTCCTCGTCGGTCAACCTGGAACTCGATGGCGTGTGGACTCATTGCCCGGTTGCAGATGAGCCCGAGAATCCGTTCACCGACGAGCAGCTCGAGACTTTCGATCGACTTGTCGACTCGCTTCCCGACGGCGTTTCGCACCACGTCGCCAACTCCGCGGCTGCCATTACTCGACCGACGAGGCCAGGCGCCATGGCTCGATTCGGCATCGCGATGTACGGCATCGATCCCAGTCCTGACCTCGCTGGAAAGGCGGATCTCGAACCATCGCTTCGGCTCACCTCCTCGGTTTCGTTCGTGAAACCAATCCGTGCCGGCGAAGGTGTTGGTTACGGTCACCGTTGGACCGCCAGTGTCGATACGACGATTGCGACATTGCCCATCGGGTACGCCGACGGGGTTCGCCGAGACCTCGGGCTACGAGGAGGATCGGTACTCATCGGTGGAGTACCTCGCCCGATCCGAGGTGTGGTGACCATGGATCAGCTGATGGTCGACGTGGGGGAGTCGCCGGTGTCCGTCGGTGACGAAGCTGTGCTGATCGGACGTCAAGGTGAATCGGTGATTTCGGCTGCTGATGTTGCAGCCACGCTCGACACGATTCCCTACGAGGTCGTGTGTGCCATCGGTGCGCGGGTCCCTCGGGTGTACAAACGCTGAGTCGCTGTCAACCTCAGCTTGGCGAAGGCCAGAGCACACGGATCAGTCCAATTGCGACACCGGTGGCGATGAGCTGCGACACGATGAACATGGGGGCCGACCCTGGTTCGATGCCAGCGAAACTGTCAGACAGTGTTCGTGCGAGGGTGACGGCTGGATTCGCGAAGCTCGTCGACGAGGTGAACCAGTAGGCACCACCGATGTACCCGCCGACGGCAAACGCGACCATTGCCGGGTTTCCTTTGCGCACAATTCCGAAGATCACGAGGAGTAGGCCAAGGGTTGCGACGCCTTCGGCGAACCACAGGTGCGCTCCCGACCTGTCCTTGGTCGACAGATTGACCGGATCGAGCTCGAACATCACGTTTGATGCGATCACCCCGATCGCTCCACCGACGATTTGCGCTGCGATGTAGACGGCGGCGCGACCTCGCTCGAGACCACCGAACGCCAGATCCGTGAGGGTGACGGCTGGGTTGAAGTGGGCGCCCGATGTGTCGCCAAACGTGAGGATCAAGGCGACGAGCGCGCCGACGGTGGCTGTGGAGTTGGCGAGAAGTTGCAGCCCGACGTCGGACGTGAGGTTCTCCGCCATGATTCCCGAACCGACGACACCGGCCAGAAGAAAGGCCGTGCCGACGAATTCCGCGAGAGCTGCTGGCACCAGTGATTTGCTCGATTCAGCCGGCTCATCCACGGCGTGGACCATAGACCAAGTCACCCGTGGAGTCCGTGAGCCATCGCTCATGAAGTTCGCCAGCGATGCGCCGAAACTCCTCTGACAGCTCGTCAGGAGGGTCGATGACTTCGATGAAGTTGCCGAATCCCGCGAGCTGCGCTGCCAGAGGGGTCGCTCCGTTCTCCGAGACCGTCGCTCTGATCCTCCCGTCGGCCAATGGGTCATGAAAGACGATTCGTCCGGTGAACTGGAAACGAAGGGGTCGCAGCATCGTCGGGTCGGCCACGATGTCCACCGAGATGTCAGCGAGGCGTGATTCGACCTCGCCGACGATTCGTTCCCACTCAACTTCGAGGTCGAAATCGAGCGGTCGATCGACCGGGGAGTCGAGCGTTGTCACCGCCTTGATCCTCGTCAGTCGAAAGGTTCGTAGACCGGCGGCGGTATTCGAGACGACGTACCAGACCCCCCGCTTGGTCACGAGACCGAGAGGGCTGATGATCCGGGTCGTGTGGTCGGCACTTCGACTGACGTATTCGAGCTCGACTTGTCGACCGGAGACGACGGCCGCGGTGAGTGCTTCGAGATGTGGTGCCGCCGGGCCATGAAGCTGGCCCCATCCCGCCGGGTCGATCTTGATGGCTGTTGCTGCGGCTTCGACGTCACTACGAAAGGTTTCGGGAAGTGCTCCGCTGAGTTTGCGCATGGCGGACTTCAGTTGGGGGGCGTTCTCGAGCGCAGGGCCGGCTGCGAGAAACAGTGCTCTGGCTTCGTCTGCCGTCAGACCTGAGAGGTCGGTCTTGGCTCCACCGAGGAGTCTCCAGCCTCCTCCGCGTCCAGGCGTCGAGTAGATCGGGACGCCGCTCATCGCCAACGCTTCAAGGTCGCGGCGTGCTGTTCGTTCAGAGATTTCGAGTTCTTGGGCGACCTGTGCCGCAGTCACCTGGTGCCGCGTCTGAAGCAGGAGAAGAAGGGCGATCAGTCGGTCGGCGCGCATGATTTGAGTATTTCAAGCAAAGTGGCCATTCCTTGGCCACTTTATCCAGAAATACTTCTCCCATGACAAACACCACAGACGCACAGGCACCAGAAACAGGCATGGACGATCCCCGCGTGGGGTTCGCCGCAGTCACCGAAACGGTCGGCGAGCTCATGAACCAAGTAGAAGCCGATCAGCTCTCGCTACCCACACCATGCAGCGAGTTCGACGTGAAGGATCTTCTCGATCACATGGTCATGGTGATGCAGCGGGTAGTCGTCCTCGGAAACGGCCAGCACTTCTCCGAGGCCAACGAAGAGACCGCCGCCCGGGACTCCGGTCATGGTGAAACGTTCCAGGAGGAAGCCCATGCCGCGAATCAGATCTGGGCCGACCCAGCGAAACTTGACGCGATGTACGAAGTCCCGTGGGGTGAGATTCCCGGCGGCCCGATGTTGTACACGTACACCGCAGAACTGGCGACCCATGGTTGGGATCTCGCTACGGCAATCGGACGCGAACTGACCATCGACGATGAACACCTCGGTGGTGCGTTCGTGGCGATTCGCATGATTCCTGAGGAGGGCCGTGGCGGTCCGGAGATGCCGTTCGACCCGGTCGTTCATCCAGGCGACGATGCTCCGTTGCTCCTCAAGATCGCCGGTTGGGGCGGCCGCCGAGTTGTCTAGCTCGGTCGATCAAGGGCGCTTCTGCGGATCTCGACCGGAAGTGTCGACGACATGGCTTCCGCGGACCGATCGATCGCCGCTGATCTCGACCGGAAGCGTCGAGAAAGATACCGCTTACACGATCCAGCGGCCTCGGCCGCGGGCAAAGATCATGGCGAAGTAGGCGAGGCTGGTGGCTGCCGCAGCGACGTACGTAAGCGCTGCTGCGCGCAGAACCGCCTCGACCCCATCGCGTTGCGCGGGGTCTGAGAGTCCCAGGCGTTCGAGACTGTCGAGGGCCCGTCTGCTCGCGTTGAACTCGACGGGGAGCGTGGCGATCTGAAAGATGGTCATGCCCGCGAGCAGAAGGGCGCCGGTCTTCAAGATCGAGTCGCTGCCGGTGAGGTATCCGGCGATGACCACCATGGGCCCGAAGCGAGCCCCAAGCGCGGCCAGGGGCACAAGATAACGACGAAGACGGAGTCGAACGTCGTCGGTGTGGTCCTGCAGCGCATGTCCCGCCTCGTGCGCCGAGACCGCCATCGCTGCCACGCTCGTGGTACCCCAATTCGACTGTGAAAGTCGAAGGATGTCTTTGGTCGGGTCGTAGTGATCGGTCAGCTTTCCGCGAACCTGCTGCAACTGGACGCCCTCGACACCGTGGTCCTGAAGGATGGCCGCAGCGGTTTGCGCGCCAGTGACCTTGTACTGGTTCTCGACCTTGCTCCACCTGCTGTAGGTGCGTTTGAGCCACCACTTCACGAGATACGACCCGCCGAACGCGATCGCTGCCAGGAGGTACGCCAGTCCGGTGCTCATGACCAGACCCTAGGAGTCGCGCCTTCGTCGAGACCAATGCGCACAATCGATTCCAAGCATCCGGGGGCCGGTGAAAGCACGGTCCGTAGACTGGTAGACGTGCTTACGGTCGCTACTTCTTCGCCCGACGAGACGGGATCGCTCGCGCAAATTCTCGCCGACTTGGCTGAACCTGGCGACGTATTGGTGCTCGTGGGCGATCTCGGTGCTGGCAAGACCGCCTTTTCGAAGGCGTACGGTGCCGCACTCGGCGTGGTCGAACCGATGACGAGCCCCACGTTCACCCTTGCGCGCGAGTACGAAGGTCGACTCCAGCTCCATCATCTCGACGTGTATCGGCTGGAGCAGATGGCTGAGGTTCTCGATCTCGACCTGCCAGAGCTGCTCGAATCTGGAGGTGTCGTCTTGATCGAGTGGGGCGACATGATCCTCCCGATGCTCCCGGCTGACTACCTCGAGGTCCGATTCACTTTCGGGGAAGGCGACGATGACCGAAACATCGAACTGCGGTGTGTTGGCGCCCGCTGGGCGGGCCGTGAGGCAGGAATCCTTGGAGCCTGCTCGCGTTGTTTCGGAGAGTCTGTCGATCCGAAAGAATCGCCATGTTGATGCTCGGGATCGAGTCGGCGACTGCCCAGGTCGGAGTCGCCGTTGGAGGGCATGAGGGTGTCTTGGCGTCAGCCCACTCTGCGTGCGATCGCCGTCATGCCGAGAACCTCACGCCACAGATCGAGTTCGTTTGTCGCCAGGCCGGGGTAGCGCTGACGGACATCGCGGTCGTCGCCGTCGACATCGGGCCAGGACTCTTCACCGGCCTACGGGTGGGAATCACCGCAGCGATGGCGGTTGCCCACGGGCTTGGGGTCCCGATGATCGGCGTGTCCAGTCTTGATCTCGGCGCATTCGCCGCAGCACAGTCGCGCAGGCTGATCATGCCGTGTTACGACGCCCGTCGGGGCGAGGTGTTCACGGCCAGTTATCGCGCGGTGCCTGGAGGTGTCCAGCGGGTCGCCGAACCGAGTGTGTCGACTCCCGACGAGCTTGCCGCAGAGTTGCTTGCGGTGTCGGAGGATGTTTTGCTGCTGGGCGACGGTGCGCAGCGTTACCACGAGATCTTCAAGGCGATGGGCCACGTGGAGTTCGCGGGGACAAGCCTCGACTACCCGTCTGCGCGATCGTTGGTCGAGCTGGCCCATCCCAAGGCAATGCGCGAAGAATTCGTGCAGCCGCACGAGATCGAACCGTTGTACATTCGCTTGCCCGACGCCGAGATCAATTGGAAGACTCGTGACAACAGCTGAACAGGTCACGGTCGCCGTACGTCCGGCCGAGCTCCGCGACGTGCACGCGATCCAGGAGATCGATGCGCAGGTGTACCCGACACCTTGGTCGGAGAAACTGACGATCGATCAGGTGACCGGGCCCGGACGCGTACATCTTGTGGTCGAGGAACAGCACCGCGTCATCGGACACGGCGGGATCGCGATTCTCGACGGCGACGCGCACATCACAACGGTTGCCATCGACCCGGTCCATCACCGACGTGGGCTTGGAAGCGTTCTCGTGACCCACCTTTTGCAGGCGGCTGAAGAGAACGGCTGTCGGGCGGTCACGCTCGAGGTGCGGGTGAGTAATCGTGCAGCCATCGCCATGTACGAGAAACACGGGTTGGAATCGGCGGGCATCCGGCCTGGCTACTACGGCGACAACGGTGAGGACGCGTTGGTCATGTGGAGTAGGGAAGGTCTGGGAGTGGAACGGCAGTGGAGCGACTCTGATGGCTTGGAGACCGATGCGTGAGCGTGGAGGCCAAGCCGGAACAAGTGTTGGGGAGCGAACAACGTGAGTGAACTCATCCTTGGTATCGAAACGAGTTGTGACGAGACCGCAGCCGCCGTCGTGGGCAGCGGGCGAGAGGTTCTCTCGAATGTCGTCTCGAGCCAGATCGATATTCATGCGCGGTACGGCGGCGTCGTCCCGGAGATCGCGAGCAGGGCGCATGTCGAGATGATCACGCCGGTGATCGCCCAGTCGATGGTCGAAGCTGGCGTCGAGCCAGATGACCTCGCGGCGATCGCCTGCACGGTCGGCCCCGGGCTCGTTGGGTCGCTGCTCATTGGCGTGAGCGCTGCGAAGTCGCTCGCGTTGGTCTGGGACAAACCATTTGTCGCAGTGAACCATCTCGAGGCTCATCTCTACGCGTCGTTCCTCGAAGAGCCCGACCTCGAGCTGCCGGTCGTCGTTCTGCTGGTTTCGGGCGGCCACACGATGCTGGTGTTGATGGAGGGACACGGGAAATATCGGCTCCTCGGTCAGACGCTCGACGATGCCGCAGGCGAGGCCTACGACAAGGTGGCTCGGTACCTCGGACTCGGGTATCCGGGTGGTCCGATCATCGACAAGATGGCGATGGACGGCGATCCCGAAGCGATCAAGTTTCCGCGCGCAATGGTCAAGGATGGATACGACTTCTCCTTCTCTGGACTCAAGACATCCGTCGTGAACTACGTCCGGAAGAACCCCGATTCGAACGATGTGGATGTGGCTGCGTCCTTTCAGGAGGCAGTTGTCGATGTGTTGCTGACGAAGGCACGTCGTGCCGTGCACGAGTTTGGGGCCAAAGGGTTGTGTCTTGCCGGTGGGGTGGCAGCCAATTCGTCGCTGCGCGAACGGACGCTCGATTTGGCCATCGAGGATGGCATCCAGGCATTCATCCCGAGTCGGTCGATGTGCACGGACAACGCCGCGATGGTGGCTGCCGCCGGATGGTGGCGTCTGCACAGCGATGGTCCTGCCTCACTCGATCACGGAGCCAGCTCGAGCCTGCGCCTGCCGACCTATACCTGAACGGTCACGGCAAAGGGCTTTCGAAAGATGAGGCCGATCGGATCGGATGACTCGTCGGTGTTGAGCGAGAGCGGCTGGCCGGTGCTTGCTTCCCAGTCCAGCGCCGCGCTGATCGCCGCGTGAGTCTCCGCGCGGGCGACGTGGAGGCCCAGACAGGCGTGAGGGCCCTGCACGAACGTGACGTGTTGGGCGAGATTCGTTCGATCGATGTCGAATGCATCGGGTCGATCGAAGACGTCGGGATCACGATTGGCACCCAGAAGCGAGATGGTCACGAGGTTCCGCTCGGGGATGGTCACGCCGCCGAGGTCGACGTCGGTCGTCGTGTAGCGATCGATGACCGCGGCTGCTGGTTCGAGGCGCAGCGATTCGTCGATCGCTTGCGAGATCAGTGAACGGTCGCCACGAAGACGGTCCCACGTCTCGGGGTGCTCGAGCAGGTGGAGGAACGCATTCGAGGTCATGCCCTCGGAGGTCTCGATGGCGCCGAACATGACGACAGCGACAGCGGCGGGAATCTCCTCGGGCTGAAGAACCTCGTCGTCGACCAGCTGGCGAATCAGCGATGCGTCACCCTCCATGGCGTCGCCCACGTAGTCGTACAGCTGCCTGACGGTGTCGGACACGGCTGGCGGAATCGGGCCGCCCACGGTGAGCGCAACGATGGCCTCGCCGAAGGCCCCATACCAATCGAGTACGTCGGCCGGATCGACATCGTCCATGCCGAGCAGGTCAAGGATCGTGCGCACGGCGAGCGGGCCCGCAACGCCCGTCCGAAGTTCTGGGTGGTCTGACCCCAGCGTCGTGTCGATGAGGCGGCGGGCGGTTTCACCGATGCGACCTTCGAGTTCTTCGCGCAGGAACTTCGGCCTGAACGGGGCGGTGAACGCGTGACGGTGGCGGGTGTGCTCGGTGCCATCGAGGGAGAGCATCGAGGTGCCGAGCACCTGCGCCGTGGTGAATCGGTCGTCGTCGACGGTGAATCGTTCGGCGTCACGCATGGCCTCGAGTGCGAGGTCGCGGCGTGTCACGAACCATCCGCCGATCGACGGCACCCACGAAACCGGTTCGTGTCGGCGTAGTCGAGCGAGTGCTTCGTAGGGAGATGAAGTGAGCTCGTCGGTCGTGATCGACGCACCAACGGGGAAGTGCTGCTCGCGGTCCACGCGCTCACCCTAGTGATGGGCGGCGCATCGTGGATCTCGGTCAGGGCGCGGTCGCAGCGCGGAACACCAGGAGATGTCGAACGTCGGTCGCCCCGCCGCACGGCCCGGGACCCGAATGGAGCTGACCGAACTGTGGGAACAACACCACGGTGTGCGGGCCGAAGGCTGCGCGTTCGATCGTGCCGGCCGAAAAGGACTCGATGGTGCGCTCGTCGAGCGTGAGGGGCAAGGGCGGCCGAATCTGCTCGAGAGCGACTGTGCCGGTGGCGACGCGAGAGCCGTCGAGGTCGGCGACGATGGCGACGACGCCCACTCCGTCATCGGGACTGAATTGATCGTCGTCGAAGTGCGCCTCGTCGTTGACGTCGCTCGCCGGGGTGATCGAGGCAGTGATGTAGGCGTCGCCAGCGACCATCACCTGATGCTCGTCGAGTGATCGAAACACCACCCCCGCGAGCGCCTCCACCGTGGGCATCCATGCGTCGTTCAGGGGTTGGTTCGATCCCATGGCGGCGATCGATCGATCGTGACCCGACACCACGAACGTCTCGATCGACGGGAGTGCGGGGACCAGGCTCGGATCGATTCGAGGCACGGCAAAGCTGTCGTCGAGGACGATGGCGCCCGTCTGCAGAATGTGGCCCTCGCCGCCGGCTTGGGCCAACTCGCGTTTGGTCAGGTGCAGGTGTTCGAGGACCGTTTCGGGCACGTCCCGGAGCGTAGGCGGTCGGCCCTCGTCAAGGTAGGGGTGATCTAGCCTCTCGATCGATGACTCCCTTTGCCGCTTCTCCGTATTTCGTGGCGCAGCGGCTTGGTCGCTGGCGATGGCCGTGGCTGATGGTCGCGTTCGTCGCGGCCCTGTTCGGACTTGCCATTGGCTTCGGCGTTCTCTACCTATTGGTCACGCTCGGAACACTGAGCGACGAGTCATGGCTGGAGAGTCTTCAGACCGGCGTCGCCCTCGAGGGGTCCGATCCGGCCTCTGAGCCCTTCGTCGTCGCCGGTGAATTTCTCGTCGTCGGCTTCATCTTCTGGAGCGGGGCGATTGTCGGCAACTTGGTTCAGGGGCGCCCGGTCCGAGCACTGGTGGTGCCTGCTCGTCCGTTCCGTTGGGTGATCGTGGGCAAGGTCCTCGCAGCAAGTGTTTTGCTTGCGGTGGTCTTGACCAGTTTCCAACTGCTCGTTGTACCTGGGGACACTGAGGTTGCCTTTACAACCCTCGGTGTCGAGCAACTGGCGTGGTTCATCCCAATGTCGCTGATCGTGCTGATCCAAACCAGCGGCGAGGATGTCTTCTTCAAGGGTTGGTTGCTTCATCGACTGGGTGCGGTGACCAGAGTCGTGTGGCTCGCACCGTTGACTGTCACGGTCATCTTCGTGGCGTTGCACCTCGGGAACGCCGACTTCGACTCGGACCTCGTCGTCCTGCTGCCACTGTTCTTGCTGAGTGAGTTCATGATCATGTACCTCATCATCCGAACGGGAGGGATGGAGGCGGCGCTGGTCCTGCACTGGGTGAACAACATCGCCATCGTGTTCTTTTTGGCGGAGCGAACCACGCAGGCGAACGACCTGACCCTCCTGGTTTCGGAGACTCCTGGGGCACAGAATGCGCTCGTTGATGAGGAGATCGTTGGTGCCGCGAGCATCGCAATTTCGTATCTCCTGATGCTTGTCGCGTTCGTGTGGAAGCGTTCGCCGTTCCATCTCGAGCAATATCATCCACCGCGTGAAGTGGCCCTCTCAGAGAACGTCTGAACTTCGCGTTGCGAGAAGTTGCGCGATGGGGTCCCGCTCTCTATCGTTGGCACTCGCCGGGTGAGAGTGCTAACGCTCAAATTCGGCTGACAACCAAGCAAAACTGCACTATCGCCATAGGAGGCGTGAATGAATCTGCAGCCACTCGAGGACCGCATCGTGGTTCGTCCGGCAGCACCGGAACAGACAACCGCAAGCGGTCTGGTCATCCCTGATTCCGCGACGGAAAAGCCGCAGCAGGGCGAAGTCCTTGCTGCCGGTCCAGGCAAGCGTTCCGATCAGACGGGTGACGTCATTCCGATGGACGTCAGCGTTGGGGACGTAGTCGTGTACTCGAAGTACGGCGGCACCGAGATCAGCTCGGCCGGCGAAGACCTGCTCATTCTCAACGCTCGCGACGTGCTCGCGATCGTCAAGTGATCTGAGGACTCAACAACATGTCAAAGCAACTCAAGTTTCATGAAGACGCGCGCCGTGGCCTCGAGGCCGGCGTCAACAAGCTCGCTGACGCAGTCAAGGTGACACTCGGCCCAAAGGGTCGCAACGTCGTCCTCGACAAGAAGTTCGGCGCACCAACCATCACCAACGATGGTGTTTCGATCGCTCGTGAAATCGAGCTCGAAGATTCCTACGAGAACATGGGCGCTCAGCTCGTCAAAGAGGTCGCCACCAAGACCAACGACGTCGCCGGCGACGGAACCACCACCGCAACCGTGCTCGCACAGGCGCTCGTCAAGGAAGGCCTTCGCAACGTAGCCGCCGGCGCCAACCCAATGGGCCTCAAGCGCGGCATCGAGAAGGCTGTTGCAGCCGCTGTTGAAGCGATTGCAGAACAGGCCGTGCAGGTCGACGATTCCAAGAGCAAGATCGCTCAGGTCGCTTCGATCTCGGCTGCTGATGAGACCGTCGGCAAGGTCATCGCCGACGCCATCGACAAGGTCGGCAAGGACGGCGTCGTCACGGTTGAAGAGTCCAACACCTTCGGCATGGATCTCGACTTCGTCGAGGGCATGCAGTTCGACAAGGGTTACCTCTCGCCATACTTCGTCACCGACGCAGAGCGCCAAGAGGCCATCCTCGAAGACGCATACATCTTGTTCAACCAGGGCAAGATCAGCTCGGTGCAGGATCTCCTTCCTGTCCTCGAGAAGGTCATGCAGGCCGGCAAGCCACTCCTCATCCTCTCCGAGGATGTCGAGGGTGAAGCTCTTGCAACCCTCGTGGTTAACAAGATCCGCGGAACGTTCAACTCGGTCGCCGTGAAGGCTCCTGGCTTCGGCGAGCGCCGCAAGGCAATGCTCACCGACATGGCCATCCTCACCGGTGGACAGGTCATCGCTGAAGAGGTCGGGCTCAAGCTCGACAACGTCAGCCTCGACATGCTCGGCCAGGCACGCAAGATCGTCATCACCAAGGACAACACCACCATCGTCGAGGGCGCAGGCTCCAGCGATGAGGTAGCCGGACGTGTTGCACAGATCCAGCGTGAGATCGACGACACCGACTCCGATTGGGATCGTGAGAAGCTGCAAGAGCGTCTTGCGAAGCTCGCCGGTGGCGTTGCCCTCGTCCAGGTTGGCGCAGCCACCGAGGTCGAGCTCAAAGAGAAGAAGCACCGCATCGAAGATGCGTTGTCGGCAACCCGTGCAGCGATCGAAGAAGGCGTGGTCGCCGGTGGCGGCACCGCCCTCGTGCGTGCCAAGTCCGCTGTTGAAGCGATCACCCGCAAGAAGAGCCTTACCGACGACGAGACGACGGGCGCGAAGATCGTGCTTGCAAGCCTCGACGCACCGGCAAAGCTCATCGCCGAGAACGCGGGCCTCAACGGCGCCGTTTGGGTGCAGCGTGTCGAAGAAGCCGAAGGCTCGATGGGTCTCAAC
This sequence comes from Acidimicrobiia bacterium, assembly GCA_033344795.1. Taxonomy (GTDB): domain Bacteria; phylum Actinomycetota; class Acidimicrobiia; order Acidimicrobiales; family SHLQ01; genus SHLQ01. The sequence goes on from JAWPMS010000001.1 coordinate 1,726,519, forward strand.
GCAGCAACCGGCGAGATCGTTGATCTCATCGCTGCTGGCGTCATCGACCCAGCCAAGGTGACTCGCGCGGCTCTGCAAAACGCAGCGTCGATCGCAGCACTGCTCCTCACCACCGAGGTGCTCGTCGTCGACAAGCCAGAGCCTGAAGGCGCTGCTGGCGGCGGCATGCCTGACATGGGTGGCATGGGCGGTATGGGCGGCATGATGTAGGACCCTTGTGCTGTCAGCGGCTCCGCCGCGATTTTGACAGCACGGTTCCTACTGATGTCTTCCCCTTCGGGGAGCGTTCAATCGCCACGCAGGCTCTACGCCTGAGGCGCTCATGCTGATGGCTTTGCCACGCAGGCTCTACGTCTGAGGCGCACTCAAGGAACAGAATTACTTCAAGGCCCGATGCTTCGGCATCGGGCCTTGTTGGTTTTCAGGTCAGAAGAGTTCTGTTATTGCGGTCCAGGCTGCCCAGAGGAGGCCGGGGCCTACGAACGCGGTCACGACGATGATCAACACGACGAACCATGGAGCCTCGCGCCATTCATGGCGAAGGCTTGCAATGGCTCGTTGCCACCGCGTATGAGCAGCGCCGTTCATAGCGGGGAGTCTCCCACACATGGCCGATCGGTTCGCTCTCTCGAGACGTGTCCGCAGCAGGACTCTGGCTACGCTCGCCAGATGGCTCCCCACGTGATCGAGATTCCGCAGTGGGTCGAGCTTGCGTCCACGGTGCGGGGAAGCAAGGAACCGGTGATGATCGGGCCAACCGAATCGCGTTGGAATACCCGCACCCCGGAAGGCCCTGGAGCACTGCACCTACGACGCGAGTCCGTATCAACTGTCGTGGCCGAGGCGTGGGGTCCTGGCGCCGACTGGATGATGGCGCAAGCACCGAAACTTCTGGGCTCCGACGATGACCTCTCGGGTTTCGAACCGCCGTCGGGCAAGCTGGCCGACCGGTGGCGCGCGCACCCCTTCCTGCTCTCTCGAACGGACCGGTTGTGGGACTCGCTGGTCGGGGGAGTCCTCGGCCAGAAGGTGCAGGCCAAGAACGCCTACAAGTCGCTGCGACAGATCGGCCACCGGTTCGGAGAGGCTGCCCCGGGGCCGCATGGCGGTCGGGTGCTTCCGTCGCCCGAACAATTCGCCGAGCTCGGCTATGCCGATCTTCATCCCGTTGGCGTCGAGCGCAAGCGTGCCGAAATTCTGCTCCGCGTGGCGCGCGAGATGTCGCGGTTGCACAACCTCGAGGAACGATCCCCAACTGAGGTTCGCGCTCGACTCGAGCGAATACGTGGGATCGGGCCGTGGACCTCGGCGATGGTCACCGCAACCGCGCTCGGTGATCCCGATGCGGTTCCTGTCGGGGACTATCACATCCCGAATACCATTGCCTGGCACTTGGCTGGAGAAGAACGTGGAGATGATCAACGGATGCTTGAACTGCTTGAACCCTGGCAGGGTCACCGTTGGCGTGTCGTTCGGCTGGCCAAATCGTCCGGCAGTGCACCAAAACGTGGACCAAAGCTCTCGCTGACCGGCGATGGGCTTCACATGGAACGGAGACGCCGATGACCGGTTTCACAAGTGTGTCGATCGATGGGGTGGTCGTCGAACCTGCGACGGCGTCCATTCCCGTGTCCGACATCGGTTTCGTTCGAGGTCTCGGTGTCTTCGAGGTGCTTCGAGGAATCGACAGCAGGTGTTTTCGTCTGGAACCGCATCTGGCTCGTCTCGAAAGAAGCGCATCGATGCTGGGCATCGAGCTCCCCGACCAAGCGACCATCGGCGGCTGGGCGGAACGCGCTGCTCGCCAACACGAGGACTCCGTCGTTCGGATATTGGTCTCAGCTGGCGATCTTCACTCGCCCAATACCGCTCGAATCGTGGTTACCTCGGAAACCTTGCCTCCGGCCGAGGGCGCGATCACGCTTCTGCCGCTCGCAGCCCCGTGGCACTCCGATGGAGAGGCCTGGGAATTGCTTGGTGGCAAGACGCTCTCGTACGCCAACAATCTCGCCGCAGTTCGGGCTGCGACGCTCGAAGGGTTCACCGACGCGTTGCTCATGGGCCGCTCAGGGCGAATTCTCGAAGGTCCGACTTTCAGCGTGGGTTGGACCATCGAGGAGGATGGTCGACTCATTTACGAGACACCTTCGATGGCGCTCGGAATTCTCGATTCGATCACCCGACAGCTGGCCTTCGATTCCGCTGCCGATGCTGAACTCGAGTTTCGCGAAGTTGAGGTCGGCCTCGACCGACTCGATCAGGCAACGGAGTTCTTCGCTCTCTCGACCTTGCGCGAGACGACGTCGGTCACCGCGGTCGGCGATCGTTCCTTTCCCGAGGGTCCGGGTACGGCGGCGCTGCGCACGGCAATGCAGCAACGGACGTCTCGAGAAATGCAGCTCTGACCGACCCAGCTCTTACGTCGGTAGCCTTTGGCCAATGGATGAACGCCCGCCAATCTCACCGAGCAAGCTGTTGCACCAGTTCAACGACTGGGTCGAAGAGACCGAGATGCCAGGACGCACCATGGCGTATCTGAAGACCGGCATGCTGCATGAAGTCTTGGCCGACGACGGCGGCGACTCAGCCGCGTCAATGCTCGAGGCCTGGCAGAAGTGGGAGAAGGGCAAGGTTGGGCCAACGCCGACGCTCGAAGCCTTGCGCGACGGGGGTCTCGTCGACCTGTTGACCGCGCTGTCTACTCCCTGACGATGTCCGAGCGGGGCGGTCCCCAGTTCATTCCCCGCCCGGAGCAATGGCGGATGGGCGGTGCACCGCCATGGGCCCAGCTGCCGGTCGGTCGTCTGTCGACCGATGTGGTCGCAAATCGCGTTGCCGGTTATACGCCATCGGAAATCGTCCGCGGCCCGGCGGTGAAGCGACCCACCGCGCAGGGACGGCAGTCCGCAGTTCTGGTGGCGCTCTACGACGGCGTAGACGGCGCCAACACCATTCTCACGCGGCGCCCCCAGCACATGCGCAAACATGCTGGCGAAATCTCCTTTCCGGGTGGCGCACACGACGACACCGACGAGTCGCTCTGGCACACGGCGACGCGCGAGGCACACGAGGAAGTGTCACTCGATCCACGACTTCCACGACAGGTCGGCGAGCTCGATCGATTCGTCACCGGTGCCAGCTTCTCACTCGTGCAACCCATCGTTGCTCGCCTCGACGAGCCGCCAACTCTCGTGGCTTCTCCCGACGAGGTCGACGTTATCTTGCACGTCCCGTTGCTCGAGTTGCTCTCGCCTGATGTGTACCGGCAAGAAGAATGGTTCTGGGACGGTCACTGGCGCAAGATGCACTATTTCGATCTCGTCGGCGACACGGTCTGGGGCGCGACAGCCTTGATGCTCTACAACTTGCTCGAAGTCAGCGTCGCCGACGTCTGACAGTAGTCTCACCACCGTGACGTACGACCCTCCGATGACCAACGACGAGTTCCGACGAGCCGGTCATGAGATGATCGACTGGATTGCCGACTATTGGGACTCGGTGGAGGAACAACCGGTCCTGAGCCAGGTTGCGCCTGGCGATATACGGGCGTCGTTGCCCGCACGGGCGCCTGAGAAACCAGAGGCCTGGGCCGACATCATGGCCGATGTTGACGAGCTGATCATGCCGGGAATCACCCACTGGCAGTCCCCCAATTTCTTCGCGTACTTCCCGGCGAACGCGTCACCTCCATCGGTTCTGGGTGAGTTGCTGTCGGCCGGTCTGGGCGTCCAGGGAATGTTGTGGGCCACCTCACCTGCCTGCACCGAGCTCGAGACGCACATGATGGATTGGATGATCGATCTGTGCGGCTTGCCAGACCGTTTCCGGTCGTCGGGCGCGGGCGGTGGCACGATTCAGGACTCCGCGTCGTCGAGCGCACTCGTGGCCATCCTTGCGGCGCGAGAGCGCTCGGCCGGGCAGTGGCGACTCGGCGAACTCGTCGCCTACGCCTCCGAGCATGCTCACTCGGCGATGCTGAAGGGTTGCAGGATTGCCGGACTGACCGAAGCGCAGATCCGTATGATCCCGAGCGATGATTCCCACGCGCTCGATCCGGCGGCGCTTCGAGCGGCAATTCTCGAGGACATCGCCGCTGACAAACGGCCGTTCTTTGTGTACGCCACGTCTGGAACGACCTCCTCGACCGCCTTCGACCCGATCGATGCCATCGCCGACATCTGCAAAGACTTCGGCACCTGGCTCCACGTAGACGGCGCCTTCGCCGGGTCGGCCGCCGTGGCCCCCGAGTTCAGGTTCGTCAACGCAGGACTGGAACGCGCCGACAGCTACACCTTCAATCCGCACAAATGGTTGCTCACCAACTTCGACTGCTCGATGTTCTACATCGCCGACCGCGGTCCGATGATCTCGGCCCTCAGCGTGCTTCCGGAGTTTCTCCGCAACGCCGCAACCGCAGACGGGGGAGTGATCGACTACCGAGACTGGCAGATTCCGCTGGGTAGGCGTTTCCGGGCTCTCAAGTTGTGGTTCGTCATTCGTACCCATGGAGCCGATGGGCTGGCCAGCTTCGTCCGGAGTCATGTCGAGATGGCCAAGGCGTTCGAAGCCAAGCTCATTGCACACCCGAGCTACGAGGTCGTGGCTCCCACGCCGCTGTCATTGGTCACGTTCCGACACACCGGTGGCGATGCCGACAACGAGCGCATTCGCGACGCGATCAACAATGGCGGAAAGGCATACCTGACCCACACGAAACTCAATGATCAGGTCGTACTCCGTGCCGCGATTGGATCCGTGCGCACCGAACAGCGCCACGTCGACGATCTGTTCGACCTGCTCTCTTCGCTGGGCTAGACCGACACTTATCGATCGGCTTCAAGAAATTGGAGCACCGCCAACACTCGGCGGTGGTCGGTGGCGCTGGGTTCGAGGGCGAGCTTCGAGAAGATCGACGACGTGTGTTTCTCGATCGCCCCGGAACTGACGACGAGCTGTTCGGCTATGGCGGCGTTTGTATATCCCTGGGCCATCAGCGAGAGGACCTCGGTCTCACGCGGGGTCAACGCATCGATGGGGTTTCGACGGCGGGCGAACAGTTGGGCGACGACCTCGGGGTCGAGCGCCGTCCCGCCGGCAGCCACGCGTTCGACTGCTTCGACGAACTCGCCTACGTCAGCGATGCGTTCTTTCAGCAAATAGCCGACGCCGCCATTGCCGTCGGCCAAAAGCTCCTTCGCATAACGCTCTTCGACGTATTGGGAGAGCACGATGATCTTGGCTTCTGGGTGTTTGGCGCGCAGCTCGACCGATGCTCGGATGCCCTCGTCGGTGTGTGTGGGAGGCATGCGGACATCAGCGATCGTCAGGTCGGGCCGTGTCCGTTCCCACTCTGAAAGGAACGCTGCTGCATCTCCCGCTTCGCCGACGACCTCGATTCCTTCGTCTTCGAGCAAACGCCCGAGGCCGGCGCGAAGCAACACCGAATCTTCGACGATCAATACGCGCATCACTGTGCCCTCTGATTCAGCGGGATCTCCACCAACGCTGTGGTGCCGCCGCCCAGTGGGCTATGTACTGACAGCACCCCGTCGATGCTGGCCAGCCGATCGTGTAGACCATCGAGTCCGGTGCCAATGGCCGGATCGGCGCCACCAAGCCCGTCATCGCTGACGTCGATTCGGAGATGGGTCGGGTCACTTCGCACGGTGACCCATGCTTGCCCAGCTTTTGAGTGCTTGCTGACATTGGCCAGCAGTTCGCTCGCGGCGAAGTATGCAGCGCTCTCGATATGAGCGGGAGCGCGTTGATGCAGCTGCACATCGAGGTGCACGGGGACGGTACAACGGGCGGCGATCTCGCTGAGCGCTGCATCGAGCCCGCGATCGGTGAGCACCGCGGGGTGAATGCCTCGGGCCAGGTCGCGAAGCTCGACGATGGCTGCCTTGGCGTCGGTGTGTGCTGCATCGATGATCGCTTCGATTTCGCTGTCGCCCCCTGACTTTTCGAGTTTGCGTTTGGCTCGACCGAGATCCATCGCCACGGTGGCCAACCTGGCTTGCGCCCCATCGTGGAGGTCCCGTTCGATCCGCCTGCGTTCCGCCTCGGCGGCGTCGACGGAGAGGTCGCGAGTTCGCTGAGCGGTCGAGACCTGCTCCTGTAGTTGGCGGTGTCCGGGGCCCAGGAGCGTTCGAGCGAATGCCACTTGTATTTCGGTGATCGCATACACGACGAATGGACCACTGATGAGCACGCCGATGCCGGCAACGAGGGTCGCAAACACCTCAATGAATTCCCAGTCGACGAACCATCCCCAGATGATCGTGCTGAAAGCGAACGGCGGGAAGAGCCACACGGCGACGGTGATGGCGAAGGCCAACAAGCCCACGATGGCTCGGAGGCCGATGAAGACGAGGTCGCGCCAATAACTGGAATCCCGCAAAGGATCGAGGATCAGGTTTGCGAAGCCAGGACCGCTGCTGAAACGAGCCGGTTGTTCGATCTTCACGTCGAGGATTTCGACCAGCAGCCGGCGCTCGACCATGCCGGCGATTCCAGCGGCCCGAAGCGAGATCGACAGCAGAGCGAAGCCAATTCCGATGATGAGCAGTGACCCCGAGACGCTGAGCAGTGTGGTGAATATCGTCAACCACAGGATCGCCATCGGGAAACCCACGATGCCGTACGTGGAGCCACGCAGGAAGCGAGACATCGACAGCGCGGTCACCGGTCGGTCTCCACTTCTGAGTTGTCTCCATCGAGCACGAGGTCCATCAACATCAATGTTGCCAGAGTGATCGCCAGCAACGTTGCGCCGGTGATGGTCTCAACATGGAGAAGGAGCAGGGCGAGGGAGTTGTCGATCACATGATCATCGTCGCAATCTCTGGACGACGACGAAATGGTGCGGCCTGGCATCTCGGGGTAGGGCTAGCCATAGTGTTTGGATCCCTCGCCTAGCGGCTCGTCGACCGACCTGCCATTTTCGCCGCGAGGTCGGATCCCTCGCCTAGCGGCTCGTCGACCGACCTGCGGATGGCGGTAGTGTGATCTCTTCCTGAAATGGGGTTCAGTCGTGGCAGAGATCGACATCGGCAAAGGCAAGACCGCTCGGCGGGCATACGGATTCGACGACATCACGATCGTTCCTTCGCGTCGGACCCGCGACCCGGAGGACATCGACCTCACCTGGGAGATCGACGCCTATCGCTTCGACCTGCCCTTCATGGCCTCGGCGATGGACTCGGTCGTGAGCCCCGACACCGCCATCGAGATCGGGCGCCAAGGTGGTGTTGGTGTCCTGCATCTCGAAGGCCTTTGGACTCGCTACGAAAATGCCGACGAAATCCTCGCCCAGATCAGCGAGCTCGACGATGACGCCTCGATGCGGCGAATGCAGGAGCTCTACGAGAAACCGATCGATCCGGATCTCCTGCTCCAGCGCATCTCCGAGCTGAACGAGGCCGACGTGGTCAGCTGCGCGGCAATCAGTCCGCAGCGTGCGGCCGAACACATCGATGTCATCTTGAAGGCCGAGCTCGGTCTGCTCGTCATTCAGCAGCCTGTGATCTCCGCCGAGCACGTCTCCAACCACGACGCTGAGCCACTCAACCTCAAGACGTTCATTCGCCGCCTCGAGGTTCCGGTGATCGTTGGTGACTGCGCCAGCTACTCGGCTGCCCTGCACCTCATGCGAACCGGAGCCGCGGGAGTGCTCGTCGGTGTCGGAACCGGCCGAGCATCAACACTTCGTCGCGTGCTCGGCATCGGCGGTCCGCAGGCCACTGCACTCGCCGACGCACGAGCAGCGCGGATGCGGCACCTCGATGAGACCGGCGTCTACACCCACATCATCGCCGACGGGTCGATGGAAACCGGTGGCGATGTCGCCAAGGCCATCGTCTGCGGTGCGGATGCGGTCATGCTGGGAGCACCGTTGGCTGCAGCGACCGAGGCTCCCGGACGTGGATGGCACTGGGGAGTGCAGAGCGTGCATCCCACCGTTCCGCAGGGCAGTCGTGTTGCCGTCGAGCCTCGCGGTTCGCTTGCCGAGATCATCCACGGGCCGTCGCATTCCGACGACGGGGCGCTGAATCTTGCTGGCGGGCTTCGCCAATCGATGGCGATGTGTGGCTACACCGACCTGAAGGATTTTCAAAAGGCCGAAATCCTGGTGAGTCAGCAATGAGCGAACGAGGCCCGTCAGATGAAGCTGTGCTGGTTGTCGACTTCGGCGCGCAGTATGCGCAGTTGATTGCTCGCCGTGTTCGTGAGGCCAACGTCTATTCAGAGATCGTTCCACACACGATCACCGCGGCGGAAGTGAAGGAGATGGCACCGACGGGGATCATCCTCTCCGGTGGACCGAAGTCGGTCCACGTCGATGGCGCCCCGCTGGTCGACCCAGAGGTCTACGACCTCGATGTACCCGTGCTGGGTATCTGTTATGGCGCGCAGCTCATCGCTCACCAAAATGAGGGCACCGTCGGACGAAACGAACGGGGTGAGTACGGGCGGACCGAGCTGTCAGTCGCCGGCGACGGCGGGGCGATGCTCGATGGCACCCCCGACACGCAGACCGTGTGGATGAGTCACTTCGACGCAATCACGGAAATGCCTCAGGGATTCTCGGTCACCGCGTCGACTCCAGATGCTCCCGTCGCGGCCTTCGAGGACCGAGATCGAGGTCTTTACGGTGTGCAGTACCACCCCGAGGTGGTGCACACCACGCATGGTCAGCATGTGATCGAGCGGTTCCTGACCGACGCATGCGGTGCAGAACGCAGCTGGACCATGGCCAGCGTCATCGATACGCAGGTAGCGCTCATACAGGAGCAGGTTGGCGACGAAGGCCGAGTCATCTGTGCCCTCTCGGGTGGTGTGGACTCTGCGGTTGCTGCGGCGTTGGTGCACAAGGCGGTCGGAGACCGTTTGACCTGCGTCTACGTCGACACGGGCCTGATGCGCAAAGGCGAGTCGGACCAGATCGTGGAGACGTTCGAACGTCATCAGAAGATCGAGTTGATCCACGTGAGCGCTGCGGAACGGTTCTTCGACAAGCTCAACGGTGTCGTGGATCCCGAGGCGAAACGCAAGGCGATCGGCGAGCAGTTCATTCGGGTGTTCGAAGCAGCCAAGGCCCAGGTCGTCGGTGCACAGTTTCTCGTGCAGGGAACCCTGTACCCCGATGTCATCGAGTCCGGCACGAGCGATGCCGCGAAGATCAAGAGCCATCACAACGTCGGTGGACTGCCAGACGACATCGAGTTCGACCTGGTGGAACCCTTGCGCGCGTTGTTCAAGGACGAGGTTCGTGCGGTGGGCACCGAGCTTGGGCTCCCCGATGAGATCGTCTGGCGCCAACCGTTTCCCGGCCCCGGCCTCGGCGTTCGGATCATCGGTGAGGTGACCCCACCAAAGGTCGCCATTCTCCAGGAAGCCGACTTCATCGTTCGAGAAGAGATTCGAAAGGCTGGCCTCGATCGGGAGATCTGGCAGGCCTTTGCCGTCCTGCCCGGCGTGAATTCCGTCGGGGTGATGGGAGACGAGCGCACCTATGCAGACGCCATCATCATCCGTGCGGTGACCTCTGAAGACGCGATGACGGCCGACTGGGCTCGGTTGCCATACGAATTGTTGGACACGATGTCGAGTCGCATCATCAACGAGGTCGCTGGCGTCAACCGTGTTGCCTACGACATCACGTCCAAGCCGCCCGGCACGATCGAGTGGGAGTAACCGTGTCGGAGACCGCTGATCTCGCGGAGCTTGGCCAGGATCCAGCCGAAGACGCGATCGCCGCAATGGCAATCTTCGGTCGCGTGTTGTTGCAGGTCGACGACGAAGATCTCGAGAACGAGACTCCCTGCGAAGGGTGGAACGTTCAGGCCTTGATCAGCCATGTGGTCCTCGGTGACGCCGCCGTGCCGTTGTTGTTCGCTGGAGAGCCGCTCGCAGCCACAATGACGATCGATACCTCGATCCTCGGTCCCAACCCTGTCGCCACGTGGCGTGGTACTGCGCTCGCGGCGATCGAAGCGTTCCGTCTCCCCGGTGCGATGGAACAGATGGTGGACCACCCCGCGGGCCAGCGCCCGGGTTCAGTTGTCGCGCGCTTTCGTCTCGTTGATCTGCTCGGACACGCCTGGGACCTCGCCACCGCGATCGGTGTTGACGTCGAGATTCCGGAAGCGCTCGCCGAAGCGGCCCTCGATTTTTTGTACCCGCTGCTCGACCAACTCAAAGACTCACAGGTCTTCGGTCCTCCGATCGCGCCGCCACCCGACTCGAATGCGACGCTGCGATTCTTGGGGCTCCTCGGCCGCACAGCCTGGTAGCTGGGGCCTCTACTCGAGGGTCAGGGTCCAGGCACCTGCAGGGCGCCGGTCGTCGGTCTCGGTCCGGCCAAAGACGTAGACCACGCCGTCGAACTCATCGATCGCCCACAGCTCGGTGAAGCCGTCGGATTGGAGATCGGGTGTGGCCCGTGTGGTCCACTTGTCCTGCCCGAAGTCTTCGCCGGGGAGTAGCTCCCAAACCGCTCCATCGCGGTCCGAATCACCGTCGACGTCACCAACCGCGATGACCCGGTCGCCGTCGACGACGCCAATCGATCGAGCGATTCCCGTCGTCCCACGGATTGGCAGATTGTGGATGAAACCCTCTCCGTTGGAGTTGGTCACGACCGCGAAGGGAACGACGTTGCCTTCGAGGGACTTCTCACCGACGGCGATGATCCGGTCGCCGCCGATCGTGACGCTGTGGAACGTGGAGTCCGGTACGGGAGTGATCAGATCGGACCAGGTATCGCCACGACGTATGAGGATCACGGCGGCGTCATCACCATCGATCATCTCGTGGCCCACGGCGACTGCGATCTCACCCTCGACGGCGACGTCACTCAGCACGCCGTCGGCTCCTCGGCCGACCTCGAACGGAGACCACAGTGGAGTCTCCCAATCCGGATTCGGTTCGACGGTCCACAAACCCATGACCAGGTTGTTCCCGGCACCTCGGCTGCCGACGACGATGAATTGTTCGTTTGCGGCGTCACCAGCGGCACCACGCAGGCTTTCTCTCGCCGATGTCTGGAATGAGGCGTCGTTCGCAGGGCGCAGAAGTCCCGCGCGGTCTCCTAACCACGCAATCCCGTTCGTTCCGCCACCGCCTTGGTTTTCTCCGACCGCGAGCATCTGCTGGCGGTCGATCACGGCGATGTCGAGCAGCCGCTGATTCGATGAAGACAGGCCCTCGCCGTCGGCGAAATCTGCGCGCAGTCTGATGTCGGTCTCCCCATCGACCGGTCCGATCGTCCACACGACCGATCGTTGTTGTGACGCTGCCTCACCGTTGCCCGCTCCGCCCACGATGGTGAGCCCGAATGAGTTCGCCACCGACGCGAAGATGACGCCGTCGGTGCCTTCCGGTTCTGCGAACGCCGGGCTTTCGAGCGCGGCGAACTGGACATCGCGTTCGATCAGGTCATCGTCGTCCTCGCCGATGTTGACCTCGGGCCCATCGTCGTCGGAACCCGCGGCCACCTGCCAGGCATACACACTTCCCCCGACTGCGCCGGCAAAAAGCAGGAAGGCCACGACCCATGGCCAGCGTCGGGGCTTTCGCGGGGCGGGGTCCTGCGCTTCGGGTGTCTGCGGCTCATCGAGGACCGAGGCGGAAGCAGCCACGGTCAACGGAGCGGCTTCGGGTGCATCGTTCGTGGCCACGGAGACACGTGGCGGAGCGTCGACAAGCGGAGGTTCTTCGGGCGGCGACAGCACCGAGGTGGCGTTCGCTGGCCGAGGCTCTGCAACGGTGATGTCGGAGTCCGCGGGCGGCTCGATCACGGGGGGTTCCGGCGTGATCGCGACCGTGGGCATCTCGCCAGAGGTCTTCGAGAGTTGGGTTTCGCCAGTATCGATCAGAATCGTGGACGTCTCGGCCACGATGGTGCTCGTTTCGGCGCCCACCTCGGTTGGCGTGCGCCCCATCTGAACTTCGACATCGTTGAGCCGAAGCCCAAACGTTTCGGCGGACTGTGGGCGATCGGCGGGATCTTTCGCGAGGACCTCGTCGAGAAGGTCGGACAGTGGCTGCGGAATGTCGAATTGCGCCAGAGGCGGTGCGGGATTGTCGAGGATGCGACGGATGATCGTCGCCTTGTTGTCCGCAGCCGCAGAGGTGAAGGGCGCTCGGCCAAGGAGCATCTCATAGAGCGAGATGCCCAGCTGATAGATGTCACCACGTCCATCGAAGGGTTTGTTGTGAAACACCTCCGGCGGGGTGTAGGCCAACGTTCCGATGATCGACTGCGCTGCCGTCACCTGGCTCTGGCCGACGAGACGAGCGATACCGAAGTCGCTGAGTTTTGCTCGATCGTCGTCGAGCAGGATGTTCGCGGGCTTCACATCTCGGTGGAGGACGCCGCTGCGATGGGCAACGTCGAGGGCTGCACAGATTTGCACGCCGATCTCGACCGCATCGGCCCAGTGCAATGCCCCGCCTTCGGTGATGCGATCGCGAACGGAACCTCCATCGATGTACTCCAGCGCGGTGTAGTGCTGGCCGTCCGTGGTTTCGCCCGAGTCGTAGACGCCCACGATGTTCGGATGGCCGCTGAGCGCACGAAGCGACATGCGTTCCCGCTCGAAACGGCGAAGATCATCGGGTTGCGATGTATGCGCGTGCAGAACCTTGATGGCCGCCTGGCGGCCAGTCTCGTCGTCGGTGGCCAGGTATACCGAAGCAAAGCCTCCGGACCCCAAGAGGTCGGCGATGGTGTAACCCGAGATGTTGGGTTGTGCCACCACGCGCTCCTCGCCACAAGTCGTCGAATCGAGCATTGATTCTTGCACGTTTGGCCGCGAACTCTGTGGCGTGCCCCACGTCCGGCGATCCCGTGAGCCGATGCGGGAGCGCTAGAGCAGATCTTCCGCTGCTTGACGGACTTGTCTGTCGCGGTCCTGAGTGGCGCGTTCGAGAGCTTCGGACACCTCAGGCGTGTCGAACGGTGCCAGCGCAAGCACGGCGCGGCGCCTGACCGGAGCACGATCGTCGAGTCCGTGGAGAATCGCCGGAAGGCCGGCTTCGTCACCGATCGCGCCCAACGCCGCGATCGCTGCTTCACGACAAATCGACACGTCGTGTGAGATGCCGATCGCAACCAGCGCCTCGATCACGTCGGGATCGGGATCCTCACGTTCGCCCAGGCCCCAAGCGGCGGTTTCCACAACCAAGTCATCGTCGTCCGCGAGCAGCGGAACAAGCGGGATGTCGCGACGGGTCACGGCGAGTTCGACGGCGCGGCAACGTACGTCGCGATGATCGTCGCTCAAAGCCGTGGTCAACTGGTGTTCGTCGAGCTCGTCGATTCGGCCCAACGCACCCAGCGCCAGCGACCGCACCGATGCATCGTCATCGGTGAGCGCGAGGGTCAGTGCGGACACATCGCCTTCGACTTCGGCAAAGATGAGTTCGGAGCGCGTTCGTGCAACGTCATCCCCAACGGGACTGGCCGGGGTGGGACTCGCTTCGGAGTGTTCTGGACTCTGCGTCATGCGACAGCTTGGCGTTGCGTGATGCTCAAGTCTCGGATCAACTCTCCGATAGGCCCGAACAGGTAACGATTCTTGGAGCAAGACATGTCGTACATAGTGGTGTACCAGCGCGAGGATGGCTCGTCTGGGCTAGAGGAGTGCGAAAGTCTCGACGTTGCAGTGGTCGCAGCCGAGCGCCTCCGCAACGTGGACTCCGTGGAGAACCCACGGATCTTCAAAACCGAAGAGGTCAAGTTCGACTTCCGTCCGTACTACCGCGTCGAGGTTGCTGATGGGGACAGCGGGACCAGCGAGCCCGCGCCACCGACGCCTGAACCAGTGGTGGCCAGCGCAACCGCGACCGCAACCACATCGACTGCAACGCCGCTTGCCAAGAGTGAACCCGCCGCGCCTCCAGCCGCCCCCGACAGCCCCTCGGTGAGTTCGATCGATCCATGGGCGACCGCCGAATCCACCTCGGTTGAAGAGGCCCCCGCTCCGCCCGCGCCAACGGCCGACGCCGGATCGACGGCGACCGAAGCGATCGACTATTCGAACGACGCGATTCCTGACCTGACGGACGCGCCATCCGCCCCAACGCCCGAAGCGGTGCCCAGCGCCGAAACCGAGGCCGCTGAAGTGTCGGAGGCCGATTCGTCACGAGGCCTCTTTTCGGCCACGAGTCTTCCGGAGCCTCCCAAGGATGACGCCGACATTGCAGCGCTCGCCGATGATGTCACCGATGTGGTTCCGCCACGTCGTGGTCTCTTCGGACGGTAGGTCACATCCGCAGATTGTTTCTTAGCTGCTGATCGCTTGCTCCAGCAGGAAGCCGACCACCAGGATCATCGATCCGATTAGTCCGGCGACGGCGACGCCAAGAAACACGACGAGAGCGCCGAGCGAAAAGATCGACGTGAAGCGTCGCAATATCGATGGGTAGGCATCGACTCCATATTCCGCCTGCGCCGGTGGCTGGAATCCGATCCCAAGCTTTTGCATGATCGATCGCTCGGGTTTTGGCTCCACCGGAAGTTGTGGAGCCGAAGCGGAGTTCTCTTCATGTCGTGCGATGCTGGTCATGTGAAAACCGAGATCCCTCGTCGGCGCCCGAAACCACTCACATCCGTGAGCTGTTGGCGAAAGTGATGCCGCATGAGTGATGCGACCGAAGTGAACCCCACAGTACTAGACGAAAACGCCACCATCGACGCACCGGTTGTGTCCGATGAGCCCAAAGTCGGTGTGAAGTTCATGGCGTTTTCGATCTTGGTCGGCCTCGCTGCAGGTGTGGCGTCGTTCGTGATCCGCCTTCCGTACGTAGCGCTCGAACCCGGGAACACCTTCGAGACCGAGGAATACGTCATTGTCGAGGGTGCGGAGGCCTTCGAGAGTCCGGGCGAGGTGAGCTTCGTCACGGTCACGCAACGTCGCCTGACCCCAATGGACTGGGTCATTTCGAAGCTGCAGGAGTCCGACGACATCTTTCACGAGGACGAATTGTTGCAGGGCCGGACGTTCGATCAGCAGCGTGAAGAGAACGCGCAGCTGATGTTGACGTCACAGAACTCGGCGATCGCTGCCGCCCTGTCGGAGCTTGGATTCGACACTGCGGAGCCTGCGGGTGTCGTGGTGATCGACGTCGTCGAGGGTGGCCCGGTCGATGGATCGTTGGCACGCAACGACGTGATCACTCGCGTCAACGACATCCCGATCCTCACCCTGGATGAACTCTTTGAAGAGCTTGGTGAACTTGCGCCCGAATCGACCGTTGAGTTGACGGCTGGTCGCCCCGGAGCCGAGTCGAACGTGGTAGAGGTGACGTTGACCTCCGATACGTCGGCGTTCCTCGGCATCATGCGCGGAACCGACGTCACCGACTCGGGCAACGGCGCAGCGATCGACGGCGTCGTCGAGGGCGGATCGGTCGACGGCGTGCTCGTGGCCGGAGATCGGATCGTTGGCCTCGATGGCGAGACGATCGATTCTTTCGAAAGCCTCGTCGCAGCGCTCGCAGAGCGGCGGTCAGGCGAGATGGTCACGATCGAAGCGGTGCGAACCGATGCCGACGGAGCCGAAGAGATCATCTCTGAGTCGATCACGCTTGGTGTTCGCGCACTCGAGAGTGCTGGCATCGCGCAGGCAGCGACGCAGCTCAGAGATACGGAGCTGCCCTTCGAAGTTGGGTTCTCGACCGAGGACATCGGCGGTCCATCTGCAGGGCTCGCCTTTACGCTGACAGTTCTCGACGTGTTGACCGCAGGTGATCTGACCGGTGGGGCCAACATCGTCGTCACCGGCACCATCGACCGCGACGGGAACGTCGGTCCGATCGGGGGCGTGAAGCAGAAGGCCTTTGCTGCCCGAGATGCGGACGCAGACGTCTTCCTCGTGCCCGAACGGAACCTGGAAGCAGCCCGAGCCGCTGTGGATGATCTGCGGATCGAGCCGGTTGCAACGCTCGATGATGCGCTTGCGATCATCGCTGAGTTCGGCGGCAATGCCGGGTCGTTGCCGATCAACGGCGAGCTGTAGCACCACATACTGACGCAGCGTGAGCCATCGAGTGGTGGACATCACTGATCCGTGGCGACATGCCGCGTACCCTTGGTGGTGATGAGTACGTCAAATTCTGGGTATCTGTCGCCCGATGAGATCACGAACAAGTCCTTCGACTCGAAGCGTCGTGGGGGTTTCGATCCCGATGCGGTGAAGCGCCACCTCTCGTCTGCTGCCGCGACCGTGCACGGACTGACCGCCGAGCGAGACGCGCTCGCTGATCAGGTCGTGCGTTTGCAAGATCAGTTGCAAAATGCAGAGGCTCATCCGGTACCGCAAGCCGAGCTCGACGAGGACGCCCTCACCGAACGGCTGGGCCAAGACGCAGCCCGGGTTCTCGCAGAAGCGCGCGCCGCTGCTGCGGACCGAATT
Source organism: Acidimicrobiia bacterium (assembly GCA_033344795.1). GTDB lineage: Bacteria > Actinomycetota > Acidimicrobiia > Acidimicrobiales > SHLQ01 > SHLQ01. The sequence goes on from JAWPMS010000001.1 coordinate 1,742,940, forward strand.
GCCGAGGCCGAATCACAGGCCGACGACATTCGCGCCGCCGCTGAAGAGGTGTATGCCGAACGTTCGGTGCTCGCCGATTCCGAGGCCGACAAGATCCGAGCGAGCGCCGAGCAGCTACGCGCCGAACGACTCGAAGAAGCGGAACGGGCAGCCGCTCAAATCATTGCTCGGGCCGAGTCCGATGCCGAAGCGCTTCGAGCTGGGGTTGCGGGTGAGCGCCAATCCGCCGATGCGGATGCATCACGCATCGTTCGTGAGGCGGAGCTGACGCGGCGCCAGATTCTCGAGGATCTGGCACGGCGCCGCTCAGCTGCTCGCAGGCAGATCGAACAGCTCCGCGCAGGCCGTGAACGTTTGCTGGCTTCACACGAAACCGTCCGGCGGGCGCTCGATGACATCTCGCAGGAACTGACCATCTCCATGTCCGAAGCGCGAGCCGCCGCTGAGACGGCCGGTCACTCGGTTTCAGACACCACAATCGAGGAGCTCGAAGCCGAGATCGAAACGGCGAGGCTCACCGGGCTGCTCGACACCGGTCCCGTTCCCGTGGTCTCGACTCCGAAGCGTCCATCGACCGTCGGCACGTCTCGCCCGTACACGGAAGAGGACACCGAGGAAGAGACTGCGGTCGATGACGCGACAACCGATGCGGGTTCTCCCGGCGAGACCACGAGCAGCGACGAGCCCGCGGCTCAGGACGCTCCCGCGACAGACGCTCCGGCGAAGGATGCAGCGGCCCCCGAGGTTGCCGAGGCCGCCGCTCCAGCACAGGACATCGGACGTTCAGCCGAGGCCGATGACTCAGACGACGGTTCGGGTGGCACCTCGTCATCTTCTGGCGCCGGTCTCGCCGACGTCGTGCAGCTCGACTTGGCTCGCAACGATGTCGATACCGCCACCCATCCAGCCACAGGTCGAGACGCATCCTCGGGTCGAGGGAATCCTGCGATGCCCGAAGAGACTCCTGGCGAAGCCTCGACCGAGGGGTCTTCCGATTCGAAGCCGCCGCTTCTGGAAGCGGTCGACGCAAGCGAGGCGACTGAGTCGGACGAAGCAACGGAATCGAACACCACGACCGAGCCGGAGACCGACAAGATCGCGGACGAAGAGATTGACGATCTGATGGATGACGAGGACTCGGTGGGAGATCTCTTCGCGAGTCTGAGATCGACACCACCGCCAGCGGCAAAGAAGCCGAAGGCGGCAGCGAAGAAGTCGTCCACCAAGAGCACCGCGAAGAAGTCGACGGCGAAGAAGTCGACGGCAAAAAAGACGTCGTCGAAGTCGACTGCGCAGTCCGCAGAGGTTGACGTGGACTCCACCGACGTCGCTCGTCGGCTGAAGCGAGTGTTGGCCGATGAACAGAGCCGGGCCATGTCGCAGATCAAGAGCGCGAACGAGATGCCATCGCTCGACGAGCTGCTGGGAGCTCCCGCAGCACACATCGAGGGTTACTGGGTTGAAATCGTGGCGCAACTCGATGATGTCGTGTCCGATGACGAGCAACTACGGCGCCCCGTGGATGAGCTCGTCGAATCGATTCGGCGGCGCGTCGATGATGCACTGACTGAGGCTGGGGATGATTCTGAGGGCGCGGTGTCGTCGCTTCGAAGCGTCTACCGCGAGCTGAAGACGCAGCGCATCGCGGTCTGTGCAGATGAAGTGTGTCGGATGGCCGCGGGGCGATCCGCCGACCGCTCCTGAGGGCGGTAGCCTCAATCGGGCATGGAGACCGCACAAGAACCGGAGTCCAACGTTGCACGGTCGGGTAAGCGACGTGCGGTGGGAGCAATCGCCATCGTCGTCATTCTCGTTCTGCTCGCATCGCTTCGAGGACTACTCAATCTCTACACCGACTATCTGTGGTTCGATGATCTGAGTCGAACGTCGGTGTGGACCGGCATCCTCGGCGCGCAGATCGTGCTGTCGGTCGTCTTCGTGTCGATCTTCTTCGTTCTCGCATGGCTCAACCTCGTGATCGCCGATCGGATCGCTCCGGCGCTGCGACCGCCAGGACCCGAAGAGGAACTCCTTGTTCGCTGGCACGAAACGGTCGGCCGTCGCAACGGACTGATTCGGTTCGCCATCGCTGGGTTCTTCGCCCTCGTTGCGGGTGGCGGGGCAGCCGCACAATGGAACGAGTGGGTGCTGTTCACGAATCCGGTCGACTTCGGCACGGTCGACCCACTGTTCTCTCAGGACTACTCCTTCTACATGTTCCGCCTGCCCTTCCTGACCTTCGTGGTCAGCTGGTTCTTCGCGGCGTTCATCATCATCGGAATCATCACCGGCATCTGGCACTACATCAATGGCGGCATTCGTATTCAGACCGTCGACCGCCGCTCGACTCCGCAGGTGAAAGCGCACCTCTCGGTGATTCTGGCGATCCTGGCGTTGCTCAAAGCAGCCGACTACTACTTGCAACGTTTCGAACTCCTCGGTTCGAGTCAGGGCTTCCGTCGCGGGGCCTTCTACACCGACATCAATGCATCGCTTCCGGCGATTCAGCTGCTGTTGCTGATCTCGCTGTTCTCCGTCGGCCTGCTGGTCGCGAACATCTGGCGTCGTGGGTGGGCGCTTCCATCGGTAGCGGTTGGTTTGTGGGCGCTCATCGCAGTACTTGCCGGTGGCATCTATCCAGCGGTGATCCAGCAACTGCAGGTCGCTCCCGATGAGCTTGCGCGCGAAGGCACCTACATCGAGCGCAACATAGAGGCGACACGCCTCGGGCTTGGCCTCGACAATGTCGTCGCTGGTGACTTCGTGTTCAACGATGAAATGCTGACCGGTGACGCGGTGCTCGCCAACCGCGGCGTGTTCTCGAACGTGCGTCTCCTCGATCCGCGAATCGTCGACGACTCCTTCACGCTCAATCAGCGAGATCGTCTCGTCTATGACGACTTCGATGGCGCGGTCGACGTCGATCGATATGAGATCGATGGCCAACTGACGCCCGTGGTCGTGGGCGCCCGCGAACTCGGTAACCAGTCGAGTTTGTCCTGGGAGATCCGCCATGCCGTCCGTACCCACGGGTACGGCCTCGTGCTTGCGCCGGCGAACCGGTTCAACTCGAACGGCGAGCCGATCTTCCTGATCGGCGACGCCCCACTCGAGAACCAGCTCGAGGACACGGTCGAGATCACGCAACCTCAGATCTACTTCGGTGAGGGAATCAGCCAGTACGCCGTAGTGGGCACGAGTTCCGCAGAATTCGATTTCATCCCTGGCTATAGCTATGACGGCAAGGGCGGCATCCCGATGTCGAGCCTCTTCTCCAGGCTTGCGTTCGCCTTCCGTTTCGGCGCCATCGAGCCGGTCATCTCCGGCATCATCACCGACGAAACCGAGGTCATGTTCGCACGCGATGTGACCGAACGTGCTCGACGAATCGCACCGTTCCTGCAGTACGACTCCGACCCATACCCGATCGTTGTCGATGGCGGCATCTCGTATGTGATCGATGCCTACACGACGTCCGATCGATTCCCGTACGGCGAGTTCGGTGATGTCTCACAGCTGCCGAGTTCTTCCGGCCTCCGCCGTTCGTTCAATTACGTGCGCAACTCGGTGAAGGTTGTTGTTGATGCATACGACGGCACGGTCGACTTCTATGTCGTCGACGATGAGGATCCCGTGCTTCGCTCCTACCGGCAGGCCTTCGACGAGTTGTTCCAAGATGCTTCGGAGATGCCCGACGAAGTGAGCAGCCATCTGCGGTATCCGCACGACTTGTTCATCATGCAGACCGGCATGTGGGGTCGCTACCAGCTCGACAACGCTGGCGACTTCTTCACGGGCGATCTCGCATGGGAGATCGCCGACAACTCCGACACGATCTCCAACGGTCAACCGATCACTCGAATCGACACGAGCGATCCAACCAACCCCCGCACGGTGCCCGATCGCAGCCGTCCGGTCGATCCTTATTACCAAGTGACTCAGCTACCCGATGAGGACGAGCCGAGTTTCATCATCTCGCGACCGTTTGTACCTTCAGCTGTTCGCGAGCTCACCTCGTACTTCGTCGGCCGTACCGATTCCAGTGGCAATCTCGAATTGCGCGAATACGAGATGAGCGCGGGCAACAACGTGCTCGTCCGCGGTCCGTTCCAGATCGACGAGATCTTGAACTCGAACGCAGAGATCTCCGAAGAGAGCACCGAGCTCGGTCGCGGTGGGTCTCAGTTCCTGTCGGGCAACCTGATGGTGCTGCTCGTCGATGAGGCAGTGGTCTATGTGCGGCCGTTCTATGTGCAGCGCGAACCACCGGCCGAGAGCCCGAACGAACCAACGGAACCACAGGTGAAGTTCGTTGCCGTGGTGCAGGGAGATCGGATCGGGTTCGCGCAGACGTACGCGGGCGCGCTCTCGAAGCTCTATGACATCACGCTCGAAGAGGCGGCGATTCTCGTTGGCGTCTCGGTGCCAGAGATCCTCGCGGCTGAAGACGAAGGTTCCGGTGGCGCAATCGACCTCGGTGACGCGAGCGAGGAGCTCGTGGCTCGTCTTGATGCGGTTCTCGACCGGTTCGCCGATGCCGACGAAGCGCTTCCTGACTTCACCGAATACGAACGCCTGCAGAACGAGGCTCTCGCAGACCTGCAGGAACTGCTCGATCAGATCCAGGTCGAAGAGACAGTGACGACTGAGGATGCGCCAGTCGAGGAACCAGACTCGGCATAGCTTCGTTCGTCAGGGGCGCTGGTTCTCAGCGACGGGCGGGCTGCCAGCCTGCTGCTCGCGTCGAGCGAGCTCTCGTCACGGGTTGCTCGTCGAGGCGGATGGTTGCATCCGTTCCTGACGACGCTCGGTCGACGCGTGTCGGACGAGCGGGCACGGCTGGTGGAGCAAGCTGCGGTTGCGTCCGATCGGTACGGTCGATTGCGGCCGCTTCGAGCTCGGCCAGACGCAGACCCATGTCGTGAACCTGTTCGACCAGGGCGTGCAAGATGCGGTCATGCGTCTCGGTGAACGTCCGCTCTGCGAGAGTTGGGTCGTCGATCGTCATCAGGTGAGGTCCTTCGTGCAACGCCCGCTTACGGCCCTCTCCGGTTGGACACACTAGCCGCGGGCCTGTGCCGCCTGGCGGAATGCCTCTCGCGCGGGTGGTGTGGGTGCGACGAATCGAATACCGTGCGGACATGACCGACGACCTCACGATGCTCGATATCACCATCGACGCCTTGTTGGCCCAGCATGATCCTCGGGCGATGAGTACGGAGGAGTTTCGTGGCCACCAGTTCGATCATGGCCTTGGTTTCGTCCATTTCCCGGTAGGAAGCGGTGGCCTGGGGTTAGCCCCATCGATGCAACGTCATGTCGAAAAGCGAGTCGTCGATGCTGGTCGCGAGCCAGAAGATCCAACGCTGTTCTTTCGCCACCTCGCAGGGCCGACGATTCTGACGCACGGTTCGGACCAGGTGAAACATCGCTTCCTGCGGCCGATGTTCACCGGTGAAGAGAAGTGGTGTCAGCTCTTCTCCGAGCCTGGAGCCGGTTCGGACTTCGCCGGACTCGCCGCCAAGGCGATGCGCGATGGCGACGAGTGGGTGGTGAACGGGCAGAAGGTATGGAACACGCTGGCCCATCTCGCCGACTGGGGGATGCTCGTTGTTCGCACCGACCCTTCGATGCCCAAACACAAAGGGATGACCTACTTCGCGGTCGACATGCGATCCGAAGGTGTCGAAGTTCGTCCGCTTCGCCAGATCACCGGCGAGGCAGAGTTCAACGAGGTCTATTTGACCGACGTGCACATCCCCGACGCGAACCGAATCGGGGAAGTTGGCGAGGGGTGGCGAGCGGCGCTCACCACGTTGATGAACGAGCGCACCGCGATCGGCGGTGGAACGCCAAAGCAGGGCGGGGGTTCGATCGGTGAGCTTGTGGCCGTGTGGAACAAGATGGCCCCTCACGAGAAGACCCCAACTCGCCGCGAGGCGGTGATGAAGCTCTGGTCGAAGGCTGAAGCGCTTCGCCTCACCAACATTCGAGCGTCGCAGAATCGAAAGGTCGGCAACCCCGGCCCAGAGGGTTCGGTCGCCAAGACGATGTTCGCCGAGCTCAACAAGGACGTGTACGCCTTGACCGTCGACCTTCTCGGACTCGCTGGTCAAGTCGACTACGACTACACGTATCGACGGCCTGAGACGCTCGATGTGTCAGGCGCGGACAGCGGTCCTCGATACGCGTTCCTTCGAGCGCGAGCGAACAGCATCGAGGGCGGAACGTCCGAGATCATGCGCAACATCCTGGGTGAGCAAGTGCTGGGTCTGCCTGGTGAACCGCGAGTCGACAAGGACATTGCATGGATCGACGTTCCACGTAGCTAGCGATGTGAAGATTGAGCCGGTACATCCTGTTGCGAAAGCGAACGGTTCCTGAATGCAAGACACAACCGAAGCAGTCGAGACACCACTCGAAGCCGCCTGCGGTAGCTCGCCGAACATCATCTGTGAGTGGGTGTTCGAAGGGACCGACAGTGAGGTCTGGGCGAAGCTTGCTGACTGGTTTCTCGATCGACCCCTCCGCATCCTCTTCATACTCTTCTTGGCTTGGCTACTGGTCAGGGTGCTACAGGCGATGGTCCATCGCTTTGCCGATGAGCTCGCGGAACGAGGTGCCCGGCCGGTTGAATCCAGTGAGAAGTCGCCGCGGCGGAACGCAAATCGAATCGCGCACCGTGAGCAACAGAGGGTCCGGGCGCAGCGGCGGGCGGTCACGCTTGGTGTCATGCTCGACAGCCTTGTTTCGATTCTTGTCTGGACGACCGCTGGGTTCATGGTGCTCGGGGAGCTAGGTGTCTCGTTGGGTCCACTCATTGCAAGCGCCGGCATTGCAGGAATCGCTTTGGGCTTCGGTGCCCAATCTGTGGTGCGCGACTTTCTCGCCGGGATCTTCGTGATCGTCGAGGACCAATATGGCGTTGGGGATGTGATCGATGTCGGAGAGGCGATCGGCACGGTCGAGGAGGTGGGGTTTCGAACGACCTTGGTCCGAGACGTTTCCGGAGTTCTTTGGACAGTGCCGAACGGAGTCATCCAACGCGTTGGCAACTATTCGCAGATCTGGTCGAAGTCCATCTTTGACATCGAGGTTGCCTATGACACCGATATTGATCAGGCGATGGAGGTCATCAAGCACACGCTCGATGAGGTGTGGCAGGAAAATCTCGAAGAGGCGACGATCATCGAGGAACCCGAGGTTCAAGGCGTACAAGCCTTTGGTGAAAGCGCGGTGGTGATTCGTGCCGCGGTGAAAACCGATCCTGCAGAGCAATGGACTGCAGCGCGGATAATCAACGGGCGGCTCAAAAAGGCGCTCGATGAAGCGGAGATCGAGATTCCTTTCCCTCAGCGAACCGTGTGGGTCAAGAACGACGACGGTGCCTCACTGAAGAGAGATTGACCAGTGACGGTCACGAAGCGGCTGACCGCCGTCGACGTTCACGCAGAGGGAGAACCTGGCCGCGTGATTACTTCGGGAATGCCTGAGCTCCCGCCTGGTACGATGCTCGAGAAGATGCATTGGCTGGAGCGCGAGGCCGACCACATCCGCCTGCAGATGTTGCGCGAGCCGCGTGGTTATCCCGGCCTGTGCTGCAACGCCATCGTGCCTTCGGACAATCCACTGGCAGACGCCGGGTTCATCATCATGGAGCAGACCGAGTACCCGCCGATGTCGGGGAGCAACACGATCTGCGTCGTCACTGCGCTGCTCGAAACAGGCATGCTCCCGATGGTGGAGCCGGTGACCGAGTTGACCCTCGAGGCTCCGGCGGGGCTGATCGGTGTGAGAGCCGAGTGCTCGAACGGCAAGGTCACGCGGGTGCACTTCACAAACGTGCCAGCGTTTGCGCTCGAGCTCGGGGTGCCGATCGAGGTTCCTGAGCTGGGAACGGTATCGGTCGACATTTCGTGGGGCGGCATGTTCTATGCGATTGCGAACGGCGACACGTTGGGAGTCGATCTGTCAGCAGCGAATGGAGGCGAGGTCGCCCGCGTCAGCGAAATGATCCGGGTCGCCACGCTCGAGCAACGCCCAGTCGTTCATCCCGAGCATCCAGAACTGACCGGCCCGACGATCTCGCAGCTGACCGGAGCGCCTTCGGTCGCAGGAGCACATCGGCGAAATGCGGTCACGGTTGCGACCGGGCAGCTCGATTGGGCTCGCCCGGAAACCTGGACCGGCGCCCTCGACCGTTGTCCCTGTGGCACGGGCACGTCCGCGCAGATGGCGGTGCTGCACGCGCGCGGTCAGCTCGCCGTGGGTGAGGACTTCGTGCACGAAGGGCCGTTGGGAACGACGTTCAACGGGCGAATTCTCGAGGAGGTGTCCGTCGGCGAGTACAACGCGATCGTTCCAGAGATCAGCGGCCAGGGTTGGATCACGGGGCGCGGCGAATACCTTCTCGACGAAACCGATCCGTTCCCCGAAGGGTTCACGATCGGTGACATCTGGCCTTAGTGACTGAGCTCTCGCTCTGGCGAGCCGAGGCCTGGGAAGCCGGCGTAGGCGGGCAGGGCGGGTTGGCCACCGAGGTGTGCGTAGAGAACCTTGGATCCGGCCGGGATCTCACCGGACCGAATCATCCCGATCAGCCCGGCCATCGACTTCCCCTCATACACCGGGTCGGTGAGCATGCCTTCAGTCCGAGCGGTGAGTTGGATTGCTTCGACGGTTCCGGCATCGGGGACGCCGTAGGCGGGTCCTTCGTACCCTGCAAGAACGGTGATCTCGTCCTCTCGAAGTTCACGTTCGAGGCCGATGCGCTGGGCGGTGTCCCGGGCGATTCGAGCGACTTGATCGATCGTTTGCGGAAGGGTCTTCGAGGCATCGATGCCAACGACCCGTCGATCGTCTCGATCCTCGAGGGCGAACCCGGCGATCATTCCCGCATGTGTGGAGCCGGTCACCGTGCACACGATGACGGTGTCGAAGAAGGTGTCGAGTGCAGCCTCTTGCGTGGCGACCTCGCGAGCCCAATTCGCGAAGCCAAGTCCCCCAAGGGGATGGTCGGAGGCGCCGGCCGGGATGGGGTACGGGGTGCCTCCGGCATCGCGCACCGAGTCGAGTGCACGCTTCCAACTGTCGCGGATGCCAATGTCGAAACCGGCAGGATCGACCCGAACATCGCCGCCCATGATCCGAGTCAGCTGGATGTTGCCTACCTTGTCGTAGTTCATGTCGTTGTAGTCGACCCAACCCTCCTGCACGGTGACCGCCTTCATGCCGAGGTGGCAGGCAACACCGGTGACCTGGCGTGTGTGGTTCGACTGAATCCCACCGATGGACACCAGCGTGTCGCAGCCGGTATCGAGCGCGTCTGCTGCGAGATACTCGAGCTTGCGCACCTTGTTGCCGCCAAACGCGATTCCACTGTTGCAGTCCTCGCGTTTCGCCCAGATCTCGACCTTTCCGCCGAGCGCCTCGGAAAGACGCGGCAGAGGATGGACGGGGGATGGACCGAAGAGAAGAGGTACACGGCGGTGGTCGTCAAGTGTGGTCATGGACAAGAGAATAGGATTCAGGTCTCGACGCGTGTCGTTCGAACTGCGGAGGAACAGAATGTCAGCTGACCTCGAGACGCTTCGGAACATCGAGCAGCGCGTGTTGTGGTTGGCCTGCCGGATCATCGATGCGGCCAACCGTCGTGACGACACAGAGATCAAGGTCGGTGGTCATCAGGCATCGTCAGCGTCGATGGTGTCGATCATGACCGCGCTCTGGTTCGGGCACATCGGTGGTGAGGACAAGGTTGCCGTCAAGCCGCATGCGTCGCCGGTGTATCACGCGATCAAGTACCTGACAGGCGAGCTCGACCGGAGCTATCTCACGACCCTTCGCCAACGTGGAGGCCTGCAGGCATACCCGAGTCGCACGAAGGACCCCGACGTCTCGGACTTCTCGACCGGTTCGGTCGGACTCGGCGCGGTCGCGCCCTTGTTCAGCGCGCTCACCCGTCGATACCTCGACCATCACATTGGTGCACAGCCCGACGCGAGATTCATTGCACTCGTCGGTGACGCCGAGCTCGACGAAGGCAATATCTGGGAGGCGATCGCCGACCCGACGACGCAGGGCTTGTCCAACTTCACCATGGTCGTCGACCTCAACCGACAGAGCCTCGATAGGGTGATCCCGGACATCGCTGCGATCCGACTTCAGAGTTTCTTCGCCGATGCTGGCTGGCATGTCGCTGAGGCCAAGTACGGCCAACGGCTTCGAGCCGCCTTCGATGCGGATCGTGGTGAAGCCCTTCGTGATCACATCGATGCGATGTCGAACGAGTGGTACCAGTCGTTGTTTGCTCTCCGTGGCAGTGCGCTTCGCGATAAGTTCCTCATCGGTGCCGACGAGGCGGTCCACGCAATTGCTGGCGAGCGCGACGACGATGACCTTCGAGCGTTGGTCACCGACCTGGGTGGCCATGATCACCGGGCGCTCCTCGACGCATATGCAGAGTGCGACGCGGTCACCGATCGACCAAGCGTTCTATTTGCGTACACGATCAAGGGGTGGGGTCTTCCCATCGCTGGTGATCCGATGAACCACGCGGCCCTTCTCACCACGGAGCAGATCGACAACTTCAGAGCCGATGTTGGGCTCACCGAAGAGACCGAGTGGGATCGCTTCGATGCGTTCTCGAAGGAAGGCCGCCTGTGCGCCGAGGTTGGCGGCGAGATCAACAACCAGCTGCTGGAGTCGCGCCCCGTGCTTCCCATTCCCGATCGGTCGCGTGACCCGGTCGTGTCGGGTCAGACGTCGTCGCAGGTCGCCTTTGGCCGGGTGCTGACGAGTATGGGCGATCTCGATGGTGTCGCCGATCGGATTGTCACCACGGCGCCTGACGTTTCCATTTCCACAAACCTTGGTGGCTGGATCAACAAGACCGGTGTGTACAGCCCCGACGTGCGCGCCGATCACGGAGGCGGCGAGCAGCTGTTGAAGTGGGCGCCCACTCCGAACGGACAACACATCGAGCTCGGAATCTCCGAGATGAATCTGTTCATGCTGCTCGGGCAGCTGGGCCTGAGCCACGACCACCATGGACATCACCTCCTGCCGATTGGCGCGGTCTACGACCCCTTCGTCCTACGCGGGCTCGATGCCTTCATCTATGGGGTGTACAACGACGCAAGATTCATCGTCGTGGGAACGCCTGCGGGCGTGACCCTCGCTCCGGAGGGCGGGGCACATCAATCGACGATCACTGCGTCGGTCGGTGCCGAACTTCCGAACGTGCACTACGCCGAGCCTGCCTATGCCACCGAGGTCGACTGGTTGCTGTGTGACGCGCTTCGTCGACTCGGTGATGACGATGGCGAGAGCTGCTACTTGCGCCTGTCTACGAGGCCGATCGACCAGGCGTCTTTTGGTGCTGCTCTCGAACGCATGGGCGAGCCGGCGATGCGTGCTGCTGTCCTGGCTGGCGGGTACCGGCTGATCGACGGACCTCCCGATGGTCGACCTGCCGTGACAATCGTGACCACGGGGGTGATGGCACCCGAGGCGCTGGCTGCTGCAAGCGAACTCGACGACGAAGGTGTGCAGGCGACGGTCGTCCACCTCACCAGTCCAGACCGCACGTACCGGAGCTGGCAGCGAACCTACGCGGCGTCGACGCAGTCTGCGTCCATCGTGCGCGACCCGAGCCATCTGCACCGGCTGGTTCCCGCGGTGGAGAGAAGAAGGCCCGTCATCTCGGTGCACGATGCTTCGAGCCACAGCCTCGCCTGGATAGGTTCAGCGCTCGGTACTCGGCAGCTGGCTCTCGGAGTGGATCGCTTCGGAGAGTCCGGGACGGTCGCCGACCTCCATGAAGTGACCGGAATCAACGCGGGCAGCATCGTGAATGCCGCGCTAATCGCGGTCCACGAGTCAGAGAATCCACAATGAGTGACCGATGGTCGTACGACCAAGGTCCAATATCGCGCTTGGTGGTTGTTCCGTAACTTGTAGAGACGTTTGACAATCAAGCTGTTCGCTATAGGTCTCCCGTGTGCGCAGGCGGGAGCATCGGGGGTTGATCATGGGTCGCATTGGACGTTTTGTTTCGGTGGCATCAGCGCTCGTGTTGGTCTCGGTCATCGTCGTGGCCGCGCCTGTTGGGGCGTTGTCGTTGGACAAGGCGGAGTTGCGAGGCAACGAACTCCGACTCGAAGGCGCCGACGCCGTGTCGAACGCAGACATCACCGTTGATGGAGCGGTGTTGGGCAGCGCGAACGGCAACGGGACCTTCGATATCCGCGTCAGTCCCTTCAGCTCTCCGACCTGTGTGGTCAGCGTGTCCGACGGTGTCGACACGCAGTCGATCGAGTTGGATCGCTGCACTCCAAGCGTCGGATCAAATCAAGATCCGACCGCCATGGCGGGGCCCGATGTCACGGTCGTCGACGTGGATCAGAACGGTTCCGAAACCGTCGGACTCGATGGCTCTGCCTCGTCTGATCCCGAAGGTCCGATAGCGGCGTTTGTCTGGACCGAGGGAGCAACGAACCTTGGCTCGGGAAGCTCGATCACTCCGACGCTGGCGGTTGGCACGCACACGATCACGCTCACGGTCACCGATGGTGATGGAGCGACGGCGACCGACACCGTGGTCGTGACGGTAGATGCTCCCGCAGCGAACCAACCTCCGACCGCCGACGCAGGTCCCGACATCACGGTGACCGACGACGACAACAACGGTGTGGAGACGGTCATTCTCGAGAGCTTCAACAGCACCGATCCGGAAGGGCCGATCGCGTCGTATGAGTGGATCAAAGACGGAGTGGTCATCGCCAGCGCAAACGGCGTCGCGATCAGTCAGCCGGTCGGCGTCAACACGATCACGCTGCGGGTCACCGACTCGGGTGGTCTGACCGACACCGACGTCGTGATCGTCACCGTCAATCCCTTTCCGATCCCCGGGAACAATCCGCCGGTCGCAGCCGCCGGCCCGGATCAGACCATCACCGATTCCGACGGCAACGGCGTCGAGACGGTGACGTTGGACGGATCTGCTTCGACTGACTCGGATGGCCTGATCGTGAGCTACGAGTGGTCAGAGAACGGCATACCTCTCGCACCCGTCACGGGCGGGGGCACCACCGCGCTCGGAGTTCTCGATGGCGGAACCTTCGACCACCTCTTCGAGTCGAACCAAGCCGATCCTCCGGGGATCGTCCCCAACTCGTTTGGTGGCTCGTCCGCGAGCGCCGGTGATGTGAACGGAGATGGATTCGGTGACGTCATCATCGGCTCGGAGGTCTGGGACGATGGCACCGAGTTTGCCGAGGGTGCAGCCATCGTGTTCCTTGGTGGCCCGAACGGACCCGTGGGGAACAACCCGTCGAACGCTCACGCGCTGATCGAGATGAACCAGGCTGGCGCGACGGTGAATGACGTCGCGAGCGCAGGCGACGTAAACGGCGACGGCTTCGACGACGTGCTGGTCGGCTCGCACTTCTATGACACGAATCTGCCGGGCACTCAGCTGGCCGTCGACGGTGCCGTCTTCGTCTTTCATGGAGGTCCAACCGGGATCACGGCCACCGGTCCTGCCGATGCGGATGGAGCCATCTTTGCGAATCAGCTTCTGTCGGGCATGGGTGATCAGGTCGACAGCGCTGGTGATGTCAACGGCGACGGCTTCGACGACATCGTGGTCAGCGTGCCAAGAGAGGGCACGCTATTCCCCGAGGGGATTCCGATCAATGATCGTTCTGGCGAATATGGCGCGATCCTGATCTTCCACGGTGGACCGAACGGGATCACCGGCACCGGCTTCGCTGATGCCGACACGGTGATCTTGCCGTACGAGGACACCGGTCTGCCGCTTCCTCCCGTCGACGCATCGGTCTCGTACGGAGCGGGAGCCGGGGACATCAACGGCGACGGTTTTGCGGACATCGTAGTGGGCGGCAGCGAGGTCACCACCTACTTCGGTGGCCCGAACGGCATCGTCGCTGAAGACGTCTTCGATGCCAACGATCGGATCTTCGGTGATCCGCTCGGCGGGTTCTTGGTCGACGGCGCTGGCGATGTCAACGGCGACGGTTTCGCCGACGTCACGGTCGGGGCACCAGCCCGTGACCTCACTCCCAACGATGTCCCGGTCGGCGAGGGGGCAGCGTACATCTTCCTCGGTGGACCGAGCGGCCTCGGTGCCACTTCGGTTACGCAAGCTGACACCACCATCCTCGGGACGATCAGCGCTGAGTCTTTGGGTCGAACCGTCGCCGGACCTGGCGACATCGATGGAGACGGGTTTGATGACTGGGTCGTCGGCGCGCTCCACTACGCGGGCAGCCTCGATAGCGAGGGTGTGGCGTACATCTACCGAGGCAGCGCGGAGGGCATCAGCGCCTCGACGATCGCCGAGGCCGACAGTCGGCTGGAGGCCAGTCAGGAAGGCGCAGCCCGACTCGGCAACAGGTACGGCTTCGATGCCCAAGGTGCGGGCGACGTCGACAACGACGGGTTCATCGACATCATCGTGGGCAAGGCCTTCTACGACAACGGCGAGCTCAACGAGGGAGCTGCATTCCTCTACAACGGTTCGCAGTTCCCGGCGAACCCCAACACCCCTCCGGTCCCCGTTGCCGGTGCTGATCAAGATGTACTCGATGTCGACGCAGATCGGATCATCACGGTCACCGTGGATGGCACTGCATCGTTCGACCCCGACGGATCGATCGTCAGCTACGAGTGGTATCAAGCGACGAACAGCGCCGCCACCGGTGCAGTTCTGGTCGGCACGGGTCCCATCGCAACGTTCGAGCTTTCGACGATCAGTCCAATCGCCGCCTACGGACACCTCATCACTCTGGTCGTGACCGACGATCAAGGGATCCGACGCGGCGACGTCATGGCGGTCTTCCCCGGTCTCGCACCCACGACGTTCGAGTTCGCTGAGTGGCTCGACCTCGGAAGCTGGAATACGACGGGGGATGTGACTCTCGCAGATGCGGGGGTTTCGTTCCCGACTGCGCCTCATGTATTGATGCGCGGCAACTCCACGCTCGCACGCACATTCACGCCGGCTCCTGGGACGACCGGTCTCGACATCACATACTGGGCGAGAGGTGATGCGTTCGGTCCGAACGACATCGTCAATGTGCAGGCCAGCTTCGATGGTGGACCCTTCGTCGACTACTACTCCTTCCACCCGAGCGACGCCACCGGGGAATTCACGTTCTACGGCGGATCGGCTCTGCAGATTCCGCTCTCTTGGTGGCCAGCACAAGCATCGACGGTGACACTTCGATTCGCGTCGGATCTGTCACCGGGAGCCGACTTCTGGCTCCAGACGTTGCGGGTCAATTCGATCCAAGCCGAGACGGGTGGAGCGACCAACATGCCACCAACCGCGGACGCGGGCCTGGATCAGACCGTCGTGGACAACGACGGCAGCGGCGACGAGTCGGTGACGGTCAGCGGGAGTGGCTCGTTCGATCTCGACGGAACCATCGCGTCCTATGAGTGGCGAGATGGCGCAACGACTATCGGGAACGCGGTCGATCTCACAACCACGCTTCCGGTCGGCACACACACGCTCACGTTGTTCGTCGTCGACGACCTCGGTGCGAACGGCGTGGCGAACGTGACCATCACCGTCCTCGCCCAGCCCGGTGGACCGACACTCGACGTGGAGCTGGACGTCGGAGAACACACGATCACGCTGACGGTCACTGACGACGATGGCGCGATCGCAACCGACACGGTGGTGATCACCGTCGAAGCTGCGGCAACCAACACACCTCCCACGGCAAACGCCGGACCCGACCAGACTCTCATCGACACCGACAACACCGGAGTCGAACTCTTCACGCTCGATGCTTCTGGTTCGTCCGACCCCGAAGGTCCGATCAGTTCGTACGCATGGTTCGAGGACGGCGCGCAGATCGCCGCAGGTGTCGCCCCCGACGTACCACTCACTGTCGGGACTCACACGATCACCTTGACCGTCACCGATGGCGACGGCGCATCGGCGAGCGACACGGTGGTCCTGACCGTCGATCCGTTCGATCCAGGAACGAATCAACCACCGATCGCGAACGCGGGCCCTGACCAGACCGTGGTCGATGCCGATGGTGACACGCTCGAGGTCGTTACGTTCGACGGCACCGCATCGTCTGACCCCGATGGCACCATCGTGTCGTATGGGTGGACGTTGAATGGGAACCCTTTCGGAAACGCTCCGACCTTCAGCGTGACTCGACCTCTCGGGGTCTACGAAGTGACACTGACCGTGACGGACAACCTCGGAGGGGTTGCGTCGGACGTCGTTGTGGTCACGGTTGAGGCTCCACCTGACCCGACGAACAATCCGCCCACTGCGTCAGCAGGCCCGGACCTCAACCTCGCGGATCCCGACGGTGACGGTGTGGCAAGCGCGATTGTCGATGGCACTGGATCGAGCGATGTCGAGGGACCCATTGCCTCTTACGAGTGGCGGTTGAACGGCGTCCTCGTCGGCACATCGGCACTCCAGGGAATTCCGTTCCCCATCGGAGTGAACACGTTGGAACTCACCGTTCGTGACAGCGACGATGCGACCGGTACAGACACCGCCATCGTGACTGTCGCCGCGAACGAGGCACCGGTCGCGTCCGCTGGTCCGGACCAGACCGTTGAAGACGCCGACGATGACGGCAGCGCCGTCGTTTCGGTCAGCGCTGCCGGAAGCTCGGACCCGGACGGCCTGGTGAGTTTCTGGTCGTGGAGGCAGGATGCAAACGTGCTCGCCACGACCGAGACGGCCGACCTCACTCTGCCCGTTGGACAACACACCATCGAACTCACGGTCACCGACAACGGTGGGGCGACGGCGGTCGACACCCTCGTGATCACCGTCGAACCTGCGGCGCCTCCTGGGGGAGGGCAGACGCTCTACGTCTCGTCGAGTTCCGGTGGAGCGGTTGGCGGTGTGAGCTTCTCGGATGAGGACATCTTGGCCTTTGACACGACGACGGCTAGTTGGTCGATGTTCCTCGATGGCTCCGACATCGGCTTGAGCGGCGCCGGGGCACGTGACGTCGATGCCTTCACCATCTTGGACGATGGGTCTGTGCTGTTGAGCATCGTGTCGGCCTCCACGCTGCCCGACGTCGGGGCCATCGATGACTCTGACATCGTGCGGTTCGTCCCGACCTCGACGGGCACGTCGACCGCAGGAACGTTCGAGATGTATTTCGATGGCTCCGATGTTTCGCTCACATCGAATGGTGAGGATGTCGACAGCATCGCCGTGCTGGCGAATGGTGACCTCCTGCTCAGCACGACTGGCTCGCCATCGGTGCCAGGACTCAGTGGGCTTGCAGACGAGGACCTGATCCGGTTCACTCCTACCTCGCTTGGGGCGACGACGGCCGGAGCTTGGGCGCGGTACTTCGATGGATCGGATGTCGCGCTCAACAACTCAGGCAGTGAAGATGTGCACGGCGCCGCCGTGGCGGGCAACGGGGATTTGTATCTCACCACCCGCGGTACGTTCGCTGTGCCAGGTGTCGCTGGCTCAGGCTCGGAGGTCTTCACCTGCTTGGGGCACAGCATCGGAGCTGCGACGTCGTGTGGATCGCACACGCTGTTCTTCGATGGCGCGGCGAACGGGTTCGGGTCAGAGGTCGTCGACGGAATTCACGTGGTCCAAAACTGACGCGAGTCGAAGATCAGTCGAGCTGATCGAGCCGGGCTGATCGGCCAGCTCGATGGTCGGCCAGCGCTTGCTGGCCTGCCTTGAGTGACGGGCTCATAGTCAGGACGAAAACCAACGTCGCCCAACCAATGTCCCCGCCGAGGGCAACGCCTCCGACCACGATGAGAATCTCGATCGTGCGCCGAAGCTTGAAGGGATCCAGCCCGCGGTCTTCTCCGGCGTTCATCAACAGTTCGATCGCGCCGCCAGTGAGTCCTGCGTGGATCACGAGAGCGACGCCGCCGGCGATGGCCAACGTGCCGAGTACCACGAATAGAAGACGAAGCGGGAGTGGTTCTGGATCGCGTATGAGGTGGAGCCAGACATCGATCGCGATGCCGTTCGCAAACATGTAGAACAACCCACTGATCTTTGGTCGTCGACCGAGGAATGTCGCGACCAGAAAGAGAGTGCTGGTGAAGAGCCAGCCCGCCTGACCGAGCGTGATGCCGAGCAGGTCGCGCAACGCGGTGAGCATGACGTCGAAAGCAGGTACGCCGAGCTGCGCGTGGACGAACAGAGACACACCGAGGCCGATGAGAATTGAGCCAGCGAATTGACTGAGGACCTGCCGAAATCCGTTTCGACTTTGAGGAAGTTGGGCGACGCGTTCGGCAGCCACGACGCCATGGCGCGAGATGCCGACGAACCATCGAGCGGACGCGCGCGCAGCGTCACGACTGACGTCGACCGAGGTCGCGATGCGCTGTGTTGGACTCATACTTCTAGTAACGACACGAGCGAGTCAGAAGTGTCCCAAAACGGTGGTAGCAGCTGTCACAGTGTGCTGTCGCTGCAGTCACAGTGTTGCTCTGCTGTCGCAATCCGTCGCCCGAGGGCTCCTCGATGCTCGGCAGCTGGGCGGAGGCCGCGTCCGTTCGACCGAGCAAGCTCGGATCGAACTCAATCGTCAGAGTTCGGGCGTTGACGTAGTTGTTTGGTGCGGCTCTGCTGTCGTTTCTTTTCGACGCGGCGTCGTTGTGAGTTTCGACTCGGCCGTGTCGCGCGGCGCGGCTTCTCGGGCGTGAGCGCCGTTCGCACGCGACCTGCAAGACGGTCCGCCGCGATGTCGCGATTGCGCAATTGCGACCGCTCGTCGTCGACGACGATGCGCACGATGGGGCCGAAGTGTTCGATCAGCACCTGACGCTGGTGGTCGCTCAGAACCGTCGACTCGGCGAGGTCCCAGGTCAGTTCAACTCTGGTTGCAGCCTTGTTCGCATGTTGCCCGCCCGGCCCTCCGGACGCGCTGAACTTCTCGGCGAGTTCGGCGTCGGGAATGACGAGAGAGGGAGTGATCGTGATGGCCACGGGTCAAGCGTACGGGCTGGCGCCCGCGGCATCGGGTCGCTGTTCAGCGAGCGGTGATCGCCGCGAGGCGTGCGTCGTCAAGACGAGCGCGAGAGCTGTTGAGGTCAGCGATGGATGCGCCGCAGTCACGGAGCTCTTGGTGTTCGCGCCAGGCGGTCAGAAGGTTGTCGAAGGTGTTGCGCTGTTGGATCGTCATTGCAGTCCTCCTGTGAGGGGTTGTGTCTCTGTGCTCATCATGACGGAGAAGTGACAGTGTGGGGCACTGAATGTCACAGTCAATCGGACTGACTACAGTGATTAGCACTGTGACTGATGAACTTGACAGAGAAATACTCCGCGCTCTGCAAATCGATGGCCGAATGACACATCGCGAGCTGGGAAAAGTGGTGGGTTTGAGCGCGAATGCGACTGGCGCGCGAGTGCAAAGGCTTATCGAGCGCGGCGTGATCGTCGGCTTTCAAGCTGTGGTCGATCACGCCAAGCTTGGACGGTCAATGGAAGCGACGGTCGATGTTTGGCTGAACGATGATCGCCAACGATCGCCGCTGATGGAACTCGTCGCCGACGACGATCGGGTCGTTGAGTGCTTCCACTTGACTGGTCCTCTCGACTTCAGACTGCGAGCTCGTGTGGCCTCGGCGGACGACTTGAACGCGCTGCTCAATCGGCTGAGAGACGAGGGCGGCGTCCGGCAAACCGACTCGCGTTTGGTCCTCGAGCACATTCCCACGCAGTGAGCTTTTTCAGGTCGTTTCTCGCGCGTGTTTCCACGATGTGACAACTGGTGGTCACCTCGCGTGTGATCTCCCGCCCGACCCTTACATAGAGCGATATTCGGTGGTACCTTCAGCGACACGACGTGTAGGGGCTTGGAGTAGAGCTCTCAGCGTTCAGGGTGGGAGTACCAAGTAATGCGTTCAGCTGTTTTCGCTGGTGCCGTTTCGTCAGACGGTCGTGGAGGGCTCAAGCAGTCTTCGACGATGTTGATAGCGGTTCTCACGGTCGTGATGTTGGTCGGAGCTCTTCTGGCTCCATCGACGACAAATCTGGTCGCAAGCGGCGACCTGGGCACGAAGGCTCGGGAGTTGATCACCGGTTCGACGGTGAGCGACGAGCAGCTCTTGCTCGACAAGCTCGCAGCGGTCGGCGAGGGCTTGACCCTCGACACTGCGGTTGGTCCGATGGACGCGGCGTTCATGCTCGCAGGTCCCGCGTTCACGAGCGGCGAGACGCCGTTCTCTGTCGCGACCTCGACCTACCAGGGTGTCGCCGTCGAGGCTGTAGCTCCGGTGGCAGATGGCGATCGCATTCTGTACGAACGCGGTGACGTCACCGAGTGGTGGCGCGCGGTCGGGAGTTCGTACCAGCAGGGTTGGACCGTGGCGGCTGCTCCGGCCGATGGCTCGACCGACCTCTCTCTCCTCGTCGGCTTCGGCAACGCAGCGCCAATCGCCGAGTCCGAGACCACCGTTCGCCTCACCCTCGCCGATGGCACGTCGGTCTGGTACCGCGACCTCGTGGCCTTCGACGCGAACGGCACCGACCTTCCCGCGACGATGACGGTCGACGGTTCGAACGTGCGCATCGACGTCGACGCTGCCGGCGCCGTCTACCCGGTCACCATCGATCCGCTCGTCGGATCGCTGCAAGAAGTTCTCGCGCCCGCGACCGCGACCGGCGACCTGTTCGGCGAAGCGATCGCGACAGACGGCAATCGCATGGCCGTGAGTGCTCGCGAGGCCGATCGACCGAACGTTCCCGATGCGGGCACAGACCGCGGTCGTGTCGACGTCTTCGAATGGGACGGTGCGAACTGGAACCTGCTCGACTCGGTCGACTACCCCGGCACCGGTTCGGCCGACTTCGGTTGGTCTGTCGACATCAACGGAAACTTCCTCGTCGTCGGCGCACCCCTCGATGACACGAACGGTGCCAACGCCGGTGCGGTGTTCATCTACGAGTTGAGCGGTGGGACCTACGGTCTCACCGACACGCTGTACGCGTGTGATCAAACGGTCGGTTCGTGTGACGGTTCGTCGACCGGCAACTTCGCCGGCTCGAACTTCGGGTACGACGTTGGCATCGCAGCGAACAAGACCACGATCGTCGGTGCACCTGGCGACGCCATCACCGACATCGGCGAGGCCTACATCTTCGCGCCGACCGGCGTAGCGGGAGCGCTCGAGGTGGATGAAGAGGGAGTCTTCACCTTGTTCGCATCGCCGACACCAAGTGCCGGCGACCGACTCGGCGAGTCGGTCGACATCACCGACGATGGCCTCCTCGTTGTCGCGGGCGCTCCGGGTGACGACACCGATGCAACTGACGAAGGCCGCGCCTACTTCGGCTTCCAGCAGTTCCCCGGCAACTACGACCAAGCTGGCTCGTCTGTCGGTCCGTCCAATACGGTCAGTCAAGAGTACGGCGCATCGGTTGCGATTGGCCGTGCGAGTGTGTCCAACGACGCGATCGCCGTGATCGGCATGCCACACCGCTCGCGCCGCAACCCCAACAGCACCGGCTTCGGCGGAATCGAGGTCGTCAACGTCACCAACGGTGCCGCTACGGTTGGACTCGGCGACATTTCCGCATTCACGGTGGATGACGGTTTCGGTTATGACGTCGCATTCGCAAATGACACGGTGATGACCGGCGGGCCGTTCAATTCTCCGGGCGGCGTTGTCTATGCGTACAGCTACCTTCCCGCCGGCAACACGATGGACAACGGCGGCGCAGGCGGAAGCGCACAGCGCCTCAATAATGCGAGCGACACGTTCAACCAGCCCGGCGACGCCTACGGCTCGGCCGTCGCGGTCGCCGAGACACCCAACTTCCTAATCGGCGGTTCACCTGGTCACGATGAAACCCAGAACGGTCGTGTCGCCGAGTCGGCCGGTCGTGTGGGCATCTACACGCCGGATAACCCGACCACCTACGTCGTCGGAGCCGAGCTCACGGCAGCAACGGGAGATCGGGTTGGGTATTCGATCGCCGTCAGCGGCGACCGCATGGCCGTCGGTTCGGTCACCGACGACGAGACGCTCTTTGGCAGCGGCGCTGTTCTCTTCTACGACCGCCCGTCGTCGAGCGATCCGTGGGAGTACGACTCGGTCGTGACCTATCCCGTCGGCGCGAGCGAAGAAGCAGGTCTCTACGGCGAGTCGCTCGACATGGAGGGCAACTTCCTCGCTGTCGGAACCTCGACCGGTGTGCTGGGCCGGGTCGACGTTTACGAGTTCGGCGGTGGCACGTGGACCCTTCGAGACTCAATCGAGGGACTACCAGGGGACAACCTGGTGAACGGCCTCGAGTTCGGTAGCGACGTAGCCATCAGCACAGACGGCGATGTACTCGTCGTGGGCATGACCGGTTATGACTATGCAGCTTGCGACGACTGCGGCGCAGTTCGGGTGTACGACTGGGACGCTGGCGGCACCACCTATGTCCCCCGGTTCATCATCGATGATGGCGACACCTGGAATGGCTACGGTCGCTCGATCGACCTCGATGAGATCCCTGGCTCGAATGACATGCGCCTCGTCATCGGCAACTCGAGCGACTCGCTCACCTTCTACACGATCAACGATGGACTCGGCGCCGGCCAGACGCGCGATGACTTCTACGACATTCCGAGTGGTGCGGGCGAGTCGCTGGCGATCGATGGTGACCGGGTAGTAACGGCTGGGCTCAGTAGCGGGAGCGACGTGCTCCTCGTGCTCGATCGCAACTCCGATGGCAGCTGGACCACGCGCGAGATCTTCAGCGGCGACCTCTTCACGGGTGCCGGAGCGCTGCCGAACAACCAGGTCGATGTTTCGGGCGACACAATCGTCGTCGGCCGCTCCGACGGCCTCGGTGGAGAAGTCGGCATTTTCTACAATGACCCCACCTACGGCTGGGGTTTGGCCGACGTAACCGAAGCCTGGATCGACGGGCCGGTCGAACGGATCCAACCGGCGGGTCGTGCGGTGCAGGACAGCATCGGGCGTGCCGTCGCCATCGATGACGCCGGTGCGAACAAGACGATCGTCTTCGGTGCTCCTGGCGTCGATGACAACGGCGAAGAAGCCGGAGCGTTCTACGCCCAGCAATACGCCGAAGACCAGACGCCAGCGCCATCGAACAAGTTGGTTTCGAATAACTTCGCTTCACCAGGCGAGCTCGGCTCGGCGATCTCCGTCGGTGAGTCGGCATGGGGCGTCGGTGGCGTCGTTGCCGAGGAGGACGGCCGGCGCGTGCATCGCATCGAGCCGGACGGCGCAGGCGGCTGGGAGATCGTGCAAACCTTCGAGTACTTCGCCAACGTCATCGACGTCGACTTCCAGCCCTCCGACGGGAAGATGGCCGTTCTTCTCTCCAACGGCAACGTGATCTTCTACCAGGAAGATGCATGCGGTGCTGCGCTCGACTGCACATTCACCCCCACTGGCATCACCGGAGACGATGCGAACCTCACGAGCGGGTCGGTTGCGATCTCGGGCAACGATGTCCTCGTGGCTGTCGCATCGTCGTTCTCTCCTGGCGACCTCTTCTTGCAGTACTTCTGGGCCGATGGCAGCAATGGTCCCGTCGGACCACCAGCAGGCGTCGTCCTCGCGGACGAATTCGGAACCGACATGGAAGCCAGCGGCGACTTCGTCTTCGTCGGTGCTCCGGGTGCTTCTGCCGATGCTGGCAAGGTCCACGTGTGGGACAACGGCGCATCGAGCTGGATCCTCGAGATCGATGCGCCTGATGGCGGCCGGTTCGGTCACGGTGTGTCCGCCGATGGAACGACGGTGGCAATTGGCGCCCCCTCACACAACGCCGGCGGAGCGTTCGACGGGCAAGCGTACGTCTACGAGTTCGTCGCACCGCCGACCCCGAGCCTGACGTTGGTGGAGACGCTCGATCCGAGTGGCGGCTCCGGCCTCAGTGGATGGGGCTGGTCGATCGCCGTCGACGGCGACAGCGTGGTCATCGGTGCCACCGGCTACGAACAAGGTGGCATCCCCTACCGTCACGGAACAGCGACCGCGTTCGGGTTCGACGGAGTGAATTGGGTCGAGACTGACAAGTTCACGGCTTCTGACTTTGCGTCGGCCGATCAGGCAGGCTTCGCAGTCGACATCGTCGGCAACGACGTACTCGTCGGCGCGAACCTCGATGACAACCCACAGGGGCAAAACGCAGGCGCGATCTACTCCTACACCGCAACCGATGCAGAGCCGGCAATCCCCAACAAGATCATCACGCCCGATGCCAGTGGTGAGTTCGGTCGCGAACTCGCAGTCTCGGGAACGACAGCCGTAGTAGCGGAGACCGGCACCGACCGAGTGCATATTCTCGAGAATGTCGGCGGGATCTGGACGATCTCACAAACCTTCAGCGAACCCAATGTCATTGATGTCGACATCGACAGCGCTGCCCAACGAATGGTGGTTGCCACGTCGACGGGCGACGTCCTCTACTACGAGGTCATCCTCGGCGACTACGTGCAAGTGCTCGGAACGACACTGAGCCCCAATGGCAATCCGACGTCGGTCTTGCTGGACGGCAACAACGTCTTCGTCGGCAAGAATTCGACCGTTGCGCCGCTCGTTCGTCTCAGCTGGTTGGATGCGACAACGGGGCAGGAATTTGCCCCAGCAGGAATCGCTGCTGGTGAAGAGACCGGTGCGAGCCTCGCGGTCGACGGCAATCTTGTATTCGTCGGGGCGCCGCGTTGGGACAACCTCCCCAATGACGAGGCTGGACGAGTCTACATTTTCGATTCAAGTGTCAATCAGTTCACTGGCTCGATCGAAGCAGATAGTCCAGGGATCCTCTTCGGCTGGTCGGTGGCCGCTGACAGCGGACGTCTCGCAGTGGGCACGCTCGCAGACGGTCCAGCGCCGGCCAGCGGCCTCGTAGAGACCTATACCAACCTGTCGACCACCGGCGCCGATCTCGAACAGGTCGTTGCTGCAGATGACATCGGAACGTCCGACTTCTTTGGGTTCTCCGTCGATCTCGATGGCGACGTCATGGTGGTCGGCGCCGCGGCCAAGTCGGTTGGCGGTACACGAACAGGACAGGCGTATGCCTTCCGCCTGCTCGCGGGAACGTGGACACAGCAGGACACGTTCACGGCAGTCGACAACGCATTTGATGATCAGTTCGGTAACGCCGTCGGCGTTTCGGGCCAGTCGGTGCTCGTCGGTGCTCCGTTTGATGACAACGTGCGAGGCTCCAATGCGGGTGCGGTTTACTTCTTCGTCGCAAGCGCTGCGCCTGACGACCCGACGCTGTTCTTTGATCTTGGGCTCGACCCTCTTGGTCCGACCTCCGTCGCCGTGGCTCCTTCGGGTATCGCCGTGGGCGATTTCAGCGCCGAGGTACTCGACGACGCGTCGGACGACGGCACCTCTATCGCTGCTGCCGGTCTCGGAGAGACTGACGTAGCCGATTCACCGCTCTCGGGCATCGAGCTCGGTTCGACGCCGCTGTCGGGCATCCTTCTCGACGAGACCTCGGCATTGTCGAGCATCCCGGTCATCGAGGTCGATATCGATGGTGGCTGGTCCGCGTTGTTCGACAGCACGGGAAGCGCCCTCGCCGACGTGCCGCTGGTAGACATCACACTCGGTGACGTCGCTGAGGATCCGCAGGCGAGCGGCCAGTTGTTCTCGACGCCGCTTTCGGGAATCGAAGTCGACGGCACACCGCTGAGCGGCATTCCGCTCTCGGGCATCCTCCTTGGCGATCTCCCACTGTCGGGCATCTCGACAGATGTTCCGTGGTGCACGATCCTCGCGCCGTACTTGAGTGGCACGTGCGATCCGAACACCACGACCCTGCTTGACGCCACATTGTCCGGCATTCCTCTCTCGGGCATCCCTCTTTCGGGTATTCCGTTGTCGGGCATCGACCTCACTGGCACGCCGCTTTCGGGAATCGACGTCGGTGAGCTCGAACTCCAGAACTCGCCGTTGTCGGGCATTCCGCTGTCGGGTATCGACGTCGGCAATACGCCTCTGTCGGGTATCCCTCTCTCAGGCATCGGCCCAGAGGGATTGCCGCTCTCGGGCATCACCCTCAACGGCACACCACTCTCCGGTATACCGCTGTCGGGTATCGCCGTTGACGATGCACCCCTGTCGGGAATCCCGCTGTCGGGCATCGAGCTACGCAACGTGCCATTGTCCGGCATTCCGTTGTCTGGCATCGATGTCGGTTCGTTGCCATTGGCCGACCTTCCGTTGTCGGGCATTGGTCTGGCCGATGTGCCGCTGTCGGGTATTCCGTTGTCTGGCATTGGCTCCGACTGGTGCAGCCTGCTGAGCGAGCTCGCTTCGGAATACGACTGCTCGTTCCGTGCGCCGCTCGAAAGCGAGGCAGACTTCCTCGACAACACGACCATTGCCGAGCTCGGGCTCCGCGGCGTTCCGATCGCGGAGCTTCCACTCTCAGGTATTCCGCTGTCGGGCATCACGATTGCCTCGCTGCCGCTCTCGGGAATCACCCTCGACGGCATCCCGCTCTCAGGAATCCCGCTCTCGGGAATTCCTCTTTCGGGAATCGATCCCGCCGGCACCCCGCTCTCGGGTATCCCGTTGTCGGGC
This sequence comes from Acidimicrobiia bacterium, assembly GCA_033344795.1. Taxonomy (GTDB): domain Bacteria; phylum Actinomycetota; class Acidimicrobiia; order Acidimicrobiales; family SHLQ01; genus SHLQ01. The sequence goes on from JAWPMS010000001.1 coordinate 1,769,514, forward strand.
ATCACGCTCGACAGCCTGCCATTGTCGGGAATCGATGTTCAGGGTTCGCCCCTCTCGGGTATCCCGTTGTCGGGCATCACGCTCGACAGCCTGCCATTGTCGGGAATCGACCTCGAGGCATCGCCTCTGTCGGGTATTCCGCTGTCGGGAATTCCGATCATCGGCGCACCGCTCTCGGGCATCGCGGTTGGCGTAACGCCACTCTCCGGTATTCCGCTGTCGGGTATCGACGTGGTCGGTTCACCGTTATCGGGTATCCCGTTGTCGGGCATCGACGTTGCAGGAGCGCCCCTGTCGGGAATCGGGTTCGATTGCTCGCTGGTTGACTGTGACATCGACACGCTCGGCGATGCGATCATCGCTGGCGCGATCGACCCGACCACGATCACCCTCTCGCAGATCCAGCCGTGGCTCGGCGGCCTCCGTCTCGGCGACATTGCCGATTCACTGAACGACGCGACTCGAGAAGATCTCGAGAACGCCCTCGCAGCGAGCGGCCTGCTCGTCGGCGATCTGACCGATCTCGACGACTTGACCCTCGGCGACCTGCCGGCCTCGGTTGTGCAGGACGTGCTGCTCGGTGACCTCAACGACTCGTTGTGGTCGGTCACCTACGAGGATCTAGTCGGTGCGATCATCGATCCATTGACCGGCGAACCGTTCGCCAACTCCACGCTCGTGGCAGACGTCTTCGAGACGTACTTGAGCGGCTTCACCTTCGGTGATTTCGACTACTTCGGCGACGCGACCTTTGGAGACCTGCTCCTGTCGAGCAACACGAGCAGCTTCAACTTGGGAGAGCTCGGTGGGATCCTGGGTCTGCTCCATCTGACCGACCTGGTCGACCTGACCGACTTCGCAGCGCAGGGTGGCACGCTCGGCACTGTGACGGACGAGCAGCTGGGGGATCTCACACTCCTCGACCTGTTCGGCCAGAACTTCGCAAGCTTCGACACGTGGACTGTGGCTGACTTGTTGGCCCAGGCCGACCTGGTCGGAGCGCTGTACGGCTACGAAATCGCCGATCTGTTCCTGGCGCTCGTCGGTCTCGACCCGGCAGCGTTCGACGGACTCGACTTCACCGAGGTCGAGACCGGCAACTTGCCGGACAGCCTCATCGAGCCGGTGACCTTCGTGGCCGAGTTCGAGGTGCGCGATACGACCAACAACAAGACGGTCGACGTGAGCGCCCAGCTGCCGGGCACGGCCTCGTACGTTCCCGGCTCGACGTTCATCCAAGATGAGAACCTCAACGAGTTCACATCCGAACCCACGATCGACGGCAACACGTTGACGTGGACGGTGAATGGTGCGATCCCAGATTCGATCGTGTTCGTGCAGTTCGATGTCAAGCCGACGGTCACGATCGGTTCGACCAGCATCAGCGCCACGGCCAACATCCAGGGCACCGACGCGGGCGGTTTCGCGACCGCGGCGGTCGCGGTGACCGAGGGAACCGAACCGAACGACTTCCCCGCCACGACACCGGCGGCTGAGGACACGGTCTACCTCACCTACATCTCGAGCGAGACCGACAACGACGTCTTCTCGATCACGATCGGTGAGAACGACGAGCTGGCGATCCAGCTCTCGAGCCTCACGGCCGATCTCGACATCGCCCTCTACGGTGACCCGGCCAACAATGCGGTAGCAGCCGCGCTGACCGGCGAGTCCGACGAGTCACCGCTCGAGCCGATCACCGACCCGGACCAGACCGGTGCAGACACTGAACCGTTGAACGACTTCCGTCGCCTCGACGAAGAGGATTCGAACCTGCAGTTCATCGACCTCTCGAACTCTCCGGGAACCGAAAACGAGCTACTCGTCACGGGCGCTCTTCCGGCCGGCACCTATTACATTCAGGTCTTCGGGGCGAACGGCGCGACCAACGTCGAACCGGCGGCGTTGCAGATCGCCGTTGTCGATGCCGACGACCGTCCCGTGTGTTCAGCCAACGGCCAAATCACCGATGGCACGATCGGCACGTTCCCGGCGCTGACCGGCTCGACGGCAAACACGCTGATTCTCGTCAACGAGCAGCGCATGACCTCGCTCTACTCCCCAGCAGAGTGGGCTGACCTCGACACCGAGATCGACGAGTTCATCGCATACCTGAATGTGAACCCACAACTTGGTATCGACCCGGTCGTGGTCTCGGTAGACGGCGACGGGACCATTCGAGCCGCCTACGACGCTTGGGACACCGATGCGAGCTGTTCGCCCGAATCGGCCAATGCTGTCGTCCAGGCAATCATCGAGCAAGCGATCGATCCATTGCGTGACACCCTCGAGCACGTGGTGGTTCTCGGCGGTGACCAGATCATCCCGATGGCGCGTCTCCTCGACGTGACCGAGATCGCCAACGAGTACGACTACCGCTACGAGTTCATCGGCGACAACGCCCTCGGTGATGCGAACAACATCAACGCACTCAGTGCATCGTTCTGGGATCGTCAGTACCTGTCCGATGAGCCGTACGGCGAGTCGGCCGCCCGGAGCCTAGGAAACCGCTTCCTGTACGTGAGCGACATCGCCCTGGGCCGCATGGTCGAGACACCAGCCGAGATCGAGGCTGCGCTGCAGCACTTCCAGGATTTCAATGGTGCGCTCGACGCGAACACCGCCGCAGTGCTCGGCTACGACTTCCTGGTCGACAGCTCAGAGGAGATCGCAGCTGATCTTCTCGCTGCCGGTCTGACTGTCGACGATGACCTCGCCGATGGTTTCGACGGTCCGGACAAGTGGGACAAGGACGATGCCGAGGCCAAGGTGATTCCGCCTGGAGGCGCACCTGACCTCATCTCGCTCAACGCCCACTTCGACCACTACCGGGCGCTCCCCGCCGATGGCGACAAGGTTCCGAACTTCACGAACAATTTCCTTGCCGACACGGTGTCCAATGCGACGCCAGGACTCTTGGAAGGTTCGATCATCTTCTCGATGGGCTGTCATGGCGGTCTGTCGGTGAGCGACCTCCAGATTCTGGACGGTGCTGTGAACAACAACGGTGACTGGGCTCAGGCATTCGCTGCTGATCAAGCGATCTTCATCGGCAACACCGGCTTCGGTTATGGTGACACCGAAGCGGTTGCCTACACCGAGAAGCTGATGGCGCTGTTCGCCGAAAAAGCTGTTCGACCCACTCAGATTCCAGGAGCAATGGGAACCACCACGATTGGTCAGGCGCTCACGTTCGCCAAGAACGAGTACGCCTCCGACCTGTCGGTGTTCAGCGTGTATGACGAGAAGGCGCTCATGGAGTCGACCTTCTACGGAATTCCGTTCTACCGAGTCGGCGCAACGCCGGTTCCGGCCGATCCGATTCCGAACAACATGACCGCACCTGATTCGACCGGCAACGAGTCGATCACGGTGCAGGCAGACCCGGTCAACACCCTCGCGACGACGGCTCTGGGCGACATCTACAGCAACCCGGACGAGAACGGCGATCCGCAGACGATCGTTGCTCCGGGCATGCCGATTCAGCCGAGCCAGAGTTATGACGTGACGGTGGTCGATCCGGCGGACTCGACCGAGCTCGGTACCGTTGCTCGTGGAGCCCTGGTGCTCGGAATGGACTCGAACTACGTCGTGAGCGACCCCGTCGTGTCGACGGCGATCTTCAACGAGTCGTTGAATCTGCCAGAGCCCGAACTCGGAGATGTCGTGTTCCCGGCAAAGCCGGTCACGATCAATTCGGCGACAACCCCGGGGGGTGAACGCCAGAACCTGGTGATCGCAACCGGGCAGTTTGATTCGGATGGATCGGTCCAGCGCCTCGACGACAACATCGACGTCGTCGTCTACTACGCCGCAGAGACCGACACCGACTTCACTGCGCCGACGATCGGCGCTGTCGAGTCGACGCTCGAAGCCACTCCAGCGGGGCCCGAACTCACGGTGACGTTGAGTGCGATCGACACGGGTGCTGCGACTCCCGAGGTCACCCGCGTGTACCTGTTGGTTGCCGCGAACCCTGGCACCGGCTCGGTGGATTGGGTTGGTATCGACCTGGTAAAGGCGGCTGGCTCTGACGAATGGTCAGGCTCGGCGCTTCTGCCAGCGGGAACGACGACGGCCGAGTTCCTTGTGCAAGCCGTCGACGCATCTGGCAACGTTGGCTTTGCGACCAACAAGGCGCGGAACTTCGACGACGACGACACGGTCGTCACGCCGCCACCAACGCCAGGTCTCGACATCACCGTCGACCCAGCGAACCTCGATGCACCGACAGGGTGGTACACCGGCGATGTCGACATCTCGGTGGCGTCCGGTGGCCTCACTGCTACCTACCTGGTGCAGCCAGGCGGAGTCACGACGACAGTTCCGGTTGGCGGTGTGTTCACCGTGAGCGGTGACGGCGTCAACACGGTGACCGTGACCCGTGCAGATGGTCAGACGATCACGGAGACCATTCGAATCGACACGGTCGACCCGACGGTATCGATCGCGCCACCCGCTCCCGGTGCAATATTCTTCGAGAGCGCTGTTCCAAACATCGGCTTCGTCTGTCAGGATCCGAGCCCGACCACCTGTGTGGCAACGGTCGATGGAGCTTCGATCACGACTGGTGCGCCGCTACCGGCAACGGTTGGTTCACATATTGTTGTGGTCACCGCCACCGACGTTCTGGGCAACTCGGTCAGTGAGACCGTGACGTACACGGTGGAGCCCGACGTGCCCGTTGGCGATCCACCGACGATCACCGATGTCGAGATCGACGGCGTGGCGCTTCCTGGTGAACCCATCGACGTCTACGGCGAGTTCGTCGACGGAGTTGCTCCGTACACGATCTCCGTCGACTGGGGAGACGGCACCACCTGTCCGGCGGCTGGTGGTTGCAGTGTGGAAGCTCCAGGAGCAGGCATGCCTGGAGTCTTCGAAGCGACCTACACCTATCCGACGGGCGGTGGTTATGACGTTGAGGTCACGATCACCGACGCCACCGGCGCATCGGTCTCGACGACGCTCACGACGGCAACGTGCACGATCGTTGGCACCAATGGCAACAACTTCATCAACGGCACGAACGGCGATGATGTGATCTGCGGTCTGGACGGAAACGACTGGATCAACGGCCGTGGCGGTCTCGATATCATCTTCGGCGGTCGTGGACATGACACCATTCGTGGCGCCAACGGCCCCGACGTGCTCTATGGCGGTCGTGGAAATGACGTCATCCTCGGCCAAGACGGAAACGACACGATGAGTGGTGGCCTCGGCTGGGACCTCCTCAGCGGCGGTCGCGGTGGAGACGTACTGATGGGTCGTAAGGGCAACGACGTTCTTATCGGCGGTGGAGGCAACGACACCCTGATCGGCAACCGTGGCGATGACGATCTGTACGGCGGCGGAGGTCGAGACGACATTCAGGGTCGCCGAGGCAACGACTTCATCAGCGGTTCGTACGGCAACGACACCATCTCCGGTGGATCGGGCGACGACACGATCTACGGCGGCTGGGGACGAGACACCATCGACGGTGGCACCGGCGAGGATTGGGTGTCCGCTGGCAGCGGCAACGACACGGTCGACGGAGGCGATGACGATGATGATCTCCGCGGTGACTGGGGCGACGACACCATCGAAGGCGGCAACGGAACCGATCGCTGCCGTGGTGGTGGTGGTACCGATCAGCTGTCGGGATGCGAGCTGTAGTTCGTTGACGAGGAGTGGTCGCTGTCAGTCCGGGGGGTCTGGCAGCGACCGCAACCGAACGACTCCGAGATCGTCGAAGATCTCCTGTGCTTCCACACTCCACGAAGGATCCGCCGCGTCACCGTCGAAGTGATCGAGAAGCCGGAGCGTGAGCGCACGTCCATACCCGGTCGTGGATGAGAGCGAATCGATCACCTGTGTCCGTGCGACAGACCACTCACCGTCAAGTGCGCAAGCGCAGCCGAGAGCCTGAAGCGCTCGCGTTCCCGCACCGCTGTCGGGTCCGACCTTGTCAATGAATGCCGCGATTTGCTCTCGATCAGCCGCACCGGTCTGAGCCTGGTGCCAATAGAGGTGCGAGAGGGCGTCGAGACATTGGTCTTGTAGGCCGAGTTCGTCGAGCGTTTCATGAGCTCGCAGAAGCAACTGCTCAGCCACCTCGTCGTTTCCGTTTCGACTGTGCGCGATGCCGAGGTAGAGGTTCGCAATCGCGAGGCCGGTTGGATACCGTCCGCCTTCCCAGTTACGACGTGCATTCTCGAGCAACTCGATCGCCGAATCCCAATGGCCCTGATCGGAGAGGATCTCGCCGCTGTTGAGTGCTCCGAGCATGCCTTCGATGAGCGAGCCTGACTTCGTGCCAGCCTCGGCCGAACGGGCGTAGAAGTCTGCCGCTTCTGTCCAACGGTCATTGAAGTACTTCTCGATGCCGAGGTTGTTGAGAACGATCGACTTTCGTGCGTAGTTGCCGAGTTCGTCGAAGAGTGCGAGGGCGCGAGGTCCATAACCGATGTGGTCGCGGCGACCGAGATAGACCGTGGCGAGGTGGAGGAAGATGAGTGCCTCTGCCATGCCATCGACGCTGTCGGAGTCCTCTGCGGTGCCAAGGGCCCGGCGAGCTTCGATGATGCACCCTTGTTGATCACCGCGGCGGTGCAGAAGTCCGGCGACTTGGTGATGCATTTCGGATCGTACGGAGAGGTACTCCTGCTCTGGCTTCGATGCGAGAACTCCGCGGACGCGTTCGTACCACTTCCGAGCTTCGGTAGGTCGGCCCTGCCGCTCTCGCAGGCGCCCAACTCGCAGCATTGCAGTCAGCTCTATTTCGAGATCACTGGTTGTTCGGCGCGCGCTCGCATATGCGCGTTCGGCCTGTTCGAATCTTCCCAGCAGCGATGTGGAGTCACCGAGTTCGAGTGACACCCGCGCGAGTTCTGCGGCGTCGATCGAGCGCAATCTGCCTGCGACTCGCACTGCACGTCCGTAGTTGATCGCAGCCTCGGCCGTAGCCGCGTTTTGTTGGGCCTTGTCGCCGGCCATGACGCCGTATTTCCAGGTGCGCGCCGAGTCCTTGGCTTCGGAGAAGTGCAGCGCCAAAAGATCGGCCAGGGTCGACGGATCGTCGACCGAAGCCTCCAGGTGTTCGCCGACCGTGCGATGGAGGCGCTTGCGTTCGGCATAGGGGAGACCCTCGTACGCGACCTCCCGATACAGCGCATGGGTGAATTGCATGTTGCCCCGCGAGTCGACGGACACGAACTCGCTGAGGTTGCGCATCGGCGGAAGCGTTCGAGGTGCGAAGATCTCCTTGAGGGAGGTTCGACGGAGCCGGTAGCCAAAAACGGATGCGACCCGAAGTGCATGGCGTTCGTTCGGCGCAAGAGCATCGACTCGCGCTCCGATGAGCTGTTCGACGGTGTCTGGAACCGTCTCCTGGCTGCCGACTGCCTTCGCGAGCTCAATTGCGAACAGCGGATTGCCCGCTGCTTGTTCGACGACGACGTCGAGCTGACGATCGGTGAGGTGCTCGTCCGACGTTGCGATCGCGAGTTCTCGAATGTCTCCGCCGGTGAGAGGTTCGACCGCGACGGATTCGAACCGCTGCTTTCCGGCCTCGGGTTGCCATTCTCCCTCCGGTCGACGGGTGAGAATCGTTGTCCATTCGCCCTCGTTGCTGCTCGACAGGAGGTGATCGAAGAACTCCGACGACGGATCATCAATCCAGTGCACGTCTTCGATGACGATCATCGACCTTGGGGGGAGAACTGCGAGAAGCAGTGCTCGCACATGGGTGTTGATCTGGCTGCGAAGGTACTTCGGGTCGATCGCATCGGCTTCGGGTGTTGCCGCCACCTTGGCCCCGACGGGAATCGCGATCACGGGAGCCATCGGCTCGAGCTCGGGTGCGAAGTGGCGAATCATCTTGACCAAGATGTCGCCGACCGTCTCGATGTCGGCGAACGAGTCGATGGTGAGTGCCTTGCGGAGAAGCACGCGCAACGCCGAGTACGGACTTGCTTGGCTGTACGGCGAGCAGTGGCCTGATGCGACGTTGCGACCACGCCCAAAGGCTTCATCCGTGAGTGCATCGAGCAAGCGGCTCTTACCGGCGCCGGCGGGGCCAACGAGCTGCGCGATCCCTCCGGACTCCTCGAGGATGTCGGTGAGTTGTGCCAGCTGCGCGTCGCGCCCGATGAGCGGCGCCGCTTGGCGGGTGAACTTGTTCGACTCCGACGTCGAGACCACGAGGCTCGCGGCGATCGGTTCCGTCTTGCCCTTCGCCACGACGGGCGCCAGCGGGTCGGTGACAAAGACGGTTCGTGTGGTGGTGAACACGTCGTCGACGGCCACGATTTCGCCGTCGTGCGCGGGGCCGAGCATACGGGCGGCAGTGTTCACGATGTCGCCCATGAGCGTGTACGCACGGCGATACTGCGAACCGAGAAAGCCGGCGAAACATCGGCCCTGCTGGATGCCCTGCTTCAACACGAAGGGGGTGTCGATGTCCCGTATCTCGAGTGCGGCTTCGAGGATCGCATCGCTCACTTGTCCAGTGGTGTGCGGCGCCCCGGCGCACAACAGGAATTTGACCCCGTCGGGCGAGATGTCGGTGTGCAGGATCGTCACGTCGAATCGCTGGCCGATTTCGTGCACCTCGTCGAAGACGTGCCCGAGTGCATCCGCGGTTGCTTGGCCGCCGTTGGCATCGAGCTGCGCCTGGACCCCGTCGAGTTTGAGGAAGTCGACGGCCACGATTCGGTGTTCGCCGCCGAGTTCGTCGAACGCGGCGAACTGCTCGAGAATCGCTGGTGCGATCAGGGTGTCGACGGATGACGCGTCGATCGCGTCGGTGTTCGGACCCGGCTTTGGGGCATCGACGACCTGATCGATGACGAATCCGAGCGGGTCTGCCTTTCGTTCTATCGAGTCGGGCAACACTGCGGCGATGGCTGCGCTGATGAGCGTCTCACCCTTTCCCGCCTCGCCTTCGAGCTCGATGACGTTCGACGCTCGGTCTCCGCTGATGAGGAGATCTCGGGTGGCAGAACCCACCATGAAGACGTCGAAGGGGCCTTCCGAGGCACCGACGGTCATCGTCAACCTCGCGTACTTCGCAGCACTCGACTTGGCGAGGGCGTCTTGCATGGCGACCGATGCTGCTGCAACGCGGAGCTCGTGGTCATCGCCGCGAAACAGCACCAGGAGGGCGTCGCCACCAAACTTGAGCACCTCTCCCCCATAGGTGTACGCCTCATCGATCAGGGCGGTGAAGCAGCGGCTGATGAGCGAGGTGATCTCTTCGGCCCCGGCCTTGCCTTTGTCGGCCAGGCGTTCGGAGAGGGCAGTGAAGCCCGAGATGTCGGCCGACAACATCGAACCGTCGATCGAGACGTGCCGGTTCCCTGCTTCCGCTGCGAGTTCGACGGCGATCTTGGGTACGAGAGACTCGAGTGCGGCGTCGCTTTCTCTCGTCACTTACCCACCACCCTTCGAACTGATGGCGCCCGCCTGCGCTCCGATCACGAGAGTACAGGTTGTGGCCGCCGTCACTGATGCCGAGCCGTTGAACAGTACAGTCCGGGGGGTGACGATTGCGGAAGACCTTCACGCGGCCATCGACCTCGAACGTGTGGTCCAACGAACCCAGGACATGGTTCGACTGCCGAGCGTGAATCCGTTTCAGTCGAGCGAGCTCAGCCCGATCGAGGGGGAGGGGGCTGTTGGTGATTGGTTGGCGGTCGAACTCGCCCAGCTCGGGTACGACCCGCAACGTGCTGATGTGGCTGATCGCCGGCCCAACATCTGGGGGATGAGCCCTGGAACCGACGGTCCGGTCATCGCTCTTGTGGGCCATCTCGACACCGTTGGGGTGGCCGGGTACGACGGCGATCCGTTCTCGGGTGATCTCCGCGACGGACGAATTCACGGACGCGGAACATGCGACATGAAGGGGGCGTTCGCTTGTTTCCTCGAAGTCGCCGAAGTGCTCAGGGCAAGCGCTACGCGGTTGAACGGCAGATTGATGATCGCGGGTCTCGCCGACGAAGAGGCAGCGATGTTGGGGTCATCGGCGTTCGGCCAACATGCGCCTCTTCCCGACATGGCCATCGTTGGCGAGCCAACCGAACTTGCGATCTGTACTGCGCATCTCGGTCAGTTCGCTCTGCCGATTCGCACGTTTGGGCGAGCGGCGCATTCCAGCATCGCGTCACAAGGTGTCAACGCAATCGAGCACATGACGCGAGTTGTGTCTGGCTTGCGCCAATACCAAGCTGAACTCGATGCACGAGCCGGTCACCCGATGTGCGGTTCGGGTTCGGTGAACGCTGGTGTGATCCGTGGGGGTGAGATGGTCTCGATCGTGCCCGACTGGTGCGAACTCGAAGTCGATCGCCGGGTGGCCCCCGGCGAGACCAGCGTCGACGTTCGTGCCGAGTTGACGTCGCTGTTGGAACGCCTCGAAGCCGAAGTTGATGACTTCCGTTGGGAGCTTGGTGCCCCGCTTGTTGACGCCGCTCCACTCGATACGCCGATGGGTTCGGTTGTCGTGCGTGCTGCTCAGAAGGCTGCCCAGGCCCGGGTGTGCCCCGACGAGGTTGCCGCCTTTCCAGGAGCGACGGACGCTCCGAATCTGGGCGTGCCCGCAATCATTTGGGGTCCCGGGTCGCTCGATCAAGCCCACACAGTCGACGAATTCGTGGCGGTGGATCAGCTCGAAGCTGCCGCGCATCTGTACCTCGACGCGGTGCTCGAAGTCATCGGCTGAACACTCGGCGCCTGGTTGAAGTTGTGGGGAACACCGCTACATTGGTCAGTCGCGGGGTGGAGCAGTCTGGTAGCTCGTCGGGCTCATAACCCGAAGGTCGCAGGTTCAAATCCTGCCCCCGCCACCATCACCGCCGGCCTGATGCCGGTTACGAAGGCCCGGAAACTCAACAGTTTCCGGGCCTTCGTCGTTCTTGCTCTGACGAGGCGGCCGATGTCTTTGTGCGCTGCGCTGGATACGTTCGGTCTCTGACGCGAACGGACCCCGGGAGATGGGCATCTCCCGGGGTCCCGCCCGCCTTGTTGCTGAGCTGTTCAGCGTTCGGTGATACGGATGTCGTCGAACGAGAATGGCGAGCTCGATCCGTTGGCACCCGTCAGGGTCACGAGGTGAGCGTCGACGTCGTGGCCGGAGAGGTTCCAGTAACCCTCGTCGAGGTTCCAGCAGGTGGCGTTGGGCGAGCCCGCTCCGCCATTCATGACGACCGTGTCGAGACCGCCCCCAGCCTTGTGCACGCAGACACGGATGGGGTTGTCGACCACCCGAATCCGATCGAGGCGGAAGTTCTGGTAGCCGTCGGCGTCGTACATCCGGAACTCGACGACCTCGTTGCCGCTGTGAGAGTACGGGGCACTCCGCGGCTCGGTCAGCGGATCGAAGTCGGTGCAGGAGAAGTCGTCACCGATCATGGCGAACTGTCCTGCGAGTGGTCCGCTGCCGCACAGGCTGATGTCCTCGTTCTGGAACCCGAGGTGCAAGTGCTGGTAGGTGGAGCCGACCACTTCGGTCCAGGTCGAGCTGCACTTCTCCCGCCACGGCTCAGTCACGAAGGTGTTGCGGGCGTAGTCGGGCTGGAACAAGAGCGGATCGCCTTCGAAGACGATGTCGCAGCCGCCGGAACGAAGCGTCGGTGTTCGCGCCGCGAACTTTCCGTTGGGTGAGAAGCGGGCGGTAGCCCGTTCGTCGATGCGAATGGCGTTTGTTGCCTCGAATTCGACGACGTTGTCATCGGGCTCCGATTCGGTCTGGAGCTCGTATGTGCCGTGAAGGTCGTGCGCCGCTGCCGCGCTCGTGAGCGCTCCGGCGAGGACGCTGACGGCGATGAGCGCCGAGCCGAGGCCCATCATGGTGAGTCGTTTGAGGTTCTTGTGCATGTGTCCATCTCCTTGTGTTTGCCGATCCCGCCATTCGGGTTCGGGTGGGGACACACAGGAGATGATTGGTCGGCCGGTTTCTTACACCCCACGACGAGAACGCTTGCGACGCAACCCCATCGAGTGCGTTGGCCTCAACTCGTCGCAGTCCCGTTTCGACTGGCGAGAGTGCGGCGTCGCCATCTTTCGTCACAAATCCGCCAGCTCCCCGCCAAGCTTTGCACCGGTCGTTCCTGCACGGTGAGAACACCAACTCACCAACGTCGCCACGGCGACATGAAAGGAAACACCATGACCACGTCCACCAACCAGCCCGTCTACAACGGCGTGAACGTTGCTGCCCTCCTCGATGCCCGTACGGCGCTCGCCGAAACGCCGGAGGCGGCCGCGTTCGTGTGGAAGGCCGAGTCGACCTGGATCCGCGGCACGCACACCACATCCAAGGTCGGCGCCTTCTTCGGTCTCGGCGCGGAGCAGGCTCGGGACACTGGTGGTCACGAGGTGTCCACCGACCACCCGGAACAGTTCGCGGCCGACGACCAGGCCATGACCCCGGTCGAGATGATGCTCTGCGGGCTCGCGGGGTGCCTCACCGCCGGCGTGGCCACCGTCGCCCAGCACCGCGACATCCAACTGCACTCGGTGCGGGCAACGCTCGAGGCCGACATGGACCTGCAGGGCATTCTCGGCATCGATCCGGACGTTCGCAACGGGTTCAACGCCGTGCGGGTCGTGTTCGACATCGACGCCGACGCCACGACCGACGAGCTCGCCGCTCTGTTGGCCCAGTCGCAGAAGCGCTCTGCGGTCTACGACATCATGACGAGCACGACGGCGGTCACCGTCGGTCTCGCCACCTGAACTCGCAGACGCTCGGGAGGATGATCATGAACACCCACTACGACGCTGTCGTCGTCGGCGGCCGCGTTGCCGGTGCCGCGACGGCGATGCTGCTCGCACGGGCCGGGGCGGACGTCCTGCTCATCGAACGCGGTACTCCCGGCCGAGACACGTTGTCCACGCATGCGCTGATGCGAGGCGCGGTCGTGCAGCTCGATCGGTGGGGTCTGCTCGATGAGGTCGCGGCCTCGACCCCGGCCGTGACGGCCACAGCGTTTCGGTATCCCACTGGTGACGTGCGCTTCGAGATCGAGCCGCTGTATGCGCCGCGACGGACGGTTCTCGATCCGATCATGGCGAACGCGGCGGCTCGAGCAGGCGCCATCGTCGTCCACGAGACCTCGCTCGTTGGTGTCTCGCGAGACTCCGATGAGCGGGTCTGCGGGGTGACGCTCAGCGGAAAGATAAGCGGACAGGTCAGCGCCGACATCGTGATCGGGGCCGACGGGTTGCACAGCACGGTCGCGCGGCTTGTCGATGCCCCCGTCATCCGGTCGGGATCGGCCTCGAACGCCACGATCGTCGCCTACGTCGAGGATGCACCCCTCGATCCGGGGGCGTACGTCTGGGGGTACTCGTCGAACGCCGTCGCCGGGGTGATCCCGACGAATGCAGGTCGCCACTGCGTCTTCGTCTCGTACCCGACAGCCGACTTTCGGGCCCGCGCGCACGGAAGCATCCCACAGTCGTTTCGCCGATTGCTCGATTACGTCGACCCGGCAACCGCATCCGCAGTCGCGGCCGGCAAGAGGGTGGGCCCGCTTCGAAGCACCCCCGGACACGTCGGCCAGTTTCGGCAGGCGTCCGGAGCGGGCTGGGCGCTCGTCGGCGACGCCGGGTACTTCAAGGACCCGGGCGCCGCCCATGGGATCAGCGACGCATTCCGCGACGCCGAGCTGTTGAGCCATGCCATCGCCGCTGGCGATCTCACTTCGTATGGGCGGCAACGCGACGCACTTTCCGCTGAACTCTTCGACGTCCTCGAGCGAATCGTTTCGTTCAGTTGGACGCTCGAGGGACTCCCCGAGCTGCACGGCGAACTGATCTCCGCGATGAGTGATGAGCTCCGAGGGTTTCTGTCTGTCGTGCGCGATCGCACTGCAGTCCTCGCAGCATGATGCACCCTGCCAACTCCGAACCGCCTGAAAGCACCTCAACTACGATGGAGCCTGTGGCCGACGTGTTCCGGTTCAACGACTGCGAGATCGACCTCCGAAACTTCGAGCTTCGGCGATCGGATCAAGCCGTCGCGATCGAACCCCAGGTGTTCGACGTGCTCGCCCTCCTCATCGCCCACGCCGGCGAGGTGGTGACCAAAGAAGACATCCTCGACTCCGTCTGGGGAAGTCGGTTTGTATCGGAGTCGGCGCTCACGAGTCGGATCAAGCTCGCCCGTCAAGCGGTCGGAGATGACGGTCGACGTCAGCACACCATCAAGACCCTCCACGGCCGGGGCTATCGATTCGTCGCCGATGTCTTCTCGCCCGAGACCGCGGAGACACCGTCGACCGCGGCGGAGCCCAAAGCTCGGGAGCGAGCCAGTCGCTTCGAAATCGAGACGAGATACGCGCGGCACAACGGTCGGGCGACCGCGTATCAAGTCGTCGGCGATGGCCCGACCGACATCTTGTTCGTCAACGGATTCGTGTCTCATCTAGAGTTGCAATGGGAGATCCCCGGGTTCTGTGACTTCTTCGAACGCTTGAGCGAACTCGGCCGGCTGATCGTGTACGACCGATTGGGGACCGGGCTCTCCGATCGGCTGGCTCCTGGCGAGGTCGCCACCGTCGAGGACCGGGTCGCCGAGGCCGTGGCGGTTCTCGACGCGGTCGGCGCGACCGACGTCGACGTCATCGGCATCAGCGAGGGTGGGGCGATGTCGGTGTTGCTCGCTGCACAACACCCGCAGCGGGTGCGATCCATGTCGCTGATCAACTCGTTCGTCAACGACGACCACCAAGACCCAGCGACCAACCAGTGGTTCCTCGACTGGATGGAGCAAAACTGGGGCCGGGGCAGCGTCTATACGAAGATCCTCGCGCCGAGCTGGGATCGCAATCCGACCATGCGTCAGCTGTGCGCACGATACGAGCGCCACGCTGCGACCCCTGGGGCCGCTCGCAGGATCATCGAGAACACGATCGCGCACACCGACGCCGCGGCGCTTCTTCCCGACGTCAACGTTCCGACCTGTGTCGTGCACAGGGTCGGCGACCAACTCGTTCCGCTCGCCGCTGGCGAGTACATCGCGGACCATATCCGTGACGCCCGATTCGTTCGGCTCGAGGGTGATGATCATCTCGCCTTCGCCGGCGACCGCGACGCGCTTCTCGCGCCGATCGAGGAGCTGATCACCGGAATCCCTGGTCATGCTCCGGAGCACGAACGAAGTCTCCGGGCACTCGTGTTCGCCGACATCGTCGACTCGACGAGTATGGCCGTAGAGATGGGGGATCAGCGGTGGAGCGACCTTCTCGTCCGGTTCCACGACCGGGCCCGTGACACGGCCGAACGACTCGGCGGGCGGGTGGTCAAGACCATCGGGGACGGTGTGCTATTCGAGCTGAGCGGGCCGGCGCGCGCGGTCAGGAGCGCGCTCGACCTGCAACAGGCGATCGCGCCGCTGGGTCTGCAGCTCCGGTCGGGGGTACATTTCGCCGCTGTCGAGACGATTGGTGACGACCTCGCCGGCATCGGGGTGCACATCTGCGCTCGCGTCGCATCGCTCGCCGAACCCGGCGAGGTCTGGGTGTCTCGCACTGTCTTCGACCTCGTCGCAGGATCGGGGCTCGAGTTCAGCAGTCGGGGTGTCCACGAGCTGCGCGGCGCGTCGCAGACCTGGGAACTCTTCGCTGCGACCTGAGCGTCATCAGCGGGTGCGGAACGAGACGTGCGTTCGGTGTTGTACCACCTTCGGGTGAAGACCGCGTCGGCGGAGGGCCACCCGAGACCTGAGCGTGTGCTCTAGGTAGGCGGGTGTTCCTCTGGTCGACCTTCCCCAAGGCGGAGCCGTAACTCCGGGTGACCGGTTGCTTCACCGACGTACCGGCCGACAACTTCGAAACCGTATGTGTCGTAGAAGCGACGGCCTCGGAGGTTGGCTTCGAGGACGCTTAGCTCCAGGAACGGGCGCGCGTCTCGAGCACCGTCCATCAGCGAACGCCCGACGCCGCGCCCCTGATAGGCGGGGTCGACGAAGATGGCGCCCACTTCGTTCCCGACCAGCGACAGAAACCCCACCACGCGCCCGTCGGTCTCGTAGATCGTTGTCTCGGACAGCGGCAGCCATTGGTCGGCGATCTGGCGCCGCTCTGTCTCGAAGAAGTCCTCAGAGAGAAATGAGTGCGCTATCAGCGAGGCTCGGTACCAGACGTCGAGCAACTCTCCTAGATCCTCGTCGGTGTATCTGCGAATCATCACTCACCAACGCTAATTCCTAGAGGTCGCTGAACACGGCTGCGACTCGCTCGTGGAACCACCGCACGCCTGGCTCGTCGCCATGGGCGGCACTGCGGAACAGCGACAGCCCCAATGGCGCGAGGTCGAACGGTGGTTCGCGTTCCTCGAGGTTGTATGCAGCGGCGCTGTTGCCCATGGTCACCGATGGGACGGTGAGGAGGAGGTCGGTATTGGCGAGTATCGGTGCGGCCATCGAGAAATGTGGGACGACAGCGCGCACGTCTCGGTGAATTCCGAGCTCGGTGGCCTTTCGGTCTGTGGGGCCTTGCCCCTCGGCGACGGCAGGCCGGACCTGAAGGTGGGGGTAGTTTGACCAGGCGGTCAGGGACCAGTGGTCGAAGGCTGGGTGGCCAGCTCGGGCGTAGACGGCCCACGGCCAGGCGTCCAGCGGTGTGGAGCGCAGGTCGTCGCTCTGCGCGGCGCCGCTGGCGATGAGTGCGTCGTAGCGGCCCTCCGCGAGATCTCGGACGGCCGAAGCTGAGTACGGGGCCAGCTCGACGCGAACCCCGGGCGCCGCGGTGTGGATGTCTCGAAGGAGGGATGGAACGAGTGATGCGACGAAGTCGGGTGCGGCCAGGCGAAAGGTCCGAGTCGACGTCGCGGGATTGAACGCTTCTGGGGTTTCGATTGTGCTCGATACCTGTCGCAATAGCCGGGGCAGCGTCTCGGCCAAGCTCTCGGCGCGAACAGTCGGACGCATGCGGCGCCCATCGCGCAACAAAAGTTCGTCGTCGAACAGCACCCGGAGACGTTTGAGCGCGTGACTGACCGCAGATGGGGTGAGATTCAGCTTTTCCGCCGCGAGGGTGACGCTCTGCTCTCGGAGCAGGGCGTCGAGCACGACGAGAAGGTTGAGGTCGACATCTCTCAGTTGAATCATGTTCATTCCATATGAATCTGTTCTGTTTGATTCATCTTAAGTGCATTGCATACGGTTCACCATCGGATGGCCACTCGCACACGAGGTGACGGCGTCCTCGGACCCCGGAAGGACCCATGAACATGCTTACTCGGATCAGAACGTCTCCCATACCGTGGTGGGTCAACCTCCTTGTTCTCGCCCTTGTGGCGTTCATGGCGATACAGGTGGTGTGGAACTACTTCGACAATCAAGTGCTTCTGGACTCGGGTATCACCATCCAAGGCGACCCGGACCAAAATGTGATCTACACGACCGCAGGGAGGCTCGTGGCCATGATTGCTGCGTCCCTGTTGGTGCTGTTCACGCAGAACCCGGCGCAGTTCGTCGTGGTCATGTTCATGAGCGCGATCCGTGAGGCTCAGGAAGGGGTTATCGACCCGCTTTACCCGATGGCCGATGCACCCTTCAGCCCGACCGTCGACTTCTTGGTGCACGTGGTGATCGTCGCCGCCGAGGTCGCAGCGCTTGTGGTTGTGTACCGGATCGCAACGCGGCAACACGCTTCCCCAGAACTGCAGGCCGAGGGTGCGCCTGTCAGTTGAGGGAGCCGTTTGTCTCGAAGATGGTCGGGCCGAACTTAGATGGTCGGCGAAAGGACTCATCGCACGGTGTCGGTGAGCGGCTGACCAATTCAGCACCGCTGTCCGGTTGCGCCACTCGGCGAGGCTGAACTCGACGGAGTCTGACGTTCTTGAATCAGGCCAAGATGTCGCGAACGACGTCTCGGGCAGAACGGGCGGCGTCGTCGACCGCACTCCAATCACCGTGGCTCGTGTACGCGTCCCCTGCGAGGAACAGGCGATCGCTGAAGCGCTCTGCCAACGTCTCGGGGATGTTCCAGTCGGCGTCGTCGGCGAGGTACGCCGCACGGGCGAAGGGTTCGTCGTTCCAGTTCTGCGCGATGTGCTGGATGTACGAACGTGACGCAACACCGTCGAAAATCTCGTCGAGCTCAGCGAGGATGGCGTCTCGGAGCTCTGCGCCCTCGTCGAGGGCTTGGTATCGCTCGGCCGGGGCGCCGACGGTGAACAGGCCGAGCACGTGCGCATCGGAGTCCTGGCCGTAGGACGCGTCGTAGTAGAGGCGCTGGCCTTCGGGTGTGTCGCTGTCAGTGAACGACAACGCGACGGGATAGAAGCGCTCGGTGAACTCGACGAACACCTTCATGCCGCCCCAGATCTTCGCTCGTTCGATAGCGCCCCGATGGGCGTCGGGCAGTGGTGGCGTGAACTCGACGCGTTTGTCCTGCAGCAGTTTGATCGGCACCGTGACGATGGCCCGATCGGCCTCGTACACCTCTCCGGCGGCGCTGGTCAGAATCACGCGGTCGCCGCTGTGGTCGATTCGGACGATCTCGATGTCGTAGTCGATCAGCCCGGCAAGGTCGGGGAGGAGGTGTGTCTCGAAGAAGTCAAGCCAACTCGACCCGACGAACTTGAGGTCACTGTCGACAGCGTCGCCCATCACTTCTGTTTGGAGAGTGCCGTCGTAGTACGCGACCTCATCGGATGGTTGATATGCAGCGAGTTCCACGATTGGTTCGATGCCACCATTGATGTCGGTGAGCTCCTCGCCGTCTTCGTGGAGCCATTCACCGCCGAGCGGGATCGGGAAGTCCACGAAGTCTCGCGTATGGCGAATGCGGCCACCGTAGGTGGGTCGGGCCTCGAGCACACGAACGTCGACACCTGCGCGATTCAACAGCGCCGCGGCCGAGATGCCGGCTGGGCCCGCACCCACGACGATCACCGACCCGACCTCGGCGGTTTCGCTGCTGGTCGCCTCGGTCTCGTCGTCGAACTCGCCAGAGCACCCGGCGAGCAGTGCAGCGAGGCCAGAGGCCGCGGCTCCCTGAATGACGGCGCGACGACCGATCGGGACACCTACGCCGGTCGTGGCAAATGATTCCAGAGAAGCCGGAGGCGATCGATGGCTCATCGTCGATCACAATATCTGTGGGCCTAACGGGGGCGGCGGTCAGACAGCAGTGCACGCGCGTCAAGCTTCTGAATGCGGCCAGCCAACGGTCCAAACATGGATGACGCCAGCAGATTCTTGTTGATGTACAACCTGCCGTCTTTGATCCGCCACCGTTTGGGGGATCCCTTCAGATCACTGCCCATGACTTTGGCGACCGCGCAATGCCCACCGAACGCTGGCGCGAACTTGTCCGGGTCAGCATCGAAGAGCTCGCGGTTCTCTGCTGTTGCAAAGAGCCACGTTGCTCCGTTCCATTCACGGCTGATGTTGGAGTTCCCCTTGGTGGGCGCCCCGACGGTGAAATAGGCAACCGGGTCGTGGCCTTGAAGTGCCTGTCCAGCGCTGTCGGTGTAGACGGTTGTCGTCATGGCTGTGTCGGCATCGAGTCTGTTCCACCACAGCGCCGCAACCGCAAGACCAATCAGGAGATGCGAGATGTCGAGAGCGATCAGGGCTCCGAGGCCCGGTCGATCGTCTGGCAGCAGTTCCTGATCAACCCTCAAGCCGATGTTGAACACCAAGGCTCCAACGAAAAAGCCGGCCATGGCCAATCCCGCCGGGACGCGTGTCCTTCGCCAAAGGATCAGACCCGCCAGAGCGAGCTCGATCAACCCGACCAAGACAAAGAACCCGGCGCCAAGGCTCGAGTCGCCCAACTGATATGTGGTGTTGAGTTCCTCGCGCCAGTCACTGTCGGCAAGCTTGCGGGTGGCGGGGTACAACAGGGCTGCGGCTGCGACGAACGGCAGGGTCTTCGATATCAGATTCTTGATCACTCTGACGACGGTAAAGATTGTCACCGTGTCAAGGTCAAGGGCCTCCACAGAGTTATCAGCGGCGGCGCGAACGGTTGACCTTGACACAGTGGCAACCCGTACGCTCGTGACATGTTCATGATTGGGGACTTCGCCCACCTCGCGCAGTTGTCGACGCGGGTACTGCGGCACTACGACAAGATCGGTCTGCTCAGGCCAGCTCACGTCGATGATCGATCGGGCTACCGCTTCTACAGCGCTGCGCAGCTCGACGACGTCAACCAGATTGTTGCGCTGCGCGACCTCGGCTTTGGCCTAGCCGAGATTGGCGAGCTCACTCGAGACCGTGTGCCTGGCAAAGAGCTTCGGGAGATGCTCACCCAGCGGCAGGCCAAAGTGGCCGCCGAACTCGAAGCAGCGGAAAAGCGGCTTCGAAGGATCGACTCTCGAATCACGCAACTCGAGGAGAATCAACCAGCAGTCCATCTGGTGCCCAAGACGATTCCGGCCATGACCGTGTGGACGATGCCGTACCAGACAGCGGGAATCGAAGAGGCGCTCGACGCACTGTCCTGCATGGTGCGCGACATGAGCCTGCACATCGATGACCTGGAACCGCCCTATGGCCAAGCGAGGTGGACGTCAGAGTTCAACGAGGAGAACTTCGCCATGGAGTTCGCCGTCCCGGTCGACCCACGCCTCGAGGAACCTGCCGCTCGACTGGGCTTCAAAGAAACGGTGTTGCCCGAGATCACGGCTATTTCCGCGGTGAGGGACAGCGGTCGCAAAGACATACACACGACCAACGCGGCCATCGGTCGGTGGATCGAGAACGAATCAGCCCATATCTCTGGGCCGACCCGAGAAGTTCTTCTGGCGGATCCCGCCGTAGGTGACGCCGAGCAAGTGGTCGAGGTGCAAGTGCCGTATCTCACCTCGTAGTTTCGTCGCGGAGCAGCGGGCCCTGGCAACCGTGTGGTCCGAAGCGCCTTGGCAATGAGTCGATCTCAGGTGTGCGGCTAGGCCGTGGTTTTGCCCTGGGCCGCTGATTCGAGGTTTGCCATGAACGACTGGAATGCCTTCTTCATCTGCCCGTCCATGATCGGTCCGAGGATCAATGCCAGTGGACCACCCTTGGGTTCATAGTCGTAGCTCATGGTGCATGGCGTTTTGTTGCCGTCGCCAGAAAGCGTCAACGTCATCGTGGCCGACTTGATCGGTTGTTTCTCGATGTTGTCGATCACGAGAACCATCTTCTCCTCAGGCACCCACTCCGACACGGTCTCTCTCATCCTCATCTTCCCGTTGGGCACAATCTCGGTCTGTCGTTGGGCTCCGACGCCCTCGGTTTGGTCGCCGATCGCGTAGCTGTTCACGATTCCATCGTTCCAGTCGACGATGTTCGGGTAGTCGGCAAGCACCGCCCACACGCTCGACTGCTGTGCGGACAGGGTTCGTTCTGCTGTAATGCTTCTCATCAAATTTCCTTTTTGTTGTGTATGGGTAGAGCTTCGTAGAGGCTGATGCTGTCGACGATTGGACAACCTTCGAGGATCTGCTCAGCGGCGTCGATGTGCGGGGCGCGCACCATCGAGTACCCGCTTGCGGGGTTGGAAGACAGCGAGAGCTCGATCGTCCTGTCGTTCGTGATCTTGCGGCCAGGGCCGAACGAGCTGCCAAGATCGACGAAGCTCTTGGCGCGTCGTTGAACCCAGTCGCCCCACTCCGTTGCGACTTCGGGATTGCAGTTGCGGTAACCGTGGTAGATCAGGATGAACTTCTTCATGCCGGGCATCCTGTTGATGCTCGGCGACACCCCTATGTCGGTGTTTCGGAAAATCTCTGTCGGATCTTCGCCTTCAGGCCCCCAGGATTCCCCGGTTGATGAGTTCTCCCAGCTCGATGCCTGCCGGGTCGAGTCCACGATCTGGAACACTCCCGTCGAGCATTGTTGCTGTGCGGATCCGATCGAGCCTGAATACTCGAGGGGCCTGACGCAGGCGACAAAATCCCCACAGATACCAGTACGGCTGAACACCCAACATCGCGACCGGTTCGACGGTGCGCGAGGTGAATTCATCGATCTTGTTGACGTAGCCAATCTCGACCACGCGTTGCTCCACGATTGCCTGCTCCACCACAGCCAGGGCACGGTGTCCCTGAGCGCCGTGGTCGAACACCCGCACTCGAGCCGCGAGTTCACGGGTGCTCTCGGCATCGACTTCGCGAAGCACCGCCAGAATCTTCTGAAGCGCCGTGCGACCAGCGTGGGTGAACGGCGTCGACGCGCTCGCAGCCAACGCTGACGCAACTGCCGCGACTTCAGCGGCAGACAGATTCAGGGGAGGCAACGTGTGTTGAAGGTCGAGCGCGTATCCGCCCCGGCGTCCTGGTGTCGCATAGATCGGGACACCAGCCTGCTGAAGTGCCGATAGATCACGTTCGATGGTCCGCGTGCTGACCTCGAAATGCTCGGCCAATGAACTTGCGCTACGCCACTGGGGCGCCGCCGCCCGCAATTCCTCCACGAGCGCATACAACCGATCGGTTCGATTCACCCCACCACACTCGCCACCCGGAGCGGATGAGACAAACTCGCGCAACACGCGATCGCGTCACACCTGAACCGGCCAATACGAGTTGCGAAGACTCCCGGGGCTAATTCGCCCGAGTGATCTCGACGTTGGGGCCGTCGAAACACCAGTGGCCGGCGATTCGTGTGGCTTCTTCGAGTGGTGCCGGATAGCTCCACGCGATGTCGTTCGTTTGGGTCTCGGAGTGATGCCAATAGACCGTGTCGCCTTTGTGGGGGCAGTGCGTGGTCGTGTCGGACTTGGTGAACTCGTTGGTCCGTATGTCGGCGGCCGGGATGTAGTGGCGGTTTGGTCCGCCTGTCTCGGATACAACGAACGAGTTCGTGGTGTCGGCTACGAGATGACCGGCGATCCGGACCTGGTAGTGACGGCTCGTGGGGCGGGCGTCGACCCGATGGTACGGGTCTCGGATGTGCCCGAAGATCTCATCGTCTTCGTCGAACCACTGGTCGATGCGGCTCCACTCGATGGCCAAATAACCCTCGAGCCAAGATGCGGACTCGATCGGCGTTTCGTAGCCCCAAACAGCGTTTTCTGCCACCGTGTCGCCGGCACGGATCGTCCAGTACGTGGCGTCGCCCTTGAAAGGACAGTGTGTCGAATGAGCGGTTTGCTCCAGGAGATCCATCGAGATGTCGTCCCTTGGGAAGTACAGCACGGGGAAGATATTGCTCTCGTGCAGAAGCATCACCCGTTCGGAATCGACGATCGTCTGGCCGGCGAGGACCGCACGAATGCGTCGTGGAAAAGAAATAAACAAGAGTTGGTGCTGCGGTCCGTCGAATACGTAGTTCGTGGTGGTGGGTGCACCGGCGGCGAGTGGGCCGGTTCCAAGGGTCAAAGTCACGGGAGCTTCCTCTCAGAGGTGGGTTCAGTTTGCGTTGATTGCGATGATGTAGAGCACGGCAGCTGTGCCGACGACGATGGCGGGGATGATCTCGAATCGGTCGCGGGCGCGGATGTGTAGGCCGGCTGCACCGATCATCATGAGAACGACGCCCACCGCAGCTGCGGTCCCGAGCCACTCCAGGTCGGTAACAATCGCACCGATGAGCACGCCGGCCCCGGCCGACACCTCAGTGATGCCGAGCGGGATCAGGATCTTGTCGTACCCGAGACGTTCGGCTTGTTCGATTCCGTCTTTGTTCCCGGACAGCTTCAGGCCGCCGATCCCGAACATTGCGAGAACGAGTATCCCAGTGGTGATCCATTCAAGTGCTGACATGTTGACCTCCGAGGTCGTGTCGGGGCGTGCGAGTTGCGGACGCTGCGCCGTGAGTTCATCATGCCAGTCAATAGTTGAATTACACAACCTTTTGTGGATCCAATGATGATTTCGATCAACGGCTATCGCTGCACTTGGGTAACATGACCACATGGCGAATGACTCAGCCCAAGCCTCAGCGGCGGCCGATCTGGTCGAAACCCTTTACACGGTGATGCCCATTGTGGTCGGTCACGTCAGCGACCGTCTCGAGGATTTCGGCATGACCCACACCGATTATTGGGCCCTGCGAAGCGTCGACGGTCCAATGCCGATGAAGGATCTCGCCCAATGCATGGACATCGATCCGTCCTACGTCACGCTGCTTGCTGACCGCCTCGAGGAACTCGGGCTCATCGAGCGGCAGCCGCACCCGACCGACCGTCGGGTGAAGAATCTGGTTCTGACAGCCAAGGGCAAACGATTCAAGAAGACGATCCCCGAGAAAATTTGGGATGGCCCGAATACGTTCTCTGCTCTGAGCGATGCCGAACGAAATCACCTCAAAGTCTTGCTCGCGAAAGTTGTTGCCAGTCATGGCGACGGTGACGTGGCAGCGCTGCCCGAATCCGCGTGACCTTGCTAGTCGAAGCGTGCCGGCTCGAGTGCGACGCCCACGATGTAGGTGTATGCATCGGCGATGAGCTGTAGGGCCACGTCGGCCTCAGCGGTCGTTTCGGGGACGTAGAGCATGACGACGCCATCCCAGAAGTTGTCGCGCACGACGAACGGGTGAAGCTCTCCCCACTTCTTTTCGTCGACTTCGAGGGCTCGCTCGACGGGCAACCACAAATGCAAGCTGCCGTCGGGGTGGAAGTGGCCAAATTCCCGGCCACCAGGGAGGACCTCAGGTCTTGCCAGTTCGAGGTCATCGGAGAGTAGGAGGCCTCGAGCGCCGGGTAGCGACAACGATGACGGTCCCTCGTCGATTCCGGGAATGGAGAACACACGGCTTCGTAGCGCGTCGTCTACATCCGGAACGGGCACTGCATCGGTCTGAATATGAGGCACGCTGCCCGTTGTCTGTCTGCGAGGACCCTCCCGAACCGGTAGAGCCGCATGATCGGTGGAGGCGGAGCTTGTTTCGTTTGCGGCTTGTGGCGGGTCGCTACTACAAGCGGACGCCAACAGCACAAGAACGAGTGCCACACATCGCGCGTGAGTCAGTGAGATTGTCATGTGCAAGAGGCCAGGAATCGGTGGACCGTGCGGGCGATCACGTCGTCGGTGATGCGCTCCTGGAGCATGACGTGTTGGTGAAAGAGGGGGCCGGCGAGCGAGGCACTGGACTCCGCGATGTCGAGCGAAGCGGGCAGCTCCCCTCGACCGATGCCGGCGGTGAGGATGTCGTGGACCTGTTGGAGCACGCCATTCACGAAACGTTGCTGGGCCGCGACGAACGTTCGATCGTGGTTCGCGTAGGTGAGGAGTGCAGCGAAGATTTGACGGAAGGGGCGCTTGGTCATCCGCGTGCGGAGGTTGGTCAGTGCCGTGGTGAGGTCGGCAGCCAGATCATCGGTGACAACCGTCGGCGCATGTGGTGAGACCACCGTGTTGACGGTGTCGAGCAGCAGGCTCGACTGGTCTGGCCAATGGCGATAGATCGTGGTGCGTGCAACGCCGGTCTCCTGCGCGATACGTGAAGCTGTGACTTCGTTGGCACCATGCTCGGCGAGTAGTTCGACGGCTGAGCGAAGGATGATCTGGCGCACCCTGGTGGTTCGCGGATTCTCGCCTTCTTGCGTCAGTGCATTCACGATCGGTTCTCCGCTTGCCGCGTTGTCATCTTAGACTACCGTCAGTAGCTTAAGCTACAACATGTAGCGCTATGGGTCCTGCGGGCACAGGATCTCTTCACCAAGGAGAATCACGTGACTCAATCCGATCCGATCGCTCGCTTCGATGGCAAGACCATCAGCTACACCTATGACAACGGCTGGGACTTCAGCAATACGTTCGACGGTGCTATTCGGGTCACCAACACGCCGCGCCGTGGTGAACTTCGCGAACCCGTGCAGATACGCGAGCTCCGCCCGAACCTCTACCTCGTCTCCTGGGTCGACGGAGAGATGGGCTTGCTCGCCCAGATCATCGACCTGGAAAACGGCACCGTGATGGCGGCGATCCCATCTGAAGATGACGCCAATCGCACCGAGATCATCGGCGCCACGATCTCCAGCTTCGACGGCTGACCTTCTCAGGCAACTCTCGATAACGCCCCGACACCCACAAGAGAACACAGAGAAACCCCATGTCTGAACCAATCATCGCTGACAACTCACCGAAGGCCGTCGACGTCAAGGCAGGCGAGGAGTATCACTGGTGTGCGTGTGGGCAATCGAAGAACCAGCCGTTCTGCGACGGTTCGCACGTTGGAACTGACTTCACGCCCGTCGCATTCACGCCGGACGCAGACGGCGAGGCGTACCTGTGTGCTTGCAAGCGCACGGGCAACGCGCCGTACTGTGATGGCACACACACTCAGTTCACGGCCGATCAAGTAGGCACAGACGGTACTGAGGGAGACCCGGTCGAAACAGCGGTCGCCGTGGGCGACGCTGGCACACCTGTGGCCCGAGCCACCCCCGAAGAGCCAACCGTGGCATTCATCCACGAACTCGCACGCGACGGACTGTCGAAGGTTGGTCACCACGGGCCGATGACCTCGATGGGAGTTCCCCGGAAAGACCTTCCTCACTGGGACGACCTGCAGATCATGGCCGCGCAGATGGCGACCAAACCGTTGCTCGATGACGTCGACGTCGCCACCGAGCTGATCGTTGGCCCGGAAGCTGACAAGCCGCTCCGGCTCGAGATCCCGTTGTTCGTCTCCGACATGAGCTTTGGCGCGTTGTCTGAAGAAGCAAAGGTGTCGCTGGCCAGAGGAGCTGAGCTTGCCGGAACCGGCATCTGCTCCGGCGAGGGAGGAATGCTCCCCGAGGAACAGGCGGCCAACAGTCGCTACTTCTACGAGCTAGCCAGCGCGAAATTCGGCTATCGAGAAGAGCTCCTCCCACTCGTGCAGGCGTTCCACTTCAAGGGCGGGCAGGGTGCCAAAACTGGAACCGGAGGTCATCTTCCCGGGTCGAAGAACATCGGCAAGATCTCTGAAGTTCGCCAAATTCCGGAAGGTGAACCGGCCATCTCACCGTCGACCTTCACCGACCTCGACTCCGTCGACGACTTTCGTCGCTTTGGTGATCGTGTCCGCGAGGTCACGGGAGGCATCCCGATCGGCATGAAGTTGAGTGCCAACCACATCGAAGCCGACATGGGGTTCGCCCTTGACGCCGGCGTCGACTACATCGTTCTTGACGGTCGGGGAGGTGGCACTGGGGCTGCTCCCGCCATGTTCCGCGATCACATCAGTGTTCCCACCATCCCGGCCCTCGCTCGTGCGCGCCGCTTCCTCGACGAACGGGGCGCAAGCGGACGTGTCACGCTCATCATCACGGGCGGTCTGCGGGTGCCGATCGATTTTGTCAAAGCGATGGCTCTCGGGGCGGACGGTGTCGCGGTGTCGAACTCGGCCATGCAGGCCGTTGGTTGTGTAGCTGCACGCATGTGCAACTCGAACAACTGCCCGGCAGGTATCGCCACACAGAAACCCGAACTACGGGCTCGCCTCGACGTCGAAGCTGCAAGTCAACGCCTGGCCACCTTCTTTGGGGCGTCGACGGAACTCATGGAAGTCATGGCGCGCGCATGCGGCCATGACCACCTCGGCAAGTTCACCAAGAACGATCTCGCCACGTGGGATGACAAGATGGCCAAACTCACGGGCGTCAGGTACTCCGGTTTCGAGCTATAGCAGCGTGGTGCTCTCTGATGGGTTGTGGCCTCGTTATTGGGCTGCTCGCTCGAGACCATCGAGGATGAGTGAGAGGCCGAACTCGAACTCGTTGCCGAAGTCGTAGCCCGGTTTGAGCACGTGTTCGGTGGTGAGCTCGAGCAGGTTTTCGTACTGCCCGACGCCGAAGTGTTCGGTGATTGCCTCGGCGAGTTCGGCCATGTCGTCGCCGCCAGTCGCAGGCAAGTTGGCTTCTTGCATGGCGAAGCCGTAGATGTATGAGTCGACGAGTGCGTAGGCGTGCGCGGTCATCTCGATCGAGAACCCGCCACGGCGAAAACAACCGAGTACTGCGTCGTGATGCCCGAGTGTCGCTGGCCCCGGATTGGTCCGAGATTCCATGAGCGGCGCGGCCCATGGGTGTCGAGCGAGGACCGTTCGCGCTGAGCATGCCCGCTGACGCATTGCTTCTTTCCAGTCGATATCGGTCGGTGGAAGCTCGATCTCGGTGAAGATCAGATCGACCATTCCATCGATGATCGCTTCCTTGTTCGGCACGTGGTGGTAGATGGTCATCGGCTTGACGTCGATGGCGGTTGCGAGCTTGCGAATGGTGAACGCGTCCATCCCAACGTCGTCCGCCAGCGCAATGGCACCTTCGAGCACTCGGTCTCGCGTCAGGGGGGCTCGACTCGAAGTTGCCTCGGCTGTCTTCGGCGGTGTCATTGGGCACGTCCTCCGGTTTCTGCTTGACATAGTACTTAGTACGGGTATCGTAACACAACAGGTCGTACTAAGTACGAAAGCGTCGAATCGGAGCAGAGAACTCCGACCACAGAGGAGCAACAACATGCAAGCAATCGTCCAAGACAGGTTCGGCTCAGCCGACGTTCTCAAACTCGATACGGTCGAACGGCCAGCCATCACTGATCGCGAGGTTCTCGTTGAAGTCCGTGCTGCAGGGGTTGATCGGGGTACCGAACACCTGATGACCGGGTTGCCCTATCTGATCCGCGTCGCAGGATACGGCTTCACCAAACCGAAGAACCGGGTGCCGGGTCTGGATGTCGCGGGCATCGTGGTCGAAGTTGGCGCGGCGGTTACCCGGTTCAGCCCAGGCGATGAAGTATTCGGTATCTCCAATGGCTCGTTTGCTCAATACGCTGCGGCCGCTGAGGACAAGCTGGCGTTGAAACCAGCAAACCTGAGCTTCGAACACGCTGCTGTCGCCGCAGTTTCCGGGAGCACGGCACTGCAAGCGTTGACCGACGTCGGCAACCTCCAGGCCGGCCAGCAAGTGTTGGTCATCGGTGCCTCGGGTGGCGTCGGTACCTATGCCGTCCAGCTGGCCAAGGCGCTTGGGGGTGAGGTCACTGGCGTGGCGAGTACAGCCAAACTCGATCTGGTTCGCTCGCTCGGCGCAGACCACGTGATCGATTACACCCAGACCGACTTCACCGATGGCGACGTTCGCTACGACCTCGTTCTCGACATCGGCGGACGCACGAGCGTGCATCGGTTGCGTCAAGCCCTGACGCCTGACGGCACATTGGTGATCGTCGGTGGAGAAGACGGAAACAAGGTGACGGGTGGTATCGGCCGGCAGGTTCTGGCCATGACACTCTCACCGTTCGTTGGTCAGCGCCTGACAACGTTCATCGGTGCGGAGCACTACACGTACATCGAACGTTTGGCCGAGCTGCTGGCGTCCGGTGATGTGACGCCGGTCGTCGGCCAACGATTTGAGCTGGAGCAGCTCCCCGAGGCGATGCGGCTTCTCGCCGCCGGCCAGGCAAGCGGCAAGACCGCGATCATCGTGCCTTCCGTCGATCAGGCTTACGCCTTGCCGCGGAACTGAGCGCTATAGAGCTGATGGTAGAAGCCCTCGATTGCCAGGAGTTCGTCGTGAGTTCCGGCCTCGGTGATCTCTCCGTCCTGCAACACCAGGATCATGTCGGCATCTCGCACGGTTGAGAGCCGGTGGGCAATGACGAAGCTGGTTCGCCCCTCCATGAGCTTGAGCAGCGCGTTCTGGAGAGCACGTTCTGTGCGTGTATCGACCGAGCTTGTCGCCTCGTCGAGCACCAACAGCTTCGGGTCGGCAATGGCGGTACGCGCAATGGCGATCAACTGACGCTGCCCGAGCGACAGGTTGTTTCCGCCCTCGGAGATCACCGTGTCGTACCCGTTCGGAAGCGACATGATGAACCGATGCGCGTTCGCCAAGGTGGCCGCTTCGACGATCTCCTCGTCGGTCGCGTCGAGTCGGCCGAACCGAATGTTGTTTCGAACCGTGTCGGTGAACAGGTAGGTGCGCTGCAGAACGATGCCGAGCTGATCGCGAAGTGAGTCCTTGGTGACGTCTCGGATATCGACGCCGTCAACGGTGACCGAGCCGGAACTGATGTCGTAGAACCGATTCAGAACATTGATGATCGTTGACTTTCCGGCGCCGGTGGGTCCGACGAGGCCGATCATCTGACCGGGTTCGGCAACGAAGCTGACATCGCTCAGGATCGGTTGGCCTTCCACATACTCGAAGTCGACCTTGTCGAAGACGACTCTGCCCTCGACGGGAGGCAAGTCCTCGGCATCGGGAGCGTTCACGAGGTCTGGCTGCTCGTCGAGGAGGGCGAAGATACGGGTGCCGCCGGCGAGCGCCGAGAAGATTGACGTGATCGTGCTGGCGATGCGTCCGAGAGGTTGGCCCACGCGGCTGGCATAGGTGACAAATGCGGCGATCAGACCAATCGTGACACCACCGCCTTGTGGATCGTCGGACACGGCGAGCCACGCGCCAATGCTGACAACGGAAACCGTCGACAGATTTCCGAGCCCGAACATCAACGGCATGATGACGGCAGTCAAGCTTTGCGCCCGAATGCCAAGCGCCCGGGTCTGTTCGTTCACCTCGGCGAATTCGGCTTCGGCCTGCTCTTGTCGGTCGAGCGAGATCACGGCGCGCTGGCCGGTGAGGCGTTCCTCCGCAGAAGCGTTGAGCTGGCCGATCGTGCGTTGGTAGGCGCCAAAGCGTGGCCCACTCATCTTGCCGAGCCTTCCGACCAACCACATCGAGAACGGCACGGGAATCATCACCGCAAGCGTCAGTCGCCAATCGAGTGCGAACATGATCACGAGCAACGAGCTGATTTGTACGAACGCCCAGAAGATCGTCAACAGATTCTGGCTGAGTAACTGGTCCACCGCATCGACATCGTTGGTGACTCGGCTCATCAGATCGCCGGTGCGATTCCGATCGAAGAATCTCGTCGAAAGGCTCTGCAGCTTCCGGGCGAGCTCCTTGCGGATGTCGAGCATGATCTTCTGCGCGACCTGAGCGATCATCCGGCTGTAGACGACCGCCGTGGCCCATGCGACCAGGTACGTGCCGGCCAAGAGCAGCACGATCAGTTGCAGGCCTCCGCGGTCGCGATTGCCAATGAACTCATCGATGGCGCGGCCCTGTAGCCACGGGGCGAGCAAGGCGCTGATCGAGGAAACAACGACAAGCACGGCGGCGACGATCACCTGGAATCGCCATGGCCTGACGTATTCAAGCAGCCGTCGGAACGTCCTGCTCGAGTTCTCGTCGCGGGACGCCGTGGGGTCGATTGGACCGCCGGGACCGCGTCGGGAGGCGAGGTCGGCGCTGCCGCGTTGAGACTGGGTCGACGTCATGCCACGGGCTCCCCGAGTTGGGATCGGTAGATCTCTTGGTAAATCGGTGAGGTCAACAGCAGCTCGTCGTGGGTTCCTTGTGCGGCGATTTCGCCGTCTTCGAGAAGCACGATCACGTCGGCGCCGAGCGCCGTGCTGATCCGTTGGGCGACGAGGATCACCGTGACGTCGACCAGCGATTCGAAGACCACTTGAATCTTCGCTTCGGTCTCGAGATCGACGGCGCTTGTGGAGTCGTCGAAGATCAAAACCTTGGGGTCGACGACCAACGTGCGGGCGATCGAGAGGCGCTGTCGTTGCCCGCCCGAGAGGTTGGCGCCGCCTTGTTCGACGATCGATTCGTATCCGTTCTCCATGGCGACGATGAACTCGTGGGCTTGTGCCGCCTTCGCTGCTGCGATGATCTCGTCGTCTGTGGCCCCGCTACGGCCAAAGCGCAGATTGCTCTCGACGGTTCCGCTGAACAGATACGGCTCTTGAAGTGCGATGCCGATGTTGCCGCGGAGCGAGCTCTTGTTGAGATCGCGGACGTCGATTCCACCGACTCGCACCGTGCCGTGCGAGGCGTCGTAGAAGCGGGGGATGAGGTTGACGAGCGTAGATTTTCCCGAGCCCGTCGCACCAAGAATTGCGACGGTCGTGCCGCCCGGAATGTGCAGGTTGATGCCTCGCAGCACACAGTCTGCGTGGGCGGTATCGGCTCGGTAGTGAAACGCGACGTTGTCAAACGTGATGTCGAGCGGGCCCGATGTCGTCGGAAGAGATTGCCCATCCTCTGCGACAACAACGTCGGCTTGCTCGTTGATCACCTCGGCGATCCGTTTCATCGAGGCACCAGCAGCAGACATCAGCGGTTGGAGGAACGCGAAGAACATCATTGGCATGGCAATGAAGGCCATGAACTGAATGAACGCGACGAGGTCGCCCTGACTCAGGTCGCCGTCGATGACGTTGCCGCCACCGATCCAAAGAACGGCGGCGATGCCGAGCGAGGTCAAGAGAATCAGTGAAGGAAACAGCGCGGCGATGAGTTGATTCACCAACGTGGCGTCGTCTGCAAGGTCCCCGGCCGCCTCGTCGAATCGCTCCACTTCATGGTCTTGGCGGACGAAGGCTTTGATGACCTCGGCTCCCTGGATGTTCTCTTGGAGCACTGTGTTCAGCCGATCCAGTCGGCCCTGTACCCGGTCGTACAACACGTTGGATCGCACGATCACGTACCAAACCAGCAGGCCGATCACCGGAACCATCACGAACACAATGGGAACCAGCGAGACATCGATCACGAGGATGGCGATGAGCGCACCCAGAAAGCTCACGGGGATCTGGACGACGAATGACACGGCGATCGTCAGCAGTGTCGTGACTTTGGTGACGTCACTCGTGAGGCGCGTCAGGATCTCTCCAGAGGTCAAGCGGTCGAGGTTGCCAAACGACAGATGCTGGACGTGGCTGTAGAGGTCGCGGCGTAAATCGGTGATCGTATGAAAGGCGAAACGAACGCCGAGAAGGCTCGAGATCGCCGAAGCTGCGACGCCGGCGAGGATCAACCCGACCATGATCAGCGCAGTGCGCAGCACCGTCGAGGAGTCTTCGGTCGCGATGCCCTCATCGATGATTCGCGAGGTGAGAAGGGGGATCGCCAAGTTGATCAGCACCCCGAGGACCGATGCGAGCGACCCAGCCGCGGCGAGATGCCAATACTGTCTGGCCCAGGGCCAGATCAACTTGATTGCGTTCACCCACTCACCGTATCGGTGTAAGTCACTAACGATAGGTGAGTGCGAAAGGGCTCGGAAGCAACATGCCTCCGAGCCCTTCGAAATTTGCGAAGCTGGTGGCTTAGTAGCCGTCGTCTCCCTCGGCGTCGCTCTCCGACGCTGGGGTCGAAGCTGCTGATGCGCTCTCGGCCGCGTCGCCGTCCTTGATCAGCCCGCCGTCTGGTGTGGCGACAAACCACACGTCTCCGGACCCCTGACCGTTGACGTCGCCGGGCGCCCCATCACCGGCAAAGCGGTACAGCGGCCAGACGCCGGCGTTGAGTTGGAACGTTCCGTCTGGACGCTCGCTGACGCTGAAGACCTCTGCGTCGAGATCTGCGGGAAGCTCAGCCGAGTCGACGAACACCGGCGGCCATGCGTCAGCACACGCACCTTCGCAGGACGGCACGCCATCCGTATCGTTGAGGAAACCGTAGAGGGTGAGCCCGGCTTCGTCGACGAGAGCGTCGCCGATCGGGGTGCTGGCCACAGCGACGATCGAAGCGACCTCCGCTGGTGCGTCGGTGGCTGCGTCGGCTGATTCCTCGGGGGCATCGGTCACGAGAATGCCGTCGGTTCCAACAACGAACCAGACATCGCCCGATCCTTGCCCGTTGAGGTCGGTCGCGACTGTGTCGCCAGCGAAGTAGTAGAGCGGCCACTTGCCAGCGACCAGTTGCAGCTGCCCGTC
Organism: Acidimicrobiia bacterium; assembly: GCA_033344795.1. Lineage (GTDB taxonomy): Bacteria > Actinomycetota > Acidimicrobiia > Acidimicrobiales > SHLQ01 > SHLQ01. The sequence goes on from JAWPMS010000001.1 coordinate 1,803,166, forward strand.
ATCACGAGCGACCGCGTTGAAGATGCCCGAATCGAGTCCGGGTGCAACGGTCCAGTCCTCGCCGACGATCAAGGGGGGCCACGCATCGGCACACGTGCCGTAACACGCAGATGTCGCGTCGACATCGTTGGTGAATCCGTAGACGGCGCGACCATCGGCACCGAAGAGAATGTCGCCCAACTCGGACTCGCCGGCGGTGACCGCTACTGCATTGGAAGCAGCGTCGGCCGCAGGTGCGGCGGGAGCGGTCGTGGGGGAGTCGGCAGCTGCTGCCGGAGCAACGAGTGGGGCCGGATCGCTTCCGCATGCGGTGAAGAGCAGTGCCGCGGCGAAGAGTCCGCCGAGCAGTTTCTTGTTGAGGGGTGTTGTCGTGGTCATTTCTGTTCCTTTGGGTTTGGTTTGGTTGGTGGTGGTCAGGACTGGACGGTGATGGTGGAGACCATCGATGGATGGAGAGAGCAGAAGAACTGATACGTCCCCGGTGTCGTTGGCATGGTCAACGTCGCGGTCGATCCGCTGTTGAGGATTCCCGTGTCGAAGGAGCCGTCATTGGCGGTCATCGTGTGCGGGGCGCTGTCGACGTTCGAGACGGTGATCTGTTCGCCCGGGCTGACCGTCGTGGCGCCGCCGAAGGAGAAGTTTTGAATGCTCACCGTTTGCGCGGCGGCTGCGGCCGGCGCGCTCTGGTCGGTGGTATCGGCTGCGACTGCGGCGACCGGAGCAGGTGTCGCTGTCGACGCCTGGCGGGCGGGAAGAAACAGTGCTCCGACTGCGATGATCGCGCCGATCGTGCAGATTGCAAGGGTGATGGAGACGCGTTTGGTCATGGTGGTGTCCTTTCTGGACGGTTGTGTTTGCGAGTTGGAGCGCCGACCCCAAAGGAGAAGGGGACGGCGGGAACGGGGTCAGACCCCCGGGAAGCCGATCGTGGTGAAGAACCAGAACGACGAGGTGAACCAGATGCCGACCAGAATTGCGACCAACGAACCGCCGGCGATCGGAAGGGCCCATCCTGGGAGTTGTTTCGATCGGAGGACCAACATCTTGGTGACGAACGCTCCGTAGAACGCACATCCGAATAGCGAGTGCAGCAGCACCCGAGTCGTCGTCTGTTGGAACCCAAGGGCCCAGAGGCAGTGGTAGGCGACGGGGAGCGTGAAGAGAAATGCCACGGTTCCGAGCCAGCGATGCATGGGAGCGACCCATGCCGGGGCAGAACCGGCGCCGGGTAGCCGTCCCCACATCCACAGCGCCGATGTGAGTTGTCCGACTGCCAGGAGACCAGCGACCGTGGCAAACCATGCCTTCATGGGGAGAACGGCCGGGAAACCGAAGGCAAAGATGCCTTGCCCGGTGGGTGTGTGGATTCGTGCGTACGTTCCCAGGCTGACCGACACGAGGCCGCCGATCGCTGCATATCGAATGAGCAAGGCCGTGTGCCCTGCCTCGGGTTCTGTCTGCTGAACCGCTGTAGTCGTCATTCGTCCATTCCTTCGTGTCAACGCTGTGGTGAGTGCTTCTGAGTACCTGTACGCAGCGCTCCGCGATTCGGTTCGCGATTCGTGCAAAGTTTCTTGCGGGGGCAGAATGGCGGGGACATGGATGACCTGATCGCCCGGTTCCGGGCCGGTGATGAAACCGCGGTTCGCGCGATCCATCAGCGCTACGCCGGCGCGGTTCGCACCGTGGCGAGGTCGATGATGTCCGACCCCGAATTGGTCTCTGAGGTTGTGCAGCAGACGTTCATCAAGGCGTGGCGAGCCATCGACAGCTTCGACGAGGGTCGCGACTTTGCCCCGTGGCTCTATTCGATCGCTCGCCGCACGGCCATCGATGTGCTGCGCACGGAGAAACGGCCGACCACGGGCGACCATGAACCGGAAACAGACGTTGCGGTCACCTCGATCTCATTCGAACGCACGTGGGAGATCTACGAGGTGCGCCAGGCGATCGACGCGCTGCCCGGAGAGGAACGCGAGGTCGTTCGACTATCTCATCTCATGGGGCTGACACATCCAGAGATCGCCGAGAGGTTGGGAATTCCCGTCGGAACGGTGAAGTCGCGTTCTGGGCGAGCGAACAAACGGCTCCACGTCGCGCTGCAGCATCTGCAACGCCCCGCGAACCAGCGAGGCGTTTCCTTCGTACAGGGAGATGAAGAGCAATGACAGACGATCCCTTCAACGACGAACTTACCGAAGACGACGAAGCGCATCTCGCCGCGTTCTTGAGCGACCCGGGTCTGTGGGAAGAGCCGAGCATGGAAGACGAGGACGCCATCGTTGCTGCCATCCGCGCAGAAGCGGCGCTGTTTCCTCGGCCAGAGCGAGAGGACGTTGCAGAGCTCCCCGCAAACGTGATCCCGATTTCTCGGGCTCGTCGTTGGCTTGCGCCGGTCGCCGTTGGAATCGCCGCTGCCTTGGTTGTGTTGGCGGGTTTCGCATTCGTCACTGCCGGCGACGATGATCCAGAAGGAGTGGTGCTCGCTCTCGAAGGCACCGACATCGCACCGGACGCCACAGCGGAAGCCGTCGTCGCTCCACTTCAGGCGGGCACTCGAATCGTTCTCGACGTCTCCGGACTGCCGCCAGCCGATCCGGGCACGTACTACGAAGCCTGGATGCGGGTGGATGCTGAGATTGGTGTCAGCGCGGGCACATTCCACCTGCGCGGCGGCGATGCCACGATCGAGTTGTGGTCCGGGGTCACGCCAACCGACTATCCATTGATCACGGTGACCGTGCAGTCCGAAGCACAGCCCGAATCATCCGGCGTTGTCGTGCTGAAGGGGCTGTTGGACCCGAGCGATTTCGGCGGCTGACACTGCGCCTCGTCAGGCCTGTGGGTGCGTAGCGTGTTTCCATGACTTTGACCGCTGCGGACGACTCCGCGCCGCGCCACATCCTCACCCTCAAGTGTCCCGATGCTCCGGGCATCGTGCATACCGTCTCGGGCGCATTGCTGGAAGTCGGTGGGAACATTCTCGAGAACGCTCAGTTCAGTGAACCCGAGACGAATACGTTCTGTCTGCGCACCGACTTTGTCAGCATCGAGGCGGATCCGGACTCGATAAAGAAGGTGATCGGTGACCGGCTGGTCGACGAGCGTGACATCGACCTGAGTCTGGCCGAGCTCTCCGTTCACCCAGTTGGGGATCGGCCCCGCATCATGATCCTCGTGTCGAAGTTCGATCACTGTCTGGTCGATCTCTTGTATCGCTGGCGCAACGGAGGTTTGCCCGTCGACATTCCGGTGATCGCTTCGAACCATCTCGATTGTGCCGACGTAGCCGAACGATATGGCATCCCGTTTGTGCATCTGCCCATCACCAAAGAAACCAAGCCGCACCAAGAGGCTCAGATCAAAGCGCTCATCGATGAGCATGACGTCGACCTACTGGTTCTCGCTCGCTACATGCAGATACTGAGTGATGACATGTGCCGCTTTCTCGACGGTCGGGCGATCAACATTCACCATTCATTCCTCCCCGGTTTCAAAGGTGCCAAGCCATATCACCAGGCTCACGCTCGCGGCGTGAAGCTCGTCGGAGCAACAGCCCACTTCGTGACCGCCGATCTCGACGAGGGTCCGATCATCGAACAAGACGTGGCCCGCGTCGGACACGAGAAGACAGCTGCTCAGCTGGTCGAGCTTGGTCAGGACACCGAGCGGCTGGTGCTCTCCCGCGCGGTTCGTCGCTGGGCCGAACATCGGGTGTTCATGGTGGGCGACAAGACGGTCGTCTTCGCATGAAGGGCGACATCATCGTTCTCGAGGAACACCACACCGCCGCGGCCAGCGCCATCGTGCCTGAGATCGTGGCGGCAATTCGCGCCAAGGACGGTCGCTATACGATCACCGTCGCCGGTGAATCCGGAAGCGGGAAGTCCGAGACGGGCAAGGCGATTGCAGACGAGCTCGAAAAGCACGGCATCTCGTCGGTTCTGCTTGGTCAAGATGACTATTTCAGGCTGCCGCCGAAGTCGAACGACGCGAAACGGCGCGAGGACGACACTTGGCTCGGTCCCCATGTCGAGGTGCACCTCGACCTGCTCGAGCAGAACTTGGTCGACGCAATCCACGGCGCGGATCACATAGTCAAACCGCTCATCGACTACGACCAGAACTCGGTCGAGGATGAGACGGTCGACTTGGTCGGTATCGACGTCGTCATCGCCGAGGGTACGTACACCTCACTGCTCAAGAACGTCGATACCAAGGTGTTCATCGCGAGAAATCGATTGGACACGCTCGAACATCGTCGGAAGCGCAACCGTGGAAACGAGGTTGGCGATCCGTTCATCGAGAACGTCCTGAAACTCGAACACAAGATCATCGCGGGTCACAAGCAGCTCGCGGACTTCGTGATCACTCGCGACTACGACGTCATCCGTGTGCCATGAAGCACGGTCTCCCGAACGGAGTCATGCTCAACGCGTACCCCGACAGCATCGACGGTGATCTCGCCGGCATGGTGCAATTGCTCCAGCGGCCTGAGCTGGAAGACGTGTTCTCGCTCTTCTACATCCTTCCCACGGTGTTCAACAGTGATCTCGATCGTGGGTTCTCGGTCATCGACTATGACCTGAACGACGAACTCGTCACGAGAGCTGATCTCGACGCACTCGACCAGCTCGGCATCTTGCTCAAGTTCGATCTCGTTTTGAATCATCTGTCGGTCGGTTCACCGCAATTCCAGGACATGTTGGCCAAAGGAGATGAGTCAGAGTTTGCAGACTTCTTCATTGATTGGAACGCCTTCTGGGAGGGCGAAGGTGAACTCCACGAAGATGGTCATATCGTGCCCTCAGCTGAGCACCTCGACCGACTGTTCATGCGCAAACCTGGTCTGCCGATTCTGAAAGTTCGGTTCCCAGACGGGTCCGATCGGTTCTACTGGAACACCTTTTACCAGCAGGTCGACATCGTCGACGGCGAGCGCAAATACCTCGGTCAGATGGATCTCAACGCCGAGTCCGAGAAGGTGTGGGACTTCTATCGACGCACGCTTCGAGACCTCGCTGCGTTTGGCGCAAAGGTTCTTCGCCTCGACGCCTTTGCCTACCTCCACAAAGAAGTCGGGCGGTCGAACTTCTTCAACACGCCCGGCACCTGGGAGTACCTCGATCGTCTTCGGTTGATCGCAGAAGAGTGCGGACTGATCTTGCTGCCGGAGATCCACTCGGAATACGGCACCGGTCTTCACGAAGAGCTCTCGGACCAGGGGTATCCCATCTATGACTTCTTCTTTCCTGGCCTGGTGATCGATGCAATCGACACGGGGTCGAATGCCAACTTGTTGCGTTGGATCGGTGAGATTCGCGATCGAAATCTCAAAACGGTCAACATGCTCGGGTGCCATGACGGCATACCCGTCATCGATCTGAAGGGAGGCGGTGACGCACAGTCCGAAGGCCTCCTCGACGATGCCACGATCGACGCAATCATCGAACGGCTGCTCGAACGAGGTGGCCGAGTCAAGAACCTCTATGGTTCGGACGGTTCCAAGATCTCCTATTACCAAGTCAACGCCACGTTCTTCAGCGCTCTGGGCGAAAGCGAAGATCGGCTACGCCTCGCTCGGGCCATTCAGCTGTTCATGCCGGGCACCCCGCAGGTCTGGTATCTCGATCTCTTTGCCGGCGCCAACGATGTTGAAGCGGCCGATCGAGGTGGAAGTGGGGGTCACAAGGAGATCAACCGAACCAATCTCACCGCCGCCGATGTCGAAGCCGGGTTGCAGCGCCGCGTGGTGCTCGACCAGCTCGAAATGATGCGACTGCGCAACACTTCAGACGCCTTCAACGGCGAGCTCAGCGTGCTGCACACCGAGCCAAGCGAGCTTGGCCTTCACTGGGTCAACGGCAAGTCGCAGGCGAGACTCGATGTTGACTTCGAGACGGGAACCTTCTCGATCACACACGTCGAGGCCGGCGAGTCCACCGTCCTGCGATACAGCTGAATTCAGCTCACTGGCTCACGGTCGGAAACTCGGCTTGAGTCCACGACAAGATGCCGCCGTCGATGTCGGCCACGTCAGCGAACCCAAGGTCTTTCATCATCGCCGCGGTTTGTCCGCTTCGGTTCCCTGAGCGGCAATACAGCAGGTACGGCACGTTCGGATCGAGTTCTGCGAGCTCAGCGGCGAAGTCTTCACGATAGAAGTCGATCATCACCGCGCCGTCGAGGTGGCCTTCGGCGAACTCTTCCGGTGTGCGGACGTCGAGGATGACGAGGTCATCTGGCGGGTTGGCTTGGATGGCTGCTCCGTCCGTTGCGGAGACGAGGCGAATGCCTGCCTCCGCGTCTTGTGCTGCGGGGGTTACCGCATCAGCGGTCGGGGAGCTGTCCGAAGAGCCGCCGCATCCGGCCGCGACCAAAATCGCGAGTGTGCAGGCTGCGAATACTCGAAGAAGCGGGAGGTTCACAGCTGACATTGTACGGATATGCGGAGAATAGGCAAGCCGGACGTACAAAGGGTTTGATATGATCTGATGTACGGATGGCTCAATGGTGGGCCAAGAACGAACGGATGCACAATGCCGATCACGCCCTTGGATCGATCGAGCCCGATGCCGCTGTGGGCTCAACTCGAACAGGACTTGCAGACTCGTCTGGAGGCCGGCGAGTTCAACGAGGCGTTTCCCACGGATCTCGAGTTGACCGAGGGATACGACGTCAGTCGCCACACCGTCCGTGAGGCTGTTCGGCACCTCAACAAGACCGGGCTTCTCAAGCGTGAGCGCGGGCGAGGCACGGTCGTGAACCGATCCGAGTTCGAGCAGTCGCTCGGCACGCTGTACAGCTTGTTCGAATCGGTCGAGTCCGCTGGCGTGGAACAGACAAGTGAGGTTCTGCGCTGCGAGGTAGTCGCCGATCCCATTGCTGCGTCACATTTGGGCCTCGATGAGGCAGCTGCGCTCGTGTTGGTCGAACGACTTCGGCTCGCTGGCGGATCCCCCTTGGCGGTTGATCGGGCCTGGCTTCCAGAAGCGATCGCGGCCCCCTTGTTGGATGTGGACTGGACGAGAACCGCCCTCTACGACGAACTCGCGAACGCTGGCGCTGCGGTCCCAAATCAAGGGTGGGAGCGGTTGACTCCCATCGTTCCGACTCCGGCAGATCGAACACGGCTCGCACTTCGAAAAACGGATGCAGCCTTTTTCCTTGAACGCCTCGGTAGTAGAGACGGGCAGCCCGTCGAATGGCGGACCACGATCATCCGTGGCGATCGCTACCGGTTTGTGACCGACTGGTCTGCGGGCGCACGAAGCGAGCTTCGCCCTTCAGCGGCCTGATCTCGACGACGCAAATCCGGCGGCATATTGACCGGCACTCCGAAAGGCCGTACATTCGGAGCAAAGCATGTGCCGCTCGTCACGTTCGCCGTTCGGCACTTTCGCGTGCGTAAGGGAAAGGCCCGCCCATGATCTTCGAACAGCACTACCTCGATTGCCTCTCGCAAGCCTCCTACTTCATCGGTGATGAAACCACCGGTCGAGCAGTCGTGGTGGATCCACGTCGCGACATCGCGCCCTACCTCGAGACCGCGGCCGAACACGGCATGACGATCGAGCTTGTGCTGGAGACCCACTTCCATGCCGACTTTCTGTCGGGTCATCTCGAAGTCGCAGCGGCGACCGGCGCCGAGATCGGATACGGATCCATTGCAGAGACGGAGTTCGAATCCCGCAAGTTCGTCGACGGTGAACAGATCTCGCTCGGTGAAGTCGTGCTGGAAATTCGTCATACACCGGGTCACACGCCAGAGTCGATCAGCATCGTCGTGTCTGAACGTCAGGGTGACGAAGTCCCGTACGCGGTTCTGACGGGAGACACCTTGTTCATCGGCGATGTCGGTCGTCCGGATCTGTTGTCGTCGAAGGGTGTGACCTCCGAAGAACTCGCGGGCCACCTCTACGACTCGCTGCACGGCAAGTTGATGACGCTGCCCGACGACACGCGCGTCTACCCAGCCCACGGGGCAGGGTCCGCCTGTGGGAAGAACCTTTCGACCGACACCTGGTCGACGATCGGGGTGCAACGACAGACGAACTACGCGCTTGCGGACATGTCCAAGGAGAAGTTCATCGAGGTCGTGACTGCGGGGCAAACGGCTCCTCCTGCGTACTTCTCGTACGACGCAGGGCTCAACCGGGCACTCCGACCGCTGCTCGACGAGGCGGCTTCGCCTCCGGAGATGACGTTGGAGGAAGTCCTCGCGTCACAGCGTGCCGGAGCTGTCGTGCTCGACACGCGAGGCCCGGAAGAATTCGCACTTGGACATCTCACCGGATCGGTCAACATCGGCATGGCGGGGCGTTATGCCGAATTCGCAGGCGGGGTCATCACACCGGAGACGCCGATGGTGATCGTGGCTGACGACGGCCTCGAACGTGAGGCGAAGAATCGTCTCGCTCGAATCGGGTTCGACAACGTGGTCGGTTTTCTTCCTTCCCCTCTGCAGGTCTTGGCGGAGAATCCGGATGTGGCGTCGCGAAGCAGCCGACTCGACGCGGCTGGCCTGCGTGGTGCGATCGCATCCGTCGCTGATCTGCAGATCGTCGACGTGCGCCAGCCCGGCGAGACCGAAGGCGGCGTCATCGATGGCGCGGTCCTCGTCCCCTTGACAAAGCTCAACGACCAACTCGACACGCTCGACCGATCGAGGCCAACGGTCGTGTACTGCGCTGGGGGATTTCGTTCCTCGATCGCAGCGAGTCAAATGGTCGCGCGCGGGTTCGAGGATGTCTCGGACTTGCTCGGCGGCTATGGCGCCTGGGATACGGTCGACGCATAGATCAACCCACACACCGACAAAGGAGAAGTTGCCATGGCATTGCACCTCGAAGACGAAGCCCCGAACTTTACGGCAGACACGACTGAAGGAGAACTGACCTTTCACGACTGGAAGAGTGGATCCTGGGCTGTCTTCTTCAGCCACCCGGCGGACTACACGCCGGTCTGCACCACCGAGCTCGGACGCACTGCGGCCCTCGAAACCGAGTTCTCGAAGCGCAACACGAAGGCCATGGCGCTTTCGGTCGATCCCATCGAAGACCACCATGGTTGGGCTCCCGACATCGGCGAGGTTGGCGGGACGCCGCTCAACTTCCCGATCGTTGCGGACCCGGATCGCAAAGTCGCCGAGCTCTACGACATGATCCACCCGGGCGCCGGCGATACTTCGACCGTCCGATCGGTCTTCATCATCGACCCGAACAACAAGCTTCGTTTGATGCTCACGTATCCGAAATCGGTCGGACGAAACTTCGACGAGATCGTGCGCGTGCTCGATGCACTTCAGGCGACCGATCAGAATCCCATCGCCACACCTGCAGACTGGCGGCCAGGCGAGCGGGTCATCGTGTCTCCGGGTATGTCCACAGACGACGCGAAGGCCCGTTTTCAGAACGTGGATGAGGTCAAGCCGTATTTGCGGTTCACCGACGACCCGACTGAATAGGGCCCGAGCCGAGCCAATCGTCTGAGCCCAGTTTCGGTGGCGCGAGCTGGGCGCCGAGCGTGGGTGGTTGTCGATTTGTCCAAATGTACGTATATTCGTATGTATGGTAAAACTCGCCAAGTGGCTCCCCGTCATCTCGTGGGCTCCGCGCTACGACCGGCGCGACATTCGGAGCGATCTTGCCGCCGGTCTCACGGTCGGCGCCATGCTCGTGCCGCAGGCGATGGCCTACGCCTTGCTGGCCGGCTTGCCCCCAGAGGTTGGCCTTTACGCGGCGACGGTTCCGGTGGTCATCTACGCCTTGTTCGGCACGTCACGTCAGTTGGCCGTGGGTCCGGTCGCCATCGTGTCGCTTCTGACCGCCTCGGCTTTGGCGCCTCTCGTGGAAGAGGGGAGTGCGGGTTACCTCGGTGCCGCAGCGTTGCTGGCACTCATGGTCGGAGTGGTGCACATCATTCTGGGAGTAGGCCGGCTTGGCTTCCTGGTGAACTTCTTGTCGCACTCTGTCCTCGTCGGTTTCACCGCGGCAGCTGCGATCATCATTGGATTCTCACAGGCGAAACACATCTTCGGGATCTCCACAGAACGCAAGGAACACTTCAACGAGACCGTCCTCGAGGTATTCGACAACCTGTCGGGCACCAACGGCACGACTCTCCTCCTCGGCGGCGCCGCTCTGGTGACGCTCTTCGTGCTGAAACGAGTGGCGCCCAGAATTCCCGCAGCGCTCATCGTCGTGGTCGGGTCGATCTTGGCGGTCGAGCTCCTCGATCTCAAAGCGCGTGGCGTCAAGGTCGTCGGTGACATCCCGGACACCCTTCCGGCCTTTGGGGTGCCCGACTTCGATGGATCACTGATCGGAAACCTGCTCGGAACGGCCATGGTCATCACGATCGTTGGATTCATGGAATCGATCGCAGTCGCCAAGGTCTACGCCCGCCGCCACAAGTATGAAGTCGTAGCGAACAGCGAACTCGTCGGACTGGGCGCTGCCAATGTCGCAGCTGGTCTGTTCGGTGGCTACCCAGTCACCGGCGGTTTCTCGAGGACTGCCGTGAACGACACCGCAGGGGCCCGGACACCGCTCGCATCACTCATTACTGCTGGCATCGTGCTCGCGACGATCGCGTTTCTCACGCCGCTGTTCGGATCGCTGCCCAACGCTGCGCTCGGCGCAATCATCATCATGGCGGTCATCGGTTTGATCGATGTGGCCGAGATGCGTCACATCGCCGCGGTCAAGCCAAGCGACCTCATCGGCCTCGGAGTTGCCTTCTTTGGCACACTCCTGCTGGGTATCGAGATGGGCATTCTCGTTGCAGTCGTGGCGTCGATGCTCGTTGTCTTCGCCCGGATGTCCATGCCCCACAGCGCAGTCCTCGGCCATGTCGACGGCACGACCAGCTACCGCAATGTCGAACGTTTCCCGGAAGCCCAGACCCTCGACGGCGTACGGATCGTCCGTATCGATGCCGCGCTCTCTTTTGTGAATGCGGCGAACGTCAAGAAGCTGGTCATCGCGCACGCCGAAGCCATCGATTGTGAGCCTCGCGCTTTGGTGCTCGACGCCTCCGGTATCAACGACCTCGACGCGACCGGCGCCGAGATGCTTCTCGAGCTGCTTGCCGAGGTCGATGGTCGCGGGGTGGTGCTGCACTTCGCTGATGTGAAGGGTCCGGTTCGCGACGTGCTGCGAAGCGCTGGGATCTGGGAGATGCTCGGCGAACGCGTCCACACCTCGACCAATGACGCCGTGGTTGCAATCCGACGCGAGCTCCCGGGACCGTCCAACCAACGCCTCTTTGGAATCGACGAACGCGTCAATGCCCCCGAAGTCTCAACCGCACACGAAACACAGGCTCATTGTCTGACGGTCTCGAGTACGAACCAATCCCCAAGCCCCTTGGAGGCACCATGACAACCACCCTTCCATCGACCGACGTCATAGACGTCAGCCGCTTGCGCCAACTCCGCCAGGCGGACCCCGACATCCGGATCCTCGATGTCCGCACCGGAGGGGAGTTCGAGACCGCGCACATCCCCGGTTCGTACAACGTCCCTCTCGATACCCTCGGTGAGCACGTTCGTGACCTTGCGAATGTGGATCATCCCGTGGTTCTCGTCTGCCAGTCGGGCGGTCGCGCAACACAAGCCCACGAGAAGTTGACCGCGGCCGGAAAGCACACGCTCCACATCCTCGAAGGAGGCATGAGTAGCTGGCAGGAATCGGGCGGGGACGTCGTTCGGGGAGATACCGAACGCTGGGCCATGGACCGTCAAGTTCGGCTCGTCGCGGGATCGCTCGTCGTCGCAGGTGTTGCAGCGAGCATCGCTGTTCCTGGTGCCAAATGGCTTGCAGCGGCGGTCGGCTCCGGCTTGACCTTCTCGGCGGTCTCAAATACCTGCACGATGGGCGATCTTCTGTCGAAGTTGCCCTACAACCAGACCGACGCTTGTGATATCGAAGGTGTGCTCGCGTCGCTCAACGAGAAAGCGCTCTAACCATGGCTCATACAGATCATCCCGTCGCCGACTTTCAGACCGCCGTAGGAACGACCGGCCAACTCGTCGATGTTCGCGAACCGAGCGAGGTCGCCGAAGGCACGCTTCCCGGCGCGCTCAACATTCCGCTAGCAGAACTCCCCGATCGCATCGGCGAGCTCGACCCCGCGCGGCGAGTCGTCGTTCTGTGCCGCAGCGGCGGACGCAGCACCAAGGCCTCGGAGTATCTCACCCAAGCGGGATTCGATGACGTCGTCAACCTCGCCGGCGGAATGCTCGCGTACTAACACTCTTCTCGAAAGGAACACATCATGAAGTTCACGCAGTACTACCTCGACTGCCTCTCGCACGCCTCGTATCTCATCGGTGATGAGTCCACAGGACGAGCGGTCGTCGTCGATCCACGACGCGACATCGACGAGTACGTCGCCGATGCCAAAGCCGACGGGCTCACCATCGAGCTCGTCATCGAGACGCACTTCCACGCCGACTTCTTGTCGGGACACCTCGAGCTCGCGGCGGCTACGGGTGCGGAGATCGCCTTTTCCTCGGTCGCGGAGACCGAGTTTCCGTCTCGCAAGCTCGCCGACGGCGAACGAATTTCGCTGGGCGAAGTCGAACTCGAGGTCCGACACACTCCTGGTCACACTCCGGAGTCGATCAGCATCGTCGTTCGTGAGCACGCTGACGACGAGGTGCCCTACGGAGTTCTCACGGGTGACACACTCTTCATCGGTGATGTCGGTCGTCCAGATCTGCTCTCGTCGATCGGTTTCACACGCGACGAGTTGGCAGATCAGCTGTACGACAGCCTGCACACCAAGCTCTTGCCGCTCCCCGACGCCACCAAGGTGTATCCCGCGCACGGTGCGGGCTCGGCCTGTGGCAAGAACCTCTCGACCGACACCGTCTCCACCATGGGCGAACAGCGGGCCAGCAACTACGCGCTGCTCGCGCCGGACAAGCAGACGTTCGTCGAGCTCGTCACCGAAGGTCAGCCACCCGCGCCCGGGTACTTCGTCTACGACGCGGTGCTCAACCGCAAGGAGCGCGGCCTCCTCGACGAGAAGGCACTGCCCGATTCCTTGAACCTCGCAGCATTCGACAGCCTCGTTGCGCAAGGCGCCATGATCATCGATGGTCGCGACCCCGAAGAGTTTGGGCAGGGCCACTTCACCGGGTCGATCAACGTCGGCCTGAACGGTCGTTACGCGGAGTTCGCTGGCTCCGTCGTCCCGCACGATGTCGACATCGTCCTCGTCGTCGATGACGGATTCGAGCTCGAGGCCAAGAATCGACTCGCTCGGATCGGTTTCGATCGAGTCGTGGGTTTCCTCGAACATCCATTGGCGGCGATGGCGCTGAATCCACAACGGGTGCAGCGTGCCTCCAGGATGACGGCCACCGAGTTCGAAAGCCGCAAGGCCGACATCGATGGACTACAGCTCGTCGACATCCGTAATCCTGGCGAGTTCGCACTCGGCACGATCGAAGGCGCCCGGGCAATTCCGGTAGGACAACTTCCGGACAGGATCGGTGAACTCGACCCGACGGCGCCCACCGTCGTGTTCTGCGCCGGCGGGTACCGCTCGTCGGTCGGTGCCAGCGTGCTGCGACAGGCCGGATTCGATGATGTCTCCGACATCCTCGGTGGGTACGGGGCTTGGACCGAACTGACACCAGCGCCGGTCTGACTCAGTCGAATTCACTCCAGTGAGAGACGTCGCGCGCCGAGTGCTCTTGTGTGGCGACGGGTCCAACCTCTCTTCGATCGCGGACGACTGTCGCCGAACGGCGTCGAGGGTTCTCGTTTCGGCGACAAGCACGTAGCCTCGCGCCCCTTGGGGCTCTCTGGTTTCTGGGGCTGGTCGTGTTGTTCGTGGCTCGTGTCCAGACGGCGACGCCCTTGCGAACGCTCTTTCTCGACCCTGCTCACCTGACCGGGTCTCCGTGGTACACCGGCGCGCTGTCGAACTTGGGAATCCTGGTGTGGACCGCTGGTGTGGTCTTCGCCACGGCTGGGGCATGGGTGGCCCGCCGAATTGGGCGAACGAGCGCAGCTCGATTTCTCGCCTTCGGTGCGCTGGCGACGCTCATCCTCGTTCTCGATGATGTCTTTGCGCTCCATGCCGGACCGCTGAAGCACGCGCTCGGGGGCTCGAAGAACGCCGCGCAGTTCCTGATCGTCGTTCCGGTCTTGACCTGGCTGGTCGTCTTCTACGGCGACATTCAACGAACGAGGTCGGCGCTTCTCTTCGCCGCGTTGGCGTCGCTCGCGGGCTCGGTGGTCGTCGATGTTGGCCTCGGACTCAACGGTGACTCCCGCCTTCTCGTCGAGGACGGAATGAAGCTCCTCGGAATCCTCGCGTGGTCTCAGTACTTCGCGATCACCTCACGTGACATCGCCGCCTCAGCAATCGAGAGTGTGCTGCAGCCAGAGCGCGAGGAGTCGCTGCCGCCGGTTGTCGAAGCGACACCGCTTCGCGAGGTTGCGTGAGCGCACGCCTTACAGCCGACTCGTTCTCCGGTTGACGCGCTATTTCCCGATCGCCGCAGCCAGACCTTCGGGGTCGGCGACACTCACCCAAAGTGCCGAGTGATCCTTGAAGCCGATGACCTTCGGAATCTTCTCGACGAACTCGATGCACAGCCCAGCGTGGTGGTTGGTGCCGAACGTGAGACCATCATCGGCAAAGCTGAGGCGTAGTCCCACCGCGGTGTACCAACGGTGATCAGCGGTGACGAGCGTGTGGTCGATATTGGTCAGCGGCGTCGTGACTTCGACGCGTCCGTATGTGGCGCGCAACTGTCCGTCGTCGCTGAGATGGACGCCATCGCTCTCCTTCAACCCAAGGCCGGTGAACATCAGGGTCCATCGCTTGTCGACCCGGTAGGGAAAGAAACCTTGCTTGTTGGCGTCCATGCCGAAGCCTACGACTCTGCTGGTCCGATGTGCTTGGCTGTGTCACACGACGTCACGTCGTTCGACTGCGAGTACTCCGACAACGGCGGGGACCAGTCCCCAGATGGCTAGCGCGCCCACTGCGGCTGGAGTGCTGACATCGTTACCGACTCCGGCAAGGACCGTCGCGAGCACATTCGGCATCCATGAGGCAGTGCCATTGGCCAGTTGGACCACGAGCGGTGGGCCGACGATCAACGCAAGAACCGCTCCGGTCACCGCTCCGCCGACGTTGCGTACGACTGCGCCGATTCCCGCTCCGAGAATTGCTCCCGCTCCCCCAGCGAACGCCGACGCCGCGAGGATTTGGGCGACATGGTTCGCCGAGATCAGAAAGTTGTACTCGGTCGTAGGTAGCGACAGAGCTAGCGCAGCAATGGTGAGCCCGGCGCCGACGAGGCTCAGGACAGCGCCGTTGGTGGCGACAGCTGTCAGCTGAGCCAGCACGGCGCGATGTCGTTTGGGGGACGCCAGGAAGGTGGGAACAACCGTGTGATGCCCATATTCACGGGCCACGGCGATCGCGCCGAACAGTGCGGCCAAGATGAACCCGTTCGCAGCGAAGGCGACGAGCGACTGCTGGTCGGCTTCCGTGGAGATGAAACCTTTTGAGCCGTCAAAATCGGTCCCTGCGATCACTGCGAACGCATTGATGGCGGCGATTGTGAGCAACACGAGCAGAAATGCCCAAGGCATTCTGGTGCTGGTGAGTTTGCGAAGCTCGGCGCGGATGAGTCGCGTCATGGTCATAGTTCGATGACCTCCTCGGTGGTCTCGGAATCGGTGGTCCAACTCAAGAACAGCTGCTCGAGTGACCCTGCGTGGGGTGAGAGCTCGTGCACGACGAGTCCGGCGGTGAACGCGTGGGCACCGATTTCCGCGAGCGAAATTCCGTGCACGATCAAGCCATCGTCGTCCTGACGCTCGGCGGTTGCGCCTGCGCGTTCAAGTTGACGGGCCAGCAGGTCCGGGTCAGTTGTTCGCACAAGTGCCGCCGATTGCTGCAAATCATCGAGTGCACCTTGGACGACGAGACGTCCTTGGTTGATCACGATGACGTCATCAGCGAGGTGTTCGACCTCGGCGAGAAGATGACTCGACACGAGCACCGTTCCGCCCGACGAGGCATGGGATCGCAGAAGGTCGCGCAACGTCCGGATGCCTTGGGGGTCCAGGCCGTTCCCTGGTTCGTCGAGGATGAGGACCGGCGGTTCGCCCAACATTGCAGCGGCAAGCCCGAGCCGCTGACGCATCCCGAGCGAGTAAGCGCCTGCTCTTCGGTTCGCAGCATCTATGAGCCCGACCTCCTCGAGCATCTCATCGACCCGCGCATAGTTGCAGCCGGTCGCGTCGGCCAGGATCTGGAGGTGGTTGCGCCCGCTCCGCCCGGGATGGAACGCGTCAGACTCGATGATCGCCCCGACGGTGCGAGCAGGATTGGCCAGGTCTCGGTAGCGCCGGCCCCCGATCGTTGCATGGCCTTCGCTCGCCGAAGCGAGGTCGAGCATGATCTTCATCGTGGTGGATTTCCCAGACCCGTTCGGCCCGAGAAACCCGGTGACACGACCGGGTGGGACGCTGAACGTGAGGTCATCGACTACCACCGCATCGCCGTATCGTTTCGTCAGGTTGGCGACTTCGAGCTGATAACCGCCACCGATCGTCGAGGCGCTCGCCGACGATCGTCGCGGGGTCTTGTTGGGTGAGTTCGCAGTTGTGGACGTCGTGGTCATTGCTCCCCCTCGCGCTTGTTTCCCAAAGGAGAGTCTTGATCCGCGTTCCACATTCTCACTAGGGCAGTTGGTCACTCGTTTCGATCTCGCACGCCGGCCTTCCTGAGGACCGGAGGCGTTCCAGAGGATCTCCGCGGTGAGTTAACCAATATTTAGGGTCTCGTTAGCGCCCGGCTACGCGGCCATCGCCGAGCCTTGTGGTGTGAACACAAAAGCCTCCGGGCGAGACGGCCGGCTTCTCCGATTGAGCCCATTTCGCCTGTTCGCTCTTGCCGGGCTCATCGGCATGCTGGCCATTGGTGGCGGCAGTGTGTTTGCATCACAACGAGCAGGGGAGTCGGAGGCCATGGCTGAGGTCCGATCCCTCACCGAGCTTGTCGCCAAGACCGTGGTCGAACCGAATCTTTCGGATGAACTGATCGCAGGCGATCCCTCCGCCGTTCGCGCGCTCGATGCAATCGTCAGCTCGCGGGTCATCGACGCAACGACCGTCAGGGTGAAGCTGTGGGACGCCGAGGGGCGCGTGGTCTATTCAGATGAACCCCGGCTGATCGGAGAGCAGTACGACCTCGGGATCGAGAAGAACGCGTCGTTGTGGTCTGGGGCAGTAGTGTCCGAGATCAGTTCTCTCGAGGGACCCGAGAACCGATTCGAGGTGGATCAGGGCCAATTGCTCGAGGTATATCTGCCGGTCGAGGCCCCGAGCGGTGCCCCGTTGCTCTACGAGTCGTATTTCGCGATTTCGGGAGTAACGGACTCGGCGTCGCGCATCCGGGCCAACTTCTTGCCGATCATCTTTGGAGCTCTGCTGCTGATGGAAGTGCTCCACCTCGGCTTGGCATTTCTCCTCAGCCGGCGGCACCAACGACACCTGGCTGAACGTGAGCGACTGCTCCAGCGCGCGATCGACAGTTCCGACCTGGAGCGTCGCAGGATTGCCGCCGACATCCACGATGGCGTTGTCCAGGACCTGGTCGGCACGTCGTTCACCGTCACCGCTGCTGCCGAGTCCGCTGCTGCGGAGAGTCCGGAGCTTGCGCGCGACCTGCAGATAGCGGCGGTCGGGACACGTCGATCGTTGCAGTCGCTGCGTTCGTTGCTCGTCGACATCTACCCGCCGAACCTGCACGAGCACGGACTCGAGGCGGCCCTCATCGATCTGCTTGCGCCGGCGGCGAACCTCGGGATCGAGGCCGAACTGACCCTCACGGAGGACTCCGCACGATCTTCGGAGGCAACGGCGCTCATCTATCGCGTGCTGCAAGAGGCGGTGCGCAATGTCTTCCGTCATGCCAACGCCACGACTCTCACCATCACCGTTTCAGATGACCCGAATCACACTTTTGTCACGATCGAAGACAATGGTTCGGGGTTCGTGACGAGCCAAAACGGAGCAGACGGCCACCTTGGACTTCGTTTGCTCACTGACCTCACGGCTGACGCAGGTGCGGAGTTCTCCGTCGAATCCTCGCCCGGGAACGGCACAACAATTCGTTTGGATGTTCCACGATGATTCGGGTGCTTCTCGTCGACGACCACACGTTGGTCCGCGCTGGCTTACAACGATTGCTCGATCAGACATCGGACATCGAGGTCGTCGCGGTCGCGGAACGCGGAGAAGAGGCCGTGAAGCTCGCCGAAGAGCTGACGCCTGATGTGATCCTCATGGACGTCTCGATGCCCGGTCAGTCGGGGATCGAGTCGACCCGGAAGATCTGTCAGAAACAGCAGAACGCTGCGGTGATCATGCTCACGGCTGCCACCGATCGGGACCGCATCATCGACGCCTTTGACGCGGGGGCGCTCGGTTACCTCATCAAGGATTCCGACCCCACGGTGCTCATCGAGGGCGTTCGAGCCGCAGCCAACGGAGATGCGCCGCTCGATCCCCGAGCCGCCCGCGCGGTGCTCGACAATCGTCGTAAGGACAGTGGACCGTCGCTGAGCAGTCGCGAAACCGAAGTGCTACTCCTCGTCAGCGACGGCATGCCCAACAAGCTGATCGCTCGGCGTCTTGGGATCAGCGAGAGCACCGTGAAGGCGCACCTCACCAGTGTCTTCTCACAGTTGGGTGTCACCGATCGCACTCAGGCTGCCTTATGGGCAAAGGATCATTTGTCGGTCTCCTGACGGCTGGTCGTACGACGATTGTCCACTGTCAATTGGCCTTGAACACGCGAATACTTGCAGTGTGACGCGCTCACGCTTGAGATCGGCCTTCTTGCTGCTGCTGTGGCTACTGAGCAGTTTCGCTGCGATCAGCGTGAGCTGGGTCGACGGCGATGGTCCATCGCAGCCAGTTGGGCGCCTCGTGTCAGAGTCGTTCAGTAGCGAGGCAACGATCGATCCTTCAGACGGTCGGCCGATTCGTCTTCTCAGCGTCCCGTCGTGAGCTGCTGACTTCGAGTCGTACTACGGATGTCGCATGGCGGCTCCGACTCGACCACCTCAAGACTTTCCCCATGGCGCCACGGTAGAGGCGGCTTCTGATTCCGAGGCAAGGGAGCGTTTGATGGACGCAGTTGTGACTGGATGTGCAGGCTTCATTGGTGGGCATCTCACGCGTCGACTGCTCGAGGACGGATGGAATGTCGTCGGAATCGATGCTCTGCGTCCGTACTACGACCCGTCGGAGAAGTTGGACGGACTGACCGAGCTTCGCAATCACCCACGGTTCACGTTTGTGTGCGGCGACCTCGTTGCGACAGAGTTGCCGCCCTACTTCTCTTCCGAGACCGTCGTCTTTCACCTCGCAGCCCAGCCGGGTGTGCGAGGCAGCTTTGGCGAAACCTTCGCCCAGTACACCCACGACAACATCTTGGCGACGCAGAAGGTTTTCGAGGCCGCGATCGCTTCACATGTTCCGCGGGTCGTGTTTGCGTCCTCGTCATCTGTGTACGGCGATGCCGTCGACTACCCGTGCGTGGAGGGCGCCTCGCTTCCCCAACCGCGTTCTCCCTACGGCGTGACCAAAGCCACCTGCGAACAACTCGCCTCGGTGTATCGCCAGCTCGGATTGGAGACCGTCGGCCTGCGCTACTTCACGGTGTATGGCCCGGGCCAACGGCCAGACATGGCGATGCGACGTTTGTGTGAGGCGGCCCTGGGCGGACCGCTCTTTCAACTCTTTGGCGACGGGCGCCAGTCACGCGACTTCACCTACGTTACCGATGTCGTCGATGCGACGATTCGGGCTGGCACCGCTGCTTCGCCGGCCCCGATCATCAATATCGGCGGTGGTCAAGAAGCGACCATGCTTGACGTGATCGACACAATTTCCTCGTTCGAAGGAGCGGAACTCTCGATCGAACCCGGGAAGTTCCAGCAGGGAGATGTGCGCCGGACTGGTGCCGATACGTCGGTTGCGCAGAACACCCTCGGCTGGACGCCGCGGGTTGGACTCATCGACGGTCTTCGAGCCGAATTCGACTGGGTGAAGGATCGACGCTCGGGTGCCCTGCTCGATCTCGTATCGCTCCCCGTCATGGCTGTGACTCCGGAGTCGCAATGAAACGCGTGCTCGTCTACTCGCACGACACGTACGGGCTCGGCAACATTCGCCGCATGCTCACGATTTGTGAGCATCTCTGTGACGTGCACCAGGACGTGTCGATCCTGATCGTTTCTGGTTCGCCCATGCTCCATGCGTTTCGCCTGTCGCCACGTATCGACTATGTGAAACTTCCTTGCCTGTCCCGCACGGACAGCGGCCGCTACGAGGTCAAGTCACTCGGACTCGGATATGCCGAGACGGTACGCATGCGCAAAGAGATGTTGCGAACCGCGGTTGTCGGGTTCGCGCCCGATCTCGTACTGGTCGACAAGAAGCCCTTCGGCATCGACGACGAGCTGCGCCCAGCTCTCGACGCGGCACAGGCAATGTTGCCCAAGCCGCGTCTCGTCCTACTGCTCCGTGACATCCTCGATGCCCCTGAAACGACGAGTCGAATCTGGAGGAAGAACAACTACTTCGACGCCATCGAGAAATTCTTCGACTCCGTCCTCGTACTAGGAAGCCAGGAGGTCTTCGACCTCCCTACCGAATACGACTTCAGTCGCGAGTCAGCGGCGCGGGTCGAGTTTTGTGGATATCTCGGTCGTCCTTCGGGTGAGGTATCCGTACGAGAGATTCGCAATCGACACGGGATCGCAAGGGGTCGCCAGATGGTCCTGGTCACGCCCGGGGGTGGCGCAGACGGCGAGCTCCTTCTCGACAGTTACGCAAGGGCGCTTCGCCTGATGACACCGAGTTCGGACGACAGCGGGTTCGTTTCCATCGTGGTGTCCGGACCGGAAGTGTCGCCCGGACGACATGGCGAGATTCGGCGTCTTGTCTCTGGTCGAGCTGACGTTCGGCTACTTCAGTTCACAGACGACATGGCCAGCTACATTCAGGCCGCAGATCTTGTGGTGTCAATGGCTGGGTACAACACGATCTGCGAAGTGCTCTCCGCGAATCGGCCATCCATCGTCGTTCCCAGGGTCCGACCCGTGCAAGAACAGCTCGTGAGGAGCCAACTCTTGGCCGAGCGCGGACTGGTCCACATGATTCACCCGGACGACCTCACCCCCGACGCATTTGCCGAGTCGGTGGCCGCGATGCTGGCCAGGCCACCAGCTCCACTCCAAACGCTCGACTTCCAGGGCCTCGAACGCGTCGAGAAACACCTCGCAGGGCTCATCGGCGATGGGTGAACCGGTGCGAGTCGGCGTAGTGGTGAAGACCTTCCCCAAACTGTCGGAAACGTTCATCCTCGAGGAGCTGCTGGGGCTTGAGCGGGAAGGTCTGGATCTCGAGGTCTTCTCGCTGCAACGCCCCACCGATGATCGGACGCACGCCCAGAACGCGGAGCTGCGCGCTTCTGTTCACTACGCCCCGTCTTCACTTCGCGTAGTCGTCGGCCATCACATCCGCCTCTTCGCGAGCCATCCGCTTGGCTACATTCGGACGTTGGCCAAGAGCCGAGTTGCATCCGGGTCTGAGCGGCGGAGAGCGTTCGCCGAAGCCGGTTGGCTGGGAGCAGAAGCGGAGCGGCTTGGTCTCTCTCACCTTCACGTGCACTTCCTAAACGCTCCGACGACCGTCGCAGAGCTCGCGGCCAGCGCGACTGGTCTGCCGTTCAGCGTCTCGGCACACGCGAAGGACATCTATCTCACCCCCGAGGACGAGCTCGAGAGAAAGCTCGACAAGGCGAGCTTCGCCGTCACCTGCACCGAGCACAACCAGAAGTATCTCTCCGAGATTACGACCCGCTCGGTCCAATGCGTTCACCACGGGGTCCAGCTCGACCTGTTCGCGCCGAAGGACGAAGTTCCGCACAAGCCCGTGCTACTCGCCGTAGGACGTCTGCGCGAGAAGAAGGGGTTCGACCTGTTGATCGAAGCCTGTTCCGTGCTGCGGCAAGACGGCGTGGCCTTCGAGTGTCGAATCGTTGGGTATGGCCCCGAAGACCGACGACTCGAGCAGCTCATCGAGGAGCGAGATCTCGGCGATCACGCATCGCTACTCGGTGCGTGCACCCGGTCTGAAGTGATCGCTCAGTACGAACAGGCCTCCATGCTCGTTCAGCCGTGTCGGATCACCGATGACGGGGATCGAGACGGCATCCCAAATGTTCTCCTCGAGGCGATGGCGATGCGATTGCCGGTCATCTCAACCAGAGTTTCCGGGATCCCCGAGCTGATAAGGCATCGAGACAACGGTCTCCTCGTCGAGCAGGAAGACGTCGATGGCCTGGTCTCGGCGATCCGTCAGGTTCTCGATGATGCGGAGCTCGGAAGGTCTCTGGGAAGGGCCGCGAGAGCAACCATCGAGAACGAGTTCAGCTCGGATCGAAGTGCGAAGCGAATCGCCGAGCAGCTGAGGCCGGCTCACATCGCGTATGTCGTGAAGGGTTACCCACGTCTTTCGGAGCTCTTCATCGCGGACGAGATCCATCGCATGGAACAGCTTGGACACCGACTCCGATTGCTCGTGCTAAAGCCGGCCGATGAACCGGTCCAACATGCCATCGTCGAAGAGATCCGCGCCGCTGCGGTTTATCTTCCACGTCTCACATCGATCTCGAAGGCCCCACTGACCACCTGGCTTCGGACCAACCTGCCGAACTATCAAGCAGATCTCGTGAGCGTCGCACGACGATCGCCGTTGGGATTTACCCGCGCGGTGGCTGATGCTTCGCGTCAGTCGTGGCGTGCCCGGAGGGGCCGCCGGCCGCGCAAGGTGTATCTCAAGGAGTTCTTTCAAGCGGCGGCAGTCGCCCGCAATGTGCTTGACGAACCTGGCGTCCTTCACTTGCACGCCCACTTTGGTCATGGTGCCACGACGGTGACGTGGCTCGCTGCGACGATGTCTCGCCGAACGTTCTCGTTCACTGGCCATGCGAAGGACATCTATCGGCAAGATCTGAACCCTGCGGGACTCCTTGCTCGCAAGATGCGGGCAGCGGAATTCGTTGCCACCTGCACGAAGGCCAACCACCAGCATCTGGCGGCGGTGGAGCCGACGGCCGATGTCCGCACGATCTATCACGGCCTCAACGAAGAGTTCAGCCGGCTTCTCACGCAAGAAACGATGGTCGAGACGCATACGTCAAGTCCATCGGATCCCCTTCGCATCGTCTCGGTCGGCCGCTTGGTACCGAAGAAGGGCATCGACTTGCTGATCCGCTCGGTCGCTGAACTACGCGATCAGGACGTGCCGGTCATCGTTCGTGTGCTCGGCGAGGACGGGGACGAGGGTGACCGGCTTCGATTGCTTGCTTCTGAGCTGAACGTCGACGACCTCATCACCTTCGTTGGGCCGGTCACGCAGTCCGCCCTGTTCGCCGAATATCGCTCGGCGGACGTCTTTTGTCTCCCGTGTCGGATCCTCGACGATGGCGATCGAGATGGGATCCCCAACGTGCTCGCCGAGGCGATGGCCGCAGGGCTGGCCGTGGTATCCACTCCGATTTCTGGCATTCCCGAGCTCGTCGATGACAGATCCAATGGGTTGCTCGTGCCATCCGAGGACAGCTCTGCCCTCGCGAAGGCACTCTCGGAGTTGCATCGAGACCTTGAGCTTCGACGGCGGCTTGGTGCTGCCAGCCGCGAGACGATCTCGCAACGATTCGATGGGTGGAAGGGCGCTCGGATGCTTGCTGAACAGTTCGACCAGGTGTTGCGGCGATGACGATCGAACCACGACGAGTCTTCTGTGTGATCGACGAGCAATATCGAGACGTCGACAGAGCCAACGACGTTGCTCTGGGCGTCTTCGACATCGCTGGCCAGAAGGTAGATCTCTGCACGACTCCTACCTGGATCGACAATCCAGCGTTTCCGGCAGACGACGAGTGGCGAATCGAATTCAGCAAGTTCTCCTACGGGCTGGACCTGGCGCATGCGTATGGCATCGGTTGTGAGCGCAGGTATCTCGATTCGTGGCGTGACTTGGTCTTCTCGTGGATCGACCAGGTACCGGCGGATCATGATGTGACCGACGTGGTTGCACGTCGCCTCCAACACTGGACGTATGCGTGGGCTCGTTTCGCTCAGCCGAGAGGACCGCACCAGATCTTCTCCGAAACCGAGGCCGAGCGCGTTCTGACCAGCATGGCCAACCAGCTTGCCTACGTGAGGGCAAACCTCGCGAGAGAACGAAACCATCGAACGTTGGAGCTCTATTCGCTTCTCATCGCGGGTCTTGCGTTTCCGGCGCTCGACCCAGACGGTGATCACGTCCGGTTCGCAGCGTTCGAGTTGTTCCGGAACCTCCACAGCGATGTCTTGACCGACGGTGTGCATCGCGAGCGGTCGACTCACTACCACGCGATCGCCCTTCGAAGTTTCCTGGGGACCGCAATCAATGCGAAGCAATTCCGAATCGACCTACGGCCCGACTATGACCTGCGGCTGGCACAAGCGTGTCGTTTCCTCGCGCACGTGATGCGACCCGACGGAAGCCTTCCACGACTCTCGGACTCGGACGATGGCCAATACAGGGCACTCCTGCGCCTTGCCGCTCACCATCTCGCAGATGCTGAGCTCGAATACGTCGCGACGGGTGGACAACACGGCACACGGCCACTCTCGTGCGCGACATCGTTCGATCACGGCGGGTACCACATCCAACGGAGCGGCTGGGGGGACGAGACAACCTCGTTCGACAAAGAACGACAGTTGATCTTCGATTGCGGGCCGGTCGGAGACAGCGGCCACGGGCACTACGACGCGCTGCACGTCGAGATCTCGGCAGGCGGGGGAGCGCTGCTCGTGGACCCCGGTCGGTACACCTACGACGAACCCGCTGGGACCGAGCCGAATTGGCGACAGCACTTCAAGGGCACCGCGGCTCACAACACGGTGACCGTGGATGGACTCGACCAAGTCGCGTACCGGCGTGGAAAGCCGAAGGGCCCTCTGAGTCAGACCCGGCTGCTCTCCCGTCGGGTCGACGAGCACGTCCAACAGCTCGTCGGTGAGGTGATCAGCCCTGAATACGACGCGATCCACCGGAGGCGCATCCTCTTCGTCAACCGCACCTGGTGGGTCGTCGAGGACCAGCTCGACGCACACGAGAGCCATGACTACCAGTTGCGTTGGCACCTGAGTCACGCGGCAGAAGGGGCCACCACGGTCGGGCCGGATTGTGATGTGTACGCACCTGGCGTTCGTCTGTTCTTTCCGCACGAACGATCTGTCGAGGTCGAACAAGGTTGGGTTTCCCCTTCGTACGGCGTGAAGCTTCCCGCACCTGTCGTCTCTGCAAGCCGACGGGGTCGTATCTGTCGGTTCGTCACGGTGATCGTTCCCGCCGAAGAGGATCGCCCGATGGTGGAGTGTTCTTCGCTGACCCGCCTCTCGCTACATCGCGCGGAATCAATCGAACATCTCGACTGGACGATGGACGAGGTCGACTGGTCATGCTCATGAACACGCCAGTGCAAATCTCCACCGAGACCGGCTTTGCCCACGACCCGGCGCTCCCGACCCGGGACCTGGTGCTCGACACCAACCACATGCGCGAAGAGTTCTGCGAAGTCTTCGATACGTCGTTCGAGACCTGCGAGCGAGTGCGAACCAAGTATCGGGTCTCGGAGAGCCTTCGTGCGACCTATCGTCTGGAGGCTGAAGGGGCCGAGACCATCGTCTCGTTGCGCTGTCACGCGATCGGCTCGTCGCCTGGCCCATCCCATTCGGCGAAGAGACTTCCCCGGTTCAACGCCTTGGCATGGACCTTTCCCGATGACCGAAAGCTCGACACGCTTCGTCATTTCGTGCACGAGCAGGCGTTGCGGGGACGAGTCGCCGGTCTTGTCATCGATGAGATCGAGCGAGTCTCCTATGCACCGGAGAAGGCGGCGACGTTTCGGTGTTTTCATGATGGCCGAACCATCGGATACGCCAAGATCTACCGAGACGACGATCACCGGTTGTCTGCGGACAAGTATCGCCATCTGCAACCGTTGCTGCTCGCCAACGGTGTCCGGGCGCCGGAGCTGATTTGGACGGACGACACCCTCCGCCAGGTGATGATCTCGCCGGTCGCCGGGTCGACCATTGCCGAACGGTACGAAGCCGGTGACTGGCACCTCCTGGGTGTCGGCTTGGCAAGGCTGCATCGCATCCCAGCACCAGAGTTCCTGGGGCCATTCCAGAGGGTCGCTCGCGGTTGGCTGAAGACCGCAATCGAAGTCATCGGCGCCGCGCGCCCCGATGTCCGCGAGCTGCTCGATGAGCTTGGGTCAGTTCTCGAAGAAACCCGTGTCACGAACGTCGGTCTCCCGTCCGTGCTGCTGCACGGCGATGTACATGCGAAGAACGTCTTGATCGACGAGCGAGGTCAACTTGGCTTCATTGACCTCGATCAGGCCTCTTCCGGTCCCGCCATGGCAGAGCTCGGCAGTCTCGTCGCTGCGTTGCGACTCGACACCTCTCTCGACACCGCTCAGCGAGCCGACGCGGAGCGACAACTTCTCGCGGGTTACACCCAGGAAGACTCGGATCTTTACTCGCCGTCGCTCGCGTGGCACATCGCCGCAGCAATCGTCGGCGAACGCCTCCTTCGCGCGGTCAACCGCGTTCGCATCGAAACACTGCGGGACCTCTCGGGACCGATCGAGAGCGCCCTCCACACGATCGAGGCGACGAGAATATGAGTTCGAATGAATGGGTCGATGACTCCGAGCAGAAGACCGTGCTCTTTCACGTGCAGCACTTTCTCGGGATCGGTCACCTCATCCGTGCGATCGCGATCGCCGACGCTCTTGCGCAACGTTTCCACGTCGTTCTCGTGACCGGCGGGCGCCTGCCTGAGAACATGGCGGTCGCTCCAGAGGTCGAGATACGAGTTTTGCCTGCGCTCGGGTTTGATGCCGAGCGCAGCCTCACAAGCCTCGTTGACGGGGCTTCGGTCGAGGACGTCTTGCACCGACGAGCCGAGAAGCTCGTTTCGATCTACGAGGAAGTCGTTCCCGACGTTGTGTTGGTCGAGCTGTTTCCCTTCGGGAGGAAGAAACTCGCTGGTGAGCTGATGTCGCTGCTGCGACTGGCGCGAGCCGACCGACGCGCCCCGCTGATTGCGTGCAGCGTGCGAGACATCCTGGTGACCGGCCGTCGAGACCAACCGAGGCACGACGAGCGGGCTTCGAGAACTTCAAATGAGTTCTTCGATCTCGTGCTGGTTCACGGTGACGATCGGTTTGCGACTCTCAGCGAGTCGTTCGACCCGGTTACTCCACACACAACACCAGAGTTCTACACGGGCTTCGTTCGCAAGCGACCGAGCACACGCGCCCACGGAGCGAAGTCCCACGAGGCTGACGGGCGCATCGTGATCTCTGCAGGGGGTGGCTGGGTAGGCGGTGCGCTCATGTACGCCGGCCTTGCCGCTGCGCCCATTTTCTATGAACGATTCGGGCTTCACACCACGCTGATCACCGGCCCTCTCGCCGACTCCGCAGAGACCCATGCTCTCCATCGTGTTGCACGCGAGGAGCCAACGGTGGAGATCATCTCGTCGGTTCCGGACTTGCTCGAGACTCTTCGAACTGCTGCCGCAAGCATCAGTCAAGCTGGCTACAACACGACGATCGATCTGTTGCAGGCCGGTCTGCCAACGGTCGTCGTGCCCTACGGAGACGCTGCAGAAAATGAGCAGCTCCGGCGAGCGCAGCGCCTCAGCGGCCTGGACCTCGCCGTGGTGGTGCAACCCTCGGACGCCAACGCTGGTTCACTCGCAGATGCCCTGGCTCGCGCGTTTACCCTGCAGCGGCCTGCGTACGACTGGTCGTTCGAGGGAGCGCACAACTCGACGGAGATACTGAGACGGACGCTCGTTCGCCGGGAACGGGTGGGCGTATGAACCGGTCGTTTCCTCGACTCGAAGTCGCCCTCGATGAAGCCACGGTCGACCACGATTTCTTCTTCCGCGATGATGACGCGGGGTGGGCTGACGACGACCTGCTCGAGTTGTGCAATCGATTCGTCGCTCGAGCGCCGATTGACTTGGCGGTGATACCTGAGGCCGTGACGCCGTGCCTTGCGAGCCATCTGATCGACCATCGGGCACAGCTGGGCTTTCATCAGCACGGATTCGCCCATCACAATCACGAATCGGCTGGAAAGAAGTGCGAATTCGGAGCCCACCGAGCTGAGGAAGACGTCGTGTCGGACTTGGGTCGAGGGAGAGCGCGCCTGGTCGAACTCTTCGGCTATCGCCTCGATCCGATCTTCACGCCACCGTGGAACAGGTGCAGTCACGCCACGATCGGGGCTCTCCAGTCGATCGGAATCGAGGTGTTGTCTCGCGATCGCGGGTCCCTACCGAAGTCTCCCGACGGGATCATCGAACTCCCTGTCGCCGTGGACTGGATTCGCTGGCGTGATTCGATCGATGAAGCGATTGCCGGATCGATTGCAATAGGTGAACCCACAGGCGTGATGTTGCATCACGAGGTCATGGACCAATCGGATCTCGAGAAGATCGACGACCTTCTCGAACTTCTCGTGAACCACCCGCGAGCCAAGGTTCGCTCGATGATGCAGCTCGTGCGAGGTCGTCATGGCGGTTGAGACCTTTCACGCACGACACCGCTCGATGCTCGAACGTCTGAGCTCGGATGAATTCATTCGCGAGCTCATCGACCGACACGCGGACCACTTCGGGATCGAAGCTGGGCGTCCGTGGCGACGAGAGTGGGATCGAATTCCGTTTCCTCACCCGGCCGAACTCGAGGACCCGTCTCTCCAAGCTCTTGTTCTGGTCACCATCGTCGGTGAGTCAAGAACTCTTTGCACCCTCGAGATCGGCTTTGGAGGTCGACGGGACCGAGACGTCGGTTCGGTTCTTCTTCGAAGATTTCCAGATGACTCGTCGTTGTGCACTCTCGGCGAGCTGATCGAAGAAGACCGCGGACTTCGTGTCGTTCGATATCGCCCGAACAAACGCTGCACCATGCAAACCGACCGTGATGGCGGAGTGTTCGTGAAGGTGTTCGCAGACGACCGGGGTTGGCGTCTACATCACGACGGAACGGTGTTGTGGAACGCGGCCAAAGACGGCGTGCTCGACTTCGCGGTCTCTGAGCCGCTCCGCTACGACAACAGCAAGCTGTCGTACTCGCAGCGAACGGTACCTGGTGAGGGCTTGACCGCACGGCTCTTCGAAGACGATGGGCACGTATTGGCGTACCGAATCGGTGCAGCGTCGGCATCGATTCCGTCCTCTGGGCTGAAGCCCAGTGAGAACCATGGGCCTGACAAAGAACTTGCTCGCTCTCGACGGCGTGCGCGAGAACTCCAAGAGCTCGTGCCATCGCTGCAGCCGCAGCTCGATCGCCTCGTGCGGCAGCTCGATGCACTCCACGCCCGATTCGACGAACGGCGGCTGCTTCCGATTCATGGATCGCCGCACCCCAATCAATGGCTTCTTCACGCGAGCGGGCTTGGTCTTGTGGATTTCGATCGTTTGGCTCTCGGAGATCCGGAACTCGATGTCGCAACCTTCACCACCGAGGTTGAGTTCGAGTCGGCGGATACCCGATGGGACGTGATGGAGGAGTTCGAGCGTGGGTACCGAGATCGATACGGCGACCTCGACTCCAAGAGGTTGCTCGCGTATGAGTCACACAAACGCCTGGCGAAGGTGTACCGGACGGCGAGGGCGATTCGTCCATTCGGAGACGAGCGAGCAAACGAACTCCTGAACGGCGCCCTCGAGACCTTGATGGATTCGGCGGACAGATGATGAGACTCGACCTCTCGCGGATCCGCGTCGCGCTCGAGAACCAGGGGCAGTCCGCAGTCGACCTGTCCGACCTGCACGTGACGTACCTCCGACCCGGACAAGACGGACCGGTTCTTGCTCAACTGACATCGACGCAACGCGATGGAGGCGTTGCGACGTTCACCTTGCGAAGCGCAAGCGAGGTCAAAGGAAGGCGGTGGGCGGCAGAGATCAACACCCGGCACGTCGCGAACCTGAACGTAGTGACGGCCACGCCTGCTGTCTATGACGAAGGTCTCGAGGCGCTCATCACCTCCTTTCCGGTGGACCGACGGCTGAGCACGCTCTCCGACGTGTTGGACGAGGGTGTGATGCGTCGGAAACTCGCCGACCACTTCGCAACCCGCGGTCATGGCGATCCTCTCGAGGCGTGTCGAGCATCGGTTATCCGTTACAAGAGTGAGAGCAAGTGTGTCGTCCGGTATGAGCTCAACTGGCGATCACGAAGTGAGAATCGACCAGATGTGCTCTACGGAAAGCTCTCGAAACCGAGCATCTTCGCTAGAAGCCGAGCGGTCGCAGATCACGTGGCCGAGATCGGCTGTGCGACCGACTTCGCCACGCCGCGCTGGTTCGGCGCCATCGACTCACTTTCGCTTGAACTCTGGGGTGAGCTGACTGGCGTCCCGTTGGCCGACGCCGAACTTGGCGAAGCAGTACCCGTGGCAGCGTCGGTCGGCAGAGCTCTTCGGTCGTTGCACTCGATGAAGGCGAACCTTGCGGATGCGCGCCCCGACGATTGCATCGAATTGTCGCTGACGGAAGCCACGCATCACCTCTCGAAGCACGTGCCTGAACTCGCTTCTGAGTTGACGGCTATGCGCGAGCAAACAGCGCCTTTCCTCGAGTGGAGCCGGTCTCACCCGCCGTCACCAACGCATCACGATTTTCACGGCTTCAATCTGCTGATCGACGGAGCGACGGTCGGTCTGCTGGACTTCGAGGACCTCGCTCTCGGCGATCGATTTCATGACGTCGGAGCACTGTTGGCACACTTCGTCGAACTCGAGTCCCGCTCGTCGGGGCCCACGGTTCAATTCGAGCAACAGCGTGCGGGGTTTCTCGCCGGCTACGGCGAACTCGACTCTGCAGAATCCGATCGACTTGCCGCGTACGCCGCTGCGCATTGTGTGCTGCGCGGCTTTCAAGCGCTTCGCAAACCTGGATCCACGAACCATGAAGTCGTCGCGACCCTCATTCGCGTCGCCAGGCAATTTCTTCGAGGAGAGAACCCGTGACCACCCGTCAGCCGCCATCGCTCGACATGTTGGAGAGGCCCAAGTTCTTCTCGATGCTCCGGTCCCACCTCAGGAACCACCGTGGCCAAGCGTTCATCGTCGGCGTCTTGTTGGTCGGTGAGGTCATCGCTGAACTCGTCAAACCATGGCCGATGAAGTTCGTCATCGACTACCTAACAACGGAGGAGGGGGGAACGCCGGACTCCCGCGTGCCCATCCCGGGAATCGCCGGTGACTCCGTGATCTCATTCTTGATCTTCGCAGGCGTCGCGATCATCGGCTTCGCGCTTTTTGATGCGGTCGTCACCTACTTCGGGACGTACTGGCGGAACCGGCTGGGCACACAGATCGGGGTCGATCTTCGTCGCCGGGCTTTCGCTCACCTCCAACGATTGGGGCTCGACTTTCATCACTCGCAGCGGTCGGGCGAACTGACGACACGCGTGGTGAACGACGCAGCCAACGTCGAAGGATTCGTCTCGGACAGCCTGCCCTCGCTCGTCAGGGTGACGGCAACGTTTGCATCGATGGTCGCCATTATGTTCTGGCTCGATTGGAGGCTGGCGTTGGTCACGACCGTGGTCATTCCTCCGGTCATGTTCGTTGTCATCGCGCACTTCGTTGATGCCATCAAGGCGCGTTCGCGTGAGCAACGAAAGACTGTTGGATCGCTCACCGCACTCACACAGGAGACACTCCAATCGATTCAGCTGGTCAAGACGTTCAGTCGCGAGGACTTCACTGACGAGCTCTTCGATCGAGAGAATGAATCGAACCGCGACGCTCGAATGGACACCGTCGTGGTGGAAGCAAAGTTCACGCCGACGATCAAGACGATGGTTCAGATCGGCGTCGTGATGATGCTCGTCTTCGGAGTGCTCCGCGTCCGAGCGGGCGCTCTGTCCACGGGTGATCTCTGGGTATTCCTGGCCTACTTCCGAGGTATCAAGGGACCGCTGAAAGAACTCACGAGCGCGCTACGCCAGCTTGCCCGAACCGAAGCGCGGTGGGAGAAGATCGCAGACATCCTCGCAATACCCGAAATCAGTCAGGATCCATCTCGGCGAGAGGCGCCCCGGTTTCTCGGCGGCATCGAGTTTCGAAACGTGTTCTTCAGCTACAACGAGTCGAGGGACGACGAAGGCGGATTGCCAGACGAGCCGACCGTTCTTCGAGATGTCAGTTTGTCGATTCCGCCAGGCCAACGTGTCGCGATCGTCGGAGTGACCGGAGTTGGCAAGAGCACCCTCGTCAGCTTGATCGCCTCGCTCTACGAGCCGTCTTCAGGCGTCATCGAAATCGATGGAACGGACCTCTCCGAGCTCCAGCCGCATACCGTCCGAGAGCAGATCGCGTTCGTGCTACAAGATTCGATTCTCTTCGCGACCACGATCGAACAAAACATTGCGTACGGCCGCCTCGATGCGACGAGCGAGGAGATCGTGCTTGCGGCGAAGCAAGCACGAATTCATGAGTTCATCATGCAGCTCCCAGCCGGTTATCAGACGGTCATCGGTGAACGCGGCACGACCTTGTCGGGTGGTCAGCGTCAGCGGCTCGCTATCGCTCGAGCTGTACTTCGACGAGCACCCATCCTGATTCTCGACGAGCCCGTGTCGGCTCTCGATATGGGCACCCATGACGAGGTGTGGTCGGAGATGCATGCGTTGATGGAGGGGCGGACCACAATCCTCATCACACACGATCCTCAGCTCGCACGAGATATGGACGTCGTCTACCACCTGAGAAATGGTCGTCTCATCCGAGATGACAGCCACTCGTCACCCCGAGAGCTGAGCGTTTCCGAACAACTGATCGCCGAGAGCGGCGTTGACTCCGATACACCCGGTCTTGGAGAACGGGTCGTGATCGTCGGTCAGGGGTACGTGGGCTTGCCGATCGCCATTCGTGCGGTGAGCAGAGGGTTTGACGTTGTCGGTTTCGACCTCGACGTGAGAAGAATTTCAACGTTGACGGCCGGGCACAGCTTCATCGACGACATCTCCGATGCCGAGGTAGTGGGAGCGCTCGGTACTGGCAGATTTCGACCGAGTGCCAACGAGGCGGATCTCGTGGGATTCGATCACGCGGTCATTGCCGTGCCGACCCCACTTCGCGATGGCTCGCCCGATGTGTCCTACATCGAGGCGGCGGGTAGGACGCTCGGTCGCTACCTTCGGCCTGGAGCGTCAGTGATCCTCGAATCGACCACATACCCGGGGACCACCGACAGTCTTGTTCGGCCAATCCTCGAAAGCCTGTCGGGCCTCACTGCCGGTGAGGACTTCTACCTCGGCTACAGCCCTGAACGAATAAACCCGGGGGACAAGGTGAACGACTTCGTGCGCATTCCCAAGGTGGTTTCGGGCATCGACAAGCAGTCGCTCGAACATGTCGACGGTTTCTATCGCCGGCTCATCGACACGACCGTGAGAGTGGACTCCACTCGTGTGGCTGAACTCACAAAGCTTCTGGAGAACACGTTCCGACACGTCAACATTGCGCTGGTGAACGAGCTCGCTCGCTTCGCTCACGAGTTGGACATCGACATCTGGGACGCCATCGATGCAGCGGAGACGAAACCGTTTGGGTTTATGCCGTTCCGGCCAGGCCCGGGTGTTGGTGGTCACTGTTTGCCTGTCGATCCGTCATATCTGTCCTGGGACGTGCGGCGCTCCCTTGGCCAATCATTTCGCTTCGTCGATCTGGCGAACGACATCAACGAACAGATGCCCGACTATGTGGTCCAGCGTGTGGCTGCGGCGCTGAACGAACGTGGCAAATCGCTGCGTGGCCGTCGAATCCTCGCACTCGGCATGGCGTACAAACCCGATACGGGCGACACTCGCCAATCGCCAGCTCTGCGGATCATCGCGAAGCTCGTCGCACTCGGTGCCGCGGTCTCCGTGGCGGATCCGCATGTCGATCCAGGCCACTCGCTCGACGGGGTCGAACGAGTATCGCTCGATCGTTTCGAGGTAGAACAGGCCGATGCTGTGGTGTTGCTCGTCAATCATTCGGTCTTCGACTACGACCTGATCGAGGACTACGCGACGTTCGTCTTCGACTGCTGCAACCGGCTCGGGGACTATCCCCACATCGAGTCGCTATGAACGATCTCGCCGAAGTTGCCGTCCGGAGGAGTCGTCGAACCGAACGGTCTCTACCTGACTTCTCTGCGCTGCAAGACACGCAACGAGTGCTCGAGGTGGTCCGCAAGTCAGACCTTCGTCTTCCTGGCGAGCAGTGGGATCGATGCGTGCTCGAATCCGTGCGCAATCGCACATACGAGGAGCCAACCAAACGCGCGAAGTCTTCGACACTGATCACATATCGGCTCAGCGGTCCATCGGATTTGGCCACGGCATCTGCGCAGGTGTTCCTTCGGGCGTTCATAGAACCGCGCCCAGATCGCTACCCGAACGGCTCGGTCGTGATCCCTGACCTGCGGGGATATGCGTGGCGCTTCCCAGACGACCCGCACATTCCAGCGCTTTCCACAATCGTGCCCGTTGACTCCGAATCCACCGTTGACGTGCTCAGATACAAGCCCGCCGACCGGTGCACGCTTCGCATTCAGCGGACCGACGGGTCAACAGTCCAGAATGCGCTCGTTGCGAAAGTCTTCTCCTCGATCGAGCGCGCGACCGCCGTATTCGAGCGGGCGCAACACATGTGGCATGAGTCGAGTCGCTCGGCGGGAGCGCTGAAGGTCCCCGAACCTGTTCGGCTCGATCGTTCGAAGGCGACGGTCTGGATGACGGAGCTCGCCGGGACGAGTCCGCGCCGAGCAGGCATCTATGAGGACCAACCCACCTTGATCGCACGGGCACTTGCGGCGGTTCACCGTTCAGCCGACGGGGACCTGCCGGTCCGAACGTACCCCGAACAGATAGCGGAAATGTCAGCAAAGGTTCAGAACCTGGCAACGGTCGTGCCGTCGAATGCCAGCGCTCTCGCCAATCTGATGCAGATCCAACGGGATTCGACCCCATCCACCGCACGGACTTGCCCAACCCACGGAGCCTTTCGTCTCCGTCAGCTACTGCTGTCTGACCGGGACGTTGGGTTGGTCGACTTCGACAGCATGGCGCTGGGGGATCCGCTCGAGGATGTGGCCGACATGGTGCTTGACCTCGACCCATTCTTCAATGTTGGTGCGGCGACGAACAGCGCCTTGGCAGAGTCCTTCCTTCACGCCTACGAGTCGTATGTCGGCGCGCTCGATGAGTCGGTGCTTGCCTGGCACCTCCCAGCGCAACTGATCAAGCGTGCGCACTGGTTGCGTACATCAGCTCAAGCGAACTCGACAGTGCACGCAGAGCTTGTGGCGCGGATCGATCGAGCCGTCGTGATGGCGGGGGTGGGCCGGTGATGATGTCGCTGCTTCCCGAACACCTGGACGGGCAGAGCGTGCTCGTCGTGGGGTGCGGAGACGGCGATACCTGCCTCGACGCGCGCGACCGGGGGGCGGGCGAGGTTCTCGGCGTCGACATCGACAAGGACACTGTTCGGACCGTCAACGAGCGTCTTGGCACAGACACCGTGCGGTTCATCTGGGCAGACGCTGAGGTTGCACTGCCAGACGGACAATTCGATCACGTTGTTGTTCACAATCTGCTTCATCGTGTTCGCAATCCGATCGCGCTCCTCGATCGACTCACCCATGCAGCAAGGCTGACGATCACTCTCGAGGTGACGGGAATCAGCGATGAACGGTCGCGTCGCCTGCTCCGGCGCGACTATGGCGCGCTCGACGAACTCTCCACTCGCCTCGACGAGATGCCACTCGCCCTT
The DNA here is from genome assembly GCA_033344795.1 of Acidimicrobiia bacterium. Taxonomy (GTDB): domain Bacteria; phylum Actinomycetota; class Acidimicrobiia; order Acidimicrobiales; family SHLQ01; genus SHLQ01. The sequence goes on from JAWPMS010000001.1 coordinate 1,839,134, forward strand.
GTCGGGCGCAACGGGACACCGAATCGAAAACGTGAGAGCAAGTTCTACTTCTCGCCGTCGGCGCTACGGCATCTTTTGATGGATCAGCGACGCCACTTTGCGAGTTTTGCTTGTGTGTCCGCGCCGCAACCGGGTCGTTGGATATGTCACGTCAAACGCCGACGAACCGGGCAGCTGGTAGTCGTGAGTGGGGCGACCGGGACCGGTAAGTCGACGATGATCCGTCGGCTCGCGGCCCGAGATCAGGCCAGTGAATTCGTCGTGGCCGCAGCTTCCATGCTGCCAGCTGCGGATTATCGCGTAGTCCATGGCGACAGCGTTCCGAGCCTCGAGGTCTACGAACCACAACTGCTGTTTCATTACGACTTGCTCCGCCCGTGGCGCCGTGATGCCAGAGTTCATGCGCGCGACGAAGCTCTCCACTTGTTGGATGGAGCTGAGCGCGTGGACGTCGTCGCGCTGGTCGCCAGCCACAGAGTGCTCCGAGAACGGTTGAACCAAGAGCTGTGCGAACTCGAGGACCAATCTGGTCGTACGGCGACCCGACTTCGCGAAGTACGCGAAATGTACCGGGAGCCATCGCGACTCATCGAGCACTATTGCGATTGGCTGGCGTTCTGTTCATCAAAGGGGGCCAGGATCTCGTTTGTCGACAGCACCATTGGGTACCGGCCACTCGCCGAGCACTCTTGGCAGGAGGTCGTTGCGGGTGCTCGATGAACCATCCGTCCAACAGCGCACGATTGCACTCTTCCCGGGGGCGTTTCGGCCACCCCACGCCAACCACTACGAGGTCGTTCGGAGCCTGCGCGAGCGAGCGGATGTCGACGAGGTCGTGGTGGTCATCGCCAACCGAAACCGACCGATTCCCAAGACGACCAAGGCGCTCGATACAGCAGTCGCGGAGGCCGTCTGGTCGATCTACCTCGACGATGATCCAAAGGTTCGCGTCGAGACGGCCACGGCGAGTGGCGTGGCGCACAGTCTGCAGTACCTGGACGTCGTCGCGCCCGGCGACAGGCTGCTGTTCGTCGTCGGCGCAGAAGATCATGCGTCGACGCGAACACGCTTCAGCAAGTTGCGGAATCAAGAACGCATGCTGCCGAACGTCACCGCAGAGATCGTGAGCGGCGCTCCCAACGTCGTCGATGTTCGCGCAACGGACCTTCGTGCGATGCTCGGGGAAGGCGTGCGTGGCAGGAGCCGTTTCGTCGACGCGCTCCCCAGTCACCTCACGGACGATCAACGGGACGCCGTCTGGGAGATATGCACGAACTCGATGGTCGATCAACACGATCTCGACATCAGGAACGCGATCGACGTTCTCGCAGACAACGGGATGGAGCTCGGCGAGGCGATCACACCTGCGCTCAGCGAGGTGCCGAGCAGAAGTTATCGAGCACTCTGCAGCGATGGGACGAAGGCGGTGGTCAAATGTGCGCTCGATGCCACCAGTGCCTCCGGGACTCGTGTGCCGGATGCAGATCGTCGTCAGCGACTCAAGACCGAACGACTTGCGCTGAAGTGGCTCCACCGGAATCTCTCCACCCGAGTGATGATCCCGGAAGTCATCTTTCACGACAAGCCAACCCGTACGTTGGCTCTCACTAGTGTGCTCGACGACGGTCAGTGGCTCGCGTGCGATCTTTCCACGGGACTGTTCGACACGAACGTGACTCAGTCTCTCGCCACGTTCCTCGGAGAGGCCCATACCTCGCGCGAGCCAGATCCGTTCTGGGATCGGGAACATGGCGATCGAGACCACTGGCACTCGGTCTTGTCGCGTCGGACGCGACCGGCGCTTGCGACCGACCTCAGTGCGGAGGCTCGAGGGGCGCTCGATCAACTCCGGCTGACCAGCGACCAAGCGAGCAGACCCGGGTTCCGGCATTTGAATTTCGGCACGCACGTTGCGCGCGTCAAGGGGAGACAGGTCGCCGTGGTCGACTTTGAGCGATGTGCGAACGTTGGTGACCCCGCGATCGATGTCGGCTCCCTCTTGGGTGACTACATTTTCGAGGGCTTGCGTCAGAACGCTCAGAACTCTGCGACGCTCGCGGTGAAGTCGGTCATCGCTTCCTATTCGAAGACGGCGCCGTCACTGTGGTCCGAGGCCGCCAGCCGCGCTGCGGCCTTCGCCGGCGTCAGACTGCTCGACGATCTGGATGCTGAGACGAGTGCGACGGCGAGATTCGATCTCGATGTCACCTCGGCAGCCGAGCGTCTGCTCACCATCGATCTCGGCGGCCGACCCGAGGAAGCCGAGTCTGCGCTTCTCTTGAGCGTCATCGTCAACGGCTGGTTTTCCCGGCTGGCTCACTCAGACCATCCAACAGCTCGCCGTCGTTCGCTGCGTCGTTCTGATCCGTTGACGTTCTGGGAGGGACACGTTCATCGAGATCGCGACCGTTCGAAGATCACTGTGGAAGTGCTCGGCGGCGTTCCGAGGACGACCGTCGACGTCTTGATTGATGACGCCTGGAGCTCAGCGGCCGAACTCGACAGCATTGGATCCGCGACGGTGACCATCGATGTTGACCGCGCTGCCACTTCTGTCTTGGTGCTTTCGGAACAAGTTGCCGTACTGGAGGGCATGATTCCGATGTGATCTCCTCTTGTTGGCGAGATCGCTGTGTCACACGCGAGATCAAGCGAGCGTGAAGAACGTCACCAACGTCTCCCGGCCGGGACGTGCAAAATGCGGTGGATCACCGTGTGCCACCATGTGCAGCCGTTGAGGATCAACCCCCTCGGCGATGAGTGCATCGACGAGCGCCTCGCCTTGGAGCCTGCTGAGATCGTGGTTTCGCTGACTGCTCGGCTCCGTGTACGTGTGCATCGAGAGTTCAATGAGTAGATCGTCATCAAGGTTGATCGCTGACGCGATCTCCGCGATCGTTTCCGAGGGCGACGTGATGGTGCCTGTGCCGGACAGAAACGTCACTTCGCCTTCGACCTGCTGTAGCGCGAGGGAGATCCCAGCAGGTGTGCCGACCTTGAGTTCAACGCGGCTGTCCATCTGAAGATTGAGTGGGGCTTCTCCGAGCCCAACAGTATCGAGGCGTTCGGGGTTGATACCGCTGCTCGTGAGTGCATCGGCGGCGACGTCGATTGCTCGGTGCGACAGGTCATGGCTCGTTCGAGGTGACGATCCGTAGCCATACCCCACGAGCGTCAGTTGGGCTTCGGCGTGTTCTGCAAGCAGCTGTCCAATCTTTGCGATCGTTCCCTGGCCGTCTGTAGTGAGCGATATTTCGCGGTCATATTCGAGAGCGATCTGATCGATCTGACGTAGCTCTCGTGCGAGGTCTGGGTCGTCGGCGCTGAAGAGGACGATCGCACCCTCATGGAGCGGTGACTCCGCACGACTGCCCAGGCCAATCGAGGAAAGCCGGCTCGCGGAGACCCCATCATTCGTCAGCGCGGTGACGATCGCTTCGGCTCGCTGTTGGCTGAGCCCATGATTTATCCCCGGGGTTGCTTCGCTGAACGTGCTGACCTGGATCTCCACCGGAATGAAGGGCGTGGCGAGAAGAGCTTCAGCGATTTGGTTCACGATTCTCTGACCGTCGGGCGTGAGGTCGGCGCTTCCGGCTTCGAACTCGATCGAGCTGAGATCGATGTCATCGATACTCGATTCGAGTAACTCGACGGTGATTCTTGGTTCGCTGTTCGGGCCGTCTTCTTCGACGGCTCCGAGGACCTCAGTATTCGGTCTCGCGAACAGCTCTCGGGGGAGAAGCTCTGTCGCTTCATTGCGAACGGGTTCACCGGGAAGCGATGAATCCTGGCCAGCTGCGTTGCCTATGACTGCGGGTGCGGGTTGTGGATCTCCGTCGGTCTTGGTGGCTCGACCGACGAAGATCCCGCCGATGAACAAGCCGACACAGCCAACGACTGCCACGACGGTGTGTGCAGCGCTCGGGCGGAGCCTCACTTCGACTGTCTCGTTCATCATTTCGAAGCTTCGACAGTCGAAGAGACAAGGTCAATGAGACGATGGTCGTACGACCGCGAAGTTTCTATCCAGCCGGGCGCCATTCCGGATCGCGGCCAGCGAAGCCGAGAAGTCGGTCGAGTGCAGCTGCATTCTCAGGGACGGCGACTTCTGCGTCGAAGAAGCCGGAGTCCGGCCCTCGGTATTCGGGAGCGACCATGCCTTGGAGGAATTCGTGTGCTGGTGCAACGGCCGCCTCCGGGGCCGCATACGGCTGTCCAGTTGCCGTGGCCAGATCCCACGCATGGATGATGTACTCGCCGAGCGCCATCGCAAGAACGCCGTCGCCGGCCATCCGCGACGACGTCATCGTGATCATTTGCCCTGCGGCATCGGCGGCGATGGCCGTCTGAATATCGGCGAGCGCCCGCTCTACGACCTGGCGGGCGGACGCCTCGCCGGCGAGTGTGAACAGCTCGGGCTCGGGACGAGGCGTCGTCGCGTTGGGATCGCGCAGCGCCGCAGCGAAGAACGTCAACCAACCAAGAGTGTGCGTCCGCAGCTCGCCGACGGAGAAGCCGGCGCACGGTGTCGCAGCGTCGAGGTGATCGTCGTTCACATCGACAACGTCCGCGAGGCCTGCGAGTACATCGGCGAAGAGTTGCTCGACTGCATCCGGATCGCAGAACACGGCCGGTGCGGAAGTGGGAAAGATGGGTAGTTCGTGTTGTTCGTTGCTCATGTAATGAAGGTAAAGACCACGCCCGCTCTGTGTCTTGAAGATTCACGACAAGCTCACCCGGTATCGTCGGGGCGTGCAAAGACCCCTTCCCGCCGACACTCGGGGCATCATCGACCCGGCGGAGATGATGCGCCACGTCGACTTCGATCGCTCGCCCGCTGGTGACGTTCTCGACGGTCTCGTCGAGTGGTTCTGGTCGGTCGCCTGGGATATGCCCGATGGTGTCGTGCACGAGCAAGAGGTGTTGAATCATCCCGCCGGAAACATCAGCATCGGCACACTCGATGATGACGGCATCCCGCTGGATCCGCCGAGGGGTCGCGTCTATGGAGTCATGACTGGACGCAGCAATCGACGGCTCACGGTCGCCGGTTGGACCGTGGCCGCGCGAACCACGGTTGGTGGCCTGGGCGTGCTGATGGGGGCTCCTGCACGCACGGCGACAGATGTGCAGTTCACACTCACCGACGGCCTACCCGGCCTCGATGAGTCGCACGTGCTCCGCGCAGTATGTGCAGAACCCGACAATGCGTCTCGTGTCGCAGTGCTGCGAAGCGCGCTCAGCGCGCTGGTGTCGTCCCGCGACCCGGCACTGATCGAAGAGGCGCGGCAGGTCGGAAGGATTGCTGCGATGGCCGAGCGCGATCAGTCGGTCGTTCGGGTTGCGCAGCTCGCCGAAGCGTCTGGGACGAGCGTCCGCACCCTGCAGCGGTTGTTCGATGTTCACGTGGGGGTGAGCCCGTCATTCGTGATCCGTCGATGGAGGATCATCGAAGCCGCGGACGCGGCTCGCTCCGCGATCGATCGGGGTGAGGACTGGCGCGGATGGGCAACCGTTGCTTCCGAGCTCGGTTATGCCGACCAGGCCCACCTCACTAGGGATTTCCGCCAACATCTCGGAACATCGCCTTCGGCGTACCTGGCCCTGGCAACGCGATCGGGCGGCTAACGCGAGCCGATCAAAACGTTGCCGGATATCGATATAGCCTGTTCGCCCACAAACTGAAGAGTTCGCACGAGACGACGGAAATTCGTGCAGCAGGGGCGAACATGAATAAGCAGCGACGACGACGGCAGATTGTCACACTGACGGCGCGCCAGGTGAACCTGGTCCTCGAGCTCTCGATCGTCGCCGCGCTTCTCTCGGGTCTTGCCTCATGGTGGCTTGGTGATGAATGGAGTGGTGGGGCCGTCTTGGTTCATCGAGTGACCGGGCTTGTGCTGCTCGTTGTTATGCCGGCGAAGGCGCGTGGTTCGGTGACCACGGGGCTTCGGCGTAAGCGTGCCACTCGATGGCTCTCGCTCGCATTCGGCATACTCGTGCTCGCCACGATCGCTCTGGGCATGCTCCATGCGACGGGTGCGTGGAACGGAGTCGGTGAATGGTCGGCACTGTGGACTCATCAGCTCTTCGCCTTCTTGTTACTGCCATTGCTGGCGTGGCACGTCGTCACCCGACCCGTCCGTCCCAAGCTCACCGATCTCAACCGGCGACTCGCACTTCAGTCGGGGCTTGTGGCAGCGATTGGCGGTGGTCTCTTCATCACGCAAGAAGTGTTCGCTCGCGTTGTGGGCCTGGACGGGAAGGACCGGAGGTTCACCGGCTCACATGAAGTGGGGTCGTTTGATCCGGCCAACATGCCGAGCACCATCTGGATCAACGATTCGACTCCAGCAGACACCGGGGCTGAGGGCTGGTCGCTCACCATCGCAGGCAAGCGCGTCAGTATCGACGCCCTGCGTTCACAGACTCAAGAGGTGGTGGCCACGATCGACTGCACGGGCGGCTGGTACAGCGAACAGTCGTGGGATTGTGTGCCCCTCTCCGCAGTGCTGCCCGAGGTCGAGGGCAAGAGTGTCCGCGTCGAATCAGCCACTGGATACGCCCGGCTGTTCGCCCACCACGAGATGAACGACGTCTACCTGGCCGTCGGTTACAACGGTGAGCCGCTCCGCGGCCGTCATGGTGCGCCTGTCAGACTTGTTGCACCCGGTCAACGAGCCCCGATGTGGATCAAGTGGGTGACCTCGGTCGAGTTCGACAACACCAGACCGTGGCTGCAACCGCCTTTGCCTCTGAGCTGACGCTCGGATGGCGGGTCGACTCGTTCTATCTGTTGCCTGCGCCGCAACGGAGTTCGGGGGCGATGTCGGTGTTGTGGTCGCTGCCTCGCTGGCCTTGGGAGAAGGCAATACAACCGTCGGGGGTGACGATCCGGTCGGCCGACGGGCCGTCAAACCAATCGTCGGCAGGCGTTGCCTGGGCTGCGACAACGACGAGATTGTCCCAGTGCCAGGTGAAACCACCGGACGAAGGCGAGAGATTGTTCGCGAAGCCTGGTCCATTGCCGTCTTTGGTTCCCGTGTAGTTGTGGAAAGCGATCACCACGCGCACCGGTCCGTCAGGAAACGCTCCGGGAGCGGTCACCCAGTGCATTGTGCCGCCGTCGTCGATGCCGAACGAGAGGGTGCCGTCGCCATTGTCGCGAAACACGTGGCTATAGCGCTGCCGAATGCCGTCGTTGTCATCGTGAACAACTGCGCGGAAGCAATAGTTCGGATTGTCGTCGCACGACGAATAGTGCACATCTCCGCTGGCGGTCGTCGCTCGGTTGTAGAGATCGAACGTGTAGCCATCTGGTCGCTGTGGTGTGTTGATCATCAACCCGGTGCCGTCTTGGGAAGACGTCGACGCTCCGACGCCGCCGATGTCGTCGTAGTCCCAGCCGTCGTTGCACGGCAGGTCGGGGCCACAGGGCATGGCATTCACGAACGTCTCAGAAGCTGGCAGAATCTTGATCTCGATGAAATTGCGTCCGCCTGCAGATGTGGTGTTGATGTCGACGGAGACCTCCTCAACGCCTTGGAACACTTGGTCGGGAAGACCGCCGGCGAAGCCATAACCCGAGCTGTCCATCGCAAAGGCCATCATGTGGCCGAGAGCGGCATCGCCAGCGGGGAGGCAGTGATAGATGTGTCCGTGTGGGTTGTCCCTCGTCTGCGGTCGCGTCGTCTCCGGTGCGGCGCAGTTGTCGCCACCCGTCGAGGCGTGGTCCGAAGCGCCGACTGTGTGGTTCACGACGAACGGGTCCCGGTAGTGCACAAAGTTGTCGATCCGGGCGGCGTCGGCAGCGCTGGAGAACGTGTTCGCGTACAACTGACGGGCTTGGTTCTGAGGTGCGTCCAGAACTCGCCGTGCCGCTGCGATGCTCGGTGAGAGGTCGGGGCGTTCCGCGGCGAGGGAGCGGGTCTCGCCGTTGGAGAGGTCCGCTCCTCCTCGCATCGATGGAGTTGTCGTTGGCTCTTGTTCGGCTCGTTGGGCCAACGCAGCTGTGGTTCCGAGTGCGACCAGGCAGGCAGCGATCGCCGCAACTGCGAGCAGCTTTCGCGCACCCCTTGGTGAGATTGCCATCAAGCTCTTCCTCTCAGTGCCGCCCGCACTGACCATCGACGAGATGATCGGATTTCTTGAATTGCCCGCTCGTCAGCCTTGCCGATGAGATCGACTACTCCAAGACATTGGCATACACCCAATCGTTATAGGCGACGCCTTCTGGAAGCACTCGCTGGGCGGCTTGATCGGGCGGCGACGTCCGCCACTCAGGTGCTTTGCCGTCGATGTAGAGGCTGCGAAGGAACGCTCGTCTCCGTTGACTCGCCTGGACGCGGGCGGTGAGATCGGCAACATCCCACCGTGCGTGGACGAGAGCGTCGAGCTCGTCTTGTTGGGCAACGTGGTCGGCGCCGTCGGCAAGGTTGTGCAGCTCGAGCGGGTCCGAGGCCAGATCGAACAACTGCGCAGGATCGACGCCGCTCCACACGTATTTCATCGACCCGCGTTTGACCATCAGGATCGGCGCGGTGGCCCCCTCGGACAGTTGCTCGCCGTAAACGGTGTCGGCGTGCCCTGCCGTCTTTGCCTCGAGCAGGGGTACGAGCGACCGACCCGCCATTGGCTCGACCGGCTCGATTCCTTTGCCGGCGAAGTCAAGGAATGTCGGCAAGAGGTCCACGAGAGACACGTTTGTCGAAACCCTCGCTGGGTCGAATCGTGCTGGCCAGGAAACCATGAACGGAATTCGTGACGCATCTTCGAAGAACGTTCGTTTGTACCAGAGCCCTCGCTCGCCGAGCATGTCGCCGTGATCGGTCGAAAAGACGACGACCGTGTTCGAGTCGAGCCCGGTTTCTTGCAGGGTTTGCAGTACGCCGCCCACGAGCTCGTCGACGTAGCTGACCGAACCGTAGTAGCCGCGCCTGGCGGTTCTCACCTGATCGTCCGTCAGCTCGAAGTTGTCCAGGCCGTATTCGTGGCGCAAGCGGAGGCTGTACGGGTCAGGGTTCTCGAGCAAGCCGACCTTGGGCATGTCGATGTCGTCATCGTTGTAGAGGTCCCAGTGGTCGTGCGAGCATTGATATGGATCGTGCGGGTGGGTGAACGACACCGTCATGTGCCATGGCTGGTCATCGGTGATCCCCGAGCCTCGGGCGAGGTCGTAGAGCTTTCGTCGGGCGCGATGGAGAACCTCTTCGTCGTAGTCCATCTGCACATTGCGGCGCACCGGTCCGGCAAGCGTGAACGAGCGGGTGTCATTGCTGTGCTGTTGTTGGGTCTCGTTCCAGTCACCCGTCCACTGAAAGCTCGCCGGGTAGATGTCGATGGTCAAACGTTCGTCGAAGCCATGGAGTTGGTCGGCGCCCACGAAGTGCATCTTGCCGACGAGCGACGTGTGATATCCCGACGCCTGTAGGTAGTGCGCATAGGTCGGCACAGAACTTGGAAACTCCGCCCCGTTGTCATAGGCACCCACCTCCGATGCGAGTTGACCCGACAACATCGAGAATCGTGAGGGCGCGCACAACGCAAAGTTCGTGTACGCCGACTCGAATACGACCGACCGCTCGGCGAGCGCATCGATGTTTGGCGTCTTCGCGACCGTGTTGCCGTAGGCCGGCAGGAACGATGCGGTCAGCTGATCGACCTGGATGAAGAGGATGTTTGGTGACGCCATCGTTCCAGTGTCGTCCCGCCGAGTCTCCGGAAGCGAACTCGAAGCCAGGAGGTCGTCGGTGCGATGATCGTCAGGTCCGGCAACGCGGCCTGGAGGAGACACCGATGCAGCTGCCCGACTTTGGATTGGAGACCCACTTCTCGAAGTGGGAGTTCCGCGCCCAACACCACATGACCGCATCCGATGCCGAGAGCATGTCGATGAGTGAGTTGTTGTCGATGGCCTCGGTCGAGCAGCGCGAGGCGTTCGAAGGCCTTTGGCTTGGATACACCGAAACATGGGGAGCACCAGACCTCCGAGACTCGATCGCAGCGACCTACCTGCACCAACGCGCCAATGATGTGTTGTGTTTCGCCGGAGCGAGCGAGGGCATATTTGCTGCAAACAACGTCATCCTCGACAGCGAGAGTCACGCCATCGTCATCACGCCCAACTACCAGAGTCACGAGACGCTGCCGGCGGCCATCTGTGAGGCGAGCGGAGTGCCCCTCGACCCAAACGACGGGTGGTCTCTCGACATCGATCGGGTCGCCGCGGCCATCCGACCGAACACTCGCTTGGTCACGATCAACTTCCCGCACAATCCCACCGGCGCGATCCTGTCGGCCGATCGGTATCGAGCGCTGATCGACCTGTGCCGTCGTCACGGCATCTACATCCTGCATGACGAGATCTTCAACGGGTTGGGCCCGAGTGGAACCAAACATCTCCCACAGATCGCTGACGTGTATGAACGAGGCCTGTCTCTGAACGTGATGTCGAAGGCATACGGACTTCCCGGGTTGCGGGTTGGGTGGATCGCCTCACAAGACCACGACCTGCTGTCGCGGATGGAGCGAATGAAGCACTACCTCTCGATTTGCAACTCAGCCCCGAGCGAGCGGTTGGCGATCATCGCCCTCGAGAACCGCGACCAAATCATCGCACGCAACTGCGCCATCATCGATGAGAACCTGCCCAAGTGGGATGAGTTCTTTGCCAACCACAACGACTTGTTCGACTGGGAGCGTCCCGACGGGTCATGCATGGGGTTCCCCCGCTATCGCGGTGCCGACGGAGTCGAAGCGTTTACGCGTTCCCTCGTCGAACAGTCCGGGGTACTCCTGCTTCCCTCGACCATCTACCGTTCGCATGTTGGGCCAAATATCTCTGACAGGTTCCGGCTCGGTTACGGCCGCCGCGGTCTCGATGAAGGTCTCGCAGCCATGTCTGAGCATCTCGATCGGCGTTGAACGGGCTGCTGGACCCTTCCATCCGGATGGAAGGTCGGTTATCGTCGGCACATGAAGATCGGTGAACTCGGTGACCGTTGCGGCGTGAGCACGAAGACGATTCGGTACTACGAATCGATCGGATTGCTCGCTGAGCCGATCCGGACGGCGAGCGGTTACCGCGACTACGGAGGAGACGCAGTCGAGCGGCTGCAGTTCATCCGAGACGCCCAAGCCACAGGGCTGACGTTGTCCGAGATTGCATCCGTGCTCGAGCTGAAGGGTGCGGGTGAGCGATCGTGTGCACACACGGTTGCCCTGATCGAAGCTCACGTCACTGCGATCGACGCTCAGATCGAACAACTCACGGCCGCCCGTCGCGAGCTATCGGGTTTGGCCAAGCGTGCAACGTCGCTCGATCCATCGGCCTGCACCGACCCAAACCGTTGCCAGGTGATCTCGGAGGCTCGCGAACACGTCTGACGAAATCGTGGCTTGACCTTCTATTCGGATGGAAGGTTTAGAATGAGTACATGGCACTCGATGCGAGTACTTCAAATCTGAACACCGCAAGGTCAGATCTTGCGATCGACGGCATGACCTGTGCCGCGTGCGCCAACCGAATTCAAGGGCACCTCGGCAAGCTCGACTCGGTAGGTGAGGCGCAGGTCAACTTCGCGACGGGTCGTGCCACCGTGATTCACGACGGCTCCGTCGACAATGCAGCGTTGGCAGCAGAGGTGGAGTCGCTCGGCTACTCGGTGATCGAGCTCGACGATGGAGATGAGGCCGAGTCCCGCCGCGAAGCCGACCTCTTTCGCCGCCTCGTGGTCGGGGCGTCACTTGCTCTGCCCGCGATGTTGATCTCAATGGTTCCGGCTTTTCAGTTCGAGGGATGGAAGTGGGTCGTTGCTGCGTTGTCCACGCCCGTCATCCTCTGGTCCGGCTGGCCGTTTCACCGCGCCGCCTGGATGAACCTGCGCCACGGCTCGACAACCATGGACACCTTGGTGTCCATGGGTTCGCTCTCGGCATTGCTTTGGTCGGTCGTGGTGCTGTTGGGCGACCTTGGCGATGGGCACGTCTACTTCGAGACCGGTGCGGTCATCGTCACCCTGATTCTTCTTGGGAAGTGGTTCGAGCTGAAGGCGAAGCGTCGCTCGGGTGATGCCATCCGGGCCCTCGCAGACCTGGGTGCTCGCACCGCCCAGCTCGTTGATGGACGCGAGGTCGCGCTCGACGATCTGGCTGTCGGTATGCGGTTCGTGGTTCGGCCTGGCGAGAAGATCGCGACCGATGGCGTGATCGTCGACGGCACGTCGACCGTCGACGCATCCATGATCACCGGAGAGCCCGTGCCCGTCGAGGTAGGGGTCGGGGATGAAGTCGTCGGGGCGACGATCAACGCCAACGGATCATTGGTGGTCGAGGCAACCAGGGTCGGTTCCGACACGGCGTTGGCGCAGATCATCCAGCTGGTGGATCAAGCTCAGGGCAGTCGCGCAGATGTTCAGCGGTTGGCTGACCGGGTCGCCGCCGTGTTCGTTCCCGTCGCCATTCTCACCGGGCTCGTGACGCTCGCGGTTTGGTTGCTGCTTGGCAATACGGCGGATGCCGCCTTCACTGCAGCGGTTGCGGTTCTGATCATCGCCTGTCCTTGTGCTCTGGGTCTGGCGACACCGCTTGGGATCATGGTCGGTACCGGTCGGGGTGCACAGCTCGGGGTGATCATCAAGGGCGGCGAAGTGCTCGAAGACACCCGATCGATCGATGCCATCGTCGTGGACAAGACCGGCACGATCACCGAAGGTTCCATGACCCTGGTCGACGTGGTTGGCGACGGCGACCCAGTCGCGCAAACGCGTGTACATCAACTTGCGGCATCCGCCGAAGCACTCTCCGAACACCCGATCGCACAGGCGATTGCAAGCTCGATCGATGATCTGCTCGTGGTTGATGGTTTTGAGAACACTCCCGGTTCGGGTGTCATCGCGACGGTCGACGGCACAGAAGTCCGCGTTGGCCGCCGTAGCCTTTTCGAGACCGTATCAGATCCGATCGAGTCGCTTGCGGGGGAAGCCGAGGCGCGGGGTTCCACCGCCGTGTTCGCCGGACGCAATGGCGTGGCCGAAGTTGTCTTCGTTGTCGCTGACCGGGTCAAGGACACCTCCAAGGCTGCAATCGCGGCGTTTCACGAACAAGGTCTCGCGGTCACGCTGCTGACCGGGGACAACGAACGCACCGCTCGATCGGTCGCAACCGAAGTTGGCATCGGTTCGATGCAAGGTGATGACGTGATCGCGGAGGTCTATCCCGACGACAAGGCTGCGGTGATCAGTCGACTGCAGGGGGAGGGCAAACGGGTCGCCATGGTCGGTGATGGCATCAACGATGCGCCCGCCCTGGCGCAAGCAGACCTGGGTATCGCAGTCGGCACAGGCACCGACGTCGCAATCGAGGCTTCCGACCTCACCATCGTCTCGGGTGACCTTCGCGCGGTTGCAGACGCAATCGCTTTGTCTCGCAGAACGCTGTCGACGATCAAGGGGAACCTGTTCTGGGCGTTTGCGTACAACGCTGCGGCGATCCCGCTCGCAGCCTTTGGGGTGTTGAACCCCATGATCGCTGCCGGGGCGATGGGAATGTCGTCGCTGTTCGTCGTGAGCAACAGCCTTCGACTCCGCCGTTTCGCCGGCTATCGCCACGGCGCCTGAGTTGACGGTTTCCTGGGCCGCATGAATCCGTGGCTGTGGATCGTCATCGGGCTCACGGTAGTTGTGGCGTCGTGGGGCCTGCTGATGGTCCTCGCGTCTCGTCTGCCGGAGGGGAGCCTCAAGGAACTCGTCGGGTTCCTGCCAGCGTGCGCGACGACGGTCAACCGCCTTCGCAATGATCCACGGGTACCGCGGCGGGCAAAGATCGCCGTTGCACTGGCTGCGATCTGGGTAGCCTCGCCGATCGACCCCATCCCCGACTTTCTTCCCGTGATCGGAGTGTTCGATGACGTGCTTGTCGTCGCTCTCGCCCTGCGGTACGCGGCTCGACGAGTTCCGCGCCAGATCGTCGTCGAGGCATGGCCAGCGAATCCGACCACGATCGAACGTCTTCTTGGAAATTAAGTGAGTGCTTAGATAAGGTGGGTGTCCTCGAGACACCGGAGCTCCAGCCGTGGAATTGGCATTGAAGGCACTTGCGCATGAGGGCCGGCGGGAGATCCTCGCGCTCATCTCCGTGTCCGAAAGCAGTGTCAACGATCTGGCCGAGAACTTTCCAGACATCTCCGGCCCGGCCGTGTCCCAGCATCTCAAGGTGCTTCGTGAAGCCGGTCTTGTCGACGTTCGTCAGGAAGGCACTTTTCGGTACTACCGGGCCAACGCAGATCAACTCGAAGAGCTGCGGCAGGCGCTCGAAGTCTTCTGGTCTCCTGCAATAGACCGCCTCAACGCCGAGATGCGCAAGGATGCAACGTAGTGCGGAACGCCCTTCATGCAGAAGTCACCGGCGACGGGGAGATCACACTCACCGCGCATCTTGTTGGTTCACCGGAGGTTGCTTGGGACTATCTGACGAGTAGCGAGCACTTGCCCAAGTGGCTCGGCCATCCCGTCATCTTCGATCTGGAGGTCGGCGGTGGGATTGAGGTCGAGGTGGATTCAGGCGATCGATTCGCCGGCACCTTTGTCGCGATCGACCGCCCGCGTAGTCTGGTTTTTACCTGGGGGTGGCGTTCGGGCCCTGTCGATATTGCCCCCGGAGCGACCAGGGTGGAGATGACGCTCGAGCCAAGCGGTGAGGGTTCGGAGTTGCAGCTGGTGCATCGCGACCTTGGGGAGTGGGCGGAGCGGAACATCGTGGGTTGGTCGTTGAAGTTCAGCCGCCTCATCGACCTTTTCCCGATCGCGGATGTCGATCCGAGATGATCCTTCCAAGTCTAAGTTGACCCTTAAATAAGGAGATGCTTAGATATGGCCACTGAATCCCGGGAGGATGGCCATGCAACAGGGAGACTCGAGTAGGACAGCGATAGTCGTGGGTGCAAGCACGGGGTTCGGTCGCGAGACGGCGCTTGCATTGAGTGCGCAGGGGTGGCGAGTCGTCGCGCTCGCGCGCTCGGCCGGCCGGCTCGAAAGCCTGGCCGACGAAGCCGCGGGTGAAATGTCGACGGTTGTCGGTGACGCCCGTGACGAGTCACTTGCGCTGAGGGTTCTCGAAGAGCACGACCCGACAGCGCTTGTGATCGGCGGCGGAGTGCCACCTCACATGGCACCCCTCCATGAACAAACGTGGGAGTCGATTTCGATGCACTGGGAGTCCGATGTTGCGATCGCGTTCACCTGGCTGAGCAGCGCGCTCAAGAATGCCGCGCCGTCTCTTGATCGGGTTGTCGTGATCTCCTCGGGTGCGGCGCTCACCGGTTCGCCGGGTAGCGGCGGCTACGCGGGTGCCAAAGCAGCGACGCGATGGTTGACGACCGCATCGGCATCGCAGTCGGCACAAATGCAGGGTCTCGACATCACGTTCAGCGCGGTCATGCCGCAGCTCACGCACGACACAGCCGTCGGGCGAGCAGGAATTTCAGGGTACGCGGCAATGGGTGGTGGTTCGGCCGCCGACGCGTTGGAGGCCCCGGTTCTGTACTCGGCAGTTCATGCGGGGCGCCACATTGCGGCACTGGTGGAGTCGGCCACGAGCGGTCAAAGTTCGACCCACATACTTGGACCGAGCGGACTTTCCCTCATCGACGCCTGATCAACTGAACGGGCGAGGCGGCGCGCATCCCCTGGGCTACACCGTCCTCGTTGCGACAGCCTCGACCGAGAGATCGAGATCGCGGGCGATGAAGAACGTCGGGAACTTGTCGATGCCGAGGGCAACGCGGTCGACGGTCGCAGACGCCGTGAAGGAGCCCTTCGTTTCGTCGAAAGACACGGCAGAGATCGTGACGTTTGCTGGGGTGGCCTTGCCCTTGATCGTCACCGTGCCGGTTGCGGTATAGGTCTCCCCGTTGGAGGTGACTTCGCTGCAGCTGAACGTGATTTCGGGGTACGTGTCGGCAGCCAGGAAGTCATCGCTGCGAATATGCTCGTTTCGCTTGGCGTTGGGACTCGAATAAGAGGCCGCGGCGACAGAGATCGTCACGTTTGAGATTTGGTCGTTGTCGTCGATCTCGATGGTCCCGGCTGTGACGTCGAACGTTGCTGGGACGGTCAGAAAGCCCAACTTCTTCACCGTTACGGTGACCGTTGTCGCTGGGGCGTCAATCGTCCAGGTGCCGGTGGGAAGGGTTGTCGTGGTCATGCTTTACTCGCTTCGTTGATAGGCGTGCTGATGCTTGCGGGAATGATCGTGCTGAGTGCTTGCCGAAGTTCGGCGGAGATCTCTTCGTTCGTGAGCTTCTTCTCCGCGAGGTCGAAGTTGTCGTAGAACCGAGGGATGGAAAGGCTGGCCTTGAGGTCGTTGCCAAAGTACGGAGCGGATTCGACTCCTGTCCGCAGCGCGTTTGCTCCGCCTCCGCGACCTGGTGAGGTCGAGAGCATGACGGTTGGCTTGTCCTGATACACGCGCATGTCGATGCGCGACATCCAATCGAAGATGTTCTTGTATGCAGCCGAATAGGACCCGTTGTGCTCGGCGTACGAAATCAGCAGCGCGTCGGCATCGTCGATCGCCTGGTAGAAGTCGTGAGCAAGCTGTGGGATGCCGTCCTGCTCCTCCCTGTCTTGGCTGTAGATCGGCATTTCAAAATCGTTGAGGTCGAGGGTCGTTGTCGTACAACCCTCGATGAGTTCGTTCTCGAGGAGGTCGCACGCATGTGTCACGAGCGCCTTGTTGATCGATTTGCTGCTCGATGACGCAGCGAAAGCAAGGATGTTCACGGGTTCCTTTTGATTGTCGGGCGGATGGTGATTCAGGTGTTGCCGACTGCGGGGATCGAGCCCATTCGGCCTGCATTGAAATCGGCGATGGCTTCTCGGATCTCGTCATCGGTGTTCATGACGAAGGGCCCATAGCGGGCCATGGGTTCGCCGATGGGCTCACCGGTGAGCACGAAACAGTCAAGTGCGGCGTCAGAGTTGGCTGGCACTTCGAGCAAGATGTCTCCGGCCGATCGTTCGAGGATGGCGAGTTGGTGCGCCTCGAGGCGTTCGTGTGATTCGCCGACGAGACCCTCCCCGTCAAACCCATAGATCAGCGCCGTGTGCCCGGCCTCGACTGGTAGTTGCAGAGCTTTGCCTGGCTCGAGCGTCACTCGGGCCACGCCGATGGCCGTGTGTGTCGTGGCGGGCCCGGTAGTACCAAACAATGTCCCGGCGATCACTCTGACCGTCCATCCATCGCCTTCGATGGCACCGATGTCATCAGCGGTGAGTCCTTGATACTTCGGAATCGTTCGTCGCAGTTCGGCTGGCAGGTTCACCCACAGTTGGAGACCATGGCTTTCTCCGCCTTGGGTTTGGAGACGCTCACTGGGCATCTCGGAGTGGATGATGCCGTCGCCAGCCGTCATCCACTGGACGTCGCCAGGGCCGATGATCCCATGATTCCCGGCCGAGTCGCGATGTTCGACCTCGCCTTGGAGGATGTAGGTGACGGTTTCGAACCCGCGGTGTGGGTGCGCGGGTGCGCCGACGGCTTCACCCGGCGCAATCGTGTTCGGTGCCATTTCGTCGAGCAGGAGAAATGGGTCGACCCACTCGAGATCGGCCGTCGGGAAGGGGCGGTAGACCTCGAAGCCGCCGCCTTCGAGCGTGCTGACCGATGGCACGATGGCCATGACTTTGCGGATCTGTTCGCTCCTCGTCGTGCTCATGTGTTGCTCCGGTAGTTGAAGGTGCAAGTAAATGCTTGAAGCTTCAACTTATCGAGAAGTATTTGTCGCGTCAACCACTACGGTTGTTGGTGTGACGGAAACCCGCTGGCTCGATGAGACCCAACAGCAAGCCTGGCAAGCGATGCTGGTGTTCTTTCACCGCGGCCTTCCCGCCCTGGAGCGCACGTTCAAGGCGCACGATCTACTCGTGGTGCACTTCTCGATTCTCGTGGCTCTGTCCGAGGCTCCGGGCAAAACGCTGGGTCTGTCTGAACTCGCCGACTTCTCGAATGTGTCGCAGAGCCGTCTGACCCATCGGCTTCGCACCTTGATCGAACGCGGCGAAGTTGTCATCGAACCCGATCCGATCGACAAGCGCGCCAAGAACGCGACACTCACTCCCGCTGGGCAGGATCGCCTCGACCTGGTGACTCCGACGCACGCAGAGGATGTGCAGCAGCTCTTCTTCGATCATCTCGACCCGCACGAGACCGAGGTTCTTGCTGGTGCCCTTGCAAAGGTGGCACGGAACCTGTGTGCACATGAGCAGTTCGCGCGAGACGAAGCGCTGAGCGAGTGAGCGCGCCCCACGGCAAAGGAGCAAGACGATGCGCGAGATGACAACGGACGAAACACGGGCCTTTCTGTCGACCGGGACCCGCACCGGAAAGCTGGCCTGGGTGGGCGGCAACGGTGCACCGCATGTCGCGCCGGTGTGGTTCGTACTGGACGGCGATGATCTCGTCTTCAACACACACGAGGACAGCGGCAAGGCAAAGGCCCTTGCACGCGAGGGACGGGCAAGCCTCGTCGTCGACCTCGAAGAGCCGCCCTACGGCTTCGTGAAGGTCGATGGAACGATCTCGTTCGATGACGATCTGGACCGCGTGCGCGCGGTGGCCACGCAGATCGGTGGTCGGTACATGGGCGAAGAGCGAGCCGAAGAATTCGGTGCTCGCAACGGTGTTCCCGGTGAACGAATCGTCCGGTTGACCCCGACGAAGATCACCGCTCTCGACGACGTCTCGGGCTGATTCTTCGCCTGGTTACGGTGCTTGGGTGCCCTCGAGCACGATCGATGGGCTCTGGGCGATCTGATCGCGTCCAGCAAAGGTGACGGTCAATCCCGCGGCCCTCATTGCTTGGGCTACGACGTCGGGGTCAACCGTGTGGAAGTGGTGCTTGCGCTCCTCGTGTCGTTTCTCGCCGAAGCTCTCGAAGTCCGGATGGGTGGGGTCGTCGAAGTCTTCATCGACCAGCAGCACACGACCGCCCGGTGCGAGGGTGCGGGCCAGCTCGGCGATTCCGTCTTCGAGGCTCGTCCAATGATGCATCGTGTTGACAGCCCACGCGGCGTCGATTGACCCGGCGGCGACGGTGGTCGATTCCGCCGTGCCATCGACGATCTGCACCCGATCTTGTGCCTTCGCCAGAAGGCGACGGAGCCCGAGCACCCGCCGCATGTAGGAAGTGGGTTCGACGGCGATCACCGTGCAACCCGTGGCGGCGGCAACCATCGTGCCCGCTCCGATACCGGCGCCGATATCCATCACCGTCTCGCCCGGTTTCGGCGCAACCCTGGCCACGACTGCGCTGTTCACCTCGGATTGCCACATCCGTGGCGCATGGCGCAGGTAACGAACCATGCCTTTGAGGCCCTGGTCGTGGTCATGTCCGTGCCCATGTTCGTGGTGGTCGTGCTCGTGGGAGTGTGCATCAGTCGACATCACGCCATTGTGCCAGCGTGGGCAGGCAGGTGTTGTCCGACGTGGCTAGATCGCCGTGTTGTGGCGCGGTTGATAGAGCAAGACCTCGACCTCGCCGGGGAGGACCATCGTGATTGCGATGCCCCATCCTTCATCAATGGCTTCGCCTCGAAATGTGACGTCCTTGGCCTGAAGTTCGGCGACCGTTGACTCGATGTCATCGCACATGAAAGCGATCTCGTGAGACGCCGAATCTCCGGGATGCACGCCGATCTCAGCGGGCGGGAGTTTGAAGATCAACCATCCTTGGTCCTGGCCATCGTCGACGTGTCCCAGCCCAAGGATGTCGCCAAGAAGCGCTCGAACCGCCTCGGCCTGGGATGAGTAGAGGAGCGTGTGCACGCCGGTGATGCCCATGGCGGTGGTCCCTTTCGAACAGAGCGGTCACCAAACTCATAACAAATTTTGCGGGTTGGCGCTTTGAGAGAGTCATCCCTGGACTGGAGTAGCCGGCTCGCGCCCGATGGGTGGGTGGAGTGTCCTCGCGCCGCCGGGCCGAAAGACTTGGGCGGGTCGGCCGCGTCCGCGTGACGTGAGCTCGCCCGTCGGCTCGACGAATCCGGCCGTGGCCTGGATCTTGCGATGGAAGTTTCGGGGATCGATCGAGACGCCCCATACCAGTTCGTACACATGACGCAGGTCGGCGATCGTGAATTCGGCTGGACAGAAGCTCGTTGCGAGTGTCGTGTATTCGAGTTTCGCCCGAGCGCGCTCGAGGCCATCGGTCAGAATCGTCGCGTGGTCGAAGGCGAGTCGGCCGCCGAGAGCCTCTGTGACGGGAACCCAATTTGCTGCGGCGGCATCCGTTCCGGGCGCCGGGTCCTGGAGGTCCGCGGCGAGACCGAGATAGGCAACGCTGACGGTGCGCATCCTGGGGTCCCTCTTGGGTGAGCCGTACGTGCCGAGTTGTTCGAGATGGAGTCGGTCGATTTGGCCGATGTTTGTCTCTTCGGTCAGTTCGCGGGCCGCCGCGGCGGGGAGATCTTCGTCGATGTGAACGAATCCACCCGGGAGGGCGAGCTTGCCCTTGTGTGGCGCAACGCCGCGTTTGATGGTCAGCACGCAGAGCTGGTCATCGCGAATCGTGAAGACCACCAGGTCGACGGTCACAGCGAAAGGGGGGAAGGCCATGTGCTCAGCATACGTGACAATCGTCATCTTGACGATAAATAGAATTCTCGTCATGATGATGATTAATCGTCAACATGAAGAGAAAGGGTGACGACATGGCAACAATCACCAAACGACCCCTGATCAATCATCTCCAATCGTCCTCGACCACCTACGTGCGTCGAGTCCGGCGAGGTTCCGTGGTCAACGAAGGAGCAGGACAATCCTTCTGGTTTCGGCCTCGAACCTCTTCGATCAGCGAACTCCCACTCGACGAGCGTGAGCTGCCGCTGATCTTCCGAGATCGAACGAGCGACTACCAGGAGGTGGCCGTGCAAGCTTCGGTCACCTATCGCATCACCGATCCGGCGATCGCAGCAGAGCGCATCGACTTCACCATCGACAACAGCCATGGCGTGTGGACAGCCACGCCGCTCGAACAGGTGGGTGGTTTACTCACCGAGCTCGCCCAACAACACGCGGTGAGTGTTCTGGCCAAGATGCCCCTCACAGAAGTGATTGTCGACGGCATCCCGACGTTGCGGTCGGCGATGGCCAGGGGCTTGCGGACCGACGAGCGAATCGTCGAAACCGGCATCGAGATCGTCGATGTGCGCGTTGTAGCCGTGCGCCCGGAACCCGAGATGGAAAAGGCAATGCAAACCCCGGTGCGCGAGCACCTCCAACAAGAAGCCGACAAGGCAACCTTCGAGCGTCGGGCAACAGCGGTTGAACAGGAGCGGGCGATCAGCGAGAACGAGCTGCAGAACCGCATCGAGTTGTCCATTCGTGAGGAGCAGTTGGTGGCGCAACAGGGCGCGAACGAACACAAGCGCATCTCCGACGCTGCCGAGGCCAGCCGCATCAAGGCAACTGCCGAGGCGGAGAACGTTGAGGTGCGCGGTAGAGCGAAGGCATCGACGATGCGTGAGTTGGGTGCGGCCGAGGTCGCCACAGAGCGCGGCAAAGCCGAGGTCTATAGCGAGGCCGGTGACGGCGTGTTGTTCGCCCTGGCCGTGAAGGATCTGGCCGGCAACCTGCCCGACGTGGGCACGCTCGTGATCTCACCCGACATGATCACGCCGCTGTTGGCCAAGTTCATGGCCACGGAAGGCAATCCTGAGGCAGTCGACTCGTCGACCGAACGTGAAAGTGGAACTTCATGACCGTCGCCCCACGGGCGCTGATCGTGAGTCGGCCGACCGAGTACGACGAATTGCTCGGTCGGCACGGCACCCGCCAGCAGGTCGGGTTTTTCCTCGAGCAACGCGAACAATCGCTTGATGTGGTTGACGAACGCCATGCGCTGCAGCAACGAGCGTTGCAGCAGGTGGCCGCCGCAGTGCCGATCGATTGGCGCCGGGCAAGTCTCAAACGATCCGACCTCGACCGCTGGGTGTTCGGTCCTGAAGATGTGATCATCGCCGTCGGCCAAGATGGACTCGTGGCCAACGTGGCCAAATATCTCGATGGCCAGCCGGTCGTTGGAGTGAACCCCGACCCGGGTCGAAACCCAGGTGTGCTCGTCAGGCATGCGGCCGGCGAGGTCGCGGAGTTGCTCCTGCAGATCGCCGACGGTCGGGCGCCGGTGGAGGCCAGGGCAATGGTGCAGATCACCGCGGACGATGGTCAGACGTTGCGTGCATTGAATGAGGTGTTCGTGGGCCATGCCGCTCATCAATCGGCCCGTTATGAGGTCGAGGTCGACGGCGATAGTGAACATCAATCATCGTCGGGGATGTTGATTGGTACCGGCACCGGGGCCACAGGGTGGTGTGCTTCGGTGTGGGCCGAACGCGAGCTGGCGTGGACGCTGCCCGACTCGACTTCGACCGACTTGGCTTGGTTCGTCCGTGAGGCGTGGCCAAGTCCATACACCGGCAACACCCTGACTGCGGGACGACTCCGTTCCGGTGAACTGGTCATCCGGTGTGAGAGCGACCACCTCGTCGCATTCGGCGACGGTATGGAGGCCGATCACCTCACCCTGACGTGGGGTCAGACCGCCAAGGTGGGTCTGGCCGATCGAGCTTTGATGCTGGTGTGAAGCTCGGTCAGGTTCAGAAGCTGCCGAAAAGCGCCGATTGATGAGTAGCGGGATCGATACGACGTATGTCACGGACGTGAACCATGACGACTCTGCACACAAACCAAGCCCTGAAGCGACTGGTTCTCGCCGTTGCGGCGACCGTGATGTTCGCTGCGTGTACTAGCGACGGTGCTCCCGATTCGTTGCCATTCGTCGATGATCTCGATGGTGACTCGAACGAAAGTAGCGACATCGCCGGTGCGGATGAGGAAACCACGCTTGAGTCGTTGCTCGACATCGACTCCTTGAACGAAACAGTGACTGGACCAACAACGACAGCGGTCCCACCTCCAGAGCCAGTGGAACCGACGCTGGAAGTGGAGTGCGCCACCAATCCACGGACGGTGACGTTGACCTTTGCTGATGATGCGGATGTGCCTCTCGAGTGGGAGCTGGCGGTCAGGCGCCAACCGGGCGGCACCGATCTCGAAACGGTGGTCGAGCAACTCGCATCTGGCTCGGAGGTGCCGAGCGAACCAATCGTGCACGACGTGAACACGAACGATCTGGAGTTCGCTGTTTCGGTGGTGAATTCGTCGGGAGCTGTCGACGTTGCCGTGAAGGTACATCGCTACACGGGGTGCCCTGTCGCGGATTCGTTCGAAGGTCGCCTCGTCGAGCAGATCGACTGCGTGTCGGGCGCGTTCCGTTTCACCCCCGCAGTGAACAGCGACATGGCGGTCGATTCGGTGGTCGTCGATCGAGTATCGGGAACCGATGCCGCGCTTCCGATCAGCACGAGTGGCAACTACTCGGTGCCCGGATGGGACGGGCCGGAAGAAGTGAAGGCGCTGGTGACGTTCACCGATCGGTCCGGGACCCACACCGAGCACATCAATCACTGGTGTTTTGGAGGACCTTTCGGCCCGGACCTCGGCGGTGACTACAAAGTCTGCGCCGACGACTCGGTCATGTTGGCGTACCCGCGTGAGTGGGTTTCCGCGATCGACCTCGATGGTTCAGCCTGCTCGTTCTTTCGGTATGGACCAGGAAGCGAGGCGACCGACCACAACGTAACGCTCGAATCGATGGGCCAGATCACGATCGAAGAGGCCAAGGATGCACTTCTCCCGCCGGGTCCGTGGGTCATCGCGAGGGAAGAACCAGTGAACCAGAACGGTTTCTCCGATCGAATTGGAACCATCGCAGGCGGTGAGCGGATTCGATTCGAGCTTGCGTGGGACAGCGCGCCGACCTTGACTCGTCGAGTGGTGTGGCTGGTCGACGTCGAAGGGATTGTCTGGCGCCTCGGGGCCAACCTCCAAGGACTCGAGGAGATCGATGGAATGGCGAACTCGTTGCAGTTCTTGCCCCGTTCGTGAAGGGGCCGTCGGTCTGGGAAGTACCGTGACGCCATGAGCACGATCGATGACATCGGCGAGATTGACGGATGGCGCTGTTGGTTGTGCGACGAGCCGGTCGATCGCGACATGGGCACACATGATCCGCGAAGCGCCAGCATCGATACACGGGTGACGAAGAAGAAGGCAAAGAAGAAGTCGATCGATCTCGGCGAACGTCTCGCACATCGCGACTGCAACACCGGGAAGGGGAACAACGAGCCGGTTGTCGCCTGGGCCGACCACCTTTTCGTCGTCGACCCCGCGGTGATCATTCCCAGTGTCGAGCGGCTGGCTCGAAAGGGCGGTCGCGAGGCCATGGCCCGTTGCCCGACTCACGAAGACGCCGTTCAGGCGGGGGAGTGGCTCGTCGATCGCATCTCGCGCCTCGAACCTGGGCTGGAGCTTGAAGCGAGAGTTGAACCCGGCGGCGGCCAGTACCTGGTCATTCTCTCGACCTAGTACACCTCGTCGCGGGTCGCGCTCGTGTTCACCTGTTCGTCAATCGCGCCCGCGGTGCTCGGTTCCCTCTCCCGCCGTGATGAACACCGCGGTGGCGGAGTCGGCGACATTGGCCGTATGCCACGTGCCCGGTTCGTTGATCGCGTACTCGCCGGCCGTGAGTGCCGTGATCACCTCGGCACCATCGAGCTCTTGAACGAGTTCGATCGCTCCGGCAACGCACAGCACCACCTCGGCACCTCTCGGGTGCATCTCCCACTCATCCCACGATTCGGTGAAGGTGTGCATCGAGACGAGACGCCCTTCAACACCATCGGATCCGTGACGCTCTCCGTATCCGCCGTACCACGCCATTCCGCCGGTGAAGAGCGGCTCGATCACCGCCGTCGCTCCGAGTCCGAGATGGATCGGGTGTTCTGTGAGGTTTGTCGAAGTCATGCCCAACACATTGGCACAACGGTCGTGTTGGCTCGCCTCGATGGCGGTTATCGACGTCAACCGACCCTGGCGAGTTCCCGGGGTGTTCGGTTGCATCGCACCGCTCGACCGTCGTCATCGATGAACACGATGTCTTCGAGACGCATGCCCCACTTGCCATCGATGTACACGCCAGGTTCGATGCTGAAGGCGTGACCAACTTGGATCGGGTCGTGGTTCAACTGGGTCACGTACGGCTCTTCATGGACTTCGAGACCGATGCCGTGTCCGGTTCGATGAATGAAGAGGTCTCCATACCCGGCGTCGCTCAAGACGTTTCTCGCCGCGAGGTCGACGTCGCGCAGCTGGCCCCCGACCGCGGCAGCATCGACGGCTGCCTGTTGGGCGACCATCAGTGCGTCGTATGCCGCTTGCACCTCATCGGGAATCTCGCCGGTGTACACACAGCGAGTCGTGTCGCTGTTGAACCTGTTGAACGTTCCGCCGAAGTCACACAACACCATCTCGTTTGGTTCGATGATGCGGTCACCGGGGTGGTGGTGGGGGCTCGCTGAATTCGGTCCCGATGCAACGATCACGAACTGCACTTCGTCGTGGCCAACGGCCAGAAGACGATCGGCGATATCCGCAGCGACGGCACTCTCGGCCCGACCGATGAGCGGAATGTCGCCAGATTGGAGCATGGCGACCACTCGATCGGCCAGACCGCCAACGGCGAGCAACGCCTCGCGTTCATCGGGCGTCTTGATCGAACGAATCCCACCCAACGCCTCAGCGACGGTGATGATTTCCACGTCTGGAAGGCATCGTTGCAGCGCCAAGACGTGCATCGCCCAAAGGTCGTTCGACACCGCAATCCGCATCGACCCCTGAAGGCGCTCAGCAATGAGGTCGACGGGATCGGTCTCGTCGTCCCAACCCACCATGTCGAATACATCGGGCCGGTCATCGACGCGGGCACATTCCAGGCCCGGGACCAACAAGGTTGGTGCTCCCGCACCATCTGCTCGCCCGACGAATGCGGTGATGCGTTCGAGGGGCATGGCTGCGTATCCGGTGAGGAACGCAAGGTCGGGGCCGCCAGAGAGCAGGAGTCCGTCCACTTTGGCGACGTCGAGTCGGTCGCGGAGAAGTGCCCACCGCGAACGAAGGGTGAGGTCGTCTACGTCCGATGTGGGTGGGGCAAATTCCATGTGTGAGAGCTTTCTATGAGTTCGAGGAGTTGTCGACGTCGATCACAACCTTGCCGTAGGTCGTGCGGTCGCCGCTCAGATATCGCCATGCGTCGATGTACTCCTCCATGGCGAACACCCGGTCGATCTGGGGCGCCAGATCGCCGCGCTCGATCGCCGCGTGAACGAACGCTGTCCCGCGGGCGCATGCCTCTCTGTTCTGCACGTAGTTGAACAGTGAGTACGGATGGAACCAGGCGTTCTTTTGCAGCATCGGCACGAACGGAACGTCGGGAAACGCGCCAGACAGGAGCCCGTACATGAGGAGGATGGCGTCTGGCGCGAGAGCGGGCCCGTACCGAGTCATGAAGTCGCCCCCGATTGGATCGAACGAAGCGTGAACGCCTTCGCCCTCGGTGACCTCGAGGATGAACTCAGCAAGGTCGACCTCGCCATCGTCGACGTACACATGGGTTGCGCCTGATGCCTCGAGGTACTCCCGGTTTCGGGCATGGCGTGTGGTCGCGATCAAGGTCGCCCCTGCTGTCCGGCCAATCTGCAGCGCAGAGTTTCCGGCGGTGCTGGTGCCAGCTGGAACGAGGATGTTGATCCCTGGCCGCGCGTTCGCAAGCTCGACGATGGGGAAGTACGCCGTCATGAACTGCATCCAGATCGACGCAGACTCGACCGCGGTCAGCCGTTCTGGCGCGGGGGTGAGATATCGCTGATCGATCAGTACGGTCTCTGCGCTGACCCCACGGCGATCGTAGAAGTACGGCAGCGTGCAATGGCGCTGGCCGACGTCTATGCCCTCGACACCGGCCCCGACCGCCTCGACGATTCCCGCTGCTTCTATGCCCACCCGTGCAGGGAAAGCCGAGAAGCTGAACGAATAGTGATCCAGCATCAGGTCCATGTCGCCCCAGTTGAGTGCGAACGCCTCGATTCGAAGACGGACCTCTCCCGCCCCCGGCTCTTGTTTCTCGCAGTCCTGTAGCTCGAGACCCTCGAAGCCGTCGTATGCGTTGATCACCCATTCACGTGGCATGACGCCCAACATAAAACACACGATGGCAACAGACAACTGCTTGTACATATACCGGAACTGTGCCTAAGGTCTCCTCTGGATGGCTGGGCTGGAGGGCTCAGTTTCACTATTGAGAGGGAACACCACATGATTTCGTCATCATCGAGGGCTAGTCGACTACTCGTCGGCATGCTTCTGATATTTTCGCTCGTTGCCGCCGCTTGCGGCAGTGATTCCGACGACACAGCTGCAGAGGACACGGCCGCAACAACAGCGGCTCCGGCCGAAGAACCAGCCGAGACCACCGAGGCACCGGCCGAAGAACCAGCAGAGACCACCGAGGCACCGGCCGAAGAACCAGCAGAGCCCGATGAGCCAGTACAGATCGCGTACCTGAGCGCCAGCTCGGCCAACACCTGGTTGCTCGAATCCCGTACCGCGATGGAGGAAATCGCCGCTGAAAACAACATCGAGATCGTGGAGTTCGACGCCCAGTTCGATCCCGCACTGCAACAAACGCAGTTCCAAGACGCGATCTCGTCTGGCCAGTACGCAGGCATCGTCTTGGTCTCTCTTGCCGGCTCCGGGTCGATTCCTGACATCGAAGATGCGCTCGCTGCTGGTATCGAGGTCGTCATTCTCAACCAGGTCGTCGGTGATGACCTCACCACGGTCGAGCCGCAGGTAGAGGGCATGGCCGCAGCAGTCTTCGAGCCGCCACAACCACGTGGCGAACGTCTCGGTGAAGTGACACTCGCTGCGTGCGAGGACATCGATCCCTGCAACGTCGTGTACTTCTACGGCATTCGCGGCATTCCTCTCGACGAGGCCGTACGTCTCGGCTGGGACAACACGGTCGCCGGTTCCACGGTGAACGTGGTCGCGGAGGCAGAGGGTCAATACCTCGGCCCAGATGTCGGCCTGTCGGCTATGCAGGACATCCTGGTTGGCAACAGCGACATCGATGTGGTCGTGGGCGCCGATCAATCGATGCAAGGTGTGGAGCTCGCGCTCGACGACACCGATCTGACCGACGTGAAGATCATCGGTTTCGGCGGAAGCTCCTTTGCCCTCGAGGCAATCGCTGACGGCCGCTGGTGGGGTGGAATCTTCGGAGCGCCATACACCGAAGGTCAGCTCGCCATGAACGCCATGATCGCTGCCCTCGATGGCACCGATAGTGGTGGCGTCGATCCCGCACAGTCCGTTCCCAACCGCGGCTTGATGCTCCCCACGAACATCGGAGACTTCACCGCTGAGTGGGACGGCTAGAGGGTTGAGCCAGGGCGAATCAACCGATTCCCCACAGATCGAGTGCATCGGTGTCACCAAGCGATTTGGTGGCACCGTTGCCCTCGATGGTGTGAGTGTGAAGATCCAGCGCGGCACCGTGCATGCGATCGTCGGCGAGAACGGCGCAGGAAAGTCGACGCTCGGGAAGGCGATCGCTGGCGTGCACACGCCAGATGAGGGAACGATTCACCTCGACGGAAACGAGGTCGAGCTGAAGTCACCACATGTCGCGCTCAAGCACTCGATCACCATGGTGGCCCAAGAGCTCTCGCTGCTTCCGGGACGGTCCGTAGTGGAGAACGTCTACCTCGGGATCGAGGCTGGGCGCGGGCCATTCGTGAGCGCGGCTGAAGATCTGCAGCGATACAACCAGCTGATTGAGGAACACGGTCTCCACCTCGATCCCAACGCTCAGGTCGGCGAGCTCTCCGTCGCCGAGCAACAAAAGGTCGAGATTCTTCGTGCGCTCGCTCGAGAAGCTCAGATCATCATCATGGATGAGCCCACCGCTCGGCTCTCTTCAGACGAGGCGAAATCGCTTGTGGTGACCGTTCGCCAGCTCGCCGACAGGGGCGTCACGGTCATCTTCGTCTCACACTTTCTCGATGAGGTGCTCGAGGTGGCCGACAACATCACCGTCATGAGAAACGGCAGGGTCATTCGGACCGGGCCGGCAACCGCCGAGACGAAGTCGTCATTGATCGAAGGCATGGTCGGCCGCAGTCTCGACGCTGCGTTTCCCGAACGTCGACCCGTCGCAGAGTCTGCTCCGTCGGTTCTCGAGGTCGATGCCCTCAGCCGCGAAGGAGCGTTCGACGACGTGTCGTTCACCATCCGCGCCGGCGAGATCGTCGTACTCGCGGGCCTGGTTGGCTCGGGTCGCAGCGAGGTCGCTCGCGCCGTTTTTGGCGCAGACAGGCCGACATCTGGATCCATGAAACTGAACGGCGCCAAACACGCCCCACGATCACCCAAACAGGCGATTGCGAGTGGCGTTGGAATGATTCCTGAGGCACGCCGGCAACAAGCGCTCTTCATGCAGCGCACCGTTGGCGACAACATCAGCCTTGCCCATCTCGATGAGTACACCTCGGCAGGACTCGTACGAAGTGGCATCGAGGGATCAGCGGCCGCCCGCGTCGCAACCGATGTGAACCTCAGTGGAGGAACGACGAGTTCGTTGATGAACGAGCTGTCCGGTGGAAACCAACAGAAATCGATCTTTGCCCGGTGGCTGATCTCGACACCAAAACTTCTCATCGCCGACGAACCAACCCGCGGGGTAGACGTCGGAGCAAAGCTGGGAATCTACGAACTGATCGTGCGTCTTGCAGAGGAAGGACTGGCGATGTTGATCGTCTCTTCGGAGATCGAAGAAGTACTGGGCATTGCACATCGCGTACTCGTGATGCGCCAGGGCCGTCTCATCGGAGAGTTGGACGGCGCCACCGCCACCGACTCCGACGTGATGGAGCTCGCGTTTGGATTGGAAGCGGCATGACCGACACCCTGACCGCAGAGCCAAGCCCATCAACCTCGTGGCTCCGGCGCGCCAAGCTCAGCGACTACGGCATCATTTGGGTCACCGTGCTGTTGTTCATCGGACTCTGGCAAACCACAGAGAACTTCATGACGACGGCGAACCTTCGTAACGTTCTCGATCAGCAGAGCTTGATCTTGATCGCCGGTTCGGCATTGACGCTCACCCTCATCAGCGGCAACTTCGACATCTCGCTGTCCGCGATCTTCATCAACTCGACCATCGTCACGGCGCTCGTCGTGAACGATACGGGCTCCGTCGTGCTTGCTTTGGGTGCGGGCATTCTGCTCGGTGCGGTCTACGGCCTCGTCAATGGCCTGGTGGTCGCGTGGGTCCGTATCAACTCGTTCATCGCCACATTGGCCACGTCGTTCGTGTTCTACGGGATCGGGTTTCTGCTCAGTGATCGAAGCATTGTTCGCGTCGGCGACCGGGACTTCTCGCAAATCGCCCGAGGCCGCGATTTCGGTTTGACCAACGCCACGTGGATTGCCGTTGTTGTCGTGTTGATCTTCTCGCTCATACTCGAGCGATCGCGGTTCGGGCGACATCTCTTTGCCGCCGGAGGAAATCCCGAAGCTGCCAGGCTGGCGGGCATTCGCGTGGAGAGTGTCGTCGCTGCGTCATTCGTGCTGACGGGCGCTGCGGCCGGTCTCGCTGGATCACTGCTCGCCTCTCGCACGCTCTCTGCTCAGCCCAGCGATGACTTCTCGTTCGTCTTTGGCGTGTTGACCGCGGTCATCATCGGAGGAACTTCGATCGCAGGCGGCGAAGGAGCGGTGTGGCGAACGGTGCTGGGCGCACTCTTCATCGCGCTGCTCACGAACGGTTTCAATCTGCATCAGATCGACCCCATCATCCAGCGTCTGATTCAAGGCTCGGTAATCCTTGCCGCAGTCGCTGCGGACAACTGGACTCGAAATAGGAGAGCTGCATGACCATTACCCAACTCTCAGCCGATGACATCGAATCAATCGCTGTCGGAGCGACACTGCTTGGAACAGGCGGAGGTGGCGACCCGTACATCGCCAAACTCGTCGCGCGTCAGGCCTTGGAGAAACATGGACCCGTCGACGTCATCACAGCCGCCGACCTCCCTCCCGATGCTCGCGTGCTCACCATTGCCATCATCGGAGCACCCACGGTCATCCTCGAGAAGATCCCCGCAGGCACCGAATTCACCACTGCGGTGAAGGCGCTCGGCGACTACTTGGGAGAACCGCCGGTGGCCATCATGCCGATCGAAGTGGGCGGTTTGAACACACTGCTCCCCATCGCCACGGCGGCCGAGATGGGCCTGCCTGTGCTCAACGCTGACGGCATGCGGCGAGCGTTCCCACAGATCGAGATGACCGTCTTCACACTGGGGGGAATCCCTGCTGGGCCGATGTCGGTCGCTGACGAAAAGGGCAACCTCTGCGTGTTCGAAACGACCTCGAACCAGATGGCCGAGACCCTTGCACGCACGGCGGTCATTCAGCTCGGGCTGGCCAACGCCATCAGCTGTTATCCAATGACCGCTGGGCAGATCGCAGAACACGCGATCGCCGATTCGATCACCTATTGCCGAGATGTCGGAAGGATGCTCGAAGAGGTGCAGCGCAACGAAGACGGTGCGTGGGAACGATTTCTCTCCGAGACCGGCTCTCACCGATTCTTCGAAGGCAAGATCGTCGACCTCGATCGTCGAACCACGGATGGATTCGCAAAGTCGACGCTCCTCCTCGAGGATCTGCACGGCTCCGACCAGGTCATGCGCATCGAGGTGCAGAACGAGAACCTGATCGCCTACGTGGATGACGTACCGACGATCACGACGCCGAACCTGATTTGCCTCCTCGACCATGAGACCTACGAGCCACTCACCACCGAATCGATCGCCTACGGAAACCGATGTCATGTCATCGGCATGCCCTGCGCCCCCGAGTGGCAGCGCGACGGGGTCATGGAACTTGTTGGGCCATCAGCCTTTGGATACGACGTCGACTACGTGGAGATGCCATCGTGACGAACACAGAACAGCAACGAATCGGTATTGACGTTGGCGGAACCAACACCGACGCCGTCCTGATCGACGGTGACGGCGCAGTCCTCAACTCGATCAAAACCGCCACCACGCTCGACCCGCTCGATGGCATTCGCGAAGCGCTTCGTGGTGTACTCGAAGGCCAGGATGCGTCGCTCATTTCTCGAGCAATGCTTGGAACGACCCACCCGGCGAACGCGATCATTCAGCGCCAGGGGCTCGACAAGGTTGGTGTGCTTCGGCTCGCACTGCCGTCATCGACGGCGGTGAACGTGGGTGCGGCCTGGCCACAAGACATTCGAGACGTGGTGCTCGGGCCGACGGCCATCATCGAAGGCGGGCACGAGTACACGGGTGCCGAGATCGCGCCGCTCGACGAAGATGCCGTTCGCCGCCTCGCCAGCGAGGCGGTCGCTGCGGGTTGCAAGGCAATCGCAGTTTCAGGAGCGTTCAGCCCTGCGTCGCCCGAGCACGAACTTCGCAGTGCCGAGCTCATCCGAGACGAGGTTGGCGATGCCATCAACGTCTCGCTCAGCCATCAGGTTGGAGCCCTCGGGTTGCTCGAGCGTGAGAACGCGACGATTCTCAATGCGTCATTGCTCACGGTTTCCCATGCCGTGGTGTATGGATTTCAGACTGCGCTCGCTGATCACTCGCTCGATGTGCAGTCGTACTTGACACAGAACGACGGCACGTTGATGACCGCCGAGCACGCGGCCAAGAACCCTGTTCTGACCCTCGCTTCGGGTCCGACGAACTCCATGCGTGGCGCATGCGCTCTGGCCGGAGTCAACGACGCCGTGGTCGTCGACGTAGGCGGCACCTCCGCTGATGCTGGGATCCTCGTCGATGGATTCCCGCGAGAGTCCACCGCAGCAGTTGAAGTTGGTGGCGTTCGCACGAACTTCCGAATGCCAGACCTCATTTCGATTGGCCTTGGTGGCGGAACGATCGTGCGCGACGAGTCGTCCGGATTGCGCATCGGACCCGACTCGGTCGGGTATGCCGTCTCGACCGAGGCGCTGTGTGTCGGCGGAGGCACGCTCACACTGTCCGACATTTCGCTGGCTGCAGGTCGCCTCGATGGCTTTGGCGACACGGCGCTCGTTGCCGGCCTCGATGCCGATCTCGTAGCTCGATCGACCGGCTGGGTCGACGAGCAGATCTCCATCCTGGCCGATCGGATGAAGTCGAGCCGAGAAGCTGTTCCGCTACTTGCCGTCGGTGGAGGCGCTCACCTCGTTCCCAACGCCCTCGACGGAATCTCCGAGGTGGTCCGTCCACCTCACCACGGCGTGGCCAACGCCTACGGCGCCTGCATCTCCGAAGCTTCGGGTTCGGTTGACAAGGTGTACAGCTACGACATCGACGGACGCGAGGAGTGCATCGAGGATGCCCGTGCCGCGGCGATTGCGCTAGCTGTCGAGTCCGGTGCCGACCCGGCTGACACGCGCATCACCAGCGTTTCGGAGATCCCAATGACATACGTGCCCGGTGGCGGTTGCCGCGTCGTCGTCAAAGCGGTTGGACCGCTGCAGTGAACCTGACCACAAGAACCGGAGAGTTGACACGATGACGATCGCGACTTCAAAAGTTGCCACAGATGTCGGTGGAACCTTCACCGATCTCGTCCTGTTCGAGGTGAACGAAGACACCGGAGAAACGAGCATCCGAACAGCCAAAGCGGCCACGACACCACCGGAATTCGACAAAGGGGTGCTGGAGGTCTTCGAGCGGGCGAACGTGCCGTTCGAGGAAGTTGCTTCGCATGTGCATGGCACGACGGTGGTCATCAACGCAATCACCGAACGCAAGGGAGCCAAGGTCGGGCTGATCACCACCGAAGGCTTCCGAGACACGCTCGAGATCGCCCGAGGAAATCGGCCGGACTTCTTCAACCTCGACTACGAGAAGCCCGAACCCTTCGTCCCTCGCTACCTGCGACAGGAGGTACCGGGGCGACTCACCTACAAGGGGGAGGAGCGCGAACCTGTCGACGTTTCCGGGCTCGGTCAGATCGTGGACGACTTCCGGGCCGATGGGGTCGAAGCGATCGCTGTCTGCCTCCTCCACTCCTGGGCAAACGGTGACCATGAACGCCAGGTGGTCGAGGAAATTCGGCGACTCTGGCCCGAGGCCTCCGTCGTCGCGTCGAACGAGATCACTCGCGAGTGGCGCGAGTACGAGCGTACGAGCACCGCAGTTCTCTCCGCGTACGTGCAACCAACCGCGCAGCGATATCTCCGCCAGCTCGAATCACAGCTTGCCGACAAGTCGTTGGGTGGGCCCACCCTGGTCATGCAATCCAACTGCGGAGTCGGTTCCGTTGAAGCGGTCGCCGCGACACCGATCGCCATGGTCGAGTCCGGTCCTGCATCGGGGTTCATGGGAGCTGCCGAGCTCGGGAAGCTGATCGGCGAACCCAACGTGCTCGCGCTCGACATCGGTGGGACTACCGCGAAGTGCTCGCTCATCGAGAACGGGCGTGTGCGTGTCATGACCGACTACTGGCTCGAGCGCGATCGTTCGTCGGCCGGTTATCCGGCGATGGTTCCTGTGGTTGATCTGGTCGAGATCGGCAACGGCGGCGGCTCGATCGCGTGGGTCGACGATTTCAAGAAGCTTCACGTGGGCCCGCAATCTGCCGGCGCCATGCCTGGCCCCGCGTCCTACGGTCAAGGTGGGA
This sequence comes from Acidimicrobiia bacterium, assembly GCA_033344795.1. Classification (GTDB taxonomy): domain Bacteria; phylum Actinomycetota; class Acidimicrobiia; order Acidimicrobiales; family SHLQ01; genus SHLQ01. The sequence continues at coordinate 1,873,796 of JAWPMS010000001.1, forward strand.
CCGAGGCCACGACGACCGACGCCAATCTGTGGCTCGGCCGTATCAGTCGCGACGACTTCTGCGGCGGCGAGATCACGCCCGACATGGAGGTCACCGAGCAGGCGTTGCGCAACATCGGCGATCGTATGGGGGTGGGTGTCGATGAAGCTGCCCGCGGCATCGTGCGCATCGCCAACAACAACATGGTGAACGCACTGAAGCTCATCTCGCTCAACCGCGGATACGACCCGCGGGACTTTGCGCTCGTCGCATTCGGTGGCGGCGGACCCATGCATGCGATTGCGCTCGCCGTCGAGCTCGGCGTACAAAAGGTGGTGATCCCCGCTGCAGCTTCGGTGTTCTCGGCGTGGGGCATGATCTCGTCGGACCTCCGACGCGACTATTTCGTCACCGCGCTGTCCGACGTGGATGAGGCCTCGACCCCCACAATTGCGGCCGCCTTCCGCGATGCCGAGGCACGCGGGCTCGACGACTTCGCCGGCGAAGGTATCGATCCCGACACGGTCACGATCGAACGATTTGGCAACTTCCGTTATCAAGGCCAAGAGCACACCGTCGAGGTCCTGCTCGAACCCGACGACCTGCTGCCCGGAGGTAGCGAAGCCCTCGCCGAGCGCTTCCGGACCGACTACGAGGCCGAATACACGTACCGTTTGGATGTGCCGGTTGAAATGGTCGGACTGCATCTCGTCGCCTCGGTGAAGAGCGCAGGCCATACCCCCAAACCTGTCGACATTGGGCCAGCCGATTCCGCTCCCGCAAAGCGCACCACCCGTACCATCGACTATGCGGTTGAAGGCGTGCACGATTCCGATGTCTTCGACGCAGACCTCCTCAACCCTGGCATGGCATTCACCGGCCCTGCGGTCGTCGAGGGCGCGGGAACGTCCGTCTTGGTCCATCCTGGCTGGCACGCACACGTGGACGGATACCGAAACCTGATTCTTGAACAGCATGCCCCGAAGCCTCAGACAATGGAGAAGGAGTAGTCATGTCAACAACCCATACCTACGACCCCATCACGCTCGAAATCATTCAGAATTCCTTTCAAGCTGCCGCCGATGAGATGTTCGTCGCCATGCAAAAGACCGCGATGAGTTCGATCATCTATGAGGTGCTCGACATGGGCACCGCCGTTCTCGATGAACACGGCGAGCTCGCCTCCTCCGGCGCGGGTATTCCCGCATTCGTGGGAGTTCTCGACAAGACGTGCAAGGTGGTGATCGACACCATCGGCCTCGAGAACATCGAGGAAGGAGACGTGTTCTTCACCAACGATCCCTACTGGGGCGCGGTGACTCATCTCAATGACATCGTGGTGACCATGCCGGTCTTCCACGACGGCGAGTTGATTGCCTGGACGGCGAACATCGCGCACAACTCTGATGTTGGAGGTATGGCTCCGGGTTCGGCGAGCGGTGAAGCAACGGAGATCTACCAGGAGGGGTTGCGCCTCCCCCCGGTGAAGGCGATCTCGAAGGGCGCAACCGTCCGTTCGGTGATGGACATCATCAAGACCAACTCGCGCCTTCCCGACCTCATCGATGGCGATCTGTGGGCTGCGATCGCATCGGTTCGCACGGGCGAGCGCCGGCTACGCGAGGTCGCAGCGCGCTACGGCGTCGACACCTTCCGCGCCGCGTCTCGAGACTTCATGGACTATGGCGAGCAGGTCTCGTTGCAAGGCTTGAAGGGCCTCCCGCATGGCACATTCGAACTGACCGAAGAGATCGACGATGGTCGAGTGCTCAGCGTTTCCATCACGATTAGCGACGACGAATTCATCGTCGATCTGACCAAGAATCCTGAACAGTCGACGGCACCCACGAACCTCAGTCGCGACGGCGCGATCATTCCGGTGCAAATGATCTTCAAGTCCCTGACCGACGGCAGCATCACCGCCAACAGTGGCACGTTCCGGCCGATCCGGGTGCTGACCACTCCGGGTACCGTGTTCGACCCCGTCGAACCCGCTCCAATGGGCTTCTACTACGACTTGATGTTGCCGCTGTACGACCTGATGTGGCGCTGTATGGCCAAGGAAGTACCTGAGCTCCTGGGCGCGGGGCATTTCGCATCGGTCTGTGCGACGTTGATGGGCGGAACCCATCCCGACACCGGCCGGCCGTATTCGATCATCGAACCGCAGATCGGCGGTTGGGGAGCGAGCGGCACACGCGATGGCAACTCTGCGATGTTCAGTGGCGTCCACGGGGACACCTTCAACTGCCCCGCCGAGATCAACGAGGCTCGCAACGGGCTCTACGTGAACCGCATGGAGCTGAATACCGAACCTGGAGGTGAAGGACGCTTCACGGGCGGGCGCGGCATCGTCATGGAGTACGAACTCCGTGCCGACGATGGCCACGCAACGTTGGCGTTCACGCGATCAAAGTTTCCGCCGTGGGCTGCCGATGGTGGCGTCGAGGGGTCGCCAAACTATGCCGAGATCATCCAGGCAGAAGACGGTTCAGCCACTCGATATTCCTTTGCGTCCGGGGTGCCGACAAACCCTGGTGATGTCATTCGAATCGTGACCGGCATCGGTGGTGGGGTGGGAGATCCGAAGGACCGCGACCGAGAGCTTGTCGAGCGAGACATTCGCAACGGTCTGATCGACCCAGAGCGCGCCGCTGCGGTCTACGGCGTCTGAACGAACTGAACGAAGGAACATCGATGATCCGTACCTATCTCGAACTAGAGGTGCGACCCGGCGCAGCAGATGGTCTTACCGCGTTCTTCGAACGCCAGAACATCCTGAGCACTTCGGTCGCGCAACAAGGATGCAGATCTGCTCAGTTGACGATCTCGAGCGATGGCGAGGCGGCTGTTGTCACTGCCGAATGGGACGATGCCGAGGCGTACGAACGTTGGGTGTCGAGATCCGACCGAGAGACCGACGCTGAGGAACTCAGCGGATTTCTGAAGCGGCCTGTAGGAGCCGACACCATCGGCCGAGTCTTCAGCGTCGTGCTCGACGGAGCGAGCTGACCCTCGTGGCCGACCAAGGTTTCTTGCCGATCGCTGATTCACACAACGATTTGTTGCTTGCGTGCCAGCATCGGCGGGAGCGTGGAGTTCGCGACCCGTTTGGCGACGACTGGCTCCCGGGATTGCGCTCTGGTGGTGTGGTATTCCAGGTTCTCCCGATCTTCACCGAGGAGCAGTTCATCGGAGAGGGCGCACTGCGGCGCACCCTCGAGATCATCAGCCTTGCTCGTGAAATTGCCGAGGTTCACTCGTCCGATGTCGCCATCGTTGAAACACCCGCGGAGATTCAAGAGACGATCGACAGTGGTCGCATTGCGCTGCTGCTCGCGATCGAGGGCGCCGAGCCGGTGGGAGCATCGTTGTCGATGTTCGAGACGTTGTGGCGCCTTGGAATTCGGATGGCGTCGCTCACCTGGAACCGACGAACACTTCTCGCGGACGGAGTGGGCGAAGCAGACACCAACGGCCGGCTGACGACATTGGGCATCGAAGCGGTTGCCGAAATGGAACGGCTCGGAATGGTCATCGACATCAGTCACCTTTCGATGCCGGGCGTCCAGCACCTCAGCGAGCTGGCGACAAAGCCGTTTGTGGCTTCCCACTCTTCGTGCCGGGCTCTGGTCGACCACCCGAGAAATCTCACGAACTCACAAATCGAGGCGGTTGCTGAGTCGGGAGGGTTCGTCGCGGCGAACGCGTTTGGCGCCTTTGTGAGCTCGGGTGAGCCGACCCTTGGGGACTACGTCGATCATCTGGAGCACCTCGTGTCGGTGGCGGGGCCAGAGCGGGTTGGTATCGGCGCTGACTTCATCGAAGATCTGGTGCAGCAGGTCGATCCGATCCTTGGTCGGAACCTCCTGGTCGACCCTTCCGACCTCTCGTTCATCAACAACTTCAAGGCCACGAAGGACTATCCGCACCTCGCCACGGTGCTCGCCGACCGATTCGGTCCAGACCTTGCTCGTTCGGTAGCTTGCGACAACATGGTCACCTTCTTCTGCTCGGTCCTCCCGAACCAAAAGCCATGACAAGCGTTCGAGGATCAGTCGACATCGAACTCGAGGTCGTCGGCAAGCGGATTGGTGAGCTGAGAAAGTCTGCCGGTCTTCGGCTCACCGACCTCGCGGACGCAACGGGCTATACGACCGGATACATCTCGCGAATCGAACGCGGCTCTTCGTTGCCCTCGTTGACCGCAATGGCAACACTCGCGATTGCGCTCGGAGTGGAGCTGACAACGTTCATCGAGAGCGTTCCCGAGCCGGAGATAACCGTGACACCGATGAGTGAGGTGCATGAGCTGCATCTTCGCGACGGCAACAGGTATCGGGTTCTCGGCCCACTTGGCGCCGATCGGCCGTTTACCGCGATGATCCAGAATGTGAGCACCGACGGTCAGGTTCACCGACATTTCGGCGAACGGTTCATTCTCGTGCTCGACGGGTCCATAGAAATCGTCTTCAACGAAGACGTCCATCAGATCGAGACGATGGGCACCATCCACTACGGCGCTCACGAGGAACACAGCGGCACGGCTCTTTCCGAGCAGGACGCTCAGATCCTGATCGTCTCGTCGCCAGCGATCCTATGAGTAGCCCAGAGCCGAGCTCGCCGAACCCGAATTCGTTGTCGGTTCAGGTCGGACGGCGCCTCCGCGATCGGCGCCACGAATTGGGAAGCACGCTGGCGCAAACCGCTTCGGACGCAGCCATCTCGCCCGCTCATCTGGGCGAAATCGAGACCGGTGAGTCGTTCTGCTCGTTGCCCGTGCTGCTTCGGCTGAGCCGGGCGCTCGAATATCCGATGTCGGAGCTCTTGCCTCGCATCGGTGGACACCGTGTGAGTCAAGGTGAGCTTGGAAAGAGTGAGAATGTGACCGAGGTGTTGTCGCACCCGGATCTCGACCTCGACATCCTGGGACTTCGGCTCAAGGCTGGCGAGAGTTATTCGGGTGACCTCGATCGACGGCAGGCCATGGTCTTTGTTGCCTCCGGCGAGTGTGAGATGACGGTCGGCAAACGGGTCGTGAAACTCGGCTCCGGTGAAGCCGCCGACATCTCGAACGGTATGAAGCTGTCGTTGACAGCGGTCACGGAGTTTGTGGGCCTGCTCGTGCGAGGCCACAAATAGCCGTGTCCGATCCGCTCCTCGAGCCGTTTCAGCTGCAGCACCTGACCCTTCGCAATCGAATCTTCTCGTCGGCTCACGAACCCGCCTATTCCGAGGGCGGCATGCCCAAGGATCGGTATCGGCTCTACCACGAGGAAAAGGCCAAAGGTGGTGTGGCGCTGACGATGACCGCAGGGTCTGCGGTGGTGGCCGAGGACAGTCCGCCAGCGTTTGGCAACCTGCACGCCTACGACGACGCCATCGTGCCGTGGATCCAGCGACTCACCGACGGCGTGCACGAACACGGCTCAGCGTGCATGATCCAACTCTCGCATCTTGGCCGGCGCACCAGTTGGTCGCACGACGATTGGCTGCCCGTGGTCGCTCCGTCGCCAATTCGCGAAGCCGCACATCGTTCGATTCCCAAGGAAGCCGAAGACTGGGACATCGAACGCATCATCGCCAAATACGCCGATGCCGCAGAGCGGATGCAAGCCGGCGGAATGGATGGCATCGAGCTCGAGAGTTACGGGCACCTGTTCGATGCCTGGTACTCGCCCCGCACCAACCATCGCACCGATGAATGGGGTGAGGGACACGAGGCGCGCCTGCGGTTTCCGTGGCGTGTGCTCGACGCCATTCGGGCCAAGGTTGGCCCGAACTTCATCGTCGGACTGCGCATGGCGATCGACGAGGTCGTGCCGGATGGCATCGATACGAACGTGGGCCTCGACATCCTCGGGCGTCTCGAGAACGACGGTTTGATCGACTTCGTCAACGTGATCCGCGGCACCACCACCAATGACGTGCTGCTCAGCGACATCATCCCGATTCACGGCATGCCGGCCGCACCCCACCTCGACTTCACGGGAATGGTGCGCGAGTCGACCAACCTGCCCGTCTTGCACGCCTCGAAGATCGACGACGTCTCGACCGCACGCCACTCGATCGCTGAGGGCAAGGTCGATCTCGTCGGCATGACCCGAGCACAGATGGCCGACCCACACATCGTCCGCAAGATCATCGAGGGACGAGAGGAACAAATACGGCCCTGTGTCGGCGCGACGTACTGCCTGGATCGCATCTACGAAGCTGGTGAGGCGCTGTGTATTCACAACGCCGCCACGAGCCGTGAAGCTACGATGCCCCACGCCATCCCGAAGGCCGAAACGCCCCGACGTGTGGTCGTGGTCGGTGCAGGACCAGGAGGGCTGGAAGCCGGGCGAGTAGCGGGCGAACGCGGGCACAACGTCACCGTGCTCGAGGCGATGCCATGGGCCGGAGGGCAGATCAACCTCGCCACGCGCAACCCTCGCCGCGTCGATTTGAAAGGCATCGTCGACTGGCGAGTCGCCGAGCTCGCGCGGCTTGGTGTGGAGTTGCGGCTCGAAACGTTCGCTGATGTCGAATTGGTAGCCAGCCTGTCGCCCGATGTCGTCATCGTCGCGACCGGTGGCCAACCGCAACTCCCTCCGATGGAGGAGGGCGCCGAGCACGTCGTCACCACGTGGGATGTGATCGGTGGTGACGTCACGCCAAAGGGTCAGGTGCTGCTCTATGACGATCACGGACGACACTCGGCAATGACCGCTGCTGAAATGATCGCCCGTTCGGGCGCCGAACTCGAGATCGTGACCCCCGAGCGGATGCTCGGCATCGACATCGGCGGCATGAACCACGTGCCATACGCTCGGGCATTCAACGAGACCGACACTCGGATCACCCTCAATCAGCGAGTGCTTGCGGTGAAACCCGAACTTGGTCGGATGTGCGTCGAGATCGGCAGCGACCACTCGACCCATCGGGTCGCCCGGCACGTCGACACCGTCGTCGTCGACCACGGCACGCAGCCCCTCGATGAGCTCTACTTCGAGCTCAAACCCCACTCCGCCAACCTGGGCGCGGTCGACTACGACGCCATGCTCAACGCCCGACCGCAGCCGGCGCGAGGCAGAAGCGCCAGGAACCCCGACGGAACGTTCGAGCTCTACCGAATCGGCGATGCCGTCGCCAGTCGGAACATCCACGCAGCGGTCTACGACGCACTAAGACTTCTCAAGGACGTGTGAGCCGGGGCGTCACCGTGCATGTGACGCCTACGCTGCTGAAATGGTTCGCTTCAACGCAGTTCACCCCGTTGTCGATGTGCGCGACGTTCGGAAATCCGCGCAGTGGTATGTCGACTCGTTGGGATTCGATCTGCTGTTCATCGACGATGGCGAGCCCAACTATGCCGGGCTCGGGCGTGATGGTGTGGAGATTCACCTCCAATGGCACAGCGCAGAGGAATGGGAGACCATGTCCGGTTCGGTGTATCGATTCCTCCTCGATGAGCCCGACAGCTTCTTCGCAGAGTGCCGTACTCGAGGGGTTGAGTTGCCCCCCGGCAAAAGCGTGGAAGACACGACGTGGGGTACCAGAGAATTCGGCCTGTACGACCCAGATGGAAACGCACTGTTCTTCTATCGGGACCGATGAGCGCGTCACGAGCCTGAGCAGTACCGTTGGTATCCGTGTTGAATGCGTTGCGCTCGCTGCCGCCCGTCACCTACGTGCGAGCAATCCCCTACGCGCTCGTCGCCGCGGTGCTCATCGGCGTTCCTTCCGATCTGATCGATACGCCGATATTTGGACGTCCAGTGGAAACACGGCTCATCGACTACGTCATCTGGGCAATCACTTCGGCACTCATCGGGCTCGTCTTCGCCATTCGGTTGCCGGAGACACACCAGAAGGAACAGGAACGCAACGATGTGAGAACCGTCTGGGGAGGTTTCGTTTCCTTCCTTGCCGTCGGATGTCCTGTGTGCAACCAACTGGTCGTCGGTCTCGTCGGAAGCAGCGGCGCCCTGAGCTGGTGGGCGCCCGCGCAACCGTTCGTTGGAGCGTTGGCTATCGGCCTCGTGTTGTGGGCTCTGCGAACACGCCTCACGACCTATGAGCTGACCGCTTGCCCCGTTCCGGGATTGACCTAGTCTGAGCCAATGGGCACGGAGCAAAAACCGTCGGACGAGAGGCTGCTCGAGGAGCAGAAGCAGTACTACCGCGAGCGCGCCCCTGAATACGACGACTGGTGGTATCGCCGGGGTTTCTACGATCAAGGGGACGAGCACAGATCGGTGTGGGAGTCCGACCAGGCTGTGTTGCGTCAGCGGCTGGCGTCATTCCTCCCCGCTCGATCGCTCCTCGAACTCGCCGCCGGGACGGGTACCTGGACCGAGGCGTTGGCGGTCGGTGCCGATCAGGTCACCGCGGTCGACTCATCGGCCGAGGTCCTAGAAATCAATCGCGAAAAGACTGCTGCTCTCGCGACGTCGGCGCCGGTTGAATACATCGAAGCCGACATCTTCGCGCTCGACCTCGGGCGAACCTTCGAGGCGATCTTCTTCTCGTTCTGGTTGAGCCACGTCCCCGACGATCGTTTCGAAGAATTCTGGTCGACGGTCGACCGTCACCTGGCTCCCGATGGCCGAGTCTGCATCTTCGACAGCGCCCATCCGATCGTTGCTCACGAGGCTGAGGGTGCCGGATCCACCGATGCCCACGTCGTCACGAGCGGGAACGAACTGACGACGGGAGTCATTACGCGCACCCTGTCCGACGGCCGCGAGTTCGACATCGTCAAGCGCTACTGGCACCCCACGGAGCTCGACAACCGCCTGTACGACCTCGGCTGGGCTGTTGATATCTCGCGGACGAGCCGATTCTTCATCCACGCGGTGGTGACCCGGCGCTGAGAGGCCAGCAGCTGTGGACAAGGCGACCTTCGACTACTACGAGCAGAACGCCGACTTCTGTACCCAACGCTGGAATGCGATCGAACGCAATACCGAGGCCTCTCGCCTCTTGAGTGCTGCCTTCCCCGTCGGAGGTCGAATCCTGGATGTGGGATGCGGATCGGGCCGGGACCTTGCAGTACTCCGTGACGCAGGCTTCGAGACGTTCGGCGTTGAACCGGTCGAGTCGTTTCGTACCCACCTCATCGAGCGACGCCCAGAGTTCGAACCCTTCGTTGCCGAAGGATCGCTTCCGGAGCTGAACCTGCCGGCGTTGTGGCCTGCGACGTTCGACGGAATCGTGTGTTCGGCAGTACTGATGCACCTCTCGTCTGAGGAGTTGGTTGTTGCCATGTCTCGGTTGCGCGAGATCTTGGCGGTTCGGGGGAGACTGCTGGTCTCTGTACCGGCCGAGCGGCCTGGGATCGTGAATGGGAGAGATTCCGCCGGTCGTCTTTTCTCCGGCGTTCGAGCCCGTGAGCTCGAAGCGATCGCCGTCGATGCCGGGCTTGGCCGCGTCGACGTGTGGTCCGACTGGGCTGACCTTCAAGGTCGTGAGGGCTATTCGTGGGATGCGCTGTTGCTCGAGCGAAGTGACGAAACCTAACGCCACCTCTCCCCAAACGCGAGCACGACTAGCTGCATGACAACATGGTCAGGTGAAGGTTTCGAGTCCAGAGAAACTGCTGTTCCCGGCTGATGGAATCACCAAGGCCGAAGTTGTGAGGCACTACGAGCTTGTCGGTTCGCGAATGCTCGACTTCGCGTCTGGGCGTCCGCTCACCCTGCAACGATTTCCACGCGGCATCAACGCGAAGGGTTTCATGCAGAAGAACGCCGCCGATCACTTTCCCGAGTCCATTCGACGCTTTCCTGTGCCCAAACGCGAAGGCGGCGACACGGTGTATCCCGTCGTCGAGCATCCCGAAGACCTGGCCTACCTGGCCAACCAGAACACTCTCACCTTCCACATGTGGACGTCGTCAGCCGAACGCCCGGACACGCCCGATTGGCTCGTGCTCGATCTTGACCCGGAGCAAGGCGACGTCGAGAAGGCTCGCCATGCAACCCGAGTCGTTCGGGAGGTGTTGGCCTTGTTCGACATCGACGGAGTGCCGATTGCCACGGGTTCCAAAGGGTTCCATGTGTGGGTGCCGCTCGATGCCGGTCACAGCTTCGAGCAGGTGTCGCTGGTCGCCCGAGCGGTTGCGGGATTGGCCGTCAAGACTGATCCTGACCAGCTCACCACCGAGTTTCTGAAGAAGAACCGGGGGAGTCGAGTCTTTGTCGACTGGCTCCGGAGCACACCGACGGCCACGGTTGTCGTTCCGTTCTCCCTTCGTCCACGTCCCGGTGCACCCGTCGCCGTTCCGCTCCGATGGAACGAACTCGATTCGGCTCAACCGGATGGTTGGACGATCGGTGCCCTCGCCGATCGCCTCGCCATCGACACGAAGCTTCCCGCTACCCAGCTACCGGTCGATGTCATCGTCGAGGCGGCCAACGCGCAAGGCGTCGACCTGGAGACCCAACACGACCGCTTCGGTCGCACTCTCTGATTCCGCCCGTTCATCAGCTACGAATCTCGAGCGCCTGATCGGAGAACAGGTAGACCAGGCAGTCGGATCCTGAACCACACGACAACGAGTGTGGAGTGTTCGCTTCAAACTCGATCACCGAACCGGTGGGTAGCTCGGTCACGGACGAACCGTCGTCGATATTCAATGATCCGGTCGCCGGTACCGCCGTGAAGGCATTTCGGTGAGTCAGCTCGCTCGTGTCGTCGCCAGCGTTGATACGGATGATCGTGCCATGAGGGCCAGCATCCTGATCGCCCCAGACGAGAGCAGCTCCGTCGTAAGGGTCGAGCTCTTCGAACGACAGGCTGTCGACCGGTATCGACTCTGCTGCGGCATCTCGAGCGGTGGTCATCTCCTCCAGGGGGAAGAAGTCAAACCCCGCAGCAGCGTGAAAGAAGAAGCGGCACTCTTCGTCGGCGTCGAGACATGCGGTGACGTGTTCCGCGTCAGCGGGGACCGACCAGAACGATCCTGCTGGGAGGGTGACGGGGCTCTCTTCGGTTCCGAAGGGATTGCTCATCTCGCCGCCCTCGATGACAACTGCGTAGTAGGCGCCACTATGGGTGTGTGGGGGTGATGCCTGACCAGCGCCGAAGATTCCGAAGGTTCCGTGTTCCCCGGCGGTGAAGTCACCTTGGGCCGGTCCGAAGCGAGCAAAGGGTGAAATCTCCACGAAGTCGACGTGGTTCGCTCCGACGATCGTCGGTGTGCCCACGGCAACGTCGTCAAAGGTGACGCCGTCGGACCCACACGCGGTGGCCACGATTGCGAGGGCGAGTGAGATGGACAGGGTTTGGAAGCGGGTTCGCCGCTCTGTTTTGATCATGCCTTGAACGTAAGAACCGATCGCGGAGATGCCCATGGCCCAAGCCCCGGGAACCTTGGCCCATGCTCCGACCGCAGATCGAGGTCGGAGCTTCGGACATAGAGGCCGGAGTCTCGGCCATTTCCAAATGGTGAGGGCAGGTGAAGAGTTGAGCGAAGCAACTCAACGAATGGATTCACTCATGCCACGTCTCGCATATGCAACTCCCGGAACCGAAGCTTCCGGAGCGACCCCCGTCTATGAAGGCCTACAGGCGCAGATGGGCATGGTGCCCAACGTGGTGCAGCTTCTCGGCCACTCAGCACCGGCGGCCGCTGGCCTTGCCGGTGTGCTCGACACGCTGTTCAACCAACTGAGTGTCGACCCGAAACTCCGCGAGGTCGCGTATCTCGTGGCAGCCAAGACCAATGGTTGTCCCTATTGCACGGGTCATCACACGATGTTCGCGTCGCAGGCTGGCTGGTCCGACAACGAGGTTGCTCGAATTGGACCGGGCGCAGGTGGCGATCCGGCCTTCGATGCCCGCGTGCAGGCCGTTGCCCAATTCGCCGAGGAGACGACGCGTGCGGTCGTGGCAAGTGACGAGGCGATCGCTGGAATGGCGCAGCACCTGAATTCTGCGGAGATGAGCGACATCGCCTTCACCGTTGGTGCGGCAAACCTCGTACAGCGGATCGGCAAGAATCTCGGCGCCGAGCTCGAATTCTGAGCGGCGTGATGGACTCGAGGAAATATTCCAGTAGCGCTGGGCCTTTCCAACACGTGCCTCTCCGAGCTGTGCCTTCCCAAACCGCGTCCCGGGCTCCGGAGGCGTCGGTCACCGCTGGCATTGATGTCATAAGCGAAGTGCTGCGCGCAGTACATCTCAACGGAACGGTCTATTTCGAAGCGCAAGTCGAGTCCCCGTGGGGCATTCACATTCCGGACAACGGTGTCGCCAACTTTCACTTGGTGACCAATGGGTCGTGCTTTGTGGATGCTCCAGGCGAAGATCCTGTTCGGCTCGAGGAAGGAGATGCGATCGTGTTTCCTCATGGGCTTGCCCACACCCTCGGAAATGAGCTGGGTCACCCCGGCGTCGATGGCGCACAACTCTTCGACCGAATGGATGACGCCGGTGTTGTTCGGCTGGAGAGCGAGGGTGGCGCGCAGTCCACAATCATCTGTGGCCACTTCGAGTACGACAATCGATTCGGTCATCCATTGTTTCAGACCCTTCCACGGGTCATCCATGCGCGGGCGGGTGAACATCCAGGCTGGAAGACGCTGGCGAAGATGGCCGTCGAACGGTCTCGGGACCGTTCTCCAGGATCTCGGGCACTTACCGACCGTCTGGCCGAAGTATTGGTCATCGAGCTGTTGAGCGATGTCGACGCGACGGGTGAGGGCTTCATCTCCGCGCTCGCCGACCCCGTTGTGGCCTCCGCGCTGCAGGTGCTTCACGAGCGTCCCAACTACGAATGGACGGTGAACGAACTCGCCCGGGAGGTCGCTGTCTCGCGCTCGACGTTGGCCTCTCGATTCACCGACTTGGTTGGTGAATCACCGATTCGGTACCTGACGCGTTGGCGCATGCATCAAGCGACGCTGCTCTTGGCCCAATCACAGAAGTCCGCTGGCGAGGTGGGCCACGCAGTTGGGTATCAGTCGCCCTATGCCTTCACCCGTGCCTTCACCCGCGAGCTCGGCGTGTCACCCACGGCCTATCGCGCTCGTACGAAGGCAGGTGACCTCTTGTGAGGATCGTGAGTCCGCCGCCGAATCGCCGCGTGAGATTCACGCGGCCATGGCGAGTGGTGTCATGACTTGCGCCGTGATTCGGCCCGCTTCTTGAGCGCAACGTTCATCGCTTCGAAACCAGCCTTGGTCTGGGTATCGAGCATTCGTCGCATGGGGCGCACGAAGATTCCGCTGAACTTCTCGGAATGCACCAGCCTCGTTCCTCCGGATTGGGTTGCTTCGAGGTCGAAACGGTGGCGTCCATCGAACAGTCCTCGAATTCCTGCGAGGCCCAGCCACTCAAGGGTCTGCGCGGTGTCCGACACCGTGACGACCGGTTTGATGGTCATTGCCTTGCCACCAGGAGGCTGCAGCTGGTTGACAAGCTTGCTGCCGACGGACGTGTTGCCTTTCGCCTCGACGATGAACGGATTCCAATCGGCGTAACGCTCGAGATCAGTGAGAATGTCCCATACCGTTTCGGGTGGAGCAAAGATCTTGATTTCTGTTCGCAGTTCGTGCCGCATGGGCCCTCCTTCTCGTCGCCGCAATTTCTGTGCGGCTCGGGCTGGCGTGACGAGACCACCGTATACATCGTGAGCTCGCTATCGCTCGTGTCACCTCGGGGAAGCAGCGGGCGGGGGAGTGGCAAGGAACCAGAACACGTTTCCGGCTAGTGCGAGGCCCGCGATGATGGTGAAGCCCAGGTCATAGTTGCCGGTCGAGTCCGCAAGGATCCCGGCGAGCAAGGGCCCGATGACCACGCCGAGTGTGATGAAGACGGTCGACCAACCCATGATCTGAGCGAAGTGGGTCGAGCCGAAATAGTCGGCTCGAATGGCTTGCATCAGCGGACCTCGCGCTCCCCAGGCCAAGCCGTGGAGAACCACGAAGACCCCGATCGTGAGGTAGCTGTCGACCCAGGTCATCAATGCGAGTCCCACGGCATGGAAACTCATCGCGACGCCAACGATGATGCGTTTGTTCATACGGTCACCGAGGTATCCACCGAGTCCGGTACCCAAGAACTGAAAGATCGGAATGACCCCTGCTATCAACGCTGCTTGTCTGGCGTCGAAGCCGCGGTCCTCGGTGAGATACAGCGCGATGTGCGCAAGCGATGCGCTCACGACGATGAGCGCCGAGCCGTGTCCTAGCGCGATCATCCAGAAAGCCCGCGTCCGCATGGCCTCCTGCGCGGTGAAGTGAACATCGTTGACACCCTCCGCGCGCTGCTCGGCAATGACTTCCTCGCCCGGAATGCCGTCGATGGGTTCGTCCGAGGCGGAGCGGTCCGTGCCGATGATCGATGAGGCCCAGACGATCGCCACGGCGAGGAGGACGCCCGCGCCCGCCATCGTGGGCCTCCAGCCAAACCACCCGAACCCCACGACGAGCAGCGGTCCGGCGAACCCACCAATCGCAAGGCCCATGGTCTGCATCGACAGCGCTTGGGCCCGCTTTCGTTCGAACCACAACACGACAGCCGACGTGATCGTCAAGAAGCCAGCGAGAGCCATGCCGAACGCAGCCACCGACAACGCCAAGATGAATTGCGTGCGTGTTTCGATCAGCCCAAGGCCCACGAAACCGGCAAGGACAAACGCTGCGCCGACTCGCATGACCCGCTTCGTTCCAAAGCGGGCGAGGGCCGCGCCCTGTGCGGGGCCGAGCAGGGCACTCGTTGTTCGGGTCCCTGCGAATGCGAGCGAGAAGAGCGTCTTTGACCAACCGAATTGACTGCGCAGCTGCACGGCCAGGTTGCCGAACCCCTGCATCCACAACATGGATTGCAGCCCCCACAGGGCAGCGCTGGCTCCTACGACCTTCCAGCCGGTGTAGATCGGTGGTCGGCGCATGGGGACAACCGTCTCACACCTTCCTCATGACCCCCGCCATCGCGCCGGGCTTTTCTCCCGTTCGCTAGAGCGTCGTGAACTGCCGCTCGCCGCTCCCCGGAAAACCACCCCGCACCGCACCTGCACGGACGTCGCGAAAAAATGGCTGGAACGACTCGGCAAGCGGTCGTCCGTTCGGCAACGACAGCCAGAGGCGAAGCAAGTGACGGCGTCGTTCGGGCTCGGGAAAGTCTTCGAAGGCTGTCCTGGTGTGCAGTGTGAGGTGATTGTTCAGGAATTGCATGTCACCCGGCTCAAACATCATCGTCAGGTGAAATTCGGGCCGTGCCGCGATCTCGTCGATATACGCAAGCGCAGTCTTTTGGTCGGGAGAGAGCGCGGGGATTTTGGGATTCGTCTCGGCTTCGAGTTCCGCCGAGCGAATGTGCGTGCGCGTGTACCTCGCGGCAAAGTAGCCGTCCTCGACCGCAAAGATCGGCTGGGTGTAGAACGCTGGAACGCCAGGCAACTCATTGCCCTGCATGCTCCACCACAGAGGTTGGTACAAGACCCGTAACAGGTCTGGTCGGGTGCGTTGGATCTCGTCGTGAATCGCCGCCGAGCTCACGATTCGACTCAGGCCCCCCTCCTTGGCGGCCTGCAGGCAGAACAACCCGGTGACGTCGGCCGCGTCGCAGTGGTAGGTCAGCTCACCGTTGGAGGTGTAGCCGCGAAACTTCGGACCATCGAGGCCGGTACCGAGATCTCGAACATCGCCAAGGTAGTCATTCCGGCTGCTCTGTGACACCGCAGTTCCGAGGTGTTGTCCGAGCCCCCAAAAAATCAAGCGCAGCTGATCCGAGGTGAACCGCTCCGTCGGGAGGCCGCGAAGCAGTTTGATTCCGCAGCCGTCCTCCAGCTCGAGGCGCACGTCGGCAAGCACCGAAGAGAGTGTGGGTAGCGAGAAGTCGTCGATGCTCAGATCATGAAGGGTTCGGCCGGCGCGTTCCGAGTGCGCGAGCGCCTCTTCGATCTCGCCGATTTCCCGCTCGCTGAACTGATGGATCCAGGAAGTGTCCTGCGAGATTTCCGACCCCAGCCACGACGCTGGACCACCGATTGGCTCCAAGTCATGGTCAACATCAGTAGGTGTCATCGGTATCTGTTTTACCGCACCGGCGCCGAGGAGGACAGGGTCGGCCCGTCGGGCTTCCATGCGACGGACGCGGACGCAGCAGATCCACCCGCGAGGAGCAGAGCGAAAGCGACCAGGTTTGTCCCGGCGGCGACGAAGAACGAGAACTGATAGTCGACGAGGTCGCGGAGTGCCCCGAGCAGGAAGGGGCCGAGTGCAACCCCGATCGTGGCAACCAAACCATTAAACGAATAGATCTGGGAATAGTGCTTCACCCCGAACGCCTCGACCAGCAGCAGGGGCTGCAACATCAACAGGTTGCCCACGCTGACACCAAACAGCGCACCCGCTGCAAAGACGGTCGGTCGGGTGTCTGCCAACGCCAAGAGACCCAATGACGCGGTTTGAAGCAGGATCAGGGCACCAGTGAGCGTTTGCGCCGGGATCTTCGTGACGACCAACCCGCCGACCAATCGTCCTATCACGCTCGCAAACGCGACGACCGAGAGGGATGCGGCCCCTGTGGGCTTGTCGATTCGCTCCGATACCAGGCTGACCATCTGCGCCAGCGCTCCAACCTGGGCGAGGAAGACGAGGGCATAGACGCCAGAAAGAAATCGGAAGTAGCGCGTTGCCCTGGCTTGGGCAAAAGTGGCGCCGGTCAGCGCGACCGGCTCGGGTGGAGCGGGATCACCGTCGGCCTCTAGCCCTTTGTCCGTTGGGTGTGATCGGATGAGCAGGAGGGCGAGCGGTACCACACCAAGCAGCCACACGACCGCCATGATCGGGCCCGCTCCCGACAGTGTTCGATCGTCGATGATGCGCGACGCGACAGGCGTCACGACGATCCCGCCAACGGACAATCCGGTCGATGCAATCGAGAGGGCGACCGATCGTCGACGGTTGAACCATCGAGCCACCAGCGTTACACCAGGTACGAGGCCAGCCAGGGCAAAGAAGATCCCGAAGAATGCGAAGAAGACGTAGAGCTTTGGGACCGAGTCGACCCAACGCAGCGAGAGGAGCGCGAACGCGCCCCCGACCCCACCGACGGCGTAGAACCACCGCATGTCGATGCGATCCATCAACCGCGACAACGCGAAACCCGCAATTCCAGCGATGCCGAAAAACAGCGTCGGGCCGAACGAGACAGCGCTCACCGACGCATCGAGCTCGGTTCGAGCTGCAACAAGGATCACCGATGCGTTGTAGAAGCCGAGACCAGCGGTGACCATCAACATGACGAAGACCGCCGCCACGATGATCCAGCCGTAGAAGAACGGGGGTTCGTGAGGTTTCGAGCTGATCACCGCGATCACGCTAACTGTCTGGTGAGGGCTTCCAGCGAGTCAGTTTGACCGGCGGGCGATGAGCTCGATTTCGATGTTCGATCCAAGTGGCAATGAGGAAACGCCAATCGTTGTTCTCGCAGGAAACGGTTGTTCGAAATAGCTTGCGTAGACCTCATTCATGGCCTGGAAGTCCACCATGTCTGTCAAGAAGACGCTCACCTTGACCACATCGGCCTGGCCGAGACCAGCCTCGGCAAGGACGCCAAGAAGATTGTCGAAACATTGGCGCGTTCGTTCGGCAATGCCGCCTTCGGCGAGAAGTCCGGTGACTGGATCGACCGGAGTCTGACCTGAACAAAAGATGAGACCCTCCGTCTCGATTCCATGGCTGTACGGCCCGACGGCAGACGCAGTCGGACTGGTGATCGGGGTACGCATTGGGTAATCCAGTCGAAGAAGGCGAGACACCGTTCTAGCGGTCGGCGCGCTCGGACGCCCGCTCGCCGACGGAAGACAGCGGCAGTACGAGTTCGAAGCGTGACCCCGTGGTCGACGGCACGACCCTGGCATCACCGCCGTGACGACGAGCAATCTGGCGGGTGATGGCGAGCCCGAGACCCGACCCGCCGGAATCACGGCTCCGGGCTTCATCGAGGCGAATAAAACGTTCGAAGATGTGCTCGACCTGGTCGTCTGGAACGCCCGTGCCATCATCGGTTACAAAGATCACCAAACCGGCCTCGGTGGCTTCCGAGCCGAGTTGGACACTCGTGGTGGCGTGGCGAACCGCGTTGTCGACGAGGTTCCGCAAGGCACGTTCGAGATCGCGACGGTTCCCTGCGATCGCCGCACCAGAACGCTCCACGATCGAAATGTCGACCTCCGCTCCAAGAACGCTCTGGTGATCGAGCTCGTCATCGAGGATCTCGTCGATCGAGATGGACTCTTTCGAGTTCAACGATGCTTCGCCTGCCTCGGCCCTGCTCAGGAACAACAGATCGTCGACCAAGAATTGCAGGCGCTCGACTTCGCCACGCAGCTTCGGAAGCAGGGCTTCAGCATCAACTCGGTCGGGATACGCCGCAGCCACCTCGAGCTGCGCGAGCAGTCCGGCAACCGGGCTACGTAGCTCGTGCGACGCATCGGCCAAGAACTGTTGCTGCTGGTCGTTCGATTGCTCCAAACGTTCCAGCATGTCGTTCATCGTGATCGCCAGCTTGTCGATTCCATCGTCTGCGTCCATGAGTGGAACGCGTCGATCGAGCGACTCCTGGCTGATGAGTTCGACCTCGGCTCGCATCCGTTCGACGCGCCGCAGCGCGCGGCGCATCAGGTAGCTGGTGACCGCCATGGCGACGGCCATCAGTACGAGCACAACGGGGACGGTCACGGGTAGCGATGCCTGCGCGAAGCCGAGCATGCTGAAGACGCCGTCGCCAGCCACCACCACTCGGTACTCGTTGCCTTCCGGACCCAACACCATACGTTCGACCAGGAACCACTCGGCTCCATCGGCCTTTTTGAGGCCTGCGACATCCGGCAGGTCATCGCCGGTGTCGAACTCGACGCCGAATCCCGGGTCGGAGAAGTCAGCATCGATGACGGATCGGACGGCCTCGCCACTCTGGCTGATGATGACGTCATCTTCCAGCACCGCCCAGAATGCGCGATCTCCGTTGGGAGCCCTGTCGCCGGGGCCCACGTCACCAAGGAGCTGCAGGTCCAGTTCCTCGGGAGCGACGCCGAGGCTCAGCTGATCCTCGGCCCGGTCGAGCAGCGCGAGTTGTGAAATTCCATCGGTGACCACGAACAGGGCGAAGATCAACAAGAGCAGGGCGAAGATCGCCAAGACGGACACCACGCCGACCGACAGCG
Organism: Acidimicrobiia bacterium; assembly: GCA_033344795.1. Taxonomy (GTDB): domain Bacteria; phylum Actinomycetota; class Acidimicrobiia; order Acidimicrobiales; family SHLQ01; genus SHLQ01. Next base: position 1,892,937 of record JAWPMS010000001.1, read on the forward strand.
CGGACCACAGCCCGGAGCGGAAGCTGACCGATCGCCATCGGCGCGCGAACCGAGACTTCACGATCGCCCCTCGCCGGTCTCGACGATCCGATACCCGATGCCGCGCACCGTTTGAATGGTCTTGGTGCCGAACGGTTCGTCGACCTTGCGACGCAGGTAGCTGGCGTACACCTGGGTGACGTTCAGGTCATCGGCGTCGGGCTCACCCCAGACATGATCGAGGAGATCTCGCTTCGACACGACCTCACCCTTTCGGTGCAGGAGATATTGGAGCAACGAGAATTCTCGTGGTGTCAGTTCGATGAGCACATCACCGCGCTTCACCACATGGCTCGCGACGTTGAGGACGAGGTCGTCTGCGCGGAGTTCGGTGGGTGCCGCTTCGGCCGGCGTGGCCGCGCTGCGACGAATGATGGCTCGAAGGCGGGCAAGTAAGACCACCCAGTTGAACGGTTTGGTCACGTAGTCGTCGGCGCCGAGCTCGATTCCCTCGGCTTCGTCGTGTGCGCCGTCCTTCGCCGTCAACATCAGGATCGGTGTTCTGTTGCCGGCTTCGCGCAACTCACGGCAAACCTTGTAGCCGTTCATGCCCGGCAACATGATGTCGAGAATGATCGCGTCGTACTCGTTGGTTTGCGCGCGGAAGAGGCCGTCGTCACCGCGATCTGTGTGATCGACCGCGAAACCCTCGGCCTCCAGGCCGATGCGGATCGCATCAGCGATCATCGGTTCATCTTCGACGACGAGTATCCACATTGTTCACATCATGGTCGATCGAAGGTGGTTCACCGAACGACTCTCAACGTTCTCTCAAGGTTCCTCAAGGTTCTGCCAGCACCACTTCGTCATGGTGATGACACAACGAACCTTTCACTACAGGAGCAAGCAGATGATCAACGTTTCAGGAGTCACCAAGAAATACGGCGACCGCACCGCAGTCGGCGACATGACGTTCACGGTCGAGAGCGGCCGGGTCACCGGATTCGTCGGCCCGAACGGCGCCGGCAAGTCGACCACCATGCGAATGATGGTCGGCCTCACCCGACCTGACGACGGCGAAGTCCGGTATGCCGGAACCCGCTACACCGACCTGGCCAACCCGGCTCGCGTCGTCGGTTCCGTTCTTGACGCCCGGTGCATGCACCCAGGACGCACCGCCTACAACCACCTCAAGGCAACGGCTGCCCTCAGCGGCGTGTCAAAGAGCCGAGTCGAGGAGGTGCTAGCGGCTGTCGGTCTCGAGACCGCTGCCGGTCAACGCGCAGGCGGATTCTCCTTAGGTATGCGGCAGCGACTTGCGCTGGCCGGAGCGCTCATCGGAAATCCAGAAGTCCTGCTCCTCGACGAACCGGCCAATGGCCTCGACCCCGACGGCATTCGGTGGTTGCGCAACTATCTGCGCACCTTCGCCGACCAGGGCGGCACGGTCTTCGTGTCGAGTCACCTCATCAGCGAGCTGAGCATGTTTGCTGATGACCTCGTCGTCATCGGTGGCGGGCGCTTGATCGTCGCGGATTCACTCGCGGCAATCACCGCTGGAAACGAGAAGCGTGTTGTCGTCGAGACGCCGTCCCCTGACGACTTCGTGCCGCTGCTCACCGCGATGGGCATCGATGTCGACGCAGCACAACGACAACTCGTGATCCACGGATCGACCAAAGAGCAGATCTCGACCATTGCCTTCGATCACAACATTCAGCTCTTCGAGCTCACTGAAAGCAGCAAGTCCTTGGAGGACAGCCTGCTCGAGATGACCAACGCCTCTGCCGAATTCGCTTCGGCCTGACCGACACCCACACCCCACTCCACCCACCCACCCACCAACACCTTCGTAGAAAGAACCCACCATGACTTCCACCCTCATCCCCAGCAACAACCCAAACTCAACCCAAGCGACCAAGCCAACGGCGGACAACGCCGTCCGCACGTCGCACAATGTGCCAGCCGCCCGGTCGAACGTCGATGTCGCAAAGGCACTACCTACAACCCTCAAAGCGGAGTGGATCAAGCTCTCATCGCTGCGATCCAACGGCGCCCTCATTGCTTTGGCCTTCGTGGTCAGCGCATTCGTCAGCTGGGCGGTCGGCACTTATGTAACGGACGAGGGAGTTCTCACCATTGCTGAGGTCTTCACCTTCTCCACCGTGTTCACCGCGGTCTTCGCAGCGGTCGGGGGCATCTTGCTCTTCAGTTCAGAGGCGCAACACGGCACCTTGGCACCAGCGCTGACAGCGCAGCCCGCTCGCTGGGTGATTGTGATGTCGAAGACCATCGTTGCAGCTGGTTTCGGAGCCGTGCTCGGAGCGGTCGGCCTGCTCGCGGGTCTCGGCGGTGCCGCAGTGGCTGGTCTCTCGATGGGAGTCACCACCGGCATGTGGGCCACCGCGGCGTGGGCCACATCGTTCGCCGCCCTGGCAGCGGTCCTCGGTCTCGGTGTTGGCATGATTGCGAGACACAGCACCGCTGCGGTCTCGGGCCTGCTCGTCTGGTGGTTGGTCGTCGAGAACCTCCTCACCGTCTTCGTCGCTGAGCGATTCTCCCGTTTCCTTCCCTTCGTCGCTGGCAACAGCCTGGCAACTTCTGGCGAAGGAGCCGGTCCAGGCGAGGCGACAGAGCTCGCCTTGACCACCACGGAGAACGCAATGATCTTCGGCGGCTACGCGGCAGCAGCACTGCTCATCGGCACCGTGTTGCTCTACCGCCGGGACAACTGAGTTAGGTGCAGGGGCCACTGGCCCTAACAGCCTCCCCGACCGGACGACCCCATAATCGTGGGGTCGTTCGGCTCGTTTTGCGTCACGCTGATCGTGTGGTGCCCCTGGCATCGTCGAGGAGTCGTTGGCCGACCTTCTGAACTATGTTCACCCCGACCTCGACGAACGTGCCCCTCTGCAGTCTTCGTGCTCTCGACGGGATCAGTTGCAGCACGGTGAGGTTGCCCGATCGCGACGGGCTGATTTGCAGTGTTGCGCGGCGAGTGCGAAACAAGCTCATTCGGACGGTGACCTGCCACGAGCAGGAGAGGCCGCGATTCTCAAACGTGCCCGCAGAGATATCGAGCGAGTCGATGGGTGGGTCGAACAAACGTCCACGCCTGATCACCCCGACGGCCATCTGGGGTCGCAGCGCGACAGGCGCAACAACCTCCTCCCTTGTCCCAGTCCGAAACGTTGGCTCCGGCGTCGGGCCAAGGCGCGATCCGGGAGCTGCCCTTGTCTCGCGGGCTGCTTCGATCTGCTGCGTGAGCCACTGGCCCACATCGATGAACGATTCGACAGGCTCAGCACTCTGGACGACCTGCACGTCTCCCTCGTCATCTGCCTCGTCGAGCCACCGTGCTGTCGCCACGCGACGCGCTGGAGCGTCGTGGTCGAACAAGGTCATGCTGCTTCGCTCGTCGGCGAATTCATGGTCCCATCCTGCCAGACCGTCTTGATACTGACGAGAGGTCAGTCGGTTGTGAGCTTTGTGAGGTCAGCCCCGGGCTGCGCCGTGGCGATGAGCATTCGTTCCCATGCTTCATCGGAGCCGGTGACCTCCACGTCTCCGGCCTTTCGGCCATCGACCCAGTTGGTCTTCCCCGAAACGAGATCAGACATCCAAGACCTCGTGGTGCGTATGTGGACCGCTGGGTTCTTCGTGGCCCCGGGATATTGCGTGAGCGTCGTGCCCTCGATGTGCAACGTGGACGACGTGTCGTCGACTTCCCACAGGTAGGTCTCCGAGAGGCCGGCGTCCTCTGGAACTCCATAGGACAGATCATGGGTCATGACTTCTGCAGGCGTGTCGAGCATCAACTGCTCGTCGAGCCCCCACTTGCGAAGCTCGAGAATGGCCGGGGTGAGTGCGCTGCCTCGCTCGGTGAGCTCATAGAGGACCCCTTGGCCGACCGCTGCCGGAACGCGGTGGACGATGTTGTGGGCCTCGAGCTTGCGAAGACGGTCGGCGAGGATATTCGACCCGATACCAGGCAACTTTCGACGCAACTCGTTGTACCGAATCGGGCCGAAGGAGATCTCCTGCACGATCAGCAAGGTCCAGCGTTCGCCGACCAGGTCGAGACCTCGAGCGAGGGAACAGAAGCGCTGATAGCCGGACCACTTTGCCATTCCTTGATCCTATGTGTTGCTTTTGCAACAGCAAAGTACTAAAACGAGACCGCTCTCGTAACAGTACTGGAGCACGAAAGGAATCCATGTCGAACTCTATTGATCTGCTCCGAGGTGCCGTACGCGATGCCGAATCGAACTACTTGCAGGTGACCGTCGATCACCTGACCCTCGAGACCCCGTGCGAGGGTTGGGACCTTCGGGCATTGCTCAATCACGTCTATTCGAGGATGGATCTGTCGACGCGTGCCGCACGGCTGCAACCGACCGAAGACTTCGCCATTGTCGAGATCGATCATGTCGGCGGTGATCCAGCCGGCGCCTTCACCCTTCTCGCTGGCGAAATGTTGGCCGCTTGGGAGGAGTGTGATGACCTTGTCACGCCACGGGTGACCCCAATGGGCCCGATACCTCCAGACGGCATCTTGCTGTTCGGAGCACAAGATGTGTTCATCCACGCCTGGGACGTGGCCAGGGCCCTCTCTGCCGAGGCTGTGTTGTCCGACGAGATGATTGAAGTTTTCACCGATACCCACAAGCAGAGCATCGACGAGCAGACTAGAGCGATGTTCTTCTCCGACCCGGTGGTCATCGATGACGATGCATCGGCGCTCGACAAGCTCGTCGCGTTTCTTGGACGTCAGCCTTGATTGACGAAGCACTCGAGCAGGAGCAGTTTGCGTACCTCACAACGCGAGGTCGCACCTCGGGTCGACCGCACCGAATCGAGATCTGGTTCGTCGTGATCGAAGGCGCAGTCTGGGTCGCGTCCGGCGGTGGCGATCGAGCGGATTGGATTCGCAACCTCGTGATGGATCGCAGCCTCGTCCTCGAGATCGGCTCGGACTCCTGGCAGGCGAGCGCGACCGTGCATACGAGTTTGCACGAACATCCGGCGCGACAGCGGCTCGCCTCGCGTTATCAGGGGTGGAAGCCTGGAGAGCCGCTCAGTAACTGGGCGACAAGCAGCTTGCTTGTGGAAATCGTCGCGAAGCCTTGACCTCAGGTCGACTTGAGGTCGTATGGTCGGTTCATGGACCCCGATGCAGACATGAAAACAACCGCTATCCCGATCGCGTGCACGCTGACGGGCAAAGAAGCGCGAGGGCAGATCCTCGAGTGGGGTGACCTGCGAGCTCGCTCCAGGGAGATTTCGTCTGTCGCTGGCGGCGTCCAGATGATCTTCCCCTCATCGATGATCGACGAGGTCGAAGGTCTCGCGCGTCGAGAGCGAGCGTGTTGTTCATTTCTCGACATCTGGACCAATGTGCGCGGCGATCTGTTGACTCTCCAGATCACGTCAGATGACCCCGAAGCGCTCGACGTGATCAATGACGTCGCGGGGGTGGTGTAGCCATGTCGACAGACACACTGCTTCCGATCGGCGAGCTGGCGGCAGCGACCGGCACCACCGTGTCAGCGCTCCGTCACTACGACGATCTCGGCGTCATCACACCAGCAGAGCGGGTCGGTGGCAAACGTCGATTCAGTTCCGAGACAGTTGGTCGCGTCAATTTTGTGCGGGGTGCCCAGAAGTTTGGCTTCAGCTTGTCGGAGATTCGCGACATCCTCGACGACCAATCGGGCCGCTCACGACAGATCGTCGACGAGAAGATCGCCGCACTCCGAGCCCAACAGATCGAGCTTGCGACGATGATCGACATGCTCGAAGAAATGAAGTTGTGCGGCTGCGCAGTCGTCGCTGAGTGCCCATCATTGAGCGATCTCGGCCCACGCTCGTGAACGTGCGTGCGAGAGCCGGCCGAGTGTCGGCGGCGGCCATCGGTGTCGTCTGTGGTCTCGAACTCGTGGTTGCCGTCGTGATCGGAGGAGCTGGCGTCGGTGCATTGTTCAGCATGGAGGCAGCCTTCGTGTCGCTCCTGCTTGGGGGTGCCATCCTGTCGACATTCCATTTCCGTCGACGCGCGCAGCACTAGCGGTCATGCTCAACGCGCCATCCATGCTGCATCGCTCGATGCCAACGGTTGGCCGGAAGGCTGGGCTGTGTCAGGGCCAAACCAATGCCGAACTTGCTCACCTTGAGCGGTCGGATGCCGTGAGCCCACAACCAACGGTCCGCTGGGCTCGGGCGTCCGTTGGACTTGGTCTCGACGATGATGCCGTCGAGCTCGGCCATTCCCTCGACGAGGTTGACGCATCGTAGAGCACGGTCGATCGTAAGCCGGCTGCGAGAATCGACGTCGACGAGCGTGCTGCGCGCATAGCGGACCGTGAGAACTGGTCGCATCTCACTCGCCGCGCCCTCAAAGCCGGTGGTTCCATCGACGAAGCGACAGGCCTCGTCCGTGAGTCGGTCGGCAGTGGCGACCGCGTATGGCGACCGCGTCTTCACGGTGGCGCCGCGAGATCCCTTGGTCTTCACTTCGAGCATGCAGGTTGCGCTCTCCTCGTACGTTCGGGTCCGTACCTTGAAGCGCTTCCGACGTCGATACGCGGCTGCGTGATACGTCAGAAGACCGGGGGTGTCGAAATAGATCGACGAGTAGTTGAACTCGGTTTCACCGTCGATGCACAGCTGGTGGTAACTCGATGGCAGCGCGTCCCGCATCTGCGTCAAGGTCGCGTCATCGACGATGTACTTGCGGTCGACTCGCGTCTGCAGCTCGGCGAGCTCGTTCGCCGACTCGAGCGAGATTGTTGGACCGGGTGTTGGTCGCGACAAGACGGTCATCGTCGTCCACCAACCATCTGCTCGGAATCGAGATGTGATGGTGCGGCGTCACCGACGAGAGTGAAACGGACATCGACGATGGTGGAGTCGTTGATCAGATCGACCTTCTTGACTCGCAGTCGACGCACTTCGGCGCCGAAGAGCTCCTCGATGCGCAAAACGATTGCGTGCTCATCGGTGAGCGCCGTATCGAGAGTGACGATCTGGCTTCGGCTTCGGGCAAACAGCTGCGGGTGATCACCAACGAACAAAACCGCGAGCAGAACGACCATCAAGGATGGTGCGAGCCACAGCGGTTCGACGGAGATGCCGCCGAGAAGACCGAGCGCAAGAGCGGTGAAGTAATAGGCGATCTCTTCTTGTTCGAGTTCTGAGGAGCGCAGACGGATGATGGAGAGCACGCCGAACAGCCCGAGTCCGAGACCCGCACCCACATCGGCGCTGGAGAGGGTTGAGGCGACGGCGAGAACGCCGACGTTGAGGCCGAGGATGGCGACGACCATGTCGCGACGCCCATACCTGGGGAAGTAGAGAGCGAAGGCGAGAACGGATACCGCCACGAGATCGATGGCGATGAGCAGTGACTGAGACATGGTGAGCTTCTTCCTTGGGTTGCTTTCTTGCGTCTCATCAAAACAGTTGACCTTGTGAGGTTTCTGAGAGCGATCGCAGGATGTTCTGTGCATCGGGATTCACAGAAAGTTCCCAAGATGCTCGCAACGAGGTCACAGGGTGGGCGTGTTCTCTGTGAGGTGTTCCTCCCGAAAGGCCAACACCATGTCCACCTTCCCCCGATCGGTTGCCGCGGCACTCCTCTCCGCCTGTCTGTTCTTGTCATGTTCATCAGGAGCGAGTGGCGAGTCTTCGCCAGCTGCCACTGAATCGATAGATGCGACGGCACCGCTCGAGATTGCCCTCGCAGGCACCGGTTTGTTCGACAGCAGCGTCGTGCACGAAATCTCTGTCAACTTCGATGATGATGACTACGACGAGATGATCCAGACATTTGCCGACTCCGGTGAAAAGGACTGGGTTGAAGCCACCGTCGTCATCGATGGAATGACCTATGAGAACGCTGGCGTTCGTTTGAAGGGCAATTCATCACTCTTCTCGGTGACGCCAGAAACCTCGGGTTCACCCGAGGAACTTCCTTGGCTGATTCGCCTCGACAAGTACATCGATGGACAGACCCATCAGGGGTATGGCGACATCGTGATCCGTTCGAACTCGACCGAAACTGCCCTCAACGAAGCGATCGCCCAAGAGATGCTCGAACTGACGGGGCTCGCTTCACAACAGGCGATCGCCACGTCGTTCACCGTCAACGATGGAGAAGCCGAATTGCGCCTTGCGATGGAACACCCCGACGAGGTGTGGGACGACGCAAACTTTGGCGACGACGGACTGTTGTACAAGGCGGACAGCGAAGGTGACTACAGCTATCGCGGGGACGATCCCGACGCCTACGACGACGTGTTCAACCAGAAGAGTGGCGATGACGATCTCGAGCCCGTCATCGAGTTCCTCGATTTCATCAACAACAGCGACGATGCGTCCTTTGCATCCGAGCTCGATGAGCACCTCGACATCGAAGCCTTCGCCACGTACCTGGCATATCAAGACCTGATCGGCAACGCAGATGACATCAACGGTCGTGGCAACAACTCGTACCTTCACTACGACCCGTCTTCTGACAGGATGACTGTCGTGAACTGGGACCTGAACCTTGCATTCGACACCGCAAACGTCGGCGGCGGGGCAGGGGGACCCGGTGGCGCGGGGGGTGCTGCCGGCGGACGTCAACGTCCCGATGCTGGTGCCGTTCCGGCTGATGCTGCGGCAGGCCAGCCCGGTGGCGTGGGCGGCCCGGGCGACCAGGCAAACGTGTTGGTCGATCGATTTCTTGCCAACGACAGCTTCTATCAGCTCTACGCCGACCAGACGGCAGAATTGACCGAACTCCTCTTCACGAGCGGGGCCGCCGACGAGGCCCTCGCCACCTGGACCGACGTGCTCACATCACAGGCTTCGGATCTCGTTGACGTCGCGACGATCGAGTCCGATGCGGCGGCCATCTCCGCCTTCGTTGCAGCGAGCTCATGATGTCAGAGTCTCCACGCGTGCTCGTCGTCGATGACGAAGAGAACATTCGATTCCTTGTCGAGTCCGGTTTGCAGTTGGCTGGGATGGAGACGCTCGGCGCGTCCAACGGGCGCGAAGGCCTCGATGCGGCACTCGGGGACTTCCGGCCAGATCTGATCGTTCTCGATGTCATGATGCCCGAGCTCGATGGGTTCCAGGTCTTGGCCCGGCTCCGCGAAGGTGGATTGCGTACACCGGTGATCTTTCTCACCGCTCGAGACTCCGTTGATGATCGAGTGCGTGGGCTCTCCGTGGGCGGAGACGACTACGTCGTCAAACCGTTCGCGATTGCGGAACTGATCGCTCGCGTCAAGTTGCGCCTGGAATCGGCTGGCCTCACTCAGGCGCAGACCTTGCTTCAATGCGCAGATCTGGAACTGGACACCGATGCGCACCGGGTGACACGGGCAGGTGCGACCATCGAACTGTCGCCGACCGAGTACAAGTTGCTGCACTACCTCCTGCTCAACACCGGACGGGTGCTGAGCAGGTCGCAGCTGCTCGACCATGTCTGGGAGTACGACTTCGACGGGGACTCCTCGGTGGTGGACACGTACATCAGTTATCTGCGTCGCAAGCTCGACCAGCACGAGCCAAAGCTGATCCACACCATTCGTGGGGTCGGGTTCTGTCTGCGCGTCGATCGATGACGTTGCGCAATCGCCTGCTCTTGGCCTTGACGGCCGTGTTCGTGATCTTCGCGATTGCCGCCGTCGTCACCGTGCTTTCGCAGCGGCAGGCACTCAACGATCAAGTCGATGAACAACTCTTGTCCACGCCGCTCCCGCCAGGTCGAGAGGCGCCACCTGGGGTAGCCGAACCGCCGCAGAACTCTGCGCGCACTGCTGGCGCTCCGATCTCCGACCTCTACATGGCCACGATCGATGAAGCCGGCGAGGTCAGCGTTGTCGTCCAAGGCCAACGCCTCGAGGACGTCCCAGACCTCGAAGCACTACCCGATCCGCTTCCGCCGAAGGATGAGCTGCTCACGGTGCCCGGTGTTGAAGGCATATCGGAATTTCGGTTGTTCGTCGCTCGACGCGACCTCGGTCAGCAGGTCGTCGTGGCCCTCCCGCTCGACGCGGTTCAGTCGAGCGTCAATCGGTTGGCGTACACGCTCGGTGGTGTGCTCGTTCTGATCGGAGTCGCACTAGTCCTTGCCTGGTATTGGGTGTCTCGATTCGGACTGCGCCCAATTGCGGAGATGACGTCGACCGCCGATGCGATCGCCGGTGGTGACCGCACCCGCCGCGCGACCGAATATGACGAAGGCACCGAGGCCGGGCGGTTGGCCACTGCCTTCAACGTCATGCTCGACGAACGCGACAGCGAAGAGGAGCGCCTTCGATCCTTCGTTTCCAATGCATCTCACGAACTCCGGACGCCGCTGACATCGCTGCGGGGTTATCTCGATCTGTACACCGAGGGCGGCTTTCGAGGGGAGGGCCAACTCGACGATGCGATTCGGCGAATGACCGGCGAATCGGCCCGAATGCAACTCCTGGTCGAGGACCTGCTGCAACTGGCGAAGTTCGATGAACACCAGGAGCTCGACCTCGTCGATGTCGACGTGGAACGGATGTTGGGTGACGTTGCGGATGCAGCGCGTGTCGCGCACTCCGGGCGGGTCGTCGAGGTGTCGGTTGGAGATATCGGTGAATTGCGCGCCGATCGACTTCGCCTGCACCAAGCGGTTGCAGCCGTTGTCGACAACGCAATGACGCACACCGAAGCTCCAGGTGTCGTACGCCTGAATGCCCACACGATCGATGGAGACGTGGCGATCGTCGTCTCGGATGAAGGACCTGGGATAGGCGATGACGATCTCCATCGCGTCTTCGAACGGTTCTACCGTGGCGACGACTCACGGGCGCGCTCGACCGGCGGTTCGGGTCTCGGATTGGCGATCACCAGGTCGATCATCGAGGCACATGGTGGTCAGATCGAAGCCGCTCAGGGCGCGGATGGCGGGGCGGTCTTCACCATTCGTGTGCCTCGCGCTTCTTCCGGGTGACGACTATGCGTTTTCGATGTGGAGACTTGGACTGACCCACGAAGGCTCGAACGCTGGGATCGTCACCGCAGCGCCGTCCACCGTCACGTCCACATGATCGTGTTCGGCCAGGAACGAGACGAAGCCGGCAAGTTTTGGCGCCTCAGGGATCGGATCCTCGTAGCTCCACGCCACATCGACCAACGGTCTGTTCGGATCAACTGCGAAGACCCACCACGAAGCAACACCTTTGTACTGACACGCAGAGGTCGTGTTCGACGGAACGAGCACCGACCAGTCGACGTCACTCGAAGGGATGTACCAGCGCGGCGGTAGCCCCGTCTCGTCGACCAATCGTGGGGTCGTTGTCTTTGCGACGACCACGCCGTCGATCGAAACCTCGACCTGTCGGTTCGATTCGAGAACGTCGACTCGCCGGTACGGGTCGCGTGGCCGATGCAGCAGTTGCTCGTCCTCCTCGAACCACTCGTCGACGTTATCGAAATCGAGAGCCACCAGACCCGCCGCCGGACCGTCGACATATCGACGCCCACCTTCGCCGATGCGCTCGAACGTGCCGGCTTCGTCGACCGCTGTCGCAATCACGCTCAGGTCCACATCGATGTCTTGAGAGGCGAATACGTACTCAGGGTGCCTTCCCTCAACGAAGAGCAGCTGTGCTCGTGTTGTGTCTGCGACCTCGCGGTCGCCCTGGCGTGCACGGATTCGACGGTTGGTCGGTTCTATTCGAATACGGGTCATGATTCCAGCATGAACGAGCCGACGGATTGCGTCATCGCCCGTGGACCGGTTTCACCCCTTCGAAGCCGAGCGATGCACCAGGTGAGGTCACCGTGAGCTGGCGGGCGCAAGGCGCGTGGAGATGTCGTTGCAGGCCACGCAGATCGACTCGGGAAGCACTCCGGCGGCCATGAGCCGACCAAAGATCGTGCACCCGAGGCAGAACCCGAACGCAGCCTCGAGAAAAGCTGCACCGGTGATCATGGCGACAACGATCATCGCAACGGTCGTCATGCCTCCGAGATGCAAGGCGACGCCGGTGAGCGACAAGACGGCACCGATGCCCTGAGCAAATCGCTTCGGAGGTCCGGGGACTTGGCGATCAGGCAACCCCAAGGCGGGGACGATCACCCTCGTGGCGAGTTGGCCGAGCGGCGACAGCGTGGGGCCGGAGAGCACTCGAGCGACGAAACCGTACGCGAGGAGCGCAAGGACCCAACCCGAGCCCGTCAGTAGATAGATGCTGGTGAGCAGTACTACGCCGGCAGCGACGGTCCGTGCTGCGTTCTCGTTCACCCAGTCGGGGAAGCTGAAAATCTCAGATGATGACGGAAGGGTTTTCATGGCCGCGACAACCTAGTGATTCGCTCGGGCATTCCCGTTCGACAGCGACCAATACCCAATCTTCTCGCGCGAAATGACCGGACGTACGGTCTTGGTTGCTTCGCGTCAGGGTCAGGCGAGCCGGGCGTATTCCTTTGCGACGCGGGCGCCGAGAACTGCATTGTTTTCGACTAGCGCAATGTTCGCCGTCAAACTCTTTCCGCCGGTGATTTCGGCGATGCGGCCCAACATGAACGGTGTGGCGTCCTTGCCCGAGATTCCTTTCGCGTCGAGTTCGGCTACCGCGCCTTCGATGATTGATGAGATCTCGTCGGCGGGAAACTCGTCTGCCTCGGGCACCGGGTTGGCAATGCAGACGCCGCCGCGCAACCCGAGGTCCCACTTGGCTCGCATCAGCGCAGCCACCTCAGCGGGCGTGTCGAGTCGCATCGGTGTGTCGAACCCGCTGCTCCTCGAATAGAAAGACGGAAACTCATCGCTCTGATAGGTGATGACGGGGATGCTCAACGTTTCCATCGTCTCGAGTGTCAGCCCGATGTCGAGAATCGACTTCACGCCAGCGCTGACAACTGCGACATCGGTGAGCGACATCTCGGTGAGGTCAGCGCTGATGTCGAAACTCTGTTGCGCGCCGCGGTGCACTCCGCCGATACCGCCTGTCACGAACGTCGTGATGCCGACGAGCGACGCGAAACGAAGGGTGCTCGCAACTGTCGTCGCCCCGTGGAGTCGTCGAGAGATGACGTAGGGAATATCGCGCAGACTCATCTTCTGCACTTCTGGCGACGTCGCCAGGAGTTCGAGGTCGGCCTCGGAGAGTCCGACCTTTGGCACGCCATCGAAGATGGCGATGGTGGCGGGCACCGCACCCTCGGACCTGATCAGTCCTTCGACGCTCGTCGCCATCTCGACGTTCTGCGGGTACGGCATGCCGTGCGAGATGATCGTGCTCTCGAGTGCGACGACCGGCGTGCCGTCGCGCAACGCCTGGTCTACCTCGTCGGTCAGTTCGATCGAGGGGTGGGCGCGGCCGGGGTCATTGGACATGGAACATCCAAGTGTGTCGGCAAGCAGGCAATGCGGCAACCAGCTTTCGTTCGGGAATGCGACGAGTGATCGCGCTTTGTATGATCTCGGCGATGCGTGGTCTCGATGTTCCTGCCATAACCGAAGACTTCACCGCAGACCCGGTCGAGCTCTTCTTCGACCTGGCCTTCGTCTTCGCCTTCTCCCAGCTGGTGTACCTGCTCGTTCACGACCCCACCTGGGGTGGCGCAGCAAAGGCTGCGCTGCTGTTTCTGATCATCTGGTTTGCGTGGTCGACCTTCACATGGGCCGCGAACGCCGTGTCGGGAAACGCGCGCGAAGTGCGGGCGATCTTCCTGGTCGCCACCGCTGCGTCCGTGCCGATGAGTGCGTCGATCACGACTGCCTACGGTTCGGGCGGTGGAACGTTTGCCATCTGCGCGTCGATCATCGTCGCCATGGCTATCGGGCTGCAGATGTGGGCGATGAGTGGAAACGGATTCGATTCCGACGAGTTCCGCACGATTCTCACCTACGGCTCGCCAAACATCGCGGCGATGTCGTTGTTGATCATCGGCGGTTTCCTCGATGAAGGTCCACGGACCGTCCTGTGGATTCTGTTCGTCCTGGCGATCCTCGCGGGCATGGGCATTGCGCGGGTGGGCGATTGGATCGTGCGCCCAGGCCACTTCGCGGAGCGACACGGCTTGATCATCATCATCGCCCTGGGTGAGGTGGTCGTCGCAATTGGTCTCTCCGTCGTCACCTCGCTATCGGATGCTGACGGTCTACCGGGCGAGACGCTCGTCTCGCTCGTCGCAGCTGGGGTGATGATCGGGCTGCTCTGGTGGGGCTATTTCGATCGGCTTCAGCCAGCGCTCGAGCACCGCGGCGAGGCGCTCGAAGGGCGCGATCGGGCCCACTTCGTCGCAGATGTCTACACCGGCTTCCACATATTCATCGTCGGCGGCGTGATCGTTGCGGCGGCGGCAACCGAAGAGATCTTGTTGCATCCAAAGGATCCGGTCCACACCGAGTTCCTCGTGATGTTCGTCGCAGGGATCGCCCTGTTCTTCGGTGGTATCGCAGCGGCTGTCGTGCGCGGGTATCGGGTTGTTGCCAAGGAGCGCTTGACAGCGGTGGTCGCGATCGCCGTGCTGGCGTACGTCGGACGTTCCTGGGACGGCGTCACGTTCTTGATTGCCGTGGATGTCATCCTTTTCGTCACCGTCGTGGCCGAGCACGTTCGAATCGAAGCGCCCTCACCCGCTCCCGCAGAACAACCCGCGTCGTAAGTTCAGCCGATGACTGCCTTGGGCGACATTCGGCTACCAAAACCCGAGCGTGCCCCTTTGGCGTCCATTGGACGACGGGTTGGGTTTGCCCTGGGACTCGTCGTCTTCGTGGCGCTCGTGGTTCGGCTGGGGCGCGATGGCTACATCGACGTGACCGGCGATCCGATCAGCTTTCTCGATGCGCTGTACTACGCATCCGTGACCGTCACGACGGCCGGTTACGGAGATATCACGGCGATCGGTGACGGAGCGCGCCTGGCGACGGTCTTGTTGATCATGCCCGCCCGGATTCTGTTCCTGATCCTCGTGGTGTCCACCACCGTCGAAGTACTGACCGAACAATCGCGAGAAGTCCTCGCCGAACGTCGTTGGAGGCAACGAGTGAAAAACCACACGCTCATCTGCGGCTTCGGCGCCACGGGCCAGGCGGCCGCTGCCGACCTTCGGGCCCGCGGCGTCGACGCCGATCAGATCGTCGTCGTCGACAAAGACCCCGCAGGCGTCGACGAGGCCACCAGGCTCGGATACGCGGGTGTCGTCGGCGATGCAACACAGACGGGCGTGCTCGATCGGGCCGGGGTCGCGAGTGCGGCCTCGATCATCGTGGCACCCAACCGAGACGACACTGCGGTGCTCGTGACCCTCACCGTTCGAGAGATGAACCCGACCGCACACATCGTCGCCGGCGGTCGAGAACGAGAGAACCTGCACCTGCTTCGTCAGGGCGGAGCCAACGAGGTCATCGATGCCACGGCCGCAATCGGGCGGATGTTGGGAATGGGAACCAAGTCGCCGGCCGCAGGTCGCGTCCTCGACGACCTGCTCGACGCGGGCACCGGACTCGAGCTGGTCGAGATAGATCCCGACATGGAAGCCGGTGAACCAGTCACGCCGGTGGGTGCGACGCTCGTTGCGATCATTCGTGACGGAGAACGCATGCCGCAACCGCAGGTCGATGCGTCGAACATTTCTGCGGGTGACCGAATCGTGGTACTTCGAGAGTCATAACCACGAAGCCTTGCCCGTAGCGTGGTTGCGGTAGGTCATCGCTTCTCCATCGGGACCCTTAGGAAGTTCGAACATGCAACCCGGCAATACTCCATTGGTCGAACTCCGTGCGCTTGCCCCAGCGGGGACCCATCTCTACGCCAAGCTCGAGTGGCACAACCCGACGGGTTCGATCAAGGACCGCGCTGCGTGGTTCATGTTTCACAACGCGCGCCGAGATGGAGACCTGCCCCCAGGTCGGCCGCTGATCGAGTCGACGTCGGGCAACACCGGTATCGGCCTCGCACGACTCGCGCTGATGAACGGCCACCCGATGACGATCTGTCTGCCGGCCAACTCGACGTTCGAGCGCAAACAGCTTCTGCGGGCGTACGGCGCGACGCTGGTGGAGGTTGACGGAGGGCCGAATGAATCGATCGAGGTGGCACGCGGTCTCGTCGCCGACGGCGAGGGTTTCATGTGTTACCAGTACGGAAATCCTGGGAACCCCGAGGCGCACGAATACGGCACCTCTGTCGAGATCATCCGCGATTGGCCGCTCGACGCACCACCGGACGGTGTATTCGTCGCGTATGGCACCGGAGGCACGATCACCGGTGTGAGCCGAGGCTTGCGCAAGGTGTATCCGTCGATTCAAATCCACTCGGTCGAGGAGTTCGTCAACGATCCGATCAGTGGTATGCGCAGCCAGGACGATCCCTTTCAACCTCCTGTGGCCGACCTTTCGCTCGTCACCCACCGACACGAAGTGACCGTGACCGACGCCATCTCAGGTGTTACCGCCGCGATGCGGGAGGAAGGGCACTTCGTCGGGACGTCAGCAGGAGCGATTCTCCACGCTGCCCAAAGACATCTCTCTGACCACGGGGGTTCCGTTGTTGCTCTGCTTCCCGACGCCGGGTGGAAGTACCTGTCGGGGGCGCCGTGGGCCGACCAGATCGAGCCGGCCCGCATGAATGGCGGTCTCGCCGTCTGATCGGCCCGAGTACATCGATCAGACCGCGGTGCTTGTCTCCGAAGCAGCGACCTTCACCGTGGCTTTCCAGGCCGCATCGCGGCTGACCCGGTCGTTGACGTGCGCCAGATCGACCTTGTGCAAGGGCCCGGTCATCTTCTTTGGAGCTGATGCAAAGAACTGGCCGTTGATGTTCGAGTCGAAACCGACCGCATCGATGTAACGCTGTGCGGCGACCGGCACTGTTGCTGCCATGCCGAGGCGCTTCGGCGCTCGCTTCATCACAGGCATCATGATCGTGCGCATGAAGAAGTTCGCATTGCGGCCGGCGTCGGTGCCGGGCGCGCTCCCGGGCGACACTGCGTTCACGGTCGTGCCACTTGGCAAGATCTCGGCGAGCGATGACGCCCACCACGCCACGAACAGCTTCGCGGTCGCATACACGGCGGCGGGCTTGTACTTCTGCGGTCCGTCGTGGCGAATCAAGCTGGTCGCCGCGGCTTCGCGATCACCGTCGAAGTGTTTTGCCGCATAGGACGGAAGATCGACCGGAGTGAACGTCGGGACGTCTCCTCGTGCCGCTTCGGATCCTGCGATGACGATCCTTGCGTTGGGGGCCACGAGCTCGGCGTCGAGGAGCGCCATCGTCAGTTGGTGGTGGCCAATCAACGAGGCGGAGAACGTCACTTCGACGTCCTCCTGTGTCTTGGCGAGCTTGGCACCTCCGACCAGTCCCGCGTTCAGGATCAGCGCCGATAGAGCGTGACCACGAACCGAGAGATCCTCGGCGGCAGCCCGCACGTTCTCGGAACTGTTCAAGTCAAGGGTGAGGGGTTCGAACACGTCCTTGCCGGTTCGCTCTTTCATGGCCTTCGCTGCCGCGTGCGCACGGTCGGACGAGCGGCCAGAGATGATCACTCGCCCGTAGCCGGCGTTTGCCAGGTGAATTGCTGCCTCGAAGCCAAGCCCCGACGTGGCGCCGGTGACGAGTGCTGTTTTGGTGGAGTTCATTTGGGTGTCCTTGGAGTCGTTCGTACAACGAGTCTGCGGACCGCGTGTGGTTGCCACATCGCCCGTTGGCGGCAATCACCCGTCCACGCTCTGGATGGCGAGCGCAGACGGTGCATCGAGACTCAGGTGAGATCCGGTCGGCGGTGAGCGACCACGGAAAGGAGCACCAGGGTGCATATCGCTGCGGCCGCCGAGAGCGCCAGCGGTCCGTGCACATCGAAGTTCTCGTAGAGGAGACCGGCAAGTGCAACCCCGACACCTCGAGCAAGCGTGCCCAGCGCGTTTCCCACACCGAGTGCCTTACCGCGCGAATCAGGCATCGCTTCGCTCACGAGCGAGAAGGACGTCACGATCGCATACTCGAATCCGACGAAGAAGATGAACAAGCCGATCGTTCCAATGAGCAGTGACGAACCCGTGATCGCGATGATCGCCAGCCCAACCAGCAGGCCGCTCACCGAGAACTGCACCGAACGTCGCTTTCCGAGACGATCTGCGAAGGCGGCCGAACTCATCGACGCGATCAATTCCGCAGCGCCGAAGGCCATTGCTACCAGCCCGACGCCGCCGGTCGAGACCCCGAGGGCTTCGTCGAGCCACGTGCCAGCGATCACGATGGTGGTCAATCCCGCCATTGCCACCATGGCTCCCGCGGCGATGATGAACCATGCATCCGTAGTGATGGGCGTCTTGTCGCTGGGAGCCATGTCCCGACGCGCTCCCTCCCCATCGTCGATCGTGGCGACGAAGGCTGCGGAAATGATGGCGACGATGGCCACCGCGATGAACGGACCACGCCATCCAAAGACCGAGATCAGCATCGCCACCAGGGGGACACCGATCAGCAGCGCTCCCGCCCAGGAGAACTCGTACACGCCAATGAATCGCGCCCGCCGGTTGAATGGCACGCGAGCCGAGATCCATGCGTGGCCGGCAACCGTCACGTTTCCTGCTGCCACGCCGATCACGACCGCGGCTGCGGCGAAGAACCAGATGGATCCGACGAGCGCGAGGGCTGACGACAGCACGACGCCCCCCAGCGCAAGCACGATCACCAAACGTTCGCGTCCGGCGTCGAGCCAGCGGCCGACGAAGTACGTGCTCAAACCCGAGGCCTCCGCGATCCCGAGTAGGAGGGCGAGCGTCGCTGTCGACGAGTCGTATGCGATCGCAAGAGTTGGCAGGAAGAAGGGCAGCCAACGGATCGCGGTGTTGATCGTTCCCTTTCCGAAGGTGAGCTTGGCCAGCTCGGAGCGTCCGATCTCCACGGACGGACGATAGCGACGACCATCGCTGCCGTCGCACTCGCCGTCGCGGTGGGGTCGCGAATACGGTGTCGGTCATGCCCACGCCGTCGCTGCCGAAGTATCAGGCGATTCATGCTGCACTTCGAGGGAGAATTCTCTCCGGAGAGCTTGCGCCGGGGGAGCGGCTCCCGCCGCAACAAGAACTCGCGGATTCTTTTGGGGTCACCCTGATGACGCTCCGGCAGGCGGTGGCGGCTCTCGAGTCGGACGGTTTGGTGCGCGCCGAACGCGGCAATGGGACCTTCGTTGCGGATCGACCCGTCGACATTCGAGTGGGGAACCTCTCGAGTTTTGCCCAGCAGATGCGTTCGGCTGGGGTCGAGATGACCACCGAGATTCTCGAGCGCCGCGTGTGTGATGTCACCGAGCATCCATCGATCGCGTCCGCATTGGGTGGTGTCGAGGGCGATGAGCTGCTCTGTGTCCGCAGACGTCGAAGTGTTCGCGGTATCGCGCTGAGCCTGCAGCGCAGCTATCTGCTCGCCGGCGTGATCTCGTTGGAGCCCGACGGGTTGCTCGTGGACGACTCGCTCTACGACACGATCGAAGCCGCCACAGGTTGGGTGGTCTCCGAAGCGAAAGAGTCGATCACGGCGGTGAGCGTCAGCTCGGAAGATGCCAACACGCTCGGCATCGCTG
This sequence comes from Acidimicrobiia bacterium, assembly GCA_033344795.1. Taxonomy (GTDB): domain Bacteria; phylum Actinomycetota; class Acidimicrobiia; order Acidimicrobiales; family SHLQ01; genus SHLQ01. The sequence goes on from JAWPMS010000001.1 coordinate 1,912,479, forward strand.
TCGGAGACCCCGCCCTACTGTCGATTCGGACATCGATCAACCAGTTCGGTCAACCGTTTCTCTACGACGAGGCGTTGCTGGTATCGGGGCGTTGTGTGCTCACGGCCGATCGAACCGCCGGTCGGATGTCTTTGAACTTTGGTGTCGCACTCGACTAGCGCTCTTGTACTCCTCGACATAGACTTCTAGAGTTCTATATGTCTTGCAATGGTCTCGAGGAGTTCGAATGGCATTTCCTGTTGCGTCACCGGAGTTCATGGGCGAACCCGACGAACTCGGCTTCTTCGGAGAATTCGGCGGCCGATACGTCGGCGAGCCGCTCATGGGAGCCTGCCAAGAGGTGGAGGCAGCCTTCATCGATGCGTGGGGTGATCCGGATTTTCGCGCCGAATACCTGCACGTACTGAATACGTATGGAGGGCGACCTTCCCCAACGACCGAATGTGCCAACCTCAGCGAGCAGCTCGGCCTTCGACTGCTTCTCAAACGTGAGGATTTGAATCACACGGGTAGTCACAAGATCAACAACGTGCTCGGCCAGGCGCTCCTGGCGAAACGGATGGGGAAGACGCGGCTACTGGCCGAAACGGGTGCCGGACAGCATGGGGTGGCGACGGCTACCGCCGCCGCCTGGCTGGGGATGAGTTGCACGGTGCACATGGGCGAAGTCGACATGGAGCGGCAATCACTAAATGTCTTTCGCATGAGGCTGCTCGGCGCCGAGGTCATTCCAGCGATGTCTGGCAGCCGCACGCTCAAAGATGCCGTTAACGAAGCGATGCGCGCCTGGGTGTCCGAAGTGGTCGACACGCACTACTGCCTCGGTTCGGTCATGGGTCCACACCCCTATCCGTGGATGGTCAGGTCGTTCCACGAGATCATCGGCACGGAGGCCAAGGCCCAGGTGCACGAGCTGACCGGAGGCCTCCCCGATGTGGCTGTTGCCTGTGTCGGCGGAGGATCGAACGCCGCCGGGCTCTTCGCGGGTTTCGCCGACGATCCATCCGTACGGCTGGTCGGCGCTGAACCCGCTGGCGGCGCCGCTGCCGGCCGAGGTGTCCCCGCGATCGTCCACGGCATGAAGGCCTATTTCATGCAAGACGAGGTCGGGCAGATCCTCGAAGCCGAGTCGATTTCGGCGGGCCTCGACTACCCCGGCCTTGGCCCAGAACACTCACATCTGGCGCTCACGAAACGAGCCGAATACTTTCCCGTGACCGACGACGAAGTACTCAAGGCGTTTCAGCTCTTGAGTCGCTCGGAGGGCATCATTCCGGCGCTCGAGTCAGCGCACGCCATTGCCTGGGTCGTCAAAGCCAAAGAGGAACTTGCGGGCAAGACCGTGCTCGTGAATCTCTCGGGGCGCGGCGACAAGGACGTTGAACAAGTACAGGAGATTCTCGGACGATGACCACCACAACCACTCGTTCGCTGCAGACCTATCTCACCGAGCGTGCCTCGCGCCGTCGGTTGCTCATGCCGTACGTCACCGCTGGCATCTGCCCTGATTGGCTCGAGCTCGTCGACGCGGTGATCGACGCGGGTGCTGACGCGGTCGAGATCGGAATCCCGTTCTCCGACCCGGCCATCGACGGGCCAACCATTCAGGAGGCATCGGTGGTTGCGCTCGATGCCGGAATGACGCCAGCGCAGTGTCTCGCTGAGCTGAAGCAGCGTGAGTTTGGTGTGCCGCTCATTGCGATGACGCACTACAACCTCGTCTACCGATATGGGCATGACCGGTTCGCAAACAATCTTGTCGACGGCGGTTGCTGGGCGACCATCCTTCCGGATCTTCCTCTCGAACATGGTGACGACTGGCTCGAAGCAGCAGGGGAGCGCAACATCGAGAACGTTCTGCTCGTTGCTCCGGTCACGACTGACGAGCGGTTGCAGATGGTCGTCGAAAACACCGGTGGATTCGTCTACGTCGTATCGACGATGGGCACGACCGGAGCTCGCGGCGCCGTCGACAACGCCGCAACCGTCCTGGCCCGTCGCGTCAAGGCGGTCACCCCCGTCCCAGCGATCGTGGGCTTCGGTATTTCCAATGCCGAGACAGCGGTCATTGCGGCAGAAGAAGCAGATGGCGTGATCGTCGCATCGGCGCTCATGCGCAGAATTCTCGACGGCCAGTCCGTCGACGAGGCCGCCCGTCTCGTCGCCGAGATCCGCGTCGGACTCGATGAGGCGTACCCAGCGAAGTAGTCGAATAGCGACCATGGTTGACTGACTCGGTCAGTTATGTAAGATCACCACCATGGTACGAGTCACCCCACCCGATCGTCTCGAGAAGCTGCTGACTGCGGCGGCTGATGTCTTCGTGGCGCACGGGTTTCACCGAACCCAGATGGATGACATCGCCGACCGGTTGGGCGTTTCGAAGGGCACCTTGTACCGCTCGGTTGAGTCAAAGGAAGCACTCCTCGCGGCGGTTCTCGAGTACGCGGACAACCCGGAGATGCTTCCCAAGACCGGCCCACTGGCGACGAGGTCCCTCGCTGACGTCTCCGCCATCATGCGAGCCCGACTGAGCGAGGCGCCGGTCCAGCTTGGGCTCAGGTCAGCAGCGAGTAACCCGACGACGCATCATTCGATCGTCGAAGTCGGAGACGAGGTGGAGCGGTTCGCCGCAGAGTTGTTCGAGATGATGTCTCGTCATCAGACCAGGATCATGGTTCTCGAGAGTTGTGTTGCAGAGCTTCCGATGTTGGCGAGCGATTGGTATGCCCAGGGCAGGTACCACCTGGTCGACCTGTGGCATCAGTATCTGCAGAATCAGCGCACGCACATCACCACGGGAAGCGACCTCGCAGTTCTTTCCCGGACGATCGTGGAAGTGCTGGCGTTGTGGGCGGTGAAGATGTCGTGGGATCCGTCGCCCCGTCCGTACTCGGTCGATCTGAAGAACGACTGCGCCGCAATGGTCAGAAGCCTTGTGACCGGAGGGTGATGGCCCGACCGGGTGAATTCGAGATGAATCTCGCCGGGACTATTCGTTGATCATCGAGGGTTGGGTACGCTTCGACGGCCGTCGGGCCTCGTCCCGAAACAACCGAAAGGCATCCCCCCAATGCGCCGACTTCTCGCCCCTCTCCTGGCACTCGTGCTCCTCGCCTCAGCGTGCGGATCAGACGACACCTCAAACTCAGCATCCGAGGGTCCGCTGGTCATCGGTGCGATCCCAGATCAGGATCCCGAAATCCTTGCTCGAAACTACGATCTGGTCGCTGACTATCTTGCCGACGAGCTGGGCGTCGAGGTGCAGTTCGAGCCGGTCACCGAGTACGACGCCGCGGTGACCAACTTTCGTGTCGGCGATCTCGATCTTGTTTGGTTCGGCGGTTTGACGGGCGTGCAAGCGCGTCTGCAGGTCGATGGCGCTGAAGCCATCGCCCAACGCGACATCGACGAGAACTTCACGTCGGTCTTCATTGCGAGCACGAGTTCAGGTATCGAGCCGATCTCCGACGTCGATGGTCTCGAGGTCGTGGCAGGTCGCACCCTCACCTTCGGATCCGATTCGAGTACCTCCGGTCGTTTGATGCCGCAGTCCTTCCTCAGCGAGGCCGGCGTTGCTCTCGACGATCTCGATGGCGAACCCGGTTTCAGTGGCTCCCACGATGCGACCATCGAACTCGTCGAAGCAGGAACGTTCGAAGTCGGAGCGCTCAACAGTCAGGTTTGGAAAGCTCGCGTCGAAGCTGGTGAGGTCGACCTCGAAAAGGTCCAGCTGATCTTCGAGACGCCGACGTACTACGACTACCACTGGGTGGCTCGACCAGAGCTGGGTGATGACCTACAGGGCCGCATTGTCGACGCGCTGAAGAAACTCGATTCCTCCGACGCCGAACAGGCACAGATTCTGGAGTTCTTCGGAGCGGGGTCGTTCATCGACACGGAAAGCGGCAACTACGCAAGTATCGAAGCTGTCGGGCGCGAGATCGGAAAGATCGACGGCTGAGCCTCTCGTCTCGCTGGAAGGTGTCACCGTTCGATACTCGAACGGTGACACACCCGCGGTCGATGACCTCTCGCTCACCGTTCACGTCGGCGAACGTGTCGCTCTGATCGGCCCGTCCGGAGCGGGAAAGTCGACCGTCCTGCGGTTGGCCTCCGGCCTCACCTTGCCGAGCTCCGGTGCCGTTTCGGTTCTCGGCGTCGAGAGTGGTTCTCTTGGCAGACGGGCGAATCGACTCACCCGGTCGCGGATCGGAATCATCAGTCAGGATTTCTCTCTCGTCGGCCCGCTGCGCGTGGCCAGCAACGTTGCTGCCGGACGCCTCGGCAGCTGGTCGTGGGCGAAGTCGTTGGCCGCGCTTGTACGGCCAGGGCCCATCGATGAGATCGTGTCCGCATTGTCCGCCGTAGGGATCTCCGAGAAGATCTGGGACCGATCCGATCAGCTGTCGGGCGGCCAGCAGCAGCGGACAGCGATCGCGCGAGCGCTCTTTCAAGCTCCTGATCTGCTTCTTGCCGATGAGCCTGTCAGTGCACTCGACCCGACACGTTCAGACGCGGTGATGGCGGTGCTCGCACAGACCAGTTCCTTGTCGGGGCGCGCCATGATTGCCAGCATGCATGATGCTCCGCTGGCTCTGCGGCACTGCGATCGCATCATCGCGTTGCGCCACGGGCGGTTGTACTTCGACCTACCGGCAGGTGAAGTGACGCAGGATCTGCTCGACGAGCTCTACGTCCTCGACGATGCATCGCCGGGTCTCGAATCGCCATGACGGTCTCGGCCGCGCCCGTTTCGCATGCGGTGCCGGCAAAGCCGGTGAGACACGATCGGCGATGGTGGGCCGTTGCGATCTTTGCGATCCTCGTGTGGTCGGTGGTGAAGGCGGGGGTTGATCCGACGAACGTCATCAACACCCGCGGCTGGTCGCAGGTCCAGAACTTTTTTGCGGCCATGTTTCAGCCGGACCTCAGTCGAGCGATGGTGGAACTCACGATTCGTGAGGCCGCGGTCACCGTGGGATATGCGCTCGTCGGTACGGCGCTCGCAGTGGTGATCGGAACGATCGGCGGACTCATCCTCACCGAGCGAATGTGGAGTCCGTTGCATGGGCCGATGGCCAAGGGTCGCGTTGGCTGGTTGGTCGGGCGAGTTGTGTTCGCCCTACCCCGCTCGATGCACGAGGTGGTCTTCGGGCTCGTTCTGGTGAACATCCTGGGCCTGAACCCGCTGGTCGCAATCTTGGCCATTGGTATTCCCTTTGGGGCGGTGACGGCGAAGGTGTTCGCCGAGTTGATCGATGAGGTTCCGCGAGATGCCGAACTGCAGTTGCGAGCTGCGGGGGCCGGACGGCTGACCGCACTGGTCTTCGGGACGGTTCCCACGGTGTTGAGCGATCTGGTCTCGTACGCGTTCTACCGATTTGAATGCAGCCTTCGCAGTGCGGCGGTATTGGGCATCGTCGGCGCGGGTGGACTTGGGTTTCAACTCGCGCTTTCGTTTCAGTCGCTGCGCTACAACCAGATGTGGACGTTGCTCTGGGCGCTCATCATCTTGAGCGGGATTGCCGATCGCTGGTCGTCACTCGTGCGGCGACGACGCAGTGCTGTGGCAGTGGAGATGCATGCGGCTCGCGACATCGCCGTCGACGTCGGAGTGGAATCGAAAACAAGGCCCGAGCGTGACCGCTTCCTGCGAGCCAGCGCGATCATCTGCACACTGGGGGTTCCCATCGCCGTGTGGCGCCTGGGCTTGGACTTCTCCACGTTGTGGGCGCCCCGTGCGCGGACTCTCGCCGGCGAGCTGGTGAACAACGCGTGGCCTCCGCAGATCGGGACAGGAGGATTCGGTGGACTCGTCGAGGATGCGCTCGACACGATTGCGCTCGCCGTACTCTCGATCGCTCTGGCGTGGACGGTCGCTTCACCGGTGGCCTTTCTGGCGCGTCGGCCAGGCCGCGGCGCGGGGAGCTTCGGTGGTTTCGCTCGGCGATTCGGTGCGGCCGGGGTGCGTTTCGTTCTGCTTATCTGCCGCTCCGTACCGCCACCGGTCTGGGCGTTCGTCGTTGTCTTCGTCTTGTTTCCTGGTCTTTGGCCCGGAGTGGTCGCCCTCGCGATCTACAACGCAGGAATCTTGGGCCGCCTGCAGGCTGAAGTTGTGGAGAACGCTGACCAGCGTCCTGCCGACATCTTGGCTGCGATGGGAGCCAGTGCTCCGGGAGCCCTCACCGTGGCTACTGTGCCAGCGGTTGCAGGACGTTTTGCGGCACTGGGCCTCTATCGCTGGGAGGTGGCCATTCGTGAGACCGTGATCGTGGGTGTGGTGGGCGCTGCCGGGCTAGGACGACGCCTCGACGAGCAGACGTCATCGTTCGACTACGACGGCATCCTGGCAACAATTCTGGCGCTGCTCGTCGTCACGATCGCGGTCGATGTCGCCTCGGCATCGATTCGCCGCAGCATCCGCTAGGTGAGAAGTCGGGTGACCAGCCGTCCAAGCAACTCGCGTTCGACTGCCGGATCCGTGATCGACTGGCGTTCGATGGAACGTCGCTCGAGCTGAGCCAACAACCCTGGTCTCGTTTCGAGGTCATGCAACAGATGCGCCAGCGCCTCGTGATCTCCGATCGGGAACAAACCGAGGTGGTCTGACCCCAAGAGACCGGTGTTGCCGCCGATGTGAGTTCCGATCACGGGGACTCCGAGGGCGATGGCCTCGGTCACGACGTTTGCCCCGCCTTCGGAACGCGATGTGCATGCAAGGACATGAGCCGAAGCAAGTAGACCGAGAGCCGCTGTCGCATCGAGCTCGCGATGCCAGACGTATCGTTCATTCGACCGCTCCTCGACCTCGGCTGCATGTCGCCAATAGTCGTCATGGGCCCGCCCAGCATGGTGGACTGTCACGAGGCTGTCCGACGGCAGTCGTCCCGATGCACGTGCAGCGAGGAGAGGATCCTTGATGTCGCGAAGGTGCGCGAGCACCACCACCCGGAATTCGTTCAGCGGGGGTACGCGGGGCGGAAGGACCTGCGACACGGATTGATGAATCACCACGGCCTTCTCGGCCCAGGTCGGCTTGAACCCATGCAGACGATCGACGGCTTCTTCCTGCAACACGATCAACGCATCGGCCAACGAGATCGTCGAGGATGCGACGACATCGTCGGGCATGTCTTCGTACAAGTCGGTCCCGGCAAGGCCCACGACGAGAGGTCGGCGCGGGCGATGTTGTTTCCACCACGAGGCAACCACTGCTGATCGTCGAGCGTGGAGAACGATCAAAAGGTCGGCAGCGGCCAGTTCGTTCGGTACGTGATCGTCAAGTCCAGTGGACTCCTCGGACACGGGAACCACCTCGACCTCATGACCCAACGCGGCGAGGTGCTCTGCCCAGCGAGCGGCAGTGACGTCGTTGCCGGAGTTCGCGCTGGGCCTGATCGGCGCGGCGACCACGATGGCCGCCATCAGCGGGGGCAGGTGCGAAAGCCGGCGAAGACGTCTCGTCGATCGGGCGTGAAGTAGTTGCGAAACGTGGAGCGAACATACCGATTTCGTGTAGTCCACGAGCCGCCGCGCAGAACCTTTCGTGTTCCGAACCACGGCTCGGAGTTTTCGCGGTAGGCGTCTGGCTCGAAGTGTGGGTATGGCTCGAAGGTTGTGCTTGTCCACTCCCAGACGTTGCCGATCAGTTGGCGATGCCCCCAAGGGCCGTCGCCGGCGGGAAACGAGCCCACCGGAACCGTGTAGCCGGTGCGCCCGTCGAGGTTTGCCTCCTGGGGGAGGGGGTCGCGGTCGCCCCAGGGGAACCAAGGCCGCCGCTCTCCATCGGGAGGTGTGGTGGCGGCCGCTTCCCATTCTGACTCGGTCGGGAGTCGGCGTCCGGCCCACGCACACCATGCGTTCGCCTCCCACCAATTCACGTGCATCATTGGATGGTCCGCGGTCTCGTCTATCGCGCGCCAGGTCGCACCGATCCGACGCTGCCATCCGTCGCCAACTGTGCGCCAGTACGCGGGGGCGGTGACGCTCTCTTGCTGTCGCCACTGGAGACCCTCTTCGGTCCACAGGGAGTCTTTGGAATAGCCACCATCGTCGACGAACGCGGCGTACTCCGCGATGGTGACCGGGGCCACCGCCATCGAGAAGGGTTCGAGCGAAACGCGATGTGCCCACTTTTCGTTGTCCATCACGAACGGTTGCGCACGGCTCGCTCCGAGGAGGAGTTCACCCACATCGACCCGAAGGTCGCCGGAGACCGGTTCGCTCGGGGTTCCGCCAGGGATCCACGGCTCGCCTCGGTCACCCCAGCCGAGGGTTTGGCGGGTATAGGTCAGCGCTTCACAGTGTGCGTCGTGGTGCCCGAGGATGTACGCCACGTAATGGTCGGTCGAGTCGAGACCCTGATTATTGGCGAGTACATCAACCAAACCATCTGCGACGCGACGGACGTAGTCACGTGTGGCCTGCGGGTCTGGGTAGGGAAGTTCCCAACGGGTTTTGTGCGCAACGTCGGCGGAGTCGAATCGTTCGTCCACGTTTGTCATCAACGCGTGGCGTCCATGCAGGCGACGCAGGACGAATGCCTCTGCGAACCAGCCCACGTGCGAGAGCTCCCAGATCGGGGGGTTCACGATGTTGAGGTACGGGCCCATCCAACGGTCGTCATCGTCGGTGAAGTCGTCGACGGTGGAGAGCAGCGTGTCGGTGGCGTCATGCACCCATTCGGCGAGACGCTGCGCGTCGGCCCACTCGGAGAGCTCCATTCGGCGATCCTACCTTTCGAGTCGTTCCGCAGATTGTGTGCAATCAGGCCACACGGGAACACTGCGAGTTCGATCGGTGTTCCACCGAGCGCAGACCTGAGTCCGGGTGGCGCCAGGGCACACGGTAACCTGCGAGTCAATGAACGAGGAATGCAGATGACCTCCGATCCGATCGTCCACAGGCTCACCCAGTTCAGTCATGGCGCTGGTTGAGGCTGCAAGCTCGCCCCCGGCGAGCTCGCGCACGTGGTGCGCGATCTGAACGCAGACACCCCCGATGAACTCCTCGTCGGGACGGCCACCGGCGACGATGCTGCCGTGTGGCAGCTCGACGACGATCGAGCGATCATCTCGACCGCCGACTTCATCACCCCGGTCGTCGATGACGCCCGCACGTGGGGCCGAGTCGCAGCAGCGAACAGCGTGTCCGACGTGTATGCAATGGGCGGTCGTCCGTTGTTCGCTCTGAATCTCGTCGGTTGGAACACCGACGCGCTCCCAACATCGCTGCTCGGTGAGTTGTTGGCGGGAGGGCAGGACATCGCGACCCAGGGTGGATTTGCCATCGTTGGTGGTCACACGATCGATGACCCCGAACCGAAGTACGGCATGGCGGTCACCGGCGAAGTGCACCCCGATCGCATCCTGACGAACGCGGGGTTGAAGCCAGGCCAAGACCTGATCCTCACGAAGCCATTGGGTGTTGGCGTGATCACCACGGCCATCAAAGCGGATGTGGCTTCGGCCGAGGTCGCTGCCGGGGCGATTGAGTCGATGACACGACTCAACGATGTGGCGTCACGAATCGCGGTCGTCGCTGGAGCGACCGGCTGTACCGATGTGACGGGATTTGGTCTCCTTGGTCACCTCGGCCGGATGGCGATCGAGTCTGGGTTGCGCGCCATCGTCGAGTTCGACGCGGTTCCATTTCTCCCCGGTGCCATCGAGCACGCTGCGGCAGGGATCATGCCAGGCGGTTCACATCGCAACCTGGCTTGGGGAGGCGACAATTTCGACGCTTCATCGCACGACGAGTTGCACCAGCTGCTGATCGCAGACGCACAGACATCGGGCGGTTTGGTCTTCGGGATCGATCCGGGTGAGACAAGTGGCGTCTTGTCCGAACTGGCCGAATCTGGACATACGGCCGCGCGCATCGGTTCCACTGCCACAGGCGCTCCCGGTATGACGCTCGCCTGATTCAGGCAACTCGGGAATAGGACGAGCGGCGCTCGAGTTTCCGATGCGTCATGATGAGAACGAGTATTCTCACCTGGCTCCAACACATCCGAGGAGATCACCATGAGCGAAGAACGACCGCCATTCCCGCCATTCGACGAGGAGTCCGCGTGGAAGAAGGTTCTAGGGGCAGAAGCCGCATGGAACACCCGAGACCCGGACCGCGTCGCTGGGGCGTATTCGCTCGACAGCGAGTGGCGCAATCGCGACACATTTCTCAAGGGCCGCGACGAGATCCGAGAATTTCTCGCCAACAAGTGGGCTCTCGAAAACGACTACGCCCTGCGCAAGGATCTGTGGGCCTTCCGCGGCAATCGGATCGCCGTGAGGTTTCAGTACGAATCGCGCGACGCCGCAGGGCAGTGGTGGCGTTCGTATGGCAACGAGAACTGGGAATTCGACGAACAGGGCCTCATGCGTCGGCGCGAAGCTTCGATCAACGATGTTGCAATCGATGCGTCCGAGAAATGGCTCTTTGGCCCTCGCGAAGAGGGCGATACGAGCGGCTTTCCGCTCCGATGACGAGGATGACGCAGAGGAGAAACACATGAGTCCAGCAGCGACGATGGATGACACCGCAGCGACAGGTGCGCTCGAGCAAGCAGCCGACGACTTGTTCTATGTGCACGGGGTCGCTGGTGTATCGATGGCACAAATTCGAGATCGTTCGGGTGTGTCCCTTCGGCGGATGTATTCGATCTGCCCGTCGAAGTCCGATCTGGTCTCGTTGTGGCTGCGCGCCCGACACCGCGTGTGGATGGACGGCTTTTCGGTAGCGGTTTCACGCAACCTCGCAACAGGCTCCGACCCAACAGATGCGGTCTTCGACGCGCTCGCCTCATGGATGACCGCAACGAACTTTCGTGGCTGCGGGTTCATCAACACACATGCCGAATCGAGCGAACTCACCGAACAACACGTCGAGATCATTCGCGGGCACAAGCAGTCCTTGGCCAGATACCTCTCGTCGATCTCGGCCGATGGAGACGCTCTGGCGATTCTCGTCGATGGAGCGATCGTGCAGGCAGCGATGTTCGGATCGGTGGAACCAATTGTGCACGCTCGTCGTGCCGCCAGAATGATGTTCGAGGAACGACCATGACCGAATTCTTCGACATTGCGGTGACACCAAAAGTGCTCGAGCTGCAAGAACTCAAGGGTTCGATGGGGTTGTACACCACCGACGTTGGACCGGGCCCCGGTGACGTCCATACCCTCGACCCGAACGAGGTGTTGTTCCTCACCAGTCGCGACAGCTTCTACATGGCCTCGGTGGGCGAAACAGGCTGGCCTTATGTCCAACATCGTGGGGGCGATGTCGGATTTGTCAAGATTCTCGACGACCACACGATTGGCTGGGTCGAGCGCAGCGGGAACCGGCAATACATCGGGACGGGCAACGTCGCCGCGAACGGCAAGGTGTCGCTGATCTTCGTCGACTATCCGAGTCGTTCGCGCATCAAGATCTACGGACGTGCCACACATCATCCAACCGCGTCAGCGGAGCTGCTTGAAGCACTTGGGGCCGAAGGAATCCGAAGCGACGGAGCAGTGACGGTCGAGGTCCTCGCGACGGCGTGGAACTGTCCGAAATACATCACCCCTCGCTACACCGAACCACAGATCGCAGGGGCCATTGGACAACTGCAGGATCGAATCGACGAACTCGAGAAAGACCTTGCCGCTGCACGAGGCGAAGCGGAGTAGCTACCCTGGCCAAGGAGAACGTTCCCATTGCATCTACAGCGGCGGGGTGAAGGTTCCGTGGAACCAACGAGCAAGGAAAAGAGTCCAAAGCTCATCGTGGCGTCGAATCGCCTGCCGGTGAGCCTTGGCCCCGACGGTTGGGAGACCAGCCCCGGCGGCCTCGTGGCCGCCCTCACGTCGGTTCTCGAAGCGCGGGGAGGTACCTGGGTCGGCGGCTCGGGTACGCCTGACAGCGAGGTCGAACCCTTCCGCCATGACGGCATCGATCTGGTGCCCTTCTCGGTCACCGAAGAAGAGCAGCGGGAGTACTACGACGGCTTTTCCAACGCGACGTTGTGGCCCCTCTATCACCATTGGGTACGGCCTCCCGTTCTCGATGAACCGACCTGGTGGACAAGTTATGAGCAGGTCAATGATCGCGTCGCCGAACGTATCGCGGCCGTCGCCGAAGTCGGGTCGACGGTGTGGGTGCACGACTACCAGCTCCAGCTGGTGCCCCAACGAGTGCGACAGCTCCGATCCGATCTTCGGATCGGCTTCTATCTGCACATCCCGTTTCCACCCGTCGAGCTCTTCCAGCGCCTCCCCTGGAGGACGCAGATCCTCGAAGGGATCCTTGGCGCCGACGTCGCTGGATTTCAGACCGCCTCCGACGTGGAGAACTTCCGAGCTGCGGTGCAGTTGATGGACGAGCGCGCCGACGCGCTCGATGCAGAGATTCTCGCCGAACCGGGACTGATCGATACGCAGGTACGCGCCGATCCGATTTCGATCGATGTGGAGCAATGCCGAGAGTTGGCCGATGACGTGGGTGTGCAGGCGTATGCGGCCACCATTCGAGACCGCGTCGGCAACCCGGATTACCTGCTGTTGGGCGTGGACCGACTCGACTACACCAAGGGAATCCTCGAACGCCTCTCCGCATTCGATCTGTTGTTGCGTCGCCACCCCGGGTTGTCCGAACGAGTGCAGCTTCTGCAGGTGGCCGTGCCGAGCCGTGAGTCGGTCGAGGAGTACGAGCGACTTCGCGACGAGGTCGAACAGCTCGTCGGACGAATCAACGGGGAGCATGGTGAGTTGGGCCGAACCGTCGTGCACTATCACTTCGCCGAGCTGAGTTTCGATCGCATCGTTGCGCTCTATCTGGCCGCCGATGTCCTTCTCGTCACGCCGCTTGCCGATGGGATGAACCTGGTGGCCAAGGAGTACGTCATTGCGCGCGATGGAGATCCGGTCTCGGTGGTGATCAGCGAGTTCGCTGGAGCTGCCGAAGAGCTCGCTGTAGGTGCCGATGTCGTCAACGTGTTCGATCCGGAATCGATCATCATGGGGATCGAACGAGCCATCACTCGCGACGCCGACGAAGCACGGAGGCGGAGCGGAGAGATGGCCGCCGTGGTCGCCGATCGCGACGTCCATGTCTGGGCAGCGGACTTTCTCGGCGCACTCGAATCGATCGACCTGTCGCAGCGACCTCACTCGACACCACCACCAGCGGTTCTGGGGCACACTGTGGACTGACCAGCGAGGAGTCCGCCGTGATCATCGAATCTCTCCTGCCACTTGGAAAGCTCGATCCGGGCCTACGCGAACCGGATACTCCGCTCGACATCCGAAGTTTTGCCGAGCGTGCAGCGGTTGCCGAAGCCGTTGGCCTCGACGCAGTGCTTGTCGAGGAGACAAAGGACGACCCGTTTCAACTGCTCGCTCTGGGTTCGACGACAACCTCCTCGATTCAGCTCGGAACATCGGTCGCCATGGCGTTTCCACGGAGTCCAACGGCGACGGCGCTCTCTGCCTGGTCCATGCAAAAGGTGTCGAATGGAAGGTTCCTGCTGGGTCTCGGTTCGCAAGTTCGGGCCCATATCGAGCGTCGGTACGGCCTGGCCTGGTCGGCGCCGGCGCCCTGGATGCGCGACTACGTAAATGCGATGCGAGCCGTCTGGGAGTCCTGGCAAAACCACACGCCGCTTCGGTTCGAGAGCGAGCACTACAACCTCGACCTCATGGTGCCGCTGTTCGACCCAGGACCCATTGAACATCCAAAGATCCCCGTACACGTCGCAGCGATCGGGCCGAACATGTGTGCCGTGGCAGGTGAAGTGGCCGATGGCGTTCGACTACACCCCGTCTGTACCCCCGACTTCATCGATGCAGAAGTCCTGCCCAACCTTGCCCGCGGTGCGAACAGAGTCAACCGGGATGTCGACGAGGTCGAGGTGTGCATGAAGCCGCTGATCGGCACCGCTCCCGATGAGCAAACGTTGGAGAAGGTCATCCAGACCGTTCGGGCTCGGGTCGCGTTCTATCTCTCGACGCCTTCGTATCGACGGACGTTCGAGCTGCATGGGTGGCTCGATCTGGCGCGCCAGGCATCCGTGCTCTCTCGCGACGGGCGATGGGATGAACTGCCGAACTTGGTGAGCGACGAAGTGCTGCACACTGTTGCCACGGTGGGCACCTACGACGAAATCGCCGAAAAGCTCAACGAACGATACGCCGACCGCGTTGACCGCATCGAGTTCTCGATACCTGTGGAAACACCCGAGGACGCCGACCGCTTTCGGGAGATCTTGTCGCAACTTCGGTGACCACGAGGCTGACGGAGATGCCAGGATTGGGGCAGATGATCATTCGACCACCGACACTCGTTGCACAGGACACCGCAGAGGTGCTCGTGGACGGCTCGCTCACGAGCGGCGACTGGTTGCGAGCCGGAGCCATTCTCTTAGCCACGATTCTCGTGTCGATCATCGTGTCGAGGCTTCTTCGTCGGGTGATCTCGCACGGATTGGGCACAGGGTTCGCGTCGATCATGTTGGCCCGATTGGCGAGCTACGTCGCGTTCCTGGTCGGGTTGTTCTACGCCCTGACGACGCTCGGCGTTCGAGTCGGACCGCTCGTCGGCGCGCTTGGTCTCGGTGGTCTGGTGCTCGCGCTCGCTCTTCAGCGTGTGGTCGAGAACTTCGTGAGCTCGATCATCTTGCAGGCCCGGCGCCCCTTCACCATCGGCGACACGGTCGAACTCGACGGCTGGACCGGTGTGGTGGCTGACATCGACTCGAGAACCACATTGCTTCGCGCGCTCGACGGGTCCCATGTCCGACTGCCGAATTCCACGGTGACCTCGACGACGATTGTGAACCTCACACGCGAACCCAGGCGTCGCAGCTCGCTCGAGGTCGGCGTTGCATACGAGACCGATCTGGTGCGCGCGCGAGAGACACTCACCGAAGCGATCGCCCGGGTGCCGAGAGTCCGTACCGACCCGGTCCCGTCGGTGAATCTCGTTGATTTCGGTGACTCGAGTATCGGATTCTCGATCCTCTACTGGCACGACAGTGATGTTCCATCAGAGCTCGCAGCTCGCACCGATCTGATGATTGCCGTGCACCAGGCCTTGACTGCTGCCGAGATCACGATTGCGTTTCCGCAGATGGTCGTCTGGAGCGGAATCGAACAGAACCCCGCTTACGTCGAACCGCCCGACGAAGTGTTCACCGACCATCCAGGACTGGATGCACCGTCGAGCTCGCCCCGCAAGAGGGTGTCGCCCAACTTCCGGCGACCAACTCGCCGCAAGTCCGGTGACTGAACGTCAAGGAATCAAGACGGTCGCCCGCTCATCGATTCCCGTCACTGCGACGACTCGACCGGCCTGACCGATGATTTCGACCGGCACGCGTGTGATCAGGTCACCCTCGAGAACGTCTACGACGTACGACCCGGAATCGACCCGCTTGAGTGCTTCCGGAGGCAACGTCAGTTCGTTGCTCACCTGGTTCAGTGTCCAAGACACCGTGACGGGAAGCCTGTTGAACGCCTCGATCTCGATCTCGTCAAGTTCGACGGAGAACGCGAGATCGAAGCCAGAGTCAGTGCCTCGAACGCTCAGCAACTCTGCGGTGACGTCATCACCCGTCGGAAGCCGCGCCGTAAGAGCCGAAGCTCCCAGAAGGCCCTCCGGAACCTGCGCGACGGAGGTTTCCACTCGCCGGTCGGTCGAGGTGTACGTCAAAATGGCGTCTCCGTCGGAGACCACCAATCCTTCGGTCGCGTCGATCGATACGATTCGAACGGGGCCGGCCACGAACCAGATGTCTCCGAGCGCGACCTCGCCGGTCACCTCCTGGTTTGTGTCGGTCTGCCAGGCAACGACCGCGGAGGTCGTCGCAGTTGACCACGTGCCGCTCGCCTCGAGCTCACCCGTGACATCCCACCCCGAATCAATCAGGAACGACTGCAGCTGAGCGATATCAACACCGCTCTGCCCCTCCGTCATGGTGCGAAACGCAGCGACGTCACCCGTAGCCAGATGGACGGGGGTGGAGTCTGTCTCGTACAGCACCTCGCCTGGAGCCAGCAGGTCCCCGACCAGCGGAAGGTTCGTGATCGCACGGCTCCCTGGTGTTTCGATCGTCGTGGTGATCGTTTGCGCGTTTCTGCCTCCGCCGACCGTTTGCGTCGTGGTGGATATCACCGGATCGATTCGATGGGTGAATTGCACCCGACCCACGTAGTTCAACGTGGCGTCGAGCTCTTCGATGTCCGACACGTCGGCTCGAGTCGCAATCGCCGTGTTGAAGACCTCCGTGAGATCGCTCGGCAGTTCGTCGGCGACTTCCTCCTCGTTCAGAGACGCATACCAATCGGTGTCTCGAACGACGAGCCACGAAGCGGCCAGAAGACCGACGATGATCGCTGCGGTGACGAGAGACGTGATGGTCGACCTCATGACGCACGCAACGCTTCGGTGGGAGCCAGGCGTGCGGCTCGCATTGCGGGGTACAGGCCGGCCAGAGCGCCGATGACCACCGCAGCGATCAGTCCGCCGACGATCGCCTCGGGAGGGATCACAATTCGCCACCCTTGGTTGCTGGCCCAGAACGCGGTGACACCAGCGCCGAGTAGTACGCCGGCAACCCCGCCGAGAACTGAAAGAAGCAACGCCTCGAGCAGGAATTGTCGACGGACGTGAGCCCGTGTGGCGCCAAGCGCTCGTCGCAGACCTATTTCGTTTCGGCGCTCGATGACGGCGATGACCATGACGTTTGCGATGCCGATACCGCCGACCAACAGGGCCACCGCGCCGAGACCGAGGAAAAGGTTGTCGAACGTCGATTCCGCGGCCTCTTGTGCCTCCAGGGCGTCGGTTGGTCGGGTGACCTCGACCTCCTCGGGATTCTCCGGATCTGCGGTTGCGGGGAGAACGCTGAGCACATCGTCGATTGCACTCTCGGTCGTACGAACGTAGATGGTCTCTGGGCTTCGCGTTGTCTCGAACAGCTGCTCCGCAATGTCAACCCCGATGAACGCCGCGCGGTCCAGGTCGTTGAACAACGGCGTCTCCACCTCGTCGGATTGATCATCGAACGACGAGAGGATCCCGACCACGGTGAACCACTCGCCGCCGATGAGCACCTGTGTTCCGTCGACCGATCGGATGCCGAGGCGTTCGGCAGTGACGCTCCCGAGCACGGTTGTCGGAGTTGCTCCAGTGGTGGAGTCGATGAATCGACCGACCGCCAGCGTGCCGTTGACCGCCTCGAGAAGGTTGGGGTCGGCCGTCTTGACTGTGAGTCCGCCTGTTTGTGCCGGATTCACCACATCGTTCAAGAGCACATCTCGATCGACGGCACCTACGGCGGCCACAGATATCACCGGACCGATTCGGCTGATCATCGACACCGATTCCTCCGGCAATGCGGCGTCGCCACCACCAAAACCTTGGCCCGCTGACACCTGCAACAGATTGGTTCCAAGGGCAGCGATCCGGTCTTCAAGCTCGGCACTCCCCGAGCGACTCAGCCCGAGCACGGCGACCATTGCGCCGATGCCGATCGTGATCCCCAGTGCGGACAGCGCGGTGCGCAATTTGCGGGTCGTGAGCCCCGAGAGGGATGTGGCAAAGACGTCGGACAGACGAAATGAGCTCGATCGAGGGAGCGGCGTTGCACTCACGACGTTTCCTTCGAGTCGAACTCGATCTCGCCGTCGCGGAAACGAACCTGACGCGGGAGCGAGTCCGCGAGCTCGTTGTCGTGGGTGACGACGATGATGGTCGCACCTTCTGAGTTGAGCTCGTGGAGGAGCGCTTCGATCGATTCGCTCGTCTTCGAATCGAGATTTCCCGTCGGTTCGTCTGCAAGCACGAGCTCCGGGCGAGCAACGAGAGCTCGAGCGATCGCGACCCGTTGACGTTCTCCGCCCGAGAGTTCGTTCGGACGATGTGTCATTCGATCGGCGAGACCGACGCGATCGAGCGTTTCGGCTGCTGCGACCCGTCGCTTTCTCGCTGAGATGCCGCTGTACAGGAGACCGGTCGCCACGTTGTCCAACGCGGTCTCGCCGTCGAGAAGGAAGAACTGTTGAAAGACGAAGCCGACCAATTCACTTCGAACCGCCGAAAGGCGTCGATCGGACAAGCTCGAAACCTCATGTCCAGCGATGTGGACCGAGCCTTGGGTTGGGCGATCGAGGGTGCCCATCACGTGCAACATCGTCGACTTGCCGCTACCGGAAGGCCCGACAACGGCGGCGAGTTCACCCCGTGAGACCGTGAGATCGACGCCGTTCAGCGCTCTGACAGGCGGAGAACCGGGGTACTCCTTGACGACACCCCTCAATTGCAGCGCCGGGATGGAGGACTCTTTCGTTGCTTCGGTGGCGTCCGCCTGGATTGCACTCATGCCGGCGCCAGCAACGTGTCGCCAGCCTGCACGACCCCATTGGTGATCTCGACCCAACCGTCATCGAACGTGCCTAGCTCGACCGCGACGCGGCGACCATCTTCGAAGTCGATCCCATGGCCGCCTTCGAGGAATGCGATGAGTGCGCGTACGGGAACGACCACTGCGTTGGGAGTCGAAGAGTCCTCGGTTCGAATGGTCACCGGTCCGGAGGTGAACGTGCTGCTCAAGGGTTCGACCGGTTCGATCACGATGTCGACCACCGTGTTTGTGTTCTGGCCGTCTTGCACGGTCCGAGCCACGACGCTGAGGTCGGTGACCATTGCGGTCACCAACGACGTGTCCGGCAACTCGACCTCGACTTCGGTGCCCACGGTGAACGCATCGCTGTCTGACACCGCCACTGCGGTTTCGATTGCGCTCTGTTCGATCTCGAACCGGAACAATGGCCGTCCAACTTCGACCCAGGCTCGGTCCTCGCTCAGGACCTCCACGATCGTTGCTCCGACCTGAATCTGTATCTCGATTGCGTCCTCGCGTTCGGTATCCGGTGGGCGGTCGACACCGATGAGTGGTAGCTCGCGGTCGTCGACCACCGTTGTTGCGAGCACGATGTCCGGAACCAGTTCGGTGCTCGAGTCGGCGACCATCGCAATCGAGCTCACCGTCTGCGGTAGTCGCAGAAATCCGCTGTCGGCGACGGTGACCGTCGCCAGCAAGGCTTGGCCTTGTGCGGCTTGGGAACCAACGGCCGTGCTCGTGACGACCTCACTCGGGCCGTCGATGAAGGCGATTTGGCCTGCGGACACCTCGGCGTCAGGATTCTCGAACCCAAGCGATTCCTCCCAGCGCGTGACCATGAGTCCCGTGTTGTAGGTGAATACCTCGTCGACCGTGACGGTCTCGTCGGGGTCAAACCCCAGAGCGACGAGGTTCTCCTCGAGTTGGCGCACATCTGCGCCCGAATCGGTCTGCGTCGTCAGCTCCCGAAACTGCGGAACGGAGCCATAGAGCGCGACGACTGCCTCGCCATCGATCTCGGCGATGACGTCACCGGCAACGATCGAATCGCCAACCTCGGAGTTTCGCGTGATCGTGCCCCGGGTCGAAGCGGCGACCGTTGCCGGTGATCCTGAACTGAGGGTCCCGTCCCACTCGAGGTACGAAACCAGGTCGCGAGTCTCTGCGGTGACGGGAACGGTGACTACCGATGCCATGTCGATCTCGTCTGCTCGATCGTCACCTGAGGTCGCGTACCAAAGAACGCCGGCCCCGGCCGCCGCTCCCAGGAGGAGTCCCACGAGGAAGAGAGGCCAGCGTGCCGGCTGAGGAAAGTCTGTCGATGTGTTCATGTCAGGGTCTGGTGATGATCAGCTGTCGGTTGCAGGCGTGGCACCGCCCGGAGCGCCGACGCCAGCAAATGCCTCGTCGAGTGCACCTTCACAAGCATCGAGCGCCGCAGCGACGGCTGGATCATCGGCGTCGAGGCCGAGTTGGTTGGCAATTCGTCCCGCACGATCTCCGCCAGCGCCACCCTCGCCGCGAGGCTGACCCTGGCCCTGGCCAGTAGCCCCGGCGCCAGCTCCGGGTTGCCCAAAGGTGATGTCGCCAACATCGAGGCCCTCACCTCGAAGGCATTCGGTGTAGCCGAGTAGTGCCTCTTCGATGCCTTCTCGATTCACGCCACCTTGGCCGGCGCCGAAGTTCTCCGCGCCCACGTCATCTCGACACGTGGTGAGCTGGGTTCGGATGGTCTCGTCTCGAAGATCGATGTCCGAGGCTTGCAGCGCGTCTCGTAAGTTCAACCTTCCGTTTGCGTCCACGCTCGCGTCAGGGAAGTCGGCGAACCCCGCATCTCGCATGCAGGCGGACAAGGCGAGGCCAGCCTCTTCTGCCGACAGCGTCGTTGTCTCATCGGTCGCAGCTTGCAAGGCGTCTGCAGCCTCGACCGCATCGGTGACGTCGAGATCGCTGACACTGGCGACGCCAGCGGCAACGTCTTCGTCCTCGCCGCCGCACGACGTGAGGAGAAGGGTGAGGGCGGACAGTGCGACCAGACAGGGACGTCTACAGGATCCAAGCATCATGGGCCGACTGTGCGACGCGCCGGTGTTCACCACCTGAGTGGTGCCTGAAGATCGCGTAAGAACCGTGGAGAGAAGAGAGGTGACACACAAGAAAACGAGTCAGGGTCGACTCACAATTGCGAGTCGACCCTGACTGAGCCAGATGTGCCGTTCTGGGCTTAAGTCGTGACTAGACGGTCCAGGTCGTGATGACCAGCGCCCGGTCACGCCACGCCTGGATGGTTGCATCGAGCACATCCAGTGGACTGAATGGCTTGACTCCAGGCATGACATCTTCTTCCCGCATGCCGTAGAGGGCAGCCATCGCGAAACGGCAGGCGTAGATCGTTGCGCCCTCGTCCATGAGCGTTTGGAGCTGACGGTTGAACCCGAGGTTTCCGGGGAAACCTTCTTGGCCGACTGATGGGAAACCACGGGTTGCGGAAGCCATCAGCACGCCTGGTCCATACAGGACGAAGGTGAGCTCGAAGCCCTTTCGTTGAAGACGTGTCGCCGTCAACATGTTGACGAGCCCAACGGAACCTTCGAAGGGAACCGTGTGCATGAACACATAGGCCTTGTCGCCAGGTTCTGCTTGGTGGTCGGGGAAGATCTTCTCCTCCACATTGATGATGACGTCGCCTTCCTTAGGCGGTTCGATAGTCACTCTTGACATTCCGGCTCCTTGTTCTTGTTCTTTTGGTTGTCGTGTGTTCTTGCCTTGTGTTTTTCTTGCCTTGCTATTTCTCGTCCGTGAACGTTCCTCGTGCCTCAGAGGCCGGTCAGATCGCGGGCTTTCGAGACTCGTAGTTGGGTTCTGGCCAGTCCTGACGATGGCTCCCCGGTATGGCTTGGATGGTTCGTTTTCGCACACTCCATGGCAGGAGGCGATACACCGGTGCGAAGATCTGGCGCCAGAAGCGGTCCTTCAACGACTTGGGAGCACGTGGACCATCCAGTCCCTGGGCTTTTGCAATGCGAGCCTGAGAATCCTGGAGGAGGTAGTGCTCGGAGTTTGATCGCAACCAATGTGTGAACGACATGACAGCCCTACAGCTTCGAAACGAGGTTCTGGGCGGCAACCGCGATGGGTTCGTTCAACGCACCGATGGCAGGGGAGTAGACGTTCTCCATCGTTGCGATTTCATCGACGGTGATGCCGGTTCGCGTCATCATCGACAAGAAATCGGCTCGCTCTTTGATTCCCTCGCCTCCAACCATCTGGGCGCCGATCAGCCGACGTGATTTGGGATCTGCGAGCAGCTTCACCGTGATTGGTTTCACTCCTGGGTAATACCGAGCACGAGTGATGCCGTTGGCGGTGCCCGTCACGAATTCGAGACCGAGTGCGGAGGCGGTTGTCTCGCCGAAAGACACCCCACCGAGCATCCACTCGCCAGCGAGCATGCCCCAGGGAACGTAGACGGGGCGATACTGCCGCTCGCCCCCGCCCGCATTGACACCGGCGGTCTTGCCCTGAGCGTACGCATGGCTTCCCGAGAGGCCTTGCAACGGTACGTTGGACACCCCGTGCGGTATCTCGGTGCAATCCCCGGCCGCGAACACGTCTGGTGCGGACGTTTGCATGTGTGCGTCGACGATGATGCCGCCGGTCGATCCGAGCTTGATCCCGGCGTCCTTCGCGAGCGGGTTGTTGGGGACCTTGTGGGTGCCGATGATCGCAAGATCGGCCTCGACATCGCCCTGCTCGGTCTCCACATGTGTGAGCGAGCCTGAGCCACGGAACGCCGTGACCTTGTTCCCCCACTGCATGTCGACATTCAGCTCTTCCCAGCTCTTGCGAACCGGTTCGACGATCTCAGGGTCCGCAACATCGGACATTGGCCACGGTCCGGGATCGACGAGCGTGACCTCGATGTCTCGGTGGCGGAGTGCAGTCGTCATCTCCATGGCGATGAAGCCGGACTCGACGATGACTGCCTTCTTTGTCTGGTCGAGGACCTTGTCCCACTCCATCGCGCGTCGAATGTCCTTGACGCGATAGAGGCCGCCCAGGTCGCCGCCTGGAACTCCAGGGTCGGCGTAGAGCCAGCCGGTCGCAATGATGAGTCTGTCGTAGGTGACGGTGCCTTCACCAGCGACCTGAATGGTCTTGGCTCCCGTATCGATCGACTCGACGGTGGTTTCGTAGTGCACGTCGATTCCTGACTCGACGTACTGCTCCTTGGTTGCGAGAAAGAGGTTGTCAAACGACTCGATGTCTTTGCCATGGACGAACGGAATTCCGCATGGGCTGTAGGCCACGTCCTCGAACTCCGTGTAGACGACGACTTCAGCGTCCGGGCTTGCTCCTTGGGCGGCTCCTGCGGCCCCGAGCCCTGCGGCACCCCCACCGACGACAACGATCTTCACCCTGTTCCCCCTGCAATTGATCCCGGAACGTTTCTAATAAGAAATGTCTATGTCGGAAACTAAACGCCAGACGGTGGCTCGTCAACTATGAGGGGACGGAGTCTCAACTATCGGAGACGTCTGTTCGCGAGGATCCGGCTACGACGAGCTCGACGCCCCCGCGGAGCGTGTTGGTCACGTAGCAGACGCGCTCGGCACCGGCGAGCAGTTGTGGCAACTCCGCCGGCTCGCAGTCGACGAAGGCGTTGATGTCGATGCGTCGAAAACTTGGACCGTCATAGTGCCCGGTGACGTCGACGCGAATCTCCTGCACGTTCAGTGAGCGTTTTCTCGCGGTGTGCGCCAAGGCAAGGGTGAAACAAGACGAGATCGATGCCAGGAGCAGGTCTGTTGGTTGTGGGCCCTGGTTGGTCCCTCCAGCAACCGATTCAGGCTCGTCGATCTGCAGATCAAAGTCACCCGCGCTCACGTCGCAGCGCCATGCTCCAAGCCAGACGCCTTGAACCGTCCGCTCTGTTGGCACTAGTGGTCGTGGTCGTGGTCGTGGTCGTGATCGTGATCGTGTCCAGCGGGACGAGTGAGAAACTCCGTCGTCAATGCGTCGATCTCAGGGTTGGTGACCGGGGTCTTTTCGACGACCAAGGTTTCAAGCGCCGACAGCCAGCACTCGTAGTAGTGGTACTCCTCTACGGGCCGCTCGAGCTCATCCCATTTCGCAATCGACTCGATCAGCGCAGCCTGAAAGTCCGAAAGCGTGAACACTCCTTGTTCGGTCAGGGCCACCATCAAACCGAACGCTCGGCCCTCCCAAGGCGCTGCGAATATCAGCTCGCCGTTGGACCGTGGCGGTGCGGCTGGGCCATCGTCTGGGAGTTCCTGGAGGAGCGTTGTGGTGTCGGTCATGCTGGTGCGCCGACTTGGGCGACTCCGACCATGGCTTCCCGGGTGACGAGTGCAGCAAGTTCGTCTTCGTTCAGATCCTCGGTCCCCGCGGGCCGCTGAGGCAGGATGAAGTAGCGGTTCTCCGCGCTCGAATCCCAAACGGTGATGTCGACCGATTCGTCGAGCGCGAGGCCCATCTCGTTGAGCACGGTGCGGGGCTCGCGCACGATGCGTGAGCGATATGCAGGATCCTTGTACCAGTCTGGTGGAAGCCCCAGCAGAGGCCAGGGATAACAGGAACAGAGAGTGCAAACGACCACGTTGTGCATGTTCTCTTCGTTCTCGACGACGACGATGTGTTCGCCCTGCGGTCCAGAAAAGCCGAACTCGCCGACGGCGGCGGTGCCGTCGCTCAGTAGTCGTTCCTTGTATTCGGGATCTGTCCACGCGCGAGCAACCACCTTGGCCCCGTTCATCGGGCCGACATCGTTCACGAATCGGTTGATCAGTCCGTTGATTGCGTCGGCGTTGACCAGTCCGCGCTCGGTGAGTAGCGCTTCGAGTGCCTCGGTTCTGATCGGAGCTGGTGGGCGTGAGTCTGGCATTGCGGTCATGAGCGTGGCTCCATGTAGCTTTCGAACAGATCGATGTTGAGAGTGGCTGGTTCGGCGTCTGGCCCCCAGAGTTCGGTGGAATCAAAGGTCACTGTGTACACATGCTGCGGGTCCTCGCCAGTGAAGTGGGCGGTCGCATCGGGAAGGACTGCCGCAGGGCGGAGTGCTTTGACGGTGCCCGAGCGGCCCCGGATGTATCGGGGCATGCGGTGGTGTCCATCAACGTGGAGGTCACGGGCGCGAATCTGGTCGCCGACAGCAAACTTCGGTACATCGTCGATCTGACGGAGTGAACCACCTCCACCTCGCTCGTACTGCGGCTTGTTCACCTCAGGATCGGGGGGTTCAGGTGTCTCCTTGCCGAGGAGATTGTTTGCCCGTGCATCGACGGCGCCCTCGGCGATGATGCCACTGTCGACGAGGAGTAGTTCGGCGCAGGCCAACCAACGGCCGTAATACCCATCCTGAAGGTAGGCGAGCGGATGAAGTCGCTCGAGTGAGTGACGAAAGGCATCGAGGTTCGTGCCGGACAGCCCTCCCGACATCGCGCCGAGCGCAAATGCCCGTCCTTCCCACTCTTCGGCGAAGACTTTTTCGTCAGGATCGATGGTCACCGACCCCCAACCGTGTTCGCCGCCCATGTCGTGAATACCGTCCACTCAAGCTCCCAATCGTGATGAAGTGACGTCGGTATTCTGATGCGCATTCAGAAGTGCTGTCAACTATTGGAGACGGATTGAGTCGGAAAGTGTATGGTTCCGACGTGCGCGAAACCATCCATCGACGTCCCCAGCGAACCACCGCAGCCACGTGGAGCTCCGGTAACCTGGCCACGTATGACGCGCCCAGCCCGAGCCAATACGTCGATGTCCGCAAAGGCCAAGCGTGGCGATCCGACCCTCGCAAGCGAGTCCGAGAAGCCGTCGCCGATGTCTGAGGTTGAACTCGAAGAGGTCGTGAGTTCGATCGGTCCGAAGCTACGCGAGCTCCGTGACGTCAATGGTCTCTCGTTGCAGCAACTCTCTGATCGTTCCGATGTTTCGCCAGCGGCGATCCACAAGGTCGAACAGGGAAACATGGTGCCCACCATCACCACGCTGCTCAAGCTCGCGGCGGCTCTCGATCGACCGGTGTCCTACTTCGTCGACGAAGAAGAGGCCGTGCCGTCGTACGTCGTGGTGACCCGCGCCAAAGAACGCAAGAAGGTCTTCACATCACATACGGGCATCGATCTCGCGGGAATTTCTGGCCCGTACGGGCAGTACTTCGTCGCATCGGCGATCGCGGAAGTGGAGCCGGGGGCCTCGAGTGGAGACAATCCGCTACGTCATCCCGGCGAAGAGTTGATCTATATGCTCTCGGGATCGCTCGAGGTCGTGGTCGGGGATCAAACGATCCGCCTCAGCTCTGGTGACTCGGTGCACTTTCGCACCGATCGAGAACATCGTTGGGCCAACCCGACGAAAAGGCCAGCACGAGCGGTCTGGATGGCTCTGCGGCCGGCTTGAGCCGCGATGTCAAGCTGAGGTAGCGCTCGTCGCAACTGGGTGTGGCCGAATGGCGGTCACCGAAGCGAGTTGTTCTGCCATTGGTGAGTAACTCTCCGCCTCGGCGCCACAGACGCGCCGTGGCCGTGCGATGGAACCGAGCGAGATCATCAGATCGATGACGCGACTCTGATCGGTCCACGTGTGCGCCATAGCGAAATCAAGCCAGCAATCGGGGCCGATCACCGGTTCGTCGATGCCGTACTCCAACTCGTGCCACGTGGTTGCCATCTCGACGAGTTCCACGAGCGTGTTGAACGGATTACGCTCAAGGTCGAGCAGGCGGTCGTGGTGGCTTGGCGCAACAGCTCGAAATGCGCATCTGCACGAGCGAGATGTGTGGCGAATTCCCATGCGCGGAAGTCTCGCGGGCCGCGTTGCACCACCGTTGCACGAAACGGGACATGGACTGCAACGTTGTGACCTTCGTCTCAGTCGGACCGGTCGATTACGCGTTGTGCACTGGCGACGAGGTCGTTCTCCGCAGTCTGGAAAGCCGAGAGTTGTTCGTTGGACTCCTCGATCAATCCGTCGGCTTGGAGGCCGTATCGTTCTGACATTTCGGTCACGATCTCGGGTGCGGCTCCGCCCACGGCTGTTCGAGTCGCGACGATGTTTCGTGGATTGAGTACCTCGGCCAAAACGTCAGGATCGAGATCGAATCGTTGTCCACACAAGTCCTCTGCAACGTCGTCGAGGAGCGTCGCCGTGATGTCCACACCGCGGAGTCCCTGCTGGCTGGCGCTTCTGACCGTGTTGCCCACGACGTGATATGCAGTCCGATAGTCGATACCGGTTGTCAACATCACGTACTCAGCAAGATCGGTGGCTTGGCTGAAACCTCCCTCCAACTCTTCCCACATACGATCGGCGTTCACCGTCATCGTGCGAACAACTCCCGACATGAGAGCACTTATCTTCGATGACAGCTCCAGCGCTCGGGGAATTTCACCGTAGGCAAAGATCAGATTGTCGCTACGAGCCGACGGACTCTTCACGACGGCCAAGAATCCGGTGAGTCGTCCGATGAGTACCCCTCCAGCTCCTCGGGCGATGGTCAGTGCGTACGGGTTGCGCTTCTGTGGCATGAGCACCGAGGACCGGGTGTACGGGCCGGCGAGGTCGATGTAGTCAAACTCCTGGCTCGCCCAGATCTCGAGGTCCTCGGCAAGCTTGGACTGGTTGGAGATCAGGCTCGTGCTCGTCGCGAGCAGATCGATGAACGTATCGGTCTGCCACATGGCGTCTCGCGTGTGCTCGATCACATCTGCGAACCCGAGTGAAGACGCGATGTGTGACCTGTCGTTTTGAAGCCGGGTGCCGTTGACACAACCGGCGCCACCTGGACTCAAGTTGACTTCGCGCAGCGCAGCAGCGAGACGCGCTCCGTCGCGCAAGGCCGGAGGAACGAAAGCGAGGAGATAGTGCCCGAACGTCGACGGTTGAGCTTGCTGCAGATAGGTCTGGTCAGGCATGAACACATCGCTGTGCGCCGAGGCAACGTCGGCTGCCGCACGGGCGAACCGGCCAGCGTCGCCAACCAGCGTTGCAGTCTGCTTCCGCAGAACGATCCGAAGGGCGACGCGCGCTGCTTCGCGTCGCGGGCGACCGGCGTGCAGCCAGCCGGCAATGTCGCCCAGGCGCTCCGCAAACAGGCGTTCCCGCGAGTTGTACGGTTCGCCGAAGTTGGGGTCATAGGGAAAGTCTTCCGCGGGCGTCGAATGTGCCACGAGCAGTTCGGTCAGGAGCCGGCGTGCCGCGTCATCAGGAATGATGTTCCTGCGATACAGGTCGAGGACATGCCCCAGGTCGGCGACATTCAGTCCGTCGTGCAGCAATGGTGCATCGGCGATCTCCCATGCGAACCCAGCGTCGATGAGCTCTTGAGCTGGACCATCGCTGGACGGTCCAGCGACGCGAGAAGTCAGTGAGTTCGGAGGGTCGGGTTGCGTGTTAGCCATTGGATCGCTGTCCTTCAGATCGGTCGGCGCGAGTGGGCGAGGGTGACGTGCCGCAGGTTCCCGAGAGTGCGCCGAGGGCACCGCCGGTGAACCAGTAGATGATCGTTCCTGACAGCTCACGACCGTGTGCCGAGAGCCAGTGAAGCGGCTTTGTGTTGTACGTGTGGTCGATCAACAAGCCGGTGCGGTCCCGAACACGTTGACAAAACTCGTCTTCTGTAGCGGTGACAACTCCGAAGCCCTCACCACAACAGTCGACGAGCCGGACATTGACGGGTGCACCGTCGAGCGACTCGGAGCGACCGAGAGCTTTCGCGGTCTCGCGTACCTTCGAGTTGATCGCGGGAAGAAGGGCCTGAGCCGGGCGCGAGACCGACGCACCGATGACCGACCAGTTCGCCTCGAGTCGATCTCGTCCTGCCACCAGCCCAGCGAGACTGCCACCCGATCCGACCGGAAGTACGATTGTGATGTCCTGAAGTCGTGCGCGTTCGATCTGCTCCAACAGTTCGGCCGCGGCGGCGACGAAGCCGTACGCACCGACCGAGTTGGCGCCACCACGCGGCACCGCCATGGCGGTTCGACCGCCTTCCCTCAGGGTTTCGACAAGGTCGGCCGCGATGATCTCCATTGTGCTGCGATCGCTCGAGCCGGTGAACACAGGTTTCGTTCCCGCCTGAACTGCCGCGCACAAAGCGGGTGGGTACACCTCGGGTTCTGATCCGTACGCGACCTGATGAACGGCGATGCCCGACGCTCGCCCGGCAGCCGCCATGGTCGCAGCAAAGTTCGAAGTGGGCCCACCGGAGACGACGATGTCGGTGACCGAGTTCTCGAGTGCGTAGCCCACCACAAACTCGGTGGTGCGCACCTTGTTTCCGCCCCAGGCGAACCCGGTCAAGTCATCTCGTTTCACCCACACCTCGCCCATCTCGAGCGCATCTGCCAGTGCGCTATTCCTCTGAAGCGGTGTCGGGAAGATGCCGAATTTCGCTCGGCGGGGAAGCCTCAGCGCCATGAAGTGGACTCGTTTGCACGGCGGGCTGTGGCTGCAGCGACCGCTGCATCTGCCATCTGGGCACAACTACCGGTCTCGACGGTTGCCAGACCTTGTAGCTCGTCCAAGGTCGCAACCTCCGCCAAGGCTTCGGTTAGAGATCGGTCCGAGCTTCGCGCTGCTCGGTACGCCTCGTGAAGTGCCGCCTGAGCGGCGTGTTTTCCAAGGCGGGCAGTGAGACGCATGAGCAGTTGCTCCGACTGCACCGACCCAACGGCGTGCACATTTGCGAGCATGACCTCTGAGGAAATGCTCAGCCCATCGATGAGTTCTCGACCGAGCGCGGTGGCTGCGGTCGCGTGGTGGCACAGGGTTGGAAAGGTCACCCATTCCGCCTTCCAACCGCGGGCGTCGCGCTCGTGTTCTTGCACCATCGTTTCGGAGAGTGAAGATGCGTTGGTTCGAACGAGGCGAGCCAGCGCCACCACCTGCTCGCTGCGTTCGGGGTTTCGCTTGTGGGGCATGGTGATGCTGCCCACGGTCGTTGCCGTGGTGGCCTCGATCACCTCGCCGATCTCGGCCCGCTGCAGGGTGAATACTTCGTTGGCAATTCGCGCGAGCGCGGCCGTGGCCAACGTCAGGACGCCGCCGAATTCGGCCAATCGATCCCGGGCGGTGAGCCACGAGATCCCCGGATCGGAGAGGTTCAGCTCGAATGCGAAGGCCTTCCGGAGCGGCATGGCGTTTTCACCAAAGAATGCGAGCGAGCCGACGGCGCCTCCGAGCTGAACAGCAAGGCATCGAGTCTTCACCTCGCCAAGCCGATCGAGGCTGCGTCCGACCTCGTCGAGCCAGCTGGCTGCCTTGAAGCCGAAGGTGATCGGCGCTCCCGGTTGGCCGTGTGTCCGCCCAATCATCGGTGTGGCGCGGTGTGTTCCTGCAAGGCCGATCAACGAGGTTTCGATCGAATGAAGGCCTGACCAGATGAACTGTCCGATCTCTGCCATCTCGAGTGCAGCTGCGGTGTCGGTGATGTCCTGGACCGTGGCGCCGACGTACACGTCCTCTCGCGCTGTTTCGGGCAACAATCGCTGGAGTTCCCGGATCAGTCCAAGGGTGGAGTGTGCCGTCTCGCGTGTGCCTTCGGCGACGCGAGCGATGTCGATGTCCTGTGCTCGAAGTTGCGTGATGGCTGTCGCCGATGTCGAAGGAATGATTCCGAGCCCCGCCTGCGCTCTCGCGAGCGCGGCGATCACGTCGAGCCACCGGGCCAGTCTGGAGCGCTCGGCGAAGAGCGATCGCGAGAACTCGGTCGACCAGTGATCGCCGAACACTGATGAGTCGATCAAGTGGGCGTCCACGTGAAACCTTCCGTCTCGATCATCATCTCAATCGCCGTTCGAACTTCGCGCAGCGATGATCCCCACGGAACGAGAACCGTCCGATCCCTTTTCTCGAGACCTTGCTGCAAGAGGCAACAACGAGTGAGCAGAGGCAGCGATGATGTTCGATCAGCCGCGATGAACTGTCGCGGGCAGGTGTCCACTCGAGTGGGGCGATCACCGTAGAACGCCTCGTGGATCTCGGCCGACCGCTGACAGCCGAGCAACGTCCAAGCCTGCCTTGCTGGACGCTGATCCAGGTACGCCACGTCAGCGTTGGGCAGCTCGACGCCGCTGGTCTTGCAAGGCATCAGAACAGAGGTCGAGTCCGAAGAGTCGCTCCTGCTCAACATGTCAAGGCTGTTGCGTTCGTCCACTCGTAGCCCAACGGGCGGAAGGTCTTCGGCGATATCGAGAATCCGCTGTGCTTGGTCGGCGAGCTTGGAAGGTGCCGGCGGCACGATGTCGAGTACGCCGATCCAGAGTGGATTCGGGTTCAGGAGAAAACTGACGTGTGAGTATCTGCCCTCGACGACGAGACATCTTGCTTCATCGTGTTGGGCTGCCACCTCAGCAAACTGTGAGGCGATGCCAACGTCGATCCGGTCATTCTCGACCCAGACGCATTCCGAAGCGCTGGCGAGCACCCGAATTGCGGTGATCGGCGAGAAGAGAGCCTCAGTTTCTTCCGTGGTGACCTCGGCGAGCGCGGTCTCTCCAGCCACGCGCAGCACGAGAAATCGTGTTCGCATGTACGCGTCTCGGCCCACGAAGTGTCGTTCGATCTCTGCTGGATCGAGGCTTGGCGAGGCGTGGCTGACTGCAACCTGTCGATACTTCGATGGGAAGATGTTCTGCGCTGTCGGGTCGAGGTCGAACATCACGCCCGCGCAGCAGGACAGGCCGAATCGGCAATCCCGATCGTGTCCGCGCGCAGGCCGAGGCGCAACGATTCGACGCTCATGACCTCGGAGAGAACAATGTTCCCGACGCTCACATTCGGTCCGATGTGGCGCATCAGCCAGGCTTGCTGACTTCGAAGCGGCGCCTCGTAGATGATCTTTTCCCGATCTGGGAGTGCCTCGATGGATGTGACGATGTCTTCGCGGACTTGGCCGTCTCTCTCGTAGATGCCGACGGTGCCAGATTCTCGGCCCTCGGTGACCACGAATGCGGCGCCAGCATCGAGATCGGCCTCGATCTCGCCGATCCACTGAGAAGGTGAGGCATAGTTCGCCGGATCTTTGCTCCCGACTTCGGCGAGGACCTCGAAACCTCGCCGAGCCGCCTCGGCGATGAGCGAACGTTTGGCGCCGGATGCCATCGTGGTCGCGCCGTTGCTGACCTCAAGCGTTGTGAACCCGACCGCAGATGCCCAGTCGAAGAACTCTGCCGAGCGTTGCTGCTGCCAGGCGATCTCCAGCAGTGTGCCGCCAGTGCACGCCCGAATGTCGTGACTCCGGAGCTCGAGAATCTTGCCAGTGACCTCTGGATCGAGATAAGCAGTGCCCCAGCCAAACTTCCAAATATCGATGAATCCAGCGACGGAGAGCATGTACGAACGGAGTTGCTCGAGTGGCATACCCTTGTCGAGTACGTGGGTCAGACCCGAGGAGCGGGGCTTCGGCGCGCGAGCAGGAGTTGCCAAGAAATCTGCCTGCTCGGGTTTTGTCACCACGGTTTCATCCCTGTGTTTTGACTGGGTCTTCGACGCGAGTCGGTGAAACTACTATAGGCGAGGGAGCATATCGTATCCGACACGTTTGGAAGTCAGCGAGGTCCGATTCGGGCGTCGACGGAAGGGGGTAGATGGTCAAGCATGAACAGCGAAAGAGCGCTGGAGTTTTGCACCTGCTTGGATCCTTCGCCGTTGTCGACGAGACCGGCCGGCCGATTGGCGACGTGCCAGCGGGTCGCGCCTCGCTGGCGTTGCAGCGCATCGCAGCTGCCGGCGGTGGTGCGGTAGACCTCAGCACGATTGTCGATGCGTTGTGGCCAACCGATGCCCCTGCGACAGCAGAGCGAACAGTCGCGTCGCTCGTGAGTCGACTGCGCTCATCTCTTGGATCCGATGTGGTGCTCGGAAACGTCTCGCTTGGTTATCGACTCGGGTCGACATCGGGTTGGACGACCGACATCATGCAGGTGGAGCGACTGGTGAACGAAGCCAACACGCGCACGCGAAGCGCCCCGGCTCTGGCAGCGAGCGCATCACGTCGAGGTCTCGAGATGCTCGAACGCGGTCGACCACTCGCCGGAATGGCGCTGGGCGACGATGGCTGGGTTGATGATCTCAGCCGCCACATCGACGGGCTCGGGCGTCGCCTACGTCGATCACTCTGGGCCGCGGATATCGAGCTCGGGCGATGGCTGGAACTGATCGATCAGGCAGAACTCGCGCTCGAAATCGAGCCTCACGATGAAGAAGCCGCACGTGCGCTGATGACCGCTCACTGGAACAACGGGGACCGGGGATCCGCACTTCGATCGCACGACGCTCTTCGCGCGTCGCTACTCGACCAGCTCGGAGTTGAGCCGAGCAACGAGACCGAGGAGTTGTACAGCGCGATCTTGCGTGATGACCACACCGTTGAGGCGCTTCAAATCGATGGCGTTGCGATTCCCACGGCCATCCGATTGGCCGGTCGCGATGACGAATTGCGCAAGCTCGTCGCCGCTTGGGGTGCCGCCGCTTCAGGATCGGTCGTCTCGGTCGTGGTCCGCGGTCCGATCGGCTCGGGTCGGACTCGCCTCACCGAGGCCTTGGCCGCGGCAGCAGAACGAACGGGAGGCATCGTGCTGCAAGCTGACAGCGCCGAAGGTGAGCGCTCGTTGTTCTTGCATCCGATCCTCACCATGCTCACGCGCGTTCTTCTGTCGACCCCGCCGGAGGACGTACCAGCGCTTCTCGGTCCCTGGCTTGGGACCGCTGCCGAGCTCATCCCCGAGCTTCGTGAAGTCATCGAGATCGCTCCATATCAGCGTGCCTCCGCAGACCTCGAACATCGACGCGCACTGCAAACGGTGGCACATGTCGTTCAGCAGCTCGCGGAGAGGCGACCGCTGCTCATGATCTTCGATGATCTGCAGCACGCAGGTTCTTCGACCGTCGATGCGTTGCACTGGCTGCAGCACGAGCTCGAGAACGTGCCGCTCTTGATCCTGGCGACCATCCACGCGGATCATCGTGATGATGGTCTCGCGGCGCTCGAGGCGCGCTCACGCGTCATCGATCTGGGCCCAATTAGTCGTGAGAGTGTGGTAGCGCTCGCCCAATCGGAGGGCCTGAGTGATGATGCCGAGTTCGTTTGGGATCTCACTGAGGGGCACCTGCTGTTTGTCGTTGAGGTACTGCACGCCCTGAAGCGTGGGGTGTCGCGCGCCTCTTTGCCCGACTCGTTGCGATCGGTCGTTCTCGACTCGGCACGCCAGGCGGGCCCAGCGGTGGAGAAGTTGCTGCAGGTTGCGTCCTTCATCGGCATGAGCTTCGATCTTCGAACGCTCACTCACGTGGTCGATCGACCTGAAGCTGAGCTGCTCGAGCCTCTGGAATCCGCCGTCGCTGCAAGCTTGCTGCAGGCGCGAGAGGATGACTTCGTCTTCAGCAATCGAGTGATTCGCGATGTGTTGTACGAGGCGACGATCGGTCCGGTCCGACAAAACCGGCATCGCAGATTGGTGGAGGTCTTTGCCGATCGTCCAGAGAGTCGCGCATGGCATGAGGGCCGGGCGGGCGCATTGGATGCCGCGGCGGCTTCATGGCTCGAGGCCGCTCGAATGGCTCAGCGCGCGTTCTCGAATGCAGACGCCGATCGGCTCTTCACCGAGGCGATCTCTGCGGCGAAGACCGCTGGCGCTGTCGATGTCGAAGGGGCGGCCTTGATCGGTCGAGGAATCGTGCGTGAAGAGCTTGGCCGCTATGACGAGGCGACCCAAGACCACCTCGAAGCCGAAAGACTTGGGCTGAGTACGGGTGACACCCGCCTGCAGGTGCAGGCCGTCGAACGACAGGGATGGACCGCCTACTACGAACGCGATGTATCCATCGCCATTGCGCGCGCTGAACAGGCCACGTCGATGCCGGGCGTGCATCCGAGCGCCTGGGTACTCCTTGGGCGTATTCGTCATTGGGGTGGGGAATTCGACAACGCGTCCGCCGCCTACAAACGGGCATTGGCTGAGCTCGGGGCAGAGGACTTCAATGTCCGTGCATCGGCACTCAGCTGTCTTGGGGCACTGCTTGCTCACAGCGACCACTACTCGGAAGCGATCGAGACGCTTGATGAGAGTGTTGCGTTGTGCCATGAGATCGGCGCATTTCGACCTCTTCTGCGCTCACTGTTCTTCCAGGGTCTCGCGCGGGCCAATGCAGGTGACCTTTCGGGTGCGCTCACAGCGCTGGAAACGAAGAAGACGCTCCTGCACCGCAACGACGTTCCGTTCTATCGCGCGAGAACCAACACATGCCTGGCGTGGGTTTGGCGAGAGCTGGGAGATCTCGACCGCGCAAAGGCACTTTCTGAGCAGGCACTCGACGAGTCGCGAGAGGTTGACGAAGGGGAGCTACAGATCGAACAGGAGCTTCATGCTCTCTGCTCACTCGCCGAGTGTCGGATGATGGAGGGGAATCCTGATGGGGCCGTCGAGCTTCTCGAAGATGCTCGTCTGCTGCTCGCGGGCTGGTTGCCGTTCCATTGGCGTGCCGAGATGCGGGTCGACGAGCTGGCGAGTCGCGTGGGTGCGGAATCTGCCGAGCGGTTGTTGGTCAACGCTCGTGACCGGGGATCCGCCAAGTACCAGGCGCTCGCCCTGCATCTACTTGGCAAGCGAGATGAGGCTGGCGCGATCGCTGCGACGACCGGATCCGTCCTACTCCTCGCTGAGGTCGCTCCCAACGAGCAGGCGATAGCGGCGAGGGATCATTTGGTCGCTCGCCTCCCGCGTCAGCTGCGCGCGGGTTTCACATCGAGTGGGAGGCTTGCACGAAGTTCCTTCTCACGCTGAAGCGCCGCGGCCGCCAGGCCAATCCCGGCGAGCAAGGCGACCCCCGAGCTCGCGCCGATACCCCGAATGATCGCAGCGGTCTGCTCGGCGGCATCTTCGTGCCCGACGCTGGCCTGTCGCATCAGCCGATACACCGGTTCGATGCTGTGCCCGCGTCCTGCCCAGTAGAGGAAATCTCGGCTGAGGTCACTGGTTGCCGTCATCTGAGAAAAGACGCGAACTTGCCTGTCGTCGGGCCGCGAAATCGCGTAGAGAAAGAGGAATCCCGCAAGTACGTCATCGCCAACCGGGGTCAGGCCGGGCCCTCTTCCTTCGAGCAGCGTGCGGAGCGACGTGAGATCTTCTTCACGTGAGGCAACCTCGACGGCTTGCCACTCCACATCGAGATCTGGAGGAGGAACTGGCTGGCATATCTGGGTCAGAACTCTGAGCGAGAAAAGCAGGTCCTCCCGGCCGAGCTGCAATGGGTTCCATAGCGCTGCGCCCTTCAGGTTGATCTCGACGCGCCGCGACCAGAGGCGGTCGGCGGACATTGTGATCGGAGAGTCGATTCGGAGAGCGGGTGATGGGCCTGTGTGCAGCAGGTGCAGCGGCCCGGGGTGGATGCACTCTTGGCCGATTGCGAATGTCGTTGTCCCGAATCTCACGTAGTGGCCGTGACGGAAGCTTCCGAGCACTCGTCCATGTTGGTCTCCGTTCGCTCGGGCACGCTCCCGAACTGCATGTGCGGCTGCGCCGATCGATCGTGCAGGTCGAAGCAGGGGCAGCCGATTCATGGGGTTGACCGATCGAGCTCGAGAAGTGCGTCTACGAAACACTCGATGGGCGCCCAGGCCACTCCGGCTCCGACCTGTCCAGAGCCGTCGAACGCGTGCACGATGCCGGTGTTGACCGCTGGGGTGATTCCTGACTCGACCACCTTGCGGACGTCCACTCCGACCGGTGTGCCGACGTTGTCGAGGATCGGCAATCGAAAGCGACCGCTCTCACCAGCGCAGATCCGTTGCATGTTTCTGGTTGCAGCGATCGCATCGGACATTCGCCCTCCGAGAAAGCCGGCGACTGCCGGGGAATTGGCCGCTGCTGGGCCGCCGAGCCCAACGAGCTCGAGAACCGCGCTGTCGCCGATGTCTGGGGCACTGGTGTCTGGGCCGTGACCGGGGTAGTACAACGCGTCTTGGACGGGTGGGCTGGGTGCGAGAAACCACTGGTCGTCGTGCCCGGGGAGACGGATCCCATATGTGGTCCCGTTCCGGCACATCGTTGTCACGATGCTGGAGCCGGCGACCTCGCCCGCCCAGAGTGTGAGTGCCTTCGCGCTAGCCATTGCGATGTTGAGGAACATCAGGTGATTCCCGCTCAGGAACGATGCGACCTCTCCAGCGGAGCCATGAGTGGAGCGAACAAGGTGTGGGAGGAGATCGCGGAGCATGAGGTTGGTGGTGGCCTGTGTGCGCATGTGCACGTCGTCTCCCATGGGAACACCCTGGGCGGCAAGCGAGAACGTGTCGGTGGGATCCATCGAGGCAATGGCTCCTGCGAGCACGGGTCCCACGCTGTCGCGCAGAAACCGGAGACGCTCAATCGCCGCATCGTTGTCGACGCCGAACCACGCGACCTGACCCGAACCTTGATTGAGGGGAGCGAATGCTTCGGTCCCGCCTGCGTCGTTGGTTACGACGTACATCGGAGAGGAAGGTCCGATTGCCGTTGCCATTGGGACCACTGTTTGATGCAGATTTGCGGGTGCGATTTCGACGTCTCCAGAAGCAACGGCCTCACCCGCCGAGGCCACGTCGGGCACCCAACCCTCTGCGACGATTGCCGCCTGCACAGAGCGCTGGAGAGGATTGCACATCTCCGACCAAGGAATGCTTGGTCCAGAGTGAAGGATTGTCCGGTCCGACATCGCTGGGACCACGTCTGTCGCGGACTCGATCGCTCTCAGAAGTGGGACGCCATCGTTGAGGCGTCTGACGACCTCGGTATTCGCAGTGTCAATCGACGCCGACTTCGGCCCGAGGAGACGGCCGAGCGCTGCGACCGCGTCGGTGTCGCCACCGGCAGGAATTCGCCAATCGACCCCGACGACCTCTGCTCCCTGGTCGCGGACGGCCTCTTCAAAGAGCGGCAGGCCGACGTTGACCACGCGTACCTCATTCGGTAGCTCGGCAGTCGGCGCATTCGAATTCGAAATCGACATCTGCTTGTTCGCCCCGTTTCTCTACCGACAAGATCTGTTTACTATACGATACGGCTATGAAGCCAAACGCGAACGTTCGGGGATATTCGCTGGACACAATCGTTGACACGGTTCGCCAGTACGCGGGTGTGTCCGGGAAGGGTGCGATCGCCGCAGTCAGCGCTGCGATCGACGTTTCTGACCCGGTTCACGGTCCTGGCGATGACGGTGCGATCGTCGAGGTCGGCGACCATCGTGTGGTCGTGTGTGGCGAGGCGCTGTCGCCACCCTTTGTTGCCGCTGACCCCTACGGGGCAGGAATCGCTGCAGTCCTGGCAAACGTGAATGACGTTGCGGCAATGGGTGGAATCCCCCTCGGCATCGTCAACACGCTCGTCGGGCCCGCTGAGATGACGGCCGAGGTGATGCGGGGCATGGTCGACGCCTCGAAGATGTACGGCGTTCCCATCGTGGGCGGTCATCTGACCGAACGTCCTGGAGACACTTCGGTGTCCGCGTTTGCCGTTGGAGATGCTCCTGGAGTTCTCTCCATGGCCAACGTTGCCGAAGGACAAGCGGTTCTCTTTGCCGGCTTCCTCGACGGAGAGATGCGTACGGACTTCCCTTTCTTTCGATCGATCGATCAGCAATCGCATCGGTTTGCGCGAGATATTCGGGTGCTCGCGGATGTCAGCGGGGCAGGGGTGGCCGCGTCTGCCAAGGATGTGTCGATGGCCGGCTCTCTGGGCTCTCTCGCCATGCTTCTCGAGTTCAAGGGACTCGGAGCCAGCATTGACCTTGATCGCTTGCCTGTGCCGGAGAACACCGATTTCTTGCAGTGGTTGATCTGTTTCCCGAGCTACGCCTTCTGGCTCACGTGTGAGCCGGAGACGGCGGAGGCTTGTCGCGGCATCTTCCATCGCGCCGACCTGCATTGCGAGATCGTCGGGACGGTTTCGTCGGACTCGGTTCTCACCGTGTCCGGAGCGGGAGATCAACTCCAACTACTCGACTTCGGCAGCGACTCGATCACGGGGTTATGGGCTCACACGTGAGTGAGGAGCGGGCTCAACGCTGACCCTGAGACGGGGAGGTGGAGTTCAGGTTCTGCAGGCACCTTCGTTGCGGCCGTCTTCGAACCAGGGAGATCGATCCTCATCGGTTGGTGAGGGAGGCCGTAGTGAGTAGCTATCGGACCATCGAGCTGCCAGCCGAGCCGCTCGAAGAATCGGGTATTGGGAACCTGCACCGTGGCGTGCATGACCTTGCCGCCCGCCTCCGCCGCAGTGGCGACCGCATAACGCACGAGGCGGGCACCCACCACCGACGTTCGATACGCCGGAAGCACAGCCAGGCGATCTCCCTTCCACGTTCCGTCGTCGTCGGTGGCGTACAACCGAACCGTTCCTGCCATGTGGTTGCCTGACGCGGCGAGGACGTGGTGGGTGTCGCGGTGACGGTCCCACGCGTCTACGTCTGTGAACACCATGATGCGCTGCTCCTCGACGAACACCTGATGCCGAATCGCGAAGTGACACGAGATATGCGCGTGGTCGGCTGTCCAGCAGGCGACCGGTTGCATCAGGACGCCCCGATCACCGGAATGAGCTTGCGTTTCGATGCGCCGAGTTGGAGCGACTGTTCGATGGCGCCGAGTGGCGAGCATGCCTGACAACGAGCGCAGCCTGCTTGCACCTTGTCGGCGGTGAGGCCTCGCTCGATCAAATACGGCGCCACCTGCCGAGCAATTCGATCGGCATACTCGGCGGTTGGCGGTGTCACGTCGGCCATGAGGCTGCCAGGCACTGGGCGCAACGGCACGATGAATGGGTAGACGCCGATGTCCGCTGCGCGTTTGCACCCATCGATGATCAGCTCGGGATCTTCGCCCATTCCGAGAATCACGTATGTCGTGACCTGGCCCTCACCGAATCGCTTGACGGCGTACTCCCAAGCTTCGAAGTAGCGTTCGATCCCCGTCCGCGCCTTGGGTGGTGCGATGCGTGCCAGGACCGCTGGATCGAAAGTCTCCACGTGGATGCCGAGCGAACTGATGCCCATGTCGGCGACCTTGTCGATCACCGTGAGGTCTTCAGGTGGTTCGAACTGCACCTCGACGGGTAGACCAGATGCTTCGATCATGGCCTTGCCGCACTTTCCGACGTACAAGGCGCCACGATCCTTCCCGTACGTCGAGCCGGTCGTGAGTGTGACGTCGACGGCGCCGTCGAGTTCTTTGGCGGCGACGGCGACCTCGGCGAGGTGCTCGGGTCGTTTCACCTTCACGGTGTTGCCTGAATCAAGCGACACGCCGATGCCGCAGAAATGGCATTGGTCGTCGTTGCCCCAGTAGGCGCAGGTCTGCAAGACCGTGCTGGCGAGGCTGTCGAGATGCATCAAAGCGATCTGCCAGTACGGCGTCCCATCCGCTGTTGACATGTCGTAGAAACGTGGTCGATCGGCCGGCGCTGCCGACGCGACTCGGATTCCATCACGGTAGATCCCGAAGCCGGCGTCCTCCGCCTCCAAACTGAACGGCGTGTCGGCGACGAACTCAGCATCGACCGGCACCGTGAGCGGCTGACCTTCGACCCAGATCATTCCGGCGTCGGATGGCCCTGCTCCACCGGGCCGACGCTCGAACTCGGTGTTGATCCGAACTCCGCTCGATTGCAGTTCGACGATCAGCTGCGAGAGGCGCTCACCGTCTTCCGCAGTCGGAATCGCGCTGCGGACCTGGTCGGTGGTTGACACGTGTGTTCCTCCTCGGCGCCCGCGAACTACGCGTGCGGCCATTCCCTTTCCTACCAGAACGTAGCGGCTTTCGTCTACTAAAGGAAACGTCGCCGATCAGGACATCGCATTGATTTGTTCGATCAGCGAGGTTCTGGCTTCGAGGAACACCGCGGCGTCAGCGTGTTCCTGGACGTCTGCGATACCCGGATCGATGTCGACGGCCTCGCCTGTCGTCGAGTCCATCCGGATGACGGTCAGAACGTGGTTCACCTGACCATCGACGGGATTTTGCTCCACGGAGGAGACGATCGCGGCGCCGGTTGTCAAATGGAGGTGGATCGCAGAATACGGATCCATGAGCCCGTGGCTGAGATCTCCCTGTTCGTGCAACAGCGCCCATGACTCGCCATCTTGTTTGGCGGCGCTGATCGTTGTGGCCAACTGTTTCTGATGTTCGAGTGCCCGGAGCTCCGCGTCGCGAAGTGCAAACCCGACACCTGCGACATTCTCCGGTGGCAGATCGCCTACGGGTACACCAATTCGGCCGGCCGCCTCGTCCACCAGTGACGTGCCGTCGGCCCAGTGCTCTGCGAGTTCTGCCTCGGAGGTGACATTTGTGAGGCCGTCGGCCACCTCTCGGGCGAGGCGAATGACCTGTTCGTACTTCTCGGGACTCACCGTGGCGAGCGGATAGAGCTTGCGTTCAGCCTCGGTCCAGACGGGGCGGAGCATGGAAATCTCGGGGGTCGTGTTCATGGGTCTCTCTTGCCCTTCTTGCCAGGATGGCCATCTGTCCGTCTACTATACGATAAACATCGTTGCCTATCCGATCGGAACACTGAATCGTGTCGAATACCGCCGTGCTTGCTCTTGGGGGAAACGCGCTGATCCGCGAGGACGAAAGCGGCACGATCGACGAGCAGTACGAAAATGCACTGGCCATGGCCAAGTCGGTTCGATCGCTCATTCGTAAGGGCTGGCGCATCATCATCGTGCACGGAAATGGGCCCCAAGTCGGAAACCTGGCGATCCAACAGGCCGAGAGCATCGATCTGGTGCCGGCGCAGCCATTGTTCGCCCTCGGCGCCATGACGCAAGGTGCCGTCGGAAGTTTGATCTGCCTCGCCCTCCACGAAGTCTGTGGCGAGGAGATCACGGGAGCGGTTTCGGTGATCACCCACATGGAGGTCGACCCCAGCGACCCTGCGTTCGATCACCCAACGAAACCGATCGGTCCCTTCTTCAGTGAGGAAGCCGCCCAGGCGCTCACGGCCAATCGGGGATGGCGAATGATCGAGGACTCCGGGCGCGGATTCAGGCGAGTCGTGCCCTCTCCGGCGCCTCTTGCTCCGCTCGAAGCTGACGCGATCGCCTCGCTCATCGAATCTGGCTTCGTCGTCGTGGCCGCCGGCGGTGGCGGAATTCCCGTCGCGCGCGCTGGCGAGTCGTTGCATGGCGTCGACGCGGTGATCGACAAGGACTTCGCTGCGGAGCGAATTGCGGATTCCTCTGGCGCAGAGGTCCTCGTCATGGTCACCGGGGTGTCGAACGTGAAGATCAACTTCGGCACGCCTGCGGAGGAGACGATCTTCAATCTCACGCCGCTGGAAGCAAAGAAGCACCTCGAAGATGGTCAGTTCCCGCCCGGGAGCATGGGGCCCAAGATCAGCGCGGCCGTGCACTTCGTCGAGGGTTCGACCGCGGGAGCAGAGCGATTCGCGGCCATCACCTCTCCAGAACTCGTCTACGCCACGGTCGACAACGCATACGGAGCAATTCAGGGACACCGTGGAACGAAGATCAAGCCACCCAAATCCACATCTCCTGACAGCGAGGAAACAGCGATCAATGCATGAACTACAAGTCCTCCGAGACAGCTACAAGGACAGCGTGCGGCTTCTCGAGGCGACTCGTTCGATGCTCGCTGTCGTCGGGATCGACTACGCCTGGGCGCTCATGGGAACCGCTGCCAACCTTGAAGCACTAGCCGCGGAGGGGTTCGACGATGTCGAGGACGCATCGGCGAACGATCTCGTGCTCGCCGTGCGCTCGGCCGATCCAGAACCTCGCGCTGCCGCAATCCAGGTCGCAAACGACATCCTGTTCGCAGCTGTTCAATCATCGAGTGGTCACGATGCTGCGCCAGCGGCCACCGACCTCGCGGGAGCCATCGCACAACAAGATGGCTCGAACGTAGCGATCATCTCGGTGCCGGGGCCGTACGCATCGCTCGAGACGCAGAAGGCGCTCACTGCTGGGCTCGACGTCTTGTTGTTCAGCGACAACGTTCCCCTGAGCGATGAAATCGCGCTCAAGGAGCGCGCTCGCGACCTCGGTCGGCTGGTCATGGGACCGGGCGCCGGAACGGCGATGATTGCCGGCACCGGACTTGGGTTTGCGAATCGAGTGAAGTCTGGGGGAGTCGGGATCGTGGCCGCTGCGGGCACGGGAGCACAAGAGGCCATGGCACTCCTCGACCGTTGGGGCGTTGGCGTCTCTCATGTGATCGGCGTCGGCGGACGCGACCTCAGCGCTGAAGTCGGCGGGTTGATGGCGCGTGCGGGAATCGGTGCCCTCGAGGCTGATCCTGCCACCGACGCGATCTTGCTTGTCTCGAAGCCGCCATCTCCTGAAGTCGCCGAATCATTGCTGGGACGGGCGCCATCGAAACCAATGGTCGCAGCGCTGATTGGGCTCCGCGAGGACCTCGATGGTGTCCCCGATGCGATCGACGTGTGCAACACGCTCGAGCAAGGAGTGGTGCTGTCATTGCAGCGACTCGGAGTCGAGCTTCCCGATCGGATCGGAGATACCCCAGAAGCGGTCGCAGAGGTCATCACGGCTCTCCCGCAATCGCGCACTCGCTTGGTCGGCCTCTTCAGCGGCGGCACACTTTGTTATGAGGCCATGACGATCGCGACCGAGCACATTGGGCCGATTCACTCGAATACGCCCCTCGAGAAATCTTGGACCGTTCCGGCGCCCGACGGAGCGCACATGTGTCTCGATCTTGGTGAGGAGGAATACACGCAAGGTCGTCCGCACCCGATGATCGACCCCGAAGCCCGGATCGAGTGGCTCCGAGAACAGATCGCAGACTCCAGTGTTGCCGTAGTCCTCCTCGACGTCGTTCTTGGTGATGGCTCACACGAGAACCCAGCGAGCTTGTTGGCGCCAGTCATCGCCGAGATCGTCGCGTCGGGTGCGACGGTGGTCGCATATGTTCTTGGAACCGACCTTGACCCGCAAGGGTTTGAGTCGCAACGCAAGACGCTCCGAGACGCCGGGTGCATCGTGACGGAGACCGCCGCTCGGGCCGCTCTCGCCGCTGCGGCGATCGTCAATCGAGACCCGGCTCTTGTGCACAGTGACTTCTGAGCTTGTGGACAGCGGGGTCCGCGAACACTTGGCGTCGTTCCCGCGAATTGCTCTGACGACGTACTCGGTGAAGCCACGCGGGGGTGTCGTGCACACTCTGGAGTTGGCCGAGGCGCTCTTCGAACTGGGCGTCGACGTCACCGTGATTGCGATGGGGGACCCTGACGTCGGGTTCTTTCGTGAGGTCGGAGTGCCTACCCACATCGTGCGGGCGCCCGAGGGCGGCGAGACGCTGGATGAACGGGTCCCTCTGTGGATCGCTGCCATGACGGATGGGCTTGATTCGATGCGTGGTGACTTCGACATCGTGCATAGTCAGGACTGCATCTCAGCTCGCGCTGCGGCACGCGTTCGAGACAATCAGATCAGTTGCGGCGAATCCTCGTTCGAGTTGATCCGCACGGTGCACCACGTCGATGACTTCACGACCCAGTCGCTGATGGACTGCCAACGACAGGCGATTCTTGAACCCGATCGCGTGTTGGTTGTGAGTCAGATC
Source organism: Acidimicrobiia bacterium (assembly GCA_033344795.1). Classification (GTDB taxonomy): domain Bacteria; phylum Actinomycetota; class Acidimicrobiia; order Acidimicrobiales; family SHLQ01; genus SHLQ01. Next base: position 1,956,461 of record JAWPMS010000001.1, read on the forward strand.
TGGAAACGCCTCCTGCAAGCCGACTACGGCGTCGATGCCGAGGTCGTGGCGAATGGTGTGCGCGCAGAACGTTTTGCCCGTCCGATCACAACTGAACGGCGCGCCGAGCTTCGCTCGCGGGTGGGAGCGACAGACCGCTTCCTGTTTCTCACCATCGGTGGCATCGAACCCCGGAAGGGTTCGACGTTCTTGGTCGATGCACTTGGTCGACACATCGCCTCCGGCAACGAGGCTGTCCTTGCGGTCATCGGCGGGCACTCCTTCCAGGACTACCGGCCGTATCGCGAGAGTGTGTTCGCCTCACTCGCCGACCACGGAGTGCAGCAGGACCGAGACCTGCATCTTCTCGGCACGATCGACGACGACGAGCTTCCCGATTGGTTTCAAGCTGCTGACGCCTTCGTCTTCCCGTCGCTGAAAGAGGGATGGGGTTTGGTGGTGCTCGAAGCGATGGGGGCGGGTCTACCTGTGCTCACTTCGGACATTGAAGTGTTCCACGAGTTTCTCGAACCCGGTGTCAACGCCCTGATGACATCGGTTGGCGACGCGGCATCGATCGCCGAGGGCATGTCGGCACTGCAGAACGATCAAGAGCTCGCGTCGAGGCTGGCCTCACATGGTGAAGCGGTCGCTGCTCAGTACTCGTGGGGCGCCTCTGCTCGGCAACATCTGGCGCTCTATCAGGCTGGAGTCAGGGCGCTCTGAGGAAGCAGTCGGGATTGTGCCTGTCGAGTGAGCAGTGTGCCCATCGTGAGTGACATCACGGCCCAGGTCGTGGCCAGTCCGCCCAGGGATGCCAACCGAAAGTCCCACACGAGATCTGCGGGTGCGTCGATCTGATCGAACCCACCCGGGAGTGCGAGGAAGATGACTGCGAGACCTAGTGCGTAGAGCGTCGTTCCCAACCACGCGCGAGTAAGTGCTGGACGTTCGACACGATGTATGAAGCTCCAGACGCCGTTCGCCAATGCAATCGAGAGTCCGAGGAGCGCAAAGTAGTAAATCGTTCGTTCATTGATCGTTTCTGGATCGCCAACCGCAGGCGGATTGGCTGGATATTTTAGGAACGGCACGACCACGATCACGATGAAACCGATAGCCCCGAGGCGGATCGCAGCGTGGATGGGAGCGACGTGACCGAGCTTGGGCGCCATCGCCGCAAGCGTGATGGCAAAGATCACCCCGAGGGCAATGCCGAAGATGATCAGGCCGATCGCCCCCCCGATCTCTTGTACGCCTTGGCTGAACAGGGCCTCGTGTGTGTGCCCCGCGCCCTCGGTTTCGTGTGCGAGAGCTTCCTCGTAGTCGAGCGCGGCGTTGATCGGGCCGCGACCGATGACGAGCATGTACACCGCGAGGGCGAGTCCTCCGGCAAGTCCGGCCAATACGCCGTTCAGAAGAACGCGCTTCATGTTCTCGACTGCGCCCGAAGGAGGTGGACGATCAGTGGCATGGAACAGCGCCGAAATGGCGGCCGTTGTGGAAGAACTCGTGGAGCGTGTTCGCCGTGGCGCCGAGGAGCGCTCCGTTCTCGAGTGTGACCATGTAGATCGCAAACACAGCGAAAGCAACGACGAGCCACGCCCAGGCGGGCACCTCGATGGGTGCGAGTGCTTCGGTTGTGGACATCGGGGCGGGCGATGAGGAGATCATTCCTTTAGTGTTTCATACGTGTCGCATAGTTGACAAACAAAACTGAGCGAATCTCGTGCACACCAGTCATCGCGTACGGTGGACGGGTGGCCGAAGCCAAACTTCCCGAAGGTGCGACACCATCGCGTGCGACCCCGACGTTCACGCAGCAGTCCGTTCCTCCGGGACTTCGTGCGGCACACCAGACGTCGGTGTGGGCCGAGCTCGTGGTCGCGTCCGGATCGGTGGTGTTCGTCGACGAGGAGTCGGGCGATCGGTCGCTCGTCGTTGCTGGCAAAAGGCAGGTCATCGCGCCGAGACAGCCACATCATGTCGAGCCGGATTCGGCTGCAGAATTCTTCGTGCAGTTCTACGCATCTTGACCCCACGACTTCGAACCCTTCTCGCCGCGGCCTTCGCGGCACTGGCCCTCACCGGGTGCGCAGACGACCTCGAGGTCGCCGACCGTCGCGCCGGGCCCCTTGTCGCAGAGGTCGTGGTCGAAGGGTTCGAATTCCCGACCCAGCTCTTCATCGGGGCCGAACATTGGTATCTGGCGCAACTCTCCGGTGCGGAGAACGATGCGACCGGCACGGTTGTGCGCATCGATCCGAATGACGTGTCGGCCGAACCCGAGCTGGTGCTCGAGGGGCTCGACAAACCAACGGGCGTGGCGGTCTTTGCCGATGAGTTGTGGGTCATGGAGCGTCGACGATTGACCCGCGGTCCGCTCGACGGCAGCACGCGCGAGGTGGTGGTCGACGAGATGGCCTTCAACGGGCGCTCCCAGGGAACGCTCACCGTCGATGGGGAGAGACTGTTGTTCAACACATCGGGTTCGCTACGAAGCATCGAGGACTCGAACTCATCGCCGATGAACTCTTCAGGAGTGCTGTGGTCGGTCGATGCCTCGGGGACGATCGCTCCGGTCGCCAGCGGGTTCAAACATGCGTATGCCCACGCGCGCGGCGCCGACGGCACACTCTGGAGCACGGAGATGACCGATGGAACCTTCGATGGCTCGCCGGCAGAGGATGAGGTCGTCGCCGTGGTCGAAGGTCGAGATCATGGCTGGCCGAGGTGTGTTGGAAACAACCGGCCGGTCGTCGAACGCGATGCAAACGAGGCAACCTGTGCTGTTGTTCCAGAATCGCAGGCGCTCTTCGACGCGGGTGCAACCCCGACGTCCATCGTCGTGGCCCCATGGAACGATCACGAGCTGCTGGTGTCTCTGTGGAACCGCGGTGAGATCGTCTCGGTCCCGATCGAGCCCCAACTCACACCTGCTGCAGGAGCCGTGATCTACGCGGGGATCGAACGGCCACAACACCTCACCCTCGATGGTGATCGGCTCCTCCTGGTGGATTTTCTGGGCGGCCGGATCGTGGAGCTCGCGAGGGCCACCTAAGAACGTCGAGGACTGCCTCGAAAGATGCCGAGTTCGCGCCCCTCTGTGGGAATCCGTTCCTCGAGATCAAGGTGCAAGCCAGCGTCGACCAGCATGTCGATCGAGTCCGTGGGAAAGGCGAGGAGAAGGGAGTCCGCCACATCCCGCCATCCCTCAGCGAGGCGCCACAACATGTCGGGGGAGCGAAGTGTCGGCCGACGGGCAATGCCAATTTCATAGGGAGGGTTCGTGACCATGAGGTCGAACCGCTCGTTCGAGACGGCCGAGAAGAGGTCGCCGCATCGAACCTCGACAGCCGAGTCTTCGAGGTTGCGCGAGGCGCAGGCAGCGGCCTTGGCATCGACGTCGGTGGCCACGACCACCGCAGCAGTTCGGCTGATCGCATGCGCGAGCAACCCACATCCGGTGCCCACGTCGACCACTCGTTGATCGGTGAAGTCCTGGCCGAGCAGCCAGCGGGCAAACACCATTCCGGAGACGTGTGCGACGGGGTCGAAGACCCCTGGGTCGACGTCAAAAAGAACCTCTTCGAAGGCAAACGTGGTTGATCTCGGTGAAAAGAATGGGGCGATTCGGTCGACCGTAGCAGGCGCGAGATGCGTGAATTCTCGCCGTATTCGAGGCATTTGTACGGACAGTTCACCCAGCGTTTTGTTGGAGGACGAGTAGTCGGAGCCCGTTTGCCCTAGAGTTGTTGGTGGGTAGACCAAAAGGCCAACCCCGATAGAAAGCAAAGTCACATGCAAGGAACAGTAAAGTTTTTCAATTCCGAGAAGGGCTTCGGCTTCATCTCACGCGAGGGCGCCGATGACGTCTTCGTGCACTACTCAAACATTCAAGGCGAGGGCTACAAGTCACTCGACGAGGGTCAGCTCGTCGAATTTGATGTAGCTCCTGGTCGCAAGGGCGAAGAAGCCCAGAACGTCCGAGCCATCTGAGCAACTAACGTTCTCTGGGAGACCGCCGGCCTTCGGGTCGGCGGTTTTTCTCGTTTTGGCGGCACGTGTCACAGGCCGCGGGTAATTTGGTTCTTGCACCACATAACATCCGTTTGTCATTGTGGTGTGCGGAGCGAAAAGTGAAGGAGGCGTCGTGGCGGTTACGACACCGTGCGAGACCAAAGGGAGTCGTCGGGATTTCAACCCGCGCGGCTTAGCCCTCCAGGTCGCGATTCTTGGCGGAGCGCTGGCCCTCTACCTCACCACGCGTCGGCTCACGATGGGCAATGCGCTCGATGCGGCGAACAACGCGCGAGACATTCTCCACATCGAGGCGTTCCTCGGGCTCGATGTCGAACACGAGCTTCAGAGGCTCATTCTCGATTCGCCATCCGTGGTCACACTGATGAACTGGATCTACGTGTGGGGACACTGGCCGGTTCTTGCTGCCACGGCGGTGTGGCTCTTCACCCGTCATCGCCACGCGTTCAACCTCTTTCGCAACGCGCTCATCATCTCGGGTCTCCTCGGACTCGTGGTATTCGCCGTCTTTCCCGTCATGCCGCCACGACTTCTCGGCATGGGCATGGTCGACACGGTTGCGCGCTGGTCGAGCAGTTATCACATTCTGCAGCCACCCTCGCTTGTCAATCAGTACGCAGCCGTACCGAGCTTCCACGTTGGCTGGAACGTGTTGGTGGTCTTTGCCGTGTTCCGGGCGATTCCACACTCGGACTATCGCTACCTCGCGGTCGTGGGACCAGTCGCCATGGTCTCGTCGGTGGTGCTGACGGGCAACCACTTCGTGCTCGACGCCGTTGCGGGCGTCGCGCTCGTCGCGCTTGCCTGGAAGATCGCCGATCGCATCGAGCGTCGCCGTTGCTCGACAGATTCCCAAGACAGCGACGCATCCGTCAGCGAAGTCTCTCGCTGACGAAGCTCCGTCATGGCCTTGTCGCGGCCGATCTCTCGTCGAGAATCGACTCGTCGACGACTGGTCCGGTCTTGACTCGTGCAAAGATCCCAAGCGCTGCGGCCGAAGCCACGCCGATATTCATGAGCGTCGCGAGCGACGTGGCCTCGACGAGCCGGCCACCGATCAGGTTGGCGATTGGTACCACACCTCCGAACGACAAAACCCATATCGCCGCGACCCTGCCTCGGATCGTCGAGTCGACGTGTTCTTGCCACATGGTTGCGAACACCGTCGGGAGCGTGAAGTAACAAAGCGCGACGAGGAAGATCGCGATGTAGGCAAAGTTGATGTCGTTGAGTTGGCTGAGCCAAGCGAGGCTTCCGGCGAAGCCGAGCAGGGCGGCACGGATGATGTAGTCCTTGCGGTAGCGCAGCAAGACCGTGCCGACGAGGATGGCTCCGAGTAGTGCGCCGAGCCCAAAGACGGCATAGAACCACCCGTATTGAGTGCTCTTGCTGTCGATCCCCAGGTTCACTTCCGCGATTGCGGGGAGTTGTCCGATGAAGGGCAGACACAACAAGGCAAAGATCGCCATGAGCAGGATTGGTCGACCGACCTGGGGGGCCCTGCGCACAATGCGGAAGCCACCAAAGACGCGATCGGCCCACGACGATGCTGTCGAGGCCGTCGATTTCGGGAGCTGCATACGCCACAACACCGCGATCACGACCGTGTACGTGAGTGCATTGATCGCAAAGACTTCAGCGAAGCCGAACGAACTTGCGAGCACGCCGCCGATCGACGGCCCCACGACTCGAGCGCCGTTCACCTGAACAGAGTTCAGGGCAATGGCCGGTTGCAGGTTCTCCTCACCGGCAACGAGCGGAAGTATCGACGTGAAGGCCGGCGCGTACATGCCTTGGCCGAGCCCGATGATGAAGACCAGAAGGAGCAGCATGCCCTCGCCGATCTCTCCGTCGATCAACATCGCTGCCAGAACGAAGGTCCACACCATCTGCCAGGCTTGCGTCGAGAGAAGAAGGGTTCGCCGATTGGCGGTGTCGGCCAACGAGCCGCCGATCAAGCTCAAGAACCCGAGCGGAGCGAGTTGAGCGAAGATGATGTAGCCGAGGAATGCGCTCGATTCGGTGAGTTCCCACCCAAGGATTCCCAAGGCGGCGAACTGCATCCACCGACCAGAGTTCGATGCAAACGACGCGAGAAACAGATTGCGAAACGAAGGGACGGCGAGCGCGCTTCGAGCGGTTCCTTGGGGCCTTTCCGTGTCAACCATCGAGATCACCGTACGAGGCGGTCACCGCTACCAAGGGGTGCTGTGACCGATTCCCAACGGTGCGGAGTCTTCAGCCGCGGGTATTGATCTCCACCGCAGTCGCGTCGACCGCATCGAGAATCCGTGCGTAGCCGGTGCACCGACAGAGATTGCCCGACAGCCCAATTTTGATCTCTTCGACCGACGGATCTGGCGTTCTCTCGAGCAGCGCGTGCGCCGACATCAACATGCCCGGGGTGCAGAAGCCGCACTGCACACCACCGGTCGCAAGGATGTTCCTCTGCAGGGGGTGCATGTCGTCGCCCTGTGCGAGTCCTTCGACGGTGCTGATCTCGCGTCCTTGGGCCTGCACCGCCAAATATGAACACGAGTTGATGGGTTGTCCGTCGAGGAGCACCATGCAGGCGCCGCACTCACAGTCATCGCATCCCTCTTTTGTGCCGGTGAGGCCGAGCTCGTTACGCAACACGCCCGACAGGTTTCGACTCGTCTCGACGGCCACGGCGTACGGAACGCCATTCACGGTGAGTTCGATCTGGTTCGTGGTGATCTCGTTCATGACGCAGCTCCTACTCCGAGGGCCCGGTTCACCGGGACGGCAATGACTTCACCTCGAGCTCGACGGATGGCGGCATCGGCTGCGCGGCGCGCCATCACACCAACGGTGTGTCGGCGATACCGATCGCTGGCTCGCAGATCGCTGATCGGCACGGCTTGCTCGGATGCCGCCGCAGCTATCGCATCCAACAGGTCATCGTCTGCGGCTGAGCCTTCCAAGGCGTCGAGTCCGGTCACCTCGATGATCGTCGGAGCTACTGCGGTGAGTGCCACGCGAACCGACGACACGTTGTCACCGTCAAGCTCAACTGCAGCTGCGGCGCCCACGATCGCGATCTCCATCGCTCGCCGATATTCGAGTCGGACGTAGGCAGAGCCCGACGATGCAGCTGGATTGGGGAGCACGAGTGCCGTGCAGAGCTCAGTCGGTGCCGCGCTCGTCTCACCAGGCGCAATCCAGAGTTCGTCCAATGAGACGGTGCGAGACCCGGAGCTGGTCGTGAGTTCAGCCATCGCTCCGAGCACGACGAGGGGAGCGCCGGTATCCATGGCGGGAGATCCGTTCATGACGTTCCCGCCGATCGTCCCCACGTTTCGCGTCGAAGGTGATCCGACCAGTGCGGCTGCATCGGCGATGGCGGTGAAATCTTCGACGACGATGTCGTCGATCATCAATCGGGAGTGCGTGACCCCAGCCCCGATGGAGGTTGATTCGGCGCCGCGCGTGATCGTGGCGAGTTCGGAGATGCGGTCGATGGCGATCAATCGACTCGGTAGTGAACCCTTGCCCTGTCGTGATCCAACGACCAGGTCCGTGCCACCCGCGATCGGGCGAGCCCCTTCGGCAAGCGCGTTGAGTGCGTCGTCTAGCGAGTGCGCGATGGAGAAGGTCATGGACTCACCTCTGCATCCGCTGCAGACACGGCATTCCACACACGCTCTGAGGTCATCGGCATCTGCCTCACGCGAACCCCGGTCGCTCGGGCAATCGCATTCGAGACCGCGCCGGCGGTCGCGACGTTTGGTGCCTCTGCGAGACCCTTCGCCCCACGTGGACCGGCGTTGGGGGTGAATATCTCGACGAACTGCGTGTGGATGGATGGAGCGTCGGCGATCGTCTGGAGCTTGTACTCGAGGAGACCAGGATTCTGCTGTCGACCGTCGTCTCCGTACTGGGTTCCTTCGGTCAAGGCCTGACCAATTCCCATCAGCACGCCCCCTTCGATCTGTCCGTGAGCGGCTACCGGGTTGAGGATCGTGCCGGAGTCGTGCGCCGTGTGGACCTCGAGCACGCGTGCGACACCGGTGTCCGGATCGACGCGAACGCGAGCGACGTGGCACGAGAACTGCGGCGCCATCCACGAAGCGAAACCTTGTTCACCAAGACAAGTCGACCCCACGGTCTCTGGCCACTCGTGGACCGGAGCAGAAGCGCTTCCCAAGAGGAGATCGCCACCCGCGGCTTCAGCGGCGAGCTCGACGATTGTCACGGTCTTGGACGGAGTTCCGGCCACGTGGGCCGCACCATTCGCCAGGACGATGTCGTCGATGTTGGCCTCGAGTTGTGCTGCGGCAAGCTCTTTGAGCTGCTCGGCGATCTGCCTTGAAGCGGTTTCGACCGCTCGCCCGTGATTGAAGAGGGTTTGTGATCCTGTTGCGCCGGGTCCGACTGGCGCCGCCGCGGTGTCTTGATACACGAGCTCGATGTCGGTTTGATCGAGGCCGAGTTCGTCTGCGGCAATCATGCGCAGCGTCATGACCGACCCGGTTCCGCACTCTTGGGCGCCGGTGATCAGTTGGACCTTTCCATCTCCGTGCATCTTTGCGTATGCACCCGCGGGTGCGGCAAAGCTTGGCCACCATCCAACGGAGAGTCCAAGGGCTTCGCCTTCGGGGAGTTCGGAGCCCCAACCAGCAGACTCAGCGGCAAGTTCGAGGCATTGGTCTAACCCGATTTCGTCATACGTCTGACCGACGACTCCGACCTCGCCGGTGCGCACCACGTTCTTGCGCCGGAAGTCGAGTGGGTCCATCCCGATGGCGGTGGCAAGTTCGTCGGTGTGCGACTCGACAGCCCAACATCCTTGGGGCGCCGTCGGAGCCCGGACAGAGCCCGAGGGTTGATGGTTTGTATAGACGAGACGAGCGTCGATCTTGACGTTGGGGATCTTGTAGGGCCCAGCGACGTGCATCGCGGCAGCCTGCGGGAAGAAGGAAGCGTCGGCGGCGTAGGCGCCATTGTCGAGCAGGAGAGAGCCCGTGCGAGCGACGATTGTGCCGTCGGCCATGACGCCAGTGGTCACATCGATGATCATGCCCTCGCGCCTTCGGTCTGGGGCGATGAACTCCTCCCAGCGAGAGAAGACGAGCTTGACCGGACGTTTTGCTGCCCGAGCGAGCGCGGCGATGTGCGCTTCGAAATGGAAGCCACACTTTCCGCCGAAGCCGCCCCCGAGATGGGGGACGATGATACGAACCTTGTTCGAGGGAAGTTGAAGCGTCTCGCACACGCCGTCGCGTGCGTCGTATGGCACTTGGGTACTGGTCCAGATGGTGACCTTGTCGCCTTCCCATTGCGCGATGATGGCCCGTGGTTCGATGGGGGCCGCGTGTGAAGCGTCCGCGACGTAACGACTCGAGACCACGACGTCGGCTGATGCCATGGCGCTCTCCACGTCTCCCATTTCGATCGATGAGTGCGTGGCCACATTGCCACCGTGGGGGGTATCGCCGGTGATGTCGTAGGAATCGAGATCTGGGTGGACGAGGGTGGCTCCCTCACGAATGGCCTCCTCGAGATCGCTGACCACGGGGAGTTCTTCGTACGTGACCTCGATGGCGTCAATGGCCTGCTGAGCGATATCGGCGTTGATCGCCGCGACAGCAGCGACCACCTCGCCTTCGAATCGAACGACATCTCGGGCAAACAGGGTTCGATCAGGAATCACCGCGGTGTATCGAAGATCTGGAACGTCGTCCGCAGTGAGCACCGCGAACACGCCGGGAATCTTCTTGGCTGCACCGACATCGAGTTTGGTGATTCGAGCATGGCTGACTTCGGCGTATTTGAATTTCGCCACAAGTTGGCCGGTCATCGTCATGTCAGCGGTATATCGACCGCTCCCGGTGACCTTGTCCGGTCCATCGGCCCGGATGAACTCTGGAAGATCTGTGACTGCCATATGTGCCCCTGTACAGACGTTCAGCGAGGCCACAGCTTTGCATATCGCGTGCGTGTCAGCTGGATTGGCCTTGGTCTCGATCGGCTGCTGCCTGGCCGGTCATCTTCGTTGCGATGGCGCCGCGGAACTGGCGCATGGTTCCTGCGTATGCAGCCCGGTCGAGTCCGGCCATCGCCGCTGCCTCTTCGATCGCACGAGGCACGACGTCCTCGGGTGCGACGGCGACATCGAGGAAGCCGGCGGTGACCGCGTTTGTGGCGTCGGTGATCCGGGCGTTCGCCACCGCTCGCTGGAGATACCGGGGGTCGAGTCGTTCTCTGCAGATGGTCATCGCCCAGTCGGGAAGCACCATGCCGATGGCCACTTCATTCACGCCGACCTTGAAGTCGCCTGTTGCGCCGATGCGGACGTCACAGCCGAGCAGCAGGAGCGCACCCGCGGCGAGTGCGTGGCCCGTGCAGGCCGCCACGACAGGAATGTCGGATCGATAGATGTGACTGACGAGATCGCCCCCATCAGCAACGAGATCGATGACGGCGCCGAGGTCTCCGGAGCGCATGACGTTGAGATCGAACCCGGCCGAGAACACACCCTCCCTGCCCGCGATGACCGCTGCGACGACTCCGGGGGTAGCCGCTGCGTCATCGACTGCGGCTCGTAGGTCGGCGATGGCCTCTTTCGAGAAGGCGTTTGCTTTGCCATCGTCGATGGTGATCAGCGAAACGGTGTTGTCAGCAACGATGGAGGTGGTGATCTTCGACATGACCGTGAGCGTAGATCACGACTCGGCGATCACCACTCAACGAGAAGCTGCTCAGGTCCGCGGAAAGTGATGTTGGCCGATGACCAGATGTGCTGATCCTCGACGAGGCGCAGAGTTGGCACTCGTTCGACGAGCGCCTCCAGCACAAGTTTTGCTTCGAGCTTTGCGAGGTTTGCACCCAGGCAGAAGTGGATGCCTTTGCCGAAGCTGATGTTCCGGTTGGCGTTCTCTCGATGGATGTCGAAGTTGTCGGGATCCTCGAAGAGGTCGGGTTGGCGGTTGGCCGAGGCGAAGTTCATGAAGATGGGCGTACCGGCCGGAAGGTCGACTCCTGCGAGCGTGGTGTTCTGGGTGGTGATTCGTCGCCAAGAGATCTGACTCGATTCGAATCGAACGACCTCTTCGACCGCATTCGGGATGAGCGACGGATCGGCGCAGAGCTGGTCCCACTGCTCGCGACGGGGGAGCAAGCAACGCAGGCTGTTGCAAATGAGCGCGGTGACTGCTTCGTGGCCGGCGAAGGAGAGCCCGTAGATGACCGACTCGACCTCACGATAGGAAATCTCCTCGGGGTCTGCGAGATGTGCCGCGACGAGCTCGGACGCGAAGTCGTCGCTCGGGTCATCTCGTTTGGAAGCGGTGAAGTCTCGGCAATAGCGCCAGTACGCGAGCATCTTCTCGGCGATCTCGATCTGCTCATCCTCGGTAGGTCGCCCCCACGAGAAAGCCTTTCGATCGCTGCACCAGTTCTTGAGCAGCTCGTCATCGGACTCGGGGAACCCAATGAACCGAAAGACGGTCTCGCCTGGAAGTGGGAAGGCGAACGCATCGATGAACTCTCGTGGTTGTTCTCCGGCCAACATCTCGTCGAGCAACTCGTGACTTCGACGAACGATGTACGGCTCCAGTGTCTTGAGCCGCCGACGAGAGAAGCCAGCGCGGGTGTGCACGCGGATTCGGCCGTGGTCCGGCTCCGGTCGATTCGACATGACGGCCACGGGGTTGAAGTCGGGAGCCGCGAGGATCTCGGCTGCGCCCTCACCTATTGGAAAGACCGGGTCTTGCACGTTGGTCGACGCATAGATGTCGGGGTTCGTGAACACCTCAACGATGTCCTCCATGCGGGTGATGACGGCATAACCGAGTTGTTCGGAGAAGAAGATCGGGCCCTCTTCGCGCAGTGCGCTTGCGATCGGATAGGGGTCGATCAGATAGTCATCGTTCAACGGCGACCACGCATGGTTGACCGGGCAGCCGGCCGGTGCCGACACCTTGGCCTTTGGCGCCTGGTGGTAGTTGTTCGCACTCGCCATGTGGTCTTGCTCCCCTAGGTGAACGACAACTCGAACGCCTCGAGCGCTCCGAAGTCGAATCGGAAATGGTCGCCCGCTCGCACGTCGATTGGTCGGGTGAAGGAACCGGCGAGGATCGTCTGACCAGCGTCGAGGGTCAGTCCCTGTTCGGCGTACCGTCGGGCCAACCAGACGATGCCCGACGCGGGATGATCGAGGACACCCGCAGCGACTCCGGTTTCCTCGATCACACCGTTGCGATATCCAAGTGCGCTTATCCAGCGCAGATCCATCTCGCGTGGGGCCACCTTGCGGCCACCGCAGATGATCCCCGCGTCCGCCGCATTGTCAGAGATCGTGTCGACAACCGTGCGTGTTCGACCTGTTTCAGGATCGCGCCTGTACGAGCGCGCGGCGATGAGTTCGATCGCTGGCGTCACATAGGCGGTCGCGTCAAGAACGTCGTCGACGGTCAGGTCGAACCCGGCGAGATCCTCGGCGAGGACGAAGGCCAGCTCGATCTCGAGCTTCGGGTCGCAGAACTGGGCTGCTTCGAGCTCGGAGTCGGGATCAAAAACCATCGACTCCGTGATGAAGCCGGAGTCGGGCGTGGTGATGTGCATGGCCTTCTGCATCGCACGGGAGGTCAGACCGATCTTGTGCCCGACCATCCGCTCCCCGCGGGACAACTTCAGGTCCTTCCAGGCGTTTTGGATGATGTAGGCGTCGTCGATGTCGAGTTCGGGATACTGCGCGGTCGTCTGGCGTATCTGAACCCCTGTGCGCTCGGCGTCGTCGAGCAGCGCAGCTTCGGACGACGCGATCTCCGAGGTGATCGTCATGTGGGCTCCTCGGTGGCGTGGAGTAGTTCCGTGAGCTCGGAGAGCTCACCGATCAGAGCGTGCAGTCGCTTCGACCCGTACCGTTCTTCGATCTGGGTGTACACGGCCTCCGACTCGGGTGCGACGGTCGCCACCAGCTTTCGACCGACATCAGAAAGTGAGATCTCTGACCGCCGCAGGTCGTGTGCTGCGGTCTGTCGGTCGATTAGGCCGCGCTCCTCCAGGTTGACGAGGATGCGGCTGAGGCTGGGCGCAAGCAGCGACGTTCGCTCGACGAGGGCGCCGACCTCGATGGGTTCGTTGGCCGATCCAAGCGCTCGCAAGACGCGCCACTGTTGTTCGGTGAGGTCGTGATCGGCCAGCACCGGCCGAAACTGCCGCATCGCACTCTCGCGCGCGCGAAGCAGCACCATTGGCAGCGAGACGTCGAAGTGCCGCAACTCGCTCACTGTGTTTCGCACTTCGCTGTCGCTCACTGTGGCTCCGGTGCGGTGAAGTCGGAGCCGTCGGGAAACTCGTCGACGACGGTGTTGCGCAACGTGCCCAACTCGGGAACGTGTACCTCGATGACGTCCCCCGGTTCGAGCCATATTGGCGGGTCGAACCGAGCGCCAGCGCCGGTCGGGGTGCCGCTGAAGATGATGTCGCCCGGGCGCAACGTGGTGAACGTCGAGAGGTAATGGACCTGGTACTCGATCGAGTACTTCATGGTCGCCGGTGAGCCGTCCTGGCGGAGTTCGCCGTTGACGTGCGTCGTGATGCGGAGCTCCTCGAAGTCTGGGATCTCGTCGATCGTCACGAGGACCGGGCCATACGAGCCTGTCGACTCCCAGTTCTTTCCCTGCGTGACATTAAATTTGGCGTGCCGGACCCAATCTCGAATTGTGCCTTCATTGCCAAGGGTCAGACCCGCGATGTGATCGCGAGCCTCCTCCACGGGAATGCGGCGCCCCTCCTTGCCGATCACAACGACGATTTCACCCTCGTAGTCGAGCTGGTCGCTTTCAGGCGGCCGTACGAGCGGTTCGCCGTGTCCCGTGAACGAGTCCGGGAAACGGGGAAAGACCGACGGGTAGGCGGCGTCGCTCTTGTCGGCGTATTCGGCGGCGCGTCCTTCGTAGTTCACCCCGATGCAAAAGATCTTTCTCGGCCAAGGAAGGACGCGTTCGTACGTGACGTCGTCGAGAAGGTGGTCGACCTCTTCGTCGACGAACTCGGATGCCTTCGCAAGTTCGCCTCTGGTGAGTAGTTCTCCGAGATCGGTCGCCGCGAGGCGTCCTCGCAAGTCGATGACCCCCAGCCCATCAGAGGACAACAAGCCATAGCTGGGACCGGAGGGAGTCGAGTAGGAGAGGAGCCGCATAGGGGCCTTTCTGTTGATCTCGACCCGACGTTGACGGATCTCGACCGGAAGTGTCGAGGATATCGTTGCCAACGGATACTACACATGTTAAACAGTCTTGTACACATGTTAAATACCCTGCTCCGAAGACCGAGACGTGAGCCGGGCGTTCGACCCAACATGACCTCGTCTGGACAACCCAAATGCCACACCTGATCGTCGAGTACTCGAGCAATGTCGCCGCTCACCACGACATCGATGCGCTGCTCGATGTGATTCATCAGACGGTTCTCACATTCGATTTCGTCCCGGTGGCTGGCGTTCGCATTCGAGGCATCGAACATGCCCAGACCCGGATCGCCGATGGCTCAGACGAGAACCATGCCTTCGTCGCGATGGTCGCCAGAATGGGTCCCGGTCGCGATGCCGAGGCAAAACATCGCTTGATCAACTCTGTGCTCGACGCCGCCGCTGGTCAGGTAGCGGGTGAAGCCGGCCCGCTGCACATCGCATGGTCGTTCGAAGTGCAGGAGATCGACGCCGAATTCCGGGTGAACAGAAACAATATCGCTTCGCACCTGAAGACCGTGCAGATGACCAATGGCGAGGGCTGACATGGCTTCGACACACACCTACGACGAGAACACGACCGCGGCAGCCAAACACCTCGCCAGATTCTCCGACGCACCGCTCCGGCACATGATCGGTGGCGAGTTGGTGCCAAGCGTGTCGGGGGACGTGTTCGAAAACACGTCGCCCATCGATGGAGCGCGCCTCGGTGACGTGTTTGCTGGTGCGGCTCCCGACATCGACGTCGGAGCAACCGCCGCCAACGAAGCGTTCGGGGTGTGGAGTGCGATGCCCGGCACGAGCCGCAAGCGGATCTTGCACGAAGTCGCGGATCTCATCGAAGAGCGAGCGCATCAGATCGCCGTGACCGAGTGTGTCGACACCGGGCAAACCATGCGTTTCATGAGCGCTGCAGCCCTGCGTGGCGCGGCCAACTTTCGGTTCTTCGCCGACCAGGCGCCCAGCGCTGCCGACGGCCTGTCGCTTCCGTCGGCCGATCACGTCAACTACACGAGTCGCAAACCCATTGGTCCCATCGGTGTCATCACCCCTTGGAACACGCCGTTCATGCTCAGCACGTGGAAGATTGCCCCTGCTCTCGCCTCCGGTTGCACGGTCGTGCACAAACCAGCCGAATGGAGCCCCTACACGGCACACCTCCTGGCCGAGATCGCGCTCGAGGCTGGTTTGCCGGCCGGTGTGTTGAACGTGGTCCACGGGACGGGGGAGAGTGCCGGGAAGAGTCTCACCGAGCATCCCTTGATCAAGGCGATTGCCTTCGTCGGCGAATCTTCCACGGGTTCGATGATTCAGGCACAGGGTGCGCCGACGCTGAAACGGCTCCATTTCGAGCTCGGTGGCAAGAATCCAGTCATCGTGTTCGACGACGCCGACATCGAGCGAGCGCTCGATGCGGTCATCTTCATGATCTACAGCCTGAACGGTGAACGGTGCACCAGTTCCAGTCGGGTGCTGATCCAAGAATCGATCTACGACGAGTTCACTCAGCGGCTTGCAGAGAAGATGAAGGGCATCCCAGTCGGGCATCCACTCGATCCAGGCAGTGTGATTGGGCCCCTGATTCACCAGCGTCACTACGACAAGGTCTGCAGCTATCGCGACATCGCCGTCAAAGACGGTGCAACGGTCATCGAAGGCACGCCGTGGGCTGATGCCCCCGCCGATGGCCAGTGGGTCACGCCGATGTTGTTCACCAATGCAACGAACGACATGCGAATCGCGCAGGAGGAAATCTTTGGGCCCGCACTCACCGCGATTCCTTTCACCGACGAGGCGGACGCAGTCAAGATCGGCAACGACACCGACTATGGGCTGGCCGGGTATCTCTGGACTCGTGACGTTGGACGCGCACATCGGGTCGCCGATGCGCTCGACGCCGGCATGATCTGGGTGAACAGCCAGAATGTTCGACATCTGCCGACACCGTTTGGTGGCACGAAGGCCAGCGGTATCGGTCGTGACGGTGGCGACTGGAGCTTCGATTTCACGATGGAGACCAAGAACATCTCCATCGCTCTGGACACCCACCCCATCCCAAAGCTGGGAGGCTGAAGTGTCCCTCTACTACGTGCAGAAGTTTCTCTATGAGCTCAATCGAGATGCTCGTGTTCAAGAGCAGTACGCGGCTGATCGACAGGCAGCAATCGAGTCGTACGACCTCACCGATGAAGAAGTGCGGGCCCTCGTCGAACCCGACATCGGTTTGTTGTTCCACCTTGGCGTGAACGGCCAAATTCTCATGCACTTTGCTGCTTTGCATCAGGTGGAATGGCAGGACTATCTGCAACGGATGCGCGACGGGATCGAGGAACACGGTCCCGTGCGCGAAGGTGTGTACGCCATGACCGGCTACGAGGGCACCGAAGCCCACGCCAAGTCCCTTGGCCAAACGAAAAGTGAAGATGTTGGAAGCTGAGCGGTTCGAGAAACTCCACCGGGGAGTGAGCCGGAGGCGAACGACCATGTCGGCTCCTGCGGATCTCCACCGGAAATGTGGAGAACAATGACCCTCGTTTATGCAGGAGTATGCAGCCATGCCCCCGGGATCACTGGGCGGGCCGACCAAGCCGACCCACAGGTGCGCGACGACTTTTACGCGGCCTTCCATCAGATGCGTGATGACATCGTCGCGACTGGTGCCGAAGCCATCATCGTCGTGGCCGCCGAACACTTCGCCAACTTCTTCATGAACAACATGCCGAGTTTTGCGATCGGCATGGCCGACTTCTACGACGGCCCCATCGAGGACCCGGGTTGGTTGAAGATCGACAAGTTCCGCGCCCCGGGAAATCGCGATCTTTCACATCGCTTGATCACCGAAGTCATGCAGACCGTGGATGTGAGCTACGCCGAGGAGTGGAAGTTCGACCACGGGATCGCGGTTCCACTTCACTTTCTGACACCCGAGTTCGACATTCCGATCATCCCGGTCAACATCAACTGCCAAGGCCCGCCGCTGACTCCGATACATCGGGCATGGGCATTTGGCGAAGCTCTTCGTCGAGCGTGTGACTCGGTGCCGGAAAAGGTGGCGATCGTGGGAACGGGCGGGATCTCTCACTGGCCGGCGACGCCCGACTCAGGAAAGATCAACGAAGCCTGGGATCTCGACTTCCTCGACCGCTGGTGTCGAAACGACAAGGATGCCTTGCTCGACTACGACGACCTCTCGGTGTACGCAGACGCCGGACAGGGTGGGTTCGAGATTCGCACGTTCCTCACGGTGAGCGCCGCCGCCGGCGGATCAACCGGCACGGTGCACTTCACCGCCCCGATCCCGATCTTTGCCGTCAGCTGCACGATCGCGAGCTACGACCTCAACACCTAACGCACAACCCACAGCGGTGGCATCACCACTCTCTGCGAAGGGGTCTGACCCCTTTTTCGAAAAAAGGGGTCAGACCCCTTGGCTTTGATAGTGAGCGGCGAGCCGCTCGAAACCCTCAGCGAGGGACACTTTGGGCCTCCAGCCCAGAGCCTCGCGGGTCTCTTTCTGGTCGAACCAGTGTGCCGTCGACAATTGCTCGGCCCCGAACGCGGTCATGGGTGGGTCGTCTTCTCGAGACGTGCGATCCCACACCTTTTCGACGACGGCGCCTCCAGCGATGGCGACCGGTGCGGGTATCGATCGGGGTTTCCACTCCACGCCAGCGGCTGCAGTGATACGCGCAAACAGCTCGTGGACGGTGCGAGGTTCGCCGTTCGAGACGACGAGCGCTCGACCACCGAGCCCGTGGGCCCGATCGATCGCCGCGACGAAGGCATCGGCAGCGTTGTCGACCCAAGTGGTGTCGATGAGCGCGAGCCCCGATCCAATGAGCGGCAAACGCCCTTGTCTCGCTCGTTCGATGATTCGTTCGACGAGTTGCGTGTCGCCTGGACCGATCACCAGATGTGGTCGCAGCGCGACGACCGCCATCTCATCCGAGGTCGACGACAGTGCAATCCGTTCCGCCATCGCCTTGCTTGTGGCGTAATCGCCGCGAGTCGTTTCAGGATCTGCGAGATCGGCTCCACTGCCAATGATCGGATCGCCGCCGTGCGCGACCGACGGAGAGGACACGTGGACGAACCTGGCCACGCCGGCTTCGCGAGCGGCAGCGAGAACCGTGGACGTTCCTTCGACATTGATCGACATGAAGTCTTCCCACGCGCCAACCAAATCGACCTTCGCCGCCAGATGTAGCACCGCGTCCTGGCCGTCGACCGCACGATCCACAACCTCGGGGTCCAAGATCGATCCGTTGAATTCAATGGTGGGAAGTCCACTCGCAGAGCGTTGGAGCGTGGTCACCTCATCTCCTCGGGCGAGGAGACGTTCAACCGTCGCTCGACCGATCATGCTCGTGGAACCGGTGACAAGAATACGCATCGTCAGAGCTTCCCCAGGGCTCCGCCGGCGAGGGCGGTCGAGGCCCATGCCGACACAGCGGTTCTATCGATTTTTGAGTTGTGGCGCCGGTCGACCGGCAAAGCAGGAACCTCGAACACGGCGACAACGTCGGGCTCGGCCAGCTCTCGCACGGCATCGATCAGCTCGAGTGATGCAAGTGCTGGCTTTCGTTCTGGCTGCTCGCGCTGAACCACCACGACAACCCGCTGGTTGCCGCGCGGTCCGACCCCGACGACCGCAGCGCTGTAGACGCCATCGATCGACTCAACGGACTTCTCGAGCCCGACGGGAGCGATCGGTCCTTCGCTGGTCCACAAGACGTGCCCGACTCGACCACCGACCCAGAGTCGCCCGTCATCGTCGATCTGCCCAACATCACCCGTCCTGTGCCAACCGTCCGGTTGTGAGGCTCGATGCGTGGTCAGCCAAAGCCGGTCGTAACTGAGACGTTGATGTGGGGCGCGCACGACGATTTCACCAATTTCGTCCGCCGGTTCCTCGACGAGTGGGCGCAGCTGGACTTCGACACCGCTGAGTGGTCTCCCCACACAGACGCCGTCACCCGAGCCGGCGCTTTCGAGCTCAGGGAGGCTGATGCTGGCGACCGGCAACACCTCGGTCATGCCATAGGGCGTGTGCGGCACGGCGTTCGGGAAGACGGATTTCGCTGCGGACAACAGCGAGGCCCGAACTGGTGCGCCGGCCGAAAGGAGCAGTCGCACACCAGCGAGCGCCTGGCGGTGGAGGTCATCGTCGATGTCGCCGTTGGTTCGAATGAGGCTCTCGAGAGCAGCCGGTGATGCGAAGACCATCGTCGCGTCCACCGCAGTCACCGCTCGGGCCAGGTTGACCGAATCGATACTTCCCGGCGCGGAGACATCCATGTCGGGTACCACCGACGTGATTCCGAGCATCGGTCCGTACAGCGCAAACGGCGCGAACGCAGCGACCAATGAATCGTCTGCCGTAATGGAATAGACACTGGCGATCGCATCGCGTTGTGCGGCGATCTGGCGGTGGGTGTAGCGGACGCCCTTCGACGGGCCGGTCGATCCGGATGTGAAGACGACGCCAGCTTCCTCATCGGCGTGAGGTAAAGACAGCGAGGAGGGCAGGGCAGACCGCTCGACTTCCAACAGATCGAAGTCCACGCCGAGAAGGCGACGCTGAAGCTTCGACAGGGGGTCGGCCGAGATTCGGATCCCGGGCCAACGCAGCGCGAATGCTGCGGCGAGCGCCTTTGGGATGCCGATCAAGTATTTCGGATTTGCTGCAGCGAGTGCTGCGCCCATCTGCTTTGGGCTCAATGCTCCGTCCACAAGCACGGCTACCGCTCCGAGGCGCCAGCAGGCGTACACACCGACGGCGAGGTCAATGCCCGGAGGAATCATGACCGCGACGCGATCTCCAGGTTCGACACCTGTCGTCGCGAGACCACGAGCGGTCGAATCAACCCGAGACGCGAGCTCGCCAAAGGTGATGCTGCGTTGGTCTCCGGTCATCTCTTGAATCGCCGTTGCTGACGCTCGAGAGGGGTCGTCGATGTGTTCGAGTAAACGTGTGGTGTCCACACGATCCCCGGCTGCGCCACGATCTGCGATCGCCGCCTTCTGTGTGTCGAGCTGGTCCAACCACGCCGAGACCGCCCCCGCCACGTCGGCATCCTCGGTGACGAAGTGTCCTGCGTGGGGCCAACGGTGAACTTCGGCGTGTGGCAGGCGAGCTTCGAGATCGTGGAGGTACAGATCCGAGAAGACCAGGTCCTTGGCGCCCCACAACAACAGCGTCGGAACGTTCTGCAGCAGAGCACATCCGGCGGCAACACCATCGAGAACCGGAGCGGTTGGATGCCCGTCCTCGAGTGGTATGTCTCGCACGAAGGTCTCGATGGCGTGGCGACGCTCCTTGGTGTCATAGGGGGCCAAGAAACCCGCACGAATCTGCTTTGGGGTTCGTGGGTGCGACATCTCGAACGCGCCAGTGATGAACGCTGTCGTATCGACGGTGGCTCGATGCAGCGCGCTCCGAGTGCGAGCCATTCGAATCACTCGCGGCGCTGCGGCACCCTCGGGCTGATGTACCGCCGTGTTGGTGAGGATCACGCTCCGCAGCTGGGGGAGATGGCGTTGCGCCCATCCGAGCGAAATCGGTCCGCCCCAGTCATGGGCAAGTGTGACCACCGGACCGGTGAGATCCATGGCGTCCGTGAGCTCGCAGAGGTCATCGATGCGATCGCCCAACCTCCGGACTGTGCCCGTCTGCTCCGAGAACCCCATGTCCAGGTGATCGACGGCGATTCCGCGTACTCCCGGTGGGAGCGAAGCCAAGACGTGGCGCCACAGGTACGACCACGAGGGATTTCCGTGGACGCACAGAACCGTGAGGTCGACGCCCTCGTGCGAGCCATGGGTATCGAGCACATGGAAGGTTCGAACGCCGCCATCGAGCGGAACCTCGATCAGCCGAGACCACGACGGGTCGAGGCCATCGAGATCGGCCGGCGGCAGTCGGGCCGGGTCGACCGGTGCCATCATTCGGAGGCGCTCCCGGTCGAAGAATTCACTGCAGACGCGGCTTTCTCGATCCCGTCGTTACCACTGGATCTCGACGATGGCGGCGTTGATGCCGGAACCCATTCCCTGCAACATGACCCCGTCACCCGGCTCGAGCGTGTCGGCGACTCCGGCGAGCGTGATGGGTATTGCTGCGGGTCCGATGTTGCCGAGGCTTGGAAAACTCCGGGGAACTCGGTCGCCGTCGATTCCCAGGGTGTCGATGACCGCTTGCGTGTGCACTTGGGAAACCTGGTGGAGAATGTAATAGCGCATGTCGAACCAACCGACCTTGTCGCCGGCGTCCTCCCATGCGAGCTTCGCGACCTCGGTTCCAGCCTCGAGCAGGCCACGGGTGTCGGTGTTCATGCCTTCGAGCGACCCAACGCAGAGTTCGTGGTGACGAGTCGCAGCCCGGAAGAAGCCGCCGACCAGTTTGTGACTGCCTGGGTTTTCGGAGTGACGGCCGAGCACCATGGCTGCCGAGCCAGAGCCCAGAGTCAGCGAGGCGAAGTTCGAGAACAGGTCATCGATGGTTGCTTCGGGGGAGAGCAGGCGGTTGATCGTGTTGTCGTGGATCTGTCGAGTGCCCTCGCCGTCGACGACCAAGACATAGTCGACCTGCCCAGATTCGAGCATTGTGCCCGCCAGATGCATCCCGTTGAGGAAGCCGAGGCACGCGTTTGAGATGTCGAAGTTCATGCAGGTCGAAGGCAGATTCAGTTGATTGTGCACGGTGACAGCGCTCGAAGGTTCGAGACGCTCGCGGCACACGCTCGAGTCGACCATGAGTCCAATGCGGGTTCGATCGATCCCCGACGAAGCGATCGCGCGTTCTCCTGCCATCGCTGCGGCATCCATGAACGACGTGCCCTCATGCCATTGCCGCCGAGCATTGATTCCAGCCAGTGACTCGAGCAATCCGGGTTGGGCACCGGTTCGTTCGTAGAAGGGGGCCAGACGGGCGTCGATGTCAGCTGACGTCACGAGCTCGGGCGCCTCGATTGCTTCGACCGACAATACGGCTACATCGTCGAATCGGAAGTTGGCGTTACCCGTCATGGAACCCTCTGTACTGGCCTGGAAGATCATTGCACGCTACGGCTCATCGTGCGGGATTGGTCGTCGATGGACTATTTCGGTCGATCGAGGGTGTTTCACCGTCGATGAGAATTCACCGTTCTTCGATCTCCTTGCTCGTTGCAATAGGCGTGCTGGTGGGGGCCTGCGGCTCCGATGACCTCGAGGGGTCGCAACCTGCAGAAACCACTCACGGTTTCCTCCCAGGACTCTTCGATCCGACCGACGAGTCGGGAGTCGACCTCGACGACTACCGGAAGGCGCTTCCCCGAGACGCGATCAATCCCGTCTACGACCCGGCATTCGTGAAGCCAGCGTTGGTGGATTGGTCCGATGACGCGCTGATCATCGGCGTCGACCTAAATGGCGAGCAACGGGCGTATCCGGTCGGATTTTTGACCTTTCGGGAGATCGTGATCGATGACCATCGTGGGATCCCCACGATGGTCACCTGGTGACCGCTTTGTGGAACGGCGATGGTTCATCGCCGCGAGATAGACGGCAGGCCGGTCGTGTTTGGAAACCAAGGCGACCTGTGGATGAACGCGATGACGTGGTTCGATCACGACACGGGAAGCGTCTGGAGCCAACCAACGGGGGAGGCCATTCTCGGTCCGTTGACGGGGACCAGCCTCGAACTTCTGCCATCGACGCTTTCAACTTGGGGCGACTGGAAAGAACGATTCCCCGACACGCTCGCGCTCGAAGCTTCCTCGCAGGACAACCGGTTCTCGATCGAGCTGATGGCGGTGGCCGTGGTCGTCGGAGAAGACTCGGTGGCCATTCCGTTTGTCGATCTTCGCGAGCGTCAGTTCTTGTCGACGGAGCTCTCCGGAGAACCGATCCTCGTCGTTGCCGATCCTGAACTCGATCGATGGGCGGCCTACTCTCGCCTGGTCGATGGCGAGCCACTCGACCTGGTGGTCGTCGGAGCGGAGATCATCGACTCGGCCTCCGGAGATCGGTGGAGTGCTGCTCTCGGTGCACCGTTGAGTGGACAGGCGCCGCTCGATCGCGTGCCGTCGTTCTCGTCGTTCGGGTCGGACTACCGCCAGTTCTATCCAGACGGTGAGCTGATACTCGGTTCGTAGGTGCCCCGCTGAGAGGGGTCGATCGGTGCCGCAGGATCGCACCCGTAGTTGAGTATTCGAAGAATTCTGTCCGTCCGTTTCACGCCGAGCACCGAAACGGTTGCGGTCTCGAGCGTGAAACGTCGACCTTCTCGCGGGTCGAGTTCGAGCCATCGGGCGATCAGGATCGCGAGGAGATGCCCATGGGCAAAGACGAGGACCGGGCCGTCGGTGGACGCGGCCGAGAGTTTCGCAATGGCGCGGTCCGCCCGAACACCGACTTCCAGAGCGGTCTCGCCGCCTTCGAGTGCGCCCTCCCATTTCGACCATCCTGGCTCATCGATCTGAATGGCATCGTTGGTGCGACCCTCATAGACGCCGTAGTCCCACTCGAGCAGGTCGTCGTCGATGATGAGTTCGCTCGTTGCGCCCGGTACTTCCGCGAGCTCAGCGGTGTCGCGAGCTCTCGAGAGCGGCGACGAGAACTGGTGGGCAAAATCCCATCCATGCAGGGTTGGCCCGACGCTGGCCGCCTCACGGCGCCCACGCTCGGTCAGCGCAATATCGGTGCGGCCGGTGTGGCGGCCGGTGCGGCTCCACTCGGTTTCACCATGTCGGACTAGCACGATCTGTCTGGCCATTCGCCGACTCTAGAGGACCGTGTGGCGAAGGATCCGGTTCTCGAGCTTCAGGGCTGGGTCAATGCGCTCGCATCTGCCCACGTGGCGTGGGTTCCCGAAGCGATCCGTTCCGGAAGGCCGACCGATGCGACCGGTCCGACAGACGGGTCCTGCGCATCGAAAATGAGGCAGCGCGACTCGTCATTGTTGATGTCGGACGTGAAGGTGACCAGCCAACCGTCGTCCTCGGCCGTCGCGCCGGGACGTGGTGCCATGACCGTCTCGGAGTTGTACACACCGTCTGGCAGTTGGAAGGTGCTCTCGACTCCGGACTCGACATCGTGTTTCACGATGCCTTCGAAGCCGAACCAACCAACGGTGGGCAGCGCGTTGTACGAGTAGCGATATGGACGCCCGCCGAACGTGGCGTTGATCATCCCGAACTCCATCGTGCGATCGCTCAGGTGTTCCTCGGTCGCCGTCCCGGTGCGAAGGTTGAGACGCCAGCGATGTGCTCGCGGCCGCATGCGATGCATGTCGAGGTAACGAAACATCATGGTCTCGAGGTCGTCACCCGGCTCTGGAGCCGGTGCTGGCTGTTCCTCGAAGAACCCATCGAGGACGATCTCGTCGCCTGCTTCATAGGCGTTGATCCAATGGAGGACGAACGTGGGGTCGGTTTCGAACCAGAGGATCTGGTCGGAGTTGCCCCGGCGCGGGACGACCGCAAGCCGGCTGGGAATCTCGGCATGGAACCTCGGGACGTAATACCCCGCCGCCATCGCCTCATCGTCCCAAAAAAGTGGGAAGTCATTCAGGATCGCGTAGTTCTCGGTGAACGCCATGTCGTGCGGAAGGCGTGGTCCAGGAAGCGGAATGTCGGTGTAATGCGCAAGTTCTCCGGAGGCATCGACGACGCCGTATTTCATGAACGGAGCATCGGTCGAGTAGTTGAAGAAGAGCATTTCGCCCGTCGCTTCGTCCACCTTGGTGTGCGCCGAGACACCTTCTGTCGGAAACTTGCCGCCCCAGCTCTCGATGCCGTCGTGTTCGAGTGTCACGGGGTCGAGTCGATACAGATCGCCGCATTGATAGAAGCTCGTCAACGCGACACCTCGATGCACGATGACGTCGGTGCTCGACGAGTCTTTGAGAAACGTGCGGGCGCCCCAGCCATGATCGGCGACTGCCTTTGCCGGTGGTTCGGCCAATCCAGGCCAAAGCGGTTTGCCTGACGTTTGTTCTGCGATCAGGCCCGAGGTTCGTACGAAACGATTTCGGTAGATGGCGTCGCCGTCATCGAATGAGATCGAGTGCAACATGCCGTCACCGTCGAAGGGGTGATACCGGCCGATCGAATCCATGAGCGGATTCTCGGTATTGCGCAGGTAGACGCCGTTGAGCTCTCGAGGGATCTCGCCGATGACGTCGAGGTCCCATGCGTCGTATTCGGTGTCCTGTGGCCGCCATGCACCCGAGCGATACGGATGCGCGTCATCGTCGGGAAGTGTGTTCACGAACGGTCGCTGCTGTTGTGTTCTCATGTGTTCTCCGCATCGCTCGGTCTGGCCAGGCGGGTGGGCGTGATGTGTGCCGTCATGTGTTCTCGACGACGAAGCTGACGGTGCTCGCCGTGCTCCCGCCAATGTTGAGTGTCTGGACCCGTCGGGCTCCCTCCACCTGGTATTCGCCTGCAGTGTCGGTCACTTGTTTCGTTGCATCGGCCAGCATCCGGGCGCCGGTCGCGCCAACCGGATGGCCACCCCCGATGAGGCCGCCACTTGGGTTGACGGGGAGCGACCCGTCGTGTGCGATCGTGCCGTCTTCGATCGCCTGCCAGCTCTGTCCAGGAGCGGTGATCCCGAAGTGGTCGATCGCGAGGTACTCCGAGGGGGTCATGCAGTCATGGGTCTCGATCGCGTCCAACTCCTCGGCTCCCGCGATGCCAGCTCGGTTCCAAGCACCGACGATTGCGTCTCGCACATGGGGCATGACGTACGGCTCGTTCTTGCTCGAGGACAACTTCGCATCGAGCGGCAGGCCAACGGTTGTGTGACCCCAACCGGTGATCTGCGCAACCGCACGTCGCTTGTTTCGCTCGAGCCATTGTGGCGAGGCGAGAATCACGGCGGCGGCTCCGTCGGTGATCTGGCAGCAGTCATTGCGTCGAAGTCGACCGCTCACCACCGGGTTGGCCACATCATCCGAACTGAAGCTGGCTTCGGAAAGGGCCCAGTCGCGCGTCTGCGCGTGCGGGTTTCGTTTGGCGTTCGTGAGGTTGATCTCGCCGATTGCCCGGAGATGGCTCTCATCGAGGCCGTATCTGGTGTCGTACTCCTCGGCGACGCGATCAAATGTCTCCGGCCAGATGAACTCCGCACCGTCGGTTTCATGGCCGACCCATGCGGCAGCGTGCTGGACCTGTGCAGCTTCAGCGCCGGGCATCGTGCGTTCCTGCTCGACGCCGAGCACGAGGACGCAGTCGTACCGACCGGCCTCAATCTCGGCCATCGCAGACAACACCGCGATCGAGCTCGAAGCACATGCCGCTTCGTGGCGCATGGCAGGCACTCCCCAGAACTCCGGGATCACCGTGGCCGGTAACGCAGCCATGTGGGCCTGGCCTGTGTACAACGCACCGAAGGCATTGCCCACGTGAATCGATTCGATCTCTGATGGGTCGACCTCTGCTGCTTCGAGCACGCCGATGGCCGCCTCGGCGGCCAGGTCTCCAACGTCTCGATTCTGCTTGCGCAGGTTGGCCGCAAAGTCGGTCTGATGCACGCCCAGAATTCCGCAGGATGAACGGTTGGTCATAGTAGATACTTACCGATGGTCAGTAAGTCTTGTCAAGGTGTTTGCCAAGTCCCAACCGATCCGGCAGATCACGGAGGCTTTGCTACCGTCGACGTAATGGCAACCCAGGTGGAGCGGCGAAACGCGACGCGCGGTGCGATTCTGCGGGCGTCGATCGCAGCGTTCGAAGGCGGGGACCTCTCTGCTTCACTCGAATCGATCGCGGCGTCCGCCGGCGTCACCAAGGGCTCGATCCACTATCACTTCACCTCGCGCACGGGTTTGCTCGAAGCGGTCGCGTCGCACACATTCACCGAGATCGAGAAGCGGATCGCCGCGCGCGCTGATGCGGTCGAGGTCGAAACCTGGGTCCGGGAAGTGCTCGAAGATCAGGTGTCGCCGCGAGGTCGGATGCTCTACGCCATCGCTGACGAGCTCGCACGAGTTGGATCCCTCGTCGGCAGCGACCCGTTCCCATACATCTCGCTTCGATTGAGCGAGTTCGACATCGCTGCACCGCCCACCGTCGTGGCCGCGGCACTCATTCAATATGGGCGACAGCTCGCTTATGGCAGCACGCCAAAGGACGCCATCGACGGGATCATGGCTGATCTCAGAGATCTGCTCTAGGCGATGGTGGCGTCGAATCGGCCACGATCGCATCCAGCGCGTCGAGTATCTCGGTCCAGTCGTCTCGCGATCTCGGTTTGACGAAATACGCACGAGCGTCATGCTGCGCTGCCGCGTCGATGTCGGGTTGATGATCGGATGTCGTCAGGATCACCACCGGGATGTGTCGATACTCCGAGCTCGTCGTAATGGCCTGCAGAATGTCGAGTCCGCGAACACCAGACGCATTCAGGTCGAGCAGGATCAGGTCGTGGGTCGTACCCGCGGCCGTGGCCCGGTCGAGCGCAGGTAGCGCCTCGGATCCATCGGTCACGTGTTCGACTTCGTGTGGTCGAGTCAGGCCATCCAACGCCTGTAGTGCGACGCGGGCGTCGATCGGATTGTCCTCGACCAAGAGGATGCGTGTTCGCTCGGCGCGCAGCTCTCGACACATCATGGATTTCGGGGCAGTGCAATATGGAACGTTGCGCCTTTGTCCGCAGCGGATTCAACCCAGATCCGGCCACCGTGGCTTTCGACGATCCGTTGGGCGATCGCCAACCCGAGGCCAACCCCCTCATAACCAGAGTGTCCTCGTCCAAAGAGTTCGAAAATCCGTTCGTGCTGGGCCTCGTCGATTCCGATGCCGTTGTCGCCAACGCTGATGATCCACTCCTCTCCCTCGGGTCGCCCGTTGATCTCGACGCGGGGTCGCGTCTCATCGACCCGGTACTTGAGCGAGTTCTGGAGAAGGTTCTGGAGCACTTGGCGCAACTGCAGACGGTCGCCCTGCACGATCGGGAGCTCATCGATGACGAGTTCGGCGTCCGCTTCTGCGAGATCAGCCTGAAGGATCTGGCGCAGTTCGGTCGCGACCACGTTCAAGTCAACGGCCGCAACAGGGCTGACCTTGCGGCGGTCGACCCGGCTGTAGTCGAGGAGGCCTCGTATCAACTCCTCCATACGCGAGACGGCATCGGAGACCAGACGACGGAGTTCCTGCGCCTCGTCGTCGAAGCCTTCGCCCAGCGTCGTGACAAGGTGTTCGTCGAGTAGCTCGAGACCCTGCCGGACATTGCGGAGAGGCGCCTGCAGATCGTGCGATGCGAAATACGCGAACTGCTCCAGATCGCGGTTCGATCGTTCCAGTTCGACGAGCAGGGCTCGCAGTTCGCTGGTTCGATTCTCCACCCGCGCCTCGAGCGTTGAGTTTGCCTGGAGTAGGGCTTGTTCAGCTTCGACCCGATGGGTGAGGTCGTGAATGATGCCGGTGAAGCGACGCGGCTTCTGTCCGTTCACCTCGCTCACCGAAAGAAACATGGGGAACGTCGAGCCGTCACTCCGTTGAGCCGGCACCTCGCGACCGACGCCGATGATCTTGGTCTCTCCGGTCTCGAGGTAGTGCTGGATGTAGCCGTCGTGTTCGGTGCGGAACGGTTCTGGCATCAGCATGGAGACGTTCTTGCCGAGGAGGGCCTCGTGCGTGAACCCGAAAAGTCTGCTCGTTGCGGCGTTCGCCATTTCGATGACACCCGTTTCGTCGATGACGATGATCGGATCGGCAGCCGTGGCCAGGATTGCTTCGGTCAGACGATCGGCGTGGGTGGACATCGAGACAGACTTACCGACCGCAGGTGGGACAATCAAGGACTTTCGCCCCTGGGTGTTCTTGTCAGCGCGAGCCACGGTGATGGGCACACCAGTCGAGGAGGTTGTCATGTCGTTCACTGATGAGCGCACGGGGAACGAGGTCATTCCGCTCGCTCAGTGCGTCCACCGACTCGAAGCGAAAGAGGTCGCCCGGATCGCCTTCACTCGCGGCCAACGGGTTCACCTCTATCCAATCAACTACGCCTGGGATGGAGAGGCGATCGTGTTCCGGTGTTCCGCCGAGAGTCCAATCGCCGATTCCGTGAACCAGGAAGTGGTGATCGAAGTCGACCACATCGATGAACGAGAACACTTCGCTTGGAGTGTCATTGCACGTGGCGTTCCCGAGCTCGTCGATCCCGAACAAACACCCGAGTTGATGCGGCGGCTTCGATCCTTGTCGCTCTACCCATGGGCAGAGGGCGAAAAAGGGGTGTGGATTCGAATGATTCCGTCTCCACTCACCGGGCGAGTCGTCAAGCGCACGACGCGCAAATGATCACCGCATTTGTCAGCGGCGTCGTTTAACGGGAGCGAATCTCGAGCTGCTTGCGGTTGGTGATCGTGTAGCGACGATCGGTTTGCGTCAACCAGCCGAGTCGGATGAATGCCGAAATCGCTTTGTTCACACGTTCTCTGGATGCGCCAACCATTCCGGACAATTCTTCCTGCGTGATTGGAAGGGTGAATTCGTCGGACTCCCCGGCGAGTTCGAGAAGGCGCTTCGCGGTGCGACCGGTCACGTCGAGGAACACCGAGTCGGCGAGTGCCTCATCCATCGACCGAAGTCGACGGGCGAGCATGTCGACCACTCGCCACAAGAGATCTGGGTGAGCTTCGTACGTCTGACGAACTGGACCGTACGGAATCTCTGCGACCTTCGAGGGTTCCAGTGCTCGCGCTTCTGCTGAGCGACCCAGACCGTCGAACAAGCCCATCTCGCCGAACAGATCGCCGTCTTCCATCAACGCAACGACCGACTCGCGGCCATCGATGGACTTGTTTGCGATTGCGATTCGGCCGCTGATCACGATGTACAGCGCGTCGGGCTCTTGGCTCTCGCTGAACAAGATGTCACCTCGCCAGAGGGACTTCTCAGTGGCAGCCGAGGCCAGCTCGTCGATGACAGACCCATCGACGTCTCGAAAGAGATCGACAGAGGAGAGGAGTGAGGATTCAACCATGACAAGGCGATACTAGTGACATGAGCCACGGA
Source organism: Acidimicrobiia bacterium (assembly GCA_033344795.1). Taxonomy (GTDB): domain Bacteria; phylum Actinomycetota; class Acidimicrobiia; order Acidimicrobiales; family SHLQ01; genus SHLQ01. The sequence goes on from JAWPMS010000001.1 coordinate 1,986,704, forward strand.
GATGCCGATTCGCCGAAAGTACTCTCCGCGGCGGTGTGGTCGGTTGTTGTCGCTGGCGGCTCTGGGCTCCGATTCGGCAGCCGCAAGCAGTTCGCAGACTTGGGTGGTCGATCGGTGCTCCAGTGTTCACTCGACGCGGCAGCGACGGTGTCCGATGGTGTGGTCATCGTCGTACCCGATGACGCCGTCGCCGAGCAGTCGCTCTCCGCGCCCGACACTTCTGTTGTCGTCGTTGCGGGTGGTGCCACTCGAACCGAGAGCGTCCGCGCTGGTCTCTTCGCGGTTCCGTCACACGTCGAGCGTGTGCTGGTACACGATGCAGCACGACCCCTGGCTTCGCCGGCCCTGTTCTCGAGCGTTTGCGATGCCCTCGCTGAAGGAGCGCATGCGGTCGTGCCTGTGGTGGCGGTTACGGACACGATCCGTCATGCCAAAGGTGGGACGGTCGACAGAACCGAATTGCTCGCCGTGCAGACCCCGCAAGGTTTCAACGCGTCGAGCCTGCGACAGGCTCACTCGGGTAGCGGTGAAGCAACCGACGACGCGACACTTGTGGAAGCACTTGGGTTCGACGTGATACTCGTTGACGGCGAGCCGCATAATCGCAAACTCACCGACCCCGATGATCTGATCACGGCTGAAGTGATGATCGCCATTCTCGAGGAGCGATGATGACCAACACCCCGGGTATTCGAATAGGCCAGGGTTTCGACGTCCACCCGTTCTCGACGGATCCGGATCGTGCGATGATCTTGGGAGGTGTGCGGTTCGAAGATGACGGTCCTGGGCTCGCGGGCCACAGTGATGCCGATGTCATCGCACATGCGGTGACCGACGCGCTCTTGGGGGCTGCGGGGCTCGGTGACATCGGATCGCACTTTCCCGACACGGACCCTGTGTTCGCCGGTGCGGACAGCATCGAGTTGCTGCGTGCGGCTGCGGCGTCGGTGCGCGCGGCCGGGTGGGAACCGCAAAACGCGGATTGTTCGGTCGTGCTCGACCAACCAAAACTTGCGCCGCGACGGGCAGAGATGGAACAGCGCCTCTCCGATGCTGCGGGTGCTCCGGTGACGGTGAAGGGAAAGCGGCCAGAAGGAATTGGATCGCTTGGGCGCCAAGAGGGGATCGCCTGTTGGGCGGTTGCGCTCGTATCTCGATAGCGTCAGGGTGCCCTCCGCCAGAAAGAAGTGTTCTCGTGCGAACTCCCATGAAGGCAGTGTTAGCGATTCTCGCTGCCGTGGCCCTTCTGCTGCCGCTCACCGCAACCGCCGCAGGCGCCCAAAACGTCGCGACGTGTGCTGGCCGCCGGGCCACAATCGTCGGCACTGAAGGTGCCGACGTTCTCGTCGGAACCGCCCGCGCTGATGTGATCGTCGGCAACGGTGGCGACGACCGAATTCTTGCCCTCGGAGGCAACGATGTCATCTGTGGAAACGCCGGTGCCGACTATGTCCAGGGCGGCGATGGAGCGGACCTCATCATTGGGGGCTACGGAAACGATCGGCTGATCGGGAGCAACGGCAACGACGAGATCCGTGGTGGTTTTGGAGACGACTACATCAGTGGCAAGGCTGGCGCCGATGTCATTCGCGGAGATCAAGGTGTCGATCGCCTCGCCGGCAACCTCGGTGTGGACACGTGCACCGTACAAACCATCGATTCGCAGATCACGAGTTGTGATCGCGGCAACCTCGTTCAAGTCCGAGGGAAGGGTGATGCCGTCGCGAAGCCGGTGATTCCGAACAACTTCAGCGTCGCCCGTCACTGCTTTGCGTTGTCGACTCGCTGTGACGACTATTTCGTTGCTCAGGTCGAGCTCGATGGCACGAGCTCATTCGATGCGCTCGGCATCCAGGCCTTCGATGCTGCGGGGAATGTCCTTGCAAACTTCGGTGGCGTGGGTGACAGCTATGGGGGAGCGTTCCTGTTCAAGGGCAAACCCGTGAGCATTGAAGTCGACAGCGGTGGTGGCGATTGGGCGATCACGTTCGTCAATCGAACCGGAGTGCCGTTCAAACGTGCGTCGACTTCTGGTTCGGGAAACCAGGTGTATCGAGTGTCGAACAAGATCAAACGATTCACGACCTCCACGGCCACGTGGAACGGGTTCGGAAACTTCGCAGTGATCGGCGTATCTCCATCACAGGGACGAGATCTGCTGGTCAACGAGGTTCGTTTCGCTGGTCGCGACACCCCACCGTTCACCACCACCGGTACCGCGAAATCCGGCATTTCGATCGTGCAGGTTCTGTCCAACGACGGCACCTGGGCGGTTCGCTTAGGGTCCTGAGCATGGCCAGAGGGCGGAGCGGAGATCGGCGCCGATCCGGCGGCGGGTCACGGACCCGTGGGCCAAAGGATCGCTCGAACTCTGGTGGAGCGAAGCGGGGATCATCCCAGCGCAAGCAGTCCAGCCAACGCGGCACAACACCGATTCGGACACCGCCCACCCCGGCGCCCGATACCGCTGGACCCGCTGGTTCGACGGGGGAGGGAAGACGCAACAAGGGTCCGGGTGGTGACCGAATCGAGGGTCGCCAAGCCGTTCGTGAGTTGCTGTTGGCCGACCGGCGCAAGGTGCTCGAAGTGGTCATGCAGACCGGTCTCGACAACGCCCCCATCCTCGAAGACATTCAGATGCTCGCCGAAGATCGTCGGATCACGATCAGAGAGCTCGGCCGCTCTGCGTTTCATGCCCAGACAGACACCGACTCCGCGCAAGGTGTCTTCGCCGAGGCAGAACCGATTCCCACGATCGATCTCGAAGATCTGATCGATGAACCACACCCTTTCCTCGTGATGGTGGACGGCCTCACCGATCCGCACAACCTTGGGGCGATCTTTCGATCGGCCGATGCCGCCGGCGTCACCGGGATCATCCTGCCGAGACATCGTTCCGCGCGCATCTCGGCGACGGTGGCCAAAACAGCCGCTGGAGCAATCGAGCACGTCCCGATCGCGACCGTTGCCGGTGTGCCAGCTGCGATCCAACTCCTCCAGAAACGTGATGTCTGGGTGGTCGGACTCGATGAAAGCGGCTCGCGTTCGATCTTCGATCTCGACTTGGCCGACCAACCGTTGTGTCTCGTGTTGGGGGCCGAGGGTCCGGGTTTGTCACGGCTCACCCGTGAGCGCTGTGACCAGCTCGTCTCGATCCCGATGCAGGGTGCCGTCGCATCGTTGAACGTTTCGGCAGCGGCAACGGTAGCCATGTTTGACGTCTCACGACGAAGGTTGGGCCTCGGAACGTGACCGGTCTCGACCTTCCGTCTGGTGCCGGTCTTCGTGCTGGAATCATTTCGCTGCACACCTCGCCGCTGACCCAACCAGGATCGGGTGACAGCGGTGGCATGAACGTCTACATCCGGGAGTTCGTCTCGTCGCTGACCCAGGCCGGTGTGGCGTGTGATGTCTTCGTTCGTCGTTGGTCCGAGGAGCTCGACGCGATCGTCGAAGTCGAGCCCGGGTTTCGCGTGATCCATGTGCCAGCGGGACCCGTCCATCTGGCGAAGGAAGAGTTGTCCGGAGTCGTGGTCGAGTTCACGTCCTGGATGCGAGAATGGTTGCTCCACAGCCCTGTTGATGTCTTGCACGCCAACTATTGGCTGTCGGGAGTTGTTGGTCACCAGCTCAAGCACCAACTGGATCTGCCATTGGTCACGACTTTTCACACGTTGGCTCGTGTCAAGGCCGAGATGGGAGACGACGAGTCTGACGCGCGCATCGACGCCGAAGCGCGGGTGGTCGCTTGCTCGGATGTCCTCGTCGCAAACGCCGATGAAGAGCGTCGCCAGCTCCTCGAGTTGTACGGGGCCGATGAGGACAGGATCGAGATCGTCGCGCCCGGCGTCGACCGGGCGTTGTTCTCACCCGGCTCAGCGGTTGGTGCACGAACAGCAATTCGATACGACGGTGGTCCGCTCGTCCTATTCGTGGGCCGGATCCAGCCGCTGAAAGGCGTCGACATTGCGGTCGAGGCTCTCTCGTTGCTGTCGGATCCGACCGCAACGCTCATGATCGTCGGCGGAGCGAGTGGACAGCAGGGCGATGACGAGGTCAGAAGAATTCTCGATCTGATCGAGGCGCTTGGCCTGAACGAGCGAGTGATCTTCGTCGAACCGCAGCCGCACTACGCCTTGTCGACCTACTACCGAGCCGCCGACGTGCTGGTGATGCCCAGCCGCTCGGAGTCTTTTGGTTTGGTCGCGCTCGAAGCGGCTGCATGCGGGATCCCCGTCGTCGCAGCCGCGGTAGGAGGACTCCGCACGTTGGTCAAAGACGGCACGACGGGATACCTGATCGATGAGCGCGACCCGCAGCAGTATGCGTCGGCGATCGATCGGATCCTTCTCGATCCCGCTCATGCCGCAGCATTGGGCGCGGCGGCGGCGATCCAGGCGAGTCGATATCCATGGTCTGGTCTTGCAGCGAGGTTGCGACGCATTTACGTCGAGCTGGTCGAAGCCCGGGTATTGGTCGACTGCAACTGAGTTCTGCGCTCGAACTACGGTTCGGCGATGGATGACTTCGCGCCACCAACACCCGCCGATCGCGCGCGGGCCATGACCGCACTGACCTCGTGGCTCTCGTCGCTCGACGGGAATCCGGTCGTTGCCGCCGTTGTCCAAGACGTCGAGTCCGACGCCGACCGCTGGTTCGTCCGAGTCAATGGTGAGGCGAAGGACGTGTACTCGGTGTGGTTCGAGATGGGCCAACGCACGCTGGCGTTCGAGACATACGTGATGCCCTCGCCCGATGAGAATCATGCGGCGTTCTTTGCGCAGCTGCTTCGACGCAACGATGGCTTTCGCGAGATGGCCTTCACCATTGGTGAAGGTGACGCGATCTTCCTGAAAGGTCGACTGGACATCCATCAGGTGGACGAGCAAGCGCTCGATCGCGTGCTGGGTTCTGTCTACGCCGCAATCGAACGCTGCTTTCAACCGGCACTTCGGATTGGTTTCGCCTCCCGATTCGAGTGAATTCTCTGTTTCTGCGTCTCGACACTTCTAGTTGCATTTCGATATGTTTCATGTCATACTTGTCCCAGCTGGTCCTGGCAGATCGGGTTCATCGGGGAAGTTGAGCGTCGATCTGTCAGGATCCGCCCGCTCCTATCGGTGTCCCGCGGTTGTCAGCAACGAGACCACAGCTAGCCTTGGCCCGATGAAATTGCGGCCACCGCGCTGCAACCTTGGAGAGGGACCCAAACAATGACTATGAATTCATCGCGGAAGCTGATGCGCATGTTCGCGCTGCTTCTCGCCATGTCGATCGTCTTCGCTGCCTGCGGCAGTGACGACGACACAGCTGAAACCACTACCGACGACACAACCGCACCAGACACCGCCGCCGAACCTGATGGCGACGAGATGGAAGACGACAGTGGTCTTGCAGACCTGGAGGGTCGCACGGTCACGGTTGGTGTCGAGAATGCGTACTTGCCGTTCAACTACATCCCGGTCGGCGGAGATGAGGGTGAGGGTTGGGACTATGACGCGTGGAACGAGATCTGTCGTCTGCTGAATTGTGAGGCGGAGTTCATCGCTGCCGGTTGGCCAGATGTGATCGATCAGGTCGCTCAGGGTGATATCGATACCGCTGCGGATGGCATCTCGATCACTGACGAGCGCAAAGAGATTGTCGACTTCTCCGATCCGTACATGACGGTGCAGCAGAAGTTCATCGTGGGACTCGATGATGACCGGTATGCCTCGGCGTCCGACATCATCGACGGGGATGCGGTCGTGGCTACGCAGGTCGGCACGACGAACTTCGAGCTCGCGGAGGAACTCCTCGGTGGCACGGATCGTATTCAGGCGTTCGATCAGTTTGGGCTGGCCATTCAGGCACTCATTGCTGGTGATGTTGATGCGGTGATCATCGATGATGCTGCGGGCCTCGGCTACATCGGTGAGAATGCTGATCAGGTCAAGACCATCGATGATGGTTTGCAGTCTGATCCGCTCGGTTTCATCTACCCACAAGGCTCCGAGCTCGTCGAGCCGGTCAACGCGGCGATTCAGGAAATGAAGGACTCCGGCTTCTTGGATCAGATCGGTGCCAAGTACTTCGGTACCGAGTTCACGGTGACCTACGACGACATCGCAGAGGTCGTTCTGCCCGGCGCTGAGGAAGGCGGCGACACCGAAGAGGAGTCCGCTCTTGCAGACCTGGAGGGTCGCACGGTCACGGTTGGTGTCGAGAATGCGTACTTGCCGTTCAACTACATCCCGGTCGGCGGAGATGAGGGTGAGGGTTGGGACTATGACGCGTGGAACGAGATCTGTCGTCTGCTGAATTGTGAGGCGGAGTTCATCGCTGCCGGTTGGCCAGATGTGATCGATCAGGTCGCTCAGGGTGATATCGATACCGCTGCGGATGGCATCTCGATCACTGACGAGCGCAAAGAGATTGTCGACTTCTCCGATCCGTACATGACGGTGCAGCAGAAGTTCATCGTGGGACTCGATGATGACCGGTATGCCTCGGCGTCCGACATCATCGACGGGGATGCGGTCGTGGCTACGCAGGTCGGCACGACGAACTTCGAGCTCGCGGAGGAACTCCTCGGTGGCACGGATCGTATTCAGGCGTTCGATCAGTTTGGGCTGGCCATTCAGGCACTCATTGCTGGTGATGTTGATGCGGTGATCATCGATGATGCTGCGGGCCTCGGCTACATCGGTGAGAATGCTGATCAGGTCAAGACCATCGATGATGGTTTGCAGTCTGATCCGCTCGGTTTCATCTACCCACAAGGCTCCGAGCTCGTCGAGCCGGTCAACGCGGCGATTCAGGAAATGAAGGACTCCGGCTTCTTGGATCAGATCGGTGCCAAGTACTTCGGTACCGAGTTCACGGTGACCTACGACGACATCGCAGAGGTTGAACTGGGCTGACACGTTGGAGCATCGGATGATGCTCGGATGAGATGATCATGCAAATGTGGGGCGTCGGAGCGATTCCGGCGCCCCACATTCAGTTTTCTCTGCTGTCGCTTTCGAGGAATCCGTCATGCCACCGACATCGACCCCCAGTTCTCAACCGGTTGCCGCAACGTCGGTGAAGACGTCGTTCGATTTCCGTGACGGCGTTCCCTATTGGCTGATCGCCATGCTTGGGATCATCGGGTTCATGGTGTTCCAGGTCATCGTCAACGACGCGTACCGAGAGGCGTACAACGAGATTCTTCCTGGGCTTCGGCTCACCCTCATCGTCACCGCTGGTTCGTTCGTGGCTTCGATGGTTCTGGGATTGATCATCGGAATCGCCCGCGTGAGTACGAACCGCGTTCTGGAGACGATTGCCCGTGTGTACATCGAGTTCGTGCGCGGGATGCCGATGCTCGTTTGGCTCTTCGTCATCGCGCTCGTCCTCACGCCGGACGCGGTCGATTTGGTCAACAACGTGCTCGGCACGGAGATCAAGACTCGTTCGGTGTCGTTCGCCTGGCGCGGTGCAATCGCCCTTTGCTTGTTCTATGCGGCGTTTCTCGCCGAGGTCTTTCGGGCTGGCATTCAGTCCGTCGACTACGGGCAGAAGGAGGCGGGGAAGGCGCTCGGCTTGACCGATCGTCACGTCCTCCGAAAGATCACCCTGCCTCAGGCATTTCGCAACACGTTGCCGGCATTCGGCAACGACCTGATCGCGCTGATGAAGGACACGTCACTCATCTCGGTCATCGCGGGAGCCGAGCTCACGTACCAGGCCAGACTCTATTCGGGCAGTTCTTTCCGGTTCCGCGAGGCGTTCTTCGTGCTCGCCGTCTTCTACGTCACGCTGACGTTGGCCCTGAGCTTGCTCCTGCAGCTCTGGGAGCGCCGTCTCGAGATTCCTGGTCGCGCTGACTGAGTCACGTAGCGCTTCAGCTGAGGGTCTGGGCCAGCGCGACGACCGCGTCGGAAGCGCCACCCTCTATCGGGTTGCCGTGGCCGAAGACGACCGTCTCGAACGATCGCTCGGCAAGTCGTTGGACCGATGCGTTCGCGGTGTTCATGTCCGGCGTGAAGCTCGGATTCGGTCCGAGCACCATCCCGTCGGATTCGTTCAGCGCATCACCGGCGACCAGGAGCCCTGCGGCAGGGTCGAGCACGGCGATGTGTCCCGGCGTGTGCCCGGGGGTCGCAATGATCTGAAGTCCGAAGATCTCGTCGCCGTCGTCGAGGGCCTGCACTTCGCGGCTGGCTGTGATGGCCTCCACGTCGGCCCTGCCCGCATGGACGGTGGCGGTCGCGGTTTCTTCCAGAATGCCTGGCAAGCCTCCAATGTGATCACTGTGGAGGTGTGTGAGGATCACCCGCCCGACATGGCTCCAGTCAGCGCCGAGCGTCATCAACGCCTCTTCGATCTGGGGTGCACTTCCGGAGCGTCCGGTATCGACGATCGTGACTTCGTCACCCCGGGCGAGCACGTAGGCAGAGACGCCCCCGAGCACGACGCGCTGCCACGCCAGGGCGGGTGGAACGTCCTCCGCGGACGGCGAGGAAAGCGTGCTCGTGGTGACCTCGGCTTCGCTCGTCTCCGTCGAGGTCGTTGATGCAGCTGTGGAGGTCGTCGTGGGTTCGTTGCTCGGGGTCTCGAGCGTCAGCTCGCCATCGGAACTACACGCGGCCAACACACCGGGTCCAAGGACAGCGATCGCGACCGTGCGACGGCCCACGTCGGAGAGGAACAAGCGACGATTGATCCGATGCAGCTCAGCCATGCCCCGACGCTACTCTCGCAGAATGAAGCTACAGATCGTTGGCGGAGGAAAGATGGGCGAGGCGCTGCTCGGTGGCGTCCTGTCGAGCGGCTGGGCGACGCCCGAAGAGGTGCTCGTCGTCGAACCGTCTGCGGAGCGCCGGAACGAGCTGGCCGCAACCCACGACGGCGTGCACGTCGTCGAGGCCGTGCATGACGGCATCGATGCGATCATCGCCGTCAAACCGCAGTACGTCGCTGAGGTGACCGCTGCTCTCGGTACTGCGCTCGCTCCACGGATTCTCTCGGTTGCCGCCGGTGTCACGATCGCGTCCATGGAGGCAGCGGCCCCGGCTGCTCGCATCGTCCGGTGTATGCCGAACACCCCCGCGCTCGTGGGCGAGGGGGCATCAGCCATCGCCGGCGGCACGCTTGCCGATGACGCCGACCTGGCCTGGGCTGAGTCGATTCTCGGAGCGGTCGGGCTCGTCGTCCGGGTCGACGAAGTCGACATCGACGCGGTCACCGGTCTCAGCGGATCGGGTCCTGCGTACGTCTTTCATCTCGCGGAGGCGTTGATCGCTGCTGGCATCGCACAAGGTCTGACCCCCGAGGTTGCCGACATCCTTGCTCGCCAGACGTTGCTCGGCGCGTCCAAATTGCTGACCGAGTCAGGCGAGGACCCGGCGGTCCTGCGTCAGAATGTCACCTCGCCGGGTGGCACCACGGCAGCTGGTCTTGCGGTGTTTGCGGATGCCGACTTCGAGGGCATCGTGCAGCGCGTCGTGGATGCCGCGGTCGCTCGATCGATCGAGTTGGGGCAAAGCTGATACGGACAGCGCGAACATTCGCGCTCCAAGCGCGAAGATCAGGTCTTTTTCGGTTCCGCATTTGCGTTCTCCACGCGACCGAATAGGTTCAATTCCGCAAGCGGAGAAGGGGCCAACCAACGTGAGCCAACTCGACGAACGTCGACACTTCATGACAGTCGCAGAAGTGGCACAACTGATGCGGGTGTCAACCATGACGGTGTATCGACTGATCAAGGCCGGAGAACTTTCTGCCATTCGGGTCGGTCGGTCTTACCGGCTTCGGCCCGACGATGTCGACCGGTACCTCGGTGATAGATACACCGAGGCTGGCTGACCGTCGACGGCGAACAACGGCGCCTGTTTTGCATAGTGAGGTCGGGCCTCTGGTCCGGCCTCACGACGCGTTCAGGCCGATACCCTTCGGATCGTGCGTTACTCGACCATCTCGTTTCTCTCTGACTTCGGTCACGCAGACGAGTTCGTCGGAGTCGTGCACTCGGTCATCCGCTCGATCTCTCCTGATGTGACCGTCGTCGACATCACGCACGGGATTCGTCCCCACGATGTTCGAGCAGGCGCGCTCGCATTGGCGCGTTCTGCCCAGTACCTGTGCCCCGGTGTCGTCTTGGCGGTCGTCGACCCCGGCGTGGGGACCGATCGAAAAGCGTTGGCGGTCGAAGTGGGTGACGGCGCGTCGGTCCTGGTCGGTCCTGACAACGGCCTCTTGTCCTCTGCAGTTGCCTTGGTCGGAGGTGCCACTCGAGCGGTCGAGTTGTCGAACGAGCGATATCAACTCGGGCGGCTCGGAACCACGTTCGATGGTCGTGATATTTTCGCTCCTGCAGCTGCTCACTTGGCCCTCGGCGTCGACATGGCCGAACTCGGGCCTGCTATCGATGCCAGCTCGCTGATGCCTGGTCTGCTTCCGGTGATTGCGATCGAGGGCGATGCGCTGGTCATCGAAGTGCTGTGGATCGACCAGTACGGAAATGTGCAGCTCAACATCGGACCCGATGACCTGGCCGACTGGGGAGATCCGTTCTCATTGACGATCGGCGAGCGTCGCGAGACCATTGCTCGCCGCCGTGCGTACCGTGACATCACGACCGGCGAGGTGGGTGCAGTCATCGACTCGAGTGGCCTCATGTCGCTCGCGGTCAACGGCGCCTCCGCAGCCGAAGCCCTGTCGATCGAGGTCGGTGCCGAGCTGAGAATCGAGCGCATCACCGATGGCCCGCCTCGAGGACCGTCCACTCCGGTCACGTTGGGTCGGAGCTGACTCGTGCGACCCATGGTGACGCTGACGATCATTCTGCTGCTGCTCGTGATTCTCGGAGCGGCGCTCACGCAGTTCGTGCTGCTCGCAAACTGAACCGTCGTTACTGTTTGACCCGTTCGATGGCGTTCAGCACTGCAATGACGCGCACCTCGAGGACAGCTCGGGGCTGAGCATTCACAGATCGCCGGATCGGGTCGGACGCCGGTGCAGTAGTCGATGGCGCCGTCGTCGTGGTTTGTGGCGCAGCTGTGGTTGTTGGCGCAAGTGAGGTCGTCGGCGCCGGGGCGCTGGTGGTTGGCGGCGCGGCCGTTGTTGGTGGCGCAGCAGTGGTCGCGGGGGTCGACTGCTGGAGCTTCATGAAGCGATGGGTTGTGTACATGCGACCGCCATCCCACACGACCCCGACGCCGATGTGGGTGAACTCGGGGTCGACGATGTTCGCGTAGTGACCCGGTGAAGCAACGAACGCATCCATGATCGAGCCAACGTCAGGCCCGGTGCCAACGTTTTCTCCGAGCTTTGCCCACGAATGGGTGACGCCGGCGCTGATCGGGCTCGCATGGCAAATGAACGAACCCTCTCCACAGACACCGTTCTTCATCGAACCCGCCCATCCTCGTGCGAGGTTGGTGAGTTGTACGTCCAGCTGAAGAGCGGGAAGTCCAACGCCAGCTCGGACCGAGTTGACCTGGGAGATGAACGCAGACTCATCGGCGGCCGACGCGGAGGCCGATGCGGGCACGAGGGCGGCGAGTATCAGCATCCAGACGGCGAACATGCCCACGACGCGCGTTCCAATGCGTCGGGTTTTTCCGACCCCATTCGTTTCGTGGCGAAGTACTGAGATGATCACGAAGGATGTTTCGGCTTCCCTGCACCACCACCTTGAGTGAGGATTTCGATGATCTATCGCGCTTGAGGGGAGAATTTCGAGATTGGTTCCTCCGCGCGGATTGCGGTCTCGATGCTCCGCAAGATGTACCGTGGGTCTGTGGCTACGGCACGAGACATTCCCGACGCAACGGTGGCGCGGCTACCGATCTATCGCCGATCGCTGGTCGAACTGGTCGCTCAGGGTGAGTCGACCGTGAGTTCCGCACGTCTGGCAGAGCTCGCCGGTGTCAATGCCCCGAAGGTTCGAAAGGATCTCTCGTATCTCGGCACGTATGGTGTGCGGGGGGTTGGTTATGACGTCGAGTACTTGCTCGCGCAGGTGGGCGAAGTCCTGGGACTCGACATCGAAGCACCGGTCGTCATCGTTGGAATGGGCAACCTTGGGCAAGCATTGGCCCACTACGGCGGATTCTCCAGCCGAGGGTTTCCCGTCGTCGCGCTCGTCGACGCATCGATCGACAAGGTCGGTGAGTCGATCGCCGGCATAACGGTTGCCCACATCGATGACTTGGGTGAGCTGGTGAAAGAACTTTCCGTGTCGGTGGGAATCATCGCGACCCCTGGCGAGGCGGCACAAGAGGTGGCCGATGCGTTGGTCGAGGCTGGCGTGCGATCGATTCTCACGTTTGCTCCAACGGTCATCCAGGTTCCTGAATCGGTTCCGCTGCGCAAGGTCGACGTTGCGACGGAGCTACAGATTCTGAGCTATTACCAGCAGCGCGGCTCCGGTGAGTCGAACCGCACCGCGTGACAACCCTCGCGGAGAATACGGCTGCGGTTCGAGCTGGAATCGAGTCGATGGCTAAGGTGCCGACAGACACGAGCCACGCAGGGCGTGCAAGCAGGGGGTTAGCCGATGGTGGGTTACACAGAAAAGCAGCTGGTCGAAGAGTTGGGCAAGGTCCCGCTGTTCGCGAACGCTTCGAAGAAACAACTCAAGACGTTGGCCAATGCCGGCAAGGTACTGACCTGGCCTGAGGGCAAGGTTGGTGTGGTCCAGGGAAGTAGCGCCGCGGCGTTCTTTCTGATCCTCTCCGGCAGCGTCGAAGTCACCCGGGATGGCAAGCCTCTCGCTCGCCTGAACGACAATGACTACTTTGGCGAAGCTGCGATGCTCACCGGCAACCCGCGGAACGCACAGGTCGCTGCGACCAGCGAAACCGTGTTGTTTGCGCTCGGAAGAACCGCTTTTGCTCGCACCGTCAAACACGATGGTGATCTGGCCATGAAAGTGCTGGCCACGATGTCCGAGCGGCTTGCATCGATGATCTGAGCGATATCTCTGCGGTTCGATCCGAACCAGCGTTGAGACTCAAGATGGTGTTTGGCGTCTCCGATCACTTTGGGGATGCGGAATCTACTGGCGATCGTTGTGGTGGCGGGAGTTCTCTTTGCGAGCCCGACCGAGGCCGATGCCGCGACCGCCGGTCTTGCCTACTCCGAGGACACCGTCTTCACGGTGCTCGAGGACTCGGTGCGGGTCGACACAACTGTGGTCATGTCGAACACGACCACCGAACGTCGGTCCGGCAACACCATCTACTACTCGTACTTCGACCAGTTCCAGTACGTGGTTCCGATCGGTGCCACCGAGCTCTCGATTGTCAGTAGAGGTCGTCGGTTGACCACGACCGCGGGACAGCTCGATGAGGACTTCAACCTCGTGTCGGCCCAACTCCCAACGCAGCTACGGTCAGGGCAGTCTCGGACGATCGAGATTTCGTTCATCCTTCCGGTTGGCTCGATTCGCGGCGAGAGCATCTTCTTTTCGAACGCGGCCTTTCAGACGTTCCCGGTCTGGTCGTTCTCTGATCCCGGGACAGGATCGCTGAGATTGCGCGTGCCGGAGAATGCAGAGCTCGGTCAGTTCGGTGGGGTTCTGCGAGTCGTCGACCGTGAAGACGGATACGTGATCTGGGAGCCCCGCGATTTCTCTGTACCGGAGGACGTGTTCTCTTTCGTGACGGTCACCGTTGACGAGGCATTGCTGGAAGAGAGCTTCTCGGTGTCTTCTCAAGACATCGTTCTGCGAACGTGGCCGGGCGACGATGTGTGGGCGACCTTTGCACGCGACACGATCGAGAACGGTCTGCCAACACTCGAGTCACTGATCGGCATACCGGTTCCTGATCAAAAGTCGCTCGAGATCACCGAGTCGGTCACGCCCTATTTCTACGGGTATGCAGGTTGGTACGACCCGGCCGATACCACCATCGAGGTAGGCAACGAGCTCGATGACACGGTGATGCTGCACGAGCTGAGTCACGCGTGGTTCAACGATGCCCTCTTCGACGAACGTTGGGTGAACGAGGGTCTCGCAGAGGAGTTCACCTGGCTCGCGCAACGTGAACTTGGCTGGCCGACGGAGATCGCCCCGGACAGGCCGAGACGGACCGATTCCGGCGCGGTGCCGCTCGTCGAGTGGGGAAACGGCCTGGGGTCCTTGCTCGGCGACGAGGAGATTCGCGAGACCGAAGAATACGGATACGAAACGTCCTGGTACACGGTGCGCGAGCTTGTCGAACTGATCGGGCTCGAATCGATGCAGCAGGTGATCGCTGCAGCAGATGCGGACACGATCAGCTACGTCGGAAACGATCCACGGGAGACGACGTCGATGCCCGACGATTGGCGGCGCCTGCTCGATCTTGCCTCCCAAGCCGTGAGTGACGACCCCGACACCGAGGCAGCGATCGAACAGCTCTTCGTCAACTTCGTGCTACCCGAAGACGAGGCGCTGCTGCTCGACGAACGGAGAGAGGCCCGACAGTCGTACCAAGCCTTCACCGCGCGAGAGCCTGGATGGCGGGTGCCAGCCGAGGTGCGCACAGCTCTGACAATCTGGGACTTCGACTCGGCGATGGCGACGATGTCGGAGGCGACGGCAGTTCTCGATCGGCGTGTCGAGGTTGAGGCGATTGCGCAGGAGCAGGAGCTCTCGATTTCGGAGGCCGCACGCCTCGCCTATGAACTCGACACCCCAGACTTCGGCGAGGCAATGAGAATTCTTGACGCACAAGCAACTGCACTTCCCGCTGTGCAGGAGCTGCGCGAGACGTACGCCCGCCCGCTCACGACAAACCAGAAATGGGGCATCGGTGAGGTCGATCTGACTCCACTCGTCGAGCATGGGGAACGTGCCTACTCTGTCGACCAGTTCGCAGAGATCGCTGCCGCGCAACGGGATTTGGACGCGACGCTTGCAGCTGCGGAGACGTTGGGTGCCGAGCGGATCTTGTGGAGCCAAATTGGATCTGCGGCGGCTGGAGCCGCGGTCCTCGTCGTGCTCTGGGCGGCGCGCCGCCGCCGGCGCGCCCGACGACAGTGGCTGGACAGTGATCTGTTCCAGGACGACGTAGTACTATCGGCATGAAGTGAAGAACGTCACGCCCGGAATCTCGAGCTCACGTTTGCGTGATTCTTAATGAATCGAGATGCTGTAGAAGTGGGTAATTGGCCCGCTAGGGGAGACACTGGTCAGTAATGTCTGTCGTCGTCATCGGAGTGAACCAACGATCGGTCCCGATCGATGTGTTCGAGCAACTCGCAATCGACGACGACCACTTGGCGAAGGTCCTCGACGATCTCACCTCGTCTCACGACATTGCCGAGGCAGTCGTCCTGTCGACCTGCAACCGTACAGAGATCTATCTACGTGCGGAGCGCTTCCATCCTGCGTACGCCGACGTGAGAGACACACTTGCGAGGCATTCAGGGCTCGCGCTCGATCAGTTCGCAGAACACCTCTACACCCACCACGACGATGAGGCAGTGCGCCACTTGTTCGGCGTGGCCTGTGGTCTCGAATCTGCTGTCCTTGGCGAAACCGAAATTCTCGGACAAGTCCGCAAGGCCTTCGATCAAGCGAGATCTGCCGGAGTGGTCGGGCTTGGGCTCTCCGACCTGTTCGCAGCATCGGGCACAGCCGGACGCAAAGTCCGAGCGTCCACAGGAATTGCTCGAAACATCACCTCCGTCTCCCGTGCCGCTGTAGCGATGGCCACCGAGCGGCTCGGCTCGCTCGATGGGCGCTCGATCTGTGTGCTTGGTGCCGGCGAGATGAGCGAAGGCATGACCGTGGCACTCCGAGATGCGGGGACCCGGCGAATCATCATCTGTAACCGCTCGGTCGATCGAGCCGGGGAGCTCGCAGAGCGTGTTGGCGGCGACGTCGCACCACTCGAACAGCTTGCGCAAACCGTTGCCGAGGTCGACGTGCTGCTCACGGGTACCGGTGCCAATGCATTGATGATCGAGCACGAGTCCCTTGCTCGCATCATGGCTGATCGGCCCGACCGGCCACTTCTGATCGTCGACATCGCCGTTCCACGCGATGTCGACCCCGCCGCTGCAGAGATCGAGGGTGTCACGCTGCTCGACATGGAGGATCTCACGGCCTTTGCCGAGGTCGGCCGCGCGGAGCGTCGTGGCGAGATCGCTGCTGTCCGGCGAGTGATCGACGATGAGGTTGCTCGTTTCATGGCCACGACTGCGAGTCGGCGTGTCGAGCCTCTCGTGTCGACGTTCCGTCAAGATGTGGAGAAGCTTCGGTCTGCCGAAGTCGATCGACTCTCTGCCTCACTCGATGATGACGCCCGTGACCAAGTCGATGCTGCGACGCGCGCCGTGCTCAACAAGCTTCTGCATCGTCCCATGACCGAGTTGCGCGACTCCGCGGGAACCGCACGAGGCGAACGTCTGGCCGAATCGTTGCGTGAACTGTTCGGCGTCGAACTCGATTGAGCGTTGCATGATCAGAGCAGCGACTCGCGGGAGCGCGCTCGCTCGATGGCAGGCCGATCATGTCGCGTGGCTTCTGGGCCAAGTCGGTGCAGGTGAGGTAGCGCCTGTGGTGGTATCCACGGCAGGTGATCGTGACAAGGTCACCCCGCTGCATGTGATCGGCGGCAAGGGCGTATTCGTCAAAGAGGTGCAGGCAGCGGTTCTCGATGGACGTGCCGACATCGCGGTCCATTCGGCGAAGGACCTCCCGGCGATCACTCCGGACGGACTCGTCATCTGCGGCGTTCCCGAGCGGGCAGACCATCGCGACGTCTTGATTGGTTGCACCCTCGACGATCTTTCTGCAGGGGCTCGAGTCGGCACCGGATCGATCCGCCGCCAGGTGCAGTTGCGGGCGGCCCGTCCGGGAATCGAGATGGTCGAGATCAGAGGAAACATCGACACTCGGCTGGCGCTCGTAGGCGAACTGGACGCCATCGTCATGGCCGGAGCAGCACTCGACAGACTTGGGCTCTCGCCAGAGGTGGTCGATCGCCTGGATCCCGAGACGATGCTTCCGCAGGTTGGCCAGGGCACTCTGGCCATCGAGTGCCGCGCTGACGATCTCGAGACGATCGAAGCACTCGCCAAGATCGACGACGCCCGTAGCCATCGTCGTCTCGATGCAGAACGTGGGTTTCTCGTCGAGCTCGGCGGTGACTGCGATTTGCCAGCCGGGGCGTTCGCGCAAATCGACGGGGACGAGGTTCTCGTTCGAGCGATGTTGGCCAACGGCGACGGTGAGCCCACCTACCTCGAGGGGCAGGGGACCAACGGCACCGAGGTCGGGCGGCAGTTGGCGATCGAGTTGCGCAGTCTGGTCTCATGACAACGGAGGCGCTCGCAGGTCGGCGCATCGTGGTCACACGTGCGTCTACACAAGCCCGCCCTCTGCGTGACGCGATTGTCGATTTGGGTGGCGAGGTCATTTCGCTGCCGCTGCTGGAGATTCGGGATGCCGCGGACGGCGGGACTGCACTTCTGGCGCACCTGGGTTCGTTGACGGCGAACGACTGGCTCGTCGCGTTGTCCCCCAACGGGGCCCGACGGATCGTCGAACACATCGAGCCGAACACGTGTCGACTTGCCGCGGTTGCATCAGGCACCGCCGCAGTGTTCGAGAAGGCGGGGTGGACCGTGAATCTCCTCCCGGACAACCCCTCCTCGCAGGGCCTGCTCGACGCCTTCGATGACCTCGTGGTTGACGGAAGAGTTCTCGTGGCGCAGGCCGAGGGTGGCCGCACGAACTTGGTCGACGGACTTCGCGAGAGAGGTGTCGCGGCCGATTCTGTCATCGCCTATCGAAACATCGCGCCAGTCGTCGATGACGAGGCGGTGCAGGCCGCACGTGGCGGTGACACGGTGGTCTTTGCGTCACCCTCGGCAGTGGTTCGGTACGTCGAATTGGTCGGAACAACACCGGTCGATTCGGTCTGCATCGGCTCGGTCACTGCGGCGTCGGCCCGAGGCGCAGGTTTCCACGTGACCGCGGCATCGGCCCCGACCGTCGAGGCGCTGATCACTGCGCTATGTCTCAAGAGCGCTTGACGCTGACCAGGCAGCGCGGAATGCGGCTCCCAACGTGGCTGCGACGGCCTGCATGTGATCGGCCCCGTCGTACTTGGTGCGCGGCCAGAAGAACCCCTTCAGCCCATCGCCCTTCGTGCGGGGCACGACGTGCACATGCAGATGCGGCACCGACTGGCTGACGATGTTGTTCATCGCGACGAATGAACCTTCAGCGCCGAATGGGTCCTGCATCACATCCGAGAGCACTTGCACTCGCCGGAACAGGCCATCGATCTGCTCGGGCGGCAGGTCGGCCAGCCGCTCATGATGATCGAGTGGCACCACAAGGCAGTGGCCGTGGAAGAGGGGACTGATGTCGAGAAACATGACCACCGACTCGTCTCGGTACACCTCGGCGGCATCGCTCGATCCGTCGATGATCGCGCAGAACACGCAACCCGGCTGGCTGCTCCTAGACACCGTCGAGCGCCTCGACGACAGGGGCGAAGTCTTCGATGTTCTGAGCGTCGATCGACACGTAGCTGAATCCCCAGCGATCTCGCCAGCGTTTGACTTCGTCCACGACCTGCCCGACTGACCCGACGAGGGCGTGTGGGGAGTCGAGTGCATCCTGGGTGCTGATGCCGAGGAGCGGTGCCATTTCTTTGGCGACAGCTTCCCGGTCATCGGTGATCATCGCCAGGTGGATTCGAGTCTGGAATGTGATCGAGTCGAACCGAGCCCCCGCACCGTCGCGCACCCATGCGAACTTCTGATCGGTCTTGTCTGCGGTGGCGTCTCGGCCTGCCCGTTCATCGATGACACCGGCGCTCATTCCCGGATTGATACCGACGATGTCCGCTCGTTCGCCCGCGAGCGTCAACATCTTCTGTTTGCCACCAGCGAGCAGAAGTGGCACGCCGTCCGGCTGCGCAGGCCGCGGCTGGGAGACCTCGCCGTGCACCGAGTAGAACTCGCCGTCGATGTCGACTCGCTCACCGCGCAACAGCGCGGTGATGATGTCGACGGACTCGGCCAGCCGGCGGATGCGGAGCCCCGCGGAATCGTGAGGGATGCCCGAGTACTCGTAGTCGGTGGTCATCCACCCGGCACCGATTCCGAACTCGAGGCGCCCGCCCGATAGTGCGTCCAGCGTTGCAAGTTCCTTGGCGAGGATGACGGGGTGTCGATAGTCGTTCGCGAGAACCAGAGGCAACAGTCGGATCGTCGACGTCGCCACGGCCACCGCTGTGAGACCGATGAGCGGGGCCGGCTGATCGTCGAGATGGTCGGGAACGGTGACAGAAGAAAAGCCGAGCTCTTCGGCGCGTTGCGCCGTGGCCACGAGTTGATCGACGGGAATCTTGCCCAGCGATGCGCTGAAACGAATGGGTGCGGTCATGGCGTGAGTCTAGAAGCTCGAAGTTTCTGCAAATCGATGGAACCGAACGAGGGTCACCGGCGTGATGTGCATGTGCGAGCTACAACGGTGCATATGACGGAAGGTGGTTTTGGGCCCGCGATCGTGTCCTCCGGCTCCGACGCGCACGCGGCGGGGCCGACTTTTGCTGCCTTCTTCGCCGCGCATCGCAATCAACTCGTGCGTGCTCTGGCGATGACTCTTGGCGACTCGGGCCTTGCTGCCGAGGCCGTCGACGAGGGCATGACGCGGGCGGTGCAGCGATGGTCAAAGGTGTCGACCTATGCCAAGCCTGAGGCGTGGGTATACCGCGTGGCCTACAACTGGGCCACGAGTCGCTTTCGTCGACTGAAACGAGATCGCGACTACGCACCTCGGATCGCCCGGCCTGATGCTACGACCGATCCGGAATTCGATCCGTCGATCGAAGAGGCCCTGGCAACGCTGTCGGACGACCATCGCAGTGTGCTCGTGCTGCGGTATTTCTACGACTGGGATGTACAAGCAACCGCAGAGGCCCTGGAGATCTCGCCAGGGACCGTCAAGAGCCGAACGAGCCGAGCGCTCGACCTGATGGCCGTTCGGCTCGGGGAGGATCGATCATGAACCTCGAAGATCGCCTTCGATCACACATGCACTCCGGCGACGACCTGTTCGTCGAGAGCAGGCAAGACGTGGGAGCCATCACGTCTGCGGGCCGCCGTCGGACCCGTCGCAACCAAGTGGGCGGTGCTGCCGTGGGCGGCGTTCTGGCGCTCGGGCTGGTGTTCGGTATCGCCTCCCAGACAGATGGAAATGAGCCGGAAGAGTTTGCAGACTCCGCGATCGAGTCGGCCGAGGCGGAGATGGCCACTTCTGCGGTTGAGGACTCTGTGCTTCCTGATGGCCCAGTTGATGAGGATCCTCCTTCACCCCAGGAATGTATCGACTGCGAACCCGTGCCTCCGCGCTTCATCGAATATGAGGCCATCGTCGGCGTCGAGGATGGATTCGCTGGCCTGCGTGCGACCGAAGACGGCATCGTCGCGATCACCTCAGAGGACGGGATCCGTTGGCTTCCTCTTGGGACGAGCGGGATTCCCGCCGGAGCCGAGATCACCGGAATCGTGCATGATGACGGCGTGTTCGCCGCCCCCTTCGTGGTGTATGACGAACAGTCGGCGGCGTCGATGTCATACATCGGAACCTCGACCGACCTCGTCAACTGGACGGTCGAGCAGGTGGACCTCGGAGACGACTTCAGCGATCCGTTCCTCGATGTGGTGGTGCTGAGCGATGGCGAGGTCATCGCGGTGGTGATGGTCTGGCCTCCGTTCGACGATGCATCCGAGGAGTTGGTGATCCTTCCCGATCCTTCGATCTTCACGATCCGCGGGCCGGTCGGCGGACCCTATTCCGCAACGCCGCTTTCCACGACCGGCTTCGGTGTCGGTGGGCTCACCGCCGCCGACGGTGTGGTCATGTTCATAGTCAGCACTGAAGATGGCGCAGACATTTGGGCGTCGGACGGCGGCGAATGGACTCTGGTCAGACAGTCACCACCCGAGGAGTTTCCAACCCTGGGCGGCGAGGGCGAGAACATGTACCTGGTCGACAGCGGTGGCGTCGAACGCTCCGACGACGCGGGCGTGAGCTGGATCGAGCTGGACATCGATGCATCGATTCTCGACTCGTACTCGAGCGCCATTGTTGTGTCGAGTGACGACACGTTGGCGGTGTTGTTCAGCCTGGTGTCGGACGACGGTCGCAACGGTGGCCATGTCTTGGTGGCCGGCGCCGATGACGCGCTCGAAGAAGTGGCTCTCGAAGGCTTCGTGCCCGGGCCGGCCTTCGTGAATCTGGTAGCGGTCAACGCCGAAGAGGCGCTCATCGAGGTCTTCCCGCAGCCAGAGAACTTCGACGAAGAGCTGGCCGCGTCCAGCGGAGTCGTCGAGGAGCCCGAGATCCTCCCGCGTTACGTTCGAGTGCCACTCTCGTAAACCCATCGCGTCCAGAAGGGGTCTGACCCCTTTTTTGAAAAAGGGGTCAGACCCCTTTCGACGGATCACCAGATTTCTGGGAACCTTTCACCCGAGATGGGCGTAGACCAGACGTGGAGACGATCACCAACACCGCCATGCTCAGGCCGAGCACTGCGTCACCCGGCCTTAACGCGTCCCCAAGAACTGACATCCGTGTCGGTTCGATTCGGGCCGATAGCGCCATGAGTGTTGATTTCTCAACCTTCTACGCCGCCGAACGACATCGTCTCGTTCGAGGGCTTTCTCTGGCCCTGGGCGATGACGCTCTCGCGAACGAGGCCATCGATGAAGCATTCACCCGGGCCCTTCACCGGTGGCACGTGGTGGGTACGTTCGACGAACCGCAGGCTTGGGTCTACCGAACGGCAAAAAACTGGGCCACCAGTCGCTTTCGGCGACGAAGCCGAGATCGCCGGTTTGCGCCAAAGATCGCCACCCCCGAAGCCAGCGTTGACCCAACACCGGATCCGCAACTTGCCGATGCGTTGAAGCGTCTTCCCGAAGACCAGCGCAATGTCCTCGTCCTTCGTTATTACCTCGACTGGACGATCGAGGCGGTCGCCGAGGCCCTCGATGTATCCGCGGGAACTGTGAAGAGCCGAACCAACCGTGCGCTCAGCGAATTGAACCGACTCCTTGGAGAACGAACATGAATCTTGAAGATCGTCTACGCGCCGAACTTGAACGCTCGAGCCGCTCGACACGTGTGGGCATCGCACCGTCGGTCGATGAGCTCGCCTCGGTGGCAACCAGCCGCCGCGCCCGCAATCGTCTCGTCGGGTCCGCAGGAGCCGTCGCACTGAGCGGCACCCTGTTGATCGCGGCATTCGTCGCGTCACAGCCCGACGACGACACGGTCGTGGTCGCGAATGGCGGCTCCGATTCGGCCGTTGTCGATGACGATGCGTTCTCGGCCGCGCCGAACGAGGAGGTTGGCGAGGAGAGCGCCGCCGTCGCGCCGGACGAAGCCGATGACGACAATGTGGAGCGCGCCACACCAACGACCGTCGCCGAGAAGCCGGTCGGCCCCCTCGGGGATGACGATGTGGAAGCGGCGCCCGACGCGATCTCGGACGTCGATCCGGGCATCGTCAGCGGAACGTCACCCCTGCAAAACGCTCTGCAGGGGCCAGAAGGGCGTCTCGACGTCTCGGTACGCGAATCAGCTGTGGAGTTCGCCGGAGGATCTGGCGTGCTGATCGTGGCCGACGACGACGGCTATCGCGGCCTCGCGTCAAAGTTCGGTGACGCGGGTGCGACGCTGGTCGGATTGTCATCGACCAACGGCCTCGACTGGGTCGAGACACAACTTGTTGGTGTGCCTGCCGGCGCGACCGCCTCGATCCTTCGTTCGTTCGACGGGGGGCACGTTGCGCTCTTCTCGAGGTTCGACGTCGATGCAGGGCAGAATCGAACCTTCGTCGGGACGTCGAGCGACCTCGTGACCTGGGACATGTCGGATCCGCTTCCTGGCCAGGGAATTGCGACCGACCTGGCCGTTGGTCCTTCAGGCGTCATGGTCATTGGAGATGACTTCGAGCCAAACATCTGGTTCGGTCCCCTTGGTGGTCCGCTCGAGCTCACCGCACGCCTCGACGCGGGAATGCTCTATGGCGTGACCACGCTCGGCAACGAGTTCTTGGTCGCTGGTCGTTCCGACCTCGGCGCCACACTGTTCACGTCGCAGGATGGACAGTCGTGGGGTGCGCGCCAGCTCACGTCGCCGCTCGTCGAAGCAGCAAGTCAAAGTGTCTCGGTGGCTGACGGCACGATCGTGCTCACCACGGTGGGCGACAACGGCGTGGTGACGCTCGTGTCCGATGACGGTGGAGAGAGCTGGGAGCGTCTTGGCGACGGAGAGGTTCGGTCTATCTCCGTCAGCGGCTCTGCGCTTGGATTCCTGGGCGGCGAAGGTGCGGATTCGACGGTGACCCTTTCAGACGGGGAATCCTTCGCAAGCGCAGCCCTCGACCTACCAGCACCCGATCGGGTCTCCCTCTTGACGACGACGACGGATCAGGCGGTCATGTTGGTGCAGACGGAAGACGGCACCCTCACCTGGGTGGTCGCCAGCCGATAGAGCTCAATCGCCGATTCCCGCTGACATGAACAAGGCTCGGGTTGCGTCGTCCGCGGGGAAGAACAACTCGACTCGCTGATCGGCGAGCGCGATGTCCTCAGCGGAGCCGAACTGCGCGATCGTCGACAAGAGTGAGATGTTCGCGTCGCCCAACCTGAGCGTCACCGCGAGCGCAGGTGGCAGCGGTGACGCAGCTGGGGGAGCGATTTCGGGATCGTCGGAGAGTGTAGCGATGGCGCGTTCCAGGATTTCGTCGCCGCCCACTGCAGCGTTTTCTGTGCGGAGGCGAGTGAGTAGGAAGTAGCCCACCTCCGACCAGTTGACGACCAGCTCCTTCGCGCCGCCATCTTCAAGGAAGAGATCGATCATGTTGACTTCGGGGTTGACGCCAAGGAACGCAAACATGAGCGCCGCACTCTGGTTGGAAGACACAACGTTCCAGTGCCGGTCGAGCACGATGGCCGGAAAAGGGTCATGGCGCTCGAGAGTCCATGTGATCGCCTGGCGTATCGGCTCCATCTCCGCACCGTCGGGGTCGTGTTTGGTGAAGACCGGAGAGAACCCCGCGGCGCCGAGAAACCGATTTCGCTCCTGACGCGGAACCTCCAGAATCTCGGTGAGATGGAGCACCATGGTGCGACTCGGGTTCGAACGCCCGGACTCGAGAAACGAGATGTGTCGAGGAGAGACTTCGGCCAACGAACCAAGTTCGAGCTGGCTCATGCGGCGAACGGCACGCCACTCCTTCAAAACGGTTCCGAAGCTCGACGTCATGGTTGAACCGTACGACATCACAGGCGCCTGGCGGGGAGTATGAACAAGGCGAGGAAACCCACGTTGCCGATGACATTGAGCCAGCCGCCCGAGGCGATCGAGGCCGAGCTGTCGATGACGAACCAAACCGCCATCGTGGTCATGATGAGTCGCTTCAGAAGTTTCGGATTGGAGGTCGCAAGCTCGTTCGTGAGCATCCAGAACAAGACGGCCCACGAGACCATCACTCCGCCAAGGATGGCGGCGAGCAGTTGTGCTTCGTCGGTCAGGGTCGCTGGATCTCCCAATGGCCAGAACAACAAGTCTGCGAACCAACGAAGGAGTCCGTCGGTTCGAGCGTGCGCCCCAAATGCGATCATGAGACCGAACGCAATCGTGGCTGCGGCGGCGATCTTGAGCTGGGTTGTTGGTGACGCCAAACCTGAAGTTGTCGGCGCCGTTTGTGGAACAGGTGTCGTTGTAGTCATGCCTCCATCAAGACGCAGAGAGGTAGTCCACACAATTACCTGACAGGTAATATCTCCCGCTCGTTCCTCGCTCCAGCGGTCGCAAGCCGTCGCTTCGCTCCCGTTTCCAGCTCGCTCCCGGCAATCGCATCGTCGCTTCGCTTTGGATGCTCTGCGGACTGCCTGAGGCCGCGAGCCGTTCGTCGTCCCTCCTCACTCCGGTGCTGGCGGGTGCTTGTGCGTATACAGGCTCATGCGTTCAGCTGGCTCCAGCTCCGCTGGCGCGGCCCCACGACCCACATGTGTGGGGCGCAGCTCCGCTGTCGCGGCGGGTCGCGCCTCACTTTCCACTTTCTCGAAACCAACGTGCGTGTATATGCGCACTGACGAAGCGCCTCGGGCGAGAGGGGAGTGAGCCGGAGGCGATCGACCGTGCCGACTTCCGCGGTTCTCGACCGGCAGTGTCGAGAACTGAGCGCGGGCGTACCGCTAGGGAGCCGCATCGGCGTAGCCGAGTGCGGGTGTAATAGAACGCAGGTTCGATAGGGTCGTTGCGATGTCTGCGCTGATCGATGGTCTGAATCCTGCCCAAGAAGATGCGGTACTGCACGCCGACGGGCCGCTGTTGATCATCGCTGGCGCGGGGTCGGGCAAGACCCGTGTGCTGACGCATCGTATTGCGCACCTCATTCAGGAACGGAATGTGTCGCCGTTCGAGATTCTTGCGATCACGTTCACGAACAAAGCCGCTGATGAGATGAAGACTCGTGTCGGCGCGCTGGTGGGCCCGGTCGCCGAGAAGATGTGGGTCAGCACGTTCCACTCCGCGTGCGTGCGCATTCTTCGTCGTGACGGCAGCCGCCTCGGCTTTCCGTCGTCGTTCACGATCTATGACCAAGCCGACGCCGTACGGCTCACCGGATACGTGCTGCGTGATCTGAATCTCGACTCGAAGAAGTTTCCCCCTCGGACGGTGCATTCGACGATCAGCGCGGCCAAGAACGACTACGTGACGTTCGAGCAGTACACCGAGCAGGCGGCCACGATCTTCGAGCGAAAGATCGCCGAGGTGTATGCCGAGTACCAGGTTCGCCTCCGCAAGGCCGGTGCGATGGACTTCGACGACCTCTTGTTCAACACGGTCGAGTTGTTCGCAAAACATCCCGACGTCCTCGAGCATTACCAACGACGCTTCCGCCATGTCCTGGTCGACGAGTACCAGGACACGAACAAGGTCCAGAACGCCATCGTGACGATGCTCGCTGAACAACATCGACAGGTGTGCGTGGTCGGCGACGGCGACCAGTCGATCTACCGCTTCCGCGGTGCCGATATCCGCAACATCCTCGAGTTCGAGACAACCTTTCCGGACTCGACCGTGGTGTTGCTCGAGCAAAATTATCGGTCGACACAAACGGTGCTCGACGCGGCGAATGCGGTCATCGAGAACAACGAAGGTCGCAAGCCCAAAGAGTTGTGGACCGAACAGGGCGATGGCGACAAGATCCTTCGCTACTTCGCCGATGACGAGATTGACGAGGCCCAGTGGGTCACCCACGAGCTCGCTCGCATCCACGAGGGTGGCATGCACCGCTGGGGCGACATGGCGGTCTTCTATCGCACCAACGCGCAGAGCCGCGCGCTCGAGGAATACCTCGTCCGGGTCAACATTCCATACAAGGTCATCGGCGGTACACGGTTCTACGACCGCCGAGAGATCAAGGATGCCCTTGCGTACTTGAAGGCCGTGGTCAACCCCGTCGATGAGGTCAGTATCAAGCGAGTGCTGAACGTGCCCAAACGTGGTGTGGGCGATTCGACTGTGGCCAAGCTCGATCAGTGGGCCCAGATGATGGGCGTTCCGTTCATCGATGCGCTTCGCAACTACGACGAAGCTGGGGTGTCTGGACGAGCGCCCAAGGGAATCGATGAATTCCTCGAATTGCTCGATGGTGCCGCAGAAAAACTGACGGAGTTCACTCCATCGGAGATGCTTCGTCACTTGCTCGATCGGTCTGGGTACCTCGCCGAGCTCGAAGAAGAACGGTCGATCGAAGCCGAGGGGCGGGTCGAGAATCTCGCCGAACTTGTCGGCGGCGCCGAAGACTTCGAGTCCGTCGAGGAGTTCCTCGAACAGGTGAGTCTCGTCGCCGACACCGACAAGCTCGACGACGACGAGTCGCAGGTCATCTTGATGACACTGCACTCGGCGAAGGGACTCGAGTTTCCAATCGTGTTTCTGATCGGCCTCGAAGACGGCGTGTTCCCCCATATGCGGTCGCTTGGCGAACCTCGTGAGCTCGAGGAGGAGCGTCGGCTTGCCTATGTGGGAATCACACGAGCTCGAGAACGTCTGTTTCTCTCTCATGCATGGAGCCGCATGTTGCACGGGACCACGCAGTACAACCCGCCGAGTCGCTTTCTCGATGAGATCCCCGAGGCGTTGGTCACCGACGCTGAAGGAAGCCGGTCGCGCCGCAAAACCTCCACATTTGGATCCGGAAACTACAGCTCTGCCGATCGCGAACGGTCACGGGAGTCGAATCGAGAATCGATTATCGACGCTGCGATGAAACGTACCGGTCCAGCCCCATCGGGCGCTGAAGATATGGGCCTCAAGATCGGCGACGACGTGATGCACGCGAAATTCGGCGAGGGTGTGATCATCGACATCAGTGGCTCGGGAGACAAAGCAGAGGCCCGGGTCCGATTCCCCGACGTTGGAGAGAAGCAGTTGCTGCTGAGCTGGGCTCCGCTCGAAAAGCTCTGAGCGAGCGTTTCGTCACATCTGTTGACGAAATAGCCGAATCGCGCCAGAATCTTGCTGGATTGACAACTCGTTGTCAGTCTGCCGGGGCTTGGTTGTGATGAACTTCAACCAGTGGCGGAGTCCCAATTCGCAGCGGAGTGGCGGACGCTCTGTAGCAACGAGTGTGGTCCTGGAGCGGCGGGCTTCAGGGCCATTCTCTCGTTTTCAGCCGTTGTAACCGGCGAAATCGTCAGCGGTGTGAACGCCGTTGATGTCGATGACCAGCGTGCGGCCATCGATGAACACCGGAATAGGTGGCAACCCTTCGCCGTCGGCTGGATACACGGCGCCGTCGCACGGGTCGGTGAAGGTCCGCTCGGAGACACTCCATTGCACCGCACAGTCGCGAGGTGTCCCTGGTGGTCGGGCATCGAAGGCAACCCACCCCGTGCCCGCGTCATCGCCGAGGTGTTGTAGCCAGATGTCCCGATTGCCGCTGGCGATGTCGGGCCACAGGATCGGGCCGTTCTCGGCGATCTCGTCAGCCATGTTGTCTGCGTTGATCGATCCGAAGTTCGTATCGCCCAATACGAGGGTGTTCGATCGCGTCCCGAGCTCCACCGCAATGACGCCGATCGCGATCGCCGCCACGACCGCGATGCCACCCACGATGGCCGCGCTACGAATGTCGAATGATGGACCTTTCGCGACGGGCATCGGCATCTCCGGGGGTTGGGGGCAAACGATTGGGCAAGAGCAGTGAATCGTTGAGCTGACTGCCTAGTATCGCTGGTGAGGTCGACGATAACGACGTCAACCGAACCTGCACACCGGAGGAACCTGTGGATCTGTTCGAGTACCAAGGCAAAGAATTCTTCGCTCAATACGGCATGCCGATTTCTGCAGGTGAGATCGCTTTCTCGGTCGATGAGGCGGTCGCCGCCGCCGAGCGACTTGGTACCCCGGTGATGGTCAAGGCACAAGTGCACGCCGGAGGGCGCGGCAAGGCTGGTGGAGTCAAGTTCGCCGCCGACATCGATGCGGTTCGCGAGCACGCCAGCAACATCTTTGGACTCGACATCAAGGGCCACATCGTGCATCGAGTGTGGATCGAAAAGGCATCCGACATCGCCGAGGAGTACTACGCGAGCTTCACGCTCGATCGTTCCGCCAAGCTGCACCTGGGGATGCTCTCCAAAGAGGGTGGCGTCGAGATCGAGACGGTCGCCGAAGAGAACCCCGATGCGATCGCCAAGATTCATGTGAATCCCGTGGACGGTCTGAGCGAGCAGATGGTGCGCGACTGGATCGCAGCGGCGGGCCTACCGGAAGCTGCGGTCGAAGGATCCGTCGACATTCTCCAAAAGCTGTACACCGCATACGTCGAGGGTGACGCCGACATGGTCGAGATCAACCCCCTCATTCTGACTCCCGACGGCGTCGTGCATGTGCTCGATGCAAAGGTGACGCTCGACGCGAACTCGGAGTTCCGGCACCCGGACTACGCCCAGTACGACGAAACACAGACCCGCGATGAGCGCGAACAGGCCGCTCACGCAAAGGGTCTGCAGTACGTCGGCCTCGAGGGTTCGGTCGGGGTCATCGCCAACGGTGCAGGTCTTGCGATGAGCACCGTGGATGTCGTCAACCAGGTCGGTGGAAAGCCGGCCAACTTCCTCGACATCGGCGGCGGCGCCAACGCCGACGTGATGGCGGGAGCACTCGAGGTCATCAACAACGATCCGAACGTCAAGGCCATCTTCATCAACATCTTCGGCGGGATCACCCGAGGTGAAGAAGTTGCCGAGGGAATCATCGAGGCCACCAAACGTGTGGCGATCGACAGCCCAATCGTCATTCGCCTCGATGGCACCAACGCACAAGAGGGGCGTGACATGCTCGCCCCCCACTTGGGTGACGCACTGATGATGGAAACCACGATGCTGAGCGCCGCCGAGAAGGCCGTTGCGCTCGCAGCGCGCTGAGACGAACGACTACGGAACGAACAGGAACTGAACAATGAGTATCTTTCTCGATGAAAACACCAAAGTCGTCTACCAAGGCCTGACGGGCTCCACAGGGCGCTACTACGGCAACCTCAACCGCGAATACGGCACCAAGGTGATCGGCGGAACACATCCGAAGAAGGCCGGAACCGAGGTCGACGGCATGCCGATCTTCGCCACCGTCGCCGACGCCAAGGCCGAGACGGGATGCACGGCATCGTGCGTCTTCGTGCCTCCGGTGGCCGTACGTGGCGCAGTGATGGAAGCGGCCGAAGCCGGCATGGAACTGGTCGTCGTGATCACCGAGGGTGTTCCCGCCCACGATGAGGCCTGGTTCTACAACAAATTGAAGGCCGACTTCCCCGGCACCCGTTTGTTGGGTCCCAACTGTCCCGGCATCATCAGCCCAGGAAAGGCCAACATCGGCATCACGGCTGGACACATTGCCAAGGCCGGTGGCCCTGTTGGCGTCGTGAGCCGCTCGGGAACACTGACCTATCAGGCGGTGTACGAGCTGCAACAAAAGGACATCGGAGTCACCACCTCGGTTGGCATTGGCGGCGACCCTGTGCCGGGCACCAACTTCATCGATTGCCTCGCAGCATTCGAGGCCGACCCCGAGACTCTGGCGATCATGATGATCGGCGAGATCGGTGGTTCCGCCGAAGAAGAGGCCGCCGAGTACATCAAGGCCAACGTGACCAAGCCCGTTGTGAGCTATGTCGCGGGCGTGACTGCCCCTCCCGGCAAGAAAATGGGCCACGCGGGCGCCATCGTGTCGGGTGGCAAGGGAACAGCAGCGGCGAAGATGGAGGCACTCGAGGATGCGGGCGTGAAGGTGGGCCTCAACCCAACCGAAGCCGGCGATCTCATGGCCGAGATCGTGGCCAGCCTGTAAGGACGCTCGGCGAGGGAGCGCCCTTCCGTTCTACACTCGTGGACGGCAACGGAGCGTTTCGAGCCTTGGTGAAGGGAGGCGAGTCGATGGCAACATCGGTGAGCCACCTGAATCCTCTCCGGGGTACCCCCGGGGTAGGTGTGATGGGAAGCCATCGCATCCGATGCGGTGTGGCAGGCTTCGCCTGCGTTTCCGCACCCACGACGAGCACAGTCGGGGCGTTCCGTTGCCGGCCATGACACCTCGCCAGCGCCTTGTGGCCGAGACGGTCATCTTCGCGTTTCGAGATGGAACGTGGGAGCCCAGTCGCATGGCCGCTCGAGCGGTACATGACCTCGGTCTCGAGCCTGCACAGCCATGGATCGACCAACTCGCAGCTGATGCCCGTGCGATCTACGACGAGGCGCCAGCCGAGACACCGGGCGACCTTCTCCGTCTTGTCGTCGCCATCTTGGTCGACTCCACGACAATCGATCCCACGGTTCGAGACCTGCTCTTGGAGGACCCGGGATGGCACGGGCCGCTGCGTCCACCGCCCACCGAGATGGGGGAGCGACGTTGGCCCGTCGAGCCATTGTCCACCCCCGCAGAGTTGGCACGGTTTCTCAATCTCGACTCAGGCACCTTGGAGTGGTACGCCGACGTCAAGTCGCTCGAACGCTCGGTCGTCGAGGAGAACCTGCGCCACTACGACTATCGATGGCGGCGAAAGCGACGCGGCGGTGCGCGTCTCATCGAGGCCCCCAAGCAGAACCTGAAGTACTTCCAACGTCGCATTCTTCGCAGCGTTCTCGACCACGTGCCTGCGCACGACGCGGCGCACGGATTCCGACGCGGCCGGTCGATTCAGAGTCATGCGACCCCACACACCGGCCGAGCCGTCGTCGTCCGCCTGGATCTCGACAACTTCTTCACGGCGGTTTCGGCGGGACGGGTTTTTTCGATCTTTCGAGCGGCGGGTTATCCGATCGAGGTCGCCCGTCTCCTCGTCGGGCTCACGACCAACGCCACACCTCACGCCGTTCTCGTCGGTCGGCCCGGGCAGGAGCGAACGCCATCTGACGCAGCGCTGCGAGGCCCGCACCTCCCGCAGGGTGCACCGACCTCGCCAGCACTCGCAAACCTGGCCGCCTTCGGCCTCGATCGACGCCTCGATGCTCTGGCCTCACGCTTCGATGCCAGGTACACCCGGTACGCCGATGATCTCGCGATATCGGGGGGCGACGACTTCGGACGCGCCATTCCTCAGTTCCTTGCGCTCGTGGGAACGATCGTGAAGGACGAGGGGTTCAGGGTCAATCGGGCAAAGACACAAGTTCGCGGTCGACATCAACGACAGGTCCTCACCGGCATGGTCGTCAACAATCATTTGAACGTGCATCGCAACGATTTCGACCAGCTGCGTGCCGTGCTGCACGACGCGTCGACCAACGGGCCGGCAGCCGCGAACCGAGGCAATCATCCACAGTTTCGTGCGCACCTGGAGGGACGCATCGGCTTCGTTCAGGCAACCAACCCCGTCCGGGCGCGAAAGCTCTGGATGATGTTCGATCGCATCGATTGGTGACTGGCGGTCGGGAACCCGTCCTTCAGCTCTGAACGCCGGCAACATCCCAGAGGTGATGAAGTGGGTCGTGGATCTCGTAGCGAGCAAAGCTCAGCACCGAGAACTCCGCCCCATCCGATCGGCGGCCGGGACGATCGAGCTGATCAGGGGTGAGCGATGCGAAACGGTCGGCCAGGAGGTGTGCTGCTTCCGTGAGTTCGGTAGCGACCGTGACAGGATCCTGTAGGTCATATCGCTCGGCCTCGGCGGTCACGTTGGGGTTCCAGTTCTCGAAGATCGGATCGTCCTGCGTCAACATCAGATCGAGGCGAACCGCGAACAAACGAAAAACGTCGCGGACGTGTGCGGCGTATTCGAGTGGACTCCACACATCGTCGCTCGGCCGTTTGTGTGGGTCACCTCCGCTCGTGAGTACGTCGTGCCAGCCTGCAGCATTCGATCGATTGAGGGCTGCGATTTCGGTGATGCTGAGGTCGCCTACGTCAGCCCCGCAATCCGGACAAGGTCGATCGAGTACCCAGGTCCAGTCTTTGTCGTCAAACTGTCCGGGGGGCGGCGGTGGGGTGGTCATAGTGCAGCTCCAGCGGTGGTCGAGATGTGCGTAGGAAGATCTTCGGCCGTCGACCCGGTGTTCGTCGTGCCCGTTGGTTCGAACAGCAACATGTCGGCTCCTTCTTTGGATTCTGGTTTGTGCTCGACGCCCTTGGGGACGACGTAGAGGTCGCCGGGTGACAGGTCGATCGTGCGGTCTCGGAGATGGATCTGCACGTCTCCTGCAATGACCTGGAATAGCTCGTCGGTGTCCTCATGGCTGTGCCAAACGAACTCTCCACGAATGTGGACCACCCGCACGTCGTAGTCGTTCACGGTTGCGATGTTGCGAGGTGCCCACTCGTCGTCGAACGACGCGAGCGCTGCAGTGAGGTATATCTTGTCTTCCATGCCTCAACTCAAGCAGGTTTGACCTCGGGTCACAGCTGGTAGAAATACACCATGTCGAAAGAATCCTGCAACACGCTTGGAGCGCTCGACGCCCACAAGGTCGGCGCCCTCGTGGTTGAAGACACGAATCCGTTCGAGATGGGGGTGGCCACCGAGGTATTCGGGCTCGATCGTCCCGAGCTCGCTGGCCGCCCGTACCACCTGGAGATC
The DNA here is from genome assembly GCA_033344795.1 of Acidimicrobiia bacterium. Classification (GTDB taxonomy): domain Bacteria; phylum Actinomycetota; class Acidimicrobiia; order Acidimicrobiales; family SHLQ01; genus SHLQ01. Next base: position 2,019,778 of record JAWPMS010000001.1, read on the forward strand.
TGTGGTCCCGGCCCGGTCCGGATGCGCCAGGGGTTCTTCACGCTGACTCCGAGCGCACCGCTCGAGGCGCTGGTCGAGATGGACACGGTGATCGTGCCAGGGCACCCGTCCCCCAAACACATGATGGATGGAGCGGTTCTCGATGTTCTGCGACGTGCGGCGCAAGGCGGTGCTCGCATGGTGTCGTTCTGCAGCGGGTCGCTGCTGCTTGCCGAAGCCGGCCTTCTCGACGGTCGACAGGCGACCACGCACTGGAGGTACGCCGACGAGCTGGTTCAGAGGTTCCCGAACGTCGACGTGCGAGTCGACGTGCTCTACGTCGAAGATCCACCGTTCTTCACCGCAGCTGGAAGCGCGGCGGCGTTGGACCTCGCACTGCAGCTTGTTCGTCTCGATCATGGCGAGGACGCAGTGCACATCGTGTCTCGACGTCTGGTGTTCCCCGCTCATCGCCCAGGTGATCAGCGTCAGTTCGTGGACCCGCCATCACCGATGTTGGTCGACGCTCCATCGGTGGCCCGGCTGCAGCAGTTCGCCGAGGAACATCTTCACGAGTCAATTCCGGTCACGGTGCTCGCGAGAGAGGCAAGGATGAGCGTGACCGGGTTCCACCGATGGTTCAAAGAACATGTGGGACTGACCCCGCAACAGTGGATCATCCAACAACGCGTGGCGCGAGCGAGAAGGTTGCTCGAATCGACCGACGCGGCCGTCGAAGCCGTAGCTTCCGCGTCAGGCTTCGGGACGGCGACGAACATGCGTCAGCATTTCAAGCGCCTTGTTGGCACCACCCCGACCAACTACCGCGCCAACTTCGAACAACGCGCCAGCTGATTGCGTCCTGCGGCTAGTCGGCAGCGAGCCTGCTCCGACGATCGATCGCGATCTGGTAGATGCGTTCAAGTTCAAGAAGGTTGCGTTCCGGTGAGAACTGCTCATCGAACACTTGTCGCGCTCGGCGTCGAACATCAGGCTGAGATTTTGCGAGCATCGATTTTGCGGCGGCCACAAGCGTGTCCGGGTCCCTCAAATGAAACGTGTCCAGGTGGATGCCTTCTCCGCCTGGTGGGTCAACTCCGTCGACGTCGTTCCAGAGAACCGGAGTCCCCGAAGCAAACGACTCAACCAACACCCGGCCAAAAGGTTCCCTCCACACAGACGGGATGATGGTTAGGCACGCATCGCCGAGCTGCCGCATGATTTCGTCGTGAGCCACGGGACCAACCTGCAGCTCCACGTTCTCGTGTTCATCCGCGATCGCCTGAATCGAAGCTCGATCGGCTCCGTCTCCGATGAGTCTCAAGACCGGCAGGTCTGAGTGTCGAGACCATGCTTCAGCGAGGAGTTGCATCCCCTTCTCTTCGATCAATCGGCCGACTGCGATTGCGTATCCGCCGCTTCCATCTCCGGGCAGATTCATCGCCTGGGTTGTGTTCGGCTTGATCTCAATTCTCTCGAGTGGGATCTCGCTGGCGACGGCTGCCCTCACGTGCGGCGACACCGCGATGAACGCATCGATGTCTTTGGTCCAGGTGTCGTGTCGCGAGTACCGGCTGAGCGCTACCTGTCCTATCAACGACGTGGCGCGAGATTCTCGATAACACCCGTGTCTGATGGCCGGTGCTCCAAACCGTGTCCCCGAACAGTCGGTGCAGGACTTCCCGTCGCGGTACTGGGTGCCGCCGAGACATGCGACTCGGTAGTTCCGGAGCGTCTGGACGGTTGCCGCACCCGCCTGATTCGCCGTCTTGATGACCGACGGCGGAACAAGTGGAAAGAAGTTCTGCACATGAACGACGTCTGGCGCGAACGAAGAGATGAGTGCTCGGCTCTTGCTTCCCGAGAAGATCTGGAGGCCCGCTGCTGCGGCCGAGCCCTGCCTCAGTTCGTTCAGCTCGACGAATTCGACGATGTGTCCAGCCTTTTCAAGCAGTTTCGCCTCGACGCTCGCGCTGACTTCTTCGCCGCCAAGCTCTCTGTAGGCGGAGTGAAGCATGAGCACGCGGTGAGATTTCCAGCGATGCTCGGCGGTGGGTTCCAGATGCACCCCGAAACCATATGGTCGGGACGTCCACAGGTGATAATTAGTTTGCGAACTCTTTTTGCCTGATCAACAACAGTGAGCCGAGCACCGCTCCGCACGCGAGTCCCAGCGGCACCGCGTTGAGGAACCCGAGTGCCGTGATCATGATCGCAAGTGCGGTTCCGACGACCGTGTCCACCAGTCGCATCACGAAGGCAGATTTCGAACGGGTCTGTGCGACTGCCGCATTGGTCGCCACGACGCTCGCCCCGATCGCAGCGGCAAGGATCGTCCACGAGATCAGCGCAGCACCGGAGAGCGTTGCGGGGTCCTTGCTCATCAATTCCGAGAGTGGTGCTCGTAGCGCCAGCGCGATCGCTCCCCACGCGAATGCTCCGGTGGCAAGCAACGTTATGGCGCTGGCGACCGTGGGCTTGAGCCTCTCGCCACGGCTGGCCTGAGAAGAATATGTGGGAAGCAGGTAGACCCCGACTCCGTTGACGGCGGTGAGCACGGGAGCGAGCAGTAGTCGAGCGGCTTCGAGCTCGCCGAGCGCTTCCTCAGACGCCACCACGATGACAACAGCGCGAACGATCGCCATCCCAGCGGGTCGTAGTCCGACCTGCGCAGCCCTCCACACCGCAAACGACGACAGTGTCGCCATGTCTGGAATCGCGGGCGCGCCGACGTCGAATTCGCTCCTTGGAAGAAGTACGACGGAGAAGAGCGTTGCGAGGACCGCGCCGCTCAGAAGCGCAAGCATGAGCGTGTCCATCGAGATGCTGCGGGAACTGAGCGCGGTGATACCGAGCAGTCCGAAGGATCCGATGACGAACATCGTGTCGGCGGCGACGAGCTTCCAAAACTCGGAGCGGGCAATGAAGAGCCGACGCATCGTTTCTTCGACGATCCACGCGATGCATGCGGCCCCGAAAAGGATCGCAGTGGTAGTTGATCGGCCCGTCGCCAAGAAGGCCAGCGGTGTCGCGACCGCGGCAACCGCGACGACCGCTCCGATCTGTGAGCGCAAGAGCGCGCGGCGTATCGGCGGTTCGAATCGATTCAGCACCGTGAGCGAGTCACCAATCCATCCAGTCTGAATGGAATTGAGCATGACGAGAATGCCAAACAACAAGCTGAACGTGCCGAGGCCTCGAACTCCGAGCTCTCGAAGGACGACAAGCTGAAGAATCAGACTCGAACCCGCCACGATGCCCTGTGAGACAAGCGCTCCTAGGGGCCCCTTCGCGTCAACGCGCATGCTCGGCCGAACATGCGCTGACGTATGACCAGAAGAGAAGCGTCGCCGGACTCAACAAGACCAACTCGGACTGCGCCAACGAGCCGATCAGGATGAATGCGCCGAGGGCGGTCGTCTCCATGGCATGCGAACCCCAGAGCCCGTGCTGTGTGACCCGCCGCAGCGCTGAGCCCAGGCCGACAGCAAAGAGCGCTGCTGCAATTGCTCCGCCCATTCGCAAGAGGACCAGGTAGCCATTGTCGACGCCTTGTGTCGGCCTGGAGATGCCTTCTACAGGCACGGTGACCCCCGCGGGTCCGACTCCGATGAGACCGATGTCCAGGTCAGCCAATGCGTCATCGACAACGACCGACCAGGCTCGCGTTCGACCACTCAGCTGAGAACCATCGCCGCTCTCGAATCGCTCGCCCGTGAAGTCTCGGACGGCTCCGGTCAGCGGGAACACGAGAATTGCCAGGACGACGAATCCGGCGCTCAGGCTGCGCCATCTCGAGTGTTTCACGCTGGAGATCACCCACGCTGCCAGAAGCGAGGCCGCAGCCGCGACGGCCGCGGTCCGAGACCCGGACGCGATGAGCGCCACGGCGGCGGCCGCCGCCGATGCCACATCGATCCGGTTGCCTGAACGGTCGAGTAGACGCGTAATCGCGATGGTGAGAACGGCTCCGGACATCATCGCAATCTCGTTCGGATGAACCGCGAACGGCCACCCGACAAGACGTCCATCGACAGGCCCACCGTCGCTCAGCGAATCCAAGCGGCGCCCGAGACCAAACAACGAACCGAGAAGTTGAAGCGCGACGACCGCGGCCACGCCGTAATACGCAGCCCGAGCGAAACGTTTTGCGTCACCACTGAGAATCGCGAGCCCCAGAATTGCAGCAAAGGCAAGAGGCCGGACCGAACTGACGATGTCGACGCCGTGGATGAGACCGGAGACAAAGATCACCAACGATGACGCAGCAATCCACTTCAAGAACCGCGGTATTTCACCTGCATAGACAAGGAGTAGAGGCAGGGTCGCCGCCGCGGCGATGAGGTCAATCAGTCCGAGCGCCGGTTGGAGGCCAGAGAACGGCCGGATGGACGCGACGACGGCGAGCCCGGCCAAGAGTTCGATGGCGGCACGATGTGCCAAGAGCGCAGAGACCTGCGGCAGTCCAGAGCGGAGCCGAGCCGCCCCCAGCCCCCGGCGGTCTCGGACCAGGTTCATAGACGGTCACAGTACTGAACTGCGACCGACAGTGGTTAATGCTTGCAGTCGGCGCCGTGTTCGTGCGCGGCGTGGGCTGCCTGCTGTTCGGCAATCTCCTTGTGGACCGCATCCATGTCGAGCGCTTCGATCTGGCGGATCAGGTCCTCGAGAGCCGCCTCGGGAAGCGCCCCAGGCTGTGAGAAGACCTGTACGCCGTCGCGGAATGCCATGATCGTCGGGATCGACTGGATTCCAAGACCGCCGGAGAGGGCCTGCTCTTGTTCGGTGTCGACCTTTGCAAAGGTGATGTCCGTGTGGGTTTCGCTGGATGCCTCATAGATGGGTGCGAAGGACTTGCACGGTCCGCACCAGTCAGCCCAGAAGTCGACGAGAACGATCCCGTCGCCTAGGACGGTGTCTTCGAATTGGTCAGCGGTGATGTCGATCGTGCTCATGGTCTGGGCCTTTCTCTGCGCCGGGGGACGCAATGGATTCACGAGTAAGAACCCGGTAAGTGTTCACCGTATTTCCTCACCGTCGAGATCCCAACGAATCGGGCCGCAGCTCATGACACGCATCGAGTGACCGAAGGAGCTTTGAGCGCTCGCATTGATCGAAGTCAGAGGATCCAAACATGAAACGCACACGACTTCTCGTGTTCATTCCCTCCTACATGGCAGAACGTCACATCGGGGGAGTGATCGATCGAATTCCCCGTGATCTCGGGGACGAGTTCGACGTCGAGGTGGCGGTCTTTGACGATGCTTCTCCGGACCGCACACCGGACGTTGCCATTCGTGCGCTTGACGCAGCCGACCTTCCGTATGTGGGCCGGGTGCTCGCGAACCCTCAGAACCAGGGATACGGCGGGAACCAAAAGCTCGGCTATCAGTACGCCGTCACCGCTGGCTTCGATGTTGTCGTCATGGTGCACGGTGATGGCCAATATCCACCGGAACAGATCCGGCGTATCACCCGATGTGCGATGGAACATGGCGCCGCATTTGGCTCACGATTCGCCACAGAAGGCACCGCGATCGAGGGTGGTATGCCTCGGTACAAGTTTCTCGGAAACCAGGTGCTCACGACCGTGCAGAACTCTGTGCTTGAGACCGAACTCACCGAGTTTCACAGCGGGTTTCGCGCTTATCGAACAGATGCACTTCGAGCCATCCCCTTCTCGCTCAACTCGAATGACTTCCACTTCGACACGGAGATCTTCATTCAGCTGATTCGCGCGGGGTACACGATCGGCGAGATCGAGATTCCGACACGGTATGGCGACGAAGAGTGTCGCGTGAACGGAATCGACTACGCACGCAACGTGGTCTCGCAGAGTCTGCGATCTCGCCTTCACGACATGGGGCTCTTCTATGAGCGCAAATTCGATGTACGAAACAGGGAAGGCCTGTACGAATCGAAGATCGACTTCGCGAGCCCTGCCTATGTGGCTCTGCAGAAGATCCCTCCGAAGTCGACGGTCCTCGATCTTGGAAGCTCCGATGGTCACCTCGCAAGGGCCCTTGCCGAGAAGGGTTGCCGCGTGATCGGCGTGGACCTCGACATGCCGAAGGACCCGTCAGCGTTTGCCGAGTTCATTCAGTACAACCTCGACAACGGTCTGCCCGAGATCGACGAGGACATAGACGTCGTGGTGATGCTCGATGTGATCGAGCACCTGCGCTCGCCCGAAGACTTCGCCGAGGCCTTGGCAGACTTCTGCCGCACGCACAACGTGCTCCGACTCCATGTCTCGAGCGGCAACGTGGCGTTCGCGGCACAACGTTTGATGCTGCTGCTCGGCCAGTTCAACTATGGCCCGCGAGGAATCCTCGACATGACGCACACCCGGCTGTTCACGGGACGCACCCTGCGGCGTTTGTTCCGTCAATCAGGTTTTCTCATTAATGGCATCGAGGGGATCCCCGCACCATTTCCACTTGCGCTTGGGGATGGCCCGCGCTCGCGCATGCTGCTGCGAATGAACCAGCTTGCAATCAAGGTTCTCCCGCGTGTGTTCAGCTTTCAGTTCTTTGTTGACCTGCAGGCCCCGGCCGACCTCGATCAGTTGATCCGTCAGTCGCACCTACACGCAGGCGCGGCAACCGACACCCAACAGCCACCGCTGTCGATCGTTTCGAACACCGATCCAGACTCCCTCGCAGCCTGACCTCGAAACCGTGGCGAGTCGGGCCATCGCGTTCGCTCAGATGGAGTCGTCGAAGATTCGTTTCGCGGACGTCATGAAGTTTGTCAGCGCATCGTTCACATACCGGTCGGTGTCTTCGAACACCTGACCAGCTCGCTCGGAGAAGTTTCGTCCGGCGGTGGTGATGTCGGCTCGCGTGGAATGGGGATCGCCGACTCGATGGTAGTTGCCGTCGAGAATCTCGGCGTACGCCCCCGAGTCGACCCAGTTCCGCAGTTCGGCGACCCGGATGACCGGGAAGTCGTGGGATCGGCCGAGCGTGGCCATCAACCGGTAATAGGCCGATAGCCCATCGAGATTCCGGTACTCATCGGCCTGCTCGACGAACGCTTCGAGATTGAGCTGATCGCGCTGACCGCGAATGCCACCGGCGAGCACGGCGTGCATGCCCATCGCCGCATCGAGGTCCTGCACCGCAAGCAGGCCGGCGCGGTCGCAGCTGATCTCGGCCTTTCGACTCCACTCGAGCAGCGCAAGCGTGATCGGAATGATGGCCTGGCTGACGATCGGCATCACTCGACTCGACATATCGAGCAACAAGAAGAGCAACGTGCGGTAGAGCGAGTGCTCGCTCATGATGTGCCCAACCTCGTGGCCGAGAACAACTTCCATCTCTTCGGGTGATGCGAGCTCGACGATGGTCGAGTTGAGGACGATGAACGGATGATCCATTCCCACCGCACCAGCGTTCGCCAGCGGTGTCTGGCTGATGTAGAGCGGAGGCACCTCCGTATCGAGGACCTCGCACACACGAACCAGAGCCTCGTGAATGCCTGGGTACTGCGCAGGGCCAACCCTGACAGCAGCGGCGGTGTAGATCGTCGCGATGTTTTTCTCGCCGAACATTCCAACGATCTTCTTCAGGAGGCCGTCGAAGCCGGGAATCTGCTGAAGGGAGGCAAGCGCTGCTCGGTCGGTCGGGTGTTCCCAGGCGATTGGACTGATCGCGTCGAGTATCAGCCGACCAGACGGATGAAGGTCCAGAGCGGTTGAGCTCACTGACTCGAGCCGAACTGGCTACGGAAGACCAGATAGCCGCCACCGACGATGGCCAGCAAGCCCACGATGAAGCTCATCGGGCCGAGAATCCCGCCGATGAACCAGATCTTGCCGATCACGGGTCGAACGAGAAAGAACAGGATGAGTCCTACTACGAGAAGAGATGCGCCGGGTCGTTTGAGAGTCGCCATGACCGAATAGTACCGTTCGACGCTGATTTGTGAAGACCCACTTCGGAGTGGCGATGTGCAATCGTGTGCTGTGCGCACTCGGACCGCTTTGCTCCTGGGGATCCTCTTTCTTGGATCTTGCGCCGCAGCTGAAGGCCCGGATCAGGCGCAGGTCGAAGAGACGGCGGCGCGAAACGTGGTCGAATTGACGACCACCACCACGACCACAACGACCACCACTCCCACGACCACCACCACGACCCTCGCCCCGCCGCTCGACCTCGACGGTGTGCCTCGAGTGATGCGCACGAGCACCGACGTCATCGTTCCTGTTCTTGCAGAGGTGCCGGAGGGGCATCTCGTCCGAACCACCTGTCAAGAGACCACGATCATCGTTGATGGCGACACCGAAGAGCGAGTACATGTCGTCCTCGATCCCGGCCACGGCGGGCGCGAACCCGGCGCGGTCACGTCGGATGGCGTCGCCGAGAAGGATGTGAACCTGCAGACTGCACTCCTCGCCGAGGAGCGGCTCGAGGCATTGGGATTCGAAGTCACGCTCACCCGCTACAACGACATTCGCATCCCGCTCGTCACCAGGGTCGAGATAGCGGATCGCCTCGATGCGGCGCTGTTGGTCTCCATCCATCACCAGGGGACCGACACCAACGTTCCCCGGTCGGACACGCCAGGTACGGAGGTGTACTACCAGCAGACCTCGGCTGAATCGAAGCGGTTCGCTGGATTGTTGGTCGAGGAGTCACGCCGCGCGCTCGGGAAGTTCGACATCGAATGGTTTGCCGGAACCGATGCCGGCGCGACGTTCCGCCCGCACCGTGACACCGGTGAAGACTTCTATGGCATGGTGCGGCTCCCCGAGACCCCGGCGGTGCTGGCGGAGATGGCCTTCTTGGGCAACGAAGCAGAGGTTGACCTCATGCGGAGCGGCGAGCTGCAGAGTGCCGAAGCTCAGGCAATAGCGACCGCAGTGCTGCGTTGGTTCACGACCGACGATCCGGGATCGGGCTTCGTCGAGCCCAGTTTTGGTCTGCGGTCATCGGGCGGAGGAGGAGGACTCGACGGATGCGCCGATCCTGACTTTGGGGAGACGGTCGAGCGCGCCGAAGAGCTGGACGAGTAGAGATTTTTCCTGGTCTGGCCGCGTTCTGAATCGTTCGGACGAAGAACAGCAGCCGCTAACGTGGCCGGATGGTTCACGTATATGGTTCTCCCGCCTATGCGCGAACGCTGAGCCACTACGGAACGGCAGTGGAGCTCCACAATGCGGGCGGTTGTGTCTTTCATCGGCCGATTCTGGGAAGTGACCGCCATGACCTCGTCGGGCCATACCCCTGGGCAGAATTCGACGACTGGTCGGCGGTGCGAGCCGATCTTGATCGGTCATTGGGACTCGACGTCTTGCCGGTGAGCGCTGTGCTCGTCGTGAGTCCCACATCCGGCGTAGATCGCGAGACCCTGCGTCGCAACTTTCCCGATCATCTAGTTGAGTTCAAACAGCATTATCTCGTGGATCTTTCGATCGATCTCCAATCTCGATTCCGATCGAGTCACCGACGAAAGATGCGGCGAGCAGCCACCGGTGTAACGGTCGAGCCAATCGTGGTGATGTCGTCATTCGCCCCATCGTGGGTGGAGCTGTATTCGCATCTCATGGATCGCCATCAGATCGAGGGCGTCGCCCGGTTCCCGCCCGAATCGCTACGCCAGCAGCTCGAGCTTCCGGGGTCGATGGCGTTTGCTGCAGTCGACGGGGACCTGGTCTTGGGGGCCATCACGTTCATGGTCTCGGGAACAACCGCGGCCTATCACCTCGGTGCGTACAGCCCCGCGGGGTATGAGCGCGAGGTCGCATTCGCCCTCTTCCCCGCAGCGTTCGAGTACCTCCGTGACATCGGTGTCCGCATCGTAAACCTCGGTGGTGGAGCTGGGCTCGCGAGCGCCCGAGACGACGGGCTCACCCAATTCAAGCGAGGGTGGTCGACTCGATCCGAAGCGTCGTTGCTGTGCGGTCGAATCATCGACCGCGAGGCCTACTCGTCTCTGAGCGCCGACGCCGGCGACTCGACGTACTTTCCGCGGTATCGGACCCCGGTGCGCCAATGACGACACCTCGATATCGAACGATCGTCGATCACTACGAACAATGCTTCGAGACACACGGACCGGGGCACCTCGGCGTCGACTGGCCGAATGCTGAGGATGCAGACGTTCGCTACGCGGTGATGCTCGGCATCGCGAGTGGTCCGTCGTCCGTGCTCGACTTCGGTTGCGGAAGCGGAGGAATGCTCGACTACATGCAACGACAGGATCCTCGATTCGACAACCTCGACTATCGCGGCCACGACCTGTCTTCGATGTACATCGAGTACTGCCGACGCAAGTATCCCGAGGTTGTGTTCACATGCGGAGACGTGCTCGACGGATTCGTGCTCGAACCGGCCGACTTCATCGTCGCGAACGGCGTCTTCACCGAGAAGCTCGACCTCACACAAGAAGAAATGCTCGAGTTTCTCTGGAGCATGCTGTCGGTGTTGTTCGATTCGGCTCGGCGTGGAGTGGCGTTCAACGTCATGTCGACGAAGGTGGAGTGGGAACGAGAAGACCTGTTTCATCTCGAGGCCGACCTCGTGCGCCAGTTCGCCTCGGACACTCTGGGTGCATCGTGCCAGATCGTCGAGGATTATGGCCTCTACGAGTACACGGTCTACCTCTACCGGGATCAGGAGCAACGATGAGTGGTTCTTCGCGCGTGGTCATCTTCGGGACTTCGGACTTTGCCTCGCTCGCGCACTTCTACCTGAAGCACGACACCGAGCACGAGGTCATTGGCTTCTCGGTCCACGAGCGTTATCTGTCGGCTCCTACGTTCGAGGGACAGCCGGTTGTCGCCTTCGAGGAGTTGGAGGAACACTACTCCCGCGACGACGTGTGTCTGTTTGCGCCGATGTCTCCCAGTCGGGCGAATCAAGACCGCGAGGCGGTTTTTGATGAGGCGACCGAACGCGGATGGCGCTTCATCTCGTACGTCAGCAGCAAGGCCACGACGTTCTCAGATCTACAGCATGGTCCAAACTGCTTTGTGCTCGAGGACAACACCATCCAGCCCTACGTTCGCATCGGGAAGAACGTGGTGCTCTGGAGCGGCAATCACATCGGGCACCACTCATCGATCGGCGATCATGCCTTTGTGTCATCGCACGTAGTCGTGTCGGGGCATTGCACGATCGGGGAGAATGTCTACCTCGGCGTCAATTCGACACTGCGTGACGCAACGACAATCGGGCGTGGCGCAGTCGTCGGAATGGGCGCGAACGTCGTCCGCGACGTCGCTGCTGGCACGGTCAACGTTGGCAACCCAGCACGGCCGATCGAGGCCGATCCACGGAACGCGACGTGATTGTAGGCAGGCGCGTCATCACGCCTGATCAGCTTGGTTCAGCCGTGGTCTCACATGCGACCATGCCCACACCGATCCTTCACGACGGTCGCGTTCGGGTCTTTCTCTCTGGCCGCGATGCTGCGGGCAGAAGCCTTCCGTTCTGGGTCGATCTTGATTCCGACGATCTCTCGGTCCTCGATCGAAGTTCCGCGGCGCTCTTCTCACTCGGTGCGCCGGGAACGTTTGACGAGGACGGGGTGATGCCTTCCTCGGTGGTCCGCCGCAAGGACGGCTCGCTTCTGATGTATTACGTCGGTTGGAACCGGTCGAGCGGTTCGGTTCCCTATCGCGTGGCGATCGGGTGTGCAGAGAGTGAAGACGGCCAGAGTTTTCGACGGATCTCGAATGGTCCGGTGCTCGACCGGACTTCAATGGACCCGATCTTCGTGACGACGCCGTTCGTCGTGTCCGAACCGTGGACGATGTGGTACTCGACATGCACTCGTTGGGAAACCGTCGACGGGCGACTCGAGCCGTTCTACGGATTGGCGAGAGCGACGTCTCCGGATGGGACGAGTTGGTTTGCTCGCACGCAGGTCGAAACGAGCCTTGACGCAGACGCGATCGCGCGACCCGCGATCCTGGAGTCTGACGACGGCCAACTGATCCTGTTCTGTCATCGACGAGCTGAGGGATATCGCATACAGCCCGAGGCGTCGTACAAGCTGGCGCTCGGCAGACTCGGGGCAGATCGTGTTGAGACCGTCGTCGACGATCTGAAGATCGATGACGGCGGACTCTCAACGGAGATGTGTTGCTACCCTGCGACGCTCCGCATAAAGGGTCGGACGCTCCTTCTCTACAATGGTGATGGTTTTGGGCACAGCGGTGTCGGAGCGGCGTGGATCGACGACCTGGACGTGTGGTCGAAATGACGTCCGTCGTGGTTCGCATTCCGATCAGTCCATCTCCGAACTATCTGAACCGCTCGGTTCTCCTTGCGCACTCTGCGAAACGTGCGGGCGGCGAGCTTGCATCCGCGCGCATCCAGGCGTTTGTGAGTCCCGATCGTCCCGCTCCGCCCAGGCAGTGGGTCGATCACGCGGTGGCGTCGGGGCTGGAGTGGAATGGCGTGCCCGCAGACCGGTTTGCGGAACATTCCTACGGTGCAACCGGCATCGAACGGTTCATGTCGCCGGTCGATGCCGACGTTCTTGTGCTCGCCGACGCAGACCTCATCTTCACGGGATCGCTCGACGATGCAATCGAACGAAGCCGATCGGAGGGGGTGCTTCTCGGGGTCACCGCGTACCGGTCTCCGTTCGTGCAGAAGAGCTTCGGTCCTCGAGTATCTGAGGACCGTCGAACGTGTTGGAAGCTGTTGTTCGACGCAGTCGGGGTGGAAACCCCAGAGTTCACGTCAACCCATCCTTCGGCGTACGAGCAAGAATGGGAGCCCGACGTTGCCCAATGTCCGCCGTACTTCAACTACGGCATGCTGGTGATGCCACCCGCTGTTGGTGCCAGATTGGGTTCCACTCTCTATGAAGAGCATCGAAGAATCACCACACACTTTCGTGGCGCACATTCAGGTCAGCTCGCGTTGGCGACGGCGCTGGCGCGCAAGGCCATAGGTTCTGGTGAATTGCCAATTCGTTTCAACTTCCCCAACCAAGAGCCATACGTCGACGCGTATCCAGGTGACTATGGGGACGTGCGGGTCCTCCACTACATGAGCCCCGGCCACTTCGACAAGGAGACCGACCTGGACTCGATGGTCTCGATCGAGGCATGGCTCGGGTCGACACCCAAGAATCGAGTTCATGCTCGACTCGCGGAGGAGCTCCACGATGCCAATGAAGTGCTTGCTGCCTGCCCGTGGAATACGCCTTCATGACCAGCGCCCGACCGATCCCGTGGGTTGCGGACAAACGTGTGAATTGGGAGCGGGTCCAGGCGCTGCTGGACGAGAGCGCTGCACAGAATCACTGGTCCAATTTCGGTCCAGTGTCTCGTCGTCTCGAACAGCGAATCGCCGAGTTGCTCAACGTCGACGCTGGGTTCGCAGTCGTCGCAACTTCATCGGGTACCGCCGCACTCGATGCGGTCTCGGCTCTCGAGGAACACAAACGCGGTCAGCCGCCTCGATGGGCGGTGTCCTCGTTCGGCTTTCACTGCACGAATCTTGGACCATTCCGTCATGCGGAGATTCTCGATTGTGATGCCGAAGCCATCCTCGACCTCGCTGTCGCCCGGGTGATCGTCGACCGCTTCGATTCGATCGTTATGACCAACGTGTTCGGCACCGTCGCCGATCTGTCGCCGTACATCGATTTCGCCCGCGAGGAGGACAAGATGCTCGTCGTCGATGCGGCGGCGTCGTTCGACTCTTCTCACCGGCGGTCGCTCGGCCAACGACAACCACTTGAAACCTTAAGCTTTCATCACACCAAACCGTGGGGCTTTGGCGAGGGTGGTGCGCTCATCGTCCCGAAGGAGGACGCGAGCCTGGCCCGCTCCGTCGTCAACTTCGGCCTGGTCTCCAACAGGCCAGTGGCGTCCGTAGCTACCAACGCCAAGATGTCGGACATTGCTGCAGCGTTCATCTTGAGCTGGCTCGAAGACATCGACGTGCTACGCGAACAGACGACTGAACAATTTCATCGGATCGCGAGGCTCGCCGTCGATCAGGGTTGGCGAGTCCTGGGAGGCGCCAATCGGTCGGCTGACCATGGTGTGCCCGCATGTGTCCCACTCGTAGCCCCTCACGGAGTCGCCCTTGAATCGCGCGACGACGCGCCTTTGGTCTTTCGCAAATACTACGAACCGCTCGGGCCAACGCCGGTGGCTCACGAGCTCTTCATCCGGATGTTGAACGTGCCATGTCATCCCGACGTCGGAGTGCTCACCGACGGCGAGCTTCGCCAGAGCCTGTCGCTGACGTGAACAGGCGGCGCTGATCGCCGATCAACGCCGACGCACTGATATCGTCGGCCGCGCATGCGACAGTCGATAGATCATCATCGTCAACACCGCGGGCGTCACGATCGCGCAGCAGTGTCGGCTGGCCCGCCCGGTGCTAGGTCATGACCGTTATCGCAACTGTTGCGCTTCTCGGCGTCATTGGTCTCGCCGTGGTTTGGTGGGTGACGGTCAACCGCGTCCGGAGGCAGTTCAACACACTTCGTCGGGAGCACGCTGCGCTCCGGGAGCAGATCCATGATCAGAGCGTGGTGCTCGATGCGACTCGGACACGGTTGGTGAAAGCGGAGGGAAAACTTGACCGCTATCGGGGCCGGCTCGACGCGCAGAGCGGTCGCGTGGCTCGGCTTCAGTCCGACACGTCCGCATCGATTGCCGAACTGCGCCGTGGAGCACGCGTCGCGCGCCGGTTCGAAGTGGTCGATGCCGAGATAGACAAGCTCAAGGCGACCTCTGCGAGCTTCACGCGGGACGTCGCAAGGCGGAACGAGAAGCAAGATCGCGTGAACGTTGACTTGCGCACGATCCTGAGAGCGCAGGCAACTGGCTACAACGCATTGCTCCTTCGAGAAGCTCGGGCCACCTCGCTGGTGGGCGGAGCGGAACGTCTCCTCATCCTGCTCACCATTCATCGATCAGGGAGTACGACGTTCTTCGACGTTGTGCGATCGCACCCCGATGCGTTCTTCGAGCCGACCAATCACTTCTGGGATGCGGTGGGACTCAAGGGTCGGCGATACCCGCTCGACCTCAGCGATGGGCCAACCGCTGATGTGGCCGTCGAAGTCGAGCGCGGCAAGGGTGCTCTGATCCCGGCGACCACAGGCGGCAGCCGTCGCCCCTCCGTGGCCGTCGAAAAGGCGCATCCGCAGTTCTTCGACTTCGATGTCGAAGCGTTTGCGACTCGCATCGACGCGCTCCAGCAAACGGTGCCCTATGAGATTTCGATTGCGTACGGCATACGTGACCCTTTGGAAGCCATGTGGTCGATGGCGGAATATCAGGGCCGCAATATGCAGTGGTACCGGTTCTTGCCGACGAAGAAGATCCCGGCGTTCATCGCTGACTCGATCGAGGCAATCGTTGCCACGAGGGAACGGATCCCCGGTCCGGTCATCGACTACCGCGATGTTGTCGACTCCGGGCCCGCTCTGCGGCGGCTCTTTGGCGGGCTCACCGAGCCCGAGGTCGATGATTCTGTCTTTGACGCAGCTCGTGCAGAGCTGTCCCTCGAACGCCGATCGTCCACCCAAACTGGACCCTTCGTCGGCTCCCGCGAGCCAAAGGTGTTGGATCCGCTCGGACCCGATGGGATTTGGTCCGATCAAACCGTAGAGATCTCTCGAGCGAGGGCTGCGTACGAGAAGTTGATTGGCAGGTGACCGTGCGTCGCAGTGCGCGCAATAGGATCGAAGCTCCATGACCAATGCCATCACGCGGGTCGCGAGCTTCTTCCTTGGCTGGCGTCTTCCCTTCATTCTCAGTTTCATTGCTCTCGCCCTCGTTGGATTGTCCACCGACTCGTGGTGGTCACCTGTCGTCGCCGTGGCATCGGTGGTGCCCTTGCTTGCGCTCTACGCACTGACGGCAACCAGGGTTGGAGACCAAGCGGCGGAGCTGAGCGCTATGGCTAATCGGCTGGAGGTTGCCGAGCAGCGTCTCGCCGAAGCCACGCACACTGACGAGGAGGTCCTTCCAGAGCTAGATGTTGTGCTCATCCCAGACAATTCGTGGCACGCACAGAACCTGGTCAAGGCCGCGACCGAACTCACGCGCTCTCAGCTCTCCCTCGCGTTGCTCGATATCGGAGACCTCGCTTCGTCGGGAGGCGCACGATCCGTCATCGAAGCATCCTGGACAGGTCGCACGCTTGATATAGATGAGTTCATGGCGCTGTCCCCAGGCCCACGCGCGGTGGTGGCGCAGTGGCCCTACGGGCCTGCGGTTTCTTCGATCATCGAGAATGCTGCGTCCAGCCCTACGTTGACGATCGAACTCGCCCAGGATCCCCCTGCCATCGATCGCCTCGATGAAGCTCCGTCTGCCCGGTGCGAACACATGATTACGTCGACCGGCCAGCTGACCAACATGCTGGCGGCTCGACGGCCCGACGGAACCTTGTCGATGCCCGCCTCAGCTTTGGGGACCAACGAAGAGGAGCCTCACCAGGAGATCGACGTTGATGAGATCGCGTCGTTGGCCAATCGCCATCGTGGCGAACGTTGCGTGATCATCGGGAATGGTCCATCGCTCAACGACCTCGACCTCTCGCTCTTGCGTGATGAGGTCACGATCGGTGTGAACAGCATCTTTCTCGCAGACGCCATCGACTACCCGCTGAGCTACTACGTCGTCGAAGACTCACTAGTCATGAAGGAGAACTTGGAGGCCATCAAGGAATACCGCGCTGGATACAAGTTGTTCCCCTCGATCTACCGCGAAATCTACGGCGCGGCGCCCGTCAACGAGGGATCGCTCGGCGGTGTCAGCTTCTTCAACATGAACGGAGGCTTCTATCTCCGATCGTCGCCGAACTTCTGCGTCCCGCGGTTTTCGACCGACGCGCCCCAACGACTCTATTGCGGTCAGTCGGTGACGATTGTGAATCTTCAGTTGGCGTATCACATGGGCTTTAGTGAGGTGTACATGATCGGCATGGACTTCAGCTACACGATTCCCGAGACCTCCGAGATCGATGGCAACCACATCCTCTCGACGGGGGACGATCCGAACCATTTCCACAAGGACTATTTCGGTAAAGGCAAGACTTGGAAGGATCCGAAACTCGACCGCGTGCTCAACAACTACCAGCTCGCGAAGGTCATGTTCGAGGCAGATGGCCGAGCGATCTACAACGCAACCGCCGGAGGCATGCTTGAGTTGTTCGAGCGCCGCGACTTCCAAGACACCTTCGGAAGTTGAACGACAACTGGTACGTCTGCGGTGACGATGCCGCAACTAGGGTGAGCGGGATGGTCACCGCTCGAACGGCAAAGACACAATGAACAACGATTTCGCTGAGCTGTTCAAGTGGTACATGAACGTCGTCGGTGCGCTGTTCTTGGTCGCACTGGTCGCCTCGGTCGGACTGGCGCTTGCAGGATTCAACTCCGCGGCGATCGTCGTCGCCGTAGCGGTCATTGCGGTTGTCGTGCCGTGGAAGTTCGTCCGGCAGCGAAGCGAGTTTCGCCAGCAGATCTCCGCGCTGCAGAAGGAGCACTCCGCGGTGCAAGCGCAGCTAGATCGCACCGCCGGTGAGCTCGATGGCAGGCTCGCCGGGGTACTGACGAAGAACACGGTGCGGCCGATCTTGCAAGAGTTTCGTAAGTTCGATCGGGACCGCTACAACGCCCTTCACGGGCGCATCGCCGTCATCGAAGACGAGCTTGCGCCCGATGAGGACGAGGGCGAGGAAGAAGTCAGCGGGAGCTAGCGAGCACTCGCTCGGTTCCTCGGGCCAAGACCTCGTCCATTGCGAAGCCGAGGTGTTCTGCGCCGCGCGGAATTGGCTGGCGAGATCCGATCTCGATGATCAGTAGTTCCACTGCTCGGGAAACGAGATCGTTGCGGTCCGAAGAAGACAGCTCGCCGTGCTTCAACTCGTATCGGCCGACCGCGCTCGCAATCACCTGATCGACCCCACTGCGTCGGAAATCAGGAAGTCGCACTTCTTCGGGAATGAGCTCAAAGAGTCGTTCGAGTTCCGCTTCGTCCTCGGCGCCGACCGCAAGTACGGAGAACGCCGTGATGCGGCGTAGCCATGCGGACAGTTGTTCATGCCCGCCAAGGGACTGACGGTACGGCGCTGGAGCCTTTGCGGAGACCTCATGTGCCTCGAGTGGTCGGTTCACATAGTCGTAGACCCGCGACGCGTTTCTCGCATGCTTCGCGAGGCCATCGGAGATCATCCCGGAGCGCTTCTGGCGATAGGCAACGCCGGTCTGGCCAGAGGGCACCAACTCGTAACCCTGCCGCAGCAATCGCATCCAGAACTCGAAGTCTTCTGCAGTGAAGAATGATTCGTCGAATCCTCCGACATCGAGGACTGCGGCTCGCAACAGGAGCGGAGCCGTGGCGATGACTGGGTTCTCGCCGCGGCAGCTGAGAAAGTCGAGACGCTTCTTGCTGGCGATCCGAGTCGTCATGTGGTCGAGCGTCGCGTCTTCGGGCACCATCTCTGAGCCGCAGTAGGAACCTGCAACGGTTCCATCCCATCGAGACTTGTACAGCAGGCGCTGGGCCCGAGTGGCGAGGGACTCGGGAAACAGGAAGTCATCAGCGTCGAGGAAGGTGATCATCTCGC
Organism: Acidimicrobiia bacterium; assembly: GCA_033344795.1. Lineage (GTDB taxonomy): Bacteria > Actinomycetota > Acidimicrobiia > Acidimicrobiales > SHLQ01 > SHLQ01. The sequence continues at coordinate 2,038,320 of JAWPMS010000001.1, forward strand.
CTGTCGCGTACGCGATGCCGGTGTTTCGACTTGCCGCCAGTCCTCGGTTGTGGTCATGGCTGATCAGTCGAATGCGATCGTCGTGCCTCATAGCTTCTTCGACGATGGAGATGGATCCATCGCCTCCGCAGTCGTCCACGGCGACGATTTCTAGGTCGACGTCGACCTGCGTCTGGATACTGCGAAGACAGTCGCCAATGAATCGTTCGTCCCCATGGAACGGGACCACGACGCTCACGCGAGGGATAGGTGTGTCGCCTTGTGGCGTGGCCACGGGCGTGGACGGTCGCTCGCCCTCGGGCCACGTGTCAACGCCGAAACTGTCGTCGGCGTGTTGTCTGAGCGTGCGAATCGCTTCGTCACCGACCGAGCCTGCAGGGACGAGAAGATAGTCCCAGACGCCACGCGTTTGGAAGCTGCGGTCGAGCGCCTCGACGTCGCGGAGTTCAATTCCGATCACGTCGTACACCCGGTAGCCAAAACGCTCGGCGAACTCGAGTAGTTCCGTCGGGCCGTATCCGTACGCGTCCCACGCGACGTAGGAAGCCTCGACGTGAATGATGGGTCGGTGTCTGTCGACCACCGTCTGTGCGCCCCGGAGCGCCAGGAGTTCGGCTCCTTCGACGTCGAGCTTGATGAACGACACCCGCGCACGGGGAAGATCGAGTTCGTCGATGGTCGTCGAGTCGACAGTGATCTCTTGCGATGGAAGCTGGCCGGCGTTGTCCGACCGCCGGGTGAAACCGCTCACGCCGGGCCTGTCGGGAAACACCAAGAACGCGACGTCGGTGTCGGGACGGTCACTCAGCGCTTTGCGGATCGCGCGGACGTTGGCCAATCCCTTTACTGCACTGGAAAGCCGCTCGAAAGGCTCCGGGGACGGTTCGAACGCCACGACCAATCCTGTGTCGCCGACGGCGACAGCGAGCGGAACCGTGTGCTTGCCCGAGTGCGCTCCACCATCGATGGCGATGTCGCCTTCGTTGATGACCGCCTCATAGGCTCGGCGAATTCCCTCTTCATGAAGACGCCCATGCCGTTCGGTTGACAAGACACGTTCGTAGCAGCGCTCAAGGTTCCACATGATCAGATAGGTCCCGAGGGTAGTTGAACTTTGAGTTCGAGCCGTTGCTTCGGTACGTTTTCGCCGTGCGGCTCGCCATTCTCGTCTCCGGATCCGGGACACTACTGGAGTCGGTCTTGGCGGCGGGGATCGACGTGGGTCTCGTGCTCTCGGATCGCCCCTGTCGAGCTCTCGCACTGGCCGAGGCTGCGGGTGTGCCGAATCTTCTTGTCGAACGAGAGGACTTCGGCCCCGGTTTCGAACGCGACATCTACACGTCGGCTGTCGTCGGTGCACTGTTGGACCACGACATCGACCTTGTTGGCATGGCTGGGTTCGGGACGATTCTTGGTCCGGAGCTGTTCGTGGCGATGCCGGGACGTGTGATCAACACGCATCCCGCCCTTTTGCCTTCGTTCCCCGGATGGCACGCCGTACGTGATGCGCTGGAGTTCGGTGTGACGGTCACCGGGTGCACCATCCATGTGGCGACCCCCGAAGTCGACAGTGGCCCGATTTTGGCCCAAGAGGCAGTTACGGTGCTCAACGGCGACGACGAGGCCTCGCTGCACGAACGAATCAAGGTTGTGGAGCGCAGACTCTATGTTGACACGATCCGGGAAATCCTCGACCGCGGCTACGTCCACGAACCCTCACACCATGGCTGACTCTGGAGGCCACAATGTCCAAGCTTGCGCTGCTGTCCGTCTATGACAAGACCGGAATAGTCGACTTCGCCCAACGTCTCGTCGACGCTGGTTGGGTGTTGCTCTCGAGCGGCGGAACTGCCGCCAAGATCGCAGAGGCCGGCCTTCCGGTGACCGATGTTGCGGACCATACGGGTTCGCCGATCATGCTCGGCCATCGTGTCGTGACGCTCCACCCGAAGGTTCATGGTGGCATTCTGGCCGACCGCAACAACCCGGAGCACCAAGCAGACTTGGAGAGCCACGGAATCGACGAGATCGATCTGGTCGTGGTCAATCTGTATCCGTTCAACGCGGAGCCCGGAGTCGAGATGATCGACATCGGCGGGCCCACCATGGTTCGCGCCGCCGCGAAGAATCACGAGTTCGTCGGAGTCGTCGTCGACCCGGCGGACTACGACCGGGTGGCGAACGAGATCGGCGAAGGCGAGCTCTCACTCATGACCCGTCGATCGCTCGCTCGCAAGGCCTTTGCCCACACCGCCGCGTACGACGCCGCGATCGTGTCCTGGCTCGACGACACCGACGAGGAAAGCGACGCCGATGATCCGTTGCCGGATTCGATCCACCTGGCTGCCGACCGGGTGCAGGACCTCCGCTACGGAGAGAATCCGCACCAGGTGGGAGCGCGCTTTCGTTTCGCCGGTCAGCAGAGCTGGTGGGACGACGCTGTGCAGCACAATGGCAAGGCCCTCAGCTACCTCAATCTGCTCGATACCGAGGCCGCCTGGCAGCTTGTTCATTCGCTCGGTGTCGACCCAACGGCTGTGGTGATCAAGCACGCCAATCCATGTGGAGCGGCAGCCAGCGATGACATCACCCACGCGTATACGCGTGCGCATGCCTGTGACCCGGTCTCGGCGTTCGGAGGGATCGTTGCCCTGAACCGAGAGGTTCCAGTTGAAATGGCTGAGCGGCTCGTTGACGTGTTCACCGAGGTCATCGTGGCGCCTGGGTTCAGCGCAGGAGCGATGGAGATCCTGAGCTCGAAGAAGAACCTGCGGGTGATCGAGGCTCTGCCACCGTCGTCGTCGCTGTTGACCATGCGTTCGATCGATGGCGGTCTCCTGGTTCAGACCACCGATCGGCTGCTGGCCACTTCAAGCGATTGGGTCGTTGCCACGGATCGAGCACCGACCGCTGAGGAGATGGCCGATCTCGAGTTCGCATGGCAGGTCGCCGCCCGCGTCACGTCAAACACGATTGTTCTCGCCAAGGACCGCCAGGCGGTTGGCATCGGTGCTGGCCAACAGAACCGTCGCGACGCAGGACGGATCGCCGCAGAAAAGGCAGATGGGCGAGCTGCTGGCGGTGCGTGTGCCTCCGACGCCTTCTTTCCGTTCAAGGACGGCTTGGAGGCGGCGATCGAAGCAGGCTGCTCCGCCGTTGTGCAACCGGGCGGCTCCGTTCGAGATGATGAGGTGATCGCCGCCGCCAACGACGCTGGCTTGGCGATGGTCTTCACCGGGGAGCGTCACTTCACGCACTGATCTCTCAGCGAGAGCGGCTCCGCCGCGATTTTCTCGCTTCGAGCTGCAGTGTCTTGTCTTCGCCTCCGGCGGGCGTTCATGCGCCACGCAGGCTGGGCGCCCGAGGCGGGCTCACGCGGGCTGTGCGCCGACTAGCGCGATCGGCGCTGGCCGCCCGCTGAGCGATTCTTCGGTCGGCTCGAAGCCCGCGACCCACCGCCGCTCTTCCCGTGCGAACCGCCGCCCGGGCTCGATCGTTTGCGTCCGGTGTTCTTCTTCTGGCCACCGCGAGCTCCGCCTTGCCGGTTCTTCCCGCGAGGTTTGCTGTTCTTGCCGCCTCCGCCACCCTTGGCGCCATCTTGTCCTTGCGTGATGATCGGGTCACCGTGGTCTTGCTCGGCCGTCGGGGTTGGATCCTCGAACTCGCACCGAACCCCGATTTGGCGCTGCAGCTTCTTCGTGTCCTTCAGGTCATCGTTCGTCACGAATGAGATGACCGCGCCCGTAGCGCCCGCGCGGGCTGTTCGTCCAGACCGGTGTGTGTACGCCTTGTCATCCTCGGGAGGGTCGAAGTGGACGACACAGTCGACACCGTCGACGTGAATACCGCGTGCGGCGACATCGGTTGCGACAAGCGCCTGGACTTTGCCGTCAATGAAGGCCTTCAACGCATTGTCTCGCTGTCCTTGCGTGCGACGTCCGTGGATCACACCCGTTTTGACCCCGTATCGTTTCAGTTGCTTGGCGACGCGGTCCGAACCGTGGCGAGTGCGGCAGAACACGATCGTCTGCCCATGTTGCCGGATCTCGTGTGCCGCGAGTGCCACCTTCTCCGCTCGATCGATGCGAATGAACCGATGTGACATGCGGGTCATGTCCGGTTCGCGCTCGCCAACCTCGTGGGTGACCGGCTTGTTCTGATAACGATCGGTCAGCACCTTGACCTCTTTGCCGAGCGTGGCAGAAAACATCACGGTCTGACGCTTCTTGTTCGTCTTGTCGAGGATCTGTTTGACGACTGGGAGGAAACCCATGTCAGCCATTCGATCGGCTTCGTCGATGACCGCGATCGAGACCTCATCGAGGCGAACCTCGCCTTGGTCCATCAGATCGAGAAGTCGGCCAGGGCAGGCGACCAGCATGTCCACGCCACCACGGAGAGCCTGCAGCTGCGGGCCGAAGCCCACCCCGCCGTACACCGCGTGGACGGTGCGCCCGCGCTCGGAGGCCAGGGGTGCGAGTTCTCGCCGAATTTGCTCGGCGAGCTCACGCGTTGGGCTGAGGATCAATCCGGTTGGACGGTGCGGTCGGGCTTTTTCGAGCCGCACGACCATCGGGATACCAAAGGCGAGTGTCTTTCCTGACCCGGTGGGCGCTCGCCCTAGCACATCGCGTCCGGCCAATGCGTCGGGAATTGTGGCGGTTTGGATCTCGAACGGCGAGTCGATGCCGACGCGCGACAGGATCTGAGCGAGGTCCGTCGGGACTCCCAGATCGGAGAATGAGCGTGAGCCGTTTCGGGCAGAATGGTTCGCCACGTGGGCCTCCAGTCGAGGTCGGCCCACGTTGAGAATCACAAAACACGAGCGTGAGTAGCCTACCGAACGGATTGCGGGTGAAGCGCTAGTGTGACGTCCGCATGCGCGCAGAAATCCCGTCCCGCTGGAACCGACCGATCTTTGTGGCCAGCATGGGTCGCTCGGGTTCGACGTTGCTTCAGCGAGTCCTCAATGTGCACCCCGAGATCACGATCTGGGGTGAACACGCCGGGTTTCTCTCGGGGATCTTGGAGAGCTACGGAGTTGCCTCCGACCCGGCCGCTATCGAGAACCTGAATGAAGGTCACGCACAAAGGCACATGGTCATCGGCGAGCTGTCAGACACCGATGTGTTCAAACCATGGGTGTCGCCATTTCGCGCTGATGACCTGTCCGACGGGATCCGATCGATGATGATCGACCTCTTCACGAGAGATCTCACCCCCGACATCCGCTGGGGGTTCAAAGAGATTCGTTACTCGGATGCGGAGTTGACGGCTCTGATGGAGATGTTCCCGGAAGCTCACCTCATCGTGTTGGCACGCGACATCGAAGGGTATGCCGGGTCACGGTTCTTCGCCTTCGGCAATACCGACTTCGATCTCGACTCGGACTGGGGTCGCGAGAAGGCCACGAAACGTCTCACGACGATGATCAACGGATGGATGAAGCGTTATCAGGGACTGCTGGCCGTGCATGATCAATTCGCTGACCGCTCGTCGGTCGTTGCGTATTCCGATCTCGTGCTGGGCTCGGATCGGATTGATCGACTCTTCGAAGAGCTGGGGGAGACGTTCCCTCGACGCGAAGCCGTGGACGCGGTGCTAGGTGTCCGAGCCGGTAGTTCGTTCAAACACAACTCGGCGGCGCGTTCCAATCGTGAGCGGCTCATCGAGCTCATCGAACGAGCCGAAATCGATCGAGACGAATGCGCCCGACTCCTGGCACGGCTCGGACTCGCATGATCGACGGGCCGAGCCCGATTGAACCGCTTCTGGTCGAGGGACCACGCGTGCCCATGGAGACCCTCCGGCCGTTGGTCAGCTTCCAACGAGTTCTGCTTCTGAACGGCGGACCGCCGTCCATGGTCGATCTCGCGACCGGGGACATCCGCCGATGGGAGAACGGCCCAGCCGTGCAGGTGCCGTGCGTGTCGAGTCCGTTCGAACTCGCCGCGTATGCACGAATTCAAACCCAAGTGCTGCGAGATCCTCGGCCCTCACCGGTCGATCTCGTGCTGCTTTCACTAGCCATCGGAGACCTCGTGGTCGACGTCGTGGAGACGACAGCTCGCGAGTTGGAGATACGTTCCGGCGGCCGATCGAGGGTGATGGCGTCGAGTCCGATCGGTGGGTCGTCGGCAATCGTCATCGTCATCGAACCAGCGATGGGCCAGGACGTATCGGAGGTGAAGGTTTCGGCGCGCAATGCCGAAACGGTTGAGGCCATCGACACAACGGTTTCGATTCCCGGACCGGTCGCCACGCTTACGATCGGCGGGCCATCGACGGCGGTCACCGGCCGCTACGGTCGGCGTCGTCTGATTCCTGCAAGTGTTGATGTCGCTCTCCGAGCCGAACCAATCGACCAATTTCGCCGCGTCGCTCGCAAGGTGTGGAGCGTTGCCGGAAACCTTCGAAAGCAACGTTGATGATGCGCGTTGCGATCATCAGCGACCTGGTTCGACCGAACGGCGCCGGCGTCATGGCCTTGCTTGCTGCCGAAGTGTTGACCGCGGCCGGACACGAAACCATGGTGATCGGGGGAGCGATGAATGCGGATCTGCAGACATCGTTGGCTCAGGATCACTACGCCGCTGAAGCGTTCACTCACGATGAACGCGCGCTCGATGGAAGCGTCACTGCAACGGATCATCGGAGCTTCACCCGCTCTTTTCGTCGATGGCTCGATTCTTTGCTGGTCGAGCACAGACCCGATGTGTTGTACGTACACAACTGCGGACGAGTGCTGTCACAGCTCGACCTCGCGGACCTGAGTCAGCTCGTGCCGGTCGCTCACACCATGCACGACGAGTGGTTCTTCACCGACTCCCACTACACCTTCCGCTCACCCCGATCGGGACAGACCGTTCGGACGTTCGAGCCAGGTCGATCCGACTCGGTAATCGAGCACCGATTCGACCATCTGTTCGATCTGCCCACCCGGGTTGGCGCCTTCGCGGCGATCGGACCCAGCCGATGGATCACCGATAGGGCCCGCAGGATGTTCCCCACGCTGCGAATTGAACACATCGCCAATGCGGTCGACACCTCGCTCTTCGACCTTCAGGACAAGGCCGGAGCGCGTCGAGCGCTCGGACTGCCACTCGAGACGCCCATCGTCCTCTTCGTCGGAAGCACTACACAGGAACGCAAAGGGTTTGGCGCCTTTGTTGACGCAATGCATGCGCTGGAGTCGACTAGCGATCGGATGCCGCTCGCGCTTGTCATCGGCGGGACCGCTTCGGTGGCGACCGGGGATGCGCGCGCTCTTGTCGACGCAGGACCAATTGCCGACCTCCTCGACACCCCGGCATTGAATCCACTCGGTTCGGTTGGCACGTACCGTCAGACCGTCGTGGTCAGTGGACTCGACAGAGAGCTCATGCCAGCCATCTACGGCGCGGCAGACGTGCTGGTGCATCCCTCGATCATCGACAACCTCCCGACCGTGCCGATAGAGGCCGGCCTCTGCGGCACTCGTTGTCTGGCCTCCGATGTCGGTGGAACAGCGGAGACCATCGCTGACGTCACCGACCTCTTCCACTCGGCCACATCCGCGCAAGCGCTCGGAGGTTTGATCTTGCGCGCCATCGAAGATGTGGCTGATGAAACGGTCGATCACCGTCGGACGCGGCGTGCGGCCCAGTTGGATCGATTCGGTCTGGGGCCACACAGCGACGCGGTCATTGCTCTGCTCGAAGAGCTCGGAGCGACGGGGTCGGATCGATGAATACGCACGCCAGGGTGGTCGAGCAGTTGTGTGCGACGTGGGAGACGGCTTCAGTGACGGAGCCTGTGGGCACTACGGTCAGATGTCGTTCAGCACTCGCACTCCCGGGTGTCGATGCCGAACCTCGATTCTGTTTCGTGAGCGTCGGCTCGCCCATCGAGTCGGTACTGCCTACGGGTGTGCACGTGCAGGATCGATCTGGAGAGGTGATCGCCGTGTCGGAGCTGGCCGACCGGCTGCTTGCTGGAGAGGTTGCTTGCGTGCTCGCTCCCCGAAAGGCGCTGGCCCCGGCTTCGTCTGGGCCCGTCATGCCTGATGCGTTGATCAGGCGCAGACGAGAGATCCGCAGCGCCAACGTCCGCGCACGATTCCTGCTCCGACAGATTGGACTCGAGGAGGTGTCCTCGCATCGAGGAGCGCCAGCGCAGCTCTACCGATCGATCAAGGAGGTTTGGTCGCACGACCTGTCGCTGTGCACCGACATCGCCATGATGCTCACGCTTGGCGCCGACCGGCAGCGCCACGTCGATCTCCACTTCACGGAGCGCGCAACCGACCGTTTGCCGAGGGCGCTTGGACGGCTCCACGACCTCGGCGTCAGGAGCTACCCGAGGCTGGTGATCGTATGAGCGCGGTGAGCATCATCCTGCCGAGCTTCCGTCAACCGCAGTTTCTGGGGCGGGCAATCGAGAGCTGTTTATCTCAGGACCACGATGACGTCGAGGTCATCGTCGTGGACGACCGTTCTCGCGATGCGTCGCTTGGATTGGCGGTTGCGTGGAGTCAACGTGACCCGCGCGTGAAGGTGATCGAGGCAAGAGAAAACGGTGGACTCGGGAAAGCACGAAACATCGGCATTGCACACGCTCGGGGCGAGTACCTCTGCTTCCTCGACTCCGACGACTACCTCCTGCCGGGTTCGCTCTCCGCTCGTCTCGATGCGATGCCCGGGGCGTTCGCCACACACGGCGACGCTCTGGCCGGTGTCTATGGCGATTGGCAGCACGTGCCCGAGGTGATCGACCATCCAAACGTGCGAGCGCCCAGATCGAACATGTCGACGGTGTCCGCTGAGAACTTCACCGGAGAAAACGTCTTCATTTGCTCGGCTCCGCTGGTTCGACGCGATCTGGTCGTCGCGGCGGGTGGTTTCCCCGAAGGACTCGCGATGCTCGAGGACTTTGGGCTGTGGGCGAGAATGATCGCCCGAGGCGCGGTGTTCGCGCCGGTTGAACACGTTGTCTCGACGTACCGGCAGCGGCCGAACTCGATGTTGCGTGGCGATGGTGTCGTCGTGATGGCCGATCATGTCGAAATCATCAATGGCTGGATGGCCAGCGAGGACGTCGAGCTCTCCGATGGTGGTGCGATGGCGGCTTGGCTCGCGAATGAGACACCCTTTTCGTATGGTCGAATGTCGTGGAACGTACCTTCGATACTCGGGAACTTTGGAGGTTCGCCCGGGGCAGCTTCCGTTCGCACCAGGCCAGCACAAGAGCGTGACATCGCGGTCCCAGCGCCCGACTTCATGCGCCACCCCGTCGCCTCCGGTCTGGAAGATGAGACCCCACCAATTTCTGCAGACGATGTCGACCCGGAGGTGGCAATCCACGCTCACTCGCTGCGCCATGTCGTGGAAGCGGTTGCACTCGTCGAGGAGCTTGCCAGAGGCGGCACCGTCGCTCGGGTCTATGTCGAAGACCCAACCGACTGGACGATCAACTGGCCGCTCGTCCTCGCGGACTTCGTACCACGTGCAATCGCTGATGTTTCCACGTCGGTTTCTTCGGTGATCGATTTGGCATCACCGGATCAGCCTGATGCACGTCGTCCCGGCCTGGCCGTCAGGGGAGTGGAGACCATCTGGCCTGACAGCGTTGAATGGGATCGCTCGTCAGCGTTGGTGTACGTACCCGATCCTATGATCGGACATCCAGGCCTCGATGCGTGGGTGTCGACGGCACTTCATGTGCTCGCTGAGTTGGAACTCGATCCTCAATTGACTGCAGACGTCGCCGTGCGGGCACATCTCGGCGGCTGGCGCAGCAGCATCATGTCCCTCGACATGTTTCTTCGCAGCGGCGTCGTGATCTGCCCCACCGGCGCTCATCTGGAACTGGTCCAACAGATCGCTCCCACGGTGGTCTTTGATCCGTGGTCAGCGGACTCGCATGCTCGGAGCCGCTCGGAGCTGAGCGTGGCAGTCCTGCGCGTTGGTCACGCGGGCGGGTTCTCGTAGACGACGGACGCGATCGCTTCCGCAGCGCGTTCTGCGCTCGGTGTATCGGTCATGTCGATTTGCGCACGGAAATACGATTCGGCCCGCGATCGGTAGTTCTCTCTGGTTTCGATTGCGGAGCGGAGGGCACTCGCGAGCGTTTCGCTGGTGTGCACGTGTTCGAACGTGGGATCAGGATCTGCAAAGGTGCGCACTTTTTCGTAGTGGGGGTTGAAGTACACGAAGGGAGTGCCGTATGCGATTGCTTCGAACGGCACGGTACTGAACCGGGTGACCACGGCTTCGCAGGTGGGCAACATCGATGACATTGATTGCGAGGTCAGATAGCTGGCGAGCTCAGCCGGGAGCGGACGGTCGGCAGGATGCTGAGAGATCACCGGAGTAAGTCCGACATCGAGAACTGCCTGTATGGCCTCGGCGACAAATCGATCACGCTCATCGAGGAGCACGCCGTACGTGAAGTTCGAGTTGATCACGACTTCGCCGTTTCGCGCTGCGGTCGACGGACCTTCGTTCCACGCGGCCTCCATATTTGCGTTTCCCACTATGTGGACGTTCTTCCGATCGAGCGCCACGATGTCGTTGTTTCCTTGCACGAGCACATGGTCTGCGGCCAAGTAGGCAAGGCGAATTCGCCCGGTATCGACATCGGTGAAGTCTTGAACGCCCTCGACCTTGGCAAAGCTCGGCACTCCGCGTACTCGCGCGAGGTGGTAGATCGCGCGAGACGGGTCGCCCCAATCGTTCATTGCGACGAAGGCGTCGAACGTGCCGAGGGCGAAGCGGTCATAACCAGGTGAGGCAAGTATCCGCGGGTGGTCGCCGAGATATGGCGCGACAGCGACAACGAACTCTTCCTCGACGAGAAACGTGCATCGATGTCCAAGGGACACAAGAGCATCAGCGATGGCTCCGAGTTCCTTGCCGTGGTAGCCAGCAAGCGGCATGAAGAGCACACCGAGGTCGGTCAGAGCGCCTGGTGAGGTGTATGCATCGAAGGCCGCGGGGCGCTGCATGGGAGCCGGGGCGCCGTGACCTGCTGATGTTGCTTCGCTCGAGCCGAGGGGCCCGGATGGGCGAAGGTACCGTTTTGCCTTGCGCCCGAGGCGCCTCAGTATCTCTGTGGGGATCATCGTGGATTCCGAGCGCTCATTCGGTCGAGAGGCGTATGGTCGCGCCGCCGTCGAGCACAAGCATTTGCCCCGTTGTGTACCGAGACTGTTCATTGTCTGCGAGGTGAACGATGCTCGGCGCAATGTCATCGGCGGTGGCGACGAAGCCGAGCGGGGTGCGTTGTGCGAGGATCCGCAAGTTCCCCTCGGCGCCGTCAGGATTGGGTCGGCGGTCGAGCCCTTCACGGAGCATTTTCGTGTCGATTGCACCAGGCAGAACCGCGTTGCAGCGAACGCCATCCGCCGCGAGTTCGAGTGCAGCAGATCGCGTGAGTGCAACCAGAGCACCTTTGGAGATTGCATAGACGGCGACGTTCATCGACGTGGCGATCGCATGCACGGAACTGACATTGACCACCGCACCCTGCACCGCTGCCAAAAGCGGGTGAGCACCTCGAATGCACTGGAAAGCCGAGCGTACGTTGGTGTTGATGATCAGCTCCCAGTCTTCGTCTTGGGTCTCGACAATTGGTTTGTTGATCTGAATGGCCGCGTTGTTCACCAACGCATGAAGGCCTTCCATGTCGCTCGTGAGCCGTGCAAAAAGCTGCGCAACCTGGTCTGATTGTGAAACATCGGTGAGTTCGAAGCGGTCGATGTCCAACGAATCGATGGGCTCTGCTCGGTCAGCACCGATCACCCGCCATCCGTCGGACTTGAATCGCGCCGCGGCCGCACGGCCAATCCCACCACACACACCGGTGATGAGTACCCACCGTTGATCCATACTGTCTTCTTTCCGCTGACGTCCGGTCGTGATGATACGACAATCGGCATCACGTGCTGGTCACGCCGGGCCCTGTGTACGTATCGAGCTGTGGATACCGGGCGACGGCCTCATCGATGAGAGGAGACGTTCCGCGCTCTCGGGTGTCGAGCTCAGGGTCGAGAATCACTTCCGCCACGACCGCTGTCCGGTCAGTAGGTCCCAGCGCCGCAACCGGTTCACACAATTCGAGGAGTTCACCGACCGAGCTGTCCGGGGTGGAGCGTCTTCGAATCGATTCGAATGAATCGAGGGCCAGATGTCTCTCAGTGACGTGGGTTTGGCGGTTCTGCGGCAACAGGACTGTCGACGCTCTCGGGTCGAACGTGTCGATGATCTCGGGCGAGATGGTCGCTGCAAGACGAATCTGATGACGTATCTCCGAGTCGACGGTCAGAGGCGCCGTCTCGTGTGTCCCTGCCGTTCGTGCCAGTGCTGGCTGCTCCGGAGGCCGGGCGATGTGGGCTGCACTGGGGTTGCGGGGGTAGGGGGTTCGAAGCGCATCTTGGGATTGGTGCAAGAGTGAGGGTTCCAGTGAGCGATGGATGAAATGGCACGTCTCGGGAACCACACGATGGCGTCCACCCAGTCGGAGAACCTCGATGTTCCAGCTCCAGTCCTCGAATCCGAAGCCGCGTTCGAGGTTGTTGCTGGGATAGGGGAGGTGGGCGAGAAGGTCGCGGCGGGCGAAGCACAGGGCTGTCCATTGGTTGTGCAGCCGGAGCCGTGACCAGGAGAACGTGTCATCGGTGGAGTCGACGTGATGGACAACGGAGTGATGGTCGCCAAAGATGAAATTGAGCGCCGGGTGCCATGCCGTGGGCTCGTCGGTCTCTCCCTCGTTTTCGCCGGCTTCGTGAGCTTTTGCGAGCCAGTGCTCGCCCCAGAGATCGTCGCCATCGAGAAACGCGACCCAAGTGGAGTCGACTGACGACACGGCCAGATTGCGTGACAGCCCAAGGTCTCCGTGTTCAGAAACGATGATCTCCACCCCTCGTCGTCGCCATTCGTCAGCGAGTGAAGAGGTTGGGGTGTCGGCCCGGTCGAGGACAAGTGTCAGAGAACAATCGATGCCAGAGCTCCGCGCATGTTCGACCGCTCGCCAGGCGCTGATGATTGACGGGAGGGCGCCCAGACCTTCCCTGTGGAGATTGACTACTGCGGCGACGTCTGGCGGCATGTTCCGTCGGGCTACAGGTTGGCGATCAGGTTCTTGATCGCCTGTTCATGGGTTCGATGACATGCCTCGTAGGTGTTGCTTGCATTGTGAGAACCGAGAATCAGGTTGGGTGATGTTCGCAGGCGCTCATCGACCAGTGGTTCAATTTCGAACACATCGAGCGCGGCACCAGCCAGGTGACCAGAATCGATTGCATCAGCGACGGCGCTTCCGACCACGATCGGCCCTCGCCCGACGTTGATCAGCCATGATCCCTCGCGCATGCCTGCGATGAACGTCTCATCCACCATGCCCCGCGTCGCCTCGTTGAGAGGAGCGGTGATCATGACGACGTCGACGTCGCGAGCCAGCGTCGCAGCGTCGCCGAGCGTGATGCCGACTTGGGTGGCCCACTCAGCTGCGGCTGGTGATGGGTCGGATCCGGTGACCGTGACGCCCAAGGCCAGCAGCTTTGTCACGAGCGTGCGTCCGATGTCGCCGAGCCCGAGCACGGTCGCCGTGAGAGATCCAATGGACCGGCCAACCGGCTTCGGCCAACCCCCGGCTCGTACTTCTCGGTCGACATTGACGATTCCTCGGGCGAGAGCAAAGAGATAGGCGAGCCCTTGTTCTGCGACCTCGTTGCCAAACATGCCCGGGGTGTTCGTCACCGTGATGCCGCGCTCGGCGGCCTTTGGAAGGTCGATGCCATCGAGGCCGATGCCCCACTTGGAGATCACCTTGAGGTCGGGAAGCTGCGCCATGACGGCGTCTGTGAACTGATCATCACCAGCGACGATCCCCACGATTCCTTCCATTGCGGAAACGAGCTCTGCTCCGGCGAGCTCTTGACCGGGAACCGGGGGAATCGAGAGCTCCAGACCAGCGTCGGCGAAGTGTTGACGGTAACCGTCGATGTCGCGTTGAAGGTGGGTGCATGTCACGGCCACTCGGGTCACTGGTCTTCCGATCGTCGGGCGGCCACGCGAACTTTCCACATGGCCTCTGCAAGTACGAAGTCTGGCTCTTCATCGATGTCGAGTGAACCGGTTGGGTCCGTCTCGACCATCCGTGGATTGGCGCCGATTCGTGATCCTGTCGAGAGGATCAAGTCACGAGAAAAGACGAACGCGCAAGAGTTCTCGATGAACAGAGGGGGCAGATCCTGCGTCCGCAGCAGTTCCGTTGGATCGTGGTTGACCGGCTTTGCGTCGGCGTTCCAGAGGCGCTGTTGGATACGGGTGACCGTGAACACCGAATCGCAGTCCTCCTCACGGAACACTCGGATTGCTTCCTCGATGGCATCGGCTCCGAGAAGCGGGTTTGTCGAGTGGGTCTGCACGATCGTGTCCGCATCGGTGAAGGTGAGGTCGTGTTCGATGATTCGGTTCATCGGAATCTCGCCGGCGCGGAGTTCCTCAGGACGTTCGATGAGTTTGACGCTCGGAAATTCGGACTCGCACTGGTCGATGATCGTGGGGCTGTCGGTATCGATCAGAATCTCGTCAATGGACGGGCAGTCGAGCAGAGTTCGAACGATGTGGTGGAACAGCGGGGCGTCGCCGAACATTCGATAGTTCTTGCCTGGGACACGTTCGCTCGAGTGGCGCATCGGGACCAGTGCTGCAATTCGGGTCATGGGTTCTCCGATCGAAGAATGTCGGCGAGCAGGGTGGTGATGTGACGACGACCGGCTTCGTTGTAGTGATCGCCGGAGGCGTACATGTCGATCGTGATCGTTGGCTCGTCGTAGAGATTGACATAGGGGATTTCGTTTGACTCGAAGTAGTCAATCGCATCAGAGACGAAAAGGTCGTCGTCTGGCCTGTTGGTTGCGGCTGCCGCTGCGGCGGGTTTCCAGATGATCACGAGCTGGTTCAGGCCGAGCGAGGCGATCTCATCGGCGATCTCTGGAATGAACGAGCCTTCGAAGCGAACGGACGGCCCACTGATGAAGTCTCCAACGTCGTCGTCGACTTTCTCTTCGGCGAGCTGCACTTCGCCCCTCGTCGCGATCCGAAGTATTTCATCGGTGACGGTCGTTTCGCCTGCGTCGAATCTGGCTCTGAAGTCGGCGGTGTCTTCGGGCCGAACGAGTCCTGCGAGCTCGACTCCCACCTCGGCTGTCGAGTCTGCGAGCACCTCCTGTGCGTCGCTTCGTGTACCGAAGAGCCGCGAGTGGTCGTCGACAAAACCACGAAGTCGGGTGCCGATCGCCCATGCCGCGGGCGGATCACCCGAGTCCACGGTCAAGCGTAGATAGGTGTCATCGCCAGGCTCGAGCAGGTCGTTGTCATTCGGCTGGTTTGTTCGGAACGCGGGGTCTGCGGCGAAGGCGGGTCGAAATCCCCACACCGTGAGCTCGGGATCGGAGGTGACCTCGGGCAGCGCTTTGGAAGCAATGAGATACCAGAGGCTCGAATAGTGGCCGTTGTGGTAGTCGAAGTCGACCTCACGTCCACTCTGCTCGCGAAGTTGTGCGAAGTCGATACCCGTCTGGAACATGGAGTTGCCAAAGACGAAGACGCCTTCGCCGGGTTCCGTGTTGAGATGGGAGAGCGCGGGCGGGTCGGGATCGATTACGGCGCGAGCGATGGCCTCGCCCAGAAGCAGGGTCGCGAGTAGGCCGACCAGCACCCAAGGCCATCGCCAAGACCGCTTGTCGTGATCAGAATTTGAAGTAGATGAATTCGCCACTTGAGTCGGCCCCATAGATAATCGTGAGAAACAGCAGGACAGCGATCGTCAGCCCAGCAAAGCCAATGGGCACGCGGATTCTTCCAAATCCGTCGGGTAGGAAGCGGGATTCCATGACGTCGATGACGATCGACAATGCAATGTACGGCGCGAGGGTGGTGAGCGTGATGAGCGCCAGGCTTCCTTGCGTGAAGTCGGTCAGCAGCGAACGCGAATAGGCCGTGATCGTGTCCCACTCCGTGATCCGAAACAGCATCCAGCCGTAGACGGTGAACGCGAACATGGTGATTCGCGCAACCGCTTGCGGGAGCTGACCATCCTTCGCGGGACGCGCCTGCCGCCACATCCGATGGACGAGGAGCAACGCTCCATGAAAGGCACCCCACAAGATGAAGTTTGCGGACGCGCCGTGCCAGAGGCCAGAGAGCACCATCGTCAGAAAGAGGTTGACGAGCACGCGAGATGGTCCTCGGCGGTTCCCGCCCAAGCCGATGTACACGTAGTCCCGGAACCAATTGGAGAGGCTGATGTGCCATCGACGCCAGAATTCCGATGGATTTCGCGACCAGTACGGCCGGTGGAAGTTCTCCAGCAGATCGAATCCGAGCAGACGGGCTGACCCGCGGGCCATGTCCGAGTAACCCGAGAAGTCGCCGTAGATCTGAAACGTGAATCCGATGAGACCGGCCACGATCAGGGGACCCGATAGTCCTTCGAGATCGAAGAGCGTGTCGACGATCGGCTTCATGTTGTCTGCGATGAGGATTTTCTTTGCAAGCCCCTGAACGATCAAGAAGATGCCGGCCCCCAAATCGTCATCCCGGATCGTTCGTCGCTTCTTCAGTTGGGGAAGCAGGTGGTGCGAGCGTTCGATTGGTCCGGCCACCAGCTGAGGGAAGAACGTGATGAAGAGCAGGAAGTCGATCAGGTCATGTTCTGCAGGTGTGTGCCCGCGACGGACGTCGATGACATAACCGACCGATTGAAACGTGAAGAAGGAGATGCCGATGGGCAGTGCAAGACGGAGTGTTATCTCCGACGTGGAGAGGCCAATCGCATCGAGACTGCCCGAAAACGTTTCTATGAAGAAGTCGAAGTATTTGAAGACGAACAGGATCGCGAGCGGGACGACGATTCCTACGACGGTTGCTTTCCGGGCATGTTGTGGCCGGCCTTCGATTGTCACCGCAGCGAAGTAGGCCGTGAGCGAGCAAATCAGAATGAGTGCGACGAAGCGCACGCCGCCGAACCCGTAGAAAAACAGGCTTGCCCCAAGGAGCAGCACATTCTGGCTGCGTACTGTTCGCGCCAAGGAATAGGCGATGAAGACAAGGACGAAGAAGACGAGATAGTCGAATGAATTGAACAGCACGCCGGCCTGACACTATCGAGTTGGGCAGTCCGAGAGCGTGAACAAGCGGCCACGGCTGCGCTGTCCCGAGGTGCATGGTCGCCGTGAGCGGAACTTCTCGAATATTGTCCAGGCATGGCGTTGCCAACCACCTCGATCGTCATTCGTACGTTGAACGAAGCTGAGCACCTCGGAACGTTGTTCGATTCCATCGACCAACAGGTGCAACAACCGGACGAGATCGTGCTTGTCGACAGCGGGTCGACCGACCAGACCGTCGCCATCGCCGAGGCTCGAGGTGCATCGATCGTGCACATCCCTCCTGGCGAGTTCACCTTCGGGCGAGCGCTGAATTGGGGTTGTGAGGCAGCCAAAGGTGAGGTCCTCGTCTTCGTTTCGGCGCATGTATATGCCCTCCACGAGACGTGGCTGTCGGAGTTGATCGAACCGTTTGCCAATCCGCAGGTTGGCCTCTCCTACGGCGGACAGACCGGTGACCATCGCAGCAACTTCGCGGAGATCCAGCTCCTGAAGCGCTGGTTTCCAGACGACGGAGGAACCCTCGATCAACAGAATCCGTTCTGCAACAACGCGAATTGCGCCGTGCGTAGGACCCTTTGGGAAGACGAACCGTACGACGAGACGCTCACGGGTCTTGAGGACATGGCGTTCGCTCGACGGATCCGAGCTGCCGGGCATCACATTGCCTATGTGCCGAACGCGAAGATCGCTCACGTCCACGAAGAGGCAGCACGGCAGACCTTCAACCGCTACCGACGCGAGGCGATCGCGTATCAGAACATCTTCGGCTCCGAACAGATGGGAATGTCGAGCGCCGCTGGCTTGGCTGCGGCGAGTATCACCTCCGACGTGCGGGCCGCAGTGCGACAACGCAAGATCGGTGCGATCCCCTCGGTCGTGTCGTTTCGGGTGGCCCAGTTCGCGGGCGCATGGGCGGGACACCGAGACGACCCGTCGGAGTCGCGTCAGATCGTTCGACGCATGTATTACCCGAGAGGGTGACCTCGTGACCGAGACGGCTCTGTTCGTCTACGGCACCCTCCGACGCCCGGTGGGCGGACCGCCAGCCGATACCCACTTCCACGAGCGAATCGTCGAGGGAATTCTCGCGAGTGCACCAGCGACGTTGTCGAACTGTGCGTTGTACGACCTGGGTTCGTATCCAGGACTCGGTCGCGGAAACGGAGTTGCGATCGGGGAGTGTTTCGATGTGTCGCCCTCGACGCTTCGTATCACAGATCAGATCGAGGGTCATCCCGACTTTTATGTTCGTCGAATCGAAACGATCCTGCTCGCGGACGGTGAGGCACGCGAAGCCTGGGTCTACTGGGCGCCCGAACGTCTCCTTGCGAATGCGGCGACGATCGAGTCGGGAGATTGGTTCGAACGCCCTCGCGGTGTCGTGGAGAGCGCCCCGATCGAGCATCAGTTGGCCCATGACATGGCACTCGAGCAGCGAAAGTCGATGGGCTGACCGATCACTTCGCTCCAATACTGATCAGTGGCTTCGCTGCTCGCTAACCTCTACTCGACAGTTGGGGTTTTTGCCCGGTTGTCAGCGACCCGACCGCTAGTCAACTCGAGGCACTGCGATTCCCATGACCGAAGCATCCAAGATCATCTACACCTGGACCGACGAAGCGCCTGCGCTTGCAACTCTGTCCTTTCTGCCAGTGATCGAAGCGTTCACCGGCGTTGCAGGGGTCGAGGTGGAGACTGCAGACATCTCACTCGCCGGTAGAGTCCTGGCGCTCTTCCCGGAACGTTTGTCAACCGATCAGCGGGTACCCGACTACCTTCACGAGTTGGGCGAGCTTGCAAAGACGCCGGAAGCAAACATCATCAAGCTTCCCAACATCAGCGCATCCCTTCCACAGTTGAAAGCTGCGATCGCCGAACTACAGGCCAAGGGTTTCGACGTTCCCGACTACGACGAAGAGCCCACAACCGACGAGGCAGCTGAAGCAAAGGCGCGGTACGACAGAGTCAAAGGCTCGGCCGTGAACCCGGTGCTGCGTGAGGGAAACTCGGACCGTCGGGCTCCCGGTGCGGTCAAGAAGTACGCACAGAAGAACCCGCACTCGATGGGCGAATGGTCATCAGCGTCTGACAGTCACGTGGCGACAATGTCCGCGAATGACTTTGCGCACAACGAGGTGTCCACGACGATCGAACAAGATGGTTCGCTTCGGATCGAACATGTCGCGGCAGATGGAACGGTCACCGTGCTCAAAGAGGAGGTCCCCGTTCTCGCTGGGGAAATCGTCGACGCGACGTTCATGAGCGCATCGGCATTGGAATCATTCCTTGCGGCGCAGATCGCGGACGCCAAGGAGCGCAACGTTCTCTTCTCGCTGCATGTGAAGGCCACCATGATGAAGGTGTCCGATCCGATCATCTTCGGTCATGCGGTGAAGGTGTTCTTCGCGAACGTGTTCGAGGAACACGGCGACAAGCTCGACGCAGTCGGCGTCAATGTGAACAACGGTCTCGGAAATCTTCTGGCTGGTCTCTCGGAGCTCTCCGACGCCGACCGTGCTGCGGTGGAGTCGTCGATCGCGGCCGCGTACGCCGCTGGGCCTGACATTGCCATGGTCAACTCGGATAAGGGAATCACGAACCTTCACGTACCGAGCGATGTCATCGTCGACGCATCGATGCCAGCAATGATCCGCAGCTCCGGCCAGATGTGGAACAAGGACGGTGAGCTGCAAGACACAAAGGCCGTCATCCCCGAGAGCAGCTACGCAGATCTGTACTCGGAGACGATCGCATTCACCAAGGCGCACGGTGCATTCGACCCGACCACGATGGGCACCGTTCCCAACGTCGGGTTGATGGCACAAAAGGCAGAGGAATACGGATCGCACGACAAAACCTTCGAGATCGAGAGCGACGGTGTTGTGCGTGTCGTGCGCAGCACTGGTGCGACAGTCTTCGAGCACCAGGTGCAAGCCGGCGACATCTGGCGGATGTCGAAGGCCACCGACGAAGCCATTCGCGATTGGGTGAAGCTCGGCGTGAGCAGAGCTCGTGCGACCGGGTGGCCAGCCATCTTCTGGCTCGATGGCGCACGTGCGCACGACGCACAGCTGATCGACAAGGTGCACGCCTACCTCCCCGAGCACGACACGACCGGCCTCGACATTCAGATCATGAACGTTGGCGACGCAACCCGCTACACCCTCGAGCGGGTAGCCGCCGGAGAGAACACGGTTTCGGTGACCGGAAACGTGCTTCGCGATTACATCACCGACCTGTTCCCGATCATGGAGGTCGGCACGAGCGCAAAGATGCTTTCCATCGTTCCGCTGATGAACGGTGGCGGGATGTTCGAGACCGGTGCGGGAGGTTCTGCTCCAAAGCACGTGCAGCAGTTCGTGGCCGAGAATCATCTCCGATGGGATTCGCTGGGTGAGTTCTTGGCGCTCGCGGTTTCGTTGGAACACCTCGCCGAGGTGGCGAACAAGCCGGCAGCCCGCATTCTGGGTGATGCACTCGATGCAGCAACCGAGAAGCTGCTCGACGAAGGCAAGTCGCCCTCTCGAAAAGTCAACGAGCTCGATAATCGCGGATCTCACTTCTACCTAGCGATGTATTGGGCGCAAACGCTCGCCGCACAATCGGAAGATGCCGATCTTGCGCAACGGTTTGCCCCTGTCGCTGCGGCGCTCACCGAGGCAGAAGCTCAGATCGTTGATGAGCTGAATGGGGTGCAGGGTCAACCGGTCGACATCGGTGGCTATTACTTCCCAGATGTTGCCAAGGCGGCGGATGCAATGCGGCCGAGTACGACGCTGAATGCGATCATCGACGCCATCTGACCGAGGTGCGGTTGCGGCTAGCTGTCCGCCCAGCGGTCATCGATTGGGAGTTCGCTGCTTGCATCCGTGAGGTCGATGGTCGTCAGATCGATGACGACTTCTTCGGGCTCGGCATCTGCAGCAAGCTGCGCGCGTCGACGGAGTCGGCCATACCACTCTCGTGCGAGCATCGAACCCAGGCTGAAGGAGAACGGCGCCCCGAGTACCGCTCCGATGGTGAACCAGTTCCTTCGGTTGGGAACCAGGGTGTTGGTCGTGAATTCATCGCGTAGTTCACGTGCGTCGAGAATCCAGCTGTTTGGTCGAACCGGGAGCTTTTTGTCCACTTCATCAACTATCACGGCTTCGATCATCGGTCCGTTTCGAATCAGCCAGTAGCTGGCCAAGCCTGCCGCCAGCACGGCGAGAACCTCGAGGATCTGTTCACTATCTGGAATGGCCCGATACGAAAAGGGTCCCAGCCGGTCTCGTTGATGGAGCCGCCTCGTCCAGGCCGCCCCGAGCACCGCGACGAACGGTCCGGTGAGCGCCGCCCCGGTGAGAAGCCAGCTCAGGCCAGATCCGAGCTCGCATTCAGCTCCCTCGCACACGAAGGTCTCATCACCCGACCGTGCATGAATCTGCCACGTGAGAATGAGCGAGATCAAAGCCGCGATCGGCAGAGTCTTTGCGGTGAATGGAACGTTCGTCATGGTCCTGGGTGCCAGCTCGGAGTTGTGCTGTCCTCGAGTATCTCACGCCCGCCGAAGCGAGGGTCCCATTGGCCTTGCGGGTGTTGGGTGAGGTATTTGTGCTGCCACAGCCGTTGGCGAAAGTTGTCGTTTGTCCGGGCGCCCAGTGCAATCACCGCGCCGGCGATGAATCCACCCACATGAGCGAGCCACGCGATGCCATCGGTTGGAGAGATGAAAAACTGGCTGCCGAACCAGAATGTCAGGACGATCCACGCACGCAGATCGAGCAGGACGATCACGGCGATGGTCTTCACGCGCGCCCACGGGAACCACACGATGTATGCACCCATGACTCCAGCGACCGCCCCGGAAGCGCCGATCACCGGGATGAGTGAGTCTGGATCTCCAGCGACGTGAGCGATGGATGCGACCACTCCGGCGAAGAGGTAGAAGACCAGATACTTCAGGCGCCCAAGGTGGTCCTCGATGTTGTTGCCGAACACCCAGAGAAACAACATGTTGCCGCCCAGGTGCATGAGGCCACCGTGCAGGAACATCGAAGACAGCGCGGCGAGGTAGACGTTCTTGTCGGGAAAGCGAGCATCGGCTGACGGAGCGGTACAGATATCAGCCGTACCCGCGATCGACGTGAAGGCTTCGGAGTTCGGCGCGAGGACACTGCAGTACTCCTGCTCGCTCAGCGGTTCACCGGAAGTGAGCTCGTCTGGAATAGCTGCGGTCTCGAAGGTGAAGTCCGTTCCCGCGTCGATCTCCACGGGCTGCAACAAGAAGTACACGAGCACGTTCACGACGATCAACGCAATTGTGACGATGGGTACACGCATCGTCGGGTTCTCGTCCTTCAGCGGAAACACAGCACGACTGTACTTGCTGGGTAGATTTGCCGAATGACTGCTCAGTTCCTCGCCGGTGGCCCCGTGGCCGAATCCGTACTCGCCGATGTTTCGACCCGCGCTGCAGCGCTCAAAGCGAAGGGTATTCAGGTCGGCCTCGGCACGATTCTCGTCGGGGATGATGGACCCTCTGCGTCGTACGTCAAGAAGAAGCATGAAACGTGCGAGCAGGTCGGAATCACCTCGCATCACAAGGCGATCCCAGCCGAAGCTGGCCAGGCGGCGCTCGTCGAGGCGCTGAACGACTTCAACACCGACCCGACGGTGCACGGCTACATCCTGCAGCTGCCGCTTCCCGACGGATTCGACGCCGCCGAAGCGCTTGCACTCATCGACCCCGCAAAGGACGCCGACGGTCTCCACCCAGAGAATCTCGGAAAGCTCGTGCTCCAGGAGCCGGGTCCGCTCCCGTGCACACCTGCCGGCATCGTTGAGATGTTGAAGTACTACGAGATCGATGTACAGGGCAAGAATGTCGTGGTCGTCGGTCGAGGAACCACGCTCGGTCGGCCGATGGCTTTGCTCATGACGACGAAACAACCTGGCGCCAATGCGGCGACCACCGTTGTGCACACCGGTGTTCCCGACATCGCCAAGTACACCCGCGAAGCCGACATCGTTATCGCTGCCGTCGGTCGACCCGGCACGATCACCAAAGACATGGTGAAGCCCGGAGCGGTTGTGGTCAGCGGCGGAATCAGTTGGGAGGGCAAGAAACTTCTCCCCGACGTGAACGAAGACGTCGGCGAAGTGGCCAGCTGGATCACTCCGCGATTGGGCGGGGTCGGTCCATTGACCGTTGCGATGCTGCTTTCGAACACCGTGTTGGCTGCCGAACAGGCGCACTCCTGAGCCAGGAATCGATTCTTCGGCGGGGATTCCGGCTCATCGGTCGGAGCTTTCGGGCGCATCCGGTCCCGCACGCGATTGCGATAACCGGTGCGGTGCTATTTGCGGTCTCGGTCGTTGCGTTGAGCCGCGCGATCGCGTGGGTCACCGACGAGCTCATCGTGCCCGGCCTCGACGGGGATGGTGTCACCGACTCGCAACTGGTCACCGGGTTCCTCATCATTTTGGTCATCGCGATGGTTCGTGGCGCGGGGGCGGTCGTTCGCCGGTATTACCTGGCCATGGCCGAGTATCGGACCGGGGGCACGTGGCGAGGGCAACTCTTCGATCAGTACCTGAAACAACCACTGTCGTTTCATCGATCGATCCCTACCGGTCAACTCCTCGCTCACGCAGACAACGACCTGGTCGTTGCGGGGATCGTGTTGAAACCGCTCGCGTTCGCTGTGGCGACCGTCGTGTTGGCGTTTCTGGCGATCGTCAGCCTTGCACTGGTACACCCATTGTTTGGCCTGGTCGCCGTCGTGCTGCTCCCGATTCTGATGACGATCAATCAGCTGTATTCAACTCGAGTGGCTGGACCGGCAGCCGAAGTGCAACAGGCGGTTGCGTCGGTCACCAACGTTGCCCACGAGAGCTTCGATGGAATCATGGTGATCAAAACGCTCGGGCGGACCGACGATGAGGTCGACCGAATGCGTTCCGCATCGGCTGATCTGCGAGCGAAACGTCTGCAGGTCGGACGGTTGCGTGCCGTCTTCGAACCGCTGTTGGAAACGCTTCCCAGCATCGGTGTGGTTGTGCTCTTGCTGATCGGTGCTGGCCTCGTCGATGAGGGAAGTGTCTCGGTCGGAGAGGTGGTTGGGGCAATGTCGCTGTTCAGTGTGCTCTCTCTACCGATCAGGATTGTTGGGTTCTTCCTGCAGTCGATGCCCGCGTCGGTCGTGGCGCTCGAACGAATCGACAAGGTCCTCGACCTTCCGTTGCCCGAGGCACACGGTGGGAGCGTGCGCGAGCTGCCTGACGGCCCACTCGAACTGTCCTTTGACGATGTGTCGTTCTCTCACGGCGAACACGTGGTGATCGATTCGTTGAATCTGCGTGTCGCCGCTGGAGAAACGGTCGCCCTCGTCGGCGCCACGGGCAGCGGAAAGACCACCTTGATCGAGCTCGCAGCGGGTCTGATTCCTCCCAGTTCGGGGTCCATCTCGCTCGGAGGTGTCGGACATGACGACCTGCTTCCCCAAGCACGGGCCGAGCGCCTCGGCGTGGTCTTCCAGGAGACCTTTCTCTTCGCGGAGTCGATTGCCGAGAACATCACGATGGGCGAAGCGGCGACATCCGAGCAGATCGCCGTGGCGGCGCGGACCAGCAATGCAGTCGACTTCATCGAGGCCACACCCGAGGGCTACGACACGATTGTTGGCGAACGAGGCGCGACGTTGTCCGGTGGTCAGAAGCAGCGAGTCGCACTAGCTCGCGCCCTGTTTCGAAACCCGTCGCTGCTCTTGCTCGACGATGCGACCTCTGCGCTCGACCCGACCGTCGAAGCCGAGATCTTACGCGGGCTCGACGGGGGATCGATGACGATTCTGATGGTGGCGCACCGTCTCTCGACGATCGCACTCGCCGATCGTGTGGCGTTCCTCGAAGATGGCGCGGTGCGGGCGCTTGGGACGCACGAGGAACTTCTCGTCCTCGAGGGGTATCGAACCCTCGTCCAAGCCTACGAGGAAGCATGATGTCGGAGTGTCGGGCGTGTTAGGCGTCGAACTCTTGGAGGAGGAACAACCTCCCGCATTGACCATCTTGCGCCGCGGCGTGGGATCGAGTCCCGAGTTGCGCCGCGGGCTCGGGGTCACGGTGGTGTTCGCCCTTCTGAGCGCTCTTGCCCGCCTCGTGTTGCCCGTGCTGATCCAGCAGACGCTCGACGGCGGTTTCGACGAAGGAAGCGTCGATGTCGACTTCGTCGTAAAGGCCACCCTGGCGGCGGGCGCGTTGATCATGGTGATCTATCTGCTCACGACGCTGACGTATCGGCGGGTCATCATGACGGCCGAGAACACGTTGATGGCTATGCGTCTCCGCACCTTCACGCACATCCAACGACTGAGCCTTGCTGAACATACGTCGAGCCGAAAGGGAGTGCTCACGGCTCGAGTCACAAGCGATGTCGAGACGCTCGCGCAGTTCGCACAATGGGGAGCTCTCGCCTGGATCGTGGACTCGTCGCTCATCATCGGCACGCTCGCCGTCATGGCGTTCTACAGCTGGCAGCTGGCGCTCATCACGATCTTGATCTACATCCCGCTGCTGCCGATCCTTCGAGCGATTCAAGGGCGGCAACTTCGTGCCTACAACGACGTTCGCACAAAAACGGCGGAGACCCTCGGTCGAACCTCGGAAGCAATCAGCGGCGCAGCCGCGATCCGGGCGTACGGGTACCAAGACGAGGTTGGCGAGCGTCTTCGCGCCGCCAATGACGATCTGGTCGCCTCGCAGACTCGGGCCCACAAATTCTTCTCGATCCTGGCACCGACCATGGACTTTTTCGGCGGCGTTGCCACTGGGGCGGTGGCCGTGGTGGGCGTGATGCTCGGCCCCGACACGTTGTCCGTCGGTGAGGCGACGGCCTTTCTCTTCCTCGTCACCATCTTGATTCAGCCCATCTCACAGCTGGGTGAGGTTCTCGACCAGACCCAAACCGCACTCGCTGGCTGGTGGAAGATTCTGCAGATGCTCGATGTGCCGATCGACGTGGTCGAGGCCAGCCCCGGCATCGCACTCGATGCTGGACCTCCCGAGGTCGAACTGAGCGGTGTGGACTTCAGCTATCGAACGGGCGACCAAGTCCTTCACGACATCAACGTCGTCATCGAAGCCGGAAGTTCGGTTGCAATCGTCGGCGAGACCGGAAGTGGGAAGACTACGATGGCGAAGCTCTTGACCCGGCTTGCTGATCCCACGTCAGGGTCGGTACTCGTCGGGGGTGTGGACCTTCGCGAGGTCTCAACGGCAAGTCGAAACCGGACGATTCGAATGGTGCCGCAGGACGGCTTCCTCTTCGACACGACTTTGCGCGAGAACATCCGTTTCGGGCGACCGGGTGCGACCGATGCTGACATCGAATCTGCGGCCGTCTCCTTGGGTTTGCACGATTGGCTGCGGTCGTTGCCTGATGGTCTCGATACCCTCGCCGGCGAGCGCGGGGAGGGGGTGTCTGTCGGTGAGCGACAACTGGTCGCGCTCATTCGTGCGCAACTCGCGGACGCCGGTCTGTTGATCCTCGATGAGGCCACCAGCGCGGTCGATCCCGAGACCGAGGTCCGGATGGCGACTGCGCTCGAGCGGCTCAGCAAGGGTCGAACCACGATCTCGATCGCTCACCGTCTCTCGACCGCTGAGCGTGCGGACATCGTCATCGTTATGGACGAAGGGCGAATAGTCGAGCACGGCTCGCACCGAGATTTGATCACACAGGGTGGTATTTATGCTGACCTACATGCCGATTGGGTGGGAAACACGCAACAAGCGTGATCTGATTCGCTTGCCAGCGGCGCGGCTGACATCATTCGACCGCACGAACTAACTAGTTCGACCGCACGAACTAACTAGGAGGTCTTCACTATGTGGGGAATCATCGGCGCAGTCATCATGGGAACGATCATCGGCTTTGGTGGCCGAGCGATCCTTCCAGGCGGCCAGGACATCGGGTTGCCAAAGACCATCGGACTCGGAATCGTCTCTGCGTTCGTCGTATCGCTCGTGACCTCAGGTCTCGGCTTCTTCGGACAGGTCATTCTTGGTTCGATCGTTGCTGCAGGCCTGCTCTGGCTCGCGATCAAGCAAGGATGGCTCAGCGCCACGAGCTGAATGGCTCCAGCGCTTGACGCCACGCAATAAGCGTTGAATTGACCGGGCTGTTTCAGCCCGGTCTCTTCGCGTCCGGGTACTCTTGAGTCGTCAACGAACGAGCTTGAGGAGCAATCGTGAAGGACCCAGTACGCATCGCAGTAACCGGAGCAGCAGGGCAGATCGGATACAGCCTGCTGTTTCGCATCGCGAGTGGCGAAATGCTCGGCAACGACCAGCCGGTGATCCTCCAAATGCTCGAGATCACTCCGGCACTCGGGGCGCTCGAAGGCGTCGCCATGGAGCTCGATGATTGCGCTTTCCCGCTCCTCGCTGGCACGGTGCGAACAGATGATGCCAATGTCGCGTTCGGCGACGCCGACTACGGTCTCCTCGTCGGCGCCATGCCACGAAAAGACGGGATGGAACGTGCCGATCTACTTCAGGCCAACGGCGGGATATTTGGTCCGCAGGGCAAGGCGATCAACGACAGTGCGAAGAGGGATGTCAAGATTCTCGTCGTTGGCAATCCCGCGAATACGAACGCGCTGATCGCACAGTCGGCCGCTCCCGATCTCGATCCGAGACAGTTCACCGCGATGATGCGACTCGATCACAACCGGGCCATGACGCAGGTGGCGCAAAAGACTGGCACGACGGTCAACGACGTCACGAACATGACGATCTGGGGTAACCATTCGGCAACGCAGTATCCCGACGTGTTCAACGCAAAGGTGAACGGTCGCAACGCCGCAGAGGTCATCGGCGATCAAGCCTGGCTCGAGAACGATTTCATTCCGACGGTGCAGAAGCGTGGGGCTGCCATCATCAAGGCGCGCGGGCTGTCTTCCGCTGCGTCGGCAGCGAACGCCGCGATCGACCACATGCGCGATTGGACAATGGGCACTCCGGACGGCGACTGGGTGTCGATGGGAATTCCTTCCGACGGGAGTTATGGCGTCCCGGAAGGAATCATCAGTTCGTTCCCGGTGACTTGCTCGGATGGCCAGTACTCGATCGTGCAAGGTCTCGACATCGACGACTTCAGCCGTGCTCGGATCGATGTGTCGACCGCCGAGCTCACGAGCGAGCGCGATTCTGTTGCCGACCTGGGACTGATCTAACCAGCGTTTCGGGGTCGTCTCTCTACGTGGTTTCTTTGTAGTCTTTCCGAGGCG
This sequence comes from Acidimicrobiia bacterium, assembly GCA_033344795.1. Taxonomy (GTDB): domain Bacteria; phylum Actinomycetota; class Acidimicrobiia; order Acidimicrobiales; family SHLQ01; genus SHLQ01. The sequence goes on from JAWPMS010000001.1 coordinate 2,066,745, forward strand.
GAGTTCTCGGAGGGTTCTTGGTGGTTCGATATATCTCACGTGCCGTAGTTGGCGCGCTGTCCATACTGCTCCTTGGGGTCATGGCGTTGTCCATCTTCGGTGGCACGCTCTCTGCCGCAACGCCGTCACCCTCTACCGCTGAGACCGCGCGGCTTCTCGGATACATGTGGGGCGACGGAACCTATGAGGGTGGTGTGTGGGACGTCAACGGACCGAGCGGGACGTCCAGCCTGATCGAAGAGCTCGTCGAAGAACACGGCGGCATCTGGACCAACCGCCAAAGGCTCCAATTTCGATTGCCCGCTCCCTATGACTGGACCAGCTGGAAGGACGGACTCCCCGACGACGACGCCGACGTGCGTGACGCGGTCTCGAGTCCGCACTTTCTTGCGGCGGTCATGGAAACCGAGGCGAGCGTCGGTGGTCAGATCTACGACCAGAGTCAGTGTTGTGTTCCCGGGTACACCCGAGGCCGACTCACCCAGTTGAGAGATCTCCTGCGTGATCGAGGATTCTCGACGGCCACGCTCGTGGAATTCGGAAACGTCGACAGTGGCAAGATCACCGTCGACGCTTCCGAGTGGGCCGAGCTCCGCGGCAGCCATAGGTTCGTCTGCCCAGTCCAACAATCCGATATTCGCCTGCCGGGAGGCACCGACTACAACCAGTACGGGAACATCCGATGGTTCGGTTCCGAGACCCGGTGGTCTTCACTGGTGCGCAACGATTGCACTTCTGGAGGGGCCGTTCCGCCCGTGCAACCTCAAGTGGGAACGTGCTCGGTCACCGTGGTCAACGGCGACGAAGCCAAGATCGACTGGACCTTCACGCTCGGTGAGGCGTCGATCCGCCGAGATGGACAATTCGAAGCATCGGTGTCAGCGCGCGACGGCTCGTATTCCGAGTCCCCCGGCGATGGGTCATTTTCATACGAGGTCAGGCTCCAAGCGTTTGGGGAACAATCCACCGCTCCGTGCGGCGTGATCACGATTGGTGCCGAGGTCGATGGCCCTTGTTCGGTGACGGCGGTCGCGGGTGGAGTCCGAGTGGCTTGGGATGATTTCGGCCGCGATCGATATTCGGTGCGCCGAAACGGGTCGTGGGTCGCTTCGGTGAGCGACGGATCGACGTTCTTTGTTTCGGATCAGGGCACGATCGGTGACGTTTGGACCGTGCGGTACAGGGTGGCCGGAGCGGTGACAAACGTGCCGTGTGAATCTGGGCAGCCTCCAGTCGATGGTCCGTGCGCCGTGACCACAATCGGAGCTGGCGTGAACGTGAACTGGGACGACATCGCTGGTGATCCCACGTATCAAGTACGTCGCAACGGCAAGTGGTTGGCGTCGGTGTCGGGCGAGAGCCAGTACGACCATGTTGGGGGCACGCCCGGTGACACCTACACCGTGCGCTACCGTCAAAACGGTGCAACAACAGATATTCCCTGCTCTGCATAGCTCACGCGTTCGCGGCCTTCGATGTCGGGTTCTTTTCCTCCTTGGAGTCACGTGCATGGCCCTCGTCGTGGGCCTCGCTCGTCCCGTGGCGGCGCAAGGCGACGGCCCGACCGAGGGCGAGACAGCTCGGCTCTTGGGATACCTCTGGGCTGACGGGTCGTTCTCGGGAGGTGTGTGGGATGCCACTGGCCCCAGTGGTGGGTCGACGCTCATCGAACATCTCGCGGAGCGACATGGAGCGACATGGGTCGACCGGTCACAGCTTCGGTTCACTCTTCCGGCTCCCTATGACTGGACGGAATGGAAAGACAGCCTTCCCGATGACGATGCGCGAACGAGACGAGCGGTCCGGCACCCACACTTCCTCGCGGCCGTGCTCGAAGGTGAAGGATCGACGGCCGGACTCGTCTACGACCAGAGCTCATGTTGCACCGCTGGTTTCTTGCGGGGGCGGCTCACGGATCTCCTCGCATTGCTACAGCAGCGGGGGTTTACGTCCGCACGACTGAATCAGTTCGGCGATGTCGACAGTGGCGACGTCCGCATCAACTCATCGGAGTTTGCCGAGCTTCGGGCGGGACACGCCTTCGTGTGTCCCGCGGCAGGCGGCAACGTGCGAGTTCCCGGAGGGCAGCAGTACGCGCGGTTCGGCAACATTCGTTGGCTCGGCCCGGGAACCGACTTTGCGCTGGTCGTCCGCGACGACTGTCGGGCCGGAGTTGCTGTCGCACCCGTTGGGCCCCCAGTCGGGGACTGCGTCGTCACTGTCGACCCCGGAAGGCGGCTCCGGGTGACCTGGAGTTATGCGCGCGGTTCCGTTGCGATCCGACGCGACGGGGTCTTCGTGCAGGCGTCCTCAGCACTCGAGAAGTCGTTCGTTGAGTCGCGCCCGGCTGGCGCTACGACCTATGAGGTTCGGGTCACCGCCGACGGACTGCGCACCGATGCGGTCTGCGGTACGGCAAACAGCGCCGGAGTGGTTCAGGCTCCTCCGGACGTCACCCGATGTATGGGCCGTGTGGTCACCGTCTTGGGCACGGGAGGACCCGACGTTCTCGATGGGACGACGGAGGTCGATGTGATGCACGGCTTCGCCGGTGATGACCTACTGCGAGGCTTCGGGTCAGATGACGTGCTCTGTGGTGGGTTGGGCAATGATCGCCTACGTGGTGGATACGGGAACGACCATCTTCTCGGCGGTGGCGGAGCGGACCTCCTTGTGGGTGGGCCCGGGGCGGACACGGCACGCGGTGGCAACGGTCCGGACCGGCTCGAAGGTAACCGTGGACCAGATGTCCTCATCGGCGATGCGGGTAACGACGTGCTGCGAGCAGGTGCCGGCTTTGATTCGCTCTTCGGGGGGAGGGGAGTGGACGTGCTACGGGGCGGCCCACACCGAGATACGTGCGTTGGCGGGTGGGGTGCTGATCTGCTTGCCGCAGATTGTGAACGCTCGACCCAATAGTCGGACTCTGCGGGTCTCTCTGCTACTTCAGGAACTTCGAGGTGGTGTTGTCCGCCAAGACCTTGCCACTTGTCTGGCAGGGAGCGCAGTAGTTCACCGTGTACTTGTTGTACGCGACCTCTCGAATGACATCGCCACAGCGCGGGCATGGTTCACCGGTCCGGTTGTGTACCGCTGAGGGCCGCTTGGCGCTTGCGACGATCTCGTCCTGTGTACGTTCGAACTCCAGGGAGGATGCGATGCACGTGTCGATCGCACCATGAAGCGCAGCGATCTGATCGGCGGAGAGTTTGCCAGTCGAGGCGAAGGGCGAGATTTGGGCTTCGTGGCAGATGTCGTTTGCAAGTCGGCGGCCCAAGCCCGCCATGATCGTCTGGCGACGCAAGAACCCGTGGAGCCGCATCGAGTGTTCGCCGAGGAGGCCCGCGAGTGCCGACTCGTCAACCGAGTCTGCGTCAGGGCCGAGGTAGTCGAGTGGTGGGTCTGCATCGAGATCCGCATCGATCGGCATGACCCAGACGCCGGCCCGTTTGTCGGTGCCGGCTTCGGTGAGCAGAAGTGCCGTGCCATCGTCGAAGGTCCAACGAGCCTGCCCGCCGCGTGGTTTCGCCGACTGCTTTTCGTCAGGGCGCAGCCTGCCTCCCTGCATCAGGTGCACGATGAAGACGGCCGTATCCATCCACAGCCGGAGGTACTTTCCCCGGGTGTCGACCCTGTGCAGAACTTCGCCGTGCGTGGAAGCGGGGTCGGGCGCGAACGTCTTGAGCACGTAGAAGGTGATTGGCCGGAATGCGGTCAACGTTTTGCCCGCCCAGTCGGTGTTGAGCCGCTCGGCGTGCGCCTGAATCTCGCCGATCTCAGGCATCGCGACCTCGGAGGAGAGTGGTCAGAAGGGGTCCGTGTTTGAGCAGGCGGTCGATGTCACCGTCGATCTCAAGTCTTCCCGTGAGGAACGCCCGTTGTGCGTGTATCTCGCCGTCACGGAGCTGCCGAGCAGTCTCGACATCCTGTCGAATAGTGAGGTCAGGGGTGGCGGCAGGTCCATCGATGACGACCGCAGAGCCGTCCACGAGCTTCACGTGGAAGTGATCGACAACCCCTTCGTCATCGGTCACTTGTTGTTCGATCGTGAAGTCTGCATCCGCCGGGATTGCCCCGGAGTCAAGCCCTTCGATGGTCTCTGCGGTGTGCTCGGCGAACTCGGCCATGTGCACAGTCTGCCCATGACGCTGCAACACTGCACGTGTGTCGACGTCACTTCCCGTTGGTTCGGAGTCGCTCCACGAGAGCAACGGCGATCCGCGCTGGGTGGAAGTGTGGGACAACTGGTTCGTGATTCCCGAGGATGGCGTGGGTGGCTATGTGACACTCACGATCCGGCCGCTCGACGGCGTCTGTTGGTACTGGGCATCGTTGGTGGGGCTGGGACGACCGTTGACCACGGTCCTCGCCGATGACGTGCCGTTGCCGGTCGGTTCTTCGATGGAGCTCAGAGCGTCGGGTCTGTGGACGGAAACCACAGTGTTGCGGCCGTTCGAACACCTGACCACTGACCTCGAGGCGTTCGGCGTCGCAATCGATGCACCGCGCGATGTGTGGACGGGCGCGTTCGGCGATCGAGTCGCCGTTGGTTTGGAGCTCGATTGGGACACCGAGGGACCACCTGGACCGTCGCCCGTGCCGGGTACGACCGGGTACCGGCTCGTCGGCAAGATGCACGGCGAGGTGTTGCTCGACGATCAGCGTTGGGAGCTGGAGGGTGTCGGTGTCCGAGACCATTGGTGGGGAGTCCCGGATCGAGCGGCGCGTTGGCGGGCATGGGCTGGTCGCGACGGGTCGTTCGTGCACAGCGACGGCGGCGCGCTCGATCTCGACATCGATGCGATCATCCGAGAGCTACCGACCGGCGAAGTGCACCCAGGCTTGACCGTCGTTGGATGGGCACCTGCAGGCGGCGACGGACGTCGACATGCGAGAGCGATGTTGGTGGACGATCGAGGCGGGGGATGGCTCGAAATCGTTCGCTAAGCGCTGTGTGCTTCGTCGGCGGCCGGTTGGGCGAAGCGTGAAAGGGCGACGACCACGATGGCCGACGCTGTTGCGAGCAGAACCGCTGCAACCCAGGGAGCACCGTTGGGAAGATCGAGTCCGGTGCCAGAGATCGTTTGGTCGTGGTCGATGATCCCGACGCCGTTCGGCCATGGCCACAACACGCGAAGTGAACCGAGCATCAGTCCAATGAGGGCCGCCATCACCACGTCGTGGTGGTGCTCCAGCACGAAGTTGAGTCCTGACGAGAACAGCGCGAGACCGATGATGGCCCCGATGCCGACAAGAGCGATCTCGTCGATGTGGCGCTCGTCGACCGCGTCGAGCACGGCCGCGTACATGCCGATCATCAACAAGATGAAGGATCCCGAAATGCCAGGCAGGATCATCGCGCAGATTGCGAGGGCGCCCGCTCCAATGAGAAACGCCGGCCCGGGGTTGGCCACGGGACCCGACTGAAATCCAAGAAGCACGAACGTCGCGAGGCCGACCACACCAGCGATACCGACGTGTTGCAGCGAGGGTTCACGGAGCAGGCCCTTCGCCACGAAGATCGAGCCGAGGACAAGACCAAAGAAGAGACCCGCCATGGCTTCGGGATAATCGAGGAGCGCGGACTCGATCAGGCTCGCGAGCACTGCGACCGCCGTACCGATGCCGGCAAGAAGCGGTAGCAGGAACAACCAATCGACGCTTCTCAGCCGCTGCGTGAAACCGGCGAGATCGCCGCGGATCAGCCGACCGAGTGCCTTGCTTCCGATCCCGATGTTGTGGATGAGGCCGTTGTAGATGCCCAAGATGAGCGCGACGGTCCCTCCGGAAACGCCGGGTACAACGTCGGAAGCACCCATGGCGAAGCCTCGAGTGAATTGGAGAAGAACTCGCTTCATCATCATCGAGAATCTATCGGTCGGTCATGTTGGGGCTGTGACCCTTCGTTGGAACAATGGACGAGTTGTGTCTCGCCTGTCGAATACCGCCGGTCTCATTGCGAATGGAGCGGTCGAGCTGTTCACCGAGGTGACCGCTCCGGCCGAGCAGTTCGGCGTCCCGATCCTGCTTCTCTCCGAGGCTGAGGCGCCGAGTAGCCGCTGGCCCGAAGCGTTGATCGATGGGTTGGTGTCTGCCGGGTCTGCAGTGATCAGATTCGACACCCGCGACATTGGTCGAAGCAGCTGGGTCGACGAGCCGTACACGATGGCGGACCTGGCCGGAGATGCGCTTGCGATTCTGGAGGATCTCGGCGTGCGCCGCGCGCACCTCGTCGGTCGGTCGATGGGCGGCATCGTTGCACAACATCTCGCGCTGGATTCGCCAGAACGCGTCGCTGGTCTGACGCTCATCTCGTCGACGCCCGGACGACGAGACGAGTACGGGCTGCCGGAAGACTGGTTGATCGAGGCGATGTCCGAGAGGCTCTTCGCTGATCTTCCGGTCGGGGTCGTTGCTCGTGTCGAGTGGGTGATCGATCAGCTCGAGTGGTTCTCGGGCCCATTGGTCGACTTCGATCGACGGGCCGCTGCCAGAGACGTGTACGCAGAAGTGTCGGAGATGTGGCGCGGACCAAACGGCCACGGGCTGGCGGTCGTGGAAGCGCCCGATCGGTTCGATGAGTTGCGCGCGATCACCGCCCCATCGGTGGTGATCCACGGAACCGCAGATCCCGTCTATCCGGTTGGTCACGGGCAAGCGCTCGCTGAACAGATCCCGAACGCTCGACTGCAGTTGATCGAAGGCTTGGGCCACGAGCTCCCGAATGGCTTCGTTCCGCAGCTGCTCCAGATCCTGACCGCATTCCAGGACACGATTCACTGATTGGCCCATCGGTCGACATCGCAGTTGACGGCAAGAGACCCGCCCACTTCTCGATCGTGGACGGGCCTCTCGTCGACAGCGTTCGAGTCAATCTCATGTCGTTCCGTTGGGCAGTGTCGTTGCCATGGGTGAGGGAACGTGAGGGAAATGGCTCTTCGCTGACGAGGTATCTGTGGTTGTCTAGTGGCTCACCTATCTGTGACCTGTGTCACCGGTTGGTGACACAGGTCACTTTGCCGGAAAGTGCGGCGTACGTCAAGCCGAATCGAATCGTCACCCGCACGGGCGGTTCGTTTCTTGTCCGTCCCGAGCTGCTCACGCTCGCCCCGAGGGGGTCTACACTCGCAGTCGTTGAAGTTTGATCAGATCTAGAACAACCCGAAAGCGAGTCCTCCATGGTGTTCACCTCGAATCTCCCTGATGTCGAGATCCCCACCGGGATTTCAATCACAGATTTCACCCTGCGCATGGCCGATGAGCTCGGTGACAAGCCAGCAATCATCGACGGACCTTCGGGGCGGACCCAGAGCTACGCCGAGCTCAAGAGCGGCATTCAGCTACTCGCCGGAGGTCTCGCAGCGCGAGGCTTCGGCCCAGGACACACGCTCGGGCTGATGGCCCCCAACATTCCTGAGTACGCATCGTTCTTTCATGGCGCGGCCTACGCCGGTGGAACGGTCACCACGATCAACCCGACGTACACGGCAGGCGAAGTGCAGCATCAGCTGCATGACTCCGGAGCGTCCATTCTTGTAACCATCTCGATGTTCCTCGACGTTGCGCGAGAAGCCGCGGTAGGCACAAAAGTCGAGGAGATCTTCACGATCGACCCGGTCGAAGGCGTTCTCTCGATGTTCGACCTGCTCTCGAGCCCGCCGCTGACCGAACAGGTTCCGGTTGACACTGACTCGACTCCGGTCGTCCTTCCCTACTCCTCCGGAACGACGGGTCGCAGCAAGGGTGTTGTCTTGTCGCACGACAACCTGACGGCCAACATCGAGCAGTGCAAACACATGCTCAGCTACGAATCTGACGACGTGGCCCTTGCGATCTTGCCGTTCTTTCACATCTACGGCATGCAGGTTTTGATGAACGGACTGCTGGCAAACGGCGTCACCATCGTGACGATGCCTCGCTTCGATCTCGAAGAGGCGCTGACCATCGTGCAAGAGCACAAGGTCTCGTGGTTCTTCGCCGTTCCTCCGATTGTTCTCGCGCTCGCCAAGCACCCACTTGTGGATCAATACGACATGTCGTCGATCAAGGTGATCTTCTCCGGAGCGGCGCCGTTGTCCGGTGAACTGGGTGAGGAGGCCGCAACACGTCTCGGCTGCGATGTCATTCAGGGGTATGGCATGACCGAGCTTTCGCCGGTGTCGCACGCGACGATTCCCGGTGAGGGAAAGGCCGGCTCCTCGGGCATCACCGTTTCGAACACCGAGTGCCGAATCGTGGACCCCGAAGGGAACGATCTGTCGGTTGATGAGGATGGTGAGTTGTGGATTCGCGGCCCGCAGGTCATGAAGGGTTACCTCAACAACCAGCAAGCCACCGATGACACCATCGACGCCGACGGGTGGCTGCACACCGGTGACGTCGCGCACTTCGATGAGGACGGCTTCATATACATCGTCGATCGCATCAAGGAGCTCATCAAGTACAAGGGATTCCAAGTTCCCCCTGCGGAGCTCGAGGGCCTGCTCTTGACGCACCCCGCCGTGGCCGATGCAGCGGTGATTGGCATTCCCGATGACGAAGCCGGCGAGATCCCCAAGGCCTTCATCACGCTGAAGCCTGGCGCCGAGGCCACGGCTGAAGAGATCCAAGAGTTCGTGGCATCGGACGTCGCGTCCTACAAGCAAGTACGTCTGCTCGAGTTCATCGATGCGATCCCCAAGTCGGCTTCGGGCAAAATTCTTCGCCGAGAACTACGCGACCGATGACCGCAGCCTTGCGTCCTACGCAATGACCACGGAGACGCCGTCAACCGAAGCGGTCGAGTTGCTCCGCGCCGAACTCGGCACCATCGACCTAGGCCTCGATCTTCCCGGAAGCGAAGAGGCCAGGCGAGAGCGCACAGAACTGATCGACCAGATCGACGACTACCTCTTGCCGCGGTTACGGCGCCTCGACGCGCCACTGCTGGCGGTACTCGGTGGCTCGACCGGCGCAGGTAAGTCGACGATCACGAACAGTCTTGTTGGCGCGGACGTCACCCCGGCTGGCGTGCTACGCCCAACAACTCGCGCCCCCGTGCTCGTCTGTCATCCCGAAGATCTCGCATGGTTCCAGGACCCGGAGGGGGTGCTGCCAGGGCTGCCTCGGTCGAGCGGCGAAACGGCAGTCGGCACGACCGGGCTCCGTGTGATCACTTCGTCTCACCTCGAGCCGGGGCTCGCGATACTTGACGCGCCCGACATCGACTCTGTCGAGGTCGCGAATCACGACCTCGCCGCACAGTTGCTCGGAGCTGCTGACCTCTGGTTGTTCGTGACCACGGCAGCCCGATATGCAGATGCCGTTCCGTGGGAATACCTGGCGTTGGCCCAGGAGCGGTCGGCGGCGCTTGCCATCGTCATCAACCGAATCCCACCCGGTTCTGAAGACGAGGTAGCCGACCACTTCGGAGCGATGCTGCTCGAGCGCGGCCTCGGCGCCACCACCGTGTTTCGCGTGTCCGAAGGCGAGCTCATCGAGGGCCGAATCGGTGCAGAATTGGAGCCCGCTCGCGAGTGGCTCCGATCGTTGGCCGAAAACGCGGGCCAACGGCAAGAATTGGTACGTTCAACGCTCGCTGGCGCAATCTCCTCGATTCCCGACCGAGTCGAACGAGTGGCCGCCGCTCTCGACCTACAGGAAGAGCGGATCGAAGCGCTTCGCGATGTTGCGTCGCGCCGCTATGCCAGAGCGCTCGTGGACATCGATCTCGAACTCGATCGAGGGACGTTGTTGCGAGGTGAGGTGCTCGATCAATGGCGTGAGTTCGTTGGCACCGGAGCGCTCATGTCCACGCTCGAAGCCGGTGTCAGTCGAGTCCGTGACACGATCCGTAGCGTATTTCGGTCGGGCCCTACACCAGATCAACAAGCTGCGGGTCAGCTCGAATCAAACCTCGTGATCGTCACCCGTGACGCTGTCGATCGCGCTGCCATTGACGTCGTCGAGCAGTGGGATGGGCGTCCGGGAGGACAACAAGCCCTCGGCAGCGCCCCGAGAGGCATCGAGCGGGCGGGCAAGCAGCTCACCCCTCGCATCGAACATGAACTCGCTGCGTGGGAGGAGTACGTCCTCGACCTCGTCCGCGAGGAGTCTGGCGACAAGATCACGTTGGCGCGCACGCTCTCGACCGGCATCAATGGTGTCGGAGTGGCCCTGATGATCGCGGTGTTCAGTCAGACGGGTGGGATCACCGGGGGAGAAGCGGCAGTCGCCACTGGAACCGCTGCCGTATCGCAGGCGGTGTTGACCGCCGTGTTTGGTGAGCAGGCGGTGCGAGACCTCGCCCGCAACGCTCGCGCCGACTTGATCTCACGCCTCGAACGGCTGCTTCACGAAGATCTCGAACGATTTGAAGCGTTGCTCGGGGACGCGAGTGCATCGGGCGACGCCCTTCGAGGTCGCGCGGACGACCTCCGCCGGGCGATCGGATAGTCCGTGGACGCTGCCGTCAACTCGGAGTTGATCAACCGGCTCGAGGCTTTGGACGAGGCTCGCGAGATAGCGGCCAGGTACTTCGATGAAGAAACGGTCTCGGATCTGGACCAGGTCCGAGCGAAGGTTCGAGCGCGCCTTCGGCACGGCACGGAGCACACGGTTGTCGCAATCGCCGGCGCGACGGGTTCTGGCAAGTCGAGCATCGTGAATCGACTCGCGGACGCGCAGCTCAGCGAAGCCTCGGTTCGAAGACCGACGACATCCTCGACCCACGCGGTCGTGTGGGGCGATCAGGACGCTGGGCCGCTCCTCGACTGGCTCGAGGTGTCGCGACGTCATCGGGTGTCGGACGGCGATGAGGATCTTGCGGGCCTGGTCCTCCTCGACCTGCCCGACCACGACTCGACCGCAGTAGAGCACCGAATCGAGGTCGACCGGCTGGTCGAACTCGTCGACATTTTGGTCTGGGTGACAGACCCGCAGAAGTATGCCGATGCGGCACTTCATCTCGGGTACATCCAGCCGCTCGCCAATCATGCCGGGATGCTCCGCTTCGCGCTCAACCAGGTCGATCGACTCGACGACGGGGGAGCGAAGATCTCGGCGGACTTCGCCAGGCTCTTGCGCGAAGACGGCATCGAGAACGCCTCGGTCCTGTCGATCTCGGCGGCTACGGGTCAAGGGTTCGATGACCTCCGTGCCGTGCTTCGTGATGCGGTCGAGGCCCGTACGGCCTCGTTGGTTCATGCGCATGCTGATCTGGTCGACGCCAGCAGTCTTTTGGCTACCACCGGCTCGCTCAACGACTCGAAGAAGTCTGTCGGTGATCTGGTCGAAGGACTGTCGGAGGCTGCTGGTTCGGTGGATGCTGCGACGGTCGCCGAACGGCACCACCGTCGCCAAGGAAGTTTGGCGATGGGATGGCCGTTCACGAGGTTCCTCCGTCGCCTTGCTCGCAAGCCGCTCGCGGATTTGCCAGGGCCGGGTCGATCGAGTGCTGCGGCTCCGCGAGCTGACGTAGCGCTTCGTGACTTTGCCGAGCAGGTTGCTGGTGACTCGACAGCGCCGTGGCCGAACGCGCTTCGGTCAGCGGTCGGCGCTCAACGTGATGAGTTGCTCGATGACCTTCGCCGTGTCGTTGGACGCGAGACGGTAAAGGCCGGGGAGCGACCCCGTTGGTGGACGGCGGTGGCGTGGCTTCAGCGCCTTTTCGCAATTACAGCGATCGTTGGACTCGGTTGGTTGCTCGTCGTTGCGATTCTCGGCGGATTCTTCCAAATCGCCACCGACCCGCTGCTCCCCCCGACGCCCGAGGCCGAATGGATGCCACTGCCCTCGGCACTTCTGCTTGGCGGTGTCGTCGCTGGACTGATTGTGGGGTTGCTTGTCCGTTTGCCGTTGTCGGTCGGTGCGCGACGTCGAGGTCGGCGCGCTCGAAAGGCCATCGAACGCCAGGTGCAAGAACATGCAGAGACGCGGGTCATCGCTCCCGTCACGGCAGTTGTTGAAGACCACGCCACGCTCGACTCGCTGCGACGCAAGGCTGCCGGCTGAAGAAGCGTCTACGAACGCGCGAGCGAGTCTTCGATCTTGGGGAAGATCACATCGGTCATGTAGCCGTAGCCCTTGGAACTCGGGTGGAACTTGTCTGCGGCGAGACCATCGCGAGAGGGCCAATCCCATGGCCAGAACAAGTGCAACGACCGCTCCTTGGCGTTGGCTTCGATCAAGCCGTTGATGCGACGTGCGAGCACGCTGTTGAAGGCGGATGACACACCGACCCGCGCGACGACAGAGCCATCAGGGATCGTGTCGAGGATCGTGCGAACATCCCGAAGTGTTCGCGGCCAGCTACCTGGTGCCATGAGGTTGTTGGCGCCAGCGAGGTGGGTGACCAGAGACGGTTCATGACCTGCGGCGCGAAGCTCGGCCAATCGAGGGAGCTGGTGTTCGACAATGTCACTGAATTGCGCGCCTGTGATTCCCAGGTTGATGACGCGCCACGGATCTCCGGTGGAGCCCCGGAGGCGTTCGAGACTGCGCGGAATCCAGCTATCGCTGGGATCGGGGGTCCCAATACCTTGCGACGTGGAGTCGCCGAGAGCGATCCAGAGCGGCCCGTCGGACTGCACCGCGTCAACATTCCATCGATCCCAGAACTCGGCATGGGGTTCTCGCTGCAGTTCAATCTCGGACACCGCTGAGGATGCTATGGACATCACCCGACTGAGGGGGCCGGTCGTGCGCCGGGGCATCGGTGCAAACTCCATCGCCTGAGTGTCGCCCAAATCGTTCTTCGATCCAACGTGATTCGCGTGTCGATCGAAACCGGACCCGATGTGGGCGACGAACTACCGTAACGGCCATGAGAGCACGCAGTATGTTGTTCGGTCCCGCCCAACGCGTCGACTTCGTCGCAAAGTTCGTCGCCAGCGGTGCCGATATCGGCGTCCTGGACCTCGAGGATGCGACGCCTGAGGCAATGAAGGCCGACGCCCGAGCCGCGATCGCGGCGGCGAGGCCAGGCCAAGCCGATCGAGGTTCGATGCGCCTTTTCGTACGAACGAATTCGCTGGGCTCGCCACACTTCGCAGATGATCTCGCGGCTGCCGCTGAAGCGATCGTCGACGGGATCGTCGTACCCAAACTCGAGACGGATCGCGAAGTGGGCGACGTCCGTCGCGAGATGGTGTCGATTGGGCTGGCGGACGCGCAGCTTTGTGCCGGGATCGAATCGGTGGCCGGCGTGCATCGAGCGATAGAGGTCGCTGGCGCTGGAGCAGACATGGTGTACTTCGGAGCCGAGGACTTCATCACCGATATCGGTGGCGTTCGTACGCCGGGCAATACGGAGGTGCTGTACGCCCGCTCGCGCGTCGCCATCGCGGCCCGGATGTCGGGAATTCCGGCACTCGATCAGGTCGTTGTCGACTTTGGCGACCACGCCCGATTCCGAGAAGAGGCAAACATGGCGAGATCGCTGGGATATCAGGGAAAACTCTGCATTCACCCCAGCCAGGTCCCCTTGGCCACGGACGCCTTCTCGCCGTCGGAAAGTGAACTGGAGCGTGCCCGAGCGCTGCTGCAGGCGGCGGCCGACGCTGAATCCAGGGGGCTCGGGGTGATTTCGTTCGAGGGGGCTATGGTCGACGCTCCAATCATTCGACGCGCGCAGCAGGTCATCGATCTCGCCGACGGCTGAGCTCTACGCCCTGAAATCAACGAGATTTCGTCTCGATAAGGGCCATCTGGCCCCTGGGCGATTCGGCCCATTCACCGATCTGATTGGTAATGGAAGAGTCGATGACCGTCGTTGTTGTCACGGAGTCGCCCGCTCCTGCGTCGTCGCAGGACGATCGCCCGCGCACTGAATTTGAACTTCGCGTCGCTCGATTCGCTCGCGCGATACTCCTCGCTCTCGGGATCGCCGTTCTGATGGCAAGTATTGCCGGCGCCGGTATTGGTGGCGAAGGAGCCCAAGCTGACCGCCTCGGAGGCGACTTCCCGGCGTTCTATGGAGCCGGAGGCATCGTGTGGTCGGGCGACATCGACACGTTGTACGACCCGGTCCGGCAGCGGACGGAGCAGACCGAACTTGGTCTCGATGGGTACTTGGCCTTTGCGTATCCGCCGCACGTAGCAGCCGCCTATGCACCGCTCAGCACGCTCGACTTTCAGGTGGCGTACGCCGTGCACACCATGTTCATGGCAGCGGCGTTTGTTGGCGCTCTGTTGGTCTTGTCCGGACCCGTTCCGTTGATCGCACGATGGAGATGGCCGTTGATGGCCGCCGGGTTCACCTTCTACCCATTGTTCACCGCTGTCGGCGGTGGGCAGAACGCTGCGCTGACGGTGTTCATGCTCGCCCTCGTATGGCGCGGCTTGCATGACGACCGGCCCGCGCTGGTCGGGATAGCTACTGGCCTGCTCCTGTATCGGCCGCAGTATGCGATCCCGCTGATGGGCCTGCTGCTTCTCTCTCGCCAGGGTCGCGCTCTTGCGTGGGCCGTGGCAGTCGGAGCGCTCACATGGGCTGGCACGGCTGCTGTGCTCGGGGTCAGCTGGGTCTCGACCTGGTTTGACGAGGTGGTGCCGTTCGTGGAGCGCGACGCCGAGGTGAACGCATCGAATTCAATCTCGATTCTGGGATTTCTGCAAGCGTCTTGGGGTGCTGACGCTCGCCCGGCGATCGTCATCGGCGCCCTTGGAGCGGCGCTGGTCATCATCGCAATGATGTGGCTCTGGGCCAATCCCGAGCGATTCTCGATCGCCGATCGAATGGGTGCGCTTGCCATCGGCGTCCTGCTCATCAGTCCTCACACGATGTTCTACGACGCGAGCCTGGTTCTGATTGCTGGCGTTGCGATGCTGCATCGCGCCGGTCAAGGTTCCCGACACGTCGATCATGCGACGGCGTTCAAGGTGGCCGCCCTCGTGTGGGTTGGCTCCCTCCTGCACGTGTTGGGCGACGGGATCGGCGCGACGCCTCTCGCACTGGTCGTCTTCTCCTGTTTTGTTGCGTTCTTCTATCAAGTTTCGAACCACGACTCGGTTCGAGCAGACATGGAGTTGTCCGATGCGTGACCTGTCGATCATCATCCCGGCGTTCAACGAAGCGGAACGAATTGGTGAAACCCTCGACTCGATCGCCGCGTTCTTGGTCGAACGAAATCTCGACGACGAGGTGATCGTCGTCGACGACGGATCGTCCGACGACACCATTGCCGTTGTCGAGTCGTATCGCCCAAAGTTCCGCCGGCTCGTCGTGCTCGACTCTCCACGCAATCTTGGGAAGGGCCACGCGGTCCGGAAAGGGATGTTGACGGGAACGGGTCGACAGCGTTTGTTCCTCGATGCGGACAACTCGACCGATGTACGTGAGTTCGATCGACTGATGGCCGCCGCTGCGAACGAACCGATAGAGCCGGCCGTGGTCATCGGCTCGGTCGCGGTGAACGGATCTGTCGTGGCCATCAAACAGCCCGGCATTCGAGCCACCCTGGGTCGCATCGGCAACCGGATCATTCAACGACTCGTTCTCCCCGGAATCGAGGACACCCAACGCGGATTCAAGGTCTTCACCGGCGAAGCGAGCGACGCCGTCTTTCGACGATGCACCAGCAATGGGTGGGCGTTCGATGTGGAGGCACTAGCTCTGGCTCAAGGTCTGGGGTATCACATTCTTGAGGTTCCAGTGACGTGGGAGCATCGTGAGGACTCTCGCGTGAAGACCGGTGCGTACTTCACTGCGCTGCTCGACGTTGCCCGCATCAAGGTGCGAGTCCAGAAACAACTGCGTGAGTCCGGAGCGGTAGTGTCCCAGGATGCAACCGCCGCCAAGTGACACAACGAACGTCTCGATAGAGACGATTCGGACTGCACGCGCCCGCATCGAAGACACCATCATCTGCACGCCGTTCGCGCAATCGATCACCCTTTCGTCGATCGTGGGTGCTGACGTCTTCTTGAAGTTCGAGAACCTCCAATACACCGGTTCGTTCAAGGGTCGTGGCGCACGAAATCGTTTGCTCGATGTTGAGAACGGTCGGGGTGTAATTGCGATGTCGGCTGGAAATCACGCGCAAGGAGTCGCCCACCACGGCTCGTTGCTCGGCCTCGAGACGACCATCGTGATGCCGGCCAACACCCCCTTCGTCAAAGTGGCCAGAACCCGTGATCTCGGTGCCAAGGTCGAGCTCGTTGGTCACGATGTCATGGAGTCGGCAGTCCGGGCGCGCGAGCTGGCGGTTGAACGTGACCTGGAGTTCATTCACCCGTTCGACGATCCTGCGGTCATCAGCGGCCAAGGAACGATGTTCCTCGAGATGCTGGAAGCCGAGCCGGATCTCGACATCATCCTGGTTGCCGTAGGTGGCGGTGGGCTTGCCTCTGGAGCGGCGGTCGTGGCTGCGCATCACCACACCCCCGTGCAGGTGATCGGTGTGCAGACCGAGCGATATCCCTCGATGGCCGATCGGCTCGAATCGCGGCCGTCGACCGCGATCGGCGGCTCGACGATCGCCGATGGCATCGCGGTCTCAGAACCCGGCGAGATCACGAGCGCGATACTCGCCGAACACCATGTTGAGATGCTCGTCGTGAGCGAGGCCGCGATCGAACAAGCCATCGCCATGTTGCTCGAAATCGAAAAGACCGTCGTTGAGGGCGCGGGCGCCGCAGGACTCGCCGCGATGATGGAATACCCGGATGTCTTCGCTGGCAAGAAGGTCGGCGTCGTCCTGTGCGGTGGCAACATCGATCCACGGACGTTGTCGATCGTGACCTTGCGCGGCCTCGCAAACCAGGGTCGTCTCAGCCGGATTCGAGTTGAGCTCGATGACACTCCAGGACGCCTCTCGTTGGTCTCTGAAGTCATTGCGGCCGCGGCAGCGAACGTGGTTCAGGTCGATCACGACGGGTTGGGCTCGACGGGAGCGCGAAGCACCGTTCTCGAGCTACGCATCGACACGCTCGACAGTGACCACGCGCAACGGGTGCTCGAAGCCTTGCGAAGCCACGACCTCCGAGCCGACCTGCTCGACTGGTAGGTCATCTGCAAATTTGAAGGATGCTGGGTCAGTCTGGCCCGCAGCGCTTCAAATTTGTCTTAGGGCAGGCGGCCGACGTAGGCGAGTGCCCGGCGGACGAGCTTCTCGTGCCCTGGCGACAGCTCGGCGGCGACGGTTGGACTCGTGACCTCGTCCGGTCGGAGCCACACCAAGTCGAGTGCGTCCTGGCTTGGCTCACAGTCGCCTTCGATGGGAACGACATAGGCCAAGCTCACCGCATGTTGGCGCGGATCATGGAACCCGGTGATGTCCGGATTCGGGAAGTACTCGATCACCGTGAATGGCTGTGGCGACGCTGGGATCTGCGGTAGCGCGAGCGGGCCGAGATCCTTCTCGAGATGCCGGAGCAGCGCGTCGCGCACCCTCTCGCCGTACAGGATTCGTCCGGAGACCACCTCGCGGTTGACGTCACCATCGGCGCCGAGGCGTAGGAGCAGACCAATGTGCGTCACGATGCCGAGATCATCGGTGATGACCGGGATGGCATTGATGTAGATGACGGGCATCTTGCCGCGCATCGTGGCAAGGTCGTCTTCGGAAAGCCAGTTGCTCTGGGTTTCGGTGATGTCGCTCATGCGTGCTCCTCGGCGGCGCGCCAAACGGTTCGTCGCTCAGCAACAGAGATCGTAGACGGTGGGGTGGGTCGACCAGAGCGACCTCCCGAACGTTGACTGTTGTAGCTCGCACTCGTCTGGGACGGGAGTTCGACGTTCTTCGTCGAACTCCCGTCTCAGTGACGACTATGCCAGCTTCTTGCGCTCGAAGAGCACCTTGCGAATGATGTCGCTGGCGGTGAAACGGCCGATCGGTCCGGTGGAGTAGAGCGACTGTGCGATCTCCCCATCGGGGTTGATCAGGAAGGCCGTTCCGTGCAAGAAGACCTTGTCGCCGTCCTGGTACGCGGCTCCTGTATCGGCAGAGACCGTCGGCGCGTCGAGCTCTCCCCACATCGGGAAACCGACATAGAGCCCAGATCGGAGTGCCTGTACCTTTTCGACCGGATCTACGGAGCCACCGACCACCTTGATGCCGAGCTCCATGAGGGGAAGTCCATGCGTTGCGAAGTCAACCAACTGTTGACGGCAATATGGTCACCAGTCACCTCGGTAGAGCAGCACCGCCGCCCAGGATCCGGCGACTGAAGCGACCATGTCGCCGGCTTCGCCGTCGTGGTTCACTCCCATGATCGGGGGGAGCTTCGTCCCATTCTCGAGAATATGCATTTCCCGAACGTAGCCGCTCGTTTGAGACTCTGCTGGTAACAATGGAGCAATGACGGAGAACCCTGATCTTCGTTCCGTTCGCGTGGAAATCGATGCTCAGCTGGATGCCACTCCGACTGCGGACCCCCCACTCGTTCACGGTGGGCCGAGAGGAGCGAAACGAGGTGCGATCATCGCCATTCTTGGAGTCGGTTTCGTCGGGCTCTTGCTTGTACTCGCCGAACGCGAGTCCGCGAACGAGGTAGCAGAATCGCCCACGCCGACGACCTCGCCCACCGCAGCCGACGAGTCAAACGATGGTCAATTCGGCACACCGTTGTCTGGGCCGACCGAGTTGTTCCAGCCGACAAGCGGTGCCTCGCAACTGCAGTCCGTGGTTCGAGTTTCTTCCGGCTTCCTTGGCCTGACCCGTAACCAAGATTCGGACGGGATGCCGGTCATTGTGCAATCCGTCGATGGCATCGATTGGAGCGAGGTCAACACCGTGTTCGACGACTCGCTCCCCGAACGCAGCGCCGAATTGCCCCCAGCGATCTTCGAGGGTCTCGTTCAGACGGACGAAGGACTTGCGTTGCTCCGAAGAACGACCGAGATGAGCGCCGAGGACGACGCCTCAAGGACAATCTCACGCATCCTGAGGTTGCGCTCGTCCGATGGTGTCACATGGAGCGTCGATCCCAACTTTGCGCCATTCGACTCTGCAGGTGGATCAACCCGCGTCGTTGCTCACGTTGCCGGTTCGTTCGTGGCCAGTACCCAGAGGCCGATCGAGAACCCGTTGCTGCAGGAGCTCCTCGAAGGAGAGGTCGACGATGTGTTGCTCTCAACAGCGTTCTGTTCGGTCGAGCCGCAAACGGACGGACAACTGCGCTTCATTGCCTGCAGTGGAGCCGAGGCCCTCATCCTCACTGCGGCCGACGCGAATGATCCTGCCCGGTTCGAACTCCTTGGCCAATGTGCGGTGTTCCTCAGCCAGCGATGGGCTGGCGAGTCATCGTTCTGGGTGGTCCAGAGCGGTAGTGGTGTTGCCGAGCTGGCTGGTGCGAATTCGCTCCTGTTCCCCCCGTCGGTTGCCGAGGACGGGCGAATCGTGGCGATCGACTTCCCGAGCCCTCCAACGACCGGCGAACTGGCGTGCGACTACTTCATCGACGTCCAACCGTCGCCATCTCCAGCGGTCGGGGTCTGGGATCCGCAAAATTCTGCGCAACCGGTCCGACACCCCATCCCTGAAGGGATTGACGTGTCGAGTCTGCTGTCGGTGCGAGCCGAGCCGACGATCTCGCGCGCAGGCCTACTGGTGCTGATCGGCTCCGGGCTCACCTCGATCGATCTCACATCGATCGATCTGGATTCTGGGGTGTGGGAGGACGTCTTGACGCTCCCCGTGCGCCCCGATGACGAGACCTCGGTGCAGATCACCGCGGATGGATCGCGACTGATCTACCTGGACTCCTCGAGAATCACCGTCATCCAGCTCGACACGAGGATGACGGGATACCTCGAGAGCGCAGGTGGCAACCGGCCCGGTTTCCCACAGATCATCTATGCAGACAACGGCGTGGTCTTTGCCAGAGGCGCGAATTCGACCTTCAAGATCGATGTGCCGACCAGCTAATCGGCCGACCTAGACGCTCTGGCCCGACAGATTGCGGTTCTTGATCTTGGCCTTCACGTAGTCGCGGTTCATGAACGCGATGAAGTCGAGGCTGATCTCTTTCGGGCAGGCCTCGTGGCACTCACCGTGGTTGGTGCACGTACCGAAGAAGTCTTCCATCGTGTCGACCATGTTCTCGGTGCGTTCCCAGCGCTCGGGCTGACCCTGTGGGAGAAGGTTGAACTGTTGCACCTTTGCCGACGTGAACAACTGGGCGGCCGAGTTGGGACATGCTGCGACACATGCGCCACAGCCAATACATGCAGCCGCATCCATTGCGAGGTCGGCTGCGGGCTTTGGCACCGGAATCATGTTGGCATCGGGTGCACTGCCCGTTGCCACCGAGATGAACCCGCCAGCCTGTTGGATCTTGTCCATCGCGGCACGGCTCACCGCAAGATCCTTGATGACCGGGAACGATGAGGCTCGGAATGGCTCGATGGTGATGTGATCGCCATCGGCGAATGTCCGCATGTGCAGCTGGCAGGTCGCCTGACCCTTGTTTGGGCCGTGTGCTTGACCGTTGATCATGAGTGAACACGTGCCGCAGATGCCCTCGCGGCAATCGCTCTCGAAGGTGACCGGCACCTTGTCGTCGTGGATCAAACGTTCGTTCACCACGTCGAGCATCTCGAGGAAGCTCGAATCGGGGCTGATGTCCTTGGCCTCGTATGTCTCGAAGTGGCCCTTGTCGGTTGGGCCGTTTTGGCGCCAGACCTCGAGGGTGAGGTTGATGTTGTTTTCGTCACTCATGCTTTTCCCCGGGTCACTTGTAACTGCGCTGGCTCAGCGCGACATGTTCGAATTCGAGTTGCTCTTCGTGTTTGGTCTGTTCGGTGTCGGCACCGTTCCACTCCCACGCCGCGACATGTTTGAAATTCTCATCGTCGCGGAGGGCCTCGCCCTCTTCGGTCTGTGATTCGACTCGGAAATGGCCGCCGCAAGACTCTTCTCTGACGAGAGCGTCTCGAGCCTTCAGCTTCGCGAGTTCGAAGAAGTCGGCGACGCGGCCAACCTTTTCGAGTTCGGTGTTCATCGACGTGGCATCACCCTTGACCCGAACGTTTTTCTTGAACTCATCCTCGAGCGAGGCAATCTCGGATTGCGCCTTCTCGAGTCCGTTCTTGTCGCGTGCCATGCCGATGCGATCCCAGACGATCTTGCCGAGTTCTCGGTGGTAGTGCTCTGGCGACTTCGTGCCGTTTACCGACAGCCACATGTTTGTCTGATCGGCAACTTCGGCCTCGGCAGCCTTGAAGACCGGATCGTCGGTTGGGACGACGCCCTCTCCGAGCTTGCCGGCGAGGTAGTCGCCAATCGTGTACGGAAGCACGAAGTAGCCGTCGGCGAGCCCCTGCATGAGCGCCGAGGCACCCAAGCGGTTTGCACCATGGTCGGAGAAGTTGGCCTCGCCGACCGCGTAGGTGCCTGGAATCGTGGTCATCAGGTGGTAGTCGACCCAGAGCCCACCCATCGTGTAGTGGGTGGCCGGGTAGATGCGCATCGGACGTTCGTACGGGTTCTCGCCGGTGATGTTGGCGTACATGTCGAACAAGTTGCCGTACTTGGCCTTGATCGTCTCCAAGCCATCTCGTGCGATTGCGTCCTTGAAGTCGAGGAAGACGCCGTTCTTCAGAGGTCCGACGCCCCGGCCTTCGTCGACGACGGTCTTTGCGTTTCGTGACGCCACGTCGCGAGGGACGAGGTTTCCGAACGCTGGATACTTGCGCTCGAGGTAGTAGTCGCGCTCAGCTTCGGGGATATCGGCAGCCATCCGAGCGTCGTCGAATTCGTTCGGCACCCAGATACGACCGTCGTTTCGGAGCGACTCGGACATGAGGGTCAACTTGGACTGATGATCCTCCGAAGCCGGAATACACGTCGGGTGAATCTGCGTGTAGCAAGGGTTGGCAAAGAAGGCGCCTCGTCGATGAGCTCGCCATGCGGCGGTCACGTTGCTCATCATCGCGTTCGTCGAGAGGTAGTAGATGTTGCCGTACCCGCCGGTTGCGAGCACCACCGCGTGCGCAGAGTGCGATTCGACTTCGCCGGTCAGTAGATCGCGGGTGATGATTCCCGCTGTTTCACCGTCTTTGGTGACGACGTCGAGCATTTCCTTGCGGTTGTGCATTTCGACCGCGCCGCTGGCGATCTGACGGTTGAGCGCCGAGTACGCACCGAGCAACAGCTGCTGTCCGGTCTGACCTCGTGCATAGAAGGTGCGAGAGACCTGAGCACCGCCGAAGGACCGGTTGTCGAGCAGGCCGCCGTAGTCGCGAGCAAAGGGAACACCTTGGGCAACGCACTGATCGATGATGTTGACCGAGACCTCGGCCAGCCGATGCACGTTGGCCTCGCGGGAGCGGTAGTCGCCGCCTTTGACCGTGTCATAGAAAAGACGGTGAACCGAGTCACCATCGTTGGGGTAGTTCTTTGCGGCGTTGATGCCGCCCTGCGCGGCGATCGAGTGCGCGCGGCGCGGGCTGTCGTGGAAGGTGAACGCTTTCACCTTGTAGCCAAGCTCGGCCATCGTGGCCGCAGCGGAGGCACCAGCGAGCCCCGTGCCGACGACGATGACGGTGAACTTGCGCTTGTTGCTCGGGTTCACCAACTTCATCGAGAACTTGTGGTTCTCCCACAGGGTGGCGATGTCTCCCTCAGGGACTTTCGAGTCGAGCGCTGGGCTCGTGGTTCGGGAGTTCATGGTTGCGGTCATTACGCCTCTGCCTTCTCGATCTCGTGCTCGAAGCACTCGAGGGCAGCAGCCTCGCTACCAGAGCCTTCGCATGGGTTGTCTTCTGGATCGATCACACCAGCTTGAGTGAGGATCGGAAATGTCAGGTTGCCAACAAGGATGACACCGGCGAGGCCTGTCGCAAGGATTCTGCGGGCGCTGTTGTACCTCGGGTTGTTGAGCCCAAGGCTCTGGAAGAGCGACCACGTGCCGTGGAAGATATGGATGGCCAGAGCAACGTTTGCGACGATGTAAATGATTGCCACCGGCAGGTTCGACAAGCTTGTCGAGAGGTTGTGGTACGGATCGCCACGCACATAGTCGGTGTGCGGCAAGACGCCCCAAGTCAGATCCGCAAGATGGAAGATCAGGTACAACAAGATGATCGGCCCGGTCCAGCGCATGGTGCGGCTGGCGTAGTTGGCGGCGACGTAATCACGCCCACCGGGGTAGCTCTTTTGTCCATCGATCCAGTTTGCGTTGTCGCTCGCCTGCCGGCTGATCTCCTTGGTCGTGTATGCCGCCGCGATGTGCAGACCGAACATTGCGATGAGGCCGAGGCGGAGGATCCAGAGCACCACGTTGCGGGGAAGGATGTGGCCGCCGAGTTCGCGAAGCGCCTCCGCGTATTCGTGCAATTCGACCGGTCCCTCATAGACGTGGAAGTTGCCGATCATGTGAGCGACGACGAAGCCGAGAAGCCCGATGCCGGTGATCGCCATGATCCATTTTCGTCCGACGGCCGACTGCCAGATGTTGAGCGGAAAGGGGAGTGGCTTCTTCCGGGTCCGGATGGGCTGTGGGTCCCGAAGATTGGGCATTGTCTGCGCCATGACGCTCCTGTTCGAGGGATTTCGCGGGGTCGAAGCCGCGCCAACAAACCTACTTACTGGTCGGGTTCATCGGCCAGCCCAGTGTGACGGGCATCGCACAACAATCGGCGGACACTATGCGGGTATTGACTTCTGGAAGGGTGTGCCTTGTGTCTCAGACGGCGGTGAAGAGGTACCGGTTGCTCGAGATGTCAACGTCTCGTTGGAGGTCGACGACCGCGAGCACGACCTCGGCCTCGGCGCCGATTCTCCCACCACGGATAGCGATGTCATCGAGAAAGACGACGTCATCGGCAGGCGCGACGCCGGTCCACGAGCGAGTCGCTTGGCCGCGTTGGTCGGTGATCATCGCCGTGACCTTGACCTCGACGTCCTCTGCGCCGTCGTTGCAGAGGTGAAGTCCCAGCGAGCTCGTGGTCCTGGCAGCGATGGTTGGCGTTGCTGGGTACATGACGGGCAGCAGCGGGCGCAGCGATTTCTTCGCCACGGTGAGAGCAGGACGCGGGGTTCCATCGGCGTCGTTCAATGCGCGGGTAAGCCCAGGAGCGGTGGCCCGCCACAAGCCGGCGCAAAAGCCACCGCACGGTTGGTATTTGAGAACCCGCAGCGTCTCGATCATCGTTTTCAGTACGTCTGCCTGATGGGCCTGCATCGCCGTCGCCCACGAGTTCAGATCGGGATAGGTGGTCGGCGGAATCTTGGCTCGCAAGGTGTCAGGTTCAGCGCCGTGCACCGAGAAGAGCTGATCGAGGTCTGGGTCGATGTCCGACAGCGGCAGTGCCTGCGCCCCCATGTCCGACACGAAACGGACGAGGCGAGGAAGTGTCGCGGCATACTCGACGATGTCTGAGGCATGGCCGTCGAACCAGCCAAAGTAGAGGCCAACGTCCGACCCTGACAGATGCGGCACGTGCGGCGCCACGTCGGAGTGCGCAACCACCGGGCGAGAAGGATCATCGCGAAGGAATGTTCTCCGAATCGCTCGATCGAGAACCGTCCGGTTCCAACTCGGAATCTGTTGTTGGCGAATGTCGGGAGCTGCATTCGTTCGGGGTGTGTTCGTATGCGGGCGCATGTGGCCACCCCAGATGACCACCGATGGATGATGCGAGAACAAGTCGATCATGTCTCGGACCTGGCGCTCGGCCTGACCGGTGACGCTACGGGCATACGACCCGACGAGAGGGACGTCCTGCCAGACGAGCACCCCGAGTTCGTCACAAGCGTCGATGAACTCACGACGGGTCACGTGACTTCGAATTCGCACGAGGTTGAACCCGGCGTCACGGATCGCCTCGACCTCGGCGCGCATGTCCGAGACCTTCATGCCGGTCATGTCGAGCGACAACGGCGCGATGTTGATTCCGCGAACGAACGTGCGGTGATTGTTGACGCGAAGAATGAAGTCGCGCATCGAGGTCGAGCGGAATCCGATTCGACGGTGTTTCCGGTCGCTGATCGCCTGACCGCTGATCCGTGCGATCACGCGAAGGTCGAACAGGGGTTGGTCTCCTGCTCCGGTCGGCCACCAGAGCTCTGGCTCGGTGACCGTCACATGCCATTCGACTCGGTTCTCGCCGGCTGCCACCGTGTGGGTGGTGGATTGCGTGATCCCAGCCAGTTCGGTCGTCACCTCGACTTCACCAGGTTCCGCAGCCAGAAGAACGGCGCGAAGCGTGACTTCAGCACGAGCGGAGTCGGCTGAAGTGCACAGCGCTCGGAAATGTCTGATGGCTACGGGGCCAGTGTCGACGAGCTCCACTTGTTGCCAGATCCCCGCGGGGTTCCAGTCGGCGGGGATACCGGGTCCTTCCGTGAACCAGCCCGTCAGCTCGCGTTTGGGGCCATCCCCTCCGATGCGGGGCGCCGCCACCTCGATGGCGAGCACGGAGCTCCCGGCCTTTGAGACGAGGTCGGTGATTTCGAATCGATGGTTGGTGAAGTACCCCTCGGTCTGGCCGACGTATGCGCCGTCGAGAAAGATGTCGCCCGCATAACAAAGGCCGTTGAGCCGGAGCCATCGACGCTGCCCGGGTTGCAGGCTCGGGACGGTGATGTCGGCTCGATACAGCAGCGTTCCGTCGAAATCGGTGAACTCCGGGTTCGTCTGCCAGTGCGACGGAACAACGATCGGTGTCCAGGAGCTGTCGTCGAAGTCAGGATCGCTGAACTGGCGCTGTAACTGCTCGTTGGATCTTGCAGCGCGCCAGTTGGTGATCGCAGGTTCGATGGGCACGTCAACCGGCACGGGCCCAACGATAGACGGACGCGTTCACATCTGTGAATAGGGCGTGAATGACGTAAGGACTGTGAACGAAAAGAGAACGCTGTAAGGACTCTGAAGCTCTCCTGAACAACGACCTCTCCGTGCAATAGAAGTCGCACCGGCGAGATTTCGTTGTGGATGCCTCGGCAACCCGTCGAGGCGGAAACGGGAGACAATCATGAAGAGAGCAACGCTGGTGATCATCGCCATGCTGGCGGCGATTCTGCCGATAGCGGCATCTGGAACAGCAGGTGCACAATCGACGACAACGACGACTGAAGCCACGTACACGGTCGAGTTCCGCAACATCACGACCGGTCAATACCTCACACCTCCGAACTTCGCGGCACACACTCGTCAGGTCGATGTGTTTCAGCGGGCCCGCCCGGCCTCCCCAGGGGTTCAGGCCGTGGCGGAAAACGGAGGCGTCTCCGTTTTGGCAGCCGAGCTCACCGCAGCTGTCGACGATGCTGGTCTTGGAGTGTCGGGCGTTGGCGCTGATGATGTGCTGGCTCCAGGAGAATCGACCTCGTGGGAGTTCACGACTTCAGCCGATCGTCTCAGCGTCGTCTCGATGCTGATCTGCACCAACGACGGTTTCGCCGGACTCGATTCGCTTCGACTGCCGCGGTATGACGAAGGCACCACCGTCAGGCGTCTGCGGGCATACGACGCAGGAACCGAGATCAACACCGAGAATCGTGCCGACGTTCCTCCTGCGCCGTTCTGTGGCGACGGTGATGGCTCTGGGGAATCGAACCCTGAGCTCGCCGAAGACGGCGTCATTCGCCGTCATCGCACCATCCGTGGCGTCGGGGACCTTCCGTCGACATTCGATTGGCAGGGCCGGGTGGCAGAGATCGTCATCACCCGAAACGATCCGACACCCACGTACACCGTGACCTTCGAGAACATCACCGATGGTCAGTACTTCACGCCTCCGAACTTCGCCGGACATGATCGAGACGTTCGGGTCTTCAAGGTGGGACAACCAGCGAGTGCCGGCGTGCAGTCGGTCGCCGAAAACGGTGGTGTGCCCGACCTGGCTGCTGAATTGAGCGCCGCGGTGGATGATGCGGGCTTCGGCGTGAGTGGCGTCGCGCCTGCTGACGGACCGATTGGCCCCGGTGAGTCGGTCACGTTCAGCTTCCAAACCGAGGAGAGCAGACTCTCTCTTGTCGCGATGTTGATCTGCACCAACGACGGCTTCGGTGGGCTCGACAGCATCAAGCTGCCGGGTCGAGCTGGCCGTACACAAACCAGACACGTTCGTGCGTTCGATGCCGGTACCGAGATCAACACCGAGAACCGGGCTGACGTTCCGCCTGCACCATTCTGTGGTGAAGGTGATGGATCGACGATGTCCAACCCCGAGCTCGCCGAAGACTTCGTGGTCGTGCCTCACCGCACGCTGCGCCAGGTCGGTGACCTCGGTGAACAGTTCGACTGGGTGGGTGCAGTCGCCACCGTGACGATCACTCGCAGCTAGCTAGAACCGCAACTTCGTAGGTTGCGAAACAAGTCGAGCGGCCCTGGTCTCGCTGCGGAAGGCGTACAGCCCCGCAGCGATGATCAGGGCCGTTCCCGCGAACGTCAACGCGTCTGGCACGTCGTTGAAGACGACGATCTGTAGCGCTATCGCAAACACCATGATGGTGTAACGAAACGGAGCGCTGAAGCTGAGATCGCCCACTCGAACCGTGACCACGCTGGCCAAGTATCCGATGGCGATGAAACAGGCTGCCGCACTGAGCCTGATCGCGTTTGTGCCCGAGACGGTGCTCCAGCCTTCGGCCAGAGAACCAATGCCGCCGACCGCGGTAATTGAGGCAGCTGCAGCAAGCGAGACGATCACCGACGGAGTGTCGACGGGGATGCGAGTGGTTGCCAGCTCACGGATGATGATCCCCACAACCACCACCAGCCCGACGAGCAACCACGGATTGAA
Source organism: Acidimicrobiia bacterium (assembly GCA_033344795.1). Classification (GTDB taxonomy): domain Bacteria; phylum Actinomycetota; class Acidimicrobiia; order Acidimicrobiales; family SHLQ01; genus SHLQ01. The sequence goes on from JAWPMS010000001.1 coordinate 2,094,412, forward strand.
GTCGCTCGAGCCTGGCCTGATGATGATCAGCACGCCGACGAAACCGACGACCACGCTCGCCACCCGGTGCAGGCTCACGCTCTCGCGAAGGAGCCGGGCTGCAATGAACGTCATTGCGACCGGCACGATCTGCAGGACAGCGGTGAGACCCGCCAATGGAGCGTGCGTCAGAGCATTGAGAAACAGCACGGTGCCAACGGTCTCCATACTGACGCGAAGCGCAAGCGGGCGACCGAAGTGGCTTCTGAGATCGCGGATCAGTCGCATTCTCGCGGCAGCCACCATGAAGATCGCAACGACGACGAGGCCGCGAAGAAAGATTGCCTGGAAGACGGGGATCGTCTCTGTCGTCAGCTTGATCAGTGCGTCATTGACGACGTACCCGGCCATGCTGAGCGTCATCCAACCGGCGCCACGCAGGTTTTCCGATCGGGTGGGACTTGGCACCTTGGGACGTTACCGACCGAGAGGTGGCAGAGTGCATCCATGAATCTGAGGTCACGGTGAGCACAGAACGGATCGTCCGCACCTACATGACGCTGATCGGTACGTACACGCTCGCCGCATCACTGATCTGGAGCGTGAACACCCTGTTTCTCCTCGATGCCGGTCTGAGTATCGCCGAGGTGTTCGTGGCAAACGCCGCGTTTTCGGTCGGCATGGTCCTGTTCGAGATACCCACGGGTGTCGTCGCGGACACGCTTGGTCGCCGCACTTCTTACCTGATCAGCGTGGTCATCCTTGGCGTCACGACCATCCTGTATCTGATCGCTGCCGAGCTCAACGCAAGCATCACGACCTTCGTCGGGGTCTCGGTGTTGATGGGTCTCGGGTTCACGTTCTACTCGGGGGCCCTTGAAGCTTGGCTGGTCGATGCATTACAGAGCGTCGATTCGGATCGTCCGCTCGACGGCGTCTTCGCTCGGGGACAGCAGGTCAGCGGGGTCGCGATGTTCACGGGCACCATCGCCGGTGGATTCCTCGGCCAGCTCGATCTCGCAGTCCCGTTCGCTGCACGAGCGATCCTTCTGGTGATCGTGTTCGGGATTGCCTCGAGGCTGATGCATGACATGGGGTTTTCGCGATCTCGGCTCGAGCTCCGGACGATCGGAACCCAGATGCGGCGTCAGGCATCCGTCGGTGTGTCTCATGGCTGGAATGAGCGAAGCCTCCGGCTGCTGATGATCTCGGGCGGCGTCCGGGGAGTCTTCTTCGGGTGGGCCTTCTACGCCGCGCAGCCCTACTTCCTTGAACTTCTCGACCGCGATGCAGTCTGGATCGTCGGCCTCATCACCGCGGGTGTGTCGCTCGCGACGATTGCGGGCAACCAGCTCGTCGGGATCTTCAGCAAGCGATGCGCCAAGCGGACGACCATGCTGCTCTGGGGTGCATCCGCCGGCACGCTCGCTGCGATCACCATCGGGTTCACGTCTTCGTTCGCCGTGGCGCTGGTGGCTTTGTTCACCGTCGCAGCCTCGATGGGCGTGATGAGTCCTGTCCGACAGGCGTTCTTGCACGAGCTCGTCGATAGCGACAGTCGGGCAACCGTGCTTTCGTTCGATGCGATGGTCACCGCTATGGGCGGCGCGGGCGGGCAGCTGGGTCTCGGACGCGTTGCTGATGCAAGCTCGCTGAGCACCGGCTACATCGTCGGGGGCGCCACGACCGGGTTGGCCTTGCCGGTTCTGTGGTTGCTGAGGGGCCGCAGCTCCTCGGCGGACGACATCGAAAAGGCCGATCGCGACGCTGGTGTGGATTCCAGCTGCCCGGCAGGGTTGCCGTCGATCGCGGGCGTTCACCCCGTAGCGGTGGATGCGGCGACGTCGTAGTTCGTCGACTGCTTCAGTCGGGAACGTTCCCGCGACCGTTCCTCAGCTTGCCGCGAACGTCGTCGATAGCCGGCGTGTCGCCGTCCACAAAGAGCTCGTGTGCGGCGACTGCCATCGCCGCGAGCTGCGTTGCTTCTGGCGGATCGTCCCCGAAGAGTTCGATCTGTCGCTCACGTAGGTACGCCCCGGCTTTCCTGGTCGCCGACGAGGCTCGCATCCCGCTGTCGTCAAACTCGAATCGCCATGATCGCGCTCGGTTGGTGATCTCGACCTTTGTCCCCTGTTCAGGCCAGATCCCCGCTGCAGGGAAGACCCGACAGTCGTAGGTGCGACAGGTCCGGGGTCGATATTCGTAGATCGAGCAGCGTTCGTCGACCAGCATCGGACAATGCCCGTGCTCGTCGTAACCCATCACATCGAATCCGGCTGGTAGTCCGGTTGCTGCGGCAAGAAGGCCTCGGTCGATGTGACTCCGTGCAGGCTCGCCGGGCTCGATCAAGATGAACTGACTCGAGCGACAGCACGCGGTGCAGGAGCCGCAGGGAACGTCCGCATCAGCTCGCCCGGCGAGCGAAGTGAGTGTCTCGGAGGTCCACGTCATGTAGTCGCCGGCGTGGGTGGGCGTCTGGTCGGTCATCGCCCGAACGAGGCTAGCGACACGACGGGAGTCCCTTCATCCCTTTTCGATCAGGGTTCCGGCGGTGGTACCGTCGGGCATGAAGCAGCTGTCTGCGCTCGACGCCACCTTCCTCTACATGGAAACGCCGTACTCGTACGGTCACGTCGCGAGTGCGTCGATCTACGAGCGGCCGTATCCGGGCTACGACGCCTACCAGACACTTCGTTCGACAGTTGAGGCGAGGCTGGGAGTTCTCGAGCCGCTCCGGCGCCGACTGGTCAAGGATCCGCTGGACCTCGACCTTCCGCATTGGGTGATCGACCCCGACTTCGACCTCGACTTTCACATCCGACACATCGGTCTGCCGCCACCCGGAGACATGACCCAGCTGCAAGCTCAGGTCGCGCGTCTGGCCGGACGTCCGCTGGATCAGAGCCGGCCGCTATGGGAGGCATATGTCATCGATGGCTTGCCAGACGATCGGTTTGCCTTGTTCATGAAGATGCACCATGCAACCGTTGATGGAGCGGCGGGCGCCGAATTGTTGGGGATGATCACCGATACCGAGCCGGGCGCAGACCGTCCCGAGCTGAACGTTCCTCTGACGCCCGCCGGTCGTTTACCGACAACGGGAGACCTGCTTCGCACCGGGCTATTCGGTCTGGCGACACAACCGCTCAAACTCGTGAGGTTTCAGGCCAAACTCATCAAGGAGTTGGCGGACTCGAGTCGGAACAACGGGCTCAAACCGCTTGCCGATGTGCTCGGCAAGATGATTCCCGGCCAAGCTGGCAGCGTCGTACGCAACTGGGCCCACGACGAAGACGGCGTTGATGCGCCCGTGACCGCAGCGCCGAGCACGTTCTTCAACGCAAGCATCGGGCCCCATCGCCGATTCGAAGCTCGATCGGTCGAACTCGCGCGGGTCAAGGCGTTGAAGACCGCTACAGGCGCGACGGTGAATGACGTGGTGATGGCGATCTGTGCTGGCGCAATGCGGACCTGGCTCGAGGGGAGAGGCGAGCTCCCAGAAGTCCCGCTCGTGTCAATGATTCCCGTATCGATTCGAACAGGAGAAGAAACCGATCGGTGGACCAACCGAGTCTCTGCGATCTTCGCCGACATCCCCACCGATGAGGCTGACCCACTTGTTCGGTTGGCCAAGGTCAACCAGGCGATGGTCACGGGTAAGGAACAATTCGAGATGTTGCCCGCCGACATTCTGGTGGAGCTGAGCCAGGCAGCTCCGCATGCGCTGTCGATCAGGGCTTCGCGCGTCGCCAGTCGGATGCGCCTCGGCAACCGGGTGTCGTTGCCGTTCAACCTTGTGATCTCAAATGTGCCGGGTCCGCGTGAGCCGTTGTACCTCGGCGAGGCAAAGCTCAACCACTACTACCCCGTATCAACGGTGGTCGAAGGTCAAGGCCTCAACATCACGGTGCAGAGCTATCTGAACACACTCGACTTCGGCCTGGTCAGTTGCAGTGACCTCGTGCCAGATCTCGACCGACTGGCAGATCTCATCGTCAGCGAGGTCCAGGTGCTCGAGGCCGCGGTGGCAAAGGCTGCTGCCTCCAAGAAGAAAGCGCCAGCCAAGAAGAAAGCGCCAGCCAAGAAGAAAGCGCCAGCCAAGAAGAAAGCGCCAGCCAAGAAGAAAGCGTGACTGGCTACCGGCCGGTAACCTAGAGCCATGTCTACCCAGTCCACCATCGATATCGGCGGTCCCGTCAACGTGGTGGCCCACGGTGGGTCTGGCGCTCCAATCCTGTTGATCCATGGCCTTGGGGGCTCACACGTCAACTGGCACGCGGTCGCCGGGCCATTGACCGAATACGGCACGGTCACCGCGATTGACCTGATCGGATTTGGTCGCACGCCACCGGCCGGACGCCTTGCCACGGTCCAGTCTCAGCGAGACCTCGTGATCCAGTATCTGGAGACCCACGCAGACGGGCCGGCGACCCTGATCGGAAATTCGATGGGCGGCCTGGTTTCCCTTCTCGTCGCGCGGAAGGCTCCCGAACTCGTGGATTCACTCGTCCTTGTCGACGCTGCTCTCCCGGCGGCCCGACTTCGTATCGACCCCACCGTCATCAAGGGTTTGATTCGGCCATTGGTGCCCGTGCTTGGCGCACGCGCGTACGAAAAGGCCATGGAGGATCCAGAGGCGTACATGGACGAGATGGGCAAGATCTTGTTCGTCGATCCTTCCCGCATGCCAGCCGATGCAAGGCGCGTGAGCGTCGAGATGGCGACGGAGCGAGCCACGATGCCGTGGGTTTCACAAGCCTTCTCCGAGGCCGCGAAGTCATTGTTCGCCGTGCTCTTGAAGCGCAAGTCATTCGCCGCCGACGTTCGAGAGATCCAAGTTCCGGCGCTCATCGTCCAAGGCGCACAGGACCGACTCGTCGACGTGGAGTCAGCCCGTTGGCTCGCCGCAGAGCGACCCGACTGGAAACTCAAGGTATTCGACAACGTCGGGCACGTGCCAATGCTCGAAGTGCCTGAGCAGTTTCTCGATGTGGTTGGGTCCTGGCTGTCCGAACGCGCTGCGGTTCGTTCTTGACGAACCGCGTCTGGTCGTGCGTGGGTCAGTCGATCCACCGATCGACCACACGTTGCACGTGCCCGTCGACTTGCAGGTCAGCGAGTGCGGCATTGATCGGTTCTCGCCAAGGGGAATCCTGCTGCAGGCCGAAGGTCTCGAATTCCTCGTACAACACGTCTCCGACGCCAGCGATGCCGTACTGCTCGCCGAGCGCGTCGAGAGCGAACGGGTTCGTGACGACTACGTCGATGGTTCCCGAGTCCGCAGCCTCGAACATCTCGGTCTGTGAGTCGAAACCTCGGACCTCGACCGCTTGCGACATGAGGTAACTCTCGAAGGTCGACCCCGCCACGGTTCCCACGACTCGACCGTCGAGCTCTTCGAGCGATGTCACGCTCAGCTCCCGAGCTTTCGACAGGTCGGCGGTGACCTGTGAAACGAATGCGCCGACCAAGAACAAACTCGCGAGCATTGCAACCAAAGCCACGAACCGGCCTCGGAGAGACTTCGGAGACATGTCGCCGTATCCCACGGTTGTGACGGTGACGGCCGCCCACCAGATGCCGTCGATCACGCCACGAGGATAGGAGTGATGAAAGTCGCTCATGTCCTCGTCGCGTCGTTCGACCAGCCAGATGAGGTGCCCGATGATCACCAGCCCGATGCCCGCATACAGGAGCACTCGAAGTGCGCCCGAGCCGAGCAACGTTCCGAGCAATGAGGCGTCCGACAACACCCGCTCATGAACGCCGAGTTGCGGGCCCGAACTGATGACGGCCGACGAGAAGTCGAGACGAGCCTCGCGCTCGGCCGTTGGCGCGAGCGGAGCGACCGCGACGTCTGCGTCGCCACGCTCCAACCGCTCGAGCATGTTCGTGAACGAATCGGCCCAGACCACCTCGTAGTCGATGCCGATTTCTGTTGCGACGTCGTCCCAGATCTCCATGTAGAAACCATCGGGCCGATCGCCACTGCGCTCGACGAACGGAGCGATCTCGGTGGTCACGACCGTCACACGTTCGGTCTGTGAGCCTGCGCTGCCCATGTTCGCGAGCGTGGCGAACCCGCACACCAGTACGACCAACAACACCTTCACTCGAGTCACGCAGACAAGCTAGCTTCACAACATGATCGAACACTTCGTTGACATCGAGACTGCAGACGGCGCCATGAATTCGTTTGTGATTCACCCCGACGAAGATGGGCCGCACCCAGTGATTCTGTTTCTCATGGATGCACCCGGAATGCGCGATGAGATTCGCGACATGTGCCGCCGGCTCGCCAGTGTTGGCTACTACGTGGTCGCCGGCAACCTCTACTACCGTCGCGTTCGAGAGTGGAATCGTTTTGAGCTCGGCGGCACGGTCGAAGAGCTGCAAGCACACATGGCGAGCCTCACGAATGACATGGTCGTGTCCGATGCGGGTTCAATGATCGGCTACGCAGATGCGGATGAGGCAGCGGATGCATCTCGTGTGGGAACGCTCGGTTATTGCATGAGTGGACCGTTCTCCCTGATGACAGCCGCTCGATACAACGAGCGGGTCAAGGCCGCCGCGTCTATGCACGGAGTGAAGCTCGCGACGGATGCTGACGACTCTCCGCATCGGCATCTCGACGAGATGAACGCCGAGGTGTACGTCGCAGCGGCCGAGCTCGACCAGCACATCACTCCCGAAGAGGTCGCAGCGTTTTCTGATGCGCTGGAGGCGTCCAGCACAACGGGTCGAGTGGAGTGGTACCCCGGAACCGACCATGGCTTCACTTTTGCGGGTCGAGGGCCGATCTACGACAAGGCTGGCTCGGAGCGCCATTGGGAGCGTCTCCACAGTCTCTTTCATCGCAATCTTCGGATGAACTGAAGCGACGTCGGAAGCCGAGCTCTACTCGGTGAGCGACTTGGCCAAGCGCAGCGAGGCCACAGCTTCGGGAGCTGCCAGGGCCTGCATTGCGACTTCGTTGTCGGGCAACGAATACACCTCGCCGTCGTCATTGATCATGATGTATCGATCGAGCCCGCGCAGGAACGTGCGGTCGTGACTGACCGCGATGACCGTGCCAACGAATCCATCGAGCGCCTTTTCCAATGCATCGGATGACTCGATGTCGAGGTTGTCTGTTGGCTCGTCGAGCAGCAGCACGTTGTGTCCCTCGAGTTCGAGGCAGAGCACCTCGAGCCGAGCCTTCTGTCCGCCGGACAGCGTCTCGAAGTCTTGTCGCGCATGTGAAGCAAGCCCGTAACGAGCGAGCGCGCGCATTGACCCCTCCTCATCATGGAGGCGTTCGCGCACGATCTGGACGGCTTCCCGGCCGATGAAGTCGGGCCGGTCATTGATCTGGGTGAACGTGCCGACCGACGTGCGTGGCCCGAGGCCGATCGTGCCTTCGTCCGGTTCGATCTCCGCAGCGAGCGCCCGGAGTAGGTGAGTCTTGCCTGTTCCGTTCGGACCGATCAGACCGACTCGTTCGCCGAAGTGGACCTCGTCAGAGAATGGATAGAAGAGATCGTCGATCGATACGTCGACGATGTTGAGGACCCGACGGGCCGAGTCGGCGCCTCGAAGTTTCACGTGAATCTGCTGGTCGGCCACAGGCGGGGGAGGGGGTCCGATCTTCACGAACTTCTCCCAGCGCGTCTCGGCTGCGTTGGCCTTCGTCGCGTTCTTGAAATTCTGGGCTGCCCGCGTCTTCATCACTTTCATGTGCGCATGGAGCCGCCGCTCTTCATCGTTCCATCGCTTCAACGCATCGCCAAGAAGCGTCTGGCGATGCTGTCGCGCCTCGGGGAATGTGGCATACGAACCGCCGTGGACCCAGCAGCCGCTGCCTTCGAGCACCACGATCTTGGTCGCCGCGCGCTCAAGGAGCGCTCGGTCATGGCTCACCATGAGGATCGTGCTCGGGCACCGTTGGATCTGCCCCTCCAACCACTCGCGAGTCGGAATGTCGAGGTAGTTATCCGGCTCGTCGAGCAGCAAGACATCGACGCCACTGTTCAACAGCAGATCCAGCACCAACCTCTTTCGTTCACCGCCGGACAGCTCGCCGACCAGTCGCGTCGAGAAGTCGTCCACGGGCGTCTTCACGCTTCGTTCAGCGGCGGCGCCCCACTGCGACTCGAGCTCGTATCCCCCGAGCTCGCCCCAGCGAGTGATCGCCTCGGCGTATGCCATGCCATCGTCCTCGCCGCTTGCCATCGCTCGTTCGGATTCGATGAGTGCGAGACCGGCTGCACGGAGCTCGGGAAGCGCGATGTCCAGCAACATCTCGCGCAACGTCGCGTCCGGACGGCCCATGCCCACGTCCTGGGTCATGGTCAAGACGGAGCCGCCAACGGAGAAGTCGCCGCCGTCGGGCTCGATCTCTCCGGACAGGATCCGCAGAATCGTGCTCTTTCTGACGCCGTTCGCCCCGACGATCGCTGCGTGATCTCCGGGAGAAACCCCGAAGCTGATGTCGAAGAACAGCGAATCAGCGCCGGGCGGTGCGTAGTCGAGATCGGAGACAACGATGCTGGTCACCGGTCCAGCGTAGGGTTCGAGGCTTGAGCCGCCGCCTCGTTCTTGCAACGGTTGTCCTTGTCGCTGCCTTAATCGGTGGCAACTTCTCCGCGCTCAAGTTCGCGCTTGACCACACCACCCCGTTTCTTCTGGCCAGCATGCGCACCGTCATAGGAGGGACCTTCCTCATCGTCATTGCTCGGATGCGGGGAGAAGAGTTCCCGAAACGAGTGGCCGATTATCGAAACATCTTCGTGGTTGGCTTCAGCATCACGACCGTTTCGAGCGCCCTGCTGGTGTTCGGCGTCAATCGTGTGCCGGCTGGACTGGCATCCTTGGCGTCGTCGACGATGCCCTTGTTCACCGCTGTCCTCAGCCTGATGCTGCTCGGGACCAAGACGAGCGCTCGCGGTCGGGTCGGGCTCCTCGTCGGATTTGTCGGGGCAGCGGTTCTGGCAAGCCCTTCGCTCGGTGGGTCGACTGCCGCTATCGGCATTCTGTCGTTGATCGGTGGCGCGGTCACGTGGGCTTTCGGCACCGTGTACATGAAGTGGAAGGACTTCAGCGCCATCTCTCCGATCATGCTCGTCGGGGTGCAGCTGCTGATGTCGGCGAGCATGCTCGTTCCGTTTGCACTGATCGTCGAAGGAACGGCTGAAACCGACTGGGGGATTGGATTGTTGCTGCCATTGCTGTTCGCTGCCATCCCGGCAAACGCGGTCACGTTCTCGCTCATGGCCACGGTTGTCAAACGTGCCACCCCAACCGTGGCGGCGAGTACGGCCTACATGATTCCCGCCTTCGGAGTCCTCTTTGGTTGGTTGCTTCGCGGCGAACGCCTTGGCGTTGTAGAGGCGTTCGGCGGCCTCCTGGTCGTCGTGGGGGTGTACATCGTGGTTGGTGTCGGTAGTCGTCCAGTCGACGTCAGGCGTGGTTGATGCGCGCGTTCACGATCTACGCCACGAACTTTCTCCTCGCCTGCGCCATCGGGGTGGTCTTCGTGTTCTTCGAGGACGTCCAAACCAAATTTGGTCTGTCCGACCTCGAGGTTGGACTGATCGCTGGTGCGGGCTTCGGCGCGTCGTTCTTCGTGCAGCTGACGGTCGCTCCGTTGGCGGACCGCGGCGGAACGGGCCCTCTGGCCATCGTGGCGCTCGTCGCGGGAATCGTTGGACTGTTGGGCTTTGCGTTTGGAACCAACGTGTTGTTCCTGGCCATCGGACGCTCGTTGAGCGGCGTCGCGCTCGGGCTTTTCATGATGTTGGCGCGCAAAGCCCTCATCGGACTCGACGCTGAAGGCGGTGGGGCCAAGCTCGGGATCCTGTTGTCAACAGTCGTCGCTGGGTTCATCACCGGGCCGTTGATTGGCGCTGCGTTCGAACCTCTAGGTTTCGAGGCGCCATTCGTGATCGTGGCGACAGCACTGGCACTCGTAGGTTTCCCGGCGACCTTGGCAATTCGTGGTTCGGAGATCGCGATTGCCGGTGTCGACTACCGCGATCTGGGAACACTCATTCGTCGTCCGAAAGTGCAGTCGGCGATGATCGTGCAGGTCATCGTCTTTGGGTACATCGGTGTGTTCAACGCTTCGATCGATCGCTTTCTCACCGATCTCGGTGCCTCGACGCAGATGGTTGCGGTGGTCGTCATCTTCGTCGGAGCACCCTTGGTGGTGCTTCCGCGTATCGCCGGAGCGCTTGCCGAATCACGCGGTGGATCCGCGGTCATGCTCCCCGCGTTGCTCATTTTGCTCCCGGCGATGTTTGGCTACGGACTGGTGTCGACCGTGGGGCTCGCCATGTTCTTTGGCGTCCTCCATGGATCTGGTGAGTCCTTTGCGTCCGTGAGCGCCCAGGTTCTCGTGCTCGAAGTCACCGGCGCCGAACGGGCAGCGGTCGGGTCGGCCCTGCTCGATGCGGCCGGGTTGTTGGGCGCCACGCTGGCGGCGTTCAGCGCACCGATTGCGTACGGTGCCGTTGGCCAAGATCTGTTCATCTACACGGGTGTCATCGGCGCCATTCTGGCCGCGGCAGCGTTGTTGCGGGTTCGCAGCGCGTGGGACTGAATCGATGACGTAATGTCGCCATCATGACCAAGCTCGGATATCAGATTCCCAACTTTACGTACCCCGACACGGCTCCCAACGAGATCTTTGGCCGCGTCGTCGACCAAGCAAAGGCAGCCGAAGCGGCCGGGTTCGACCGCGTCTTCGTGATGGATCACTTCTACCAGCTGCCCGGAATCGGTGAGCCCGACGAGCCCATGTTCGAGTGTTACTCGTTGCTCTCTGCGATCGCTCAGCACACCTCGACGGTGCGTCTGTCGGCCCTCGTCACCGGCAACACGTACCGCCACCCGACGCTGCTCGCCAAAGCGGTCACGGCGCTCGACCACGTATCGGGCGGACGCGCGACGCTTGGGATTGGATCTGGTTGGTTCGAGCTTGAACACGACTCGCTCGGGTACGAGTTCAACACGTTCACCGAACGATTCAAGAAGCTCGAGGAGGCGCTCCAGATCATCGGTCCGATGTTGCGCGGAGAACCTGTCAGCCTCGATGGCGAGTACTACAAGGTGGTCGACGCGGTGAATTCACCAGCACCCATCAGCAAGATCCCGATCATGATCGGCGGCTCGGGCGAGAAGAAGACGCTTCGGATGGTCGCTCAATACGCCGACGAATCGAATCTCGCCACGAGCCCGGTGTCGGAGACTCCTCGCAAGCTCGAAGCGCTGGCCGAACACTGCGAACGCCTCGGCCGAGATCGCAGCGAGATCAAGGTCACCAAGCTGACGATGTGCATCCTGGCCCCGACGATGGAGGAGGCCGAAGCCGACATGGCCGAGATGGCTGCGGTGAAGGGTTGGGACGCCGAGACGCTCGGCATGTTGAAGAGCTTCTTCATCTACGGTGACACCGATACGGTCGGCGAGGCGCTCGAAGAGTCCATGGCAACGGGGCTCGATGGCATGACAATCAACCTGCCGGTGAATGGACACAAGCTCGAACGAATTGCGGCGCTCGGCGAACTCGCCGGATCGATCGTCAACTGACGACATGCACCTGACGTGGGATCTGCCCCTTGATCCTGACGGTGTTGCGGGCACACTCGAAGACGGAACGGCTTTCGTCATTCGCCCATTGCGGCCCACGGATGGCCCAGCGCTCGAGGCGTCGTTCGAGCATCTTTCGCCTCGATCTCGATACCTTCGATTCTTCGCCGCACGTGAACGTTTGGGTCCCGAGCTTCTCGAGTCGCTCATCAACATCGACCACGATCGTCACCGAGCATGGGTCGTCTCCGACCCGACCGCGCCCTCGGACATCGGGAGTGACGAAGGTCGGGGAGTGGCGATCGCTCGGCTCATCGTGATCCAAGACGAGCCCCGGGTTGCCGAAGCATCGCTCTCGGTCATCGACGAGTATCAAGGGCGCGGCTTTGGTCGTTTGCTTCTCGAGCTGCTGATTGGCACGGCACGTGACACGGGAGTGGAGTTCATTCGATTCGAGACGTTGTTCGAGAATCGTGGGATGCGAGCGTTGTTGGCCGGGCTCGATGCGAATCGCAACCAGGAGCTGAGTGATCGCGAGGTTCTCGTCTACGACGTGCCAGTCGATCCGGAAGAGGAGGGGCAGCCGTACGGCGCGCTCTATGAAATCCTTCGATTCATCGCTGCGAACGACACTGAGGACCGCGGCGAGTTCGAGGAGGACCTCAGATAAAGGGAAGGTCGACGATCTCCGCGCTGGTCAGGCCGTTCGGTGTCTGCACCTGGACGGTTTGGCGAGCTTCGACCACCACCCGTTTGATCTGTGCGATGCCGATCGTCCGAGCGAGACGCGGACTGTGGACGATGGCGCTCAGCGTGCCGACCGTGTCGCCGTCGAGGGTCACCGGCGTCCGTTCCGGCAGGGGCCAGGCTTCGGTGAGCTCGGTGTCGACTTCAACGCCGACCATGAGCCGTTCGGGCCCGCCAGCTTCGACCACTGCTTGAAGAGCCGCCTTTCCGATGTAGTCCGCGTCGAGTTCCGTGTCGACGTATCGAGCCATCCCGACTTCGAATGGATTCGAGTCCGGCGTGTTGTCGCCTCCGAAGCTCAGGAGGCCGCTCTCCACCCGTTCCACGTGGTTGGGTGCGCCCGGGCCAATCCCGTATTTTTGGCCAGCGGCAGCAACGATGTTCCAGAGATCATTTCCCCGTGAGCTGTCCTGAAGGAAGAGCTCGAAGCCCCCTTGTTTGCTCCACCCGGAGCGGCTCAGGACGATCGGAATTCCGGCAACTTCGGTCTCGATGAACCAGAAGTACTTGAGGGTGCGGATGAACTCGCCAAAGAGGTCGGCGATGAGGTCGACCGCCATTGGTCCCTGGACGGCCAAAGGTGAGACGTCGGGTTCGGTCACTTCGACATCGAATCCTCGCTCGGCCGCAATGGCTTTGCACCAGAGCAACATGTCGTTGTCGGCGATCGAGAACCAATACCGGTTGTTGCTCAGCTTCATCAAGATCGGATCGTTGAGGATTCGGCCAGCGTGGTCGCACATGGCGACGTACTTTCCTTGCCCTTCGACCATCTTGGAAAGGTCTCGTGCTGTGAGGTACTGCGCGCATGCATCAGCATCTGGCCCGCTGATCTGTACCTGTCGTTCGACGGAGACGTCCCACATGGCCACGCCATTGATGAGGCGTTCGTATTCGGCCCGGAGATCTCCGTACGACGTGGGCATCACCATCTTGTTGTAGATGCTGACATCGCTCACCCCGGCACTGATCGTTGCCTCGTGAAAGGGTGTCCTGCGAATACGCGGGCTGAGGGTGATCCGATTCATTCCGTCAGTATGCCACCGTTCACTGAACGATCGTCCAGTCGACTCGCAACCAATTTTGCGGCTATGCCCGGCCAAGCATGATTGGCTGAGCGGCGCCTTCGTCCCGATCGGGGTCGTTCAAGAAGAGCACGACCTCCTGGTCACCCACGATCACGTCGACCACTTCGACGTCGGGAACGTCGGTTGCGCCCCATCCGACGCCGTCGGGGGAGTACAGCACGATCGAGTCGTATGGCTGTCCGTTCCCGTTTGTGTCCTGCCACTTCACCGCCCAGGCGACGGCGCCATAGTCACCTGCTCGCACGTTCATGAGCTGGTATCCGGTGGTGTCGAGATCGGGAGCGAGGTCAGAGAGGGTGAGAGCGCTCGTGGTTCCGTCGGGGTTGCCGCGTAGCAACTGCGAAGACTCTTCGGCCCAATTCGGGGAGAAGGTTGTCCCGTCTGCCAGCCCGGCCGGCCGTCCGAACCTGAAGGAGTTCGTCGGTTCGGATTTCCAGTCGTCTCCGGCAGTCGACGTCCACATCGTGTACGTCGACTCGGACGGAACGTCGAGCGCGTAGTTCGTGGAATCGAAGATGGCTGACCATTGTCCGCCGGTGGAGCGAACATCGATGAGGAATCCGTTCTCCCCCTCGAAGATGCGGCCGAGGTTCGTCACCTCTTCTCCGTCGATGATGAAGCCGGCATTCACCGCGTTCCAACTCTCCGGCGTGGTGACACCAAGGCTCTCCCATGAGGCGTAGTTGGGCGGCACCGGCTCGTCTCCTTCGCCTTCAGCATCGAGGTAGGGAAGTTCTTCTCCGCAGCCGCTCGCAAGAGCCCACGCCCGCACCGCTGCGTCATGGGCTTCGTACAACGCGTCGAGTTCGACGTTTTCTTCAGCGACGAATCGCTGGTCGATGATTCCGTTGTCGGAGTAATAACCCTGGATCTCGTCATCGAACTCGTTCGACAGCGCGTCGAGTTCGGTCGAGCACTTGACGAACCCAGCGCAGCCGGGGACCCGAGCGACCGATTGCAGTGCATCGGCGTAGATCTCTTGTCCCCGCAACTCCTGTGCAGCCCAGTACGCCTCGAGCTCGGCCTGCTCGGCATCGGTGAGCTCGCGATCGAAGTCGAACTCGGGCCCTTCGGGCTCGTCGATCCACGCGGTCTCGAGAGCATCGTTCAATGCCGCCTCGCACGGGTTCTGTTCGAAGCCTTCGATCCACGTGATGCCGGTCTGGTCGATGTTGATGACGTCGTTCGTCCGGGGATCGATGCTCGCCCCGTTCGCAACGGCGATGTCGGTGGCCTCGTCCCAGTCGATCTGGCCGTTGGTGTGCACGAGGACGAATGTCTCGTTTCCTCGCGTCGCGAACTGCACGGCATATGGCGGCCAGGCCGAGCGGTCTTGACCGAACACGCTCGTGAGATCGAGTTCGGTCCATGTCCAGTCCTGGCCAGCGTTGGCGGAGCGGCCGAGTTCGAGCGCCTGCCCCGCTGCTGTGCCGGTGCTCACCGTGTACAGCAAGCCGGATTCGTTGGAGTCGAGTGTGCTCACGAATCGATCTCCGGCGCTGTTCTGCGACCAGTTCGAGCCATCGAATGTGTAAATCGTGTCGTTGCGGAAGAAGCCGACGCTCTCGTCGTAGTCGTCATAGGTGACCCCTGGTGCGGTCGAGAGGACGTAGTAGAGCCCATTCGTACTTCCGCTCTGAAACACGTTGTAGCCACCGGGAGCCCCATCGTCGGAGGCCGGGCTGAGGGAAAGTGCGGCGCCCGGTTCGGGAAGCGCTATGTCGATCGGCGTTTGTGTGTCGCTGGATGAGGGCGCTGAGGTGCCGCTTCCCGTTGAGCCCGCTGCATCCGATGCTTCAGCTTGTCCTTCGGTGGCGAGGTTGGCCTCTGCGTCGCTCGATCGTCCTGCGATCCAACTGCCTGCCACGAGAGCGACGAGGAGGGTGGCGACCACCGTCCCGCCGGCTCTGCGCTGCTTGCGGCGCTTCGAGCGAGATCGCACTGCGTCGCTTCCTTCGGGTGAGAGTTGGAGGTCGTTGCTCTGCGTGCGGAGCTGGTTTCGGAGTCGATCGTTGAAATCCATGATCAGGCCTTGTTCGAATCGGAGGGAACGTCGGGGTCGGGGAAGGGGTCTGTGGGAGCTGGGGTCTCCAGCTTCGAACGCAGCTGGGTGAGGCCGGTGGAAAGCCGACTCTTCACCGTGCCGGTGGGCAGGTCTAGCGCATGAGCCGTCTCCTCGGTACTCCAATCGAGGAGGTATCGGCAGACGACGACGGCGCGGTATTTCACGTCGAGGTCGGCAAGCGCCTCGTCGAGCGAGGTGTCGTGCGTCGACGGCAGGGCGATGGTTTCGGTCGTCCACGGTAGACGCCGATTCAGCTTGCGGTGCCAGCTTCGCGCCCAGTTGAGGCCGACGCGATACACCCACCCACCAGGGTTCGAATACTGAGACACGTCACTCCAACGGTCGAATGCTCGGGTCATTGCCTCGTCTGCCGCCTCGCGTCCCCAGCCCGCATCGCCGAGGGTGATGCTGAGCGCTCTCGCGACGTCCTCGTAGGTTGCGACATAGAAGGCATCGAAGCTCCGGCTCGCCGATCGCGCTGCTCGCCGCGTCACCGTTGCGCGAGAGACCGTGGCGCGAGCTCCGGCAGGCCTGTTGAGGGTTGCTTCCATGTCCCCTAAACGTTCAGGCTCGTCCTTTGGTTCGATCCTCACGAGAGAAATTCTCGTCGAAGTGTTTGTGCCTGCGCGTTCGATGGTGCTCTGGCGTCTACCTCGTCGAGAGCGCGCGCACCTGCGCTCAGATCTCCACGCTCGAAGTGAACGACGGCCAGGTTCAGATGAGGCTCGATGGCCACTGGGTCGAGCCGTGCCGCATGTTCGAGCTCAGCAATAGCGGCATCCGACCTGCCCGCCAGGGCGAGAGCGATGCCGTGGGTCAGCTCGGTGGCCGGGTTGTTCGGATCGCTCGTGTCGAGGTCTTCCAGCGAGTCCAATGCGGCGTTCAGCGCCTCCTCGCTTCCGTCGCGACGTGCGATCTCGAGGAGCACGATTCCGCGCTCGGCGAGAAACGCCGGATCCCGCGGTGAGGTGGCGAGGCCGGCCTCCAGGCGAAGCAAGGCCTCTCGATACCCATCGAGGGTTCCGGGGCCCGCTGCTGCCCGAGCTGCGATGAAGTCGTAGCGGATCGAGTCGGGCCGCCTATTCCGCGCAATGTCGGCCGCGGCGAGCGCCACATTTCCGTCTGGAGCATCGATGACGCCGTTGACTGCGTGGTCCGCAGCCACGTCCGAGAGCCCGGCCACGGCGCAGACCGCGGCGAAAAAGCCGGCGACCAGCATCGTTGCCTCTTTTGCCCCCGAAACCGAAGTGAACAGCGGAGGTCGAAGTTCACCGCGCTGGGGTCTGCGCGCCACGAGCAATCCAGCCAGGACCCAGAAGACCGGATCGAGCTCCGCGAGCGGAAACAAGAAGAACTGCTGCGTCACGTAGCCGATGACCGCGACGCCCAGGGCGGCGTCGGTCGGATCATCGGCGCGCAGCCGTTGCATTGCCGTGACGAGCAGTCCGAGCTGGAGCAACACCATTCCGGCCCCCGTGACCAGACCCCCGGAAAGGCTGGTGTCCAGCAGACCGAGGTGTGCACGATCGGTGATCACGTCCCGTCCATGCTGGATCACGTACCGCTCATCGACGTGCGCCCCAAACACGGTTCGGTACCCCTCGGGGCCATAGCCGAGCACGCCACGGGTAGGGCTTTCGAAGAGTGCATCGACTCCGACCTGCCACTCATCGAGGCGCCCCACGACGACCCCGGTGTCGAACTCGGTCAAGGTGGCGGCGCGGTCACCAAGCGAGGTCGTTGCGAGGAGCCCGACGATGAACAGCAGGCCCATGACCCCCAAAATCCACGTCCGCCGCCGAACCACAAGGCTGATCGTGGCGACCGCAATGCCGACCCAGGCAGCTCGTGATTGAGACAGCGCCAACGCCGAAGCGCCGAGGATGCTGCCGAGCACACCGGCGACCCGCCACGCCAGGGGTGCGACCTTGTCGACTGCAACAGCCGCGCAGAGCGGCACGGCCAGCACCATCGCCGCGCCGAGAAACGCGGGCTGGCCAAACGTTCCACCCGCACGATCGCCCGCAAAGTCGCTTGCGAAGGATCCAACCTGACCCACCTCGAGCAACGTGTACACGCCACCAAGTGAGGTCGCGATCGTCGTTGCACGCAACACGATGGGCGACGCGGTCTTCGGATAGATCGACGCAGTGGCGAAGAGACCCGCGAACATGACCCAGGCGGCGAGTCCGAGGTGGCGATCAGGCGTTCCGATCAACGAATGCCAGAGATCTTCCGACAGGGCCGTGGACAACGCCAGCCCCGCCAAGGTGATGACCCACCCAAGAACCGCCCACCGAGGAAGCGGTCGCAGTCGCACATCGCCTGAACCGAGCGAGATGGCGATCGCTGCGAAGCAGAGGGTGCTCAGCAGCGCCCAGCGAAGCGGGCCGAATCGGTCCCATCCCCACGGATCCACTGCAAGAAGAGCCGCTGCGGCGATCATTCCGAAGCGCATCAGGAGGCGGCACTCATCGATTCGACACGTGGTGGTGGGTTTCTTTGTATGTCACAAAGTAATCCTTGTGATGTGCACCGGCACAACCATACGCTTTGACGTGCCCCGAGACGAAGAAGAGTCATCATGAAACAAATCGACCACCTGATCAATGGCGTCACCGTGAAGGGATCTTCGGGCAACACAAAGCCGGTGTTCAATCCTGCGACCGGAGAGCAGACCGCTGAGGTCGCGGTCGCGTCGGCGGCCGAGGTTGATTCGGCCGTTCAGGTTGCACAAAAGGCGTTCGAAGAATGGCGTCATGTGAGCATTGCGCGGCGAACCAAGCTCATGTACAACTTCCGCAATCTCGTCGACGCGAACACCGATGAGTTGGCACGTCGTTTGACCTCAGAGCACGGCAAAGTGCTCAGCGACTCTGCGGGTGAGGTCGCTCGTGGCCTCGAGAACATCGAATTTGCCTGTGGCATGGCCGATGTCCTCAAAGGAAGCGTCAGCGAGAACGCCTCGACCGGCGTTGATGTGCAGACGGTGCGACGCCCGCTGGGTGTCGTCGCGGGGATCACGCCGTTCAACTTTCCGGCAATGATTCCGCTGTGGACGATCCCCAACGCCGTCGCGGCAGGCAACGCCTTCGTTCTCAAACCATCGGAGCGAGATCCTTCCACGCCGATGTTCATCGCGGAACTCTTCCACGAGGCTGGGTTTCCCGACGGACTTCTGAATGTCGTCAACGGTGACAAGGTCGCCGTCGACGCGCTGCTCGAGCACGAGCTCGTGCGCGCCGTCAGCTTCGTTGGGTCCACCCCGATCGCGAAGTACATCTACACGACTGCGGCGGCCAATGGAAAAAGGGTTCAAGCCCTCGGCGGCGCAAAGAACCACATGGTCGTGCTCCCGGACGCCGACATCAACCTTGCTGCAGATGCCGCTGTCTCAGCCGGCTATGGCTCGGCTGGAGAACGCTGCATGGCCATTTCGGTCATCGTGGCCGTTGGTGACTCGGCCGATCCTCTGATCGAGGCAATCCGCGAGCGCACCGGTCGC
Organism: Acidimicrobiia bacterium; assembly: GCA_033344795.1. GTDB lineage: Bacteria > Actinomycetota > Acidimicrobiia > Acidimicrobiales > SHLQ01 > SHLQ01. The sequence goes on from JAWPMS010000001.1 coordinate 2,113,367, forward strand.
CTCGTGATCGGCGACGGCACCGACCCCGCCAGCGAGATGGGCCCCCTCATCACCGAAGAACATCGAGATCGGGTTGCCGGTTACATCGACGCGGGTGAAAAGGCCGGTGCCACGGTTGTCGTCGACGGTCGGGATCAAGCCTTCGACGGCAAAGGGTTCTTTCTCGGCGTCAGCCTCATCGACAATGTCACGACAGACATGTCGGTGTACACCGATGAGATCTTCGGTCCCGTGCTCAGCGTCGTACGCGTCGAGACGTTCGCCGAAGCAATGGACATGATCGAGAAGAACCAGTGGGGCAATGGAACGGCACTCTTCACCCGAGACGGCGGCGCCGCTCGCCGGTTCCAAGAGGAGGTTGAGGCCGGCATGGTGGGTATCAACGTTCCGGTACCCGTTCCGGTCGGCTACCACAGCTTCGGCGGCTGGAACGACAGCTTCTTTGGTGACACCACGATGTATGGCCCCGAAGGCATGCGCTTCTACACCCGGCCAAAGGTCACGACGACTCGCTGGCCAGATCCGGCGACCAGCACGGTCGATCTCGGATTCCCGACGAACTCGTAGCGAACGCAAAAGCGACAAAGGGCCACCGCTGCATCGAACAGCGCTGGCCCTTTTCGTTCCAGGGAAGTGGGCCTCAGATGGGGTTGCCGTTCGGGAAGATCGGCATGAGTCCGCCTGCGGGGACTTGAATGGCCTGATTGTTCAGGACCTTGTCGTAGAGCGTCTTCTTCTCGGGGTCGAAGAGCATCCAGAGGGAGCCGACGGGCAGGCCGCACACGACCGAGTTGAAGATCGCGGACACGATGTAGCGGATTGCTGCGCCGCCCATGCCGAGCATGCCGCCGTTTGCGTCGACGACCTGCACGCCTTGCATCCGTTTGCCGGGCGTCTGGCCGGTGGTGCCGACACCGCCGATGTACATGTACAACGCGGCGGCGAGAATCGCGAGATACAGGACGACCGCTGCGAGGAAGCCAAGTGCGCCACTGATCTGTCCCAAGATGAACACGATGATGAAGGCGGGAACGAACATCGCCAAGACGATTCCCGCATCGATCAATACGGCGATAAGTCGTTGGCCAAAGGAGGCCGGAGTCCCGGCTGTCATCCCCGTGGGTGGTGGCGCTGCTGGAAAATCACTCATGTCCCGTCCTTTTTGAAGCACTCCGTCGCGCTTCAATCTTTGGTCAGAACGGTTCTACCATCCGCCTGGAATCACAGCCCACGTGGGGTCACGACTGGCTGCACCCTGTGGTAAGCACGGGGCATGAGTAGACCCACGACCCTCGGTGAGCTGATCAAGACCGGATGGACCTCGGTCCCCGTTGCTGAAGAAGTTCGCAGAAACGCGGTTGAGCGCATCCGTAACGGGGATCCACTCGTAGCCCAGGTTCTCGGATACGAGGACACGGTTCTCCCGCAGCTCGAGAATGCGCTTCTCGCTGGCCACGACGTGATCTTCCTCGGCGAGCGTGGGCAAGCCAAGACTCGGATGATCCGCAACCTCACCGAGTTGCTCGATGAGTGGATGCCGATCGTCTCCGGTTCGGAGATAAACGATGACCCGCTCAATCCAGTCTCGTCCCATGCCAAGACGCTCATCGCCGACCAGGGAGACGACACTCCCATCGATTGGGTCCATCGAGATTTTCGCTACGGCGAGAAATTGGCCACGCCCGACACGTCCATTGCCGATCTCATTGGCGAAGTCGACCCGATCAAGGTGGCCGAAGGCCGATATTTGAGCGACGAACTCACGTTGCACTACGGGTTGGTGCCCCGTTCGAACCGAGGCATCTTTGCCATCAACGAGCTGCCGGACCTCTCTGAACGAATCCAGGTTGGCCTGCTGAACGTGCTCGAGGAACGCGACGTGCAGATTCGCGGATACAAGGTGCGCCTCCCCCTCGACGTGATGCTGTTTGCATCGGCCAACCCCGAGGACTACACGAACCGCGGCCGAATCATCACACCTCTGAAGGACCGTTTCGGCTCTCAGATCCGCACGCACTATCCACTCGATGTCGAAACCGAGATGACGATCGTGCTGCAGGAGGCTGTGCTGCCTCCCGCGGACGTCATCGACGTTCGAGTTCCTGAATTCATGCTCGAAGTCGTTTCGGAGTTCTCTCAGCAGGCGCGCGAGTCGAGTCAGATCAACCAACGTTCTGGCGTGTCCGTGAGGCTCTCCGTCGCGAACTACGAAGCAATCGCAGCGAATGCCGTTCGTCGAAGCCTGATGTCCGGGTCCGAGATTGCCGTTCCGCGTATCGGTGATCTTGCAGCGATCGCCGCGACGACTTCAGGAAAGATCGAGGTCGAAGCGTTCGAGGACGGCAGCGAGGGTCGAGTGATCGATGCGCTGCTCCGCTCGGCGGTTCACACGGTGTTTGCCGACTCTGTGGATGCGACGTTGCATGGGCCGATCGTCGACGCGTTCGAGGAAGGCATCACCGTCGACGTTGGGGCGGATGTCGATACCGACGTCTACCTCGGCGTGCTTGCGCAGGTACCGGCGCTCCAACCGGCGATCGACGCGTTGTTGGAAGGTGACGAGATCGACACCGACGAACCCGCAGTTGTTTCCTCAGCGATCGAGCTGATTCTCGAGGGGCTGCACCTCGCAAAGCGCCTCAACAAGAACGTGCACGGCGCCACGGCGCAGTACCGGGGGCGAAGCTAGGGCCTTCGTTCGGTCCCGGCCCTGCGGGCTCCTCTGGTCATGGTGCGTCATCTGATTGCAACACGCTCTTTACGGGACATTTTTGTCCCTGATGCCTACTGTACGTGGTAGGCGTGAGGAGAACAGATGCCCGAGCAGGACAATCCAGACGACGGCGGCGTGACCGGACCCCAGCTAGGGCCGCCACCGCCGCGAGCAAAGCAGCAACCGACCTCGGTTGCCGAGAGGCCACCCGATCCGCCGCCTGCGTTGCCTCGTCCAGACCCGGCACCACTGCTTCCGAGCAGGGTTGATTCGCCAACGACGGGCACCGGCGAGATCCTCGGCGTCCTCGCGGCGGGTTTCTTCGGAAACCTCGTGCTCCGCACGGGGGTGGTCTCCTCGGCTGCGATGGCACTGGTCATCTTGACGCTGGCAGTGGTCGTGGTTTCTACCGGTCGAATCCGTCGACGCGAACCGCTCGTGTTCCTCGGCCTCGCTGCGGCGATTGCCCCGTGGCTCGCGATCCGTTCCGACAATGCGCTCACGGCAATGAACGTGGCAATGATCGTCATCCTCCTTGGCGTTGCCGCAGGGATTTCGAAACGCGGAAGCGCCTTCGACGCTCGGGTACGCGACCTCGCAAATCACGTTTGGTCTCCCATCTACGAATGGCTATATGGACTGACGATCATCAACCGGTTCGCCTCGGCCGCCACCGCAGAGCACAAGCTCGCGCCGTTCCTCCGAGGAGCGGCCGTCGCGGTCCCCGTGCTCATCATCTTCACGACACTCTTGGCAAGCGCTGACGACGTCTTCGCGAAGTTCCTGCTCCTCGGCGATCTACCGTCGCTGATCGGGCACGTGATCTTGTCGCTGGCCGTGGCGGTGCTGTTGTTTGGCTGGGTCAGCCGAGCTGCACACGCGGCTCCGGAGTCGAAGAGCCCGTTCAACATCCGTTTCCTTGGCCCGCTCGAAGTCACGATGATCCTCGGCAGTCTCGCGACGTTGTTCGCTGCGTTCGTCGCGACGCAGGTGGTAGTCGACCTCGGGGGAGCGAACCACGTCCTCGAGACCGAAGGCCTGACGCAGGCAGAACACGCTCGTGCTGGATTCTTTCAACTCCTGTGGGTCGCTGGGCTTTCGCTCGGACTCGTCGGCGGACTTCGGGCGACACGAATCCTCGAGCCAGAGAAGGGTCGAGATCGGTTCATCCCTCTCGCCTTGGTGACCCTGTTCCTGACCCTCTTGATCGCGTTTGTGAGCATCGATCGACTCTCGCTTTACGTCGGGTCCTTTGGACTGACACCGTTGAGGTTCTGGGCGCTTGCGGGAGCTGCCGGTATCGCGCTGCTCATCGTGGCTTACGGGGTCTCGATCTTGGGGTGGCGGTCGGGCGCTCAGTGGTTTCCGGGTGTGGCCATCGTCTTGGGAGCGCTCTTCACCCTTGGCTTGAACGTCTCCAACCCTGACGCGAGGGTCGCCGACTACAACATGGACCGGTCGACATCGGTCGATGTCGGTACGCTCAGCACGTTGAGTGACGATGCCGTCGAGACGATGATCAACTCGATCCACAAGCTCAACGCCGTCGACCGTGAAAGCCTGCGCAGCGAGCTTTGTCTACGACCAATTCGACAGACGACGTTCGGCGCCTTCGACTACAACTCCGGCCGCGTGGCCGCAGACGGGGCGTTGGATTCGTTCTGCGACGGGGGTCGTCCCACCGAAAGCGGTTGGAGGGGCGACTGAAGTGACCGGTCGGACGGACCAACAAGCGCCAACTCTCCCGGCGATCGACGAGCCAGACGGACAGACGGTCGATCGCGCTCGGCTGCGGTTCGTCCGAGCGCGTCGGGCGGGCTTCGCGCTAGCGCTGGCGCTCGCCGTCGGGTTGTCCACGAGCAGCGGTCTCGGGCTCGCGGTCAGCTGTCTCGCTCTGCTGCTCGGTATCGCCTGGGGTATTGGGTTTCGCTCGACCACCGCGCGGTGGTGCGCGTCAGCCGGGGTGCTGGCCCCCTGGCTGATCGTCCGTGACAACACATGGCTCCTCCTCTGCATCATCTTCACCGTCGTGCTTGTCGCCTTCGTCTCCGCGTTCGGAGCGGCCACCGAGCAGAGGTTGGGGGACTTGTCGGTGGGCGCGATCTGGCGGCGAGTACGTCCGCGCCCAATCGATGCACCTCCCGCGTTGGGAGAGTCGGAGCGCACTGCGGTAGCTCTTGTTCGCGGTGCCGTGATCGCGACACCGATCGTGCTCGTCTTTTGGGCCCTGCTGGCCTCCTCGGACGAGGTCTTCGCCGAGATCGCCGATCCATCCATCGTGCCTGTGGGAAGAGGTGGGCTCTTTCTTGTCGTCCTGCCGCTCTGTCTCGGTCTCCTTCGTTTTGCGGTGATCGGGCGACCGTCGCAGCCGGCGGTACCCCGGCCCGCCTTTGGTTCGCTCGAGTCGAGCGTGGTGCTGACGCTCGTCTCGGCGTTGTTCACCCTCTTCATCTCGCTGCGCGCTGCGACGATCGGTCGCGAGTTGTCCGATGCCGCACTGCGATCTGAGGTTCGTTCCGGGTTCTTCCAGCTCCTCTGGGTCGTCGCGCTGACGGTTGTGTTGGTCCTGGCGATCCGTCAGATCGCCGGAGCTCCCACGCTGGAACGACATGTTCGTCGCCTGAGTCTCCTCACGATCTTCTTGGCTGCGGTGATCGACGGCCTGGCCATGCTCAAGATCGCCGACTACGTCAGCGAGACCTTCCTGAGCCCGCTTCGTTTCTGGTCGTTTGGCTTTGGGCTATGGCTGCTCGTCGTCCTGGCCTTGACCGCCCTTCGTGTCGCTGGGGTACGAGCTGGCGACCATTGGTTCACCGCTGCCCTCGTTTCAAGTTGGATGGTCTTCGTGTTTGCGATGGGTGCGGTCAACCCGGACCGACGGATCGCCGAGCACAACTTCGCGAATCCTCCGACCGGCGAAGACGAGTGGATTGCGGTGAAGCCGCTCATGTGGTTGTCCGAAGACGCAACCCCAACGATCGTCGAGAACGTCGAGGTCCTCCGACCGATGCCCAACGATCGTTACGAACGAATGGTCGAGCACCTCTGTTTGCTCGACGATTCGGACGGCTGGCGAGACGCACATCTCAGCAGGACCAAGGCTCGTGCGGCGATCGAGCCACTCTGCTGACCGCTAGCCTCATCTCCCATGAAACGAGTGTTCAGCGGAATTCAACCATCGGGTGACTCTCACCTCGGGAACCTTACGGGAGCGTTCTTCAATTGGTCGAAGATGCAGGACGACCACGATGCCGTCTACTGCGTCGTCGACTTGCACGCGCTGACCCTTCCGCAAGATCCCGACGAGCTTCGACGAAACACCTTCGAGCTTGCCCAGCTGTTGATCGCGGTCGGGATCGATCCAGACCGCTCGACCTTGTTCGTACAGAGTCAAGTTCCCCAGCATCCCCAGCTGGCGTGGCTGATGGAGTGCACCGTCAGTTACGGAGAGCTCAGCCGGATGACAGCGTTCAAGGACAAGTCCAATCGAGACTCGACCAAGTTCGTCTCGGCCGCGCTGTTCACCTACCCCGCACTGCAGGCCGCTGACATCTTGTTGTACGACACCGACTTCGTGCCGGTTGGAGATGATCAACGACAACATGTCGAGATCACGCGCGATATCGCCGAACGGTTCAACTCACGATTCGGTGAGACGTTCGTCGTTCCCGAACATGTGATTCCCACAACGGGTGCACGGGTCATGGATCTCCAGAACCCCGATCGCAAGATGTCCAAGTCCGAGGGCGAGAGCCCTGGGACGGTCTTCGTACTCGAAGATCCGAAGCGAATCGAGAAGAAGTTCAAGCGAGCGGTCACCGACTCGGAGTCCGACGTGCGCTTCGACGTTGCCGAGAAGCCTGGCGTGTCGAACCTCTTGTCGATCCTGAGTGCATGTACCGGCGAGACCCCGGAGTCCTTGGCTGACAAGTACGAGCAGTACGGTCCCCTGAAGGGCGACACCGCCGAAGCGGTCATCGAGGTCTTGCGTCCAATTCAGGAACGATTCGCTGAGCTGCAAGCAGATCCGGCAGAGACCGAACGGTTGTTGAAGGTCGGCGCCGACAAGGCCGAGGAGATCGCTTCAGACGTTTTGGCTCGCGCCAAGACCAACATCGGTTTGTTGAGCTAGCCGGCCGTCCCAAAAAGCGTTCGTTCAGTCGCGGAGTGCGAAGTGGTGAAACGCGATGGCCCCCGCGTTGGCCACGTTGAGGGAATCGACTTCTCGAGCCATCGTGATCTTGGCCCGCATCGAGGCGGCGTGCAGCGTGGCGTCGGTGAGTCCCGGCCCCTCGGCGCCAAGAAGGATTGCAACCTTCTCGGGCGGATCGATGTCTCGTAGCTCGCGGTCTCCGGCCGGCGAGAGCGCAACCGTCGTGAAGCCGTGTTCGTGCAGCACCTCGAGTCCGCCGGGAAAGGAATCGAGTCGTGCGTGAGGTAGTGCGAACACTTGCCCCATCGAGGCCCGAATCGCTCGTCGATAGAGCGGGTCCGTCGAGCGGGTGTCGAGAAGCACGGCATCGATTCCGAGTCCGGCCGCGTTCCTGATGATCACCCCGAGGTTCGTCGGGTTGTTGACATTCTCGAGCACCGCGACTGTCCGTATCCCCGCGAGCAGCTCCCCAACGGGAAGAAGCGTGGGCCGAACAAAACACGAGAGCGTGTCTCGGAGCTTGGGTCGACCCGTGATCTCGGAGAGCACCGCTTCGCTCGCAAGGAACACGTCAACGTCGTCGGAAACGCCCGCGGGTAGAGCCCGACAACGTGATTCGGGGACGAGAAGAGACCGCAGTTCGTAGCCGTGTTCGAGAGCCCTCTCGATCACGAGATCGCCCTCGGCGATGAAGAAACCAGCCATGTCTCCGCCGGGAAGCTCACGCAGCTGACGCGCGATGTGGTCTCGAAGCCCGAGGTAGACCGAAATACGTGGGTCATCTGGCTTGTCAATGCTGATCTTCACCATTCCGAAGAGTACTGCGGGGTCGCGCATCCGAAACACCGTGATGTGGCGTACTTCAAGCAACAGGGGAAGTGCCGGGCATGGACGAAGACAATCGAAACAGATCCACACTGTCGACGTTGATGCTCGATGTGCACGATCTCGTGGCGGTGATATCCGAGGTCGGCGTCGATGAGTTCATGGACGAGATGGTCACCACGCTCCGATCCTCCATCTCGGCATTCGACGACGCCGCTGTCGAACATCAAATTCGATCGGGCTTCAACTATGACGTTCCCGAACATGGCCTCGTCGAGTGGATGCCGACGATGGTTGTGGGAGATGTGGTCTCCGTGAAGACGGTCGGATACCACCCCGCCAACCCGATACGGCGCGGGCTCCCAAGTGTGTTGGCGACCACGGCGTTGTACGACACCACGACCGGCCGTCTGATGGCGATGTGTGAATCCACGCTGCTCACCGCGATCCGAACGGGCGCCGCTTCTGCGCTCGTCACGGAGAAGGTCACCGCAGACGGACCGATTCGTCTGGGTGTCGTTGGGTGCGGCGCGCAAGCGGTCACGCAGATTCATGCCTTGAGTCGAGTCCGCAACATCCACTCTCTCGTCGTCACCGACACCGATGACTCTGTGGCGCGTTCTCTGGCGGCTCGTCTCCCGGCGGGGATCGTGCGACCAGAAGTGGTCACCACAGAACGATTCGGGGAACTGGTCGGAAGTTTCGATGTCGTGAGCACCTGTACGTCGGTCCCAATCGGTGAGGGCCCGGTGGTAGACCTCTCGCTTGCTCGCCCCGATCTGCACGTCAATGCGGTCGGCGCAGATTTCCCGGGAAAGACCGAACTTCCCTTGTCCTATTTGAAGTCGGCGGTCGTGATCCCCGACATTGCCGAACAGTGCATGATCGAGGGCGAGTCGCAACGACTGACCCCGGACGATCTGGGACCATCGATGGTGGAGGTTCTCGGCGGACACGCGAGCGGGCTCATCGACCAACAAACGGTGTTCGACTCGACCGGCTGGTCGTACGAGGACCTGCTTGCCGCCCAGCTGTTTCTCGGCCATGCCCAGCGAATGGGTCTCGGCACCACGATCGATCTTCAACTCGAACCCGACGACCCGTACGACCCGTACGAACTCGTTCGCTCTGCTACTGCTGCGCGGCAATCCAACCGAAGCTTGGCTTCGGTTCGAGAGACCGGCTGAACACGCCACTGTCGATCAGTGCCCTGGCCGCAACGTCGTAGCCATCGACAACTGGTTCGATGAAGACGCCACGGATCGGTAGCCCTTCGTTGCCTGCGACGCGGATCTGATCGAGCCAGCCCTCGAACAACTCTTCTCTCCAGCCGTCGTCGCTGGTGGCAGCGCCCAGCCTCGTCACGAACAGATCTTTGCCATCCAAGAGCTCGGCTGCTCGTTGCAAGGTCTCTCCGAGGGACCCAGGTGCCGGTGTTCCTCCAGCTTCATCGCGCCGTCCGCGCTCGGGCCAAGGCGTGAGCACGCCTGCAGGGTCGACGCGGAACGGACTCGCGATCCCCACGCCGATGGCATCAAAGGCGTCAGCCATGTCGGGTCGTTCCGTCGCCCCTCGCCACGGAAACTCGAGCACCCCTTCGGAGATGGCGCGTGTCCAGGACCGCCAGATGATCTGGTCCCAGTAGAGACGCTCGTCGTCCGCAGCGGGTTCGGTTGCGTGAAGCATCGGCAGGCCGAAGCTCCCAACAACCGGCTTGGACCCTGAGGACAACAGCCGATGTGCGTCAAACGTCGCATCGAGGATTCCTTCGACGGCATCTCGGAAGAGGTCTGGCGAGGTTCTGGCAGGCGGGCGGTTGCCGAGATGATGTGCATCGATGGCCCAGCCGATCGGATCCTCGATCGGCCACCACGCCGAAACATGTGAGTCGAACATTTCTGCCATTCGATCGACATGTCGTGACCAATGAATCGACGGTCCAGCGGTCGTGCAGAACCCGTCGGTGTCTGCGGAGAACCACCCGGGCAACGAACCGTGGTGGAGCGTGACCCACACCGACAGCCCGACGTCACGGGCAGCGATCAGTACTTGTTCGACGTGTTCGAGTTCGTCACGGTCATGGCGTCCCGGGAACGGTTCGATTCGAGCCCATTCGATCGTCAAACGCACATGGCGCAGATCATGCTCGACCAGGAGGGCGAAATTCTCGGCGTAGCGGGACCGGAAGTCATTGCCCGCACGAGAGTTCTCGACGCCTCTGCGTTCCTCCCACCGGTACCAATCCGACCGAAGCGCGGCTCCTTCGATTGCCACGGAGGAGGATCCCGCGCCCCAGATGAATTTGTCGTCGAACATCGTCGAAGTCTCGCGCGACAAATTGCCTTTGCGGTGCGTCCATGTCTCGAACACCTATCTGGAAGTGGGCGAACGCTCCATGACGAATGACACTCCGACGGACACGACCGGTCTCGTGAGCGACGATGACGACGAAAAGCTGATCGCTGAACTGGCGATGCCAGCGGACCACCAGATCGTGTGGTTGGGTCTGGCTGTGGCCGCCTTGATGCTGTTTGGTTCGGTGCTCTGGGGTTGGGCATTTGGCGAAGACGCTCCAGACGATGTTGCGAGCATGGCGCTCGTCGATGCGGACGATGACCGTTGCCGGGCCGTGCTCGACTCCCTCGAAGAGTCCGATCTCTCGGCTGATGCGTATTCCGGCGTTCGGTGCCGCATCGATGGCGGTCGGGTGTTCCTGACCGGCCGGGTCGATTCCGAATTTGATCGCACGGCGGTTCGCCTGGCTGCCGGTGCCGCTGGGTTTGCGGGTGGTGCTCTCTTGCCTGATGTCGAAGGAGTCTTCGTGCGCAATGACGGGTCCGATACCGCCGACGATGGCGATCAGGATCAGGCCGCCTCGCCGACGACAGACGCACCGGACGCGACGACATCTGTTGCACCTACCACCAGCACCACAGCTGCACCCACCACCAGCGCCGCACCGACTACCACCGCGGCACCCGCAACCACAGCAGCACCGCAACTCACCACGCTCGGCGATGCGCTGGCGTCGGGGGGATCGACACAATTTGCCGATATCGCTGCGTTGTTGGGCATAGACCTCTCAGCCACCACGGACGCTGCCGGCAACGAACTCAACCGCACACTGTTCGCGCCATCCGATGCAGCATTTGAGGCGTTCGGTGCCGACGAGCTGGCCGCACTCTCGGCGGATCCTGAAGCTGCCCGCGCGCTGATCAACTATCACATCGTGGAAGGCGTCGTTGCTTCTGCAGATCTGCCGGGTCTCGTCGGATCGACCGTGCAGACGCTCAACGGTCTGCCGATCACCTTCTCGTCGAATGGTGATCTCGTGATCTTGAATGGCGTATCGACCGTTGCAACCGCCGACCTCCAGGCAGACAACGGTTTGGTCCACATCATCGACCGGATACTGCTGCCTCCAACCGTGAATGAGGTTGTCGGCCTCGAGAACATCGAATTCGAGGTGAACTCTGCCGTGATCACCGCTGCCGGCCAGGCCGAGCTGCAGAAGGCGATCGAGTTCTTCACTGCGAGCTCAGGCGTCGGTGCTCGCATCGATGGGCACACCGATACCGATGGCGATGAGGCCCTCAACCTCGACCTGTCCGAACGTCGGGCGGAAGCGGTGAAGCAGTTCCTCGTCGACAACGGCGTCGACGAGGAACTCCTCACCACGCTTGGCTTTGGCGAGACACAGCCCGTTCTCGTGGATGGGGTCGAAGACAAGGCCGCGAGTCGTCGGATCGAATTCATGGCGAGGTAAGCGACTCGAGCCCGTTCTGCGGACGTATTTCGCTTGCGGCGTAATACAGTCCGGTCATGGTCCTTCGTCGTGGTCGCCGCCGTCGTCAGCAACGATTCACGTACTCGGCTTGGGACGGGACGCAGGCCGACTACGAGATGACCGCGGATGATCTGTTTCGGCAGATGACCGATGACCTGGCATATCACGGTGATCCCAACGCTGCGCTTCGCAATCTTCTGCAGAATGGGTTCGATCAAGACGGTGAACGGATGCAGGGGCTGCGCGAGATGCTCGAGCGGCTCCGTCAGCGGCGCGAGGAGATGCTCGACTCTGGCGATGTGGGTGGCGTGTTCGCCGACATCGCAGAGAAACTGCGCGACATCGTTGCGACCGAACGGCAGAACCTCGATGCGCAAGCGGAGTATTCGGCAGGCGGTGACGATGCCGAGCAGGCAGCGCGAGATGCCGCCGCAGCGGCAGAACGAAACCTCGAGCTGGATTTGCTCCCGCCGGACCTCCCTGGACAGGTGAAGTCGCTACAGAACTACGACTTCACGTCAAAGCAGGCTCAGCAGGACTTCGACGATCTCGTCGAGGAGCTGCGAAACCAGATGATGCAGCAGGCCGTCGACGGCATGTCGGAGGCCATGGAGAACATGTCGCCCGAAGACATGCAGCGAATGAAAGACATGCTGGGCGACCTCAATGACATGCTCGACAAGCGAGCGAACGGCGAAGACCCAGACTTCGACGGTTTCATGGCCAAACATGGCGACTTCTTTCCAGAAAACCCTGAAACGCTCGACGAGTTGCTGGAGGCGATGGCGCAGCGGATGGCAGCGGCCCAGGCAATGCTCAACTCGATGAGCCCTGAACAGCGCGCGCAGATGCAGGAGCTGTCCGATCAATTGCTCGGCGACATGGACCTGCAGTTTCAGATGAGTCAGCTCGGGGACAACCTGCAATCGATGTTCCCCGACATGAACTGGGGACAGGGGTACGAGACGGGCGGTGTCGATCCGCTGAACTTCGGCCAGGCGATGGATCTCATGAATGATCTCGGTGACCTCGATCAGATCGAGCAGATGCTGCGAGGAACAACGAATCCTGGAGCCTTGGCAGAGATCGACTTCGAACGGGCGGCCGAACTCCTGGGCGACGACACGGCTCAGTCCATGGAGCAGATGGCGCAATTCACCAAGATGCTCGAGGATGCGGGCCTCATCAACAACAAGGAAGGTGCGCTCGAGCTCACTCCCCGCGCCCTGCGCAAGGTCGGGCAGAACGTGCTGGAGGACCTGTACACAAAACTGTCTGCCGATCGACTTGGCCGGCACAACGTTGCGGTCTCTGGTGTTGGCCACGAGCGAAACTTCGAGACCAAGGCGTATGAGTTCGGCGACCCCTTCACTCTCAACATCGAGCGAACGGTGCGCAATGCGATTCGGCGCACTGGCGGAGGAACACCGGTTGGGTTGACCCCCGAAGACTTCGAAGTCGAACGAACGGAACGCACAACTCGTACGTCGACCGTTCTGATGCTCGACTTGTCGTTGTCGATGCCCATGCGGGACAACTTCGTGCCCGCAAAGAAGGTGGCCCTTGCGCTCGAGTCACTCATTTCCGGCCAATACCCACAGGACTACCTGGGGATCGTGACGTTCAGCGAGGTCGCACGCGAGGTGGCCGCACGCGATCTCGCGGAGCTCTCGTGGGACTACGTCTACGGAACCAACATGCAGCATGGCTTCCAATTGGCTCGTCAGATGCTCGCTCGTGAGTCTGGAACCAAACAGATACTGATGGTGACCGATGGTGAACCCACCGCACACATCAACCGTCTTGGTCGACCCGAGTTCAACTATCCACCGACGCACGAGACCATTGACCTCACGCTAAAAGAGGTCAACAAATGCACCCGTGACAACATCCGGATCAACGTCTTCATGCTCGATGCAACGCCGTATCTCACCTCGTTCATCGAGCAGATCACGAAGATGAATGGGGGGCGTGCGTTCTTCACCGACAACGAGAACGTCGGCGACTTCGTGCTCGTCGACTTCGTTGAGCAAAAACGGAAAATGATCCGCCGCGCCGGCTGACCGCCGCTCGCTTCGCTCGCTAACCGAGTTTCTCGCCTGGTGGCTCCAAACGTCGCCGTCGAAATGGGCTGGTGTGCTGACCGCCGCTCGCTTCGCTCGCTAACCGAGTTTCTCGCCTGGTGGCTCCAAACGTCGCCGTCGAAATGGGCTGGTGTGCTGACCGCCGCTCGCTTCGCTCGCTAACCGAGTTTCTCGCCTGGTGGCTCCAAACGTCGCCGTCGAAATGGGCTGGTGTGCTGACCGTCGCTCGCTAACCGAGTTTCTCGCCTGGTGGCTCCAAACGTCGCTGTCGAAACGGGGTGTGTAGGGTTTGGCGATGGTTGGTGAGATGGTCGAGTACGACGAGTTTTGGTACTTCGCAGACAATGCTGCGGAGTTTGGGATCATCTATGACGGTCCGCCGATCGTTCGTCGTGAACACGTGACGATGCCTGATGGTCGGGCGTTGAGTGCACTGGTTTGGGGGACATCTCCACCCGAACTCGTGCTGATCCATGGGGGCGCACAGAATGCGCACACCTGGGACACCGTGTGCCTCGCGCTTGATCGGCCCTTGATTGCCATCGACCTGCCGGGTCACGGTCATTCGGGTCCGCCAGCGGACGGCGCGGCCAATGTTCAGCGAAACGCGCAAGATGTTGCGGTGGTCATTCGAGCGCTCGCCTCCGAAGCGACAAGTGTTGTCGGAATGAGTCTCGGTGGGCTGACGACGATGTCGCTCTCCGGACAGGAGCCGGGGCTGTTCGACACGATGGTCCTTGTCGACATGACACCCGGGGTGACTCGCGACAAGGCGAAATCGATTGCCGATTTCGTGAATGGTCCCGAGAGCTTCGAGAGTTTCGACGAACTCCTTGCGAGGGCGGTCGAGTTCAATCCCACCCGCACCGAGTCGTCTCTTCGTCGGGGCATTCTCCACAACGCCGAGCAGCGACAGGATGGAAGTTGGGTCTGGCGACACGCTCGTCATCGGGTGTTCGGCCATCACGACGAGGCCGTGCCTCCACCCAACTACGAGGCGCTCTGGGACGCGATCGAACGGCACGACGGCCCGGTGGTGCTGGCACGCGGCATGCGAGAGCAATCGGTGGTCGACGATGCGGACGAAGCTGAGTTGCGGCGTCGCCGACCCGATGCGCGAATCGAACACTTCGTCGAAGCCGGTCACAGCATTCAAGGCGACATGCCGGTCGAACTGGCAGCTCTGATCGACGAGGTTGCAGCGAGGCCATGAACGCGGCAACGGCGGTCGTCGACGAGATCCTCGACCTCTTCCGACAGTACGGCGAGAGCGCGTACGACGAGCAGGTCACCCTCACGCAGCATTCGCTACAGACCGCCGCTCTGGCGAGGGGTGAGGGAGCCGACTCTGAGTTGGTGGTCGCCGCACTGTTGCATGACCTGGGACACTTGCTGCAAGCACGAGCTCGCGGTACCGAGGACTATCTCGCTGCCGATTGGGATCACGATGTCGTCGCCGGGCGCTGGCTCCGTTCACGGTTCGACAGTCGGATCTCAACCGCGGTCGAGCAGCACGTCGCCGCAAAGAGATGGTTGTGCCAGGCTGAATCTGCGTATCTCGACGCATTGTCGCCCGCATCGTTCGCCAGTCTCCAAGCGCAAGGCGGACCCTTCGAGCGCGACGAAGCTGCAGCCTGGCGCCGTCGCCACGGCACAGACGACGCCATTGCGCTTCGACGTTGGGATGACAGCGGAAAGGTCGCGGGTCTGGAGATCGCCCCGCTGGAGGACTACCGGTCGCTCTTGGAGCGATGCTGCACGGGTCCGTAGACGACATGCGGGTGGTCTTTCTGATCGAGGACAGCTTGCCCAACGGGCGAGTTGGTCCTGAGCTGACTCCGACGCTCTGGTCGCTGATCGAGGAGGGTGGCTGGCACCCCGACGGCGGTGTCTCGGTGCTCGCCTCCTCCACCTATCCCAACCATGCGAGTTTCGCGACAGGAACGGATGTGGCAGCGCACCGCATCTTCACCAACGAGGTCTGGAATGGCGAGTCGTTCGTGTGCTCGTCCACGATCGGTCCCGTTGGCGACACGATCTTCGACGCGGCTCGCCGCGCCGGGATCTCCACGTCGGCAACACTTGGTGACAAAACCATGATCGGTGTGATGGGGGCCCGGAGGGCCGACGTCTCGTGGCCGCCCGATGGTGCACTGCCGAACGGGACACCCCTCGACTGCCTCGGATATGCAGCCAATGCGGCGGTGCTCGAAGTTCTCGGTTCGACCGATGCCCTCGATGTCGATCTGTCTTACGTGCACTTCAACGATCCTGATTCGATGCTTCACGTGTTTGGCCCCGGCGCCCCCGAAACGACCAGACGAATTCGACAGATCGATGACGATCTTGCCTCGGTCGTCGAGCTGTTGAGACCACGTTGGGACGAAACGGTGCTCTTCGTCGTGAGCGACCACGAACAAGAAGAGGTCGACGACACGGCGGAACCGATCGATCTCGCAGCACTTCTGCACCACGCGGGATTCCCTGGACAGAGCCACAACGAAGGGACCATCGGGATCGTGTATGAGGGACCAGGTGCCTCGGAGATCGCTCGCCTCGAGGACATCGCTGGGGCCACCGACCTCGACGACGGCGTCACGCTCGCGTGGTCTGACCCCGGCCGAGTGTTTGGTACCCGGCCGACGGAGCTACGAGGGCAGCACGGGTCGCCGAGAACTCGTTCGCAGGTAGCCACTGTTTCGGGTGGACATCCTCGCGTGCCGGAGCTCGGTCGACTTCTTGCTGGCGCTCGGCCTCACGCGACCGACTGGGCTCCTCTCGTGGCCTCTTTGTTCACGTTTTCACTGGGGGATGAGCATCGATGAACGCGACGATGTCATCAGGTTCATCGAAGATCGCGATCATCTCTGCGTAAGGGCGTTCGCCGGCGAGCTGGCGAAGCAGGAGCGGAGCGGCGAGCCGATCATCGGCCCAATACGCCGAGTCGAGAAAGACCATGGGCGAAAGTACGCCGAACGTGGCGTAATGGTTCTGCGTGGCATCCATGAACACCTCTTGGACGGTGCCCGCTGCCCCAGGCGTGTAGACGACGCCGTGGTTGGCGATCGCCAACAGGCCGTCCTCTCGAATGCTGTTCGAGAAGTATTTGGCCACATGTGTCGCGAAGTCGTTCGTTGGTTCGTGTCCGTAGAACCACGTCGGAATGGCAAGGCTGACGGACCCGTCGGCGTACCGCTCGACGACCCGTTGGCCGGCAACGAGGTATTCGGGCGTCGAGTAGTCGACGGCGGTCGCAAGCGTCGACAACGCCTCATTGAGCGCGTCGTCGGGTTGTGGGGCCAACCATGAGCCCAAGTTGCCCGCTTCCATGGCGCCCGGCCCGCCACCGGTGACCACGAGTCGACCGGATCTGGTGAGCGATCGCGCCACCGTCGCCACCGTGCGGTACGTGGGCGAGTCGCGCGTGAGGCTGTGGCCACCCATGATTGCAACGACGGCGGGGTGGTCTTCGAGAAAGCTGTGCAGAGCATCGTCGATCGCGTGATCATGGATTCGCTGGGCGAGCGCCTCGAGAATTGGTGCCGGCGGATTCTTACGCCAACGGGCCTGGTGTTCGTAGATGTTCGCGTCGGTGTCCCCCGCTCGGAGTTCGGCAGGGGAGTAGAGCTGCCCGCGGTACGGATTGTAAGGAAGCCCTTCGAACGGTGGAAAGACGGTGGCCCCCGAGGCCATGACATGTGTTTCTGCGGGTTCGGTGAGAATGCAGCCGAGAAAGACAGCGTGAGGCCAATCGACTGCGACGAGTTCTGCCTCGCGATTGGACAGATCGAGGCCTTGCACCGCTAACGCCCGTTCACTTCCACCGTCCACCAGAAGCTGATCGAATTGTTCGATCGTGGCGAGTTCGGCGCATTCGGTGATCAGCGGAAGGTGTGGGCCGCTTCGGTGTGATTGTGTCGTCATCGTTTCGTCACTTTGTTCGTGCGTCTGGTGTTGTGTGCGCGGAAGATGTTGCCAATGTTGCCCAAGTTGTTGAGAAAAGTTGCGATTTCAAGGATTCCGGCTTTACATCAGAAGGATTACAGTGTTGTAATTACATCACGGAGATGCGGCGGAGTCGTCGGTCACACGAAGAATCGGCGACATCGCCGTGCTGGCGCGCGTCAGTACGGCGGATCAGTTTGGAGCAAGACACACAATGGCAATCATGGGCGCGCCTGACAAAGACGAACCAACCTGGCATGACTTTGCAAACTGTCTCGGCGTAGACCCCGACCTCTTCTTTCCAGAGCGCGGCGCGTCCACCAAAGAGGCGAAGGAAGTCTGCCGAGGCTGCGTGGTGCGCGACGATTGCCTCGAATATGCGCTCCAGAATGGTGAGAAGTTCGGCATCTGGGGTGGCATGAGCGAACGTGAGCGCCGGCGGATCAGGCGTCAACGTGCGCTGGCCCGGGCCGCCGCGGCTTCCGAAGCGACCATGTAGTTGCTACCATTGTTCTCATGAACCTCGGTGCACCAGAACTACTCATCGTTCTCGTCGTCATTCTCGTACTGTTCGGAGGAGCCAAGCTGCCAAAGCTTGCGCGGTCGCTCGGACAGGCACAAAAAGAATTCAAGGACGGCCTTTCAGACGGAATCGACGAAGACGAGAAGAAGTCCGCATAGCTCGATTCTCCGCAAAACAGAAAAATCGCTCCGAGCCAATGGCCGGAGCGATTTGTTCGTTTTGGACTCGTTCTCGCCGGTGGCAGGAACGGCGGGGGACTGCTAGATGCGCAGCTTGCGCTCGGCCTTTGCGGCCTTCTCGGCATCTTTGCGTCGGGCTTTGAGAATGCGACGGCGCTGCCGTTCAGAACATCCACCCCATACGCCGTGGTCGATCCGATTCTCGAGGGCGTACTCGAGACATCCATCCTTGACCGGGCACGTGGCACAGATTCTTTTCGCCACCTCGACCCCAACCCCATCGCTGGGGAAAAAGGTTTCGGGTGGCTGATTGGCGCAAAGGCCTCGTGCCATCCAGTTCGGTTCCATGAGAAACACCTCCGAGTGTTCGCAATAGTACTACGCCCAGAAGGCACCGAAAGTTCCCGTAAAGGCGAACTTTCCATTCCTCCCGATCGAGCACGTGCGTGTCTCTGGTCAGCTGAACGCTAGCCTGACTCTCGAGTTCACGCGGGTTAAACCCCGTTTCGAGAGGAAAACATGGCGAACACAATGGACGAGCAACTTCCCGCTCAAGGCCACGCAAAAATCGTGTACCAAGGCCCTGTGGCGCCGCATTGGGACATTCAAACAATTTCGGGCGAAGCCCCCCTGATGGATGGCTTCCGAGATCGCGTCACCGCGCGACTGCTTCTCTTGCCCCCGCATGACCCACAGTTTCGTCGTAACCGCGAGCGGGTGAACCGCGATGGCGAGCGCGAACGCATCTACATCGAATGGGATCTCGGCTACGAAGAAGAGCCTTCGGCCTCTGCCGAGTAGCCAGCCTCGGTCCAAGATTGTTCCGGAAATCGATTTGTCGGGACCGCCTGGCGCGGCGTGCCGTGTTGAGGTGAACTAAAGGCACCGGCCGGTCGTCCGATTGGCAGGCATGTCTGAGGAGATTGCGTTGCACGAGCACGAGGGCGTCATCGCAACCGATGGGCGTTCGTTTTCTGTCGCGCCGGTCGACTTCAACCCGACCAATTATCTCAACCGCGAGCTCAGCTGGTTGTCGTTCAACGCTCGGGTCATGTCCTTGGCCACGGACCCGGCAATCCCGCTCCTCGAACGAGTGAAGTACCTGGCGATCTACGCGAGCAATCTCGATGAGTTTTTCCAGGTTCGTGTTGCAGGGCTCCGAGATCTCGTCGCCGCAGAAGTTCGTGTCCGTACTCCCGATGGTCGAAC
The DNA here is from genome assembly GCA_033344795.1 of Acidimicrobiia bacterium. Classification (GTDB taxonomy): domain Bacteria; phylum Actinomycetota; class Acidimicrobiia; order Acidimicrobiales; family SHLQ01; genus SHLQ01. Next base: position 2,132,785 of record JAWPMS010000001.1, read on the forward strand.
TCCTGAGCAGCAGCTCGAGGCGATCCGTCATGCGGTGCAGCGGCTCGAGGTGCACCGACAGGTCATCTTCAATCAGCTCTTGCCACAGCTTCACGCCCACGGTGTCTCGATCCTTCGCTACAACGAGCTTTCCGCTCTCGATGCGAAGATGGCGGACAGTTACTTCGACGAACAGGTCTTTCCGATCCTCACGCCGCTGGCCGTGGATCCGGGACACCCGTTCCCCTACATCTCCGATCTCTCGCTGAACCTCGGCGTTCGTGTCCGGCAACCGGGTGAAGATCGAACTCGCTTTGCCCGTCTCAAGATCCCCGACACGCTCGACCGGCTGGTGAAGCTGAGCGAGCCGGGTCATTTCATTCGCATCGAAGACTTGATCGTCGCTCACCTCGGTCAGCTCTTTCGTGGGCTGACGATCGAAGAGCACCTGGCGTTTCGCGTGACGCGCAACGCCGACCTCAACTATCGCGACGAAGAAGCAGACGATTTGCTCGAGCTGGTCGAGATGGAACTTCGTCGCCGGCGCTTCGGCAACGCGGTGCGGCTGGAGATCGGCCCGAGCGGCAGCGATTCGATCCAGTCGCTGCTGCGCCGCGAGCTCGACGTTGATCACCGCGACATCTATGTGGAGAACGCGTTTCTTGCGATGACCGATTTGTGGTCGCTGCTGAAGCTCGATCGTCCGGATCTTCGCGACGAGTCGTTTTCACCCGTGGTGCCTGCGCGTGTATCGCAGCGCGGCGGTGACGAGGTCGACATGTTCGAGGAGCTCCGTAACAAGGACCTCCTGGTGCACCACCCGTACGAGTCGTTCGCGGCATCGACCCAAGAGTTGATCCGTCGGGCTGCGACCGACCCCGACGTTGTGGCGATCAAGATGACCCTCTATCGCACATCCAGTGATAGTCCGATCATCCGGTCGCTCGTGCACGCCGCCGAGAGCGGCAAGCAGGTAGCGGTACTCATCGAGCTGCGGGCACGCTTCGACGAGAAGGCCAACATCGAATGGGCCAAGACGCTCGAGCAGGCGGGCGTCCATGTCACCTATGGAATCGCTGGTCTCAAGATTCACGCCAAGATCACCATGGTGGTTCGTCGCGAGTCCGGACGGATGGTTCGCTATTGCCACTTCGGAACGGGCAACTACAACCAGGGAACCGCTCGGCTGTATGCCGACTTCGGGCTGCTCACCGCATCGGAGAAGCTGGGGGACGAAGTTGCGGTCTTGTTCAACACGTTGACCGGCTACGGCGGGGACGTCAGCTACGACGATCTGCTGGTGGCCCCTGCCGGCGTGCGCTCAGGGCTGAGCGACCTCATTCGTCACGAGATGACGATGCCGAACGGGCGCATCATCTTGAAGATGAATTCTCTCGTGGACCCAGGAATCATCGGGCTGCTGTACGAGGCGAGTCAAGCTGGCGTCGATATCGACTTGATCGTGCGCGGCATCTGTGGCCTTCGACCCGGAGTCGTTGGACTTTCGGAGAACATCAAGGTGCGCTCGGTCATCGGTCGGTACCTCGAGCATGCCCGGGTGTACCACTTCGGAAACGGCTGGGGCCCGGATGAACCGGCAACCTACATGGGGTCGGCAGACTTGATGCCGCGAAACCTCGACCACCGGGTCGAGGCGCTCGTCGCAATCTCCGATCCCGCGGTTGCCGAGCGACTGCTCGGCATCTTGGACAAGGAGCTCGAACCAAACGTGCAGAGCTGGATTCTCGCAGCCGACGGGGCATGGACACGAAGCACGGAACCAGGTTTGCTCGATCTGCACACTGCGCTGGAAGATGAAGCAATCGAACGCCGACGAGCTGGCCGTTCGTCGTCTCGGCGGATGTGAGAGCGGTTCGGCGATGAGTGACGCAGAAGTCAAAGCAGCGGGCGGCGTGATCGTTCGGACGTCCAAGAAGGGTCCCAAGGTTCTTCTGATCCATCGGGCCCGATACAACGACTGGAGTTTTCCCAAGGGCAAACTCGAATCGGGCGAGAAGTTCAAGCAGGCCGCGCTGCGTGAGGTCCTCGAGGAGACGGGTTTCACCTGCAAGCTGTTCAAACCTCGGCTTCCATCGTTGAGATATTCCGATCGCAACGGTCGTTCGAAGGAAGTGCGGTATTGGTTGATGACCGTGCTGTCGGGAACCTTTGAACCCAATGACGAAGTGGATCTCATTGCCTGGGTTCGCATGGACAAGGTCGAGGAACGTTTGACCTATGCCAAGGATCGTGCGTTCTTCAGAGACCTCCTGAAGTCCGGTCGCATCGAAAAAACCCTCAGCTAGGCCGTAAGCGAGCGAAGCGAACGACGTTTACCTGCTGTTCACCTAAGTGGCCCTTGCATGTAAATCGCTGTCTCTAGGTTCCTAAGTGCACACGTGGGCGAGACGTTCGTCCACACTCCCTGAGGAGGGTTTTCGTGACAACAGGAATTCGCCAGCTTCTCCGCACTCTGGCTCTGATCGCAGCCGTGTCGCTCGTCGCTGCCGCCTGCGGCGGTTCTGATAGCGAAGGGTCGGCACCGGACGCCGACGATGCGTCGGAGTCATCGAGCGCATCCGGCGAGGTATTCATCTCTGGTTCGTCCACGGTCGAGCCAATTTCGGTGCGCGTCGCCGAGCTGTTCGAGGACGTCGCTCCCGACGTGTTCGTCGACGTCGAGGGCCCCGGCACCGGTGACGGCTTCAAGAAGTTCTGCTCCGATGAGACCGATATCTCCGGAGCGTCTCGGGCCATCAAGGCAGAAGAGGCCGAAGACTGCGCCGCCGCCGGTATCGAGTTCACCGAGATCCTGGTGGGCATCGACGGCATCGGTGTGATGACGAACACCGCCAACGATGCGGTTGATTGTGTGACCTTCGAGAACTTGTACGGGCTCGTCGGACCCGAGTCCAACGGCGTCAGCAGCTGGGCCGGAGCCAACGACATCGCAGGCGATGGACTGCCTGATGCGCCGCTGGACATCTTTGGCCCGGGCGCAGAATCGGGTACCTATGACTCGTTCATCGAGATCGTGCTCGAAGACCTTGCCGAAGAACGTGGCGAAGAAGCGGTCACCCGCGAGGACTACAGCCCTTCGGCTGAGGACAACCTCATCCTTCAGGGCATCGAGTCCTCGGACACGAGCCTTGGCTGGGTCGGGTATGCCTTTGCTGCGAACGCCGACGTGAAGTTGCTCGAGGTCGACGGTGGCGACGGCTGCGTGGCCGCCAACGAGGAGACGATCGCTTCCAACGAGTACCCGATATCTCGCAACCTCTACATCTACGTGAACAATGCGAAGGCATCGAATTCGGAAGCGCTACAAGCCTTTGTCGACTTCTATGTCAACGACGGCCTCGACACGGCGGTCGCTGAAGTCGGGTACGTTCCCCTGACCGATGCCGCCAAGACCGACGTTCGCACAGCCTGGAACGGCTGAGTACGAGAACTGCGGAGTAGGTTTCGACAATGGCTGACATCGGCATTCCGAGCGACCTGAGCACGGGCGGGTCCGTTCGCGACGTGCTCACCGTCGAGTCGCTCGCCGGTCCCCGAAATCGGGCAATCAAGGAGCAGTTGATCCGGGGCGTGTTCTTCCTCGGCGCCTTTGTTTCGATCGTGATCTCCTCTCTGATCGTGTTCAGCTTGGTGCGGGAAGCCTGGACGTTCATGACCCAGGTCGACTGGAACGAGACGTGGGGTCAGATCGGCTGGTTCCCTCGGAGAGGTCACTACGACATGCCGACCCTTCTCGTGTCGTCATTGATCGTGACTGTCGTTGCGATGTTGGTCGCAGGTCCGCTCGGCCTGGGGTCGGCGATCTACTTGAGCGAATATGCGAGTCGACGCACACGTTCGATTCTCAAACCGATTCTCGAGGTGCTGGCAGGAGTGCCATCGGTCGTGCTCGGGTTCTTCGCACTGGTGTTCATCAGCCCGCAGGTCATCGAGAGAATAGGTCGCAACGGTTGGCTCGTCATCGGTGCGGTGATCCTTGTCGCATACCTCGCGTTCGTGGTGACCTGGGCGCGCAAGCTCGTTCAGCGAGAGGCTGGCACCGATATCTCCACGCAGGTCAAACGGGTCTTGATCCTCACGGCCCTCGTGGCCACAGCGCTCATCCTGATCTGGTGGATCAACGATGTCGCCGGATCCGCCGACCCGAATTCGGATGAGTTCTTCACGGTGAAACGAAGTGGTCAACTGGCTGCGGCAGCCGTCGGAGTCGGAATCCTCACCATCCCTCTTGTCGCATCCGTCTCGGAGGACGCGCTTGCCTCGGTGCCCAAGGAGTTGCGCGACGCGTCGGCTGGTTTGGGTGCTCGCAAGCTGGCAACGACGGTGCAGGTTGTTCTGCCCGCCGCCGTGTCTGGCATCGTCGCCGCGTTCATCATCGGCATCAGCCGTGCGTTGGGTGAGACCATGGTGGTGTTCATGGCGGGTGGCGCTGCCGATGCAGCGCCGTTCACCTCTTCTCCGTTCGATGGCGGTCTCACGATGACCGCGGGCATGGCGTCGCTCGCAACAGGAACCGACAACGTCGTTGGTGAAGGGCTCACGTTCCAGAGCTTGTACTTCGTGGGGCTGGTGTTGTTTCTCCTGACCCTCACACTCAATGTGCTCGCCGGGCGGTTCGTGAACCGCGTGCGAGAGAAGTACTAGGAGCCCGCATGCGACCATCGACGATCGGCAACACCGGGACCGCACAGCGAGTCGAGGATGAAATCTTCCGGCAGGGTCGGGATCTGCGGGGCTCCGGCTTCCGGCTGCTCATTTTTTCCGCCCTCGCACTCAGCATCTTGATTCTGGTCGTATTGATCGGCCAGGTGCTCACCGATGGCTGGCCTGTTCTGAGCGAGCGGTTCGGCGACTTCTGGACTGGCACGCTTCGGAGTCGATCGAGCGACGACAGCCTCGGAATCTCGCAGGGCCTCGTGGGTTCATTCTGGATCGCCGTGTTCGTTGCTGTCCTTGCCTTTCCCATCGGCATTGCAGCGGCCATCTATCTCGAGGAATATGCCCCGCAGAACTGGGTGACCAAGTCACTCGACATCGCCATCAGGAACCTCGCGGGCGTGCCCTCGGTCGTCTACGGCTTGCTCGGCCTCTTCCTCTTCGTGAAGCTCGCAAACGATGGACAGAGCGCACTGTTTGCTGGCGGCATCACCCTTGCGATCTTGGTTCTTCCGATCGTCGTCATCACATCGGCAGAAGCCATTCGCGCCGTCCCATCCAGCCTCCGTGAGGGTGCCTACGGGGTTGGCGCGACCAAGTGGGACGTCATCCGCAGCCAGGTCTTGCCGTTCGCTGCGCCGGGCATCTTGACGGGAACGCTCTTGTCGCTCTCGCGAGCCGTCGGGGAAGCGGCGCCGCTGATACTCGTCGGAGCGATCACCGGTCGACTCGCCCCGCGCGATGGTTCGTTCTGGGGCTTGGAGCAGTTCGGTGACCGCTTCACGGCGATGCCGATCATCATCGTCGGTTGGGTCCAAGAATCTGGTCGCGACGAAGGTTTCGGTTCGGCTGCTGGAGCAGCCATCGTGGTGCTTTTGGGCCTTGTCATCGCCATGAACTCTGTTGCGGTGCTCTTGCGCAACTACTTTGAGAAGAAGCGAGGATAGGCCGATGGTCAATCTGACACCATCCGAACAGACACGGGTGAACGAAGCGATGTTGAAAGGTATGCGTGTGAGCGCTGACGAAGAAGCTGCCGAATTGAAGAACGACGGGGCAGCCATCACCGCTTCGGAACCGGTTGATGCCGAGTTCGATCCCGAGGACCTCGTATTCGATGCGAGTGATCTGAGCGTGTTCTACGGCGACTTCCGAGCCGTGCGTGACGTCAACATGCTGATCAAACGCAATGAGATCACCGCGCTCATCGGTCCATCTGGTTGCGGCAAGTCGACGGTGCTCCGATCGTTCAATCGGATGAACGACCTGATTCCTACCGCTCGAGTTCAAGGAAACCTGCTCTACCGAGGTGTCGACTTGTACGACCCACGCGTCGATCCGGTCGAGGTACGCCGCCGAATCGGGATGGTCTTCCAAAAGCCGAATCCGTTCCCCAAGAGCATCTACGACAACGTGGCGTATGGCCCCCGTGTTGCAGGGCGAAAGAAAGGCCTCGATGACGTCGTCGAGAGCAGTCTCAAGAAGGCGGCACTCTGGGACGAGGTCAAGGACCGGCTCCAAGAATCTGCGATCGGCCTCTCCGGCGGCCAACAGCAGCGCCTGAGCATCGCGAGGGCAATCGCCGTCGATCCCGAGGTGCTGTTGATGGATGAGCCGTGCTCGGCGCTGGACCCGATCGCCACCGCTCGAATCGAAGAGTTGATGGCCGAAATCAAGGACGAATACACCATCCTCATCGTCACGCACAACATGCAGCAGGCCGCTCGTGTCTCCGACCGCACCGCCTTCTTCTCTGTCGAGGTCGACGAGACGAGCGATCGTCGGACAGGTTTGCTCGTCGAATACACAACGACCGAAAAGTTGTTCTCGAACCCCGATGATGATCGGACGGAGAACTACATCACCGGCCGATTCGGCTGATTGGAGCCTCAACATGGTTGAACTCAGAGGCAATTTCCACGAAGAACTCGATGCCGTTCGTGACCTGATCGTCACCCTTGCCGCTCACGTGACCGAGGCGATACCTCGGGCCACCGAGGCCCTCATCGACAACGACCTCCAACTCGCGCAAGAGGTCATCCAGCGCGATATTGAGCTCGACGTCTTGTCGCTGCAGATCGAGGAGCGGTGCTACGCGCTGATCGCGCTGCAGCAACCGATGGCTTCCGACATGCGGTCCATCGTGACTGCGATGAAGATCAACGGTGAGTATGAACGCTCGGGTGATCTTGCCGTGAACATCTGCAAAGGGCTTCGGCGCAGTTACGGCATGACGCTGTCGCCCGCCCTTCGTGGACTGATCACTTCGATGAACGAAGAGGCCGTGCGGCTCACTCGGCTCTCGGTCGACGCCTACGCGGAACGAGATGTGGGTCTGGCCGCCGCCTTGCCCGACATCGACGACCGTCTCGACGACCTCCAGGTGGATTTCATCCAAGCGATCTTCTCTGCACACCAGAACGGTGAACTCCAGCTCCAAGAAACCGTCCAACTTGCTCTGATCGCTCGGTTCTACGAACGAATCGGCGATCATGCAGTGAACATCGGAGAACGAGTGCTGTACATGGTGACCGGTGAGTCACCGGAGTCGGTCGGTGAGGCTCGAGACAAACTCGCCGAAGAATTCGGTCATGCGATCGACGGTGATCTGTTCGACGTGGACGAAGCCGAGTCGGAATAAGCCCATGTGGCAGTTCTTCACGCTGGTGCTGGTGATCGTTCTGATCATCTTGCTGTTTGCAAACCAGCAACGAGAACGAAAGATCCTGCAGAAACTCCACCGCACGCTGAAGACCGCCGGCGACACGCGGTCAGAACCGACGTCGGTCGATGCCGCTCTCGATCGGCTTTCGAACACGGTGCATTCCGATGCATCGGATGAGATGCCGAGACGTGTCGCGGTCGCCTTCGATGCGTTGAGCACGGGAGCGGTCATCGTCGATGCTGATGGAGTCGAGCTGATGCGCAACACCCAGGCACTCCCGTACGCGGATGGCCGGCATGGTGACGCTCTCATCGAGAATGTGATTCAACGGCGTCTCCAGGAGGCGCTGCTCGGCGAGATGACCGACGAGGAGCTCCGGTTGCATGGGCCGCCTGAGCGAGTCCTGTTGATTGTGGGCAGTCCGCTCATCGATGGCGGCGAGGTGCTTGGCGCAGTGGTACTCGTCGACGACATCAGCGAGCAGCAACGTCTCGACAAGGTTCGTCGAGACTTCGTGGCCAACGTGAGCCATGAATTGAGGACACCGGTCGGCGCGATGAGTCTCTTGGCTGAGACGCTCGAGGGCGAAACAGATCCCGACATCATCGCTACCTTTCTCGCTCGAATTCAAGCAGAATCGACCCGCTTGTCGCGCCTCGTCGATGACCTCCTCGATCTCAGCAGGATCGAGGGCGGGATCAACGAACAACCCGTTGGGGTCAGCCTCGGATCCATCGTCGAGGAAAGCGCGGCCGCCGTCCGAATCGCTGCCGAAGACAAGAACATCTCCTTGACGCTCGACCTGCAAGACGTGCCGCAGATCGTCGGCGATCCAGCGCAGCTGACCTCCGCGGTGACAAACCTGTTCACCAATGCCATCAAATACACCGAAGTTGGCGGATCGGTCAGCGGCCGGGTGGTCACCCACGGTGCAGAGGTCGCCGTGGTGGTCGAAGACTCTGGAGTCGGTATTCCCCAGCGTGATGTTGGTCGGGTCTTCGAACGGTTCTATCGAGTGGACCGCGGCAGAGCGGCCAAGACCGGCGGTACCGGTCTCGGTCTCTCGATCGTGCGCAACGTTGCCGTCAACCATGGCGGTCGGGTCGAGCTGACCTCCCAAGAGGGTGTGGGCTCAACGTTTTCGATGATCCTGCCGATCTCAGGTGCCATCGGCGCACTCGATTCGACGGCAACCGATGATCATGCACCGATGGCCCGGGCGCCGGGCGACGCCGATGAGTGACCTGTCGGTCTTGGTCGTCGAGGACGAACCGAGTTTCGCCGAGGCGCTGACTCTGGGTCTGGGCCGTGAGGGGTTCGCGGTCACCGTGTCCTCAGATGGCGCTGATGCACTCCGCCGCTTCGACGAAATCCAGCCCGACATTGTGCTCCTCGACGTCATGCTCCCGACGATGTCGGGCATCGACGTGTGCCGGGCAATCCGCGCGAAGTCCAACGTGCCGATCATCATGGTCACCGCGAAAGGGGAGGAGTTGGACACGGTCGTGGGCCTGGAGGTTGGCGCGGATGACTACGTCACGAAGCCATACCGGCTGCGAGAGCTCATCGCTCGCATGCGCACCGTGTTGCGTAGATCGGAGGAGGCTTCTCCCGACACAACTAGCAGCGATCTCGAGGAATCCCTAGCCCCGATCACCGTTGGCGAGGTGACGGTCGACGTTGCCCGCCACGAGGTCTGGGTCCGTGGTGAGCAGCAAACCCTCCCGTTGAAGGAATTCGATCTTCTCACGCTGCTCTTGGACAACGCTGGCCGGGTGCTGACCCGAGACATGCTGATCGACCGTGTGTGGGGATCGGACTACGTCGGCGATACGAAGACGTTGGACGTGCACATCAAACGGTTGCGCTCCAAGATCGAATCCGATCCAAAGGACCCGGCTCTCATCGTGACCATTCGCGGGCTCGGCTACAAGTACGAGGACAGCGAGAGCCGTCAGTAGACGTTGATCTCACCGTTTCGAATGAACCCGGCAAGTTGCAGGTTCGCAGCCTTTGCGGTCTCCACCGCAAGCGCCGACGGCGCACTTACCGAGACCAGCGTGCCGAAACCGCCTGCCCAGGCCTTCTGCACCATCTCGAAACTGGCACGACCGCTGACATAGAGACCCATGTCTTCGGGAGAATCACCATCGGTCACCATGCGTCCGACGATCTTGTCGACCGCGTTGTGGCGCCCGATGTCTTCTCGAACCAGGGCGATCTTTCCGTCGCGATCAAACGCTGCGGCGGCGTGCACCGCGCCGGTCTTGTCGAAGAGATCTTGCTCCCCGCGGACGCGTTCGGCGACGTCAGCGAGCAGCAGCGGATCGAAGGGGGTGGTGTCGAGCGGTTCTAGGCGAGTGGTCAATTCGTCGATCGCATCGGCGCCACAGATCCCGCACGACGAGGTCGTCGACCCCAGTCGCGGCGTGGGTGTCGGTGCCTTTCCGTTGGTCTCGACGGTGACAATGTTGAACTCGCTGTCCACGGCGGAGCCATCCGCGCAGTAACGGACCGTCGTGACCGTGGCGCCCCCGAGCATTCCCTCAGCGTGCAGAAATCCCACGGCGAGTTCATAGTCGTTGCCCGGCGTACGCATCGTGGTTGCGACCAGAGTGCCATCGAGCTGGATGGACAGAGGTTCTTCCACGATGAGTTCATCGGGTCGACGGCGTTCGCCCGATGGTCCATGGCGTTGGACAAAAACACTTCGGGTTCTTCCCCGCTGGTTGCGATTCGGCACTGCCCAAAGCGTACCGAGAGGTCAGCTCGCGCGAGCACGGTCGCCTAGACGGCCGCTGACGATGGTTGCCGCGATCAGCGCGATCACCGCACTCGCAATCCATGCGGGTCGATAGCTGTCGAATGCGTCAATCGACCAACCAACGGTGGGCCCACCGATCGTCGTGCCGAGCAGGAAGCCAAGAATCAGACGACCAGACGCACGTCCGGCGTTTCCGCCTTGCCGGATCATCGAGAGGTTGGCTGCGGTGTTCCACGCGCCGAGCGTCATTCCTCCGAGGATTGCACCAATCCACAGGAACGCCGTCATGCCGCTGCTCGCCGAGAGGATCAGGAGAATCGCCACCGACCCGCCGATGGCCATCGAAACGAGCATCCGTCGAGCCGAAACGCCTCGGTCGAGAACGATGCCGGACAGGATTCGTGTCGGAATGGCGATGAGGCCCTGGAGTCCGAAGACCCGTCCGGCCGTGGCAGCGCTGAGGCCGGCTGCCTCTTCTGCGAAGAGGGGGAGAAACCCACCGATCCCGCCTCCGATGGATCCGAGCAGAAATCCGTAGATCGCGACCTGGTTGACGAACGTGGGAAGTCGTGGGGAGGCTTCCCCCTTGTTCCGCGTCGCCTCGCTGGAAGCATCGACCGGTAGTTCTGTGATGAGCGCAACTCCGGGCACGACCGAGAACGCAAGTCCGGCCATGATCAAGATGCCTGTTCTCCAGTCATAGGTTGCGGCGAACCACGGCATGGTGAATCCAGAGACGAAGACCGCGAACTGGACACCCGACTGCTTGACGCCGGTCAACACGCCGCGCTGGGCTGGCTTGATGCCGTGAGCGATCGCTCGATTCGTGGACGGATTGCCCATCCCCTGAGGAATGCCCGCCAGCGCCATGCTCACCAACAACATTTCGTAACTCTGCGCAAGAGCGATGAACACCATGGTGGTCCCCGACAACACCAGCACCGCGGCCATCGCCTTTCGTCCGCCGATCACATCAACCACGCGGCCACCAAACGGCGCGATCAGCCCGCCAACGCCGGTGTTGATGCCAGCCATCAGCCCGATCTGGAGCTTCGAGATCGAGAACTCGTCCTGTATCGCAGATGCACTCACCAATAGCGCGAAGAACGAAATCACCGACAGCGCCATCGTGATGATGAGCATTCCGGAGAAGCCGATGAGGCGTAGGCGCATTTGCGCACGTTATGTCCATCCCACAAGGTTCAACGAGATGTCAGGCGAGCCGATCAACACATATGGCGGCAAGTATGATGAAAAGACCGGATCGATCGACGAGAGGGGGGCGAATGCTGCATCGGCTGCGTGAGTTCTGGCTCGAAGCGCGGGCTCGTTCCGCAGGACGTCGAGCGATGGGCAACGACAAGAGCACCTTCACGGCTGCTCGTGGGATCGTCGGCGCCACCGGCAACTCGTTCTCGAATGCTTGGGCGCTCCTCGAGAGTGATGACGGCGCGTACATGCGCTCGCTCGATCGTGATCGCGCCATCCCTCCAAGTCTGTTCGTCAGCGAACGAGATCGGGTTCGACTGAATCAGGCAGTTCCGCTTCCGGAGCGATGCATCGAAGATCATCGCAACCCCAACGCCATGGCGGTGGGGGACTGGGAGATCGACGAATTGGAAATCTGACGAGCAAGTGAAATGTTCGCGGGAGTTCCGCGATGTATCGAGTGACGGGCACACCGGCCACGTCGATCATCGAAAGGAAATCCCATGCATCGCTCCCTCCACAAGATGCTTCTTCTCGTCATCAGTAGCTCGCTTCTGATTCTCGGGCTCGTGGCTCCCGCAGCCGCACAAGATGCCGAGCGTCCCAAGGACGCCGAAACAATTCGGGTGCGTCCCGATGTGCGTCCCGATGTACGTCCTGATGTGCGGCCAGATATCGCGGTTCTTTCGCTTGGTTGCGAAGCTCGCCGCGATGACTCCGGGAATCTTGGCGCGGCGTGCCGTTGGAGCACGATCGATTCGGCACGCGGGTATCAGCTCTGGCGAATCGTGGATCGCGGTCACCGGGAGTTGGTCGGCACGTACAACGCGGAGACCAACGTGGCACGCGACGATGTCCCCGACGACGCCCGAATCGTTCGGTACGCGGTGTTGGCTCTCGATTCCGAGGGCGAGATCATTGGCCGTTCGCGGATTGTCGAGGTTCGCTTCCGGAGCGTGGACACACCCGACGTGCGACCAGACGTGAAGCCTGACGTGCGACCAGACGTGAAGCCTGACGTGCGACCCGATGTGCGTCCTGATGTGCGGCCAGATATCGCGGTTCTTTCGCTTGGTTGCGAAGCTCGCCGCGATGACTCCGGGAATCTTGGCGCGGCGTGCCGTTGGAGCACGATCGATTCGGCACGCGGGTATCAGCTCTGGCGAATCGTGGATCGCGGTCACCGGGAGTTGGTCGGCACGTACAACGCGGAGACCAACGTGGCACGCGACGATGTCCCCGACGACGCCCGAATCGTTCGGTATGCGGTGTTGGCTCTCGATTCCGAGGGCGAGATCATTGGCCGTTCGCGAGCAGCTCGGGTTCGTTTCGGGAACGTGGACACACCTGACGTCGACGTTCGTCCGACCGATGTGGTGGTTCGTCCGGTGAACCTCGGCATCTATCGCCCAAGTCGTGTCAACGGACCGCTGTCCGTCGGATCGGTCTGAGCGAGCGATTTGAGCTCGGTGTCCACCGTCTTGCTCTCCTCGGGGGCCACGCTTGATCGGGTGCATGCAGAATGCCATGTTTCCGATGAGCGGGCCCTCGCGGCGCGTGCGGTCTCCGACCCGGATGCGTTCGCCGAGTTGTATCGCCGATATCTGCCCAGGATTCACGACTTCGCCTACCGGCGCACCGGCAGCGTGGAGGCTGCTGAAGACATCTGTGCCGCGACGTTTGAGTCGGCTCTGGCTTCGTTGGGACGATTCCGATGGGGCAAGGGTGGATTTGCCCCTTGGCTGTTTCGCATCGCATCTCGACAACTCGTCACGCACTATCGGCGTGAGGGTCGCGTTGCCACCGACCGTGGACAACGGGCCGCAGCGGAGCTCACGCCAGGATTGGCCCCACCCGCCGATGACTCAATTGGGGTGATCGGTGATGACATCGAGGGGCTTCGATTGGCTCTCAATGGACTGAATGAGCGATATCAGAAGGCGATCGCGCTTCGTTACCTGTCCGATCTCGACATCTCGGAGGCCGCGAACGCCATGGGGCTGGCTCGCCCTGCCTTCTCGGTCGTGCTGACCCGTGCGGTGGCCGCACTACGAAAAGAACTCGAACACGCGAGAGGAGCAGACCATGCCCGATGATCTTGATGACGACCTGGCTGAGTGGGGTCGATCTGCGACACCTCCGGTGGATGGCGCTTTCGCCAACCGGCTCGAGACTTCGCTTCGCAGCACCATGCTCGACCGGACGGCCGACGGAGCGGGGTGGGCGGCAACGATTTTCCGGCCCGGTGTCGTCGTGATGGCGATCGCGCTTCTCATCTTCGGCTTTGCGTTCGTTTCGGGCGACAGCGATGAGCCCGGTTTCGCCGACGACGGGACCCCCCTCGACGAGTCGAGCACCACCGTTGATCCAGACGCATCGGACACGATCGCTCCCACGGTTCTCGACGAGCCCAGCGCGACCACACTCCCTGAGGGTCCAGACGATCCACCACAAACGGATGCGCCGGGTCCTGGAACCATCGTGCAGCCAGAGGTCACCGACCGGCAGGAGACAGATCAAACGACCGTTCCACCGGGCAGCACGCCCCCGACGACTCGCCCGGCGGACAGGGATGCCACCACGGCCCCAGAAACGACGACGCCGCGGCAGGACACGATCTCTTCCACCACGACCTGGCCACCTGGATTGTTGGTGATCGAAGGAACCGTGACCGCTGATGGACGAAGAATCATCCTGGAATGGACGGTCGCTGGCGAGACTTCACCAATTTCTGGCTGGGTGATCCAGCGGACGGTCGGAGAGCGAACAGCTGCTGCGGCGACGCTTCGAGACCCGGAAAGCCGAACCGTGTCGATCGTTGCGACGGACCGGCAGGAGACCTACCGCATCGAAGCTCGCGCAGAGGAGGGTGTCGTCCTCGGGGCCAGCGACGAACTGTCGCTCAGTCCCGACGAGTGACTTTGAGGGCTCGCCGGTCGAGCTCCGCTTCGATCTCGTTGAGCGGGATACCTTCGGCTGCCAGTCTGGTCATCACGAAGAAGATCACGTCGGCTGCCTCGTGCACGATGTCGGGCCGATCGGTTGCTTCGTTCAGCTCCTCGGCTTCTTCGGTGATCTTGGACGCGAGAAGTTCTCGATCCTCGAACAGGCGCTTCGTGAAACTTCCGTCCGGCGCGTTGGTGGCACGATCAAACAGGCGTCGCTCGAGTTCGGTGAATCCATCGAAGTCACCAAAACACGATGTTTGTTCGAGGTGACAAAACCCCCGACCGGCTTGGGACACCGTGAACCGCAAGGTGTCGTCGTCACAATCGGTGTCGAGACGCAGCAGTCGCTGGGTGGCACCCGAGCTCAGGCCCTTCTGCCACAACTCACCGCGGCTGCGAGACCAATAGTGCACATCGCCGGATTCAATGGTGGCCGAAAGGCTTTCGAGGTTGGAGTACGCCAAACCCAGTGACTGGCCTCGTTCGTTCGTGACCACCGTTGGCCAGAGGCCATCGGGCCGATCGGATCGCAATGTCGCGGCGACGGCGTCGGCCACGCTCAACTCGTTCTTGTACAGCGCCATACCCACCTGTGCGTCTGCACCCAGCGCGTGAATCCGTCCGATCTCCTCAGCGTCGGCGATCCCTCCGGCGAACGTGACTCGGGCGTCACCTGCTGCTTCGAGGTAGCGCTGCAATGTGTCCGAGTCCGTTCCCGTCATTCGCCCTTCGCGCTCGACGAACGTCAGGAGGAACCCGGACGTCAAGCCACGCAGCTCGGCCAGTTTGTCTTCGACTCGAGTTCCGGTTCCCTTGGTCCATCCATGGGTGACCACTTCGCCATCGAAGCTGTCGAGCGCGACCACGGTGCGGTCGGGTGGGAGCGCTCGGAGAACCTCGGGCGTTGCCGCCGTACCGAGGACGACCTTGTGCGCTCCAGCGTCGAGCCATTCGATGGCGGCCTCGACCGATCGGATGCCACCGCCGACGCGCACGGGGGCCAGGGGAAGGAGCTCGTTGATCAGCGCGGTGTTGTTGCCGGTTCCGAGTGCTGCATCGAGATCGACGACGGCGATCTCTCCGATGCGTCCGAATTTCTCCGCGAGCGGTCGGGGGTCACCGGCAGAGAGTGCATGTTCCTTGCCTCCGATGAGTTGTACGGCTTGCCCGCCCATGAGGTCGATCGGTGGAATCAGCATTGAACCAGCATGAGGGGTCGATCCATCATCCCCAACATCGGTCCACCGGTTTGGGGTCACCAGCCCCGCGTCATAACGTGACCGCGATGGATGCAATGCACCCCGATACCTGGCTCATCTCGCAAGGCAGACCAACAGAGCTCGGCGACCCGCTCAACTGGCCCCCGGTCATGGCGTCGAACTTTCGACTGCCCAGCGAGCGGTACTACAACCGCACCGAGGGCACCGAGACGCAGAATGCGCTCGAAGATCTTGTCGGCGGGCTCGAGTCGGGGAGGGCACTCGTTTTCTCGAGCGGGATGGCGGCCGTGGCCTGCGTATTTCACGGCTTGCCAGTCGGATCCACCCTGGTCATTCCCGAAGACCCGTACCACGCGGTGAACGGACTTGCCGTCGAAGGCGAACAACAGGGTCGCTGGACCGTCCGTCGTCTCGACCTCGCCGATACGCAGGGTTGGGTCGATGCGGCGCTGGAGGCCGATCTCTTGTGGATCGAAACCCCCGCCAATCCACTGATGACGGTGGCGGATCTGCCTGCGATCTGCAGTGCGCCTCGCAAGCCCGGTTGCCTCGTCGCCGTTGATGGCACTTTTGCCACACCGCTGCTCCAACGACCGCTCGAGCTTGGCGCCGACATCAGCATGCACTCGGTCACGAAGTTCATCGGGGGCCACTCCGACCTGATGGGCGGCTCGCTCGCCGTGCGCGATGACTCGCTGTACGACGAGCTCTGGGATCGTCGAGTTCGCAACGGCGGCACGATTGGGGGGCTCGAGGCGTTCCTGTCCATCCGGGGTGCGAGAACGCTTGGCCTGCGTATGGAACGGGCCGCGTCGAACGCCCACGTTCTCGCCGAGCGGCTTGCGGAACACCGCGAGGTGGCGGTGGTTCGTTATCCCGGTCTCAGCAGTCATCCCACGCATTCGAACGCGGCGTCGTTCATGGACGGGTTCGGAGCGATGATGAGCTTCGACGTGACCGGTGCGGGCGAACGTGCCAGTGCCGTCGTCGAGCACACCAAAATCGTCAACAACGCGACGAGTCTCGGAGGCATCGAGTCCACGTGGGAGCGGCGAGCGCTCATCCCCGGCCAGGAGTCGATGCCTGCCACGCTCATCCGATTCTCCGTGGGCTGCGAACATGTCGAGGACCTCTGGCTCGACATCTCAAATGCGCTCGAGTCGACGGCTCCATAATGTCCGTGCCGATCGATCCGACCGCTGATTGGTTGGACGATCTCCCCCTCGTTCCGGGTCCGCCGGACCTTCGCATGGGCACCCACGCACTCGACATCCGCGAGTGGTTCCCGGTAGACGCACACACCGCGACGGAACTGGAGCTCCGTCGCCGGCTTTTAGAGGAAGACGACAGTCTCGTCCGATTGGTGCCAGGTCACGAAGATGCGGTTGAAGAGCTGATGGCCCTCGCCGGAATTCACCTCGGTCGGCGGCTCGCTCCAACGGGCGTCGCGTCGCTCGAGCAACTCGCGGTATCCGTTCCCGATGATGTGCTGTTGCTCTGGCGCGATCACGCGCACTGGCGCCTCATCGGTGGGGCGCTGCTGTTTCCCAACCAATGGACTCTCGAAGAGAAGATTGGGCGCACCGTGGCCAACATTCATGCTCCGGTCGACGGCTATGACGAGCTGCTCGAAACCAAGGTCGACACGTTCTTCGACAAACTCACCGCTGCTCGGCCGGCATGGCGTCGGAACTGGTTCGTGCATGACGATCCGACGTTTCACCTGCCAGACCGGACGAGCCATCGCGCGATCTCTGACCCCGAGGAAGTGGCTTCATTGTGGATTCGCTCGGAGTGGCAGACCCTGAGGCGCCTTGCCTTCAGCGGTCGTATCGTCTTCACCGTCAAGACGCAGGTGGCTTCGATGGATCAGCTGGCAGCGAGGCCATTGGCGGCAGCGCAGATGGTGGCGTATCTCGAATCGGCTTCGGAGCGAGCACTGCGTAACACGGACACCATGGGCCGAAGCGATGCGATCATCGAGTTCTTGCGTCGGTCCTCATCGATGCGCTGATCAGGCCGTCCAGGTGGGCGGGCGCTTCTCGAGGTACGCCGCCATCCCCTCGGCGGCTTCATCCGAGGCGAAGAGCTGCGCTGAGCGCGCAGCAGCCCACACAAAGGCGTCGTCCGGGTGCATCTGGGGGATGCGCTGAAGGACATCCTTCGCCGCCGCGAGAGCGTTCGGGCCGCCGAGCAGGAGATCATCGACGATTGCGTCGACTTCATCGTCCAGCTGCTCGGGTTCGACAGCCTTGGTGATCAGCCCGAGTCGGGCCGCCTCGGCTCCATCGAATCTCTGGCCGCGCAAGAAGGCCGAGCGAGCGTCGCCAAGACGCATCTTTGGCAGACAGATCACCGAGATGATCGCTGGAGCGACACCGAGGCGAACTTCGGTGAAGCCAAACTTGGCGTCGACATGCGCGACCGAGATGTCGAGCGCGGCGGCAAGTCCGGTCCCTCCAGCCACCGCATGTCCTGCGATCCGTCCGACCCAAGGTTTTGGTGAGTCCTGAATTCGTCGGAACAAGGCAAGCGGGTCCACCGCTGCGCTGTCACCCGAGGAGGTGGATCGTTCACTGAGGTCGGCGCCAGCACAAAAGACCGATCCGGTGTTTGTGATCACCGCGACTCGAACCGCTGGGTCGGTGTCCACACGATCCATGGCCGCCACCAATTCCGTGGTCAGACCCTGGCTCAAGGCGTTTCGTTTGGCCGGGTCGTCGAGTGTGATCGTGTACACCCCTCGGCTGTCGAGACGTGTGTCGACGACGGTCATGCTGATCCTCTCGAGTCGTGTGCGGTACTGAAGTGGCCCCGTCAGTACCCTTCCAAACTACTATGAGCAACGCCTTGCCACGGCGCCCAGGAGGATTGCTCATGGACTTCGACATGCCACAAGCCGATGATGAGCGTCGCGTGGCCGTCCGTGCGTGGATAGAAGCCAATCCGAATCCGAGCGACCGCGACATTGCAGAAGCTGGCTGGAACGTGCCCCATTGGCCCGCTCCCTTTGGCATCGATGCCGACCCGATGCACCAACTGGTCATCGCTGAAGAATTCGCGGCCGCCGACATTCGTATGCCCCTCAACCTCATTGGGATCGGCTGGGCGGCGCCGGTCATCTATCTGTACGGAACCGAAGAACAGAAGGAGACGTACCTGCCTGGGATCTTCAGCGATGAAGACCACTGGTGCCAGCTGTTCAGTGAGCCCGACGCTGGTTCGGATCTTGCGAGCTTGTCGACCCGCGCAGTCCGCGATGGCGATGAGTATGTGATCACCGGATCCAAGATCTGGTCGACCGGCGCTCATCACTCCGACTACGGAATATTGCTCGCACGTACGGATCCTGATGCCCCCAAACACCGTGGGATCTCCTACTTCATCTATCCGATGGACACTCCAGGAACCACGTTGTCTCCGATCGTCGACATGACAACGGCGCACTCCTTCAACCAGGTGTTCTTCGACGAGGCTCGAATCCCTGCTGCGATGTTGGTGGGTGAGGAAGGTGAAGGCTGGCGGCTCGCAAAGGCCACCTTGGCAAACGAACGCGTCGGACTCTCGTCCGGCGGGGCGATATGGGGGCAGGGTCCAAGCATGGACGATCTGCTCGAGCTGATCCGAGCGAACGGTGGCGTCGCCGACCCGATCCTGCGGAATCGGACTGCTCAACTTCACATCGAGGCCGAAGTTCTACGGCTCAACCAACTTCGCACGTTGAGCGCGCAACTTGCAGGAGAGACCCCTGGACCGGAAGCGTCCATTCAAAAGATCATGGCCGACGAACTTGGTCAGGAGATCATGGCCCTGGCCAAGGACTTGTCCGGACCGGCCGGAATGATCGAGGGTTCTGGACCGGCAGGCGCGATTCCACGGACGCGTCAGTCTGGCGCCACCGAGATCAATTTCCCGCGTGGCCCCGACAGTGCATTTCCCGACGTTGATCCCGTTTGGCACTACGGCTTCATGTTCGGCCCGGCGCTGACCATCGGCGGGGGTACGTTCGCCATCCAGCGCAACATCGTGGCCGAACAGGTCCTCGGGTTGCCACGGGAGCCAAACGTCGAGCAAGGCCTCACCTGGTCTGAGACGAGAGCATTGAGCAGTCCGTGAATTTCCAACTCGAGCCGACCGGAAGCGTTCAGAGAAAGCAGCGACCGACATGAAAACTGCCATCACAGAGATGTTCGACCTCGACATTCCGATCTTGGCGTTCAGCCATTGTCGCGACGTTGTCGCGGCCGTGAGCAAAGCCGGTGGGATGGGGGTGTTGGGTGCGGTTGCCCACACGCCGGAGAGCCTCGAGATCGATTTGGCGTGGATCGAGGCTGAAATTGGTGACCGGCCCTATGGCGTCGACTTGATCGTGCCTGCGAAGTACGAGGGCTCGGATAGCGGCGGCGTGACGACCAAACAGATCGTCGATGCGATTCCCGAAGAGCATCGCCGATTCGTCGATGAAATCCTGGCGCGGTACGAGGTGCCACCGATGCCCGACGGTGAGCGAGGCGGCGCCTTGACCAACACCGAAGACGCGCTGTTCTCGGCCAACAATGCTGCTCCGCAGCTCGAAATCTCGCTCGCGTTCTCCTCCGCGCTGATCGTCAACGCCCTCGGACCACCGACCACAGAGATGATCGAGAGGTCCAAAGCAGCAGGGAAGAAGGTCGGAGCGTTGGCCGGCAGGCCGCAACACGCAGAGCGCCACGTGAACGCCGGCGTCGACATGATCATCGCTCAGGGCTCGGAGGCGGGTGGTCATACGGGCGAGATCGGATCGATGGTCTTGATCCCGGAGATCGTCGACGCGGTCGGTGAAACCCCCGTTCTCGGTGCGGGAGGAATCGGACGTGGACGCCAGATGGCAGCAGCCATGGCTCTCGGTGCCCAAGGCGTGTGGTGTGGCTCCGTTTGGTTGACCACCGATGAGGCCGAGACCCATCCGACCGTGAAGCAGAAGTTTCTCCGGGCATCGTCGGCCGACACGATTCGCAGTCGATCGCGCACCGGCAAGCCAGCCCGTCAGCTCACATCTGCATGGACGCAGGAGTGGGAGAATCCCGAGACTCCCATGCCCTTGGGCATGCCAGCACAGCCGATCCTCGTCGACCAAGCGCTCGCTCGAATCGATCGTGCCGCATTCGCCGAAGACAGCGGCGCAGCGAAGCTCGCCAACTACTTCGTCGGACAGGTGGTGGGCACCATGAACGAGTCGAAGCCGGCCGCTCAGGTGGTCTTTGAGATGGTCGATGAGTTCATAGATGCCACGCAGGCGTTAGGACGGCTCCTCGACAGCTGAGAGGTGATGACTCATGACGGGAGAGCGTGAAAGCAGCGCAACAGCCACCCTCCCGTCTGGTGTTTTGACGGTGATGTTCACCGACCTCGAAGAGTCGGCCCTTCGATGGGAGCTCGATGCCGCGGAGATGCGGCGGGTGATGAACGTCCACGATGACGTTCTCGATCGCGCGGTGCTGGCTCACGGCGGGGTGGTGTTCAAGAGCACGGGTGATGGCATCGGCGCGGTGTTCTCCTCACCGGGTCAGGCCGTCGAGGCAGCAGTGACGGTACAGCGACAGTTACAGGGCGTTCCTTGGCGAAGCGAACGTCCCCGAGTTCGCATCGGAATGCACCTCGGCGACATCAGCCCGACGCGCGGCGACTACTACGGCGCAGACGTGAATCGAGCGGCCCGGATCATGGATGTTGCGAACGGTGATCAGATTGCTGTTTCCGCCGCGCTCGCCGAGTTCATCGCTCCCGAGCGTCGAACTGCATGCGGCGAGCACGAGCTTCGAGGTATCGGCAACGAATCGATTCACCTGGTCCGCGAGCCCGACCTGATCGATGACACCAGACCGCTTCGAGCCGTCGCCGTTCGGAGAACTCCTTCGCTGCCACCCGGGTTGGCTCGATCGGTCGGACGGACCCTCGAGGTCGACGAGATTGCTGAGCTCGTTCGCACGAACCGACTGGTCACCGTGGTCGGCGTGGGAGGGGTGGGCAAGACCCACGTTGGCCTCGCCGTTGGTCGTCGACTCGAACCGTCCTTTGCTGACGGCGCCGTGTTCGTGGAGCTCGGTTCAGTTCGCCATGGCGACGACGTCGCGCCAGCTGTTGCGGCCGCTCTCGGAGCTCGGCTGCAGCCCGGACTCGACCTTCTCGACAGCATCGCCGACTACGTCAACGGTCGAGAGCTTCTGGTGCTCATAGACAATTGCGAACATGTGCTGGATTCGGCTCGGGCGGTCATTTCGTGCCTTCTGGAGTCGACCAATGTTGTGGTGCTCTCAACCTCGAGATCATCATTTGGTGACTCCTACGAGCAGGTTTATCCTCTCGCACCGCTGGCTTCTCGGGATGGATCGGAGCTGTTCGCCGATCGTTCGGCCAGCCGAGATCCTCGCCTCGTTCCGACCACCGACGAGCGCGAGGTCGTCGCTCGAATCTGCGCCGCGGTCGGAGGCATTCCTCTTGGTATCGAGCTTGCCGCCGCCTGGGTTCGCGTCTTGCCGCTCGGTGACATCGCAGATCGACTCGAGCGGTCGCTCGACGTTGCTCGTTTGCAGCGAATCGCCACCGCCGGAGGGCGTCGCCAGGGTGCTCGGCAAGAGACTCTTCGATCAACGATCGAGTGGTCGTATCTCCAACTCACTGAACGCGAAGCGTTGTTGTTCGATCGGCTCTCGGTCTTTGTTGGCGGGTTCTCGATCGACGCTGCCCAGGCCGTTTGTGCTGGCGACGAACTTGAACCGGATGAGATCACCGCGCTCTTGATGGCGCTCGTAGATGCGTCCATGGTCACGGTCGAACGTGCGGTACACGATCGACGCTTTTCTACCTTGCGGCCGTTGCAGCTGTTCGGACGCGACAACCTCTCGAGCCGAGGTGAGGTCGAAGTGATGGCGCGGCGCCATGCGCGGTTCTTCGCCACCGCGGTTTCAGAGGCAAGTGCCCGCCTGGTGACCGACGACGAGCACGAGGTTTGGGACTGGCTCGCCGTCGAGTGGGCGAACGTTCGTGAAACGTTCGCGCGACTCCGACTCGATGGACAGCTCAATGACGCGGCACAGCTGCTCGTCGATCTCGGTTGGCATGCGACCTTGTCTGTTCGCTCCGAGGTGTTTGCGTGGGCGGATGAGCTTCTGGCTGCGGATCGGTCGGACGACCTCGATGCCAAGGCATCACTACTGGGACTTCGTGCGTTGCACAAATATTTCGTCGTCGATCCGGATAGTCGCTCCGACGCCGAACTCGGCTTGAGGCTCGACGGTGCCGATCCCGACGGATACTGCCGCATCGCCCTTGGCGCCGTGTGGGTCAACAACCAACACGCTGCGCACGAAAGCGAGCTCTGGACCAACGAGTGGCTCGCTTCCCTGACACCGAATTCTCCGGCGATGTCGAAACTGTGGGCGCATGGAATGCGCGCCTTTCATCTCTGTGTTCACGACCCCTTGTCGCCGAGCGCCCGAGAACACGTCGAGGCGATCGAGACGATGGCGGTGGAGAGTGGCAGCACGTCCGCTCGAGTACTCGCGCACTGGGCGAGGGGTATGTACGCAGTGTCGACCACTCTCGAGCACTCCGACGATGTGCACGCGAGCACTGCCCTGGATGAGTGGCGAGCAGGACGAGAACTTGCGGAGTCGTTGTCCGAGGTCCACCTGCTTGCACACCTGATAACGAGCCTCGAATTGCACTTCACGGCCGCCGATGGCTCGGAAGGTGACGCCGTCCGCCTGGCGCGAGACGCACTTCGCCGAGCGCACAACCACCACTACCTGGCGGGGACGAGTCATCTCTTTGGAGTGACCGCAATCGTGTTGGCACAGATGGGCAACGTCGATGTGGCGCGCCGCCTCCTGCCCGTCATGGTCGCGAACGGCCATCCGCCGCGTCAGAACGCTCTCGACGCGGTCGCGCCTGCTGACGGAGATGGACTTCTCCGCGAGCCGCCCACACTCTCGATTCACGAGGCAGCGCAATTGGCAGATATTGCCCTGTCCCAAGCGCTGAGGGATCCAGCTTGAGCCCCGTGGCTCTACACTTCGTTCATGACAGCTGATGAAGAAATTGACGCCTGGATCGCTGCGCTGCTGAAGTTCATCCAGGGGAACTGAGTGCCGAAACTTCGACCGGTTGACCTCGATTTCGTCGAGCGTGCTGAGAGCGTCCTGTCGACCGAGGTCGATCTGCCCGCATCCATCGAGGAAGTCTGGGATGTCATCGTCGACAACAAGTCGTGGACGAACTGGCTCTTGGGTTGTCGTTCGATGCAGGCGTCACAGCCGATCTGGAACGCCCCCGGCGACACTCGTCGCGTGCAACTCGGTGTGATAAATATCGACGAAGTCGCCGTGGCGATCGACAGACCGGGTCGATGGGCGATGTCGCTGACGAAGTCGAGCCTGCCGATCGCGTCGGCGATGCTCGAAATGCTGGAGCTGACGGACACCTCTCGTCACGGTGAGACGCGCACCGAGGTTCGATGGACCGGAGCGCTCGATCACCTTCGATACCTCAGGCCGATGTCGACCGTGATCGAGACTCGCTTGATCGATCTCTGGGGTCGAAGCCTCGAAGCGTTGCACGACGAAGTGGTGTCGAGGCGGTGAGCGACGCTCCCCTCGCACGCCGATCGATTCGGCCGATGAAGGCAGCGCCGGGTGAGATGCCCGTCTCCAATGAAGGATGGGGGTACGAGCTCAAGTGGGACGGCATGCGTGTGGTGTCCTTCATCGACTCAGCCGGACTTCGGTTGCAGAGCGCGAACTTGAAGGACGCCACAACGTCGTTTCCGGAACTGGCTGGGTTGGGCGAGGCGTTCGAGGGTCTTGACTCGGTCATCCTTGACGGCGAAGTCGTGGCGATCGGTGAGGACGGGTCGCCCAGCTTTTCTCTGCTGCAACATCGCATGCACGTCTCGGACGAGCGCGAAGCCTGGCGACGCGCCAGCGAGGTCCCGGTGAGTTACGCGATCTTCGATCTGTTGCACTTGGACGGTCACGACACGATGGCGCTGCCGTTTCAGGACCGTCGGCGACTCCTCGAGACATTGGTGGACGCAGGGTCACATTGGCGACTGACCGACCTGCACGTTGGTAGTCCGGCTGACCTGTTGGAGACGGTCACCAATCGTGGGCTGGAGGGCCTCGTCGCAAAACGTTTGACCTCCGTCTACGTCGAGGGCAAGCGTCCGAGCACCTGGCGCAAGATCAAGCCGCGCCGACGCCAAGAATTCGTGGTCGGGGGCTGGAGCGAGGGTCGAGATGGCCTGTCCGGCACCGTCGGCTCCCTACTCCTTGGTGTCATCGTGGATGGGCACCTCGAGCACTGCGGGAGCGTCGGCTCCGGGCTCAACACCGTTGCACGAGAGGAGTGGCGGCAACGACTTGAAAAGGCCGAACTCGAGGAATCTCCGTTTCATCAACGCGTGCCGCCAACGATGGGACGCTCGTATCGGTGGACCGAACCAAGCTTCGTCGTCGAAGTGGCGTTTGGAGAATGGACTCCAGATGGTCACCTCAGACACCCGGTGTACCTCGGCATGAGGACCGACAAGGACCCGTTCGAGGTCGTTCGAGAGCCCTGACGTCATGACGAATTCACCTCTCGTTCATTGTCGACTTGGCGTCCGTCACATGTGACCGTTGTTGGTGCCGTTTTTCGTTGCGTGCACCGGCGTGGTGCGTACCATTTTGTGCAGAACACAAATCCCCCCTTGTGTGTTCGAAGAGAAGGAAATTTCCATGTACAAACAAATCGTTGTTGGTTATGACGGATCTGACCGTGCGCTTCGCGCCGTCGAAGAAGCCGCTGACCTCTCCACTGCAGTCGGCTCGGTTCTGAACATCGTGACCGCAGTCGACAAGGCTGACGAGATCCACGAGTTCGGCGAGTCGTCCGACAAGATGTACCTCAGCAACAAGCAGATCGCCCAAGAACAGCTCGCGAACGTCGCAAGCAAGTTCGGGCACCTCGATGTGCGGACCTCAGCCGTTGCCGGCGCCCCAGCCCGCGTGCTTCTGGAAGAGGCATCGCGCATCGACGCCGATCTCATCCTCGTCGGAAACCGTCACGTCCAGGGCATCAGCCGTGTACTTGGCAGCGTGGCCGAAGACGTTGCGCACAAAGCGCCTTGCGCGGTGCTGATCGCGAAGACTGCCTGAGTTTGCCCGGGCGAACGGCGCCCGGCAGCCCCAGCCGGTCTTCGCCTCGTGCGCACGTCGCTTCGCTCGTTGCGCAATGTCGGCTTGACCGACCGCTGCTCCCGACGCCGTTCACCCACCCAGTCAGGCAAGAGGTCGGCTCGACTTGCCGTCGAGATCGCCGCCTGGGTCCCTCTTTGAGTTTGGGGTGGTCGGAGTAGGTTCGGGTGATGGACTTTGACCTGGCGCAGACCGACCACCTTCTTCTGACTACCAAGCAGGTTCGCAAACGCCTCGATTTCGATCGTGCGGTGCCGCGCCACGTCCTTCTCGACTGCATCGACATCGCCAGCCGGGCACCGATGGGCGGCAACCTGCAGCGCAACAGATGGCTGATCGTGGAAGATCCCGACCTCAAGACCGCGGTAGCCGAGTTGTACCGGAAGAACTCTGAGCCATACTTCGCCGAGAGCGAAAAGGTCGAAAGTGATGCTCGTGGGAATCGGGTCCAGAGTTCGGCTCGGTATCTGTCGGATCGCATGCACGAGGTCCCGGCGATGGTGATTCCCCTGCGCCTCGACCGGTTCGAGAACGCCGACCAGGGAAGCCAGGCAGGGGAGTACGGATCGGTGCTCCCCGGGGTGTGGAGCTTTCAAATGGCGCTTCGATCACGTGGGATCGGGTCGTGTTGGACCACGCTGCACCTTGGTTCCGAAGCCGAGGTTGGAGAGCTGCTCGGCATTCCGAACACGGTGACACAGGTGGCGATGCTGCCCGTCGGCTATTACACGGGAGGCAGCTTCTCGGTGACGCCGCGACGTCCGGCCGCAGAGATCACCTTCATCGACCGCTGGGGTCAGAAGGCGTCTGACACCGTCTGAAGGCACGACGTCACGAAGCCTCGAACGCACCGCGCAATATCTCGGCGATGAGATCGCACTCGTCGAGTGACATCGACAACGGAATTCTCATGTCGCACAGCCCGTGCAAGATGGCGCTCGTCTTGCCGAGCGATTGTTCTGCGGCATAACGCCAATGGTCGAATCGACTCGTGAAGCCGATTGCCCGGTCACTTCCGAACCACTTCACGTAGACCCCGTGGGCGGCACAGACCTCGATGGCCTTGATGATCTGTGCGCTTGTCAGCCCTCGCGCAGTGAACTGAATCGAAGAAGCTGCGAATCCCTCTTTCGGATCGCGATTCGGGACATCGATGACGCCGCTGGGCGTCAGCGCATTGGCGATTCGTTCGTAGCGCTCGTTCCAGGTGCGTCGTCGTTCGGGAAGTTCTTCTATCTGCGGGTGGGCGACCGCCGCTGCGAGCGCAGACATGCGCATCGACCAGTTGGGGGTGGTTGCTCGGTGACGCTCGAATACCTCGTTGGGTGGGGCGGCGCCATGTTGTTCATAGAGCATGTAGCTCCCGGAGAGCAGGATGGCCTGCGCTGCGATGTCCTCGTCATCGGTCACGAGCAACCCGCCCTCGCCCGAGTTGATGTGTTTGAACGTCTGCGTCGAGAAACAACCAACGGAGCCGAACGTGCCTGTCGGTCTGCCGTCCCAGAACGCCCCCATGGTGTGGGCACAGTCCTCGATGAGCATGACACCCAGTGCGTCGCACAATTCGACGATCTTGTCGAGATCTGCGATGTGTCCCCGCATGTGCGAGAGCATCAAGAACTTCGCGCCGGTGGATTCGGCTTTTCTGGAGAAGTCGTCGAAGTCGATGAGGTACTCCGAGGTGATGCCCACGAAGACGGGCTCGCCGCCAACATGGGCTACCGAACCGGGCACGGGTGCCAGCGTGAACGCGTTCATGAGTACCTTGTCGCCAGGCATGACCCCTACGGCGCGCAGAGCGACAGCGAGCGACGCACCGCAACTGTTCGTGGCCACACAAAACCGGGCTCCGACCGACGCCGCAAAGTCGCGCTCGAGTGCAGCGACATCGAGCTCCTCGGCTCCAGCCTCGCCGTAGCGAAAGAGCCGACCAGAGGCCATGAGTTCGTTGGCTCGCGCAATTCCTCGGGGCGGGATCGGCGGCTGCTCGGTGAAGTCGAGCTCAACAGTGGGCAGGTTCATGTTCTCATTCTCACATCGGCGCTTCGTGCGTGTCCCTCCATGCCCTCATAGCGGGAGATGCGAGCTGCGTACGGTGCTTCGCGTCTGCTGGCCTCGTCGGTCATCCGCTGCCAGGTCAGTTGTTTGGTGAAACGAAGTGCGTTCAAGCCGCCCGAGTATCGTGCCGCTCTGCCAGTCGGGAGAATGTGGTTCGGACCCGTCGTCTTGTCACCAAAGGTGACCGTGGTTTGTTCTCCGAGAAACAATGAGCCGTAGTTTCGGAGTCGACCAAGCCACCAATCCAGGTCTTCGGCCATCACTTGCAGATGTTCGGGGGCGTACGAATCGCAGATGCTGGCTGCATCCTCGACCGAATCGGCCACGATGATTTCGCCGTAGTCCCGCCACGCCGCAACCGCAGATGTTCGCGCCGGGTCAGGCAGTGCTTCAGCGACATCATCGATGAGTTCCGACACCGCGTTTGCGAGCAGGTCGGAGGTGGTCACGAGCCACACCGGTGAGTCAGGGCCGTGCTCGGCCTGGCCAATGAGGTCGGTGGCGACCGTGTGTGCGTCGGCGGTGTGGTCAGCAGCGATCATGGATTCGGTCGGACCGGCGATGACATCGATTCCCACTCGACCGAAGAGCTGTCGTTTGGCTTCGGCGACAAAGCTGTTGCCCGGTCCGACGATCACGTCAGCTTCGAGTCCGGTGAACAAACCGAAGGCCATGGCCCCGATCGCCTGCACCCCTCCCAGGCCGAGGACGTGGTCGGCTCCGGCAACTCGAGCTGCGTGCAGGATGGCTGGGTGGACCCCGCCGCGGTCTGGTCGAGCGGGGCTCGCCACGACGATGTCGCGAACACCGGCCACCGAAGCGGTGGTCACGCTCATGAGCGCCGACGCGATGTGGGCGAAACGACCTGCTGGCACGTAACAACCGGCGACGTCGACAGGGATCGTGCGTTGTCCGGTGAGGAGTCCCTCCTCGAGCTCGAGTTCGAAGTCCGTGATCGAAGCGAGCTGTGCCTCGGCAAAGGCGCGAATGTGGCGGTGCGCGTGTTCGATGTCGGCGATGAGTTGTGCGTCGAGTTGGGAGGTGGCGGCGGCGATCGTGGACTCGTCGATCAGCACGGGCTCCATCCAGTCATCGAACTCCGCTGCCAGGGCAGCGGCGGCCTCTTCCCGATCGCTTTCGAGGCGGGTCAACAGGTCTCGAACTCGAATGCCGACACCGGGATCCGCTTCGTTCAGAGGACGGGGAGCCTGCTTGACATATCTCATCTATAGATCCTGTCTTATTGGTTAGAGATCTTCACTTGCGAGTTAGAGGATCTAACAGTACCGTGTGCGTGTCTATCGTCACATGAGAGACGTGTGCGCGTTTTTGAAGAGCCCACGAGGAGGTCGGCAGGGATGTCAGCTACTACGGATCATGAATTGGCAAAGGCACACTTGCTGCCGCACTACACCAAAGGCGCAGCCTGGCGACAAGAGACCCCGATCATGGTGAGCGGTCGAGGGTGTTATGTAAAGGATGACGAAGGAAACGAATACCTCGATGGCCTCGCCGGGCTGTTTTGCTCGAACATAGGCCACGGGCGACTCGATCTCGCGGCGGCGGCTGGCAAACAAGCTGAGAAGTTGGCGTTCTTCCCGAACTGGGGTTTTGCGACACCGCCGACCATCGAGGCAGCAGCTCTCATCGCCGAACTCGCCCCAGGTGATGACCTGAGCGAGGTCTTCTTCGTCAGTTCTGGCTCGGAGGCGGTTGAGTCCGCCGTGAAGTTTGCTCGGAACTATCACGTCAGCCGCGGCGACGAGTCGCGTTACAAGGTGATCGCTCGCGACTGGGCCTACCACGGCACCACTCTCGGAGCGCTGTCGGTCACGGGCATTCCAAAGTTCCGCAAACAGTTCCTTCCGATGCTCTGGGACGGCGTTCGCCATGTGCCGAACACGCTCGATGGAGCCAGCGCGGAGGGCGTGCCCGTCGAGGACTGGCCATGTGTCACCGTGCTCGAACAAACCATCATCGACGAGGGCCCCGAGACCGTCGCCATGGTCATCGCCGAGCCGGTACAGAACGGACGTGGCGCTCTCGTTCCGCCGGATGGATACTGGCAAGAGCTCCGACGTATTTGCGACAAGTACGGCATCTTGCTTTGTGCCGACGAAGTCATCAGCGGGTTTGGTCGGATGGGCTCTTGGTTCGCAAGCGAACGTTTCGACATTCAGCCAGACATGATCACCTTTGCCAAGGGCGTGACTTCGGCGTATCAGCCTCTCGGTGGGGTGGTCATCAAACGTTCGCTGGTCGAGCAGACCTGGGATTCCGATCTCGCCATGTTCAACCATGGCTCGACGTTTGGTGGTCACCCGGTCGCGTGTGCGGTGGCCGTTGCGAACATCACCGCCTTGCGTGACGAGGGCGTCCTCGACAACGTCAACAACAATGAAGCGTATTTCCAGGAGCACTTGACGAAGCTCGTGGACCGGTTCGACATCTTGAAGGAATGGCGCGGTTGTGGATATTTCTATGCGGTCGAGTTCGTCGAGAGCAGAGAGGCCGGCATTGAACTGAGCGAGGAGGATCGCGCGGCGTTGCAAGGTGGAGTGCTGGGATCATTCGTGCGTGACTCGAAGCTGCTGATCCGCCCAGATGATCGTGGCTGCACGATGTTGGTGCTCTCCCCGCCGTTGATCGCCGACCGAGATGTGCTAGACGATCTCATGGAAAGATTGTTCCAAATATGTGAACGAACCGAGGCGTGGCTACGCGAGGACCGTTAAGGCGGCTACTCTCTGCGCTGGCCTCGGCCAACGAATCGCCGCACCCGAAGTCGTGTGCAGCGGTCGTCTCAAACGACTGAGGCGGAAAAACTCCCGGAGGGGGATTTTATGAAGATGAGAATGAAGATGATTATGGCGACGATGCTCGCCGGAATTGCGCTCGCTGCTGCAGCATGTGGCGGAGACAGCGTAGACACGTTGAACGTTGCGTATTTCTCCGGCTGGCCGCTGCCACCGCAGATCGGACAAGACGATGGCAGCTTTGCTGATGCCGTCGGTGTCGATGAGATCAACTGGGTTGCACTTCCCGACGGTGGGTCCATGGCTGACGGCATGATCGCTGGCGACATCGATATCGCCTATTCGATTGGTCTCACCCCGTTTGCCGTGAAGGCAACCAACGGTGCTCCCATCTCGATGGTCGGTATCGCAGTTGCGTATGCCGACGCCGACAACTGCATGGTGCAGGGCGATCTTGGGTACAACCGTGACAACGCTGCAGAAACGCTCAGCGGTGCCACGATCCTCACCCCGATTGGCAACATCACGCACTACAAGCTCCTCAACACGCTCGAGTTCTTGGGTGTCGACCAGGGCGACGTCGAGGTGCTTCCACACGAGAGCGGCGACGCCACGGCTGCAGCTTTTGCTGCCGGTGACATCGAGGTCGGCTGTGCATTCGGCGGGCCTCTCGTGACCATGGCCGACGCTGGCGGCGTGCCCCTGCTGACGGGCGAGGAGACGTCGAACGAGGTCGGAATCAAGACCTACGACGTGACCGCTGTTCGCAACGACTTCGCTGACGAGAACCCAGGTGTTGTCACCGACTTCTTGAAGGCCAACGAGGAGTTCAACCAGAAGTGGGCTGCTGATCCGGCGACGAACAATCCAATCATCGCCACCGCTGCTGGTATGGATGAGGTCGGCAACTTCCTCAGCGGACCGACATGGTTCACCTTCCCAAGCGTCGACGAGCAACTCAGTGATGCGTGGCTCGGAAGCAGTGTTGCTGACGTCATGCTCGAGCAGCTGACGTTCTTCAGGGATCAGGGTGAAATCGACAGCATTGCCGATGACTACGCACAGTTCATCGACACCAGCTTCCTCGAGGACGCCAAGGGTTGAGCTGGTTCTCACCTCAGGTGAGCAGTTAGCTTGAGAGCCGGCGGCGTTTGCCGCCGGCTCTCTGATTATCGGGGATAAATAGGGGGAGTGGGCGATGAAGCCGCTGAGCGTACAAAACATTGAGATGGTCTACGAGATTCCGAAAGGAGACTCGGTCCATGCGCTCAGCGATGTGTCATTTGACCTTGAGGCTGGGCGTTTGCTGACACTTCTTGGCCCGAGCGGTTGTGGCAAGACCACGCTGTTGAACATCCTTGCGGGTTTCTTGGCGCCAACCTCGGGCAGCGTCATGCTCGGCGGTGAGCCGGTGACGGGCCCCAGCAAAGAACGGGGCATGGTCTTTCAACAAGGCGCGCTGTTCGAATGGCAGTCCGTTGCGAAGAACATTTCGTTCGGCCCTCGGATGGGTGGGCAGAAGCACAACGACTTCCTCCCAGAGGTCGAGCGCCTGCTCGGTGTCGTGGGTCTGACCGGCTTCGGCGACAAGCAGATCTATGAACTTTCCGGCGGCATGCAGCAGCGAGTGGCGCTGGCTCGTTGTTTGGCCAATGACCCCGAGATGATGCTGATGGACGAGCCGCTCGGCGCGCTCGACGCCCTCACTCGCGAGAAGATGCAGAGTCTGATTCTCAACCTGTGGGATGAGACCGGCAAGAGCATCGTGCTTGTGACGCACAGCGTGGAGGAAGCGCTGATCTTGGGCGACATGGTCTTCGTCATGGCTCCCCGCCCTGGCCGAATCGAAAAGGTCTATGAGCTTCCCTTCGCACGACGTGCCCTCACCGAGGACCCGCGTGAGTTGAAAGCCACAACTGAATTCCAGGAAGTGAAGGAAGAAATCCTCAGCTTCATCTGGGAAATGGAAGAAGAGATCATGGGTCGGGAGGCAGGATGAGCGCATTCATGAACGGAGGGGTCTCCGACGAGAAGACGCTGGAGGTCAAAGACCCGTCCAAATCACCTCGCTCGAGACGATCTGACAACAAGACTGTGGCCTTCGGCGACGCAAGCGCGGTTCGCAGCGTGCCGGCGTGGAGCGTGTTTTCCTTCATCCTGCTGATGCTGCTCTGGTGGTCGATCACCAAGGCCTGGGGGTATCCCGAGGACTTCAAAGCAACGCTCGACTCCGGACTTCGCGATCGTGAACTGTTCGAGCAGTGTCAGCGCGCCGACAATTGCGACACGAACAGCTACACGCAGATCGTCAGCCCCCTGACCTTCCCAAGTCTTCGCGACACGACAACTGCCGCTGGCACCCTGTTCTCTGATGGCTTTCGCAACATCTCCTTGTGGACACACACATGGGCGAGCCTTTGGCGAGTCTTGAAGGGCATGTTCTGGGGCACGGTCATCGGTGTACCGGTCGGCCTCTCCATGGGCCTGTCCAGCAGAGCCCGCGGCTTTTTCGACACGATCGTCGAAGCGTTCCGACCAATTCCACCGCTTGCACTTCTGCCGTTGTTCACGCTCAGCTTCGGTTTGGGTGAAAAGGCTGCCGTGCCTCTGCTCGTCTTCGCGTCGGTCTGGATCATGATCATCGCCAGCCGTGCCGGTATCCGCAATGCACAACTCTCGAAGGTCCGGGCTGCCTATTCGCTGGGAGCATCCAAACGGCAGCTTCTGCTGAAGGTCCTCATCCCAAATGCGCTGCCCGAGATGTTCACCGGACTGCGAGTGGCCCTTGGGGTGAGCTGGGGAACCCTCGTGGCTGCAGAGCTGTCAGGTGTGCAAGAAGGACTTGGTGCCATGATCTCCATCGCCAAGAACTTCTCCCGTCTGGACGTCATCGTGGTGGGCATCGTCATCATCGCCGCCCTCGGTGTCTTGATGGACGTGCTGTTGCGGTTCCTCGAGTCGGTCCTCATCCCGTGGCAGGGCAAGGGCTGATGGCCCAAGCGGGCTCGCGAGATGCAACGTCGATCGAGGCTCTCGCGTCCGCCGCGACCGACTTCTTGCTCAACGGTCCGCATGGCGACGACCCGGTTCTCAACTTTCTGAGTCCAGCCGAGCTGGCGGCGGCGTTCGATGACGTGATCCCGCTCGAGTTGGCAGATGAACTGCCCGCCCGGTCAGCAGAAGAACTACGCGCTGCGGTCGATCTGGTCATCCGGCACTCCGTGCAGACGAGCCACCCGCGGTTTTTCAACCAGAACTTCGCGGGCCCGGACCCCATCGCCGTCGTGGGGGATTGGTTGGGAGCCGCGTTGAATACGACCAACGCCACGTTCGAGGCCGCTCCCGTGTTCACGCTGATGGAGGGGGCTGTACTTCGCAAGCTCGCTGCTGTTGCCGGCATCGATCACGACAGTCGCTTCGACGCTCCACCGCCGGGCATGTTTGCACCTGGCGGATCGACTGCCACGTTGTACGCAATGCAGCTGGCTCGTCATCGGCGTCAACCAAACATGGTCGACGAGGGCGCTGGTTCCGAGCGACTCGTACTCTTCGTGTCCGACGCAGGGCACTACGCGGCCGTGAAGTCGGCCGCCTTGCTCGGACTCGGCCGCAACAGTGTGATCGAGGTGGCCACCGACGACGTGGGTGTCATGGACGTCGACGCGCTTCGAGATGCGATCGACGCGGCGCGTACTGCGGGCGACTCGCCTTTCATGGTCATTGCGACGGCCGGCACAACGGTCACGTCGGCATTCGATCCGATCGACTCGATCGCCGACGTGTGCCAGGCCGAGAGCCTCTGGCTCCACGTCGACGGATGTTACGGAGGCTCGGCACTTTTCAGCGCTGGCGAACGTCACCGTCTGGCCGGCGTCGAGCGTTCCGACTCGTTCGTCTGGAACCTTCACAAGATGATGGGCGTGACGCAGCAGTGCACGGCACTGCTTCTCGCCGATCCGGCGCAGCTCGGACCGTGTTTTGCGACGGGAGCGGACTACATCTTTCAGCCCGACAAGCTCTATGGCGAGTTCGACTCGGGCGACAAACACTTTCAGTGCGCTCGCCGAGTGGATTCGTTGAAGCTGTGGCTTCTCTGGCAGGCGCGCGGCGATGCAGGGTTCGAGGCGCGGATCGACCACTCGGTCGCGATGGCGAATCGGGTGCGGCAGCTCGTCGACGACTCCGATGGAGAGTTCGCCTTCGTGGTTCGCGGCGATTTCACCAACGTCACGTTCCTGTGGGTCCCGCCCGAGTTTCGGCCGTTCGATCTGGCCGCGCTGTCCGAAGCAGACCACGCTGCGCTCCACGCGTTGTCACCGGTGATGAAGTCCAAGATGCAAGCTGAGGGAACGAGTCTGCTCGGGTTCCAACCCGTGCTCGGCATCAACTGCCTGCGGTGGCTCTTCATGAACGACGCTGTAGGTGTTGACGACGTCGATGCGGTCTTCGCGCACCTCGGTCGGTATGGACGTGAGGCCTGGGCCGAGCGATGAGCAAGCTCCAGACGGAGTGGTTCGAACGCGCACGACGCCACCCGAAACGAATTGTGCTCGCAGACGCTGGCGACGAACGAGCCCTCGACGCAGCGGAACGGTTGGCGCGCGAGGGCCTCGTCGTGCCAATCCTCACCGATGACCTCGATGTGGTTCGCACAAGGGCGGTGGTCGCTGCTGCCGCAGAAGTAGGCGATCGAGCAGACTTGGATGATCCTTTGCACGTGGCGGTGCTGATGGTGCGCGCCGGGGAGGCTGACGGATGTGTGGCAGGAGCCAGCAGGCCGACGGCTGATGTACTTCGCGCCGGGATCCATCTACTCGGTGTCGCTCCCGATGCGACGACGATCAGCAGCTGCATGTTGATGTTGCTGCCCGACGGCAATCCAATCGTTTTTGGCGACTGTGCGGTGCTTCCCGATCCTGATATCGAACAGCTCGCATCGGTTGCGGTTTCGTCCGCGCGAACGTTCAGGCAACTCACGGGTCATGAGCCAGCTGTGGCGATGCTGTCGTTCTCCACAAAAGGCAGCGCTGATCACCCCCGCGTCGACAAGGTCCGCGAGGCCACCTACCTTGCGCAGCGCCAGGCGCCCCATCTGCGCCTCGATGGCGAGTTGCAGTTCGACGCAGCGTGGGTCCCCGCGGTCGGCGCTGCGAAGGCGCCGGACTCTGAGGTCGCAGGTTCGGCGAACGTCTTCGTCTTCCCTGATCTCGACTCCGGCAACATCGCGTACAAGATTGCCGAGCGCCTCGGTGGTGCTGCAGCTTTTGGGCCGCTCCTTCAAGGTGTGGACGGAGTCTTACACGATCTCTCTCGGGGTTGTTCGGTCGAGGACATCGTCAACGTGGCGGTGATCTCCGCACTCCAAGCGCAACACGACGGCTAACGGTATGGTGAAAGTCGCAAACTGAAGGACCTTGTGGCAACCACCGACAGCGATAGTCGCCCCCAACTCGACACAGAAGTCGTTCTTTCCATCGCGGGCAAGATCGCCGACGAAGAGGGCCTCGACGCTCTGACGCTCACCCGTGTCGCACGCGATCTGGGGATCAGTCAGCCTGCGTTGTATCGCCATGTCGACGGGTACGACGATCTGATGCGAAGTCTCAGTCTCGAGGGTCGCCAACTGCTCGAAGAGCGACTTCGCGAGGCAGCGGTGGGGGTCTCTGCCGATGATGCCGTACGGGCCATGGGCCGTGCCTGGCGCGAGGTTGTTCGAGAGCGGCCTGGTCTTCTTGCGGCAACGGATCGTTACCCATGTGCAGGAGATGCCGAACTCGAGGAGGCCGTCGAGAACATCGTCGAGACTCTCGGATTGGCACTCGTGGGGTATGGCCTCGATGAGGTCGACCGAGTCCACGCGGCGCGAGCGCTCCGGAGCGCGTTTCATGGGTTTGCTCATCTCGAGGCCGGTGACGGTCACCCCTTGCCCCATGACCTCGATGACACGTTCGAACACATCGTCGAGATCCTGTGCGCCGGAATCCAACGGTTGGCCGACGCGTAACGAGAGCTGCGAGCGTCTGGGGGAATCGTCATGAGCTGTCGTCACTACGAGTTGGGGATGGACGGCGCTGACACGGCGTTCAGCGTCGACACTTCAAACATCACGTTTGGTGCAGGGAGTCTTTCCGAGGCGGGCGACGTTGCACGCAGTCTCGGGATCGGTCGGGTGGCCGTGTTCACCGATGAAGTCTTGGCGGCGAGCCCACATGTGGCGCGTGTGTTGGAGTCGCTCGCCGGTGCGGGTGTCGAGATCGCGTTGTATGCCGACGTCCGTGTCGAACCGACCGATGAGTCCTTTCGAGAGGCAACCAGATTCGCCACCGAGGCGAAGGTCGACGGTTTCGTCTCTGTCGGCGGTGGTTCCGTGATCGATACCGCGAAGGCCGCGAACCTCTATTCCACCCACCCCGCCGACTTCCTCGCATATGTGAACGCCCCGATTGGTAGCGGTCTGTCCGTACCCGGCCCGCTGAAACCGCACATTGCCTGCCCCACGACGTCGGGAACTGGCAGTGAGTGCACGGGTATCGCGGTATTCGACCTGCTCGAGATGAGAGCCAAGACCGGAATCGCGTCGAAGATGCTTCGTCCAACGCAAGCCCTCATCGATCCGGAGACCACACGTACCCTTCCGCCAAACGTCGTTGCCTCGACCGCATTCGACGTGCTGAGCCATGCGCTCGAGTCGTATACGGCTCGGCCATATTCCAAACGCCCGGCGGCCGCCGCCCCTTCACTTCGGCCGTCGAGCCAAGGTTCGAACCCGTGGAGTGACCTTGGGTGCGCCGAGGCACTCCGTCTCCTCGGTTTGTATCTGGTTCGGGCAGTCGACAGCGCAGACGATGTCGAGGCTCGGCATCAGCTGATGTGGGCGGCGACCCTGGCTGGTATCGCCTTCGGCAACGCTGGCTGCCATGCTCCGCACGGGATGTCCTATTCGGTTTCTGGCCTCGTGGGTGACTTTCGACCGGACGGCTATCCGATCGCTGCGCCAATCATCCCGCACGGTATGTCGGTCATCGTGAACGCACCTTCCGTCTTTCGCCACACCGCCGCAGTAACGCCTGAGCGGCATCTCGATGGTGCGCGTTGGTTGGGCGCGGACGCGAGTGATGCGGCGATATCGGAGGCTGGCGAGGTCCTCTCGGAACGAATCATCGAACTCATGAGGCGCACGGGCATGCCAAACGGGCTGCATGGGGTTGGCTTCGGCACCGACGACATCGATGCGCTCGTTGATGGATCGATGAAACAACGTCGGCTTCTCGACAACGCTCCCATCGAGATCGACCGCGAGGTTCTCTCCGACCTCTATGTGGGCGCAGCTTCGTACTGGTAGATCCCGCGCCCTGTCGTCAGCCGAGCTGAAGGGCGGACAACTTGTCGAGGCCGAGGGCCTCCCGGATTTCCTCGGCTGCAGCGATCGCCCTCTCGCCGATGACATTGAGGCGATCGCCGGCCATGCGAATCGTCGGTGCCTGGATTGCGATCGCCGCGACGGCCAATCCGTCTGCATTGAGAATCGGTGCGCCGACGCAGCTGACGCCCTCGATGCTCTCTTGATTGTCGACGCTGTACCCGCGTGAGCGTGTGCGTCGCAGCTCCTCT
The DNA here is from genome assembly GCA_033344795.1 of Acidimicrobiia bacterium. Classification (GTDB taxonomy): domain Bacteria; phylum Actinomycetota; class Acidimicrobiia; order Acidimicrobiales; family SHLQ01; genus SHLQ01. The sequence goes on from JAWPMS010000001.1 coordinate 2,170,886, forward strand.
TCGAACACCTCGCGAGAGGTGATGGTCATTGGCGTGACCGCGCGGTAGTTGAGTTCGGGGAGGTCCGCCCCCGAGAAGGCCAGAAGTGCCTTGCCCATCGAGGAGCAATGCATCGATATCCGGCTGCCAGCCGGTTGATCGAACCGCAACGGCTGCACGGACTCGACGCGGAGAATCACGACGACCTCGTTGCCGTCGGCCACGCCCATGTTCACGGACTCGCCAGTTATCCCGCCGATTCGCTCCAGTATTGGAAGTGCTCGATCGAAGCCCCATGAGTCTCGGGCGCTTTGTCCAAGCACGTGTGCCGCGTGACCGAGGTGGTACCGGTCGGTCTCTGGACTCTGCTCGAGGTAGCCACTTCGGACCAGTGCTTGCACCAGCCGATGCACCGTGCTCGGGCTGAGCGATGAACGTTTGGCGATATCGGTGATGCCCTGTTCGGGCGAGTCCACGAAACTCGAGAGTACCTCGAGAGCGCGATCGATCGACTTGGTGCCGGCAACGGTCTTGTTGCCAGAAGCAGCGTCGGTGATTTTCGCACTCATCTGATACGCCCAAGATAGCCGTCCAACGTGCGCTCACCAGTAGTCGGCGTCACGCGCCCAGTAGGAGTTAGAACGTAGATTCCACTATATGGAACAGCTGAAACGGGTCTAGTATGGTGAGCGATTATGACTGATGTTCTCTCTTACTGATGTGTTAGAGCTTCTAACATGGCAGGCTGTGGTGAGATATGTCACCAGCGGGATCCAACCGCCAACTTCGTACTGAAACGGGGAAGTACCAATGACACGAATGACGCCCAGTGAGGCATTTGTCGAGACGATGGTTGCCAATGGTGTCGATACCACCTTCGGCATCATGGGTTCGGCGTTCATGGACGCGATGGACATCTTCGCTCCGGCCGGAATTCGCCTCGTACCCGTCGTGCATGAGCAGGGCGCAGCCCACATGGCAGACGGGTATGCGCGCGTCTCGGGCCGTCACGGTGTCGTGATCGGTCAGAACGGGCCGGGTATCTCCAACTGTGTCACGGCGATTGCGGCAGCCTTCTGGGCTCACACTCCGGTCGTGATCGTGACCCCACAGACGGGCTCGGGCGGCATTGGTTTGGGCGGCTTTCAAGAAGCCAACCAGCTGCCGATGTTCGAGGAGTTCTGCAAGTACCAAGGCCAGGTCGACAACGAGAGCCGGATGGCCGAGATCACCGCACGGGCCTTCGACCGTGCAATTTCCGACATGGGGCCAACTCAGATCAACATTCCTCGCGATCGTTTCTATGGCGACATCGACGTCGAGATTCCACAGCCAAAACGCCTCGATCGTGGTCCCGGCGGATCACGGACCCTGGATGAAGCAGCGGCCCTGCTCGCAGAAGCCACCTTCCCCGTCATGGTCAGCGGTGGTGGCGTCGTGCAGGGCGATGCGATGGACGAAGCAGTGGCCCTCGCAGAACGTCTCGGATGCCCGGTGGTCAACAGCTACCTCCACAACGACTCGTTCCCAGCCAGCCACCCGCAGTGGACGGGCCCGCTTGGGTATCAGGGTTCAAAGGCCGCAATGAAGCTGGTCAACAAGGCCGACGTCGTGCTTGCACTCGGGACGCGCCTTGGTCCGTTCGGAACACTGCCACAACACGACATGGACTACTGGCCCAAGGACGCCAAGATCATCCAGGTCGACGCAGACCACAAGATGCTTGGCCTGGTGAAGCCTGTTTCGGTCGCCATTCATGGTGATGCGGGCGAAGCCGCAGTTGCGCTCCTCGACCGCCTCAACGACGGTCGCACCCTCGCCTGTGACGCAACCAAAGATGAGCGCGCCGCCACGACACAAGCGGAAAAGGACGCATGGGAAGCCGAGCTCGACGAGTGGATTCACGAGAAGGATGACTTCTCACTCGAGATGATCGAGGAAGCCAAGAACGAAGAAGGCAACTGGCTGCACCCGCGTCAAGTACTTCGTGAACTGGAGAAGGCGATGCCTCCCCGAGTCATGGTCTCGACCGACATCGGCAACATCAACTCCGTGGCGAACAGCTACCTGCGCTTCGAGGAGCCGAGAAGTTTCTTTGCCGCTATGAGCTGGGGCAACTGTGGCTACGCTCTGCCGACGATCATCGGAGCCAAGGCGGCCGCTCCCGATCGTCCAGCCATCTCCTACGCAGGCGACGGCGCGTGGGCTATGAGCATGACCGAGATTCTCACGGCAGTGCGCCACGACATCCCGGTCACCGCAATCGTCTTCCACAACCGCCATTGGGGCGCCGAGAAGAAGAACCAGGTCGACTTCTACGGTCGTCGCTTCGTCGCAGGCGAACTCAACGGTGGCGAGAACTTCGCAGAGATCGCCGAGACATTTGGCGCTGTTGGCGTGCGCGTCGACGACATCGACAACGTCGGTCCGGCGCTCAAGGCCGCAATCGATGCGCAGATGAACGAAGGCAAGACCACCGTGATCGAGATCATGTGCACCAAGGAGTTGGGCGACCCGTTCCGCAAGGATGCGCTCTCGAAGCCTGTGCGCCACTTGCCCAAGTACAAAGACTACGTCTGACCAGCGCCTTCGATGTGTGCCCACCGAGCCCGCTCTCGGGCGATCGGTTGAAAAAGGGGTCTGACCCCTTTTTCAAAAATGGGGTCAGACCCCTTTCTTCCCAGAAGGTAGATTTGCGCCGTGAATGAACAGCCGACGGAACTGGTTGATGTTGAAGAGGTCTTCGGATTTCGGTCCGATCTGAAGGTGCAGGCGTTTGTCGAGCCCACCGAGTGGACGCCCCAGATCGATGATGCCTACCAGTTCGATCCAGAGGTAACGCTCGCCATCTTGTCGGGTTTCGTGCACAACCGCCGAGTGCTCGTTCAGGGTGCGCATGGCACAGGAAAGTCGACCCACATCGAACAGGTAGCGGCCCGGCTCAATTGGCCAGCCGTGCGCGTGAATCTCGATGGCCACATCAGTCGCATGGACCTGGTTGGTCGCGACACCATCGTTGTGCGCGACGGTTTGCAGGTCACCGAATTCGCAGAAGGCATGTTGCCATGGGCGCTGCAGAACCCCGTTGCGTTGATCTTCGACGAGTTCGATGCAGGGCGCCCGGACGTCATGTTCGTCATTCAGCGAGTTCTCGAAAAGGACGGCCGGCTGACACTGCTGGACCAGAATCGGGTCATCACCCCGCATCCAGCGTTTCGCCTTTTCGCCACAGCGAACACGGTTGGTCTGGGCAACCTGACGGGCCTGTATCACGGGACGCAGGTGCTCAATCAAGCACAGATCGACCGTTTCAACGTCGTTGCGACCCTCAACTACCTCTCTCCGGAATCGGAGATCGACATCGTGCTCGCCCAAGTGCCTGACGCGAACCGCGAAACCGTTGCGAAGATGGTGGCGGTGGCCGGACTCAGCCGTGACGGCTTCGCGGCTGGCGATCTGTCGACGGTGATGTCTCCACGAACGGTGATCAGCTGGGCGGAGAACGACGTCATCTTCGACGATGTCGGAGCGGCGTTCCGTCTTGCGTTCGTCAACAAGTGTGACGAGGCCGAACAACCGATCGTCGGCGAGTACTTCCAACGAGCGTTCTCACAAGAACTCTGAGGACCACTGCATGGATGCGGAGAGTCGACGCCTCGAACGCAGCGGTGCCGCTGTCGTGCGCGCACTGGGTCGGTCTCCTCGCGCCGAGTATCGAGCTCGGGTCCTCGAGGTGGACGACCGTCCAGTCGCCGTGTCCACTCCGTACCTCACGGATGACCAAGCGGGCGAGTCGCCGGCGCGCGGAATCTACGATGCCCTTGGTGCCCGGCTTCGCTACAGCGAACGAGCGCTGCATGAATCCCTGCAACCTGATGACATCGTTGCTCGGGTCGTGTTCGACATGGTCGAACAGCTGCGCTGCGAGTCGCAGATTCCGGACGAACTCGTCGGGGCGCGAGAGAACATCGAGGTGGCGTTTCGTCGCTGGTGCGCCGGCCAGGAACTCACTCGGACTGCCATCGGATTGTTGCTCTTCACCGTGCTGCAGATGGCGCGGGCACGCCTCATCCGCCCCATTCACGACGAGTTGATCGAGGATCAGATCGAAGCGACGAGAGCGAACATCTCACCGATCATCGGGGTCGCTCTGAAAGGACTCAAGGAGCACCGGACCGATCAGCGCCAGTTCGCTGTGCCGGCGCTCTCGCTGGCGAACGCCATTGCCGAGATGGTGTCAAGCGAGACAGAGCTGGACCCCGGCGACACCGAGGCCAGCATCGGTGCGCTCTTCATCCCGCCGGAGTGGGGTGCGGATGATCCGAAGGAGGGCGATGCGGCTATCGGAGCTACAGCGAGATCGGCCGACCGAGCAGACGCGGCTTCATTGGATCGGGTTGGTGGGTACCACGTGTTCACTCGTGAGTACGACCAAGAGCTTCGCGCGGAGTCGCTCTACCCTCGTGACGCGCGCCGCGAACTTCGTGCATCCCTCGACGACCAGATTGCCGCACAATCGGTGAGTCCGTTCACGCTCGCTCGACGATTGCAACGGCTCTTTCTCGGGTTTGAGCGCGATGGGTGGCGATCGGGCGAGGAGCACGGCCTTCTCGATGCCGCCCGCCTGGGTCAGATCGTCGCCAACCCGGCCAACCGGACCGTCTTTCGACAGGAACGCTTTCGCCCCGTGGCTCCTGCGGTGGTCTCGTTTCTGATCGACAACAGCGGCTCGATGAAGCGGCAGCGACATGAGACGGTGACGGTACTCGTCGACACGCTCAGTCGGGCGCTCGATCTCGCCGGAGCCCGCAGCGAAATTCTCGGCTTCACAACGGCCAGCTGGAACGGCGGCGAAGCACTTCGTGAATGGCGTCGGGCGGGTGAACCCGATGCTCCAGGAAGGCTGGCCGAAACGAGTCATCTGATCTACAAGGACGCCGACACGTCGTGGAAGCGGAGCCGGCTCGCCGTGGCGTCGATGATGAAGACGCACCACTTTCGCGAAGGCATCGACGGCGAGGCGATCGTGTGGGCCTACCGACGCCTGCTCGGCCGTCCTGAGCCGCGCAAACTTCTCGTGGTCATCAGTGATGGCGCCCCGATGGAAGCAGCGACGATGAACGCCAACGGCGAGTCGTTCCTCGAGGCACACCTTCGTAGCGTGGTGCACTCCATCGAGCGGGAGGGTGAGGTCGAGATCGGGGCGGTGAGCATCGACCAGCCGGTGGACTCGCTGTTCGGTCGATCGGTCGAGATGGATCTGTCCGGCACCCTCACGCTTGGCGAATATGGCCTGCTGGAGCGCCTCTTCCGCCGATAAGCACGGTCAGCTGCCCGGACACCCAAAGTCCATGTGATTGGTTGTACGGACCAAAAACTCGCGTGCTCTTCACGTTGGTCGGTGCTACGCCACGGCAGAGCTTCCTACGGTGCTCGGCGTGACCAAGAGTGCATTTCCAGTAGCGAGGCCGTATCCGGTCAATCTCCGACTTGCCGGCAAACCGGTCCTTGTCGTCGGCGCGGGGAATGTCGCCGTGCGCAAGGTGGGGCAGCTCCTCGCATCGGGCGCCGCCGTCACGGTCGTCGGTTTGCAGGTGGATCCCCGACTCTTCGGTCTCGCAGCTGAATCCCGTGGCCCGGGATCGGGTTCGGTGAGTATCGAACAGCGGGCCTACGAGGTGGGCGAGGTTGCCGCTTACATGCTCGCGATCACCTGCACCGACGACGGAGCCGTAAACAGTCGAGTGCACGATGACGGACTCGTGGCGGGTGTGTGGGTCAACTCCGCTGACGATCCGACGAACTGTGAATTCACGTTGCCGTCTGTTGTACGAACTGGTGATCTGCAGATTGCGATTTCGACAGAGGGGCGCTCACCAGCCCTTGCCATGTGGTTGCGACAGCGTTTCGAGCACGAGTTCGGCGGTGAGTGGGGAGAACTGCTCGATGTGCTGTCCGACGTCCGAGATGAGGCAAGACGCGAATTGGGAACCTCTGAGTTGGCCGGGTGGATCGGTGCCCTCGATTCGGTCATTCCCCGTTGGCTCGAGCGGGCGAATCCCGACGAGGCCCGTGAAACACTTCGTCACCACCTTGGGCTGAAAGATCTGGAGCAGGTTCGATGACCGTTCACCTCGTTGGCGCTGGACCGGGCGATCCCGAACTGTTGACGATCCGCGCGGCTCGTTTGCTTGGTTCCGCGGACGTGGTTGTTCACGACAGACTCATCGGCGACGGAATCATGGAGATGATCGCTCCCTGGGCCGAACGAATCGACGTGGGCAAAGACCCGAATGGACACTCGGTGCCACAGTCTGTGATCAACGAGCTTCTCGTCGGCTACGGACGTAGCGACCTTCTCGTGGTGCGGCTCAAGGGAGGCGATCCATTCGTCTTCGGGCGCGGCGGCGAGGAAGCAATCGCGCTCGCTGCGGCCGGTATCGCCTGCGAGGTTGTTCCTGGGATCACCTCTGCGCTCGCCGGTCCGGCAGCCGCCGGGATACCGGTGACACATCGAGGGCTCTCGAGTGGTTTCACCGTCATCACCGGTCACCAGAATCCAGACAATCCGCAGCGCCTCGATTGGGATGCGGTGGCCAGACTTGGAACGACGCTCGTGGTGCTCATGGGCGCAGCTCGGGCGTCGCAGATCCGCGCTCGCCTGCTCGAGGGCGGGGCTCCTCCGGATACGCCGGTCGCCATCGTGACCCGGGCGACCTGGCCGGATCAATCGACGGGGCGATGTGTGTTGAGCGACCTCGGAAACGCGGCCGTGGAAAACCCATCGATCATCGTGATCGGGCCAGCCGCGGCCCTCGAGCTGACCTCGCTCGCCACCACGGTGGCAAACCTCGAACAAACCGACCGTTCTCCCGTACTTGTATCTGAAGGAGCAAAACCATGGCAGTGATCAACCCGCCGACCACGACCATCGATCTACGTCCTCGCCCGGTGACCGACCCCGACATCTTGGGTGACATCGCGAAGTTCGACGAGATGCTCGCCAAGTACTTGGCAGGCGATGTCGATGAGGACGTCTTCCGAGTCTTTCGGCTGACCAATGGCATCTACGGTCAGCGGCAAGGTGGTCGAAACCAAATGATCCGGGTGCGTATGCCGTACGGCTCGATCACCGCCGACCAACTGGACATGCTTGGATTCGTCGCGCAGCACTACTCGCGACAGTGGGGCCACATCACGACCCGCCAGAACATCCAGATGCACTTCGTCCAGTTGGAAAAGATTCCCGAAGTGCTCCGACACCTGGGTTCTGTTGGACTTACAACCCGGGAGGCGTGTGGTGACACCATTCGCAACGTCCAAGGGTGTCACCTGGCGGGCGCGTGCCCGTATGAAGTCCTCGATGTGAGCGCATGGGCCGAGGCAGCGAACGATCACTTCATTCGCAACCCCCTCGGTCAGCGCTTGCCGCGCAAATTCAAGATCAACTTCTCCGGCTGCGAGACGGACTGCGGGCAGGCGATGTTCAACGATGCTGGGGTCATCGCGGTCACTCGCACCCGCCCTGATGGAACGATCGAAGCAGGATTTCGAGTCTTCGTTGCAGGCGGGCTCGGAGCAAACCCGCACGCTGCCTTGGCCGTCGAAGAGTTCACGACAAAAGAAGATCTGCTCCCGACGGTCGAAGCAATCTTGCGGGTGTTCGAACAAACGGGCAACAGGAAGAACAAGCTGCGGGCCCGGATGAAGTGGGTTGTCGACGAGCTGGGCTGGGAGGAGACCCAACAACGCATTCTCGACAGCCGACGCCTGTTGGTCGCCTCGTCGAGTTGGCCTGGAGGGATTCCCATGGCCGTACAAGAGTCGGGCGACGCGCCCGCTGGCCGTGGGGTTGGCGAAAGTACCGCCATCGGACAGGGCATCAACGTGTCGTTCGGGGCCCGAACGGGGTTCGATCGGTGGGAAGCGGCGAACGTCGTGCGCGGCGCAGCGAACGGCACCGTCTCCGCATATGCGTGGTGCAGGCTCGGCGACATCACCGTCGAGCAGTTCCACGGCATGGCCGCAATCGTGCGTGACTTCGATGTTGAGGTGCGAGCGACGAATCGGCAGAACTTCATTCTTCGAGGCCTGCGAGATGATCAGCTCGCCGCGCTGTACAAGCGCCTGACCGAGCTGGACATGGCACAGCCCGGGGCTGAGCTGGTGCGAGATGTCGTGTCGTGCCCCGGAGCCGACACCTGTGGGCTCGCAGTCACACAATCTCGTGGCTTGGCCTCGGCAATCGGCGATGAGTTGGAAGCCCATGGTCTGGCGGAGGTCTCTGGCGTCCGGATCAACATCAGTGGATGTACAAATTCGTGTGGGCACCACCACACCGCCGACATTGGATTCTTCGGTGTGGAACGACGAGCGCACGGCCAGTCGGCCCCCGGTTATCAAATGTTGCTCGGAGGCCATGTCGGTCAGGAACAGATCGCGTTTGGGGAGAAGGCGCTTCGTGTACCTGCAAAGGCTGCGCCGGAGGCGGCCATCCGTGTGCTCCGCCGCTACGTGGAGGAGCGATCGGTGAGCGAGCGCTTCAGCGATTGGATGAATCGAGTAGGTGGGGCATCCGCGATAGCCGACGACCTGCGCGATCTCGGGGCCTTTCCTGAACCGCTCGACCGCCCTGACTTCTACATCGACTACGGCGAGACAAGTCCGTACATAAAGGAAGTTGGAGCCTCCGAATGCGCCACATGAGTTGGCCATACAAATCAAACACTTTGTAAGGTTGTAGCTGTGACATTGCAGCTTGACCGAAGTAGCCCCATGCCCCTCTGGGCGCAGCTCGAAGCCGAGCTTCGCCGACGCCTCGACGCAGGTGAATTCGACGACGGGTTCCCGACCGACGCGCAATTGGTCAATCGATACGAGGTCAGTCGCCACACGGTGCGTGAGGCGATTCGGCAACTCAACAAGACGGGGGTGCTACGACGCGAGCGGGGCCGCGGGACGGTCGTCAATCGAGCGGAGTTCGAGCAACCGCTCGGCGGTTTGTACAGCCTCTTCAAGTCGATCGAATCGGCAGGTGTCGTGCAGACCAGCACCGTGCTCGAAGTGGGTGCGGTGCAAAATGCGGAAGCAGCAATGCATCTCGGGCTCCACGAAGAGGTCGAATTGTTCTTTCTCGAACGGATTCGGTTCGCGGGTGATCTGCCGTTGGCCGTCGATCGGGCGTGGCTTCCCTTGAGCTTGGCGGCGCCGCTGCTCGACGCCGACTTCTCGCACACGGCGCTCTACGACGAACTCGAACGATCGTGCGGGATTCGTCCGAACCGAGGTTGGGAACGCCTGATGCCCGTTCTGCCAAGCTTCGCTGATCGGGATCGCCTTGGACTGAAACGCAATGACGCAGCCTTCTTCCTGGAAAGGCTTGGTCAGCACAACAATGAGACGATCGAGTGGCGAACGACGACGATCCGGGGAGACCGCTACCGCTTCGTCGCGGACTGGTCGTCGAACGACGGTGGAGGTCTCCAACTCCACGCGCAGGTCTGAGGGTTATCCACAGAACTCGTTGCCAACAGGGACCTGTTGAGGCTTGGTGCCAGAGGTCACCAGTTGGCCGCGTGGGATTCTCGTGAATCCGCCTTAACATTTCGCCCCGATATGAAAAGTTACAATTCTGTTACGTCCCAGCGTCGTTCCGTCGTACTTGCGATCCTCGCCGCAACTGCGCTGGTGACCATCTTCGGCATGTCCATCAGTGGAGCCCAAGATCTCGAGCCAGAGGTCATCGAGGTCGTCGAAGCTCCTCCGGTAGTCGAAGAGCCGGCGGTCGTCGAAGCAGCTGCGCCGCCGGCCCCAGAAGTGGCAGAACTCATCCTCCAGCTGGAGGAGCGCGATGCGCGTATCGCGGTACTGCACGAACAGCTGATCTTCCTTCAGCAGGCAGCACTTTCGAGCGAATTGCAGGCTGACGCCGAACGTGACACCTTCCTCGAAGAACAACAGGATCTGCGTGTGACCGAGCAGTTCCAGGAGCAGGCGATGGCAGAGTGGCGGATGGGTTACTCGCTCGCTGGCGGCAAAAACCTACGGTCCTTCGAAACGATCATTCTCCCGTGCGAATCGGGTGGCGAAGCCGATCCGGACGCAGCCGTTGGCCCGACCGACGACTGGGGTCGAGCGCAGATCAATCGTCCGACATGGTCGGTTCGGTTCACCGAACTCACCGGAGCGTCGTTCGAAGAAAACATCGGCACGCCGATTCTGAACGGCTACATGGCTGCTCATGTCGAAAGTGAACAAGGCCTCAGCGCCTGGACGTGCTGGCGCAAGCGGTAGCTTGCGCTCCGAGATCTCGTCCGGAACCGGCACACAGCTTTCCTCTCCAGCTTCGCAACGTCGAGGAAATCAGGCGCCGTTCCCAACCAGATCTCTCAACCCGTATCGCTTGTGTGGGGATCTGTCACCGTCCCTCTCGATTCACGTCAACCCGTATCGCTTGTGTGTCGGAAATCAGGCGCCGTTCCCAACGAGATCTCTCAACCCGTATCGCTTGTGTGGGGATCTGTCATCGTCCCTCTCGATTCACGTCAACCCGTATCGCTTGTGTGTTCAGACGCCGAGCATCGGCGGTAGGTCTCGGAGATCACTGAGGAGGTGTGATCCGGGCACTCGTTCTTTCAGGAGTTGCTCGTCTCGCTGGATGCCGTAGGCGTCGAGGCCCAGGGTCAACGCCAAGGTCACATCGTGTGTCGTGTCCCCGACGAAGGCGATTCGAACATCATTGAGAGATCGGCCATCGAAATGGTGTCGCAAGATTCGCTGCACGTGCGCTGCGCCCTTTTCTCCGATGTTTGGGTCATCGGAGCCCAGCGCAATTGGTATAGAGCGAGCGAGCCCAGAGTCATGAAGCTTTTTCTCGACCGACGCGCACGAGGATCCGCTGGAGATGCCAAGGGGGACTCGACTCGCGACGAGTTGCGCCACACAGTCATCGGCGTCTGCGAACGCCGCGAACGTCGAACCTTCAACGTGCTTCCAAAAATCTGTTTCGAGCGCGTCGAGCGTGCTGAGATCAGAAGTAGAGATCGCTTCGCTGAATTGTTGTCGGAGGGGCGCTCCCGCAGTGGCGTGGTACACGCGCTCAGCCTCGGCATAGGTGGTCGACGTCGCCTTCGAGATCTCGACGGCAGTGGCAAAGGCTGTGGCTTGTGTCCCCATGCTGTCGATGAGCGTGCCGTCGAGGTCGAAGATCACGAGGTCGGGCGTCATGTGTTGAGCTGTTGCGACACCAGATCGGCCAGGAGCGCAGCGGCCAGCTTCGGAAGAGGCTTCCCGCTCGGCCAGACCGCGCGCAGATCTCGGTTGATCTGCAGTCCTTGGACGTTGACCTCGATGAGCTGGCCATCCCGCAGCTCGCTGGCTACCGCGAGCTGACTGATGACGGTGGGGGAGTTGCCGCCGAGAACTGCACTGCGAACCGCCGAGGTCGAACCGAGTTCGAACACCGAGACCGGGGGTCCGTGACCGGCTTCGAGAAGCGCCTGCTCCAATGCTTCACGCGTGCCGGATCCCTTTTCGCGCATGACGAGGGGTGTCTCGGCGAGTTCGACCATGGTCACCGACTCTTGTGCGGCCCATGGATGGTCGGGCCGTACAACGGTGACCAGTCGATCATGCGCGATGATCGCCTCCTGCATCGACGGAGTCTCCAAGGGCGTCTCGATGAAACCGATGTCTGCCTCACCGCGCTCGAGCTCGGCGAGCACGTGTGTCGAATTAGCCACATCGAGCGCGACCGTGTCCCGCGGGTGTTCCCGGACGAAGCGGCCCAGCCAACCCGGGAGCAGGTACTCCGCAATGGTGTAGCTCGCCGAGATTCGAAGCCGGCCAACTTGCTCCGCCTTGAGCGCCTCGAGGCCGGCCTCGAGATCGTGCGCCGCACGCAGAATTGCATCGGTCCAGCCCGAGACGACGATTCCCTCTGATGTTGGCGAGGACCCAGTGGGAGACCTCTCGAGCAATGTCACGCCGAGTTGGCGTTCGAGATTGCGAATTCGGCTACTCGCCGACGGCTGCGCGATGCCATGGATCTTCGCGGCGCGACCGAGGCTTCCGAGCTCGACGACCGACGCATACAAGTCGAGTGCGGTGAGATCGGGAAAGCTTGCGGAGAGTGGCATGCCATAGATGATAGCTATGGGGCCATTGGTCAGAGGTGCCTTCTATGAGGTGTGCCCGATCACACATGATGTCAGAGTGACAAAACTGGGCTTTCTTCTCGACAGTGACAACTGCATTGGTTGTCACGCATGCACGGTTGCGTGCAAGAGCGAACACGACGTACCGCTCGGTGTGAATCGAACATGGGTGAAATACATCGAAACGGGAACCTTCCCCGATGTTGCTCGCAAGTTCAACGTGATGCGCTGCAACCAATGTGAGGATGCGCCATGTATGACGATCTGCCCGACCTCGGCCCTCTTCCGTGCCGACAACGGCGTGGTCGACTTTCAAGATGATGACTGCATCGGGTGCAAGTCGTGCATGAACGCATGCCCGTACGACGCGCTGTACATCAACCCGGAAACCAACACGGCGCACAAGTGCAACATGTGCAACCACCGGTTGGAGCAGAACCTCGAACCGTCGTGCCAGATCGTGTGTCCCACCGAGGCCATTATCATCGGTGACCTCGACGACCCGACGTCAAAGATCAGCCAGATGATCGCCAGAAACGACGTCTCCGTGAGGTCGCCAGAACAGAACACGAAACCCAAGGTGTTCTACAAGGGCGCCGACCAGGCGTCGCTTGATCCAACCCGCACAGCGATCGCAAACGACGGCATGATCTGGGCCGATACCACACCAGATCACCCATCCGTTGCCGTCACGATTGGCAAGAAACCCCTCGACATGGACGGTGTCGTCGCACGCACGGCCTACACCACCAAACACAAGCCGACCTGGGGTCAGATGGTCTCCGGATATCTCGTCACCAAGGCGATTGCCGGTGGCGCGATGCTCATCGCGGCGCTGATGGTTTTGCTCGGACATTCCAACCAGCAAGGCGCTGTTGGCATCATGGCTCCGCTCGTCGGGCTCGTCTTCCTCGGCATCACCAGCGCACTGTTGGTTCTCGACCTGAAGCAGCCGACCCGCTTCTATTACCTGCTGACCAAGGGCAACTTCTCCTCGTGGCTGGTGAAGGGCGCCTACGTGCTGATGGCGTTCGGCGCCGTGAGCGGCGCGTGGTTGCTTGCCGGCATCCTCGAGGCAGATGGTCTGATCAAGGTGCTGGCGATACCTGCGGCGCTCGCCGGTATGGCGACCGCTGGATACACGGCATTTCTCTTTGCGCAGTGTGAGGGGCGAGATCTTTGGCAGACGCCGCTGCTGTTGCCGATGTTGTTGGCCAGGGCCGTTACCGCTGGGGCCGCGGCGTGGATGATCGCCGACGTCTTCATGGACGTTCGTGACCCCGACGCTGTTCGATACGCACTTATCGGCGGTGTTGTTGGCGTGCTCGCTCTCAGCTGGATGGAGACGGTCAGTCACGGTTCCCGGCACGTTGAACTTGCTGTCCACAACATGGTGAAGGGCGAGAATGCCTCGCTGTTCTGGGGAGGCATCCTCGTTGGGGCTGTCGTCCCGCTCGTCCTTGCCATCGTCGCGGTGACCGTCGGCGGGTCCGCGGGCTCAGCGGTTTCACTCAGCGCCTTTGCCGGGATCTTTGCTCTGATCGGCATGTTCCTTTCCGAAACCGCCTTCGTTCGCGCAGGCCAGTCCGTTCCTCTCTCCTGAAAGCCTTGCGATGACTGACCTAGACAAGTATCCGCCGCTCGAAGACTGGCATGACGTCACGAGCCTCGATGCCAAGGCATGGCCGACCAAGGTCGAAAAGCACCACACCCTGGTGCCAACGAGCTGCTTCAACTGCGAAGCCGGATGCGGGCTCACCGCGTGGTTCAACAAGGACACCGGCGAGATAGAGAAGGTCGAGGGCAACCCGGAGCATCCCGCCAGCCGTGGTCGCAACTGCGCCAAGGGCCCGGCAACGTTGAACCAGATCTATGACCCCGAGCGGATCATGTTCCCGATGAAACGTGTCGGCGAGCGGGGTTCAGGCGGTTGGGAGCGCATCAGCTGGGACCAGGCACTACAGGAGCTTGGTGCGCGGCTGCGAAAAGCGATGCAGGAAGAGCGTCACAACGAGATCATGTATCACGTTGGCCGTCCCGGAGAAGAGGGTTACACCGACCGCGTGCTCAAGGCGTGGGGCGTAGATGGCCACAACAGCCACACAAACATCTGTTCATCGAATGCTCGCATTGGCTACCAGAGCTGGATGGGCCACGATCGCCCGTCCGCCGACTACGCGAACGCCGAGGTTATCTTCTTGATCTCGGCTCACCTCGAGTCGGGTCACTACTTCAACCCGCACGCACAACGAATCATCGAAGCCCAACAAAACGGTGCCACGGTCATCGTCTGCGACCCGCGTCTGTCGAATACCGGATCCAAGGCAGACCACTGGCTTCCCACCTGGCCGGGCACCGAACCGTTCCTGTGCCTCTCGATCATTCATCAGATGCTTGAGGACGACACCTGGAACAAGGAGTTCGTCGAACGTTGGGTGAACTGGGACACCTTTCTGGCAGAAGAGTTCCCCGACATGCCCAACGAGTTCGCCTCGCTTGGTCCCGCGCTCAAGGCGCATTACGCCGAGTACACCCCGGAAAAGGCTGAGTACATCACCGGGATTCCCGCCGAGCAGATCCGTGAGATCGCCAGCATCATCGGCAAACACCCAACCAAGTTCGCCTCACACAACTGGCGTGCCGCGGGCGCGGGAAACATGGGTGGCTGGCAGGTCGCTCGATGTCTCTTCTTCATCGCCGTGATGACTGGATCGGTGGCCACTGAAGGTGGCACCTCGGGCAACGGATGGAACAAGTTCGCTCCGGCTGCGCCGCTCGGCGCACCCGGTATCGAACGCTGGAACGATCTCGAATGGCCGAAGGAGTTTCCGCTCGCCTATCACGAAATGTCGATCCTCCTTCCGCACTTTCTCAACGAGGGACGAGGCAAACTCGACACCTACTTCTCTCGGGTCTACAACCCCATCTGGACCAACCCGGACGGCTTCAGCTGGATGGAAGCGCTCACCGACCCCGACAAGGTCGAGTGCCACGTAGCGCTCACGCCAACCTGGAGCGAGACCGCTTGGTTCGCCGACTACGTCCTGCCAATGGGAGTTGGCGCGGAACGCCACGATGTCGTCAGCTATGAAACACATCAGGGCCGGTGGATCGCCTTTCGCCAGAGCGTGTTCCGTCGGTTTGCCGAGATAGAAGGCAAAGAGGTCAACGCCGATTCTCGCACCCACGAGTTCAACCCGGGCGAGGTCTGGGAAGAGAACGAATTCTGGATCGACCTTTCGTGGGCGATCGACCCCGATGGCGAGATGGGCATCCGGCAGTACTTCGAGAGCGAAGAGAACCCGGGCAAGCCGATCGGCGTGGACGAGTACTACGGCAAGATGTTCGCGGAGAACGTTCCGGGGCTGGCCGAAGACGCGGCAGCCGCTGGCGAAACCCCGCTCGAGTACATGCGCAACCGAGGCGCATACGCGCTCGAGGGCGATCAGCGCACGCCATACGAGCGCGATGTCGATCCGTCGGCAGTGGAAGGCTGCGTCAAGGACGAGGGCGGTGTCTTTCGCAAGCCCGGCACATCCGCCATGTGGGACGGCACGCCGGAAGGTTTGCAGGACATCAAACTCGCGCGACTCGGCGACGGATCTCCCGCAATCGAGATCGACGGCGAGATCAAAGAAGGTTTCGTCACCCCATCGAAGAAGCTCGAACTCTTCTCGACGACGCTCAAGGACTGGGGCTGGCCCGAGTACGCCACGCCGAAGTGGATTCCGAGCCATGTGCACTGGGAAGACCTCGATATGGAGCCCGATGCCGAAGGTTCGCTCGGCAATGAACGAATCCTTCTGCCGACCTTCCGCATCCCCACGCTCATCCACACCCGTTCGGCAAACAGCAAGTGGTTGAGCGAGATCAGTCACCGTCACCCGCTCTGGTTGCATCCCGAGGACGCCGAGAAGCTGAACATCGCAGAGAACGGCCTCGTGCGGGTCACGACCCGAATTGGCCACTTCGTGATCAGCGCGTGGCAGACCGAGGGCATTCGTCCTGGCATCGTGGCGGCTTCGCACCACATGGGCCGCTGGCGTCTGGAAGAAGACAAGGCCCGCAGCTGGGGCGCTGGTAAGGCTGATATCAAGTTTCCAGAGCGCAAGCCTGACGAGCGTGGCGTATGGCAACTCAAGCGTACCGACGGGATTCGTACGTGGGATTCCGAGGACGACGACACGAACCGCATCTGGTGGACCGACACCGGTGTGCACCAGAACCTCACGTTCGCCGTACAGCCCGACCCGATCTCCGGCATGCAGTGCTGGCATCAGCGTGTCCGAGTCACTCCGGCTGAGGCGGGGGATCAATACGGCGATGTCGTCGTCGACACGAACAAGTCTCGCGAGGCCTACCTCGAGTGGCTAGCAAAGACCCGTCCGGCCCCCGGTCCCAATGGCTTGCGTCGCCCGCTCTGGTATGCCCGCCCGCTCAAACCAACTGCGCCGACCTACCTCAGCCCCGACGCCTAACCTTCCGCTGAGCTGCGACAGGTGGTTCCGAGGCCCGGGTTGCCCATCGTCGCGAAAGCCTGGGCTTGCGTTATTTCGGTGTTCGTCTCGGCTAGCTCAGTGGTCATCACGTCTTCGACAAGTCGATGATCGGTGACGGCGTACTCCCACGTGGCCGTATCGATCAATCCCGCTCTCCAGTCATCGAGCTGATCGTCAGCGACTGCTGCGACGTGATGCCGAATGAAGCTTCCTGTCTCGTCCGTTCGGCACTCTGTGTGCTCGAGAGTCCCGAAGCATCCGGCGCTGCTGCACCAGTTGCCGTAGAACGCCGTGTCCGTACGTTCGGTCGACAGTGCGAGCCGAACTTCGCAGGCTGATAGGTCGGCGACCTCGATTCCGCCGTAGTTGTTCCCATTGCGTTGGAGGAGAAGCTCGTCGTCGCCGTCGTTGTCGAGGTCGGCAACATCGGCGAGTTCGTAGCTCACATAGGCAGGCATAAGCGTTGTCCACCCCGCATCGCCGAGATCGATCTGGATGTCGCCATTTTCGTGCACGACGACGCGGTCGGGGGATCCGTCGCCATTCACGTCGACCTCGCTGAGACTGACCTGTGGGAGGTCGCTGCTTTGCCGGCTCGGCGGGATCTCGGTGAAGCCGTCGCGCCATGCCGGCCCGGCGTAACAGCCGTCCTGGAGCTGTACGAACTCGGGCTCGGGTCTGGTACTTGTGAGCGGACTCGACGAGGCTGTCGCGGTACTCGTGGGCGGAGCTTCGGTCGGGTCGGGAGCGGTCGACGTCGTCGATGGGGGCTGCGTCGTGCTCGCCGTCGAGGGCGGCGGTGTCTGTTGAGAGGCTGCCTGTGGTTCAGACGAGCACGCGGCCGCGATGATTGCGAGCACGAAGATCAGTTGTCGCAGGGTGCGCGGCGCCGCCATGATCTCACCGTACGTGCGCACCCGTCGTCGGTGAATGGGTGTTGCACCCGCCCGCAATCCCCGTCAGCGGGTCGCGTCGAGTTCAGCCGTCAGCTTCTTGGTAGCGGTGTTGCGAAACGAGTCTTCGACGAGTTCGGCGACTTCGGTCCAGTCGGTCTTCGCAGGAGCGAGGTCGTACCCGAGCCACCCGTGCGGTCCCCAGTAGGCAGGGGTGAAGACACGGTCATGCTGCTCGAGCGCCAATCGTTCGTCGGGGTCCGGCAAGAAGACGAGCGCCTGATCGAATCGGCCCGAGTGGTGGTCGCCCTTCGTCACCGCGCCATAGATGGCGAAGATCTTCTTGGTGTAAAAGGCAGGTCGGCCGTGCGAAACCTTCTCGGCAGCGCCTGGTAGCGCGAGGCAAATCTCGCGCAACGAAACCAGCACGGGGTCGTCATCATCGAACTGCGGTGGGTGCGCCATCGATCGAGCCTATGTGTTTCGTAGTGTGGGTTCATGAACCTGTCGACGAATGGGCCAGAGTTGTGGTCATCGGCCTTACCTCGCCCAGGCGTCGATGACCACAAGTACCGACGAGGTCACGCGGTCGTCGTCGGTGCCCCCGACCTGACTGGCGCCAGTCGCCTCGCCGCGAGCGCCTGTTCGCGGATCGGAGCTGGGTTGGTGACCCTGGTGGCCGAGGAGCGCGGCGACGTCTACCGCACCAGTTTGCCCGCCGACATCATGGTCAGCGACGACGCTGTTGCACAACGTCGGTCGGTCACCGCGCTTCTCTTGGGGCCAGGCGGGTTGCCAAGCGGAGCGTTGGCCATCGCGACGGCGACGTCAGCTGAGGCGTCGGTCGTGCTTGACGCTGGAGCCCTTACCTCACACGTGTCGCTCGGCTCGCGGTTTGCGCACCGTGTGCTGACACCCCACGAGGGGGAGTTCGCGGTGACGTTTCCCGACATCACGGGAGAACGGGAAGACCGAGCGCTCGCAGCGGCACAGCGCGCCAATGCCGTCGTCGTGCTGAAAGGCGCCGAGACCCTGATCTCCGAGCCGGGTGGGCGAGTCGTACGCAACACGCACGCCAGCCCCTATCTGGCGAAAGCAGGTTCGGGTGATGTGTTGGCGGGGATGATCACCGGGTTGATCGCTCAGGGCATGGACCCATTCGCTGCGAGCTGCGCGGCCGTATGGATGCACGGCGATGCTGCGAGACGTTTCGGCCCCGGACTGATTCCGGATGACCTCATCGACGGGTTTCCAGCGGTTCTGGCCGATCTTCTCGGAGAGGCGTGAGATCAGTCGAGCTCGACCTGCTCGCGTATCCACTGGGCTGCTCGCACGCCGCCGGAGAGCTCGACCACCCCCCGGCCAGCGGCTCGAATGACCCCTGCGGTGATCAACCGCGACCGGTAGACGGAAACCCACGAGCTGGTCTTGTCGAGTTCCTCTCGGATCTGCTTGACCGTGGCACGACCTTCGGGATCGCTGGCGAGAACTGCCAGGACTCTTCGCGATGAGGGTGACAGCTGGCGCCAGGTGGGTTGCAGCACGTCGAGGATCGATTGTTCATTCGCGGCCTCGTACGACTCCTCGATGACAGAGGCCCCGATCGGTTGGCCTTCGTCGAGTCGGTGCCAGATCTCGTATCCCAACAACTGCACCAAATACGGATAGCCCAGGGTCTGGTCGGCAGCCTTGGTCATCTGTGGGCGTTCGTAGGACACGTCGGCCTCGTCGAAGGGGGTGCAGAGCGCCTCGACCGATTCGGCTGTAGTGAGTGGCTCGAGTTCAAAGCGGGCAATTCGGCTGAAGAAGGTTGCACCGCGTTCGTTGAAGATCATGTCGACGATGCTCGGAAGCGCTGCACCGGCAAATGCGACGTCCTGCACATGCTGCAAGTCGTTGCCGAGCCGTTCGAGTTCACGAGGAATCGCAGCGTGCATCTCGTCGACGGTCAGCAACAAACCGGCACCTCCACCGGCGACTACACGCGCCGTGACGCGTTCGAGCAGCGGTTTGAGCATGGTCATCGGGTCGGTGGTCAGCGGGTCACCACCGTCGGCCTTGGTGAAGTCGAGGTGTCCGCGCACGACGCCGACGCTCGCCCCAGCTTGGGCCTTGGTGGCCCGCCAGCCCGGCTTTTGCTCGAGCTCTTCTTCGAGAAGAAGGAGGTCTCGCACGATTCTGCGGAGCATGCCGTCGTTCGCATCGACGGCGACGGTGAGGTACCCCTCGGCCTCTGCGATGTCTCGAAATGACGCGAGGAGAACGGTCTTGCCGAGGCCTCGTGCGCCGGTGACAAGCGAGTTGTGGTATCGACTACCGGGACCGTTGGCCAGACCTTCACCGAAGAGCAGTTCCACATGCTCGCGTCCGACGAATGCAGGTGGCCACGACCCAAAGCCGGGTCGGAAAGGGTTGTTCAGCATTGGGTCTTCCCTGCCGGATTCGTCAAGACTCTCTAACGAATCCAATTGATCTTGTTATAAACATAACAAACGGGTGTGACACTGTTAGTGAAGAGGACACTGCTCTGCGGAAGACACGGCTCTGCAAAAGGCATAGGGTCGCCGCCATGATTTCGATGCCGGTTGACGAGATGATCGATCCACACATGCACCTCTTCGACCTCAAAGGCACACCACGGCCCATGCAGCCGCTGGGAAAACTGTTCGGGTGGAATGACCGGGTGTTGCGGTTCATGGCCGCCAGGTTGATGCCAAAGGAGACGGTTGCGTACTTCGGCCGCGACACCGACCTGCTCTCGGATTATCTCCCGGCGGACTTTCGAGCCGATGCCACATCGTGCAAGGTCGACCGCTATGTCCACGTACAGGCGGGCTGGAAAGACAAGACGCCGCTCGATCCCGTTGGTGAAACCCGCTGGCTCGAAGGTCTCGACGACGGACCAGCCGCGATCGTGGCGCACGCCGACCTGGCGTTGGGCGTCGATGTCGGTCAGGTGCTCGCAGCTCACAAAGCGGCAAGCAGCAAAGTCCGGGGAGTGCGCCACATGCTCTCGTGGCACAAGCATGACATGGTCATGAACTTCAGCGAAACGCCCCAACTGAGCCGGACGTTGGCCTTCCGCCGCGGCTTTGATCAGCTCGCAGAGCATGATCTGTCGTTCGACGCCTGGTGCTACAGCGGGCAGATCGACGAGGTCTCCGAACTCGCGGCGCACAACCCCGAGGTACCCCTCGTGCTCTGCCATGCCGGAAGCCCGGTGGGCGTCGGTGGCGACTTCTACGGAGTGGGGGTGTCCGATCAAGAACGGGCGCGGATCGGCTCTCAATGGCGTGACTCGATCAGTGGCTTGGCGGAGCACGCACACGTCACGTGCAAACTCTCGGGCCTACTGATGCCAGCGCTTGGATTCGGATTCGAGAACTCGAGCCCTCCGGCGCGAGTTGACGAGCTCGTCGACCGCCTGAGTCCGCTGGTCGAGCATTGCATCGACGCGTTCGGGCCAGAGCGATGCATGGTCGCTTCCAACTTTCCGGTGGATCGGGTGGCCGTGAGTTACGAAACGCTCATCTCGGCAATGCTCGAGATGACACATCGATATGGCCTCGATGCCCAGAAGGCGATGTTCGCGGGCACCGCCGAGAGGTTCTATCGGATCTAGCTGAGTTCGCGGTTTGCCTCTTCGCTGACGAGGATCGCAGCCAGGGCTGCGACGCTCACGACGAAGGATCCGACCGTTGTGGCGACAATCTTCATGACAAGTCCCTTGGTTCTCGATCAGACCGTTGCTGTCGAGCTACGAACCACACTGGACGATGCACACACTTCGATCATCGGGGATTGCCCCCATCGCGACCCCTATGACCAGAAGTGCCGCTACGAGGAAAGGGCGTCTCGTACTGCGCCGATGACCTCGTCAGCGGACGGGTAGTCACCAATACGGGCGCCAACGCGGGACCAGCGCAGGTTGAGGTCTCGATCGATCAGGACAAGACCGGGTCGTTGTGTCGCTTCGGTCCAGATGGGATCGAAACGTTTCGCCTGGCGGACGGCCTGTACATAGGCCTTGGCCCCGATTGGATGGAACAACCTCCACCACTCGAACCGCTCTGCCGATCCAAGCAGTCGTCGTATCTGGTCATCGGGGTCAAGGAACAGCTCAACCCCGAAACCATCCTCGGTCAACTTCTGCGCTTGGTACGCCTCGCGCGTCGCCACGCCGAGGAGCCGCACGTTGAATTGGTCGAGCTCGTCTTGACGCTCACGCAACTGCGAGAGCAATTCGAGGCAAGGCAGTCAGCCGTAGTAGCGGAGTACCTGCAGCAGGATCGGTCTGTCACCGAGCTCTGTCAGAGGTTGGAGCGTGCCATCGTGAGCCTGGAGGGTGATGTTCGCGAACGATGGCATGTGAAAGAAACCCTTCGAGTGGGCATGAACTTCCCGACTCTTGTTGCCTCGGTCTCAGCAACTCCTTTTGGTTGGGAAATCGCACGCGAGTTCATTCGGCTCATGACGCGAGTCGTAAGCGTGTTAACAATCATGCGATGGCACTAGAGCGCACCGACACGATTGACGACGATATGTCACGACTAGCGCCTTTGCCGGCGACACGTTCGCAATCGCGTGTACACGAGCGAAGACACGACCTCGATGCTCTGCGAGCCTTTGCAATGTTGGCTGGTGTCGCGCTTCACGCCGCTATCGCCTTTGTGCCGTATAGCGCCACAGAAGGCGAGGCGTTCGCCTGGGGATTCTTCGAGTTCATACACGGATTTCGCATGCCGATCTTCTTCATGTTGAGCGGGTACTTCACGGCCATGTTGTGGCGCTCTCGAGGGCTGCGTGGGCTTCTGTCGCATCGCATCCGGCGCATCGGCATCCCGTTTGTGGTTGGGGTGTTCACAATCGTGCCCCTCGTACGTCTGTCGTATGTGGCCGCCGACGGACTCGTCGACGGGGCCGGTAGCCATGTTCCGGCGGCGATTACCCTCTCGCACCTATGGTTCCTGTGGTTTCTCGTCTGGATGATCGCTGGTTTCGCGGTCGCCGCTGCAGCGATCGATGCGGCAACCAGCGCTGGCTGGTTTCAGAAGTTGCTGTCCTCGCCGAAGCTGGTCCTGCTTGGCCTGGTTGCGCTGCCGCTACTGACGATCGTCCCGTCAACTCGAATGGCCGACGACGTCTTTGGTGCAGACTTCTCTGACACGTTCATACCAAACGACGGAGTGCTCGCCTTCTATACGGGTTTCTTTGTCTTTGGGGCCTTGCTCTTCGGCCGGGCGACGGCCTCTGGCGACGAGTTCATCGACGTGCTGGGTAGATGGTGGGGACTGCAGTTGCTGGTTGGTTCGCTTGTGTTGTTCCCGCTCGGGCAGTGGTTGATGCAGGACAATTGGAACGCTTCCGCGGTCGTTCAGGTTGCCTTTGCTTGGACCATGAGTTTTGGCCTTCTCGGACTGTTCCGCACGGTTCTGAACAGACAGCGCGCGTGGGTCAGCTGGCTCTCGGATGCGTCATATTGGATGTATCTGGTCCACCTTCCGCTGGTTATCGTGGGCCAGGGGGCTGCAAGCAGCCTCGGACTCGCGCCGATAGTCGCCTTCCCGGCGATTTTTGCTCTGACGACTGTTCTGTTGTTGATCTCGTATCAATACGCCGTCCGGTACTCACCGATTGGCACGATGTTGAATGGCGCTCGGACTCGATAGACGCCGACCTGCTGGTCCGCCGGCACGTACACTCTCGTGATGACAGCCGTTGTTGGGTTGCAGACCGCTCTTGCCGCGCGGATGGACATGCGAAGCGCGGAGTCGGTCGAGATCCGCGATGGGCATGGGATCACCGGCGATCGTTATGAGAATGCTCGCCATCGTCAGGTGACCGTGCAATCGCTCGAAGAGATCGCGCGGGCTGAGGAAGAGATCGGTCGGCCGCTCGAGGCGATTCACACCCGACGCAACATCACCATCGATTCCGGACTGCTCGATCGGACTCCTGGATCCAGACTGATGATCGGTGAGGTTGAGCTCGAGGTCGTACGAGATGCTGCTCCCTGCAAGTTGCTCGAGGACAACCTGGGTCGAGACGCAAAACTCGCTCTGCACAAGCGTGCCGGCGTCGTGTATCGCACGATCGTCGGTGGAACGATCGCGCTCGGCGATCCGGTCGTCATCGGCCCGATCTAGCGCTGCCGGGGTCAGCGAACCTCGACGACGACCTTGCCCTTTGCGCGACGCTCCGCGAGTTCGCGAATCGCCTCGGCGCCCTCGGAGAGTGGGTACCTGCTGGTCACATGCGGCTTGATCTTCCCGGCCGCGTACATGGTGAAGAGTTCCTCGACGTTGGCGCGATGGATGTCTGGGCTGACCATCGTGAACGCACCCCAGAACACTCCGACGATCTGGCACGATTTCAGCAACGCAAGATTCAGCGGGATCTTCGGGATTCCGGCGGGAAAGCCGATCACGAGAAACCGCCCTTCCCAATTCATGGCGCGAAGTGCGGGTTCAGCGAAGTCGCCGCCAACCGCGTCGTACACGATGTCGACGCCACCACCACCCGCTGCTTTGATCTCTGAGGACAACGCCTTCTGTGCGTCACGATCGAGCGGACCGTGTGGATAGACGATGCCGCTATCGGCTCCATTCTCGATGCATAGATCGACCTTTTCCTGGCTCGAACACCCGGCGATCACGGTCAGACCCATGGCCTTGCCGAGCTGAACGGCAGCGAGACCGACGCCTCCCGCGGCTCCGAGGATGAACAACGTTTCACCCTCTTTGGCGATGGCCCGCTGGCGAAGCGCGTGATGGCTGGTGCCGTAGGTCAAGAGGAACGACGCTGCCTCATCGTGTGGCATGCCGTCGGGGATGGGTATGACGGTCGCAGCAGGGACCGCGATCTGCTCGGTCATGCCCCCGTGTCCTGGGGCAGACAACACCCGGTCGCCAATGGCGAACGACTCGACTCCCTCTCCGACAGACGAGATGACTCCAGAAACCTCTGCGCCCGGTGCGAAGGGGCGAGGTGGCTTTAACTGGTAGAGATCTTCGATGATCAAAACGTCGGGGAAGTTCACCGACGCAGCGTGGACGTCGATGACGACCTCACCTGGTCCAGCCGTTGGAGCATCGATGTCGGACAGAACGAGTGTGTCGGGGCCGCCGACCTCGACGGAGAGAAGTGACTTCATGCCCCATCTCTAGCCGTCGAAGCTCGACGAGTACGAATCGTTCAGGTCTCGCCGGGGAGCACGATGGTGTTGAGGAGGAGCCGCCGTCTTCCGGGAGCTGGTTCGTTGGACAGCCGATTCTCCACCAGTTCTCGCAGCTCCTCGGCAAACTCGTCGAACTCTTCGGTAGAAAGCCAGAGCGGCACCTGGGTGTAGCCAACGCGATCCTTCTCGAGGTCGAAGTCATCCCGCTCGAGATATCTCGAATAGTCCGTGAGCAACATGCCAACGAAGGTCGCAAAGAATCGGAAATGTTCCTCGGCGCCGACGTCGGCCATGTCGTCGTAGTTCAACATGACCGCGGCTTCAATGGTTGCGTATGTGCGCTCGACGCCGCCGCGGATCGGCCGCTCGTCGACCACCTTCAACAACCCGCCATCGACAAGTGCTTTCAGATGTCGATACAGACTTGCCTGCGAGACGTCTCGCAGAACCTCGAGCACCTCGCTCGCCGTCATGGGCTGCTTGACGAGTAGCTGGACCACCTTGAGCCGGACCGGGTGAAGAAGAAGATCGCGCTTGACTCTCATAATTGAGAATGTTATCACTATTGAGAACGCTAGTAAAGGACCGGGCACGTTCGCCGGCGAAGAAACTTGGTACGCAACATGCAGACGACAGAAATCTCCTTTCGCTCGGGTGTGACGAAGCTGGTTGGCACACTCACCGAACCGACGCCGAGAGGCCGCGGCCCGATCGCATTGCTCATCAGCGGGTCAGGAAAGATCGATCGAGACTCCAACATGAAACGGATGCCGATCGACGTCATGGGACAGGTGGCCGCGCATCTCGAGGGCGCCGGAGTCAGCTCGTTTCGTTATGACAAACGCGGAGTGGGTGCCAGCGAGGGTGACTTCTCGACCACCGGATTTCACGACAACGTGACCGATGCGAAGGCAGCGATTGCATCGCTCCGGGACCGACTGCAGGTTCAGGAACGGCCGATGTTCGTCGTCGGACACAGTGAAGGTGCACTCATCGCCGCCGAACTCGTTGCTGCTGACAGCACCTTGGCTGGAGCCGTCCTGCTCGCCGGCACGGCGACATCGGGTGAAGACGTCCTTCGTTGGCAGGCCGAAGGCCTCGCCAAGACGTTGCCGAAACCGGTCAAGTTGATCATGGGCCTTCTCCGACAGGACCTTGCGAAGACGCAAAGCAAACGTCTTGCTCAGATCAAGGCGAGTACCGATGACGTCATTCGTATGCAGTTCGTGAAAGTGAATGCGAAGTGGATGCGCGAGTTCATGGCACACGACCCCCAAGAGACACTGCTTAGGATCGATCTGCCTCTTCTGGCGATTACCGGATCGAAAGACGTCCAGGTGAATCCTGCCGACGTGGAGCGAATCGTCGAGCTCGCGGGAGAAGACAGCTCGGGTCACGTGCTTGAAGACGTCACCCATCTTCTTCGAAGCGACGACGGCCCAGCCACCGTGCGCACCTACAAGAAACAGATCAAGCGGCCCGTCGATGTGCGAGTGTTGAACATGATCTCGACTTGGATCACTGATGTTGCCGCTGAGGTGGCTGTTGAGAGCGCCTCGTGAGTGCGGCGATCACGTCTCGTTCGCTCACGTACGAGTACGCCCCCGGGGTGGGCGCGGTCGAACTGGACCTCGAAGTGCCGACCGGGCAGGTGTACGGATTCCTCGGCCCAAACGGGGCTGGGAAATCGACGGCGATCCGGATGCTGACATCGCTCATCCGAGCACAGCGCGGCTCGGTTTCCGTGCTCGATCTCGATCCATGGAGGGACGCCACGGCGCTGCACCGGCGGATCGGCGTGCTCGCATCAGACCAGCCCGCACCACGTCACCACAACGGGGAATCGCTGCTCCGGCTCTTGGCAAGTCTGCGAAAACAACCGGACGTGGTTCAACGTGGCCATCAGTTCGCCGAGCGATTGAGCCTCGACCTGTCGAAGAAAGGCCACGAGCTTTCGCTGGGTAACAGGCAGAAGCTCGGTTTGGTCACCGCTCTGGCACACGAACCGGAACTCATCATTCTCGACGAACCCACCAATGGGCTCGACCCGCTGCTGCAACGCGAGATTGGGGTCCTGCTGCGCGAGATCGCCGACGAGGGGAGGACCGTGTTGCTTTCGTCGCATTCGCTTCACGACGTCGAGGCGGTGGCCGATCACGTGGGGTTCATCCGAGACGCCCGATTGGTTGAGCAGTTGCCCCTTGCCTCCCTCGCCCAACGTGCGGTTCGTCGAGTGCGTTTCAGATTCGGGAGTGACGCGGTGGCCGCTGCGGACTTCGACTCGGTACCAAACACCGAGGGCATCACCGTTGCAGACGACGGTGAGGTCACCGTGCAATATCGCGGACCTGTCGCTGCATTGCTCACCCGTGCGGGGGAGCTCGGCGCTGTCACGATCGAAGCACATCCCGTCGAACTCGAGGAGACCTTTCTGGCCCTGTATCGCGGCGACGAGGAGGTGGGCTCATGATCACGCTGACGATCGATCTGCTTCGCTCTCGAAGGATCCTCGTTCTCGGAATCTGCGCTGGACTGTTGTTCACCTCGATCGGCTACCTTGCGCTTTACCCGAGCTTCGATGACCAGCTGCAAGGACTTGCGGACGATCTACCCGACGCATACAAAGCCTTCATCGGCGATGCCGATATCGCAAGCCCCGAGGGGTACATCCGCAGTCAGGTGTACAGCCTGATCGCCCCACTCCTCGTCGCTGGAGCCGCGATCGCGGCCGGTTCGAGTCTTGCTCGGGCGGAGCGAGATCAGACACTTGTCGTCTTCGCCGTTCAGCCGCTCAGCCGACGCGCCCTGGCCGGGGCGTGGTGGGCTTTCGTGGCGATTGTTGCGACCATCGGCGGACTGGCATCGTTCATCGGCGTGCTCATCGGTGGGCCGCTCGCCGGCGCGGAGGTCGGCGTTGATCGAGTGCTTCTTGCGACGCTGCCCATGCTGATTTTTGGCTTGCTCATCGGCAGCGTTGCACTACTGGTCTCGACCCTGACAGGTGCACCAGGCATGGCGACCGGTCTCGGCTGGATGACGATTCTGATCGCGTTCTTGGCGAACTCACTCGCCGAGTTGATCGATGGGCTCAGCTGGCTCTCGAACATCAACCCCTGGTCCTGGCACGGAGCAGGGGAGGCCCTCACCGGCGAGTTCAATTCGGGCCACTTCGTCCTGCTGTTGGTGACCACGATGGTTGTGACGGTCGCGGCGATCACGGCCTTCGAGCGTCGAAACCTTCACCTCTGAAGTTCACCGCAGGTCGAGCGTGAAGATACCTCTCTCGTTGGTGTTGGGGTCTGACCGAAAAAAGCGGGCGAGGTCTGGTTCGCCATCACCATCGGTCAGGGTTTGAAATTTCAGCCGAAACTGGACGCGTGCAGCACTGTCGTCAATGGCGCTCCTAACCGCTTCGGTGACATCACATTCGACACTGCCCGCAGTGGGACGAACGCACTCAACGGCCTCGCCAATCGCCGCAAGGTCGAAGTTCTCGCGGTCGAAACTGTCATAAGCGATCGGCTCCGCGAGCAAGGTTCCCAGGTCGGTGAAGGGACTCCCACGTGGATCGAGCAATTCTGACCTGAGCATCGCCTCCTCGGGTGCGGGCAGGACGAACGGCAGTTGAAATGTCAACCAGATCTGGATTCCATCGTCGGGCGGGAAATTTGGGTTCAAATCGTCCCCCGCGAACAGGCCAGTGCCACTACCAGCAAATCCACGTGGCGTGTGTCCTTCCATTCCGCCGCCCTGATTGGATATCTGGTGCGGAAGATTCGGGCCGACCGCGAGATCTGCGAGCGGTCCCGTCGAGGCACATGCCGTGAGAACCACGATGACAAGACCGAGAACGATACGCACTTCTAAGCAACCCGAGCGGTCGTGCCTCTGTTCCCCGGGGCCGTCCGGAAACGCTGTTGCCCGCCTGCGGCAGCGGAACCTCCGCGGTTGTAGAATGCATTTCGTCGACGACAGGGCGAGATGTGACAGTGGCTCCAGCAGTTCTTGCAGGCGACGTGATCGTGGTGGGGAACGCCTCCGACGACCCGTTCGCGATCGACATCGCGTATGCCTTGGGACAATCCGAAGACATCGCTGACATGATCAGCATGAAGGAGTTTGCGAACAGCGAGTTCTGCCCGCGCTTCATCTCCGACGAGAGTGACCTGACGGCGATCGGTCATCGCCTTGTTGGCAAGACGATCGTGATCGTCAGTACGACGAGTTTGACCCTGACTCGCAACGCGCTTGCGATGCGCAACCTGCTGATCGCCCGCGCAGCCAAAGACAACGGTGCCGAGGCGGTCGTGCTGGTCGAACCAGATCTGTTCTTCAGCGCGCAAGACCGGGGGCCGCGTCACGACCAGGGGGCAACGCACTTCGAGCGAGACATCGCCGACCTGAAGAAGTTCGATGGCCAGCCATTCTCGTCGCGGCTCTATGCCCAGATGCTGCGACTCGCCGGTGTCGACCGCGTGGTAACCGTCCACAATCACTCGGTTGCAGTGCAAGCCGAGTTCACCGAAGTCTTCGAAGGACGGTTTCACAACCTCATCCCGTACGACGTCTACGGCGACTATCTGCACAACTCGAACATCGTTGATTTCGAGGGAGACGGTGATGGGCTCGTGTTGTGTGCGCCCGACAAAGGTGCTCGAGAATTCGTTCGCGAGATGTTCAACACCTTGTCGCTCCCAAAGGCCAAGTTCGTGCTTCTCGACAAGGAGCGCAGCGGCGAACGCGATGTCGAAATCACCCTGCATGCCGAGAGCGACAACGGCATCGATGAGATCGCTGGACATGACCTGGTGCTCTTCGATGACATGGTGCGAACCGGTTCGACGGTGGTCAAGTCGTGTGAGTTCCTCAAGACGGCGAAACTGCATCGGACCGTGTTTGCCGTCTCGCACTTCTACGCGAGCTCCGAGGGTCGAGAGAAGATGGCGAGTCCGGCCATCGATGAGATTCTCACCCTGAACACGCTGCCGACAGTGTTGAATCGCGACGTCCAGGGCCGACTCCGCAAGAAACTCGTCGTGCTCAAGATCGAACAATGGCTGGCGCGAAATCTCGCCGACATTCTCGAGTTTCCTGCGCCAGAAAACGACAGTCTCTATCTGATTGACATGTCGTCGAAGAACCCTCGCTTCAAGCACAAGATCTGGTCCAATGATCAGCTTGCAAGCCTCAAGGGCGAAGTCCCGCTCCCGTTCGTCTGACAGCACACGGCGGGCGAGCAGGAAGCCATCGGCGGTCACCATTCGGGCTGCCTTCAGCAAGCTTTGGGTTTGTTGAATCACGCAACGTGGTGATATGTTCCTCTTCAGCGGACGAAGAGTGGGCGTGCCTTGGGGTGGGGGCGACGAGATGAGCGGGCATTTTGGGCGAATGCAGCTGCTGGTGAGTTGGGTGGCTGGGGCGAAGAGTGAGGCGGTGCCATGCGACTCCTGACTGAATCGCGTCTGGCCGAGTGGCTTCGAAGGCCGTTGGCGCAGTTTTCGGCGATCATGCTCTTCGGCCTTGTAGTCATCGGTAGCGGCACCGTCGTCGCCTCTGAGCGGGCTGGCCACAGCGAAGCACTCAGCGAAGCTCGGTCGCTGACGGAACAATCCGCTCGCAGCATCGTGCCCAACCTCACGGCAGAGTTGCTTGCCGGGGACCCCGACGCGCTCGACCGGCTCGACCGCGACGTTCGTGAGCATCTCCTCGGCGACCGTATGGTCCGGGTGAAACTCTGGGCCGCCGACGGCACGATCATTTACTCCGATGTCCCCGACCTGATCGGCGAGGTGTACGACCTGGACCCCGCTCGTCTCGAGGCACAGGAGCGCGCCATCGCCGTTGCCGAAGTTGGCCATCACGAAGGTCCCGAGAATCGATTCGAAACCAGTCTCGGCGAGCTGCTCGAGGTGTACCTGCCAATAGAAAGCCCCGACGGCGAGTCCGTCTTGTTCGAGACCTACTTCGACTCGCAGTCCATCGAACGCTCGAGCGAACGTATTGCAGCAACCGTGTTGCCGATCATCTTCCTCAGTCTCACGACCGTCGGGCTGCTCGCCCTGACGATGGCGCGACGCATGAACCGTCGCATGAACGCAGATCGAATTGAACGGGAACGACTCTTGGCTCGCGCTGCCGATGCATCATCCGATGAGCGTCGTCAGATCGCGGCCGACCTCCACGATGGGGTGATTCAAGACCTGACCGGCACAGCTCTGCTTCTGAACTCGGCGCAGGCGAAGGCGAAGGGTGATCCGAAACTCGCGGAGACGCTCGATGCCACATCACAGGCGCTTCGACAGAGTTTGACCTCACTGCGGACTCTGGCGATCGAGATTCATCCTCCCAATATCGCTTCTGCCAATCTGGAGCTCACTCTTGAGGATCAACTGAGCAAAGCAGAGGCAAGACACGGTCTGAAGACCACGATGGATTTCAGCCCGACGGTCGTCATTCGAGACGAACAGCAGAAGCGCTTCATCTACCGGTTCGTGATGGAAGGTCTGCGCAACGTCATCAAACACTCGAAGGCGACCTCGGTTGGCCTCTCGATTCGTGAGTCTGATCCGGAAGGGCTGGTCATCGAGCTTTCTGACGACGGTTCCGGATTCGACGAGCAAGCTCCGCGTACGGGCATGGGAATCCCGCTGCTGCAGGACCTGTCGGCTGACATCGGCGGAGTCGTCACGGTGACGGGAAGAAACGAACTCGGTGGGACGACGTTGGAGCTGGAGATCTCCGCATGATCCGCGTCGCGATTGCCGATGATCATCACCTCGTTCGTGCAGGACTGGAGGCCTTCTTCAGCGATATCGAAGACATCGAGCTCGTCGGTCTGGCCGTAGATGCCGACGAGGCCGCGCAGCTTGCACAAACGGAGCTCCCCGACGTCTTGTTGCTCGATCTCAACATGGGGGCCACGAGTGGCATAGAGGCTGCTCGCAGAATCCGGGCCCAGTCACCGGAGGTGGCGATGGTCGCCCTCACGGCACACCGTGAGGGCAAAGACGTTCGCGCATGCCTCGAGGCCGGCATGATCGGGTTCGTCGTCAAGGATGCACCACCCGAAGACTTGTTGCGCGCGGTTCGAGACGCTGCGTCAGGGGCGTCGTTTCTCGACAGCGTTGCGGCGCGAACGCTGGTCGACGCGTTCGAAACCTCCGTGTCGCTCAGTGACCGAGAGCTCGACGTGCTCCGGCTGCTCTCGTTCGGACTCACGAATCGCCAGATCTCCGATCGACTCCAAATCGCCGAGAAGACGGTGAAAGCTCACCTGACGAGCGTGTATGCACAACTCGGCGTCGGCGATCGGACCGGAGCTGCGCTCTGGGCCAGGGACAACATCGCGTCCTAGGCGTCGTGCGTTCAGGCCGGCGTGTCCCTCCGGACATAGGTCTTAAGACCTATGTCCCATTGTGATTCGGTCAAACGATGAGCAAGATGTGGATATAACGATCGTTCGCCCGCAACGATCGCGCAAAGCATCCGGACGATCCCGCCCGCTCGTCCGGATCGCTTCGCGTTTTGGCGGCATCGCGTTATTGGCGGTGTTGCGTTTTTGGTCAGATGGGACCGCTACGTCGCAGATGATGAGCCGAGCGCGAGGAGGACCTCGCGCATCGCCCGGAGGCTGTGCCCAGACAGCATGGTGGTGCAGTGGGGTAGGGCAGCGGCCATTCCGCCGACGAGCGGTTCGAAGTCGTCGACGGCTGCACGTGGATTGACCCACACGATTCGATGGGTGAGCCTGGCCAAGCGAGCCATGGCCCGATCGAGATCTTCGGGATCGTCGGTGTCCCAGCCGTCTGACGCGATCAATACGACTGCGCCACGCACGCTTGTCGACCAGGTCGGGTGTGCCATCAGTGTCTTGACGCTCGTAGCGATCTTCGTGCCAGAGAACCGGTCGTCCACCAGCTCGGACGCTGCCGTGATAGCGATCTGTGGGTCTTGGTGACGCAACGCCGGGGTGATTCGCGTCAACGTTGTGGAGAAGGCGAGTGTCTCAGCGTCGACATGTCGAGTCAACGCTCTCATCACGTGCATGTACGGCCGGACGAACGTCTGCATCGACCCGGAAACGTCCGCGAGCATCAGCACCTTGCGCGGGCGCCTCATCTGTCGGTGCCAGACCAGCTCTACGGGATCGCCGCCAGTGCGGCGAGCTGCAGAAAGCGTGCGTCGGCGATCGAGCTGTGTTCCGTTCGTGCTCCGACGAGTTCGACGCACCCGCCGCGTGGGCCACGACACCACCGCCTGCTCCAACCATGAACCGATCTCGGCAAGCTCGACGTCGCTGAGCTGATCGAAGGGGGTGTCAGCAATGGTGGCCAACTCGGACGGCAGAAGTTCGGGCAGGATGATGTCGTCTTCATCTTCTGGGCTCTGCGCGTCGTCGGGGGCCGCCGATGGGGCGCTCGACCACGGCACGCCGCCCGAACCATCCGCGACCTGGTTGCGTGCTGCGAGCTTCACCTGCTGTTCTGAGGCCAGAGCAGGCGGCTGGTGTTTGTTCGATTTCCGTGCGTTCCGGCCCACGTCGAGCGCTCCGCCCTCGAACACCACGTCGAACACTCTGTCGAAGAGCTCGATCATGCGAACGTCCTGGACCAAAGTCACGCGACAGAGCCAGTAGAGCTCGGTGCGAGCGGTGGGTTTCACCGCGTCAAGTGCTTTGGCTAGACGCTCGGCCGAGTGGATTGAGACAGGCAAGCCAGCGTGTCGTAGCCGGTCGACGAACGCAGCGCTGAATATCGCCTTGTCGATGCCATCGAGTAGGACGCTGGAACTCATGGGAGGTCCCGCACTACTTGTCTCGGTACCTGCGAACCCATGACGAGATCGCCCATAACACGCTTCCACCCGCAAAGACCGAGTATTCCACTGCGATCAGGACCTCGTGATGGGCCAGGATCGCCGGGCTGAAACTCACGTGCTCGCCGCTTCGGCTAGAGCGCTTCGGACCTGGATCAAGTCGTCGGGGGTTTTGGCCAACATGCCGAGCGTGCGTTCGGCGGTCTGGTCGATGGTCGATACGCCGAGTACCGACAGCGCGCTGACCCAGTCGATCGTCTCAGCCAAGCCTGGCGGCTTGTCGAGGTCGTGACCACGGACGCGGCCGACAAAAGCGGTTGCCGCTTCGACGAGGTTCTCGTCGGCGTGGGCCACATTGCGGCGTACGATTTCGGCCGCACGAGCAGTCTCTGGATAATCGATCCAGTGATAGAGACAACGCCTCTTCAATGCGTCGTGGAGTTCACGGCTTCGATTCGATGTGAGGACCACCACCGGCTTCGTCGCCGCGTGAATCGTTCCCAGCTCGGGAACCGTGACGGACTGTTCGCCGAGAAACTCGAACAGCAGCGCTTCGAACTCGTCATCCGCGCGGTCGACCTCGTCGATGAGAACAACGGGCGGTACAGGACCCTGGTGACGAACGGCGGCCAGGAGCGGCCGTTCGACGAGGAAATCGGTGGTGAACAGATCTGCATCGGAAAGGCGCGTGCCGTCCGCTTCGGAAAGGCGAATCGAGAGGAGCTGTCTTGGGTAGTTCCACTCGTACAACGCCTCGTTGGCAGCGATGCCTTCGTAACACTGCAGTCGAAGGAGTGTCGTCTCGAGTACGGCTGCCATTGCCTTGGCAGCGGTCGTCTTGCCGACGCCCGGTTCCCCTTCGAGCAGGAGCGGCTGACCAAGGGCTTGTGCGAGGAACAACGCGGTGGCAAGACCCTCGTCGACGATGTATGCCTGGGAGTCGAGCGCTCGTTGCAGACCGTCGACCGAATCGAACTGGCTCATGAGGAGGCTTTCTCTCGTTGCAGGAGGTTTTCGTAGTCGTCCCAGGTGTCGACATCGAGGGGAATCGTCCCCGCGACGCGAACCTCGGTGACTTGGTACTCGTCCGACTCGATCAGTTTCCACACAGCCTTGTCGCCATGGAGCTGTGCGAGGTCTTCGAAAACCTCGCGTCCGAACCAAAACGGATGACCGATGCCATCGTCGTAACGAGTGACGGCCAGGGCTGCGGTGGGGCCGTCGACCGGCGCGGCGACGTTCACCATCTCCTCGATGGCGTGCACGCGTATGTCCGGTTGGTCTCCTAGCAGCATCACGACGCCAACTGCGGTCTCCGCAACCTGAGCCAAAGCCGAAACGATCGACGACGAACAACCCTGTGTGTGGTGGACGGCGTCTACGACCTCGAAGCCTGACAGCTCAACCTCTTTGTGCACCTCTGCGGCCGCTCCACCTGTGGTCAACAGTCGTTGATCGAACGGTGCGGCTCTCGCGACCTCGAGTGTGGCATCGAGCAGCGTGCGCCCCTTGTACGGCAATAGCTGTTTGGGTTGGCCCAGGCGTCTCGACGATCCAGCTGCCAGAACGAGTCCGGTGATCGTCATGCGATGGCGAGTTCTTCGCTGTGCCGAGTTCGACAACCCACGTTGCAGTACCAGTGATCCGCGCCGTCGTGATGCAGGTGCGGGGTGTCATCCCCGACGACGACGGTCATGCCGCAGATGGGGTCGATGGCTTCGACGGGTGCCGCTGGCGCTTGGGTCTTGGGCGCCGTGAGTCCGTCGACACGCACGGCCTGGGTGACTTCGGCGAGGACCGACAGTGCAACCTCTTCGGCTGTGCGTGCTCCGATATCGAGACCGACGGGTGAATGGATGACCGCACGCGCGCTTGGGTCGACATCGAGCGAGTCGATCACGGCTGTGCCGCGAACGCTGCTGGCAACCAACCCGATGAAACCCACCTCTGCATCCAGCGCTGCCCGAATGGTCTCTTCTTCGTGTCGGCCGTGGCTCGAGATGAGCACGGCAAGAGATCCGCTCGCATCTGGCACACCGTTGGGGACGTGATCGACGCGATACCCAAGCAGGGTCCCGAAGTGGGCCAGCGCCTCGGCGATCGGTGTGTTTCCGACGATCGACAATTGCGCGGCAGGAAGCTTTGGTTCCAGGAACACTTCGATTGCGCCGCCCGACAAACACGGGTTCACGACGGCTTGTGCTCCGGGACGATCTGGAAACGACTCGCCACCTTCGGGTAACACCCGAAGGAGCAGCGCTTCATCGGACTCGAGCACGTTGAGAGCCGCGAGTTTGACCGATCCCTCGGCGCACTGACCGCCGACGAAACCTTCCACCGAACCATCCGACTGGATGATCGCCGCGTCGCCCGGCCGAGCTGATGTGGGCATCTCGGCTCGGACGACGGTGGCGAGCACGAACGGGACGCGCTTCTCGACGAGTTCAGCCACACGTGTGGCCATTCGTCGCGAAGCGGTCATGTTCGTGTCTCCTGTGCTCGTCGCCTACAACACAATTTATACTCATCCCAGTGTTGTCTAGATGGGCGGGGTTGCGTTGCCCTGCATGGCCTCCCAGACCCGCGAGGGCGTGAGCGGCATGTCTGCGTGGCGGACGCCGAATGGCTTGAGCGCATCGACGACAGCGTTGACGACCGCTGGTGGCGATCCAACGGTGGCCGACTCTCCGATGCCCTTGGCGCCGATTGGGTGGTGCGGTGACGGAGTGACCGTGTGACCGGTCTCCCAATCGGGTGTTTCCATCGCTGTCGGAATGAGGTAATCCATCAGCGAACCGCCGAGGCAGTTGCCGTCTTCGTCGAAAGCGATCATTTCCATGAGCGCCATACCGACTCCGTCAGCGAGGCCACCATGTACCTGGCCCTCGATGATCAGCGGATTGATCTGGGTACCGCAGTCGTCCACGGCAACGAAACGCCGGACCTTGACCTCGGCCGTGCCTGGGTCGATGTCGACGACGCAGATGTAGGCGCCGAATGGATAGGTGAGGTTCGATGGGTTGTAGCAGATCTGGGCATCGAGACCACCCTCGATTCCCTCGGGAAGATCGCCAGCACCGTGTGCTCGCATGGCGATGTCTTGGATCGTGACCGATTTGGCCGGGTCACCCTTCACGCTGAAGGAGCCCTTGTCCCATTGGAGGTCGGTGACCGAAACTTCGAGCATGCCCGAGGCGATGATCTGGGCTTTGTCGACGACCTTGCGTGCGACGAGCGCAGCTGCTGCGCCCGAGACCGGCGTCGAACGCGACCCGTACGTTCCAAGACCGAACGGCGTGTTGTCCGTGTCTCCGTGGACGACGTCGATGTCCTCGGGCGGAATTCCCGTCTCCTCTGCGATGATCTGCGCAAAGGTCGTCTCATGGCCTTGACCTTGCGTCTTCACCGATAGCCGGACGACCGCTTTACCCGTGGGGTGGATGCGAAGCTCGCAACCGTCGGCCATACCGAGACCCAAGATGTCCATGTCCTTGCGAGGACCAGCACCCACGGCTTCGGTGAAGAACGAGATGCCGATACCCATGAGCTCGCCACGTTCGCGCTTTTCGGCTTGCTCCTTGCGAAGCTCGTCGTAGCCAGCCATCTCCATGGCAAGACGCATCGTGGGCTCATAGTCGCCCGAGTCGTAGACCCAACCGGTCTTGGACTCGTAGGGGAACTGCTCAGGTTGGATGAAGTTCTTGATTCGGAGTTCCGCTGGATCCATGTCGAGCTCGTAAGCCAAACAGTCGACGAGACGCTCCACCATGTAAACCGCTTCGGTGATCCTGAACGAACAGGCATACGCGACGCCACCAGGCGCCTTGTTTGTGTACACGGCCTCCATGTCGGAGAACGCAGCGTCCAAGTCATAACTTCCGGTGAAGACGCCAAAGAATCCAGCGGGGTACTTCACCGGTGCTGCGGTGCCGTTGAATGCGCCGTGGTCAGCGAGCACGTGGCCGCCAACGGCGAGGATCTTGCCTTCCTTGGTGGCGCAGATCTTGCCCTCCATGACGTAGTCGCGGGCAAATCCGGTCGAGACCAGATTCTCGGTGCGGTCTTCCATCCACTTCACGGGACGGCCGATCAGCAGCGACGCAACGATCGCGCAGACGTAACCCGGGTAGATCGGCACCTTGTTGCCGAAGCCACCACCGATGTCTGGCGCGATGACCCGAATCTTGTGTTCGGGCAGTCCGGCTACCAACGCGTACACCGTGCGGTGCGCGTGTGGCGCCTGAGTAGTGCTCCACAACGTGAGCTTGCCCGACACGGGGTCGAGGTCTGCGACTGCTCCGCACGTCTCCATTGGAGCGGGGTGCACGCGTGGGTAGATGATCTCCTGTTCGACTTTGACGTCGGCGCTTTCCCAGACAGCGTCAAACTCGGCGCGGTCTCCGGCTTCCCAGTCGAAGACGTGGTTGTCGGTCTTGCCATCGAGGTCGTTTCGAATAACACCGGTTTCGGCGTCCATCGACTTGCGAACATCGACCACGGGGTCGAGGAAGTCGTATTCGACATCGATCAGCTCGAGAGCATCTCGCGCTGAGTACTTGTCCTCGGCGACGACAAAGGCGACCTCTTGATGTTGGAATCGAACCTTGTCGGTCGCAAGCACCGCT
Organism: Acidimicrobiia bacterium; assembly: GCA_033344795.1. Taxonomy (GTDB): domain Bacteria; phylum Actinomycetota; class Acidimicrobiia; order Acidimicrobiales; family SHLQ01; genus SHLQ01. The sequence goes on from JAWPMS010000001.1 coordinate 2,209,028, forward strand.
TGCACATCGTTCGACAAGGTCGGCATCCACGCGAGGCCATGTTCCGCGAGGTCGGCGCCCGTAACGACGGCGACGACCTTGGGGTGTGCCTCAGCAGCGCTCTTGTCGATGTTGACGATCGTGCCGTGGGCGATAGGGGATCGCAAGATGGCGAGATGCAACATGTTTGGCAGCACGACATCGTCCACAAATTGACCCTTGCCCCGGACGAGGCGGGCGTCTTCCTTGCGGAGCATCTTGCCGAAGCCAATTGGGTTGCCCTCGGGTGAAAGGCCCTCTGCTTGTGGTTCATCTGTCACGGTCATGATGAGGCTCCTACGGAAACGGCGTTCTCGGCGTTGGCGGCCCATTGGATCGAGCGAACGATCATGGAATACCCGGTACAGCGGCAGATCTGACCACTGATTGCTTCTCGGATCTCTTCTTCGGAAGGGTCAGGATTCTTGTCGAGCAAGGCCCGTGAGGTCATGAGCATGCCAGGGGTACAGAACCCGCACTGGAGGCCGTGCTCTTGGATGAAACCCTGCTGGACGGGGTCGAGGACGCCGCCCTGTTCGAGGTCTTCGACGGTGCGGACACGATGGCCCTCGGCCATCGCTGCGAGCACGGTGCAGCTCTTTACTGGCTCTTCGTCCATCCACACGACACACGTGCCGCAGTTGGAGGTATCGCAGCCCCAGTGGGTGCCGGTGAGCCCGAGCGAGTCACGAATGAAGTGCACGAGGAGCAAGCGCCCCTCGATTTCCTTCGTCTGGTCGGTTCCGTTGACGTTGATCGTTACTTCCATTTCAGGCCTCCTGACCGGTTGCTCGGGCCACGGCGGTGCGCAGCGATCGTTGAGTGAGTTCATTCGCGAGATGCTTCTTGTATTCGGCGCTTCCCCGCATATCGGTGTCGGGTTCGCAGTTGGCGGCGCAGACCGCACCAACCTGGGCGTACAGCTCCTCCGATGGAGTGGCTCCCCGAAGCAGATCTTGTGCTTCGGTAATCGTGGTGGTGTTCGGCCCTACCGCAGCGAGACCGACGCGACCTTCGGCGATGAGTGGCCCGTCCATCCAGACCGCCGCACCCGCAGACACGACAGCCCAGTCGCCGGCGCGACGTTCGACCTTGTTGTAGGCGCTGCTGCCGTTGGGTCGGATCGGGATCCGGACCTCGGTCAACATCTCGGCATCTCCCACGTTGGTTTCATAGGGGCCCTCGTGGAAGTCGTGCATGGACACGATTCGTTCGCCGCCTGAACCCTTGATGACACACATGGCGTCCAGTGCGGAGCACACGGCGGAGAGGTCTTCTGAAGGGTCGGCCTGACAGAGGGAACCGCCGATGGTTCCCCGATTTCGCACGACTGGATCTGCGATGACTTTCTCCGCATCACGGAACATGGGGAAGTGTGCGGCGAGCTCGTCACTTTCGAGGAGCTGTTGGTGTCGGGTCATCGCACCGATGTGGAGATTGTCGCCCTCGACTCGGATGTATCCGAGTTCGGCGTGGAGATCATTGATGTCGATGATGTACTCGGGATTTGCAAGCCGTAGTCGCATCATGGGGATCAGACTGTGACCCCCAGCGACGAGGCGAGCCTCGGAGCCGAGGCGTTCGAGCAGCCCAATGGCGTGGTCGACACTTGTGGCCCGTTCATATTCGAACGGCGCGGGAACTTGCATGGCGGGACCCCCTGGATGATGCGAAAGACCACCCTCCCAATCGCGAGCCTCGCGCGTCAACGTGACTTAAGCATGGCCTTAATTGAGTGTGCGGGCCGGTTCAGAAGGACAGCACGAGGATCACGATGATGATGAGTACCACGGCGAGGATCGCTACGGGAATGAATCGCTTGAAAACGGCGCCGCCGGCGACGTCGAGCAGGTCGAGAACCTCGTCGTCATCATCGACCTCCGCTGCGGCCACACCGGCCGCTGTGGATGCGGCGGCGGAGGCCGGGGCTGCAGCCGCCTCGTCTTCTGCTTCGATCGCGGCCTCTTCGGCGCCGGCGGACGCGATGGCATCGATCGCCGCGGGTTCGCCGATCTTTGTCTCGAGGCACTCGGCAAACTGGCCAAGCAGCTTTGTCGAGACATCCTGCATGACGCCTCGGCCGAACTGAGCTACCTTCCCGGAAACCTTGAGATCGGTGTTGATGTCGACTTGGGTCTGATCACCGACGGGGGTCATCTGCGCCGTGATCAGCGCTTGCGCATTTCCTGCTCCTCGTGTGTCTCGACCCTTGCCGCTGATGACGGCCTTGTAGTTTTCGTCGTCCTTCTCGACGAACTCCGCCGAACCCTTGTACTCCGACGTCACTGGTCCGACCTTGATCTTGACGCCACCGCTGTAGACGCCGTCGGTTTCATCGGTGAGCTTCGCGCCCGGAAGGCACGGGGCGATCTCCGCGATGTTGGTCAGTAGCTCCCAGGCTTCGGCGATGGGCGCGGCGACGGTGAAACTATTTGTGATCTCCATGGAGACGGTCCTTCTGGTTCGGAATAGATCTGACACGATTCCAATGCTTCACTTGCTACGTCAACGCGACTTAAGGGCATGCTTAAGTCGGTACCTTCCGAGATCGTGACCTGACACCGTGACCCCGACACAACTTCGAAGTTTTGCAACCGTTGTTCGCCTCGGGTCGGTTCGCGCCGCGGCCAAAGAACTCGGCGTGACCGAGGCAGCGGTCTCGGGCAGCATGGGCGCGCTCCGCAAGGAGCTCGACGACAAACTCTTCCATCCATCGCGTGAGGGCCTCGTGTTCACACCGGGAGGGTTGCGCCTTGCCCACCGCGCCGTCGAGATGCTCGGACTCCAAGAACAGACCCGTCGCGAGGTGCACGATGCCCACGACGGCCGCCGCCTCTTGCGAGTGGCAACGACCAGTCTGTTCGCCGAATACGCCGCTCCCGGTTTGATCGAGCTGTTCTCGACGAGAGCGGACGATCTCGAGGTCGAACTTCTCGTCGAATCGTCGCCTCGATTCAATGAACTGTTGATGTCGCATGGAGCGGATGTGGCCATCGGGCCCAAGTCCAGCGGTGTCGCGCCGTTCGGCATCACGAGCGCCGAATTCATGCGGTACGAGGTCATCGGGGTCGTTTCGCCGACGTTGTCGTTCGAGACCTTGAGCGAGCTGACCTGGTTCCTCGGGCCGTCAGCGGTCGAACCACTCGGTGTCTCGCAGTTCATCCTCGAGCGATGTCGAGTGCCGGAGAGCATGCAGCGCATCCATCCGAGCCACTCCGCCGCTGTTGCTGAGGCCCGCAACGGAAATGGCATTGCGCTGGTCCCGCGTTTCGCGGTGTCGGCAGCCCTGCAATCCGGCGCTCTCGTGGTTCTCGACGATCCGGCCTGCAAGGCCACCGGAACGTGGGCGGCGAGCTCGCTACCGGGCGACCGGTCGACTCAGGTGGCGCGTGAGCTACTACGGTTCGTCACGACGCCGCGGGCCATTCAGGCAATGCGAAGCGGTTCGGGAACCGGCATTGGTCGCTTCAAGCCACGGGTTCACATCACTCTCTGGAGCTGAGCTTCGCTGTTACACGTCGGGACTTCCGCCCGACATCCGCGGAGTCCGGCGTGGTCGGTCGCCTTCGCCTCGCTCCCCGCTCGCCGAGGCGCCTGTCTGTGCGTATAGCTGCTTCCGGGGGTGCCGTTTCAGCCCCGCTCGGTTGCCTGAGGTCCCTCGTAGCGAATGAGGGTGATCGAGAGTGGCGGCAGGGTCAGCCAGAGGGCTTGATCAAATTGGTTGTGCGCGTCGCTGGTGGTGGTGTAGCTCTTGGTTTGTTCGTAGTCGGAGCCGCCGAATCTGCCCTCATCGCTGCATGCGACGACGTTCCAGGTGCCAGGTGCTGGGACCCCGGTCATCACGTCGTGACGTGGCACCGGAGTGGCATTCATCGCGGCCACGACCATGTCGCCGTCGCCATCGGAACGCACAAGCGTGAAGATGCTGCGTTCGGAGTCCGCGCCGTCGATCCACTCGAAGCCAGCAGGGTCGGTGTCGAGTCGGTGGAGAGCGGGGATCGTCGAATACAACTGGTTGAGCGTCGCCATCCATTGCAGGACACCCTCGTGTGATGCCTGATTGGTCAGATGCCAAGGAAGGCCATCATCGTGATTCCATTCGGTCCAGGGTGCGAGTTCAGTGCCCATGAACACCAGCTTCTTTCCCGGGGTTGCGTATTGCCATCCAAGAAGCAGGCGCAGATTCGCGAATCGTTGCCAGTCATCACCGGGCATCTTTGCGAGCAACGAGCCCTTGCCGTGCACGACCTCGTCGTGGCTGAGAGGAAGGACGAAGTTCTCGCTAAACCCATACATCGCACGAAACGTCAGCTTGTTGTGGTGCCAACGACGATTGATCGGGTCTTCTTCGAAGTACTCGAGAGTGTCATTCATCCACCCCATGTCCCACTTGTATCCGAATCCGAGCCCACCTTGATCGGTCGACTTCGTGACGCCGGGCCATGCGGTTGATTCCTCGGCGATCATCAACACATCGGGGAAGATCGAGAACATGTCGTGGTTGAGCTGCTGGAGAAACATGATCGCCTCGAGGTTCTCTCGTCCGCCGTACTGGTTCGGGATCCAGTCATCGCCGCGGCTGTAGTCGCGGTAGAGCATCGAGGCGACCGCATCGACCCGGATGCCGTCGATGTGGAACGCCTCGAGCCAGAACCGTGCGCTCGAGAGGAGGAAGCTGCGAACCTCGTGCCGCCCGTAGTTGAATATCGAACTCTTCCAGTCGGGGTGAAACCCCTCTCTTGGGTCGGCGTGTTCGTAGAGCGACGTGCCGTCGAATGCGTTGAGCGCGAACGAGTCGGTCGGAAAGTGCGACGGGACCCAATCGAGGACGACGCCGATCTCGGCTTGGTGGAATGCGTTGATGAGATCCATGAGCTCATTCGGTGAGCCGTAACGAGATGTCGCCGCAAAGTAGCCGGTGGTCTGATACCCCCACGACGCATACAGCGGGTGCTCGGTGAGCGGAAGGAACTCGACGTGGGTGAACCCCATCGACGCGACGTGATCCACCAGCTGATCGATGTGTTCCGAGTAGGTCAGCGACCGATGTTCCGTTCCAGTGCGGCGCCATGAGCCGAGGTGGACCTCGTAGATCGAAATGGCTTCATCCCAGCGGTTGCGGGCGCCTCGGGACGACATCCACTCCTCGTCCGACCAGGTGTGGGTCAAGTCAGCAACGATCGACGCGGTAGACGGGGCTACTTCGGAGAAGAACGACATGGGGTCGGCCTTCTCGACGACAGAGCCGTACGACGACTCCACCCGGTATTTGTAGCGAGCTCCCACATCGAGTCCTGGAATGAAGCCGTCCCAGACCCCACTTGATCCGACGGGGCGAAGTCGTTCCCCTGGATGAGTCCACGCGTTGAAATCACCGATGACACCGACCGATGCAGCGTTCGGCGCCCACACGGAAAAGCGGACTCCGCCGACGCCGTCGACATGGGCCACCCGCGCTCCCAACCCGTCCCAGAGTCGCGTGTGGTTGCCCGCGTTGAAGAGAAACTGATCGTCCGCATCAAACCAGTGGCCAGGGTCGGGTACGTGCACGTCTGGCGAGTCTGGCGAAGCGGTCATTGCACGATTCTTGCCGAGAACCGGCGCATACGACGACACGCTCCGACGAACGAGGTGGTCACACGATCGAGTTGTAGATCGATTCGTATCTCTGCGCCGGCTCGGCCCAGGACCAATCAGCCGTCATACCTCTTTTTTGAATGGAGGCTCGGCGACGCGGATTCGACCAACCACGAACAGCACGGTGTACCGCGTCGAGCATGGCCATGGCCGTCGGTTCGGCAGCCACATATCCGGTGCCTGCTCTGGGCCGTAGATCGGTATCGGTCACCGTGTCTCGGAGACCGCCGACATCGGTGACGACGGGAATCGTCCCACAGGTCATGGCTTGCATCTGCGTGAGACCACAGGGCTCGAATCGGCTGGGGACGAGCAGGAGGTCCGATCCGGCCACGACCAGGTGGGCAAGCCGTTCATCGTACTCATCGAAGGCGAACACCAGCTCTGGAAAACGAGCTGCCGTCCGTTGTGCATGCTGTCGAATCTCCACGGAACCCGACCCGATGAGCACCAATCGTGCACCCATCTTGTCGAGGAACGGCACCAATTCGAGTGCCAGATCAACACCTTTTTGATGTACGAACCGAGCAACGAGCCCGATGACGGGTCCCTTCGTGTCGCTGAGCTCAGCGAGGTGCAGCAGCTCCTTGCGGCAGACGTCTTTGCCAGCGAGATCGAGATGGTCGAAGGTCGAGGGCAACAGCGGGTCCTCGTTCGGATGCCAGAGTCCGAGATCGATTCCATTGCGAATACCGACGAGGTCGGCACCGCGTGCTTCGAGCCGCTCGTGCAAGCCAAACCCGCCAGCGACGCTGACCGATTCGGCCGCGTACGATTCGCTGACCATCACGACGGTGTCGGCCAGGCTGAGTCCGCCGGCAAGCGCATTGAACTCATCGTCTTGGACGAATGCCGGACCGTGCAGGCCGAGCAGTTCAGAGAACTGCCCCGGTCCTTCGCCTTGGTGCGCGAGGTTGTGCACGGTGAGGACGGATGCGACCTCGGTGGGGAGACGCCCGATTGCGGGGGCGCTGTGCCAGTCGTTGCAGTGAAGTATTTCGTGACCACCATCGGCCGCGAGTTGCGCCACGGCAGCGGAGAACTGCAGGAAGTAGTCGCCGTTGTCGGGCCAGCCTTCGCCCGTTGCCGGATCGACATACGGGTGCGTCCGCTCGGAGCCGGGAAACGAGATGAGCGTCAATGGACCAGCGTCGGTCGCCCAACCTCGACGAACGGTGATTGGACGGATCCACTCGTCGGCATGCACCTGGGTGGTCTCTTCGACGTCGTGTAGCTCGATCAGTCCGTAGTCGGGCATGACAACTTCGACATCCAGGCCCATCGACCGAAGACATCCCACCAGTCCGCTGGACGCTTCGCTCAGTCCGCCGACCTTCACCATGGGCGCGTATTCGGCTGTCGCAAAGAGGATTCGGCGTGGCTCGTTTGGTTTGTCCAATGAGAGCGTTATGCGCCGGTCGTCCACACTTTGTGTATCGGTGACGAACGATCAAATTTGAGTGCAACGAACGCAGAATCGTTCACACTCGGTGACATTCAGGTAACGCGAATTGGCGAAGCGTCGATCAGGTCTGTTTCGGAGCCACCACGCACGACGTCGATCGTCTCAACGGTCACGATGACGTCATCTCCGCGTCCACCGCCGATCTGGTCGACGCCAGGTCCGCCATTGATGATGTCGGCCCCTTCCTCGCCCGCGATTCGATCATTGCCACGCTCGCCGGCGATCGTGTCGGCACCGGGGCCACCGCTGATCACGTCGTTCCCGCGGCCCCCGATCAAGATGTCCGGGCCTGCATCGCCGTTGATGGTGTCACCACCCCGATCTCCGTAGATCGTGTCGGCGCCGAATCCCCCGATCAGGACGTCGTTTCCAAATCCGCCGAGGAGAAGGTCTGCACCGCCGTTGCCGTACAGCTCGTCGTTGCCCGGACCACCGTAGAGGGTGTCGCTGTCTGCGCCGCCGTGGAGTTTGTCGTTGCCGGGACCACCGAAGACGATGTCGCCTCCGTCGAGGGACGTCACCACATCGTCGCCGCCGAGAGCGCAGATGACATCTGGTCCAGCTGTGCCACGAATCCGGTCGTTTCCGTTCGTGCCGAAGATCGTGCAAGCAACACTGAGCTGGCCCTCGCAGGCGTTGCCTACGCCGTCGTTGTCGGCATCGAGCTGATCGCTCTGAGGTACCTCGGCGCAGTTGTCGACGATGTTCGCGACACCGTCACCATCCACGTCGGCGAGGGGGCCATCGGTGAGATCGCCGTCGCATCGATCTGGCAGCCGGTCGAGGTCGATGTCGCGGAGGTTGTCGGTTCGGTCGCGGGGACACGGATCGATCGTGTCAGGCAGGCCATCCCCGTCGTCGTCGGTGTCGCACGACGCCGGGCGACCATCGCCATCGATGTCCTCAGCAGACGAGTCGAACAGGCTCGGACAACCATCGTTCGCAATGATGCCGTCGCCATCTGCGGTGACCACGAGCAACGACGTTGCGCTCACTGCTCCGCGAGCGCTTTCGACCATGACGACTAGCTCGAAGGTTCCCTCGCCAAGGGCTGCCGTTTCGATCGAGGCTCGCTGACCAACCGCTACGACCTCTCCATCGATGGTCCACGTGGCCGCGGCGGTCGTTGGGCGGTTCGTGTCGATCAGTGCAATGACATCGGTTGCGCGACCAAGGACAGCCTGAATCGTTCTGGGTACCTCGACGCCCTGGAGATCGGCGGTTGGTTCGGGTACCGGAAGAACATCGAAGTCCTCAGGCGTCGCCACGGACAGCGCAACTCCGGTGTCGCTGAGAATTTGTGAGAGTAGTGCGCCGTCAGCGGCGGAGTCGACGACGATCGTTGTGGACTCCGGAAGAAGGCTGGTCAGCTCGACGAGCTGCGCGCTCTCTTCGGCTGTCAGCCTGTCGAAGTCGAGCTGGTTTGTTACCACGATGACATCTCGATCGGTCACCGTTGGAGAGAACAGGTCGAGAGCGACAAGGAGAGAAGCATTCAGCGACTCGAAGCTGGTCACGCCATCCGTGGTCTCCAGGAGGGCGAGTTGCTCACGCAGTCCGGCCGCCGTGGTCGCGAACGTCGCAACAGGGATTGGTTCTTCGGCGGGTGGATCTTCGTCGGCTTGTACATCGTCGTGATCTTGGAGCGGACTGTTCGGTGTCTCCTCGATCGGGCTGCTGTCGTCGGCGACCGGCCCGTCCTCGTCGTCTTCGACAATTGGTGCGCTGTCGTTAGCAACCGGTCCATCTCCAGGAACCTCTCCTCCAACCGCAGATGTAGCGATCGGGATGACGGCGACGGATGGACTGAGGTCGGCGAAGGCCAGCTCTTCGAACCAGGCCTCCGATGCGGTTGCGAGCGCATCGATCGAGGGCGCATCGTCTCCAGTGCTGCCCACGACGAGCACAACCTCGGCTGGAGCGGCGACCACGTCGGCAGGAGGTGTGCCCACCGGCATCAGTGCCGTGAGTCGTTCGGCGAGCGCCGCAACACCAAATGCATTCGGAACGCCGGGTACCTCGTCGACACCCTCGATCCACGGATCGGCGTCGTCCATGCGGTGTCCGTCGAAGGTCACGTCGGTCTCGACGGTGATGATCGGAATCTCCGGGAGTGACTCGGTCACCGCTCGCCGCAACGCTCCAGCGGTATCGAAGACCCCACGAATCTGTTCGTGAGCGTCGGTGGTCTGACCGCAACACTCGCTTCCGAGCAGAACGGTCGTGGTGCCGACAGGCAAAGGTGGCGCGACGACGACGATCGTGGCGTCGGGCGCTGCCTGATGAGCCTGCTGCAAGACGGACCGCCACGAAAAGAATGAGCTCGCGGCGGTTGCTCGAGCCAGGTTGGATTCACCCACGCACGCCTCGGCTGAACGTCGTTCTACGTCGAGACACGCCGAGACCACATCGGCCCATTCGAACTCCAAGCTCAACCCGCCGATCACGACGACGGAGGAAGCGGGGTCGATCCCGTCCAACTGGCTGCTCGCAACACTGGTGAGTGACGCTCCTGGGCAAGCGCGGTTGTCGACCCTGATCGCGGTGTCTGGCGAGGCTGCCGCAGCTCGTTCGACTGGGCCAACCTGCGAGCTCGCGCATTCTCCCGCTCGAATCGGGCTGAGGGTTGGCGCGCTGAGAAAGCCATCACCCACGACGGTGACGATTTCGGATGGCAATACAGCGGCTTCGACCGGCTGGAACGCCTCAGGAGCACCGTCCTGCCCCGAGATGGCGCCTGCCGAGAGGAGGGTTGCGACGAGTGCCAGGGGAAGCAGAATTCCGCCGATTCGGCGAGCATGCGGAGTGTGGGGCGACATACGCGGAATGTTACGCGCCGTAGCCATCCAGACAGTGGAGGGCCAGGAGTTCCTCACGCCCCTCAGATGTCCGCTCATGTTCGGCGGTCAGATGTCGATTGAAGACCTATGTCCTCGGCCCCTCCGCAAACCGTCGCGTACCCGTCGTCACCATCAACGTTGCAAGATCTTGGTGTCCCAGCGAACCTCATTGAAGACATCATTCTTCAACGTTTGGTCCTCGACGGACGCTCTTCTGTAACCCGCATGGCAGCTGCGACGGCTCTCTCGGTGGGCATCGTCGATGCCACTGTCGACGGCATGCGACAACGCATGTTGCTCGAGATCCAGGGTATGGACGGTCGCGACTACATTCTTGCACCGACCGACAAGGGCAAGGCCGAAGCGATCAGTCGTTCCGCCGCCATGTCGTATGCCGGTTCAGCTCCCGTGTCGCTCGACGACTACACGGCGACGGTCGAAGCCCAAAAGGGTCGGTCTCCGATTACTGCTGCCACGTTGAACGAGGCGTTCAGTGATCTCATCATCGCTCCCGGCTTCTTCGATGACCTCGGTCCCGCCCTTGTTTCGAAGGGCGCGGTGTTTCTTTATGGCCCTCCGGGAACGGGTAAGACGAGTCTCGCCGAGCGGATGATCAAGATGTACAAGGACCCGGTGCTCGTCCCTCGTGCAGTCGAATTCGATCGCGCGATCATCACCGTCTACGACCCCTCGATCCACGAGATGGTCAATCCACAGCCGAAGGGCCTCGATCCTCGCTGGGTGTTGTGTATGCGTCCCTGCGTCATCGTTGGTGGCGAGCTCACGGCCAAACAACTCGATCTTGAACGAGACGATTCGACCGGCGTCTACCGTGCTCCGTTGCAGATGAAGTCGAACAACGGCATCTTCGTGATCGACGACTTCGGTCGCCAGAAGATGACCCCCGAGGCGCTCCTGAACCGATGGATCGTTCCCCTCTCACGCAGTGTTGACTTCCTCACGCTCGCACATGGTGCCGCGTTCACCATTCCGTTCGATGCGAAGGTCGTGTTCTCCACGAACATGCGCCCCGATCAGCTCGGCGACGACGCATTCGCTCGACGTATCCCGAACAAGGTGTTCGTTGGGTCGATCGACGATTCCGCGTTCGACCAGGTGCTCGCCGCGGTCTGCAAAGGCATGGGAATCGGCTGTAACCAGGAGTCGGCGAACTATCTTCGCACCCTCATTCGTGAGCAGACCGGGAGCGACCTTCGCCCCTACTACCCTGCGGACTTCGCCAAGACGCTCGTCGCGATCTGCGACTACGAGGGTCGGCCGAAGGTGCTCGATCGCAATGCGATCGACCGCGTTGCCAACATCTACTTCACCAAGAACGACGATGCTGGCGTCTGGGATACGCAAGCTGACGTCGCGGCGTAACGCTGCGGTCGCAATCCGTCGCCTAACGGCTCCTCGATGCTCGGCAGATGGCCGGAGGCCGGCCCCGTTCGAACCGCTCTACTCCACCCGGACGAAGATGGTGTGGTAACCCTCCGCACCGTTAGGGGCTGGAGCGACGGAGATCGGTGACTGTGTGAAGCCACTGGAGTCGGTCGCTCGAACCCGAATCAACCAGTCGCCGGGCGTTGCCTGCCAGTCGTACTTCCATTGGAGCCAGGTTTCGTTCGACTCGACGACGGCGAGCTCGACCTCTTGCCAGATGTCGCCCTCGCCAATGGAGAGCTCGACCTTTTCGATGCCGATCGTCGGCGACCAAGCAATGCCGCCAATGTTGACGAGACCGGCACTCACCGTCTCCTGATTGCGTGGAACGTCGATCCGCGACTGTGTCTTGATCGGCCCTTCCTTGCTCCATCCACGCGGCATCCAGAACCCGTCGACACCGATCCAATCGGTGATCGAAATCGTTTCGACCCATTTCGTGGCAGACACATAGCCGTAGAGTCCGGCGACGACGATGCGAGCGGGGAACCCGTGGCTGATCGGCAGAGGTTCGCCATTCATCTCGAGCGCAAGCATCGCGGTGCGGCCGTCGTACGCGAGGGGAGTGGGGAAGCCACAGGTGAACCCATCGACCGAACGGCTGAAGACCTGGGTTTCGGCATCCGTCGGATCGATGATTCCGGCTTCTTCGAACAGTTCCGAGAGCGGGATTCCCCGCCATACGGCGTTGCCGACGAGGTCGCCACCGACCGGGTTCGAAACGCAGGAGAGGGTGACCTCGGTTTCGATCATCTCGCGGGCCATGAGCTCGTCATAGGTGTAGGTGACCGGGTTGGTCACGTACTCGCCATCGATCGTCAGCGTCCAGGTCGCCGGGTTCACCTGAGGCTTTTGCAGCGCCGTATCGATGAGGTAGAACTCGTCCTCGGGGCTGATCGGCGTGATGTAGCTCGTGAGCCCAGCGACATCGTCGAAGGTTCCTGAAGGTAGAGCCGATCGGGGAGCGACCGTCACCCCGTCGGCGGCGGGCACGGTCGTCGTGTTGGCCGCATTCGTGAGAATCTCGTCTCGCGCTCGCTCCGCTGCGCTGGTTCGGCCCACTCGCGAGGCGCTGGTGATGACGACCGCTCCGATCGCGGCGCCGCCGTAGGCCAGGATGTGTCGGCGATTCGTGGCTTGGCTCAGCGGAGCGCCTGGAGTGATGACGTCGGTGGTGGGCGCTTCTGCAGATCGACGTGCGGCTGCCAAGAGAAACAGCACCGTCGCAGCGCCAGCGGAGGCCGCGACCAGCGCGACCAACCAAGACAGTGCGCCACTCGTCAGCGGACTGCGTGCGGTGGCGAACCCACCGAACAGCCCGAAGAGCGCAAACCCGACAGGCACGGCTCGGCGGTCGACGCGCGCTCGCAGGCCGAGGGCGCCGCCGATCAAAAGAGCGCCGATGACGATGCTCCACAGCAGAATTGGCTTCTGCGCCGATCCCACGTTGTTGATGCTTGTCGCAACGACCTCACCGGGGGTGATGTCGACAAAGACGTCACCGACGCCGATGACCAACGAGATGAGCTCTTCGCTGAATTGAGCAAGGAGTTCACCGACACTGAGTGCGATTGCGGCGCCGAGAACGCCAGCAAGCCAGGAGGCCCCACGTGAAGCCAGAGTTGCGGTAGCTGTTATCGACTCGTGATCGACCTCGGGGGACACACCACGAGTGGTCAGTGCAGGGTCGTCGATCTGGTCCATGTGCCAATTGTGCCAGTCGAGTCCGCAAGTAGGGTGCCAGTTGTGAATCGTTCCGAACTCGTTCATTTCGGCTGGGATGCCGACTGGGAAGCGCAGTTCGCCGCGTCCGGCCTCGAAGGAACACCGGGTCGAATAAGCCGTGTGGAACGCGGGGAATGCGACGTCATCACCGCCGAGGGCATCGTCCGAGCACAGTCGGATTCACAGCGTGCGCAGTCCTCGATGGCGCCTGTCACGGGTGACTGGGTCGAGGTCGTGACCGACGATGACGGAGACTGGCGAATCACGACGGTGCTACCTCGTCGAACGGAGCTCGTGCGTCGCGATCCCGGAGAACGTGAGGAGCAACAACCGCTGTCCGCCAACGTCGACGTCGTGTTTTTGGTGCATGGGTTTGACCGCCCCTTTCGGGCCGGAAAGCTGGAACGGTTCCTGGTGCTTGCATGGAATGCAGGGGCAACTCCGGTCGTGATTCTCACCAAAGCCGATGTATCCACTTCTGACGAGGCCGGCGAGCTCGTGGCGATCGTCGAGGCGGTGGCACCCGGGGTCGAGGTGATCGTTTCCAGTATCGAGACACGCGAGGGTCTCGACCGAATTCGCGAGCTGTTGGCTCCAAATCGATCCGGCACGCTTCTGGGCGAGTCTGGAGCGGGTAAGAGCTCCTTGGTCAACGCCCTTCTCGACGACGAGGTGCAAGAAACCAAGCCGGTACGTTCCGGTGACGCCAAAGGGCGCCACACCACCATCACTCGCGACCTTCTGCGGCTCCCCAGTGGCGGCTTGCTGATCGACACCCCGGGTGTACGAGCGGTTGGGTTGTGGGACGCCGAAGATGCTCTGCAGCAGGTCTTTTCGGATATCACCGAGGCCGCTGGCAACTGCCGGTTCAACGACTGCGCACATGGCGTCGAGCCAGGCTGTGCCGTGGCCGCGGCGGTCGAGTCCGGGGCCATCGATCCGCTTCGACTCCCTCGGTACCGGGCGATGGCGGAGGAACTGGCCGAGAGCGAACAGCGATTGGTCGAACGAAAACGGTCATCGGAAAAGCGGCGACCGTCCGGCAGGCGCCGACGATAGAGCCCGGCGAGCCTTTCGTTGATTTTTAAGGCCGAACGGGCTGGTCGTGGGCCAAATGCGCTATGTCCGGCCGTGGCAGAACAGATCTATTCTTCGGTTTGTGAACAGCACCACACGACTCCGCGTTCTTCTCCTACTCCTCGCAATCGCCACCGCCGTCCTGGTGATGGTGACGTTCGATGATTCCCCAGTCGAGACCGTTGCGCCTCCCGACATGGAGTTCGGGGCCTTCGCTGCCGAAGTCGATGCAGGCCGCGTCGCTGCGGTCGACTTCACGCAGGGTTCGAACGTGATCGTCGGCGAACTTCGCAACGGTGAGAGCTTCCGATCGGTGATCCCACCCGGTTTCTCCGATGAGCTGGTCACCAAGCTCCTCGACGCAAGCCCCGGTATCGACATCGTCACGTTGCAGCCAGTGCCCGGCACCAACTGGTTCGGCCTCTTCGCGACGTTCGCTCCATTGGTGCTCATGGTCGTGCTCGTCTGGGCCATCCTGACTCGAATGAACGGAGGCAAGAAGGCCCGCAAGAAGTTCACCGCCAAAACCCGCAAGAAGACCAGCGACATCCAAGAGGTCACGTTCGCCGACGTCGCCGGGGCACACGAGGCGGTCATCGAACTCAGCGAAATCAAAGAATTCCTTTCCGATCCCGAGCGTTTTCAGAGCATCGGTGCGCAGATCCCCAAGGGTGTGCTGCTCTATGGACCTCCGGGAACCGGTAAGACGCTCCTCGCTCGGGCGGTGGCCGGTGAAGCGGGCGTCCCGTTCTTCACCCTGTCCGGATCTGACTTCGTCGAGATGTACGCCGGTGTTGGTGCAAGCCGTGTTCGCGACCTGTTTGACGAGGCCCGCAAACAAGCGCCGGCCATCATCTTCGTCGACGAGATCGATGCGGTCGGTCGTCACCGCGGTGGCGGAGGCGGCGCTGGCAACGAAGAACGCGAGCAGACGCTCAACCAGTTGCTGGTCGAGATGGACGGCTTCGACGCCGACACCGGTGTCATCTTCATCGCCGCGACCAACCGGCCAGATGTGCTCGACCCAGCGTTGCTTCGACCAGGACGCTTCGACCGCCAAGTTGGAGTCGAGCGCCCAGATCTCTCCGGTCGTCGCGAGATCATCGCCGTACACGCCAAGGGAAAACCACTCGGTCCTGACGCTGACCCCGAGACGATCGCTCGACGTACGCCCGGATTCACGGGCGCCGACCTCGCCAACCTGCTGAACGAGTCTGCGCTGCTCGCCGCGCGTCGAAAGAAGACGATCATCGGGCAAGAAGAGATCGACGATGCCCTCGACCGGGTGATCGCTGGGCCAGAGAAGGGTTCGACCACGCTCTCCGACAAGGAGAAGTACGTCATTGCGTACCATGAGGCTGGACACGCATTGGTCGGGCATGTGTTGCCGAACAGCGACCCGATTCACAAGGTGTCGATCATCGCCCGAGGCAAGGCTCTCGGGTGGACGCTGGCACTTCCTGACAAGGACCGAGTGCTTCGAAGCCGGTCTGAACTGAGCGATGAGATGGCGATGCTGCTTGGAGGTCGGATCGCCGAAGAGCTGATCTTCGGCGATCCAACAACCGGGGCCGCGAACGACATCGAACGAGTGACAGCGATTGCTCGCTCGATGGTCACCGACTACGGCATGAGTCCGAAGCTCGGTCTGCAGAAGTTCGGCCTGGGTGTCGGCGAGTCGTATGCCGCGTCCACCAAGCAGAACTACTCAGACGTGATCGCCAGCAAGATCGACGATGAGGTCAGAACGCTCGTTGACGCTGCCGCAGACGAGGCTCGAGAGCTGCTGACGCTGCATCGGCCCATTCTCGACCGACTCGCGGAAGCGCTGATCGACCAAGAGACGCTGAATCGTCCCGAACTCGACGAGATCTTCTCAGATCTGCAGATCGTCGCCGGAGCGCGTGCGCCGTTCGCCCGTGCCGATGGCGAGATTGACTTGCGAGGTCAGTTCAGCGCCAGCTGAGAGCTGCGATCGGGCGCCGACCGGCTCTGCCAAGATCTAGGGCATGGCCCAGGAACACTTCGACCGCGCATACACCGTCACGACCAACGAAGAGACCAAAACGCTCTATGACGAGTGGGCGACGACGTACGACGACGACCTGACGGGCGGCGGGTACGCGCAACCCGCTCGGGTTGCCGAAGAGTTCATCCGGCTCGGTGTGGACAAGAGCGCAACGATCTTGGACATCGGGTGCGGGACTGGCCTCTCTGGACTGGCGCTCGCACAGGCCGGCTATGAGACCCTCGATGGTTGCGACTATTCGACCGGGATGCTGGAGGTAGCGCACGAGACCTCTGCGTATCGCAGATTGTTCGAGGCAGATCTGCACAAGCCACCAATCGACGCCGACACCGATTCGTACGATGCTGTCGCCGTCGTAGGCGTCTTCGGGTTTGCTCACGTCCAACCAGTTGCGTTGACGGAGATGCTTCGACCGCTTCGTTCGGGTGGATCATTGGTGATCGGCGTGAACGGTGGGTACTACGACAGCGGGCTACTCAGCGACGAACTCGAGCGCCTGGAGACGGCTGGCGTGATCGGATCGGTGTCGGCCGAGCTTGGTGACCACATCCCGGGTCGCGGGGTTCCCGGATGGGTGGTGTCGATGAGCAAGCGTTGAGGCTCCGGAGCGGCCGACTCACCCACACCACCCAAGCGACCGAAGAAAGAGACATGGAGCCGCACGTCGAGTACCACGACTCCCTCAGGGATCCGCGGTTTCTGACCGCGCTGGTCCTGCTGCTCGCGAACGATTTCGTGCTCAAGAACGCATGGCCTGGAGTCATCTCGGGAAAGCTCAGCGACCTCGCTGGCATGGTCTTCTTCCCGGTCGTGATGACGTCGTTGCTGCATGTGTTGCGAATCGGAGCGGGGCCCGTGCTCGGCCTCGTAGCGGTCTGGTTCACCGGCCTGCAGCTCAGCCCGACGGTCGATTCGGTGCACGAGTCGCTGCTGTCGTTCGTGCTGCCATGGAACGTCATCAACACGCCGGATCCAACCGACCTCGTCGCGCTCGTTGTACTCCCGATCACCTATCGCATCCTCACGAACCCAAGTCCGATCACGTTCCGTGCTGGCAGCCAACGATTGATCGTCGGTCTTGTACTGGTGGGCTGCCTCGCAGAGACAGGACCCGACTCGGACACGATCGGGCCGCCCATCGTGAACGAGGCGGGCGAGCTCGAAGTGCTGCGAAGTGGTGACTTCAGCCAGCGAGGCGGCTCGACTGTCGACGTTGAGGGTCCGCTGCGATCCGTTGCGGTCGTTCCACTCGAGTTCGCCGCGTTCCACGAGGCCATTGCGTCTTCACCTGGCGTGCGCGAGGAGTGTCTCACGTCGCAACCAGAGCGATGCTTCCGGCTCGGGGAGAGCGTGTTCGTGGTCGAGGAATCGGTTGACGGCGGAGAGACCTGGCAGAAGTCCTGGGCAATCACGGAGGACCGGTACCTTCTCCGAGAGCAAGGAAACTCCTTCCAGTTCTACGACGAACGCCAACGAGGCATCGTCGTTCTCGAAGATGACACCGTGTTCGTCACGACAGCGATCGGTCCTCTCCTGACGTGGACCGAAGAGGGCGGCTGGACACCATCGCCAAGGTCTCTGCGCATCGATTTCTGGCAATATTTTGCCGCGGCCGCGACCTTGGCGACTGCTGCCATTCTCCTTCCGCTGTTCGGGTTGGGTTTGGGCCGCGCGCTGGTCGGTTCTGTCTTCGGGCTGTTTGCAGCGCTCGCTACCGCGCTGTGGTCGATCCTCGACTACTTCGCAGCGCTGTTCGTCGGGGGCCTTGCACTTGGCGCGGGTGCAGTATTCGTTTCGTTCTTCGTTGCGGGCATCGCGGATACCGACAAGTGGACGGCTCGGCAGCTGGATCGGCGACTCGTCGTCGCCATCGTCTTCGTCGCGCTGGCGGTCGGCACACTGCCGCTGCTGTCTTGGCTCGCCATGCCGACCTTGGCGCTCTCCCAATCGCTCACGGCTCTCGCGTTCATCGGCGGTCCGGTTGTGTTCGTGGTCGCCGTGGTTATCGATCAGAAGTTGAAGCGTCAGATCAGTGCCATGCCACCCGTGCCACAGTGAGCGTCGAGCAGTAGAACACGCTTCGGTCAGGACCCGGGCTCAGAAACATTCCGTTTGCGATCCGGCTTCCTGTCGGGATCCGGTCGAGGAGGGAGCCCGTGGCGATATCGACCACGATGAGATCATCACTGCCGGCATCGGTGAAGTCGTTGATGACCAGTTCGCCGGATTCCGGGAACACGACAGGTTGCATCGATGGGCGCACGTCCGGGATCTGCCAGGCCACGTCGAGCTCGTCTCCCGCCGATGACACCCCAGCGAGTCCAGCGTTCACGGAGTCCCACGCGATCGTCATCTCGTACTCCGGAACGTGGACCGGAGGCGCAATGATCCCGCCTCCTGGCATGCCGAAGGGAGCGATCGAATCGATCGCTCCCGTGCTGGCGTCGGCGCGAAGCAGGCGTTGTGGCCCCGTCCACGGCGCCGGCTGACGCCAGGAGAGTTCACGCCCGGGTGGCGATTTCCACCGACCGTTTGGTTCGGTCGTGTGAATTCTGCGTACGGACTCGATGTCGCCGCAGTCCATGACCCACGATGCGCCGCCCGCGATGCACGAGTCCCAGGCCAGACCGTGCTCGCCCGAGCTCACGCGATATCGGGGCGACCATTCGTCGAGAACCAATTCGCTTTCCTCGACACGGAGTCGAAAAAGATGTTCTGTTCCAGGGACGTAGATGAACTCTTCGTCTCCAACGATGTCTGCTGCGATCCTGCCCATCGATCCTTGTGGCAGGACGAGCGGCTCAGCAACAAGGTCCAGAGATGCAGGATCCAGCCGGGTGATCGTGGTCCCACCCTGGCCCTCGAGGCGAAGGTCTTTGGTGATCAAGGAACCGTCGGACAGAACGAGCAGTCCATTGTGTGAGCGGCTGACAGGGAGCTCCCGCTCCACGGTGATCGAGAGATCGTGAGGATCCAACCGGTGCAGATAGTTGCCATTGACCGAGTAGATCGAGCCGTTCGCATGCGCCAAGATCGCGCCGCACCAGACGTGCTCACCACAAGGAAGATGTGGCGACCGGGCGATCGGCTCGAGCGATTCTGGGTCGATTTGTTCGACCCATCCATACGGGGGAGGGCCGCTGAACGCGGGCATCGTCCCTCCGACGTACCACTCGTCGGCCTCTCGTCGTACGACCATGACATGCCATTTGTCGTCGTGGCGCGAGACGACCGACGCCGTGCCCGAGGCAGCATCGAGTCGACCCATCGATGCCTTCTGTCGTCGGTTTCCACCACATTCGACCGGCCAGGATGATGGCCAGTATCCCGGGTGCGATTCCTCGCGATCGAGCGCCGTCTGATCGAAAGCGGTCATGATCGTGAACTCTGGCTCAACGCATGGCTGAAACGACGTGGTCGATGCAGTGCGTGAGCGCTTCGATGTCGCTTGGTTCGATGCTCGGCATCATCGAGATACGCATCTGGTTGCGACCGAGCTTGCGGTAGCCCGACGTGTCGAGGATTCCGTTGGCCCGAAGCACGGCGACGACCGTATCGGCGTCGATCGCGTCGTCGAGGTCGATGGTGGCGACGACGTGGCTTCGATTCGCCTCGTTCTGCACGAACGGTGTTGCGTAGTCACTCGAGTTCGCCCAGCCGTACAGCGTGGCCGCCGACCTGTCGGATCGCCCAGCCGCGAAATCGAGGCCGCCGTTCTCGTTGACCCACTCGGTGTACTTGAGCGCCAGATAGATCGTTGCAAGGGCAGGTGTGTTGTACGTCTGGTCCTTGAGGGAGTTGTCCATCGCTGTCTTGAGGTTCAAGATCTCGGGCGTCCATCGGTCGGTGGCGGCGATCTTGTCGATGCGCTCCATCGCTGCCGGTGAGCAGAGTGCAAGCCACAGGCCGCCATCCGAGCTGAAGCACTTCTGAGGAGCGAAGTAGTAGGCGTCGCAGTTCGCGGCATCGAATCGAAGTCCGCCAGCCGCCGAGGTCGCATCGACGAGCACGAGTCCATCGCCGTCTGGCCGCTCCACCGGAAACGCAACGCCGGTCGACGTCTCGTTGTGTGGGTAGCAGTATGCGTCGACGTTCTCGTTGGCGACCATCGCAGGAGCAGTTCCGGGTTCACCTTCGATGACCTCCGGGTCTCCCAGGTGTGGAGCGAGCGTCACGGCCTTGGCGAACTTGCTCGAGAACTCGCCCGAAACGAGCATCTGCGCCGTGTTCTCGATGAGACCGAAGCTGGCAGCATCCCAGAAGAGGGTGGCGCCGCCGTTGCCCAAGAGAACTTGGTAGCCGTCCGGGGCGTCGAACATTTCCAGCAAACCGTTGCGAAGTGCCGCAACGACGAGCTTCACTCCGTCCTGGCGATGGCTGGTTCCAAGGAAGCCGTCGGCGTCTGCAGCGAGTGCCGCGACCGCCTCTGAGCGCACCTTCGACGGGCCCGAGCCGAAGCGGCCGTCGAGCGGGCGCATCGAGTCAGGGATCGTGATGTCTGGGATGGTTGTCATACCCGCTAGTTTCGCAGTTGAAATCAGCGAACTCGCGCTGGTTGCACAACAAACTTTCTTTGGAGTTTCCATGGGTCCCCGCATCTCGGATCGAGTTGGCGCCATCGCCGAATCTGCCACGCTGGCAATCACGGTGAAGGCCAAGGCTCTCAAAGCAGCAGGGGAGCCCGTCATCGGCTTTGGTGCTGGGGAGCCCGACTTCCCAACTCCGCAGCACATCGTCGACGCGGCGATCGCAGCCTGTTCAGATCCGGCGAACCACAAGTACACCCCGGCGAGCGGGCTGCCCGAGTTGCGCGAGGCCGTCGCCACAAAGACGATGCGTGACTCTGGCTTCAGCTGCGAAGCGTCCAACGTCATCATCACGAACGGGGGCAAGCAGGCCGTCGCCAACGCGTTCGCCGTTCTCTGCGACCCGGGCGACGAAGTGCTCGTCCCCACGCCGTACTGGACGACATACCCCGAGGCCATCGCCCTCACCGGTGCTTCCCTTGTCCCCGTGTTCGCAAGCTTCGAGTCGGGTTGGAAGGTCACGGTCGACCAACTCGAAGCGGCATACACCGATCGGACCAAGGCGATGCTCTTCGTCTCTCCCTCGAACCCGACCGGTGCGATCTACAGCCGAGACGAGATCGAAGCGATCGGTCGTTGGGCAGTGGAGAAGGACATCTGGGTGATCACCGACGAGATCTACGAGCACCTCGTCTACGGTGACCACGAGCATCACTCGATGCCCGTGGTTGTTCCTGAACTCAAGGACAAGACCCTCATCTTGAACGGCGTGGCCAAGACCTACGCGATGACCGGTTGGCGTGTTGGGTGGATGATCGGCCCGAACGACATCATCAAGGCCACCGGCAACCTGCAGTCGCATGTGACCTCGAACGTGAACAACGTCGCGCAGCGTGCAGCGCTTGCGGCGGTCACCGGTCCACTCGACGCGGTCGACGAGATGCGCAGCGCATTCGACCGCCGTCGCAAGAACATGTTCGGCATGCTCTCGTCGGTGCCCGGGATCGATATCGCCGAGACCGAGGGAGCGTTTTACGCGTACCCGAGTTTCGAACGCATCTTGGGTAGCAACATCAAGGGCCACCAGATCGATACGACGCTCGACCTTGCAGCGGCCCTGCTCGATGACGCCAAGGTCGCAATAGTGCCGGGTGAAGCATTCGGTTTGGGCGGCGCAGCCAGATTGTCCTTCGCCCTGGGTGACGACGATCTTGGTGAAGGTGTCCAACGCATAGTTGACTTTCTGTCCTGATGGTCGAGTCGCCGATTACTGCTGAGCTCCTCGTTTCTGGGGCGGTCGGAATCTCCGAGGTCGTCGCCGACGGCACCGATGTGTATTGGGCGGAGAGTCGGCCGTCAGAGGCAGGAAGAACCGCGATCGTCCGCTGGCGAAACGGAGACCTCGCCGAGGTGACCGGGCCAGAGGTCAATGTTCGAACCCGAGTGCACGAGTACGGGGGAGGAGCATGGTGGGTAGATGGCGGATTGTTGGTGTTCAGCGACGACGCACGCGGCGGCGAACTCTTCCGACTCGACGTCGCGAGTGGTGCACAAACACAGCTGACCTCTGCAGGCCACCGCTACGCGGATGGTCGGCTGAGTGCGGATGGCCAGTGGTTCGTGTGTGTCCGTGAACGGCACGATGGCGATGTCGGGTATCCCGTACGCAACGAGATCGTCGCGGTCAGCACCGACGGTCAGGGCACCGAGCTTCTCCTCGCGGGCTCGCATGACTTCTTCTCGTCTCCCCGCCTCGGAATCGGCGGGCAGGTCGTCTGCGTTGCCTGGGACAACCCGGACATGCCGTGGGACTCCACCGAACTCCTCCTCATCGAACCCGGGTGGATGGACGGAGAGCTCGAACCGGCGGTTCGAGCAATCCCAGGCCCCCCGCCCGGCGAGTCAGCCGAATCGATCGTCTTGCCAGATTGGACTTCGGACGGCCGCTTACTTGCCGTGACCGATCGCTCGAACTGGTGGAACCTCTTCGAGGTCGCGCCAGACAGCGGTGCTCTTGTGCCCGTTGTCGATGGCGAGTTCGAGATCGCCACCCCAGGGTGGGTCTTCGGCCTGAGCCGGTGGTGTGAGACCACCGAAGGAATCGTTGTGGTCGCGGGTACTCCGCACGGCGACACGATCGGCTTCCCGAACGGGTTT
Organism: Acidimicrobiia bacterium; assembly: GCA_033344795.1. GTDB lineage: Bacteria > Actinomycetota > Acidimicrobiia > Acidimicrobiales > SHLQ01 > SHLQ01. The sequence goes on from JAWPMS010000001.1 coordinate 2,231,948, forward strand.
GTCGAGGATGTGCACACAGCGGTGAGCTCGATTCGTGCCTTGTCTGACGGGCGCGTCGCCTATGCTGCGGCGTCGTTCTCCGAAGAGTCGGCCGTTTGGGTACACGACGGAGTCGTGGCCACCCGAATCTCTCAGCCTCGGGATCTCGGTCTCGAAGACTCGTTGTTTCCCGATCCCGAACTCATCACGTTCGACGTGAGCGACGTCGACCCATCCGAGCCAGTCGGCACGACCGCACACGCGCTCTTCTACCAACCAGCACTGGCCAGCGGCGAGGAGCTCGACGGCCTTCCTCCGTTGTTGGTGATGGTGCACGGCGGACCGACGTCGGCTGCGCGACGGCAACTCAACCTGGTCATTCGTTATTGGACGAGTCGAGGTGTTGCGGTGGCCGACGTCGACTATCGAGGATCCACCCTGTATGGGCGCCTGTATCGGAACGAGCTTCGTGGCGGGTGGGGAGTCGTCGATGTCGTCGATTGTGTGGCTGCGGCCAAGAGCCTCGCCGCCGAAGGCCGAGTCGACCCCGATGCAATGCTCATCGCAGGTGGCAGTGCCGGTGGAATGACCGTGCTCAACGCCCTGGCGCACCACGACGTGTTCGCAGGCGGAATCAGCCGATACGGCGTCACCGATCTCCGGGCGTTAGCTGCCGACACACACAAGTTCGAGGCTCGATACCTCGACCGCATGGTCGGTCGCTGGCCTGAAGACGAGGCGGTCTACATCGATCGTTCGCCGGTCACCCATGCACACAAGATCGGCGCGCCGATGCTCGTCTTGCAGGGCGACGAGGACATGGTCGTGCCCCCGAACCAGGCCCAGGCAATCGTCGACGCGTTGAAGGAAAACGGCGTGTCGGTGACCTATCACCTCTTTGCGGGCGAAGGACATGGATTTCGCATGTCCGACACGATCATGGCGGTGCTCGCCGCCGAGGAACAGTTCCTGCACGAGGTCAACTCTCCGCAGACCCATGCTCCATAAATTGTTAGCTACAAACGCGTTACGATTGTCATATTCACACCCATGGTGATTCCGTGTCGATCTAGGGTGACCCTAGGTGGCAAGGAGCGGGGTGAAGTATGGAAAGTTTGCAGGAGATCCAGATTCGGATCGAGGCGTTGCGACAGCGAATCGATGAACCGATGCGTCCGCTTGCTCCGATCGCGGAGACCGGAAGCGACGCGGGCCGTCGGGCCCGCGCGATGCGAGCCCGACGAAGCACACGATTCGACAACGAGGTCTCAACGCTGAAGTTCGACGAACGGTCCAGCTTCGAAGGTGACGAGATCATTCGCTTGCAGGCGTGACCAGCTGAGCGACCACAAGGTGTCGCCGATCACGATGTTGCGCACGATTGGATCGCCCTGTGGTCCCTGTGGCCAGCAGACTTCCAGATCACCTTCGATACCGAGCTCGCTGGTATCCATCCAGTCCCAGCGTTCGCAGAACAAGCCCGTAGCGCCGGAATCCCCGGGGTCGCAGACCTGGATCTGACCACCATCTTGACCGATCCAGACAGCTTCCTCGGCGAATCCGGCCAACTCACCGGGCTGTCCTTGGAACTTCTCGAGATCCGCAGGCTCGATCACGGAACAGTCCGTGGTGCCGATCGCCGAACCGCCATCGGGCTCGTGGCTGAGACGACCAGCCTCCTCGATCGTTCCGGCGTCGAGATCGATGCGGAACGCCACCGAGCCCCAGAACTGTTCTTGCCAGTTCTGCACGGGGAGCACGGCCAGGTTCTCAGGAGCCCACCAGAGGAAGGCCTTGTGATCCCACTCGGCGTCGGTCCAGCTGTTCGGCGCAGTCCAGGTATCGACGTCGACGGGGTTCGAAAGATCGCTCACATCGAACAACGTGATCTTTGCGCCGGTTGTGCGGCCTTCCTCGGTGGCCTCTTGGCCGATGCCGAGCACGTGGTCCGGACCGAGTGGGTGGAGCTGGCCTGAGTAGCCGGTGATCTTGAGTTCGCCGAGAACCTCGGGAGCGGCTGGATCCGACAGATCGACCGTGTAGAACGGGTCGGTTTGGCGGAAGGTCACGATGTATGCCGTCTCGCCAACGAATCGAACCGAGAAGATCCGTTCGCCCTTGCCCATGTTCCCGACCTGGCCGAGCTGTTCGAGCTGGCCGTCAGAGGGTGCGAGCGTCGTGACGAAGCTCTCGGAGTTCTCGTTTGCACCCCAGACGCTGCCATCGGTGCTCGCGACCCGCAGCACACCGTCGTACTCAGACATTGCGAACTGGTTGAGCAGGTGTCCGCGAACAGAACCTGAGGCGGTATACGTGGGCTGGTCGCCGGTGATGGAGAACCCGTGGATGTCCGTCGAGTACGAGTTCTCGGCGGCCACGCGCTCGTCTTCGTCGAGGGTGCCCCAATCGATCCAACGGTTGGTCGAGATCCACATCGACTCGGTCGAGGCGTAGATGTTCTGGCCAGAGGCGAGCACAGAGGCGGCCTTGGGGTCGTTCAACCCCGAGGTTGCGTCGATCGAGAGAACCGACAGCGAACCGAATCCGGCGAACTCTGCCGGCGCGTGGACGTTGTCACAGTTGGTGAGTGTGCCCTCTGAGGTTCGGCCGTTGGCGTCGAGCGTGTAGCTCGGGAGCCAATCGTTGATCTCGGTCTCGAGCACGACCTGCTTGTTGAACTCTTCGGCTCGTTCCTCACCCTTCTCCCCCTGAGGGAACACGAATCCGAGATCGTGCTGATCGGACTGCGTGGCAATGGTGATCGTGCCATCGACGAGTCGGGAGCTGAGGTAGAAGCCGTCGATCAAGAGCTGTCCTGCGACCGTGGGTGTGTCGGCATTGGAGATGTCGAGTTGTACCACTCGCGCACGTGGGCCGTGGAAACCTCCAGGTCCGGGGATGCGGCCGATCTCGATGTCTTCGGCAATGGCTTCGGTGTCTTCTGCGAAGCTGGCCTCGGCGTCCGTGCTGCTCGCCACGCCATCGCCTGGTTCGACCGGCATAGGTGCGGGGACCGGCAATCCGCCGTCTCCTTCTCCCCACGTGGTGCTGAAGAGGTAGACGGTGTCGCCGGAGACGAGCATGTCGGACGTTTCGTAGCCAACCATGACCGAGCCCCGTTTCACGGGAGTGCCATCGGCGACATCGACGTACGTGAACCGGCCGTTGGTGATCGTGAGGATGCGAGTGCCGTCCGTCTTGACGAAGTCGGGTTCGTCGACGCCAGCCTCCTGATTGTTGGTGCCCGAGAAGTCTTCGCCCTCCCGCGGCGCGGCGCCATCGCCGGCACCGACCGGAGCGCCTGTGGTGGCTGGAGCTGATTCCTCCATTGCGTCGGATGCGTCGTCGACGGCCATGTCGTCCATCGCCATCTCGGCAACGATCATCCCGTCGACCGCCATGATCTCAGGACCCCAATAGTTGCCGTGGTTGAATCCCCACGGCCCGACTCGCTCGGCACCCTCGGTGCGCAGATGGGTCAGTAGGGCATCGCAGCTGTCGAACGAAGCGAGACCGCTGGTGAGCTCGATCTGATTGCCATCGACGGTGATGTTTTCGTTGCCGCTGTTGGCTGTACTCGGAAGATCCTCGCCACAGGCGGTTGCCAACAAGGCGAGTGCGAATCCACCTGCCAGGAGTTTCTTTGTTGCAGACATTGGTAGTACCTCATCAAAATTGCGCCCAACCGACTATCGGCTCTGTAAGTGGTACGCCTAAGTCCTGCGTCTGGTTCCCGACTTTTCGGGGTCGCGCCTCACTTTCCACCTTCTCGCCGCGATCGCCTGATCCGTGCGGCCTACGATCGGACGATGACCGATGGGCCGCCGTCACCACCGCCGCCGTTGCAGCCGCCTCCTGTACCACCCATGGCGGGTAACACCGGCGGAGGATCCAGCCGTGGCCCGCTCATTCTGGTGATCGTCGCCGTCGGCGCACTGATTGCGGGAATCGTGGGCGTCCTGGCGATACTCATCGCTGGAGGCGACGACTCGACGCCAACGCTCACCGAAGCGTCCAGCACGGTTGCTCCAACATCGACCGCCCCGGTCAGCACCACATCGACGGTTGTCGAGACGACGACGTCCACCGAAGCCCCCTCTCCGCCGTCGAGCGACGTTTCGATATCGATCAGCGAACTCTCACGAGCCGTAGTGCAGCTTGTGACCTTCGATGCGAGCGGCAATTCGTTGTGGACCGGATCCGGCACGATCGTCGAATCGGACGGCCTGATCCTGACCAACGCCCACGTGGTCGAACAGGAGCCCGGCAATCCGTACGAGACCCTCGGGGTGCTCATTTCGCCCGACCCGGCCTCACCGCCAGAGCTGCAGTATCTGGCCACGGTTGTGTCGTTCGAGCCTGAGTTGGATCTCGCTGTCGTGAGCATCACGGCCGACGAGGACGGTGCACCGATCGAGCTCGATGACCTACCCACGATCCCGATCGGCGATTCCGACGAGGTGGAACTGGGCGACGACATCCAAGTTTTGGGTTATCCCGGAATTGGTGGTCAGACCATCACATTCACTCGCGGCTCGGTCTCCGGATTCAATGCGCAAGCCGGCGTCGGCAACCGGGCCTGGATCAAGACCGACGCCACCATCACCGGAGGCAACAGCGGGGGAGCGGCCATCAACTCCGATGGCGAGTTGATCGGAGTGCCAACCCTTGCCGCGGCGGGTGACGTCGATGAGGTCACCGATTGTCGTTTCGTGCAGGACACCAACGGTGACAACGTGATCGACTCGCGTGACAATTGCACCCCGATCGGTGGATTCATCAATGGGGTGCGGCCAATAAATCTGGCCGAAGAGACGATCGAGAATGGCCGCGATGGCATCGTCGTCGAACCCACCGTCACGCCACCTGCGAGCGTCGATGTCTCCAACGCAACCTTGTCGAACTTGACGTTCAGCTCCGGGGTAGATGACGACGAACCGGTCGATGATGTCGACCTTCTTCCGGCTGGCGAAGATCGAGTGTGCGCGTTCTGGGAGTACGAAGGCATGACCGACGGCGTGCTGTGGGACGCCCTTTGGGCTGTCGACGGCGTGCAGTCCGAGGTGGGCTCGATCATCGGCGAGACCTGGGTCGGAGGAGAAGAGGGCTCATGGTGGGTCTGCTTCATCGCCGGAGAAGTGGGACTTGCTGCCGGAGCGTATGACCTTTCGGTGTGGATCGAGGGGGACGAAGGAATCTCGGGAAACGTGGTCGTCGGTGACCAACCCCGGGTCGATCTGCTGGTCGAAAACCAAACGGACGACACCATCTGTTACCTGCTGCTGTCGCCGTCGAGTTCGCTGATCTGGGGTGGCGACGACCTTGGTGACGACGAGGTTATCGTGGCCGGGGAGAGCACGGCGGTCAGCGTGCCGGCTGGTGACTACGACGTCCAGGCTCTCACGTGTGACCTCGACGTTGTGACCGAGCTGTACGAGTTCGACGCATCGCAGTCGACGACGATCATCCTCGAGCCCTGACTCGGCCGAACTCTTCGCCCTCTCGGAGCAGGCAGGCTTCGCCGCGGCGCTCGGTGGCGATCTAGGTTTAGCGATGTGGCGTACACACTTGGCGTAGATCTCGGCACCACCTACACCGCTGCCGCGATCGCGGACGAATCCACGACACGGGTGGTGAGCCTCGCCCACGACAGGTACGCGATTCCCTCGGTCGTGGCGCCGCCCGTCCAGGGGTCTGCGGTGCTGGTTGGTTCGAATGCGCTCACCGTTGGAGCCACGGAGCCCAATCGCATCGCACGTGAGTTCAAACGCCGCTTCGGTGACTCGACGCCGATGATCGTGGGCAACGAACCCTGGTTGCCAGAACAGCTCACTGGCATGTTGCTCCGAGATGTCGTCGACAAGGTGCGCGACGAGATGGGTCGGGAGGAGAGCGAGCTGGTGCTGACGTATCCGGCCATTTGGCGCGAACACCGCCTCGACCTTCTTCGGCAGATGGTGGATTCGATCGACCTGCCGAACACTCGATTCGTTTCTGAGCCTGTCGCTGCCGCGATCAACTACCAGGATCGCCAACACTCGCGAAACGACCCAGTGCAGGTCGGGTCGCTTGTTGCTGTGTACGACCTTGGCGGAGGCACATTCGACGCCGCGGTCCTCGAGCTGCAAGAAGAGGCGTATCAGATCAGAGGAGAGGCCGAGGGTCTCGGCTTCCTCGGCGGAGTCGACTTCGATCTCGCCATTCTCGACATCGTAAAAGAACGAGCGGCGGAGACGTTGACAAGCGTCGATTTCACTGACCCCCAGATCGAGCTTGCGCTCGCTCGGTTGCGTCAGGAGTGCACCCTCGCCAAGGAGGTCCTCTCTCAGGAGCACTCGGCGATCGTCCCCGTCGTCCTTCCTGGTCAGACCGACCGCGTGTTGATTCAACGTGAGGAATTCGAGGATCGAATCGATGACCTGGTCGAACAGACCGTTGATGCGCTCGAACGCGCACTGCACAGCGCCGGCCTTGAACACGGCGGTGACGTCGACTCGGTCCTGTTGGTCGGCGGCTCGTCACGAGTGCCGCTCGTGGCGACTCGTCTGACCGAGCGCCTCGGTGTGCCGGTTCGGGTTGATACCCACCCGAAGCAGGCGGTTGCGTTGGGTGCGGCCAGGGCGACGTCGTCGAAGCCCGTTCCAAGAGCGGCGCCGATGACGGTCGACTCGATCGCGAGCCTCGACACGATCGGTGAACCGACGGTGCTGCCGCCGATGACCGTGGCAGTTTCTGGATTTCAGACGGCGGCGGAGGAACGTTATCTCGTTGCGTTGAACGGCCCGATGTCTGGAACGGCGCTTGCGCTCACCGAAGAAACGACGACGATCGGACGACTGACCGCCGGTGGGAGCATCGGCCTCAACGACGCGCGCGTGTCTCGCCGTCATTTTGAGGTCACGAAATCCAAAGGCGAGGTCTCGATACGCGATCTTGGGTCGACCAACGGCACCTGGATCGATGGTGAACAGGTCGACGGAACGATGATTCTCGAACCTGGTTCGATCATCGAGGTCGGATCGACGTTGCTCTTGCTGGAAGCGCCATTCTTCACGCTGCCGGCACCGGAGATGATCGCCGCAAGTTGGTCGATGCCGCCATTGGTTGTGGAGGGTGGCTTCGCCTCGCGATTCAAAGGAAACAAAGCAACCAAGGAATGGCTCGCTTCGTTGCAGCCATCGCTCGACGAGCTCGCGGCCGGCGTCGACCGCGTGCGGCGATCGCGTCGCGTGTTCCGTGCGAACGGCCCAAGGACGCTGGCGTGGTTCGAGAACGCCCCGGAGCGTGTGTATCCGCGCAACACCCAAGAGGAGCACTTCGGATCCGTGACCCTGGGTCACGGACCACGCCCCACATTGTTCGACCTGGGTGCGCCGAAGGGCCTGAAGGGCGCCGAGCTTGCCCAGTTCAACGACCTCATGTCGCCCTACTTGGTGGACCCTTGGGTCCCGATTTCGATTTCTCTCATCGGCGGAACCATCACGATCGACATTCCGGCCGCTGACGGCAAGGCGCTTCTCCGGTCGATGTTGTACGAGTTCGTGCACTTTCACCCCGACGAACGGGTGGTGCTGTTCGGAATCGATCCCGCGGTCGAAGAGTGGGCATTTCTGCAATCCGGCAATTGTGTGCTCGGCGATGAGAACGAGCTCGATCACGAAGGCATCGTGGTCTCATACGATGCTGGCCGGATCGCTTCTGTAGGTGTCAGCAAACGTGGTGAGGAGCGTGGATCTCGGGGAACGATTCGCGCCGCTGCGGCTTCGTCGTCGCTTGGACCCAACGACGCCGCCGTCGTCGTGACCCCGGAGGACGGGGTGTTTCAGTTGATCAAACCCGGCGACCCAGTGCTCAATTTCATCCCCGCGACGCTGCCTGCCGGGCGTGTTCCGACAACCAAGCCTGTTCCCTGACATCTGGTTGTCATTTTGGGTGTTATAGGGGACACCCCCGATGACAGCATGCATCCAAGGGACGTATGGTTGCCGTATACGGACTGGACGACCCTTTTCATCTGGGTCGCACGGACACATGGGCGGGAATGGGGAGAGCATCGTGAGTGGGAGCATTGATCTCGGAATAGAAGGGTTGTCACCAGCCATACATCTTGGCGCTGGTGGCTCGGCGAACGTGTTTGCTGCACGCCTTCTCGACACCGGCGAGCAGGTGGCCGTCAAACTCCTCCGCGCCAGTGCCGATTCGGACAAGGAGCGCGAACGTTTCGAGCGCGAACGGCAGACGCTCGATCTGTTGGCGAGTCACGATGGCATCGTTCATGTCATCGACGCAGGTGTGACCGACCGACACGAGCCCTATTTCCTGATGCCGCTCATGGAAGGGTCGCTGCAGGATCGCATCGACAACGATGGGGCGCTGGGCTGGGAGGCAGCCGCACAGCTCGTGGCTGAGGTGGCCGACACGGTCGAGTTCGCTCACTCCCAGAAGATTCTTCACCGCGATCTCAAGCCCGGCAACATTCTTCTCGACGAGGGCGGCGTTCCTCGGGTTGCCGACTTCGGCATTGCCAAGCTGGTCGATTCCTCGGTTTCGAAGTCGTCGAAGGCACTCGGCACACCGTCGTTCATGCCTCCGGAGCGCTTCCGGGCCGTCGAAGCGACCGAGGCCACCGATGTCTACGGGCTCGGGGCCACGTTGGTTGCGCTGCTCACGGGGCACGCGCCGTTCGTGACCGGAGCGAATGACACCGACGCAGCCGTGATGATGCGCGTCATGAGCGAGGAACCGCCTCCCCTCGAAGAGCACGGGGTTCCCGCAAACGTCGCAGGCATTGTCACGTCCTCGATGGCGAAGGACCCAGACGAACGTCCGGCCAGTGCCGCAGAATTCGCGCAGTTGCTCCGCACGGCAACCATCGACAGCGGAGGCATGCCATCGGAGGGCCCGGTCACCGTTGCGATCCCTCGACGCGATCTCGAGATTCCGGCAGCGATCACCGTGATTCCAGCGAGTGAGTCAGAAGACCGACGACGGCCCGTATGGATGATGGCCGCTGCGGCGGCCTTGTTCATCGCTGTGCTCGGAATAGGTGGACTTCTCGCGGTGAACCTCCGCGACGACGGTTCGACGGCGAACCTGGCTGATGGTGATCCGGCAGATGTCATCTCCGCCGACCAAGGCGATGTGGCGGCAAATGGCGACGGTGGCGGCGGCGACGGAACGGTCGAAGACGGCGATGGTGATGACCCGCAAGGTGGGTTGGCCGGCGAAGATGACAACTCCAAGGCCGACGGCGACGACGGCGATGAGAAGGACGCCGACGGCGACATTGCAACCGAGGTGGCAGGGGATGGTGAGACGCAGATCGCAGGTCCAACGACCACGGCGGGAAAGTCATTGACGGAAACCCCTGCCGAGACGGCGACCACGCAGGCCACGGCAACGACACAACCAACCGCCACGACGGCGAAGACGGCCACAACGCAGCCCACCGCAACCACACAGCCCACGGTGACCACACAGCCCACGGTGACCACGCAACCCACGGTGACCACACAGCCCACGGTGACCACGGCGCCGATAGCGGCTCCGAACGCTTCGTTCACGCTCTCCTCGTATTCGGTTGACGTGGGCGACAACGTGAAGTTCACGAGCACGTCCACGGGTCAGATCACGAGCACGAGCTGGAAGTTCGGCGACGGAGACACGGGCTCCGGCTCAACGGCCTGGCACCGATATTCACACGCCGGCACGTACACCGTTGAGCTCACCGTCACCGGGCCCGGAGGTCACGACACAGCCAGCCGCTCGATCACCGTGAAGGAGCCAACGGTTGTTGCGCCGGTATTCACCAAGGTCATCGAAATGGGCGACTTCGGCGATGACTTCGTCCGCTTCCGCTTCACCACGAACGTCACAACCGGGTACACGGTCCGAATTCGCAACGGTTCGACCGTCGCAAAGACCCAAAGTGGTACGGCGCAGGCCAACTCGCAGGTCAGCTTGAACATGGGTGGTCTGACACCCGGCACCGATTACACCCTCCAGGTCACCCTCAATGGGCCCCCGTCAGTCGATTCTTCTCGAGTCGGATTCCGCACGAGCGGAGGGGTCCCAGAACCCACCACGACGCAAGTGACCCTCAACAACCTCCGCTACAGCGACGTTCGCTCGGATCGATTCCAGGTCAACTACGAGTCGAACATCTGCGCAAACGGTTCCTTCGTGATCCGTGAACAAGGTGGAGCCGTCGTCGGAAGCAACGCAGGCCAGCCCAACGGCTGCACGACGACCCACCTCGGAATTCCAGGGTTCTGGACAGCCAAGCTCAAGCCCAACACCACGTACGTGATCACGCTCACCGTAGAGGCCGATGGTCAGGGTCAGGGCGGCGGCAACACCGCAACCAAGTCGATAACGGTCACGACCACGTCGTAGCCCCGATGTCCCCCATGACGTATGGGGGACATCACCGATGTTCGATTACTCCCAGAAACGTAACGTTTTCGATACAGGCCAGCCCGGGACCCGGGTGGGCAAATCGAGGACGATCGTGCTCTATTGGGAGTGCGGGAACGGAGGAGCGGGCGTGGGCGCTACACGAGATTCAAAGGACAGCAGCTCGGTGACGAGCGAAACGGGTATTCGAACAACCGATTTGGGCATTGTCGGGCTTTCGGGCGCGGTCCATCTCGGTGCGGGTGGTTCGGCGAACGTTTTCGCAGCCCGACAGCTCGATACGGGCGAGCAGGTCGCAGTGAAGTTGCTTCGCGCCAGCGCCGATTCCGACAAAGAACGCATTCGCTTCGAACGCGAGCAAGAGACCCTGCGGGCGCTCGCCGCACAGGACGGGATCGTGCCCGTTCTCGATGCTGGCCTGACCGACCGAGAAGAACCGTATTTCTTGATGCCCCTGATGGAGGGGTCGCTGCAGGATCGCATCGACAACGACGGCCCTCTCGACTGGCAGACCGCCACGCAGCTCATGGCCGAGGTTTCCGACACGGTCGAATTTGCCCACTCGCAGAAGGTTCTGCACCGCGATCTGAAGCCGGGCAACATACTCCTCGATCAAGGTGGCGTTCCTCGCGTTGCCGACTTCGGCATCGCCAAGCTGGTCGATTCTTCGGTTTCGAAGTCATCGAAGGCCCTCGGGACTCCATCGTTCATGCCGCCAGAGCGGTTCAACGGCCAGGAGGCGACCGCGGCGAGTGATGTGTATGGCTTGGCTGCAACGCTGAGTGCCCTCATCACTGGCTCGGCTCCGTTCTTGACGGGCGAAAACGATACGGACGCGGCTGTGATGATGCGCGTCATCAGCGAAGAACCGCCGTCGCTCCATAGCTACGGTGTGCCCGACGAAGTGGCTGAGGCAGTGCAGTCTGCGATGGCAAAAGATCCTTCTGAACGGCCGCAGTCTGCGTCCGACTTTGCATTCGCTCTGCGTCATGCCCTGGACCCACACGTGGATCCAGCCTTGGCCGGGCCGGTCACCGTCGCCATTCCGCGACGCAACATCATCATTCCCGACGGTCCGGTGACCTCACCGAAGGGCACCACCATAAAGCTCACGACCGATGAGCCGAAGAGCGAACCCAACCGCAAGGTGCTGGCCCTGCTTGCTGCGATTCTGTTCGCAGTGCTCGTCGGCGGCGGAGCCGCCTTCGCTCTCACCGGCGATGAACCGGAGACCGACGTCGCGGGCGCTGTTGAAACCTCCGATGAGGAGGGCGCCGCCGAGGCCGGTGCCGAGTCGGACACCGCCGATGCAGCCAACGTCGATGGCGGATTGGTCGACGGCGACGGTGGTGCCGGCGAGGACAACTCGAAGGATGCATCCGACGGTGAGGACGAAGGCCTTCTCGGGTCGGAGAACGAAAATGGGGATGACACCTCGCTCACCAACGAGAACACCGCAGATGCCGACGGGAACGGCGGCACCGGTGGCGATGGCGCCACTCCCGGCGGCGACGGAACCCCTGGCGACGGCGGCACACCTGGCGACACGGGTGGCGATGGCGGTACTCCTGGTGACACGGGTGGCGATGGCGGTACTCCTGGTGACACGGGTGGCGATGGCGGCACTCCTGGTGACACGGGTGGCGACGGTGGTGTCGTCGAAGAAACAGAACCGGTCGCCTGCTTCACCTCGAACCCAACAACGGTCGAGATCGGTCAGTCGGTGAGCTTCTCGAACTGCTCCACTGATGCGACCAGCTACTCGTGGAGTTTCGGCGACAACACCACCAGTGCGCACATGAGCCCCTCGAAATCATGGACGACCGCCGGATCGAAGACGGTGACGCTCACGGCGACCGGGCCTGGCGGAACCGATACCGAGACCAAGTGGATCAGCGTCACACACCCTCCCGCCGCAGCACCGGTGGCCTGTTTCACTGCGAATCACACGACCGTCGATGTTGGCGACTCGGTGTGGTTCAGTAACTGCTCGACCGACGCCACGACCTACGAGTGGGACTTTGGTGACGGTGGTTCGAGCACACACACCTCGCCAAGCCACACGTTCACGTCGCACGGCAGCTACACGGTCCGCCTCACCGCCAACGGCGAAGGCGGCTCGAACTCCACGACCCGCACGATCACCGTGCAAGCTGTCCACACACCTGGCCCAGATGCCGAGGACCGCTGGGTGACGCTTGCTGCGGACGAGACGACGACGGCGAGCGATCTCACGAAGGGGTCGGCCGTCACCGCTCGTGTGGTAGGAGACTCCGCCGGGGCCTACACCTACTCGCTTGCGTCGAACGGAGCGTTCAGCCATTCACGCCAGTCGGACGATGCCTATGCGTTCTGGATTGACTACCAGGTGGCAGACGCCGCTGGAAACTACGGAGAGACTGGACGCATCCACCTGAACGTAGAGGCGAAGGCCGACACCGGGCCCGAGGATCGGTCCCGAACGATCACTATGAGCTCGACACAGGATGTAATCGACGTAAACCTTCTCGGTGCTGGCGGGAACTCCGCTCGTTGGCTCGGTGGCGATGACAAACATGCGCTGTACGGAACCGGCCAATACCTCTATGCACGTGAGGACCCAGGAGCGAGCACTCACACGTTCCAGTTCTACGAGCTGTTGAACCAGGTGATCATCGTTCGATGGACCGTGACGGTCAACGTCGAGGCGCAGGCCTAGAAATCCCCTATACCCCCGATACAAGATCGGGGTTCCCCCCGATTCGCCAGAAACGGCGAATCCGTAAGTTGAGAGACACAAGGAAGCACCACACCAAACCAACACAGAAGGACAAGAACCAATGAGCGGAATGAACAAAGAAACCTTGGCGGGATTCGCAGACGTCGTCTTGGATAACAGCGAAGACAACGACGTGATCGACTCCTTCAACAAGACAAAGAACACCGAAAACTCAGCAGAGATCACCGAGTCATTCAAGAGCAACGAGAGCAACGACAACGACGTCATCACGACCGTCAAGGATTCGGGCAACCAGGACAACGACACCGACAAGTCCGTTGACATCACCGACTCGTTCAAGAGCAACGAGAGCCACGACACCGACAACTCGATCGACATCAAAGACTCCTTCAAGCAGGACAACGACGTCGACAACTCCGTGGATGTCGCAGACTCGTTCAACACCGACAAGTCGGTCAACGACTCACACAACACCGATCTCGACTTCGACCTGACCATCGACAACTCCCGACAGGTACTCGCCGACGACGGTGCTGTTGCAGCTGGCGGCGACATCGACGGCCCGGTCAACACCGGCGCACTCAAGGGTGTGCAGTCCGACGGACCAACGCTCATCAACGAGAGCACGATCGGCGACGGAAACATCAACCTCGAGAACGTGGCCGGAAACGTCGCACTCGGCGGCAACGTGACCGACGTTGACGGAGGAGCCGGCCCGATCAACCTCGGCGGCACCCAGTTCAACACCACCTCACTCGGCGGCAACGCAAACACCATCGTCGGAGATGGCAACAAGGTGGCTGGCGATCAGACGGCCTTTGTTGCAGGCAACGAGGGTCCAAGCAACGTGAACTTCGGTGACCACGTCGGCCAAAAGGCCGTCGAGACCAACGACACCGACAACTCGGTCGACATCACCGACTCGTTCAAGCAGGACAACTCGGTCGACATCACCGACAGCTTCACGAGCGATGACGATCTGACGCAGACCCACACGGAAGAGACGAACACCGACGTCACCATCGAGGATTCCTTCAAGGAAGACAACAGCCTCGACCTCGACGCCGACATCGATCTCGAATTCACCGACATCGATGTCTCCGACATCGACAACAGTGGGATCCACCTCGACGGCTGATCGAGTGACATCAACAGCTCAACCAAGAACCCTCAAACAGCGATTGAGTCGGGGCCGAAAGGCCTCGGCTCATCGCCGCGTTCGGGATCATGTTGGAATTGGTCATGGTTGAGCACAGTCCGCTGGACGCACCGTTCGCCCAACACGTCAGGGCAGGGGAACGGGTGCGCTGCTGCGTCGTCACGGGGCCCGGTGGCTTTGGCAAGACCCACCTCGCCGAAGCGCTGGCGCAAGAGCTGACCGACGCTGGCGTGTCGTGTGCGGTGGTGCACGGTGACCTCGCATCAGCTGACACCGAGCTCGGCGATGCTCGAGTCATCATCGTGGATGCTGCCGATCATGCTCCGGCCGACTTTCTCCAGCAGCTACGAGCCGAAGCAATGTCGCCGAGTTCGTCGCGTTCGTTGCTGGTCTTGGCGCGATCGGCAACCGCTCAGCCTGAGCTCGCCGAGCTGGCGTCGTTGGCTGACCGCGACGATCGGGTACTTGGTCTTGCGCCCATGACTCTCGATGAGCTCGCCGCCCGAACTCCATCAAGAAGTTCGATGACCGCTGAGCGCCTCGCAGAGATGACGGGGTCCATCCCGATCCACGTCGATCGACTCTGCCGGTCGTGGGACGATGCTGGCTGGCCCGACGTCGACGATGAGATGAATGCGCACATTCACGAGCGCTTCAGCAAACACGTGGGCATCCAGGCCGGACGTCTGCCAGCGGAGACTCGAGCCGTTCTCGGATCACGTTCGCTCTCTGGATCGTCGGTTGTCGACGCCGACGAGCAGACCCATGTGGCAACGCTGGTCGATGCAGGTCTCGCAGAACCAGATGGCCGTATTCCACGCGCGGTTGCGCTGGCGGTGCCGAGGATTCTCACCGACGAAGAACGTGAGCGGGCGGTGCACATGGCCGGCATTGGACTGCTGCAGACCGACGTGGGCTCAGCCGTCGACTTGGTGGATGGTCTTTCGAAGCCCCCGAGTTGGGCGGCCGTCGCCTGGGCCGCTGCCGGCAGGTACAAGTCGGCGAGCGAGATGCTCGACCATGTCTTGGACGCGCCAGATGGAGCGTTGTTGGCTGCGAGTTCTCACGTTGCTGCGGCCGAAGCTCGATGGGCTGACGCCGCCCGTTTCAGCGCTGCGATCGACGAGCATCCGTACTGGTCGCGAGACAAGATCGAAGCTGTCGCGCGGCTCTACGCGGTTCTCGACGGTGAGACCGGGCCCATCGACGGCGACGTTGGCTCTGACGAGCCCTCCGCCCGATTCCTCCACGAGTCTGTTGATGTTCTCGCGTCAACTCTCACCGAATCAGCGCCACAGGACTTGGGCGAGCGATTGCGATCTCTTGCGCGACAGACCGTCAACCAGCAACCGATGCTGGACATCGCTGTCAGCGGCTCGGAACTCGCCGCGATCGCCGCGCTCTTGTCTGGTGATTTCGAGGTGGCCCGCTCGTTGATCGAACAAAGCCCGGAATCGGCGGATCGGTCAGGGCTGACCGAGTCATTCGAGAGGTGGGTTTCCCTGCGGACTGGCATCGTGCCGGCCAAGTACGACGAGGACCAGGTCGACGCCATCGACGGGTCGACCGAAGTACTTGCTCCCCGGGTGCTTTCGCTCGCGGCTCGTGTGATGGAGTCCCGTCGGACGGGTGACATCGAGGCCCAGGCCGAAGTACTCGACGAGATCGTGTCGATCGGATCGATGTTGTCCGTCGACGTGCTCACGTTCGATGCGTTGTGTGAGCTGTACCTCGGGGCACAGCGGGTCGACGCTCGTCGTGAAGCGCGCGAGCTCGGTCGTGGGCTCGACGAATTCGTGGAACGGGTTGGTTCGCCGGTCTTGTGGGACGCGCGTCGCGCGTGGAACAAGGTCGAATCGGCTATTGCAGGCGGTGACGCCGACGCGGTGAGCGACGCCGCAGATGTTCTGGCGGCCGTACCGGGAGTCGATGAAGTGTTGTCGCCGCTTGTGGCCGCGTCCCGGCAATGGGTTCGCGTCTTCAACGGCCAGATCGACAAGACCTCCCTCGACCAGGTGCTCGA
This sequence comes from Acidimicrobiia bacterium, assembly GCA_033344795.1. Classification (GTDB taxonomy): domain Bacteria; phylum Actinomycetota; class Acidimicrobiia; order Acidimicrobiales; family SHLQ01; genus SHLQ01. Next base: position 2,248,244 of record JAWPMS010000001.1, read on the forward strand.
TGACCTCGAGGGTCATGGTTTTGTCTGGGAAGCCGCCGCGTTGGCCGGTCAGGCCGCGATCCGCACGGGCAACTCCGACATGGCCCGAGAGCTACTGCAGCGAGGGCGGGAGTTTCGTCAGGCCGCCCCCGATGCCAAGGTCACGAGCCCTGCTGGTCTGTCTGAACGGGAGATCGAGGTCGGTTTGTTGGTACTTGCGGGTCACTCCTACAAGGAGATCGGTGCGATGTGTTTCATCTCGCCAAAGACCGTCGAACACCACATTGCCCACATTCGACAGAAGCTCGTTGCGGTCGGTGTGTCTCGCGCCGAGTTTCGAGCCGCCCTCGAGGCCGACTTGCGGCCGCAGGCCTGAGCTCCCGTGGTCAGTTCTGGTCGAGCTGAGCGACCAGCCCTTCGCACGACCGAATGACGACGTCGCAGAGCGCGGTGAGCGGCCGGGAGGCGATCGGACTGGAGCTGCGCTGACGCCACTGCGAGATCGTCTCGAAGAGCTTCTCTCGTCGGTCTTCGACGCTGCTGCTCTCGGGGAGACCAAGACGATCGGTCATGCTGGTGCCATACCCACCGAGAATCCTCTCGGCTGTGTCGAGGTCTTCGGCGCTGAGCCCGATGTCCGCGTCTCTCAGTACGTTGAGCGTGCGCAGTTCGGAGAAGTCGTGTGCGCTCGCCCAGATCTGTTCGAGCCGCGCCGCGATCTCGCGGGGGTGATCGTCTCGATCGAGTAATCGCTGAATGGTGACGAGGGCAGACCGCGCCTTGAGCGTGTCGCGGCGACCGCCGAACATGACCATCAGCGTGTCCGCGAGATGGTCGATGCCGCTCTCGGTTCGAAGAAGCGCCCGCACCGAGGTGACGTCGGCAACCTGTCCGGTCCGAAGGTTGTGTTCGACGAGTCGGAGGCCGAACACGCCCAGCAGGTCGAGCAACGTTTGTCGTCGGACGGTTGGAACATCGAACGATCCGTCGGTGAGGAAACGCTCGACGGAGAGCAGCGCCAGCTGGGCGGGCCCAGGCTCGAGGGCGGCGATCGTGCGAAGATCTGCAACCTGCTGCTCCGTGATCGTGGCGCTCGCTTGCCCGATGAGACCCGCAACCGGAACGACGCCCTGTACGAGCCTGCGGAGACGTTGATCCCCCGAGTACCTCGTCGCAATGCGACGAGCTGAGTCCATCGCATCGAGACGACCTGCAGCGATTTCGTCTGCACGCGAAAGTACTCCCAAGCAGTTGACCGGGGACGGGCTGGTGAACTCCTTGTCGTGAAACGCATGGAGGAACGAGACATCGGTGGCATGCAGGTGACGCAGGAGATAGATGACGGCATCGACGGGTGTGTCGGTCCCATCTTCGGGAGTGAGAAAGTCAGAGCTCTTCACCGCGATGTCGGTCGATAGTGAAGCCATGCCCGGTGTGTCGATCAGACTCATCGAGCGGAGTTCGGTCGACGGTGCCTCGATGAGCAGCCTGTCGATGGAGTCCGCGTCGCGAGCGCCAAGGTCGATCTCGAGGCTTTGGCCGGTGTGGCTGAAGGCGACGGGAAACCGATCATCGCCAGTCTCGCCAGTCACGGCGTACTCAGTTCCATGCTGGTACCACGTGACGATACGAGTGCACTCGCCGGCGTCGGACGCCGCAAGCTCTTCACCAAGGAGTGCATTCAGAAGCGTCGACTTCCCGGCCTTCACCTTCCCTGCGATTGCAACCCGCAGCGGCTGGTCGATTCGATCGAGGACCTCGCCGAATTCCGATGCCAGACCTGGCATCGATGTGCGCGCGGCTTCGGCGAGGGCTCGGACTTCACTCAGGAGTGGCGAGGGGACGGGATCGGTCATTGGGTCCGGGGGTCAGGGTGCGGTCGACGGTGTCAGAGATTCGCGGGCGGCGTCAAGGTGGCGGCCGAGCTCATCGAGTTGGACGAGTATGCGTTCGATCTCCGCAGAGCGCTGGGCTCGCTCAGCTGCGTCGGCTTGCATAGCGGTCTTGGCCGCTGCCAAGGTCTCGTTCGTCGATCGCTTCACCTCTTCGGCTCGCTCGAGATAACTCTCCCGGAGCTGTCGATTGATGTGGCGAACTGCGTCTCGAGCGTCTTTCGATGCGACGAACTGTGCCTCGTCGATGTATTTGCGCAGCACGAGCTTTGCTTCTCGTTGTCGCTTTTCGAGCGCGCGTTGTGCTTCGTCCTTGCGCGTCTTGCGACCGATGAGTGCCGCAACAACCGGGGCAACCCACACGGCAGGAGTGATCGATACTGCGGTGCCGATGATGCCCACCATGACGAATCCGCCGATGCTTCCGCGCAGTGCGGTGACGCCCGAGCCAAGCACGCCAGGGCGGTCGCTGATCGACGCTTCTTGATACGCCGGAGCATGATGAAACGCGCCAGGGTTCGCAAGGCTGAGACGCCCAGTGATGGCAGCATGATCTTCGCCGAAGTGGGTTGCAACGTGTTCGGCCAGTTCGGCCGTCCGTTGATGCAGGAGTCCGAAGTTCTGCACGACAGCGCGATTGACCTCCGCAGTGGTCGACGCTGCGAAATCGTCCCAGATTCGTGCTGGGTCTTCCTCGTCGAGCCGTGTCTCGACCGTTTTGGCGAGATCGCGAAAGCGGGCTCGCATGTCGTGGTCGATGTCTGAGGTGAGGTCGGCGATTCCGTCCGCCAGCGTCTGCTGCCAACGAGCAGCCTTGCTCCGCAGCGCTTCCGCCTCATCGCACTGCGCTTCGAGTTCTGCCATGCGTCTGCCAGCAGCCTCCGGGTCGCTGAGGATCGCAACTTCGGACACGAGCTGGGAGCGGAAGTCGTCGAGCGTCTCGCCAGAGGTCTCGCAGAGCGAAACGCGTGAACGCAGCGTCGTGCCGCGTTCGATGTCGTCGCGAAGATGGGTGACCAGCTCCTTGAAGCCGGACTCTTCGTTGAGCGCAGAGTTGTTCTGTGCAACAGCGATCTGTCGAAGGGTGCTCGAGACGGGGAACATGTCCATCGAAACGCCTCGACGGGCGAGGTGGCCTCGATTCAACTCCTCGATTTGGCGCCAGTGGGGGTAGAAGTCCACCTTGGGCATCACCATCGCGATCGTCGGGCAGACCTCGCGCACCATGTCGAGGAACTCGAGCTCGGGGGCGGTGAGCTCTTGCGCGGCGTCCGAAACGAACAACACCGCGTCGGCCATCGACAAGACGCCGAGGGTGAGGGCGCTGTGGGTGGAACCGAGACCTCCAACACCAGGTGTGTCTATGAGGCTCATGCCCGAAGCAAAGAGCTTGCGAGGTAGGCCGATGTTGACCAATGCGCACTCGCTTGCATCCGGCGCCGTTGGTGGTTCGAGCACGTAGGACTCGACTTCCTCGATGGCAATGTCTCGAACGCGGTTGCTCGTCTCGCCCTCGAGGAGCCGGTACATCACGGACGCGGACGGTTCGTCGGCGTGGTGGACGCGAAGCGGTTTGGCTGTGGCGACATCGTCATCGACAGGGCTGAGCGGGGCGTTGACGATCGCGTTGACCAGCGAGCTCTTGCCCATCTTGAACTCGCCGACGACCACGACTGCGCAGCCGTGATCTCGGTCCCGCTCGACGGCGGTACGTAGTCGGTCGGCGAGGTCGGTGCGGTCGACCTTGGCGAAGAGCTCGATGGCAGCGGTCGCCACTTGGTGAATATGTGCGGTGCCGGCGTTTTGGCCAGCGACCTGATCAGACATCGAGTTGGTCCTCGAGGGCCGCGGCTTCGGCCTCTGCGGCAGCGCTCGCATCGATCGCCTCTTCCACGGGCCCCTCATCGAGGACCGGCTGATCGATGGCAGGCTCATCGATGAGTGACTCTTCAACGACAGGCGGGGGAGTTGCTTCGATCGACGTGGCATCTCCACCGATCGCCAGTGCATCGACTTCGCTGTCCACGACGGCGGTGTTGCCTCCGCCGACGACCGAGCCTTCGACATTGGTGTCGCCGCCCGCCTGGACGCCGTCGAAGTCGCCGGTGTTGACCGCCGAGTCGTTGATGTCGCCACCGGCGACGACTGCTCCGTCGTCACCCTGCACGATTCGTTGTTCGAGGCTGCCGCCGTCGTGCACGACGTTGTTCGTGTTGACCACCTGTCGGTCATCGATGTTGGTCACGTTGGTGATGTGACGATTGATCACCGGAGCAGGTTGGTTGGCGATTGCGTGTTTGAGCGGCTCGATCTGTTCCACTCGCAGCCCTTCGAGACCTGCCTCGAAGTCCTGCGTGAGGCTCGTCGAGAGGTCGAGGCTGGTGGCGTGCAGGTTGAGGTTCATCTCGCTCGACAGCTCTTCGAGTCCAGCCTGCTGTTCCGCCGTGAGGCGGCTACCGACCTCGTCGAGTGCTTCGACGAGCTGCTCGTTGGAGATGCCACGAAAGCCTGCCTCTTCGAGAGCGTCGACCACTCGTTGCGTGATCTGCTCTTGTTGCTCTTCGAGGCTGGGTGGCTCGTCGGTGAGGAACTCCCAGAGGAAGTCGGTCATTGCTTGCATTTGTTCCGTGGTGCTCATGTCGGTTCCTAGTCTTGTCGTGTCGTCAGTGAAAGTTCGTGTTCAGTCGAGGAGGTCGAAGTCGTCGGGCAGGTCGTCGGGGAGGTCGGTGTCGATTTCGTCGATTCCGGCAGCGCCGAGCGCGGCGGCCGAATCATCGAGCTGATCGGTGTCGAGAGCGGCGCTCTCGTCGGCAAGATCGAATGGAATATCGGTGAGGTAGTCGCCTGTATCGACGTCTGGCGCCGGGTCTGATATCGCTTCTGGCACGGCAGGCGTCGAATCGAGGTCTGGAGCGGCTTCCGCAGCCGCAGATGTATCCATGGCGTCCGGAACGCCCGGCGCATCGAGTGCATCGACGACGTCGCCAGGATCAACACCGAGTTCGCCGTCGGGAGCGTCGAAGTCGACGTCACCCTCGGCGCCGTACGGGTCGAGATCGCTGTCGACGGGCTGGTCTGTGAGGTCTTCTGCGTCGATGGGTTCGCGATCGAGTGACAACCCTTGCGCCTCGAGGTCGATGCCGGCTGCCGAGTCGAGGCCTTGCTCGGGATCGAGCTGCACCGCCACAGACATGGGCAGTGCGTCGGCGGCATGGCCCATGGCATCGGAGACATCGGCTGAATCGAAAGATCCGAGCCCGTGGCTGTCGAGAAAGGAGGATGGATTGTTGGTGTATTCGGCCTTGGCTTCCTTGTTGGTCAACAACAATTCCACGACCTGAAGAAACGTGCTCATGGCAAAGAATGTACGTTTCATTCCTGTTCTGAGCATCGGGGACATCCCCTATTCGTCGTACTCGAAGGCATATCTGGTCTAATTCTTGACTCTGTCCAGAATCCCTGATTGGATGGCCACTGATGTCGGATGGTGTGGAAGAACTTCTTCGGGAGAACGGCTTGCAGGTGACTGCTCAGCGGATCGCGATCAAGACCGCCGTTTCGCTGCATCCACATGCCACCGCGGACGAGCTCACCGAAGATGTCCGCTCGGTCATCGGGTCGATTTCTCGGCAGGCCGTCTACGACACGCTGAGCGTTTTCGTCGACAAGAACCTCATTCGTCGGATCGAACCTGCGGGTTCCGCAGCGTTGTACGAAGACCGGGTGGGTGACAATCACCATCACCTGATCTGTCGAGAATGCAGCGTTGTGCTCGATATCGACTGTGCGGTCGGGTCACGACCCTGTCTTGTTGCCCACGATGATCATGGCTTCGAAATCGATGAGGCCGAGGTCGTCTACTGGGGGAGATGCCCGAGTTGCCTCAAATCGGCCGCATCGACTGCGTAGACGCGCGACACTCAGCAATACAACATCCACTCAGCAATACACATCTCTGAATACCACCAACTACCAACCAGTAAGTGCAAGGAGCAATACATGACCGACGACAGCAAGTGCCCGGTTCTGCACAACGACCATTCAGCTCGTGGCAGCCAGGCAAACCAGCACTGGTGGCCGAACCAGCTCAACCTCAATATCTTGCATCAGGGTTCCCCTGCGTCGAACCCGATGGATGATGACTTCGACTACGCCGCAGAGTTCAACTCGCTCGACCTTGCCGCAGTCAAAGCTGATCTCACTGCCCTCATGACCGACTCGAAGGACTGGTGGCCCGCCGACTACGGACATTACGGGCCGTTCTTCATTCGTATGGCGTGGCACTCCGCGGGCACCTACCGCACCCACGATGGCCGTGGTGGCGGCGCAACGGGTACCCAACGTTTCGCGCCGCTCAACAGCTGGCCGGACAACGGCAACCTCGACAAGGCCCGCGCGCTGCTCGAGCCAATCAAGAAGAAGTACGGCCGCAAGATCTCGTGGGCCGACCTCATGCTCCTCACGGGAAATGTGGCCCTCGAATCGATGGGCTTCAAGACATTCGGGTTTGCCGGCGGTCGCGAAGACGTGTGGGCTCCTGAGGAGGACATCTACTGGGGGCCGGAAACCATCTGGCTCGATGATCAGCGCTACAGCGGTGACCGCGACCTGCTCGAGCCTCTCGGCGCAGTGCAGATGGGTCTGATCTACGTCAACCCAGAGGGCCCCAACGGCAACCCTGATCCGGTCGCTTCCGGTCGTGACATCCGCGAGACCTTCAGCCGCATGGCCATGAACGACGAAGAGACCGTGGCGCTGGTCGTCGGCGGTCACGCCTTCGGCAAGATGCACGGCGCTGGACCAGAGGACGCGGTCGGTGTCGAACCCGAAGGGGCTCCAATGGAGCAACAGCTTCTCGGCTGGAAGAACACGTGGGAATCGGGCAAGGCCGAACACACCACCACCGCAGGCTTCGAGGGCGCGTGGAACTCCACACCCACCCTGTGGGACAACAACTACCTCGAGACCCTCATGGACAACGACTGGGAGCTCACCGAGAGCCCAGCAGGTCACAAGCAGTGGACGGCACCAGCACTTGCTGGAACCGTTCCTGACGCTCATCTCGAGGGTGTCTTTCACGCACCGATGATGACCACCGCAGACATGGCCATGAAGATGGATCCGATCTACAACGAGATCTCGCAGCGCTTCCGGGACAACCCCGAGCAGCTCGATGATGCGTTCGCTCGTGCGTGGTACAAGTTGCTGCATCGTGACCTCGGCCCAGTCAGGAACTTCCTCGGTCCGGAGGTTCCAAGCGAGGAACTGCTCTGGCAGGATCCGATCCCTGCGGGCACCGAGCTCAGCGCCGATGAGGTTGCCAGCCTCAAGCAAGCGATTCTTGCGACCGGACTCAGCATCACCGATCTGGTGAGCGCTGCTTGGGCATCGGCATCGACCTATCGTCAGACCGACAAGCGTGGCGGCGCCAACGGTGGCCGCATTCGTTTGTCGCCGCAGGTCGACTGGGAAGCAAACAACCCGGCAGACCTTCGTCGAGTGCTCAGCGCGCTCGAGGGCGTGCAGGCAGGCACCAACGCCTCGATGGCTGACCTCGTCGTCCTCGGCGGCTGCGCCGCCGTGGAAGCGGCCGCCAAGGCTGCCGGCGTCGATGTCACCGTGCCGTTCACTTCGGGACGTGGTGATGCAAGCCAGGAACAAACCGACGTCGAGTCATTCGCGTGGCTCGAGCCGCGCGCTGATGGATTCCGGAACTACCTGGGCAAGGGCAGCAGCCACGTTGCCGAGCATCTGCTCGTCGATCGGGCGCATCTATTGAACCTCGGTGCTCCGGAGATGGCCGTTCTCGTCGGCGGCCTTCGGGTCCTCGGCGTGTCGAACGACAACCATGGCGTGTTCACCGACCGTGTCGGCACGCTGTCGAACGACTTCTTCGTCAACCTGATGGACATCGACACCGAATGGTCCGCTGCCTCAGGTGCTGAAGATGTGTTCGAGGGTGCCGATCGTTCCAGCGGTGCGGTCAAGTGGACCGGTACCCGCAACGACCTGGTGTTCGGTTCGAACTCGATCCTTCGTGCGATCTCCGATGTGTATGCGGCCGATGACGCTGGCGAGAAGTTCGTCAACGACTTCGTCGCAGCATGGGACAAGGTCATGAATGCCGATCTGGCGTAGAGCTCATTTGCTCTGCCATTTGTAGGAAGTTTTCACAAGCGCCCCGCTGGAACCACAGGTTCCGGCGGGGCGTTCGTTCGCTGCGGTCCCTAGATGACCTCGACCGTCGTCTCATACGAGGGCATGCGTCCTGGCTGAGCTCGAATACCCACGGTGCCGGGGTAGATCTGGATGCGGTCGACAACAGGGCGTCGAGGCTCGCCGTCGATCCAGAGGCGAAGCAAATGCCTGGGTGGACTTCCGTCGATGTCTTCGAACCCGGTTCTGGCGTGCCAGACGGTGTAGTTGTTGGCGAAGATGGCCTGCCCACGCTCGAGGGTGAACCGAAGGGCGAGGTCAGGGTTCGTGGCGGCCTCGTCGATGACGTCGAACGCTTCGATATCGAGTGCATCGAGGGTGATGGTCGGGTCTTCGTCGGCTGCGATCTCGACGTATTGGCGAAGCGCTCGGGTGCTGATCAAACCATCGCGCTCGGAGAACACCGGGATGTGGTGCGGGGTGATCGGGTCTTCATCATCGGCTTGTTCACCGAATCGCGACCACCGATAGCCGCGATACATCCGTTCGAGTAGGTCTGGGCGCTCGGCGCGCAACATCTCATGGACCTCGAGTGCGCTGATGAACAGGCTCTCTCCGCCGATCGCTGCGGGCTGAAGGCACAGAAATGACAGAAAGTCCGCCGGGTCAGTGTGTGGGGTGAGTTTCTCGTTGCGTCGATACGCACGAGCGTGCGGGTCGGTCTTCGTCACGTCGATGACATGGCCGAGTCGGTCACCCATCACGCTTTGCGAGACGGGTGTCCCGAGCGCGAGCCCGCAGCGCCAGAACACGAGCTCGATCGCGTTGTGGGCCAGGTCGACCGGAAAGTTCGGCACGATGGCGATTCCGCGACCCGAGCGAAGGGTTTCGGACAATTCGTCGAGTCCGACCTGGGCTGCACCGAGCGCGATTTCGTTGGCGTCGATCGACTCGGCGAGACGGCCTTTTCGAGCAAGTGCTTCGGCCCGAGCCGCGATGTCAGAGAAGTCGATGTCGATGTGGATCGACTCGACCGGGAGTAGGTCTGGGGCTCGCCAGCGTGTCTCCGGTTGAACCATCGGCAGGGCGTTCGGGTCGAACATGGCGTCGATACTCGCACCTGCTGTGCGGCGCGTGCAATGGTCTGACAACGATCCCGTGGGAACTGAACTGGTTCGCTCAGCGTCCTATAGACAGAAGCGAGGTCAGATTCCAATGAAACGTTCACTTGCCCCCACCAGCCTCATCGTCACCGCCGCCCTGTTCCTCGGTGCGTGCGGTTCGGATGGCGACTTCAGTGACACGGCCTCGGTGGACACCATCGCGACCGCGACGGAGTCCACGAGCACGACGTCGGCAGCCGAGATTGAACCGGGGAAAGACGGTCCGGTCGATGGCATCACCCGTTTGTGGATCAAGCCCGATCTCGTCGACTGCGTCGGGGAGGCTCCGCAGAAATGTATGCAGGTCGCCGAATCGGAAGATGGCGAACATTTCTTCTTCTATGACCAGATCGAGGGATTCACGTTCGAGGTGGGGACGACCTACATCCTCGACGTGTTGGTGGAAGAGATCCCTGACCCACCAGCTGATGCGTCTTCGCTCAAATACACCTTGGTCAGCATCGTGTCCGTGAGCTGACCTCAGCCACACATTGCGTACGATCAGGAGATGACCCCTCCTCTGCATGTTGATATCGAACACCTCGCATGGCTTGTCGGCTCGTGGACCGGTGGGGGAGCGGGCCGTTATCCAACGATCGAGTCGTTCGAATATGTCGAACAGGTCGAGTTTGGTCACGTGGGAAAGCCGTTTCTCTCGTACGTCCAGCGAACCAAACATGCCGAGACTGGCCTGCCTCTACACGCCGAGTCCGGCTACATCCGTCCGGTCGACCTGGATCGTGCCGAGCTGGTGGTGGCCCAACCCAGCGGCATCATCGAAGTGCACCAGGGAGTCATCGACGGACAAACGATCAGCTTTCAATCGGTCTCGGTGATCACGACAGCGACCGCCAAGGATGTCGCGGAGGTGCACCGGACGCTCACCGTCGAGGGCAACACGCTGAGCTACACCGTCGACATGGCGGCGGTCGGTCTCGAACTGCAACACCACCTGGCCGCGACACTCCACCGGAACTGACCGGAGTCCTCGCCCCGCCGCTTCTAAGCCTCGGCCAAACCAACGATTGCTTCGACGATGTCGTCTGGAGCTTCCCAGTTCAGCCCGTGGCCAACGCCGGGGAGTTTCATCAATGTCGAACCCGCGATTCCAGCGTGGAGGTCTTCGGTGTGGAACGGCGGAGTCGTCTTGTCCTTGGAGCCAACGATGACCGTGGTCGGGATTTTGATCTCGCCGATGCGGCCGTAGTTGCTCTCGTTGACCATGGCCTCGAGGATCGGGATGAGTTGTTGGTGGTCGGCCTTCTCGAAGGTTGGGATGAAGCAATCGACCATCGCCGGGTCGAAACCGTCGCCGCTCAGGCTCTTCGTGAACGCCTTTGCGATCGGGGCGAACCCAAGCAGTCGGGTGAGAATGCCCCATTTGATCAAAGGGATCTGCAAGCGGTTCTGCGGGTTCTTTCGGCTGACGTCTCCAGCGAAGGTGGCCATGAGCACGAGTGAGCCAACCCGATCGACGGCGCTTGCATCACCGAGCAGGAAGGCGATTGACAGAAATCCGCCCATCGAGTGGCCGACAAGTGTCGCATTCTCGACCTCGTAGTGATCGAGAATGGCCGCGTAATCCGCGGTCATCTGGCGGGTTCCAACGCCGTCGGTGCCGATCGTGGAATCGCCGTGGCCTCGTTGGTCGAAGGCGATTGCGCGCAACCCAGCCGAAGCGAGTTCGGGGGCAACGAGGTTCCATGCGTCGGAAGCCGACCCATAACCGTGGGCGAGAAGCACGGTGTGGGCGCCCGACCCGATCGCCGTCGTGTGCAACCGCGTGCCATCAGGTCGTTCGATGATGTGCTCGTTGCCCTCGAGGGGAGCGGCGTAGTCGACGGTACCCATGTGGCCTCCTCAGGTAGGAGCAGACCGTAGCGCGGCTGCAGCCAGAGTCCGATTTGTCTGAATGCGCGCCAGCACTAGAGTCGCGCTCGCGGGTTGGAAGGAACGGCGATGCGGCGTGAGGGCGGAACCAAGCGGAGATTGACGTGCGTGTGCATTGTCGTGTCATTTCTGGCGACGTCGTGTGGGGGCACGAGCTCGGCGGTTCCCGAAACCGACTCGGCTCTCGAATCGGCTCCGACATCCACGGCGGTGGAGGCCACGACGTCGCAACCCGTGAGCTCGACAACCGAGCCTGAACTCGACCCGGAGGCTCCTCGAGAAGAGGTGTCCGCGATCGATGAGACCGGGCCGATCGGGCAGTCGGTGATCCACTACGACGACGATGGCTACTTCGACGCTCTCGGCGTCGACGCGGTTCGCCTGACGCTCGAAGCAGAGGGTAGACCCGCTGTGGTGATTGAATTCGACCGCTTTGGTGCGTACCACTCCGAGGACCGGTGGGTATTGGACGGAGAACTCGTCCTCGTTGAGGCAGATGGATATGTCGACGTCATGTGGGCCGGGAACCAACTGTTCACCGGAACTCTTCAGCTCTCCATGAGCATCGACGATGAGGTGCAGGCGCTTCTCGCTCCCATAGGCGAGATGACGGTCGACGGTTCGCTCCGACACCAACACCGAGCCGATCCCGCCGATCTCCTCGCGTACGAAGTGACCGACCACCCTGAATGGTGGGAGTGGAACTCCGCGAGTTATGAGGTCATCACCAATCCCAAGGGTGCAATGGTCAGAGCCGAGTACGTGAACGATTACGTGTGGGTACCCGCGCCCAACATGGTGAATCCGCCTGCGCCACGAGAGACCCTCGAGCGCACCATCTATTCGGTAGAGCCCATCGACGAGGTGACGCCGTTCCCCGCCGGCGTGAACCCTGCACCCGACCGCGACGATCGTCGAACTCAGGACCTACTCGCCGTGGCCGCCAGTTCATTCGACTCGCAGATTTCGTTTGCGCCGGCCGTTGGGGCGGCGGCACTCGCTGAGGGTCTGGCGGGTTCGCCACTTGATCGTTTCGAGATCTCGATCGCAGATGACATCGACTTCGCCTCGACCGAGGTCATGGGTCTGCTTGGAGGGGTGTTGCTGCTCCGGAGCGAGAGCGGAACGTGGTTCTGCAACGCCGCTCGGGCGGACAGGTTCGAATCTCGAACGGAGATCAACAGCGACGGCTCGTTCGGGGAACAGATCGCTATCACCGCCTCGGGTGCCGACCCTGAGGCCGTGATTCGTGAGTGTCAGAACGCACGCGACGACCTACGGGAAGCCCAGGGACTCTCAGCCTGGAACCGATGAGGAACATTTCTGCCCACGTTGACAGGAACCCCCGCTCGCGCGCGATGCTCGCTCAAGGCGAGTGCGGGAGAAGTCGATGGTGCGGCGAACGAGTTCGGTCCTAGTGGTGGTGGCGTTGTTGACGTCGTTGATGACGTCGGTTGCCGAGGCACAGACACCGATTTTTTGTGATGGCAGGCTGGCGACCATCGTCGGAACGGCTGGCAACGACAGTCTGATCGGCACGCCTGGCGCGGATGTCATCGCCGCACTGCAAGGTGACGACTATGTCTACGGTGGAGGTGGAGACGACGTCATCTGCGGCGGAAAGGGCGACGATCTCTTGCTCGGTGGCCTTGGCTTCGACATCATCTTTGGAGCCCAAGGCGACGACGAGATCTACTCCGCTGGAGTTGACGAGATCACCATCTTGCCCGGCGCGCTCGACGACACTCGAGGAGCGCGCATCTTTGCAGGCGCTGGGAACGACATCGTGTACGGCTCCGATCGTTGGGATCGTATGCAGGGTGGACCTGGCCACGACCGCTTGTGGGGCTTTGCGGGAAACGATTGGATGCGAGGCGGACCGGGGATCGATGAAGTCGTTGGCCACGCGGGCAAAGACGACATCCATGGAGGCAGCGGCGGCGACCTGGTTCTCGCTGAACCCAATGACTCCAACGTTCGGGCTGGCGCTGGTGTCGACTTCTGTCCCAACCTGCCGGGCACGGCGAACTGGCGCGGGTGCGTCATTCCGCTCGCCGTCGACCCCAGCGATTCGACGTTGCCTGCAACGCCGCTTCCTTCACAGCTCGCCGGAGGTGAGGAGATCTTCTACGTGTATCTCGGCTTCGATGCTCAGGACAACGTGACGGTCGTCGGGGCGCACGCGAACCTTCTCGATGCGATAGTCGAGCAGCAGGTGACCGGTATTCGTGAGGTCACGCTCACCCCGGTGACCTCCGGTCAGGCGTTGGCCATCGCTCAAGCCCTGCTTGTCGATCAGTACAACACCGTGATCCAGATCGATGCGATCAGCCCCGGAGCCGCCTTCTACTCTGCTGCGGTGACCTGGGGCTCCGATTGGCTCGAGCTCAACGGCTGGGGATGACGCGGGGCTCGTAGCCACAGACTCCTCCGAGTTCGCTCACAGAAACCTCACAAACCTGCCTCGTACGTTGTCTGGCTAACACCCCGAACAACCCGAGGTCACGATGAACGACACGATGAGATTCCGACGCACTTCGTCGGTGTTCCTGGCGGCAAGCCTGATGCTCGGCGCCTGCGCCAGCGACTCGGCCGATGTCGCTGGGACAACCGACAACAGCACCGCGACTGGTGGTGGTGAGACCGCGACCACGATCGCGACCGACGACGAAACCTCGACCACGGTCACCGCTACCGATGGCGCAGCAACCGTCGATGCAAACGCCGCTTCCAATTACCTGGGCTCATACACGCTCGAGGATGTCGAATTCGGAACGCAGGTCACGGTCACCGTCGATGGAGAGAGCCGCTTGATCGATGCGAACGCCCTGCCCGACCATGAGACCGGCGAGTTCCCAAACTCCGGGAACCCGAACACCATCTCAGCGCAGGACCTCTCCTATGAGTACCCGCTGGAAGGCACCTACACCGGCGATCAGACGTCGGTGCGAACACCTGGCGTGGCCGTGAACGGAGTGAAATTCGAGCCAGGGACCGCCGAGACCGTGACGTGTGACAGCGGTGAGACACTCCGGGTCGAGGCGCTTCAAGACATCTACGACCTTGGGCTCGATTTCAACAACGCGCACGTGCAGCCAACAGGGGAGTATCACTATCACGGCGCGTCTGAGTTGTTGGCCAACGCGTATTCGACGGGCGACGACCTGGTGCACGTTGGTTTCGCCGCCGATGGATTCTTGATGTACTACTCGTTGTCCGGTGCATATGACTCGGGTTATGTCCTGACCGATGACCTTCGATCAGGCACTGACTGCGTCGGTTCCGGAGCCCTTGGTGGTGACCCGGTCGAAATCGAGGGCACGACTCCGGACGGTACCTACACGTCAGATTGGGAGTGGAGTAGGTCCGCAGGCGACCTTGACGAATGCAACGGCACCGAGATCGACGGGACGTACGCCTACATTGTGACCGACACGTATCCCTTCGTGACACGTTGCCTCAACGGCGAAACGTCAGGCGACGCCGGTCCCGGCGGACCACCTCCCGAGGGTGAAGCACCCCCGGGTTCGGACGGCTGATTCCACGGGCGAGAAATCGGTGACGCGCGAAACAGAGGGTTCACACCGCGGAGACCCAGCCGAAAACCTCCATCCCTAGAGTCGTTCTCAACAACCAACGAGGCGGATGGGAGACGGGAACATGGTCAAAACCGGGGCACGGGCAGCAGTCAACGTTGGAGGATGCGAAGTCTTTGAGGCGGAGACTCGTTTGATCGTTGCCCCGGCGCCCGGCAGTTTCGAACCAGCAGCGTTGCTGGCGAAACTGCCGGCACCAGTCGCAATCAGCCAGGGGCAAGTGATTGGTCACATCACCGGCACGAGCGGACGCGTCGAGGTGACCAGTCCCTTCACTGGTGATCTCGATGTGGTCATCGCATGGCCCAATGAGCGCCTGCAGAAACATCAGCGCTTGTTGTCGATGCGGGAGGCGAGCTGATGCGCACGAATGCTCTGACCTTCGCCGCTGCCAGAACGGTCACCCATCCTCTGCGGGAGTGGTGGCTCGATGTCGACGTGCAAAATCGAGAGATCGTGCCCGAAACCGGGGGTGCGATCGTTGCGGCGAATCACCTGTCGTTCATCGACTCCATGCTGTTGATGTACGGCCTCGGTCGGCCGGTGAGTTTCCTCGGCAAAGTCGAATACATGGACTCTTTCTTCACCAGCAACCTGTTCCCAGCCGTCGGCATGATCCCCGTCGATCGCTCGGGCAGCGGACTGGCATCTTCGCTCCGTGAGGCGAGGCGTCGGCTCGACGCAGGTGAGCTCGTGGGGATCTTTCCCGAAGGCACGAGGTCGCGCGACGGCCGTCTGCACCCGGGTCACTCGGGCGTTGCACATCTACTGATGCTTACCGGCTGCCCGATCGTTCCCGTGGGAATCAGTGGTACGGACTCCGCGCTGCCGGTCGGCGAGCGTCGACTCCGCAGAACCCCGATTTCCATCCGGGTAGGACCGCTCATCGGTCCTCGCCATGCTGGCCAGCGCAGGCCCTCAATGCGAGATCGACTCGCGCTCACCGATGAGGTCATGGCGTCGATCGCGGCGCTCACCGGTCAATCTGTCGTTGAGCGCAAAGCTGGCTCCCTGGCCGCTGCATAAGTCCAGCAGTCGCGAAACGGTTAAGGTCGACAGCGTGCGGGCGTCAAGCGTTCGCTGGTCGGGGGACACCATATGCAACAGCTGCCAAAGCGGGGATTTTCACGCGACGAGATGATGGCCCGAGTGGCCCGCTTCGACGAACTCACGGGCTCGGACGGTGGTCTGCCCGACAGCAAATATCCCAGCGCTGAACGGATCTTGTACAACGTGATCGGGTTCCAGCCACCCGAGAACGAGAGCGATGCGATCACGTCACCGGTGGGTGAGGACGCGGCGCGAAATGCCGCGATTCCGTTTCGTGAGGGGTTCAACCTGGGCTATTGCCGAGCCAAGCCGGGCAAGGGCCCGATGATGCACAACCACGACACGAACGAGACGTTCATCTGCATGTCCGGTCGATGGAGAGCGAGTTGGGAAGACGAAAACGGTGGAGTCGAACACGTTGATCTCGATCCGCTCGACCTGATCTCGATTCCCGCTGGCGCAATCCGTCGCTTCGAGAACGTGACCGAGGGCGAACCCGACGTCGATCACATTCTGATGTTCGTGATCGGTGGTGATCAGCCTCAAGCTGAGTTCACCGACGAGGCCATGGAAGAGCTGAGAAGCGCAGGCGTCTGGCCCGCAAACGCCGACGACGAAACAACGAGAAGAGACTAGAAATGGCTGCGTATTGGATTTCACACGGCGAGGTCAGCGATCCGGAGACCTACGGTAAATATGCCGCAATCGCCAAGGGCGTGATCGCGGACCACGGGGGAGAGTTTCTCGCACGAGGCACGAAGACGATTTGGCTCGAGGGGAACGATCGAAGTCGCAACATCGTCGTGAAGTTTCCCAGCGTCGAAGATGCGATTCGCTGTTACGAGTCCGAGGAGTACCAGGCGGCCTTGGTATTCGCCCGCGATGTATCCGTGCGCGAGCTCTGCATCATCGAGGGCGATGAATCCTCTTAGTTGAGCGTCGTGTTCCCAGAGTCGTCATTCTCCGAGAACTCCTCGTAGTGGGGGTACGTCTGATGCATGTACCAGCTGTAGAACTCGTGGTATGACTCCGCCGGATACTTCGGTGGGTTGTCCGCGTCGTGGCAGGTCGGCATACATTCCGCAACGCGCTCGAAGTTGGTGTTGACGAAGCAGGCGGTCGAATAGCGGTCATTCTCACGCGGCGGAATCACCCGGTGCGGTGTCGCACGGAACCGCCCGTTCGACCACCGTTCGAGGAATTGACCGAGATTTAGGATCAACGCGCCGTCTTCCAGCTCGGGAACAAACCAGGTTCCGTCTGGGTCGAGCAATTGCAGTCCCTCTTCTTTGGCCGGTGGCAAGAACGTCATGAATCCGGTGTCGGCGTGTGCGCCCAGTCCGTATTCGTCTTCGTCGAGGAGCGGCTTCGGCGGGTAGTGAGACAGCCGAAGGTAGGTGTAGTTGTTTTCGAAGTACGGGTCGAAGAAGCCGTCGTGGAGACCCAGAGCAGTGGTGAACAACGGGAGGATGCTCTTGCCCAAGTTGGTCACCGTGTTCATGTAGTCGAGCACGATCTCTTTGAATCCCGGCAGCCCCTCGGGCCATTGGTTCTTGGCATAGAACTGCTTACCTGCGAGAACGCCGGGATCGTCGTCTTCGAACTCGGTCGCCATCACCAACGTGCCATTGAGGTCGAACTTCTTGTTCTCGGCGTAGGTCGAGTGTTTGATCAGCGTGGCCTTCGGGCGAACGTAACCACGCTGATGCTGATCGATCTGGATTTTGAGTTTCTCCTCCATCGGCAAATCGTGAAATCTCTTCGTCTCACCTTCGAGGTCGTCGATCAGCTGCTGTGTGATGCCATGACCAACCACCGAGCCAAAGCCGACATCCTCGGAGAGAACGCGCAGTTCTTCAGCAGCGACGTCCCTCGAACCTGGCATTCCTTGGAGGAAGCCCGACAGGTCGATCACCGGCAACCTCCGGTGCTCGACTTGCCTTGAATCGTGACTCGATTGCTGGTCCTGTACCGCCATGTCGACTCCTCGATGGCCAACTCGCCCAACTTGCGACTTGCCAGGATCGTACATGGCGAGCTCGGATGGCGCCTAGAGGCAACTACTCGACGATCACCTTGTCGGTTGCCGAGCGGCCGAAGGTCTCCGGGGTGTACATCTCTTCGGCCTTGGTTGGCGGCACGACGAAGGTTCCCGGGGTGGTTGCTCGGGCAACGTAGGAGTACTCATATGTTCCTGCCCACAGGTAGTTGGTGAACGCTTCGGCGCGGTCGTCTCGCAGGTTCTGATGATTGAACCACTGCCACCACCACCAACTACTCACTTCATCTCGAGAAGCCGGAGTGATGTCCTCGGTCGGAGCGAGCGCCGGGTTCAAGATCTCCAAGCCCGCAGGTAGTGGATCGACCAGCGCAACGTGGGTGCGTCGACTGTCGGCGGTCATCGTGAGGCGCACTCGAACCTCGGCACCGGCCTTCACATGCCAGACCCCATCGTCGTCGAGCCATACGTCGTCTGGATCGTCGACAGCCTCGTAGGTGCGTTGCACGACGAAACCGCGATCGAGAGGATCGAGGTCGAGGCTCTCCGGCGCATAGTTCAGACCGAGCCGGTAGTAGAGCCGACCTGGCCCGTCCTTGCTCAGCACGATGTTGGTGTCGCCTTCGTCGATCAAGGCCGACATCGGCACGAGGGTCTCGTTCTGATCGGTGCTGCGACCCTGGTACGTGTGCTCGGCTGCATACGTGTCACCGAGCCACACGCGGGCCACGAAGTCCGGTTCGACATCTTCGAACGCCGCAAAGTACTCATCGAGCGCCAACAAGATGAATGTGTTCTCCTGCAGGTTGCCCCAGCGGCCCTTCGTCTTCCCGGCCAATAGGCCCTGCACGACCTTGGGAATCAAGTCGTTGTTTGCGTCCTGTGCGATCAACGCGCTGAGCACGATGCCATCGGTACGTCGATTCGAGTGCAGCAGCACGTAGTCGTCATCGCTGTAGCCGTTCACGAAGGTGGCCCCTGCTGCGGTTTCGGTCGTGCGGTTGGAGATGGTGCGTTCGATTTCCTGGCCGATTTGGGCATCGTTGATCACCGGCCACAACCACGCCAACGCATCGAGCGAAAGTTCGCTCCCGCTCCGGGCATAGATGGCCTCGGCCTTGGGAACGTCCCGAAGCCCGGCAAGAGCACGCACATGCACGGCGTACGAACTGATGGTGTCCTTCGAAAGCTGGGTGTACCAGGTGGGGAGGAAGCTCTCGATCTCGCGGAGGTAGATGAGGGCACGGTCCATGGTGTCGGCAGGAACGGTGAAACCTTGGTCTCGAGCGATCGCCAAGGCGTGCACAACGTGAGCGCTGTTGTACGGCACTGACTCGCGGCCGCGCGACCAACGAGGGAATCCGCCGTCGACGTTCTGCAGTCCAACGATCGTGTCGATGGCGTCTCGAACCGACTGGTCTATCTCTGATTCCGTCGGCAGACCCTTGGCGTCGAAGGCTCCGAGCACATCTCGGAGTGATGCGATGCTGAGGATCTGCGAGGCTGCCGCGTCAGAGCTGTTGTAGTCGTAGTCGTTCACGTAGATCATCGCGTCGGTCAGCGCTTGGAGCGCGGTCGACGACGTGTTGACCTCGAGACCACCGAACTGCGGCCAGACGTCTTCAGGGCCCAAGATGGGTTGGAAGATCGCGCCATCGTCTACGACGCCATACGTGGCAAACGCCTCCGACGTCGCAGGGGTGTACACCGGCAGCGACAACGTCGCCGCGTCGGCATGCTCAGCTGACACGACGGCCGCTCGGAATCGAGCGGTACCGGCGTCTTCGGCTGATGCGGGAAAACGGACCTCGACACGATTGTTGGCGGGCACGTCGACCAGCTGACCGACGCTGCCGGTGAGCGTGAGGTTCGATGTCGACATGACGACCTCGACGGTCATGTCGTCATCGGTTTGGTTCTGCACCACCACAGGCAACTCGAACGAGTCGCCGAAGTTCAAGAAGCGAGGCGCCGATGGGCGGACCTGCAAGGGCAGGCGCGCCGTGATGTTGGCCTCACCTGAACCGAACTTGTCGTCGCCTTCGACAGCGACGACCATCACCCGGTAGCGAGTCAGGTTGTCGGGCATCGTGAACGACATGGTTGCGGTGCCATCGGCATCGGTCGTCAGTTCGGGTTCGAATACGGCGAGCGCATCGAAGTTCGAGCGCACATCGATCGGGTCGTCGCCGCTCTTTTGTCGATCGGCTGGCGCGAAGTCGGCTTCGCCTTCTTCCATCGCGTCATCGGCTGAGTCGGCGGACGCCGTGGCCTCGTCAACCCCGTCAAGTTGCTCGACCAGCCTGTCGCCTCCGTCGAGGCCGAGCAGGTCCGAGTTGGTGAGTCGGATCATGCGCCGAGATTGTGCGGTCTGGAGGTGTGACCAGAGGTCGCTGTAGAAGGTGTCGATCGGGTCAGCCAGCTCATACCCAGACAACGCCAGCACCGCTTCGTCGACGACGACCAGCATCAGCTCGGCCCCCTCGACGGGAGCACCATCAGCGTCGAGCACCGTCACGTCGACCGATGTGTCAGATCCGGGTTCGAGCGCCTCGGATTGTGGCGTGGCCACGACATCGAGGGTGCGGCTGATCGGCGGAATCCGCAGATTCAACGAGCCGCTGGCGAAGGCCGGACGATCCGGCACACCAGCGATGGGTTCGCCGTCTGCATCGAGTCGTGAAGCTGTGCCCGTGAGCTCGACGCGCACTCCCAGGTTGGGGATTTGGTCGTCGGCGATCGGGATCGACAACACCGTGGTGTCTTCGTCCATGGTGAACCGGCGGGTTTCCACAATCTTGTTGCGAGTGAGAATCAGCAAGCCTTCAGCGGCGCCAAAGGGTGACTGCACAAGGATCTCGGCCGTGTCGCCGGGTTGGTACGTCTCTTGATCGGGCACGAGTTCGGCTTGTTCGAGTGCGACCCGAGTGCTGGGTTTGCCCTTGCCGCCGCTGATCCAGCGGGTGAGCTCGGTGCGGTTCTGGCCGCCAGCTTCATCCGCGACCACGGCGCTGATTCGGTATTTGCCGCCGAGTTCGGTTTCGAAGGTACATGTTTCCGGTTGGGCAGCAGTGGTGATCGAGCAGGTCTGGGCGCTGATGGCGACCTCGTCCCAGTTCCCGTCGACGCGCTTCCACTCGAGTACTTCTGCGGTGACGTCGAGGGGTCGTCCGGCTACTGCATTGCCATCGACATCGGTGACGATGGCGTCGATCTCCAACGCTTCTCCCTTGCGAACAAAGGTCCTCGCTCCAGCGAGGCCAACGTAATATTCGCCGGAATGCACGACCATCGATGTGCTCGCAGCCCAAACCTGGCGATTGAGGTCCATCACCGCAGCGTTGGCTGTGACCACGGAAGGTTGATCGCTCTCGCCAGCGTCGAAGTTCATCTGTAGGTAGTGCGTGCCGGTCGCATCCGTGACGCCGCTGAATTGTTCGACCACCCCTTGTTGGCCGAAGGGGGCGAAGTCGCCACCGAATTCGTCGAAGCCGAAGTCATCTTGGAACCACCACCATGGGATCCACTTGCCGAATGTGAAGTCTTCCCAATTGGGCGGGCTGTACGACGTAGCGCTCGTGGTGACGTTCCAATCCACGGATGCATCCGGCAGTGGTCCACCGGAGAAGTAGGCGGCGTCGACGGCGACCGTGGCAGGTGTCGTCGCAAAGTACGGTCCGACGCTCTCGTTGCGCGCCGTGACCTCGAACTCGGGGCGTCGGAACTCTTGAACCTGGAACGAATGGTTCGTCCGGAATCCGCCGAGCGATGAACCGATCAGCGCCAATTGAATGTTCGCTTGACCGAGATTGGTTCCCTCTGGCAGGTCGAACTCGAGGTCGAAGCCGCCAAGCGGGCTCACGTCGCTCGTACCCGTGACCAGTTCGTTGCCCCGAGGGCCGTTGACGGTCCAGCTCACGGATTGTTGTCCGTCGACCAGCTGGATCTGTGCATCACTGGAGAGGGCCAGCTCTCGCACCCAACCCTTGGCTCGCACGGTTTCGCCTGGTCGGTAGATACCACGATCGTCCACGACGTACCACCGGATCTCGTCGGTGAACGATCCGCTGGACATGCCGTCGGCCATCCAGACCATGTCGTCACCCTTGGTGGCGACGAGGCTGCTGTTGTTTCCGACGATGCCGTCCCGCGCGGTTCCGTCGGCACCAGTGGTGAGCGTCATCGACTGTCGGCCATTCGAGTCGAACAAGGTGACGGCAACGCCCGAGAGTGGCTCGCCGGAGTCGAGCGCGGTGGTCCAGACCACGATGTCTTCGCCATCAGAGAATGCATCGAGTCCGATGTTGGTGGACTGTGCCCAGGTCGTCGCGGGTCGATTGTTCCAGAACTGGTCATCCTCCCGTGTGAGATCTGCAAGGTCACCGGTGGGTTCGACAAGCAGCACGAGCTGACCCTGACCACTGTCGAAGTATTCGCCAAGTGGCAGGTCTACGTAGGTGAGGGCATCGTCCTCACCATCGATCGTGATGATCGTGTCGGCGATCTCGCGACCTGGGGGACTGATGCGAACGTCGTCGTACAGGGAGTTCTCGAACTCGCGAAAGTCATTCCACTGTGAGGGCTGGACGTCGAAGACCCGAAGCCGCACCTCCTCGTGATTGATCATTGGCAACGTGAGCGCAGGGTTGTCGGTCATTGGATCGACCACGACCAGGCGACCGTCGAATTGTCCGAGCAGGGGATTCGCAGATCCCACCCGGAACGTGTGGCGTTCATCGGCGCCGAGTGTTTGGCCGAAGATGTCGGAGACATCCTTGCTGACCGTCACCTCGTAATCGGTGTTTCCCGTGGTCGCACCGCGAATCGAAATGTTGGTCCACCCGAAGTTGACGACCATGCCCGGAATCTCGGGACTGACAGAGATCATCGACTCATCGAACGCGGCCTCATCAAGCGGGTTGCTGAAGCTGATGTGGAACGTCTCGAGCGGTTGGCAACCGCGGCACTGCCACTGCGTGATGTCGAGCGGCGGGTAGGTGCGAGCGTCGAAGGTGACCATGGCCGGGTTTGTCTCGGGACCCTCGGCCGATGGGGTGCCTGGTCCAACGGTGATTTGTACAGCGCTGTCGGTCGGCAACGGTTCTGTGGGTGTAAACGCGAGCCATCGGTCCTCGGGCAGCGATGACGCTCGTCCCTTGATCGAGTCGTCGGCCTCAATCTCAGCTGCTGTGGCGAGACGGATGTCCTGCACGGCTCCGTTCGCCGTCAACGAGACCACGTCGAGTGCAGCTGTGGCGTCGATCGCCTGGTCGAACGCCACCAGGAAGATCGGCTCGAGCTCGAGCGACTCGCCCAGCGGGCTCACCCACTGCGCCGTTGGGGGCGGAGTTTCGAACGTCCAGTTGACGGCATCGTCGAGGGTTCCGCCTGATTGCGATTCGGTTCCGGCAGGAATCTCGACCGTGAATTTGGTGGCCATTGGCAGACGGTCGAAGGTTTCCGAATCAGACTCGAAGCGGAGTGTTCGGGTACCGATCCACTCCCAGTGACCAGGCACGTCGGGAGAGATGGTCACGGGGACGTCGTCGACGTCGAGCTGTCCGAGGGTGCCGAGCGGAACCATTGGCTGGTTGAACGTGACGGAGATGAACGGAGCGAGCCCGACGGGGCCCTCGGGTTGGAAACGGAGCACCTCGAGCGGGCCAGGGTCAACGCCGGGTGGAGGCTCATCGCCATCGGCGGGAAACTCGACATCGATCGTCGTGCCGGTGAGTGGTGGCCGGAGACTCTCGGTCGGCCGGGTGAACTCCTCGGCGTCGGTGGGGTCTTCTATCCACTCAGGCAGGCGGTCGAGAATCTCGCCGATTCGGGCGTCGCTCAATGCTTGGCCTTCGACGACGGGCGCGGGATCGATGTCGTCCACTTGCGCATTCGGCGAACCCTGACTCAGGCTGACGCGCAGAGGGGTCGCGGAACTTTCACCCGTAAAGGCCAAAGAGTCTGTCGACGTGGAGCCCGACCCAGAAGAGGATGCGCGCTGTCCCGCCGCTTGGCCGAGCGCATCTCCGCTTTCGTCATCTGACGAACACGCAGTAGCGACGAGCAGCAGCGCCAAGGCGATGGCGATGATCGATTTGAGGTTTCGCATGGTGACATCTCTCCAGAAGGGCGCTGCAAAGCGCTTCTTCTTCAATCGGCTCCATCGCAGAACCGCTGAGGATCTCGAACCTAGGTCCTGCAGCGGCTCCGAGGCGAGCGACCTTGGTCCTTTGACGCACGAACAGCTGATCTGGTTCCCTGCCAGACTGGTTTTCGCCTGAACACGCAGCGACGCGGTTGGGTACGGTCAGGTGATGTTTGGCTACAGAATTCATTCGTGGGGATCAGAGCCCGTGTGGGAAGAGATTCCCGACCCCACTCCGGGCCCCGGCGAAGTTCTCGTCGAAGTTGAGTCATGTTCGATCGGCCTGACCGTCCTGAACTACATACGGGGCAATCTGAGTGACGGCGAAGCGGGTCTTCCCCGGGTGCCGGGCCATGAGCTCGTGGGTCGGGTGGTTTCGGCCGGACGGGGCAGTGACAGATCGTTGATCGGGCGGCGGATCGGCGGCTATTTCTATCTGGTTTGTGGTCACTGTCCGGCATGTCTCCAGGGGCGCGACGCACAATGCGCCAATCTGGCCGGGAGGCTCGGCGTCCACAGCGACGGTGGGTACGCCCCAATGGTGGCGATCCCTCAGCGCAACGCAATCCCGTTGCCCGACGAGCTCGATGCCATTTCGGCCAGCGTTGTGCCAGACGCGGTGTCAACGCCGGTCCACGTTGCCGCAAGAGCCGGTATTCGAGAGGGTGATCGAGTCGTGGTCTTCGGTGCCGGAGGCGGCGTCGGAATCCACATGATTCAGGTGGCGAAACACTTCGGTGCGACAGTCGCCGGGTTCGACGTCGTCGACGCGAAACTGGCGGCCATCGAAGGCCTCGGCGTCACGCCGGTCGAATCCAGCGACATTGGCTCCATCGATCCGGGAGCCGTCTTCGCCGACGGTCCACCGACCGTGGTTGTCGACCTCCTCGGAACACAAACCTCTCTTCGATGGTCGATCGACGGTCTGGATATGGGCGGTCGATTGGTTACCCTCACGGCCTTTCGCGACCGGCCGGTCGACATGCAATCGAGAGAGTTCGTGTTTCGCGAACTGTCGCTGTTGGGGAGTCGCTACTGCAGTCGCGCCGAGCTGGCCGAAGCTGGCCTGCTTGTTGCGTCGGGCGCCGTGAAACCGATCATCGGCCACGTCGGTGGACCTGATGAAGTGGGCGAAATGCATGACCTCTTAGAAGCCGGTGCCCTGCTGGGTCGGGGAGCGCTCGATTGGAGTCGATCGTGAGCCGGTGTTCGATACCCCAAAATTGTTATCGATCTCGTCAGTCGCCCGAGTTACTCTGGCGACACGGTGCGTACTGGGTGGTGCGTAGTTAGTACTTGGCGGGGATTGGGTGGAAAGAACGTTGACCGAAGTCCGCGACGGTACTCGCGACCGAGATGCCATCGACCGTTTCATCAAGGTGGATTGTGGGTTCACGGTTGCGGGTCTGGCCTTCCTCTTTGCGGTGAAGGTGCTCTTCATCGAGTCAGCAAGCCTGTTGATCATCGCGCCGTTCTTGCTGTTGCTCCTCGGCTGCCTGATGGCGGCAGGTCGACTCATCAACAGCGGAGGCTCGATTCTCCTCAGCCTGGTGCTCATCGTCCTTGGCAACTGGTCCATTGCCATCGCCGTCTCGATCATCGTGCCGTTTCTGTGGCCGGTCATGGCCTTGACCGTCATGATGCCGGTCGTTCTCGCCACACCATTTCTCGAGAGGTCTCAACCACTGTGGATCGTTGTGGCGGCAGCAATCGTGGCAGGAACATCGAGCGCACTTGGTCTGCTGAACGATGGCTACGGGGCAATGTCTGAGGTCGGCAGCCGAATGCAAATCGTGATTGTGATCGCAACACTCACCGTCCAGATCGTGCCGATTGGATTGATCGTGTCACAGAACAATCGCCTCCAACACGAGAGCCTCGTGCGTGCAACCGACTTGAATGCCCGGTTGCTTCGCTCGCAAGAGGATCTCGCGGCGTCGCGACGCCGAGTGGTCGTCGCCGGAGACCTCGAGCGCCAACGAATCGAGCGCAACCTTCACGATGGAGCGCAGCAGCGACTGCTTGCGATCGGTGTGCGGTTGAGGATGCTCGAGGCCGACACCGACCATCTCCCTGAGGTCAACGGCCCCATCGAGGCGTTGATCGGCGAGCTCGATGCGGCCATCGAGGACGTTCGTGACCTCGCCCAGGGCATCTATCCACCAATGCTCGAATCGCTCGGCCTCGCAGAGGCATTGAGCGTTGTTGCCCAGCGATCGACGATCCCGATTCATTCACAACTGGCCCGCATCGGGCGGCTCGACCCTTCGATCGAGACGGCGTTGTATTTCACGGCTCTCGAGGCGCTGACCAACGCTGCGAAACATGCGCCGTCGGCGACCGTTTACCTGAGACTGGTCGACGATGGACCCACGGTCAGCCTGTCGATCATCGATGATGGACCCGGCTTCGTCGTCGAGGAAGTTGTGCCGAAGCCGGCCGAGAACTTCGGTGATCGAATGGCGGCGGTTGGCGGTCGGTTGAGCATCATTTCGCAGCTCGGTGCCGGAACGACGGTGACCGCCGTGGCTCCAAAGGTTCTCACTCAGCCCGCTTCGGTGAGTCCCGAGCCGCAGAGTGCGACCTCGACAGAATTCGCATCGGCCGAATCGACGTTGACGACGCTGTAGTGATGCACAACGACCGGTCCGCCTGGACCGACGTCAACGGTCATCGTTCCGTGCTCGATTGGAGTGGGCCCGAAGAGTTCCTCACCGACCTGCACATATACCTGCTCGTTGGGCTGGCCCGGTGAAAGACCCGGCTCGCTCGTCGTGATCGAAACCGTCGATCCAGGCGCCGCGATCAGATCTGTCTCCCAGGTGACCGCGCCACCCTTGTGCAGGCGTGGGCCCTGAAGCGCGTCCGGGCACATGTGTGGCGTCTGAATGGTGAGACCGGTGCCGCACCAGTCATACTCGACGGAGTTGGGATGGCTTGTGTCCTCGGTGACGACAGAATGGTGCAGGATCGTGACCGGACCGGTGTTGGTCACCTCTATCTGAAGTGCACCGAGTCCGATTGGCGTCGGGCCATACAGATCGTCGCCGACCTGCACGTACACCTGCTCGTTCGGTTGATCGGGTGATGTCCCTGGCTCGCTCGTGACGATGTAGATGGTCGACCCACCGGCGGCGACGTATCCGGTCTCATCGACAACGGTGCCACCGTGGTGCATGCGCGGCCCGTGTGTCGTCGTGACGCAGACAGGGCCGGGTAGGGCACCGACGTGATGTGAAACGTCTTCATCGCTAACCGTTTCGAGCTCCATGTCCTTGGGCGAGATCGCCAGGCCAGTAACAGAACCGACGTTGGCATACGGGCCCTCGACCACGGTCGATGTCAGCTCGCACTCGGCGCGCTTGCCCGGTGACAGAATCGAGACGACGCACACATCGCCAAGCACGTCATCGGAAATGGTCACGTCGACCAGGTCGACGTTTCCCGTGTTCTCGACGCCGTAGGTGAAGGTCACAAGTTCGCCGATGATCAGCACCGGTCCGGTGGCGATGTCGGCGTCCTGGCCGTTGGTATGTGTCTCGAGGTCGATGCTTGGCGCTGGAACGAATGGCACGAGCCCGACGTAGTGCGATGGATCGGAGTCGCTGACCCGAGCGAGGTTGTCTTCGTCTGAGCCGGCCGGAGCTGCAGAAGCGGTGCCTATGTTGCGTTGGGGGCCTTCAGCGACCAGGTCCGATGCGGTGCACCCCATCGAGCCGCTGACGCCGAGTTCGCTCGCGGGACAGCTCACTTGAATACCCGTGTCGTCGCTGACGGCGACGTTGGTCAAGGGCACATTGCCCGTGTTGGTGACGAGGTACGTGAACGTTGCGGTCGACCCAACGTCGAGCTCGGGTCCAGGAGGTGCGTCAGCGTCGACGCCTTCAGTGAGCGTCTCGACCTCGATCGATGGAGCCGGCACGAATTCGATGATGCCTGCGTCGATCGTGAGATCTGAGTCGGAGTTGCCAACCGCCACGACCGGGGTACGCCCGGTCGCTGGATTTGCATCGCTGTCCACGCCCTCGTCGGGACTGGCGAAGCGCGGGCTGAATATGGCGCGGTCTGGTGCGATGAATTCCACAACGTACCTGCCCGGTGCGGCCGTGAACAGGTAGTCACCATTCGGCCCGGTGGTTGTGGAGGCCACGATCTCATCGGCCGCGTTTCGTAGGTTGACGGCGACACCGACGATTCCGGGTTCGCCTGGATCTTGGATGCCGTTCTCGTTCTGGTCAGACCAGACAACGTCGCCAATCTCGGCGTCGAGGCGTACTGGAACCGGTACGTCGAAGTCGCCCAATGAGTCCTCGCCGATGATTCCGTCGACTTCTGAACCGTTGATGACGTTTATGCCGAAGTCGAGCGATGAATCATTGCCTGGCAGCTTCGAAAAGTCCGCAATCGAGAAGATCAGGTCAGGGGCCGCGAGTGTTGGCGAGCTCGGAGCGGTGCGCAGTGTGCCGACGCGAGCACCGTACCGTGCTGACGCAAGGGCAGAGGAGCCGGCATCGACGTACTCGTACACATCGAAGCTGTTGAGGTCGTTTCCGTAGTGGGTGCCGATAGCGAGGTCGTAGTCACCATCGGAGTCGATGTCGAGAGCGAACGTCAGTGCTTCTCCAGCCCCGAGATCCGCGACGTCGTCGCCTGGGCTGTTGGCATCGATCCAGCGCTGATCGAACGATGCCGGATCACCGTTGCCTTCCGGGTCTCCGACCACGCCATGGCTGTTGAGGGCAATGATGAGTTCATCGGACACGGCCACGTACCTCAGCCGGACATCTTTGATGTCCCAACCGATCTCGTGGGTTGGGTCCACAGGAGGATTCGACGGCGCGACGTCGCCTGCCGG
Organism: Acidimicrobiia bacterium; assembly: GCA_033344795.1. GTDB lineage: Bacteria > Actinomycetota > Acidimicrobiia > Acidimicrobiales > SHLQ01 > SHLQ01. The sequence goes on from JAWPMS010000001.1 coordinate 2,276,969, forward strand.
GTCAGAAATGACGATCACGTCTCGAGCGCCCTCTCGGAGGTCGCGTTCGGCGTCTCCGGTGAACCGCGGTGATGCCTGCAGTGAGGCCGATCCGCCTTGGGGGTTCTCTGCATCTGCATCTGACACGACAGACTCTTCGCCCGACAGGCTCTGTGCGGTGAGAACTTCGGTAGCAACGTCACCCTCGGTTGCGGCGGACGACGCTTTGGCTGCCGCAGAGGCGCTCGATGAAGCCGAGTCATCGGCGTCCGGGCCAAACGTCCCCACGAGTACATAACCAAGCAGCGCGACCGTAGCTATGACCGTGGCTGCAACAGCGGAACGCTGAATTTGAACCTTCATCTGGTCCTCCGAAGACAGGTGGGGAAATCCCCTCTCTTGGAGGGCCAGTCGGCCACATAGCGTGAGATGTGAGCTGCCGACCTCTGCGTTCTGTCAGCCCCGGGGCCCTCGCGTCTGGCGTCCGTTCCAACATCCTTTGTGCCAGTGCCGACGAAGATCGGCAGCTTCACGCGGGACGGCGACGATGTGTCCTGTGCCAGGAGGAATGTCGCGGTTGCAGCCGGGGCAGAGGTATGTCTTGGTCGCCTCGTAGGGCTGAACCATTCGGGTTGCGGCGTCCGCCCAGAAGTCGTGCGCGGGTTGCTTCGCCATGATGGTTGTCAGGTTAGGGACTGGTCGGTCTTACGAGGTGCGTTCGGCGGCCTGAGCGAGTTGCGCGAGCGTGTGCTCGATGCTGGTTTGGGTGTGGTCGGTCCTGTTGTGCACGCCGGTTGCCAGTTGAGCCAACGGTTTGAACCAACCGGGCCGTTGATCGGTCCACGACTCGGTGATCCGACACCCTTCCGCTGTTGGTTCGAACGTGTACGTCCACGCCGAGATCGGTAGACCGAGGTAGGTCACTCGAAAGCTGAATCGTTCGGTCGGTTGGAGATCGGTGACGGTCACCCGGGTGCTCCACCGGTGGACGCCGTTGCGGTTCGCTCCACGAAACTGTGCGCCGATCGACGCGCTCGTCGCACCGTCGAGCCATCGTCCTCCGGTGTTCTCGTTCGACCATTCGCCCATGCGTTCCAGATCGGTGACGAGCCGCCACACTCGTTCGCGCGGTGCTCCGATCTCGCGACTGACATTGACGGAATCGCCCATCGCCTCATCTTCGCTGTTGTCGGCCACTGTCGCCAGCGAGACGTGTGGTGGTCAACCCTCGTCGCGGAACTCGCCCAGGACCGAGTCGACCACTTCGAAGCGACACTCGACATCACCGATGGGGAACCGTTCGCCTCCGCCGGCAAAGCTTTGCCATTCCCGGTACTCACCTGGTTCCACGGTTTCTCCGACGAGTTCTCGCAGCATCGGCACTTCCTCACCAGCGAGACTACGGAGGTAGGGATCGAAGGCGAACGTTCTGGGTTCCCCGGACAAATTCGTCAAACCCCAGGCGTAATCGACGAACTCGCCATCGTTCTGGCAGTTAACAACGGTTAGGTCGTAGCTCGCGGGATCAGAGCGCACGCCATGCATGGCTTCGTCGAATTCGGCCTGGGTCGGGCCGGCTTCCGCGCAACCAGTTAGCACGCCGAGCACGGCGAACAGAAGCAGCGGCAATCGGCTCATGAGTTGAGAAGGTTCTGGTCGAGGGTCACGTCGATGGCGACGCTAGTACCCGATTCGCCGTAGCCCGTGGCAGCGATCGATTCGTAGAACCGGGTCAGCTCGGGGTCATCGGTGGCCTCCAGATACGCGATGTATCGATCTTGGTGGTGGCCGGCGTCGAAGTTCCACCCACCATCGAACACTCGCACCTCGTGGGCGAAGGTGTTGACTGAGACCGATTCGTCCGACATCGCCGAACGGCGTTGGGTCGCTTCGAGCAGGATGGCTTTGTCGTCTTGGTTTTGGAGAACGAGCACGTCGATCTCGGGGCTGATGTGCGCCAGTTGCGGCACGGAGTCGTACGCCGCAGCGACTACATGGGTGACGTTGAATGCGTTTGTGAACTCTGTGTTCGCAGCAAGGTCCGCGACCGTGTCGGCTCCAAAACTGTGCCCGACCAACAGCAAATTGGATCCACGGTCGACCCCATTTGTGCGCAGACCCCTGATCACCATCTGGGCATACAGATTGTCCTCGACGTTTGCGCTTGTAGCCGAGAGCAATGCGGCCATGTCCATGTCTCGCACCGACATGTGTTCGGGGTCCCAGCCGGGCACCGGGTTGCTGAGGTCGATCACCCCGGGGAGATTGACGGTGTAGGTCGGTCGCCCGCCCGCACCGAGCCCGTGGTCGATGATGGCGAATTCGTCTTGCCCGATGTCACCCCGATCTGAACCGTCTTCCAAGGCATGGATCACAACGTGGCGACCGCGGGCAGCCTCGCTGAAGTGGAATCGCATGCCATGAAAGTCCTCCTTGGGGCGCGCGGAATACGTTCCCCCCGCGTCGTTGTAGGGCTCGGCATGCTCCGGGGTGAACCGGTCGAGCAGCCAGTCGGTGATCGCACCCGTCGGGTTGGAGATGTGGCCCAGAATGCGGGCCTCTGCCTTCTTCTGCTGAACGAACTCGAAGGTGGTGCGCAACGCGAATGGACTGACGTGTTCGTGCCAATGGTGCTCCCAGGTCGGGCGGACGAAGTCGGGCACGAGATGGTGCTGAGCAAAGGTTGGCTCGGTGGTGATGATGTCGTGTTGCAGGGCCAGTTCTGCGTGGACGGCCCACGTCGCCCAGAACACCGGGGCGTTCGTGTCGTGGTCGGCATTGATGACGCGAATGAGTCGGTTGACGAAGTCCGTGCGCTCTTCGATCGGCCCAACGGTGCCTGACGCCACGACGATGTCACCAAGTTGAATGGAGCGAAGCGTGCGGTCTTCATGCATGTTGAGCTGGGTGTCTCCTGTGCGGGCAAAGTCGAGCAACAACGCATCGATGAACCGGCGGCCGACCTCGGGTCGATCAACGAGCTGCGCTGCGAACGGCCCGAAGGGACCCCACCCACGGTCGACGTCGAAGGGGTTAGGATCGATCGAGCTGCGAAAGCCGTCATCGTCGTGCAGCGCGAGCAACCCGAGTTCGACGAGGGAGTCGTCAGACAGCTGACCGTGGACGGCCATGCCTGCGGCCATCCATGTCGGGATCTGACCCTGCTCGCCTCGCCAACCGCTCTCGTACGCCGTGACGAACGCGCCAGCGAAGAGCGCTCGATAGTTGTTGGGGATACGGGTCACCTCCTCGAGGATGTCTTCGCGCACGAACGCCGTTCCCGCGCCCGATCGGCCCCGCAGCATCCAGGTCAGCAGGTCGTGCAGCTCCCGATCGGTCTCCGCATGAGCAATGAGCACGGCGAGTTGGTCAAACGAGAGGTCGCTCGGCTCGCGCATTGCCCAATCACGAATCGGTGGTCGACCGGCGAGGCCGGCGCCGGCGAGTGTGAATCCGTCGGTTGCCTCGAGGAAGTCGATGCGCCATTCGAGGTCGTCCGCATCTCGACCCAGGTGCAGCGCGATCTCGGCGAAGGGTGGAGTGGACGTCGGCTGTCGCAAGACGGCGGCGGCTTCGCGAGCCAGCGCGCCGATCGAGACGTGTGCATCCCAAAGGGTGCCGCCCGCGCGCCGCAATTGGGTTGTCAGCGCCCGAGCTGCTGCTGTGTCGACGCGTACGATCGGGAGGCCACCGCCAATACCAACTTGCACCGGACCACTCCGCGCCATTCCACCCACTCGCTCAATCCATTTCAATCACTTTCATGCATTTTACGCATACGTCCCGCGGTCCGGCAAAGCCAGGTCTGGGAACCAACGACGACGCTGAGGCGTAGAAGAAGCATGAGATCAAATCGCCAACGCCGCTCGCTACTCGCCCTGTTCACGTGTGTTGCGTTGACCGCTGCCGCATGCGGGTCGTCCAATACGGTCACGGCCACCGACCCCAACACGAGCGACACGGCACCAGCGCCTGCTACGAGCCCGAACACCGAGGATGTGGTCACGATGTTCGAACCAACCTCGGGCGCCCGTGCCGAACTGGCGGACGACGCACCGATCGACGCGCTCGCTGCGGGATTCAACGACGCTGGCTTTGATATCCTTCGGTCGCAACCCGACGCAGACAACGTGGTGCTCAGCCCGGTCAGCATCGGGCACGCGGTGCTGATGGCTCGCGCCGCCGCTGATGAGTCAACCGGAGCGGCCATCGACGCTGCGTTGGCCCTGCCGGATGGGGTAGCCGCGCACGACGCCTGGAACGCGATCGCCCAAATGATTGCTGCGGCGAACGGCGCCACCACCGACATCAACCAGGAACCCAGCCCGATCATCTCGATCGCCGATCGCATCTGGCCGGCCTCGGGCATCACTCCCGATCAGGACTGGATCGACCTGCTCGCCACCCATCACGGCGCCGATGTGTCCACGATCGATGTCACACAGCCCGAGGCGAGTCGTGCCGAGATCAACGAGTGGGTGAGCAACGCCACCGAGCAGCTGATCCCCGAACTCCTGCCCGTCGGTTTCATCGAACCCAGCACCACCCTCGTGCTCACCGATGCCATCTACTTCAAAGCGCAATGGCAGACGATCTTTGGCAAGTACGGCACGGTCGATGGCGAGTTCACCACGCTCGACGGGAGCGCCGAGGCCACGACGTACATGCGAGACCTCGAGAACAGCGGTGCACGTGGCATTGGTGATGGCTGGGTAGCCGCTGATCTGCCGTACCGTGGCGACGCGTTCTCGATGCTGGTCGTGGTGCCGGACGAAGGCCGGTTCCAGGAGGTTCGCGCGGGGCTGAACGACACGTTGCTGCACGAGATCGACGCGGCGATCGAGCCGGGACCCTATGAGCTCCTGCTGCCCAAGTGGGAAGACGACTCGAACATCGACCTCCTTCCGTGGCTCACCGAAATCGGCGCTGCACCGGGCAACTACCCGTCGATCACACCCGGCACATTTCTGAGTGGCGGCGTGCACGCAGCTGATGTTGCCGTGGACGAACTGGGCACCGTCGCCGCCGCGGCCACCGGTCTTGGGTTTGCAGAGTCAGGTCCGCCGGAGCCAGAGTTCACCATCGCTGCGGACAAGCCCTTCTTCTACATGATTCGACACAACGAGAGCGGCCTCGTGCTGTTCGCTGGTCAGGTCACGAACCCCAACGAGTGACTCGCAACCGGCTACGCCGCTGTGACTCGCAACCGGCTACGCCGCTTGTTGCAGGTCCTCGTGCGGTGCGGTCACCTCTGAGAATTGCCATCCATCGTCGGTCTCGGCCACGACATGGCAGTTCTTTGCCACCGTCCAAAGCGCCCGGCGAATAGGTGTTGGGTTGTAGCGATACAGATGCGGGAATGCCTCGCGCACAGCTTCGGTGGCCAGACGTGCGTTGTAGTGCGGGATCTTCGCATCGAGATGGTGGGCCACATGGGTGGTGCCAATTCGATGGTGCAGGAAGTCAGCGATGGGGCCATAGGGGCGATCGACCGAACAGAAGGCGCCGCGCACAAATGACCAATCATCGTCTCCGTAGTGAGGTACGTCCGTATCGGTGTGCTGGAGCCAGGTGTAGGTGACGAGCCAGCCATTCACGATCAAGTACGGGCCGCCATACAACGCCAGCATTTGCATGGCGCTTCCGGCGATCGCCCACCACAGCAGTACAGCGAGCGTCAGCAGCACGCCCACCGACGACCACCGCACCTTGCGCTTCCACCGATCCGGAAACAACGCCTGACTGAAGGGACGCGATGGCCAGAAGTGGTTGGTGACACCGCGATCGGCTCCGCCGGTGAGGCCGAGAAGAAGGTAGAGCGGCCAGCCCACGCCAAGCCGCGCTGCGATTGTGAACACCCCGTGGGTATTTGCTCCCATCTTGCGACGAGCCGCGAGAGCTCTTGCACCGCGCCGCGTCGTGTTGCGCTTGGGCACGTGCGTTTCGCCCTCGATCAAATGGTTGGTCTTGCCATGATGAATCGCATGGCTGCGCTGCCACGAAAAGTACGGCACGAGAAGTGCCGAATGCAGCGTGTACCCAACGACATCTTGCACCTTCGTGGTCTTCGCGAAGGCCCGATGGCCACACTCATGTGCGATCACCCAGACACCAACGGCAATCGTGCCGTTGACGTAGGCGTACAACATCCAGACGGGGGTCCAAGCCCAAGTGAGCGGAATGAATTGCCACGCCAAGACGCCCGTAGCAAGTGTGAGGCCAATCGACATGAGGGCGTACGGGAGCGAACGCGACAGCTTGCGCTCGAAGCACTCAGGAGGGATGGCGGCCTTCACTTCTGCAGTGGTGGGAACGTCCTTAGGCCCGATATCGATGCTGTGCACCAAGAGAGGATGCCAGGTCGCGCGAGATTCTGGTGGTTACCCCGCGGTAGAAATCGCGATTGTTGCCGAAACCTTACGAAGTGACCGGCTTGAATGCGGGGCGGTTTGCTTCGAAAGCATCGATCGAGTCGCCCTGCTGCATCGTCAGGCCGATGTCATCGAGTCCGTTCAGAAAACGGTGTTGAACGGAGTCACTGAGCTCGAAGTCGACTTCGATGTCGATCGATGGCGCCTCGAGGGTGCGCCGTTGCACATCGATCGTGAGCTCGAGCGTCGGGTCGGCCTGGACGGCGGCCATCAGTTGATCGCTCACCTCTGGCGTCACCTGCACGGCAACCAGGCCGTTCTTGGTGCAGTTGTTGCGGAAGATCGGGCCGAAACGCGACGACACCACCGCAGCGAACCCATATTGCTGGATCGCCCAGACGGCATGTTCGCGGCTCGAACCGGTACCGAAGTTGGGTCCACCCAGCAAGATGTTTGCGCCGAGATACTGCTCTTGGTTCATGACGAAGTCCGGATCATCTCGCCACTCGGCGAACAGCCCCTTGTCGAACCCGGTGCGCTCGACGCGCTTGAGCCAATCGCTCGGGATGATCTGGTCGGTGTCGACGTCGGAGCGATCGAGCGGGACCACGGTGCCTTGGACGATGTGTACGGGTTCCATTATTTCGCTGAGACTTTCGCTCGGATCCCCAGTCGGCGATGTCGAATATTCATGCTCATTGCTCCAGGTCCTCAGGTGTTGCGAACGTTCCGGCGATCGCCGTCGCCGCAGCAACGGCGGGGGAGACCAGGTGGGTACGTCCACCTCGGCCTTGGCGGCCCTCGAAGTTCCGGTTCGACGTGGACGCTGAGCGCTCGCCTTCCTTCAACTTGTCTGGGTTCATGGCGAGACACATCGAGCAGCCCGGTTCACGCCAATCGAATCCGGCATCGATGAAGACCTTGTGGAGGCCTTCGGCTTCGGCCTGCTCTTTGACCAAGCCCGAGCCTGGTACCACGAGCGTGCGCATGCCGTTCGCGACCGTTCGACCTTCGGCCACCGCGGCTGCAGCGCGAAGATCCTCGATACGGCTGTTGGTGCAGCTGCCGATGAAGACGGTGTCGACGGGAACCTCGCGCATCGGTGTTCCCGCGGTGAGTCCCATGTACTCGAGTGCACGGGCCGCAGCGTCGCGTGCGACCGGGTCCTCGTATTGGTCAGGCGACGGAACGTTGTCGACGAGGCGAATGACCTGGCCGGGGTTGGTCCCCCACGTGACGTGCGGTGCGATGTCGGCGCCATGCAACAGCACCTCACGATCGAACTGGGCACTGCTGTCGGTCTGCAAGCCGCGCCAATGGTCGAGAGCCCGCTCCCAATCGGCGCCCTTCGGGGCCTTGGGTCGTCCCTCCAGGTAGGCGAACGTGGTGTCGTCAGGGGCGATCATGCCGGCCTTGGCACCGAACTCGATCGACATGTTGCAGACCGTCATGCGACCTTCCATCGAGAGCGCCTCGATGACGGGTCCACGAAACTCGGCGATTGCACCGATGCCGCCACCGGTATCGCAGACACCGAGGATCGCGAGCACGACGTCTTTGGCTGTCGAGCCAGCCGGGAGTTCGCCGTCCACGGTGATCGACATGGTCTCTTGCGCCGGTTGCAGCAACGTCTGGGTGGCGAGCACATGCTCGACCTCGCTTGTTCCGATGCCAAACGCCAGAGCGCCGAACGCCCCATGGGTGCTGGTGTGGCTGTCTCCGCACACGATCGTCATGCCCGGCTGGGTCAGGCCTTGCTCCGGACCGATGACGTGCACGATTCCCTGGTTTGGATCGCCCATCGGAAAGTGGGTGATGCCGAACTCGGCGGTGTTTGCGCGGAGGGTGTCGACCTGTTTGGCCGAGATCTCATCGGCGATTGGTTTGTCGATGTCCTCGGTCGGCACGTTGTGGTCTTCGGTGCTGATCGTCAGGTCCGGGCGGCGGACCGTACGGCCGGTCTGTCGAATGCCATCGAACGCCTGCGGAGAGGTGACCTCATGCACGAGATGAAGGTCGACATACAAGAGGTCGGGCTGGCCTTCTTCACGGGTGACGATGTGGTCGTCCCACACCTTCTGACTGAGTGTTTTCGCGTCGGTGCTCACGAGCGTTGAGGTTATCTGATGCGTTGCTCGGTCTGGCCCGTTCGAGCGGACCCCTTCGTAGACTTCTGCCATGACCCACGAGTACACCTCACACGTGATCTGGACCGGAAATCGAGGCGAAGGCACGACCAACTATCGGGGGTACGACCGCACGTGGGACGTCGCGATTCCCGGCAAGGCGGTCGTTCACTGCTCGAATGATCCGCTGTTGGGTGGCGATCCGGGGAAGATGAACCCCGAGGATCTCCTGCTGACGGCGCTCGCCTCGTGCCACATGCTCTGGTATCTCCACCTCGCATCGGACGCAGGGATCGTCGTCACGGACTATCGCGACACACCAGTTGGAGTGGGCGAAATCGAGCCGGGAGGAGCAGGCCGGTTCGTCTCGGCCACGTTGCATCCACAGATCGCCGTTCAGGGCGGAACCGATCTGGTCCGTGCCGAGGCGATCCATCACGAGATTCATCGAGTCTGTTTCATTGCGCAGTCCGTGAACTTTCCCGTCGACTACGCGCCGGTGTTTCAGGTGAACGCATGAGCTTGGATACAACCCAACAGGTCTACCCATGAAAGAACCTTCGTGGAGTGACGGCGGCGCCACGGTGCCGACGATTGCCGGCACCTTCTTCTCGTTCATGGCTGCGCCGATCGGAGGCCTGGGCCTTCTCCTGTTCCTTTTCGGAGCGTGGCTTCCCGCCGCGCTCTTCTCCATGGCCGGACTGGGCTTGTGGCTCGCAGGGCAGTGGTTGATCGCGCGCTGATCAGCCGGCGTTGAAGCTGCCATCGGCTTCGATGGTGGCAAACGGGTTGAACGCAACTTCCCAGAGATGGCCATCGAGATCGGCGAAGTAGCCCGAGTACCCACCCCAGAACACTTTCTGCGCTGGCTTCACGAGTCGTGCACCCGCGGCAAGGGCTGTGGCCATGACCTCGTCGGTCTCGGTCTCGGATCGAGTGTTGTGCGCGAGCGTGACGGCGCCCATCGGGACTCGCCCGAGCGGGTCGGTACCGATGTCTTCCGCGAGCTTGTCGAGCGGATAGAGGCTGAACGCGATGCCCGGCAACTGGATGAAGCAGATCTCTTCGGCGGGTTGGTCGACCTCGGACCAGCCGAGGCCGTCGAGATAGAAGGCTTTCGCTCGTGCGAGGTCGGCAACTCCGAGGGTGATGATGCTGAGTCGTTGTTCCATCGAACGGTTCTATCAGCGGAGGGTGACGTGCCGAAGGTCTACTCCGGTGAGGGCTCTAGTGCGCCTTGGTCTTCTGATGCTGTTGGTGGATCGGGAAGATCCGTCGATCTGACATCGTCCGTAGTACCTCGTCGTCCGAGTCGGCGCAGACTTGGTTCACCTTCTGCAGGACGCTGCTGATCGTCGTCTCTCCGTAGTACCAGTCGGCCAGCTCCTTGTCGGTCGCATTGCCTGGGCGTGCCAGGCCCGCCTCGAAGTAATACGTCTTGATCTCGTCTGTCGCGAGCTTGAGCATCTGATATCGAGGGATGTCGGTGCGTGGGGGTTCGGTGTGTTCGTCGGCCATGAAGTCGACGACGTACGCAACGCACGCCTCGAAGTCGACGCCAGAGATTCCCATCATGGACTTCTTGTTGTTTTCGATGAAGAGGTCGTGCCAGGTCCGCATCAGATCGATCTCTTGGCCGAGCGCGCCGTGTGGGTCGTCCTCGAGCCCGATCGGCTCCGGACCGCCGAAGTTCACCGGGCAGGACCAACCCTCGAGATCTTCGATGCTCATGTTGGCTGGACCGGGAGGGGGGTCCGGAAAGGTATCCAGAATTGGGCCATCGACTCGTTCCAGCAGCCTCAGGGTCTCGGTGAGCACCCGTTTCTGGAACTCCGGTTCGTTGGGTGCTCCAAATGGGCGACCCAGCTCGAAACCGCACCACAGGGCCCGCGGTGGTCGGATCTTCTCGGAGTGTTCGCGAACCAGGCTGACCTGTGTGGTCGCAATGCCCGCACGCTCGAGGTAGTGAGAAAGCGCGCCCACGGCACGCGTGCACGACGGTCAAACGGGACACAACAGAACGGCCGAAACGTTGTCAGCCTTCATCGTCGCCACGAGTTCCTTGACGTTCGGCTCCATCAGCTCGGGCGGCGTGGCTCCCATGAACGAGAAGTGATAGTCCGCGACGGAGGCGATCAGTCCCTCGGTTGCCAGCTCCTTGAGCCGGTTGATGGGGAAGGCGACATCGACGTCCTGCATGAAGCCAAGGCGATCGAAGTTGGTCGAGATGTGGCTCATGACGATGTCGGCATCGTCGGTGTCGCTGAGGATGATGCGGAAGTCGCCGCTCTGCTCGGTGAACGGACGGTCGCCTCGACGGTGCAGTCCCGCTGTGGAGATCAGGGCCACTCGCCTCTCATGGAGTGGCGGTCCGGAGATCAGTGGTGTGTCGTCAAACGTGGGCATGGCCCGATTGAGGAACTCTTCGCGGACATCATCGGGAAACTCGTCAACCTTGACCATGTCAGTTCACCGTATCGCCGACGGCGAGTTCGCCAGGCGTATCGATGATCATGCCGACGCCGAGCTCGGAGTTGCGCTCGGCATTGAGCGTCTTGAGCACGCTCAGGTCCCGATCGATTCCAGGCTGAGGACGGGTGACCATCACACATCGAGCGACCTTCTTCAACACGTTGAACCGGACGCTGCCGATCGTGATGTTCGAGCCCACCAGCTCGTCTTCACCGGACCCCACGCAGAGAATGTTCTTTCGAAACCGCTGCTCGGGCCACTCGCCAAGCGTTGCGTCGCTGACCAGCGAGACACGGTTCCGCTCGCTGTCGTGAAAGCTGTCGCTCGGACCGGTCCATTGCACCCAATCGGAGTCGTTCTCGACATCGAGCGGATTCTCGAACGTTCCTGCGATGCTTCCGCCTTCGAGCAGCTCGACCGGCTTACCCAGCCAGTTCGAGAGGTCGGCATCGCTGTCGGTCACGGATCCGTCTGGCAGCGTGATCCGAACCGAGCCGGCGCTCCAGGTCGCCGATGCGAACAGCAGCTCCGGCTGGCGTCGAGCCGTGAGCACCAAGCCGGTTTCGACATCGCGCAACCCAAACGTTCGATCACCTTCGAGGCCGGTTGCCGAGACACTGGCGCTGTCGAGTCGTTCGCCGCCGAACGATTTGACCGGGTAGCGCCACAACGAGCGCACATGAAGAGTCATGCGCCCAGCTTGGCACGCTCTGGCCTAGGAGACGGGCTGGCGGGCGTCTTCGACGACGGCAACGCGGTGCATCACGCGGCGGTGGGGTAGGTAATCGACGACGGCATAGTGCTGGGTGCCTCTGTTGTCCCAGATGGCGATCGTGTTCGGTTTCCAACGCAACCGCACGTGATGCTCCGGGCGGTTGATCCGATCGAAGAGCTCGGTGAGCAAGCGTCCACTCTCGGGCGCCGAAAGGCCGATCACGAACCGGGTGAACGATTCGCTCACGTTCAGATAAGGGCGCCCGGTCACCGGGTGGTGACTGATCATGGGGTGAGTGGCGGTCTTGGCGTTGTTGTATGCCTCGAGGATGCCCTCATCTCCGCCGGCGAGGAAAGCGGGTGTTCGAAATGCGCCCATGTCATGTACCGCCTGGAGTTCGGCGAGATCGGCCTTCATTCCCTCGGGCAGGGAGTCGTAGACCGAGTACATGCTCGCCCACAACGTGTCACCGCCAGACGGCGGTACGACGACGGCTTTCAGAATCGAGGCGAACGGGGGAGAGGCGCGGTAGGTCATGTCGGCGTGCCACTCTGCGGCATCGGGAGTGTCGTCATCCTTCCATTCGAGGATCACGACGTCATCAGACTCTTCGTGGGTCACATATGAGTGGTGTCTGGCCCCAAGCGTTCCGAGCGATTCACCAAGCGCAGCCATTCGTCGAGGCGGGAGGTCCATGTCGCGCATGAAGATGACCTGGTGCTCCATCAACAACGAGTGGAGTTGTTGTGCGACATCAGCGGTGATGTCGGCGGAGGGGTCGAGGCCTGTCACGTCGGCGCCCAGCGCTGGAGTCAGGCGCTCTGCGTTGATGCTCATCTCTCAAGAATAGGCGAGAATCTCAAAAAGTTGAACGTTCGTTCAGTCGAAAATCGCCGAGCTGGTTTGTCCAACGCAGCGCAGCATCTCGTGTCCCTAGTCCGCCTGACCAAGAACAATGGTGCGTCATGACCATGGAGATTCAACGGGGTCGAGCCGACAACCGGTTATGTCCTTGAAGATCGGCTTTCTGGGTTGCGGCCTCATCGCACGATCACACGCCGCACGGCTGCAGTCGGTCGAGACCGCAGACATTGTTTCGGTGTACGACATCGACCCCGAGCGGGCGGCAACGTTTGGCACCTTCACCGGCGCGACGGTCGCACGATCTGCAGAGCAAGTGATCGAGCAGAGCGACGCCATCTATGTGACGACCTGGACCTCCGAGCACCCGTATCTGGTGTCGTCCATCGCGGCTGCTGAGAAACCGATCTTCTGTGAGAAGCCACTCGGCATCGACCTCCAGACAGCACGATCGATGTTCGACGAGATCCAAGCGGCTGGAGTCGTCAACCAGGTCGGACTTGTCCTGCGTCATTCCCCTTCGTTCCGCTGGATGAAGTATCAGATGTCGAGCGGCGAGCATGGACCGCGCATGAGCATGGTGTTCCGCGACGATCAGTACATACCCGTTTCAGGCATGTACGGCTCGACGTGGCGGGGAGACGTTTCCAAGGCTGGCGCCGGAACGCTGCTCGAACACTCGATCCACGACCTCGACCTGATCGAGTGGATCCTCGGCCCGATCGTTCGGGTCAGCTGTGTCACCTCGAACATCCACGGCATCGAAGGAATCGAAGATCAGGCGAGCGTGATCCTCACTGCCGGCCACGGGGGTCAAGCCGTTCTGAGCTCAACCTGGCATGACGTCATGACACGACCAAGCCTTCGCCTCGTCGAAGGATTCTGTCAGGGTGCGTACCTCGGTCTGGAAGGCGACTGGCTCGGGCCCGTGCGCATGACGGTCGCAGGTTCAGCACAACAGCAGTGGGAAGGCGACGACGTCATCGAAATGGCCAATGCCATCGACGGTCGCGGCACGAATCCCGACGCCGACTTCGTCGACTCGGTACTCAACGAACGGCCTGCGTTCCCAGACTTCGAAGTGGCGGTTCGTGCGCACGTCCTTGCAGACGCCGCATACAGGTCGGCCGCCACGAACGGCAGCCCGATCGAAGTCTGAGCGATCAGCTCGCGTTTCTTGCGATCACCGAGGCGCGGCGGAGCGGAGGCACCGTCTTGGGCGGGACCTTCCTCGGCGGCAGCTCGGCCAAGACCTCATGCGTGGCTTTCGTGATGAGGGCGACGGCTCGTTCGAACGCCTCCTCGGTCGCTTCCGAGGTCTTTTGCACTCCCGTGATCTTGCGCACGTACTGCCGCGCACCAGCCTCGACTTCTTCATCGGTTGCCGCTGGCTCGAGGCCACGAAGTGTTGTGATGTTCCTACACATTGTTTTCCTTTCCTCTCAGTCGGTTCGGTCCGCGGTCGTGGTGTGTGCGACCTGGTCTCAAAATTCTGGTTCGTCGAACCACGGGTAGATCGCGGGCATGTCGTTGGCTACGCCGAGGGTGAAGTTGGCCGGCCGCTTTTCGAGGAACGAGGTAACCCCCTCGATCGCATCGGCGCCAGCGCCCAGCTGCGGAACGGCCGCCGACTCGACGCGGTGAGCGGACATTGGATGAGACTCACCCAACATACGCCAGAGCTGTTGGCGAGTCATTGCCACCGAAACCGCTGACGTGCGATTCGCAATGCGAGCAGCGATCGCCCGCGCCGCGGGAATGAGGTCGTCCGGTTCGTGAAGACTTCTCACCAACCCACCATTCAGTGCTTCGTCTGCTTCGAACACATCGCCGAGCATCGTCCATTCGAGCGCCTGGCTGATTCCGACGACGCGCGGGAGAAACCAACTCGACGCGGCCTCGGGAACGATGCCTCGTTGGGTGAAAACGAACCCGAAGCGGGCCTCGGTCGACGCGAGGCGAATATCCATTGGCAACAACATGGTCGAGCCGACGCCGACGGCAGGGCCATTCACCGCGGCGATGACCGGCTTCAGGCTCCGAAAGATGCGAAGCGAAACGACGCCTCCACCGTCTCGCCCGCGAAGCGAGCTTTGCTCGCTCTCTTCATGGATGTCGGCGCCCGAGGTTTTGGTGAAGGTCGTGCCCCCTTCGGACATGTCGGCGCCCGCGCAGAAGGCTCGCCCGGCGCCCGTGACGATGACGGCGCGCACATCGTCGTCACCGTCGGCTTCGTCGAGAGCGGCGCAGAACTCGTGCACCATTCGCGAGGTGAACGCGTTGAGCTTGTCTGGGCGGTCCAGCGTGATCGTCGCAATCCGCTCGTCCACTTCGTAGGTCAGTTGCTCGAAGCCCGTCAATTCACTGACTTTTCCATACCAGCCCAATAGGGCTCGCGCAGTTTGAACTTCTGCAGCTTCCCTGTGGCCGTGCGCGCGAGCTCTTCGCGGAACTCGATGGAGGTGGGACATTTGTAGTGCGCCAAGCTCTCGCGGCAGTGGTCGATGATCTCTTGCTCGGTGACCTCAATCGAGGGGTCGGTCACCACCAGAGCCTTCACCGTTTCGCCCCACTTCTCGTCAGGCACTCCAATCACGGCAACCTCGGTGACCGCCGGGTGACTGAACACCACGTCTTCGACCTCGATCGAGCTCACGTTCTCACCACCGGAGATGATGACGTCCTTCTTGCGGTCGGTGATCGAGTAATACCCCTCGTCGTCGACATGACCGCCGTCGCCCGTGTGGAACCAGCCGCCCTCGAGTGCATCTGCGGTTGCTTGCGGGTTGTCCAAGTAGCTCTCGAGCACCACGTTGCCTCGGGCCAAGAATTCGCCTGACGCGGAGACCTTCATCTCGATGCCGAGGGCAGGTGCCCCCTGGCGTGCGAGCTTCTTCGCACGCTCGCCTGGCGTCAGCTCATCCCACTCTGAACGACAACGGTTGATCGTCAGAAGCGGAGCGGTCTCGGTGAGCCCGTAGAGCTGGATGAACTCCCAACCGAGCTCGGTTTCGACCCGCTCGATCGTTGCGGTTGGCGGCGGTGCACCAGCGACGATGATTCGAACTTCGTCTCGCCCGGGGAGTTCTCCTTCCCAGTCCTTGGCAGCGTCGAGCACGGCCGCAACGACAGCGGGAGCACCACACATCATCGTGACGCCATGTTCCTCGACCCGGCGGAGTATCTCCGCTCCGTCGACCTTGCGAAGAACGACGTGTTTCACTCCCATGCCCGTCACCGCGTAGCCCATACCCCAGCCGTCGCAATGGAACATCGGAAGGGTGTGCAGGTAGACATCTCGATCGGTGACCCCGGTGTGCCATCCGAACGTCGTGGCATTCACCCAGCGCGCACGATGGGTTTGTTCGACACCCTTCGGGCGAGCCGTCGTACCCGAGGTGTAGTTGATGGAGGCGATGGCGTCCTCGTCGGGCTCCCACGGCTCTGGCTGACCTTCGTGGCCAAGCCAAACAGCATCGGACTCTTCACCCAGCACCCATTTGTGTTCGCACTCGACATCGGCGAGCTGCTCGGCGAGCTCCGGATCGATCAACAGCGCCGATGCGCCCGAGTGTTCGACGATGTATGCAACCTCGGCGGCGCTCAGTCGAAAGTTGATCGGTACGAATATCCGACCGTTGCCGCTCACGCCCCAGAATGCGGTGAGCATGCGAGCGGAGTTGTGCGAGACCATGGCGACGCGAGCGCCCATGGGGAGGCCCAGCTTGTCCATGGCGACGCCCATCTGACGTCTGATGTCGGCCATCTCTCGATACGTGATCGTTTTCAACGGCGCGGCTGGTTGGTCGGGCTCATCAACGACGGCAACCCGTTCCGGATAGACCGTCATTGCCCGATCGAGAAAGTCATTGATCGTCAGTGCGACCTTCATGGTGGCAAGTCCCCCTGTTGTCTTGTGCCGGCTGTAGGCGTGATTCTGACCGTACTTCGTTCGTTGTCTAGGCGTCTCGCTCGCGAAGCTCAACACGGCGGATCTTGCCCGAGATGGTTTTCGGGAGTTCGGTCACGTATTCGATCTCTCGCGGGTATTTGTACGGGGCCGTCGTGGTCTTCACATGCTCCTGGATCTCCGCGGTGAGCTCGTCCGACGGTGCGAACCCGGGGGCCAAGATGATGAATGCTTTCACTATGTTGCCGCGATCAGCGTCGGGTTTGCCCACCACGGCGGTTTCCATGACCGCCGGGTGTTCGATCAGCGACGATTCGACCTCGAATGGCCCGATTCGATACGCGGCGGACAAGATCACGTCGTCGGCCCGTCCCACGAACCAGAGATAGCCGTCCTCGTCGCGAAAAGCGCGATCGCCCGTGTAATACCAGCCGTGGCGAAACACCTCGGCGGTTCGTTCGTCGTCTTGCCAGTATCCCGAGAAGAGCCCGATCGGCCGGGGCTCGGTCTTCACGCAGATGTTTCCTTCCACGCCATCGGCACACACTTGGCCGTCGTCGTCGACCACATCCACTTCGACCCCCGGAGCGGGCAGGCCCATCGAGCCGGGTTTGACCGGCTCGGATGGATAGTTTGCGACGAGAACCACGGTCTCGGTCTGACCGTAGCCGTCGTAGGGCGTGGTGTTCGTCGCAGCCATCCACGTTTCGATGACCTCTGGGTTCAGGGGTTCCCCCGCGCTCGTGCAGTGCCGCAGCGTTGACCAGTCATAGGTCGCCAAGTCCATCTGCGCGAACGCTCGGTACAACGTCGGCGGGGCACAAAAGGAGGTGACCTCGAGCTCGCCGATCAGCTTGAGCATTCGGTCGAAATCGGGCTTGCCGATGATGTTCCACATGACCAGCGTCGACCCGATGATCCATTGACCGAAGAGCTTTCCCCATGCGGCTTTGGCCCAGCCGGTGTCAGACACCGTCCAATGCACGTCGTCGGGTGTGAGGTCATGCCAGAAGCGAGCCGTGATCTCGTGGCCAATCGCATACACGCCGACGTGCTGCACCATCTTGGGCCCGCCGGTCGTCCCGGAGGTGAAATACAACAGCAAGGGGTCGGTCGACAGCGTGTCTGCGGGTTCGGCAGGTGCGTCGGACTGATCATTGAGGCTCGGACCAAAGCTGATCCACCCTTCGCGATCTGCACCGACCACCAACGTGCTCTGGATGGTCGGACAGAGCTGCCTGACCGTATCGAAGCGCTCCGCTCCATCGGCATCACACACCGCGGCGACGGCGCCTGAACGGTTGATCCGATATTCCTGGTCCTTGCCCATCAGCTGCGTCGTCGCAGGCATTGGAACGGCGCCGATCTGGATGCAACCAAGAATCGCGGCGTACCACTCGACGATGCGCGGCAGCTGGACGAACACCTTGTCGCCTGCCTCGACGCCTTGCGCACGAAGCAGGTGTGCTGTTCGATGCGACAGATCGACGAGCTCGGCAAACGTGTAGCGATTGATCGTGGTCCCGTCTGGTTCGATTCCGATCAACGCGATCTTGTCGGGGGTCTCGTCGGCTCGCCGTTGCATGACATCGCGAACGAAGTTGTACCGCTCAGGAACCTCGAGGACGAAGTTCGCCCGAGTATCGGCGTAGTTGGTCATGTTCCCCATGTATCCCCCCGGAGTGTCCGCCGCTTTGCAGCAACCTCATTGGAAGGTACCCGACCAACCTGCCCAGCGGTACCGGCCAGCTGGCAGTTCGCTCAACCCGCAGAGGTCACGATCAGGGTGGCGAGCGAAGCGAGCACGTGGATTGCGCCGAGTACATCTCCGTTGATGCCGCCGATCTTTCGGATGGAGAGCGCGACGACGCCGATGGTCGCAACGGTCGCCGCGCCGATGGTCACCAACGGAAAGATCGGCGACAGCACGACCGTCGTCGCGACACCTACGAAGAAGCCGCATGTGACGGCGAGGGGGGAGAGGCGAGCCATGTACGAGGCACCCATGCCATCGCCCGCTGGCGGAGCGAGCAGCATGGCAGCGAGCGCCATGGCGCGCCCGAGCGTCTGTGCCACAACCAGAGCGGCAAAACCCTCCCGTGGACCGAGTTGGCTGACGGCCGCAACCTCGGTGATCAACGCCATCACCAGAGCTGCGGTTCCATACGTGCCGAGTCGCGAGTCCTTCAAAATTTCCATGCGCTGTTCGACGTCCCACCCGCCACCGAACGCGTCAGCGATATCCGCGAGTCCATCGTGGTGAAACGCTCCGGTGATCAGCAGCGTGACTCCAAGAGCGAGACATGCAGATACAAGTGGGACGAAGAATTCGCTCGCTGCGTAGTACGTGGCCCCCGCAGTCGATCCGATCAACAGACCGATGACCGGAAACCATGGCACCGCTTTCGCGATGTCCACCTGGGCTCGGCCACCTCGCGAGACATCGCCAACGGGGACGCGCGTGAGAAATCCAGCTGCCACATGAAGACTGTTGGCGGACGGTCTCTTCATGTCGTGGCAAACCACTCGGAGAAGGTCGGGACGTCGGTGACGAGCTTGCATGCCATGGCAACCAGAGGCACGGCAGCCATTGCTCCCGACGCTTCGCCCAAACGCATGTCGAGTGTGAGCAGAGGGTCGAGGCCGAGGTGGTCAAGCACGAGTTGATGTCCAGGTTCAGGTGAACGATGCCCAGCTCGACAATTGGCGATCAATGTGGGCGAAACCTGGTGAAGCGTCAGAGCTGGTGATGTGCAGATGTATCCATCGAGCAAGACGGGAATCGAGCGCACCCTCGCCTCGACGATCGCCCCGGCGATGGCCACCAACTCAGCCCCGCCGACCTCGCGCAAGACTTCGAGCGGATCGGTCACACCCGCGATTCGGTTCACCGCATCGGTGACCACTGCGGTCTTTGTCTCGAGAGCCTCGTCATCGATGCCGGTCCCCCGGCCGACGAAGGATCCCGCGTGGGGTCCGATGAGCGCAGTGCACACCGCAGCCGCCGCAGTGGTATTTCCGATACCCATCTCACCGACGATCAACAGGTCGGCCTGGATCGAGCGGACCCTCGCTCGTCCGGCCTCGAACGCTTCTGCGAAACGCTCATGGGAGAGCGCGGCCTCGACACGAAGATTGTTGGTCGGGTTGCCGACGCCAACATCGATCGCCTGCACCGTTGCCCCCGCCACCGCGGCGAGCGCGGAGACGCTGGCTTTCTCCGCGTTGAAGGCGGCGAGCATCGCGGCGGTGACATCGGACGGGTAGGCGCTCACTCCCTCTTCAACCACACCGTGATCAGCGGCGAAGATCAGCGCAACAGGATGGTCCACCGACGGACTGGCGGTGTGCTGCCATCCGGCCATCCATCGTGCGGTGTCCTCGAGCCGAGCCATCGAACCCGGCGGACGCAAGATGTCGGCGATCCGCTTCTCGATGGCCTTGGTCGCTGTTCGGTCCACCTCGGGGGCGCCCGCCACCTCGGCAATGAGCTCGGCGGTCGTCACCATGTGATCTCGAGAGACTCCAGGCGTGTGACCTTTCCCGCGGTAACGAAGAATGTGCTCTCGGCTCGGGAAGCCAACCGCTGATTGAACCGCCCCAGCACATCTCGGTACCTTCGGCCGAGCTCGGTTTCCGGGTGTACGCCGAGTCCCACCTCATTCGTGATGACGATTGTGGGATCGGTACGGCTGACGAATGCGTGAGAGAGTATCGACGCATGTTCGTCGATCTGGGCCTCGGTCTTGTCGGCAAACATCATGTTGTTCACGAGCATGGTGATGCAGTCGACGATGAGTAGAGCGCCGGGTTCAACGGCGACCACATCGTGAGCGTTCAGAAGGGGGGCCTCGATGAGGCCCCAGCCGACCGGCCGGTCGTGTTGGTGACGGCTGATACGACGAGCCATGTCGTCGTCGCTGGGTTGCGCGGTTGCCGCCACGATGACGTCACCAGACCAGGCCTCTCCCAGCCTGACGGCCAGATCACTCTTGCCGCTCCGTGCGCCGCCGACCAGTAGGGAGAATCCACGTCCGAGTTGCATCAGTAATCAATGCCCTTCTTGGCGAGGATGCCCTTGTCGAACGCGTGCTTCACCTTGACCACCTCGCTCACGGTGTCGGCCACATCGATCAGTTCCTGCGGAGCGTCTCGGCCGGTGATGACGATGCTGACTTTCTCGGGTCGATTGCGGATCGTCTCGTAGACCGGATCTGCATCGATCCAACCCCAGTTGATCAGGTAGGTCAGCTCATCGAGGATGATGAGCTGATGCTCGCCGGCCATGATGAGGTCTCGGGCGCGGTCCCAGCCCTGTTGCGCCAGCTTCTTGTCGTGTTCGATGTCCTCTGAGTTCCAGGTGAATCCCTCTCCCTCGTTGAACCAATCGACCCCCAATTGACGGCCGATCTTCTCCTCGCCGACATTCCATTCGCCAGATTTGATGAACTGCACGACAGCGACGTTCCAGTCGCGGGCGATTCCGCGGATCATCACCCCAAACGCTGAAGTCGACTTGCCTTTGCCATCGCCGGTGTTGACAATGACGATCGACTTTGCGACTGCGCTTCGGTCTTCGATGGGGTTTTCGGTGATTGGTTCAGTTGCCATGGGAGTTCTCCGGGTTCGTCGGCGAATGGGGTGCCCGTTCGGGGAACGGTGCAGAGTCTGCCTGATCGATCCGAGGGACGACCAGTACTGAATTTCCTTGACGGTTCACGTGTACCTCGGCGCCGTAGTAGGCGGAGATGTGCTTCTCGGTGAGCACGGAGACCGCGGAACCCTCAGCGACGACGCCGCCATCCGCGAGCAGGATGAGCTGGTCGGCGAACTGGCCGGCCAGCGTGAGGTCGTGCATCGTCGTGATGATCGTTCGTCGCGAGTTCTGACGGAGGCGATCGAGCAGTCGTAACACTTCCTGCTGGTGCCCGAGATCGAGCGCGGATGTTGGTTCGTCGAGGAGCAGAATTGGTGCCTCCTGGACAAGGGCCCGCCCGATCACCGCCCGTTGGCGTTCGCCGCCCGACAGCGTCTCAACGGTTCGACCAGACATCTCGCTGAGATCCAGCTCGGCGAGAATGTTTTGTGCGATCTCGACGTCGGCTGTCGATGGAACGGCCAAAGGTGACAGGTGGGGAGTTCGTCCGAGCAGGACGTAATCAAGAACGTTCATGCCCTGCGGGATCGTCGGTGTCTGTGGAACCCACGACACCAGCTTGGCCCGTTCGCGACCCGAAATCTTCTGCACGTCTTGGCCAAAGATGTCGATCCTTCCCTCAGGCTTGACGCTTCCCGCGAGCGCCCGAAGAAGTGTTGACTTACCCGCGCCATTCGGGCCGATGATGGACATCCACGATCCCTCGTCGATCGACAGGGAGACATTGCGGAGCAGCACCGTGTCCTTGATCGACACCCCGACGTCTTCGGCGAGTAGGGCCGTGGTCTTCGTAACTGTCATGTCCGTGATGCCGTTCGGAGGATGACGACGAAGAATGGGGCCCCGAAGAACGCGGTGACCACGCCGATCGGCAGCTCAGCGGGGGTCAACGCCGTGCGGGCGACAAGGTCGCTGAGTACCAGAAAGCCAGCGCCCACCGCAATCGACATTGGCACGATGACGCGATAGCTCGAACCGAAAAGCAATCGCACCGTGTGCGGAACGATCAGCCCGACGAAGGCGATGAGACCGCTCACGGCCACTGCGGCTGCTGTCAGCAGAGACGCGACCACCACCAGCACGATGCGGGTCCTGCCGACCGACAGGCCGAGCATCGACGCCTCGTCATCGCCCACCGACAAGATGTCGAGGGTCCGACCTGCAAGAGCGAGCAACGTGAGGCAGATCGCCGCGACGGGGAACAACTGCAGCACTTCCGTCCAGCCGCTGGTGTTCAAACCGCCCAGAAACCATGTGTACACCTGGCGAAGGTCGTCGGTGTCTTGTTGCTGGAGGAAGGTCTGAATCGCGGTGAAGAAGCTGGCGACGGCGACTCCCGCCAAGATCAGCGAGGTTGACGCGCGGGTGCGGTCACCAAGAACGCCAATCGTCCATGTCAGGGCCACGGATGAGAGTGCGCCGATGAACGCCAGAATCTGCACCATGTCGAGGAACCCTCGTCCGTCACCGAGGTCGTAAATGAACGCGATCGTCGCTCCCAGCCCACCTCCGGCGGCAACGCCAAGTAAGTACGGGTCAGCGAGCGGGTTCTGAAAGACACCTTGGTAGGTGGCACCAGCGGTCGCCAGCGCCGCACCCACCAGCAGGCCAAGCGCGATACGAGGCAATCGAAGGTTCCGTACGATCGAGATCTGGCGCTCGTTGAGGCCCGAGTCGATGTCGCCAGGGGTGACTGCATCGAACAGTTCGAGCAGGGTGCCCGTTCGATCGATCGACGTCGGTCCGATGACAAGTGCCGTGACGATAGCGACGACCACGAACACCGCCGCGCCGACCAACCAAGTGATCTTGGTGGCGGCAGGGCGGGTGTTCATGTGACTAGCTCGCCGCCACGAGGGCGACGTCTGCGACTGCGGCTCCGGCCACCTCGACGAATTCCACGAGGCGTGGTCCCCACCGACTCACAACATCGTCATTGAGTTCAACGATGTTGCCGTTCTGCACAGCCTGGAGCTGGTCCCACCCAGGTCGCGCAGCGACCGTCTCGGCTGTCTGTTCGCAGCACACGGTGTCCGCGAGAAAGATGATGTCCGGATCAGCGGTGACGAGGAACTCTTCGTTGAGTTGCGGATACCCGAAGAACTCGCCGTCAGGATCTGCCGCGTCCGCAGCGTTCACCAGGCCGAGCATGGTGTAGACCTCACCGATGAACGTACTGGACGTCACGCTGTAGAGCGTGTTGTCGAGCTCGTGGTAATAGGACAACGGTGTCTCTCGCGCCGGGAGGGCATCGATCACGGCGGCGATATCGGTCTGCATTTGGCCGACCAACTCTGCGGCCTCGCCAACGTGTCCGGTGGCCGCACCAAGCTGTTCGATCTGGGTGTACACGTCGTCGATGGTGATCGCTGCAGGTAAGACCATGTTCTCGACTCCCACGACGTCAAGGCCCTCGATCGGTGCCGATGACACGACCAAGGTGGGGTCGAAGCCGGCGATTGCTTCGACGTTGGGTTCGAAGCCGGAAAGATCCGTGACCGGCGCTTCTTCAGGGAAGTACGAGAATGAATCGACGGCGACCACGAGTTCACCGGCACCGATGGCAAACAACATCTCTGTGGCCGTCGGGCTCACCGACACGATTCGCAGATCTGCGACCTCTTCGACTGTCGTCGATGTTTCGACGGGTTCCTCGTTGCTCGGTTCGGATGGGACTTCGTCCTCCATCACATCCTCGGCGACGGTGTCGGCGGTTGTCTCCGGGGTTGCTTCACCGGTCACGGTGGAATCAGCATCGCTGCCGCACGCAGCAGCGAATAGACAGATGGTCGCAAGCAGAGCGACTAGGGCACGGATCTTCATGGTTGTCTCCTGGCTGATCTGCACAGGAGTTTCCGGCGCACACCAGCCCCTTCCTCGAGGGCGTTTGTGGTTTCTTTCTGCTGCGGAACTCGACCGGGCTTGGTCCACGGGGGACATCACCGTTGCGGGACAGCGTCGGAATCTCACCGAACTTCGGAACCTGACAGCGGGGCAAGTGTAGTCAGCAAAGTCCGACATCGGGTCGGCTTGCCGTGCGACACTCGGCCCAATGCGTTTGAAGCTTGTCCTGTTCCTGGTCGCAGTCGCCGCTCTGACCGGCTGCGACAGCTACATCGAGGAAGCTCGGGTGCAGGGCGATGGCACCGTGGAGTTCGCTGCACAAGCGATCGTTGTGTGTACCGATCCGCTTCAACAGGAGATCTGGGGTGGCGATCCATGCGATGACATCGATGCGGCCGTCCGCTCGGGCGACGTCGGCGATCTTCCGTTTGGTTTCGAGCTCGACCCTGACCGCGTGAGTCTCGTCGGTACCGGTGAAGCGGATAGACGGACGATCGATGTTCTGTGGAATGGCACCATCGACGAACTGTCCACGGTGCTCGTCTCGTCGGGAACCATTCGCGAGCTCGACGCCGAGCGAACCGAGGTCGTCTTCACACCGGCGGAGGCCCCGGCCGACCAATTGCGGTCGTCGACCGATGCGGGTCTGATCGATGCGTTGCGAGTCTCGCGGTGGACGCCGGGAGAGTTTCGCGTCAAGACGCCTGATCTCGTCGTCGAGCACAACGGCGATGACATACGTGGACGGCTGGTGATCTGGAATGTTGACGACGACCATCCCGACGAGTTCCGGGTGGTGTGGAGTTCGGCTGATCCACCTCGGCGATGGTGGGCATGGGCGATCGCGGCTGTCGTACTGAGCGGCGTTCTGATTCTGATGGTGACCATCGAGGGACCAGCTCAGAATCGAAGAAAGAAGCCGCCTGCCTGACGCTGCACCTAGGCCGCAGGTACGGCCGCTGACGAGATGTCGGGAGCGACCACTGGGCCAGCCGGGATCGGCGGCGCGACATCAGCTTCGGTCATTCCATCGATTCCGGGAGGGACCGGACCGTTCGGGTACGGGATCGTGGTTCGTGGCTGGCCCGTCCACTCGAAGCGGATCGGTGCAGTACTCGTCTCACCGCACGCCGCACTCGAGCTGGCACCCGCGGGGTTGATGACCGCGGCCTCGTTGTCACGGACGCACAAGCCAGGATCGATGATCCCATCGAGCAAGGCCAGGACGATGTCCCCCTCAGCGTGGTCGACCACCACGTTGCGCTCGACGACGGCTGCGATTGGGTCCCCTGACGTGCCGGCGATGTTCTGTGAGAGGACCACGCCAGCGCGCGTGTTCCCGGTGATGCGGTTCGCCGCCAACTGCGTTCCAAGAGTTCCACCGATGTGCACTCCGGTGCCGAAGCTGGTGTCCCACGCTGGATCAGCACTTGGCGTCGTTGTGAACCCGTTGTTCAAGACGAGGTTTGCCGCGAGCACCACATCGGTCGACGGCTGAGTCGGTCCGTCTTCGACGGCGATTCCCGTGCGGTTGTTGCGGCTTGTCGACGAGAAGATGGACACCCCACCATTCGCCCCCACGACAGAGAAGCCTCGCGCAGAGAACTCGGCGAGCGTAGTGGTGATGAGCGTTGCACAGGCGGTGCATTCGCTGACTTCGATCCCAGCGCTCGCGTGGCCGGACAACCAACCCTGGCGGACTTCTGCGTTTGTCGTGTTGCGAAGTGAGATCCCGTTTTGGCCGGTGTTCGAGGTGGTCACGTGAAAGGCGCGGAATCGGTTGATTGGTACGGATCTGCCCGTCCCGTCGACGACGATGCCATCGCCGAGGTAGTTGCGCACCGTCAGATTCTCGACGGCGACTCCGTCGGCCAGCACGGTGAGCCCGGTGGTCGCCGAGTGAAGACCATCGATGAACACGGTGTTGCGATCTCGGCCCCGAATCACGACGTCTGGGACGTCGATGATGACCTCTTCGGTGTACACGCCCGGATCGATCAGAATCAGGTCGCCAGGTTGCGCCGCGTCGACGGCGCCCTGCACGGAGAAGAAGTCGAGTGGCACTCGAATGGCGTCGATCTCGGGGATCGGGAGTGTGGTGATCGGCGGTTCCACCTGAATGCCGTCGGGCGTGGTCCCGTTGAAGATTGCCGACCCGATGTCGTCGCCCTCGCGAGCAGCGCACGCGGCGAAAGTGAGTGCCCCCACGACGAAGACACCGATGATTCGTCGACTGAATAGTGGCACTGCGTCAGCCTAGTGAACCGCTGATTGTCACACCGGCAACCGCCTCGACCGCTCGTTCGAGCGCATCAGCGAACCGAGGATCGTTTCGAATGGGCAGGTCATGGTCAGCGTGCACCTCGATGACCTCGGTCGCCCCAACGATCCGAGCCAGGCGATGTTGCCGAGCTGGCGACACCACGGTGTCTGCGGAGGTGACGACAACCGCAGAGGGTGCGGTGATGTTGCCCTTCCACATCAAGGCATCGAAACGACCAAGTTGTCCTCCAGCCTGAAGGAGGGTGACCGGGTCCGCAGCGAGAACCGTTTCCAGAACCCACTCTGGATACCTTCGGCAAGCGATTTCCGAGATGCGTCGAAAAGTGATGTCACGTGAGCGGGCGGGCAGACGACGCATGGCATGGGCGCTGGTGGTCAGGAACGAGAATTGTGCGACCTCTCTTCGTTTCACGGCGAACGAATCGGCGGTGGCTGCGAGCACGAGGGCCTCGCACCGGTCCGGATGTTCACTCGCCATCACCTGAGCAATGGCACCGCCGAGGCTGTAGCCAACCAGGATCGCTCGGTCGATCTCGAGGGCGTCGAGCACGGCTACCGCATCACCCGCGCAGCGAGCGAGGTCGAATGGTTTGCCCGAACGAATGCCACGTCCGTGCCCGTGCTGGTCGAACATCACCACACGTCGGTGCTGTCTCAGGAGGGGAACCGCGCTTGCGAAGTTCAGCGGAGCGTCGACGTTCCATCCGTGGAGAAGAAGGAGCGGCGCCTGCGCCGGTGCGCCATCGCCGGTCGGAGAGCAATCCCACACAGCCGCAGAGCCTCGGCCGGCAATGTCGATCGTGATCGGAGTCGGGAGTGCAGAGTATTCGCGGCCAGCCGCGATCACCCGACGCTGACCACCTCAACCGACAGGGTCGCCCCCGTCGGTGACTCGAACGAGACCGTGTCGCCTGCGCTGGCACCGATGAGTGCTTTGCCGAGCGGCGATCCCGGAGACAACACTTCGACGCCGTCCTGTCGCTCCTCGATCGAGCCCACCAGATACTTCTCCGTGTCGTCGTCGCCTTCGTAACGAAGTTCGACCACGATGCCCAACGACACGCGTCCGTCGGAAACGACTTCGACGATCTCGGCATCGAGAATCGCGTTCGCAAGAAAGGCGATTCGCCCTTCCATCTTTCCTTGTTCTTCCTTGGCGGCGTGATAGTCGCCGTTCTCGGAAAGGTCGCCGAGCTCGCGGGCCGTTTCGATCTTTCGTGCGATGTCGATGCGGCCGCGGGTGGTGAGGTCGTGGTGCTCTGCGATCAGTCGATCGAGCGTCTCTTGAGAAAACTGTTTAGGCGCTGCCATGTCGTCAGGATAGGTCGTCGAGCGAGTTCACGATGTCCGCCAGTAGTTCTTCTGAATCTTCCAACCCGATCGACAGGCGAACCATCGATTCGCCGATTCCGACCTCCGCTCGACCCTCGGGGCCCAGACGGCGATGCGTGGTGGTTGCCGGATGGGTTGCGAGGCTCTTCGAATCTCCGAGGTTGTTGGAAATGTCGAACAAACGGAGTCCGTCGAGGAACCGGAACGTGTCCTTCTTGTTGCCGTCGATGGTGACCGCCAGCACCGTTCCTCCCTGCGACATCTGTTGCATCGCCAGGTCATGTTGCGGGTGTGACGGCGAACCCGGGTAGAGCACGGACTCGAGTCGCCGGTGGCCGTCCAACTTTGCGGCGAGGATCGCTGCAGACTTGCACGAGGCATCAACCCGAAGTCGGAGGGTTTCGAGCCCCTTGACGAGAGTCCATGCGTTGAAGGGGCTCATTGAAGGACCGGTGTGTCGCAGGAACGGCATGAGGTAGTCGTCGACGAACGACTGCGTTCCGAGCACTGCGCCGCCCAGCACGCGGCCCTGGCCATCGATGTGTTTGGTCGCCGAGTACACCACGACGTCAGCGCCCAGCTCGAGCGGCTTCTGGAGCAATGGTGTGGCGAAGACGTTGTCGACGACAACGAGGGCGCCCGCGGCGTGTGCGAGATCACTTACCGCAGCGATGTCGACGATGCGAAGCCCCGGGTTGGAGGGTGACTCCAAGAACACGGCCTGCGTTGGTGTCTTCAACGCCGACTCCCATTGGTCGAGGTCGGTGCCATCGACGAGCACCGACTCGATGCCCAGGCGCGGAAGGATCTCGTTGAGAATCACGCTGCATGATCCGAAGAGAGCGCGAGATGCGACGACCCGATCGCCGGCGGAGAGATATGAGGCCAACGATGCGAAAACCGCCGCCATTCCGCTGGCGGTTGCCATACAGGCCTCGGCACCCTCGATTAGGCGGAGACGCTCTTCGAACATGGCCACGGTTGGGTTGCCATATCGGGAGTAGATGAAACGGTCGACGTCGCCGGCGAAGGCAGCTTCAGCTTCGGCCGCACTCCCGTAGACGTAACCAGAAGTGGGGAAGATCGCCTCGGCCGTCTCGTTGAAGGCGGTGCGGGTGAGCCCTCCGCGAATGAGGAGCGTGGCCTCGGCGGACTCTTCGTCCGTTAGCTCTGCTGCCACGGCAACCCAGCTCCGCGCCATCCACCGGTCCGGTGGCCCTCTGCGTCGACATCACCCTCGAAACCGCCTGCGATGTTGTAAACCTCGGTGAATCCGGCGTCGGTGAGGGCATGTGCGGCTGCCGCCGATCGACCGCCCGACCGGCACAACATCAGCACCGGCTGATCCGGCGCCAGTCCCTCAGCGGCTTGCGCGGTGAAATCGGGGTTCGGGGTTCCTTGTGGCCACTGATTCCACTCGACGAAGCGCGTGCCCGCGACGGCCGGGACGCCAACCCACGTCCACTCTGCCGTCGTTCGACAGTCGATGAGAATGGCGTTCGGGCGATCGAGGAGAAGACGGTGGGCGTCGGTCGGGCTGAGGTCACCTGCGTAGCTCATGAGACAAAGTCTACGCTCGCTCACTTCGTTCGCTAACCGAGTTTCTCGCCGCCGTTCGCCCCGCTCGCCAACCGGGTTTGTACGCAGAGCGCCCGAACGTCGAGCGCCAACACCGGCTCCCGGATATGACCGGTGCCGATATCGTTGTTGCCGTGAGTGAGACATCGAGCACCCAGGATTCGTCACGACCCCCAGAGGACACGGGAGGCGGGCGGCATCGGTATCGATTGTTGACGGGTCCGGACACCTCTGCGTTCTGCGAGCGAGTCTCGGAGGCCCTCGACAGCGGTTACGAACTGTATGGATCACCGTCGATCACATTTGATGGCACGACCACGTACGTAGCGCAAGCAGTGGTGCTTCCTCCCGGGGTGTCGTGACCGGCGCCGCTGGGCAGGGGTACTTCATCTCGCCAGAGACCGGGCCTGGACCTGGAGTCCTTCTCCTGCACTCGTTCTGGGGATTGAATCGACAAGTCAAGGATCTGGCCAACGAGCTTGCTGACGCTGGCTTCACGACCTTGGCCCCGGACCTCTCCGATGGAAAGGTCTTCGTCGAGGAGGACGAAGCGTTCGACTCGCTGGCCGAAGCCGACATGAACGTGAACGCATCGCTCGTGCAATCGAGCTTGAGCATCTTGCGACGCGCACAGCTCGACCCCGACGCGCCGATCGGGGTGTTGGGTTATGGCTCGGGAGCGTCTTGGGCGCTGTGGCTGTCGGCGCGATTGGCCGAAGAAGTTGGCGCCGTCGTCAGCTACTACGGCTCACAATCGATCCCCATGGATCGGTCCAACGCGGCATATCTCTGCCACTGGGCCGAGGCCGACGCACATGTGTCCGATCTGGAAGTCGCGGATCTCGGTTTGAGCCTGCAGCTGGCCGGACTCGACTTTCGTTTCGAACACCACGAAGGCACCGTCGACGGTTTCGCCGAGGCGGGACGGCCGGGATTCCACGCAGCGGCTGAAGCAGTCGCGTGGCGACAAACCCTCGAATTTCTGGCAACCCAGCTGCGGAGGTAATGCAGGCTCCTGTCCTGCACCGCGCCGAACTTGCTGCGGTCAGGTGGCCTTGTTGAGCCGTCGCCCGTAGTGTCGGCGCATGAGCAGCAGCGGACTGATCATTCGAGACCTCTCGAAACGATTTGGCGACATCAGAGCGGTCGATGGAATCGACCTCGACGTTCCACGAGGTGGCCTCGTCGGGTTTCTTGGATCGAATGGAGCGGGTAAGACCACGACGATGCGGTCCATTCTCGGAATCGTGCGACCCGATTCAGGGTCGATCACGTGGGACGGCGCACTCATCGACGACGAGGTCCGTGGACGTGTTGGGTACATGCCCCAGGAACGAGGGCTCTACGCGCGTATGCCCGTGGTCGACCAGGTCCGATACTTCGGTCGACTCGCTGGGCTTGACAAAGGCGCCGCGAGTGCGAGTGCAGATGCATGGATCGAACGTCTCGGCTTGGTCGAGCGTCGCAAGGACCTGGTGCAAGAGCTGTCGGGAGGCAATCAACAACGCGTGCAACTCGCGGTCTCCTTGGTTCACGATCCCGAGCTTCTCATCCTCGATGAACCGTTCGCCGGCCTCGATCCGGTTGCGGCTGAAACGATGCAAGAGATCATCGCCGAGCGTGCGGCAACTGGGGCGAGCGTCCTCCTCTCCTCACACCAGCTCGATCTCGTCGAAGGATTGTGTGATCACGTGGTGATCGTGGCCAGCGGGCGTGAAGTCGCTTCAGGGACGCCAATCGATCTGCGTTCTGCCTCACCGCATCGGGAGATGTACATCCGGTGGGTGGAGCCAATCGAGACGTGGAGTCCGCTGGCGGGCACCCTCCTTGAATTCGATGGAATTTCGGCGCTCGTGCAATTGCCTGCGGCGGTCGATGTTGGTGCGCAGGTAGCCCACGCGGTTTCCGCCGGCGTGCTGGCAACGGTGTCCGTCGAGCCTCCGTCGCTCGCGAACGTCTTTGCGCACAGTGTGGTTTCGGAAGACCCACTGCAGTCTGCCGGGGTGCCCTCATGATCTGGTTGATTGCACGACGTGAGATCGTGACCCGGGCCCGTACGAAGCCCTTCCAAATCCTCACCGCGCTGATGTTCGTCGGCGTCATCGTGGTCGCCGTACTGATCTCCGTGTTTTCCGGCGACGGCGACGGGGTCGAAGAGGTCACGATCGGTGTCGAGGGTGCAGGCGTCGACTACGAAGAGGTTCTCGCGGTCGGCTCCGCGACGCTCGACGCCGAGGTAGTCGTCACGACGGGTGACGGACGGACCTTGCTCGATGACGGCGAGCTGGACGTCTTGTTCGACGGTTCCACGGTGATCTGGGAGGGATTCCCCGACAGCACCCTCGACACCTACGTGCGCAGCACGATTCAGCAGACCGAGTTTGCCCGCCGCGCGAGCGAATTGGGACTGTCCGACAGCGATCTCGGAACGCTGTTCTCGGAGATCGAGATCGGTGAGGAGCGCCTCGACGGCGACGATGATGAAGTTGGAGTACGAATCGCCGCAGCGATGGTGTCCACCATCGCGACGTTCGTCATGTTGCAGGTGTGGGGATCCTTTCTCATGATGGGTGTCGTCGAGGAGAAGGCCTCGCGCGTGGTCGAGATCCTTCTGTCGCACATCAGCCCGCGCACACTCTTGACCGGCAAGATCATCGGGCTCGGAGTCTTGGCCTTCATCCAGTTGTCGATCGTGGTGCTGGGGCTTGCTCTTGGGCTATCGCTCGTGCGCGACATCGAGATCCCCGACGGCGTCTGGACCCTCGTTCCCCTCCTCCTCGTTACGTTCTTGTTGGGTTACGCCTTCTACGCCGCTCTCTTTGCTGCGGTCGGTTCCACCGTGTCTCGACAGGAGGACGCGCAGACGGCGCAACTCCCCGCGATCATGCCAATGATGGTGGGCTACGCGATCGCGCTCGGGTCGATCAGCAATCCCGACACGCTGCTCGTGAAGATCGCGTCGTACGTGCCGTTCACTTCGCCGGTGGTGCTGCCGTTTCGAGTCGCCATGTCGAATCCGCCATGGTGGCAAGTCGGCGTGGCGCTACTGATCCTCGCCATCTCGGTTCCAATCATGTTGCATGTGGCTGGAGCGATCTATCGAACTGCGCTGTTGCGTACGGGCACTCGGATTCCTTTGATCGAAGCGTTTCGCAATCGCTCACAAGCCCAGCTCTAGCTCGATCTCAGCTGGCGAGCTGGGTCACGAGCCAACGTCGAAGAGCGGTTGCGCCGGGTGACAGGGGCCGACGGTTCGACGACAAGACTACAAACGGCGTCTCGGTCACGATCGCTGGTGCAAGTGCAACGAGTCGACCGTCAGCGATGAGGTCGGAGACGATGTGGCCCCAACCGAGAGCGACGCCTTGGCCATCCAGCGCGCCGTGAAGCACGAGCGAATAATCGGTCGAGGTATCGCCGTTGAGGTGCCGAGGGGTGCGCACGTGATGGTGGTCGAACCACCGGTACCAGTCGAATCGTGGCTCATACCGTTCCTCGAGATGCAAGAGGGGAGCCTCGATGAGTGCCGCCGGCGAGCTGTGGTCAAGTGAGTTGGCGAGTGCGGGCGATGCAACCGGAATCACCTGCTCTTCGCAAAGGGTGACGGCATCGAGATCGGATCGGTCGACGAGCCCGAGCGGGATCCACAGATCGAGCGAGCTGATGTCGACGTCGGTGTCGGCGTCTGCGGTTACCAGCCGAAGCGAGATCTCCGGATTGCTTCGCTTGAACTCGGCAAGTCGAGGGAGCAGCCACCAGCTCGCCAAGGATGTGGACACCGAGATGCTCACCGTATCGACCTCCCCGCGCGCGGCCCGCGTAGATGCGAGGGCTTCGTCGATTTGAGCGAACGCCGGTTGAATCTCGGCGAGCAGCGCCTGCCCAGCAGCGGTGGTGATCACCCCGGTCGTGTCTCGGTCGAGGAGCCGGGTGTCGAGCGTTCGCTCCAGCCGAGAAATGGCGTGGCTCACGGCGGGTTGTCCCAAACCCAGCCGTCGGGCCGCGGCGGTCAGGCTGCCCATCGATGCCGCTGTGGCAAAGATACGCAGTCCCCGATCCGACACCCGCCCATCGGGTGCGTCAGGGGTCTGACCCCCTTCGCCCGAAAGGGGTCTGACCCCATTCATTGATTTTTGTCATGTTGATATGACTGAAAAGCACGATTGACCATTGGTTGGATGGTACCTACCGTGACGCAATGAATGAAGACCGCAATGAATGAAGACCGCAATGAATGAAGACCGCAAATGAATGAAGAGGTAGTGCGCGAAACGATCGGCTTCATTGGACTCGGCAACATGGGTGGCCCCATGGCCACCCGATTGGCGCAGGCTGGGTACGAGGTTGTCGCGTAC
Organism: Acidimicrobiia bacterium; assembly: GCA_033344795.1. Classification (GTDB taxonomy): domain Bacteria; phylum Actinomycetota; class Acidimicrobiia; order Acidimicrobiales; family SHLQ01; genus SHLQ01. The sequence continues at coordinate 2,310,452 of JAWPMS010000001.1, forward strand.
GACATCAATCAGGCCGCGCTCGACGCTGTCGTTGCCGCCGGCTGTATCGCCGGTGCGGACGCAAACGAATGTGCTCGGCGCTCCGACCTGCTGCTCACATCACTACCGCGTCCGGACCATGTACAAGCGGTGATGGTCGACGGCGGAGCACTCGCGGCATTGTCCCCTGGCGATATTTGGGTCGACCTCACAACCAACCGCAAGGACTTCGTCATCGAGCTCGCCGCATTGGCCCCCGATGGGGTGAACGTCGTCGACTCGCCGGTGACTGGAGCGGTCGACGGGGCGCGAAATGGCAAGCTGACTCTCTTCGCCGGTGGTGACGCTGACGACCTCGAACGCGTCGTACCGGTCCTCGAGCACCTCGGGCGTGCGATCAAGTGCGGACCTCTCGGGACGGGAAACGTCACCAAACTCGTCACCAATCAACTCTGGTTCATCGCTGCTGCGTCGATCGGTGAAGGTTTTGCCCTCGGCATGGCCAACGGAGTCGAGCTCGATGTGCTGTGGGATGCGATCAAGGATTCGGTTGGCGACAGTTTTGTCGCTCGTCACGATGCGCCATCGATCTTTGCCGGTCACTACGACCCGAGCTTCACCCTCGACCTGTGCATGAAGGACCTCGGCCTCACGATGGAGCTTGCCGAGCGTGTGGGAACCGACCTCCCCATGACGGTTCGTGCGCAGGAGACCTTTCAGCGCGCGACGGAAAGGTACGGACCGGACGTTGGTGAGCTACACGTCGCCAAACGAATCGAAGATGACGCACAACTCTCGTTTCGCCTGGACGGCGACTGGGTTCCGCACTGGGAGGCCTGAGCATTGCATGACACCAACCTCGGTTCCGTGATCGACCTCGATCGATACCCGATCGATCAACCCGACTCGGCGGGCTACCGCGCTGCGGTCGACAGCGCTCGTCTCGGGCTTCGTGCCACCGGCTGCGCGATTGTGCGTGACCTGGTTCGGCCCGAGGCACTCGCTCAGCTCGGCAAGGAGATCTGGGATCGAAAGCACACGACCCATTTCTCGACCCAGGTGATCAATCCCTACTTCCACTTTCACCACCATGACGAGTGGCCTGACCGTCATCCGATGAACACCTTTCTCGAGCGATCGAGTGGTTTCATCCCCGGCGATGCATGGGAGGAGACCACCGCCATGCGTGGCATGTTCGAGCACCCCGACCTCGCGCGTTTCCTCGCGGACTGCCTCGAAATCCAACAGCTCTACCCGTACGCGGATCCGCTTGCCGGGCTGACCGCGAACATCCTCGACCCCGGTCAGCAGTTCACTTGGCACTTCGACACGAACGAGTTTGCGGTGACCGTCTTGGTCGAGGAAGCCGACGAGGGCGGGCTCTTCGAATATGTGCCGAACATTCGCAGCGACGGGGATGAAGGATTCGAGCACATCCAACACGTGCTCGAGGGCGGTCGGGATGGCGTGCATACGTTGGACCTGCGCCCCGGCGACATGCAGATCTTTCGGGGGCGATACTCACTGCATTCGGTAAGCCGCGTCGCGATTGACTCAGCACCTCGTCACGCCGCGATATTTGCGTACACGGAGAAACCTGGGGTGATCGGGCGGCTCGAGCGCACGCAGCAGCTTTTTGGTCGTGTGCTCCAGGCTCATGTCGATGCTGAAGAGCAACGGGTGCGAAGCGACGCGCTCATCGACTGAGTTACGTCAGGCCCAACAGCGCACCGATCCAGTACATGGGAAATCCGATGGCAAGAGCGAGGCCAACGTTGCCGGTGTGTCTGACGATGGCGAACGCGCTGCCGACGACGACCAATTCAACGATGCCGGGCAGCCGTGCCCCATGAGGCCCGATCAATAACGCGCTCGACACGATCGCCGCCAAGACGGCGGGTGCGATGAGTCCGATGCGGGACTCGATCGATGATGACGAGAGAAGGTGATCGCCCAGGAGGATCGGAGCGATACGAATCGCGTATGTCCCGATACCGGCAAGGGCGAAGGTGGCGAAGATGATCATGACGTCCTTTCAATGTCCAGGTTCGTCGTGGCGATCGGCTTCGATCCGACGACGATCCCGGCGACGACGGCGACCGGTAGCGCGAGCGCTCCGAAGAATCCCGATGCAACGACCACAACGCAGCCCGAAACGCACGCCGTGATGAGGGCTGAGCGCTCCTTGGTGGATTTCGCAAGCATTCCGGCAAAGGCCAGTGGTGCAGCGAGATGTAAGCCGAGCGTCGGCGGTAGGTTCCCGCCGAACTGGAAGCCGATGAGCTGGCACGTGGCGAAACAAAGAACCAACCCAGCTGTCACGGTCCCGTAGTACCGGACTCGCCAGTCCACATCGGCCTGTTCGCTGAACCGCTCCTGGCAGAGCAGGAACGTCTGGTCGACGAGCGGAATGGCGAGCAGAAGGCTCTTCCACCTCGGAACTCCGACGAACCACCGGGCCAGCCCTGCTCCGTAGAAGGCGAATCGTGCATTCACCAAAAGAACGATCAGGACGGTGATCAGGATGCCGTTGCCCGTGCGCGTCGATTCGACTCCGGCGAGTTGAGCCGAACCAGCGAAGATCGCAAAGACGGGAAACATGGCCTCAGCAAACGAGAAGCCTGCGGCTGCACTCGCCGCTCCAATCGCAAGCGAAAACGGCACGAGTGCCAACAGGAACGGACTCATGTCCCGCAACGCCTCGGTCACCGGTTGGGGGAGCTCGCCAACCCGGGCATCGCCTACGCTCACACGATCGACGATGCTCATACGGCGGCCATCAAGTCGTCGCCCGACAGGCCTCGCCATGGCTGGTGGCACCAGTTGGCAATGGCGCTGGTGGGGTCGACCGCGAACAGCTCGACGTGGCTTGGGAGTCGAAACGTCTCCTGCGCAATCCAACGCATGTATGCCGCTTCGCCGAACGCTTCAGCAAGTCCCTCGGTCTGGCTTGCGTGACGTGCGAGAACTGCACGTTTTCGATCCAGCTCCACGCCATCGAGGTCGATGACGAACTCGATCTCATCGGCGCTCACCCCTGTCGGTTCTTCGGTCATCCAGACGCCGAAGCTGTCGTGCAGTTCTCGCCAATCGCTGAGCCAGCCATCGGTCTTGGCCGCGTACCAGAGCTGCCCGATGGGGGAGTGAAGCCAGGCCGCCGTAGTGAGCTCGTACGCCGCGACATGATCTTCGTGGCCGGTGATTCCGTCCGGCCCAAAGGTGGTGATCACGTCGGGGCGAACATCGCAGATGGCCGACTCGATTTCAGCACACAATGTTTGTGCTGGGAGATTGGCGAGATTGCCGTCGCCGTGGCCAAGGAACCGAAGGTCGAAGACGCCGATCTCGGCCATTGCCAAGCGCATTTCGTGGCGTCGATGCGCCGCCCGGTCGCTCGTCGACCGAGGATCGTCGTCGGGGAAACCAGCTTCGCCGTCGGTTAGCACGACGAGCGTCACGGTTCCTCCGGCGTCGACGGTTCGTGCCATGAGCCCTGCAGCGAGATATGCCTCGTCGTCGGGGTGGGACCAGACGCCGAGCAGTCGGCGAGGGATTGGGTTTGAAGGGTTTGAGCGATGTGTGTTGTTCATGTCTCCACCTTGAAGATTCACCGCACTCCAAGCTTGAAGATCATGAGGAGGGTTTGTGGAGATCTCGGAATCACAACCGCCACCCCAGGGATGGGCGCTGCCGACTACCGTTCAGACCATGGTGCAGATTCGAGTCGCCGGGTCCGGGCAAGCAAGCAGCGCGCCAGACGAAGCGGCCTTTCAGTTTCGCTGTCAGGGTTTCGCCCCCGATGCTTCAGAGTCACTCTCACAAGCGACCTTGGCGGCTGAGGCCGTGCTTGGGCTGCTTGACGAACTCGGCGTCCCACCTGAGTTGCGGGGTCTGCAGCGTGCCCGCGTGCATCCGCGCACGCGTTGGGATGGGGATCGAGAGGTTCGAGATGGCTGGGACGCACGAGCGACCGTCGAATGCACGCTCTCTGACGCAACCGCAGCGTTTGAGTTGCTCGAGCAAGCGACCACGATTGACCGGGTCTCGATCCATGGTCCAGAGTGGCAGGTTCGTCCGTCGAACCCCGCTCACGACGCGGCACGGCAACTTGCGGTTGCCGATGGACGCATGAAGGCCGAGAGCTATGCGAATGCGGCGGGGTTGACGCTTGGCGACCTGCAAGAGCTCGTGGAAGGTGGCGCACAGCATGGCTCCCCGATGATGCGCAGCATGGGAGCGAGTGAGGCGACCTCGCTCGAAGCGTCCGACCAGATCGTTCATGCATCCGTCACTCTTGTCTTCGAGGCGACCTGAGCGCGGCCGAGATCAGCTCGAAGCGTTGGACGAATCGAGCGGCTGATGAACGATCCAGACGTCGTCATTTAGCGGGATCGGAAGGCGAAGATCCTGGTTTTGCCCATCGGGCGGGTGTCGATAGATCCCATCGACAGTCCAACCGTCTCCGAAGAGCGCCTCGTGGAGGTCGGGATCTTCCTCGGCGGTCAACGTACGGAACTCGTCGACGCCACGACTGTTATTGGTCGACTGCCATCCCGTCACTTCGCAGGGAAGCTCGCTCAGGCAAAGCAGTGCTCCCGGCGCAGTCGCTGCGAACTGCCCATCCGAGAACGAAGCATCACCAGGCGGAAAGGTGAAGAACGCGATCGCTCGAGACGTCGCCTTCGGGATACTTCGACTCGAGCCATCAGGGGAGACCACGGTCCCCAGCTCGACAGCGAACGAGTCTCGACTTCGGGTCGAGGCGATGATCACGTTGCTGATGGTGCCCGTGTCGAGGTCGACGACGGTCGGTCGCCCCAACGAATTGACGTACACGATCGTGGTATTCGTCAGTGTTTCGAAGACGGGTTCGCCCGCCCCGGGAATGATCGTGACGATTGGGCCGTGATCCTCCGGTGGTTCTGGCCATGGGACGATTTCATCAGCTTCGAGAGGTGCGAACTCGGGTCTCAGAGCTGACGTCGTCGTGGTGGCGGTCGGGGAAGCGTCGACCGTATCGCTCACCGGAGGCTCATCCTGTGTACGTCCGGTGATGCTCATCGCGACGAGAAGGAAGGCCGACAGCACCGCCAAAGTGGCAACCACCATGGTGGCTCGATTCGATCCCGTCGATGCGTTTTCGTCAGGGCCGGATGGCCGATCGGGCGTGAGGTCGAGGAACTGAATGGAAATCTGCTCCGTCTTCCGTTCCATGAAATCGACTGTAGTTGTCGGCGCGCGAATGGGACCTGCGCAACCAGCGCCGTAAACTCTCGTGGTCGTTCGACGATGCACGTCGAAGCGCAACATGGAACAGGTAGGACATGGCTCACAAGGTTGGCATCATCGGCGGCGACGGAATTGGTCCGGAGGTCATCGCCCAGGGGATGCGGGTGATCGAGGCTGCTGGTGTCGAGTTGGAGACCGTCGACTACGACCTTGGGGGCGATCGCTACCTGAAGGATGGCGTAATCCTCACCGACGAGATTCTCGACGAGTGGCGCGAGTTGGACGCCCTGTATCTCGGCGCTGTTGGAACGCCTGCCGTTCCTCCGGGAGTCATCGAACGTGGCCTGCTGCTCCGCATGCGGTTCACGCTCGACCTGTACATCAACTATCGGCCATTCCTGGCACCCGATGGCAGCCATGAATTCGTGGTCATCCGAGAGAACACCGAAGGTACCTATGCAGGCGAGGGCGGGTTTTTGCGAAAGAACACCCCGCACGAGGTCGCCACACAAGGTTCGGTCAACACCCGCCTGGGCGTCGAACGCGCGATTCGGTACTCCTTCGAACTTGCGACCACGCGGCGAAATCACCTCACGCTGGTGCACAAGACGAACGTACTCACCTTTGCTGGCGACCTCTGGGAGCGCACGTTCAACGAGGTGGCGGCTGAGTATCCACAGGTCGAAACCGCGTACAACCACGTCGACGCCGCGTGCATCTACTTCGTGGAAGATCCGCAGCGTTACGACGTCATCGTGACCGACAATCTGTTCGGCGACATTCTCACCGATCTCGGCGGAGCGATCTCTGGGGGAGTGGGCCTTGCCTCATCGGCCAATCTCAACCCGGAGGGTGTTTCGATGTTCGAGCCCGTGCACGGCTCGGCTCCCGACATCGCTGGCCAAGGCATCGCCAACCCACTTGCGGCCATCATTTCCGGCGCGATGATGCTCGATCACCTCGGCGAGACCGAGGCCGCCAAGCGAATTCGCGACGCGGCTGACTTCGTGTCTGGCGATACCGGCACGACGGTCGAGATCGCTGACAAGGTCATCGCGAAGCTATGAGCGTCCAGGGTGACCTTTCCGGAATCGAACGCACGTCGCGTCAACCCGGTCGCGTCGAGATCTATGACACGACGTTGCGTGACGGCAGTCAGCTCGAGGGCATCTCGCTGACGGTCGAGGACAAGCTCAAGATTGCGCGCCAGCTGGACCGTCTCGGCGTCACCTACATCGAGGGTGGGTGGCCCGGAGCCAATCCAAAGGACATCGAATTCTTCACCCGGGCCACGACCGAGCTCGAACTGTCGACGGCGAGGATGGTTGCGTTCGGCTCGACCCGCCGGGCGAAAGGCAAGTCTGATACCGACCCAACCCTTGCGAATCTCTTGAGCGCGGGAACCGACACGGTGTGCATCGTGGGCAAGACCTGGGATTATCACGTCGAGGGCGCCCTGCAAACGACGCTGGAAGAAGGTGTCGCGATGGTTGCCGACTCGATCACCTTTTTGAAAGGTGAGGGTCGAGAGGTGTTCTTCGACGCCGAGCACTTCTTCGACGGATATCGACGCAACCCCGAGTTCAGCCTCGCAGTGCTCGAGGCCGCCGCCGTCGCCGGGGCCGACTGTCTCGTGCTCTGCGACACGAACGGTGGGTCTCTGCCCACCGACGTCGAACGTATGGTTTCAGAGGTGTATGACCATCTCGGTGGTCCTGATGGAACAAGCGCGATCGGCGTGCACCTGCACAACGACACCGGGTGCGGAGTCGCGAACGCTCTGGCCGGAGTGCGCGGCGGAGCGTCCCAGGTGCAGGGCACGATCAACGGGTACGGCGAACGCGTCGGCAATTGTGACCTGGTTCCGGTCATCGCCAATCTCAGCTTGAAAATGGGTGTCGAGACAATCGGCGAAGACAATATGAAACACTTGACGAGCGTCGCGCACAGCGTCGCGGATCTGGTGAACTTTGCCGCCGACCCGCAACAGCCATATGTCGGCGCGACCGCGTTCGCGCACAAGGCGGGCCTGCACACCTCGGCAATCGCCCGCCGTCCTGATGCCTATGAACACATCGACCCTGCCTCGGTCGGCAACGGCACGCGCTTCCTTGTTTCCGACATGGCCGGACGGTCGACGCTCGCCTTGAAGGCCGAGTCTCTCGGTATCGACGTCGACGGGAAGGTCCTCGGTGACATCACCGAGACGTTGAAGAAACTCGAATACGACGGCTACCACTTCGAGGCGGCGGACGCGTCGCTCGAGTTGCTGATGCGATCAGCGACGGGTTGGGAGCAAGACTGGTTTCGACTCGAGTCGTTCCGGGTGAACCTCGATCACCGTTCTGGCGCTGGGGCACGAGCGTGGACCGAAAAGGCGGTCGAGGTCGAAACCGAAGCGACCGTCAAGGTGTGGGTCGGCGATGAACGCATCGTTGCGACAGGCGAGGGCAATGGGCCGGTGAACGCACTCGACGCCGCGCTTCGTTACGCGCTGCGCCGGCACTACGCAGATCCGCTGTCTCACATTTCGTTGACCGACTACAAAGTCCGAGTGCTCGACACCGGGCGCGGTACAGGTGCCGTGACACGTGTTCTCCTCGAGTCGACGAATGGCGTCGAGACGTGGTCGACGATGGGCGTGTCGGAGAACATCATCGAGGCCAGCTGGCAAGCACTCGCAGACTCCATCGTCTACGGCTTGCTGCATCAACCCGCCTGATCTCGACGGGACAGCCGAGCTGTCGGTCGCCTCAGCGCCGAGCCACCACTCCACCTCGTCCACCGTCGACGAACACGTCCTCGACGGTCGCGAACCCGCACTCGTAGAACAGATCCTTGAGCGCGGTCATGTTGGGGTGCCAATGGCCGGGTAGTCGCGCCGCACCGGTCGCGTCTGGTCCGCCGTATTGGGAGGTTCGCACGAAGCGGACGAGTGGCAGTTCGTTGTGACCGGGATGAATCGCGGTCTCGATCGCCGCGGTGCCTTTGCACACGGCGCCCACCTGCTCGACGGCCTTCTTCAGGTAGTTGCAGTGATAGAGGATGCCGATGCAGAAGACGAAGTCGAAGGTCCGTCCGAGTTTGGTGAGGTCGTAGATATCACATTGTTGAAACTCGACGTCTTGGTTTCGAACCTCGGCACAGAATCGAGCTTGATCGATGTAGCCCTGCTTCAAGTCGACGCCAAGCACCTCCGCAGCGCCCCGATCCTTCGCCTGAAAGGAGAAGTATCCGGCGTTGCAGCCGATGTCGAGAACGGACATCCCGGTCATGTCATCTGGGACCACCGATGCCATCTCGCTCCAACGCTTCTTGGGGTGGTCGATCTCCTCGCCCCAGACCCGCCGGGTCTTGGTTGACCGGCCATTCAACAAATCGATGTCCTGATACCAGCCCAAGTCATCATCGAGCTCTTGGATGCGTGCATCGATTGCTTCTGGCGTCCACGTGCTGCTCACTTCAGCTCCCTCGATCAGGTCCCTCTCTACATGGGGACCCCCATGAATAGCATGCCGCGTATTTCGTGTGACGGTTCTTCGGAGATTGGCGCTCGCCACCACCACGACATGCTCGCGCTGAGCGCCTAGCCTGGACGACTATGGCAGCACCCGAGTACGTCCCATCGGCGCCGACGACGGCCAAGCACTACAGCTCACCACCGCAACGTGCCGGCGGGTGGTCGACCACACGACCCGGTGAGACGTTCGGGACCGAACCCTCCGATGGCACCCGACTCGGGGCGCAGGGTCCTGACCAGGGCTTTGCGCTCACGCTGACCAAAATCTTTGACGGAAAGCTCCACCTCGCTCCGGGTGAGCACGCAGCTGATGTGCATGCGGGTTGTGTGGGTGTCGCTACGAAACGCGCTTCGCAGTTTCACCGGGCGCCGGTCGTCCACGACCTCCGAATCGCGTACACGCTGTTCGGGTTCCTCGATGAGAACCCGCCAAAGAAGTTGGTGGAGTTCCGTCGTGAGCTCTTCGCGGAAGTCCACTATTCGTTCCATTACTTCGAACGCCGGGCGATAGCCGATCTCGTGAGCGACGAGGCTTTAGCCCAGACGCCCGATCAGGTTGCGACCCGTTACCGGGCGAACTGGGAAGATCAGCTCGACCGGTAACGGTTTGAAATCTCGGATAAAATCGCTTCATGTCATCTTTGTCGACCCGATTCTCACGCACGGCACTCATCGCTGGCGCCGCGCTCTTCGCAACTGTGCTGTCCTCGGCGCCGGTCAATGCGCAAGAAGGTGACGATTTCGATGTTTGCGATCCGGCGAGGGCAACGATCCTTGGTACTTCAGGCAACGATGTGATCGAAGGAACTTCGGGCGACGACATCATCATGACGCTCGGTGGCGACGATCGAGTCTTCGCCGGTGCTGGCAACGACACGATCTGCGGTGGCGATGGCCGAGATGTGATCTTGGCTGGCGATGGAGACGACCTCGTCTTCGCGGGTGCAGGAAACGATGTCGTCCGGGGCCAGAAGGGGTTGGACACCATCAACGGTGAGGGGGGCCATGATCGGCTCCTCGGAAACGGCCTGCCCGATACGATTTTCGGTGGACCGGGCAACGACACGATCGACGGTGGATACGGACCCGACGTGCTGCACGGTGATGAAGGCAACGATTATGTCGCTGGTGGTCAGGGTGGCGACAACATCAAAGGCGGCGACGGCAACGACGATCTTCGCGGCGGAAATGGGCCCGACGAGATGCGCGGCGGAAGCGGCGATGATTTCATTCGGGGCGGCAACGGCCACGACCAACTCGACGCCGGAACCGGCGGCATCGATCGGCTCTGGGCCGGTCTCGGTATCGACAGCTGCGTCGACGTCTTCGGCTCGCAGCTCATGGTCTCGTGTGAAAACGTCGCCATCGACTGACCGTTCGCGTGAACTCAGTGCTTCGTAAACAAGCCAGGTCGCAGAGGTGTCGCTAGCCTTCTCGCCGTGACTACACGTGTTCGTTTCGCTCCCGCCCCCACCGGTTTCTTGCACGTCGGCTCTGCTCGTTCCGCTCTGTTCAACTGGTTGTACGCCGAAGCGACAGGTGGCGAGATGATCCTGCGCATCGAAGACACCGACGCTGCGCTGCGCAAGCCCGAATTCATCGATGCGATCGTCAAGCCGCTCGAGACGCTCGGAATCACGTGGGCGGAGGGGCCCTACTACCAATCACAGCGCAAACAGTTTCACGTCGACGCGGTGGATCAGCTCGTCGCGTCAGGGGCTGCCTACTTCTGCAACCTCACCAGAGAGGATGCAGACGCTCTCGCTGCCGAGGCCGGTCTTCCGGCGGGTTATCACGGTTGGTCGAGAGACAAAGGGATCGAAGATGGCCCAAATTCTGTCGTGCGGTTCCGGACACCCGACGAGGGCGAGGTCGTCATCGACGACATCATCCGCGGCGAGGTGCGGTTCAAGAACGCCGAGCTCGAGGACTTTGTCATTCGTCGTAGCGACGGATCGCCCACCTTTCTCGTCGCCAATGCTGTCGATGATGCCGACATGGGTATCACGCATGTGATTCGCGGTGAGGATCTGCTCAACACCACACCAAAGGTCATGCTCCTGTGGGATGCGCTCGACCTGGGTGAGAAGCCGCAGTACGCCCACCTTCCGTTGCTCGTCAATGCGCAACGAAAGAAGCTGTCGAAGCGTCGTGACGACGTCTCGCTGATGGAGTTCTTGAGCAAGGGATATCTGCCGGAGGCCATGGTGAATCACCTTGCGCTGCTCGGGTGGGGTCCTCCAGACGAGAAGGAGATTCGCCCCATCGAGGAGATCATCGGGCTCTTCAAACTCGAAAACGTCAACAAGGGTTCAGCGTTCTTCGATGTGACCAAGCTCGATCACATCAATGGTGAGTACATTCGTGCGCTTCCCGTCGAGAAGTTCATCGACCTGGCCGAGCCGTTTGTCTATGGCGTCGACACGGATATTCCGTGGGATACGGCCAACTACGACCCGGCCGTGTTTGCGTTGGTCGCCCCTGATGTCCAACAGCGGGTCAACACGCTGGCGGAGATTCCACACTTCATTTCGTGGCTCTTCGTCGACGAAGTGCCGTACGACCTCGAGAGCAAGGCGTGGAACAAGGCAATGCGGAAGGGCAAGAAGATCCCCGAGATTCTCGACGGGTTGATCGAGGTGTTCGCCGACGTGGAATGGACAGGCGATGCTCTGAACGCGGCTGTAGGTGAAGTTGGCGACCGCTTGGAAGCACGTTCTCAGGTGCCAGCTCGCGTCGCGATCACGGGCACGAACGCTGGTATCCCGCTCTGGGACGCCGCAGCGACCATCGATCGAGAGATCGTGATCCAGCGGTTGCGCAATGCGAGAGCACTCCTGTAGTTGAGATCGGTATCGACGGACTAGCTGTGGAACATTCGCTGGGCTACGCGACCCATTGCCGTCGTGACCTCGAGGCGCCACTCTCGTCGTTGAGACGTACTTCGTGTCTGGTAGAGAGGGCGGCGATCCGTGATCCAAGAACACACAGCTCCACAACTGACGCCCGACGGCGCACAACTCCTCGCCAATGCTCTCGAGAAACGCAAAGCGGTCATGCAGCCTGAGGAGCCGGTGGTCGTGCCTCTCGACTCGACGTCGCCTCGCCGCGGTTTGCCCATTCTTGTCGGCCTGGCCATCGGAGCGGCGATAGTCGGGGCTGCGTTGGTGTGGTTTCCTGCACCCGAGACCGTCTCGACCGAGGTGCAAGGTGCGAGTGAAGTGTCCGCCCAGCTCTCTTCGTCCGAGCTTGCGGAGCTCACTGCAAACATCGGCGATGTGACTCCAACGAATGACGGCGTTCGGTCTTTTTCGTTGCGCCTTATCGCGGGCGTAATCGGTTCTGAAATCGCGCTCGACCAAATCACGGTGAGTGTGGAGAGCGGCGACGGCACTGTTGCCGACACGTTCGTGCGCTTTGAGCAGTCGTTCCTTGCGGCCGACTCTTCCGCACGGGCGACGGTTCGCGCGGAAGGCGTCGGTTCAGGGGAGTCCGCGGCGATCATTCGACTCGGCGAGATCGAAATCGAACGGATCGCTCTCGACTGAGTTGGTACCGCTGCTCAGCTCGGTCGGTCCAGCTGGAACAGCGCGTCTGAAGTTCGGCTGTACCAGCCGCCCGCCAGTCGACCAACTGCGTGCAATTCGTGGGGGTCGATATGGAAGTTGTCGTCGCTGACCCGTTCGGCGACATGAATTCGCTGAGACTCGCCAATGACGAGCATGCTCGAAGGCTCCAGACCGTCGGGGCTCTTCCCAACGGGAATGATCTGTACGACTCGACATTCGAGGTTGGCGACAGCTTCGGCCACGATTGGAGCCTCACTCGTCTCGGCGCGGACTGCCGTCAAGCCGCATTCCTCGAACTCATCGACATCGGCGGGAAAACTCGCCGCGCTTGCGTTCATTGCCACGACGGTTTCTTCGGTCACGACGTTGATCGTGAACACCCCGGTCGCTTGAAGGTTGTCGAGCGTGTCCTTTCGCATGTTGCTTGCGGGCGCCACGATGAAGCTCAGTGGAGATTTGGCGACCATGTTGAAGAAGGAATATGGCGCAAGGTTGCGCACTCCCGATTCGGAAACCGAGCCGATCCATCCGATTGGACGGGGAACGGTCAGCCCCGTGCCAAGTTTGTACGCCTCCATCGGGTCGAGGTCCGCGACGTCGTACGTCCGTTTTGTCTCGATAAGCATTCCTCGGAGGGTAGTTGAGGGTCGTCCGATTCCGTGCGCCACACTTGACGACATGGCGACACGGGAAGGACGACGAACTTGGATACGCGTCGTCGTGTTGGTTGGTGCGGTGGTCGTTGCATGGTTTGTTCTGGCGTTTGCTCTGGTTGTGCAGGCGTCGTCGAGTGCTCAACGGCTGGATGCCAAAGGTGATGCGATCATCATCTTGGGCGCCGCCCAGTACAACGGTGAACCGTCGCCGGTGCTCGAACGGCGTCTCGATACAGCCCTCGACCTGTGGACGGCGGGTGCGGCTCCGCTCGTGGTGACCACGGGGGCGAACCAACCCGGAGATCAGTTCACTGAGGGATTCGCTGGGTTTCGCTATTTGCGCAATGCCGGCATAGCAGAGGAAGAATTAGTCATCGTCGTCGACGGTGGCGACACGTACGAGTCACTCCTCGCGGCAGCGAATCAGCTCGATGAGGACTCACGCGATGTGCTCGTCGTGACGGATGCCTATCATGCTCGCCGATCCGCGGACATTGCGTCGGAGGTGGGGCTGCGTCCGACCGTCGTCGCTGCGGGTGACGACGCTCAACTCGGTCGCTTGGTCCGTGAGAGCATCGCCGTCGGTATCGGAAGAATCATCAGCTACCGAAGGCTCAGCGCCTTGCGCTGATGTCCATTCCGAGTGCCTCGCCAGGGCTTCGGGTCCGCCGATCCTGGCCCTGACGAGTGCACTTGGGGAATGTTGACCACCAGAAACCGGGTCCGCCGATCCGATTTCGAATAGTCGCATGTTTGGGGGTGTGCTCGTCGCTGGGGCTTCGGGTCCGCCGATCCTGGCCCTAGCGAGTTGCACGTTGTGGACCTTGGGGAGGCCCAAGAAATCTATCGGACCCTCTTCTTCAGTGTTGAGGATTAGGGGGGGATTTGTTTACAGAAAATCGAAAATAGGAGGCGACTCCATTATCAATCGAGGACCCTTCGCTTGGGTCATCGACACCAGAGACGCATCTCGGGAGGCAGTGCTCCGCCAGGAGCTCGGGTCCGCCGATCCGAGGTCCTGGCGAAGTGCACCACCGTTGTGCAGCCAGGGCGTCGGGTCCGCCGATCCTCGGCCCTGGCGTGTGCACAACTTGGGGGTTTGTTTGAGACCGTGATCCCGCCGACCATGGCCTCGTCTTGTGCGATCGCCAGGTCATCGATTCCGCCGATCCGATGCCCTGACGATTTGCACAAGGTGGGCCTGGGGAGGCCCAGATGATCTATCGGACCTACGTGGAAGACTGTGAGTTTTAGAAGCTCATTTATTATCGAACTAGCCAAACTAGTAGGTAGGCGCATTATGAAACCCACCAAAAATCAACAGAACCTCGAGCGAAGGCTCGAGGTTCTGTCTGTTTGCACCCCGTACGGGATTTGAACCCGTGTTACCTGCGTGAGAGGCAGGCGTCCTAGGCCGCTAGACGAACGGGGCGTGGTGCACCGGAGACCGAGATCTCCAGCTATGTCAATCCGGGCCGAAGCTCGGGTTGTTCGGGGAGGAGGACTCGAACCCCCAATGACTGGACCAGAACCAGTTGTGTTACCAATTACACCATCCCCGAAGGACCATCGAAGTGTAGTGAAACCGAGTGAATCTTCCCACTTCGACCTACAGATGCTCCCTCAGGACTTTCGGCACACGAAGTGTGAATTCGTACGGTCTGACGAAACGACGGTCACGTCGATGTCCACGAAACCCGCCCGATCGAGAAACTCGATCGTCCGTTCGGTACCCCAGGCCGTGCCCAGGCCCTCGCCGCCACCAGCGATCGAGACACTCATGCAGTGCATCGTCGAGACCGTGTATTGAAACGTCGCCATTGGTTCGTGCATGTTCTCGGCCAGAGCAGACGCGGCCTTCGGCTCGACGCACAGGTACCACCCGCCGGGTTTCAGCGCCGTGTTGATGTTTCGCAAAACGTCCGCCGGGCGGGCCTGGTCATGGATCGCGTCGAAGGTCGTCACGATGTCGAACTCATTCGTGCGATCGAGCTCAGCGGCGTCGACGGCCACGAATTCCACATTCGTGAGACCGGCATCGTTGGTCTCAGCTCGCGCCGTCTCCAAACCCTCGTCGGAGAAGTCAAAGCCCACAAACGTGCTCTTCGGAAATTCTGTGGCCAGCAGGCGGATGGCATGTCCGCTACCGCATCCGACATCCGCGAGTCGAGCCCCACGTGAGAGCGCATCGACGGCTCCGGGAATGTTGGGCAACGTTTCGGTGAGCAGACCAGCGTCGAAACGAGCCGCACTCTCCTCAGCCATAAGACGCTGAAAGCCGGGGTAGCGCGAGTACGGGACTCCTGCGCCCGTACGAAACGCCTCGATCACATCATCCTCGACCTGGCCGAGCAGAGAGATGTTCTGCATCGCGTTCGCGATGTTGAGCGGGCCACCGGCGCGAGTAACCAGAGCGCGGTGCTCCTCGGGAAGTGAAAACGTCTCGTTGTCGGGGTCGTAGTCAACAATGCCCCCCGACGTCATCGCGTGGAGCCACTCTCGGACGTAACGTTCGTTGAGGTCGGAGGCATCAGCAAGCTCTTGGCTCGTGACCGCGCCCAGCGGAGCGAGAACATCGAAGAGACCCGTCCGGTGCCCGATGCTGCACATCATGGCGAGCCCGCCGCCATTGAGCACACCGATCATCGTGCCCATGAAGGCTTTCGCCCGTTCCTTGTCCACCCTGCTGCTCCCGGTCGTCGCGTCTGTCGTCACGACTGTAGGGGAGTGGGGTCAGGCACTCACCAATTCAGGTGATGCAGCGGGATACCCGGCTGCGAGAAACGCCGCGTGATCTGCGAGGTCGGCAAGACAAGACATCCACCACTCTGAACTCACGACCGAGCAGCCGGGAACTGATTGGAGCATGTCGTCGACGGTGAGCTCAAGACCAAGATCTCGGCCATGGCCGAGGTTCCGGAGGTCCAGTAGTCGATCGACGATCTCCGCCCTGCTGATGGTGGGGCCAGCGATCTCGTTTGCGAACTGCTCTGTTTGGGTTTGGAGATCCCGATAGAGAGCATCGTCGGACTGCTGCGCCGTATGTTGTTGCATCACTCGCTTTGTGTCGGCACCTCGGGGAGGTGTGTGAGTGAACCGCGAGAATTTGTTTCGAACGTCTCACAGATGCATAGGTAAAAAGCACCATCAATAGATTCCGGGCACCTGCCGTTTACTTGGGCGTGAATAGCGGACGGAACTCGACAGACGAATTGGGACGCGTATCTCGGCGCCGGACCGGTGTTGTGGCCATGCTCGCGACCCTCGGGTTCGTTGCTGCAATGCTCGCGACGACCAGCGCCGCTGGCGCCGGCACGACAGTGATGTGTGGCGGTCGAGTGGCAACCATCGTGGGCACCACTGGCGCCGACGTACTCCACGGCACACCAGGTGACGATGTGATCGCTGCACTTGGTGGCAATGACATCGTCTATGGCAAACAGGGCAACGACATCATCTGCGGAAGTCACGGAGACGACCGTCTCTATGGCGGCGATGGCAGCGACAAGCTCTACGCATTCAACGGGGCCGACCACCTGCAAGGCGGCAACGGCTATGACGTGCTCTATGGCGGGCGCGGCCCAGACATGCTCATCGGCAACAACGGCCAGGACACCTTGAAGGGTGGACCTGGATTCGACACGCTCAAGGGCGGGGCGCAGCGCGATGTGCTGCGAGGCGGGCTACACCTCGATCAACTCTTCGGTGGTACTGAGCTCGACACGTGTTATTCGCCCGGAGACGTTCTCTCCGAGTGTGAGAAGGGTGGCGGTGGAAGCGTCGCTGGCCCGTCGATCACGGCGCAATACGCAAACGAGATGCTCCGTCTCATCAACAACGAACGAGCGCTCGAGTCCGGACTTGCGCCGCTGACTCGCCATCCTGACCTCGACAGCTATGCCCGAGCATGGGCCCAGGAGATGTCGACCGTCCCGCTGCCGCTCACCTCGTACAAACACCACTCGCCAGCGTTCACGGGAAGCAATCACCCGTTCCAACCGCTTCCAAGTTCGGTCCAGTGGACGACCGCATTTGAGAACGTCGGCTACTCGAGCGTCGGTACGAATGAGTCTGTCCAGTCGGTCATGAATCGACTCTTCTACTCTCCGAATGGTTACGGCTTCATGAGTAGCGCCGGCCACAAGTGCAACATTCTCGAAACCGCAGCGAGCCAGGTCGGTCTTGGGGCCTACGTCGACTCGTCGGGTCAGGTGTGGGTCGTACAGGTCTTCTGGGGAACCGACTACCCCCTGCCCGCACCGGTCGGCCAGTGCGCCAGCGTGGTCAATCGCTAACAGCGGGCCCTGCTGAAAACGCAAGATGACCCCCGGCGCAAACCGAGGGCCATCTCCATTGTGTCGGGAAGGAGAGATTCGAACTCTCGATCTCCTGCTCCCAAAGCAGGCGCCTTAGCCGAACTAGGCCACTTCCCGGTCTCGTAGAGGCTAGCGGCAGCCGCCCGAAACCGTTGCTCATCTGTGTCGAATGACCCGCCGATAGGACCACATGCGCTCTGACCATGCTCCGACCCCGGATGGCGTGGAGGCGGCCTTTGCCGAGGTGGCAGAGCGTCGGGCTGCCGATGCTGCGCACGAGCGCGCCTCGAAGACTTTGTGGCTTGCTCACCACTGGCCCCATCGCTACGAGCGGTGTGCGGTCATCGCAGGACGTCATGTCTGTCGAAGGTGCCTCTGGTTCTATTCGATCTCACTTGTCACGCTTCTCGTGGCGGCGTTCGGGATCGGTCCATGGCCAGCCTCGTGGGACGGGACCATGGTCTGGGTGCTCTCGATCCCGGCCACCGTCGAATTCATCGGCGGTGAGGTCGGGTGGTGGCGGTACGACGCACGACGCCAGGTCGTGGTGACCAGCGTGCTCGGACTCGCAGTCGGCAGAGGGTTCCACGCCGAACTGACCAATCCGGGAAGTTGGACGTTCTGGGGGCCGACGCTCGTCCTTGGCACGCTGTGGTTCGTGGTCGCGGCCGTGTCCTGGATGATGGGCCGAGGACAGTATCGAGAGACCGTGCAGTAACGACGAAACCCGTGCACGAATGCACGGGTTTCGCAGAACTCTGTGGTTACCGGAACGAGATCAGGTGAGGGCGCCTTCGACCCGAGAGGTCGCTTCCTCTTCGGTGATCTCAAGCGCAAAGCTCAGTTCGCTCACGAGCACGTTGCGCGCTTCGGTGAACAGCGACTTCTCACCAGCGGAGAGGCCCTTGTCGGCCTCACGAAGGGCGAGGTTTCGAACGACCTCGGCGACCTGGTAGACGTCGCCAGACTTCAGCTTCTCCTGATGGTTCTTGAATCGACGACTCCAGTTCGGAGGTTCGCGGATGCCACGCTTCTCGAGCACCTCGAAGAGGTCTTCGACATCTTCGGTGCTGATCGGCCAACGCATGCCGACTTCTTCGACCTTGTCGACGGGCACCGAGAGCGTCATCTCGCCGTGGGCCATCTCGAGAACGAGGTACTCGGTCTTCTCCCCGAAGGCCTTGCGGACCTCCTTCTTCGTCACAATGGCTGCGCCATGGTGGGGGTAGACGACACGGTCACCAACATCAAACATGCAACAAGACCTCAGCGGCAGTACAGGGCGGACAACTCCCAAGGATGCCACTTTCACCAGCAAACACCAATGCAGGCGCTGTGATTCTTTGTTCAGGTGACGGGGAACACGCCGTGTTGGGGTCAGTTGACCTGCAGCGTTGCCCGCGTTCGGTCGCCCGACGCCTGTAAAACAGCGGGATCGAGGTCCACACCGACCGCAGGCGGGTTGTCGGTACTGATTATCTTCCACGTCCCGCCAACGTCGACCCAGGTTGGATTCGCGATGACCTCGGTCACCTTGAGTGCTCCGTCGCTGTCGCGTTCGACCACAAAGTCCAGAAGGACACCGTCCTGGCTGTCGAGGGTGCAATCGTTGGGACACTCGGCGACGTCCTTGGCTTGGTTCGAAAGGAGGTTGCCGAGTCCGTAGGCGATGTACTTTCCGTCGATCTCCTCTACCCGTTGCGGGACATGAGCATGATGCCCGATGATCAGATCGATGTCGGGTGACGACAAGAGACGTGGTCCGAGGTCGCTCTGCTGCTCGTTGAGGTCGTTCTGGAACTCCGTCCCCCAGTGCATGCTCACGATCGTGAACTCACTGCCGTCGGCTCGATGCCGGGCAGCGTCAGCGAGAATCTTCTGCTCATCGATCAGCGCGACACGGTCCTGGGGTACACCGCCATTGTCGAGATCTGGGTTGTTGTGCCCGTAGGTGTAGCTGAGGTGACCGACGGTGTTGCCGAGAACATCGAATTGCCAGTTGTTCGCCGCTTCCTCAGGTGTATTCGCGATTCCGACGTGAGGGAGCTCGACCGCCTTCAGTTGCGCAATCGTCGAGAGCACGCTCGACTCGCCCGAATCCCAGGCGTGGTTCGACGCGACCGAGCACGAATCGAAGCCGGCGGCCTTGATCGCCGCAGGAAGCTCCATAGGAGCGCGAAACGCCGCTGCGGCAAACGACAGGTCGTCGTTCGTGGAGGAGATGGGCACCTCGAGGTGGCAAATGGCGAAGTCGCGGCTCGAGATCAGGCTCTGCACTGGTGCAAAGAGTGGAGAGAAGTCGTAGCTGTTGTCGCCTGTTTGTGCTGCTTCGCCGACACGTCCATGGATGATGATGTCGCCAGATGCAGAGATGGTGAACCGGTCAGCTCGCGTGTCGGTTTCGCCCGCCACATTCGTCGACAGCGATCCGGCGCCAGTCGTCGCGTCCTCGTCCGAGGTGACATCGACGGACGATCCGTCGTCGTTCACAGATGCAACGTCGGCATCGTCGCTGCCAAGCGAGGACACGAGGCCCAACAACCCGACTGCGATCAGCGCGAGGCCGAGATACCAGCTGATCCGCTCGATTCGGGGATCGCCGCGCCGTCTGCGGGCGCTCGCCGACGGTGCCCGATTCGGCTGCGGGCGTGGGGGAGTGTGATCGGTCGACTCGGTCATGCTCGATCAGACCGAATGGCGATGCCTGGCAACGCCGACGTGATGTTGCCCTCCGGATTGCGGACCTCGGTTCCGTTCACGAACACATACTTCACGCCCACCGACTCGACGGCGGGGTTCTCGATGCTCGATCGGTCGGCGATCGTCAGCGGATCGAAGGCCGTGATGTCGGCATCGGCACCGATCTGCAGTCGACCCTTCCGAGCCATCATGGGAGAGCTGATTTCGAGAAGTTTCGTTGGTCGGATCGTCATCATCGCGAGAGCTTCGGCAAGCGAAACAAGCCCTTTGTTTCGCGAGTACTCGGCGATCGTTCGGCTGAAGCACCCCGTCGACCTCGGGTGGTTGTTGTGGGGTCGTTCCAGGATCGCATCGGAGCCGATCATCATGAACGGAGCCTGCATGCCCAGGTCGATGTCACCGGGTGGGATGGCGAACGCGGCGGTGAGCATGTTGGCATCGAGCGCTTCGGCGAAGGTCGCCTCGGTGAGCCGCTCGTTCGAACCAGCCACTTGGAGATCGTCGAAGGAGATGCCGAACTTCTCCTGCCAGTCCTGAAACCGAGCGGACCCCAGCGTGGTTGCCCAGAACTCGTAGGGATACATGCAGGTCGTCATGCGAAGACCTTCAGCAATCGCAGATTCGACCTCCTCGAGTGCGTCGGCCATTCGGCCTGTGCCCCCGGTCGAGTTCACGTGTTCGATGTGGACGTGGCATCCGGTCTCACGTGCGACCTCGACGAGTTCGGCGGTCGCATCGGACTGGAGCCCGGGAGCCAAGTTGTCCGAGAAACGGGCGTGCACACAAAGTGGAACGTCGAGGCGCGCAGCGATGACGCCCATGTCCATCAACTCGGTCGGACTCACGCCGGGGGCGTATTCGGGTTGCACATGAATGCCCAGATAACCGGCTCGGACCTGTGCCTCGACCTGCGTCGAAATGTCGACGATGCCAGATCCGTCTGCGGTGTCGAAGGGGAGGAATCCGAGGTTTTCTCGAATCTCGCTGTTGTGCACCGCACCGCCGAAGTTGATCGGGACTCCGGTGGTCGACCACTCGTCATAGAACTCGGTGGCATCGAACCGAAGGCCGTGCATGCCGACGTTCGTCGTCACTCCATCGGCCACCTTCCACCATTCGCCATATCCATTTGGCGAGTACGACAACATGTCGACGAAGCCAGGCGACACGACGAGATCGGCCGCGGGAATCTCTCGGTTGGCCGCGATCGGCTGGTCGGAAATCTCGACGATGGTGGTCCCAACGAAGGCCAGGTTGCCGATGCGATCAAAGCCAGACTCGGGGTCGATGATGCGAGCACCGTTGAACACGACGTCAGCCGTCTGACCGGGAGCCAAACGCTTCGATGCATCGAGCACTGGCGCCTCGAAGGCTCCTTCGGTCTGAGGTCTGTCGCCCGCTGAGGTGATCGGTGACTCGCTGCCAGTGTCGCCGTCTACCGCATCTACATCACCGGCTTGATCGGGTGACGGGGCCGCGCTGCCAGTTGACACCGTCGATGGGTCGGGCGTGTCCAGATATCGCGCGCCAGCCGCGGCGACGACGCCGAACCCGAGGCCGAACACGATCTTTCGCCGATCGACGACGGGATTCTCAGGGTCGGTCGTGCGGCGTGGATCGGGGCCGGGAATCGGGCGCTTCGCGGGGCGCTTGTTCTGAGGCGTATCCGACACGGCCAGAATCGTATCGGCCAGCCGTCGCCCAGCACTGTCACAGCCGTCTCACATCACGGGACGAAACAATTCGATGCACGCGTCGTGAAGCGTGCCGCGCACGAGCCGAAGGGCTCGACGCCGGCCACACGGCTCATCGAGCTCGGTGGCCGACGCTCCGAATCGATCGACGGCGTGGGCAACGGTGCCCCGGCCGACGCGGCAGTCGATCTCGGCTGTGGGTGCCACGACGACCAAGACATCCCAACGGTCGGGGGCGGCGAGATCGGCCAGGTCGTCGATTGGGTGCTCGTCGTCGAGTTCGACGGGGTGGAAGTGAACCTTGGCGTCGCCGAGGACGACGCCGATGAGCATCGGTGGGCCGTCGCCAAAGGTATCGAGGCACCAGTTGGCCAGGGGCTGAAGCAGCGCGGCGTACGCGGACAAGGGGCAAGGAGACATCGCAGTGAACCTGGTGGTCGGAAGGAAGGCTGCGACAAGCCGCTGCGAGACAGGATCAGTATTGCAGTGCCCTGTGACGGACTACGTTCTGACCATGACCGAGCTCGTGTATCTCCAAGACGCCTTTCTCCAGGAACTCGAATCCACCGTGGTCTCCGTCGACGATGAGTCGCGAAGCATCGTGCTCGACCGCACAATCTTCTACGTCACGGGTGGTGGGCAACCCCACGACACCGGATCTCTCGGCTGGGCCGGTGGCTCGGCGGCCGTGATCGACGTTCGAAAGCGGGATGGCGAAGTGCGCCATGTCCTCGCCGATAGTGACGACCTTCCGGCCGTGGGTGATGTGGTGACGGGGACCATCGATTGGGGTCGACGCCACGAACTCATGCGGACCCACACCGCAATGCACATCTTGTGTGGGGTGATCTGGAACGAATACGGGACTGCCGTCACCGGCGGAAACATGGAACCGCTGAAGGGTCGAATGGACTTCGAGTTCGACCCGCTTCCCGACGGTTTTGCCGAACGGGTGAGCGAACTGGTCAACGCAGAGATCGCCGCCGACCGTCCGATCGAGGTGTCGGTCCTCCCACGCGACACCGCTCTTGAAGACGCCGATCTGATTCGAACGAAGGTGAACCTCATTCCCGAGTTCGTTACCGAAATCCGCGTCATCGACATCGTGGGTCTCGACAAACAAGCCGATGGAGGCACTCACGTTGCCTCAACGGGCGAAGTCGGCACGTTCGCAATCACCAAGACCGAGAGCAAAGGCAAAGGAAACAAGCGGATTCGCATCGAGCTGTCGTGATGCGCGAGGTCGAGACATCCGACGGCGAAGTGTGGGAGTGCTTCGTTGAATGGGAAGGGCGGCGGGCGCTGCACTCGAGTGCTCGGTACCTGAGAAAGACCCGCGAGGCCCGTGCTCGCCGCAAGGCGGAGGGTCGAAGCATGGACATCGCCGACGGGTGCGATCCGTTTGTTGGCATCGACGGTTTTGTCGCCATTGTGGTCTTGATCGCCGTGGTGGTGTTGCTCGTCGCCATTGGGCCCGAGTTCATCGCCGTGCTGTTTGGGGTCGTGGAACTCGGAGCGGTCTTGTTGCTGGCGGCCATCGGGTTTGCACGCGAACTCTGCGTATCGGTGGCTGGCAAGGCTGGTCGTGCTCGCCGCCGCCATCGCCTCGATCGCAATCCTGATCGCCCGCTCCACGTAGCTTCTCTGGGCTTCGCCCTCCAGGGCTCACAAGCTGTCGAACGAGGCGGAAGCGTCGCGCCCAAGGGGTGAGCGAGACGTCTTCTAGCATTGGGCTCCATGGGCGGCGGCTACAACAGCGATCGGCCGGGTTTGCTGGCCTGGTTGGGTGCGACGATTCTGACCGTGGGTGGAATATTGACAGCGCTGCTCTTCGCCTGGGTCGCCCTTGGGGTCTTTCTTGTAGGCGAGCGTGACGAGGACTTTCGCGAGAGCAGCGATCCTCGAATCGGTCTGGCAGTGGACGACGTCCTGACCCCCGACGTACCCCGGGAGACAGTGCGCGTGGTCTCGACGCCACGTCAGACTCCGGACGTTGTCGAGGTCGTCCTTGACCTCGCCGACGCCACCGAAGTCTTCCTTGTGTACCCACCCTTGCAGGGCGGTCGCCCTGCAAGTGCGGCCGACACATCGTCGCTACTCGCGTTCAACAACGCGGGGCCGCTTGGGGTCGAGCGGGGAGTGCCATTCGCCGTCCCCGTCGACGAGTGCAGCGCCTCGTGCAGCTTGACGATGCGTCTCGTCGATGCGCGAGGTGTGCACTTTTTCACCGACGGCCTCCTAGAAGTCGCTGAGGAGCTGGTTGCTCGCGTACCGACGCAGACAGTCCTCGAGTTACCCCTCGACGCGCCCATCACACGTGACGAGTCGCTGCGCTTCGATGTATGTGTGAACGGCGTCAAACTTGTTGAGGAACATGACGGTCTCGGTCGGTTCGTCACCATCCAGCAGCGCGGGGGAAAGGACCAAATCGCGCCGAATCAGATTGGTATGGGACAAGCGCCCGCCGAGTCGCTCCACCGTTCCGCTTCAGAGCGTTGTCAGGCGATGTTTCGCGTGGAAGGCAGCTGGGGCGACTGGCACAATGACGATGCGGTGTATGACGAGATTGTGCTGAACGTCATCCACTGGGGTGTTACCGAACTCGACGACCAGAGCGCCGTCATCGCGTCCGTTGAGATCGTCGAATAGCGACCGTGTCGGCTGCGCCAGATGTCGGGTGGAAGTCCTGACGTGTTGGGAGCGAAGCTCGCGTAGCGACGACGTCGGCTGCGTCGGATGTCGGGTGGAAGTCCTGACGTGTTGGGAGCGAAGCTCGCGTAGCGACGACGTCGGCTGCGTCGGATGTCGGGTGGAAGTCCCGACGTGAAATTGACGGCGCGCGGTCGAGCGGCCACTCTCAGGGAGTCGCGCGTACGTTCGATCTTCAACTTGTGGGCACTTCCGGCCCGCATCAGCGGTTGATGGCAGAGCGGACGTGCGTCGCAATCAAAACTGACACCCGTCTCCTTGGGAGAGCGAGGCTCGCGTAGCGATCATGCGCTCCTCCGAGGTCGTCGACCGGAAGTGTCGACAAGAGCACTGTCACACCCCATCCCTAAGTTGATCCTCAGCAGTTCGTAGCATGTCCCCGAGCGGTCGGAGACTGGTACCAACGCCAGAGGACCCCCACATCTACAAGTCCATCTCCGAAAGGCCCACTCGTGGACCCCATCGCTCAAACAACAGAATCTCCGACCGCTCCCGACGCGGGAGTGTCGAGCCTCCGAAAGGGGGCCACGTCGACGCAGGCGTTCGGTGCCGGCCGTCGAGAGAGCCACGACGCCAGCGAGTTCTACGCTCGGTTTACGCCGCCGGTCGTCTCCGACGACGAGACGGTCAACGTCTTGCCGTCGCTCGAGTCCGTCGGCCTGCGCGATTGGTGTGTCCACGGCGACGCCCGAGACATGTCGGTCGTGCCTGACAACTCGGTCGCTCTTGTCGCCACGTCGCCGCCGTACTTCGTGGGCAAGGAATACGAGCAGGCCGTCGTGGGCGATCGCGACCGGCTTCCCGCCATTCCGACGACCTATCTCGACTATCTCCAGATGTTGCGCGATGTGTTCGCCGAGTGTCTCCGCGTACTCGAGCCGGGCGGCCGCATGGCGATCAACGTCGCCAATCTCGGTCGGAAGCCCTACCGCAGCCTCTCTGCTGACGTGATCAACATCTTGCAGGATGATCTCGGCATGTTGCTCCGTGGCGAGATCATTTGGCACAAGGCCGAGGGAGCCACCGGTTCGCTCGCCTGGGGCTCCTACCGTTCGGCCACGAACCCCGTGCTCCGTGACATCACCGAACGGGTGATCATCGCGAGCAAGGGTCGCTTCGACCGGGCGCAAAAGCCTGCCAAGCGCGAAGGTGTCGGGCTGCCCCACAAGAGCAGCGTCAGCGCCGACGAGTTCATGGAGGCCACGCTCGACGTCTGGCGCATCGACCCCGAGAGCGCTCGTCGCGTCGGGCACCCCGCACCGTTCCCGGTCGAATTGCCTCGCCGACTGATCGACCTCTACACCTTCGAAGGTGACGTGGTCCTCGATCCCTTTCTCGGATCGGGCTCGACGGTCGTTGCGGCGGAACGAACCGCCCGCACCGGGATCGGCTTCGATCTCGACCCCAACTATGTCGAACTGGCCCGTGAACGGGTCACCGCCGAGCAGGCCCGTCGACGCCACCGGCCTGTCGAATCACAAGGAGATGAACCATTGCCAACGCTTCAGGTTCCCGAAAACATCGACGAACGAGTCGAACACTTTCAGGCCCGCGCCACCAAAGAGGGCAAGAAGGCCCAAGACCTCGCCAAAGAGGTGCTCTTGGAGGCCGGCTTCGAGATCATTGCCGAGAAGGTGAAGGTCAAGGGCACGGGTCTCCAACTCAATTTCGAGATCGCCGATCAGGCGGGCGAGTTCCGCTACTACGTCGACATGTCGGGCGCCTTCACCAGCAGCCGTCCCGGCCTCATGCGCACCGACACGCTGTGGAAGATGCTCGGTCGAGCGAACGTGCTCAAGACCACCCATCCCGACACACGTTTGCTTGTCCTCACCTCGCACCTGCCGCGACCCGGCAGCGAGGGCGACCGGGCGATGCGTGCGGTTGGACCATGGGCGCTCTTCGACGCGATCGAGATCTTCGACGATCCCCACGATGGTGAGTTCGACTTCGACACCGACGGTGCCGCCGCCGGAACGGCGGTTGGTGTCCAGCGTCTCCGCCGGTACGCCGCGCAAGGAGCAACGGAACCACTACCTGGGTTCTGGTCCGAGGCCGACATCAACGCTCGCTTCAGCACTCGGGGAGCATGACCTCAGTCGCCTACGCGGTGGTGCGCGACGAGCCGCCCACCGTCTATGCCGCAGAAACGATCGATGTCCTGCAGCGCCTCTTGGCGCTGGAGGTCGTCGCTCGGTCTGTTCCCACCGACCTCGACGCAAAGTCGCGCGAACGAATGCGAAAAGCGCTGCTCGATGAACGGTGGGCCGACGCAGTCGTCGAGTGGATCGACACCACTGGGGTGGCCATCGACGTCTACACCCACCTACACGTGTACTCCGACGGCGATCTGCCAAATGAGCTGATCGGTGCACAACTCCAATTCGCCCCCCTGTACCGAGACTGATCCTCGACCTCGCACATGGCATCGTCCCGAACCAAAATCACCGAGATCGTGACGGGACTGGCGATGCTGGGCTTCCCCAACATCGACCGCGCGCTCTCGGTTCGTCCCGACTGGTTTCACAATGTCGGAGACGATGAGTACGACCTGCTCGCAGACGAGCTGACGGCCGGGGACTCCGACGACGAATTCGCGACTGCCTGGGAACACGGAGAGCGATTCTTGGCCTCGGCCGACGGATTGCGTGGCCGCGTTCCCGACCGCGTCGAATGGCAAGGGCCTGGGCGTCCACCTGGGTATGACCAGATCCCCGCAGATCTGCGTGTTGACCACGTCTACCTGATCAGCTGCAAGTACGGATCCGACATCTTGTTCAACGTGTCGCCCGCCCATGTGTTCGATCGGTTGTTGGCCGAGCGACGAGGAGATCGAACCGACTGGTTTCTCGAGGTCGCGCCCGAGGCCTACCAGGAGCTCTACGAACGAAGTGTCACCGAGGTCGGTGCCACGGACATGCCCGCAGCAGTGGCCGCTCTCGATGGCGAGAGTCGGCTTCGTTTGAAAGATGCGCTCCCAACGAGGGGGGCCTGGCCCGATGAGTTGACGAGTCCATATCGCGACTTCGTGAATGCGGTTTCCGTCGCGACGGCCCACCGCTGGAAGGACAACCTCTCAGACAAGGCGAAGGCCGAAGAGATGTTGTGGCGGTTGTTGAGATTCCAGCCTGCACCATATTTCGTGCTCGGTGCGTCCTCAGACGGCACACCCTTGCGGTTTCGGGTCGGCACCCCAAGCGATTTTCGCCGGCAATATTCGATTCGTGCCTTCGACGTGTGGGCCGATGCGATGGGCCAGCCGATGGTTCGCTGGCGTGCCGAGCTGCATGGTGCGAGGCGTGCCATCGAAGGTCACATCGAGGTGCGATGGAGCCGTGGGCGTTTCGGCGGCGTCCCTGAGGCAAAGGTCTACCTCGACACTCCGCACCACGAGGTTGCCAACTACACGCCGATCATCTGAGAACGTCGATCGCTCTCTGCGCAGTCGACCACCTGCGAAGTGCCAACTCGCGGGTCAAGATCGCATCGCTGGCCACGTAATCCTCCAGCTCCTTTGGCGTCAGCTGATGAATGGCCTCTCTGTCGACCTCGACCGGTGAGAGCCCGACCAATCTGGACAGCGGCTTGAGTCCGCACGGCATGCCGAGGGACGCACCGACGTCTGCCCGATACACGGCATACGCGTCGAGATGACGATGGCCATACCATCGGCCCAGATAGCCGCCGTCGTGGCCGGGCAGTGGATCGCGACGAGATCGCGATCGGGTGTCGGCGACGAGGTCGAGTCCGAGCTCTACGTCGATGAGACGCGCCCGGTCTTGAAGAAATGGCAGATCGAACCGTGCGCCATTCCACGTGACCAACACACCATCAGGAAGGTTCTTGATCGCCGAGTCGAGACCTTGCAGCATCGAACGTTCTTCGCCATCGAACACCGAGCTCCACCCATTTCCCGAGATCGCCACGGCCACGATCGGCGCAGCACTGGGGTCCAGGCCGCCCTTGCTCGTGTCTGTCTCGATGTCGAGCCCGTAGATGGCATCGGGGTGGGTGTTTGTGTCGATCCGACGACCCTACTCGGCTGCTCTGACGCGACTAGCGGCGTTCGCAGCCCTGCACCCTGTCGCCGGCGTGGTCGGCTGCGCCGAGGCCGGCGCCGCTGCAACGGTCGCGACCCTGTCCACCGAGCACGAGGTCTGACCCCGGACCGCCAGCCACCTGGTCGCGTCCTTGCTGGCCGTTGGTGGTGTCTTGCCCAGCGTTGCCTTCGACCGTGTCCATTCCGTCGCCGCCGAGAACGGTGTCATCGCCGGGTCCTCCTTGGAGACGGTCGGTCCCTCGTCCACCTCGCAAGGTGTCGTTGCCAATGCCCCCGAGCAGGTGATCTTTCCAATAGCCGCCGCGAAGGTCGTCGTCGCCTGCCTCACCAAACAGCGTGTCGGCAGCCTCGTTTCCAAAGAGGAGGTCGTCCCCGTCGCCACCGCGAATGACGTCGTTTCCGGTTCCGCCGCAGATGACGTCGTCGCCGCCGAATCCGAAGACCACGTCCGCGCCAGGTCCAGCGAGGATCACGTCGCGGCCATCGGTTCCCTCGAGCTCGTCGTTGCGAGTAGTGCCGGTGATGGTTGGCTCAAGACCGTTGCATGTGCCAAGAACGGGTTGATCGATAAAGAGCAGGCTTGTCTGTCCGCCGGGCTGGGTCACGTCGAAGAATCCATGCCGGCCAACGTTCCACGCTCGACGGTCCTGGCCGTCGCGCCCGAAGAAGGTTCCGTCGTGCCCGACGAGAAGGCCTCGGTCGATGACTTCGATGGACTGCACGCCCTCGAGGCCATCGCTGCCCGGGTCCCAGTTCAACGCATGCCCGGTGGCTGGGTCGAGCGCCGCCATCTGGTCGCGGTTGACCACCGCCGGCGCGAACCGGCTTGCGGGTGTGACGCCAAAGCAACTGTTGTTGTTCGTGAAGTCTCCGTCGCCTGGCCATGGATCGGGCGCAACATCACTTTCGACCCAACAGAAGTGACCACCGATGAAGACGGCATCCTCCGAGATCCCAACGGCATACGTGCTGTCGAAGTTCCGGGCGGTCCAGAGCGGAGTCACCTGGCTGTTGGATACGTCGGTGAGGGGGAAGGCGATCGCAGCGTCTCGCCCGAGCCGCGGATCATCGCCTCCATCTCCAACAACGACGATGTAGGAGCCGTCCGGTGAAACCTCTGCGTCCACGGTGTGAATGGCGGACTCGCCGGTTCCCCACAGCATCGTGCGCCAGGGGAGGATGCTGTTGTCGGCAAGATCGATGACGGCGATGCCTCGTCGTTCTTCGGTCCCGACGAACCGGGCGCGGTGAGCGACGACCAAGAGGTTGTCGGCGGTGACGGCGAGGTGTTTGGGGCCGAAAGGTGTGCCAGCCACCCTCGTCGAACCGGTGATTGGATGGTCGAAATCCGGTTGTACAATGCCCGTGTTCGGGTCGAGCTCGGCCAGGCGGCCACGATCCTCGCCGTTTATGGTCTCGAACTCTCCGCCGACGAAGAGGCGGCCGTTTCCGAGGACGATGTCACGAACAGGGCCGTCGATGTCGGCGACGAAACCCGTGTCGATCTCGCCAGTGCTGAGGGTCATCTTGGTGATCCGTCGCTGCGTTACTCCGTTGACCGTTCCGAACTTGCCGCCGAGAAAGACCGAGTCCGGACCAGCCGGTTCCACGGCGAGCACCGACGCTCGCCCGGAGGCCCGACCGATGGTGGGGAGAAGGGTCTCCAACAGTTCGCCGGTATCGATGTGATACGCAAATACTCCGCCCGTCGAAGCAACGGAGTTGTCGGATCGTCGAACGGTGGTGAAGTCACCGGTGACGACGATGTGATCACCGACGCGGGCGCTATCGAAGACCGTGCCATCGAGGACCTTCGGAAGGTCGCGACGAGGAGCATCCGGGGGGAGTGTGGTCACTCCTGCCTCGGCGCCCTTGCTGTCGTTTGTGGTCAGCGCGACGGTCGCGAGCAGACCAACGAATACGAGAAGGATCGATGCGATCACTCCAACGAGTGCGGCGCGACGTCTGAAGAGGCCCATGCCTGACACATCGGCTAACTCGTTTCGAAGTCGCCAGACCATTTGGCCTATTCGTCGACGTTGAGGCCGCGGTTGCCGAGGGGGTCTGACCCCTTTTTGCAAAAAGGGGTCAGACCCCTTGGGCGTTTGTTAGGGCGGCGGCGAGGCGTTCGGGCGTGTCATGCGGGAGGTCGAGGTGGGTCACGAATCGGCTCGGGCCAGCCTGGACGGCAGCGATGATGCCTTCGTTCGCCAGCCCAGCCGCTGCATCTCCGGCGAAGTCCGAGAACTCGACGAACACCATGTTGGTCTGAACGTCGAGCACGTTCACGCCAGACACGCCGCCCAGCTGCTCGGCGATCGAACGCGCCATTTGGTGGTCCTCGACGAGGCGATCGCGATGGTGATCGAGTGCATAGATGCCAGCCGCAGCGAGGATGCCGGCCTGCCGCATTCCGCCGCCCAGCATCTTTCTCCAGCGAATTGCTCTGTCGATGAGGTCTTGGTTCCCAACCAGAACGCTTCCGACCGGCGCCCCCAACCCCTTGGACAAGCACACCGAGACGCTGTCGAATGACGCTGCGATGTTCTCGACGGGGATGCCGAGCGCTGCGGATGCATTCCACACGCGAGCTCCGTCGAGATGAAGGGATATCCCCATTTCGTCCGCGAACGCTCGGGCATCCGAGAGGTATGACATGGGGAGGACTTTGCCGTCATGAGTGTTCTCGAGTGACAGCAAGGTCGTCTGCGCGAAGTGCGGATCGTCGGGCTTGATCTTCGAGCGAACGAGATCGAGATCGAGGGTTCCGTCCGGCTCGAACTCGAGTGGTTGAGGCTGGATGCTCCCAAGCACCGCCGAGCCACCAGCCTCGTATTTGTAGGTGTGTGCGTTCTGCCCGACGATGTATTCCTCGCCGCGCTGGCAGTGTGCCATGAGTGCACACAGGTTCGACTGTGTTCCCGATGGCACGAACAGCCCGGCCTGCTTCCCCAGCAGCGCTGCAGTCTTTTCTTCGAGTTCGGTCACGGTGGGATCGTCACCCCAAACGGCATCACCGACGACAGCTGTCGCCATCGCCTCTCTCATGGCTTGACCGGGCCGGGTCACCGTGTCACTACGGAGATCGATCTCATCACGTGTCATCGGGAGAGTCTGACCGACGAAACTCCGGTTCGCGCAACAATCGTTCGTCGAATCGTGTCCCGTAGGCTGAGGAGATGTCGCAAACGGACTTGGGCCTCGCAACTGCGGTCGAGGCATTCATCGATCAGCTCATGGCGACGCTCGAACCGATCTCCGACTCGCTCCTGCGTCGCCCGGCAGATCAACTGCGCAAGGACCTTGCGCTCGATGCGTTCAACTGTTCCGCCGCGTTCATCGATTGTGATGACAGCCACTCCGACAAGGAGTTGGAGTCCTTCATCGTCGCGCTCGAACAACACTTTCCCGATCTACTTCCACCCGATACCACCCCCACCGACGTGCGAGCTGCTGGTCTCGTCAAAGGCAAACGCGGTTGGCTCAACGAACCGTCGGGTCTGTTCAACTCACTCGTCGCAGCCGATCAACAGTCAGGCACGGCCTACTCGAGCGTGTACTACGAGCACGCCCTTCGGGTCGCGCACACGACCATCAGCCTCGACGAGTACACGTCGCGCTTCGAACTGAGTGGGGTCGAACAGTTTCGTTCGATGCTCTTGCGCACGATGAAGTCGGGGAACGTGAATTCGGGTGCCTCGGTCGCTACGAGCGGGGGCCCGGTTGCCGCGCCCCAAGCCGAAGAAGAGCTACCCCCTGAGCGACCGCTTGATGAACTGCTGGACGAACTCGACGAGCTCATTGGTCTCGATGCCGTCAAGGAAGAGGTGAAGCTGGTCGCTGCACTTCTCAAGGTGCAGAAGCTTCGTGAAGAGCGCGGCCTTCCCGTGCCTGATTCAAGTAGACACCTGATCTTCGTCGGCAACCCGGGTACCGGTAAGACCACGGTTGCTCGACTGCTGTCCCAGATCTACCGGAGCCTCGGAGTCGTGGAGCGTGGTCATCTGGTCGAGACGGACCGTTCGGGATTGGTTGCTGGCTTCGTGGGCCAGACGGCGACGAAGGTCACCGAAGTGTTCGATCGAGCCGACGAAGGCGTGCTTCTCGTCGACGAGGCCTATTCGCTGACACGGGGTGGCGAGAAGGACTTTGGTCGGGAGGCCATCGACACGTTGGTCAAGTTGGTCGAAGATCGCAGGGACAGCGTTGTGGTGATCCTCGCCGGTTATCCCGATGAAATGGCTGCGCTTGTGCAGGCAAACCCTGGGATGCATTCGCGTTTTCCTCGCACCATCCAGTTCGATGATTACAACGATGAGGAGCTCTTGAAGATCTTCGCTCTCATCGCTGGAGGCCAGGAGTATCACCTTGACGAGGGAGGCGAGAAGGCCGTGATGGCGTTCTTCGCCGCGCAAGACCGGGGCCACGGATTCGGCAACGGCCGTGCAGCACGCAACCTCTTCGAGGCTGCTGTCTCGCGCCATGCCATTCGAATGGTCGACATTTCGGATCCAACCAACGATCAGCTCATGACGCTCACCGATGAGGACATCGAGGGGGCCGAACCGGAAGACGTGAGCTCCGAATCGTGACGGGACGGTCGTTGTTCAGCCGCAAAGGCGTGATCGCAATAACCTTCCTGGCCGTGCTGGCAGTCGGTATCCAACCTGCTGCAGCGCAGGAAGGGACCTTCCAAGACGATCTCGTCGAGAGCGTGCTCGAACGAGGCTGGTGGGATGAGAGCGGGTCGCTTCCCGAGGGCGACATGCGGGCGGTTGTCGAGCGATGGGGCGATGACTTCGCGTTTGCGTACTCGGAGCGCTCATTCGATGTGCAACAAGATCCCGCGTTGAGCGCGGCTGCTCTCCTTGCGCAGTCGTCACTCGAGGCTTTGGCCAATGCAGGCGGACCCTCGACGTTGCTGTTGGTGGTTGGCGACGACGCCAGCGGCGCAACCACCGCGTTCCCGTATCCAAACGTTGTCGCTGCCATGCGAGACTTCGACAGAGGAGATGCCGTGCAATCGTTCGAAGAGGCAGCAACTGCGATCGTGGAGAGTGGCAACGAGGTCGTCCCGTTGTCCGTCGCTCAATCGGGCTTCTTCGGAAGTGGTCAGATGTTCCTGCTGCTCGGCGTGGTCACGGCCGCGCTCGCGTTGGCTTCGGTGCGTTCGAAGCGCAAGAAGACCGCCCGGCGAGTGCACACCGCCGGAGCTCGGACCGACACGAAGCTCCAGATCCAGGAGATGAGCGATCTCATTCTCGAACTGGAACCCAGGGTCACGATTGCGAATGACATGGCGCTGAAGCAGCGTTATACCGACGCAAGCAAGACCTATAGCGAGGTCCTCGAGCAGGCTGACCAGGTGGAAACCGGTCACGACGTGGCCGACTTGCGAATCGAAATCGCGAAGGCTCGCTGGAAACTGGATGTGATCGACGCCGAGCTCGAGGGGCGCACTCCGCCACCGGAGCCGTTCGACCGAGACAACAGCGGATCGGCGTGGAACTCGACGCGCGGGTCGGGTTCAGCCCAGCCACCCTCCGATCGATGAGGTGTCCCCACCTCGGTGGGTGACCTCATCTAGTCTTTCGAGTACGGAGCGGGGCCAGCCCTGTAGTTTTCATGCGCCAAAAATGGCGCGGAGGTCCCGTGCGTCACATCTTTATCGCCGCAGTTTGCACTCTGTGCGCCATAACTGCGCTACTCGCTTTGCCGCCGATCGGCGAACCTGACGCCTTGCTGGTCACCCAATCTGCGGGCGACCGACTGTCGGTCACGACGACCGAACCCCCGGTTTCGCCGCGCATGCTGATTTCGCCGACCTCGGCGCCATCGGCACCGGACAGCGACGTGAGCGTCCTTGGTGCAGTAGAACTACCGCTCGCAATAGATGACACCGATCTCTCGACCGAAACGAACCGGTCCTTCGGCGGATCTGTCGCGGCGCTCGACAACCGCAGCGAGGCAACGGATGTCGACGTGACGACCACCGCGCCGACGACGACAACGACAACCTCGACCACCACCACCACGACGACTGCGGCCCCGGCCACCACAGCAGCACCGACGACGACGAGCGAACCCCCCGACGGTGAAGGAGGCGTTCTCATCAGTCCGCAGGGCGTTGTCCTGCCGGTGATCGGCCCAGCAGCGACCGAAGGATGGCGCGCGCTGACGCCCTGCGGCAACGAGGTCACCACTTCGGAGGGTGAACGCGTGCTCTCCGTCGACTTCGTCCTCGACCCCGGCCATGGTGGAAGCGAGGGCGGCGCGGCGGGCCCGAACGGCGCCACAGAGAAGGCGTTGAACCTTCGAGTTGCCGAGATCGTCGAGTGGTATCTGGAGGAAGCGGGATACTCGGTGCTGCTCACCCGCCGAACTGACATTCGCATCCCACTCAAGTCGCGCGCCGACATCGCCAACGCGCTCAATCCCCACGCGTTCGTCTCCATTCATCACAACGGGGGCGCCACGAGACCTCAGCCGGAACCCGGAACCGAGCTCTTCGTCGATGCTGGCAACCCCGAGTCGCGCCGTCTCGGAGGCATCCTGTTCGAGGAAATCACCGAGCGCCTGTCCGCCTATGAGGCGGACTGGGTTGGATCGTGGCGCAACGGAGTTTCCGCACGCCTGAACAGCGAGGGAGCCGACCTCTACGGTCTCCATCGATACACGCCTGGCATCGTGTCGGTCATCACCGAGGCGGGATATCTTTCCAACGCATCGGAGGCTGAGCTCTACGCGGACAACGACGTGCAGTGGTCGCACGGGCGTGCCATCGCCGAGGGTCTGATGCGGTGGCATCGCACGAGTGACGCCGGTTCGGGTTATCTCGAGGATTTCGTCGACGATTCGTCGAGCGGAACAGGCGGTTTCGATGGGTGTGTCGACCCCAGCCTGTAGCCAGCGCTACATGAAGTTCACTGCTGAAGAGTCCAGACGAGAACAACAAGTGCGATGAGACCCCGGCTGGTCCAAGCGGCGGTGCGCATCCAATTCGATCGCAGGAGGCGTTTGTGAGCGTCATCCGAGAATCCAGTGCTCAGAGCTTCGTGCGCGGGGATCGACGATCGAATCGTCACGCCGATCACCACGAGCTCGAGTAACCCGCCAGCGGTGGCCAACAGCCGCATCCAACCGGTGGGAGCGAAAACGAAGAGTCCGAGGACCGTGAGTCCCTCCACCAGCCATGGGGCAGCGATCAGGCGTCCCATGCCCACCATGTGGGTTTGTTGAAAGCTGGAATAACGATCGGGGTCGATCGCAGAGAAGCTGGGATAGTGGATCAGCTGGATCGTCCAGATCAGTCCGACCAGAAACCACGTCGCGGCACCGTGAAGGACGACGAGAGTCAGCCAGATTCCGGAGTCAGGGTCGACGTTCATCGGGCCGACCACAAGCCGAGGTCACCGCCGGAGATCCGCACCGCACCAAACTCGTCGTCGACGAGGTCGACCCAGACGCCGGTTTGGCCATCGATGGATCCTGACAGCACCATCGCCCGCGAATCGGGAGACCACCAGCTCGACGAGTGGTTGTACTGGTCGGCGAATGGCAAGTACGAGGTCGCGAATTCCTGGCTGGGAATGAATGGCGTGAGCATCGACACCCCGTCGGGTGTTGCGACGAGCCACTGCAGGGTGTTGTTGCCCGCCTGCAACATCGCCAGGCTCGATCCATCGGGGCTCCACTGCATGGCGACGATCTGGCGTTCGTCCCTCGTCGTGACCTCACGAGTGTCGAGGTCGATGATCGAGACCTGGCCACTCGGAAGATCCGGTGGCTCGTCCGTCT
The DNA here is from genome assembly GCA_033344795.1 of Acidimicrobiia bacterium. Classification (GTDB taxonomy): domain Bacteria; phylum Actinomycetota; class Acidimicrobiia; order Acidimicrobiales; family SHLQ01; genus SHLQ01. Next base: position 2,346,681 of record JAWPMS010000001.1, read on the forward strand.
GGAAGCCGATCACCTGTGATTGTGGTGGCTCGACGTCGATCACCAGCACAGCCACCTGCCCTTCGGTGGGGTTGTTGGTCGTGGCCACCGGACCCGAGCTGCGGCCGATGGCGTCCTGGCTCCCGTCTGCCCCGAGGAGCACGACATCGTTGAAGCCGTTTTGGAGCACGGCGACCACGACGTCGTCGGCTCCCTCATCTCCACCCGCCACCACGGCAGGTGTCTGAAATGCTCCGAGGGGACTCGCCAGAACACGCGGCGTGGGTGGCACCTCGCCAGAGGCATCAATGACCGTGAGGGTTGTCGTGCCGACCGCAGCAATGATCGAATCGTCGTCCAGCCAGTCGAAATAGAACGGTTGTCCGGTCGCTACCGCCCGCACTTCGGCACTCTCGGGGTCGGCCACGACGAATTCGATGCTGGCGGGTACGGGCCGAAGGGCGGCGATCCACGTGTCGTCGGGCGACCATGAAAGATAGAACGCTGGGCTGCTGACGGCGGCGCTCACGACGTTGGAGCCGTCAACATCGGCGACGAAGAACCTCGGACCATCGGTATCGATCGCTGTCCATGCCACACGGTCGCCGTTGCGCGAAAACGTCGGTTGGTTGAGGAGCGATTCTGCGCCGGATGCGAGTTCTTGTCGATCGTTTCCATCGGGCCGTACAACCACGAGACTTCCGTCGTCATCGCGCAGAACGATGGAGCCGTCGACATTTGCGAGATCGTTGAGCGCAACCGGGGGGATTGTCGGCAACGTCGGCTGCGGCGAGTCGGGCTCGTTGTCGCCAGCTGGAGCCTCCGTCGTCTCCGGCATTCGCTCGTCGGCATCGACCGTGCCCGTCACCGTTGGTGCGCTCGTGGGTGCCGCCGGGCGCGTGCCGCCCGACGAGCACGCGCTCACAAGCAGAATTGAAATCGCGAACCTCAGAAGCCGGTTCAGTTGAATGGATCCTCGTCTCTCGTGCGATTGAGGAACGTTTCTCTCGTCGGCCGGTTGCTCGAATCAGGGAAGCGGGCGATCAGTTCACGTGCCTGGTCTACCCATTGATCTCGTTCGATCCGGCCCGGGAACTCCATCAACGCATCGTCGACCCGTGCGACCCCTGACTCGTCGAGGCCCGCCAACTGTTCCCACGAGGTGATTCCGAGCGTTGCGAGGAGTTCTTCCATCCGTGGTCCGATGCCCCGGATCACCTTCAGGTCATCGATGTGGTCAGCGGAGGCGACACCAAGGGTCTCCACAGTCGCAAGGTTGCTGGTGGCGCTGACGGTTGTGTCGTCGGCGTGGTGCGCCTGATGTATTGCCTCGCCGGACTCCACATGTTCGCCCATGCTCGGGGCTGCGGCCTCGAGCGCTGCGATGCGCCGGTCGCGTTCGGCGAGGTCCACCCGAAGTTGACCGATGATCGCGGTGCTTCCGTTCTCGTCGTCGCGCGCCCGTTCCTCGAGCTCGCTCACGCGGGCGTGTGCCGCATCGAGATCGGCGGTGGCCGTCGAGAGTCGGGCGTCGAAATCGGCGATGCGGCTCTGTGAGACATCAAGTTCGGTTCGGGCCGCCTTGAGCGCCGCGTCGAGCTCTGCCGAAGTCGTTTGGGCCTCGTGAACCTGATCGGCGATCAGGGCGGCTGACGCAGCGCCCGACTCGAGCTCCTCGAGACGCGTGGTCTGGGCGGCGGCGGAATCACGCACGGCGGCGAACTCTGCCGACTTGGTGTCGAGCTCAGACTGCAGGACCTGGGTTTGCCTGGTCAGTTCCTTCAGCTCGCTCAACGCGCCTTCGAGCTCGGACTCGCGTTCTTCGACCGATTGCTCGAGCTGACTCCGACGAACAGCTCCATCCTCGAGTTCTTTGCGGAGACGATCGATCTCTTCGTCGAGCGCTTGCCGCTCTTCGTTGGAGGTGGTGGCCGCGAGCAGCTCCGCCTCGAGCGACGCGCTTCTCTCTCGGGCATCGACAAGCTCGCTATTGGCAATCTCGATATCCGCGGCCAGACCTTCGGCCTGATGTATTGCCAACGAAGCCTTGTCGTTCGCAACAGACACCTCATCGGTGAGCGTGTTCACCTGGTTTGCCAGTATCGAACGCTCGTTGTTGGCCTCCTCGTACGCCGCTCGTACGGCCGCCTCGTCGGCCTTGGCCTGATTGGCGTTGGCCGCGAGCTGGTTCCACTCGCTCGCATGAATGGTTCGTCGACGCCATCGCCAAAGGAACCAGCCGATGAGGACGCCCAAGCCAACCGCAAGAAGTAGCGGAATGAGGATCTCCGGTAGTACCCAAGTCATGAGATGTGCTCCTTCAGGGAACGAGGGCGTGGCATCTAGAAGCCCTCCTTGGCAAAGAACTCGACTCGTCGGTTCTGGAGTCGGCCTTCTTGCGTGCTGTTGTCGGCGAGGGGTTGCGTTTCACCAAATCCCACGGATCGAAGCCGCTCGGGGTCGATGCCCGAGGACGAGATGTAACCAACGACGGCATCCGCTCTTCGTTGCGAGAGATCCCGGTTGTATTCTTCTTCACCCTCGGAGTCGGTGTGACCGCCGGTCTCGACGACCGGTCGGGAATAACGATTCATCGCATCGACGACCTTGTCGAGGGTGACTTGTGCCGATGGAGCAAGCTCGTCGGAGTCGGTCGCGAACACCACGGTCTCTCGAATCTCGTCTTGGAGCGAGTCGAGCTCGGCTTGAAGGAGATCGATCTCTTCCTCGAGAGAGAGTTCGGGAGCTGGTGGAGGGACGACGCGCACTTCGCCGCCGGGACGAAGGTTGGCGGCACCGGTTGCCGCAACAGCAGTGGCCGTCGCTGCCTGCCCGGCCGAGTCCTCGGCTTCGCCGTTGACGGTGATGTCCGTATCGTTGATTGTGGCGTCGGCCGACGTCAAGTCATCGAATGTCGAGATCACCGACGCGAGAGCAGACACCCGCGCAGCAGATCCGGGAACGGCCTCGGGCAGGTCGGTGACCGCCAGGTTGTTGACCACGTTGATTGTGCCGACCACAGAAGACGACGCAACGGCGAGTTCGAGATTCTGCTCCATGCTGAAGACCGTGCCGTTCAAAACGATTCGGGTGCCGTCGAAGACCACTGACACGTCAAGTGATTCCAACGTCGGTGGGGATGTCACGGTGACATCATCGCCGCTCACACCGTCGAGGAGTTCCGCGAACTCGGGCGAGGTGGCCGCGATCGTGCCAGTCACGGGTCCAGTGTCGCCGACGAGTAGCTCGGCCGTCTCGAAATAGCCGTTGAGCAATCCGCCCACCGCCGAGCTGAACTTCTTGATCTGGCCCGCTGCATCCGACGATGACGGCTCCAGTCCCGACACCGTGATCGCGTCGGCCACGATCAAGCCGGTGGCGTCCGCGGCATTCAAGATCTCGTCCTTGTCGCTCTGCGAAGGAACGGAACCCGTAAGCGTCAGTGTGATGCCGTCGGAACGAGCATCGAGCGCAATTGGGCCGAACAAGGGAGGGGGAGCGTCGCTGGCGGCGACGGTTGCCGTCCGGATGTCCGCGTTGTCGGGGCCGGTGCCACGCTCCAGGATCTGGACGAGCTCACCCCGGTCGGTGCCCAATGCCATCTTCCCCCCGACCTCAACATCGCGGTAGGTGGCATTGAACGTGAGATTGGAGGTGTCGATTCCGGCGTCGATGAGCAGTTCCTCGGCGGCCTCCTCCACGTCTTCCTCGATGTGTTGCACGGCCCAAATCGTCGAGATGGCGAGAAACGGCAAGATGATGAGCGGAAGAATCCAGGCCCAGCGCCGGGATTCCCAAGGCATGAAACCCTGAGAGGTGCCCTCGAGCAGCGCGGGGCGGGTCCAGTCGACCGGTCCGTTCAGCTGTTCGGGGGTATTCGCCATGAATCTCCTCCTCGCCCGATGTGTCGAGGCGGCCCTGTCCGCCACCCCGCCAGCGTACGGTGATTCTCTGGTCGGGGTTGGCTCAGGCGCACGGGCTAGCCGACGACAAGAAACTCGATTCGCCGATTGACCGCTCGACCCTCGTCGGTGATGTTCGGTTCGAGCGGTTTCGACTCGCCGAAGCCAACGCCGGTGAGCCGCGACTGATCGATTCCTCGTTGCGCCAATGCAAGGATCACCGCATCGGCACGTTCCTGGCTGAGTACCTCGTTGCGCACGTCGTCGCCATCGGAATCGGTGTGGCCGTGCACCTCGACTCGGAGTCCAGGTGCGCCGCTCAAGATGGTGGCCACCGAATCGACGATGATCGATCCTTCGGGGGTGAGTGAGGCGCTTCCCGTTTCGAAGGTGATCTGACCAACCGATGAAAGCTGTTGTTGTACGCCGCCGGTCTGCTCTGCTGACGAAGCGGCTGGCACGACGGCCCGCTCCTCGATCGCTCCGCCGACCACCACGACTCGATTGTCCACCCGTTGCGTGCCTTCTACCGATCGTGCGACGGCGCCGATCGAGGCCGCCGCCGTCGGATCAGCTGCTTGACCGTTGATGATGATCGTGCCGTCCTCTTCGGTGACGGTCAATCCGTCGAATCCGGCTCGCAATTGAGCATCGTGCACAGCGACTGCAAGCTCGGACTGCTCGACCACCGCTGCTTCGTCGTCACTGGGTTCACCGATGGACCCCGAGCGAATTGCCATCCCGATCACGAAGACGGCGCACAAGAAGAGAAGAAGTGGAATGAGGAACCGCGGGTCGGTCCACGAGCTGCCGGGCTCGGCGGGGGGAGGACGGGTTGGTTGCCGCGGACGTCGAGTCGGGCCCGGGCCACCGCGATCGAGATCATCGAGATCGAGTAAATCGATGTCATCAGGAGGCCGAACGGACATGAAAACACGGTACGGGCCGGCGATCAGGCGGTGGTGGACGCTCACGGCTGGGCCGTCGGAACCATCTCCTTGGGCTATCGGAATCGAATGTCCGATCGGCCCTTCTTTCATCGGGATCGACGCTCTACCTTCTTCATCAATGGACCCCTTCGCGCTAGACGATCACGCTCAATTGGCCCTGGAAGTGGCCAAACACGCCGCACTTGCAAACGGTGATTCCCGTTGTGGGACCGAGTATCTGCTGTACGGGCTCGTCGCCACGGCACGCGGGGACATGGTCGAGCTGATCGAGCTCTTTGCGCTCAACACGCTGCGGGTTGACAGAGCGATCGAGCGAATACTCGAAGCGCGGCCTGGCGCCGACCCCCTCGCTCCTCGTTCGCCTGATCTGACAGAGCGGGCCATCGCCGCGTTGTCAACGCCGCGGCTCGATGGCAAGGGCCCTACAGGGTCATTCGAATTGCTCCACGGATTGCTCCTCGATGACGAGTCAGGCGCTTGTGTGGTGTTGCGAGATCTCGGGGTGCAACCCGAGGAAGCTCGCCGGCTCGTGAGCTACGGCATTCGCCACCTCTCTCGTCAGGAGATCGATGACCTGCTGGCCACGCTCGATCGTCGAGAGGGCGATCACCGGCCGTGGTGGGGACCCGACCCAGCAAGTCGGATCAGCTCGATCCGGACGCCGTTGCACGTTGCATCGAGCGATAGTGCTCGCATCGATCTGACTGCCCTTGGGTCGGATGGTTCCGGACTCGGGTTCACACTTTCGATCCGGTCCTTGCGGACATGGGTTCTGCCTCCGAAATTCGCGCCGGAGGAAGCGTTGATCCCCGGGCTTGGAGCGCAATACAACGACGGACCTGACTTCTTCCTGTTGCAGCTCGTGCTGCCCGATGGCACGGTTCTCGACAACCGATCGGTCGCGGACCGGTTCAGCGTGGCGCAACCCGAACTCCCTCGCCTCCTCCGTATTGGCCAACGCGACGAGCACATCAATCTGAACGATCGTCGTCAACATGATCAGCACGTGATCACCGGGGACTGGTGGGTTTGGCCGCAACCGACGGCGGGCCCCGTCGAGGTTCGCATCGACTGGCCAGCAGAAGCCGCGTCGGGCGCGGTCACCTTCGATCTCTCGATCCTCACCTCCGCAGAGAGAAGCTGAGCACCGAATTGCATGGATCGGCCCCTGTGGGACGTAAGATTTGACTTGCGTTTGTCTGGCGCTCGAGGAGAACGATGAAGCTCGTAACTGCGGTAATCAAGCCCTTCAAGCTCGATGATGTGAAAGATGCGCTCGCCGCCGCAGGCATCCAGGGCATGACCGTTTCCGAAGTACAGGGATTTGGACGACAGGGCGGTCACAGCGAGACGTACCGCGGTACCGAGTACCGGGTCCTGTTCACCCCAAAGACTCGTATCGAAGTCATCGTTGTCGACGATGAGGTCGACCTGGCCGTCGATGCGATTGTTGAAGGTGCTCGAACCGAGAAGATCGGTGACGGCAAGGTCTGGGTAACCTCACTCGAGTCCGTTGCTCGTATCCGTACCGGAGAGCTCGACTCCGACGCCGTCTGAGAAGGAATCACCATGGCCAAAGTCACGATCTACCACAACCCACATTGAGGTTCGTCGAAGAACGCCTTGGCGGTCGCCGAGGATCTGGGTGTCGACCACGATGTCGTGCTCTATATGAAAGAACCGCCTGACGCGAAGACCCTCAAAACAATCATTGCGGGCTTGGAAGATCCGGTAGAGGATCTCGTTCGCAAGGACAGCCAGTTCAAGAAGCTCGGGCTCGACGCAGACGACTACGTCGGCAATCCTGATGCCGTCATCGAGCTGCTGTCCCAGCGAAAGGCGCTGCTTCAGCGTCCGATCGTCGTCAAGGGCAAGAAAGCCATCATCGGACGACCGAAAGCTCGAATCCGAGAGTTTCTGAGCTAGCCCGCCAGAGCCCGCCTTTGCGGCTGAGGCGATGCTGTTCTAACCATAGGGAGTGTGAGGACGTACTCGAAGGCTCTCGTTGTGCCGTTTGTGGTGCTGGCCCTCTGGTTGTTCCCGAGCGACCCGCCGGCGGTACTCGTGGCCGGAGCTGTCGAGACCTCGTCCTCGTCTGTGCTCGAGTCGTTGGCTGACGCAGCGCCGACGACGGAGGTCGTCACGTCCGTTGCGCAGTTCGCTCCAACGTCTGGTACCGATACGACTGCCGCGCCGCAACCGCCAGCGTCGTCGACCTCGACTTCGGTGGCTCCCGCGACGACCATCGAGCTTGCACCACCGACCACCAGTGCATCGACGACCACCGCACCGTCGGTTCCCCTCGGTCAACAAGCGCTCGACCGTGTTTCCTTTGACTGGCGAACGCGCTTTCCAAATTGGGTCGTCGAGTTTCGAAGCGCTCGCGAAGGCATCAGAGCTCTGACCTATCCAGCGGAGCGTCGGATAGAGGTTTTTGTTCGGCCGAGCGACACCGCATCGACGTTGCATCGAGTCTTCGCTCACGAATTGGGCCATCTGATCGACGTAGAGCTGAACAACGATGAAGACCGCGCTCGTTGGTTCGAAACGCGGGGAATCGCGCAGTCGACGCCTTGGTGGCCGTCAGCGTCGGCGCCAGATTTCGACACCGGAGCTGGTGACTTCGCCGAGGCGTTCGCGGTTTGGGAGACCGGGGTGTCGTCGCGGTCGACCGTTGGTGATCAGCCCGATGCAGCGGACCTCGAGTTGTTGCGAGAGCTCAGCGCCGGCTGAGGCGATCGTCGGGCAGCTCGTCAGCAGACAGGGTCGAGATCGTCGTCATCATCGAAGAGGTCGTCGAGCCAGGCGCGCCCCGCCGATGGGTGATATCGGTAGCGGCGCCGAAGCCGCTCGGTGTCGAGATCGACGATGTTGGAGTCTTGCCACTCAGCTGACGTGTCATCGGTGCTTTCGAGCGCGTCTTTGCCCGCCGGAACGAGATGTAGGTGTCGAGCCATACAGTCCGTATCGGCTCGTCTCCTGGCTTTCTGAAGAGATGAGTTGCCTAGACTTCGTCGATGGTTGATGTTCAGCGGTGTGGATGGCCCGGGGGTCACGACGACTACCTGGCGTATCACGATCATGAATGGGGAAGGCCCACGACCGATGATCACCGGTTGTTCGAGAAGATCTGTCTCGAGGGTTTTCAGTCCGGATTGTCGTGGATCACAATTCTTCGCAAAAGGGACCGATTTCGTGAGGTCTTCGCAAACTTCGACTTCGAGGTGGTGGCGTCGTTCGACGAGTCGGACGTCGAGAGGCTCCTCGGTGATGTCGGGATCATCCGCCATCGGGGCAAGATCGAGGCGACGATCAACAATGCACAGCGCGCGTGCGAACTGATGGAGTCGGCTGGTTCGATCGTCGATTGGGTCTGGGAGTGGGCGGTGGTCGAGCCTGAGCGTGACGGTGGTGAGGTGCCGACACAAACTCTTCGGTCTGCCGCGCTGGCCAAGGAATTGAAGAAGATGGGCTGGCGGTTCTTCGGCCCGACTACCGCGTACGCCTTCATGCAGTCCGAAGGTTTGACGAACGATCACGATGCGTCGTGTTTTGTCCGTGAGGCGTGCGAGGACGAACGTCGAGAGTTCCTCGAGGGTCGCGTGCTTCGCACGGTTGCCTAGTTCAGTCGCGCGCTCGCAGGCGCACCGAGGTGACCGCTTGGTCGATCGGGCGAGACGTGGCTTCGTCGATGACGATTGGATGGACCGATTCGCCGGTCGAGGTGTCGAACAGTTCCACCCCAGCTCCATTTCGGAACAACCAGTCGTCTCCGAACTGCCACATCGTGAGCAGGACATCCCACAGGGCCCGACCCTTTGCGGTCAGGACGTAGTCGTGGCGGACAGGCCGATCCTGATAGGCGCTCCGTTCGACGACGCCTTCCTCCTCGAGGCGTCGCAACCGCTGGGTGAGTATGGCCTTGCTGATGTCGAGTTCTTCTTGAAGTTCTGCAAAGCGCGTCTTGCCCAAAACGAGCTCGCGGAGCAACAGCGGGGTCCACCAATCGCCGAGCAGATCAGTGGTGCGTGCGATCGGGCAGTAGGCCCGATCAAATCTCGTCCGCCTCATCAGCTGACCAGTTCGAGCTTGGCGGGAACGTGCTTGTGCCATGGGGTGCCAGCGATTGGATCCTTCCAACTGAGAGACGTGAGTTCGTTGGGCGCGACGCCGGTGACCTCGGGGCTGCCTCCGGCTGGCGAGTAACCGAGCCCGAGACCGTTGGGAAGTGCGATGTGACCGCGCTGCATGGTGGCGTTGACATCCGCAACAGCGACGGCCGTCCCTTCCGCAGTCGTGATCCGCACCCGACTGCCGCTCTCGATGCCGAGCACCTCGGCATCGGCGACGCTCAGTCGAAGAGCGCCTTGTGCATCCTTCTTGCGCCAACTCGGATCTCGCATGATCGTGTTGGCGGTGAAACTCCTGCGTTCGCCGGCGGAGAGCACGAATGGGTAGTCGTCTGTTGCGAGCGATACGGGACCGTCGCGGAGCGCCGACAGTTCTTCGAACATCTCGGGCAGGTCGAGATTGATCTTCTGGTCGGCGGTTCGCAGGAGGTCGAATCCTTGATCCGGCTCGTGTCGTGTGAGGGCAGTGCCATCGCGGCTGTCGATCAACGCGTCGAACAACGCGTTCCCCAACGCTGCGCCTTGTCCCTCATGCCCAGCCGCCTGGACCTGTTGCGGGTATCGCATCGCGAGTTGTTGAGCGCTGAACCACAGCGGGGCTGCTGCGGACATGCCATCCGGCAGTGTCTTCCCGATCGTCTCATACAGCACGACTGCGCCCAGCGAAGCGAGCATCGGGTTCTCTGCTGCTGCGCCCAGGAATGCGGCGCCAAAGGCGTCATAGCCCTCCTGAGCGGCCTCTCGAAGCGGCTGAAGGTCGTCCTCGGCCACAAATCCCATGGCCTTTGCGAGTCTGGAGTGGATCTCGGCTTCGGGAAGCGTGCCCTCGAGCGGCTCGAGAAGGGGCTTTCTGAGCGTGGCTCGGTTCTCCGGGAAGGTCATGTTGAAGAAGGTCATCTCGGCCTTCTCATATTGGCTGGCTGCGGGAAACACGTAGTCGGCTTCTCTGGCGGTCTCGGTCATCGCGACGTCGATGACAACAGTGAGTTCCATCGCTCGCATGGCGTCACGAAATGAACCTGAGCTGGCGAGCGAATGCACAGGATTCGCACTTTCGATGAACATCGCTCGTGTTCGGTCCTCGTGGTCGCTGAGGATTCCCGCAGCGATGTCGTTGCACGGGATCAGCCCGGAGATCACCCGGCCGCCAGTGATGGGGTCGATTGGTTCGGACCCCGATGTTCCATAGCTGAACAGCGGCACGATTGCGGTGTGTGCGTTCATCGCGCCGGGTTTGCCGTAGCTGCCGACGAGCGTGGAGAGTGCTCGCTGGAGGTACGAGACCAACGTGGAGTGTGGGGCCATTTCGACGCCGAGATCTTCGTAGATCGACACGCTTTCGGCCCGTGCAATTCGTCGGGTCGTTTCGCGGATCCGTTCCTCGGAGATGCCGCACCGGGCCGCATAGTCGGCGATCGGGATGTCTGTGAAGGCGGCAAGCGCCTGTTCGAGGCCGATGACGTTTTCTGCGAGCCAGTCGTGCGCCACGAGGTCTTCTTCGACGAGTACGGCGAGCATCGCGGCCAGCAGGAACGCATCACCGCCAGGGTTGACCTGAAGGAAGTAGTCCGCGAGGTCGGCGGTTTCCGTGCGGCGAACGTCGATCACGACCATCGACCGATCGTCGTCGGCGGCGATCTCCTTCAACACTCTTCTCGTTTCGTCGAAGCCGTGGCTGTGCCAGGGGTTCTTTCCCAGGAAGATCGAGACCTCGGCGTCCGCGAATTCACCATGGGTGTGCGTGCCGTACATTCGGCCTTCCACCCAGGCCTCGCCGGTCTTCTCCTGGGCAAGTGCATTCGATTTTCGTGTGATGCCGAGTGCATTGCGGAGTCCGGCGCCGTACAGGCCGCCGAGGTGGTTCCCCTGGCCGCCACCGCCGTAGTACATGATCTTGCCTTCGCCGTGTTCGGCGTTGACGGCAAGGAGAGCCGCAGCGACCTCGTCGATTGCCGTGTCCCAGTCGAGTGTGATGTAGGAGCCATCATCGAGCCGTTTCAAGGGATTGGTGAGTCGTCCGGCCGCGTTCTGATAGTGGTTGAGCCGAAGGGCCTTTTCGCACGTGTAGCCCTTGGAGGAGACGTGTGATTTGTTGCCGCGAACTCGCGAGAACTCACGACCGTCCAGCCGTACTTCCACGCCACAATTCGCGCTGCACAAGATGCAGACCGTCTTGTGCCATTCCGGGTCCGGCGTGGACTCGGCGTCGTTCGATGCGGCATCGCTGATTGTCATGGTGTGACTCGCTTCCCCGATAAGGTGCTCACTTCAGAGTGGGTTCGTTTATAGAACCTACTCGATCCACGTTTCCTGGCAAGCTGTCCTACTCACTCGCAAGGAGTCCTTCACATGCGCCTCAGTGACCAACCGTCCGTCGCGGTTGAAACGACGATCAAGGTCGAGCCCGAGCGGGTCTACGAGCTCGTCTCGGACCTCGATGCGATGGCAAGTTTTGGGACCGAATTCCAGTCCGGTCGATGGAACTCTGGCCGTCCGGGTTCGGTCGGATCAACCTTCGTTGGCCAGCAGCGCCTCGGTGATCGAGAGTGGGAGACAACCTCCACCGTTACGACTGCGATGCCCGGCAAGGCGTTTGCGTGGGTGGTCGGCGATCCGGACGATCCAACAGCGATCTGGACGGTCACCATGCGCTCGGTGCCGGAAGGAACCGAGGTCAACTACTCATTCGTGCATGGCCCAGGGCCGTCAGGGCTTCGCGATCGCGTCGAAGCGCAACCGCACGACGAAGAAAAGTTCGTCGAAGCGCGCCTCTCGATGCTGCAGCAGAACATGGTCAAGACCCTCGAAGGAATCCGCCGCCGCACCGCCCGATAGGGGACCCCTAAACCAGGGCTGGCTCGCGCTCGTCGGGAGCTTCTTCGTCGGTCGTCGTCCCGTCGACGGGAGCGAGCCGACCTCGTGATGCTTCTACTTGGCGAATTCCGGCAGCGAGAACGGTCGCAATGGCCACGAGCAGGAACACCCGCGGTGCCCTGGTGAACTTCTCGAGCAGATCGTCGATGCCCAATGAGGTCTCGAAGACCCTCTCGATCGCCCAGATCCCCGCGATGACCGCGAGCAGGATCGACCCGATTCGCAACACGAACGGATACAACACCGTTCGCCGCAGCAAGAACAGCGCAGGGAAGAGCAACAAGATGATGAATGCCTGCCCGATCTCTACGCCGATGTTGAAGCCCAAGAGCGAGAGCACCCGCTGACCTCGACCGATTCCCAGGTCCGACAACAGACCGGCGAACCCAAAGCCGTGGAAGATCCCGAAGGCGAACGCGATGTACGCCTCCCGATTCGCGAAGATCGGTCGAAGATTGTGGATCGCAGTTGCGATGATCGATAACGCAATGACCGTCTCGACGAACTTGCTCGGTAGCTCGATGATCTCGAGTCCACCGAGTGTGAGCGTGATCGAGTGCGCAACGGTGAACGCCGTGGCGATCTTGAGGACTCGCCACAGCCCGTCCTTGAACGTCGGCACTGGAGACCATCCATCAGCGAGCGAGAACAACATGACGGCCGGAAGCAGCAGCACCAGGACGAACAAGATGTGGTCGGTGCCGATGAAGATGTGCTCCATGCCCAGCGACACGGTGCCCGTGAAGGCCTTCCACAAGTTCGGATTGTCGAGGTTGACCGGGAGCGTGGGACTGTCAGCTCTGATAAAGCCGGGAACAGCATCGCCCTCGTTCAAGAAGGTGCCGGTGACCGGGTCGGTGCGCATGACGACCTGAGCAAAATGGGTCTCATCGCGGACGATGCCATCGAAGGTGACCTCGAAGACGCGTGGCGCAGAATCGAAGACGTTCTCGATGTCGAAGAGAAAGGCGCCGTATATCTCGTTCTCGGTTTCGATCGCGTCGACCTCGCCCGTGAACGTGATGTCCCACGGCGTGCCGTCCTCGGCCACGATGCTCAGATTGTCGGCGTTGTATGAGCGAACTGCCGCTTCGATCGCCGCGATGTCATCGGCGGTCGATTCGTTGGGATCGAGATCAAGATCGAACAGGTCGTTGAGCAGACCGACGGGGTGCTCGAGCTGGCCTTGCGCCGAACCGTCGGGAAAGACGTCGAGATAGACGACAGACGAATTGCCATCGTGCGCGCTGGCCACGCTGGTGAAAAGCATGCCAAACATCGGCACGAGCATGACCGCCAAAGCTGCCATCAGTACGCGGGGGGATCGAGCTTTCGCCTTCATTGGTAACTGTTCCTTGGTTTGTTCATGTTGATCAGTCTCTGTTTCCTATGTTCGCTCACTACGCAGCGTTTGGATTCAGGCCGGAAGGCCCAAAAGTCGAGCGATGATGTTCTTTTGAATGCTGGAAGCGCCTCCGTAGATCACGCCGCCACTGAGGTTTCGGAGATCTCGTTCGACGCCGAACTCGGTCACATAGCCGCGGGCACCATGTATTTCGACTGCGGCGAGTGCTCCTGCGAGCGCACCTTCACTTCCGGCGAGTTTGCTGAGCGCTGCAGCCATCATCGAGCTTGCGCCTTGTTGTTGGAGCGCTGCGGCTTTGTACATGAGCAGCCGGGCCGACTCGTGCCCGAGCTTGACCTGGCTCAACGCATGCGAAACGCCTTGGAAAGATCCGATCGGCTCGCCGAACTGCTCTCGTGTTCGGCTGTATTCGACTGCGTCGTCGAGGACACGCTCGAGGGCGCCGATGCTGCCCACGAGGAGAAAGCCGCGTTCGGCTTCCATCGACGAGCTGAAAATGCTGGCGCCCGCCCCTTCGGCGCCCATGCGGGCAGAGGTCGGCACGAAACAATCGGAGAACGTGACATCGGAGAAGGGCGTCGTGCGCATGCCCATCTTCGGGCGGTTCGGGCCCACCGTCAGGCCGGGAGTTGTGGCGGGTACGCAGAAGGCGGTGATTCCCCAACGGCCGAGCTCAGGGTTTGTGGTGGCGAAGATGATGAAGACATCGGCGACCGGGGCCATCGTGACCCAGCTCTTCTCTCCGTTGAGGACGTAGCCGCTCTCGACAGGAGTGGCCGTCGTCTGCAGCGAGTACGCATCGGAGCCCGAGCCGGCTTCGGACATCGAGAACGATCCGATCGCCTCACCGCTCACCAGCTTCGGCATCCATTCGGCGGCCTGTTCTGGGGTGCCGAACCGTTCCATCGCCAATCCAACGGTCAGAACTTGTGACGTCGTTGCGAAGACCAGCCCGTCATCGCGGCAACCGAGGCCCAAACCTTCGAGAGCCAGCAGTCCAGCGGTCAACGGGCGCCCTTGGCCACCGAAGTCGGGTGAGGCCAGCAGGCCGAAGAGGCCCTCGCGTCCAATTCGTTCCCACCCCTCACGCCAGAAGGTGCAGCTGTGGTCTCGTTCCTCGAGCTGAGAGTCTGCCAGGTTGTGGCGAGCCCACTCGGCGACCGCCATCTTCGTGGGATGCTCGCCATCGAGAATTGCGGTGAGCATCTCGGTATCGGAGGCGTCGTCAAGGACCACGAGGTCATCCACCTGTGCATCCACGGCCTTCATCGGCTTCGTACCTCTCTCACACCGCGAGGAATCTCGCAGTTGCCACTACGCAACGAGTACCACACAGATGCAAATTTGCAATTCGAGTTCGCCCGGCGATCCAGCACTGAAATCCTTCGTGTCCAAAAGAACTATTTGCCCTGTCTACGTTCCGCGGCACGCTGTTGGATGCGAGATATCCGACCGATTGAAGAGAGGGAGCGTGCAAACGTGAGTGTCGCCGTCGATCGTCGCGACGCGCCGTCGTTGAGTGGCCTGCTCGACGCGCAAGCCATGCGCTCTCCTGACAGCGACGCGGTTGTCGACGTCTCGCGCACGTGGTCCTACGCCGAAGTAGCGCAGGCTCGGGGACAGCTTTCCGCCGCGCTCCTTTCGTGCGGTGTTGTTCCAGGCGACCGCGTCGGCGTGCACCTGAACAAATGTGCTGAGGGATTCGTGGCAATGCATGCAGTCGTATCGGTGGGAGCCATTGCGGTGCCTCTCGATCCGGGCTCCCCGGCGGTGCGGCTCGCACGCATCTGTGAACGAATGCAGATCGACGTGATCGTGTCGCATCAACCGCGCGTGGGCACACTCATGGAAGTACACGCACTCCGACCGATCGGCGCACTAATCGGCGTTGCGAGTGAGGAGCTCGACACCCGCTCGATCAGCTCCCAACAGTTGGCCGACTTCGAGGAAGCCTCGCCGCTCGACGTTGATGTCGACAGCCCGTCCTACATCATCACGACATCGGGCTCGACCGGCGAACCGAAGGGAATGGTGCACACACATCGAAGTGCGCTGGCCTACGCCAACATGACCCTTCGCACGTATGGGCTCTTGTCAGAAGATCGCGTGAGTGACATCGCCCCGCACCACTTCGACATCTCGACACACTCACTGTGGTCCGTGCCACTCGCCGGGGCGGCAAACGTTGTCATCTCCGAGCCGTATCAGCGGTTGCCGGCGAGCCATTCCCAGCGCCTCCAGGACGAACGTGTCTCGTACTGGTACTCGGTTCCCTTCTTGTTACACCAGCTCGTCCTGCGCGGCGATCTGAAGAATCGAGACCTGTCAGCCCTGCGGTGGGTTCACTTCGGCGGCGAAGTGATTTCGCCCACGGTCATTGCTGAGTTCATGCAGGCGGCCCCCAACGCCCGCTTCGCGAACATCTTTGGCCCCGCCGAGACGAACCAGTGCTCGGTGGCCTTCTTCGACGACGCTCCGGATCCAGACAAGATGTTGTCGGTGGGGTTCCCTCTCGATCACAGCGATATTCGAATCATCGATCCCGCAGCGGACCACCCGGGACTCGAGAACGCCGTTCAGAGCGGCGAGATGTGGGCGTCGACGCCGCAGTTGATGGAGGGGTACTGGCAACAACCAGACCTCAACGCTCGAGTCCTCGTCGAATGTGATGGGAAGACCTGGTATCGCACAGGCGATCTCGTCTCGACCGACGAGACCGGTGAGATGACGTTTCATGGACGAGTCGATCATCAGGTCAAGGTTCGCGGATTTCGCATTGAACTCGAAGGCATCGAGTTGGAACTCGAACAACTCGGCGCTGCAGATCATGTGGTGGTCGCCGTACTTCGAGCCGAGTCGGGTGAGGACGAACTGGTTGCAGGTCTGCTCGGTGTGAGCGACAAGTTCGAGCACGCTGACTTTGTGCAGCGCGCTGCATCCGTTCTGCCCGCCTACGCCGTACCTACTCAAAGCAGAGTGATCGATTCCGCCCGCTTCACTGGCAGCGGAAAGCTCGATCGACGGACGCTTCGAGAGCACCTTCTCGAAGTCACGCAGCTCGAAACCCTGAAGGAACACCACGCATGACCACCTCACTCGCTGAGCAATTGACAAGCTTCATCCAAGAAGAGATCGTGCTCGACGACGTCGTGGTGACCGGTGACTTCGATCTGCTGTTGTCGGGAGCAGTGGACAGTCTCGGTGTCATTCGCATCACGCACTGGATGGAGGAGACGTTCGGGGTGGTGGTCGATCCTGGTGATGTCACGCTCGACAATTTCCAGACGATCGACAAGATGGCCGCATACCTCGACGCCCGAGCTGCGGTCTGAATTTCATGACCAACTCGGTGTACCTCTCACCACGACGCTCTCTCACACCGTCGCAGGAACTGATCTGGACATCGCAGAGGCTGCAACCGGATTCACCGCATCAGAACATGGCGCTGATCACGAGGTTCGACGCCCCCATCGACGCTGGCCGTTTCTTGCACGCGGTGGACGTCGTCGCGAGTCGCAGCGATGCGTTGCGGACGACGGTCCGCGAGGTCGATGGGGTTCCGCACCCCGCCATCGCCTCAGCCACACCGTCACCGTGCACGGTGCTGCGCCTCGACGAAGCCCGCCTCGACGACTGGCTCGCCGATCGGATCGCTCGACCGATCGACATCGCCACCGCCGCATACGAGTCCGTGCTGCTCGATCACGGATCAGACCGCTGGTCTTGGTTCGTCAACGTGCATCACATCGTCATCGATGCTGCGAGTTCCGCCAACTTCTTCAATGCGGTCGCCGATGAGTATCACGGTTCGCCTGCGGACGTTCCGAGCTACACCGACGTGTGGACCGAGATGTCCAGCCAGAGTGATACGGCCCGCTTCGAAAAGGCGCGCGATCACTGGGCGCTGAGCCGAGAGGCCACGCCCACTTCGATGTACCGACCAGACTCGGGTCCCACCAGCACCGCCGATCGCATCACAATCGAGATGGACTCCGGACGACAAACGCAACTCGACGCGTTGCTCTCCGATCGTTTCAAACTGCTCAGCCCGGACCTGTCGCTCATGACGGCACTCGCCACCGCGCTGTCGGCCTATCTCGCACGGCTCGGAAACGAATCCATCACGATCGGCATTCCGATTCATCACCGCAGCACGAAGGCGGCGAAGGCAGTGATTGGACCGCTGGTCGAGATGTTCCCACTTCAGGTCGAGGTTCGCGACGACGACACGTTTGGCTCCCTGCACGATCGAGTGACCCGGAGCGTCTTCGAGCTTCTGCGATACGCCCTACCTGGCACGAGTCCGCGTCAATCGTTCGATGTCGTGCTCAATGTGCACGGGGCCACCCTTGGATCATTCGGTCCCATACCAGCCCACACGACGTGGATCCACCCAGGGCACATCGACCCGCACCATCGCCTGCGGGTCCAAGCACTCGACTACGACGGCTCCGGCACCCTGGATCTCGGTCTGGATGTGAACCACCGGATCGCCGACGCGGATCATCGCCGGCGCGCAGGGGAGCACTTCGCAACCGTGCTCGATGTAATGGTCTCCAGCCCCGACACGAAGATTCATTCCGTCGTCTTGGTCGGTGAGGGTGAGCGACTCTTGCTCGAGCCACTCACGAACCCCTCGGCCGGAACGCCGATCGACGACGTGGCTCCAGCAGTCGTCGCCGACCGTCTGCGCGCCAACCGCGATGTGCCGACACTCGCCCATGGCAACCGGGTGCTGTCGGCCGTCGAGCTCGACGATCGAATCGAAACGGTCTCGACGACCTTGCGTCGTGCCGGAATTGGCCGAGGAGACCTGATCGGTATCGAGATGCCGATCGGCATCCCGGCGGTGATTGCGATCCACGGGGTTTTGCGTGCTGGTGCGGCCTTTGTTCCGATCGATCCGACCTATCCCGACGCACGCCGCGAGCACATCCGCACGGACTCTGGTTGCGCTCTGGTGCTGACCTCGCTCGAAGAGCTCGAAGCGCTCGAAGTGACGGACGCTCCGACCGTTGGCTCGAGCGACGTCTCTGCCGACGATCTTGCCTATGTGATCTACACGTCGGGTTCGACCGGTCTTCCAAAGGGTGTGCCGATCACGCACCGGGGCCTCTCGGAGTATCTGGGATTCGCCCACGGTGCCTATGCGAAGCGCGAGGGTGCGTCCACACATCAGCTCTGCATGCCTCTGTTCACGTCGCTGTCCTTCGACCTGACGATCACCACGTTGTTCTTGCCCCTTCTTGCCGGCGGCCTGATGACCGTGCACCCCGAGGGCGGACTTCCGGCTCTGCGCGAGATCGTCGATGAAGGTCGAGCGACCATCTTGAAGGCAACACCTTCACACCTGGAGCTTCTCGTTCGGATGCTCGATGCCGAGCATCCGCTCCGAACGCTGATTGTCGGCGGCGAAGCATTCATGACCGATCTCGCTGATCGCCTGATCGATGTCCTGGGCGAGGATGTCGCGATCTTCAACGAATACGGACCGACAGAGGCGGTCGTTGGCTGCATGGAACATCTGTATGTTCCGGCGGCAGACCCTGGCCCCGAGGTACCCATTGGTCGACCAGCGCCTGGCGTCGAACTTCACATTCTCGACCGTTTCGGCCGACCCGTTCCCCTGGGCGTCGCAGGCGAGTTGGCAATTCACCGACCTGGCATGACGCAGGGATACCTGGGTCGACCTGACTTGAACGAGGCGAAACTCGTGCACATCGAGGACTCAGGTTCGGAGTCGCTTCTCTATCGAACCGGTGACCTCGTCCGAATGCTCGATGCAGACCGCATGGTGTACCTCGGTCGAATCGATGAGCAGATCAAGGTTGGCGGGATCCGTCTCGAACCGGGCGAAATCGAACACATCGCCCTGCAACTTCCGGGCGTGCAACGAGCTGTTGCCGGACTCTGGACTCCCGACCCGAACAGCGCAGTGGAACACTGCGTTCGTTGCGGACTTGGTTCCGACGTCCCCGACGTGACCATCGATGGCGATGGAGTCTGTTCGAGCTGTCATCACTTCGATCTCGTTGCACCGCAGGCCGAGGCCTGGTTCAAGGATGAAGACGACCTCGCCCTCGCGCTCTCCGACGCTCGCAACCGATCCACCGGTGACTACGACGTCGTCCACTTGATCTCCGGTGGCAAGGACTCGACCTACGCGCTCTACAAGCTCGTCGAGATGGGTGCTCGCGTCTTCGCCATCACGTTGGACAATGGCTACATCGCGGACGTTGCGAAGGCCAACGTTCGCCGGGCGACGAGCGCCTTGGGGGTCGACCACGAATTCGTCACCGTCGACGGCATGGACGAGATCTTCCGAGACAGCCTCGACCGCTTCTCCAATGTGTGCAACGGCTGTTACAAGGCGATCTACACCATTGCGTTGGCCAAAGCTGAAGAGCTGGGAATCGGAGCGATTGTGACCGGCCTGTCTCGCGGGCAGTTCTTCGAGACCCGCCTGGTGCCCGGCATGTTCGAATCCGATCGATTCGACCCCGAGGCCATCGACGAGATGGTCAAGCAAGCACGACACGTCTACCACTCCACACCCGACGCGGTGTCCGAGCACATGGATGTCGACTTTCTCGACGACGAAACGATCTTTGATCGCATCACGTTCATCGACTTCTACCGATACGTCGACGTCGAGCTGAGCGAGCTCTATCGCGCGCTCGACAGCAGCGGCACCTGGCAGCGGCCGCCAGATTCGGGTCGCTCAACCAATTGCCTGATCAACGCTGCCGGAATCTTCGTTCACAAAATCGAACAGGGACATCACAACTACGCCGCCCCATACAGTTGGGACGTTCGGCTTGGTCACAAGACTCGCGACGAGGCGCTCTACGAACTCGACGACCCAATGGATGACGCAGAGCTCTCGGCGATCACCAATATGCTCGCCGAGGTTGGCTATGAACCGCGCAAGCCTGAGGTGCTCACACTTTGGGTCGAGGCGACCTCCGATCTCGACCTCGAGTTGTTGCGAGAGGATCTGACGTCGGGCCTGCCCGCGCACGCTGTTCCGCAGGCGATCGAGCTGGTGGACACGATTCCTCTCACGACCAATGGCAAGGTTGATTCATCGGCTCTCCCCGCTCCGGCCTTCCGACGCACAGGGGCTACGCCAGGCGAAGGTCGGGTGCCCGAGTCGCGAACCGAAATTCAGATCGCTTCTGTCTGGGAGACCGTTCTCGGGCTGACGGGCGTCCGAGCAACCGACGACTTCTTCGCCCTCGGTGGCACGTCGCTCCACGCACTCGAGATGATCGTTCGTGTGAGCGACCACTTCGACCTCGTCGTTCCCGAGTCGATCGCCTTCACCCGACGCACCATCGCTGATCTCGCGACGCACATCGACGACGCACTCGGGGCCATCACCGATGACCCAGCCGAGGCGGTTTCTGCACGTGCGGCCCTGACCATTCCCGACGTCGAGAGCGACCGACTGCCGTTGTCGGCGGGCGAAGACGCGATGTTGTACGAGTGGAGGCGCGATCCGTCCGACACCCGCTACAACGTGGCCCGCCTTTACTCCCTCCCGGCTGACGTCGATCTCGCTCGATTCACCGAAGCGGTCCGTGTGGTGGTTGCACATCAACCGACTCTGCACACCTCGTATGGGCCCCGACGAAACACACTCTCTGTCGACGCAGCCCTGTGGGTCGGTGAGGCAAAATCTGAGGTGGCGAGGCTTTCCGAGTTGGCCGACAGCATCAACCAGATGCAATTCGACCTGATCACCGGTCGGCTGATCACACTTCACTACCTGCGAAGCGATCACCCTTCGGACAGGGGAGTCGTCGGCGCGCTGCTTCGGACGCACCACATCGTGAGCGATGCTGGTTCGCTCGACGTCCTCTGGAACCAGATCGATCAGGCATACCGGGGCGAGACGCTTGCACCCCTCGCAGTCTCGTACGCGGCGCACGGGGTCTGGCAGCGTCAGAGGTCGGCCGATCCAGAGGTGGTGTGGAGCCCGGCCGAGGCGCCCGGCGAATTGCTCATTCGAGGATCGCAGCCCGAGCCCGACGGATATGTCCATCGTGATGCACCGATATCCATGAGCCAGATGCGCAACGCGCCAGCGACCACCCCGTTCGCGAGTGCCCTCACCGCGTTGGCTGCATCGATGGCGCCGTATCACGACCGGTCAACCTTTGAGCTCACGGTGACTTCTTCGGTGCGTGACCATCCAGATCTGGCCAATGTGGTCGGATACTTCTTGAACCCGCTCCCGCTGCTCGTCGATGTTGATTCGACGAGGTCGGTTGCATCGCTGGCCGATGATGTGAGCGGACAGCTCGCCGTCGCGCTGGAACACCGCGCGGTGCCGTTTGGCTCCATCGTGCGATCCGCGAGGACGCGGGGTCTGACGCCGCCATCCGGTCGGATCATGCTCGCGGTCGAAGATCTTGCCCCATCAGAGCTCGACGGGGTTCCGGTCGATCACACGATCTTGTCCTCCGGAACCGCCGTCAACGACCTGACGTTCTTCGTGCAAATCCGCGAGGAGCTCGTCGAGTTGGGCGTGGAGTATCGAGGCGCAACGATCGGCCGTTCTCTCGCGACGCGTTTGCTCGACGAGTTCGCGCAGACGCTGCTGGCACTCGTCGATGACCCCTCTCGGGCCGTTGGAGACCTGGGCGTCCGACCCGCGCCTCTCCGCGGTCGAGAACTCACCTCCCCTCCAATCCAGGCGTCAACGCTCATCGACGAGTCGATCGACGCAGTTCCCGACCGACCGGCTGTTCGCTGTGGAAACTCGATGCTCACCTACGCAGAATTGGATGAGCGGTCGCGCTCCCTGGCGGCACGCTTGCGGGCCGTGGGCGTAGGCGCCGGCGACCGGGTCGCAGTTGTGCTTCCACGCTCTACCCATCTGCCCGTAGCTATTCGGGCCAGTTGGATACTCGGCGCGAGTTACGTCCCGATCGATGTTTCGCAGCCCGCGTCGCGTGTGACCGAGCTGCTTTCGGCAGCGGACGTGGTCGCTGCTGTCACCTCAGGCGATGGCCATCGAGGTCTCACCGAAGTCACGACCGTCAACATCGATCATGGCGACAACGCGGTGCTCCCCGTGACCCGCAAACATGCGACCGAGCCCAGCGACGAGGCATATGTCATCTTCACTTCGGGCTCAACCGGCCGTCCGAAGGGTGTGCCGATCTCGCACGCGAACCTGGCGGCATCGCTTGCGGCTCGACGCGAGTGGTACGAGGACCCCGTCGACCGGTACCTGGTGGTCTCGAGCGCTGGCTTTGATTCATCGGTAGCCGGTCTCTTCTGGGCGCTCGCTGACGGTGGTGAGATCGTCTTGCCGACCGAGGATGAGGTTCACAATGTCGACGCGCTGCTGACTCTGATCGAGAAGTCCGCGCCGTCGCACACCCTGATGGTGCCTTCGCTCTACGGAGCTCTGCTCAGCCGACAGTCGGGTCCGCTACCCGCCATCACCACGGTGATCGTTGCGGGAGAAGCCTGTCCCCCTGCCTTGGTGGCCGAACACCATGCCGTCGCGCCAGGAGTGGAGTTGACAAACGAGTACGGACCCACCGAAGCCACGGTGTGGTCGACGGTTCATCGTTGTACAGCCGACGATGCGATGTTGGTACCGATCGGTCGCCCGATCCCCGGCGTCGCGGTCGAAGTCGTCGACGACCACGGACAGTCGCTCCCGTTCGATGCTGCGGGTGAATTGTGGGTTTCTGGTCCGGGCGTGGCGGACGGATATCTTGGCGAAACGCAGTCGACTGCGTTTCTCCCTGACCGGGGGACTGGTCCGATCTATCGAACCGGCGACCTGGTTGTTCGCCGGGATGACGGTGTCCTCGAATTCCTGGGGCGGATCGATTCACAGCTCTCCGTGGGTGGCGTGCGGATCGAACCAGCCGAGGTCGAGAACGTTCTGAGTGCAATTCCCGGCGTGTCCGCGGCGATCGTCGATCTTCGTGGTCGTCAGCTCATCGGCTGGGTGGAGAGCGCCCAGCAGCTCTCGAGTGCCGACCTCGTGAAATCGGTTGCCGCGGTCCTTCCTCAGACGCACGTCCCAAAACGAATCATCGTTCTTCCCCGGCTTCCACGAACCCAGAATGGGAAGGTCGATCGCGCCGCGACCGGCGAGCTTCCCGCCGAAGCCCCTAGCGGGTCGTTGCCCGATGTCGCTTCAGACGAATCGGACGGCCTTGATCCCGTCGTTGCCTCGGTCACCGCCATCTTCATGGCAGCCTTCGATGGCGAGCCGATGACGCCCCATACCGACTTCTTCGATGCCGGCGGAGACTCGCTTCGCGCCGTCGCCCTCGTATCACTTCTCGAAGCCGAGTTCGGCCGACGGGTCGCTATTGGTGAATTGATCGATGCGCCCACACCCACGTCGCTCGCCGCGCGCCTCGACCAGGCCCCACAGGTGATCGATGGTGTGCCGGCGGCCTCCATTGCAGACGATGGCGTCGTCGGCCGCGCGCAGGTCGCCGCTCGCCCCGATGGACTGGTCGAATGGCTTCGCTCATCTGGTTCTCAGAGGCCCTTGATCGTGTTGCCTCCCGGTGGCGGAAACCTGCTGCGGTATGCGCCGCTCGTGAAGAACCTCGACGAAGACATTCCCGTCGTCGGCGTGCGTCTGCCGGGAGCTGACGCTCGCAGCGAGATCGTGGATTCCATCGCTGCCCAGGCGGTCACGATGCTCGAAGCGCTGGACAGCGCCGTCGATCACGGCCCATACCGTTTGCTCGGCTGGTCTACAGGTGGTCTCCTTGCCTGGGAGATCGGCCGTCTGCTTCAGGAGCGAGGCGACGAAGTCGAGATCGTCGCAATGGTCGACACGGTGATGGCGGGCCTCAAGGTGGACGACACCGGAACGATCGCCAATAAGTACGCCGACATGTTGCGCGAGGAAGGCATCCGATCCGTTGTCGAGGAAGGAACCTCCCGTGTGCGGGAGCGTGTGTCGTTTGCTCTCGCTCGGCGGCGATATCGGTCCGCCCGTGAAGCTGGGCAGACGCCGTCGCTCGAAGATGCAGAGCGTCAACTGGGCCCGGTCATCCGTCGTGCAGCACTGAACTATCGACCGAAGTTCCTCGATCTACCGATCGTGTATTTCTCGGCGAGTGCGTCCGAGGATGCGGTCACGGTCGATCCGTGGACCGAGGTTCAGGGGTCGGATCGTCCGCTCGATGTGGTTGTCATCGAAGGTGTGCACTTTCTCCCGGAGGACGAGTGCATCATCGGGCGCCATCGTGTGCACGAGCTGGTCGCGGCGTTGCACGCACGCCTGCGGTCCAACGGCGGTGAAGGTCAGAGGGCTGCCGTATAACGGCTCACCCGGTCGACCAGTCCGCCGTATCGCTTCTCGAGCGCACCTTCCACATCATCGGGTTCCGCCACCACGGCGAATGTTTTGAGCATTCCATCGTCGATGACGTCGGCCAGTTCGGCCCAGCGATTCGACTTCGTCAGCGAGTTGAGCTCGAGTTGGGCATCTCCCCAGCCATGGAAGTCCAAGACGTCTTTGTATGCCGGTGTCGATCCATAGAAGCCGATCTGCTGTTTGATCGCAATCGCCGAAGCGGCCATCTCGTCTTCGTCGTCTCCGGTGACGACGAACGCCGGGAGTGATACCTCGACTTCATCATGGGGACGG
Organism: Acidimicrobiia bacterium; assembly: GCA_033344795.1. Classification (GTDB taxonomy): domain Bacteria; phylum Actinomycetota; class Acidimicrobiia; order Acidimicrobiales; family SHLQ01; genus SHLQ01. The sequence goes on from JAWPMS010000001.1 coordinate 2,371,526, forward strand.
TTCGCATCGTCCATGTACTTGCGCATCTTTGGAAGCGCCACCGACGCGAAGTGTTCCGGCGTCGTGAAGGGGTGGACCATCCATCCGCTGCACTGTTCGGCGGCCACCTTCACCATCAGTGGCCCAACAGCAGCGAGAAAGACTCGTGGCCGACCGTGACTCGCCGGACCCGGGTTGAAGAAGTCCGTCATCAGGATGTGTGTGTAGTGCTCACCTTTGAATCGGAGCGGTTCGCCGGTGTCCCAACAGTCCCAAATGGCTTCCAGGGCAGCGATGAATTCACGCATCCTGGCCGCTGGCGCGGTCCATGGCATCGAAAATCGCTTCGTGATGTGTGGTTTGATCTGGCTCCCGAGACCGAGAATCATCCGGCCCTCCGAGAACTCGTTGAGATCACGCGCCGTGTGGGCGAGCGTCATTGGATTGCGAGCGAACGCAACGGCGATCGAGGTACCGAGATCCAGCCGCTCGGTCGATTCCGCCGCGAGGACCAACGGTAGGAATGGGTCATGCGACGTTTCCGCCGTGAAGGCCCCAGCGAATCCTCGTTCTTCGAGACTTGCGGCTTGGTCGCCCACGCGGGCGAGGTCGTTGTGCAGGGTTGCGTCCGAGAGCATGCACCGATGTTAGATACTGCTCGCTGCTACCGTGCGACGATGCATCGTCACATCTCCGTCGTTTTCGATCTGGGCAACGTCTTGATCGAGTGGGATCGACGCAACCTTTTTGCGAAGCTCATCGATGATCCAATCGAGTTGCAGGCCTTCTTGGACACCGTTTTCACCATGGAGGACAACATGGAGCTCGACCGCGGCACGCCACTGCATGATGTGGCCAGCGCCGTCGCGGCACGACATCCCGAGCAGCGAGAACTCGTGATGGCATTCGCAGATCGTTGGGTGGAGACCCTGGGGGGTGTCATCGAGGGAACGGTGGAAATTCTCGACGAGCTGAGTCTCAACGGCGTGCCCCTCTATGCGCTCAGCAACTGGGGGCGCGACACCTTTGCGATGATCGAACCCAACTACTCCTTCTTCGAGTTGTTCGACGGCATGGTGATCAGCGGCCGGGAGGGTGTGATCAAACCCGATCCCGCGATCTTCGATCTGCTCTGCACCCGGTATGGATTCGCGCCGGAGGATGCCGTGTTCATCGACGACTCTGGAGCGAATGTCGCTGCTGCCATGTCGCTCGGGTTCGACGCGCTGCTGTTCGAACGACCCGATCGCCTGCGTCAACAGCTGGTCGAACGAAATCTTCTCTGACCTACGTCGACCGGCATCAGCGACAGCCCTGCACGCTGAGGTCGTCGAGTAGTGGACCGATTGCCGTTGCGGTGGTCGGAAGGAGGCACGCCTGACCTGGGTTGCCAAACTCGAGCCGCAAGAGAGCTGAATCTGCACGAAGCGCTTCAGGAGTGTCGATGACCGCGTTGCCGAGGCTGTATGCGACGGTCGACTGACCGACCCGATCGAAGCGCTGGATGAAGTCCGAGCCGTGGCCGATCACCGCGTCGACGCCGGCATCGACCAACTGCTGGATGCTGTCGATCTGTTCGGGGGTGGGGGAGCGATCATCGAGGGAACCCACGTCGACCACCACGACGACGCCCAATCCCTCTTCGTGGCGCGTGGCCACCTCCTCGAGGAGCGCATCGAACGATGCAGGTCCGGCAATGCCGGCGGTGACCGCCCCAGCCGATGCAGCGTCGTCCGCTCTGAGTGAGATCGCATGCAGCGAGATCATCGAGTCGCCGCTGCCGGCTGTGAGCCCGTTGACGGCGCTGGCTTCGTTGGGGCCATATCCGAGCACGTTGAGGCCTTTCGTGCCGACGTCGACCACGAATGTTCGAAGATCTTCCCCAGCGGTTGCAGCCTCGGCAGTCGCGACGTTCAGCAGATCGACGCCGCCAAGCGACCACCCGGTCACCTCGTCGGCACCGCAACCCTCGGCGGTCGGGGCGCAGCCCAAAGAGGCAACCGTCACCAGATCGTTGCCGATGACGGGTACGTCGGACTGCCACGCTGCAGACGGGTCAGTGATCGAACGGATACTGCCGAGCACATGCAGGATTGGATTCGCTCGCGTGCTGGCCTGCGGAGCCGTCGTCGTGGTTCGGTTCGGGTCCAGGGTGGCGTCGATTGGATCCGCGGCAAGCCGAGCGTTGATCGTCGTGGTCGTCGTTGACGCCCCGAGCGAAGTGTTGTCTCCCTCGTCACTGGAGCAAGCAGCGAGAATCAGGGCGCTGACGCCCAGGGCAATCAGAACCTGTGCCGAAGATCGGTGAGCCCGCAAGATCGCGGAATGAAGTGACAGCACCAACTCAGTCTGCCGTGTCGGGCGCAAGTGGGGCGCGCACCCCCGTGAACCCGTCACGAACCTGGCCGCCTCTAACCTTGGAGAATGCGCAGACTTCTCTCATTCCTCGTGATGGTGGTGTTGGTCCTCACTGCCTGTGGTGAGGGTGAGTCGATCGTGGAGCCGGGACCCGGCGATCCTGAGGAGACGACAACGACGAGCGCTCCAGACGAGGAGTCCGATGACGACTCCGACGAGGTCGTCACCGGTGGCGACGAGGACGAGGTGGACGGAACGACGACCACCCAACCTCCAGCAGCGACTGGACAAGACGCCGACACGACGGCCACCACCGTGGTGATCGATGAGAACTCCGTCAACGCGGCGGCCTACACCGAGCTCGCAGCATCGGGATTGGTCTTGACGCTCGACGAACAGTCGTGTGCTGACCAGAGCGCTGCTGCCGCGATCGAGGGAGGTCTCGACTCGGTGGATGCGGTCATCACGGCCGTACAAGATTGTGCGTCGCCGCGTGCGATCGATGCATTTGCGTCCGGGCTGATTCTCGCAGGCGGTCGACCCCTACCGTCCACCGAAGCGGCATGCGTGTCGAGCCGGCTGCAATCGGCCGAGGAGTATCGGCCGTTCTGGCAGGCGCTGCTCGAAGAGGAGCCGTTCGATTTCCTGCTCGCTGACCTCACCGTACAAAACCGCTACCTCGAGCTGTACGCGGAGTGTGTCTCGGTGGGTCGAGCGGTGAGTGAGCAGGCCAATGTCGAGCTTTCTCCACCGACGATGGGATGTATCGATGATCTCTATCGAGATCGCGAATTCGTTCGGGTGACGATCGAGGCAGACCTTTCGGGCGACGTCGATGAACGCGAACGAATCGACGGCCAGATCTCTCGCTGCCTCACCAATGACGAACGAGCAGCACTAGGAGACGGCTAGGTCGCTCGCGCGGTGACTCACCGAGCTACGAACCCCCGTAGAGTTGACCGGGCAGGGAGGAAATGAAATGTCATTTCACATGTTCGGATTTCCCATCACGATCCACGGCTCCTTCCTGGCTGTCATCGCAATTCTCGGGTACACATCGTTTCCCGAACAGCTCGATCGAGTCGCCGCCTTTGTTGTCATTGCGCTGATTGCGATCGTCATCCACGAGCTCGGGCATGCATTTGCTGCCCGTTCGCAGGGCACGCACGGTACGCCGACGATTTCACTTGAAGGTATGGCGGGGTTGACGAGGTACCGCTTGCAAGAGCAGCCGTCGCGTTCGCAAGCGATCATGATCAGCTTTGCCGGACCTCTCGCCGGAATCCTCCTCGGCGCAGCTGTCCTGGCCCTGGCTCGAAGTGGGTTCCTCGACCGGACGCCGCTGATCGATGACCTGATCTTGATCGGACTCTTCACGACGTTTGGCTGGAGCGCGTTCAACCTCTTGCCGATCGTGCCCCTCGATGGTGGACACATCATGACCGACCTCATTCCGGGTTCGGTGCCGGTGCGGCGACGCCGCGCTGCGATCGTGTCCATCATCGTGGCTGTCGCTGCTGCGATCTGGCTGTGGTTCTACCTCGGGAGCCTTTTCGCTCCCTTGATTCTGGGAATGATGGCGTATCAGAACTTCACGTCGATCTCTCGAGCTCGCCCAGCCGCGGGTATCCCGGTGCCCATGTCGCCACGCGACGACAGTCCGGTAAACGACGGCTGACAGTTTTCTGCTCCAGTTCGGCGTCCAACGATTGGCGCAATAGTGTCCAGTCGCGTGATCTGCACGCCGCAGATTGGACGGAGAAAAGAACATGCGCGCATTGATGTTGAGCAACGAGGACGGCGAGTTCTCGTGCGATGTCACCGAACTCGGCGAGGATGCGCTACCTGAAGGTGAAGTGCTCGTCGCTGTTGAGTACTCGACGCTCAACTACAAAGACGGGCTCGCGATAACCAACACCTCGCCAATCGTGCGAACGTGGCCGATGGTTCCGGGCGTCGACCTCGCGGGGACCGTCTTGAGCTCGTCGGAGGATCGGTACAAGATCGGTGATCGTGTTGTGCTCAATGGCTGGGACGTCGGCGAGAAACACTGGGGTGGCCTCGCGGAGCGGGCGCGTGTGCAAGCGGACTGGCTCACGCCGATTCCCGAGGATTTCTCGACCTATCAGGCGGCTGCGATCGGGACTGCAGGGTACACGGCCATGTTGTGCGTCCTTGCTCTCGAGGAGCACGGCGTTCGCCCAGAGTCCGGCAAGGTTCTCGTCACCGGCGCCGCTGGCGGAGTGGGATCGGTCGCCGTGGCGATCCTCTCGCGACTCGGCTACGAGGTGATTGCCTCCTCGGGGCGGATCGAAACCGAAGCGGAGTATCTGACTTCGCTCGGTGCGACAGAACTGATCGACCGGTCTGAGCTGTCCGGCGAGGGCGGTCGCCCCCTGGCGAAAGTCAGGTGGGCCGGAGCCATCGATGTGGCGGGAAGTCATACGCTGGCCAACGTTCTGGCGGCCACCGCTCCACAGGGGTGTGTTGCTGCGTGCGGGCTCGCCCAGGGTATGGACCTCGTGACGTCCGTCGCGCCGCTGATCCTTCGTGGGGTCACCCTCGTCGGCGTCGACTCTGTCCATGAGTCAGCCGATCGACGAACGCTCGCGTGGTCGCGACTCGCCACCGACCTCGATGTCACGTTGCTCGACTCGATGATCACCGAAATTGGGCTCGACGAAGTGCCACAAGCCGCACGAGACATCATCGACGGACGAATTCGAGGCCGGGTCGTGGTCGACGTCGGTCGGTGAGGCGAAACCTCTTCCGAACGTCTAGTTGAGTTCCTCAGGATGCAGGAACGATGGTGATGATGCCAACCGAGGGTGGTACGCCGAGGCGCATCTGCGGGGCCTGCCCCCGCTCGAGGCCAACGCCGGTCGATACGTAGATCGGGTGGCCATTGACCACATGAAGGCCGCCGGCCGCAACGACCCGCGGTACGTCCGAAAACGTGATGACAGGGCCGATCCGAGGTAGCGCGACCTGCCCACCATGGGTATGCCCAGCGATCAGCAGATCGATCGGGACGTCGCTCGGCAGGGTCAGCACCGCATCTGGATAGTGGCTCACCATCAGGACGAGATCGTCGTCTGCGATGGACGTCGAAAGCTGATCGAGAAGCACGGGCGCGAGTTCGTTTCGATCGTGGTCCTCCGAAGTGCTGGCTCCCACCAGAGTCACCTGTTGGCCGCGTACCCGGATCTGTTGGATCTCATCCTCGAGATAGATCGCACCCGCTTCTTCTGCAATGTCCTTGACGACCTCTCCGTCATCAACGTTGCCATTGACGATGACCACATGATCCACGGCGTCGGTCAGTGTGCGAAGCCATCCGACGAACATCGGAATTGCTGCATTGACGTCCTCGGGCTCGAGTTGAAACAGGTCGCCGGGCAAGACGACCAGATCTGGCTCCGCCTCGAGCACGGCGTCGGCGGCTGCACGCTCATGGCTGCCGATCGACGTGGTCTGCAGGTCAGCAATCACGCCAACAACGAGCGTTTCGGTGGCCCCCTCAGCACCGAGTATCTGCGTGTCGACCTGCAACCGAAACGGCTCGACGTGGGTGGCCCACAGACCCAGCACGACTGCCGCGAGAGCTCCGATGATCATGATCCACCCAACGAAGGGCGTGCGTCGCTCCGCATCGATGAGCTGCGGGATCACGATCCAGGCCGCAGCCAACGGAAACCCGACGGTGATCAACAGGTATCCGAAGTGGATCACGCCGAAGAAGTCGAGTCCGGCCGCGATCGAGAGAACAACGATCGCGACGACCGAGAAAAGGCCCGCGACCAGAGAACCGATCATGACATCCGCGATTGCCGTGCCCCACCGTCGATAACGAGCTGCGATCCCACCCGACAGCCCAGCGACGATGGCGCAGACGAGGAGGACGAGGCTTAGATCCACAGGCGAAATCGTTGCAGATCTTGGAGATCAGATGTCGTCAGAGCGGTTCCGAAGAAAGTTTTCTATCTCATCGGTCATCGCGTCTGCGTCGTACACGACCTCGGGTTCCGAATCGACACGCTGCTCGAGGTCATCGACATAGGAGCGCACGTCCTCGTCGTCATCGAGCGCGAGATGGACGCGGGCTTCCCAATCACGAATCTCATCAGCGAGTCCAACATGGTCGGTGGGGATTCCGCAGATCTGCTCGATATTGGCCAGGAGAGCCGCGGTTGCCTTGGGTGAAGGGCTTCCGGGAACGTAATGAGGCACGCTGACGCGCAACGAGACCAATGGTCGACCCCGATCGGACAGTTCCTGATGCAACGAGCCGATGAGGCCGGTTGGGCCCTCGTAGGTCGGGCGTCCGATCCCCAGTGTCGTCGCGAGTTCTTCGTCGCCGGTCGATGCCGTGACGGGAAACGATCTGGTGTGAGGAACCATGGCAAGCGCAGATCCGAGGGTGACCACGAGCTCGGTTCGCGTCGTATCCATGAGCTCGATCAGTGTCTCGCAGAAGGAGCGCCAGCGAAGGTTCGGCTCGATCCCGCTCAGGAGCACGAGGTCACGTTTGCCCTCTGGTGTCTTGGCCCACACGATGTTGTTCGTCGGCCAATGAATCTCTCGCGCCCCGTTTGCGCCGAGACGGACGTGCGGGCGGGTTTCCTGGAAGTCGAACAACGTCTCGGGATCGATCGACGCTGCCGGGTTTCCACCATGGGTCATCGAGAGCCAATCGACGGCGTTTGTCGCAGCGGAGCCCATATCGAACATGCCTTTGAAGGCCATCACGAAGATGGGACGATCGAGCTCGGGAAGCGGATGCAACTCGTATGGAATGGGAGCCACGAGTAAACGCTACTGCGCAACCGTCCACATGCTCGCGAAATCACTCCTTGCGATGATTACGGTGTCGAACCTCGGGATCGCGTAACGTACGGCATCGAGAACTACGCAGTCCAGGTGGGTCTGCGCGGAAAGTGGTGATGACATGAGCGACGCAACACAACCTCCGGGGTGGTACCCAGCTGAAGGAGACCCTCCCGGAACGGTTCGATGGTGGGATGGCGGGAAGTGGGTTGGTGGTCCTCAGCAACAGGGTGCCCAGCAGCAAGCCGGCTACGTGGCACCGGGAGCAGGTTCGCTCGCAAATGGGCGAGAGCTCGCCGATCCGTGGTTGCGCATCGCCGCCAAGATCATCGACGCGATCGTCGCGACACTGATCACGCTTCCCTTTGGTGCTGCAGCGATCGTCAGCGCGTTCCGAAGTGGTGCCGATGGCACCGACCTCGAGGTCAATATCGGTCTGGCGCTCGTTGGTGCGATCGTTGGCGCCGCGTACTACACCCTGATGAACACGTACATGTCTGGCACCGTCGGCAAACTCTTGCTTGGTCTTCGAATCGTGAAGCGTGATGGCACGGAGCCGCTCGGTGTGCCCGATGGACCAAAACGAAGCCTCATGCACATCGTGGCGATTCTGGGCGCGATCCCGATCGTTGGACTGCTGGTTTCGGCGGTCACCACGATCGTCGGTCTCGTATCGCTCGTGTTCTTGTTCACCGATCCAGAACACCGCACGGTGATGGATCGATTCGCCGACACCTACGTCGTCAAGAAGCAGTAGTTCTTATTCTTCGGCCTCGGCCGGCGTGGACGTAGCTTCCGCGCCGGCATCGGCTGCTGGTTCCTCGTCTGCCGAGGTTTCCGCCAGGGCGGCCTCTGGCGCATCGGCGTCGTCCGGTGCATCAGCTGGAGTGTCTGCAGCTGTCCCCTCGGATTCTTCTGCCTTGGCCTTTGGCTTGCGCTGCTCGTCACCAGCCAGCGGGTTGTCCTTGATCTCGTTGTAGGCCGCGAGCGCTGCCTTGTACGCCGTTTCCGCCTCGGCTTTGTCGCTCGCGGAAGCATCGGGGTTGTCCGTGAGCTTGCGCACGACTGCTGCAGCCTCGTCCTTTGCCCGCTCGGCTTTCGCCACGCGCTTGGCTCCGCGCTCTTTTGCGGCGCTTGCCTCCACACGTTCGTTGAAGAGCAATAGGGCTGCTCGGGTCTCATCGTCGACTTGAATCTCAGTGCTCACCCCCACATCATCGGTCATCTTGGGCTGACGGGCCAATATGAATGTGTGTCTCACTCGTCACCACATCCTCAGGTCATCTCGTTCCCGCGCCGCCACGCCACGACTCGGCGGTTCACACTCGGTGCTCCCCGGTCGTTTTCCGTCTCCGACGATGGATCCCGTGTCCTCTTCTTGCGATCGTCTGGGCCCGAGGATCCGCAGAACAGCCTGTGGGTCGTTGAGCCAGGGGAGGCGGCACGCGCGGTCTTCGACGCGACAGGGTCCACGAGTGGTTCGCTGACAGACGCCGAGCGGGCGCGTCGAGAACGGATGCGTGAGCAAGCTTCGGGCGTGGTCTCGTTCGCGGCGCGGCCCGATTGTTCGGAGGTGGTGTTTGCGTTGGCCGGGCAGCTCTACAAGAGCGAGGTGTCGACCGGGGAATCGGTGGAACTCGCGAGCGACGGCAACGTGTTCGATCCGCATTTCGAACCCGGCGCCGATCGGATCGCGTATGTGAGCGGTTCGACGTTGCGGCTCACGTCGGGTGCCGACGACCAGTTGGTGCCGGGAACCGATGAGGGCGGCGATCTCGTCTCCTGGGGTTCGGCGGAGTTCGTCGCGGCAGAGGAAATGGGTCGCGGCCGCGGGTATTGGTGGTCACCAGAGGGCCGACAGATGGCGGTGTGTCGCGTCGACACAGCTCCGGTCGAGGAGTGGTGGATATCTTCGCCTGAGCGCCCAGCCGTTGCGCCTCGTTCGATTCGCTACCCGGCCGCGGGGACGAAAAATGCCGATGTGCAGCTGTGGATCGTCGATGTCGACGAGGGACCGGTCCACCAGATCGATTGGCAGCAAGGTGAGTTCGAGTATCTCGCTGACGTGAAGTGGGGAGAGCAGCTGTTGCTGACCGTGCAGACGCGCGACCAGCGGGTCCGCGTCGTGCTCGTGGCCGACCCGAGCACGGGTGATGTGACAGAACTTCAACGCGATACCGATGACCGCTGGGTGGAACTCTTCGCCAACACGCCTCACGAGAGCTCACTCGGGCTCGTCACGATCGCCGACGACGCGCATGCCCGCCGCGTGTCGATCGATGGGGAGTTCGTTTCAGGGGTTGACGTCAACGTGCGTCAGTTCGTGGGCGTCGTCGACGACACCGCCCTTGTGACCGTGACGACCGACGCGACGAACTCCGTTCTCGCTCGCCTCGAACGTGATGGGTCCCTCGAGCTCTTGTCGTCGGTCGACCACTTCACCAGCGCTGTCTGCAAGGGCGGCACGATGGTCGTGACCGAAGCTGGGCCCGATATCGATACGTCCTACGAGGTCACGTGGATGGATGGCACGACGACAACGCTCGAGTCGTACGCGTCTTCGCCAGGATTTCCGTGCACGCCGGAATTCCACGTGGTCGGCGAGCGATCGCTCAACCTCGCGCTATGTCTTCCCGAGGGTCACGACGGATCACCACTGCCTGTTCTTCTCGATCCCTACGGGGGCCCGCATGCGCAACGAGTGCTTCGTGTCCGAAACGCACATGCGTCGTCGCAGTGGTTCGCCGAGCAAGGATTCGCCGTAGTGGTGATCGACGGTCGCGGGACGCCAGGCCGCGGCCCGGCGTTCGAGCGTGAGATCTATGGCGACTTCGCCACGAAGGTCCTCGACGACCAGATCGAGGCGCTCGAAGCGTTGGCGGCGGTTCGTTCGGAGATCGATCTGGGTCGTGTCGGCATGCGCGGCTGGTCCTTCGGCGGGTACCTCGCCGCGTTGGCGGTGATGCGGCGGCCGGATGCGGTTCACGCAGCGATCGCTGGAGCTCCCGTCACCGATTGGCGTCTCTACGACACGCACTACACCGAGCGATATCTCGGTCATCCCAACGAGCACCCCGAGCATTATGAACAGAGCGGCCTCATCTCGGACGCTCCATCCCTCGATCGCCCCCTCATGTTGATCCACGGTCTCGCGGACGACAACGTTGTCGCGGCGCACACGCTCACGCTTTCCCAGGCGCTGCTCGAGGCCGGCCGCCCCCACGAAGTGCTACCCCTTTCGGGCGTCACACACATGACACCCCAAGAGCAGGTCGCCGAAAACCTCCTGCACCTCCAACGAGACTTCCTCCTCACCCACCTCTCTCGCGACAAGGGGTCTGACCCCTTTCCCCAAAAAGGGGTCTGACCCCTTTTTCGAAAAAGGGGTCAGACCCCATGTGTCGGGCGTCACAGTCGGGTTGGGATCGCGGCTCGCATTGTTCGCTCTGTACGATCTCGGCATGATCGATCCACTGGGCACATTCAGACTCGACGGCAAAGTCGTGATCATCACGGGAGCGAGCTCGGGACTGGGCGCCCGATTCGCGCGGGTCTGCGATGCCGCTGGAGCTTCCGTTGTTCTGGCGGCCCGTCGGCTCGACCGCCTCGAGACGCTCGCTGGAGAGCTGAACAATGCAATCGCGGTACAAGCCGACTTCGCGACGGACGATGCGGCATCGACGGTGGTCGACGCGGCCTTGAGCAGCTTTGGTGCGATCGACGTGGTCGTAAACAACGCAGGCATGAATCGTGCGGTCAACGCCGTTGACGACACCATGGAAGGCTTTCGCAGCGAGCTTCAGGTGAACCTCGTCGGTCCCTACGATCTTGCAGCCCGGTCGGCCAAGTGGATGATCGAGAACGGTCGGCCAGGGGCTGTCGTGAACATCGCGTCGGTGTTGGGTGTGGTAGCTGGCGGTCCGATGAAGGTGCCAGGTTACGCCGCGTCAAAGGGCGCTTTGGTACAGCTCACACGCGAGCTTGCAAGTGAATGGGCTCGCAAGAACATCCGGGTCAACGCGATCGGCCCGGGGTGGTTCGAATCCGAGATGACCCAGGAGACGATGTTCGATGACGAACGAGCGCATGAGTTCATCAAACGTGGTGCGCCGCTCGGACGGGGAGGACGAGAACACGAGCTCGATGGCGCGCTCTTGTTTCTCGCCAGCGATGCGAGCAGTTACGTGACCGGCCAGACCCTGTTCGTCGACGGTGGCTGGACGATCGTCTAGGAGATTCGCCCAACGGCACGCATTCGTCGCTCGACATCGGCCACCATGTCCAGGTCGAGCAAACCATCGGCTGGCGTGAAGCGAACCTGATCCAGCCACCCGAGCGCTCCGTCGACTTCGAGCTCGTACCGCTCGGCGATGATCGCCGCAGCGCTGTCATCGATCGAAAGCGCGGCGGCTCGAGCCGAGGCCACTTGCGATGCCGACTCCGCAACACCCGGGTTCTCGGCCAGAAATCTCTCGGTGGCGACGATTGAGAATCCTGGCCACGGCGTGGCTAGCACATCGATCCGGTCGAACGTGCCGTTGTCGACGTGTGGTTGTGTCATCGACATGTTCCACAAGAACACGTCGGCCTCGCCTGATGGCAACGCTTCGAGAGCACCGTCGAGCCCGCCGACGACGAGAAAATTCTCGTCGGTCAGGGTCCAGTCGAGGTCCTGAGCCATGACCCTCGACATGAGCTCGGAGCCCGAGCCAATCCGTGAGATCGCAAATCGAGCTGCGGGATCGGTCTGAGTTGGCAGCTCGGATATCGCGCGGATCGGCGAACCGGCGCGCACGAAGACGCCCCAGAGCAGCGGAGAATCAACCCAGGGACGAAGAAGGCGAGAAGGATTGCCGTTGGCGATCGCCGTGATCGCGCCTTCGGTGAGCGGCGTGGCCATGTCGATCTCGCCAGCCTCCAGCGCACGCATGATCGAGCCGGTTCCGCCGGGGAAGTCGGTCCACTCGACGTTTATGTCGATGTGCGAGAAGAGGTGCTCCTCGATCGCGAGGATCCAGGGCAGATTGAAGTGCTCGGGCACTCCACCAACGCGAACGTGCATCAGCTGAGGCCGTCGAGCGACGCCTGAGCGGCCGCCAGATCGGCCTCCGCCAGCGCCAACATGTCGCGCGTCTCCTGCACCAGGTGAGGGGGAGCACCGTTCACGTAGCCATCGTTCGACAGCTTGCCGCGAAAGCCTGCGGCTTGTTTCGTCTTCTGCTCGATGAGGGCGGTGAGACGATCCCGTTCGGCGCCCACGTCGACCTCGTCGACCAGTCCAGATACCTCGACCTGCGAACCTTCGAACGGAATCGTCGATCGGACTGCTACTTGGGTCGTCAGGTCGCCAACTTCGCCCAGGCCAGCAAGGGTCTCGACCAGACCCTCGGCCAGCGTCACGAGCTCGAGAACTTGCTCGGGGGCGTGTAGCGCGATGCGTTGTTTCGGTTTCACGTTCTGTTTGGCGCGAAGCGTGCGAATCTCCGTGACGAGGGCGTAGGCCCGGTCGAAGTCGGTCACAACGGCTGCGTCGGCCAGTGCCGAATCAGCGACAGGCCACGCTGCGCTTGCCAGCACATCGCTGCGGGGAAGTGCCAGACCCTGGATGCTCCCTGCCTGAACCGCCGACACGTGAGGCCACAGCGCCTCGGTGATGAAGGGACACACGGGGTGCATGAGCCGGAGTGAGGCGTCGAGGACGGCACCGAGCACCACTTGCTGCGTGGTGTCGTCATCGATTGTGGGTTTGATGGCTTCGAGGTAACGGTCGCAGAGGTCGCGCCACACGAAGTCGTAGAGCGTGTCGGCGTACACGTTGAACTGGTAGCTCTCGACAGCGGCTTCGAGGGCGCCGATTGTCTCGTGCAGTTTGGCCACGATCCATCGATCGGCGAATCGGGCGCTCGCCATGTCGACCGGCTCGGGAACGGTCGTTTCTGGATCGAGCCGTGACAACGCGAACCGGGTGGCGTTCCACAACTTGTTCGAAAAGTTCCGGCCGCCGTCGAATTTGGCCGAAGTGTTTCGGGCCAGTGGTGCGTCGGTGCTCGGCTCGTTGATGCCAGCCGCTACGCCGTACGCGCTGACCATCTTCTTCGACGGATCACCAGGACTGACCTGTTCGGGCGCGGCGACGAGATGCCCTGCCTTGGTGGTGATGAATTCGGGGGTGAACGCTTCGCCGGTGTGTGGGCAGACCATGTCGACCGGCATGCGCACATCTTGGGTGTCGGTGGTCATCTGCACGAGCGTGAATCGCATGGCGTCGGCGCCGTGGCTGTAGATGATGTCGCGTGGATCGACTCCATTGCCGAGACTCTTCGACATCTTCTGACCATGGCCGTCCATGACCATCGCATGGATGAAGACGTCTTCGAACGGCAGTTGGCCGTCCATGAAGTAGCGATTGAACATGACCATGCGACTCACCCAGAGGGTGATGATCTCGCGGGCAGTGCTCAGCAACGAGGTTGGATTGAAGGCCTCGAGCAGTCCTTCGGCTTCGGGGAAGTCCTCGGCGTAGGGCCAACCCATGGTCGACATCGGCCAGAGGGCAGACGAGAACCAGGTGTCGAGCACATCGGGGTCTCGTTCGAATCCGTCGGCTTCGAGTGCGGCGACCAAAGCGGCCTCGTCCATCGAATCATCCGGTCGATCGCTGCGCTGGAGGGTGCCTTGCGGTGGTACGCACACGCTCTCGACGATCTCGGTGTCGGTGATCTGGCGTGCGTTGTATGCCGCCCCGGCGGCGGTCCAGCGATCGCCAGCATCGGAGGCGACGGTCGATGACGTTCGGTTCCACACTGGGATCTGATGTCCCCACCAGAGCTGCCGGCTGATGCACCAGTCGCGGATGTTCTCGTGCCACTGCTGATAGGTCCGGGCGTATCGATCGGGAAAGAACGTCAGCCCGCCATCGCCGTTGTTCGAGCCGTCGAGCAGCGACGGATCGACGTTGGATCGCTGGTCGGGTGTCATGGCGCTGAGCGCGGAACCGCGCAGGCGCGGGTCGGTCACACGCACGTACCACTGGTCGGACAACCACGGTTCGATCGGGACGTGGCTTCGATAGCTGTGCCCGACCGAGTGGCTGTAGTCGACGACTTTGGCGAGCATGCCGTTGGCGTCGAACCAGTCGACCACGGCGGTTCGGGCGTCGTCTCGGCTGAGTCCGATGAAGGGACGAGCGTCTTCGGAGATTTCATCCCAGCCGTATTGATCCGAGATGGACGCGTCGGCGGCCATGACGTTGATCGCTTCGAGGTCGTGGCGCAGCCCGATGTCCCAGTCGTTGGGGTCGTGCGCGGGCGTGACCTTGAGAAAGCCACTGGACATCTTTGCCTTGGGGTCGCTGCTCTCTGGGTCGCCGATGACGACGTAGTCATCTTCGATGATCGGGATGCGGCGTCCGACGATCGGCAGGATCACGAACTTGCCTCGCAGTTCGGCGGCGCGAGGATGATCGGGGTGTACGGCGACCGCGGTGTCACCAAACATGGTTTCGGGTCGCGTGGTTGCCACCGTGACGTGGCCGGTGCCATCTTCGAGCGGGTACTCGAGGTACCACATGTGCCCGTCGATGTCGTCCATTTCGACTTCGTCGTCGGAGAGCGCCGTGCCGGTGGCCGGGTCCCAGTTGACCAGCCGCTTGCCTCGGTAGATCAGGTCATCTTTGAACAGTTGGAAGAACGCGTGACGAACCGCGGTGGCGCACATGTCGTCCATCGTGAAGCGCGTGCGTTCGTAGTCGCAGCTCGCGCCCATCTCGTTGAGCTGGGCGAGGATGACCGCCTCGTATTCGTCCTTCCACTTCTGCGTTTGCGTGACGAACGCTTCGCGTCCGATCTCAAGACGCTTGACGCCCTGGCTGAGCATGCGCTTCTCGACCACGGTTTGTGTGGCGATTCCTGCGTGATCGGTGCCCGGCATCCACATGGTGTTGTGGCCCTGCATGCGGTGATACCGGACCAGCACATCCTGCAGGGTGTTGTTCAGCGCGTGTCCGAGGTGAAGGGCAGCGGTGACGTTTGGCGGCGGGATGACAACGCTGTAGGTCGGGGTGTCGTCACCATCGGGTCCGGGCACCGCGTGGAAGGCCCCGGACTTCTCCCAGAGCGCGGAGATCTTGGGCTCATTGTCCGCTGGTACGTAGACCTTCGCGAGTTCAGGGCTGGTGTCACTCATGAGGTTGCAAGGCTACTGCGGTGACCCCGGTCGTCGGTGACGCTCCTGGCCGAAACCGGCTGATTTAGACCGCTGAGCGCTCCATTGCCAGATTCTCGATCTGGGCGGCCAAACGTGGGCACTGATCGAGAACCGAGTTGAACTCGCGTCGCGTCATGACGAGGATCGAGAGCTCGTCGTGTGCCTCGAGCGATGCGTTCCGGGGTTCGCCGGTGAGAAGAGCGAGCTCGCCGAGGACGGTGCCTGCTCCGACGGTGACGATGACGGCGTTGTCACGGATGACGTCGGCGGTGCCCTCGAGGACCACCACGGCCTCTTGGCCAACGGCGCCTTCGGTTGCAAATCGTTGTCCGGCAGCAAGAGTCGCAACGGTTCCCCTGCGGCTGAGGGCGACCATCTCTTGGTCGGTGAATGTATCGGCGAGTGACTGCTTGATCAGTGGGTGGATCTGGCTGTTGCGGCGTGAGCGAAGGAACGACATGAGACGCCTCCTGGGCGTTTTGGGGGATGAATTGATCGTACGAATGAACAACCCTTTCTTCGGACGATTTGTGCCCGGTGCCGCACGTGTCATTGGGCACCTTGCGTCGACGGTGCAGTACCGTTCGCGGATGGTCGAACGGTATGTCGGAAGGTCGATGGGGCGTCCGGAGGATCCTTCCTTTCTGCGCGGCATGAGCAGGTACGTCGCCAACCTGAGATCCGAGCGAGATGATGGCCGCACGGGTGCTGCGCCCTTCGCCCACGTTGCGTTCGTGCGATCGCCGTTCGCCCACGCCCAGATCGTCGACATCGATGTTGCCGAAGCGAAGGTGGCGCCAGGAGTGCTGGCCGTTGTCACCGCCACAGATCACGACGTTGTGCCACTTGGCGCGTTGGTGGCGGAGAGCGCCACTCCGAGACACGCCATGCCACTGCTCGCAGAAGGGACAGCGCGGTACGTCGGTGAGCCGGTTGTCGCAGTCGTGGCCGAAACCGAAGCCCAAGCGGTCGACGCCACCGAGCAGGTGATCGTCGATTGGGAACCACTCGATGCCGTGATCGACGTGAACGACGCGCTCGAAGACAACGTCGTGTTGTTCACGGCGACGAGTCGTGCTCGCTCGAGGCGGGACGACGATGGGGGGCCGGCGACCAACGTCGTGGAAGAACACGAGGCCGGGCACGACGATGGGGGGCCGGCGACCAACGTCGTGGAAGAACACGAGGCCGGGCACGACGAGTCATGCTTCAGCGGAAGGGTGGACGTGCAGCAACGGTTCTGGAATCCGCGCCAGCTGCCGGCCCCGATCGAGCCATACGTCGAGGTGTGCGGCTGGGATGCGGCCGGACACCTTCACGTCCAAACGTCCACCCAGAGACCGCACGGTTTTCGAGACCAGCTCGCGTCGCTCTACGAACTCGACCCGGCCCACGTGCATGTGACGGCGCCGGCCGTCGGTGGCGGGTTCGGGGGCAAGGTGAGTCGGACGTCAGAGGAGCACGTATTGCCTCTCCTGTCGCGGATCGTGGGGCGTCCTGTCCGATGGGTGCAGACGCGCAATGAGTACTTCGTCGGTGCCACTCACGGGCGCGGCGAACAGATCGACTTTCGACTCTCCGGGACTGACGATGGGCGGATCATTGCCCTCCGAGGAGACATGGTGAAGGACAGCGGGGCGTATCCAGGCGTCGGCGCCACGCTTCCGAGTCGATACACGGCGCCCGGTGCCAGTGGGCCCTACGACATTGCCCATGTCGAGTTCTCGGCTCGTTCGGTCGTGACGAATGCGCCGTCGATTTCTGCGTTTCGCGGCGCCGGACGGGCACCGTACATCGCCGCTCTCGAGCGACTGATCGACATGTATGCGGCCCGGATTGGGATGGACCCGGCCGACGTGCGGCGCCGGAACCTGGTCCGTCGAGAACAGATGCCGTTCCTGTCGGTGACCGGGGCGACCTACGACGAAGCCGACTATGTCGGTGACCTCGATCGTGCGCTCCACGAAGTGGGTTACGACGAGCTGCGTCGCGAACAAGCTAAACGCCGCGAGAGCGCTGCAGGCTGGCAGCTGGGTATCGGCATGGCCGCCTACCATCACCAGACCGTGGGTGCCGGTGGCTCCGAGGAGGCGAGGGTGGAGATCACCCCTTCAGGTGGTGCGATGGTGTTCACCGGATCGACCTCGCAGGGCCATGGGCACGACGTGACGTGGGCGCAGATCGCCGCCGACGAACTCGGGATGCCGATCGATCAGATCTCTGTGCACGAGGGCTCGACGTCACACACGGCAACCGGGGTTGGTGCGGTCGGCTCTCGTTCGTTGCAAACGGCAGGGGTGGCGATCATGACCGCGTCGGGGGTGCTCGTGGAGCGCGCACGGCAGGTTGCAGCGCGGCTTCTCGAAGCGGCGCCCGAGGACGTCGTGTGCACAGTCGATGGCGACGGGGGCGAGCCCGCTGCCCACTTCCACGTGGTAGGCGTTCCTTCCGTCTGGGTCGGCTGGGTCGACGTGGCCGCCGAGGTCGCTCGCTCTGACGCACCCGATGAGTTGGTGTGTGGCGAGACGCACAACGTGGGCGATCAGACGTCGTTTCCATCGGGAAGCCACGTCGCCGTGGTCGAGGTCGACATCGAGACCGGTTTCGTTCGGCTCATACGGTTCGTTGGCGTCGACGATGTGGGCAATCGTGTGAACCCGATGGTGGTCGAGGGCCAGCTGCATGGGGGAATTGCGTCGGGTCTCAGCCAGGTGTTCGGCGAGGAGATGCGCTACGACGGTGACGGCAATCCGTTGACGACGAACTTCGCGGACTATCTGATTGCCACAGCCGACCAACTCCCGATGTTCGAGCTGCACCCGTCGGTGACGTCGACCTCTTTCAATGCGCTCGGATCCAAGGGTGTGGGTGAATCGGGGACCGTCGGAGCGACTCCCGCCCTGCACAACGCGGTGATCGATGCGGTCAGCCATCTGGGGGTCGAACACATCGAACTTCCATGTACGCCGATGCGTGTTTGGCAGGCGATCAACGATGCCGGTGCCAAATAGCGAACCTCGTTTGGCGGTTTCGGTTCCTGAAGGCGAGACTCGCGCGAATAATCCATTTGATCTGTTGCGGTGAACCAGGTGATCTGTAGGCTGGTTACCGACCGGTAACTTGCGGCATCAATTCTCCGCCCGGGTGACCGACTTGGAAGTGGACGACCCTGGAGGCCGACATGGCTGATTTCTCGCTAGATCTCAACGAAGACCAGATCCAACTCAAGAAGTGGGTGCACGGGTTTGCCGAGGACGTCATGCGTCCCGCGGGCGAAGAGTGGGACGAGCGCGAAGAAACTCCGTGGCCAATCATCGAAGAGGCCGCGAAGATCGGACTCTACGGCTGGGAGATCATGGCCGAGACCATGATGAATGACCCCACAGGCTTGTCGTCGATGGTGCTGCTCGAAGAGCTCTTCTGGGGCGACGCAGGTATTGCGATGTCTCTCATGGGAACTGGCCTCGCCGCCGCAGGTATCGCGGCATCGGGCACACCGGAGCAGGTCATGGAATGGGTGCCACAGATGTATGGCACCCCCGATGACATCAAGCTCGGTGCCTTCTGCTCGTCTGAGCCAGACGCCGGATCCGACGTTTCGGCGATCCGCACCAACGCGAAGTACGACGAAGCCAAAGACGAGTGGACAATCAACGGCACCAAGACGTGGATCACCAACGGTGGCATCGCCGATGTGCATGTGGTTGTCGCCGTCGTCGACTCTGACCTCGGGACGAAGGGCCACGCGAGTTTCATCGTGCCCGCAGAAGCCAAACTCGACGGCTCACTTCGTCAAGGGCAGAAGTTCAAGAAGCACGGCATCCGGGCCAGCCACACCGCTGAGGTGATTCTCGAAGACGTCAAGGTTCCCGGCGCATTTCTCCTCGGAGGCAAAGAGCGCATGGACGAAAAGCACGCTCGCCTCCGCGAAGGCGGCGGTGGTGCGGTCAGCAATTCGGCGATGAAGACGTTCGAGTCGACCCGGCCAGCCGTTGGCGCCCAGGCCGTGGGCATTGCTCGTGCGGCCTACGAGTACGCGCTCGAGTACGCGAAGGAGCGCGTGCAGTTCGGTCGGCCGATCATTCAGAACCAGTCGATCGCCTTCATGCTCGCCGACATGATCACCGAGATCGATGCGTCACGGTTGCTCGTGCACCGCGCAGCATGGCTGGCAAAGAACGGCGAGTTCGTGAACGCCGAAGGTTCGATGGCCAAGCTCAAGGCCGGCCGCACCGCCACCTGGGTGACCGAGCGCGCCATCCAGATTCTGGGCGGCTATGGCTACATCCGCGAGTTCCCGGTCGAGCGCTTCCATCGCGACGCCAAGATCCACGACATCTTCGAAGGCACCGAGCAGATCCAGCAGCTGGTCATCAGTCGAGCCATCTCGGGCATGCGCATCGAGTAGCTAGAAGGTCATCAAATTCAACGAATTTGCCACCGAAGCGCTGAGGCTCGCACCTCGCAACAGGTTCGTGCTCGCTCGGCTCGAAAACGCATTTGTCCCTAGTTTGTCCCTAGTTAGACGCCTTCGTTGCCGAAGGCAGAAACTCATCGGTGGATGTGATGGCGTCGGCGTACGGAGAATTCACGTCGCCGCCTGCGCTCCCACAGACCCGGTCTAGGGAAATGCTCGTCGCGACACCCACTGGTTACCTCGAAGCCGAACCAGACTCTGACGTTTTCACGACGCAGGGATTCGACTTCTCAGACGAGCTTTCGACGCCCACTGACCCCAACTCTCCGGAAACACCACACCTGGGCAGAGTGGGAGAATGGAGGCTCGTGGCGTTTCCAGACCAATACGTACTCCACAGACAGTCGACCGACGAGCGCCTAGTCTTCTCATATCCTGATGAATTCGAGCCCGATCAGAACAACAGACATAGAACCTCTGATTTCATTGGCGTCGACGGGACACTGCGTTTCGCCGTCCGCGTTCAACGCCCCTCACCTACCACTACAGGCCGCGACCGCCATGTGATGGTGCTCCAAAAGGTACCCGGAGGAGTATGGACCGCTTCAGTTTCGGATCGCTTGGTTCGGGAAGGCACGGACGCTGCTGTCAGCAGTCATAGCGATCTAAGTCTAAGTGCGGAAGGTTTGTTCCCGGCCCCAGCAGGGTTCGGCGGGAACGTACAATTCGCGTCCTTCGAATCAGACGGATCGATCGGAGAGTGGGCACGCCTAGATGGAACACTCGGTTCTGACTACCAGCTCATTGTCACCGATGGCGATAATGGCACCGAAGGCCGCTTCTATTTCGCGATCCCCGGTGTCCCGAACCTTGCCGATTCCATCGAGGTCTTCCGACCTGATGGCACGCGGTCTGGCACGATAGCCCAGCCGACAGCGGCCACTGGCGAGATCAATGGGGCCTTCGCTCTAAGGCCTGACTTCGACGGCATCGTCACGCTCGCGATTACCTACACCAGCGGTGAGATCTGGATGGCGACCACGCAGGCAGGAGCCGGATTCGACGGCGCCGTGTTCGACTTGGTCGGCGTGATCGACCGCCCAGTCCGGCCCGTCCGGGTCGACTATTCCTACAGTGGGGTGTGGCTCTATCGGCTTGACGGCAATCATCTCGAGGCCTTCCGCATCGGGCTTTCACCTAGGGGAGATGACCTTGTCACGGCTGACCGACGGTTTCGACGCCTGGTGTGAGATTCTCGCGGCGAACGGGCATGCGCTTGAGTTGCTGGACGGCGCGCCCGAGGAAGAGATAGTTGGTGCTGAGCGGCAGGTCGGGTTCACCTTTGCGCCCGAGGTTCGTGAGCTCTATGCCCACAGCAACGGACTGACGGTTCCGGGCGTCGGCTTGTTGTTCCTGCCTCCTTCGATGTCTTTTCTGCAGCTCGAGAACGGTCATTCATATCGTTCTTCGTTCAAGAATGCCCCCGAACTTGCTTCGGAGGACCTGCAGAATCCGGGTGTCCGCGGTCCGGGCGGCGTGCCTCTCGAGGTCCTGGCCGTTTTTTGGGGTGGTGAGGGCACTGTTGCCGTTGAGTGTTCTGAGCATGCGCAGGGTGCGGTGATGTTTCTCAACGATGACGCCCGGTTCTTCTGGGTGGCGCGGAGTTTGACGGAGTTATTTGAGCGGTACGTCGATGCCTATGAGAAGGGCATCATTGAGTGGGATGACATGGGCTATCCGGCTGTCAGGCGTCGGTATGAGTCGAAGATGGTCGAGTACACGAGCGACGAGCCTCCACGTGGTAGCTGCAGTGTCTGGCATTGGGACGACTGGGCCACAGGTCACTGACTGTCGAATCGTTCACGTCGCCAACGTCGGAGAACTCTTCAAGGACAGCGAACGCTTGGTGAGGAGTTGGCGAGTCTGAGCTGAGACCCTGATTCTGGTCCACCTGGACCGGACAACGGGTCCCTCTCAAGTCAGCCAGGTTGTGTCAGTCGGTAGTGTCTCGTTCGGCGACGAACGGCCCGAGTTGTTCCCATATCTCGATGAGGCAGTAAGAGTAGGGGACGACTTCGGAGTGTTCGAACAGGTCAGCGGGATCGCCTGTGAGATCACCGAACGTCGGGTTCAGTTCAGCGCGCCCATCACCATTGGTCTCGAAGATCGCGTTTACGAAGACGGCGGTCTCCATTTGCGGCTCGTTGGGGGCGAGCCAAGAGGAGATCAGCCATGCGCCTGCGTCAACATCTCCGGTCTCGCGGATCCTGACGAACTCAGAGGAGAGAACGTTCACGTCATCGATGTCGTGCTCGATGAGTGGCCTGGCTGCGCTGACCGTGCCGGTGGCTGCGAGGGGTGTCGTGCCATAGCCGGGATGGACCTCTGGGTTGTTGTGCCAGAAAGGTTCGTACTGCTGCATCAGGCTGCCCCAGTGAGTGACCGATGCCTCGATGTTGTTGCCGCAATCATAGCTGTAGTGCACGACGGGGAAACCCTCAGCGGCAAGTCCGTATGCGACGCTTGTGTTGTCGGCGACGATTGTGTCAGCGCTCGGTACGTATCCCTCGTCCCAGATCCCGACGTACTCGAAGCCTTCGAGATCCTCGAAGAAACGAATTGGTTCCGCGGGCGGATCGTACTGCGGGCGTTGACGCTCGGGCGGAAGTTCAAACGTGTGGGCCTCAATTCGGATGTCTTCGAGCTCTGACGAAGGCGCTACAGGGTCAGCGAGCCTTTCGGATGTGGCGTCTTGCTGGTCGAGATGTTTCGGCTCGGCGGCAGACATGGCTTGTGGGTCTGCTGTGCCCTGTTCGGTTTGGGGCGGGAGCGCTTCACTCCCGGGGTTGGCCGAGTTTGTTGTCGGGCTGGCGAATGGAGCAGCCACTGGAGTCGGATTTTGATCCGACGCCACGACCGAAGAAGAGGTATCCGAGGTACACGCCGCGCTCATAAGCGAACTCACTGATATCGCTGCAACTATGACATAGCGTTTTCGAGGACCCACTTCCCGTTTATCGTCGTCCAACGACCTTGCCTGAAGGATCAAGTTGTGTTCGGTGTGCCAGTACCGGCATTCACTCTTCCCGTCGTTGTTCTGGGAGGCGCTTCTCAGATCGGAGGTGCACAGGAGGTGCACGGCACCCGCCGACAGCGGCCGGCTTCAGCCGGACACAACAGGACTGCCTGGACAAGAATCCTTGAGGACTCAGGACCTGCCGACACGACATCGCATTGGCTGGACAATTCAGGCGAGACTTAAACACCGCTTCTCTTCTGTGGCGAGCCGAGTGTCCCTAGTTTTGTCCCTAGTAACCGGTCATGCGGGACGTGACAGAACATTCCGAGATGGACGGAAACGTTGAAAACACAGCACTCAACGACACCCGGCGATACCAGCTAGACAGGTCAGAAGGACCCACGACATCTTCGAAGGCACCGAGCAGATCCAGCAGCTGGTCATCAGCCGGGCCATCTCGGGCATGCGCATCGAGTAGAGCTGAGCAGGCGTGACCTCAGTTGGCGGCTTCGGGGCGGGCGAAGCCGACGAGCTCGATCAGCCGGTCGGTGTCACAACCCGCAGCGTCGGACGACCCGGCGGTGAGGACGGTGTCGAGGATCGTGGCGATGGCTGCCGTGACGGCGTCTTCGCGAGCTCGCGCCTCTTCGAGCAGGATCGGGAATTCGCCGTCGTCGGCGTCGAGTGTGGCCGCGAGGCGAGCCCGCGCGTCGGAGTCGAATTGCACCCGATCATCGTCGATCGACTCGAGCCCCGAGAAGGCGTCGTCGACCAGGACGAGCAGGTCCGGCTGCGAAGTCGGACTGAACGACCAGTTCTCGATTCCGCGCCACTGATCCACGCCGTCGACGAGCGCAGTGAACTCCGTTGGGCAGAACGTCACGAGCGCAGGCACGAGCGCAGGCGCGGGTGCCGGATCGTCGGCCGTGTCGACCGCCTCTTGTGCCGACTGGAACTGCGTCAGGCCGATGGCGACAACGGCGATCAGCGCCGCTGCGGCGGCGAGTAGCCGAACGATGGGCCGGTTGCCTGCTCGCTGATCAATGTCTGGTTGCAGCTCGATGACGGGGGCCGCGAAATCGTCGATCGCGTCGGGTGGGCCGATCACGGGGGGGACCTCCGCCAACTCATCACTCGTGGCCGGGCTAGACGCCTCCGCCGGGAGGCCGAGTCGCGCCCGTACCCGATCGCGCTCGTCGGCCCGCAGCGCACGTGGGCGGTCGGCGTCGCTCAGCAGCTCGCTGAGCTCGTGGTCATCCATCGTGCTCTCCAGCTTCGTTTCGGTTGCTGTCGTATGCCGTACGGAAGGCCTGCTTGGCCCGGCCGAGCAGCGACTCCGTGGCCTTGTAGGACGACCCGAGTGCTTCAGCCACCTCACTCGTGGAGAAGCCGTCGACGTAGCGCAGCACCAACGCAGCACGCTGCCGGTCGCTCAGTGACGCCAGCGCCTCCTCGACGGCACCATCAGGGTCGGTTTCTGGTGCCGCCGGCTCGCTACTGAACTCCCGCTGCAGTCGGTCGAACCGCCGTTGTTGGCGCGACGACGTCCTCCAGTGGTCCACGAGCCGACGACGAGCGACCGTCGTCAGCCACCCGCCGCTGACCTCCGCAGCCCGACCTTCGGCGCAGAGTTTCCCCGCAGCCAAGAACGTCTCGGTGAGGAGGTCCTCGGCCACGGCGCGGCTCCCACAGCGATGCAGCAGGAAACCGAAGACGCGCTCGGACTCTTGCTCGAAGATCGCTCCGAGGAGTGCAGTAGGGTCCGCGACAATCACCTCCATGCCCTTCTGTCGCTCGGCACGGCCCGAATCCCTCGCGAGCGTCGGTTCCGAAGTCGCTCGATTATCGCGCGAGGGATTTGGCGGCGCCGGAGCGATACCGGTTCCATGGAACGCACACCGATGTCTCGAATCCACCGATCCTTTGCCCTCGCCGTGGGCCTAGCGCTGGCCGTCCTGGCCAGTGCATGTTCGTCCGACTCGCCCGACGCGCAAGCCGAGGTGCAAGCCGTCGAATCGACAACGACCACCGCGGCACCAACCACGACTGTGGCGTCGACGACAACCGGAGCGCCCGCGCCTCCCGAACCGGTGGCGCTCACCGGCACGGCAGTCGAGTCCCTCCTGGTGGACCTGCCGAGCGAGGACGGCTGGCTGTTGCCCGCCGGGTCATGGACGTCAGACGTGTTCTCCGTGGGCGTGGAGTGGACGTCTCCAGTCGACATGTACCTCGAACAGGCGGCCGCCCACTTCGTGCAGCTCCGGCCGGTCGACGGCGGTTCGCCTATATGGGTTTTTGAGCCGTTCGAGCTCGCAGGTCCGCAGGGCTGGTTCGCCATACCCCGGCCATTCGACCTGGCGATTTTTGCGGCCAACCCGGAAATCGAGATGCACAGCCAGACGTCGGACGGTCCGGCTTCGGCGGACTTCACGGTGGTCGGCGAGCGGGTCGGATCGGGCACTCCGTGTCCGTACGATGCCGAGCTCTCGTGCACCGCAGGCTTCGGGACGAGGGCATGGGTGGTCAGCCCCCCGCTGGACGTCCAAAGCCGGCTCGTCACCGCGGACCCCGACCTCCCGATGGTCGTCGCAACCTACGGTGATTCGAGCGGCCCCGGGGCGAACGCCGCGCTTGCCGTCGAGATCGCAACAAGCATCCGGACCGGAGAGGTCGAAAAGCCAGCCACCACATTCGTCTCCGCCGTGAACTCGCAATCGGGCGAGCTCCCTGCCGGCGTGCTTCGAGGCCGACTCGGACAAGATGCGGTGATCGAGTTCGCATTCGACGAGCCGGCCGCAAACTGGAGCCGACGGTGGTCGTATTACCGCACGATCGACCTCTTGACGTCCTCGGGACCACAGGCCTCGGCCAGCATCTTTGCGTTGACAGGCGCGATCGACCCCGAGGCTGAGCAGCAGTTCGGCACCGAAGGCGTCCTGGCAGAACCTCCGCAAGGCGTCGACGAGGTTGAAGCCTGGCTCGGGAAGCTCGTGGCCATCGTCGACTCTGGCGAAGCGACCTTCGGCAACGCGCCTGCAGCGTGGTGGGACGTCACCGTCGACGACACCGTGGACAGCTCGCCGTGCCAAGTCGCACATTTGCAGGGCCCGGACGCCTTGTGCGTCGACTACCGCTGGGACGAGCGCTGGTTTTCGATCCCAAGCGGCACGATAACGCGGATGTACTACGTGCCCGGTCCTGAGGTGTTGCTCTATCTCGAAGCGGGATCGGATTCGACCCTGGACGACGCGCTCGCGGCGGCAGCACCGCTACTCGACAACCTCGCCATCTCGGCGGTCGCCGACGGCTAGGTGTTGTAGCTGGGTTGGTTATTCGCAACGCTGCTTCCAGGCGATCGATCGGTTGCCGTTGTCGGTGAGGATCCGTTCGATCTGACAGTGGCTAGGTAGTCCCCGACTGGTCAACCACGTCCGAAGCAGATGAGGCATCCGTCGGGTTCCGACCCGGCGGATGCCCAAGCGCCTGCAGCCCGCGTGCGAGGTCGCGCGGGCGGTGGCTTCCCACAGGGACTGGCCTTCGGACACGTGTAGTTCGGGTGGGCCGCGGCGGCTTCCCAGAGGGTTCCAGCAGCAAGTGTGAGCAATAGCTGAATCTACAGTTCGATTCGCTCTGCGCGGAGCTGCTCGAGTTCGGGTGGATCGGGAAAGTCAAGCACTCTGACCCGAGCGGGGTAGTGGTTGGTCGGTTCTAACCGATGGCCACAGATCTCCTCGACTGCCTTCCAGGGGACCAAAAACACAGGGATCTCGGGGTTCTGGAAGAACGCAACGATGTCCGTGCGGGGAAGCAGCGTGTCAACGTCCTCAGACCAGGTGCACATGGAGAAGATCTCTCCGTTGGAAGTCTGCTTTGCTGAGTACGTTGCCACGAAGAGTTCATCGTCGAGGTGCGTATTGAGCACTGCCTGTTGAGTCGCGTAGCCGCTTGCGAGGTCGACAACGATCAGTTTGTGCACGGCCTCGAACGCTGGGTGTGTGTAGGAAAGCTCGAGCGGACGCCAGTTGTCCGTGTCGCCGATGATTGGTGTGAGGCTCACCGGGTCCGCTTCATCTTTGAGGCTGAGAGCGAGCTCCGCAGCGATTCGAAGTCCCTCGGAGTTGCCGGCGTCTGCAACCAGACACCGTCGTCGCGTCGGCTGAAAGACGACCTTCTCTCCCGAGATGGGAAGGCCGTCGAGTGCGCCTGGCAGGAGCAATCTGGCGCCTGCGTAGTCATCTTCACCGACTGGCACGAATAGCAGATCGCCCACGCATTCCCACGCCTGGACCGAGTCGGCGGCAAGGTTGTCTTTGCCGATCTGAAGTAGCTCTTCGAATGAGCGGCCGTTTTCAGCAACTTGATCGGTGGTGGCGATCTGCATTGTCGTCGGCGAGTCCGCAATCAGACACCACACGAGATCGGCGGCGATGGGAGCTGTTGGCATCGTTGAGCTTGTTGGCAACCCACCTTCTTGGCCGCCTTGAAGACTGATGGTTTCCAGCGTCGCCCGAGAACGCACGCCTGCTCGAAGTTGCGCCAAGTGGAGCTGGGGCGGCGTGTTTGCATCACGGTATATGCCCTGGAGCACGCCATCGAGCCACGGCTCCCGGTCCGCAGGTTCGTGTTCGTGCCACTTGAGCCGAAGGTTGTGGAGATAGGCGATGTGGTCACCGATGTTCAGTGTGTCGCCGGGGCCGTCGACGATGGCCGCATCTTTCGGCGCATGCCGTCGCGACAGTTCGCGGACCGCTTGATCGAAGTCCGACATGTCGATCTCTGCGATCTTCTTCTTGAAAAATGCCATCGCCTCATATCGACGGACGAACAGCGAGGGTTGAGACCTACGTGAGCGGTCGAATCTCCGAACCGTCGTGGGAGATTTCGATTCGGTCAAAATCGTTGGCGAGGTGAAGCCCTCCTCGGAAGTGCTGTCGGGCCTCGTCGCGAACGTCGCTGATCGTCAGACCATCGCCGTGACTTGTGTAGCGCGGGCTGAAGTGAGTGAGAACCAAATTGCGGACGCCGTTCGCCTGTGCGGCGGCTGCGACCCGCTCTGCGGTGCTGTGGCCGCGGTCGTCGCCGAGTGTTGCGAGCACCGGTTCTGTGTACGTCGCTTCATGCACAGCGACATCGGCGCCCGCCGTCGTTTCGAATAGTGCCGCTGGTGCGGCATTGTCCCCAGAGATCACGATCCGTCTACCCGGCCGCGACGGCCCCGTGACCCTGTCGGGCTTCACTGTCTGGCCGT
This sequence comes from Acidimicrobiia bacterium, assembly GCA_033344795.1. GTDB lineage: Bacteria > Actinomycetota > Acidimicrobiia > Acidimicrobiales > SHLQ01 > SHLQ01. The sequence goes on from JAWPMS010000001.1 coordinate 2,399,579, forward strand.
TGGTCAGCTCGACGGACTCGCCGCGTTGGAGTTGTGCGAACATCGGTCCTTCGGGCACTCCGGCTGCGCGTGCTGCCTCGACGTTGAACTGACCGGGCCGATCTCCTTCACGCACCGACCAAGCGAGGCTCGTCACCCGGTGGGTGAGGGGTACGGCGTCGACGGTTATTGCTGCGTCGTCGATGACTCGTCCGCCGTCGGGGCTGACCTCGTGGATCTCCATTGGGTAGGCGAGGTGGGTGCTCGAAGCGGTGAGGACAGTCTCGAGCATTGCTTTCAGGCCAGGTGGTCCGTAGATCGTAAGCGGAGCGATCGTTCCGTCCATCGATCGTGAACCAAGGAGGCCGAACAACCCGAAGCAGTGATCGCCGTGCAGGTGGCTGATGAAGATTCGCCGGAGCTTTGACAGTGAGAGCGAGGTCTTGAGCAGTTGGTGCTGGGTGGCTTCGCCACAGTCGAACAGATCCCAGTGTCCGTCGATTCGAAGTGCGAGGCCAGTGACGTTTCGCTCCATGGTGGGTGTACCCGAGGACGTACCGAGAAAGGTCAACTCCATCGCGCATGCTTAGCACGAGGCTGTTCTCGGCAGCCTTCTCCCAGTTACATCTTGACGGCACCGAGCAGCTCCGGCAGCTCGTGATCAGCGGGGCGACTGATCGCGCGCTGTGTCATGTCTGAGTGCTGAAACGGTGCAGAAACGGTCAGACCTCCAAGGTGTCTTCACGCCGCATTGCGGCGCGCATCGCACGAGCGGTGACAGCAGACGGGAGAATGACCATGAAGAACCAACTACACGTGCCACGTCGGGGTGCCGCCCTGCTACTCGTGGTAGCGATCGTCGGAGCGCTGACCATGTCGCTGGCACCTGCTGGGGCAGCGCCTGGTGGTGGCAAAGCAAAGGTTGGGGTCTGTCACTTCGACGATGACGGCAAGGTGAAGCTGCTGATGGTTGCCGAACGCGGGGCCAGGGCGTTGCTGCGCAAAGGCGACGTGCAACCAGGCGATGCGGTGCCTGGACTCGACGGCGTTGTCTACGACGACCAGTGTCGACCCGTGTTCCCGCACGCGCAAGTGGCGCTCGACGTCTTGAACGAGGTCAGGTTCGGCATCGATCCGCCGTGCGATCCCAACGCGGTTCCGACGCCGTGTGGGCCCGAGAACGGCGGTTTGTTGCCCCCGGTGGTGTGGGACCAGGGACTGGCCGACTTGGCCGCTCCGATCGCCGCCGCTTGTCCGGTCTTCACCCCAGGCCCGGAGGCGCACCCCGATGGCATGGCGTCGAACATCTACCTTCACTGGAGCCCCGATCCGGTCACGGACGCCGAATTGGCCGAGCTTGCCATACGAAACTGGGCCGAGAAGCAGATTCAATACAACGCGTTGACGGGCGGCTCGATTCGCAATGGCGATACGAGCCAGCTGAGCTTCGTACGCCTGATTTCGGCAACCCGCGTAGGCATGGCGGTGAAGGCCGACTGCCCGAACAACCGGGGCGTCGCGTTCATGATCCTCGACCCCGCGCCCGCCGACGGACCTGCCTACCCGCCGATCTGCGACCTGCCGGAGTCGGAGTGGGGTTCCCGTCCTTGTGTCGCCGATCCGATTCCCTCACCCGGCGCCTGAGATTGGCTAGGTAGTCCGCGGCTCGTCAACCACGTCCGAAGCAGATGAGGCATCCGTCGGGTTCCGACCCGGCGGATGCCCAAGCGCGTGCAATTCGCGTGCCAGGTTCCGACGGGCGGCCGATTCCCAGAGGGATTGGGCGACCGGAGTGAAGAACAGCGAGTCCCTCTCTAAGAACTGGCGGAGAACGAGTGACCTTCCAACGCGGTAGTCGGCGTCGGTGACGAGGGCGTACTCCTTGCGAATCTGTTCGGCGTAGCGGTCATAGACACGTGGTTCAGCACCGAGGATGGAAAGGTCCGCATCGAGGAACTCTGCGGCCCCATCGAGAGGCACAAGACGATGACCGTCGGTGGCGCGAATCAGGCTTGCCACTCGCTCCACCAACTCGGCTTCGCAGTCGGCCAGTTCCTGTTCAGCGAGCTGAGCGCTGCGTTCCTCGTTGGACTCGTTGCCAGGCGGCAACGGCGAGTCGTACACCGCGTCGTGGTAGAAGGCAGCCAATCGAAGAGCAGGATCAGCTGATGGATCGAGCACATCGAGGTGGCTAAGCACGGCCTGAACATGCTGAGCGGTGTGGTAATGCCGCTGGGGTTCGCGATGTCGAGACAGCAACGCATGTATCGCATCCGGCGGCGCACCTACGGCTGCTGTCAGCCGCTGCCATTCAGAGACCAGGAAGGCTTCGGCGTCGGAGGAACCAGTCACAGCGACAACCGTAGATCGTGACGTACGGGCGTCTACTCCACGCTAGGAACTAGTTGCCCCTAGCTCGCAGACCCGTCAGTCGTCGAACAGTGGTGGGTAGACGGGCCCGTCGGCTGGGGCGGGGTCGAGGATCATGAAGGCGACCCCACGGTTGTTCGGGTAATCGGCGTTGGCCCACAGCCCTACGCGAGTCGCCGAGATCAGCCGCTTGAACGAGAGGTGGCTCAGGTCACCGTTGCGGATGGCGTCGCCGAGCACGAAGCCGTCGATGCCGGGTGCCGGGTCGCCCCCTCCGCAGATCGCCATGGCGCAGTCGTGCTCGCGCGCCGTTTTCGGAAACCATGATGAGAATAGGTGAACGCCTTAGCGTCAGACCGAACGGAGTGCGGCTAACTCGATGCTCGCAGGGTGATCCTCGAGATAGCAGCGACGCAATTCAGGATCGGTGATCGAACGGGCAGTCGCGGTTTGAATCGATTGTGCTGTCGCGATTGCATCGACCGCCCTCGAACCATCAGCTGCATGGAACGCAGCAGCGAGGTCCAGGTGCGTCGCGACCGGCCAAGGAAGTGCCGGCGCGTCGGGCGCCGCGAGCTCGACCATGACCTCGTCGGCCAGTGCGGCGGCGCTTTCGAGTTCGCCCAAGATGGCAGCTGACCGGGCGATCAGGGCCTTGCCGGTGAGCGCGAAGTGAGACGCCTCGCGGTCGGCCGCGATCTCGACCAGTTCCTCTGCGGCGACGATCGCTTGTTCATGTCGTCCTCGGTCCTGGAGGTGACGCACCCACGGCGGCAGGTTGTACAAGAGGCCGTAGGTGAACTTCTGCGACCGGGTCAGGGCAATGCCCTCCACGAAATCGCGTTCGCCTTCCTCATGGCGCCCCAAGCCCACGAGGCATTCGGCGTGTTGTGCCAATGCGTAACCCTCGACCTGCAAGTCACCCGTGGAGCGAAACAGGTCGAGAGCCGTTGCGGTGTGGCGGCGCGCCCTCTCGTAGTCACCAAGGAGGACCAGCGAGGCACCCACATTGATGTGCAGCGAAGCAAGCCGCTGCCGATTGCCAATTTTCTCTGTGAGAGACATCGCAGTCGAATCGGCCACATACGCTTCCCAAACTTTGTTCTGTTCGGCGTAGGTCGGGGCGAGATAGCTGTGGGTCAACGCCTGGGCGCGTACATCGTTGGCATGTTCGAACAGTTCCAACGCTTGCCGGTACACGGCTATGGCGTCGTCGAAGCTGCCGGTCGCTGACAGCAAGCGACCTCGCTGCAACAACGACCAAGCGCGTAGCTCGGGTTCGTCCAGATCATCGAGTTGGCTTTCGGTCGCCTCGAGCATCACTGACGCTCGGGTCAGGTCACCGTCGTAGAACGCCGACTGTGCTCGGTGCAGGTTCGCCCATGCTCGGTCTGCGTCGCGCGCCGGGGCTTCGGCCAACAGTTCGTCGATGCGATCACAAAGTTCATCGACGACCGCATCCTGACTGTCGACGGCGAGAAGGCGTGCGGTGATACGACGAAAGAACGCCTCGTCGTGGTCACCGTCCGGATCGAGACGACGCTCACGAATGGCGTCCGCCGCGTCGGAGGTCAGACCCGGCGCTTCGACGACGCGGCCAGCGAGCTCGAACAGGTACCCGACACCCATTGCCGCCGAGCCGAGCTCGGAGGTGAGGCCGTGTGCGAGCGCGTACCGCCACGCCGCTCGGACGTTGTCGAGATCGCGCACGAGCCCGTCGCTCACGGTTGGCGCCTCGCCCGAGATCAGTGTCGCTTCGGCCTCGGCGACACGGCCGAGGAACCAACGCGCGTGGGCCGTTTCGGCCGCGACGCGATCGTCGAGGCGAGCTGCCGCCGACTGCCGGAGGAGTTCGTGAAACCGAAACCTGCGGCCGCCCTCTTCGACAAGCAGTGATTTGCGTGCGAGTCGGCTTGCTTCGTGGCCACTCGAGCCGATCAAGGCATGCGCAGCCTCGCTGTCGAACCCGTCGCGGGTCACGCTTAGGTGAGCGAGCGCGCGTTGTTCGTCGGGCTCGAGTGTGGCCCACGAGTGCTCGAACACGGCGTCGAAGGTTCGGTGCCGGTCCGGGGCGTCGCGCAGCGCCTCACCAGGCAGGTCGATCTCGCTGTGGAGCATGGCGTTCAGGTCGCCAACGCTCAACGGTCCGATGCGCGCCGCCGTGAGCTCCAGGTGCAGCGGGATCCCCTCCAATAGGCGGCACAAGCGCCCGACCTCGTCGGGATCCTCGGCTGCCAGCGAGAACGTCTTGTCGACTCGATACGCGCGGTCGGCGAAAAGCCTCACGGCCGGTGATTCGGCAATGTCAGAAGCGCCAGGTTCTGGGGTCTCCAAACCGCAGAGAACGAAAAGATCTTCGCTGCTCACTTCGAGGGGCTCTCGCGACGTCGTAAGGAGTCGTAGCCCAGAACAGCCTTGAAGCAGGGCCACGACCGTGTCGCGTGCGTCATCTACGAGGTGCTCGAAGTTGTCGAGCACGAGGCACATGCGTTTGTCGCCGATCAGTTCGATCACGCGATCTCGGGGTTCGGCCGCGCTTTGGACCGCATCGGGAGCGATGGCGTCGAATACCGCCGACAACATTTCGGCCTCGGAGGCGACCGATGCGAGTGAAAGGAAGAACACGCCGGCGGGGTGAGCTTCGACACTTGCCCTCGCAGCCTCGGCTGCGAGGCGAGTCTTGCCGACACCGCCCGGGCCCACGATCGTCATCAGGCGGTAGTCGCCACGCTTCAGTCGTTCGCCCAACAAGCTCAGCTCGAGTTCTCGACCGAAGAACGGCGTCAGGTCGGTGGGAATGCCGACGGTTCTCGTCGTCTCCTCAGCGGGTGTTTGCGTCGTGCCGGCGACGATCTGATCGAGCACCGCAGTTGTGTCGGGTGAGGGTGTGAGGCCGAGCTCGTTCCAAAGAACGCTGGCGCACACCTCGTACTGCGCGTGGGCTGCAGCCGGTCCACTGATCGATGCCATCGCGATCATCAGGTGTTGGTGCGCTACCTCGTGCCACGGTTCGATCTCGAGGATGCGCTGGGCGCAGTCGCGACACCGGGTGAGATCGTCAGCGCTTAGCGAGTCAGCGCTCGCCTTCGTCAACGCCTGCAACGCGGTCGCCTGGAGGTTCTGACGACGGGCGGCCGCCCAGTCCTCGAACAGTTCCGCTCCCTCGATGGTGAGAGCGTTGAGGAAGTCTCCTAGGTACCGATCCAACACGGCGTCGGCTTGTTCATCTGAGGCTGCGTCGTCGATCGTCGAGGCGTCGTAGTCCACCGATGTCGAGATCCACACACGGTCACGATCGGCGCCGATGTGGTTGCCGGCCACCGCTCGGAGTCGCGTGAGCGCAACGCGAAGGTTGGCACGAGCGCGTTCGTCCGGCATATCCGACCAGAGCAGGCCTGCTAAGACTCCCCGGCGAACGGGTCCGCCCGCGTCCGCCAGGTACACGAGCAACAGTGCGGCCTTGTCAGGTATCCGCGCATCGACGCGTTGACCATCGATCGCAATTCGAAGATCGCCGAGGGCTGACACCCGAAGAGGCGTCGTCCTCGTTTGCTCTTGTTCCCCCGCACCCACGGGCAGATCTTAGAGAACGATGGGCCGCATCCACGCTTCGAGGCATCTGTAACGGTGCAGAAACGGTCGGTCTGCAGAGTGGTTCGTAGCAGATCCAAACAGCAAGAAGGTGGGAACCAATGAACACACAAATTCTGTACACCAGCCCGAATCCAGCTATCGAGATCCCGGAGACGTCGCTCCATGAACTGATCCTGGACGGTGCCCGCGGTCGGGCAGACTCGGTAGCGCTCGTCGACGCGATGAGCGGAGCGTCGCTGACATACGGTGACCTCGCCGGACAGATCGAGCGTGTCGCGGCCGGCCTCGTCGACGCCGGGCTCGACAAAGGGGACGTCGTCGCGATCATCAGCGCGAACTGCATCGAATACCCGGTCGCGTGCCTGGGGGTGATGGCCGCCGGTGGCGTCGTATCGGGCGTGAACCCGACCTACACGAGCGGTGAGCTCGTACACCAGCTCACCGATGCGGGCGCGACTAGAGCGATCGTTGCCGACATGTTCTTGCCCGCTGTCCAAGCGATCAAGGCCGACGCTGGGATTGATCAGATCTACGTCTTCGGAGCGGGTTCGGGAGACGGCGTTGAAGCATTCTCGAGTCTGGTTGATCACGACCTGCCTGCCGCATCGGTTGGCGTTGACCCCGACGACCTCGCAGCCTTGCCTTACTCGTCGGGAACGACGGGACGGTCGAAGGGAGTTCGCCTCACCCACCGCAACCTCGTCGCCAACCTGCGGCAATCCAACGACATGCTGGCGCTCACATCCGACAACACGGTGATGGCGTTCCTTCCCATGTTTCACATCATGGGATTCGCGGTCATCACGATGGGTGGTCTCGACGCAGGCGTCACACTCGTCACGATCCCGACGTTCGAGCCGCAGCTGTTCTGTCAGACAATCCAGGATCACCGCGTCAACACGCTCTACGTCGTGCCTCCCGTGGTGAACTTTCTCGCCGGCCACCCGCTGGTTGACCAATACGATCTGTCGAGTATCGAGCTGCTCGGCAGCGGCGCCGCACCCTTGGGCGCAGACATGGAGGCCGCCGTGGCGGCGCGCCTCGGTTGCCTCGTTGGTCAGGGGTTTGGCATGACCGAGGTAGCGGGCACCTCGACCTTGCCTCGCAAGCTCGGGGAGGGGGTGTTCGACCTCCGCCCGGGTTCATCGGGTCAACTCATTTCCAGCATGGAGGCACTGATCATCGACCCGGAGTCCGGCGAGTCGCTCGGTCCATACGAGACCGGTGAGTTGTGGGTCCGGGGGCCGAACTGCTTTGACGGCTACCTCAACAACGCAGACGCAACAGCCGAGACGATCGACGGCGACGGCTGGTTGCACACCGGCGACTTGTGCCACTTCGACGACGACGGCTACCTCTTCGTGACCGATCGCCTGAAGGAGCTGATCAAGGTCAAGGGCTTCCAAGTAGCGCCAGCTGAGCTCGAGGCGCTTCTGATCACTCATCCGAACGTGTCCGACGTTGCCGTTGTCGGACGCCCCGACGATCGCTCTGGAGAAGTCCCCGTGGCGCACGTCGTGCCAAACGGTGAACTCGACATCGACGAACTTCGGCGTTGGGTGGCCGACCAGGTGGCCGACTACAAGCAGCTCGCCGATGTCGTGATTGCCGAGGCGATTCCAAAGAACCCATCGGGCAAGATCTTGCGCCGCGAACTTCGCTCGGCGGTGGTCTGATCATGGCGGCCCAGCCAATGAGTCAGCGCCCGCAGGTCGGCACGTTCACGACGGTCGAGGTCGTTGCCCAACTACGGGAGTCGGCAGACCGGTTTGCGAACCTGGTTCCACGGATCACCGACGAGGCGGCGGTGTCACCCCACCTCCCGGACTGGCCGGTGAGCGAAATCGTGCGCCACGTCACGATCCTGCCGGACTACTACCAGGAGATTGCCGCTGGCAACGCCGAGCTGATCGACGAGGCCACCGACATGGCGTCAAAGAACACGCAGAACATCGCCCGTATTGAAGGCCTTTCGCTTTCGGAGTGTGCAGAGCACATGATCCACGGGATCGATGCTTTCTGTCGGGTGGTCGAAGCGGACGATGGGCAGAGCCTCGTCGACTTCCACGCTGGGTCGACGGGAACGCTGACCCAGATCGCAGCGATTGCCGTGGGGGAGTACGAAGTACATGGCCTCGACCTTGCGGCCGCGTTGGGCGTGCCATGGCAGATAGAGCGAAATGGTGCTGCGATGTGCATCCTCGGTGCGCTTCCCGTCGCCGGTACGCAGTGGCTCGACGCCGAGGCTGTCGCGGGCCACTCGGGGAGTTATCGGATCAAACTTCGTGGTGGCTCTGGTGCGGTCCACGTGAGCTTCAGCGATGGAGCAGCTCGGATCTGCGGATCGCCAGACACCGCAGCTTCGGAGCCAGCGTCCACGTTGATAAGTGCAGACCCGGTCGCATTCCTGAAGGTGTTCTACCGCCGTCAATCGCAGTGGGCAGCCATTGCCCGGGCGCAGATGCTCTCGTACGGAACCAAGCCGCTACGGGCGCTGACGCTGAAGGACAAGTTCTTGCCAATCTGATGTGCGCCGTTCGGACCGTCGTCGCGTCATCGGAGTCAAAAACTTGCTGACCTCGCTGGAATTCAACGGCGCATGCCGGCCACGAGGGCGGGAAGTGCGACCACAGTGGCGAGCCAGCTCAGCAGGATGATTCCAGCGAGGAACAAACCGACGATGACATAGGGCGTGAGTGACGATAGAAGCAGCGGAAGGAACCCGACAGCAACCACTGCCGCGTTCCGGGTGAGGGCCCGGGCTGGTTCTTCTGCGAAGGCGTTCACCGCCGTCAGGCTGTCGCCGAGATCGGAGCGAAGTTCGCGAAAACGCTCGACGAAATGGATGGCGAAGTCGACGCCGATTCCCAGCACGAGTGTCGATAACACGGCAATTGGCATGTCGTAGTCCTTGCCGATTGCGCCGATCGTTCCGTAGACGACCAGGATTGTCCAGAGCACCGGAGAGATGCCAATGACGGCCCAGAGCACCGAGCGGAAGAGCACCGCGAGCAACGTGAGTACCACGGCGAGCGTGATGATGAACCCCACGAGCATCCTCGAGACCATCTCCTCTTGCCAGACCAGGTTGAGGTAGGTCTCGCCTGCCCAGTCCACGCGCAGTCCATCGGGAAACGGCATTGCCGCGAGTTGTGCGTCTGTCGTCTCGATCACCGACTGCATCGCCTGGTTGTCACCGTCGCGGAGCTGAAGGCGGACGTTGGCCCACGTGCCGTCTGCAGCGATCAGGGTCGACGCCAGTGGCGATGCCGCTCGAGAGGCTGCGAGCGCAGATGGCACCTCGTCTCCGATCGCTCCACCGAGCAGGTCGACGTAGGATGCCGAAGTGCCCACCACAGGATCCTCGTCCCAGACCTGCTGAAGTGCCGCCAGCGCGGCGATCGTGACTGGATCGGTCAGTATCTCGGCCGACTCGGCTCGGATCGACAGGCTTGCTCCGAACGTGCCCGGCAGCTCACCGTTGAGACGCTCGGACGCAACCCTCACCTCGTGATCAGACCGGAACCAGTTGACGGGGTTGTCGTTCACGGTGATCTGCGTGATGAGAGGCACGGAAATCGCCGCGAGGGCGGCGACGCCGACGAGTACGGGCACGCGTCGTCGAACGGCCGCTACTGGAAGCCTGCGGACAACCGCGGCGAACCGACCGTCCCCAGCGGCCCTGTCTCCGACTGCCTTGGCGATCCTGCTCTCGTCGACCAGCATCAACATCGCCGGCAACACCGTGAGTGTCGCCAGCCAGGCGATCGCTACGCCGATCGCCACGAAAATGCCGAACACTCTGACCGGCGGGATTGGGGTGATCGCGAGCGCCGCGAAACCAACCACGGTGGTGATCGTCGTGAAAGCTATAGGTCCGGCGAGCTCGTCGAACACGGTGTGTAGCGCGGCCGAACGATCTCGGAGGCGCCCATAGCGGTCGAAGAACTCACTGATGACGTGCACTGCGTCGAGGATCGCTATGGGCATCAGAAAGATTGGGATCATCGAGCTCATGATGTGAAGCGTGTTGCCAGTGCCGATCAGCAGCCCCATCGCCCAGATCACCGAGACCATGGCGAGCAACATCGCGGGGCCGACGAGGACGAGTCGGCGGAAGAAGACCAGCATCAGAACAAAGATGGCAAGCCCAGCCAGGGGCGCGAAGACCGCCATCTGCACGAACATCTGGTCACCGAACGCTTCTTGGGCCAACGGGAGACCTGCGACGTGCCGCTCGAGTCCAGCAAGAGCCGGGGTGTCATCGAGTATTTGGTTGGCGGAGTCGCGAACCCGTTGGGCGTCAGACTTGTCGTCGAGGGGAACGAAGAAGGCAAGGGTGTCGCCATCGGCTGACAGCACGTTGCCAGCGAGCAGCGGATCGCCAGCAATCGCCGTCGCGAGGGCTTCGGCATCGAGGTCCGATGCAGGGGCCGTGGCGGTCACCGCGGTTCGCACCGAGATCATGGTTTGTTCGTCGACGCCGTCCTGGGCGGCAAGATCGTCGTGGACCGTCACGGCGGCGCTCAGCGCATCGGCGGTGATCAAGGGTGTGTCGGAGAAGACGCCGACGACGATCATGTCGCCGGTACCGAATGCCTCGCGCATCTCGGCATTGAGCACCCGGACTTCATTGTCTGCAGGAAGCATGTTCTCGGGGTCGGTGTCGACTTTCACCCGAACGAACATTGCTCCGAATACGAGGGTAAATAGTGCCGTCAGTGCTAGGACGCGGCGGGGCTGCGACATCGCGAAGCTGACCAAGCGAAGCGAGGCGCGACCGACGAGACCTTTCGGTTGGTGATGGTGAGGCGGGCCGTGACCTACTCCGGACAGCAGCTGATCGACTGCGGCGGGGTCGTATTCAGTCTTGGGCTCCCTGCCGCCCGTCACTGCATCCCTTTCATCTCACGGTTTTAGCGCGTCGGTCCGATCGAGTGACGCGAAACATGGATGAGTAGATGAACCCGCTGTTTCGCGAGCGCCGACCTAGATTGGGCACCCGAGTGTCTGTCTGGAACGTAGGAAAGTAAGCATGGAAAGAACGGCGGCCGCGCTGGGAACCGTGTGGAACAGCGGCGGTGGTTCGCTGCGTCCGGACACACCATTCGGCGGATACGGACGGTCGAGAGCTGGGCGAGTGGGGAATGCGTGAATTCCTCGAGATAAAACACATTCAATGGAGAACCTGAGCAATGACAGACACAGTCGCTGAACCCGTATTGGTGGACAAGCGCGAAGGGTACGCAATCGTCACGCTCAACGACCCTGACAGGCGCAACGTCTTCACCCTTGCGATGAGCGAACGGATACAACAACTCTTCGACGAACTCGAGGCCGACCCCGATATCAATGCCGTGGTCATTACGGGCGCTGGTAAGGGCTTTTGCTCCGGCGGACATCTCGATGAGCTGCTCGAGAACCCCGGGCCCGATGGGATGCGAAGGATCTACGCAGGTTTCGTGCGGATCGCAAACAGTCGACTGGCCACCATCGCCGCGGTCAATGGTGCAGCCGTTGGCGCTGGCATGAATGCCCTGCTCGTATGCGACGTGGTCATCGCGGCCGAGTCCGCGAAGTTCGACTCTCGATTTCTACAGATAAGCCTCGGTCCCGGCGGTGGACACACCTGGCGGCTCCGGCACAATGTCGGGCTGCAAGGTACGAAGGCAATGGTGCTGTTCGGTGAAGTCCTCGACGGGCCTCGCGCAGCCGAGATAGGCCTGGCCTGGAAATGTGTTCCCAACGACGATCTCCTCACCGCGGCAGAAGAGATGGCCAGTAAGGCCGGCCAGGTGCCAAAAGAGCTCTTGATGCGAACGAAGGACACCATTCACAACACCATCGCGGTGACCACCAGCGACGCAGCGATCGACAACGAGCTGGAAACGCAGGTGTGGTCGATGGGCCAAGATGCGTTCGTAGACATGGTCTCGGCGCTCAGGCAACGGATCTCGAGCAAGACCTAATTCCTTACTCTGACACCTTTGGTCGCGGACCTCCGAACCAGTCGATCCTCTCATGCATGTCTTTGTTGACCGTTCTCGCAAGCCCCGGTCCTCGCGGCTCCAAGACTGCGGCGCCTCGCCCCACCTACCGCTTGGTTGCGATCATTTCGACGATCCGTGTGACATCGTCTACCGAAACAGCGTCTTCTTCGGAAACCCAGAGCAAGCCCACGACCAGGCCCTCAAACCTTGCTACAGCGAAGAAGGCGTGAGTCGGCACGGTGGCATCGCCGAATCTAGCGAGATCCCCCAGAGCTAGTTCGGCCTCGAGCACGACGATGTCGTCGGCGCCTTCCGCCTGCGCCGGGACCTCCACCATTTCCTCGAACCCAGATTCGGAGAGGTCGCAGTCCACGAGCGCTCGGAACGATGACGGCCAGGCGGATGCGACTTCTGCCGTCCCCGACAGGAGTTGGAGTTCGAGGACTTCGAAGCTTTCGTCTCGCTCGAAGGTCACCTCAATCCCGGCGGGTGTTGCTGGTGATGGAACGTCACATCCTGGGATCTCGAGGTCGCCGCCGGGTTCGGGACTGACGATGCTCCCGTATCCGAGCTTCCATCTTGGTCCGATCTCGGAAGGTTCCGGGACGAGGGTGGCGAGGACGTCATCCGTCCATTTGGGTTGGGGCGCGGTTGTCGGCGGCGGCGCTGGCGTGCTCGACGGTTCTTTCGGTGGGTCCGGGTCCACGAGTACTGGCATGTCGTTCGCAGTTGTTTGGGCTGGCGCTGGTCTTCCGATGAGTCGACCCGCCACTGCTTTCGCCACAGAGTCCACTGCGTCCCAGGGTTGCTCGCCATCGATGTCCACGAAAACAATCCGTTCACCGAGTTGCCAGTAGCCGATGATCCACATCGAGTCGCTTAGGCCGATGGCGATGCCGCTCGTGCGCCACTCGCCGGCTTCGGGAATCTCGACAGGCTCGATCCACCATGTGTCACCAGCGACGTCGAGTGCAGTGCATTCCAGCCAGACTCGATCGGCCGCATCGAGTACGGCTGTTGCGCTGGCGGCATCGGGCATTTCGACCACCGTCTGGCGAAGATTGACCTCACCGCTGCCAGCCCGGATGCGACTCCCGGGTTGTGCGTGGGCGCCCCAGGCTTGGTTCATCAGGTCGCAGTCTGTGGCCTCGAACGTCGGCTCAGCCAAGAAGTCCATCGAGCGGGTGTATTGCCAGCCGGGAAGGTCCTCCGTGGTAAGAAGATATTGCGGTCGCTCCTGGGTGATTTGTGGATCCGGTTCAGTCGCATCTCGCAGCGGCAACGGCGTCTCTGGAACCGTCCGTGGGGTTGACGTCGGTACCTCAATGGGGAGCGCGCCAGTGTCTTCAAGGCCGGCGTTTTCGATGAGTGGCCCCTCGGCCACATCGACGTCAGACGTCGCTGCGCACGCGCCAAGGAAGATCAAAAGAGATCCGAGAACCAACAAACGCTTCACAGCGATCACATCGGATGTCGAAGACCTTGACTGAACCTCAACATGGCGAACGTTGGATCGAACGCTTTTCTCACGAAGTGGCGGTGAGCCCCTCGGCCAGAGCGTCCAACATCCGGGCGATCTCTTCGTCGGTGATGACCAGCGGAGGGCAGATGGCGATTCGAGAGATGATCGGCCGGACGATGACGCCGCTCTCATAGAGCATGTGATCTCGGACCGGAATCGCGTCTCGGCCGAGCTCGACACCCCACAGAGCGCCGACGCCGTCGAAGCCCTCGATCAGGCCATCGGCCTCCAACGCCGACAGCCCCGCAGAGATCTTTGCGCCCACGTCGTTGGCGCGTTCGACCAATCCGTCGTCTGCGATGACCTTGATGTTGGCCGAGACCGCCACCATGCCAGCAGGGTGCCCGGAGTAGGTGTAACCGTGACGCAGCAACGTGCCCATCGCCTCGAGCTCCTCGGACACCGCCCGGCTGATAATGACGCCGGACACCGGCTGGTAGCCGGACGTGACGCCCTTGGCGAACGTGATGAGGTCAGGGGTGACGTCGTAGGTCTGCGACCCGAACCAACTGCCGGTGCGCCCAAAACCACAGATCACCTCGTCGTGGATCATCAGTGCGCCGTGGTCGTCACACATTCGCCGGACACCCTGCAGATAGCCATCTGTCGGAGTGAAGACACCGCCCGCACCCTGGACCGGCTCGCTGAGCACGGCAGCGATGTTGGGGCCATGCTCGGCGAACACCGACGCAAGCGCCTCGATGTCGTCGGCAGGCACTTCCATGAAGTGGGGCACGAGCTCACCCCATCCCACCCGGTTCGCCTCGATGCCCTGGGCGGAGGTGCCGCCGAAGTTCACACCGTGATACCCGCGGGTTCGTTTCACGACAATCTGCTTGTCCGCGTTGCCCCTCCGCTGTTGGATCAATCGACTCAATTTCAGTGCGGTGTCGATCGATTCGGAACCCGAAGAGGCGAAGAACACGCGCCCGTCGGGGTGCGGCGAGACTGACGCCACGGCCTCGGCGGCACGAAGCGCGACATCGTTCGTGAACGGCGAGAACGTATTGTAGGCGGCGAGGGTGTTCAGCTGACGGGTGACGGCGTCGATGATGCGCTGCTCACCATGTCCGACCTGGCAGTACCAAAGGCTGGCCAATCCATCGACGTAGTCCTTGCCTTGGTCATCCCACAGAATCGAACCCTTGGCCCGCACGATGTTGACCAGGTCGGCTTGGCCCATCGATGGGTCGGTGAAGGGGTGCAGAAAGGTGTTGTGCATCGAGCATCCTTGATCGAAGTGTCTGAGCTCATTCTGGCACTTGGTTCCCGGTAAGCCGACTTCTGCACGCCGTTGAAGGCTGGCCCTGCCGAGACTGCGGCTAGAAGAGTGAACGGATCATTCCGCCGTCGACGCGTGTGGACGCTCCGTTGATTGCAGATGCCCGCGGCGAACAGAGAAACGTCACGACGTTCGCGATCTCCGCGGGTGTTGCCCAACGCTCCAAGAGCGACGATGAACCTTCGCCGTCTTCGAAGTAGGCGAGGCTCATTTCTTCGGCTGTCGAGTCTTCGGTTTTGGCCGCCTGATTCATGAATGCCTGAACACCGTTGGTCCAGGTAGGGGCCACCCGCACCGAGTTCACGGTGACGTTGGTGCCAGTCGTCAGCTCCGCGAGACCTCGCGCAATAGAGATCTGCGCGGTCTTCGACATCGCGTAATGGATCATCGACGGGTTGGGTTTGGAGCTCTGCTCGGAGGCGATGAAAATCACGCGGCCCCAGTTCCCGTCGAGCATCGGACGAAGAAACTCTCGCGCCAAACGAACCCCGCTCATCACGTTCAACTCGAACGAACGTTTCCAGTCAGCTTCCTCGAGATCCCAGAATTCCTTCACCTCGAAGTACCCGGCGTTGTTGACCAAGATGTCGATGTGCCCGCGAGACCTTGCGTAATCCGCTAGCTCCGCTGCCCCGGCGAGGGTCGATAGATCGGCAGCGAAGCCAGTGACCGACCCGAACTTGGAAAGCTCGGAAACCGTGATTTCAACTCGGTCGGCGTCGCGTCCGTTTACGATCACCTCAGCTCCTTCGGCGACCAGCGCCTCGGCGATGCCACGACCAATGCCGAGCGTCGATCCGGTCACAAGCGCCCGCTTGCCATCCAGGTCCAAATTCATGAGCGAGCCTCTTTCGTTACCCCCATCAGCGTCTGCTCGACCCATTCGAGCTCACGCGTCACATATGTCGTGATATCAGCGTTCTTCAGATGATCCGGCAAGACGTCCCAGGTGTACGTCTCGATCTCGAGGTGGTCAGAAACCGGTGCATCAGCATGCACCCGGAGAGCGTCCTCGATAGCAAACCTCGTCGTGCGGAAGGGCCCGAGATCCTCTAGGAAGACCGGTACGTGAAAGTGTGTTCGCCACTCACATGGGTTCGGGTCGGCGCGCCATGCCGCCACAGCATCCTGGATGTTGAGAAACTGTCGAAGTTCACCGTCGCGAAGCTGTGTTGTCTGCGTGAGGTAGATCGTGTCGGAGTAACGCACCAGCTCCTTCACGACGTCCGCGGTGACCTCGGGAATCCACAGTGCCGCAGCTTCCTGGAGCTTGAAGATTGGGATGCCCGCTGACCCGTACTGCTTGATGGACGTCGGGATGTCTTCGAACTCGACCGCCTGATGGCAGATATCGAATACAACACCGAGGTGGCGTCGAAGCGCACCATGGGCCTGTGCGAGTGACATGCCGGCAAGATCGGCGAGAGCAGCCGCGCCGGCCGCACTGTAGAGGTGTTGCTCAAAGTACGCGACCGTCTCGGTGGTCGTGGCCAGGAAGCACCACGGCTCCGGTTCGAGCGCCAACGTGACTGTCCGGCCGGTGCGTCTTTCGATATCGACGAGTCCAGCGATGACGCGGTGAACATTGCGAGTGAACGTCGTTATGTAGTCAGGACCCGTGACGTTCGGACGAAACGCAAGGGGTGCAGTCTGAATGCTCGGTTTGATCTCGACAGGTACGAGGTCAGCAAGTACCTCGGCGACGGCGAGCGTGTAGGTGACTCGATCCTCGGTCGTCCAGTCGGGTTCATAGACCCGCTCCTTGACCACCCCGCCTTTGAATGGGCCGTAGGGAAACGCATTTGCGGTCAGCAGGTAGAGAGATTCGTCGTTCATGAACGATCGAAGTTCGGCACGCTCTTCCGCATCGTCCAAGAGAAGACGCGCTGACTGTGCCGAGAGTCGGAGTGACACGGCGAAGGGAGAGTCTGGACTGATGGCTTTCTTCACCGCGGGCCCGTACATCATGAGGCTCGACTTCATCTCGTGCCAGGTATCACCAGGGTGCACGAGTGTTGAGTACGTCAGATGGCCGAGGTCATTGTGCAGTTGCATCGATGTTCTTTCAGTGGGTGTCGAGCAGCGTCTTCGTGAACCACGTCGTGGCCGACGCAGCGGCTCGTTGAAGTTTCGTCTGGTCGCTGTAGAGAGTCATGTGCGACGTGTGCTCGAGGATCGTGAGTTCTTTGTTGGTGACAGGAAGTGCGTTGAAGGCTTCGATCTCGAGATCCCACAGCGTGAGGTCATCGCCCTCGGCCACGATCATCAGAGTTGGAGTGTTGTACACGCGGCGCACAAAGGGCATCACGTCGTAGTTCAGGAGCAGATCTACGGACTCGACCGTGCTTCGGTTCTCATATAGCGGCGCTTCTCGTTCCTTGAGATCCATGAATGTGTGGAATGTTTCAGGAAACGGCCAGGTGGATAGGTCCTTTTCGGGCTCCGCTGTTGCATGGGGGATGTGCAGACGTGAATTCCAGTCGGTGTACCTCGCTCGACGGTCTTCGAGAATTCGGTCCCAGAGCTTGCGGTAGCCCATCGTGCCGTGCACCCGGCGCATATTGCGGTATCCGTCAATGACCGGGATCTGGCTGACGATCGTGCGAAGCCGGGGATCGATTGCGGCGAGAATGAGCACATGCCCACCCGAGTAAGAAATTCCCCAGGCGCCGAGTCGGCCGTTATCGACCTCAGCTCGAGTCTCTAGATAGCTCAGTGCGTTCTGGTAGTCGCGAATCTGTGCCCATGGATCGAGGTGTTGTCTGTTTTCACCGTCCGAAACACCGAGGTTCTGGTAGTCGAAGACAAGCGCAGCGATTCCTGCCGCCGCGAACGCCTCTGCGTAGTAAGGCATCACAAGTTCACGGACATAACACCATCCGCCCGCCAGAACGACAGTTGGTACCGGAGCCGACGTATCGGTAGGTAGGTACAACCATCCGCGTAGCGTCACACCATCGCTCACGAATTCGACGTCTTCTCGCTGCACGTCATCCCCCTAATCGCTGCGAATGCAATCAATTGCACTGTGCAAACGATTGCACATGACGTACGTATCGTCAATCGAGAAACACTGAATTTGAGGCGTCGAGATTCAACTTTGTGCCTACAACTGCTTCGCTGAGTCTCGAATACACATCGTCGGAGGAAAGATTGCACCAGCCGCACGGTCCTCAGGCTGACTGATGAGGTGCAGAGAGACATCGCCAGCAGCGCGACCTACCTCAATTCCTGGGTACACGACCGAGGTGAGAGGTGGATCGACTTGGTCAATCATCGGCGAGTTGTTATACGCCACGATCGAGATGTCGTCGGGACACGACAATCCATGCTCGCGAAATACGCTTAGTGCTCCAACTGCCATGAGGTCGTTGTGCGCGAAGACTGCGGTGGGAAGGTTGTCGCCATGCTCGTCGAGCAACACTTGCGCCAGCCGTTCACCTTCGGCTCGAATTGGTCGAGCGCCAACTGACGGAAGATCTATTGCCTCGGCCGCTGCTATTCCGCATTCATCCTGGAATCCCTGATGTCGGGCCACGAAGTTCCCAACGTCATCAGGGCCGCGCAACTCAGCGACTCTCTTGTGCCCGCGCTCGAGGAGGTGACGCGCTGCCATGGCTCCGCCGGCACGATCATCGTGGAGTACTTGAGTCAATACGGAGTTTGGTAGTCCTCGAACAGCGATGATCAACGGCGTGTGCACCGCCGCCTGTTCAAGGACCTCGCGATTCTCAAAGCGCGCTCCTGCGCAAATGACTGCATCGACGCGCCGGCTCAAAAGGTGATCGACGCTCGACGCGAGCTCCGCTGGGTCGTCGTTCGTCTCAACGATCATGGGCAACATCTGCTCTGTCGCCAAACTCTGTGCGATGCCATGGATGACCGGCGCGATGAACGGGTTTGCGAGGTCGGCGACGATTACGCCGACGGTACCTGTCGCACCGCGGCGCATCGCCCCCGCAACACGATCCCCCCGGTAGCCGAGTTCACTTGCGGCTTGCCGAACCTGAGCGACCATCTCTTCGCTTACGAGATGAGACTTGGCGGGGTCTAGCGCACGTGACACCGTCGATGCGTTGACGCCGAGCGACGACGCGATGTGTTTGAGCGTTACATCAGAAATGACGGTTGACCTCCTGTGCGACACATAACCTCAATGCGCTGAAACTGGCGCTCAGTTCGCCGCTGGTAGCAGTCATCGATCTCCATCATTTTGACCCACGTCTATTGGTCGTTTGGACTCGATTCGGGGGTCGAGCAATGTCTTGATAGGTGTATCCCGATTCTCAATCATTGGGCGTAGGCCCTCGTCGACAAGGTCGTCTAGTGGCAGCACGTCGGGAGCGACCAGGGCCCAAAGGTCTCGCTCGTTTTCGACCAAATCGACCGCATGGCCGAAGTCCGCGTTGAAGACATGAGCCATCGTGCCCGTCAGCTCTTTCTCTTGGAGCGTCACGGCAAGAAGCTCAACAGGTACCGGCTTTTTCTGGAGGCCGACGATGACGATTCTTCCGCCACGCTCCGTCACGGTCACCGCTGCCTCAACGGCCGGCGGAACACCCGTGCACTCATAGGTGATTTTTGGTTGCAGCCCTTGTGCGAGAAGCTGGGCTGTTATCGAAGAGTCGCGATTTGTTTGCACAGTCGCAGTAGCTCCAAGAGCCCGGGCGGCTTCGAGCCGACGCGGATCCAGGTCGACGGCGGTGACATTCGCGCCTTCCCTCGATGCGGCATGAATGAGAAATGCTCCGATGGCACCGGCTCCGAGGACCACAACGTCATCGCCACGGCTGATCTGGCCTCGTCGCATCGCGTGTACCGCGATCGACATTGGCTGAGCGAGCGCCGCCACGTCGGAGCTGATCGACCGTTGCTCGAGATTCACACACGCGACAGCCGGCGCTGTGGTGAATTCGGCGAGACCACCGTTCCGCTCCAGACCGACGGTGCTGTAGCTCGCGCACAAGTTGGTCCTTCCCGCTTGACACATAGAACACGATCCACACGAGATGCCCGCACCCGACGTGACGAGATCTCCTTCAGAAAACCCCGTGACTCCGGCACCAACACCTGCAACCACGCCAGCGAATTCGTGGCCTGGCACCATTGGCCCCGAGTGGCCGGTGACGGCGTGGCGATGACTGATCGGGAACAGCGATGGTCCGTATTCGAACTCTGCTGCGTCGGTGCCGCAGATCCCGACGCTGCTGATCGCGATGAGCAGCTCGCCTTCAGCCGGAGATGGCAACGCCACATCCTCGACACGAATGTCCTTCTGTCCGTAGTAGACGGCGGCCTTCATGTGTTTCTCCTCAGCGATGTCATTTTGGGGCTGCTGATCCTGATTTATAGCCGAGCGGGGACCCATCGCCACGCTTGCCAGATCGTGCAATCGATTGTAGTGTAAAAAACCTGTCTGCACGTGTGTTGTGGGCGAAAGGCTGTGTCCCGTGAAAGCTCTCGTATTTGCTCAAGCTGGAGTCGCCGAGGTCGGCGAAGTCGATGAGCCCGAGCTCGGTCCCAATGAAATTCTTGCTTCGCTCAAGCAGGTGGGAATCTGTCATTCAGACTTCGATCTACTCTCGGACAACTACATCATTCCGGTGCGGTTTCCGATCATTCCGGGCCACGAGTGGTCCGGCGAAGTCGTCGAAATTGGTTCCGAGGTTCGTAAGTTCAAAGTCGGCGATCGCATCGTTGGTGAATGCACGGTGAATGGCGGAGTCGACCATTTTGGATTCTCCATCAGCGGCGCGGCAGCTGAGGTTTTCAAGATCCGCGAGGATTGGGCACACCATCTCCCAGACGAACTGTCGTGGCAGCAGGGTGCGACGGTTGAACCTTTCAGCTGCGCGTATCATTCGATCGACCGTCTCGGCGGAGTCAATCCTGGTGACACCGTTGCGGTTTTGGGTGGTGGACCCATTGGTTTGAGTGCGATTTCAGCTGTTTCGTTGATGGGAGCCCGACCAATTCTGATTGAGCCGACCGAACATAGGCGATCGCTTGGAACGCTTCTGGGCGCGCAGGAGACGGTGAATCCGACGGTCGCATCGGCGGCCGAACAGATTCGCGATCTGACGGCCGGTGCCGGTGCCGACGTGGTCATTGAGGCTTCGGGAAACCCTGGCGCGATGGCCTCGGCGTTCGACATCGCGGCACATCGAGGTCGGTTGGGCTTCATCGGAATCAACGTTGGTGGTAGCGCCGAGGCCACACTCGGACAGATCCAATCGAAGGCGCTCGCAATCTCGGGAACCATAGGATCACCAGACATCTGGCCGGAGACAATTCGTTTCATGTCCACGACCGGGCTCGATCTTTCGCCGATGATCACACAAACTTTCGAGCTTGCAGATGCGGCGTCCGCTCTGGGGGCTTCAGAGGACCGGGCGACCAACGTGAAAGTCCAAATCACGAACTACTAGGTCATTGCGTCTGTATGCCTTGCATTCGATTGCATGCTGTGAAATGATGCAATCGAATGCACTGCGAATGAGCCACAGACTCGCCGAATTGGCGGTGTCGATGGGGAGGGCTCGGATCTCTTGAGCGTCGAAACCCGAGCCAGAACATCATCTGGGAGCAACCTGTGTCACGCGGACTGATTACGGTCACGACAGCTTGCGTACTGCTCTTCGCCGCCAGCGGCGTTTTCGCATCGAGCAGCGTCAGCCAAGGCGCGCTACTTGGCATGTTGCCGTTTGCTGCCGTGTTGGCCATCGTTGCGCTTGGCCAGACGCTCGTGATCCAGCAAGGTGGCATCGACCTCTCCGTGGTTGGTGCGGTCTCCATCGTCGTGGTCATAACCACCAGGCAGGCTGCCGGTGAGGACTCCAAGCTCTTCGCTGCGGTGTTGATGGCGCTTGGCGTCGCCGCCCTGGCTGGTCTGGCAAATGGATTTCTTATCGGGCGTCTGGGGCTCAACCCCATCGTGGCCACCCTGGGAACCGACACGCTCTTGATGTCAGGAGTTTTTGCCATCTCGGGCGGGATTCCACGGACGACGACAGACCTGATGGCGAAGATCGGGGGGGGATTGACCTTGGGGATTCCCAACTCGGTCTACTTCGCAGTCGGGATCACCATCGTCACGACCACGGTCGTCAAACATACGCAGCTGGGCCGACGCTTCGAGGCGGTGGGTGCCAATCCGATGGCGATGTTCACCACCGGTGCGCCAATTCAACGACATCGGGTCGGCGCATACTTCTGGGCACAGATGCACTATTGGCTTGGGGGCGTCCTGCTGGCGGGCATCGTGACCGAGCCGACTGCATTCCAAGGCCGGGCTTATCTTCTTCCGTCGGTCGCCGCCGTTGTACTGGGCGGAACGTCGTTACTCGGTGGCAAAGGAAACCTCGTCGCAACCGCCGTTGCTGCACTCTTTCTCACGCAGCTCGTGCAGTTTGCTCTTGCGCTCGGCGTCGGATTTGCGAGCCGGACCCTGGTGCAGGCGGCGGCGCTCACTGTGGGAATCGCGCTGTACACGATCGATTGGCGCGCTGTCGCTGCACGACTCAAGAGACCCACCGCAGACGAATCGCCGCCCAACCAACTGACGGTCGGATAGCGGTGATCGTCACCCCGATTCACGACCAAACCATCAATCCAAATGCGATACCAACAGCAATTCCTAACTCAGGAGGGGAATCCAACATGAAAACCAACAAGATAAGGTGGTTCAAGCCAATAGCGCTTGTTGCCGTCTTAGCCATCTTTGCCGGAGCCTGCGGAAGCGATGACGAGTCGAGTTCTGCCACAACAGCGGCAGTTGCCGACACGGTTGCCGACACGGCAGCCGCTGATGATGGCGCCTCAGACCGACCATCGTGGTGCGGTCCTGATGAGGTCCGCCTCGGATTCACCGACGGCTTCGGTGGCAACAGCTGGAGGCTCGTGACAACCGAAGCAGCCCGGAACGAGGCTTCAAAGTGCTCCAGCGTCAGTCAGGTCGACTACGCAGACGGCGGAGGTGACACGCAGAAGGCGATCGCCGACATCCAAGCGATGGTTGCTACGGGTGTCGATGCACTAGTTGTCTTCCCTGATGCTGGCGATGCGATTCTCCCCGCCCTTCGTAGTGCCTACGAAGAGGGTGTCGTCACCGTGCCGTACCGGGTCGATCCAGGCGGTACAGCTGGCGAGGACTTCGATGCATTCATCGATGCTGACCACTTCGGTGCTGGCGTTGTGTGGGGTGAGTGGATCGTCGAGAACCTTCCCGATGGCGGAAACGTGCTCATGATCAGCGGCCCAGCCGGGAACAGCCAGGGAGTGCTCGAGGCCGAAGGGCTCGCGTCGATTCTCGAACCGACCGGCAAGTACACGATGATCGGCGAACAACCCTTCTCCGTAACGGGATGGGATCCAGCGGTGACACAACAAGTGTTGACCGCCGCGATCGCTCAGTTCCCCGAGATCGATGTCATCGTTTCCGACTTCGGGCCATCGCTCGTCGGCGCTCTGCCGGAGTTCGAAAAGAGCGGTCGATCGGTGCCGAAGATTGCGACCTCTGACGGCAACTCATTGGCGTGTTTCTATGAAGACAACAAGGCCAACAACCCGGACTTTGAGCTCTTCACGGTAACGACGCAGAACGACCACGCTCGACTTGCTGTCCAATGGGCCGTTGCGTTGGCAACCGGAGGAACAACCCCTGACGATGAGATTTATCCTGCGATCCCATTCGAGAACTCGATAACGGACTCGCCAAACCCCGTCACCTGCCGCGCTGACCTCGATGGAGCGATCTATCTCTCTGCTGAGATGGATGCCGATGAGCAAGACGCCCTGATCGGCTAAATGCTGGTCGAAGTGGGCACGCGAGGTCGACTTGGCTTCGCGTGCCCCTTCATCACCGAATTCACTGGGAAACACAAAGAAACAAAATGGTCGACATAGCACCACACACCGATGAGGCGAGGGACGTAGACGAGCCGCGAATCGTACTCCGTGGCGTGACGAAACGATACGGCGGAGTGCAGGCGCTCGCAGAGGCATCGCTCGAAGTGCCAGCTGGTGAAGTGCATGCGCTTCTCGGAGAAAACGGTGCCGGTAAGTCGACGTTGATGAATATCGCATCGGGCACGACCCAAGCCGACGAGGGATCGATCGAAATTGACGGTGTTCATATCGAGGCTTTGAACCCCGCCCGAGCCGCCGAGCTGGGGATCGCGATCGTGCATCAACACCCTGCGCTGCTTCCCGACATGACGGTCGCGGAGAACCTGCGCGTCTCAGTTCCCAAGTCGATCCTCGCAGAGAACGGGGACGTCAAGGCAACCATGCGCCTCATGCTCGATGACGTTGGCTTCATGTCACACCTCGAAGACCGGGTGGCCTCGTTGTCGATCGTCGAAAGGCATCTTCTCGAGCTGGCCAAGGCGCTGATCGTCAAACCCTCCATCCTCATTCTCGATGAACCGACGGCGCCGCTCGACCAGGCATCCGTAGACATGCTCTTTGATCGAATACGACGGGTTGCAGCTTCAGGTTCCTCAGTTATCTACATCACGCATCGACTCGCCGAGGTTCGTGTGATCGCCGATCGCGTCACGGTCTTACGCGATGGTCGGGTTCGGGGCGTCTCGGTCGTCGACGGAATCACCGACGATGACTTGCTCAGTCTGATTGTCGGCCGGAAACTCGAGTCGACGTTCCCGCCAAAACTCGAGCGACACAACATGGGCGACATGTCCCTGGCCATCAACAGCGTGAGCGGCGCGGACTTCTCAGACATCTCCATTTCGGCCCATCGAGGTGAGATCGTCGGAATCGCAGGTGTCGTCGGCAATGGCCAGAGCCAGCTGTTGCGGGCACTGGCCGGTCTCGAGAACTTCTCGGGATCGGTCCAGGTCGGAGACGTGACGCTGTCACCTAAGAATCTCCGCAACCAATCTGCGTATTTGCCCCCGGACAGGCATTCGGAAGGGCTGATGATGAGCCTGTCGGTTCGCGAGAACGCGTCGGTCTCGGCGCTCGACCGATTCGTGCGAGGTCTCTTCGTGAGCCGAAATGTGGAGAACGAGGTCGTCAGTAGACAACTCGACTCGTTGAACACGAAGTCTGCGGGTCTCGAAGCCCCCGTGACCTCCCTGTCGGGTGGAAATCAACAGAAGGTGGTTCTAGCGAGAGCCCTGCTTTCAGAGCCGTCGATCCTGGTCGCGGACGAACCAACGCAAGGCGTCGACGTCGGTGCACGCGCGGAGATCTACGGCATTCTTCGTTCGGTGTCAGCCGGCGGAGTTCCCGTGGTCGTGGCATCTTCTGACGCCCTCGAGCTCGAGGGTTTGTGTGATCGCGTGTTGGTGATGTCCCGCGGTGAGAGCGTGGCTGAATTGGTGGGGGAAGAAGTCACCGAGGAGGCCATCATCCATGCAGCGATGCGTGCGGAAGGCCACAAACGAGCGGTCGCCGACGGAGGCCGCAGGCCTTCTACGGCCGTCTCCCGGTTCGTTCGCGGTGACTATGCGCCAGTGGCGGTCCTGGCCCTCTTGATGATCGCCCTCGGTTCGTACATCTACACGCAGAACGATCGATATATTTCGGCATTCAACACCTCCTCGGTGATGTTGCTGTGCGCGGCATTGGGGTTCATCTCAATCGGACAAACCATCGCTCTACTGCTCGGAGGGATCGACTTGTCGGTGGGTCCGCTCTCGGGCTTCCTTGTCGTTGTTGGCTCCTTTTTCATCGTCGATGAGAAGTCGGCGTTCATATGGACCGTCGGGTTCGTCTTGATGGCGCTGTGCGCCCTTGCGATCGGTCTGGGCAACGGATCGCTCATCCGGTTCTTGAAGTTCACTCCCGTTGCAGCGACGCTCGCCATGTTCATCGGTCTTCAGGGTCTGAGTTTCGTGCTTCGTGATTCGCCTGGCGGGATCATCAGTCGCAGCGTCACAGATGCAATCACGACGAAGATTGAACGCGTACCTGTCGCCTTTGTCCTGTTCATCCTCACCGCTGTTGCGATGGAGTACGGCCTCCGGCGAACGGCGTGGGGCCTTCGACTGCGGGCGGTTGGTTCCAACGAGGATTCAGCTCGAAAGATCGGCGTTGGTGTAACAGGCACGCTGCTCGGTGGGTACATGGCCGTCTCCTTCTTTGTCTTTCTGGGAGCGGTCATCTTGCTCGCTCAGCTCGGCATCGGTGATCCAGCACAAGGCGAAGGTTTCACGCTGGACACGATCACCGCCGTCGTGCTCGGAGGAACGACGCTGCTCGGGGGACGTGGATCATTCATTGGGACGATTTTTGGTGCTGGCCTGATCGTTCAGGTCATCAACGGCGCGACGTTCCTGGGGTTCAGTCAGGCCCGTGAGCTTTTGTTTCAGGGCCTGCTGATTCTCGCCGCAGCAGTCGTCTACAGCCAGATCCGAGGCGAACGATCGGTCGGCTAGTCAGCAGTCATCACATATCCATACTCGTCACGCAAGGGAGCTCAAGTTGTCACTGAACGCAATCCACCACGTCGGACTGGTCGTCCGCGATCTTGATCGATCGATCTACTTCTACCACGACCTCCTCGGGCTCCCATTCGCGAACGAACCAACGCCGTGGTTCGACGGCCCGGACCTTTCCAAAGGCGTGAACGTGGAGAACGCCTCGCTGCGCCAGGTCACCATGTGGGTTGGAGAGCATTCGACCATGGAGCTGCTCGAATATGGAAATAGGCCGCCCGAGAGCACGGCGCCGGTGCCGAACAATCACATGGGAGCCGCACACGTCTGCTTCAAAGTCGATGATGTCTTCGCCAAGAAGGCGGAACTCGAAGCCGAAGGCGTCCCTTTCTACTCCGATATCAACATCGTGGACGAGGGTCCGCTTGCTGGGTGGCGCTGGGTCTATTTCACCGACCCTGACGACTTAGTACTCGAACTCGTGCAGGTCGACTACTACCTCAAGGACGAACGAGACGCGGCTTCTGCAAAGTATCTGACAACGAGGCCCACGCTCGAGGAAATCGAGACCCGACTCTCATGATCCCCTCAAGACACACAGACTCCAGGAGCAGTTAGATGGCAATCGCGACGTTCGGACCCAACACAGTGGATTGGGAGCAGCGCACAGACATGGACCGCCTCCGAACGGAGCGCCTCGGGCGACTCAAGGCGACGCTGGAGGACTCAGAGCTCGGCGCGCTGTTGACGTTTGATTTTTCGAACATTCGCTATATGACCTCGACGCATATCGGGACGTGGGCCATCGACAAGCTCATCCGATTCGCACTCCTGCCGCGTGGTGGCGAGCCAATCATCTGGGACTTCGGCTCAGCGGCAAAACACCACCAGCTCTATGCCCCATGGCTCGATCACGGCCACGCACATGCTGGGACACCCGGGGAGTCGTGTCACACGACGCACGGGTCTCGCGCCGGTATGTCCACCCTCCGTGGGGCGATGCCGCCAGGAGCCGGAATGGCCGATGACGTCGCCACGAAGGTCCATGACGTTTTGAAGGAACACGGGCTCGAGAACGAGCCGATCGGAATTGATATCGCCGAGATGCCAGTGCTGTCGGCGCTTGCCGCCAAGGGGCTGACCGTTGTAGACGGCCAGCAGGTCTTTCTCGAGGCACGCCGGGTGAAGACCAAAGACGAGATAACCCTGCTGACGCACGCATGTTCAATGGTGGACGCAGCATATGAAGAGCTCTACCGGTATCTACGACCAGGTGTGCGCGAGAACGAATGTGTAGGTCTCGTCAACAAGGTTCTGCTCGATCTCGGGTCAGAACACGTCGAGGGGGTCAACGCGATTTCGGGCGAGCGATGCGCGCCACACCCTCACGTGTACAGCGATCGAATCATCCGACCAGGCGACCCTGCATTCTTCGACATCTTGCACAGCTACAACGGCTACCGAACCTGTTACTACCGCACGTTCCAGGTGGGTAGCGCGTCACCAGCTCAGCGAGATGCCTACAAGATCTGCCGTGAATACATCGACCGTGCGATCGCTCTTGTAAAGCCGGGTGCGACCACCGCGGACATTTGCGCCGTATGGCCAGCGGCGACCGACTTCGGATTCGAGAACGAGATGGATGCGTTTGGTCTGCAGTATGGCCACGGTGTTGGATTGTCGATTTGGGAGCGTCCGATCTTCAGCCGGATGGTTTCGTTCGAGCACCCAGAGGTTCTCGAAGAGGGCATGGTCTTCGCGCTCGAGACGTACTGGCCGGCTAAGGATGGTTGGTCTGCTGCACGGATCGAAGAGGAAGTGGTCGTCACCGCGGACGGCTGCGAAATCATTACGCGGTTCCCCGCTGAGGACCTGTTGGTCTGCGGAACAAGGTATTGGACTTTCGATGGTGCGCTTCCTGCTCTTCGGGAGTCGCAATCACACCTCAATACGCCCGAGGGTCGTGGAGAGGGGCAACGCCCATGACATCGGCCGCGACAACAAGAATCAAAAGAGGAGAACAGATATGAGAGCTGCCGTCTACCACGGGCGTCGAGATGTTCGTGTCGAAGAAGTTCCCGACCCTCCAGGGCCCTCGGCTGGTGAGGTACTGGTTGCGCCGATCCTTTGCGGAATTTGTGGCACCGATGTGCATGAGTTCACGCACGGACCCATCGTCACTCCAGTTGAACCACACGCGCTCACTGGCGCGACGAATCCGCAGATTCTTGGTCACGAGTTCTGCGCCGAGGTGCTCGAAGTTGGCGAGGGTGTCACCCATGTTCTCCCCGGCCAACGCGTGTCGGCCATGCCGTTGTTGTTCTGTGGCACCTGCCCATATTGCCGTTTGGGCCACAACCATCTCTGCGAACG
Source organism: Acidimicrobiia bacterium (assembly GCA_033344795.1). Classification (GTDB taxonomy): domain Bacteria; phylum Actinomycetota; class Acidimicrobiia; order Acidimicrobiales; family SHLQ01; genus SHLQ01. The sequence continues at coordinate 2,428,091 of JAWPMS010000001.1, forward strand.
GATGGGTTGCACAGGTCTGAGTTATGCATGGGGTGGACTTGCCGAGGCGGCGATCGTGCAAGCGAGCCAACTGTCCGTTCTGCCAGACGAAATCGATAACACTCAAGGCGCGTTGATCGAGCCGATCGCAGTTGCTGCGTATGGCGTGGATCGTGCCGGGGTCGCGCCCGGAACCTCCGTGTTGGTAACCGGTGGCGGACCGATCGGAATACTGAGCGCGGAGTATGCAATCGCACGCGGAGCGACGACGGTTGTGTTGTCGGAACCCAATCCAAGAAGACGTGCAGTAGCGGAATCATTGGGATTGACGGCCGTGCTCGACCCAACCGCGGTGGATGTCGTCGCAGAGGTTCAGGAGTTGACCGGAGGGCTGGGTGTCGATGCCTCGATCGAGTGTGCTGGCGCTGGACCCGCGCTCGACGCGTGCATTCGTGCCACCCGCTCGCGTGGCACCGTCGCTCAGACGGGCCTGCATGTGGCGCCCGCGACCATAGATGCCTTCGAGCTGTCGCTTCGCGAGATCACCCTTGTTGGTACGTGGTGTTATCCAGTAACCGACTTCCCGCGGATCATCGCGCTTCTGGCATCGGGAAAGATGCGGGGTTCAGCTGCCGTAACGGCAACTGTCGGCATTGAGGAGACAGTAGACGGGTTCGAACGATTGATCGATCCAACGGGTGGCGACGTGAAGATTCTGATCGACCCGAAATCCATCTAGGACCAAGACACGACGACTGCGAATTGACAAGGGGACATCAAATGACCGTCGAAGGAAAGCGAGTGCTCATCACAGGTGCGGCCCAAGGCATTGGTCGATCGATCGCTGAACGGCTGGCCGCCGAGGGCGCCGCCGTATGCGTTGCAGACCTCAACGCAGATGGTGCCGCACAGGTGGCGGCAAACATCCGCGAGAGCGGTGGCCGGGCTGCCTCCGTCGGTGGAAACGTCGCCGAGCGTGCAGATATCTGCGCAATGATTGACTCCTGCGTGTCTGAGCTCGGTGGTTTGGACGTGATGTTCAACAACGCTGGCTTCAACAAGCCCCAGCCGTTCCTCGAAGTCACCGAAGAAGTCTGGCATCAGGTCATGAATGTAAATGCACTTGGCGTATTGATGGGAACTCAAGAAGCTGCCAAGGCAATGATCGCTCAAGGAACTGGCGGCAAGATCATCAACACCGCGTCGATCGCCGGGCGCGAGGGTTTTCCAAGCTTCGTTCCGTACTGCGTGTCCAAGTTCGGAGTCGTGGCAATCACCCAAGGAGCTGCGCGCGCTCTCGCCGAGCATGACATCACGGTCAATGCGTTCGCGCCGGGCGTGGTCGCGACACCGCTGTGGGAACAGCTTGACCTCGATCTGATGGAGATCGGTGACTCCGAACAGCCTGGACAGGCGATGCAAGACTTTTCGGCAGGAATTCTCAAAGGACGTGCTGCTGATCCCGCTGACATCGCGGGAACAGCGCGATTCCTCGCTTCAGCAGACTCTGATTACATGACCGCACAAGTGATCATGATCGACGGTGGAATGGTGCTCGTATGACTCTCAAGTTTGATCCCTGGTATGACTTTCGGAACCCGCCGCAGTGGTATCGAAACCCTGAGGACCTTTACGCCGAAACTCTCGATCAGATTGGTTGGGCTGATGATCTGGGGTTCTCGTGCGCGTGGGTGTCTGAACACCACTTCACCGAAGAGGGTTATCTCCCGGCAGTGTTCTCGGCACTCTCGGCGATGGCGATGCGTACGAGCAAGATGCGCCTCGGGACCTCCGTCTTGCTTGCTCCACTTCATCATCCGCTGCGTCTCGCGGAGGAGGCCGCCGTGGTCGACGCGATCTCCGGGGGTCGTCTTGAGCTCGGTCTCGCTCCCGGCTACCGCGTAGCTGAGTTCGACGCTATGGGCGTGCCGAAGAAACAACGCGGTGCGCGAACCGACGAGATTCTCGAGTTGCTGATCAAGGCCTGGACACAAGATCGAGTCAACCATGAGGGGCGCCATTATCAGTTCTCTGATGTTGCTGTGGGTCCCAAGCCCGTCCAGGATCCATATCCGTCGTTGTGGATCGGCGGATCTAGTCTGATCGCTGCGCGGCGAGCGGCAAGGTTTGGCTGTAAGTTCATGCCCGATTCCGGCGCCGCGCCTGAGGTATTCAGCGAATACTCAGAAGGGCTGGCCGCCGGCGGCCATCCCCCAGGCGAGCTCGCGACCAACATGGTCATTTACGTCTGCGACGACCCCGAGCGTGGCTGGGAAGAGGTGAAAGAGCACTACTTCTACGTCTACCAGTGTTATCAGCGCTGGTTCGCTGAGGCGGGTGACCTCTTGCAAGTGAACGACTCGATTCAGTCACCCGACGACCTGCCGCGATCGACACACATCGTTGGCACGCCAGAGATGGTGATCGAGGAGATCGAACGTCAGCGCGAGCGGCGGCACTTCGATCGTCTCATCTTTTGGGCACGACCTCCAGGTCTCGCGATCGAGAAGAGCTCGCGCTCGCTCGAACTGATGGCTTCGGAGGTTCTCCCACATTTCGCGTGAGCGACGAGTGATGCCCACTACCGAAAGCGACTTGGGCATGAAATACTGGACTCATCATGACTTGGGATGACGGGGTGTCTGGGCCATCAGCAGAAGCCATACGGCTACGGTTGGGAGAGATTCATGCCGAATTGGCAGCGCTACCTTCCGACGCGTTTGCAGAGAGGCACGAATTGAATGTCGAAGCTGACAAACTCAAGCAGAAGCAGCGGGATCTGATGCAAGATCGCCTCGATGACGCGAGCGACGAATGGTCACAGCGGGCAGGACGCAAGGGATCGCACACCCAGGATGACCAGCTCGCAGGGGCAAAGGCCAGGCTCATCCAGCCGGGCCCCGGTGGTGGCTGAGATTCACAACCAGCTGACGAGTGCGCCGCTCGATTCAAGGTGGTGCCCATGGATGCCGAGTCTCCACCATGGGACTCTTTTCCAGAATGCGAGATCATCGTCCGGTTGACCTCGACGAACGAGCGCCACAGACAGGTGTGAAGTACAGCGATCTGCTCGTGCTCGAGCAGCTGGTGAACGCCGGTGCGGACCTCACGGCACCGCGACATGTCGTGTACTACCTCTACTTTCCCTCGGAAGAGGGCGCCACGGCTGCTGCGGCCGAGTCGACCGCAGCTGGATTCGGCACAGATCTCCGGGCACCCACCCCCGAGGCCGACGACTTGTGGGTCGTCGTGGCAGAGCGTCACGACTACGTACTCGATCTCGACATCGTGCGCGACAACACCGATTGGTTTGCAGAGCTCGCCGAACGTCATGGCGGCGACTACGACGGCTGGGAAGCCTCCGTCGCCTGACGAGGTGACCGAAACTCGATAACTTGCCAGTGGCGGCAGGTGACCGAGGTCATGCAGGAATTCCTCAAGTTTCCGACTACGGTATCGATCAAGAACTTAATCGATCAAGTAGATCGCCAGTCCGAAATGGAGCAGTCATGGTCCTCACACTCACGAAGTACATCGACGCCGAGCCCGCAGGGATCGCCGCACGCCTCGAGAGCGTCGTCGGACACGGACTCGAAGCCGCCGCAAGTCGTATTGGTGCCAGCCGGAACGACCTGCAGACCGAAGAGATCCTCGACGGCGTCCGCCTCACTCGCGGTCTTGGCGTTCTCGATGGAAGCGAGCTCCACGTGAGCGGACAGAGCCACCTCACCAAGCTCACCGTGACGGTGCCATGGGAGGCGACCGACAACTCCAAACTTCTCGCTGCAGGCGCCTTTGCCGAAGCGGTTGCCACCGAGGTCCAGCTCGCCGCCTGATGTCCGTACAGTTCACTGATGCCAGGATGAGGCAGTGGCTCGCGTAACACTTCAAACGGTTGCCGATCGGGTCGGTGTGTCGCGCACGACAGTGTCGAACGCCTACAACCGACCCGACCAGCTTGGCGACGAACTTCGCAACCAGATTCTCGACGCAGCGAAAGACCTCGGATACCGCGGGCCAGATGCTGCCGGTCGCATGTTGCGCACCGGTCACATGGGGGCCATTGGTTTGCTCTTCACCGAAGATCTTCGGTTCGTGTTCACCGACCCGGACACCACCCACTTCATGCAGGGCGTCGCAGAAACCAGCGCGCTCGCAGGCACCGGTCTCACGCTTCTTCCCGTCCCCGTAGGTGTCGATGTCGCCGAGACAGCCGTGCCGAACATGGCAGTCGATGGTTACCTCGTCTTTTCCGTACCGAGTGATCATCCGGCGCTCGAGACGGTATTGAGACGGGAAAAGCCTGTCGTAGTCGTGGATGAACCCGATCTGGGGAGTCGCACGTCGTTTGTCGGTATCGACGACCGCTTCGGAGCCAAGCTCGCCGCACAACACTTACTTGGTCTCGGCCATCGCAAGATCGGCGTTCTCTTCGGCCGATTGTCGCTCGACGAGAACTCAGGACCCACCGATCGTCAACGTGTCGCCGAAGCGTCGATTCGTGTTGCCCGAGACCGACTCAGTGGCTACGAAGACGCCCTGCTGGAGCACGATCTCGATCCCGAAGACTTCGTCTTGTGGGAGGCCGGTGGCAACGATCCGGACTCTGGTCGCCACGCCGCGACCGACATGCTCGAACAACATCCCGAGCTGACGGCGTTGTTGTGCTTCAGTGACCAACTCGCCATCGGGGCAGCCCAGGCAGGGGTGCGTGTCGGGCGTGAGCTGCCAGCCGGGCTCTCCATCGTTGGGTTCGATGACATCCCGCGCGCGGCAACCTGGGATCCGCCACTCACGACGGTTCGCCAGCCCCTGGTCGACAAGGGGCGCGTCGCCGCGGAACTCTTGATGCAACAGGTTGAAGATGGAGGAACGGGCAGGATCGAACTTCCGATCGAACTCGTCGTACGTTCGTCGACCGCGCCACCCGCTGTTCGTTAACGTTCGATCGGGTATCCCACGATCGAACCCCACTCGGTCCAGCTGCCGTCATAGACCCGGACGTCTGTGCGGTCGAGGATTCGCGTCAAGGCGAACCATGCCAATGTCGCCCGATGGCTCAGCCTGCAGTACGTGATGGTTTCAGACGGTCCGTTCTCCGGGCGAGCGAGGATCGACTCGAGCTCGGCGGCATCTCGGAACGTTCCATCCTCCCGGAGAAGTCCGCCATAGTAGAGATGCGTGGCGCCTGGGATTCGACCTCGGCGCTCCGCCCCGTAGTCCACCTCGAACCACGACGGCGAGACACGTTCTCCGTTGAACTCCTCGGCGGATCGCACGTCGAGGACGAGCGTGTCCGAATCGCCCAGTCGGTCTCGGACGCCACGTCGACCGATGCGACACGACTCGTCTGGTTGCCCGGGTGTGAGCAGTCCGTCTGTCACGTCGGCGGCCACCGAGCCCACAGGGCGACCCTCGGCGAGCCACTTCTCACGTCCACCGTCGACGAGCACGGTCCTCGACTCTTGGCCCGCCATGGTGAGCACCCAGTACGCATAGGTGCCGTACTGAATTGGGTCGCCGACGAGCGCGATCGTGTTGTGGTCCGAGATCCCCAACGCCGACAACCGTCGAGCAACCTCTTCGGACGAGGGGAACTGGCGATCGGTCTCCGACCACAGCAGGTCCTTCCAAAACGCGAAACGTGCGCCAGGAACGTGCGTCTCGCCGACCGCTTCTTGTGGTGAGCCATTGCTCGAAATCTCGAGGACGACGACCGAGTCATCGCCGGTGTGGAGCTTTTCCTGCAACCAGGCCGTGGTGACGAGTGGGTTCGATCGAGTCATGAAGCGACAGTAGACGACCCGCCCGCGGCAGTACTCGAATCGGAGCCCTGTGTGGAAGTAGGCTTTCTTCGGAAAGGGGAGCACATCGTGGGATTCAAAGTGGTGGTGGACTTCGACCTCTGTGAGAGCAACGCCGTCTGTATGGACCTTGCGCCCGAAGTCTTCGAGGTACGTGACGACGACTTCTTATATGTACTGATCGACGAGCCCGAGGAGTCCCTCCGCGGCAAGGTCTCGAGCGCGGTCACGAGATGCCCGAAACAAGCGATCTCGATGGAAGAACGTTAAGTCGCGCGATGCGACAGTCGGCGTAGCGACACGCGGCGTTACGTCAGTTGACGTGGAACGCCCAGTAGTCGCCGGTGGAATCCATGGTGTACGGGGCATCTTCGAAGTGCACGAGAAGTCGAAGCGTCCCATCGCCCACGAGCGATCCGACCACTTCGCGGAAGTTGGTCTTCAATAGGTACGCCTGCCGAGTGCTGACCACCAACAGGCCGCCAGGCCGAACGAGCTCGGCCATCACCCGAAGTGCGCTTGGTTCGATGTGGCCAACGGTGAACACTCCACCGACCGTCACGATGTCGCCGAACCCGACCAGGTGTTTTGGTGCGGTCGTACTCAGATCAATGCCACCTTCGAGAGAGCGGTAGATCCGGCGCTGCGCCGCACGAGCGATCATCTCTTCGGAGAGATCGACGCCGTGAAGGTCCTCGTAGCCCAACTCGGCCAGCGCATCTCCGACCAAACCCGTTCCGCAACACGCATCCAGCACGCGAAGGCTTCGATCGCTGAATCGTGTCGTCGAATCATCAACGTCGGTGGCGGCCTCAACGGTCCGAAGCATCATCGAGGGCAACCCGTAGCCGTGACTGGCCACATCGTCGTCGTAGTTTGACGCCCAGTCGTTGTAGAACGTTGCCAGTCGGTCGACGTTGCCGTCGAGGTTCATGGACTTGCTCATCGACTCCGTCATGTCTGGCTGGTCATCCGCCATGGCGCAACGCTAGATGACCAGCCCGAGAACGTGAAACTGATAGAGCTCGCGACTCTCGCTCGTCAATGGGCGTGGACGATCGCCTTAGAGCGTTTCGCGTCCCATGCGTCGTGATGCTGCGGCCATGCCGAGTCCGCCAACAAGTGCGGTCAGCGAGACGAGGAGCAACGTTGAGGTCGTGCGGCCGGTTACGGCGAGCTCTGGCTCTTGAGCCGAGACGAACGTCAAGCGCACGTAACTCACGGCTGCATCGATTTCGTCTGCCTCGAGGTTTCCCCCGAAGGCCGGCATGTTGCCTTTGCCGTCGGTCACGCTGGCGATGTGTACGAGGCGATCGGGTTCTTGGGTCGCCACGTCGGTGAGTGGCCGGCCGCTGTTGGTTCCGGTGCCGTCAGCACCGTGGCAACCCGCACAGTTGCTCTCGAAGACAGCCATGCCAGCTTCGACCTGCGCGGGGTCGTCGGTCGCTCCCTGAGCGCCCGCGTGCGCGACGCCGAATGCGCCGACAAGAAGTGTGACCGCGGCGATGTTGCCCAGGAGCCGCCTCATCGTGCCCGATGTACCGCCAGAATCTCGAACGTTGCCAAATCGCCGCACTTCACGTCTCCTCAGTAGGTCTTCGCCTTCGCGGATCTCTAAATATTTAAGGACCCAGCGGACAACCTAGTAAGCTCGGAGTTCTCATGCAAACAAATTTCTCCGAAGCGGCTCTGGCGGCACTAATGCGGTTGTCATGAGAGAGCGACTGCCATGAGGGAGATCGTGGGAACGGGAGCGCATCTGAACGCGACCGAGCTACGCCTCTGGACGTCGCTGCTCGACGCATCTCGAATTCTTGAATCAGAACTCGAACGATCGCTGGTTTCTCGCGGGATGACTCATCGCGAGTATGAGGTGCTCGTGCGCGTCGATGGAGCGGGGGGAAGACAGCGGATGTCTGTGCTTGCTCGTCAGATCGAAGAATCGGCCGCGTTGGTTTCACAGACGGTGGCTCGCCTCGAAACTCGCGGCTGGGTGACGCGGGAGGCGGCGGAAGGGGATGCGCGCGGCGTCGACGCCGTCCTCACGAAAGCTGGCCGCAGCGTCTTGGCAACCGCTGCGGAGCCGCACGCAAACCTCATTCGAGGGTTGCTCCTCGACCCCATGGAGGACAAACTTTCTGACGCCGCCGATGCGCTCGGTGTTGTGGCGGACCATCTGCGCTCTCACCGAGCGGGTGTGATGTGTCCGGACACCGATTGTCCGATGAACGGGTGATGTAGAGCGCGGTCTTCCTCGAACCCGTTCAGGCATCCGCCTGCATTGTTTCGAGCATGGTCATCATCTGTTGGTGCACCGCCTGAATGGCTTGCAACGGTCTGACCATGACCTTGAACTCGGTGATCATCGACTCGTCATCACAGGTGATGATGTCCACGCCGTTCACCGACTTGCCATCGAGGGTTGTTTCGAATTCCAGTACGGCCTGGTGATCAGCGAGAACCTGCTTCGTGTAACGAAACGCAGTTCCATCCGCTTTGGCTTTCGCTTGCTCCTGGGCTGACTGGTTTTCACCACCGAGAGTTTGCGCAGCGGCGGTCAGGTACATCTTTGTGACGTCGCGACCCTCCTGTGGCGAGAAGACCACCGGCGAGAAGAAGACGACATCGGCGTGCAAGACGCTGTCGAGGCCGCCCGGGAGTTGGTGTGCGATGTGCTGATGCCAGCGTTCGATGCACTGGTCGATGGGGCCGGAGCTGCTCGAGGATTCGCTCATCACGAGATGGTATGACGAGGTCACCCTCGACGTACGGATTGTGGAATGGATCTCCCTGTGACACGCCGATCCTTCGTAGGGTCCAAGGGCATGTTTGTTTGGGTCGCCCTCGGAGTTGCGTTGATCGATTGGTCGGCGGTCTACCTCGGGCGCGCTCGTCTCGAAGCACTCGCGAAACCACTCGTGCTGATCTCCTTGATCGTCGCGGTTGTGGATGCTGGTCCGACATCCATCGACTGGTTGGTAGTCGGCGGTCTCGCTCTGTCGCTCGCAGGGGACATCCTCTTGTTGCCCGCCGTCGATCGGTTTCTCACGGGGTTGGCAGCGTTTCTCGCGGCACACATCGTCTACGTGGTTGCCTTTGTGGCCGAGTGGACCATCGGTGAGCCGCAGGCCCGGGTGCTGCTGGCGGTCGGGTGCGCGCTTGCGTTGGTGTTGTGGGGGTTGATCGGGCGACGAATCATCTCGGCGAGCGAGGGCGCCGGTGCAAACATGCGCAAGGCCGTGCAGGTGTACGTGCTCATCCTCTCCGCGATGATGATCGCCGGGTTCGGAGTCGGCTCTGCTCTGTTGGCGCTCGGAGCGCTGCTGTTTGCCCTGTCCGATGGGGTCTTGGGGTGGAATCGCTTCGTTGCCCCGATGATCCACGGACGCCTCGCGACGCATGTCCTGTACCACCTTGGACAGATCTTGATTGCCGCGTGGGCTGTGAACCTCATCTGACGGCGGGCCGATCGGCTCTGTTGGCCACCAACTCGGGGGTGACACGGTGGAGTCATGCGAGCTTCCCGATTGATCGTCGCCACGTTCCTGATCCCGGTCGCTGCGTTGTTCGCGTACTACGTGGCGCTTCTGTGGGATCGCGACTCCGGCGTGATCGACTCGAACGGCAGCGCCATGGGCGTGCTCGTCATCTTGGGAAGCGTGCTCGGGGTCTCTCGAGTTGCTCAGGACGAGAGTTGGGCCGGGCGGGCAGCCATGTCGATCGCCCTTGCGTGCGCCTACTTCATGCTCACGTGGTCCGTGTACGGAGACTCGGTCATGAGCCCGGACGCGTCCCCGCACCTCGTGTGGTTCGGGCTGTGTGTGGCCGCGTTCATGCCCGCGGTTGTCATCGTCCCTGCGTCATCGTGGGCGTGGGAATCGTACCGACGGCGATCCTTCGAAGGTACCGAAGCGCTGTAGTGCTAGCTGGCGTCTTGCCGGCGTCCCATGATCGCCAGACTTGCGAGACCGATGACGGCCGCTGACCCCGTGTTTGGCCCCCAGGCAGAAATTGGGTGCCCAGCAAACCCGCACGTCGTACCGATGACCACCATGCTCATCGCAGCGATGGCCGAGACGCTGGAGGTGAGTCGACTGTTGCTCAACGCGAGAGCGACCACCGAAATGATGCCGATAAGGGTGACGAGAAACATCGCCAACGCGAGGTTGTCCGCAAATGACAGGGGCTCAATCACCGTGTCGCTCGACGGACTGCTGAACAGTCCGATCGACCAGAGGAAGGTCATCCAGGCGACCGCGAGCGCGGCGTTGAGCGTTCGCGCCGGTGTTGCTGCGACCCATTGCGGTGTCGCCGTTCGTTGAATGCTCGGTGCAGTCTCGACTGCGGATCGAGCGCTGGTGGCGTGACGTGCATCCATGCTGAACTCCTGATTCGTCTTCGACCATCATTGCAGGCATCGCGGCACGAGGAGTCGCGAGGTTCGGATAAAGGCCCGGCGCGGTGCTGCCGAAGCCTTCTTTGTGATCTTGTTGGACGAAGCCGTCGCGCGCTGCAACCAGGCTGCGCGGGTCTACGGCGTACGCATCGATCCTTGGAGACGGCGAAGCAGAGCGCTCGCGACACTTGCCAAGATCGAAGCCGAGATTTCGCCGCTGGAATTGCCCAGCGAGCTGCGATCGTTCTGGACCAGATGGAACCCAGCGACATTGCGTCCGCCCACATTCGATGGCTTCATTCCACTTGATCAGATCGTTGAACGCCGTCAGATCGACTGTCCACCTTGCCCCTCGATTCTCCTCCCGATCGCCGACTGGACCCATGCAAGAATCTGGATCGAGCTGGCCAGCAGGGAGCACCCGGGAGGTCGGGTGTTTCACAGTCACCACGACGAATCTGAGCTCAGTCTCTGGGCCTTCGGCATGTCGGGTCTTCTCGACCTGATCAGCACGGCCTTCGAGCAAGACGCCATCGATGACCGAACGGGTTCGATTTCCTCGCGCCACATGGAGAGAATCATCAGCGCCTCACTCGATGAGTCGTTGCCGCGCCATTTGCCGCGCCGAGTCGAGGGCGTGGATCGCAGTCGTTTCCCAGACCATTGGCAACGGGCTGAAGGTCTGGAAGCAGATCACTTCGTGCTCCGCGGACCCTCGCACTCGGTCGAGAGCTTCGTACACCTTCGGGAGACCCAAACCCAGGTCGTCGCCACACTGTCGGGTGTGTACCAAACCAGCGTTGGTGGAGGCCCGCTCCACGGTTGCGTCGGCACGTTCCACGACGGAACCGGTTCCTTGCAGGTCTTCATCCCGCAGATGACCGCAATGGTCGGAGCGGTCGGTGAGGACGGTGCGGTCGAAATCGATGTGGTTGCCGTGGCGCCCAACGGTGCCGATCTCAACTCGCTTTCCGTGCGGAACGATCTTCAGCAAGCCGCGCATGTCGGGCTGTTCGACTACGGGAACGACATGATGCACAGGCTGTTCGAGCAGATGAAGTACCTCGACACGTCGGTCGTCGTCACCAGCATGCGCCCGATTCGTTAGCCGGACGATCACGATCGTTCATAACCTCGAAGCATGGAGGCCCCGGTTTCGATCATCATCGTGCACTGGAACCAGCCGGAGGCCTGTGCTTCGACGGTCGGTCGGTTCTTGTCGCTCCCCGAGGTCGACTCCGTCGTCGTCGTGGACAATGGGTCGACGGCCGAGAACCTCGGTCGTCTCCACGCTGGCCTCCACAACGACGCTGAGGTGATCGAGCTCGGTCGCAACACCGGATTCGGGCCCGCCGCAAACCGCGGTTTCGAGGCATGGCTGGATGCGCCGTCGGACACGACGTGGGTGGGACTTGCGCCGCACGATGCCCTTCCGGCTGACGACACGCGCATGCTCGAAGCGGGGGAGACGCGGAAGCAACCGGGGCTGCTGAGCGCCGACGTGGGCGACGGTGAACGCCCGATGGTCGACCACGTGTTCGGACCGATCACACGCCAGGGAGGCCTCGTGGACGGCTTCGAAGAGGTCGACTACCCGCATGGCACGCTCATGCTTGCGAGTCGGGACTGTTTGACCGCCGTTGGGCTGTTCGACGAGCGCTACTTCGCCTACTGCGAGGAGGCAGACCTCGGGTTGCGCGCAAAAAGAGCTGGATTCGACATTGGCTTGATCCGTGGCGCACGCGTGGTCAACCCACAGGTGAACTCGCCCACCGCAGCCGTCGACTATCTCAAAGAGCGAAACACCATCCTGTTGATGGCTGACCACTTCGGTCGCCGTCGGGCTGCGATGCGCTTCGTCCTTACGTTGATCCAGTTCGCCATCGGCTCAGTCATCCCGTCACGTCGGGGTGAGTATTGGTCGTCCAGGGCGCGCATCCTCGCTATCCGCGACGTGCTGCGCCGGTCGTGGGGGGAACCACCAGCTGAGTTGTTCGAGCGGGTCGGTCACTAGTTCGAACGAGCGCCGACACGTCGAATCAGTCCAGCGGAGGAAGCCCGCCGAAGTCCAGTGGTGTGAGCGGTTCTTGTTCGGGTGCCTCGCTGACGATCTCGATGTCGGGGCGCACCCGCTCGGGATCGATGACCTCGGCGATTCCCATCATTGCTGCGGTGATCACGCCGCCCGCAAGTGTTGCTCCGGCCCGCTGCGTCAACGACGGTTCTCTGGTGACCGTCTGAGCAGCTGGCGTCAGCGTCACTCCTTCGATCCCGACTCGATGAAAGACGCACTGATCGAGATCGCGGATTCCGCTGAAGTTCCACATGGACCGGTCATCCCACAACGCGACCGTTCCGACCTCCCAATCGATTCGACCGACGAACTCTTCGCGTTGACAGTGTTCGTACAGCTGGTTCAATAGGGCGAGACCTTCGATCTCATCCACGCCAGCGATGCCGACGGTGTAGGACGGGTTCACGAAGAGGGTCTTGCGTCCGCTGATCGGATGACGGATGACGAGCGGGTGATGCACGCGGTCTGCGGCTTCTTGCGATTCATCGCCACGGGGGGCGTTCGCAGGCACTGCGTGCTTCGAATGGATGGCCGTAAGTCCCTCGAGTTCGCGTTGGGTCGAGCTGGTGAGGGCATCGAAAGCGTCCGAGGTCGAACAAAGCAACGTGAACACGCCTGTGGTTGGCACCGACCGCGCGACCACCACCGAGCCCATCGCCGGGGTCTGGTCATAGCTCAGTTCGGATCTCCAGGCACCTCGTATCGGAGCGCCTGCCGTCGGGGCTCCTCCGCTGTCGACAGTCGGGTGTCCGGTATGCGCCCCGTCGGTTGAGGGGCGGATCGTTCCCCAACGCCGAGCGAAGTTCAGATGATCCTGCTCATTGAGAATCTGGTCCCGGAAGATGATCGCGCCGAAGGCACCGAAGGCTGCTTCGATCTGGTTCCAGTCTCCGACGCTCAGATTCGAGATGTCGACGCCGAGCACCTCGGCACCGGCACCGCTCACCGGTCGGATCTCGAGAGGCGTCATGGTTCCAGTGTCTCAGTCCCGAAGCGCAACTGCGACAAATTCTACGAGAGACTGTCCTTGTGGCCAGATACCAGCACACCCTTGCCGACGGAGACCCGGAGGCTGTCGCGATTCGCAACGCGGCGACCGTGATGATCGTGCGCGATGAACCGCGGTTCGAGGTGCTGATGGTGAAACGCACGTCGCGCGTCGCCTTCGCGGCAAGCGCGTGGGTGTTCCCTGGAGGGCGCGTCGATGACGAGGACGTCAATGAGGCGAGCCAAGAGGTCACCGGATTGACCGATGCCGAAGCTTCGAAGATGCTCGATCTCGATGCCGGAGGCCTCGCCTGGTGGATTGCTGGCGTGCGCGAAACGGTCGAGGAGGCAGGATTGTTGCTCGTCGACGCTGAGTCGAATCCGACTCCAGCTGCAATCGACGCGGTACGAGATGCGGTGCACGCCGACTCCGGCCTACTGGTACCCACGCTGAGAGAACATGACCTTCGAATCGATTTGAGCCTCATGCACGAGGTTGCCCGGTTCATCACTCCGCTGGGGCCACCGCGAAGGTTCGACACACGTTTCTTCTTGGCGCTCGCGCCGCACGACCAGGTGGTGACGCCCGATGAAGGTGAGGTCGTCGAGGCGAAATGGATCGAACCCGGCCACGCACTCGAGCTCTGGCACGCCGAGGAATTTCCGCTCATGTCGGTGACGCACCGCATGTTGGCGTGTCTCCGTCGTTACACATCGGCGGCTGAGGTGATGCACCACGCGAAGACCAGGCCCGAAACCCGGCGTGTCCGGGTGAACGATCCCGATGGTGAATATCACGTGCTGTTGCCCGAGGACCCTGGTTACGAAGATGCCGAGCTCGAGATCGAGCACGGGTGGGTGAGGCTCTAGCGCTCTTCGCGGCTACGCGGCATCGTCGACGACCGAGAGAATGTCATCGCGAAGAATCACTGCACGGGCAACCGCTCGCCGTTCGACAGGGTCGGAGACGATGATCCACCGTTGACGACTGGTGTCGAGAACCGCCTCGACGATGGAGCCGGGGTGAAGGTCGGGTCGCCGCAGCGAGAAGTCGGTTGAACCGCCAAGCGACACGGGAAGGAAGTCTCCGTAGGGTTCATCTGCCGGTACTGCTTCGGTGACCTCGGATCCAAGCATGACGAATCGACGCCCGGTGGCTTGGCGCCACTCCTGGGTTGTTTCCCGCGTGTCGTTGGGGTTCGTGTACAACACAAGCGTCGGTGACCCTTGCCGTCCGTGATCGGTCTCGGTCGGCGACACGGAGTGGATCGAGGCATCATCCTCGGCAAACAGCGGTTCGCTGAGCGATCGTTCGAGCAGCACGCGCGGAGCCATGACTCGATCGCCGAACGTTTCCTCATTGAACGTGCTCTCGCGCGAGGGAAAGCAGAGTCTCAAGAAACGGCGAGCGTTGATGAGCCCATAGGTCTCGAGATCGGAAGCCACCACTACGAGGCCGGGTCGTCCTGATGCGATGATGATCGGAGTGTTCGGATGGTCGGTGGCGTACCGGTACATGGCAGCAACCAGCGTCGTTTCGACGAGCGCTTCGGGTGTGCCCTCTGGAGGACTCTCCACGTGCACGAGTTCGCCCATCCCGAGGACCTCGACGACAGATGCGACGCCCGCGGCCTGAGGTGTTGCTTCCGCGGATTCATCGGGAACGGTGAAGAACTCCGGATCGTGAATGACGACGGACTCCGCCTGAGCGGGGAGTGACGCCACAGCCTCATCTCGGCCGAGCATCGATCCCAAGGGCGTGCAGATCGCGGCGCCGTTGGCCCACGGTCGGCCGTTTCTCAATTCGATTTCCGGAAGACTCAATGGGGCGAAGCGATTGGCGATCATGCCCATCCATGCAGGATCGAGCCGTGCAAACGCGAGTGCTGTCGAAGGTACCGCTGTGCCAGCGAGCATGACCGGGACGCCTCGTGCATAGGACACCGCAACGGATGCCTCTGGAGCGTTTGTCATGACGATGACGATCGAGTTATCGGTCGCCGGATCTGCGGCGAGCTGATCGGATCGCCGAAGAGCCGTGGTAGCCACGAGCGACGTCTGGCCCACGGGGCCCTCGTCGCCAACGGCGGACAGAACAACATGGACGTCGAAGTCCTCGTCCTCGAGAAAGACGGACTCCGTCTCCCACCATGTCTCGGCGTGCACTTCGCTGAAACTCGGCAGCCCAGAGGCGCGAACCGAGTAGCCGGGGACGACGATGTGCATCGCGTCCACTTCGACTCCGAGTGTCGCCCACAAAGCCGCAACCTTGCCCAGCGAGGGCAACACCGCACCTTCGCGTCCCATGGCTTTCCCAACATCGAGGCCGAGTTCGTTGAGATCGATGACTAATTCGGCGTGCATACGAATCCTTTGGGAAGGCGCGAGGACCTGAGCTCTCCTATCGGAATCGGCCAAATGGGTGCGGAGATTAAGGGAAACCGGGCAGGGGAGCGTCGTGTGTTCGCAGCGCCGCTGAGCTGAGTAACGTGCGGCAATGAACCGTTCCGAAAAGGCTGATCGAATCGGCGAGCTCCTCGACGACCTGTACCCCGACCCGCCCGTGCCTCTCGATCACCATGATCCGTACACGCTGGTGGTTGCGGTCGCGCTGTCTGCACAGACGACGGACAAGAAGGTCAACGAGGTCACGCCCGCCCTGTTCGCGGCCGCGAGCACCCCCGAGCAGATGGCGGCGCTCTCTCCCGAAGAGATCCTCGAATACATCAGAGAGATCGGTTTGGCGCCGACGAAGGCCAAGAACCTCTCCAAGATGGCGTATCAAATTCTTGATGCCGGGGGTGAGATCATCCCCGACTGGGAGTTTCTCGAGTCACTCGCCGGCGTTGGCCACAAAACCGCCAGCGTGGTCATGGCCGGAGCCTTCGGCATCCCGGCGTTCGCCGTCGACACCCACATCCACCGGCTCGCTCACCGCTGGGGGCTGTCCAACGGAACCACGGTGGAACGCACCGAGAAGGACCTGAAAGCGGTGTTCCCCGAGGACACCTGGAACAGACGGCACCTGCAGATCATCTTCTTCGGTCGGGAGTATTGTCCGGCGAGAAGGCACGACCTCCTCGAATGCCCGATCTGTTCGTGGGCGGCAACCAAGAAACAGGTCGCTGCGGAGGCCAAGATGAACAAGCCAGCCGTACGCTCGGCAAAGACCAAGAACTGAGGAACTTCATGATCATCGTTGCTGGAACCATCTCCGTCGATCCCGAGGACTTCGAGGCCTATCGAGCCGCCGCAACGGCGATGATCGAAGCCACGTTGCAGGAGGACGGGTGCCAGACGTACAACTTCGCGCAGAGCGTCGTTGATCCGAGCGAGGTACGCATCTTCGAGGTGTGGGAATCGCGCGAACACCTCGAGGCGCACTTCAACACGGCACACATGGCAACGTTTCGAAGCGCGCTAGGCGAGTTGAAGGTCGGCGATCGAAACCTTGGCCTCTACCAAGCCGACAAGGTCGCAGATCTCTAACTGCGGACCGAGAGTGTCACGTCCAGGCGTGGACGAAGTCCTCACGTTCATCGGTTGAGATGGGCATCCACTGTTCAACGATCGAAATGAACCTCGAGGTGGGTGTCAAGAAGGCCAGTCGAAGCATCGTGTGGCCTGACTGTGACTTCTTGATCTCGAGGACTTCGACATCGCAATACTCGAGCCCAAGTTTCAGACGACCGCGCGACCGGACAGGGAAGTCGTAGTCGCCACGCAGGATGATTTTGGCGCCCGAGACCGAGACGTTTTCCGTGGTGATGTATTCGCGATGGGTTTTGACTTTGCCGAGGCGCGACCGAGTAGCCCAAACCAGCTCTCCGTTGGCCTGCACATCGACCCGGTGAAAGAAGCGGCGATTCATGAGATTTTTTTCGGCCGTTTCGACAGGACCTTGAACGATATTCTCGTCATGCAGCCAACCCCGATTGTGCGGCTGGTGGAAGCGGCGCTTCGGGCAACAAGATCGACATGTTTGCCTGGAGTCGAAGTGCCGTGCTCAGGCCTGCGTGAGGGGCAACGACGCGGACCTCGAGACCATGAATTCGTGCTTCGCGCGCAAGCTCGGAGAAGGCGTGGTCGCCGGAGACGATGCACAGTTCGCTGAATCGGCTCGCTGCATGCTCCAAGTCGATCGTGGCGACGAGCGCGAGGTCGGCACCATCCTTGCCCTTGCCCGTCACGATCTTCGCGGCAGGAAAGAGGTCCTTCGCGACGAACGCGAGGTGAGGGTTGCACCCCACGATGAGATGATCGGTGGGCCGTCGAGCTTCAGCCAACGAGAGGATCTGCTCGCTGGATTGGCGGCTCTGAGCCGCGGTGGACTCGTGATCACCGAACAACATGTTCTCCAGATCGATCAGGACGATCTTGCGGGAGAGGTGCTCTCGAGAGTCGTTCTGCTCGTCGTCCATGACGATGTATCGGAGTAAGGCTTGCTTCGCTTAAGCCCGCTTGCTTTGGTCGGCAAGACGTTGAAGCGCCCTCCAGATATCGGTCGCCTCGTCCATCAACGCCTCCGAACGGACCTCGATGGGAGCCACGCTCGTATGCCCAAGTTGGGCATCGAGTGCGGGAAGGTTCGATGAGTCGAGGTCGAGATGCCAGCGGCGATCAACGGTCGGGACGATGTCTTCGACAGCAGATCGGTCGGAGAAGTCGACGACGTGTATCTGCGTTGCCAGAGGCAACGCCTTGAGGAGCTCACGGTGATAGTGGACCCACAACGACAGCCCGAGGTCAGGTTCTCTCCAGAAGTCCAAGTCAGTTGGGTCTACTCCGCGGGTCTCGACATGCCGTTGTGCATGGCGCATGTGCAGCGAGCGGATCGTCTCATCCGGGCGACGGAAGATGACGACAACTCGTGCGTCGGGAACCACCGATAGCCACTCGCTGAGGAAAAGGCAGAGCCGTGGATCCTTCACTCCCCAAAGCGCTTGGCTCTGTTCCCGCTGCTCGATGAACGTTCGAAGACGTTCAGCGCTGTTCTTCTCGATTGGTTGCGGAACAGCGGTTGTGCTCTTCCAGGTGCGTTCGGTGAGCTCGAGGATCGAATCGTGAAGCGCGACGACATCGACATCCTCGAAGTGGCCATATGGGTTCGAGGGCTCAGCGCCGAGGAGTTCGTTGCCGAGATGAAGTCCGGCGGTATGAAACATCCGGGCGACCGCTGACGTCCCACTTCGGTGAAAACCCGCGATGAGTACCGGGCTCATGTCGCGGTCCGTGGTCGAAGTGCAACGACGGCTCGTTCAACGGGGGTTCCTGGGTCTGGGTGGATGCCCCAGATCGTGTCGACGGTTGCGTCATCGTGCTCTTCGCTCAGCTGCTTGACCAGAGCGGCGAAGCCGTCTCGGGAGCTGCGAAGCGTCTCACCCTCGATCGTTCGAATGATCAGTTGCTCGTCTTGCGACAGCCGGTGAATGATCGATGCCTCCTCGACGTCGGCGCGCTTCGATCGTCCAAATTCTCGAGCAAAACGTCGAACGTCGAGATCGGGGTCTGCCCAGATGTCCGGTAGTCCAAGCGCTGCACAGAGCACGATCACCCTGGCATGGTCGCCCATGATGCGGTCTGATGCGGTCAGCGCTGAGAGTGCCGGCAGAAGGGCGATCAGGTCATCCTCCACGCAGGTCTGTACATCGAGAATGACTGGGCATCGAATCGGCGCGTCTGCGAACCATTCCCAGGGAAAGGACAGCGGGTCGTCGATGCGCACGACGTCCGAGCGTCGAATCGTCTCAGCCAGCTCAGCCGCTGTTGTGAGGTCGGAGTGCCCTGGCCCATCAAAGCGCCCCACATAGTTGGTCACATGGACGCTTGTCATCGCGCCGATGTGCCCCAGGTCTCGAGCATTCGTGCGAAGCCAGGAAGCCGTTTCAAGATGGGCCCGGCCGGTGAATGGGCGAGTCGTTCGAGAGTCCACTGAAAGTCTTGCGCCATCAGGTTTCGCTCGTGTCTGATCGTGTCTCGTTCGATCACGGCAGCGTCGAGCTCGACCTCGATCGCGCGCAGCCGACGCTGCAGGTGGGCCGCCTCATATCGAAGGAAGTCGAGCTCTGCCTTCTCGTCGTCGGTGATCGGAGCCACGAGTTCGAGGCCGAGTTCATTCGCCAGATCGGGTGTCGGCTGGGTTCCCATTGGTCAGCTCCTCCTCGCAGGTCAGGCTAGCCCTGCGAATTCGGAGCCTCCGCCAGGCTGGCCAGCATGTTGAGGAATTGCTCGCGTTCTCGGTCGAGTCTGTGCAATTCGACCGTTGCCCGGCCTCCCGAGATCAATGCACGTCGAAGCTCAGCATCCCCTGCGATTCGCCGGATGGCTTGCGCGTGAGCGTCCGCATCGTCGAAGGCTGCATGCACGACGTTGTGACCCTCCTCGAGATACGACTCGTTGCCTCCGACAGATGCGCTGACCACCGCACAACCGGCGGCCATCGCCTCGAGCCCGGGGAGATAAAAGCCTTCCTCCGGTCCAGGCGCACAGATGAAGAGATCGGCGGCGTGGTATCGACGACGCAACTCTGGCCAACCAACGTCGCCGCGGATGGCATCGAACGTGAACGATGGATCGTCTGCGAGCACCGAGGCGACACGATCTCCGAGGTCGCCCTTCCAGGTGGGGTACAGAACCCGAAAAACTGTTCGGGTCGTCGTTCGTTCCGGGGCGCCAGCCGCAAAATACGCCCCGTCGTGGCCCTCGAGGATCGAGCGAGTGATGAAGCGTCGGTTGACGAGGGGTGCGACAGCCTCAGCGACCTGGTCGGTGACGAAGATGCGGGACATCGGTCGATGCAGCAAGCGATAGTTTCGCCCATCGCTCCATGATGGGTTGGCGTGTCGCGTTCCCTGGATCAGGTGAATGAGACGTTCTCCGAGCGGCCGATGTGCTGCTCGTTCGATGAGCGCATGATGTGTTGGCTCGGTGAACAACACCCAAGGTTCGGCGTTGAAGTCGAACCGCAGATCGTCCAACGAGCGCACCGAGACGTTCGACGCCTCTTCCAGCGATGACAGGACCGGCAGAGTGTGAATCATGTTGTCCGGCTCGGGCATTCGGGGAGCCCAGAGCGTCACCTGGGCCACTCCGCCGGAAGCGGCATGGTGTGCGTAATCAAGGATCTTGATCACGCCGCCAGCCATGCCCCAGAACGGGATGAGGACGTGCAGTTCGTTCGGCAACGCCCGGGTCGATGTCATCGCAGCCTCAAGAGCGCTCGTTCAGCGTTCGTGCGACCCCAGCCAACGCAGCCTTCGGCGCAAACCGAGCCTGGGATGCGAGTCGAGCCCCCGCACGCTTCTCTGCGACGACGGCCCCATCCGTCATCTCTTCAAGCGCTCGCCGCCAAGCATCCAGGTCGTCGGGGTCGATCACCCAGCCAGCGTTGCACTCCCGGATGATGTCGGCGATCTCTGAGTCCACGCCGTGCAAGACCGGAACACCGAGGCGAAGCGCAACCGCGGTTCTCGTGATCATCGCGAAGTATCGCTCCGCCGAGGGAGCGAACACGTCGATCATTGCGTCCATCGATTGCACCCACCGGGCAAATTCGGAAAACTCGAGGGGCCCCTCGTGTGTGATCGTCTCGACTGGCAGTTGATTGCTGGGTTCGTCTTCGGGCCGCGCGCCCCAATGATGGGGGACGAGCCCGTGGAGATGGTGACCCGAGTCGACGACGAGCTGATGCACGGGATGGATTGCGGGCAGGGCGCTCCATTGTTGTGCGTACCCGGCGACGCCGACGCTCAAGGAAGTGGTCGCGTTCATGCGATTGGGTTCGTTCGAGACGCCATCGGGAAGCGGGACCGGCATCTCGACGACGTTCACCTGATCGAGCACGTCTTGGTCGATGAGCGAGGGTTTCCCGAACTGAGTTTGACGCACGTCGTCGACGGTCGGTCGAAGCATCCACCCCAGTGCGTAGCCGAGCTTTCGTCGGCCATTGACCCAGATCTCGTCGGCGAGCGCGAAGCCGCGTTCTTTCTCGACTGCCATCTCATTCCAGGGTCTTCCCGGCGAACCACTGGCGAGTGATTCAAGCAGCTTGGGAGCGAACATGTCGAAGATGAAGCGCACCCCGCCGATGGCGTCGAGATGTGGCGTCATGTTCGCATTCGAGAACACAACGGTGTCGAACGATCCGTCACGTATGTGATCCATCAACAGAGTGGGATCGACCACAGCCGTGTGTGCAGGTGGGTGAGGCGCTCCTGCGGGAAAGAGCGGCTCGATCACTCCCGTGGGCACCGTGAGTGACACATCGATGCCATGGGCACGGAGGCCTTCTGCAATGCCAGCCGAGCGGAGGCCCGGTGCAGCGACCGGAACGCCAAAGCCCGGCGTCACATCGTTGGAGATTACGAGCACGCGCACAGCGGAAGGCTAGCGGGCGGGTTGCCCCGGACTATTCAGGGGCGCGGGACGAAATGGCTGGAGGGTCGTTCGCGACGAAGCCACGTGAGTGCGATCAGTCCAATGGTGGTCGCGACGATGACCAACACGGTGACTCCGGAGGACACATTGAGAGCGCTGCACGCAGCAGCTGCGATGACCATGCCAAGCAGAAGAAGAACTACGCGAACGGGCCACGGCGAGGATCCCGGCGACGCTTGTGCTCGCACCGCTTCGAGCAGTCCACCAAGCCCAATCGCAAGGGTCGACAGACCGAGCGCGATGGCGGCCAGATAATTGCGGTCGATCAGCTCGAGCGGATCGTCTTGAGCCGCAAGGATTCGATCAGGGAAGGCGAACTGGTATCCGAGCCACGCGGCAAACCCACCCGCCGCAGCACCCAGCACCATTCGCCACGTGCGAGTGCCGGTGAGGGTCAGAGCGATGAGACCCCCGGCCAACAACGTCACACCCATGAACGCGATCACTCGATTCGCAACTGGTCCGACGACCACGATGGCGGCAACCGAGACGGCCCATCCACCGACCATCATCCGCAGAGGGACGGCCGAGTCCTGCTTGATGAATTGTGGTTGGAATGTGATGGTCATGTGTTGCTTCGTGAGTATCCGCCGGTGACCCGCAAGAGTAGTCAACGCTGGCGGCTTTCCCCTGGCGTGGCCTCAGCGACTCGACTTCGAGGCCTTGTGTTCCTCGATTTGTTCGACGATTCGCATGTATGTCTCGACGGGCTGCGCTCCCGGAACCGGAAAAGTGCCTTCGAACAACACGGTTGGCACCGCGGTCACCTGACTCTGCAGGGCCAGATTGTGCTCGTTGATGACCGCCTGCGTGAGCTCGTCTCGTTGAGCCGTCGCAACATCGGCAACCGCGTCGCGATCCAATCCGATGTCATCGACGAGCTCCAGCAGGACGTCGCTCTCGGCGATATTGCGGTTCTCTGTGAAGTACGCCCGAAGAAGCCGGTGGTGGTAGTCCATGGCTCGCTCTGGGGCCACGAGCTCCACCGCCTTGTGCGCAACGTGCGCGGGGATGCTGGACGAGGGTTGGCCCTCGTCGCTCGCCCAGACGGTGAAGGTCGTCTCGGGTTCCTGTTCGGCTGGGTTCAACCAGCTCTTCGTGTACTCGACGAACTTGTCTCGATCACCGGTCTTGGGCTCAACGCGCAAGAGGAACGAGCGCCAGGTGATCTCGATTCGGTCGCCCATCTCTTCGACGAGTTTGTCGAGACGCACGGTCCCGACGTAACACCACGGTCAGAGAAAGTCCGACCATGCGGTGAGTTGAACTGGCTCGGGGCTGGTCATGCCCGCACCTTAGAGCACGTCTGGTGCCGCCTCGAAGAACTCGGCCGCACGAGCCCGCGCGGCCGCCGCTGCGACGTTCGCGAGGATGCTCCCCGTGGACACCCGCCGAACCCCGAGATCTGCCAATTCCGACAGTGACGGTGTTCCCGGCAACGGGAGCACATTGAGCGGCCGGTTGGTCTCAGAGATGATGAGTTCGAGATCGCCTGCGTCGACGACCCCGGGGGCGTAGAGGACCTCGGCTCTCGCGTCGCGAAAGGCAACGAGCCGAGCGATCGTGTCGTCGAGGTCAGGCTGGTCATACAGGAAGTTCTCGCATCGGGCGGTGAGGACGATGTTGTGGCGATCGCAAGCCTCGACCGCCTGGTGCACGGCTTCCACCGACTTCGAGAGCGAATCCATCGATTGCGTGGCTGGGTTGTAGTCCTCGATCGACACTCCGGCCGCTCCAGCGGCGGCGAGCATGTCGACGGTTCGGGCAATTCCGCCCGACTCGTCGGGAAAGAGCCGTTCGCCGTCGACGTTCAGCGGGACATCGACGAGGCTCGTCAATTCGGCGACGTGTTGCACGAGTTCGTCGCGGGTGAGTTCCTGGTCGTCCTTGCCGATCGAACGGGCATACCCGGCGCTCGTCGTCGCAAGCGCCTGGGCGCCGAGTTCTTGCAGCATGCGTGCCGAACCTCGGTCCCAGGGATTCGGCAGCACGAAGAAGCCCGACTCGTGAAGCGTTCGAAACTCCTGCGCAAGAGCTCGTTGACGCGATGCCTCTGGAGCAACCGCCGCTTCCGCGAGGAGGTGGCGCCATCGATCTTGGCTCTGCCCTGGCTGCCTTCCGATGCATTGGACGAGCGGTTCGTCCCGCTCGCGAAGCGATGTGAGGGTGGCCTCGACCTCAGCGAGTTCCTCGAATCCGTGCATGCGCTCGGTCCGCTGACGCAGCTCGCCGGGCGACTGCGCCCCACGAAGGGCAAGCACCGCGAGGACGGCGATCTCGCCGTCGTCGAGGGGGAGTACCTCGGTGATGACGTGATGATGTTTCCAGGAACGTGATCCCTGCGGTTTCGAACTTCGTGCCAGCCCGCGTTCTCGAAGCGACAAGAGGGCGGAATCGACCTCGTTCTCGCTCACATCCATGACCGGATCACGGCTCGTCTTCTGATTGCAGGCAAGGCGCAAACTATTGGTGCTCAGTGGGTACTGATCCGGAGTCGTGAGTGCCTTCTCGATGAGAGATCCCAGTACCCGAAGCTCGATGGGGGAGAGGTCGCGTTCCATGGCCTCACCGTAGTTCGGGAGCGGCTATCCAAACCTGAGGTCGACCGTGCGGTCCCGCAGTCGTCCTTGCGACCAGCTGGGCCAAATGCCCAACAGGACGCGGCGGGTTCGTTCGGTCCAGTCGATGGCGTCTGGTGACGCGATTCGACGCACGACTTGATGGATGCCCGAGCCCGTGGCCGTATACCCCGCCCAGACGCCCGGGTAGTCGCTCGTCGAGCTGACTTCGGTATACGGAACAGTGCGATCGCGACCCAACCAATGAAGACGGTTTCGATGTGTGTGGCCAGATGTCAGGAAGAGGCGGGGGTTGGCCTCTTCGAGCGCACTCACCACGGGCATTGCATTGCCAGAGGAGATGCCCGGAGGCCAGAACCACGGAAACGGCGTTCGTTGAATGTTGTGATGGAACGCGACGAGCGCGGGCTCCGAGCAGTCGACGGCTTCGAGTAGCCCATCGGTCACCTTCGCGAGATCACCCGTCCCCCGGCCGTCACGGCTCGTGTCAGCGAGAACCACCCGCACGCCATCGAGATCGTGGGTTTGTACCGGCGAGAAGTCGAGCCCCAGTCGGCGGGCCCCTTCGGCAGGATCGATCTCGCTCTTGGTGACGACGTCATGGTTGCCTGGCGTGAAGAGAATGGGCATGTCGACGTCGGCGAGGAGTTCTGCCGCAAGATCCCAGTCGGCTTCCTGGCCCATATCGGTGAGGTCGCCCTTCACCAGAAGTAGCTCCGCTCCCCACTGCGTCGCCTCGGCGATCGCGGCGCGGGCGCAACGAAAGGCGTATGGCGGAGACGAAACATCGCTGAGCTTGGACCCGAAGCCAAATCGCTCGAGCCCGAGGTGCACGTCGGAAATGGTCGCGATCTTGGAAGTGATCTCTCCGCTGTCCCGCGAGGTGGTGAAATCGACCTCTCCGATCGGCGAACCTGTCGGGGATTCCAGCCGAATGTCGTAGTGCGTTGCGGGCGTGAGGCGTTCGAGCTCGACGACCGCCACCCCTCCCACCAGCTCGGCCTCGAATACCTGCTCGCCTGCGATCGCGCGCACCGCACGACCTTCGGCACGCACCAGGAGCTGAGCGTGCCGCGCCTCGACCGCGAAGATCTCGACGTCGCAGAGGCGCGAAAAGGGTGAATGGATGGATGGCACGGATCAGCTGAGGGCGCCGCTCAGCGCGGCCGAAACCGACTGTCGGAATCTGGCGTTCACGACCAGGCGTTCGAGGTGCTGGTCGAGCTGCTTCTGTCCTTGGGGCAGAGGATGATCGACGAAGAAGGCCGCCACAGCTTCCGCGGTATCGGGATCGGTCAGCCAACGGACACCGGTGAGCATCCGCACGATGGTGTTGGAAGGGAATCGCTCGTGAATGTCGTCCCATGACTCCTGAATCCGTTTCCACGCCGCGGGTCCATGGTCTCGATGCATCAGCGCCTGTGCGAGAACAAACGGAGCGTTCTGCGAACGAATGCTGCCGTCGAGCGCCATCGTGATCAGCTCGTCACTTTGCGCTGCGGTAGGGAACAAAGGCAGCGCATAGAGATAGCGGATCTCCTCCTGCGGATTGTCCGCTTCTTCGAAACCTCGACGGAAGCTCGCGAAGTCGTCGTCGGTGCCATTCGCAGCGACGACCTTGACGGCGGCCGACAGGAGCTCTGCGTCTGGCGAGGACTGTTCGAGAACCTGTCGCGCTCGTGCGACCGCATCGAGCCGCACATCCGACTGGTCGCGGGTCAACGTTCCAGCGGCACCCAAGAACGAACCTCGGAGCTGTGCTGCTCGTGGCGGTTCGCCAGCCACCGGGTCCTCACCGAGCTTCGCGCGAGCCTCGCTGATGAGGTCTGCGATGCGTTCGCCGAGGGCCCCTCGATCATCATCGTCGGCGACGTGGTCAATGAATCCAAGTGCTCCGATGATCCGTTGCCACACCGAGATGTCGGACTCGCTTCGATATCCGTCGAGAAGGGCGATGAAGTCGCTGAGCTCGGTCTCGCCGGCAAGGGTGAGGCTCCATGCGTCGTCCACCAGGCCGAAACGTTCGACCGGTTCGAGTTCGTCGACGCCGCGAGATCCGAGATCGGTGAGTCGTGACGGAGGCAGTTTGACTCGATAGAAGCCGTGTCCCATGTGGTTGAACGACTCGATCTCGTCGGCGGGTATGTCCAGGCTGGCCGATTCCCCATCGACCTCGAGCACCGTCACCTCACCAGCGCGCGTTCGCACCTGCACCGGCACGCTCCAGGTCGATGGCTCGCCTTCGCCCGAGTACGTGAATCGGCGCTGGTGGATTTGCGTGTCACCAACGTCGATGACCGGATATCCACCTTGGAAGATCCAGGTCTCCATTGCGGCGGTCACGGGTCGACCTGCGATGTGCTCGAGTGCGTCCCAGAGATCGTGGGTTTCGGTGTTTCCGAATTCATGTTTGGCCAAATAGTGGCGGATGCCATCTCGGAACGTCTCTTCGCCGAGCCACTGTTCGAGCATGCGAACGACCGCAGCGCCCTTCTCATAGGTGAGAAGGTCGAACATGCCCTCGGCGTCAGCTGGAGAGATGACAGGAAACTCGATGGCGCGTGTCGCGACAAGGCTGTCGATGTCGAAGGCCGCTGATCGACTGATGCCGAAACTCGTCCACCGTTGCCACTCTGGTCGGAAGCGATCGGTCGCCTTCATCTCCATGAAGGTGGCGAACGCTTCGTTGAGCCAGATGCCGTTCCACCAACCCATCGTCACGAGGTCGCCAAACCACATATGGGCTAGCTCATGGTTGACGACGTCCGCCACGTTCTGGAGTTCGGGCTGGGTAGCGGTCTCGGGATCGACCAGGAGGAGAATCTCCCGATAGGTGACGCACCCAAGATTCTCCATCGCCCCCATCGCGAAGTCTGGAAGCGCGATCATGTCGAGCTTTTCGGTGGGGTACGGGATGCCGTAGTAGTCCTCGAAATAGTTGAGTGCTGCAACGGCGACCTCGAGTGCGAAGGAGGTCAGATGGCCTTGACCGGGTCGGTGCACGATTCGAACGGGCACATCGCCAGCGAAGGACGGCTCCGAAATTTCCAACGGTCCAACGACAAACGCGACGAGGTACGTCGACATCTTCATGGTCTCGGCGAATCGAACCGCGACTGTCCCATCGGCACGGTTCTCGCGGCTGACCTCGGCGCCGTTGCTGACCACGGTCAGCGCTGGATCTACCACCAGCGTGATGTCGAACGTCGCTTTCATATCGGGTTCGTCCCAACACGGAAAGATGCGACGAGCGTCGGTCGATTGGCACTGAGTCGTTGCGATTGTTTGCTCGACTCCTGCATCGTCGGTGAACGTCGATCGATAGAAGCCGCGCAAGTCGTCGTTGAGTACCCCGCTGAAGCTCGCTTCCATGCTGAGCGGCCCTGGTTCTCTGCTGCCACCGAGATCCACGATGAGCTGCTCGGTCTCGTCATCGATCTCGAAAGACTTCGACTCGCCGTCGATTCGGATCTCTCCCAACTCGAGGTCGGCAATGTTGCACCGCAATTCGGCGGTGGCTTCGATCACCGACGCGCTCGTCGTGACGACTCCGTCGAATGTGTTCGCCTCGAGATCAGGGCAGATCTCGAGGGTGTAGCTCGCGGGCAGGATCGACCGCGGGAGCCGGTATGTCATCAAAAAACCTCTTGTGTGGCGTTTCGGGTGGCATCGCGCGACAAAAGCGTTGTGCGTCGACTCGCCGATGGTACCTTCGAAGGCCGTGCCGGGCTCTGACCTCCGGCTGGGAGTCAACATGGGTGCAGCGCAAGTTGTCGGCGTCGGCAATGCGATCGTCGACGTGATCGGCAAGGTTGAAGACAGCTTCATCGATGAGTGGCAGCTCAATCGAGGGTCGATGACCTTGATCGAGGAGGATCGTGCCGAGCAGCTCACCGAGCTCATGCCCGACGGACTCAAGGAGTCCGGTGGCTCGGCCGCGAACACCATGGTCGGCATTGCGTCGTTCGATGTCGATGCCGCGTACATCGGCAAGGTTCGAGACGATGCCTTGGGCGAGGTGTTCATCCATGACATTCGAGAAGCCGGCGTCCAGTTCGACGTGAAGCCCGCATCCAGTGGACCGGCGACGGCGCGGTGTCTCATCCAGGTGACTCCCGACGGGCAGCGCACCATGAATACGTTCCTGGGAGCGAGCTCGGTGCTGACGGTCGACGACATCGATGAGTCGTTGATCGCGGGAGCCAAGTCGCTCTACTGCGAGGGATACCTCTGGGACCTGGAGGAGGCCAAACAGGCAATCCGCTTGGGCCTCGATATTGCGCAGGCCAATGGGGTCATGACTTCGATGACATTGTCGGACCCCTTTGCCGTCGACCGCCATCGCGATGAATGGATGGACCTCATCGCCGATCGCGTCGACCTGCTGTTCGGCAACCATGACGAGGTGCTCTCATTACTCGGCACCGATGACAAGGCCGAAGTGATTCGACGTATGCGTGATTTGGCCGAGACGACCTGCATCACGAACGGCGCGAAGGGTTCCACGATCGTCACCCCGACGGAGACGATCGAGATCCCCGTCGTCGAGGTCGAACGTCGTGTGGATACCACTGGCGCTGGCGATCTGTACGCCGCCGGTGTCCTCGCCGGTCTCGCCCAAGGCGCTGATCTTGCCGAGGCAGGGCGAATGGGTAGTTGCGCTGCAGCCGAGGTCATCACCCATATCGGCGCCCGACCACTCCAACCGCTGCACACCTACTGTCAGTAGGGGCGCTGGTAGCTCGGGGGCTTCGCCTTACCGGGATGGGCTAGCCAGGGAAACCGAAAAAGGGGTCTGACCCCTTTTTCAAAAAAGGGGTCAGACCCCTCTGCGCTGTTGACGTGTGGATAATCACGGTTATTATCGACCTGTGACCGACGGCACGATGTACGACGAACGCCAAGACCTCCTCGGAGACCGGCTGCTGGGTGCAGCGGCCGAAGTGTTCACCGAGTTCGGGTATGACAGAGCCAAGGTCGCCGAGATTGCTCGTCGGGCCGGCGTCACCACCGGCGCGATCTACAGCAGGTACCGCGGCAAGGCCGACCTTTTGGTCGCCGCGCTTGGCGAACACCTCGTCGACCAGATCGAGAGAGTGCTCCCGGAGGCTCCGCGGGGCGGCGCAGATCTCCTGTTCTCGCTCGGCACGCATCTTCTCGATGCACGCAGCGGCGCTGAGTGGTTGCTCCTGGAAGCGATCGTTTCGAGCAGACGAGATCCTGAGCTCGCCGACATGATTCGCCGATCGTTCGAAGACGATCAGAGTCGAATCTCCAAGTACATCCAGCAGGGCAAGGATGACGGCCACATCGACACGTCCCTCAGCACATCGGCAATTGCGCACTTCGCGATGGCGCTGGGCATGGGGATGAATGTCAGTCATTTGCTCGAGCGGGAGCAGCCCGATGCCGATGAGTGGCGTGATGTGATCGATCGCGTCATCGCTGCGGCTGCACCCGCGTCCACGGCCCATTCGGCCCACACAGACACGCAGAAGGAGACAACCCATGAGCGCTGACGAACTTCACGCCATCGACGTGAACGATCCGGATCGAATTCTCGAGATCGCGCGTGCGAACGTCGACCCAGACGAGGTGATCCACGCGGTGAAAGACAACGCGGATGCGTTGTTCACGTGGGACTACGGAAAGGGCCAACGCGCCGCTCTCGACAAGCTGTATGAGAAGGCCAAGCGTTCGCAGTGGAACGGGTCGACCGACCTTCCGTGGGACACCGTGGTCGACCTCGAGAAGTTCGAGCCAACCGTCGACCCCCTCGAGGATGAGTACTTCTTCGACAACGAGAACTCGCCGCTGAAGGGCATGAACGAGGCCGAACGCCACCACGTCTGGGTCGAGTCGTTCACCTGGAGCCTGAGTCAGTTCATGCATGGCGAGCAGGGTGCGCTGCTCTGCACGGCCAAGATCGTCGAGACCGTCCCGTGGATCGACGCCAAGTACTACGCCGCTACGCAGGTCGTCGACGAGGCTCGTCACGTCGAGGTGTTCTCTCGATACACCAGTGAGAAATTGGGAGGCGCGTACCCAATCAATCCTCATCTGCGGTTGTTGCTCGACGAGATCATCAATGACAGCCGTTGGGACATGACGTATCTCGGCATGCAGATCATGGTCGAAGGGTTGGCGCTTGCGGCCTTTGGTTTCATGCATTCGACGACGAACGAACCACTGCTCAAACAGCTCTTGCGGTACGTGATGGCCGACGAGGCTCGGCACGTGGCGTTCGGTGTGCTCAGCCTGCAAGAGGTCTACGACGGCATGAACAACGCGGAGATCCGCGAACGCCAGGAGTTCGCGTTCGACGCGGCCTTGCGGATGCGGGACCGCTTCATGCGCCAAGAAGTCTGGGAGCGGATGGGGGTCGATCAGCGCGACATGGTGAAGTTTCTGCTCGAGATGCCGTGGGAGATGAAGGCATTCCAGAGGCTGCTCTTCGCGAAGATCGTTCCGAACTGCCGGAAGCTTGGACTCATCGATGCTGGCGATGGCTGGCTACGTGATCGGTTCACCGAGATCGGCGTGATTGAATACGAGCACTACGAAGACACCGCCGAGGAGTACGTCAACTTCGATCTCGTCGACGGCATCGATGCACCGCTGGGAGCTGCAAGCTGATGGGAAGCCACTGTTTCGAGGTCACCGAGTCCGACCACATTGCACACATCGTCCTCAATCGGCCTGACGAGTTCAACAGCATGACGCCCGACTTCTGGAGCGAGCTCCCACAGCTCGTCGATGAGATCAGCGATCGTGGGTCGGCTCGAGCGATGGTCGTTTCGTCGACCGGCAAACACTTCAGTTCGGGAATGGACATCAGCGTGTTCACCGACGGCGGTCTCGACAACGACAACGAGGTCGAAGTTGGTCGGGCTCGATCCACGTTCCGATACAACGTGCTGCACCTTCAGGACACATTCACCGCTTTTGAGCGGGCTCGCATGCCCGTGTTGGCCGCAGTGCAGGGAGGCGTCGTCGGGGGAGCGGTTGACATGGTCACCGCGTGTGACATGCGATATGCGACCGCCGACGCCTGGTTCTGTATCCAGGAGATCAACATCGGGATGACCGCCGACGTCGGCACCCTCCAACGCCTGCCCAAACTCATCCCGGAAGGAATCGTCCGGGAACTCGCGTACACCGGCGATCGGATGTCGGCAGATCGCGCGAAGGAAGTTGGCCTGGTCAACGAGGTCTACCCCGATCACGAGTCGCTCATCGACGGCGTTCTCGAAATAGCAACCCGCATCGCCTCTCGGTCCCCGCTTGCCGTTCACGGTTCCAAGGAGATGATCAACTACACCCGAGATCATTCGACCGACGATGCTCTTCGGTACATGGCCGCATGGCAGACCGGCATGTTCCAGCCCACGGACCTGATGGAGTCATTCGGGGCCCAGATGGAGAAGCGAGACCCGGTCTACGACGATCTACCCGAGATCAAGCGCGGTCTGTAGGCGATTGATCAGACGGCGTCGGAGAGCGAGATCAGCGTCCCGGAGATCCACGCACCAGCCGCGCCGAACATCTCGTCGAGCAGGTTGCCGTCCGCCAGCACGTCGCTGTGGAGTTCCAACGATCCGAAGTAGGTCACATCCATCGCGTAGTCGGCGTGGCTCAGATCGTCTCCATAGATCGTCTCCACCGTGGCGCCGCTCGACCGTTCGAGCGAATTTCGCCCGAGCACCGGAGATTCACTCGGAAGGACCGCCAGCACGTCGGCGACGTTGGGGGGCTCGGCCAGTAGCTGTGCTCGCACGACCACTTCGGCCTCTATGGCGGGAACGTCCGCGAGTTCACCGCTGAGCACCCAGCTGCGATATGCGGTCTGAGACCAGGTGGGCCATTGCAGGGTCATGTCGGCTTGCACCCGCGGTGGGTTGCCTTCGCCGGGAATGCTGTAAGACGTTTCCCAGCGCGTGTCGCCCAGAAGTGCGTCTGTGGTGAAACGTTCTTCGATCGCTTGGCGTTCGAGCATCGCGAGTTCGAGCGCAGCGCGGAGCGCGCCGATGGCATCGGCGAAGACGTGATCGAGCATCAGGACAAGCCGAATTGGCGGTCGCCCGCATCGCCAAGACCCGGCCGGATGAATCCGACGTCGTTCAGGCAGTCGTCGATCGAAGCCGTCCACACCTCGACCGAAGCGTGTTCTCGAGCCATGAGCTCGAGTCCCTCTGGACTGGCAAGAACGCAGGCGACGGTGATCGGTCCTGCGTTCGCCTCGTAGAGGAGATCGCAGGTGTGCGCCAACGACCCGCCGGTGGCCAACATGGGGTCCAGGACCAGACACGGCAACCCCTCCAGATCATCGGGCACCGTATTGGCGTAGGCGTGGGGCAACAGCGTTGCCTCGTCCCGTTTGAGCCCGATGAAACCAACGGGAGCTTCGGGAAGCAGGGCCAACGCAGCATCGAGCATGCCGAGCCCGGCTCGCATGACGGGAATCACAAGCGGCGGTTGTGACACGTGGGCCCCCATCGTCTTCTCGAGGGGCGTGTCGATCTCGATGCTCGTCGTTGGAAGCGACCGGAGAGCGTCGAACAACACGTAGGTCGACAGCTCGTGGAGATTGCGACGGAAGTCCGCTCGATTGGTTGACGTCTGGCGCAGATTGGTCAGGCGTTCGGCAACAAGGGCGTGTTCGACGAGATGGGCAGCCATGTCGGGGAAACCTACTCGCGTCCGGATCGAAGACTCGTAGTGAGCAATGCGGGTCGAGGCCAGGCTTCGACGGCGAGCCGCTGTGGGTCCTATATTCCTCCTGCACGGAAGGACGTGGCATGAGCACCCAAGACGAAGTGAACACTCAGGATCTCTCGTCGCGACGCGATGTCATCGTGTGCGAGGGGGTTCGCAAGTCCTTCGGTGATTTCGAGGCGCTCCGCGGCATCGATCTCACGGTCCAAGATCGCGAAGTGATCGTGGTGCTCGGGCCATCCGGTTCGGGCAAGTCCACCTTGATCCGATGTATCAACCGGCTCGAAGCGCATCAGGCCGGAACGATTGTCGTCGACGGCATCGAACTCACCGACGATGTGAGCAACATCGACAAGATTCGGTCTGAAGTGGGGATGGTCTTCCAACAGTTCAACCTGTTTCCGCACCTCACCGTGCTGGACAACATCACCCTCGCGCCGATGATGGTGCGCAAGGTCTCCAAAGAACAAGCTCGCGCTCGGGCGATGGAACTTCTCGAGCGGGTCGGTATTCCGGAGCAGGCAGCGAAACACCCCGGCCAACTGTCGGGTGGCCAGCAACAGCGAGTCGCCATTGCACGGTCGCTGGCGATGGACCCGAAGATCATGCTGTTCGACGAGCCGACGTCGGCACTGGATCCTGAGATGATCACCGAGGTGCTCGAGGTGATGAAGTCGCTGGCCCGCGATGGCATGACGATGATCTGTGTCACACACGAGATGGGGTTCGCCCGAGAGGTGGCCGACCGAATCGTCTTCATGGAATCAGGCGAGATCGTTGAAGTTGGCACACCTGAACACTTCTTCCTCAACCCGACCGAAGAACGCACAAAATTGTTCCTCTCTCAGATTCTCTGACGCGAGTCGGTCGACTTCGCTTCTTGGCGAAATCGTTTCGCGGAGATGATGACCATGTGACATGTCCGGGGGCGCCTTGTCGATAGTGGCAGTTCCCGTTAGTGTTTCTGCGCTCTCGACATCGCGCGCTGATGAGTTCGCGATTTGCCAACGACGGCATGAGAGCCTTGGAGGGAGAAATACATGAAGAACATGAGTAAGTTGCTGCGCCTTCTTGCGCTGCTTCTCACAATCTCAATGGTTGCCGCAGCTTGCGGCAGCGATGCTGATGATGACAACGCTGGTGATGGAACCACCGGCGAAGACGTCACAGACGCTGAGCCCGATGAAGAACCTGAGCAGGTTGACGCCACCCAGGGCGGGACGCTTGCCAAGGTGACCGCTGCTGGAGCGCTCGAGTGTGGCGGCAACGACACACTTCCTGGCTTCGGCATCGTCGATGCAGACGGCGCGTTCAGCGGCTTCGACATCGACTTCTGCAAGGTCATCGCCGCAGCAGTCCTCGGCGACTCCGAGGCTGTCAACGTGACGCCACTCGTCGCAGCGCAGCGCTTCCCGACGCTTCAGTCGGGTGAGATCGACGTGCTGATTCGTAACACGACCTTCACGGCGAGCCGTGATGGTGCTGAGCAGGCGAACTTCCTGCACACCACCTTCTTTGACGGTCAGGGTTTCATGGTCGAAGCAGGCAGCAGCATCAACGCACTCGCTGACGCCAGCGATGCGTCGATCTGTGTGCTCACCGGCACGACGACGCTGCTCAACCTGAACGCCGTTCTCGGCGATCTGGGTATCAGCTTCACGCCAGTCGAGTTCGAGTCGAACGATGAGCTCAACCCAGCCTTCCAGGCCGGTCAGTGTGAGGTCTGGACCTCCGATGCTTCCCAGCTCGCGGCATTCGCTGCGAACATGGATGTCGAGACCCGCATTCTTCCAGAGATCATCTCGAAGGAGCCTCTGGGTCCCGTTGTCGCCGACGGTGACACCGAGTGGGCACAGGTCGTCAACTGGGCAACCATGGCAACCATTCAGGCATGGGAGTACGGCATCGACTCGAGCAACGTTGACTCGTTCCTCGACAGCGAAGACTCGGGCATCCGCACGTTCCTCGGACAAGAGGTCGAGGACAGCGATGGCAACACCGCGGTCACCGAGGTCGGCCTTGGTCTGCCAACCGACTTTGCGTACAACATCATCAGCCAGGTCGGTAACTACGAAGAGATCTTCAACCGTAACCTCGGTCCGATCGGTCTGACCCTTGCGGGTAGCCCGAACGACCTGTGGACCAACGGTGGTCTCCAGTACGTGCCGCCATTCCGCTAATTCTGGGCGCTACGCGGTACAAGCCTCGTAGCTCCTAGGGCGTTACACGAACATTACGTATGAGGGGCGGGCTGGACATACCAGCCCGCCCCTTCTACGTTCGTGACACCGCAATGCGGTGGCACATCGGTGTGCTTGGGGGAGACACATGATCAATTGGTTGCTTCGGGCGTTAGCAGTGTCCTTGGTTCTTATCGTCGTGTACGTCATTGCGCGGTTGATCTACGACACCTACAAACTCTTCCGTACGAGAGCCTCCCGAGACGACAAAGCCGTGCTCTGGCGCGATGTCGGCGCAATCGGAATCGCTGCGCAGTTGGTGGTGCTTGGAGCTCTCGCCGCACTGTTCTCGTACCTCTGGTCGAACTTTCGAGCTCGCACCGATCTCATCGGTCTCGACTTGAACTTCGACTTCCTCGACCAGCCGGGCAACATCTCGATCGCCGACAATCCGCTCACCCCGGGTGATTCGGTCGGCGCAGCCATCACGCAGGGTTTCTTGAACACGATCCGCGTCATCATGATCGGCATACCGCTCGCCTTGCTGCTCGGCACGCTCGTTGGTGTTTCGAGATTCTCGAGCAACTATCTTCTTCGAAAAATCGCGACCGGCTACGTGGAGTTCTTCCGAAACATTCCGGTGCTCGTGGTCATCGTGTTCTTGTGGGGTGCGGTGTTCTTGAACGGGTTCCCCCGATCGCAAGAGGCGTGGAAGCCGCTCAACAGTTGGTTCATCTTCAGCAACAATCGGTTCGCGTTCCCGTCGCTCATGGGCCAAGACAACTTCGAGGCGTATCGGCTGATCTTGGTCGTGGCGCTATTCGTAGCGATCGCGGTCGCCGTGTGGCGAACAACCGTCTTCAATAACACCGGCGCGCCGCACCATCGTGTTCTTTGGGGTTTGGGTACGTTTGCCGCCATCGCTGCGGTCGCCTATGTCCTGTTGGGCGGGCCGGTCACGACTTCGAAGCCCGATCTCGATGATCGTGGCCGGGTGTTCTCCGGCGGTATCCGCATGCAGATGCCGTATGCGGCCCTCACATTCGCTCTGGTGATCTACACCGCCACACACATCGCGGAGATCGTGCGCGGCAGCATCATGGCGGTGCACAAAGGCCAAGAGGAGGCCGCGAACGCCCTCGCGCTGTCGACCTTTCAGCGCTACCGCTTCGTGATCCTGCCGCAGGCAATGCGGGTTGCGTTTCCACCCTTGATCAGCCAGTTCCTGAACTTCACGAAGAACAGCTCGCTGGCGATCGCCATCGGCTTCACCGAGACGACCAGCCTCATTCAGAACCTCTTCGGGCAGTCGCAACCCGCCCCCCAGCTGATCTTGATATTGGCCTTGTTGTATCTGACGCTTTCGTTGGTTCTCTCGGCGTTCGGCAACATCATCAACCGACGTCTACAGATCGTGGGGAGGTGACCAAATGGCTGAAAACGTCAATCCCGTAGTACTTCCAGCGGACGTCGCCATATTGGCGGCGCAGAACGAGGCGAACCAGGCTCCGAGCCAGAAGCTCCCTCCGGGTGAGTGGCTCAAGAAGAACCTGTTCTCGACCCCGGGAAACTCGATCGTCACGATCATCGTCGGCGCCATCGCCGCCGCAGCGTTGTTCTTCGCTGCTCGGTGGGTCATCGATTCCGACTTCCAGATCGTGCGGACCAACCTTCGGAGCTTCATGATCGGGCAGTTCCCCCGTGACGAACTCTGGCGTCCGTGGGCGTCTGCTTATGTGCTGCTCGCCGGAATTGGCTTGACCTCGGGTGCGCTCGCACGATCCAGTTACGAGCTGTCGGTCAGCCAGGAGCTTCCCGCCGAGAAGGAGTCGATCCTCGGGCTCGCTCGTCGATTCTGGGGGATCATCGCGGTGATGATCTTCTTCGTGAGCTTTGCTCGGACGGTGCTTCCGTTCATCGGCCTCGCAGGAGCCTTCGCCTTGGTCATCGTCGCTCGCGAGGTTGGCTGGCGGCTTCCCGCTTCGGTTCGGCGCAGCGCAGCGTTCATCGGGGCGTCGCTCGTCGTCATCTCGACGCTCGTGCTCTCGGGCACATCGCACCTCGGCGGACTGGTGCTCGGGCTCATCGCTTTCATCTGGGTGTTGCGTGAAGTTGGACGACGAGACCTTCCTGCTGGCATCACGGGAATCGCCATGCGGGTTGCTCCGGCGTTGTTGGCCGCCATCGTGGTCTACGTCATCCAGCGTGCAATTCCGCACGAAGGTTTCGGTTGGGAAGACTGGGGCGGCCTCCACATCACGCTGTTCACCACGGTTGTCGGCATCACGCTGGGGATGCCGTTCGGAATCTTGTTGGCGCTCGGTCGTCGTTCGGATCTTCCGGTGTTGAAGACCGTGTCGGTGCTGTTCATCGAGTTCGTCCGTGGTGTGCCGTTGATTTCGCTGTTGCTCGCCTCAGGATTGTTGTTGCCGCTCTTCTTGCCGGTCGACTTCGATCGGCCGGCCGACTTGACGCTCGCCATTGTCGTGATCATGTTCTTCAGTGCGGCCTACATCGCCGAGATCGTCCGCGGCGGTCTCCAGGCGGTTCCAAAGGGCCAAACCGAAGCGGCACAAGCATCGGGGATGTCCGCGGCCAGCGTGCAACGACTCATCGTCTTGCCGCAGGCGCTGCGAGCGGTCATTCCCGCAATGGTCGGTCAGTTCATTGCGCTCTTCAAAGACACATCGCTGCTGTCGATCATCGGCATCCTCGAGTTTCTCCGAGTGTCCGACACGTCGAACGCACAGCCCGAATTCGTCGGCAAGGGTCTTGCCGGCGTGACGTACTTGTTTGTGGCCCTTGGTTACTGGGCCTTTGCCTACACATTGTCCAAAGAGAGCCGAAGGCTCGAACTCAAACTGGGAGTTGGTACGCGATGAGCGACAACATGACCATCAACGCAGACGCCACACAGGTCGGTGGCAATGGCAACGTCATGATCGACGTGACGAATATGGACAAGTTCTTTGGCGACTTCCAGGCGCTCACGAACATCAACATGAAGGTGGGTGAGCAAGAAGTCGTCGTCGTGATTGGTCCGTCGGGCTCGGGCAAGTCCACCCTCATCCGATGTATCAACCGCCTCGAACGACATGATCGCGGGAGCATCATCGTCGATGGAGTCGAACTCAGTGACGACATCAAGGCCATCCAGAACATCCGTCGCGAGACCGGGATGGTGTTTCAGAGTTTCAACCTGTTCCCGCACCTCACGGTCCTCGAGAACATCACTCTCGCACCGCGAAACGTTCGCAACATTCCAAAGGCCGAAGCCGAGGCAACGGCAATGGAGCTGCTCGAGCGGGTCAAGATCCCTGATCAAGCGCACAAGTTCCCGGGTCAGATGTCTGGTGGGCAGCAACAGCGCGTGGCCATTGCCCGATCGCTCGCCATGAAACCCAAGGTGATCCTGTTCGACGAGCCCACGTCGGCCCTCGACCCCGAGATGATCAAAGAAGTGCTCGACACCATGAAGGATCTCGCCAACGAAGGCATGACGATGATCTGCGTGACGCACGAGATGGGTTTTGCTCGCGAAGTTGCCGATCGGGTGGTCTTCATGGCGGACGGCGAGATCGTCGAGGTCGGTACTCCCGAACACTTCTTCACGAACCCGCAAGAAGATCGGACCCGGCTGTTCCTCAGCCAGATCCTGTAAATCCCGCTCGTTCCTCGCTCCCGGCAATCGCATCTTCGCTTCGCTTTGGATGCTCTGCGGACTGCCAAAGGCCGCGAGCCGTTCGTCGTCCCTCCTCACTCCGGAGCTGACGAGTCCTTCGTGCGTATATGGGCTCTCGCGTTCAGCTGGCCCAGCTCCGCTGTCGCGGCGGGGTCGCGCCTCACGTTCTACTTTCTCCCGCTCGTTCCTCGATGCACCTCCGAGACTCGAAACAGAACCGCAATATTTGGCGATCGAGGTTCCGCTTCCCGGGCCACGCTGTATGACGGAGTTCGACGTTTCATGACACCCAAGGCTGGATGGTCACCAATCGAGTAGAATTACGTGTCATGTTGGCGTTGTATCTCTTCTGTGCGGCTCTTGGCATTCCCATGCTTGCGCTCTTCGCCTTCGGGAGCAGTGACGCCGAGATGGAGATTGGCGAGGCGGGCTTCGACATCGATGCCGACGTCGGCAGCGATGTCGACTTCAGTGGTGTCGATGGAGGTGGAATCGGAGACTTCACCGGCCTTCTCCGTCGTATTCCGATCAGCTCCTACGCCTTCTTCCTCGCGTTCTTTGGAGGCGTGGGGACGCTGAGCACGTGGCTTGGTGTCGGTTTCGTCACCACCATCGTTCTTGCGATCACGCTTGGACTCATTGGCGCTGCGGTGAACACCGCCGCCTTCAGTTTTTTGCGCAACACAGACATGAGCAGCCAGCTGACCGACACTCAGCTCGAAGGACGCTTGGCCACGGTCAGCGTCCCAATCGACGTTGGGAAGCGCGGCCGGGTCTGGCTCGACACGGGCGAGGAGCGTGTGCAGTTGACTGCCGGTTCAGTCGACGGCGCGCCGGACAGAAGCTTCGAACGAGGCGAACAAGTCGTCATCGTCGAGATGACACACGGGATCGCGAAAGTGATGGCTGTCGATCCCGAGATTTCAGACTGAACGATCTCATCCGATAAGAAACGTTCTGAGCGCGGCTCGGATCTCAAGCGGCTTCGGCCGAAAGGGGAATACACGACATGGAATTCGCGATATTCGGCTTAGCACTTTTCTTGATCCTGCTGATGGTCGTCATGGTGGTCAAGAGCTTGATCATCATCTGTCCTCCGAACCGAGTAGCGATCATCTCGGGTCGAACCAAGCAGACCGCCGACGGACGAACCGTTGGTTACCGGGCGATCAAGGGCGGTCGCACGCTGCGGGTTCCATTGTTGGAGCAGGTGTCGTGGATGGACCTCAACAACATCCCCCTCGAGGTGTCCGTGCTCAACGCGTACTCCAAGGGCGCGATTCCGTTGAACGTGCAAGGCATCGCCAACGTCAAGGTGTCGAGCAACGATTCGTTGCTGTCGAACTCCGTGGAGCGCTTCTTGAACGTACCTCATCAGTCCATTGCACAAATCGCGAAGGAAACCCTCGAGGCAAACCTCCGTGGCGTGCTTGCGACACTGACACCGGAAGAGGTGAACGAGGACCGTCTGAAGTTCTCCCAGTTCCTCATCGAGGAAGCCGACGACGACATCAAGACCTTGGGGCTCGAACTCGACGTGCTCAAGATTCAAAATGTCACCGATGAGGTCGGCTATCTCGATGCGGTTGGTCGTCGCCGTACCGCCGACGTCTTGAAGTCCGCTCGTGTGACGGAAGCTGAAAAGGCCGCCGAAGCAGAACAAGCCGAAGCCGAGGCGCAGCAGCGGGCACAGATTTCTCGTGCCCAAGCTGAGCGGATGATCGTTGAAGAGCAGAACCTGCTCCGGGTGCGAAGCGCAGAACTCGATG
Organism: Acidimicrobiia bacterium; assembly: GCA_033344795.1. Lineage (GTDB taxonomy): Bacteria > Actinomycetota > Acidimicrobiia > Acidimicrobiales > SHLQ01 > SHLQ01. The sequence continues at coordinate 2,468,692 of JAWPMS010000001.1, forward strand.
GTGTGGCTCGCGCCTCTGAGGAAGAAGCCCGTGTCAAGGGCGAGAAGGCAAAGACGATTGCCGAGCAAGAGCTCGAGCTCGAACGCATCGAACTCGAGAAGCGCCGCCTCCAAGCCGATGTCGTCTTGCCCGCGCAGGCCGACCTCGAAGCACGCCAGCTCGAAGCTCGTGCCGACGCGGCGCACATCGTCGAAGAAGGCAATGCCCAGGTCGAGGTCTTCACTCGACTGACGGACCAGTACAAGGCTGCGGGCGCCGACGCGCACGACATCTTCGTGCTGAACATGCTTCCCGAACTGATCGAACAGATCGTTTCGACCGTGAACAGCATCGACATCGACAAGATGACGGTCATCGACTCAGGTGGCGACGGTCAGGCGCTGCCCGGGCTGGTGAAGCAATTGCCGGCGTCTGTGATCTCCATCGCTGAACAGATCGAAACAGCAACCGGAGTCGACATCATGGGTCCCCTTCGTCAGCGAATGGGTGGCGAGAACGGTGATACGGGCCAGCCCGCCCTGCCGACCACGGCAGACTCAGGCGTCGAGCAGATCGCTGTGCCTGAGGCGAATCAAGAACCAGCCTGAAACTCTTGTCGTACATCGGTGACGACCGATGGAGAGGCGAATGAGAAGGGTTAAGGTGGCGACGTGACGCGTGTGCTTGGCATCGATATCGGCGGATCAGGAATGAAAGCGGCTGTCGTCGACACGACCACCGGCGAGTTCGAGACCGAAAAGCATCGCATCGAGACCCCACAACCGGCTACACCGAAGGCGATGGCCGACGTGGTGCGCCAGCTGACCGAACACTTCGAGTGGTCGGGACCGGTTGGTGTTGGTTTCCCCGGCGTCGTCAAAGAGGGAATCATTCGAACTGCTGCCAACCTGCACAAAGATTGGATCGACGTAGACGGCGATGCCCTCTTCACCAAGGCTTCGGGCTGTGATGTCGTCATGGTCAACGATGCCGACGCAGCCGGCCTCGCGGAGGCTCGCTTCGGCGCCGGCAAAGACGTTTCCGGTGTCGTCATTTTGCTTACCTTGGGCACGGGGATTGGATCAGCGGTCATGGTCGACGGCACCCTCGTGCCGAACACCGAGTTTGGCCACCTGGTGCTCGACGGGAAGATCGCGGAAGACCGGGCATCATCACGGGCCAAAGATGACCTCGATCTTTCGTACAAACAGTGGGGCAAAGAGCTTTCGGTCGTTCTACAGGAGATGGAGAAGTTGTTCTGGCCGAGCTTGTTCATCCTCGGCGGCGGAATCAGCAAGTCCTTCCACAAGTTCGAAGATCATCTTCACGACGTTCGTACCCCGGTTGTGCCTGCCGAACGGCTCAACCGTGCAGGGATCGTCGGCGCGGCACTCGCGCATGGCTGAATGCAGCAGGTCTCATACCGCGTAATGGAGGGGGAGCGCCGTCGTGTGCTTCATCTGCTCCATGACAAAGGTGGAGCGAACGTCGTACAGATCGACTTGTTCGATGAGGCGTAGGTAGAACTCGTCGTAGGCGACCATGTCGGGAACCACCACCTTGAGCAGATAGTCGAGTTCGCCGCTCGTGCGATACACCTCGACGACTTCATCGAAGTGGCCAATGGTGTCGTGGAAGTGCTGGGTCCATTGCGCATTGTGCTCGTTGGTCTTGATCAGGACGATTGCGGTGAGCGAGAGATTCACGGCCTCGGGATTGATCAGGGCAACGCGAGCCTTGATCACGTTGTTCGCCTCAAGATTCTGAAGACGCTTCCAGCATGGCGTCGCAGTGAGGCCCACGACCTCGGCAAGTTCGCGCACCGACAGAGTCACATCGGTTTGAAGCAGCCGGACGATTTCACGGTCGATGTCATCCATCGGAGAACGATACCTCCAAAATGGCTAGCTGCGAAGAACATCTGTTCTCTATTTGGCGATATTTGGAGAGAATTGATAAAAGACATCCCTCAATTCGGTGTTTATCGTTGTCACATGGGCATTACGCAGAAATTCAACGAGCACCCGAACTCTGTCGACGAGACCTATTTCGAGCACATGCGGGTCGCCGCGGGGTTCTCGGCGAAGTTGTTCCGCGCCGCCTGGTGTTGCGGAGTGCATGCAATCATGCCGTGGCGTCACTGTTCGACCGGCAGCGCCGCTGTCAAGGAATTGCACGCGGAGATGACGTCAGGGGCTCGCGAGCACCTCGCCGAAGCTGCGTAAAGACTCGTCGGCGACCGGTCGCCGCTGAGTGACTCAGACGAACTTGTTTCGCTCCGTCAGGTCGACGGCAAAAAGGCGGTGCAGACACCAGAGTAGATCGTCGACAACGCCGTCTTCCATCTGTGTGGTCATCGAATCGGCACGTTGGAGGAACTGCTCGTATCGCTTCACGAGTGTCTCGTTCGTTTCATCCGAAGCCTGCTGTGCTTCGAGCAACGTCGCCACCACGTCTCGGTAGGCATCTATCGCATCGAGTGCGCCATAGATGTCCTCTTCCATCTTCTTGGTAGCTGCGGCGACCTGTTCGTATTCGCTCAGAGCCATTTCGACCACCTTCTCCATCGGATTGGCAATTCGACCAACGATGGCTCCGTCGCCGTCTCGAGAAGCAGGAAGAGCTGCTCCAAAATCAAGCGGTGCTGTGCAGGCTGGTGCGCTTCGCCGAAAGGGTTCCCCAACGGAAAGCGGACTCGTGCAGCTCTCGGCACGTTCATGCCAGCGGTAATCTCGGGAACGAGGGTGAGACTGACGGTGGAAATGCCCGCGGCTTCGATTGCTCCCTGAACCAGTCCGACCGACCGGTGGCACATCGGTCAACCGGGGCCCAAGACGGCCACGTCCACTCCGGCCTCGACCAGGAGTTTGGCGACTTCTGGGGCCGCTTCATCGGCGATCTTGGTCGGGTCGGGGTTGAAACCCATGAGACCGACGTGAATCGAAGAGGTGGAACCCAAACGACCCTCCTCGACGAACTCGTGCAGACGCTCGAGCGGGAAGACCGTGTTGAAGTCTTCCTTGGCTGGTGCCGTGTCGTAGTGGGTGTGGGTGAAGTTCAACCGGGTGTAATCGACGTCATCGGGGATGATCCGAAACGTGGGATCTCCGGCGGTGGTGGAAACGTCGTAGGGAACTTGATCGTCGAGATGCACACCGGCTGTTGACACCAACGCAACCGTCGCTTCGTTCAGCGGACGGCGCAGTGGAGTGAAACTGGTCTCCGGGTTGATCCGATGGTTTGCGCCATCATGCATGGCGGGCAGTTTCGCTACCCACGCATCGAGCTGTCCATCGAATTCTGCGGGATCGAGATCAGACCAGAGCTGCATCGTCTGAGCGTAGGCAACGCCCCGTATGGTCGCCAATTCCCGCTCTCGTCAGAACAACAGTCGAGAGATCCACCGTCGAGTGTCGGCCGGGTCGATCACATCATCGATCTCGAAGTGCGACGCAACATTCACGGCACCACCATGCTCGATCATCGTGTCCAAGAGTCGTTCGAACAAGGCCTCTCGTTCGAGTCCCTCGCTCGCCTCCGCCAGCTCGCGCGAGAAGCCGAGCCGAACGGCGCCTTCGAGCCCCATGGGTCCAAATTCGCCAGTCGGCCACGACACGGTGAACGCGGGCTCTTTGAAGCCGCCGCCCGCCATCGCCTGCGCGCCCAATCCGTAGCCTTTTCGTGTGATCACCGTGCCGAACGGTACCGACAGGTTTCCACCGATACGGAAGAGGGCCCCAGCGCTTCGGGGCAGACCCTCTGCATCGCTCTCCGGGCCGACCATGAACCCAGGCGTATCGCAGAGGAAGACGATCGGAATGGCCCACCGATCGCACAGCGTCATGAAGTCCGCGGACTTCTGGGCTCCCCCGTGGTCGATCGCGCCCGACAGGTGGAGCGGATTGTTCGCAATGATTCCGATCGGCGACCCCTCGACGCGGGCGAAAGTCGTGACCAAACCCGGGTTCCACTGAGGCCGCAATTCGAGGGTGCTGCCAACGTCGACGATCGCGTCGATCGCGTCGTGGATGTCGTAGACGTGTTTGCGGTTTGCTGGCACCGCGTTCCGTGCGGCGTCGGGTTCGGGCGCCGTCCACGTCGCGTGGGTTCCTTGCGTGAACCCGAGGACCTTGCGGGCGGCCGAGGTCGCTTCGGCTTCGTCGGCCACGAGGACATCGATGACACCGTTCTGTGCGTGAACCACAGCGGGACCGATATCGGTCGGCGCAAAAGTTCCCAGTCCGCCTCCCTCGATCATCGCGGGGCCCGCCATTCCGATGTTCGAATCGGTCGTGGCGATCACCACATCGCACGAGCCCAGCAGCGCAGCGTTTCCGGCGAAGCAATAGCCCGCGTTGATGCCGATGAGCGGGACCGAGCCCGCCAACCGTCCATAGAGAGCGAAGGCGAGACAATCGAGACCACTGACGCCTGGAACGTCGGTGTCGCCTGGTCGACCTCCTCCGCCCTCCGTATAGAGAAGGACCGGGAGTTCGGCGCGAGCTGCGAGCTCGAAGAGGCGGTCCTTCTTTCGATGGTTCGTCATGCCCTGCGTGCCCGCCATCACCATGTAGTCGTAGCTGGCCACGATGCATTTCGCCGCGGCCTCGCCAAACAGGGCCGCATTCACCGTCGCAACACCCCCGATGAGGCCGTCGGCCGGTGTCCGCTCGATGAGCTCATCGAGCTCTCGCCGGCCACGTTGCGCAGCGATTGCAAGGGGCCCGAATTCGAGAAAGGACCCATCATCGACGAGATCGGCGACGTTCTCACGCGCCGTGCGGCGTCCGGTTGCGTGGCGTTTCTGCACCGCTTCGGGCCGCGCGTCGTCGAGGCCAACGGCATGTCGTCGTGCAGCTTCATCGAAGGCTGGTCGCTCTGGCACCGCGGCGTCGTCGCGTGCAGGCTCGCGCTCGGCGATCGGACGAATCGATAGCAGCGGCTGGTCCTTCGCCACGGCGTCGCCAACGGCGACGTGCACCGACATCACCTCGACCGATTCCTCGGCCGAAACCAGGTGCTCCATCTTCATCGACTCGATGATCACGGCCGGTGCGCCCGCAGCGAGTCGCGCGCCCTCCTCGGCGATCGAGACGATGGTGCCGACGTGCGGCGATGTCAGCGAGTGCGCGCTGTCCAACGCTCAGAGCCCGCGAAGTGTCGCGTAGTGCGGCTTGATCACGTCGTTGATGAGTGCGAGGCGTTCGTCAAAGGGCAGGAAGGCACTCTTCATCGCGTTCACCGAGATCCATTGCATGTCGGCGAGCGTCCATCCAAAGACATCGACCATGTTCTGCATTTCCTTGGTCATCGAGATATCGCTCATCAAACGGTTGTCGGTATTGAGCGTGACGCGAAACTTCAGCTCCTTGAACAGGCGAATCGGATGGTCGGACAAGTCGTCGACGACTCCGGTGTGCAGGTTCGACGATGGACAGAGTTCGAGTGGTATTCGTCGATCTCGGATGTAGTCGGCAAGACGTCCCAGGTGTGCGTTGCCGTCGTCGTCGAACGTGATGTCGTCGATGATGCGCACGCCGTGGCCGAGTCGTTCTGCCCCGCACCACTGCAGCGCCTTCCAGATCGACTTCGGGCCGTACGCCTCGCCTGCGTGGATGGTGAAGTGAAAATTCTCGCGCTCGGCGTACTGGAAGGCGAGTACGTGATCGTCGGGTGGGAATCCATTCTCGGGACCCGCGATGTCGAAACCAATCACGCCTCGATCTCGCCATCGAACGGCGAGCTGAGACACTTCGAGGCTGTTGTCGTTCTGGCGCATGGCGGAGCACAACGTTCGAATCGTGAGCTTGGTTCCTTCGCTTCCCGCAGCGAAGCCGGCGGTGACGGCCTCCACGGCCTCGTCCATCGAGAGGCCCTTCTCGGTGTGGAGCTCAGGCGCGAAACGAACCTCTGCGTAAACAACACCATCAGCGATCAGGTCCTCGGCACACTCCCGTGCGACGCGATGCAGCGCGTCGGCGTCCTGCATGACGCCGGTCGTGTGAGCGAACGTATCGAGGTACAACACGAGGTCTTTTCGATCGGCTCCTCGTTTCATCCACTCGGCGAGCTCAACAGGATCGGTCGTAGGTAAGCCGCTGTAGCCGGTCTGGTCGGCGAGTTCGATCACGGTCTCGGGTCGGAGTCCGCCGTCGAGGTGATCATGGAGAAGAACCTTCGGAGCAGCGAGGAGCTCTTCGTGAGTCGGGGTGGAGGCAGCCATGGTCAAGTATGGCGCTAGCGGGTGGTGATGGTGCAGATTCTCCACAGTGAGACCGGCTTGCTGAGAAGTACCTGTGCCTCGCTGACACCGCTGTCTGCTTCCAATATTCCGGTCACGAGAGCAACGCTCTGTCCAGGACGCCCATCGATGAAGAGCGTTTCAGGGTCGGCATTGCTGCTGAAGGTGGAGTTGCCAGAGCGCTCGACGAACGCAGTGGATTCGCCGCTCCAAGACACTTCTGGGCCAAGGCTGCTCAACGCGGCGACCAGTGCCTCGGTTGGCATGCAGGGCGCGAGTCCATCGGTGAGCGCGTCCGCCGAAGCCCCCATCGGGTCAGCCTCGACCGCTTCGAAGAACTCGTCGACGGTCCGCTCCACCTCATCGCTCCTGGTGTTGATCTCGTTTACGCCGAACCCGATGAGGGCCACACAACCTCCGAGAGGAAGGCCGCAGAAGATCACGACCGCGGCCACTATCCATGGCCATCGTTTCTTCTTTGGCGCCGGTTCGGGTAGTCCAGGAACTGGCGCACCCATCGGCGGCTGCTGCGGTGGAAAGCCCGGAGGCGGAGATGTCGGATAGGGGGTGGCGGGTGGTGGGCCAGCGGGTGGCTGACTCGGCGGATTCCATGGCTGGCCATCTTGGGGAGTGCTCGATTCACCGCGATAGATGTAGTCCTCGCCCTCAGGCCCGGCGCCGGCATCGTTCGAATCGCTCATCGTTCGTTCTCTCGCGTGCCCAAGTGTTCGTTTCCTTCGCTCGCCGACGCTTCGAATGTAGTCGCGAGGAGACGAGGCGTCAGCGAGTGGATCACCGATCGGATGAGCGACGCTGACCCACTGTTCGGGGCGAAGCGAGGACGCGCGGAAGGTCGGCAACCGAGTCCACCAGATGTGTGTGTGGTGCGGCCAGTAGTGACTCCATCGGGGCGCTGCCGGACCGAACTCCGATGACCAAGCCGGCTCCGGCACGGTTTCCCGCTTCCAGATCTGCCGCAGTATCGCCGACGATTGCCACCTGTCCGACGCTGTCGATTCGGAGTTCGAGAATTGCCTCGAGAAGCAGATCGGGTGCCGGGTGTCCTCGACGCGAACCATGAGCCGACAACGACGCCGCAAACGTCTCTGACCAGCCCAAATGTTTGAGGACCGCCCGTCGTACCTCTGGGGTGAAACTCGTCGTGACCGCCACGAGAACCTGATTCCGTGCCAGTTCCGCGAGGACGTCGGCTGCTCCTTCGATCGGTTGAAGAGCAGGCACCTCCTCGAGGATGCTGTCGTCAAACGCCCACGTCGCTTCTTCAGCGACCACCGGGTCTCCCAAGACCTCTGTCAGGACGACGAGGGTCGGTCGACCGCGGAGTTCATCGACGAGTCGAATGGCGACCTCGAAGTCCTTGGTCTCTCGGGCGATGCCTGCTTGAACCAACGCTCGTTCGTATGCACGGCGAACAACGTCATCGTCGATGATCAGCGTTCCCATCAGATCGAAAACGACGAGTTGGATGTCTGCATCGACGAGTGGAACGACTGTCACCATTTCAGGGTGGCACGAATACGAACGTTGAGCGTCGTTGGGTTGTGCTCAGGTGCCGTCAGGCGGTCGCTCGAGTTCGCCGCAACAGTGGGTCAGCGACTGCGAGGGCCCGGTCGGTCATCCGGAAGATTCGTCCGGCGGCTCCGGGAGTTTGCCCATCGACGAGGTTCCCCATCACCTGCAAGGTGATGTTCGCAATCTGCTCTGTGCCCACGGCCATGCGCAGTCCGGTCTTGAGAATCATGGGGTGGCCGATCAAGAAGCTGAACCGGCGACCCGTGCTCAAGAAGCTGTCGAACCGTTCGCCGACCTCGACGTCGTATCGAGCAGGTGCGGTGGACGGGTCGACGAGGAAGTGATCGGAGGCGATCATCCCGCTCTCGAGTCCGTAGTCGATTCCCTCGCCGTTCATCGGATTGATGAGGCCAGCGGCGTCACCGATTGCCACCCAACCTGCGCCATGGCGACGTTGCGCGCTCATGGGTAACCGCCAGGCTCGAGGGCGTTCCGCGAATTCTCCCAGCCCCCAGGGTTCCTGCACCATCTCGCGGTACGAGTCCAGCAGCGTGTTCAGATTGAGTTTCTTGAAGCCCTTCATTGTGCTCAGGGCGCCCGCCCCGATGTTGACCGTGCCATCACCAGCAGGGAACATCCAGCCGTAGCCGGGAACCGCCGTCCCGTTTTCGTCCGTCAACGTCAGGCACGCCTCGAGGTGCTCGTCGCCATGTCGGGGCGATTCGGCATATGCGCGAATCGCGAGTCCAAACGGCTCATCCTCGACGCGGTCGGTCCCGAGCATTTTCGCCACCTTCCCAGGCGCGCCGGCCGCCACGATCGTCAGAGGTGCCCGCCATTTCGCCCCGCCAGCCTCCACGCCGACGACAAGCTCGTTCTCGAAGAACGGAAGGGCTTCGGTCTCCCAGATGACTTCGGCACCGGCTTGTGTGGCGGCGTCGATCAGGGCTGCGTCGAGGCGTCGACGCGGCCATACCGCGCCGTGATTGGGGAATCGGGTGCCGCTCGGCCAATCGAGTTCGCGCACTGTTGCGTTTGCGATCATGCGCAGACCGCGGATGTGGTGTGCTCCCTCGAGATCGATCTCGAGTTCGTTCAGTGCACCGATGGCCCGTGGGGTCAACCCATCACCGCAGACCTTGTCTCGTCCGTACGGCGCCTTGTCGAATACGACCACGCGTGCACCACCGCGGGCGGCACGGATCGCCGCGGCAGCTCCTGCGGGCCCAGCACCAATGATCAATAGGTCGGCGGTCATCGACGTCATGAGTCCAGCTTGCCAGTCGGAGCGTGCCGAACCCTCGACGCAACGGACGTGACGTGTATCTCTTCTGCTACGACTGTGAATGGCCTCACCCAAATTGGGAGAATGCCACCGTGGAGCGAAGCGGGGACCTGAGCGAGTTGCACGTCGGCTGTGCCATGTGGACCAACAAGGCATGGGCTGGCAGCAGCATTCCGGTGTCGACACCCCGTCGGGGCGAGCTTGCGGCGTATTCGCGAGTCGTGAATGCGGTCGAGGGAAACACCACCTTCTATGCCTTGCCCTCGAACGAAGTGGCTTCCCATTGGGCTGCGTCTGTGCCCGACAACTTTCGGTTCATGTTCAAGCTTCCTCGTCAGGTCACACACGAACGAAAGCTCCGCGATGTCGAGCAGGCGGTCGGCGTGTTTCTCGCGGCGACAGAGCCATGCCATGCACTGATGGAGCCGATCGCCATTCAGCTGCCAGCATCGTTTGGCCCCGACAGTCTCCCGGTCCTGGACGCCTTTCTCTCGACGCGGTCGGGGGAGTTTCGGTGGGCCGTCGAGGTGCGCCACCAGCTCTTTTTCGATGGTGGCGAGCACGAGCATCGACTGAACAACCTGCTGTTCGAACGGCGGGCGGACCGCATCATCTTGGACTCGCGGGCGCTGTTTGCCGGACCTCGGAGTACGCCCGCAGAACACGAGGCCTTCGAAAACAAACCTCGACTCCCTGTTCTCGCGGTTGCCACGAACGACCGTCCGGTCGTGCGTTTCATCGGCCAAACCAGCGCGGAGGAAAATCCTGCGTTCTGGGCCCCATGGATCGACACCGTCGTTCGTTGGATCCAGGACGGACGACGACCCATGGTCTTCATTCACACGCCCGACAACGCAGATGCTCCCGCTCTGTGTCGTCGGTTTCACCACGAGGTCGCGATGCGGACCTCGCTGATTTCTCCACTGCCGGACGCCCCCGCTGTTGGCCCGCCAAAACTGTTCGACTAGGCAATTGCAGTTCTTACAAGGTGCGAAACGGACTCGGGAGGAGTCAAGTGGCACGCGAGAGTCGCCGTACAATCACCCCTGTGGGATCCCTCCGACATCGAATGGCCCTTGTGGTGTTTGCCCTCGTTTTGGCTGCCTGTGGGGGCACGTCGACGGGCAGCGACGTGGCGGCGCCGGCAGAGTCGGACCCGACCACCACGGCGACTCCAACCACCGCAGCCGAGACGACGGTTGCACCAACGACGGAGACGCCGACGACAGAGTCGTCCCTCGACGACACACCGACCCCGACAGACTCGGGCAACAGCACCTCAGCGTCGACGGACACGGAAGCCCCAACCACGACGGCGGCGGTCGCGACGACGGCGGCGCCCGCAACCACGGCGGCTCCAACGACGACCGCGGCCCCAACGACGACCACGGCCGCTCCGGCGGGAGATCTGGTGAATCTGGTGGGCGGCGGTCAGCTCGATCTGAATTCCGTACAAGGCACCGACACGGTGCTCTGGTTCTGGGCGCCTTGGTGACCGAACTGTCGACGAGAAGCCGGTGCGGTCGCACGGGTATCACAACAAAACACCGATGTGAGCTTCATCGGTGTGGCAGCGCAAGACAGCGAGAGCGCCATGCTTGCGTTCGTTCAGGACTTGGGCGTGGGGGTGTTCCCCAACATCAACGACGAGCGGGGCGCGATCTGGGCTCGGTATGGGATTGGTTACCAGCCAGCTTTCGTTCTGGTTCGATCTGATGGCACAACCGAAACGTACGCCGGTCTCAGCGAATCCGAGTTGCAGGGCCACATAGACCGTCTGTTCTAAGTTGGTCCATCGTGGACCTCGAACTTCGCCTTGATGCGGTCATCGTTGCGGTGACCGACGGAGCACCTCGTCTCCTCGCGATCGGCAACCCCGATCGTGTTCGCTTGAGCCTTCCATCAGCGACCCTGTCCGACGAAGCCACGCTCGATCTTGCGGTTCGGGCGGCGATCGAGAAGCAGGCCGGTCTGGACGTGCGATACGTCGAACAGCTCTACACATTCGGCGATGTGGCACGGCGTGAGCAGGACCACCGAACCGTCTCCATTGCCTATCTGGCGTTGGTGAAGGAGACGGAGCTGCTCGTCGGAGCAGAGTGGCTGGGCTACTACGACCTGTTGCCCTGGGAGGACCATCGGGTGGCGACACATTCGCTGATCGAGTCACAGATCAAACCCGAGCTGCTCGAGTGGGCGGGCGAGAGCGAGGAACGGTTGGGTCGGATATCGGTCGCGTTCGGCGACCCGTTCGACGGTGTTCGCGTGCTCGATCGGTATGAACTGATGTACGAAGCGAAACTCGTCGAAGAATGGTGGGCAGACCAACAGATGAAGGCGACGTCACCCGTGTTTGGGGACTCGATGCATCTCGACAGTCGGCGAATTGCAGCGACAGCGTTGGGTAGAATTCGCGGGAAGCTGAGCTATCGGCCCGTGGTGTTTGATCTCCTGTCGGAGTCATTCACGTTGCTCGAATTGCAACGATGCGTCGAGGCGCTGGCCGGCGTGCAGCTTCACAAGCAGAACTTCCGTCGTCTCATCGAGCGTGCAGGGCTCGTTGAAGGAACGGGGGAGCGAGCGTCACATGGTGGTCGTCCAGCAGAGCTGTTTCGTTATCGGTCCGAGGTCCAGCTCGAGCGATCTCGACTGGGCGTCGGACAGCCGTATCGCTGACGGATCCGAAATCTCCTATAGCAGAACGATCCCGATTGCTATAGATTGACGGGAAGGACAAATACTCAGATTGAGTATAAGTCCAGCGGACTTCCCAAGGATCCACATGACAATCTCACCCCCAATCTCTCGATCTCGCATCGCCGAGCGTCTCGATGGCATCGTTCCACCCATCGAGCTGGCGATTCTTGAACCGCTCATCGAAGAGATCGAGGAGCTGAAGAAACAACGAAACGCTGTTGTCCTGGCGCACAACTACATGACGCCTGACATCTACTACGGCGTATCCGATCTTCGTGGTGATTCTTTGCAGCTGGCCCGCATGGCCGCCGAAGTCGACGCCGACGTCATCGTGATGGCCGGGGTGCACTTCATGGCGGAGACCGCGAAGATATTGAGCCCGCAAAAGACCGTCCTGATCCCCGATACGCGTGCCGGTTGCTCCCTGGCAGAGTCGATCACTCCGGCGGATATCCAGGGCCTGCGAGATCGATACCCGGGAGCTCCGGTCGTCACGTACGTGAACACATCGGCAGCGGTGAAGGCGGCCTCCGATATCACGTGCACCTCATCGAACGCGGTGGCCGTGGTGGAGTCGCTCGATTCGGACACGATCATCTTCACGCCGGATCAGTACCTGGGCTCGTGGGTCGCTGGACAAACCGACAAAGAGATCATCGTGTGGGAGGGCGCGTGCGAGGTGCACGAGCGCTTCACCGGCCGACAACTCGTCACGCTTCGCAACGACACCCCGGGCGTCAAGATCATTGCGCATCCCGAGTGCCCGCCAGATGTGCTGGCCGAGGCCGACTACGTCGGTTCAACAGCCGGCATGGCCAACTGGTTGAAGATCGAACAACCCGAACAGGTCGCGATGATCACCGAGTGTTCGATGGCGGACAATGTCGTCGAACTCGCGCCCGACACGCAGTTCATTCGACCATGCAACATGTGCCCGCACATGAAACGCATCACGGTGCACAACATCCGCACGGCTCTCGAGGACATGCAGCACGAGGTACTCGTCTCCGATGCTGATGCAGCAGGAGCTCGACGTGCACTCGAGGCGATGCTCGCCGTGTCATGACCGCGTCACCAGAGCGCCGAGCGATCATCGTCGGCTCTGGAATCGCTGGCTTGAGTGCGGCGTTGCACCTCGGTGACTGCACGGTCATCACGAAATCATTTCTCGGAGCCGGCTCGACCCGACTCGCCCAGGGCGGGCTTGCCGTTGCACTCGGTCCCGATGACTCCGTCGAGCAGCATGTCGAGGACACGCTTCGCGTATCAGCGGGGCTCGGCGATCGCCACGTGGCACAACACGTGGTCTCGGGAGCAATCGAAGGGGTCGAATGGCTTGCCGACATCGGAGCGACGTTCGACATGCACGACGATCGGCTACAACTCGGCCGTGAGGCCGGCCATTCCTTGCACCGGATCGTTCATGCGAACGGCGACGCGACGGGCGCAGAGGTGGTTCGAGCGCTGACTCGGGCGGTGGCGGAGCGGCCAGACATCGAGGTCCTGGAGAACACGTTTGCGATCGACGCAATCGTTCAGAACGATCGAGTCGTGGGCCTGATCACGATCGATGCGAACGGGGCTTCTGCCCTCGTTGCCCAAGCGGTCGTTCTTGCGACCGGCGGGATCGGCAGTGTCTATTCGGCAACGACCAATCCGGCTGGAGCCACCGGCGATGGCCTCGCGCTCGCGTGGCGTGCCGGAGCCCAGATACGCGATTGCGAGTTCGTGCAGTTTCATCCCACCGCGCTTGCGAACGGAAGGGACCCACTGCCGCTCCTCACCGAAGCGTTGCGCGGCGCCGGGGGACGACTCGTGAATGGGCGAGGCGAGCGGTTCATGACCGGCATCCATGACGACGCCGAGCTCGCACCGCGCGACGTGGTCGCTCGTGCCATCTGGAGTCAGTTGCGAATCGACTCGGTCTTTCTCGATGTGCGTCACATCCCCGCCGTTGCAGACCGATTTCCGACCGCAGCAGCGTCGGCCAGCGCGGTTGGCCTCGATATCGTCGAAGATCTCCTTCCGGTCACGCCGGCCCAGCACTACTTCATGGGTGGTGTCGTTGTCGACGAGAGCGGACGAAGCACCGTCCCGGGCCTGTACGCAGCTGGTGAAGTCACATCGAGTGGGTTACACGGCGCGAACCGACTGGCGAGCAACTCGCTGATCGAGGGGCTCGTGTTCGGTCGATCGATCTCCGAATCGATCCGGAACGATGACCTGCGACGGTCACATGACTTCGCGCCGAGCGCTCGATCATATGACTTCGCGCCGAGCGCTCGATCACATGACTTCGCGCCGAGCGCTCCGATGCCCGAGGCTGTCGCGGAGCTTCGCGAACTCATGTGGTTGCATGGCGGAATCATGCGCGCCGGCGACGGACTACGCACGGCACGCGACGAGATCGTCCGCCTTCGGCCCGCGCTCGCGGTTCACCCAGAGTCAGACAATCTCGCCGTCGTCGCTGCACTGATCGTGGATGCCGCACTGGCGAGGCGCGAGTCGCGCGGTGCACACCAACGAGTCGACTATCCCGCGCTCGACCCGATGCTCGACCGGTCGATCGTGAGTGCATTACGCCCGTCCGACCCCGCGATGGCCGATTGAAGGTCCATACGGACTTTTGTCACAATTTGCCTGTTTCGGCCTGCCGCTGCCCACCGAAGTACGGGAGCCGATAGGTTCGCAGGTACGAATTCGACCGGCATCGATGCTGGTCACAGAAACGGAGGGGTCATGCGCAAGCGTTTCCTGGGAATATTGAGCATCATGCTCGCATTTGGTTTGATCGCGGCTGCTTGTGGCAGCGATGACGAGACTGCGACAGACACAACAGAAGCACCGGCTGAGACCGACGCTCCTGCAGACACAGAAGCACCAGCGGCCACCGAGGCTCCTGCTGCGACGGACGCACCGGCTGACACCGAGGCTCCTGCAGACACAGAAGCACCCGCTGATGCGACGGCTGTCAAGGCATGCCTCGCCACCAGCTCGACCGGCGTCGATGATCAGAGCTTCAACGCGAGCGCCTGGGAAGGCGTAGAGGCTGCAATGGCCGCCGGAGTCGCCAATGACGAAACGTTCTTCTTGGAGCCCGGCGAGGTCTCGCAGTACCAAGCCGTGATCGACCAGTTCGTCGACCAGGGCTGCGAGCACATCGTCACAGTCGGATTCGACTGGGGCGAGACGACGACGATCAACGCGGTCGCCCAAGAGGGCATCACGTTCACCATCGTCGACAATGTCCTGAGCGATCCCGAGACCTTCGCACCGCTGATGCTGCCGAACGTGCGCGAGCTCGTCTATCAGACCGATGAAGCAGCCTTCGCGGCTGGCTATCTCGCTGCAGGTATGTCGCAGACCGGGGTGCTGTGCACCTACGGTGGCGGCAACTTCCCGACCGTGTCGATCTTCATGGATGGCTTCACCCGTGGTGCAGCGCACTACAACGAGGTCAAGGGTGCAGACGTCGCCGTACTCGGCTGGGACTCCGACGCCCAAGACGGCATCTTCACCGGCAGCTTCAGCGACATGGGCCTCGCCCGAAGCACCGCTGATGGCCTGATCCAAGAGGGCTGCGACATCCTGATCCCAGTCGGTGGCGCAATCAACCTGCCCGCAGGTGATGCGATCAACGACACCGGCATCGACGGCGCGCTCATCGGTGTCGACTCCGATGCGTTCTTCGCCATGGACCAGCAGTACGCACCGCTGTGGCTCACCACGGTCGAGAAGCGGATCGCCGACCTCGTCACCCAGTCGATCTCCGACCACGCCGCCGGTACTTGGGAAGCCGGTTCCGCCGTCGGCACCCTTTCGAACGGTGGCGTTGGCCTCTCGCCGTACCACGACTGGGACGATCGTGTGTCCGATGAGCTCAAGGGCGAGGTCGAACAACTTCTCGCTGACATTGCAGACGGCACCATCACCGCTGCGTTCACCCCTGTGGGCTACTGAACCAGTGACAACTTGATCGTCGGTCGGAGCTTCGATCTGACGAATCACAACTAGGTATCGAGAGGCGGGGGCACCAGCCCCCGCCTCTTCGCTTTTTCGTTGGCGCAATGTGTGGGTAGTGTGCGTTTCACACACATCAAGCGGGGGGCGTTTTGGAACTCGAACTGTCGGGCATCACGAAGCAATTCCCCGGCGTGCTTGCGAACGACAACGTCAATCTTCGAGTAGCAAGTGGAGAGATCCTTGCGCTCCTCGGTGAAAACGGTGCTGGTAAGAGCACGTTGATGAACATCCTCTACGGTCTCTACACCCCAACTGCGGGAGATATTCGTATCGACGGGGAAGCTCGGCAATTCTCTGGGCCCGGCGATGCGATCGAGGCCGGCATCGGCATGGTCCACCAGCACTTCATGCTCGTGCCCGTTTTCACGGTTGCCGAGAACGTCATGTTGGGAAACGAACCCACGCAAAAGTTCGGCTGGCTCGACCTGCAGCGTGCTCGAAAGACCGTTCGAGAGATCTCGAGCCGCTACAACCTCGATGTGGACCCCGATGCGGTCATCGAGGATTTGCCTGTCGGTTTGCAACAACGCGTCGAGATCATCAAGGTGCTCGCACGTGAAGCGAACGTACTCGTCTTCGACGAACCAACCTCGGTGCTGACCCCAACAGAGGTCGAAGGTTTCGTCGAGATCATGAACGGTCTCAAGGCAGATGGCAAAGCGATCATCTTCATCAGTCACAAGCTCAACGAGGCACTCGAGCTGGCGGATCGAATCGTCATTATGCGGAGAGGCAAGACCGTGGCCGAGGTGTCCCCGGCCGACATGAACGAGGAGAAGTTGGCCGAACTGATGGTCGGGCGTCCCGTCGACTTGGTCGTCGACAAGACACCCGCGGAACCCGGTGAGGTGGTGCTCTCGGTGGAGCAGCTCGTCGTTCTCGACGATCGCGACAAACGAACCGTCGACGGTGTCTCGTTTCAGGTGGCAGCGGGTGAGATCGTCGGTATCGCTGGCGTTCAGGGCAACGGTCAGACCGAACTCGTCGAATCGATCACCGGACTGCGGCCTTCGTTGGGCGGATTCGTCAAGCTGAAGGGTGAGGACATCACCACTGAATCGGCACGGTCGATTCACAAGCGGAGCGTTGCGCACGTCCCCGAGGATCGGCAGCGAAGCGGCCTGGTCCTGTCATTCACCGTCACCGAGAACATCGTGCTCGACTCGTACTACGAGGAGCCAATCTCACACGGGGTTCGGATGGACTGGCCGGCCGCAGAAAAGCAGGCGGCGAGGCTCGTCGAACAATACGACGTGCGCACGCCGAGCATCGACGTTGCCGTGTCCACCCTGTCGGGCGGGAATCAGCAGAAGGTGATCGTGGCTCGTGAGTTCGACCGTGACGTGACCTTCGTGGTGGCGTCGCAACCGACGCGTGGAATCGACGTCGGGTCGATCGCATACATCCATTCGCGCATCGTCGAAGAACGAGACCACGGCGCGGCGGTCCTCATCGTGTCGTCAGAACTCGAGGAGATCATGGCCCTTTCCGACCGCATCATCGTCATGTTCGAGGGGCGCATCGCTGGCGAGTTCGACAGCTCCGCCAGCCGCACGGAGATCGGCCTTGCGATGCTCGGGAGCGGAAGTGAGGAGGTGGCATCGTGACCGATCCAGATCTCGAGACGTCGGAGCCTGACGAGCAGGACGACGAATCGGAGACAACCGGCGACTTCCTCGCGCGAGCGACCGGCGTCGGCTCTTCGATGAAACAAGCGTTGATGGTTCCGGCGCTCGCGTTGTTGTCGGCGTTGATCATCGGGGCGATCATCATGGCCGTCACCGATGTCGACAGCTTGCGGCTGTGGGGGGATGATCCCGGTGAGGCGTTCAGCTCGACCCTCCGAGGAATCGGCAGCGCCTACAAGGCGCTCTTCGTCGGATCCCTCGGCTCGAGGCGGGCGATCACCGAAACGCTCTTCGCCGCGACACCACTGATCCTCGCTGGCCTGGCGGTCGCGGTTGGTTTCCAGGCCGGCCTGTTCAACATTGGAGCCAACGGTCAGATGCACGTGGGCGGCATGATCGGTCTGTGGGTGGGTTTCGGCGTTTCGGCACCGGCGATCATCCACATTCCGCTCGCAATTCTCGGCGCCGTCCTGGGTGGCGCCCTGTGGGGCGGGCTGGCTGGGCTGCTGAAAGCCCGCACGGGCGCGCATGAAGTGATCACGACGATCATGTTGAACTTCATCGCGCTGTTCATGGTGGACTACCTGTTGACCGGATCGTTCTTCCAGGCTGAAGGGCGGAACGACCCAATCTCGAGGCGCGCCGACGAATCAGCGCAGTTTCCAACACTGTTCGGCGACTTTCGAGTACATATCGGCTTTCTCGTCGCCCTCGGCGCGGTCTGGCTGGTGTGGTGGCTGATGTACAGATCAACGATCGGGTACGAATTCCGGGCGGTCGGTGCGAATCCCGACGGCGGCAAATACGCAGGCATGAACGTCGCCTGGGTCTACGTGGCGGTGATGGGCGTGTCCGGCGCGCTCGCCGGTGCCGCCGGAGCCAATCAGGTGCTCGGCTTGGAGCCATATCGGGCATTCTCGAACTTCGCCGGCGACACGGGCTTCGATGCCATTGCGCTCGCGCTTCTCGGACGATCGCATCCGGTCGGAGTCTTGTTCGCTGGCTTGCTCTTCGGTGGTCTTCGAGCGGGGGGCATTCAGATGCAGGGTGCAGCCGGAATCCCGGTTGACCTCGTGCTTGTGCTCCAAGCGTTGATCATCGTGTTCATCGCCGCACCCGAGTTGGTCAAGGCGGTTTACAGAATCAAGACGGTCGACGACACCAAGTCGAGCAGCATATCGACGGGGTGGGGATCATGACCGCACAAACGATGACCGGCACCGAAGAGGTGACACTCCGACGAGCCACCCCGGAACAGCGCCGTGCCCGAGCGATCGGCATCGTCATGGTCGTGCTGGCGGCGTTCGTCCTGTGGGTTTTCGGCTTCGGCGTCGATGGCGGCGACACGTCCACCTTCAACCTCTCTCTACCGGGGGCTCGGTTCGAGAACATCAAGTGGGAGGTCGACTCGCGACTTCTGTCGATCATTCTCGCAGTGATCATCGCCTTCCTCGGTGGCATGGTGCTTCGCCGCACCTATCTTCGCTGGACGAACGTCGCACTTGCCGTGAGCCTCGCGCTCACCGCATTGTCGTTCCTCACTTGGGCCGCCGCCGGAAAGTCGTTCAGCTTGGTTGGCATGTTGGTGTCAACGGTCGTCCTGTCGATTCCGGTCACACTCGGTGCACTGTCGGGGCTCATGTGTGAGCGCGTCGCGGTGATCAACATCGCGATCGAAGGTCAGCTGCTCACCACGGCCTTCGTGGGTACGATCGTTGGATCTGCGGCGAACATTTGGGTGGGACTCGTCGCCGCAATCGCAACCGGTGCACTTCTCGGGGCCGTGCTGGCGGTTCTCGCCATCCGGTACCACATCGACCAGATCATCGCCGGCGTCGTGATCAACATCTTCGCGCTGGGTCTGACGTCGTTCCTCGCTCGCCGCGTTCTGTCCGCTGAACCAAGTCTCAACTCACCAGGCCGATTCGCCTCGGTGAAGATTCCGTTTCTCGGTGACATACCGGTGATCGGTCCGATGTTCTTCGACCAGAACATGTTCGTATACGGCACGTTCATTCTCGTCATTGCGATCCACCTCGGGCTGTTCTACACGCGATGGGGACTCCGATCGCGGTCGGTCGGCGAACACCCCAAGGCGGCCGATACGGTCGGAATCGATGTGCATCGCACCCGATATCGCAATGTCATCCTCGGCGGCTGTATCGCGGGATTCGGCGGCGCGTTTCTCACGCTCTCCCAGGTTGCGCGGTTCGAGGAGAACATGACGGCGGGCATCGGCTTCATCGGCCTCGCAGCGATGATCTTCGGCCGATGGATGCCATTGGGTGCCCTGGGCGCAGGTCTGGTCTTCGGCTTTGCCCGAGCCCTGCAACAAAAGCTCGGCATTCTCGGAACGCCCATCCCGTCGGAGTTCCTGTCGATGTTGCCCTACATCGTGACCATTATCGTTGTGGCCGGTGTCGTCGGAAAGAGCCGTCCACCTGCCGCAGACGGCCAGCCATACATCAAACAATAGGGACGAATCAGCTGTATCGCCGTCAGGCGTCGACGGTCTCGTTTTGTGCGAGCTGTTGCGGTTTGACGAGGTAGATCCAGGGCAGCGAGATCAGCGTCACTGCGCCCTTGAACACCACGTTGAGCCAGAAGATCTCCCAAATGAGAGAACCCGGCAGGTCCCCGACAAAGGCGATCGTCACGAACAAGATGGAATCGATGGGAATGGCGATCGCGTTGGACGACAGCACTCGACCCCATTGAAACTTCGATCCGAAGCGGTCGACCCAACGTTCGTAGGCTTCGGTGTCGATGATCTCCGAGACGATCTCGGCCACGATCGACGCAAGCACGATTCGCCAGACCGGGGCAAGGAGCTCTTCAAACGCGAGTTGTTCGCCTGCACTGGGGTCGCCTGACCACTTGGCGACGACCCAAAAGAGGACAGCCATCGCAAGGTTGATGGCAGCCGCCGTGAAGATCAGGGTTCTGGCGACCTTTTTGCCAGCGACCTTGTGAATGAGGTCTCGAATAGTGAACGTGATCGGATAGACGAGCGTGCCGGCGTCCACGCCTCGTCCAAAGATGGTGATGATCTTGAGGCTCGCGATGTCCGACATCATCTGAGCTGCGATGTACGTGCCCGCCAGTATGGCGATGACGGTCGCAGCGGACGGTCGAGTGCTTGTTGTCGTCATGGGGCGCGTTAATCGTCTGGGTCCGAGCGTCGCCAGCGTTCGACAAGTTTCCCGAGGGGAATCGTGCCTACGATCAGCAACGAGGCAATCGCGATCGCCAAGACGACGACCATGAGGCCAATTGCGAGTACGCCGACGATGGAAGCCATGGACGGCGTGAAGAATTAGCTGTTGCGGCCAGCGTTGGGCTTGCGGCCGTGGTTTGCCTTTGAGCGGCGGGCCTTTGATCGCTTCTTATCAGTTCGCTTCGACATGCCGGTCAGGGTAACCGGCAGACGGCCGAAAACTGCGTGAACGCTGGTAGGAGGCGGGTTCCCACCAGCGTTCACATGACAGGGACGCCGCAGCGTTCGAAAAGGTCGCGAACTATTTTGTTGCGGTCCAGTCCACGAGTTCTTCGGCGCTCCACGTATTGATGATCCGTGCTGGATCTACACCACAACGCACCGCCTTGTCGCAGCCATAGGCCTGCCATTCGAGTTGGCCCGGTGCGTGGGCGTCGGTATCGATGGCGATGTAACAGTCCCACTCGACTGCGAGCTCGAGCAATTCTTCGGGCGGATCCTGGCGCTCAGGCCGGCAGTTGATCTCGACAGCGGTGTCGAATTTGGCGCACGCGGCGAAAACGATCTCCGCGTCGAACTCCGACGGGGGACGGCCGGTTCCCGAGACCTTGCGGTTGGTCATGTGGCCGAGAATGTCGACGTGTGGGTTGGCCACGGCGGTCACCAGCCGACGGGTCATGTCTGGTGCAGGCATCCTGAGCTTCGAGTGCACCGAGGCCACGACGACATCGAGCCGGGCGAGCATGTCGTCAGCAAGATCGAGCGACCCGTCCTCGAAGATGTCGACCTCCATACCCGACAGGACCCGAAATGGCGCAAGCTCGGCATTCAACTTCTCCACTTCGTCCAACTGCCATACGAGCCGTTCCTCGCTGAGCCCGTGCGCAACGGTGAGGCGAGCGCTGTGATCGGTCGCGACGACATAGTCGTGCCCGAGGCCCTTGGCCGTTCGCACCATCGTTTCCAGAGGTGCGCCTCCGTCGGACCAGTCGCTGTGCATGTGGCAATCGCCTCGGATGGCGTCTCGCAGATCACCTCCGACACCAAGCGGGATCTGGCTCCGGTCTTCGAGGTCGGTGAGATATCCATCATCCACACCCGTCAGCGCTTCCGTGACGACCGCGCCCGTGCTCTTCCCGATGCCGTCGAGCTCGGTGAGAGTCCCGTTCGTGGCCCTCGTTCGGAGCTCGTCGGGCGCGAGTTCGGAGACGATTTCCTTGGCCCGCTGGAACGCTCGAATCTTCGTACTTGGGGCGAGCTCGCGGTCGAGGAGGTAGATCGCTCGGTCGAGTGCAGCAGTCGGCTCCATGAGACAAGGATAGGCTCCCGCTCTTATGGAACGTTTTGGGTTCGTTGGCCTGCCGAATGCAGGAAAGTCGTCGTTGTTCAATGCTCTCGCCGGAGGTGGGGCTCTCGCCGCGCCGTATGCGTTTGCGACCACCGACCCAAACGTTGGTGTTGCGAAGGTGTTCGACGATCGACTCGAGCAACTCGCCGCGATGTCCAAGTCAAAGAACGTTGTTCACGCGACGGTGCAGTTCAACGACATCGGCGGACTGGTAGAGGGTGCGAGTCAGGGTGAGGGACTTGGCAACAAGTTCCTCGCGGGAATCCGCGAAGTCGACGCGATCGTCTTCGTGCTGCGCGCCTTTCCTGATGATGACGTGCCTGGACCGACCGACCCGCTCGAACACCTCGCAATCGTCGAGACCGAGCTATCGCTCGCAGATCTCGATGCGGCCGAGAAACAACTCGAGAAGGTGTCTCGCGTGGCACGAACGGACAGGTCCATGGCCGAGGAGGAGAACCTGCTCAAGAAGGTCGTTGAACTGCTCGGCGAGGGCACACCCCTCTACAAGTCCGATCTGACGGACGCGGAGCGCGATGAACTGAAGCCGTTCTTCTTCCTCACGAACAAGCCTGTTTTGGCCGTGTTGAACATCGGCGAAGACCAACTCGATGAGGGTGACACGCTCGCTGCACCGGTGCGTGAGGCCCTCGGCGGAGCCGAGGTCATCGCCACCTGTGTGCAACTCGAAGCCGAGGCCGCTCAGCTCGATGAGGATGAGCGTGAAGAGATGCTCGAAGGACTGGGGCTCGGTGAGGGAGCGATGCCACGTTTCATTCGGGCTGCCTACGAGATCATGGGCCTGCGCACCTACCTGACGACGGGGGAGAAGGAGAGCAGGGCGTGGACCTTTCGCTCTGGCTCGACCGCACCACAAGCGGCCGGTGTCATTCACACGGATTTTGAGCGCGGTTTCATTCGAGCCGAGACCTGTGGATGGAAAGAGCTCGTCGACGCAGGTTCGTGGTCGGCGGCTCGTGAGAAGGGCTTGGTACGAAGCGAGGGCAAGGACTACATCGTCCAAGACGGCGATGTCATGGAATTCCGTTTCAACGTCTGAGAAAACGTAGAATGACTGCATGGCTTGGCTGGTACACGAGGGAACGGTCTTGGCATCCTTGGAACGAGCAGATTCGTTCGCACGGCGCACGATTGGTCTACTCGGCCGACCTGACTTCGACGGCGCACTGTTGCTCGAACGAACGAAGAGCGTGCACACGTTCGGAATGAAGTTCCCGATCGACGTGGCGTTCTGCGATGACGAGATGCGGGTGCTGCGGATCGTGACAGTTCCGGGTCGGCGGGTCACCAAGATGCATCTCAGTGCGAAATACGCAATCGAGACCGAGGCGGGCAGATTTCGTCACTGGCAGATCAACGTCGGGGATCAACTCGAGATCCGCGGCGAACTTGCCAGCGACTCCGCGTGAGTATCGACGGTCGCCCCGCTGGTGGCCCCGCTCTCGTGCTGGTCGCAACCCCCATCGGCAACTGGAATGACCTGTCACCTCGAGCCATCGAGGAGCTGACTCATGCGGAGTCCGTAGCGTGCGAAGACACGCGTCGGACCGGTGCGCTGTTTGCACATTTCGGTATTGCACATGCGCCCTTCATCGTCTGCAACGAACACACCGAACGCGCAGCTGCTGCCGAGATCATCCGCCGCCTCGCTCGGGGGCAGACGGTGGCACTCGTTTCCGATGCTGGGACGCCCGCGGTCTCAGATCCCGGCCATCGAGTCATCGAAGCCGTCATTGCGAGCGGCCACACCGTCCGGAGCATTCCGGGTCCGAGTGCAGTCCTTGTAGGTCTGACGGTGAGCGGCTTGGTGTCCGACCGCTTCTGCTTCGAAGGATTCCTTCCGCGAAAAGGGGCAGAACGGGGCGCACGGCTTGCCGCACTCGTGAGCGAGGAACGCACATCGGTACTTTTCGAAGCTCCGCACCGGCTGGTGCGTACCATCGATGATCTCGAGCGTCTGCTCGGCAGCGACCGCAAGGTCGCGCTGGCTCGCGAACTCACCAAGCAGTACGAAGAGGTCTGGCGCGGCACTCTCGGCGAAGCAAGCGTGCACGTCGCGGCAGTGGAGCCTCGGGGCGAATACGTGATCGTGCTCGACGGCGCTCCGACTCGCACTCTCACGGATGAGGAGATCATCGAGGCGCTGGGTCGTGAGTTCGCCGCTGGTTCCTCGCATCGAGATGCAGTGAGCGCCGTCGTCGAACTGACGGGCGCGAAGAAGCGCCAGGTCTATGACCTGGCGCTTCGTCTCACGGAGTAGTACTTGTGGCGGCTCCGAAGAGCCGCCGAGTTCTGTCTGGTGGCTAGGCCCGATTGGCGCGGCGTCGCTCGCGACGGATCTGGCGACGTTCATCCTCGGTGAGGCCACCCCAGATTCCTGCGTCCTGATTGGTCATGAGGGCGTACTCGAGGCACTCACGCTTCACGGCACACGAGGTGCACACCTGCTTCGCATTCGCGATGTGAGCGATGGCTGGACCTGTTTGACCGACCGGAAAGAACAGGTCCGGGTCGGTATCTCGACAGGCAGCGCCACTGCGCCACACTCGCGGTTCGATCGATTCCCGAGTCGGGAAAGGTACGGCATTTTCTTGCACTGTTACTGACACGTTTCCTCCACGCATCCATCCCTCTCATCTGTGCCCGTGCCGCCCAGCACGCCCAGATTTCGAGGTTGGTACGCCGAATGTAGTGCCGCGCCGCCAACAAGGCAAGGATTTTCGCGCGTTACGTGTTTGTATCACCACAAAGAGTCACATCGATGTAATTTGGAGGTCCCGACCGAGCTACCCAAATGGTCGGCCCGACACGTCGGTTTTGGCAGCTACCCTCGAACCAATGACACGAATCATCGCGCACAGAGGTGCATCGGCAGCCTTTCCAGAAAACACGCTCGAAGCATTTCGCGGCGCCGCCGAGATGGGAGCTGACTGGGTCGAGTTGGACGTGCGTCGTACGGGCTGTGGTTCGATCGTCGTGCACCACGACGCACATCTCGCAGATGGTCGCCTCATCCGAGACCTCACGCTCGAGGATCTTCCGGAGCACGTCTCCACGCTCGAAGCGGTCATCGATGTCTGCGGTGAGATGGGCGTGAACATCGAAATCAAGAACGATCCCAGCGACGAAGATTTCGACCCCGAACACCAGATGGTTCCGGAGGTCGTTCGCGTCGCACGGGCATCGCTTCTTCGAAGCAACGTTCTCATCACCTCGTTCGACATGGGCGCGATCAACGCCGTCCACGACATCGACAAGTCGATGCCAACCGGTCTTCTCACCATGGATGATGTCGGTCCGGAAG
Source organism: Acidimicrobiia bacterium (assembly GCA_033344795.1). GTDB lineage: Bacteria > Actinomycetota > Acidimicrobiia > Acidimicrobiales > SHLQ01 > SHLQ01. The sequence goes on from JAWPMS010000001.1 coordinate 2,493,968, forward strand.
TCTCGATCGGCCGAGCGAAGGCCCATGACCACACGGCCGTCAATCCGTGGGACGAGATCGTGACGAAGCGCTGGGTCGAACAAGCCCAGGCCGAAGACCTCGAGGTGTACGTCTGGACGGTCGATGATCCGAAACGAATGAAGGAGTTGTCGGCACTCGGAGTCGATGGCATCATCACCAACGCCCCCGACGTCGCCATCAAGGCTCTGCGCTGAGCTACAGAATGTCGCTCGGGCGCGGGACCACCCGTCCGTCGGGAACCACAAGCCGCAGCGCGTCGGCCTCCCAAGCGAAGTCGATCGACGTCACCTCACCGAGGTAGTCCCCGTCGAGTTGATAGGGAAACGGTCTCTCCGACGAGACGGTGAACGAACGGACATCGGCACGGACGTCGACCGATCGCCCCGTCGAAACACCTCCAGCGCCACGAAGCGTCGACGCTGCCAACTGAGAGAGGCGCAACGCCGAGAGCGACCGAACGGTGACGACGCTCATGGGGCGGTCGAGCGTGGCCTCCGGAGCGATGTGGAACGGTCTCGTTCCCAAATAGGTGTACGGATCCGTGTTCAGGCAGATCGTGAAATAGCCATCCGTGACGGGGTCGCCATCTCCGAAGTCGACGGTGAAGTGTGGCTTCTTCCTGTCGTAGTGACGAAGCCATGTGTCGACCGCAGCGAACGCGAACAGCGAATGCCCCGCCCAACGTTTCAGTTGACCGCGCTTCTCAACCTGCTCGACGACGGCGGCGTCGTACCCAACTCCGGTGTGAAACAGGAAATACCTCGAATTGGCCGAACCCAGGCCGACCGGTCGAATCGACTTCGACTCGAGCGCCTCGAGGGTGACAGCCGTCGCGTGCACCGGGTCCTCGGGAAGGCCGAGCGTGCGGGCAAACACGTTCGTCGAGCCTCCGGGCAGTGGGGCCAGTGCGGTGTTCGTTCCCACGACGCCATTGGCTGCTTCGTTGAGGGTTCCATCGCCTCCCAGTACGCAGACGACGTCGGCACCTTCGGCGGCGGCTCCCTTTGCGATTCGCGTCGCGTGCCCGCGTCGGGCGGTTTCTGCGAGGGTCACCTCGTGATCTGCCGACAATGCCTTCTGAATGACGACTCGCGTTCGAGCGGTGACCGACGATGCTGATGCATTGGCGATAAGCACGATCTTCATGGCGCTCGATTTCGATCCGATGGTTGAAATTACCGCTCGGTAAGATGTGGGGCGTCTACGATTTCACGTCGGACTCTGTCCAACGACGCATCGTCAAACAAAATTCGATGATCTTTCTTATCGTCGAAACCACAATCGTTCCAAGAGTAAGGGGCACACTAGGCCAATGAACGTTGTTGTATGTGTGAAACAAATTCCTGATCCGGCGGAGACCGGCTCGTTGAATCCTGACACCAAGACGCTCGACCGCAGCTCCAAGCTCATTCTCGATGAGTCGGACTCGTACGGCGTCGAGATGGCCCTCCAGCTGGCAGAAGCAGCGGGAGGTGGCACCGTGTCATTGGTGTCGATGGCCCCGAACAATGAAGTGTCCGGTTTGCGAACTGCACTCGCCATGGGTGCGGAGAGCGCGGTGCTCGTCTCCGACGATGCGTTGGCTGGCTCGGACGCCTTGTCGACCGCCAAAGTTCTCGCTGCAGCCATTGGTCGGGTCGAGCCAGATCTGGTGCTCGCCGCAACCGAATCCAGCGATGGATACACGGGAACGGTTCCCGAGCAGATCGCTGCCGTCATGGGACTCCCGTCGGTCACCTTTGCCAAGTCGATCGAAGTCGGCGATGGCATGGTCTCGGTTCAACGCCAGACCGAAACGGGATACGAATCGGTTTCATGCCCAACGCCGTGCGTCGTATCTGTGACGGCTGGAGTCGTCGAACCTCGTTATCCCTCGTTCAAAGGAATCATGGCTGCGAAGTCCAAGCCGGTGGATGAGCTGAGCCTGGCCGACCTCGGCATCGAAGCTGCGTCGGTCGGATGGGCGGGCGGCGGTCAAGAAATCGTCGAAATCGAAGAGGCCGAGGCCCGTGAGGCAGGCGAGAAGATCGTTGATGAGGGCGATGCCCACGAGCGCATCATTGCGTTCCTCGAAGAACTGAAGGTGCTCTGAATCATGGGAATTTCATCTATCTGGGTATACGGAGAACTCGTCGACGGCTCATTGTCCTCGATGACCACCGAAATGTTGGCAAAGGCTCGCACGCTGGCCGACGACGTCCACGTCGTCATCGGCGGTGAAGCATCGGACGCGGTCGCTGGCGAGGCTGGTGCGCACGGAGCGAGCACGGTGCAAGCTACCGGTGACCTCGGTGCAGGCCTGCAGGGGGTGCATGTAGCAGCGGCGGTTGCTGAGGCGGTCGCCTCAGGCTCGGGTCCGGCGGCGATTCTCGCGGGCACGACCTACGACGGTCGTGACGTTGCCGCCCGACTCTCCGTCGCTCTCGATGCGCCGGTGATCACCAATGTCGTCGATCTCGCGGTCGATGGCGATGCGCTTGTCGGCACCGAACCGGTCTTTGGTGGCACAACGAATGTGCGAACCAAATTCACGGGCGGCGCAGCACAGATCGTCCTCGTCCGGCCGAAGTCGTTTGTGGCCGAGGAAACTGGCGGGGGAGCCGCCTCGGTTGCTGCGCTCTCGGTTCCCGACGTCGGTGCCGCCGGCGCTGCACAAGTGATCGACCGTTTCGTCGAGGAGTCCGAGGGACCCAAACTCGATGAAGCGAACGTCGTGGTGTCTGGTGGGCGTGGGCTCGGTGATGCCGAGAAGTACGCGATGGTCGAACAGGTCGCCGGTCTTCTCGGTGGAGCTGCAGGCGCCTCGCGAGCGATCGTCGACGCCGGCTGGGTGCCCTACAGCTCCCAGGTCGGTCAAACCGGCAAGGTCGTCAAACCAGACGTCTACCTTGCCTTTGGAATCTCTGGAGCCACGCAGCACCTCGTTGGCATGAAGGGATCCAAGAACATCATCGCGATCAACAAGGACGAAGAGGCGCCGATTTTCGGAATTGCCGACCTGGGCATCGTGGGCGATGTGCACAAGGTCGTCCCAAAGCTGATCGAAGCTCTGCAGAACCGATAGCTGTCAGATACCCGTGGTCAGACCATTGGCCACGGGTACCGACGGCCCGTGGGATCGTACGGATACTCGCGCTCGAGCCGTAGCGCTCGCGCTCGAGCCGTGACGGCATCGCGTTCGAATGGGTCGAGTAGTTCAGCAAGCTCTGCAGAAAGGCCGTCATCGAGCAACCGCTCGAGGCTGTCGGATACGTCCTGACTCAAGGGATCGCCGGCAAAGTCCCATACCACGGTGCGCACCTTGAACTCCTGGTGAAAGCTCAGACCGTTGTCGATCGCCCAGAGTTCGCCATCCTCGCCAAGGAGGATGTGACCGGCCTTTCGGTCAGTGTTGTTCGACACGAGGTCGAAGGCGCAAATTTCGCGAAATCCATCGTGGAAGCGCTCTTCCTCGAGGAGCGTGAAATAGTGCTCCTCGAAGATCGCGGGAATGAACAGTTGAAGCGAACCGACGCCAGCGGGTCCATCGGCGGCAATGGTTGGGGGAACGTGTCCCCATCCCAGTTGTTCCGACAGTAAGAACGACGCAACTTCACGCTTGTAGAGCGACCCCGGGAAGTCCCAAAGTGGTCTCTCTCCACGTTCGGGTTTGTAGATGGCCTGCGCCGGCCGCTCCTCGCCGACCACGAGGTCGACCAGAAAAGTGGCATTCGAGCTGTACGGCATCTGGCCAAGCACCTCGATTTCGGCCGCTGCGAGCAGCTCTAGAGCGTCAGAGGTCGCCAATGGAGGACGGGACCGAAACGGGCCCTCTTCGTCGCTCTGCGAGGCCGTGGCGGCCTCTTCGGGCTCATCGTTGGACATGCGGTCAGTTCCAGCAGGGGCAGAAACCCTCTTCGCCGTGATTTAGCGGCCGCGCGCACCATGGGCAGGGAGGACGCCCTGCTTCGAGAACCTCGTGTGCACGCTCGATGAAGGCGAGGGTTTGGCCACGGCCGAGACGAAACGTCGCCACAGCTGCGTCGTCGACATCGGGATCTTCACTCGCCTCTTCGGCCATGATGACCACGTTGTCCGAAGTGGCGTCGTACATGGCACCCATGGCGCCGACGATCCACATCGCCTCGACGGGTTCGATCAGCTCGGGAGCTGAGGTCCACTCATGTGCGCTGATCTCTGGCAGATCTTCGAGGAGCTGAGACAGGTGCTCGGCCATGGCCAACACCTGTTGTTTCTCGAGCTTCAATGAAACCGCGTCGCCGCCCGCGATGGCTTGGAGGTAGAAGACACGCTGGCCCTTGGGGCCCACCGTGCCAGTGGTGAAGGCATCGACGTTGGCGATCTCGAAGCTGTCCATGTCAGCTCGGAACCAATGTCGAGAGGTCGTCACCAGTGGAATTGACGCTGAGGACGATCGGACCATTCGGGGTGTACATGATGGCGCTCACCGAACACGGCGATACGACGATCCGTTGGAACAGATCCAGCGGTGTTCCTGCGGCGTCGGCGACGGCGGCCTTGATGGTGTCGGCGTGTGAGACGGCCACGATGGTCTCACCGGGATGTTTGGCGACAAGATCCGCAATTGCTCCGGTCATCCGAGTCTGCATTTCGGGGAAGGATTCCCCTTTGGGAAAGCGGAAGCCACTCGGATAGTTCTGAACGGTCTTCCATTCGGGGAGTTTGCGAAGAGCAGACAGGTTCTTGCCGGTCCACGTCCCGAAGTCCGCCTCGATCAAACCCTTGTGTGTCCGAACGCGAAGGCCGCATGCCTTGGCGATCGGAGCGGCGGTCTCTTGGGTGCGCTCCATCGGGGAGGCGTAGACGGCCTTCACCTTGTTGAGCGCGCCGATACGCGCCCCCGCAGCTTCGGCTTGGGCCACGCCGCTCGGCGCAAGGTGCAGGCCTCGCGCGCGACCAGGGAGCTTTTTGCCCGTCGTTGGCGTCTGGCCGTGTCGCACGAGGAGCACGACGGTTGGCGGAAAGGAGGTCGTCTTTGCCATCGGATTTCACGTTACCGCCAGTAGCTTGCGACGAATGCACCTCGACCAACTTCAGAAACAAATCGAGTCGTGCGAACGGTGCCCGCGCCTGGTCGAATGGCGAGAGCAGGTCGCCGAGACCAAACGGGCTTCGTACGCCGACCAGACGTACTGGGGTCGCCCCGTTTCCGGCTTTGGGGACCCAAATGCTCGCATCGCTGTCATGGGTCTCGCTCCGGCGGCACACGGCGCGAACCGTACAGGGCGCATGTTCACCGGCGACAGATCGGGCGATTGGTTGTACCGGGCGTTGTATCGCGCGGGTTTTGCCAATCAAGCCGAGTCGGTCTCGAGCGATGATGGCCTCGTACTCAACGACGTATGGGTGACCAATGCCGTGAAGTGTGTTCCGCCGGACAACAAACCAACGGCGGTCGAGCAGAACACCTGCCGATCGTTTCTCACCGATGAGTTGGATGCACTCACCAACTTGCGGGTACTCGTCGCCCTCGGCGGAATCGGGGCGACCGCTGTGGCGCGGCACTTCGACCTACGTCCACGACCCAAATTTGGCCACGGTGTGGAGGTGGCAATCAGCGATGACGTCACGCTCCTGTGCAGCTATCACGTCTCACAACAGAACACGTTCACCGGACGACTGACCGAGCCGATGCTCGACGCGATCTTCACGAGGGCGCGCCAGCTTGCCGACGCCCCGATAGATTGAGGCTTCTATGTCCCGACGCCTTCTTTTCCTGATTCTTGGCCTCGCTCTCTTCGGTGCTGCTTGCACAAGCGAAGGTCTTCCAGACAGCTACGAGGCGCAAGATGAGCGTGCAAAGACGCAGTTTGTCGATGCTTGCGAGGCTGCGTTGGCCGACTCAGATCAAGAGAACGTCGCCGACTATTGCCAGTGTGCGTTCGACACCGTCGCCGCCGAGCTTTCCTTCACCGAATTCGTCGAGCTCGACGATCGTCTGAAGGACGATCCCCAGGATCTCTCCCTCGAAGAGCGCCAACTGCTCGAAGACGTCAGCCTTCCGTGCGCGTTCAGCGAAGCTGACCGCAACAACAGCTAGTCGTCAGCCCTAGGCCAGGTCACCGTGGGTGGATCGCTGTCCACCCACATTGCTGGCTCAGCCGTCGACTGCGCCGAGGTTCGGTGTGTCGATCACCGTCTCGGGTGAGAGCGCTGAGATGACCTCGCGTGCCTGATCGCGATGGCGGCCGACGAGCGCCCACATCTCGGCGATCCGAGCGCGCTCGTCCTCGAGCGATCGCTCCTCGGCGGCGAGACGCTTGCGGACCTCGTCGAGATGGATCCTTTCGGCCTCGAGGCGCTTCTTCTCTTCAGAGTTCTCTGATCGCAGCGCGTCGAGCCGACCGTTCTCGGCTGCCAGCTCCGTCTGTTTGCGATCGAACTCGAGCTGGTGCTCCGCTGCGGTCTCGCGACGTTCGTTGATGATCGCGGCGAGCTTGCGAAGTTCGGCCTCTTCGCCCTTCAAGGATTCGCGACGCAGGTTGATCTCGGCGCGAAGTTCGTTCAGCTCGGCGGCTTCGACTTCGTAGCGGCTCTCGGCACGCTCGAAGTCGGTCTGCTGCATCGTCATCGACTCCATCTTGTCGTCGAGAATCGACCGCTCCCGTTCGTACTGCTTTGCCCGATCGTCGAGAACATCACCCTCCTCGTCGAGCTGGCGACGACGTTCGATCAGCTGCGCCTGCTGACGGCTGATGAATTCGCCCTGCTGGTTGAGCTGTGTGCGCTGTTCGGCCAGTGATGCTCGTTGTTCGTCGAGCAGCTCCTTCTCTTTGTCGAGATGGTCACGCTGATCGGCCACCATTGCGCGCTGGTCATCCAGTTCGGATGACGAGCCGGCAAGCGCACTGCGTTCGAGGTCGATCTGTGCCCGCTGGCGCGACAAGAGCGCCGCGTCGAGGTCGAGCTGTTGCCGTTCGTCCTCGAGTGCAGACAACCGCTGCTGCACTGCGTCGACTTCCGACTTCCCCTCTTGGACGGTCGCTTGAAGCGTTTCGAGTTCGCCCTGTTGTGCATCGAGTTCGGCGCGGCGGGTGTCGAGTTCGGTTGTTTCGGTTTCGAGTTGTTCGCGGCGGGTGGTGATGGATGCCTCGAGGGCGTCGAGCTCGGTTTGGGCTGTGGCGGCTGCTTCGGTGCGCTCGGCGATCGTTGCTTCGAGTTCGTTGTCGCGCTCACCGAGTTCTGCAGCTTTGGTGTCGAGTTCGGCGCGGAGCGTTTCGAGTTCGCCTTGTTGTGCATCGAGTTCGGCGCGGCGGGTGTCGAGTTCGGTTGTTTCGGTTTCGAGTTGTTCGCGGCGGGTGGTGATGGATGCCTCGAGGGCGTCGAGCTCGGTTTGGGCTGTGGCGGCTGCTTCGGTGCGCTCGGCGATCGTTGCTTCGAGTGCATCGACCTCGGTTTCGGCCGAGGTGGCTGCTTCTGTGCGCTCAGCGATCGTTGCCTCGAGATCGTTGTCGCGATCGTCGAGTTCAGCAGCCTTCGTCTCGAGCGCAGCCTGACGGCTGTCGAGCTCGGAACGGAGGGTGTCGAGTTCGGTTGTTTCGGTTTCGAGTTGTTCGCGGCGGGTGGTGATGGATGCCTCGAGGGCGTCGAGATCAGCAGCTTCTGCGTCGAGCTGTGCGAGTGCCTCGCTGCGTTCCTGGTGCTCGGCTTCGAGCTTTTCTCGATCGCGTTCGAACTGCGCCTCGAGCTCTGCCAAGGCAACGGCGTGGGTTTGGGCGACCTCAGCCTCCTTCGCGTCGAACGCAGCCTTCTGCTCGGCAAACGTGGCTTCGAGCGCCTCGATGTCTTCGAGCCGTTCGCGCTCGGCTTCGAACTCTTCGCGGCGAGCGGCCAGCTCTTCTTTTTGGGTCTGGAGTTCGGCTTCGATTGCCTGACGCTGTTCGTCGACCTCTGCGAGCAGCTCTTCGTGTTCTGTCTCGAGCCGGGCACGCGTTGCCGCGATCTCGGATTCGAGTTCTTGGACTTCCGCGGAGTCGGAGGCGATCTGCTCGGCACGACTTTCGAGTGCCTGTCGATCGGTTTCGAGCGTGTTGCGCATGCTCACGAGCTCGGTTTGTTTCGCCTCGAGCTCGGCTTGTTCCGTCTCGAGGGCAGAACGCTGGCTCTCGAGGGCCGATCTTGCGTCGTCTAGTTCTGCTTTTTCGGCGTCGGTTGCTTCAGCAATCCGAGTCTGTTCGTCGGGGTCGATCTCCCCGCGGCTGAGCGAGACGGATTGTTGTTCCATCGTGCGCCGGCGTTCGTTGAGTTCTTTTTCCGCCACCGCGAGCTTCGAGCGGTACTCATCAACCTCGTTGCGTCGGGCCTCGATGTCGACCGCAAGCTGGTTGAGTTGGGTACGAGCTTCCTCGATGCGGGTGAGCTCGGACCGCTGGTCAGCTTGGGTCCGTTCAATTTGTTCACGCAACTTCGCAAGCTGTTGCTGGCGCGTAAAGAGGAGTTCTTCCTCGGCATCGAGAGAAGCGGTCGATCGCTCGATGCGAAGACGACGAAGTTCGGTTGCCGGATCTTCAGATGATCCGCTTCCGTCGTTGTCTTGAGAAGTTTCGTCAGCCATGGTGCTCTCTTGTACAGGTCTCGTCGTTGAGCATAGGTGAATCGATCGGTTTCGAACGCATCTGGAGCATCAGGTTTGTGCGTCGCTTCAGTGTGTTACCAGTGGCGTTGAAACGACCGCTCAGCGCGGCTGATCGGCAACTGGTGAATTCTGTCCGTCCGCAAGATCGATTGGCTCGCTCAAATCGATGACCACTTCATCGGTGGCATCGATCGTCTTGGCGAGCTGGCTGCTGCTCGTTCGGTGTTCCTCGATGAGCTGCCAGAGTCCTTCAAGACGCTCGCGTTCGGTCTGCACTGCTGAGCGACGTTCGAGGAGCGCCTCCCTCTCTGCATTCAGACGGTCGTGCTCGGCCACGAGTTCTCGAGCCGCTTCCTCTTGTGCTGCTCGTCGCTTGTCGAGCGAAACGTCTGCAGACTGCAACTCTGCGGCGGTTGCGTCGACCTTCGAGCGCATCGCCTCGACCTCTGCTGCGCGCGAACGCAAAGCCTCCGCTCGGCTCTTCACACGGCTCGTCTGTTCGGCAAGCGTCTCGCGCTCGCCGCGAATGGTCAACGCATCCGTAGTGACAGCTTCTGCCTCGGTCTCGGTCAGCTCGCGATCGGCATCGACGAGAGCCTGTTCCTCGGTGAGGCGATCCGCAGCGGCTTCGACGCGTCGTCGCTCCTCGGCGAGCACCTCACGCCGCTGCTGCAAGCGCTGTTCATCCTCGTGGAGGGTTCGGTGCGACTCTTCGAGTTGGGATTGCCGGGTGCGGATCGAGCTCTCCGACTGAGCCAGTCGCTGGCGCTGCTCGGCTAGTGAGTGGCGGTGCACGGCGACATTTTGCCGTTCGCCGACAAGCAGCTCGTGTTCGGTATCGAGCTGTTCAGCGAGAATACGCAGCTCCTCGCTGGACCCTGCCAAGCGTGCACGCTCAAGTGCGATCTCTTCCCGACGCCCCTGGAGCAGCAGCAGTTCCTGCTCGACGTCGTCTCGTTCGTTCTCGAGACGGTCGATCAGACGCTCTGCTTCTTCGAGCTGTGCTCGATCTTTCTCGAGCTGTTCCATACGCTCGGCGACACCAGCTCGCTCGAGTCCGTAACGGTTTTCGCGCTCGTCAAGCTCGCGCTCGCGCTCCGCCAGATCGGCAACTCGGGCGTTGAGCGCTTCGGCCGTGGCGAGTATTTCGGCGTCGAGCGTGTCGAGCTGTCGTTGTGTGTCGTCTTGCTCGTTCCGTCGGACGCGCAGCGACGACTCACGCGCATCGAGCCGATGAGACTCGCGCTCGAGCTCGGCGGCTCGCTCTTCGACTTCGATGTGCTTCGCTTCGAGGTCGTTCACTCGCTCACTGAGCATCATCTGTTGCTCATCGAGTACCTCACTGAGGCGCTCGAGCTCACCGCGTCGGTCCTCGAGTTCGCTCGCGCGATCATCGGCAGCCTGTTGCTCCTGATCGAGATGTGCATCTTGCTCATGGATGAGGATTGCCCGTGCGGCGACATCCTGTTGCTGCTGCTCGAGTTCGGCTTGTTCGGTCTTGATCCGATCCTGCCATTCACTGAACTCGGCCTCGGCGTCGCGAAGGAGTTGTTCGCGGTGGTCGAGGTCGACGGTCGCCTCGCGCAATACTCGCTCACGCTCTTCGAGCTCGTCGATCTCGGCAGTTCGGGCGACCAGTGCGTTGTGCACTTCTTCAGCGCTTTGCACGCGAGCACCCAAGGAGTCTTCAAGCTCGTCGAGCTCCGCGCTTCTTGCGGCGAGGTCGGCCTCCCGTTCGTTCATGTTGTCGACGTCGTGGCGACGTGCGCGGATCTCCTCCTCGAGCCGATCGATTTCATCGGACTGTGACGCGAGGATCCGTCGTTCCGCTTCGATGTCATCGCGCTCGACAAGTAGGTCGGCGCGAGCTCCCTCTAGCTGATCGGCTTCGGCTGCCAAGCCGAGACGTCGCTTCTCGAGCACGTCGGCTTGTTCATCGAGGAGGCGCTGGAGCTCGACGATTTCGGCGGAACGGAGGTCAGAGGCTCCGATGGCCGCCGCCAACTCGGCCTCGTTCGACTCACGGATTTGAAGGAAGCGGGTCTCGTGCTCGCGCTGCTCGAGAAGCAGGGCGGCTCGTTCATCATCGATGGTCGATTGCAGGGCAGCGATCTCATCTTGTTCTTCCGAGATCCTGGCCCGGCGCCGAGCGAGTTCACTCTGCGCCTCGATCAGTTGTTGTCGCTGGGCCTCGACCGAAGCCTCCTGGCCCTCGAGCTCTTCAAGCGATAGCTCCACCTCGCGAGACTTTTCTGCCTGCTCGGTGACTCGAAGAGCAAGCTCTGACTCGGTCAGATCGATCGCTTCTTGTTGGTCGGAGATCTTTTGTGAGCGTTGTGCGAGCTCGCGGCCGCGAGACGTGAGAGACGCCTCCTGTTGTGCCAGTTCGGCGTTGAGATCTTCGAGTTCCTGTGATCGAGTTTGGATCTCGATGAGGCGCTCTTCGAGATCCCGTTCATCATCATCGAGATTTGCTTTGCGGAACAGAACGTCTTCGCGATCCTTTTCGATCCGCTCGCGCGCTTCGACCAGCAGTTCTTCTTCCTCGTGAAGTTGTTCACGAAGGTCTTCGATCCGGCGGCGTTCTTGCTCGAGCGTGTTCAGCTCGGCGCTCGTCGCCGCCCGGGTCGACGCGATCTGTTGGATCATCTCCTCGAGCTGAGCCACATTGCGGTCGTGTTCGTCTTGTCGATCGGCGAGGACCCCTTCGTCCTGATTGAGACGATCGAATTCAAGATCGACTGTTGTCCGCCGTCGAGTGAGATCGCGAGCGTCGAGATCGACCTCTTCGCGCTGTCGGTCAAGTTCGTTGCGAAGCGCCCGAAGTTCACCATCGATCTCTGCCAGGTCGTTCCGCTCGGCGATCAGTTGCTCGCGGTGTTCGCCGAGACCCTCCACAGACCACCGATCCGAACGCGCCGCGTCAGGCCCGGTCGAGGCGGCATCAGAGCGCGTCTCGTCCTGGTTGTCCTGCGGCGAATCGCCTCTACTCATCCCGACTCCGTGACCATTAAGGGAGTGTCCCAGCTCTGAGAGTAAGCAACAACATCGTAGACCTCCAAAAGGAGCCCGATGAACGAGTCCGTCTACATGGTCAGCGTGGCGCCCTCGGCAGGATTCGAACCTGCGCTCACGGCTCCGGAGGCCGATGCTCTATCCCCTGAGCTACGAGGGCTTGCGGGGAGAGCCTACCTCCTTGGGTACATTGCTGCGCGTGTCGCTCAGGTGGGAAGCCACAGGGTCGATCTGCCAAGGGAACGCTGGCGGATAGGCTCGTCGTTTCATCGATGGAGGTCGCGTGATACAAGAAGAACTGCGAGCTGCGCTAGCCGCTGCGGCGGTAGCCGAAGGCCTTGTTGCACCCGATGAAATCGGGCTGGAGCAACCAGCGAACCGCGAGCACGGCGACTGGTCGTCGAACTTGGCGCTGGCCACCTCGAAGCAAGCGGGGAGCAACCCGCGCGAGCTTGCGCAGAAGCTGATCGACCATCTCGAACAGCAGGGCCTCGATCATGTCGACAAGATCGACGTTGCAGGCCCTGGGTTCATCAACTTCCACCTTCGTGAAACGTGGTTGTATGACGTCTTGCGCCATGTCGTGGACGTCGGCGTCGATGGTTTTGGTCGCAACGACCTCGGTGCGGGTCGGAAGATCAATGTCGAGTTCGTCTCCGTCAATCCAACCGGACCGCTCCACGCCGGTCATGGTCGAGGTGCGGTGTATGGCGACGCTCTCGCCGCGCTGCTCGAGTGGAGCGGCTATGAGGTGACTCGCGAGACCTACATCAACGATCGCGGCGTGCAGATGCGCACCTACGCGGACTCGTTGGCCGCTCGCAAGGCTGGCGAAGTACCCCAAGAAGGGGGCTATCACGGGCAATACATCATCGATTGGGCGAACGACATGCCCGACGATGCCGATCCTCTCGAGTGGGGTTACGCCCATGCATTGGCCGACCAACGAGAGGTTCTCGACCAGCTCGGTATCACCTTCGACGTGTGGTTCAGCGAGAAGTCGTTGGTCGACAATGGTGAGCTCGACGCTTCACTCGATCGGCTGAAGGACCGCGGCATGGTGTTCGACGAGGGCGGAGCGACCTGGCTGCGTTCGTCCGACCTCGGTGATGACAAAGATCGCGTGCTCGTCAAGACCGACGGTGAATACACCTACCTCACCCCCGACATCGCCTACCACGCAAACAAGTTCAGTCGAGCCGACGAGCTCGTCAACGTGTGGGGAGCTGACCATCACGGTTACGTCGCTCGCATGAAGGCTGCGATGGCTGCGCTCGGGAACGACCCCGACATGCTCGATGTGCAGATCACCCAGATGGTTCGACTCATGCGTGATGGGGAAGAGGTGAAACTCTCCAAGCGATCGGGCGACATCGTCGAACTTCGCGAGGTCCTCGAGGAGGTCGGCGTCGACGCCGCTCGCTTCACCTACCTGCTGCAATCGATCGACTCGCAGCAGACGTTCGATCTTGCCCTTGCCGTGTCGCAGGCCAAAGACAACCCGGTCTTTGCAACGCAGTACGCCCATGCACGGATCTGCCGCGTGCAGGCCAAGGTGGCCGAAGCGGGAATCGAACGGCTGCCGCTCGCAGACGTCGATCTTTCGGTGCTCACGCACGAACGAGAAATCGAAATCCTCCGAACACTCTTCAGTGGGCCAGATCTTGTCGTGCTCGCCGCAAAGGAACGCGCTCCTCACCGCGTGGTCGGTTGGGTTCGAGAGCTGGCATCGGCGGTTCACAGCTTCTACCAGAATCCTGACTGCTACGTGATGGGCGACGGCGTGCCGCCGGAACTGACGCAGGCTCGGCTCTGGCTGATCGAGGCAGCTCGGATCGGTCTCGCGGCTGCGTTGGGTCGCCTCGGCGTGTCCGCCCCGGACTCGATGTGGAGCGACGAGGCAGAGACCGAGTTCGCGTGAACACGAGCCCCATCCCGTTCTCACTACTCCCCGACAACTCTTCCACGGATGCTGATGGAGCTCTCACAATCGGCGGTTGCTCCGTCGTCGATCTGGCGCGCGAATTCGGCACCCCCTTGTTCATCTATGACGAGGAACACCTGCGCGCTCGCGCCCGCGAAGCCGTCACCGCGTTCGGGCCCGGTGTGGCCTACGCAAGCAAAGCGTTTCTCTGCCAGGCGATGGCACGGCTGGTGCACGAAGAGGGCATGGACATCGACGTGTCCACGGCTGGTGAACTTCACATCGCCATGGCTGCCGGCGTGCCAGCCAAGAACCTGGTGTTTCACGGCAACAACAAGTCGTATGCCGAACTGCGGGAGGCATTGAAGGCGGGCATCGGTCGGATCGTCGTCGACAGCTTCGAGGAGCTGGACCGGCTCGAGCGCCTACATCAAGAAGGGTGGCCGATTCCGAACGTTCTGATCCGGATCACTCCTGGGGTGGAGGCGCACACCCATGAGTTCATCGCCACCGGTCGCGACGACTCGAAATTCGGCTTCACCGTCTCGACCGGATTGGCCAACCAAGCAATCGAACGGGCTCTCGCGTCACGTGCCGTTCGGGTCCGCGGGATCCACGCCCACATCGGTTCACAAGTGTTTCGGGTGGACTCGTTTGCTCGCGCCGCCGAGGTCATCGCAGCCGTCGCCCAGCCATATGGTCTCGAGGAAGTCTCGGTCGGGGGCGGTCTCGGCGTTCCGTATGTCATGGGCGAGGACGGCGCAACGATTACCGCGTGGGCCGGAGTCGTGCACGACGCCCTGGACGCCGCGGGGGTGACGGCCAAAGTGCTGGCCGAGCCGGGGCGTTCGATCGCGGCGTCAGCAGCGATCACGATCTACACGGTCGGCACGATCAAACCGCTCGAGGGAATTCGGACATACGTCGCCGTCGACGGTGGAATGTCCGACAATCCCCGCCCGGTCCTCTATGGCAGTGGCTACGAGTCGTTCCTCCCAACGCGGGTCGGCGCCGAGCGCGATCTGACCGTTCGAGTCGTCGGAAAACACTGCGAATCCGGCGATGTGCTCGTCCGTGAAGGACAGGTCCCCTCCGACATCGTCGTTGGAGATCTACTGGCGACGCCTGTCACGGGTGCGTACGGTCATTCCATGGGTTCGAACTACAACGCGGTCCTGCGCCCGCCGGTCGTTTTCGCGGCGAACGGTGATGCGAGGATCGTCGTGCGTCGAGAAACGCTCGACGACCTTCTCGTTCGAGACGTATGACGGACACTCACTATCGACGGGTGCGTTTCGTCGAGCGTGAGCTTGCCCATGGTCGAAGGCTCGTGCAGCCCTTGACCTCGGTGGCTCCGACCCAGCTTTCCGGTTCTGCGCCGATGATCTGGGATCTCCTCGATGAACACTCGAGCGTCGATGCTGTGGTGGCCATGCTCCAACAGCGCTTCTCCGATTCTCCAGAGGTGATCGCTGTGGGCGTGCGGAGTGCGCTTCAGTCCATGATTCAGAGCGCCCTCGTGGTGGAGTCATGACGGTCGCACCCGCGACGGTGCGCTCGATCGCAGCGGTGGGCCTCGGAGTGCCGTCGACAATTGTTGTGGAGCCGATCGACAATCGGTCCGTTCTTCACGAGCTCCGGGCACATCGCCTCGAGGGCGTGGCCGTCTCAGCGCTGCTCGATGGAACCATCGAAGCGGACGAGCGATTTGGCGAGTCGCTGGTGCAGCAGCACGACGAGACCATGGCACAAACCCTTCGCGTCGAGATCATGGCGGTGCGAGTTTCCGATCTGCTCTTGGACAACGACGTGCCTCATCGAGTGCTGAAGGGCACCGCACTTGCCCACACCGTTGCTCGATCGCCTTCCGAACGCTCCTTTCGAGACGTCGATGTGCTCGTGCACGGAAGCGAGATGGATCGGGTCGTCGCGCTATTGACGAACCTCGGGGCAACCAGAAATCAACCGCAGCTTCGTCCCGGCTTCGATGGCCGTTTCGGCAAGTCGGTGACAATGAAGCTCGACGGGGTCGAGATCGACCTGCATCGGCTGTTCTGCGCAGGTCCGTTTGGTGTGTGGATGCATCCCGGCGATCTGTTCCTCCTGCGCGACACGGTGCACGTAGGTGGCACTCCGCTGCCGACCCTCGATTGGACCGACCATCTGCTCCATGCCTGCTACCACGTGGCCCTCGGAAGTGCGGTGCCCGCGCTTGTGAATCTGCGTGACGTGGCCCTTCTCGCCGGGGGTGACTGGGATTCGGAACGATTCGGCCAAACGGTCGACCGCTGGCGCGGCCACGCTGTGGTGAGGCGAGCCGTCAGACTCGTCGTCGACGAACTCGATGCCGAGCTGCCCGAGACGCTCATGGAATACCGGCACGTGCCCGTGGCGCAGGCGGAGCGTGACCTGATCATCCCGTATCTCAGCACCGACGCTCGTGGGCGGTTCGCCGAGCTTGCTCCGGCGACGCTGCGGGCCCTACCGATAGGGGATCGGGTTGCGTTCGCTCGCGCCGTCGGATTGCCCGAGGGCTCGGACGTGCGTGGCCGGTTGCGGGCGATCGTCGACCGAACTCGGTGAGCGTCAACGCAGCACGGGTACCGAACATCCGCTTTCGTCTGTAGAAACCCAAAGAGTGGATCCGCCGTCCAGTGGAGTGGGGGAGGCTTGTGCATGCTCATCCCATGAGTCGAATTCGAACCAGACGTTCGTGGATGGCCGGAAGACCCCCAATGTGGATTCGCC
This sequence comes from Acidimicrobiia bacterium, assembly GCA_033344795.1. GTDB lineage: Bacteria > Actinomycetota > Acidimicrobiia > Acidimicrobiales > SHLQ01 > SHLQ01. The sequence continues at coordinate 2,510,272 of JAWPMS010000001.1, forward strand.
GTCGCACGACCAGTCTGCGATCGCCGCCAGATCGCCAGCACGACCCGCGGCGAAGTGGGCCTGCCGGCCGCTGGCATCGAGGACGGCGACAACTCCCGCGTCGGCGTTCCAGATCGCCGATGCGACGGTGAGCGTCTCGGCCGCCGGTTGTTCGATCACGAGAGATGCGGTCTCACCTGCCAGGGGTTCGTGTGATCGAAAGGTGGGTAGGCCACGAATCTCGATTGCGGCCGCGACCACCAGCATGATGATCGCCCCTACGAGGATCCTCGGGATCACACCTCGATGTGATGCAACGTGTGCCTCGGGGGTTCGACCCGTCGGGCGTGGACCGAACGCGCGGGTGGGGGTGACGTCCGGTCCACCTCCCAACAAGTCGCAGCGGACGAGGTCCGCCGGGATCGTGTCGCGCATCGAATCGACGACTCGCGAGAGCTCGGAAAGTGTCACCGACTCATCCGCGTCACACCGCGCGACAAGGTCGGTCAAGCGTTGGTGTACCTGCCGCTTCCTGTGGTCCCATCGATCGGGTTGGCCCAACGCACGAAGCGCCGTCGCGCTGAGCGAGCGAAGGTCGAGTCGCGGATCCGCCTGGCGGAGCGGACCAGCAAACTCGGCTGTTCCCTCTTCGACGGCAGAACCGTCCGAGGGTCTCGCAGTCGCGAAGTCGAGGAGGGCGGGGCCTCCCGAGCTTCGCAGGCCGATATTGCTCGGGCTGATGTCACCGTGAATCCACCCATGCTCGTGAATCGTCTGGAGAGCGGAAATCAGGTCGGTGAGAAGACTGGCCAGCTCTCCGACCGGAACCGTCTCCTCTCCTAGCCGGTCAGCGAGGGTTCCGCGATCGCAGAATTCGAGAACGAGAGCGCCGTTTGAAAGTGGACCGTCCAACAACGAAATGACGTGGGGGTGACGAAAGCGCAACAACGCTCGACGTTCGTTGTCGAGACCGTCTGGTCTGCTGGGAACCTTGACTGCCACCGAAGTACGAGAATCGGCAACCAACCGCACACCCAGAAAAACCATTCCATGTCGCCCGGATCCGAGAAGTCTCGAGAGCTGGAGAGAGCTGGTGTCATCGGCGAGCTGGGCGGCAGGCTCAGAACGCTGGCGCTTCATACTATCAAGACCATCGGAATTGGTGGACATAGATCGAAAGATACTCAAAAGTGCTGAAACGGTCAAGAGGCGTTGCGCCGATCGTGCGGCGCTAGCGTGCATTGCCATGCGTGAACAGCGAACGATCCGGTTGGGTGTGCTTGGATGCGGCACGGTTGGAACATCGTTCTGCCAATTGATGACCGAGCAGGCCACGGAGATCGAACGGCGTACCGGACTGCAATTCGAGATTGCGGCGATTGCGGTCCGCGACATGACGAAGGAGCGCTCGGGAATCGACCCTGCGCTGCTCACCGGCGATGCGGCGGCCTTGGTGGCAGACCCGACGATCGACGTCATCATCGAGACGATGGGTGGCGTCGACTACACGAAAGAGCTGGTCCTCGCCGCCTTCGATGCAGGAAAACCCGTAGTGACGGCGAACAAGGAATTGCTCGCCCTCCATGGCCCTGAGCTACATGAAGCAGCCGATGCCGCCGCTGTGGACCTTGCTCTCGAGGCCTCTGTGGCCGCTGGTTTGCCGTTCATCCGAGCGCTAAGGGAATCGTTGGTCGGTGAAAGGGTCAGCCGTGTCATGGGCATCGTGAACGGGACGACCAATTACATCCTCTCGCAGATGACCGACCACGGAGCTGGCTACAGCGATGCTCTCGCAGAGGCGCAACGACTCGGATTCGCAGAGGCCGAACCCTCGGCAGATGTCGACGGATTCGACGCGGGATCGAAGGCCGCGATCATCGCCACACTCACGTATGGCCAGGCGGTGCTCGCCGGCGACGTCTATGTCGAGGGAATCTCGCGAATCACCGCCGAGGACATCTCGAACGCAGAGCGACTCGGTTACGTCATCAAACTTCTTGCGGTGGTCGAGCAGAACGAGGATGGGTCGATTGCGCCTCGGGTTCATCCCGTGATGGTCCCCACCGACCATCCGCTCGCCAGCGTGAAGGACAGCTTCAACGCAGTCTTCGTCGAAGGAGCTGGCATAGACCAGATCATGTTCTATGGGCGTGGAGCTGGCGGTCATCCGACCGCAGCGATGATGGTGGGCGATGCGATCGATGTCGCGATCAACCTTCGTGCCGGATGCCATCGAAGCGTCGGCCCGCTGCCGCCAGCGACGGTCCGTGCCATCGATGCAATTTCCTCTGCGTTCTATCTGAGCGTTGACGCACGCGACGAACCCGGAGTACTGGCTGAGATTGCAGGCGTCTTCGGTGCACGGGGCGTTTCCATCCGGTCGATGGAGCAGGAGGGATTGGGAGACGAAGCGCGCCTCGTGTTCATCACCCATGAGGCCGTCGAGTCCGATCTCCGAACCACGTTGGCCGATCTGGGTGAGCTCGACTCGGTGAAGAACGTCGGTCAGGTTCTCCGGGTCATCGGTGCTTGAGTCGGGATGATCTCGTATACCAGCACTCGTGGCGAGGGAGCTGAGCTGCCGTTTGCCGACGTGCTTCTCACCGGCCTCGCTCCCGACGGTGGGCTCTACGTTCCTACCGAATGGCCGACGCGCCACAGCGCAGACCCGTCACTTCCGTACGCCGCGTTCGCCGCCCAAGTGATGTGGCCATTCGTCAATGGATCGATCGAACGATCCGATTTCGAAGCGATCTGTGCGAGTGCCTACGCAACTTTTGCCGATGACGAGGTGATTCCCGTCGTCGCGATGGCCGACGGAATCGAACTCGTCGAACTGTTTCATGGTCCAACGCTCGCGTTCAAAGACGTCGCCATGCAGCTGCTTGGACGGCTCTTCGACTACGAACTCACCAAACGTAGCCAGCACATCACGATCGTCGGCGCGACCTCCGGCGACACGGGCTCGGCTGCGATCGAGGCGTTTCGCGATCGCGAGAACGTCGACATCGTCATCTTGCACCCCCATGGGCGCACGTCCGACGTTCAGCGGCGTCAGATGACGACCGTCGACGCTCCGAACGTTCGCAACGTCGCTATCGAGGGCACCTTCGACGACTGCCAAGACCTGGTGAAAGCGATGTTCGCCGATGTCGGGTTTCGCGAGCGCGTCGGTTTGGGTGCAGTCAATTCGATCAATTGGGCCCGCGTGATGGCTCAGGTCGTCTACTACCACTGGGCCACCGCACGCGCCGCCGCCGTCCCGGTGTCGATCACCGTCCCAACGGGAAATTTCGGCAACGTCTTTGCTGGTCGTGTCGCCAAACGGATGGGAGCGCCGATCGGAGAGTTCGTGGTTGCGAGCAACCGCAACGCGATCCTGACGGAGTTCTTCCGGACAGGATCGATGACCATCGGCGAAGTCGAACCATCGTTGTCGCCGAGCATGGATATTCAGGTCAGCAGCAACCTCGAGCGCCTTCTGTACGAAATCTTGGGGAACGATGGACCTGCGCTTCGTCGCCTCATGCAAGGGTTTCGTGACGAACAGCGCATGACACTGCCCGCAGAGCTGATTCCACGCATGCAGGAGGCGTGGGTCGGCGAGAGTCTCGACGACGATCAGACCGTGTCGGTCATCCGTCGCGTCTACGAGGAATCGGGAATCATTTTGGATCCGCACACGGCGGTCGGCGTGGGGGCAGCGCAACGTCGTCCCGACTCCTTGCATCGCATGGTCATGGCCACGGCGCACCCAGCAAAATTTCCCGACGCGGTCGAACGAGCGACCGGGGTTCGGCCCGCTCTCCCGGATCACCTCGCTGATCTCTTCGAGCGTGAGGAGAAATACGTCGTGATGGCGAACGACGTGGCGACGGTTCAGAGCTTCGTCGAGGGAATTCGGGCTCCCTAGCGAGCGCGCCCCGACCGGCGAAATCCGAGTCGGACGCCCGAGTGGCGCAGCGCGGCCCCAGGAGCGCTACGCTGTCCCTGTCTGTGAGCCTGCACTGCGCAGGGTGTGGTCGCCATTCGGTTTGGCCAACTCGGGCACCGCCGGAACGTGAGACAGATCCGTTCCCCATCACTGAAGAGGTACTCGTGGAATCCACGGAACTTCGCCGATCGACGCTCGAGCGTAAAGATCGCGACGAACTGGTCACCATCGCCACCGCGTTGGGCTCGAAGCCGCCCTCACGGGCTCGCAAGTCCGAGATCGTCGACTTGATCATCAAGACGGCGACCACAGACAGCGCTGATGAGGCGGCAGATGACGCTACGCCTACTGGCGCAGATGCCTCGAATGGGTCATCCGACGAGAAGCCCGAACAGAGCTCGGGTGGTGCGCGCACGTCGAATGCCGACGAACCCAAGTCAGACGAGCCAGCCCAAGACGCCGAGCCGGTGACGTACCACGCCGGCGACGACGAGTTCGATTTCGGAGGTGTGACCACCAAGGGCCGGACAAAGAAGAGCTCGAACAACGACCGGAACGCTGAAAGAAACAAAGGCAACGGCCGGAAGAACAACGACCGTTCCGACAACGATCGCAACAGCAACGATCGAAACAGCCAACGAAACAGCGGTGGCGATCGAAACGCAGCCGAAGATGATGACGACCAATCCGACCGTGGAAACCGTCGTCGTCGACGTCGCGGACGCGACGGAGTCGAACAAGTTGAAGCCGAGCCGGTCGCCGTCGAGGGTTTTTTGGACTTGCGAGATGATGGCTACGGCTTTCTCCGAGTGGGCTCTCTCCGATCCTCCAAAGAAGACGCCTACGTCTCCGTGAAGCAGGTGCGTCAGTTCGGCCTGCGAAAGGGCGATCACCTCATCGGAACGAGCCGGCCGGCAAATCGCAACGAGAAGAATCCGGCTCTCCTCAGCGTCGATTCGATCAACGGCGACCACCCCGATCAGGCCAAAGACCGTCCCCACTTCGAAGATCTCACCCCGCTCTTCCCCGATGAGAAGCTGGTGCAAGAACGCAAGGGTTACCCCGAGGACATGACCGCGCGGATCATCGATTTGCTCTCGCCGATCGGCAAGGGTCAGCGGGGTTTGATCGTCTCGCCGCCCAAGGCTGGCAAGACCACGATCATGAAGAACATTGCGCAGTGCATCGAGCGCAACAACCCCGAGGTGCAGTTGATCGTCCTGCTTCTCGATGAGCGTCCTGAAGAAGTCACCGACATGAGGAGGTCGTTGAACGGAGGTGAGGTCGTCGCATCCACGTTCGATCGCCCTGCCGACGAACACATCGCGCTTGCGGAGATAACCATCGAACGGGCGAAGCGGATGGTCGAGAGTGGGCGCGACGTCGTGCTCATCGTCGACGGAATCACACGCCTTGCACGTGCGTACAACCAGGCGGCGCCCGCCAACGGACGGGTGATGTCCGGCGGTCTCGATTCAGGAGCCATCTATCCGCCGAAAAAGTTTTTCGGCGCAGCTCGAAATGTCGAAGAGGGTGGATCGCTCACGATTCTTGCGACCGCATTGGTCGATACCGGTTCGAAGATGGACGAAGTCATCTTCGAGGAGTTCAAGGGAACCGGCAACATGGAGCTCCGCCTCGATCGGCGTGCAGCCGAGCGGCGCATGTATCCCGCCATCGATGTCGACGCCTCTTCCACTCGCCAGGAGCAGTTGCTCTTCGAAAGCAAGGAACAAGTCGACCAGATCTGGAAGCTCCGAAGAGTGCTTTCGAACATGGCCGCCGAGAGCGACAAGGGCGGATCAGCTGGCCTTGAACTGCTCATGGACCGCCTCGCGACCTTCAAAACAAACGAGCAGTTCCTCAAAGAAGTTGCAAAGGGAGTTTGATCTCACTGCATCGCAGGCGAGACTAGGAGAACTATGAAGCCCGATATCCATCCCGAGTACCGCCCGGTCGTCTTTCAAGACCAATCCTCGGGCGACAACATCATCGTCGGTTCGACGATGCAGACCAACGATACGATCACCCTCGAAGGTGTCGAGTATCCGTTGGCCAAAGTCGAACTCTCATCACGCAGCCACCCGTTCTTCACCGGTCAGATGAAGATCGTCGACACCGCTGGTCGTGTCGAGCGCTTCGAGCGTCGTTACGGCGCCCGTCGTGGCAAGTCGGCATCGGCTGACGACGCCGCCGCTCCCGCAGAAGAAGAAGCAGCTCCCGTCGAAGCGGCCACCGCGCCCGCTGAGGAAGCAGCTGCTGAAGAGACCTCGACGACGGCTGACGACAGCTGAACAACGAGCGCCTCGCCGAGCTCGCTGCAGTCAAGCTGCGCGTTCTCGTTCGAGAACATCTCGACCATGACATCGACGAGGCGTCACGCCTCGGTGGTGGCGCGTCCGTACTCGCTGACGGTCAGGGGTGGATGTACTTCCCGACGGTCACGCCGGGCCTGCTTGGCACCGCGGTCATCTGGGGCAAAGCCAACGAGTGCACGAGGATGAATCTCATCGTCGACGATGAGGCAGGTGTCCTCGCGCTCGCCGCGTCCGCATTTCGTGAACCGGCGCCCATCGTTTGGATCGCGACCGACCGATCGATCTCTCGCGCGTCACCCGTTCTCCCCGAGCTGGTCCCGCCGCCGGAGTGTGTTCGATTCACCGCCGACCTCGTCGAGGCTGGACTCGATGTCGTCGCAGATCACGGGGTCTGGCTCGGCGAGATAAACGGCTTGGAGGTGGCGCGAGTCGGTCTTCGCGACGGCGAGTGCAGCATGGACATCGGCGTCGGCGCATACGACCAGTTCGCGTCCGCCGCGTTGAACATGGATCGCGATCACACGGCGGAGCTGGCCCGCGTCGTGTCGATGATTCGTCCACACCGGATCAAGGGAGCAGAACCGCATGCGATTGGTCGGCTGGTCCGTTCGCGTTGGCTCCGAGCACAGGTGATGCGAGACCCCGACCTCATCGGAATGGACTCCGTCAATCCCATCCCGCTGCTTCGGGAGAGGCCCGGACTTCTCGAGAACCAACCGGCCGCGGGCTTGGCACTTCGCGGTTCGCAACAGATCCTGGTCGTGTTCACCGTCGGCGTCGACCTCGGTGTCGCGGAGACCGCCGCTGGCCTGGCTGGTCGGCACGCTCTCAGTGCCGGCAGTACCGGCGTCGATGAAGTCATCGTGGTGGTTCCCACACGTGATCTGCACCAGCGGATTATCGACTCGGTCGACGCATTGGCTCTTCCATCGACTGTCGTCGCGATCGAGGGTGAGTGGGCTGTCTGAGCCAGACAGTTAGGTTGGCCTGGTGCTGCGACGACTCGAAACGCTCGAAAACGAACTTGCTGATGTCGAGGCACGCCTCGGCGATCCAGATCTGATCTCCGACCAAACACGTTTCCAGATCGAGGCGCGACGCCACAAGGAGCTCGACGCCATCGTGTCGGTCGGGCGGCAACTACGCAGTGAGACCGAGGAACTCGAGGCCGCGCGTGATTTGTTCAGCGAGTCCGAGGGTGACGATCGCGAGATCTGGCGAGGAGAGGTCACCGAACTCGAGGAGAAGGTCGAACGTTCGACCGCCGCCTTTCGCTTGGCCCTGCTGCCCAAGGATCCGAACGACGACCGAAACGCCATCGTCGAGATTCGAGGCGCTGAGGGTGGGGAAGAGGCGAACCTGTTTGCGCGCGATCTCTATGACATGTTCAAGTCCTTCGCTGGTCGACAAGGATGGAAGTTCGAGCTGATGGAAGGCACCGAGTCTGACATGGGCGGCTTCACGACCGTCACCTTCAGCCTCTCTGGCGAGGGTGTCTGGAGCCGGATGAAGTTCGAAGCGGGAGTCCATCGGGTGCAGCGCGTGCCAAAGACCGAGTCACAGGGACGGGTCCACACGTCATCAGCGACCGTCTCAGTGCTGCCGGAGGCCGAAGAAGTCGATGTGCACATCGATGAGAACGACCTGCAGATCGATGTTTATCGAGCGTCGGGCCCGGGCGGTCAATCGGTCAACACCACGGATTCCGCCGTCCGCATCACGCACCTGCCGTCGGGCGTTGTCGTGTCGATGCAAGACGAGAAAAGTCAGCTTCAGAACAAAGCCAAAGCGTTGCGCGTATTGCGAAGTCGCATTCTCCAAGCCGAGCAGGATCGCCAGGCGGCGGAGGCCAGCGAACAGCGCAAGAGCCAGATGGGCGGCGGCGGTCGGTCCGAGAAAATTCGCACGTACAACTTCAAAGAAAACCGGGTGTCCGATCATCGGATCGGTCTGACGGTGCACAACCTGGACAAGGTTCTGGCCGGAGAGCTCGACACCGTCTCCGATGCGCTGCTGCACGACGACCAACAGCGGCGTTTGGCCGGAGACGATGTCTGAGGAGAGCTTGGAGCACACGGTCACTTGGGCCGAGCTTCTCGAAGAGACCACAGGTCTGTTGCGACGGGCCGAGATCGAGAACGCGTCCATGGAAGCCAGATGGATCGTCGAGCAGGCAACCGGTACGACCGGTTCCGAATTCGTCGAGGTCCTCGCTGCCCCTGCATCCGTGCGAACCGTCCAGCACCTCGATCAGATGGTGGCGCGGCGCACCGCGGGTGAACCCATTCAATACGTCCTTGGCTCGTGGTCCTTTCGATCGCTCGACCTCATGGTCGATCGGCGGGTGTTGATTCCGCGCCCCGAGACCGAGATCGTCGCCGGGCTCGCCATCGCCGAAATTGACCGGCTGCACCCTGACGGCGGTGGCGTCGTGATCGATCTGGGGACTGGTTCGGGGGCGATCGGTCTCTCGATCGCCGCAGAGAGAGCGGTCGAACGCGCGCTGCTCACCGATGCGAGCACCGATGCGCTCTCGGTCGCGAGAGCCAACCTGGCGGGCCTCGGAATGGCGGGACGGGCTGTGGAGATTTCGCACGGTTCATGGTTTGAGGCCGTCCCCGACTCGCTCGCTGGCCAGATTGACGTGATCGTCTCGAACCCGCCGTATGTGCCAACCGGTGATGAGCTCCCGTCGGCGGTGCTCGATTGGGAACCGCAATCGGCACTCCTCGCCGGATCCGATGGGCTTGCTGATCTGAGAATCATCGTGAGTGAATCCGCGCGTTGGCTCCGGCCAGAAGGAGCGTTGGTTCTCGAGATGGACCCGCGCCAGGTGTCGTTGGTCTCCGAGAGCTTGCGGGAGGCTGGATTCGACGTCTCTGTGCATCGCGATCTCCAGGGTCTCGAACGCGCACTCGTCGCTCGATGGATTGCGTGACCTGTGGCAACGTAGACGGTTGCTCATCGGTCCGGTCGAGCTGAAGGCCCACCATCGGACCCCCCAGCGGGTCGACGTGAAAACATGGTTCACGTATTCGAGGATCTTGCTACAGCGGCGAATCCAGATGTCGATACTTCGGGTGCACGATGCGTACGAGGAGAAGTTACTTTCATGAGCTACGTCGACCCAGCGGACATTCCCGTTGTCATCCTTGCCGGCGGCAAGGGAACCAGAATACGAGAGGCGTCTGAGTCGCTTCCGAAGCCAATGATCGATGTCGGCGGCAAGCCGATCGTGTGGCACATCATGAAGACGTATGCGGCCCACGGTCACCGGAAGTTCATTCTTCTCTTGGGGTACAAGTCGTGGACGATCAAGGAGTTCTTTCTCGCCTACCGCGAGAAGACGAGCGATTTCACCGTGAACCTGAGTAACGCCGAGACCGAGTTTCACGGTGAGTACGGCACCGAAGACTTCGAGGTGACGCTCGCTTACACGGGTCTCGACACGCTTACGGGTGGCCGACTTGCTCGTGCCGCACACTACCTCGATGACGCACCGGCGTTCATGCTCACATACGGAGACGGTCTGGCAGATATCGATCTGCCTGCGCTGCGCAAGTTCCACTTCGATCACGGCAAGATCGGCACCGTGACCGCGGTGCATCCCACCTCGCGATTTGGTGAACTCGGTGTCGACGGCGAAAACGTCGTGGACTTCGCCGAGAAGCCCGACCTGAACACCGGGTTTGTCAACGGTGGCTACTTCATGTTCGACCGCAAGTTTCTCGACTACGTGACCGATGTCGACGGGGACATGCTCGAGTCGGACGCATTGCAGCGTCTCACCAAGGATGGACAACTCGGGATGCGCCTGCACGAAGGCTTCTGGCGGGGCATGGACACCTACAGGGAGTACGTCGAGCTGAACAAGCTCTGGGACTCCGGCGAGGCCCCCTGGCGAGTCTGGTAGTCCTCGGCGATTCAGGCGGCGAGCTGTTTGGACTCGGCAAAAGCCTGTGCGACTTCGTCGAGCTCCAACGGGTACCAGAACAGGTAGCCCTGGGCGTAATCGCATCCAAGCTGCTCGAGCGTCTCGAACTCTTCGTTCACCTCGATGCCTTCGGCAACGCTGACGGCGCCGAGTGAACGAGCGAGGTTGATCATCGCTTTGACGATCTCACGCTCACGCGTTCGTTTTGGATCGGCGAGCGGAATCACAAAGCTGCGATCGATCTTCAGCACATCGAACTCGTACCTCGTGAGGTAGCTGAGCGAGGAGTAACCGGTGCCGAAGTCGTCGATGGCGAGGCGCAGTCCAAGACCACGCAACGCGGCGATCCGTTGTGCGATGAAGTCGGTGTCATCGATCAGAACCGATTCGGTGATCTCAATGGTGATTCGATTCGCAGCGACGCCAGTCTCTTCGAGAATGTGGCGGACTCGACCGATGATGTTCTCTTCCCGGAGCTGATGTCCCGACATGTTGACACTGACCGTGAAGCCCGACAGACCGTCGGCTTCCCAGTCCACGACTTGATTGCACGCTGTCCGAAGTGCCCATTCACCGAGCTCGGTGATGAGGCCCGCTGATTCGGCGATGGGGATGAACGCTCCCGGACTGATGTTTCCACGCGTGGGGTGCTCCCATCGTGCCAGCGCCTCCATGGACGCGATCTCACCCGTCTTGATGTTGACGAGCGGCTGATACGCCAATCGGAGTTCGTTGTTGTGGATTGCGGTTTCGAGCGTGTTGCGCAACTCGATACGTTCCGAAGCAGCCTCACCCATCGATTCCTCGAACAGGACCGTGCGGCCACGATGATGGTTCTTGGCGACGTCCAACGCGGTGTCGGCGTTGCGCAAAAGCGAGACACCAGTGTGCGAGCCGTCGGTGTCGAGCACGACACCTGCGGTCGACCGGAGGGTCAGAGTATGTCCGCCGATGTTGATCGGCTCTGCGATCTCGCCGATGATTCTCTCGACCGCGTGCACCGCCTCGATCGACGAGTACCCGTCTGGCATCAATACACCGAACTCATCGCCGTTGAGCCTTGCGACCACGTCATGCATCCGAACGGATCGACGAATTGCCTGTGCAATCTCGACGAGCACTTGGTCGGCGAGCGACGGCCCCAGTCCCTCATTGACCGTTCGAAACTGATCGACGTTGATGATCGCGATCGCCACCGATGAGCTCGACACCGACGAACGGCGGATTGCCGTTTCGGTCTCGGCCAGAAACGCGGTTCGGTTGAGTTGGAGCGTCAGAAGGTCGGTGGTTTCGGCGTCGCGAAGATCTCTCTCCAAGGACCGCTTGGCGGTGGCGTCGGTGGCATTGATCACGATGCCTTCGATGCCCTCGACGTGGCGCATGTCGGTGAGCAAACACTCGAAGAGGCGTACACCTCCGTCGGCATGGACCGCGCGGAGCTCACGGTGTCGACTGGTGCTGGTTCCGGAGGCCACCGCCTCGAAGTGTTCCTTGGCCCATTCCCAGTCGTTTTCATGCACGACCCATTCGAGGGATCGGTCGACGAAGGCTTCGACTCGGTATCCAAGGACGTTGGTCACCGCCTCGGATATGTAGCTCACCGTTCCATCCTTACCGATCACGGTCACGATGTCCGAGGCGTTCTGAACAAGTGCTCGGAAGCGTCGCTCGTTGATGGCGATCCGCCGGTTGGCCTCGGCCTCGGACTCTTGACGAGCCGATTCTGCTCGGCTGTCGATGGTGACGCCGAGAAGAGTGGCCTCCCTGACAAGCATGGAGATGGCTCGCTCCTCGGCTTGGTCGAGCGGCACGTTCGTCCAGATCGCTTCAGCCGACCCTGATGTTTCGGGAGCGTTCGAGGTGATGCTCGTCCACCCTTGGGGGTGATTTGGCTCGGAGAGAGAGATCTCGAAACTGGGCTTTCTGAGCACCGCCTGAGCCGAGATCTGAAGGCCGTCCATGACTGCCTCGGACGAGCCGAGGTTGCCAAGCTGGCCAACCTCGAGCGCGAGCCGGCGGTCGAGTTCGAGCCTCCGCTGTTGGTCGCGCAACAAGCGTGAGAGTCTGATGATCAACATGATGACCAGCGAGGCTGAGGCGACTCCGAGAAAGAGTCGTGACATCGATCGCTGGTCATAGTTCGTGAGCTGAATGAGAAGCGGCGTCGCCATGATGGCGCCGATGACGGTGAGCCGCATCGGCCCGACGCGCAGCTCCTCCTCACGATGCCTGGTCAGCAACTCTGCGCCGGAAGGATGGGTGACCGCTGCAGCCGTGAAGCCATACACGATCGGCGAAGCGCCGACGGCCAAGGAAAGGCCGGTGCCTTGTACGAGACTCACCGTCGCGGCAATGTCCGCGAACAGGAAGGAGATACCGGCGAAGCCGAGGAGGAGATAGGAGAGCGGGCGACGTCCGGGGGTCGCAGTGATCCGGAGAAAGACTGCGACGATCGTCAGCGCGATGATGTTGTAGGTCGAGTTGAGCAGCCGATGACCGAGCGGGCGATCGGCATCGAGAACAAAGTCGCCAAGGTAGAGCACCCACATGGTGATGAGTCCAGCGAGCAAACCCGCCCCGGCGTCGAGCCATGCGTCGGCGTTTCGTCGGACCGCTCTCGCTCGGTGCACGAGGAGTGTTGCGGAGGCAAAGAGCAAATACCCGGGTACGTGCAAGAAGTCAGCCGGAGACGGCATTGGCTGCAGTTCGCCGATGATTTCGCCGTGAACAAATCGGACGACAAATCCGATCACGATCAACAATCCGGCGCCTCCGAGAACGAAGTACAGCCGTTTCGTTGCCTTGTCCTGCGCTCGCGCGGCGGCTACCAAAATGATGATCGAACTGATTGCAGACCACAGAAAGACCGTCGGTTCGCCAATTTCGACGGGCGCGGTGAGTCCGATCACGCTGATTATCAAACTCAACCCGATGAGAGTTCGGGTGACTCGATCAATGCCCATACTTCGTGCAATCGGCCCAAAAACCCCACAAATGAGCGGAAGTCTCCCATGTTTCGGGTCTGGGGCGACCTCACCTCAAAGCGTTGTTTTGAGAGGGTGAAGAAACGCAGCTAGTGGCGACGGCGCGCGAGTCGTTCGCCGATCACAATCCTCGCGATGTGGCGGCGATGAGACCAACGGGTCATCTTCAGCCGCGAGACGCGCGCGGTCATCGCATCGATCACCAGCGCGTCCTTGGCCACGACTGGCTGAGGCCGGTTGGAGATCCCCTTGCGGTGCACCAAGTGGAGCAGTGCCTGAGTCGCTCCGATTGACGCTGCGATACCGACTCCAATGGCAACCGTTGGTGCTGGTCGGTCCCCGGAGGCGAACCCCTCGAGCGTCGACGACGAGACATACGGAGGGATGTAGGGCAGCCAACTGCTCAGATCCACGGGTGCTCCGGGTTGATCAACTCCCAGAATCTCCTCGAGAGTTGTCCCGTCTGGTTCGAAGCTCGTGGCGAGACCTGCGAAACCGATGTTGAGCACGGTCATGTTGGGTATTGCAAGCTTGCGAGCGTGCCGCGCAAGCATGATCGCAACGTCTGGCGTCGTGATCTCGGTCTCGTCGAGCAAGAGGTCGGCGCGTTCAAAAAAGTCGTCCACGTTCGATGGAACAACGCCATCTCGAAAGACGCGTACCTTCGCATCGGGCGCGATCTTGCGAACTGCTTCCGCCACCACCTCAGCCTTGTTGCGGCCAAGTGAGTCCATCGAGGCTTCCGCCTGACGGTTGAGGTTCTCGAGCTCAAAACTCTCTGGGTCGGCAAGCGTGATCGCCCCGATGCCGAGACGAGCCAACTGAATTGCGAGCATGCCGCCGTCGCCGCCCGCTCCTGCGATGGCGACATGACTATGACGCAGTATCGCTTGTTCGCTCCCGGAGATGAATCCAAGGTTCCGAGAGATCGCCGTGTCGTAGTTGTACCGCGGCATCACGGACCAAAGTGTGCACTCGAAGATGAGCTTTCCGACGCTGCGTAGACGTCGTGTGCGGCTGCGAGAGCGCGATCGCACTCCTTCAGATCGACGATGTATGGGGTCAAATCGCCATGTTCGTCCTCGACCCAACGTTCTTCGCCAATGGCCTCGAGTGGGACGCTGAGTGACTTTAGCCAACGACTGAGTGTCCGTTCGACGACGAAGACCACGTGGTTCTGGTTGAGGTCGAACGAATAACCCGCGAGCTCACGAATCAGTAGCAGTGCAACATCGCGCCTGAGTCGCGGACTGCTCGCCGTCGAAATGAATCGAGACACTTCGGTGATCAGCACCGGATCGGGTTCCAAATCGATCAACGCATCTGGAAAGTGGTGAGAGACCGGAAGCGAAAGCTCCGGCGTGTTGCGAATGACCCGCATGCATCCAACGATCTTCCCGCTTTGGCTTTCGCGAGCGATGAAGTGGTGGCTATACGGATCGTATTGGTCGGACTCACCTCCGCGAAGGTCGAGTACGTCGGGCTCTCGAAAGTGCTTGACGGAGACGTAGACCCAACCGCGGTACGCCGCGTAGTCGACACCGAGCTGTGTGTCCTTCAGGTCCTGCCAGCTATATCTCTCGAAGTCGATCTCGTCGATCCTCATCGTTGCTTGCTCCAGCTCAAGAGAAGTCGCCCGGCCCCAATGGCTAAGAACAACGCTATCCACGCAAGAGGGTTGGTCAGTATGGCGACCAGAGAGTCGATCGCCGGGGCGATTGCGTCAACCTCCTGTCCGAGTTCCAGGAGTGCTGCGCACAGCCCGGATACGAGCGCCGTCGTGACCGCCATGAAGAGTGCGGAGACCACGATGACGGGACGCATGCTTCGAGCACCTTCTGTGCCGGCGACCGACGATCGCTGGCCCTGCTCCAGGAGGACGGCAGCGGTCGTGCCGAGCGCCACGGAGACCCACCATTGGTCGCGAGCATTCAGCCGGGAATAGGCAATGCCAGCCACGGATTCGGATCGCGTGGCTATCCGGCGCCGAAGCGCAGCCGCCGTGGAGTTCAGCGCGCCGAAGCCGAGTGCGGCGACGACCCCGCCGATCAGCTGAAGGGTGAAGGGCACGACGAAACCGGCGAGCATGGCTCGAGCGATGGCGAAAACGCCCGTGCTGGATTCATAGGCGGTCGAGATTGCGTAGACATTCGTGAAGTCGTTCCCGAAACCCCACTCGAACGCGATGACCAAAGGTACGGCGAGGAGTGCGACGGCGGGTAAGCCGGAAAGACCACGAACGTCGGAGCGAAAGGCATCGAGGACAGAAGGCTCCGACATCGACTCCGACATACCTACATCTCCGAATGTTACGCCGGGACTGAAACGTACTTGGCTGCTCTCAGCCGTGGCGCAAGTTGACATTCCAGTTCCTGACATGGGGGCAGTTCCGCCAGAAACACTGCTGCCGATAAGACGATCGTTCGACGTTAGCCTCGCACGTTCGCGTCGGATCGTACAATCGCCCGCGTACCCATAGGGGTGCAGGTAACAAAATTGGTCACCCTTTGTGGTGAACGATCAGTCCATCAGCGGGCCTCAACGTCGGCTAGGCGGGTCCGAGTTCCGCCCAGGCCTTGTCTTTTTCGCTGACGTGAATGACCGGCGCTGGCCAGTCGACGCCGATCGTCGGATCGTCATATCGAACCCCGCGTTCGTTGCCCGGCGCAAAGGCTCGGCTCACGTTGTAGAGCAAGACGGTGTCGTCCTCGACAATCAGAAAGCCATTGGCGAACTGTTCAGGTATGTAGAGCATTCGCAGGTTCGCGGCCGAAAGCTCCACACCGAACCATGCCCGGTAGGTCGGTGAGCTCGGTCGCATGTCGATGATGCAGTTGTACACCGATCCTGCGATGCAGCGGACGGTCTTCGCTTCGCCATATGGGGGGTCTTGCCAGTGGAAGCCTCGAAATGTGCCCGCACGCAACGTCTTGCTCATGTTCGTTTGGGCGACGATGGGATTCAGCCCGTGCGTGACAAATTCGTCTTCAGCCCAGGCCCGAGCAAAGAAGCCGCGATCATCCTCGATCGGTTCGAGATCTATGACAAACGCCCCCGCCAATGGCGTCTCTGTGAAGATCACGAATGTGCAGCCACGAGATCATGGAGTGACAACCACTCGCGAACGACCGTCTTTGAGGTGTCCAGGGAGACTGCCGAGAGGGGAATGGCGTCGTCCTTCGAGACCGCCGCAGTCATCGTCGCGTACTCCACGAGTCCAACCGGCAGGTAGCCGGCCGCCCCAGCAGCCGTGTCGATGTGACCGTATGCGCTGAATCCGCCAATGCAGTCGAGTTCTTCGCCCTGGGCGAGGTCCTTCTTGGCGATCGCAACCACTTCGGCGACGTGGGGCGCGTCGACGGTAACCAACGGCTCGTTGTCGAGGACGAGCTCGGCAATCGTCAGCGGAACCTCGAGATGGACCAGGTGGTACGGCCGAAAGAAGAAGTAGTCCGGGCCGTCGCCCATCTTGTAGAAGCCCATCGCCTGCTGGTGCAGCTCTGGGTGCGGGTGGCGGCCAACGACGCCGACTCCGGCGCCGAAGTCGCCGCCGAGGGTGAAGTCGACCCGACCCGGAGAGGACAGGATCGCCGGGATATCGATCGCAGCCGTCGCTACGTTCGATTCGATGCCATGCATGCCGCGGACGTCTGGAATCATGCCCGTCGCGTTCGCGACCACAGCCTGCTCAACCTGCATTTTCGTGCCATCGCCGAACGCGGTCGTCATGTGCGATGAGGTGGTGTCTCGAGCTGCGTAGCCAGCCCCGGTTTCTGGATTCTGATGCACGTTCAGGTGGCGTTTGCAGTTGAGCGATGCTGTGACCTCGAAACCCATGGCCTCGACCTGCTGCTGCAGCCTGAACAGCACGCCCGGCTGATCACCGTCGGCGATGGTGTAGATGACACCGTTCGCTCGAGCTCGCTCATGGAAGAGCCACGCAAGAAGTGCATCACATTCTGCGTTGAATGACACGACGTGTTTACCCGCGTCGAGCAGCGAGAGGATGCTCTCCGTGCCGTAGTCGAGCGCACCTGTTGCCTCCACCACAACGTCGATCGGGAGGTGGGTGAGTACCGACGAGTGCGATGTGACAGCTGGGAAGCCAGCCCGAATCGCTGTCGCAAGTGTGTCGGCCGAGTCGCTCGTGACGATGCTGGCGGCGTCGATACCCATCTGGGTCAATGCCGCGACCGCACGATCGATGTTGCGGTTGACGATGATGGCGGGGCGCATTCCGGGTGACTGCGCGATGGAATGGACCACGCCGGTGGCCACGTAACCCGCGCCGATCACGGCGACCGGAGTTTCACCGTGTGATTCAGCGTGTCGGTGCAGTCTTTGCCAAATTCCCATTCAAATGTTCCTTACGTGCGGTTCACCAGGAGTAGGTGAACTCATGAAGTTCGCGTCCGTCGGCTTCGTCGGGCCGGTGGATGATGTCGGACAGGTTGAGTACGAGGCCTCCGTCGACTCCTCCCTTGAATCCGAACCAGGTGCCCGGTTCGATCGTGAGTCGTCCGTATGTGTGCCCTGGCCCAAGGTCGTATTCGGTGAAGCCCTGCTCGGTGGCAACCACAAACCGAACGTGGCCGTCCGGGACGATGACATTGACGGTCATCTCGTTGTGACGTTTCCATGCACGAACGCAGCCCGGGTTCACTCGAGAAAAATACGCTTCACCGAGCCCTTTGAAGCCGGGTTCCTCGGCATGGAGAGCTTTCATCACTTCGCCCCCCGATGTCTCGATGCGGCGGAGTTCGGTGAGGGTGGCTCCCATCAGACGTCAGCCCACGTGAGTCCACGCTTGGCGGCCAGACCCGTGTAGTAGTCGAGCTGTCCCTCGGTGAACGACTTGATGCCCTCGGCACCGTCGGTGTAGTACCGGCGGAACCATTCGGCGCTGATCTGCATGGTTTCGTCGAAGTCGAGGACGGGTGTCCACCGCAGATAACTCAGCGCCTTGTCGCACGTCAGCTTCAACAGGCCGGCTTCGTGGAAGTGCGCCTGGCTTTCGTCGATCGTGAGGTCGAGTCCCGGGAGGTGGTCCTTGAGGGCGACGACGACGTCGCGCACCGGGTTCACCGCTTCCGCTGGTGGTCCGAAGTTGAACGCTTCGTTGTGCAGCTCCGGGCGATTGCTCAGTTCTGCGCCAAGATGCAAGTACCCGCTGATCGGTTCGAGGACATGTTGCCATGGGCGCGTCGCCTGCGGTCGGCGAATGGTGACGTTCTCTCCTTGTGACCAGGCGCGGGCAACGTCAGGGACGAGGCGATCTGCGGCCCAGTCGCCGCCACCGACGACGTTTCCGGCGCGCACGACACCAATACGAACATTGCGTTCCGAGTCGTCGCCTCCAAAGAAGGATCGGGTGTGGCTCGAGATGATGATCTCCGCTGCCGCCTTCGACGCGGAGTACGGGTCGGCACCGCCAAGCCGGTCATCCTCGCGGTAGCCGTAGTAGGTCTCGACGTTTTCATAACACTTGTCGGAGGTGATCATCACCGCTGTGCATTGGTTGTCGAGCTTGCGAAGTCCTTCGAGAACGTTCGCAGATCCGACCATGTTGGTCGTGTATGTGCCGACCGGGTCGTCGTAGCTCGCCTTGACCAGTGCTTGAGCGGCCATGTGGAACAAGAAGTCCGGGGCCTCCTCGGCGATCGCTGCCGGGACAGCGTCCTCATCACGGATGTCGAGCCAATGTGTCTTCATTGATTCCGAGAGGCCAGCGGCCTCGAAGTGGCTGGGATCGGTCGGGATCTTGTCCGAGATGCCGACCACTTCAGCGCCCATCTGCTGGAGCCAGATCGTCATCCAGGTGCCCTTGAAACCGGTGTGCCCAGTGACGAGAACCTTCTTGCCATCGAATGCGTTGTTGAACATCGCGTGCCTTTTCCGTGTCCGCGAACCTGTCGCGGGTGGTCGCCGTGTGAAGACCATCCTCGCACCCCAATCGGTCAGCGAGGGGGCAACGTTGAGGGATGTTGGCACGTGCTCACCGTCAGTATGTTCGGCGCCCACCGACCGTGGCGGCCACTCCAAAAGGTGTGCATCGGAAGTACGCGCAAACAATCCTTGGTTTTGCCGCGAATTGGGCGGGTATAGCGCTCCACGGGGCGATACGGTGCGGTTCGGTCAACCCAGCAACCCGTGGAGGCCCACCATGCCGTGGCCAGGAACTCGTGACACCGAAATCTTCGATCTGATCGAGGCGGAGAAGGAACGGCTCAACACGGGCCTTCAACTCATCGCCTCAGAGAACTTCACGTCTCCCGCGGTGATGGAGGCCACCGGTTCGGTACTGACGAACAAGTACTCGGAGGGGTACCCGGGCAAGCGATATTACGGAGGAAACCTCGTCGTCGACGATGTCGAGCAGATCGCGATCGATCGCGTGAAGGAATTGTTCGGAGCGGCACACGCGAACGTCCAACCACATGCGGGAGCCAACGCCAACATGGC
Source organism: Acidimicrobiia bacterium (assembly GCA_033344795.1). Taxonomy (GTDB): domain Bacteria; phylum Actinomycetota; class Acidimicrobiia; order Acidimicrobiales; family SHLQ01; genus SHLQ01. The sequence goes on from JAWPMS010000001.1 coordinate 2,529,883, forward strand.
GGTGTTCCTGGGGATGCTGAACCCGGGCGACACCGTGATGGGCATGAGTCTCGACCACGGTGGCCATCTCACACATGGCTCGCCGGTCAATGCGAGCGGCAAGCTCTACAACTTCGTGAGCTACGAGGTCACGGACTCCGATGAGCGGATCGACATGGACCAGCTCCGTGAGCGGGCCCATGAACACAAACCGAAGATGATCATCGCCGGCGCCACCGCATACCCGCGGATCATCGATCCGGCGCCCTTCCGCGAGATCGCGGACGAGGTCGGCGCGCTGTTGATGTTCGACGCTGCGCACATCGCCGGCCTCATCGCTGGTGGAGCGCATCCCAATCCGATGCCGTTCGTCGACGTCATGACCTTCACGACGCACAAGACTCTCCGCGGCCCACGAGGCGGCTGCATTCTCAGCACTGAGGAACACGCAAAAGCGATCGACAAGGCGATCTTTCCTGGATTGCAGGGCGGTCCGCTCGAGAACCACATCGGCGCCAAGGCTGTCGCATTCCGCGAGGCCCTCATGCCCGAGTTCACCGAGTACGCCGCCCAGATCGTCAAGAACGCTGCAGCCCTCGCGAAGGCCCTGGCCACTCGTGGCTTCCGTCTCGTGTCGGGCGGAACCGACAATCACTTGCTTCTCGTGGACCTCCGTCCGTTCGACGAAGAACTAACGGGCAAGGAGGCCCAAGCAGTCCTTGACGAAGCCGGAATCACGCTCAACAAGAACACGATTCCCAACGACCCACGGTCTCCCTTTGTCACCAGCGGTGTGCGAATCGGCACTCCAGCGGTGACGACGCAAGGCATGGGCGAGGCCGAGATGGACACGATTGCTGATCTCATTGCGCGAACACTGCAGAACCGAAACGATCCCGAAACCGTTTCCTCCCTGCGCTCGGAAGTAGCCGAGCTCTGCGCAAAGTTCACGCCGTACACGCACTGAGCAAGATGTAGCTGGGGTGAACACCCCGCTTCAACGCGCCGATCTCAGCGGTTCTTGAGCGATACTGGCTATCCATGGCCGGGATGAATGACTTCTTGATCGTTGGCGCAGTCGCCGCCATCGTCACCCTGTTGCTCACCCCGCTCACCCGAGTCCTCGCTTTTCGCATCGGTGCCGTCGCCTCGCCCAGTGCCCGCAAGGTCCACGCGTCGCCGACGCCGAGTCTGGGGGGACTGGCGATGCTGGGCGGCGTCGGAGCTGGGCTCTTGACCGCTTGGACCATGGGCAGCTTCGATCCGGTCTTCCGGTCGTTCACCGACATTGCCGGGGTCGTCGTCGGAGCGCTCATCATCTTCTCGGTTGGAGTTGCCGATGACATCCGCGATGTGTCGGCTCCAGCGAAGGTCGCTGGCATCGTTCTGGCAGGCGTCGTTCTTGCTCTCGCTGGTGTGAGTGTGTTGTGGTTTCGCGTGCCCTTCACTGGCTTCGTGCAGCTTTCCGCGGACCTCTCGGTCGTGGTGACCGTTCTCTGGCTGCTGGTGATGGCGAACGCGGTGAACCTGATCGATGGCCTCGACGGCCTCGCCGGTGGGATCGTGGCCATTGCTTCCGGGAGTTTCTTCTTCTATGCCATCCAACTCGGGCGCGACGACATCTTGTTCGACTCGAACCCGGGCGCTCTCCTCGCCATCATCACCGCCGGGGTCTGCATCGGCTTTCTTCCAATGAACGTGCACCCCGCCAAGACATTCATGGGTGATGGCGGTGCGCTCCTGCTTGGATTGATGCTGGCCGCATCGACGGTCTCGGTCGGAGGTCGAATCGATCAAGCGGTCTCCGGTCAGGTGTTCTTCTTCTTTGCGCCTCTCGTCATCCCCTTGCTGCTGCTGGGGGTGCCACTCATCGACCTCATGCTTGCGGTGTTGCGACGAGCGACGCGCAAGGGAGTGGGCATCGCAGACGCTGACAAGGAGCACCTTCACCACCGACTCATGCGTCTTGGCCATGGACATCGCCGAACCGTGCTGATCCTCTGGCTATGGACGGCGCTGCTTTGTGGCTTGGTCCTGTTCTCGACGCTGACTGGATCTGGCGCTGCAGCGCTGCCGTTCCTCGGAGGAGCCCTGGCCCTGGCCCTGTACACCGTGTTCCATCCCGGGATCGGCTCCGCCAGGCGACCCGAGTCAGCGCCGGTTGAAACTCACTGACGAACGGTCACCGTGTGGGGCAGTACTCAGCCCAAGCTGAGTACTGCGAGAGCCCCGGTGCCAATGGCGCTCGTTGCGAAGAGTGCCGTCCATGCAACCGTGAGTGACTTCACTCGCGCCACAGCGAACACGCCGCCGGTGAGGCTCAGCGACGCGATCGTGGCTCCTACCCCATAGACCGCTATCCAAAACAATGTGCTGATGAGATCTACGGTGCCCGGCGGAGCTGAACTCGGACGGTTGAATCCGAGTCGAGTCCCGAAGAGCAGGCTTCCTGCGACAAAAGCGATCGTGAAACCCGACGCAAGAGAGGTCGTGAACGGATCAACCTGTGGACTGGAGCTCTCGGTCCTCGGGCGGCCGAGCGCGACGGGCTGTGGCCTTGGAAACCCGACGGGTGGTGGAGGCTGCCCATGCTTTGCGGTCACGTTGGGTCTATCGGCTGCCGCTCAGGAGACCTTGACCTCCCACGACGGGTGTCTCCGCGTGCGATCCAGGAGAAGTGACCGTCGGCTGCAAAACTGCTCATTTCGCCGCACACCCATCCGAGCCTGGCACCCGCATCCAGGCCCTCGGGACTTCGACCGCCAACTTGGCTCACGAGTCGGCTCAGAATCCGTCGGGGTGCTCCGTGCAACTTTCTTTTCTACGCGGTCGCGGGCGAGAGCGGAGTCGCTGTTGCCCCTATCGAGGAGTGATCACTCGCGAAATTTTGAAGCATCGTGGGCCTGATTGGCCCAGCATCCTTCAAATTTGATGAGGTGAGCGAGTAGAACAAACCCATGGGAGCTCTTGACGGCGTTCGGGTAATCGAGATCGCGAATTGGGCCGCGGTTCCGAGTGCAGGAGTGCTCTTCGCTGAAGAGGGAGCCGAGGTCATCAAGATCGAACCTCCATCGGGTGATTCGATGCGAGGGCTCATGCACCAGGCATCGGTAGAGAGCTCTGCCGAAGTCGATCATCCGTTTCAGTTCTCGAACCGAGACAAGCTGTCGGTCGCGATCGATATTCGCGTCGCCAGCGGCGCCGAATTGGTGCGAGAACTCATCGGGACTGCGGACATCGTGCTCATCAATCTTCTTCGGGGGCGACGCGCCAAATACGGACTCTCGGTCGAGGAGATTCGGTCGAGGTTTCCGTCGGTCATCATCGGCGTGCTCACGGGTTTCGGCGATGTGGGGCCAGATGCCGACGTGCCTGGATACGACCTCACCTCGTTTTTCGCACGCTCGGGTCTCAGCTCATCGATCAGCGGTCGAGGGGGATACCCGCCTCGCTGGCGAGCCGCACAGGGTGACCACGTTGCTGGCCTTGCGTTGTTCGGGGGCGTGATGGCGGCGTTGTTCGAGCGCGAGCGCACCGGCGAGGGTTGCGTGGTCGAGACCTCATTGCTGCAGGCCGCGACCTGGTCGAACGCGTTCGATCTCACTCGCGCCGCGGTCGATGGTCGGCCGGCGACGGCAAAAGGACGCGAGGGCGCGGTCAACGCCCCGTCGGAGTGTTTTCGATGTTCGGACGACCGTTTCGTGCAGCTCTCGCTGGCCGAGCCGGTTGGCGGATGGCGCATCGTCTGCGATGTGCTGGGACGCGAGGACCTTCATGATGATGCGCGCTTCGATGACGTGGTGAAACGGTTCAGGAACATGGCGCTCTTGCTGGAGATCCTCGATGTCGAGTTCGCAAAGCACCCATCAGCCGACATCGTTGATGCAATTGTCGAGCGGGGTGGAGTGGCGGCACTGGTGCTCACGACGGATGAAGTGGTCGGCGATCCGCAGATCGAGGCGTTGGGGGTCCTTCGACCCGTCACTCATCCCGATGGTGATTTCGACGTGGTCGGTCCGCCGTTTCGGCCGAGGCATGTGCGGGCATCGGTGCCCGCGATCGGTGCCCCCGGGGCCGATACCGAAGAGGTTCTCCGACGTCTTCTGGGTCTGAGCGGATCGCAGATTTCCGACCTCGAAGCGGGCGGAGTTGTGGTCGTTCGCTCACGCGAGGCGTAACTTCGCAGAAATCTTGCGTCCCACTGCGAAAATTTCTGCCGATCGCTATACATTCTCCGGGGGCAAATGTTGGCAATGGCGCCTCAGTCGTTCATACTTTGAGAATACATTCACAAGCTCTTCACAACAGGGGCTTGAGCCGAACGGGTTTTATTCGTGTACACCGATGACGCATCGCAAGACAGCGAGCTCAACACCACCATGCACGACGCCATGTGGCGCGGGCACGGCGGGTGGGAGATGGCGCTGACGCCGGCGCTCTTCGGACTCATTGGATGGGCCATCGATGGATGGCTCGGGACGACCCCGATCATCACGATTGTTGCGGCCATCATCGGCTTCGGTGGTTCGGTTGCCAATCAGTACTACCGCTACAACGACCGCATGGCGGCGCTCGACGAAGAACGGCGCGAGGCCCTGGCTGACTCGGCAGTTCCCGATGCGCCTCGCTTCAAGAAGACCGAGGCGTCCATATGAGCGACGCGAACAACCCGCTCACGCAACGGCTCGAAGGCCCGGCCCCGGTCATGGAGGTCGCCAAGGACCTCGTGCGTCGACTGGTGCTCACCGCCCCCGTGTTCATCGTGATCGGCGCAGTGTTCTGGCAGACCCAAGGCGCTGCATCGGTCGCATACGGCCTCGCCATCGTCACGGTGAACTTTCTCCTCGCCGCATCGCTGCTCGCCTGGGCAGGCCGCATCTCGTTCGCCGCCATGGGCGGAGCCGCCATGTTCGGCTTCCTGATTCGCCTCGGCCTGATCTTTCTCGCCGTCCTCGTCGTCAAGGACGCCAGCTGGATCGACATGTTGCCGCTGGGCTTGACGCTCATCGTTGCGCACCTCGGCATCCTTTTCTGGGAGATGCGCTACATCTCCGGAACGCTGGCCCATCCAGGGCTCAAGCCATCGGTCAAGCTGCCCATTCATGAGGCTGCTTCGACCACCTCGTCCTTGCAAGATTCTCCCGATCACGAAATTACAGGAGCAGCATGATGCTTTTGCTCGCAGCCGAAGAGGGTGGCGGACTCGCCTTCCCATCGTTGTCGAACCTCATCGAGTGGGAGCCGATCATCGATTCGATCGGCTTTGACAAGATCGCCCTGACGCACGTTCTCTCGGTCGTGATCCCCACGATCGTGTTCATGATGGCCGCTCGGCAAAAGAGCCTGGTTCCGACTGGCATCCGCACCGTTGCCGAAGGCACGGTGGAATTCGTCGAGAAGCAGATCATTCTTCCTGCGATCGGCCCAGATGGCCTGAAGTACCTGCCTCTGCTGCTCTCGTTCTTCTTGTTCGTGTTCTTCGGAAATATCACTGAAGTGATCCCGTTCTTCCAGATGCCAGCCAACGCTCGCATGGGTGGGCCGGTCGTGATCGCACTCATTGCCTGGGCGATGTTCATCTCCGTTGGCGTCAAGCACAACGGCCTCAGTTACTTCAAGGACATCGCATGGCCGAGCAGCGTGCCCATCGCGCTGCGCCCGCTGGTCGGTGCGATCGAATTGTTGTCGACCTTCATTCTCCGTCCGTTCAGCCATGCGGTTCGTTTGTTTGCGAACATGCTCGCTGGCCACATTCTGCTCGTGACGTTTGCTGTGCTCAGCATCACGGTCGCCAGCGGATGGATGTACATCCTCGAGGTATTCACGTTTGGCGGCCTTGTCGCATTCACGGCATTCGAGGTCTTCGTCTCCCTGATCCAAGCATTCGTGTTTACGATCATCGCCGCCGTGTACATCGGTGGCGCACTCCACCCCGCACACTGAATTCACGCACCATTCCACGAAGTCTTTTTAGATCTCACTAACCACAAAGATGTCGCTTCGACCACAACCGGTTGGGCACAAATGAAAGAAAACAAGGAGCAATCCAAATGAGCATCGCAGCACAGGTACTTGCGCAGACCGGTGACGAACTCAAGGCAGCTGCCGCTGCAGAGGGCGCAGGCTTTGCCTATGGCCTCGCAGCAATCGGCCCAGGCATCGGCATTGGCTACCTGGTCGGTCAAGCCGTCCAAGCCATGGCCCGTCAGCCAGAGTCCGCCGGTCAGGTTCAGACCACGATGTTCCTCGGTGTGGCATTCACCGAGGCACTCGCCCTCATCGGCTTCGTTGTCTTCATTCTCCTGAAGTTCGCCTGATCTTCCCGCACGGGAACATCAGACGACCGACGAAGGAGACGACGTGAACATACTGATCAGCTTCAGCGGCGAGGAATTTGCCCTCGTTGAAGAAGAGGAACATGAAGGTGAAGGAACAGACGAGGAACACTCGGCCGAGGAGGACGTTCCCAATCCCGTCGTTCCCGAACCCAACCATCTGATTTGGGCCCTCGGTTCGTTCCTCGCGCTCTGGGCTTTGATGAAGTTCGTACTTCTTCCGCCGCTGTTGAAACTGCGCGAGGAGCGAGAGAACAAAGTCCGCGAGGACCGTGAGGCCGCCGACCGAGCACGCTCGGCCGTTGGTCAAACCCAAGCGGAGTACGACGCATCACTCGCAGCTGCCCGTGCCGAGGCTGATGGCATCATCGATGCTGCACGCTCCGAAGCCGGCGAGCACCGAGCAGCCGTGATGGCAGATGCCACTACCGAGATCGCAGACCTGCGAGCGACCGCAGCCGATGGACTCGACACTTCCCGCGACGCAGCAATTGGCTCGATGCGGGGCGACGTCGGAGACATCGCAGTGGCCGCCGCATCAGCGGTTCTTGGGAAGAATCTTGATCGATCTGCGCAACAGGCAGCGATTGATTCTGCACTAGCAGGAGAGGAGTCCTGATGATCCATCTGATTGCAGCCGAGGGTCCGAACGGTATGTTCCTTCCCTCCGACATCAAAGAGTTCTGGTGGAGCGCAGCGGCATTCACCGTCGTGTTCGTCTTGATCATCTGGAAGCTGCTTCCCGTCATCAAGCAGGGCATGGCTGACCGCTCCGCAGCCATCCGTGATGGACTGGTCGAAGCCGAACGCGAGCGAGTTGACGCTGAGGCTGAGTTGAGCGCACTGCGCGCCAAACTCTCCGATGCCGACACCGAAGCCGCTCGCATCGTCGAGGCGGCCCGTGAACAGGCTGATTCAGTCAAAGCCGAGCTCATCTCCCGTGCAGACGCCGATGCCGTCAGCGCTCGTCAAAAGGCGGACATCGAGGTCTCGGCCTCGACCGGTCAGGCAAGTGCCGACATTCAGGCGGCCGTCGCTGCGCAAGCCGCCGCTGCGGCTGAATCTGTCGTCAATGCCAACCTCGATCAGGCGACGCACGCCGATCTGATCGATCGCTACATCGAACAGGTGAGTGGATCATGAGCAGAGCACAAAGCTACGCGGAAGCAATGATCGCGATTGGCAACGCCGAGGGTGACACCGCCTCTCTCGAGGCAGACCTCCACGCGTTCACCAACGCGGTCGCTGGATCACCCGAGCTTCAGAACAGCCTGAGCGACTCCTCGCTTCCCGCAGCCCAACGTCAACAGATCGTCGAAGACGTGCTTGACGGTAAGGCTGGCAAGGCGGCGACTGCAGCGATCTCGATGATCGTTGGAGCCGGACGCGCTGCTGATCTTCCCGAGATTGCCCGATCGCTCTCGAGCACACTTGCTGGCGCTCGGGGCTCTGCGTACGCCGAGGTTCGCTCTGCGGTGCCGCTCAGCGCCGATCAGATCAGCAAGCTCGAAGCTGCGCTGACGAAGAAGACCGGTCGCCCAGTGACCGCCCGCGTGACCGTCGACCCTTCAGTGGTCGGTGGCCTCGTCACCCAAATCGACGACACCGTCATCGACGGCAGCGTCCGCCGCCGCCTTAGCCAAATGCGAGAGACCCTCGCGTAAGCGGCGGGCTCACACGAACGTCCAGAACCAAGAGAAGAGAACATGTCTGATCTCACCATCAACACCGAAGACATCACCGCCGCACTCAAGAAGAACCTCGAGGGGTTCTCTGGGGAGCTGACCGCCACACAGGTTGGTCGCGTCCTCGAAGTCGGCGATGGCATCGCTCGCGTTTCGGGCTTGCCCGAGGCTGCGGTGAACGAGATGCTCGAGTTCGAAAACGGGGCCGTCGGCCTTGCGCTCAACCTCGACGAGGAATCGATCGGTGCGGTACTCCTCGGTTCAACCGATGGCATCGAAGAGGGACAACCCGTTCGCTCCACGGGCAACATCCTTTCGGTTCCGGTTGGTGACGGTGTGCTCGGTCGGGTCGTGAACTCGCTCGGCGAACCAATCGACGGCAAGGGCCCGCTCACCGGAGTGCAGACTCGACGCATGGAGGTCCAGGCTCCGGGCATCATCGGTCGCAAGCCCGTCGACACTCCGATGCAGACCGGCATCAAGGCCATCGACACGTTGATCCCGATTGGTCGTGGTCAGCGAGAGCTGATCATCGGCGACCGCAAGACCGGCAAGACCACCATCGGCATCGACACGATCCTGAACCAAAAGGGTCTTGGCGTGAAGTGCATCTACGTCGCCATTGGTCAGAAGGCATCGACGGTTGCGCAAATCGTCGCTGAACTCGAGGCAAACGACGCCATGGACTACACGGTCGTGGTCGTCGCCCCCGCTTCGGATCCGGCACCGTTCAAGTACATCGCTCCATACGCCGGCTCGGCCATGGGCCAGCACTGGATGGAGAACTCCGAGCACGCGTTGGTCGTCTATGACGACCTCTCGAAGCAGGCGGAGGCCTACCGCCAAATGTCACTTCTGCTTCGTCGCCCACCGGGCCGTGAGGCATACCCCGGCGACGTGTTCTACCTGCACAGCCGTTTGCTCGAACGTGCTGCCAACCTCTCCGATGACCTCGGCGCAGGTTCACTCACCGCGCTGCCGGTCATCGAGACCAAGGCCGGCGACGTTTCGGCGTACATCCCAACCAACGTGATCTCGATCACGGACGGCCAGATCTTCCTCCAGGACGATCTCTTCAAGTCCGGTGTTCGCCCGGCCATCGACGTCGGTATTTCGGTGTCCCGTGTCGGCTCCGCAGCACAGATCAAGGCCATGAAGACCGCCGTGGGAACGCTCAAGTCCGATCTCCAGCAGTTCCGTGAGCTCGAAGCGTTCGCATCGTTTGGTTCCGACCTCGACGCCGTTTCTCAAGCACAGCTCGATCGTGGCTACCGCCTCACCGAGCTCCTGAAGCAAGGCATCAGTTCGCCGATGCCCGTGCAACAGCAGGTGGTGAGCCTGATGGCCGGTACCCGTGGTTACCTCGACAAGATTCCTGTCACCGACGTGCAACGGTTCGAATCCGAACTGCTCGAACACTTCACTTCGCGCCACAGCGGTCTGCTCGACGACATCGTGTCGACCGGCAAGATCGCCGACGAAGATGGCTTCGAACGCCTCATCAGCGACTTCGCCGACGGTTTCGCCGTCACCACCACTGCGGGGTCTGCACCCGACGCCGAGGAGACCGGCGACGTACAAGGCCACATGGTCGATCAGGACAACACGTTGCCAGAAGAAGAAATCGACATGGACGACGAGAGCTGAGTCGGAGAAACCATGCCAGGAGCAAAGGAACGTGAGCTGCGCCGCCGCATCGGCAGCGTGCAGAGCACGAAAAAGATCACAAGGGCAATGGAGCTGATCGCTGCGACGCGGGTCGTCAAAGCAATGCAGCGGGCCAATGAGGCTCGTCCGTACTCAACCCAAATCACCGGCGTCATCGAGAACCTTGTCGCCGCTGGAGCCCGAGTCGATCATCCGTTGATGCGTCAGACCGAAAAGCCTGCGCGTGTCGGCATCATCGCCATCACGTCAGATCGCGGCCTCGCAGGTGCGTACAACGCATCGGTGATACGTGCGGCCGAAAATCAGCTCAACGTGGCGCGCAACGATGGCGCCGACTACTCGCTGATTCTGATCGGCAAGAAGGCGATCGACTACTTCACGTTCCGCAACTACCGGATCGATGCCAAATACACCGGCATGTCCGACACGCCCCGATACGAAGATGCACGTGAGGTCGCTGACCACATCGTCAGGGAGTTCACGGCTGGAAACCTCGACCGCGTCGAGCTGATCTACACGGAATTCGTGACGATGGGAACCCAACGGGTGACGACGCGTCGGTACCTGCCGTTGGTCAACACGGCAACGATGGCCGAAGCAGGGAGCGGTTCGAAGGCTGCGGTTGCCGAGGTCGAGTTCGAACCATCACCCGCCGGCGTGCTCGAGTCGCTTCTGCCGCGGTACATGGAGTCTCGGCTCTACTCGGCAATGCTCGAGGCGGCTGCATCAGAACACGCCAATCGCCAGCGTGCCATGAAGGCCGCAACGGACAACGCCGAAGAGCTCATCACCAAGCTCTCACGCGAGATGAACCAAGCCCGTCAAGCATCCATCACCACCGAGATCATGGAGATCGTCAGCGGTGCCGAAGCGCTGAGCGGCGACGACGTAGACAACACCATCAAGCAAATTCTCGAAAACACGGAAGGTACAACGGTATGACCGTCACCGAACCAGAACTCAAGTCAGGCCGCGTTGTCGGTATCGCCGGCCCTGTTGTGGACGTGGAGTTCCCACCAGGGAGCCTTCCAGAGATCAATCAGCAGTTGCAGCTGACGATCAGCCTCGAAGGTGACGAGATCCTCGTTCCCCTCGAAGTTGCGCAGCAGATCGGTGATGGTCGTGTTCGAGCCATCTCGATGAAGCCGACCGACGGCCTGGTTCGGGGCGCCGAGGTGCGAAACACCGGTCACGGCATGCAGATGCCGGTCGGCAACGCAACGCTCGGTCACGTGTGGAACGTCATGGGTGAACCGCTCGACGTTCCGGCATCCGAGATCCAGATCGACACGTATTGGGACATCCATCGTCCCTCGCCGGACTTCGACAAGCTCGAGCCATCGACCAAGATGTTCGAGACCGGCATCAAGGTCATCGACCTTCTCACCCCGTACAAGGAAGGTGGCAAGATCGGCCTCTTCGGTGGTGCAGGTGTGGGCAAGACCGTGCTCATCCAAGAAATGATCACTCGTGTGGCTTCGAACCACGGTGGTGTGTCCGTGTTCGCCGGCGTTGGCGAGCGCACCCGTGAGGGAACCGACCTCTTCATCGAGATGGGCGAAGCCAAGATGGGCGCCGGCGAAGACGCCGACACCGTGCTCTCCAAGGCCGCACTCGTCTTCGGTCAGATGGATGAGCCACCAGGCGTGCGCCTCCGCGTCGCCCTCGGCGGTGTGACGATGGCCGAGTACTTCCGTGACGTGCAGAACCAGGACGTGCTGCTCTTCATCGACAACATCTTCCGCTTCGTGCAGGCGGGCTCCGAGGTGTCAACGCTCCTCGGCCGTATGCCATCGGCGGTGGGTTACCAGCCCACGCTCGCAGATGAGATGGGAACGCTTCAGGAGCGAATCACTTCTACGCAGGGCAAGTCGATCACGTCGTTGCAGGCCGTGTACGTACCCGCAGATGACTACACCGACCCTGCACCTTTCACCTCGTTCACCCACTTCGATGGGACGACCGAGTTGAGCCGCGACATCGCCGCGCTGGGTATCTACCCTGCTGTCGATCCGCTGGCCTCGACTTCGACGATCCTTCAGCCAGAGGTCGTCGGCGAGCGTCACTACCAAATTGCTCGACAAGTCCAGGAAGTGCTCCAGCGGTACAAGGAACTCCAGGACATCATCGCAATTCTCGGTCTCGACGAACTGACCCCAGAGGATCGTGTCACCGTCGATCGTGCACGCAAAGTGCAGAAGTTCCTGTCGCAGCCAATGTTTGTTGCGGAGGTCTTCACCGGTCAGCCTGGCGTGTTCACCTCGCTCGAAGAGACGATCGACTCGTTCGAGGCGCTCCTCACCGGTGAGCTCGATCACTTGCCAGAGCAGGCGTTCTACATGGTCGGTGGCGCAGATGAGGCAATCCGCAAGGCTGCAGAGCTCGAGGCCGACGCGTAATGCAGGTCGAGGTCGTCTCACCAGAACGCATCACCTACTCCGGTGAGGCAAACAAGGTCTTGGTTCGCACCGTTGGCGGTGGCGACATCGAGTTCTTGCCTGGCCACGTGCCGTTCATTGGCGTCCTTCAGGTGAGCGCTGCCAAGATCGTCGATGGGGACGACGCGGAGATCTTCGCGATCCACCAAGGTTTCGTGCAGATGTCGGGTGACAAGGTAACGATCTTGTCCGACGTTGCAGAGAACAAGAACGACATCGACGTGGAGCGTGCGCAGACAGCCCAGACCCGGGCCGAAGCTGCCGTCTCTGCCGACAACGAAGATGCCGAAGCCAAGTCGGCGCTCCGACGGGCTCAAGTTCGTCTCGGGGTCGCTAGCGGCGAACTTCCCGCGTAGGGCCAAAACGACTCCGGGGCTCACTACGTGGTGTTGTCGAACACCTCCAGGGGCGCGTGGCCGCTCGCACGACATCTTGGCGAGCAGCTTGGAACGTTATTCCCCCGACGAGGGTGATGCGAGCGCTTCGATGACTTCGACGGCGGCCTCACTCTTGTCGTGCGGTACGAGAATGTGGTCGTGGTAAAAGCCAGCGATCACATTGCAGGGAATTCCGGCTCGACCAAGCGCCCGCGAGAACGCGGCGGTTAGTCCAACGGCTTCAAGTGCGCTGTGTACATCGAGCGTCAACCACGCAGCGATGAATTCTTGTGGCCAGCCTTCACGCTCGGCCCTTTCAATGGTGGCGATAACCGTTGGCCCCTCCGCCTCGTCGATCACCGCCGCGACGCCTTCCCGCAGTGGTGGAACGTCAGTGTCCGGCGTAAGCGTTACGACGACGTACCTGTCGGTTCGTACGGAGACCGAGAGCGAACGCAGCATCGCGTGTACATCGGTCTGGCCGCTCATGGTGTCTGCTCCATCATGTTCACTGTAGTTCCGGCAGTAGGGTCGGCTGATGGACGAGACCTTGGCCGAAGCGGCAGCGCGTGCAATCACCTATCTGCGAGAGCGGGATTCTCGGCCAGTGTTTCCCGATCAGTCAACGATCGAAGCCCTGGGCGAGTTCGTCGAGGGTCTCGCGACGCAGGGCACCGATCCGGCGGAGGTCCTTCGAGTTCTCGACGAGATTGGAAGCCCAGCCACCGTTGGTTCGTCGGGCGGGCGATACTTTGGCTTCGTCACGGGCGGCGCACATCCGGTGGCGGTTGGCGCATCATGGTTGGCCGCGGCTTGGGACCAGAATGCTGCACTCGGGGTGATGTCTCCAGTCGCTGGGGTCATCGACACGATCGCTGGCGGCTGGCTTTCGCATCTCTTCGGGCTACCTTCGGGGGTTCAGCACCATTTCGTTTCCGGTACGTCTGCAGCAAATGCGCTCTGCCTTGCCGTCGCCCGTGATCGATTGCTCGCCGAGCAGGGTTGGGATGCCGTCAACGATGGTCTGTTTGGCGCTCCACAGCTTCGGGTAGTGGTGAGCGAGGCCGCACATTCCAGCGTGACGAAGGCTCTGGGTTTTGTTGGACTCGGTCGTCAGAACGTGGTGATCGTTGGCGCTGACGATCAGGGGAGAATGGACGCCACCGCATTGCCAGACGCCGGTGAGCCGACTCTCGTGATCACGCAGGCCGGCAACGTCAACTCGGGTGCGCAGGACCCCTTCGCCGCCATAGCCGCACACTTCGACGGGTCCCCTCATTGGTTGCATGTGGACGGCGCCTTCGGCCTCTGGGCGGCCACTTCGCCGAGGCGGCGACACCTTGTCGCTGGTGTCGAATTGGCCGACTCTTGGGCAACCGACATGCACAAGTGGCTGAACACGACGTATGACTCGGCCGCTGCCTTCGTTCGCGACAAACAAGACATGGCTCGAAGTTTCGATGTGTCTGCTGCGTACCTGCCGGAGTCAAGTCGAATCGAACCCGTGAGCCGGGGCATCGACATGTCGCAGCGGGCACGAGCGATCGAGGTTTGGGCGGTGCTGAAGTCGTTGGGTTCAGCAGGGGTCGCCGAGTTGACCGATCGCCTATGCGACCATGCCGCAGCGTTGGCCGAGGCGCTCGATCGTGGTGGTCTCACCGTTCACAACGATGTGACCCTGAACCAGATCTTGGTCAGTCTCGATACCGATGAGCAGACCGAAGCACTGCTCGAGAGTGTTCAAACCGGTGGCACGATCTGGTGCGGTGGATCTGAGTGGCAGGGGCGGTCCGTCATGCGCATCAGCATTTGTAGCTGGGCGACGACGTCGGACGACATCGTCGCCGCAGCTGCGACGATTCTTGACGCCGCCTCATCTCGATCGGTGTAGATGTTTCCGGGCGCTAGCGGGCGTTCTGGCGCTGGCCGCCTGAGCGGCTTCCCTGTTTGTTGCGTCCGCCGCCCTGGCCGTTGCGTGACTTTCCGCCGCCCTGGCCATTGCGTGACTGTCCGCCACCAGATCGCTTTCGGCTGCCGTTCTTGCCGTGACCTTTGCCTTGACCGGAGCGTCTGCGACTGCCTTGGCCCTTGCCGCCGCCCTGTTGTTCCTGCCCAGGTCGCGGCGGCGCAAGAACGAGCTCGTCGGTTGCCGACAGTGACGTCATCTCTTTCACGTTCGGATCGGTCAGAGGTTCGTTCAAATCGATCTGTCGCTGCATCTTCGACATGTCCTTCTTCTGATCACCTTGAATCAGAGAGACGACGACACCGCCCTCGCCGGCACGAGCCGTTCGGCCCGATCGATGCACGTAGGTCTTGAAGTCTTCAGGTGGGTCGTAGTGCACGACGAGTGCCACACCATCGACATGAATGCCCCGAGCGGCGACGTCGGTCGCGATCAGAGCGTGAACTCGGTTCTCCGCAAAGTCGGCGAGGGCCCGCGTTCGCTGGCCTTGGCTTCGGCCGCCGTGGATAGCGGCTGCCTTGACTCCGTGGCGAGCCAACTGCTTGGCGATGCGGTCAGCGCCATGTCGAGTTCGGGAGAAGACGATCGCTGGCCACACTGCGTTGATTGCGTCCGCAGTCACGGCGAGACGGTCTTCCTTCTTCGCATTCCAGAAGAGGTGACTTGCCGAGGTGATGTCGGGAGTTTCGTCTCCAACCTCGTGGCGAGCCGGATTCTTTTGGTAGTCGCGCGTGAGCTTTGCGATGTCGCCATCAAGAGTGGCCGAGAACAGCACCATCTGGCGCTTGTTCGAGGTCTGGTCGAGCAGACGCCGAACAGCCGGCATGAAACCCATGTCCGCCATTCGGTCGGCCTCATCGAGAACGACCTGTTTGACCTCGTGAAGCGACACGTCGCCTCGATCGATGAGATCTTCCAGACGGCCAGGACAAGCGACGAGAATGTCGACGCCCTTGCGCAGCAAGTTGAGCTGCGGACCGTAACCAACGCCGCCATACACGACGCCGACACGCACCTTGCCGGAGAATGATGCCAACTCGGTATGGATCTGGTCGGCGAGTTCGCGCGTCGGAGCGAGAATGAGTGCCCGTGGCGCTTTTGGATTCGCGCGCGAAACGGTAGCGACGAGCGGCAGGCCGAAGGCGAGCGTTTTTCCCGACCCGGTCGGAGCTCGCCCACATACGTCGCGGCCTGCGAGGGCGTCTTCGATGGTGGCAGCTTGGATTTCGAATGGTTCGTGGATGCCGCGGGCTGCGAGCGCATCACAAATGTTGCTGGGGAGGCCCAGCTCGGTAAATGACTTCATGGGGAATTCTTTCGAGGCACGCGACAAAGCGTTGCCAGGGTTATGGGTTCACGGTGACCGATGATGGTCAATCTCTTTGGGGGTAGGTGGTTCACGTTGACGGGAAGAACCGATGCCTGCCTGCAAACCCAACGACAGCGTGGCTGTCGGAGCACTGGTCATGGTACCGGAAGAATCATCGGCTGTGGTGTGACGTGTGCGTTGGAGGCATGAACCGCGCAAGAACGACTCAGGAACAGGTGCGAAACACGAGGAGCCTCGGGAAACTCTGCGCGTGATCCTGGCTTTCCCGAGTGTCAAGATTGCTCCGCACGGTTGCGGCGCCCCGAAGAGAAGGATCCCCCCATGTTGAAGAAGGAACACTCCCGCAAACGAATGGCCGCACTGCTGTTCTCGACTGCTCTGATTGCAGCCGCCTGCGGGAGCGACACCGTCGTGTCCGATGTCGTCGATCCTCCGGCTGACTCTGCCGTCGTCGAAGACGATGCGATGGCTGAGGACGAAGAGGCCATGGAAGACGATGCGATGGCTGAGGACGAAGAGGCCATGGAAGACGATGCGATGGCTGAGGACGAGGACGCCATGGAAGACGATGCGATGGCTGAGGACGAGGACGCCATGGAAGACGATGCGATGGAAGAAGTCGACGAATCTCCCGTGTCGTTCTCCTTCGAAGGTCTCGAGCCGCTCGGAGAGAACTTTGTCTATGAGGGTTGGGTCATCGTCGATGATTCGCCGGTGAGCACTGGTCGTTTCACGCTCGAGGCTGACGGAACGCAGCTGTTCCACACTGGTTCGCTTGCGGACGACCTCGCGGCGGCGACGGCGGTTGTGTTGACGATCGAACCCGCCGAAGGTGATGACCCTGCGCCTGCTGATGCCCACGTGCTCGCCGGCGACATCATCGATGGCGTCGCGCAGTTGAGCGTTGGCCATCCAGCGGCGCTCGGCAACGACTTCACCCAAGCATCTGGACAGTTTGTCTTGGCCACGCCGACGACCGCGGTGGAAGATGACGAGCTCTCTGGCATCTGGTTCATCGACATTGTCGACGGTGCTGCTGCGCAAGGCCTGGACCTGCCTGAGCTCCCCGCAGGATGGGTGTACGAGGGGTGGGCGGTCATCGACGGTCAGCCAGTGACCACTGGCCGCTTCACCGACGCTGGGGCAGCGGACGACTTCAACGGTTTCTCGGGCACCGACGCAACCGGTCCGAACTATCCCGGCGAGGACTTCATCCAGAACGCGCCGGAGGGACTCACGTTTCCGACGGATCTGACCGGCAGCACGGTTGTCGTCAGTATCGAACCACAAGACGATGACAGTCCTGCGCCGTTCGCCTTCAAGCCACTGGCGGCGGAGGTCCCCGATGGAACCACCGATCACGTTGGTGTAGCGCTCGGCGCTGGTCCGGCGTTCCCGACAGGGGTTGCCACGATCACCGGCTGACCAACAACATTCCAGTGCCTGACGCCGTCCCTCCCGGCGCTAGGTCTGGGATCGCCTCCTCGCCCCTCGGTGTCCAACACCGAGGGGCGAGTGTCGTAGGTTTTGGACGATGGTCGAGATCACGAGAGTTGGATTGGAAGTTGCGTCGCTGGGAGAGTGCCCGGTCTGGAGCCAACACGACCAGCGTCTGTATTGGGAGGACATCGACGGGAAGGTGATCCACCGAACCGACCCGGTCACCGAGGTCACGGAAACACGAGCGCTTCCGGGACGCCCGGGGTCGTTCGTGTTGACCCAAGACCCCTGGACGACTCCTCGTGGCGATGGAAACTTCTCTCGTGTGGTTGGACTGGGAGACCGCCAGCGTGTCGCGTTTCTTGGACGTCGAGGATGTGGAGCAGGGCAATCGTTTCAACGATGGGCGATGCGACTCTGCCGGCCGATATGTGGTGGGGACGATGCACCCGGACGACGTAGCTCGACGATTCGAGGGAAGCTTGTACTCCATCGATGCAAGAGGAAACGTCGACATCCTCGAGACCGACGTCGGCATCCCGAACAGCACGGTCTTCGATGCAGCGCGCGGCCGCATGTACTGGGCCGACACATTTCACGCCACGATTTGGCAGTGGGACTACGACATCGAAACCGGGAGGCGTTCGAACAAGTCGGTCTTCTTTGACTACAACGCCCACCCTGACGCTCACGGCGTACCCGACGGAGCCTGCCTCGACATCGATGGGTGTGTGTGGTCGGCGTCGGTGCACGGGTGGGCTCTCACGCGAATTACTCCCGACGGTGACATCGACCGCGTTGTGGACCTTCCGGTTGCGATGCCGACGATGCCGGCCTTTGGGGGCCCCGACCTCGGCACGATCTACGTCACGAGCATCAATGGCGGGCAGATCGACGAGACTCGAAGCGCGGGTATCCCTGCGGGAGCTCTCCTGGCTGTCGATGCCGGCGTGCAGGGCTTGCTCGAGCCACACTTTGCGGCCTGACGTTGCTGTTGATTACTCGATGACGACACCCGCGAGTTCGGGATTCGGCTCGAACTTCTCGCCGGCAAGTTGTTCGAGGGTGTCTACCAGGAGCTGACTGATCATGATGTTGCGATACCACTTGCGGTTCGCTGGAATCACATACCACGGTGCGACATCGGTCGAAGTCTCCATCAGCATTTCCTCGAACGCCTGCTGATAGTCGTCCCAGCGGAGTCGCTCCTTCAGATCTCCGAACTCGAACTTCCAGTGTTTCTCCGGGTTGTCGACACGCGCCTGGAGTCGCTCCTTTTGTTCATCCTTGGAGATGTGAAGATAGATCTTGACGATTGCGGTTCCTTCGTCGGAGAGCATCTGTTCGAAGTTGCGGATGTGTTCGTAGCGCTTTCGCCACCGAGCCTCCTCGACCAACTCATGAACACGAACGACCAGCACGTCTTCGTAGTGACTTCGGTTGAAGATCGTGATGTCCCCAGCGGCCGGTGTGTGTTGGTGGATTCGCCAGAGGTAGTCGTGGGAGAGCTCTTCATCGGTCGGCTTCTTGAAGGAGGCGACATGGACGCCTTGTGGATTCGTGTGTTCGAACACGGCGCGGATCGTCCCGTCCTTGCCGCCGGTGTCGGTGGCTTGGAGAACCACGAGTAGGCGTTCTTTCCCGTGGGCGTACAGGCGCTCTTGCAGCTCCTCGAGGCGCTCGTTGAGCCGCTTCATGATCGGTTTCGCGGAGTCTTTGTTCAGCCCCCCATCGGCATTGGAATCAATCGATGAGAGACCTGGGAAGTCGCTCGGGTTCACTCGATACTGGGCAACGTCGAGATCCTGAGGCGACTGCGTGTTCATGGCAGAAGTGTATGGCCCGGGGGAGAGCCATGGTCGAATCGAGGAGCGACGGTGTGGGTCCACAAGTGACCACCGGGTAAGTTGGTGCCATGCAGTTTGCCTTCACCGAAGAACAAGATCAGCTCCGATCCTTCGTCCGACAATTCCTCGAGGAGAAGTCGAGCGAAGAGACGGTCCGCGAGTTGATGGAGACCGAGGCTGGCTATGACGAAGCCGTGTGGTCACAGATGGCCGAACAGCTCGGTCTGCAGAGCCTGATCATCCCGGAGGAATACGGGGGTCAGGGATTCGGCTGGGTTGAACTGATCGTCATTCTCGAAGAGATGGGTCGTTCGTTGCTTTGCGCTCCGTTCTTCTCCACGGCCGTGCTTGCCACATCAGCGCTCATGCTCGCCGACGACGATTCCGCAGCAACCGACTTCCTTCCTCGAATCGCCAGCGGTGAATTGATCGCCACCGTCGCAATGACCGAGGAAAACGGTCGGTGGGATGAGTCCGGGGTGACCGCCACCGCGACGCAGGATGGCGACGCCTGGACACTGAACGGAGCGAAACACTACGTCATCGATGGCCACACAGCCGGACTACTCATCGTCGCTGCGCGGTCGGCGGCGGGTGTGTCACTCTTCGCTGTCGATGGAGATGCCGCTGGGATGACCCGCACGGCACTCGCAACGATGGATCAGACTCGCAAGCAGGCCAAGATCGAGCTGGCTGATACTCCGGCACGCCTCATCGGTAAGGATGGCGACGGATGGAACACGATGGTGCGAGTGCTCGACCGCGCCGCCGTCGGACTGGCCGCAGAACAAGTCGGCGGAGCGCAGATGGTCCTCGACATGGCGGTTGAATACGCCAAGGTACGCGTGCAGTTCGGGCGGCCGATCGGCTCGTTCCAGGCAATCAAGCACAAGTGTGCGGACATGCTTCTCGAAGTCGAGTCAGCGAAGTCTGCGGCGTACTACGCAGCATGGTGTGCAGCCGAGGACAACGACGAACTGCCCGCCATGGCCAGCCTGGCGAAGAGTTACTGCTCCGAGGCGTACTTCCACGCCACCGCGGAGAACATTCAAATTCACGGCGGAATCGGGTTCACGTGGGAACACCCCGCCCACCTGTACTTCAAGCGGGCGAAGTCATCGGAGCTGTTGTTCGGCGATCCGACGTATCACCGCGAGCTCCTCGCACAACGCATCGGACTGTAATTCGCAGCTGTCGCAATTCGTCGGCTGCGCCTCCTCGATGCTCGGCTGTTGGCCGGAGGCCGACCCCGGTCGAACCGGCTTCGCAGCTTCGACCTACATCTGTAGTTCGCAGCTGTCGCAATTCGTCGGCTGCGCCTCCTCGATGCTCGGCTGTTGGCCGGAGGCCGACCCCGGTCGAACCGGCTTCGCAGCTTCGACCTACATCTGTAGTTCGCAGCTGTCGCAATCCGTCGGCTGCGCCTCCTCGATGCTCGGCTGTTGGCCGGGGGCCGACCCCGGTCGAAACGCTTCCCAAAGGGACACTGTCTCCCAGCGGCGGTTAGCGTGAGCCCATGATTTGGCTTGCCGTCGCTGTGGGCACACTTCTCGTAGCGGCCGTTGCGGTGTTCGCCGTGGGTCGGGTGTCTGCGGAGCTCGAGGGAACGGTGGCACCCGCGTTGCTCGAGATAGCGGACGCTGTCGAAGCGGTTGGTGACTCGCTTCCCTTCGAGGTGTCTGCAGTAGTGAGCCATGAAGACGTTGACACCGTCATCCGATGGGTTCTTGCATGGTTCGAACAGCTGGGGCTCAGCAGCGACTTCGGTGAGGAGTTGGGCGGGGACTGGGTTCTGGAGGATCGCGTCGTCGCAGATGAGGTTGGTGCGGCCGATTTCGCCGTTCGTCAGGCCGTCGCAAGCGGCTCTTCGCTCGACCCCGTCCATGTCACCGTTATCGTCGATTCATTCATCACCTATCTCCGCGATATCGGAGCGGTTGGAGATGAGGTACTGTAGAAGTACCGAGAGAAAGGGGGTGGTCCACATCAATACTGATTTTGGAACCTTGGAGGTGTCTGACCGTTAGGTCGGGCCCGCTGGACCATATGGCGAGACGTTGACTCGCTGTCCGCTCTGCAGACAGTGTCAGACACCGCCGAACTTGAACCGTCGGACGTCGTTCCACCCGGCCGCCGGTCGTGCGCTTCATCTGAAGCGTCGGGCTGGCAAGGTCGTTCGGTTCTCCAGCGAATACACGTATTGCAGCGAGGGAGGATCCACCACTGGGTCCTCCCTCGTTCGCGTCTATGATCACGGTCATGGATCGCCCAAAGGAATTCGCGGAACACCGCTTCATTGGCGACAAGCGCACGCAGGTTCTCTATGACCTTGATGATGCTCTCGATGCCGAGATCATTGCGGAGTTGGTTGCGAGCAAGCAGGTTGCCACGTTCGGACCAGACACGCTTCCAGAAGCGCGAAACCGTGGATACCGACAGCGACGCGCATAGGTTCGCCCGGTGCAGCTGAAGATCGATGGTGCCGCAGGCACGCTCGAAGGCTGGCTTGCCCAGCCAGAGCGGATACCACCGGCGGGCCGCCCGGCGCTGGTCGTGGTGCCAGGATTTCCAACAGATGCTGGCGGGGGAGCGAACTCGTTTCGCACGCTCCCGGATCTGGCGGATCGGGTTGCCGATCATGCGCGACTGATCACGCTGGCCATTGCGTTTCGTGGCCTCGCCGGGAGCCAAGGACACTTCTCACTCGACGGATGGCGCAGCGACCTTCGTGCCGCCATCGACTACATACGCAAGGTCGACGGAGTCGACGGCACCTTGTGGCTCATGGGATTTGGCACAGGTGGAGCGCTCGCCATCGATGCTGCAGCAACGGATGGCAACATCACCGGTGTGGTTTCGGTCGCAGCGCCGGCCGACTTTCAGGACTGGGCCTCTCGTCCGCGCGAGCTGCTCTCGCACGCACGTCGGTGCGGTGCGATAAGCGATGCGAACTTTCCTCCGGACTTCAATCGGTGGGCCAAAGAACTCCAGGGAGTCTCTGCCGCTGCAGCGGCTGAACGTCTACCCAACACCGACACGTGCATGATGGTCCTCCATGGCAGTAATGATGACGCCGTGCCGCCTCTCGACGCCCGGGTTATCGCTGATGCCCATGGCCGCGCTGAGCTACGGATCCTCGAGGGCGCCCGTCATCACTTGCGGCACGACCCTCGGGCCGTCGCTACCGCGATCGGCTTTCTCGACCGTCGAGGTCGTCCAGCCACGATTGGGCGGACGTCGACCTAGCTGACGTCAGCGGCGGCCTTTTCCATACGGATGTCCGTAACGGTTGTCATTTTCTTCCGCGCCGTTCAGCACGGTGCCGAGGGGTCGTGTCTTCGCTCGGGCCAAAAGCTCGACCGCCTCTTGCGCTTCGGCCGCGTTGGTCCGACCACGCATCGAGACGAGGAGTGTGGCATCGCAGATTCGAGCGAGTGACAGCGTGTCTGCGATCGGTAGTAGTGGCGGTGAGTCGATGATCACCAGGTCGTAGGCGTACGAGAGCTTTTCGATGAACTCTTGCGCCTGTTCCGAACGAAGTAGCTCGGCAGGAGCTGACCCAGTGGCGCCAGCTGGAATCACCGACAGCAGGCCCTCGCCCGAAGCCTGTTCAGTGATGATCTCCGCGTTGTCGACGTTCGCGAGCTCCTCAGCCAAGCCATTTCGATTCGCAATCCCGAAGAGTTCGTGCTGTGTGGGGTTGTGCATGTCGGCATCGATCACAAGGACGCTGGCTCCCGATCGAGCAAAGGCGATCCCGAGATGCGCTACGACCGTGGACTTACCCTCGGCAGCGTTCGAACTCGTCACGAGAATTGAACGGATTTCCGAGTCGGCGGCTTGACCAAGTTCGATCGCGGAACGAAGCGATCGGAATGCCTCGGTAAAAAGACCGGTTCTGGTCGTCACGAGTTGACGCTCGGGCCGGGATCTGAATCGTCTCTTGTGAGGCGACGGGACCAATCCCAACACGGGCACGCCATCGGCTGCTTCCTCGAGGTCTCGTTTCGACAGAATCGTGTCGTCGAGCGTTTCGAGCAGAAGGGCTACGCCCATCCCGAGAACGATTCCAGCGATTGTCGCGAGAGCCAGATTCCGAGCCCACGACGGTGAGAAAGGCGATGCGGGACTGCTTGCAGCATTGAGAACGGTAACGGCGCCATCATCGAGTCGACTGATGACATCGATTTCGTTGAGCTGTGCCCTCAAGCGGACCTCTTCATTCGACAATGAGTCGATCTGAATCTGAAGGCCCGAGGAATCGGTCGAGGCAGCGAGTTCGCTCTGCAACTCGAGGCGTGAGGTCGTAATCGCAATGAGACGGCTATTGATGACTTCGACCGCAGCGATGAAGCGTTCACCGGATGCCACCGATCGTTCACTCACGTATGCATCAGCAAAGGTGTTGGCGATCAATGCGGCCTCATCTGGACTCGCGCTTGTTGCACCAAAGATCAGCGTGTCTGAGTCCGTTGAAGCTCCGATGGTTGCAGACGGCAGGTCCCCAATGATCTCCGATGCTCGAAGCGCCACCCGGTCACTCTTCGCGAACTCGACTTCGTTTTGGAGATTGCGGTTCCGCACGTTGCTGGAAAGGTTGTTGCCGTCGACCAGAATGTTGTTGGAGCTCGAATTCGAAACCTCAACTCGCACGCGGGCCTCGGCGCGGTACATCGGTGTCTGCAGCGCTGAGAAGGCTATTGCTGCCCCCAGCGACAGAGTGAGGACAGCGAGCAGCATCCACTTGCGCCTACTGATGACATCGAGATAGTCGCTCAGAAGAAGCTCATTATCTGAGGGTGACATTCTCCCACTTTCGGTTGCCCGTGGCTACGCAGCCCGGATACCACTCAACAAGGATACTTTCACGGCCAGTTGTGCCATGAGGCTGATTACCCAATTCGCTTCTTGACCAGAGACTTCGCCAGGTGAAAGGCGAATTGGGAGTTGGTGACGGCGTATCGACGGAAGAGGCGTCGTGGTTCGAGACCCAGTCTCCACAACCACTCCAACCCATACTTCTGCATCATCGACGGTGGCTTCTTGAGCATCCCGGCGTGATAGTCGAATGCGGCGCCCACGGCCATCATCGCCGCCGATACCGACCCTTTGTGGGCCCCTACCCACCGCTCCTGGCGGGGACAGCCACGCCCCACGAGCACGATGCCCGCGCCCGACTCGTTGATGCGCTTGATGTCGGCAGCATCTTCTTCCGGAGTGGCCTCTCGGAAGCGATCGGGTTGCACGTCGGAGATAATCGCATGTGGCCAACTTGCCAAGATCGCCGCGACGAAGGCTTCGCATGTTTCTGGCGTGGAGCCGTAGAGATAGATTCCAACCCCCGCATCTGCAGCTGCGCCGCAGACCTTCCATGTGAGGTCGGGGCCGTAGACCCGGTCCGACAGACCAGCGTCGTGGAGCAAGTTCATTGCCCATCGCACGGGTTGTCCATCGGGCGTCACGAGGTCGAGGTCATTGACCACGTCTTGAAAGCTGGCGTCGTACACGGCTTCCATCAACCCGTGGGTTGCGAGTGCACTCATCGCAAATGACTCACGTGCACGTCCAGCGGCGAGAATTCGATCCGTTGCATCCTGGTAGTCGGTGACGGTCAGGTTCACCCCAAAAATGTCGACGCGTTCGCCGCTCTCCACTCGACTCAGCCCTGATGCTCTTCAGACAGCCAGCGTTCGGCCATCTTGTCGTGAATTTCGCCCATGATGGCCTTGAGGTCGTAGGTGAACTTCCAGTCCGGGTAGTGATTTTGGAAGCGTCGGACGTCGCTCACGTACCAGATGTGGTCGCCAATCCGATTCTCGTCCGAGTAGGTCCATTCGAGGGTCTTGCCGGACAGTTCCTGAGAGATCTCGATGGCTTCCAGCATCGAGCAGTTGATATCGCGACCGCCACCAATGTTGTAGACCTCTGCTGAGCGCGGCGCACGGTAGAAGTGATCGAAGGCGCTGATGAGGTCCGACGCGTGGATGTTGTCGCGGACCTGCTTGGCCTTGTATCCAAAGATCGTATATGGCCTGCCAATCACGGTGCATTTCACCAGATAGGCGAGAAAGCCATGGAGCTCTGCGCCGGAGTGGTCCGGTCCCGTGAGACATCCGCCGCGGAAGGCGGCGGTCTTCATGTCGAAATATCGTCCATACTCCTGCACGAGTGCGTCAGCGGCGAGCTTCGAAGCACCGAACAAGCTGTGGGTCGATTGATCGACAGACATCTCTTCAGGAATGCCGTGCTCGGCCCAGGGATGGGATGGATCCAGTTCCCAACGTGTCTCGAGCTCGATGAGTGGAAGGTGATTCGGTGTGTCGCCGTAGACCTTGTTCGTCGAGGTGAAGATGAACACGGCATCCGGGGCATGTTGGCGCGTGGCCTCGAGCAGGTTGAGCGTGCCGTTCGCGTTCACACTGAAGTCGGTGTGTGGGTCTCGTGCCGCCCAGTCATGGGATGGTTGTGCGGCGGTGTGGACGATGAGCGTGATGTCTGTGCCGTACTCGGCGAAGAGAGCATCGATTGCGTCATTGTCACGGATGTCTGCCTGCACGTGCCGATAGTTGTCGTATCGAGTTGTGAGATCGTTCACGACCCAGTCCGTCGATGCCTCAGGTCCGAAGAACTGCTCGCGCATGTTGTTGTCGATGCCAACGATCACGTCGGATTCACCCGCGAAGTGTGTGACGGCCTGGGATCCGATGAGTCCACCCGAACCGGTGACGATTGTGACTGACATGTGTTCTCCTGAGCACCGACACTAGTTCGCGTGTGTGCAATGAAGGGGTAGTTGCTTTGTGGCCGCGTACGGACCAGCGGGATTTCCTCTTATTGTCGGCTACTTGCCTGCCGATTTCATACTGTGATCCACTTTTGCGTCAATGGCCCCTCAGCGGCCCCATCATCTGAAAGAGTTGGCAGTGGCCACTGACGCAAGCAACGAAGAGCGTACCGCGGACGACGGACCTCCCCAGGTCGTTGGGGTGTCAAAGCTCGGGCGAAACGCAGGATTCATGCTCGGCGCAGACCTGTCTTTCGCGCTCGGCCGAATGTTGACGTTCTTTCTTCTCGGCATCTCGTTGGGCCCAGGGGAGCTTGGCCGTTACATCGCTGTTCTTGGTCTGACGCAGCTGATCTTTCCAGCCTCGCGATTCGGAATCGCTCACGTCATGGTTCGTGGGGTCAGTCGAGGGGAGACCTTTGGCCCCCAGTGGTCCAAAGTCGTCACGGTGAACGTCCTGGGTGGGCTGGTCGGTTCGGCAATCTCGGTGTTGCTGTCGCAGATCCTGTTTGACGTTTCTCCCGTGACCGCGTTGCTGATCGGGCTGGCTCAGCTGATCGGGCTCGGGCTGCAACAAGCGGGCGGCATGGCCGCCGCCGCCCATGGCCGTGCAGAGATCGGCCTGGCAATCAACGGAATCAACACCCTCTTTCGAGTGGTGGCAATTCTGATCTTCTACTACATCGTGTCCGAACAGACCGTCGACGTCTGGGCCCGCTTCCTCGCGGTGACAATGTTGGCCGGATCGGTCACCACGCTCGTTGTGGTGGGTCGCACGCTTCACGCTCGCCTCCGATTCGAATGGCCATCGGGCGGGGACTTTCGCCTCGGAGCCGGATTCGTTTTCGTCGACTCGGCGAACACGGCACAAGCCGACATCGACAAGGTCGTTCTGGGTGGGTTCGGCCTCAACGAAGACACCGGTGTCTATGGCGCGGCCTACCGTGTCGCCGACCTGGCCAACTTGCCCCTGGGTGCGCTCGTTCGGGCGTCGTACGCAGAGTTCTTCCGACGAGGTTCGAGCACGGTGGCCGAGGCAGTCCGGTATGCGCGGAAGCTGACGACCGTGTCGGTTGCCTATGGGCTGTGCGTAGGGATCGGATTGTGGATCGCTGCACCGCTGCTCGAAACCATCATGGGTAGCGAGTTCAACGATTCCGTCAGCGCCCTGCGCTGGATCGCCTTCGTTCCCGCCATACGGGCCACACAATTCTTTCCCGCGAACGTATTGACGGGCGTTGATCGTCAGTGGATCCGTGCACGACTGATGGCGGCGACTGCGATCCTCAATCTGGTGGTCAACCTCGTGCTCATTCCAGAGTTCGGCTGGCGTGGGGCGGCCGTGAGTACCCTTATTGCCGAGGCCGTGTTCTCGGCGGCATTGTGGGCCGCGGTCAACCGCGCTCTACGTGACGAAGTGGCCACAAACCACATCACATAGTGGTTTGAAAGGCGAATCTTCGGAAATGTAACATTTCGACACACTCCGAGGTTATCTTCGCAACATTGTTGCGGTATTGTCATCAGATCATGCCGTCCGCTGAAGAGACTGGCCACCTTTTGTGGGTCAGAGCGTCATTTGTGTTACAAACTGCGCTAAAGCTCGGTTCACGGACCGTCGAAGCAACGAACATGCTTGAACGCGGAGAGGGTGTTCGTTGATGCGAAAGACGATGTCGCGAGGGGAGCTGCCTCCTGCCTCGCGGACACGGGCGATGTTGATCGGCATTCTCATCGCAGGGATGCTCGGGTTGGCCTTTAGCCCGGGTACGGAAGGAACACTCGAAACTGTCCTTGGCCGCACGGTTGGGGATCCTGTCGAGACCACTGATGACGCTCCAGAGCGTCGCGTCGTCGAGCCCGGCCAGGGCTCCGATGACGAGATCCCGCGCGCGCTGGCCAGTCGGTCGTTTGACACGATCGCCGACGCCGAGGCTGCGGCCCCAGTTGTCGTTGGAGAGCTCCGAGCAGGGTCGAACGAGGCATCCGAACAGGTCACCGCTCCGGCCACGATCGTGCGAGAGGAGCCAGCGCCTACGCCTACGCCTTCTGACCCGGCGCCCACCCCGTCGAGGGTCGAGTCGGCCTCACAGAACTCCGCACCCACCACGAGCAGCCAGACAAACAACCAGGTGGCCGCCACACAATCGACGCCAGCAACCGCTGCTCCATCGACGGCGCCGCCGACTACGCCGGCCCCGACGACCACCGCCGCACCAGCTCCGCCACCAACGACCGCTCCAGCCGCTGCGCCCGCCCCGTCCGGTCCATCGTTGCTCAGCGCTCCGATCGAGGGCATGCGGAGTTTCGGGTTCGGTCAGTCGAAGTCAACAGTGACCGCAGCGCTTGAGAGTCAATTCTCGAGACTGACCTACACAGGTGGCGGCAACTGGGATGACATCGCGGTCGTCAGCGATCCAAGCGGCGACTACATCCGGACCCGATCCAATGTTGGAGACAACTCCCGCAAGCAGTGGAACGCACCCATCGACATCACCAAGGAGACGTATCTCGTCTACCGGTTCTATCTCGAGCCTGGTTTCGACGCTGGAGACGGTGCGAAGAACGAAGGAAGCCCCGTCTGGGGTACCGGAATCAAAATGCCAGGTCTGATGCGAGGTAGCCCTGCCGACAACACCGGTGGCAACCATTCCGCTGGCGGATTCTCTGGACGTTTGATGATCCGAGGGACTCGCAAGTCCGACGGTGCGAACGACAAAACTCGCGAAGGACTGTCGCTCTCCGCGTATGTGTACGCCCAGAGCATCGATGGACAGAACGTCGCTTCCGGGTTCGGCGAGGACTACCTCTTTCTCAACGGCTTCGGGGCAGAACCATTCGAAGGACTCGAGAATGGCAAACACGAAGGCGTTGGCGATCCCCGCATCTGGGACCTACAGGTAGGCAAGTGGACCACGGTTGTTCTTGGGTACCGAGTTGATGGCAACAACGGTTGGTTCAAGGCGTGGACGATGACCGATGGTGGTTCGCTTCAGCCCCGACTGCACATCCCGAAGGTGAACTGGATGGGAAATGGTGGCACCCAAGGCGCCGACTCGATCATCTTCCAGCAGTTCTGGGGTGGATCGGGCTCGGTTTGGTATCCCGACTCGGTCTCCTACATGAGATTCAAGGATTTCGGCGTGTACACTAGCGAAGCGCAAGCGTTGGCGGCAGCCCGGTAACTCCTGCCGTTTCGACACGAGGCGCGTCCGAGCGAAACTAGCAAAGGGCATCGTTCTTACCAATGCGTCAGTCGTTCATTGCTAGCGGAATCGTGCTGTTGCTCGCAATCGTCGTCGGCGTGCTCATCTTGATGACACGAGACGATTCGACGAGGACCGATTATGTCTCTCCGCAGGATGGTGATGTCGTGACGTCGGTTGTCCGGACGGCTCCCGAGACAACCGCTACATCATCGACGACGACGCCACCGACCACATCCACGGAGACAACGACCACCACCACCGTGCCGGTCCGAACGTCGGACCTCTTCGTGGCTCCCGATGGAATCGATCGCGAAGATGGCGGTTGGACTGCTGAGGATCCGCTGCAGACGCCGAGTTATGCCGCGACCATTGCGCGCCCGGGTGACACCATCAACCTTCTGCCCGGGACCTACGAGCCGATGGTGGTGTCGAACAAGACCGATCTACTCGTCCACGCCCCTGAAGGTGGGGTGACGCTCACGAGCGGCACGTACGAGCACTCCGCTGGGGTGCTCGTCGAAGACAGCACCGGCATCGTCATCGATGGACTTCGTACCGAAGGATCGTTGTGGGGAATCCGCATCTTTGGTTCAAACCGAGTCATCGTCAGCAACAACACTGTGGTCGATACCGGTCAGGAAGCCATCCACGTGCTCAATCGCTCATCCGATGTTCTCATCGAGGGAAATCGCATCGACACCACGGGTCAACGACCGGGAAACAACGGTGAGTTCGAATATGCCGATCTTGGTGAAGGCGTCTACCTGGGAACTGGTGGCAGGCTTCCGAATGGTGATTTCGACGACGTGTCGAACGTGAGGATCATCGGAAACGACATCGGCAACACGACCGCAGAAGCCGTGGAGATCAAAGCATCGGTCTACGACGTCGTCGTGCGCGACAACTTGATTCACGATGTCGACGTGCACTCCGGTGCAGCGGTGTCGATTGGGCGGGGCACGCGGACGTATGACGCGAACGTGATCGTCGAGAACAACGCCATCTGGAATGTCACGACCCGCATGCAGTGGAACGACGGCATCGGTATCCGCGTCAGTTCTCCCGCAGTCGTGCGAGCAAACGTGATCTGGAACGTGCAGCACTTCGGAATAAAGATCGACATCGAGCTGCGCAACGAGGTTGGCTCGGTCGAACTCGCCGACAACCTGATATTCGGGGCAGGCCTCTCGCCCTTGGCCAATGACGGCGGTGAAACGGGAGTGCCGATCACCATCGAGGGAACGATCGAGGGCGATGATGCCACCGATGTCCTCGGCGAACTCGGTCAGGCCGGCACAGAGATCGCACCCCAAGTACTGATCGACTACCTCAACGGGCTGTAGTGAAGGTCCTCCAGATCCACAACGCCTATCTGGAACCCGGAGGCGAGGATGGCGTGGTGGCACGCGAGAGGGCGCTGTTGGTTGCGCGCGGGCACGAAGTTCTGCCAATCGAGTATCAGAACCCCGACTCTCCGCGAGCACAGGCACAGGGATTGGCGTTGTCGAACTGGAACCCCGCGTCGTCGCGGCGCATCAAAGAAGTGCTCGAACGCGAAGCCGTGGACGTCACTCACGTCCACAACACGTGGTACACCGCATCGCCGAGTGCCGTCTCCGCTGCACATCGCGCCGCTCCCGTGGTTGCGACGCTTCACAACTATCGCCGTGTGTGCCTCAACTCCTACCTCTATCGGGACAACGCTCCCTGTCTCGATTGTGTCGGGCGCATGCCGTGGAAAGGCGTGATCCGGCGCTGTTACCGAGACTCCGTTGGCGCATCGGTAGCCATCGGCCTTGCGACGAGCGTCAATCGAGTTGCGCGTACCCTCGATCGGTCGATCGATCGATTTCTCGTACTCTCCGATTTTGCGGCAGAGCTGACGGAACAGTCCGGCGTCAGCGCAGATCGCATCACTCGGCATGACAACTTCGTTCCCGACCCGGGGCCGCGCCTCTCCGACGTCACCGAGAGTGCAACCGTGCTCGCCATTGGGCGGCTGTCGCCTGAGAAGGGCTTCGTCGAACTCGTCGAGGCTTGGAATCGGGGAGGTCCTGAAGGACTGAGACTCATGGTGGTCGGCGATGGCGTCGAGCGCGAGCGTCTCGAAGCCCTCGCCGGTCCGTCCGTGGACATCGTCGGTCGCAAGTCGGCCGAGGACGTGTCGAGTCTCATGCGAACGAGTCGAGCGTTGCTGTTCCCATCGAGATGGTTCGAGGGGCAACCGCTCGTCCTACTCGAAGCCTTGGCGGCGGGACTGCCAATCGTGTCCTCCGACCATCCGCCCCTTCGCGAGATCATCGAAGGCGGGTCGCAGCACATCTGCGAAGACGGCGATTGGGTTTCGGCACTCGGGATCACCGCAGAAGAGTCGTGGCTGCGAACGGCCTCGCAGGCTGCGAGGGTCCGATACGAAACGAGATATACGCCCGATGTCGCAGGTGATCGACTCGAGGAGATCTACCGCTCGGTACGCGGTTGACCTCTGGTCGCCATCGATCTGATTCAGTGCGCCCGAACGCTCGTCGTTCCTCGAACTCCCTCGAACTTACCGATATTCGACCACATTCGCAGCTGCCACTCGCTTCGGCGGTAGCGGTTCGGCCACGAAATGGCGATGCCAGCAAGCGTCAATGGAATTTGAACGAGTGCTTTGCACAACATCCACATCACGGGCTTGGTCCAGACACCGCCATTGAGCATCACGGTCTGGCGAGCGTAGTTCTGGCCCTGTCGCCGGAACCGCGTTCTCATCCAACTCCACGTCGCTCGATTGGACGGAACGACCTCAGAGACGAACGCGTCTCCAGAATCGATGAAACGCAATCCCTTGGCGGCCAGTTCTCGGAACAACATCGAGTCGGAGCCACCGCTGATGCCGAAGTCCGCATCGAACGGGCCCTCGACCAGAGCGAGTGCATCGGTTCGTACAAGCGTATTGCTGGTCCGATAGCCGTGAGCTTTTCCGCCGGTCACGCCGATTGGGCGATTGAAGACCGATGACTTCTCCACCCATTCAGGTTGTTCGGTCTCAAAGACCGGAATGACGGGTCCAAACACTCCCGCAGCGTCGAACTCGTGCAGCGCTGCCGAGAGCCTCGCGAGGCACTCCGGTATTGCTGTCTCGTCATCATCCACGAACCAGATGAATTCTCCGCTCGCCGCTGCGACAGCGACATTGCGCGTCAAGCTGATGTTCTGCTCGGGCTGCGTGAGGTATTGGACTGGAAAGCGGCTTCGTTCACCGAAGTCGCGAACGACGGTCTCCGAAGATCGAGGGTCGTTGTCGACGACGATGATCTCGACCGACATGTCATCGGTGAGCTGTTGGGCCTCGATGCTCTCGAGTAGATCCAGAAGGCCCTCGGGACGCTGATAGGTCGCGATGCAGATTGAATACAGCGGCACGGTTAGAGGCTACCGATCGACGTAGGGGCCGCGGCGCCGAGGCGCATCGAGAGCCGCCTTGACGCCGTTGGCGAATCGAACCGCCATTGGTTCGATCCCGAGGTCGTCCCCGGCCCGCAATGCACCAGCCCGCAGTCGCGCCAATCGATCCGGATTCCTGAGGATTTCGGCGACCTCGCGAGCGTATTGTGCTGGCGAGACGTCTTCATCACAGATCCAGCCGTTGACACCGTGCGAGAGGTACGCAATCTCCGGCGAGTGGTAGTCGATCGCCGTGGTCACCGTCGGTAGGCCGAGCGCAAAACCATCCACGACATTGAGGCCGAGGAGACCCGGCATCAGCAGAAGTTCGCTGCAGGACGCAAAGCGCACCCGATCGAGGCCATACACCGGACCGAGGTGATGCAGCCATGGGCGTTCTCGTGCACGATGAGCCACCAGATCCGCATCGGATCCGCCTCCCATCACGATGACTTCGACATTGCTGACTTCGGCGCGAAGCGCGTCGAGGCTGTCGAGCAAGAACGGTGTTCGCTTCGGCGGATACAGGGCGCCGAGGTAGGCGACGATTGGGCCAGCACCGATACCGAGCTCAGTACGAACATCCTCGGCACAAGACGGGCTCAACGAGCTCTGGGCCTCGCGGGCCTCGCGGACATCGGTGGAGTTGTTGAAGGTCGTGATTCGACTCGCGGGGAAACCAAGGTCGACGAGCGCATGCGAGCTCGCCTCGGTGTACGAAAAGAACCAGTGAGCGCTTCGCGTGAACCAGCTCTTGAGACCCTCACCGCTTCCGCCCTCTATCGATTGCTGGAAGTTTCTCCCGTGCCCCCACAGCCCATGTCGTATGGCGCCTGCGCGTTGAAGCATCGCGAGTGGCACGTTGCTGAGCTGCTTGGATGCCTGCTCGGTGATGATCATGTCTGAGGAGCGAGCGAGCTTGATGACGGGCTGCCACCACAGCTCGCGTCCACGAACCGATATCTCGCGAACCGCCAGATTCTTTGCCCAGTCGAGGGTGGCTGGGTCACCTTTCGCCCGGTCGGCACTAGTGGCTCCGCCAACGAAGAGATCGAACTCAATGTGCTCATCGGCGAGCAGACGACGCGCTTCGTCGAAAAACGCAACGCGATAGCTGTTGAGCTCACGGGTCACCATCGAGACCCGCTGACTTCGCGTTCTGGTCATGAGACCTCAGAGGCCTCGGAACGAGATCTTTACCTTCGCTCGATTGGTGATCGCAGGATCGATGACGCAGATTCCGAAAGCGCCGAGGTCGACGGCAAGGCCCACCGAGTCGTGTGCGGTGATCGTCTGCCAAGCACGCTTCATACCTTCAGTCCACGAGGTGTCGTCGAACACGAGCACTGATTGCTCGGCCAGGTGGGGCAACAGCTGCTCGAAGTACTCAACGGTCGCATGTTCATCATGGTGACCGTCGATAAAGGCGTAGCCGATCGGCTCCATCTGCTCGATTGCGGACGCAAGCGTGTCGCTGAAGCGGCCGGTCAAAACCGACACGCGATGGTCGAGCCCGAGCTGTTTGAGGTTTGCCGTCGACACCGCCGCCAAGGAGTCCGCACCCTCAAGAGTCAAGAAGGAGCCCGATCCATTCAGCTCCATTGCCGAGGTTTGATACGCGGCCGAAATGCCGAGGCAGGTGCCGAGCTCGAGCCCAGAGTCCGGTTGATACTCACGAATGAGTTCAAAGAGAATCGAAGCCCAAAACGATGGCTTGCTCGCTCGACACATGTCGCTCACCGTCTTGTGGACGATGACGCCCTCTTCCATCTGCTCTTCGGAGCGATCGTCGTGTGAGCTACCCGCGCCATAGTCCGTGATCGACAGCGGGGTTGAGTCCGACTCGAGCGTTGTACGAAGCGTCTCGATCTTGTTGAACCATTCTTTCTGCGCTCTGTCGGCGGGACCATCCAGAGTCCGTTGAAGAGCTGACGCCACCCTGGATCCAGCTGGTCCGGCCACTCCACGTAGTTCAGCGAGACGACGTCCAGCGACATACAACGTCCAGCGACCGACGACGGAGCGCGCAAACGCTCGAATAGCTTCCACAGAAGGTCCTCTCTGCCTCAGACCACGCTCAGGCACGTCAATTGATGGTAGCGCGCCCACATCTAGGCCAGATGGACGTGATTGTCGGTAACCGATCGGTCGACGGCCCCCCCTTCATGATCGTCTCGTGGCCACCGATAGCCTGAGGAACGCTCAACGAAGAGGATCTACGAAGATGGCAGTGATCTCCCGGCAACAGGTGCGGCGTGCTCTCGTGACGTCGTCGATGCCCTTTCGTTCCTTGCCTCTTCCTGTTGCGCGTCCGCAAACGAGCCACCGCTCGGGTCTCGAGGTCAGCTGGCGAGGCAATGAGCAGGGCAGCTTTCCCGGCGAGGACCCGGCCTATGGGAGTCACGCAGCACCGATCCGCGACTATGACAGTGCGAGCATGGTGCTCACGGGCCGCCAGAATTCCGTCACGTTCCGGAACGGTCACGCCTTCGACGCCGACCGACGGATTCTCTACGAGTCGAATATCGCGTTCGAGACGTTGCCGGTCTCTCTCCAGCGTCTGCAACACGTAGAGGCGACGCATCCAAATATCGCTTACCTGTCCAATACTTGGCCGACGAACTTCTATCACTGGCTCTGCCTGACCCTGCCATTTCTCCGGTTCTACGAGCTGGCGGACATCGATGTGGAGAAGGTGTACGTCGGCGACCGACTCTCGGGTTGGCAGGCTCGTTCTCTCGAGCTCGCTGGAGTCTCTGCAGACCAGGTGGTCACGGGAGCGTGTCGAGCGGAGACCGCCCACGTCGCGGTTTCGACGCGAACCGGGGGAGCCGTGCCGCCCCAACAGGTTGAATGGGTCCGATCCGCCCTCGTCAAAACCGAGCCGACGCTTGGAGATCGACGACTCTTCGTCGGCCGAGGTGAGACGACGACGCGTCGGATGATCGACGAGGACGTTGTTGCGTCCGCGCTCGAGCGCGAGTTCGGCTACGAGTACATCACCACCTCCACGATGACGTTGGACGAAGAGATCGATCTGTTCGCCAGTGCGGAGTCGATCGTGGCGCCGTATGGTGCCGCGCTCACCAATGTCTTGTTCGCTCCTCGAGGAACCAAGATTCTCGAGCTTCAGGCATTCGATGCCGATTTCGCGGCTACCACTGCGTATCTCGAGCTAAGCCGAGTCCTCGGCAACCCCCACGCGTTGTTGCGCGGTGAGCCGGCTCCGGTGGCGAGCAGCGAGATCGCGACGGACATCAAAGTGTCGGTCGATGTCGTGCTTCGTCACGTTGAGCAGATGTTGTCCGTCGACTAACAGGCCGAGGCGCGTGCGGTCAGCTCGCCCTATTAGTCCTCGGCTGCGAGACGATGACGGATCGCCGCATCCTGGGCGGCTTCCAAGCTGGCGACATCGTTGAGGTTGACGTATTCGCCCGACAGCTCGAAGGCGGCCACGCTGTGTCCCTCGCTGATGAGCCCATCGACAAAATTCACGAAGTCGATCATGGGTCGACCGCTGTCGTAAGCGTCTTCGAGCGCCTGAAGAACGTTCGGATCTACCACGAATGTCGCCATTCCAAGGATGTCGTTGGGTAGCGAAACCGGGTTCTCCACGAGACGGATGACCCGCGTGCCATCGCGCTCGACGGAGAAGTTCTTCTTGATCAGCTCAGGATCGTCGACGGACTTGATCATGCACACCGCACTGTGGCTGGCAAAGTCGAAATCGAGGAGGTCGGCGAAATTGGCCTCGAGATAGAACTCGTCTGCCAACATGACGCACCCGTGCCGACCTGCGAGGAACGGTTTGGCGAGCAGTACCGACCACGCCCACCCCTTGTCGAGGTGGTGGTTGTCGACGTAGTTGATTCGTACACCAAAGGCTGAGCCGTCACCGAAGTGGTCCCGGATCGTCTCTGGCATGTAGCCCAGGACGATGACGATCTCTTCGATGCCCAGATCGTCGCGCATGATGTCGATCAGGCGGCCGATGTTTGGCTTCCCGTCGATGAGGAACATGCCCTTGTGCATCTCATAGGTGTAGGGCCGCGCACGAATGCCGCTACCTGCCGCAGGAATGATTCCGATCAATGGTGAGGACACGTGTTTCCTTAGCGCTTGAATGAATAGTTGTCGTAGAAGTGGCGGGCGAATGCCAGCAATTCGTCGATCGTGGTGAGTTCGGTGCGTTTGGCCATCAAGGCCATGCTCATCTCGAGGTTCGCGATCTCGAGTGAAGATCGAATCTCGAGGTCCTCGATGTCTCGAATGTCGGCGACTCCTGCGATGCCGAGCGTGCGTCGGGCCATGGAGCATGCGGCGAAACCGATCGACTGCTGGAAGAGATCGAGCATGAACCGCTCTTGCATGCTCGCGAGCTCGCCGGCATCGAGGAGTCCTTCGTGCAACATGGCCGAGTCTCCTTCCTCGTTCCACAGAGCCAAGAAGCGCTCAGAGAAGACATTCCAGATCTCACCGATTTGGTCGATCAGCCAGGATCGGTATTCGGCCCCGCCGGAGAGATGCACATGCGCAGTCGCACACAACAAGAAGTTCGAGATGATCTTGCCGACGTCGAATCCGAATGGCCCGAAGTACGCAAATTCCATGTCGATCACGTAGCTCTCGGCCTGATTGACCATCAACGACCCGGTGTGAAGGTCGGCGTGCAGGAGCGCGTCCGTCTTGGTCAAGAACAGATCCTTGAACGCCAACACATCGAGCTTGTATTCGGTGTTGTTGCGCAGGTTGGCATCGGCCCATGCATCCGTCGACGGGTTGGAGTAGTTCGACGAATGAGTCATGTACGGGAACGTGAAGATGAAATCCTCTGTCAGCTTGCACAGTTCCGAGTTGAGTGTGAAACGATCCATCAACTGGCGTCGGTCCTCGCTCGCCATGCCATACGAACTTGTGCGGAAGAGCGTTTCGCCAAGGAAGTTGCCGATGTGGCGAGCTACGTCGGGGTATGTGATCCCATCGATCATTCCCTTGCGCAAGATGATGTGGTCATCGAGAAACTGCATGACCATCGCACTCATCTCTTCGTCTGCATGAAACATCTTGGGGACGAAGCCAGGTACCAGATCGTTGTACACCGTCAGCGCACGAATCTCGAACGTCATGCGATCGCGACTCAACGGCCAGTCTTCACCCGCCATGCGCAGATAGGGCACCGCCTGTTTGAGAATGACCGCACGTTTGGGGTCGTCGACGTTGGTCACCCGGTAGACGTAGTTGAGGTTGCCGTCGCCGATCTCGCCGATCTCGAGCTCGCCTTCACCGAGAACCTCGTTCACGGCAGGGATGCTTCGCAGATAGTCGGGAACCGACGTGCGGTCCAGAATTCGATACATCGTGAGGTTCAGGTGGCGGCGGGCGCAGAGACGAAGTCCCCGTTCGGAATTCCCGCATTTTGGATCTCGGCCAGAACTTGATCGTGGACGTGGCCGTTCGACACGAGGAGGTCGGTCTTTTCGAGGTTCCACTTGTCACCGTTGAAGTCGGTCACCCGTCCGCCAGCCTCCTCGGTGCAGAGTACGCCTGCTGCCACGTCCCACGACGAGATGTTCAACGTGGTGAACGCGTCGACTCGTCCAGCGGCCACCATGTAGGCCTCGATCGCGGCAGATCCAATCTTGCGGAAGTCTTTGTTCTTTTGGTGCAGGGCGTATTCCATTTGGGCGAAACGTCGGTTGTTGGGATCGCCTCCCGGGCAGCCAACGATGTATGTCTTGGCCAGCTCGGTTGTGGTCGAAACTCGAACCGGTCGCCCGTTGACGGTGCAACCCTGACCCCGTCGAGCGACGACCATTTCTTCGATGAACGGCGCAAAGACGACGCCGGTGATCGGGTCGTCTTCGTACGCCAGGCAGATTGAGACGGCATAGAACGGATTGTGATTCAGGAAGTTGCTACTGCCGTCCAGAGGATCGATGATCCACTTGTACGGGCTGTTGTTGTCGATGTGGCCGGTCTCTTCGGTCAAAAGATCGTGGTCGGGGCAGCGGTCCCGGATGAGATCGATGATGATCTTGTCGGCCTCGTGGTCGTTGGAGGATGTGACTTCCTTCGACAAGGTCCGGTTGCTCACCGAGTGCACATCGTCGCCGTAGATGGACGCATGGTGCTGTCGAAAATTGCCGAGAAGGTGTTTGCCAGCCAAAGTGGCCGCTTCGACTGCGATGTCGGCAAAGTAGTGCACGGAGGTCTCCCACGTTGAGCCGACGGTGCGGCGAATCACGGAAATGCCAGTCTAACTGACGAAAAAACGAGCGACCATAGGCACGTTGGTCCAGGTGGAACGTCACGTTGGAGCTGGCCTGTTGCTCGTTTGGGATGGAGTGCGCGGCTACGTCGCAGAATCGACGCCGCCGCCGAGCTCGAGTCGCCCCGGATGGCTCTGCGGTACGAGATTTTCGCGGCCTTCTGGCTTCTTGAAGGGCTGTACGACGCCTTTGTTCCCCGCCGCATGCGTGACCCCAACGATGAGCAGAATGAACATGCTCGTGCGGTTCACGTATCCGGATTCGGTCAGGGAGAATATGACTCCCAGCGAGATGACCAACGCAGGAAACAGACCAGCGACCGTTTTATCAGCTCTGATGTTGCGCGCCGACCAGAACAGTCCTCGGACATAGATCAAGGTGAGCGCGATCGCGGCGAGCGGTCCGCCCTGCAGCCACGCGTCGATGAAGGCATTGTGCGCATGGGGAGCGATGAAATTCGCGCGAAGGAGCACTTCGAAGTCCGCCCCTCCTCCGGTCCAGAAAGCCCCCCACCCGTGTCCGAGCCACAGGCGCTCCATGATTCCGAATTCAATGCTGTCTTGCCAGAGGGGTAACCGTCCGGTGAAGGAGGTGTCTCGCCCGACGAGCGCTGTTGCGCCTCCAAGGTTGGTCGCTGCAGTGACCGTGATGATGCTGAAGGCGGTCACCATCATCACCACAGTTGCGCCGTAGAGGGTTTTGCGGGCTCGGAAGCCCAGGAAACCCACCCAGAAAGCAGCTACCGCCGCAAGACCGGCTAGGGAGGTTGCAGAGCCGCTTCCCAACACCTGGACTGCGGCCAATAAGACCAGCGTCGGCCAGACGAAGAAACTTCTTCGCAAACGGCTGTTCATCGCAAACACCAGCGCGCTGAGCACGGCGATGCGGCCAAGGGTGTTCTTCGACTTGAAGACCCCGGTCCACTTCGCGAACGTGTCACCGCTGGTAATCGAGACGCCCGTGTCCGGCAGCGCGAAGATGAAGAAGTAGTTGAGGGCGATCCCCATTGCGAACGCAATCCCCGCCAGGTACAAGACCTCGCTGAGGCTGAATCGAACGGTCAAATAGATCGCGATGATGTAGGTGAAGCACAGCACCGCAGAGTTGCTGAGTGTCGTTCCTGGAATGCCGGACCACAGCGTCGACAGAACCGCGATCCCCAACAGAGCCGGTATCAGTGGTTCGCGCGCCGCGGCAGCGCCGGCGATGCGCCAGTTGCCATTCAGTCCGAGCACGGCGATGCCAAAGAACGCCAGAAAGGTCAATTGTGTGATCGGCCCGCCGCTGATCTCTTCGTTTCGATCCGCGATGAACCACTCATTCGGAAGTGAAAACGAGTAGATGAAGAAGATCAGGACGACGGCGGCTCGCTCGACTTTGCCGGGACGACGGAGAAATACCGCCTCGACGTGAGCCGGCGTTGCCGTTGCCGTAGTCGTTGCCGTCACTGCGATGCGCGAGATGCCGAGATCTTCTCGTATGCGTAGTGATCCTTGCGCAAACGGATGCCTGTGTCGCTGCTATCTCGGTTGAGAATGGCACCAACGACATCACCACCTGCGCGTTGAATCTCGGAGCGAACTCGGAGAAGGGCATCTGTGTCGGTTCGGTTTGCATCAACGACGATGAGCGTGCCGTCGACCGACGGCGCAATCGACGAGGCATCGGCGGCACTCAGAATCGGTGGAGCATCGACGATGACGATGTCGAACTGCGTCGAGAGTTCCTCGAGGAGGTCCGCGAGTCGGCCGGTCGCCAGGAGCTCACCCGGGTTCGGCGGCGGTGTGCCGGCGGGCACGAGCACGAGGCCTTCGGTGCCCGAAACTGGCAGCATGATGTCGGTGACCGTCGGGTCGACCATCCATTCTGCGATTCCTCGACGATTTGGAACACCGAGGATGCGCTCGAGTGTTGGCCGGCGAAGATCGGCATTCACGATGCAAACGCTGGTTCCGCCCTGCGCGAGGGCGACCGCGAGGTTGGCCACGGTGGTGGACTTGCCTTCGCCCGTCCGCGCACTCGTGATCAGGAAGGTCGATGCATTCCGGGTCGTTCCGAGGAACTGGAGTGATGAGCGGAGTCGCCTGAAGGACTCTCTGGCTTGTTGCGTCCGCGCCGATCGACCGCCCGAGAGCATCACCACTGCCGAAGATCCACCCCGATGGCCGAGGCCAAACGGAGGGACCGAGGCCAGGACGGTCGTCCGTAGCGCAAGTTCGACATCGGAGGAATCCCGAGCCGTCCGATCGAGTCGGTGTGAGACGAATGCGAGACCTATTCCAATTCCACCGCCGACGATGAGGCCAAGCGCCCGCAAGATGTTGTCAGAGAAGCCGTTGGGGGACTGCGGCAATACAGAGAAGCGAAGAACCTCGGCTGGTTCGATGCGAGTGTTCTGTGAGAATTCGATCGCATCGATGTTCCGGACGAGTTCGTTACGTCTGGTCCGGAGCGTGTTGAGCTCACTGCGCACCGAGGCGATCTGGTCCTGCACGGTGTTTGCGTTGCCGCCCGCACCCTGAATTCGGGTTCGTTCGGCGATCAAACGCTCTTCTTCGATTACCAGCGCCTCGCTCTCGAGATCGATCTCATCGATCGAGGCCTGGTATTGCGCCGTGCTCGTCGCGTCGAGGTCATTTGCTTCGCGAACACGCTTGTCGACGTAGGCCGAGGCGAACGTGTTGACCACATCTTGGGCCAACTCCGGGTTCTCGTCCGTGTAACTCAAGTCGAGGGTTTCGCTCTTGTCGACGAAGTCCACCTCGAGGTCGCGCAACAACAATGAAGTCGTGATCGAAAGATCGAGATCCGCGATGACCGCCTCGGCGACGACATTGGACGCCAGCACACCACGTTCGCGCTCGAGCACCGCTCGCTGCAGGCTCTGATTGGTTGTACCCACCGTTGTCGGGTTGACCAGGACCTTGGCGATCGCCGTATAACTCGGCGTTCGGTTCACGATGAACAGCGATGCGAGAGCGAGACCGAGGACGGTGCAAACCACCACCAGCCACTTTCGTTGACGAATC
The DNA here is from genome assembly GCA_033344795.1 of Acidimicrobiia bacterium. Classification (GTDB taxonomy): domain Bacteria; phylum Actinomycetota; class Acidimicrobiia; order Acidimicrobiales; family SHLQ01; genus SHLQ01. The sequence goes on from JAWPMS010000001.1 coordinate 2,571,668, forward strand.
GCCGCGAGGTATTCCTCGAGACCAGGGGTTTCTTTGGCCCCTGCACCTGCTTCATACATCATTGCGAGACCTTTCCTGGTCGGCTCATGATAGTTGCCTCACGTTTCAGCGCCAGTTTCGCACGGACCAATGTCGGCATAGATCGGCGTGTGATCGGTAAAAAGCAAACGTTCTGTTTGTGCTTTGGACACACACAGACTCTCCGAGACGAGTACATGGTCGATGCGAGCGAGTAAAAGCGAGTGCAAGACCTCGTGGCTCCGCGTTGGACGAGCCCATCGTTCTTCGCGCATACCGTCGACGAGAATGTTCGTGAAGTCTCGGTAACCCTCGCTTCGATCGACGATGTTGAGATCACCGATGACCACCACCGGGAGGGTCTCTGCGTCGATGGCGTCGACGATCGCATCGATCATCTTCGCTTGCTCGCCGACTGTCTGCTCGTACACGCCATCGCCGCGGCCAGGCCGTGGAATGTGGAGCGCGTAGAGGACGACTTCGCCCGTCGGTGCCGCGACCGAGGCCCGAATGCCAGGGAGTCCGCCATCGATGCGACCGGCGATTGGATCATCGAGGCGCGCGAGCGGGAAGTCTGAGTAGACGCCGATGCTCGGAAACCCGAACTTTCGATAGTCGTCGGTCTGGGGGCCGAGACCGTCGCGATTTGCTTGGGTACGGGTCAGCGGGACGATCTCGCTGATTGCGTGTTCGAAACGCTCACGAAGCTCATCGTCGTGGGACTGAGCCAACTCGCTTCCAACCATGATGTGCGGCGATTGGCGAGTGTCCAAATAGCCGACGTCGTTGTCGCTGAACCACACCCCACCGACGTTGATCGATGCAACCCGAAAGGGGTTGATCGGGTCGGGACGATCCGTGGGGCGCATCGGAAGGATCACCGATGTCAGAAAGAACAGCCCGAGCGAGACGATGGGGAGCGCGCGAACGAGTGCTCGTTTGGCGAGCGCCAAGTGCACGGCGACGATGCCTGCCACCCCGATGACGAGAGGGAGTCCGATCGCGATGAACTCCATGTATGGGTGGACGTCTCGAAGTACGAACCACGCCCACGGCAGCAACGCCGCAAGAAACCACCAACGGTTGGTGTTCTGCCGCAGCGCTGCGAGCGTTTTCGCCAATCGTGAGTCGGTAGCCTCGATCGTTGGCACCGGAGTTGCGCGAGTGTCGATCGCCCCAGTGTATGCCTTCGTGTCGTTAGCGGACCTGAGCCCTAGTGCTCATGTGCCGGGTCCGGCGCATTTGGGTCCACGCCGTATCGTTCGATGGCTCCTTCGACCACGCTGCGGTCGATACGACCCTCGTCCGCAAGGGCCGCGAGCGTCGCAACGATGACATGAGCGGTGTCGACTTCGAAGAAGGCTCGCAAGGCCTCGCGAGTGTCGGAGCGCCCGAAACCATCGGTCCCGAGCGGTACGAATCGCCCGGGGACCCAGCGGGCGATCTGGTCGGGAACCGATTTCATGAAGTCCGTGACCGCGATGATCGGCCCACCGACGGTCGCGAGTTTGGTAGTCACATCTGGATAGATGATTTCTTCATCGGTCCGGAGCCGGTTCGCTCGCTCGGCAGCCAGTGCATTCTCTCGCACCTTCTTGTACGAGGTTGCGCTCCAGAGTTCGGCTCCGACGTCGTAGTGCTCGGCCAACTCCGCCTGAGCTTCGCGGGCAGCACCCTGGGCTGAACCGGAGAACAAGATGGCCGCGCGATGCGTACGTTCTGGTGCATCGCTCCACTGGTAGAGACCCGACAAGATGTCCTCATCGGATACGTGGTCCGGTCGCGCAGGCATGTCGTAGTTCTCGTTGTAGATCGACAAGTAGTAGAAGACGTCTTCGCCGCCTTCAGCCCCGTCGCCGTACATCCGGCGAAGGCCTTCCTTGATGATCGCACCGAGCTCGAATGCATACGCAGGGTCATAGGCCTCGCACGACGGCACCGTCGATGCCAAGACAAGGCTGTGACCGTCCTGATGCTGCAAACCTTCGCCCATCAGGGTCGTACGGCCGGCCGTCGCTCCCATGAGGAAACCTCTGGCGCGCGAGTCGGCGGCGGACCAGATGAGATCTCCGACCCGTTGGAAGCCGAACATCGAATAGAAGGTGAAGAAGGGCACCATCGGCACGCCGTAGTTGGCGTAACTCGTAGCCGCCGCGATCCAACTCGCGAGACTTCCCGCCTCCGTGATGCCTTCCTCGAGGATCTGGCCATCGGTGTCTTCGGAGTACGAGAGCAACAACTCGTGATCGACCGGCTCATAGAGCTGGCCGAACGGGGCGTAGATCTCGAACTCGCGAAACATCGAATCCATGCCGAAGGTCCGGGCTTCGTCGGGAATGATCGGGACGACGCGGGGCCCGAAGTTCTGGTCGCGCATCATCGATCGCAGGGTCGAGGTGAAGACCATGGTCGTCGAAACCTCGCGACCGCCCGACCCCTTGTCGAGGTCATCGAAGATCGACTCCTCCGGCAGGATGAGTGGGCGCCGTGTCCTAACCACCCGCTTGGGCAGAGGGCCATCGAGCTGAGCACGTCGTTGCAGGAGATACTGCATTTCCTCGGAGTCCGGGTCCGGCTTGTAGTACGGAGGCAGCTCATCGTCGAGAGAGGATTCGGGTATCTCGTCCTCGAGGTGCAGTCGACCCCGCATTTCGAGCATTTGTTCTTTGTTCATCTTCTTGAGCTGATGGGTGGTGTTCCGGGCTTCGAACCCTTGCCCCAACGTCCAGCCCTTGATCGTCTTGGCCAAGATGACGGTCGGGCGGCCGGTCTCCTCGACCGCAGCCTTGTACGCGGCGTAGAGCTTCTGGTAGTCGTGACCACCCCGGGGAAGGTCGGCGAGTTCGGCGTCAGAGAGGTGCTCGACCAACTTGCGCAGACGCGGATCGGGGCCGAAGAAGTGCTCGCGGATGTAGCTGCCGTCGTCGACGGCAAACCGCTGGAACTCACCGTCGACGGTGGTGTTCATCTTGTTGAGCAATAGCCCGTCGACATCGCGAGCCAACAGATCGTCCCATTTTGATCCCCACACCACCTTGATGACGTTCCATCCAGCGCCGCGGAAGTTGCCTTCGAGCTCCTGAATGATCTTGGAGTTGCCTCGAACCGGCCCGTCCAAACGCTGAAGGTTGCAGTTCACGACCCAGATCAGATTGCCGAGGCCAGAACGTCCGGCCAGCGAGATTGCGCCGAGCGTCTCCGGTTCGTCGGTCTCACCGTCGCCGAGGAAGGCCCAGACCTTGCCCTGTGAAGCGTCATCGATGCGGCGCTGAGTCATGTACCGCGCGAATCGGGCGTGGTAGATCGAGTTGATCGGCCCGAGGCCCATGGACACGGTGGGGAACTCCCAGAACTCTGGCATGAGGCGTGGGTGTGGGTATGACGAGAGGCCTTTGCCACCGATCTCCATACGGAAGTGGTCGAGGTTCTCCTCGGTCAGCCGTCCTTCGAGATACGCGCGGGCATAGATCCCAGGTGCGGCGTGGCCCTGCATGTAGATGTGGTCGCCTGGAAGCCCATCATCCTTGCCACGCCAGAAGTGGTTGAAGCCCACGTCGTACAGCGACGCAGACGAGGCGAACGAGGAGAGGTGTCCGCCAATGCCGTCGGCCTTCTTGTTTGCGCGGACCACCATCGCTGCAGCGTTCCAACGGATGAACGCTCGAATACGTCGCTCGATGTGTTCGTCACCGGGGAAGAACGGTTGAGCTTCTGTGGGAATCGTATTGACGTACGGAGTCCAGACTGACGGAGGGGTTCCGATCTGCATCTCCTGAGAGCGGGCCATCAGGCGGGACATCAAGTAGCGGGCTCGCTGTTTGCCCGAGCCGGAGGCGACGGCGTCGAGTGAGTCGAGCCATTCCTGCGTTTCATCGGGATCGATGTCATGGAGCTGCTGGGAGAAGTTCTCGTGCATATCCGTGCAGTCTCTCAAGCAAGTCGGAGAATAGGAAACTTTTGCCGATGTTTCTCTCTGCGGAAACGATTGGTACGGCATGCTGGTCGGACGATGACGTTGTTCGACACAGATCCGTTCGATTCCGACACCGGCGATGCCGACGCCAGTACGGCCGATGCGACGCGAGTCGCGTCGCCGATAGCGACCCCAGCCGACAAGACCCCGACCGGTTCCTCCGAGCGTCGCGAGGTCTACACCGATGGCGCGTGCCAGGGAAACCCTGGTCCTGGTGGCTGGGGTTGGGTCATGCCAGGACAGTTCTGGGCATCGGGTGCAGAGAATCCCTCGACCAATCAGCGGATGGAGCTTGCTGCAGTTCTCCACGCCGTGACCCATCTCGACGGGCCGCTCGAGATCGTCAGTGACTCGACCTACGTCGTGAACTGCTTTCGCGATGAGTGGTGGAAAGGATGGGAGCGGCGCGGCTGGAAGAACAGCCAGAAGAAGGACGTTGCCAACCAAGATCTCTGGAAACCGCTGGTTGCGGCCTACAAGTCAGGTGACGTCACCTTTCGATGGGTGAAGGGTCACGACGGAAACGAATGGAACGAAATCGCGGACGAACTCGCTGTTGCAGCCGCCGCTGGCGACGGGAGCAACGGTGAGGTTCGCCACCGGTAGATGGCCGTCTACGACTCGGTCACGGTCACCACGGGATAGAAGGCAACGCGACCTGCGACGGCCTCGGCTCCCTCCTTCGGTTCCGGGTAGTACCAAGCGGCATTCTCTGCGGTCTGGCCATCGACTGCAAGGGTGAAATAGGAAGCGGTGCCCTTCCACGGACAACCGGTCTGATGGTCCGTCTCACTCACGACGCTCCGGTCGAGAGAATCGAGAGGGAAATAGTGGTTGCCCTCCACGAAGGTGGTGTCATCGCTCTGTGCAATGACCTTTCCGTTGAACGTTGCTGTAGCCATGTAGGCAGAAACCTCCGGTCGACGAGGTCTATTCCTCGAGAACCTCGGCCAGGCGCTCGAGGGTCCGTTCGATGTTGGGCAAGTGTTTCTCTGGGTATCCAGCGAGCTCGATGAACTTGGGAGCGATCGATGTGGACCAGTCGAAGGTTTCTGTCACGAGAGTTCCCTCTTCGATCGGTTCGAGCTCGTACCGCCAGCGGTGTTTGCCGAAGTGTTGCCATGCGATGAGTTGGTTCTCCTCGAATTCCACGACGGTCGATGAGATTCGGTAGGGAAGGAGCGACAGTTTCATGTCCATCCCGAATTTCGAGCCGAGTGTCAGCCTTTCGGGCTCCTTCAAGACTCCCTGGACCGTTCCCGATCCGTCGATCAGCTCGTGTTTCGAGGCATCGGTGAGGAGGTCGAACACCGCCTCGGGTGATGCGGCAATCCGCCGGGACGCCGACGTCCGACGTGATTTCATGTCGATGTGACCGGTGGTGCTCACAGGATTGCCTCGAATGCTTCTTCGATCGTTGGATGTTGAAACGTGAAGCCCGAGTCGAGCAGGACCTCGGGGATGACCCGCGTGCTGAAGAAGAGCATTTCCTTCGCCGCGTCTTTCCCGAGCCGAATATCGACGGCGAACTTTGGTGTGGGCAAGAACGTGGGACGACCGAGCGCGTTGCCGAGCGCAGTGGTGAATTCGCTGTTCGTCGAAGGGTTGGGGGCGGTGAGGTTGACCGGTCCGGAGATGTCGGAATCGATGATGTGCAAGATCGCGTTCACCTGGTCGGTGATCGAGATCCAGCTCCAATACTGCGAGCCATCGCCGATCTTCCCGCCGATTCCCAACTTGAAGAAGGGAAGCTGAGCCTCGAGAGCGCCACCTTCGGGACTCAGCACCACGCCGGTGCGTATGAAGGCGGTTCGGATTCCCGCATCGATCGCGGGTGACGCTGCTCCCTCCCACGCCGTCACGACGTCGGACAGGAAACCCTGACCACGCGAGTCGCGTTCGGTGAGTCGATTGTCGCCGCGATCACCGTAGTAACCCATCGCGGAGCCGCTGACGAAGACCCTTGGTGGGGTATCGAGCCCAGCGATCGTCTCTGCGATCAAGGCTGTGCCGAGTGTTCGGCTCTCGATGACCTGCGCCTTGTATTCGTCTGTCCATTTCTTGTCGCCGATGCCTGCGCCCGCGAGATGAACAACCGCGTCGACACCCTCGAGCTTGTCTGCTTCGATGGTGCCCGCGTTGATGTCCCACGCGACGTCGTCAGCGTTGGCACCGCCGCGAACAATCCGAAGCGCGGAGTGGCCTCTAGCTTCGATTTCGGCGATCAGCGCCGAGCCGATCAGTCCAGACGAGCCAGTGATTGCGATTTTCATGTCGCCAGCTTATGACGAGGACGTAAGAGCCTTCGGTCTCAACGGCGAGTCCCGACGAAGTTACCGCTAGTACGTGCTGTGCGCGTTGCTGGATGTCGGGTGGAAGTCCCGACGAAGTTACAGCCGGTCGGCAATCCCAGATCTCATCACGTCGCGGCAATCGAGGACGTACGGCGCGTGTTCGGCGATGAGATCGAGGTCGATGTCGTCGTGGTCGACGAGCATGATGACGGCCTCCGTCGATTGGAGCGCTTCCGCGGTCAGGTCGATTTCGGTCGTGCCGTCAGGCAGAGAGCTGTCGTCCACGTGCGAATCGACGAATCGGACGTTTGCCCCGAGCTCGATGAGGCGCTCAGCCACGTCCACAGACGGAGACTCGCGTGCGTCCCCGGTGTTTGCCTTGTAGGCCATGCCAACCAGGACGACTTCGGCACCGTCGAGTGAGGTGCGGTCGGGGAGTCCTGCGTCGAGCCGTCGGACGACGTAGTCAGGCATGTGTCGATTGATGTCGTTCGCGAGCTCGACGAAACGAAAAGTCTTGCCAAGGCGATCCTCGACGGCCCAAGAGAGATACGAAGGGTCCACGGGTAAGCAGTGGCCCCCGACGCCAGGTCCAGGGGTGAACTTCATGAACCCGAACGGTTTGGTCGCGGCCGCCTCGATCACTTCCCAGATGTCGACATCGAGGTCGTGTGCGAACATGGCGAGTTCGTTGACCAACGCGATATTGACGTGTCTGAACGTGTTTTCGAGCAGTTTGGTGAGTTCGGCCTCACGCGTCGAGCGGACGGGAATCGTCTTTTCTATGAGTTGGTCGTAGAACCATTGGATCGCCGTCAGCGAGGCCGGGCCTACGCCTGCGACGACCTTTGGCGTGTTGACGAGATTCCATACGGGATTGCCGGGATCGATTCGTTCCGGCGAGTAGCCGAGGTTGTAGTCGACCTCCGCGATGAGCCCCGTGGCCTCTTCGATGCGCGGTCCGACCAGCTCATCCGTCGTGCCTGGATATGTCGTGGATTCGAGCACGACCGTGGCTCCGGCACGTAGGTGTGGACACAACATGTCGACCGCGGCCTCGATGAAGCGAAGGTCGGGTTTTCCGTCTGTCAAGGGAGTCGGCACCGAGATGATTGCGATGTCGAACCCGGCCAGATCCTCCGTTGAGGATGTGGGCAGGTACGAGCCGGCCGAAATGGCCATGGCGATCTGTTCGTCCTTGATGTCCTCAACGTGTGATCGACCCTCGCGCAGGCCGCTGATCTTCGACTCATCGACGTCGAATCCGACGACCGAAAACCCCACTTCGGTGGCCCTGACTGCCACGGGGAGTCCTACGTAGCCTTGACCAAACACCGCGACCTTGGTCGCTTCACAATTGCGCATGCCTACCAATCGGCGTAGGTCGTTGGGACCTGAGTCGAACGGCCCAGAATTCACTCGAAAGTCGTTGGCGCGTCTGCTATCGCCTCGCCCCAAGCGCAGACCGGCGGGAGTACGCCGCGAGGGACACTCCGAGTGCGAGGAGGCCGGCTGCAAACGACATCAACCGGCTTGCATTGCGTCCGGTGAACGGGAGGGCTTCGGGAATCTCATTTTGAATCGGTGCGTCCAGGTCGGGCTCGAGCGTGATCGCCCCATCGGATGCGATCTGAATGAAGACTTCGAGATCGAGATCCCCGCATCTGGAATGCACCCGGTAGGTCCCGGGGTCGAAATCGGTTGGAAGCTCGACGTTTGGAAAGGCAAAGGTTCCGTCTTCGAGAGCGTTCGCACTGGCGGTGGATGTCGTGACCGCGAGGATGCGTCCTGGCACCGACTGAGTGGCGGCGGGATCTGCTGATGTCGGCACGATCCCAGGCATGTACAGCACAACTTCTTCGCCGCCCGCACATCCCAGACCCGTGAAGTCAGCAAACCCAGGGTTGGTTGGCGATGTGGTGACGAAGAGGCCAGAGACCCCTCCGTACTGAGCTTCTGCGGTCGGCATGGACGCAAGCACAACCACCGAAAACACAGCGACCAAGGAGAGCGCGAAACCGCGAAGGGTGACCGGTCGGGGGTGAGAGCTGTCCATACGTGGTCCCTTCGGTTCGAGCCCATCACATTTGAGTGGTCATTCGGACCTGTTCGGTGGCTCGAGGTTCAATCCCGCAAGCTGAAGCGCATCGTTTCGGATCGGTCGAGTGGGGCGGCCCACCTCGCTCCGTCGGGACTCGTGCTCCACCCGGGTGGCGGGGTCACCTGGCTTTGGTCGTTGGTCGACAACTTCCATGAGACCTGGTCTGGTGAAGCGAGCGGCTGGGCCCCCAACGTCATCGTGTATGCATCGCCGCTTTGCATCTCACCGTCGAGTTTCAGCTCCATCACGACGAAATCACCTGGGGGAATCGTGACCAAGGTGGAGTACACCGATTGCCCGAACTCGGACGCGGTCTCGATGGCAGCGGGTTGTCCGTTGACCGTCGCCGCCCGCAACCGGTCCGAGGAGTACACCGACAAGAACATCGCGTTCGTCCCTTGGTCGAGTCCCTGGTCATTCGAACCGATAACCGCATCGGTCAGCCCCGTCGATGGTGCGGAGTTCGTCAGGGTGATCGTCACGTCGTGCGAGACTTCGCCAGCCCCCGGATTGAGAGTCGTTCGGATGTCGACGCTTCGATCGAGATACGTGTCGATCTTGTTCTGGCCTGCGTTTTGATGCACCACCGAAAGCAGGCCGTCGTCGCTGGTGGGGAAGGCGCCGGAGACTCCGAGTCGCTCGACGATCGAGCCGGCTGGATCATCGGCAAGCCACAGCGTGAGTCGCTGTTGCTCTGCGAGAGGCGCGAGTTCGACAATGAACGACAACGGATCGGGCGGGTTGTCAACGAGGGCGTCCATCAACTGGCCGGTCAGCCCGAGCAGTGCGGTTTCTCGACGTCGCTCGTCTTCGTCGAACCGTTCGTATTGCTCGATGAGAAGTTCGGCGGCGGCGTTTGCTCCGGTCAACGGCGCGTCGCCGTCGATGTCGATCGGTCCGGTGAAGCCCAGGAGCTTTTCGATCACGAAGGGATCGAGCATCAAGACGGCTTCGACCTCAACCCCGGTCGCTTGGAGGAACAGGTTGGCTGCGACGGGGGCAACGCTTGGAAAGTCAGGGCTGAGTGTCACATCCTGGATATGTCGCTCGATGTCGAATCGGGCGTAGCGAGCGGCATATTCTTCACCGGCGACCAGGTCCGCGCCTGCCGACGCAAGCAACGCGTTGAGCTCGCGCGAGTGGTACTGCTCGACCACGTCGAGCGCGCCGTTGTCTGACTCGAGCAGCGCCCAGTTGCCAATGAAGCCGCCGGAGCCGCGTGCCTCGGCAGGCGTCGCGATCATGACCAGGAATTGTGATGGCGTGTTTCGGCCGAGTAGATCTGCACCGACATGGAGCGCCTCGGCTGATGCGCCCACGAGCCCTGATGTTCGGCCAAGGACCTCGACGGCTCGTTCCACTCGTTCTGATACCGGCGGTACCAGCCACGGTGAGAGAACGTTTGAAATCTTCGTGTCTGCGCGCGCAGTTGTCGCCGCAAGCGCGTCGACTGCGGGCGTGATCGCATCGACCTCTTCGATGTCGATGACTCCATCGACGATGATTCCGTCAGGGTCGACGCGATCGGTCACCGCTGCTGCAGATGTGGTCAACGCACTCGCCTGGCCGGTTACAACTTGGGAGGCGCGCACGTGTTGGCCCAACACCGGGAGGAGGCGACCGGGGGTCATCCACGGTCCGGCGAGGGTCCGATTTGCTGCTTCCCATTCCTCCGACGCGTCCAAAAACGCTTCGGTCGCAGTTTCGAGATCGCCGTCGTTGGCCGCTTGCGTCGCATCCTGTGAGAGCTGCAGGCCGCGGAGCATCGGCGGGATGGCGAAGGCCGAAACGGCCAAGGTGGCGGCAATCAGCGCGCCGACGATCAGCGCGAGTGTGCGAGCCTGCCGGCGGATCTCGCGACGTCGTCGCCGTGACAAGGTCTTCCAGCCAGAGGCGATGACGGGAACCGTGGCAAGAATTGTGATGATGGCGCTGGAGGCGAACGGATCGCTGACCTCGCCTCCTGTCAGCCGCCACACGGGGCCAGATCCCTGAGACAGCAGTGCCGGAACGCACACGGTCGCGATCAGGGCGCCGGTGATTCTCTCTCGGCGCAGCGACGTGAGGAGTGCACGTATCGAAACGCAGAGTGCGGCGAACGTCGCGATCTGGGCGACGAGAGACGCAGTGGATATCGCTGCGAGTCCGGCGAGAATCGGCCACGTCCAGCGTCTCGCGCGACTGGCGAACCAGACGACGACGCCGGCGAACGTTCCGCGGTACAGCGGATCGGCGAGCGCCACACCCGCGGGCGATGCAGTGCTCATGAGCGCCGCACCCATCGCAGACACTGCGATGAGCGCCATCAGCAGGTATCGACGATTCTGTGGCCGCGTAATCCGTTCGGGCGCACGAGGTCCTGCCACAGCAGGTGTGGTGATTCGCAACGTGGCGGAACGTTCTCGAAGGTCGATTGTCATGGCGGTTTTCCACTATCGACCCGATGATCGAAGAGATGAGATGGCAGACCCTCTCGGATGGGTCATCCGGTCCATGGCCATGAGCAGAACAGCCCGGCGATTACTCACATCTGGTTGGTTGGCACCGACAAAGACCTCGATGAAGAACGAACCAAATCGCGAGCGGAGTAGGCCCGCGCAACCCCGGGGTCTTCGGACCCCGGGGGTCACGTCCCTGGCCGACCGGGCCACACCGAAGAGCATGAGTCTGCGAATGCTCACCGATGGTCTCATCTGGTTTGTCGCAATGGTGAGCGGCGCTGCGACGATGGGAGCCTCGCTGGCTCACGGAGCGGTCGCAGGTGGATTGGCCGCCGGTCTTCAGATCTTCTTCGGAGCCTTCACCGGGCTCTATCGCGGCCGATGGCGCCTCGCGACATTCGACGAGGCAGTCGCTCTCACCGCCGTGATCAGCGCGGTCTCAATCGGTCTCGCAGGTCTGCGCGTCGGTGCATCGCTCGTTGGCCTCACGGTGGCGGTCAGCGTCCTCGCTCCGTTCTTTGCACTGACGCTCATGGTCGTGGCACGCGGTGTTCGGCGTGTCCGCAATCAGCGCTTGCGTCGTCGATCGAATCGGTTCGACCAGGAGCCCGTCGTCGTGTTCGGTGCTGGTGATGGTGGGGAACAGATCGTCCGTGCGATGCTCGGAAACCCCAAGGGCACCTACGTTCCAGTCGCGCTTCTCGACGATGACCCCGCCAAGCGAAACCTTCGAATTCAGGGGGTTCCCGTTCTGGGAACCCGCGCGGATTTGCGAGCTGTGACGGCGGCAGCTGGCTGTTCGGTCTTCGTGATTGCAATCCCGACGGCGGGAGCGAGCACGATCCGGTCGGTCGCAGAAGAGGCAGAAAAACTCGGTCTTGACGTTCGCGTCCTTCCACCGACGCAGGAGTTGGTGGACGGCATCGTGTCCCTCAACGATCTTCGAGAGATCAGCGAAGCTGACCTACTTGGACGCCGGACGATCGATACCGATCTGGACGCGATCGCCTCGTACTTGACCGGGCAGCGTGTGCTCGTGACCGGCGCGGGTGGTTCGATCGGATCGGAGCTGTGTCGACAGATCGCGCGTTTCGCGCCTGCTCAGCTCGTCATGGTCGACCGCGATGAATCCGCCCTTCATGGGGTGCAATTGACGCTCGAGGGCCATGCGCTCCTCGATCATCGGAATCTGGTGGTTGCCGACATCCGTGACGCTCCTCGAGTTGCTGAAGTGTTCGAGGAACATGCGCCAAACGTCGTGTTTCACGCCGCAGCGTTGAAACATCTCCCGCTGCTGGAGATGTATGCCGAGGAGGGATGGAAGACCAACGTCCTCGGAACGAACAATGTGCTGCGTTCCGCGGCTCGCGTCGGGGTCACACACTTCGTGAACATCTCGACCGACAAAGCCGCGGATCCAACCAGCGTTCTCGGCTACACGAAACGACTCGCCGAGCAACTCACGTCGTGGTACGCCAATCGCAGCCGCGGCGATTGGGTCAGTGTCAGATTTGGCAACGTTCTTGGATCTCGCGGATCCATGCTGCGCACCTTTCGCGCCCAGGTCGATGCTGGTGGTCCGATCACCGTCACGCATCCCGACGTGACTCGTTTCTTCATGACGCCGCAGGAGGCCTGCCAGCTCGTGATCCAAGCTGGTGCAGTGGGCCATCGCGGAGAAGCGTTGGTGCTCGACATGGGCGAGCCGGTACGGATTCTCGATGTCGCACAACGGCTCGCCGCTGCGGCTCCAGAACCGATCGAGATCGAGTTCACCGGCCTGCGCGAGGGTGAGAAGCTGCACGAGGACTTGATCGCAAGAGAGGAGCTCGACATTCGCCGAGCACATCCACTCATCTCTCATGTGGCGGTTCCCGCACTCCGGCCGTCCCAACTGGGCTTGTTCGACGGCGCGGACAACGACACTGCACGCGAATCGATGCGTCGTCTTTGCGTGGACAGCGAATCTCACTCGACGATCACGCTGTAGACCACGGCCCGGTCTCGCGCACTGGGAAGGCTCCGCTGGATCAGCGATGGTGTATTGGGCGAGCGGGCACGCCCGCGACCGTCGTTCCCGACGGGACATCCTTCGTGACGACCGCTCCCGCGCCCACGCTTGCTTCCCGCCCGATACGCAGTCCGGGAAGGACGGTGGCTCCGGCGCCGATGAACGCCTGGTCGCCGATACGAACGTCGCCGGTCAAGCGAACCCCGGGCGAGACTGTGACGAAGTCGCCGATGCGGCAATCGTGGGAGATCGACGTCGCAACGTTGATGTGACTGTGTCGCCCGATCTCCACGTTCGTCGTCAGGATCACACCCTGAGCAAGAACTGCGCCTGCGCCAATGTGTGAGTCAGCCCCGATGGTTGCCGTTGGATGGATGAGGCCAGAGGTGGGGTCCGCCGACCGCGCCGCCAGAAGCGCCCGAATGTTCGGAGCTCCGACGCCGAGGAAGACCTCGACTTCGCGCCCGGCCAGAGTGTCAGGTCCGCCGAGGAACGGAATTCTCGCTCGTGCCAGAATCGCTCGATCAGGGTTGCCGTCGTCAACGATGCCCAGCAATGTCACGCTGTCGTCTGCCGCATGAACCGCCTGCACGATGTCGGCGAGTTCTCGCCCATGGCCGCCGGCTCCGACGACGGCGATCGCTCGACTTGTGGCGCGTGGCAGATCTGATCTGTCAGGCTCCCGACGAAGGTCCAGTTCTGGTGCTGAGGGGACAATCATGACGAGGCCGAGCGTTCGTTGTCCTGAAGAACTCCGTGGTCCTCAGAGCCGGTGAGATCAAAGTCGATCAACCTGACCACGGTCGGTTCTGACCGGCCTACCGAGAGATCCACGAAACGGTCAGTGGAGTCATGCCCGTGCACTCCCTGTCCGAGGACCACGACTCGAATCGTGCGAAAGAGGATGTGGAGATACGTCCTCGTTCTGGGCGCATGAGCCCACACCAGATCGTGGTTGAAACGCTCCTCCCAGAGCAGCGAGTTGCGACCGCTCACTTGGGCCAGCCCGGTGAGCCCCGGTCGAACGGAGTGTCTTGCTCGTTCGGTGTCGGACAGTGCGTCAACCTGAGCCGGGAGCATGGGGCGTGGCCCGACGAGGCTCATCTGCCCCCGGATCACGTTGAGGAGCTGGGGGAGCTCGTCGAGCGAGGACCGACGAAGCACGGTCCCGATGCGTGTGATCCGTGTGGCGTCGGGAACCAGCGGGTTCTCTCCCGTCGCCATCGAACGAAATTTGATCATCGAGAAGGGTTGGCCATTGAGCCCCACACGCTGCTGGCGAAAGAAGACCGGCCGACCCGAAGCGAGCAGTACGGCGATCGCGAGGGTCGCAGCGACGGGAACCCAAAGGGGAGCAGAGATGGCGATGAGCGCGAGGTCGAGTCGGCGAGTGTTCCGGTTCGCTCGGTGATTTGGCATTTGATCGGCGGAGATCATGTGCGCTTTCCTTTGTCGAGAACAGCGGGCCTAGGTGGCGTTGCTCCAAGCCATTCGCGTCAGGTCGACGTCGGTGCCTTGGCCGTCGATCGTGGTTCGCATCCATTCGATGGTCTCGGCGAGACCAGATGCGAAATCAATCGGCGTGACGTCGGGGATGAGCGAGCGAAGGAGCGTGCTGTCGGCTTGGGAGTGGGCGACGTCGCCAACCCGGTTCTCGACATGCTCGACGACCAGGGCCATGTCGATCTGACCAGCGATCAAAGAGAGCACCTCGTTCAGATCGATGCGAGAACCAAACGCGAGGTTGACGGGGTCTGGCGACGAAATCTCGCGTTCCAGAGCGTGGCGAATCGTGCGGCACACGGTCGAGACGTGTGTGAAGTCTCGCGATTGTGTGCCGTCTCCATGCACGGTGATCGTGTTGCCCCGCAAGGCGCTGTCAATGAACGCTGGAATGACCGCCGCATACGCGTGTCCGGCAGGCTGGAGCGGACCAAACACGTTGAAGAAGCGGAACGCAAGCGTCGGAAGCTCATAGGACGTTCTGTAGGCGAGGGCGTACGCCTCGGCAGCGAGTTTCGATGCTGCATAGGGGCTCATCGGTCGAGTCGCTGAGGATTCGCGTTTGGGCATCTCGGGGTTCGCCCCGTACACCGAGGATGACGAAGCCATGATCACATGGCGGCCTCCGACCCGACGAGCCGCCTCGAGCACGTTGAGAGTGCCGGAAGCGTTGCTCATATGGCTGGCGATCGGGTCATTCAGCGAACGGGGGACGGACGATCGAGCAGCGAGATGCACAATCGAGTCGGCTTCAGCTGCCATCGTCGTGACGAGGTCGAGGTCGAGAATGGAGCCGACGGTCAGGTCGGCGTCGGTGGAGTCGATGTTCTCGGTTCTGCCGGTTGAGAGGTCGTCAAGTACAAGGACACCATGCCCGTGATCGAGCAGTTCTCGACAGAGGTTCGCTCCGATGAATCCGGCGCCTCCGGTGATTAGGACCTTCATGAAAGTGCTCCTCTGGAGACCGGTCGTTCACCATTGCCCGAGAGCTCTTCGTGCATGCTCAGGGGGGAGTGTTTCGATGGCAGGAAGAAACATTCAGGCGGCGGCGGAGATTGGGATTTCATTGCCCATGCCCATCGGCAATTCCCCTACGAATTTCAGTAGTTCTGGTCCGGCGGGGCTGCGTCAGGCAGGGAGATGAGCGGGGTGCTTCGGAGTGGACAACTCGCCCTGAAATGCTTCTCTCGTTGCCTGATAGTTCGTCCGAAGGTGCCACAGCGCTCGACGTGGGTTTCTTGGGGCGAAGAGAAGTGGCTTCAGAAGCAATCGGCCACCGATCGTCATGATCAACGCCCCCAACGCGCGGTCGCGGCGCAGCACCCGAATCAGATTCCTATGCCGGTAGAAGTGACGCCACGACGGTTCTTGGAGTCCGGCGAGCAGGCGTCGTCGAGGGTGGGCTGTCGCTGCACCGGGGACAGCAGCGAAGTAGACATCCGAGGCGACGCGCAGTTCGTATCCCTGGGTGATCAGCCTGCGTCCAAGTTCCAGTTCTTCGAAACCCCAAAAGAAGGATGGATCGAAATCGTTGACCCTGGTCAGTGCGGAGAAGCGATAACACGGGAACCAGCCGCCGTGGAGGTG
This sequence comes from Acidimicrobiia bacterium, assembly GCA_033344795.1. Lineage (GTDB taxonomy): Bacteria > Actinomycetota > Acidimicrobiia > Acidimicrobiales > SHLQ01 > SHLQ01. The sequence goes on from JAWPMS010000001.1 coordinate 2,587,596, forward strand.
GTCGGAGGCCTGAATGGACTCCCCAAGCGGACATGGTCGAGACTGAATGAAGCCCGTTCGCGTATCGAGCACTCCACCGCGCAATCCCACGCCGGCCACCCGTGGGTCGACAAAACTCTCTTCCACCACGGCGAGCAGGTCGGCGAGCAACGTGTCCGATGGCGGGGGATCGTCATCGTCGAAGATGGCGAACACGTCGTCCTCGCCGGCGATCGTGCTGAATTGTTCGAACGCCAGCGCGAAGGCACCAGCAGGGCCAGCATTGTCTGCGACGCTGAGGGTTTCGACCGGCACAAGGGTCGCGAGCGAGTGCGCGGCGACAAGTTTGCTGACCCGAGGGTCGGCGTCGTTGTCGATGACGATGAGGTGGTCGGGTCGTCTGGTTTGGCGCTCGATGGCGTCGAGCATGACGCGCAGGTCGTCGGGACGTCGATAGGTGCAGACAGCGCCGAAGATCTTCCTCATGTCATCGCTCCGGGAAACCATCGCACGTGATTCACAACACCAGGAAGCGAGCGCGCGTGCTCCCCACCAGGTTGCCGATTCGATTTCCTGCCACCCAAGCGAGCTGGGCGCGTCCGTGTGAAGTGCGAGCCCTTCCGAGGTTGCACGCGAGCCACGCCCACGAACGAATCCCCGACAGACGGGACGGACGAATTCCGAGTCGCTCGTACGTCATGCGAGCCACGATGGGTCGGTGCTGCCCGTAGCGCAGCCCCTGACGCCAAAGCTCCACCGCTTCGGTCCGGTAGCGATACCCGACGGTCGCGCGGGGAGCATGGGCCACCGTGTGGCCCGCGACGGTTGCGCGCAGCGACCACTCCATATCTTCGATGGCATCGAGAGATTCGTCGAGCGGTCCAACCTCTTCCCAGGCTCGACGGGTGACGGCCATGTTTCCACCGTGAGCGATGGGGAAGAGACCATAAAAGCTCGCGGGTCGGTCGGCCGCGTGCGAACCCGCTCGACTCTTGGCCACATCACTCGCGTTGACCGACGTGACATCGAGAGGACCGGTGACGACGCTGTGACGCTCCAGGGAGTCGACGAGGGACTCCACCCATCGCTCACTGACAACATCGTCTGCATCGCAGAAGAGCAGACGATCAGATCGTGCAACGGAGACCCCGACGTTTCGCGCGTGCGATGCACCCTGTCGAGCGGTTGCTTGCACCGCGACCACATCCTCGCGTTGTGCGACTTGATCGATCAGTCGCGCCGTGCCATCTGTCGAATTGTTGTCGACGAGCACGAGCTCGGCCTGCGAGGCGGCGATTTGCGGAAGGAGTTGGTCAAGCTGCGCCATCAACGTGCCAGCGGAGTTGTAGCAAGGAATGACGATCGATGCGGAGGGTTTCACGACGCGACCAGTCCTTCGATCTGGCGCTGCCGGCGGACTTCCGTGAGTGCTCCGACGCGTGTGCCCGCAACGTAGGCCCACCGGGCGCGACCGCTCCGGGACAGAAGAAGTGGGGCCCGCGCTCCCAGCCACATCCATGACCGGGCGGTGGCTCGCTGGCTACCAGCTGCAGATCCGTGACCGACCCCGTCCGCGATCATCGAACGAAGGGCGACCTGTACTTGTCCCCAACCCCGTGCCTGGGCGTAGATGTCGCGCAGCGTCGACCGCATTCGGTAGTGCACGACAGCATCGCGGAGAAACAACGCAGCGTGCCCAGCCTTGTGCAGCCGAAGTGACAGCTCCGCATCTTGACCACGAAGGAAGTCCACGTCGAAGCCGCCGAGTTGCTCAAAGGTGCTTCGTTGAATTCCGAGATTGCACGAACTCAGCACCGGAAACACGCCGTCGAAGACGGGAAGCTGTTCGCTTGCGAGGAGTCGGCCACGCGAGCCAACGCTCCACGCGGGGTTGAGCTGGTCGAAGTCGAGGCTCCCACCGACCGCGGTGGCGCGGTCCAGTCCCGCCGCGATAGCCGCGATCCAAGAATCGCCTACCACGTCATCGGCATCACAGAAGGCGATCTTGGAGTACGCAGCGGCCGACACCCCTTGGTTCCTTGCATATCCGGCGCCAGCCATCTGACCTGCGTCAATGACGCGGACAGGAACCTCGGCCGAGTGGAACTCGGCAGCAACGGTGGACGTGCGATCGGTGGAACCGTTGTCCGCGACGATGATCTCGCCGGCAGAAGGCCATGGCTGTTCGCACAGCGCTCGGAGCTGCTCGCCGATCGTGTCCTCCGCGTCTCGAGCGGCGATGACCACGGACACGCCCGGAGTCATGCGCGAATCGTTTCGCGATGGCGAGTCGTCGTGTCACCGACACACTGCAGGAACGATCGGACGACGTTTTCCTCTTGTACCTCCGGACGTGCACTGAACGCCCGGGCTTGCGCTTCGAGTTGTCGGTATTTTGCGGGGTCCTGCGTCAGGGATGCAACGGCGTCGCGCCAACCCATCGAGCCCGAGGAATCGTCGACGATCAAACCTCCCGGACCGACGGATTCGACAAGCCCCGGTAGATCGGAAGCGATGACGGGGATGCCGTTCGAAAGGGCCTCCAGGATGGTGCGTGGTCGATTGTCGATGCGGTGAGGGGCCAGCACGATTGCGGCGTCGCTGAAGACCTTGGCGGGGGAGGACTTTCGACTGCGGAACCAGACGTTCTGATGAACCGCAAGAATTCGATCGACGGTCGCTCGTTCGGCCGATGTCAACGGCCACGATTCCTGCAAGACGAACTCGATCGTTGGAAATGTGCGTGCTAGGTCTGGTACGACCATCACGCCATGTTCCTCACGTGGATTGACCAGAACGATTCGCTCCCGGCTCGACGTGGTTCGGGCCGCCTCGAGATTCACGATCGAGGGAACGAAACGAGCTTCGACACCGAGCTCTTTGGCCCCGGCGACGAGCGTCTGGCTGTTCGCGAGGACGGCGGAGTGCGTCCCGTTTCCCTCATGCACGTGGCGTAATGCGGTTTCCTCGCGCATGTACAACATCGTCGGCACGTTCAGCTCGTCGCAGGTCGCGCGAATTTGGCGCCACGTCGGGCGCTCGATGCTCGAGCCGACGACGATGTCGGGGCAAAACGAGATGGCGAGGTCGGGGAAGGCATTCTCTGGAGCGGGACTGAGCAATACATCGCCCGCCGCGTGAAGTGGAGTTCTTCCCGGGAGCGATCGAAGCCATGAAGTCGACCCGCCGAGGAGCGGTCTGTTCTTGAATCGGACCGACGCATCCCAGAGCTGCTCATGCAGGAAGCGGGTAACGCTGTACCCCGCAGCATTGTCCACGAGCATCATGGTCTCGGCCCCAGCGGCTTTCAGCGCCGTGCACAGCTCGCGCTGACTTCGGCCCGAGCCACCACCCATGGTCGACGAGACGAACAGGATTCGTATCGGTCGTGGTTGAGCAGTGGCGGCTGAATCGGCGGGGTGCAACGAAGAGATCACGAAGTCTCAATCGGTGATTCGATCGAACTATTAACCCAATCAGGTAGGTCAGAACACTTCGATGTCGCCCGGGGCCCAGGCAAAGGAGTCCGCGCTGGGCGAAATGTTCAGGTCCCGCAGCGCCAGCGTGGGTCCAAGACGGCTGATGACACGAGATGATCCGAATCCTGCGGGTGTCAGGCAGTAGTCAGCGGAAACCTGTTGCATCGCGTCTCTCACGACATCCCAGGCCGCTGCATCGGACTCGCCCAGCACGAGAGCCACGAGGAGTTCGCGCGACGGGCCTCGCTCGCGAAGGCGCACGATACACCCCTCGCCCGGACCGGTTGGAAGCCATCGATAGGTGACCGGTCCTTGCGCAAAGCGCCAATGGAGCGAGTCGAGGGTGTGGGCGGTACGCAGCGCAGTGCGATGTTGTGCTGGCTGTGACAACACTTCCTCGGAATGGATCATCGACAAACCCTCGGTGACCTCGACGCCGAGGTCGGGCGTGTCAATGGATGGTTTCCGCGCCGCGGTTCGGCTCCGAAGAACCTTCGGGAGACTACGGGTTGATCGAAGGGCGAAACCGAATTCGACGCGGCCGGCCGTTTCCCATCCCATCTTGAGATAGCCAGGCCGGCTCTGGTCGTTGGGTGTGTTGAAGACGAAGCCTAACTCTTGCTCGCGGAGGGCTTCGAGCCCTGTTTCGGTCAACCGTCGGAACAACCCTCGGCCTTGCGCCTCCGGTCGCGTTGCGGTGTCGACAGCGCGCGCCGCTTTGACATTGGCCGCTGCATCGTGGGAGACAGGGTCGACGAACCGCCACTGCATGAACGGTCGAACGGCCACGAGTCCCGAACTGTCCTCGGCGACCATGATGATCGATTCGCCAAACGCGTTGTCGAAGTGCTTCCAGCGAAACAGTGCTCGATCGAACTCGGCGTTCTTCCACCCGAGCGCAGATCCGCAAACGTCGAGAACGTCGTCAGCGTCGTTTTCGTTCGCTCGTCGAATCCGAATATCGGAACTGTCCACGGGCGCTGAGCGTAGTAGCCCTTCGCCGGCCGCTCGTCGATCGCCAGGCCTCCCACTCAGCTTCCGATTGCAGCGGCCGATTGGCGATTCATGTCCGCCGACTCGACGCCCCTCGCGCAGCACCAGCCCCTTGCACCTCCGACGTCGCTACACAGCCGACGTTTGGCCAAGCGCATTGCCTTGGCAATAGATGTCGCCGTCCCCGCCAATGACGGGGTCGTCGTACTCGCGTATCACCGCGTTGGCGAGCGTACCGATAGCCCGGTTGATCTTTCGACGGCGATGTTTCGCCGCCAAGTCGCTCATCTCGCCGCCAGCGCCTCGGTGGTGACGCTCGATGATGCGCTCGATGTTCTCGAGTCGGAGAGCACCGGATCTCGATACCCGAGTGTGCTGACGTTCGACGATGGCACGGCGGACTTCGTTGATGTCGTGCTTCCGATGCTCGTCGAGTTCCAGGTACCGGCGACCTTGTATGTCTCCACGGCGTTCGTCGACTCCGGAGCGCTCTATCCGGCCTCGGGTGTTCCGATTTCGTGGAGTGGTCTGCGAGAGGTCGTGTCGACCGGGCTTGTCACGATTGGCGCACATACACACAACCATGCGCTACTCGACCGATGTGATCTCGATACGGCAAGAAGGGAACTCGAGATCTGCGACGGTCGTCTCTCCGATGAGCTTGGAGTAGACGTCGCCCATTTCGCGTACCCAAAGGCGCTCGCTGCCACCGGTGAGGTCGAGCGTGAAGTTCGACAGCGCTATCGTTCCGCAGTCATCGCCGGAACGCGGGCGAACCAACCCGGTTCGTTCGATCCGCATCGACTCTTTCGGTCGCCGATTCAGCGGTCCGATCTCTGGGAAGGATTCATCCGCAAGCTCGAGGGTGGAATGCGCGCCGAGGATGACATCCGACGGGTACTCAACGTCGTGCGATATCGGGGCAAGGCCGCGTGACCCACCGACCACGACTCCTGCATGTCACGACCACGGCCCTCAGTCTCGACTGGCTTCTCGCACCACAACTCATCGCGTTCGAGAACGCGGGTTTTGACGTCACGACAGTCTCGGCCGGTGGCTCCCATGTGGCCTCGCTCGAGGCGAAAGGGATCGTACATATCGCTGCGCCGGCGTTGAGCCGCAGCATGGCGCCTGGGCGCGATGTTGCCGCCGCACGCGAACTTCATGCCCTGTTCTCTCAGCTGCAGCCCGACATCGTGCACACGCACAATCCAAAGCCCGGAGTGTTGGGCCGCATCATCGCTCAAGCATCCAAAGTGCCGATCGTCGTGAACACGGTGCACGGACTTTATGCACAGCCGACCGATCGATGGTTTCGCCGTACGGCGGTCTATGGGCTCGAGCGACTGGCCGCCAGCTGCAGTGATGCCGAGTTGGTCCAGAACCCCGAAGATGTCGCCACGTTGCGAAGGCTTGGGGTTCCGTCCGATCGATTGCATCTCCTTGGAAATGGCATCGATCTCGACCGCTTCGCTCCCGCGGATTCCGCTGGTGACACGCGACTGAGCGCCCGCCGGGAACTCGGCATTGCCCCCGAAACACCCGTCATCGGAATGGTCGGTCGACTGGTTTGGGAGAAGGGCTATCGCGAGTTCTTCGAGGCCATCATCGAGCTGCAAGAGCGAGCTGACCACAGATTTGACGTCGTCGTCGTCGGACCGGCTGAACCGGGCAAGGTCGGCGCGGTTGACCGCGAAACGATCGCAAGGATGTCGAAACGAGGAGTCAGATTCCTTGGCGCGCGTACCGACGTCGATCGCCTGCTTCGGATGGTCGATGTATTTGCGCTCCCGTCGTATCGAGAAGGTTTTCCGCGGGCTGCAATGGAGGCGAGCGCGATGGGAATACCCGTCGTCGCAACCGACATTCGTGGTTGTCGACAAGTGGTCGTCGATGGCGAGACGGGTCTGCTCGTCAGGCCGGGCGACAGTGCCGCGCTCTGCGACGCGCTGTCTCGGTTGCTCCTCGATCCTGCACTTCGCACGAACCTCGGTGCCGCTGCTGCTCGACGCGCCGCGTTTGCATTCGACCAGGACCGGGTCATCTCCCGAACGCTCGCGATCTACCGTTCGCTTTTGCATGATGCCGGGTTACCGCAACCTCAGAGCAACATGTCCCGATACAGCGCTTCGATCGATCTCGTTGCGTTGGAGGCATCGAACCGCGCGGCTGACGTTCGAGCTGCTTGAGCCATCCGTAGACGGAGTTCATCGTCGTTGGCCAGGGCGACCCATGCCCGAGCAATACCGTCTGCGTCGTCGATGTCGGTCAGCAGCCCGTTGTGACCGTCGACGATGGCCTCGGGAATGCCACCGGCCCGGGTGCAGACCGCTGGTATCCCAAGCGCGAAGGCTTCCATCAGCGAGACCGGCTTCCCTTCGTGGCGAGAGGTGAGCGTGAAGATGTCGAGTGCGGTCATCACCATGACGGCGTCATCTCGATATCCGAGCACCTCGATGTCGTCTTCGAGGCCAGCTTCGACAACGCCGGCTCGAAACGATTCCTCACCGGGACCCTGTCCGATGACCAAGAAGCAGAGGTTGGGGTGTAGTCGCACCGCGATGCCAGCCGCTCTCAGGAAGGTGTCGTACCCCTTTTCCGGTCGGAAGTTCGCGACGATTCCGACGACTGTCTTTTCGTCAGTTTTGTCGCCGAGGAGCCGGGCACGCATCTCCGGGCGATGGACAGCGAGGGCCTGAATCGATTCGACCGGGACGCCGTGATCGATGACGGTGGTGGTCGTTCGGATCGAGGACGTCATCGAATCACGTACGTCGATCGATACGGCAATTCTCCGATCGTCAACGTTCGCGGTGAGTTTGTTCAGCGTCCGAGTTGCCCAGTGGTGGCGAGGCCAGCGGTTGTGTTCCGTGGTGACCACCGGCGTGTCGATCAGACGGCTGATGCGCAGAAGACGGACCGCGCTTGCGAGCACCGGCGAATGTACGTGGAGTATGTCGGGCTGCAACCTTGTGATGAGCGAACGGAGTCCGAGGGGCCAAAAGCGGCCGCCGCCGATCGTGATGGTCTCGGCGCCGGTCGCCTCGATCTCCGCGACAAGATGATGTTTGCCCTTCAGGAGTCTTCCAACGGTGTAGTCAACGTCACCGGTGCTGGTCGCCAGCTGATTGACGAGAAGGCGTTCAGCGCCACCGGGCCCGAGTCCCTTGACGAGATGGAGTACTCGAAGCGACGAGGCAGCTGGCCTGGATGGTTCAGAGGCGTGGGAGGAATGGCTCATGGGAAGTCGTCCGATCGGCTCACGAAACGGGCCTTCTGACCGATTGTGCCAGAGACCGAATCACAGCCGCCGTGTGATTGGTCGCATGAGGTGTGCACTAGCCATGGGAAATCGTGTTGTCAGCGATGATCGTTTCGACGAATCCTCGCATGCTCTAGAGAGCTTTGGGTCGATCGACCCGACCTCCGGTTCGCTGGCTACGCCAGATCGAAGAGAGACCGGCCTTCTCGATGACCCACTCGGTCCTCTTCGAAGCGTGCTTCGTCGTTGGCGCGTCATCGGGGCGCTGATCGTGGTGGGGTCGCTCCTCGGCTGGTTCAGTGCAGTCATAGCGGTCGAGGCTGATACAGCTCCCGTTGCCGTCGACCACTATCAAGCAAAACACGTTCTCGTCCTCGACAGCAATGTCCCGGACACCCAGGCGGTCCTCGGCGTACGCAACCTGAACGTCTTGGCAAAACGCATCACGATCGGTGAAGTCCCGGCCGCGGTCGCCGCGTCGGTCGGTGTCAGTCCAACAGAGGCAGCGACGCAGGTGCGGGTGCTGATCCGCTCCGACAGCGAGTCGATCGACATCGTGACGGTCGCGAAAACACCTGCGCAGGCCGAGGCGCTCGGCGACTCCTATGCCGAGGAACTCATCGCGTATCTCGAAGCCGAGGCCGAGCGCTATACGGTCGAGTCGATCGCCAGCGCCGAGGCACGGCTGGCGGAGGCAGAAGCGAACCTTTTGAAGGTTCGGGCCGATCGAGCTGCGGCAGAGGCAGCTGGCAACGAACGGAGTGTCGCTCTTCTCGAACAGGACGAGCAGCAGTTTCAGAGCGCTCGGATTTATGCAAACGCCGCTCTACTCGAAGCGCGAGCGGACGGGGTTCCCATCGTGCCGATCGAGTCGCTGCAACGCGCTTCTGGAACCGCGTCGGTCATCGGTCAAGATCGATTCCACGAGTTGGTCGACAACGCGTCGATCGGTCAGAACATCGAAGTGTTGTTCGGTGACGACGTCGAATCAGAGTCGAGCACGAACGCCCTGAGCGCCGTGAGCAACCGTCTTCCAACCGGGATGATTCCGAGGGTCACCGCTGGTGCATTCTTCGGGCTACTCGTCGGTCTCATCATTGCAGTTGTGCTGAATCGCCTCGACAATCGCGTGCGCTCCAAGCGCCAGGTCGAGTCGTTGCTCGACCTGCCGGTGATCGCGGAGGTGCCTTCGCTCGGACGACAAGACAAACGAGCAGCTGAAGTCCACGCTCAAGAGCACCCCCGCAGTCGCTTTGCTGAACAGTACCGGGCACTCGCGTCGACGCTTGGATACGCACGTCGGGCGCGACGCACGCGCGGCCAAGTTGTCTTGGTCACTTCCCCCGGGCCATCGGAGGGCAAGACGACAACGGTGGCAAACCTCGGAGCGATGCTCGCAGAGGCGGGCGAATCGGTGTTGCTGGTCAACTGCGACTTCCGCCGCCCCCGGCTGCATGTGCTCACCGGCTCGGAGTACCAACCAATGGACCTCAACCAGACGCAGATCCCTGATGTTCAACTCATCTCGAACGTGGTGGAGAACACCGACGCTCTACCTACAGAGGTGATCGCGGCGCAACGTTCGGTCATCAAGAAGGCCCGGAAGTTGTATGACCTGATCATCATCGACACCGCTCCTTTGCTTGCAACGAACGACGCGGTCGACCTACTGGATCTCGTCGATGATGTCGTGCTTGTGATGCGCTCCGGAAAGACGACGATGCAAGCGGCGGATCGCGCCGCCGAGGTTCTTGATCGCCGTCGATCGCACGTCCTCGGGATTGCAATCACCGACGTCGACCCTCGTCACTCGGCCGGTTACTACTACTACGGCGGCTACTACGAGCAGCATGCACAAACGCCGGGCCGTCTGTCACGCTGGCGTCGGAAGGCCGACATCGATCTGGTAGGTGATTCGGAGCTGGCTGAGGGTGAACGTGCCGAAGCCCTTTCGCAATGATGACCGATGTACCACGGGCCATTCCGCGCCCGAGTGAGCGGCGACGTCCGCTCGTCGACCGCGGCGCTGTGGAACCCCAGGTCATCGACAACGCGCAGAAGACGTCGGGCTGGACGAGTTTTGCAACCGTCGGCTGGGTGGCTGGACTGTCCACGGCAGTTCTTTTCGGGATGCTTGGACTTTCGGGTCGTGAGGACTCATCCCTTGGAATCGTGCTCGTTCCCATCGTGCTCGTCGCCGCCTGGGTAATCATCGGTCGATTCGTTTCAGAAGGACACGGGGCGTCGTTTGGCGCATTGGTGTTTGCTGGGTTGGGCGTGCGGCTTCTGGCATCGGTGCCTCGACTGATCGGTGGCGCGGATTCGCCCGTGTATCAGAGGGAAGGGGTCCGCATTGCGTCGAGTCTTCGCAGCCTCCAGTTCGATGTAGCCACGGGTCGGAGCATTCCGGGAACGGGAGCGGTCAGGTACTTCACCGGCGTCGTCAACGTCTTCACCGGATCGACCTACATCGCCACGTTCCTTGTGTTTGCGATCCTTGCATTTATTGGCCAGGTCGTGTTTCTGCTCGGCGTTCGATCGTCGTTGAACACGGCGCAGTTTCGAGTGCTGTCGATCGTCGTGATGTTCTCGCCGACTCTGGCCTTTTGGCCATCATCGATCGGCAAGGAGAGTCTCGCCCTGTTCGGGATTGGCTTCGGCGTGTTCGGGGCGTCGCGGCTCTATGACCGACGCTGGAGCGGGGTTGGCCCGGTGCTGCTGGGATTTTTTGCCGTGGGCATGGTGAGGCCGCACGTCGCGATGGTTCTTCTCGCCGGCCTCTTGATTGGACTGTTTGCGCGACGCGCACACACTCGCGGCCGAGTTGCGACACATGCTGCCTTATTGGTCGTCGTGGTCGTCGGGTCGATGTGGATGGCCGGCGCATCTGCGGATCTCTTCGGACTCGACAGCCTCGAGGGAATCTCCGATGTTTCCGCTGCTTTGGACTTCGCGCAAGAGAGGACCTCACAAGATGAGGCTCGATTCGTCGCGGCTCGAGTGAGCTCGGTTGCGGACTACCCCTGGGCGGCCGTCACCGTGCTGTTCCGACCGTTCCCGTGGGAGGCACCCAACGCGTTCGCCATGATCAGCGCGTTGGAGAGCATCTTCCTTGCTCTCCTTCTTCTCCGAGCGGTGCCTGGTTTCGTGACCCATGGGCGGCAACTTGTCCAACGAGGTCAGTTGTTGTATGCGGTGGCATTCGTGCTGGTGTTCATCTTTCTCTTCTCCGCGATTGGGAACTTTGGAATCCTCAGTCGCCAGCGGGCACAGGTCATCCCCTTCGTGCTGCTGATCGCCGCCTTTGGCCTTGGCGCCGAGCGCCGCGGAAGTTTCGCTCGAGCAAAGCCATGACGACGACAACGACCAGTCGGATCTTTCGCTGCACAGCGGCGCGGGTAGGCACGATCGATCCGGACTTCGTGATTTTCTCCGGCATCGATCGCCGACTCCACGTGCTGAATCAGACGGCGCGCGCGGTCTGGGAGCGCATCGGGGACGGCAGCTCGGGTCAGCAGATGTGTCGTGAACTGGCTGACGAATACGGGGTGGAACCGGACGAGGTCAGACCCGATGTTCTGGGCTTGCTCGACCAGCTCGTGGATCGAGGAATCTGCCATCTCGACCACGGCTGCGATCACGATGAGGAACTGGCCGACGCGGCACGAAGCGAGCAGTCGTCGGCGGACCCAGATCAGATCGGGGTCAGTGCTGAGCCGCAAGAATCGATCCGTGCGCTCGGCGTCCCCATCCTCGTCGAGACGGACGACGCGCTGCTTCGAACAGAGCTCGTTCGAGTGCTCGATCCGCTTCGTGCTGAAATCGACCTGTCCGATCCGACCGACCTGCGCCGACTTCAACACATTGTGGTCAACGGCGCGGGCAACCTCTGGCATGTGCGCAGAAACGGCAACAGCGTGATCACGGTCTCGTCGCGCGAGCGGGCGATTCGCACGGTCGTCGCCGAGTGCAATTCGGCTCCGCTGCTCCATGTCGACGGCGCAGTCGTCTTCCATTCGGCTGTCGCCGACCTGGGTCGAGGCAACGTGTTGTTCCCCGGCGTGAGCAACTCTGGCAAGTCGACACTGGTCGCGCAGCTCACCGCGAGGGGACACGAATATGTGACCGACGAGGCCGCTGCGGTCGACATCGAGTCGTTGGCCGTGTCGCCCTTCACGAAGTCCATCTGCCTTGCGAAAGCCGCACTACAGCTGCTGCCCGATCTCGCGAGCTCACCAAAGGCGACTCGGAGCCACTCGGCATTGGACATCGACCCAAGAACTCTTGGGCCCGGCCGTCTGGGTCGTGGTGGTCCGGTCATCGCGGTGGTTTTCCCCACCTTCGATGCTGACTCCGCGCCGGTGTTGCGTCCGCTCACGCAGCTCGATGCGCTCAGACGGCTCATCGCGAACACCTTCGCGTTCGATCACGTCGGCGCCTCCGCATTCGGCGCGCTGATACGAATGGTGACCGTGCTGCCCTTCTATGAACTCTCGCACGCGGGAGGCACCGCACATCTCGAACAACTCGAGGTGCTCTTCGGAGATGGGAACTCGATCAGTCTCTGATCGCCCTGCGGTCGACTGCCGGTGAGCCATCTGCAGTGACCTGTTTGATCATTGCCTCTCGCGAACTCTTCCGAGCGCGCTTGGTCTGGTACTGGTTCTCATCTGCGGCGCGAAGGAGTGCGCTTCTCGTCTCGATCTCTTCGCCAGCAAAGGCAATACCGCACGAAATGGACCGCGGTGGGCCTGACCCTGCCGATCGTGCAAAGAGGCGTTCGATGGTGTCTGAGACGTCATGAGCAGTCAGGAGCGCTCCACCGTCGATCACCAAACAGAACTCGTCGCCGCCAATTCGACAGATCGTCGAACGATCCGGATCTCGCACAGCGCCCCGAAGCGCAGCGGCGGCGTCGATGAGCAGACGGTCGCCCGCTTGGTGTCCCATCGTGTCGTTGATGATCTTCAGGCCATCGACGTCACACATGATCAATGCGCAGTCGACCCGCTCGAGCGGGGGACGTTCGAATATTGCGTCGAGGACGCGATAGAGCTCATGGCGGTTCGCGAGGCCGGTGAGCTGATCCCTTAGCGCCATTCGCTCCATTTGGGCCCAGTGCGTCGTGCTGGCGATGGCGTCTGCCGCCTCGCTCGTGATGTGTCGCAGGACGCTGAGATCGTGCGCGTCGAAGGGGGCAGAGTGGGGTCGGCGAGTGGCGACGAAGACGCCCCAGGTCTCGTGTTCGACGATGACGGGAACGACCAGTTCGAATACCTGCGCCGCGCCAGCCGGGCGTTCGAGCGTCGCTCCCGCGCGAATCTCCGCTTGTGTGGTGAATTCTCGAAGGTCGTCCAGACGGTCGAGTGGGAGTTCGGGGCGTTCTCCGTCAGTCGCCCGAGCAACTTCCTCGGTCGCAAATTCGGTCGCCGTCAACCGTAGGACGGTCACTTCCGCTGCAGCGATGGTGCGCTGCGCCGAGATCGCGACGAGGGACAAGAGATCAGCCGTGTGACCGGCGGCCGCGACCGCGGACTTGATCGTCGTCGCAGTCGGGGTGTCCTCGAGGGTTTCCACCGGCGCGACCGTGTCGGTTGAACGTGTCGTCTCCGGTTGGAGAAGTTGGTGGATGCGTTCGGAGGCGTTCGACGATGCAGGGAGTTCGTCCAGTTCGACCGAGTGCAGCAGCTTGCAAAGATCTGGGTCGAGCGTTGATCCGGCCAGTCGGTCGGTTCGTTGGAGCGAGCGATCCCATGTGGGCAAGAAGCCTTCGGCCGGATTGCCGACGAGCGCCCTCGTCGCGGCCACGAGCCGAGCTGCGAAGAGGATTTCGGTTCCCGACTTTCCGCCGGGCACCCCGGAGCCATCCCAATGTTCGTGTTGATCTTCGAGGACCGCGGCGACCGCAGCCAGCCCGGGCACTCGTTCGACGAGCGTCGAGCCGAGAAGGGACGGTGATGACTCCTCAGTTGCTTCCGGATCGACCGGCCGGTTCACCACGAGGTCGACGTCGGCCAGAGCGGCAGCAGCGATCGCGATCGTGCGATCCGCAGGAGTCCGGTGTTGGCCTTCTTGTGCGAGCACGGCGTCGGCGATCAACGCGCGCAACGCGGACCGATGCGCCACCGCAGCGTCGTAGAGCTCACTGACCCGAATGAGGGCGACGACCGCCCCGATAGCGGCGTCCGAGAGCGGTGTGTGTGGGTTGTGCACTGCAGAATCGGACATCGTGAAACAGCTCGGTTGATCGGTTGAACGCACAGTGTGGCCGGTTCAGTGTGCCATGGTCGTATCGACCTCAACCAGTCTGAGTTTCTGCACGTGATGTGACGTGGTGTGAGGCTCGGTACAACCGTAGTTGCTCCCGCTCCGGGTTACGCTTGTGGGTGATGGAGACCCACCATGAGCACTAGGAAGTTGATTCTTGCGTCGCTGGTGTTAGGTGTGGTGATTCTTGTCGCATTTGCCGCGCAGCTCCTGATTGCTCGGTAACGGGCGGATGTAGAGTCGAAGCTCGACGGAGGAGAACTCATGTCCAATCATTTCGATGTTGTTGTCGTTGGAGGCGGTCCAGGCGGTTATGCCTCGGCTCTGTACGGCGCGGCTGCCGGTCTGAACGTCGCCCTCATAGAGAAGGCGAAACTTGGCGGCACGTGCCTTCATGTTGGTTGCATCCCAGCCAAAGAGCTGCTCGAGACCGCTGCGGTCTATCGCACCGTGAAACATGCATCGAAGTTTGGCGTGAATGCGGCGGAGCCAACGGTCGACTTCAGCGTCACGCAGACCCGCAAGCAGGGTGTCATCGATGCCCTGACCAAGGGTCTTGCCGGGCTCCTCAAGCATCGCAAGGTGACGGTGTTCGACGGCATCGGAACGGTTGCAGCTGTCGGCGACACAAAGGCGGTGAACATCAGCGGAGGCGAATCCGGCGATGTGCAGGTCACCGGAGACAATCTCATCCTGGCCGCCGGTTCGGTACCTCGAACGATTCCTGGGTTCGAGGTCGATGGCACGTCGATCGTGACTTCCGATGAGTTGCTGTCGATGGAGACACTTCCAGAACGCGCTGCGGTGATCGGCGGCGGCGCCATCGGTATCGAGTTCGCATCGATGATGGCTGACCTCGGCACGAAGGTCACCGTCCTGGAGGCCATGCCGAAGATCATTCCTGGTGTCGATCCGGATGCCGCGAAGATCGTCCAGAGGTCACTGAAGAAACGTGGTGTCGATATCCGAACCGGTGTGATGGTGCAGGGCTACGTCGATGTCGATGGTGCAAAGCAAGTGAGCTTTGGCGACGGAGAGACCGTTGACGTCGATCTGGTCGTGTTGTCGATCGGACGCCGTCCTTTTGCAGACCTGTTGGGACTCGACGCAGTCGGCGTGCCCGTCGACGACCGCGGCTTCATTTCCGTCGACGAGGCCTGCCGTACGTCGGTTCCGGGTGTGTGGGCTGTCGGCGACATCATCGATACCGCACAGTTGGCGCACATTGGATTTGCCGAAGGCATGGTCGCTATCCGGGGCATCCTCGGTGAAGATCCCGCGCCGGTCGACTACCTCAATGTTCCCTGGTGCATCTATTGCCACCCCGAGGTCGCCTTCGCCGGCCACACCGAAGAATCCGCGAAAGAGGCCGGTTACGACGTCGTCACGTCGACACATCGGTTCGCTGGCAACGGACGAGCCATGATTCTCGGTGAGAGCGATGGCCTCGTGAAGGTCATTGCAGAGAAGGATGCAGACGGTCGAGCCGGACGCATGCTCGGCGTGCATATGGTTGGTCCATGGGTGACCGAACAGCTTGGTCAGGGATACATGGCGATCAACTGGGAGGCGACGGTCGACGAGGTGGCCGCCTTCATTCAGCCGCACCCCAGTATGAGCGAGCTCTACGGAGAGACCGTCATGGCCCTCACCGGCCGAGGACTTCACGGCTGAACTCGCCATCTGGCTCCGCGGCAACAAGAATTCAAACAAGACCCGCACACAACAACACGAAAACGCATCCCATGAAGGAGCGCACAAACTCATGAGCGACATCACGCTGCCATTGCTTGGTGAATCGGTTACCGAAGGAACGATCACTCGATGGTTCAAACAGGTCGGTGACACGGTTGCCGAGGACGAGGCGTTGTTCGAGGTTTCGACCGACAAGGTCGATTCTGAGGTTCCGTCTCCGATCGCTGGTGTGGTGACGGAGATTTTGGTTCCTGAGGGTGAGACGGTTGAGGTTGGGACCGTGCTTGCTCGGGTGGGGGATGCGGGTGCAGGTGCAGCACCGGCGGCTCCTGTCGCGGAAGCTCCTTCGGCTCCTGAGCCAGCACCGGCTCCAGCTGCAGCAGAGCCTGCTGCGGCTCCCGCTCCTGCGGCGGCACCACCCGTGGGCGGCGGGACGGACATCACGCTGCCATTGCTTGGTGAATCGGTTACCGAAGGAACGATCACTCGATGGTTCAAACAGGTCGGTGACACGGTTGCCGAGGACGAGGCGTTGTTCGAGGTTTCGACCGACAAGGTCGATTCTGAGGTTCCGTCTCCGATCGCTGGTGTGGTGACGGAGATTTTGGTTCCTGAGGGTGAGACGGTTGAGGTTGGGACCGTGCTTGCTCGGGTGGGGGATGCGGGTGCAGGTGCAGCACCGGCGGCTCCTGTCGCGGAAGCTCCTTCGGCTCCTGAGCCAGCACCGGCTCCAGCTCCGGCAGAGCCTGCTGCGGCTCCAGCTGCAGAAGCGCCGGCACACGCTGCTCCCGAACCAGCCCACGCGGCGGCACCAGATCTTTCCGGGTTCGTGTTGTCACCGGTGGTTCGCCGACTGATCACGGAGAAGAATCTCGACCCTGCGACCATCGTCGGTACTGGTGTTGGCGGGCGCATCACTCGCAAGGATGTCGAAGCGGTTGCCCGTATCGGCACGCCAGCGGGCAATGGTGCCGTCGTTCCACGCGTTGAACCAGCGCCTGCAACGGCCCCCGCCCCGGCCCCCGCGGCGCCACCTGCGCCCGCTCCGGCTCCGGCTCCGGCTCCAGCTGCGCCACCTGCGCCCGCTCCAGCTGCGCCCGCGCCCGTGGTATCGGATGATGCGGACTCGGTGCCGTTGAACAACATCAGGCGCAAGACCGCCGAACACATGGTCATGTCCAAGGCGGTGTCGCCGCACGTTCTCACCGCCATGGAAGTCGATTTCGAGGGTGTCGAGGTCGTACGCAAGCAGCACAAGGCGGCGTGGAAGGCCGAGGAGGGCTTCAGCCTCACGTATCTGCCGTTTGTGCTTCGAGCGGTGGCTGACGCGATGCGTGACTTCCCCCTGATGAACGCCTCGCTCGATGGTGATGCCGTCACCATGCATTCAGAAGTGAACGTTGCAATCGCCGTCGACCTGAACTTCGACGGTCTGCTGGCCCCCGTCGTGAAGAACGTGGATGGAAAGCGCCTCCGTCAACTCAGTCGAGACGTCGTCGACATTGCGTCACGCGCCCGCTCGAAGAAGGTGACCCCGGACGATCTCTCCGGGGGAACCTTCACGATCACGAACCCTGGTCAGTACGGCACGATGATGCAATTCCCGATCATCAACCAGCCACAGGTGGCGATCCTGTCCACCGACGGCGTGCACCGCAAGCCTGTTGTGGTCACCGACCAACACGGCGCAGAGAGCATCGCGATTCATTCGGTGGGAGTGCTTGCGCTCGCGTGGGATCACCGTGCATTCGACGGTGCATATGCTGCGGCCTTCCTCGCCAAAATGCGCGACATCATCGAGACGACCGATTGGGAAGCTGAGATCAGCTGATCACATGACCGAGACCCTATGACGACAACATTGCGTGCACGTTGGCTCGGGCGGGTTTCGTACAGTGACGCGTACGCGCTGCAAAAGGCGCTGTTCACGTCGAGTCACAACCATCTGCTGCTCCTCGAGCATGCTCCAGTTTTCACCCTTGGTGCCCGAGCTTCTCTGGACAACCTTCTGGTCGACCCCGCCGTCTACGGCGCCGAGGTGATCGAGGTAGATCGAGGCGGCGATATCACCTGGCACGGCCCGGGACAGCTGGTTGGGTACCCAATCCTGTCCGTCCCGGGAAAGCGGGGCGGCGGTATGGCGGACACCGTTGCCTACGTCGCATCGGTCGAACAACTGATCATCGACACCCTCGTCGATCTCGGGCTGACCGATGTCGGTCGCCTCGACGACTATCCGGGGGTCTGGGTGGATCCCTCGTCCACCAACCCGAGAAAGATCGCAGCGATCGGAGTGAGGCTGACGCGCGGTCGATCCATGCATGGATTTGCTCTGAACGTTGACCCCGACTTGGTTTGGTTCGACCGAATGGTGCCCTGCGGAATCACCGACAAAGCCGTCACCTCACTCGCTGAGGAAGGCATACACGCGTCGATGCGCGACGTTGTCGACGCCCTCCTCGTTCGAGCTGAAGCGCAATGGGGTCAACTCGATCGCCAGGACGTTGTCTGGCGCGAGCGAGTCGAGGACCTGACACCGTTCAGCCGAGGCGAAGGTCCCGGAGTTGCGGCCGGCACCAAGGATTCGCCACTCGTCGATGATGCGCATCTCACAGGAACCTCCGTTCGCATCTCCGGACGTCTCGCAGAGGCCGGGGTAACCAGCGGTCTCGAGATCTCGAGCCGCAAGCCCGATTGGATGCGGGTGAAGGCCGACATGGGCCCGGAATATCGACGCCTCAAGTCGGTGATGAAGAGTCTCGACCTCGTCACGGTGTGCGAGGAAGCGGGCTGTCCCAACATCTTCGATTGCTGGAACGACGGCACCGCAACGTTCATGGTCTGTGGAGAGCGCTGCACGCGCAAGTGCGGGTTCTGTCTTGTCGACACCCGCCACCCAGAAGCCGTCGACCCGCGAGAGCCAGGCAAGGTGGCCGAAGCGGTCGAGAAGATGAATCTCGATTATGCCGTGATCACCATGGTGGCCAGAGACGACCTCGTCGATGGGGGAGCGGGCCACGTCGCACAAACGATTCGGGCCATCCGTGACCGTCGTCCTGACGCTCGCGTCGAAGTCTTGATCAGCGACTGCAAGGGCGAAGCCGAGAGCCTCGACATCATCAACCAGGCGCGACCGGATGTGCTCAACCACAACATCGAGACGGTGCCGCGGTTGCAGCGGGTCGCCCGGCCTTCCGCCTCATACGCACGCAGCCTTGCCGTGCTCGGTCGTGCGAAGGCGGCGGGACTCACCACCAAGTCGTCGATCATCGTCGGGATGGGTGAGTCTTTCGAGGAGGTCACCGCGACCATGGCCGACCTGGCGGCAGTTGGCGTCGACATTGTGACCATCGGCCAATATCTCCGACCCACGTCGAACCACCTCCCGGTGGCGCGCTGGGTCGAACCGGCCGAGTTCGACGAGTGGAAACGAATTGGTGAGGGTGAGTTCGGCCTGTCTCATGTCGAGGCCAGCCCACTCACTCGATCGAGTTATCACGCCAAACAAGGCGAGGAAGCAGCACGCGTCTGACGTTCGGCGCTTATCTCTTTCTCTCGGCCCTCTTGGGAAAGGACGCGTAGTCGAACGGTTCGCCATTGAGCGTGACCGACGACGTCACCGGCACTGGCTCGAGCAGCGCTGATTCGGCGTAGCAGCCACCCTTGGCGGCGTGCACCAGAGCAGCGACCAAGGCTGGGTCATCGGGTGATTCCACCTCGACCTCCATCTCTGCCGCGTGGCACTTCGAAGAGATTGTTCCGGCCATCACCGAACCGGAACTGGTCCAGTGAATCTTCACGTGGGCCTTCATCGCGGTGAGTTCAACGTTGAGCATTCGTCCGTACCGAACGAGTTGAGTGAGTATTCAAAGCCCGACACCTGCGGTGAAATAGTCCAGGGGGTATGGGTGCTCGTCGTCACCTCCGAGAAACGCTCCTTCGTCAGAGTGAAACGTGAATCCATTGACATCCGCGCGATGTCGCATCTTGGCTTCGTTCTCGAGGTCGACGCTGATGGTCACAACCCGTTCGAGGATGTCCGGGTCGAGCCCGGAGGGTAGTTCGCTCATGAGGGTTCTCCTGCCGGTGAGCCGGGGTAGATGTGTTGGGTTGAGGGGCCGCGAAAGCTCACGAAGACGACACATCCCTCTGGGTATTCGTACGGTCCGTGTGGCTCGGGACCGGAGGCCCAGATGTAGTCACCGGGATGCATGTGTTCGCCCTTCACGATCTGTACCCCTTCGAGCACCATGATCGAATGACTGGCTTCGTGAGTGTGCTCGGGCTCCACGTACCCGGGTGGGAACTTCACCAACATGTCCGTGTGTTCCGTCTCGAGATCCTGGTACAAAATCTTGACCTGTACGCCGTGGCCCAGTGACAGGATGTTCACATCGTCCTGCCACTCGAGTTCCCATCGATGTGCGGTGTGCCATGCCTTGCCCATGCGTGCCTCCCGAGCGTGTCGCCTTGACGTCCCTGAGCCGAGTACAGCAGACATCGGCGGCGGTTGGTCAGTTTCCCGCAGTATTTCGCGCATCCGTTCGCGTTCGTCTTTCCGCGAGGTCATACCGGCAGGTGTCGACCTCGTGCACCGGCACCGTCAGGATGAAACAGATGCTCGCTCGCAACCGGCCCTCATCCCGTGTTCGTGGCCGACAGCTACTGTGACGGCATGAGTAGGCCTCTACCGACGCCGAGTCTGGTCGTTCTGGTCGGTCCACCCGCATCGGGCAAGAGCACTTGGGCGAAGGAGAATTTCGCCGAACGCCAGGTCGTCAGCACCGACACCTTGCGCGGTGTCGTCGGTGAGCATGAACTCGATCTCGACGCGACCGTTGATGCCTTCGAGATTCTTGATCGAGTTCTCGAGATGCGTCTGGGACGAGCGCTGACGACCGTCGTGGACACCACCGGTCTGGATGTCGATCGACGGCGGAAGTACCTCGACCTCGCGAACCGGGCTGGCGTCCACGCGGTAGCTGTCAGGTTCACGACATCGGCTGCAGAGTGTCGGCGACGCAACCGAGCACGGGCACACCCCGTGCCAGCCAAGGCGCTGGACTCCATGATCAAACTCGCTCGGAACGTCGAACTCGACGCAGAGGGGTGGGATCAGGTTCTCCAGCCGGAGCCAGTCCGCATGGTGAGTGCACCATTGCAGAACGCGGTCTCCCTTGGCGGGCTGGGTACCCGCGAGGAGGCATCACCCGCGGCGCTCAAATTTGGGTTGCTCGTGTCTCGCTTCAACTGGTCGGGGGGTTCGGAGTCGATCGGGCCGACGCTGGCTGAAATCGCGAGATCGGCCGAGGAGTCGGGGTTCGACAGTCTCTGGGTGATGGACCACATGATCCAGATCCCGCAGGTCGGTGCGGCCTGGGATCCGATGCTGGACAGCTACACCACCTTGGGGTTTCTGTCGGGCGCAACGTCGAAGATCCGTCTGGGGGTTCTTGTCAGTGCGATCACGTTTCGCAACATCGGTCATCTCGCAAAGATGATCGCCACGCTCGACGTATTGAGCGGCGGGCGCGCGATCGCCGGTCTCGGCGCGGCCAACTTTGAACGCGAGCATCAGGCCTACGGTTGGAACTTCGACGCGCCGCCGCAGCGGTTGGCTCGGCTGGAAGACGCCCTACAAGCATTGCCACTCTTGTGGGGCCCCGGTAGTCCCAGCTTCGAAGGCAAGACCTTGTCCATCCCCGAGGCCATCGGATATCCACGACCCGTGCAGGATCCGATGCCGATGATCGTTGGTGGCTCCGGTGAGCGTGTGACCCTTCGCCTGGCCGCGAAATATGCCTCAGGGTGCAATCTGTTCGGCGATGCTGATGCCGTTCGGACACGAGTCGCGGCCTTGCATCGGCACTGCAGCGATCTCGATCGAGATCCGGACGAGGTCGAGGTCACGCACCTTGGCGAGGTCCTTGTGGGTTCCGATCGCACCGACCTCGATGCTCGTATCGAGCGGCTTCGGCCGGCGAACACCGGACCCGAGCGGTATGCGGCGCAGGTGAACGCGGGAACGATCGACGATCACGAGGCTGGATTTCGCGCGCTGGCTACCGCAGGCGTTCACACCGCGATCGTGACGACCCCAGATCTGGAGGATCCCTCCGTCTTCCCAGCGTTGGCCGCGCTCATCGAGCGATTTGCGCAGTAGTTGGTGATCAGGTTCGCAAGGTTGCTCGGGCGACGAGGTCCATGCTGAACGCCATCAAGATGGCCAAGTACAGCAACCCCGTCGCCGCCATGACAGCCGAATACTGACGCTCTTTGAGCGCGGCGCGAGTGATGAACAACAAGATGATCGTGGCGGCGCTCGAAGCCGCCCAGAACCAGCCCAGCTGACCAGCGAACCCATCATCGATGTCGCCGTTGAGTACCGACCACATCCCGGTCGGAAGCAGGAGTACCAGGAGTTCGAACGGCCAGAGAACCGTCGTCCATTTCACGAGCTCGTTCAGCGGACCCCGAGCAAGACCCGGCTGCACGAGGTACCAGTGGCCGAGGAGCATCGCATCGCTCACGGCTCCGAGGAAGAGTGCGCCGACGACGATCCGTGCCACGCCAAGCCAGGCGGGGTCCGCCGCATCGATTCCGGCAGCGACGAGAGCGATGAGCCCGAAGACCGGTGGCAATAGGTCGAGCAACGGGGGAAACTCCGGTGCGTCCTTGTCGAAACGTTGTTCGTCTCGATCGATGCCCGTCATCTCGGCGACCCTTGCACTGCGTTTTTCGATGAGCTCGCGTTGTCCGGCGACTCCGGCACTCCGGCGCTGATGAGATACCCACAACGAAGCAGCGCTGGTGAGGATCATTGCGACGGTGGCGATGTCTCGCACCGGAACCCAGTCGGTGAAGTACGCGATCACCAGCGCGATGACGGCGAAGCTGATGAACGTGATCCGCTGAAGCCAGCCGTAGCCAAGACCAACCTCTTGGCGCCGAGTGGTGACCCACAAGAAGAACAGGCCGCCCGCAGCCCACTGGATCATCACCGTTGCGGCGTCGAGTTCGATCACCCCGAAAGCCTAGAGGTGTGCGCTGAAGCGAACACTCGACGCGCCGGTTGTCGCTGTCAACTAACCAAACCGGGTGTTTTGGGCGATACTTAGTACATGGCACGTCCGATTTGGTCAGGATCCGTGAGCTTCGGGTTGGTCAACATCCCCGTCAAGCTCTTCAGCGCAGTCAGCCGCAAGACGGTTCGCTTCAACCAGCTCGAGGCGTCGACTGGTTCTCGCATCAAACAGAAGCGGGTGTCTGCATCGACGGGCGAAGAGGTCGCGTACGAGAACATCGTGAAGGGTTATGAGCTCCCTTCGGGCGAATACATCACGATCGATGAGGACGAGCTTGCCTCGCTCGACCCAGAGGCTGCCCGGACGATTGACCTCGAAGAGTTCGTGGACCTCGTCGACATCGACCCGATCTTCTACGACTCCGCCTACTACCTCGCGCCGAGTCCAGATACACAAAAGCCCTACAAGTTGCTCGTCACGGCGATGGAGGAGTCCGGAAAGGTCGGGATCGCTCGTTTCGTCATGCGCACGAAGCAGTACCTTGCGGCGATTCGGCCTGTGGATGGACGGCTCGTCCTGTCGACGATGGTCTACGCCGATGAGGTGGTCGCCCCTTCAGCGGTCGAATTGTTCGACGGACTGGACGACGTCGAGCTGAAAGAGAATGAGCTGGCGATGGCGCGCCAGCTGATCTCATCGCTCGAGGCCGACTTCGAACCAGACAAACACACCGATACCTACCGATTGGCAGTTCTGGACCTGATCGACCGGAAGGTTGCGGGCGAGGAGACGGTCTTCATCGCTCCGTCGGAGGACGAGGTTGGTTCTGTCGTCGATCTGATGGCCGCCCTCGAGGCATCTGTCGCCGAAGCAAAGAAGGCGCGCACCCGGCACCCGACCGCGGCCTCCGAGGAGAAGAAGGCGGCGAAGAAGCCATCCGCCAAGAAGAAGGCGCCAGCGAAGAAGGCACCGGCCAAGAAAAACGCGAGCAAAAAGCCCGCGGCGAAGAAGATGGTCAAGAAGGCGTCGTAACCCATGCCCGCCGATTCCTCGGCTGTCCGAAGTGAGATCGCCGGGCGCGCACTGAAGGTCACGAATCTGACAAAGGTTCTGTACCCGTTGGTCGGCTTCACGAAGGCGCAGGTGATCGAGTACTACGCAAAGATCGCCCCGACCATGTTGCCGCACATCAAGGATCGTGGCGTCACGTTCAAGCGTTGGCCCGATGGAGTAACGGGCGAGTCCTTCTTCAACAAGCGATGTCCGACCCATCGACCCGATTGGGTCGCGACATGTCTCGGTCCGGGGGATCGCGGCGGAGGCATCGACTATTGCCAGCTGTCAGAGGTGGCTTCACTTGCGTGGGCCGCGAACTTGGCCGCGCTAGAGATCCATGGGCCCATGGCCCGTTGTGATGACCTCGATGTGCCGACGATGCTCGTGTTCGATCTCGACCCTGGCCAACCCGCCACGATCGTCGAGTGTTGCCAGGTAGCGCTCGCGATACATGACGTGCTTGAAACGATTGGCCTGTCGGCGGTCGCAAAAACATCGGGATCGAAGGGGATGCAGTTGTACGTGCCACTCAACACGCCCCATACACACGCGCATGCTTCGGACTTCGCGCTGGCCGTGGCCCAGCTCTTGGAGAAGCAGATGCCGACGGCGGTCACCGCAACGATGGCGAAGAAGGAACGTCCGAACAAGGTCTTCATCGACTGGAGCCAGAACTCTCGCCACAAGACCACAATCGCTCCCTATTCGTTGCGCGGGAAAGACCGCCCAACCGTCTCCACACCAATCTCTTGGGACGAAGTCGGCGACGGTGCCGACGGCGAACCACTGAGCTTCGAGGCATTCGAGGTCTTGGATCGTGTGGAGCAGTTCGGTGATCTCTTCGAGGATGCAGTGACGCTCGAACAAGAGCTGCCGATCGCGGGCGCATGACCACGTTCACCGATGACGAATATGAGGACTTCTTTGGTGGGCACCAGGAACCACTGGAGCCCCGAGGACGGCGTCTGCCAAGGTGGGCCCGGCCGGTAGGTCTGTTCATCGCCATCGTCATGTTCGCCGGTGGAGTTGCTTCGCTCACGAACGAGGTGTTGACGCGCCCGACGATCCGGGAACCCATCGACATCGAAGCCCGTGCCTGGGAACGGGTCGACGACTCGCGCTGGGGATGGCTCGTCGACGGGATCAGGGTCGTGGACATCCCTGAGCCGAGGGTCGGAGCGTTCGTGACCAACAATCCGCCGGACGGGATCATTCAAGTCGATCGCCGTCCGTGGACCAGTGGTCGACTTGATGAGCTCATGGACCACGAGATTGGGCACCTGCTCGACTTCGCTCTGTGGGGGAGTGTCAGCGAGGGGCGACGCAACGGTCTCGCCAGCGAGGCCTGGGCGGAATGCGCTGCGGTTGCTGCGGGAACGAGAAGAACAGACGCGGTCGACCCCGGTGGCGAGTATCACTGTTTTGACGACGAGTTCGCCCTGTACGAAGAGGCCGTAACGAGGATCACCGAGGTGTGCAAGACCTGGGGCGATCTCGAGTGTCGGCCTCCCGGCGAATGAGTCCGTCGAGGAAGGCCACGCTCCTCGTGGCCGCGGCGTACTGCTGGTGGGGATTCTCTCCGGTCTTCTGGCGAGAACTCGACAGCGTTGCTCCGCTCGACCAGTTGTCGTGGCGAGTCGGGCTCGGTCTCGCCTATCTCACGGCCGTTTGGATCTGGCGCCGATCCAACCCTCTTGGTGGTCTCACGCGTCGGCACGTCACCTATGGAACGTTCGCCGCGTTGATGATCGCCGCAAACTGGGGGGCGTTTTTGTGGGCGGTCGACAACGATCAGACCGTCGAGGCTGCGCTCGGCTATTTCTTGATGCCTCTGTTGGCGGTCGCTCTTGGTGTTGGGCTGCTCGGCGAACGACTCAGACCCCTCCAGACCGTCGCTCTGGTGTTCGGGGCCATCGGCATGTTGTGGACCTTGACGGTCGTGGGATCGGTTCCTTGGGTGGCATGCGTGCTCGGAGTCTCCTTTTCGCTGTATGGATTCGCGAAGAAACAAGGTCCGTGGGAAGTTGTCGACGGACTGACCTTCGAGATGCTCGTGATCGCCCCGGTCTTCATTCTCTTTCTCTCTGTTCGAGGGATCGGCGAGTCGCACACCATCGATGGCGACGGATCCCTGGCAACGATCGCGTTGATCGCTCTGACCGGTCTCGTGACCGTGGTACCGCTTCTCTTGTTCGCCGCCGCGGCAAAGAAGGTGTCGCTCACCGTGGTTGGCCTGCTCCAATACCTGAATCCGGTGTTGCAGTTCTTGGTTGGCTGGCAGCTGTTCGGGGAGGATGTGAGCCCCGGTCGCCTCTTTGGGTTCGCGTGGATTTGGGCTGCGCTTGCGTGTGTCGCAGCCGACGAGGTTCGCTCAAAGCGTCCAGTCGATGGGAGCGAGCCCAGCGGCGGTCAACGCATCGTTCGCTCGCGAAAAGGGCCGGCTGCCAAAGAAGCCCCGATGCGCTGAAAGCGGCGATGGATGGGGCGATTCGAGCACCACGTGTCGGCTGAGGTCGACGAGCTCCTTCTTGCGGCGCGCGGACGCCCCCCACAAGATGAAGACCACCCGTTCGGGTTTGTCATTGACCGCGCCGATCACTCGGTTGGTGAACGTTTCCCACCCACGCTTCTGGTGTGATGCAGCCTCTCGTGCCCGGACCGTCAGCGTCGAGTTGATGAGCAGGACTCCTTGTTGTGCCCATCGCTCGAGGTTTCCGTGTGGTGGCCGAGCGATACCGAGGTCGGATTCGAGTTCCTTGTGGATGTTCTGCAGGCTCGGTGGGATCTGCACCCCGTCGTGGACGGAGAACGCGAGCCCGTTGGCTTGCCCGGGCCCGTGATAAGGATCCTGACCCAGGATGAGTACTTTCGTGTCGGCGTATGGGGTGAGGTGCAGCGCACGAAACACCTGGTCGTGTGGCGGGTAGACCGTGTGTTCGGTTCGTTCCTGCTGCACGAACGCCTGGAGCTCGGACCAGTACGGAGCATCGAACTCGCCACGCAATATTGGGTTCCAGTCGGTCCTGGTCGTCATGCGGCGCAACCTAGATGACTACTGGTAGCCAATCCAGCGGAGCCGAGACGGGTAGTCTCCATGGATGGCTTTGACGATCACCACCGCACGTTCCGCACCTGCCGCATCCAAGATTGTTGGGGTCGGCGTCTTCAGCGATCGAGATCGTCCGGATGGGCTGTCCGACTCGTTGCTCGACAGCCGCGGGTTCGACGCGAAACTCGGCAAGACGATGATCGTCGAGACGACGAAGGGCCTTCGGGCAGTCGTTGGCCTTGGGTCGACCGAGGACTTCACGGTTCAATCACTTCGTAAGGCGGGCGCCAGCTTCGTTCGCGCCGCTCGCCGGCACAAGACCGCAGCGACCACACTCATTGCCGATGCTGCAGCAGAGGTCGAGGATCTCGACCAGGGTGCTGCGGCCGAATGTCTGGCCGAAGGACTGGAGCTGGGTAGTTATCACTTTGACACCTACAAGTCGAAGGCGACGAAGCTGGAACTCACGAAGATCACGATTGCGGGTTCGACCTCGGCAGCGGTGAAGAACGGCCTCGCAGTGGGCCAAGCAATCGCAGAGGGTCAGGCGCTCGCTCGCACCCTCGTCAACGAACCCGGCGGCACCCTCACGCCAGTCGAAATGGCCAAGCGTGTACAGACGATGGCCAAGGGTGCCGGTCTGTCGTGCAAAGTGATGGATCTGGCAGCGATCAAGAAGGCACGGCTTGGCGGGATCATCGGCGTCAACCGGGGATCGACCATCCAGCCTCGATTCGTCGAACTCACCTACGCGCCGCCCAAATACAAAGGCACCATCGCCTTTGTTGGCAAGGGAATCACGTTTGACGCTGGCGGCCTGTCGATCAAGACCGGCACGGGCATGATGACCATGAAGTGCGACATGGGTGGTGCTGCTGCCGTCATCGGTGCGATGTCTGCGTTGAAGGCAGCGGGAGTGAAGACCCGTGTGCGTGCATACCTCCCGATGACCGACAACATGCTCGGTGGCGACGCAACTCGCCCTGGCGACGTCCTGAAGATTCGCAACGGCAAGACGATCGAAGTGCTCAACACCGATGCCGAGGGCCGTCTCATTCTCGCCGACGCGTTGAGCCTCGCATCGGAAGCCAAGCCCGACGCGATCATCGATCTCGCGACACTCACGGGCGCCTGCATGGTTGCGCTCGGTCCGAAGATCGCTGGGCTGATGAGCAACGACGACGACTTCGCTGCCTCTGTCGCAACCGCAGCGGACTCGGCCGGAGAACGTGTCTGGCGTCTGCCGCTACCCGACGACTACAAGAGCCAGGTCGAGTCGCCCGTGGCCGATATGAAGAACATCGGGACGTCCCACGGTGGCGCTTTGACCGCTGGCTTGATACTCCAGGAGTTTGTGGCGGACGGTATTCCGTGGGTGCACCTCGATATCGCTGGACCCGCGTGGACCGACTCCGAGGATGTCGAGCACCGAAAGGGCGGAACCGGCTTCGGCGTGCGAACCCTGGTGGCTCTGGCGCGCGACTGGAACTAGCGGCTTCAGGGTGCGTCGACCTCTCGACTCGCGATCTCCATGCCGAGCCCAGCGCTGACGCGATCGCGGAAGAGATCGTATTGCTCTGCGTAGTGTGTCGGTCTGCCGGCGGGTCGGACCACAACTCGAGGTGACAGAACCCGTTCGTTGTCGAGGAACTGCTCGCGAGTGAGGTCGACGTCGACACCTGCGAGGCGATTCCAATAATGGACGCCCACCTTTTCGTGATCGCGCTCCACCTCGGCGACGAGCAAGTCGCCGCCGAGAAGATCGTGGATCGTGAGGGCGGCGACCGCACAATGGCCACGCGATCGATTCGTTGGACTCCAAAAGGGAAGGTCATCTTCCGCGCAGGTGTCTTTGGAGAACGCGTTTGCGAACGCACCCTCTATTGCCGCGAGCGTTACTGAATCCACCGACGAAGAGTACCCATCCGCCGGCTCGCGTGTCGGCAAGGATTACGCGGACGCCTGCACGGAGTCCTCGCGCGCCTTGGCAGCCCATGCTCGGTTCACGGCTTCATTCGCCGTCAATGGTTCAATCCCCCAACTGATCAGCTGCTGTTCCACGAGGTCGGGGCTGTCTCCGAGGCGGAGCAATGTATGGGCGACCTTGGCTGAGCGCAGAAGATCCTCTTCGCGATGTTCGACGAGGGCCCGCAGCGTCTCGTGGTGCTGTTGCTGGAGGCGAGGGCTGAGCCGACGAATCTGCCCGGAGTGCAGGGCGGGCATGACTCGGCGAACCGCAAGGGTTGCGTCGTCGATCGTGCGCCCCATGTTGAAGCTCACCACCCGTCCGATGGCGCGATGAAACGAGTTGTTCTTACCCCCCTTCGAGCGAATGCCGAGCGCGGTCGACGTCTCGACGAGATCGAGCGTGAAACCGTCGGGTTCGGAATCGAAACGTTGGGCGATGTTGCGCATCAGCCAGAGCGTGCTCGGACCAAGGATCGGCAGCCAGAACGTTTCGGCGTAGTGGCTGCGGGGGTCGAAACCAGCATCGTCTAACTCGGCGTCGGCCAGAGGAATGATGAGGGCGGTCGTGCGGCCCGAGAGGTCCGGGGCGATGGGGTACATGAGGGTCTCCTGAACGTGTCTTCTCGACGCTGGTCTATTTTCAGGGGAAGTCCTGACGAAAATAGGAAATCCTGTGACATCGGTCTGACAACGAGGCGTCTTTTCGAACGAAACCTCGGTGGATCAGCGGATTTTGCCGTGCTGCGCTTCGACGTCCGAGCGAGTCCTCTCGGTGGGGACACCCAGGCGGAGCGAGCTGACCGGTAGTGTCGCGCGTGATGGTTCGAGTGCTCGTCGCCACCCCGGAACCCATCGCTCGACGTTTGGCTGGACCAGCGATCCGGGCGGCACAGATCGCACGCGTCCTCTCGGCGACGCACGAGGTGACATTGGCCTCGCTCGCAGGAGAGTCGATCAGCCCGATCGACGGGCGCCGGGTCTTCGATGCAGGAGTGATCTCCGCTGACTACGACGCAGCTGTTGTGCAAGGAAGTGTGTTGCACCAACATCCCGAGCTGGTCGAGGCGGACCTCCCTGTGGCGGTGGACTGGTTCGATCCGTTTCATGTCGAGGCACTGCACCGCGGGGGCGCCGATCGTATCCGCCGGATCGACCTGGTCGAAGGAGCGCGATCGACACTGTTGACCCAGGCCGAACGCGGCGATTTCTTTCTGTGCAGCAACACCTCGCAGCGCGAACACTGGCTTGGCTGGCTTGCCGCCGCGGGACGGCTGAACACACACACCCACAACCAAGATCCGCTCTTCGAGGCGCTGATCGCGGTTGCGCAATTCGGTATCGAGACCGAACGACCGAAACTGACTCGGCCAATCAGAGACACCTTCTCGGTCATCGGACCCCACGATCCGGTGCTGTTGTGGTCGGGTGGTCTGCACGATTGGCTCGATCCGCTGCTCGTGATTCAAGCCATGCCGGTCGTTCTCGAGGAGAATCCTGACGCACGACTTGTGTTTCTGGCTGGACCGCATCCGAATACCTCGATCGAGCACATGGGTGTCCGCGGCGACGCCATCTCACTGGCGAGAGACATGAAGCTCTTCGGGAAACACGTTCTGTTCGTCAACCAGTGGGTCGACTATGGCGACCGTCTCTGTTGGGTTCGTGATGCAACGATTGGAGTGATCGCCGATCGGGCTCACCTCGAATCGAGGTACTCGCATCGAACGAGGTTGCTCGATCACCTCGCGGTAGGGCTGCCCACGGTGTCTACCGCTGGCGACCCGCTGAGCGGCGCTCTCGCCGCCGCTGGTGCGGCTATGACGACAGCGCGCGTGGCCGACGAGTTGGGCAAAACGATCGCCTCGGTGATCAACGACGACATTCGTCTGTCTGAGCTCTCGGAGGCGGCAACCGCTCTCGCCAAGGGCCTGGCCTGGGAAGAGACGATGTCTCCCCTGACGGATTGGATGGAGAATCCTCAGCCGGCAGTCGACCGGCGCGGGGGGCTCCGCATCACACAATCGGGCTCGCCGTCGACACTCTCGCGGCTCGGCGGCCGAGCTCGCATGCACCTTGACGATGGAGGCATTCGCCAGCTGGTTCAACGAGGGCTACAGGCCGGACGACGGCGGCTGGGCAGATGATTCGTGCCGACGCCCGGCTACGCGTCGTCGTGGTCAACTACAACGGAGGCGAGCTCTTGTTGCGAGCCGTCCGATCGGCCCTGTCGTCGCAGTGGCCCGGCCAGATCGATGTTGTCGTCGTTGACAATGCGTCGACCGACGGGAGTCTCGCGGCTGTCGCCGACCTCCCGGGGGTGTACGTCATCAAACGTTCGACGAACGAGGGATTCGGGGCGAACAACCATGGCTTCAGTGACCTGTTGGGTGACGAGATCGAGGCCGACGCCGTTCCCGCTGACGTCTTCGCCCTCCTGAACCCAGACGCGATGGTCAGACCGTCTACCTTCCGGTTGCTCGCGGCGGCGCTGGATGAGGAAGCCCAGATTGGCGCCGCATCCCCGCTGATCGTCTTTGATCGGCCATTCGTCGAAGTGCACATCGACGGCGGTGAGGTCACGGTCAGCTCGGTCCTGTGTGGTTCGAGCGAGGTTGGGGCGCAGTGTCACGGCATCGATGGTGCAGAACGGCTTCCTGGCAAGACGGGCCCCGTTTGGATCTGCCCGAGTGGATCGACGCTCCGGATCCCCGTTGCGGCAATCGGGGATCCCATGGTGCTTGCGGTCTCCCGCGGAACAGCTCGAATCGATGGCACCGAAGTGGTGGGGCCCGAGAAGGTCTCGGTACATGCGATCGAACGTCCGACCCATCGAATCGTTCAAAACGCGGGCACGTATATCGATGAACGGGGCGCCGGCCACAATCGAGGCTTTGGACACAGGACAACCGACGATTTGGGTCCCGCTGCGCCGCTGTGGTGTGGAGCTGCCGTCGTGTTTCATCCGCAGTACCTCGAGGCCATTGGAGGGTTCGATCCGGAGTACTTCTTGTACTACGAAGACGTCGACCTCGGTTTGCGTGGACTCGCGCATGGGTGGTCCACGACGCACGTACCCGAGGCCGTTGTCGAACATCGGCACTCCGATCGATCGGTGCAGGGGACCAAACTCGTCGAGGTGCTTCAGCATCGAAACCGCCTTCTCACTTTGGTCAGGCACGCGTCACCCCTCGAGATCGCGTCCGGGTTCGCTCGAGCCACGGCGACCCCGGTGTCCTTGGCGATCTCTGCGGTACGAACACCCGACCAACGAGAGGAGCGGCTCAGACTGGCGCGCTGGCGAGCCGCATCACTCGGCGAGGCGGTACGCGGGTTTCGACACGCTCGAGCGGCAAGAAACGAGATTGCATCGACCCGAACCGTCGATGTCGAGGACGTCGGCAGGCTGAGCAAGTCCGGCCGACGCCGGCCGAGGAAGTAGGTTCGGCAGCGTGCAGATTCTGTACCTCTCCGCTCGACCCGATCTGTTCCGCCAAACTCTGGAACACGTGGCGCATTTCGCGCCCTTCTTCGACGACGTCGTGGTCATTGCGCCAGATCGACTTGCGTCGAGTTTCGAGACTCTTGGAACTGTGCTGACCGACGAGGAGCTGACCGGGCGGACGACGAGTGAGCTCTCCGCCATGGCACATACCTCGCGCAACTACTTGTTGCGAACGAAGGCGGCCAGTCATCCTGCGGTTGCCGATGTCTTTGTCATGAGCGATGACGACAGCAGACCACTCGTTTCAGTCGACCGTTCCACGTTCATCACGGAGTCGGGCGAACATCGCAGGCGGTGGTTTCACACCATGGGTGGCTGGCGACGGGCGAACACTGAATTCGATGAGAGCATCTTGAACACGTGGGTCCTCCTGCGACAGATGGGGTACCCGGACCCACTCTCCTATGCGTGCCACATGCCGCAGGTCATCAACAAGGCGTTGTACGCAGAAGTGGCGCATCGCTTTGCTCCCTATGCCGAGACGTACGCGCTAGAGGAATGGTCGACCTATTTCACGGTCGCGGCGTCGATCGCCCCCGAAGCCTTCGCCGATCCTGAACCGTTCGGAACTCTTGGCTGGCCGCAGTATCCGGGTGAATGGCCCCATCAGATCTCACCACCTCGACACATCTACGAGAACCATCATCCAGAGCTCCATGAGAGCGGAGGTCTCTACGATGGTCTGCCGGCAGCATGTGATCCCGAAACGATCGACGCCACGAACATCGAAAAGATCATCCGCTGGCACCAGCTCGATATCGCTGTACGCGACCTTGCCTTTCCCGAAGACATCGAACAGCCGTGGACGTCGAACCCTGGGCGAAAGCTCGCATTCAGAGGGTTGAAGGCGGCACGGAGCGCGTATCGCTATGTGAACCTCGACGAACGGTCCCGCATTTCGGAGCTGGAAGGTCGAATTCGTCGACTCGAGGCAGATGGCTGAGCAGCTCGACACGGCGCGCGGGCTGATCCTGAGCGCCAGTTCCATCACGGTTCTCACGGGTGCCGGAATCTCGACCGATTCAGGGCTGCCCGACTTTCGTGGCCCGAATGGCCTGTGGACCAAGAACCCCGAGGCGGAAAAGGCCTCGAACATTTCCAACTATGTCAACGAGCCAGAAGTCCGTCGGGCGAACTGGGCGCTTCGCGCAGAGGGCAAGCTGTGGGCAAACGTGCATCCCAACGCTGGGCATCGAGCCCTTCTGCCGCTCCAGGAGCGGGGCGTACTGCACACCTTGATCACGCAGAACGTCGATGAGCTGCATCAAATGTCGGGCATCGATGATGATCGAGTGGTCGAAATCCACGGCACGACTCGCAAGGCAGGGTGCCTCAGTTGTTCCTATCGCACAACGATGAACGCGGTTCTCGATCGCGTGCGAGCAGGCGAAGTAGACCCGGACTGTCCGGTGTGCGGCGGCCTGATGAAATCGGCGACCATCTCGTTCGGGCAAGCCTTGATCCCTGAAGACCTCTCGAGAGCACAACGGGCCGCCGATGAGGCCGATCTCTTGTTGGCGATCGGCTCCACGCTCACGGTGAATCCGATCGCAAGCGTGGTGCCGCGTGCCAAACGCGGCGGAGCTGCGCTCGTGATCGTCAATGCCG
Organism: Acidimicrobiia bacterium; assembly: GCA_033344795.1. GTDB lineage: Bacteria > Actinomycetota > Acidimicrobiia > Acidimicrobiales > SHLQ01 > SHLQ01. Next base: position 2,621,479 of record JAWPMS010000001.1, read on the forward strand.
AGCCGACGCCGTTCGACGGGATTGCCGATGCGGTCGTGGGTGGATCGATCAGCGATGTGTTGCCGAGGCTGGTGGGGTCGTAGCGCCCCGCTGCACCACCTGGCCCAGATCTCGATCACGATTCGGACGGTACGCTACGCCTATGGCCGGATTTCGAGACCTGCTTGCCGAAACTCTGGAGATCATCGACGAGGTCGACGTCTCGAAAGCCGCCGAGCTGTTGGGCGCCGGTGCGCGTCTGCTGGACGTGCGCGAACCCGACGAGGTTGCATCAGGCTCGGTCGCGGGGTCGATGAACATCCCGCGGGGCCTCCTGGAGACGACCGTCGAAGCGCGGCTCACCGACCGTTCAGAGCCGATCGTCGTGATGTGTGCTGGTGGAACTCGGTCAGCTTTCGCGGCCAAGACGCTCGGCGACATGGGCTACACAGCAGTGGTTTCGCTCGCGGGGGGATTCAACGCCTGGAAGGACTCCGGGCAGGCTTGGGGGGAGCCCGATTCCCTCACCATGGAACAACGCGCCCGGTACCAACGTCATCTCAACCTGCCTGAAATCGGCGATGCAGGCCAGCTGGTCTTGTTGAACAGCAAGGTCCTTCTGCTGGGTGCCGGCGGATTGGGATCGCCGGCTGCGCTCTATCTCGCCGCCGCAGGAGTTGGAACGCTGGGTGTCGTCGACATGGACGTCGTCGACGCGTCGAACCTGCAACGCCAAGTCATCCACAACGTCGATCGCATCGGTCAGAAAAAGGTCGATTCGGCCGCCGAAACGATCCGCAAGCTGAACCCCGATGTAGACGTTCGGACCCACGCCGTTCGCCTGGACGCATCGAACGTGCTCGACCTGATCTCGGGCTACGACCTGATCGTCGATGGCGCGGACAACTTTCCGGCCAGGTACGTGCTCAACGACGCATCCGTCAAACTCGGAATTCCGATCGTGCACGGATCGATCTTCCGTTTTGAGGGTCAGGTGACCGTGTTCGACCCCCGCACGGGTCCGACGTACCGCGACATGTTGCCATCGCCGCCGCCTCCAGAGCTCGCGCCGAACTGCGCGGTGGCCGGGGTGCTCGGGGTGCTCCCTGGAATCATCGGCTCGATACAGGCCGTCGAAGCCATCAAGCTGTTGGTCGGACTCGGCGACCCGCTGGTTGGACGACTTTTGACGTTCGACGCGCTCGACATGTCCTTTTCGGAATATGCCCTCAACGTCGACCCGGAAAACCCGGTTACCTACGATCGGCGAGATGAGATCGAGATCGTGGAACTCGAGGGTCTTTGCGCCCCGGTCATGAACAATGCCGTGAAGCTCACCAGCTAGTGTCACCGTCGTGAAGGGTCTCATTCTTTCGGGTGGAGCGGGGACGCGGCTCCGGCCGATTACTCACACCTCTGCCAAGCAACTCGTGCCAATCGCGAACAAGCCGATTCTTTTCTATGGCATCGAGGCCATGGTCGAGGCCGGGATCACGTCGATTGGGATCATCATCAGTCCAGAGACGGGTGAAGACATCAAGTCAGCGGTCGGCGATGGCACGAGTTTTGGTGCGGAGATCACCTGGATTCGTCAAGAGGACCCGCTCGGTCTTGCGCATTGCGTGTTGATCGCGCGCGACTTCCTTGGCGACGAGGACTTCGTGATGTATCTCGGCGACAACATGCTCGAACAAAACCTCGTGGGGTTTGTCGAAGGTTTCCAACAGCAACGCGCGAGTCCTGAGCTCGGTAGCTCGGGAGGGCCAGCTGCCCAGATCCTGTTGGCGAAGGTCGATGATCCTCGTTCGTTCGGCGTCGCCGAGGTGACCCCGGAAGGGTCGGTCGTCGCGCTCGTCGAGAAGCCAGAGAACCCACCTTCGGACCTGGCACTCGTCGGCGTGTATCTCTTCGACCCGTTGATTCATGAGGCGGTCGCCGCAATCGAGCCCAGCGAGCGGGGTGAGCTCGAGATCACCGATGCGATCCAGTGGCTGATCGATGCGGGGCACTTCGTTGCACATGATGTCCTGATTGGCTGGTGGCTCGACACGGGCAAAAAGGATCCGCTGCTCGAGTGCAACCGGTTGGTTCTCGACACGATCGAACCTTCCGTGGCCGGGGACATCGATGAGACATCGCAGGTCGTTGGCAGAGTGCGGATCGAGTCCGGAGCAAAGATCGTCAACTCGACCGTCCGTGGTCCTGCCGTGATCGGACCACACACGGTCGTCTCGAACTCGTACATCGGTCCGTACTCGTCGGTCGCGGCAAACTGCACGATCACCTCTGCCGAGCTCGATCATTCGGTCATCTTGTCCGACTCGTCGATCGCGAACGTTGCACGAATCACCGACTCATTGATTGGGTCTCATGTCGATGTCGACCGGGGTACGCACGTACCCGCCGGCATCCGATTGATGCTCGGCGATCACTCGCGCGTAGAACTGGAAGGCTGATAGTGGCAAACCTGGTCGAGTCCGACGTCATCGATGGAGTCGTCGTCGTCGAGCCGACGATCCACGCGGACGATCGCGGGTATTTCATCGAGACCTACCGTCGAGAATGGTTTGCGTTGGGCCGAGAGATGATCCAGGGAAATCGAGGAAACCGACAGGCAGGCTCTGTCGTCGGCCTCCACTACCACCTGCATCAAGCCGACTATTGGTACGTGCCGTTCGGGCATGCTCGCGTCGTACTGCACGATCTGCGGGTGGATTCTCCCACCGACGGAGCCACACAAATGCTCGACATGGGTGAGGTTGACGGCGGTGAGAACAACCACCTCGGTTTGTTCATCCCGCCTGGTGTCGCCCACGGTTTCGGCTCCATCACCGACTGTGTGATCACCTATCTGGTAGACGGTTACTACAACACCGCTGACGAGCTCGGCGTGTTGTGGAATGACCCGGCCATCGGCGCCGACTGGGGGATCGAGGCACCGATTCTCTCAGAGCGCGATGCCGCGAACCCCCTGCGAGTCGACATCGATCCAGGTAGAACGCCGTACACGAGTATCCGAACCTGAGGCAGTCATGAAACTATTCGTCACCGGTGCGGCCGGTTTCATCGGGTCCAACTACGTGCGTTGGATCATGAACAACACCGACGCAGAGATCACGGTCTTCGACGCGCTCACCTACGCCGGGGTTCGAGAGAACCTCGCCGACTTCGACGGGTCGTCAAGGTTCTCGTTCATCCATGGAGACATCACCGATCGCGAGGCCGTGTCGAGCGCGATGCCCGGCCACAGTCACGTGGTGCACTTCGCCGCAGAGTCTCACGTCGATCGTTCGATCATGGGTCCCGATGCTTTCATCCACACGAACGTGGGTGGCACCAACGTGGTGTGTGACATCGCTCGGATGAATGACATCGAGCGGTTTCTGCACATCTCCACCGATGAGGTCTACGGCTCCATCGATGAGGGAAGTTTCTTGGAGACGGATGGCCTCGAGCCCCGCTCGCCCTATTCGGCTTCGAAAGCCTCATCCGATCTGGTCGTGCTCGCCTATCGCGAGACCTACGGGTTGCCGGTGGTCATCACCCGCTCTGCGAACCAGTTCGGGCCGTACCAGTTCCCCGAGAAGGTGATCCCTCTCTTTGTCACCAACCTGCTCGACGATGCAACGGTTCCGCTCTATGGCGACGGGCTGAACATTCGAGATTGGACGTTCGTCGAGGACAACTGTGCAGCGGTACACCTCGTTCTCGAGCGAGGAACCGATGGCGATGTGTACAACATCGGCGCGGGAAACGAGCTCACCAACAAAGAGTTGACCCACGCGATTCTCGAACGCTGCGGTAAGGACGAGCGTTCGATCGAGTATGTCGAAGACCGACTCGGGCACGATCGCCGATACAGCATCGACACCACCAAGATCCGGGCGATGGGTTGGAGTCCACAACGATCGTTTGATGATGCGCTCGATGAAACCGTCGCCTGGTACACCGCCAATCGGTCTTGGTGGGAGCCGCTCAAAGCGGCCGTCAAGAACAGATAGCCGTCTCGAGGCATGACTCGTATTCTTCTCACCGGAGCGAACGGGCAACTGGGCTCCGACATCGCGTTGGTTGGATCGGCTCTCGATCTGCACCCGTTCACCCGGGCAGAGCTCGACGTCACGGATGGAGGCGCAGTTCTCTCCGCGGTCGCTGAGGTCATGCCCGATGTGATCATCCATGCCGGCGCGTATACCGCTGTGGATGATTGCGAAGAGTCGGTGCAGCTCGCTCATGACGTCAACGGAACGGGAACAGCAAACGTTGCTTCCGCGGCAAAACGATTCGCCAGTCGCCTGCTCTACGTGTCCACCGACTACGTGTTCGACGGAACGAAGAAGGAGCCCTACGTCGAGAGTGATCCGCCCAACCCCGCCTCGGTCTACGGTGCGTCAAAGCTCGCTGGCGAGCGCGCAGTTGCCGAACTCGGAGCGATGGGGTTGATCGTTCGCACCTCCTGGGTGTGTGGGGTACATGGCTCGAACATGGTCAAGACCATCTTGCGTGCCGCCGAACGGCATCCTGAGTTGACGTTCGTCGACGATCAGGTTGGCAAGCCGACGTTCACCGCAGACCTTGCCGATGTCTTGCTTCTCCTCGCCCAGCGGTCGGAGGCCGGGATCATGCACGTTACCAACGAAGGGGTGGTCTCTTGGTATGAATTCTGTCGCGAGGTACTGCTTGCCGCAGGCCTCGATCCAGACCGCGTCAAGCCTTGTGCGACCCATGAGCTCCAGCCGCCTCGACCCGCCCCGCGGCCAGCGAACTCGGTGTTGGCCAACACGCGGTTCGGAGAAATTGGGATTCCGCTCCTTCGCGACTTTCGCGAACCACTGGGAGAAGTGGTCCGCGATCTGACCTCGTGACTCGCCTCCAGTACCGTGGCGAAATGCACCGCACCCGAGTCGCGCGCGCCACACTCCTGGTCATCGCCCTTCTGGCAGGATCGATTTCACCGGCCGCAGCACAAGACGGCGACAACTCTCCTGGCGCATTGACCGTGACCGGACACGGCTGGGGACACGGTCGAGGTATGAGCCAATACGGAGCGCTTGGTTATGCACTCAACTTCGGCTGGACAAGTGCGGAGATCCTCGACCACTACTACGGCGATACGACTGCAGGCGTCGTGCCCAATTCCGTGCTCACGGTTCGCATCGAGTCGGCCAGCGATCAGCCAACCGTGGCGGCGGTCGATAGCGGTGCGGTGGTCCTGATCGATGAGGCTGACAACGTCACCCATGTCGGCACCGGTGGTGCGCTCCGCTTGACTGCCGTCGAGGGTGGTTTCGTACTGGCCGATGCGCCCTCCTGTGCTGGCCCATTCACCGATCGAAGTGGCGTGATCGATGCGGAGACCATTCGCATCAGTACCGCTGATGCGCCGCAGGTCCAGAGTCTCAGTGGCACCGTCGGCGCTGGCGCCGTCGTCATGGGCGACTGGGACGGCGACGGCGACGATGAAGCAGCGACGGCAAACGGAACCACGTGGACGCTCTACAACGGTTCCGTCACCAACCCCGCCGTCTCGGTCCGGACATCGTTCGAGATGACAGCTGGGGTCCCTGTGAGCGGCGATTGGGACGGTGACGGGGTCGACACGGCGGGCGTCTTCGACGATGGCACGTGGTTGCTCGGCAACGGTTCGGCGAACACCTCGGAGCTCTCCTTTGGTCAAGCCGGCGACACCCCCATCGTCGGAGACTGGGATGGCGACGGAAACGACGACCTCGGCGTTCGACGCGGCAACACGTGGATGCTCAGCCCCGGCGGTGGGGCGCCGCTGATCGAGTTCGATTGGGGTTGGCTCGGTGACACGCCGCTCGTTGGAGATTGGGACGGTGATGGCATCGACGACGCTGGGCTTTTGCGTGCGAGAGAGTGGATTCGGCGCCCTCGGATCGGGACGACGCTCGGAGCGCCACTCGAAACGCTGACGTATGCGAACAAGCTTCGCTACCTCGTGGGGGACTGGGACGGAAACGGCATCGACGAACCTGGACGACACGACGACGGCGTGATCAGCCTGCCGCTCGATGGTGCGGGCGAACCCACACAACCAATCGTGCCTCGACTCGACCCCAACCTGCCGTTGGCCGAGACCATCCAACGCTGTGTCAGCAGCACAGAGCAGCGTTACTACCGCGGGGAATTGCGTGCGGTCCACAACGATGGGAATCAGCGCACGGTGAACGCAGTCCCGGTCGAGGCTTACCTGCGGGCCGTCGTGCCGCTCGAGATGCCAGCCAGCTGGGCCTCGTTGGGAGACGGCGACGGTGCCCAGGCGTTGCAGTCACAAGCCGTGTCTGCCCGTTCCTATTCGCTCGCGGAGGATCGCACGAGTTATGCGCGGACATGCGACACGATCTCGTGTCAGGTGTACGGCGGTCGTGCCGTTCGTCGAAACGGTCAGCTGACCAGTAATGAACACCCGTCCTCGAATCTTGCAATCAGCGACACCGCAGGCGTCGTCCGGATGCGCGATGGCGAGGTGGCGAGAACCGAGTTCAGCTCATCCACGGGTGGCTGGACGGCTGGAGGGGTCTTCCCCGCAGTGGAGGATCTCGGAGATGCGGTGGAGATCAACCCGAATCACGACTGGAGTGTCGACATCGACATTTCCGACATCGAAGCGCGTTGGAGCGGACGATCTCTCGATCGCATCTTCGTGTCCGAGCGCAACGGACTGGGTCAAGATGGCGGCCGTGTCTTCGAAGTGACGCTGATGTTTGGTGACGAGACCTTCACCATCAGCGGTAACGACTTCCGTCGAGCGTTCGGGCTGAAATCCGATTGGTTCACCGTCGACTGGACGAGTGACAAACCCCGGACGGACTGCATCTGCCCGGATGATTGGCCGAGCGAAGACCTCGAGTCAGAGTTTCTCGATATCGAGTGAGGCGAGGACCTTGTTCACGATGGGGACGAGCACCTCTCGTTGACGATGACCGCCGAGCACGACGTAGAGACAGAAGGCTCGGCCAGAAGCGTTGAAGAAGATCTGACGTCCTGACTGGCCCGCGAGAGTGCGTTGCATCTGCTGCGGATGAAACTCTTCGGTCGTGAGTTGCGGGACACCGGAGCGCGCAAACAGCGGTGTGTCGGCACTTTCGGGTCCGTGCTCGAACAAGATGACCAAGATGGCGCCCGAGTTCATGATTTCGACGGCGCCACTGCCGAAGTCGCCACGTTCGGCTGGAAGCGCGAAGTTCGCGAGATGGACGACGTTGCGGGCGACTTCGGTGTCGCCCACTGGGCCCCCCAGGCTTCGTCCTTCGACGGTCGGGGCTCGGTTGAAGATCTCGCCCTCCCAACCTGAGGGAAGCGAAACGGATAGTCCTCCTGCTGACAGGGGTGTCATCGTCGAGGTCCTTTCTGCGTCATGAGATCACGCCGGCAAGGCCGATTGCTGAAGCGAGAGCGAGCGAGGCAACGGCGCCTGATCTGGATCGTACGCGTAGTGCATCGAGTCGTTGATGGAACAGGCGTAGGGAGTCGGGAGAGTCGACGCGACGGGCTGCCAGAACGGTAGCCCCCCTGACCAGCCCGAAGGTGACGCCCAACAGCACGCCAGCGCCGATTGAACCGACGAGAACCATGGCAACGACCAGCAGGTGAATGAGCGGCGTGGTGATGATCGTGGAGATTCCGAATCCAAGCTCGGCACCAAATCCGCCGCCGTAGACCCACCCCCGGTAGTTCTGTATCCAGTTCTCGTTGACTTGGCGAGACCGACTGGGGAGCAGCCGCTCACGTCCGGTCGCTTCGATGACGAGCGCGGCGAGGGCGCTGACGAGAATGAGGATCGTGCGTGTGTCGATCGACAGGTCGATCAGGGTCAGAAGCAGCCACCCCAATGAGCCGAAGATCAGACCGAGGAGCGCGCCACCAAGCGAACTGCCCAAAACGTGGGCAGAGGCGGTGCGGCCAAACGTGTTGTTGCGACTCCGTTCCCCGAACGGATGAATGCTCGAGAGCATCGATTCACCTCAAGGAGACCAGGTTGATCGAAGCGCGCCGGCAACGGCGGCGACAAGGCCGGTGACGAGGACAGCGTTGGCGATCACGGCGTATCCGCGTCGACGCCGTGCGGGTACAGCGTCGGATCGTCCGGGGTGATGCCAGCGGCCTCGAGCTCTTGGTCGATGCGCTTTTCGTTCTCCACTTCGATGTCGGCTTCCGCTCGGGCCAGCAGAGAACCGACTTGGGTCCATGTGGACGCGGCGCCCTCTCCTTCGATGCTTCCCGTCGGGCCATCGACAAGCACAAAATACGGTGAGACCGGCACGCCATAATCGTCCCACGCATCGGAGGACATGATCACCGTGTGGTTGCCCGGCGCAAGATTCTGAAGAGCAGCTGGGCTTTCTTCGTCGTTGCTGCGTGTCACGATGACGAGGCGATCCACGGTTCGAGGCAGTGCCGGGTCATTTCGAAACGCATCCCAGAATCCGCGACAGGTCGTGCATCCGCTGGTCAGGAAGGCAAGCAGGGTTCGTTCGTTGCGATTTTGCAGCGCAACGGCAATGCCCCCGCCTCGGGGAGTTGTTCCGTTGATGTCGTGAACGGTGCCATCGCCTGTGCCCTCCACCACTCGCTCGCTTGCATGCGGAACTGGTTTGCGTGTCGGAGCGGCGATCGAAGTCGTGGCGCCGGACGTCTCGGAGTCGTCGTGGCCGAACGTGACCCCCATTTCGTTGAAGGCACGAAGCATCTCGCCGTGGCTTCGGAGCAAACCGATGACGAGAATGGTGAGGAAGAACACGACGACGGCGAGAGCCGCCACAACGGCGGTCATGTGGGTAGACGTCCGGGCGTCCACTCCGCGGCTTGCCAGGTGAGTGGAATGGCGTCGGGGTGGCCAAACGTGATGTTTCTCACGGGTCCACCTCGGAATTGCCACTTGCCTCCAGCGCGGACCATTCCGAGCTGGGTCTTCCCGTTCAGGTTCCAGTCGCCCACGACGTAGGTGGGTCGATACGAGCCCCACCAATGGCGCAGCTGTGGGCTGCCCTTGGTTGCTCGGTTGCGAAGCAGCCACCGCGTGCTGGGCCGGCGAAAGCGAGCGCCTTGGCGGATGATGCCAATGCCTGTGACGCCATCTCCGTTCCAATCGCCGACGACTGGGAGGTCGGTCTTGCGTCCAAACCAGAAGGAGCGGTCGGGTTCACCCGCCGACGCCGTCTCGCGCAGGTGCCAGCGTCGTGAATCGGCTTCTCGCATGCCGATGCCAAAGGTTCCGTTGCCGTTCCAATCGCCAACGACCGGGATGTCGCCGGGATTGCCGAATCTGAAGTTGTAGTCGGCGGGCCCAGAGGAGTTCTCGTTTCGCAGGATCCACTCGTTGCCGCGGACAACACCGACGGTCCACGTTCCATCGCCGTTCCAATCGCCCATCACGGGGATGTCACCAGGCTGACCGAAGCCGAAGTTGACGGTCTCGACTTCGCCTTCATTGCCGACCGAATACGCCAACGTCCAGGACCCGTTGTGGAACGTTGCTGGCAGTGCTCCCCGGGCCGGCGTTGGGCGCTCGAGGCAAGGTCGGTTGTGCCACCGGGTGTTGTTGTCCGTAGCGGTCGCGGTCGTGCAGGTCGGGTCGAAGCGCCAGGGTGGTGTGCAGGTCACGACCCGGCACACGATCGGACCGAGACACGAGATCTGTTGGTTGCACTGCCCGTATCGGAAAGCCGTACAGCAGGCCTTGCGGTTACCGCAGCTGCCGTCGGCGCAGGTGCAGTCGCACTGGTCGGTGAGCCGGGTCACACCGCCAGGTCCGCATGGACCCGCCGGGATTGCGTTGCAGTCGAGGTAATACCGCGGACCGGGAGCACCGCTGGCGGTGCAAAACGAAGAGCCGTCGACCTTCCACCACCCGGCGGGCACGGTGTCGGTCGGGCAAGAGTTCTCGCCTGTGAGCGTGCAGCAGAACTCGGTGTAGCCATCGCAGCAGGTCGAGCCACAGTCGCAGTCTTGGTTGTTGCATCGGCACAACGCTGCGTATGCGGTGCCCGGTTTCAACACGTATGCGGTTGGGACCGTCGCAAGCGCCGAGCCGGCGAGCGCAGTTTTGGTGAGGAATCCGCGCCGAGAGGTGTGGCCGGCAATTGCGGTACCCGCTCGGTCGACCAAACGCATGCTCATGATCGACCTCGAATCGAGAATGTGGCAGGCGCAGGCATTGCGGTGCCTTTGGCAAGGGCAAGGGTGCGTGGAAGTTCGGTGAGTGCAGCGATCGCGACAGCGGTTCCGACAGCCACCAAACAAACGAGGAGTACCGCGGCAAACGCCGAGCCGTCGAAATCTGCAAGTCGGACGGGGTCGACGACCGCCAAGCCGGCAATCGTGGCCGCGCCCGCGTTGAATGCCGCGTGGCCGGGTGTCGGAGGCGTGTCCTCACGCCCGAAGCAACCACATGACCCAAGGACGTCGCCATCGCGAAGCGCCCAGAGTATGAATACCGTGAAGACGGCATACGCAAGTGCTACTCCTGCCCAGAGAACCGGCGAACCGATCGCGAACGCGGCGCCTGTCAGGGCGATTTCACCGGCGCCGAGCAGCCGTGTCGCCACCATCGGCGAAGGAACCCGAAGGGCGCGAAGTGCGGTGGCTGTCGCCGACGGGCGGACAACCTTTGCAATGCCGGCAACCAGCAGTACACCGGCGACCACATACAGGGGTCCTGAAAGGGCGTTCACGTGGGCTGATCGTAGTAGCCCTGAACGTCGGAGCGGTGGTACTAGTCTTTCGGGCTATGCCTATGCGATTTGTTGTCATCGGAGGCGGCCCCGGTGGAGTGGCCGCAGCCACCCACGCTGCTCGATTGGGAGCCGAGGTCACGTTGGTCGAGCGGGACATCATCGGCGGGGCCGCACACCTTTGGGACTGCATCCCGTCGAAGGCGATGATTGCTACGGGGGGAGCATTGTCCTTCCTCGCCCGAAGCGAGGGCATGGGTCTCGAGCACGTCGATCCAACGATCGACACGACCAACTTGTCGGAGCGGCTCGAGAAGATCCTTGGACATCTCGAAGCGTCGAACAATGAGCTCCTCAACAGCCAGAACGTTCGGATCCTGCAGGGAACTGGCCGGCTGACGGGCACACATTCGGTGGAAGCCACGCTGGTCGACGGTTCGACAGAGACGTTGCAAGCCGACACGATTCTCCTGTCGACAGGAAGTCGTCCACGTATTCCGGAGTGGTGTGCCCCGGACGGTGTACGAATTCTCACGACCCGAGACGCCTATCCGCCGCCCGAAATCCCCGAGCACCTGACCATCGTCGGCTCCGGTGTCACGGGTGTGGAGTTCGTGCACATGTTCAGCTCGCTTGGTTCGAAGGTCACGCTGATCGTCAGTCGCCAGCACGTACTACCGGACAAGGATCCGGAGGTCGCGTACGAGCTGGAGCAGAATTTCATCGAACGTGGCGTCAAACTTCTGAAGGGCGCTCGGTCGACGAGTATCGAACGTTCCGGTGACTCCGTCGTGGTGCGTTGTGATGACGGCCGAATCGTGGAGAGCTCGCACGCGCTGTTGGCGATAGGTTCCATCCCGAACTCCGACGGCCTCGGTCTCGAGAACGCTGGCGTCGACGAGGAGTGGGGCTTCATCCCGATCAACCACAACGGTCAGTCCAACGTGCCGCACATCTATGCGGCGGGCGACTTGTCTGGCAAGTTGCCGTTGTCCTCGGTGGCCACGATGCAAGGCCGAAAGATTGCCGAGCACATGATGGGGATGCATCAGGATCGACCGCATCGACACATCAACTACAGCGAGGCGGCTTCGGCGATCTTCACCGAGCCCGAGATCGCGGACGTTGGGGTGTCTCAAGCTGATGCGTTCGCGCATGGTCGCAAGGTCAGGGTCACGAAGGTTCCTTTCTCAGCCTCCGCCAAGGCGTTGATCAACGACGACCCTCGTGGTTTCGTGAAGCTCATCTCCGACCCAGCGACCGGCGTTGTTCTCGGTGGTTCGATCGTGGGGCGCCACGCTGCTGAACTCATCTCGATCATCGCGCTTTGCGTCGCGAACCAACTCACCGTCGCCGACCTCAACGAAACCATGTTCGTGCACCCGACGTTGTCAGAAACCATCACCGACGCCGCCGAATAGGTCTCCGTTTCCCGCTCGTACCGCCGCGACCGCGGACTAGCTCTACGAAGGGGTCTGACCCCTTTTTCAAAAAAGGGGTCAGACCCCTTGTGTCGACTGTCACACGACGGGATGGGGCGCTGCGGCGATCGGCCAGGTCGGTTTACGCGGTTTTCGACCGGAGGGGTCGACGAGTAGGGGCGAAGCCCGGCGAATTATCCCGCTTCGATTTTGACGAGCAAGTCGCCCGAACCCACCGAGTCGCCCGCAGCGACCTTGACCTCGGCAATCGTGCCATCGATGTCGGCGGCGATCGAGTTCTCCATCTTCATGGCTTCGAGCACGACGACGGCGTCACCCGCCGCGACCGAGTCGCCGACCGCAACCTTCACGCCGACGATCGTGCCTTGCATCGGAGCAACGACTTCGCCGTTTCCACCTCCGGCACCGCCTGTCGAAGCGCCAGCGGAACGCTTCTTGCGCGCAGGGGCTGCCGCTGCGGCGGTCTCGGGTACCCAGAGCTTGACGTCGTATCGGCGGCCGTTGACCTCGACGGGAACCTGCTTCTGGATGAGCGGCTCGTCATCGACGCTCTCGGCGGATTGCACGGTCGACCGGATGCCGGTGAGGTCGAGACCGTTCTCCACCCAGTTGGTCGAATGGGTGTTGTTCTGGAATTCCTCGGCCTCGAGGATCGCGATGTCGGCCGGAACTGTCGTGGCGACGCCTTCGATGACCAGCTCGCGAAGTGCCCGGAGTGCACGGTTGATCGCCGTCGGGCGATCCTTGCCCCAGACGCACAGTTTGCCCACGAGGTTGTCGTAGAACTGGCTGATCTCGTCGCCGGCGTTGTAGCCCGTGTCGAACCGCGTGCCGAAACCATCCGGCGAAGCAAGCTCGGTGATCGGTCCGGGAGATGGCAAGAAGGCGCCCTCGGCGGGATCCTCTGCGTTGATTCGAATCTCGATCGCGTGGCCGCGGATCTCGATGTCCTCCTGTGTGAATTCAAGCGGCTCACCGGATGCCACCCGCAGCTGTTGCTCTACCAGGTCGATTCCTGTGACGAGCTCGCTCACGGGGTGCTCGACCTGCAGCCTGGTGTTCATCTCGAGGTAGTAGAACTTGCCGTCTTCGTAGAGAAACTCGACGGTTCCCGCATTGGTGTAGTCACACCCGACGGCCACCTTGATCGCGGCTTCGCACATGTCGTCGAGAATCGACTGGTCGATCCCCGGTGCGGGTGCCTCTTCGATCAGCTTTTGGTGTCTCCGCTGGGCCGAGCAATCGCGCGTGCCCAGCGAGACGCAGTTTCCGTGCTGGTCGGCCAGCACTTGTACCTCGACGTGCCGAGGGGCCGACAAAAATCGCTCCATGTAGATCTCGTCGCGGCCGAAGTATGCGAGCGCCTCGCGCTGTGCCGACTCGATGGCACTCTCGACTTCTTCGGGCGTTGCAACCACCTTCATGCCGCGGCCGCCTCCGCCGTACGCTGCCTTGATGGCGATCGGCCACCCGTGGATGTCTGCGAAAGCGTGCACCTGGTCTGGGCTGGTGATCAGGTCGGTCGTGCCCGGCACGCCGAATACCTCGACGTTCTCGGCTGCCTCGCGTGCCGAAATCTTGTCTCCCATCACTTCGATCGCAGCAGGTGGTGGGCCGATGAAGGTCACCCCCATCTCCGTGATCGCACGTGCGAAGTCGGCGTTCTCCGAGAAGAAGCCATACCCGGGGTGTACGGCATCGGCTCCGCTCTCGGTGATGATTTCGAGCATTCGATCAGTGTTGAGATACGACTCCGCTGCCGTCTGGCCACCGAGTGCGTACGCCTGATCTGCGAGACGAACATGAAGTGAGTCGCGATCGAGCTCGGAGTAGACGGCGGTCGTGGTTACACCGAGTTCGCGGCAGGCACGGATCACCCGGACGGCGATTTCGCCGCGATTCGCGATGAGGACGTTTGAGAACATCCCCTTGTCGTAGTCGGAAACGTCGGGTGAATGCGAGTTGGCTCTCCGCAAGATGTCGGACACACTCGGTTCCATGGAGCTCGACAACGCCGCCCACGGACGTTTCCAAGAGGTGTCCTGGGAGAAGATCACGGGCTCGACAAACGCCGATCTGGTCGAGCGCGCCAGAACGCAACCGTCGGAGGCTGCGGTTGCCTTCACCGACGAACAAACCGCGGGCCGCGGACGTCGAGAACGTCGTTGGGACATGGTGTCCGGTGGCGGTTTGTTGGTTTCGTTCTTCGTGCCGTGGAGCCCAGCTGACGATGCGCACGCCGTGCCCACCGCGTTGGCGGTGGCGGCGATCGAAGCGATTTCGCAGCACGGACGTGAGGTTGCCCTGAAGTGGCCGAACGACATCGTCACGCTCGACGATCGAAAGGTCGGAGGCATGCTCAGCGAGGCTGTAACGGTGGACGGGCAGTTCATCGGTGTCGTGGCGGGCCTTGGGTGCAACGTCAGCTGGCCGGATCGCGACGCAAGGTTGCACTTGCCCGATGCCGCCAACCTCGACGAGCTCGGTGCGGGAACCGTCGATCGCAGTTCGCTCGCCCGGGTCCTCATCCGCTCATTTGACGAGGAGCTCGATGGTGTTCGAGCGTCCGGTCTTCAGCATCTTCATGATCGATACCGGGAGCGTTGTACGACCATCGGAACGACGGTGCGAGTCGAGCAGGCTCACGGCACGGTGATCGGTGAGGCCACCGATCTGTCTCCCGATGGTGCGTTGATCATCGTGGTCGATGGGGTCCAGCGACGGATCGACGTGGGCGACGTCGTGCACCTGCGGCCGCATGACCTCCGAGGGCGCAAGCATCTGGCCGACTAGGTTGTGGCCTGAAATGACGGCCGTTGCTCACCCCAGCCAACCTCATCGGCGCTCGTGGCCGCAGCGGTTCTTGATCCTCGCTGGCCTCCTCGTCGCGGCGGGGTTCTTCATCGCAGCGCAATTCTTCTGGGAAGCGCGCGCCGTGCTCGCCGGCATTCCTCGGATCGCTGTCGGAGACAACGTTCTCGAAGTTGCGGGTGAGCCCGGGGATCCGGTGAACGTGTTGCTCGTCGGTGTTGATAGCTCGGAGGGACTCGACGAAGACGATCCCGTCCGCCAAGGGAGGCCGGTGGAGGATGAGGCTCGTGGGATTGTGCGGCCCGACACGATCCTGATCCTTCGGCTCGACCCCGCCACGGGAAATGCGTCGGTGGTCTCGATGCCGCGCGACCTGATCGTCGAAGCACCTGGCGGCACCAGCACACGCATCAACGCGACGATGGCCGTTGGAGGGATCGGTTCGCTGATCTCGACGATCGATGCGAACTTCGACATTCGCACCAATCATTTCGTCATCGCGGACTTCGCCGGATTTGCCGAGATCGTGGAAATCGTCGGCGGGGTCCCGATCAATTTCCCCTACGACACCCGTGACCTGGGATCGGGGTTGGCCGTTCCCGCTGGCTGCTGGTCCCTGAACGGCAGCGAGTCACTCGGGTACGTGCGCGCGAGAAAGATCGAGGAACGGATCGAAGGAGAGTGGGTTCCATTGGCCGCCGCCGCTCCCGACCTCGCTCGCATCGAACGCCAGCAGGAGTTCATGGTGCTGGCTCTTGAACAAGTGCTCGATGTTGGTCGGTCTGACCTCAGTCGCATTCGGAACTTGATCGACGCTGGAAGTCAGGCGGTACAGCTCGACGCAGAGTTGACGCTCAATGACATGTCGGATCTTGCGGCCGCGTTCGCGGATTACGACACTGAAGCCTTGCGAGTGGCCACCCTCCCCGTGGCAGCACAATTCTCCGAGGATGGTCGCTACGTCGGAGAGGGTCTGGTTGCCGATGCGGCGGGCGATCTTCTGTCCGTGTTTCAGGGCCGCGCCGACGGGGTTCGACCTGAACAGGTAACCGTCGCAGTGAGCTCAACGAGTGACTCGCACGCGCGTCAGCTCGCAGAACGTGGTTTCGTTGCGACCGACTTTGGTGGGGTGGATGCCGAGGAGACGGCCAGCGGTGCCACGGCCATTCGGTTCGACCCGAACGATCGGGAAGAGACTCTTCTTTTGGCTCGATATCTCGAGGGCGTCCCGCGGCTGATCCCTGAACAAGGAGCATCGCTGCGCCTCGACGTTGGTCTCGACTTTGCGGGTGTTCGAGTGTTCCCACGTCCGATCAGCGACATCGCTCCGGGTCTCGATGCAGCGATCCGCGTTGCGACCGCTCCTTCCGTGGCCACCGCCGACGCGGTTGTGACGACAACCACAGCGCCGTCGGATGTCGACGGTTCGTCTTTACCCTCAACTTTGACCACCGAGCGTGCCGATGTGCCAATTGGCCCAACGACGTCTGACGTAATCTCTCCTATCATCGTTGCGCGGGGAAGACCACCAGAAGGCGTCGCCTGTCCAGCAACGGACGGCGTGCAATGAGGAGTACGAAGAAATGGCAGTAACCGAGATTCAGTCGACCTCGCGGATCGCGGTCGTCGGCACCGGCTATGTCGGGCTCACGACAGGCGCTTGTTTTGCCCAACTCGGGCACAACGTCATGTGCGCTGATATCGATGAGAGCAAGGTCGAGCGCTTGAAGCGTGGCGAGATCCCCATCCACGAGGAGGGACTCGAGTCGATCGTTCAGGAAAACATGAAGGCCGGGCGCCTCGAATTCGTACTTGGCGCCGAAGCAGCGGTGAAAGGCCGCGAGTTCATCTACTTGTGCGTGCCAACCCCGCAGGGAGCCGATGGCCGCGCCGATCTTTCGTATGTCGAGGCAGCGGCGCGCGAGATCGCCCCATTCCTCGATCGTGGAGCCGTCGTTGTCAACAAATCGACGGTGCCCGTTGGCTCGACTCTCCTCGTCGAGCGTGCAATGCAACGCCCGGACGTGCACGTGGTGTCCAACCCGGAGTTCCTGCGCGAAGGTTCCGCTGTTGACGACTTTCTCAACCCGGACCGCGTCGTCATCGGCGCTGAAGATCGGGGCGCAGCCTCACGCGTTGCGGCGCTGTATCTCGGGGTCAGGGCACCGATTCTGATCACGGATCCAGCCTCCGCCGAGACGTGCAAGTACGCCGCGAACGCGTTTCTTGCGACCAAGATCAGCTTTGCGAACGCTGTCGCTGCGGTCTGTGAGGCAGCGGGAGCAGACGTCGCTGACGTCCTCATGGGGATCGGTTACGACAGTCGTATCGGCCATCACTTCCTGAAGCCCGGGCCGGGTTGGGGTGGCTCCTGTTTCCCGAAGGACACCAAGGCGATGATCGGAATTGCCGAAGACGCCGGCTATGACTTTGCATTCCTGAAGGGTGTGATCGAGGTCAACAACGAACAGTTCGATCGCGTCGTTGAAAAGATTCGCTCGTCCGCTGGTGGTTCACTCGAGGGCGTCCGAATCGGAGTCCTCGGTTTGACGTTCAAAGCCGGCACCGATGACATGCGCGATAGTCCCTCGATAGAGATCACCGGGCGCCTGGTCGAAGCCGGAGCGATCGTTTCCGCATACGACCCCGTTGCAAAAGACTGTCCGATCGAGGCCGTCAACGTCGTCGACGATGCCTACGCCGCTGCCGAGGGAGCCGATGTGTTGGCAATCCTCACGGAATGGGAAGAGTTCAAGTTCGTCGATCTCGACAAGTTGGCTGAAGTCATGAACACCAAACACATCGTCGACGGTCGCAACCTGCTCGATCGTGGTGCCGTTCGTCGTCGTGGATTCACCTACCAGGGGATCGGTCGCTCGTAGTGGCCCGCGTCGTAGTCACCGGCGGTGCAGGGTTCCTTGGGTCGCATCTCGGCGATGCGTTGCTCGCTCGCGGTGACGAAGTCGTCGCGATCGACAACCTGATCACTGGCGAGACTCGAAACATCGAACACAACTTTGGTCATGAAGGTTTTTCGTTCGTCAATGCCGATGTGTCGAACTATCTGTGGGTGCCGGGCGACGTCGACGTGGTGATGCACTTTGCATCGCCGGCTTCGCCGATCGACTATCTCGAAATGCCGATTCAGACGCTGAAGGTGGGCTCCCTCGGAACTCACAACAGCCTGGGATTGGCCAAGGCCAAGGGCGCAAGCTTTTTCATGGCGTCGACCTCGGAGGTGTACGGCGACCCGCTCGTGCATCCCCAAACGGAGGAATACTGGGGCAACGTGAACCCCGTTGGCCCACGCGGGGTCTATGACGAGGCCAAACGTTTCTCCGAAGCGATGACGATGGCGTACCACACCCATCACGGCATCGACACCCGCATCGTTCGCATCTTCAACACCTACGGTCCACGGATGCGGCCAAACGATGGTCGTGTCGTCTCGAACTTCATCGTTCAGGCGCTGCAAGGCGACGATCTGACGATTTATGGCGACGGCTCTCAGACACGAAGTTTCACGTATGTAGCCGATGAGATTCGTGGTTTCCTCGCGTTGCTCGACAGCGATGTCACCTCGCCAACGAACATCGGCAACCCCAACGAGTTCACCATCAGTCAATTGGCGGAGCTCGTGGTCGAGATGACCAACAGTGGGAGCGTCGTGACCTACCACGATCTGCCCGTCGATGATCCAACACAACGCAAGCCCGACATCACAAAGGCGAAGAACCTTCTTGGCTGGACGCCAGAGGTTGAGCTGCGCGAGGGCCTCGAGCGCACGATCGAATATTTCGCGTCGTTGCTCGCTCGCTGATCGCCGCGAGTAGCGTCGTGGCGTGACACGGGCTGCAATTCTGGTCGAACAGAACTGGAACGCTGTCCCAGGAGGCACGGCGCGTTCGGTGAACTCTCTGCTCGATGCGTTGACCGCGCACACCGAGCTGGATCTCGTCGGGCTCGCGCTGCGCCATCGCCAGAACCCGGTGCTCGAGCTTCCCAGTGGCCTCGAGCTCGAGTCGATTCCCCTGCCGGCGAGGGTCACCGTTCAGTCGTGGAATCGCACCGGCCGTCCCTCGATTGACAGGTGGTTCGAGGCAGACGTGGTCCATGCTCCCGCGTATGTCATTCCGGGAACTTCGAAGCCCCTTGTTGTGACGATTCATGATTTGGCGTTCGTGCGTCATCCCGAGTGGTTCACGGCGCATGGGGTTGGCTTCTTCAATCGCTTTTTGGCGCAGGTGGTCGCCAGCGATGCGGCGGTGATCGTGCCCTCTGCTGCGACAGCAGATGACTGCGTGCTGGCTGGGATCGACGAGACCCGCATCTCGACGATCCCCTGGGGATCGAACGCGCGGCCGGTTCCGGACGACGAGGCGCAGCGTGTTCGGCTTGCCCATGGATTGCCCGAAGAGTTCGTCTTGTATGTGGGAACGCTGGAACCACGAAAGAACCTGGCGATGTTAGGCGCCGCGATGAGCCTGATTGACCAACCGATCCCGCTCGTCGTCGTCGGGCCGGCAGGATGGGGTGACGTCGAAATTGCGAACGCCATCGTGCTTGGCGAGGTGTCAACGCGCGATGTCGCAGCGTTGATGGCTCAGGCGACGGTGCTTGCCTACCCGAGCCATTTCGAGGGATTCGGTCTGCCGGTTCTCGAGGCGATGGCTCAGGGGACGCCCGTGATCGTGACGCAGAACACGGCCCCCGCCGAGATTGCTCGCGACGCGGGAATCGCCGTCGATACGCGAAGTGCTCGGGCGATTGCAGGAGCCGTCGACGAGCTCGTGAGAGATCCGGCGCTGCGCGACGAAATGGGCGCTCGCGGCCGAGCTCGTGCGCGGGGGTACGACTGGGCGACGACAGCCGAGGACACCGCTGCCATCTATCGGTCGGTGTTGTAGTGCGCGTTGGGATCAATCTCTTGTGGCTGCGGCCTGGGGAGGTCGGCGGGTCTGAGATGTATGTGCGTCGCGTCCTTCGTGCTGTCAGCCAGGCCGTTGCGTCCGACGGAACGGCGCCGATCGAATGGCATCTCTTCGGGACGGAAGCAGCGATCGATAGTGTCCGGCCGGGTCTGGCGTCGGTGACACCGCACCTCGCCCCGGAGCAGTTTGTCCAGCCCGCACGCCGCGTGCTTCTCGAGCGGACGTGGTTGCGCCGTGTGATGCGCTCCGATCTCGACGTTGTCCACCATCCCGGTGGAACCGTGCCGTTCCCGTCAACGATCCCGACGTTGTTGACCATCCATGACCTGCAACCACTCGACGATCCGACAAACTTCGGCGGCCTGAAGCGACGATTCCTCGAGCGAGCGATACCTCTTTCGGTCGCGCGGGCCGATCTCGTGGTCACGCCGAGCAACTGGGTGACACAACAGGTTCGCGAAAAGTTCTCGCTGTCGTCGGACAAGGTACGAACGGTTTCTGCATTCTCCGACCTCCGCTCGACAACCGATGAACACCGGGCATCTGCGCGAGTGCAGGCGCTGTTCGACGACGGCCCGCTCATCTTGTATCCGGCGATGACGATGCGACACAAGAATCATCGCGTTTTGTTCAGAGCGTTTTCGGAGGCGCAGCGCGCTCGCCCCGAGATCCAGCTCGTCTGCGTCGGAGCGATTGGGCGTGACCATGACGAGATCAGCGCCGCGGCCGCAGTCACGTCCAGCCGCATTCATCTGTTGGGACACGTGTCGAGCGCAGATCTCGAGGCCCTGTACCTCGGCGCCGAGATGATGGTGTTTCCCTCGCGGTATGAAGGATTTGGTCTGCCGATCCTCGAGGCGCAGCAGCGGGGACTCCCAGTCGTGGCTTCGACGGCTGGCGCCTTGCCAGAGGTCGCTGGCCTTGGAGCGAGGTTGTTTGACCCCGACGACATCGACGGCTGGGCGCGGTCCATGAGAGAGCCTCTCACCGGCGCCGCACGTGACTCGATTGTGGCGAGCGGCTACGACAACGCCACTCGATTCACCGCTGCAGCGACGGCGAAACAGCAGAGAGGCGCATACCAGGAGCTGACGCTCTAGCCTTGCGCACGGTGAAGATTCAGGTGCTGTGCCCCCATTTCGAACCCGACAGCGCTCCGACCGGCGAATTCATGAGCGCGATCGTGAACCATCTCGGGGCAATGGGCCATGAGTTGCACGTCGTCACCGCTCTTCCCTGGTATCGCGAGCACGCGGTCGAGTCGGGTTGGGAAGGCAAGCTCACCCGTACCGAGAAGCGGCCGTGGGGCAAGATCACCCGAGTGCATCCGTTCCCAACGGATAAGGGGAACATCGGGGCTCGCGCTGCGGCGTTTGCCGGATTCACCGCCATCGGCCTCGGAGCCGCCGTCGTCGATCGGTTCGACGCCGATGTCGTTTTCGCCATGTCCCCGCCCCTTTCTCTCGGCGTTGCGGGGTGGCTCGCGGCAAAACGTCGCAGAGTTCCCTTCGTCTTCAATATTCAAGATGTCTTCCCCGACGTCGCGATCGAGACGGGAACGATTTCGAACCCTCGTGTGATTCGTGCCGCACAGGCGCTCGAGAAGTTCGTCTACGACCGCGCCGATGTCGTCACTGTTCTGAGTGAAGAGATGGAACGAAACGTGGCGAACAAGACGAGCACGGCGACGCGAATCATCCCAAATTTCGTCGACATCTCGACGTTCGAACCGCAAGCGCTCGAGAATTCGTATCGCGATGAGTACGGCCTCGAGGGCAAGCGTGTGGTCATGTACTGCGGCAACGTTGGTTTCTCCCAGTCGATCGAGCTGCTCGCCGATGCGGCACGTGAGATGACCGACCTCGAAGACGTCGTGTTCGTCGTCAACGGCGGGGGGTCCGCAATCGGCGAGGTTCGCCGTCGAGCCGAGGGGCTCGACAACTTCCGGGTGATTCCGTACCAACCGGTCGAGCGCGTGCCCGAGGTGTTGGCAGCAGCCGACGTGCATGTGATCCCGTTGCGGCGCGGCTTGGCGTGGTCGAGTGTTCCATCGAAGCTGTACAAGATCTTGGCGGTGGAACGTCCGGTCGTGGCAAGTGTCGACGAGGGGACCGAGGTCGGACGTGTCGTGGTCGAGGCCGGTGCAGGACACTCGGTTCCGCCTGACGAGTCGGGGCCCTTGGTCGAGGCTCTACGCGAACTGCTCGCATCTCCCGAACGTCGCAGCCACATGGGAGCTTCCGGTCGCGCATGGGTCGAAAAGTGGGTGACGCCAGAACGAGCGGCACAAGACTACGAGCACGTGTTCGAGGAGTTGTTGGAGCGCTGAGGTAAGGATTCCGCAACGATCGCGGCCGGGTGCGAATCCATTGTTGGCGTTTGTCGCTAGCATGCTCTGTCGTGGCACGCTCAGATTCGTCCAAGAACTCCGCTTCCGACTCTTCGAAGAAGGTCGCCAAGGCTGCAAAGGCCGGCTCGACACCTTCCTCGGCGGTTGGCCGCGAACAACGTTCCCTCGGCTTTCCAATGGCGATGGCTGCAGTCATCGTGCTCGGGACTGCCCTTGTCGCATTTGCCTGGAACGCCCGTGATGTCGAGGCACTGTCGCCGTCATTTGACGATCACTGGCATCTCCCCATCGGTATCTATGACTGCACGACCGATGGCTTCTTGCCCAACTTGGAGGACCCCGGTCTCGCAAACGCCGGAATTCACACCCATGGCGACGGCGTCATTCACCTCCATCCCTTCTCGTCATCGGCGACGGGCAACAACGCACAGCTCGAACGATTCCTCGATGCGACCCGCACCGACATCGTGAATGACGAACGCATGACGTTCGCTGATCGCCCCGCACTTGAGGAGGGCGTCCAGTGTGGTGGCGAGGATGCAATCTTGCAGATTGCACGGTTTGCACCTGGAGCGTCGACACCGAGCGAGGTCGTCACCGAGGATCTGCGAAACTTCCGTTTCCGTCAGGATCAGGAGGGCATCGTGATTGCGCTTGCGCCCGCCGGTGCCGACATTCCTCCGCCCCCAGAGGCCTCGGTGAGCCAAGCTGCTGCAGCGTCACCGAACATCCTACGTACCGATGGTCTTGGCGATCTGGACGCGGGCATCACTGGCGAGGGCTTTGATGCTGACGGGAATCTGCTCGACGGCGATGGCAACGTCTTCCTCGATGAGGACGGCAACCCCATCAACATCAACGACGTCTTGGCCAACAACGACGCTGACGCAGATGCAGATGCAGATGCAGATGCAGATGCAGATGCTGACGCCGACACAGAGGCGGACGGGTAGTCGTCAGCCGCTGGTACCGGTCTAAGCCGTTAGGGCTCCGTCCCGACAGCCTCAGGTTGTTGCACTCGGCGGGGCGCTCGGTGCATCTTCCAGACCCAATTCGACATTGATCCGGCTCGATGAGTCTGCCTTTGTGTCTCCGCCCACGCCGAACAACATCTCGATGCCGTGCTGCTCGCAGATGGCGGCCTCAGGTACGAATCCCTCCTCGCGGTCTCCGCCATTCGCGAAGATCAGGTGGTGATCGGGGAAGTCGGCGGCGATCTTTCGGAGGGAGGCACTCACCGTTCGATCGCGGTCGATCGCAATGAACGCGTGGTCGACGAGACGCAGCGCCTCGACCATGCGGAGGCGATCGGCCTCATCGATGATGAGCTTGCCCTTCTTGGCGATCTGCTGAGCGTTGTTGTTCACGATCACAATCACCAGGTCGCCGTGCGTCGACGCGGCCTCGATCATGTCGAGGTGGCCAACGTGCATAGGACTGAAATAACCGCTCACAATCACGCCAGTGGTCTTTGACACAACACTCCTCGAGATCTACCGAAACAGGTCTTCGTGTGGCGACCGAACAATTTCGTCGACCACGCCGCCGGATCGAAACCAATCGGCGGGAACGCCCCGAACGATAGCGGCGGGGTACCCATCGCTCTTGCCCATCACGAGGTCCGCGGCGGCAGCCAACTCATCGACCACGGCGACCTCGGTGACCTGGAGTTCACGACCGAGGGCGTCATTCGTGCCACGAAGATCGAGGATTGGCCCGATCCCGGCGCTGCCGATCGCCACGTCGGTGACCCCTCGTCGCCACGGACGTCCAAACGTGTCGGAGATGACGACACCTACATCGATTCCGCGCATGGCTCGGACCACGTCTCGAATTCGGCGGGCTGAACGATCCGAGTCGGCGGGGAGCAATACCGCATGGCCGGCTTCGACGTTCGAGAGGTCAACTCCTGCGTTCGCGCACACAAACCCATGTTTGGTCTCGCTGATGATCAGCTCACCTCGCCGCCGGAGAATGCGTACGGACTCGTCTTCCACAATCGCCTTGTGTCCCCGGGGGTCCTCCGTGTCGATCTCGACGATCTGCCCTTCGGCTTTCGACACGACCTTCTGTGTCACGACCAATACGTCACCCTCGGCGAGTTGAGGGTCGGCGGCCAACATCCCCGCCAGGTCATCGCCTGGGACGATCTCGGGGATGCCGGTGAGAGGGAATATCGAGAGCATCTAGTGGACTCCTCTACGAGGGCGAACCGATCGAGCGAGCGTGGCAGATGAGAGCGCCGAGCGAGCGAGCGCGGCGCTACGCCTGGCGCCGTCCATGATGGTGTCGGTCACGTAGGGAACCACACCGAGCGAGGCGATCGCGCGACTTCGAGCGGCGTCCTCATCGTCGATGAGCAAGACGTCCGTCAGCCCGGCCCAAAGTCGAGCCACCCCTGTCGCGGTTGGATCGTGGCCGAGTTCAGCGAGCATTCGTGCGGCGGGGCCCTTGAGAGCTTCACCACCGACTATTGGAGAGATGGCCACGGTCGGCGCAGCGCTGTTGGCTATGGCGGCTCGCACGCCGGGCACGTCGACGACGGGAGCGATCGAGACCAAGGGGTTGGAGGGCGCGATGACGATCGTCTCGGCCGTTTCCAGAGCCGTCAAGACCTCGGGAGTCGCCGATGTGTGTTCGATGTTGTCGAAGCGAACCTGTGAAATCGGCACGCCATGTTGCTCTCCGACGAAGTACTCCTGGAAGCTGATCTCTTGTTGGGTATCTGCTCGCGTCACCCAAGTGGAGACCCGGTCGTTCGTCACCGGAAGCATCGTCACATCGACGCCCCATGACCGTGCGATCTCACCGGTGACTTCGGTGAGCGACGCTCCCTCGGCCAGCCGCGCCGTTCGCTGTAGATGCGTGGCAAGGTCCTGATCGCCGAGATTGAACCAATTGCGATCGCCATACCGGCCGAGGGCCTCCATTGCGCGCCACGTCTCGTTTCGCAGACCCCAGCCACGGTCGGGATCGATGGCTTCCGCGAGCGTGTATGTCACGGTGTCGATGTCGGGGCTGATCGACAATCCGTGCAAGACCATGTCATCTGCGACGTTGATGATCGCCGTGACCTGGTGAGGATCGACGACGCTCGTCAGCGCTCGGAGGAATCGAGCGGCGCCGACGCCACCACAGATGACGGCGATCCTCGGCGTCGCAGGATTGTCAGATGGGCTGTTCATCGAGTCGCTCCATCGCGTCGAGAAGGATGTCGTGGAGAGAGTCTGCCAGTGAGATCTTTGGTTCCCAGCCCGTCTTCAGCGTCAGCTTCTGGTGATCGCCTCGGACCATCGGGGTATCGACGGCGCGGGTGAGGGTCGGGTCTTGGGTCAACGCGACGTCGACTCCAGACAGGTTGATCAAGGTTTCCGCGATCTCCTGAATCGATCGATCGACCCCGCTGCAAACGTTGTATACATCACCAGCGTCGCCGAGCTCAGCGAGGAGCCGATACGCCCGAACGACGTCGCGAACGTCGGTGAAATCTCGTCGCACGGTGAGCGAACCCACGAGTACTTCCGTTGCGCGATCGCGCGCTGCCCTCGCAATACGTTGTGCGAGTCCTGCGCAGACGAAGTCGGTACGTTGACCCGGCCCCATGTGGTTGAACGCACGCACCCGGATGACGTCTTGACCGCGACCGAGGTGACATTGCGACGCGATGGCGTCAGCGGCAACCTTGCTGGCTGCGTACGGGCTGGTGGGTCTCAGTGGTGTTTCCTCGGTGATCGGCATTCGATCGGGTGGCCAGGAGCCGTAGACCTCCGCGCTGCTCACCGCCAAGACCCGACCGACCCCGGCGTCGAATGCCGCATCGAGCACATTCTGGGTTCCCTCGACGTTTGTTCGGAGCGTCGAGATCGGGTCGGCCCAAGACGTTGGAACGTGTGCCTGAGCCGCCAGGTGATAGATCACGTCGGGGGCTGCCGAAGTGATCGCGTGGTGTAGTTCGTCACGGTTGGTGATGTCTGGTGATCCCGTGAGTCGATCGAGGCCGGTCACGCGATCCCCGGAGTCGACGAGATGGCGCGTCAAGGCACGGCCGACAAACCCGGCAGCGCCGGTGATTAGTGCGTGCACGAACGCGCTGACCTGTTGGGGTGCTGGTCGAGGGGGTCCACGAACCGATAGCGTAGCGGGGCTGTGCAATCGGCCTCCGACTCCTCCGCCGCGGACACGCCCGCACCTCCGACCGTTCGCGTCGTCATACCTTCTCGCGACCCCGGCCCCTGGTTCGACAACGTGATCGCTGCCGTCGCAGCCCAGGACTATCCGCAGCTTTCTGTCACCATCGTGCACGGCCAGGACGAGCGGCCGCTTCTCGAGCGACACGCGTCAGCACTGCCGAATGTGGAGTTCGTGGAATGCTCGAACGACGTTGGCTTCGGAGAGAAGATCAATCTTGTCGCAGGGTCGACGAGTGAGCAGCTACTCCTCCTCCATCACGACGACGTGGCGATGGAGCCTGGCGCGGTCTCTGCGCTGGTGCGAGAGTGGTTGCGGCGTCGCAACTCTCGAAACTTGATCGCGGCGAAACTGCTCGATTGGTCGGACCAGCGAAAGCTGATGCCCGCTGGTTTCGACGCTGACCGCTTCGGCGCGACCACAGCGACGGTGAAACTTGGAGACCTCGACCAGGGGCAGCAAGATCGAATCGTCGACATTTTCGGTTCCTCGACAGCTTGTCTCCTGGTGGAACGAGAGTTTCTCCTCTCGATCGGTGGATTCGATGCCGCGGTCGATTGGCACGGAGAGGCCCATGATCTGGCCCTCCGCTCCCGTTCGGTCGGCGGCCAGGTGATCATCGCGGCGGCGGCAACAGCCAGGCATCGGGGCGATTTCGACTCTCGTGGTGGGCCCGATCGGGCGTTTCGCGAACGACGACATCAAATGCGTTCCGCCTTTGGTGCAGCGCCCGCACGTCAACTCCCCCTCCTCATCTTGGGCTTTGCGGCCCTACACGTCATCGAGTTCATCGTCGCCATCGCTCGACTCGATCTGGCAGACGCGGCGTCCATCCCTGCGGCGTGGTTGTGGAACATCGGCAAGGCCGGGTCGCTGCGCGGTCGACGTGCGGCAATCACCACGAAGGAGACGTTCTCGGCAGATGGCCTCAAGCTCGTTCGACGGCGCGGTTCGATTCGTCTTTCCGAATCGATCGACCGCCGGATCTCCCAGCGCGAGATCGCCACCGAGGCGGGCGAAGCGACGATTTCCGTCGTTCGTGCAGCGGGCGGAATCGTGCTCGGTGCACTACTCGTGTTCGGAGCTCGACATCTGCTCACTCGGCCGATTCCGGTGATCGGCGAGTTCCGAGCATTGCCGGCGGATCTCGGCACCCTCACCGCTGATTGGTGGAGCGGATGGCGGCCCTGGGGCATGGGCAGCGAGGGATTCGCTTCGATGGCGCTCCCGCTCCTCGACCTCGCTGGTGTCGTCACCCTCGGGTCCGAATCGTTCTTGCGCATGTTGCTGGTGGTCGCCCCAATTCCGATTGGGGTGATCGGTATGTGGCGGCTCTTCAGTCGCTCCGGTTCCGACCGTGCCCCGGTGGCTGCAGCGTTCTTGTATGCGGCGTCACCGCTTCCGTACAACGCTGTCGCTGGCGGTTCGGCCCAAGCGCTCATCCTGTACGCGCTGCTTCCGTGGGTCTTCGCGCAACTCGTGGCAATCACGGGAAGTCAGGCGTTCGGGCCCACTCGCGGCCGAAACGCGGGCGTTGTCTCGCTGCTCGCGACGCTTGTGGTCGTGGTGGCTTTTTCGCCCTTCGCTGCCGGGGTGATCGCTGTGGTCGTCGTCGGAGTTCTGCTCGGTTCACTGCTTTCGGGCGACATGCGTGGGGTGCCGGCTCTTTTTGCCGGGGCGGGCGTGGCGATCGGCGGAGCCGTGGTGTTCAACCTGCCGTTCGTCCTCGGCCTTGGATCGTGGGAGCTGTTTGCCGGAGCGCAAGGGCCAGGGGCGACGGACACCCCACTGTCGACCTTGCTCACCCTCACGACCGGCGCTGTCGGTTCAAGCGTCCTTGGTTGGGCCGTCTTTGCTCCGGCACTGTTTCCACTGCTGTCAGCCGCTGGTGAGCGCTTCAGCTGGGCGATGCGGGTGTGGGGAGCAATGCTGCTCACGTGGGCCATCGCATGGGCCGCGGTCCGCGGCTGGCTCCCCGTCGGACTTCCGGTGCTCGAGGTCGTGCTCGGTCCCGCAGCCCTGGGTTTTGCGATCCTTGCAGGGCTATCGGCAATGGCGATCGACGTCGATCTCGAAGGGGCGAAGCCCCGGAGGCTTCTGCCAGCGGTGGTCGCCGCGGTCGGTCTCGGTTTGGCGCTCTTCCCGCTCCTCGACGGAAGTTTCTCCGGGAGGTGGGAACTGGCCAGGGTCGACCTCTCGACGACGTACGGGGCGATCGAGGCGCCACCGGAAGAAGGCACGTATCGAGTGGTGTGGATCGGCGACGCACATGTTCTCGGCGCCGCATCGATCGCGACGGCCAACGATCTTGCCTGGACGTCTTCCCTGGATGGCGTACCAGACGTTCGAGCACTCTTTGGTGGCCCCGACACGGGCGCCACCGCGGAGCTGACCGACGCAATCTCGGCCGGTCTCGATGGGCGTACGTCTCGCCTTGGGCGCGAATTGTCGAAGTTCGGTGTGCGGTACATCGTGGTCATGGATCAGCAGGCGCCCATACCGGAGGTCTCGCGGCGATCGCTGGTCTCCGATGTTCGCGCCGCGGGACTGAACGGTCAGTTGGACCTCGTTCGAACGGGCGTGGTCAACCCGGCGGTGATCGTCTACCGCAACACTGCGTGGGCACCCGTGCACAGTGCGGTGGCCCCTGCGACGCTCGAGCCACTTCAGATCGCCGATCCGGCGCCGGCGGTCGTGACCCGCGACAGCCACGTCGAGTGGTCCGGTCAGACTCGAGCCGAGCGGTCGTTGTTTGCTTCATGGGAACCCTCGTCGCGTTGGACGCTCGAGATCGACGACAATGCGATGTCTCGAGTCGATGTCGGCACCGTGGGAATGGGCTTTGACACCTCCTCGGCAGGCGGTGCGACCAACGCTCGTTTCGTGTACAACACGGCTGACTCCCATCGGTTGATCCTTGGTCTTCAGGCGGCCGCGTGGGTGGCACTCATTGGTCTTCGCCGCTGGCTTGTTGGTCAGGGGCGTCGCGTGGCACGTCGAGACCTGGCACGATCGGAGCGCGTCGGATGAACGCTTTCCGCTTGCCTGGGCTCCTCGTGGTCGTCGGGCTTCTCGTCGGTGCGCTGACCGTCGATCAGTCTCGCGCCGAACCAGAGGTGGTCGTGCAAGAGATTCGAGTGCCTGGGCCCGCCGTTGCTTCCGACGATGCACGGTCCTCAACGTGGTTCTGCGCGGCGTCCACCTCTACCCAAGACGGACTGGCGGGCTCCGAAGTTGTGCTCGCGAACACGCTGCTGAGCAATGCGTCTGCGGCGGTGTCGGTCTTCGTCGGCTCCGCGGAACCTCAGGTAGACGCTCCGGTGACCGAGCTCACCGTGCCACTTCCCGCATTGTCTCTTACTAGCCTCCGTCTCGCGGATCTGGCCCCCGACAGTGCAGCGGTTTCGATCGCCGTCGAGGTCGATGGTGGGGGAGTGGTGGTCGACAAGATCTCTTCCGGGCCAACCGGCGTCGATCGAAGTGCATGTGCGATCGACGGATCACGCGAGTGGGTGATCACCTCGGGCTCCACGATTCCCGGCTCGCGCCTGCAGCTCGTCGTCTTCAACCCGTTCCCAGATGACGCGGTCGTCGATGTTGACTTCGTCTCCGAGGTCGGCGCTCGCAGTCCCGAGGATCTCGTCGCACTCCACGTTCCGGCGAAGTCTTCGCGAGTGATCGAGATCGGCGACGTCTTCGCGGCGTCTGAGCGGATCACGACATTCGTACGCGTGCGATCTGGGCGAGTCGTGGCCGAAGGAATTCAAAGCTTCGATGGCACCGAATCTCCGTTGGGCTTGAGCGTGATCACCGGTGCTCCAGCCACGGCCGAGAGCTGGA
The DNA here is from genome assembly GCA_033344795.1 of Acidimicrobiia bacterium. Taxonomy (GTDB): domain Bacteria; phylum Actinomycetota; class Acidimicrobiia; order Acidimicrobiales; family SHLQ01; genus SHLQ01. Next base: position 2,651,717 of record JAWPMS010000001.1, read on the forward strand.
CGTTCCCCGGGATTTCACCCACCGTCGGGCCCGCCCGCCTCATCGTGGTGAACCCAAGTGAGACGAGAGTGCGCGTCGAGGTCGAGGTGTATCCGGCAGGGGGCGAGCGGTTCGTCGAGCCGTTCGAGGTCGTCCTGCAACCCGGGCAGACCGACGTGGTCGATCTCTCGGGTGCTGGCCGCCTCGATGGCATCTCCTCGTATTCGGTCGTTGCCAAGTCGCTCGACGGGCCACTGATCGTTGCCGGGCTGGAGCAGCGACCAGAGATTGAAGAACCAGATCCCTTGGATGCGGTCACTGCGATCGAAGTCGCCGCCCCGTCCACCGGATTCGCATCCTCGGTTGGCCAGGCGGTTGCGGCTCGCTCGCTGTTCACCGTGGTGGACGTACCCGAGGATGATCAGCGCTCAGCCCTGCACATCTTCAATCCAGCAGCGGACACGTTCGTCACGATGAAGGCGACAGTTTCCGTCGACGGGGCGAGTCGCGACCTGCGCCTCGAGGTAGGGCCCCGCCGGACGCTCCGGGTGCCTCTGGCCGACGTGAACACGGGTCAATATGTGATCGAGATAGAGGCATCTGGTCCGCTGATCGCCGCTCGTGAGATCACCGGGCTGAGCTCGCGGTCGTGGTCGCCGATGCTTCCGGCGTTCAGCACCATCGAGTGAGTGATGGTTTACTCGTCGACCTGTTCTCGCAGTTCGGCAAGTTTCGCCCAGAGGTCGGCTGAGGTGGGAGGGCCGAGGAACGAGCCTCTGGCCACACCCTTGGCGTCGGCAATGACGACGGATGGAACTGCGGTGATGTTGTAGCGCTCGTGAAGCAGCGCGTCAGTGCCAACCTCGACGTTTTGAATCGCGACGACATCGCTCTCGACCAGTTGAGCCGATGTCCACACCTTCGCGCACGTCTGGCAGGTGGCAGATGTGAACACGGCCACGAGCCATTCGGCGTCGGGGCGCAGGAAATCGCTACGGTCGATCTGTGCAGGCGTCTTGTGCTCCGTGACGCCGGTTGGGGCATCGGGGGCCTGACGCTGCATGAACCAGCCGACGGCGAGCGCCACTGCAGCGACAGCGGCCACAATGATGATCTGGGTCATGAACGCAGTGTGGAACTACTCGGCGGTTTCGAGATCGGCGTCGGCAGGTGTCTCGACGTCACTCTCGTCCTCGATCCCAGCGGTGTGCGCATCGTCGGCTTTGAGCGACGTGTCGGTGGGTGGGGTGAGTTCGGCGCCCGAGAGGTTGAGTAGGCGGTAGACCTCGTCGCCGGAGATGCTCTCGTGTTCCAGCAGTGCGCGTGCGATGAGGTCGAGACCGTTGCGGTACTCGGTGAGGAGTTCGAGACACCGGGCCTCGGCTTCGATGAGTGTGCGACGCACCTCTTCGTCAACCAGTCGCGCCGTATCGGGCGAATGGCTCTTCGATTGCATCATGTCCTCACCGAGGAAGACGGGTCCCGAGTCGGACAGCGACATCGGTCCCACGACCTCGCTCATGCCCCATTCGGTAACCATCCGGCGAGCGATGTTCGTCGCTTGCTGAAGGTCGTTTGCTGCCCCCGATGACGACTCGTTGAAGACCAGAGACTCAGCAACACGACCGCCCATGGCCATCACCATCATGGCTTCTGCTTCATCCTTGTCCATCGAGTGACGGTCACCGGTCGGAAGAGTCATCGTGACGCCGAGCGCCATACCGGTGGGGATGATCGTGACTTTGTGAACCGGGTCGTGGTTGTCTTGCACTGCGGCGCACAACGCATGGCCTGCCTCGTGATACGCGGTGCGTTCGAGTTCCTCTTGGGTCTGGACCATCGAGGTTCGTTCGATTCCGAGCATGACCCGGTCTCGGGCTTGTTCGAAGTGGCGCATGCCGATCTTCGTATCGCCACCACGGACGGCAAACAGCGCGGCCTCGTTCACCAGGTTCGCAAGGTCGGCGCCACTCATGCCTGGGGTGCCTCGAGCGATGATGCTGGTGTCGACCTCTGCTTCTTTGCGCTTTCCCTTGAGGTGGACCGCGAGAATTTCCTTGCGGTCATCGAGCTCTGGGAGCGGAACCACCACTTGTCGATCGAATCGACCTGGACGCATGAGTGCGGGGTCGAGGATGTCGGGACGGTTGGTGGCAGCCATCATGATGATGCCTTCTGCAGCCTCGAAGCCGTCCATCTCGGCGAGCATCTGGTTGAGCGTTTGCTCTCGCTCATCGTGTCCGCCACCGAGGCCAGCGCCTCGTTTGCGGCCGATCGAATCGATCTCGTCGATGAAGATGATGGCCGACCCGAGCTTGCGAGCGTTCTCGAACAGATCGCGTACTCGGGAGGCGCCGACGCCTACGAACATCTCCATGAAGTCAGAACCGGTCACCGACATGAATGGCACGCCGGCTTCACCGGCGACCGCTCGTGCGATGAGCGTCTTACCTGTTCCCGGAGGGCCGACGAGCAGCATGCCCTTCGGGGTCTTGGCGCCGATCTCGGAGAAACGATCTGGGCTCTTCAAGAAGTCGACGACTTCTGTGATCTCGCGTTTGACGGCGGCGTACCCGGCCACGTCATCAAACGTCGTGCCCGGCCGCTCGGTCGTGTAGGTCTTTGCCTTCGAGCGGCCGACGTTCATGATGCCGCCCATCTGGCCTTGTGCCCGACGTTGCATCCAGACGAAGAAACCGATGAGCAGGCCAACGGGAAGGAGGAAGAACAGAAGCTGGAGAAGTGCGCTCTCTTGTGGCGTCGTGAACTTGACGCCAGCGTCAGGGTTCTCTTCGCTCGCCTGCGGCACGTTCGAGTTGAGCAGTGCCAGCTCGTCCTCGTACGCGTTGATCGGTCCGTTGGTCGAGTAGACGGTGTCGGTCGAGTCGTTCAAGACGAACGTGATGTCGCCAGAGACGTTGTTTCGTTCGACGCTGCGAACCGCGGAGTCCTCGAGGCGCGAGATGTACTCGGTGTACGAAACCTCTTCGCCAGTCGATCGGTCCGTGTTGAAGATGGCAAGCATGACGAAGATCAAAACGGCAAATACGGCCCACATGGCCCATCGAGATGAGGGCGAGCGCTCCGGACCTGAGGGGGACGGGGGCTTTGGAGGGGTGGATGCCATGAAAAATACCCTAGTTGGTTGCCCCTTAAATCGGAGATCGATCCGAGGGTGTTAGCTTTTCAACCAAGATTGCCGGAAGTAATTCCGCGATTGCGGTCGGTTCGGCGCAAACTCACGCGATCTTTACCTGCGCATCGCTCGCTCGGGTTCGACGTCGCCGCTCTCGCGCGGTTCGCGCGCTTGTTGCCGCTGTCCGCGCGAACCGTCCGCCCCACTGTCATTGGCGGCAACTATCGTTTCGGCCATGAGCCGAAGTTGCGCCCGACCCACGTGTTCCGTCTCCGCCGCCGCGACGATGTCGTACGACTACGAGTCGCAGGTCGTCTGGATCGAAGCAATCCATGTCGAGTCGCATCCCATGACGCATGACCTGTGTGCAGTGCACGCTGATCGTTCGACAGCTCCACAAGGATGGGAACTACGCGACGAGCGTGCACCGCGGGGCATCTATGCCCTGCACGCCAGCTGAACCCGGCCATCTCGCCCCTGTGAGTGTCGGCCCGATACTTGCGCTTCCTGCTCTGTAGGATCTCGCCGTGAAGGATCGGACCTCTCCTCCAGACGTCGACCAGTCAGGCAACCCTCAATGGGGAATAGCTGAAGCGCTGCTCGCGTGGCCTGCCGCCGTGATCGTTGGCACGATGGGGTATCTCATCGTGCTGCAAGCTGGTGGGTATTCGAGCTCGATCCCACAGCGACCGGGCGGACACCTCGGCCGAGCGGTGGCGCAACTGACCGCGGGTGAAGAGCTTCGAGATGACGCGATGCCGCTCGTCTGGCAGATGTTGCTCCTCGTGCCGGGCTGGATCGTGCTTCTCGGGGTGTGCTGGCTCTTTGCTGGCGTCCTCGGGCATGCGCGCGACGGATGGTCGCTTCGAGGGAAGGTGAGCGACGTTCCGCTTGGCTTCTTTGGTGGGGCAATCCTGCAGATCCCGATTCTGATCATCGTGTTGATCATCATTCAGGCAATTTTCGGCGAGATCGAACAGTCGGGTCGTGCGCTGGCATTGATCGACATGGCGGACACCTGGCCGAAGGTCATCGTCCTGATTCTCTTCGTCGGGGTCGGGGCGCCTGTTGTCGAGGAGTTGTTCTATCGAGGCATCGTGCAGCGTTGGCTGGTCGACACGATTGGGCCGGTGCTGGGAATCGGGATCGCGAGCGTGATCTTTGGGGCGGTTCATCTCTCGCTGATCGAATTCGCGCCCCTGGCGGTCGTAGGTGCAGTGCTGGGCTACCTGTACTGGCGCACGGGGAGACTGTTGCCCGCAATCGTGGCGCACATGACGTTCAACATGATCACCCTCGTCAACCTGTTGGTCGCAAGCCGCTCCTGATTCTGGGTCACCCGAGCCATTTCGGCTGAGTCGTTCGCGCCAGTTGACTCATCAGCGCTGCAGCGTCGTCGAATGGGCCGCATTGGCCAGCAAAGGACGACCCGATGAAGCAGACGAGCGTGCAACAGAAGAAGTGCCCGAAATGTGCGAGGCTCATGGTCGCGCTGACGCTGGACATCGAGAACGAAAAGCGCACGCTTCGCTCCTGTTCGCATTGTGACGTTCGCGAGTGGGAGGCGGTTGACGGATCGATCAGCCTCGCAGGCGTCTTGGACGAATTGTCAGATTCAGCAAGTCGCTGACCACCACATCACTCCCGCGAGATGGGAGAATGGCGCAATGACGACGGCCGACTCCCGCGGGTCCACGACCCCTCGGCCTGATCCTCTCGAACGCGCGATTACCGCCGTGGTCGTTTTCGGCTCGGCTCTGTTCGTCTTCTGGCAGTTGCAGCCGGATCTGATCTTCACCAACACCACCCCAACCGGGGGTGACATGGGCGCACACGTCTGGGGTCCGGCGTTCCTTCGCGACGAATTGCTTCCCCAGTTTCAGCTGACGGGGTGGACGCCCGACTGGTACTCGGGATTTCCTGCGTTCCACTTCTACATGGTGATCCCGGCGCTCTTGATCGTCCTTCTCGACGTCGGGCTTCATCCGGTCCTGTCCATCCCCATCGTCTTGGGGTTGCTCGGTGGGGCCGTGTACACGCGTGTGATCGGAAGCCACGCGCTCACCCGCAAGCTTTCGATCGCTCTCGTGGTTGTTGCGCCGCTTCTCATCGGGCTTCCGTACAACATTGCGTTCAAACTCGTGGCCGTGAGCGGCGTCGTGATGTTCCCGGTCGCCGCGTGGGCATTGGGCCATCTTGGCGGGCTTCGTTTCCCGGGCCCCGCCGTCTTGAGCGTTGCGAGTCTCGCGTTCGCCTTCGACCGCTCGTTCAACATCTACGGCGGGAACATCGCATCCACGCTTGCCGGCGAGTTTGCGGCCTCGATTTCGCTGAGCCTCTCGCTGGTTGCCCTGGGCCTCATCATCCGGGGGACCCGCACGGGTGAGTATCGAGGGTGGGCGGCGGTCTTCATTGCGTTGACCGGGTTGTGCCACCTGCTCCCCGCCTTCTTCTTGCTGGCGGCGACTGGGTTGCTGATGGTGTTCCGCGTCGCCCAGCAGCGATGGTCATCTATCCCTTGGTTGATGACCGCCGGCGGGCTGTCGGCGTTGTTGTCTGCGTTCTGGGTGCTGCCGTTCTTCTTGCGAACCGACTATCTCAATGACATGGGCTGGGAACGTATCGAGCTGCTGCATTCGCCGCTCGTCACGCGAAGCAAGCTCAATCCGTCTGAGGTGTTGAGCGACTACCCACCGTTGCCCGTCCTGTTGCTGCTGGCCGGAATCGGACTTGTGTTGTCCCTCAAGAATCGGGTCGAGCTCGGAGCCCTGTTGGCCCTGATGGCAGGCGTCATGGCGTTCGGTTTCGTCTATTTTCCGGACGGCAGGCTTTGGAATGCCAGAATCCTTCCGTTTTATTACCTGAGCGTCACGCTCCTCGCGGGCGTTGGTATCGCGCTCCTGATCAAACTCTTGCTCGATACGCCCGCCGTCATTCGTGCTGGCTTGTTCGCGTCCTCGATCATTCTGTTGATCCCGACGGAGATACGAGATGCCTGGGTCTGGCCGGAGCCCGGCGGCGACACGAGCTACCTGGGCCCGGCGCTTGGATACGCGGTGCGAGTTCTGGCGACGACGATGCTCATCGCACTTGTCGGCACCGAAATACCACGCCAGCTCAGCCGAAACCTTCGTGCGGGATGGGTGCTCGGCGTTGTTGTGGCGGTTGGGCTCTTGCTCGCTAGTCCTGCTCGCGAAACCACGGTCGACACGCTCGGCACGCCCGAAGGTGTGTGGTGGGCGGCCGTCTTGTTGGGCTCGATCGCCACGATGTTGCTCGCCGCGTTGCGCTTCGCAACCCGTTTCAACAACGTGCGTGTGCCGAAATCGGCCGCGCCTGCCGAGCCCGTGGCGTCGGAACCTGACGCAGCGGCCGAACTCGATGTCGACCTTGCCTTCAACCAGGCGGTTGCCGCCGCGGAAGCCAGAGACGCCGATCTCGGAATCGACACGGAAGTGTTGCCGCTACCGGAGACAGAGGATCTGCCGAGGTTGGGAGTACCCGATCGACAGACGGCCTTGTTGGCAGCGCCACTTGTCGTCGCGGGTGTGATGTTCGTGCTCTTGGGCCTGGCGCTCAACGTGGTCGGCGGCGCCGCCAATACCGACGAGGGCCGTTCGTGGAGTTTCGCCGGCCTCGACATCACGTCGGACGACAACAGTTTCGTGGACGGTTGGGCGCGCTGGAACTTCTCGGGGCTCGAGTCGAAGACGCGAAACGAGGGCTCTGTCGGAGACGTTGGACAGGGCGGTTGGGACGAGTACCAATACGTGCAACGGACCATGGTGGGCGTCGGTCAACAGGTCGGCTGCGGTCGGGCGATGTGGGAGTTCGCCCCCGAACTCAACCGCTACGGCACGACGATGGCGATGATGTTGCTTCCCATGTGGACGGACGGCTGTATTGGTTCGATGGAGGGCCTCTACTTCGAGGCGACACCGACCGTTCCCTATCACTTCCTGTTGCAGACCGACCTCTCCGCGCCGAGCCGCAAGGTGGGCGTTTCCGAGTCGGTCGGTGGTCCGTCTCAGGCCATGCGAGATCTGCCGTACGGAACGTTTGACATCGACCGAGGAGTCGATCGTCTGCACGAGTTGGGGGTTCGCTACTACCTTGCCTTCAGCCCACAAACGATCGAAGCAGCTCGACTGCACCCCGAACTCGAAGAGGTGACGAGTGCGTCGCCGTGGGTCGTCTTCGAGACTCGCTCACAACTCGTCGAGCCGCTCGACGTGACACCCGTCGTCATCGACGGGGTGCGAAACCACCAAGACCAATGGCTCGACGTGGGGGTCGAGTGGTTCGGGGAACTCGACGAGGTTCGACCGGCTTCGTCGGGTCCGGTGAACTGGCAACGGGTCGCAGCGGCCGAGATCGTCGAACGCTACGAGGCGGAGGGAACCGTGCGCGCGGGTTCGATCGGGACCGGTGATCCGGCGATGGCCGACGTCTTGCCCGTCGATCAGGTGCTCATCCCGACAGAGGTATCGAACGTGCTGGCCGAGACCGATCGAATCTCGTTTTCGGTCGACCAGATCGGAACTCCCGTCCTGGTGCGGGCGTCCTATTTCCCCAGCTGGCAGGCGAACGGCGCCGACGGACCGTACCGAGTAGCCCCCAACTTCATGGTCGTCGTGCCGACAGAAACCGATGTGGAATTGGTCTTCACTCGCAAGGCTGCTGACTGGGTTTCGATCGCGCTCACCATCGCTGGACTCGCCGGCCTGATCATGTTGGCGCGACGCCCCGAGAAGCCGTGAAGAGACGGCTGCGGTTCTTCGTCGCAGTCGCCCTGACGGCGACCGCGATCGATCTTTTTGCGTACTTGTTTCTGCGCGACCTTGGTTTCCGCTGGTGGGCCGCCGACATTGCTGCGCTCGTGGCGGCCGCGATATTTGGCATCTCGGCGCATCGGCGTCTCACGCTTCGAAACGACCCCAACCTCCGGTGGATTCATCGGCCGGTGGCGTTCACGGCTTCGATCACCCTCGCGGGGTTGGTCGATCTGGCGGTGTTGTTCAACTCGGAGGAGCGCGCGTGGTTGGCCAAGTCGATTGCCATTGCGGCGGCGGCGCTCGTTCGAGCAGTTTCGAATCGGTGGTTTCTCTTTTCCATCGTGCGCAGCGAGCAGGAGTCGCCCGCCAGGCGAGCTGCCCCAACGGATCCGCTACGGCTCTCGGTGGTGGTACCGGCGTACAAGGAAGTCGACCGCATTGCGGGAACCATCGAGGTCTTGCACTCGCACATCGCAAATCTCATTGACCCGAACGACTTCGAGATCGTGGTGGTCGACGATGGCTCGGGCGATGGGACCGTCGATGCAGCAAATCGGACCGGTCTCGCTCGAGGAATCGTGCTTCCGGAGAACCTCGGAAAGGGCGGCGCGGTTCGAGAGGGCATGCGCGCCGCTCGCGGCCGCAGCCGGGTGTTTCTCGATGCGGACCTGGCATACGGCCCCGATGAAGTGATTCGGATCATGGGTGAGCTCGAGGACGGTTGGGATGTCGTCGTCGGCTCGCGTCGCGATTCGAGGCTGGTAACGCAGACCAGCGCCGGGTTGGTGCGCGACGTTGGTGGCCGCCTCGTCAATCTGGCAACACATGTGTTGTTGCTCGGGCAATACCGAGACACCCAAGCCGGCTGCAAGGGCTTTCGAAGTGATGTCGCAGAGTTGATCTTCTCGAAGACCCAGCTGAACGGGTTTTCCTTCGACATCGAGATCTTCCATTTGGTCGAGCGGTGGCGCTTGACGTTGAAGGAGATCCCGATGTCCGTGGCGGAAACCGACGCTTCGACCGTGAATCTGGTGTCCGACACGATCCAGCTCTTGGCAGACCTCGGCCGCATTCGACGGTGGTCGGCTCGGGGTGTGTACACCGATCCCGACGCGGTGGCATTGTTGCCCGTCGCGAATTCGTAGCGGGTTTTCTCCGGACAAACGCCACACTGGCGGCGAATCGAGGTGGGAGTGTCATGGGTGACATCGATGCAATCTTCAAGGCGTACGACGTTCGAGGTCTCGCACCCGAGGAGCTAGATGCAGAACTCAGTCGGAATATCGGTGCCGCGTTCGCTCGATTCGTCTCGGACGCCGAGGACGCCAGAGCGATCGTTGTCGGCCATGACATGCGTCCGACGGGTCCGGAGTTCGCGGCGGCGTTCGCCGAGGGGGCGATGAGCCAGGGGGTCGATGTGATCGACGTGGGCCTCATGTCGACCGACATGTTGTATTTCGCCTCGGGCTCAATGGACGTTCCCGGCGCCGTGTTCACGGCGTCGCACAACCCCGCTGGTTACAACGGGATCAAGATGTGCCTCCGGGCGGCCGCTCCGCTGGGGGCTGACAGCGGACTTCTCGAGGTGAAAGAGACGGCCCGTTCGCCGCTACCGCCGCGCGGGATTTCAGGTCGGCGAACGGAGCAAACCATTCTCGATGGTTTCGCGGAGCATGTGCTGTCGTTCGTCGATGTGGAGGGGTTGCGCCCGCTGAAGGTCGTGGCAGACACGGCCAACGGAATGGGCGGACTGGTCGTTCCTGCGGTGTTCGACTCCCTGCCGTTCGATCTCGAGATCATGTACGAGGAGCTCGACGGAACCTTTCCGAACCACCCCGCCGACCCGCTCCAGGAATCGAATCTGGTCGACCTCAAGCGGCGTGTGCTCGAAGTCGGCGCCGACATCGGCCTCGCGTTCGACGGCGATGCAGATCGGGTCTTCCTCGTCGATGGCGAGGCCGAAGGCGTCTCGGGCTCGCTGACCACGGCCCTCGTCGCGCAGCAAATTCTCGATCGCGAGCCGGGCGCGACCATTCTGCACAACTTGATCTGCTCGAAGGTCGTACCCGAGCTGGTTGGCGAACTCGGTGGTACGGCCGTGAAGACTCGGGTGGGACACAGCTTCATCAAGGCGGTGATGAAGGAAACCGGCGCGGCGTTCGGTGGTGAGCACTCGGGTCACTACTATTTTCGTGACAACTACCGCGCAGACTCTGGCCTGATCGCAGCGGTGGTCGTGCTCGCTGCCATGAGCAAGTCGGGCAGGAGTCTCGCCGATCTCGTTGCGCCGCTGCGCCGATATGAGGCCTCTGGCGAATTGAACACGACGGTGGCAGACACCGACGCGGTGATCGAACATGTCTCCAGCGTCTTCGCCGCGGCACACCAGGATCGTCTCGATGGTCTCACCGTCGATATGGGCGATTGGTGGTTCAACCTTCGAGCGTCGAACACCGAACCGCTGCTTCGACTCAATCTGGAAGCACCAACGGCCGCCGAAGTCGGTCGTCGCGTGGCCGAGGTACGTGCCCACATGGCCCTGTAGCGTGAGGCCATGGCACTCGCGACACAGCTGCTCGACATCTTGGCCTGCCCGAGCGACAAAGGTCCGCTCCTCTATTTTGAAGACGAGCAGAGCCTCTACAACCCTCGGCTGAAGCTTCGATATTCGATCGTCGATGACATCCCGATCATGCTGATCGACAAGGCCGAGGCGCTCGATGATGACGAACACGATCGACTCATCGCTTTGGCGGCCGACAGCGACATCACGCCGACCTTCGAGGTCTGATCAACAACGCGAGGTGTTGCATCCTCGCATCGGTGCCTGAGTTGACGCCCTAGACTGATTGCGGCTGAACAGACGTTTCAGAGTGGCCAGTTGGCCCCAGCCTTCGAATTCACTTCAGGAGCCAACATGTCAACCACTGATTTCAAGGTCGCGGACCTTTCCCTTGCCGAGTTCGGTCGCAAGGAGATCCGCCTCGCCGAACACGAGATGCCCGGCCTCATGTCGCTGCGTGGCGAGTTTGGCGACGCCCAGCCTCTGGCTGGTGCCCGCATCGCCGGATCACTGCACATGACCATCCAAACCGCCGTGCTGATCGAAACCCTTGACGCCCTGGGCGCCGAGGTTCGTTGGGTCACGTGCAACATCTTTTCCACACAAGATCATGCGGCGGCAGCGGTGGCGTGCGGGCCCGAAGGCACGGCAGAGAACCCAAAAGGCATCCCGGTGTTCGCATGGAAGGGCGAGACGCTCGAGGAGTACTGGTGGGCTACAGAGCAACTGTTCCACTGGCCTGACGGCGGCGGCCCGAATCTGATCCTCGATGACGGCGGCGACGCCACCATGCTCGTCCACAAGGGTCTCGAGTTCGAAAAGGCCGGGGCGATTCCGGAGACCAGCGAGGATGCATCCGAAGAGGAGGGCGTCTTCATGGAGCAGCTGCGGAGCATCGCTGCGCAGGACAGCGAGTTCTGGCACAAGATCGCTCCTGGCATCCGTGGCGTCTCGGAGGAGACCACCACTGGTGTGCACCGCCTCTATCACATGCGTGACGCTGGCGAGCTTCTGTTTCCGGCGATCAATGTGAACGACGCGGTCACCAAGTCGAAATTCGACAACCTGTACGGCATCCGACACAGCCTGGTCGACGGCATCAACCGTGGCACCGACGTCATGCTTGGCGGCAAGACCGCGGTGGTCTGCGGGTACGGCGATGTCGGCAAGGGTTGCGCCGCCTCTCTCAAGGGCCAGGGCTGCAAGGTCATCGTCACCGAGGTCGACCCCATCTGTGCGCTGCAGGCTGCCATGGAGGGCTTCGACGTCCTGCGTCTCGAAGACGTCATGGAAACCGCTGACTTGTTCATCACGACGACCGGCAACAAGGACATCATCTCGGCCGAGCACATGGCTCGCATGAAGCACCAGGCGATCGTTGGAAACGTCGGTCACTTCGACAACGAGATCGACATGGCGGGCCTCGAGAAGATGTCCGATGTCCAGCGCACGAACATCAAGCCACAGGTCGACGAGTACGTCTTCCCCGACGGTCACTCGGTACTCGTGCTCTCCGAGGGGCGTTTGTTGAACCTCGGCAACGCCACGGGACACCCCAGCTTCGTGATGTCGTTCAGTTTCACGAACCAGGTGTTGGCCCAGATGGAGCTGCACGACAACGCCGAGGCGTACGCAGATCCTGCACCGCAGGTGGTCACGTTGCCGAAGCATCTCGATGAGAAGGTGGCACGCCTGCACCTCGACCATCTGGGTGTCCGCCTCACGGAGATGAGCCAGGAACAGGCCGACTACATCGGTGTGGCCGTCGACGGGCCCTACAAGCCCGACCACTACCGCTACTGATTTTCGCCGCGGGTCGGGATCCGTCGCCTGACGGCTCCTCGACCCGCCTGCGGAACGCAAGCGCCTTTTCGCCCGAACCGGCTTCGCAGCTTCGGGCTGGCCGGACGCCGTGCCCGTCGGCGGGTGTTAGCACTTCGTGAATTCGGGGTGCGGTACCCAGTCGCGTGTCACACGCCGTCCCTAGAGTTCCCATATGTGGTTGTTCGAGGACCGGTGCGCTGTGTGTGACGCTGCGGCCAATGGCGTCTGTGATGCGTGTGTGAATCAACTCGTTTCGGCTGATGTTCCGCCGTTGCTGTCGATCGAGGCTGCGACGGCGCTCTTCAGCTACGAAGGCGTTGGTGCCGAGCTGGTGCAGGCCTTGAAATACAAGAATCGTCGGTCTGCCCTCGGGCCGCTTGTCGATGCGCTTGCCGGTTCACTGTCGACAGAGTTCGATGCGATCGTCGCCGTGCCCGGCCACCCGGTCCGAGTCCGCGAGCGTGGTGTCGACATTCCGGCGGTCATGGCAAGACGGGTGTCTCGCCGACTCGACGTTCCCACCGCGGAGCTCTTACTTCGCGTCGATGATGGGTCACAGACCCATCGCGACCGCTTCGAGCGTCTCTCCATCGAATTTCGGGCCATCCGCTCTGCGCCCGAGCGTGTTTTGTTGGTCGACGATGTCGTCACCACGGGCGCCACCGCAGTCGCGTGTGCCGACGCCTTGCGGGTTGCGGGCGCCAAGGTTGTTTCGTTCAGCGCATTGGCCGCCACACCGGCCTCACATTTAACAAGTCAAGGCGCCATGCATTAGTGTCGATTGTCACAACAGAAGTGCCCAGTAATACAACTGAACAAGAACCGGAGGTTGCCAGTGCAGGTAAACATCAGCTCTCGTCGGACCGTGGTGAGTGACAGGTTGCAAGACCTCACTCGTTCAAAGCTGAGCAGGCTCGACAAATATGTCCCCGGATTAGAACGGGCTGATGTGCATTTCTGCGAGGAACGAAATCCGAGAATCTCTGACAAGGAGATCTGCGAGGTCACGATGTTGGGGCACGGACATCATGTGCGCACCAAGGTGACCGCCCCCGATCCGTACACGGCGATCGACCGGGCCGCCGAGAAACTCGAGCACCAGCTGCACAAGCTGAAGACGAAGATGCATCGTCATGAAGGAGCGGGAGAGTCCTCGATTCGTCTCGATGAGCCGTTGCCGATTTCAGGCGACGAGCCAGCCAACGAAGACAACGAGTCGAAGATCGTCAAGAAGAAGCAGTTCGTGATCGACCCGATCACGCCCGACGAAGCCGTGCTGCAGATGGAGCTGCTCGGTCACGACTTCTTCCTGTTCACCAACGCGGAGACGAACAAGTCAGCCGTGGTGTATCTCCGCGACGACGGCGACGTGGGACTGATCGACGGCGAGTGACGTCTCGGTAACTCGATACTGACCCTGTCCGGCCCGTTGGGCCGGACAGGGTCAGTTTTGGTGGGTGCGTCCAACGATGGGCCCGCCGCCGTTGTTCTTGCCGTGGGTTCGACACGACCCTGAAAACCACGCGAGAAACCAGATGGTGACACAGGCTCTCAGCTTGACGCGGGTAGCGTGGTGAAGCTATGAGCATGTTCAAAAAGGTCCTGCGAAGCGGAGAAGGCAAGAAGATCCGCGCGCTCGAGGCCATCGTCCCCGACATCAACGCGCTCGAACCTGAGATACAGGCCCTCTCCGACGACGCGCTCCAGGGCAAGACGGTGGAATTCCGCACCCGCCTCGACAACGGCGAGACCCTCGACGACATCCTCGTCGAAGCCTTCGCGGTCGTACGCGAAGCGTCAATCCGCACGCTCGGCATGCGCCATTACGACGTCCAGCTCATGGGTGGGCTGTCGCTGCACCTCGGCTGGGTCGCCGAAATGCGCACCGGTGAAGGCAAGACCCTGGTGTCCACCCTCCCCGTGTATCTCAATGGCCTCACCGGCAAGGGTCTTCACGTCGTCACGGTGAACGACTACCTCGCATCGCGTGACGCCGAGATGATGGGCAAGCTCCACAACTGGCTGGGCATCACCGTCGGCCTGGTCATCCCGGGCAATCGAGACTCGACGTTCAAACGAGCCCAATACGCCGCCGATGTCACCTACGGCACCAATAACGAGTTCGGCTTCGACTATCTGCGCGACAACATGGCGATGACCGCCGCGGCGCGGGTGCAACGCGGCCACGAGTTCTGCATCGTCGACGAGATCGATTCGATCCTCATCGACGAGGCCCGCACTCCGCTCATCATCAGTGGACGCGTTGCTGATGCCGCACAGATCTATTACAAGTTCGCCAGCATTGCCCGTTCGCTCGAACGAGACGTCGACTACGACGTCGACGAAGAGAAGCGGATCGTCGCGCCGACCGAGGACGGCATTCACGCCGTCGAAGGTGCGCTCGGAATCGACAACCTCTACGACCCCGCGTCAGCCAATGCAAACCTCGTTCACCAGCTGCTCGCCTCGCTCAAGGCCAAAGAGCTCTACAAACGAGACAAGGAGTATCTGGTCGACGGCGGAGAGGTCAAGATCGTCGACGAGTTCACTGGCCGGGTCCTCGAGGGACGCCGCTGGTCCGACGGACTGCATCAAGCAGTCGAGGCCAAAGAGGGTGTGAAGATCAAAGAGGAGAACCAAACCCTCGCGACGATCACCCTGCAGAACTACTACCGACAGTATGAAAAACTGGCGGGAATGACCGGTACGGCTCAGACCGAGGCCGCCGAACTTGCAGGCACATATGGCCTTCAGGTCGTGCAGATACCCACCAACGAACCGGTCATCCGAGAAGACATGGCCGACCTCATCTTCAAGACCGAAGATGGCAAGTTCAACGCGGTTGCCGACGACATCGCCGAACGAACGGCCGTGGGCCAGCCGGTCCTGGTCGGCACCGTCTCGGTCGAGAAGTCTGAGAAACTCAGCCGGCTCCTCGAAAAGCGCGGGATCAAGCACACCGTGCTCAACGCCAAACAGCACACCTCTGAAGGCCAAGTCGTCGCCCAGGCAGGACGCCTCCACGGCGTCACGGTCGCAACAAACATGGCCGGTCGCGGCGTCGACATCCTTCTTGGTGGCAACCCCGAAGGACTCGCCGAACGCGATGCACGCGGCGAACAGCTCGAGCCAGGCGCTGAAGAATTCGAGGAGCGTTACGCCGACCTCCTCGCAAAGCACACCGCTCAGTGCGAGGAAGAAGGTGCACGAGTACGCGAGCTCGGCGGGCTTTACGTGCTTGGCACCGAACGCCACGAGAGTCGTCGAATCGATAATCAGTTGCGTGGGCGTGCCGGCCGCCAAGGAGACCAAGGCAAGAGCCGCTTTTATCTCTCTCTCGAGGACGACCTCATGAGGTTGTTCGCAACGGGCGCCATGAACTACGTGATGGATCGGGCACTTCCCGACGACGTGCCGATCGAGGCCAAGATGGTCAGCAAGGCCATCGAGCGGGCGCAGAACACCGTTGAAGCAAAGAACGCCGAGGTGCGAAAGAACGTCCTCAAATACGACGAGGTCATGAACGAGCAGCGCAAGGTGATTTACCAGCGTCGACGTCAGATTCTCGAAGGCGAGGATCTCCGAGAGAAAAGCATCGAAGCGATCACCGAGGTCGTCGATTCGTTGATCTCCACTCACGCGGGCGCCGAACATCCCGAAGAATGGGACGTCGATGCACTGGCGACCGAGGTCGGCTCGTACTGGCCCACCACGCTCGACGCTGATCGACTCGCCGAAGAACCATCGGGAGCGGTTCTCTACGAGACGCTTGCTGGAGACGCGATCGAGCGATACGAAGAACGCGAAGGGGTCGTCGGCGAAGAGACCATGCGACAGGTCGAACGGCAGATCATGTTGCGCCTCATCGATCAGCGCTGGCGCGAACACCTCTACGAGATGGACTATCTGCGAGAAGGCATCCACCTTCGAGCGATGGGTCAGAAGGACCCGGCTACCGAATGGCAGCGTGAGGGTTTCGAAATGTTCGGGCACATGATCAGTGCGATCGACTCCGAGTACGTCCGATACATCATGCACGTCGAGGTCAAAGAGAACGATGGTGAAGCCGACGCCGCGGCAGCGAAGTCGAACATCGTGGACGCGACCGCACAAAAGGCACAGGCAGCGCCCACCACGGGTACGCCAACAGCCTCGGGCGCCACTGCTGGCCCAGCGGCCGGCTTGGGGTCAGACCTCACGACGAACGAGTCCACCTCAGCACAAGACGCAGCGAAGGTTGAAAAGTCTGCGCCGCTTCCAAAGCAGAACACCGAGTTCGAGAACGTCGGTCGTAACGCACCATGCCCCTGCGGGAGCGGCAAGAAGTTCAAACACTGTCACGGACGCTGACGAACACCCATGCAGGACTTCTCCGAAACTTTCACCGCGCTCCGAACCCGCCTCGACGAGGCAGCCGGATACTTGCGCATAGACGAGCAGCGCGCTCGACAACCTCAGCTCGAGGCCGAGGTTTCGCGCCCCGACCTGTGGGATGACGCCGACGCTGCCCGTCAAGTACAGACCGAACTCTCTGCCGTCAACGACGACATCGCATTGTTCGACCGATTGTCGTCGAGTCTCGAAGACGCCGAGACCCTGGTCGAAATGGCTCGAGAAGAATCCGATGAGTCGTTGGTCGGAGAAATCGAAGCCACGATCAAGGCCATGGGGTCAGACCTCGATGCGCTCGAACTGAGGGCGCTGTTCACCGGCGAGTTCGACGAACGTGACGCCGTCTGTCAGATCAAGAGTGGTGAGGGTGGCACCGATGCGCAGGACTGGGCGGAGATGCTGCTGCGTATGTACCAGCGATGGGCTGACGGGCGCGGCTTCCAGTTCGAGCTCGTCTATGCATCCGACGGCACCGAAGCCGGACTTTCGTCGGCCGAATTCATCATCAAGGGTCGACATGCGTACGGTCTGCTCAACGGCGAGCATGGCGTGCACCGGTTGGTCCGGATTTCGCCCTTCAACAACGAGGGAAAACGTCAGACTGCGTTTGCGGCCATGCAGGTCACACCGTTCTTCGAAGCGATGGCTGACGAGATCGACATCGACGAAAAAGACTTGCGTGTCGACACCTATCGATCGTCGGGCGCTGGCGGTCAGCACGTCAACGTGACCGACTCGGCAGTTCGACTCACGCACATCCCGACCGGCACGGTCACGCAGTGCCAAAACGAACGCAGTCAACATCAGAACAAGGACAGGGCCATGCAGATGATGGCGGCCAAGCTTCTAGAACTCGAACGACGCAAGCGCGACGACGAAATCGCAAAGATCACAGGGGTGCAGAGCAATGTGGGCTTCGGCTCGCAGATTCGTTCGTATGTGTTGCAGCCGTATCAGATGGTCAAAGACCTGCGCACCGAACATGAGACGGGCAACGTAGATTCGGTGTTGGGCGGCAACCTTGACCCCTTTATGGAGTCCTACCTGCGCTGGAATCGTGCGGAAGGTGAGTCAAACGAATGATCAGACTCGAGAATGTCACCAAGGAGTACAGCGCCGACAGCCCAGCGCTCATCGATGCCTCGGCGGAGATCGACAAGGGCGAGTTCGTGTTCCTCGTGGGTGCATCTGGTTCGGGCAAGTCGACGTTCATTCGGCTGCTCAATCGTGAAGAGAAGCCGACCACGGGCAAGGTGTACGTCGCTGGGAAGGACATCGTTGGTTTGTCGAGCTGGAAGGTTCCCTTCCTGCGCCGCAACATCGGTTGCATCTTCCAGGACTACCGGCTGTTGCCAAAGCGCACGGTCGCCGAGAACGTGGCGTTCGCGCTCGAGGTCATCGGTCGACCCAAACACGTAATCGACCAACAGGTTCCGGCAATTCTGGATCTCGTCGGCTTGTCAGAGAAATCACATCGGATGCCCGACGAGCTCTCGGGTGGTGAGCAACAGCGCGTGTCCATCGCTCGAGCGTTCGTGAACCGGCCGCTCATCCTGCTCGCAGATGAACCAACGGGAAACCTCGACCCGGACACCGCTGTCGGCATCATGCGGCTACTCGATCGAATCAACCGAACGGGTACGACCGTCGTCATGGCGACCCATGATCGGGGCATCGTCGACACGATGCGGCGCCGGGTCATCGAGCTCAGTGACGGCAAGATCGTGCGAGACCAATCCGGGGGTCAGTACCGATGATTGCAAAAACCCGCTTTCTGCTGGCCGAGACCGGTCAGAACATCTGGCGAAACATCGCACTCACGATCGCATCGATCATCGTTGTCGCTGCATCGTTGTCCTTGTTTGGGACATCGCAGCTGGTGGCCGATGGCGTGGGTAACGCAACCCAACGCTGGGAGGGCGGCATCGAGTTCGTTGTGTTCATGAAGGCCGACGCCGAGCCAAGCCAACTTGCGGCGATCGAGGCGATCCTCGAGGAGAGCCGCGGTCAAGAAGTCGATGAGTGGAGTTTCGTGTCCAAACAGGAGACGTTCACCGAGTTCACCGAGTTCTTTGCTGGTGATGAAGAGCTGCTCGGTACGATCTCGATCGACACGATGCCGCCGAGCTATCGCATTCGCCCTACAGACACGAATGCTGGAGCCGTGGAGGCTCTCGGAACGACTTTTGAAACCAAACCCGGGGTGCGAACGGTCGTTTTCGCGACCGAGGTGATTCGCGAGATCCAGCAGAACGCATCGAAGATCAGTCGCGCCGCGTTGTGGGCAGGAGTCGCGCTCGTGCTTGCCGCAGCGATCATGATTCTCACCACGATCAGCATCGCGATCTCTTCCCGCCGCAACGAGATCGAGATCATGAAGCTCGTCGGAGCATCGAACTGGTTCATCCGGATTCCGTTCATGATCGAAGGCATGGTCCAGGGAGTAGTAGGCGCGCTGTTGGCCGTTCCCTTGTTGGGGTTGGCCCGCGAGTATCTCATCGAGGATTTCTCGGAATCGGACAACCTCCGATTACTCGAGGGGTTTCGGGTCACCGATGCAGAGTTTCTCGCCACGTCGCTCATCGTCATCGCGCTCGGTACGGGAGTCGCGACCATCGGCTCGATTATCGCCGTTTCCCGCTACCTCGACGTCTAGCCGACCAATCGGCGCATCTCCTCGGGGCACGCCTGTCTAACAACGGGGTCAGACCATAGGGTCAGACCAATCAGACGGGGACCCGGGGTCAGACCACAAGGGTCGACCCATGGGGTCGGACCACAAATGGCGTAGTCGACGCCTTGACAGTGTCTTACGCGTGGCCGTCTGGCACCCCGATCATCACGAGCGAAGTGACGCCTGAAGCAGGTATCGCCAAGTGAGAGCGTGACGATTGTTTGTGCGGCGCTCTGTACGGGGAATGGGTGCGTTCTGGAGGGCTGTATCTACCGTCTGTGGTGGAGTCGTGGCGGAGACGGGGATCGAGGTTCAAGCCCGGCCCGAAGCCCGCTGTCACCGATTCCGATCCGCTTGGCGACGGTCTCGACAAACGTCTCGTCTCCGAGTACTCGACTCCTGCCGAACGGGCGTCGATAGAACTCCGAAATTTGCCGGTCTACTACGTTCGATCGTACGAATCGGCTATATGACCTGGCGCTGCGGAAGCGTTTAAGTACTTCTGCGGTCGTCAACCAGGCTGGACGTTTCCGGCGACGTTCGTATGCCTCAAGGCTCGACCACCTGAAGTCGTCGAGCACGGCCGGGCTCGACGAGCTGGTAGCGATTGGATTTCGGTGGATGTATCTCGACACATTGTCAAGGTAGTTCTCGCTGTCTACGAGAACGCTGTGGAATCGACCGCGGAATAGGGCGCCATCACGATCGTGCCGCTTGTTGAATCGTTGCGTGTAGACCTGCCCGATGTGTTTCATGGCTCGACTCAGCTGCGCATCCGGACAGCGAACGAGGAGGTGATAGTGATTCGTCATTAGGCAGTACGCATGCACCTCGATACCAAGTCGTTGGACTGCCTCGGCGACTACATCGAGGAACACTCGCCGATCCTGGTCGTCTAGGAACACTGCTTGATGATTGGCACCCCGGTTCATGACATGGTGGAAGGCACCCTCAAAGTCGACTCGCAAGTGCCGGGCCATGACAATCCCATCGGACGTGCTGAAGGGCGATGCGCCGAGAGGCAGTCAAGCGAATAGATCTGCACTGTT
This sequence comes from Acidimicrobiia bacterium, assembly GCA_033344795.1. Lineage (GTDB taxonomy): Bacteria > Actinomycetota > Acidimicrobiia > Acidimicrobiales > SHLQ01 > SHLQ01. Next base: position 2,672,109 of record JAWPMS010000001.1, read on the forward strand.
GACCTTATGGGGCGCCTGTGACATTGACGTCGGGGAAGGAATGGCTCATCTCCAATGGCGTCAAGGAACTGACAGGCCTTCTTCTGAGGCCATGAATCGAGCTCGGGGTCTGACCCCATCTGGATCGGGCAAAGGGTCTGACCCCACCTGAAGACCCACCTGAAGTGTGATTACAAGGTCTGACCCCGGGTCGCTGGACGCTGAAGGCTGGCATCTAGAATCCTTTGAGAGCGCGGCGGGGTTGCCGTGGCGAGTCTCGAACGAAGGAGTTGCCAAAATGGCGCACAAGGTCAAAGCAGTCATCGCACGTACCAAGGGTGCGCCGGTTGAGCTAGTCGAGATCGATGTCCCCGACCCCGGCCCCGGCGAGGCTCTGGTCGACATCAAGGCCTGCGGTGTGTGCCACACCGACCTGCACTACCGCGAAGGGGGCATCAACGATGAATTTCCCTTCCTGCTCGGCCATGAGGCCTCCGGCATCGTCGAAGCGGTAGGCGAAGGTGTCACAGAGGTCGCACCGGGGGACTTCGTTGTCTTGAACTGGCGAGCTGTTTGTGGTGAGTGTCGTTCGTGCAAGCGAGGTAACCCACAGATTTGTTTCAACACACACAACGCCACGCAGAAGATGACCCTCGACGGTGTCGAACTCTCGCCCGCCCTAGGCATCGGAGCGTTTGCGGAGAAGACTCTCGTCCACGCAGGTCAGGCGACCAAAGTCGACCCGACGGTACGGCCTGAGGTCGCCGGGCTGATCGGCTGTGGTGTGATGGCTGGCCTCGGAGCCGCCCTCAACACCGGCAATGTGCAACGTGGCGATTCGGTGGCCGTCTTCGGTTGTGGCGGCGTGGGAGATGCGGCGATCGAGGGCGCTCGTATCGCCGGCGCGAGCACGATCATCGCTGTTGACATTGATGACCAGAAGCTCGAGTGGGCGAAGAACTTCGGCGCCACGCACACGATCAACTCCAAGAACGAAGATCCGATCGAAGCCATTCGTGCGCTCACCGATGGCAATGGCGTAGACGTAGCCATCGAGGCAGTCGGGCTCCCGGTGACGTACGAACAAGCCTTCTACGCTCGCGATCTCGCCGGTACGGTCGTGCTCGTTGGCGTGCCCAATCCGGAAATGAAGATCGAACTGCCGCTCATCGAGGTCTTCGGTCGTGGCGGGTCGCTCAAGTCGTCGTGGTACGGAGACTGCCTGCCGAGCAGGGACTTCCCGATGCTCATCGATCTGTATCAGCAGGGCCGCCTCAACCTTGATGGCTTCGTGTCAGAGACGATCGGAATCGACGGCGTTGAAGAGGCATTCCACAAGATGGAACGTGGCGAGGTCCTTCGGTCGGTCGTGGTCCTGTGAGCCTGCGTATCGATCATGTCGTGACCGCGGGGATCTTCTCGCTCGACGGAGAAGACTTCGAAGTCGAGAACAATATCTGGCTTCTGGGAGATGACCGCGAGGTCATCGTCTTCGATGCCGCTCACGATCACCGTCCGATTCTTGACGGCATCGACGGACGAACCGTCAAGGCGGTCATTTGTACTCACGGGCACAACGACCACATCAATGCCGCCGTCGAACTGGCCACCGAAACGAATGCTCCGATATGGCTGCATCCAGACGATGCGATGTTGTGGGATGTCATCCATCCGGACCGTCGAATCGATGCACCATTGGCCGATGGTCAGCACATCGAGATAGCGGGGTCAGACCTCACGGTGTTGCATACTCCCGGCCACTCGCCAGGCGGGTGTTGCTTTCATGTACCTGACCTACGAGCGCTGTTCAGCGGCGACACGTTATTCAACGGTGGCCCCGGGGCGACGGGAAGGTCGTTCAGTAGTCGTGAACTTCTCGTGGACTCGATTGTCGAGAAGCTCATGCCCCTCGACGACGCCACCGTCGTGCATACAGGACATGGCGATGACACCTCTATCGGGGCCGAGCGAGCAGGAGTTTCCTCCCAGTCCGAGTAGTGCCGTCAACTTTTTTTGCGCTGAAAAATGTTGATTAATCAGCGAATATCGGCCAATTTCGTGACCCGATTCCATTTAGCACTAAGACTTTGCATCTACGGGGTGACTCGAGTTCGTAACACGGACTAACCCCTACCAAATGGAGTCCCCCATGAAGAAGAGTCTTCTTGTCCTCGTCGCAGTTCTTGCGGCCATCATGCTGCCCACCAGCGCTGCCGGAGCGCAGGATGAGGTTCGAGTCCACCTGATCCACGGCATCCCAGACACCGACGTCGACGTCGCCGCAGGCGGCGAAGTGGTCATCCCAGGATTTAGCTTCGGAGATACGCAAGACCTGTCTGGCTTCGCTGGTCAGACGCTCGCTGGCCTTCAGGTTCTCGTCGCCGGCACCGACACCGTCGCAATCGACGTTGGCGACTTCGACGTGCCTGCGACGGGCAACTACACCGCAGTTGCCCACCTTGACGCCGATGGCACTCCTGCCCTCGCCGTCTTCAGCAACGACACGTCGACCATCGACGCTGGCAACGGCCGTCTCGTCGTCCGTCATGCGGCCGCTGCTCCGAACGTCGACATTCTGGCCAACGGTGACGTTGCGTTCGCCGACGTCCCCAATGGTGCTGAAGGTTCAGCCGATCTCCCAGTTGGAACGATCAGTGCGACAGTTGTTCCCGCAGGTGAAACCGAGCCAGTCGTCATTGGCCCAGCTGATCTTCCAATCGCTGAAGGTTCCTCGCTCATCGTCTATGCGGTCGGCTCGCTCGACGATGATTCGCTGACCGTTCTCACCGAGGTCATCGCCGACCTTGGAGCGGTGCCGAACCTTGTGAACACCGGTAACAGTCCTGTCGAGTCGAACTCGTTCCCCGTAGCGGCGATCGTTGCCGCTTCGATGGTCGGATTCGTCGCCCTCGTGGGCACTCGCCGTCTCCTCGGCGCAGAGGCCTGAGTAAAGATGCCCCTCACGAGACGATCACGTAGCGTCTCGTTGCTCGTTATCGGGTTGGTCATCGCTGCTTGCGGTGGCCAACCCGATGCGGGTTCCGAGATCACAGCTCTCAGTTCCCCCGCGGGGGCTGTGGTTTCGGAAGCCGACGGCGTTGCAGCAGAAGCGCTGCTCGCTGCTGAGCCGGTCACGGATTCCATCCCGTCGACCACGGAGCCTGTGTCTCCGGGAACGGCAAGCCTGCCGGATGCTCTTGCGCTTTCGCCGCTTTCCAGTCAAGTCATCGAACTCCCGAGCGCCTTGCCCGAACGGGTGCTCGAAGGGCTCGGCGAACCTGTCGGACAGACCCCACTTTCGATCTCACTACCCGCGTTGGGTGTTGAACGTGCGCAGATCATTCCTGTCGGACTTGAGGAGAACGGCGAGTTGGAGGTCCCCGGAGCCGAAACGGTTGGCTGGTATCGGTTCGGTGTAGGCGTGGGAGGCGGGCAAGGCTCCGCAGTCCTCGCAGCTCATATTGCGTACAACGGCAGGAACGGAGTTTTTGTGGCGCTCTCGGAGTCCGCGGTTGGCGACGAGGTGGTCGTGTCGCAGGAGGGTGTCGATCTCACGTATCGCGTGGAGGAAATCACGCAATACGGAAAGCTCGACCTGCCGATCGGTGAGCTCTTCACCGAAGAGGGTGAGGAAAAGCTTGTGCTCATTACGTGTGGGGGTTCGTTCAATCCCTCATTGCAGAGTTATGACGACAATGTCGTCGTCGTCGCCACTCCGGTGGTCTGACCCCGACGGCACGCATCGCTCAACTGCAGGTCTGACCCCCTCTCAGACCCCTCAGGCCTATGATTTTGCGGCGACCTGCTTGACGCCGAATACCGCGTGAACTGCGAAGTCTTTTCGGAATATCCTCAGGTTTGTGTGTTTCAGTTCCGTTACAAAACGAGTGGCACGCTTTCTGGATTCCCTCTCTCGTCGCGAAGTTCTCTTGGGCTTCGGCGTCTTTCTGGCGAGTGCTTGTCTCGGAGCGGCCGTCATCGTCGGAATGAGAAACGATGCAAGTGAAGTGTCGACTGGAGTAGTCGACCGAGTTGCTCCCGACCTCGGTCGCTCGATTCGTGAACCAGCGAGTCCTCGGCAAGCGGTCGATCCGAGCGAAGTCGCCAGGCGCGCGGGCAGTCCAGCGACCTCTTCGGAGGCGGCCAGGCTGCAAGATGCTCTCGAGGGTCAGACCTCCGCTCCCGAACTGGATGACCAATCGCAGCCTGGCGTGCCGAGCGCCAATAGCGGTGAAAGTGAAGGTCTGACCCCACCACAAGCTGCGCCTTCAAACGAGTCGAGCGAGTCAAGCGCGGCGGCTGGCGAGGCTCCACGTGGTCTGCCCGCCGAGCCATCGGTGGCCCCAACCTCTTCGTCGCCGCCGATTGCGACGCAGCCGTCGAGTTCGCCTCGGGCGACCGCTCCTCCAGCCACAACCGCTCCGACAAACCCTCCGACAACAACGGCGCCGACAACAACGGCCCCGTCGAATGCGTCTGGGGTTGCGTCGGCATTCACCACGAACGTGTTTACGAATTGGCCAATCCGGAACACGAATCTTGACTCCCGCACGCAACTTGTGAACACACCGGCGAGTCAGATCAACGTGCAGACGGTCACCGAGGGGTCAGACCGCACGATTTCGCTTGGATCGGTCACCGAGAACAAACACTTGGGCCAGTTCCGAACCCAGTGTTCGTTCTCTCACTTCAACTACGACGATCCGCTCGTCTTGCCCGGACAACCAGGCAAGGCTCACCTCCACATGTACTTCGGGAACACACAGGCGAATGCTGACTCGACGTATCGAAGCCTTCGGGATAGCGGTTCGAGCAGCTGCAACGGGTTCGAGGGAAACCGGAGCGCTTATTGGATTCCCGCAGTCTTCGATGCCAGCGGCAACGCCCGTATTCCGAGTCGTATCGAGTTGTACTACAAGTCGCACGACCGAGCATTCGACATCGTGCAAAAGCCCCCCGAAGGTCTCGGCATGGTGGCGGGTCAGGCTGCCAGCAGTCCGTTTGTGAAGTGGGCCTGCCAAGAAACGGGCGCTCAGGGAGCCAATTTGAGCCGACCCATCCAACAGCAACAGAACACCATTCCCGCATGTAGCAAGACGGCCACGCTGCTCGCTCACATCCAGTTTCCTCAGTGCCTGTCAGGCTCGATCAGCGAGACGAGCGGCAACGCAACGAATCAGATGCAATATCCGAACCATGGGTATTACTCGAAGAGCTGCCCGGCCGGAAGCCAGATCATCACTTCGATCGAGTATTTCATCGCTTGGAATCCAGACAATCACGACGGCCAAACCCAGAACTGGTGGATTTCGTCGGACGTGAAGTCAGATGGCACCCGTGCTCCAAACGGGTCGACGCTGCACGGTGATTGGTTCGGTGCTTGGAACCCAAAGGTGATGGACCAGATCCACGAGAACTGTGTGGCGCGTCTCGCGGAGTGTGGTTGGGATCTGGTGGACAGCAATACGCGCCTCACCTGGATCGAACACTTTGGCGTCAAGAATTCGGCTGGATACACGGGCCCGAAAGCGATTCCCGCCGAACAGATTTCGGCCGCGTTATGCCCGGGAGAGCACTTCGAGAAGCCGGAAGACGCCGCCAACTGCGGGAGCGGTCACCACTGAGAGGTAGCCATGGGGTCAGACCTCCATGGCACGCTACGAAGCGAGCTGCCCGTCGCCGTGCCGGGTGAGCCATTGTCTCCACTGCGGCAGAACGTCGGCACGGTCGAGGTAGAGGGTGTCGTACTTGGGTGCCTTGGGCGATGACTTCAAGGTCCACCCGAGTTCATCGATGGTCCGGTCGCTCTTGGCGTTGTTGTGCTCTGCGCACATGAGCACGACGTTGTGCCACTCGTGACGGCCTCCGCGTGACCGGGGCAGAAGGTGATCCATCGTCGCCCCCCTGCGCGTGCACCCAGTCTTTTGACATGCGCCCATGTCTCGATGGGTTAGTGCTCGCCGGGTAATCGGTGCGGCTCCTCGACGAAACGGCACGACGACCATGTCGCGAAGCCGGATTACCGCAGGGAAGGGGAACTCCTCGCCGCCGCTGGTGCGGAGCATGCGGTCTTCGATCGCTTCGATGAGATCGGCTCGTTCGCCGAGCTGCAGGCATATCGCCCGCTGCCAGCTGATGATTCGGAGCGGCTCGTACGAGGCATTCAGCAACAGGACCGACATGCTCACCTACAGTAGCCAATCCGTCCAGGTCGATGCAGGCGTCACCGGCCGTCGTGGGGCGGTCGACGTACACTTCGATGGTGACGAGCAAGGGCGCCGAATCGCTGTCGTTTGGTCTTCGAGCCCTACTGTTAGCGAACTTTTTTCACACGATGGCGTTTCTCGCCGTCATTACGTTCGTCGGTGACCAGATCTTTGGAATCACCGGACGACCCCTCGACCTTGGTTACCTCGGTGTGGCGCTTTTCCTGCCGGTGTTTCTCCTCTCGCCCTTGGGAGGAACTCTGGTCGATCGTTTCGACCGGCGCATCGTCTACGCCGTGCCGGTGGTGCTCGAGATCGTGGTCAGCTTCGGCCTCGTCGCCTTTGTGAGGTCTGACCCCACGGCGGTGTGGCCGTTCTTTGTATTCGCTGGCCTGTTCGGCGCAGCTCGAGCGTTTGCCTCCCCGGCGAGTCGGACGTTGCCGATCGACTTGGCGAACTCATCCCAGCTTGACCGAATGATTGCGCTCAAGGCGTTGAGTCTGCAGATGGGCGTCGTGGTGGGACCCGTGGTTGCCGGTTTCCTCGCGGTCGTCAGCCCAGAACTTCCCTATCTGTTCGCCGGGATTGTGTTGCTCATCGTGTTGGTCCTCCTCTTGTTCGTTCCGAAACCTCGGACTGAGCGGCTCGAGACTGCGCCGGGCCCTCGACAAGCGGTCACCGACGCCGTCGAGGGTTTCCGGTATGTGCGCAACAACGACATTCTCCGAGGAGTCATCGGGCTCGACTTGTTCGCCGTCCTTCTCGGCGGCGCAACGGCGCTCCTCCCGGCGATTGCTGAGGAACGGCTCGGCGTCAGTGAGGTGGGTCTCGGCTGGCTTCGCGCTGCGGACGGAATGGGTGCAGCGTCAGTCAGCCTGCTGCTCAGCTTTGTCGCGTTCCGGCGAAACATCGGCAAGATTCTGCTGTATGCGGTCGGTGTGTTCGGCCTCGCCACGATCGTTCTTGGCCTCACCACGAACTATGCCGTTGCCTTCGGCGCAATATTCGTGCTCTCCGCGGCGGATGCCGTGAGCGTGTATATCCGCTCGAGCGTCGTTCCACTCGCCACACCAGAGAACATGCGGGGGCGGGTCGTGTCGCTCGAAAACGTATTCATCGGTGGTTCGAACGAACTTGGCTCGCTCGAATCTGGCATCGCAGCGCAAGCGATCGGGGTTGTGGGTTCGATCGTCACCGGTGGGGTCGGAACGGTGATGGTCGTGGTCTTCTGGTGGTGGAAGTTCCCCGGGTTACGCAACGTCGACCGTTTCGAAGACGTCCGTGTTGGAGGTCTGACCCCACTCGGGACATCGGAGGTCTGACCCCACCGGCGACCCGTGGCGCTGCTACTTGTCGGCGGCGTCTTTGTGCGACTCTTCGATGGCCTTTGCCAAGAATTCGAACGTCTTCGACCCGTTCTCGGCCGTGACGGTTACGGCGAAGGCTTGTCCGCGGGGAGCGGTCTCGAAGAAGACTTTCTTCTCCCAGTGTCCCTTCTTGCCGACCTCAACGGTGGCGCTGCCATACGGCGACGAGATCTGCACGACCGAGTTGGGCTTGGCGGTGCCCCAAAACACGTCGTACGGCGTTGGTTCCTCGCACGATCCGTACTTCTGGTTGGCGGAGAACTCGACGTTCGTCGGCTCTTCCTTCTCCACGGGCTTCTCTTCGACATCGAGCCACGCGGTGATCGCATCTTCGGCGATGTTGCCGCTGGCATCCTTGGCGGTGATCGTCGCCTTGTTGGCTCCGGGGCTGAGAATGAGCTCAATGCGCCAGTGACCGTCGTCATCGACATCGGCTTCGTACGGGCCGGCGAAGACCTGGGCGCCCGCGGACACTTTGCCTTCGAACACGACATTGGCCTTTTCATGGTGGCTGTTGTCCTCCGGCCAGAGAATCGAGACGTCGACTTGGACGGCGGCGTCGGTCTCGGTCTTCTCCTTCTCCGATTTGTCGACCTCGTCAGCGTTGAGAGCCGAGTCCTTGAGATCCGGGTCTTTGTCTTCGGATGCATCGATCTTGTCGCCGTCGGATGCGTCGTCGTTGATCACCTTCTCCTCAACGTCCGCGTCGCTCTTGTCCTGCGGGGCGGCGGAGCGCTCTATGTCGGCTGCTGCGGAATCCGTGCCGTCGGCGAAACCAAGGGCATCTGGTGCCTCGACGACAACGGAGGAAGCGTCGCTGTCGCTGGAAACGACCTCCACAGTGGCAACGCCCGCGCCACCGACAACGACGGCGGCAGCACACATCTTCAGGGCGAGGGGAATCGAGAGACCTTCGAGCATGAGCGTTCTTTCAAGAGACGACAATCTGGCGGAAACCCCGTCATCGGCGCGAAAGATGAGATTTCTTGAGCGTTGGCGCTCCAGATGGGTCCGCGGACCTACACGGCGAGTTCGCCGCGTAGGTCTGACCCCCAACCGGGGAGCACTATCGTGTTGACGGCGCCCGGGTGGCGAAACTGGCAGACGCGGGGGGCTTAAACCCCCCTGGAGGGCAACCTCCGTACGGGTTCAAATCCCGTCCCGGGCACGCAAACAAACCAACGATTTGGGCACAGATTCATGCAGGTTCGGCGGGGACCCGTGAGTGCCCAGCGAGCGAGCCGCGTCGAGCGCACCACGTGACCAGTAGTTCGGCGATTGCGAGCGCATCGTCGTCGTCGGGACGGGTGAAGGCATGCCAGGGGACCGTGATCCCGTGTGCTCCGACGCTGCTCGAGGCGACCCGCTTCTGCGTGATGGAGTTCTCGATAGCCCATCTCGACAGGACCGAGGTTCCGAGGCCCGCCGCGACCATCTCCACGATTGCCTCGGGGAGTTCGATTGTCTCGACCCACGAGGGATAGGCGTTCGACGGGCGGAAGAGTCGAGCGAACTCGCGGTCTGGCTCGGGCGTCCGGGTATACGTGATGAAGTCGACGCCTTCGATGTCTGGCCCGGTCACGACCGATTTTGCTGCCAGCGGATGATCGGGTGGAGAGATGAACACGAGTTCATCGTCGAAGAGGAACTCGTCTCGCAGGTGAGCCGACGGTCGGTCGCCAGGCGCGATTGCGACATCGAGGGATCCCGCCTCGACGCGAGCGGTCGGTTGATCAGACCCAGCCGAACTCACTTGCAGCTCGATGTCGGGGCGCTGCGATCGCACGAAAGCGAGGAACTCGGGAAGCCAGTGGTACGAACGGTAGGTGTCAACCGCGAGACGAACAACTCGCCGCACAGCCCCGGTCATACGGCGTGAGTCCGACTCCACGCGGGCGAGTTCCTCGAGCAGGCTCGCGGCCGATTTGGCGAGGTACGTCGCCGCCGCGGTCGGCTCGAGCCGCCGATGCGCTCGGACATACAGCTTGATGCCAAGCCGCCGTTCCGCCTCGCTGATCCGATGCGACAGAGCCGACGGGGTGACGTGCAACGATGCAGCCGCGCCGGCGAGCCGCCCGTGGTTCTCGATCGCACAGATCGCCTCGAGGTGCAGAACATCGAGAAGCGGGCTCGGAGACAGATGAGCAGAGTTCATCGGAAAGACGATATATCTCGATTGATGTTCAACTGAACTCGGATGAAGATGACGACATGAGCACCGATTCAGATCTTCGGGCCGCCGACGCCCGCCATCACGTGCACGGACAGACCGATCTGCGCCGGCACGCAGAGGACGGTCCGTCCGAGATGATCGTCGAGGGTGAGGGCGTCTGGATCGTGACCGACGACGGACGACGACTCATCGACGGTTTCTCGGGCTTGGGATGCACCTCGCTCGGTTATGACAACGCGAGAATCGCGGCCGCCGCGCACGATCAGCTCACCACGCTCCCGTACGCGCCCACGTTCTACGGTCGATCACACGAAAAGGTGGCAGCGCTCTCCAGGCGCCTCGTCGGCCTCGCGCCAGGCAACATGTCGCGCGCGATCTTCCAATGCAGTGGCTCGGAAGCCACCGACACGCTCATCAAGTTTCTCTGGGCTCGCAACACCGCACGAGGCGAACCTGAACGTCGAACGTTCATCTCGAGGTGGCGCGGCTACTACGGCAACACGGTGGCATCGGTGAGCATGTCGGGCCAGCCACACATGCACGAGAAGTTCGGCCTTCCGCTCGAAGGATTCGTGAAAACCGAGACGCCCAACTACTACCTGAACCACATCGATGGTGAGACAGAAGAAGAGTTCTCCCAGCGAATGGCCGACGACCTCGAACGCGTCATCCTCGAGGTCGGGCCAGACCGCGTCGCAGCGTTCGCCGCCGAGCCGATGCAGTCGGGAGGAGGAGCGATCAAACCTCCCGAGGGTTACTGGCCGCGTATGCAGGCCGTGTTGCGAAGACACGACATCCATTTTCACGTCGATGAGGTCGTTTGCGGGTTTGGTAGAACAGGAAATCGCTGGGGGAGCGAGACCTGGGGACTTGAACCCGACACGGTGTCGTGTGCGAAAGCGCTGACGGCCGGGTTCTTCCCGCTGTCGGCCCTCCTGTTCAAAGAGGATCTCTACCAGGACCTACAGTCGAATGCAGACGAGATTGGTGTGCTCGGGCACGGCTATACCTACTCGGGTCATCCCGTCGGCGCGGCGATCGCGCTGGAGGCGCTCGATATCTATGACGAGATTGATCTGATCGGCCATGTCCGCAACGTGTCGCCAGGGTTTCTCGCCGGGTGCGAAGCGTTGCTCGATCACCCGCTCGTGGGCCACGTGGGCGGAGTCGGGTTGTTCTGCGGCATCCAGCTCGTCGCGAACAAGGACGCTCGAGAGCTGTTCGACCCAGCCCTCAAGGTCGGTCAACGCGTGCAGGACCACGCACACGACCGCGGACTCTATCTCCGTGCGATCGCCCCAGACCGGATCAGTTTCATGCCACCGCTCATCATCAGCGCCGAAGAGATCGATGAGGCGACACGCCGACTGAAGCACGCGCTCGACGACACCTGGCAGGATCTTCAGTCGTGACCTTCGATACCGAACTCCTCGCCACAATTCGCGACCGCTTTCATCACGCCGACGCATGTCCGATTCAAGGGCCCCGAGTGTTCTTCGAGAACGCCGGCGGCTCGCTGACCTTGAAGGCCGCCGTTGAACGCACGGCAGAACTGATGGCGTTTCCCGACAATCAAGGTCGCACCAATGTGGCGTCGCAGCACCTGGTCGAGATCATCGCCAAAGGCCGCGACGACATGAAGCTGCTGCTCGGAGCCTCGACCGGTGAGGTCTTCATAGGCGAGAGCGGCACCGAGCTGTTGGGACGGCTCGTCCGCAATGCCATCTTCGCAAGCGCTGGATCGCTGGTCATCGGTAGCCACCTCGAACACCCAGCCACGTACAGCGCGTGCAGACGGTGGGCACCGGTCGCGGGCATGACCTACGAACAGGTCGGTTTCGACACCGAAACAACCGTCGTCGGGGTCGAGCAGTATCGCCAGGTGATCACCCCCGACCTCGCCGTGGCCACCATCATCCATGCGAGTCCGGTGACCGGCATGCACGTCGATGTGGCATCCATCGCGGCAGAGATTCGGGCCGCTGCTCCGGACTGCTACATCATCGTCGATGGAATTCAGCATGCTGCGCACGGCCGGGTCGACATCGATGAGTATGGCGTCGATGGATATGTGGTCTCGGGGTACAAGTTGTTCTCCCGTCACAACTTCGGTGTGGCGTGGGTGTCCGACCGACTGGCGAACGCGCCGCATGACCAGCTGTTCGGTGCTCCCGCGAATGTGTGGGAACTCGGCACCCGAGACACTTCCGCGTACGCGGCGTTCTCCGAAGTCGTCCGGTACCTCGAATGGCTCGGATCACAGGTCGCCGAGGATGCCGACTCGAAGTCACCTCGAGCGTTGATCGAGGCCGCGGCGGTGGCGATTCGTCGGCAAGAGCAAGACCTTGTCGACGCCATGATGTGGGGCGCCGGAGGCCTCTTGGGTCTCGGGCAACTCGACAACGTCACCGTCGTGGGTCCAGAGACGAGTGAGCATCGGTCGGGCATGGTGTCGTTCACGATCGACGGGATCGACAGTCTCGAGGTCGTCGATGTGCTCAACGCCGACGGCGTACGGACGCACGCTCGCAAGCAGGACTACTACTCCGCTGGGGTTCTGGTTCCACTCGATCTCGAGAACTGTGTGCGTGCGTCGGCCAGTCACTACAACACCCGTCGCGAGGTTGAACAGATGCTCGCAACGGTCAACCGACTCGCTGGTTCGTAGATGAGGCGGGGCCAGCGAAGTCGGCAACCACAAGAGCCTGCACGCCGTGCGGTCACCGCTCCGCCGGCCGGTGGCGCCTACACACCGCTCAGCGACACCAACCGCGATGACATCATCGAGCACGCCTTCGAGATGCTCGAAATCGTCGGCGTGGCCGACGCGCCAGAAGAACTTGCGTCGAAGCTGATCGATGGTGGAGCCAGTCGTCGCCATGACGGCCGGATCCTCCTCCCACGGCCGATGGTCGAGGGGGCGCTCGGTCGGGCACCTTCCACAGTGTCGCTCCCGGGCTTCGTCGAAGACCGAGGCGTGTCGATCGGTGGCGATGGGGTGCACATCGGAACCGGAGGCGCTGCGGTCCGCGTACTGGATTCGAAGACCGGCACCTACCGCGATTCCGAGCTCCTTGACCTGTGGACGATGATGCGCGTGCTCGACGAGCAACCGAACATTCACTACGGACTGCGTCCCCTGGTCGCTCGCGACATCGAAGACCCACTCGAACTCGACTTGAACACTGCGTTCGCCGTCACGGCCGCGACATCGAAGCCGAGCGGAGTGAGCTTCACGTCCGCAGCGACCGTCGATCCGGTGGTCGATCTCTACGACCTTGCTCTCGGAGGGGCCGGCCGGTTCGCCTCGCAGCCCTTTTCGATGGCCGTCATCGTGCATGTCGTGCCGCCGCTGCGCTTCTCGCCCGAGGGCTACGAGATCATGGAACGGGCCATCGAACGAGGAATGATCGTACAATCATGCTCGGCCGGACAGGCCGGGGCGACCTCGCCGCCGTCGCTCGCGGGAAGTCTGGCTCAGGGGCTCGCCGAAATTCTCGTCGGTGTGGTCATGGCCGATGCAATCAAGCCCGGCCACCCGTGCATCCATGCGTTCATGCCGTTCGTCTCCGATCTTCGCACAGGCGCCATGACCGGCGGGAGCGGTGAGGCGGCGGTGACGAGTGCGGCTGCCGCCCAGCTCTTGCGACATCTCGAGATTCCAAACGCCGTCTCGGCCGGGATCACCGAATCGAAAGCCGCCGACAACCAGGCCGGCTACGAAAAGGGCTACACCGTGGCGCTCGCCGCGCAGGCAGGAGCCGACATGGTGCAGCTCTCGGTCGGGATGCTCGGGTCGATCATGGTCGCAAGCCCCGAGAGCCTCGTCATCGACAACGACATGTGTGGTGCGATCCTTCGGTCGGTGCGTGGTGTCGAAGTCGAACCTGGGTATCTCGAACTCGCGAACTTGGAGAACGTCGTCAGTGGAGACGGCCACTACCTCGGCGAACCGCAGACCCTCGAGCTCATGAAGTCCGAGTACGTGTATCCCGACATTGGAGACCGCCGGACTGTCGACGAGTGGGTCTCGGCTGGTGAACCGAGCCTCTGGGAACGTGCGACGCAGCGGGTGACCGAGATCCTCGACGGTGGACGACCAGAGCACCTCTCGGTCGAAGCCGAAGCAGCGCTTCGCCACCACTTTCCCATTCATCTTTCACCGGGCGCGGAAGCGAATTCGTGAGCGAGCGATTCGAGATCGTCGTCATCGGGGGTGGAGCCGTGGGGGCGTCGATCCAATGGCACCTTGCGGGTGCCGGTCGAGTCGACTCGGTGTTGATCGAGAAACACGAACTCACCGCGGGCTCGACATGGCACGCCGCTGGCAATGTGCCGACGTTCTCGAACAGTTGGCTGGGCCAGCGGGCTGGAAACTACGCATGGCGGGTCTACTCCGAGCTTGCGGCCGACCCTGATGATCCGATCACGTATCGGCACACCCGGGCGTTCTGGCCCGGGCACACGCCCGAACGAATCGACCATTTCCACCACCTAGTCGCAATGGCGACGGGGTTGGGCTTCGATCTCCAGATCGTCACTCCGGCCGAGATGGAAGCGATGCATCCCTACTGGCACGACGATGGCACTGTGATCGCAGGCCTTCTCGATCCGTATGAAGGCGACATCGATCCGAGCGGACTCACCCAGGCGCTCGCCCGGAAGTCTCGCTCGAAGGGAGCACAAGTGCGCCGACACTCTCGGGTCGTCGGCATCGATCTACTCGATGGGGCCGACGCTCGTTGGCGAGTCCATGTGGCGTCCAAAGGCGAGACCTCCCCGATCGACTGCGACATCGTCATCAACGCCGCTGGCTTCTACGGCGCCGAGATCTCCGCGATGGCGGGCATTGACGTTCCGTTGGCCGTCCTCGAACACCAGTACCTCGTGACGGGCGCTGTGCCCGAGCTCGTCGAGAACACGGACATCTTCCCACTGGTCCGAGATCCCGAGATCATGTTCTATCTCCGTCGGGAGAACGACCGGCTGCTGTTTGGCAACTACGGGCACGCGGGTCGCACCGTCTGGGAAGACAGCAAACCCGACGTCTTCGATGCGTCACTCTTCGCTCCCGACGATGAGGGCATCGCCGAGATCGCGGAGCGTGCGATGGCACATGTGCCAATGCTCGGCGATGTCGGAATCGCCGAGTTCGTCAACGGGCCGATCACCTACACGCCCGACATGAATCCGCTGATCGGGCCAGCACCCGGTGTCGAAGGTTTCTATCAAGCTGTCGGAGTGCAGATCGGCATCACCCACGCTGCGGCAGCGGGCAAGGTGCTGACGGAATTGATCACCGAAGGCGACACCGAGTGGGACGTGTGGCCATGGGACCCTCGCCGCTACGGATCGTGGGCGCGGGCTGGAGTGGGTCGCGACTCCTATGCCAACACCCGTGTGCGCGAGATGTACGAGCACCAGTACGGAGCGCCGTTTCCACACCGCATCTGGCAATCTGCCCGTCCCGTGCAACAGACCGCGCTCTATGACACCCTCGCAGCGAAAGGCGCACGCTTTGGCCAGATCGCTGGATGGGAGCGTGCGTTCTGGTTCGGTGCAGACGAATACTCCCACGACGCTCTCAGCTATCGGGATGAACACTGGCACGAGGCTGTTGCCGAGGAGTGTCGAGCGGTGCGCGACCACGTCGGCGTGATGGATCACGGTGGGTTCACCCGCTATGCGATCTCTGGCCCAGGTGCAGCCGACTATCTCGACCGGGTCATCTGTACCCGCTTGCCGAGTATTGGTCGGGTGCGGTTGTCCTATCTCCTCCGCCCAAATGGCATGGTCTGGAGCGAGGCCACGATCGGACGATTCTCCGAGGACGAGTTTCTGTGGCTGGGCCCGACGGCGGCACGTGAGCGCGACTATGACTGGCTTTACAAGCATCTGCTCGATGACGGGTCGGTGCAGTTGTCTTTGAGCACGGACCGGGCGTCGACGCTGATGGTGATGGGTCCCAGGTCTCGTGAGCTTCTCAGCCGGCTGACCGATGCCGATCTCACCAAGGCCGCGGCGCCGTGGATGTCGCTGCGCGAGATCGAGATTGCCGGCGTTGGGGTCACCGCACTACGCGTCAGCTTCGTCGGTGAGCTCGGTTGGGAGCTCCACGTCGATGACGGCGACCTCGTTGTGCTCTACGAGGCAATCCAGAATGCAGGAACCGATCTCGGTCTACGCGACTTCGGCTCGTATGCCCTCAATGCCATGCGAGTGGAGAAGGGATATCACGGCTGGGGCAGCGAGTTCGGAGTCGAGTACTCCCCATTCGACGCCGGACTCGATCGATTCCTCGATCTCGACAAACCGGAGTTCATCGGCCGAGAGGCCGCGTTGGCGATGTCGAAACATCGTCCCGCCTGGAGCTACGGCGTCTGGACTGTCGACACCGCTTCGATGCCGGGTCCAGTCGGAGACCCACCTCCGTCGGCTCCCATTCGGGTCAACGGGGAGGTGGCGGGCTTCGTCACATCAGCTTCGATGGGTTTTCGGACCGGAAAGCGAGTTTGCCTCGGCTACGTCGAAGGACGCTTCGCCGACGTGACCGACGGGTTCACGATCGACGGCTTCGGCGCCGACCTTCCGGCCACGCGCCACGGGCACGGCGTGTACGACCCCGACCATGAACGGCCGAGGAGTTGAGGAGTCAGACGCGATGCAGGTGATCCAATTCGGACTCGGCACGATGGGGCTGCCCATGGCCACGACATTGCATGCGGCCGGAGTTGATCTCATCGCAACGGACACGGTCGGCGCGGCGCGAGACACATTCGCAGATGCCGGTGGCCAGGTGGTTGCTCCCGACGCCATCGATGTGGGAACTGCGTCTGTGGTCATCACCATGTTGCCCGAGGGTGAGCATGTTCGGTCGGTGGTGCAACACATCCTTCCGATGCTGCAGCCCGGCGCCGTATTGCTCGACTGCTCGACGATCGATGTGTTGACGGCCAGGGAGTTGGCAGGGGCAGCGAATGAATGTGGTCTCGGATTCGTGGATGCCCCCGTGTCGGGTGGACCCGAGGGCGCGGGTTCCGGGTCGCTCAGCTTCATGGTGGGTGGAGCGCCCGGAGCGATCGAGCAGGTCCGCCCGCTGCTCGACATCATGGGGCAGCGCACGACCGTCTTTGGCGAGGCGGGTATGGGACAGGCCGCGAAGGCGAGCCACAACATGATCGTTGGCATCACCGGACTTGCCGTCTTCGAAGGGTTCGCTCTGGCGGAGGCACTCGGACTCGATCCGCACGACTTTCATGCGCTATGCGCCAACGCCGCCGCTGCATGCTGGACGCTCGACAACCGTTGCCCCGTGCCCGGCGTAGTCGACGTCGCGCCAGCGAGCAACGATTATCGTCCTGGGTTTGCTGCCCGCCTGATGGCCAAAGACCTCAGGCTTGCACAAGAGGCAGCCGAGTCAGCCGACGTCGAGACCGTATTCGGGCGCCAGGCCGCCGATCGTTTCGACGCGTTCGTGGCCGACGGTCACGGCGATCTTGACTACTCCGCCATCTATCGCACGCTGCACTCGGGAGACTCTCCATGACGACCACCCTCTTGCCCATCACGCTGCCCACCGACGGTCTTGCCGGCTGCTTCATCGATGGGGCGTGGCACACACCGGCTGCAACCCTCTCCGTCGAGAATCCCTCGCGTCGCGAACCCATCGCCGACGTCGGGCGAGCCGGCGCTGCAGAGATCGACCTGGCTGTCGATGCAGCTCGTCGCGCATCGCTCGCCTGGCGTTCGCTCCCCGCCAGCGAACGAGGCGCACTGCTCGCCGAGCTCGGGAGTCGGCTCACAGAGAACCACGAACAGGTCGCTCGGCTCCTTGCGGCCGAGACCGGGAACGCCATTCGCACGCAGGCTCGAGGAGAGACCACGGGTGCGGCGCAGGTCTTGAACTACTACGGCGGCGTCGCCGTCGAGCAGAAGGGAGAAGTGCTTCCCTTCGGCTCTGGTCTCTTCTCCTTTACGACACGTGAGCCGATCGGTGTTGTCGGATCGATCATTCCCTGGAATGCGCCACTACAACTGGGGTGCGTGAAGATCTCGATGGCTCTCGCTACCGGGAACACCTTGGTACTGAAACCTGCCGAAGACGCGCCGCTCGCCATTCTTCGTCTCATTGAACTGGCGGCTGACCTCTTTCCGCCTGGCGTCCTCAACGTCGTTACCGGTGTCGGAGAAGAAGCTGGAGCAGCCCTGGCCGCACACCCCGGGGTCGACAAGCTCTCGTTCACCGGGTCGTCCGAGGTTGGACTGGCGGTAGCCCGCCAGGCTGCCGATCGCATGGCGCACGCCACGCTGGAGCTCGGCGGAAAGAGTCCCTGCATCGTCTTCCCCGACGCTGCCACCGGCGACCGTCTTGCGGAGACCTCTCAGGGCATCGTCAACGCCATGCGGTTCGCTCGCCAGGGCCAATCGTGTACCGCAGGATCTCGCGTGTTCATCCACCGCGACGTCTGGGAGCCGGTCTTGGACGGTGTCGTCGAGATTGCCAACGGCATGGTCATCGGCGATGCGCTTGACGAACGAAGTGATATCGGGGCGATCATCAACGCCGAGCGTTACGCCGAGGTTCGGTCGTACATCGCAGAGGCCGAGGCTGCCGGAGCGGTCTTTCTCACCGGAGCGACACCACTTCCGGTCGACGAAGCGACGTCATTCCAGCCCATCCCGACGATCTTCACCGGGATCGACAACACATGGCGCATCAGCCGAGAAGAGGTGTTCGGGCCGGTGATGGTCGCGATCCCGTGGGACGATGAAGCCGATTTGCTGGCGATGGCCAACGACACCCACTACGGGCTTGCTGCGTTCATCTTCAGCCAGGACGTCGACACGGTCATGCGCGTCAGCGACGCGCTCGACGCCGGGTGGATCTGGGTCAACGATGGCGGGGGGCAGATTCCTGGAATGTCGTACGGCGGTACCAAGCAGAGCGGCATGGGACGCGAGTATTCGATCGAAGGTGCCCTCGATGCGTACACCGCCAGGAAGTCGGTGACGATGAGGCTGAGACCGTGACCAGCGTCGACGCGTTCGGCAATGTGATCGACCCCACCGTCGGGTACGCACGCGGAACGATACTTTCGTCGAGCGCAGCTGAGGTTCTTCGTTTGCGAAACGCTCAGCGCGTTGCCGCCGAAGTTGTTGCGACCCGCGGCATTGAGTCGATCGGTATCTTCACCGGAAACTCGCGTGACTTTCCTCTGACCTCGTTGGATCTCGATCGATGTGAGGAATGGGTTGGTCCTGGTCTGTTTGCCGACCGGCTCCGACGGGTTGCGATCGATCATCTCGGCGGCTTGGCCGACGACGCCGTTGCGGTGATGAATCGCACATCGGGCGGGATCGTCGCCGCAATGATGGCGCTCTCCGATGGGCGCCCCGTCGTCTCGCTGGTCCCCACTGGCGATCGCAGTCATGCGTCTGTGATCCGAGGGTGTCGGCTCGCCGGAGTTCCGCTCGTCGAAGTGGACGACGTGAGTGCTGTTGCAGCTGTCCTCGACGAGGAACGTCCGGCACTGATGGTCGTCACCACGGTCACCAGCACCTTGGCTCGTCTCGACGATGATGATGCGGTGGCGGGGATCGACGCTGCGAGGGCGGCCGGCGTGATCGTGTTCATGGACGAGGCCTACGGCGCGCGACTGCGACCTGTGCTGCACGCTGGTGCGAAGAGTTTGGCACTTGGCGGCGACCTCGCGATCACGAACACGGACAAGGCAGGCCTGAGCGGCCCTCGCGGGGGAGTGATCGTCGGACGAGAACCTCACGTCGTGGAGGTCCTCGCTCGGGCGTCAGAGCTCGGAATGGAGGCTCGTGCGCCGATCGCGCTCGGAGCGTTGCGATCGCTCGAGGCGTTCGATCCACAGGTTTTGGAAACCGAGGTCGACGACGGACGTGCCATCGCGGATGTGTTGGCCGCTCGGCTTGGTGAGGGCGCGGTCGAAAGAACCGAGCTCGGACCAAGCCTCAGCGAAGAGAGCGTGATGACGCTTGCCCGTTCTCGACCTGGGGGCAACCTGCTCACACTCGTGCCGTGTGAGGTGACCGCCGCGGTGGGGATGTTGCTCCTCCGAGACCACGGCGTGCTCACCGTGAATACACATGGTCAGCCGGGCGGACGCGTATCGATCCGGCTGAAGCCAACCGCCCGCGCCATCGAACGGACGGGTGGCCCGCACGCTTTGGCCGAAGCGCTCGATGCCGCCATCACCTCTGTGGCCGCGCTCGGTAGCGATGAACGCTGGGTCGCCGAACTGCTGTTTGGTCAACCTCCAAACGGTTCTCAACGAGGAGTGTGACCATGGATTCAAAACGCTTGGAAGCGATCGATGATCGGTTGGATCGGCTCGTCAACCTCGACATTGGAAACCGCGGAATCGAGCCGCTATACGTGGCTGCTCGAGCGCAGCAAGGTCAATCGCTCGTCGGTGCGGCGGCGGAGGCACTTCTGGCTGTGCCAGACGGCGGCACGGTGATCCTCACCACTGGTTCGGTCTCGCGAGCATGGATTTCTCCGAAGATCGGGGAGAATGACGGTCCATCGGGTGCGGCGGCGCTGGCGCGGGCCATCGTTCTCGCTCGTCGAGCCACGGTTGTGCTCGTGGCCGAAGAAGCGCTGCTCCAGCCCATCGGCCGTGTGTGCCAGGCAGCGGGACTAGCGCTCGTCGACCTTGACCAGGCGAGGCGAGCGAATGCAGAGGGCAGCCTTGCCGTACTGGTCGCTCGACCGTTCCCGCTCACCGACGAACAAGCCCCCTCAGCAGCTGCTGCAATGCTCGACGAGCTGCGTCCGGACCTGCTGATATCGACCGAACGAGTAGGACGGAACCGGAACGGCATCTACTACAACATGCGCGGGCGCGACTACGGCATGGGCCGGGCCCGCATCGATCATCTCTTCGACCTCGGTCGCCAGCAAGGCATCCCCGTCGTGGCAATCGGGGATGGTGGCAACGAAATCGGCATGGGAAATGTGGCGGATGAGGTATTGGAACACGTGCCGTTCGGCAGCGAGGGCAGCTGCCCATGTGGCGGCGGCATCGGTGCTGTCTCGACCGCGACAGTGCTTCTCACCGCAGCAGTATCGAACTGGGGGTGTACAGCGATTGCAGCCGCGATGGCCGCTCGCACTGGCGACAGACATCTCATCCACACGCCGACGGCGGAGCGTCGACTTCTGGATGTCATGACCGCCGAAGGCCTCATCAACTCGACGCACGGCATCATCGATGACCACGTGGACGGAATAGCACCCGATACCCACGTTGCGGTCACCCAAATCTGCGCCGCGATCGTCGACAGCTCGATCGACTGAGCCAGCGACCTCTGCTGCCACGCTGGCGCCATTGCGCCAATTGAACAACCAATTCTCGTAGAACCTGCAGATCCGCGGCGTCGATCTTGGTCGCTTCTTGGAGTGAAGCGCTCGGGTCAGATGATCAGGCTCTCGTCTCTCCGCCTTGAAATCATTGGCCGAAGTCGCAGACGACGGAAAAACCTGAAGCGAAACGAGGCGACTTGAGAGCGTTCCGCAGGCAATGAGGCGTTCTCAATTCATCATGGGGTGACCCGATATTTGGGCATGAACGCAGTCATGGAAATCGCACAACGTCACGCTCTACAAGACGTCTTCGCTCTTCGTCGAATCAGCGACTCTCAGCTCGTGAATCTGGCAGGAACGGGAAGAGGCGAGGGGTGGGCCGGGAACATCTCGATCGATCCCGAGCGCGAACCCCTGATCGCCAAAGCGCTCGCTGGAGATGGACTTGTGCGTCATCAAGGCGAGAGCACGAGGATCTTCGGTCCGTATTGGGCCGACAGCGCCGCGGTGGTTCTTGCAGGTGACTTCGTCGTGGTCATGGGAGGGCCGACGGTGTCGTCGGTCCCCGACGATGAGCTCATGGAAGCTGCCGGTGACACCGCGTGGACCGTGGGTGACATCTCGGCAGAAAAACGTCTCGCTGACGAGCTCGAACTGAAGACGGCCGCCCTGACTGTTGCGTCGTTGCCAATCGGCACGATGGACAACTTCTTGGCCGGCCTCGCTGATGCCGCGATAGAAGCGCTCGCCTGCGAGTTCGGCGCCGTCGTTCTTCGACGCCCGGAGCAGCGTCTTGTCCTTGCCCCAACCGGCTGGCAGCCAGCGGCCGAGCCGAATCTGGTTCTCGGCTCGTTGTTGCAGCTGCTGGCAGGCATGGACCTGAGCGAGCCCGTCGTCGCACAGGATCTTCGAGACGATCCAGATGCTCGCAGCCCACTCGGGTTCGATGAAGGTCTCGTGTCCCGGTGTGTGATTCCGCTCGCGGTGCCAGAACTGTCGGGCGCCATCGTCGTTGCTCACACGGTTGAGTCCCCCAGGGGGTTCACATCCCTGTGCACCCAAGTCGCCGCCAGCATTGGATCGCAAGCTACCCATGTGTTGAAGACGAATTTCAACTGACGTTCAGCCGGACAGGGTCACCGATGTCGTCACGTAGAACAAGGAACTCCAAAGATGTCCTCCACATCAGAGCTCGCCGAGTTTCTCTCTGACATCACCAACGCGTCCGATACTGAGGCGGCCATACGCGAGGGGCTTCGCCTCATCGCTGGGAGTTGCCAGTCGGACGTGGTCGCGATCGTCCGCGACGAGCTCGTCCTCGGTGTACGTGCCCGGCCCGATGTCGATCCGCCGACAGGTCACGAGCTCGTCCAGGCGTCCCGTGATCTCGAGTCGACACTTGCTCTTGACAAAGGCAGCGCTGTAGCGATCGATGTCGTCGAGACCGGCGAACCGAACTGCAGTCTCATCGTCGCCCGAGCGGCCGCACGGCTGTCTGAGCGGGAGCGTCTCGAGACGGCGGCCATGGCCCGGGTGCTCCTGCTCGCTGTTCGCTTGATGTCGAAGGTCGGCGACACCGACCGACTCGCGATCCAGCAAAAGGCACACCAGCGCCTTCTGGAAGCCATCCTTCGTGTGCAACGTCTCATTTCGCAACGGCAACCGATCGACGCAACCCTGCAGGCGATCACCACCGAGTCGGCCTTTACCCTTGGCGCGGACCTCGCAGGGATTCACGTCGACGGGATGCCCAACCTCACGAAACGTTTTCTCGCGACCGCCACGTCAGCGGGCCGGAGCTTGGGTTCTGCGTTGTCGCGCGTAGAGCTGAACAACCTCGCTCAGCGCGCAGCATCGAGTGACTTGACGGTTCCTGCATTGATCGAAGTTGAGGGTCCCGACGGCGAGGTGATCGACGCGATCGTGGCCGGATCGGCGGTGATGCAGGACGGAGCACCGATCGGAGGTTTGTTCGTTGCCTGCGTCCTCGAGGACGACACGAGCTGGCGGATCGATCCAGCTCCGATCGACACCTTCGCAAGCCAAGCAGGAATCGCTTTGGCAGATTCGAGCACCGTTGATGAGCTCGAGCATGCCTTTCATGATCACCTCACGGGGTTACCCAACCGAGCCTTGTTCCACGATCGTTTCGAGCACGCTCTTGCGATTGGCAAACGCCGGGGGACGACCACCGGTCTGCTCTTCATGGACCTCGATCGCTTCAAAACGATCAATGACACGCTTGGTCATGCGGCGGGTGATGCGATGTTGCGCGAAGTCGGAGCTGAGCTCCAACGGCTCGGGCGCGCCTATGACAGTGTTGCGCGGATCGGCGGAGACGAATTCGCCATCGTTCTCGAGGACACCGACACGGCAGCAGCGATGACGGTCGCGCAACGGGTGGTCGATGCCCTCACAGATGTGGCCAACCCGGTTGGACTGCCTGGCCAACTCGGCGTCAGCATCGGTATTGCCGTTTCCGGTGAAGGCTGTCATACGACCGATGAGCTTCTCCGTCGCGCGGACATTGCGCTGTACACGGTGAAGAACTCGGGCCGTGCCGGCTTTGCCATTTACGACGCAGGGATGGGTCAGACGCGGCTGAACCAAAACGCGCTGACCGACACTCTTCAAGACGCCCTCGGCCGCGGCGAGTTCGTCGTGCACTATCAGCCCATCGTGGACTTGCGAACCCGACGGGTAAGCGGTGTCGAAGCGCTGGTCCGTTGGCAGCATCCTGAAGATGGATTGTTGCCTCCCGCAGCATTCATCGATGCTGCTGAACGGACGGGAACAATCGTTGGGCTCGGCCGAGAGGTACTGCGGATAGCCTGCGAACAAGCTGACTCGTGGCGCACTTCGATTCCTGATGCCGTCGACCTCAACATCAGTGTGAACGTCAGTCCTCGGCAGCTGCAGAGCTCCGATTTCACCGCTGACGTCCAGGCGACTCTTGATGCGACCGGCCTTGATCCATCTGCGCTCACGCTCGAGGTCACCGAGAGCATATTTGTCGACGACGCCGAGGCGATGGGCATTCGGCTTCATGCGCTCAAGGATCTGGGCGTCAACCTCGCCATCGACGACTTTGGCACCGGGTACTCGTCGCTGAGCTACATCCACAATTATCCCTTCGACGTTCTCAAGATCGATCGAGCGTTCGTCAAGGGGTTGGGCACGTCTGCGAACGGTGGAGCGGTGGTTCGCACGATGCTCTCTCTGGCCGAGCAGCTGAGCATGAGCACGGTGGCCGAGGGAATCGAACGACCGGCTGAGTTGGCGCAGCTGCGCGCCCTACGTTGCAGTCATGGACAAGGGTTCATGTTCTCGCGTCCCGTCGAGGCAGATCATCTCCGCAGACTCCTCGGGCGCAGCTTGACCGCGACCGGCGCAAACCTCTGAGGTACTAGTACGGCGACTCGTATGGATCGTTCGGGGCGTCGGGTACAACGGTGACGTTGACCGCATCGGCTTCGACCGCCCAATCGCCCTCTTGCTCGATGTATGGAGTGGTCGGAGGGCGCCAGATCACCTCGGCGACAACCCATGTCTCATCCTCGAGCGGCGCACCGGCACCGCGCACATCGACCTGAAGCGGAATGCCATCGGCAGCGCAACAACTCACCATGAAACGCGTCAGCTTGAATCCGTCTGGCACGGATGGATCGTTGACGACGAGCCCCTCGAGCAGAACGGGCTGACCCTCGAGAGAGCGCTCCTCATCCCACGCGGCGCGCTCGAGAAAGTCGAACACGCGCATCGCTGGAGCTCCGTTCGAGGTATCGAGCGCATCGAACTCCTCTTGCGACTCAGTCGGCGTGTAGGCATCGATACGGTCGGCCGCAGCGGCACCGAGACCGGTGGGGGCCACCGAGATCAGCACGACGAGTGGCAGCAGGAGCAACCATCCAACAGCAGGCCCAGCCGAGCGACGCGTCGACTCCGGGTTGTCCTGCTCCTCTTTTGCGCTGCGCGCAAACTCGTACACGCCGAACACGACAAGCACGATTGCAGCGCCCATCAATGGCAGTCGCATGCGTTGCTGCACGAACCAGCCGAATCCGCCAGACCACAAGAGCCGGCCCATGATTGCGCCGAGCGTCAGCATGACGGCAGCGCGTCCCGAACGATTCATAACAACACCTGTCCGACGACAACCGCGCTCAACACCGCAACAGCCAGTGTGACCGGCGCAAAGATCATCGTGAAGCGTCGGCCGAACACCCCGGTGTGCATCGCCACTAGTTTCAGGTCGATCACGGGGCCCACGACGAGGAACACCAACCGCGAGGTAAGCGAGAACTGGGGGAGCCCAGCGGCCACGAACGCGTCGGCTTCCGAACAGATCGACAGCACGACGGCGAGGGCGGCGAACATGAGCACCGAGTAGAGCTCGTTGTCGGCGACTGCGTCGAGGATCGATCGCGGCACGATCAGCTGGAGCGTTGCGGCCGCCATTGCTCCAACGACGAGGTATCCGCCCGCATGGACCAGATCGCGCGATGCAACGTCAACGAACCGCTCCCACCGTCCACCGTGATTGTGCTGGTCGTGTTGTTTCGACCGGAGGAGCGACCCGGCGCTTCGCTTCGCCCACCAGGTCCCCACGGCGATGGCAGCTACGAACGAGGCGATGAAGCGGGCCACCACGAGAATCCGGTCGTTGGGAAACGCGACTGCGGTCGACACGAGGACCACCGGGTTGATCGCCGGGGCGGCCAACAAGAAGGTGAGCGCGGCAGCGGGAGGAGTGCCAGCGGAGACCAACCGGCCGGCGATCGGGACCGAACCGCACTCACAGCCGGGTAGGGCGAGCCCGGCAAGACCGGCAGCAGGAACGGCGAGAGTCGGGCGTTTCGGAAGAATTCGTTGGACGAGATCGGGAGAGACGAAGGCTGCGATCATGCCGCTGATGACCACTCCCAACACCAGAAAGGGCAGTGCCTGCACACAAACCGAGACGAACAGCGTCGCCCAGAGCCGTACGTCTTGGTCGACGAAGAAGCCGACTCGACCGCGCAACGCAATCGCGACGAGGATTGGAACAACGAGAACCCACGGCCCGAAGCTTCGGCCGCTGGCGTGATGATCGTGTTCCTCGTGCGAAGGAACGTTGGAACTGCCGGTGTCCAGGTCGTCTTCGACGGATTGTGTCATCGGTTCGAGGCTAGAACAGTTGCGGTGGAGGCTGAGGTCACAGGCCCTCCTCGCGCGGAGCAAAATCATCCCATGTGGGCTTCTGGGCAAGCTCGCCGTCGGTCACCACGTCTTGATCGACAGAGTCCTCGTCGAAATGAAGGGGATCGTCGCGATCATCTGCCTGGCCCGGCTCGGCCGTCGGGCGAAGAACAGCGGCAGCGAGTGCTGTGGTGATCGGCACGGCAGCCACCAAGCCCATCGAACCACACAGAGTTCGGACGATCTCGACGGCGATGACCTCGGAGTTTGCCACCTCCGACAATGACTGGTTCGACACCGCAAACAACAACAGGAGGGGCATACTCGCCCCGGCATATGCGAGGAGCAGTGTGTTCACGGTCGAGGCAATGTGATCCCGACCGACGCGTATGCCCGATGCCACGAGCTCGGAGGTCGGGAGACGCGGGCTGCGATATCGCAGCTCGGCGACCGTCGCGACCTGCGTCACGGTGACATCGTCCAACGCGCCGAGCGCCCCGATGATCGCCCCACCCAATACGAGCGCACCAACATCGAGGTTCTCGGCGATCGCAGGTAGAACGAGCGCCTGTTCGCCGGCCAGGCCCGAGAGCTCGGCGAACGCAAAGAACGCCCACGACAAGCCGAGGGTCAGGCCCAGCGCTGCCAGGGTGCCGGCCAATGCCACGGTGGTCGTGGGGGAGAATCCGTGTGTGAGGTACAAGCTGACGAACGCAATTGCGGACGCGGCAACGACGGAGACGAGAAGCGGATCGTTCCCGTCGAGAGCAGATGGTGCAACGAAGGCGACGAGAACCACCATGGCGGCAACCATGCCGGCGAGTGCCAAGACGCCCCGGAAACGCCCGAGTGCGATGACCACGATGGCGAAGAGTCCGGCGAGCCAAACCAACGAGGTTCGGCGATCTCGGTCGGCGTAAAAGTACGTCTCGGTCGATTCGAAGTATCCGAGGACCACCTCATCACCGACCTCCAGGTCGGGTACCGATGGATGGAACACCACGTTGAGCTCGGGGAGGCCGAGAACGACTCCTGCGCTGTCGCCCTCCGTGAGCGTCAGCGTGAGGTCGACGCACGACTGTGGGTTGTCGACAGTTGAGTAGCTGCATCGCCGGCTCACCATCTCATCGACTGTTGCGCCAACGCGCTCGCTGATCAGCCCGAGATCGTCGGCGTTCTCGATGATCGCCGCTCGCCCTTCGCCGGTTGGCCACATCGCCACCACACCAACGATGGTGGCGATCGCTGCGACCACGACGGCGCCGAGCACCACGCGAAGGATCGGATCGCGTGCCCAGACGTCCCAACCGCCCGTGAGGCCGTGGGCGTCACCATCACCGTGGCCGTGATGGCCTCCCATCAGATGGTCACCGGAGGTCGCCGGTCAATGCAGTAGTGGCACACCTCATTCGACACGTCACGAGCATAGCCAGGGTTGGAATGAAGGTCCGTCGGTCGTCGGAGGGCTGGTGTCGTTGACTAGGGACTTTGTGCCATGTTCGGCAAGAGGAGCGTTCGCTAGTTTCCTTTGATGGATGACTCCTCCGGCCCTCGGTCAGGGCGACGCGAATCGATCGACAGGGCCGCGTGACTCGAAATGTCTGCGTCTGGCGTTTCTGTCACCCTCGGCCGGGCAAAGACGGTTGACTTCGCAGGGCTGAACCACCTCATCGATGAACTCTCTCATCGTGGGTACCTGGTGTACGGACCCCAGGTTCGAGATGGTGTGATCACACATGACCTGCTCGAGTCCGCAGATGATCTCCCGCTGGGGGTGACCGACGAGCAAGAAGGTGGCCGCTACCGGCTTCGCCCACGCAGCGACGGCGCCAGATTCGGGTATGCGGTTGGGCCGCAGTCCTGGAAGGAGTTGCTCCATCCACCTCGAACCAAAGTTTGGGAGATTCGCCGCGCGAACGGGGACGGACTCGACGTCGAGATGGTGGAGCCTCAATCCCCGAAGCGAGCGTTCATCGGTGTGCGTCCATGCGAACTCGCGGCAATACACAAACAAGACCGCGTTTTGCTGGAGGGCCCCCACCCCGATCCGGCCTATCAGGCAAACCGTCAGGAACTGTTCATCGTGGCCGTGGACTGTGGTGACCCCGCTGCGACATGTTTCTGTACCTCAATGGGGACTGGGCCATCTTCTGGTCCCGGCTACGACCTCGCGCTCACCGAACTCGTCGAGGGTGATGACGTCCGCTACGTCGTACAGACGGGAACCGACCAGGGTGCACAGGTCTTCGAAGCACTTCGATCCGAGGCCGCCACCGATGAGGAGCTGTCAGCGGCGAAGGCCGTCACCGCCAAAGCTGAAGCCACGATCACCCGGCGCCTGGAGACCAACGGCATCAAAGAGTTGCTCTACGAGAACCTCGAAAGCCCGCAGTGGGAGTCGATTGCCGAACGTTGCCTGACCTGTGGCAATTGCACCTTGGCCTGCCCGACATGCTTTTGCACGAACATGGAAGACATCACCGATCTGACCGACGACCACACCGAACGGTGGCGGGTTTGGGACTCGTGCTTCAGCGCGGACTTCTCCACCCTTGGACCAAAACCGGAGCGGGAAACGACGGCATCTCGATACCGGCAGTGGATGACCCACAAGCTCGGCACGTGGATCGATCAGTTCGATGAATCCGGCTGTGTCGGCTGCGGTCGGTGCATCACCTGGTGCCCCGTCGGGATCGATCTGACTCAAGAATTGCTGACGATGCGCGAGGACATGAGATGACTACCACGATCCCCGTTTCGAGCATGTCGCCGCTGCTCGTGCCGCGGCCGTATCAAGTCGTGGACAAGATAGAAGAGAACCCCGGAATCACGACCCTGCATGTGCTCCCCATCGAGGGAAAGCTCCCCGATTTCGAACCAGCCCAGGTGAGCATGCTTGGCGTGTTCGGTGTCGGAGAAGCGGCAATCTCGATCAGTTCGCCAACCGACGTCACCGACTATCACGCATACACGATCCGAGACGCCGGGCCGATTTCCGGAGCGCTCGTAGCTACGCCGGTCGGTGGGGTGATCACCATCCGAGGCCCGTTCGGGAACTGGTGGCCGATCGACGCTGTCGACACCGGCCAGCTGCTCATCGTCGGCGGTGGCCTCGGCATGGCGCCCCTACGCGCAGTGATTCACCGCGCCATCGCGCAGAGCGATCGCTTCGATCGACTCGCCCTCGCCTATGGCGCCAAGACCCCACAAGATCTGGTGTACCGAAGCGATCTCGATGCGTGGGACGCAACGAAGATGGAGGTCGCGTTGACCGTGGACGCCGGCGACGACCAATGGACTGGACACGTCGGCGTCGTACCTGGCCTGCTCGGTCCCGGCGGGCTCGATCTCGATTGGGCCGACACCACCGTCTTCGTGTGCGGCCCGGACGTGATGATGCATTTCACTGCCGCAGCGTTGCTCGAGTTCGGTGTCGACGCGACCCGAATCTGGCTCACGATGGAACGAAACATGCAATGTGGCAACGCACTCTGTGGCCATTGCCAGCTGGGCCCCTTCATCGTGTGCCGAGACGGTCCCGTCGTGAACTACGAACACATTGGACCGTTCCACCGAGTCGACGAGCTGTGAGGTGCACGCATGACTATCGCTGAACCACGCAATCCGACGCTGGCGGTGTGGAAGTTCGCATCATGTGATGGGTGCCAGTTGAGCTTGCTCGATTGTGAGGACGAGATCCTGGCCCTTGCAGGTGCGCTCGACATCGCGTACTTCCCCGAAGCGTCGAGCGGCATGGTCGAGGGACCGTACGACGTCAGCCTCGTCGAGGGATCGATCACCACGCCTCACGATCTCGAACGCATCAAGAAGGTTCGCGAAGAGTCCGGGGTGGTGATCACCATCGGCGCCTGCGCAACTTCGGGTGGCATCCAGGCGCTGCGAAATGGAGCTGACGTTTCCGAGTTCATCGGCATCGTCTATGCACACCCCGAGTACATCTCCACGCTCGAGATGTCGACGCCGATTGCAGACCACATCGAGGTCGACTTCGAGCTACGGGGATGCCCAATCGACAAAGGGCAACTCATCGAAACCATCGTTGCCCACCTCGCCGGGCGGCCGCCTCGAATCCCGACCACGAGCGTCTGCATGGAATGCAAAGCGCGCGGGAATCCATGCGTGATGGTGGCCCACGGAACCCCCTGCCTCGGACCCGTTACCCAGGGAGGCTGCAGGGCGCTCTGTCCTACCTACAACCGAGGGTGTTACGGGTGTTTCGGGCCAACGGAAAGCCCCAACACCGAGGCGCTCGCCGAACAGTTCGTCAAGCTCGGGATGCGCGACGACGCCATCGCACGAAGCTTCCGTACCTACGCGGCGTGGGCAGAACCGTTCAAACAAGAGGCCGAACGAAGGGATCCGTCATGACGAGCGAGAACGTCGACCTCCACGTCCCGATACTGGCGCGCGTCGAAGGTGAAGGCGCCATGCACGTCCAGGTGAGCAACGGTGAGGTCACCGATATTCGCCTGGAGATCTATGAGCCTCCACGGTTCTTCGAGGCGCTTCTTCGCGGCCGCGACTACACCGAGCCCGCAGACATCACGGCGCGAATATGCGGGATCTGTCCTGTGGCGTACCAGATGAGTGCTGTCCACGCCATCGAACGTGCATGTGGCGTCGCAGTTGGGGGAGAGATTCGCGAACTTCGCCGCCTTCTCTACTGTGGCGAGTGGATCCAAAGCCATGTGCTGCACATTGGTTTCCTCCATGCTCCGGACTTTCTCGGATACGAATCGGGCATCGCCATCGCTGCAGATCATCCCAAAATGGTCGAGAGCATTCTGACCCTGAAGCGAACCGGCAACGACATCGTCGATGTTCTCGGAGGGCGACCCATCCACCCGGTGAACATCAAACTCGGAGGTTTCTACAAAGCGCCGTCCCGCGCCGAAATGCGGTCACTGCGCGAACCGCTCCTTCAGGCTCGCGAAACGTGTGTTGAACTCATCCGATGGACGGCAGGCTTCGACTTTCCAGACCTCCAGCAGGACTATGAGTTCGTCTCACTGCGACATGAGAGCGAATACCCGTTCAACGAAGGCCGGATCGTGTCGAACAAGGGCCTCGACATCGATGCCTCTGAATTCGAGCAACACTCTCTCGAGGAACACGTCGCTCACTCGACCGCTCTGCACTCCCGACTGAAAGATCGCGGTTGGTACCACGTCGGCCCGCTCGCCCGCTGGGCCAACAACTTCGATCTTCTGAGCTCGGACATCCAAGAGTTTGCCGCCGAGGTGGGGATCGCTCCCGTCGAGAACAACCCGTTCAAGAGCATCGTGGTCCGTGGGTTGGAGACCCTTCATGCGATTGATGAATCGCTGAGAATCGTTGACGGCTACGCACCTCCAGCGAAGTCGTTCGTCGATGTCCCCGCGCGGGCCGGGGTTGGATGGTCGGCGACAGAAGCACCACGCGGGATGTTGTACCACCGGTACGAGATCGACGATGAGGGAATCATTCTGGCCGCACAGATCATCCCCCCAACGGCGCAGAACCAGCCGACGATCGAGTCTGATCTGCGGAGATTCGTGGAGGAGAATCTGCATCTCGATCATGAAGAGCTACAACTGCGCTGTGAGCAGTCGATTCGCAACTACGACCCCTGCATCTCCTGTTCGACACACTTTCTGACGCTCACGATCGACAAGAGCTGATCGGTGGACGGACAGGTGACAGCGCAAGCCCTGGTCATCGGCGTGGGAAATCGCGATCGAGGCGACGATGCGATCGGCCCGGTTGTCGTTGATGTGGTCCGGGAACGTTTCGACGACCGGTACGCCACCGGTGTGGTCGAGGGGGATTTGTCCGACCTCTCACTCAGCTGGCATCAGGATCAGGATGTGGTCATTGTCGACGCCATGGTGAGCGGCCGTCCCGCAGGAGATGTCTGGGAGTTCGATGCCTTGGAGGAGAAGCTCCGCATCGACTCTGGATTGCTTTCGAGTCACGGTGTGGGATTGGCCGAAGCGATCGAACTGGCACGGATTCTCGATCGTCTGCCGCGCAGCCTCACGATCATTGCGATCGAGGCGACCACGTTCGGCCAGTTCGATGAGTTGACACCTGAGGTCGCCGGCGCGGCTGATCGAGTCGTGGATCGAATCGAGAAGCTGATCGACGAGAAGAGGACTCATGCACGAACTCGCGCTGTGTAGAGCGATCGCAGACACGGTCAGGGGATACTCGGATGGCGGCTCGATCAGCACTGTCTATCTACGCATCGGTCACCTACGACAGGTTGTGCCAACGACGCTCGAGTTCTGTTGGCGAGCCACCGTCGGCGGAACCGAGCTGTCTGGTTCTGTGCTCGCGATCGATCACGTGCCGGTGAGCGTTTCGTGCGCCGCATGCGCCCATATCTCGTCGTTGCCGGATCCCGTCCTGCGATGTCCGACGTGCGGTGGGTTCGATGTCGAGGTGTTGACGGGGGAGGAGTTCATGATCGAGTCGATCGACCGCGCGTATGAAGCAGAAGGCATCGAGGTGTCGTGATGGGCCGTTTCCACCAGCACACCGATGGATCAGGGCATGCTCACGAGCACGCGGAGACAGGATCCGAGCGCCTCGGGGATCACAGCGGATACCCCTCTGGCACCGAACGAATCGCGGTGCTCGAACAGCTCCTCGGCGAGAATGACCGCGTGGCGCACGACAATCGCCTCGCGCTCAGGGAACATGGGATTCGAACGGTGAATCTGATGTCATCGCCAGGAGCGGGCAAGACCACACTTCTCGCAAAGACCATCCCAGCCTTGGCAGGCGAGCTGAGGGTCGGCGTGCTCGAGGGTGACATCGCCACCAGTCTCGATGCTGACCAATTGACCGGGCTAGGTGCCCAAGTGTCACTCGTGAACACGAGCGCCGGATTCGGTGGTGAATGCCACCTCGACGCGGTGATGGTTCGCGCGGGACTGCGCGGCCTCGACCTTCACGCATTGGATCTCCTGGTGATCGAGAACGTCGGCAACCTCGTCTGCCCGGCGGAGTTCGATGTGGGACAGGACGCACGGGCGATGATCTATGCAATCACCGAGGGAGAAGAGAAGCCCCTGAAGTACCCGGTGATGTTTCGTTCTGTCGATGTCGTGGTGGTGAACAAGATCGACCTGCTCCCTCATCTTCGATTCGACATGGCCAACTTTCTCGCAAACCTCCGGTCGATCAACCCACAGGCGACCGTCATCGCGTTGAGTGCCGAGACGGGTGAAGGCGTGGATATCTGGGTCGAATGGTTGCGCTCGGTGGTAGCGGAGTGACCGGTCATGCAGCTGGGTCCGCAAGAACATCGGCGGCGTCCACGGTGAACTCGTAGGTCACGAGCGTTTCTCCTTCCCAGTTGAGCCCGGCCAGCGAAACGCGAACGGTCGGTCCGCCGTCGTCGAGTATGTCGATGATCCCGTATTGCCCACCTCCTGGGAACGAGCCATGTGAGTACGGGCCGCCTTTGGTGCTACCGGGGCGATCGAGCGCAGCCGCGTGAAGCACGGGGAATCCGGGCGATCCATCGGTGCCATATCCGCTGTTCGAGCCATCGTCGATGGCGACCATGTGCGCGTCGCCACTCACCATGACGAGGTTGTCGACGTCCGCGGCGGAGAGTGCGTCGGCGATGACGGTGCGTTCATCTGCATGCGCAGACCAATCGTCCGCGTCGGCGCCCTCTGGTGAAATCCATGGGGTTGGGTTGCCCCAGACGACGAGTGCGTGCGTCTGTGCGCTGGAGATGAGCTCGTCGATCAACCATTCGAGTTGACGGTCGCCAAGCATCGTGTCGGGAGTGCGCTGGGAGCGAGTGTCTGTGAGCACGAATCGTACGCGTCCGACCGTGAACGCTTGGGCAATCGATGCCGAAGGGTCATCGTCGACCAACTCGTGCGGGACCGCCTGCCGGAACGCTGACGACACCGCTGCTCGTGATGGCGAAGTGCTGTCTGCGTTGTCTGGGCCGAAGTCGTGGTCGTCCCAGACATAGGCGGTCGGGACCGACCGAAAGAGAGCCGACTGGCCAGGTTGTGTCAGCGCCCGCTCGTATTCGTCGAGATGGTCGGCAGGGTCGCTGCTCGACAGGCTCGCGTAGTGCATGTCGCCAATCGCAATGTAGAGATCGGGTTCCTCCTCCACCATGGCGTCGAAGACGGCCCCGTTCGAGCCGGTGCGGGCACACGACCCGACGACCACGCGAACGTTCTGTGGTCCGTCGGTTCGTGTGTGAAACGTCGCTTCTGCGGTCGGTTCGTTGGCTTCCGCCGGGCCCTCTGTCACCGAATACGAGTATTCGGTATCGGCCTGCAAATCGAGGATCTCGAATCGAGCGAGTCCAGCCTGCACCGAAGCCTGCACCGACCGTGGCTCCACATCGGCGGACCAATACGTGAGGCGAGCGGTGCTCGACGAATCCAACCCGCCTCCCACCACGGTCGCAGTGGAATCGTGGACCGCCCCGAGCCAGAGCCACGTAGCCTCCGAGTCGAGCGGTTCGGCGACAGACTCGGGGTGTGTCGGGCCAAAGTAGTGATCGTAGATCTGGCGACTGCCGAGGGCTGTCGCCGTCAAGCTCGAGATCGTGATGACCGCCAGCACGGCGATAGACCCGAGGGTCGCGGTGGGCTGCCACGCCAACCACGTGAGTACTG
This sequence comes from Acidimicrobiia bacterium, assembly GCA_033344795.1. Lineage (GTDB taxonomy): Bacteria > Actinomycetota > Acidimicrobiia > Acidimicrobiales > SHLQ01 > SHLQ01. The sequence continues at coordinate 2,707,007 of JAWPMS010000001.1, forward strand.
CAGGCACCAGCAGCATCGCCGTCAGAACGAATGCCGTGAGCGGCGTGTATTCGACCGAGGCCAACAGCCCGAGCGCGGTTGCGCACAAGGCCATCGTGAAGGCGGCCTTCGCCCTCCATCGAACCGCGGCGAGACCGGCAATCCCCATTGTGACCGCCAGGGCGATCTGCATGGGTTCAGCGATGGCTGAACCAACTCCGGTTCCTTCGGGATCGTTTGGGAGTCCAACAAATGTCGTCGCGATCAGCAGACTGGCCGAGGCGCCGATGGCCGCTGTTGCTCCGGCGACACCAACGAGTCGTGTCTGCGACGGCCTGAACGCGAGGACCCCCTTGCTCCAATCGGCGTGACCTGGATGGAACGACCACGGACAGGCGTTGCAGCTGTGGTGCCAGTGTTGACGTTCCAGCAGCCAATGGGCGATGAGAACAGTGGTCAGACCAAGCAGCACACCAGCAAGAACGTCCGTCGGCCAGTGGTCCTGTCTGTGTACTCGGACCAGGGCGGTCATCAACGCAAAAGCGCCGAGGGCGAATCGGCTGATGATCACCGTGCGTCGTCGGACTCCGAACAGTACGTCGACGGCGGCGGGAACAAGTCCGGCGATGAAGATCGCCTGGACGATGTGACCGCTGGGAAACGACTTGAGATCTCCCATCGCCACGGGTCGAGGGCGCTCCACGAGCTCCTGCAACAGAAAGTTCGTCACCCAGCTGAAAACGAACGCTGACGGGAAGACGAGCGCCATCACCCGACACCGAGATGCAGAAAGGCCGATAACTGCGGCAAATCCGATCGATATCACCGTCGAGCCGAAGAGATCGATGGTGGACAGCTGTTCGACCCAGCTTGCGTCCACGATCGGTGCAGAAAGGGTGTCGTCGAGGTCATCCAAGAACTCTGATGCCAGGACGGCAATACCGGTGAGAGCGCCCAATACGACTGCCACGCCGGCGATTCCAGCGATGGCGATGTGTTTGAAACGTTTCTGAAGACCTGCGGGTTCCCGCCGCGGGAGCGGGCCACCGAGGAGTATCGAGAACGTCGCAGCACTCTCGACGGCGATGCGCCGTTCGCGGGATCGACGGCCCGCGCGCTGCATTGCATCTCGGATGAGCGTCGCAACGGAGAAGACGACACCCACGCTCATGATCGCAGGAACAAACACCATCAATCGATCTGGCTCGGCACCGTCGAACGGGTCGGCGGGGACTCGCCTGGCCCTCCAAGGAAGGGGGGAGCTCGGTCGCGTGCTCATCCGGACTCGTCTGCCTCGTCGATCACGACCAACCCTTGGTCTCCGTCTACCCAGACGGTTCGGCCGTCGAGGAAGCTCGTGGCAGCGTGCACGTTGAGGACAGCAGGAAGCCCAAGCTCGCGCGCGAGAATCGCGGCATGCGACAGTGGTCCGCCGCGCTCGACGATGACCGCCCCAGCCCGTACGAAGAGCGGCGACCAGGACGCATCGGTCGACTCGGCGACGAGCACTGCGCCTTCAGGGATCTCCGCATCCGCGGACCGTGCGACACACGCACGCCCTCGGAACCGTCCACCACTGGCGGCCCACCCTTCGAACGTGTCGCCGTCGGGTAGCGGAACGGGTGTCCGATCGGGCACTCCGACGAAACGAACGGGTAGTTCGCCCTCGCTCTCGTATCGAGTGAGCCAATTGCCCCTTCTGCCCAAGACATCGGCGGTGGGCGACCGTCCCCCCAACGCGGCGACGACTTCGGTCGTCGACAGGAGTTCGATGTCAGAGGACTTGCGCAGAGCCCCTCGGGACACCAGTCGTTCTCCCATTTCGAGGTGGGCCCGACGTACGGCTCCACCAAGTTCCAGGAAGGCAGCCTTTGTCGCCTCGCGGCGCTCGAGCTGTTCCGCAGCGTCGGCGATGGTTCTCCTGATCAGATGGATGCGAACATCGACGATCTGTCCGGTCATGATTCGTTTGCGGCGCCAGCCGGGTAATGCGGTGAGTTGGGCTTCCAAGGCATCGCGCTGGTTTGTGTCGCGCTGCATGCTCGCCGGGACCGTCGGCTCCATCCCGATTTCGCGCCACGAAGGTCCGGCAAAGATCGCGGCCGAAGCGTCCTCGGTGCGCCTTGTCCTCCCTCGGTCAACGCTGATGACACGTAATGCAGCAGCTGGCGCATCAGTGCCGAGATGAGGTTCGAGGAGCTGTTCGAGGCGGTGGTGCGCCGCTGCTGCGGCTGCGGCCACACCCAACTCGGCAGCAAGGCCTCTGGACGCGAGGTCAACGAGCCGTTGCGCGTGAGCCAGCAGCGCATCGTCATGTAGAGAGGGCAGTTCGGTTGGGTTGTCGCGAAGCTTCTCGACGGTTGCGATCAACACCTCCGCTGCGTCGATTGCACGGCGGCGAGTTCGAGAGGTTCGGATGCCCCGAAGGATCGTCTTCAGTCGAGATCTGGACCGAGACGGCTCCTCACCCACGTCATCGGTGATGCCAAAGTACTGCTCCTCCAGCTCCTGGACTGCCCCCGGAATGTCCGATGCTGTCGAACGGAGAAGGTCGAAGTCCAAGGCGACCCTCCCTCGAACCCGACGGACCAGGGTCCGGTCGACGGCGGGTGTGCGCATGCCGAGTCCCAGGCCAGCGAGGACCGCTCGAAACGCTTCCTCCAGCAGGAACGAATTCACGTCCCAGCTGAGTGCGCCGAGGACCCCCGGAACCATTTCGACGATGCCGGCTGTCGTGAGCTCGTGTTCGTCGTATGGGCTGTCGAACCCATCGTCTGTTTCGAGCACCGTGATGGGTCGTGCTTGCACGATGTGCACTTCGTCCCCGACCGCCGCCCACTCCACATCCTGCGGTCGCCCGCTCAGGCCCTCGATGGCCATGGAGAGCTCGAGTGCTCGGGCCTCGATGCTCGGGAGGTCTTCGCTCGAATCGCGGGCGACGACCCAAGCCTTGGGAGTTCGTTCGCCAGATACCAACGACTCTCCGAGGCCCTCCACGGTTTCCACTCGGGCTGACCCGGGAGAACCACCGGGGTCGGCGGTGAACACGACTCCAGCCGTTGTCGCCGGCACCATGGCCATCACGACCACGGCCATGGCGACTCCGGTTTCTGCGATGCCGAATGCTCGGCGGTATGCCGTTGGGGCAGGGTGCCAGAGTGATGCCCAGACCGACGTCACGGCATCGATCACCGCCTGCTCATCGGTGGAATCAACTTCGAGCACGCTCCTGTATTGACCGGCAAACGACGATCCGGCCAAATCTTCGACGGTCGCAGACGATCGAATTGCAAGCTTTTCACCATCGGCCCCGCCCACTGCACGTGCCAGATTTGTGATCGAAGTGCGGAGGTCTGGGCTGAGGTGAACGGCATGAAACGCCTGATCCACATCGTCGGCCCCGACCGCTGCGCCCTCGAGGATCGCCGAGATCAACTCCGAAATCCTTGGGTCCCCGATGAATGACTTGTAAGCGGTGATCGTGACGACGCCTGTTCGAGGCACCGGCATGCCGGCGGCAACAAGGTCGGCCAACGATCTGCCCTTGCCCCCGAGCCCCGTGGTGTTCGTTGGCGCGTCCCAGAGGAGCACCCCATGGTCACATTCGCAGCATGGCTCTTGGTCAGTGGCGCTGTTCATTGCCGTACACGCCATGACATGAGGCGGCGATCGTTCGGTCGATGGCTTCATCGAATGGTTCACCGGTTGCCTGCGAGCGCTTCCGCAGCCAACTCTCGAGGTCGGGTCGCAGGGTGACCACCGCGCGGCCCGAGAATTGCCGGGCGGTGATGGCGGCGAGGCTCATGAACGCCACACCGAGCAGTAGGAGAAGCTTCCACTCAGAGTTGAGGAATGCGTCGAGCAGACCGGTCGCCGCGGCGGCGAGCCCGATGACGCCGAAGACCATCGTGGGGCGATCTCTCATGTCAGCCTGGCGAACGTACCCAAACGGTGGGCAACGTCCGACCTCTGTTCGTTGATCGAACCGTGGGGTCTCCGCTGATTGACGCGGTGTCCCATCCATGCGTAGGCGCCAAACGCGACCACACCTCCGACGATCGAGTCGAGCATGTAGTGGTTCCCCGTCGTGATCACAGAAATTCCGACGAGTACCGCCGGCACGATCGCGAGAGCTCCCGCCGTATGACTTCTGAATGACGCAGCGAGCGCCAAACAGGCGATGAGGGTCCAGCCCACGTGAAAGCTCGGCAACGCCGCGTACTGATTGGCCCAGCTCAAAGGATATCCGATGTAGTGGCGACGGGCGTCATCGCTGACCGTGCCGACGAAGCCGTCGAGGAAGCGGGGTGGCGCCATCGGCAGGGTGGCAAAGAAGACCAGGCCCACGGCGCCCGAGGCGAACATCGCATTGCGAAGCTGGAGGTAGTGCTTCTGGTCGCGAACGAAGAGGGCGAGAAGCACGGTGAGCAGGAGTGGCCAATGCAGCCAGACGTAGCTCAGGTCGCTCACGTGTCGGACGGCGGAGTGATCAAGGGCGAAACGCTGGATCGAGACCTCGACGTCTATGCCGAGCGCCTCCTCGAGGTCCAGAAGGCGATTCGCATTGCGAAAAGCGGCGACTTCCGAGCCTTCCACGAGGGCTCTGCCACCGAAATAGATGATTGCACCGAGGCCGAGGGTGGCGAGTTCGTGGGTGGGGCTAAACCGTGCAATCGGCGCTGTACGAATCTCGGATTCCGTGGCCATCGGCGACTCGGGCGTCATAACTCGACCCTACGAATCCCGGTCGGACCGCAGCAGGGTCGGAAGTCACCTCTCCGAGGTCGCCGGTTCCCTCTGGCAGGGGAGTCTGACGATGAACGAGGCACCCCCGATTGATGCGTCGCTGACCATGACGGTTCCGCGATGATCCTCGACGAGTTCCTTGGCGATGGCCAGGCCCAGTCCCGATCCACCAGTTTCCCGAGACCTGGAGGAGTCGAGACGGGTGAATCGATCGAAGATCTGGTCTCGTCGGTCCTGAGGTATGCCCGGGCCGTCGTCGTCGACCTGCAGCAGCGCCCAGTCGCCGTCTTGAACCGTCGAGACGTTCAGTTGGCCACCGCCATAACGGGCAGCATTCTCCAGGAGATTCATGATGATCCGCTGCAGATCATCGGAGTTTCCGCGAAGTCGACACGGAGCAAGGGTCGCGTTGACTTCGAGATCTGGTTGACGGGTACGAAGCGCACCCAAAGCTGTTCGGGCGAGATCATCGAGATCCACGTCTTCGAGCACCGATGGCTTGCCTTGACGTCGAGCGAGCACGAGGAGATCATCGACCAGGCGCGAGGCTCGATCGAGTTCAGCGATGCTCTCGGACAGCAGAGTGTCCGAAGTCTTGGCCGCTTCGATCTCGAGGGCGGCCCGAACTCCAGTGATCGGACTTCGAAGCTCATGGGCGGCGTCGCCGACGAATCTCTCGTTCGCCGACACTGCCGCCCCCAGCCGCGTCAGAGTCGCGTTCATCGATTCCCCCAACCGCTGCAGCTCGTCGCCCGAACCGGGTACAGGTACCCGCCGCTCGAGATCGGATGCGGTGATCTGATCGAGACGGGTCCGCATCTCTTCCACCGGCAGCAGCGAGCGGCCCACCAACCAGCGAGCCGCCACCAGGCCGAGGGCGCCCGCGATCAGCGCAGGGCCGAACACCCATCCCAGATGTCTGACGAGGAACGATCCGAATGACTCGTCGCTCACGCCGACGACAACGGTGTCGCACACGTCAACGTCGACGCAACGAACGCCCGCGACGGTCATCGCCGGCTCGCGGTCGTCGAACTCGACGATGACCACCTCGTCGAGGGTCGTGGTGAACGACCAAACGTCATCGAGGAGGTCTCCGATCAGGTTGTCAGCCAGCTCCTGCGATTGGCCGACCACGTTTCCCTCTGCATCGAAGAGAACGGCATAACCATCTGTACCTGCGGGGAGGTCCACGGACGGGTCCGTGAGGACCCGAGTCTCCGAGAGGCGAAAGGCGGCGATCTCCACATCTTCTCGAAGGCTCGACTGGTCTTCCTGCCAGCGTTCGACGGTTATTCCGACAGCGGCAGCTGCAGAGACAACGGCAAGCCCGAGGGCGACGAGCACACCGAGCCGACCTCGAAGTGACCTCACGTCAGCCGCCCTGAGCATTCAGGCGATAGCCGATTCCTCGTACTGTTTCGATCGACTGACGCCCGAAGGGTTCGTCGATCTTGCGTCGCAAATAGCCCACGTAGACCTGGATGACCGAGTCCTCGAGCTGATCGTCGTTCCAAACGTGTTCGATCAGATCACGCTTCGAGACCGGCTCTCCAACTCGATGCATGAGATATCGAAGCAAGCTGAACTCGCGAGGCGTCAACTCGATCGTCTGGTCTCCGCGACGACACTCACGATTCGATGGATCCAAGCTCAGATCACCAGCTGCGAGCGTCGCCAACCGTTCTGTGGGGCCACGACGAATCAGCGCCCGGAGTCTGGCGAGCACCACCTGTAGCGAGAACGGTTTGGTCACGTAGTCGTCTGCGCCGGTATCGAGTCCCTCGATCTGATCGAACTCTCCGTCCTTTGCGGTCAGCATCATGACGGGTGTCGAGATTCCCCTCGCGCGTAACTCCCGGCAGACCAGGTATCCATTCATGCCAGGCAACATCAGATCCAAGATGATGGCGTCGTAGCTCTGCTCTGTGGCATGCCAGAGGCCATCGTCGCCCCGATCCGCGACGTCAACGGAGTAACCATCGGCTTCGAGTCCCTCACGTAACGCTCGAGCAATCAATGCTTCGTCTTCGACAACCAGGACTCTCATGCCGCCCCATCATCGCAGGAGACCTCGCTCGATGCGAGGAGCTGCTCTTGGCGTTCTCTTGGGATTGCTTGGCGGTCTCTCAGGGTCATTTCGTCACTCTTGGCCATATCGGATTCCCCCGAACAGACCAAGGAGCCAAGCTATGAACACGTCCACAAACCCATCCACAGATCCCGGCCCGACATCACCGAACGACGTTCTCGAGACGAGGCGTCCACGCCTTTCGAGGGCGATGGTCGGCTTGAGCGCCCTCGCTGTGGTGGCCACAGCAGGTGTCGCTGGCACCACGCTCGCCGGAGCGGACGAATCCAATCGTTCACCGGACGTTCGCGAAGCCCACGTCGTGGCAGACGGCCTGGGCAACACCACGCTCGACGAACTTGCCGACGAACTGGCCGACCTCGGCCTCACCGTCCGCATCGAGCCATCGACCCTCGCCACACCATCGGTGCAGCCGGAAGGTGAAGTCGTTGATCCCGTCGGAGACCCGCAGTCCGACGACGTTGGACAAGACGAGGACCCGTTCGCCGGAATGACCGATGCGGAGGTTGATGCGCTCAGCGACGAGGAGTTCTTCGCTCTGCTCGATGAGGCGGGAATCGACTACGAGGAGCTTGACGACGGCTTCGCCGACGATGACGACGCCTATGGGGACGAAGAAGTCCTCGGTGCCTTCGAGGTCAACGGAGATTCGATCGACGTATCGAATGCCTCCAGCCCCGAAGTGGCCGAGCAGGCCCGATCGATTTGGACTCGGTTCGTCACGCTGATCCCCGCAGAACAACGTCAGATGGTCAGCTCGTTCGAACTCAACCCGGCCGAGGCCAGCGGTGCCTACGTGTACCCGGCTGAAGAGGACCCAACGAAGTGGGTGCTCGGCGTCAGTCTGGAGCTCGGAGAAGACCTCGACTATGTGCTGATACATGAGTTTGGCCACCTGCTCACTCTGCAGGCAACGGAGGTCCCCCCTGCTCCCGACGCCGACCCCGACTCGTGCCCGACGTATTTCACCGGCGAAGGGTGCGCGTTGAGCGGCACCACGATGGCCAACTTCGTCCAGAAGTTCTGGCCGCAGGCGCAGATCGATGAGATCGCCCGACTGCAGGACGCCGAAGACTATGACGGGCTCGATGCGTTCTACGACGAGCACCGCGATGACTTCGTCACCGACTACGCGACCACGAACCCGGCAGAAGACCTCGCAGAGACGTTCGCCGTCTTCGTGACCGAGGAACGTCCAGCCGGCGACACCATTGCCGACCAGAAGGTCAACCTGCTCTGGAGCGATCCTGAGATGGTGGCTTTGCGCACGGAGATTCGTGCGAACCTGTGAGAAATGGTGCGGCACGATGCGAGGTGGCACAGACTTGGATGTCTGTGCCACCCGGTCGCGTCTGGCGACCGCCTATGGTGGCAGCGCGGACAACAGGAAGACGGAGCGTCATGGGTATGTACTGGCTGTTGGATCGTCACGGCGCCAAGGGGCCATCGATTCTCGTGGAAGCTGACGGCGCGATGCGTGTCATCGATGTGCTGCGTTTCGGGCCAAAGGTCAGCAAGCTCGAAGACCAGCAGAAGATCTGGGATGACGTCTCCGGCGGTGTGGTGCCGACGATGAAACCCTTCGTCAACGAGTCGGATCTCGACGAAGAAGGCCAAGAGGTACACGTTGACCTCGACCACGGTGGTGTGGGTGGTACGAAGGGTCGAGCACGGGCCAGCGCCAGGCGCAACAGCTCGGGTGGGGGACGAAACGTTGGCGGCACGAAACGAACGGGCGGTCGCGGCCGCGGCTGAACACCCACAGATGAAAACACCAGGTAAGAGGTGCTTCGGAATGTGCCGATGTGGCTGTGTTTGGACGACGTCGTCTCTTACCCTGACCGAATGGTGAGCGGACCGCGGGCAACTCGAATCGGAGTGTTCTTGCTCTGGTCCTTTCTTGTTGCAGCGTGCGGAACGGCTTCGTCCACAACAAATTCTGGAGCGGTCACCCCGGACACCACAAATGCCGCCCCGCTCCTGAGCGACGAGTTCACGACACTGTCGGGTGAGACGATCGACCTCGGCTCACTCGAAGGCCAGGACACGGTGCTCTGGTTTTGGTCACCGTGGTGACCGTTTTGACGAAGCGAATCCCCCACGGTCGTGGCGGTCGAAGAGAAGTACGGCGATCAGGTCCGATTCATCGGCATACCTGGACAGGCTGAAGAAGACAGCATGCGCGAGTTCGTCGATGAGACGAGAACGGACGTGATCGAGCACATCCCCGACGTCGATGGCGAACTCTGGATTCGATTCGGCGTCAGCCAACAACGCACCTACATCTACATAGATGATGACGGATCCTGGCGAACCGCCGGCTATGGCTCACTCGAGCAGGACGTGCAGGATCTCATCGCTCAGTAGAACGAGCGCCCTCGCTCAACCGTGGTGCGTGTGGCGATGATGTAGATCGGGGACATGGGGATGAGCATGTCGGGTTCTCTCATGGCGATGGAGATGAGTGTGTCTCGCATCGAACAAGCCGTCGTGGGTGTGTTCGTGATGACCGTCGTCATGGGAATGTTCGTGTTCGTGCTCGATCATGTGGTGGTCGTGTTCGTGCTCATGTCCTGACTCCATCGAGATGGCAACGCCCGTGGCCGCAAGGGCGATGGCCACGAGCTGTACGAGACTGACCGACTCGCCAAGGATCATCCAGGCGATGAGTGCGCCGAGAAATGGGGCGGTCGCGAAGATCACCTGACCTCTTGCGGCGCCGAGGTCGCGGGCACCTTTCACCCACAGCACAATCGAGGCGCCGTAGCCAAGCGCGCCAACCACAAGGGCGATCACCACCTGTTCGAGACTCGGTGAAGTCGCACGATCGGCGAACGAGACGCCAAGTGCAAGGTTGGCACCCCCTGCGACAAGACCCTTCAGGAAGACGATGTGCTCGGGAGCGAGCTGATCGATCTTCGCGGTCACACCATTGTCGACACCCCAGGCCACACACGCTCCGGCGATGAACAGAGCCCCGACGTTGACCTCGGCACCCGGCTCCCAAACCAGAATCACGCCCGCGGCGGTGACGATCGCCGCACCAGCGACCAGCTTTGTCCCCAGGTGCTCACGAAACACGGTGGCGGCCAGCAAGACCGTGGCCGCAAGCTCGAGATTCAGCAGAATCGACGCTGAAGCCGCAGACGTGCGGGCCAATCCGGCGACGAGCAACGCGGGCCCGAGCGCACCGCCGACCAAGACCGCGACGGTCGCTGGACGCCAATCTCGTTGAACGGCGAGCATCGTTGGCGGGCTTCTCAGGACCGACGGCGTGACCGCGACCCCCGCACCGAGGTAGAGGAGGCCTGCCAAGACGAGTGCAGGCATCTCGCCTGCCAACTTCGATGCCGCCGGGGCCGACGCTCCGAACAACACCGCAGCAGCGAGGCAACGACCCGTTCCGAGCCGGTTCATCGGCCCTACGTGCGGATCTGTTCGCTCAGGCCAACGAGCGCCATCACGGCCGGGCTTTGTGCGTCGACATCCAATGGCGAAACGCCACGCCTGTCGGCATCGTTGACGACCGGATCCGCCGGGACGATGACCACCTCATTGCCGGGAAAGGCCTCGCGAACTCTGGCCTCATCGTCGTCATCGGCCACCTTGTTCGCCACGATGACGACGCTTCCCTGCGCGCGCTCGGACGCCACGAGCACCGCCCGCTGAGCAACATCGATCGATCGTGGAGTGGGTTCAACCACGACCAATGTGACGTCAACGGCTCGATCGGGAAGACGGGTGAGCGTCCCGATGCCCGCTTCGAGATCGGCAACGATGATCGTGTTTTCAGATGATACGGAGCTGAGCAACTGCTCGGCGGACAAGCCACATCACGGTCAACCCGGTTCCGGGTTCTCGATCCGATTGACCACCGTGAGCCGCACACCGTCGGGGGCATCGGTTCCGTAGCTGTCGAGAATGTCCGTCCAGGTGTGTGCGTGCTCGCGGTCGCCCTCATCGATCTGATCGCGCAACGAGAGCAGGCGTTCGGTTTCGGTGTCGCCGACACCCAAGGACAGCCCAAGATTGGGGTTCGTGTCGCAGTCGAGTCCGACGACGTTGTGACCTTGACGAGCGAGACCCCGAGCGAGGACTGCGCTGGTCGTGGTCTTGCCTGACCCGCCTTTGCCTACTACTGCGATCTTCATCATGCGCTCCGGTGTTGGACGGTCGTCGCCTCGTCATCGTAGGCCTCCTCGACGGTCGCGACCAAGGCCTCGATGGCTTCGACGAAGGGCCCAGCGGAGTAATCGAGGGGAGCGCAGGCCAACTTGTCCGCGGCGGTCACCGATGCGTCGGCGGGGACGACACCGATCACGGGAAGGTCCAACTGCTCTTGGATGCGTTCGGCATCGCTGGGTATCTCCACCTTGTTGGCCACCACCACGACGTTGGCCGGTGCCCACTCGGCCTTGGAGATATTGCGCAATCGGCGGCCCACGTGGATCGACTTGGGATTGGGTTCGACGACGATCGCCATCAGGTTGGCGTACTTTGCCCAGCCGAACATGGCCTGACGCGTTCCGCCGGGAAGGTCGCCGACGACGTTCCACGCAGTGGGGTCCATCTCCTTGACCACCTGGCTCCACGCAAACTGAGCACGCTGCAGGGTGGAGACATGGCCCCAGGTGTTCCCGAACTGCAGATACCGAACGCCCCCTGGCCCGACGGCCGCGTACCGCTCGATGAACTGTTCGGCGTCCAGGCCGGGCCGAAGCACCCATCGTGGGCCGTCCTCGGGTCCTTCGACGACCACATCGTCTGGCGTGGGGCTGTCGTCGACCGGGATGCCCAATGCATACGGCATGCCAGGCACCGGGTCGCTGTCGAGCGCGAGTACAGGTTTGCCTTGACGAGCGACCACCCGAGCAAATGTGCCGGAGATCGACGATTTGCCAGAACCACCCTTGCCAGCGAAGGCGATCTTGATCATCCGCCGACGAAGATGAACTCGGAGGTGCCATTGGCTACCTCGGAGAAGATGTCACCCAGCACTCGAAAGCGGCCACCGATCGCCGCGGCGTCTTCGGCTGATACCCCACGGGCATCGGAGGAGAATGGTCAAAAGGTCACTTCGAAGGGGGCGTCGATCGACTCCCGGATCTTCTTTCGAACGTCGTCCCCCGCCTCGGTGTTCGGGAGACTGTCGAGATCAGCGAGATCGACTGCCGAACCCGCGAGACGCACCTCCGCCTCGATCCCTTGCTTCGAGGCCACGTTGGCGAAGTGGTAGGCGCGAAAGAACGCTCCGGTGTCCGTGTGAGGATCTGCGCTGGTGAAGAAGATCAGCTTCCGTTGGCTCATGTCGATGTCTCCTTGGGTTCATGCCTCGCGGCAGCGAGAAGTTTGCGTGTCTCGGGGTGTTCTGGCTCGCTCAGCAAGTCTTCGGTCGGACGGTCTTCGACGATCCGTCCTTCCGACAGCACGACAATACGATCCGCCACCTGGCGTGCCAATGCAAGATCGTGCGTGATGAAGATGAGCGCGGCGTGTCCCTCGGCCTGAAGCTCGAGCAACATGTTCGCAATGGTCGCTCGCAAGGACGCGTCCAGCATGCTGGTCGGCTCGTCGGCGAGGATGAGTTCTGGTTGGGCGACCAACGCTCGAGCGATGGCCACACGTTGACGCTGACCCCCGCTCAACGTTGCGGGAGACCGGTGGGCGAACTGTTCCGCAGGGGTCAAGCCGACCCGCGAGAGTGCGTCGAACACGTGTGTACCCGAGGCGCGTGGGCCGCGAGCGATCGCTATTGGCTCGTTCACGATCTCGCCGACGCGCAACCCTGGATGCAGTGATTGGTATGGGTCTTGAAAGATCAGGTGCATCCGGTGTCTCAGGCGACGCAGCTCCGCGCGTGATGTGTCTGCCATCTCCGTGCCAAACACACGAACAGAGCCTGAAGTTGGCTGGGTCAGACCGCAGGCCAATTTCGCAATTGTGCTTTTTCCGGCTCCGCTTCGCCCCACGACGGCAACCCGCTCACCGCTCGCGATTTCGAGGTTGATATCTGTCAATGCATCGACGCGGGCACGCCGTCGACGACCGCCGTAGCTCACCTGCACGTCCGTGAAGTTCACCGCTGGGGTCATCGGATCCTCACCTCCACGACGCTGTCATCGGTCACGTGGCACGCGACCGCGCGTGGCTGACTTCCCTGGTTCGGGCTGGGCTCAAGGGTTGGGGCCGTCTCCGAGCACCGAGGTTCAGCCGAAGGGCACCGGGGTGCGAACGAGCAACCGTTGGTGCGTTCCGAAGGGTCGGGAGCGTCGCCTGGAATCGGCTCGGCGGCTCGCGGCGGACCGTCGAGGCTGGGCATCGCCGCGACAAGCAGGCGCGTATACGGATGTCGTGGTGTCGCGAGCACCTCCGCAGTAGCGCCAGACTCGATGACCTGACCGGCGTACATGATGGAAATGTCGTCAGCGACAGCTGCGATCAGCGGAAGGTCGTGAGAGATGATCAATATGTCGAGGGAGAGCTCGACGCGGAGCTCCTCGAGCAGCGCCAGGATCTCTTGCTGCGTGATCACATCGAGACCCGTGGTCGGCTCATCTGCGATGAGGAGCTTCGGTTGGTTTGCTACCGCCATCGCGATCACCACCCGCTGACGTTGCCCGCCGCTCAATTCGTGCGGGAACGATCCATGGCGGTTCCGTGGGATGCCGACCCGCTCGAGCATCTCCGTCGCGCGCGTTTTGGCGGTGCGTTTGTCCGCCGTGAGCTCTGTCGACTCCTGCACCTGCCGCAGGATCGTCATCGTCGGGTCGAGAAGGCTCATCGCCGCCTGTGGAATGACAGCCAGTTCGCGACCTCGCATCTTCGAGAGGCGAACTCGGCCAAGGCGACGAAGGTCTACGTCGTCGAGAAAGGCAGCCCCGCCGATCACGCGGCCGCCCGTGGGGAGAAGGCCCAGGACGCCGAGCGCCAGGCTGGACTTTCCTGAACCCGACTCGCCAACAAGTCCAAAGACACGTCCACGGGTGACAGCCAGATCCACGCCGCGGACGACCCTTGTCATGTCGTAGTCGACGCTGAAGTTCCGGATGTCGAGCGCCAGGCTCGGGTCACGTGGAACGTCTTCTGCGTCTTCCAAGACTCGACGAACGGCGGGACGCCATCCGTGAGAGGTGATCCCCGGGTCGGCAATCTCCTCGAACACCAAGCCGATGAACGCCAAGCCAACGATGAGCAGCGTGAGCGCTACTCCTGGAGGCACGATCCACCACAACCATGCGTCGGTGAGGACGGCGCTGCCATTGTTCGCGAAGAACAGGGTCGTACCCCAGCTCACGCGATCCGGGTCGCCGAGGCCGAGAAACGCGACGCCCGACTGCACGAGTACGGCGACCGCCGCGGCGCGGACGAACTGCGAGAGCAGCAGCGGTACGAGGCGATGAAGGACGTGCCGCACGAGGATCCGCGGGTGGCTCGCGCCCATTGCATCGGCGGCGATCACATGACCGAACTCGCGAAGCTTGAGGACTTGCGAGCGCAACAGGCGGGCAGGGCGTGCCCAGAGCACACCGACGAGGAGCACAGTGGTGACGATCGCGCCGCGGCCGAAGTACGACGCAAGGACGAGAATCAAGACGAGAAACGGGATCGACAGCGTCAGGTCGACGATGCGCATCAGCACCGCATCCACCCAGCCCCCTCGCCAGCCAGCGATGAGCGCGACCATGGTGCCGATGATCGTCGCCGAGATTGCGGCGACGAGTCCGACCGCAAGCGTCAACCTGGCGCCATGAACAAGTTGAGCCCACAGATCTCGGCCCAGATCGTCGGTTCCCAACCAATGTTCGGATGAGGGACGTGCATATGGCAGCCCACTGGCCTTGTCGGGCGGATGAGAGGAGATCACATCTGCCAGCACCGCTGCGCCAAAGAGCGTGAGGAGCATGATCGCGCCGAGAACTGCGAGTGTTCGAGTGCTTCGACGCAGCGATTTCCATCCCTTGATCACGAGTCGTTCTCGCTCGATCCAGCCTGGCGTACCCGAGGATCGAGTAGGGGGTACAACAGGTCATTTGCGAGGTTCACCGCGATGGCAACAAGAGCGAACAGGATGAACACCCCTTGCAGGAGCGGATAGTCGCGAGATCGCACGGCGGCGAAGCCGAGCGAACCGAGGCCTGGGTAGGAAAAGACGGTCTCGACGATCGTGGCGGTCCCGACGAGCGTCGAAAAACCCAGCAGGCTCACGGTCGACACGGGCAGTAGTGCGTTGCGGCGGGCGTGGCGGCGGACGCCCTTCTCGTCCAGACCCTTGGCTCGAGCCATGAACACGTAGTCCTCGCCTGTCTCACTGATCATGGCTGACCGAGCGACCACGAAGACCGAGCCGAGGCCGACAAGCGTCAAAGTCGTCGCAGGAAGGACCAGTCGCCTGCCGATGTCGAGCACCCGCGCAAAACCATCCATTTCTTCGGCTGAGACAGCCCCGTACACAGGGAACCACCCCAGTTTCACCGAGAAGACGAGCAACAACATCAGCCCAACGAAGAACGCCGGGAGGGCATCTACCGCGAGTACGCCGGACAGGATCGAGGCGTCTCTTCGCGATCCGCGTCGCCATCCTGCGGCGAAACCCAGCATGACTCCGAGTACGGAGGAAACGATGACGGCCGTGCCGACAAGGAGCAGTGACCACAACACCCGATCACCGATGACCTCGACCACGGGTCGGCTCTCGCGAATCGACGTGCCGAGGTCACCATTGACCAGGTTTTCCATGTAGGAGACAAACTGGTCCCCCGTGGACCCCTCGAGGTCGTATCGCGCCAGGATCTCTTCACGTTCGACCTCGCTCACGGTCCCATCAGCTGGGGGAGCGAGGTATTCGATTGGACCGCCGGGAGCGAGCCTCGGCAGAGCGAAGTTGAGAACAACTGCCGCGGCAACCACCAAGAGGTACTGCCCGAAGATTCGGGCGTAACGATTCATGGGGCCACGGGCTGCGCGCTCACATCAGTCTTCGACGGTGTCCGTCTTGTCGCGGTTGCGGTTCATTGCAAAGACCACACCGCCCCCGAGAACGACTGCGCCGAGAGCGACGGGCAAGACGGGAAAGCCTCCGCCGTCATCATCGTCCGAGCCCTCATCATCGTCGTCATCGCCCGCATCGGTCGCTGTTTCCTCGACGACGGTGTCCTCTGGCTCTTCGACGTCCTCCGGCTCCTCTTCGACTACCTCATCGACTTCCTCGACCGGTTCAGGTTCTTCTTCTGGCTCTGGCTCGGAGACGTTTGCGTACTCCTCCAAGAAGGAGCGCTTGGTGAAGACCCCGTGCCCTGGGTCATCGATCCACCCGTCGTAGGCGGCGGGACGATATGCCCAACGTCCGTTGGGGTAGGACAAGGTGACCGCGGGAGCTTCCTCGGCGAAGATCTCCTGCGCCTGATAGATGAGCTCTGCCTTTTCGGCGACGGGCTTGGTGAGGCCCTCCGCGAGCAGTGCGTCGAAGTCGGGGTTTGCATACCCGCTGAAGACCACGCCAACTCCGCCGTGACCAGGAGAATTGAAGAAGAAGAACAGGTGGTCGGGATCGGCATGTGCATGGGATTCGAACACGGCGATGAACATGTCGACGGTCGGTGGACCATCGGGGCTCGGGCGTCGAGCGGCACCGATCGCAGGTGCGTCCAAGGGTTCGACCGTGATGTCGACGCCCAGAGGCTCGAGCTGTTCGGCGACCAACTCGCCGGCACGGATCTGAGGCGGTGCGGCTGCGTTCACGAGCAGATCGAAAGCGAGTGGTACGCCGTCGGGGCTCACCCGGACGCCATCTGCGCCAACGGTGTAGCCAGCGGCGTCGAGGTTGGCGATCGCTGCCTCGGGATCCAATTCGTGGCCACCGGTGGGATGTGCGAACTCTGAGTCGGGGTGGGTCCACGTGTCATTGCCAGGTCGGCCCAGACCACCTTCGACGATGTCGACGATCTGCTGCACGTCGAGCGTCAAACTCATCGCCTTGCGCACAACGGGGTCGTTCAACGCTGGTTTGCGGGTATTGAACATGAGATAGAGAGACTGCATTCGGCTGCCATCGACGATCTCGAGGTCAGGATTCGCATTCACCGGATCGTGGAGCGGCGCAGGCAGGTTCCGCGTGACGAAGTCGAGCTCGCCGGTCTGCAGACCGGCGAACGCGGCTTGCGCGTCGCCGACGACGGGCATGACCAAACGGTCAACCGTGGGAGCGCCCTTGAAGTAATCCTCGTTGGCCTCGAGCACGTACGACGTGTTGGGCACGTACTCGGTCATCCGGAAAGGGCCCGTGCCGATGGCGAGCGACGTTGCATCCTGAGTCGGATCCTCGACACCCTCCCAAATGTGCTTCGGAACGATCGGAAGGTCGCCACCGGGCAACATCGTGAACGTCGAGAGCGGATCCTCGAACGTGATGGCAATCGTGAGATCGTCGATGACCTCGGACGAGACGTACGTCGGGTGGTCGGTGACGTGATGGCCATAGCGGCCAGGACCACCCAGGTCGCTCATGTATTGGAAGGTGAATGCGACATCCTCTGCGGTGAAGGGCATGCCGTCGTGCCATTCGATTCCCTCCTGCAACGACACGGTCCAGGTCCGCATGTCGTCGGACGGTTCGGCACCTGTTGCGAGCCATGGCTCTGGGTTCAGTGTGGCCTGCGACCAGAACAGTGTGTCGTACACCAGCATCGTGAAGTCGTGCGTGATCGGTAGAGCTGTCGGAGAGATGAACGGGTTGAGGTTCTTCTCTGCGGCGTGCAAGCCAATTCGAACGACGACTTCTTCGTCCTCCTGGGCGTTGGCTACCGCTGGCGATAGAAAGACGCTCAACAGGAGCGCGGCGAGAAGGGCTGAAAGAATCTTGCGCATGGCGACCGAATGTAGGCGGGCACAAATGGACCGTGCAAACTGACGTTTCGGGGTGCAAACTGCGTCGGTGGAGCATCGAATTCGCCTGAGCATCGAGGTGAAGGGAATCGTGCAGGGCGTCGGTTTTCGGCCATTCGTTTACCGGTTGGCAAATCAGCTCGGAGTTGTCGGAGAAGTCTCGAACCGCGGCGGCCATCTTTGGTGTGAGATCGAAGGCGATCGAGCGGCTCTCGACGAGTTCGTCCGTCGTCTCGAAACCGAAGCGCCACCCCTTGCAATCGTCCGAGAAGTCATCGTCACCGAAGTCTCGACTCAAGGAGACTCAGGCTTTCTCATCGCTGACAGCATCGATGAGTCGCCCGGCATCTCGGCGATTCCGGCAGACACCGCCACTTGCACCGCCTGTGCTGAAGAAACGGTGGACCCGCACGACCGGCGGTTTGGATACCCATTCACGTGCTGTACCGAATGTGGGCCTCGTTACACGGTGGTGCGAGACCTTCCCTACGACCGCGTAAACACCTCGCTGGCTGACTTTGCCTTGTGCGACGACTGCCGGGAGGAGTACGACAACCCGTTCGATCGGCGCTTTCATGCTCAGGCAACGTGTTGCGTCAACTGCGGGCCAACGCTGACCGGCATGAGCTTGAGTGAGGCGGTCGAGCGGTTGAACGCCGATGGGATCGTTGCGATCAAAGGACTCGGTGGATATCAGCTGCTCTGCCGCGCGGACCGGCTGGACACGGTGACCCTCCTGCGGGCACGCAAACACCGAGAGGAGAAGCCGTTCGCCGTGATGGTCGGTTCGCTCGAAGAAGCCAGACGTCTCGTGCACCTCGATTCCACCGAAGAACGAGCCCTCGCCGGGCCCGAAGCACCGATCGTGCTCGCACGGGCCCGGTCCGGAATTGAGATCGCCACTGGGGTCGCGCCGACCACGGAGGTGCTCGGCGTCATGCTTCCATCCACCCCGTTGCACCTTCTGCTCGCCACGCAAGTAGGGGCGCCGCTCGTCTGTACCAGCGGCAATCGATCGAACGAACCGATCATCATCGATGACGACGAGGCGGCGGCCGCATTCGACGGGATCGCCGACGGTGTTCTTCGCCACGACAGGGCCATCGAACGACGTGCCGATGACTCTGTTGGACATGTGGTTGCCGGTCGATTCCAATTGCTTCGCCGGGCGCGCGGATTTGCGCCCCGCGCCGTGACGATGCCCGCCGGCGGTGAGCCAGTTCTGGGCGTTGGGGCCGAGCTCAAGAGCACGACCTGCCTCGCTGTCAATGACCAGGCTGCGCTCTCGGTCCATCTCGGCGATCTCGAGAATCCGGCCGCGCTGCTTGCGTTCGAGCGCGCGATCTCCGATCAGCTCGCTCTCGCTCGCGTTGAACCGGCCCTCGTGGTGCACGACATGCACCCCGAGTACTTGTCGAGCAAGTTCGCAACTGCGCAGCAAATGGCACCCACGTTGGCGGTGCAACACCATCACGCGCATCTGGTCTCTTGTTTGGTCGACAATCAACATCTCGGTCCAGCGATCGGCGTCACCTTTGACGGACTCGGGTGGGGTACCGACGACACTGCTTGGGGCGGTGAATTTCTCGTCGGCGATGCCTTCGGTTTCGAGCGGATGGGCCATCTGGCGCCGGTCGCAATGCCGGGTGGCAGCGCAGCCATCAGGGCGCCCTGGAGGATGGCGGTCTCTCACCTCGTGGCCGCGTTCGGCCAAGTTCCTGACCTTCCGATGTTCGGCGAACATGAAGCGCAGCTCGGTTCGGTTGCCACGCTCAGCAGTGCGGCAACATCCGTGGCGACGTCGTCGATGGGCAGACTGTTCGACTCGGTGGCTGCACTATGCGGTGTGGCGGATGTCGTCAGTTATGAAGGGCAAGCGGCGATCGGCCTCGAACAGTTGGCCGCAAGTCATGGCGACAACGTCGAGGGGTACGACTGGGCGATGGGTGATGGGGTGGCCATTTCGACCTCCTCACTGGTCACCGCAATCTTCGAGGACATCGTGGCGGGCGTTGACCGCGCCCGCATCGCGCGACGATTCCACCAGAGTGTTGCCGACCTGGTCCTCGGAGTGTGCGGCCGGTTGCGCGACTCTTCTGGCGTGAACACGGTTGCGCTGAGTGGAGGGGTGTTTCAGAACCGGCTATTGGTCGAGCTCATCGTGCCCCGACTCACCGGCGAGGGATTCACCGAGCTCCGTCATGGTCAGGTTCCGCCGAACGACGGTGGGATATCACTGGGCCAGGTGGCGATTGGGCGCGCGCACCTCGATGCGATAAATGACTGACCAGACGGTTGGGCTACCTTGGGCTCAGAGCGGAAAGGGATACTCATGAAAATCGGAATAGTGGGCAAGGGAGGCGTCGGAAAGACGACGACGAGTTCGCTGCTGGCGCGGGCCCTCGTCGATCGGGGACGCCGTGTTCTTGCTGTCGATACCGATTCGAATCCGAATCTCGGCCTTTCGCTCGGTCTCGGCCACGAAGCAACCGAAGCGCTTCCTGCGATTCCCCGATCGATCGTGGTTGGCCAGCGCGGCGACATGACGATTGCCGAACTCATGGGTGACTACAGCGTCTCGACCCCCGAAGGTGTCACGCTCATGTCGGCTCTTCGCGTCGATGAAGCGGGCGCGGGCTGCACTTGTGGTGGGCACGCCAGCGTGCGCAGCTTGTTGGGTCAGGCGCTCGAGTCAGAGACCGACGACACGATCGTGGACATGGAGGCCGGTATCGAACACCTCAGCCGATCGGGCGGAACCCTGGCCCATGCCGATGTCCTGGTCATGATCATGGAGCCAAGTCGCAAGGCGATCATCACCGCTCAGCGAACGATCGGGCTCGCTGCTGAGCTCGGCATCGAGCGGTGGGTCGGCGTTGGCAACAAGGTCGATTCTCCCGAAGCGCGAACGGCGCTCGAGGAGTTGTGCAACGAACACGGCGTGCCGCTCGACGTCGTCATTCCATCCAACTCGGCGCTGGGGACCGCTGACCGGCGGGGTGAGCCTCTCGATCGAAGCGATGCCCCCGAGGTCTGGACCGCGATCGAGGCACTTGTCGATTCCCTCGGTCTCGAAGCCGCTGCGATGGCGTAGGCGCCGATGGCGGACCCGAGCTTCCTTGCTCCACCCGATGAGATCTTCGATTGGAGGCGCGTCATTCTGACCTCCGCTGCCATTCGTCACGGTGTCTTCGCTGCTCTCCCAGGGACAGAACTCCAGATCGCTGAGCGGTCGGGTCTTGACGGCCACGCAACACGTGTCCTTCTCGATGCGCTCGCAGTGTGGCGGGTCATCGATCGCGCTGGGGAGGTCTACGCAGAGGGGCCAGAGTTTCCGAGTTCGGCAGACCAGCTCGTTCTGAAACAGCACGCTCAGTTCATGCAGCGATGGGGCAGTCAGCTCGACGACCGCATGACGAATCGGATTCTCGACGACCATCCACCGCGTTCACGCGCGGCACTCGAGTCTTGGTTGTCAGCGCTCGCGGTGAACGCGAGAGCAAGTGCACCCGACCTCATCGATCGGTGCATGAACTATTTCGGCGGAACGACGTCGGTGCTCGATGTTGCCGGTGGTCATGGCGAGTACGGGATCGAAGCTGGTGGCCGTGGTTGTGCGGTCACGCTGCTCGACATCCCGGAAGTGATCGACGTTGTCTCGGGTTGGCCATCGATCGCCGAATCGGACGTTGATGTTCTTGGTGTCGATGTCTACGAGGCCGAGCCCGACACGAGCTTCGACCTCGTCTTGGTGTTTGGATTCACGCACACCCAGCCTGGCGAACAGCTCGGTGCACTGTTCCAGCGTCTGGCGGACATGACGGCACCCGGCGGGGGTGTGGCGGTCCACACGTTTTTGCGTGACTCCGGGCCGGTTCCCGCGCTCTTTGCGGTGCAGATGTTGCTCACTGGTCGCGGCGGCGACACCCATCGGCTCGAGGACTACACGAAATGGATGACCGACGCTGGTTTTGCGGAACCGCAGGTCGACGATCTCGGCGGACGCTCGCTGCTCCTCGCTCGAAAGCGGTAGTCGGCCGAGCGCAGTTCGGTGTCACAGTCGGTCAGTAGTGTTTCGTTGCCGGGGGTGTTCTCTGCGCCGGTGGGTGGATCGACGGCTCGTCCTGAGGAACTACTGCGAAAGCGGCGTTCCAGCTGTCCTTACAAACGAACCCGTTTCGGCCCACCTTTCTGGTGGGTTGCTTCGCCGATTGTCAGGACTAGGCCATGGCCCCTCCACTTGTTGAACAGATTGCTTCGCTCGGGACCGAGCTCAACGCCAACCAATACAAGGTCGTTCGCCTCGCAGCCGTCTACGACGCCACGCTCGAGTGGTTTCATGACGGCTTCAAGAGCTCGGCGGTGGCAATCGCTCGGGCGCTCGACATCCACGATTCAACGGCGCGGGAATGGATACGGGTCGGTCACGCACTCGACGAACTTCCGCTGGTGCATGACGCATTCGCTACGAACGTGTTGTCGTACGCAAAGACTCGCATTCTCACTCGGTGGGCCGACAGCGAAAACGAAGCAGACCTGCTCGAGCTCGCCTACGACCGCACCGCCAACCGGCTCACTACTGCGATCGCGGAGTATCTCGCTGGCGATGAAACCGACGACGAGCGCGACCAACGTCAACAGGAGAACCGGAGTGTCACGGTGTACACCGACGCTGAGGGCATGGTCATCATTCGGGCGGCGTTGCCAGCCAACATCGGCAAACATGTCGCAGAAGCGGTGGACGCGGTCGTCCGACAGGTGGCCGCAACTCCGTTCGGTGGGGTGGGCGAAGAGTTAGCGAGCGAAGAGTCCGATGCG
This sequence comes from Acidimicrobiia bacterium, assembly GCA_033344795.1. Lineage (GTDB taxonomy): Bacteria > Actinomycetota > Acidimicrobiia > Acidimicrobiales > SHLQ01 > SHLQ01. The sequence goes on from JAWPMS010000001.1 coordinate 2,729,523, forward strand.
TCCGCGGACGCATCTCCGCCACATTCAGTGAACGTGCGGGCCACACTCAGCGGTCGAAATGCGTCCGCGGACGCATCGGAGGGTCTAACGATGGGGGAGCAGATTCGCCAGCTGAAAGCGCAGTGGCAACCAGCTGATGATGACGGCTCGTTTATGCCGTGTCTTGCTCAGCAACGAGCGGACGCGTTCGTGTTGTTGTTCCTGGGCACGAACATCGATTTGACCACCGAGGTCGTCATCCATGTGCGTGGCGACGGGACCACGTTCGACGACGGCACACCAGTGACCAACAATGCTGTGTGCAAGCGTCTTGACCAGGCGTTTGTTCGGCTGTTGTTGCACGACATGGAGCGCCGACCGATCGACGCATCAAATCGTCGTCGTCACCCTACGACACGCCAAAAACGTGTCGTTCTCGAGGCCCACAACCATGAGTGTGTTGATTGCCAGAGCCCAGACTTGCTCGAGCTCGACCACAACCCTCCGTACGAGCAAACGAAACACACCGTCACCACCGAACTCGAGCCGCGGTGCGCCCCATGCCACCGCGCCCGCCACCGTCGCGAAGCGCTAGCCAGCGTGTGAGCCGAAAGGCATCGCCGAGGCAACGTTGCCGTGGTTGATCGATTCGGCCCTAACAGATTCGCGGCAACGGCGCTCCTACCAACATGTCGACGATTCGTGAGCCACCGAAGGGGGTGTGGGCGACGACCATGCCGGCGTGTTCGTCGTTGATCTCGCCGATGACGGTTGCTCGAGCCGACACTTCGACCGAGCGCAGTGCTTCGAGTGCGGTGTCGACTTTGTCCGCCGGCACGACGGCGATGAACTTGCCCTCGTTGGCAACGTAGAGCGGGTCGAGACCGAGCAGTTCACAGGCACCCGACACCGCGGGGAGGACGGGGAACGTCTCCTCGAACAGCGACACGCCAACGTTCGCCGCGACGGCGAGCTCGTTGCATGCCGATGCGACACCACCGCGGGTTGGGTCTCGCATCCAGCGAGTCTCGGGTACCGCCGTGAGCAGGGCAGCTGTGGCCTCGTGAATCGACGCGGTGTCTGAGTTGAGATCGGCATGGAGGTCGAGGTCGCCGCGGGCCAACATGATGGCCATGCCGTGGTCGCCGAACGTTCCTGAAATGATGACCGCATCGCCCGACTGCACCTGTTCGGCGCCCAGCGAGACGGCGCTATCCAGCAGGCCGATGCCGCTGGTGGTGAAGTAGCAGCCATCGGCGGCGCCCCGCTCGACGACCTTCGTGTCGCCGGCGACCACCGTGACGTTCGCTGCGGCCGCCGCGGCCGCGATGTCGGCGACGAGCTCTCGGAGTTCTTCGAGCGGGAGGCCTTCCTCGAGTACAACGGCCACCGACAGCCACGTCGGTGTTGCGCCCATGACGGCAAGGTCGTTCACGGTGCCATTGACCGCAAGGTCGCCGATCGAGCCGCCCGGGAACGTGCGCGGCGTCACGACGAAGGCATCGGTGGTGAACACGACACGTTTACCATCGGGGATATCGAGAACCGCACCGTCGTCGAGGCGGTCGAGCTCGTGGCCGCCGTATGCACTACGGAACACGGCATCGGTCAGCGCCTGGCTGGCCTTGCCGCCAGCCCCGTGGGCCATGGTGATGACCTCATCGGTCATCTTCGGTGGCCGCAGCCGCCACTCTTCGATGCGGGCGAGAACGTGTTTGCGGTCTTCTTCTGAACTCATGTGCTGGAGACCGGGATGCGCTTCTTGGCACGAAAGCGGCCGTAGTTGAAGTACGCAGCGCATGCGCCTTCCGACGAAACCATGCAGGTGCCGATCGGGGTTTCCGGCGTGCACGCGGTGCCGAACACCTTGCACTCCCAGGGACGAATTGCGCCCTTGAGCACTTCGCCGCACTGGCAAGCCTTGGGGTCGGCTACTCGCACGCCTGGGAGTGCAAAGTGTTTCTCGGCGTCCCAGTCGGCGTACTCATCTCGCAACGTCAGAGCCGATTGAGCAATGAAGCCCAGGCCCCGCCACTCGAAGTGGGGCCGAAGTTCGAACACCTCGCCAAGCATCTTGAGTGCAGACGGGTTGCCACCGTCGCGCACCACTCGCTTGTACTGATTCTCGACTTCGGCACGGCCTTCGGCCAGCTGGCGAAGCAGCATTGCGACGCCCTGGAGAATGTCGACCGGTTCGAAGCCGGTTGTCACGAGCGGCAAGCCATATTCGCGAGACACGAACTGGTACGGACCGGTGCCGATGACGGTGCTGACGTGGCCCGGACCGAGGAATCCATCGAGCTCCATGCCTGGCGAATCGAGGATGGCCTTCATCGGCGGAACGATGGTCACGTGGTTGCAGAAGATCGAGAAGTTCGAGACGTTGCGCTCACGCGCCTGAATCGCCGTGATCGCCGTGGACGGGGCAGTGGTCTCGAAACCGACGGCGAAGAACACCACGTTGCGGTCGGGCTCGTCCTCGGCAATGGCGAGGGCATCGAGCGGCGAATACACCACGCGGATGTCGGCACCCTTGGCCTTGGCTTCGAGAAGCGTGCTCGAACCTCCCGGCACACGCATGAGGTCGCCGAAGCAACACATGGTCACGCCGTCCTGAGAGGCGATTGAAATCGCGTCGTCGATGCGACCCATGGGAATCACACAAACCGGACAGCCCGGACCGTGCACCATCTCGATGCTCTCGGGTAGCAACGACTCGATGCCATGGCGATAGATCGCGTGCGTGTGTCCACCGCAGGCCTCCATGAACTTGCGAGCTGGTTGATCGGCTGCCAGCTCGTCGATCTCGGCAATGAGCACCTTCGCCGCTTCAGGATCCCGGAATTCGGTGACGAACTTCATGCGTGAACCTCCGTTGGTGCGGTGACGGGTACTCGGCTGCATATCTCGCCGATCAGTACGCCCTGTGCCTCTTGAATGCGATGTACCGACGACGAGTCGATGATCAATCGGTGGTCGACATTTGCGTGAGCGGCCATTGGGCCGCCGCCGTATCCAGCACACGCAACGATGACCAGCTCAGTCGCGACGTCTAGGTCGAGTACCGACAACAGGTTGGCCGACGATCCGCTCGTGCTGAACAAGACGACAACATCGCCCGGGCGCACGGAAGCATCGACCTGGCGAGAGAAGATTCGGCCAACGCCAAGATCGTTGGCCAGCGCCGTGAGCGTTGCTGGGTCTTCAGCCAACGACATTGCTCGAAGTCCGTGGCCTTGCAGCAACCGAGCAAGCTGGGCAGCATCACATGCGCTGCCGCCGTTGCCGATGCTGAACACCGTTCCGCCAGCCGCAACAGCCGAGCCGATTTCGTCCGCGATCACATCGATCGCGGCGGCGTTGGCGGCGACCGTCTGCGCGGCGAGCTCGGTCGACTCGTCTTGCTTTGCGTTCTGGGACGACACCATCGAAGCCAGCAACGCTGGTTCGTCGTCCTCGGCAGCGTCCAGAAAGGGATACAAGAAGTTTGTGGGGTCGCCGCCCTCGCTGGCGGACCCACCGGTCAGGCCAGGGTGCTCGAGGCCAAGCTGCACAAGCTCCCACAACACGTGGTACCAGCGCACCAACTCGGGCTCGGTCATGTCGGCGCCAACGACCAACAGCTGAGCGTTCTCCGGGAGCGTGCGATCTGGTGTCTGCTCGAGCGTGTCACCCGCAGATTCGATGATGAGCAATGCGTCTTCGGGACGAACGACATGGTCGATGTCGTTCGGTGCAACAGCGAACGAGGGCAGTGATCGAGCGCCGGTGATCGCCGGGTGCACGAACTCGACCGCGACATGGCGGGCATGGTCGGGCCGGTCGAGCGCCGAAACAATCAAACGTCCCCCGGCGGTGAACGTTCGCGCCAGAGCGAGTGCTGCGTTCGGGAGAGCGTCTGTCGTCACGAGTCGGTGGTCGATGATGCCGGCTCGGCCGTCGGGACGTCCGCGGTAGGAACGTCGGCGCTGAAGGCTTCGACTTCTTCCTCGTAGACCGACCCGAGCATGCGCATGAAGTCGAGCTGCGCGGCAGCCTCGTGCTCGTCGATGATGCTCATCGCAAAGCCGACGTGCAGCAGAACCCAGTCGCCGACCTTGACCCCCTCATCGAGCACGATGACGATGCTGACTTCGCGCCGGACATCTTCGACCTCGACGATTGCCGACTTCTTTTCCTCGGCGAGAATTTCAACTACCTGGGCGGGGATACCAACACACATCAGAGGGCCTGCTCAATCAAGGGGACGGGGGCAAGGATGTCACACACGTTCTGCACCGCCGCGACGACGGGACTGTCGGGTGCGAAATCGAGTAGGGGAGTGCTCGCTGCATCGGCGTCGAGGACTTCGTCGCCCCACGGGATGCGGGCGATGAGGTCGAGCTCGTGGTTTTGGCAGAACTCGGCAATACCGGCGAAGTCGCTGTCGGAGCGACACTTGTTCGCGATCACAACAACACGGCCGATCGCAGTCTCAGCGGCAAGCCTGGCTTGCAGTTTCACCGCTTCGAGCGAACGGAAGTATGGCTCGGCGACGAGCACGAGGGCGCTCGCCTCACGGGCGGTGCCTCGACTGAGGTGCTCCGGCGAAGCTTCCATGTCGAGGAGTGTGATCGTGTCGGGCAGAGCATCGAGATCGGACAACAGTGCCGAGACCACGGCGTGCGCCGAGCACAAACAACCCTCATCGGCATGTTCCGGCATGCCCATCCTCAGCAGCCGAACTCCATCGGGCGCCACGAGGGTGTGGCGCTCGAGAACGCCAGCGAGCGGTTCGTTGAGCGCAGGACCGTTGAACGAGCGCGAGACCAAGGTGGTGGGCGGGAATGGCACCTTTGCGATGTCGTCGTTCGAGACCCCGAGGGCTGCATGGAGATTGGGGTTGGTGTCGGCGTCGATGGCGACGACATCACGTCCCGATCGCGCGAGCAGGCGTGATGCCGTGGCAGAAAACGTCGTCTTGCCTGCCCCACCCTTACCAGCGACCGCGAGTTTCATGGCGTGTCAGCATCCTCGAGCGCCGCAGACAGTTGGTCTCGGGCCAGACGCAATTCTGCGACCGCGGTGGCGAGAGCGTCGCTCCCGAGCGGGGTGACCATGTACACCCGACGATCAGGGCCGTTGTCTGAGGACTCCCAGGACGAGGTCAGCAGATCCTTCTGTTCCATCGAACGCAGTTCGCGGTAGACGCCCGCCATGTCGATGTTCAGCCCGTAGCTCCGAACGGCTTCGGCGAGTTCGTATCCATACGACCGGTCGGAGCGCGACAAGCCAAGAAACAGAAGTTGTCGCAAGAAACGTCTCGGGAGAACCGAGGGCGCGGTTTGGGAGACTTCGGAGCTGTTAGTGGTGGTCATCGTGAGGCCCGTGCTCGTGGCTTCTCGGCATGTGCTTTTGATCCATCAGATGGTTGTGCTCGACACGGTGCGCCATGCACGCGTCGGCTTCTTCGACGGAAGCATGACACCAACAGTCGTCGCTGCATTCGCCATGCGCTGGTTTGGTCAGGTCGCTGAATGAATCGGCGAACTCACGGGCGCCCTGCTTCAGCCCGAACTCGGAAAGTGCGTACCACTCGCCGTCGACGGTGAGATAGCCCTCCTCGACGAGTCGATCGAGGTATCCGACGCCGTTGTGCGCCTCGACGCCGAGGAATCGTTCGACCATCGGTGCATCGACGATGTCGCCGAAGCCTTCGCCTCGCAACCAATACATCACCTGGAGGATTTCGCTGCGCCAATACAGCATCTGAAGCGCCGACGATTTGGGTGCGACGAGCGAAGCGTTTTCGTCTGGAGCGTTCATGCAAACCCACAAATATTCGGCCAGCTAGTGCGTATCTGAGCTGTGTGTATACTACACCTAGCCCTGGCCGAGACCGCAACTGGAGACCACCCATGGCGCAGTACACGAAGGTGCCCGATCACAGCCATAGCGACAACGAACTGATGCCGCTCGCTCTCGATCCGGCCGACCCTCTCGCACCCGTGGCGATGCGCAGCCAGATCAATCCTCCACGCGACGAGGTCTACCGCAGCAAGCTCGAAAAGGTCTACCTGTTTTGGATCGTCGGGGCATCGTGTGATGGCTGCACCATCTCGGTCACCGGTGCTACCCATCCACGTCTTGAAGACCTGCTGCTCGGGCGAGTTCCAGGCCTACCCAAAGTCGAACTCATCCACACCGTCGTGTCCGTCGAGTCAGGCGCCGAGTGGACCGAGAACCTTCGTATGGCCGCCGCCGGCGAACTCGACGCCCCCTTCATCATCTGCTGGGAGGGCTCGATCATGGACGAGACCTACTCCGGTGATGGCTACTGGATGGGTCTTGGCGAAGATCGTGAAACCGGCCGTCAAATCACGAGTCTCGAATGGCTCGATCGAATGTCGCCGCTCGCCGCCGCAGTCATCGCTGTTGGAACCTGCGCCACCTGGGGCGGAATCCCCGCCGCCGCGAACAACCCGACCAACGCCAAAGGTGTGATGGATCACCTCGGCAAGGACTACCGGTCCACGCTCGGCCTGCCCGTCATCAACGTGCCCGGTTGCTCGCCCGTTGGTGACAACGTGCTCGAAACCGCGTCCGCTGCTCTGCTGTTCCTCAACGGACTGGCGCCACTTCCGGAATTCGATGAACTCGGCCGCCCTGCGTGGTTGTTCACCGAAACCGTGCATCGCCATTGCCCACGCGCTGGCTACTACGAAGAGGGCGTGTTCGCCGAGGAGTACGGTGACAAGGAGTGCCTTGTCGAGCTCGGCTGCTGGGGCCCCGTCGTGCAATGCAACATCGCCGAACGAGGCATCGTCGACGGCCACGGCGGCTGCATGAACATGGGTGGCATCTGCATTGGTTGCACGATGCCCGGCTTCCCCGACAAGTTCGCACCGTTCTATGTGGCCCCACCCGGCTCGTTCGTCAGCGGAACGACCAGTCGCGTGATGGGCGGCTTCATCCGACGTATGCGCCACCTCACCATGCACGACAAGCAGCGGTCAGTGCGATGGGAAAGTGATGAATCGCCAAGCGGTTGGGCTCGATACAAGAAGCAACCTGTTGGCGCGGAAAAGACCGTCCACCGGTTCTACAAGACGATGACCGAGCACAACGCCGGCAAGGCAAAGAGCAAGTAGGCCCGTCATGTGCTTCAAGAACCTGCCCATCGAGTTCGACAGCAACGGCAAGGCCAAGTTGCGCGAGAGTGCCGGTGACCCGTACGGCACGTCCACAAACCCCGTGAAGAAGTACGTGCGCGCCTCGGCAACGAGCGCCGCGCCTGCCGGATCTGCTGCGAGCACCACACCACCGCGCTTCAGCGGCTGGGCAACGAACTAGGACGAACGATGTCATTCAAGAACCTGCCCATCGATGTCGGCGCCGATGGCAAAACCAAGATCCGCGACGGAGTCACCGACCCCTACGGCGTCATCACCAAACCCATCCAGGAATACGTCCCGGGCGAATCGGGTGCGAGCGCAGCGCCACCTCGGTTGAAAGAGTGGAGCATCGACCCGGTCACCCGTGTTGCCGGTGCCCTCGCTGTTCACACGACGCTCGACCTGGAGAACCGCAAAGCCGTTGACGCCTACTCCCAGGCAATGTTGTTCCGCGGCTACGAGATCATCTTGCAGGGCCGCGACCCACGAGATGCAATCGACATCAGCTCGCGTGCGTGTGGCGTGTGCGGCGGCGTGCACTCCACCGTTTCGTCGATGGCGATCGAGCAGGCGTTCGGCATCGTGCCGCCCCCGCTCGGCGTTGTTGTGCGGAACCTCGGCGAAGTCGCCGAGATGTTCTACGACCACCCGATCCACCTCGGTCTGCTCGCCGGACCCGATTACTCCACCGCGCTCGTGTCGATGACCAACCCCGAGCTCGTGACGCTCGCCGAGAAGACGCCGGCGAAGAACGCCCATATTCACGGGTACAAGACCGTCAAAGACATCATGGACGCCATGAACCCGCTCGAGGGTCAGATCTACCTCGAGGCGCTCGAGTACACCCGCATTGGGCGCATCATGTGCACGCTGATGTTCGGCAAGTTCCCGCATCCGTCCACACTCGTACCCGGCGGTGTCTCGACGACGATTTCGACCTCGACCTTCAACGAGTTCTACAACCAGCTCGCAAAGATCTTCGACTATTCCAAGCGGCTCGCTGGGTGGTGGGACGACATCTGCGACTTCTTCCTCGAAGCCAACCCCGACTACGAACTCGTCGGCGCCCGCCCATCGAACCTCATCCAGACCGGTATCTGGGATGACCCCAGTGTCTACGACGCGACCTACGCCAACATCGACACCTGGGGCAACGCTCGCTACTCGGCGCCCGGCATCATCATGGACGGCAAGCTCGTCACCACCGACCTCACCCAGATCAACATGGGCATCGAAGAGTTTGTCGAGCACAGCTACTACGAGGACTGGACCAAGAATGGTCCCCAGCGCTTCGATACCGACCCGCTGGGCAACCCTCTCAGCCCGTATCACATGATGAACAAGGTCACGATCCCCCGGCCCGAAGGCAAGAACTTCAAAGAGAAGTACACCTGGGATACCGCGCCTCGGTGGGACCGTGTCTCTATGGAGACCGGTGTCTACGGTCGTATGTGGACCACGGCACTGGCTGGCAATCTTGCGGACAATCCGTACATCAGCTCGACCGGTGACGGTCTCCGGATGTTGATGCCACGTCACGAGCTCCCCGAGATGGAACTCAACTGGAAGATTCCGCGCACCCTCAACGCGTTGGAACGAAACCGTGGCCGTGCGTACGGCGTGGGCTTCACCGCCGCGATCGGCATGATCAACCTCATGCAGGCCTTCGACCTGTGGCGTGCGGGCCAGACGAAGACGGCCACCAAGTTCACGGTGCCTCAGGACGAGCGTGTTGGTTACGGCTACTGGGAAGCGGGCAGAGGCTACCTGAGCCATCACCTGCACATGGACAAGGGCAAGATCGTCAATTATCAGATCAACACGCCGTCCACATGGAATGCTGCGCCACGCGATCCGTTCGGTCTGCCCGGACCGTACGAGGAAGCCATTGTCGACACGCCAATTCTCGAGAGCGTCGGCGACGACGACGTCAAGGGGATCGACATCTTGCGAGCGATCCGAAGCTTCGATCCGTGTATGCCCTGCACAACCCACATGGACACGGGCAAGGGCATCATCACCCGAGAGGTCAACTCCTGCAGCTGCACCCTGGAGTAGTCGCATGCCGGTAAGCGACACATCTCAGCCGGGCGCTCAGCAGCAGCTACCGGATCTCATCATCCCCGGCTTGACCGTTCCTGATCCGACGCTCGAGGCCGACGCGCAATACGTGCTGCCCGAACAGAACACGGGTCGCGTACTCGTGGGTGGCATTGGGCTGCCCTGGTTGCGCGATCTCGATTACGGGACCCAATGGGTGAATCGGGTGGTCGAGCTCGACTGGCCCGAGCATGTCATCGTCGAAGACATGTCCTATGCCGCCCATCGGGTCTTGCATCGTTTGCAGGAGATTCGACCGAACAAGGTTGTGCTCGTTGGATGTATGCCGCGCCGCGAGGACCCACCGGGCACAATTCGCCGCTACAACCTCGACCTCACCCCACCCGACGACGATGAGGTTCAAGACCGCCTGTCCGAAGCTGCGATGGGCATCATCGACCTCGATCACACGCTCGCTGTTGTTCGCTACTACGGGGAGTTTCCGCCGGACACCGTGGTGATCGAAGTCGAACCCGAAGACGAGGGATTCGGACTTGGGTTCTCCGAGACGGTTGAAGCTACTGTCGACGAAGTGCTCGCTCTTGTCAGGTCAGAACTTTGAGTCGTGGCGATGAGCGCCTCGCGTTCGAAGAAGTGCTTCCTCGAATCGCAGAGCTGGCCGAACGTTTGGCCGAGCACGACGACAGCGATGTCGCCGCTACTGCAATCGAGATGCTCGATTGGATCGACGTGTTCCACGCCAACGGCGTTGGACGAATGGTCGAAATGTTGCGTGAATGGCGAGGCGAGATCTTGCTCGAAGCGGTCGCTGCGGACCCGATCGCCGGTGCGCTGCTGCGCGCCTACGGCCTCGGCGATGGCGCCGATCTCGACGCCGCCCGCGTGAGTGTGCAGGCCGCCCTCGCGGAAGTGCGTCCGTATCTGCATTCTCACGGTGGCGATATGGAAGTCGTCCACATCGAAGACGGCGTCGTGCGGTTGAAACTGCATGGCAGCTGCGATGGCTGCACCGCGTCCGACGCGACGATCATCGAACAGGTCGAAACCGCCTTGCAGGAGCATTGGGTCGACTTCCGGCGAATCGAAGTCGAGGAGATGACCGCCGCGCCGCATCCGCCGCCCGTCGTTGGCAGCATCACGACCGGTCTGCAGATAACAAGGCGAAGCGATGACTGACCCCACAGATCGCGTCGCCGACCTCACCTTCAAAGCTCGGGCGCTCGCGCAAGCACATCCGCTCACGGTGACCGCAACTGCGTATCGCGAGCAGATGATCGATGAGGAACGCCGAACCCAACCAATGCCGGAGTTCGCGGACTGGGCGGGCACTGCGTTCTTGGTCGGCTACTGCATTCGGCGCATCGAGGAAGCCGACTGCGGCGACCTGCCGGAGACCACTCCGCAAACGGACGCGCTGGTGCCATTGGCCCATGAGACGGCCCGGTTGTCCGACGAGGTCAAGCTCGGGCGTCCGGCGGGCGTCCAGCTGCTGGAACAGTCCCTCGTGGAACAGCTGCTCGACACCGTCATCAGCACCGAGATCGACAAGCGGACCGAGCACTGGAAGGGCCAAGTCAGCGCGGCCGACTGGGCCATGTTCGAGAGTTATGTCGCGTGGTGGGTCATCCACGGGTACTCGATGCGAGCCGCCGAGATCTCGCGTTCCCGCTCGTGAAGATTCTGGTCGCCGGGGTGGGCAACGTGCTCCGAAGTGACGACGCGTTCGGCGTCGAGGTGGCCAACCGGCTGCTCGAACGACCATCAGATCCACACATCACCGTGGTCGAAACCGGCATCGCTGGGATTCAGTTGGTTCAGGATCTCCAGGATGGTTACGACGCAATCATCGTGATCGACACCGTCGACAGGGAACGACCGCCGGGAACCGTGATGACGATCGACTACGACGTCATCGACGTCCACGTCCTCGACCACAACACGAAATACGACCTGCTCGCCGACATGCACCTGGCGACGCCGGAGCGATCCCTGATGGTCGCTCGGGCTCTGGGAGTCCTGCCGCCGATCGTGAAGATGGTTGGCGTGCAGCCCGTCGATGTCGACACGATGGCGATCGGAATGTCCGAAATCGTGACCAACGCCATCGAGGTGGCAATCGAAGAGATCGACCGCTGTGTCGCGGCGTTACAACTGATCGGCTCAACGTGAGCAACGACGGCCCAACGGCCTTCTCCGCTCCCGATTCTGTCGCCGCAATGAAGACGCGGTTCGAGTCCATCGATCGTGCAACCGATGCGCTGCAGTGGGCGGCGGCTGCTTACCGGCTGGGAATGGCCACCGCCGAGCAACCGACAGCCCACCCCGAGCACAACCTGCGAGAGGCGCTTGGCTACTACCAACAGGCAGCTGAAGTACTCACCGTCTCACGCGCCCCGGTGGAGCACGCCCGCATCCTCAATGCTGCTGGTTCTGCTCACCGCATGCTGGGCGACCCCAGCACGGCAAGCCGTCTGTTCCGCGAGGCGCTCGGTCTGATGTCGGGCAAAGGAGTTGATGTCGAAGAGGCCTCGGTATTGAACAACCTTGGGCTCGTACTCACCGAAGGAGGTCGTCTCGACGATGCAGTCGAGGCGTTCACACTGTCGCTCGAAAAATTGCCGTCGCTCGACATGGTGCCGGGTGACGATGACGAGCAGATTCGGACCATGCTCGCCACGAAGCACAACCTCGGCCAAGTGCATCTGGCCCGAGGTGGCGTCGAGGGGTGTGACGCCGCGATCGCAGTGCTTTCGGACGCGGCAAGCGCTGCCAGTGGGACGCAGGCCTCAATGCACACCGCCATGATCGATCACACGCTCGGCATTGCATGGAAAGCAAAGGCCGGCTTCGACCCATCCGGGAGCGACCACCACTTGAGCGAAGCGATCACCGCATTCGAGCGTTGCCTGACCATCTTCACCAGCGTTGGCTTTCCGATGCAGCATGCGATTGCAAAGCACAATCTTGGGCACGCCTACGCTGGTCGGGACGACGTTGCTTCGCTGCGACGAGCTCTCGCCTACTACGAAGACTCTCTCAACATTTTCGACCCTCGGCTACACCAGCCGCAATGGCAAGAAGCGTTCGCGAACGCCGAAGCTGTAGAGGCGCGCCTCGCAGTGGCGGTGCCCGGCGCGACCCGCGCCGACCACATCGCCACGCTCGCTGGCTCGATGGACGACAACGAGCGTCTGATGTTTCTCCGTCAGCGCCTCATGCAAATGGAGCGGCTACCCAAGACGAACCAGCTCGAACGCCTGACGGCCATGTACTACGCGATCATCACGCAACCAGCAGAGTCGTTCGTGGCATCCATCAGGACCATCATCACCGTGCTGATGGAGCTGCCCGAAACCTTGCTCGAGTCCGCTCTGGAATCGCAACTTGCCGCCCACGCCATGCTCGACAATCACGACCAGCGCGCCGCGGACTTCATTCTCGACGAGGCGATCAACGCCTTGTTGTTCGGCCCGCAGCGAATCCGGGTGCGAGACATGCTGGAAGAGATTGGTTGGGATCGGCCATGATCGCCAGCGATGCTGCAGCCGTCGCCGATCGGTTCATTCAAGCGATCGCCTGGGGCGAGCATCTTGTCGTCTGGGCCATGCTCAGCGAGGCCGGACGTGAACATGTGCTCGAGGCGGGCGGTCGTCGTGGGCTCGACCCCTTGCAGGCAGAACGCATCCGTCAGGGCACGAGCCCGCAGGAAGAATCGGACGCATTCCTCACGGGCCTGGTCCATGGCTTGCGAGTCGACTTCGCTGCGGTGCCGTTGGACGACGTGCGCGGCGAGGCCCCAGAGATTCCGGAGGGAGCCGCGACGCTCGAGGTTGCCCTGCACTGCCCAGCGGCGTTCGGCGACGATGCCTGGGCTGCTGGTTCAATTCTGCTGTCACGGTTCGAGGACACTTGGCGCGTTGATCGCGTGCGCCCGCTGGTGAGCCGAAGTGAGTGAGACCCGCAGGTACGAGGTGGCGATGTCGGTCGAGGCGTTGGCCTCGGCGTGGGCTCGTACCGAGAATGCGCCCGACGGCTCGATCGTTGTTGCCGACAGCGAGATCTCCGGACGCCTGCGCGGCGGAACCCCGTGGCGGGTCGACGGCGCTGATGCGCTGATCATGGCGATGGTGATTCGCCCGACCATCGACCCGCTGCAGGAAGCACTGCTCTGGCTGGTTGCCTCACTTGGCGCGGCCAATTCCCTGACGGACGTCAGCGGAAACGCCCATATGATTCGCTGGCCGGACACCATCATGGGAACCGATGGCGAAGCGGTGCAGGCCTCGGTCAACGTGACGACACAGCTCGGGCCTGGCCGGGTCGAGCACGCGGTCCTCGCTGTGCGCACCCATCTCGGCGGACTTGGAGCCGGTCGGGAACAACTGCTGAGCGCGCTGGGGCAGAGGCTTCACGAGGTCACCCGTCTCGTGGAGCGCGATTCCCTTGCCCTTCTCGAAGCGTTCAGCGATCAGTGTTCGGTGATGAACGAGCGTGTGCGAGTCTCGCTGATGCCGAGAGGCGAGGCACGAGGACGGGTCACGGCGGTCGACAAAGACGGGTTTCTTGTTCTCGAGTCCTCGACTGGGATGCTCGAACGAATTGCGCCCGCGTCCCTGCGTTCACTCGACCTCGCCGACTGACTACATGTAGACAACACCTAGTGACATCGGCTACAGTCCGGGGAGTCAATCGAGCCTAGGTACCGAGCTTTTTGTGAGCCGGAAGCTCCGAGCTTCTGAGGGGTAAGCAACATGTGGTTGTGGTGGATAGCGAATGCTCTCATCCTCTTTGTTGTCGTCCCGCTCGTCATCTTCCTGGCCAACCGTGTCATCCGGCCAGCAGTCGAGATCCAGCACGCTTCAGACGACATCCTCGAACATGGTGTGATCCTCACCGAGCACCTCGTGCCCGTTCCCGCCCTCATTGAAACCGACGCGTCCATCACCGGGATAACCGGTGTTGCCGTGCGGTATGTCACCGCTCTCCGCAGGATGGTCGGATAGATGCCCGCCGCCGCAGTTGTTTCCATCATCTTGTTCACCGTCTTGATCCTGGCGATCGCCGCGTACCTGGTGCGGGTGATCCTCGTGCTTCGTCACGTGAATGACCAGCTCGGCAAGATCACGTTCGGGGTTCGGGCCATCGCCCACCAGACCAAACCCATCAACGAGCTCACCGAGTCCATGGGCGCCAACCTCGGCGCAGTCGCCGGAGCGCTCGGCGATCTGGTCGCGGATGTCTCAAAAGTAGATGAGCCCGCCGCATGATGTCCCAACGTCTGCTGACCCGTCGTGTAGAGACAGAGGAGAGTTGACCATGGCGCTCGAATTTCGGTGCGAACACGTTGGTGTAACCGACTGCAAGGCGGCCACAACCGCCGACTCCAAGGATGAGCTGCTGGCCAAGGTCGCTGCGCACGCTCGTGACACTCATGGTGTGGAACTCAACGACACGCTCATCAACTACGCCCTCAGCACGGTCACGGAGAAGTAAGGCCGCATGTCACTCGTCGCAGTATCTTCTGGCTGGATCATTGGCTGGGTGCTCTTTCTTGTCGTCGTGCTCCTCGTCGTGGCGCTCTTGTTGCTCATGATCAAGGGCGCCCGCGATGCTGCCGTGAAGGCGGAGTCGATCGTCGAAGCCTTCAACGAAGCCGAGGTGAACACCGACGGTCTCTGGAACGTCGATACGGTCAACCGCCACATCGTCGACATCACCTCGTCCGCTCGTGCAGCACGCGAGTACCTCGAGACCGCAGGAGGCGAATCATGAGTACCCACGGCCTTTGGTGGATCACGCTTGGCGCCGGCTTGGTCGTCGCTGTTGTGGCCGTCGTTCTGCTCCAAACGTTCTTGAATCAAGTCAAGCGCGTCGAGCGTGGAGTCGAAGCGATCTGGGAAGCGGCCAAACCAGTCGCGCGGAACACGGCGACCACATGGATGCTCACGCAGACATCGGTGCGTCTCGACCGTCTCACTGAAGAAGCACTCCGACACGATGCCTTGCTCGCTTCGGTGCAGGGCGCCTCGGTGCCGGGTGACAATGGGAGCGAGGCCTGACATGCGCAACTTGCTGATCACGCTGACAGTCGTCGAGATCGTGCTCGTCATCGCCGTTCTCGCGTTCTACCTCATTCGTATTTCCGCTTCGCTGCACGAGACCGCGCGGCACTTGGCCAAGTCGACCTATGGCGTTCGTGCTGTCGAGACGCAGTGCTCGTCGATCGGCCCGAGTGTCACCAAGATCAACGAACAGCTCGCCACGATCACGGGTGCCCTTGGTGGCGTTGCCGATCGTGCCGAAGCCATCGCCGACGCGAAGAACGCTTCCTAAGTCTGGTTCTCACCTTCTCGGTGTGGCTCAGCGGTCGAACGGTGTCCCGTCGAGCAACTCTCCGGTCAAACCTTCGATTCGGTCTTCAATAGATGCTGCCCCGGCGAAGTCGAGCTGGCGCCATGCCTCGTACACGACGACGGCAACCGAGTTTGCGAGGTTCAAACTCCGGTTGTTCGGCATCAGCGGGATGGTGACCGAGTGTGCCTCGTCGAACCGCGACTTGACGTCGTCATCGAGTCCGGACGGTTCGCAACCAAAGACCAGCACGTCGTCGGGCCGGTACGCGACGTCCGTGTAGCGCGTGGTCGAGTGCGTCGAGAAGGCCAACCAGCGGCCGGGCAGAGCCGATCGAGCGCTGTCGAGGTCGGCATGGACCGTCATCGTCATGTACTCGTGGTAATCCAGGCCGGCGCGCTTGAGGAGCGCATCATCCAGGCTGAAACCCAGAGGTTCGACAAGATGAAGCTCTGCGCCAGTGTTGGCGCACAAGCGGATGATGTTGCCCGTGTTCGGGGCGATCTGCGGGCTGACCAGAACAATATGCACGTCGGCGAGCGTACTTTGAGGATTCGTGGTGCAGGTGACGTGCGGACCCTACGTGCTGCTGATCAGATGGGCGGGCGGAAAGACGCCAGGGTCTTTGCGTAGTTTGCCCGTTCGAATGCGGACGGATTTGGCACCGCTCCTTGACTCAAGCTGCCGCGGGCTTGATTCGTCGATTCGTAACCTCGCTCGGCGAACCAACCCTCGGTGTCCTTCAGGACTCTCGACAGGTGATCCGGTCCGTTGGCGAGCAGAGCCGAGGTCATCATTGCGGTGTCGGCTCCAGCGAGTATCGATTTCACGACATCATCGGCGTTGTGCACGCCGCTCGTCGCGGCCAAGGCACAGGACACCTGCCCGCGGAGAATGGCGATCCATCGCAACACATACCGAAGCTCCGACGGAGTGCTGAGCGTCAGGTTTGGTGCAACCGTCAACTGCTCCAGATCGATGTCGGGTTGGTAGAACCGGTTGAACAGGACGAGTGCGTCGGCTCCGGTTTCGACCAACCGTCGCGACAGGTTCGACACCGACGTGAAGTGGGACCCGAGCTTGACGGCCAATGGGACTGTGACGGTCGAACGAACGGACGATACAAGTTGCAGGAACTGATCTTCGAGTTGGTCGCCGGTGACGTTCGGATCCGCCGCGACAGCGTAGATGTTCAGTTCGATGGCATCGGCTCCGGCCTCTTCGACGAGGGACGCGAAGCTCGTCCACCCACCCGGTGTCGTGCCGTTGAGGCTTGCGATCACCGGGATCCCGAGTGTCGCCACCGCCTCCTCTACCAGCGAGAGGTATCGATCCGGTCCACCGGTCAGATGCTGGAGCGGCGGTGCGTGCCCAAAGATGGCCTCGGGTCCCACGGAGAACTCTCCGGCGACGTCCATCAGCAGCGCATGGTCTTCGATCTGTTCCTCGAAGAGCGAGGGAAGCACCACCGCGGCCGCGCCGGCGAGTTCGATTGCGAGCAGATCTTCGATGCGACCAGTGAGCGGGGAAGCCGATGCGACGAGTGGATTTCGAAGCTCCAGTCCCATGTATGACGTGGTCAGGTCGACGCTCATTCGTCCTCCTCGTCGAGATCGGAGTACTTCGCAGTACGTTCGATGGTGACCATTTGTTCATAGAGGTGCCACCGATTGTCGATGTCTGCTTGCGCAGCGTCGAAGAGTCTTTCTGCGGTTGTGCGGTCGCTTCGCTCGAGCGAGGCAAATCGACCCTCCGTGCGGGCGAAGTCGCGAAACGTCAGTGTCGGTGGTCGCGAGTCGAGTTCCAGGGCGTGCCCGCCGGTCTGTTCCCGAGCGGGGTCAAACCTGTACAGCGGCCAGTATCCAGACTCGGCAGCCCGTTTCTGGTGCTGCATCATGGTGCTCATCTCGATGCCATGGGCGATACACGGGCTGTATGCGATGATCAGCGAAGGCCCGGGGTGTGCTGCAGCTTCATGGAACGCCCGCACCGTCTGCGTCATGTTGGCTCCCATGGCGATCTGGGCAACGAACACGTCGCCGTAAGCCATGGCGAGCATCCCGAGGTCCTTCTTTGGTCCCGTCTTGCCGCCCGTCGAGAACTTTGCCACCGCAGCCCGGGGAGTGGCTTTTGAGGTCTGACCCCCGGTGTTGGAGTAGACCTCGGTGTCGAGCACCAGAACATTGATGTTGAGACCCGACGCAAGAACGTGGTCGAGGCCGCCGAAACCAATGTCGTACGCCCAGCCATCGCCTCCGACGATCCACACCTCTTGGCGAAGGAGGTGATCGGCAAGCGAGTGAAGCTCACGAGACTCCGGATCCGCGCGCCCGTCGAGCACGGCTCGTAGGGCTTCAACCTGCGCTCTGCGAGCGGTGATGGGGCCCTCTCCGGAGGGCGTTGGTTCGAGGAGTTCTGCGGCGAGAGGCCCGAGAGACTCAGCCTGATTCTTGAGTAGCCGACGGGCGCGCTGCTCGTGGCTGTCGAGCGCGAGCCGCATGCCAAGGCCGAACTCCGCGTTGTCTTCGAACAGCGAGTTTGCCCACGCGGGTCCTCGACCGTCGTCGTTGGTGGTCCACGGCGTCGTGGGCAGGTTTCCGCCGTAGATCGAGGAACAGCCCGTGGCGTTCGCAATGATCGTCCGGTCGCCGAACAGCTGGCTCAGGAGCTTGAGGTATGGCGTTTCGCCGCATCCGGCGCAAGCACCGGAGAACTCGAAGAGCGGTTGCGCGAGCTGCGATCCCTTGACGGACGCGAGCTTCAGGCTGCTGCGATCGGCTTCCGGCAGCTGCTCGAAGAACGCGAAGCTGGCCCGTTCGACGGCCAGATGATCGGCGATGGGTTCCATGTTGATCGCTCGATGTTTGACCTCGGTCTTGCTCTTCGCTGGGCAGATGTCCACGCAGACACCACAACCGGTGCAGTCGTCGGGGGCGACTTGGATGGTCATTCGATCGCCCTCGGGACCTTTCCACAACTTCGACCGAAAGCCGTCTGGCTGTGATTCGAGCTGAGGTTCATCGATCGCCTTCATCCGAATTGCCGCATGCGGACACACGAGGGCACAGCGTCCGCAATCGATGCAGATGTCGGGGTCCCAGATCGGGATCGACGACGCGATGCTGCGCTTCTCGAATTTCGACGTGCCGGTGGGGAAGGTCCCATCGACAGGTAGGGCGCTCACCGGCAGGAGATCACCATCTCCGGCGAGAAGGGTGTCGAGGAGCGTGTCGTCACGCGAGCTGATGATGCGCTTCTGGGCCTCCGGAGGGTCGTCGGGCACCCGGACCGAGTGGAGCGCACCGATGGCACGGTCAATCGCGGCCACGTTGCGATCGACGATGACCGCTCCCTGGCGACCATAACTCTGGGACAGCCGACCCTTGATCGCCTCGATTGCGTCGGTCGTGTCGAGTACGTCGGTGAGTGCGAAAAAGCAGGCTTGGAGGACCGTGTTCACGCGGCCTCCCAACCCCGCGTCTGCGGCGATCGCGTTCGCGTCTATGACCCACAGGGAGATGTTCTTCTCGATGATTTCGTGTTGGGCATCGACCGGAAGCTGGGCCCAAACCTCGTCGGGACCAAAGCTCGCATTGAGAAGAAGGGTTCCACCAGGACGACACGTGGCGATGACGTCGCCGCGTTCGAGAAGTGTGAACCGGTGACACGCAACGAAGTCCGCCTCGTCGATCAGATACGTCGAAACGATTGGCTCCTCGTTGAATCGCAGATGGGAAACGGTGACGGCGCCAGACTTCTTCGAGTCGTAGACGAAGTATCCCTGAACATGCAGAGAGGTCTCGTCGCCAACGATCTTGGCCGTTGTCTTGTTCGCCCCCACGGTGCCATCGCTGCCCAACCCGAAGAACACTGCTTCGAAGTCGGAACGAGGTGATGTGAAGTCCGGGTCAACGGTGACGCTCGTGTCCGAGACATCATCGGCGATGCCGACCGTGATGTGGCGCCTTGGGTTCTCGGCATGCAGCTCCGCAAAGACCGCATCCACCATGCCCGGAGTGAACTCTTTCGAGCCGAGGCCATACCGGCCGCCGAGCACGCTCGGTAGCTCGCCCGGCCACGATTCCATCAACGCAACGCAGACGTCGGTATAGAGCGGTTCGCCAACCGACCCCGGTTCCTTGGTGCGGTCGAGCACTGCGATTCGTTTCGTGGTCTCGGGGAGTGCCGAAACGACATCGCGATTGGAGAATGGTCGAAAGAGGCGCACCGTGAGTACCCCAACCTTGCGCCCGAGCGACGTCGCCACTCGCAGCCAGTCCTCGGCGGCGCCAGCGCCTGAACCCATGACGATGAGGACGTCTTCGGCATCTGCCGCGCCGTCGTAGTCGAAGAGGTGGTACGAACGTCCGGTCAGTTCGGCGAACTGATCCATGGCTGCCTGTACAGCCGATGGGACCGCCGCGTGGAACGGGTTCGCTGCCTCGCGGGCCTGAAAGAAGACGTCGGGGTTCTGCGCGGTTCCGCGAAGCACCGGGCGATTGGCGTCGAGCCCTCGCATCTGATGATCGAGGACGAGGCTGTGGTCGATCATCGCGGCGTATATTCCGGTGGGAAGCGCAGTGATTTTGGCCACCTCGTGGCTCGTTCGGAATCCATCGAAGAAGTGGATGAACGGCACCCGGGTCTCCAGCGTCGCTGCGTGCGCCACGAGTGCCAGATCTTGGGCCTCTTGAACCGACGACGACGAGAGCAAGGCTGCGCCGGTCTGGCGAACGGCCATCACGTCGCTGTGGTCTCCAAAGATGCTCAGCGCGTGGGTGGCGACCGCGCGTGCTGCGACGTGAATCACGCAGGGCGTGAGTTCGCCGACCAGTTTGTAGATGTTCGGGATCATCAAGAGCAGGCCCTGCGATGCGGTGAAGGTTGTGGTCGTCGCGCCCGCCTGGAGAGAACCATGCACTGCCCCTGCGGCACCTCCCTCGCTCTGCATCTCGATCACGCGGGGGGCGACACCCAAGTGGTTCGGGCGATCCGATGCCGCCCACGAGTCGCAGAGCTCACCCATCGGGGAAGCTGGGGTGATGGGATAGATGGCGATGACGTCAGACAGGTGATACGCGACCCTCGCCGCTGCCTCGTTGCCGTCGACGGTGATCGTCTCAGGCGATTCGGGTGGGGTCATCGCACGTCGAGCTTCCGCCCGGTGACTTCCACCGGGTCGATTCTGATCCAGCCGTGGCGCCATGGCAGGCGTTGCCATGGCCGCACGGACAACTGCTCGAGTTCCTCTTGCTCGGCCCAGTCGGTGACGGCTCGAGCGGTGCCTTTGACGATCACACTTGCTCCGCTGTGGGTGGCTTCGTCGATCTGATCCACCTCGAAGGACACCGGCTGTTCGATCGTCGCCGCACGGAGCTTTTGTCCTTCGCCCGTTCGAAACACCACCGAATTCTCGAACCACGCGAAGTTGACCGGGACCGCGATGGGATACTCGCCGTCGACGAAGACGATTCGGCCGACCGAGGTGCTGTTGAGGACCGCAGCACATTGAGCGCTCGAGAGCACGAAAAGGCCGGTGCGCTCATCGCGACCGGCATCCTGGTCGGTTTGCAGGAAGGTGGGTTCAGCGTTCACCGCTTCAGACTCCCGGGCTGACGCTGCGCCAAGTAGGGGCTTCCGTCCCAAACGTCCAACGGGTCGGCTGCTCGAGACCGCCCGGTGATGACCTTCGGCCCTGCCCAGATTCTCCGTTGCGTCATATCGTCCGGACACCTTCACGAGATTGGGAGATATGACATGCCGAAGCCGTCGATCCGTCACATTGGAGACCTCATGACCGGCGACTTGTTGACCCTCGGGCCGCAAGAAACCATGGAACGTGCGAGTGAGCTGCTCGCCGCCACCGGGCTGCACGCCATCCCGATCGTGGAACACGATGAAGCCTTGGGGATGGTCACCCTGGCGGACTGCCAAGGTCGCAGTCCCGACGACGCACTCGGCGAGATCATGGCGGGGCCGCCAATCTCTATCGACTACACCGAGAGCGTGGCCGAAGCTGCTGCGATGATGCGGTCGCACTACGTGCACCACCTCATCGTCACCGAAGGTGACCGCCGAGAAGTCGTGGGACTTCTCTCGAGCTACGACCTATTGGCGATGCTCGTCGACTAGCTCTGGCGCGGCTCGGAGATCGAGGTGTGGTTCCCCTGACGGGGGCGCGGTCGGAGGAGATCCTGGTTGGGCCTCGGTCCCTCCCTGATCGAGCCGAAACGGCGGATACTCATCGGTCATGAGCGCTACGTAAGCGACCGTTCGATAGATCCATCGGTTGAACCCGAGAATGAGATCGAAGAGGGCCTGGGGATATCGACCTCGGAACAACAAGACGAGCCCGGCAATGAAGGAGAGCAACCCAAGTATCCCGCCGCCACCGGTCGCATCGAAGCTGACCCGATCACCTTCGAAGGCGAGCCACCGCACCGAGGAGCCTGCGAGCAACGAGACGATGAGCAGGTGGGGGAGCGCCAAGAGCCACTTGACCAGAACCAGGCCGCGAGACAGCTCGTGTGGATAGTGAATGTCCAGGGTGGCCGCATCGCCTGGTTGCGCTCGCAAGCTGAACGCTGGATACCGATCGGTTCCGAGCCCGCCCGTCGTTGCGTAGTGCGACACACGCCACGACCATCGAAGCACACCGACATTGAACTCGAAGATGCCTCTCGGGTAGGTGCGTGTGACGAGTATCGAAACCGCGGCGACGAACGTGGCGACGACGAAACCCATCCAGAGGAACGCGAGCACGATGAAGTGAGGGATGGCGAGGAGCCATTTGATCAGCCAACGCCACCGAGACAGCTCGGGGTCGAGTGTTGCCGTCAGTCTGACCGGCGACGCCTTCTCTGCCAGAGATGATTCCGTGGCTTTCGAGTCGACGTTTGCGGTGTCGCGAACCGGTTCATTGCTCGATGGTCGGGTTCCAGCGATGATGACCGCGATGGCTGCGGCGGTCACCACGAAGCCAGCGATCAGCAGGCCGACTGCGAGCGGTACGAGAAATTCTGCCTTCGTGCCGACGTTGACATCGGCGATCACGCCGGCGCTGCCGTCGGCATTCATCAGGACTGCCGACCACTCGCCGGTCGTGGCCTCCCAGGTGATCTCTTGATCCCCCAGGCCGACGGCACTCGCCGCCCAGAAGTCCTGCTCGGTGGGTAGAGCCACGTTGGCCGACCCGCCCTCGCTGGCATAGACCGGATCGAGATCGTCGGTCAGATCGATGACGACGTCGTGTGACACATCGTCGAGATATTCATCCACCTCCGCCTGTGGTCCGATGCCGATGAAGATCTCCCTTTGAACGTCTGAGGACGTCGCTCGCAAGCGAATGTCTGCGTCGAGGGCATCGAGTACCCAATCTGGTGAGCCCGGGTCGGCAGCAAAGGTGATGTCATCTGTCGTGATCGCTGCGGTTGGTGTGGCGAGCCTGTCGAGGGTCGCATCGAAGTAGCCGTCGGTGCCGCGGCCAAAGGCGTAGCCAAACCCCAGTGCAGCTCCGACGAGCAACAGAATCAAGCCTGGAATCATCAGGACGCACCCGATGATGAGTAGCGCAGTGCGCGTTGATCGCATCTCTGTCTCCTTCGCGATGGTGTGTCTGCTTCTGTGATTCATCGTTGTGAGCACGGTCGCGGCCGCACAGGGCCGAACGTCCGTGGACGGCTCGATGAGGACCATCGCCCCTAGTGGGTGGACGGATCCTCACGTTGGCTGGGGGCATGCGGAAACCCCACGTCGGCAGTCGACCATGAAGAGCGCGCCGAAGAAGATTCTTGTCCCGGTGGACTTGTCGCCTCGATCGGAGATCGCCGTGAGTTATGCGGCCATGCTTGCCGATGCGACCAAAGCGTCGCTGGTCGTCATGTTGAACATCAATCTTCCGGAACAAGAGGTTCTGGAGGAGTTGGCGGCTGCCGAACACCTGACCCTCGAGCAGGCCGCCGAGACCGCACTTCATCGCGTCGGCTCGCTGCATGCGCCATACGCCGAGATTTCGAGCGTCATTCGGATGAAGTCGTCTCCGGCTGACGCGATTCTCGAGGTCGTCGACACCGAGGCTGCAGACATGATCGTGCTCGCCAGCCACGGACGCTCGGGAATGAGTCGCTGGTGGCTCGGCAGCGTCGCCGAAAAGGTCTCACGCCACTCCCATGTACCGCTCGTGATCGTTCCGGCCCGTGAAAGAGAGCAAACGTGACCAATCCACTGAAAAAACTCGTCATCCTCGGCGGGGGAACAGGTGGCACGCTGGCCGCGAATCGAATCCGAAAGTCGTACGAGGGAGCCGAGCTTCGTATCGACGTTGTCGATCAGAACAACGATCACGTGTACCAGCCGGGGCTTCTCTTCGTGCCGTTCGGTCTCGCCCATGCAGACGAGATCACCAGACCGCGCAACCGCCAGTTGCACCGCGGCATCAACTATCACCAGAGCGGAATCAGCTCGGTGGACATCGAAGCGAACGAGGTACTCCTCGGAGATGGCATGGTGCTTCCCTATGACGTCCTCCTCATCGCGACGGGCTCCGTCCTGCAGCCCGAGGAGACCGAGGGCATGGGTGGGCCAGGATGGCTCGAGACCGTCTTCACGTTTTATGACATGGAAGGTGCAACCGCGCTGGCCGCCAAGCTCGAGAACTTCGTGGCTGGTCGTTTGGTCATCAACATCGTGGACATGCCGATCAAGTGCCCGGTCGCTCCCCTCGAGTTCGCGTTCCTGGCCGATTGGTACTTCACCGAGCGAGGGGTGCGAGACGACATCACGATCACCTACGTCACCCCGCTCGACGGTGCATTCACCAAGCCAACTGCCTCGGCCACATTGTCGTCACTGCTCGAGGAAAAGAACATCGAGCTGATCACCGAATTCAACACGGGTGAGATCGACGGCGACGCCAAGAAACTGATCGGCTACGACGAGACAGAGATCCCCTTCGACCTCGCAGTCGTCATCCCGCTCCATGGGGGTTCGCCATATGTCGAGAACTCACCGGGACTCGGCGACGAGCTCGGTTTCATCCCCACCGACAATGCGACGTTGCAGTCAACGGTGAAACCGAACATCTTCGTTCTGGGCGATGCCGCCGATGTTCCAGCGTCAAAGGCCGGATCGGTCACGCACTTCGAAGGAGAGGTGCTCGTCGCCAACATCGAATCGTTTCTCGCTGAGTCTCCCTTGGAGGCCACGTTTGATGGCCACGCGAATTGTTTCATCGAAACCGGCTTCTCCAAGGCACTCCTCATTGATTTCAACTATGAAACGGAACCCCTGACCGGGCACTACCCCGGCCCGGTCGGGCTTCCGTTGCTCAAAGAATCGCGGCTCAATCACCTGGGCAAGCTCCTGTTCCAGTCGTTCTACTGGCACGGACTTTTGCCCGGGCGAGACATACCCGGAATTGGCGCCGACATGCCCACCGCCGGCAAACACGAGCCCGTCAACGCGACCTGACGCGAAAGATCAATGAGAGAGGAAAGAAAAAATGCCAACCAAAGAAATTGCTGGAACCACCGTCGAGCTCAACGATGAAGGGTTCTTCGTCGACCCGGAGCAATGGACCGAGGAGATGGCCACGCCGCTCGCCGAACAGTGGGGCGTGCCTGTTCCGCTGACGGACAAGCACTGGCAAGTGCTGCACTTCATGCGCTCGGAGTACTTCGAAAAGGGCACCGGCCCAACCGTTCGCAAGCTCGGCAAGACCTCGGGTGTCACGGTCAAAGAGCTGTACCAACTCTTCCCGAAGGGCCCCGCAAAACTTGCTGCGGGTTGCGCCGGAATCCCGAAACCACGCGGCTGCGTCTGAAAGGACAATTACATGGCTACAGCAATGACCACGACCGAGAGCACCCCTGGGGCGGGCGACAAGCCCAAGGCGATCGAGAAGGTCTCGATCGTGATTTCGAAGGGGTCGCTCGAGGAGATCTACCCCGGCCTGATCATGGCCAATGGGGCTCGCGCCGAAGGCATCGAGGCAAACCTGTTCTTCACGTTCTTCGGCCTCGACGCGATTCACAAGAAGCGAATCGACCACATCAAGGTCGCGACGGTGGGCAACCCCGGACTGCACATCCCGACGTGGGCGGGTGGCCTACCCGGGGTGTCGGCTCTGATGACCAAGTACATGGAGCATCAGATCGAAGAACTCGACATTCCCGGCATCGCGGAATTCGTCGAGATGATCTCCGACACCGGAGCAGGCCTCTACGGGTGCCTCGCATCGGTTGATCTCTTCGGCATCACGCGTGACGAACTCATCGACCAAGTCGATGACATCATCACGGTGGGAGAGTTCTACGACATGGCAGCCGGTGGCCAGATCATCTTCACGTGACATGATGCGTGAACGATGATCCAACCCCTCGACAACAGCGACGCCATCACCATCCCACTGGCCCGGGTGAACGACCTCCCCCGTGTTGGTGCTGTGGCCGCGAAGTTTGCTTCGTTGCTGGGCCGGTCGATCGAAGTCGTTTCGATCATCGACCCAGAAGATGACTTTGCGCCCGAGTTTCGGCGGTACAGCGAAGGCGTCGAGCGCCTTGCGCGAGCTATCGCGATGCCCGTCCAACTACGTCTCGTCGCCCACCAAAGCCCCCTTCAGGGCGTCTTGGAAGCGTGTGTCGGTCGGCTGGTCTGCATGGCCACTGCCGCAAGTCCCTTCGACAACCGCCACTACGTCGGTTCGTTCGCTGCGGCACTGCTCAGCGAGAGCACTGCGCCGGTCATACTGGTCGGTCCTGCGGTGACCGACGAACCCGTGGCCGTCGACAAGATCGTCGTTGCGGTGTCGAACGAAGTCGATGGGCACGCTTCTTTGCGCACGGCGAATACTCTTGCTCGCACTTTGGACGTTCCGCTGGCCAAGATCGTCATCGATCCGAAAGGCGTCGTCTACGAAACCGACTACTCGGAACCCGACGTAGGGCTTCCCGATGAAGTCCATGCAGCAATGACCCGCGGTCCCCTCAGTCATGAGCAGATTTGTGACGAGCTCGTCGAACGGTCAGAGTCGGCAATCCTCGTACTCGCGACCCGGGCGCATCGAGGTCTCTCGTGGATCTGTGAAGGCAGCGTTGCCTTCGACACGATTGGGCGGACGACAGGTCCGGTGGTCGCCGTCGGTCCGCGGGCGTTCGGGGAGGAACATCTGGGACGCCAGCTCGGAAGAGGACACGAGGTCGTCTTGCAGTCACCCGATGCATCCGGGGCGGCGCTCGAGTTGGATGAACGTCTCCGATTTCTCGGATCCGCTTCCGCGGCTACTTACACCGCTCGGCCCAGTTGAGAGTTGCG
The DNA here is from genome assembly GCA_033344795.1 of Acidimicrobiia bacterium. Taxonomy (GTDB): domain Bacteria; phylum Actinomycetota; class Acidimicrobiia; order Acidimicrobiales; family SHLQ01; genus SHLQ01. The sequence continues at coordinate 2,756,378 of JAWPMS010000001.1, forward strand.
AACGGCTACAGCGACAGGAGGTGGACTGGCCAAGGTGCATCGATGTCCTGTCGGTCCTTGCCCTGACGGGTCTCCTCGGCAGCCGACACCGCAGCGAATGTCTTTGCAAGTGCGTCCGGAGTGACGCTGATCGAGTCGATTCCATGGTCGACCAGAAACGCCGCAAATTCTGGGTAGTCCGATGGCGCCTGACCACAGATTCCCACCGGCGTGTCTGTTTGGCGGGCGCTGTTGAGCAACATTGCGCACGCTCGGCGAACCGCCACGTGGCGTTCATCGAACACCGGGGCAACCGCCTCTGAGTCTCTGTCGACCCCAAGCACGAGTTGTGTCAGATCGTTCGAACCAATGGAGAACGCATCGAATCGTTCGGCGAATTCGTGGGCGCAGAACACGTTGCTCGGCACCTCGGCCATGACAAGAACCTCGAGTCCGTTGTCGCCGCGGGCGAGCCCGTGCTCCTGCATGATCTGCAAGACGGCGTCGCCCTCTTCCGGTGTCCGACAGAAGGGCACCATCACTTTGAGGTTCTGGAGCCCGAAGTCGTTCCGCACCCGTTTGATGGCCTCGAGTTCGAGCACGAATCCTTCCGCGAACCCGGGGTGGTAGTACCGGCTGGCGCCGCGCCAACCGATCATCGGGTTTTGTTCGACCGGCTCGAAGAGTTCGCCGCCGAGCAGACTCGCGTACTCGTTCGACTTGAAATCGCTCAGTCGAATCACGACCGGACGAGGCCAAAAGGCTGCGGCAAGAAGACCGACCCCTTGGGCGAGGCGGTCGACAAGAAACTCCTCCGGCTGCGAATAGCCGGCTGTCCGTTGGTCCACCTGGTGACGGAGCTCCGGCGAAAGTGTGTGGTGCCGCGTGAGTGCGAGGGGGTGGACGCCGACATGCGCTGCGTAGATGAACTCCATCCGCGCAAGGCCAATTCCGGCGACGGGCAACTGTGCATGTTTGAGCGCCACGGACGGATCACCGACGTTGATGTTGATTGCCGTCTTGACGACGGGAAGCTCCGACAAATCGGTTTCGGTCACGTCGAATCGCAGGTGGCCGTCATAGACGACACCGGTTTCTCCTCCGGCGCACGAGACCGTAACCAGGGCGCCATCGGGGAGTTCGTCGCCGATCGGGCCTGCGCCAACGATCGCTGGGATGCCGAGCTCTCGAGCGACGATCGCCGCATGCGACGTTCGTCCACCGCGCTCCGTCACGAGAGCTGCAGCCTTCTTCAAGATGGGTTCCCAGTCAGGATCGGTGATTTCGGTGACGACGACATCACCGTCCACGACCCGTGACATCTCGGCGGGTGAGTCCACCCGGCGGACCCGCCCGACGGCGATACGTTCGCCGATTGCGAGCCCAGATATCAGCGATTCTCCTGATTCGAGGAGTGAATATGTCGTCGTCACTCCCGAGGCACGGGCTTGGCTGTGCACGGTTTCGGGTCGAGCCTGCACGATGAACAACTCGCCGGTGCCACCGTCCTTGGCCCACTCGATGTCCATGGGTGTCGGAACCCCACGGACGGTGGAGTAGTGGTCTTCGATCGCCAGCGCCCATCGAGCGAGATCCAGGACCTCGGAATCACTGATCGAAAACGTTCTTGCGAGCGCAGCCTCGGTGGGCTCGTTCGTGATCTTGTGAGCCGAGCGGTCGTACGCCATCGTGAATTCTTTGGCTCCCAGTGACCGTCCGACCACCGGGGCGAAGCCGGCCCGCAGGGTCTCCTTGTGCACGTAGAACGAGTCTGGGATGACCCGGCCCTGCACGATGTTCTCGCCAAGGCCCCACGTCGAAGTGATATACACGACGTTTCGGGCGCCCGATTCGGTGTCCAGCGTGAACAACACTCCACTACTTGCACTGTCGGCTCGAACCATTCGCTGGATGCACGCGGAGAGGGCCACGGCATCGTCACCAAGGCCCATGTCGTGGCGGTAGCTGACCGCGCGAGTCGTGTACAGGCTCGCGAAGCACCGTTTCACCGCATCGATGACTTGGTCTTCGCCGTGGATCATGAGATACGTCTCTTGTTGGCCAGCGAAGGACGCTTCCGGGAGATCTTCGGCGGTTGCGCTCGACCGCACCGCAACATCGACGTTGTCCAACCCAGCCTCGTCGCAGAGCGTTCGATATGCAGTGTTGATCGCGTCGATCAAGGACGGCTGCAGATCGGCCGACATGATCGCTCGGCGGATTCGGCTTGCCCGATCGTGGAGATCATCGACGTCATCTGGGTCGAAGTCGGTGAGCGCTTCCGCGATCACACCGTCGAGCTCGTTGACGCGCAAAAACTCGCGGAAGGCGTCTGCGGTCGTCGCAAAACCATTGGGCACCCGCACGCCATGCAAGCCGAGCTGTTGATACATCTCTCCAAGGGATGCATTCTTGCCACCAACTCGTTCGACATCGTCGATGCCGATGTCCTCGAACCAGCAGATTTCGTTCATGTCCAGCCTTTCGTCGCCTGTGCAACTTTCCCTGCGTTGCCATCAACCCCGATAGGGCTCTTCGTCCCGGCGACGCCGATTCGTCGTCGACGCACGGAAAGTGAGGACTTCGGGCCCTGTTGATGGACGGGTAGTGGCAACAGGCTTCAGATATGACGAAACTCATACTGGCCGTGGCGATCTGGTCGGCCTTTGGGCTTCTTGCGTCTCTGTACTTTCGCCGCAGGGGACACAATCTCTTGCTCTTCGCTGGCCTTGGACTGTGGCTGGGCCCGCTGGTCGTGCCGGTCATGCGCCTCGCACTCCGTCAGCAGGAGTCGGTCGTCCGGGTTCTCCGCGAGGGGCAGCTCGCCGAGGGTTGGGTCGACGTGCTCGTCGGTATCGACGGAAGCCCCGAGTCCGTGGAAAGTGTCCGGCCGGTCGTCAGCAAACTGGCGCCGGGAATCCGTCGTATTCGGGTTGTCTCAGCGCTCGACGCCGAAACCGCCAATAGCCCGTATTTCTTCGACACCGATGAAGCGCTCGAGTCCGAGCTCAAGGCTGCGGCGATGAAGATCGGCTTTGAGAATGCGGAGCTCGCACTCGTCTCTGGACGTGCTGACAAGGCCCTCATCGCTCACGCGGTTGACGAGGGGTTCGATCTGCTCCTGGTCTCGGCTCGGAACCACCCGGTGTTCGGGACGCTGTTCGGAAGCACGGTGAACCGGCTCGCTCGACGCTCGCCCATTCCGGTGTTGATCGGCCCGGCCGCTGGCAAACAACTCACTGTTCTACGCAGCTCTGGGGCACAACGGTTCCCCACGCGGCGCCAACACTTCACAACGGGAGAAATGACATCATGACAAGGTTGAATCAGAGTCTTCGACGCAAGATCGACGTTGCCGGCAAGGTATTCGGCGCGTTGCTGATCGTCGCTGGCACGGTCTTGGTGACCGCGCCCGCACTCAGTGCCTCCGACGGGGGTTGCGGGACATACAGCTATGGATTCACTGGCACCCGATTGATCAACGACGGCATCAGCACCAGCGCAGGGCCCTTCGCGATCGATCTGCCCGCAGGTACGTACGACATCACGATGATGTCGAACGAAAACCATCCGTACCCGACGTATCAGACCGAACAGACGCAGGAACAATGGTTCTTCGTTCTCGACAACGGGTATGTCTCGCCCCCAACCGATGACGTGCCGAACGACAGCGAACACGTCGTGACAGAGGTCGGCGAGGTCGAGCTCGAGGCCGCCACCGCAATCAGTGTGCAACACCTTGGCGAGGGGGGTTTGAACTCGGTGAACGTCGAGTGCATCGGCTTCACCCCGAGCGAGGTGAGCGTTCTGCCTCCAGCGACCACGGAGGGACCCGCGGTGGCCGGTCCCGCTACGACGGCTCCCGGCGTGGCCACGACGACCACCACCATTCACGTGGACGTTGCGCCCGTAGCGACGGTTGCGCCAGCAACCACGGTGCAGCCGGAGGTGCTCGCGGCGGTGCAAACACCAGAACCGCAACTCGCGGTGACCGGTGCGGAGACCACGGTGATCGCGCTGGCCGGGATGTTGTTGATCGCGCTCGGCTTGGCACTCGTTGTGGTGACCGCTCGTCCCGCAACCGCACGGGGATAGTTGGAGGGCGGGACCCGGGTTCACGCAGGTCTGGTGCGATCGATCACACGAGCTGCCTTGCCTTGGGAACGAGGGATCTCGCCAACACCAACGATGTTCACGGATGCGCTGACGCCAATGTTGTCTTTGACGTGTTTGAGTAGTCGTCGGCCGAGATCGTCGGGGTCCGCGGCGGACCCCGGGGCCTGTTCAACATCGATGGTGAGCGATTTCAGGTTCTGCTCCTGATCGACGATCACCTGAAAGTGAGGAGTCAGGTCGTCGACCTTGAGAATCTGCGCTTCCACCTGTGAAGGAAACACGTTGACCCCTCTGATGATGAGCATGTCGTCAGAACGCCCGGAGATTCGTTCGATGCGACGCATCGTTCGTGCAGTGCCGGGCAACAACCGGGTGAGGTCTCTCGTGCGGTAGCGGACGACGGGGAAGGCTTCTTTGGTGAGCGAGGTGAAGACCAGCTCGCCGAACTCGCCGTCGGGGAGAACCGCGCCGGTATCGGGATCGATGATCTCGGGGTAGAAGTGGTCTTCCCACACCGTGAGTCCGTCCTTCGTCTCGACGCACTCCTGGGCCACGCCCGGGCCGATCACTTCCGACAGCCCGTAGATGTCGACGGCATCGATTCCCAGCCGCGTTTCGATCTCCTCGCGAAGTCCGTCCGTCCACGGCTCCGCACCGAAGATCCCAACGTCGAGCGAACAGGACGCGGGGTCCATTCCGATCCGTTCCATTTCGTCGATCAGGTTCAGGCAGTACGAGGGTGTGACGAGGATGATGCGCGGTTCGAAGTCTGCAATGAGCTGCACTTGCTTTTCCGTTTGCCCCCCAGAAACGGGCACCACGGTGCAACCGAGGGCTTCGGCACCGTAGTGCGCTCCCAACCCGCCCGTGAACAGCCCATAGCCATAGGCGACGTGTGCAATGTCGCCGGCTCGACCCCCCGCGGCGTGAATGGATCGTGCCATGACCTGGGCCCACATCTCGATGTCATTTTTGGTGTACCCAACGACGGTGGCCTTCCCCGTGGTTCCCGACGACGCGTGGAGGCGAACGATGTCCGTGCGAGGAACGGCGAACATGCCGAACGGATAATTCTCACGCAGATGATCCTTCGTCAGGAGTGGAAACGACGCAAGGTCATCGAGTGACGTGAGATCGTTTGGATGTGCGCCAGCGGCGTCGAACGCTCGACGGTAGTGGCCGACATTGTCATACGCGTGTCGCAGCGATGAGGTGAGCCGGTCGAGTTGAAGATGACGAAGCTCGTCCACACTCGCGGTTTCGATGTCCTCATAACCAACCATGAGGAAATGATAGGTCTCAGCTCTTGATCCGCTCCGACTCGCTGTCGAAGACGGGTCCGGCCACGATGGTCGCCGCGTGGCGAACGCCCGTTGCCTGAACCTCGACCGCGCTGCCCGGCGTGGCGTGCGCTGGGTCGACGAACGCGTGGGCCAGGAACGCACCGACGCTGTAGCCGTACTCTCCGCCGGTGACCCGACCGACGACCTGGCCATCGATCAACACGGGTTCCCACCCGTAGATCACCGATGTCGGAGCATCGAACTGCAATGTGACCAAGTGATGGCGTCGGTCGGCTGCCAGCGCGGCCTCTTTGCCGTGGAAGTCCTTGGTCTTGCTCATCGCCCAGGTGACGCCGCTTTCGCCCGGCGTGTACTCAGGGGTGAGGTCTGAACCGAACAGTCGGTACCCCTTCTCGATCCGTCCCGACATCACTGCCTGGAGCCCGACCGCTGGCATGTCGAACGCTCGACCCGCTTCCCACAAGGTGTCCCATACATGCAGTGCGAACGAGGCGGGAACGTAGAGCTCCCATCCGAGCTCGCCCACGTAGGAGAGTCGGACCGCCCTGACGGTGGCCATGCCGACATCAATCTGCTGGCTCGTGTACCAGGGGAAGGCTCGATTGCTGATGTCGGTCGACGTGACGGTCTCGAGCACCGATCGGCTGTTCGGACCCCAGAGTGCGATCGTCACGAGTTCTTCGCTGCGGTCCCGATATTCGATCGTGCCATCATCGGGAGCGAGGGCGGAGAAGGCCGCAATTTCCGCTGGCATGTTCGCCTTGCCAGTGAGAATCCACCAGATGTGCTCGTCGACGCGGAGCACCGTGATGTCGCGGGTGACCCCACCCGATGGGTTCAGCACGAGAGAGTAGACAACATCGCCCACTGGTACGTCGACATCGGCTGAGCAGAGGTGCTGTAGGTGGCTGAGCGCGCCTGAACCGGAGACCTCGATCGGGCCGATCGCCGCCGACCAATCGACCAGCCCAACGTTGTTGCGCATCTCGAGGTGTTCAGCGCCCATGATCGGCGACCAGCCGATGCCGTCAAAGCCCAACCGCTCGGGAAGCTGGTCGCGGTACTTGGTGACCAGGGCCTCGTTGGATCGGTAGTACAGCGGCGTCTCCTGCGATGCCAGTGGAATGAGCTCGGCGCCGAGGGCCTCGAGGCGATGATGGAACGGCGCATGACGCAGGTTGCGAACCGACGATGCGACCGCGCTCGGATGGAGATCTTCAAAGCCGATTTCGTAGAAGTACTTCGACTGGCGTGTGAGAAATTCGTTGTTCGACTGATGGGGATGAAAGCGGTTGATGTCGGCGGGCGTGATGTCCATGCCGGGGTCGCCAGTCGTCATCCAACGGGCCATCACCGCGCCGACCTCACTGGCGAACGAGAGCCAGGCGCCGATGGCCGACCACAACCCGGTCACATTCGTCTCACCCATGATCGGATGGTCATCGACGGTGAACGAGAACATGCCGTTGAACCCGTCGGCGATCTCGGATTCTTGAAGCGGTGGCATGTGGTGCTGCATGGTTGCCCATGCGTCGACGAAGTCGTCAGCCGTGAATGGCAACATCGCGGACTTTGGGAGATTTGCGGGATCGACGAGACGAGCTTCGTGGGCGTAGCTGCCGATGCCAAGGTGATCGCCGTGTTGACGGAAGTAGATCTGGAGGTCGTCGAATGTGGTGACCGGGATGGCGACTTCGGTGTGGGAAATGTCGGCGAGCGCTGGCACCGGATTCGTGAAGATGTACTGATGCTCTCCCGGAAACAGCGGCATTTGTGTGCCGGTCTTCTTTGCGAGGAGCGGGGCCCAGATGTTCGTGCAGACGATCGCCTGGTTGCACGTGATGCGGCCGGGTTCGCCCTCCGTGACCACGGCGACGATCCGACCGTTCTCGACCTCGATGTCGGTGACCTCGCTGTCTCCGAAAAACTTCGCACGCCCTGTCGACTCGGCCACGTGACGCATGGAGGTGGCGATGAGGCTCGTCTTGATGACGCCAGAAGACGGATTGAAGATGCCGCCAGTGATCGTGGACGGGTCGACCATCGGAAGTTTCTCGGCGACCTCGTCGGCGGAGAGCATGTGCGCTTCTATGCCATGGCTCATGCCCATCTCAGCGAGGCGCTTGTGGCTTCCGATTCGTTCCGGAGTGTTGGCGACTTGCACGAGTCCGGTACGAAAGAACTGCTCCTGTCCGGGAATCGCGAGTGGAAGCGCGTCGTAGACCTTCCGGCTTGCATACCCCAGCGTGGTGAAGAAGTGAGAGGCGGTGAGTGTGCGTAGACCACCGGGGGCGTGAGACGTCGACCCATCGTTGTGGTCGAGGTCGCCCTTGTCGACGACGATCACGCCCTCGATCCCCATGTCGGCGAGGTGGTAGGCCACGCTGGCCCCGATGATTCCAGCTCCGATGACGACAATGTTGGCGTCTGTGGTCATGTGGCCCCCAAGGTTCCGCTACTAGACACAAGTGTATAGTACTCACTATAGTTCAAGCCAATGGTGAGAAGACAGAAGTGGTGAGACGACGAAGAGCGACCGCTGGGCCCCGACCGGTTCCGAGTACTGCGCACTACCGCAACCTCGTCAACCCATTCGCACCATTGCAAGTGATGTCGGACGATGAAGTCCACACCATTCATGAGACCGCCGTGCAATATCTCGCCGATCACGGTTTGCGGGTGCTTCTCGATGAGGCTCGTGAGTATTACGAGCACGGCGGGTCGAGTGTCGACGGCGACATGGTTCGCCTCGACCCCGACCGCATTCGCGAGGCGCTGCAAAGCGCGCCTTCGACGTTCGCGGTGCACGCACCGAACGCGGCGAACTCAATCGCAATGGGTGGCAACAGCTTGAATCTCGCGCCCGTCGCGGGACCACCGTTCGTCTCGGATCGAATCAACGGCAGACGCCCCGGAACGCTGGCCGATCAAGAGAACTTTCTGCGGCTCACACAGCACTACGACGTGATGTCCACGATCTGTCCGAGTGTTGAGCCGGACGACATCGCACTCAACGTGCGTCACCTGTATTCGAATGAAGCGTCTCTCACGCTGACCGACAAAATTCCGTGGGTGTTCTGTAGAGGTCGCCGACGGGTTCGCGACAGCTTCGATCTGATCAAGATCCGATACGGCATCGAAAGCGACGAGGAATTCGCCGAGGTCGCTCGGTGCTGGTCGGTGGTCAACATGAACTCGCCGCGGCAGCTCGATATCCCCATGGCGCGCGGCATCATCGATTTCGCGAAGATGGGGCAGATGCTCATCGTCACGCCGTTCACGTTGGCGGGAGCGATGGCTCCGATCACGCTCGCTGGGGCACTGTTGCTGCAACACATGGAGGCCCTCGCCGGAATCACCCTGTCCCAAATCGTCAACCCCGGAGCACCCGTTGTCTATGGCGCGTTCACATCCAACGTCGACATGAAGTCCGGTTCGCCTGCGTTTGGCACTCCAGAGGCACAAAAGGCAGCTATTGCCAGCGGCCAGCTTGCCCGACACATCGGTCTGCCCTGGCGCTCATCTGGCTCGAGCGCCTCGAACGTGGTCGACGCCCAGGGCGGGTACGAGACAATGATGAACACCTACGGAGCGCTTCTTGGCGGTGCCAACCTCGTGATGCACGCCGCTGGCTGGCAGGAGGGAGGTCTCACCGCCAGTTATGAGAAGTTCATCGTCGACATCGAGATGTGTCAGATGATCGCGGAGATGTGTGCGCCGATCGTCGTCGACGACGACACGCTTGCGCTGGACGCGATCAGCGAGGTCGGTCCGGGAGGTCACTTCTTCGGAACACCGCACACCCTCGAACGTTTCGAGACGGCCTTTTATCAACCACACGTGTTCTCACGGACGAACTTCGAGCAATGGACCGAGGAGGGGAGTACGACGGCCGACGAACGAGCCACGGCGGTCTGGCAACAGATCCTCGCTGATTTCGTTCCCCCTCCACTCGATGACGCCATCGGCGCCGAGCTGCACGACTTCGTCGAGCGGCGGGTTGCCGAGGGCGGCGCACCGACGGACTGATCCATGGCTGAACGCATCGGCAACATCAAGGTCACGAGGCAAGAGTGGATCGACGCTGCGGTTTCGGCGTTGGGCGACACGCCGATCGATGAGCTGAAGATCCTGTCACTGGCGCAGGATCTCTCGGTCTCGAGGTCGAGCTTCTACTGGTACTTCGGCGCCATGTCTGAACTACACGACGAGCTGCTCACTCTGTGGGCCCGGTCGACGTCGGCCATGGTCGAGCGTGCCCAGCGCGATGCCGCCGACATCACGACGGCCTGTCTCGGCGTGTATGAGTGCTGGGCCGATCGGACGTTGTACAACGAACTCCTCGACTTCGCAGTACGTGACTGGGGCCGGAGGGCTCCAGCGATCGCAGAACGTGTCTATCTGGCTGACGTCGAGCGGTTGGACGCGATCTCCGCCATGTTTGATCGCTACGGTTTCGTCCAACCCGACAGCATGGTGCGAGCGAGGTTGCTCTATCACAGTCAGCTTGGGTACTACGCAGCTGGTACCGCCGAACCGATCGAGATGCGGCTGATGTTGTTGCCCAACTACCTGCAAGCGATCACCGATGTCGAACCGTCGGTCGAGGTGCTCGAAGAGTTCGCCGCGTACTTCCGATCGGTTCGATTCGCTGACGACTGACCGGGACGGGTCGGCGAGCGCTTCAGGCGGCTCGCAGGGCTGCACTCTGCGCTGCGGAGAACACGACAGCCTCGACCATGTCGGCATCGATGCCGAGACCAGAACCCAGGAGCTCGATGAACTGCGCATCCGTCTCGGTCAGCCCTGTTCCGACCGTTCCGACCTCGGCAGCGAGCTCGATGAGCTCTCGGCGCGCAGCCTCTTCGAGGTGCATGACGATCGGCAATCGACGTCCGAGGTCGTTGGTCATGATCCATTCGATGTCATCGTCGAGGTCATCGGCGACGTATCCCTCTTGGGTGATTCGCCGCACCTCGCGCACCGCAACGCGTCGACGCGATGGGTTGTGTGGGTCGTTGGCCGACAACCATGCGGGGATCTCTCGAACAAGCGCGACCCACTGCTCACGCAATTCGATTGTCGAGTAAGGCACCTCGGAGGCCGTCATACCAGTTCCTGTCGTCGACTCAAGACGAACGCTTATAGGCCGATTGACCTACATGTCCCGTGGAAGACCCCGCATCCTCCTGCTTTTCGCGGGTTCCGTTGCGACGATCGGGTTGTCATCGTGCGCCCTCGAATCACCGGTTTCGATCACCGATCGTCCGCTCGCGGAAGAACTCGAGGAACAGGGAGTCAGCCGGACCTCGGTTCCCGAAGTTCTCGAGGTTGGTGAAACCGTCGCACCTGGGGCTCTTGCCTTCAACGAGGCACTGGCCGATGGTGCATTCGTCCGTCTGCACATCACCGACGAGGGTATTCCTGCTGCGTTGCGCTCTGGACCCGGGTCGGCGTACGACCAGTTGTCAGACATACCGGCGGGCTCCGAGGTCCTCGCCACAGGCAATCAAACGGGCGACTGGGTCCATGTGATGTACGCGGACTTCGAGGGGTGGATCACGACCCGACGCATCTCGTTCGAATCGTCCGACGGCAGTCAGGACATCATCGCGGCGAGCGACGTCGATCGCACACCCGTGACCTACGTGGTCATCGGTCAAGCCATCGGCGTCAACATGCGAGCGGAGCCTGACGCGACCTCCGATCTGGTGAGTGGCGCTGCGGTTGGTTCGCAGGTCGAAGGCACCGGTCGAACCGAAGGCACATGGATCGAAGTGATCTTCGACGGCGTCACCGGGTGGGCGTCCGGCAACTACCTCCAACCAACCGATGCTCCGACTGCGCCGCCGAGCGCCACTGCGCCGTCGACTTCCGGGGCGCCGTCAGGAGACGCGACGGTCGACGTCACGCAGAACACCGACGAGTAGTTTCGCCATGATGAACACGCCAACACAGGTACTGCAGCTCGACCGACAGCGCTGGGTCGCAATCGCAAACCTCGTCATGAAGGTAGGCCTGGCAGCTTCCTTCTTCGTCGCCATCGTCATCGTTCCAAGCACCGTCGAGGGTAAGGCGATGGGTTTCCGTGCCCCGTTGTTCTTGGCGTCAGCCGTCTTGGTGCCCGTCATTGCTCGCCTCCGGAGCTGGGATCCGTACCCCCATACCGCCGATGCGCTGTTGGCGTCACCCTTTCTCATCGACACGCTGGGCAATCTGTTCGGTTTCTATGACTCGTATCCGGTCACCGACGATGTGTTGCACGCGCTCAACTGGGTCTTGCTCGTGATGGCCTATCACGCCTTTCGATTTCGCAACGTCCACGAGAGGCACGACGCCGTTCTCCTCGGTTACGGGTTCGGTGCAATCGCCATCGTCTGGTGGGAGATCATGGAGTGGGCGGTTTCCGAAGATGGATTTGGCGGTGCCGGAGGCCTGCAGCTGACCTACGGAGACACGATCGGCGATCTCTTTTTGTCCAGTACAGGTGGCCTCGTCGGCTCGATCATCGCTCTGTGGGTGCTTGGCCCCGCTACTGCTGGTGCAGAGCCCGGTCGATCAACTCCATAGGGTGAATCGTCGGTACGCCGGCGCCCGCCAGATGCATCGAACAACCTGGGTTGGCCGACGCGACGACATCAGGGTCGACCCGATCGATCGACTCCACCTTGCGAAGTCGGATCTGTCCGGCCATGTCGGGCTGCAGTACGGAGTACGCGCCGCCCGCACCACAACACAGACCGTCGTCGTCGAGCTCGACGATGTCGGCGACGAACGGTCGGAGGACGGTTCTCGTCGCCTCGTGTACCCGCTGCACATGGCGTAGGTGGCACGGGTCCTGAATCGCCACGCGAAGCTCGAGTGGCTGGACTGAGGGCAGCTGATCGAGGTGTTGTGCCAGCCATTCTTGGATGTCGTACACGCGGGCACTGAAAGCCTCGGCCTCTGGTGTGCCGAGCAGATGGCCGTAGTCCTTCATCGCCGCTCCGCAACCCGCTGAGTCGACCAGGATGGGGCGCTCGGGTTCGAGGTTCTGCATCATCTTCTCGGCAAGCGAGCGCGTGTCTTTGGCGAGACCCGCATGGGCTTGTAGGGCACCGCAACACGGCGCGAGTTCGTTCGTTGGTGTAACGCCAAAGCCTGCCGCTTCGATCACGCGAATACCGGCTCGGTGCACGTCGCGCTGCCAGGCATCCATCACGCAGCCGGTGAAGAAGTAGACATCGGTACCCGACGTTTCCAGCGGTCGGCGCCGGATGGGCAGCTCACCGGAGATCCCGAGCCGCTTCGGCACGAGATGAAGGCGCTGGGCCACCGCCAACGCAGATGAACCTGCCTGCAATGCGTTGGGATGAGCGAGTGGTTTGAGTGCCAGTCGTTGCCACGTCGGCGTGATCTCGCCAGCATCGGCGAGGGCTTCGCGTGTCGTTTCCATGAGGTTCCCGTACGGAACCCCCGAAGGACAAGCGGGTTCGCAGCCGCGGCACTGTACGCACGTCTCAAACGACTCGAGCACTTCTTCGGTCAACGGTGCGTTGTTGTTCTGTACTTCACGCATCAGATGAATCCGACCCCGAGGTGACATCGCTTCGTCTCCGGTGACGCGGAAGGTGGGGCAGTGGGGGAGGCACAACCCGCACTGCACACACGAGTAGAGCTCGTCTTCATCCAGTCCAAGGTCCATCAACGACTCCCGACGACTCGACCGGGGTTCAGGCGGCCCGATGGGTCAAATTCGTTCTTCATCCGCTCGTGAATCACGCGAACGTGTGGTGCGAGCGGGCGAGGCGGTTGTGGCTTGCTTGCGTGTACCGTCCCGACGCCCACTTCAGCGATGAAATCTCCGAGCTGTGTCGAAGTGACCGAGCGAATATCGGCGGGAGCGAGTGACCAACGGTGGCCGGAAGGTTGGTCGGGTTCGTCACAATCCGAGAAAGTGCCAAGGGTTCCGAGGAGCGCGACATCGACGTCGACTGCGGCATCGTGGCCGTACAACATCACCTTGGTGGTTGCGCCGTCCCACAGGATCGATCCCGGAGCGACCAAGGCCTCATGGATCGCAAATGGGTCGGCATCGGTGCTCTCGAACCAACGGACTCGAGCGGGTATCGGATTGGTTCGGAGGATCACCTCAGCGAGACAACCCAACGTTCCCAGAGATCCGGTGATCAAGCGCGGCAGATCGAAGCCCGACACGTTCTTCACCGTTGGCCCGCCGCCGTTCACCAACCGGCCCTCGGCCGAGATGTAGCGCACCTGGAGAACGGAGGAGCGCAGGTCTCCACGTGCAGGTCGACGAAAGTCGTTCTGTCCCACGACTACTGCTCCGCCGACCGTGCCACCTCGCTCAGGCAGCGCCGTCCATTGACCGTGGACCGCCAGCTCTGCGTGCAGTTCGCTCACCGGCGTTCCGGCACGCACCGTCACGGTCATCTCTTCGGGCTTGTACTCCACGATCCCGGTCGGAGCGGAGAGAGTTCTCGTGCCATCGGCGAGCGGCCCGCCGAGGTCCCACCGGGTCCTGTTTCCAGCGATCGATATGGGGTCGGCCTCGCCGACCTCCTCGGCGAAGGACGACAGTACGGGGTCGGTGGACAACAGTTGAGCAGTCATCCCCAGACCCCCGTGGGCACCGATCGAAGCTGTTGGATGTCGGCGCAGCTGTGGCCCATCGGAAGCACTTTGCCGGGATTGGCTCGACAGGCGGGATCGAATGCTCGACGGAGGCGACTCTGATGATCGAGGTCGTCGCTCGTGAAGAGCAGATCCATGAACCGCTGCTTCTCGACCCCGATGCCATGTTCTCCGGAAAGCACCCCGCCTGCTTCCAACGACGTCGTGATGATCTCAGCCCCTGCGGCGTGGACACGTTCGAGTACCCCCTCGATACGACCATCGAAGACGATCAGTGGATGGAGATTTCCGTCGCCGGCGTGCAAAACGTTCATGATCAAGAGGTCGTATTTGTCCCCGATGGCGTAGATCTTCTCGAGAACATCGGCCAGTTGAGCGCGAGGTACGACGGTGTCGTGGAGGTAGTAGTCGGGAGCGATCTGGGCGATGGCGCCGAATGCGGTCTTGCGGCCCTTCCACAGCAGTGCCCGCTCTGCGTCGTCGGCGGCAAGCCGTACTTCGATCGCATCGTGTTCAATCCCGATGTCACGAATGTGTTGGGCGTCGATGTCCACACCTTCTTCGGCGCCATCCACCTCCGCGAGGAGGACCGCCGCTGCGTCGGTCGGATAACCGGCGCCGACATAGTTCTCCACCGCCCCGGTCATCTTCTGATCCATGACCTCCATCGCAGCTGGCACGATGCCGGCTGCGATCACCGCCGACACGGTGTTGGCGGCATCTCGGACGGTGTTGAACGACAACAGCAGGGTTCGCACAGCGGGTCGGTTCTTCGTCAATCGCACCGCGACCTTCGTGGTCACGCCAAGGGTGCCCTCACTGCCGATGAAGACTCCTCGGAGGTCATACCCGTCTGGTTCTGCATCGAGCCCACCGAGCATCAGCACCTCGCCGGAGGCCGTGACGATCTCGAGCGCAACCACGTGCGCGTTGGTGACGCCATAGGCCAAGCAGTGCGGGCCACCGGAGTTGTTGGCGACATTTCCACCAATCGTGCACACCTGCTGGCTCGAAGGGTCCGGTGCGAAGTGGTAGCCGAGCGGCGCCAGATACCGGGTGAGGTCGAGGTTGATGACACCTGGCTCCACCCAGGCGACTCCGTTCGCCTCATCGATCTCGACGATCTCCTTCATCTTCGTCAACGCGATGACGACGGGCGCACCGAGGGGAATGCCACCGCCAGCGAGCCCGGTGCCCGCACCGCGCGGCACGATTGCTCGTTGGTGGCGTTCGGCGATTGTCGCGATCGAGACCACTTCAGCCGTGGAGATTGGGTAACAGACCAGACCGGCGACTCCACCGTCGAAAACCGAGGCATCCCGGCTGAAGAGTGAACGTTGCGCCGAGTCGATCCGCACACGGTCGGGGGCGAGCGCCGCCCGAAGTTCGACCAGCAGAGGATCCTCAGCGGGCTGCTCACGTGACCCTCGGAAGCGATCGAGTAGAGACATTCTCAGCTCGTTGCCTGGTCGTCGGCCTTGAGAGCGAGACGGTGTGCGTGGAGGATCGGTTCGGTGTATCCCGATGGCTGTTCGACACCGGAGAAGACCAGATCGCATGCTGCTTGATACGCGTGCCCCGTGTAGTCGGGGGCCATCGGCCGATAGCTCGGATCGTGAGCGTTTTGTGCATCAACCTTGATTGCCATCGCTTCCATGGTCGCCCGCACCTGGGCTTCGTCGACGATGCCGTGACGCAGCCAGTTCGCCATGTGTTGTGACGAGATCCGGCAGGTTGCGCGGTCCTCCATCAGTCCCACGTCGTTGATATCGGGGACCTTCGAACATCCAATCCCTGCGTCGACCCACCGCACGACGTACCCGAGGATCCCTTGTGCGTTGTTGTCGAGCTCGGCCTGCACATCTTCAGCGCTCCACGAAGTGTCGGTGGCCAGCGGGATGCTCAATATGTCGTCGAGTGTTGCCCGTGGATGACCTTCGAGGTTCCGTTGCACGTCGAGCACGTCGACGTGGTGATAGTGCAAGGCGTGCAGGGTTGCGGCCGTCGGGGAAGGCACCCAGGCGCAGTTGGCACCGGACTGCGGGTGACCGATCTTTTGGCTCACCATGTCGGCCATCAGGTCGGGCGCGGCCCACATCCCCTTACCGATCTGCGCACGTCCACGGAGGCCGCAGCGAAGACCGACGTCCACGTTCCAATCTTCGTAGGCGCCGATCCACGGCTGGGATTTCATCTCGCTCTTGCGCACCATCGGGCCCGCTTCCATCGAGGTGTGGATCTCGTCCCCGGTCCGGTCGAGAAACCCGGTGTTGATGAATGCAACGCGTGACTTGGCGGCGCGGATGCACTCGGCGAGGTTGATCGTGGTGCGACGTTCTTCGTCCATGATGCCGAGCTTGACCGTGTTCGCCGGAAGGCCGAGGACCCCTTCGACAAAGGTGAAGACCTCATCGGCGAACGCAACCTCTTCGGGACCATGCATCTTTGGTTTCACCACGTAGATGGAGCCGGCGGACGAGTTGTTCGCAGGCCCGGACCCGCGCACGTCGTGGGTTGCGCACAGCGTCGTGATCATGGCGTCGAGCAATCCCTCCGGGACCTCGTTGCCGGTCGAATCGAGCACCGCTGGCGTCGTCATCAGGTGGCCGACGTTTCGGACGAACATCAGGGCGCGACCTGGTAGCTCGAGCGGAGACCCGTCGGGCGCCGAGTAGGTGAAGTTCTTCTGAAGCGACCGCGTGAAGGTCTCTCCGTTCTTTGTGACCTCCTCGGTCAACGTGCCGTTCATCAGGCCGAGCCAGTTGTGATAGCCGAGGGCCTTGTCTTGCGCGTCAACGGCTGCAACCGAGTCTTCGCAGTCCATGATGGCGGTGATTGCCGACTCGAGCACGACGTCGCTGATCCCGGCGGTGTCCTGTGACCCAACCGGGTGGTCGGGGTCGAAACGAAGGTCGATTCCGAGACCGTTCTGGCGGAGCAGGATGCCGAGCGGCGACTCGACCGGCCCTTCGTACCCGGCGAACTGGCTTGGGTCCGCGAGCGGAGTAGTTGCCCCGTCGGCTGTCGTGACGATGACCGCGCCGTCGTGAATTGCGTAGTTGGTCGAGCCGGCATGCGAACCTCGCGCGAGAGGGACCGCCTCATCGAGATGTGCACGTGCCCAATCGACCACGCGCGTGCCGCGCTCGGGGCTGTACGGACCCGCCTGGGGAAGATCGCCGAGAACATCCGTGCCGTACAGTGCGTCGTACAGGCTGCCCCAGCGTGCGTTGGCGGCGTTGATGGCGTACCGCGCGTTCATGACCGGAACGACGAGCTGCGGACCGGGTTGGAGCGCAATTTCGGCATCGATGTTCGTCGTTTGGATCTCGAATTCGTCGCCGCCTGGAACGAGATAGCCAAGCTCTTCGAGAAACGCCCGGTACGCAACCGGATCATGGGGGGCGTCGGCCCGATCACGGTGCCAGCTGTCGATGGCGTTTTGCACGTCTTGACGGACGGCAAGCAGCTCGGCATTGCGGGGGCCGAATTTGTGGATCAGATGGCTGAGCCCGGAAAAAAACTCATCCCTGTCGACCCCGCTCCCAGGAAGGGCCTCGTTGACGAGGAAAGCGTGCAACGGGGCGCCGATTTGCAGGTCGGCTTCGGTGATAGCGGAGGTCAACGCGTAGTCCTTCGTGAAGAGATGCGGGCGAATCTGAGCATCATCGCTGAATATCGAGGCGCTCTGTTAACAGTTAACAGTACAGTGATGGCATGTCGAATGGCGCATCCGCGGTACCGCCGGTGGAACCGGTCGCCCGCGTAGAACTTCGCGACATGGTCACGGCTGCACTCCGCGAATTGATCTTCACCGGTGAATTCAAACCGGGCGAGCGTCTCGTCGAGACCGAGCTCGCCGAGCGGTTTGGCACCAGCCGGGGACCCGTGCGCGACGCCTTCGCAGAACTCGAACAAGTCGGACTCCTCCTCTCGGGCCAACCGCGTGGCACCTACGTGCGGCGCATCGACACGA
Source organism: Acidimicrobiia bacterium (assembly GCA_033344795.1). GTDB lineage: Bacteria > Actinomycetota > Acidimicrobiia > Acidimicrobiales > SHLQ01 > SHLQ01. The sequence goes on from JAWPMS010000001.1 coordinate 2,774,387, forward strand.
TCGACGTGGATGAGCTCTACACGTTGCGCCAGGCGCTCGAAGGGCTCGCTGCGCAGCGAGCCACCGACCGTCTGAGCGGCCAAGCCGTCGAGAGATTGCGTCAACACCAAGCAGATCTTTCGCAAGCCGTTGAACAGGGCAACCCGATTGCAGCCAGTCGGGCGGACATGGCCTTTCATCGAACGATCGTCGAACACGCGGACCACCAGCGTCTGCTCGACGCGTGGGAGCGTCTGGCCGACCAAACACGCCTTCTGATGCATGAGTTGTCGACCGTCCATCGTGTGGAAGAGTCGGGTGCGCTCGATCATTCGCGCATTATCGAGGCATTCGCGGCGCGCAACCCGGTGGACGCGCAACACGCCGTTCTCGAGCACCTTGCCGGCGCTCGCGTTTCGATGATGCACTCGTTTGGCGCAGACGCCGAGGAGTAAGACGCCAACATCTCGATGAATCCACCGGTCGGTTGATGTCCTAACCAACCAGTTGGTCGATGTGCGAAAAATCCGTCGATGCGACGATGCAATGCATGAACGTTATTCACATGGAGGCCGTGGCCAAGTCCTACGGCGACAACACAGTCCTGGACAATCTCGATCTCGAAATCGAGGCCGGTGAGGTCTTTGCCCTACTGGGTCCAAACGGAGCAGGCAAGACCACTGCGGTGGAGATACTCGAGGGGTATCGACGGGCCGAGAGCGGCAGTGTGTCGGTGCTCGGCGTCGATCCGGCCGACGGTGGTGCGGACTTTCGATCTCGGATCGGGATCGTGCTGCAGCAGACAACATCGTTCGAGAAGTCGACGGTCATCGAGACGGTAGAGATGTTTGCCGCCCTGTTTCCCGATCCGCTCTCACCGTCTGAGGCTCTCGGTCTGGTCGGTCTCGACGATCGACACGATCACGTCGCCGAGACCCTCTCGGGCGGCCAGCGGCGGCGGCTCGATGTGGCCTGCGGCCTCGTTGGTCGTCCGGAGCTGCTGTTCCTCGACGAGCCCACGACCGGGCTCGACCCTGAGGCGCGCCGGGCCATGTGGGACATCATCGCTGGGCTCGGCGAACAGGGTCGAACGGTGCTGCTCACCACGCACTATCTCGAAGAAGCCGAGGTGCTTGCCGACCGAATTGGCATTTTGATCGATGGTCGATTGCAGGAGGTGGCGGAGCCCCGACGCATCGGCAGACGGCACGACGCCTTGGCTCGAGTTCGCTTTGTTCCTCGCGACCGATCTGCTGCGGACTTTCGAGCTTGGGACTCCGATGGTGATGCGATCTGGTGCGAAACAGACCGTCCTGGCGAAACCATCGCCGCGCTAGTCGCCAAACATGGAGACCTGCCAGAACTCACCGTCACCCGTCCGACTCTCGAGGACGCGTACCTCGACCTCATTCACCGATCGACCAACTCGGAGGTTTCACAATGACGATCACGACCACAACCAACACAACCAGCACAACCAGCACGATCAGCGGTGAGGCGACCGCGAGAACGCCGTGGCGCCCTCCTTTGGTCAGGTTGGCTCGGCTCCGCTTCAACTTGGAGCTTCGAGCCTTTCGTCGAGTCAAAGAAGAGGTGATCTTCACCTTTGCGCTGCCGATCATGCTCCTGTCATTGTTCTCGGTCATCTTCGGCGGCGCGATCGAAGGCACCGGCGTTGACGTGAGCCAGTACTTCGTGGCAGGCATGTTGGCTTCCACGGGCTTGACCGTCGGGTTCCAGAGCCTGTCCGGCCAGCTGGCGCTCGAGCAGGACGACGGCACCCTGAAACGGATCGCCGGCACACCGATGCCCAAGTCTGCGTACATGGCCGGCAAGGTCGGTCTCGTGGCAACCGTGGCGTTCATTCAGACCGCAGTCATGTTCATCATCGGCGTTGCGTTCTTCGGAGTGGCGTTTCCAGACGGTCGAGGCTGGCTCTTGCTCTCTGCGGTTCTGGTGGCCAATTTGACCATCTGGACCTTGCTCGGCCTGGCGTTCAGTCGGGTCATCAGCAACCCTCGAGCCGGAGCTGCGGTCGCCGTGCCACCAGCCTTGATTCTCCAGTTCATCTCTGGGGTGTACATCACGTTCGACACCATCCCGACATGGTTGCAGACGGTGGCCTCGGTGTTCCCGCTTCGGTGGACGGCTCTCGGAATGCGTCACGCACTCCTCCCCGATGAGTTCCAGGCTGCCGAGACTGGCGGCACCTGGCAGACGGGCACGATGATCCTCGTGCTCGGGGTTTGGCTAGTCGCGAGCGCTGGTCTCGCCGGTCTATTCTTCCGATGGAGGGTGCAGGAATGACGCAGGCAGCTCCAGCTGAACAAATGGTCGAGAACAGCCAAGACATGCGATGGATGTCGTATGGCTGGCTCGTCATTGGCCCACTCGTCTTCGCAGTCACGGCAGCGACTGCGTACCGACCATCGTTCGCGACCCTGGAAGAAACCGCCCTAGCGATCGTGCCGTTCGTCGTCCTCGTCGCCACAATCGTTGCGCTCCTTGGACCACTGGGTCGCGTCGGGCTGGTGACGCAGCAAGGTGCAACCGTTGTAGCCGTCGCAGGCTGGGCGATCCTCATGTTGGACAACGACGACTGGTCCTTTCTCACGTTCGTGCTGTTCGCGCTGTGCTTCTCTGCCGGGCCGTGGTTCGGAATGGCACTGGCCGGGGCGGTTTCGATCATCTGGGCGACGGCATGGGCCGTGTCGGGCCAGCCGACGTGGATGCTCCCCATTCCAGTGGCCGTATTCGTGGTCGGAGCGCTGCTGGCCTTGACGATCACCCGAACCGAGCTGACCAAACAGCGCCAGGCTGACCTCATTGTTCAGCTCACGCGGACTCGCCAGGAACTTGCCGATGCAGAGCGCACGAAAGGAATCTTGGAGGAACGAGCACGGTTTGCGAGCGAGATCCACGACACGCTCGCCCAGGGTTTCACATCGATCGTGCTGGTCAGTCGCGCAGCTCTCCGCAACGGTGACACGGAGCGAGCGTTGATCTCAAATGAGTCGACGGCTCTGGAGAATCTCGCTGCGGCGCGTCGCCTTGTCGCCGCCATCCAGCCAGCCGAGCTCGACACGGCTTCGCTTCCAGACGCTCTCGATCGACAGGTCAACAGTTCACTTCCAACCGGCATCGAGTCAGAGTTCCGTGTTGTCGGTGAACCTCGCGCGCTGAACGGTGCCGTCGAAGTCACGCTCCTGCGCGCCGCTCAGGAGGCACTGCTCAACATCAAGAATCATGCACACGCACAACATGTCGACGTCACCCTTTCGTATCTCGATGATGTGGTCGCGCTCGATGTCCGCGATGACGGCGTCGGGTTCAAAGCCGGAGCCGTTCATGATCGCGGTCGGCTCACCGGCGGTCAGGGACTCGAGGTGCTCCAGAAGCGGGCCCAATCGTTGTCGGGTGAGTTGCGGATCGAGGCGCTGGAGAGCGGCGGATCGGTCGTCTCGATGCTCCTGCCGGCGGGCTCATGAGCGTCACGCTCGTCGTGGCGGACGACCATCCTGTCGTGCGGGAAGGAATCATCGCGCTGCTCGGTGGTGAGCCGGACATCGAGGTCGTCGGTGAGGCGTCCGATGGCCATGAGGCCGTGGCTCAGGCTCTCGAACACCGGCCCTCCGTGGTGATCATGGATCTACAGATGCCGGGTCTCGACGGTCCGGAAGCGACCGCGGCGATCAAAGCGTCGTGGCCAGAAGCCACGATCGTGATGCTCACCACATATGAAACCGATGAGGCCATCGTTCGGGCGATCGAAGCTGGCGCAGCCGGATATCTGCTCAAGGACACCCCGGCCGACCACCTGATCCGTGTGATTCTCGAGGCCGCCGCTGGCGAGACCGTGTTGTCGCCGCCGATAGCGAAACGTCTGGTCGAACGGCTCGGCAGCCCTACGAGTACGACGCTGTCGCACCGCGAGATCGAGGTGCTTCGACAGGTTGCTAGCGGCAATACGAACGCCGCAATTGCTGAGCACCTCTACATCAGTCAGGCGACCGTCAAGACGCACCTGCTCCACATCTTCGACAAGTTGGGTGTGTCCGACCGCGCCGCCGCCGTTGCCCGGGCGTACGAACAGGGCGTGCTTTCCAGCTGAGCCGAAACCGCAGCAGCGTTCAGGTGCCGTATTCGCGCAATCCAGCGCCGTAGTGTTCGCGGAAGAGTTTCAGAACTTCACCCGGCTCTGCATGCCGGCCCTTGGACGACTTCGAGTACAGCACCTCACCGTCGACCTTCACGTCAAAGATTCCCCGTGAACCGCCGATGACCCGAGTCTCAGCGATGGCGTGTTGATAGGTCGACAGCAGATCGTTGATCGCGCCCACGGCGTGACTCAAATAGTTTCAACTGACGCAGTATTCGATGCTTATCTCATGCACGACACAAGCGTATGTCTGCCCGGTAGGCCTGACTGACATCTCGGCAAAGAATCAGTTCGTCGCGGTACCGCGAAGTCCGCGCCACGCGAGAGAGGAGAGCAGCGTTGCCAGCTCGTCCGCCGTGTGGGTTGTTTCGCTGTCGAGCCAATGGCGAACCGCGGACTCGAGAAGACCCGAGACGGCCTGCGCGGCAACCAGACGAGACTCGTGATCGAGTCCCTCGATGTCGATGTGTTCTGCCGTGAGTTCGCCAAACGACGCTTGCAACTGACGTAGCTCGGCCAGGAACGTTGGATCGGATCGAACACCTTCTCCGTAGATGATGTGGAAATGGTGGGGCTCGCCGGTGAAGAAATCGATGTATGCCGAGAACCCGGCCTCGACCTTCATACGCCCCGATGTGGCGCTCGCGATCGCCGACTCGATTCGTTCGACCAGCTGGTTCGCGGTGTCGGTGAGAAGCTCGAGGAAGAGATGGTGCTTCGATTCGAAGTGTTGATACAGAACGGGCTTGGTCACTCCGGCGGCCAGCGCAACGTCATTCATGGACGTGGCCGAGTACCCATGGGTTCCGAAGGTGGTGCGCGCCACCGCCAGCAGCTGCGTGCGCCGTTCATTTGCGCCAAGGCGAAGGCCGGTTTGATCAGGAATCACGGACGGCACGGTATCGCGCATCTGGCCTGCAGGCTTAACGGCGACGCCGTTGTGCGATCGAGTCCTCTTCGTGACGTTCGGCGCCACGGATCGCGTATCCGACCTGAATCGCGATCGCGAGGATGATGCTGCCTGCGATCAGCGCCGTCACGATGGCGGTGACGAGCGGGCCGGACAGTGTGGTCGCAAGGCCAACGAAGAAGCCGACGGTGGCAAGGCCATAGAGGATGTACCCGAGCCGCTGGGCCTTGTTGGCCTGTCGGCGAATGTGCTCTCGACGAACGAGAAGGGGGTCCTGGGCTTCGGGCGTCACCTACCCAGCCTGCCCGATCAGCTGATGGTTTCGGCAAACTCAGTTTCGACAGATGCGCGTTGGCGGCGCAGCCGACCGCGGTTTCGACGGTGTCCCGGTGACGGAGGTGCCAGTTTGTTCAGCTGCTGATCGGCGGCCTTGCGGCGGCGGAGGAACTCGCAGAGCTGATCATCGGAGGGAGACGTCGTGAGGTCGATGATGGGACGACGGTCAACCGCTACGTCCGCGTTCGCGGGGCGAGCTGTGGATGGCGTGCTGACGATCGTGATTTCGACATCGTCCTTGGCTGGCGCGGTCGGCGGGGGAGGTTGCTCGATGTAGGCCTCCGACTCATCGAGCACGATCACGACGTCGTCGCCAACCACGTCGTCGGCGACGTCTTCGTTGCTCAGCACCGTGCCCTGCTCAATGGTGTTCGGAGCGCTGTCGTCGGGAACCGTTGTCAGCGGTGCTGCCATCTCTGCTGCGTGCTCGGGAGCGTGCGCCGAGTGTTTGGCGGCCTTGAGTCTCGGCCGACGATGCGCTGCGTGCGCTGGCCGATTCGTGAATCCGAGGCTCAACGGCGACAGGACGGGAACGCGAGCTGGGTTCGACGCCGGTTCGCCGTCCAGATCGGTTGCGAACGACACGCCAGCAGCGTCTGGTTCGCGGGTTCGGTGTCGCAGCATCAAGTTGGCTGCGATGTCGGCAATGGCGACGAGCATCACGAGGTCACCAAGTGAGACGACGACGTTGAAGATGGGCACGGGTACGACGTCGCCGAGTGAGGACAACGCAGTGGCGGTGTCGGAAGACTCTCGGACGCCATCGATTTCGGGGAAGCCTGCCGTGTTCGTGTCTCCCACCGACTGGAGGGCCAGCTCGGAAACGGGAACGGCACCGTTGGCCAATGCGGGCGCAAGGTTCATCAGGAGTCCGATCAGGAGGACGATCATCCCGGTGATCTGGAGGTTCTTGAAACCGAAGGTGATGAAGCAGGCGTACCCGATGAGTAGCCAGCCGATGGGAAAGGCCGGGCCGATCAGGTTCAGGACGAGAACCGTTGTGATGCCGAAGACGAGCGCCCCCTTGGCGTGGAGGCGCGTTTCGGACACGCCGACCCATCGACCACCTCGAAGGCGACCAATCAAACAACCGAGACCGAAGGCACACATGGAGAGCAGCACGTCGGCAAGGCTAGTGCGAGTCGCGCGCTCGGTGGGGACAATCGCGCGGGTCGCGCGATTCTGAGCGAACCGCTGACGAATTAGACCGCCGTCCGGCGAGCCGATCCCACCAGCTCTTCACCGTCGATGTGGTAGATGATGCAGGTCACACGTCGGTGACGTCCGACGGGATGTTCGAACGTCTCTCGAGTCGGCTGGATGAAGTCGATTCCGTAGATCGACAGCTCGTAGTCGGTGCCCACGAAGTCGGCGAAGGCGTTGTAACAAAGGTCGGTACTCCACTCGGTCATCTTCGTCTCACCGGGATACGGGGCGCCGTTCGGAGCGGGAAACTCGGCCTCATGAAACACTTCTCGTTTGTGTGGTTCATCACAATCGATCGCCGCGGTGATGTTGATGCGCCGGTCGAATTGGGAGTCGAACCACGACCACTCGCTGAAACACTGACCGGAACGAAGGTCGAAGGGGTTGAGCTGGGCGCCGGTCCAGTTGGGTTCGCCTTCGGTCTCCTCGGAATCCTCAGAGATTTGTTGGCCGATGTCGTTCGACGGTGTGGGGTCCTCTGAGGAATCGTCGGTCGTCGACGAGCAAGCTCCTGTGAGGAGCACGAGAGCGATGACGACTCGCAGGCCGGGGAAGCGCACGTTGGTCACGGTAGCGAGTCCGAAGCCCATCGAGAAGTCGGTCGGCGATCTCCGAGTCGACCTTTGTTAGCCGGCAGGGTCCAGTTGTTGTCGGGCCCGCGGCCCGACCTCGGAGCCGCGTTGGTCAGCCGGCAGGGAGATAGCGGTCGATCTTCTCGAATGACAGACCCATCAGCAAAACCACGGGCACGAGGCCGACGGCGATCGCTGGCCATCGCCGCCAGCGACGAGCGAGCTGCTTGAACCCCTGGAAGACGGCAATCGCGGCGAAGCCCCAGAGAAGTGCGGGGGCGAGCGCTGACTTGTCACCGTTCAACCCCTCGTCGAGGCTGACCTCGGCGGACAACAACTCGTCGCTCACCGCATCGGCGTCGATGGCTTCCCGTCCGACGTCATCGGATGGGTCGTCGGGAACCTCGGCGGACACGATTTGTGCGTCAGCTGCATCTTGACCGGTGCCGACATCCTCGCTGGCGAGATCGATCTTGTCGGTGGGGGAATAGTCGGGTGGTGGAGGTGGGGCGTCGACCGCGTCGCTCACCAGCTCAGCCGTCACGATGATTCGTTGGCGGGCGGAATACTTGGGGTGACAGGCGGTGAGCGTGATGCGGTTGTCGCCGAAGTCTCCGAGGACCCATGTTGCTTCGGGGCCAACGATGATGTGGCCCAGTTGTTCGTCGCCCTCTGGTACGACGAAGTCGGTCAGCCCGCCGACCTTGTCTGCGGAGTATGCATCCCCGGCGGGCATCACGCGGTAGGTGTGGTTGCCCTGCACCGTGGACACGAGGATCTCGTCTCCGGGGACCAGTTCATCGACCCGATTGAATGGGGCTCCGTATGTTGTGCGGTGTCCGGCGATGCCGGAGTTTCCGACCTGTCCGGGAAAGACGGTCGCACGATAGTGGCCGGGTCCGTTCCGAAGATCTTCGACCTGGACGCCTTGCACGACGACCTTGGTCACGTCGATCGACGGGATGACGATGCGAGCGACCGCCTCGCCGCCGTCTCGATACAACTTGTTCGCCAGTTCGGCGTCTCGAACCGGGATGGTTCCGCCGGCGGCAGGGATCGTGCTCGGGGGGACCGTCGTGGTGACGGCGACGGTGGTTGAGGTGACCACGGGTGCTGCAGTCGTCGTTGGTGCGGGGGCGGGGGCGTCGAGCGACTCGAGCAGCTCATCGAAATCCGACTCGAGATCACTCTGCGCCGATGCTTCTTGCAGCCCGGTGCCCCACAGCTGGTACCCGACGAACAGCAAGATGACGATGCCGCTGGTGATGAAGAACCGGCCGAGGGCGCCCAGTATCCGCGAGGTCATGATGGGGAACGTATCGGAGCCGGACGCGCTCCATTGATGCACCCCATCCAAGAATTTCGTAAGTATCAAGAAGAATTGTTGAAGAACCGGCGTCCAGAGCGAGTCCGAGTCAGAGGCGACCCACCCCGGCCAGTAGCGTCTGACGCGTGTCCGTAGTCGAACTGGAAGAGGTCGTGGTACTGCTCGGCCGCTTTCCCGCGCTCGCCGGCGCATCGCTTCGGGTTGATGCGGGCGAGGCCGTGTTACTGCAAGGTCCAAACGGTGCGGGCAAGTCCACGCTCTTGCGCCTGTGCGCTGGGCTGCTTCGCCCCGAGGCTGGATCGGCACACGTGCTCGACTCCGATCTTGTGCGAGATCGTCGGTCCATCCGCGCCCGAGTGGGGTACGTCGGCCATCAGTCGATGCTCTATGACGATCTGACCGTCGGAGAGAACATCCGTTTCTGGGGGCGGGCTGCCGGTGTCTCCGACGCGCAACAACGCGCGAGTACCGATCGAATGCAGATCGAGGACCGCTTGTTCGATGTGCCCGTCAATCGCCTATCGGCTGGGCAACGTCGGCGAACCGCCATCGCTGTAGCAGCGGCTCGCCGCCCCGAACTCTGGCTCCTCGATGAGCCGCATGCCGGCCTCGACCAAGGGGGCCGAGATCTCGTCGATGGTTTGATAACCGACGCCGCCGCAGCCGGGGGCGCGGTGCTCGTCGCGTCGCACGAACTCGACCGGGTCGAGCCAGTCGTGGACAGACGCGTCACGGTCGCCGGCGGGGTGGTGTACGAGCAAGATCCGCAAGTGGCGAATCGTGCCGACGGAACGACCCCCGAGGAGCCTCACCATGTTGAGTGAGATTCTCCTCGTCGCGGGCAAGGACCTCCGGATCGAACGCCGCTCACGGGTGGCGATCAATCAGGTGGCGCCCTTTTCGATCCTCGTTCTCGTTCTTTTTGGTTTCGCGCTCGACGCCGACCGAGCGACGCTCACCAATTTCACGCCGGGGCTCTATTGGGTCGCGATTCTCTTGGCCTCGATCCTGGCGATCCATCGTTCGGTGGCGGTCGAAGCGGGTGAGGGTGCTCGCGAAGGCCTGTTGTTGACGGGGCTGCGGCCCGCCTCGGTCTTTCTTGGGAAAGCGGCGGCACTGATCGCGCAGATTCTCGTCGTGGCAGGAGTGCTTCTCGGTGGGGTCTCGATCTTTTATGGGGCATCCATCGATGACGGTCTTCTTCTGGTGACAGCGCTTGTTGGCGCGGTCGTCGGCGTCGGAGCCGCAGGTACTCTGTACGGAGCGCTTCTCGGCGGCCAACGCACTCGGGAGACCGTCTTGCCGATTCTGCTACTACCCGTGCTTTCCCCGGTCCTCATTGGAGCGACTCGCGCGTTCGGCGACGCGATGGGCACCGTTGCGGCGGACGGGTGGGCGTGGACTCGAGGATTGTATGGATTCGCGGCGTTGTACCTGGCTCTCGGAGTCGTGAGCCATGGCGTGATGATGGAGGAGAACTGATGTCGGTAGTGGAGAAGCCCGAAGCTCGACGTGGCGGAGTCACCGGTAGTCGAACGACGCGATTGCTCGGGCTCACCGTGCTCGCGGGAATTGGATTGTTGCTCTATTTGGCGTTCGTGGCCACCGATCCCGACGCCACCCAAAAGGATGCCGTTCGGTTGATGTACATCCATGTGCCATCGGCGTTGGTCGCCTACTTCGCGTTCACAGTGACGGCCATCGGGTCTGTGATGGTTCTGATCAAACGGTCCGTGTGGTGGGACCTCGTCGCCGGAGCGTCCGCCGAGATCGGGACGCTGGCCGCCGCGCTGACGTTGATCACGGGCTCGATCTGGGGTCGCCCGATCTGGAACACCTGGTGGGAGTGGGGTGATGTGCGATTGCTCACCACGCTCGTGCTGTTCATGCTGGCGCTCGGTTACCTCGCCGTCCGTCGTCTCGAAGGCACGGCCGAGGAACGAGCCAAGCGTGCGGCAGTCGTCGGCTTGCTTCTCATCGTGAATGTGGTCATCGTCAACCGGTCGGTCGAATGGTGGAACAACCAGACGATCCACCAGGAGTCGACGATCGCCGAAGCGGCCATCGAAGACCTGAAAGCGTTCACACTCTTCTTCTCGATCGTGGTTGGGCTGGGCGCGTACTTCTGGATGTTGATCCATCGCTTCCGGCTGGCTTGGCTCGAACGCCAAGACGAACGATTCGGGCTCGATGAAGCGATAACACGACGCCGCGCCGAAGCCGACGAGCTCGTCGGTGATGGTGCACGACAGGGAGGACGAGCATGACACACGTTGGATATCTGGTCGCAGGTTGGGGCATCGCCTTTGGGGCCTCAGGGCTGTTTGCCTGGTCGGTCATGCAACGGGCCAAGCGGGTGGCTCTCCGAGTGCCCGTCGAACGACAGCGGTGGATGACCGGCCAAGACGCTGACACGATCGGCGAGACCTGATGTCGGATCGCGGCCCAAACTCAGGGGACATCGAGGCCTCCGACAGCCCCGACGCCACCGAGGGAGTCGACGGCTCCGGTCTCGACCTGACCCCGATGCCGCGCGATGCCGTCAAGCGCGGCTCGCGGCGTGGCCCAACGATCGTGCTGGCGCTCGTTCTGGCCGTCGTCGGGTTCGTGTTGTTCCAGGGTCTTTCCGGCGCGACGCTGTTCCTTCGCGAAGCCGACACCGCGGTCGCCGAACGAGACGAATTGGCCGAACGGCGTTTCCGGCTGCTCGGTTCGCCGATCTCGATCTCCGACGACCAGTTCGATTTCGAAGGTGGTACCGCCGTGCGTTTCTCGATCGCCTGCGACGGCACCGCGGTCGACATCATCCATCGGGGCAACGTGGCCGAGGCGTTCCAGTTGGGGGTACCGGTCGTGCTCGAAGGACGGTGGGCCGACTCTGCATCGATCGGTGAACCTTGGCAAGCCGGGGCCAACGACGGGTTCTATTTCGAGAGCGACCGCATGCTCGTGAAACACGACAACGAATACCGCGAAGATCGCATCGAAGAAGCGGCGTCGTGTGGCGAAGACGCCGTCGACGCACCCGAGGTCTGATTCGCCGTGCATGTGCTGATTGGATACGGCGCGGTGTCGCTGGGTTTTGCCGGCGCCCTTCTCGGCGCTGGCACTTCGACCTACTCGCTCATCAAGAAACGTCCCGAGCTCATGCGAGCGGTTCGCCTCCACGTGGGCCTCATCGCAGTCGCCGTCGTCATCGCGGTCATCACGATGGAGTCGGCGTTGCTCCAGCACGACTTCAGCGTGAAATACGTGGCCGAGCACGGTCGCATCGACACGCCGATCCTGTTCACCATCGCGACCCTCTGGGGAGCGCTCGAAGGTTCCATCTTGCTGTGGGCGTTGATTCTCGTCGGGTACCTGGTCGTGGTCACCTGGCGTTTCCGCGATCGCACCGACGACTCGATGGTGGGCTGGGCCTTGCTCACCATGTTGATCGTGACGCTCTTCTTCTTCGGATTGATGTTGGGCCCGGCGAACCCGTTCATCGAGGTCTCGAACCCGCCGGCCGATGGGCCTGGGCTGAACCCACTGCTGCAGAACAATGCGTTCATGGCCTTTCACCCGCCGATGTTGTACCTCGGGTATGTCGGATTCACCGTGCCGTTCGCGTTCGCCATCGGAGCGCTTGTCACGGGGCGCGTGGGCGAAGGTTGGCTGGTCGAGACCCGACGGTGGACGGTCTTCGCCTGGGGATTCCTCACCTTCGGCATCGTGCTCGGCGCGTGGTGGAGTTACGAGACTCTCGGTTGGGGAGGCTATTGGGCATGGGACCCCGTCGAGAACGCGTCGTTCCTCCCGTGGCTCACCGGCACTGCGTTCATTCACTCGGTGATGGTGCAGGAGCGCCGCGGAATGTTGCGGGTGTGGAACCTGTCGCTGATCTGCGCCACCTTCGCCCTGACGATTCTCGGCACCTTCCTCACGCGGTCGGGTGTCATTGCCTCGGTCCACGCGTTCTCCGAATCCGGGATCGGGCCCCTGTTGCTCGGGTTCTTCGCGGTCATCGTGGTTGTCACCGTCGGTTTGGTCGGCATGCGAGGTGACGCGTTGCGCTCGGTCGGAAAGATCGACTCGCCGCTTTCTCGCGAAGGCGCCTTCCTGGCGAACAACGTGGTCTTCGCAGCGTTCGCCTTCGTCGTCTTGCTCGGCACCGTTTGGCCGCTGATCATCGAGGCCATCAATGGTGACCGCATCGCCGTCGGCAATCCGTTCTTCGACCGGATGACCATGCCGATTGGTTTCGTCTTGCTGTTCTTGATGGCGATGGCGCCGGTATTGCCGTGGAGGAAGGCCTCTGGTGAGGTCCTGAGCGATCGTTTGCTCTGGCCGGCCGTTGCTGGGGTCGTCGCCATGATCGGTTCGATGCTGCTGGGTGCCGCCGGGTTCGCCCCCGTGCTGGCCTTCGGGCTCGCGGGAGTTGCCGCCGGGTCCGCGGTCCGTCAACTTGTCATCGCCACCAAACGCCAGGGCTGGCGAGGACTCGTGGGCCGCACGAATGGCGGAATGATCGTTCATCTCGGCGTGATTCTCATCGCCGTCGCATTCGCCGCGAGCAATGCCTACCTCCGGCAAGCGGAGTTCAGCTTCGAAGAGGTCGGTGACTCCGCCGAGCTCGCAGGTCACGAGTTCATCTTTCGAGGCACCGATCAGGTCATCGCTCCCGACGGCCGGATCGACAATCAAGTACTCGTCGAAGTGGATGGACACATCGAACGCCCAGCCCTCACCGTCTTCCCGTTCGCGGGCCGAACGATTGGAACGCCGCAGACACGTGGTTCGCTCGTCGACGACGTGCAGCTCTCCGTCATCCCTACAGAGGACGGCGCCGACGGTGCGGTCGTGCGGGTCACGGTGCAACCTCTCGTGCAGTGGCTCTGGATCGGTGGGGTCATGATGGCCGTTGGCACGGCGCTCGCGCTCGTCCCTGGCAAACGACGCCGCCCAACTGCAGCAACTTCTGCTCTCCCGGTCGAATCTGATGAGCCGGTCGAACCACCAGCGGAACCGGTGCCCGTCTGATGGATGACATGGACGCGGACGACGTCGTTGAGGTCGAACTTCCCGCCGGCCCTTCGCGTCTCGCCTTCTTTGCTGCCACTGCGGTCGGAGCGGTACTGGTGGTTCTGATCGCCGTGCTGGCCACCAGCGATGGCGAGGCCGGATTTGCCCGAAGTCCATTGATATCCAAGACGGCGCCGCTGATCACCGGCGAGGCCGTCGACGGCACCACGTTCGATCTCGATGCCGAGCGCGGTCGATGGGTGGTCGTGAACTTCTTCGCCACGACGTGCGTTCCGTGTATCGAGGAACACCCTGAACTCGTCGCCTTCGACGAGCAGTATTCGGCTACTGGCGAGGCTTCGGTCGTGAGTGTCGCCTTCAGCGATACCGCGAGCAACGTCCGCGAATTCTTCGCGACGAACGGAGGGGAGTGGGCCGTCCTCGCGGAGGACACCGGCAGGCACGCGATCAGCTACGGCGTGGCCGCGGTACCCGAGACCTACCTCGTCGCCCCCTCTGGCATCGTGACGACGAAGTTCATCGGAGGCGTCACCAAGCTCGACATCGAAACAGAGATCGATCGTCTCAACAGGGCCAACTCGACAACTGTGGTAGCGGAGTCCTGATGTTCTCACGTCGCTCGCTCATCTGGCTCTGCCTGCTCGCAGCAGGAATCTCTTCGCTCGTCATCGCCACGCAGCTCGAGGGTCCGCCGCGAACCAACGAAGACCGAGTTCGCTCCTTGTCGGAGGACTTTGCGTGTCCGACGTGTGATGGGCAGTCGGTCGCCGAGTCGAACGCGGTCGTTGCCCAGGAGATCCGCCGAGAGATCCGTCGACAGGTCGACGATGGGCAGACCGACGAGGAGATCACCGAAGCGTTGGTCGCCAGCTACAACGAATCGATCGACCTTCGGCCTCGATCCGGCGGGGTCGTCGGATTGATCTGGATTCTTCCCGTCGTCGTGATGGTGTTTGGTTTCGCTGCGCTCGCGTCGGTGTTTCGGCGCTGGCGCTCCACCGACGCAAGATCGGCTTCGCGGGCCGACATCGACTTGGTCGAATCGTTGCGCCGAGAACGCCAGGAGCAGGTGGAGTCATGAGTGCTGGGGCTCTCACCCCTTCTGAACGACAGCGGCTGACCGATGAACGTGAGCACTTGCTCGCCTCCCTCGACGACCTCGACGCCGAGCTGGCCGCTGGCGACATCGACCAGCTCGACTTCGACGCACTTCGCGACGACCACACCGCTCGCGCGGCACAGATCAGTCGAGCGCTCGACGGCGCCGCGATCAAGCGGACCGCTCGAACCTCCACGCCGCGCTCGTCACAGCTCAAATGGCTCGTCGGCGTTGTCGTCGTGGCGGCCCTTGCTTCGTGGGCGATGGTCGAGTTCTCCGGAGCGCGCGGCGACGGTGAGACCGCCAGTGGCGAGATCCGTCTCAGCACCGCGTCGTTGTTGTCTGACGCAGCAGCGGCGTTTGGCCAGGGTGATGCCCAGCGATCGATCGAGCTCTACGGGGAGGTCCTCGAGATCTCGCCGACGAACGTCGAGGCTCTGACGTATCGAGGGTGGATTCAGTACCAAACGGGTGATGTCGAGGCGGCCAAGACCGACTTCGAGGAGGCGGTGGCATTCGACGCGGAGTACGGCGATGTCCGAGTGTTCCGGTCGATCGTGGCTCTCGACGAAGAACGTTACGAAGATGCGTCCGCAGAGCTCGCTGCGTTCGACGCGTCGAACCCGACGGCTATTGCACAGAACCTCGTCAGGCAACGCCAGGTCCGAGAACGTATCGGTGTGGCACGGATGGCCGAACTCCTCGATGAGACCGACGGTCTGCCCGACCTGGCGGCGAACAACGTGGGTCTGGCCGAGGCACAACTGTCCGGCGAGTTGTTCGTCCAGCTCGAAGATCCTGAGAAGGCCATCCGTTCATTCGATGCCGTGCTCGAAGTCGAGCCGGAGAATGCAGATGCACTTGCCTGGCATGGCTGGACGCTTGCACTCCTTGCCGAGTCGGGGGCCGACGCCTTGTTCTCCGATGCTGAAGAGTGGCTGCAGCGCGCCGTCGATGCCGATCCAGACACCGCCGACGCGAGGGTCTTTCGAGCGTTCATCTTCAATCGGCTCGACCGTCAAGACGAAGCCCGTGTTGAACTTGCGGCGTTCGACGCGCTGGCCGAACCCCCAGCCGACATGATCGCACTGATCGATCAATTTGGGCTCCGCGAAGCACTCGCGTAACGATCTACAGTTCGGCGATGAGTTCGCTTGGTCTTTCTGCGGTGGTGGCCACCGCAACGGAGGTGGCCGCATCGTCGGCCCGCAATGACAAGGTCGCCGCGCTCTCAGCGCTGCTGAACGAGATCGACGGAACCGAGGCACCGGTACTGGTTGGGCTGCTGACCGGTGAGGTGCGACAGGGGCGCATCGGAGTTGGTTGGGCAGCGGTGCGAGATCTCGAGATCACGTCCAGCGCTCAATCGACCCTGACGATCGCCGACGTCGACGCCGCCATGACCGAATTGGCCGCGACGTCGGGTTCGGGATCGAAGGCGCGTCGGGCCGCACTCCTCGAAGAGCTACTCGGCAAGGCCACCGACGCCGAGGCCGACTTTCTCAAAACGGTGTTGACAGGTGGGTTGCGCCAGGGTGCGCTGGACGGAGTCATGGTCACCGCCGTGGCGAAGGCCGCTGGCGTTCCCGTCGCCTCTGTCAGGCGGGCCGCGATGTTGTCCGGAGATCTTGGCGAGACCGCAGAACTTGCCTTGACCGGCGGACGAGACTCGCTCGATGCGGTCGGCCTTCGGATCGGGAGGGGAGTGCAGCCCATGCTCGCGGCCACATCGGCGACCGCAAGCGAGGCGGTCGAAGAACTTGGCGAAGTGTCCGTGCAAGCCAAGCTCGACGGAATACGGATCCAGGCGCACCGTTTTGGTGACGACATTTGGCTCTACACCCGAAATCTCAACGACGTCACCGAACGTTTGGCCTCGGTGTGTGATGCGGTTCGAGCGCTACCTGTCGAGTCGGTCGTGCTCGATGGCGAGCTGATCGGCCTCAGCGAAGACTCTCCAGAGATGTTTCAAGACACCGCGTCCACGTTCAGCTCGGGTGGCGAGAGTGGTCGGGTTTCGCTGCAAACCCAGTTCTTCGACATCTTGCACCGCGATGGCGTCGACCTGATCGACGAACCCCTGACGACCCGTCTCGATCACCTCGCTGATGTGGCTGGCGGCTCGGCGATCGAGGGCATCATCACGAGCGATCCGACGATCGCCGAAGAGTTCGCGTCGCGAGTGTTGGCTTCGGGACACGAAGGCGTGATGGTGAAGGCGATCGACTCGGCGTACGCGGCGGGACGACGCGGCAAGACATGGCGAAAGGTGAAGCCAGTACACACCTACGACCTGGTGGTACTCGGTGCGGAGTGGGGTCACGGACGACGGACCGGCTGGCTCTCGAACCTGCATCTCGGGGCGCTCGACGGGGACGAGTTCGTGATGGTGGGAAAGACGTTCAAAGGCCTCACCGATGCATTGCTCACGGCACAAACCGAACAACTGCTGGAGCGTGAGGTCAGTCGCGAGGGGATCACGGTGTTCGTTCGACCCGAGCTCGTCGTCGAGATCGCGATCGATGGCGTCCAGCGGTCGACCACCTATCCAGGCGGTCTCGCCCTTCGGTTCGCCCGGGTGAAGCAATACCGACCAGACAAAGCTCCGGCCGAGGCCAACACAATTGCAGATCTACAAGCACTGATTCGATAGGTTCTGCTCATGAGCGACAAACTCCTCGACATCGAAACCGAAGAAACCCTCAACCGCGAAGAACTCGCCGCGCGCCTGCACGCGTTGGCCGACTCACTGGCTCGACACAACGAGATCTCCTTCAAGCGAGAAGGCATCCCCTACAATATCAAGGTCCCCAACGAGGTCGACGTGGAGGTCGAACTCGAGATCGACGGCGACGGCACCTCGCTAGAGATCGAGATCAGCTGGTAGTGATTCCCGGGCTTCGCCCTCCAGCGGTC
The DNA here is from genome assembly GCA_033344795.1 of Acidimicrobiia bacterium. Taxonomy (GTDB): domain Bacteria; phylum Actinomycetota; class Acidimicrobiia; order Acidimicrobiales; family SHLQ01; genus SHLQ01. Next base: position 2,791,916 of record JAWPMS010000001.1, read on the forward strand.
GCCGTAGGGTCGCGCCTCACTTTTGACCTTCTCCAAACATGAACGGGGGTCTGACCCCTTTTTCAAAAAAGGGGTCAGACCCCTTGTGTCGGGTGTCACACCAGCCAAACCGTCTGTGGCTATGCGCACTACGGAAGCGCCTCGGGCGAGAGGGGAGGGAGCCGGAGGCGATCGCTCGCGTAGCGACCGTGTCGTCTACGCCGGATGTCGGGCGGGAGTCCCGACGTGTCGTCGCTGATCGACCAGGTCGGCTACGCCGGATGTCGGGCGGGAGTCCCGACAACTAGTACGGCCCGAGGAACTCTGCTTCGGTGAGGTCGCCACCGCGAGTGCGGATTTCCCAGGTTGATCCCTTGGCCCAGGCTCGTGGTCCGATGATGATCATGCCTTCGCGAGCAAGGGTCTGGATCATGTCGGGAATGATGTCACCGTGGCTGCTGAACACGGCGGTGATCTGATCGGAGGCAAGGGTGCGGGCGAGGTGGACCGCCATCGTGGCGCTCTGGCCTTCCATCAGGGCGGGGTGGACCTCGACATCGATGCCGAGCTTCGCCCCGAGCGGTTCGACGGTTTCGATGCAGCGCACCGCACCGCTGCTGTAGATCCGTTCGACCCCTCGATCCGCGAGCAGATCTGCAATGTGGGCTGCCTGATCGACGCCCAGCGAGTCGAGGCTGCGGTCGAGGTCGTGGTGAGGTCCGAGGCTGCCTCGGGTTCCCGCTGATGCGTGGCGGACGAGATACACGGTCATGGTCGGCAAATCATATTGCATGTCACACCCCGTACCTAATGTCGTTCGGGTGGCAATCATCGAGACATCTCTGTCCAGCTCGACGACCGATGACGTGTCGGTCGTCGACCGTCCCAGCTTGTTCGACCACCCGGGCATGGAGTCGTTCCACCCTGCGGTGCGAGCGTGGTTCGGCGAGCGGTTTCCCGACGGTCCAACGCCACCCCAGCGTGCCGCGTGGCCACACATCGCGGCTCGACGCGACACCCTCGTCGCAGCGCCCACCGGCTCGGGCAAGACATTGTCTGCCTTTCTGGTCGCCATCGACCGGTTGTACAAGGCACACGAGCGTGGCGAGGCCACCGATGGTGTTGCCAAAGTGGTGTATGTCTCGCCTCTGAAGGCGCTCGCCGTCGACATCGCCGAGAACCTCGAGCGTCCCCTGCTCGAGATTGCCGCCATCTCGAAGACCATGGGCCTCGGTGCACCCACCATCCGTGTCGGCGTGCGGTCTGGAGACACACCGACATCGGCGCGGGCCGCAATGGTGAAGAAGCCACCGGCTTTCATCGTGACGACACCGGAGTCGTTGTATCTCATGTGTACGTCGTCGAAGGCTCGAGCGGCATTGAGCACGGTCGACACGGTCATCGTCGATGAGATTCACTCGTTGGCCCGAGACAAGCGTGGTTCACACCTCGCGCTCACGATGGAACGGCTCGATCACATCTGCCGTTCCGCCGGCAACGATTCGTTTGTTCGTGTGGGGCTCTCGGCAACACAAAAGCCGATTTCCACCGTCGCGAACCTACTCGTCGGCAACCGGGTCGATTCGGCTGGCGAAGCGGCGTGTCAGATCGTCGACGAGGGACACGTTCGAGAGCTCGACCTCGACCTGGTCGTCCCACCGTCAGAGATGGAGGCGATCGCTCCTGCCGAACAGATGGGCGAGATCCTCGATCACATCGCTGAGCTCGTCGAGCAGCACACCACTACCTTGATCTTCGTCAACACTCGTCGCATGGCCGAGCGGATCAGCCACGAGCTCGGCGAACGATTGGCGGTCAATGACGAAGGCGCCGAGGCGAATGTGGTCGCGCACCATGGCAGCCTGTCGAAGGACCGGCGGCTCATGGTCGAACGCCGCTTGCGGGCGGGGGACTTGAAGGCGCTCGTGGCCACGGCGTCACTCGAGCTCGGCATCGATGTCGGCCCGGTCGATCTGGTCTGTCAGCTGGGATCTCCACGCAACATCGCCACCTTTCTCCAGCGGGTGGGACGAGCGAATCACAATCGATATGGCGTGCCGAAAGGGCGGCTGTATCCCCAGACCCGTGACGATCTTGTCGAGTGCTGTGCGTTGCTCACGGCCGTCCACGGCGGGCGCCTCGATGCGCTGTTGCCTCCAGATGCACCGCTCGACATCCTCATTCAGCAGCTCGTGGCCGAGGTCTCGGCGCAAGATTGGGACGTCGACGAGTTGTTTGCGTTGGTGACCCGGGCCAGCCCGTACCGAGCGCTCACTCGCGATGACTTCGACCAGTGCCTCGAACTGGCAGCGTCAGGGGTGCAAACCGGTCGCGGCGTGCGTTCGCACTGGATCCATCACGACGACGTCAACGAGGAGGTGCGCGGGCGACGTGGGGCTCGAATGGCTGCGCTCACCAGCGGCGGGGCCATCCCCGAGCTCGGCGACTATCGCGTGCTCCTCGACCCAGACGACACGTTCATTGGTTCGGTGAACGAAGACTGGGCGACCGAGTCGATGCCTGGCGACATCTTCACCCTCGGTACGCACAGTTGGCGCATTCGCCGAATCGAGCCGGGCGTGGTCCGAGTCGTCGACGCCGAGGGTCTTCCGCCCACGATTCCCGTCTGGTTCGGCGAGGCGCCGGGGCGCACACTCGAATTGTCCGAAGAGGTGTGCATCATCCGCCGTGCGGTCGAGGAGCGGCTTCGCGCTGGCGACCCCGACGCGGCCCGGGTCTGGTTGATGGGAGCAGCGCAGATCGATGCCGAACCCGCACAACAGGTCATCCGATACTTGGCGGCATCGCTGGCCATCCTCGGCACATTGCCGACGAGAGACAAACTCGTGATCGAGCGGTTCTTCGACGAGACCGGTGGCATGCAGCTGATCGTGCATTCTCCGAACGGCGCCCGATTGAATCGTGCCTTCGGCCTTTCGCTGCGGAAGAAGTTCTGCAAGAACTTCGATTTCGAACTGCAGGCAGCCGCATCCGACGACGCGGTGTGCCTTTCCCTCGGCCCACAGCACAGTTTTCCCCTCGGCGACGTGTCGGGTTTCTTGAAGTCCAAGACGGTCGAACAAACGTTGACCAATGCGGTCTTGGTGCCCCCGTCGCCGATGTTCCTCAGCCGGTGGCGATGGAACCTCAATCGTTCGTTGTTGGTCCTGCGCTGGAAAGGTGGTCGCAAGAACCCTCCACCCATCCAGCGCATGGAGGCCGACGACATGATGGCGGCGCTGTTCCCGTTGGCTGCGGCGTGCCAAGAGAACGTGTCGGGCCCGGTCGAATTGCCCGACCACGTCATCGTGCGTCAAACGATGGAGGACACACTCCAAGAAGCGATGGATCTCGAAGGCTTGCGCACCCTCGTTGGCCGGCTCGAGGATGGGTCGCTCGAGGTTGTCACGGTCGACTCCACCGAACCCTCGCCTCTCTGCCATGAACTACTGGTTGGCAAGGCGTTCACCTTTCTGGACGACGCCGAGGCCATCGACCGGCGAAGCCGGGCTGTTCCGCTCCGACGAGGGTTGCCCGTCGATCTCACCGACATCGGCACCGTGTCGCCAGAAGCGATCGCGGAGGTTGCCGAACAGGTCATTCCCGAACCGAAGACACCCGATGAGCTTTACGAACTGATCGAGTCTCTCGTCGTCACTCGAGCTGTCGACATGTGGCGTCCGATGTTCGACGAGCTGGTCGCTGCCGGCCGGGCCGCCATCGCCGTCGGCACGAGCGAGTACTGGACGGTTGGTGCGGATCGTACCGCAGCAGCATCATTGCGGCCCGACCTGTGGCCCGATGTCGAAACGACGTCCGTCGATCGCACTGCGGCCTTGCTCAACGCCGTGCGAGGTCGACTCGACTGTTGCGCGGTCACCACAGGCGACATGCTCGCGAGTCAAATGGGGGTCGACCGATCGTCGATCGAATTCACCCTCGTCGGCCTCGAAAACGAAGGCTTTGCCATTCGGGGGCAGTGGACCGACGTTCCCGATGAGCAGTGGTGTTCGAGAAGACTGCTGTCTCGCATGCACGTGTATTCCCAGAAGGGTAAACGGGCGCGGGTCGAGCCTTCTACGGCACAAGACTTCATGCGTTTCCTCTTCGAGTGGCAGCACCTGGCGCCCGGGTCGCAGCTCTCCGGGGTCGACGGCCTCACTTCTGTCGTGGCTCAGCTCCAGGGATGGCATACAGCTGCTGCGGCGTGGGAACCCCATCTCCTCACGCCTCGACTCACCGACTTTCGCGCGGAGGTCCTCGACCGACGCAGTCTGGCAGGCGACATCACCTGGGGTCGACTTGTGGTCTGCTCCACCGATTCGGCCAGGCCGACCGCGACCAAGGCCACTCCGATCACGCTTGCGCTTCGCAATGACCTCGAGTGGTTGGTGGCTGCAGCACGGGGCGACAACCAGCCCGAGGAACAAGACGTCGGTTGTGCGTCCGATCTGCTCGAAGAACTCCGGTCGCGAGGGGCTCGGTTTCACCACGAACTCGGTGCGGGCACCGGGCGTCTGGCAAGCGATGTCGAGCAAGGGTTGTGGGAGTTGGTGTGGCGCGGACAGGTTCATGCCGACAGCTTCCACGCAGTTCGTTCTTTGTTCGATGCTCGAGATCGCTCCACGACACCGAAGCGGGCAACCCGCGGTCTGCGACGCGGGTCGACGGCCCGCCATGGGGGAGAGGGTCGTTGGACGATCTTTGCTGAGCACGCGCTCGATGCCGATCGTGACGAGCTTGCCGAAGCGGTCGCCGAACAGCTGTTGGCCAGGTGGGGTGTGGTCTTCCACTCGTTGGTGCAGCGAGAGCAACTTGCCTTGCCCTGGCGAGAGATCTTGTGGGCATTCCGTCGCCTCGAGGCCCGCGGTGTCATCCGAGGCGGGCGGTTCGTGAGCGGCTTCAGCGGCGAGCAATACGCGCTGCCCGAAGCCACGCAGCACCTTGACCGCGTCCGTCGCACCGAACGTTCGGGCGTCGAGGTGTCGGTCAACGCGTGCGATCCGCTCAACCTCACCGGCGTGATCACCCCCGGCGAGCGCATCGCTGCCCGTCGAGCTTCGACGATCACCTACGTCGATGGGATCCCGTCCATCTGATCGTCACATGCTCGGGCAAGAAATTCGAGAATCTTGTCAACGTTTCGTGGTGCACGCTGCGTCTGTACCAGTGTGAACACCATGGGTGCGGCGAAACACGAGGCGGTCTTCGAGGGGCAATCACCCGACCCCCTGGCGTCGTTGTACGCGTCGGAGTTCGTGCGGTTGACCGGCCTGGCTCACTGGCTGGTTGGAGACCGGTCCCTCGCTGAGGAATTGGTACAGGAGACCTTCGTCCGCCTGGTCGAGAACCCGCCCCGCTTGGACGATTCGACTGCGCTCGAGTCATACGTTCGTTCCGCCCTGGTCAACCGTTCGAGATCGAAGATCAGACGGCTGCGGTTGGAACGGCGCCATGCGAAGGCCGACGTGGACATCTCGAATGACGTGCTGCCGGATCAACATGTCCGAGACGCCGTGATGACGTTGCCCATGCGACAACGCCAGTGTGTGGTTCTTCGCTTCTACGCCGACCAGACCGTTCCAGAGATCGCCAAGACGCTCGGCGTGACGGCAGGTTCGGTGAAGACCCACCTGCACCGGGGTCTTCGAACACTCGCCGATCTCCTTGGTGAGACGCCCCCGACGGAGGAGTTGAGATGAGCATCGAAGCCGTACTTGAAGAAACGATGCGCCCTGGAGTGGACCAGTCGGCACAGCTCGACTGGGACGACGTTGGAGCGCGCATCGAACAGCGAGCCCAGCGCCGCAGCCGAGTCCAACGTGTTTCGGTGGCGGGGTTCCTCGGTGTCCTTGGCTTGCTCATCGTGCGCACCGGATACTCCCGGAACGTCACGGCAAGCGATCTGGCCGACCAGGTTGATCCGCCACTCATCGACCGCTGGCCCACGACAGCCGAGGTCATCGGAGCATCGGCGGACGCTCCATCTGCCGCTCAGATGTGGTTGTTCGGTCTCGTCATTCTCGGACTGCCTGCTCTGTTCGCGTGGGTCATGTGGTTTTGTGCCCCCGACGCCATGCGTCAACTGACGCGCGTGTCCCGAGTCGGGCGCGGGGCGATTGCGGTCACCTCCGGCCTTCTCGCCTCCTTGGCGGCGGCCGTTTCGGTCCTTGTTCTGCTGGGCCTCTTCTACAACCCCGCCGCGGCGTTGGCCCGCTCGAGTTTGCTCACCGACACGTTTGCCATATCGACGTTCGGGGTCGGCGTGTGGATCGCCGCTTTCTTCGTGCTGGTCATGGTGCCGACCGATGGTCAGCCGATCAGGTGGTCCCGTTCGGGCTGGACGTGGTTTCTCTTCTTCATTCTGTACTCGTTCACGATCAACGTTGGTTCGTTCGCCATCTATCAGCTGCGTTGGGACGCCATTCGGGAGGTCTCGCCAAATCGGACCCCAGTCCGAGGGCTGCTCGCCCCGCTGTTCTCCCGCGACCTGCAGTTCGAGTTCGAAGGGTCAGATGTCAGTGCGCAATACCTGCTCGTCATGCTTGGGGTTGTGGGAGTTGTCCTTGGCCTCCTCGTCTGGCAGTCGTGGGTCGTCCTGCGATCCGCAATCGGAGTTGATGGTCAACGTTGGGATCGGCTTTCCATTGGTGGGGTCAGGGCTGCTCTTTCGGGCAAGATGCTCGGCGTCGCCTCGATCGTCGCCGGAGCGGTACTGCTCGTGGGGTTCTTCGGCAGCACCTTCATCCTTCACGACCAACTGGCCGACGAGCTACCGATTCCGACAGCCGAGCTCTCGCGGCGAGTGGAAGTCCGCAGGTGGTCGATTCTGACCGATCGCGATTCTCCGCTGGTCACGGCCTTCTACCGGGAGCCCACTCCCGGCAATGAGGGAACCCTGGAGGCCATGGAACAAGCGCTCCGCGACTCCGGTTATCAGCGCGATCGAACAGTCGATCCTTATGAGTGGAGTCGGCCTCGCGCCGATCAGTACGAAGCTGACTTTCTACGCGTCGTCGACACCGAAGACGGGGCGCTCCGCGTCGAGGTCACCGTCTTCGATACCGATGGGCTGCTGTTGTCGCTTCCGGTTACTGCAGGAGGACTCGCGCTCATCGCCGCAGGTCTGTTCTCGCTCCGACGGCGTCGCTGACGACGGACGACCGTGCCGATACGGTGAGTCGGTGACGGAAGCAAGGGCAGACAATCGACAGAGCGCGATCATCGCTGCAGCCGTTCTGGCGACCATCCCCACGATCTTGCCGGCCTTCCTGGTCGGAGCGCTCTCGGTGCAGATCTCCGCCGACTTCGACGTGTCCGAAGCGATCTACGGATGGGGTATCGGCGGTTTCTTTCTCGCAGCCATGGTCGGCTCGATCCGGCTCGGGCGAATCGCACAGCGCATCGGACCGAGGCGTCAGGTCACGTATGCGTTGGTCCTCTCAGGATTGGCTCAGCTGTTCATCGCGGTCTTTGCACAGTCGTTTTTCGTGCTGGTCCTCGGCCTCGCGTTTGCGGGCCTGTGCAACTCTGCCAATCAGACGGGCATCAACCTCCTCTTGAGCCAGGCGAAACTGCCCCGACTCGGCCTCGCGATGGCGCTCAAACAATCCGGCATGCCTGCAGCCTCTCTGCTTGGTGGCCTCGCCGTACCGGCGATCGCCCTGACGGTGGGATGGCGTTGGGCTTACGTGCTGGGAGCGATGGCCACACTGCTCTCGATGTGGAACGTGCGTCGAGTGATCGAACCGGTCGGCCGAATGACGCGCACGGTTGTCAGCCCGACCACGCCGCGGTCGATTCTGGCGATCGCAGCGATCGGTACCGGGTTCCTCGCCTTCTCGGCCGGGGCGTTGAACGCATGGATCGTGAGCTCGGGCGTCGAGGCGGGCATTTCGGCGGGGTGGGCCGGGCTGTTGCTGAGCGGTGGCGCGACGTGCGGCATCGCGGTACGCCTCGGCTTGGGGTTTCGTCTCGACACGATGACGATGCGACCATTCACGCTTGCCGGCCTTTTGAGTCTCGTCGGGGCGCTCGGGGTTCTGCTTCTCACGATTGAGACCCCAGCGACGCACCTGATCGCCACACTGCTCGCTTTTGGGGTCGGTTGGGTGTGGCCGGTGTTCACCAACTTCGGCATCGTGCGAGCGAATCTCGAGAGTGCCGGTGCAGCGACGGGCGTGACGCAAACGGGTGTCTACATCGGGGTGTTCTCGGGACCCTTGGTCACCGGATGGATCATCGAACGAGCGGGGTATTCCACGATGTGGGCCGTCGTGGCGATGGTTATGACAATCGGTGCTCTTGTCACCCTGTACGCATCACGAGACTTCTGACCCAATACCTTGTCTGGGTGCACAACAAACGCCACCAGGAAAACATCGATCTCGATTTCGATATCAACCACGATGGCAGTGAAGACTTTCGCGACGCGGCAATTCGGGCCGAACTCGATGTCGGTCATACCGAGGACACGCCGCAGCAGGCGTGGTACCACGCACTCTTACGGCTCGCTCGGATCGGTGTGGGTTTCACGGTGATGCTGGCGGGAATCGCAATGATGGTTCTGCCGGGCCCCGGTGCCATGGTGACGGCCGCTGGCCTGGTGATCTTGTCTCGCGATGTTGCCTGGGCCGAACGCGCGCTGCGATATCTGCGAAAGAAGACTCCGGGCCTGGAGGAGGACGGGCCGATCCCCAAGTCGACAATCGCCGTCTCGCTCATGTTGATGGTTGCGGCAGGGCTTGCAGCGTGGTGGTGGTTTAACGGCGGTAGCGGCACCGTGAGTGGATGGTTCTCTCGGTAGCCTGACCTGACGACCTCAGCGGTCGAAAGTCTCTTGGAGGACACCTCACCGATGTCGATCACCGAAGAACAGGTCATCGAGGCACTACGCCCCGTCGAGGACCCGGAACTCCACCGGAGCATCGTCGATCTTGGGATGGTCAAGACCATCGGCATCGCGGGTAGCGCCGTCGACGTGCAGATCGCCCTGACGGTTGCCGGATGCCCACTCAAGAACGAGATCACCACGCGGGTCACCGACGCTCTCGTGGGCCTTGGCGCCACGAGTCCCTCGGTCGACTTCACGGTGATGACCGATGACGAGCGGGCGAATGTTCGTCAGATGCTGCACGGCGATCCCGCAGCGACGGCTGGCAACAATCCTGCACACGGCCATGCCGAAGGCCGAGACATCCCGTTCGCCGATCCGGACTCTCGCACCCGCGTGCTGCTCATCGCGTCGGGCAAGGGCGGTGTGGGCAAATCGTCGATCACGACGAACCTTGCGATCGCGCTTGCAGCTCGGGGCAAGTCCACGGCCATCATCGACGCCGACGTCTGGGGCTTTTCGATTCCACGCATGTTGGGCATCGAACACGCACCGGTGGTCATCGACGACATGCTGATCCCACCAGAAACCCATGGCGTCCGCGCCATCTCGATGGGCTTCTTCGCCGAAGAAGACCAACCCGTCATCTGGCGCGGCCCGATGTTGCACAAGGCGCTGGAGCAGTTTCTCACCGATGTGTACTGGGATGAGCCCGACTATCTCCTGGTCGACCTGCCGCCGGGTACGGGAGACATCTCCTTGTCGCTGGCGCAGTTCCTTCCGCGCTCGGAACTCTACGTCGTGACCACGCCGCAGCCTGCAGCTCAACGCGTTGCCCAACGCGCTGCCTTCATGGGGCAAAAGGTCAACCTCTCGGTCCACGGTGTGATCGAGAACATGAGCTGGTTCACCGGCGATGACGGCAAGAGGTACTACCTGTTCGGCGCCGGCGGCGGCCAAGAGCTCGCCAACCGACTCGAGGTTCCGCTGGTCGGCCAGGTGCCGCTCATCCCCGAGCTGCGAGAAGGCTCCGACAGCGGCCACCCGATCATGGCCACGCATCCAGAGAGCGAAGCGGGTGCGGTGTTCGCGTCGATGGCCGAGCGAATCGACGGGGAGCTGGCCCCGAAGCGCCGCTACACCTCGAAACTGAACCTGCTCAACTAAGCCGTCCTCGGTACCCAAGTCACCATCACACATTCGTCAACGAAGGAACACAGTGGAAATTCGAATCGGTGTCACGTACACCCCCAAAGAAATCATGATCGAACTCGCTGACGGCGCCGATGGCGCTTCGGTCAAGGCATCGGTCGACTCAGTACTTTCTGGTTCTGACGCTGTCCTGTGGCTCGAAGACAAGAAGGGCCGTCAGGTCGGTGTTCCCGCCGACAAGATCGCCTACGTCGAGGTCGGCAGTGAAGACTCGACCCGACCCATCGGTTTCGGCTGACGCGCTTCACGTCGGGGCTCCCGCCCGCCCTTCGTTTGGGATCGGGTCCCAGCCGTAGGATGGTTTCATGACGATCCTTGACCGGCGGCTGCTTATCGTTGGCGGCAAAGGCGGTACAGGAAAGTCTTCCGTAGCGGCGGCCTTCGCCGAGCTCTCGGCATTCCGGGGACGGCGGACGCTGCTGGTCTCCGCCGACGGCAGCCCCGGCGCCGCGGGCATGTTTGGGGTCACACCCGCCCACGCTGCTCAAGAGGTGGCGAGCAACCTGCATGTCCTTCAGATCGAGGCAAAGGCGTCGCTCAACGAGTTCGTGAAGCTGCAGCTCGGGCCGCTTGGCGCGGTATCGGGGCCTGTTGCGAGCGCATTCTCGTTCGTCGCAGAGGCCGCACCGGGAGTCTCCGAGCTGCTTCTCGTCGGAAAATACGCCGAGGAGGCACGCTCGGGCGACTGGGATCTGGTCGTCGTCGATGCCGCCTCGAGTGGTCACCTCCTGGGCGAGCTCGCAGCCCCAGCCGGTGTTGGAGAGATCGCTCCAATCGGCCGGCTCGCCCGGGAGACCGGTTGGGTTGTCGACCTTCTCGCAGATGCATCGATCACCGGCGTCGTCAACGTGACTCTCGCCGAGGAAGTGCCGGTCTCGGAGACCCTCGAGTTCGTGGACCGCCTACATGCGGAAACCCCCGCCACGCTCGCCGCAGTGGTCGTGAATCGAACTCGTCCGCAGCTCTATGCGCGTGCGCCTCGAGATGAAGTCGATGCGCTGCTGGCCGACCGTCCGGGTCGATTGTCCAAGGGCGCAGCTGGGGTCTTCGATGCCGTCCAGATCGGTCTCGATCGCGCAGACGTGGCATCGGCGATCGACGCCCGGCTCCGATCAGAGCTGCCGAGCGGAATGCCCATCTTGCACATCCCCGAGCTCGGTGTGGTCGACTCGCCCCGAGCGTCGATTCGCGAAGCGATCGCCGATGAGCTTTCACTGTGAGCTCCATCGGCGCCACGAGCCTGGGTGAGCTGATCTCGGGCCGTTCCCTCGCCGTGGTCGCTGGGGGCGGCGGCGTGGGCAAGACAACGGTCTCTGCAGCGATCGGTCTTGCTGCCGGTCAACATCTCGACGGTGATGTACTCGTGTTGACGATCGACCCGGCACGTCGTCTCGCGTCGGCACTTGGCATCGACATCGCTGGCAACGATGCGGTCGAAATCCCCGGTTCCGGTTCGAAGAGGTCCCGTGTCTATGCAGCGATGCTCGACCCCGGCCCGGCGTGGGACGACATGGTCGGTGCGGAGGCTGATCCTGAGGTGGCGGGCCGCATCCTGGCGAATCCGGTCTACCGAAGAATCGCCGACACCTTCGTCCACGGGAACGACTACGCAGCATTGGGTTGGCTGGACTCGGCGCTCGAGGCGGATCGCTACCGGTTGATCATCGTCGATACGCCGCCGTCACAGAACGCGCTCGACTTCTTCGATGCCCCCGGGAGGGTGTCTGACTTCTTCAGCAGTTCGCTCCTCAACTGGCTCACCGGAGGAGACGGTACGTTCGTGGGCGGCGCCGCGGCCAAGACGTTTGCCGGACTGGCCGACAGGTTGCTCGGTTCGGAGTTCTTTGCTGACGTGGTGGAGTTCTTTCAGCTCATGAGCGGTGTCGTTCCGGCGATGGTCGAGAGGACCACCGCGGTGGCCAACGAACTCGCCGGTGATGATGCTGCGTTCGTTGCGGTCGCATCGCCCTCGGCAGATGCGATTGCACGCCTCGGATTGCTGGCTGAATCGCTCGCATCTCGCGACCTCACATTCGATGCGGTGGTCGTCAACGGTGTGGAACCCGAAGTGTTCTGGGAACCAAAAGTCGAGGACGTCGCTCGTCGGCTCGTCGATGGCGCGGGATCGCCGTTGAGTCAGCGAATGACGCGACTGCTCGCTCCCGGTGCTGACTATGTGGTCGAGCGCTGCGAGGTTGCGGCGGCTCAGCGGGCGGCGATCGCAACCATCGCGTCGTCCAGCGTGTCGACGATTCCACGGCTCGTGCACTCACCGAGCGATGTCGACGGTTTGTTGTCACTTGGCCAGCAGCTCTGGTCGGGTGGAGCCACCGACTCGTAGGATCATGCGATGGCCTCTCCGCTCGATCTTGCTCGCCAGGTTGCTGGTTTCGACAAAGTCGCGATTCGGCATCTGCAGCGGCTGATTCGGACCTGGGGCTTGCTCGCCGACCTCGCGCTCGGTGATGCGCTTGTCCTTGCTCCAACCGTCGATGACGATCAGGTATTCGTCGTGCTCGGCAACGTGCGGGCCTCGACCGCGCCGACGTTGTACACCCACGATCCAATCGGCGACCGGCATCGCGTCGAGAACCGGCCGATGGTGGCGGCCGCATGGAACACCGGTGAGCTCCAGGACGATGTGGTCGAACTCGGCCCACACTTCCCCGACGGCAGTGCAAGCATCGTGGCCGCACGATTCTCGTTCGAGGGCCGTCCGCTCGGCGTTGTGCTTCGCGAGCGTCGAACGATCCAGCGCGAGTTCCTCCAGCTGGAGAAGACCTACCTCGATCTGTCTGACCGTCTGATGCAGATGGTGAGCGATGGCTATTATCCGTTCGTCGGCGCGGACGAGCCGCAGTACGGGGCACCTCGAGTGGGTGATGGCCTGCTGGTGCTCGACGAGAATCGCCGGGTGGTCTTCCAGTCGCCCAACGCGGTGTCAGCGCTTCATCGCCTGGGTATCAATCGCACGCCCAACAAGCGAAAGCTCGAGGATCTAGGACTCGACGATTCGTTCGTGCGGACGGCGTATGCCATGAAGGTCGGCGTCACCCAAGAGCTCGATCGCGATGAGGTCACAGTCACCTCTCGATGCATTCCCCTCATACAAGATGGCGAGGTCGACGGTGGCTTCATCTTGATACGAGATGTCTCCGAGCTGAAACGCCGAGACCGGCTCTTGTTGTCGAAGGATGCAACGATCCGCGAGATTCACCACCGGGTGAAGAACAACCTCCAGACGATCTCGTCGCTTTTGCGACTGCAAGCCAGACGTATGGAGTCTGAGGAGGGCAAGTTCGCGCTCGCCGAGTCGGTTCGTCGTATCGGCGCGATCGCAATCGTCCACGAGACGCTGGCAAATGATCAGTCCGAGGATGCCACTGGCGACGATGCTCCGTTCGAGGATGTAGCGCGACCGCTGATTCGGTTGATCGAAGAAGGACTGCAACTGCCCGAGAGCCCGATCCGATTCGCGCTCGAGGGTGAAGCGGGGCGGTTGCCTCTGGTTCGTTCGATGCCGTTGGCCGTCGTGCTCACCGAGCTTTTGCAGAACGTGGTCGACCATGCCTTTCCCGCCGGCGTCGAGCCCGATGGCGGGAGGTTGGTAACCATTGGTTTCGAGAGCACTGACAACGACCTGTTGGTATCGGTCTCCGACAATGGCCAAGGTCCGCCGGAGGGATTCGACTTCGCCGAGGCCCGCGGACTTGGGCTTACGCTGGTGCACACGTTCGTGACCACAGAGCTTGGTGGAACGATCACGATGACCAGAGGTGACGGGCCCGATGACGCGCCCGGTACTTCGACGACCCTTCGCTTCCCCCGCACATGGGAAGATCGCGTCTCGGGTCCAGCGATCGAGGGTTGAGCCTCAAGCGCGACCGAACAAGGGCCGAGAATTTCACTACGGTCCGACTGCGGTGTCGGGCGAATTCTGTGGCAAAGGTGTAGTTGTGGGTCGTCGGTTCTTGTTCATATTTCTGGCACTTGCCCTGTTCTCGACGACGGCGGCCACGGCTGCCTCGGCGCAGGTCCGAGAGAAACGTCCGATCGTCTCGAAGCGATTTCTCGCTGAGGCGCCTGACTTTGCCTCCGACGCATTCGCCGATTCTTGGGATTTCGGACAGCCCGGCGATCTGCCTGGCATCAACAACCTGACCACCAAGGGATTCACCAACGTGCGAAGCCAAGGTGGCGTGTGGCGAGGTACTGCAGCCCCGCAGGCAAATATTCGATTGCTCCAGAGTTGGAACAGCCTTCCGCAGGGGCGCGACGGCGAGCTGTCACCAATCGATGCCGACAAGTACACACACATCTCGCTTCGCATGCGGATGACCGGCTTCCCCAACGCATGGGGTGAAGTGAGCTGGTATGACTGCGGACGCCTTGTCCAGGCCTGCCGTGGAGCCCAAGGATTCCGAGTCTTCGAGGGTTGGCACACGTACGACTTCAAACTCGAGCGCGACCCAGCTCGCGGTGCGGTCGACTGGGCCGGCGAGATTCAGGGGTTGGTCGTGACGCCGACCGCTCGTGGAGGCAACATCGAGTTCGATTGGATCCGGGTCTACGAACCAACGAATGCTCCCATCACGATCACGGCGCGAGACGACGATCCGTCTGCCCGTTTGATCTGGGATCGAGATCGTCACGCCTCGAACAACAGTCCGGCAAACCGCAACTGGGGTGTCATCTCCGAGGACGGCGGTCCCGCGACCTGGAAGACCGATCCGATGTTCCCGGGCCAGTACTTCATCTACTCAGAAACAGCGGCTGGCCGTTCGCTCGTGAACACGGTGAGGATAAACAAGCGACCCCGCGTGCGGGTGCTGCAACCCGATGCGATCGGAGGCGTGGACTACGCCACGGCGGTTCGAGGAAACGCCTGGGACATGTCGCAGGCAGGCGACATCGGTCTGCAACGGAACATGACTGCGGTGTTCACCAATGGGCAGCTCATCGGTACGAATGCAGCGCCGACTCGAAGCGACTCGGGATTCCGGCTCACGATCCCGGCCGACAAACCAATCGACGGCACACGATTCACCAATTTCTCCGCGCGAGTGTTCTACGAGGGGAACTTCTCCCTCGCGGGCACCCCTGGCGGCGGCATGAACGCTCGACTGGTGTGGCGGACCACCGACGGCCAGGTGCGCGTGTCTGACGACATCGTCGTCCTGCCAGGCTGGCAGACGATCACGCTCGATCTCGACGACATTCCTTCGACGAGGCTCATCGAAGGTGGTGCCGCGTCATCGGCGTGGGATGGCAAACAGATCGAGCTGCTTCGTTTCGATCCACACGAGGACTCGGGCACCCGCCGGTTCTTCGTCGATTGGGTGAAGTTGTCGCAGAACGATCGCCCGGTGAACAACAAGTTCCGCGTCGCCTTCCGCGATCTCGCCTTCGAGGAAGGGTCGGTCGCGAGGGTGTACCTCGATCGCAACGGCGACGGAGTGGGTGATCGACAGATCGCTTGGCGAACCGTGAAGGCTGGACACAACGTGTTCACCTGGAACGTGCCTGCGAACCTGCGGGGAACCGGCGAGTGGTTCGTGACGATCGAGATCCGCGATCCGAAGGGTGTGAAGACCAGCTCCGTCAGCAAGGGCAAGGTCCAGATCTAGCGCAGTAGCTGGTCGGTGGGGGCGTAGTTGTCGGTGAGGATGATGGTGCCGGTGCCGATGAAGTCGTCGACATCGTCATCTCTCAACACGGCGCCGTCTCTGGCATCGACCTCGAGATCCGGTATCGCCGTGCTCGCCGCCACGATGACCTGATTGACCACGTTGCTCGGAATGCCATCCTCGGGTTCGATCACGACCAGTTGTTCGAACTCCTCGCGAAGCGTGGAGAGCTGCGATCGCATGAAGCTGTTGTCGCCGCCATCGATGACGTTCATCACGTAGAGACCGTCGTCCTTGAGTAGTCGGCGAAATTCCGCCATGACCTCAACCGTGGTGAGGTGCCATGGCACCGATTGACCAGAGTACGCATCGCCAACGATGAGGTCGAAACCGTCTGTCGGAAGATCGCCGAGGTGCAGACGTGCGTCGCCGGTTCTGATGTCGAGTCGGTCATCGGTGGTGAGGCCGAGCTCGTCCTTTGCGATCTGCACGAGGTCTGCGTCGAGTTCGAGAACGGTGTTCGAGGAGCCGGGTCGGACCGCGTTCAGATAACGCGGCAACGAGAATCCGCCGCCACCGACGTGAAGGACGTCGATCGCTCCGTCCGGCAGCGTTGCGGCTACGTCCGCGAAAAGCCGCATGTATCGAATATCGAGGTATTCGGGGTCATCGAGGTCGACGTGGGCGTGGCGGAACCGGTCGATGATGAGGCTGCGACCCCCAGGGCGAGCATCCTCACCCTCCGCGGCGTCGGCCACGATGCGAACGCAGGCATAGTCGGTCTCGAAATCGCACGGCGAGCTGACCGCGAACCCGATGACGGCGGTGGCCACGATCAATCCGATCTCGACGGCGTCTGGCCGTTTCCTGCCGCTCTTCCAGAAGACGACGAGCCCTGCGATGACGAGTAACGCTCCGATGATGATGATGATCGTGCGCACGGGCAGCAACGCAATCAGGATGAAGCCGGTGCCAAACGTTCCGATCAGCGCTCCGAATGTGCTGGCGGCCGAGAGGCGACCCATGACCGCTCCCGTCTGGTCGATCGAATCGAGCTGCAGCTTGGCCACCATTGGCCCGATGCCGCTGAGCACCGCAGTCGGGAGCACGAAGCCGCTGGCGGCAAGCACCACGATGGCGACGGGACCCGACCCGAGGCCTGGACCCAACGCCGTGACGATCGGGATCGACAACCAGGTCAGCGCTCCGCCATAGAACAACGCTTGTGCGATGAGACGAAGTGGGTCGCGGCGGTCGGCCAGGGCCCCGCCGATGGCGGCGCCAGCAGCGATGCCGGCGAGGATCGTGCCGATGATTCCGGTGAACGTGTCGAGCGAAACACCCACGTAGGGCGCCATGAGACGTCCAGCGATGATCTCGAGGACCAAGACCATTCCCGATGTGGCCGCGACAAGAAACATGGCACTCTTCGAATTCACCGTTCGAGTCTGCCCGGTGTGCTGCGACGTTGCGCATCTGTGTGGGATCGGGCGTTGACCGCCTTGCGCCGAACCGTTCGATGCGGGGGTCTTCGGTCGTGTCACACCCCATACATACGGTTATGGGCATGGAACTTCTCCCCCTCATCATGATTCTTTTCGTCGGCCTCGCTGTTGGGTTTGCCACGCTCTACGCGTTGCTCCAGCGCTCGGCAGCGGCCCAAGCCGACGCATCCCATGAACAAGCTGTGGCCGCAGCGGTGCGGGCGGCCCTCGCCGAACGCAACGCAACGGCCGAGGCGCTTGGGCGTGATCGTGAAGCAACGGTGCAGGCAGCGGTCGTGCGCGCCACCGAAATGGCCGACGCGAAACTCGACGCCCGGCTGCGAGCGGGGACCGAACAACTCGACGCTCGGTTTCGCCAGGGTGCAGAAAAGCTCGAGGCAAACATGAAGCTCGGCGAGACCAAATACGACAGCAGCACCTCGATCATCGAGAAGCAGAACCAACAGGTACGCGCGGAGATGCAGCGAATCGAGAAGATGCTCACAGAACTGCAGGAAAAGACCGCCGGGCAGCATGGTGCGGTCGTCAATCAACTCCAGCAGGCGGCGCAGGTGACCTCACAGCTACAACAGACAACGGGCAGCCTCCGAGACGCGCTCGGTAGCTCCAAGAAACGTGGCAATTGGGGAGAACGGATGGCCCAAGACGTGCTGACGCAGGCGGGCATGCTCGAAGGCGTCAACTACCGCGTACAAAAGGGCATCGACTCGGGCGGTCGTCCCGATTTCACGATCCTCATGCCACGGCAGATGGTGCTGCACATGGACGTGAAGTTCCCGGCTGACAACTACCTGGCGTTCCTCGATGCCGAGCAGGTCGGGGCTCCCGAAGCGGAGACTCACCGCAAGCAGTTCGTCAAGGATGCCCGAGGCCGCGTCAAAGAACTGGCCGGCCGCAAGTATCACGAAGAGAGTGACTCGGTCGACACCGTCGTGTTGTTCATTCCAAACGAGAGCGTCTTTGCGTTCGCGCAGGAAAACGATCCCGAACTCATGGACGAAGCAATGCGCGCCAAGATCGTTCTGTGTGGTCCAAGTACACTCATCGCCGTCTTGCAGGTGGTGCGTCAGGCCATGGACAACTTCATGCTCGAGCGGCGAAGCAACGAGATCATGGACTGCCTGTCCGATTTCAAGAACGAGTGGACCAAGTTCTCCGACAAGGTCTCCCAACACGGCAAACAGCTCGACACGGCGATGCGTTCGTTCCACGACTTGGCCGGCACCCGAAGCAACCAGCTGCAAAAGCAACTCAACAAAATCGACGAATTGCAGGTGGGCGAGATCTCCGACGCGGCGAGCCCCGAGGACGAGCTCGCAGGCGAACTGACGGAGCCTTGGCCGCCGTTGCGTGAGGTGGTTTCGGCCTAGCCTCTAGGCTCGAAGATGTGAGCACGTACTACATCACCACGCCCATCTACTACGTCAACGACGCCCCGCACATCGGGCACGCGTACACCACGGTGAACACCGACGCGTTCGCTCGTTGGCACCGACTTCTCGGCGACGACACGTTCATGCTCACGGGAACCGACGAACACGGTCTGAAGATCCAGCGCAGCGCTGAGGAACAGGGGTTGACCCCGCTCGAACAAGCCGACACGAACAGTGCTCGCTTTCGAGATGCCTGGGAGCTGCTCGAGATCGCTAACGACGACTTCATCCGGACCACCGAACCCCGGCACCATCAGGCAGTACAAGCTCTGATGCAGCGGGCATACGACAACGGTTGGATCTATTCCGATACGTACGAAGGCCTGTACTGCGTTGGCTGCGAGGCGTACTACACCGAGGATGAACTCGACGAGGGCAACTGCAAGATTCATGGTCGACCGGCCGAGCAGATGGTGGAAGAGAACTACTTCTTCAAGCTCAGCGAATTCGCCGACCAGTTGTTGGCCCACTACGAAGCCAATCCAGATCAGATCCGCCCGGAGGGATATCGCAAAGAGGTGTTGGGCCTACTGCGGCAAGAAGTACGCGACATCAGCATCTCACGGTCTTCGATCTCCTGGGGTGTGCCTGTTCCTTGGGACGACAACCACGTGTTCTATGTCTGGTACGACGCGTTGATCAACTATGCGACGGCGGTCGGCTTCGGTGCAGACGACGCGATGTTCGATCGCTACTGGCCATCGGTGCATCACGTGATCGGCAAGGACATCATCAGGTTCCACTGCGTCTTTTGGCCCGCGATGCTCCTCGCAGCGGGCGTCACCGACCTTCCCAGCTACTACGTCCACGGCTGGCTGTTGATCGGCGGTGAAAAGATGAGCAAATCCAAGCTCAACAGCGTCACCCCTCGACAGCTCGTCGAGGGCGACGAAGAGGCTGGGTACAGCGCCTTTGGGGTCGACGGGTACCGGTACCACTTCTTGCGTGATCCAGCGTTTGGCCCCGACAGCGACTTCAGTTACGAAGGCATGCTCGGACGGTACAACAGCGACTTGGCCAATCAGTACGGCAACCTCGTGCAGCGCGTCATCACCGTGGCCACCAAGAAGTGTGGCGAACTCTCACCGTCTCCGTCGCGGGACTCGCCGCTGGCTGCGCAGGCGGAAACCGCGTATCGAGAAACGGCGGAAGCGTGGGAACGTGCGCAGCCGCCGATCGCGCTCGATGCCACCTGGCGACTCATCCGTGAAACCAACGAGTATCTCGCGGCGAACGAGCCGTGGAAGATGGAGCCCGGACCCGATGTCGATCGGGTGATGGGCGATGCGTTGGAAGCGATCCGGATCGTCACGATCTTGGCTTCTCCGGCAATACCGAACGCCGCACAGGAGACGTGGGAACGAATCGGCCTGCCCGGAAAGGTGACCGATCAGCGGCTGCCCGAGGCGGCAGGCTGGGGTGCTTATCCGGGCGGCGTGGCTCTGATCGCGGGTGAGCCCTTGTTCCCACGCCTGAAGGGCTGAGGGTTGTGCTGTCGTGGATCGACAACCATTGCCACATCCCGCCGGGCACCGACGGCGACGAGTGGGTAGCCTCCGCAAAAGCCGCGGGCGTCGAACGCATGGTCACTGTGGGTGTGACTCTCGAACGGTCGATTGAAGCGATCGCCGTCGCTGATCGACACGAAGGAGTCTTCGCAACGGTCGGTGTGCATCCACATGATTCCACCGACGGTATGGACGGTATCGCCGACCTGCTGGGCGAACCCGGCGTCGTTGCGGTGGGCGAGGCGGGTCTCGACTACCACTACGACCATTCGCCCAGAGATGTGCAGCGAGAGGTCTTTGCGGCCCACATCGCGCTCGCGAATGAAAGGGACCTGCCGCTCGTCATCCACACTCGGGACGCCTGGGCCGACACCTTCGACATTCTGGACAGCGAGGGTGTGCCTGAACGGACAGTTTTTCATTGTTTTACGGGCGGACCCAGCGATGCGCAGCAGGGACTCGAACGCGGGATCGTCGTGTCGGTCAGCGGCATCGTGACGTTCAAGACTGCGCTCGAGTTGCAAGAGGCAGTTCGCGGGTGCCCTCTCGATCAGTTGATGATCGAGACAGACTCGCCATACCTGGCGCCGGTGCCACATCGCGGCAAGCCGAATCGCCCCGCCAACGTGGTCCATGTTGGTGAGGCCGTGGCTGCTCTGCACGGCGTCGATGTCGACGTTGTGGCCGCAGCCACCGCGAGCCGGGCGATCGATTTCTATCAACTCGACCGCTGAGCCGTTCGCGCGGAGCGCGGTTGGAAATATCGCGCGGGTTGCATTCGTGCGCCTCATTTCCTAGCGTGGCGGCTGCGCGTGGAGGGGCCAACCCTGAACGTGCCTGCACGTATTGGCAAGCAAGGGGATTGCATCCTGCACGCAAAGAAAGTGAACGAACGCTGGCGGGTTGCACTCGCTGGTCTCGTTGCTGCACTCGCGATTCCGTTCCTGATCGTTGACTCACCCGCTCCTGCCGAAGGCGTCGTGACCAACGCTGAGGACACGCCACTTGAGCTCGCCGCGCCCGAGGACGAACCGGACATGGCTTCCGACGAGGTTGTCGAGCCGCCGGTGAATGCAGTTGAGATCGTCGTCACGACGACCGAGATCTCGCCGGACATCGGGCGTCTTGCAGACCAAGCGGGCACTTGGGGAGCCGCTCGGAGTCAGGCAATTCAAGACGGTAGGGTAGCTGCCACCTTCACGGCACCGCCCTCGGAGACCAACTACTCGTTGCTTCCCGTGGTCAAGATCGAGCTGACACCAGAGCCCGAGCCGGTCGAACCGGTCGCAGACGACGAAGGGGCGGAGTTGGACCCGCCGACAGACGAGCCGACCGAAGAAGTGCCGGAACCTGACCCGGTCCCAGGCGACGGCGAGGAAACGACGCCTGATCCCGACGCCGAAACAGCTCCCGAGCCTGAACCCGAGCCAACGCCAGACCCAGAACCAGACCCAGAGGATGAAACTCCGCCCGTCGTCGGTCAGCCTGCCGCCCCTGCGCAGATAGATGGACGGGTGCCTCCTCCAGTCGGCGGACCGACAGCAGCGCAATGGAACGCACTCCGCAAATGTGAGTCCACGCACAACTACGCAGCCATCAGCCCATCTGGTTTGTATCGGGGCGCATACCAGTTTTCGCAACAGACGTGGGACTGGGTCGCTGGCATCCACTGGCCACACCTCGTCGCGGTCGACCCGATAGACGCTGCGCCGGCCTGGCAGGACGTCATGGCCTACACCCTCTACGCGATGCGTGGCTGGGACCAGTGGCCCATATGTGGCAAGAACCTTCTCTAGCCTTGCTTCGGTGACGCACAGCCGACCGGCAATTCATGAGCTACTCGATCGGTATGGGCTCGCGGCCCGTCGAGAGCTGGGTCAGAACTTTGTGGCCGATCCGAACACGGTTCGACGGATTGCGGCCCTCGCGCTCGTCGGCCCTGGCGATCTGGTCATCGAGATCGGTCCCGGCCTGGGATCGCTCACGTTGGCGCTTGTCGAGACGGGTGCTGATGTTGTGGCGATCGAGGTCGATCGAGGACTCGCCGCAGTGGCCGCCGAAGTCGTTGGCGACAAGGCGCGGGTGATCGAGGCAGATGCCATGACTGTCGATTGGTCGGAAGTGATTGGCGACCATGTCGGACCGGTGCACGTGGTGGCCAACCTCCCGTACAACATCGGCACGACGCTCGTGCTCGACATCCTCGCCGACGTTCCACAGGTCACGACGCTCACGGTGCTTGTGCAAACCGAAGTCGCCGAGCGCCTTGCGGCTGGGGTCGGCAGCAAGACCTACGGTATTCCGTCGGTCATGGCGGCGCTGCACGCGAGTTCCGAGGTTGTGGCCACTGTTCCGCCGACGGTATTCGTGCCGCGCCCCAAGGTGCAGTCGTCGGTGGTGCGGCTCGTCCGCCACGAAGGACCTCCGGAGATCGAACATGTCCGACTTGGTCGGGTCGTACGCGCAGGGTTCGGGCAGCGACGCAAGATGGTTCGCCGATCGTTGAGTGAATTCTTCACCGAGGACGAGATTGTGGCGCTCGGCGTCGATCCCACCATGCGCGCCGAACAACTCGACTTTGCTTCGTGGGTGCGTCTTGCAGAGGCCGTGACGTCGTGACGATGACAAGCGAACTGGTTCGGGCCCCCGCAAAGCTGACCCTCTCGCTTCGAGTAACCGGGGTGCGAGCCGACGGCTATCACACGATTGATGCGGAGATGGTGTCCCTCGATCTGCACGACGAGATCGAAATCATTCCGGGCGGGAACGAAGTTCGAGTCACCGGCGGCTCGGTCATGATCGATCTCGACCCGATGGACAACTTGGTCACCAAGGCTGCGGCCCTGTCCGGTCGTCAGATCGGCGCGAACATCACGAAACGAATTCCGGCCGGCGCTGGACTCGGTGGGGGCTCAGCAGATGCTGCCGCAGTCTTGCGGTGGGCCAACTTCACCGATGTCGTGGCAGCGGCGTCGATCGGGGCCGATGTTGCCTTCTGTTTGATCGGTGGAAGGGCTCGGGTTTCGGGTATCGGCGAGATCGTCGAGCCGCTGCCGTTTCTTGCCGAGTCCTTCACGGTGGTCACACCACCCATCCACTGCTCGACTCCTGGGGTATACGCCATGTGGGACCAACTCGGTGGCCCCGAGGGCACAGATGGGAACGATCTTGAACCCGCTGCGCTGCGGGTCGCGCCAGAGCTTGCGGCAGTGCGCGACGCACTGGGGAACGCTACGGGCCGTACGCCACGGCTCGCGGGAAGTGGGTCGTCCTGGTTCGTCGCTGGCGAGTTTCCCGAAGCCGGCCTGGTCGTGCGCACGATTCAGGCCCACGAACGCCCGACTCGCCCTTCTCCGTCATAACTAATCCCGCTGGCGAGGGAGGGGCGAGAGGCGACAGGCGCTATCGTCCAATCCGTTATGGGATCACTAATTAAAAAGCGCCGCAAGCGCATGCGCAAGAAGAAGCACAAGAAGATGCTGAAGCGCACGCGAGCACAGCGTCAACGCGGCCGTTAGACCGCCGACGCTCCAACAATTCGATGGAATCGGCCCGCCTTCTGCGGGCCTTTTCCGCGCAACCTCGCGGAAGCGGCTGATGCCGCTAACGTGAGCTACAGCAATATTGGCCGATAGTTCAGTTGGTAGAACGCCTGATTTTGGTTCAGGAGGTCGAAGGTTCGATCCCTTCTCGGCCAACCAATATTGTCCTCACGGTATTTTCCGAGTGACGGCGTCTGTCCGGGCCGGTGGCCGTGATGTGTGCGGCTTGGGTCTTCCGCATCGCTCGGTCTGTCCGGGCCGGTGGCCGTGATGTGTGCGGCTTTGGTCTTCCGCATCGCTCGGTCTGTCCGGGCCGGTGGCCGTGATGTGTGCGGCTTGGGTCTTCCACATCGCTCGGTCTGTCCGGGCCGGTGGCCGTGATGTGTGCGGCTTGGCGCTGTCTGCGCTATCAATGTGGATCATGGAACGAGCGCAAATCGCTGCCCTGGTGGTGTCGAGTTCCCCTGCGACGAACGTGAAGCTGGTTCCGTCGGGGCCGTCCGACCCCGTTGCTCCGATCGCTGGAAAGTCTGTTCTGGGGTGGGTCGTCGACGCCGTGTTGGGCGCTTCGGTACGTCGTATCGCTGTCCTTGCCGCCGAGCCCAGCGCTGAGACTCGTGCGGAGCTCGATCTTCGTGCCGACAAAGCGATGATCGAGTTGATCTCCCCAAGCCGAGACATCGCCGATTCGGTTTCGTTCGCACTCGAACGACTCGGCTCGGCGCTGACGCTGCGCGACTCGGCGCACATCTTGATCCTTCCCGCAGAGGCTCCACAGATCGAGACGGCCGAGTTGCGCCAACTCATCGAGACCCACGTGAGCAGCGGTGCAGCCGCAACGTTGCTCGCCGCTGCCGATGTACGTGACGATGGTGATCAAGACCCCATCGTCACGCGAGACAGCTCGGGTCGGGTCACCTCGATCGCCGACGTCGGTGCAGGGCCAACCGGCGTGCTGTGTGTGAACGCTCCCGTGCTCATCCCGGCGATCCGACGGATCCAATCGCCGAGATCAGCTCGTTCTCTGCCGTTCGTCGAGATCATGCATGTGCTCGACGAAGCCGGACATCGTGTGAACGTCATCGACCGCGATGAGCCGCTTCGAACGATCTCGTCAGCCACGACCCGCACCCCGATCGAGATGGAGCTGCACGATCGCGTCATCTCAGGGTGGCTCGATCGAGGGACGTCGATGCCGGATCCGCGCCAGGTCACGATTGACGCGACCGCGACACTGGGCCAGGGAGTGCGT
This sequence comes from Acidimicrobiia bacterium, assembly GCA_033344795.1. Taxonomy (GTDB): domain Bacteria; phylum Actinomycetota; class Acidimicrobiia; order Acidimicrobiales; family SHLQ01; genus SHLQ01. Next base: position 2,816,807 of record JAWPMS010000001.1, read on the forward strand.
GTGCTTCCGGGCACCGTGATCGAGGGGACAACCGTCGTTGGTGACGGAGCGGTCATCGGTCCCAACACACATCTCGTCGACGCATTGGTCGGCGCTGGTGCGGTGGTTGCACATTCGGTGGTCACGAACGCCGAGGTGCAACCCCACGAACAACTCGAACCGTTTTCTTTTCTTGGTTCAGCGCCTGCCTGACCGAGCCGATATCGTCTCGGTGTCGACGGAGCTGAGGGGCTACATGGAGCAGGTAACGAAGAAGCGACTCGCGCTGTTCGCGGGTAGGAATAGCCACGACCTGGCGAGCTCCGTAGCTGCGGGTCTGGGTATCGAGGTTGGTGACGCCAACATCGCCGAATTCGCCAATGGCGAGATCCACTGTCGCTTCGCGTCTTCGATCCGCGGCTCTGATGTCTTCATCGTCAACACGCACTCCGCATGGGAAGACGGCACGATCAATGACTCACTGATCGAACACTTGGTCATGGTCGATGCAGCGAAGCGTGCATCAGCCAAGCGCATCACGGTGGTCGCCCCCTTTTACGGGTACGGCCGTCAAGACCGAAAGTCCGCTGGCTGCGAGCCGATCACGGCAAAGTTGGTCGCGAACATGTTCACCGTCGCTGGGGCGAATCGCCTTGTGAGCGTCGACTTGCACAGCGGGCAAATCCAAGGCTTCTTCGACGGCCCCGTCGATCATCTCACGGCGATGCCTGTCCTCGTCGACTATCTGAAGGGCCTGGGCAGCGACGACCTCGTGGTCGTGTCGCCTGATGCCGGTCGCGTGAAGGTGGCTGAACGGTATGCGAACCAACTTGGAGCGTCGTTGGCCATCGTGCACAAGCGTCGTGTCGCCGGCCAGAAGAACACGGTCGAAGCAAAAGACGTCGTCGGCGATGTCGACGGCAAAGACTGTGTGCTGATCGATGACATGATCGATACGGGTGGCACCATCGTCGCAGCGGCCGAGCAACTCGCCGAAAAAGGAGCCCGTTCGGTGTGGGCTGCGACCACACACCCGGTGCTTTCGGGTCCGGCCGTAGACAGACTCAAGAACTCGGCGATCGAGAAGGTCATCGTCACCGACACGCTGCCGATTCCTCCGGAGAAGCAGTTCGACAAGCTCGTCGTCTTGTCGGTCGCGGGCATCATCGCTCGAGCGATCGAGGCCGTGTTCATGGACACCACGGTCTCGGAGATCTTCGACGGCAACAATCTGAGCTGAGTCTCCCGCTCGTTCCTCGCTCCAGCTGTCGCAATCCGTCGGCTGCGCCTCGTTCCGTTGGTCTCGTCTCTGCTGTCGCTGTGGGGTCGCGCCTCACTTCCCACTTTCTACAAACCACATGGGGTCTGACCCCTTTTTCAAAAAAGGGGTCAGACCCCTTGTGTCGGTTGTCACATGGCTCGTCAGGTCGAAACGTGCGGAGCTCGCGGAGCGGCCATTTCGGCTTCCGCGGATCTCGACCGGAAGTGCCGAGGTGTGATCGCGTCGGACTATGCCGGTTTCCACGGAAGTCGGGCGGAAGTCCCGACAAGTGAAAGTAACATCTACAAGTCCAAAAATTTACCTACAGACGAAGGATGGCGCGATGAGCGAGCTACTTCTCACAGCCGAAACCGGTCGACCAACCGGTACCCGATCGAGCCGACGCTTGCGCGCCGAGGGAAAGATCCCGGGTGTCGTATACGGCCTGGGTCAAGACCCTGTCGCTGTCAGCGTCGAGTGGCCTGCATTGCGCAAGGCGCTCACCACCGAGGCAGGCGTCAACGCACTGCTCACTCTCAGCATCGATGGTTCCGAGCAGCTGTCGATCGTCAAGGACATCCAGCGGCACCCAACTCGCCGTGATGTCACCCATGTCGACTTCATCCGTCTCGATCCCGACACCGAGATCGAGGTCGAGGTTCCGATCGTTCTCGAAGGAGAAGCACTTGCGGTCACCCAGCTCTCCGGCATGGTCGATCAGAGCATGTTCTCCCTGGCCATCTACTCGAGGCCGGATGCAATTCCGACCGAGCTCACCGTCGACATCTCCGAGCTCGAGGTCGGCGAAGCCATCCACGTATCCGACGTTGCGCTTCCGGCCGGCGTGCGCACCGAGGTCGAAGGCGAAGAGACCGTCGCCAGTGCGCTCGTCACTCGTTCGACTCTCGAGTCGATGCGAGAAGAGGAAGAAGCCGAGGCTGCAGAGGGCGAAGACGCAGAAGCCGGCGAGTCCGATGGCGACGACGGCGACAGCGACGACGGCGACGATTCCTGAGGAGCCGAAGCACCGCGGTGAGGTGCTTCGCTAATGTTCGGCAAACGAGCACGCACCGATCGCTCGGGAACCCCAGCCGACCTACTTGTGGTCGGTCTGGGGAACCCCGGCGAGAAGTACGACGGCACGCGTCACAACGTGGGTGCCGAAGTGGTCGAGGTGCTCGCTGAACGGCATGGCGAGCGTTTGCGACCCACGAAACAAGCCGCGCTCGCGGCTGAGATTCGCGTCGGGTCGAAGATGCTCGTCGTCGCGTTTCCCCAGACGTTCATGAACGACTCTGGACGTAGTGTTCGAGACCTCGTGAAGCGCCATGGCATCACCGATGTGTCTCGAATCGTGGTGGTGCATGACGAACTCGACCTCGAGGTCGGAACGTCGAAGGTGAAGGTCGGTGGTGGTCTCGCCGGACACAATGGGTTGAAGTCGTTGAAGCAACACCTGCATACCCAGGACTTTCTCCGGATCCGAATCGGCATCGGTCGGCCACCGGGACGCCAGTCGGTGAGTGACTACGTTCTGAGACGCCCGGGCAAAGCCGAACGCCTCGAGCTCGATGTCGAGATCGAGCGGTGCGCTGATGCAGCGCTACGACTTCTCGACGAGGATGTCGAAGCTGTGATGAACGACGTCAACCGATGAGCGAGCTCTTCGATACGCCACTACAGGGGCTCGCATCCACCTTTCGAGACGATCCTGCGATCGTGTCGATCATGGGCAAGCGATCCGCAGTGGTGGCCGTTCCAGAAGCTGCTCGCCCTCTCACTCTCGCCGCCATCGCAAGTGAGACCGAACGATCTCCCTTGGTGGTGGCCGTTCCCACGTCCTCAGAGGCCGAACGCCTCCGGGCCGATCTGGCGATGTATCTCGGCGACGATGCCGTTGCCCTGTTTCCTGCCTGGGAGACGTTGCCGTTCGAGCGAATTAGCCCGAACGTCGAGACCATGGGGCGCCGCCTCGAAGTGCTCTGGCGCCTGCAAGACCCTGCTCGCAGCCCAAAGGTCGTCGTGTCCTCGGCTCGTGCGCTCGTGCAACGACTGGGGCCCGGGGTGGATGACCTCGAGCCGACAATCGTGGGCGTCGGCGACCAGATCGACATCGCGGAGCTCGCACTTGACCTGGTCGATGCTGGCTATCGGCGAGAGCCACAGGTCGAGTCTCGGGGGCACTTCGCGATTCGTGGGTCGATCGTCGATGTCTTTCCCAGCACGGCTCACTCGCCGGTGAGGATTGACCTCTGGGGCGATGAGGTCGAACGGCTTTCTGAGTTCGGCGTGAACGACCAACGTTCAACCGTCACTCGCTCTGAGGTGGTGATCCACGCAGCGCGCGAAGTCGTCGCCTCGTCGAAGATATCGGATCGCGCCCATGAGCTGATCGCCACCGAGCCCTGGGGACGCGAACACTGGGAACGGCTCGTTGACGGAGAGTTCTTCGACGGTATGGAGTCATGGTTGCCCTGGCTCACCGACAGAGATTCGGTGCTCGTCGACCATGTCGGCGATGACGCCTTGGTCGTGCTCGTCGAACCACGTCGCCTTCGAGATCGCGCCGGCGACATTCTTGCCGAAGAAGCCGACCTCGCGAACACGCTCGCACGCACCTGGGGAGCCGTCGCCGAAGGCGATGAGTCGGACGAGTTCCCGCGCCTGCACGTTCCCTTTGACCGCATCTTGACCCACACCGACGCTCCGGTCTGGACGATGACCGTGGCGCCCGAGGGGCCAGACGTAGCGGTCGTTGCGGCGACGGGTTGGGAGTCGCCAATGGGTGACCCGCCGCCGATCGTCAATCAGCTGAATCGCCTGGTCGCAGATGGCTATCGACTTGTCGTTGGCGCCGATGGGACCGGTACCGCGCCACGTCTCGCCGTCCTTCTTGGGGACCACGGAGTGCACCTCCCCGTCCTCAGCGACCTGGCCGCTGGTGAATCGGGGATTGTTGTCGCCCCCCTCGAACGCGGTGCGGTGTTCACGAGTGTGAAGCTGGCGGTGCTCTCGGAATCTGACATCACCGGGCGTCGACGCACCCATCGACGGGCGAGAGCTCGAGCGAACACCGCGCAGGACACGTTCGATGATCTGGCACCCGGCGACTACGTTGTGCACCAACAGCACGGTGTTGCCCGATTTGCTGGCATGGTCACTCGCGCCATCGGCGGAGTCGAGCGGGACTATCTCCTTCTCGAGTACCGCGGCGATGACAAGTTGTACATTCCTTCCGATCAAATCGGCGTGGTTCGCCACTACACGGGCGGCGACAGCCCAACGCTGTCGAAGATGGGCGGCAGCGATTGGAGCAAGGCGAAGGCTCGAGTGCGGTCGGAGGTCAGCGAGATCGCGCAGGAGCTCGTGGTTCTCTATCAACGGCGGGTCACCGCCGAGGGATTCGCCTTTTCGCCGGACACGCCGTTTCAACGCGAACTCGAAGACTCGTTCCCCTTCGAGGAAACACCAGATCAATTGACCGCGATCAGCGAGGTCAAGGCGGACATGGAACAGCCCTATCCGATGGACCGCTTGGTCGTCGGCGACGTCGGTTTCGGCAAGACCGAGATCGCTGTCCGGGCCGCGTTCAAGGCTGTACAGGACAACAAACAAGTCGCCGTCCTCGTGCCGACCACCTTGCTCGCACAGCAACACCATCAGACGTTCTCCGACCGCTTCGCCAGCTTTCCGGTGAGGGTCGAAGTGCTCAGTCGATTCCTCACCAACGCGCAAGCAAAGAAGGTGATCACCGACACGAATGCAGGCAAGGTCGACGTGCTCATCGGCACGCACCGGATGTTGAACAAAGACCTCGAATTCAAAGACCTCGGGCTGCTCATCGTCGACGAGGAGCAGCGGTTCGGTGTGAAGCACAAAGAGACGATCAAAACGCTCCGCACCGACGTCGACATTCTCACGCTCACCGCTACTCCGGTTCCGCGCACCCTCGAGATGAGCCTGACCGGTATCCGCGACATGACGTTGTTGTCGACCGCTCCGTCGGAGCGGCAGCCAATTCTGACCTACGTGGGAGAGCAGAACGACCGGGCGATCAGCGAGGCCATCCGACGCGAGCTCCTGCGTGAGGGGCAGGTGTTCTACGTGCACAATCGCGTGCAGGACATCGAACACACTGCCGCCCATGTGCGAGAGATGGTTCCCGAAGCGCGCATTGCCATCGCACACGGGCAGATGGATGAGGGATCGCTCGAGCAGGTCGTGCTCGATTTCTGGGAGGGCGAGTTCGATGTCCTCGTCTGCACGACGATCATCGAGTCGGGCATCGACATGCCATCCGTGAATACGCTCGTCGTCGATCGTGCAGACCTCTTGGGACTTGGGCAGATGCATCAGTTGCGAGGCCGAGTGGGACGTTCTGGTCAGAGGGCATATGCCTACCTGATGGTCCCGCAGGACAGGTCGTTGACCGAGCAGGCATATGAGCGCCTCAAGACCATCGGTGAAGCCACCGACCTCGGATCCGGATTCAAGATCGCCATGCGAGACCTCGAGATACGCGGCGCGGGGAATCTTCTCGGGACCGGCCAATCGGGGCACATCGCTGCGGTGGGCTACGACCTCTACTGTCAAATGGTCACCGAAGCCGTCGCCGAACTCAAGGGTGAAACGATCGAGGAGATCGAGGAACTCAAGATCGAACTCCCGATCAAGGCCTTTTTGCCGAACACCTACATGGAGACCGAGGAACAACGACTCGAGGCCTACCGCCGGCTGGCATCGATCACGACCCACGAGCAGGTCGGCGACGTACGCACCGAGTGGCTCGATCGATACGGTCCGCTCCCGGACCCGGTCTCCAATCTTCTCGACGTGGCTCGCGTTCGCGCCACATGCATTCGCATTGGCGTGACGGAACTGACGGTCACCAAAGGCCCCGGATTCGGTGGACCCGATTTCCTTGTCCGAATCTCGCCGCTCGAGCTGCCGATCTCGAAACAGATACGCCTCGATCGCATCTACAAACACTCTCTGTACAAAGAAGCCGACGGCGGCTTTCTGCAACTCGGCATGAAGAAGGGCAACATCGCAGAACAAATCGTTCTCGCGCTTGATGATCTTGTGCCCGTTGACGCCGAAACCCCCGAGAAAGTGCCATCATGAACCACGTGATTCGTCGAACTCTTTTCCTCCTGCTCTGCACACTTGCGCTCGCTGGTTGCGGCGCAAGCGAACGAGATGCGTTGACCGTCGGTGAACAATCGATCAGCGAAGAGGGATTGACCGATCTGGTGCTCGCGCTGAACCCTGGTGGCCCGGACCCGGAGACGATTGCCAGCCTGCAAACATCGGCATATCGAGAGGTCGGGGCGATTTGGCTTCAGCTCTTCGCAAGATTCGACTACCTCGAGAACTCTGGGGTCGTGCTGGAGGAGGCATCTCGTGAGTCGGCGAAGGAACGCATCGAGCAGCTGATCTCGGAGGGTCGACTTAACCCGGTTTCACGCGAGAGCCAAGCGTTTGATGCGCTGGTCGTGAGCGATTGGCTGTCGACACAGCCTGGTGATGTGGATTCGCCGGAAGCATTGAACGCGATCGAGAGTTCCCTGCGGGAGTCCTCGATTGCCTCCCGAATTGGGACGCTCGACCTCGCGTCGCTCGAGGACGAGACCAGGCCTCTCCTCATCGTGCCGCGAGGCTAGTGAATGCCGCCGACGGTTCCCGTCGTCACCGTCGTTGGTCTCGGTCCTGCGGGTGCGGAGCTACTCACTGCGGAGACCCTTGCGCTTCTCGAGGGTGAGAGTCCGGTGTGGCTGCGCACAGCCAGGCATCCAGCTGCAGCTGGGCTAACGCCCGCAGGTTCGTTCGACTCGATCTACGAGACCGCCGATTCGTTCGAGGACGTGTATCGAACGATCGTTGAGCGCCTTGTCGTGGAGGCCGAAGAACACCGACATGTGGTCTATGCCGTACCGGGATCCCCGACGGTCGCTGAGCACACGGTTGAACTTCTCCGAGCCGAATCGCGCATCGAAATCGACGTTCGTTCAGCGCTGAGTTTCACCGATCTGTGCTGGGTCGCCCTGGGAATCGATCCAATGGCCATGGCGGTGACGATCGTCGATGCTCACCGCATTCACGCCGACACCGCCGGAAGACTCGGGCCGCTTCTCGTCACACAGGTGCATTCGTCCGAGATTCTCGATGAGGTCATCCTCGCGCTCGATGATGCGGTTTCGGGCCCGGTGACGATCTTGAAGGGTTTAGGCACGTCGGAGGCCGTCGTCGAAGAGATTGCGTGGAGCGAGCTCGGGACGACACTCGATCCCGACCACCTCACCTCGTTGTGGATTCCCACGGTCGGTGAGCCGGTCGCGGCTGCCTTTGTGGAGCTCGACGAACTCGTTCGTCGCCTGCGAGCCGACTGTCCGTGGGACGCCGAACAGACACATGCATCGCTCCGTCGGTTTCTGCTCGAAGAGACCTATGAGGTTCTCGAGGCGATCGATGGGCTTCAACACGACAGCGACCATGGATACCTCGCCCTCGAAGAGGAGCTCGGTGACCTGCTGTTTCAGGTGTTTTTCCATTCCCGTCTTGCCGCCGAGCAAGGCCGATTCGTCGTGGCCGATGTGGCCCAGGGTATTCACGACAAACTCGTGGCACGCCATCCCCACGTCTTTGCTGACGCCGACCCCGAGGCCACGGTCGCTGGTTGGGAGCTCGCCAAACAGGCCGAGAAGGGCCGCGAGAGCGTGATGGACGGTCTTCCGGTGGCCCTGCCAGCGCTCCTTCACGCGTTGAAGACACAAAAGCGTGCTGCGGCCACAGGATTCAGTGGTCCAGATATCGCCTGGGCGCTGGGTGACGTACGCGATGAACTCCAGGAGGTCATCGATGACCCGTCGGAACACGAGGTTGGCGATCTTCTGTACGCCGCTGTGCAGGTCGCCCGCATGCTCGACGTCGATCCCGAACAGGCTCTACGGCACGCATCGAATCGCTTCGCAGATCGGTTTCGACTCGTTGAATCGGGGGCGATCGCCGACGGTGTCGAGCTGAACGAACTGGAGCAAGTCGAGCTTCGGGATCGGTGGGAGCGGGCAAAAGAAGTCTTGGCAGATACCTCCCACACCGATGACTGAGACCTGAACCATCTGTGGCCCATGGGGCAACATCGGCAATCGACTCGCCGCGGCCGTGTAAGTTTTCGCCTGGTGTTGCGTCAGCCATGACTGCCGCACCGTGATCACGAACGAACGTGAGGGAGCAACCGTGTCAGCGATCGAATCGGTGATTGGAATCGAAGTCATCGACTCTCGGGGGAACCCGACTGTCGAAGTGGTCGTCACGACCGAGTCGGGTGCTTCGGGGCGCGCGCTCGTGCCCAGTGGCGCGTCGACAGGACAGTTCGAGGCGGTCGAGCTCCGCGACGGCGGCGATCGATACATGGGCAAGGGTGTGCTCACCGCTGTCGGGTTCGTCAATACCGAACTCGCTGACGCCGTCATCGGCCTGCCCGTGACCTCGCAACGCGCGATCGATGCCGCGATGAACGAGACCGATGGAACCGCCAACAAGGGACGATGCGGAGCCAATGCCATCCTCGGAATCTCGCTCGCCGCGGCACACGCTGCTGCCGACGAGGTCGAGTTGCCGCTCTATCGATACGTCGGCGGGCCGAATGCCCATGTTCTTCCCGTGCCGATGATGAATGTGCTCAATGGTGGCGAACACGCGGACAACAACATCGATCTTCAAGAGTTCATGTTGATGCCCGTTGGCGCAACGTCTTTCTCGGAAGGTCTGCGCTGGGGAATCGAGACGTACCACACCCTCAAGGCCGTGTTGGGTGAGCGAGGACTGTCGACCGCCATTGGTGACGAGGGCGGATTCGCGCCAAACCTTGGTTCGAACGAGGAAGCGCTGCAACTGCTCGTCGAGGCAATCGAGAAGGTCGGCTTGCGCCCGGGTGACGACATCGCGCTCACAATGGACGTCGCTGCCTCCGAGTTCTTCCGGGATGGAAAGTACGAGCTGGCAGGCGAGGGTCGCAGTCTCACCCCAACGGAGATGTCGAGCTATTTGACCGACCTCTCCGAGAAGTATCCGATCGTCTCGATCGAAGATGGCCTCGACGAAGAGGATTGGGACGGCTGGGCCACGCTCACCGAGTCGGTTGGCGATCGGGTGCAGCTCGTTGGCGACGACTTGTTCGTGACGAACTCGACCCGTCTGCAACGAGGCATCGATGGAAACATCGCCAATTCGATTCTCGTCAAGGTCAACCAGATCGGATCTCTGACCGAGACGCTCGACACCGTCGGGCTGGCCACATCGAACGCCTACACCTCGGTGATGTCACATCGCTCGGGCGAAACCGAAGACTCCACGATCGCCGATCTTGCGGTCGCCGTGAACTGCGGCCAGATCAAGACAGGCGCTCCAGCCCGCTCCGATCGTGTGGCGAAGTACAACCAGCTCATTCGTATCGAAGCAGAGCTCGGTGAAGCCGCTCACTATCCGGGCCGAGCGGCCCTGGCAGGGCAGTGAGTCGTCCATCACCAGGTCCCCGCCGGCGAGTACCTCAGTCTCACGACCGGGTTTCGGGACGGGTGAGGTCGCGTCCGCCGCAACCGCGCCGTACACCCTCTGAGCCGCGGCCGATTCTGAAGACCGTCACAAAGGTGGTGGCGCGGATGATTCTCGGCGTGGTGATCCTCGCGGTCTTCGTCTTCGGCGTGTTTCCGACCGGGAGTTATGTCGAGCAACGCAACGAACTGAATCGAGCGATCGATGAGCTCGAGCAGCTCGAAGCGGAAAATGGCGATCTCCAGGATCGAGTGGCGCGTCTCGAGAGCGATGAAGAGATCGAGCGGGTCGCTCGGCAAGAGTTCGACATGGTGAAGCCCGAGGAAGAGAGCTACCTGATCCTTCCGCCGGGTAGCTGACGACTTCAAGTCATCTGGTCACTCTGCGTAGACTTTCACGGGTGATGGCAGCGCTGAGTCGATTCGAACGCGTACGGCGCGTTGCACGAGGTCCAGCGGCCGTGATCGGTGTTGTGCTCCTGGTGCTCGTGTATTCGGACTCGCTCGACGCGAGGACCGAGACGTGCGCCGGTCAGCAGGCCACCCTGCTGGGGACTCCTGGCCCAGACGTTCTCAATGGCACTCCTGGCGATGATGTGATCGTCTCGTTCGGTGGTGCCGATGTCATCCACGGTCGCGGTGGGAGCGATCTGATCTGTTCCGGGTTCGGGGCTGACACCGTTCGAGGCGGCGTTGGCAGAGACACGGTCTTCGCCGGTCCGGGTCATGACGTGGTCTTTGGGGGAGAGGGCCATGACGTCCTCTTCGGTGGTGAGGGAGCCGATTCGCTCCAGGGCAACAGGGGCGCCGACCGCGTGGTCGGCGGCAAGGGTCGTGACGTCGTCATGGGCGGCGTGGGTGTCGACGTTGTCGAAGGAGGCCTGGGTGCAGATCGGGTGACCGGTGGGCCAGGTAAGGACACCGTCGATGGCGGTCTTGGCATCGATGTGTGCAGCGCTGATGACTCGACGCGGCGCTGCGAGAAAGCCACGGCCGCGACGGTCGACCTCGAGGACGATTCGCCGCAAGTTGTCGTCGCAGCTGCGAAACCCGTCGATCGGGTCATCCATGTGAGTATCGACGGCCTCCGGAGCGATTACGTCACCCATGATCGGATGCCGGTCCTTCACGGCCTTCGCCTCGAGGGCGTATCGACGCTCAATGCACGCAACGACCCGCTCTACACGAACACCCTTCCCAATCACACGTCTCAGCTGACGGGCCGTCCCGTCGAGGGTGATGGCGGTCATGGTGTCGACTACAACGAAGACCAGGGGCGGACGGTCCACAACGAGGCCGGAGAATATGTGGCTTCGGTGTATGACGTGGTACACGATCACGGTCTTGGCACGGCCGCATACATCGGTAAGGAGAAGTTCGAAGTGCATCGCCGATCGTGGGACGAAGTTCACGGCGCCAGAGATGTCACGGGTGGCGATGACGGTCGAAGAAAGATCGACACGTTCGTGCGTGAGAATCCAGACCTCGCAGCCGCGCTGTTCGTCGAGGAGCTGACAGCGGAGTCGGACCTCGCGTACACGTTCTTCCACATTCGATACCCCGACAGCGCGGGCCATAGTTTCCGCTGGGGAAGCCCTGGGTACGCTGCGGCCGTGGAGCGATCAGACGACGTTCTGGGAGTGATCATTGACGCGGTGCTCTCGAATCCGGTCCTTCGAGATACGACAGCGGTGATCGTCACCTCCGATCATGGGGGTCCGCTCGGCGATGATTCTCACGGTGATCACGAGCTGGCCGCCAACTACACGATCCCGTTCGTCGTTTGGACCCCAGGCGCTCTGCCAGGCGGCGACTTGTACGACCTCAACCCCAACAGTCGACGCGACCCGGGAACGGCCGAGGTGGGTCTCGATGGACCCCAGCCAGTGCGCGGCCACGAAGCGGGAAACCTAGCTCTCGATCTGCTTGGCCTGACTCCAATTCCCGGATCGGTATTCAATTCGGACTTCGATCTTGCGCTGCGCTGACCCCTGCGACGGGTTACGACGTGACGTCGACGCTGGCGTAGTCTTCCGCCATGAGTCGTCCAGAACTGTCTTCGGTTGACGCTGTCGTAGAGCAACTTGCACAGCACGACTACCTTGCTGATCGTGGACTCGCGACCTCGATCTTTCTTGCCGCAGAGCTCGACCGGCCCTTGCTCCTCGAGGGGGAGGCCGGAGTGGGAAAGACGGAGGTTGCAAAGGTTGTTGCGGCGATCACCGGCGCCGAGCTGATCCGAATGCAGTGCTACGAAGGCATCGACGTCTCCCAGGCACTGTATGAATGGAACTACACCCGGCAGCTTCTTCATCTCCGCACGGCCGAAGCGACCGGGGCGGCCGTCGAGTCTGCCGCTGCAGACCTCGAAGACGAACTGTTCACCGAGCGCTTCTTGATCAGGCGGCCGCTCCTGGCTGCGATCGACCACCGTTCCGCCATCCCGCCGGTCCTGCTCATCGACGAGGTCGACCGAGCGGATGATGAGTTCGAGGCCTTTCTCCTCGAGGCGCTCTCCGACTACTCGGTGACCGTCCCGGAACTCGGTCTCTTTCGAGCCGAACTCCCGCCCACGGTGATCATCACCTCCAATCGGACCCGAGATGTTCACGACGCCCTGAAACGCCGTGCGCTCTACCACTGGGTGGAACATCCCGATTTCGAACGTGAGGTCGCCATTCTCGAGAAGAAGGCTCCGAACGTCTCTTCGTCGCTTGCCCGACAGGTTGCATCGGCAACCGGTCAATTCCGAGAGATGGGAATGTATAAACCTCCGGGTGTCGCGGAAACTCTCGACTGGGCGAATGCGCTGCACCTTCTGGGTGAGGAGCGCCTCACCGAGGAGTCGGTCGACGCAACACTCGGCACGTTGCTCAAGTATCGGGAAGATCAGGAGCGTGCCCGGCGAGCGGGTATCGAGAGCGTGATCGAGACCGCTCTCGGAGCATGACCGTCTCTACTCCGGACGGCTCGCCAAGCACGGTGCCGCCTCCGGTCGAGCGCCTGGCAGCTGGATTCGTTCATTGCCTGCGCACCGGTGGTCTCGTCGTTCCCGTCGGCATGACGCTCCGGTTCACCGAAGCCCTCGACGCCGTCGGGCTCGACGACGGCAACGATGTCTATTGGGCCGGTCGAGCGACCCTTGTCAGTCGCCCCGAAGACATCGCGATGTATGACGCAATGTTTCTCGCCTTCTTTCACAAGAACGGCGTTGGCTTCAAGGTGCGGTTTGAGGACGAACCCGACACGACGTCGGTTGCCACCGACGATGGTGATGACAGTGGGGAGAACGACGGAAGCGACGACGTAGAAGCGCTGCGGTACAGCGCTTCGGAAACACTCGGCGAGAAGGACTTCGCCGAGTTCACCAAGGCCGAGCTCGCCGAGGCCCAGAGCGTCATGTCGAAGATGCGGTTGCACCCTTCACAACGGCGGAGCCGACGACGCACGCCCAACCGTCGTGGCGATAGACAGGACCTGCGTCGAACGGTGCAGGCAGCCATGCGTACGGCAGGAGAACCATTGGGGTTGCGCCGCACGAGCGCCGGGAAGAAGACTCGCCGTCTGGTCCTGTTGCTCGATGTGAGCGGTTCGATGGAGCCCTATGCGCGCGTGCTCATCAGATTCGCCCACGCCGCCGTGGTGGGCCGCGGGCGAGTGGAAGTATTTGGACTTGGCACGCGACTGACTCGAATGACACGCCAGCTCGCAAGCCACGATGTCGACGAGGCCATCGCCGCAGCCGCGGAGGAGGTCGTGGACTGGTCGGGCGGCACGCGACTGGGCGAAGCGATTGGACGGTTCAACGACGAGTGGGGAGTGCGCGGCATGGCCCGTGGAGCCATCGTCGTGGTCCTGTCGGACGGGTGGGACAGAGGTGACCCTGAACAGATGTCGACGGAGATGGAGCGGTTGCAGCGAACCGCCCACAAGGTCATCTGGGTCAACCCGCTGAAAGCGAGTCCAGGATATGAACCGATCGCCCGCGGAATGGCGGCGGCCATGCCACACATCGACCTGTTCCTCGAGGGTCACTGTCTGGATTCGCTCAGCACGCTCGCCGATTCGATCGGGGCATGAGTCCGCGGCTCACCGGCGGTAACGTCAAGAAGTAATGAAAGAACTACTGAACGACCTCGAACGTTGGCAACGGCAGGACAAGGCCATCGCCCTCGCGCGTGTCATCGATCTCGACGGCTCCGGGCCGCGCCTCCCCGGTGCCGCCATGGCGGTCAACGAGGATGGTGAAGTAGCCGGCTCGGTATCGGGAGGCTGCGTCGAAGGTGCCGTTGTTTCGGAGGCACTCGAGGTGATCGAGACGCAGGATCGGCGGACGGTGACGTTCGGATACTCCGATGACGAGGCCTTCGCAGTTGGTTTGACGTGCGGTGGGACGATCCATCTGTTCATCGAACCGTTGGATTGGTAGCGGTGAGCACACCGTTGTTCGAGCAACTGCGCGTTGCCATACGAGCCGAAGCGCCAATCGCTCTCGCGACCGTCATCGAAGGACCACATCTCGGATCGAAGCTCCTCGTGACGCCTGAGTCGACGAACGGTTCGCTCGGCGATCACGATCTCGATCGGGTGGTCGCCAGAGATGTCCTTGGCGAGCTCGCCGCCGGACGCACAGGTATTCGTCGATACGGGCCCAAGGGTCAAGCGCGAGAAGACGACGTCTCGGTGTTCATCGAGAGCTTCGCTCCACCTCCACAGATGGTGATCTTTGGTGCGGTCGACTTCACCGCCGCTCTCGCGCGAGTCTCGAAGTTTCTCGGCTACCGCGTGACCGTGTGCGATGCGCGGCCTGTCTTCGCGACCAAGAAGCGATTTCCCCTTGCCGACGAGGTGATGGTCGACTGGCCAGACCGATTGCTCGACAAGATCGGGTCATCGCTCGGCGAGCGAGATGCGGTCGCCGTGTTGACACACGATGCAAAGTTCGACATTCCCGCGATCACCTCGGCGCTGAAGACCGGTGTGGGTTACATCGGCGTGATGGGCTCACGGCGAACCCATGACGATCGAACGGCTCGTCTTGTCGACGCTGGTCTGAGCTCGGATGATTTCGATCGGTTGCGCTCTCCAATTGGCCTTGACCTCGGCGGACGTACGCCGGAAGAAACAGCGATCTCGATCGTCGCTGAGATCATCGCTCTACGTACGGGGCGAGAATTGCCCGCGCTTCGCGACACCGAGGGCCCAATTCATCGATGAGTTGCCGGGCCCAGCGAAGCGGTGATGCGCGTCAACTAACCGGGACGTACCGAGAACGAAGCCGTCCAGCTGTCGCTGGTTTCGTCGTTGATGAACAGGCGCCAAACGAACCGTTGTCCCCGAGGCAATGGCAACGCCCCGAAGTTGATGCCGAGAGGAACCCACAGTTCGCTCCCCGGAGCAATTCCAGCAGGTCGGCCGGCTTCGAACTGGCCGTTCAGGCTGATCGGCTTGTCTCGGACCGTCACCGCATGACCGTCTTCATTCGTCAGATCGAGTCGCCACTGATGTTTGACGTTTGCCTGATCCCAAGGCACTGCGATTCGGACCGCGACGGAGACGTGTTGCGGTCGAGGCCCGATCACTCCGAGGCCCCCGCCCAGAATGAAGAGTTTGCCGTCGTTCACCTGCACGGCATCGGCCATCAAGATGATGGCTCGGAATGCTGGCGGGTTGAAGGCGAGGTCGGGCTGATCCACTACCTCGACCCTATCGGCCCAGTTCACACGACAGGGGACCTCCGATGACGATTGCTGCCATCGTGCTCGCTGCCGGTTCCGGGTCTCGATTCGAGGGCGAGACACACAAACTCCGAGCTGACATTCTGGGACGCCCCGTGCTGTCCTGGACGTTGGACGCCGTGAGTGCGGCCGGATTCGATGAGGTGATCGTCGTTGTCGGAGAAGACCGCTACACCGATCTGCTTCCTGCCTCCGTCGTCGTCGTGGAATGCCCGGATTGGGAGTTGGGACAGGCACACAGTGTGCAGGCCGGGCTGGGTGAATCGAAGAACCGCGGCCACGACTCTGTCGTGGTTGGGCTCGCCGATCAGCCGCTCGTGGGCGCTCGCACGTGGCGCAATCTGCGGCTCACTGATGAGGGGCCAATCGTTGCCACGACATATGCCGGCAGGCGACGTCCTCCGACCCGTTTGCATAAGTCCGTTTGGGATCGCGTGCCGACCGAGGGGGACGCTGGCGCTCGGCAGCTGTTTGAGGAGGCTCCCGAGCTGGTGTCGGAGCTGGCGTCTGCTGGAGACCCGACCGATGTCGACACCATCGAATCGCTCGCCCTTGTTCGACAGCGAGCGCAGGACATCGAGGCCGTGACGGAGCTGCTCGGTCGATCGCCGATGGGGCCATTCGAGGTGGCGGTTCGTGATGAGGCGGGAAACCCTGTCGTCCTCAAGAACTTTCCCGTCCTCGCGGACGGCCGACCAATGCCGACGCTGTACTGGCTCTGCGGCGACCGTGAGTCCATGCTCGTCGGCCGGCTCGAGTCCATGAAGGGCGTTCGCCGGGCAGAGGCTGATGTCGGGCTCGCTCCGATCGCAAACGCGCACGACCGTTACCGCGATGAGCGTGACGCGGTTCTCGCTTCCAGCGGAGTCACTCCAGTGCACGTTCCGACCGGCGGTGTCGGCGGCACTCGCCAAGGTGTGAAATGTCTGCATGCGCACTATGGCTGGTGGCTCGCTGGTGGCGACGACCCGGTCGGACAGTGGGTCGCTGATCACCTTCACGAAGTCGACTACCCGAACTGGCCCGCTCCACGAACCGAGGATTCATGACCAACCCGATCTATGCGGCAATCGACTGCGGAACGAACTCGACTCGTCTGATGATCGGCGACGGCTCGTCGACATTCGAACGCGAGATGATCATCACCGGTCTCGGCCGGGGCGTTGATGCGACCGGACGACTGGCAGACGATGCCATTGAGCGCGTGCGTGTCGCGCTCGCGACCTACCGAGAATTGATGGATCGGTACGAGCTCGCTGGCATCAGAATGACCGCCACATCCGCAGCGCGTGACGCATCGAATCGCGAAGTCTTCTTCGACATCTCCGAACAGACCATCGGGGTGCGCCCAGAGTTGATCTCGGGTCGCGAAGAGGCCGAATTGTCCTTCATTGGTGCAACAGCCGAGCTCGACCCCGCCGACGGCCCCTTTCTGGTCTTCGACATCGGGGGTGGCTCGACGGAGTTCGCGGTTGGGAGCAGCCGAATGGAGGGCGGCTTCTCAACCGACATGGGTAGCGTTCGTTTCACCGAGAAGTACATCGAGACGGATCCACCCTTGCCCGAGGAGCTCGTCGCATGTCTCTCCGTCGCCGAAGCCCATCTCGACGACGTCCTTCGAGAGGTGCCGACGATTCTGACTGCGAGGCAGCTCGTGGGGCTTGCGGGAACCGTGTCGACCGCGGCCGCCGTCGAGATCGGGCTTGCCGAGTACGACCGAGATCAGATCCATCACTTTCGCCTCACCCGAGATGCGATCGAAGATGTCTTTCGCACGCTTGTCACCGAAGCTCGCGACGATCGTCGGCACAATCCAGGGCTCGAGGCGGGGAGGGTCGATACGATCGTGGGCGGTATGTGCATTCTGGCTCGCATCGTTCGGTTCTTTGACGCCGCTGACGTCCTCGTTTCCGAGGCTGACATTCTCGACGGGCTGATCTTGTCGCAGATGTCATGATTCGCTCGTCGAACGAGCCGGGGTCGCGTCCGCTGTTGGGACGTCGTCTGGTTCTTCGACCGCTCGTTGTGGACGATTACGGGCTGTGGCGTGAGGTCCGAACGGTCAACGAGGACTGGCTGACCAAGTGGGAACCACAGAGGATCGCCGGCCAGCCTGATGTGGTGCAAAGTCGCCAGGCGTTCTCGTCACGCTGCGCGGCCCGACAGCGCGAACGTCAGCTCGGCACTGGATATGGCTTCGGTGTCTTCGTCGACGGGGCGTTGGCAGGTGAGATGAACGTCTCGTCCATTCAGCGAGGCCCGTTTCAGAACGCCTACGTGGGATATTGGATCGATCAACGTTTGGCTGGCCAGGAGTACACGCCCGAGGCGCTCGTGGTGGCAATGAGATTTGCCTTCGAGGAGCTTCGCCTGCACCGGCTGCAGATCGCGATCATCCCGCGCAATCGTCCATCCAGACGGGTCGTCGAGAAGTTGGGTATCCGACTCGAAGGCATGGCCGAGCGGTATTTGGAGATCAACGGAAACTGGGAAGACCACCTCCGTTACGCCATCACCACCGAAGAATGGCAAGAACGAAAAGACGAATTCAGCGCGTGGTTGTAAAGCGCGAAGGCGTTTGACAACCACGCGTATTTTCGGCTCGTTCCCCACTTCCAGCTGTCGCAATCCGTCGCCGGGCCTTACTTTCCACTTTCTCCAGACCCATATGTGTGCCTATACGCACAACCAACCGCCAGCTCGGGAGCGAGGAGGGAGGACGAGCGGCTCACAGCCTCTGGCAAACCGATGCGCGAATCGAGGAGCGAAGCGACGGATTTCGCCTTCGGCGTTTTACGGCCAGATGCCGCGTTGTTGGAAGACGGTGCCGATTCGGCTGAGGGCCACGGCGTAGGCGGCTTCGCGACGCGTGCACGCCAGTCGCTTCTTCTCGGCTTCGATGCCGTCGGCGGCTTCCCAGAGGTAACGACGCAATTCATCGTCGACCTGGTTGAGTTGCCAACGGGCGCTCATCTTGTTTTGCAGCCACTCGAAGTACGAGACGATGACACCGCCGGCATTCGCAAGGACGTCCGGCAGGATTTCGACTCCTCGGTCGATGAGGATCCGTTCACCCTCGACGCTCGTTGGGCCGTTCGCCCCCTCGACGATCACGGATGCTCTCACCTTCGGTGCGCGCTCGTCGGTGATCTGATTCTCGATCGCCGCCGGAACCAAGATGTCGACGTCGGCCTCGAAGAACTCTTCGACGTCGATGACATCTGCGTCGCTGTAGCCGCCCACTCCGCCGGCCTCGCTCGTGTGGCGCCACAGAGCTTCCGGATCGAAGCCATGTCCGTTCATGACCGCACCAGTGTGGTCAGCAACGTGGGTGACTCGAATGCCCATCCTGGTCATGGCGCGGGCGCAATGTTCACCGACGTTGCCAAACCCTTGGATCGCGACGGTCGTCCCGCGAGGGTCTCGATTCGTTTGTTCGAGGTGGTGGGCCAGGACAAACGCTGCGCCTTGTCCGGTGGCCTTGTCTCGTCCGAGCGAACCACCGGTTTCGATCGTTTTTCCGGTGACGACTCGGCGGGTGTTCTGACGGTCGCCGTTGCTTCCCGAATTGAGGTACGTGTCCATCATCCACACCATCGCTTGCGCGTTCGAACCGATGTCGGGTGCCGGGATGTCGTGTTCGGGTCCGATGTTCGAACCAAGGGCGTGAGTGAATCTCCGAACGATGCGTTCGATCTCGGCCACGCTGTGCTCGTGAGGGTTGAAGGCAATGCCGCCCTTGGCGCCGCCAAAGGGCACGTTCGACAACGACGTCTTCCACGTCATCCACATGGCAAGCGCTTTGACCTCGGCGAGCTCGACATAGGGGGCGAAGCGCAGACCACCTTTGTACGGTCCGAGGATGTCGCTGTGTTGTACGCGGTAACCGCGAAAGATCCGAAGCTCGCCACTGTCCATCTCGACGGGAAAGTTGACGATGATCTCGTTCTTGGGCGAACGAAGGATGTGTCGCACGTTGTCCGGCAACCCGATCAAGTCGGCTGCCGCATCGAACTGCTCGACGGCAGTCTCGAAGAGTTTCTCGCCTTCGGTGGAATCCGCAGAACGTCTCGTGGGCATGTTGTTTCACCTCTTGCGATCGCCATTGATCACATGGATGTCTGTGTAGTCGCCGTTGACCACACCGGCCTAAATGTAGTGCGCAGACGAACTTACCCCAGCTATTGCGTCCTAGTTCTCTTCGGCAACTGCGGCGAGCGCATCAAGCGCGGGTTGTGCGTGTTCGGGGCGACAGATCAAGAGATCGGGGAGGTAGGGATCCTCATGGTTGTACGTGAGCTCGCTGCCGTCGATGCGACTGCAGTGAAGGCCGGCAGCAAGCGCGACCGCCACCGGCGCGCACGAGTCCCATTCGTATTGGCCACCTGAGTGTGCGTACATCTCGGACTCGCCACGGACAACCGACATTGCCTTGGCGCCAGCGGAACCCATCTCGACGAGCTCTGCGCCGAGGTGCTCGGCAACCGCGAGCGCAGCAGCGGGAGGACGGCTACGGCTGACGATCATTCGTGGGGGAGTGTTCCCGGTCTCTGGCATGGCGATCGGATCGGCAGTTGACAACGTGAGCCCAAGTGCCGGGAGAGCAACAGCACCGACCACAGGCTTGCCATCGACCACCATGGCAACGTGGACAGCCCAGTCGGTGCGTGGTGGTTCGGAGTACTCGCGCGTGCCATCCACGGGGTCGACGATCCACGTACGTTCGGCACTCAAGCGCTCGACTCCGGCGCTGCCCTCTTCGTTTCGTCCCTCTTCGGAGAGGATCGCGTCGTTCGGCCGCACTCGTCGAAGTTCTTTCATGATGAACTCGTGCGACAAACGGTCACCTTCGTCCTTCATTTCCTTCGAATCTGCCCCGCGAGACGACATTTCGTCACGGATCGAGAGCAATAGTTCACCCGCTGCGGTGGCAATGCGAGCCGCCTCGAGATGGTCGTCATGGGTCACAGTTGTCATTGGGGTTTCCAACCTAGGATTCGTGGTGGACGGGAATATCTGAGATCACGTATACGAAAGCTCAGGGTCACTATCGGCGTGCCGATGAAGCCTATGAACGTTCGGTGCAGAGGAGTTGGCACGCAATCATGTCGTACGAGCTATCCCATTTGAGGGAACTCGAGGCGGAATCCATTCACATCATGCGTGAAGTGGCCGCGGAGTTCGAAAATCCAGCTTTGATGTTTTCGGGAGGTAAAGACTCGATCGTCATGTTGCGACTCGCCGAGAAGGCGTTTTCGCCCGCGAAGATTCCCTACCCCGTCCTACACATCGACACGGGTCACAACTTCAAGGAGGTCATCGACTTCCGTGATCGACGCACCGCCGAGGTCGGGGCCCGGCTGATCGTTGCGTCCGTCCAGGACACGATCGACAAGGGGCGCGTTTCAGAGGAGACCGGGGCTCGAGCGTCGCGCAACCGTCTCCAGACGACCACACTTCTCGATGCAATCGAGGAGCACCGTTTCGATGCACTCTTCGGCGGGGCTCGTCGAGATGAAGAGAAGGCTCGAGCAAAAGAGCGTGTCTACTCCTTCCGAGATGACTTCGGTCAGTGGGATCCCAAGGCACAACGTCCTGAACTCTGGAACCTGTACAACGGCCGTATCAAGATGGGTGAACACATTCGAGTGTTCCCGATCTCGAACTGGACCGAGCTCGACATCTGGCAGTACATCGCAGACGACAAGGTCGACATTCCGTCGATCTACTTTGCTCATCAGCGACGGGTGTTCGAACGCGACGGCATGTTGCTAGCCGAGAACGACTTCGTCGAGCGGATGGAGGGCGAGGATGTCTTCGAAGAAACCGTTCGATACCGAACCGTTGGCGACATCACGATCACCGGCGCTGTCGAATCGGGAGCGGACACCGTCGAGAAGATCATCGCCGAGGTGGCAGCGACTCGACAGACCGAACGTGGCGCCACACGCGCCGATGACCGGGTGTCCGAAGCTGCAATGGAAGACCGTAAGAAAGAGGGCTACTTCTAATGTCTGAGATCCTTCGCTTTGCGACAGCTGGCTCGGTCGATGACGGAAAGTCGACCCTCATCGGTCGACTCCTCTACGACACCAAATCGATCTTTGAAGATCAGATGGAAGCCGTCGAGAAAACCTCGGAGAAGATGGGTTCCGAGTACGTCAACTTGGCGCTGCTCACCGACGGCCTTCGTGCCGAGCGAGAGCAAGGCATCACCATCGATGTCGCCTACCGCTACTTCGCGACGCCCAAGCGCAAGTTCATCATCGCCGATACCCCTGGGCACATTCAATACACCCGAAACATGGTCACCGGAGCGTCGACCGCTGACGTTGCGCTGATTCTTGTCGACGCCCGAAACGGCGTCATCGAACAATCTCGTCGACACAGCTTCATCGCTTCGCTCCTGCGAATTCCACACATCGTGGTCTGCGTGAACAAGATGGATCTGGTCGACTACGACGAGGACGCGTTCAACAAGGTACGCGACGAATTCCGTGAGTTCGCGATGCGACTCGACGTTCCCGACCTTTCGTTCATCCCGGTCTCTGCGCTTGCGGGTGACAACGTCGTCGACAAGTCCGACAAGATGCCGTGGTACGACGGTCCTCCGCTTCTCAGCCATCTCGAGACGATTCACACTGCGTCCGATCGCAACATGGTCGATGTCCGTTTCCCCGTGCAATATGTGATCCGGCCGATGAGTGATGAGTTCCACGACTATCGCGGCTACGCCGGCACCGTTGCAGGTGGCGTCTTGAAGCCCGGAGATGACGTCGTCGTGCTTCCGAGCGGATTCGAATCGACGATCAAATCGATCGACACGTTCGAGGGTCCGGTCGACGAAGCCTTCGCTCCGATGGCGGTCACCATTCGTCTGAACGACGAGATCGACATCAGCCGGGGTGACATGATCTGTCGGCCGAACAACCAACCGATCGTCACCCAAGACGTCGACGCGATGATCTGCTGGATGGACGAAACCCAGACGCTCTCGCCGCGAAAGAAGTACTCGATCAAACACACCACCCGCGCGGGTCGAGTGATGATCAAGGACATCAACTACCGCCTCGACATCAACACGTTGCACCGCGACGAGGAGGCGACCGAGATCAAACTCAACGAGATCGGCCGTGTGAGCTTCCGCTCGACGCTGCCGCTGTTCGTCGATGAATATCGCCGCAACCGGGAGACCGGAAGTTTCGTGCTGATCGACGAGGCCAGCAACGCAACGGTCGCAGCCGGCATGATCCTCGGCGAATCTGCGGGCTGATCGAGCAGATGGCCGCAGATGACGAGGGGGCGACGAACGTCGTCTGGCACTCGGGACACTTCGATCGCGACGAACGTTGGGCACACCTCGGTGTGTCCGGAGCAACGATCTGGTTCACCGGCCTCTCCGGATCGGGAAAGTCCACGGTTGCCGTGGAGGTAGAGCGCCTGTTGGTCGAGCAGAAACAGCCGACCTACATGCTCGATGGCGACAACCTGCGCCTGGGAATCAACGGTGACCTCGGCTTCTCCGCCGCAGATCGCAACGAGAACGTGCGGCGGGTCAGCGAGATCGCTCGACTGTTTGCCGATGCGGGCGTGGTTGCGCTTGTTCCTCTGGTCAGCCCGTATCGAGCCGGTCGCGAGCGGGCCCGAGAAATTCACCGCGCAGCCAACGTGCCGTTCTTTGAAGTCTTCATGGACACGCCCCTCGCAATCGCCGAAGAGCGCGATCCCAAGGGCCTGTACAAGATGGCTCGAGCCGGAAAGATCGAGAACTTCACTGGGATCTCCGACCCCTATGAAGCACCGGTCGATCCCGATCTGTCGTTACACCCCGACATGGGTGACCCTGGCGTGATGGCCGCGATGGTCATGGAGATGTTGCATACCCAAAGGTGAGCCGATCGTCCTTCAAAATCGGCGATGATCTGCCGATAGAGAACGTATGGCAAGAACTGCGACAACCAGCAAACCCGTCAAGATCAAGAAGGTGAGTCGTGCAGTCACGCGACTCGTCGAGCCAGGCAGCCAAGTCGATTGCATGCACTGTGATGAGCGGGTCAAGTTCCAGGCGAAGATGCGTCACCAACAAGTGATCTGCAACGTCTACGAAAAGAACAAATGGCTCCGCGTTGAGCACTACCACGCTGATTGCTACAAACAAGCCAAGCAGCCATTCGGCAAGCCCGTCGACTGATTTTTCCGCATCGCCGAGTCTGTCCAGGTCGGTGGCCGTGATGTGTGCGACTGATTCTTCCGCAACGACAGGTCTGTCCAGATCGGCCGAGTGAACTGTGGGACGCTTTTCGTGCTGCAGCACCACGCCGAATAGGATGCGACGCTCATGACCACTGTTGATCTTCGACTCGGGCGCCTGCTCTTGCTGGGCGAGAACTACGGCACCTATGGCGCCGTCGCATCAACGCGGGTCGGCTCCCAAACCGCTGCGGCCATAAGTGTCGGATCCGACACGGAGTCTCCCAGCGGGCGATGGAAGTACAACCGAAACGTCGACAATGAAGACACCCTGTGCGTGATCGACGCTGGCTCGTGGATCGGCATGGCCGTCGCTGATGCGCACTATGGCCCCGAGGCGAGTCACATGTTGGTCTCACGCCTCCATGACATCTGGGTCAAAGTACGCCCCACCGACATACAACACCTCGAGCAGATGATCGAGTTCTTGCGAACCGGTGAACCGGCCTCCACGGAGTCCGAGACAACACTGCTTGTGGCGGTCTTTGATCGAACCAAGGGAGAGGGATTCGGGGTGTCGTTCGGTGACTCGACCTTTGCCGTCCTGTCACCGACTCGCTCGCCTGAACCGATCAATCAGCACGACCACAGGTTTGTCAGCGCCGCAGTTCCGCACTCGCTTCGCCGAGGCAACCTGTTCAGCTTCGATGCATCGCCCGGTGATGTGCTGCTGGCGTTCACCGATGGAATCGACGGCTGTCACTACCGCGAGCCGGAGACCTCGGTGCAGCCGCATCACATCTCCGAGATCGGGAACTCGGTTGCGTATGATCCGCTGGCGATTGTCAACGACGTCACGACACTGGCCCTTCGCGGGGTCGACGGGAACCCCGGCGGGCAAGACAACATCGTGATTGGCGCAGCTGTCGTCTGACCTCGCCGTTAGGCGTGCTTGCCAGCAGTCCAATCTGATGGACCCAGCAGTCGGTTTCCGACCTCGAGCGGCTCATCCTCGAGTGGTGTTGCCATCGAATCGTTCCACCGGTTGAAAACGCCGAACATACACACGACTCCGAGTATCTCGACGATCTCTTCCTCGTCCCAGTGCTCGGCCAGTTGGTCGTACATCTCATCGGTGACCGCATTGGGCACAGACGCTGCGGCCATGGCGTAGTCGAGGGCGATTCTTTCTCTGTCGCTGAAGAGATCGCTCGTGCGGTACTCGTACAGCTTGGCAACTTTTTCGTCTTCGATGCCGTGGCGGCCGGCGCTGACAGCCGTGTGCGCCTGGCAGTACTGACAGCCGGCGGCGGCGCTCGAGGCGTTTGCAATGAGGCGCTTGAAGCCGAGGTCAACACGGCCATCGGGGGCGAACACCGCACGGTTGAACTGCACGGTTGCTTTGGCGATCGCGGGAACGCGTTGCATGGTCAACAGGCTGTTTGGAACAAAGCCCAACGTGTTCACGAAGTGGTCCATCGTCGACCGCAGTTCAGGGTCCTCGCACGCTTCGATCGGCAGAGGCTGCATGCGGGTCATCGTCGTCTCCTCGGCCGGTTCACGGCTGCATCACAACGGCTTTGGGCTCGGTGAAGAACTCTCGGCTGAAGTTTCCGCCCTCACGCCCGACACCCGACCACCCCACGCCACCGAACGGTGCCCGCAGGTCCCGGACGAAGAAACAGTTCACCCAGACGGTGCCAGCTCTGAGGGCAGCTGATGCGCGGTGCGCTCTGCGCACGTTTTCGGTGAAGAGCATCGCGTTCAGCCCGTACTTCGTCGAATTTGCCATCGCGATCGCTTCGTCTTCGGTATCGAAGGGTGCGATCGTCGCGACCGGACCGAAGACTTCGTCGCGGCAGATGCGCGAATCGTCGGGTGCGCCCACAACGACCGTTGGATGGACCGCCCAACTCCCGTCTGTGGCCACGCCACCGCACAACACCTCGGCTGCCGGGTCGAGGTCATCGAAGAATCCGGAGACTTTGTCGAAATGTGTCTTCGACGAGAGCGGCCCGATCTGCGTGGCGGCATCGCGAGGATCGCCCACGATCATCGCTGAAGCAGATTCGACGAATCGGCTCACGAACTCGTCGTAGATGGCTCGCTGCACGATCAACCGTGTTCCTGCAAGACAGACCTGGCCAGCGTTGGTGAAGACCGCCTTGTTCGACCAGTCGACGGCTTCGTCCAGGTCGGCATCGGAGAAGATGATATTTGCTCCCTTGCCGCCGAGCTCAAGGCTCACCGGGACAAGGTTCTCCGCACCAGCACCAGCGATGGCGCGGCCGGTGTTCGACTCTCCGGTGAAGGTGATTCGGTCGATGTCGCCGTGACGAGTCAACATCTCGCCAGCCGCTCCAGGTCCAAAGCCGTGCACCACGTTCAACACGCCGTCGGGAATTCCAGCTTCGGTCGCAAGGCGAGCGAGAATGCTCGCCGACGCAGGGGAGTCCTCAGCAGGCTTCAACACGACCGTGTTGCCCCATGCGAGAGCCGGAGCGATCTTCCACGACTCGAGCATCAGCGGGAAGTTCCACGGAGCGATGGCGGCGACTACTCCCGCAGGTTCGTAACGGCTGTACGCATGGTGACCCGAATCGGTTGGGTACGACTCTGCGGCGGTCAAGCGGGCGTGGTCGGCGAAGAACCGGAAGTTCTGCGCAGTCCGCGGAACATCCTTGGCCTTCATGGCGCTCAGGGGTTTACCCATGTCGGTCGTATCCGCATCTGCGAGCTCGTCGATGTGAGCTTCGATGAGGTCGGCGAACGAGTGCAACAACGCCCCGCGTTCACCGAAGCCCATCCGAGCCCATGGGCCGGAGTCGAAAGCGGCTCTGGCGGCTTCGACAGCGTCGTCAACGTCGCTTCGGTCTCCTTCGGCAACATCGGTCCACGCTTGTTGTGTCCACGGGTTGACGCTGTCAAAGGTGCGACCGCCGGACGACTTCTGTTCTGAGCCGTTGATCCAGTGGTTGATGGTCATTGGTTGTTCCTTTTGCGGGGGGAGTCAGGTCACGAAGAGGCGTGTTCGAGATATGTCGTCACGGTCCCAAGAGGGCCGAAGTCACACACGACCGCGTTGCCCGCGACAAGTGGTTTCATGGGTCCGAGCGCACCGGTCATGACGACGTCGCCACTGCGCAGCGGAGTGCCGCGCTCGCACATGACGTCGGCGAGCCATCGAGCTGCGTGCAGCGGGTGGCCGAGGCACGCAGCACCGTTGCCGGTCGAGACCGTTTCGCCATCGACGGTCATCTGTAGCGGCGTTGTCCGAAGGTCGACGTCGCGCAGCGGAACGGGCTTTCCGCCGAGCACGTAGAGCCCGCAACTCGCGTTGTCCGCAACGGTGTCGACGATTCGAATGTCCCAGTCGGCGATGCGGCTGTCGACGATTTCGATCGAGGGCAGCGCATACGCGGTGGCAGCGATGATGTCGTTGAAGCTGTGGCGCCCGCGATCGAGATCATGTTCGAGGACGAGTGCGACCTCTCCCTCAGCCCTCGGTTGAAGCAGGCGTCCATGTTCAATTGGCACGCCGTCGCCGTACTCCATGTCGACGAAGAGCGTGCCGAAATCGGGCTGATCAACGCCCACCTGTTCCATCACGGCTTTCGACGTGATGCCGATCTTGCGGCCGGAGACGCGACGGCCAGCGGCGATGTCGATGTCGACATTGACCGCTTGCACGGCATACCCAACATCGATGTCGGTCTCCGTTCCGATGACCTCCCGGATGGGACCACACGGCGTGCCGGTTTCGGCCGCCGCTCTCAGGAGCGCCGCGGCCTCTTCGATCTGTTGTTGTTCAGTCACCGGAGCCACCCTCGGCCCGTTCTCGAGCCAGGCGCTCCTGTTTGTCTTTCAAGAGCTCGCCACCTGCCATGAAGTCGGTGTTCGGGAACTCATCGATCCAGACGCGAACGGATTCTCTCGGCGCTCCGACATGGGTGTGCATGGCGTCGGTGATCGCTTCCATCAGGGCCCTCTTTGCCTCTGGGCTTCGGCCCTCGGCCATGTGCACGTTGACGAGCGGCATGTTCAGTCCTTTCCGGTGATGCTGACAGAACCGAGATGGCTGTAGTGGGCCGTCGCCACGGTTCCCGCTGACAGCGGTCGTGCATCGACGGGCGCGCCAGCCATGATGATCCAGCCTGCATCGAGCTTCTGGCCGTGTTTCCCAAGGTGGTTTGCAAGTAGCGCAACGCAAGCTGCGGGGTCACCGAGCAGGGCGGCTCCGGTGGCCGTACCTGTGATTTCGCCGTCGACTTCGAAGACACAGCCGAGCGTGAGAAGATCCGCATCGCGGGGACCGATGCCGTCCTCACCGATCACGACCCTCGCTGCAGACGTGTTGTCGGCGATGACGTCGGTGAGTGTGAACGAGAATGCTTCGAATCGAGAATCGATGATTTCGATGCCACCGACCACCTTCTCGGTTGCGTCGAGGACATCGTTTCCTGTCACGTTGGGTCCCGCAAGATCCTCGCTGAGAACGAAGACAAGCTCGGGCTCACAGCGAGGATGGATGAGTTCGCCAAGGGGAGCGACGCCGTCGGTGATGACGGTTGCGGAGGGGACCCAGCCGTAGACCGGTTCGTCAACCCCCATCTGTTCTTGCTTCGCCGCGGAGGTCAGGCCCAACTTCGCGCCAGCGAGCGAGTCACCGTTGGCGAGATGGAGCTCGAGCAGCGCCGCTTGAATTGCGTACGCGTCATCGATCGAGAGTTCATCGACTTGTTTCGTGATCGCCTGCACTTCTTGGACACCGCTTGCGCTGTCGAACAGATACTGCGCCCAATGGGCATGGTCGATACTCATTGGGCTTCGGACATTCCTTCTCGTGCCTTGGCGGCATCGATATGCAGTTGTTTCATCTCTTGAGCGATGGGGCTGAACTTCATCGACCCGTTGTCGATCCAGTCGCTCGCAAACTCTGCCCCACGGCCAAACTTCGATCGCTCGAGGGGAAGCTTGATGACGTCGTGCGGTTCTCGAACCACCGCGACGGGATCCTTGCCTTCCGCAACGGCGTCGATGGCGTCACGGAACATTCGCCGACAGGCAACGACGCCGACGTCGCTCTTCGTGATCTTTTCATTCACACGATCAGCAACTTCGCCTTGTGATACCCAGGCCATGATGTCTTGGCCCTCGATGTAGTCGACGATGTAGGTGCCGTCGTCGTTCATCCACTCGATGGGATAGTCCACGGTGTGGACCGCTTCCGGCAGGTCCGCACCATCGGGTGCATGCACGGTGTAGAAGATGACATTCGTGTGGGTGTCATCGACGGGTACGCGGATTTGCATCTGATAGACGCCGTTGCCTCCGACCCACATCTTGTACGGGAAGACCAGTGGATGACCGATCTTCCAGTCATCGGAATTCTCATCCTGCCCGACGAGCAAGCGACGTTTGATGATCCCGTGTTCAAAGGAATCGAACGCGACCTTTTCGTGCTTGTTGCCCCCAAAAGATCCGGGCATGTCCATCCCGGTCTGTTCGGCAATGAACTCGAAGTAGTTCCCATGGAGGGCTTCGACATGGTACGGATCGACTGCGTTCTCCATGATCTGCAGCCAATTGCACGGGATGATCGCATGGCCCATGTCACGATGACCATGCATCACATATGCCTCATATCGAGGAAGTTGTGGTGCGGGCCCATCGCCAACGTAGGCCCACACCAAACCTCCAAGTTCTTGCGCCTCACCCGATCGAACGCCACAGTCCGCGCGGAACTTCTCCGACGAATCCGGCTCGGCCAGAATCTCGAGGCAGTCGCCCCCTGTGCCGAACTTCCATCCGTGATACCCGCACCGGAGGCCATCGTCTTCGACGATTCCGTAGACGAGCGATGCCCCTCGATGGGGACACTTCTCATCGACGATTCCGTAGGTGCCCTCGCGTGTTTTGAACACGGCAAAGTTCTCACCGAGGAGACGAGTGGACTTGACGGGAAATTCGTCGAGTTCGCGCGTGAAGGCGACCGGGTACCAATAGTTGCGGAGTACCGCTCCCATCGGTGTCCCGGGGCCGACCTGGGTGAGGGCATCGTTTTGTTCCTGCGTCAACATGGAGATTGCTCCTGTTCGTTGGAGGGTGAGTAGATAGGTAGCGTCAGAGGATCGTGACCTTGCCGGACGATCCGTCTACACGGATCCGGTCACCGGTCTTGATCTTGTCGGTGGCAAAACCGGTGCCGGTCACGGCAGGAACGCCGTACTCGCGACACACGATCGCCGCGTGGCTCATCATTCCGCCGATGTCGGTCACGCACGCCTGGATCTTCGGGAAGACAGGGGCCCAACTCGGAGCGGTGATCGGAGCGACGAGGATTTCGCCTTGTTCGAGATCGTTGACCTCGGCGGGGCTATTGATGATCCGTGCGATGCCTTCGACCGCGCCTGGTGACGCAGCCATGCCGGTGAGCTCGTTCTCTGCGCCTTCATCAGATCCCAGCCAGTTGTCGACCGACTCCGAGGTGATGCCCCACAACATGATCGTGAAGGGTTCGGTGATGACCTCGGGTGGAGAGCCGAGTGCCTTGGGAGCCTTCCACTCGTCGAGCTTGGCGTGGATGGCGCGTCGACGCTCGATGATCGGTGCCCAGTGCGCTGCGGACGCCGTGGGACTGTTGACCGCCCAGTTCGCGTAGTAGTCCCAGAGAACTTCGTTGACCTCGTCGCGGCGGATGAACAACAGATCGTCCGCCGAACCAAGGAGCCCGTCCTTTTCGAGCGTGGCGCCGAGCTCCTTGAGCTTGCGCCAGACGACCGACATCGTCCAATGCTCGATGTAGAAGTTGTGGTTCTCCACGTACGGGAACACCACGCTGGCAAGCCCGAGCTTTCCGTCGAAGGCCTCGCGGTCTTCGTCGGTGCTCAGGAGGTCGCGGTATTCAGCCACCACCCGATCACGCTCAGCGCGGATGGCCTCGATGGGCCGGGTGATGTCTTCTCCAGCCTCGATCCGAGCAATGTAGTCCTTGATGAACGTGTACGGAATGTCCGGGTTCTCCACCCAGATCTTGTCGAAGTGATAGAAGCCGTTGCCCGAGGTGAAGTTGAACCACGGATCCTTGGCTTCGTCCCAGGCAGCTTGCCACTGGGCCCCTGCGTCTCCGTCGAGCGAGACGTTGTGGGGGTCGTCGAACGAGCGAGCAATTCCGAGGTCAACAGCCTTTTGTGCGAGACCCTTCAATTCCTCGTTGGGGCGGAAGAGATCAACCTCGACGCCGGCGACCATCTTGGCGATGCCGAGATCGGGAATGGACGGGAAGGCCTCTTTGCAGAAACCGAAGAAGTCGAGATAGGCGGCGTAGCCGAGGTTCAAGAACTCGAAGTGGTACTGCCATGCCTGCAGGATCAGATCCTTGAAGCGGTTGTATTCAGAGATGAGCGTCGTTCCCGAGCCGATTGCACTGCCGCTGGTGATGACGTCGAGGTCTTCCATCTCGGGAAGGGGAGCGAAGTTGATCGACTCGATATCGGTGATCGTGCTCTTCACCTTGCCCAACCAGCTGTCGTACAAGGTGTCCCAATTGCCGAAGTAGTGACCGGCCCGCTCCATGAATTGCGGAATTCGTGCTTCGATCTGCGATGGGTCGACGCCCACGGGTGAGAGGTAGGCGTATCCGTACAGAATTCGAAAGTCGATGCCATCGGCGGGGGGAATCCGATAGTGGCGGCTGTTCATCTGGCTCAGGGTGGCGATCGCGACCTCGAAGAACGTGGCATCCCAAGGAGTCAGGGCCTTGCCCCAATGCATCGAATCCCAGAACCAGAAACGGGTGTCTTCGTAGTCTTTGCGGTAGTCGCTGAACGTCGACGAATAGGGATAGAGCTCTTCCCATCCTTCGGCGCCTTCGGGCCCTTCGATTTCAAATGGGCTCGGGAAGCTGTTGGTCATGTTATTGGTCCCCCTGGACTTGCTTTCTTGTATTGGTTAGGTCAGCTCGTTGGCTTCTTGTGCAGTGGCGACACAAGGGTCGACACGATTGACTTCATTGGGTCGTACCCGCCACTGGATACCGATGTTGCTGTCTTTTGAGACCAGACGGTCTCCGGGCGGCTTTGCAGCATGACGACGTTCTCGCCAGCCGGAAGGTGTTTGTCGAGCGCCCATTCGACATCTTGTGGGCACCCGTAGTGTTTCTCGGCTCGACGAGCCAGCATCGCTATGGCGGTCAGGTCATCGTCGGTGACCGCCGGCGCGGTCCTTCTTTCGCCGACGATCTCGAGCTTCTCCACGCTCCCAGAATCGGTCAGGCAATACTCGACGCCCTTGTCGGAGATCTCTCGTTTGATCACCTCGCGAAGGACCTTGTCGACGAGAAAGTTGTCGGGGGTGACTTCGCCCGAGACCACAGCCTCGCCCAGTCCCCACGACGCGTCGATGGCTACCTGGGATCGATCTCCGTTCGTCGGATTCAGGGTGAATGCCACGCCCGAGCTGATCGGGTCGATCATCTTTTGCACCCCGACCGACATGGCGATCGCTTGATGGAGGTATCCCATCGAGTGGCGGTAGGCGATGGCCCTATCCGTGAAGATCGATGACCAGCAGCGGCGAACGTGCTCGATGACGCTGTCCGCTCCTTGAATCCAGAGGTACGTGTCCTGTTGGCCAGCGAATGACGCATCGGGAAGGTCTTCTGCGGTGGCTGAGGAACGCACGGCCACCGGAAGGTCGTCGACACCGCAGTGCTCACACAACGCTGCGTAGGCAGAACGAACGTCGGCCACCACATCGTCGGGAACCGGAACGGCCTCGATCTTGGAACGGATCTGGTCGGAAATTTCACGGTTCGCCGCGTAGTCGTCGTGGTCGATGCTGCGAAGCAATTCGTTGATGTCGTGAACGAGAGCATCGTTCGACCACAGTTGTTCATACGCGACGGTCGTGATGGCAAAACCTGGTGGGACGGGAAGCTCGGCCATCATCATCTCGCCGAGGCTTGCGTTTTTTCCACCGACGAACGGTTTGTGGTCGTGGTCGTATCGGTCGAACCACACGATGTGATCGGTCATGGCTGCATCAACCTTTCTTGCGAGGAACGAGCGAATGGTGGGGAGTTCCTTCTCCCAGTCCACGATTGGACAGGACTCACACACTGCTGACCCCTTTCTGTGGCAGCGATCACGAGGACTCCGTCTCTGGTTTCGTGAAGCCGGTCCAGTGGTCGTCTACCTGCCATGTCGGCAGCTGGTCGATGTCGGGGACTTTGATGCTCTCAACGCGGTTGCGGTAGGCAACGGTTGCATCTCGGCCGTTCACCGTGTGCTGGTCGTCATCGAGCAGCTTCACCCGGACGTGTTCGATGTTGTATGGCTCGCCTGGGTCGTAGCCGAGAGCGCTCACGGCAAAGGCTCGGATACAACCGGAGTGGGTTGCGATGGCGAGCCTTGCGCCGGGGAATTCGTCCGACAGTCGGTTGATGCCAGCCCAGAACCGGCGCACCGTCATCGACGGCGGTTCGAAATGCAGCAATGGGATCGTCAGCCAGTGTTGGATCGGGTCTCCGCCGCCTTGCTGTGTTCTCCAGAAGCGGTCCATCTCGACAACCCACTTCGGCCGATCTCGTGCGGCCGTTCGTTCGAATCCCTCGAGGATCGCGCTGTACTCCCGGAATGCCGCTGTGACATCCTTGAGCCCATCGGGTGAGACGAACTGGAAGTTCCGAAACTCGTTGGCCACTTCGGGCTCATGAATCGTGATCTCTTTTTCGTACTGAGCGAGGCCATCGAGGAGCCCTCGGTGGATCTGTTCGGCCGTCTCGGTGGCCCGATTGGTCGCCGCGTGGCGAAAGACGACGGTCTCTCCGTTCTTCACGCGTCTGGCAAGCGTCTGACCGAATCCGTGAGCCTGCCAGACTCCTTGCGGGGTCAGCCCCGAGTCGGTCGAATATCCCTGGGTCTCACCGTGACGGATCAGGAAGACATCGTTGCGAAGCGCCCGTGGTGTGCCAGGCGGCGGCGAGATCTCCTTGTTGCGATTGTCTTCGGTGAGCGCCTGTTGGGTTGCGAGCGACGACCGTTGCCAGAGCGGCGTGTCGTTGGCGGGCGCCCCGCCGTTGCTTCGAAACCGTTGGAGATACAGCGGCTCGTCGGTGTCGACAGATGTGCCGGCGTCGACGGCGTCCTTCTGGTTCTCGCGATACTTGGCCAGGTACAACGGCGCGCTGTGCCGATCGTTCTCGGGCGCGGTGCCGTTCGTCGTCTCTTCGCCGCTCATGAGTGCACCGACATGAATCCGGGGTCGACCTGACCCTTGTAGCTAAAGATCGCCCGACCCATCTCCGCTTCTGTCCAGGTCGTTGGCTCGTCGTCGGGGTCGAACCAATACCCACCGGTGTAGACCTCGTTGCGATTGCCCGCGGGGTCGAAGAAGTACAAGCCACAACCCCGAGTGGCGCCGTGTCGCGTCGGTCCCGCGTCGATCTGGATGCCGTGATACGCGCACGTGTCGGCGGCGGTGCGCAGATCGTTCCACTCATCGACCCAATAGGCCAGGTGATGGAACCCTCCATCGGGGCCGGTCAGAAAGGCGATGTCGTGAGGGGTGTGCGTACGTTCGAGAAAGGTCGCAAGCTGGTGGCCGTCATCCGCAAGAATCTGTTCCGTGAGACGAAACTCGAGCACCTCTTGGAAGAAGCTGGTGATGCCATCGACGTCTTCACACAACAAGAAGATGTGATCGAGGCGCGGCGGGTGCATTCCCTTCAGGTCTGCCGGGGCCGGCGGGGGATTGATGAGCGTGAGACCGTTGCCGACCTGCAGTTGTTCGTGCTCGAGGTCGATGGTGTGGCCGCTGGGTGCGCTGAATCGAACGACCGATCCCGAAGCCGCGTTCAATTCTCCCGGTGCAAAGCGTTCGGTGGGTATACCAGCGGCCTCGATTTGGGCCGCGAGCCGATCGAGCTCGGAGCGTTCGATGACCTTGAAGGCCAGGCTGTTCAGCCCGTAGGTTGCAGCTTCGGTCAGGATGAGTGAATGGTGTTGCAGCTCGTCCCAGCCCTTGAGAAAGGTCCGATCGGCTTCGCTTCGACTGACCACGAGCCCAACGACCTCGGCGTAATACGCGGTTGCCAGCTGTAGATCTGGCACCCGTACTTCGGCGTGGGAGAGTCGGAGAATCCCCTGTGCGCTCATGTGTGGCTCTGTTTCGCTCGACGCTCCCGGTCGAGGTCTGGGCAAGTCGACAGGAATCTCATGTGTGCACCGTTGCGAAGCGCTGGTTGAGCACTCCTTCGTAGTAGAAGACCGCGCGACCTTCTTGTTCGTTCGTCCATGTGATCGTCGGAAAGTCCGGGTCGGGGCGGTAACCACCGGTGAAGACCTCGTTGCGCGTTCCCATCGGATCGAAGAAGTAGATGGTGTTTCCGCGGGTCAAGCCATGCCGAGTTGGCCCAACATCGATGGTGACGCCGTTGTAGGCAAGTATGTCGGCGGCGCGGCGCACGTGGTCCCAATCGTCGAGCCAGAACGAAAAGTGGTGCAGACCGCCGTTCGGACCTTGCACAAAGGCGATGTCGTGTGGCTTTGCGGACCGCTCGAGAAACGCGATGACCTGGTGCCCCTGGCCGTTGAGCAGCTGCTCGGTCAGGCGGAAGTCGAGGACGTCCTGGAAGAACGCAGCCACGACCGGGACTTCCTCCGCGTGAACCAACATGTGGTCGATGCGCGGCGGGGCGATGCCGACCAGACCTTGCACCATTGGCGGCGGGTTGAGAAGTGGCAATTTGCCGCCGACCTTGTGCACGTCCGCGACGAGTTCCATCTGTTGACCCGAGGGGAGCTCGAAGCGAATCGATTCGCCTTGGCCGACTTCCTCACCGTCGGCCACCCGTTCCACCGTGTGGCCGGCTGCTTCGATTCGACCTTGAAAGTGATCGAGGTCCTCGGAGTGCTCGACCTTGAACGCGAAGCGGTCCAACCCGACGCGGGTGTCGTGGCGGACGGCCAAACAATGGTGGTCGCGTTCGTCCCAGCATTTGAAGAAGATGCGATCATCGGTGCGCTCGGTGATCTCCAAGCCCATGACCTGTGTGTAGTAGGCAGCGGCAAGTTCGAGGTCTGTGACGGTGATGTCGACATGGCTGAGACGCAAGATGCCCATGCGCTGAACCTATGGCATCCGTCACATGGCGGGGGCATCCATCCCGTATAGCGGGACGGAAATCGCACAGGTACGCTGCGTCGATGTCGAAGAACCGGCTCACCTCCGTGGCGAACGCCGCGCGAGTGCTGAAGGCGTTCTCGACGCGCCACCCGACCTGGGGCGTGGCCGACCTCGCGAAACACCTCGACATATCGACCTCGACGGTCCATCGCCTACTCAGCACGTTGGCCGATGAGGGGGTCCTGGACCAGGACGCAGACAATGGCCGCTACCGGCTCGGCCTGTCGGTGTTCGACATGGCGGCGTCGATGCCCAAGCACCGGACGCTGCATGAAGCCGTGCTCGTATCGATGACGGAGCTTCGCAGCCGAACGGGAGAGACGGTGCAAGTTGGCGTGCTCGACGGACGCGAGGTCGTGTACGTCGAACGACTCGACTCGCCGAACACGTTGCGGGTGTTCACGGAGGTCGGCCGACGCAACAGCGCGCATCGAACCAGTACGGGCAAGCTCTTAATTGCGCACCTCACGTCACGGCAGCGTGAGCGCTTGCTCGCCGGGTGGGTTCTCGAGAAACGAACGCCCCACACGATCACCGATCTTGGCACGCTACGGGAAGAACTCACGCTGATCCGTTCTCGCGGCTATGCCGAGAACCGTCAAGAGTCCGAAATGGGCATCGTCTCGGTCGCTGCTCCGATCCGTGACAGCGGGGGTCGGGTGGTCGCAGCGCTAAGCCTGGCCGGGCCTACTGATCGGATGGATGACAATCGACGAACCTATGTCGAGGCGGTGATGGTGCTCGCGAGAACCGTGAGCTTGCAGATGGGTTGGTCGGGGTGAACAGGGCTGCGGCAGTGTCGCGTCCCGCTATCCGGGATGGTGGGCGAGCCGATATCGGGCGTCGCGTACGTTGAGCGGATGGCGCTCCCTCGCTCACACGACGTGCTGCTTCTCGACTTCGGGGGAGTTTGTCTGCTGAACCCCGTCGAGCTCCACAGCAAGACGGCACGACTGCTCGGCCTTTCTGAAGAGACACTGTCGTGGCTCGGACCATTGGACCCATCGACAGACGAGTTGTGGCAACGGATGATCGCTGGTGACGGGATCACCGAGCGGGAGTACTGGGCCACCCGGGCTGCCGAGCTCGGCGAGGCCGCTGGTCGAGACCTGCCGCTGACCGAGTACATCACGATGCTCTATGACCCGCCGACGCCGGAGATCATTCGTCCTGAAGCCACGAGGACAGTCCATGCGGCGCTTGCTGCTGGTTTTGGAGTATCCGTGCTCACGAACGACATGCGAGCGTTCCACGGGCGCGACTGGGAGTTTGGGATCGAGTTCCTGCAGATAGTCGATCACATCGTCGACTGCTCGGACACCGACATCTTGAAGCCCGACCCTCGTGCGTTTGCACGAGCCGAGGACATCATCGGTGTGCCGGCTGGCCGGATGCTGTTTGTTGACGATCAGCCCACGAACGTCCAAGGCGCCCTGGATGCAGGCCTCGATGCAATGTGGTTCGACATCGCCTCGGCGTCGGAGTCATGGACTGAGGTCGCATCGCGCCTCGGCCTGCCGGAGTCCTGATTTCCCAACCTGCTGGCCCCTACTCGAACGTGAGGTTCACGGTGGAGAAGCCTTCGGCGCTCATGGAGTAGCGGTGGCCACGCACCACATCAAATGGCGCAGTGATGCCTCCCGTGAAGACGATCTCGTCGGCTTGTATCGAGTCGCCCTCCTCCGCGAGAGATCGAACGAGCCAGGCGATTGCCTCCCATGGCGATCCCATTGCCTGGCTTCCCAACCCGTGACGCGTCTCGCGCCCGTCCGAGAGCTCTACCTGTAGCGACTCGAGTTCGGGTAATGCGGTGGTGTTCTGAAACGATCCGATCGCGATCGCCGCGCTCGAGGAGTTGTCGGCGGTGTTGTCGAGAGCGTCGAAGTCGAAGGAGGGAAACCGGGGGTCGACGACCTCGATCCCTAGCGTCCACTGACCGCCGAGCTCACGTAGCTCGTCTGCGGAAGGCGCGCCATCAATATTCTGCGGACATCTCCACACAAGCTCCGGCTCGATCTTGGGGTGGATGAACGCGGAGAACGTCGTCGAGCTGTCCATTTGCTGTCGAGCCCAGAGTGTTCCCCAGTTCGGTCGGTCGATTCCAAGAGCTGTGCGCATCGCCTCTGACGTCCAGCCCAACTTCCAACCGACCTGGGTTTCGCCCTCGCTGCGGCGAAGGGCATCGGTCGCCCGAGCGATCTTGCGAGCGTCGTGCCACTCGAGGCCTGGGTAACGCTCGGTGAGAAACCGGATCGGGACTGTCGATCGCTCAGCTTCGTATAGCTCAACTGCCAGCGCGCTGTGATCGATCATGTCCCAATCAGCTCTCGGATGGCGGCAACACTGCGTGCGGGGTCGTTCGTATCGAACAGAACTGCCTGCATCCCGAGGGAGGTCGCGACCGTCACGTTGTCGACCTCGTCATCGACAACGACCGTCTCGGCGGCCGACCGGTCGGCGAGAAGAAGGCAACGTTGGAAGGCACGCCTGTCGGGTTTGAAAATCTGATTGTCGGAGCAGGCAATGACATGGTCGGCGGCGGAGAACAGGTCATGTGACAGCTCCCAGTCGGTCGAGATCTCGTTGCTCAAGATTGCAACCGTGACCTGTTGATCCTTAGCCGCCTCGATGAGAGTCCAAATGTCGTCGCGGATGGGTATCGGGCCGGACGGATCGCCGGTCGAGAGCTCCGCGAGCGCTGGGGTACAGACGCCGGCGAAATCAAGCACGAGCAAACCAATGTGGTTGGCTCCGTCGTGCTCCATGATTGGTCTATCGAGCCAGTGGCTTGTATTTGATACGAGTCGGTCCGGCGGAGTCGCCGAGCTCTTTCTTTCGGAACACCTCGTAGTCGCTGAAGTTGCCTTCGAACCACCGCACCTGCGAGTCGCCTTCGAAGGCGAGGATGTGAGTGGCCACGCGGTCGAGGAACCAGCGATCGTGCGAGATGACCACGGCACAACCGGGGTACGCCTCGAGTCCATCTTCGAGCGCTCGTAGGGTCTCGACGTCGAGATCGTTGGTCGGCTCGTCGAGCATCAACAGGTTGGCGCCCGACTTCAAGACCTTCGCGAGATGTACGCGGTTGCGTTCACCGCCCGAAAGCACGCCAACCTTCTTCTGCTGATCGGCGCCCCGGAAGTTGAACGAGGCCACATAGGAGCGTGAGTTGACCTCACGGGTGCCCAGGTGCAAGAAGTCATGGCCGCCCGAGATCTCATCGAAGACGGTGCTCTCCGAATCGAGCGAGTCACGGCTCTGGTCGACGTACCCCAATTCGACCGTCGTACCGATCTTGATCGTGCCTTGATCGGGGCCCTCGTTCCCGGTGATCATCTTGAACAGCGTGGTCTTGCCAGCGCCGTTCGCACCGATGACGCCCACGATTCCGGCAGGCGGAAGGGTGAAAGAGAGGTCGTCGATGAGAAGCTTCTCGCCAAACGCCTTCGACACGTGTTCGAAGTCGACGACTTGATCTCCGAGGCGTTGGTTGGCCGGGATGAAGATCGACAGCTCATTCGATCGGCTTTCGGCTTCTCGCTGCTCGGTGACCAGCTTGTCGTAGGCGGCCAGACGGGCCTTTCCCTTCGCCTGCCTGGCCTTGGGTGCCATCCGGACCCATTCGAGCTCTCGGGCGATGGTGCGCTTCCGGCTGGCGTCAGACTTGGACTCGGCCTTGAGGCGTTCCCGCTTCTGTTCGAGCCACGCGCTGTAGTTGCCTTCGAACGGATAGCAGCGACCATGGTCGATCTCGAGAATCCATTCGGCGGCGTTGTCGAGAAAGTAGCGATCGTGGGTGATTGCGACGACGGTCCCTGCGTACTCCTGAAGGAAGCGTTCAAGCCACGCAACGGACTCGGCGTCCAGGTGGTTCGTTGGTTCGTCGAGAAGCAAGAGGTCCGGGCGAGACAACAGGAGCCGGGCAAGTGCGACGCGGCGGCGTTCGCCACCAGACAGGTTGGTCACCTCGGCGTCGCCTGGGGGCAGGCGCAGCGCATCACAAGCGATCTCGACGGTGCGCTTGAGATCCCATGCGCCGGCAGCTTCGATCCGCTTTTCGAGTTCGGCCTGGCGCTCGCCGAGCTTCTCGTAGTCGGCGTCGGGGTCCGCCCAGCCTGCGAGCACCTCGTCGTATTCGGTGAGCAGTGCGGCGACCTCGCCGACACCGTCCATGACGTTCTCGTGGACCGTCTTGGCCTCATCGAGTTGGGGTTCCTGCTCGAGCAGGCCGACAGAGAAGCCATCGGTCAATCGGGCCTCGCCCGTGTAGTCATCATCGAGCCCGGCCATGATCCGTAGCACGGTGGACTTTCCCGCCCCGTTGGGGCCGAGAACGCCAATCTTCGCGCCCGGTATGAACGACAAACTGACATCGTTGAGGATGTCGCGATCTGGCGGGATGAACTTCGACAACTTGTGCATCGTGTAGATGTACTGGGCACTCATGGCGGAGAGACTACCGATCGTTTACGCGACTGCGAGACTGGTTCGCGACGAAATTGTCGCTCGCAGTCTCCGCAACCGATGTCGTGGTTATTCGACGGGACGCATCCATTTCGAAGCGATGAAGAACCAGGCGCCCAGGACCAACACCATCAGCGCACCATAGATGTACACCCAAGCCGTCGAGCCAGTGACGGCGAGCGGAATGTTCTCTTCCACTTGGCCTTCAACCTCGGTCGAGATCTCCTCGCAGGGGTCGCCGTTTTCGTCGACGGCTCCGGCTGGTGAGTTCTCGTCACATGGTGGTTCGTTGCAGGGGTCGCCGTTTTCGTCGACGGCTCCGGCTGGTGAGTTCTCGTCACATGGTGGTTCGTTGCAGGGGTCGCCGTTTTCGTCGACGGCTCCGGCTGGTGAGTTCTCGTCACATGGTGGTTCGTTGCAGGGGTCGCCGTTTTCGTCGACGGCTCCGGCTGGTGAGTTCTCGTCGCACGGTGGTTCGTTGCAGGGGTCGCCGTTTTCGTCGACGGCTCCGGCTGGTGAGTTCTCGTCGCACGGTGGTTCGTTGCAGGGGTCGCCGTTTTCGTCGACGGCTCCGGCTGGTGAGTTCTCATCACAGATGGTCTCGTCGATCACCTGAGGTGTGACTCGCTCGTAGGCGAAATCGATGCTGACGTTCGATCGAACGTCGTCGTAGTTGCCGTCTGCGATCGACACCTCGTCAGGATCGTCGTCGGGACCGCCCTTGCGGTCGGTCTCATCTGTGGGCTCGTTCGAAGCAGAGTTGGTGAAGTCCCCGTCCTCACCGCAGTCGCCGATCTCGACTATGCCGGACGTGACGCCGGTGGCACCAACGATCGAATTGTTGTCATTGTCGCCGTCATCGTTGGCGTCGGGGTTGCTCACAGTTCCCGATCGAAGCGCAGCGACATCGACGGCTTCGCCATCGATTGTCCAACCGGATTGTCCTCCCGGAATGACGACACGATAGTTCCCGCACAGGAGGCCCTCGAAGAGATATGCGCCGTCATCGGCGGTCGCAGTGGTCGCGAGCGCCTCGGTGGCGCCATCTCTCCACAGCTCGACGACCACGCCGTCGATGCCCACCTCGCCGAGGTCTGCCATGCCGTCGGCATTGTCATCGAGCCAAACCAGGTTGCCCAGTCGATGCACCGTCTCGGCGAATGCTCCCTGGTTGGTCAGCGAGAGCGATGCTCCGGCGCCGTCACCGATTCCCACCGATTGCACCTGTGCGCAGTAGTTGGTGTGATCTGGTGCCAGTTCGGGTGCGTCTGTCTCGTACGTTCCCGAGCCCCACTCCGCAGTCGCTTCGACCTTTGGCACCACCGGGTTGTCAACGGAGCCCTGTGGCGTCTCGGTTGGGATGCCGACGATTCCGTCAACAACGGGCGCCACTACCGGAGATGGTCCAGTCCACCACTGCAGGCGTTGGGTGCGAGGAGGGCCATCTCCCCGGCCAGCGTCGACACCC
The DNA here is from genome assembly GCA_033344795.1 of Acidimicrobiia bacterium. Lineage (GTDB taxonomy): Bacteria > Actinomycetota > Acidimicrobiia > Acidimicrobiales > SHLQ01 > SHLQ01. The sequence goes on from JAWPMS010000001.1 coordinate 2,858,645, forward strand.
ATGATTCGGGTGAAGGACCCAACGGGTCGGGTTTCGATGGACGGAGCGAACTCGATGCAGCTCACGGTCGTGTGCTCCGCTGAGTTTCCGATCGCGTCGAAGTACGTGTCCCCAAAGAAAGCAAACTCATTGCCCTCGAGCAGCTCGAGTTCTACCTCTGGAAGGGAAGGGTGGTCGTAGATGATGACGATTCCCGCGCCGTAGTTCCGGGCGCCAAACTGATCCAAGCCACTCACGGTCACGTTGTTGGTACCAGCCGAGAAGATGACACCCGCATCATCGAGATCTGCGACGTAGGTCGTCTGATCCCAGCCGGGACCCGTCCAGTGGTAGTCGGTGTCGGCAACGATGGTGGTGCCGTTCACCGACACTTCGTTGTCGAACCATCCGGGACCTCGTCCTGCCCAATAAATAAGCGAATCCACGACGGTCGCGCCAGCGGGGATGTCGACGGTGTCAGATCCTGAAGTTACTTCTGGTGCTGGGTTGTTGGCCGCCCGGTCGGGGTAGACCCCGATGTCCGCGTGGGCGATTCCGAGGTTGCCGACCAGTCGATCGCGCGAAAACATCTCGCCTTCGCTCTCGATGGCCGAGACAGCTGTCGCCGCAAGTAGAAGTGCCGCCGTGGCGAGGAGCGCGCCGACAACGGCACGCCCGCCTGTCCATATTTTGCCCATGGTGAAAGACCCCTCTCAAGGCACCGCCCAGCAGAGTCTGGGGGGCGGTGACCCCATGAGTCAATGTGGCGGCGTCGCGTGAACGAAGAAATCGTCGTCTTCGCGCGACGCGTGATGACGTGCGCACACAGCGTCGCTCTTCGTTGTTAGTTGTTCGCGTCGGTAGCACGCCGATGTTGGTCTACCTCGGCCGTAACTGCGAGGACGAGTGCATCTTCTGCGGGTGCTCCGTTGAGGATGTTTGCCGTCTGACGTTCAGTGATCTCGAACAGCGCCATGTCGTCGGGGCCAAGATCACCGGCGGACATCACCTGGAATCCTCCGACGCGGGACCTCGAGGAGAGACTCTGAAAGGTGAGGTCACCAAAGGCGACGCGCCCGCGAATTTCGAAGTCGTCGTCGTCAGCGTCGGGCTGCACCTGGTAGAGGTTCGCCCGCCCGAGGTGATCGCTGAGATGATGCGCCGCGAGCGCCGCGAAATTCTCGTCATCCGTCAACAAGATTGCCTGTTTGATACCCACGCCATCGAGGGTGAGGTCGAGGTCGTGGCTGTCGATTGGCCGTTCGTACGCCAACAAGCCGCGAGCAAAGGTGTCGCGCTGAACCTCGGTCGACGTGGAGATTACGAGCACCGGAATGTCGTGGGAAGCGAGCTTGTCGGCCAGGTCGATCGCAAAACGGTGATTGGAGACAAGCGCGATTCCGTTTGGCTGAATCTTGGCCACCCTGGTCTTTCTCGCAACCCAGGTAGCGGAGAGTCCGTAGAGCGCTACCGTCACGATCACGGTCGCGAAGACAACCGGGACGAGCTCGGGAACCTCGCCAGCCCCTTCGTCGATGAGCGTCTGCGAGAATACGGTTGCCACGGACGCCGCGACAATTCCACGAGGAGCCATCCACGCAAGGAATTGTCGATCGTTTCGTTGCATGCCGGAGCCGATCGTCGACAGCCACACCGCGACGGGTCGAGCGATGAGGACAAGGACTGCGATGAGAATGAGGGCTCGTGGCAGAACACCGACGAGGTCATCGAGGTTCACCATTGCGCCAAGCACGATGAACAAGGTTCCCAGGATCAAATACCCGACGTCCTCGCTGAAGGCTGTCAGTTCGTGATTCGGGACGAGACGTTGGTTCGCAAGGACGAGCCCCAACATCGTCGTCGCCATCAGCCCTGCTTCAGCAGCGATCGAGTTCGCCGCCGCGAACGCCACGATGGCAGCCGCCAGCATCGTTGGGTTCAACAGGTGATCGGGGACCCAATGTCGGTGGAGGGCGAACAGCGCGAGTGCCGCGACCACGACGCCCGCAACCGCTCCCGCACCGAGGGTGATCCCGATCTGCAGCGCCGCCTCAGCAGGGTCGTTGTCGTTCAGCGTTGCGTCGAGGACGACGATCGCAAGCGTCGCGCCAACGGGGTCGATGACGATTCCTTCCCAACGAAGGATGCTTCCGGTTGGTTCCCGGGGTCGAGCGAGATGCAAGAGGGGGATGACCACCGTCGGCCCGGACACCACGAGGATCGCTCCGATGAGCGCGGCACTACTCGTCGATACATCAAAAAGTACGACGGTTGCACCCCACCCGATGAGCCACGTCACGAGCGCACCAATCGTGACCAACCGCAAGATGACCGAGCGCCCCTCGTTCAGGCGATCAAGTTTGAGGCCCAGGCCGCCCTCGTACAGAAGTAGTCCGACGGCGATCGACACCACAGGGAACAACGTCTTCGTCCCAAAGTCTTCGACGGGGTCGATGATGTTGAATACGGGTCCGACCAAGATGCCCGAGGTCAGCAACAACAAGACCCCGGGAATTCGAAGACGGTTGGCCAACCACTGGCCGCCCACTCCGAGGGTGAGGATGATGGCGATCGTGACCGGAAGCTGGCTGCTCGATGCGAGGATCAGCGGTGAAGAGAGCAGCTCCATCATGATCGGGTCAGTGTAGCTAGCGATCGCGCTGCGGGCTGGCTCAGGAGGCGGCGTCCAGATCGGCGACTACGGGCGCGTGATCGCTCGGTTGAGAACCCTTGCGAGCATTCCGGTCGACGAAAACTCGCGTCGAGCGGTCTTGCACTGACTGCGAGCTGAGGATGAGGTCGATTCGCATTCCCTTTCGCTTGTGGAAGTTGCCGTCGCGATAGTCCCACCATGAGTAGAGCTCGCCTTCCTCGTGATGAAGGCGGAACGTGTCCGACAGGCCCCAGTCTTCAAGCGCGTCGAGTTTGGCTCGCTCGGCATCAGACACATGGGTGACTCCCACGAGAGAGTCCGGGTCGTGGACATCTCGGTCATCGGGAGCAATGTTGAAGTCTCCGACCACACAGACGTCGGTCGACGGATCGGCGTTCGCATCGAGGTCGGCCAGGAGGCGATCGAGCCAATCGAGTTTGTACGTGTAGTGATCATCATCGAGCGAGCGCCCGTTCGGTACGTAGCAACTCGCAACGCGGACACCGCAACAGGTAGCCCAGATGATGCGCGCGTCTGGGTCGGGTTCTCGACAGTCCGCGAAATCGGGTCTCACGTCTTCGAGTCCGACCCGCGACAGAATCGCCACGCCATTCCACTGGCCCTGACCATGGTGGGCGCTCTCGTAGCCGAGGGAGGCGAAGGCGTCATGGGGAAAGTCTTCGTTGCTCAGTTTTGTTTCTTGGAGACACAGCACGTCGGGTTGAAGCAGCTCGAGCCACTCGGTGACGCGCGCGAGGCGGACGTTGAGCGAGTTCACATTCCACGTGACGATGCGCATAAGTCCGACCCTACCGGCAGCGTCCGCCTAGGCTGACGGCGTGTCCATCAAGAATCAATCAGACCTCGGCGCGAACGCATGGATCGTTGACGAGATGTACCGCGAGTACCTCGCGAATCCATCCCAAGTGTCCGAGAGTTGGCGAGAGTTCTTCGTCGACTACAAGCCTGGTTCCGGTGCAGTTTCCCCGACTCAGGTCGTCACCCCGGCGCACGCTGCGACGCCGGTTGCCCCAATCACGGCCACGCCAGCCAGCCCGGTCACGAACGGCGCCACGCCACCTGCAGCGGCCCCGGCTCATGCTGCGGCGCCAGTCGAACTGCCCGATGGAGCAGAGCCGCTTCGCGGTATCGCCGCAAAGATCGTCGAGAACATGGAGCTTTCGCTCGACGTTCCGACGGCGACGAGCTTTCGAGATGTTCCCGCACGCCTCCTGGAAGTCAACCGCAAGATCGTAAACGGCCATCTTGGTCGAACGCGGGGCGGGAAGATCAGCTTCACGCACATCATCGGATACGCAATCGTTCGGGCGATCGCAGACACGGTTCCCGCGATGAACAACGGATTCGTCGAAGGCGAAGACGGCAAGCCAAACGTCATTCGCCGAACGAACGTTGGCCTCGGGATCGCGATCGATGTCGAGAAGTCCGATGGAAGCCGCACGCTCATGGTGCCGGCGATCAAGAACGCCAACGAGCTCGATTTCGCCACCTTCGTCGATGTGTACGACGACCTCGTCCGACGAGGGCGAGCTGGCAAGCTCACACTCGATGACTTCAGCGGCATCACCGTCAGTCTGACGAACCCGGGTGGTATCGGCACCGTGCAATCGGTGCCCCGCCTCATGCCGGGCCAGGGTGCGATCATCGGTCTCGGTTCGATCGCGTACCCGACCGCCTTCGCCGCGGCCGATCCAGCCAAGCTGGCCGAGATCGGCGTTTCGAAGATCGTGACGATCACCTCGACGTACGACCACCGGATCATCCAGGGTGCCGAGAGCGGGCTGTTCCTCAAGGCCGTGCATGAGCTGTTGATGGGGGAGGACGAGTTCTACGAGGGTGTCCTCGGCTCGATGGGGGTGCCGTACGACGCCGTCAAGTGGCGACGCGACATCAACCCGGTCGACGATGCCGAATCTGTCGTCGAGCGACAGGTCAAGGTCAACAGCCTCGTCAACGCCCACAGGGTGCGCGGGCATCTCATTGCGAACCTCGATCCACTCGGGCTCATGGACCGTCACATCCACCCCGAACTCGATCCGGCCAGCTACGGGCTGACCATCTGGGACCTCGAGCGTGAGTTCCACGTCGAGGGGTTGTTCGGTCCCCAAGCGGCCAAGGGACGCAGCAAGATGAAGCTCGCGGACATCCTCGGCGTCATGCGAGATGCGTACGCTCGGACGATCGGCGTCGAATACATGCACATGGCGAATCCGGACGAGAAACTCTGGATTCAAGAGCATGTTGAGGGTCAGAGCTTCGAGGTGGATCGAGACACCCAGCGGCACATCCTCGGTCGCCTGAATGCCGCCGAGGCGCTCGAGAAGTTCCTCGGAACCAAGTACATCGGTCAAAAGAGGTTCGGCATCGAAGGTGCCGAGAGTGCGGTGCCCATCCTAGATCGCTTGCTGAACTCGGCCGCTGACAGCGACATGACCGATGTCGTGATCGGCATGGCCCACCGCGGCCGCCTGAACGTTCTCGTCAACATCGTTGGCAAGGACTACCACCAACTCTTCGAAGAGTTCGAGGGAGCGATCACGGCTGACGCGGTGCAGGGATCCGGCGACGTCAAGTATCACTTGGGACAGACCGGCACGTTCACGTCGCGCAGCGGCAATCCAATCCCGGTGACGTTGGCGGCGAACCCCTCACACCTCGAGGCCGTCGATCCGGTGGTGGTCGGTATGGCTCGCGCCAAGATGGACCGCGTCGAGATGAACCTCGATCGCATGTATCCAGTGCTGCCGATCTTGATCCACGGCGATGCAGCCTTTGCCGGTCAGGGCGTGGTCACCGAAACGCTGAACTTGTCGCAAATCCGTGGTTACAAAGTAGGCGGCACGATTCACCTGATCATCAACAACCAGCTCGGCTTCACCACCGCGCCCCATGCGGCTCGCTCGAGTGAGTATTCCACCGACGTTGCGAAGTTGATCCAGGCACCCATCTTCCACGTCAACGCCGATGATCCTGAGGCCTGTGTTCGCGTTGCGCAGTTGGCCTTCGAATATCGCGAGCGGTTTAAGAAGGACGTAGTGATCGACATGATCGGTTACCGCCGACATGGCCACAACGAAGGTGACGATCCGAGTTACACCCAGCCGCTCATGTACCGGGCCATTGAGGGTCGTCGATCGGTACGAAAGATCTACACGGAATCACTGATCAAACGTGGTGACCTCACGGTTGAAGAGGCCGAGCACGCTCTCGACGACTTCCGGTCACGGCTTCAGGATGCGCTCGACACGACACGCTCGGTCGAACACGATCCCGACATCGTGGCCGCAAAGCCACCGGAGCCCAAGGGTGTGCTTCCACCGGCACCCACCGCCGTCTCGAAAGAAGCCCTCGACCGGGTCTATTCGGCGCTCTCCTCGGTGCCCGAAGGCTTCACCATCCACCCAAAGCTCAAGAAACAATTCGCGACGCGTGACGAGATGTACGCCACGGGCGAGGTTGATTGGGCGCTGGGAGAGGCGCTTGCCTACGGCACCCTTCTCGATGAGGGCGTGTCGGTTCGGTTGTCGGGTCAGGATTCACGAAGAGGCACGTTCTCGCACCGCCACTCCACCCTCGTCGACTACGAGACTGGCGAAGAGATCGTGCCGCTTGCAGGCGCGGAGAATGATTCGAAGCTGTGGATCTACGATTCGTTGCTCTCCGAATACGCGTCGCTTGGATTCGAATACGGGTACTCGGTTGAGCGCACCGACGTCCTCACCCTTTGGGAAGCGCAGTTCGGCGACTTCATGAACGGCGCACAGATCATCATCGATCAGTTCATCATGGCTGCCGAGGACAAGTGGGGGCAGTTCTCCGATCTCGTCATGTTGCTGCCGCATGGATACGAGGGGCAAGGGCCGGAACACTCTTCAGCTCGCGTCGAGCGTTTCCTGTTACTCGCCGCCGAAGACAACGTCCAGATCGCAAACGTCACCACGGCATCGCAGTTCTTCCACCTGCTCCGACGACAAATGCACCGAGAGGTCCGCAAACCGCTCGTCGTATTCACGCCAAAGTCTCTGCTGCGGGCCAAGACGACCCGGTCGCCCGTGTTGTCGCTCACCGAAGGGGCGTTTCGAGAGACACTCGAAGATCCCAATCCTCCATCTCCCGGCGAGGTCGATGACCTGGTTTTTGCGACCGGCAAAGTTGCCGTCGACGCCTTCGCACGTCGAGATGAGGTCGGGTCGAAGGCCCTCATCACCCGAGTCGAGCAGCTCTACCCGTGGCCAAAAGAACAGATTGCCGCAGTGGTCGCGGCGCATCCGAATGCTCGACGAATCGTCTGGCTGCAGGAGGAACCGGAGAACATGGGTGCGTGGAACTTCGTCAAAGGTCGGCTGTATGACGGGCACGGCTCCACCCACAAGATCCAGCGATTCTCACGGCCCGAATCGGGAAGCCCATCCTGCGGATCAGCCAGGGTTCACGCACAAGAACAGGATCAGCTCCTGCGCGAGCTGTTCGGCGGCTAAGAAGCTTCAGAACCGAAGTCGATGCGGCCGGTTAGCCGGCCTCTTCGACGAGCCTCAGCACGTCTTCACCGTATTGGGCGGCTTTCGTCGGACCGATTCCCGATACGCCGAGCAGCCCAGCCTCGGTCGTGGGACGTGAACTTGCAATTGCGTGGAGGGTCTTGTCATTGAAGATGACGAAGGCAGGTACGTCGTTGGCCTTGGCCATCGAGAGGCGCCACTTCTTCAGAGCCTGAAACACGGGGTCGGACTCATCGCGCTTCATCCGGGCCCCGCCGTTCGACGCGCTCAGGCCGCTTCGTACCGTCGCCGCGCTCTTGGCGTTGCGAGATCGTGCGCTGCGCACATCGATTCCTCGGGCTGCGGGTGCGATGACGTCGAGCAATGGTGAGGGCGAACGTTTGGATTTGCGATCGCCAAATGTGCGCTCATGGGTCCAGTGGACGTGCAGATCTCGACGAGCTCGGGTGAGCGCGACATAGATCAGACGGTGTTCTTCGGCAATTGCATCATCGGTCTTTGCGTGGCCGATAGGGGAGAGCCCACGTTCCATACCGGCCACGTGCACGACATCCCACTCGAGGCCCTTTGCCGCGTGAAACGTGGTGACGTCGACTCGATCTCCACCTGTTGTTGCGGCCTCGTTTGAACCGCTCTGCATCGCCTCGATGAACGATCGCACGCTCGCGCCGGGATCGACCGCGACATGGTCTCGGCCCAACCGGATGAACGCCTCGAGAATGCTTCGCCGCTCGGAGGGTGCGCCATCTGTGGCCGGCGGTTCCGCGTCGTCGCCATCGGCTTCGTCGTCCTCGACCGCCAGACGATGTGCGAGGTCGTCGAGCGAGGCATCGAGTGGCAACCCGAGGCGCGTCATCTGGTCGACGGCATCGAGAACTTCAGGACGATCGATGAGTTTGCCGTCGCCGCGCGCGTTCACGGGAACCTTTGCATCGGTCAACGCGTCGGACAGCAGCGCCACCTGCGCGTTGGTTCGCACGAGAACAGCCATGTCTCGCCAACGCGTGTTCGAGGTCTGTGCGTTTCTGAGGGCCCGAGCGATGGCGCGGGCCTCGGCTTTGTCGTCGGCATGGGAATCGATCGATGGCGTGGAGCCCGAGGGTCGTGTCGGAGTCAGCGCATCGTGTCCGGGGAGCACCGCCGACGCGCAGCGAAGAATCTCCGGTGTCGATCGGTAGTTCTGATGCAGCGATACCTCGCCCGCGCCTGGAAAGTGCTTGGAGAAGTCATCGAGGTACGACGAGTCGGCGCCGTTCCACGCATAGATGGCCTGACGAGCGTCTCCGACGACGCAGAGGTCGGGGTCAGGGCCCACGAACATCTTGAGAAGCGCGAACTGCAGGGGATTCACGTCCTGGAACTCATCGACGAAGATGTGGCGAAACGACCATCGGAATGCCTCGGCGGCGTTTCGATCGCGCTGGAGAAGTCGGCCGCAGAGAATCAGAATGTCGTCGAAGTCGATCAGGTTTCGTTTCGCCTTCGCCGCCTCGTAGTCCTCGTAGATCCGCGCGACGCGTTCGGGTTCCATCGGCGGCTTCCGGTCGGCTGCACGCGCTGCCTCTGCATAGGCATCGGGCAGGATTCGACGCGCCTTGGCCCACTCGATTTCGGCGACGAGGTCGAGCGGCGTGGTTCTGTCGTTCACTCGAGGAACGAGGCGCGCGACGAAGCCAACCTTTCGATCGAGCAGCGTCGGCGGGGTCTCGGACCGTTCCTCCCACCGTTGGCGAAGCTGCGACAGCGCGATGGCGTGAAAGGTTCCGGCCGCAGCCGACTGACGGAGGCCGAGCTGACGAAGCCGGTGATTCAGCTCGCCCGCTGCCTTGCGCGTGAACGTCAGAGCGAGAACACGGCGGGCGTCGAGGGTGTCGTTGGCTGCCCCGTAGGCGATTCGACGCGTCAGCACACGGGTCTTTCCCGATCCGGCGCCCGCCCGGATGACGAGCGTCTTCGCATCGCTGACGACGGCGGCGCGTTGTTCTTCGTTGAGGCCCGCGAGAATCTGGGCAGAGGCTGCATCGTCCACGGGTCGACCTTACCGACCGGGTGTGACGTTCAGCTAGGCTCGCCAACTATGGGATTTCCTCCGGACCTCTTGAGTGACGACGAAGAAGTTGTCGTCGACATGCACCCCCATTGGTGGACGATGGTGCCGATCAGCGCTCTGCTCGCCGTGGTGATCATCGGTGGCTTGCTCATCGTCGCGGCCTCGGTCGACGGCAACCTGGGACTCGGGCTGAACGTGGTTGTCGGCCTCGCGGTCCTCGCGACCCTCGTGGCCTTTGGCATCAGGTATGCCAAGTGGACCACGACGGAATTCGTCGTGACGACCGAGCGAGTGATCTCGCGGAGTGGGGTGTTCGCCAAGAATGGAATCGAGATACCTCTCGATCGCATCAACACCGTCTTCTTCAACCAGTCCGCGTTCGAACGGGTGGCGGGATCGGGTGACCTCGGTATCGAGTCGGCCGGTGAAGGTGGGCGTCAGACGTTCACGAACATCCGCAAGCCAAATCTCGTGCAAGCCGAGATCTACGCCCAGAAGGAACGTTTCGAGGATCGACGTCTCGATCGGATCGGTCGGGCCAGCAATACGCCTCGGCAGGCAACGATTCCTGAGCAGATCTCACAGCTGGATGAACTTCGCAGACAAGGTGTCGTGAGCGACGCCGAATTCGAGGCAAAGAAGGCAGAGCTACTCGACCGGATGTGATCCGAGACCCCTCGATAGATACATCGGGACGTGAGCAATGCCGTCCTCGGTGAAGTCGGCCCCTGAGCGGGTGAACCCCAACCGGGAGTACCAGTCGTACAGGTGGGCCTGGGCGTCGAGAACGATCACGCCTCGTTGTTCGGTGATTACATACGCCATCAGCGTGGCGGCCAAGCCGTGGCCACGGTGTTCGGGGCTGGTGACCACCCGACCGATCCGAAATACACCATCGCCGTCATCGAGCACCCGCAGGTACGCGGCGATCGAACCCTCGTGCTCAATCCAGACGTGTTTCGTGAGGGGTTCGGCGTCTCGGCCATCGATGTCGTGGTAGACGCATTCCTGCTCGACGATGAAGACCCTGCTTCGGAGTTCCAAGATGTCGTGCAATTGCGCTGCGGTCAGGTCCCCGAAGAGTCGTTCGACCGGCTGGCGTGAGTATTGTCGACCGGGTCTGGACTCCGTTTCTGACGCCTTCATGGGTCAGACTCTACAGACGCAGACCGCTCCACCTGCGGCCCGAAAGAGGACCACGCATGCCCATGATCGATGCCGACGGACGATCGTTGTACACCGAGTCTTTCGGCTACGCCGAGGACCCCGCGCTCCTGCTCATCAACGGCCTCGGTTCGCAGATGACGTCGTGGCCTGATGCGTTCTGCGAGGCATTCGTCGACCGGGGGTTTTTCGTGATGCGATTCGACAATCGCGACTGTGGACTGTCGACGATCTTTGCCGACGGCGACGCATACACGCTCTCGGACATGGCCGACGATGCGATCGAGGTTCTTGACTTCTTCGAGGTCGAACGTGCGCACGTTTTTGGTATTTCTCTCGGCGGCATGATCGCTCAGACGGTCGCGATCGAGCATCCCGATCGAGTTCTTTCCCTCATCTCGTATGCGTCTGCGACAGGCAACCCCGACTACGGACAACCGACAGATGAAGCGATCGAGGCCATGCTGCTACCCGACCCGACCACGCGAGCCGAGGCCGAGGCGGCTGGACTTGTGGGAAAGCGCATCTGGGGTACAGAAGGTACGTGGTCCGAGGAAGAGTGGGCGAAGTTTTGCGGTGACAACTTCGACCGTTCGCCGCCGAGAGGTGGCGGTGCGCGCCAATATGGCGCAATGGAGGCGAGTGGAGATCGCGAGCCTTTGCTCGCCCAGCTCACCACGCCGACGCTGGTCATTCACGGGGGCAAGGACACGCTGATCGCTCCGTCGGGTGGTCGACGTACCGCGGAGGTCATCCCGGGGGCCACGTACCTCGAGATCGAAGAGATCGCGCACGACCTTCCGATCACCGAGTGGCCGCAAATCGTTTCGGTCGTCACCTCGCACGCGGTGCAGGCGGTGTCTGCGTGATGGCTGGCCCACTGGTTGGAGTGAAGGTTGTCGAGCTCGCCGGACTTGGGCCCGGCCCGTTCGCGGCGATGTTGTTGGCTGACCTTGGAGCTGACGTCATTCGCGTCGACCGCGCAGGAGCCGCTCGCGGGGGGAACCCCGACGCTCCTCCAGCCGACGTGTTGTTGCGCGGGCGGCAGTCGATCGCCGTCGATCTGAAAACGCCCGAAGGGGTCGAGACGGTGCTTCGGCTCGTCGACCAGGCTGACGTCCTCATCGAAGGCTTTCGACCAGGCGTGTGTGAACGGCTCGGCATCGGCCCGGAAGTTTGTTTTGCACGCAATGCTCGGTTGGTATTCGGACGCATGACCGGGTGGGGCCAAGAGGGGCCCATGGCCGAACGGGCTGGTCATGACATCAACTACATCGCCCTGTCCGGAACTCTCTCGATGATTGGTCGGTCGGACGATCGACCCGTGCCACCGATCAATCTTGTCGGCGATTTCGGCGGCGGTGGCATGATGCTCGCATTCGGTGTTCTCGCTGCGGTGCTCGAGGCCCGCTCCTCGGGGCAGGGCCAGGTGGTCGATGCATCGATGGTCGACGGCGCATCACTTCTCGCGTCAATGATGTACGGCATGCGCGCGATGGGCATGTGGGATGGGGGTCGGGGCGGCAACATGCTCGACACCGGAGCACACTTCTATGAGGTGTACGAGACCTCCGACCAGAAGTTCGTTTCGATCGGTGCCATTGAACCGCAGTTCTACGCGGAGTTGCTTGAACGCTTGGAGCTGCGTCCGGAGGACATGCCACCTCAGCACGATGCGACTCGATGGCCCGAGTCCAAGGCGATCATCGCTGCGCGCATAGCGCAGCGCACACGCGACGAATGGGACGCGGCGTTCGCCGACTCGGATGCCTGCTACGCGCCGGTGCTGGAAGCCCATGAGGCCATCGTTCACCCACACAACGTTCATCGCGGGACGTTCGTCAACATCGCTGGGGTCGACCAACCCGCTCCGGCTCCGCGCTTCAGCCGCACGCCGAACGCTGTGCCGACACCTCCTGCACACGCGGGGCAACACACCGATACGGCGTTGCTTCGCTGGGGATTCAGCTCGACGGAGATCGATGCGCTGCGGGCTGACGACGCCATCGTCTGACCGATGATCGACACGTTGAGTTCACTGCACGAAATTCTTGCCTGGGTTGTCATTGTTGCGACGGCGATCGCCGGCAGCTGGGCGACGCTCGCACACTGGCTCGAGTCGCTACGCCGTGATGCGCTGTGGGTCATCCAGAACATCAGTCATGCGCTGGTCGTCACCCAGGTGTTCGTGGGTTCGATGCTCGTCGGCTTCGGCGATATCGAAGCGGACCAGACGCACATGTTCTACGGCTTCTTGACCTTCGTCGCCGTCGGGCTGATCATCGCGTACCGGCATCTGAGCGAGTATCGGTACCTGTTGTACGGACTCGGAGGTCTCTTCGTGATGGGGCTCTCGATCAGGGCGTTGCTGCTCGACGGCCTCGCCTAACGAGGCCCACGACTACACCGAGCGGAGCTCGCCTCGGAGAATGCTGCGGCCGCTGTGGGCCGGGTTGCCGTCGTTGGGCTCGATCGACAAATCGACCAGAGAGTATTCCGTGGGTGGGAAACCCGTTGGCCAGACGAACTCCGACGTTCCGGGTTCGACAATGCCGAGCGACACCATGTCGGAGAGGTCAGGCTTGATGGCCCAGAGCTCCACGGGTTCGTCATCGGGGAGGACGTCAGAGAAATCGAGAGACAACGTCCACCCGTCCCCGCCGGTGAGCGTTGCGGTGGCTACGCCGTCAAAGGCTTCCGGCAAACTGTTGTTGGTCGCCTCGGCCACGAACGTCTCGGTCGCATCGCCCCCTCCGAAAAGCGTGAATCCGACGACGAGAACACACGCTGCGGCAATCGAGACCAGAAACATCTGGCGCCTGCGCTGACGCTCGGCCGCAGGAGCGCGCCGTGTTCGTTCGTGGGTGAGGTCGATGACCGGTTCGGGCTCCGGTGCGGGTGCCGTGTTGATCACGACGTCGGGTGACGTTTCTTCGAGGTCGGCGATCTCTGAAGTGATGAGGTCGAACAGCCCAGGGGGCGGGGTGTGTCGAACACGGTCCTGTTCCGATATGGATCGGCTCAAGGCCGTCCACTCCTGCAATTCTCGATCAGGCATCGAGATACCCCAATCCATGTCGAAGGCGTTCCAAACTCCGCCGGATGTCTGATTTGACGGTCCCGAGCGGGATGCCCGTCCGAGCAGCGATCTCTACGTGCGTCAGATCGTCGAAGAACGCCATCGAGACCACAGCTCGAGATCGTTCCGGGAGCTGGTCGATCGCGTCAACGAGCAACATTCTCAGCGAGACCTCTTCAAGTTGTCGTTCGCTCGACTCGGCCGGCGCCGGTGTGTTCTTCACCTTGTCGACCCGCCGGTCTTCACGACCGACTGCACGGAAATGGTCGATGATCTTGTTGCGCGTGATGCCAGCGAGCCAGGGAGCGAGCCCGCCCTTCGTGGGGTCATACCGCTGTCGGTTGCGCCACGCAGCGATGAAGACTTCCTGCGTGATGTCGGCGGCTGCGTCGTTGTCGACCGCTCGTCTGCAGAGGGAGAAGACCAACGAGCTGTACTCGTCATAGGCCTCTTTCAGCACCCGATTGTCGCCCGCGGCAAACGAGGACTCCAACGGAGTCACGTCGAGCGTGAAGTCGTCTGGTCGTATGTCGGGTGGTGCCAAGAGAGCCATCACTACCGGTACGTGAGTTTCACGTGCGGTGGATGCAGACATCGTATGACTTCCTCCCTCGTTGGTGTGAATCAGCCGATAGTCTTGCCCGTATGCAGCAGGGAGTGGTCCAGTCGTACGATCCAGCAACCGGTGACGGAGTCATCATGGACGACGTCGAATTCGTCGAATACGACCTCGCCGTAAATGCGCTCGGCGGTTCGGTCTTCCGAATGCTCCGCCAGGGTCAACGTGTTCTGTTCGAGGTCGACGATGACGGACTGGCGACGACGATCCGTCTGGGTTCCGAGGTCGACATGGAGACCCCCGAGCTGCTTCCCGACTGAGGTTAGAACTTTTGTCTACCTGCGGGTAACGTCTGCGGCGCTATGACATCTGACTTTGGTGCCGATGAGTTTCGCGAGCTGGTCATCGTCTTTCGTGACGCTCTCGTCGAACACAAGGCCATCATCAACGCACTGAACGTGTATCCGGTGCCAGACGGCGACACGGGCACCAACATGTCTCTGACGCTTCAATCGGTCGTCGCCGACCTCCCGGAGATCGGATCGCCGATGGCGGACGTGTGTCAGGCGGTCTCCCATGGCTCGCTCATGGGGGCAAGAGGTAACTCCGGCGTGATCATGAGCCAGATCCTTCGTGGACTGTGCGCTGGTTTGAAGGGCTCCGAATCGGTGACCGGCGAGTCATTCTCCGAAGCTCTCACTTCTGCTTCGAGCGCTGCATATGGCGCAGTCGGAAACCCCGTCGAGGGGACGATTCTCACGGTCGTGCGCGAGGCAGCAGAGGCCGCCGCTGAAGCAGATCACTCGTCGATTCTTTCGGTGATGGAAGCAGCGCGATCCGGCGCGTCGATTGCTCTCGACAAGACGCCCTCCTTACTGCCGGTACTCGCCGAAGCGGGCGTTGTCGATTCTGGTGGAACCGGGTTGCTGCTGTTTTTCGACGCGGCGCTGAATGTCATCGATGGTCGGGAGATACCGGCTCCCGTCATGCCCGACGGGGCCTCGATACCCGAGATGACCGCAGATCGGCCAGACGATCATGACGCACTGGCGGAATTGCGATACGAGGTGATGTTCTTCCTCGATGCGGCGGACGACACCATCGATGGTTTCAAGACTGCGTGGGGTGAGGTCGGCGACTCGATCGTCGTCGTTGGCGGCGATGGCATTTGGAATTGTCACGTGCACACCGATGACATCGGAGCCGCGATCGAGTGCGGCATCGCGGTGGGCCGGCCACACCAGATCCGAGTGACGGACCTACTCGAAGAGGTCGAGGAACAGGAGTGGGTGAAACAGGCTGCCAACGACGCCGCATTGGCCGACGTCGAACCATCCACAACTGCCGTCGTCGCCGTCTCCGTGGGCCATGGAGTGGGCGACATCTTCCGATCGTTCGGAGTGCAGCACGTCGTTGCTGGCGGTCAGACGATGAACCCGTCGACGGCCGAACTTCTCGCGGCTGTCGAGGCACTGCCAGCCGACGGCGTCGTCATCTTGCCAAACAACAAGAACATCATCCCGGTAGCCGAACAGGTCGACGCGCAGAGCTCGAAGCCGGTGTCGGTGATTCCGACTTGGAGCATCGTTGGTGGTATGGCAGCGCTCGTGTCCTATGACCCGGAAGCTGATCTTGACGCAAACGTCGAGGCCATGCGGGATTCTCTTGAACACCTGGTGCAAGGCGAAGTGACGAAAGCCGTCCGCAACACGAGCGCTGAGGGTTTCGACATCGCCGACGGAGATTGGCTCGGGCTCGCGCAGGGCAAGATCGTCGCGGTGGAAAAGGATGCGATCGCTGCTGCGGCCGGTGTCGTAGATGCCTTGGCAACCGATGACCATGAGATCGTGACTCTCGTCGTTGGCGCTGACTCGAACGAGGGCGAGGCAGCGACGCTGGTGGCCAGTGTGGCGCTTTCGCATGCCCACCTCGAAGTGGAAGTGCACGCAGGGGGGCAGCCGCTCTATCCGTTTATCATCGGCGTGGAGTGAGCTCCGAACCACCCGCACCAAGCGTCGACGACCGACCACCGCTCTCGCTTCGCGACCTCTCTCGACTCGATATCGCAGCGTTGAAGGGTGTGGGGCCCAAGCGGGCTGAATCGCTTCGGAAGGCCGATGTTCGCCATGTACTCGACCTCCTTCGGTATTACCCGCGTCGGTACATCGATCGATCGCGAGAGGCATCGATTGGAGATCTCCACGAGGGTGAAGAAGGTATGGTGCTCGCCACCGTTTCTCGGGTCGAGCAGAGACGGATCCGCGGCAATCGCACGATGGTCAACGTCACCGTCGCCGACAACACCGGCACGCTGAACGTCACCTTTTTCAATCAACCGTGGCGAGCCAAACAGCTCTACGAAGGATTGCCGGTGGTGCTCTTCGGCAAGGTTGACAGCTTTCGTGGTCAGCTGCAGATGGCCTCACCGATCGTCGATCTGATCGGGGACCAGACGGGGAAGATCGTGCCGATCTATCCGCAGTCGGAGAAGGCGAAGATCGCGAGTGCTGACGTTGCGCGTTGGATGGCCGAGGCGCTTCGTCGCGCCGCGCCACGAACAATCCTGGATCCATTGCCGGAGTCGGTGCGCAGCGAGCATGGTTTCATCGATCGTCACCGGGCGACATTCCAGATCCACCAGCCCGACACGATGGCAGCGGTGTCGGAAGCCCGACGCCGCCTCGTGTTCGATGAGCTGTTCTCCATTCAACTCGAGCTCGTCATGCAACAGCGGCTCCGACAGGAGACTGAAGTCGGAGTGGATCATGCCGCCACCGGCGACTTGACGACACAGATGCTCGATTCGCTGGGCTTTTCGCTCACGGGAGCGCAGCAACGCGTGATCGCCGAGATTGGTCGAGACATGCACGAACCCCACCCGATGCACCGTCTACTACAAGGCGACGTCGGCTCGGGCAAGACGCTGGTCGCCGTCCATGCGCTGTTGAGCGGGGTCGAGGGTGGGTTCCAGGGTGCGCTGATGGCGCCGACCGAAGTCCTCGCCGATCAACACGCGATCGGGATCAAACAACTGCTCGACGGACTCACGGTCGAGGACACGATGAGCATGTTTCCCACCAGACCCCTCCGGGTCGAGCTCTTGTCGAACGGTGTATCGACGGCGGATCGCCGTCGCATTTTGGCGCAGACCCAAAGCGGCGAGGTCGACATCCTCATTGGCACGCACGCGCTGATTCAGGACGCCGTGGGGTTCTTCAATCTCGGGGTCGTGGTGATCGATGAACAACATCGATTCGGTGTCGAGCAGCGAGCCGTGCTCCGCGACAAAGCGCAAGGAGACAAAGAGCCAGACGTCCTGGTGATGACGGCGACGCCGATTCCACGGACGGCAGCGATGACGGTGTACGGCGACCTCGACGTCAGTGTGCTCGACGAACTGCCGCCCGGACGAACCCCGATCGAGACGAAGTGGGCTGCGGGTCCGATCGAAGAGGCAGCCATGTGGGAGTCCGTTCGCTCGGAAGTTGCCGCCGGCCGCCAGGCCTACGTCGTCTGCCCGCTTATCGAGATGTCGGACAAGATCGAAGCACGCTCGGCCACCGAGACCTATGAAGAACTGACGGGAGGCGAGTTGGCGGCCATGTCTGTCGGACTCCTCCACGGGCGCATGTCGAGCGCGGACAAGGAGGCGGTGATGAGCGCCTTCCGTTCCGGCGACACCGGTGTGCTCGTTGCCACCACCGTGATCGAAGTCGGCGTCGACGTACCGAACGCAACCGTGATGGTCATTCTTGATGCGGGTCGCTTTGGCATCGCCCAGCTTCATCAGCTTCGAGGGCGGGTCGGGCGTGGACAACATGCATCGACGTGTTGGCTCGCAGGCGAGGCCACGACGGCCGACGGTGAGGCGCGAATCGAGGCGCTTGTCGGGTCGACCGATGGCTTCGAATTGGCCGAGGTCGACCTCGAGCTTCGTGGCGAAGGAACGATCATGGGGGAGCGACAGAAAGGTCAGAACGATTTGCGGCTTGCCTCGCTGCGGAGAGACAAGGACATGGTTGTACTCGCACGAGAGGTGGCGCTCGACCTTCTGGGAAGAAACGATCCTGCTCTCGACCAGCTGATCGATGACTCAGCGGTGATTCTTGGCACAACCGACACCGAGTTTCTTCGCAAGAACTAGTCCCGAAGTGCCAACGAACGCAGACAGCTGGCAACCTTTTGCCCGCGTGAGAATCCCTGGTCAGTACATGTCGCGGCGGTGGCAGCTTCATTGCAATCGCCAGCTCGACGTGGCAGCAGGAAAACTGCGGGGTACGGTGCGAAATCATGGAAATTGAGGTTCCGCACATCATCGTGTGTGTCGACTGTGGCGGCGTGTGCCACCGCCTCACTCCAGAACCCGAAGACGGTTTTCCTCCAGGTGCCATCGTGGCGTTCCGATGTGAAGATTGTCTCGACCGTTGGGATCTCGAATTCGAGCCCGAGGAGGACCAACCCTGATGAGAGTCGTCGCTGGAGAAGCACGTGGACGTCCAATCGTCGCGCCGGACGGAAATCGCACGCGGCCGACCTCCGATCGTGTTCGGGAATCGATCTTCAACATGTTGTTCAGCCTGCATGCGACAGGCGAGGTGAGCGTGCTCGATCTCTACGCTGGCTGCGGCGCGCTCGGTATCGAAGCGTTGAGCCGGGGAGCGGCGAGCTGCATCTTCGTGGAACAGGACCGTCGAGCCGTTGAATGCATTCGATCCAACCTCGACGCTCTCGGTTACGCCGAACGGGCAACCGTCGTCCAGGCCGATGTTTTGTCGTGGGTTGCCCAGAACACGGACTCATTTGACGTGGTTTTGGCGGACCCGCCGTATGCCGATGATTCGTGGACCGCGCTCCTCGATGACGTCGATGCGCGGTGGCTTGTTGCGGAGGCCGCGACGAGCGTCGAAGAACATCCACGCTGGGATGTCGTTCGGGAGAAGACGTACGGGACTACCGTGGTGACCGTGTTCGCCAGACAAGGATCCGCCTCGTGACGGTCGTGTTGTACCCAGGATCGTTCGATCCGGTGCACAACGGCCATGTCGAGATCGTGCAGACCGCAGCCGGTCTGTTCGACCGCGTCATTGTCGCTGCGATGCGGAACCCGTCCAAGGCTGATCCCTTTCTGACGCTGGAGGAGCGGGAGCAGGTTCTCACCGAGACCTTCGCGCACCTCGACAACGTCTCGATCACCATGTTCTCCTCGCTCGTCGTCGACCTAGCTCAAGAGCTCGAGGCCGACTTCATCGTCAAAGGGCTTCGGGGGGTGTCGGACTTCGAACCAGAGATGCAAATGGCGCAGATGAACCAGGCGATCTCTGGGGTTCACACCCTCTTTCTTCCTGCCGCATCCGCCCACTCGTTCCTTGCATCGCGTCTGATACGAGAGATCGCGCGGTTCGGTGGAGACATTTCCTCGATGGTTCCCGAACCTGCCCTCCGAATCCTGCGGGAGAAGAACGCCAAATGACAGACACTGCTTTCAACAACGATGGCTCGGCCAACGACGACTTCTCGTACGAGGCGCCGGTGCATCACGTGCCCGAGGTGCAGGAGCTTTTGCTTTCGGCGATCGAGATCATCGAATCGGCGCGGCCAATGCCACTGTCGACGTCGTTGATGATCAACGGCGAGCCGCTGCTCGATCTGCTCAACGATGCGATCGCTCGGCTGCCCGAGGAGCTACGCGCCGCCCGGTGGTTGTTGCGAGAGCGAGACGAATATCTCGAAGGAGTCACGCGCGAAGGTGAAGAGATCACGCGGATTGCTCGGTCCCGCGCCGAGCGAATGGTCGAGCGAACAGAGGTGGTGAAATCAGCCGAGCAGCGGGCGCAACGAATCCTTGCCGATGCGGAGTCCCAAGCACGTTTGATGCGCCGCGAGACCGAAGACTTCTGCGACGCTCGGCTGGCGTCGCTCGAAGGAATTCTCGATCGAACTCGAACGGTTGTGGCGACAGGCCGGACGCGACTCCAGGGAACTTCGCCGATCGACCTAACGGAGCCGGTCGTGGAGGTCCCGGAACAGGTCGAACGAGTGGAGCTGTTCGACCAAGATTTCTCGTGAACGACTGGCCTGAGCTGGTCGTCTCGGTCCTCGGTATTCGACACCGTCGTGGTCATGCCGACCTGAAGACGCGCTCGCTTGACAATTCGTCGATCGAGATCGACACGACCGTCGTGGCGAACGGATTGGAGATAACCACGAGTCGCGTCCCCGATGGTGAACCGGTCCACGTGCGATTGTCCATCACATCCGATCACTCTGGGATCGGCGTCAGGGGTACCGTCACGAGCAGATGGGAAGGCGAGTGTCGCCGATGTCTCGAGCTCGTCTACGAAGCCATCGAATCCTCCGTCGATGTCACATTCCTCGATGAGAAATCGTTCCAAACTCACGAACCCGGCGCGGACGAGGCGGATGTCTACCAATTCGACGGAGAGTCGATCGACGTTGGTGAAGTCGTTCGCGAAGAACTGATGCTCGCGTTGCCGCTGGCTCCCTTGTGTAGCGACGGCTGTATCGGGGCAGATCCCGAACGGTTTATCGCCGATGATGGGCTCGATGAAACCGAGGAGTCGGACACGGAACCCGCCATCGATCCACGATGGGCCGCACTGTCTGAACTCACCTTTGATGAAGACTGATCGGTAGCGGATAACCTTTGTCGCTTGTGCGCCCAATCCTTGGCGCCCGGAGATCCTCCGAACAAGTCTTACATCTCACAGGTGACGTCATGGCCGTACCAAAGAAGAAAACCTCGAAGTCGAAAAGCCGTAGCCGCAAAGCTTCCGCTTGGCGCATTCGCGCGACTGGTCGCTCTGACTGCCCTCGTTGCAGCGCAGCCAAGCGTCCGCACACGGTTTGTGACAACTGCGGCTGGTACGCAGGCCGCCAGGCCATCGAAGTCGACTGATCGAGGTCACAGAGATGTTGCCCGTTGCGGTTGACGCAATGGGGGGTGACAACGCCCCACACGCCATCGTCGCTGGTGCTCGGCGCGCACATGAAGAACACGGCATTCCCGTCGTTCTCGTAGGCCGCGCAGACGAGTTGGGTGATACTGGTGGCCTCGAGGTCATCGAAGCATCAGAAGTGATCGCAATGGATGCCGACCCGGGGTCGAGCGTTCGAACGATGAAAGACGCCTCGCTCGTCCGAGCGGCCGAAGCCGTACGTGACGGCAAGGCCTCAGCGATGGTCAGCGCAGGAAATACTGGCGCGACGATGGCTTCGGCTCTCCTGCGGACGGGACGGATCAAAGGGGTGTCTCGCCCTGCGATCGCCACGGCGATTCCCGGGCCCGTCGGCCCACCGACCGTTCTGCTCGACGCGGGCGCCAACGCCGAATGTCGAGCGGAGTGGCTCGTTCAATTCGCACAGATGGGAGCGGTGTTCTCGCGAGCTCGTTTCGATGTCGAGCGGCCGCGGGTGGGATTGCTTTCGATCGGCGAAGAGGCCGGCAAGGGATCGCCGTTGGTCAAGGAAGCATTTGGGCTGCTGGACGCAGTCGATTGGTCTTCACAGGGCGCGGACTTCATCGGAAACGTCGAAGGTCGTGACTTGATGGGCACCGAAGTTGATGTCGTGGTCACCGACGGCTTCACGGGAAACGTGGCCCTGAAGACGCTCGAGGGTTGCGCCAAGAACATCATCAGCGCACTACTCGAGTCCTTCGAATCGACTCCGGAAGCCAAAGAAGCCTCCGAGGCTCTGCTTCCTGCGCTGCTACCGCTCTACAAACGTTTCAACCCCGACAGTTATGGCGGCGCAATGCTGCTTGGTACGAAGGGCGTGTGCATCATCAGCCACGGCTCATCGGGCGAAGAAGCGATGGCCAACGCCATTTCTGTGGCGAGCGAGATGGTCTCCGGCGATCTCGTGGGCAAGATTCACGCCGCCGTCAGTTGACGCAAGCCGGGCTGAGTTGGATACAGTTCTGCGCGTAGCGGCCCTGGGGAGTGCAACGTGTCAGCAACAATTGAGCGCGACGAGGTTCTCGGTATTGTGCGAGACCGTCTTGCCGAGATTCTCGAACTGGAACCATCCGACATCGGCGAGGGAGATTCGTTTCAGGACGACCTCGATGCCGATTCACTCGCATTGATCGAACTGGTCGAAGCGATCGAAGAAGAACTCGGTGAGCGATCCATCGTTTTGCGAATCGAAGACGATGATCTCGAAGATCTCAAGACCGTACGAGACGCCGTGGACTACGTCGTCGGCCGTCTTGGCTGAGTCTGATCCCAGCTCCAAGAATTACGTCGCTCTCGGGGAGTCGCTGGGATACATCTTCAGCGACATCTCACTGCTCGAGCTTGCGCTCACGCACCGCTCATGGTGCGCAGAGAACGGTGATGCTCCATCGAATGAACGCTTGGAGTTTCTCGGTGACGCGGTCCTTGGACTGTCGATCACGGACTCGCTGTACCTCAACGAACCGGATCAAGCCGAAGGAAATCTTGCCAAGGCCAGGGCGGAGATCGTCAGCGCACCCGTACTTGCGGAGATCGCCGACGGGCTTGGGCTTGGCAAGCTTCTTCGACTCGGACGTGGCGAAGAGTTGTCAGGCGGACGGTCGAAGGAATCGATTCTTGCCGACGCAATGGAGGCTGTGATTGCTGCGGTCTACCTCGACGGCGGGTGGGAAGCGGCTCGAAAGCTGGTCGTTCAGCTGCTTGCGGGGGCATCCGAGGTGGCCAAAACAGGGCCCGGTGAACGCGACTACAAAACCCGTCTTCAAGAACGAGCGGCAGAGATGTCGCTCCCTGCACCCGAATACGACATATCATCCACGGGTCCCGACCATGGCCGACAGTTCTCGTCGATCGTGACAGTAGGCCCAACGACAGGTCACGGTATGGGACGATCGAAGAAGCAAGCACAACAACGAGCGGCCGAACAGGCACTTTCGATGCTCGATGCCGGACAATCGGCTTCGGCCGACGACAATGGCACCGTGCAAACGGCTGCGACGAATACTCGCAGCGGAGGAACGCAATGAAAGCTGAACTACCCGAACTCGAGATGGTCCGTCGTGACCTCGAACGCGAGGTCGTCGGCCGCAAGGTGAAAGAGGCGACCGCGGCGGGGATGGCGGTGCTTCCGCGCTACAAGAACCGAAAGAGCTTCGCTGCGCAACTCGATGGTGTGAAGATCACCGGCGTGATCCGTCAGGCTGACTTCTTGTTGTTCCCTCTCGACAGCGAGGACATCCTCGTCATTCGGATGGGTGAGGGGATGCTGCGTCGCAACGCGAACAAGGACAAGGAAGAAAAGGGCACCGAGATCATCATCACCTTCACGCAGGGAGGCCAACTGCGCTTCGTTGATGCCGAGGGAACCGGCGAGGTTGCCGTTGTTCCGAAGGACGACATCATGTCGGAATTCCCCGAGCTGAATAACCCCGCTCTCGATCCGATCGACACGCCCTTGTCCTGGCTCGCGTTCCGGGATCTCATCGAGTCGCACCCGACCACGTTGAAAGAGTTGCTCATCGATGGTCAGGCAATCGTTGCCATTGGATCGATCTATGCCGACGAGGTCTTGTTCGACGCCGGTCTCCGATACGACCGTTCGTCGACCACGCTTTCGACTCAGGAAGTTCGCCGTCTCTACCGTTCGCTCGTGGAGACACTGCACAACGTCATCAAGTACCGCGGAACAACGTTGGAAGACCGACCTTGGGCCGATGTGTTTGGAGAACCGGGCATCTTCGATCAGCATCTGCAGGTCTTTGGACGCGATGGTGACCTCAGCCCTCGTTCGCGCACACCAATTCAGCGGGCCAAATTCAAAGGCGAGTGGACCTACTTCTGCGAGACGCAAGTCTGAGTTTCCCGGGCTTCGCCCTCCGGCTGTCGCAATCCGAGCCTGACGGCTCTCGATGCTGGCTGCTGCGCCAAAGGCGCGTC
This sequence comes from Acidimicrobiia bacterium, assembly GCA_033344795.1. Classification (GTDB taxonomy): domain Bacteria; phylum Actinomycetota; class Acidimicrobiia; order Acidimicrobiales; family SHLQ01; genus SHLQ01. Next base: position 2,882,563 of record JAWPMS010000001.1, read on the forward strand.
TCGGTCGCTGAGAGATCGTGCCAGTGCCCACGGATCTCGACCGGAAGTGTCGAGGTGTCGCAGTCAGAGCCCCCGAGTTACACGTCTGTAGTTTCTCGCGATAAGTTGTCGAGAGCGCGTGCCTTCTCTTGCGCCTGGAGCATCTGTGTACCTCAAAACGTTGACGATGAAGGGCTTCAAGTCGTTCGCTGATTCGATCGACATGCAACTTGAACCTGGCGTCACAGTCGTCGTTGGACCAAACGGCAGCGGCAAGTCCAATGTCGTCGATGCGATCGCCTGGGTGCTCGGAGCACAGGCTCCGTCTTCGGTGCGATCGCAAAAGATGGATGATGTGATCTTCGCTGGCACATCCAATCGTCCTGCCTTGGGTCGCGCGCAGGTGACGCTCACGATCGACAACTCCGATGGGATGCTGCCGACCGAGTTCAGTGAGCTCGAGATCAGCCGCACGCTGTTCCGATCGGGTGACAGCGAGTACACGATGAACAGCGTGCCGTGTCGTCTGCTCGACATTCAAGAGATGCTGTCGGACTCCGGAGTTGGCCGAACACAACACGTCATCATCAGCCAAGGTCAGATCGATGCCGTGCTGAATGCTCGTCCCGAAGACCGTCGACTGATCATCGAGGAAGCGGCCGGGGTCCTGAAGTTCCGGAAACGCCGAGAGAAGGCCCAGCGCCGGCTCGTTGCGACCGAGGCCAACCTGACACGAATCCAAGATCTGCTGCGAGAGGTCCGCCGCCAGCTCCGTCCGCTCGAGAAACAAGCAGACGCGGCGCGTCGGCACGGTGATGTGGTGGCAGAACTCCATGCATGCCAGGTGTGGTTGGCAGGCAGGCAGGTCGAGTCGCTGCGCAAGAAGATGGAGTCTCACTCCCAGGACCGACGCGACTTTGGTATCCGAGACCGCGAGCTTCGTTCTCTTCTCTCGACGCTCGACGTCGACATCATGGCCATCGAGAGTGACCTGTCCGCTCAGGGAGCGGTCGACCTCGGAGATGCGCTCGCACGACTCGAAGGCCTGAATCAACGGGCCCGCGGCGCCGACGATCTTCTGGGCGAACGCATCCGCGGCGTCGGCCGGGAACGCCAGGCCACGATCGATGGGGACGTTCTCGCCGCGCTTCGCAGCGAGGCGTCGGACCTTGGTGATCAGCTCGCTGAAGTCGATGCGAGTGTGCTGGCGTTGGCCCCCGAGCTCGAAGAGTTGACCCGATCCGAGCAGAGCCTCTCCGAAGATCGATCGAGCTTCGAGCTGGCGTTGTCCTCGATGACTGGCGAAGGTGCCGAGGCAGCGGCCGCAGGGCGTGCTGCGGAGGTTCGAGGAGAACTTGCTGCGTTGCGCAATTCGATTGCAGCGGCGCGCAAGGAACTCGATGGCATCGCCGAACGTATGGTGTCGCTCAATGGTCGCAAAACCGGGCTCTCCGAACGCACTGAAGCAGAACGACAGAAGCTCGACACGGCGGTGCAGCGCGAGCAAGAACTGGTCTCGGCGGCAGACGTGGCGGCCCAGGCGCACCTCGATGCGCAGGAACGATTGGCTCGACTGCGTGACGATCGTGCCGAGGCGGACGCAGTCTGTCGCTCGGCGCAGGCGCGCGTCTCCGCACTGACCGAAGCCCTCGACTCGGCTCGTGCAGCAGCGGGTGCCGATGCACTAGATGGCGCGGACGGTTTGGTCGGTACGTTGCTCGACGTTGTCGCGATCGAATCGGGCTGGGAGGATGCGGTCGAAGCGGCTCTGGGCGAAGCGCTCTCCGCGGTTGTCGTCGACTCCACCTCAGCGGCGCGAGCTGCTCTCGAGGCGTTCGAGTCATCGACGGGTTCGGGCGCGGTGATCGCGCTCGACTACACGATGTCGTCTCCAAGCCCAGGTCCGGACTCTGTTCTTCGCCGTGTGACGCCACTTCGACCCGATGTCGCCGGCGTTCTTGGCCAGCTGCTCGCCCACGTGGATGCGGTCGATGCAGACTGGCGCCAAGCGGTGGATCGCTCGGTCGAGACCGGACGAGTCGTCGTCACCCGATCCGGCGATCGAGTCGGTGGCGGGTTGTGGCGGATCGGCTCCAGCGGCGTTGGGGCCACCCAGGCGGCGCTCGACGAGGCGCAACAAGACGCGGCAGCGGCCGTCGAGACGCGGGACCGTTGTGATCAGGATCTGGCGGCTACTTCCGCCGAGGTCGAAACGCTGTCGAAGACGGACCAGACCGCCGCAGCCGAGCTCGACGTCAACGATGCTGAGCTCACATCGACGACCGAAGCATTGCATCAGATCGATGCGCAGATCCGCCAGATCGAAACCGAAATGGGCACCCTCGAATCCCAGCGCTCCGAGCTCACGGTCCGATTCGACCGAGAGTCGGCGCGAACCGGCGAGCTCGAGGGCTTGCTGCCAGGTCTCGAATCGGCAGAAGTGGAATCTGCCGAACGCAATCGCGAGCTCGAGACGACTCGATCGGTGCTTTCGGAGCGCCGTGCGGCAATCAACGAACGACGAACCGAGTTCGAAGTTCGCTCGGCGGCGCTCGAGGAACGCCGCGGCGTCCTGCGGAGACGCTTGGGAGAAGTCCAGGATCGCCTGGAACGACTCGCGGTTGAACAGAGCGACGCGGAGAGCAAGCGCGTCGTGCTCGATCGCACAGAACGGCTCGCCCGCCGACTACAGGTCCTGTTGGTAGACACGATCGAACATCTCAACGGCCATCTCGAGGAACGACGAGAGGAACGACGTCAACAGTCGGCGATCGTGCATGAGCTCAGCTCGAAACTTGACGCGATGCGCACGGCACGCTCAGAGACCGAGGTCGAGCTGCGCGAACTCGCTGAACGCACCGGTCGGATCGAGATCGACGAGGCAGAGACCCGTCTGCGCCTCGAGTCGACCACCGAGATGTTGCGGCGCGATCTCGACGTCGACCCAGCGGGCGCGGTGGCCGCAGAGCGGCCTGAACTCCCCGAGAACGTCACCCCCGCAGCTCGTGCCCGAGAACTCGAGCGCGACCTGAAGCTCATGGGTCCCATCAACCCGCTTGCCCTGCAGGAGTTCGAGGCGCTCCAGGAACGCCACGAGTTCTTGAACGGCCAACTCGAGGACATCCGATCGACCCGTCGCGAGCTCAACAAGGTGATCAAGGCCATCGATGAAGAGATCGTCACCGTCTTTGCGTCGGCGTACGCAGATGTCGCCGACAACTTCCACACGCTGTTCGAGCGTCTGTTCCCCGGTGGCCAGGGAAGCCTGCGTCTCACAGACCCCGACAACCTTCTCGAGACGGGTATCGAGGTCAGTGCAAAACCTTCGGGCAAGAACGTCAAGAAGCTGTCGCTGCTGTCGGGCGGCGAGCGCTCGTTGACTGCACTCGCCTTCCTGTTCGCCGTGTTTCGTAGTCGACCCTCGCCCTTCTACATCATGGATGAGGTCGAAGCTGCGCTCGATGACGTCAACCTGCACCGGTTCTTGAGCTTGATCGACGAGTTCCGTTCCGAAGCGCAGCTTGTGATCGTCTCTCACCAGAAGCGAACCATGGAGAGCGCCGACTCGCTCTACGGCGTCACGATGGAACCAGGCGGCTCGTCTCGGGTCGTGAGCGAACGTTCCGAGGTCGAACGAAACTTCGGGAGCGGACCATCACGAGACGCGGCGCTGGCAACGAGCTGATTCTCCCGGGCTTCGCCCTCCAGCTGTCGCAATCCGTCGGCCTCGCTCCCCGATGCTCGGCTAGCGATCCAAGTACCCGCTCCTGGAGAACTACTGTGGAGCTGTGCGGATTCTTGTAGTCGATGACGAAGTTGACCTCGCCGAGGCGGTGGCGACCGGCCTGCGGCGAGAGGGATACGCCGTGGACGTGGTCCATGGCGGCGAGGATGCTCTGGAGCGCTTGGAGTTTCAACCGTATGACCTCGTCTGCCTCGATCTGACCATGCCCGACATCGATGGTCTCGAGGTCTGTCGGCGCATACGGGTCGATCCACCTGCGGCCGGCGCACCTCGCATCTTGATGCTCACCGCCCGTGACGCCGTCGACGAACGAATCTTGGGGCTCGACTCGGGAGCCGACGACTATCTCGTCAAACCCTTCGCTTTTGGTGAGCTGTCGGCTCGTATCCGAGTACTTCTTCGGCGTGACGTCGATCAGTCATCCTCGGTCCTGACGGTGGGGTCGTTGGAGCTCGACACCGCGCGACACGAGGTCATCCATGATGGAACAGCCCTCGACCTCACGCCCAAGGAGTTCGCGCTGCTGCGGTATTTCATGACCCATGCGGGCAATGTCTTGAGCCAAGAACATCTTCTCGAGCACGTGTGGGATGAGAATGCGGACCCCTTCACCAACACGGTGCGCGTCACGGTCGGAACCCTTCGACGCAAACTGCACAGTTCGACTGACGACCAGGTGATCGAGACGGTCATCGGGTCCGGATACCGACTCGTCGACGCGGCAACCAAGGCAGCCAAATAGATGCGAATCGTTCGATGAGGCTCCCGCATCGAGATCCTGGCTCCACGACGGGTGAGTTTCGCCCGCCAGAGGTAGCGGAAGCTCGTCAGAGACCGGTTCGCCGACCGATGAGCGTCGGTGCGAATACCGATCGTTTCCTTCCGTCATGGATCGGTTCGATTCGTTTTCGTCTCGCGCTGTTGTATTCGGTCTTGTTGTTCGGTCTGGCCGCCATCGTCATCGGTGGCATCTACGCCGGCATCAGTCGCGAGATCGGTGGCACGATCATGGATGACTCGAGCTTCGACGTCATTCTTCGAAACGCCGATGGTGGCGAGAGGATCGCTGTCCGGACGTTGGAAGACTTCGAGGCCGAGGTCGACCGCCAAGCGCTGGAGGATCTCCGGCGTTACTCCTTCGCAGCGCTCGGCTTGCTCTTCTTCGCGAGCCTGGCCGTCGGTTGGTACGTCGCGGGGATCGTTCTTCGCCCAATCGAGCGAATCACCACGGTGGCCCGGTCGATCAACGCCACCGATCTGACCCGACGAATCAACTTGGCGGGACCCGAAGATGAACTCGGGCAGCTCGCCGGCACTTTCGATGACATGCTCGACCGGCTGGATCTTGCGTTTTCGGCGCAAACGCGTTTCATTCACGAGGCCTCGCACGAGCTGCGAAACCCGCTGGCGGTCATCCGCACGAACCTCGAGGTCACGCTGGCCGATCCGAATGCCACGGTCGATGACCTTCGAAAGGCCGGCCAGGTGGTCGAGCGCTCCGCGGATCGTATGGCCACACTGGTCGACGATCTTCTCGACCATGCCCGAGCCGAGACGCGGACGACGAGGGTGGACATCGTCGACCTGGCCGCGGTGGTGAACGGTGTCGCCGAAGAGTTCGAGATCCCGGCCTCGACCGACGGCGTGCGCCTCGAGGCATCGGCGGACTCGGAGTTGCTCGTGGAAGGCGACCCGGTGGCACTTCGACGGGCGCTTGCGAACCTGCTTGCCAATGCCATCAGACTTGCGCCCGAAGACTCGGTGATCTCAATTCGGGCAGGCGAGGTCGATGACTGGGTCTGGATGGGAGTGCAGGATCAAGGTCCGGGGCTCTCTGCAACCGATCAGCAGCGGGTGTTTCGTCGCTTCTGGCGTGGCGACAACACGCAAAACCTGAAACGTGATGGCCGATCGGGTTTGGGTTTGGCAATCGTGAAGCAGATCGCCGAGACCCACGGCGGCACGGTCCGAGTCGAATCAACACTCGGTGAGGGCTCGACATTCGTCATCTGGCTTCGTCGTCTCGGGGCTGCATCTGGTGACGAGCAACCGCCGTCAAGTCCGTCCGAAACCGTCGTCGATGATCGACATCCATCACTTACAGCCGCTTTACCTCCTACTGAGTAACTTTCATCGTGTACTGCCGGATCGGTAGGGGATCCCCCTCCACCTCTCCGATCCGGTCAGCGTCAGGAGCATTGGTGCCCGGTGAGTCCGTCCCTCCCCGGGCACCAAGCTTCTGTTTTCGCCGCAGCTGTTCCTAGGCTGGTGAGCGTATGGATCCTGTGATTTTGATCGTCCTTGTCGTTGTTGGTGTGCTCATCGTCGGGGGCGCAGCGTTCGCCTTCACCCGCGGTCGGGGTGACCATGTCCCGACGCTCGATCCGACGACTACGGACTCTGCGGACCGCACGCTCACCGACGCGGTCGCTCCGGCCGAAACAGTTCCCGATGAGCTCGACGAGCCGATCGCTGAGGTTCCCGAACCGGCGACATTTCGAGATCGATTGGCAAAAGCTCGCTCGGCGATGTCGGGGTACCTCTCATCGATCGTCTCGCGCGGTGACGTAAATGCCGAGACGTGGGAAGAGCTGGAAGAGGCGCTGATACGCGCCGACGTCGGTGTTGCGCCGACGACACAACTCTTGGAGACCGTGCGCTCGGCGGCCGATGCGCAAGATGTGCAGAACGGAACCGAGTTGATCGAGCTGGTGAAGTCTGAATTGAAGAAACAGCTGGGTGGTCACGACCTCGAATTGGCGGTGGGCGGGTCCCCGTCGGTGTGGCTGTTCGTGGGTGTCAACGGAGTTGGGAAGACGACGACCATCGGCAAGATCGCCACCCGTGAGGTCGCTGCCGGACGTCAGCTCGTGCTGGCGGCGGGCGACACCTTTCGCGCTGCAGCTGCCGAACAACTGACGATGTGGGGAGACACCTCCGGAGCTCATGTCGTACGTGGGGCAGAGGGTGGAGACCCCTCTTCGGTCATCTTCGACGCCGTCGAACATGCGGCGGCATCCGGTGCGGATGTGGTTCTGGCCGACACAGCCGGCCGCCTGCACACGAAGACGAATCTCATGAACGAGCTCTCGAAGGTGCGTCGCGTCGCAGAGAAGGGCGCTGGCACCGTAACCGAAACACTTCTGGTGATCGACGCCACCACGGGGCAGAACGGCCTCATTCAAGCCCGTGAGTTCACCGAGGCTGCTGATGTCACCGGTGTCGTGCTCACCAAGCTCGATGGATCTGCCAAAGGGGGCATCGTGGTGGCGGTCCAGCAAGAGCTGGGGATCCCGGTGAAGCTCGTCGGTCTCGGCGAAGGCGCACACGATCTCATCCCGTTCGACGCGGACGACTTCGTCGACGCCTTGTTCGCCTAGATAGCGACGAGCTGCGTCGCGGTTCTGCGCGACCGAGAGTGTCTCAAGACCGTCTGGTTCGTAGCCGATCGATCTAGTGCGGAAATGACTGGGCAAGTGCTAGGTCTGCTCAATGCCCGCATGGAGAAAGACTCGGTATGAAGTTGCTCAAGTACGTCCCGACTCGTGGGCCTGTATCCATCGACGGTCGCGACCTCGTGGCAGCGATCAGCGAGCGATGGCCACACCTACCGATCAGCGAAGGTTGGAGCGGGGACGACTCAGTTGTGTCAGATGCGGGCCACATCGCGTCCTTCGAGCTTGGCGGTGAACGAATAGCTGTGCTGTATGTACCAGCGAAGATTCCGTGGTCGGATCTCGAATGGCCTGCTGCAACGGCGACTTTTTGGCCAAACGCCACCGAGGAACTTCAGCAGCACGATGGCCTCATCCACGTTGTCATCATGGACTCGGAGGCTGACGCGCTCAGTCAGATGTACCTCCTCACACACGCTGTCTGGGCGGTGTTGGACCGGACCCCAACGGCCCTCGGTGTGTACAACGGTCATGCCAACCTCGTTGTTTCGAAAGACAAGTACCACCAAACGGCGGGAGGAATGCCCGAAATCCGCCCGGTCATCCTTTGGCTCAACTTCTGCGTCGGCCCGAAGGATCAAGGTCACCAGGGTTACAGCCTCGGTATGGATTCGCTCGGGTTTCCGAATGTCGAAGCGACGTTCTCGCCTGACTCGTTCGGCGATCTCAAGTTCCGTCTGCTGTTCCTGTGTGACGACTTACTCGCCGGACTCCATCTCAACGATGGGGACATGATCAGAAACCATGGAGATGGGAGCGATCCACAACTCGACATCATCGCGGTTCACGGCCAGTCCTCGTACGGCGTCGATGGCCCAGTCGTGCAGCTTCGTTTCGACGCCGCTGCCTAGTCTTCCGGTTGAAGTCGCTGTCTTCGGAACTCAGCGGTTTCGGCACGGTAGAACGATTGGCGGGGCGCGTCGTCCTGATTGGGCCTGCGGACTGGCAGAATGAGGACCCAAGTGTGGATAGCTTGTCCACGGCAACTGCGACGTCCACGACGACTTATTGCCGACTAGACAACATTCGCACATACCGCGGCCAATTCACTGGCCTAGCGCGACACACGACGTAGGAAAACAATGTTCGACACACTGACAGATCGCTTTGACGGGATCTTCGGCAAGCTTCGTGGCAAAGGACGCCTGAGCGAGTCCGATGTCGACGAAGCCCTCCGCGAGATCCGACTGGCGTTGCTCGAAGCCGATGTCAACTTCGAAGTAGTCAAGAGCCTCGTGTCGCGTATTCGCGAACGGGCGGTGGGTGATGAGCTGTCGAAAGCGCTCAATCCTTCCCAGCAGATCGTCAAGATCGTTCTCGAGGAGCTGACAGACAGCCTCGGTGGCGAGGCGATGCAGGTCACGTTCGCGGCTAAGCCCCCGACCGTTGTTTTGATGGCGGGCCTGCAGGGTTCCGGTAAAACCACCAACTCGGCAAAACTCGCCAACCTCTTCAAGTCCCAGGGTCGCAATGTCTTGCTCGTGGGCGCCGACCTGCAGCGTCCCGCCGCTGTCGAACAGCTCCGGACGCTCGGTGCACAGATCGACGTGCCCGTGTTTTCCGAGCCCAGCGATCCGGTTTCGGTCGCACGTGCGGCGCTCGAAGAAGCCAAGAAGCTGGGCAGAGACGTCATCATCTGCGATACCGCAGGCCGTCTTGCCATCGACGAGGCGCTCATGGAGGAGGTGCGGCAGATCTCTGAAGTGCTGACGCCGCAGTACACCTTCCTCGTCGTCGACGCGATGACGGGGCAAGACGCTGTCACCGTGGCCGAGTCGTTCCACAACACCTTGGCGCTCGACGGCGTCATCTTGACCAAACTCGACGGCGACGCTCGTGGTGGTGCGGCGCTGTCGGTCAAGGAAGTTGTCGGTCGGCCGATCGCCTTCGCGTCGACGGGCGAGAAGCTCGATGAATTCGAAGTCTTCTACCCAGACCGCCTCGCAAGCCGGATTCTCGGCATGGGCGACATCGAGACGCTCATCGAGAAGGCAGAGGCCGCCTACGACGATGACGAGGCCGAGGTTGCCGCCCAGCGGCTCCTGGATGGTTCCTTCACGCTCGATGACTTTCTCGATCAGATGCAGCAGATCAAGAAAATGGGCCCGATCGGCAACCTGTTGGGCATGATGCCAGGCATCCCCAAAGAGGTGCGAGATGTCGAGATTGAAGACTCACAGATCGCACGGCTCGAAGCGATCATCCGGTCGATGACCGTTGAGGAACGCACGAAGCCGGATCTCATAGACGGCTCGCGTCGCAATCGAATCGCAAAGGGCAGCGGCACCCAAGCGCAAGATGTCACGGCGCTCGTGAAGCAGTTCAACGAGATGCAAAAGATGATGAAGCAGTTCGGCATGTCACCCAAGAAGTCGAAGAAAAAGGGCGGCAAGAAGAACAAGCGTCGGCGCAGCGGGGGACGGACGACCAGTAAGGGTCCGGCACCGATGGCTGATCCAAGCGTGCTGATGAACGAGAGCATTGAAGAACTCAGCAGTCTGCGGCTGCCGGGTCTTCCTGAAAAGGACTAACGAAGACGGCAACGCGTGGTGTCCTGCACTATGCGCGTTGTCACGTGTGGCGAATGTAGAGGAGGCCGCTAGCATTTGGCGGTCGAGTCTCACTTGTCTCCGAGACTCCAAAGAAGAGGATTTGCTGTGGCTGTAAAGCTCCGCCTGATGCGCATGGGCAAAAAGAAGCAACCGACATATCGCGTCGTTGCTGCTGACGCGCGCTCGCCCCGAAATGGCCGATTCATCGAGATCGTCGGGACCTACCAGCCCCGCCTCGATCCATCGGTCATCGAGATCGACAACGAGAAGGCTGTCGCTTGGCTCCGCCAAGGCGCCCAGCCCACCGAGCGTGTCGAGAAGCTCTTGAAGATCTCGGGCGCCTGGGAAGAGTTCACGGGCGCCAAGCCCGACATCCCCGCAGTTCCCGAACCCACTCCGAACAAGGGTTACACCGCACCGTCGCCAGCCAAGCCCCGGCCCGAGAAGCCAGTCGAGGCATCGGCCGATGAGGCGTCGAGTGACGAAGCACCTGCTGACGAAGCTGATGCTGCCGCCGACGAGGTCGTCGCTGAAGACGCAACGGCTGATGCTCCCGCAGAGGAAGCAGCTGCTGAGGGTGAAGACGCATGAGCGATCACGACGTAGATCTTGATGACGATGTCGATGCGGACGATGCCGTAGAGGGTGCGCCCACCGCGCAAGCCGTGCTCGAGTACCTCGTTGCCGCCCTTGTCGAAGACGAAGACGCCGTTCAGGTTGACGTCGACGACTCGAAGCGCACCTTGCAGCTCGAAGTACGCGTGGGGCCCGACGACATGGGCCGTGTCATCGGTCGCCGTGGTCGCGTCGCAAACGCGATTCGCACGTTGACTCGTGCCGCTGCTGCGCGCGATGGCGTTGAAGTCGACATCGAATTCGTCGACTGAATGCGACTCGGGGCATGACCGTGCCCTATGACGACCTTCTGGTCGTCGGCCACATCCGCAAGGCCCACGGGCTCAAGGGAGAAGTCGTCGTCCGCTTGTCGACGAACCGCTCCGAACGTCTCGATCCAGGCGCCGTGCTCTGCGCGCCCGATCGAACGCTGGTCGTTGTTTCCTCGCGACCGAAAGAATCCGACTATCTGGTGTTCTTCGAGGGTGTGAACACACGCGAGGATGCTGAACTGCTGCGGGGCACGGAGCTGCGCGCGCAGCACATCGACGATCCCGATGAGCTTTGGGTTCACGAGCTGATCGGCGCGACGGTGGTCGATCAGACCGGTGTCGACCGCGGTGCAGTCGTCGAAGTACAGGTGAATCCCGCCAGCGATCTCCTGGTACTTGCTTCGGGTGCTCTGGTACCCGTTGCCTTTGTCCTTGACGCGACGAGCGATGTGATCCGAGTCGACGTTCCCGACGGCCTCTTCGATCTATGACTATCGACGCCGAAGGGCATCTGAGAATCGACGTCTTCAGCGTCTTCGGCGAGTTGGTCGATGGGGCGCTGGCTACCAGCATCATCGGGCGTGCGCGGACCAACGGTCAGATCGATCTTCGCCTGCACGATCCACGTGACCATGCCACGGATGTGCACAAGAGCGTTGACGACTCACCTTTTGGTGGGGGAGCGGGGATGGTGATGCGCCCAGACGTCCTCGCCGCTTCGATTCGAGCGGTCGATCCTCCTCGACCGCTCATCGCACTCAGTGCATCGGGGGAGCGTTTCGACCAGGCGATGGCCAAGGAACTTGCACAGGGGCCCGGCTTTTCTTTGTTGTGTGGCCGATACGAAGGAATCGATCAGCGAGTGCTCGACACGTTCGTGGACCGAGAGGTGTCGATCGGTGATTTTGTCTTGGCGGGAGGCGAAGTTGCCGCGGCGGTCATCATCGAGGCGGTCGGACGTCTTGTTCCCGGCGTTCTCGGGAATCGGGCGTCGATCGAAGAGGAGTCGTTCTCGGACGGACTGCTGGAGTACCCGCACTACACCCGACCCGCAGATTTTGAAGGAATGCCGGTACCAACGGTCTTGACGTCGGGTAATCACGCAGAGGTCGACCGGTGGCGCCGTGCGATGTCACTGATTCGAACTCGTGACCGTCGTCCCGAGTTGCTCGAGGAACGCGGCGGGCTGACCGACCAAGAGCTCGAGCTGATTCGTGAGTTCGATGATCGCTCCGATTCAGATACCGCGTCCGAAGGATAAAGACTCAACTCGTTGAGATGGTGGCCGACTGGGCCATTGTGCCTACGGAATTGTTGCTGACGGCTGGGACGCAGACTTGGACCGACGTGTCGTCTGCGCTGACGCGAGCAACCTCCGATCTTCTCGCAGGTGAACTCACCTCCTTCACCATCGCCAGGCCACAAAGTGGGCAACGGATCGATGCGAACCGGCTGAACGACGGAAGTATTCGTCTCGCTGCGTCCGGCAACGACAGCTTGGTTGGCGGGAATCGACTGACCGTTCGAGACGAACGAGCGGTTATTGCGGTTGGATTCTCTGTGGCATCTGCATCCTGGGGCACGTTCTACTGGGATTGGACTGCACCGGTGGCACCCGACCTGGTCGCTTCTGGCATCATTCGAACGATGAGAGACATCTACAAATCCGCCCCGGCCGATTTGGAGCTCTCTGTCACGTTGTAGCGACCTGCCGCTGCCTCTAGGCTTGGCCGCTGGCCCATTTGGCCGATCACGCAGGAGCAACCGATGAACATCACCGATCTCGTCGACAAGAAGAGCCTTCGGGACGACATTCCCGACTTCCAAGCTGGCGACACCGTGCGCGTGCACGTCCGCGTGGTCGAGGGAAACAAGGAACGTGTCCAGGTCTTCGAAGGCGTTGTCATTGCCCGCCGCGGATCTGGCATCAACGAGTCATTCACCGTACGCAAGCTGAGCTTTGGCGTGGGCGTCGAACGAACCTTCCCAATCCACTCGCCAATCATGTCCAAGATCGAGCGCATGGCCCGCGGCGATGTTCGTCGTGCAAAGCTGTATTACCTGCGCGATCGTGTCGGCAAGGCTGCCAAGGTCCGCGAAAAGCGCGAGTTCTAGAACTCATTTCCCGGGCTTCGCCCTCCAGCGGTCGCAATCCGTCGCTGCGCTCCTCGATGCTGGGAACTCTTCGAGTTCCTTGCTGCTGCGCCTGAGGCGGCGCCTGTCGCTCGTCCCTCGCTCCCGCACGCGCTGGCGTTCGTTTGTGCGTATACCTGCTCTCGCGTGCAGCTGGTTCCAGCTCCGCTGTCGCGGGTGGGGTCGCGCTTCACTTTCCCACTTCTTCCAAAATTTGTGCACTTCACCACCCCTGAGGTGGTCAAACGCACAAAGAACGGAGAGGAGACCCACTCGAGATGTCAATGTCACACCCCATTCGTACTGTTCGCCCTATGACACATGTGCGACAAGAGCTTGGGCGACAGGGAGAAGAACTCGCCGCCCGTTGGTACGAGCAGCGAGGCTGGATCGTTCTCGATCAAAACTGGCGGAGCGGCCGTGGTGAACTCGATCTGGTCGTGACACGGAAGAACACCGTTGCCTTCGTCGAGGTCAAGACTCGGTCATCGAGGCGCTGGGGGAGTCCTGCAGAGGCTGTCGGAGTCGACAAACAGCGGCGGATACGTCGATTGGCTGTGGCCTGGTTGAGCGAACACCGGCGACGGCGAGAGGAACTGCGATTCGACGTGGTTGCGGTCACCGGCCGCTCGGTCGAAGTGATCGAGGGCGCGTTCTGATCACGTTTCAGCCGAAGAGCGCCCACATGAGCAACGCGATTCCAGCGACCACCGCGGCCGCGACGAAGACGTAGTCGAACGGTGTTTTTCGACGCTGGCGCGTCGGGTCGAGGCCCATGACGTTCAGTATGCTGGTGGCGATGCAACAACAACGACGTCGATACGCCGTTGCGGTGGCGTTTGCAGCAACCATGCTTCTCGGCAGCTGTGCGCAAGAAGCGGAACTTCCCGCCAATGCCGACCCTGAGCTCCGAGCAGGTGCGGATGTGTTTCGCGCGCGGTGCGCCTCCTGCCACGGCGCTGACGGTGGAGGTGCGATCGGACCAGGGCTTCGCGACATCGAGGCGCGTCTGGATGACGACGGTCAACGCGAGGTGGTCGTCACCGGTCGAAAGGCGATGCCAAGCTTCGGGAACGTCTTGTCCGACGCCGACATTGATGCGGTGGTTCGTTACACGCGTGAGATTCTGTAGCTGACGCACACGTAGCGTGGCCGCTGCTACGATCGGCGACGGCCGGGCGGACCGACCGAAAGTCGTTCTTCGTGCTCCTTCGTCGCCATGTTCTCGTCTCGTTGTTTCTCGTCGCATCGGTCTTGGCGACCCCGGACATGGCCAGGGCGAACACGATCACCGAGTGTTCGATCTCGGGGACCGAGTCTGATGATGTCCTCATCGGGACGGATGAAGACGATGTCATCTGTGGCTTTGGCGGCGACGACCTGATCATCGGCGGCATGGGCCAAGACGTTCTGATCGGCGGTGCTGGCGCAGATGAATTGCAGGGCGGTCCCGGTGACGATGTCTTGTTTGGTGACGACGGAACTGACGCGCTCTTTGGCGGAACGGGTGCAGACGTGCTGCGAGGTGGTGCTGACGACGACCGCCTCACCGGTGGTGCTGGCGACGATGTTCTTCGGGGAGGCAATGGCGGCGACGACCTCGCAGGTGGCGAGGGAGCCGACACCTTGTGGGGTGGCAACGGCGATGATCTTCTGAGAGGTGCTGAAGGCGACGATGTTCTCTATGGCGGCGTCGGGGGCGATGTGGTGCGCGGCGGATCTGGGTCGGATCGGTTGCGCGGTGGCCCAGAAGATGACGTCTGCATCGACACCGCGGCGCGCACGAATACGATCGGGTGCGAGTACGGGATCGGAGGAGACCAAGACCCCGTCCGGACCGGCGAGGTGCTGTGGAAGCTCCGCGGGAACGATGAGTTCGTCTATTCGGTGTCCTCTCTTCCCCGCTGCGTGTCGGAGGACGCAGGCGAGATCGACGAGCGATGCGATGGCGAACCATTCATCGACACGGTGCATGTTCGCGCCGGTTTGGCCACGAGCGCCTTTGGGCCGCCGGCGCTCACCTCGTCACAACTCTTCGAGCAGGCGAACGACGCGATTACAGCGGGTGGAGACGTGATCTTCGACCGCGCGACCGGGCTGCCAAGGCAGATTGACGGCGTGTTCGGGGATCGACTCGTCGTACACGAAGTTTCACTTCGCGACGCCCTGAGGAGCTCGCTGGAACATGCTGCAGAAATCTGGTCCGACGGTGGAGAGACCGACTATTCGTACGTTGCGACCGCGGAGTGCTCGTGCCCGGACGCCGGACGGGTACGTGTCGTCGTCACCGATGGTGAAGCCAGCGCGTCGGCGCTCGATGGTTCGACGATTCAATGGCCCGGATTCGTCAAGACGATCGACGAACATCTGGCGGATATTGCCGACGTTCTCGATGGCCACGCGATCGCCGTGAGCGCAAAGTTCGAGCCCTCGACGGGACTACCGCTGTCTTACGCGGTCGACCGTGACCGGGCGCTCGACGGGGACGAGTTCTCGATATCGATCTCCGATTTCCTCGTCGCGCAACTACCCCTCGATGACGAGCAGCCAGCTGAAGGTGACGAGGATCCAGCCGACGGTGTCCCTCAGACGTTGACGATCGTGAGTGTCGGAGGAATCGAAGTCAGCTCGGTGATCGCTTCCGACGTGCAGGCGCTTCTCAACAGCGCAGCCGATGCCGGGTTCATGCTGTCCGGCGGCGGCTTCCGTGACCCACAGCGCCAGATCGAGCTGCGCAAGGTCAACTGCGGTACGACCGACTTTGAGATCTTCGACATGCCAGCTGATCAGTGCAGCCCTCCCACTGCTCGTCCCGGGCAGTCGCAGCACGAGCTTGGACTTGCCATCGACTTCACGAACGCCGGCCGTCTGATCACCTCGAATGCAGATCCGGCCTTCATCTGGCTGGCGGAACATGCGGCGACCTTCGGCCTTTTTAACCTTGCCGCCGAGCCATGGCATTGGAGCACGACCGGAAACTGATCTGAGTTCTCAGCGGCCACGATCTGTGAGTGCGTTCGAGAAGGGCAGCGTGCTCATTCGTTGACTTCCGGTTTCGGTGATGAGGAACTGATCCTCGAGTTTGACACCTTGTCCGAGTTCGGGATCGCCGACGTAGCTCTCGACGCAGATGACCATGCCCGGCTCAAAGGCATCGTCCAGCGGATAGAGGTCGTCATTCGTAGCAGCCGGGATGTATGGGTACTCGCCGGACATACCGAGCCCATGAGCGAGCGACCGATATGCGTAGGGTCGGTATCTCGAAGGCACCGACCAGGCAGCTTCTGCGAATTGCCGGAAGCTCACCCCGGGCGAAAGCAGGCCAGCGTTGTGGCTCAGCTGGTTGCGGGCCATCTCGTGCAGTTGCCGCTGTGAGGAGGTCGGGGCGACGCCTCCGACGTGATAGGTGCGCGAGAAGTCGACGGCATAACCCCGGTAGCCGATCGCATCGGTGTCGAGACAGAACAGGTGGCCCGGTTCGATCACGTTGGGTCCGGCCTCTTGGAAGTAGGGAAACGTGCGGTGGCCGGCCTGGGCCAGGCGGGTTGATACGAACTCACCTCCACTGGCGATGAGCCGTTCGTGAAAACGTGACCAGACATCGATCTCGGTCACGCCCGGCCGGAGAACCTCGCACATGGCCTCGACCGATTCTTCGACTCGAGTCATCGCGACGCGCATCACGTCGAGTTCCTCGTCGAGCTTGATGCGTCGGCTCTCGACGAAGACCTCGGTGGCCGAGGAGAGTTCGAAGCCCACGGATCGCAATGCGTCGGTGAGCAGGTGATCCATCCGCTCGACTCCGAGCTGCACTCGAGCTCGCGGGGTGGCGCGGCAAACTGCAGCCAGTTCCTCGGCAAAGTCTGCGATGTGATCGACGTGGCGAGGGCCGCTCAGCGCAGTGATGCCAGGAGCTGTTCGAACCTCGCCGATTGTGGAGACACCTTCGGCGAGGTGTTCGGCGCCGGCGAATTCCCACGCGATCACGTCTGAGTCTGCCGAGACCAAGGTGAATCGTGTAGCGCCCATCATCGAGAAGATGGTCATGTTGCTGACGCCGGTGGCGTACGAGATGTTGATTGGGTCGGCGGTGAGCAGCCACGGCAGCTCGCGAGACTTCATGATCGCCCGAAGTCGGTTCAGTCGCAGCTTGGCGAGTACCTCGGGGCTCGTCTGACGCGCTTCGGTGGTGTGTGCCATGACGCCATCATGACAGCAGAACGTATGTCACCCGTTGGTCGAATTCGACAACTGCGTTCATCTCACATGCTTGTCACACCGCGCACGTAGTCTGCTCTCACGGCTCGAAGTTGCTGCCCCGAAAGCCTTCTCTCACCAAAGAAGTGATGGAGAGAACTGTGCTTGCGATCGTTCGGTCGGCGACCCTCAACGGGGTACGCGGTCACCCCGTTGATGTCGAGGTTCACGTAGGGAGTGGTCTGCCTGGCTTTGCAATCGTCGGCCTGCCCGATGCGTCGTGCCGCGAAGCGAAAGATCGGGTCCGGGCGGCGATTCAGTCATCGGGCGAGGATTGGCCGCAGCGAAAGATCACGGTGAATCTCGCTCCCAGCGACGTCAAGAAGACCGGGGCAGGATTGGATCTGGCAATCGCGATCGGTCTGTTGACCGCAACAGAGAGGGTTGACCCTGCCGTGCTCGATGAATTCGGGTTCGTGGGCGAGCTTGGGCTCGATGGTTCTGTGCGCCCCGTTCGTGGGGCTCTTCCGATGGGCGATGTTGTGGAGGCCTCGTCACTCGTCGTGGCGGCGGAGAACGCCACCGAGGTCGGGCTGCTCGGTCGCCCAACGAGGTCGGTCCGTACGCTTGGGTGTCTGATCGACTGTTTGGCGGGCAATCGGGAGTGGCCAGAATCCCCCGACCCACCCGCGTCGATTCCCACGTCTGCACGTCTGGATCTTCGAGACATCCGCGGGCAGCAGATGGCGAAACTGGCGCTGAGCATCAGCGCAGCCGGAGGTCATCATCTCTTGATGGTGGGCCCGCCCGGTGCAGGAAAGACGATGCTTGCCAAGCGGCTTCCGGGTCTTTTGCCACCTCTCTCGGATGACGAGGCGCTCGATGTCACCCGAATTCACTCTGCGGCTGGCGAACTGAGACCCGACCAAATCCCCATCGTGCAACCGCCACTTCGCGCACCCCATCACAGCGCGTCCGCGGTATCGCTCGTGGGCGGTGGGGCGGCATCGATGCGGCCTGGCGAACTGTCCTTGGCCCATCGAGGAGTTCTCTTTCTCGATGAACTCGGCGAGTTTTCTCCGTCTGCCCTCGATGGGCTTCGCCAGCCCCTCGAGGAACGAGAGGTCCGGGTCACGCGTGCGCACAGCACCGCGCGGTACCCCGCCGATGTTCTCCTCGTCGGATCCATGAATCCCTGTCCATGCGGCGAGTCGGGAGCGCCCGGCGCATGCCGGTGTAGTGATGTCGCCCGAGCGCGGTACCACCGCCGCGTGTCGGGCCCGCTTCTCGACCGATTCGACCTCAGGATCGGTGTGCAACGGCCCGCGCCATCGGAATTGTTCGGGTCTCCCGCAGGCGAGTCGAGCGAAGAAGCGGCACAGCGAGTGGTCGAGGCGCGCGCGAGAGCGCTCGCCCGCTCGGGAGGTATCAATAGTTCGCTCGATCCGACGGAACTCGATCGGGTGGCTCCGCTTTCTGATGGAGCGCGCACAATTCTCGAGAATGCACTCGGCCAGGGTCGATTGTCTGCTCGCGGCGTCGGGCGGGTCCGTGCAGTCTCTCGCACGATCGCTGACCTCGAGGGCAGCGGTGACGTCGTGTCCGTGGAGCAGCTGTGTCTTGCGATGTCGCTACGAGTCGATCCGTTCGGATTCGTCGGATGAACTCGAACGATCAGCTGCCAGCAGACGCGTGGGTGGTCGCGTTGTTGTCCCTGCCCGGCCTTGGGCCAAACCGCCTCAAGCAACTCACCGCTGACATCGACGCCAAGACTGCGTGGAAACGGCTTTGTGACGGCGGCCATGTCGAGGTCGAGTCCGTTCGCTCGTCGACGATCGATGGATGGAGGTCAGCTGCACGGGTGCTGTCGGTCAGCGAGCACTGGCGGGCAATCCACGGTTTGGGCATATCTGTGATGGCTCACGGAGCGTCGTCGTATCCCGAGCGACTGCTCGACGACATCGAACCTCCCAGCGCACTCTTCGCCCTCGGAGGCCATGTGCGGGCGTTATCGAGGTCGGCCCCGAGTGTTGCGATCATCGGCACCCGCGAGTGCACGTCTTATGGGCAACGTTGTGCGTTCGAACTCGCGGCCAGTCTGACGCGCTCGGGTGTGTCGGTGGTGTCGGGTCTCGCTTTGGGCATCGATGCTGCGGCGCACCGCGGAGCGCTGAGCATCTCGGAGCCACAAGCCGCACCACCTATTGGGGTCGTCGGGAGCGGGTTGGACATCATCTATCCAAGGCGCAACGCACAGCTGTGGGCCGCCGTCGCTGAGCGCGGCATTCTGCTCAGCGAAACGCCGCCCGGTGTCGGTCCGGAGAAGTGGAGGTTTCCGGCCCGAAATCGAATAATCGCAGGACTCTGCGATGCACTCGTCGTCGTGGAATCGCACGAACGAGGTGGCTCGTTGTTGACGGTCGATGAGGCGCAGCTCCGCGATGTTCCGGTGGGGGTCGTGCCGGGACCGATCACATCCAATGCCGCCGCCGGCACGAACCGGCTGCTGGTCGATGGGGCGACGCCCATCCTCGATGCTGACGATGTCATGGCGCTCATTGGATATTCGCCTCCGCGAGTTGTCGAGCGAGATGAACACGGCTCACCGGCCTCCGACCTTCTCGATGTCTTGGGCTGGACAGCGCAGTCAATGGAGCAGCTGTGCGCCCGAATCGACCTCCCCGCCGCGGAGGTGGCGACCGAGATCGAGCGACTCGTGGCCGGCGGGCTGTGCACCCAGACGGGCCCGTGGATCGAACGCGTGCGCTAGGTGCTGAACGAGGAGGCTCCGTCGAGCTGCTGGTCGGGGCGGCTACCGTTCTGGACGTGTTCGATGAGATCGATGCCTTCTCTGCATCACTGACCAGCGTCAGCGCTGCAACGGTAGCTGTCTACAGACGTGACCTCGTGGCGTTCGCAGAATGGATGCAGGAGAACTCGATCTCGAGTTCGCCAGATGTCGATCGGCGCAAGATCCGTCGATACCTCGCAGTTCTCGACAGCAAGGACTACGCCCGGCGGACCATCGCCCGAAAGATGAGCGCCCTTCGGCGATTTTTCGATTGGGCGAGGCGCACTGGTTTGATCGACGTCGATCCAACGATCGGGCTCTCCACGCCGGCGTCAAGTGCCCACCTACCGACCGTGCTCAGCGATACCGATCTGGCTGTGCTTCTCGGAGACGACCCATCACCGCGGGTAGATCCCGATGATGATTCTCCGCGCCGAATTCGCGATGACGCCATCATCGAACTCCTGTACGGCTCCGGGCTTCGTGTCAGTGAGGTTTGTGACCTCAACTCCGCGTCCGCCGACCTCGAAGCGGGCACCATTCGCGTGTGGGGCAAAGGAGAAAAGGAACGCATCGTTCCGCTCTCGAGCCCAGCAATTCAGGCAATTCGCCGTCATCTCGAACAGAGTGACACGATCGATGATGATGCTGGAACTGGGTCTGGAGACCCACTTCCGCTCTTCAGAAACCAACGAGGCCGTAGGCTTGGACCACGTGACGTGCGTCGGGTACTCGATCGACGATCAGCCTCACCCACCCATCCCCATGCACTTCGTCACACTTTTGCAACTCATCTTTTGGACGGAGGTGCCGATCTACGGACAGTGCAGGAGTTGTTAGGGCACTCAGATCTCTCGACCACCCAGATTTACACGCATGTGAGCAAAGAACGACTGCAGCGTGTTCATCGGTCGAGTCATCCAAGAGCGTGACAAGCGGGCCAGAGTCGTAGAGGAAGCGTCAAAAACGTGGACGAAATTGAACGAGCACGAGCCGATGGTCTCTGGATCCGTTACACGGAATCGCCCTCGCGCGAGATCCGTGACCAGCTGATCGTGCACTATTCGCCGCTGGTGAAGTACGTGGCCAGCCGAGTCGCCGCTGGTCTTCCGCAAAACGTCGAGCAGGCAGACCTGGTCAGCTATGGAATTTTCGGCCTGATCGATGCGATCGACAAGTTCGACCCTGAACGCGGATACAAGTTCGAGACCTATGCCATCTCGAGAATCAAGGGTGCAATGCTCGACGAGCTCCGATCGATGGATTGGGTTCCACGCTCGGTTCGCACCAAGGCAAAACGAATCGAACAAGCAAACGCCAAGCTCGAAGCGAAACTCGGACGGGCTCCATCCGACGAGGAACTCGCAGATGCCCTCGATGTGTCGCTGACCGAACTCGAAACGATGTTCACCAAGATCTCCTTCGTCGGCGTCGTGGCGCTCGACGAGATGTTGTCGGGCGGAGAACGGGGGGACTCGATGACCCTCGGTGACACGATTCCGGACAAGGGCGCAGGCCCGGTTGGTTCCTTCGAGGTCGAAGAGATGCGACAGCTTCTCGCCGAGTCGATCAACTCGATGACCGAGCGAGAGAAGATCGTCCTGACGTTGTACTACTACGAAGGTCTGACGCTCGCAGAAATTGGTCAAGTTCTCGGCGTTACCGAGAGTCGGGTGTGTCAGATCCACACCAAGTCGGTGCTGCGTCTTCGTTCACGTCTCACGGCCAACGAATACACCCCAGCCTGAGTCAGCTATCGAGGGACCGAGCCTCCCAATAAGAGAACCGGCTACCGTCGGGCTACGATCCAACGACCGGCCGATGCGTTCGTGCGTCGCTGTTCCACTTCCCCCATGTGACCATCTCAGCTGGAGACTCTCATGGTGCGGTTATCTCTTGTCCTCATTGGCCTAGCGCTGACCACGACTACGTCAGCGGACGCGGTTTCGCCAGTCCTCGACCCGCCACCGCGCACGCAAGCCGTCGAGGTAGGCACGGACATTCATCACCCTCCGGTGGACGCCCCGATCATTGATCCGTTCCGCCCGCCGGCTCAGCCCTGGCTCGCGGGAAACCGCGGTGTCGAATACGACACGACGGATGGCCAGGTCGTGCGAGCCTCGGCCGCCGGTGTTGTCACCTTCTCCGGGCAGGTTGGCGGAAACGTCTTCGTGACGATCAGGCATTCATCCGACCTGCGAACGACGGTTGGTTTTGTGACGAGTGCGCTCGTTGCGACTGGCGATTCCGTCGAACGAGGACAGCCCATCGCGATCGCGGGCACGACCATGCACTTCTCGGCGCGCCGCGATGGCGAATACATCGACCCCACGAGCCTCTTCGTCCAGGGGCGGGTTGTCGTGCGCCTCATCCCCGAGCGTGGCTGAGGATCACGCGTGTTGTCACGGATGCCGGCGGTACTTGGCCGTAGTGCCGCTATCGTGTTCTCCGGGCAAAGTATGCCCATCGGTCGCACGCCCGCGACCGCCGAGAGATTCCGACTCGCTCACACTGCGGTCGCCTTTGGCGCCTGAGTGAGTCGTTCACCGAAACCGCAGGGAGAGATGAGACATGGCAGTCATCACGATGAAGCAGTTGCTCGACGCTGGCGTACATTTCGGTCATCAGACCCGACGCTGGAACCCCAAGATGAAGCGGTTCATTCACGGCGAACGCAACGGCATTTACATTCTCGATCTCAACCAGACGCTGAACCTGCTCGAGGACGCGTACACGTACGTTCGCGATCTCACCGCCAACGGCGGGACGATCATGTTCGTGGGCACGAAGCGTCAGGCGCAGGATTCGATCCAGTCGTACGCCGAGAAGTGCGGCATGCCCTACGTCAACCAGCGTTGGCTCGGCGGCATGCTCACCAACTTCCAGACGATCCAAAAGCGCGTCGACAAAATGAAGGAATACCAGCGCATGCGCGAGTCCGGCGAGATGGACGCCATGCCCAA
This sequence comes from Acidimicrobiia bacterium, assembly GCA_033344795.1. Taxonomy (GTDB): domain Bacteria; phylum Actinomycetota; class Acidimicrobiia; order Acidimicrobiales; family SHLQ01; genus SHLQ01. The sequence goes on from JAWPMS010000001.1 coordinate 2,905,265, forward strand.
GAAGGAAGCGCTGATGATCTCGCGTGAGCTCGTCAAGCTCGAACGCAACCTCGGTGGAATCCGTCATCTCACGAAGGCACCGAACGCGGTGTTCGTTCTCGACACGAAGCTCGAGCACACTGCGGTGACCGAGGCCAACAAGCTCGGGTTGCCACTCGTGGCCGTTGTGGACACCAACTGCGATCCTGATCTCGTCGATTTCGTCATCCCTGGCAACGACGATGCGATCCGCGCTGGTGAACTGATGTGTCGTGTCATTTCTGACGCAGTGCTCGAAGGACACTTCATCCGCTCGAAGAAGGCAGAGATGGCAGGCATCCCAGACCCTGCCGCTGCCGACGCTGCTCCGGCTGGCCGAAGCGCCGAGGATCAAGCTGCGCGAGATGCAGAGCAAGCTGATGCACGTGCGCAAGCTGCCGCAGCGGCTGCCGAACGTGAAGCGCGAATCGCGGCGGAAAAAGGTGCTGCCGACGCTGCTCCGGTCGAGGAAGCTGCCGCTCCCGCTGTTGAGGCCGAAGAGGCCGCTCCAGTCGAAGAAGCTGCTGCTCCCGCCGAAGAGGCTGCTCCCGCCGAAGAGGCTGCTGCTCCCGCCGAAGCTGCTGCTCCTGCCGAAGAGGCTGCTGCTGCTCCCGAGGGCTCACATGCACCAATGGACGACGGATCGATGCCGGCGGGCTTTGAGATCAAGGGCAACGCTGACTCGATGAAGTTCCATCAGCCTGGCGGTCGTTGGTACGAGCAAACCGTCGCCGAGATCTGGTTCAGTACCCCTGAAGCTGCCATCGCAGGCGGCTACACCGAGGCCGGCAAGTCCTAGTCGTGGCTGGCCCCGAGGACAATTGTCCTGATGGGGACGACGAGCCAATCGACGACGACAACGACCAGAACGAAACCAGCGACGCTGACGCGTCTCTGGCCAACCAAGACGACGAACATCCAGAAAGCGATACCCAAGACATGGCAGATATTACTGTTGCCGACATCAAGGCTCTCCGAGACGCAACCGGCGCCGGAATGATGGACGCAAAGAAGGCACTGACGGAAGCCGACGGCGACGCAGATGAAGCTCGCAAGATCCTTCGTGAGAAGGGTCTTGCCAAGGCAGCCAGCCGTGCCGATCGCGATAATGCCGAAGGCGCCGTCGCGGTCGCAGAAGGTGATGGCGTCGCCGCCATCGTCCACCTGAAGAGCGAAACAGACTTCGCTGCGAAGTCAGAAGACTTCATCGCCGTGCTCGATGCAATTGCTGCGTCGGTCCTCGCCGACGGCGAAGACGCTGCAGCACAACACCAGCCAGCGATCGAGGAACTGCAGATCACCAAGAAGGAAAACATCGAGCTCGGTCTCGTCAAGCGCGTGGTCGCGGGCGAAGGCAATCTTCTCGACACCTATCTCCACAAGCAGGAGGGTCGCGGCACCAACGGCGTCATCGTTGAAGGCAACGCCGTCGACTCGGAAACGCTTCACATGGTTGCACTGCACATCGCGTTCGCAAAACCTCAGGGCCTCTCGCGCGAGGACATCGATCAAGCCGTGGCTGACACCGAGCGCGAGGCGCTCTTGGAGCTCACCAAGGCTGAGGGTAAGCCCGAGCAAGCGTGGGACAAGATCGTCGAAGGTCGTCTGTCTGCGTGGTACGGCGAGCAGGTGCTGCTCGAGCAGGGACTGAACGGAGACAAGACATCCGTGCAGGACTCGCTCGGAGGTGGCACGATCGTGTCGTTCAGCCAGGCGTACCTCGGAGGCTGACGTCCTTCCCCCTAGACAGGAGTGCTAATGACTGAATCCTCGGCCGCCGCAGGAAAAGAGACGCCACGTTGGGGTCGCATCCTGTTGAAGGTCTCGGGTGAGGCATTTGCTGGCACTGAGTCGTATGGCATCGACGGCGACACCGTCCAACGGATAGCCAACGACATCGTCGACGTCCGGGAAGCGTTCGATGTCAGTGTTGGCGTCGTCGTGGGTGGAGGGAATATCTGGCGAGGCCTCGCTGGCGCTGGTGCCGGAATGGACCGATCGCAGGCGGACTACATGGGAATGTTGGCCACCGTGATCAATGCATTGGCCCTGCAGGATCGCCTTGAGAGGCGCGGGCAGCCCACTCGTGTCATGAGCGCGATTCACATGGCACAGGTGGCCGAGCCGTACATACGCAGGCGAGCCATCCGGCACCTCGAGAAGGATCGTGTTGTCGTCTTCGCCGGTGGAACGGGAAACCCGTTCTTCACCACGGATACAACAGCTGCACTTCGTGCAGTCGAGATTGAGGCTGGGGTGGTGCTGAAGGGCACACATTCTGGTACCGGCGGTCTTTTCACTGCAGATCCCAAGCTCGATCCAACGGCCACCAAGATCGATGAGATCACGCATATCGATGTGTTGCAGCGCGGTCTGAAGGCGATGGACTCGACGGCGATCACACTTTGCATGGACAATGACCTACCGATCGTGATGTTCGACCTGATGGGCGAAGGAAACGTACAGTCGATTCTTCGGGGTGACGCAGTCGGTACGTTGGTATCGAATTGATCGTAGAACGAAGGGGAAGCGCACAGTGAGCGAGATGGTCGATCTGATCATGGAGGAGACCGCATCGTCGATGGATGGAGCGGTCGCGCATACCCGGCGCGAGATGGCCACGATCCGAACCGGCCGCGCGAATTCGGCGTTCGTGGAGAAGCTCCAGGTCGAGGCATACGGCGTTCCAATGACGCTTCAGGAACTCGCCACCTTTTCTGTGCCCGAGGCACGACAGCTGATCATCAACCCCCACGACGCGGGAAATGTCGAAGCCATCGAGCGGGCGATTCGAAACTCTGACCTCGGCTTGTCACCCAGCAACGACGGCCGGACGCTTCGCTTGGCGTTCCCTCAGCTCACCGAGGAGAGACGCAAGGATCTGGTCAAAGTGATCAACAACATGGCTGAAGAAGGCAAAGGCAAGATCCGCGGACACCGACGGTCCGCACGCAAGGACCTCGAAGAGGTCGAAAAAGATGGCGGAGTCGGATCTGATGAGATCGAGAGAGCCCAGAAAACGCTCGATGATTTCACGAAGGCCCATGAGAACGACATCGATGCGGCGCGCGATGCCAAGGAAAAGGAACTGCTCGAGGTCTAGGGTCTGCTGTTCGCATGGCACTAGTCTCGGCGCGTGGAGGAATCTGGCGTGGACAACTACGACAACGAATTCGATGATGACAATCCTGGACCGGGCCGTTCTGTTTTCGGCGACGATTCGGACGCCACGCCTGCGGCATCTGTATTTGGCGACGATGAAGGGGAGTCGGTGTTCTCTGCCGAGGTCCCGCTCGAGTCACCCGGCGACAGCGTCTTTGGTGATGCCGTTCAACAATCGGTGTTTGGCGACAGCGTCGAGCCCGAGTTCGTCGAAACCGAGATAACGCCACCCGCCGAGGTTTCGCTCGACGACTGGACAACTCCGGGCTCGGACCGCACGGTTGCCCTCGACGTCGAACCGGTCGAAGAGGATGACCTCGAAGCGTGGTCAGACCTGTCCGGCGGGGCGCCCGCTTGGGGAGATGGCGTCGAAGAGTCGGCCGAGCCGCAGGCCTGGGATCCAGGTCCGGTGCCTGATCCTGAAGAACCTGCAGTCGTACAAATCGGTGGCGAACCGAGCGAGCGTTTCTTTACCTACGACGACCAGGTGGAGGGCGACTTCAACGATGATGGTTTCGTCAACGATGGTGGTGGTTCCGGTCGCGATATGCAGTCCGCAATTATCACGGGTGTTGCCCTGCTGGCAATCGCTGTCGTTGCAATAAATCTTGGACCGCTGGTCGCTCTCGCGCTGATCGTCCTCGTGGTGGCGTTGTCCGCTGGTGAGTTCTACAACGCACTGCGTGTCGCCGGCTACCAGCCTGCAACTCTGCTCGGGTTGGCCGCCTCCGTCGCCATGCCGATCGCCGTGTATTTCCGGGGCACGCAGGCCGTTGCATTGGTGCTCGCACTTTCGATCGTGTTTGCGCTCTTGTGGTTCTTGGCTGGAGTAGCCACGGAGATGCCCGTCATGAATATCGGCGTCACCCTGCTCGGCATTGTCTACATCGGCGTCCTTGGAAGTTTCGGCGCAGCGTTGCTCGAAGTCGCCGACCGAGGCGGCCTCAACGAGGACGACGGCACTGGGTTGTTGCTGGCGGCGATCATCATCACGGTCGGCTACGACGTCGGGGCCTTCTTCGCCGGGCGAAGTTTCGGACGTACGCCACTTGCCGCGGTCAGTCCGAACAAGACCACCGAAGGCCTCATTGGAGGCGCATTTGCGGCGGCGCTCGCGTCGGTCGTGTTCTTCGGGATCATCCAGGTTGCTGAGCCCTTCGACAGCTTCGGTGATTGGCGCGATGCGTTACTGCTCGGTGTCATCGGGGCAATCGTGGCTCCACTCGGAGATCTGGGTGAGAGCCTGATCAAGCGAGACCTTGGCATCAAGGACATGGGCTCGGTGCTGCCAGGTCATGGCGGTTTCCTCGACCGATTCGATGCCTTGTTGTTCGTCCTTCCAGCGACCTACTTCTTCGCTGAAGCGATCTTCTACACAAGCTGAGTTTCCCGCTCGTTCCTCGCTCCAGGGCTCAAATCCGTCGCTGCGCTCCTCGATTTCGCGCCTGCTGCGCCCGAGGCGCCTTTCCGTCGTTCGTCCCGCACTCCTGGCGTGCTGGCGTTTGGCAGTGCGTATACCTGCTCTCGCGTTCAGTTGCTCCCAGATCCGCTGTCGCATTTTGCAGCCCACAAGGGGTCTGACCCCTTTTTCAAAGAAGGGGTCAGACCCCTTTGTAGGCTGAGGCCATGACGACCGTTTCGGTGATGGGAGCTACTGGCTCGATTGGATCGCAGACGCTCGACATCATTCGTTCGTCGGAGGGTGAGTTCGAGGTCCAGGCTTTGAGCATTGGATCCTCCGTCGATGCACTCATCCCCTTGGTCGAAGAGTTTCGCCCTGAGGTCGTGGTCGTCGCTGATGAAGCCAAGCGGTCTGAGGCCGCCGACCGTCTCGACTCGAGCATCCCAGTGCTGACAGGTGACGAAGGGCTGCGTGAGGCCAGCGCGACTGCGGACATCGTGATCAATGGAGTGATGGGCTTTGCCGGTCTTGCCGTGACGCTGTCGGCTCTCGAGCACGGAAAGAGGCTCGGGCTGGCGAACAAGGAGTCTCTGATCGCCGCCGGACCAATCGTCAAGGCCGCGCGAGAGACCCCGGGCGCCGAGATCTTGCCTGTCGATTCAGAACACTGCGCCCTCCACCAGTGCTTGCGAGCAACACATGCCGGCCAGGGCGTCGATCGCCTCGTCCTTACCGCATCAGGCGGGCCGTTTCGTGGTCGAAGTGCTGCCGAGCTCGCATCGGTGACGATCGAAAACGCGCTTGCTCACCCCACCTGGTCGATGGGCCCGAAGATCACGATCGACTCCTCGACGCTGATGAACAAAGGCCTCGAGGTCATCGAGGCTCACGAACTGTATGGCATCGACTACGACCGGATCGATGTCGTGGTGCACCCACAATCCATCGTGCATTCGATGGTTTCGTTCTCCGATGGGGCAACGATTGCGCAGCTCTCAGAGCCGGACATGCGACTGTGCATCGCATATGCGTTGTCGTACCCAGATCGGTTTGACCAGTCGTACGGTGAAATGGACTGGTCGAACGCCGTGTCTTTGACGTTCGAGCCTCCCGACCGAGAGGCATTTCGATGTCTAGACCTGGCGTTTGAAGCCGGCAGACGCGGCGGCACGGCGCCTGCGTGGCTGAGTGCAGCCAATGAAGTGTGTGTTGATGCGTTTCTCGAAGGCCTTATGCCGTGGACTGGAATAGCCGAAACTAATGAGGAGTTGTTGATGGAGCACGACGGTGCACCAGCCGACAGCCTTGAAGCTGTGCTCGACGCAGATGCGCGAGCGCGTGAACGTACGTGGAGCCGAATTCGTGAAATCCTGTAGCCGATGACCGATCTCCTCGACGCACCGATCGACGAACCCGAAAACGTCGACGCACCCGCGCCCGCCGATGATGAGCTGGGCATTCAGCCAGCGCGCTTTCTCGGTTTCGTTGGCGTCATCGCCGCGATGGCGATTCTCGGCGGATGGGAACTACTCCTGATCGTTGCAATCTTGGTCATTTGCATCGTGATTCACGAGGCGGGCCACTTCTTCACCGCTCGATGGTCCGGGATGAAGGCGACCGAATTCTTCATTGGATTCGGGCCGAGAATATTCGCCTGGCAGAGAGGCGAGACGACGTATGGGTTGAAAGCCTTGCCACTTGGCGCCTACGTGCGCATCATCGGGATGAACAACCTCGATGAAGTCGAGATCGAAGACGAACCACGGGCCTATCGGAATGCCCCGTGGCACAAGCGATTCCTCACCGTCGCCGCAGGCCCCGCCACACACTTCGTCATTGCGGTTTTGTTGGCGGGTCTGGCGATTTGGCAGTTTGGCCAAGAGGTCGAAGGGGAATGGGCTGTCGGCGAGGTGATCCCTCTCAGCGCCGCAGAATTCGCGGGCATCGAGAGTGGAGACCAACTCCTCGAGATCGATGGCCGTTCGGTGGAGAACTTCGACAACCTGGCGACGGTGGTTCCCCAGGTACAGGGTGAGCTCGTCGAGATCGCGCTACTTCGTGACGGAGAACCGATGACGATCGAAGCTCGCATCGGTGAGCGTCTCACCGCTGCGGGTTCGACCGGATTTTCGGGACTCTATGAAGGTGACGTCGTGATCGGGTTCGAAGGAGTGCCCACTGCGAACTATGCAGATTTTGCGGCTCGGGCATCTGAGCGCATCGGAGAAACGGTCGAGGTCGATGTCGTCTACGGTCGCCGGTTGCACACGGAGCTCGTCACGATCAATGACGTGAACTTCGACGACAACGCCGTTTCGGGATTCCTTGGAATCTCTGAGAGTGTCGTTCGTGAGCGTCTACCCCTCGGCGATGCGGCGTCTCAGGCCGTGCCGACGGTTTGGGATGTGACGAGTCAGCTCGCCTCTCGATTCGGTGACATGTTCAGCTCGGTCGATGGATGGCGAGGTCTCTTCGCACTTCCCCCAACCGAGGATCCGGCCGATTCGCTTGTTTCGGCAGGCCCATCGTTGGGAGACCAACAACGACCTTTGGCCGAAATCGATGAGAACCGGCTGCTCTCGATCGTGGGTGCAGTCGGAATTGGCCAGCAGCTCGTCGGTGAAGGCACGGCCGCCGTCTTGTTCTTCTTTGTCGGACTGAACATCTCGCTTGGCATGATCAACCTGGTGCCGCTGCTGCCGTTTGACGGCGGACACATGGCCGTGGCCACGTACGAGCGATTGCGTTCATTCGGCGGACGAGTTCATCGCGTTGACGCCGCTCGTCTTCTCCCGTTGACCTATGCGGTCCTCATGTTCATGATGCTCGTCGGCGGAATCGCGATCATTCGCGATCTCGTCGATCCAATCCAGCTGTAACTCGCCGCAGGCGAAATCCGGCCGAAGGCCGGCCTCGATTCGCGCTGCGGACTGCCAAAGGCCGCGAGCCGTTCGTCGTCCCTCCTCACTCCGGTGCTGGCGTTTGTCTGTGCGTATACAGGCTCTTCGGTTTAGCCCTCCCGGCTCCGCTGTCGCGTGCGGTCGCGCCTCACTTTCCACTTTCTCGCTCCGCTGTCACGACTGGTCCAACACACTGCGTCAAAATGGGGGGGGTCTGACCCCTTTCTTGAAAAAGGGGTCAGACCCCTTTCCCAAAACTGGTGGGTTTGTCTATGCCAAACACCTTGGGCGAGAGGGGAGCGGAGCTCGCGTAGCCACCATGTCAGCGGCGCCGGATGTCGGGCGGAAGCCCCGACGTGTGATCGCGGTAGGTTGTTCGCATGCAGTTTGACGGTGTCTTCCCTCGTAGGAAGACGAAACAGATCATGGTCGGCAACGTCCCCGTTGGAGGTGATGCGCCCATCACCGTTCAGTCGATGACCATCACCAAGACGGCCGACCACGAGGCAACCTTGCAGCAGATCTACGCACTCGCTGGCGCGGGAGCCGACATCGTTCGTTGTACGTGCAACAAACCCGAGGCTGCCGAGGGACTCGCTCGCATCGTGCCTCGATCCCCGGTGCCGATCATCGCCGACATCCACAACAATCACCGCATGGCCTTGGCGGCCCTCGACGCAGGCGTGCACTGCCTTCGGCTCAACCCGGGCAACATCACCGATCCGAGCAAGATCAAGCTGATCGCCCAAGAGGCCAAAGCGCGCAATGTCCCCATTCGCATCGGAGTGAATGGTGGCTCTCTCGACTCCTCGTTGTACGACGAAGAAAAGGGTGTCACCCCCGAAGCCATGGTCGAGTCGGCGCTACGTGAGATCAGCTACTTCGACGACGTCGGATTCGATCTGGTGAAGATCTCGGTCAAGGCCTCCAGCGTCCCGCTGATGATCGAGGCATACAGACAACTCTCAGAGGCAACCGACTACCCGTTGCATCTCGGCGTCACCGAGGCTGGTCCTCCACCTGCCGGCACGATCAAGGCAACCGCCGGTATCGGCACGCTGTTGGCCGAGGGTATTGGCGACACGATCCGCTACTCGCTCACCGCCGACCCTGTACAAGAAGCAAAGGCCGGTCGGATCCTGCTCGAGGCGCTCGGTCTTCGCGAACGCAAGAACGTCGATCTCATCGCGTGCCCAAGCTGCGGTCGAGCAGAGATCGACGTGTACAAGGTGGCCGAGGATGCAATGCTCGCATTCGAGGACAAGAAGATCCCATTGCAGGTGGCTGTGATGGGCTGCGTCGTCAATGGCCCTGGGGAGGCGCGTGATGCCGACTTGGGAATCGCGGCAGGGAACAAGCGAGGACACCTGTTTGTCAAGGGTGTCAACGTCGCCGTGGTCCCCGAGGACGAGATGGTCGAGCAGCTTCTCGATTGGGCCATCTACCTCCACGAGGAAGGCGTGGAAGCAACGATGCAACGCGCGGAGGCGACCCGAGATGCAGCGCGCAAGGCAGCCGAGGAGGATCGGGCGCGCAATCTCGATGAGCGAGGCGAGGATGCCAACGACGCAGAGACCGCCATCGAACTCATCCGCAAGCGCAAGGAAGCCACCTCGAACTGATGGCTGACGTCGTAGTGCCGTTGCGCCTCGCAACCGACTCGGGGTTTCCCGCGATTTGTGCGATCACGGGCGAACGAGCCGATGGGGCTGTCTCCATCCGGCTCGATCGGTCGGTGAAACGATGGAGCTCGCCAGCGGTGCGAATTCCACTGAGCGATCCGATCTTCAAGAAATGGTCGACGCGACGCAACATCTACATAAAGGCTCGAGCCTTCGCTTCGGTCCTGACCGCTGTCGGAATCGTTATCGCGTTCCGCAATGGTCTCTTGGGGCTGGGTGTCGTTGCGATTGCCCTGGCCGTTCATCTCGTTGACCTCTGGGCCGATCGAACGACGTACAACTTTCAGCCAGTCCTGGAGCGAAGGGGCCACGATCTTGCGCTTCTCGGAGTGCATGAGCGTTTCGCCACTGCCGTCGCCGAGACGGTTCACGACTGAGATCACGCGCATTGCATGACCGGAACAGTCGCGAGGCGTGGCCGATGGACCGGCTTCCGATAGCATGTTCGCTGCACGCAAATACGGGCCCAACCGGACCTGAATGACGCGAGCGTGGGCTTTCGGGTCCACGCTTTTCTTTGTTCCCGGGGCAAGGCCCCGCACAACAGGGGACACGAGGAGGTGACATGAGTGAGAAGCAAGGCGCACTAGTTGCGTCATTCACCGACCTCGTGTTGCCGATCACCGATGACTTCCAGTGCGAGCTCGTCGACGTCGACTACAACAACGGCGTCATGAAGCTCGTCATCGATCAACCCGACGGGCTCCTCAGCCAGACGCTGATCGAAGTCACGAAAGCCGTGTCTCGGATGATCGACGCCGAGGATCCGATCCCCGGGCGATTCACTCTCGAAGTAACGAGTCCGGGTGTCGAGCGGCCGTTGAAGAAGCCCGAACACTTCCGGCGCTCGGTCGGCGAGACCGTGAGCATCAAGACGATGCCCGACGTCGCCGGCGATCGGCGCATAGAAGGTGATCTGGTGAGCTGCGATGAGTTCGGGGTCACGGTTTCGACCGGCGACGGCGAACAGACGCTTCGCTACGGCGAAATTCGCAGCGCCAGAACCGTATTCGCTTGGGGTCCCACTCCAAAACGAGGCGGCAACAAGAACGGTTCCTCCAATGGCGCCAAGCAAGAAATGAAAACGAAGAAAGGTCAGCTTGCCGATGAACGCTGAGATGCTCGAAGCCCTTCAAGCACTTGCCCGTGAAAAGGGAATCTCGGTCGACGCGCTGTTTGCAGCACTCGCCGATGCCCTTGAGTCTGCATACAAGCGGATGCCTGACGCGTACGAGTACTCGTGGGTCACCATCGATCCAGAGACCATGGACATCCGCGTGATGGCCCAAGCACTCGACGAAGAGGGTGAAATCGTCGGCGATGAGCTCGACGTGACCCCCGACAACTTCGGGCGAATCGCTGCCCAGACCGCACGACAGGTCATGACTCAGCGAATTCGCGAGGCTGAGCGCGAGCTGAAGTACGAAGAGTACGCAGGTCGCGAAGGTGACATCGTCACCGGCATGATCCAACAGACCGATGCGCGGTACACGCTGCTCGACCTCGGTCGAGTCGAGGCCTTGCTGCCGCAGTCCGAACAGGTCATGTTCGAACGGCCCGAGCCGAACGCTCGGCTGAAGGCGTACATCGTCGAGGTTCGCAAGACGGCCAAGGGCCCGCAGATCGTTGTGAGCCGTACTCACCCGGGACTCGTGCGGCGGCTGTTCGAGCTCGAGGTGCCAGAGATTGCTGATGGCATCGTCGAAATTCGTGCCTGTGCCCGTGAACCAGGACACCGCACCAAGATCGCCGTGTATTCAAACGATCCCAACGTGGATCCAGTCGGTGCATGTGTCGGCGCGCGTGGAGCGCGCGTGCGTCAGGTCGTTACCGAGCTGCGCGGCGAGAAGATCGATATCGTTCCCTTCTCCGACGATTTGCCCGACTTCGTGATGAAGGCCCTTTCACCTGCGAAGGTGAAGGAGGTTCGCATGATCGAAGAGACAGGTACGGCCGAGGTCATCGTTCCCGATTTCCAGCTGTCGTTGGCGATTGGCAAAGAGGGGCAGAATGCCCGTCTGGCTGCACGTCTCACCGGTTGGCGGGTCGATATCAAGAGCGAGACACAACTTGCCCAAGAAGAGGCCTACGGCGATGTCGAGTGGGCTGAGGGCGAGTGGGTCGTCGACCCCGAATCAGGGGAACAGGTGTGGAAACCTGCTGACGGCGGCGATGCAATTTCGGCGGAAGACTGGACTGAAGCGGTCGATAGTGACGAGCCCGACGCTGAAAGCGACGAGACTCCGCTCACCGAGATCGACGCAGGTGACGAAGCAGCCGCTCAAGATGGCGCTTCGGAAGAGGAATAGGAATAGGCTGGTTGGCTGACCGCCTCAACGCGGTCGCCCCATCAAAGGACTGAAACAACCCATTGGCAGCAAAGATACGCGTCTACGAACTCGCACGAGAGCTCGGGCTCAGCAACGCTGAGACCCTTGAGCTCTGTGACGCGCTCGGAATCGGGGCGAAGAGTCACTCATCGAGCATCGTCGACGCCCAAGCCGACCGCGTTCGCCGCAAGGCAGAGCGAGAAGGTTTGATTCGCGAGGTACAGCCCGAAGAGGAAAAGCCAGTCGAGGCGAAGCCGGCCAAGAAGAAGGCTGCCGTTTCGACCAAGAAGCCGCCACCCAAGAAGAAGAAGGCTGCAGAGCCTGCGCCTGAACCTGTGGCAGAGGCCGAGCCAGAACCGGTTGTCGAGGCGCCAGCGCCCGTGGCCGAGGAGCCCGCTCCGGTCGTCGAGGAGCCAGTAGCCGCGGAAGAGCCAGCGGTTGCCGATCCTGTTGTTGCAGAGGGCGGCGTCGATCCTGACCAGGAGCTTCCGAAGGGAATCGTCTCGTCAAAGGACTCGCGGCCTCGCGTTTCCGAGGGTCCAGTTCCACCCCCTCCCACGGCAACTCCAAAACCAGCCCCTCAGCCAAAGGCAGAAGGCGATTCACCAGCGCCCGACGCTCCAGCTGCTCCGCCGTCCATCGGATCCGATCCAAAGAAGGACGCGCCGAAACCTCCGGGCCCGATGTCTGGAACCGGTCGCCCGATTCCGCCACCACCTGGACCCCCTCGCTCGCAGTCCGGCAAGCCGATTCCACCACCACCTGGACGTCCGGGTGGACCGCGCACCGCGCCAGCGGCCGGCGCGGGTGCCAACCGAAGTGGCGGGTACGGCGGCGGACCACCACGCAGTGGCGGCGGTGGACCAGCTCGACCTGGCGGAGGACCGCGCCCGGTCCCCGGTGCCGGCGCTCCACCAGCAGGTGGCGGCGGCGGTCGCCCCGGCGGCGGCCGTCCAGGCGGACCAGCAGGCCGACGACCACCGAAGCGAAAGGGTCGTCGCCGTCGCAACCGCGAGGAACTGCAGCCGATGAATGTGCCGAGCTACAGCTCGGACGACGCTCCAGTGCCGACCGGACAGGTCGTCATCGAACGCGCCATAACGCCGCTCGACCTCGGTCCGAAGTTCAATCGCACCGCAGCCGACGTTGTGCGTTTCATGATGCAACAAGGCGAAATGGTGACTGCCACGCAGTCGCTCAGCGACGAGCTCATCACCGCATTTGCTGAGGATCTGGACGCCGACGTCAAACTCGTCGATCCAGGCGAAGAGCAAGAAGTTGAGCTTCGCAAGATGCTCGGGCTCGATGACGATGATGATGATGACGAGGAGTTCGACGACGATGCTCCTATCCGTCCACCGGTGATCACCGTCATGGGCCACGTCGATCACGGCAAGACGAAGTTGCTCGACAACATTCGTCAGGCCAAGGTCGCAGACGACGAAGCTGGCGGCATCACGCAGCACATCGGCGCGTACCAAACGGTTCGCAATGGTCAGGCTCTCACGTTCATCGACACCCCGGGCCACGAGGCGTTCACCGCCATGCGGTCACGCGGTGCGAAGGCAACCGACATCGTGATTCTCGTGGTGGCCGCCGACGACGGCATGATGCCTCAGACGATCGAAGCGTTGAACCACGCCAAGGCAGCGAACGTTCCGATTGTCGTCGCGATCAACAAGATCGATCGCGAGAACGCCAACGTGAACCGTGTCATGACGCAGCTTTCAGAGAACGATCTGATCCCCGAATCCTTCGGTGGCGACACCATCGTTCAGGAGATCTCGGCGCTCAAGAGCATCGGTATCGAAGAACTGCTCGATCAACTCTTGGTGGTTGCAGAGCTCGAAGACCTGCGGGCAGATCCGAACGACAAGGCGCAGGGCGTCGTGCTCGAATCCAACCTCGACATTGGCCGTGGCCCAGTGGCGACGGTGCTGGTCCAAGAGGGAACGCTTCGGGTTGGCGATCCCATGGTCGCAGGCGCTGCCTGGGGTCGTGTCCGAGCGCTCATCAACGACAAGGGCGAGAACGTCAAGGAAGCCGGACCGTCGACTCCCGTGCAGGTCCTTGGACTCAGCGATGTCGCCGATGCTGGGGGCGACTTCAACATCGCACCGAGCGAGAAGGTGGCCTCCAAGGTCGCCGATACCCGTGAACACTGGCATCGTCAGACCAGCCTTGGACGAGACTCGTCTGCAACCAGCGGCGGCGCTCGCCTCGAAGACATCTTCGAGCAGATTCAGCGTGGCGAAGCTGCCAACCTGAACCTGATCATCAAGGCCGATGTGAACGGTTCGCTCGAGGCCGTCACAGACTCGCTTCGCAAGCTCGAAACGCCCGAGGTCAAGCCGACCTTCGTGCATCGTGGTGTCGGTGGAATCACCGAGAACGACATCGCCCTCGCGGCGGCGTCCAACGCAACGATCATTGGTTTCAACGTTCGCCCCGACCGCAAGGCTCGAACGACCGCTGACAGCGAAGGTGTGGAGATCCGTACCTACGAGATCATCTACAAGCTGCTCGAGGACGTCGAGTCCGCCATGGTTGGACTCTTGGCCCCCGAGTTCGAAGAGATCGTGACCGGCGACGCCGAAGTGCGCGAGATCTTCTCGGTGCCAAAGATCGGCAGGATCGCCGGTTGTTACGTCACGAATGGCGTGATCACCCGCAATTCGAAGGTCAGGTTCATCCGCGACGGAACGATCATTTGGAAGGGCGAAGTGAAGTCACTGCGCCGTTTCAAAGACGATGCCCGCGAAGTCGCCGCCGGATACGAATGCGGTATCGGCCTCTCGGACTTCCAGGATCTGAAGGATGGCGACATCATCGAGACGTACGAGGAGCGCGAGATCGAGCGTTCGATCTCCTAGCGCCTGAGCGTCCAGATGCATGTATTGGCGCTCGATCTTCATCTCAGATTTCGAGAGGTGAAGAGCCTCAAGGAGAAGCGATCGATGATCAGACCGATCATCGATCGCGTCCCCAAGCTCGGAGCCTCCGTCTCTGAGGTGAGCGACCACGATGTCTTGCAGCGGTCGCGCCTCGGTGTGGTCACGGTGTCGGGCTCTGCGCGCCAAGCGGGGGAAATCATGGATGAGGTGGAGCGGCTCGTGTGGAGCAGACCTGATCTCGAGGTCGTTTCCGCTCAACGAACGTGGATGGAGATGGACGCATGAGTTCTCGGCGCAAACAGATACAGAGCGGTGGTCGCGATCAGGGCTCGCAGCGGAGCTCACGACTGAACGAGCTGCTGCGAGAGATCATCGCCGAGGAGCTGAGCCGAATCGATGACGAGCGACTCGAGTGGGTCAGCGTCACCCACGTGAAGACCGATCGAAGCCTCGATCGGGCCGTGGTCACATTCACCGCAGCGCTTGGGACCGAAGAAGAAGAGGACGCGCTGACCGAAGTCTTCGAGGAACATCGCAAACGCCTGCAGCGCGCGATCGGCCGGCAGACCACGCTGCGCCGTACACCTCCGCTGAGCTTCGAGCCAGACGTGCACCTCCGTAACGCCAGCCGGATCGAGGATCTGCTCGCCGCAGAACGCCTTCGGCCGGGCAATCCGGAACTCGCGGAAGGCGGAGCTCCCGATGACGGTTCCGGGGCGGAAGTCCCCGGCGAGGACAGCGGTTCCGGGGCGGAAGTCCCCGGCGCATAATGGCGAAGAAGCGACCGAACGGCCCAACGGGTTTCGCGATCGTCGACAAGCCGCAGGGTTGGACGTCGCACGATGTCGTGGCGAAGGCGCGGGGCGTCTTCGGAACGCGCAAGGTCGGCCACAGCGGCACGCTCGATCCTGATGCCACCGGTGTGCTCCTCCTCGGAGTCGGCAAGGCTACGCGGATCCTTCGATTTCTCGACGGTGCGACCAAGTCCTACACGGGAGAGATCAGATTCGGAGCGGAGACGGATTCGCTCGACTCCACCGGAGTCGTGACCCGCACCCACGAGATGGCAGCGATCGATCTCGGGGAAGCACAAAAAGCGGCAAAGTCTTTGACTGGAGATATCCAGCAGATTCCGCCGATGGTCTCGGCAAAGAAGGTTGATGGAAAGCGACTGCATGAGCTCGCCCGCGAGGGAATCGAGATCGAGCGCAAGGCGGCCGACGTCACCGTTCACCGCTTCGACCTCGAGGCAACCGATGATCCAATGACGCTGCGCTGTGAGGTGGATTGTTCGTCAGGAACCTACATTCGCTCGCTCGCTGCGGACCTCGGCGCCGCGCTGGGCGGGGGAGCGCACCTCCACGGCCTTCGGAGGACTGCAATCGGCACGTTCACCGAAGCTGACGCAGCACCGCTCGAGGAGGTTGAATTGCGTCCGGCCGCCGAATTTCTTCGGGACCTCGGGCTGATCGAAGTCGACGATGAGACCGCACTCGATGTCCGGTACGGGCGGGTAGTAGACGTCACACGTATTGGGGTCGAGCACGCTGGCCCGTACCCTTTGGTCGACGGTGCTGGCGAACTGCTCGCGGTCTACGAAGAACATCGTGGGTCGACGGTGAAACCAGCGGTGGTTCTCGCTGAACCACCTCTCTCAACAACCAAGACAACGGCTGACCTGTCGGAGGACAAGTAGTGAAAATCATCCGCGACAGCGACGATCAGAGAATCGATGCGTGCGTGCTCACCACGGGTGCCTTCGATGGCGTCCATCTTGGTCATCAAACGGTTATCAACGAGGTGAAGCGACGGGCCGCCGAGCATGGCGTCCAGTCTGTTGTCGTGACGTTCGACGTTCATCCAGCCGTCGTGGTCCGACCCGACTCGGCTCCGAAGATCTTGACCCGACTGCCCCGCAAGCTCGAGCTCCTCGAATCGCTCGGTATCGATGTCGTCTACGTGATCGAATTCGACGCAGCACGGGCGTCGACGAGCGCGGAAGACTTCGTTCGAGATGTGTTCGTCGATCGACTGAACGCGAAGGAGATTCTCGTCGGGAGCGACTTCAACTTCGGGAAAGGTCGCGAAGGAACCGTTGAATTCCTCGAAGCGCAGGGCCGACACTTCGGCTTCTCCGTGGAAGGGCTCGAATTGATCCGGGCTTCGAACGATGCGACAGAACCCGTTTCGTCGACCGCCGTTCGTCGAGCACTGATCGGCGGGGACGTCGAGACCGCGGCCGAGATGCTCGGCCGTCCGTTCGAAATTCACGGCACCGTCACCCAGGGCGACCAACGGGGGCGCACGATCGGCTTTCCCACCGCAAACGTCGTCCTGCCAAACGACATGGCTCGGCCTGCCAATGGCGTGTACGCCTGCCGATACACCACACCCGGCGGAGACGTTCATCTCGCTGCGGTAAACGTGGGGGTGCGGCCGACGTTCTACGAATCGGCCGATGCTGCGGTGCTCGAAGCGCATTTGCTCGACTTCGACGGCGACCTCTACGACCAGGTCGCGCGCGTGCAATTCATCCAGTTCCTTCGGAGCGAACGACGCTTCAATGGCATCGACGAGCTGAAGGATCAGCTCGCGCTGGACATCGTCGAGGCTCGGAACGTGCTGACGGCCAAATAACGAGACGGCATTGCCCGGGCCGCGAACGTGGCCGATGATTGATTTCTCAACCGCCGTGCCGAAGGTGTGGTGTAGGGATCGCACCGGTTTGTGATCGGGCGCTGTTAGCCTTACACGGTTCACAGGTAGTGAGCAGACGCTGCGGTTCACCGCAGGGTCGACGAATCACCGCTCTGGTGTACGTCTGAACTGCTTTGATCACCAAGGTGATCATCACAGGGTCATACGGCGCGCGGGGCTGGGTCCTACACCCAAGGAAAATTTATGGAATCTGTACTCCCACCAAAAGACGAGACAATGGCCAGCGTCCGCAAGGCGTTTGGTCTCTCCGAAACCGACACCGGTTCTCCCGAGGTCCAGATTGCGCTCCTCACGGCTCGCATCTCACACCTCACGGAACATCTGAAGGTCCACAAAAAGGACCATCACAGTCGTCGTGGGCTGCTGATGCTGGTTGGTCAGCGTCGTCGATTGCTCGATTACGTCAGTGACAATGACGTGGAGCGATACCGCGAACTGATCGCACATCTCGGCATCCGCCGATAAGTAGGAATCGAGTGGCCTTGCGGCCGCTCGTTTCGCGTACGGGCCACAATTCCTGATTCAGGAGTGGGACCCGAGCGAACCGGTTCGACCGA
The DNA here is from genome assembly GCA_033344795.1 of Acidimicrobiia bacterium. Lineage (GTDB taxonomy): Bacteria > Actinomycetota > Acidimicrobiia > Acidimicrobiales > SHLQ01 > SHLQ01. The sequence continues at coordinate 2,922,928 of JAWPMS010000001.1, forward strand.
TTCGCTCAACGAAGCAAACGGGCCGAAACGCGGCCCCGTCCGGCAAGGTGCTGGACACAGATGAACTCCCGGCAGGGGCCGGGAAAAGGAGAGCCTTTCATGGCTGAAATTCATAGTGTCGAGGACGCCGTCCTCGGCGCCACTGACAAAATCATGTCGTTCGAGACCGGCCGCATGGCCAACCTCGCAGACGGCTCCGTGCTTGCCCGCCTGGGTAACACGATGGTCCTCGTGACCGCAACAGCAAGTGACAAGCCACGCGATGGCGCAAGCTTCTTCCCACTGACCGTGGACATGGAAGAGCGCAGCTATGCGGCTGGCAAGATCCCCGGGTCGTTCTTCCGTCGTGAAGGACGAGCCAGCGAAGCTGCGATCCTTGTCGATCGCCTCACCGATCGCCCGTTGCGACCGAACTTTCCCGACGGATTCCGCAACGACGTTCACATCGTCGGCACCATCTTCGGTGCAGACCAAGAGAACCCATACGACGTACTGGCAATCAACGCCGCTTCGGCTGCGTTGGTCATCTCTCGCATCCCGTTCGAGAACCCGATCGGCGCCGTACGTGTTGCGTACACCACCGAGGGCGAATGGATCCCTCATCCAAGCTACGAAGAGAGCGCGAACGCCACCTTCGACATGGTCGTCGCTGGACGTCTCCTCGAAGATGATGACGTCGCCGTCATGATGGTCGAGGCCGGCGGCACCGAGAAGTCGTGGGATGCATTCGAAAGCGGATCCCCCAAGGTCGACGAGGATGCGCTCGCCGCAGGTCTCGACGCCTCGAAGAAGTGGATCCGCCAAGCAATCGAACTCCAGGAAGCGCTCCTCGAAAAGGTCGGCGCTCCCGAGAAGATGACCTTCCCAACTCTCGGCGACTACACGCCCGAGATGCTGACAGCCGTTGAGGCCTACACCGCTCAAATTGCTGACACGCAGATGATCAAAGACAAGATGGAGCGTCAGAGCGCGGAGAATGCGCTCAAGGACGAGGTCAAGGCAGCGCTCGCTGAGCAGTTCCCCGACGATGGCGGCGGCATCAGCCAGGCCTTCCAGTCGATCAAGAAGGCAGTCGTTCGCAAGCGCATCGTCGAGGAAGGAATTCGCATCGACGGTCGCAAGACTGACGAGCTGCGTCCGCTCTCGTCCGATGTCGACCTCATCCCGACCGCGCATGGCACGGGCTTGTTCCAGCGTGGTGACACGCAGGTGCTCAACATCACCACGCTCGGCATGGGACGCATGGACCAGATGATCGACGGCATCGACCCGATCACTCGCAAGCGGTACATGCATCACTACAACTTCCCGCCGTTCTCGACCGGCGAGCCGGGCTTCATGCGTGGCCCGAAGCGTCGCGAAATTGGGCACGGAGCACTCGCTGAGCGTGCGGTCCTTCCCGTCATCCCATCGATGGAAGAGTTCCCGTACACGCTTCGTCTGGTGTCGGAAGTCCTCGCCTCGAACGGTTCGTCCTCGATGGCGTCGGTCTGTGGATCGACTCTCTCACTGATGGATGCCGGTGTTCCGATCAAGGCGCCAGTCGCAGGTATTGCGATGGGCCTCGTCAAGATGGACGACAAGTACATCACCCTCACCGACATTCTCGGTGCCGAAGATGCCATGGGCGACATGGACTTCAAGATCACTGGTACCTCGGAGTTCATCACCGCACTTCAGCTCGATACCAAGATCGACGGAATCCCCGCCGATGTGCTCTCGAGCGCGTTGCAGCAGGCCAAGGTTGCTCGCCTCGCCATTCTCGACAACATGGCAGCGACGATCCCTGAGCCACGCCCAGAGGTTGGCCCCGCAGCTCCGAAGATCGTCTCGTTCGAGATTCCGATCGACAAGATCGGCGAGGTCATCGGACCAAAGGGCAAGGTCATCAACGCCATTCAGGCCGAAACCGGCGCCGACCTCTCGGTCGACGACGACGGCATGGTTGGACTCGTGGCCATTGCGTCGCCAGATCGCGCCAAGGTCGAAGAGGCCGAGCGTCAGGTGCGTCTCATCCTCGATCCTCCGACCGCTGAGGTTGGAGCCGTCTACCAGGGCAAGGTCGTGAACATCACCAAGTTTGGTGCGTTCGTGAACATCCTTCCCGGTCGTGACGGCCTCGTGCATATCAGCAAGCTCGGTGGCGGAAAGCGCATCGACAAGGTCGAAGACGTTGTCTCGCTTGGCGACGACATCGAGGTCAAGGTCGAAGACATCGATCCGAATGGCAAGATCTCGTTGCGCCCGACCGCCGATGGCGGCGGTGACGATGACTCGGACAGCTCGTCCTCGGACGACGGTGGCTCCAGCGATCGTGCTCCTCGTGACCGCGGAGACCGCGGTGGTCGTGGAGACGGCGGAGGCCGCAACCGTGGAGACCGGAACGGCGGTGACCGCGGGAGCAGCGATTCCAGCGGCTCCTCGTCGAAGTCCGACCGCGAGGTTGCTTCGTTCGAAGACAGCTTCGACGCTGAACTCGCTGACGAGCTCGGCGATCTTGGTCCTGCTCCGAAGTCGAGCCGCGGTGGACGCGGTCGTCGTCGGTAGCGACGCCCAACTTGGCTGACGGTCAAACCATTCAAAAGACGACGCTCGGTAACGGCCTTCGGGTCGTTACCGAGTCGCTCGCCGGTTCGCGCAGTGCGTCGATCGGTGCATGGTTTGCTGTTGGATCTCGCGATGAGACCCCGGAGCGATCCGGGGTCTCACACTTTTTGGAACACCTGCTGTTCAAGGGCACCCCGGAGAGATCGGCCAGAGCGGTAGCCGAGGCGATCGACGGCGTCGGCGGTGACATGAACGCCTTCACTGCTCGGGAGCACACCGCCTTCTATGCCCGGGTGCCTTCGAGTGCTCGAGACATGGCTGCGGACGTGTTGTTCGACGTCCTGCGACGACCGGCGCTACGGGAAGACGATGTTGATGCCGAACGCATGGTCATCAACGAAGAGCTGATCGCGGCATACGACACCCCCGATGACGTCGTGCACATCGTGTTGTACGAGGCATTGTTTGCCGATCATGCGCTCGGACGTGAAGTTCTCGGGGATCCCGAGTCGATTTCGGCAATGCGCTCGGCCGACATCGGAGACTTTCATGCGCAGTGGTACCAACCAGCCAATCTTGTGATTGCCGCAGCTGGTGACGTCGAGCACGAGATGATCGTCGAGATCGCCGACCGTCATTTCGGGGACGTGGCCATGGGCGAGCGCCCCGTCCGCCAGAGTGTCGGCGACGTCGCGCCGGCAATGGTTGGTACGGAGCTGCCCGTTGAGCAGCTGCACATTGCTCTCGGCTGGCGAGCGTTGCGTCACGGCGACTCACGGCGATACGCGTTGGCTGTGGCGAATCAGATTCTGGGTGGCTCGCCTTCATCACGGCTGTTTCAGGGCATTCGCGAGGAGCAAGGTTTGGCCTACACGGTCTTCTCCTCGACCTCGGGATACGCCGACAGCGGGTCGGCAAGCGTTTATGCAGCGACCTCCACGCAACGCGGCCCCGCTCTGCTGGACGCGTTGTCCGAAGAGATGGAGAAGCTCGTCGACACCGGGGTCACCGAACATGAGCTGACGCTGGCGAAGACCGGTTTCGAGGGGTCGGTGATTCTCGGACTCGAAGACTCAGGATCACGCATGAGTCGCATGGCAACCGGCGAGGCGCTGCGCGGAGACATCACGCCGATCGACGTGTTTCTCGAACGGCTGGCCGCCGTGAGTATCGAAGATGTCAACAACGTCATCAAGGACGTCTATGGCAGCCCCGCAGTGACGTCTTTGGTCGGTCCGGCCGAGTCACTCGCAAGTTGTGGGTGCTGATCAGCCGGGCCTTGACCACGCTCTGCTGAAGCCCTTCGATCGCGTTCGCCACGAGGGTCGAATACGATTGTCGGCATGAGTCGAATCGCAGTGACCGGAGCCGGCGGACGAATGGGCGCAGAGGTCTGTCGCTCCGTCGACGCAGCAGCTGACCTCACGCTCGTCGCTGGCGTCGACCCGTCGGTGGAGGGCGAACGCCTTTCGGACATCACGAACACCGCAACCGATGTCGCGATCGTGGGATCTGTCGATCAGCTGGATCCGACCTCCGTCGACGTGATCATCGATTTCACCCACCTCGATGTCAGCCGAACCGTGCTTGACTGGTGTGCCGCGGACGGCGTTCATGCGGTCGTCGGAACCACCGGATTTGGAGACGAGGACCTCGAGCGGTTCCGCCTCGAGTTCACCGACAGCAACGCCATCATCGCCCCAAACTTCGCCATAGGTGCGGTGATGATGATGCGAATGGCAGAGCTCGCAGCTCCATTCTTCGAGACCGCAGAGGTGATCGAGTTTCATCACAACGCGAAACGAGACGCACCTTCGGGAACCGCCATGATGACGGCGAAACGTATCCAGGCGGCCAAGGACGCGAGCGACTCCGCTTGGGACATCGACCCAACGGAACAAGAGGTCGTCGCCGGCGCACGTGGCGGCAAGGTCGGCGGGGTGGGAGTCCACGGTGTGCGCATGCATGGCATGGTCGCCCACCAAGAGGTGATCTTCGGAACGACTGGTGAAACGTTGACGATCCGCCACGACAGCATCCATCGCAACTCGTTCATGCCCGGCGTGTTGTTGGCAGCACGCCATGTTGCGGAACGTCCAGGACTGACTCTAGGGCTCGACGCTCTGCTGTTCGACTGACGCGCTGTAACCCTCAGACCGCAGTCGCCAGCTCGTCCTGCGGGCGCAAACGTGCGCTCGGCACGACGATCCACGTTGCCGTTGCGACAGCGAGAGCTCGCCCAAACCCATCGATGAGAGCAGCTTCGGTCGCGAACTTGCGTCCGTCTCTGCCGGTGCGACGGCCAATGAGCTGGTAATCGCCGTTGCCGGGGACCCGGTGGAGAATCTCCACACTCAGTTCTCCGGTCACCGCGGCTAGGCCCCTGTCGAGTTTTGCAAGCACAGGAAAACCCGACGGGCAATCGAGCGCAGCCCAGATCATCCAGTCCGGAACGTCGCCAAGACTCTGTGGACGCCATGTGGTCGCGCTGAGTCCCGTGTCTTGCACCGTTCCGGGGCGAAGGTTCAGGCCGTTCGAGTCCGTTCGTTGGTTACCGCAGGCGAAGCACGTGGGCGCTATGTGCTCACCCTCGTGGTGGTCCAAGAAGCGATGTTCGGCCGAGGCGACATCGCCCGCCCGCAGTCGCCCAAACTGTCCGACTCGAAGGGAGGCGCTGAGGGGTTGGACGGTCGCAATGGTCTCCTCGTTGCACGTGATCGTTGCGCCACGGGGGTCTGGGACGATGCCAAGCGGTGTCGCCAGTGGGATTGGCGCGTGGAACCTCACCTTGGCGCTCGACAAGCCGGCAGCGGAGGCAAAGACCCCCGCGCTGACGCCTCCATGACCTGATCCGATGGGTCCGTTCGCATGGCTTGGGATGGTGACGCTGTCTTGGGTGGCGAAGCTGTTCATGTCATTTCCTTCTCTGTGCTGTCCGTTTCGTTGTGGTTCAACAGTGCGGATTGCAGAAAGGAAAGACTTGGAGAGGGTGTGAAGATGCTCTGGAGATCGCGCGAGGCCACTAATTGGATGGCAACCGCGCGACCAGCGCCGGTGCATCGAGCGAGGTGTACAGCCGTCGTGCCGTGTCCTCATAGGTCTTCGCTCGGGATTCGTCACCGCGGCGACGGGCAATTCTTGCCAGGGGGTCAGCAGCGGCGAGGCTGCATGCCCATGGCACACCCAAGATGAGCTCGCTGAAGGGTTCCAGGTGCTCCTCGGCAAGTAGCAACAGCTGGTCGTCGTCGAGCAAGAGGGCGACTTCGGCCGCTGCGACCAGTGCGTTCCCCCCAACAATGTGCTCGCCGAGCCACCGAAAACTGTCTACGCGAATCGAATCTGCAAGAGATCGAGCGAGCTTGATCTCGCCGGTCTCTGCGAGCGCCCAGGCATACGTCGCCTGAAAGAGCAGCGATTCCGAGGCCATGTTGAGCAGGCTCAGCGGCTCCAGGGACGGTTCGAAGTCGCCCGAGAGTGCCGAGATGAAGAGCTGGCCGTAACCTTGAAGCGCGAAGCAGGAGTCGCCCCAGTACGGCTGTCCAATCCGCGCTGCCTCATCGCAGAGTTCTCGTGCGGTCTCGAACGATCCGGTGAATGCATCAAATGTTGAACGCAGCACGAGGTCGCGCCACTCCGAGATCGGCTGCGCGCGTGACCGAGCCTCGTCGAACGCCGCCACCCGACGGAGCTCGGCGCCCTTGCCTCGCATCAAAAGGGCGGTCTCCGGTGCGGCAGCATCAGCAAAGTAGACATCGGTTTCGATCCGCAAGGATTCGAGCTCGCGATCCAGCTGCTCCAGCTCATCGATACCCGCTGGGCAGGTGAAAACGATCGCTCGTGACTCCAGGAGCTCCATTCGATCGACCACAGAGGCGTCGGACGCCATTTCCAGGGCATCGCGAGTCATCTGGTCGCGCTGCTGCAGTGAACCGCCGAAGGCAGAGAAGGCTGCGATCTTCGCCATGATCCGAGCGCGAGCGGTGGAAGGCGCATCTCCGAGGGCGTCCAGCGCTTCGTGGAGGATGGCCAAGGTCGAGCGGTCCCGTGGCTTGCGGTACGGGCTGCGCCCATAGTGGCCGAGCGCCGCCGCGACGAGGAGATCCGTCCAGCCGTTTCGACGGGCGATTTCGATGGCCTCGTCGTAGTACGGCACGGCGAGTATCGCTCGACCCGATGCGACCAGTGCGTCACCAAGAGTGATGAGGATCTCGCCTCGCTGTCGAACTTGCGTTTCCACATCGGCGCAAAGCTCGAGCAGTCGGATTGCGCGGTCGAACTGCTTTTCGTCCATCGCGTTGTCGGCGGCTGTCAGCCCGACTTCGAGGGCCACCTCCGTTTGTACGAGCGGTATTGAACCAAGTGTGTGAATGGCGATCTCCGCCTCGTTGCCGCCGCCATCATCGAGGGCGACTGCGCATCGATGATGAATCTTTGCTCGCGCAGCGCGGGACATGCCGTGTCGAATCGCTTCGGGAACCAGCTGATGCGAGAAACGAAATCGCGAGGCCGACGCCGTTTCGTGCAAGAGTTCTGCGTCCACGGCCTGATCGATGGCGTCGAGTGCTTCGGATGGCTCGAGTTCGGCGGCGTCCACGGCAAGTGCAAACGTGAATTCGGGCCCGATGATTGCGCCAGCCTCGACGAGCCGTTTCACATTGTCGGCAAGACGTTCGATACGACCCGTCACGAGATCAGCGATCGAACCCGACGCGTGGACGCCCAGCTGATGGTCGCGCAGGCTCTCGGTCAAGAAGAGCGGGTGGCCGCCGGTCCGAGCGAGCAGGCTCTCGATCACGCCTGGCTCTGTGGAATCATCGGTCGAGGGGTCCCCCAGTACTTCGCGAACGAGCGACGAGGCGGCGCGTTCATCCAAGTGTTCGAGGTCGATTCTGGTCGTGTTGCGTAGCCGCGTCTGCTCCCCGATCCACTGACGGGGTGCCGGCCGGAGGTCCGTCGACGACGAGCGGAAGGATGCAATCGTCGAGATGCTGTGGTTGCCGGATCGGCGCTGGACTTGAGAAAGAAACGCGCGGGTTGGCTGATCGGACCATTGGAGGTCGTCGATCAGCACGGCAACGGGATAGTCGTGCGCGACTCGATCGAAGATCGCAAGGAGGGCGTCCAATCCGGCATATCCGTCGACGGCAGAAGCATCTGGATCAAAGGGCAGCCCGAGCGACGGGATGAGTGAAGCCAGGGGACCCTCGAGCCCATTGGCCCAGCTCGAGAACTCCGCCGGGTGTGCGGCGGCGATCTGGGCAACCGCGTCGCGGACGGGTTGCAGGGCCGACGTCACGTGTTCTTCACATCTCCCCGCGCAGACCACGGCACCGCGAGACGCCATGTCTTCGAGGACATGGATGGCCAGCCGAGATTTTCCGACGCCGGGAGCTCCCCCGATGAGAATCTGAGCCGATTCGGTCCCGTTCAGGAAATCCTTGATGGCTTGAACTTCGTCTTGGCGTCCAACGAACGGGAACTCGTCATCGAGAGCGATTGAGAGGGCAAGGGCTACTGGCGTTCGTTCTCGAGGGCTTGCCTCAGGTGTTTCGCTGCGAGCAACGGTTGCGGATTCATCATTGATTTCTCCCACGAACTGATAGCCACGGCCGTGAACATTGCGAATGAATCGTTGCGTACGTCCGTCGTCTCCAATCGCGCGCCGCGCCTGTTTGATTCGTGTCGTCAGCGCCGATTCAGAGACGAATTGGTCGCCCCACACCTGGTCGAGCAGCTCGGCCTTCTCGATGACGCGCTCTCGATGGGCGACCAAGTACGCAAGCACGTCGAAGACCTGAGGTTCGACGTGCACCTCGCCATCGGGTCCGTGCAGGCGTCTCCCAGGAACGTCGAGTTCGAAGAGCTCCCAGCGCACGCCCACCGTCAGATTCTCCTCTAGTTGAACGAGCTCGCCAAGTCTGCCCCCAAAAGCCGGGCGAAGAGCAGATCTTCAGACTCTCTCCATGAATTCGCCAAGACCTGTATTCGACAGGCCTGCATGGTGGAAGACACACACACCGCCTCGGACCACATCCGGCCGAGCCCGAGATCGAGAAGGCAAGACATGACCATCACCGAACAAGCAGCAACAACATCAGACGCCAGCTGGATCGAGGCTGGTGAGGCCTGGGGCCACGCAGCCATCGATTGGGCCTACAACTTCGAGACCTACGCACGAGATGCGATCGAAGAGGTACTCACCATCGTTGGAGTCACCGAAGGAACAGAGCTCTTCGACCTGGCTTGTGGCTCGGGATACGCGCTCTCACGGGCAGAACGACTCGGCGCCAAGACCTCCGGTCTCGACGCGTCCGCTGCGCTTCTGAACATCGCCGCTCGCCGGGCTCCGGACTCGGATCTTCGACTCGGCACGATGTTCGACCTCCCGTTCGCAGACGAGTCGTTCGACGCCGCCACGTCATTCAACGGCGTCTGGGGCGGCTGCAGCGAGGCATTCATCGAGGCCTACCGAGTGCTTCGACCAGGAGCGAAGTTCGGGGTCACGTTCTGGGGCCCGGGAAAGAATCTGGATCTTCGAGATTGGTTCATTGCGCTCGGAACCTCCACGCCATCGGTCGGCGAGGAGATGATGGATCTCGCCGCAATCGGCGCTCCCGGAGTTGTCGAGTCGATGTTCGATGGAGCCGGCTTCGTCGACGTTTGGAGGGGTTCGACCACGGCGATTCTCGAATTCGCCGACGAGGACATCGCATGGAAGACCCTGCGGTCGCCTGGCGTCGTTCTCCCCGCGCTCGACGCGCTGGGTGAGGAGGCCCTTCGTCCACGTCTCATGGCAGCGATCGCACCATTTCGAAACGACGACGGTTCCTACCGACTCGTCAACGAACTCACGCACGCCATCGGCACAAAGCCGCTCTAGCGGCACACGCCCTCGCAAGTCATCAATCACACCAACCAACCAAACAAACCAAGGAGAAATGCAATGGCAATCACCGAATCACCTACCACCAACAACGGCGTCAACATCGAGGCCCTGCTCGGCGCACGCCAAGCGCTCACGGATGCGCCACCAGCCGCAGCCTTCACATGGAGGGGAACCAACACCTGGGTAAGTGGCACACACAGCCAAACCGAGGTGAACGGGTTCTTCGGCCTTGGCGAAGAGCAGGTACGCCAGTCGGGCGGCCACACCGTCTCGACAGATCATCCTGAGCACTTCGCGGCAGGGGACGAGGGATCGACGCCGGTCGAGCTTGTGCTGTCGGCTCTCGCTGGTTGTGTCACCGCCGGTGTCGCGACGGTCGCAGCCAATCGAGGCATCGCCCTGCAGTCGGTCACCGCGACCATCGAAGGAGACATGGATCTCCAGGGAATCATGGGTATCGATTCCGACGTGCGCAACGGCTTCAACAACGTGCGAATCAACTACGAGATCGTGGCAGACGCGACCGCTGAAGAGATCCAGGCGCTCGTCGCCCAATCACAGAAGCGGTCCGCCGTGTTCGACATCGTCACCAACCCCACCACGGTCAACGTCACCGTTTCGTAGCGGTGTCGCGAAGAAGAGGAGCGAGTCCCATGACATCCACAACAGTCACGATCATCGGTGCCGGCCAGGCAGGCCTGTCGATGAGTCGCTGTCTCAGTGAACGCTCGATCGACCACGTGTTGCTCGAGCGCGGCGAGGTCGCCAACTCATGGAAAACCGAACGGTGGGACTCGCTCTGTCTTCTCACTCCCAATTGGATGACCCGGTTGCCCGATGGCCAATATGCGGGCGACGACCCGAACGGGTACATGACGGCGACCGAGGTCGCGAACTTCCTCGAAACGTACGGAGCCCACGTCGAGGCGCCGGTGATCGCGAACACCGTGGTCGAGTCCGTGCGTCCAACCGACGACGGGTTCCGGACCGTGACCAACAACGGTGAGTGGGTGAGCAAGGCAGTGGTCGTTGCCACGGGTGCCTGCAGTACACCTCGCATCCCGGAGATCGCGGGACTCGTACCTGGAAACGTGCGACAGCTCGCGCCGATTCACTACCGCAACCCAGATCAGCTTGACTCCGGTCGCGTCCTGGTCGTGGGTGCTTCTGCTTCTGGGGCACAGATCGCTGACGAGCTTGCTCGCTCTGGTCGAGCTGTCACGCTTGCGGTTGGCGACCATGTGCGCCTGCCCCGTACGTACCGAGGGATGGACATCCACTGGTGGATGGATTCCCTAGGCCTTCTCGACGAGCGCATCGCAGATGTCGAAGACATCAGCCGTGCCCGTCGTCTGCCATCCCTACAGCTGGTTGGTTCGCCCGAGGGACGAGACATCGGCCTCAACGAGCTTGCACGGAACGGGGTGGACATCACCGGCCGTCTCGTCGGCGTATCGGGTTCGACCGCGCAGTTCTCCGGGTCGTTCGCGAACTCGTGTGCATCCGCCGATTTGAAGCAGGGCCGACTCCTCGAGGCAATCGACGAATTCGCCCTGGCAACCGGACTCGAGAGCGAACTGCCCGACCCGACGCGACCCTCGACCACTGAACTTCCAGCGGCTCGTCTGACGCTTTCACTCGATGAAGTTTCGACCGTGGTGTGGGCGACGGGTTTCGTTCCCAACTACCCATGGCTCGACACAAACCTGCTCGATCGCAAGGGTGCGATCCGTCATGACGGGGGAGTGATGGCGCACCCAGGGATGTACGTGCTGGGCCTTCCGTTCCTGCGCCGACGCAAGTCGACCTTTCTCGACGGTGTCGGATTTGATGCGAAAGAGTTGGCCACACACCTCAACGATTACCTAGCGAACTCCGTCGCTTCGCCGATGAGAACCGGTGGCTGAACGAGCCCATCACGGTCATACGGACTCGCTTTTGTGCGGGAATGAACTACCCTCGGCGCATGGTAACGATCGACACGCGTCCCCCTGACGTCGATGCTGCCAACCCCGAAATCAGGCCGTACGGGACCGAAGACTTCGCCTGGGCGGTCACACTTTTGGAGGCCACGGGGGGTCGACTGCGGGTCCGTCGCGGGCGGGTCGTCGACGTCGCGGTTCTGCCAGGTCTCGTCGCCCTTCGACATGGCCAGCCGGCTGGCCTGCTCACTCTGACGCGGCACCTGGATGAACTCGAGCTGTCGGTGATCGCTGCGGCGCCATTCGACGACGCACTCGTCGCGCGTTTGCTCGTTGAAGCACGCAGACATGGTGGTCCGACATGTCGCAGGATCTGGGCTGTGTGTTCGAATGCCGAATTCGAAGTCCAACGTGCCCTGCAGCAGAACGGTTTCAGGTTGTGTACGACGCGGCCCGGAGCGGTCGATGCGGTGGCGCGTCGATCACCAACCGGACTCGTGACCTCACTCGGAGGAGTTCAGGTACGTGATGAGGTCGAGTTCGACCTCTTGCTCTCGTAGATCTGAGTGACCATGTTTGCCACACCGCGCTGGATCATCTCTCATGTCTTCGTCGTCATCTTGATCGTCTCGTTCATCGCTGCTGGCTTCTGGCAGCTCGACAGACTGGGACAGCGCCGCGATGAGAACGCACTGATCGAGTCCCGAATGGGTCAGGCCGTGTCCTTCGATGTCGCCCAGGCATCGGACCCGGACACCCTCGAGTATCGACGGGTCCAGGTCGAAGGCTCGTTCGATGCGGAGTCGAACATCCTGATCGCAAACCGCAGCGACGAAGGTATCCCGGGCTTTTGGATGTGGACGCGGTTCGTCACCTCGACGGGCGAGGATCTGATCGTAAATCGCGGCTTCGTCGAACGGTCGATCATCCTGCAATCCAGCGGTGCACCGCCTCTCGAGGAAGCAGATCCCACCGCAGGGAACCTGGTGATCGAGGGCCTGCTGCGTGAGGGGCTCGATGGGGGCCGTGTCACCGAGACGGGCGATCAGCTGAGTCGACCCGACGCCGTTCTCGCGTCCGAGCTGCTCGAGCTCGATCCGGCGCTCGGAGCGAGCATCTATCTCGAGCTGGATGCACAGGATCCTGCGCGCACATCGGCGGTACCCCGGCCTGTTCCTGCTCCAGATCTCGGCGAGGGGTCGCATGGCAGTTATGCCTTCCAATGGTTCACGTTCGCTCTGATCGGCAGCATTGGCTATGCAGCGTTGCTCAGACGCATTCGTCGCGGCGATCAAGAGCGCGGCGACGTTCCACATGACCTCGAGCCCAGCGCGAGGGCGCAGCACGCAGGGGTGTAGCCTTTTGTTTGCAAAGGAGGGCACATGGCCCGTTTCGGACAGGTACTCACCGCCATGGCGACACCGTTCACGCCCGATGGCGCGCTCGATGTCGAAGGAGCACAAACGCTCGCCAAGTGGTTGGTCGACAATGGAAATGATGGATTGGTCGTCGCTGGAACAACCGGTGAAAGCCCGACCCTCACACACGATGAGCAGATCGAACTGATCGCCGCAGTTGTTGCAGCCGTGGACGTTCCGGTCATCGCCGGGACCGGTAGCAACGACACCCGCGCCGCAATCGAACTCACAAAGCGCGCAACCGATGCCGGTGCCGACGCCATTCTTTCGGTGACCCCGTATTACAACCGGCCGTCCCAAGAGGGACTGCTCGCACACTTTCGGGCGATCGCGGCTTCCACGGACCTCCCCGTGATGCTTTACGACATTCCGGGACGGACCGGTCGCAAGATCAGCACCGAGAACCTCATCCTGCTCGCGCAGGAGAACAACATCGTTGCGCTCAAGGACGCGGCAGGCGACCCGGCCGAGACGGCGGTCGTGATCGCCGAGACGGCCGACGACTTCGCGGTCTACAGCGGCGATGATGGACTGACACTTCCCCTGCTGGCCGTCGGTGCCTCGGGCGTCGTCGGGGTCGCCACACACTGGTGCGGCGTCGAAACAAAGATGATGATCGAGAGTTTCTTCCGTGGCGACGTCGCGGCAGCCGCAGCGATGAACCAGCGGCTCCTTGCATCGTGGGACTTCGAAACCGGCGACCTTCGACCGAATCCGATCCCAACCAAGACCATGCTCAGGCTTCTCGGGCTGCCGGGTGGTCAATGCCGACTGCCGATGGGGCCTGAACCTGCGGGTCTCGAGGACCTGGCTCGTAAGGTTTTGTCCAATCTCGGTCGATCTGGTTTCTGATGGCAGAACCTGTACGAATCACCTTCCTGGGTGGCCTCGGCGACATTGGTCGCAATTGCGCAGTTCTCGAATCGGACAACCGCATGGTCATCCTCGACTGCGGCCAGATGTTCTCTGACGAGACACAACCCGGTGTCGAGTCGATCATTCCGGACTTCGGGTACCTGGTCGACAACGCCGATCGCATCGAGGGCTGCATCGTCACGCACGCGCATGAGGACCACATCGGAGGGTTGACCTACCTGCTCGAAGCAATCCCAGAGCTCGAGCTGGACTTCTACGGGACGCCGTTCACGCTCGGCCTGGTTCGTCACAAGTTGGGTGAGCGAAACCTCCAGGGACGGGCGAACCTGCACACCATCGCCGATGGGGATCGACGAACGATCGGTCCCTTCGACTGCGAGTTCTTGCCGGTCACGCACTCGACCCCATCGGGTTTGATCACTGCGTTCACCACACCGCAGGGCATCATCTTGCATTCGAGTGACTTCAAACTCGATCACACCCCAGTCGATGGTCGGCTCACCGACCTTCCTCGCATCGGGGCGCTCTCGGGTGATCCTGGCATTCGCCTTTTACTGGCTGACTCGACCAACGCAAACACGCCAGGGCAGTCCACCTCTGAGTCAGAGGTCGGAGGTGTGCTCCGTTCGATCTTCCACGAGCACCGGAATCAACGGATCATCGTCGGTGCCTTCGCAAGTCACATTCATCGAGTCCAGCAGATCGCCGAGGTCGCCATCGAGCAAGATCGCACGATCGTCACGCTCGGGCGTTCGATGAAGCGCAACGTCGCGCTCGCACGCGACCTTGGGTTGCTTTCGATCCCGGACCGGCACATCGTCGACATTGCGGACGCTGAGGATCTCGATCCGGTGAAGACCTGCATCATTTCGACCGGCAGCCAAGGTGAGCCGCGATCGGCACTCACGCTCATGGCCGCGGGCGACAGTCGTTGGGTCACGATTGGACCGAAAGACACGGTGGTGTTCAGCTCGCATCCAATTCCGGGCAACGAAGCAGCGGTCGGTCGGGTCCGTTCTGGGTTGGCCCGACAGGGAGCAACGATCGTGCACTCGGGCCAGGTCGACGTCCATACGACCGGTCATGGCAAACAACAAGAACTGCTCGCGCTGCACGCCGTGGCCAATCCCGATCTCTTCGTTCCGGTGCACGGTGAGTATGAACATCTGATCGGTCATGCGGAGCTGGCGATTCGTCGCGGAATGTCGCCAGACAAAGTCGTCGTGGCAACCGATGGCGACCAGCTGCTCTTGACCGACGAGGGAATCAGCAAGGATGGCCAGGTTTCCGGCGAATACATCTACATGGATGGCTCGGCCCAGGCACTGACCGAAGGAATCCTCGACGAGCGGTTGCTGCTCGGGCAAGCCGGGTTTGTGTCGATCATTGCCGAGATCGACTTCGAGACCCGTGAAATTGTCTTTGGTCCCGTGGTCGAGTCGCGCGGTTGGGCCGCACCGTCAGAACGATTCGATCTGCAGTCGGGCGCCGCATCTGAGGCTCGCAAGGCCATCGAAGCGGAACTGGAGAAGTCGGGCGATCTTCGAGACATGGAGCGAGTGAGCCGTCGGGCCGTCGGGCGTTATGTTGCTGCGGCCACCCGCCGCCGCCCGGTGATCGTGCCAGTGATTCGGGCATACACCCCGTCGAACGACTCCTAGACCTGCGACGTCTCACGGAGCGCGCGAGAGTTTCAACGCTGCGCGCGAAATGACCGGTAGACGTCGGTGTACTCCACTAGAGTCTGATCTACTGTGGCAACTAAATCGAAGACCTCGAATTCACGCTCGCGCGCCACGAAGCGCCCCGCACGATCGACGACGACAAAAACGAAACAAACACGGGGACGCGCGCCCGCGAAACGGAAGACCTCTCGCAAACCTGTGGCGCGTCCGTCGCTCGCGCAAACCATTCGCGAGGCCCTCGATGGTCGCGGCGCCGATTTGCTCGGTCTCTTCTTGATCGTCGCTGGAGTGCTCGCCGCTCTCGGCATTTACACCGAGACCTCCGGTCTGCTCGGGAGGGCCTTCGACGAAGGCTTCGGCTGGGCGATTGGCGTCTTCCGCTACCTCGCTCCGTTCGTGGTCGTCGTCGCTGGCCTCGCGGTCATCAGACGCGGCGGAGAACCACACGCGCTTCCGCCACACTTCATCGTCGGTGGTATCGCTGCGGTGGTCTCCACCACGGGTCTGGTGCATCTCGCCGGTGACAGCCCGACCTGGGGCAGCACGGTGGCCGAACTCTCCGGTGCCGGCGGAGTGCTCGGCTTGTTGGTGGGCGGGCCGCTCCTCGCGGTCGCCAGCTTCTGGGGAGCGTTGCTGATCTTGCTGTCCTTCGGAATCGGGGGCTTGATCGTGATGACCGGTGTGTCCTTGCAGACGCTCATCGAAGGAACGCTGCGCCGAGCTCGCCCTCTCGCCGGAGCTGCCGCCAACGGAACCCGATCGCTCTTCGTGATGGACCGACACGACGCGGAGGGCGACGTCATCGATCTTCGTGACGACAACAGTCCGCCTCCGGTGCAGGTCGGAGCGCCAACGGACGCGTTCGTCGACGAGGACGGTCAGAACCTCGATTCCACGATCGAGATTCCCGTTCCGCCCCTCGAACCTGCACCCGACGAGACGCCCGACGGCACTCCGGACGAGACGGTTGCCGTCTTCGATCAGGACGTCGACGCGGCGCCTCCCACGGTGGTGGTCCCCAATGCGTCTTCCGAGCCACAACAGCTCGAGACCGAACTCGCCGTGACCACCCAAGGCGACCGAACGTGGGTGCTTCCCTCGATGTCGTTGTTGTCTCGTTCGAATTCCCAAGACGTCGACCAAGACGCGGTGATCGCCCGTGGCCGAACGCTCGAGCGTGCGCTTGCCGAACATGGGGTCGAGACCCGCCTGATCAACATGGTGGTCGGCCCCACGGTGACCCGCTTCGAGCTCGAGCTGGGGCTCGGGGTCAAGGTATCGAAGGTCAAGAACCTGAGCGACGACATCGCATATGCGATGGCATCACCCGACGTACGAATCATCGCCCCGATTCCCGGGAAGCAGGCAATTGGCGTCGAGGTTCCCAATGAGAACCGCCAGATCATCGCGGTTGGCGACATCTTGGCTTCGGCCGAGGCTCGCAAGGCGATCGGGCCGATGGAGGTGGCGATCGGTCGCGACATCAACGGAAAGTCGCTGCTCGCGGACCTGTCGAAAATGCCGCATACGTTGGTCGCTGGCGCGACGGGTGCCGGAAAGTCGTCCGGCATCAACTCGATCATCACGTCGTTGCTGATGCGTAACACTCCCGACGACGTGCGGATGATTCTCATCGATCCGAAGCGGGTCGAGATGACCCAATACGAACGGATCCCCCATCTGCTCACCCAGCCAGTCACCGACCCCAAGAAGGCGGCCAACGCTCTTGCTTGGGCGGTTCGAGAGATGGAACGTCGTTACGAACTCCTCGAAGAATGCCGTTTCCGCGACATCGGTGGTTACAACGCTGCATTCGACAAGGGCAAGGTCAAGGCAAAGAAGGGCGAGCTCGGCCCGGATGGCGAGCCTCGCCAGTTCAAACGCCTGCCATACATTCTCGTGGTCGTGGACGAGCTGGCAGACCTCATGATGGTGGCCGCACGCGATGTCGAAGATTCGATCGTGCGGATCGGGCAGAAGGCACGCGCGGTTGGTATCCACATGGTGATCGCAACACAGCGTCCTTCCGTAGACGTGATCACGGGGCTGATCAAAGCCAACGTGCCAGCACGCATCGCCTATGCGGTGTCGAGCATGCAGGACAGTCGCGTCATCCTCGGGTCGCCCGGTGCTGAACGGCTGGTCGGCAAGGGCGACATGCTGTTCCAAGACCCCACGAGCTCGACGCCGATGCGACTGCAGGGTGCGTGGGTCGAAGAGTCCGAGGTCAAGAAGATCGTCGACCACTGGCGCCAACAGGGCTTCGATGAGATCTCGACGCAAGAGTCCGAGGTGCTCGGCGGACGACAACCGAGCATGCTCGACGAGGCACCTCCTGCGGAGAACGGAGCGGTCGCTCCCGTTGCAACCGCCCCTGACCTGACGGGGATGCCGGGCATGGCCGCACCGGTGAGTCCTGGCACCGACATGATCACCGCAGATCGCCAAAGCGACGATGACGCGGACGACCTGCTTTGGCAGGCGATGGAATTGGTTGTGTCTTCGGGCCTCGGTTCCACGTCGATGCTGCAGCGGAAACTTCGCGTGGGCTTCTCCCGAGCAGGTCGAATCATGGACGAGCTCGAACAAAAGGGCATCGTCGGGCCCAGCGAGGGCTCCAAGGCCCGCGAAGTACTGCTCAGCGTCGAGCAGCTTCAGCAGCTCCGCAACGGCGCCTGAGGCTTCGTCATGGAGTTTCTGTCGGAGCCGTCGCTCATTGTCGCGGCCGTCGAGGTATTGCTCGGCCTCGTGCTGCTCACAAAGGCGGCCGACGTCTTCGTCGATGGTGCGGTGGCGATCGCCGGCGCAGCGAAGATCTCTCCGGTCGTCGTCGGTGCGGTGATCGTCGGGTTCGGCACCAGCGCCCCGGAGCTTCTGGTGTCAGGGCTCGCGGCGCTCAACGACGATGTCGATCTGGGTGTGGGGAACGTAGTCGGATCGAACGTTGCCAACCTCTCGCTCGTACTCGGTGCAGCGGCTCTGGTGGTCCCCCTTCTCGTGACTCGCGCCGTCATCGTCAAAGAAGCTCCCATCAGCCTTCTGTCGGTGCTGCTGTTCGCGTACTTCACCACCGGTGGATTCGAGGTGTGGGAAGGCGTCGTCATGCTGATCGTGCTCTTCGCCGTGCTTTCGTGGATCGTTCTGGGAGGACACGAAGAGTCGAGCGAGGAACTGCATTTCGACCCGGAACAAACGGTGACGAAGAGTGTCATGGAGACGGTCGGTGGACTGTTGGGCACGCTGCTCGGGGCCCAGCTCATGGTCTGGGGGGCGCTGGCGATCGCTGCGGAGTTTGGCGTCACCGGCGGATTCATCGGCTTCACGTTGGTCGCGATCGGTACGTCGCTTCCTGAACTCGTCACCGCGGTTGCCGCAGCTCGCAAGGGTGAGACCGAACTCATTCTGGGCAACCTGCTCGGATCCAACGTCTTCAACAGCCTCGCGGTTGGAGGGGTCATTGCTCTGCTCGGCGCAGGAGAGATCGACGATGAGCTCATGCGCACATACGGCGTTCTCATCATGGTGGCCGTGGCGACGCTCGCGTGGGTGTTCATGGTCGCTCGAAAGCGGGTCAGCAAGCCGGAAGCAGTATTCCTCTTGACGGCCTATGCGGTAGCGATTCTTGTCATTTCTGAGACCGACGCAGGTTCATCGATTCGCGAGGCGATCGAGTCGATCGGCTGACGACGAGGGGGAGCGGCGCAGCAAGATAACCTTGCGGTGTGACCGGACAGTATTGGATCGAAACCCTCGGCTGTCCGAAGAACGAGGTCGACTCGGACAAGCTGGTCGGCACGCTGTCTGCGGACGGCATGACCGTTGCTGAGTCGCCCGAAGACGCCGACCTCATCGTCGTCAACACGTGTGCGTTCATCGAGTCTGCACGACAGGAATCGATCGACACGGTGCTCGCCCTCTCTGATCAGACCCCAGACGCGAAGATGGTCGTGACCGGCTGCATGGCCGAGCGATATGGCGACGAACTGGCCGCCGCGCTTCCCGAGGTCGACTCGGTCGCCGGCTTCGGTGTGCCAGTCACGCTCGGCCGAAAGCCCCAACAATCCGCCATGCTCCCGTCGTTCGACCTGCTCAACCTGCCTCGTCCCGCCTCAGAGCGTCCCTGGGCCTACGTGAAGATCGCCGAGGGTTGCGACCGCAACTGCGGCTTCTGTGCGATTCCGACGTTCCGGGGCCCCCAGCGGTCGCGTTCGCACGAGTCGATTCTTGCAGAGGTCCGTGGCCTCGAGGCCCGTGAGATCGTGCTCGTTGCGCAGGACCTCGCCGCATTTGGGCGAGATCAAGGCAAGGGCGAGCGCACGATCGTCGAGCTCGTTCGTCAGGTCTCCGAAATCGTCGACCGGGTACGGCTCTTGTACTTGTATCCCTCGGATCTCACTGAGGAGCTCATCCAGCAGATTCTCGCAACAGGCGTCCCCTACTTCGACCTGTCACTACAGCACGTGAGTCGGCCGCTCATGCGTCGCATGCGTCGCTGGGGCGATGGTGACCGCTTCCTCGAACGGATCGAACACATCCGATCCCTCAGCCCTGATGCGGCGTTCCGATCCAACTTCATCGTCGGCTACCCGGGAGAAACCGAAGAAGACCACGATGCGCTCTTGGACTTTGTTGAACGAGCGCAACTCGACTGGTGCGGGTTCTTTGCGTACTCACGTGAGGAGGGCACCTATGCGGCTGATCTCGATGGCGGTGTCGACCCGCAGTTGGTCAACGAACGCCTCCGGGAGCTGACAGATCTCCAGGACAGCATTACGGCTGCGCGCCGCGATGATCTCATCGGTGAGACCGTGACCGTGCTCGTGGACGCCCCCGGTGTCGGACGCACGCATCGAGAAGCGCCCGAGATCGACGGCGTCGTCCTGGTCGATGACTCGCTCACGGTTGGCGAGATACACGAGGTCGAGGTGACCGGAGCTGTTGGTCCAGACCTCATCGCCGCGGGAGCCTCGTTCGAGGATGCCGACCAGTGAGTGAGGGCGGAGGGGTACTTCATCACACCGGCCACTTCGTCGCGAACCCAGCCAACTTGATCACGGTCGCTCGGATCGCAGCCTCTCCGATTCCCTTTGCAATCATTCTGTCCGATCGAGACTCCGGCGGAGCGTCATGGGCCGCGTTCATCCTTGGCTGGATATTTGCCGCGACCGACCTGCTCGATGGCGAGATTGCCCGTCGCTTCAACCTGGTCAGCCGCTCGGGTGCCTTTCTCGATCCGTTGGCAGACAAGATCGTGGTTCTCGGTGCGATGTTCTGCCTCGTCGCTGTCGATCGGTACGGCTGGATTCCCGTCGCTCTCATCACGATGCGAGAAGTGGTGATCACCGGGTTTCGCAGTTATTGGGTCCGTAAGAACCGGGCGGTTCCGGCCAGAACGTTGGGCAAGTACAAATCGATCGTGCAAGGCCTGGCGCTCCAGGCTGCTCTGTTTCCGCCGTTTCAGGATGCAGACACTCTGGTCTCGGCCGCGTTGTGGATTGCGGTCGGTTTCACGCTGTACTCGGGCTGGTTGTATCTAATGGACGGTTCCGCGGCGACACGCGTCAGTGGCAACCTCAACGAAAAGTAGGGGCGCATCATGCGGTGTGAAGTAGTGGCGGTCGGTTCGGAGTTGCTGCTCGGGCAGATCAATGACACCAATTCGTCCTGGATTGGCCAGGAACTTGCTGCAGTGGGCCTCGATTCGTACTTCCAGACCAAGGTGGGCGACAACCTCGATCGGATGGTGAGCGTGATCGAGCTCGCACTTCGGCGCAGCGATGCGGTGATCTGCACCGGCGGACTTGGTCCGACACAAGATGACATCACCCGCGATGCCATTGCGGCGGTGATGGGCGTCGAACTCGAATTGGACGCAGAACTCGTGACCAAGATCGAGTCGATGTTCGCACTTCGCGGCCGGGACATGCCGGCCAACAATCGACTCCAGGCGAGGATCCCCGTGGGAGCCGACGCCATCCCGATTCAGCCGGGTACCGCGCCAGGAATCGTTGCGGAGTTCGAGTTCGAAGGCACGACCAAAGTCATCTACGCCGTCCCCGGAGTTCCGTGGGAGATGCAGGACATGATGAAGGGTTTCATCATCGATGATCTCGTACGTCGCTCCGGAACCACCAGCATCATTCGCTCTCGCACACTTCGAACATGGGGCTCCTCCGAATCGGGACTGGCAGAGACACTTGCGGACGAAATCGAACGACTCGACAGCGCCGACGGCGAACAAGGCGGGGTGACGCTTGCGTTTCTCGCCAGTGGGATAGAGGGGCTGAAGGTCCGAATCACGGCAAAGGCGCCCGACGAAGCTGCCGTGAATGCCATGCTCGATGAACAGGATCGGCGCGTCCGCGACATCATCGGCCCGATCGTCTTTGCCGTCGACGACGAGACCATGGAGTCCGTCATCCTCGACATGTGTACCGAACAAGGGTTGACGATTGGAACAGCAGAGTCCCTTACCGGCGGCCTCATTGCGCAACGTCTGACGGCGACGCCCGGATCGAGCAGCGCCTTTCGCGGCGGTGTGATCACCTATGCGACCGATGTGAAGCGATCGCTGCTCAACGCTCCCGACGGCCCGTCTGTCAGCGAGGAGATGGTCGAGGCGATGGCGCTCGGCGCATGCGAAACGCTGGGCACGTCGGTTTCTGTTGCAACCACGGGAGTCGCCGGACCCGATGCATGGGACGGCATCCCTCCAGGAACCGTGTGGATTGCCTCGTGCATCGAGGGTGTGGTCGAGTCCCACCTTCTCCGATTTCGAACCGATCGGAACAGGATTCGCCAGTACACGACCATCACCGCGCTCGACGCGCTCAGAAAACGACTGGTCGAGCGCGCCGCCTAGTCGGTCGTTGGCCTGCGGAGCATCATGGCGTTCCGCGTTGCGCGGCACACGAGTTCATCGTCTTGGTTGAACGCTCGGTGCTCGATCGTGACGATGCCGCGGTCAGCCTTTGACTTCGAAGCTCGCGTGGCCATGATCTCGGACTCGACATGAATGGTGTCGCCGTGGAAGAGCGGCGCGGGAAACTGGATGCCCTCGAAGCCGAGATTGGCGACCGTCGTCCCGTGTGTCAGCTCATGCACCGAGATCCCCACGACGAGGCCCAGGGTGAGCAGGGAGTTCACCAGAGGCTTACCGAACGCCGTGGTCGCGGCGTAATCGGCATCGATGTGTAGTGGCGCGGGGTTGAGCGTCGTGGTCGAGAAGTTGATGTTGTCGGATTCGGTGATCGTGCGCGTCAGCGGATGTTGGACGATCAGTCCGACCTCGAATTGTTCGAACCACATGCCTTTGGGTATCACGTGCATAGAGACATCATCGCAGGTCTTCGGCACTGCGCCGAACCTATGGAATGAGGCGAAATCGGTGTCAGCTCGGCGAGGACAACGCGAAGAAGTCGAATGATTCGATGTCTGCGACTGCGACGGTGTCCCATGGGTACGGACTGCTTCGACCCCATGCCGCACATTCGGTGGCGTGCCGGGCGGTGTGCTGCAGTCGTCGCATCTCACTCTTGCTCAGCGGCTGCAGGGCCACACCGGCCTCGAGGGCAAGCGCAACAATGCATGCTTCGAGATGGTTCTCGGGACGGCATCCGCCTGGTTTGGTGAGCCGGTCGTGCAAATCCTCGGGCAACCATTCGCACAACACATCGAGCGAATCGTTGAACTTCCAAGGAACGTCGAATGATTCGCCGATGGGCTCAAGAGTCGCCAGGAACGAGGCTGCCGCCGCAGCCACATCTCCATCCGCGTGAGGAGCATTTGTGTGCTTAAGGAGGTCCTCAACCGTGGCCCCCACGAATTTCATGGTCGAAACCATAGAGGACACATCGGCGTCGTACGCGGCGCCCTAAAGACAAATTGCGCGGTCCGCTATTCCTCGTCGTCCGATGGCTCGCGTTCGAGCCGAAGTGACGCTGAATTCATGCAGTAACGAAGCCCGTTCTCGGCGGGGCCGTCCGGGAACACATGGCCGAGATGAGCCCCACACTTGGCGCAAAGAGATTCGGTGCGAACCATGCCGTGGCTGATGTCTCGCTGGTCATCGACGGCATCGAGTTTGATGGGGGCAGTGAAGCTCGGCCAACCCGACCCGGAGTCGTACTTCGTCTCACTTGAGAACAGCGGTTCGTCGCAAACCCTGCAGTGGTAGGTGCCTGGATCTTTCATGTCCCAGTACTCGCCGGTGAATGCGCGTTCGGTGCCTGCCTCTTGCGTGACGTGATATTGCTCGGGCGTCAAACGGTCGCGAAGGTCGGCCTCTTCAGCTGTGCTCATTCTGGGTTCCTTTCGAAAGGGTTTCAGCAGACGTTGCATCATGCTTTCTCGCATGAGGGCACCGTAGCGGGCGATAGATTCCACTGTGTTCCTCAACACCGCGGTTCACCAATTGTTCCGCAGCCGGAGAATTGCAACATGACGACAGCAACAGGACACCGTTGGATCGATACCGAGACCGGGACCGTTCTCGACAGTTGGTATCCCACGAGCGCCGAACCGCGCCGAGCGTGTGTTGCTGAGTCGGTCGGGATCGTACGAGGCGAGTCATTCGAGATAACGATCGACGGTGACCAACCCCCAGCCGACGTATCCGATGCGTATCTGAGGCTGCATCTGCTCAGTCGTCGCGATTTTGCTCCGCACGGGATCAATCTCACCGGCGCATTCGGAGTTCTGACGAATGTCGCATGGACAACGCTCGGCCCGGTACTTCCCGATCGCGTTGACGAGCTCACCGCGTCGGCGGCGGCTGGCGGGCACAGCGTGGGAGTGAACGGCCTGGACAAGTTCCCTCGCATGCTCGACTACGTTGCACCCGCCGGGATCCGGATCGCCGATGCGAACCGGGTTCGGCTTGGAGCGCACCTCGCTGAAGGCACCACCGTTATGCACGAAGGCTTCGTCAACTTCAACGCAGGCACCCTCGGTGCCTCAATGGTCGAAGGTCGGATTTCGGCTGGCGTTGTGGTCGGTGCGAGCAGCGACGTTGGCGGTGGCGCGTCGATCATGGGCACCTTGTCCGGTGGCGGCCAAGAGACGATCTCTGTGGGAGAGCGATGCCTGCTCGGCGCCAACTCCGGACTTGGCATCTCACTCGGCGATGACTGCATCGTCGAAGCTGGCCTCTACCTGACTGCGGGAACCAAGGTCACGCTGCCTGACGGAGAGCTACGCGCTGGTCGTGAGCTGTCAGGCGTGAGCGGGCTGCTCTTCCGTCGCAACTCGGTGTCGGGCGCCGTGGAAGCTGTGCCGAACGCTGACGTCAAGTGGCAGGGCCTCAACGAGGCCCTGCACAAGAATTAGCCCCTCTCCAAAATTTGTGCACTTCACCACCATCCAGGTGGTGAAGTGCACGAAGAACCATCACGGGGCGAGGAATTTGCGCGCCATCGCGACGAGTCCTCGGGGATCCTCGACGTACATAGACCATAGGATCTCTTGAATCACCCACCCCTGAGCGACAGCTGCGTTTCGCTTCCGGCGGTCACGTTCGACGTCCTCCCGTCCGAAGTGGAACTGGAGTCCGTCGAGCTCCCAAGCCTTCCTTCGTTCTGGCCAGGCAAGATCGACCTGCAGGATATGAGCGCCATGGTCGTCGACGATTCGGTGTTCGACCACTGGTTCGGGTAGGCCAGATCGCTCGAGCAACTGCACAATACGTCGACTGAAATCAGAGAGCGGGACAGTTGGGTCACCGATGCGCCTTTTCAGCAGAACGCGGAGAGGAAGACATCCATTGCGCCCACGCGCAGAGTGATCGCTGAGACAATCGGCGAGCTCGAGCCAACTGGTGCGGCGTTGTCGAATGGCTGCCTCAGCGAGACGTTCCGTTGTCGCGAGGCCAACTACGCCCGCGGTGTCGAGGATCGTTCTCTCGATCCCGGTGCAAGGAATGCCAGATCGGATGCGACGATCGGTTAGATCCCACTGACGACTTCGATGCAGACGTTCCACGCCCGTCCGCGCTGATTTGTGTTCGGGAATGACGATCTCGATTGGTGGACGATCGAAGACGTCAAGATTCCACAGTGCCGCTGCGCAACGGTGTGACGCCAACCCTTTGGTGGCAAAGCATGCGGCCAGGAGCTTTGACTCCCAGGTGATCGGAACCGGAGCGGCTCGACACACCCCGCGATACTCAAGGATCCACTGGCCGGATTTGAGTCGCCGATCAATCTGTCGGGCGGTCAGCCCGTAGGCGGTTGCTTGGGCGCGACTAATCACCCCGTGCTGTGCTGCGAATGCAGCGTGGAGATCCATGTTGGCGCACTTCCGGTTAGAGCAATGGCAGGGGAAGTAGCCAGATTCTCTGTGCTTTTGACCACCTCAGAGGTGGTCAAACGGTCAAATTTTGGAGAAGGGGAGTCAGCGAACTGCTTGGCCGCTTTCGATGTCGAAGTAGTGGAAGCGGCCGGCGTCGATCACGAGCGTGATGTCGTTTCCGTTGCGCACGGGTGAGCGTGGGCTCACGCGTGCCACGAAGGTTGCCGTCTCGTCGTCATTGCTGAGCCCAGCTTCTGCTTCGTCGTCGATGGCGTCAGCCACGATGTACGGCTCGGCATCGAGGCCGAAGTGGACGATGACCTCAGAGCCAAGCGACTCGACGAGTCGAGCCGTCGTTGCAAACGAGCGTTCGGCCGGTGCGTCGTCGACCGTCGAGGCGTCTTCCATGTCTTCAGGGCGTAGACCGACGACAAGCTTCTTTCCAAGATAGTTGGCGATGTTCGTTCCTTCGACGGAAGGAACTGCGATCGAGATGCTGCCGATCTTCACGACCGGGGATTCCGCCGTGCCGGACAGCTCTCCCTCCATCAGGTTCATCGATGGCGACCCGATGAAGCCCGCAACGAACACGTTGGCCGGGGAGTCGTACAGGTCTTGGGGCGAGTCGACCTGCATCAGGTAACCCTTGTTGAGCACGGCGACTCGATCGCCCATGGTCATGGCCTCGACCTGATCGTGGGTCACGTAGAGGGTCGTGACGCCAAGCTCACGCTGTAACGAGGCAATCTCGGCTCGCATCGCAACACGCAGTTTGGCGTCGAGGTTCGAGAGCGGCTCATCCATGAGGAAGGCCTTTGGCTGACGAACGATGGCTCGTCCCATGGCAACACGCTGACGCTGACCACCAGACAGCTGTCCTGGCTTCCGGTCGAGCTGCTCGTTCAGATCCAAGATCGAGGCGGCGCGTTCGACGCGCTCCTTGATCTCGGCCTTCGGCAACTTGGCAAGCTTCAGTGCGAAACCGATGTTGTCGGCGACGGTCATGTGTGGGTAGAGGGCGTAGTTCTGGAAGACCATCGCGATGTCGCGATCTTTGGGTTCCACATCGTTGACCACTCGGTCGTCGATCTTCAACGTGCCCGACGAGATCTCCTCGAGGCCAGCCACCATGCGCAACGCCGTCGACTTGCCGCAGCCCGACGGGCCAACCAACACGAGAAACTCTCCGTCGGCAACGTCGATCGACAGATCGTACGTTGCCTGGAATCCGTTCGGATACACCTTGTTGATGTTCTCGAGCTTTACTTCAGCCATCTTGCCCCCGTTTGATAGGCCCCCAGTATTGCGGAGTTTCTGGGAGATGTGCCACTTTGGCGGATCGATACCTCTGTTGGATGATCGACCGGTTATCTCCTCTGAAGATAGATCAAGATCGCCGACTCGGGATCGAGAGCAGGGAGCTGTATTCCGAAGGCCGACAACACGTCGGCGGGTATGTCCTGCGCGCCGCTCTCAGCCCATCGAGGTTGACTCGTTGCCAATCCGAGGGCGCTGTCGCCGAGCAACACGAGAGACACGTCGTAGTTGGATGTGCGGTCGAGGCCCGGGAACTGCATACGTTCAGGAGTCGCGTTTCGAGCGACCGCAAGTTGGGCGACCGAAAACAACGCCTCGCTCTGGTCCTGTGCAACGACGCCCATGATGTGCAGGCCGGGATCGGCCGCGTCGACGTGCCAGACGGTACCGGTGTGCATGAGACGACGGTGTTGTTTGTGCAACGCCAGAATCTCCGAAAGGTGGCGGCGTTCGCTTTCGGACGCATCGAGAAGATTCCATTCGATTCCGAAGTGCCCGAAGAAAGCGCTCGTTGCGCGAAAACCGAGGCTGTGGCGACGGCCCGAAGTGTGCGATCGGTTGGGGCCGATGTGGGCACCCATGACCTCCGGTGGGAAGAATCGCAGCAGCCCGCTCTGGATGCGTTGCCGTTCGAGTGCGTCGTTGCTGTCGCTTGTCCAGATGCGATCGGTCCGTTCGAGGATCCCGTAGTCGGCACGAGCACCGCCTGATGAGCAGCTCTCGATGTCGACACCCGGGTGATTGGACCGAAGTGCGTCGATGAGCCGATAGACCGCCAAGGTCTGTTGGTGTGCCGCTGCTCGGTCGCCCGAAGCAGGTTGGGTCAGATCACGATTCATGTCCCACTTGACGTACGCGATGTCGTGATCGCTCAGCAGTTTGTTCAGGTGTGCGAACAGGTAGTCCCAGACGACCTCCTTCGTGAGGTCGAGCACCAGCTGGTTGCGGCCTGTGACCCGGTCATATCCGGGCACTCCGAGGGCCCAATCGGGGTGCGCTCGAAAGAGATCGGAGTCAGGATTCACCATCTCCGGTTCGACCCAGATGCCGAACTCCATGCCGAGTTCGTGTACGTGGTCGATGAGCGGCTCCAATCCGTCCGGCCAAACATCCGCGTCGACCCACCAATCGCCCAAGCCAGCAGCGTCATTGCGTCGACCGTGGAACCACCCATCGTCGAGCACATAACGTTCAGCGCCCACCTCGGCGGCGACGTCGGCCAGTGACTTCAGCGTGTCGAGGTCATGATTGAAGTAGACGGCTTCCCACGTGTTCATGTGGATCGGGCGCGGAGCGTCGGGGGAGGGATGTTGCGGCCGGGCCCGAAGATGACGATGGAACGACCGGCTCACGCCGTTCATTCCCTCGTCGCTCCATGCCAGGTACACGATCGGCGATTGATACGACTCACCTGACGTGAGCCGCAATTCGTCGCCCAGCAAGACTTCACCGAGCTGAAGGACACGACGCCCGTCGGTGAGAACCTCAGCTCGTACCGCGGCGTTGCCCGACCATCCGAGGTGCGCTCCCCACACGCGGCCGGTCTCGTTCGTGAACGAGGCTTGACCGGCGAAGACCCATGGTGGTTTGTCGTGAGACGTTCGGCCTCGTCGGTTCGCGATCTCCACCGCGCCGACCCGCCAAGGCAGGCGCACCTCGTGAAACTCGTGTACCCAGCGACCTTCGGGCACCTGGAGTTCGGTCACTTCGGGCGAGACGGGGATGGTCACCGCCATTCGATTGAGGACATAGTCGGTTTCTGCGTCATTTCGCAGTGCAACCTGAGCGGTGACAACGCCCTCGGCACCCAGGGTGAGCGTGGTGATCACGGTGAGGCGGGCGATGGCATCGTTGCCGGTCGAGACGAGCGTGTTGTCACCCATGGCTTCACAGCTGACGAGCGAGAATCGCGGCGACCAAGCCGATCCATCGGCTCGACGTCCCTCGATTCCCGGCTGGCCCAACCATCCGTCGCTCTCGACAGGGAGCATCGTCGCTCGGCCCTCGACGTCCAGAGAGGCATTTGCGACCGATCGTTCGCCCAGCAGGTCCAAGAAGTCGAGATTGCCGCTGAGGGGTCGGCCAAACCAAACGAGTTCGGGGATGCCGGTCGAGGCATCAACAACAAGCTGACGATGAGCGGTTCTGAGAACGTGAAGACGAGACACGAAGTGGCTCCCGGGGGGCGTGCATCTTCGTCGAACGAAAGCTGCAGTATTTGGGTGGTCGCCCTCCAGTTGACCACAAGTCCGGCGGATCTCTCGACATCGAGTGGTCGCTGTGAAATCGATGGTTTGTGATCTCAGCGGCCAAGATTTGCGCTTTTTGGTAGATCTGGTGTATTTTGCGCAGCAATGAGCGAAAATAAACCAGAAGCTCCGCCGATTGGTCGTTTGTTGGCAGCGCGAAGACGTGACGTTATTCGCCGTGAAGTCGAGCGCCACGGTGGTGCACGCGTTCGGGATCTCGTGGAGCTGCTCGGCGTGTCTCCGATGACCATCCGTCGAGACATCGACGTGCTTGCCGACGATGGACACGTCCTGCGGGTGCACGGCGGTGCCGCGATCAACCCGAAGTCGGGGCCAGCCAGCTCCGATGAGCCGAGCTTCGACGCGAAATCACGCCGCCAATTCGGCGAGAAATTCGCCATCGCGTCAGCGGCGTTCGAGATGATCAAGCCGGGTAGCTCAATCGGGATCACCGCAGGAACCACCACGGTCCAGCTCGCCGGTCTGCTCAGCGAGATCGAGGATCTCCTCGTCGTGACCAACTCGGTCGCCGTTGCTGAATTACTCCCGGGAAAACAACGGCGAAACGTCACTGTGTTGGTGACGGGGGGAATTCGGACGCCATCGCGAGCGCTCGTTGGACCGGTCGCTGATTCGGCGCTTGCGAATCTTCACCTCGATCAGCTGTTTCTTGGCGTGCACGGTATGGCGGAGGGGACTGGATACACCTCCCCGAACCTGCTCGAAGCCCAGACCCTCAAGGTTTTTGTGGAGGCCTCCGAATCGGTCATCGTTCTGGCTGATCACACCAAGTGGGGAACCGTTGGCCTCTCGAGCATCGGTCCTCTTGGAATCGCCGATGCGATCGTCACCGACCGGCTCATGTCGGACGAGGCAATATCGACGCTCGAAGGACAGGTCGGACGGGTCATCGTCGCTGGCAACTGAGATCTATGGAATGTGGATTTCGCAGAATTTTGCGGTTCCTGCCCAGCTGGTCGGACAGTTCGCATTTGTTTCGCTAGGGTAGTTTCTGTTAGTTACACCGACTAGTTACACCGACGTCCGCTGGCGTTCAGCAATATTCGGCTGAATTGAACCGGTTAGGGCGGCATTTGGGTGTGCGCACCCGGAGGGGAAGTAAAAGAATATGAGCAATAACGAGACTGAGCTCTCACCGAGTCCGTCTGAGGTGGGATACCGACTCGATCGGCGTTCGGTTCTGAAGGGTTCGGCAGGCGTCGCTGCAGTCGCAGCTGCTGGCGGAGTGCTCGCGGCGTGTGGCAGCGATGATGATACGACGGCGACCGACGCTCCCGCAGCAACCGACGCTCCGGCGGCAACCGACGCTCCGGCGGCAACCGAAGCGCCGGCTGCGTCCGGAACGGTACGGGTCGGATCGAACTACTCCGACGAGAAGGCAAACACGGCTCTCAAAGCAGCGCTCGATGCGCAGCCAAACGCCGACATCACGATCGAGCTCAACGAGGTCGACCACAACACGTGGCAGGAGAACATCAACACCTACCTGCAGGACCCCGCCGATGACGTGATTCCGTGGTTCGCCGCGTTCCGCCTCGGCTCGCTTGCCCGTCAGGATTTCCTGCTCGACATCTCGGATGTTTGGACCGACAAGCTCGACGGCGTCCTCAGCGGCGGCTTCAAGCAGGCGTCAAGCTGGGAGGGTGCGCAATACGCCGTGCCGTGGACGTACTACAGCTGGCAGGTGCACTACCGCCCGAGCGTCTGGGAAGAGGCAGGTCTGACGCCACCCGACACATGGGAAGAGTTCCTCTCCGTGTGCCAGGAGTTCCAGGATCAGGGAATCACGCCAATTGCCTTCGGCAATGGTGGCAACTGGCCTGCGATGGGAACGTTCGATCAGATCAACTTCCGTCTCAACGGATTCCAGTACCACGTCGACCTCATGGCCGGCAAGGAAAGCTGGACCGACGATCGAACGAAGGCTGTCTTCACCGAGTGGGCGAAGATGCTCGAGTTCACCCAGGAAGACGCAAACGGTCGCGAATGGAACGATGCGGGCGCCGCACTTGCAAATGGCGAGGCCGCGATGATGGTCATTGGCAACTTCGTGAGCGACGTGTTCGAAAACGAAGCACTCGATGACCTCGACTTCTTCGAGTTCCCGATTCTCAACGACGAGCACGGGCGCGACACCGTCGAAGCCCCCATCGACGTCTGGAGCATCGTGGCGAGCCCAGAGAACCCCGACGCAGCCAAGGAGATCGTTGCGTACTTCGGAACCAAGCTTGCACAGGAGACGTACCTGACCGGTGCACCTGGTCTGCAGGCACCAAACGCTGAGGTCGACTCGGCCAAGGTGCACAACACGCTTGCACAAAAGAGTGCGGCGATCGTGCAGAACGCGAAGAACGTCACGCAGTTCCTCGACCGCGACACCGAGCCAGCGTTCGCTGGTGAGGCCGGCAAGGGATTTGCTGATTTCTACGCCGATCCGAGCAAGATCGACGATATTCTCGCTGATCTGCAGGCCAAGGCTGAAGAGCTCATCTAGATAGTTAGGAGATGCCGCCTCACGCGGTATTTCGAGGAGCGACCGCTCCGCCACGCTGATTGAGCGTGGCGGAGCGTTGCTCCCAGTACAGGGGGAACGAAATACGCAGTCAGCCAGGGGAGGGCCATGACCGCAACCAAAGTAGAGAACACCGAAGCGGTCGAGGCGCCGAAGCCCAAACGACGGCGGGGTCGATTCACCGGTCGCGACCGCTGGGTCTTCTACGCGATGGTCGGTATCCCGGCGACAATCCACATTCTCGTGGTTTGGATTCCCACGCTTGTTTCCATTTTACTTTCGCTCACGAAATGGCGTGGAGCGAAGGTTCGCTTCACCACCGACGGACCGGACGATCAGGGCGACTTCATCGACATCGTCGGCTTTGAGAACTACGACTCGGTTCTGTTCGGAGCATTCTCCGACGACACGATCCAAGCCCTCCTGAACAACCTGTGGCTTCTTCTCGCGCTCTTCTTGGGCCCGACGATGCTTGGCATGTTCCTCGCGTATCTTCTCGACAAGAACATCCGAGGTTCGCGCTTCTATCAGAGCTTGTTCTACACACCGGTGGTTCTGTCGCTCGCCGTGGTCGGGTACATCTGGCAGAACATCATCTACAACCCCGACGACGGCCTGGCGACGTTCTTGTTCGGCAAACGGCTCGAAGATGGGACGATCGACAGCATTGACTGGCTGGGCAATCAGGAGTTCTTGTTCTCCATCGGGGACTTCGGCCTCTCGAAGAACTTCATGGCCGTTCTGGTCGCTATGGCCTGGAGGCACACCGGATACGTCATGGTGCTCTATCTCGCCGGAATGAAGAGCGTCGACGCAAGTCTTCGCGAGTCCGCGGCCCTGGATGGCTGCAACGAATGGCAGACGTTTCGCCTGGTGCTCTTTCCCGCTCTGCGGCCCATCAACGTGATCGTCGTCGTCATCACCGTGATCGAGGCTCTGCGTGCCTACGACATCGTCAAGGTGCTCGACGAGCCGCGAAACACCGAAATGTTGTCTCACCTCACCACGAACGCGTTGGTC
Organism: Acidimicrobiia bacterium; assembly: GCA_033344795.1. Lineage (GTDB taxonomy): Bacteria > Actinomycetota > Acidimicrobiia > Acidimicrobiales > SHLQ01 > SHLQ01. The sequence continues at coordinate 2,955,668 of JAWPMS010000001.1, forward strand.
GGCGAAGGTGCGGACAACATCGGCAGGGGGTCTGCGTACGCAACACTGCTGTTCATCCTGTGCATCGGCTTCGTTCTCTGGTACGTCACGAATCACTTCCGAGATCAGGAGGAGGCGACATGACAACCGTCGCGCCGGCCACGACCACCTCGACGATCGTCGTGAAGAAGAAGCGCCCAAAGCCGCAACGAATCGTCCTGCACGTGTTTCTCACGGTGCTCGGCCTCTTTTGGATGGTCCCACTCGTGCTCAGCGTGTACTCGTCGTTTCGGCCTTTCGCCGAAACGGAGGCCCGCGGTCTTCTCAGCCTTCCCTGCGGGGTCGTTGGTGATAGCGACCCGGCGTGCACAACCGAATCTGCGCAGGCCCGTAGCTCATTCAGTTTTGACAACTACGAAGCGGTACTCGAGCGCGGCCAGTTCTTGGACAAGTACTGGAACACCGCCCTGATCTTGATCCCCGCGCTGATCCTCACCTTGTTCCTTGCGTCGCTCGTGGCATTCGCTGCCAGCCGCTACAGCTGGCGGTTCAACGTCTTTTTCCTGGTGTTGTTCACTGCAGGAAACCTCTTGCCCCAACAGATCATTGTCGCTCCGTTGTTTCAAACATTCCGCCGCATTCCATTGCCACCGATCTCGCTGGGGACGGTGGTGATGTTGTTCCTGTTCGCCGTGGCGGTCATCGTGTTGCCGAGGTTTGGTAAATCGAATCTGGTGAAGTGGTTGGTAGGCGCGTTCGCACTGAATCTTGTGGTCGGGCTGATCACGGGCATCGCCGGAGACGCAATCTCCGTGCTTTCGCTTCCGTTCGATCTCATTTTGCCGGACACCGAGATCGCACTTTCGAATTCGGACAAGCTCAACAATTCGAATTGGGCGATCATCTTGTTGCACGTCGGTTTTCAGATGGGCTTTTGCACATTCGTACTGAGCAACTACATGAAGCTTCTCCCGAAGGAGCTGAACGAGGCAGCCCTTGTCGACGGCGCCGACATGTGGACGGTGTATTCAAAGGTTGTGATGCCGCTCACCCGACCGGCCCTCGCAGCTTTGGCCACGCTCGAATTCGCCTGGATCTACAACGACTTCTTCTGGGCGGTGATCTTTGAGAACCGCGGTGATGATCGGCCGATCACCTCCGCCTTGAACAACCTGCAGGGAGAGTTCCTCACCGATACCTCACAGGTGTCTGCGGCTGCCGTCTTCGTGATTCTTCCCGTGATCATCGTCTATCTCGCTCTCCAACGTCACTTCATCGCCGGACTCACCCTTGGCTCTACCAAGGGTTGACGCGTGGGTCGATCCGTAACCGCACGCGCCCCCGGGCGCGTCAACCTGATTGGTGAACACACCGACTACAACGATGGTTTCGTCCTTCCACTGGCGCTGCCTTTCGAGACGGTCATGTTGGTCAAGGCGAACGAAGAACGCGTCGTCCGGTTGGAGTCAGAGGGCTTTCCGAGCGCCCGGTTCGCCCTCGAAGACGACCCGAGGAGCGTCGAGCCGTGGGCCCGGTACGTGGCTGGAATGGTCAGCCTTCTGACCGAGGAGGGTATCGATGTTCCCGGTTTCGACGCCTGGTTGACCACGACCATTCCCGTAGGTGCCAGCTTGTCTTCGTCGGCTGCCTTGGAAGTCGCGACGGGGTTCGCCGTGTGTGCTCTCGTCGGCGTCACGCCCGACCCCGTCGTGATTGCTCGACTCGGTCAACGTGTCGAAAACGAAATCGTCGGTATTCAAAGCGGGATCATGGACCAGCTGATTTCGGCCATCGCGACGAAGGGTGCAGCGACGATGATCGACTGCCGATCACTCGACACGCAGGCCGTGCTCCTTCCCGAGCACGCAAGTGTCGTGATCATGGACACCATGACCCGTCGCGAGTTGGCTGACAGCGAGTACGACCGCCGCCGTGCAGCGTGCGAGCGGGTGGCTGCAGCCCTGGGTGTGGCCGCACTTCGCGACGCGAGTATCGAGGATGTCGAATCCCTCCCGGCCAGTGTCGATAAACAGCGGGCGATGCACGTCGTCACGGAGAACCAGCGTGTCCTCGATGCTGTGGAAGCGTTTGGTGACGGCGATCTGCAGCGGGCCGGCGATCTCATGAATTCGAGCCATGCAAGCCTCAGCTCGGAGTACGAGGTGTCTTCAGCGGCTCTCGACGAGATGGCCTCGATCGCTCGGAGTCACCCGGCGTGTTTCGGGGCCCGTATGACCGGTGGGGGGTTCGCCGGAAGCGCTGTCGCTCTCATCGATGCCTCGATGTCGGACAGCTTTGTCGCACACGTCCGTGCGCAGTGGGAGCTCGCTCGCGGCGTATGCCCCGACGTGTGGGCTGTCACGCCTCAAGCTGGTGCCTCGGTGTCCCCAGTTAGCCCGGCGTAGCGCCGCCAGCACCAACGGACTCGCAGTTCAGCGGGTCGCGTAGTCGCACGGTCGCGTTTGGCCGTTCGACGGTTTCGATTCGCGAGACCTCGCGGGGAATTGGATGTTGCGGCCACAGATCTCCGATTCGCAGTAGCCCCGAGCTCGTTTCGAAATTGCTCACCCGCACGCCGACGCCATCAGCGGCGCCAATGGACGCCCACACCACATGGCCGACGGAAAACGGAGACTCGGGCGTGTCGAGTTCGAGGAGGAGTCTTCCGTCCGTCGTCGTCCACACCGAACGCTCGTCTCCGTCTTCGTTGCGGGTGTGCGCAACGATCGACCAGCCTTCTCCGGTCGCGATCGGTCGAACAGACGGTTGGCCCACGAATTCTCGATCGTCGTGCTCGAGCGAGTTTGCATCGATGGCGAGTTCGAGTTGGTCCGCTGCTGGCGAGACGACCCACGACCTCTCACTCTCGGTGAAATGAACTCGCCCATCGCCGGTCGTCACGAGTTCGCCTGCGGGCAAAGCGGCTTCGCACCAACCGCCGAATCCGTCGACGTCGTGCGCAGCCGCGGTGACAAACATCGTCGAGCTTGCCGCGGGTCCACCGGCATCGGAGCCGGCTGCGAGATCGCCGGGTTGGTCGAACGTCGCGAGCACGTACGGCGGCACAACGGCCATCGACTGCGGGATCATCGGAAGATCGAGTGTTTGTGTCGGGGTCAGCATTGTCCCGGTGTGCATCCGAACGTGGTCTTCGGATGAGACGGCGACCGCCCAGGTGTCGCCGTTGATTGCGCCAATCGTTGCTCGACCTTCGAGCGCAAAACTACGGACCCCCGCCTCGGGCCGCAACGGATCGCGGATGGTCAGGAGGCCCTCGCTTTCGGCCAGCAACACGACTCTCTCGCGTTCACTCCTGCCAACGGCCAGGGAGCGGTACTCGCCGAGCTCCTCGACCGCAGTCCACATCAATAGATCGAACGACTCCAAGAGTGCTCCGTCTTCCACCGAATACCAGCGGTCAGGTCCTCTCACAATCGACTCGAGTGAAGGAGAAGAGGACGCAAAGACGCCAAGGTCGGCCGCAGGTCTCGGGACCGTGGCCCCTCGCTCGACTGTTGTGGGTGTGGTGTTGTCGGCCGGTTCAGGCACATCCGGGACGAGCTGTTCCGCGACCGGGCTTGCGGTCTGGGAGTTCCACACCCACACGGCGATCGACAGCGATATCAGCCCCATCATGGCGAGCAACCATGTCGGGAACTTGGCGGAGGGCGCGGGAGGCGCTTCCGGTGCGTCGATCGTGCTGTCGTCGATTTCGATACGAACCTGCGGCGGGTTGGAGGCGATAGTGGAATCTCCCAGGTGAATCTGTGACTACGGTAACCGTGAAGTGATGCGCTGGGATTCCCGGATGGACTCGGGAACTGATTCACTGTGCACCATGGTGCACATCGTCCCGACTCACTTCTTCTCGCCCGACTTGACGAGCGTTGGTCGGATGCCGATGACACGGCCGCTCGCGTCGCGAAGTGGACACGACTCGATCTCGCTCGATGGAGAGTGGCGCTTTCAACTCGTGTCCTCTCCAGACGCCGCTCCGGAGGGGTGGCTGGAGGCCGATACGTCGGCGAGCGAGTGGGGACCGATCGAAGTTCCAGGTGTCTGGACACGTCAGAACACCGGTGATTTTCCTCACTACACGAACGTCGTCATGCCCTGGGGAGGAAATCCGCCGGACGTGCCGATTGAGAACCCCACTGGCCTCTATCGAACGAGTTTCGAACGTCCCGCGGGCGATCGGGTGGTGATCGAATTCGGTGGTTTCGAATCGATGCTCGTGTTGTGGTGCAACGGCAAGTTCGTGGGCATGGGGAAAGACAGTCGACTTGCGTCGTCGTTTGACCTCACGGCCTTCCTCCACGAGGGGGGTAACGAGCTGGCGGTGCTCGTGAGCCGTTGGAGTGACGCGACCTGGATCGAGGATCAGGACCATTGGTACCACGGCGGACTTCACCGTTCGGTCACGCTCACCACGACGAGCGCAACGTGGATCGATGATGTTGTGATCGCCGCGGACTATGACGTGCAAGCCAACACCGGATCCGTCGATGTGACAGCGCACGTCGGCACGATGGGAAATCTCGCTGCGGGTTGGACCGTGTCCGTCTCGGTTCCAGAACTCGGAATCTCGCAAGACGTGACGATCGAGGCCGACCCGGAGAACACCGGAATCGCCACGCTGACGGCCGCCCACGAGCATCCCGGACGGATCGGCGTTGCGGCATTTGCGGATCTCCCCGTCGAGCCCTGGTCGGCTGAGTCGCCACGGCTGTACGACGTCGAGGTGTCCCTGCTCGACCCTGAAGGCAAAGAGAGTGAGACGATTGCGCTCCGGACCGGATTCCGCAACCTTCGCATCGCCGACCGCACGCTCTTCATCAATGGAGCACCGATCATGATCTGCGGCGTCAATCGCCACGATCACCACCCTGACACCGGCAAGACGCTCACCGCCGAAGAGATTCGTGAAGAGCTGGTCCTGATGAAGACGTTCAACATCAACGCGGTTCGAACCGCGCACTACCCGAATGATCCGGTGTTGTTGGACTTGTGCGATGAACTCGGCTTGTACGTGCTCGTTGAGGCGAACGTCGAGAGCCATGCTCGCCAGACCTCGTTGACGGCGTCAGGCCTATTCGACAACGCCATCATGGATCGGGTGCGCAGGATGGTGCTGCGAGATCGTTCGCACACGTGCATCATCGGCTGGTCTCTGGGAAACGAATCCGGAGAGGCGCCAGTCCATGCCGCTGCGGCAGCGTGGATTCGGGCGACGGAACCCACTCGATATGTGCACTACGAGGGCGGATTCAACAAGAACTACAGCCACCGAGGGGAAGGTCGCCAACAGCAACGTGAGGCTGCTCCGACCGCAATCGAGCGGCTCATCTCCGATGTGGTGTGCCCGATGTATGCGACGGTCGATCAGATCACCTCCTGGGCACGATGGGCCGAAGAAACCAAACTCGACGACCGGCCGTTGATCTTGTGTGAGTACTCGCACGCGATGGGCAACTCGAACGGTGGTCTTTCCGACTACTGGGAGGCATTCTGGAGTGAGCCCGCTCTCGGGGGAGGGTTCGTCTGGGATTGGCGCGATCAAGGTCTCCGCGAACACGCAGATGATGGGACCGAGTGGTTTGCCTACGGAGGCCACTACAAAGACGATCCAAACGACGTCAACTTCTGTATCAATGGCTTGGTCGATCCGGACCTGCGGCCGCATCCCGGATTGCACGAGCTGAAGTGGCTGGCGCGACCGGTGGTCGTCACGGTTGATGACGACTGGTTGACGGTTGCGAGCCGCCGCTCGCACAGGGACACGTCCGATCTGATCATCCGGTGGCATCAAGAGGTTGACGGTGTTCCAACAGGCCACGGCGGCCTTCTGGACATCGACCCAGTCGAGCCTGGCGAGAGCCTCAGAATTCCACGCGCCGAGTTGGTTGCGGGCGACGGTGTCGGCGGCTTCAACACGCTGATCTTCACGGTCGAGCTGAAGCACGATACGAGCTGGGCGAGCGCCGGGCATGTGGTCGCCCACGACCAACACATCGAAGACGTGGGTACAGCAACGCCGCTCGCTGATGCGAAGAGTGTGTCTTCCACGTCCGAGGAGCTCGTGTCGACGCTCGACCCCCGCCCGACCGTCTGGCGAGCACCGACCGACAATGACGGCGTGTCGCAGGGTTGGCTCGGCGAGGTTCTTGGCGTGCGTCCTTTCTGGATCTCGTGGGGACTCCAGACCGCTGACCTGCCGCACAGCTCGACGGTCACGCCGCATGCCGACGGGAGTGTTCACCGCGTCGATGAGATCGTGATCCCTGACGACTGGTCGGACGTGCCGAGGGTGGGCATGGTTGTCGATGTCGATCCGCGACTGGGCAACCTGCGCTGGTTCGGGCCGGGACCGGGCGAGACCTATCCTGATCGGCGCTCGGCTTCGTTGATTTCGACGTGGGAGTCGACCGTTGACGACCAATACCACCCGTTTGTGTTCCCGCAAGAGCACGGGGCACATGTCGACGCTCACTGGTTCGAACTCACCGATGAGAGCGGTGCAGGCCTTCGGATCACTGGGCATCCGACGGTGATCTTCTCGGCTCGCCGACACTCCGATGACGCGCTGACCAACGCCACGACGCTCGCCGAACTGACGCGCCACGACGCTATCGAGGTGCACGTCGATGCTGCTGTGCGGGGTCTTGGCACCGCTGCGTGCGGACCAGACACGACCGAAGAACACATCGTGGGGCCCGGCACGTATCGCCTCGAATGGACGATCACGCCAATCGGCTGATGACCGGCCTCAGTCGGTGTACCTGCGAGCTTTGGCTTTCTTACCTTTCACCGTTGAGCGTTTGATCGCTCCGACGACCTCGTCGACAGAAGCGTCGGGAACGCCAACAACCGAGTAATGGTCCGAGATCTTGATCGGTCCGATGTCTCGACCCGACAAGCTCGTTTCGTTGGCGATCGCCCCAACGAGGTCGCCGGGGCGTACGCCGCCCCGCGAGCCCACACCGATGTAGACGAATCCAGTGTTTGGATCGACAGGACGCTGCTTGCGCTCGCCCCGATCGCCTCTGTCCTGACGGTCAGCGCGTTCGTTTCGGTCTCGCTTGCGTCCCTTTTTCTTGTCGCCGTGGTCGTTGCCCGAGAAGTTGCTCGACGCGTCGGGGATGTCTGGTTCGTCGAGCACGGCGCCGCGAGCGACGTGGACGAGTTTGATCGCAGCAAGCGCAATGTTGCGATCGGAATCCTCGCCCTTCAGCGCGTGAAACACACCCTGATAGTCGTCGAGGTCACCGTCAGACAGCGCCTCTTTGACGGCCTCGATCGTGTCTTCGATCTGGCGTTCACGAAGGTCGGTGATCGTGGGCACCTTGTGGATCGTGATGGTTTGTTTGGTGAGTCGTTCGATGTTCTGCAACAGGCGTTTCTGACGCGGCGTTGCCAGGGTGATCGCGACGCCTTCGCGTCCGGCGCGTCCGACCCGGCCGATTCGGTGGACATAACTCTCCGGCGCCGACGGGATGTCGTAGTTCACCACGTGCGTCAGCGAATCGACATCGAGGCCGCGAGCGGCGACGTCGGTCGCGATGAGGAGTTCTGCGGTGCCATCTCGTAGCCGTCCCATGACCCGATCGCGTTGTGCCTGGTCCATGCCGCCATGGAGCGCTTCTGCACGAAAGCCACGGCCGTTCATGACCACCGTGAGTTCGTCAACGTCGGTACGCGTCTTGCAGAACACGATCGCCGACGACGGGTTCTCGATATCGAGGATGCGGCCGAGAGCAGAGGCTTTGTGCGCTTTGTGCACGACGTAGACCTTCTGATCGATCAGCTCACGGCTTGCCGCAGAATCGGCCGCGCTGATCTTCACGAGCACTGGATTTTGTTGGTGTCGCTCAGCAATGGCGTTGATGCGCGGTGGCATGGTCGCAGAGAACATGACCGTTTGGCGCTGACTTGGCGTGTTCTCGAGGATGAGTTCGATGTCCTCGGTGAAGCCCATGTCGAGCATCTCATCGGCCTCATCGAGAATGACCGTCTGGATGCCGTCGAGGTCGAGTGAGCCGCGCTTGAGATGGTCGATGGCACGGCCGGGGGTTGCGACGACGATGTGCACCCCTCGGCGTAGCGCGTCGAGCTGACGGCCAATCGGTTGGCCGCCGTAGATGGGCGCAACCTTGATGCCTTGCTTCTTGCCGTACGCGAACATTGCTTCGCTCACCTGTACGGCGAGCTCGCGGGTGGGAGTGAGTACCAGCACGGTGGGTATGGCGGGGCTTCCCTTGTCGATGGCATGCAGGACTGGCAGCGCGAACGCGGCGGTCTTGCCGGTGCCGGTGGCGGCTTGGCCGAGCACGTCCTTGCCATCGAGGAGGTGCGGAATTGCCTGCAACTGGATCGGGGTTGGCTCTTCGTAGCCGAGGTCGTCAAGGACCGACAGCAACTCGTCACGAAGCCCCAGGGATGCGAATCCGCCGTGTTCTTCTGTATCGGGCCCGGTGTCTTGTATTGGGGGCGCGGCGTCTTCTTCTGATGTTTCCACTGTGCGGCTTTCCAAAGAGCGAACAGTCCACTGTAGGTCGGGGTGTGGTCAGCCCCTCTGGTCAGTGGTCACGGCGCTCCTAGGCGCAACCTTCGATCCAGTCGATGGGTTCGGAGAATCCATTGCGCATCGAGGTGACGACGCCGTCTTCATCGGTCTCGAAGAGGATGGTTGAGACCTCTCGATCAGTTTTGTTCGAAGTCACGCGAAGATATTTGGCGCCTTCGCCGAGGTACTGGTGGGGTCGTTCGGAGATCGCGTTGTCGTAGGCGAACCGCACCTCGGCTTCGGTGCTTCCAACGCCGACCTCGTTCGTGGTTCGCGTCCGCGGATCACCGATCTCGATTCGGGAAACGACGGACTCGTCACCATCTCCGAGCATCATGAGCCACGGGCTGAGCGGATCGTTCTCGAGGCGAACGTATGTGCACTCGTTGAACAGGGTGTCGTCGAGATCCCGATCGTGCGGTCGAACCCCGAAACGATCGGTCAACGACTGCCAGGTATCGCCCAAGCTGATCGGGCCGAACGATGCGAAGTCGAGCGTCTCCCCAAAGAAGGGTGAGTCGTCTTGAGCGACATACTGCGTGGTGAGCAGATAGCTGCCTTCGACGCCGGCCGCGTTGCCGAACTGGCAGTCGAACCGGTCGTCGACGTGGGTGACAAATGCGAATCCGTCGAAGAGATGAACATCGAAGGCGCAGTCGGCCCCTTCTGCCTCGTTCACGTAGGACGCCACGTTGTCTCGCAGCGGAACGATCGTCCTCGCGACGTAGGCGGCGTTGTACCCGGGGCCGCCCGTGAGGTTCTCAAATTCGATTGCGACCGTGTCGGAGGTGACCGCCGAGATCATCAGTCGATCGGTGGGACCACAACATTCGCCGCCGTCGTCAAGGAACGGCGCATGGCTGGCCTCGTAGATCCCCGGAACGATCGACCGGTCGAAGGCATCGTCACTCGACGCCGTGTCGACGAACTCGAGCACGAGTGGGAGCTCGCCCCATGTCGAGTCGGTGACGATGCCGTCCTCGACGCTGCCCAACGTGAGGTAACCGCTCACCTTGCCGTCGACGCCGTACTCCTCGAGGAAGTACCAGTCGGCACCCATCGCCCGAGAACCAAGCAGCGTGATCGGTTCGCCGACGGAGCGATACGTGATCTCTCCAGCGACGAAGTCGCCAGCCTGGGTCAACCACATGTCAAACGCGATGTCGGCTCCGATGACCCCGGTCCAGTTGGTTCGTTCGTTCGGGAGCGCCAGCTCATTTCCATAGCCGGCGGCCGGGTTGGGGGCGGGAGCAGAGGTGGACGTCTCGCGTTGATCAGCCGGCGGGGTCGTATCTGCAAGCGGTTCTGGTGCGTCGCTGAGCGCTTCGGAGGACGAGGGGTCATCGCTGTTGTTGCTGTCGAGAGCCGCGGTGCTACCGGTCGAATCGTTGGCCGTTTCAGATGATGTCGGCTCCGAGCTGCCGCACGCGGTCGAGATGATCGCGAGCATGAGGCCGAACGAGAAAACCCACACACTGTGGTGACGCAGTAGCCGGCGCGGATGTACGGGTACCAGAGCAGGAGATCTCATGTCTCAATGGTAAGCACCGCACTGTCCGGCATCTGCGGGGACCCCACCCGAGGTCAGCGCAGAGTTCACTCCACGACGACGTAGTGTTGCCCAATGCCATGACCCTCGGCGGTCGCCGACCGGTAGTTGGAGAAGCCATGAGTGAACACTTGCCCACTTTCAGTCTTTCCGGCCGCGTTGCCGTCGTTACAGGAGCAAGCCGTGGGATCGGTCGAGGACTGGCCGAAGCGTTGGGCGCGGCGGGAGCGGCCGTCGCGGTAACGGCACGCGATCACTCCGATGCGAAGGTGGTCGCCGATGCGATCAGGTCGGCGGGTGGCCAGGCCTCGGCCCATGCGCTCGATGTGACCAGGGTTGACTCGATTCGTGAGGTCATCGACTCGGTCGCCAGCGAACACGGCCGAATCGACGTGGCGGTGCTCAACGCAGGTCTCGGGGCGAATCTGCCAGCCTTGGAGGTCGATGAGGCGCACTGGGACTCGATGATGGACGTGAATCTCAAGGGCGCATTCTTCACGGCGCAGGCGTGTGCCCGCCACATGGTTGCTGCCGGTGCGGGTCGGATTGTCGCCATCAGTTCGCAAGCGTCGACGGTCGGAATCGTCGATCACGTGGCGTACTCATCATCGAAGGGCGGCATGAATCAGATGGTCCGAGTGCTCGCGCTCGAATGGGGCCCACTCGGGGTGACGGTCAACGCCGTCGCACCCACCTTCATCTACACACCGGGTACGGCAGAACGTCTGGATGATCCCAGCTATCGCGCGCGCGTCGTCGAACGGATTCCCGTGGGTGACGTGGGCCAGATCCGGGACGTCGCGGGAGCGGTCATCTACCTCGCGTCAGAAGCGGGCACGCTCGTCAACGGGTCGATCCTCGCCGTCGACGGCGGTTGGACCGCGCAGTAGAACCCGCTCGTTTCTCATTTCCCGCTCGTTCCTCGCCTCACTTCCCCTTTTCCTCCAAAATTTGTGCACTTCACCACGTCGGAGGTGGTCAAGTGCACAAAGAATGGAGAAGAGCGTGTCGAGGTGTGATGGTTACGCGGAGAACAGGAGCCAGAGACCGGCTACCGAATAAACCACCATCACCACCAGCATGGTCTGCTGGCTTCGGGCTGCATCTCTTGAACTGAATCTGCTCACTGCGAGGTCGTGCGCGTACAACACTGCAAGCACATGTCCGATCACGATCGATAATGCCTGGACCCAACCAACGAGGTCGACGTCGATCACGTTGAGATCGACGCTGTTTGCGGCCGTGCCGAACCAGTCCGTGGTCGGGTTTCCCGCCTCATCGAAACGCCCGTACGGGTTGGAGAGCCGATGGATGAAACTCTGGGATTGGTCGACGACGAGCTGTGCGTAGTGCGCAATGACGTATGCCCAAACGATCGGTACGAGCGAGGGCGCGAACAGGTCGGCCGCGTCCTCGTGGGCGATTCCGGTGACCTTTGCGGTACGGCGAGCGCCGATCCAGTACAGGATCGCTGCGATCCCGATCATCACCAGAAGGCCGATCAGCTTGGGCAGGACGGCGCTCCACCCGGTTGGGCGACCGATGATGTCGGTGAACAGAGGAGACTCCGAGAAGCCGTCGAATGACGTACCACCGAGCACGGTCAGAATGACCATCGAGGTGCCAGGTAATACGTCGACCGATGACAATCCGGCGAGTGGCTTTCGAACCACGAGCTCGCCCGACTCGGCTCGTGCGAATGGCGAGAGCGCACCGATCAACGCGAAGAGCACGTCGAAGCTATCCGCTCGATCGAGCCAGACACGTCCGAATCTCGCCATTCCACCAATCATGAGCAGGCTGTACGCGACCATTCCCCAGCCGAGAATGCGGGGGCTGTCCCCGCTGGGATGTACGAGCTCGAGAAACAGAAAGCCAAATAGTGTCGCAACTGCGACCCACTGGTGCGCAGGAGCAGCCTTGTCGGTGCGCGCAGGAAAGAGGAGCCCGATCGTGCGGAACGGGTTCAGCGCGCTCCAGAGATTGCCGGTGAGCGCAGACGCGATTGGCACCGCGACCCACACCATCACGTAGATCGTCACCGGCGCGAGGTTGACCGACTCGCCGCCGACATCGGCACCAAAGAGCGCCGCGCCGAGTGTCAGACCAAATAGTGCGAGCCCGAGGATGCGCAGAACCCACGTGCCCACCTGCATCGGACCGCTCGTTCCCGGAACGAGACGGCAAGATGCAGCGGTCAGCTTGGGAGTGCGCCAGAGCGCGCCGAGCCCCAGAAAGGACAGAACAAGGGCGGCGATGGCCGCCCAGCTGAACTGCCAGAAGGGGAGGGGAAGGGTGCCGCGAGACCCAACCCCGTGGGCGAGAAGCCAACCTGCAGACATCTATGACACGACGAGTTCAGCGATGAAGGTGCCCGACTGCTCGAATTCGATCTCGAAACGTCCGGGTGTCTTCGCGGTGAACATGATGATCCCGTCAGAATCTGGACCGGCCTCGGCAAGGATGTCGTAGCCGTGCACGTGTGCCTCTTCGACGACGTCGGAGGTGATCGTGATCATGACGACGTCGTCCACGCTCACCTCCACGCGGTCGTCGCCGTCCAGTGCGACGTCGCCACCCGCGTATGTCGCAGAGATCGTGATGTCGGCGTCGCCGGCGGTGAGCCCGCCTTCGATCGCAGCGTTTGCTCCCTCGTGAGAATGGCCGCCCTCGGTACTGGCTGCTTCGCCCGCTCCGGTCACGGTCATGCCGGTTCGAATCGGGGTCCCGTCGATCGAATATGCCAGATGGTTGTTGGCGTTGAGCTCCACCTCGACCAGGTGTTCTCCCTCTGGCACCGTGATCTGACGCTCGAGGTCCGTGAACCGTTCGACCTTCTCGCCGTCGATTAGCAGATGCATATGCCCCTCGTTGTCGATCGGATCACCGTCGACGTTTTCGGGAGTGATGGTGAAGTTGGCCAGAATGACCTTGAGGTCGAAGACGCCAGCGTCGTCGGTTTCGTTGAGGATGATGGCGACCTCGGGGATCGGGAGATTCGGGTCCACGTCGATCGTCTTGGCCGCGTCGGGGTCATCGCCATGGTCAGCACCGTGATCGTCGTCGTGGCTCTCGTGCCCGTCGCTCATTTCTTCATCGGACATGTCTGAGGGCGCATCGTCCTCAGAGGTTGTTTCGTCAGACACTGCTTCGTCAGCCACGTTGTTCGCAGTTTGGGTGTCGCTGGCATCGCTGCCGCAGGCGCTAGCCAGCAGCGTGAGAGCAAAAAGCGCGCTGAACGCGCGGAAGACTTTGTTGTTCCACATGATGTGGTTCCTTTCGTTCGAAGTTGGTGGCGCACCAAAGATGGGGTGCGCTTCTGCATCCGGAGATGCGAGTTATTGGAGAGACACCAACAGTGGAGGTCCTCGAGGGGAGACCACCAGGAACGAAAAGAGAGGAGAGGGAAGGCTGATCGACGTGTTGCCTAGCGATGTGGTCGTCGAGTTCTCGGGTTCCCATGCTCGACGTTTGACGAGCGCGTCGGCCACCAGTTGCGCGACCGTGCGCATCGACCACGACAGAACGACCGCGACCAGTGGGGCGAGCACGAGCCCGAGCCAGAAGACGGGCTCGGAGAGCAGCGATGTCGCCGCGAGTCCGTTCGCCACTCGCTCGAGAGTTTCGAGCGTCAGGTATCCGGTGAGGATCCAAGCGGTGAATGACCAGGTGCCGCCGGGGGTATGGCGACGGCGGCGAAGGCTCCGGGTGACCGCCCGAGCCAGGGCCACGATGGCCGAAAGTGAGCCGAAGAGCCACGCGATCTCGAGGTGGCCATGAGCGACCGCGGTCTTGACCCCGGCAAGGCTCGAGGCGGTGTACGCGAGCTGGTGGACGAGCAGCACAGCGACGCCTGTGAGCAACAGCGAGTCCAGTCTTCGCATGTCAACGAGTGTAACCGCGACTTCTGATGGCCTTCGGGCGTCATGACAGGCGACACCTACTCGAATTGCTTGGTCTCGTTCCCGCGAACAAAGATGACCCCGTCCAACTAAAGGAAAATTGTTATGGCGACCGATATGACTCAACACCCATATGGTGCGGGTTCTCATGCTCCGTTGGCGGACGTGCGTGAGATGCCGGCCTGTTATCCGATCAAGGGCAACGTCGATTCGATGTTGTATCACCGTCCTGATTCGCAGAATTACGGGGCGACGATTGCGGAGGTGTGGTTCGATAGTCCGTCGGCTGCTGAGGCTGCTGGGTTTGCGTTGGCGCCGCGGCATTCCAAGGATGGGGTGTCTGCTGATTACGAGCCTGGAGGTTCTGGACATCCGTGCTCGGCAAACGATGTGGCATCAAATCGTGCCGCAGCGCTCGGGCTCGCCGCGGTAGGTGGTGGCGTGTCGGACGTGCACCCATATGGTGCGGGTTCTCATGCTCCGTTGGCGGACGTGCGTGAGATGCCGGCCTGTTATCCGATCAAGGGCAACGTCGATTCGATGTTGTATCACCGTCCTGATTCGCAGAATTACGGGGCGACGATTGCGGAGGTGTGGTTCGATAGTCCGTCGGCTGCTGAGGCTGCTGGGTTTGCGTTGGCGCCGCGGCATTCCAAGGATGGGGTGTCTGCTGATTACGAGCCTGGAGGCTCCGGACACCCCTGCACCGCAGAGACGGTGAACGCGAGTCGCAAGGCGATTGCAGCAGGCGCCGGTGTCGCGGCTGCGGGTCTGGCTCCACTCGGTGGTGGCGTGTCGGACGTGCACCCATATGGTGCGGGTTCTCATGCTCCGTTGGCGGACGTGCGTGAGATGCCGGCCTGTTATCCGATCAAGGGCAACGTCGATTCGATGTTGTATCACCGTCCTGATTCGCAGAATTACGGGGCGACGATTGCGGAGGTGTGGTTCGATAGTCCGTCGGCTGCTGAGGCTGCTGGGTTTGCGTTGGCGCCGAGGCATTCCAAGGATGGGGTGTCTGCTGATTACGAGCCTGGAGGCTCCGGACACCCCTGTGCCGTAGCGGCGGTGAACGCCAACCGCAGTGCGGTCATCGGCGGCGCAGCGCTCGCCACTGGTGGAATGACCACGGTCGATGGTGACTCGAGTGGTGGACTTGGTGCTGGAGCAGTCGCAGCTGGAGCTGCCGGAGCCGCAGCCGTCGCTGGTCTGGCAGGCCTTTCTGGTCGCGATGACGACACGGTTGATGTCTCAGGACTTGTGGCTGATGCTGAGGCCGCCGCGACCGCAGCCGACGATGCCGACTCTGGTTCGATGGGAGCAGTCGCCGGCGGTGCAGCGGTCGTTGGGGGCCTGGCTGGCCTCGACGCTCGAGATGGTGAACAAGGTGCCCTCGATGGGGATGTTGACGCTGGCGACGCCGAGGACTCTGGAGCTGGGGCCGCGGTTGTCGGTGGTGCCGCTGCGCTCGGTGGCGCTGCTGCTGCCGCTGGTGCGCTTGGTGCCGATGGAGTCGAAGCGGCCGTCGATGGAGCCGGAGCGGCCGTCGATGGAGCCGGTGATGCAGCGGCTGGTGCCGTGGATGGTATCGACGATGCCGTTGGAGGCTCACTCGGCAAAGCCGCAGCCGTCGCAGGTGCTGGCGGCGCAGGCGCTGCTGGGTTGCTCAGCGATCACGATGATGACGACGGCGCTGGCATGGCTGGGTGCTTGAGAAAGTGGTGGTGGCTACTCGCGCTACTGCTCGGGCTGCTTCTTCTGGCCTTGTTGCTGAGCCAGTGCGGCGGTGACGACGATGACAACGACATTGCAGCTTCGCCAACGACCGCGGTTGCCGCGGATGTGGAGTCAGACGGCTTCGACGCCAACGGCTTCGACGCTGACGGTTTTGATGTGAACGGTTTCGATGTCGATGGTTTCGATGTGAACGGTTTCGATGTCGATGGTTTCGATGTCGATGGTT
This sequence comes from Acidimicrobiia bacterium, assembly GCA_033344795.1. Taxonomy (GTDB): domain Bacteria; phylum Actinomycetota; class Acidimicrobiia; order Acidimicrobiales; family SHLQ01; genus SHLQ01. The sequence goes on from JAWPMS010000001.1 coordinate 2,971,624, forward strand.
TCGATGTGAACGGTTTCGATGTCGATGGCTTTGATGTGAACGGTTTCGATGTCGATGGCTTTGATGTGAACGGTTTCGATGTGAACGGCTTTGATGTCGATGGTTTCGATGTCGATGGTTTCGATGTGAACGGCTTTGATGTCGATGGCTTTGATGCCAACGGGCTCAACGCCGACGGAGAAGGTCCTGCAGCTGAGCTCCAGAGCTTGGCCGCCGTCGCTGGCGGCGCCTCACCTCAGGTGCTCGGTCTCCTCGGCCCCCTTGGCCTCAGCGAAGCGCTCGAAGGCGACGGACCCTTCACCGTGTTCCTGCCAAGCGATGGAGGTGCAATCAACGCACTGAACGCAAACCCGGAGCTGCTGGCTTCCGTCAGCGACGACCCTGATTTCGCCGCATCGGTGTTGGGCTACCACATCGTGCCTGGAATCGTCAGCGCTGACGAGATCGCAGCTGGGGGCACCTGGGTGACCTCCACCGGGCTCGAGTTGACCGTGGCCGATGGTGCGGTCAACGGCGTTGCCTTGAATGCGGATCCCCTCGAGGGAACAAACGGAGTGATCTACGTGATCGACGGGGTCCTGCTGCCACCTGCGAGTCCACAGCTGGCCGTGACCGGTATCTCCTCGGGAGATCTGCTCGCAGCGAGTCTCACGATGATGGTTCTCGGTGGAGGTTTCGTCTTCGTGAGCCGTCGACGCGAAGAAACGCTGGCCTAACCAAACCACTCGATCAGGAGGTCATCGAGCGTGCCGTCACGGCCGATCTCGATCACCACCCGATTGACCGCCTCGAGCAACGCGCTGTCCTGCGGGATCGCGATTCCATAGGGATCGCGCCCAATGGATGGTTCGATGAGTCGCAGATCTTCGTTTCGAAAGTCGGTGTTGAGGGAATAGGCCAGGACCGGGGCGTCGAACACGACCGCCTCGGTCTCGCCGCGTGCAAGGGCGTCCAGGAGCGTGTCGACGGACTCGAACTCACGCGCGATGATTCCTGCTTCGCGCTCGAGGAAGTCGACGGAAGCCGTACCCTGCACCGTGCTCACGTTCTTCCCGGCGAGATCTTCGATTCCGCTGATGTCACTCTCGAGTTCGGCGACGGTCAGCACGGAGGTTGCTCGGGCCGTGACGAATGCCAGCAGGAAGAGTCCGAGAAGCAGCCAGAAGACCGCGATGATGCGTGAAAGAGGGCGGTTGATGTCCTTCACCGCCTCTCCGCCGGTGATGACGCTCACCGTGGACCACCAGAGGGCTTCGATGATTCCTGTGCGATAGTCCTCCGGAAAGTCGTCGTCATAGCCACGCTCGAAGAACCAGACGAGGTGGGAGACGATGAAGATCAGCACCAGTAACACGATCAGCGGCACGATGAATGTGCCGCTCTTGACCAGGTTGAACAGCGTCGTGGCTGTGCTGGCCCCAGAACTGTTCTGTGTGGCGATTTGCAGTCCAGAGTTGTAGTACGGCTGCGAGAAGTCAACCAACGTCTCTCGTTCTCTGGTGATCGAGATACCGGCGATTCCCGCATCAACCTCGTTGTTGTGCACCGCATCGACGACCTCGCCGACCGTGTCGAGCTCGATCCATTCCGTCTCTGTGCCCAGCCGCTCGGAAACCTCGTTCCAGTAGTCGATGCTGAATCCGCGCAGGGGCTGGTCATCGATGAAGACAAATGGTTCGAGCGGCTTCGTGGCCACCCGTAGGGTCTCGCCGCTGTAGTCCACCGGTTCGATGTCTTGCGCATCGACACCATTCGCCATGGTGAGGGTGATGACCAGGACGGCGATCGCTCCAGCGATCACGTACCCAATCGTTCGTCCGAAGACGCTGTCCATTGTCGAAACCACCTAGCCCCGCGCCACTGATCTGCAGGCAGATACTAGGTTCGAACTGGTCCAATTCGTGAGAATGAGGCGGGAACCTACGATGACTCCGCGGCGTACAAGGGTCATGAATCACTTCACCAAGGTCGTGCTTTCGGTCGCCATGGCGTTCGTCGCGCTGTCGAGCTGCAGCGGCGACGACGACGTAGCCACCGGTTCCAACTGGTCCTCATTCGATCTTGGACCTCTCGAATCTCGAAACGATCCGGTGGTTGCCACCATTGGGACCGAGGTTCTGGTCGTTGGGGGCAACAACTTTTTCTGCGCCCCAACGGACGACTGCGCGTTGCCCGACGAGGAACCGCTCGACGACGGGGCAATGTTTGACACGGAGACCTCGCAATGGAGACCGGTTGCCGCGGCGCCATTCGGGTTGGACTACGCCGAGGCGACGACGATTGGTTCGTCCGTCTACGTGATCACGCAGTGCGACAAACACCCGAGCTGCCCTCGCGGGCGCGCGATGATTCGATACGACGTGGACGACGATGCATGGGTCGTGCTCGCCGAGGTCCCTGGGAAGGGGTATCACCATCTCCTCCCCGTCGATGGAGAGTTGTTTGCCGTCTCTACGTCCAACGAGCAACCGGGGCCGGACTATCGCTACGACGCCAGTTCCGACAGCTGGGATGTTCTCGACGCAGCGCCCGGACCACCGCTGTTCGATCGATTCGCCGTCGATGTTGCGGGAACGTTGGTCATGTATGGCTCGCCGATCGAGGGTGAGCAGCAAGAAAAGTTTGTGGCGTCGTACGATCTCGACGCTGAGGTTTGGACCGAGTTGGGTCGCGCCCCGAGCGGTGGTTGGCAGGTGTTCGACATCGACGACACGATCGTGTTGAATCCACACTTCGGCGCCATGGACGGGGGCATCCATGATCTCGCGACCGATACCTGGACGCCGCTTCCCGCAGCTCCGTCTTCGGATCGCTGGCGTGGAGACATCGCAGGTGTGATCGGTGCAGGTACAGCGTCGTATGAGTACGCCCAAGGATGGATGCTCGATCTGCGCAGCGACAGTTGGGTCGAGGTCGCCCTACCGGGGAGCGAGGCCAGCCAAGCCTCGGTCATTGCGGTGGGAGACGCTCTCTTTGTCGTAGGCGGGCACCACTGGACCGACGGCGAGGTTCGCGTCGATGGCGGAGTCTCACTGTGGAAGCCCACGGACGGTAACGTCGAGCGGTGACCGAAACGCTACTTGGGCCCGAACACCGAGGGCTCACGTTCGCGACCATGACGACGATTGCTGTCGCTGCATACAACAACATGTCGGTCAGCGCAGCGCTTCCTGCGATTGGCGACGATCTCGGCAACTTGTCGCTGCTGCCGTGGATCGTCACGATCGAGTTGATCACGGCTGCGATCGCCGTTCTGGCCGTCGGCCCGATCATCGATTCGGTCGGAACGCAAGCAGTTTTTCGGGTGAGCCTCGTGGGCTTTGTGATCACGTGTGTTCTGTGCGCATTCGCTCCGAACATTGCGACGCTCATCGTGGCTCGCGGCCTTCAGGGTTTGGCGAGTGGGGCGATCATCGCCAATGTCATGACGGCTGTTGGACTGGGGGTACCCGAGGCGCTGCGACCTCGGTCCTTCGCCGCGAACTCGTCCGTCTGGGGAATCATGGGCGTGGGTGGTCCGGCCATCGCTGCCCTGGTCCTCACCTTTGCGAACTGGTCGTGGATCTTCCTCGTCAACCTGCCGGTCGCAGCGTTCGCTGGAATCGTTGGGTGGAACGCCTTCCCGGGTCCGACCGAGGACTCGATTGCGGCGCCCGCGGACAAGCGAGGGCTGCTCATCGTCATCGCCTTCACCTTGTTGAGTCTCGGCGCAGTCTCGAGTTTCGTCTGGTGGACGCCGATCGCCGTCGTTCTCTCCGGTGGGTTCGTGTGGCTCTACGTGCGACATGAACCGACGGTCGAACCGCCGCTGCTACGGCTTCGCCACATCACCTCGTCGACGTACCGAACGCTTCACGTCACATCGTTTCTGGTGATCACCAGCGCCATAGCGGCGAACACCTTCTTGCCGATCTACGTGAAGGGCGCCCGCGGTGCAAGTGCCGCCGAGGCCGCATTCGCCGTCGTCTTTTTGACGCTTGGGTGGACGGTTGGGGCGTTCGCGTCGAGCCGAGTTGCAGAACTCTGGAAGGGCGAGTTGGCGTTGCTCGTCTCGGCGGCGCTGCTCAGCGCGGCCTCGACGGTTGCAGCAACCGCCGTGTGGCTGGAGCTGTCCTTGTGGTTCGTGTTCGTTGCGTTCAGTGCGATGGGAATCGGGCTCGGAGGTGTCTCGAACTCGGGACTCGGCCTGCTCCAGGAAAAGGCAATCCCGAAGGAGATGGGCCGGCTCAACTCGGCTCATCAGTTCATTCGCACGCTGGGTTTCACCTACGGCGCCGCGCTCGGCGGCGCCGTGTTGTTCGGTGTCGTCGGTGCGCGGTTGGGTGACGTGGAAGTTGTTCGCAGCCTGCTCGGCGACGATGATGTTGTTGCCGACGAAGCGATCGTCGAGGCGCTCGCTGAAGGTTTTGCCTGGTCGACGACGCTCGCCGCGGGCATCACGTACCTCGCGCTTGCCTTCGCGCTACGCCTCAACCGCGAGTCTCGTTTGGGTGAACCGGTTACGTGACGAAGAGCCTTGCGCCGTGCGCACGTGCGGCACCGAAGGCGCTGCGTGCGAACGAACGGCTACTGACTCCACAGGCGCGAAACAGTGAGCGGTGTTCGACGGCGACACCGATGATTGCCACTCGTGCAATCGCCGTCCATGCGAGGCCGGTCAGCTGGAGGAGCGGCCCCGGAATCCGATGGAGGTGGGGCGGCAGAACGGATGCTTGGAACTCGAGGTGACGCAACTCGTCGCCATGCATGCGAGCAAACAGGCGCGACAGCGTCGGGTCCCCGACGCCGCCGGCCAGGGTCTCGTACACCTCGGCGGTGATCAGGTCGGCGACACTCATCAGCAGGATCTCGGCGCGAAACCCTCGTATCCGTCGGGCGGCACGGAACACGCGATCGCTCCAGTGGTCTTCGAGCATCTCGATGTCGAGCGACGAGCAGATGAGCGCATGGATCCGGGCGTGTTCTTGCTCCTCGAGGACGAACAGTCGGAGCGCACAGACGAGGTCGTCTGAGGCCACGCCGCGAGCGCTGTTCAAGAGGTGAAAACCAGCGCCGGCTTCGCCGAGTTGGAAGACGGGTAGCGAGCGTCGGAGAGCGGCCTCCACGACGGGGGCGAGAACCCACATGCCGCTCGTCGTCACCTCGGCGTGTTGGTTGGCGTGTATCTCGAAGTCGGCGCGCCACAGCGCATCGGGGGAGTGATCGGTGATCGCGGGCGGTGGGGAGTCGGCGATCCACGTGGATGGATGTCGACGTCGCGAAGTCTCCTGAGCCCACGTCCGAATGTCGATCACATTGCCGTTGGTGGAGTCGCCTAAGGGCGCGCCCGTCTCGCCGTTGCCTGAATCCGTCATATGGCGAGGATGCGGGAGGCAAGCGAAATATCAGCGAAAGGTGGTTCGCCGAAGAATCCGAGTGAAAGGCTTGCACCGAACAGTTGTTCGCAATTACATTCATGTCGTTCCCGAGATCGTGTCACACCCCATACCTAGGGTGATCACCACTTCCTCAGACGAGATCAAACACCCCGCAGGGCGGGCAAGAAGGAGATTCCAGTGGAGCGTGAAAAGGCACTCGAGATGGCACTTGGTCAGATCGAGAAGCAATTCGGCAAGGGTTCGGTCATGCGAATGGGCGAGAAGGGCTCGTTGGCCATCGGCTCGGTGCCCACAGGGGCGCTCGCGCTAGACCTTGCTCTCGGCATAGGCGGACTCCCACGTGGGCGTGTCACCGAGATCTACGGCCCAGAGTCATCCGGTAAGTCCACGTTGGCCACGCACGTCGTCGCCGAAGCGCAACGTAATGGAGGCACCTGTGCCTACATCGATGCTGAACATGCGATGGACCCGGTCTATGCAAAGGCCATCGGCGTCGACATCGACAGTCTGCTCATCTCACAACCCGACACCGGTGAGCAGGCACTCGAGATCTGCGACATGCTCGTGCGATCCGGGGCGCTCGATGTCATCGTCGTCGACTCGGTTGCTGCTCTGACGCCCAAGGCAGAGATCGAAGGCGATATGGGTGATCACCATGTCGGTGCTCAGGCACGTCTCATGTCACAGGCGTTGCGCAAGCTCACGGCAAACCTGAACAAGACCGACACGATCTGCATCTTCATCAACCAGTTGCGAGAGAAGATCGGCGTGATGTTCGGCTCGCCCGAGACCACCCCAGGTGGACGTGCGCTGAAGTTCTACTCGTCGGTGCGCCTCGACATTCGTCGCATCGAGTCGATCAAACAAGGTGCCGAGGTCGTGGGCAACCGGACCCGGGTCAAAGTGGTGAAGAACAAGGTGGCACCTCCGTTCCGTCAGGCCGAGTTCGACATCATGTACGGCCATGGCATCAGCAGGGAAGGTTCTGTGCTCGATCTCGCGGTCGATCACGACGTGATCAAGAAATCGGGTGCGTGGTATACGTACGAGGGCGAACAACTTGGTCAAGGTCGTGAGAAGGCCAAGGAGTTCCTCACTGCGAATCCAGAGGTGATGGTTGAGGTCACCGATCGGGTGACGAAGATCGTCATGCCTGATCCCATCGAAGAGGAACCCATCGATCTCAGCGAAGAGAGCATGGAGAAGGTTGCCGAAGAGGGCTTCAGCGAAGCCGACGAAGCTCCCATCGAACTGGGCTAACTCCAACAAGTTTCGTAACAGCGCAATCGAGGCGATCGGGCATCGTCTTGGTTGCGCTGTTGCGCGTGGACGCCGAGCCAAACTACATCGATGTAACACTTAGAGCGCGAACATATGCACCAAACGCGCGAATTAGTGGTGCTAGATTGAGCGGCGGTAGGTGGAGGCTAGAGATCCGTACGGATGTCTGGTGCGGGCTCTCGGACCTTTGGAGGACCCCCATGACAAAACGATTCGGCTACCCACTTCTTGGGTTGTTTGTCCTATACCTGATCTCGCTCAACGCAACCGAGACCGGCAATCGAGGAAACGACTTCCTCGGGATCGTCGGCGGTCTTGGCAGCGCCATGCTCGACTTTCTCCGTGGCCTCGCTGGTGACGGGGGAGTAACTCAGGCACTCGGTCTGTGACGGACCCGGTTCCTGGCTCAACGCCTGCGGCCGGATACACGTCTCGGAGGCCGACAAGAGGCGACAATATTCGGCTGCTCTTCGCTCCACCGCGCGATGCAGACGTGCTCATCAGCGATGAGATCATCTATTACAAGGCTCCCAAACATGTCATGAGTTTGGCTGAGCCATTCATGGAGACGCTCGCCGTCCTCGTGATCGTGAGCGTGATTCTCGTTCGCCCGCAGTATGAGGGACTGAATCTCGGGCTGTTGTTCGTGGTCTTGTCTGCACTGGTGATCTGGCGATTCGCCAAGTTGCGCACCTGGGGGTGGACCGCTCTGACGTCGGCGCTCGTTGTTTTGTACGTGATGTTGACCAGTCAGATGGAGCCCCTCATACTCGTGCCCGCGGTGGGATTGTTGTTCATTGGACGTCTCGGGATTCATATTCTTCGTTGGTACCGATACGAGGTTCGATACCTGACCAATCGACGGATCATCGAGGCCACGGGTTTCCTTGGCCTCCGTGTGGCGTCGATGCCGGTCACTCGGGTCACCGACCTGGTGCTCAGTCGCACGACGGCGGGAGAGATCTTTGGCTTCGGCAACCTGAGAATCGAGTCTGCAGGCCAGGATCAGTCATTGGCGAGCATCCCTTTTCTTGTCGAACCGTGGACCTTCCATCGGCTTGCGGTCCGTTTGGCAACCAAGCCCGCAGAGATTGATTTGAAGAACTTCATTGACGTACGGCCAGTCCGGAGGATAGGAAGATAGTGAGCGCAGTGATTCGTCGCTGCGCTCGTATCCCCTCCAATACGCCAGATGCCCGCCACTTTCGTGACGGGCATCTGGTGCGTTTTGAGCAAGTACGATGATCTCTTGTGACTCGCAAATACTTGCTGACCACCTACGGGTGTCAAATGAACGAGCACGACTCGGAACGGATCTCGGGCCTCATGGAGGCCGACGGGTACGCGCCCACAGACAACCTCGCCGAAGCCGACGTCGTCATGATGAACACCTGCTGTATCCGGGAGAACGCGGACAACAAGCTGTATGCGGTGCTCGGCGATCTCAAGGCTGAGAAACAACGGCGCCCTGACATGCAGATCGCCGTTGGCGGCTGCTTGGCACAAAAAGATCGGGAGCTCATCGGCGAACGAGCGAGCCACGTCGATGTGGTGTTCGGAACCCACAACGTGCATCGGGCCGCAGAGCTGCTGGCCGAGAGTCGGGAGCACGGCCAGACCATCGAAATTCTCGAGGCTGCCGTCGACGCCGAACATGCCGCCTTCCCGTCTGCGCTGCCTGAGAAGCGGGAGGTCGATTATGCCGCCTGGGTCACCATCCAGATCGGCTGCGACAATTCCTGTGCCTTTTGCATCGTGCCATCGGTACGCGGACCGGAATTCTCTCGCCACTTCAGCGATGTCGTGCGTGAGGTCGAACTGCTGGCGCGGGACGGCGTTGCCGAGGTCACGCTCCTTGGACAGAATGTGAACTCGTTCGGTCGCGACATCACCCTGAAACTCGGTGGTCAAGAACACGCGACAACCGACGTTGATGAAGCCGGCGAGTTGTGGGCATCGGGTGATCGTCGGCGCGGTCGACCGTTGTTTGCCGATCTCCTCCGTTCGGTGGGTGCCGTCGACGGCATCGAACGAGTCCGCTACACCAGTCCACATCCCAAGGATCTTCGAAACGACACGATCCTGGCGATGGCTGAGGTCGATGCCGTCTGCAACCACCTACATCTTCCGGTGCAGTCGGGGAGCGATCGCGTGCTTGCAGCAATGCATCGTGGGTACACCACCGAGCGATATCTCGAACGGCTCACCCGGGCAGTGAGGGGAGTTGACGACCTCGCGATAACGACAGACATCATCGTCGGATTCCCCGGTGAAACCGAGGCCGACTTCGAACAGACGCTCGAACTCGCCGCAGAAGCCCAGTTCGACTCTGCATACACGTTCATATTCTCTCCACGAGAGGGCACCGAGGCAGCCGAACTCGAGGGTGAGTTCATCGACAAGGCGATCACCAAAGATCGTTTCGCGCGGCTTCGAGACGTGGTCGAACGGAGCGCGGCGCTCAAACATGCCGCCCGAATCGGTCGTATCGAAGAAGTCGTGGTCGAGGGGCCCTCGAGAAAGAACCCTGGCGTCATCACGGGGCGAACCCGGCAGAACAAGCTGCTGCACTTCCCAGGCGAGCTGAAGCCAGGCGCCCTCGCCACGGTACAAGTGACCGACGCGGCCAGGCACTACCTCCTCGGCGAGCTGCGTGAGGTGCTTCGCGGTCCCCGAACGAGAACACGGATTCCCGTCGTTGCCGGATGACCTGCTCAAGCTTGGGCTGAACGGCCGGGCGACCGATTCTCAGTTCGCACAGAATCCCCTCCCTGTCGCTCGGGCCATGGGTCGCGCGCTCGGCGTGCTGCACCAGGCGCCTGCTCCATCGACGCTGACGCCGCGCACCGACGAAGAAGCCTCGTCTGCGCTCGCCATCGTCGAGTCGACAGATGTGTATCCGGCACCGTTCTCACGAGTCAGACGTGAAACCCTCACCGCCATGTTGAAGAATCGGCCAGAAGGGTTGACGCTCGTTTCGACTCATGGTTCGCCAGTCGTCTCGGCTGCCGTGCTCACCGACAGTGTGGCCATCTTCGATGATGCCGGTACCGCCGGACTCGATCCCGCCGAGAGGGATCTCGCCATCGCGATTCGATCGGTGGCCGAGACCTTCACGTCAGAAGTCGCAGCGACCCTGCTCGACGGCTACGTCGAGGTCGGCGGAGAGCTTCCGCATGGCCCAACGCTTGACTGGTACGGCGTCGTCGCCGCCTTTCGCTGATGGTCAGGCCGCTGTGCATCCTTGGACCGACGGCCTCGGGGAAGTCGACCGTTGCGATGGCCGTCGCGGCTGCGTGCGACGATGTCGAACTCGTGTCGATCGATTCGATGCAGGTGTACCGAGAGATGGACATTGGAACGGCCAAACCAACGCTGGCTGAGCAAGCCGACGTCAAACATCACCTGATCGACATCGCAGATCCGGCCGATGAATTTGCGGTTCCGCACTTTCAGGCGGCTTGGCGAGAGGTCGCCGCCGATCTCGAGAGCCGTTCGAAGGTCCCTCTTCTCGTGGGCGGCACAGGCTTGTACCTGCGGTCGGTGATCGACGATCTCGAGATTCCCGAGCAGTTTCCGGAAATCAAAGCTCGACTCGAAGCGCGGCTCGATGACCTGCCCGGACTGTACGCCGAACTCGCAACCCTCGATCCGCTTGCTGCGTCGCGAATTGATGCAAACAATGAACGTCGGGTGGTCAGAGCCCTCGAGGTTTGTGTGGGGTCAGGCCGACCGTTTTCGTCCTTTGGGCCGGGGATGATCGAGTATCCAGACACGAACTTCTCACTGCTTGGATTGCGACTGGATGGCGAGGAGATCAATCGTCGTATCGACGCCCGATACGAGCAGCAGATGATCGATGGCTTTCTCGATGAAGTCCGCTCGTTGAGTCGACGCGAGCGTGGGGTTGGACGTACGGCACGACAAGCGCTCGGTTATCGCGAGCTCCTGCGTCACGTCGAAGAACGAGAGCAGCTCGATCTCGTGCTGCAAGACGCGAAGTTCCGAACCCACCGATTTGCTCGCAGACAGATGAAGTGGTTTCGACGAGACCCGCGGATCGAATGGCTCGACCTCGATCGGTCGGGAGTGGTCAGCCACGCAGAAGCGATTCGACGAGCAATCGAACTCGTCCGACAGGGCGCCGAGTGAGGCGTCTCGTCCACGGGCCATACTGGACCCAATGCACTTGACGAAACACCACGGACTCGGAAACGACTTTCTTGTCACCTTTGTCGATGAGGTTCCTGCTGACGCGCCCGCTCTCGCAGTCGAGTTGTGCGATCGCCGCACCGGTGTCGGGGCTGACGGACTGCTGTTCGGCATCGACAACGGTTCGACAGCAGTCATGCGGCTCTTCAACAGCGACGGATCGAGTGCGGAGGTATCGGGTAACGGTCTTCGCTGTTTCGTGCAGGCGGTCGCGATGCGTCGAGGAGTACAGCGTCTCGAGATCGACGTCGACACATTGGCAGGGACGCGACAGTGTTCGCTCGAACCGACCGATGAAGTGGGCGTTGCATATGCCTCGGCCGATATGGGCCCCGTCGCCGCGGGAGACCAACCGGACTCGGCCGAGTTTCTCGGGAACATTGCGGGTCTTCCTGCGGTGAAACGGTGGGGCATCGGAGCCGTTGGAAATCCCCACGTCGTCCTCGAAGTCGAGGATCCTGACGTGGTAGATCTGGCGCACGTCGGTCCCGCAATCGAGCGTCACTTTCCCAATGGAGTGAATGCCCACTTCGTGCGAGTCGACGGACCCGATGAGATTCAGCTCCGAGTGTGGGAGCGCGGTTCAGGGATCACGCAGGCCTGTGGGTCTGGAGCAACCGTCTCGGCCCAGCGTCTTCACGAGTGGGGAGCGGTTGGAGAGCGAGTCACCGTATCGATGCCGGGCGGCGCCGCAATCGTCGATGTCTCGACGACCGAGCGCCCATCGGCGGTGCTGAATGGCACAGCAACCTTTGTCGCAAGCATTGAGGTCCCTCGTGGGTGAATCGGAGAACCCGGTCCCAGAGAGTCACCGCGGAGCGTTTGGGGAGTACGGCGGTGAGTCGTCGGGCCTGATCGATCGAACGTTTCGGGAGCGGATCGTGTTGGTGGGCGTGACGATTCCGCCTAACAACGCCGACGAGACCGATGCGTCTCTCGATGAGCTGGCCCTTCTGGTCGATACGGCCGGCGCCGACGAGGTGGGTCGGGTACACCAGCGGCGCCAAGCCCCCGACCCGGCGACCTACGTTGGCAAGGGCAAGGCCGAGGAAATCAAAGACCTGTCGGTCAGCGTCGATTCGGACACCGTCGTGTTCGACGACGAGCTGAGCCCAGCCCAGCAGGGCAAGCTCGAGAAGATCCTCGGTCGATCGGCCCTCGATCGCACCGCCGTGATCCTCGACATATTTGCCCAGAACGCGTCGAGCGCCGAAGGCAAGGCGCAGGTCGAGCTTGCACAGCTCAGATATCGTCTGCCGCGCCTGCGCAGCATGGGACGCACGTTTTCACAGCAGGGTGGCGGTATCGGCACCCGTGGCCCGGGAGAGACGCAGCTCGAGGTCGATCGCCGACGTCTCGTGCGGCGAGTTCACAAACTCGAAGACAACCTCCGAACCCTTCAGAAGAACCGCGCCGTGCAGTCCAAGGCTCGTAAGCGAACGTCGAATCGGCGCGTTGCGCTCGTGGGCTACACCAATGCCGGCAAGTCGTCGGTGTTGAACAGGCTGACCGACGCAGGAGTACTCGCCGAAGATCGGCTCTTTGCCACGCTTGATGCCACAACTCGGCGTCTCCAACTGCCCGGTGGTGAATCGATCTTCCTGACCGACACCGTCGGGTTCGTCCGCAAACTGCCAACCCAACTCGTCGAAGCCTTCAAGAGCACGCTCGACGTCGTGATCGACGCCGATCTCTTGATTCACGTGGTCGACTCATCGGCGGCGGATCCCCAGGGAAACATCGATGCCGTACGGCGAACGTTGGAAGCGATCGGCGCATCGTCTGTTCCTGAGTTGATGGTCTTCAATAAGATCGACCTCGATCCGCAGATCGACGGCTTGATGAGCCGATATCCAGGTTCGGTGGCGGTGTCAGCTCACGAGAACATTGGCATCGAGGAGCTTCTCGAGGTGATCAGCGGGCAACTGCGTTCGATGACCGAGCTCGTCGAATTGTCCGTGCCGTACGACCGCGGTGATGTGCTCGCGCAGATTCATCGCGAGGGGCAGGTGCTGACCGAGATGGCAATGGACGATGGAATTCGTGTCAAGGCCCGGCTCGATCCGGACTCGAAGGGTCGACTCGAGGCCTGGTTGATCGGCGCATCGGCCCCACCGAAGCCGGAGCTGGAGCCGTGGGAGCAATAGAGTCGGCCCATGAAGAAATTCGGTCTTCCGCCGTACCCCTATGACCGCTTGAACGAGGCGCGGGCACTCGCTGCTGAACGCCATGGCACGGCGATCGACATGTCGATCGGGACCCCGCACGACGCGCCGCCCCAAGCTGTCGTGGACGCCCTTTCGACGTCGAATTCTGAGCGTGGATACCCGGCTTCGATCGGGTCGGTTGCCTTTCGCGAGGCGGCGGCGACCTGGCTGGACACACAGTTCGGGGTTCACATCGATCCAATGGCACTGGGAGCCACGATTGGACTCAAGGAGTTCGTGGCGGGCCTCCCACACTGGCTGCGACTGCGAGATCCGGACCGTGACACGGTCTTGTACCCAGCGGTGAGTTATCCCAGTTATGCGATGGGCGCCGAACTGGCTCATGGACGTTCTGTGCCGGTGCCAATGGACGAGAACTGGCGAATGCGACTTGATCTCATCGACCCGTCCGACATTGCACGAGCGTCGTTGCTCTGGGTGAACAGCCCGGGCAATCCAGCCGGCGCTCTCGAAGACCTGCCAGCTGCCGCGGCATGGGGGCGCGCACACAATGTCCCCGTCATCAGCGACGAGTGTTACATCGAGTTCACGTGGAATGGACCTGGTAAGACCATTCTGCAGAGCGGTAGCGAGGGTGTTCTCGCCGTCCACAGCCTGTCCAAGCGCTCGAATCTTGCTGGTATTCGTGCGGGTTTCTATGCCGGTGACCCCGAGCTCGTGCACTGGTTACAGGAGATGAGAAAGCACACCGGATCGATGCCGCCAGGACCAACACAAGCTGCGGCTGCAGTGGCGTTCTCCGATCAGGACCACGTTGAGGCTCAGAAGGCCACATATCAACGCCGTCTTCTCGCCATGCAGGCATTCCTGGCTGAGATGGGCCTCGATGCCCCGATGCCAGAAGGTGGTTTCTACCTGTGGGTGCCGGCTCCCGATGGCGACGCCTGGGCGCTCACGAACCGGCTAGCCGAAGAGGTCGGCCTGATCGTGTCCCCCGGCGAGTTCTACGGAGAACAAGGCACTGGCTACGTTCGAGTCGCCGTCGTGCAAGGCGACGATGCGATCAGCGAGCTGAGTCGACGTCTGTACGCTTGAGCAATGCCTCATCCACTGCTTTCCTTGACCGCCGACCTCGTCAACATGCCGTCGGTCAGTTTCGAAGAGGGGCCAATAGCTGACTGGTTCGAAGCTGAGTTGCGCTCAATCGACGGACTCGATGTCACTCGAGTCGGCGACAATCTCGTGGCCAGAACAAACCTCGACCGCCCGTATCGACTCGCCCTTGGTGGTCACCTCGACACGGTGCCGGTGAATGACAACGCAACGGCTCGGATCGAGGGTCAGATCTTGCACGGTCTCGGATCGTGCGACATGAAGGGCGGTTTGGCCGTCATGCTCGAGCTCGCTCGCAACGTCCGAGAACCAGCCGTCGATGTGACCTACGTGTTCTACGCCCGCGAAGAGGTGGCGATTGCCCACAACGGGCTTCGGGAGCTGTTCGCCAAGGTCCCTGAGCTGCTCGAAGCCGATGTGGCAATTCTTGGCGAGCCCACCGATGCGGTGGTCGAGGCGGGCTGTCAGGGAACCATGCGTGCCAAGGTGACCATGTCGGGCGCCAGAGCGCATACCGCACGGCCGTGGATGGGACGAAACGCGATCCACCGGCTCGGAGCGCTCCTCGATCACCTGGGCACGATCGAGCACCGCCAGCCCGTGATCGACGGATGTGAGTTTCGTGAAGCAATGCAGGCGGTGTTCGTCGAGGGTGGCGTGGCGGGCAACGTCGTGCCCGACGCAGCGACGGTCACGGTGAACCACCGTTTCGCACCCGATCGATCACCCGACGAGGCCGAAGCCTTCGTACGAAGTGTCGTCGAGCCGTTCATGGGCGAGGGCGACACGTTCGAGGTGACCGACATGTCGCCCGCCGCCAAACCCGACCTCCGTCATCCGATCATGGCGTCTTTCATTGGGCGCAACGATCTGATCGTGCGCGCGAAACTTGGCTGGACCGACGTCGCGTTCTTTGCCGAGCAAGGAATTCCTGCAGTCAACTTCGGTCCGGGCGACGCAACGATCGCGCACACCCAGGCTGAACTCCTCCACGAGACTCCGCTCGTGATGACATATCAGGCGCTCGAGGAGCTCCTCGCGAACGGCTAGTACTTTCTCATTACGGTGACGACCTTGCCGAACACTCGGACGTCATCGCCGCTGAACACCATTGGCTCGAGCGCATCGTTGGCCGGCAGCAAGGTGACGGTGGATCCTTGTGAGGTGAAGGTCTTTACCGTTGCTTCGTCGCCGGGGATGCCGGCGATGACGATCTCGCCGTTGGCTGCGGTGTCTTGCCGACGTACGACGACGAAGTCTCCATCATGGATGCCCGCGTTGATCATCGACTCTCCGCGAACACGGAGCATGTAGAGCTCGCCTTCGCCCGTGAACTCGGTGGGAAGGGGCATGAGTTCTTCCACGTTTTCGTGGGCGAGTACGTCGGTGCCTGCCGCAACATCACCGACGAGAGGCACGTGGGTCACCGCGCCACGTTCCATCACCGCTCCGGAGTTCGGGTCGTAACGAACCTCGATGGCGCGGGGTTTGGATGGGTCACGACGCAGGTAGCCGAGCTTCTGCAGCGTGTTGAGATGACTGTGGACGGTTGAAGGTGAGGTCAACCCCACCGCTTCGCCTATTTCACGTACCGATGGCGGGTACCCGCGTTCGCGATTCTGAGAATCGACGAAGTCGAGGATGCCCTGCTGGCGTTCGGTCAGGTTCGTGCCGCTCATGATTGGCTTTCTTGTTGGCGTGTTCCGGGTCGTTGTCGACCGAGTGATGATCTTTCACAATTTGAGGGTTGCATCGTACATCTGTTCGCACTATAACTTGGGAACGGAAGTTCGACAAACACATGTTCGCCGAACGGACGTACCCGGTCAAGGACCCTCGCAGATTGCTCTTCGGGGAGGGGTGGAGGACCGGGAGGGCTGGCTCGATCGATGCCATCAGCCCGGGCACTCAGGTGAGTGTCACACCCCAGGAGAATACTGATGACCATGACTGCACGACTCGACACAACACCAATGAAGCCCAGCGCAGACGTTGCTCGCTCCCTCGATGGCCGGTCCTCGGCGAGCGAGAGTCGCCGTGACGACGGGTCTCCCTCGATCAACATGTTGTTTGCCGCAATCCTCGCCGCAGTGATCGTTGCGGCGTTTGTTGGCTTCGGTGGCGATGCCGCAGCGAACGGCCCCCTCCAGCCGGCGTCGGAGCACTCCTCGGTGGTCGACACCATCGAGATCTATGTGGTGCAGCCCGGCGACACGCTGTGGAGCATCGCCACCGCGGTCAGCGTCGAGGGTGAAGACATTCGCCCACTGGTCGACCACTTGAAGGATGTCGCTGGTGGGTCCTCACTCGACGTCGGTCAGCGCATCGTGATCGACCATGCAACGATGCGTTCCTGACCGTCTCGCAACGTCATGTCCCACCGATCGCTCGCCATCGATGACTTGTCAACGAATGCGAACGTACCGGTGGAAGAGGTACCCATCTTGGTGCAGTATCCGCTCGAGGCGCATCGGGTGGGCATCGGTGTTGGAACTCCGAGCAACGATGCGAGGGCCGTCGCCGCCAAGCATCATGGGGGCGAACGACAGGCAGAGTTCGTCGACCAGATCGGCGTCGACGAAGGCCCCATTCAAGGTCGGGCCGCCTTCGAGAAGCACGATCTTCGCGCCATCGGCACCAAGATGATGGAGAGCGGTCCCGAGTTCGACCGACGACTCTCCGGCGATGATGATGTCGGCCACCTCCCCGAGGGCGACTCGTTTGGAGCCGGGGGACGACTCCGAGGTGATCACGATTGGTCGGACATCACCGTCGAACACTCGATGGCCAGGATCGATATTGAGGCTTTGGGTCACGATGGCGATGCGCGGTACGGCCGGCTGGCCACGCTCGAGGCGCCGTCGCTGGGCGTCGGGAGGCGTCTGTGCCGTTCGATAGTTCTCGGCGATGACGGTCCCCGATGCCACAATGATCACGTCAGGAAGGCTGCGAATGGCGGAGAAGACGGCTTTGTCGGCTGGTCCACCCAAACCTCCGGACACACCGTCGAGCGCGACGCCGCCGTCGGTGCTCGAGATCATGTTGCACATGACCCATGGTCGATTGGCTACCGGCAAGCGAATATCCGATTCGTACACCGATGTTGCGTCGACATCATCCACAGGGCTGGGGAAAATCTGCTCCATGGTACGCAACGATATCGACGGTCGATCCACTCCAGAGTGGGCCAAATCGGCCCAGGCTGTGGAAAAGGACCGCGAAATCCACTTGATATACACAGCTCGTCCTCTTTTCCCCCACAGGCCGCGCTCCGTATCGTGAGGACCGCAGCGGGTGGCAGGGGTGCTTCGGCACGCTGGAGGCTCGAATTCGCAAGAATTCGTGCCTTCTTGAGGGTGATCGCGAGAGCGGTTTCCCTGACCCCGAGACTTTTGTCGCCCGCTGCCTACGCGTGTGCTCGGGGGACAGGCCCTCGCTGGCGTGGCATTCTGGGAACAGAAGCCTTCGCGCCAGCGTTTGCACCATTTACCCCCTAGAGGATCACCATGTCACTTGCTTCGCACCCACTTGGCGCTGAACGTGCACTCGGCATCACGCGCCGTCACACGACCCCGGATGTCGATGTGTACGACCTTTTCGACTGGGAACGGCGCGATGCGCGCATCCACGATTGGCGTGACGGCACCGTGGCCTTCGAGCAGCTCGACATCGAAGTGCCGACCACCTGGTCGGTCAATGCGTCCAACATCTTGGCGCAGAAGTACTTCCGAGGAACGCTCGGCTCATCGACGCGCGAATCGTCGTTGCGTCAGGTCGTGGACCGCGTCGTCGACACGATCACGCGGTGGGGAGCCGAAGGCGGCTACTTCACCGATGACGAGGAAGCCGAGGCCTTCCGCGACGAGCTGAAGTTTCTGATCGTTTCCCAACGTGCGGCCTTCAACAGTCCGGTCTGGTTCAACATCGGGGTCGAGGGCGTGCCCCAACAAGCGTCGGCGTGTTTCATCTTGTCGGTCGACGACACGATGGAGTCGATCCTCAACTGGTACGCGGAAGAGGGAATGATCTTCAAGGGCGGCTCGGGCGCTGGCGTCAACCTGTCCCGCATCCGTTCTGCCAGCGAAGGCCTCGACGGTGGGGGAACCGCATCTGGTCCCGTGAGCTTCATGCGTGGCGCGGATGCCTCAGCGGGCACGATCAAGAGCGGTGGGAAGACGAGACGCGCTGCCAAGATGGTGATGCTCGACGTCGCGCACCCAGATGTCCAAGAGTTCGTTTGGTGTAAGGCCAAGGAAGAACAAAAGGCACGAGCGCTTCGAGATGCCGGGTTCGACATGGATCTCGATGGCGCGGACTCATTTTCGATCCAATACCAAAATGCGAACAACTCGGTCCGGGTGACCGACGAGTTCATGGAGGCCGTCGTCGCCGACGACGAGTGGAGCCTGCGGGCGGTCCTCGATGGCAGCGTGGTCAAGACCGTGCGAGCCCGAGACCTGCTCCGCGACATTGCAACGGCAGCATGGGAGTGCGCGGATCCGGGCGTGCAATACGACACGACGATCAACCGTTGGCACACCACGCCATCGTTCGGAAGAATCAACGGGAGCAACCCGTGCTCGGAGTACATGCACGTTGACGACAGTGCGTGCAATCTCGCAAGCATCAACCTGCTTCCTTTCCATCGGCCCGAAGAGACCGGTCGACTGTTCGAAGCAGACGAGTTCGTGGATGCCATCGAGCTGGTCTTTGCCGCGCAGGAGATCATCGTTGGCCAAGCCGACTATCCAACGGAACGAATCGGCGAGAACACCCGTCGATTCCGTCAGCTCGGCCTGGGGTACGCGAACCTCGGCGCGCTGTTGATGGCGATCGGTGCCCCGTACGACTCCGAGAGGGGCCGTGCGGTTGCCGCAGCTGTCACCGCGCTCATGGGTGGCTCGGCCTACAACATGTCTACGCGGCTGGCGGCGCGAGTGGGTGCCTTCGAGGGTTATGAAGACGACGCCGAGAGCGTGAAGCGCGTACTCGGTATGCACCGAAGTGCGCTCAACACCATCGATGCCGACCTGGTTCCACAAGAGCTGCTGGGTGCCGCGCACTCGGCATGGGACGACACGTGTGTGCGGGCGGCCGAACATGGCGTGCGCAACGCCCAGGCAACCGTGTTGGCCCCAACCGGCACGATCAGCTTTCTCATGGACTGCGACACCACCGGAATCGAGCCCGATCTCGGTCTCGTGAAGACGAAGAAGCTGGTCGGTGGCGGAACCATGCAGATCGTCAATCAGGGCGTGGGGCGAGCGCTCTCGCAGCTTGGATATTCCACCGACGACGTCGATGGAATCGTGGCGCACATCGCCGAAACCGGCTCGGTACTCGGGGCGCCCGGCCTCGCCGACGAGCACGTGGCGGTCTTCGCCTGCTCGATGGGCGACAACGTGATCGAACCTCGCGGTCACGTTCTGATGATGGCAGCAGTGCAGCCGTTCTTGAGCGGTGCGATTTCCAAGACGGTGAACCTGCCCGAGTCAACCACGGTGGAGGAAGTCGAACAGGTCTTCATCGATTCGTGGACCCTGGGTCTCAAGGCCGTCGCCCTCTACCGAGACAATTGCAAGGTCGGTCAGCCGATGTCGGCCAAGTCTGCGACCGACGATGACCAGGCGCCGCAGGCGGCGATCGATGCGCTCGTGGCCGCTGCGGCACAGCCCGTCCGAGAGAAGCTTCCCCGGTCTCGTGCCTCGCGAACCTTCGAGTTTCGCGTCGCGGACTGCAAGGGCTTCGTGACGGTGGGCGAGTACGCCGATGGTCGGCCCGGCGAGCTCTTCATCCGTGTGTCGAAGCAAGGGTCAACGCTCGCCGGAATCATGGACGCTTTCGCCATCTCGGTGAGCCACGGTCTGCAATATGGGGTGCCGATCGGCGCCTTCGTTGACGCATTCGTGGGAATGCGATTCGAACCGGCCGGAATGACCGACGACCCAGATCTTCGGATCACCTCCAGCCTGATGGACTACCTTTTCCGTCGTTTAGCGGTGGAGTACCTGCCCGAAGACGAGCGGCGCGCGCGAAACATTCTGACCACCGGAGAACGGAGTCAGCCCACGCTGCCTGGCGTCGATGAGGCGGTCACCGAGACGAGCCAGGGTCTCGACATGGCAGCTGATCCGCCATCATCGAGCGCCGTCGACGAATTGTGCGAGGAGCGACCGTCCGCGGATTCCCAAGCGGCAGCAAGCGATGCACCGTTCTGTGGTCAGTGTGGGACACAAATGGTGCGAGCTGGCAGTTGTTACGCATGTCGAGACTGCGGCTCAACGAGCGGTTGCTCATGACGATGGCATCCTCCATACCTGTGCAACAGACGTTGCCCGGGACGCGCAGCAATCTTGCCGTGATGGGAGTGCTGAGGTTTTCCTTTGGCACCATGGGATCGGGCAAGTCGACCCTCGCTCTGCAGATCCATCACAACCTCACCCATGGCGGTCTCCGCGGCGCGTTGTGCAGCATGCTCGATCGCAAAGGTGCTCGGGTCAGCTCGAGGCTCGGTGTCTCCGCAGAGGCTGTCGTCATCGATCCGACCGTCGACTTGCGTGAAGTTGCGAGAAACGACGGCAAACCGCTCGAGTACCTCGTGTGCGACGAAGCGCAGTTCTACACACCCGAACAGATTGAGCAGTTGGCCGAGGTCGTCGACGAACTTCGTCTCGACGTCTTCGCATTCGGACTTCTCACGGACTTTCGTGGCCGCCTGTTTCCTGGCACGGCACGACTGCTCGAGCTTGCCGACGTGTCGGAGGCATTGCAGTGTGAAGCTCGATGCTGGTGCGGTGACCGCGCCACGCACAACGCACGCGTCGTCGATGGCGTCCAGGTCTATGAGGGTGAGTTGATGGTGGTTGACGACCCTGCGTCGGCACCCGACGTCCGCTACGAACTCCGTTGCCGGAAGCACTGGACCGAGGGTCAAGGACGGCCAGACATCATCTTGTGAGTTGAGGCCTCAGGGTCTGCAGCTGACGGCGAATTCCACTGGAGCTCGGCAGCGGTCGACGCCGTTGCCACCAAAGATCTCGTCGGTCCCATCGCCACCCACCAAACGGTCTGCGCCGGCTCCGCCGAGAACCTTGTCGTTTCCGAGACCGCCCTTGAGGTAGTCGCGTCCGGTGAATCCACGGATCTCATCGGGTCCTTGGTTGCCGTCGATGTTGTCGTGGCCATGACCGCCGTTGATGAGGTCTGCGCCATTGCCTCCCCGTACTCGATCTTGGCCTGGCCCGCTGAAGACGGAGTCGTTTCCATCACCGGCGAACACCACGTCATCACCAAACCCCGCGCAGATCAGGTCGTCGCCGCCCATGCCCTCGATCCGGTCGTTGCCCTGGGCTGCGAAGATCACGTCAGGCCCATTGGTGCCGAGCAGCACATCGTCGTTCGCTGTGCCCACGATCGTGGCGGGGACACCAGCGCACGTCGGCAGCGTTGTCCGCGCACCAAGCGTGCCCGGCGACGGTAGAGCCAGTACTCCGAAGCCATACTGTGAGTCCGGCCCTGAAGGGCCCTGATCCGAGGTGATCCTCGGAAGCACGTCGCGTGCGCCCTCGGCCGATAGCAGGACGTTGGCACCGCGGAGGACCGCAATCACACCCGTGATCACGGGCGCGCTCGCGCTTGTGCCGGAGAAGCAGCCAGCGAAATCGGTGACCGGAAGGCACGATGGCCCGAGGATGTCCGGCTTGATGCGTCCATCGGTCGTGGGGCCTTGCGAGGAGTATCCGGCGACGGTGCTACTCGATGGTTGCGCGGTCGCGCCAACGGTGATCGCACCAGGGTTTGCGGAGTCGGCGCCCGGGCCAGTGGCCGAATTCGTGTTCGTCCACTCTTCCATCGGCGTGAAGTTGCCCATGATTTGGATTTGGTCATTGCCGTCCGGCTCGAGGTCGGCGAACTTCACGATGGACAGATAATCCCGATCACTCGAACTGGAGCACCTCGTGTTGATCCGCTCGAGCGGACGGTGTGTTGAATCGTTTTGGTTGTCGGTGGCACGCGCTTCGGGATTGACGTCATCGATGTCGTCGTAGATCCACAGGTCATAGTCGGTCGCGATCGACGCATCATCCCAGTCATCCCAACGCATACCGAGCAGGAAACCGCACGTGAACTCCATGCGTTCTCCACCGGCGGCCCAATTGTGTACGCCGTTCCCATCGGGGTCGTTGAATGTTCCCACCCAGTTCTGGCCATCGCGGAATGTGTCGCCGCCCGCGTTCCCAGCGGCCGTGACCCACACCATGTCGTTGGACACCGCGCGATCGACCAACGAGGCGAGCGGACCTGTTCCGTCACCCGGGCCATCGAACTCGGAGGTCTCTGATCGGTTGATGACCGTCACACCTTCCGCCGCAAACCAGTCAATCGCAGCCGTCAGATCGCTCAGCGTCGTCACGGTCGCCAGGTACAACTGGGCGTCGGGCGCCGCTCGATGGATGATTTCGGCGACGCCGACTCCGTGGGGACCGGCGTTCGAGCGAGTGATCGGACACGAAGCGCCGAAACTCCGACAGAACGCTCCGGCCGGGGCGGGCAGGCGCTCACTCGAGATTGCTCGTTCGAGTTCGGACGTGCCGAAAATGTCAAGGATGCCAATTCGCTGACCAGCCCCCGTGTGTCCGAGCTCATGCCAGGAACGGAGTTGGACGGTGTCCTCGACGATGCTCTGGAGCGCACTCGTCGTTTGAAGCGAGGTCGAGTTGAACGGGAGCGGTGAGGTACCGCTCGAGAGTGTCACGCGCGAGACGGTGTTGACCGCTGTTGATTCGGCGAGTCGGTTCACCTTGTCGATCGGAACTCTGGCCTCGACGAAGTGACCGGGCACGCTGCCATACGCGGTGCCTCCGGACGCGATGATCGCGGAGTGAACCTCATCGAGATCGTCTCCATGTACCTCGACGCTCACCGTTGCGACAGGCGGAGAACCCTCGGCGTCTCCGGTGCTCGCCGGTGGTTCTTGGTCGACGAGACGCGTCACTTCTGCGGCTGAGCCTGCGGGAGCGGACCCAACGGGTAGCTCGTCAGCGCCGAGTGGCGTGCTGGCCAGGAAACCGGAGAGCACGACGACCGCCACAACGGCGCTCAACGAGCTGCGATGGTGCCTCTCGGGCCGCGGATTCGACATCATGGCAAGGGTAGACGTATCTGGAGCTCGGAGGTGAGCGGAGCGGCGCTCGGGTGATGTGCGCGCTCAGCGATCGCCTATGACGACGAAGTCGCGTGATCCCTCGCCGGTGTAGACCTGTCGAGGGCGTGCAATGCGAGAGCCTTGCTCGAGCATCTCTTTCCAGTGGGCAAGCCATCCGACCGTGCGGGGGATTGCGAAGAGCACGGTGAACATTTCCGTGGGGAAGTCCATCGACTGGTAGATGAGTCCGGAGTAGAAGTCGACGTTGGGGTAGAGCTTGCGATCGATGAAGTAGGGATCTGCGAGTGCGACTTCTTCGAGCTTCAGCGCAATATCGAGCAACGGGTTCTTGCCCGTCACCTCGAAGACGTCGTGCGCCGCTTCCTTGATGATCGTTGCCCGTGGGTCGTAGTTTTTGTAGACCCGGTGGCCAAAGCCCATGAGGCGCTCTTCGCCGCCCTTGACGCGCTCCATGTACGCGGGCACGTTCTCGTAGCTGCCGATCTCCTTGAGCATCCGTAGCACGGCTTCGTTGGCCCCTCCGTGACGTGGCCCGTAGAGGGCAGCGCACGCTGCGGCGACGGACACGTACGGATCGGCATGGGCGGATCCGACGACGCGGGCTGCGGTGGTCGAACAGTTCTGCTCATGATCCGCATGCAGGATGAAGAGGATCTCCATGGCTCGTTTGAGAGCGGGATCCGGGACGTAGTCGTCCTCCGCGATCGAGAACATCATCGACAAGAAGTTCGATGTGTAGTCGAGGTCGTTTCGTGGAAATACGAACGGAAGGCCTTTGTTGAAGCGGTATGCGGCAGCGGCCATCGTCGGCATTTTGGCGATGAGCCGCACGATCTGGCGCATGCGGTTGTCGGGGTCTTCGATGTCCTTCGACTCGGGATAGAACGTGGAGAGCCCGGCGACGCTCGATGTCAGTAGCCCCATCGGGTGCGCGTCGTAGTGGAACGCGTCGTGGATGCGACGACGGAAGTTCTCGTGCAGATAGGTGTGGTGTGTTATCTCGGTCGTCCACTCATCGTGTTCGGCCTGGGTGGGCAGTTCGCCAGTCAACAGGAGGTGTGCGACCTCGAGGTGGCTCGACTTTTCGGCCAACTGATCGATTGGGTACCCGCGGTACTCGAGAATTCCGGCTCCACCATCGAGAAACGTGATGGCGGATTCCGTAGACGCGGTCGTGCCGAAGGCTGGATCGAGGAACCATGTCCCCGGCATGAGCTTCTTCCATGCCGTGGCGTCAACGGCGCCGTTGACGATGGGTACCTCGACGGATTCGCCCGTGCGGTTGTCGGTGATGGTCAGGGAATCGGTCACGCGAACTCTCTCTGATGAAAATGGTCGAATAGTGCCCGACCACTCGCCATTGAGCGTCGTCTCAGCCACTATATGTCGAGTCGTCGATCGTTGAGAACACGATGGACGCTGTATTGCAATCGTTACTTTGCTGTCCTCGGATGAACCCGAGGCGGCCGGCCCCGGTAGGTCGTGCCGAGATCGGGGCCCGCAGTCTTACAGCGGCGAGTTGTCGTGTTTGCGCCGGGGGAGAACCTCTCGCTTGCTGGACAGCAGGCTCAACCCACTTGCGATCTCGGATCGCGTTTGGGCAGGCGAGAGCACTGCGTCCACGGTTCCGCGCTGGGCGGCGATGTATGGATTGAGCAGCCGCTCTTCGTAGGCGGCCTCGAGCTCAACCCGATCTTCGGGAGGGGTGTTGCGATGGAGAATCTCGACCGCGCCCTTGGCCCCCATGACGGCAATCTCGGCGCTGGGCCACGCGAAGGCTAGGTCATTGCCCATGTTCTTCGAGTCCATCACGATGTAGGCGCCGCCGTAGGACTTTCGCAGCGTCACGTTGATGCGGGGAACGGTCGCCCGGGCGTAGGCGAAGGCCAGTTGTGCCCCGTATCGGATCATTCCCCTCCACTCGAGGTCCTTGCCTGGATAGAACCCGGACGTGTCGACCAACGTGACCAGTGGCAGGTTGAACGCGTCACAGAACGCGACAAACCGCCCGCCCTTCTGCGAGGAAGGAATGTCGAGCGTTCCCGCGATGGACATGGGTTGGTTCGCCACGATGCCGACGGGAAGGCCGCCGAAGCTCGCGAATCCGGTCACGAGATTGTTGGCGAAGGTGGCTCGGCACTCGAGAAACCAGCCGTCGTCGACGATCTCCGCGATCACGTCCCGTACGTCATACGCGCCGGTGGCAGTGTCGGGGATGATGTCGGCTGCGTCCGTTGTGGCTCTGTCCGCAGGATCTGCGGTTGGGAGTAGCGGCGGGATCTCGTTGTTGTTGGCTGGCAAGACGGAAAGCAGCTCGTCGACGGCGTCGTGGGCCGCGTCGAGATTGTCGACCGTGAGCGTGGCAACGCCTGCAAGCGACGAAAGCACCTTGGAGCCACCCAACTCGGTTCGGTTGAAGTCGACGCCGGTGAACGCACTGACCATGGCTGGTCCGCTGACGAATGCGTGACTGTGATCGACCACGACGACGTGATCAAGCAGGCCGAGCAACAGCGACGGGCCCGCCACCGCGTCGCCGTCGAGGATACCGATCGTCGGAATGCGGCCCGAACATTGTGTGAGCTGTCGAGCTGCGGCGCCGATGGCGAACGTGACGGCCAGTTCTTCCTCGGCCGCTGGACCGTTGGCTCGCAATTCGCAGACGAAGGGAATTCCCTGGTCGAGCGCGGCGCGTGCACCGTCGGCGATGAGGTTTGCATCTGCTGTCGTTAGCGCGGAGTTCTCTCGATCGGCGATGACGACCAATACGCGTCGTCGTCCATCGGGCCCTGTTGCGATCGTCCGGCTCGATCGGGCGACATCTTCTTCGGGCTGGGCGCCGACGGGATGTGTAGTGGTCACGGCGAGAGTTTAGACAGGGTGCTCCGAAAGAAGCTCGACGAGCCCGTCGAGGCAGCCAAACCATCCTTGCTGGTGGCCGTCCCATGCCTGTTTGGTAGCGATCGCTGCGTGGGTGATGATGATCTCGGTTCCTTCGCCCGCCGCCAGAAACTCGATGGTGACGAGTTCGGGGATCGGGGCCTGCGCAGATTCGATCACCCAGGTGTGTCGGAGGAGTCCGGGTCGGTGTATCTCCTCGTAGGTTCCCGATATCCAGACGGTCGTCCCATCGGGAGCGCGATTGGCGAGGCGAAATCGTCCTCCGATTTTTAGGTCGACCTCGGCGTGGGTGCACTCAATGCCCTTGGGTCCCCACCATTGCATGAGATGTGCTGGGTCCGTCCAGGCGTCGAACACCGTCTCGGGTGGGGCCAGGACATGTCGCCGCACGGTCAGGTCAGGTTGTGGATGCATCGCCCGCCTCTTCCGCGTGGTGTCCCTCGACGTAGTCGGCGAACGAATCGAGCGTGCTCTCCCACATCTCTCGGCGAGAGCCGAGCCATTTCTCAGCGGTTTCGAACGCGTTGGCGTCCAGGCGGCAATGGCGTGCCTTGCCGCGACGTGTTCGGACGACCAAGCCCGCTCGCTCGAGGACAAGCAGGTGTTTCGAGACCGCCGCCAGTGTCATGTCGAACGGTTCAGCCAACTCGGAAATGGTTGCGTCCCCAGCGCCGAGACGGGTGACCAGCGCTCGGCGAGTCGAGTTCCCCAGCGCAGCGAAGACTGCATCGAGGTTCTCATCCGAGGCAGTTCGCGCCGGCGTTGCAGTGTTCATTTCACCATGCTATACCTTCTGGTTAACTAAACCAAGTGGTATAGCAACGAAAGGACGCAACATGTCAGGAAACGAATCCGAGATTTCTGCCCAGGACACCGTCGTTCAGACTCGATCGTTTGAAGCGCCGGTTTCCCAGGTCTTCTCAGTGATCGCCGACTCGGAAGCTCATGGTGAAATGACGGGAGCACCGGCAGAGCTCGCAACCGAACGCGGCGCCAGCTTCACGACCCACGGCGGGGCCATCGAAGGGGTACTCCTCGACCGAGTGGACAATGAGTACATCGTGCAGGCCTGGCGACCAGCCGACTGGGCTGCAGGGGTGTATTCGGTCGTTCGATATGACTTTGCCGACGATGGCCAAGGCACACAGATCACCTTGACGCACTCTGCAATTCCAGACGGAGCCTCGGGTCACCTCGCCGAGGGGTGGAACACAATGTATTGGGGCCCGCTCGCCACTTACCTTGCGAGCTAGTTGGCCGGTCGATCCTCTTGTGACACCGTGACATGAAGCCCAGGTTGCTCGTCGCCCTTCGCAGCAACAACTTCGCGAATTACCCTTTGGACCGCCCTTGCCGGCGCCGGCAGCGTCGTCCATCGGCGATACGCCAGCCCAACGCTGCGTGTCGACATGTCATCGATGCGCACGACGGACCAATCGCCAGATTCTCCAACCGGTGCTGCGGTGGCGGGAACCAACGCCGGCGCGTATCCCTGGAATGCAAGTGATGCGAGGAGTCGCATGCCGTCGAGCTCTGCCTTTGGCTTGAGTGTCACGCCAGCTTCGGCGGCTGCGGCGTCCACCTCGTTTCGAAACTGTGTGCCTTCGGGGGGGACGACGATTTCATGCTGGGACAGTTCGGTGAGCGAGACCCGTTCGAGACCGGAAAGTGGATGATCGTTCGGAACGATCAGCACGCGTTCTTCGTCGAACAGCGGCTCGGAGGCCAGCTCAGGTTCGGACAAGGGGAGGTTCAGCACGGCCACCGTCAGCTGTCCACTTTGCAGTTGTGGGAGCAGTCCGGTGGTGGTTGCGTCAACGACCACCAGGTGGACCCCCGGATATCCCGCGCGCAGCGAGGTGAGCAATTCTGGCACCAACCACCGCCCGGTGGTCCCAATGATTCCAAAACGAACGGTTCCGCGGATGTCATCGCGCAGCGCGGACACGTCAGACGGAATCGCCTGAAGTTCTGCTGTGACCCGGAGCGCTCGGAGGACCACGACCTCGCCCTCGGCGGTGAGCTCACCACTTCGACGATCAACCAGAATGGCATCGAGTTCGCGCTCGAGACGGGCCACGTGGGTGGACACGTTCGACTGCACCGTGTGCAACGCTCGCGCCGCGGCGCTGAAGCTGCGATGCTCAGACACCGCAATCAACGCATTGAGCTGACGAAGGTCCATTGTCTTGCCGGCCTCAGCCGGTGGTCTGTTGCCGTATGAGGTTCAAAGCGCTGCCGGCGTGGAACCAACCGATTTGGTCTTCCGACAGCGTCTGATTCGCAAGGAACTCGATGCTCTCACCGTCGTGTTTGTGCAAGACGCACTCGACCTGTCGGTTGGGGGCCAGCTCCGACAAGCCAGTGATGCTGATGCTGTCGCCCTCTTCGATCGCGTCCCAGAACAAGGGATCGGCAAACGTCAAGGCGAGCACGCCCTGCTTCTTGAGGTTGGTTTCGTGAATCCGAGCAAACGACTTGGCGAAGACTGCGAGACAACCACGGAATCGAGGCTCCATGGCGGCGTGTTCGCGACTTGATCCCTCGCCGACGTTTTCTTCACCGATGAACACCCAGTTGATGCCCTTTTCATGCAGGGATTTCGCGATGTTCGGGTAACTCTTCGTCTGGCCGTCCGAAGGATCCAGCGCCAGTTCGCTCTCACCGGTGTACGCGTTCACGACACCGAGGTACAGGTTGCCCGAGATGTTCTCGAGGTGGCCTCGGTACTTCAGCCACGCGCCGGCCATGCTGATGTGGTCGGTGGTGACCTTGCCCATCCCTTTGCCCAGAATTGGTAGCTCGAGATAGTCGCGTCCATCCCATTCGGGGAACGGCGTGAGCAGTTGAAGTCGGTCAGAGGTGGGGCTGACAACGATCTCCATGTTGCTTGCATCCTCGGGAGGAGCGATGAACATCGACGTGCCGTCTTCGAACCCGGTGGGCGGCAGCTCGATTGCATCACCGACGGTCAACATGACCTCTTCGCCCGCATCATTGGTCAACGTGTCGGTCTTGGGATCGAAGTCGATCGTTCCAGCGAGTGCCATCGCGACCGTGGTCTCCGGCGACGTCACGAATGCGAGGGTGGCGCCGTCGCCATCGTTGCGCTTCGGGAAGTTGCGGTTGTAGCTCGTGACGATCGTGTTGGCGGTACCTTCCTTGCCATCGCGATCATCTCGCTTCCACTGGCCGATGCACGGGCCGCACGCGTTGGCCAGGACGATTCCGCCGATCGCTTCGAGGTCTTGCAGGAACCCGTCGCGCTCGATCGTGCGCATCGTTGCCTCAGACCCTGGCGTGACCATGAACGGCACACGGGCCTTCAGCCCCTTTGATGCGGCGTCGCGGGCGATCGACGCCGCACGGCTGATGTCCTCGTAGGACGAGTTGGTGCACGAGCCGACGAGCGCTGCCGAGATCTCCTTTGGCCACCCGTTCAGTTCGGCTTCGCTGCCCAGCTTGCTCAGCGGTCGAGCAAGGTCAGGGGTGTGTGGGCCGTTGATCAACGGCTCGAGCGTGGTCAAATCGATCTCGATGACCTGATCGAAGAAGTCTCCCGGGTTTGCGTAGACCTCGTCGTCAGCTCGGAGATGGTGGGCAACAGCGCGTGCTGCGTCATCGACTTCTTCTCGGCCGGTCGCCTTGAGGTAACGGCTG
Organism: Acidimicrobiia bacterium; assembly: GCA_033344795.1. Classification (GTDB taxonomy): domain Bacteria; phylum Actinomycetota; class Acidimicrobiia; order Acidimicrobiales; family SHLQ01; genus SHLQ01. Next base: position 3,001,503 of record JAWPMS010000001.1, read on the forward strand.
GTCGCGTCGTCGTAGGCGAACAGCGATGTGGTGGCACCGATCTCGGCGCCCATGTTGCAGATGGTGGCTTTGCCGGTAGCCGACATGCTCTCGGCGCCAGGACCGAAGTATTCGACGATCGCGCCCGTGCCGCCCTTGACGGTGAGGATCTCGGCGACCTTCAAGATGACATCTTTCGGCGCGGCCCAACCCGTCAGCTCGCCCGTGAGGTGAACGCCGATTGCCTTTGGCCAGCGAACGTTCCATGGGAAGCCGGTCATCACATCGACCGCGTCGGCTCCACCGACACCAACGGCGATCATCCCCAGGCCGCCAGCGTTAGGCGTGTGGCTGTCGGTTCCCAGCATCATCCCACCGGGAAAGGCATAGTTCTCGAGGACGACTTGGTGAATGATCCCGGAGCCCGGAGCCCAGAACCCGCCGCCGTACTTCGCACTGACGTCCTGCAGGAAGTCGTACACCTCTTTGTTGGTATCCGCGGCCACCGCGAGATCGGTCTTGCCATCCACGCGCGCCTGAATGAGGTGATCGCAGTGTGTCGTCGTCGGGACCGCGGTCTGTGACAAGCCGGCCGTCATGAACTGCAACCATGCCATTTGTGCCGTCGCATCTTGCATGGCCACACGGTCCGGGCGAAGGTCGGTGTAGCTGACTCCTCGCTCCATGCCTCCGGTGTCGACATCATCGAGATGATTGATCAGGATCTTCTCTGTCAGAGTCAAGGATCGACCCAGGCGAGCCCGTCCCTTTTCGAGACGCTCATCTAGCGTTCCGTAGACGGCGTTGATCAGTTCGATGGGGGTGTTGGCATAGACGGCCACAGGTTGTTCCTCAGGAGCTTGGTAAACACGGCGATTCTAGCCGCTTTCGCCGCCGTCCCGGGGCTTGAAGGAACCTGCTCGGGCCGCACGCGGCTCCTCAATTGACCGCGGCGCTCGCCGACCAAACCACTATGGTCCTCCGCCGCACCACTTGGGCTCTCATCGTGTTGCTCGCGCTGTCCGCCTGTTCCGGCGATGAGTTCGGGCGCCGCGAGGCGATCGTTGCGTTGTCTACGACCGGTCTCACCGAAGTCGAGTCGACGTGTGTCGCCGATGCTCTCGCCGCGCTCGGTCAGCTCCGCGCTGCAGATCCTCGGCAGCAACGCGGCGAGCAGCAGCGCGATGCGTTGGTCTCGGCGACCGGTTACTGCGTGGGTCTGGACACTGCCGTGCTCGCAGGTCAGAGCCGATCCGATGAATCGATCGATTTCGCCGACGATGAAGATCCTGAGGGCACACCGTTGGCAGATGTCGGGGCCATTCCCGTTGACGACGACCCGGCCGAGCTTCGACGTCGGGCCATTGCCCAGCTCAAGCTGGCGGGGCGATCTGACGAGAATGCTCGCTGCGTGGTGGACCAACTGGTCGCGAGTGAAGCCGAAGCCATCTTCGTCGACCCGGCCTTCGGACTCGGCCTCGATCCGCTCGAAGCCGATGCGTTCGCGGCGTGTATTCGGCCCGCTTGACGGGTCGAGCCCGAAACGTGACGGCCTAACCCTCGATCGGGGCCACGACGGCGTCGGGAGAAACCACGAACTTCACGTCGTGTGAGGTCTTCTTCTCGACGCCCGCAGTGTTCGTGTACGTGATGCTCACATTCAGCACGTGCGTGCCAGCCTTGAGCAGATCTGGATCGAACCAGACGCGAGCGACGTCGGTCTCTCCGGCGTGAAGCGTCTGATCATGATGGAGGCTCGTGAAGGTTTCTTGCGGGTGATACACCTCGAATGGAGACGAGGCGGTGATCTTCATGTCCGTCGTGGTCGGCGCAAGGCCCTTGTACGCAAGTTCCACCCAGTTCGCCTCGGGCGTGAGTGGTGCAGTCGAAACAGCGGCGTCCTCTGTGAGGATGGCGAAGTCCTCACCCTGGTAGGTCTTGTTCGTGAACCGCAGCCAGCCGCTCGCGGTTTGACGTTTCCCGCTCTCCGTCCAGGAGATCTCGATCAGTGCTCGTTTGGTGCCGCGGACCGCCGCGTCCGTGGTGATCTTCAGCGCGGTGAAGTCGATTTCGTTCTCCGACAGGGTGCGGTCGGTCATGAGGCTGCTGAAGTCCTCACCATTCGGGTATTCGACTGCGAGGCCTCGTGACTTGCGAGTCACGCGGACCTCGACATCGTCGAGCTCGACCGCCGTGGTCCAGCTCAGGTTGATCCACTCCGAGCTACCAGCGAGCCAGTCGATGCGCTCGTTGGTGAGAAGCGTCGGAGTAGCCGAACGCTGGGCCGATGCAGGAGCTGCGAGGCCGACGACGGCGATGCAGAGAATAAGAAATGAGGAGAATAGTTTTTGCGCCACACTTGTCGTATCGACCGTTCGGTACCCGAACTTTCTAGGTCATTCGTCACGACATCGTTGCTGGTACGACCAGAGCACGGCATCGCGCACATCTTGCTGCACCAGTTCACCTGCGACGAAGGTTTCGTAGACGGATGGGTCGATGCCTGCGGCGACGAGCGCCTCGATGCGAGCAACGTCACCATCGTCGAGCGACGCGAAGGTTCGACGTTGCATCTCGCACAACCACGATGCGTGGAACTCGATGAGTTCTTGCTGCGCCGGCGAGAAACTGCCGGATGTTGGTTCGGACACCGATGGTGCTGCGTCAGCGAACGCAATCGACTCCGGTGGATTGCTTCCACATCCGCTCGCCAAGAGTGCGATGCCGCAGAGGGCACACGCGAGCCAACGAGGAGAAAGGTTCCGCACGAACCTCGGATCGGTGAGCCCCGTCACGCCTTGAGCGACGGAGCACAAGACCCCTCAGATTGGGGGGAGGTGCGGGCGAGAGCGAGGACTTCGGTCCCTAGTGGGACAGGGCGAACGCGCTAAGGGTGAACTATGGAACAAGACACCGCCCCGATCACCGATCGACACGGACTCGAGGTCCTCAGCGCCGACGAGTGTTGGGCGCTGCTCCGAGAGACGCCGATCGGACGAGTTGCATTCGTACACGAAGGTGGCCCGGTTGTCCTCCCCGTGTCTTTCGGCGTGATTCGCCACCAACTGGCGTTTCGCAGCGCTCGTGGCGCCAAACTCGGTGCCGCACGCATGAACCGGCCGGTGGCGTTCGAAGTCGATCGCTGGGACGCTGAGACCCGATCTGGATGGAGCGTGCTCGTCGAGGGTATGGCCGACACGGTGTACGACCCAGATGAAGAAGCTGAGCTCGAGTCCCTCGACGTCCTTCGCTGGACTCCTCACTCGTTCGAGACCGATTGGGTTCGCATCTTGCCGAACAACATCTCCGGTCGACGAACCTCGGCCCGCTAGGTAGAGCTATTCGCTCAGCGTGGCCAGCTTCGTCGCATCGGTCCTTTGCGCGTCTGACGATCGGCGTCGAGTTCCCAAACGCGACGCCACGTTGCGGTTTGTGGGCCGGTCAGTGAGGGGGTGTCTGCGGCATGGGCCCGCTTTCGTGCCTGCCACCAGTCGGTCATCGCCTCGTCGGCGAGCTCGGCGACGCGCGCCTCGATGCGGACGTTGAACGCGCGGGCATCCTCGCCTTCGCCGCAGAACATCGGTTCACCGAATGTCACGGTTGTGCGGCTGGGTGTCGGCGTGCTTTTGCCCTTGCGCAGAATCCGACCGGTGCCTTCGATGTGCACTGGTACGACGGGTGTGTTGGTGCGTTGTGCGATGAAGGCTGCGCCGCCACGAAACGGTTGGCCCCACCCATCCGGGCTTCGTCCACCCTCGGGGAACACGACGAGGGACCAGCCTTCGTCGATGAGGTCGCGAGCAAGGTCGGTCGACGTTCGGCTGAGCTTGGTTCGATCGATGGGAATAGCCCCGATCACCAATGCGGACAACGCGCCCGTGACGCGAGTCCCGAAGAAGTAGTCGGCGGCAGCTCCGACCACGGCGCGATGTCGCCACGGGGCGGGGAGTGAGCTCAAGAGCAGCGGAGTGTCGATGTGGCTGTGATGATTGGCTGCGAAGACGGCTGGACCGCTCAGCCCATCGAGTCGATCTTCACCCCTTCGGGTTGGCTGAGCGAGACCCGCCATGATCGGGCGTACTATGCCATCGATCAACAGTGCACGGGTTCTCCGAGCGGGTTCTGTTCGGGCCCAGTCGGTGGGAAAATCCGTTCCGACCACGCCACGTTTCTCTGGCAGCTCGACCGCTTGGGGGACGGTAGGCGCCGTGTAGGGGAAGGGAAGCGATTGCAGAGGTTTGCGCAATCTGCCAACGAGCGGAACCTCCGTGCCGGCAAGTCGCTGCGCGACTTTGGCTCGAGCGTCGGTGAGCGCACTCACGTCACATCGGCCATCAACATCGGCGGATTGTGGAAGTGCGTGATCGTCGGCTGAGGGCCGACCGTGTCGGTAGCCATCTCGAGTGCGTCTTGCAGCGTTGAGGCCGGACGGAACCCGAGTCGCCTCACGGCTTTCGGGTCGCCGCCAACAACGATCACGGAACCGAGGTGCTGCAACGCATGTGAGCACCAGTACCACATGTAGAACGGGTGAACGCCGTGGTAGGCGTAGCTGGTCCGGTAGAGGTGGCGGTACCACTCATCTTCGGCGTACTGCTTCTCGTACTTCTTCTCGATTTCAATTGGATCGGTCGTATCGGCGAGGACCTGCTCGAAGAAGTCGATGTAGCTCGGATGATGGACGGGATTGAAGTCCCACGGTGTGGGATGGCTCATGATCAGGACACCACCTTCGCGAACGAGTGGTTTTCCCTTGTAGAGATTGAAGAAGTAACCAAGTCCAAGCACTGCGACCAGTATCGGGTTCATCACCGAGTTCACGTTGTACGGAGAGATGTAGGGCAGGCCCATCGTCATGATGTCGGTCTGTCCTTCGACGGGAACGAGATGCTGGGCATAGGTGTTCTCAGTCGTGACCTTGTGCACGGCCTCGATCTCGCCGGCTTGGACCGAGGTGAGTTCGTAGGGTGCCTTCCAGTTGTGGAAGACCTTCCGCCGAGCACCCGCCGTCATGTAGCTGAGGCCGCCTTGCATGGCGAGGAACTTGGCCCGGTCGCGACCGGTCCATTCCCACTCGCGCTTTTGGAGCATCGACAGCGGACCGGTTTCGCCGAACGTGTTGTTGTTGATCGTGGTCTCGATCTGAAAGATCTTGACGCCAGCGTTTCTGATCACGTCACCTTGACGCCAGTTCTTGGTGTGGAGTTCCGAGTTCTCCTGATCCATGAACGACTTCGAGTTCTGCATCGTCTCGACGTTGTGATGATGGCGCAGCGCCGTATAGCCCGAGAGGCCAGTGGCCGTGCTTTTGTGTCCGCCGTCCATCGAGACGAGGTTGATGTTGACATAGACCGTGAGGTCGGACTCGACGGCCCGGGTCGACATCTGGACTTCCTCACCGTGGTTTGTCGTGCCGAGATGGGTCATGCCCTCGGGATCTTCGGCGTCGTGGTTGTAGAGGCGTCCTGAAGGAGCGAACGCGTCGTACACGCGATCTCCGACGGCGTGGCGAAGCTCGTCCTCGGTCATGCGGCGGTGGAGCGCGAGAGCTGCGATCAGGTGCACATCGTCGACACCAACCTCCGCGGCGATGTCGAGTACGGCTTCGATGATGCGTTGTCGCACGTCCGGTCGGCGCATCGGTGGCAAGGGCAAGCTGATGTCGTCGAATGCGATCGTCAGCTTCATGCCGGGCGTGAGCAACGCGCGGAGGGGCTCGGATTCGATGGGATTGTCGAGGGCATCTCGAATGGCCTGATCGGGATCGCTGAGACCCCGAATTGGCTCGGCTGGGTAGATGATGCGGGACCGGCCGACGGGAAGCTTCTCCATCCGGAAGTTCTCGCCGTGGTGGAAGAGCACGGGCGGTGTCGACGCATCAACGTCGAGAACCAATCCGGGGCGGGGTGCTTTTCTAGGGCTCATCGTCGGGTTTTCTCCTTGGCGACGCCGGGGCTGCTGTTCATCAGTCGGCTCAGCATGGGTTCAGAACGGGCGCCCGTCCGGGGAGCGAGAGGGATTGGTCGAGCGGGTGCTCCGGACTGCTTCTGGAAGTCTTCGACCAGCCAGCCGCGCTTGCGAGCGATGCTTGCGAGTTTTGTTTCGGGATTCACCGCAACCGGGAATCCAACGGCTTCGAGCATCGGGAGGTCGCTCGAGGAGTCGGCGTACGCAACGGATTCGCGGAGATCGATGTTGTGCCGAGTCGCATAGTCCGCGAGCGCTTGGTAGCGATTCTCCGCGGTGGGCGGAACCGACGTCATGCCGCCCGTGTATCGGCCACCGGAAACGCCCATCTCGGCGCTGATGATGTCGTCGAACAGCGGAGCGAGCGGTTTCACGACGAAGTCGAGAGCACCGGTGATCAGCACCGTTCGATGTCCGAGTGCGCGGTGATCGCGAACTCGGCGAATGGCGTCGGGGAAGGACTTGCTCAACAGGTAGTCGCTCAGAAGCTCCTGAGCGTCGCGTTCGATCTCTGCGGTCGATGCACCTCGGTAATTGCGATAGAACGAGCGCAGAAAATCGCTGCGGTCCTTGCGGTCGAGGGCCAACCAACTCGGTCCTTGGGACAACGCCTTGGCGGCGAAGATCGCTCGATCTCGGGGCGAGAGGTTTCGGGTGCCGAGCCAGGCGAATGAGGTGACCACGTTCGAGGCAACGATCGTGTTTTCGAGGTCGAATGCGGCCATCTGTCGGTCGGGCGAGAGCACCTGCCCGCGAAGCCGGTCGCTGCGACTCGGGCCGACCTTCTTGCCAGGAGACGTCTTGGCTCGAGCCTGACGAACAACCGACGGAAGATGCACGTTCTGGACGTAGTGCTTCCAATCGATGATCCGGGGATCGAATGTGAACTCGGCTCGGTCCTGCTCGGACAGGGTTTCCCACATGCCGAGCAGATTGTCGAGACCGTAGAGCGCCTCACATTCGGCATAGGCCCCGTACAGCTCGACGTAGCCCGACGCTTGATCGAGCAGTTCCTTACGCGCCTGCAGTTTCATTGCGTAGTCAGCAGTCCGGCCGCGCAATGGCAGCTTCTCGAGCACGGCGTCCGCTCGTTCGAGACTGGTTCGGGCACGCACGAGCTGTCGTTCGACTCGCCCACGGCCAGGAAACTGCCATGCGGCAACGGCGATCGGTTGTCCGAGCTCGTCGTAGATCGGGTTGGCGACGAACCATTCTTCGGCGTAGTCGACGAGGTTCTTGTAACGCAGCGGGTTTGCAGACCCTGACGCGACCTGGGTGACGTCGGGGCCATCGGCCTCGGGGCCACGAGCGGCGACGGCGACGATTGCTGCAACCACCATGTCGACCGGAATGACGTCGACGACGCCTTCGGGAACTCCCGGGAACTCGCTGAGCAACCCTCGCGCATAGGAGATGATGACGGGCTCGGCCATTCGAAATCCACGGATCCAACCAGGGACCGGTTCGGCCCAGGCCGACTCGATGATCGAGGGACGAACGATCGACACCGGGACGTCGCCTCGTCGCTCGACGAGAGCGAGCTCGCCCAGCGCCTTCGTGTACGCGTACGCATCAGGAAATCCGAGCGACGAGGCTCGGGCGCGTCCGTTCTCGACCATCTGATCGGTGACCCAAGCTTGCCGCAGCGACTCAGTTTTTGCGGCGAGGGCGGGGGTGCCGACGGCGCCGAGTTCACGCTGCGCTCCGGCGCGGAAGTCCTGAAGCTTCTTCGGTTGACGGCTGTTGGTCTCCTCGTCGAGGCGACTGCGTCGCGCCGCATCGACTTCGCGACGCCAGTCGACCTCGACGAAGTAGGCACTCTCGTTCACGAGCTCTTCGGGGGCAGCACCGCGGCGGCTGCCAGCGACGTAACAAGTGGAGACGGCGACCAAGTGGGGTGTGACGCCATGGTCGTTGCACAGGTTCGCAATTCGTTGCGGGCCGAGCAGATTCACCTCGACGGCGGTATCGAGCGGCGAATCGAACGAGACGGTCGCAGCGGAGTGAATGATCACGTCGGCGGTCAGCCAGAGGTCGAGGTCTTCGCCGCTGAGGCCGAGGCCGTCGGTGCCGACGTCACCGGCTACGGCGCGGACTCGGCGAGATGTGAGCTCATTGAAGGCATCCTTGCCGAGGTCGTTGCGCAGGCCATCGAAGGCATCGTTTTTCAAGACGTCCCTGGTGACACGGGCCTGCGCTCCTCGACGTCCGGGACGCACGAGCAGGATGAGTTCGCACTCGGGGACGGAACGGACGAGGCGCTCGATGAGGGCGGTTCCGAGAAACCCGGTCGACCCAGTTACGGCGATGCGCTTACCCGCAAGACTTTCGGCGATCACAACACTCTGTTCTAGCAGCAGGATCGGGATTTCTACCAATTGGTAGAGAGAACTATGATGCGGGTCGTGAACACGCGTCAACGAATCCTCGATACGGCACTTGAGTCGTTTGGGACGACCGGTGTTGATGGAACGTCACTCGACGCTTTGGCGCGAACCCTCGGGCTTAGAAAACAGTCGATTCTCTACTATTTCCAGTCGAAGAATGGACTGTTCCAGGCGGTGGTGGACCAGGCAGCAACGGAGTTCATTGCCGAGCTCGATGACGTTGTCGGAGCCGACGATGTATGGGATCAGGTCGAGGGAACGGTCCGGGTCGTCTTTCGGCTCGCGCTACAGCGTCCGGCGCTGCTCGGTTTGTTGCGCGAAGCCTCGCGCCCCGGCTCGATGGTCGCGGTGCAATTGACCTCGCGGCTGTCGAATCACATCGAAGCGGCACAACATTCGCTCGAGCTCGCGCTGAAAGAAGGCCGGGTCGCCGGCGACAACGCTCGATTGCTCTTGTTTTCGCTCTACTCGACGATCATGGGCGTGGCGACCGAGGTCGAGGTGCTTCGGGCCATGGGTATCGAACCGAGTCTTCGTTCGTTGGCCGAACGACGAAGCGAGTTGCTTCGTTTCCTCTACGCCGCGCTGAGCCCACAGCCAGCGTGCCTATGACCCCACGTAGGCCAGAACGGAGCCAGAAAGCAGCACGACAAGAAAGAACGAGGCGACAAAGGCGAGAGTGAGCCACAACACGATCAGGACCATTTGCCGGGGGGTTAGTGCTCGAAGTTTCGTTTCCACGACTCCATGACGTGCGGGCCTGCCAAAAGGTCGCGGACTAGTGTCCACGATCATGGCAAGACGACTTTTCACCGTGCCCCTCTTCGGGTTGCTGCTCATCCTTTCTGCCCTCGCAAGTCTGACGGCGGCAGCCGCACAGGCGAGCGATGCGTGTGCGGATCTCATCGACTTCGTCGGAGTCGCGGATCCCGACGGACTCGAGTCCGCAATCTCGGCAGCCGAAGGCCAGACGGGCATCGACTTTCATGTGCTGGTGGTAGACGCGCTGCCGTCGGGCGATGACCTCGAAGATGTAGCCCGGACCAACTGTCCAGAAGCTTTCGACTCGCCCGGTGACGTCGCCGACAACAAGGTCGTGCTTGCGGTTGCTGTGGCTGATCGGATCTCTGCCATCGACTACGGCGACGATCTCAATGAGCGGCTCGACGACGATGCGGTCGACATTCGCGGCCGGATGAACGCCTTCTTCCAGGATGGACAGATCGGTGCAGGCCTCGCCAGCGGCGTTGGGGGAACGGTCCAAGGGCTCGAGACGGTGCCCGCCAATTACACCACGCCTGTCGTTGGCGGGGTCCTGGGAACTGCTGCCGTCGTCGGTGGCGGAGCCTGGCTGTACACGAAACGACGGACTCGAAAGTCCCGTGGACAGATCGCTCGTGAACGATTCGCAGAGTCATCCACTCGAGTGACGAACGTCCAAGCTCGCTGGTACGACGCCGAACAAGAAGCCGTCATCGTGGGCGGGCGGATAACCGGATCAGCAATGTCACGTCTGAATACTGCTCAAACCGAAGCTGCGGAGGCCTCGCGGGCGTTGTATGAGGCGTGGTCTCCCGTGAGCGAGGTGACCCCAGATGATGTTGCCGGCTACAGCGCCGAAGACCAGGCCGAGGTCGATGGTCATGTCGCTGAAGCGCTCACCGTCGTTGATTCGGCGGAAGAGAAGGTGTCGGCACTCGAAGTCGTCGTCGAGGAGTTGCGCGGTCAGCCAGATCTGCTCGCAGCGCAACACAGGGCGGCAACCGAAAAGGTCGCCGCCGGATTGAACGCTGCAGATGCGCGGGAAGCGGAGGGGTGGGTTGTCGACTCGGGCCGTCGTCGGCTTGCCGAGCTCTCCGCCGGCCTTGATCTGCTCGACCCGTTTGCGATGCGAATCGATGTCGACCGAATGGCGTCCGACCTCGAACCCCTCGTGACCGAAGTGGCGTCCGTTGCTGATGATCTCGCGTCGCTCTCCGATAGGCACGCCGCGACATTGGTGCGTCGAAGCAACATGGGTCCCGAAATTCAGGGCCAAAGAGGCCGCGTCATGCAGCTACGCGCAACGATGCACACTTGGGCAGACGAGCACGCAACCGCATCGTTTGACGATGTTCTCGCTCATCCCGACGAGGCCGAGCGCCTGCTCGGTCGCGCCGAGGCCAGCTTGCTCGCAGCCGAATCTCTCGGAGACATTCCACGTGATCTCGCCGCCATGCGAATGGTGAACGCGGAACTCGAAAAGGCTCAGACGGGGGTCGATCTCGCTGATGAACTTCTGGATGAATTGGACGAACTCGACGTGTTGCTGGCGGCGGCCAAGGAGGGTGCGTCGGCCGCCGTGGCAGCATCGGCCGATGATGCTCAATTGCTGATCAACTACGTGAACGAGCATCGAGCCGATGTCCCCTCGCGGGCGCCTGAGGTCGCGCGCCGGGTACAGCAGCTTCAGCATGATGCAGAAGGGGCTTTGCGCCGAACGCCCACGGACTATCTCTTGGCGATGGAGCTGAGCGGGCAAGTGGAGTCGATCGTCAACACCGAGCTGGAAGAGTTCGAGACGACGGTGGGGGAGCGGCAGCGAGAGCGAAATCAGGCCCTCAGCCAGATTCGGTCGGCGACCGTGGCGGTGGATCGCGCCGACAGACACGTGCAGTCACACGTGTTCTCATCGAAGCGAGAAAAGGACGCGCAGCAGTCGATCGAGCGACTCCGTTCAGCGCTCATGCGGGCAACCGAGATCGCGGAGTCCGATCCTGCGGGTGCCGCGAGCGAGGCGCTGCGCATCGAACAGACCGCTGACGATGTCTACCGAGAAGCACAACGCCGTCAGCGCCACAACGGCCGTGGCGGCTTCGGCGGTGGGTTCGGCGGCGGCGTCATCATCGGCGGCGGTGGGTTTCGTGGCCATGGCGGCGGACGCAGACATCGCGGTGGTGGCTGGGGCGGCGGAGGCGGCGGGGGCTTCGGAGGCGGTTTTGGCGGCGGAAGTTCTGGCGGCTGGGGCGGCGGAGGCGGCGGATTCAGCGGCGGCAGCTCGGGCGGGTTCTAACGAGCCGTGTTTCTCGTCCGGCGGGCGTGTCGCTCGAAGGCGAGCGTTATCAGCTCGTCGATGAGGTCGGGGTATTCCAGCCCTGATGCCTGCCACATCTTGGGATACATCGAGATTGGGGTGAAGCCCGGCATCGTGTTGAGCTCATTGACGAGCCAGCCGCGGCCAGCGGGTTCATAGAAAAAGTCCGCACGGGCCAATCCATCGACGCGGAGCGCCTTGAATGCCGCGATGGCGAGTGACTGCATTTCCGAAATCTCCGCATCGTCGAGCGGTGCGGGGATGACGAGTTTCGCGACGCCGTCGAGATATTTGTCTTCGTAGGTGTAGAAGTCGGCTCCGGCGACGATTTCGCCGGGAAGAGATGTACGCGGGCTGCGGTTTCCGAGAACCGAGATCTCGATCTCTCGCCCGACGATGGCTTCTTCGACCACGATCCACTCGTCGTAGGAAGCGGCGAGTTCAAGCGCCGTACGTAGTTCGTCGACGTTGGTCGCTCGGCTGACTCCCACCGAAGAACCCATGTTGGCGGGCTTGACGAACACGGTGTCGCCAAGATCGTGGAGAAGGTTCGGTGCAGTGGCCTCGGTGATTTCGTCGGCGTTGAAGCCGTGCCACGCAGCCTGCGGTATGCCAGCGGCAGCGAGTGCGTTCTTGGCGGCGATCTTGTCCATTGCGAGTGCCGACCCCAACACCCCAGAGCCGGCATAGGGGATGTTCGCGAGCTCGCAGAGCCCTTGGATCGTGCCGTCTTCGCCCATCGGCCCATGGAGCAACGGCAACACGGCTCCACCGCGTTCACCGATTTCTCGCAGGAGCGAGAAAGGATCCACGGGTTCGCCCGAAGGATCGAGGGCTTCAGCGTCAGACGTGACGGCTGCCCTCGCCCAGTCTCCCGATCGACCGATCCCGATGGGGATGATTTGGTAGTGGTCCCGTCGGGCTGCGTTGAGCACATGTTTTGCGGTGACGCACGAGACGTCGTGCTCCGCAGACTGGCCGCCAAAGAGCACAAGAAGAGGAGTCGGGGATGCTTGGCTGGTCACGGTGTTCAAGAGTAGTGGTGCGCGGGTCTAGCGTGGCCACGTGAAGTTCACGACCTCCCAAGCTGCTCGCGCGACCAACGGGTCGGTATTTGGCCCCGAGACCGAGTTCGACGGGGCGACCCAGGACAGCCGAGCCGTCGTTCCCGGACAATTGTTCGTTCCGCTGGTGGCCGAACGCGACGGACATGACTTCGTACAACAAGCGATCGATGCAGGCGCGACCGCCTATCTCACGCACGACGTGCCAACGATGGGCTCCGCGGTGATCGTGGAGAACACCACGACTGCCTTGCGCGACCTCGCGTCTGCGGCCCGAGATCGAATCGGCGGCCCGGTCGTCGCGATCACCGGTTCGGTCGGGAAGACGTCGACCAAGGACCTCCTCGCATCTGTGCTTCACCGTTCGATGAAAACGCACGCGTCGGTGAGATCGTTCAACAATGAAATCGGGGTTCCGCTGACCCTGCTGAACACGCCGGACGACACAGAGGTGGCGGTCGTCGAGATGGGGGCGAGGGGTATCGGCCACATCGCGTTGTTGTGTGAAGTGGCCCGCCCGACCATCGGAATCGTCACGATCGTCGCGCCGGCCCATACCGGCGAGTTCGGATCGGTCGAGGCCATCGCTGTCGCCAAAGGTGAAATCGTGGAAGGTCTGCCGTCGAGCGGGTTGGCGGTTCTCAACGGCGACAATGATCTTGTTCGAGCGATGGCATCCCGTACCGAAGCGACGGTTCTCACCTTCGGAACCACGAGCGATTGTGATGTTGCGGTTACCAAGATCGAGGTCGATCATGACCTTCGAGCCACATTCGAAATTGCCACGGAGTGGGGTCGGGTCATGGCGCGTCCGACCACGCGGGGTGCCCACATGGCGACGAATGTCGCCGCTGCAGTCGGAACAGCGCTCTGGATGGGCATGCCTCCGGAAGCGGTGGAGGCGGGCCTGGCAGAAGCGGAGCTCTCGCCTTGGAGGATGGACGTGCAGAGGTCTGCTGCAGGAGCGCTTGTCATCAACGACACCTACAACGCGAACCCTACGTCGATGCGAGGTGCGCTCGACGGGCTCTCCCGCCTGCCCCAGCGTCGCAAGATCGCCGTGGTTGGCTACATGGGTGAGCTGGGCGACAGCGAAGCAGCGGATCATCTCGCGATCGGTCAGGAGATCATGGCGATCGGCGCAGAGCTGATCGCAGTAGGAACCGATCTCTATGGCGTCGACCCGGTCGGCGATCCGGTCGAGACCATCGGACGTCTCGATGACGACACGGCGATCCTTGTCAAAGGATCCCGGTCAGCGGGTTTGGAGACCGTCGCCGAGGCGCTGCTCGCCAACTGAGCCAATCAACCGATTGTCTTCAGAACGGAAGTTCTTCAGGGGGTAGCGGTGACTTGCTGGCCAGGTAGTCGGCGAGCAGGTCGGGCTGGCAGTGCGGGCACAGATAGACGAGGCGCATCGACTGGATCGACAGCTGCGTTCCGCGGCTCTTTTCGACGATGGCTTGAAAGGCCTTTCGTACCTCGTCGGAGCCACAGGAGTCGCAGACGGGGGTCAGATCGCGGTCCCAGACCAGCCCGCAGTTCGCGCAGGTGATCGAGATGGTGTCGCCATCACGCTCGCCGTCGAGGTTCTCGTCCTCTCCACAATTTGCACACGAGATCTCTGCCATGTTGTCACCGTACATTCCGCGCTGAGGTCTCGCGGAATGTCGAAGACTGGCCGACACATACGGCGCTCGTCAGACGAGATACCCTCGCGCGGCAATGGCAACGCACTACGACACCCTCGGTATCAAGCCGACGTCGACGACGCAGGAGATCAGAAAGGCGTATCTTCGTCGCGCCAGAGCGCTGCACCCCGACCGGCAGCTGGATCGCCCACCAGCTGAGGCGCGCAAGGCCGAACAGGCCATGCAGCAGGTGAACGTTGCGTGGAACGTTCTGTCGGATCCCGCCAAGAAGGCCGAGTACGACGCGGCCCACCGTCCAGGCTCCACGTCTTCTCAGCAGCGCAATGTGCAGACTCGGTCGGTGCGCCAACCTCCGCCGGGCACAGCGCCTCGGCGTGCGAGCAAGCCGTCGACAGCGGGTCGGCCGATCGATGACGAGGAGGGGGATGGTTCTGTCAGTGTTTGGGCGTCGGTGCCAGTTCTGCTTGTCCTTGGCCTGATTCTCGGAATCCTGATCGTGACAGCATTCGCGAACAATGAACCCACCGAGAATCGACCGGTCATCCAGACGTCGACCGACCTGGATGTGGGAGATTGCTTTACCCTCGTCGCCAACACACCTCGCGAGCGTTCGTGCTCGTCCGGGAGCGCTGACGGTCAGGTGATCGAGATCGGTCCCGACTCTGGGAACTGTCCCGAGAACACGCAGTCGCTTCGCGACCCTTCGAGCGAGTTCTTCTTGTGCTGGGCCAGGATGATGCCGGGAAGCACCAACACCGTCGCGGGCTAACGCTTGCGAGTTATTGGAAGTCGAGGTGAAGGTGGTCGTCTTCGCGTAAGGCCAAGGCTGTACGCAACGTCACACCTGGATCGCCGCAGACCCAACAGTCTTCGTCTCCGTCAGCGGTCCATGCCACCTCGCAGTCAAGACACCGAAAACGGACCCGCTCCGGCATGAGCGTTGACTGGCGCTGATGAACGTTGATCGCGGTCATGAACCCCCATCGGCCGCAAGCGCCAGCCAATGAAGCCATGTGAGCGAACGCCGCCTCAGGCGAAAGCGGCGAACTGAATCGAATCTGCGCGAACGCCGCCTCAGGCGAAAGAGGCGAGGCGAAGCGAGCGAGCTGCGTGCAACGCCCGCCGGAGGCAAAGACGCCGCGCCGTCGGCCCACAAACCCGGCGCCCGGGGCAAAGCCCCGGGTGACGGGGTTTGTGGGCCGTACTGGACTCGAACCAGTGACCTCTGCCGTGTGAAGGCAGCGCTCTAGCCAACTGAGCTAACGGCCCGGGGATCGGAAGCGTATCGCCGCATCGGCCGCACGGCACGTCTTGGGTCTCGCGCTGGGCCTCAAGGCCGAATTGCTCATGAAGACGGTCGCGAGTGACTGGTACTCCTAGGTGTGTGGAGGTTATGCGTCGTCATCCGGGCGCTGGATGCGTGTGAAGATTCGATTGTTGTTTGGTAGTGCATTCGGGTTTCTTCTCGTGATGGCCATTGGTGTGGCCTCCGCCGACGTTGTTCCGACGTCGAATCCGGCTACGCCGGAGGTCGAGGTGGCATCAGCAGCGGTCGTGGCTGCTGGTGCCGACTCGATCGATCTGAACGCGGTTGCCCGACTCACGACCTACGGGCCGCTGATTCAACGGGGAACTGCGGTGCAACTCGACGATGGACGGATCGCCACAGTTGCCCACTCGCTGATCGACGCGCGGCGAGCGAGCCTCGACGACGGCCCTCTCGCCCTGGTAACGAGCGACGATCAACCCCTCGTCACGACCACTCGACTCCACGACCTGTCTAGCATCATCGGCACGGAGCTGCCCTCGAGTCTCCCGGCGTCTGAGTCGCCGGTGGCCATCGGCCAGGTGGTTGCTCTCGCCGGTTTCCCGAGTGATGGTCGCGTGACCACGACGACGGGCACGATCATCGGAAGGACGCCTGGTGTCGACTACGGGATCGGGCGTCCCGATGTCTTCGTCATCAGCGCCACCGTCGAGCAAGGGTGGTCGGGGGGTCCGGTCGTCGACGGGAATGGCGAGGTCATCGCGATCATCGTCGGTCTCGAGCAACGCAGCGGCGTCACTCTCGCAGTCCCGATCGAGTACTTGCCAGGCGGTTGACGACCGAGACGACTTCCGCAGGTCTCTCGTCGATAACCTCGCAAGATGTCGTTCGCTGTGATCCTCGGTGGTGGGGCGCTGCCAGAGCGTCGCCTGCTCGCTGGCATCGAACATGCCGACGTGATCATCGCTGCGGACGGCGGCGTACGAATCGCAAGGTCGCATGGGCTTGCGATCCATGTCCTTCTCGGCGACCTCGACTCGGCTTCAGAGGGTGATGTCGCGTGGGCTCGTGCGGAGAACGCAGAAATCATCGAGTTCTCGGCCGACAAGGATCACACCGATCTCGAACTGGCCTTGGATCATGCAGACGAGACCAACGTCGATCGAATCGTTGCGATCGGCGTGGACGGAGGGCGGCTCGATCACGAGCTCGGCAATTGGGGAGCACTCTGCGCCGAGCGAAAAGCACGAGTCGATGTGTACACGGCACAAGGTATGGCATCGGTCCTGCACGGCGGCCGCCACGGGAGTCTGACGCTCGCCGGTGCGGTTGGTGATGTCGTCTCGCTCGTGCCGCGTTCCGACGAGGTGAGGGGTGTCACCACCTCCGGCCTTCGCTGGCCACTCGAGAACGCCGTGCTCGCGTCCACGAGCACCCGAGGAATCAGCAATGAGTTTGCGCACGTCGAGGCTTCGGTAGAGCTCGATGCCGGAACATTGATCGTGGTGCGCCCACGCGTGGGTGCCCTGGATACCGGAGGCGACGCTAGCCTCTGAGCATCGGCACGATACTCGGTCTACTGGCGGTCGCCCTGTTGGTGCTCGCGAACGCCTTTTTCGTCGCCTCGGAGTTCGGCCTCGTCGCCGTCGACCGCAGTCGCGTGGATGAGGAGGCCGACAACGGTTCGGCAAGTGCGAGACGAGTGCAGCGGCTTCTCGAGTCGTTGTCCTTCTACCTGTCAGGAAGCCAGCTCGGCATCACCGCGTCTTCCCTGATTCTCGGCTTCATCGCAAAGTCGACAATTGCGACACAAATCGACCGTGTACTGGGATCAAGCGTCGGGGACGGAACGGTGACCGGACTGTCCGTGGTGCTGGCGGTCGGTCTGGCCACGGCATTCCAGATGGTTGTCGGCGAACTCGTCCCGAAGACGATCGCGATCGACCGGCCATATGAGATGTCGACCTGGCTGAGTCGAGCGACGCGCCTGTGGGGCATCGTCGCCAAACCGATCATCGTGACCTTCGATGCCGCAGCGAATGCGGTGGTGCGATCGATCGGGATCGAACCAACCGACGAGCTCGATCAGGTTCGATCGCTCGATGAGATCGGACGACTCATCGTGACGTCGGGGGAGGACGGCGTTCTCGACGACGAGGACGTCGCCCTGTTGACGCGAAGTATTCGCCTCGGCGAAAAGACGGCGGCAGACGCGCTCGTGCCGCGCGTCGAGGTCGTCGCTCTTGATCGGACCGCGACCGGTCAGGATCTTGTTGTCGCAGCGACCAACTCTGGTCTTTCACGGTTTCCGGTGTACGGCGAAGACTCCGACGACGTGATCGGCGTCGTGCACATCAAGGCTCTCTACGGCATTGCGCACGAGCGCCGGGCCACCACGCCGGTCGTCGAGCTGATGACCGACCCGGTCTTCATCCCTGAGTCCGTTGACTTGGACCACCTGCTCCAGGGCGTCCGCGAGTCACGAAACCACTTGGCGATCGTCATCGATGAACATGGCGGTACGGCCGGGATCATCACGCTGGAGGACATCCTCGAGGAGATCGTCGGTGAGATCGACGACGAGTACGACGGCCCTTCACAGAGGATGACCAGAATCGAGGAACGAGGGAGCTACATCGTCGCCGGATCGCTCCATCACGACGAGATTCGAGACGCCTGCGGTTTCCTGATTCCAGACGGGGAGTACGAAACGCTCGCGGGTTTCGTGCTCGACCAGCTCGGCGCGATCCCCGCGCCTGGAGCGCGGTTCACTCACGCTGGCTGGAAGGTCGAGGTTGTTGCGATGGAGCGCCGGCGAGTGGCTTCGGTGCGCTTGATGAGCCCCGACTCCGCGGTGGGCGCACGATGAGCACGACGATGGCGCTGATCTTGTCGGCGTTCCTGATCGTGATCAATGGCTTCTTTGTCGGTGTCGAGCTCGCGTTTGTTGCGAGTCGAGTGACAAAGCTCGAGTCGATGGCAGACAAAGGGGTCCGAGGCGCACGAATCGCCGCAGAGTCGGTCAGCAACATCACACAGCAGCTCTTCGCGGCGCAGCTTGGGATCACCATTTGTTCGATCCTTCTCGGCTTCATTGCCGAAGCGGCCGTCGCACACGTTCTCGAGTCCATCATCTCGTCGGTAATCGACCTTCCCGATGGGTTGCTGCACGGGATTGGTTTCGCGGTCGCGCTGCTCTTCGTCACGTTCATGCACACCGTGTTCGGTGAGATGGTTCCAAAGAACGTCGCGATCGCGCATCCGGAGACGTCGGCGCGCTTCATCGCACCAATTCATGCGGTTGCGGTGACCGTCGGAAGTCCGATCATCTGGGTGCTCCGCCTGTTGGCTCGCCCGCTGCTTCGTCTTGCGGGGATCGATCCAGATGCGGGCCTCAACAAGGCGTCGACTCCGGTCGAGCTTCTGCGAATGCTCGATGCTTCCAAAGAGAGCGGCCTCGTGGACGAGCAGGAACACGCGTTGCTCGTGGGAGCGCTCGATTTCGGCGACACGAGAGTCCGATCGGTGATGATCGAGCTGCCAGACATCGTCTCGGTTCGTTCATCGGCGACGGTGAGCGACTTCGAGGCTCTCGTCGTTGAACACGGGCACAGCAGAATCCCCGTGTTGCGGGCAGACGGATCGGACTTTCGTGGCTTCGTGCACGCGAAGGACCTCGTGCGTCTGCCTCTCGGGGCCCAGGACGACCCCATTCCCCTCGAGCTGATCCGTCGTATGCCACGGGTGACCATCGATCAGACGGTCGAAGACCTCTTGCTGGTGATGCAACGAAACCGCCGCCACATGTCGCTCGTGGTCACGGGTGACGGCGATGTGGTCGGCCTGGCGACGCTCGAAGATGTGCTCGAGGAGCTCGTCGGCGAGATCTATGACGAGACCGATCAGGACTGAGCGAGCAGCGACGAGGGGCCGGGTATGGTCAGGCCGAGCGCGCTGCTCACCGAACAGTCGAGACTCACGTCTTCGGGTCGTGGACCGAGCGTCGGGTCACGGGTTCGCCCCACGAGACCGGTCGGATCGAGTCCCAGGTGCGTTGCGAGGAGCCGTGCGAATTCGAGTCGATTGAGCCGCTCTTCGCCAGCGATGTGAAGAATGCCCGAGTGGTCGGACGTCGCAAGTGTGCAGATCGCTGCGGCCAACCGCTCAACTTCGACGGGTGAACGCCACTCGTCCGTGAAGAACGCGATGTCCTGCCCCTCGGCGGCCCGGCGAACCAGCGTCTCCTGAGGCGCTGATGGGTCCCCGTAGATGAGCGACGTCCTGATCACCAGAGCGTCTGGGTGAGCACTTCGCACGAGAGACTCGCCGCGCGCTTTGGCTCGGCCGTAGTCACTGATCGGGGAGATCTGGTCGACCTCTCGATAGGGCCGTCCGAGCGTTCCGTCGAACACGAGGTCAGTCGAGATGTGGATCAGGCGAACGCTGCTTGCATCTGAGGCGAGTGCGATGTTCTCCGCCCCCTCGGCACAGGTTTCTGCAACCTTCGCTCCGCTCTGGACGTAGGCAGCATTGACCGCGACATCGGGGCGAACAGTCTCCACCAGGGCCCGCACGTTGTCAGGATCGGTGATGTCGCACCGGCGCCAGTCAACGCGGTGTTGACCGTCGGGTGTTGTCGAATGGTGGGTTGCGACCACCTCCCACGACTTGCCCAGTGCCTCTTGACAGATGTGGGATCCGAGAAGACCGGTCCCGCCGAAAACGAGTAAGCGCGTCACGCACCCATCGCGTGGAAGCCGCCATCGACGTGGATCATCGATGCCGTGGTGGCGGGCAGCCAGTCGGACAAAAGCGCGACGGTCGATCGAGCAACCGCCGACGAATCTCGGACATCCCAGCCGAGCGGAGCCTTCTCATCCCACACATCTTCGAACTTGGCGAATGCGGGGATCGACTTGGCAGCGATCGTGCGGATCGGGCCCGCCGCGACGAGGTTGAATCGGATGTTGTCGGGGCCATGTGCCTTCGCGAGGTAGCGGTTCGTCGACTCCAGCGCAGCTTTGGCCACACCCATCCAGTTGTAGGCCGGCCAGGCGACGGTGGCGTCGAAGTCGAGTCCGACGACAGATCCACCGTTGGTCATGAGTGGCGTGACGACTTCGGCAAGCGTCTTGTAGCTGTAGGTCGAGATTTCGAGGGCCACCTTCACGTCATCCCAGCTCGCTCCCATGAAGTCATCGCCAAGGCACGACTCCGGAGCGAACCCGATTGCGTGGAGGGCACCATCGACGCGTCCCCAAGTTGATGCCAAATGATCGCGCAGCGCGGGAACGTGGTCCGGGTTGGTCACATCGAACTCGAGCACCTCGGGCTCCACCTCGAGCTTTCGAGCAGTGCGGCTTGTCAGACTCAAACCTCGCCCGGCACCGGTCAGAATGATGTTGGCGCCTTCCGCCTGCGCGAGTTGAGCAACCCCGAACGCGAGTGACGCGTCGGTGAGTACGCCGGTGATCAGTACGTTTTTTCCTTCGAGTATTCCCACAGAAGCTCCCATGTCGTTGCTGAACCATAGTGGGAACGCGCAAAAAGCTCGAAGTTGCGATGACGCGAAACTCCAGCCCGGTGGGCCGCGGGTTGGAGGTCGCACGAGTTATCGTCCGAGCATGTCAGAGATGCGTCTGTTCGACACCGCGACTGGGATGATCCGCCCGTTCGATCCAGGTCCGATCGCGAAGATTTACATCTGCGGCATCACTCCCTACGACGCCACACACATGGGACACGCCGCGACCTACGTGACCTATGACGTACTGCATCGCCGCCTCCTCGACGCGGGGCACGAGGTGAGGATGGTGCGCAACATCACCGACATCGACAACGATCTCCTCGCTCGAGCGAAGCGCGATCGCACCAACTATCTCGATTTGGCCTTTGGGCAGAAGCGACAGTTCGACGACGACCTTCGCTCGCTCGGGAACCTGGAGCCCTGGAGTGAACCACGGGCGACTTCGGCGATCCCCGACATCCGTGGGTTGATCTCGACCATGCTGCAGAAGGGCTATGCGTATGAGAGCGATGGCTGGGTCTACTACCGCTACACCGCGTCGGACGGGTTTGGCTCCATTAGCGGATACAACCGGGTTGACATGCGGGTGATCGGCAAGCTGCGTGGCGAAGATCCGGGCGACGAGCGCAAGCGCCATCCACTCGACACGGTTCTCTGGCAGACCTCTGCCGAAGGGGAGCCGGCGTGGGAGAGTCCATGGGGGCGCGGTCGCCCTGGTTGGCACATCGAGTGCACGGCGCTCGCCATTCGAGAGCTGGGAGCCATCGACCTCCATGGAGGGGGTTGTGATCTCGTGTATCCCCACCATGAGTTCAGCGGCGCACAGCTCGACTCGGCGGGTATTGAACCCGTCGGGCACTGGATGCATCAGGCCTGCGTGCATCTCCATGGCGAACCCATGAGCAAATCGACCGGAAATCTGATCTTCGTCAAGGACCTGCTCGCAGAGGTCGACCCGAAGGTCCTGCGGTTGGCCGTTCTCTCACAGCACTACCGAACGCCGGAGTGGTCTTGGACGGACTCGCTTCTGGAGGATGCCAAAATGAGATTGGCCAGCTGGAAGGCCTCTCGCGGCGCACCCGGAGGTATCGACGATGTTCGCGCAGCGCTCGACGATGACCTCGATGTCCCCACCGCACTCGCGGTACTCGATGCGGCCGCAGCATCGGGTGTCGACGTCTCCGCCGCCTCTGGACTGCTCGGCGTTCGGTTGCGTTCCCCCTGAGTTCTCGTGAGCTCCGGGCATCGCGGTACCGTGTGGCACGGGAGGTCGTCGTAGTGGCTTGGGCAGGTCAGGTTCGGGGCGGCTGAGATATGTCGTACGAGGACCCACTGCGGTTGTACAGCGCCCTGCTTGAGGGAATGCTCGAGGGGACCGAAGAGCTGTTTGCCGCGCAGGAGTTCCTTCATGCGCTCATTCAAACGATGGCGATACCGGTCTTCATCAAAGATCGATCTTCGGTCTTCATCGGATGCAACAACGCGTTCGCCGAATATGCGGGCATGACCGTGAGCGAGGTCATCGGACGCACCGACGGTGACATGTTGTGGCACGATCTCTCCGGAGCGGACTACGTCGACTGGGATCGACGGGTGATGAGCTCGGGCGTCGAGTCCCTTGGGATAAGCGAACCAATCCAGCACGCCGACGGGTCAATTCGCTGGCTGGAGACCGACAAGTATCCGGTCATTGCCAAAGATGGCCAAGTCGTCGGCCTTCTCGGAAGCTTCCGAGACGTCACCGACCGTGTCGAAGCCGAGATGGCATTGCAGCGACTGGTTGGCAGCCTCGACCAGCAAGTCGATCAAAAAACGCACGAGCTCGAGCAGACGAATGAGTCCCTTCGGGCGGAAATGCGTGAGCGAGAGCGACTGCAGATCGAAGAACGCGAACAACGGGAGAAACTCGAGGTCCTGAGCGACATTGCGGCCACACTTTCCTCGACGCTCGACGTCGATGCGGTGCTCGACAAAGTCGTCACCGGGGTACAGCGGTTGTTGTTCGTGGACCTCATCAGTGTCGTCCTCGAGGACGACGAAGACCACGATTTCGCCGTTCGGCGTCTCGACGTGACGGATGGGTATGAGGTGCCTGAATCCATGGATTCAGATCGCGTGCTCGAGTGGCTGCTCGGCGACGATGGGCCCGGTGACCAGAATGGCGCCACTTGCGTGGTGCCCACGGCGTATTGTTTCGGTCCCGCACGCTCGGCGATCGCCTCTGTGATGGTCGTTGGTGGTAGGCGCGTGGGATATCTGATGGTCGAGAGTCGCGCCGGTCACCTCGAGTCGGGCTTCGCGATCGGGCGCCTCAGCGCCGTTGCCGGACAGGCTGCGGCGACCATGTCCACGATCCGACTCTCCGCCGATGAGGCTGGACGTGCCGCTCTGCAAGAGCGAGAGCGCCTCGCCAAGGACCTGCACGACACGGTGATCCAGGCGGTGTCGACGATCTCGCTGTTGTCATCGGCAGCGAGAAATCTGGTCGATCCGAACGATCCTGTCGCGGCACTCATCGAACGCATGCACGAGGCGTCCGTTGGATCGCAAGCGGAGATGCGCAGCCTGCTGTTCGAGATGCGCCCCGGCGAGTTGGCGAAGATGTCGCTTCGTGAGCTCATCGAGACGGCGATCGCGGTGTTCTCTGCGCGATCGCGCGTGAGCGTCGTCGCTGATCTCGAAGATGTGACGCTCGACGACACGAGTTCGATAGCCATGTACCGGATTGTGCAGGAGATCCTCAACAACGTCCTCAGGCACGCTCACGCGTCGTCGGTCACCGTCACGCTCACGGCAGATCCCATTGCGGTGCGCATCTGTGACGATGGAGTTGGGTTCGAAACGAACGTGGCAAGCGCTGGCCACCTCGGCGTGTCGATCATGAGCGAACGGGCGTCTGCCATAGGGGCGCAGCTCACCATCTCTTCGGCACGCGGCAGTGGCACATGTGTCGACCTGTTGCTCGGCGCCGAGACGGCCACGAGCGAGGTAGCGCCGACGCCGACCGATTCGGCGAGCGACGTTCAGCTCTTTCAGCTGATGGATGGTTTGCCGGTAGAAGCGCAGCAGCATGCGCCGAAGGCAGAGACTGGCAAACGGCGGTCGCCGCTTCTTTGGCTCGCCGCTACGGTGCTTCTGGCGGCCCTGTGCGGAGTTGCATTTGGTGCCAGTCGCTCAGCCGCTCAGGCGGCGGATAGGGCTCAAGAAACAGTGGACAAGGCGCTCGTCCTCGAGAGTCGGGTCTCTGTCGTTCGGCCTCTCCTCGAGGAGTTGAACCTCGCAGTGCTCGAGCCCTTCGGTGTCGCGAGCGCTGAGGATCTCGCAGAAGCAAGGTCCCGGAGTGCCGAGGCCATTTCGTCGGCCAGTGCGGATCTCTCTCCGGCGACGGATCTCATTCCTGTCGCTGCCGAGGAGGCGGCGCACGTGCTCGGGATCTTGGAAGAGCTTGCGGAACCTCCCGCACTCGTGGGTCCGGACTACCTCTACGACGTCGCTGGGCGGACGCAATTCGATGGCGTGCCGCCGACCGAGCAGCCACCGACTGAGCTCGATTCGATCGCCGAAGCGATCTGGCTCGATCAAGCAGCGACGTTCATCCTGCACGAGTCGATCATCGCCAGGTATCCGTACCTGGAAGATCCTGCTCCGGGGACGGAGGACGCGGTTGGGTATCTCGAGCCGTCGGTCGAGTCGGTGTATGAGGAAGGAGGTTGGTTCGGTCCTGACGACGCACGACCTCTCTCGGATGGGTACATGGAGACGGAGGTCTCCTCTTTGCATCTGTCGGACACCCTCGACTCCATGAACGACGTACTCGCCCCGACGATGCTCGTCGCCGAAGACCAGTGGATTCGCTCTCTTGCCGACGATCCAAGCATCGAACCACCCACCGACCTCCGAGAGGTCGTGGCTGCCGAAGCTGCCGCGGTGAGCGAGCTTCGCGGGCTCGCAGATACGCGCTTCAATGCCCTGGTGGAGGAACGTCGGGACCGGGCTGACGCACAAAGCCGCGTCGCTTCGGGGCTGCTCTTGCTGGCGATCGCGGCATTGGTGCTCACGGTTCTTGCGGCCATCAGAACGGTGATGTTGCTCGTCGCAGCGTCGCGCCGTTTGGCCCATGCGGCTCGCACCGACCCGCTGACCGGCCTCGGCAATCGAAAGGTGCTCGATACGACGACGGTTGGACACCTCAACTCGTCGAACCTTCCGCACCATGTGGTCGTGACGATCGACATGGACAACTTCAAACTGGTCAACGATTCGTATGGTCACGGTTTCGGTGACCACCTGTTGTGTCTCACCGCAGACGGTCTTGCCGAAATCGCGACGAGCGGCATCGCCGCCGAGGCGACGGCCGTGCGCCTAGGCGGCGACGAATTCCTGCTCTCATTCCATGATGCTGAACCCATCGATACCCAACGTGTGCGCGCCGGACTTGATCGGTTGCGGGAACGTCTTGTCAGCGCTGACGATGGTTCCCTCGTACATCCGGACTTCAGCTATGGACTGGCCGCGGCGACCGGGTCGGCCGACCTCGCGACGTTGATGAAGTCTTCAGATTTGGCGGCATATGAAGAGAAGGCGCAACGGCGCGCGAGCCAACGAATGACGGACCATCAGCCGAGTTAGTTCAGCACCGTGTTGATCTGTTCGCAGCCTGTGGTGCGATCGGATGGGTTGTTCACTGGAGTTGTGCCCGCGGAGATCACCACAAACTCTGGCCAGCATCGATCGGCCCCGTTGCCCCCGATGACCTGGTCGGCGCCGGCACCGCCACTCAGAAGGTCGTTGGATGTGTTTCCTTCGACGATGTCATTGCCCTGAAAACCATCGACGACGTCGAGACCTTGCTGGCCGCTGAGCCTGTCGTTGCCACCCTCGCCTCCGAGATAGTCATTGCCGGGCCCGCCCGTGATGATGTCGGCTCCACCTGGATGGAAGATGACGGTGCCACCCTCGTCGTACTGCTTGCCATCGTCGCCGAGAAGGAAGTCGTCGCCACCGCCGCCGATGATCCGGTCGTTGCCGAGGCCGCCGACGATGTCATCGGGGCCATCGCCGCCAAAGATGACGTCGTTGCCGAGGCCGCCGTCGATGGCGTCGGCGTAGGCCTGCCCGAGGATTCGGTCGTCGCCGGTCCCGCCAAACAACTCGTCTTTGCCGAAGCCACCAGCGATGAGATCGTTGCCCGCACCGCCGTTCATCACGTCGATCGCGAAGCCGCCGCGCATGATGTCGTCCCCCGCACCGCCATTCAGCGTGTCCTGGTTCTGCTCGCCCCAGATTCGGTCGATGCCAGGGCCGCCGGTCAGCGTGTCTCCACCCCAGCCGCCGAACATGCGGTCGTCACCTTCGCCGCCAAAGACCACGTCCGCTCCACCACCTGCACGGATGAAGTCATCGCCATCTCCGGCGATGATCTCGTCATCTCCGGCTCGGGAGCAGATCGTGTCGTTTCCACCGAAGGCTTCGATCCGGTTCGGTCCGTCGCCGCCGATGATGACATCGTCGCCCTCAGTTCCGCGAATCACGGCATCGTTGCTTTCGATGGTGGGGGCGAGTCCCCCGCAGGTTGTCTGTGCCCCGGCCGGTGCGACCGCGACCAAACTGGAGACGACAGCTACAACGGCTGCAGATGCGAACGATCGTGCGCTGAACTTCATGAGTGGATTCCCTTTCGTGGACCGCGCGCCAGCGAGGCTAGTGGGGGTAGCGGATCCAACACCAATGGCTGTCTCGGCAAGACGGTAGTATTTCTTGACGTATGAGCGCTGTAACCATCACTTTGCCAGACGGATCCACTCGAGATCTTTCACCTGGCTCCACTGCCGCCGACTTGGCTGCCGACATCGGCCCGGGGCTTGCAAAAGCTGCGCTGATCGCGGTTGTCGATGGAGTCGAAGTCGATCTCGACGTACCCCTCCAAGATGGTTCGAAGGTTGCTCTGGTCACCGGATCTGACCCTGCGGGGTTACACACCATCCGGCACTCGACGGCACATTTGATGGCGCAGGCGATCCTTGATCTGCACCCTGGGGCGAGGTTTGCGATCGGTCCTCCGATCGAACACGGCTTCTACTACGACTTCGATCTGCCTGACGGCAAGACCCTGAGCGACGATGATCTCGCCACGATCGAGCAGCGCATGAAAGAGCTCGTCAAGGCAGATCAACCGTTCGAACGGCACGAGATCGGCGTTTCTGAAGCGCTCGAACTGTTCAAGGACGAGCCGTACAAACTCGAGATCATCCAAAACGTGACGTCGGGTACCGCCGCGGAGGACGATGCTGGCGAGCTCAGCGGCGACGTCGTCAGCTATTACCGCAACTCCGACACTTTTCTCGACATGTGTACTGGTCCTCACGTGCCGAGCACGGGTCGTCTCGAGCACTTCAAGCTCCAGAAGGTTGCCGGGGCATATTGGCGAGGCGATGAGAGACGCCCCCAGCTACAGCGAATTTACGGTACGGCCTGGGCATCGAAGAAGGATCTGAAGGCACATCTCGTTCGTCTCGAAGAGGCAGAAAAGCGCGACCACCGCCGTCTCGCTCAAGAGATGGACTTGGTCAGCTGGCCGAGCGAGCTCGGTCCCGGGCTCGCGGTCTGGCATCCGAAGGGCGCCATCATCCGCAAGCTCATGGAGGACTACAGCCGCGAGCGTCACGAGGCCGACGATTACGACTTCGCGTTCAGCCCCCATATCGCGAAGGCGGTCCTCTGGGAGACCAGTGGTCACCTCGATTTCTACGCCGACAGCATGTACCCGCCCATGGAGATGGACGGCGCTACGTATTACCCGAAGCCGATGAATTGCCCGTTCCACGTGATGATCTACAAGAGCAACCAGCGGTCATACCGCGAGTTGCCCAAGAAGATCTTCGAGCTCGGAACCGTGTACCGATATGAACTCTCGGGCGCTGTACATGGGCTCATGCGGAGTCGCGGATTCACTCAGGACGACAGTCACATCTTCGTGACTCGTGAACAGGTCGCGGACGAACTCGCCGACCTGCTCGACTTCGTGCTCGGTGTGCTTCGTGACTTTGGGTTCAAGGAGTTCCAGGCGAAGCTCTCGACAAAACCCAAGGAGAAGGCTGTCGGCGACGAGGAGATCTGGGACTCGGCGACCGAGGGGCTTCGCGCCGCGCTCGATGCCCATGGCCTTGATTACGAAGTCGACGAGGGCGGAGGTGCCTTCTACGGTCCCAAGATCGACGTCGATGTGCGAGATGCCATTGGCCGTGCGTGGCAGTTGTCGACCATCCAACTCGACTTCAATCTGCCTGAGCGTTTCGACCTCGAGTACGTGGCCGCCGACGGCGAACGCAAACAACCGGTGATGATTCACCGGGCGCTCATGGGGTCGATCGAACGATTCTTCGGCGTCCTGATCGAACACTACGCGGGCAACTTCCCAGCGTGGCTGGCTCCGGTGCAGATCAAGGTGCTGCCGGTCGCCGAGGCTCACGAGGACTACGCACACGAGATCATGGCCAGCTTCAAACGCGCGGGTTTCCGCGCGGAGATCGACCCGGCGACCGATCCGCTCGGCAAGCGAGTTCGGCGGGGCAAGGTCGAAAAGACGCCATACGTGCTCGTCGTCGGCGACGACGACGTGGCGAACCGAACGGTCGGTGTCAACCAACGTGGTGTGCAAGACGTCGATCGAGACGTCGGCGTCGATGTATTCATCGAACGGTTGGCCGCTGAGGTCGAGTCGAAGCAGTGAGCGACGCTGGCCCGGGAAGTCTGAACACTTCGCACGACGTGGGAGACACTGCGGCGATGCCTCGGCTGTGGGCCGGCTGGCGTATCCCGTACATCCTTGCCGACGAAGACGAGCGGTCGAAGGGGCACGTCGAGGGTCTGACCCTGTTCGAGGGAATCGAACAGTCGGGTCTGGACGACTCGGTCACGTATGTCTTGTGGCGCGGGGAGCACTGCTTTGCCCTGCTCAATGCCTATCCATACACCTCTGGCCATCTGATGGTGCTGCCGAAGAAGGGCGTGGAAAACCTCGAAGATCTTGACGATCTGACCTACGCGGAGTTGTTCGAAGGTGTTCGCATGGGCATCATCGCCGTCAAGAAGGAGTACCAACCCGACGGCGTCAACATGGGGATGAATCTGGGTCGGGCGTCTGGAGCTGGCGTGCCCGATCACCTTCACGTGCATGTTCTGCCGCGCTGGGCGGGTGACACGAACTTCTTGACGAGCATCGCCGAGGCGAGGGTGCTGCCCGAGAGCCTCGCGGACACGTGGAAGCGGCTCAAAGCCGCCTGGCCAGCGGGTTAGCGCATGCAGTACGTCATTCTCATCGCCGCCATCGCGTTCATCATCTACAGGTATCGGGGTCGCCGCGACACGACGGCTGCGCCGGCGTCGATCGCACGAGACGGATCCGAGATCGACGCGGTCGAGTTCTATTGGCGACCGGGTTGACCCTTCTGCATCAAACTCCGTGCGGGTTTGCAGGCAACCGGTGTGCCGCTCAACAAACACAACATCTGGGTATCGCCAGATGATGCCGCGCTCGTCCGCTCCATGGCCGACGGGAATGAGACCGTACCGACCTTGGTGATCGGCTCGGTAGCGCTCGTCAATCCGACGGTGCGACACGTACGTGAGACGCTGAAAGTCCACGCGCCGCACCTTCTTACTCGGCAGTAGCCTTGCACCGTGAGTAAGGACGCCGAGGCCATCGATGAAGGTGCCGAAGAGACTATCGATGAAGAGTACGTCGATGAGCTTCCCGAGGATCTCAATGCGGCCGACTTCGTCGGGCCGTATTTGTTCCCGAACAACAGCAAGCGACGGATACCCGGGATTCTGTACCTCCTGATCGGCGCGGGAATTCTGGCGCTCTGGTTCTTCGGCGATCCAGAATCTTCTCCGCTGATCAATGGTGGTTTGGCGCTCTCTGCGGTCTTGCTCATCGTGGTCGGGCTCTACCACCTGCAGGCAGGCTGGAACCTCGATGTGGATGAGCAGGACGCGTTGGTCGAGGCGACCAAGTCCGTCGGGTTTCCCGTTGGTCATGCGTCGGCGCAAATGGCTTGGAGAGGGCTCCGCAGCCGACCGACCTGGAGAATTCTCCTGTATTCGAACGAGTCGCCGCCAAAGAGCCGAGGGTTCGTCATGGTCGACGGTGTCGACGGCGAAATCGTCCACTCATTAGTGGAGGACAATCCTGAGGACTGGGCGGCGCTGGAGCCGGCCACCGACACGGAGTCGGCTGAAGAGTGAGTCAGCGGTAGGTCGGCACGCCCGGATTAGCCAGCGAGCGTGTCGATGAGTCGGTCCACCTTGGCAAGCCGTTCCGCAGCGACCCGACTTGCCCCTTGAGCAAGCGCAAGGACGGTGTACGTCTGCGTGCCGGAGTCAGCCGATCTGTTCCAGTCGCTCGGTGAGAGCTGTTCGAGTTGTTCGAGCAGACGTTCCATCAGCGAGATCAACGAATCGAGACCCTCGTGGGCCGAATCGGGCCATGGACCGCTGCCCGCGTTTGCCACCGCGGCGCCGACCTCTGGTCCCAGCGGCTCAGGAACGCTGTAGCTCGTCGTACGAATGGCGTCCGCCAGTGTCGTGATCATCGAGATCGTCGCCCCGAGGTGTTCAGCGGGCGATGTCCCATCCGGCCCAGCGATGGTGAACACCTCGTCGACACTCTTGGGCGCGGGAACGTGAAACGCTTCCTTCCAACGTCGAGGCATCGAGGCCACCGTCGCCGTGAGACTTGGTGGTTGCAGGCTTTCGTACCGATCTCCCATGCGTCGATGTTAGACGTGCCGGCGATCAGTCGTTGTCGCTTTCGAGGTGAACCGACCAGGGCGGCTACCCTTGACTTCGAACAGAGGAGCAACCACATGTTCGATGGAAACATGCGAGAGCAGGTCGATCGCGGAGTGCAGCCTGTTGGCGTCGCGCTGGTATCGATGGGCATCACCGCAGACATGATGACACTCGCAGGAATCGCGATGTCTGCGGCTGCGGCCATCGTGATCGGTAGCGGCAACCTGATTCTCGGTCTTGTGCTGATGGTCCTGACCGGTCTCCCAGATCTTCTTGACGGAGCGATCGCGAAGGCGGCGGGAACGTCTTCGACACGCGGTGCGTACTTCGACTCGGTCTCCGACCGACTCACCGACATCATGCTCTTCTGTGGCGTTGCGTGGTACCTGTCCGATACGCGCGAGGGGCAGATCCACATGCTTCCAGTTGCCGTGATGGGCCTGGCGATCATGATCTCGTATCAGAGGGCCAAAGCGGAATCGCTGGGCTTTGACGCCAAGGGTGGGCTCATGGAGCGCGCGGAACGTTTCATCGCTCTCGGCGTCGGTCTGTTTCTCG
Organism: Acidimicrobiia bacterium; assembly: GCA_033344795.1. Classification (GTDB taxonomy): domain Bacteria; phylum Actinomycetota; class Acidimicrobiia; order Acidimicrobiales; family SHLQ01; genus SHLQ01. The sequence goes on from JAWPMS010000001.1 coordinate 3,032,769, forward strand.
GCTCGTTCAACGTGAACTTCCTGCTCGCAGTGTTGTGGGTCATGTTTGCGCTGACGGCAATCACGGCGGTGCAACGATTCCTCAAGGTCTGGAAGCAGGCGAGTGTTGGTCGGCCGACTCCGGCTCCCGCTGGTCCTGTCGCTCGTCGTCGGGCTCGCGAAGCTCGTCGGAGCACGGCTTCGGCGTCGACGGCTCGGTGGCGTCGCAATCAGGATAGACACTGACTCTCCAGGCTGATCACGTGCCATTCGGCGAGGGTGCTCACCGATGAAACTGCGCCCTGACGCCACCGGATTGCACAAGGCGGCTGCGTTTGGCGCACGGCATGTGCCGGCACGCCTTGGCAGGGGAGCCACCGATGTCGGCGGACGCCTCGCTTCGCTCTTCGCCGGCGACAGGCGTGTGATCATCGAGCGAAACATTCGGCGGGCGAGTCCGGGACATGTCGACGATGCCACGCTCGAAAAGGCCGTAGCCGAGAGCTTTGCTGCGTACGGGCGCTACTACCTCGACAGTTTCCGGCTACCCGACCTCGATGCGGCCACGGTGGACGACGGCTTCGACTACACCGGGTTCGAACACATTCTCTCGTCGGTGGAGCGAGGGGTGGGGCCGCTCCTGGTTCTGCCGCACCTCGGGGGCTGGGAATGGGCTGCCTTCTGGCTTGCTCGCACGCACGGCATCAAGGTCACCGCGATCGTGGAACCGCTGGAACCGCCCGAGCTCTTCGAATGGTTCCTGTCGTTTCGCGAGTCTCTCGGCATGAGCGTTGTGCCGGTCGGCCCTGAAGCGGGACCAGCAATTCTCGACGCGGTGCAAGCCGGCCACGCGGTCTGCCTCCTCTCGGATCGGGTGGTGGCCGGAGCGTCATCGGTAGCCGTCGACTTCTTTGGCGAACGAACGCTTCTCCCCGCTGGTCCGGCAACCATTGCGCTGCGTACGGGGGCACCCCTTGTTCCGGTTGCCGTCTACTTCAAGGGAGATCGGCACTTCGCTGATTGCCGAGCTCCGGTTCCCGCCGAGCGGCAAGGCAAGTTCCGCGACGACGTCCAACGGGTCACGCAAGCGTTGGCCGACGAACTCGAGTCGTTGATCCGAGCTGCCCCCGAGCAGTGGCACGTCCTCCAACCGAGCTGGCCGAGCGACTATCAGGCCCTCGGTCGTCCGCTTCCAGACCGTCTCGCGAAGCTCCGATGATCATGCGACCGACCAGAAACGCCGATCTGTCGTGAGAATCGGCATGGTTTGCCCGTACAGCCTCAGCGTCCCTGGCGGGGTGCAAGGCCAAGTCTTGGGGTTGGCCCGAGCCCTACGCGGTCGGGGTGAGTCAGTGCGGGTGCTCGCTCCGTGCGACGGGCCTCCGCCCGAACCGTTCGTTACCCCGCTTGGGAACTGCGTGCCGCTGGGAGCCAACGGCTCGGTCGCTCCAATCGCGCCGGATCCAGCGGCGCAGCTGCGCACGATCCGGGCGCTGCGCGACGAGGATTTTGATGTCGTGCATTTGCACGAGCCATTCGCCCCGGGCCCAACGATGACCGCGATGCTGGTGAAGTCCGCTCCGCTCGTCGCGACGTTTCACAGCGCCGGATCGAGCTTCGCATACGACATCTTCAAGCCGCTAACGAGGCGAGCTGCCCCGCGACTCGACATCTGCTTTGCGGTCTCGGACGACGCGGAAACCCTCGCCAAGGCGTCGCTCGGAGGCGTCTACGAGCGAGCGTTCAATGCAGTCGAGGTCAGTCGGTTTCGATCGCGCCGACCCCACAAGACCCAGGGGCCAACGATTCTCTTCGTCGCACGTCATGAAGAGCGAAAGGGGCTCGCGGTACTTCTCGAGGCGTTCTCCTCGATGGATGTGGATGCCGACTTGTGGATCGCCGGGGTCGGCCCCGAGTCGGCGAGTCTTCAGGCTCGATTCGCCGGCGACCCGAGGATCAGCTGGCTCGGTGAACTCGATGAGGACGAAAAGATCGAACGCATGCTCGGCGCCGATGTCTTTTGTGCCCCGTCGCTCCATGGTGAATCGTTTGGAATCGTGTTGTTGGAAGCGATGGCGGCAGAGACCGCTGTGGTCGCATCAGATCTTCCCGGCTACGCAAAAGTGACGCGTCACGGCCGTGATGCGGTGCTCGTGCCGCCAGCGGAGCCGTCACTTCTCGCAGAGGCACTCTCCCGAGTGCTTCGAGATCGCTCACGACGAGATGAGTTGGTCGCGAGTGGAACAGATCGCGTGGCCGAGTTTTCCATGCGGCGCCTCGCCGATCTCTACCTCGACGCATATCGACGGGCAATCGATGGGTGGGTGCAACCTCACTGACGCGCTGCAGCCCTATCATGAGGACGCCCCAACGCTCGAGGTGAGTATGCCCACGCGTATCTTCGCGATCTTTGCTGTACCCGCTGTCGCGGTCCTTGTTCTTTTCATCGTCCTCGGTGCCATCATCTGGTGGCCCATCGCAATCCTTTCCATCCCCGCTGCCCTGGGCATTGTCGCGTGGTTCTGGTGGCGATCGGATGACGCCGTTCTTCGATCGTTGGGAGCTCGTCCTCTCGGGCAGATGGAGGGTCAGCGGGTGCTCAACTGCGCCGAGAATCTCTGCCTCTCGTCGGGAATCGCGCAACCGGACATTCGGGTCATCGACACGCCAGCCTGCAACCTGGCAACGATCTCGGCGCGCCGTCACACCCTCGTCGTGACGACCGGTCTGCTGGATGAACTCGATGTCATGCAGATGGAAGGGGTCATCGCCCATGGTTTGGCCAAGATCTCCGACGGTGCGGTGATGTACGAGAGCCTCGCCGCGTCCGCGTCTCCGTTCATCACGGGGCCGCAGCGGCAGATGGCGCGTCGATGGGGATCCGGCGACGCGGGCGTGCTTGCGTTCGACCTCTCCGGCGTAGGCCTCACGCGGTATCCGCCTGGACTTCGGTCGGCGCTCGAGAAGATCGACACGAAGCCAACCGACGTCGAAGGCGCTGAGTCGCTCGGCTCCGCATGGTTGGTACCCCCAATCTCGCAACGAGTTCCGCTTGAACAACGAATTGAAGTCCTTTGGGAGCTGTAGTGAAAAACATCATTCGCATCACCGCAACCCTCTTCGCTCTGGTGCTGCTCGCAGTGGCGTGTGGTAGCGATGGCACCGAAACTGCCGAGACGACGACGAGTACGACGAGTACTTCGAGCACGACCACGACGGAGGCGCCGACGACGACCGAGTCGACGACCACTACCACCGAGGAGCCGGCGCTCGGTCCGACCTACCCGCTCACCGGTGAGCCACTCGAAGAGGGGAACTCACCCGATCACCCAGCGGTGGTCGTCAAGATTTCGAACAACGACGCGACTGCGCGCGCCGCACTTCTCGGGCTGAACGAGGCCGACATCATCTTCGAGGAACGGATCGAGCAGTCGTCCACCCGGTTTGCCTCGGTCTTCCATTCGGTCCTTCCCGAGGAGATCGGGTCAGTTCGTTCAGGGCGAACGTCCGATGTGCAGATCGTTTCGAACCTCAACCGGCCGATCTTCGCGTTCTCGGGGGCCAACGATGGCGTGCATGGCCAGCTTCGCCGTGCGGAGAACGATGGGCTTCTGGTACGGGCCAGCGCTGACTTCGCCGACCCTCAGTTCCGCCGAATCGGGGACTTCAGCGCGCCGAACAACCTCGTCGTTGATGCCGCTGCGTTGCTGACCAAGGCCGAGGATGGGGAGCCACCGCTGCCGATTTTCGATTACACCGACAACGTCATCGCGCTGGGCGGTCCGTCCGCTGGTGCACGAGTCGACGCCAGTACGCCGGCGTTCTACGTGTGGTCGCCTGAAGATGGTGGCTATCTCCGTTTCCAAGGCGACGATCCGCATATGACTCGCGACGGCTTCCAGATCACTCCGGAGAACGTGGTGGTCATGAGTACGACCTACGTGCCAAGCCAGATCGACGCATCATCGGTCGATGCGATCACCGTGGGGTCTGGACCGGTCGTCATCTACTCCGGTGGGTTCCGGGTCGAGGGCACATGGACACGCGAGTTCGAGCGTGATCCGTACACGTTCACGACCGGCGATGGAGACATCATTGGGTTGGCGCCGGGGCAGACGTGGGTGAGCTTGACTCCAGCGGGAACTTCGACCGAACTGAGTCTCGAACAAGCCGACGGATTGCGTTAGTTTCGCTCGCAAAAAGGGTCGGTAGAGTGGCCCACATGAACGACCAGTCGACATCGCAGTCCACCGGCACGCAGCTCGTCAAGCGTGGCCTCGCTGAAATGCTGAAGGGCGGCGTCATCATGGACGTCGTCAACGCTGAACAGGCCAAGATCGCGGAGGATGCCGGCGCTGTGGCCGTCATGGCGCTCGAGCGTGTTCCCGCCGACATCCGTGTCGATGGCGGCGTTGCCCGAATGAGCGATCCAGAGATGATCGAGGGCATTCAGGCTGTCTGCACGATCCCCGTCATGGCAAAGGCCCGAATCGGGCACTTCGTCGAGGCGCAGATCTTGCAGGCACTCGGTGTCGACTACATCGACGAGTCCGAGGTCTTGACACCGGCGGACGAAGCGCACCACATCGACAAGTGGGCTTTCGACGTTCCCTTCGTGTGCGGCGCGACGAACCTCGGCGAAGCCCTGCGGCGCATCTCTGAGGGCGCCTGCATGATTCGTTCGAAGGGCGAAGCGGGTACCGGAGACGTGGTGCAAGCAGTCCGTCATCTCCGTTCGATCCTCGGCGATATCCGCAAGATTGGTCAGGCTGACAACGCCGAATTGTTCGATTGGGCCAAGAAGCTCCAAGCTCCATTGCCGCTCGTTCGAGAGGTTGCCGAGACCGGTGAGCTTCCGGTGCCACTCTTTTGTGCTGGCGGTCTGGCGACTCCGGCAGATGCTGCCCTCGCCATGCAGCTCGGGGCCACATCGGTCTTTGTCGGGTCGGGCATCTTCAAGAGTGCTGATCCGGCACCGCGCGCTCGGGCCATCGTTGAGGCCACCACCAACTTCCAGGACGCAGACGTGTTGGCGAAGGTATCTCGCGGTCTCGGCGCTCCCATGACTGGTATTGGCATGGATGAGCTCGAAGTGAAATACGAAGATCGCGGTTGGTAGCCGTCGGCGTCTTGGCGCTCCAGGGTGCCTTTCGCGCACACCGCAACAAGTTGGCCGAACTCGGAGTTGTTTCGCGCGAGGTGCGAACCCCGCAAGACCTAGAAACCGTGGACGCGCTGATCATGCCGGGGGGCGAGTCGACCACGATGTCGATGTTGCTCGAGTCTTCGGGGCTCTACGAGCCACTCGCGGTCCGGATCGCGGCAGGCATGGCGGTGTTCGGCACCTGCGCCGGTCTGATCTTGCTGGCGACCGAGATCGAGGATGGTCGACCCGATCAGCGGTCGTTCGGTCGGCTCGATGTTTCGGTGCAGCGCAACGCCTACGGTCGTCAGCTCGAAAGCTTCGAAACGGACTTGCAGACCACCGTCACGGAAGATGACATACACGCGGTCTTCATCCGTGCGCCAAAGATCACACGCGTCGGCGACTCGATCGAAGTACTCGCCTCGGTCGAAGATGAGCCGGTCCTCGTGCGGGAAGGAAACGCGCTGGGGGCATCGTTTCACCCAGAACTCGCGAATGGTTCGAGAATCCATCGACTGTTCCTCGATTCCGTCGCATACTAGAGAGTCGCAACAAGGAGGCTGCCTGATGTCAGGTCATTCCAAATGGGCAACCATCAAGCACAAGAAGGGCGCGCTGGACAAGAAGCGCGCCAAACTCTTCGCCAAGCTGATCAAGCAGGTAGAGGTTGCCGCCCGTCAGGGCGGTGGTGACATGGATGCCAACGCCACGCTTCGAACGATGTATCAAAAGGCGCGCGACTCCTCGGTTCCGCTCGACACGATCGAGCGAGCGATCAAGCGAGGTACTGGCGAGCTCGAGGGGGTCAACTACGAAGCCATCACGTATGAGGGGTATGCCCCGGCTGGAGTTGCCCTGTATGTGGAGGTCCTCACCGACAATCGCAATCGAACCGGCGCGGACATGCGGTCATTGTTCTCGAAGAACGGTGGGTCGATGGCCGAGCCGGGAGCCGTTGCGTGGCAGTTCGAGCGCAAGGGAATCATCACGCTCGATCGGGCGCTCGATGAAGACGACCTCATGATGGTTGCGCTGGAGCACGGTGGTGAAGACCTGGTCGATGAGGGTGACACCTGGCGTCTGACCTGTGAGCCGACCGACCTCAATGGCCTGCGCGATGCACTCGAAGCGAACTCGATCGAATTTCAAGACGCAGACCTCACCATGCTGCCGACTTCCACGGTCGAGATCACCGAACCATCGGATGCCAAGGCTGTGCTGCGACTCATCGACATCTTGGATGACAACGACGATGTGCAGGATGTGTTCGCGAACTTCGATATGCCCGATGACGTTCTGCAGGCGGCAGCCGAAGAGTAGGGCCCGAGGACGCAGCGATCAGCGTGCAGGCGCAGACCGATCGGCGTGAAGGTGCAGCAGCACCAAGATGCTCAACGCGTCGGTGATGTGGCCCTGAAGCACCATGTCGATCGCTTCGTCGACGGGTAGTCGACGCAGTTGTAGCTGCTCGGTGTCATCAGGGGTCGAGATTCCCTCGACGAGATCGGTGGCGAGATAACCCCACGAGGCCTCATCGGTGACCGAGTTGCTGAGATGCACTCCAGAAAACAGCGGCGTCAAGGTGGCCGCGATCAGTCCGGTTTCTTCGAGCAGCTCTCGTCGAGCTGCCTCCTCGACGGACTCTCCGGCTGGACATCCGCCTTCGGGGATCTCCCAGCTGTATTCGTTCGTCGCATAACGGTATTGGCCGACGAGCCACGTGTGGTCGTCTGCATCGACGGGGAGTACTCCAACGGCGCGGTTCTTGAACCGAACCACGCCGTAGACGCCGGGAGAGCCACCGGGCGTTGTGACATCGCTGTGCTCAACGCGTATCCAGGCGTTCTCGTAGTGGACCGCAGAGGTGTGCGTCACCCACGGGTTGTCATCCATGAAGGTGCTTAAGACGCAGGACCGAGGATCAGCGTGTCGGTCACTGGTCCGAAGGACCAAGAATCAGCGTGCCATTGTGTCCGCCGAAACCGAACGAGTTCGACATCGACGGTCCGGGCGTCCAGGGGCGTGCCTCGCCAACAACCAGATCGATGTCGGGCATCGTTGGATCATCGTTCTCGTGGCCAACCGTGGGCGGGATGAGCTTGTGCTCCATCGCCAGGACGATCGCGGCTGCCTCGAGAGCCCCGGCTGCACCGAGCGCGTGCCCGGTGACACCCTTGGTCGAGGTGACGATTGGTTTGTTCGCGCCGCCAAAGACCTTGTTGATCGCTTCAGCTTCTGCGGCGTCGTTCAACGGCGTCGAAGTTCCGTGCGCATTGATGTGCACGATGTCCTCAGCGTTTAGCTCAGCGTCTTGCAGGGAGAGCTCCATGCAGTTGACCGCACCGACGCCGCCCGGTGAAGGAGCGGTGATGTGGTGTGCGTCAGCGGTGCTCGCAGCACCCATGACCTCCGCGAGAATCGTCGCCCCGCGAGCCACGGCACGGTCCCACTCTTCGAGAACGAGCACGGCCGATCCCTCGGCCATCACGAAACCGTTTCGGTCTCGGTCAAAAGGCATCGAGCGATTGTTCGGCGACAAGGCGGTCATGTTGCGAAAGCCGGCTAGTGCCGTGACGGTGAAGGAGGCCTCAGAACCACCTGCGAGAACAGCGTCACAACGATCTGCGGCGATCCAGCGAGCGCCGTTGCCGATCGAGTGGGTGCCTGCAGCGCAAGCGGTGACCGTGTTCTCGGCGGGACCTTGCCAGCCGTATTTCATCGACAGCCCACCAGCGGCGGCATTGGCCATCATCATCGGAACAAGGAAAGGGGAGACCCGCCGCTCGCCCTTCTCGTACCGGGTGATGATCTGTTCTTCGAGCGTGTTCAAGCCACCGATGCCGGTGCCCAAGAACACGCCACGTCGCGTGGGCGCAGCGTCAATCTCGCCAGCTTGCTCGAGCGCTTCGTGTGCAGCTGCGAAGGCAAACTGAGCGTAACGATCGGTGCGCCGAACCTCTTTGCCGTTCTCGAAGTACGGCGTCGGATCGAAGTCATGCACACGACGCTCGACGTCCTCGACCGGACCCTGGAGGCCGTTCCAGAATGCGTCCTTGCCGATCCCACATGGGGCAACAACTCCGACGCCTGTAACGGCGACTCGACGGAACTTCATTACAGCTTGTTGGTGACGAGTTCGTAGGCGCCCTTGACGGTCTCGACTCCCTCGAGCTCGTCTTCGTCGACGCTCACGTCGAACTCTTCTTCGAGGCCCATCACCAGCTCGACAAGGTCGAGGCTGTCCGCATCGAGATCATCGGCGAAGGATGCCTCCATGGTGACCTTGTCGGCCTCGACCGACAGTACGTCAACGGCGACCTTTACGAAGCGGGCAAAATTCTCATCACTCATTACATTCTCTCCTGAATGGCAGGTCCACAGATTCTATGGCGGTCTTGACGATAACCGTACTTGGGTGAGCTCCGGAGGGACGGAGGAGCGGGCGAACCGCTAGCGAGCCGCATCGGCGAGACAGACTCCGGTTGTGATCGTCACCCCATTGCCATTCCGCCGTCGACGGGAAGCACGGTTCCGGTGATGTAACCGGCGCTCTCGGAGGCAAAGAATGACACGGCGGCGGCGATTTCTTCGGCCTCGCCCATCCGCCCGAGCGGGACGACGTCGGTCATCGCCGACAGCTGATCTTCGGTCAACGCTGCGGTCATGTCCGTGGCTATCGGGCCCGGGGCAACGACGTTCACGGTGATGTTGCGTGATGCGAACTCTTTGGCCAGCGATCGAGCGAGGCCGTGCAGCCCGGCCTTCGACGCGGCGTAGTTGGCTTGCCCGGCCTGGCCGCCGATTCCGACGATCGAGGAGATGAACACGATTCGGCCCCATCGGGCTTTCATCATTCCCTTGACCGCCCGTTTCGCGACACGGAACCCACCGGTCAGATTGGAGTCGACAACCGAGCTGAAATCGTCCTCTCCCATTCGAAGTACGAGACCGTCCTTGGTGATGCCAGCATTCGAGACGAGCACCGTGACGGGCCCCAGGGCTGCCTCGACCTCGGAGAACGCGGCGTCGACCGAGTCGGCGTCGGTCACGTCGCAGCGCACCGCGAAGATGCCTTCTTCTTCGATCGGCGTCGAGCGATAGGTCGCTGCCACAGAGAATCCGTTGTCGCGCAGCGCTCTGGCGGTGGCCAACCCGATCCCGCGATTTGCGCCAGTGACCAGAGCGACACGCTGCTCTGCGGGCCCGTCGGCGTCAGACATTTGGCTCCCAGCGCATGATCGCTGACGCCCAGGTCATCCCGAAGCCGAAGCCGCCCAGCAGCAGGAGGTCGCCAGGCTGAATCCGATCATCAACCACGGCGGTGTCGAGTGCAATCGGGATCGTTGCCGCAGAGTTGTTTGCCGTGTTCTGGATCGTGACGATCGCCTTGTCCATCGGAATGTCGAGTCGATTGGCAATCGCTTCGATGATGCGAACGTTTGCCTGGTGCGGCACGAACCAGTCGATTTCTTCAGCGGTCACCCCGGCATTCGACATGGCGTTTTTTGCCGACTGGGTGACGGCTCGGACTGCGGTGCGGAAGACTTCCTTGCCGTCCATGGTGATTTTTCCGTCGTGATCGGTGTAGCCGATGTGGCGATGGTGGCCGTCGGCGCCGAGATCGAATCCGAGCAACGTTTCGGTTTCGCTCTTCTCGAGCACGACCGCACCCGCACCGTCGCCGAACAGGATCGCCGAGCTGCGGTCTTCCCAATCGACGTAGTCGCTCAAGGTGTCGGCGCCGATGACGAGGATTCGCTCGAGCCCCGTTCCGATCAATCCGTTTGCCGCCATCAGCGCGTAGGTGAACCCCGAGCAGACGGCCTGCATGTCACAGGCTCCTCCTCGGATGCCGAGTTCGGCGTGGACGGTGGCTGACGTGCCTGGCATGAGCTGGTCGGGAGTTGACGTCGCGACGATCACGAGGTCGATGTCGTCGCCGGTGACTCCCGCACGATCGAGAGCTTGTTGTCCCGCATGGATCGACATTTGGCTGGTGGAACCGCCGACGTGGCGTTGGCGAATGCCTGTGCGTTCGAAGATCCATTCGTCGCTGGTCTCGAGGCCGCCCTGCGCGAGATCGTCGTTTGTCAGGATCTTCTCCGGGAGGTTTGACCCCCATCCGATGATTCGGCTGCCGCTCATGGTTGACGCAACCAGGCGATCGGTTGACGGGCGGTCACTCGTTCGCCCTGCAGCGCAAGAAAGCCCTGGACCTCGCCGGCAAAGGCAGACCTGACCTCGACATCTCCGACCGCACCGAGAATCGAGCCTCGGGTGATCGCCTGTCCCACTTCGATTCCTGCATCGGGGGTGAAGACACCGGCAGCGGGGGAGACGACCAATCGTTCGGTCGCAAAGAGGTGTTCGCCTTCGTGCGCAGGTGTTGGCGTAGAGGTGTTCCCGATCGACTCGAGAAGTCCATTCACGTCGTCGGGCGTGTTGATCGTGAGGCGAGTTGCCTCTTTGAGCGTTCGTTTCACCAGTCCGGTGAGAACCGCCCCAGGGCCGACCTCGATGTAGGTCGCAGCGCCGTTCGTCTCCAACGTGTGCAGCGTCTGACGCCAGCGAACCGGTGAGCAGAGTTGCGCCGTGAGGAGGCCATTCCAATCCTGAGAAGCGCTGTGCATTGCACCGTCGACGTTTGCGACCACGAAGGTGTCGGCGTCCCGGAAATCGGTTTGGTCGATGGCCTTGCGAAGACGATCTCGTGCCGGCGACATGAAAGGGGTGTGGAATGCTCCGCCGACGGGAAGCGCCATCGATCGTTTCGCTCCGAGCTCCTTGGCAACGTCTCCGGCTTCGGCGACCGCGTCTTGGGCGCCGGCGATCACTACCTGGCCCGGAGCGTTGTAGTTCGCAACCCAGACGTCTCCGGCGACTCGTGCACACGCGATGTCGACCTGGTCGTCATCGAGTCCGAGGATCGCAGCCATCGTGCCGCTTCGCTCGTCGGCAGCGGCCTGCATGGCATCGCCCCGCTCGGTCACGAGCTTCACCGCATCGGCGAAGTCGACGACCCCAGCTGCAGTGAGCGCGCTGTATTCGCCAAGGCTGTGGCCGGCGTGACCAGCAGCTTCGACGCCGACGCGGGTCATCGCGTCGAACACGACCATCGACAAGACGAACGTCGTCAGCTGGCTGTTGCGCGTGTGCTTGAGCGTTTCGGCGTCAGCGTTGAGCAAGAGGTCGGCGACGTCTCGGTCGGCTACCTCGCTCGCCTCGGCGACCAGTTCCCAGGAAGGGTGGTCCTTCCAGGGAGATCCCATGCCAGGAACTTGCGATCCTTGGCCGGGATACATGAACACGATCATTGACGTACCTCGGATGTACCAGTTGCGGTCGATCTAGCAGAGAACGCTAGACACCCGAGCCGGATATGACCACTTACTCGTGGGTAACCCGATGCGCGTTGCCTCACGAGCAACGCTCGCCGCCACACCGACAGCGCGAGGGGTCTGACCCCTTTTTCGAAAAAGGGGTCAGACCCCTTGGTTGGAATCATCGGGCGAGTTGCTCGAGCGGAGGTAGTTGGCGGGCGGGACCCATGTCTCGGCGAGGTGTTCATTGCCCCAGGCGGCCAGAGCGAGAAGCACCGGACGCAGATCTTCAGCGCGCGAGGTTGGTTCGTAGATATGACGTGAACCCTTGCCGGTTTGGACGCGAACGAGCAGCTCGGCATCGACGAGACGTCGAAGACGCTCGGTGAGGATGTTCGTCGGAATGCTTTCGGGTGATCGCTCGAACTCGCTGAATCGGCGCTTTCCATCGAGGACATCGCGGAGAACCAGCAGCGTCCACTTGTCGCCCACGAGATCGAGGCTTGACGCGATTGGGCATTCGGATCGTCTATTCGGCGAGACAGGGATCATCACTTGCAATTTACCAGTTAGTTGGTTACTTTCAAAATGCAAGTAAACGAGCCTGTCTGGAGACAACACAAATGAGCAGAAAGATCGCCCTCGTACTCATCGTCATGGCGAGCGGACGAGCGATGACCATCCCGTTCATCCACCGAGCTGGTGATGGCGGTGCGGGAGATCCGCCGGACGCATGGCTCATGCCGTTGGTCGGCGACGCGGCGATTGGAGTGGCCGCGCTGGTCATCGCGTATCTCGTCTGGCGGATGCCGAGCCCGGGAACCTGGGCGGCGACGATCGCCTGGAGCGCAATCGGGGCATTCGACGCGATCGCTGCGCTCCTCGTCGAGATCTCTGCGCCGTGGCCGGAGTTCTTCATGCTCGAACTCATCGGCCGGCCGATGTTCTTTGCCGCTGTGGTTCTCCACGCTGCAATCATCGTTCTGGTGAGTCGGCCCGACGCGCTGGAGGAGTTCGGGATTGCGGACGTCGATAGTCGAGTCATCGCGGCGCCGTCGTAGGAGCGCTCAGAGCCGCTATCGTCAGACTCGCTATCCATGCCCGGATGGCGGAATTGGCAGACGCGATGGATTCAAAATCCATTGTCCGAAAGGGCGTGTGGGTTCAAGTCCCACTCCGGGCACGACTACTCATCGGGACTTCCGCCCGACATCCGCGTGAGCCGACATGGTCGCTATGGAGCTACCCCGAGCGCAGCGGGTCCTACAGGATCCCCGCCCTGGAGGGCGAAGCCCGGAGGGTAAGCCCGTACACTTGCGCTGGTGAGACGCTCATCGATCGAGAAAAAGCTCCGGGACAACGGCGATGAGCTCAAGCGCGCCCGGGAGGACCTTCGAGTGTCGACAGAACAGCTCGAGCAGCTCACCAATGAGGCTGATGAGGCACGAATTCGGAACCTTGTGTCGGAGACTCCGCTCGCAGAACAATCATTTCAGGAAGCTTCACGGCATGCTGAAACCATGCGGCGCCACCACACCGAACTGCAGCAGCGAATCGAAGAACTCGAGTCGCGCCAGGATTCATTGCTCGACCAAATGAGCGGATCATGACGTCACCCGCGCCCCGCATTCTGGTTGCCGAGGACGAGGCCATCATTCGCCTCGACCTGGTCGAGACCTTGCAAGAAGAGGGGTATGACGTCGTGGCCGAAACTGGTCGCGGAGATGAAGCGTTGCGTCTCGTCGACGAGGTCTCACCAGATCTGGCGATCCTCGACGTTCGTATGCCCGGCCTCGACGGCATCGAGGTCGCACGCGAAATCGTGGCCAAACGCGCCGCGGGTGTCCTGATCTTGACAGCGTTCGGTCAGCGAGAATTGGTAGAACGGGCTGCCGAGGCGGGAGCCATGGCCTACCTGGTCAAACCGTGGCAGCGCAGCGATCTCGTTCCGGCGATCGAGATGGCGCTCGCACGTCACCGTGAAGTTCTGGCGCTCGCAGACGAGAACGAGGACCTCACAGAAAAGCTCGAGGTGCGAAAGCTGGTCGACCGCGCCAAAGGAACGTTGATGGACAACTTTTCACTGACAGAGAACGAAGCTTTCCGTTTCGTACAAACAACTGCAATGGGAACCCGGTCATCCATGCGCGAGGTCGCAACCAAGATCATCGAGGGTGAACTCAAACCCGACTGAGGGTGAACGAAACGCCCTAACTGCCGTCGCACAGCCGCTTGGCCCATTTTTCGAAGCCTGCGGATGTCGGGCGACAGTCCGGACGGCTATATCGTCGCGCGTGTGTCAAAGCCACTCATGCTCATCGACGGCAACTCACTGACGTATCGCGCGTTCTTCGCCCTCCCGACCGACATGGCCACGGCCTCGGGTCAGGTCACCAATGCGGTCTTCGGTTTCACCTCGATGCTCATCAACCTGCTCCGTGACCATGAGCCCAGCGGGGTCGCGATCGCCTTCGATCTACCCAAGCCCACGTTCCGGCACGAACGCAATCCTGAATACAAGGCCGGTCGCGAGAAGGCGCCCGACATTCTTCGCCAGCAGATGGGGTTGGTCCGCGAGGTCGTCGATGCCCTCGACATTCCGGTGCTCGAGCTCGAAGGATTCGAAGCCGACGACATCCTCGCAACACTCGCAACGCAAGCCCGGGATGCGAAACACGATGTGATCATCGTGACGGGAGATCGAGACTGCTATCAGCTGGTCGAGGACCCACACATCAAGGTGCTGTACAACAAACGTGGTGTTTCTGACTACGCGCTGTACGACGAAGCGGGTATCGAGGAACGAACCGGTGTGAAGCCGACGGATTACGTGCAATACGCCGCAATGCGTGGCGACAAGTCGGACAATCTGCCTGGGGTACCAGGGGTGGGGGAGAAGACCGCCGCAAAGCTCATCACCACCTACGGCGGAATCGACGGAATTTACGCGGCTCTCGATGAGCAGACGCCGAAGCTCAAACAGAACCTGTCCGAGAATGAGACGCAGGTTCGGCTGAACCTCGAATTGATGGACCTGATTCGTGACGCACCGATCGACAAGCCGTTCGATGAGCTCCGCATCGGAGAGCCCGACCACGAAGAGATCAAGCGACTATTCGATTTTCTCGAGTTCCGAACCCTGCACGACCGATTGACCGAGGTCATCGGTGGGGCGGAGGGCGTCGTGACGTCTTCTCGTGAAGTGCTCGAGGTCGAGGTGTCCGAGCCCGAAACGCCTGAATTGTCCGCGGTAGCTCTGGCGGCCATCGGTGATGACCGAACGATCGCCATCGGCGTCGACCCCGACGAACCTCACGCGGGTATCGCGGTCGTATCGGACCCCGCTGGAGCCGAGGTCGTGTGGATTCCCGCGGCGCATCTGTCCGATGCGTCGGTCATGGAGACCCTTGCGACGCTCGGCAAGGCCAACGGCGTGGCGCTGCACGACGCGAAGCCGATGCTTCGAGCCTGGCAGTCTGCGCACCAGAGCGCTCCGACGTTGACCCTCGACACCGCGATCGCCGCGTACCTCCTGGACCCAGCTGACACGAGTTATGAACTGGCCGACCTCGTGGAGCGATACACCGACTTCGAACTCCCGGACGCAGGTCCCTCCGCCACTGGGCAGCTCGATTTTGGGGAAAACACCGTTGAAGTATCGGTGAAGGCCGGACGGAATGCCTTGGCCATCGACCGGTTGATCGAGCCCATTCGCGGAGCGATGGATGCCCAAGGTCTGAGCGAACTCAACGAAACGATCGAGGTACCGCTCATCGGCGTTCTTGCTCGCATGGAAGCCCTCGGGGTGGGCGTCGACGTCGCAGAACTGCAGCGTTTGCGTGACCACCTGACATCGGAGGTCGATCGCCTCCGAACGCTCATTCATGAAGATGCGGGCGAGGAGTTCAACACGAACTCGACCAAGCAGCTCCGAGAGATCTTGTTCGAGAAGCTCGAGCTCACGCCCCAGAAGAAGACGAAGACGGGTTATTCGACCGATGCTGCGTCTCTCGAGAAGTTGCGGGGCGAACACCCGATCATCGAACATCTCCTCGACTACCGCGAGGTCGAGAAGCTTCGGTCGACGTACGGCGAAGGGCTCCTGGCCGAGGTGGGTGAAGGCAACCGCATCCGAGCGACCTTCAACCAGACGGTCGCTCGAACCGGGCGGCTCAGCTCGGATGCCCCCAATCTGCACAACATTCCTGTCCGATCCGAGATGGGCCGTGAGTTCCGCAAGGCTTTTGTGCCCGCCGACGGGTACGAACTCTTGGTGGCGGACTACAACCAGATCGAACTCCGCTGTATTGCGCATCTGGCCGAAGACCCAGGGCTCATCTCCGCATTCGAGGCCGGCGACGACATCCACAGCGCGACAGCATCGAGAATCTTCGACGTCGCACCCGAGGACGTGTCGATCGAGCAGCGATCGAAGTCGAAGATGGTGAGCTACGGCTTGGCTTACGGCATGGAGGCGTACGGATTGAGCCAGCGCCTCGACATTCCGGTCGAGGAAGCGTCCGAAATTCTCAACGCCTATTTCGAGGCATTTCCCGCGGTTCGGGCGTACATGGACGACACCGTTGCCGAGGCCCGCGAACGCGGCTACACCGAAACGTTGTTCGGTCGCCGTCGGAAGATCCCTGAACTGGCTTCGGGAAACTTCCGAATTCGCCAGGCCGGCGAGCGTCAGGCGATGAATGCCGGGATCCAGGGCCTGGCCGCGGACATTTTCAAGGTGGCGTTGGTCAATCTCGACAAAGAGCTGCGTTCCAACGGCGTGAAGTCACGTCTCATCCTGCAGGTACACGACGAGGTGATCCTCGAGGTGGTGCCCGACGAGCACGACCAAATGGCTGAACTCACCACGCGGGTCATGGCCGATGCCTTCGACCTGCGGGTCCCGCTGGCAGTCAACCTTGCCTTTGGCCCGAGTTGGGCCGAAGCGAAGGGCTGAACAGTCCTTCCAACCGGCCTGGAGAGACCGAACGCATGGGTAAACATTGGTTCGAAGAGGTCGCCGAGACCCTTGGCGAGTCGTACCTCAAGTATTCGTTCACTCGCGGCACGAACCAAGAGGTGGACGCCCTCGTCCACATGCTCGAGATCGCTGCACCGCACCGAATTCTCGACGTGGGGTGTGGTCCTGGACGTCACGCTGTGGCCTTGGGGGAGCGTGGATTCCGGGTGCACGGCATCGACATCAGCGAACGTTTCATCGAAATCGCTCGACAGCGTGCCGCAGACGCTGGCGTGGCCGATCGGGTCACGTTCGAGGTTGCAGATGCACGCACATTCAGGACCTCTGAGCCGTTCGACCGCCTCATTTCGTTGTGTCAGGGGGCTTTTGGGCTGGCGGGTGGTCCGGATAGTGGTTACTCGATCGACCCCGACCTCGCGCTCTTCGAGAACATCGTCGGCGCTCTCGGCCCCTCGGGACGTCTCGCAGTGAGCGCCTTTTCTGCCTACTTCCAGGTGCGAATGTTGTCGGAAAGTGACCAGTTTGACGCTGCCCGCGGCGTGAACCATGAACACACCGTGATCAAGGACGAGTTCGGGGCTGATCATCAAGCCGAGCTCTGGACCACCTGCGTCACGCCGCGCGAGCTTCGCCTCATCGCAAGCGGGGCGGGGCTCACAACGGACGCGATCTATTCGGTTCGACCAGGTTCGTACGTTGAGGCCGACCCGAACATCGAGTCCGAGGAGTTCTTGCTCCTCGCGATTAAGCCCTGAACCACGGCCCTTCTCTCCATAATTTGTGCAGTTGACCACCTGAGCGGTGGTGAAGTGCACAAATTTTGGAGAGGGGTGGGAAAAGGCGTGCGTCGATTAGCCTGACCTCGTGCTGTTTTCAGCACCGGCATCGGTCGACCTTTTTTGGTCGATCGCCGCTGTATCCCATTCCCTAGTCCCATCCCCGATAAGAGCATCCGTGTCTGACACTGCAACTACACCCGAATCAACAGATTCGGCGACATCCGAATTCGGCACCTTTGACGCCGAAGGCAACTACATCCCTCGGGCAATCACCGAGAACAACGTAAATGAGGCGGAACTCGACGCCGCCTACTCCAAGTCCATGGTCACCGTCGAAGATGGCCAGCTCGTCGAAGGTACGGTCGTCAAGATCGACCGCGATGAAGTCCTCCTCGACATCGGTTACAAGGCCGAGGGTGTCATCCCGAGCCGTGAGCTCTCCATCCGCAACGACGCTGATCCGTTCGAGATCGTGTCGATGGGTGAAGCAATCGAAGCGCTCGTCCTTCAAAAGGAAGACAAAGAGGGCCGTCTCGTCCTCTCGAAGAAGCGTGCCCAGTACGAACGTGCATGGGGAAAGATCGAAGAAGTCAAGGAAGCCGACGGCATCGTCAAGGGCAACGTCATCGAAGTTGTCAAGGGCGGCCTCATCGTCGACATCGGTCTTCGTGGTTTCCTTCCCGCCTCACTTGTCGAACTCCGTCGAGTTCGCGACCTCCAGCCATACGTTGGCAAGGAGATCGAGGCCAAGATCATCGAACTCGACAAGAACCGCAACAACGTTGTGCTCTCACGTCGGGGATGGCTCGAAGAGACCCAGCGCGAGCAGCGTGAGGAGTTCCTCGACAACCTGAAGCCCGGTGAAGTACGCACCGGTGTCGTTTCCTCGGTCGTCAACTTCGGTGCATTCGTCGATCTCGGCGGCATGGACGGTCTCGTTCACGTGTCAGAGCTGTCCTGGAAGCACGTCGATCATCCTGGTTCGGTCGTCGCCGTCGGTGACGAAATCGAAGTGCAGGTTCTCGAAGTCGACCTCAGCCGTGAGCGCATCAGCTTGTCGCTCAAGGCCACGCAGCAAGATCCATGGCAAGAATTCGCAGGCGATCACCGCCCAGGCGAGCTCGTCTACGGTCGTGTCACCAAGCTCGTGCCCTTCGGTTCGTTCGTCCAGGTGGGCGATGGCATCGAAGGACTCGTGCACATCTCGGAGATGTCGGCACACCACGTCGATCTTCCCGAGCAAGTTGTCACGCCAGGTGAGGAGCTCTGGGTCAAGATCATCGATCTCGACTTGCAGCGCCGTCGCATCAGCCTGTCGATCAAGCAGGCCGCCGAAGGTGGCGTCGTCGCCGCCGAGTACCAAGAACACTTCGGTGAGCACGCATACGACTCCGAAGGCAACTTCATCGGAAGCGACTACTCCGAGGGTCAAGAAGCTTGGGAAGAGTACTTTGCCGAGCATGGCGGAGACGCTCTCGCGGTCGTACCTGGCGAAGCAAGCGCCGAAGGTGCCAGCGTCGACGCAGCTCCGGAGGCAGCAGCTGAAGAGGTTGTCGCCGAGGCGGCTCCCGCAGAAGACGCCGCTTCGGATGAGCCAGCCGAGGAACCAGCTGCTGAGTAGGTAATCGAGCACCCACTATTGGGTGTTCGGCCAAATCAAACTGAAGAATCGAATGCGATCCGCTGCCCTGTTGGCAGCGGATCGTTTCGTTTTGCCTCGAGAATTTTCGCTCAAGGAAGAATCTTCTGCTCAACATGCGGCGAGCTGGGCCGACAACTTCATTACGCACCAGAGGGCCAAAGGGCCAAAGAAGTGAGGGTTGTCGTGGGATCTCGGAAGATCATCATGTTGGTTGGCTCCATCTTGATTGGAGCATTGGCCGGATTTGCACTGCTGAATTACGTTCAGGGCGTCGAGGACGACGTCAAGAACGAAACGCAGCGTGTGGACGTCTGGGTGGTATCGGCTGCTGTCCCGGCGGGAACGACCGCCTCGGACGTCCAGCAGACGAACCGACTCGAGCTGCGGAAGGTCGAGAGCGCGTTCCGACCGAGCAACGCCGTGTCGAACCTGTCGCAGATTCAAGGTCGAGTGGCGGTGAACAACCTCGCCGAGAACCAGATTCTCGTCGAGGGCATGTTCGAGAACCCGGAGGTCATCGAGACCACGTTCTCCGATCTCATCGAGGAAGACCAAGTGGCCTTCTCGCTGACGATCGATCCGAAACGTGCTGTTGGCGGCTTCATCGAGCCCGGCGACTTCGTCGACATGATCGTGCTCGGCGACGAGTACGTGCCGCCTGGTGAGCCTGACGCATTCGAAGCTGCCGCAACCCGCAGCCCGTACACCAGCCCGGCTCGTTACCTCTATCGTGGCGTGCGCATCATCGGCATCAACGACGACATCGTTGGTCAGACCGCAGATGCCGAGGCGCTTCCAGCAGCCGAAGGCGAAGTGGTCAGCTTGAGCATCACGCTCGCTGTGCCAGCTGATGCCGCCCAACGAATCCTCTCTGTGGCCGAGGGCGACCTCGTCCTGAGCCTCTTGCCAGATGGATGGACCCCTGAGGCCCGTCCAAATGACATCGAAGATGCAATCCTCCTCGATGTCGAGCTTCCCGGTGAGGATCCGACGATCATCACGCCGTACGGCGAACGCGGATTCATCGACGAGCTCGCAGATCAACTCGAAGCCGATCAGGCCTCGACCGAAAATGAAGAAGGCTGACAATGGCAGCATTCGACTTCAACGACATAGATGCGCCGGGCAGTGCAGCAGCACCGCAGCTCGCCGTAGCGGTCGTCGAACCCGTGCCGGGTATCCGGCTTGACCTCGAGGACCGACTCGGTCCTGGCGTCTCGGGCTTCGAGAACATCGACACGATTCTTCCGAAGCTCTCGGGTGCTCCTACCGTCGTCGTCTTGGGGCCATCGTGCTCCGACGCTGATGTGTTGGGCGCGGTCGAGCGTTCCCTCGCTGGCCGTTCAGATGTGGGCGTCGTACTCGTCGCCGACGAACTCTCGACGACGGTGCTACAGCTGGCCCTTCGTTCCGGGGTGAAGGATGTGTTGACGCTGCAAGGCGACACACTCCAGATCGTCGAAGCGATCGAACGTGTTGGGAATGGACTTCGGTCCAGCACCGGTGCGGCTCCTGTCAGCAACCTTCCTGTCCTGACCGGTGGAGAGGACGGCCCCGAAATGGGTCGTGTGACCACCGTGTTCTCAACCAAGGGTGGTTCGGGCAAGTCAGTCATCGCCACGAACCTCGCCGTGGTTCTTGCGGAACGCTCCGACGGGCCGGTTGTGCTCGTCGATGCCGACCTCCAGTTCGGCGATGTTGCAGTGATGATGAAGCTGGCCCCGACTCACACCGTGGTCGATGCGGTCTCGAACATCGAACGACTCGATGCTTCGTTGCTCGAGAGCCTTCTCGCCACGCATGAACCTTCTGGTCTTCGTGTGCTCCCCGCACCTCTGGAGCCCGCATTTGCTGATCAGATCGGCGCCGCCGAGATGGTCAAGATCATCGAGATTCTGCGCAAGTTCTGTGTCCACGTCGTGATCGACACGCCGGCCTACTTCAACGATGTCGTACTCGGCCTCGTCGAGGTTTCCGATGACGTGCTCTTGGTCGCTGGCATGGACATTCCGAACATCAAGAACGTCAAGATCGGTCTGCAAACCCTCCGACTGTTGAACACGCCGATGGAGAAGCTGCGTCTGATCCTGAACCGTGCGAACTCGAAGGTGAAGCTCGACATCGGCGGCGTGGAGCGCACGCTCCAAGTCAGCGCCGAGGCGCTCGTGCCAAGCGATGTCGTTGTGCCGCAGTCGGTCAACAAGGGCGTTCCGTTTGTGATCTCCCACCCCAAGAGCGGTGTCGCCAAGTCCATTCGTGCGCTTGCCGACACCCTTCTCGACACCGACGCCGAAGCGCGTCGTCGTCGAGGCTGAATCCCTGTACCTCCATCCGCTAACCCCACTGAACACTCTCGTGTCCGAGGAGATCTGACATGTCGCTCTACCAACGCCTCAACGATGTCCAGGGTGGTGCCGGTGGTGCTGCTGGTGGGCCGCCACTTGACGCCGCCTCAGCCCAGGCCGCCAACGCTGCCGCTGCAACCCAGCAGCAGGTGTCGAGCGTCCAAGAGCTGCGTCGTCGCGTGCATGGAAGGCTGATCGACGACCTCGGCTCGATGCTGTACGACAGCGACATGCCAGAGGAAGAGCTGAACAAGCTCGTCTTCACCAAACTCGAGCAAGCTGTGGCGGAAGAGCGAGTACCCCTCTCTGCAGCGGACAAGCAACGACTCATCGAATCGATTGCCAACGATGTGTTGGGTTACGGCCCAATCGACCCGCTTCTGCATGACGAGAGCGTCACAGAAATCATGGTCAACGGGCCCAACCAGGTCTACGTGGAGCGTTCCGGTAAGGCCGGCGTTGCTCCCGTGAAGTTTCTCGACGAGGACCATCTTCGCCGAGTGATCGAAAAGATCGTGGCTCAGGTCGGTCGTCGAATCGATGAGTCCTCGCCGTTGTGTGATGCTCGTCTGCCCGATGGTTCCCGTGTGAACGCGGTCATCCCGCCGCTCGCCATCGGTGGACCTTTCCTCACGATTCGAAAGTTCGCAAAAGACCCGCTGGGCATCGAGGACCTGATCGGCTTCGGAACCCTGACGCCGGCCTCGGCACGCTTCCTGCAGGCCTGCATCATCGGCAAGCTCAACGTCATCATCTCTGGCGGTACCGGTTCTGGTAAGACCACCACGCTCAACGTGATGTCTTCATTCATCCCCGAGGGTGAACGAGTGATCACGATCGAGGATGCGAAGGAACTTCAGCTTCGCCAGGAGCACGTTCTCTGCATGGAATCCCGTCCGTCAAACGTGGAGGGTAAGGGCGAGGTGTCGATTCGAGATCTCGTCAAGAACTCTCTGCGTATGCGTCCCGACCGCATCGTGGTTGGAGAGTGCCGTGGCGGCGAAGCGCTCGACATGCTCCAGGCCATGAACACGGGCCACGACGGCTCGCTGACGACGGTTCACGCAAACACGCCCCGTGACGCAATGACCCGTATCGAGACCTTGACGATGATGGCGGGCTACGACCTGCCGATCAAAGCGATTCGTGAGCAGATGAGCTCCGCAGTCGACCTGGTCATCCAGATCGGTCGCCAACGCGATGGTTCGAGAAAGATCTCTCACATCACCGAGGTCCAGGGCATGGAGGGTGAGGTCATCATTCTCCAAGACATCTTCCTGTTCGACTTCGCGGCAGGCGTTGGCGAAGACGGCAAGCTCCTGGGCACGTTGCAACCAACGGGCGTCCGTCCGAAGTTTGCCGAGAAGCTGTCGGACCACGGCATCAAGCTCGGCGCCGAGGTCTTCACGCCAAGCCGAGGTGGACGATGACGTCGTTCGCTTCGCTCACTAACGGAGTTTCGGCCTTGGGGGCCGAAACATCCCGGGTGCCTCGACGCCCCAAAATATCTCGCACTTCTCGTAGACCAAAGGCGCTCGGTCTTCTAGCGCTTGTGGCCATGTTGCTTTCTTTGTTTGCTGCTCCCTTGGCTGCGCAGACGACTCCGGCCCCGGATTCGAATGTTGACTTTGAGGTGTTGCAGGTCGATCTGCGTGACAACTCTGGTCTCGTCACCGTGCGGCCAGGTCTCAACGTGCCGGCTTCGGAGATGACGGTGACCATCGAAGGTGACACGGTCCCGGCCGCGATCACGCCCATACACCGCTCTCGGGTCGACGCGTACACAATCATCGTCGTCGACGACTCCGAAACCGCTGACTCCGTCGCAGGGTTCTCCCGCATTCAGAACTCGGCGATCGCATTTCTCGATGGCCTTGGGTCTGACACACGAGTGATGCTGGTCCGCGCCGGTGGTGGTAACCCGAACACTCGGCCGGTCGTGAACTTCACCTCGAACCATGCCGCTGTTCGCCAGGCCATCCTCGAACTGACGCCAGGTGGTGGAGCGGTCACATGGAACTCGATCGCAAATGCCTCGGCTGCCTTCAGCACACAAAATGAAGGCGTTCGCACCATTGCTGCATTCGTGGGAAGTCCAGGACTTGCATCGACGACCTCTGCAGAGATCGCGCAGGGCAACCTGCTGAGCCAGGATGCGGCCTTCACGGTCGTCGCGCCACAGGCCGCCAACCTCGATCTGAGTGAGTTCGTCGCCGTGAGCGACGCCGTCCGAGGCGGCGCCGTCTATCGGGGCAATGCGGAAGCCGACATGGTCGCCGCCGCAGCTACCGCAGCGCGGGTACATGAGTCCTATCTCGTTGGCACCTTCGACCTCTCGTCCGTCGTCACCGACGGTGGCGAGTCGGGAGCAGAGGCAACGAGCGAGATCACGGTGTCGTACGCGGGCTCGAGTGAACGTGTTCGCGTTGTTCTCGATGGTGTCGCCTCAGGCGACGGCCTCCTTGCGCCCCCTCTCATCGAGACATCGCGCTTCGACATCCTCCGGGGCAACAACGGAGCCCTCATCGCGATCGGGCTCGCCGTCGTGGCGGCGCTTCTCTTCTCGTTCGCAATGATGCAGATCCTCGCCGGCAACGACAACTCGCTGAACTCGACCCTGAGTGTCTATGGCACACAGGATGCAAGCGAAGAGAAGCGAGCTGCCGATGAGGCGTTCGCCAGCGTGCGCTCGAAGATCGTCGAACAGGTTGTCGAAAAGGCCGAGGAGGCTGCTGCCTCGCGCGGAAACCTCAACTCGACCACGACCTTGCTAGAGAAAGCGGAGATCCCACTGCGAGTCGGTGAGGCGTTTGCGGTCCAGGTGGGCATCATCGTTGCTGCGCTTGTCGTTGGCTTCTTCCTGACCGGAAACCCTTTGGTTGCACTGGCACTCGCCGTGCCGGCAGGTTTCTTCCCGATCATGTTCGTCAAGTTCAAGGTGAAGCGCCGAAGCAAGAAACTCGAAGCACAGCTTCCCGACACGCTCAACTTGCTGTCTTCGACGCTCAAGGCTGGTTACAGCTTCGTGCAGGGCATGGACGCTGTGGGCAACGAAGCGGAAGAACCGCTCGCGGGTGAGTTCCGACGCACCGTGAACGAAGCCCGTCTCGGCAAGGACCTCGACGATGCGCTCGACGATCTCGCTGAACGAGTCGACTCTGTCGACCTGTTGTGGGCAATCGTGGCGATCAAGATTCAGCGGGAAGTCGGCGGTAACCTCGCCGAGCTCCTCAGCACCGTCGCCGACACCATGACGGCACGAACACGTCTGCGAGGCGAGGTGGCGGCACTCACCGCTGAGGGTCGCGTCTCTGCACTCGTTCTCCTTGTCCTTCCATTCGGTGTTGGCATTGCCATGTACTTCATGAACCGGGAGTACATCAGCTCGCTCTGGTCCAGCAACATCGGTTACGCCGCTATGGGCATCGCCATGGTGAGCATGGTTATTGGTTCGCTGTGGATGAAAAAAATCATCGACATCAAGATCTGATCGAGGGAGATCTCATCCGTCATGGACATTCTTAATTCAATCCCCGTCGAAGCGGCCGTTGCGATGATCGGCTTTGCAGTAGCTGGCGTGGTCTTCACCTTTGCCAGCCGTGGTGCCGAACAAGCCGAAGCTCGTGAGACGCTCCGACAGGTCGACGGCTACGACGTGTCGGCAGCTGCGAACGCTGGAATCATCGACGAGAACGAACTGCAAGGTTCGTTCATGGACCGCGTCGGCAAGCAGATGTTCAACGGCGTGGGTGACCTCGGTCGACGCTTCACGCCTGCTGGCTACATCGAAAAGGTGCGTCACAAGTTCGTGATGGCGGGTCGCGACTCGACCGCCGAGGTCGACCGCTTCCTCGCCAGCCGCGTCTTTGCGATTTGTGCCATTCCGCTCGTGCTCGGCTTCATGTTCGTGTGGAACCCGCTCGAGTTCGTGGGCATGACCCGACTCATGATCGTCGGTTTGCTCATCGCCGTTCTCGTGCTTGGCCCAGAAGCCAAGCTCACACGAGCCGTCGACAGTCGCCAGGTGGCGATCATGCAGGATCTTCCCGACGTGCTCGATCTCCTGACGATCAGTGTCGAGGCCGGTCTCGGTTTCGAACAGGCACTCGACCGCACGATCTCGACCGTCCCCGGTCCGTTGTCCACGGAATTCGCCCGAATGTTGGGCGAAACGCGCGCTGGCTCGAGTCGAGCTGATGCGATGCGCGCCATGGATGCACGTATCGACATCACAGAGGTGCGTTCGTTCGTGCTCGCCATTCTCCAGGCCGACACCTTCGGTGTGTCCATTGGACGAGTGCTGCGTGCCCAGGCTGACGAAATGCGTATTCGTCGCCGACAACTCGCTCAAGAGAAGGCGCAAAAAGCCCCGGTCAAGATGCTGATCCCAATGGTGTTCTGTATCTTCCCAGCGCTCTTCGTGGTGATTCTTGTGCCAGCGATGATCCAGATCATCGAAACGCTCTAACAACTGCTCACGACAAGGAAGAAGTGGCTCAACAGTTGGTCGCAATGACCGATGGAGTCCGGCCGGAGAAGCTCTTCCGGCGCCGATTACCCGCACCGAGGAACGAAGACACATGACGATCCGCTTGATGCTTGCCGATGACCACAGAATGCTCCGTGAGGGGCTCAGCCGATCGATGCGTGAAGAAGGCTTCGACGTCGTGGCTGAGGCTCGCAATGGTGCAGAAGCAGTGCAGCTCGCCACACAGGTGAAGCCAGAGGTCATCTTGATGGACGTCACCATGCCAGAGCTCGATGGAGTCGAGGCGTGTCGCCAGATTCGAGAGGCCTACCCGCCAGCTCGCATCGTGATGCTGACGATGCACGCTGATCAAGACGTATTGGCGAACGCCATTCGCGCTGGTGCTTCGGGTTACCTCGTCAAGGACTGCTCGACCAACGAGATCGCTTCTGCGGTTCGTATGGCCGCAGCCGGAGACACCGCGTTGTCGCCGCAACTTGCCGCGACGATGCTCAACGAAGTTCGTCGCATGGACCAGCCGGTGGCTGAACAGGAACGTGTCGTCACCAAACGAGAAGAAGAGGTCCTTCAGCTGATCGCTGATGGATGTTCGACCCCAGAGGTCGCCGAGCAGCTCTTCATCAGCCAGAAGACGGTGAAGAACCATCTCGCTTCGATCTATCAGAAGCTCGATGCTCGTGATCGCACCCAGGCTGTTCTCTCCGCTGTCCGCATGGGCATCGTCAGCCTCGACTAGACGGCGTCGAACGCCGCATGGCAGGGATTCTGACCCCGCCTTCGTCGACCTCGTCGCCACAAGACGATCAGCTCGAGCGAGGCATTCCCAAGGCACACCGTTGGGCCCGTAGGGGCGCAGTGTTTGGTGCCGGGGTCATTCTGTTCATGCTGGCCGCATGGGTGGGTACCGACCCGGTCGAGAACCTGTCGACCGACTGGACGGCCTTCGACAACACCGCCGACCGCGTGTTGTCGGGCGAACAGGTCTACCGCCCATACAACGGCACGACCGAGCCGCTTCCGTACCTCTATCCGCCCTACGCACTCTGGCTGACCCTCCCGCTTGGAGCCGTCGGGTTTGCCGGATCATTCATCCTCTCGGCGCTTCTGTCAATCGTGTGTCTGGCGACGGGACTGATCTGGATGGGACGTTCTCAGCGTGGACCTGTCGATCGGACCACCGGCGTGATCGTCGGGCTCGCCTCCGGATCAGCGATCAGTTCCACGCTCATTGGCCAGTACAGCGGTATCTACGCCCTGGCGATCGGGGGAGCGGCACAAGCATGGTCTCGAGACCGCCATGGCGCCGCTGGAGCGTTCTTGGCGTTGTTGTGGCTAAAGCCCAACCTTGCAGTCGCCGTCCCAGTCGTGTTGCTGTGGTCGCGTTCGTGGCGAGCACTCCGGGGGTTTGTACTCGCCACGGTGTGCATCATGCTCGCCTCTCTGCCATTTGGCCTCGATCAATGGAACGGCTTCTTCTCGAACGCCAAGATGATGGCCGACCTACAAGAAGACGGTGTTGTCCCGTTCCGCAAGATGGTCACCATCGTCGGGTCGGTCCAAACATTGCTTCCGGTCGACTCGACGGATCCTGCGTTGATCATCTTCTGGTTGGGGAGCACGGCCATCTTGGGTGTTGCGGTGCTGTCGTTGTGGACCCGTCCTGCACTCCTCGAGAGCCCCACAAGGGCGCTCGGGGCGCTGGCGCTGTTCATCGTGGCGGCCAACCCACGGTTGTACTTCTATGACTCCACGTTGGTTGTGGTCGGCATGTTCGGAATCTGGTTGGCGGCGCATGGCTCCTCTGCGAGCAACTCTGGGCAGGCGGTGCGCGTCATCTCCGCCCTCGCCGTGCTCGCGTGGTTCGGGCTTTGGGGTGGAGTATTCGTCTCCGTGAACACGATCGTCGGGCCGGTGAGCGCCGTCGCAATCGTTGCCACTGCGGTATTTCAACGGTTTTCGGTCGTTCCTGAGGGCCAAGCGGCCCCTGTGAACGGTCCGAGTGGCCTATGAGGGAAGTCCGGATCAGCGTCGAAGTTCTTTATACAAGACGGGCTCAACATCGGGTCCAGACACAAGGAGAAACCTGACGTGATTACCCAGTACAACTTCCTCAACGCTTTCCTCAAGGCTCACACCAAGAGCGAGCGTGGCGCAGCCATGGTCGAGTACGCCCTTCTGGTCGCACTCATCGCCATCGTCGCTATCGCAGCACTCAAGGTGCTCGGCGAGCAGGTCTCGGAGAACTTCAGCGAGATCGACTCGAACCTCGACGCTGCACAATAGAACCTGACGTCGTCTTAACGACATAGTCAACGAATTCCGGTCGGGGGCGGCGAGCTTCGGCTCGCCGCCCCTGCTGGCATTTTGTCGGCAGTTCGTTTCGCAACACAGAAAGAAGGAGCAAGGTGATACCAAACATTGCGTACCGAATCCGGTGCTCGGTCGACGTGATTCGAAGTGAGCGGGGCGCAGCGATGGTTGAATACAGCCTGCTCATTGCTCTGATCGCTGTCATTGCGATCGCAGCCATCAAACTTGTTGGCGGCCAGGTCTCGCAGGATTTCAGCGAGATCAACTCGAAAGTCGGCGCCAATACCTGAGTACCTCATTCTGTTTGACCCGATGATTGCGTCGCCGCTTCTGCGGCGGCGCTTTCGGTTTTGGGGACCTGCTGTCACCTTCAGCTACGACGTCTGCCGTTAGGCAGCGAAACTAGGCAGCGCGTAGTTGCGGTTTGGGTTCAGAGCTGAGGAGGCAGCGGATCGTGGTTCCTGATCCCGGAGCGCTGTCGACCTCCATGGAGGCACCGACACTCGCAGCACGCTCACGCATGCCGACCAGCCCGTAGCTGTCGACGCGGCCACTCTCGCCCAATGCAAATCCTCTGCCGTCGTCGGAGATCTCCAGGACGCCGCTTTCGCCGTCCGAGGTCCAGGTGACGGCAATGCTCGAGGCTTCGGCGTGGCGCTCGACGTTGACCATCGCCTCCTGGGCGATTCGCCAGAGTTCTCGCTCCTGCATGATGGGGAGGCGGGAGGGCGCATCGATCATCACCTTGATGTCGAGGCCGCTTCGTTCCGCGAGGCGGTCGGCGAAGTCTGCGATCGTGTCCTCGAGCCCCTTCTCGTCGTTCACGTCGGTACGAATGTCCGACAACGTGTCTCGGATCTCCCGGATGACGTTTCGGATGTCCGTTTGCAGCTGGTCGAGGGCGGGGCCGACATCCTTTTCCTCGTGATGCCTCTTGATCACGCGATCGAGCTCGAAGGCGAGAAAGGCCATGGACTGCCCGATGCGATCGTGCAGGTCTCGGGCGATACGCGATCGTTCTTCGTCGGCTCCCATCGTGCGGAGCCGGCCGAACCAGCGCGCGTTGTCGACCGCAAGCGCCACCGGGTCGACGAAGCCATTGAACATCTGGACGGTGCGCTCGTCGTACCGGTGCGCATCCGAATGCTCCATGGCGAGCAGGCCGATGATGTGCCCTCGGGCGGTGAGTGTTGTGTACAGCCCGCTGTTGCTGTCAGGTGAAAGTCCGACCGTGCTGGCGGCAGATAGGTCGTCGACGTCGATGAGGCGGTTCTGCGCGATCGCTGATTTGAGGGGGTTCGGGAGCTCCGTCGGGCCCAGTCGCAAGGGAAGGTTTGCTCCTTCACTTCGCATGACCTGCCAGCTCGCGTCGACTTCGTCGAACACGAAGAGCGCCACGACGTCGTAGTCGAAGAGTCCGCGGAGTCGGCCAATGGTCGTGTCGAGTACTTCGTTCAGGTCGAGCGACGCAGGCAATGTCTGGGCGACTCGGTGCAGAGAGTAGAGCAACGAGTTCGCGTCCGACAGGCGTTCCATGCGGTTCATCGCAAGGCTGCGCTGTCGGCCGGCCTCACCGGTGATACGGCGGGTTTGGCCAGCGATGAGACCGATGACCACCAAGATGATGGCCCACTGCGAGGCAGCGCTGAGTCCATCGATGGTGATGCCCTCGTCGTAGAACATGGCAGCGGTCGGCACGATGATCGCGACAGAGGCCACGCGCAACGAGTAGTGATATCCGCGGGCAAAACCCGCTACGACGATGGGAATGCCCAAGGTCACCGCGAAGGGCGAGGTCCACAAGCCGGTGAGAACAACGGCGGCGACGGCCACGGCGACTTCGGTGAGGATCGCGAAATCGCAGGCAAGTTCTGAGTCCAGCCGGATCGGCCGGGCGTGTCGGACGATCGTGACCGCGAGAAACCCGAACAAGAGTGTGCTGAGGACCTCATCGTTCAATTCGACGATCTTTGGCGTTGCGAGGATGATCGCCAGCCCCAACATGCCCCAACGGATGACCGCGATGACGTTCTGGAAGACCTCGGTTTGGTCTGGCGTCTCGACGTCGCTCGGCAGGCCGAGCACACCGAAGTCCGCGTGGCGCCCACCGCGACCGAAGGTCTGCATCAGGCCTCGCGGTCGGTGTCCGGCCTTCGACCGACGAAGGCGTTGCGCGTCGAGCGCTGTCATCGTCGAGGTGAAGTCTTTTTCGTCCATGGTGCTCCAGGAGCCTGTACGCCGCGAATAGTCCGTTTGCCCTATCGGCACATAGGTCAAGGGGTTTACTGTGTTGTCCGCATCGCTCGGTTTGTCCGGGCCGGTGGTCGTGATGTGTGCGGGCGTGGTCTCCGCATCGCTCGGTTGTCCGGGCCGGTGGTCGTGATGTGTGCGGGCGTGTTGCTCTCCGCGCCGCATGGTTTGTCTTGGCCGATACGGTCAGAGCCATGTTGGAGTTTGGGCTGACCGGCGGCATCGGGTCGGGAAAATCGACCGTTTCGCGCCTACTTGCCGACCACGGAGCGCACATCATCGACGCAGATGCGATTGTGCACGACCTTCAGCGTCCTGGCGAACTAGTGTTCGATGCAATGGTTGCGCAGTGGGGTTCGACGATCGTTCGGGAGGATGGCACGCTCGATCGCGCCGCCGTGGCCTCGATCGTGTTTTCTGACGCCGCCGAGCTCGACAAGCTCAACGGAATCGTGCACCCGGCCGTCGCCGACGAGACCTCCCGGCGGCTCGAGGCAATCGCACGCGACGTCGAGGGCGGTCAAGCGATCGTCATCCACGACATCCCGTTGTTGGTGTGGCCGGGCGGAGAACTCCTCACGAGCCGCGATCACACCGCTTGGGCGGGAATCGTGGTCGTCGATACCCCCGAAGAGGTGGCGGTGGAACGGGTGGTGGCAGCTCGGGGCATGGATCGGGACGAGGTTGCAGCCCGCATGGCTGCCCAGGCAACGCGCGAAGAACGTCGAGCGGTCGCGGACTTCGTGATCGACAATTCCGGGGATCTCGAGGCGCTGCAAGCGGAAGTCAACCGCTGCTGGTCGTGGATGACCGACCTGGACGAACCGGGCGGTGTGGAAGGTACAGAGGCCGCCCATATCACGACCACCTTCCCGGACGAACCGGGCGACGTGGAGATTGCCGCAACCGCCCATATCACGACAACCGGCCCGGACGAACCGGGCGACGTGGAGAAAAATGGCTGAAGTCGACACCTCCCATCCGTTCAAGATGGTCACCGAGTTCGAACCGGCTGGCGATCAACCCGACGCGATCGCCTCTCTGGCAGAAGGCATCGAGCGCGGAGACAAGTTCCAAACGCTGCTGGGCATCACGGGTTCTGGCAAGAGCGCAACCATCGCGTGGACCATCGAGAAGGTGCAGCGACCCACGCTCGTCATCGCGCCGAACAAATCACTCGCGGCCCAGTTGGCAAACGAACTCCGCGAGTTCTTCCCTCACAACCGCGTCGAGTACTTCGTCAGCTATTACGACTATTACCAGCCTGAGGCATACATGGCTTCGAGCGACACGTACATCGAGAAGGATTCGTCGGTGAACGACGAGATCGATCGCTTGCGCCACGCGACGACGTCTTCACTGCTCACCAGGCGAGACACGATCGTCGTGGCATCGGTGTCGTGCATCTACGGCCTCGGTGCTCCAGAAGAGTACGAAGCGCAACTTCTCGTCTTGAAGAAGGGCCAAGAGATCGATCAGCGAGAGATCCTTCGATCCCTCGTCGACATGCAATACGAACGCAACGACCTGAACCTCGTTCGCGCCAAATTTCGAGTGCGTGGCGACACGATCGAGATCCACCCCGCATACGACGAGACCGTCGTCCGGATCGAGATGTTTGGCGACGAGATCGAGCAGATCACTCGGGTCGATCCACTGACTGGCGAACGCGTCGCCGTCCTCGACGATGTGGCCATCTTCGCCGCAACCCACTATGTGGCGAGCGAGGAACGGCTCCGCTCCGCAGTCGTCGGGATCGAACAAGAGCTGCAGGAGCGGCTGTCGACGTTCGAAGAGGAGGGAAAACTCCTCGAGGCGCAGCGCCTTCGCATGCGCACGCAGTACGACCTCGAGATGATGGCCGAGGTTGGCTACTGCAACGGAATCGAGAACTACTCGATGCACCTCGATGGTCGTCAACCGGGCGAACGTCCGTACACGTTGATCGACTACTTCCCCGATGACTACCTGATGGTCCTCGACGAGTCACACGTTGCCGTGCCGCAATTGCACGGCCAACACGCTGGCGACCGGAGCCGCAAGGACATCCTCGTCGAACACGGTTTCCGCCTGCCGTCCGCAGCGGACAACCGGCCACTTCGGTTCGACGAGTGGCTCGAGATCACCAACCAGGTCGTATTCCTGTCGGCGACGCCGGGCAAGTACGAGATGGAGGTCTCCGATCAGGTGGTCGAACAGATCGTGAGGCCGACCGGGCTGATCGATCCCGAGGTCATCGTTCGTCCGACCAAGGGCCAGATCGACGACCTCGTCGAGATGATTCGAGAACGTGCCGAGCTCGATCAACGTGTACTCGTGACGACGCTCACGAAGAAGATGTCCGAAGACCTCACCGACTATTTGCTCGAGCTCGGCCTTCGGGTTCGGTATTTGCATTCCGAAGTCGACACGCTCGAGCGCATCGAGATTCTCCGAGACCTCCGTCTAGGCGAGTTCGACGTGCTCGTTGGGATCAACCTACTCCGTGAGGGACTCGATCTTCCCGAGGTATCACTCGTGGCGATCTTGGATGCCGACAAGGAAGGTTTCCTGAGGAGTGAGACGTCGCTCATTCAGATGATCGGTCGCGCCGCTCGTAACGTCGAAGGCCAGGTTGTGATGTACGCCGATCAGGTGACCGACTCGATGCAGCGTGCGATCAGCGAGACGATGCGTCGTCGAGGTTTGCAGGTCGAATACAACGAGAAACACGGCATCAACCCACAAACGGTTCGCAAGGCCGTGACCGACATCTTGGCGATGCTTCGCCCCGCCGCGGAGACAACGGCGCCGAGACCGGGCAAGGGAAGCCGCGGCCGTGGGCTCGACGAGAGCCGACGTGTCATCGATGCCAACGGCATGGGCCAGACAGATTTGGAAAAGCTGATCAGGACGCTCGAAGAGGAGATGCTCGAGGCGTCTGGCGAGCTGAAGTTCGAATACGCTGCACGACTTCGCGATGAGATCAAAGACCTCAAACGCGAGCTCCGCGAGATGGTGTGAAGGTGAATGTAGTGAAGGCAACAACCCATGGCTGAACGACTGGTGGTTCAGGGGGCGCGAGAGCACAATCTGCGAAACGTCGACATCGACTTGCCGCGAGACAAGCTCATCGTGTTCACCGGACTCAGCGGCTCGGGGAAGTCGTCGCTCGCCTTCGACACGATCTATGCCGAGGGTCAACGGCGGTACGTCGAGTCCTTGAGCGCGTACGCGCGTCAGTTCCTCGGGCAGATGGACAAACCCGATGTCGACTTCATCGAGGGATTGTCTCCCGCAATTTCAATCGATCAAAAGAGTGCATCGCGGAATCCACGGTCGACGGTCGGCACCGTCACCGAGGTCTATGACTACTTGCGATTGTTGTTCGCCCGCATCGGCGTGGCGCACGATCCGGAGACAGGGGAGCGGCTCGAGCGACAGACTCCACAACAGATCGTCGATCGCGTGCTTCTCATGGAGGAAGGCACACGATTCCAGGTCCTTGCGCCGGTCGTGCGGGGCCGCAAGGGCACCTACGACACGCTGCTGAGCGATCTGGCTGGACAGGGTTTCGCCCGCGCAATCGTCGACGGTGACTTGATCGAACTCGATCAACTCGATGATGTCGAGCTCGAGCTCGAGCGATATGAGACTCACACGATCCAAGTCGTCGTCGATCGTCTGGTGCTTCGAGATGGGATCGAACGGCGGCTGACGGAGTCGATGGAGACCGCACTCGGCCTGGCCGACGGCGTTGCAGAGATCCAGATCATGCCGGCTGACCGGGATTCCGACGTGGCCCCCGAGACCGTCGTGTTCAGTCAGCATCTTTCGCGACCATCCGACGGCAAGTCCTTCGAAGAACTCGCGCCCCGCAATTTCTCGTTCAACTCGCCCTACGGAGCGTGTACCCACTGCGACGGATTGGGGACCGTGTTCGAGGTCGATGAGCACCTCGTTGTCCCGAACCCCGAGGCAACCATCGACGAGGGAGCCATCTCTCCATGGTCGGGTGGCCGGAGTCGGTATTTCAGCCGGTTGGTCGAAGCCGTCTGCGCCGAGAAGTCGATTCCGCTCGATGTCGCCTGGGAAGACCTGCCGAAGGCACAACGACAGCTGCTGCTGCGTGGCGGTCTGAAGAGCCGCGTCACCGTCCAGTACAAGAATCGTTTCGGTCGGGCCCGAACCTATGAGGCGAAGTTCG
This sequence comes from Acidimicrobiia bacterium, assembly GCA_033344795.1. Lineage (GTDB taxonomy): Bacteria > Actinomycetota > Acidimicrobiia > Acidimicrobiales > SHLQ01 > SHLQ01. The sequence goes on from JAWPMS010000001.1 coordinate 3,067,195, forward strand.
AAGGCGCGATCCCGTACCTGCAGCGCCGTCATCAGGAAGCAGAATCCGACAGTCAGCGCGAGCAGATCGAGGGGTACATGCGAACGGTGCATTGCCCGCACTGTGAGGGTGCTCGTCTCAACCCGTTGTCGCTCGCGGTGACGATCGACAACTACACGATTCATGACCTCTGTTCGATGTCGATCGGGGAGTCGGCCAAGACGCTGAACGCGCTCGAACTGAACGAACGCGATGCGATCATTGCCGAGCAGGTCGTCAAGGAGATCAACGCCCGAATGGGTTTCCTCCTCGATGTGGGTCTCGACTATCTCTCGCTGTCGCGTAACGCCGCAACCCTCGCAGGTGGGGAGGCGCAGAGGATTCGGCTGGCGAGCCAGATCGGTAGCGGGCTTGTCGGAGTCCTCTACGTCTTGGATGAACCGTCGATCGGTCTTCACCAGCGCGACAACAAACGTCTGATCGAGACGCTCGTGAGGCTCAGAGACCTGGGGAACACCGTCCTCGTCGTCGAGCACGACGAGGAGACGATCGCCGTTGCCGACCACGTGGTCGACATCGGCCCCGGCGCCGGCGAGCACGGCGGTGAGATCGTGCACTCGGGTAGCTACAAGGCGTTGTTGAAGAACAAGAAGTCGATGACCGGCCAATACCTGTCGGGGCGTCGATCGATCCCGATCCCTCAGGTTCGACGGCCAACCGAGAACGATTCGATCTGGGTGCGGGGCGCTCGAGAGAACAACCTGACCAACATCGATGTCGAAATTCCCCTTGGTGTTTTTGTGGGAATCACCGGTGTGTCGGGATCGGGCAAATCTTCGCTGATCAACCAGATTCTTCTGCCGAGTCTCATGCAACGGATCTACGGCTCGAAGATGCCGCCGGGACTGCACAAGAAGGTCGAGGGCACCGAACACATCGACAAGGTGATCGCCATCGACCAATCGCCGATTGGGCGTACGCCACGCTCGAACCCTGCGACCTACACGGGTGTGTTCGACCACGTCCGGAAACTCTTCGCGGCGACGACCGAGGCCAAGGTGCGCGGCTACTTGCCGGGCCGGTTCTCTTTCAACGTCAAGGGTGGCCGTTGCGAGGCGTGCGCCGGCGACGGAACGATCAAGATCGAGATGCACTTCTTGCCGGACGTGTATGTGCCGTGTGAGGTGTGCAAGGGCAAGAGGTACAACCGGGACACGCTCGACATCTTGTTCAAGGGCAAGAACATCGCCGAGGTCTTGAACATGCCGATCGAGGAGGCCCTGGGATTCTTCGAGAATCAGCCACCGATCGCTCGCCACCTTCAGACCCTCGTCGATGTCGGATTGGGGTATGTGCGACTCGGCCAGCCCGCGCCAACGTTGTCAGGCGGCGAGGCACAGCGTGTGAAGCTGGCCTCGGAGCTTGCAAAACGTTCGACTGGCCACACGATGTACATCCTCGATGAGCCGACTACTGGTCTGCATTTCGAAGACATACGTCGTTTGTTGACCGTGCTCAGTCGGCTGGTCGACCAGGGCAACTCGGTGCTGGTGATCGAGCACAACCTGGACGTCATCAAGACAGCCGACCACCTGATCGACCTCGGCCCCGAGGGCGGCACCGGCGGCGGACGCGTCATCGCCGAAGGGACGCCAGAATACTTGGCGACGATTCCCGAGAGTCATACGGGTCGGTTCTTAGCAGGCATGCTCGACAGGGGAGACTCAAGAACCGCCTGAGATCTCCGATTGGGCGGGATGGCCGCACCGACCGACGGATCGACGATTGTCCGACGTCGGCCTTGGACCGTGCTCGCCACCGTTCTGGCAACCGGATACTTCTTTGGAGTCATCGCCCGCGCCATCGAAGCCGAGCAGCTTGGCATCGACTTCGGTGTGTTCCATGCGGGCGGTTCGCTGATCAACTCGCAGGGGTATGACGCCGCGTATGACAATGCGGGCTTCTCTCGTCACCTTGCAACCGAGTACTTTCCCGCACTCGCGGAGTCTTCGACCGTCGCACACTTCATCAGCCCGCCGACGTTCGGCTGGTTCGCACAGGGCCTGACCGTTTGGTCGTTCGAGGTTGCGCTCGTCATTTGGTTGGTCTTGTGCGCGGCAGCCTTGGTGCCGGCATGTCGGCTCCTCCGATTGCCGGTGTGGACGCCAGCGGTCTTGTTGCTCAGTCCGATGATGGCCCGCAACTTCGGGCTTGGGCAGACGGGCTCGCTCATGTTGTTGCTGTTCGCTGGGTTGCATTGCGCTCACGTGGAAGGGCGCCTGGTTCGTGGTGGAGTGCTCGCCGGATTGTTGATCTTGAAGCCACCGCTCGCATTTGGCTACGGGCTTTTGTGGCTGACGCAGGCCACGCGACATCGGTGGGCGATCATCACAGCGGCACTGACCGGCCTCGTGTTGTCGATCCCCACCTTGACCGGGGGGTTCGGCCCTTGGCGCCTCTTCCTGGACTCGATGCTCGAGCGAACCGATGCGGAATCAGCATGGTCGCAGCAGTCCTCATCTCTCCCCGAGTTCTTGAAGTTGCTTCTTCCGCTGGCCCCGTCGTACGTGAGCGTGGCGTCGTGGCTCGTCGGCATCGCGGTGGCGTGGGGAGTGCTCATTGCAGTGAACCGCAGATTTGGAAGCGACGCAGAGTTCATGTCTGCGACCGCGGTCGTCGCCACGGTGATCGCGTCGCCTCACCTGCTCGTGTACGACTCGCTGATCCTCGTTGTGCCCGTAGCGGTGGCGTATCGACGCGGCCTGCTGACCGGAGACCGAGCCGGCCTGTTGGCCGCGGTCACCACGGCCTCGTACGCGTTTGGTCCCGCCGTCTACGAACTGCAATACGGCCTTGTGGGACGCGGCGTTGGACTGGAGTTTCCGGCCCTCGTTCTGTGTTCCGCACTGCTCGTGCGTTGGAACGACGAGGGCCCAGGTGGCGACGGTTCGCTACTCCCGGTACTGCCGGATTCGACTTCCGTCGATCGTGAGCGCGAGGACCTGGTCGTCAGCGAGTAGTCGTTCGTCGACGGCCGTCAAGGTGTCTCCGGCGAGGTCGCCGTCGAGGTGCGACGAGAACCGTCCTGCCAAGGTGCCCCAACCGTTTTGTACCGACACGGTGATTGCGCCCACGAGGGCATCGCTTGACCAGACACCCCACGTGCGGCGACTGGCGTCCGCGACAGGCAACGGTTCTGGCAGATGGCCGATGGTTTCGTCGAGGGCTTCGAGGGCGGAGGCCACGTTGTCGCGTGCGACACGCAGTCGAATGGGCCCGTCAGGGGAGTCGGGCTTGTCATAGGCCAGGAAGTCGCTCCAGACCGCGGTCAGGTCGCCGCCGCTCTTGTTGAGGATGTCGCTCAGATGCGCCAGCGAATCCGGTCCGGTTACGCGCCAGTCGTGGTCTTCGTAGTCACCTGCGGCGATCGAGGCCTGAAGGTTGTAGTTGGCGGGCCGGCGCTGCACGAAGGTCGTCACGCCGGAGCGTTCGGAATGTGCGGTGGCCTGTTCGGCAGCATCGAGGAGCGCGTCGGAGCGGATGACTTCGACCTCGAGACCGCGAGGGTGGGTGCGAAGAAGGGTGTTTGACGTGTAGTCGGCACCGGTTTCGAGGTGCGTGGCGATGACTTCGCTCACGAGGTGATGATCGATGAACGGCGAGTCTGCGGTGACGCGGACGAGATGTTCTGCGGGGTAGTCGGCGATCACCTCGACGAATCGGGCGAGCATGTCGTCTGATGGTCCGCGGACGGTCGCCGCCCCATTGGCGCGCGCGATGGCCTCGATGTCCTGGTCGGTGGGGAGGTCGGAGATCGCCACGACGACCGGTCCTTGGTCAAAGCCGGACAGGCGCCGAAGCACCACGTCGAGCACCGTCGCGTTGTCGAACGCCGCCATCTGATGATCCCGACGGTCCGATCCGTCATGACCTGCTTGCACAACGAGCAGAATGCTCATGGAAATTGCCTCCTGGAACCGCCCAGAGCCCCAAGTACGAGCGTCACGCTAGCCGGTTATGTTGGTCGTGTGGTTGAACGCCCCCCAACTGGCACTATCCCGGATGCTCCGGGCTCGTACCAATTTCGAGATCGCGATGGCCGGATCATCTATGTCGGGAAGGCGAAGAGCCTCCGAAGTCGGCTGAGTAACTACTTCCAGAAGAACCTTCCGATGCGCACCGCGCAGATGGTCAAGACGGCCGAATCGGTCGAGTGGATCCAGGTTGGCAACGAGCTCGAAGCATTGATGCTCGAGTACTCGTTGATCAAACAACACCGGCCCCGATTCAACATTCGTCTCGTCGATGACAAGAGTTATCCGTTTCTTGCCGTCACCGAATCCGATGAATGGGCGAGAGCCATGGTCATGCGTGGCAAGAAGCGAAAGGGTGTGCGGTATTACGGACCGTTCGGTCACGCATACGCCATCCGCGAGACGCTCGATCTGTTGCTGCGGACCTTTCCGATTCGAACGTGTTCCGACAACAAGCTGCAGCGTCACGCAAAGTTGGGCAAGCCGTGTCTGTTGTTTCACATCGAGAAGTGTTCGGGCCCGTGTGTCGGTGAGATCAGCGCGGAGGACTACTCGGATCTCGTTGCCGATTTGATCAGCTTTCTCGATGGTGAAACCGACGCCGTCGTCGCCGACCTCGAAGCTCGAATGACGACCGCGGCCGATGCGTACGAATTCGAACTCGCCGCTCGATTGCGAGATCAGCTGGGTTCGGTGAGGAAGGCCATCGAGAAGCAGCAGATGGTTGGGCCACGCACCGACGACTACGACGTGATTGGCGTGCACGGCGATGAACTCGAGTCGGCGGTGCAGGTGTTCTTCGTGCGTCGAGGGCGCGTCGTGGGCCGCCGTGGCTTCGTGGTGGACCGGGTCGAGGAGCTCACAGACGCAGAACTCACCGACAAGATCCTCGAAGGCATCTACTCAGAGGAACCCGCCGTGGGTTATCCAAAACAGGTACTGGTTCCCGTCGAAAGCAGCGACCCGGAGCTGTATTCGGCGTGGATGGGGGAGCTGCGCGGATCGGCGGTCAGCGTCCGGGTGCCGCAGCGCGGGGACAAACGAGCGCTGCTCGAAACCGTGACGCGAAATGCGCAGGAGTCATTCACCCGCCATCGGCTGAAACGTTCTGCCGATCACAACAGCCGTGCCCGAGCGCTCAACGAGCTGCAGGAGTATTTGGGACTCGAAGACGCCCCGCTTCGCATCGAGTGTTACGACATGAGCCACATCCAAGGAACCGACTACGTGGGTTCGATGGTCGTGGTCGAGGACGGTCTGCCAAAGAAGTCCGACTACCGGCGATTCAAGATCAAGACCGTCGATGGAAACAACGACTTTGCCGCGATGGCGGAAGTTCTCGAGCGGAGACTCACCAACTATCTGACCGATCGAGAGCGGCCCGTCGAAGAGCGCGGCAAGTTCGCCTATCCGCCGAACCTGATCGTGGTTGATGGCGGCAAGGGTCAGCTCTCGTCTTCGGTCGAAGTTCTGGCAGCGCTGGGGCTCGAGGAGGAGATCCCGATCGTTTCCCTGGCAAAACAGTTCGAAGAGGTCTACGTGCCTGGGCGCTCAGCGCCGATCCGGATACCGCGGCAATCAGAGGCGTTGTACTTGCTGCAACGAATTCGAGATGAGTCTCATCGATTTGCGATCAGCTATCACCGCCAGCTTCGGGGCAAACGAATGACGGCATCGGTTCTGGACGAGATTCCGGGCCTGGGGCCAACGCGAAAGGCGCGACTCTTGAAGGAGTTCGGGAGCCTCAAGGCCGTGAAACAGGCCACCGAGTCCGAGCTGGCCGAACTCTCATGGCTGCCCGGCAATGTGGCCAAAAACGTGTGGACCCATCTTCATTCGGCGTGAGAGGTGGTCCCCATTTCGCGAATCTCGGTCACCGTATGCCGGGAGCGCAGCCGACTTCATTGGCCCGTGGCTTCATCAGAGCCGATGTGACCGGTAACATCATCGCTGATGAAGCGCGGGCGGCCGGAGACGGCACATGAGTGACAACTGGGTCGGACCAGGTTGGTGGATGGCCAGTGATGGCAAGTGGTATCCGCCGCGTACCCCGGTCAAAGACGACGCGACACTTCCTACTGAACCCACTCGCTGGAGCCGGCGTACCCCCGATGGCAAGCCGGTGGAAGGTGCAACCATCTTGTCGAGCGCGGAGAGCAAAGCTGAGCGCGAGGCAACACGCGCCGAGCGCGCAGCACAGATGCCTCGTCCGAAACCGGTTTCGATCAAGCGGCAAGACGAGAACGAGGAACACCTTGAACAAGAGGAGATCGACCTTCGAGACGACATCGATCTTCGCGAGGACGCAGACCACCACGAGTCCGCTGACCTGTCCCTCAGCGCCGCAGTGCCCGATGAGATCACCCCGCTCGATACTGCTGCCCAACGGATGCAGGAGGGGCAGCTCAAGACTGCGGCACGCTCCCGCGAGCCGCTCGGGTTTGCATCCGAGGCCGCCGCGAAGTCCCGAACGAACGGTGGCTTCAGTTCCGGCGGTGAAGCAAATGGCTCAATTTGGACCGATGGTGATGCCGAACAAGATCCCATGGAGCCGAACGACGATCCGTCGTCACAACAGACCGTCGATTCGGCAGAGCTGACGAACGACGGCGATGCGCCGGCTGCAGATGAACCTTCCGAGGAAGTCGATCAAGCCAACGTGCCGGCCGGGCCTGATCCCACGCCGCTGCAACACGCCGTCCTCCCTGCGCTCGTCGATCGTGAACCGCTGCATCGGAGCCGCGGGCTGATCCTGTTGACCCTCGCCACCGGGTTGGCCGTCTTGTCGGGCGTCCTGGGTGCCTTTCTTCTGCGGGAGCGATCGACGGCGGAGGATCTTCGGACCGAGCTGGATCGCGTCGCTGCTGCCGACACGGTGTCCTCGGCAGGCCTTGCTGCGCTCAACGACGAGGTTCGAACGCTTCGGTTCCAAAACGAGGAGCTGCAGACCCGGCTCGACGAAATGAGCGCACTGGTTCTCGAGCTGCCAGCCGGTCGCGTGACCGAGATTGCGGTGCCGTTCACCCCGGTGTTCGCCGATGAGATCGCGGAGAACGACCGAGAGCGCCTGATCGCCGTGAGTTCGGAAGGTGAATACGTCGTGTGGGCCGAAGGGGTCGAGGGGTCGATCACCGGTTCGGGCACCCTCACCGGAGCGCCAACGGGTTTGTTCGCGGCCACCAGCAAGGCGTGGATCACGACCGACGCGGGCACGATCGACGTCGTCTCGCTTCTCCCTGACGGCGAGGGTTTGCCGACGGTCAACTTCGGTCCCGTGTCGTTCATCGGTCCCGAAGAGCGTGCCTATTGGACGTACGAACAGGCGAGCGGCGACGTGGTGCGCCTCAAGAAGAGCGACGGCGGTGTCACGGCATCGGCGAGCGTTCCGGTTCCCGTCGTCGACCTCACCATCGGTGCCGGCTCGGTTTGGGCACTTGGCGATGATGGTCGCGTCTATCGAATCAATACGGCCGACTTCACGGTTCAGGCGATCGATGCCGGTGAGGATTTGATCAGCATCACGGCCGGTCCCGATGCCCTGTGGACGCTTTCGGCTGCCGATGGATCGTTGCGGCGAGTCGACGCGGTGAGCGGTGAGGTGTTGGTGACCGTGCCGGTCGGTCGTGATCCAATCGATGCAACCTTTGCCGGAAGTTCGGTGTGGGTCGCACTGCGCTCGGGAACCTCGCTGATCGAGGTCGATACGCGGACTGCAGCCGTCATCAGTCGAACGGCCTTGCCTGGCGAACCCACGGCGCTGCATCAAGGTGATTCTGGCGTGTTCGTGACGCTCGAAGGTGATGTTCCCCTCGTGCGCGTTGCGTCGCTGACCTTGCCGATCAGCAGCGACGATGAAGCTGAGGTCGCAGGCGATGCAGTCGACGCTGGCTGACAGGTGACCAACAACCCGGAATCGCCCGAGGGGCTGGATCAGGCTGGCGCTCCGTCGTTGTGGGAGAAACACGCCGACTGGTGGCAAGACGAGTTCACCGATGGCGCAGACCCCGAGTACGAAGAGCAGATCCTGCCGCTTGCTCGACAGCTGTTGGCTGGGTTCGACCGAGTCCTGGACCTCGGCGCCGGGGAGGGGCAGATTGCCCGGCTTGCGTCCCGCGATGGGGCCACCGTGATCGGGGTCGATCCGACCTGGTCCCAAATGCAAGTGGCCCATGAACGAGCGGGCGGCCCGAGTTATGCCGTCGCAGCCGCCGCAGAGCTGCCGCACCCGCCGAACGCATTCGACGCGGTCGTGGCGTGCCTGGTCTTCGAACACATCGATCCGCTGGAGCCCGCGGTGGCGGAGGTGGCGCGAGTGCTTGAACCCGGAGGTCGATTCGCCTTCTTCTTGAACCATCCCATGCTGCAAACGCCGGGGAGTGGCTGGATCGATGACCACATGGTCGAGCCCCCTGAGCAGTATTGGCGCCTCGGCGAATATCTGGTCGAGACCTCGACCGTCGAGCAGGTGCAGAAGGGCGTCTTCATCCCCTTCGTGCATCGACCGCTCAGCCGCTATGTCAACACCTTGTCGGCGCACGGACTGGTCGTTCGTGAGATGCACGAACCGGCTCCGCCCCAGGGATTTCTCGACAAATCGCCCTCGTACCAAGCCGCGTCGGCCATCCCGCGACTGCTCGTTCTGGTGTGCGAACTCGTCGAATGAATCCTCCGTCGGTCAAGAAGGCCGGCGAAGCGGTCGTTACATTGGACCTGTGAGCGAATTCGTCGTCATCACCGGGAACTCGGGCGCTGGGCGTTCTCACGCGGCCAACGTTCTGGAAGATCTCGGGTGGTTCGTCATCGACAATCTGCCGCCTGCGCTGATCTCAAAGGTGGGAGAACTCGCCGATGCCCCCGGCTCGGCCATCGCCAACGTTGCGCTCGCCGTTCCCGCCCATGCCGACGTTGACCTTTTGCTCTCGGCGATCGCGGAGTTGCGCGGATCAGGCGCACGAGTTCGGATCTTGTTCCTCGAAGCCTCCACCCCGACCCTGGTGCAACGGTACGAGTCGACACGTCGACGGCACCCCTTCGGTGACATGGGTCTGACCGATGCCATCGATGGCGAGCGTGAAGCGTTGCAGGCGGTGAAGGCCGAATCCGATGTTGCCATCGACACGTCGGACCTCAATGTGCATCAGCTCCGCGATCGGCTGGTCGAGCTGTTCGGAACCGAGTCACCGGCGAGCGGCATGCAGACCAAGGTTGTTTCCTTCGGCTACAAACACGGTCTGCCAATCGATGTCGACATCGTCTTCGATTGCAGATTTCTCCCGAATCCGCACTGGGTGGATGAGCTTCGCCCACTCACCGGTGTCGATGCTCCGGTACACGAATACGTGATGGAGCAGCCGCTCACGACGTCGTTTCTCGAACGGATGGAGCGCATGCTGACTCTTGTCATGCCGGCGTACGTGCGCGAGGGGAAGAGTTATTTGACGATCGCCTTTGGCTGCACCGGCGGACAGCATCGTTCGGTTGCGATCGCGGAGGAAGTGGCAAAGATCCTCGAGCGAGCCGGTCACGATCCAACCGTGCAACATCGCGATCTTTCGAAAGCCTCCACGTCGGGCTGAGCGAACTCCGGTGGGCGATCGCTGGCGACCGTGTCCTTCAGAATGACAGGCACCCCATCTGTTCGAGTGATCGAGGGCGCTGCGGGTCCACCCGATTCGTATGACAGAAACCTGCAAGTTCCCCGATTTTTGCCCTGTGGTGCGCTAGAACGAGTCGTGAAACGACACGTCGAAGGGACGCGTATACATCATGACAGTTCGTGTAGGAATCAACGGCTTTGGCCGAATCGGGCGCAACTACTTCCGCGCAGCAAAGGCAACCGGAGCTGACATCGACTTCGTCGCCGTCAACGACCTCGGATCGATCGAGACCATGGCGCACCTGCTGCGCAACGACAGCGTGCACGGCCGGTACCCAGGCAAAGTCAGCGCCGGAAAGAAAGAGATCCGCGTCGACGGTGATCGCATTCAGGTGCTCTCCGAGCGCAACCCAGAAGACCTGCCCTGGGGCGAGCTCGGTGTCGACATCGTCATCGAGTCCACAGGCATCTTCAACTCGAAAGAGGCCGCCAGCGCCCATCTGCGCGCGGGTGCTCGCAAGGTGCTGATCTCGGCTCCCGCCGACTGCGATGCAACGTTTGTCATGGGCGTCAACGAGGACACGTACAACCCAGCCCGACATCACGTCATCAGCAACGCGTCGTGCACGACGAACTGCTTCGTGCCGATGGTGAAGGTGCTCGACGACAAGTTCGGTGTCGTCGAAGGGTTGATGACAACCGCACATGGGTACACCGGTGACCAAGCGCTGGTCGATGGCCCACACAAGGACTTGCGCCGTGCGCGCGCTGCAGCGATCAACATCGTGCCCACCTCAACGGGCGCTGCTCGTGCGACGGGGCTCGTGCTCAAGAAGATGGCCGGCAAGCTCGACGGCATGGCGCTGCGTGTGCCGATTCCTGATGGCTCGCTCACCGACTTCACCTGCACCTTGAAGAAGCCAGCGACAGTCGAGCAGATCAACGCTGCCTTCAAAGAGGCCGCAAGCAAGGGTGCGCTGAAGAATGTGCTCGACTACTCCGAGGAGCCGCTGGTCTCTTCGGACATTGTCGGAACCACCGCATCGTGCACCTTCGACTCGGGCCTCACGATGTCGATGGGCACGCTCGTCAAGATCGCTGGTTGGTACGACAACGAGATGGGTTACTCCACTCGTCTCGTCGAGCTGACCGAGATCGTCGGCAAGAAGAAGGCTCCGGCCAAGAAGAAGGCTGCCGCACGAAAGAAGGCGCCCGCCAAGAAGGCACCTGCCAAGAAGGCTCCTGCAAAGAAGAAGGCAGCTGCACGCAAGTGACTTCCGTACCGCACCTCGAGGACCTCGGCGACGTCGCCGGTAAGAAGGTTCTCGTTCGTACCGACTTCAACGTGCCGTTGGTCGACGGCGAGATCGTCGATGACCTTCGAATCCGCGCTGCGCTGCCCACCTTGCGGTGGCTGCAGGAGCGGGGTGCTGAGGTCACCGCGATGAGTCACCTTGGCCGTCCCAAGGGCGAACGGAATCCGAAGTACGACATGGCGCCAGTGCGCGACCATCTCGAACAGTTGCTTCCCGGGGTGCGGTTACTCGACAATCTGCGATTCGATCCGGGCGAGACGTCGAACGATCTGTCGTTCGTCGCTCGCCTGGTCGAAGGGCAGGATCTCTATGTGAACGATGCGTTTGGGGCTTCACATCGTGCCCACGCATCGATCGTGGGTCCGCCGAGCCATCTGCCCTCTGCGGCCGGTCGGCTTCTGGCCAGAGAGGTCGAGGTACTGATGGGCGTGCGCAACGATGCCCGTCGGCCGTTCGTGGCGATCATGGGTGGCTCGAAGGTGAGCGACAAGGTGGCGATCATCGAAGCGCTCAGCGAACGAGTCGACACGTTGTTGGTCGGCGGCGGAATGGCCTTCACGTTCTTTGCCGCCATGGGCCATCAGGTGGGGAACTCGCTCCTCGAAGAGCCGATGATCGATTACTGCCGTGAGCTGCTCGACAGCGGAAAGCCCATCAAGTTGCCATCGGACATCACGGCCTTGGGCCCTGGTGGCCAGCTCTTCGACCCGAGCGCGGGCGGAGACGTTCGCCAGATGGGCCAAAGCGTGCCTGACGGGTGGATGGGCGTCGACATCGGACCGGGGACAGCCGCCGAGTACAGCGACATCATCGCCGAGGCGCAGACGGTGTTGTGGAACGGACCCGTTGGTGTGTTCGAGGACCCTCGATTCGAGGCCGGAACCAAACATCTCGCGCATGCCGTCGCGGAATGTCGGGGATTCAGCGTGGTCGGCGGTGGTGACAGCGCAGCCGCTGCGAAGCAGTTTGGTGTTGCAGAAGACATGGATCATGTCTCCACCGGTGGTGGGGCAGCACTCGAGCTGTTGGAGAAGGGGGACCTTCCGGGTCTCGCGGCACTCCGAGGCGAATACGCTGCGGACTGAGAAGGTCCAGCATTCGGACGTGAGAACGTCCACGGATCTCGACCGGAAGTGTCGAGAACAGCACAAGCACAAGCGGACGTGAGAACGTCCACGGATCTCGACCGGAAGTGTCGAGAACAGCACAAGCACAAACGGACGTGAAGACGTCCACGGATCTCGACCGGAAGTGTCGAGAACAAAATAGGGAGCGCCGTCATGGCTGAACGCAAGCCCATCATCAGTGGCAATTGGAAGATGAACCTCAATCACTTCGAGGCGATTCAGCTCGTGCAGAAGTTGTCCTATGCCCTCACCAAGGACGATGTCGAGGCAGTCGATGTGACCATCCATCCGCCGTTCACCGACCTGCGATCGATCCAGACGGTTCTCGAGGCCGACAAGATTCCGATTGCCCTCGGCGCGCAGAACTGTCACTGGGAGAGCAGCGGCGCTTACACCGGCGAAATTGCGCCGACCATGCTGGCCAAGCTGAACGTGTCGTTCGTAATCGCTGGTCACAGTGAACGTCGTCAGATGTTCGGCGAAACGAACGAAGACGTGAACCGCAAGGTCAAGGCCATTCTCAAGGCCGAGATGACGCCGATCATGGCTTGTGGTGAGACCCTCGAGCAGCGTGAAGCTGGCGAGATGGAATCACACATCGTCGAGCAGATCACCGAGGGTCTTGCTGGGGTGAAGGCCGATCAGGTTGCCGGAATAGTGATCGCGTACGAGCCGATCTGGGCAATCGGCACTGGCGCCACTGCGACCCCGGAAGACGCCCAAGAGGTGTGCGCGTTGGTGCGTGCGACGGTGGCCGACCTGTACAACAAGAGCACGGCTGACAAGGTGCGGATTCAGTACGGCGGTTCGGTCAAACCCGGTACGGCGCCGGAGCTGATGAGCCAGCCCGATATCGACGGTGCGCTCATCGGTGGCGCTGCGTTGTCTGCAGAAGACTTCGCGCACTGCATTCAGTACCGACTTCGCTAACCTGTTGTCTCGAAGGAGCGGTTGATGTTCTGGTTTGTTTTGGTTCTCCATGTTTCGTTGAGTCTTGGGCTCATCTTTCTCGTGCTCTTGCACAGCGGGAAGGGTGGAGGTCTGTCCGACATGTTTGGTGGCGGCCTCGGGGCTACTTCGGCCGGATCGACCGTGGTCGAGCAGAACCTGAACCGCATCACGGTTCTTGTCGCAACGGCGTACACCTTCACCACCGTGGCGCTCGCGCTGTTGTTCGACTTCGGCTGAGCCTCTTGCTGGTTCGAACGTCGGCCTTCGGCAACGAGCCGAATCGGTGCGCCTCGCCGCGCCCGCGAATTCAGCTTGGCTGCGTTTCTGCCGATAGGCCGAGGTGCAGCGTGTAGTTCGAATACTCCTTGTCGCGTTGGCGCTTTTGGCGTCGTCGTGCAGCGGCGGCGATGCTCCCGTCTCTGACAACGCGGAACCTGGGTCGCGTGAGCTCTCGACGCCGAGCAGTTCGTCGACCACGGACGTTCCCGACGGCCTTGCTTTTGCCGACGAAGGCAACCGGACGCTTCGGGTGAGTGTGCCGTCGATCGATTTCATCGCCCCGCATCTTCTCGACGAGACCGACGCCGTTTCGGTTCTTGTGACCGACCTGTTGACCGACGGCCTGACCGAACGAGACCTTGCGAGCGGACTCGCCGTGCCCGGTCTCGCCGATTCGTGGACGGTGAGCGATGACCGTCTCACGTGGACATTCCAGCTCGGCGATTTCACGTTCGGAGATGGCACCCCGATTACCTCTGCTGATGTGGTCGCAAGTCTCAACCGAGTGGCTGCTGAGGGACTCGATTCGTTGAGCGGCCCGAACCTGTGGCCGATCGACGGTTGGGACGCCGCGGCGGCCGCCGATGTCTTGGTTGCAGGAATCATCGCTGACGGCGAGTCTCGCGTGCAGATCACGTTGACCGAACAGTTCGAGGCGCTTCCGGAAGTTCTCGCCGGTGCGACCTTTGCCATCTACCCAGAGGTTGAGTCCGATGTGGGCACGCTGCCGACGTCGTCGAGTGCGCACTTCACGCCGACAGCAATCTGGGAAGACGGTTTCCGGGTGTCGAGCGATTCGGAGAGCCGAGCGATTTCGACGATCGAGATCTTCATCGACCCCGAACAAACCATGCTCGCTGCGGGAGAGACCGACCTTGCCGTCGGCGTCGATCCCGAAGAGCCGCTGGGTGATCTCCGCGGCGCCACCGTCCAACGGTCGGCAGATGCCTTCTTTGCGATGAACGCTGCGTCGGCCCCGCTCGACGACGTGATGATCCGACAGGCCATCGTGCACGCGGTTGATCGCGAAGCCATTCGAGCAGAGTTCTTCCCGAACGCTGGACCGATGCAGGGTTTCGTTCCGCAGTCTGTGCCGGGTGGGTCGGCCGACGCGTGTGGGGAGAGCTGTCGCTTCGACGTCGAACAGGCACGTTTGTTGGTGGATGCATCGCCCAACAAGGGCATCGAGTTCACCGTCGACTATTTCGTGGCGGAGGGTGATGACGACTCGGAGCAAAGACTTGCCGAGATGGTCGCCTCGGCTCTTCGTGAGGTTGGGCTGATTGCGACGGCTCGTTCGCATACTCCCGAGGACTACGGCGCCCGGGCCGCCAACGGCGAGCTTGGTGTGTTCCGCTTTGGATCGGTCTCGACGACGCTGACGGCCGAGGCTGACCTAGGCGCCATGTTTCACACCGCCGGTAGAGACAACCTAAGTGGCACATCGATCGAACGCTTTGATGCGCTCATCGGCGCTGCGCGGCTCGAGGCGAACCCTGTTGTGCGAGCCTCGATTTACGGCGACGCCGAGCGCGTGCTCTTCGCCGAGGCTGCGGTGTTGCCACTTGCTGAGTTCCGGCATCATCTTGTCTTCAACGAGGTACTCGAGTCGGCCGGGCTCGAACCAGACGGTTCTCTCGACCTCGAGGCCATCGTCTTCGCCTCGAACTGAGGTCGAGGCCGACTTTGCGCTCTTCGCTTGGAAGCTACGAAGGGTTTGAGACGGTGAACTTCTTGAGTAGCCACTCGAAGGGCCCGACCCTCAGGGCGAAGTGGAAGGCGGAGCACGCCACGACCATCACGCCGATGAGTCCGAGTAGGGCCCATTCCTTCTCGACAACCGACCAGTTGGCGTCGGCGATGTACTTGTCGAATACATCTCCGACGAGCACAATGTGCACCAAGTAGGCCGTGAGCGACATCGAGCCCATCCACGCGAGTGGCGATAGGGCAGAGGTAGCGGCCCGGGGGAGCAGCAGCGCCGCGCTCATGATCGCCAGAGCCACGGCGCTCGTTTGCATCGTCCAGCCGATGTGCCCGGAGTGTCCCGTCACGTCATAGAGCTCTTGCCAGGTCGCTGGACGGTCGACGTCTGGGAAGCCTGTGCCGAAGCTGTCGTCGAATTCCTCGAGCTTGGATTCGTCGCCCAGGAACTTGAACGACCCATCGGGCAGCTCCTTCCAGAGCGAGTCGTCGTTCCATGGATCATCGGCCGATCCTGCAAACGTGTCGCTCTCGTTGAAGTCGCCATCGCCGGCCGAGCCAGAACCATCGTCAACGAAGTCGCCCTTACTGAAGTCGCCGTATTGTTCGGTGAGCTGAGCGGAGAGCGCTCCGATGGCGAGCGTCGAGAGGATGGCGACGGCGAGCATTCGAACGACGATTCGGTCGGCACGTAGGTCGAGTCGGCCGATGAGCATGCCGAGTGTGAAGAACCCGATCCAGAGCACCATGGGATAGAGCCCGGCGACGAGGAGCTCCCAGATCGTATTGATGAGCCATGAGCCCGTTTGGCCAGACCATGCGCCGAATACTTCGCCGCTCCAGTTGCGGGCGAACAGGAGGAAGATGGGGCCGCCGATGAGGCCCACTGCCGTGGCCGTGGCGAGACGTCGGGTGCCGAGCCGCAAGAGCAGGGGAGCGGCCAGGAAGGCCACGCCGTAGTGCTGCAAGATCGACGCTGGCCAGATGGTGGCGGTGACAAGTAGCCCGCCCACGAGGAGGACGACACCTCGTCGCCAGAGTGCTCCATTTGTCGCCGATGCGGAACCCTTCGAGTGGATGATCGAGAGCGATACGCCCGACAGGATGAAGAACAGCACCGAGGCTCGGCCGGCGGACTCGGTGAACACCCACGACACCCATCCTGTAGAGAATCCGCCATCGGAGTCGCTGATCGACACATGTTGGGTGAACATGCCGATCAGGGCCAGGGCCCGGGCGATGTCGATGCCCACCAACCGACCCGACCGAGGCGTGCTTGCAGACGTGGAAGCGTCGGATGCAGTCCGATCGAGCCCTGGGCTAGGGACGATGGCCTCGTGGTCCAATGCACCCGGTGAGGGGAGGGAGGTGCGATGAACCGTGTCGAGATCGGTGGTGGTCATGGACACACTGTGACCTGCGAACCTGAATGCAACCTGAAAGACCGATACACGCCGTCCGGGTGGAGCTTTCGGCGTGATCGGTTACGATATGCCCTCGGTTCGGGGAGACCTGAACTGCCACGTCGGAGTGGCGGAATTGGCAGACGCGCAGGCTTAAGGTGCCTGTGTCCTTAGGGACGTGGGGGTTCAAGTCCCCCCTCCGACACCGAACAAATGTTCGATTCAGTGCACGTGATGGAGCGCCGCCGGAACAGCGCCTGCGTGATTCTGCTGGTGATGGCGAGGGTGAACTGGTGTCGTTATGTGACCCGGAAGTTTCTCATCATGCCGGTGTCTTCGTGTTCGAGGATGTGGCAGTGGTAGGGGAAGTAGCCGCGGTGGTTACCGAAGGGGACGGCGATCTGGACGCGTTGGCCGGGCCAGACGAGGACGGTGTCACGGAGGCTGGCGTCGATGATTCCGGATTCGATGCTGTCCCAGGAGCCGGCGGCTGAGTCGTCGTCCCAGGTTCTGCTGGTCACGAGGAAGGACTTCCCGTGGAGGTGCATGGGGTGGGCCATCGGCGACTGGTTGACGAACTCCCAGAGCTCGACGGTGTTGGCGCGTACGGTCTCGACGTCGGTGGCCTCTCGGCCCTCCCATTGGCGGTTGTTGATCCAATGGGAGGCGCGTCTTGTCGTCAGGGTGATCTGCTTGGGGGAGTCGCGGTTCACGGCGTCGGCCACCCCGAACGTCGGGGGCGTGCCGAGCGAATCGGGTAGCGACCCGGGCAAGGGTTCGGAGTCGATGACGACGAACGTGGCGGCCACGGAGGGGTCAAGGTCGAGTTCTGAACCCATCTGAGACCCCATCTGGTTTCCCATCCCGTTGCCCATCATGGAGCCCGCCTCGATGAAGGTGTCGGAGCTGAGTAGCTCGAGTTGTTGTCCTGGTTCGAAGGCGGAGAAGTCGACCCAGAGGTCTGTGCGTTGGGCCGGAGTGATGACGAGTCCTTCGACGTCGGTGGCTTCGGGGAGCAGGGTGCCGTCGGTGGCTAGGGCGGTGAGGGGTTGGCCGGTGGACCAGGTGAGGTATTGGGTGCGGGAGTTGGCGCCGTTGAGAAGACGGATGCGATAGGGCTCGCGCCGGACTTCGAGGGTGAGGTCGGTGACGCCGTTGGTGACGAGGGTGTCGCCGACGAAACCGGCCATTTGGTCGTGCATGTTGTTGAGGTAGCGGAGTTGCCCATCGGAGCCGATGGTGCGGTCTTGCAGCACGAGGGCGATGTCGTTGTCGCCGGTCGGGAGGTCTGGTTCTTCGCCGTGGATGATGAGTAGGCCTGCGAGGCCTCTGTAGACCTGTTCGCCGGTTCGACCGTGGGGGTGGGGGTGGTACCAGTACGTGCCCGGTGGGTTGTCGATGACGAAGTCGTACTCGTACGTGGCGCCTGGTGCGACGGCGTCGGAGGGCTGGCCGTCCTGGTCCTGGGCGACGACGAGCCCGTGCCAGTGAACGATGCTTTCCTCTGGGAGCCGGTTCTCGAAGCTGATCCGTACCCGCTGGCCAGGCTGCACGTGCAGGGTGGGCCCGAGGTAGGACCTGCTCGGGGTCACGCTGGCAGGGTCGCCGTCGATGACTTCGGCTCCGAACGAGTAGACGTCGGTGGTGACGCCGGGTGTGATTTCGGCAGTTGTGGGTTCCGCCCACAGCTTCAGAGTCAGGTCGCGGACGGTGTCCTCGAGCTCAGGTACCGGGCGACTCGTTGTCGTGGGTTCTGCGGGCTCGGCGTTGGGGGAGTCTGAGGTGCACGCCGAGAGGGCGAGGGCGGCGCCAGCTCCGAAGAAGAGTCCGAGTGCGTCTCGGCGACCGATTTCGTTCATGGCGTGGCGTGGACCTCGATTTCGGTGGCGCCGGTGGTTTCGGCGAGCATCACAAGCGCGACGGCGGCTGTGAACGGGCTGTATTGCCGGGTCATGCGATGGCGTAGCCGGCCTCGGCAATGGCAGCCTCGGTCAATGTGGGATCACCGCCGATCACGGTCACGGTCTTGGCTGCGACGTCCACGTCGACCGATTCGACATCGGGCAGAGGTTCGAGGGCCGATTCAATGGATCGCTTGCAGTGATCACAGCTGATATCGGGGACGGTGTAGGTGCGGGTTTCGGTTGTCATTTCTCGGGTTCTCGATTCATGGGTGGTGGATAGTTCGTGGTCGGCCGAATGGTCATGTGACCGCTGCTGGGGTTCCGGTCGGTTCAGTGTCGGGAAGCGGTTCTGGACGGAGGTCGAGGCGACGAAGAAGCTGGGCGTTGGCGGCGACGATCATGGTGGAGGCGCTCATTGCTACTGCTGCTGCGGCTGGTGGGAGGCTGAGTCCGGCGAAGGCGAACACACCGGCGGCTATGGGGATGGCCAAAAGGTTGTAGGCGGTGGCCCATACGAGGTTCTGGATCATCTTTGTGTAGGTCGCTTTGGAGAGGTCGATGATGCCGGTGACGCCGCGGGGGTCGCTGGAGGCCAGAACCACGCCGGCGGATTCGATGGCGACGTCGGTGCCTGCGCCGATGGCGATGCCGACATCGGCTCGGGCGAGGGCGGGGGCGTCGTTGACGCCGTCGCCGACCATGGCAACGGTCAGTCCGCGGGCTTGGAGTTCGGCGACTTTGGAATCCTTGTCCTGGGGGAGTACTTCGGCGAAGACTTCGTCGATGCCGAGCTGTTCGGCGACACCGTTGGCGACTTGTTGGGCGTCGCCGGTGATCAGCACGACCTTCTTGCCTCGTTCGTGGAGGGAGTCGACGGCGATGCGGGATTCGGGGCGGATCTCGTCGGCCAGGGTGAGTGCACCAACTACGGCTCGGTCGTCGAAGATGTACAGGACCGAACCGCCGGTGCGGCGCCACTGCTCGAGTGTGGCTCGGAGCTCGTCTGGTTCGCTGGCACCGAGATGGTCGAGTAGTGCCGGGCCGCCGACCGAGACCTGGTGGCCGTCGATGGTTCCCTGTACGCCGCGGCCGGTGAGCGTGGTGACCTCTGAGGCTGCGGGAATGTCGCCTCGGTCGTTGGCTGCGCTGACGATGGCTCGGGCGATGGGGTGTTCGCTGTCAGCTTCGACCGCGGCGGCCTGGGCCAGCACCTGGTCGCGGTCCCAGCCATCAGCGGCGACGTGGTCGACGACGGCATGGTTGCCCTTGGTGAGGGTGCCGGTCTTGTCGAAGAGCACGGCGTCGACGGTGCGCATGCGTTCGAGGGCAAGGCGGTTCTTGACCAGGATCCCGGCTCGGGCCGACGTGGCGGTGGAAATCGAGATCACCAATGGAATGGCCAATCCGAGGGCATGCGGGCATGCGATCACCAGCACCGTGACCGTGCGGATCACGCCTTCGGCAGCGTTGCCGACCAGCAGCCATGCAACGAACGTGGCTATCGCTGCGGTGGTGGCCAAATAGAAGAGGGCGGCTGCGGCGCGGTCGGCCAAGGCTTGGACTCGAGATTGGGAGGATTGGGCGTCAGCCACCATGCGGTGAATTCCAGCGAGGGCGGTGTCGTCTCCGACAGCGTCGATGCGAACCCGCACCGACGAGTCCGTCGACACCGTTCCTGCGACGACCCGTTCACCGTCGCTGCGGGTGACGGGTCGGGATTCGCCGGTGATCATGGACTCATCCAAGGCCGCTCGGCCGTCGACGATGATTCCGTCGGCAGGTACCCGACCCCCAGGACGCACCAGCACTACGTCATCGACGGTGAGTTCGGCGATTGCCACCTCCTCCACGGTGTCGCCCGAGATCCGCTCTGCGGTGTCGGGTAGGAGTTCTGCCAGGGCTGCGAGGGCGCCTTGGGCTTGGCCGATGGCTTTCATTTCCTGCCAGTGCCCCAGCAGCATCACGACGATGAGGGCGGCGAGTTCCCACCAGAAGTCGAGGTCGCCCCAGCCCAGCGACGACGCCAACGAGGACCCGTAGGCGACGGTGATGGCGAGCGAGATCAACAACATCATCCCGGGCTGTCGGTTGCGGACCTCAACGAGCCCACCGGCCAGGAACGGTTTGCCGCCCCACAGATAGATGACCGTACCGATGACTGGAGCGATCCAGGCGGCCCATGCGCCGTCAATCGAGTAGCCGAACCAGTCCTGTATCTGCTTGGAAAACACCAGCACCGGTACTGCAAGCACGAGGTTCCAGCAGAACAGGTGCCGGAACATCTCGGGGTCGTGCCCAGCGTGCTTGTCATGACCGCCATGACCGCCATGGTTGGCTGGGGCAGCGTCGTCGCTGTGGTGGTTGTGAGCCTCGTGTTGTGTGTGGTCGCTGATGGTCATGGGTGTCTCTGAGTGGAAGCGGTGTTGGATCTAGTCTCGTTGTACACCTTCTAGCCGACTGGAAGGTCAAGCCGATTCTCGAGTGAGCGTGGGCAGTAATCTCCCCGGCCGGTCAGGTGTAGCTGCCCCCAGGCTCTCAATTATCTACTACAGATTGTCGGAGTAGATCTGCTGCGAAAGGGTTTGTGATGGGCGCACCAATTGCTGCTGTACAAGTCGACACTGGCCGTGGCCCAGGGTCTCGGCGCCGACCCCACGGCCTCAGCGCACCAGATTCTGGCGGACCGTTTCGCCCGACGCGGGCTCAGCGCAACGGAGTACCACGAACGCCTCGACCAGCTTCGTTAACGGTGGCGAGATATTCGAGGCAGAGGGCCGGGTGAGTCATGGGGAGGTGATGCCCCGCACCTGGCACGGTGTATGTCGAAACGTGGGGGAGCGTGGCTGCGTAGTGGCGGTCACCGACTCGGTCGTGCTCTCCCCAGATGAGGTCGACGGGGATGTGCGCGTCTGATGCTCGGCGAAGTCCCTCAGTCCAGTCGGTGGCACGAATGAGTTGGTCCATGGCGTCGTGGTATGCAGGCCAGGTGTGGAGCGATGCTGATCTCGCGATCGCAACGGGGAGCTGCGGTGACGCGGCCGCTGCGACGACTCCGGCGACCCGTCTGTGTGAGCAGTTGAGATGACAGGCGGCCTGCGCCCACCGCGTGTTTGAGACGAACGTCCGAGCCATCAGTCCCGACGAGGCGATGGTGCGGTCGATGGCGTCGCTGGTTCGATAGACGGGCGGGCCGAAGCATGCGATTGACGTGATCGGCGTCGAGTCTCGTTGGATCCAACGCATTGCGAGTGTGCCGCCCATCGAATGGGCACCGATTCGCACCGGTCGGCCTCCCAGCCCAAGCTCGCGAAGGGCTGCCTCGAGAGCGTCGAGGTGGTAATCGGGTGTGAAGCTCGTCCGTTCTTCGTCAAGGGATCGACCGAACCCAAGGAGGTCTGGCACGACCAGGTTCGCCTGTGATGCAAGCTGGTCGAAGAGGTTGCCGAAGATGTCGCCCGTCGCGACAAGGCCGTGGAGGAGAACGATGGTTTCCTCCCCCGAGCCTGCAGTGCGAACGTGAAGCGGACCGGCGCGGCGTCCGCGCAATCGTGAAGGTCGCCAGGACTGCACGGCGCTTGATCGCCAGTGGCGCATACCCCAGATGCCTGCACCGAGTCCGGCGCCGGCTGCTGCGACCTTCGGGCGTCTCATCGTTCGGGTGGGAGATAGACGGCCTCCCAGGTGGCTGCGTCGTCGGTGCTGAAGTGGATGCTTCCGCCGTGGCCGGTGACCCACCAGCGGCCGTCATCGATGTGGAGCGTCTCGATCTCGCCCGGAGCACTGGCGACGCTGGCCCATGGGCCGTCGGGCGAACCAGCCCGATAAAGGACGCCGTCTTCGGTGGCTGCGACGAGCAGATCAGATTCCTCCCATTCGACCTCGATGACCGGCGGGGCGTCCTGGACCCGGCTCCAGGTGCGAGCGCCATCGGTGCTCACCCAGATCTGGGCCTCTTCGTCGGTGGCAACAAGGTGGTCGGGGTTGTCGGGGTCGGCGGCAAGGTCGCGGGCAGCGAGTTCGCCGAGGTCAGTCCATTCTGCCGCTGGTGTGCGTAGCCGGATCATGCCTTGGGTGTCTGCGGCATAAAGCCCTCGACTCGTGGGGAGGAGAGCGTGGAAGTCGTGTTTGCCCAGCAGATCGGCCTCGACCGTCCACGTCTCGCCACCGTCGCCGCTTCGGGCCAAACCCAGGTGCGGCGGGTGGTCAGCAACCCGATACTTCTCCAGTCGGAGGTCGGGATGACCACTGGCGTAGAGCAAGTCGTCGTCTGCAGCCATGGACATGAGGTCGTGTTGTTCGGAGCCCACCAGGATGGCGGTTTCGGTGTCGGTGATGCGGTAGAGACCGCTGTGGCTGGCAGCGAGCAGCTCGCCGTCGGCCGTCTCGACGAGGTCGTGAATGTGCCCGAGGTCGCCAGGTCCAGCGACACGGTCGGTGGTGTCGCTGCCGCAGGCTGCGAGAACGAGGGTTGTAACAGCAGTGGCAAATACGCGGCGTGAGAGTAGCACGAGATAGACACTACGGGTTCCAGTTGAGTGGAAGGTCAAGTAGGATGGATGGTGTGAAGATCGGCGAGCTCGGCGACCATTGCGGCGTGACCGCGAAGACGATTCGCTACTACGAATCGATCGGCCTACTAGACGAGCCGGCACGCACAGCAAGCGGGTATCGGAACTACGGAGATGACGCGCTCGAGCGGCTACGATTCATTCGCGATGCGCAAGCCACCGGCCTGAGCCTGGCCGAGATTTCGTCGGTGCTGGAGCTGAAGGGCGCTGGCGAGCGGTCGTGTTCGCACACGACGGCGCTCATTGAGAAGCATGTGGCGTCGATCGATGCGCAGATGCAACAACTTGCCCACGCCCGGAGTGAGCTGAAGCTGTTGGAAGACCGCGCAAAGGGGCTGGACCCGGCGTCATGCACCGACCCCAACCGCTGTCAGGTGATCGGCGACGAACGTCACATGACGTAGTCGCCTCGATGGCTTGACCTTCCATGCAGGTGGAGGGTTTATGTTTGCGAGGTGACTCGTCGTGAACGCTGGCTCCTCGTCGCTGCTCTCGGTTTGGTCGGCATTGCTGGCGCTCTGTTTCTCACCGGTCGCAGCGGTTCGGGCTCGGCAACATCCCTCGGTATCGATTCGGGCCGCACGGCGCAGATCGACGCATTCGCCGCGGCGTACCCGGTGTCGACAGAAGCCTCTGGGATCGTCCGAGAATTCGATTTCGTCGCTGCACCAACGACGCTCAGTGTCGCAGATGGGCTCGAGATCGAAGTGTGGGCCTACAACGGGGCCGTGCCGGGCCCCGAGCTACGGGTCGAGCTCGGTGACACCGTCGTGGTGAATCTCGACAATCAGCTTCCGCAGGCGACGTCGATCCACTGGCACGGAGTCCGCGTTCCGAATGCGATGGACGGAGTCCCTGGCGTGAATCAGGACCCGATCGCCCCCGGGGAATCATTCCGCTATGAGTTCACCCCAAAGGACGCCGGAACGTTTTGGTACCACTCCCACAATCGCGGCTCGGAACAGATCGAGCGGGGACTCTACGGGAGTATCGTCGTGGTCGATCCTTCTGAGCCTGTGTATGACCATGATCTGGTGTGGATGATCGACGACTGGCTTCTCGATGGCGACGGATCGTTGAACGAGAACTTCAATGCAATGCATGACGTCACCCACAACGGCCGCTGGGGCAACCTCCTCACCGTCAACGGTGTAGCGGCTCCCGAGGCGGTGATCCGACAGGGTGATCGAATCCGACTTCGCATGGTCAATGCCGCCAACGCCCGTGTGGTCGCACCGGTCTTCGAGGGTGTGGCACCAGTCGGGGTCGCCGTGGATGGGATGCTCGCTCGAGAGCCGTTTGACGGTCAGGGTTTCGTACTCGCGCCCGGGAATCGACTTGATGTCGAGTTCGTCATGCCGGACGAACCGGTGTCGGTCGCGGAGAACTTCAACGGCGAGGGCTACCAGATCGCCACGCTCATCCCCGATGAGACCGCAAACCATGCCGAATCGTCCGCTACTTACTCGTCGCCGTCGAACCCAGCCCTCCCGGAGTCCGCTCTCTTCGCCGAGCTCGGGGTCGATCACGAGTATTCGCTTGACTTCGTCTCCTCAATGATGATGTCGGCTGACTGGGGGTTCAACGGCCGGACGTTCGACGAGACCGATACGCTGACCGTCGACGAAGGCGGCGTGTACACGTTCAGGTTGCGAAACGATTCGCAGGCCTTGCATCCGATCCATTTCCATGGACAGTTCTTCATGGTGACCGGCATCGACAGTCAGCCCGTCGACGAGGGGCATCTCCGAGACACGGTCCTTCTCTTCCCGCAACAGACGGTCGACATCGCCTTGCGAGCAACCGACGCGGGCTTGTGGGCGGTGCACTGTCACATCCAGGAACACGCCGACGCCGGGATGATGACGCTCTTGGAGGTCAGCTGACCGGTGCTTGGCTGCGATTCTTCTGTGAAGCAACTAGAGATCGGAGCCCGATCACGGTTGCAGGCACCGTGAGTGTTGCGACTGCATGCGCCAGAGTTCGCCCTTCCCATATCTGAATCCCCAGGACGTGGACGGCGGCGCCGAGCCCGCCGAGATATGCCACCTGCTGTGCACGTTTCCACCTGCGCCGACCGAGCTTGTGAAGGGCTCGATCGTTGGAAATCGCAGCCAGGCCAAGCAGGATTAGGAGCGAGCCTGTTCCGACAACGAGAGCGAGGCCGAGCAGGCGCCCAGTGCCCTGAGCGTTGACTGCGGTCCGAAACGGACGCAGAAGGTCCCAACCATCTGCGTGGATCGTCACGCCGAGGATGGAGTGGGCCGCGGCCCAGATCGCCGACCAGATTCCGAGCGCTCTCCGAAGTGGGACATGAATCGGTGTTCGTCGGCCACGCAGCGTTCGGAGCGGACGGATTGCGAGCGTCGCCGCGAGCAGGACAAGAGTGGTCGATCCGGTTGCCATACCGAGCTTCCAGTGGACGTCGTCAGCTTTCCGACCGTAGCTTGCTTCCGGCCACTCCTCAGGTGTCCATCGCAGCATCCAATACACCGCAGCAGTGGTAGCGGCGGCCACCATGAACACTCGCAGATGGGGTTGTTGACTGACCTGAGCGACTGTTGTTCGACTCGCTGTGATTTCGGTTCGTCCCTCCATTGCAGGTGTACTCTATGACGCCGTGTCGTAGTTCGCACGAGCTGACGGCGGGTTCGCCAGCGACGGGTAGTTGATGATCCGAGACTCGACGTCGAAAGGTCAAGATCCGAAGTAGCCGCGTGCGTGGTTGACGGCGATGATCCCGATCTCGGCGCCCATGGTGCGTCCGCTGAGGTCATCGGCAGGTACGTGAATTCCTCCGTAGAGGCGGAGATGCCAGCTTGGTCCGCGGCGTCGCGATAGGTCGCCCATTGCAGCGTGACAGTTTGCGTGGGTCCGGCTTCGTGGAGCAAGCCGCCGGGTTCGACGGTGTGGGTGGCGAGGCCGCCGGGGAAGTAGGGGGAGCCGGTGAGCTCCGTGAGGACTTCGGCGGCGGCTCGGCTGAAGCCGGAGTGGCCGCTGACGTATGCCGCAAACGCGGGGCTGACGAACGACGCTCGTTGGTACGGGACCCACTCGGCCGCGCGGATCCAGCCGACGCCACTCGTGATCGTCGCCGGGTCGGAGGGCTCGCCGCGCCATCCGTAGACGGCCTGCTCGCCGATGTGCGCGGAAAGATGGGCATGGCGTTCGCCCGGAGCGGAGGTGATTTCGGTGATGGTCTCGATGATGCCCAGTTGTTCGTTGAGCTGGCCGCGTTGTCCGAGGTGGCGGATCATCGAGATCGGCCGGGCATAGTCGTAGTGCGCCTTGGCGCCCCACACTGCGATGGCTGTGTCGTGGAGGGCGCCGTTGAGAGCGAGACCGATCTTGACGTCCCATTCGAGTCGGTCGACCGGATCGCCGTCGATCGTGAGCTCGCCGGTGCGTTCGAGTTCGTTGCCAACTTCGATGGCGAGTGTGTTCCAGTGGCCGGGAGGTGTCTCTGAGTCGGGGCCGTCCGCCCAGTACTCGGCGATGACGCGTCCGTAGTCGGCTTCGGGTACAAGGTGTGGTTCGTAGCTTTCGCCGGTGGCTGAGTTCGTGGCCCTTCCGGCGGCGTCATAGGTTCCGAGTTCGACGTCCCCCAACGATGCTGGCGAGATGTCGATCAACGAATCAGAGAGTGGGTCAAGTCTCGACGACAACTCAACCACTCGAGTCGCCCCATCGATGTAACTCAGGTCGTCGACGCCGAGCAGCGGGGGAGGGCCGGGGTCGAACGGGAGTCCACGTTGGTCGTCGGCCGTGATCGCGAACGGTGTGACGAAGCCCCAGTTCGGGCCGATGAACCGCTGTGCGACGGTGCCGACGCGTTGACCGTTCTGTGTCATCTGTCCGTCGATCGACAGCGGTTGCCACCGGTTTGGGTCATTCATCTCCGTGCCGGGCTCGTCAACGACGAGTGGCGTGTTGACTGACTCGTACGTGAGGTCCAGAATACCCGTCGAGTTCCAGCGCTCCGTCGTCGAGGGACTCGTCGAGAATGAAGTCGGCGACCTCCACGCCGAACGAAGCAGGTCTGCCGCGGTTCTCGGCTTGGTCAACGGTGAAGCAGAGTGATTCGAGTGTCTGGTCGAATTGTGTGAGGCTCTCTTCGGCGCCCGTCGAGTTGCGATAGCGCTGTGTGAGAAGTCGGTGGGCGGCGAAGCTGATCGCCTCGTCGCGAGCGGCTCTAGAATCGTCGGCCATGCGGGAGCTGTCGACGAACGCGCCCGATGCGCTCGGATCGTAGGCAGCCCAGACGTCCCACATCGCTGCGGACAAGTGGTACAGGTTGCGGGAGTGCACCGTGGGGGCAGGAAAGTCGCGCCGGATGGCGTCGAGCGCTGCTTCGGTCCAGGCCGTGGCCACTGAGTCATCATGCGGCGCGCAGTCGTCGGAACGTAGCGACCGGACACCCACAACTGCGCCGCTCAGAAGAGCGAAGACGGCAACGACGCCGACAACGGACCGGGGGAGCGAGATCTGGTTCATCCACGACAGAGCGTAGTAGCGGATTCCTGCTGTGGTGTTGCGTCCCGTAGGCGAATCTGGCGAGTTGCCGAAACCCCTTGACCTTCTAGTTGAGGGGAAGGAATATGCTCGACGGTATGCCAGTTGAATCCACTATGCGCACAGACTTGAACGTCGACGGAATGACGTGTGCGGCATGCGCGAACCGGATCCAGCGTCGGCTGGGCAAGGTCGACGGCGTCGAGGCCGCGCAGGTGAACTTCGCGACCGGCCGCGCCACGGTCTCGCACGCGACATCGGTGGCCGAGGCGGCGTTGGCAGCGGAGATCGAAGCGCTGGGTTACGGCGTGATCGACGACGGCGAGGACACCGAGGCCGAACAGGCCCGTGAGGCAGATCTTCGCCGGCGCCTGATCGTCGGTGTCTTGCTGGCGGTGCCGGCGATGGTGCTGTCGATGTTCATGAGCCTGCAGTTCGACGGCTGGGAATGGGTCGTCGCCGCCCTCGCGACACCGGTGATCCTGTGGTCGGGCTGGCCGTTCCATCGCGCCGCGTGGATGAATCTGCGGCACGGCTCGACAACGATGGACACGCTGGTGTCGATGGGCTCGCTGTCGGCACTGCTGTGGTCGACGGTGGTCCTGGTCGGCGATGTCGGCGGTGGCCACATCTACTTCGAGACCGGCGCAGTGATCGTCGCGCTGATCCTGCTGGGCAAGTGGTTCGAACTGCGAGCCAAGCGCCGCTCCGGCGATGCGATCCGGGCGTTGGCTGATCTCGGTGCCAAGACGGCGCTGTTGGAGGATGGCCGGGAG
Organism: Acidimicrobiia bacterium; assembly: GCA_033344795.1. GTDB lineage: Bacteria > Actinomycetota > Acidimicrobiia > Acidimicrobiales > SHLQ01 > SHLQ01. Next base: position 3,095,344 of record JAWPMS010000001.1, read on the forward strand.
ATCTCGCTCGAAGACCTCGCCGTCGGGATGCGGTTTGTGGTCCGTCCGGGCGAGAAGATCGCTACTGACGGTGTGGTGGTCGATGGCCGATCCGCGGTCGACGCGTCGATGGTCACTGGCGAACCGGTACCGGTCGAGGTCAGCCCCGGTGATGAGGTAATCGGCGCGACGATCAACGCCAACGGGTCGCTCGTGGTCGAAGCAACCCGGGTCGGTTCGGACACGGCGCTGGCCCAGATCATCCGCCTGGTCGACCAGGCCCAAGGCAGCCGTGCCGAGGTACAGCGGCTCGCCGATCGCGTCTCGGCGGTCTTCGTCCCGGTCGCGATCGCCATCGCCGTGGTGACGCTGATTAGTTGGCTGGTGCTGGACGGCGACACCGACGCGGCGTTCACCGCTGCCGTTGCGGTGTTGATCATCGCCTGCCCGTGCGCCCTCGGCTTGGCCACGCCGTTGGGGATCATGGTCGGCACCGGCCGCGGCGCGCAGCTGGGGGTGATCATCAAGGGCGGCGAGGTGCTCGAAGACACCCGAGCGATCGACGCGATCGTGGTCGACAAGACCGGCACCCTCACCGAAGCCGCCATGACCGTCACCGACGTCCACGCCCCCGGACTGGACGCAGCCGACCGCGACCGGGTCGCGGTGCTGGCGGCATCAGCTGAGGCGAAGTCCGAGCACCCCATCGCCGCCGCCATCGCCGGCCACGTCGACGCCCTCGAAGAAGTGGACGAGTTCGAGAACCGGCCAGGGTCAGGTGTCGTCGCCACCGTCGACGCAACAGAGGTGCGGGTCGGACGACGAAGCCTGTTCGACCACGTGCCCGCCGACGTCGAGGCAGCTGCCGCCGCGGCGGAAGCGGCCGGCGCCACCGCCGTGCTCGCTGGCCGCGCCGGGGCGGCGGAGCTCGTATTCGTCGTCGCCGACCGCATCAAGGACACCTCCGCGGACGCCGTCGCCGCGTTCCATCAGCAGGGCCTGTCGGTCACGATGCTGACCGGCGACAACGCCCGCACCGCAGCATCGGTCGCTACTTCGGTCGGCATCGGCAGCCAGCCGGGCGATGACGTGATCGCTGAGGTCTACCCGCAGGACAAGGCGGCGGTCATCAGCCGACTCCAAACCGCCGGACACCGGGTCGCGATGGTCGGCGACGGCATCAACGACGCCCCTGCACTGGCCCAGGCCGATCTCGGCATCGCCGTCGGTACCGGCACCGACGTGGCGATTGAAGCATCGGACCTCACGATCGTGTCCGGTGACCTCCGAGCGGTCGCGGACGCCATCGCCTTGTCGCGACGCACGCTGGCAGTCATCAAGGGCAACCTGTTCTGGGCCTTTGCATACAACACCGCCGCCATCCCGCTGGCCGCGCTCGGTGTGCTCAACCCGATGATCGCGGCCGGCGCGATGGGCATGTCGTCACTGTTCGTCGTGACCAACTCACTGCGGCTCCGCCGATTCGCCGGCTACCGCAACACCACCCGCTGAAAGGACCCACCCCAATGACCGCCAACTACTCCGTGCCCGACATCAGCTGCCAACACTGCGTCGACGCCATCACCACGGAGGTCACCAAAGTCGAGGGCGTCACCGACGTGACCGTCGACCTCGACACCAAGACCGTGGCTGTCATCGGCGGCGACGAGACGGCGATCGTCGCGGCGATCGACAAAGCCGGCTACGACGTGACGCAGTAACCAGCGTTGTTGTGGCCAGCCCGAACCTACGAGTCCGGCGCCGAGTCTGACTGTGCGGTTCGAAGGTGTAGGGCTCGCTGGACTGCGGCCACTGCGACGAGTGTGACCGCAAGGACGAGGACCGATGTCGGCCCGACAGCCCTCACCCAATCGACGATCGTCGATCGGATCTCTTCGCCTTGCCGTACGAGAGGATCCGACGAAAAGTCGCCTGCGTAGACGCGCAACTCCCACCGGCCGTACCAAACGGCATACGCGCCGGCGACGATCATGAGAAGGCCGCCGACACGTGAGGAATGCCTCGCGAATGAGCGCAAGCCAGTGCTGATCGATCGCTGAGCGAAACTCGCCGCTACCGTCAATATGGCAACGATTGACGCCATCCCGAGTGCGTAGGCGACGTACGAGGTGATGCGTTCAGCGATTGAGCCACCGACGCCGGTGCCGGTAATCGCAAGAAACGGTCCGATGGTGCACGAGATCGAAGCGACCGCAAACGTGATGCCGTAGCTAAATACGCCGAGGAGGCCAGTTCGGCCGCTCGCGATCGATGTCTCGGGCAACGGCACCCTTAGTGTGCGACCCGTCAGAAGCCAGAGGCCCCCGACTACGAGACCCCCGCCGATCAGGATCGTGACCCATAGAAGTACTCGGCAAGATTCGAGGCAACTTGATCCAGCACGAGCCCGACAGCGGTGAAGACCAGCGCGAAGGCTGCGGCCATTGTGATCGAGACTCGGGCGGCACCGAGGATTCTCGACGCCCAGGATGCTGAGGTGTCTCCAGCGACGAATGCTCCGATGTAGGTCGGGAGGAGTGCGAATCCGCAGGGGTTGAAGGCTGCGATCATTCCGGCGGTGAACGCAAGTGCAATCGCCGGCGACATCAGCGTTCGAACCCTTGTTGTTGTTGTTGGGTTCGGATGTAGTTGATGACGAGTTCGATTTGTTGGTCGGTGATGTCTTCTATGGTGGGCATGTTGCCGTATGCCCAGTGGTGTTGTGCGACGCCGTTGCGGATGGCGTTTCGGTAGGCGTCGTCGTTGTGGTGGTTTGGTTCGTAGACGATGGAGAGTTGGGAGGGGCCTTTGGTGGTGCCTCGGAGGTCTTCGCCGTGGCAGGACGCACACCGAAGGGCGTAGACGGTGGCGCCGTTGGCGTCTGTGGGGATGGGCTCGGGGGGTGCCGTTGCGGCGGTGTCGCTTCCGCACGCGGCGAGGATGGCGGCAAGGCCGAGTGTGGCGAGGACGGTGGTGAGGCTGGGTTTCATGTGGAGGAGGCGGCGATGAGGAACGCGGTGACGATTGCAACGGACAGAAGGGCTGCTGCTTCGAGTGTGACGATTGTTCGGAAGCGGTCGATGGTTGGTTGGTGGTTGGGGTTGCGGTCGAGGGCGGGCACGACGATGCGATGGTTGTAGGCGCCTCCTGCGGCCGCCGCGGCGACGAGTGTGACCTTTAGGGCGAGGAGCCGGCCCCAGGGGGTGGACCAGATCTCTGAGATGGAGTCGAGCACGATTGCGGAGAGGGCGATGCCGGCGAGTCCGGCGGCGATGAGGGCGATTGTTGCGATGACGGAGAATCGCATCGCGAGTTGTAGTGCTTGGGTTGGTCGACCGGTGGTGCTGCGACGGTGGATTGTGAGTGCGAGCATGGTGACTCCGCCAGCCCAGATGGCTGCGGTTGTGACGTGGATGGCGTTGGCTATGGCGTGAAGTAGGAGTGGTCCTTCTGAGGCGGTGTGTCCGTCGAACATGAACGAGACGGCGATGAGTGCGATGCCGAGGAGGCCGCGTCGGCCTGCGTCGTGGTTCCATGTGTGGTCGTTTGTGTAGATGAATGGTTCGTCTGGTGCCCGGTCGGGTGGTGGGGGAGTGCTGTGGCCGCCGCCGACGGTTGCTAGTTGGCGGGCGGCGATGACGGGGTCACCGGCCGCGGTGGCGACGGTGGTGTCCAACGTTGTGTACACCGCGGTGGTCAGGCTGCCTGCGGCACGCAATGCGATGGCGAGGCCTGCCGATGTCCAGAGGGCGTTTTGGAGATCACGGGGCGATGCAAGCGCGGACCATTCTCCCGCGAGTGTGGCGGTCATGGAGGCAGCCTCTGCGATCGCTCCTGCGAGAACAATCAGGCTGCCGCGGCGGACCCAGTAGAGCACTGCAACGACGTCGGCAGTGTCGCCACGAAGCCCGAACGCGGCGAACGCCGAGGCTCCTATCACCAGCACTGCGCCCAAGATGCTCAGGGCTCGGGCTGTTGAGGCCACCGTGCCCACTGCGGCCGGGTCGCTGGTCTCGGGCTCAAGGAAGGACTCGAGATCAACAGGGGCAACAGCACTCGACGCCGTCGCACCCTCCAACCCATCAACCGACCCCAGAATCTCCCCGGGCTGTTCAATTGTCGCCGTGGCTGTGGTTGTGGCGTTGACGGTGAAGCTGAAGCTTCCGTCGATTGGGTGGGCGTCGGGAGCAGCGACCATCCACCGAACGCCGACGTTGCCTCCCGCGAGTGGTTCGTCGAAGCGCAGGGTCCATGTCAGGTTGTCGGCGCTCGTGATTTCGTCGGGTTCACGAATCGCGCCGGTCGGATCCAAGACGACGAAACCCTCACCGGCCGGTGTTGCCTCGCCGGCGAATCTCATGACGATCTGGCTGACCGGCTCATCGACCACGTCCCCATCAGCAGGAGACGACGACTCGAACCCCGTGTGCGCACCCACCGGGCTCGCAGCACCCAGCAGAATGGCTGAGACGGCGAGGGCACCGATCAAGACGTGTTTGGCTTTGAGAATCATACACATCCACCCAGACTACTATGGTGTGTAGTAGGTCGGACGTCGATGGCGATGAATTAAGTGATCGAACAGATGTGTTCGATCAGGACGCCAAAGTGATGCAGTTGCATGCCGACTGAGAGGCCGGCGATCGCCAAGATTACCACCGCGAGCGAAGACACCGGTCGGCTGGCCAACTGCTCGCGATCGGGCCACAAGAGTGCTTCGACCCGTCGTGCGACCGAGCCACCTCCCAATGCTGGAAGCGCTGAAGCCGACGGGCCGAGTGCGGCAGTCCCGATGGCGCGCGCTACCGCAGGCCGGCTATTGACCTGTTCTGCAGCGGCTTCATCGGCAGCTCGCTCGGTCGCGTGGCGAAGCTGTCCTGCGAGCGGACGGAGGATCGGCAACACTGCGACGCAAACCTCAGCTAGCAATGTGTGCCGATGGTGCCCGAGTTGCAAGTGCGCCCGCTCGTGGGCGAAAACTGCTCGACGCTCAGTGGGGCTGAGGGAGGCGAGAAGGCCGGTTGAGACGACCACGCAACCGGCCTTCGAAGGGATCGCGTACGCGATGAATCGCGTGTCTGTAACGATGGAGACCCGCTCGCCCGCAGCAACCGATCGAACCGCTCGAAATCGCGCAAACACAACGCGAGAGACTCGCGCAGACGCAAACATCAAGGCCACGAGAGAGGTAGTCCCTGCTGCGGCACCGACTTGATGATCCAAGGGAATCGCCGGGCACCAGTCGGTCAGGATTGTCGAACGGGAGGGGCCGAGAACAAAGCCGGCCGCCGTCGCAGCAGCGAGGGCTACTGCCGCCCCGGCCGCGAGAAGCATTGAGCAAGAAAGCACGGGTAGCGCAACGTGCGGCTTGAGGCGCCAATCGAATAAGCCCATCGCCGAAACGAGGGCTACGGCGACGAGAGTCGGGAGAGCGAACTCGGCCGTCACGCACCAGCCTCATCGAGCGCGCGGCGAAGATCGGATGTCTCTTTGGTGCTCAGGGTTTCGACGAACGAACTCAAAACGGCGCGTCGATCGGCTGCCGCCTCGAGGTGGCCATGCATCTGTTCCGCGCGATGCGGCGCCTCGGCTCTCGAAGGCCAGTACGCGTATGCCCGGCCGCGCCGCTCGCGCTCAAGCGCTTCCTTTGAATGGAGCCGGTTCAACACTGTCATCACCGTCGTGTAGGCAAGGTCTGGCGCCACAGCATCATGGACCTGCCCTGGGGTCGAAGGTTCACCAATCGCCCACAAGAACTCAAGTACAGCTGCCTCTAGCTCTCCGTTTGCGCGTCGCTCCATAGCCGTCACCTCCGCTAGGAGGATAGTACGGGGAGTCTCTGATGGTCCCTCGACGCCCGATTCGCCGGGTGGAGTGTCCGCTGTTGATGCTGACATGGCTGGATGAGTCTTCAGTGGTGAGATTCGAATCGCTCGGCTTGAGGCTTTGGCGCGGGCATCTGAACCAATCCTCGTTCGACGTCTACGACAGAGTGTCGTAAAAGTTGGTGACAATCACTCAAGGTCTGTAGTCGGCGACCGATTCGACGAACGTGAGCGAACGGCTCGGCGGAGAAGGGTCGATTGACGATTGCGATGGCGAGGAGCCATGACCAGACTTCCATCGACGGATGAGGAAAGGCCTAATTCGCCGACCCTGCTAATCGTTGCCGTAGTGCTCCTCGCCCTCGGATTCGGCTACTTCGGATTCGAGCTATACAGCTCGGCCCGCGACACAGCCGAGGCGCGCAACAATGCGAACGAATTCGTTGACTCCTTCGAAGACAACATGGTCTTGGAGGACGTCCTGGGGAGCCCAGAACCTCCGGCTTCGATTCCGTACAGCAACGACAGCCCGGTTGCTCCACGTACCTCATCGCCACAGTCGTCGATTGCCCCGAGTTCCACCGGCTTGACGACCACGAGCCTGCCGTCCATCGATCCACAGGAGATTGCCGTCGTATTTATCAATCGCGTGCCCGGCGAGGACTACGGCAAGGTCGGATATCTCGATTCGTCAGGCGATCGGAAACTCGCGGATCTTGACTGCAGCCGAATCGATGCCAACCAATACGGCGGCATCTGTCTCTCGGCAACCGCAGGTCTCGGAGGCTCCGGTCGCGGGTACCTTCTCGATGCCTCGCTGAGGCCGGGACTTCGGTTTGGGGTCAACCGCCCGAGCCGCGCAGCGATCTCCCCCGAGGGAACGGTTGTTGCGTGGACGGGATTCTCTCTCGGGCACAGCTATTTGAATGCAGGCGAGTTCGCTACGACGACCCAACTCATCTCGGTGGACCGCTTCGTCGGCGTCAACCTCGAGTCGGACTTTCGAACCTTTGGCTTCGATGGGATCGAGATCCAGGACTTCGAGCGAAACTACTGGGGTGTCACGTTTGTGGACGAGAGTCACTTCTACGCCACGCTCGGACTAGGTGAGCGAACGATGATCGTCGAAGGAAGAGTCTCGAACTCCCGGATTGACGTGATCGTTGACAATGCCACGTGCCCGGAGGTCTCCCCCGATGGGACCACGATCGTCGCAAAGGAACGTCGAGGCGACTTCTTTCAGTTGATCGCAATCGATGTCGAAACCGGACAGCGTCGAGATCTTCCGGAGCCTCGTTCGGTCGAAGACCAAATCGAGTGGGTCAACGACGAAACGATCGTGTACGCATTCCCGAACGACGAAGAGGGTACTTCTGCGCAGCCCGCCTTCGACGTCTACGCGCTCGATATCGCGGCGGGCTCTGAGCCTCGCCTGTTCATCCCGTTTGCAGATTCTCCGGCAGTGCCGTGACCGCCGACGGTAACAAGTCCGGTACATGAAAGCAGGCGGCCGTCAGCTGGGGGGTAATACTACAATCGGTAGTATCTTTGGCTTCGTGGATTCGGAGTAGCCGCATGACTTTCAAAACCTGTCCTGGGTGCCGCATCTTCTCAACAAGATCCTGTTCAAACAGTTCACTCGCCGGCTCGTTCATCCCGTCGGGCATCGACACGCTGGCTGTGCGGCAGCTGCGCGAAATCAGCAGTCAGCAGGGCGGCATTCTTGTGTACGTGAAGCTCTTGTGCGGTGGTGGCCTGTCGCCGATCATCTTCGCGTCGATCGTCCGTCAGTTCCCGGCGCAGTTCAGCGCCTTGTGGACCAACTCCGGCAGGGCGGCCGTGATCGCGTTCGCGGTGATCCTGGGCATCTCGCTCGTCGGCATCGTGTTCGTCGAGAACGGTCAGCGTCGGATCCCGGTGAACTTCGCGAAACGAGTCGTCGGTCGCAAGATATCCGGCGGTCAGAGCACCGATATCCCGCTCAAGGTGAGCCAGTCGGGCGTGATCCCGATCATCTTCGCCAGCTCGGTGTTGTACCTGCCGAACCTCATCGCCGTGGCCTTGCCCGACACCGGATGGGGCAACGGCATTCGGAACTTCGTCAACGACAACCTCGTCAACCCGTCGTCGCCGCTCTACATCATCGTCGGGTTCGCCTACTTCTACGCGGCGATCGCCTTCGATCCGGCGAAGCAGGCCGACACGATTCGCAAGGAGGGCGGCTTCATCCCAGGTATCCGGCCTGGACCCCAGACCGAGCACTACTTGGCACGTATCCTGACGCGCATCACGCTACCGGGAGCCTTGTTCATCGCTGGTGTGGCGTTGCTGCCGAACCTCGTGATGCGGGCACTCGGCTTCAACCTGACCGACACCCACAGCGGCGGCCTCGGCGCCGCTGGCTTTGGGTTCATTCGCATCTTCATCCTCATCGCCGTGGGTGTTGCCCTCGAGACGATGAAGCAGATCGACAGCCAGCTCACGATGCGCAACTACGACGGATTCCTCCCCAAGAAGGGCCACAAGCGGTGACCGCTAACCGGCATCGACCCTGTCGCATCGTGGTCCAGTGTTGCGTGGGCACCGCAGATCTGGAAGTTACAACGAGATGAGGTGCAATGCTCGTCTCTGATCTCGCTGAGGCGTCTGGGCTGCCTATTCGAGCCGTGCGCTTCTACGAACGGCGGGGACTCTTGCCGGATGCTCCGCGCAACGTCGAGGGTGTTCGCGTCTATGGCGAAGCCACCCTGGACCGACTCGGGTTCATTCGATCAGCACAAACAGCGGGGCTCACGCTTGCTGAGATTGCCAGCGTGATCGACATCCGCGACAACGGGGAAGTCCCCTGTCGTCACAGCAGTGAAGCTCTGAGTTCACGACTAGCTGATATTCGCGAACGCCGCGCACAACTCGCCGCGATTGAATGTGAGCTCGAGAACCTCGCTGACGGCGCCGGGGCTCTAGACCCTGCCGATTGCAGAGATGGCGAGGGCTGCCATTTCTCGTCGAGCTTCACGGCTGCGTCCACAAAAGAGTCGTGGCTCGCATAGTCGTTGGGACGCCCCTCGGCCTCCAGTCCCAGACAACCTACCGAGCCGAAAACTTCGCAAGACACATCCATTGCCGGCGCCGAAACCAGTTTGTCGCTCGCTTCGTCGGCCGACCTGATCGGTCCTGCTCAATAAGCGCAGTTGCTCATGGCCGAGGTTTGGCCAAGGTTCAGTGTCGGGCGTGTGGGTAGCGAGAACCTACTCGCCTCGTGCTGCGACAGCTCATGTCTCGGTGTTCCGCAGGGCGGTGGCGAGGTTGAGGACGGCGCTCACGCAGGCTTGTTGAACATGTATCGGGCAATCTTCCATCCATCTGCGTCGGTGTGCTGGAGGAGGAAGATCTCGCGGTTCGATTCGGAACTACTCTCGGGCGGACGAAAGTGTGTCGTCGGTGAAGGACAAGCTGTGGGTTTCAGGTTCGGAGGAGGCGTTCGATGGCTGTGGTTGCCTCGCTGATCTTGGCGTCGAAGGCTTCGTCGCCTTCGTTGGCGGCGTCGTGGACACAGTGGCGGAGGTGTTCGTGTACGAGCCCGACGCCCACGCCTTGAAGGGCTTTGGTGACCGAGCTGATCTGGGTCAGGACGTCGAGGCAGTACGTATCTTCCCCAATCATCCGTTGGAGTCCTCGGACCTGGCCTTCGATGCGGCTGAGTCGATTGAGGTAGTCATCTTTGGAGAGTGCGTATCCGGGCATGACGGCGGCGTCCTCCTAGTTGCTGCTGGGGCATTGAGAGTCGAGATCGGCTGTGTGGCGTATCCGCATGAGCATTCCTTCAGATTCTCAGCAGATAGGGGGTAGGGGTAGGGACGTCTGGCTCTATCCAGTGCCTTCCTCTCGGGTCAAAGTGTGAACGAGAGCGAATCTTGCGCTCATGAAAGGAAGTGATGGCAGTGGTTGCCCTAATTGGTGCCGTGCTCGGCCAGACCGGCGATGGCTGGGATAGTGGCTGGGATCACATGGGGGGCTGGGGAGGCGGATGGATGTGGCTCTGGGGCCTTGCCATGATGTCGATGTTCGTCGTGCTCATCGTCTGGCTCGTTCGTGCCACCAGCGGCGGTCCATATGCGCCGCATCGGCCCGAGCAGTCCTCGACCGAACGCGCGCAGGAGATCTTGGCCGAGCGATACGCCCGCGGTGAGCTCTCTACCGAGGAGTACCGCGAGCGGGCCACCGAACTTCAGTGAACGCCAGCGCCAAGCGCAGGCGGCACGAATACTCCGCGGCCCAGGCGGCGGTCACGGCCAGCTATGACCGCATGGCCAGGTTCTACGATTTCTACGACAAGCCCATGGACCTCCTCGGCGTCCGACACCGGCGTAAGCGGCTGCTTTGCCAGGCCAATGGCACGGCGCTCGAGGTGGGCGTCGGCACGGGCCGCAATCTGGGCCTATACCCCGATGGTGTCGAGCTAGTCGGGATCGACGTGTCTGCCAACATGTTGGCTCGGGCCCGCCGTGTTGCCGAGGGACTGGCCCGGCCGATCGCTCTCGAGCTCGGCGACGTTCAGGACCTGCCCTTTCGGAATGACTCCTTCGACACGGCGGCAGCGACCTGTGTCTTCTGCTCGGTCGCCGACCCCGTCGTCGGGTTGCGCGAGCTTGCCCGGGTGGTGCGCCCCGGCGGCCAGGTGCTGCTGCTCGAACACGTCCGTCCCCGCAACCCGATACTGGGCTGGGTGGCCGACCGCATCGCCCCCGTCATCGCTCGGTTCATCGGCCCCGAGATCAACCGGCGAACCGAAGCCAACGTCACCGCCGCAGGTCTCGACATCATCGAGATTCGTTGCTGGGGCGTGTGGCGTGAGATCCGGGCCCGGCCGATCTGGTGACCGGCCGGCGTCGCCGGAGCCTCACATGTTCATCTCATCCGATTCGTCGGTGTGTGAGAGCATGAAGAGCCGTTCTGCCGCGACGATGACGGCGATGGCGGCGCCCGAGACGTAGATGATCAGGATGTCGGCGCTGGCCTTGATCCAAACGAACGCAGCCAGCACGACGACGTCGAGGACAATGGCGGTCGCTACGACGGCCGGGTTGGCATCGATGCGGGTTCGGAGGTGACGCAGGATGCCCCAGTGGATAGCGATGTCCATGATCAGGTAGAAGATCGCGCCCAATGCAGCGATTCGGCGCAAGTCGAACGCAACGGTGAGGGTCATGGCGAAGGCGACGGTGTACACCAGGGTGTGGACCCTGACGGGGCCGGGCATGCCGAAATGACCGTGGGGGACTTCTCTCATTCGCGAGAGCATGGCCAGCATGCGCGACGCAGCGAAGACGCTGGCGATGACGCCCGATGCGGTCGCCACCACGGCGATGAAGACGGTGAACCAGAGTCCGGTGTTGCCGAGTACAGGTTTGGCGGCGCGGGCGAGGGCGAAGTTCTCGGCGTTGGTGATCTCCGTGATGGTGAGGTTGCCTGCTACGGCGATCGCCAGTGTCAGGTACAGCGCAGAGCAGATGGCAATGGAGATGATGATGGCGCGACCGGTGTTGCGGTGGGGGTCGACGATTTCGCCGCCGCTGTTGGTGATGGTGGTGAAACCTTTGTAGGCCAGGATCGACAGTGCGACAGCGGCAAGGAACCCGTCGACGCTCGGCGACGCCCCGCCGGTGGAGCTGCCATTGGTGAAGTTCGTACCACTCGCATACCAGATCCCCACGACAGCGAACACGGCGAGACCGGCGATCTTGATCGCAGCCATGAGCCCCTCAGCGGTCTGGATGAATCGGTTGCTCGCGATGTTGACGCAGAACGCAACAGCTAGCAGTCCAACACCGAGCGCAGGTACCCAGAACCCCGTCGGGCCGAGGTCGATTATCTGCAGCACATAGGCGCCGAATGTCCGGGCTACCAGACTCTCGTTGATCACCATCGACACATACATGAACAGCGCGAACACCCCAGTCGCCGCGCCCAACCCGTATTGCTCCTTGAGGAACATCGCCACCCCGCCCGACGAGGGAAACGCATTCGAGAGCTTCACGTACGAGTAGGCGCTGAACGAGGCGATCACAGCGGCGACGACAAGAGCCAACGGGAACAGGTCACCGGCCAGCCCGGCGACCTGGCCGGTGAGTGCGAAAATCCCCGCACCGATCATCACCCCGGTCCCCAGTGCCACCGCGCCGGTGAGGCTCAAAGAACCGGGCTCACCCGCGTCGTGTCCAGAATGCGAGGTGGTCTTTGGGGACCCGGGGGAGTGGTCTTGATTCACGGGGCCACTCTCGTGGTCGGTGGCGATGAGTCGGGGGACCACAACACTGTGTCGCCGCCGGCAATGCCGCTGGGCCCGATGGCAGCATCGCCGCGGTGGACCATGGCGACGCCGGCGAGCACCGTGGCGGATCCCGTCGCGACCGCGAACGTGAGAGGTTCATCGTAGAACCCGATGCCGATGGTCAGGCCAAATGTCGGAACGAGGAAGCTGAAGCCGTTGGCCTTCGTCAGAGGTATGGTCTCCAACACCGATATCCACATCCAGTAGACGAGCGCAGTACCGGGCAGGGCGAGCCCCGCCAGGCTTGCCACAAACGCGGGTGACCATTTCACCGTGGTCGGGTCCTCAGTGAGTAGTGCCAGCGCGGCCAACGGCACGGCACCGATCAGCAGCTGCGTTCCTGCGGCGACGAGCGCATCAACTTCGCCGGCAAGGCGTTTGAGCGCGACGTTGCCCACCGTGATCCCCAGCGCTGCCAGGAGGCCATAGGCAACCCCCAGCAGGTAGTCGTCGGTGCCCGGGTCCGTGAGTCCGGGCGTAGCGATGATGGCGATGCCAGCGAACCCCACCGTCAGTCCGGAGGCTGCCGTTCGGCCGATTTCGCCGAGCAGGACGTACGCCATGGCGGACGCAAGAAGGGGTTGGGTGTTGGCAATGACGGTGGCTAACCCCGGGGAGATGAACTCCGCTGCGTGGAACATGCCGAGGAAGCCCGCAGTGGTTCCGCCGAGACCAGCGACGACGAGCAGCAGCCAATGTTGGCTGCCAACAGGCCGAGCTCGTTGGTGGAATGTTGCGAGGGCGAGAAGGACTACGCCTGCGAGGACTGCTCGCAGCGTCGCGAACGTCAGGTGCGGGGCGCGAGCGATGCCGACCTCGATGAGTGGAAAACATGCGGCCCATCGCGCCATGACAAGCACGATCTTGCCGGCCGTCATGCCCTCGGGAGCGTCTGGGGAAGACTTGCTGCCGGTGGGGGCTCGCGTGGGCGCTGCCATCAGGTTCGCCGGAGCTGCCACCAACGTCGCCGTCGGGACTTTGCCTGTGGAGCCACGATCGCGACCATTGACCGGACTGGTCAGTGACTAACGGTGTTCGAGCAGCTCGTCGCGATCGGCAGCGCGATCGGGGACATGATGCGCGGCGCTGCGCCCGAGCCAGAAGACCGTGCCCAGCATGACGCCGCAACCAAGCAGCGCCAGTGCCAAAGCCCAGCTTTGAGCCCAGCCGAACAACAGCGCCATGGCGACAGCTGCGGCCGGCAACAGTGTGTGCCAAGACGACGTCACATGTTTCATTCGATGACCTCCTGATACCGGACGAGGTACTCGTCCGCGCCCTCGCATCCTGAATACCGGTAGGGGGTACAGCTAGGGCCGAAGGTCCTGACGGGCCCGAGTGATTCGCACGGTGTTGTGATTTCGTCGGCCAACTCAGGTTTGATGTGTCATGATCGTTAGCTCCTAGCTCTTGCAGGTCGCTATCGAAGTCGACGGTGATGCGGATAGTTTCGCCGGTCAGCCCGAATGGAGGATTGGTGCGCTGGACCGTGGAGGCGATGTCGATGACGGCTTGGGTGGTCATGTTGAGATCGGGGACGCGCAACCCGCTGGCAATGTAACCGGAAAGGACCTCGCCAAAGAGCGCATGGAGGAGCGCCAAGTCCAGGGTCGGCGTCCAGGCGATCTCGTGCGACGAGTCGGGCTCGTCGGCAGCTGGAACTAGGACGGAAGCATCGCCGTTCACCAATTGCGGCTGCTTCAGCCTCCATCAGGCGGCGATGTAGTCGTCGATGTTTCCTTCGAGCCACTCCTGGCTGACGACACCAGTCGTGATGTCTGCGATGGTGCCATCGGGCGCGACGAAGTAGGTGGTTGGAGTGCTCGTCACCTCGTACAGCGTGCTGATCTCGCCGGTGGTGTCCATCGCAAAGTCGTAGGCGAGTTCGTAACGTGCGACGAAGGCGTCGACTTCAGGGACAGTCTCTTGAATACTCACCGAAAGGACTTCGAATCCGTGTGGGTTGTGGGTGTCGTAGGCCGCCCGTAACTCGGGGGCACTGAGGTTGCACGCCGTTCAATCGGTGTGCATGAAGGTGACGGCGACTGGTTGTCCGCGGTAGTCGCTGAGCCGCACCGTTTCACCGTCTGGAGTTTCGAGCTCGAAGTCCGGAGCGAACGCGCCAGCCTGGTCGTCTGACCCTCCGGAGAAGAGGACGATCCCTGTGACGGCGAGGACGACCAAGGCTGCGGCGGTGCCCCAGCGGATGCGCTGTTGGCGCTGCCGGGCTCGTCGGGCGGCTTCTCGCCGGGCTCGTTTCGATTGCATGGCTGTCATGATGCTCCGTTCGGGGTGGGGTCATGTAAGGCGACGGGCCGCCTATCGGTTGTGGCTGACTTCGATGTCCGGATCGGTCGACGCGGGTGGGCTGCTCTCGGGGGTTTGGGCGCGGTGCCGGGTGAGGGCGACGGTTGCGGCGATGGCGAGCGCCGCCAGCAGGGCCAGGCGTTGGGCGCCGATGGCCTCGATGGTGTCGACGAACCAGAGGCGGATGTCTTCTGCGGTGTCGATGACCGGGTCGGTGCCGAGGTCACCGTCGTAGACCGCGAGCTCCCACCGGCCGTACCAGATCGCATAGGCGCCGGCCGCCACCATGAGAACACCACCGATTCGGGGCGCGATGCGGGACAGCCGTCGCATGTGGTTGGCCACGGCGCTGTGTGCAAAGGTCGAGGCGAGGCTGAGAATCAAGATGATGACGCCCATGCCCAGGGCGTAGGCGATGTAGGTGGCCAGCCCTTCGAGCGGAGACTGGGACAGCGCGGTGCCAGTGATCGCGAGGAACGGCCCGATCGTGCAAGACAGCGAGGCGATTGCGTAGGTGATGCCGTAGCCGACCATCACCTTGGGGCTGTTGGTGCTAGTGGAGAACTGAGGACCGCGGATCGCGAGGGTCGGTTTCCAGCCGAGTGCCATGGCCCCTCCGGCCACGACGAGCAGGCCGCCGATGACGATGGTGACCCACGGGAGCTGGCGTCGGGCCTCTCCGGCGATGCTGTCGATGATGAGTCCGACGGAGGCGAACACGATAATGAACCCAATCGACACCGCAGCCGCCACCCCCACCGCACGCAGGATTCGCCGGTCGAGGCGGTCTTGGACCTGATCGCCGGTTACGAACGCGCTGATGTAGGCCGGTAGTAGCGAGAACCCGCACGGGTTGAACGTCGCAACCATGCCGGCCGTGAACGCCAACGCAATCGAGCCGCTGATCATTGAGGTGACCTCTCCACTCGACCAGTCTACGACAGACTGTCGTAATGAAGCACGCGACCCCTGACCGCAGCGATACCGGGAGCCGACTCGTACCGCGTCGACTGTTGGTAGTGGCACTCGTAGTCGCGTTGGCCGGATGGGTTGGCTGGACAGCACTTCGTGAGCCCGGCCTGCCTGACTTTTTCGCATCGGGCGACCCGATCGAGTTGCCGGCCGAGGGTTCGTTCACGTCGGTGAGCCTCGAAGAGTTCGAGGGGATCCTGGTCGGGCAGCAGGGCCGCCCGGTGGTGGTCAACATCTGGGCCTCCTGGTGCGCACCGTGTCGCACCGAGATGCCGCTGCTGCAATCGGCGGCCGACACCTACGCCGGGCAAGCCGTGATCCTGGGGGTGGCATCCAACGACGACCCCGACGAGGCAAAGGCGTTCCTGGGTGAGCTCGGGCTCACCTACCCGAACGTCTTCGACACCACCGGCGAGATCCGAGTGTCCTTGGGCCTCACCGCCTACCCCACGACCTATGTCTTCGACGCCGACGGGACCATTCGGGCCCGAGTCAACGGCGGGATCTCCGAACAGCGACTGGCGGGGCTGATCGAGGATGCGCTCGGGTGATCGACTACGGCTTGCTGGCCAGCATGATCATCGCCTTCGGCGTCCCGTCGATGCTCGCGTGGTGGTGGCCCCTCGACGACGCGCCAGTATCGGCGCCCAGCGACGAACCGGCTGGATTCCTCGACGTCACCCTCGGTCCGGCGTTCGCCGGCCTGGCGGTCGGGCGGCTCACCACGCTGGCCCTGGACGACCCGAACTCGATCGGCAGCCTCTCGGACATGTTGATCATTCGCAGCGGTGTGGAATTCTGGCCCGGGGTCGCCGCCGCTGCTGTGGTGGTGTTGTGGGCCGAGCGCCGAGCAGGGCTGCCGCACCTCAGCCACCCGGCGGCGCTCGTGCCGCTTGCGATGGTCGGCTACGCCGCATACGAGGCGGCCTGTATCTTTCGCGATGGCTGCTTCGGCCCCGACAGCGAAATCGGGCTGCAACCTCCCGGAGTGTCGAGCCGGATGTTTCCGATGGGGTGGCTCATGGCCGCCGCGCTCATCGTGGCCGCCGTTGCCGTACGAGCGCTCGCCTCTCGAGTTCGATCGCGGTCGGTCGTGGTCGCCGCAGCTACGTTCGCTGTTGCGGGCGTACGCGCCATCGCCTCGATCTGGCTCCCTCACGTCGGCGACGGCTTGACCCGCCAACACGTCACTTCCATCGTCATCGCCGCGACCGCAGGGGTCGTGCTCACGGTCGTTACGGCCTCCGCCGCCACCAGCCGAGCATAGCTCGGCGCCGTGCGGGCGGCGTGCTACCCACGATGGCTGAAGCTGACGCTGGTGCGCCGTGTTCTTGCAGGGTGAAGGCGGCGACTCGCCTTTGGATACTACAATTTGTCGTAGTCGGACCGAATGTAGTTAACACGAGAGGAAAGAAGCTGGACATGCCCAAGACGACGACACGATCCCGAGTCTCCGACAACCGGAAGTTCGCGGCAAACGACACTCAGCCGTCCAAGACCCGTCGGCGACGCCTAACCCGCCATGTCGTCGTCGCCGCGAGCTCGGCCAGTCTCGTCGGCATCTTCTGGGCGACAAGATCCAACTGGGAGTCCGAGATGCGGCTATGGAAAGCGGTCGGTGACGCCTCCTTCATGCTGCTGTTAGCGGCACTGGCCGCTGGTCCCATCGCTCGGCTGATGCCGTCGGCGCGGGGCCTCCTGCGGTGGCGTCGCCAGCTCGGCATCTGGTTCGCCCTCACCGCGACGGTGCACGGCGTGCTGATCCTCGACGGCTGGGCTCGCTGGAGCCTCCGTCGGTTCCTCGGCTACGAGTTCATTCCGCAGCTCGGCCGGGAGGCGCGAATCGAGCCCGGCTTCGGGCTCGCCAACCTTGTGGGTTCGGTCGCGCTCGTCCTTGCCCTCATCCTAGGCGCCACGTCGTCAGATTGGGCGATGCGACGACTCGGCCGAAAGTCTTGGGCGTGGCTCCACCGCCTCGCCCACACAGTGCTGGTCCTATCGCTGCTGCACGGCAGTTACTTCTTGTTCATGCACTACACCGAGTCGTTCCACAAGAGGACCCCGCCTGAACTTGATTGGTTCCGCATGCCGTTCCTGCTCATTGGCCTGGCTGTCATCGGCCTTCAGTTCCTTGCGTTCGCCCGCGACTGGCAGGCGGTGGAGCATCGCTAGCGTCGCGTGCGCCGACGTGCTTGGGAGGAGGGTGAACCCGCAGGGGTTGAAGGCGTGGCGGTGAATACGGGTGCGATGGCTGGCGTCATCAGCGTTCGAGGCCGAGTTGATGTTTGCCTCGGATAGCCAGCAAGTATGGCGCCCCTGTCGAGTTCGGGACGTGCGATCAGGATGTGAGGCTATCGAGGATCTCCATAAGCCCCGCCGTGCCGAGCGCCCCGACATGGGTGGAGCTGGTCCCGTCTTCGTCAATGAAAACGAAGGACGGCTGTGTGGTGATGCCGTAGTTGGCCCACAGTGAGCCGTCGTCGTCAACGGCGTGTTCAAACGCCCCGACACCGAGCGTGTCGATGAACTCGGTGATCGCCGTTAGATCATCGCGACCAGCAACGCCGACGAACGTGACCGCGTCTCCGTACTCTTCGTGAACCTCTGCGACCGCAGGGGCTTCCGATCGACACGTCGGTCACCACGGCGCCCAGAACCACAACACGACGTCGTTGCCTTCGAGCGAGTTGAAGTCGATCTGTCCGCCAGACGCAGTGGTCGCCGAGAGCGCGATGGCCGTTTCGTCATCGCCCGTGCCGCAGGCTGCTGCGAGGAAGACGAAGGCCAGGGGGAGCAAGGCGAGACTCCGATATCGCATCATGACCAGCAGTGTAGGGCGGCAGAGGCGATCTACTACGACACGTCGTATAGACCGTCTTCTGTAATATAGTTGCAAATTGCATGTATATATATGTAAGTTGCAACTATGCGTCGAACACAGAGCGACCATTTCGGGCAGCAATTCGTTGGTCTCATCCACGCGTTTGGCGTCCTTCGGACTGATGCCACGCCGTGCGGGCAACCGATGTCGGTCTCCACAGCACACGCGATCTGCGAGCTGGCAGCACATGGGCCGCTCAGTCAGACCGAGCTTGCTGACCGCCTCGGGCTCGAACCCAGCAGCGTCAGCCGGCTCGTCGACCAACTCACCAGAAAGCGCTGGGCGAAGCGGGCCGCCGATCCCGACGGCAACGACAAGCGAGTTCGCCTCGTCCACCTCACCGAGGCAGGTCGACAAGCAGAAGAACAAGTAAGTGCCGCACGAGCCCAACGGTTCGGACAGCTTCTCGAAGCAATCGAAGAATCCAAACGACCCCAGGTACTCGAAGCCCTCCACCTTCTCAAGGACGCCGCCAATGAAATCCACTAGAGCCTTCCTCGTGGCAGCACTCTTGATCGTCGCTGGAGCTGCATGCGGATCAGACCAAGACCTGGCCGAGCGGCAGGAAGCAGTCGCCGAGGCTGGCGCCGAAGTGATGCCGTTCTCGCTCGACGAGACAACGCACATCTTCACTGACACGCCAGGAGGTGGTCGACAAGACGTCGTCGCTGACGACCCGACCGACGTGGTATCGATCGAAGCGATCCGCGATCATCTGGCCGAGGAGGCCGCCAAGTTTCAGACCGGCGACTTCTCTGACCCCGAAACCATCCACGGATCGGCCATGCCAGGCCTCGCCACACTCAAAGCCGGCTTCGACCAGATCGACGTCGAGCTTCTCGAGACAGCGGACGGCGCAGCCATCACCTACACAACGCAAGATCCTGAGCTGATCTCAGCAATCCACCTCTGGTTCGAGGCGCAGACGAGCGACCACGGCAGCCATGCCGAACACAACCGGTGACCGTTGAATCTCGCCATGCGGTTTCTAGCGGTTCTGGGCGGGGTTGGTTTCGTACATGCGGGTGATGACGATGCCGCCGGAGATGGCGGTGAGGGTCGCGACGGCGTAGATGGCGGCTTGGATGGAGATGAGGTCGGCGAGTAGTCCGGCCAGGAGTGCGCCGACGGCGAATCCTGCGTCTCGCCAGAGCCGGTAGACGCCGACAGAGCGGGCTCGCCAGGTGGGGTGGGCGACGTCGCCGATGGTGGCGAGCAGTGTGGGGTAGACCATTGCGGTGCCTGCACCGAGTACGGCCGCGCCGAGGGCCCAGGGCCAGAAGCTGTTCATGGCGGCCATCCACGCGATAGCGGCGGCTTGGGTGAGCATGCCGCCGACGATGAGGGGTTTGCGGCCGATCCGGTCGGAGAGTGCGCCGGTGTAGAGCTGGCCGAGTCCCCAGATGGCGGGGTAGATGGCGGCGAGGATGCCGATGCGACCGACGGAGAGTCCGGCGGTGGCGAAGAAGATGGGGAACAGGCCCCAGGCGAGGCCGTCATTGAGGTTGTTGACGAGTCCGGCTTGTGATGTGGCGGAGAGCGACTTCTCGCGGAAGCTGGTGAGGGTGAAGATCTCCCGGTCGGTGAGCGCGTGGCGTGCGTCGGTGTTGGCTGTGGTGTGGTTGGCGGCTTCGTGGTGGACGTGGTGGTGGGTTTCTTTGACGAAGAGCACCGACAGGCTGAGGCCAAGTCCGGCGTAGGCGAGGCCGAGGAAGAATGGTTCGGGTCGCAGGCCCCACTCGTTGGCGATCCAGCCGGTGGCAACGGCGGTGGCGGCGACGGCGCCGTAGCCGGCGGCTTCGTTGAGACCCATGGCGAGGCCGCGTTTGTCGGGTCCGGCCAGGTCGATCTTCATGATGACGGTGGTCGACCAGGTGAGGCCTTGGTTCACGCCGAGGAGGACGTTGGCGAAGATCACCCATCCCCATGTCGGGGCCCACATCAGCAACAGCGGGACGGGGATGCCGATGATCCAGCCTGCGACGAGGACGGGTTTACGGCCGTGGCGGTCCGAAAGGGTGCCGGCGAAGAAGTTGGTGGCTGCTTTGACGATGCCGAACGCGGCGATGAAGGTGAGCGTGGCGGTGAAGGCGGTGAGTCCGAAGACTTCGGTGGCGAGCAGCGGTAGGACGGTTCGTTCTTGGCCGATCATGCCACCGACGAGGGCGTTGACACCGACGAGCAACGAGAACTGGGCGAGGTTCGCTCGCAACCCCAAGCGGATCGGTTTGAGTGTCGCTTGCGTGTTGGTCACGGTCCGACCTCGAGATCGACACCGGTTGCGGTGCTCCAGGTGTCAGGTCCACCGTCGAACACCGAAATTTCGCTGTCACCACCTTTGGTGTTGAGGATGCTGGCGGCGGTCATTGCCCGTTCCCCATGGCCACACATCACCGTGACCGGTCCTGTCGGTGAAGGCATGTCAGCAACGACTGCGAGTTCCGCGCCGATGGCGCCGGGGATGTGCCCGGTGACGTATTCGTTGTGTTGGCGGACGTCGATCACCGTCGGCGCCATGTTGCGTGCGTCGACCACGCCGATCGTTGCTGCCGGTCTACCCGCGGCGGTCCATGCGTCGATGCCGCCGTCGAGTTCGCCGAGGAGGTTCTCGTGGCCGACGTCGAGGCATTGGCGGACCACGTCGGCGCGGTCTTGGTCGTCGTCGAGGACGAAGATCAGCGGGCGGTCGGGGTTGGTGAGCCAGCCGATCCAGCTTGCGAACACTGGCCGCAGCGTGTTCGCGAGCGAGCCCGGAAGGTGACCTGTGCTGAACTCGGCCATGGGTCGCACGTCCACCACCAGGGCGCCGTCGGCGACGTGTTCGGCAACGGTGTCGACGCTCAAACGGTCCAGTGTCGGAATTGTGTCGAATGGGGTTGGTCCGCGGCGGTTGAGTTCGGGCAAGCGCAGGAAGTGGGACGGGAACGTGCCGAACCCGTCGAGTAGCCGATCGACGAACTCGTCCTCGCTGCTGATCGACAGCAATGGGTTGGTTGCCCGTTCTCGACCCAGCTTCGTGGTTCGTTCGGCCGAACCGGGGGCTGAGCAGAACGAGCCGGCCCCATGAGTCGGGTACACCGCAAGGTCATCGGGCAACTCGTCGAAGCGGTGCAGCGAATGGAACATCTGATGCGCCAACGGTTCGGCCAGGGCTGGACCAGCCAGGTCGGTGCGACCAACCGCGCCGACCATCAACGAACCACCGGAGAACAACCCGATCAGTTCGCCGTCGTGCTCGAGCAGATACGAGTGGTGATCGGGTGTATGACCCGGCGTCGCGACAGGAACCAATCGGCACCCGTTGCCGAGATCGACGGGCTGATTGTCGGTCACTGCTTCGTGGGGGCTGGCGAGCTGCGACGCATCCGGGGCCAAGAACGTCGCTCCCAACCGCGCGGTCAGACCCGGGCTGCCAGTCACGTAGTCGGCATGGGAATGGGTATCAGCCGTCCACACCAAACGAAGCCCTTCTCGACTCGCCAACGCCTCGTGCGCGGTCGGGAACCGGGGCGGATCGACGACAGCCGCCGAGCCGTCACCGAGATCGATCAGATACGACGAGTGGCCAAGACCCTCATCGACGAAGTCAACGATCCGAACCATCACTGCTCCTCAAAGAATCGCTTGAATAGATAACCGTCACTATACTCACAGTTCAAGGAAACGTTTGAGGAGATTGGCCCTATGGGAGACCGCCAGGCGAAGAACGCACTGTTCGACGGATTCGCCGACGTCGCCAAAGCACTCGGCAACGGTCGACGCGTCGAGCTCGTCGACGTCTTGGCTCAAGGTGAGCGCCACGTCGAAGAGTTGGCCGACGAGATCGGTCAGAGCGTTGCCAACACCTCACACCACCTTCAGGTGCTGGCCGGTGCAGGACTTGTTGTCACGCGCCGCGATGGAAACCGCATCTACTACCAACTGGCGTCCGGCGAGGTCGAGCAGCTGTGGACGGCCTTGCGGTTGGTGGCCCGCACCCATCTTGATGAGCTAGACGAGCTCGCGGCGGACTATCTCGGCAACCGGAGCCGGCTCGAGGAGATCAGTCGAGACGAACTCGCCCGCCGGCTCGATGACGGGACGTTGATCGTCTTAGACGTCCGCCCCGCGGCCGAATACGCGGCCGGCCACATCCGGGGCGCCCGCTCGGTCCCTATCGATCAACTGTCCGACATCGTCCACGGTCTGCCGGCCGATGTCGAAGTCGTCGCCTACTGCCGAGGCCCGTACTGCGTGTTCGCCGACGACGCCGTACGACTCCTAAGCCGACGACGCCGAAACGCCCGACGCCTCCAAGACGGCTTCCCCGAATGGCGCACCGCTCAACACCCCATCGAATCAGTACTTGCGTCCTGACAGACCCTTGTGGCGGCCAGTGGATGCCGAGATATTGTGCTTTGGGTGTGCCTGCCTTTGCAGGCCTGTCTCAGTTGCGATTCAAGGCGACAGCGATTCCGTGGTGAGCGAGACCGGCGAGGGTCTGGTCGTCGAGTGTCATCATCTGATCGAGGGTGTGGACTCCCGGTTTGAGACTGCCAGCGGCGGGGCGGTCGACGGCGAGTTGGGCAATGGCGGCCGTGCCTCTGGCCTGGCCGATGCCGGTGGCCCAGGCGCTGCGTCGTGTCGTTTCTGCGGTGATGAGCCATGGTCCGGTGCCGGTTGGTCGGGGAGTGTTCTGTGCGATGCGGCCGAGCAGTGTCCCGGCTCCGGGTATCCGGGTCGCAGCGGCGACGGCGAGCGTTGTTGCGGTGCTGGTGAACCCGTAGTTCGTGGTGATGGGCACGCCGAGAGCGCGGGTGAGGGTCTGCTGGTCTGGAAAGTCGGCGCGGGCCACGAAGAGTTTCCCGAACCCTGCGGGAAGGTTCGGTCGCCGAAGTTCGGTGAAGTTGCGGATCGGGGCGGCGGTTGTCGGGTCGGGGAAGTCGGTACCGATCTTGCCCATCGTGAAAGCTGCCGAGCCTGGGCCGTGTTGGTCGCGGGTGTCGAGAATGCCGTTGATGGTGATCGGTTCTGGACGCTGAGGGTCGTGCACCGCGTTGGCGAGTAGTGTGGACAGTCCGGGTGCCAACCCGACTCCGGTGATGGCCGTGCTCCGTGCATCAGCGAAGATTTGGTCGAGCTCGGCGATGGCGGAGAGATGCGTCGTTGTTGCTGAGATGTCGATGAGGTCGGCTCCCGCCGCTGCCGTGGCCCGGGCGACACTGGTCTGTGGAGTGCCGGTGCAATCCACAACGAGACTGACGTTTGGTGGTAGCTCGAGTTGGTCGTTTGTGGTGTCGATCACAACCGGACTGGCGTCGGGGATTTGTCGTGCTGTTGCTGTAGCCCGGTCGCCGTCACGGCTCGAGACGAGAACGTTGTGGCCAGTGTCGGCGAGGAGCTGTGCGACGTGGTGTCCGATGGCGCCGGTGCCACCCACGACAAGTGTTCGGTGCTCAGTCACGGCCAACTCGTGGGAAGAGGCGTCCGACTCGTGATGCATAGACGGTGTACGTGTCGCTGTGGAGTCGTCGTAGGTGCGGTTCCTCGACGAAGCGGACCTGCAATTCGATCGCCGCAACAAGTAGGACGAGGCCCACTGCCGAAATCAGGTTGGGCACCAGGACTGTCAGGCCAGCACCAGCGACGAGCATGCAGCCGAAGATCGGGTTGCGGATCACAGCAAACGCCCCTGCGGTGACCAGGCCGGTCTCCTCACCGGTATCGACCCCGATCCTCCATTCGTCACCCATCGAAAGCTGAGACATGAATGTCAAACCGATCCCGGCGACAGCGATCGCTGCACCAACCCCTCGAACCCACACCGAGGTGAACCACGGATCAAGCCCAGCCATCTCAGCAACCGGTGCTACGACGCCGGCAAGGAGCGCTATCACGAGCAGCCAGCCGGCGACCCATTCGATCGATCCCAACGATGCTCCCAACACTCCGGCGCGGATCCCGCTGTCCCCGGTTCGACGTTTCTGGACCACGGTTCGGGCGACGAAGATAACGAGGAACATGATCCCGAAGAGCAACAACCCAAGCGCTGCCATCACGACCGCCCCAAGTGATCGTGCTCATCGACACGCAGCTCAACCGATACCAGATCGGACAAGGCATGGCCGAGCGCTTCGGACGCCAGCTCATAGCGAACTCGCCGACCTTGCCGTTCGCTGAGCACCAAGCCGCAGCCGCGAAGGCAGGCCAGATGGTTCGACAAGTTCGGTTGGCTGGTGTCGATCTGGACCAAGAGGTCGTTCGGATAGGAAGGCCCATCCAGCAGCAACAACAAGACCTGCCGGCGGATCGGGTCGGCCAACGCCGTCCCGAACCGTTCAAGATTCGCCATCGTCTCAGAATGCATCACGTAACAATGATATAAGGATGCGCTGATGGATTGCAATGGTTGATCAAAAAGAGGAGTCGAGAATTCTGCGATCGCTGCGGCGCTTGAGGAGACCACGCACATCTTCACCGACACCCAAAGGGGCGGCCGACAAGGCGTCGTTGCCGACGATCCGACCCACGAGGTCACGATCGAAGCGATCCGCGACCATTTGGCCGAGGAGGCCACCAAGTTTCAGCGCGGCGACTTCTCTGATCCTGAAACCATTCATGGGTCGGCCATGCCAGGCCTCGCCGCCCTCGAGGCCAAATTCGACCAGATTGACATCGAACTTTTCGAGACAACCACTGGAGCTGCCATCACCTACACATCGCAAAACCCCGAACTGGTCTCCGCCATCCACCTCTGGTTCGACGCACAGAGCAGCGACCACGGCAGCCACGCCGAACACAGCCCGTGACCCGTTTTTCAATAGAAACCTGGAACCACTGAGCGAAAGTACTGGTCTGGTCTCACCCGGGAGCGCGTCGGGTGGATCGGCTCAGAGTTGGTTCAGTACTGGAACGGTGTCAGTGTGCCGTCGGTTCCGATGAGCATTACGGGCTGGGATTGCCATGATTGTTGGTCGCCGCCCATGCCGGGAGAGTCGCCGGGCATTCCTGGCAGCGCGAGTCCGGCTGCGTCCGGGCGTTCAGCCAGCAGTGTGAGGATCGCTTCGGCCGGTACGTGTCCTTCGATTGCGTATCCATCGACTTTCGCGGTGTGACATGACATTGCGTCTCGGGGCACGCCGAGTTCGGCTGCGGTCTGGAGGCGTTCTGGATCGTCGACGACTGTTGCATCCGCTCCGTTTTCTTGTAGGTACACGACCCACCCGGTGCAGCAGCCTCAACCGGGATCGCGAAACACCTCGAACGTGATGCCGGTCAGGTCGGTCGCTTGCCTTGACGGCTGCACGGTTGCGTCACTGTTGGCGACGCTGGCATGTGGTTCTGAGGTACTGCTGCAGCCCGTTGCGAGCGCAACCGCCAGTGCCAGGGCTGGGAATGTTGCCGACTTCTTCACCGCCATATTCTACGACAGTGAGTACCACATCGAACGTCGCGTCATGGTTGATGCACCTCGAGCTACCGCCGGTTCAGGGTGACCTGCAGCCGGGCGTTGCCCGGCGGTCCCTGACGGGGACGGGTCCGCTCGGTGTCGGTCATCTTGTGTTGGGTGCTTCGTGTGGTGAGGCGCGCCAATCGGTGAAAACGGACATCAACTCGCCGCTGACCGGCCCCAACATCATGGAAGCCGTACTGACTGGGGCCTTCGCCGCTCGCGATGCCTACATGCCGGTGCGCGGACAAGTGTTCGACATCGACCAGCTGATGCTGATCGCGGCGATCCGAGCCGCACTTCAGCCTCCCCACGCTGAAAGGTCCAGGGGAGACGCCTCTATTCGATGAGCCGGAAGCGGGCGTCGTGTAGTCGTCTGGCGAAGACGTCGACCGTGGTGTGAGTCGAGATCGCGGCATCTTGGTAGCTCAAGTTACAGACATCGACGAGCCAAATAGCCTCGGCTGAAGCAAAGTCCAGCTGGTCAAGAGCAACGAGCATTCGTCGACGGTTGGAGCGTCTGCTGGCGGGATGGCACCAAAGGGCGAACAGTCGCTTGCGTTCCATCGTTGGGTACCTCCCGAAAGGTTCTGGCGCGTCCTCATCGATATTATTACACAGTGTCGTACTTGCGCGATTCGGGGGCCAGCGTATTGCTGAATCGTGGGTCAAGGTGTTGTACCGCGTTCCAGCTTTCCATCGGCGGGACATTCGCACGTGAGAAATTGTTAAGGATTCGAGTTTCGGTGGGTTTCTGATTGAATTCTCACCGTCTTCGTGCCGAAGGGCTGACGTGTACACAGGGTTGGGTGTTCGACCAGTGCAAGCGGTTGGGAAGCGGTCTCGGCGGGGCGCGTTCAACGGAACGGTCGTTGCGCTGGGTCTGACCAGCTTCTTTAGCGACATCAGCTCGGAGATGGTCGCCGCTGTCATACCCGTGTTCCTGACGGTGCAGCTTGGCTTTTCTCCGGGCGCGTTTGGTCTCTTTCAGGGCGCGTACGAGCTGGCCAACGCACTGCTTCGGTTAGTTGGCGGGGCTGTGGCAGATCGGACCAGACGTCCGAAGGAAACCGCCGCGGCCGGCTATGGGCTGTCCACGCTCACGCGCGTTGGTCTCGTGGGTTCAGCACTGGCAAGCCTCCCGGCGGTTCCTTTCCTCCTTGCCGATCGCCTCGGGAAGGGCCTTCGAACTGGGCCACGCGATGCAATGATCTCACTGGCGACGCCCGAACCTGCGTGGGGGACCGCATTCGGGTTCCACCGCACGCTCGACGCAACCGGAGCGCTCCTCGGGCCACTCATGGCGTTCGGAGTTCTTTGGGCTCTCCCTGGCTCCTATGACGCCGTCTTTCTTCTAAGCGTTGGGTTCGGTCTGCTCGGTTTCGCAGTAATCATGACGTGGGTAAGGAACCCAGCAGTCGCCCCGGCCACCACCAAACCAGCGCCGCTCATGGCTTCGCTTCGTGGGCACTGGAAGAACCGCGGATTCCGTCGAATACTGATGCTCGGCGCGGCTTTCGGTCTCTTCTCGATCGGCGACTCGTTCGCCTATCTCGTCATCTTCGAAGCATCGAAAGGAACAGCTGATGTGGGAATCTCTGGCTTCGGAGCTCGATGGTTTCCGCTGCTCTTCGCTGGCACCGCAGTGGGGTTTCTGCTCACAGCGACCCCTCTCGGACGGTTTGCAGATCGCGTCGGACGCGCTCGAGTGTGGGTTGCCGGTCACCTGTCGCTTGCCGCTGTGTATGGCCTCCTCCTCGCTGGCCCAACGTCGCTCACGGCAATCATTGCTGTGCTCGCTCTCCTGGGCCTGTACTACGGCGCGACCGACGGAGTATTGCCGGCTCTCGCCGCAGGGGTTATTCCCGAGCACCTCCGCAGCGGCGGCCTTGCACTGCTCACGACTGTCGTCGCCATGGCGCGGATGGCGTCAGCACTGACTTTCGGACTCATTTGGCAACGCGTTGGTGTCGATAGTGCTTTGACCGTTGCGCTCTGTGGCGTGTTGGTGACCGTCGTGTTCGTGACGGCATCGGCCACACTGCGCGAATCTCCCGTGGAGAGTGACCGATGACTGACGACATCAGCCCCCGAGGAACCGAGCAGTCGCACATCGACGTTCCAGGCGACCTGTCAATAGCGGCCGCGAAGAGTTCTGGAAGGTCGTTCGGGCTTCTCGTGGTCGCTTTGTTGGTTCTTGCCGGCGGTGCCGTGTACTTCGTCGGAGCGGTCCTCTCCGCCGGTGATGAGGTGGCCGACGCGCAGGCACGGGCCGAAGAGAAGATCGAGTTGTTCGATCCGGCGGACTTCACCAGCGAGTTCAGTGCGAATGACGAGACCCCGTCCTCATTGCCGCTGATCGACGATGAACCCACGCTGGATGAGGCGGCGAATAGAGACACGACAATTACCACGACGGCTGCACCTGCACCAACGATCGACCCATCGCAGATCGCCCTGGCGTTCATCAACCGCGTACCTGGCGACGAGTACGGACTTGTTGGGTACATCGACCCTCAGGGTCAGCGGCACATCACCGAGCTCGAGTGTTCGCGTCTAGATCTGAACGAGAATGGCGGGATCTGCTTGTCGTCCACCGCGGGCCTTGGCGGCACGGGTCGCGGCACCCTCATCGATGCGTCGCTGGAACCTTCACTTCGATTCGGAGTGAACGAGCCGAGCCGCGCTGCGGTATCGCCTGATGGAAGCGTCGTCGCATGGACAGGTTTCTCCCTCGGTCACAGCTATCTCAACGCCGGCGAATTTGCGACGACGACGCAACTCGTATCTGTCGACCGCAGCGTCGGCGTGAACCTGGAAGAGGTCTTCAAGACGTATCGCGATGACGTTCTGGTGGACGCCTTTGAACGGAACTATTGGGGTGTCACGTTTGTTGATAGCGACTTGTTCTATGCCACTCTTGGTTTGGGAGAAGAGACTTCGATCGTGGAGGGCAGAGTCTCGAACTCACGAATCGACATTGTTTTTGACAATGCGACTTGCCCGGAGGTTTCGCCAGACGGCGCCACGATCGTTGCCAAGGAGCGACGCGGGGACTTCTTCCAGCTCATTGCAATCGATGTTGTGTCTGGGACCAGGCGCGACCTGGGGGAGACGCGGTCCGTTGAGGACCAGGTCGAGTGGGCTGATGAGGACACTATTCTCTATGCGCTTCCCAATCTGGAGGAGGGCACCGCTGGCCAGCCTGTCTTCGATGTGTACGCACTAGATGTTGCTCCCGGGTCGGAACCACGACTGCTCGTCCCATTCGCGGATTCACCAGCAGCCTGACGATTGTGCTTGCAGGGCCCCACTTCGCCCTTGCGAATACGAACTCAACGGTCGAAGTGTCGGCGTGCCTGATCGACAGCGATGCTTCCAATTTCAGCGCCCATGATTCGGCCGTTGATGTCATCGGCAGGTACGTGGATGCCGCCCCAGATTCGGGAGATGCCCGCTTGGTCGGCGGCGTCTCGATAGGTGGCCCATTGCAGGGTGACCGTATCGGTTGGCCCGGCTTCGTGAATCAAGCCGCCTGGTTCGACGGTGTGGGTGCCGAGGCCGCCAGGGAAGTAAGGGGATCCTGTGAGTTCGGTGAGGACCTCGGCTGCGGCCCGGGAAAAGCCGGAGTGGCCGCTCACGTAGGCCGCAAAGGCTGGGCTCACGAACGAGGCACGCTGATACGGGACCCAGTCGGCTGCTCGGATCCAACCAACGCCGCTGGTCATCAGGTCAGGGTTGGCGGGTTCGCCAAGCCAGGCGTATACAGCTTGCTCACCTATGTAGTTCGCGAGATGCGCATGGCGTTCACCGTCGGCCACGCTGGCCTCGGTGATGGTCTCGATGACGCCTGGTGTCTCGTTGAGCTGGCCTTGTTGACCGAGGTAGCGGATCATCGAGATCGGGCGGGCGTAGTCGTAGTGGGCTTTGCTACCCCAGACGGCGATCGCGGTGTCGTGGAGCGCGCCGTTGAGCGCAAGCCCGATCTTGACGTCCCATTCGAGGCGCCCGACTGATCGGCCGTCGATAGTCAAGGCGCTTTCGGTCTCGAGGGCATCGCCGACTGCGATGGCGAGGGTGTTCCAGTGGCCGGGTGGTGTTTCGGAGTCTGGCCCGTCGGCCCAGAACTCGGCGATCACTCGCCCGTAGTCGGCTTCGAGTACCACGTTTGGTTCGTAGGGATCACCGGTGATTGGGTTTGTCGGGCGGCCGGCTGGGTCGTAGGTCCCGAGTTTGACGTTGCCGAGCGACGCTGGCGAAATGTCGATCGTGGTTTCGGCGAGCGGGTCGAGGCGCGAGGAGAACTCGACGACAAGACTTGCGGCGTCGGTGAAGTCATTGGGGTCGCTATCAAGGAGCGGCGGGGGTCCGGGGTCAATGGGAAGGCCTTCCTCGGGGTCCGGCTCGATGGCAAAGGGGGTGACAAATCCCCAGTTGGGGCCGATGAACACCTGTGGGAGAGAGCCGACCAGTTGACCGTTTTGGGTGATCTGGGCCTCGATCGCGAGGGGCTGCCAGCGGTTGGGATCGACCATCTCGGTCCCGGGTTGGTCGACGACCAGTGGTGGGTTCGCCGGTTCGTAGGTCGGGTCCCGATAGCCATTGGCCTCGAGTGAACCGTCATCGATCGACGCGGCGAGGATGATCTCGGCAACGCTCACACCGAATGCGGCCGCGCTGTTTTGTTCTTCGGCAGAGCCTTCGTCTATGCAGAGCGATGCGAGCGTCTCATTGAACTGGGCGAGGCTCTCTGGTGCGCCCGTCGAGCCCCTGTAGCGGCTGGTGAGCAAGCGGTGGGCGGCAAAGCTGATCGCCTCAGTGCGCTCGCTCTCGATGTCGTCTGCGGTCCGGGTTTCGTTTACGAACACACCAGAGGCCTTCGGTTCGTAGGCTGCCCAAGCGTCCCACATCGCAGCCGACAGATGGTAGAGATTCCTGGAATGAACAGTTGGCGCTGGAAAGTCGCGGCGGATTGCATCTAGTGCTGACTCGGTCCAAAGAGTTGTGACAGATTCGTTCGGTGTTGGGCATTCGTCTTGTGTCGAGCGAACGCCAATCGCTGTGCCCACAGCGAGAATGGACAGGAGTAAGCCGGCAAGTGCTGGGCGGCGGAAAGTGGCGGGGTTCATCAGCGACAGAGTGTAATAGGTGGAGTAATCGTGTCCTGTTCTAGATCCAGGACAGATTGCTGTGCTTGCGGGTCAAGGTTCGGAAGCGTCGTCGCCTGCGTCGGTGGCATGGCGTGGAAGTGTTGAGATGATCCAGTAGGCGATACCGGTGTTGATGAAGATGTCAGCGACGTTGAAGTTGGGCCACCAGCCGGTGTGGACCATATCGACAACGCTCCCTCCTTCGAGTCGATCGATTGCGTTTGCGAGTCCGCCAGCGACGACGAGGACAACTGCACCCGTTGGCGCGCGATGAGTTCGCCAGAGACTCAGTACCGCGATGACAAACGCGAAGACGACGATTGAGAGGATGATGCTTGGGATGTTTGAGAACAATCCGAATGCGGTTCCAGAGTTGTAGCTGAGTTCCAGGTTCAGTGGTCCAGGCAGGTCGACTGGTGCTTCGGCCAGGAACGTGACGGCATACCGTTTAGTGGCAAGGTCGACGCCGACCAGGGCGACGATCGCAGCGGCGAGAGGTGCCCATGGTCGCGTGTTGGTCACCGGCTGAGGCTGAGGATGCGCCGTGCGCCGTTGGCGACGACGATGAAGATGATGCCGCCGGCGAGGAGGTCGGGGATCTGGGAGTCGGTGATGATCACGCCGATCGCTGCGGCGATGACGAGTGCGTTCACCTTGATGTCGTTGGCGGTGAAGATCCAGCTCGCTTGGAGGTGCGCTTCCCCGGAGCGAACGCGATGCAAGACGATGAGTGTGACGATGTTGCCGGCGAGAGCGAGGATTGACATCACGATCATCGAGGTTGGGTGGGGGAGTTCGTTGTCGGCGATGAAGCGCCGGATGACTTCGATCAGCCCGATTGTGGCGAGCCCGATCTGGAGGTAGCCGCTGATCCGTGCGAGTTGTTTCTTGCGTGTCACTGCGGTTCCGACTGCGGCGAGGCTGAGCGCGTACACGCTGGCGTCAGCTCCCATGTCGAGCGCGTCGGCGATGAGTCCCATCGAGCGGCTAATCAGCCCGATGGTCAGCTCACCAACGAAGAATCCGGCATTGATCACGAGCGAGACGAGCAGTGCGTTGCGTTCGCGTCCGGTGTCAGCGGGAGGGCCGATCTCGCTGGTGTCGTCGACGTGGCTGGAGCCGAGGTTCAGGGTCCCGAGCGCATCGGCAATTGTGTCGATGGTGGTGGCGTGGTCGATGATCACGTCGCGTTGTTCGAGGTCGAACTCGATGCGGTTGAGGTTGTCGAGGTTGGAGAGTGTCATCCGCACGAGTTGTTCTTCGGCTGCGCAGTCCATGGCCGCGATGTGGAAACGGCTGATTGTCACGACCGTCTCGCAGGTTCGGCTGGTTCGTAGTTCGGGCACAGGTCGATGCGGTGGCCTGTGACGTCGAGCAGTTGTTCAACGGAGCGCAGGACGCCGATAACTTCATCGTGGGCGATGCGGTAGTAAACCTCGCGACCGGATCGACGATCGGCTACGAGTCCGCAGTCTTTCAAACAGCGCAGATGCCCGGAGATGTTGCCCTGGGAGCCGTCGAGCGCCTCGACGATATCGCTCACCCGTTGCTCGCCCTCAGCGAGATTGACCAGGATGGCCAGACGTGTCCGATCACCGAATCCGCAGAACACTTTGGATGCCAGCTGCACGTCACCATTTCGGCTGAATGTGTCATTCATAGTTCACATCATATCCGTGAATGCCGATGTATCGGTTGCGACCGATATGACCCGGTGCACGGCGACGAGACGGCGATGATCCTTTCTGCATCACCTCCGTTTTGGGCGGTGCTACGTAACGTCAAGTGAGTGACCAAGTCTGAAAGTGGATCCTGAATCAAGGTCGACGAGGCGGTTCACATCGAATGGATCCGCAATTTCGACCTCGAGGCTATCGAGACAATCATTGTCTGCCCGGAACGGTGTGAACGATGCCACGACTCTCACCTCAACCGAATCTCCTACCCGCCGAATGCTCTCCACCGTCGGACTTCCGTTGCAGGAATCCACCACTAACTGAAGCGTGTCAACGTCCACGACCTCAACCTCAATCACCGAAACAGGCCTCCTCTGGTCACCTCCTACCGTCCTCCAGATGATGGCTGCCACCGCCAACAACGAAAGAGCCGAAATGAAAACGAAGAGAACCCGTCGGGCTGAGGTAACGCTGAATTGACGATCGCGTTCATCATGCGGCTCAACCATGTGAAAAGTTCACCAACTATGTCAGGAAGCGGATCATGTCGTACATACTGTACGACATGACTCGTCTGGGCCTTTGCAGAAAGTTCTTTGATGCGTCTGAGAAAGCGCGCGGAAACTCGTGACCCGCACAATCCTCTCGACCCGCAAGGCGTTTCGACACCTTGCGGTCGTAGCGGCAACGCTCCTCCTGGCGTCGTGCGCTGAAGACGCGCCGCTCGACACACTCGGCGATCAGCTGGCGGGCCCTGAAGCCCAATCAATCGGGAGCTTCATGACGTGGATCCTGTGGATCTGCTACGCCGTGTTCGCCATTGTGCTGGGCATCACAATTTTCTCCTGGCGGAATTTCCGCATCAAGACCGATGAGTACGAAGAGGGCGACTGGCCCGAGCAGATCCATGGCAACACGACCGCTGAGCTTGCCTGGACCGCTGGTCCGGCCATCCTTCTTGCCGTCGTTGCGGTGTTTACGCTTGGCCTGCACTCGAGCATCAACTCGAACAGCGAAAACGCGATCTCGCTCGTCGTGGGTGACGAGACCGTTGTGTGGGAGCCCGAGATCGTGGTCATTGGTCAGCAGTGGTGGTGGGAATATCAGTACCACTTCGGCGATGTCGATCTCGTTGCCCAGCGTGTCGAGAACCTCCCGACAGCGGATCTGACCACCGCTACACAGATGGTCATTCCTGTGGGTATGGAGGTCGAGTTGGAGGTCACGAGCCGAGATGTCATTCACTCCTATTGGATTCCGTCGCTCAATGGCAAACGAGATGCTGTGCCTGGTCGTCAGAGTGCGCCGTGGAAGATTCAAGCTGACGAACCTGGCGTCTATTTCGGTCAGTGCACCGAGTTCTGTGGCCTCTCGCATTCGCGGATGCGCATGCAGGTCATCGCCCTCGAGATGGCCGACTTTCAGCTCTGGGTCACCTCACAGATGGAAGGCGTTGCTCTGAGCGCGGAAGATCAGGCGTACGTCGATTCCCTCGTGGCCGGCGACACCCCTGGTCCCGAGAACTCCACACAACGAGCCATCGCCACCTTCCGTAGCAAATGTGCTTCGTGCCACTTGATGGACAATGTGGCCGACGATCTCTGGTCCGAAGAACAGGTGCGCGAACAACTCGTTGCAGGCGCTGCACCAAACCTCACACACTTCTCCAGTCGCACGACCTTCGCGGGCGGCATCCGAAACGTGTGGGACCCAGACACGGGCATCTTCAACTCGAACGATCTACGCATCTGGCTGCAGAACCCTGAGGCCATCAAGGCGAACTTCGCGATGCCAGCATCTGAGGGCGACAGTCGCATGCGCGGCATGCCAAACCTTGGTCTCAGCACACAAGAAATAGACGACCTCGTCGCGCTTCTCGAATCCACGGGTGAGAAGCCGTCCGACGAAATCATCAAAGCAACAGGAGTCGAATAGTGGCAATCATTGAAGAACCGCTTGCGATTGGTGCTGGCGATGAGGTTCCCGAAACCGTTGGGCGTCCACTCGGCGGTCTCACGCGCCCGCAGGTCTCTGGCAGTTGGAAGGACTGGCTGACGACAGTCGATCATAAGAAGATCGGCATCATGTACGGCGTTGCCGCGATGTTCTTCTTCGTGATCGGTGGGGCCGAGGCTCTCCTCATCCGTCTCCAGCTGGCTACACCGAACGGCACGCTGCTGTCGCCTGAGGTGTACAACCAGGTCTTCACGATGCACGGCGTCACGATGATCTTCCTCGTGGCCATGCCGCTGGGCGCGGCGTTTGCCAACTATCTGCTGCCGCTGCAGATCGGTGCTCGAGATGTTGCGTTCCCACGCTTGAACGCTCTGAGTTTTTGGGTGTTCTTGTTCGGTGGGCTCTTCTTGAACTCGGCGTGGTTGTTCGGTGGTGGCGCCGACGGTGGTTGGTTCAACTATGCACCGAACTCCTCGGTTACCTTCTCGCCGACGCATGGGATCGACTTCTATGCTCTTGGCCTGCAGATCACTGGTATCGCCTCTCTGATTTCTGCGATCAACCTGATCACGACGGTTCTGAACATGCGGCCCAAGGGAATGGGCATGTTCCGGATGCCGGTCTTTGTTTGGATGAACCTTGTCGTGCAGTTCCTTTTGCTGTTCGCCGTACCGGTTATCTCGGTGGCCCTGTTCGAGCTCACATTTGATCGTCTCTTCGGAGCGAACTTCTTCAACACCGAGGCCGGCGCAGATCCACTGTTGTGGCAGCACCTGTTCTGGATCTTTGGTCACCCAGAGGTGTACATCTTGATCCTGCCCAGCTTTGGCATCGTGTCTGAGGTCATCCCGGTCTTCAGTCGTAAACCAATCTTTGGCTACAGCTTCATGGTCTTCTCAGGCATCGCCATTGGGTTCATGGGCTGGGGCGTGTGGGCCCACCACATGTTCGTCTCGGGTATCGGTCCGATCTCGGTGGCTGCGTTCTCGCTGTCAACCATGTTCATTGCGGTCCCGACGGGTGTGAAAATTCTCAACTGGTTGGCGACGATTTGGGGCGGCCGCCTGCGATTCACGACGGCGATGCTCTTCGCTGTCGGCGTGATCTCGATGTTCACCATCGGCGGGCTCTCGGGCGTGACGCACTCGATCGCACCTGCCGACACCCAGCAGACCGACACCTACTACATCGTTGCTCACTTCCACTACGTGATCTTCGGTGGCACGCTGCTCGGTTTCTTCGCAGGTTTCTATTACTGGTGGCCCAAGATGTTTGGCTACATGCTGAACGAACGAGTTGGCAAGTGGAACTTCTGGGTACAGATCGTCGGCTTCAACCTCACCTTTGGTCCAATGCATATTCTTGGGCTCCAGGGCATGAGTCGCCGTATCGACAGCTACGACAAGGGTTTCGGGTTCGAGCTCTGGAACATGGTGGCAACCGTCGGTGCGTTCATCGTTGCTATAGGTATCGCACTCTTCTTCGTGAACATCATCATCAGCCGTCGTCAGTGGAAGGCCGCAGGCATGCCAAACCCGGGACCCGATCCGTGGGATGCACGAAGCCTCGAGTGGATGACGGCATCGCCGACGCCTGAGCACAACTTCGACGACGAGATCGTCGTCGAGAGCCTCGATGAGTTCTGGCATCGCAAGTACGGGTACGACGAGAACCACAACGTCGTGCGCATCGCAACGGCAGAGGAAGTCGCTCAAGATGGTACGGCGACCAACGTGCACCTTCCATCTCCGAGTTACTTCCCGATCGTGCTCGCCGCTGGTCTGCCGATCATCGCCTACGGCCTGATCTACAGCTTGTGGCTGTGTATCCCCGGTGCTGCACTGCTGGTGTACGGCATGGTTGGTTGGATCTTCGAACATCCAGACGACCCAAATGCTGGCCACGGGCATGGCGAACAAGATGACCACCACGGTGATGACGACGAACCCGACGCCCTCGAAGCGGGCGACGACAACAACGAGCTTGTCGCGGCGAGTGTCACGACCGAGACGGAGGCCTGATATGGCAAACGCAACCGTTGCCGTCGACGCTGCTGACGGGCACGCCGATCACGGACATCCTGAAACGAACACGGGAATCTCGAACAACAAGCTGGCCATGTGGCTCTTCTTGGCTTCGGATTGCCTGCTGTTCGGCGCGTTGATCTCGACGTTCCTGCTCTACCGCACGAACATCTCCGACAACACACCCTTCACGTCGCCTAGTGATGTGTTCGACATTCCGTTCACATCGCTCAGCTCGTTCGTCCTGCTGATGAGTTCATTGACCATGGTGCTCGCACTCTCAGCGGTCAACCGCGACGATCAGCGTGCCGGCCGCATCTGGTTGCTCACCACGGCATTCCTCGGCACCGTGTTCATCGGTGGACAGGTGTACGAATTCACCGTGTTCAACGCTGAGGGACTTGGCTATTCGACCAACACGTGGACGTCGGCCTTCTTCACCCTCACCGGCTTCCACGGCGTCCACGTGAGTGTCGGCATCTTGTTGCTCCTCGGCACCGTGTTCGGAACCCGCAACAGTGGCCTTGGCAAAGAGAAGTCCGAGACGGTGGAACTCGTCGGCCTGTACTGGCACTTCGTCGACATCGTCTGGGTCATCATCTTCACTGTCATCTACCTCATTCCGATCGGTTAGGACGAAGACACGACTGCGAGCGATCGCCACGTCGACACCCATAGGCGCAAGTCTTGTAGCGAGCGTCGAGCGTCGTTCGTCGAAAGGTGCCCTAAACGGGCGCGCTGGAAGCACTTGATCTCGGTTCCGTTTCACTATACCTTCACATATATGCAGGTAATAGAAGAAGGCCGATTGGACTCGTGTGTGGAGCGTTGCGTTGATCCCGGAAAGGTTGCGACGGTGAGTAAGTCGCTGCTCGAGGTTGACGAGGCGGTCGACCTGGCGGAGATGTTCCGGTTGTTGGGCGACCCGACGCGGGTTCGGATCCTGTTCGCGTTGTTGGAAGCGGGCGAGTTATGTGTTTGTGACATCGCCGCGGTCGTGGACACGTCGGAGACGAAGGTGTCACAAGCAATGCGGTTGCTCCGCTCCGCAGGCGTGGTTCGGAACCGTCGTGATGGCCGCAACGTGTATTACCGGCTTGACGACGCCCATGTGCGCATGCTGCTCGATTTGTCTCGTGAGCATTTGGCTCATGGTGTCCAGGCCGGTTGAGTGATGGCAGCGACTGGCCGCCGGCTCTACGAGTCCCACA
The DNA here is from genome assembly GCA_033344795.1 of Acidimicrobiia bacterium. Taxonomy (GTDB): domain Bacteria; phylum Actinomycetota; class Acidimicrobiia; order Acidimicrobiales; family SHLQ01; genus SHLQ01. The sequence goes on from JAWPMS010000001.1 coordinate 3,133,085, forward strand.
GGCAACGAGAACTGAGCAGATGATGATGGATACGTTCCAGTTAGACCTTGACGTCGTGTTGCCCGACGCCCACGACGGACGTGACCAATGCGTCGGCGAGCTTGTCGGCACTCTCGAACGACTCGATGGTGTCGATGAGGTTCACGTCCTCGACTCTGAGACGAACGGCGCCGCCAAGGTCTGCTTACATCTCCAATCGGGAGCTGTGTCGATATCGCGCCTCGAGGCCAGAGTCCGTGCGGTCGGGGCCGAAGTCGGCACCCGGTACGGGCATCTGGTTGTCGAGGTCGGTTCGCTTGGGCACGCTTCGCGGGCGCGGGCCCAGAGCGAGCGCGTCCGTGGCCTGTCCGGAGTCGTGGATGGTGCAGTTTCGATCGAGGGCGTGGTGCGAGTCGAGTTCGATACGACGGCGACGACTGACGCGCAAATCCTGACCGGTTTGGGATCGCTCGGGTTGCGCCCTGTTTCTGGGAGTCCTCGTCGACCGCTGGCTGAGGATCGCGCCGGTATGCCAGATCACGACGAGATCGAAGCCCATGGTGACGACGATGGTCACGATCACGGTCATGGGTCGAGCCGTGTGGAACTCGGAGCCGCGTTGATCTCGCTGGTGATCTACCTGGTGGCGCGTTCGTTGGATTGGTTCACCGATAGCGATGGCCCGGTGATCGGGCTGTACGTGAGTGCGGCGGTCCTCACGGGGGTGTTCGTCGCGCGTGACGCGTGGTTGTCGGTGCGGGCGCGGGTGTTCGATATCGATCAGCTGATGTTGATAGCGGCGATCGGTGCAGCATTCATCGGGCACTGGTCTGACTCGGCCCTGCTGCTTGTGTTGTTCTCACTCGGGCACGCATTGGAGGGGTATGCGATGAACCGGGCTCGGAACGCGATCGAAGCGCTCGGCGAACTGGCCCCGGCGACCGCGCGCCGGGCCGATTATCCCGATGTCGAGGTTCCGATCGGTGAGCTTGTGGTCGGTGACGTGGTCGTGGTGCGCCCGAACGAGCGGCTCCCGGCCGACGGTGTCATCGTGAAGGGTCAAACCGCGATCGATGAATCAGCGGTCACAGGTGAAAGTGTGCCGGTCGACAAGTCTGCTATGGCCAATCCTGCCGGCGCGCTCGATGGCATCGAAAGCATCTCGGGCGAGCATCGGGTCTTTGCCGGCACGCTCAACGGGCCCGGTGCCATAGACGTGATGGTGCTTCGGGTCGCGGCGGACTCGACACTGGCACGGGTGGTGCAGCTGGTTGCCGAGGCCGAAACGCAGATATCCCCGACACAACGTCTCACGAAGCGCATTGTTCGTGTCTTTGTGCCGTCCGTCCTGGCCCTCGTCGCGTTCCTGCTCGTGGTTCCACCGTTGGCCGGCGAAGCCTTCACCGACTCTTTCGCCCGAGCCATGGCCGTCCTGGTAGCGGCAAGTCCTTGCGCGCTTGCGATCGCGACACCTTCGGCCGTCCTGGCCGCCATCGCTCGTGCAGCCCGGGCCGGAATCCTCGTCAAGGGTGGAGGACCGCTCGAAGCCTTGGGCAATGTCGACGCGATCGCGTTCGACAAGACCGGGACGATCACCGAAGGCAAACCGATCCTTACCGATGTCGAGCCAGCCGATGGAGTGGACGAGGCAGAACTACTGCGTGTCACTCTCGCGGTCGAGCGCGACAGCGACCATCCCATCGCCCGGGCGGTCACCGCTGGAGTGACCCAGCGCCTCGGTGACGCGGTCACCGCAGAGGCGGCTGAAGTCAAGGCCGTGACCGGGAAGGGTGTGACAGGCGCGGTCGACGGACTTACGGTGATGATCGGCAACAGCGCACTGTTCGAAGACGTCACCGTCCCCGCTCAGGTACAGATCGCCAAGGATGCCCTCGAAAGTGGCGGCCGGACCACCATGATCGTCCGGCACGGCGATCGATTCCTCGGCGTACTCGGTGTGATGGATACACCGCGCTCAGATGCCACAAGCGCCATCAACAAGTTGCGAACCATCGGTATCGATACGATCGTCATGCTGTCGGGCGACAACCAGCGAGTCGCCACCGCCGTCGCAGCCGAAGTGGGGATCACAGAGGCGCGCGGCGGCCTCTTGCCGGCGGACAAAGTCGACGCAATCAACAAGCTGGCGAGCCGAGGCGGTGTGGCGATGATCGGCGACGGCGTAAACGACGCACCAGCGCTCGCAGCCGCCAACGTGGGTATCGCGATGGGCGCTGCTGGCAGCGATGTTGCTCTCGAGACCGCCGACATTGCGCTGATGGCCGACCGCCTAGAACACCTACCTGTCGCGGTCGGACTCGCAAGGCGAGCCAGCCGAACCATCAAACAGAACCTCTTCTTCAGCTTGGCCGTGGTGGCCGCCCTGATCCCCATGACCATCCTCGGTGTCGGGATCAGTGTGGCCGTCATCGCCCACGAGGGCAGCACGCTCGTCGTCGTCGCCAATGCTCTGCTGCTGTTGAACTATCGGCACCCTGAGTAACCAGCGGGGACAGCAGAATTCATCGCTCTCGTAATCACCGACCGAAGGCGCACGATTCGTTCGGCGATGGATAGTTGAGGTCGTTTAGCTGGACAGGCTGGCGTTGCGCAGGGCTCGGGGGTTGAGGTGGCGTGACATCTCCATATTCCGTGGTTAACACGTAACCCCTGTCGCTGTGGTCTTCGTTTCCCGTTTCTGGCGTTCGAATGATCAGTTGAGCGACCCTGCCACCGTCGTCGACGCTCACGGTTATCGCGGGGATTCGAGTGAGGTCATCTTCGGTTGGGATGAGGCCGCCAGCTTCGAGTTCGGCGATGAATTGATCGGCGTCGACGATAACCGTGAACGAGTCTCCGGTGAGCCCCGGTAGGGATTCTGATGGCTTCACCGACTCGGCGATTTCGACCGCGGCAAGCGCCGTCATCTTCGGGTCGGGGAGGCGGACGCCATCCGCGACGAACCCGGCGAGCACCTCGCCAAGTATCGGCGTGAGGGTCGTTCGAACCTCACCGTCGGGCAACTGCACCTCGTCCCAGTTCTCGAGTTCGGGCGGGTCCGACGGGATCATGAACGACGAGTCCGTCACAATAATTGGCGGTGCCTCCCGGTTGGGTTCCAGGACCATCAGGCCCGCAATCGTATCAACGGCGCCGTCGACCTCGTCGACACCACCTAGGCAAGCTACGTATGGAGACGCGCTGATCGGCACATATCGGAAACTCCAGCGTTTTGGTGCAGGGGTCTGCTCGAGACGGTCCACGGTCGGCCGGACGGCTGGGTCGATCGGGTCGTTTGGTGCCTTGGACAAGAAGGCCAGCACGCCGAGCAACAACCCGAGCGCCGTGAGCATCCACCACACCGAACGCCCTACCGCTCGCGGCGCCGACGTGCGCGTCGAGGCGAAATTGTAGGGTAACTGTATGCGGCGTATCGGTTCACCCTCGGGGGTATGCACTTGTTGTTCCTACGGCATCAGTTCGTCGTTGATCTTGTCGGTCAACGCTTCTGCGCTGAGCCGACCGGAATGCACGCTCGTGACGAATCCGTCAGCGCCAACGAAGACGGTCGTCGGCATTCCGAACCCGCCCATCTGGATGAAGATGTCACCGGCAGGGTCGTCGCCAACTTCGTAGGTAACGCCTGTTTCGGCGACCAGCGCCCGAGCTCGCTCGGCATTGTCGGTCGTCGCGAGGCCAAGGAATTTCACGTCGGTTCCGAAAACTTGACTGACGGCCTCGAAGTCGGGCATCTCGGCGATGCAGGGAGGACACCACGAAGCGAAGAAGTTCACTACGACAGGTCCAGGAGGAAAGTCAGAAAGGGCCTTGGTGCCGCCGTCGATGGTGTCCCACCGGAAGTCGACTCGCTCTGCCGGTGGATCAGGCTGAGACTTGCCAAGCGAGTCTGCCCCGTCAGATCCGCACGCGGCCGCGATGACAGCCACTGCGACCAGGAGGGCGACCATCATTGGTCGGCGTGAACGTCTCACGAGTGACCCGTCCTCGAATACCGTGAGGTCGACGCTCCCGAGCGGCCGCAACTGTTTACTGGGCGTGACGAGGGATGGCGCAACAGCATGCCTAACATGCTACAAACTGTACGACGTGGAGGTCTGGAAGTGAACGAGAACAGCGATGATCGGCAAGGCTGTTCGTGAAAGTCGACGACTTCCTGCCAAGATCATGGCCCGAACTCCTGATCGCCGTGGTCGCACTGGCGTTTCTCGGCGCAGCGATTACCTTCTTTGTCACACAACGCGCTGATGCTCCTCCGGGGCAATCATCGGTAGATGTCGGCTTTCTTCACGACATGATCACCCACCATGAACAGGCCATCACACTGTCTGAATCACAGATAGTTGGCGGGGAATCGGCGGACGTTCAGCTCTTTGCACGTGAAATTCTCCTACAACAGTCACGTGAGATCGGGTTGATGGAGGCAAAGCTCGCTGAGTGGGGCTTTCTTCGTCAGAATCGCCCCGACGTGGCAATGGAATGGATGGGCATGAGCTTCGCCCCCCAGGAAATGCCTGGGATGGCGAGCAAAGATGAGCTTCGTGCATTGCAGGACGCGGTCGGTGAGGACAACGACGCCCTGTTTCTAGCGCTGATGGGGGATCATCATCGGGGCGGAGTCGACATGGCGTCGTCGGCCGCCGTCGCAGCTGGTGACTCCTGGGTTCGTGATCTTGCGGCCCGTATGGAGCGGAACCAAGCGATCGAGATCGATGAAATGGATGCTGTCCGTCAACGTCTCGGACTTCCAGCTGATCCGACCGGTTTCGAGTCAGGACCGTTTCCCGCGATGGCCGGTATGAGCGAGCTCAACGATGGCTGATGCAACGGAGAAACTCGGAGATTTGCAGCGCGATGCAGCTAGCCGCCAGAAAAAGCTACGAGCAGTCGTCACCGTGCTCGCCATGATCGTCATCGTGGTCTTCACCATCTATCTTGCGGGGCTGGTTCCTGACCAACAAGGCAGGGACAGCGTGAGCGATCCCATTGACTCGCCCGGTCCTGCGGGTGCCATCGTGGGGTTCGGGATGATTGGAGGATGGCTCGTCGTCGGAGGCGTGATCATCTTCCGTGCGCAAAGAAGAAGAAGCTCGACCGATCCGTTCTCCCAATGAGCACGCTGGTCGCAGCGGAATCGCCATGGGTGTGGGAACCCCGACCCGACGTGTGGTTGTTGATCGCAGCGCTTCTGTCTGGCTATTGGTGGTCAGTCACCCGCTTGCGCCAGAAGCTTGCCGAGCCGACGCCGCCCCCGTCTCGAGCGATGTGGTCGCGATTCGTAGCTGGAGTCGTCGTGCTTTGGTTCGCGGTGGACTGGCCCATGGATCGCCTCGGCGATGACTACTTGTTCAGCGCCCACATGGTGCAGTTTCTGCTCGTCACCATGGTCGCTGCGCCACTGTTGGTCAGCGGAGTACCGTCTTGGCTTCAAACTGAGCTCCTCGGTCCGGCACACCGCCTAGTCCGATACTTAGCTCGCGGGCCGGGAGCGCTCGGACTGTTCCAAGTTGTGCTCGTTGGGACGCACCTGCCGGGTGTCGTTGCGTTGTACACCTCGAACTCGCTGGTGCACTTCGCACTGCATGCACTTTGGATACTCAGCGGATGCCTGTTCTGGCTTCCGATACTCGGTGCCGAACCAGTCACCGCACCCCTGACGCCGGCGGGCAAGGTCGTGTATCTCATAGCGGCGACCATCGTCCCGACCGTTCCTGCCGGATTTCTGACATGGGCCCAAGCGCCTCTTTATGACTCTTATGCCTCGGCGCCCCGCGTCTGGGGCATTTCGCCGGTCGAAGATCTTCAAATGGCGGGACTAATTATGAAGCTTGGTGGCGGCCTCATATTGTGGAGCTTCATCCTGTTCGTTTTCGCAACTTGGGCGTCGGGCGAGAGCGCCAATCGTCCGGGCGAGGTTCGTGCCCGTTCGACATCACGGGGGATCGAGGAGGTCGCGGCGACCGATTCGGTTCACCCGTCGACCTAGACTTGTCTCGTGAAGGCAATGGTGAAGAAATGAGTCGCCGTCCGATGGGCAGCCTTGAAGGAGCGGTTCTCGGCGCGCTCTGGGACAGTGACGTGCCGCTAAAGCCCGGTGATGTCCTGGCTCGGCTTGACATCGAACCAGCGGTTGCCTACTCAACGGTGCTGACCATCTTGCGTCGCCTCTGGAAAAAGGGACTTGTCAAGCGAACGAAGGACGGGAAGGCCTATCTCTACAGGCCGACACTCTCCCGGGAGGAGCAGGTCGCCGCGACCATGGCCGACGCGTTTTCTGGTGCCACCGACCCGTCAGCAGCATTGGGCCACTTCGTCCAACATCTCTCTGTCGACCAGGCTTCAGCACTCAGGCGGGCCTTGGGCCGTCGCCGATGAGCCTGATTGTTATCGCCATCGGAATTTCACTTCTGACGGTCCCAGCGCTGACAGCGAAAGGCTCACTGGCTCCACCCGCTCAGGTGCGGACTGCGTGTGTCGCAGCAGTCGCGGGAATGTGGCTGCTCTGGCTTGGGTCATTGCTGACTGCGAGTCCGTTGCTCTTGTGGTGGCACGACGGTCTCAGTGTGTCAAGCGTCGGAATTGCACACTTGTCTCCAGGTGGCCCATGGGCATGGACGGCGGGCGGGATAGGTGGCGGCATCGGAGCGAGCTACATCGTCGCGACGTTGCGACGCACGATACGAGCGAGACGCCGAGCAGCACTGCCTCGTTGGGCCGCGGACACGTTCGCTCATGACGCAAGCGCGGGTGCCGAAGTTCGCGTCGCTCCGACGTTGGAACCCATTGCGTTCGCTGTCCCGGGCCGGGACCGTCACGTCGTCGCTTCTCGAGCGGTGATGCTCCTGCCCGGCCCGGAGCGCCGTGCTGTGCTCGCTCACGAAGGAGCTCACCTTCGATTGCGCCACGACCGACACCTTTTGGTGCTCACAACCTATGAGCGCGTGTGGGGTTGGCTGCCCGGGGTTCGTGCGGTTGCTTTGTGTCATCGCACCTCGATCGAGCATTGGGCGGACACCATCGCTAGCCGAACAACACCAACGGATCTGACGCTTGAGAGAGCGCGGATGAAATTGGGCGCGTGCCCTGGAGCCTCACCGGTAGCGTCGCGGACCAATCCGCCCTCCCAGTCCTCTGGTTGGCAGCTCGTCGGTGTCCTCGCCTTCGTCGGAGCCCTTGTCGTAGCCGGTGCCTACAGCGCATCCCATACCTTCGGTGATCTCAGCGATGTTCTTGCTGCCCTGCACTGATCGTGGGCTTGTCGGTGCCGCAAAATTCATGCCCTGTGTTTTCAGCGATTTCTGGGAGGCGGTTTCGACCCGTATTCGAGACTGTTTGCTATGGGTTGGGGGCTGCAACCACCAGCGAGTTGACCTCCGACGGCGCTTGGACGTTGTTGTGATGAGGGGTGTCGTTTTGCTAACGGATTGCTAACGGCGATTAGTGTCTTTGAGCGGCAGGGAGCGGCAAGTAATGACGAGGGGCTGTCCTAGGCGCCTGTAGATGCAACGATTTGCCGCTCGTTGCCGGAGTGAGTGGTTGAGTTCAAGTCCCCCCTCCGACACACAAAAAATCCCTCGCCATTGGCGGGCGCTTTGTCGTGCGGCTGCCGTATGCAAATGGACCTGCAAGTTCAGAGATGTCTGCTCTAGGCCCGCGTTTGATCGCGGCCCGGAGCGTTCAAGGCCATGGCATCGCGCAGCGCCGCGTTGGCGTCCTCGATGTCAGATCGGTGCCAGTGATTATCGCCGCATGCACTCACGACTCGCCACCGAGACCGACCGCGTTGAGTCGTCCCCCACGTCGTATTCGATATTGATAGCGTCGCACGGACAGCGGCGCTCTGTCAGTCCGATAGCCGGCGGGGAGCGGGGATTGGTTCATACCGGCGGCGCGCTTGGGCCTCCCACTTCGGTCGCAGCGCCTCCGAGACGTCTGCAGACTTAGTCGTTGCCTCAACCTACAACATCGAGTGCGAGAGCCTGAACGATGTGTGGCCAGGCCGACGCTCCAAGCGATGCGTCTGCTTCGGGGGTCCCGCCTCGCGCCATCGCTTGGCCCCTGCTGACGGGCCGTTCTCCAGGCAGCACGATCCGATGCCCAGCATCGGAGTGTGTGACGACAACCGTCGCCAGATTGGCTTCGCGACGACGTCGAGCGATTAGTTGAGACCAGTCAGCTGCCGGCCACACCTGATCGTCCTCGCCAGCAACAAGCACGAGGTCGCCTGCAAAGTCTTGAACAGGAATCAACGCGGCTATCGCCGCCTCCGGATCGGAGATCAAGCTTTGTTGGTACAAGCCTCGAAAGGCAGGCGGATCTTCGGCGGCCACCCAAGTCCCGTCGAGAGGCACGAAGTCAAGCTGTGCGCCCTGCCAGGTCCAGTGTGAGGTCATCCCGACGACGCCGTCAGGACCTGGCCACACATACGCCGAAGGCGAGAGCGCGACTACGGCGTTTACTGCGGTGTGTCGAGATGCGACGCTCAGTGCGGCTTCGGCACCGAATGAGGAACCGACGATGGCGAGCCGGTCGGTATCGGCTGACAGGTCATCGAGCGCTTCGACGAACGACTCGAGAGGGACGTTCGACGGTGTTGCTGGCTGGTCTTGGCCTCCGAACCATCTCATTGACATGGCCAGCGCGCCGTGCGCGGCGAGGAGTTCAGCCCGTTCGGTGTCCATTGCGCCGCTTGAGCCGGCCAAGACCAAGACGCCGGTGCCGCAAAGCCGGCTCGGCCGAACGAGCTTGAACTTGCCGGTTCGAAGCATTCACCAAAGGTAGCCGCACCGAACCGACGAAGCTTCAGCCCGCCCAGACTTCGGCCCAAGTGCAACCCCCTCCGACACGACAGAATCCCCTGACTTTCGAACTGGGGATTTCGTAGTCTTGTCTTCGTGGCAAGACGCTAGGTGTCGCTTCAAGGATCCGGAGTGTTTGGAGTCGGGGCGTCCACAGGCACTGAACTAGAGTCTCGCCATGTCGTTGCGTGTCGTGATTGCCGAGGACAGTTTCCTCATGCGCGAGGGCATCGCAACCGTGATCGGTCTCGATGAGCGACTCCACCTCGTCGGCACGAGCGGCTCCTACGACGAGCTCATCTCGGTGGTCGACGAACAGCGTCCCGACGTGGTGATCACCGACATTCGTATGCCGCCGAGTCAGACCGATGAAGGGATCCGGGCGGCCAACGCTCTGCGGACGCAGTACCCCGAGATCGGTGTCGTCGTGCTGAGCCAATATGTGGAACCGGCATACGCCGTCCGTCTCTTTGAAGACGGAAGCGAAGGACGGGCATACCTGCTGAAGGAACGGATCGGCGATGGCGATGAGCTCTCGGCGGCTGCGCTGCGGGTCTCCGAAGGCGGCACGGTCGTCGATCCTAAGGTTGTCGACGCGTTGATGCAGGACCACTCCCGGACAAAGTCATCGGTTCTCGACCGACTGACCGAGCGTGAGCAAGAAGTGCTCGAGCAGATGGCCACCGGTTCGAGCAATGGCGGCATTGGTGAGGCGCTCTTCATCTCCGCCCGCTCAGTCGAGAAACACATCAACTCGATATTTACCAAGTTCGATCTCGAGCAAAGTACCGACACGCATCGACGCGTACGGGCCGTGCTGGTCTATCTGACCGAGGGTTCAGACGATTCGTGACAGCACCACCATCGCGAGTGGGGCAACACCGTTGGCCCGGGCGTTGAGCTGCGTCATGCTGGAGACATGAGTGACGTACGCGTTCTGATCGTCGACGACCAGCTGCCGTTCCGCGAGGCCTCTCGGATGGTGGTCGAGCTCACCGATGGTTTCGAAGTCGCCGGTGAAGCCGAGAACGGCGAGGCCGGGGTCGAGATGGCCACCGAGCTACGCCCCGATCTCGTACTGATGGACGTGCAGATGCCGGGAATCGATGGGTTCGAGACGACCCGAAGAATTCGCGAGCTCGACGACCCGCCACATGTGTTGATGATGTCGACGCACGAGTCCGGTGCCTTCGAAGAGCCGGCGCTCGCGGCAGGGGCTTTCGCCTTCGTCCCGAAGTCGGCATTCAGCATGGACGAGCTCGAAGCCGCGTGGGCCAACGCCCACCGAGACGCGTCGGCCTAAGCGCTGACGGAATCGCGGATCGGAATCGATCCGGCGACCGTGGTTCCCTCGCCGGGGCTCGAAGCGACCGAGACTCGTCCGCCAACGGTGTCGAGCCGATCGGCCATGCCGGTCAGGCCAGCACCGGCGACGACCGCTTCGGCGTCGAATCCGTCGCCGTCGTCGCGCACCTCGAAGGTGAGCGAATCGTCGCTGCTCTCGATCGTGACTACGGCTTCAGTGGCATTGGCGTACTTCGCCGTGTTCTGGAGCGCTTCGAGCACCGAGAAGTAGACAGCGGCTTCGATGTCTCGGGGGTGCCGCCGAGCGGTGTGGTCCTCGACGTGAACGGGAAGTGCGGCGGACCGAGCTTGTTGCACGATCGCTGCGGCGAGACCTTCGGCTTCGAGAAGCGGGGGATAGATGCCTCCGGCGAAGTCACGGACCGCAATGATGGCACCCCCTGTGTCGTCTTCGAGCGTGCTCAAGAGTCCGGCAGTTTTCTCAGCGCCAGCTCGCTCGGCAAGCAGTCGAATCGGCCCGAGCATGACCTTCAGAGCAACCAGTTGTTGTTGCGGCCCGCTGTCGAGGTCGTGCTCGAGTGTTCGCCGAGCTTCGTCGGACGCAGCCAGAACCCGCTCCCTCGACGCCTCGAGTTCGGTCACTTGTTTGCGCAGCGCTGCGGTGAGTCGCGCGTTTCGGAGTGCCAGACCCAGCCCCGATGCCAAATCAACGAGGAGCGCCTGCTCGACAGGCGTGACTGTCTCACCGCCAGGCTTGATGATGGACAGGCCGCCGAGCAGTTCGCCGTCATGGAACACCGGAAGCGCGTGGCTGGCTTCGGCGTCGACGAATTCGTCGGTGGCCTCGAGATGGCGTTCCGGCATGTCTTCGGGCCACGAGGCTGCCACCTGAAATCCGTCGTCCGAGCGGGTCCACACCATCGCCGAGCTCGCACCTGTGCCGTCGGCGATCAGCTTGGGTACTCGTTCGAGCAGCTCTTCGTCGGACAGCTCGGCAGACCGTCGCGAGAAACGTACCAAGACCTCATGCGGCGTGGCCCGTTCGCCGTAGACGAGTCGGTTCGCCCACCGTTCGACCCGTCGCCGCATGGGCTGGAACGCCATGGCCACGAGCACCGACGCAACGATCGACAGACCGAAACTCGAATCGCCACCCAGAAGCTCGCCAATGCCGACGACGATCGCGATGTACACGCCACCGATGAATGCCGCCAGAGCGCCAAAGGTGACCGACCGACTGATGATCGTGTCGATGTCGTAGAGCCGGTACCGGAAGATGGCGACGCCGATAGCGAGCGGAATCAACGCGACCGCCACCGAATCGATCAGCCAGAACGCTCGATCCTCGGTTCCCAACGGCTGTATCCATGCATTGGCGATGAGGATTGTGATGTTGAGGATGACTGCCGAGGCGATCCACAGCACCTGTCGTCGCTCGACAGGGTCACCGTGGCGCATCCGGCGGATCAGTCGGACGGCGACGAAGATGCCGAAGAAGAACAGCAGCACGAACCCGCCGCTAGAAACGCCGTATGCGATTGACGCAGTACTTTCGTCGAGGAAGGGATGGTCATATCGCCTGGTCTCTGGCAGTGCTTGGGCTGAGGCGAATATGGACAGCGCCGTGAGAGCTGACGAGTACATGATCACCCAGCGCAACAGGCGCCGATCGTTGGGCTGTGAGGGTCGACCATCGGGAAACACGAGCCATGCCGCGGTTTGCACGCCGACCTGGAATGGGAAGGTCATTGCGGCGACGATGGTCACCCAGGCAGCTGCCTCGAACCTGCCGGATTCGTCGAGCGTTTCGGCTGAGATGATCGCAGCCGTGCCGAGCGACCCGATTACGCCGTAGATGGCGAGCGCCAGCCCGATGAGGTTGCCGGGTCGACGGGTGACGATCAGACCACCGACGGCGATATAAGCACCGGACGCAAGCAGTCGTGGGATCTCATAGGTGTGGTGTTGTACCAGTGTGATGGATGCCAGCACCACGAAGACCACGACCCCGGCCGTGTAGAGACGCCGAACCGTAGAGACCTTCATGCGACAACTCCTTCGGCTCGTGCAATCGGCAGTGAGGCGACGATCGATCGCCCGTTGGAAGGGAAGTCGCCGAAGCGGAGTGTGCCGCCGGCTGCGTCGATGCGGTCGGCGACTGATCCGAGGTCGAGAGCTGTTTCGAGGTGGGGCACGTCGATCGCGGTCACGAGGTCGCCGTTGCGGCGGGCAACCTCGACGCGGGCGCTCTTCGCGCCGCTCATGTGGGCCCGCTCGAGTGTTTCGGTCACACAGAAGTAGGCCGTCTGTTCGATCGAGCGGCCGTATCGTTCGAGATCCTCGGCGTTCAGGTCGATGGTGATGGTGGACGTCCGTTCCGTCGAACGCAGCGCCGCTTCCAAACCCTCGGACTCGAGCAGTGGGGGGTATATGCCGTGCGCGACTGCCCGCAGATCGTCGACGGCACTCTGTACTGAGTTGGAGAGTCCCTCGAGTCGCTCGGCGATGGCGTCGGCGCCTTCCCGGCCGGCGATCGTGCGAGCGATTCCGAGCTTCACCTTCAGCGCAACCACTCGCTGCTGGGCGCCATCGTGGAGGTCGCGTTCGAGCCGGTGTCGCTCGCGGTCCTGGGCCTCGATCAGTCGACGGCGCGATTCGCGTACTTCGCTGGCCCGTTCGACCAGCTCGCGGTTGAGGCGAATGTTGCGCAACAACAGACCGGAGCCGGCAGCCACGTCGGTGACGAGCTCGGCATCGGCGGGGGTCACCGGGTCCACCCTGGGCTTCACGATGGTCACGCCGCCGAAGACCTCGTCCTGATGAACGACCAGATGCGACATCGTCACCTCATCGTTGGGCAGCTCGGCGACGGACGCCGGTGGTGTCGACTCGGCTCCCTCGTGCCGCCAAACACCGTCTGGGGTGAAGACCTCGCCCGAGTAGAGCCACACCACGGCCTCATCGGCGCCCGTGCCGTCGGCCAGCAGTCGGGCCAAGGCTTCAGTGCCCGCCCCGGGCGTGCTGTCTGCAAGTTGATTGGTCACCTGCGAGAGCACCTCGTGGGGGGTGGCTCGTTCTCCGTAGACCAGCCGGTTCGCCAGGTGCTGCATGCGTGTGCGGACGGGTTCGAACACTATCGCTACAGCGCCGGTCGCCACGATCGGCAACAACAGCCCCGGCCCGCCATCGTCGGACTCGCCGATCACCAAGAGGGGGCCGACCACGACGAGCACATACAAGCCGGTGATGACAGCGCCGAGCCCCAGATAGGTGACCGACTTCGAGATGATGACGTCGATCTCATAGAGCCGATACCGGGCGACCGCGATCCAGAACGACGCGATCAGCAGAACGAGCGGCACGAGGTTGATCACGTTCTCCAGCGTCGGGTCGGTACTGCCGGCGAGGCCTCCCCAGATCATGCGCTTCAGCACTTCGCCGGCGAGCAGAAGCGCGCCACCGAAGGCGATCCAGCGAATCTGGTGGCGGATGGTCGCCCCGCCGCTCCGATATCGGACCACGAGGGACGCGATGCCGAGCAAGGCGCTTGCAAGCGCGAGGTTGATGAAGACCTCGGCGAGGTTGCCGAGCCAGCCCCCTGGGGTCGGAATGGGCCGTGTGCTCCACGGGCTGTTGGCGGCGCTGGCCAGCAAAAAAGCCAGGCCGAGTGTCGCAACCTGAAATCGCAGGGCCCAGTGCCACCGCGGTGATGGGAGCTGGCCATTGGGGAAGAGCAGCAGTCCGACCGTAAGCGGAAGAAGAAACGAGGGAATCCAAGCCGACGAGAGCGCGCCAGCGGAAATTGCAGCGGGGAGGTCGAGCAACGCTGGGGTGAGGGTGTCTTCCTCGACCTCGAGACGCTCCGGAATGTCGACGACGAGCACTGCGAGGGCCGTTGAATACAATCCACCGAAGAAGGCCGCAACGGCGTACGCCCAAACCGATCGGTTCCGAGGCTGCGTGGGAAGAACCGTCCAAACGAGGGCTCCGAAGCCGACGCCGATCAATGCGTTCACGGGCGTCAGCGTCTCCCACGCTGCTTCCCACCGACCGAGGGAAATGGCAATGGCGAGACCGCCGATTGCCATGACGACACCGAGCGCTGCGATCGCGCGACCCAGGCGGACGATTCGTGCGTCGGTGAGCGTCACACCGCCCTCCGTGGGAAGCGGTAGGCGCCGACTGCGGTGTCGCGGCCCTTCACCATGGCCGGCTCGAGCTCGTCGGCATCGGGCTTCGCGTTGATTGCGTCCCACGTCGGCACGCTGAGCACAGTCTCGCCGGGGTCGGCCCACTGCTGGAGGCGCTGGGTCAGGTTGACCGTGTCGCCGACGAGCGAGTACTCGAGTCGTTCTTCGGATCCGAGCAGCGCAGCTGCGACCAGCCCGGTCGACAGGCCCAATCCAAGGCCGAACGGCGCGTGTGCTTGCTCGACCCAGCGCTCGTTGAGTTCGTCCTGTGCGTCGTGCATTGCCTTGGCCGCAGCGACGGCGCGTTCGGCGTGATCATCCTGTGCGACCGGCGCACCGAACACCGCCATCACCGCATCCCCAACGAACTGCATGACCGTGCCGCTCTCGTCGAGAATTGCACGGTTCATCGCCGCTCGATGCTCGTGCAACTGGCCAGCAAGAACGCTTGGATCCGCGTGCTCGGCAATCGTCGTATAGCCGCGGATATCGGACATCAGCACCGTGACGGTCAACTCTTCGGTCTCACCCGGTCGCCGGCCCTCCAGCATGATCTGTTCGGACACGCCACCCGGCAACAAGCGCTCGAGCGCTTCGCCCTGCTCCTTGCGGTCGACGATGGCCTGCTGAAGTAACTTCAGCCGATCGAGACTGTCGGAGTGGCCAGCTGCCGTGCCCTTCGCGAGCTTGGCGAACAAGGCCTCGACCGCCGTGTTGCAGTCCGCTGTTGTGGTCTTGAGCTGTGTGGCGATCGCTTTGATTGAGCGTCCCTCGGCGATGTGCTGCAGGAGTTCCTCTTCGTCAGGTGACAGGAGGCTGTTCGCCCGGACCGGGTTGGTCAGACCTTCGACAATCTTCGAATCGAGCAAGGAACCACCAGAGGCAACTTCGCGAACGGCTCGAGCCAGCTGGTCACTCTCGCCAACTCGGTCCTTCAGGAGATATGCATACCCCGCAGCGCCCTCGGAGAGCAACGCCACCGCGTAGTCGGGGTCGTCGTACTGCGACAGAATGACGACCCCTGTGCCGGGGTGGCGTCTACGAACCTCCTTCGCTGCATCGATGCCCTCACGCGAGAAGTTGGGCGGCATACGGATGTCGGTCACCACCACTTGCGGGTTCATCTCCTCGGCGCCACCGACGAGCTCGTCGTAATCGGCGCCCTGGCCAACGATCTCAAAATCGTCCTCGAACTCCAGCAGCGCCTTCACACCTTCGCGGACGATCAGGTTGTCGTCAGCGAGGAAGACGGAAATGGTCATTCGGGGTGCTCCAGTGATCGTTGGTGCCGCTCAGTCTGACCATCTACCTCCGATGCGACCAGCGTGCAGGCGCGCGACGTAGATGGGGGCTAACCCTCACCACATCGACGGCGTACACGGTCGACCGCTACATCGATGAAGCGCAGAGTTGGATGACCACCGTCAGAAGGGGAGATCATGCGCATCGAACGCAGTATCACGACCGTTTCATGGATTCCGTCGGACCTGCTCGAAGGAATGGGCAAGGCGGCGACCCGAATGAAGATGGCGCACCACGACCCACCGCCACCCGACCAGCTCGGAGCCGATGTCCCCGGAGCGGTCGATCAGCTCCGCCTCGCAGACCGATTCCGCTTCGCCAATGAGCTGCGGGCTTTCATCGACGTCGACGACGCCGGAAACGTGACAGGGGCGGGTTACTGCGGAGGCGGCGTCATCGGCGGGACGACAGTGGGGCTCGGTGTTGGGTCGATCACGATTCCGGCGATCAAACTGCACGACCTGCAGGCTGAGCCACAGGTCTCGGCATCCGGCGTGACGTTTCGACAGACGGTGGGTGGCCGAACCGGCGCACCAATGCCTCGTGCGGTGAAACATCCGCCGTTCGTGCAGTACTTCGCGCCGACGGTGTGGACCACGCTCGAGTTGACGATCAACGCGGATGGTTCACAGGTTGCCGAGCTGGTCGGCGCGTCGGGATTTCCGCGCCATTGGGTCTTCGACCACTCGGGCTCGCTCGTTGCGAAGAGCAGCGTTGCGGAATACAAGCAGTGGATGAACACATCGTTCGGACGGCGAACGCCTTGGGGAGACGAAGACTCACCGGCACTGGTGACCGAGGTAGAGAGCCTGCTCGAACGCCAGCTCCAGGAATCGATCATGCGGGGCAGCGAAAAGCCCGCCATTCGCCGGGTGAAGCAAGGAGCGGCCCTTGTCGAACAGGGTTCCTTCACCAATGAACTGTTTCTCTTGCTGAATGGCGTGCTTGTCGTGGAGGTTGGAGGGGAGGAGCTGGCCGAAGTTGGGCCTGGGGCAGTGCTCGGAGAACGAGCTGTGCTCGAGGGTGGGGCGAGAACATCAACACTCCGAGCGCTCACCGACTGCAAGGTCGCCACGGTGTCTGCCGATGCGCTCGATCTGGACAAGCTCGCCGACTTGGCTGAATCGCATCGTCGAGAAGAGGCGAACCCATAGCGACATAGCTGTCGCATGACGACTCCCGATGCCACAAGGGGAAGTTGTTCAAGTCCTTTTTGGGAGCTCGATGGCCTTTGCCACTCATCTCCTGCGGGCTACACGGTCGGCACGGTATTGGTCGCCGCTGTACTCGGTGATCGCGACCACGACCCCGTTCGACGTCCGGACGTGAAAGACTGTCTCGAAATCGAACGGCTCGCCACCGACCCTTCCTGCAAACCGAACGATGACAACCGCCCGTGTGTCTGCTGCGATCACTTCGGTGACTTCGACCATCGAAACGGTCGTGTCGTCGCTCGTCTCTTGGGCCAAGGCCTGCGCAACGGCTTCGTGTCCGCGGTGCAAGCCTGCGGCGACACTGCGGCCAGGTACGAGATAGACGACTTCATCGGCCAGAAGGTCGCCGAGTTCAGCAAGGTCGCCGCACTCGACGACGTCCGCGAAGATGCTGGCGATCTTTCCTGCCTCGGTCTCCGGCACATCGTGTCGGGGATCATCTTCAGCACCGAGAAGGATGTCCTCGTTCTCCACCCCGCTGGCGTTGTACCGAGGTTTGCCAGTCTTCGATCCTCGAAGTCGTGACCTCACACGCGCTACGACGCGGCCTGCTGCTGAGCGCACGGTCATGAGCGAAGCGCTTCCGTCGGAGCGAGCTTCGCAGCGCGCATGGCGGGGTAGAGCCCCGCGATGGCGCCGATGGCGATGGCACCCAAGAACCCGCCCACTGCCGCCTCCTGGGGGATGATGACTCGCCATCCCTGGCTGGTCGCATAGACGTAGGTCGCGCTGACACCCACGATCACTCCACCGATCCCTCCGAGCACGGAGAGAATGACGGCTTCGGTAAGGAACTGGCGACGTATGTGTGCTCGAGTTGCCCCGAGTGATCGTCGCAGGCCAATCTCACCGCGCCGCTCAATGACAGCGATCACCATGACGTTTGCGACACCGATTCCGCCGACGAGCAGCGCAACAGCACCGAGTCCGAGGAACAGTGTCGTCAGTGCGTCGTCGGCAGCCGCTTGTGCCTCGAGCGCATCGGATGGCCGGCTGACGGTGACCTCCTCGGGGTTCTTCGGATCGGCGGTTGTCGGGAGGACGTCTCGGGTTGAATCGATCGCTCCATCGACGACCCGGGTGTAGACGACCGCCGGATTCTCGCCAGCGTCGTAGAAGTCGATGGCGGCGTCCTTGCCGATGAGCACCGCACGATCCAGATCCGCAGCGAGAGGGAACTCTTCGAGAATGCCGATGACCTCGACGTAGTCGTCGCCGATCAAGATGTACGTCGCTTGGTCGAGGTTGCGAATCCCCAGGCGTTCGGCAGCGACGGAACCCACGACCGCATTTGGGTAGGCGCTGGTGGATTCGTCGAGGAACTGCCCGACTGCCAACTCGCCATTGAGTGTCTCGACGAGCTCAACATCGGCGGCGACAACGCTGAGGCTTCCCGTTTCACCCTGGGGTATGAACTCGTTGCGGTAGACGTCGGCGTCGACCTCCCAAACGGCGCTGGCGTTCGTCACCGTCGGTATTCGAGAGATCGTCGCGAGCGCGGTGTCGGGAAGTGCGGAATCGCCAGCCCCGAATCCTCCTCCTGCCTCGACTGTCAGCAGGTTTGTGCCGAGACTAGATATCTCGTCGAGCAAGGCTGACTTCGATGATTCCGACAGGCCGAGAACCCCAACAAGCGCTGCGATTCCAATGGAGACACCAAGTGCCGAGAGTGCGGTCCGCATCTTGCGGGCTCTGGGGCCCGATGCCCCAACCCGAAAGACATCGCCCAGTCGGAGCTTGCTCGCGGTTGACTCTGTGCTGCTCGTCATCATGTCGCGACCACCGCACGGTCTCGTCGGGCTGAATCGGACGCCAAAGCCCCGTCGTGTACTGCGACCTGTCGTGGCAGGGATTCTGCGATTGCGGTGTCGTGAGTGATGACCACGATCGTTGTTCCCTCCGAGTGAAGGTCATGGATGAGTTTCATCACGGCCTCGGTTGACTTCGAGTCCAGGTTTCCTGTCGGTTCGTCCGCGAGGACGAACGACGGGCTGTGCACCAGTGCCCGGGCGACCGCGACACGTTGCCGTTCGCCTCCCGAGAGGTGATTCGGCGGGTGCTGCAGTCGATGTCCGAGCCCCACTCGTTCCAACGCTTCAATTGATCGTGCCGCCCGTTCGCGGGGTGGCACGCCTTGGTACAAGAGCCCATTGGACACGTTCTCGATCGCCGACATCCCAGGCAGCAAGAAGAACTGTTGGAACACGAAACCGATCTTGCGGGCACGGATCCCAGCGACCTCGTCATCGGTGCGCGCGGCGGTGTCGATACCGTCGACGGAGACGATCCCGTGAGTAGGACGGTCGAGCGTCCCCATCACGTTGAGCAGCGTGGACTTTCCCGAACCGGAAGGTCCAACGACCGCAACGAGCTCGCCGTGGTCGATCCTCAGGGACACGTCGTCGAGCGCCCGCACCGGCGGTTCGCCAGGGAATTCCTTCGTGACGTTGTGAAGCTCGAGTGCTGCGGTCATGAGGGCACCACCACCGCAGTGCCAGGCTCGATGCCGTCAACTTCGACGAAGCCATCGGCAAACATCCCTGGGTCCACGGGAACGAAGCTGGTGCTGTTTCCGTTGACCACCTCGACGGCGAATCCGCCATCGGCGGTCGCCACGAGTGCAGACGCCGGCACCACAGTGGCGCCGGCGGCGAGGCTGTCCACCAACCGCACCTCGACGTCGAGCTCGTTGAGTTCCGCTGCCGACTCGGGCACGGAGTTGAGGCTGATCTCGACTGCAAGCTGGGGATCGGCAGTTGGATCGAGAGGATCCGTCGTCGACGAGCTCGCCAAATCGGTGACGGTGCCGGTGACGACCTCGCCGCCCGGGAACTCGACGTCGATCTCGGTTCCCTCGGCAAGCATCGCCTGATCGGCGACGTCGATCGCGGTCGACACCACGCGGCTGCCGGTATCGGTTCCGTTGGTGAACAGCTCGGTCCCCTTCGCAAGGGTGTCATCGTCGCGGCTCGTGATCGACCCGACCGTGACACCCTCGTCGACCGTCACGATCTGGTCGAGTGACAACACGCCATCGACGACTTGATCATCCCAGTCGTCTTGGAGGTCCTCCTCCCAATCCTCGATTGCTTGGCTGGTGTCGTCGTCGAACTCTTCGTCGACTTCGAGGTCGCCGTCGACGTCGTAGCCAAGGTCGAAGAGCATCTGTTCCAGAACCTCGATGTCTTCGCCGTCTTCGACGCCGATCGACAGTTCTCGGCCGAACTCGACCTCGGTCACGACGGCAGTCACGGGCAGGTCATCGGCCGAATAGAGCACTTGACCAGAGCCGATCTCGCCCGACGAAACTTCGAGATCGATCGCTCCGGCGTGGGCGCTGTAAAAGCCGACGACCGTGCTCGTGACGTTCACCGTCATGATCGTCGAACCTGTCTGAACTCTGCTGCCGATGTCCACCATCACCCCGGACGCTTCTGAGGGTCCAGTAACCACGACGACATCACCTGGAGACACGGTTCCTGTTTCGGCAACGCCGAGGTCTTCCTGCCAGCGCTTCACAGCTTCGGAGGTCTCGGTGTCGAAGGTTCCGTCAACCGTGAACCCGCTGTCCACGTCATCTCCGTCGCCGTCTTCGAGGGTGTGATATCCGAGCGACGCAAGATTCTCTTCGAGTAGGAGCACGTCGTCGCCCGAGACCCCTACCACCATTGTTCGATAGAAGGGTACGTCTCCGTAGAACACGACGACCGGTGTTGCGTTGACCTCGTACGCCGTGTCGCCGCGAGCGAGGATCTGGCCCTCGGACACCACATCCGTGATGAGTCCCTCGGTGCCTGCTCCGACGGTGGTGACGTTCGCATATTGCAGCGTGCCGTCGATGTTCGTGTACTCGATGAGGTCCCGCTGCTCCGCCTCAACTGCTCGCAGGGTGACTGGAGACTCAGTCGTCTCATCAGAATCCGATGAGGAGCTGCGTGTCACGGCGAGGACAGCAGCGAGGATGGCAGCCACCAGCGCAGCAGCCAGAAATTTCAGCCAGCGCGGCGAGGAAGTGTCGTTGGAGGGCTGCCGTTCTGATGTCGGCGGTTGGCCGTTGTTTTGGGTGTGTGCTTGGGGGTCATCAATGTTGGACCCTCGTGTAAGAACTGGCATCAGTTGTTCCCCCCAAAAGGACCGCCCGCACCGAATGCTGCCTGGCACTCTTGGACTGCGTCAGCATTCGCCGGGTCTGTCGGGTCGAAGTTCTCGCCGAAGATGCCGGCTGGGCCACCGGCCAATCCGCCACCGAGATCTGGGTCATCGACGTCGAATCCCAGGTCTCGAAGGCACTGGGCGAACCCGAGAAGCGTGTCTTCGATCTCGGACTGATCCAATCCAGCACCGGGGAGGAAGCTCGCCCCGGCAATGAGGTCACCGCAGACCTCAACTGCGTCGGTTACCTCCGGGTCATTCGGATCGATGTTGCTATTCGCTCCGGGCTGGAAAAGTTCGATCGATCCATCCGCGTTGACGGTCGGATCTGCCAGATCGACCCCTTCGCCTCGCATGCACTGCGTGAATGCGAGAGCGAGCTCTTCGTCGGTTTGCTCAGCGGGTGTACCGGTGGCGCCGGCGTCAGGTTCGTCGACGGTCGCATCGGCATCTGGCGGTTCGGCGTCTGTGGCATCGCTACCGTCAACGACGATCAGAGGCGCCGCCTCGACCGTGCCTTCTCCATCCGATCCGCATGCAGCCGCTCCGAGGGCCAAAGCGAGGAGGAGGATGCGTAGGTTTCGTGTCTTCATACGGGTTTCCTTCATGTCGAAGCGGAGGGGGTTTCCGCGTTGAATCGAGAGCAGCGTGAAGCGTCAACCTGGCGACCCGTTGAATTCCACCTCGGGACTTCCTCTGGATTTCGCCGCCGGATCTTCAGGAAATCCACAGGATTCGTTCGATCAACCCACAGGAACTTGGACCATGCTGTGTGGGTATGAGCGAAGCGAAGGTGCTGGTGGTCGATGACGAGGAGAACATCTCGTTTCTTGTGGCCTCGGCCTTGCGAATGGCCGGAATGGACGTCGAGACTGCCGAGACTGGTAGCTCCGCTCTGAGCCTGGCGGACAGTTTCAGGCCAGACGTTCTTGTCCTGGACATCATGTTGGGTGACGTCGATGGTCTCGATGTTCTTCGGATCCTGCGTTCTCGCGGTCACACCGCCCCGGTCCTGTTTCTGACAGCGAAGACCTCGACCGCAGACCGAGTGAAGGGTCTGACCGCGGGCGGCGACGACTACATCACCAAACCGTTCGCGTTAGAGGAACTCGTGGCTCGCGTGCAGGTCGCGCTGCGCAGAAGCGGATTTGTTGGCTCGTCTCCGATTCTCGCAGCTGGCGATGTCGAGCTCGACGACGATGCGCATCAAGTCACCAAGGATGGCGACGTCGTCCACCTGACTCCGACCGAATACAAGCTCTGCCGCCTGTTGCTCACCAACGCCGGTCGGGTCGTCTCGCGCGGCCAGATCCTCGACCACGTCTGGGAGTACGACTTCGACGGCGAATCGGCCATCGTAGAGACGTTCATCTCTTCACTCCGCAAGAAGCTCGACGACTCCGAGCAACGGCTCATCGAGACGGTACGAGGCGTTGGCTACACGATCCGTCGCCAATCGTGACGCTGCGATCCCGACTGCTGCTCGCGGCGCTCGTCGTCACGATCACCGTTGTGGCTGCACTGGCATATGTGTCCGGCCGGCAGCGAAGCGTGCTCACCGACCAGCTCGATTCTCAGCTGCTGGTCGTTTCGGACAACATCAACCGAGGCGTCGAGAGGTTCGCAGGGGAGTTCCCTGCGAACCCGCAACCAAGACCCGACGAGATTCTGGTGACAGGAGAGCTCTACGTCGCGTTCCTCGCTGATGACGAACCCGAACCGCAGGTCTTGGCCCGACCAGTCTCCCAACCCGATTTGGTACCAACCCTCGAAGACATCGACCTCGACCAAGCGGCAGAAACCCGCGAGCCATTCTCCGCAGATGCTCTCGACAGCGAC
Source organism: Acidimicrobiia bacterium (assembly GCA_033344795.1). GTDB lineage: Bacteria > Actinomycetota > Acidimicrobiia > Acidimicrobiales > SHLQ01 > SHLQ01. Next base: position 3,155,882 of record JAWPMS010000001.1, read on the forward strand.
ACTCGAGCCAGAGTCGTCGTGGCCGACGTTGGCCCCGGGTACATGGTCTTCGCCGTCTCGACGCGGGCAGTCGACGATGCGCAGAGCCAGATGCTCATCACCGCCGCGATCTCTCTTGGTGTTGTTCTGGCTGCGTTGGCCGCTGCCCTCTGGTCGGTCGACCGCCTCGGAATCCGGCCGATCGAGTCGGTGACAAAGGCCGCGGAGGACGTCGCCGCGGGACGCAGTGATCACCGCGTCGAACACCCGCCGGTGGCGACTGAGGCTGGCCGGCTGGGTTCGGCCTTCAACGCGATGCTCGATTCACGCCAAGCCGTGGAGGCGCGGCAGCGGCGTTTCGTTGCGGACGCATCTCATGAGCTTCGGACGCCTCTCACCACACTCCGTGGATATGCCGCTCTCCATGCGAGTGGCCGGCTGAGCGCCACAGAAACTGACGACGCGATGGCACGGATTCACAGCGAGAGCAAACGGATGGAAGCGTTGGTCGAGGATCTGCTGACACTGGCCTCGCTCGACGAGGATCGACCCCTCGACTACTCGACCATCGATCTCTCGCAGCTCCTGAGCGACCTCGCTTCCGACGCCTCGGCAATTCAACCGGAGCGTGGGATCGATGTTTCCGGCATCGACGAAGGAGTGCACATTGCTGCGGATCGGCATCAGCTGACGCAGGCACTGACCACGATCATCAACAACACACTTCGCCACACGCCGACAACCGCAAGCCTGGCACTCGCGTGTGAGAGCGACGAAACGAACGTGCGAATACGAATCGCGGACGAAGGGCCGGGCATCGAACCGGAGCACCTTGGTCACCTCTTCGAACGTTTCTACCGAGCCGACACGGGTAGGGAACGTTCCGCTGGAGGGTCAGGCCTCGGCCTGGCGATCGCACAAGGCATCGTCAACGCCCACCGAGGTCAAATAGACGCGGTTTCCGTTCTTGGAGAGGGCACGACGATCACGATCTCGCTCCCCCTCGCGCAATAGCACTCAATCTTCAGGAACTCCGCAGGAAACGCTGATATCGCCCTCAGATCGACTTCCTACTGTCAGGTCGTTCCCAACCAACAGAGGAAGAGGCGACCGATGAAAGAGGAAACATCATGAGTGCGATCACTGCACAAGGCCTGACGCGCAGGTTCGGCGAGCTCACCGCGGTGGACGACCTCACGTTCGAGGTGCCGAGCGGGGGAGTCGTCGGATTTGTCGGCCCCAATGGGTCGGGCAAGTCCACCACGATCCGGGTATTGCTGGGTCTCATCGAGGCGAGCGACGGCGTCGGAACCGTTCTTGGCGAGCCGATCACCCATCCCGAACGGTTCGCCCATCGGGTTGGAGCGCTGATCGAAGCACCGACCTTCATCGGTTCGTTGTCGGCTTGGGACAACTTGCGGAGCATGGCAGCGCTTCGGGGCATCTCCGAGCAACGAATCCACGAGGTGCTCGAAATCGTTGGACTCGCGGGTCGTGAGAAAGACAAGGCCTCGACCTTTTCCTTGGGAATGAAGCAGCGCCTTGGCATCGCTGCCGCGTTGTTGCCCGATCCAGAGCTTCTCGTTCTCGATGAGCCGACGAATGGCCTCGACCCGGCCGGCATCGTCGAGATCCGAACGTTACTGAAGTCGTTGGCAGACGGCCGCCGGACCGTCGTCGTGTCGTCTCATCTGATGAGCGAGATCCAAGCCATGGCCGATGATCTCGTCGTCATCCGATTCGGCAAGCTTCTCTACTCGGGCTCGCTCACGGGCCTGATGGAAGACGCGGTCGAGCAGGTCATCGCCGTTCCCGAGTTCGGAACGGACCTCCCACAGCTGATCGGCGCCATCGAGTCCCGAGGTTGGGCGTACACCTCACATGGAGACCTGCTCCAAATTCAAGCGCCGGCGTCGAGTTCTGCCGACGTTGGCCGTGCGGCCACCGAGGCCGGCGTCACCCTTCGACAGCTCACCCCTCAACAAGACAACCTCGAAGACATCTTTCTACGCCTCACCGGAGGAACCGACGCCGAGCTCGCCGCGAGCCGAGGCGAACAACGAACGACAGGAGCGACATCATGACCACGGCCACCCTCACCACCAAAACGTCCGATTCGATCGCCAGCGCACCTGGTCTGATCAATACCATCCGCTCCGAGTGGATCAGAATCTGGCGCCCCTCATTCCGATACGGCGGCTTCGGCGTCCTCGCAGGTTTTTCCGTATTGATCTCGTACTTCATCTACTCGTCGCTCGCCGACCCCAGCGCGGCTGCCGGCCCCGCAGGGCCTGGTGGCGCCGCGACAACGGCAGCTGACCTCGAACAGGCGGGAGGCATGATCCACGCGCTTGGCACGATCAGCACGCTCGCTGGCATCGTCGTGTTGTCTCTGTGGGCGATCGCGGCGGCAAGCGACTATGACAGCGGACTGATAAGAGTCCTCGTGCAGGCGCAGCCATCCAGACTCAGACTCTTGGGTGGCAAGATCATCGCGCTCAGCTTCTTCACCGTCTTGTTGTCCGCTGCGACGGTGTTCATCACCTCGGCTGTTGCTCGGCCACTCGCTCGGGCATACGAGATCGATACGGAGCCTTGGAAGACCGATGCGGCAGCCGAGATGGCATCGGGGTTCTTCAACTTCCTGATTCCGGTGCTTGTTTGGGGCCTGATCGGCTTGATGATTGCGGTGCTCACGCGGAGCTCTGGAACCGCAATCGGCGTTGGGATCGGGTGGCTTCTCGTGGTGGAGAACCTCATCGGGATCACCGCTCCCGACATCACGCATCTGCTGCCGGGCGGGACCTTGAGTGCCCTCGCCGCTGGCGGGACAACGGACCTGTCGTGGACATCAGCGCTGGGGCTCACGCTCCTCTACGGTGCGGTCGCAGCCTGCGTCTCGCTACTTGCCTTCAGAAACCGAGACATCGTCAGTTGATGTCCTCCAATTCGTGCACCCACTGACCATTGGCGAGCTGATCGAGCATGCCGACGAAGCCTTCGTTTCTGCTGTGAGTGAATCGGGAACGGGTTTTATGTATGGCCTGGCGAATACCTTTCTGTGCGATGCTTGGCGGAGCATGAACAGCATGACCTCAGTGCTGCTGAACGATCAGCAGGCGATCGAACGCATCTTCAGTCATATCGACAACGGGACGACAGATCTGGGCGACACCGTGTGGCGCGCTCCGGTCGAGCACTACTACTCGCAGGAGCGGTTCGAGGCCGAGATCGCACTGCTGCGACGGCTGCCGGTTCCGTTCTGTCCGTCCGCTGCACTCCCCGAGGTGGGCAGCTTCATCGCTCGATCGGCGGCGCTGACGCCGCTGCTGGTTACCCGCAGCCACGACGGCACGGTGCGCGCCTTCATCAACGCATGTCGCCACCGTGGCATGCAGGTGGCCAGCGGAACCGGCTGTTCGAAGGCGTTCACCTGCCCGTACCACGCATGGACCTACAACCTCGAAGGCGAGCTCAAGGGAATTCCCGGCCGGTCCGGGTTTGCCGATCTCGACCCGTCCGACCATGGCCTGGTGGAGGTTGGTGCGGCCGAGAGGGGCGGGATTGTGTATGTGCGTCAGGATGGGCCGATCGGCGACTCCGCTCTCGATGACTGTCTCGACTACTTCGCGCCCGACCAGAAGCTGTTCGAGCAGGGCGAGCTGTTCGACGACGCAAACTGGAAGCTGATCAACGAGACAGCCCAGGAGGGCTATCACATCAAGTCGTTGCACCGCGAGTCCTTCTATCCCTACGGGTTCGACAACACGACGCTCGTTGAGACCTATGGCGCGAACTCGCGGATCGTCTTCCCCTTCCGGCGGATCGAGAAGCTCCGCGACGTCGAGCCCGACAAGCGCCTGCTGAGCGGCGTGGCCACGTCGGTGTACCACCTGTTCCCGAACGTCAACATCGCGGTGCTGTCCAAACACACCGGCTTCACGGTGCTCGAGCCGCTGAGCCCCACCCGTACGCAGTGGGTCTTCTACCGGCTGTTCAACCAGCAGACAGGGGAGTCGCCGATCACGCTGGAGGAAGCGCAACGAGACGCTGAGTTCGTGAACGAATCAGGCCAGGAAGAAGACCGGGACGCCGCGCGCAAGATCCAGGCGTCCGCGACGACAGCGGCCAATACGCATTTCACGTTCGGCTACTTCGAGAAGGCCATCGTGAACTTCCACCAGCACCTCGCGCTCCACCTGGGCGAGTAGCTGTCGCCCGTGATGGGGAGCGGGGTCTGACGCCGTCAGAGTCGGGTTTGCCCACCCTTAGCCGACGCGCCCTGTTTCGTAGGCCCAGATCACGACCTCGACGCGGTTTCTTGCCTGGAGTTTGGTCATCAGCCTGGCGACATGCGTCTTGACCGTGCTGTTGCTGATGAACAGTTCCTCGGCGATTTCGGCGTTGGTTTTTCCTCGCGCAACTTCGGCGAGGACTTCCTCCTCGCGTTCAGTCAGCGGGTCGATTGGCTGGGGTGGCGAGGTTGGACGGTCGATGCTGGCGAAGGTTTGGAGGAGTCTGGCGGTGACGTTGGGGGCGACGAGGGCGTCTCCGGTCGCGGCCGCATGGACAGCTTGTACGAGCAAGCCCTGGTCAGCGTCTTTCAGGAGAAAGCCGCGGGCGCCGGCTTTGAGGGCGCCAAACACGTATTCGTCGCGGTCGAAGGTGGTGATGATGACGACCGGGATCGGATCTTCGACGTCCGGTCCAGCGAGTGCCCGGGTGGCCTCGATCCCGTCCATCCTCGGCATGCCGATGTCGAGAAGGCACACGTCGGGTCGGAGGCGCTGGGCAAGCTCGACGGCGTCCGCACCGTTGGCGGCTTCCCCGACCACCTCGATGTTCGGTTGAGCGTTGAGGATCATCGAGAGTCCCGTCCGAATGAGATCCTGGTCATCGGCAACGATCACTCGCATGGTCATCCTGTCTGCCCCTGCTTCGGCAATACGGCCTTCACGGTCCATCCTCGTCCACGGTTCGGCCCTGCATCGAATGAGCCGCCGTGCAGAGACGCTCGCTCACTCATCCCGACGAGTCCATATCCGGACGAAGACTTCGGGTCAACGTAGGAGGCGTCGCCGTCGTCAGCAACGGTGACGGTCACGTCTCCGTTGTCCTCCTCGACCCGAATGTTGATCCTCGTCGCTCGTCGAGCGTGGCGTCGGGCATTGGTGATGGCTTCCTGTGCGATTCGGAACACTGCCGTTTGGATCGACGGAGCAACATCGTCGAGCTCGCCCCGCACCTCGAGCTCGATCGGTGGTTGTTGTGCCCCGTCGGCGACGAGACGTTCGAGGTCGCTGAGGCGTTTCTGTGGGCTGTGCTCGTCTTCACCCTGGCGCAGCATTCCGACGATGCTGCGCATCTCGGTGAGGGTGCGGCTCGCTTCTTCTTTGATTGCCTTGAGCGTGGAGGCCGACGCTTCGGGGTCGGAGCTCATGAGGGTGAATCCGGCCTCAGCCTGGATCGCAATCGCTGACACGCGGTGGGCGATGGTGTCGTGGAGCTCTCGGGCAAGCTGTTCGCGTTCGAACAGCTTGGCTTCGTTGACGGCGTTGGTCTGTGCCCGGTCGCGGAAACGGACGGCAGCGCCGACGGACGAAGGCAACAGCAGCCAGGCAAAACTGAAGATGGTGAGCTCGGGACCGCTCGGGTACCAGATCATGTTCGTCACGTTCATCACGTTCATGATCATGAGACCGATGACTGCGTCGCGCCCCGATCCCCAGCGAAAGAGGGCGTAGGGGAACACGATCAGGCCAACCATCGTGGCCAAACCGGGCGAATCGCGTCCGACCGCTATGGCCGCGATGTCGAGCCCGGTAATCGCGGTCCACGCGACTGCTACTGACAGCAGCGGATGGGTGCGCCGCCACAGCATCATCACGATCGGAATCACGTGGATCGGCACGGAGAGTTGTCGCCACACCAGCTCCTCGCGAGTGATGCCCTCGAGCAGCGCCAAACCGAGGAGCACCGCAACCAGCACCCAGTCCCGCGGGACGCGGCGTGGGGGATTGGGCTCGGCTGGTTCCTGCCAGAACGATCGGAGCGCGTTGATCATCAGAGACAGCGTAAGCGGGGCCGGGTCCGTCGTCATCGGACAAAAGTACGCACCACGAATCAACCGTGGGACGACTCGATCGCGGCCCCGAGGCCGATGTGCTGGGGCGACAGGTTGGGGATGGTGACAGGAGCAACCAACCAAACCAACTGAAAGGCAGTTATGACTACCACTGTTGATACCCATACTGGCGAGAAGAAGATCGTCTCGTCTCGAGCCGGCGCTATCGGCGGCCTCGTCGCCGCTGCGGCTTTCATCTTTGGCATTGCTCTGCTTGTCACGAGCCTGAGCGACTACACCGACGGCGACGCCACGCCGGCTGAATCCGTTGAGTTCCTTGTCGGTAATCAGTCGACGCTGTTCGTCTGGTACCTCGTCATCTACTTGGTGTTCGGTGTCGCGATCATCCCGTTGGCACGCAGCCTCCGGGAGCGCCTCGTCGACGTCAGCACGGAACTTGCCGACATCGGCGCGGTCTTTGCCTACATCTGGGCGGGCTTGATGTTCGCTACGGGCATGATCGAGAACATTGGCATCGCGGCGGTCGCGGACCTCAACGAAACCGATCCGGCCGCAGCCGAAGCACTTTGGTCGAGCATCTCGACGGTCGCCGACGGTCTCGGCGGTGGCAACGAGCTCGTCGGTGGGATGTGGATTCTGCTGGTGAGTCTTGCTGCGTGGGGCACTGGGCGACTGCCCCGTGGTCTCAACGTGCTGGGAGTCGTCAGCGCAGCGTCAGGACTCATCACGCTCGTTCCCGGTCTCACCGACGTCGGGATCATCTTTGGACTCGGATCGATCGCCTGGTTCGCCTGGGCCGGCATCGTCCTGCTCCGCAACGAAAAGACTGTCGAGGTAGCACGATGATCACCGTCGACCGTCTCACGAAGACCTATGGCGAAACTCGGGCCGTCGACGCGTTGACCTTCGCGGTTCGACCCGGTCGGGTTACTGGTTTCGTGGGCCCGAATGGTTCCGGGAAGTCCACCACGATGCGAATGATGGTCGGCCTTACCCGCCCCGACACCGGCGAGGTGCTCTACGACGGCATGCCCTACGACGAGTTGCCGCAGCCGAGTTCCACTATCGGCGTGGCACTCGAAGCCGCCGCCAACCCTGGTCGCACGGCCCGCAACCACCTGCGCGCAATGTGCGCTGCCAGCGGGCTCGCTCGGTCTCGAGTCGATGCCGTTCTCTCCGAGGTCGGTATCACGAGCGTCGGCGACAAGCGGGTGGGCGCGTTCTCGCTCGGCATGCGCCAGCGTCTCGCGCTTGCTGGGGCACTCCTCGGCGAACCCCAGACTCTTCTGTTGGACGAGCCAGCCAATGGCCTCGACCCAGACGGCATCCGCTGGCTACGCAACTACCTGCGCTCGTATGCGGATCGGGGAGGGGCGGTGCTCGTCTCCAGCCACCTCATCGCCGAACTTTCACTGTTTGCCGACGATCTGGTCGTCATCGGTGCTGGTCGTCTGTTGGCGGCCGCAACGGTCGAGGAGATAGCGAACAACGCTGACAGCTCGGTTCTCGTCGAGACCCCCCAGCGACCCAAACTCACCGCACTGCTCGTCGAGCGGGACCTTGGCGTTACCGACTTCGACCCTCGCCGGCTCAACGTGACGGGAAGTTCACGAGCCGACATCGCCCAGCTCGCCCTCGACCATCACATCCGCATCGACGAACTCGTCGACCAGCAGGCGTCACTCGAAGACCTGCTAGTCGACCTCACCAACGACACCGCCGAATTCACTTCAGCCTGACAAAGGAATCTTCATGACCACCACCATCGACACTGTTCCCTCGGCCCAGATCGAACCCACCTGGCGCCGCCGGTCCGCACGCCGAGGAGTGCGAAGCGAGCCCCGGCTCATCTCCTCGCTGCGGAGCGAGTTCATCAAGCTCACTACCGTCCGTGCGCCCCGCGCGATCCTCGCGTTGACCGTTCTCGTGGGCGGCGTGGCCTCGTTCATGGTCGCCCGGTTCGTCGACCAACCAGGTCTGAACGTTTCTGGCATGTTCGGCTTCTCTGCGATTTTCACTGCTGTGTTTGCTGCGGTGAGCGGCATCCTCCTCTACACCACCGAAGCTGAACACGGAACCCTCCACCAGATGTTCGCCGCCGAGCCACACCGCGGGGTTGTTGTCGTCGCGAAGACCATTGCCACAGCGGGTTACGCTGCCTTGCTCGGCCTGTCGGGCTTGGCCGCCGGGATCGCCGGGGCCGCGCTCGGCGGCATACCGGCGGGTGACACCTCAACCATCCCTATGGCAATTGCGTGGGCTACCGGTTTCGCGGTGCTCGCCGGCGTGCTCGGACTCGGTATTGGACTGGTCGCTCGCCACAGCGCGGCGGCGATCTCGGGTGTGCTGGTTTGGTGGCTGGTGGTTGAGAGTCTCGTCGGAGTCTTCGCCCCAGACCGAGTCCTGCGCTTCATGCCGTTCGTCGCCGGCAACGGGATGCTCGACATAGCACCGGAGGGCGAAGAGATCGCCTTCACCCGACCTACTACGGCGCTGATCTTCGCCGCCTACGCCCTTGGTGCCCTCGCACTAGGTGCTGTCGTCGCCAACCGCACCGACCCGTGAACAGCCCTCAAAACGAGGAAAGCAATCGAAAGGCTGCGACATGCAATCACTTCAGAAACTGGGTGCGATTGGCGCCCTCATCGCCGCCGGGACGTTCGTGATCGGTCTGGCCATGTTCGCCACACTCTTCACCGACTTCGTCTCTGCCGACACCCCGGCTGCAGCGGTGGAGTTCATCGTCGCCAACCAACTGACCCTGCACCTGAGAAACATCACGATCATGATCGTGTTCGGTATCGCCCTCGTTCCTCTCGTGCTGGCGATTGGCGACCGTCTCCGTGAGGCGCATTCGCCGCTGGCCAGGGTGGCCTCGGTCTTCGGGCTCATCTGGTCGGGGGTGATCATCTCCACCGGGATGATCACCAACATCGCCTATGCCGCCGTCAGTGACATGCATGGCACCGACCCGGAGATGGCGGCCACGGTGTGGGCTGGCCTCGACGCGGTGACCAACGGTCTCGCCGAGGGCAACGAAGTACTCGGCGGCATTTGGGTGCTGGGAATCAGCATCGTTGCTCTTCGCGAGCGGCTCTTCGCCCGCTGGGTCAACCAGCTCGGCGTGGTCATGGGTGTCGCCGGGCTCGTCACCGTCGTGCCTGCCTTCGAGCAGGTCGGAGCGATCTTCGACGTCGGCCTCATCGCGTGGTTCACCGCCGTCGGACTCGACCTGATCGCCAGCTCTGCACCGGCGGAACCAACTCTCTACAAGCAACCAACCAAACCAATCAGAAGGCAGTTATGACTACCACTGTTGATACCCATACTGGCGAGAAGAAGATCGTCTCGTCTCGAGCCGGCGACACGGGGTGGCGTGCTCACCTTCTGAAGGCCCTTCCCTGGTTGTGGCTCGGAATGTCCGCAGCCTGGGCGGTCGTCATCTTCACCACCGACCAACTGGCGTGGCCGTTGGCGTTGTGGATCGCGACGACCGTCGGCCCGCTCACCGCACTCAACGCCTCGGGGGTTGACCGCCTGCCAGGCTGACTTCGCTGATGTCGGTCAAGCCGACACGATCGGGTGCCTCATGCCGCCACAAATCCAACGGTCCAGGGCGTGCGTGTACTTTGGGTCAAAGTAGCTACTGGTTCAGTAGCCAGTCGGCGAAGGTCTTTGCAGCGTCGGTTCGGTATCTGCTCGGTTGCTCGCGTAGCCAGTACGACTCGGCGACCAACGTGGAATGATCGAACGGTGCAACGAGGCGCTGATCGGCGATTGCCTCCTCGGCGAATACGTCGAGCGTCATGGACAGTGCCGATCGGTGTTCGGCCGCCATGAGGCCAACGGCGTAGGTGCTCGCGAGGTGCACCCGCTGCTCTGCTGGAAGCTCCTGGCCCTGATCGCCGAGCCACGTTCGCCACCCGACCGACACGGCGGTGCAGTCAAACAGTGTTGCCGTTCGCCAATCCGGCTTCTCCAGACGGGGGCTACAAATCGGGAACGCGTTCGTGCGCCGCAGCAGCGTGGCACCCGCAAGCTCCTCGGTGAAGCGAATCTCGATATCGGCGGCAGCAGCGGTTCGCTCTGGGTCGTGAATCACCGTGACCACGTCGACCACGATGTCGGGGTGGGACCGCATGAAGTCGGGAAGGCGCGGCGTGAGCCAATAGATGGCGAACGCCAAGTTGACCTGCACGGTGAGGTGGAGCTCGTCGCGCCGCCCGAACACGGCTTGTGTGCCCGTTGTCAGCGCCGCGAGCGAACGCTGAACAATCGGCAAATACGCAATGCCTGCTTCGGAGAGGTCGAGGCCCTGATGGCGGCGCACAAACAAGGGTCGCCCGACCTGGCGCTCAAGCGCCTTGATCTGCTGGCTGACCGCAGGTTGGCTGAGGTGCAGTTCCTGCGCGGCTCTCGTAAACGACAGCAGTCGAGCCGCGGCTTCGAACACGCGCAATTGGTTGAGTGGCGGTAAGCCATCGGATGGCGGCATTATGTCAGCATAAGTTGTTGTTATGTCGAGGGTCGAAATCGCTTGCTTGCGAGCTAGATGGGGCCCAGGGCAGAGTGCACGCATGACTGCGCCGACCGACGAGCGGACACGCATGCAACGGGCAAAGGGTTATGACCCCGAGCCCATGGTCGTGCCACCGCTGTTCCAATCGCCGGTACAACCGCTGGCCATGGCGAAGTGGTTCCTGACGAAGTACATGTGGCCGCAGTCGACTGCGTGGATTGCGTTGGCAGCGTTCATGTACCACGTGTTCACGCCATCGCTCGATCGCTTTGCTTCGCTCAGCGTCGACGACGTCGCCCTGATCTGGCTGCGCAACACGCTCATGATGCTGGTGGTCATCGGTGGTCAGCACTGGTGGTTGCACATACGCAAAGCCCAGGGCACCGAGTTCAAGTACGAGTCGCGCTGGCTTGCCAAGAATCGCAAGTCGTTCACGTTCAACAATCAGACCCGCGACAACATGTTCTGGACGCTCGTCAGCGGCGGCGGAATTGCGGCTTTGTACGAGGCGATCATGTTCCGCCTCTACGCCACCGAGTCGATCCCGCAGCTCAACTCGCTGTGGGCGATCGCGTCGATGACCGTCGTCGTGTTCTGGATCGAGGGTGTGCACTTCTATCTCAACCACCGTCTGCTACACATCGACCCGCTCTACGGCTGGTTCCACGCGCTACACCACCGCAACGTCAACACCGGTCCATGGACCGGCATCTCAATGCATCCTGGCGAGCACGTGCTCTACCTCTCGTTGCCGTTCGTGTTTCTGGTGATTCCCGGCTCACCGTTCATCGCCACGTTCTGCCTCGTCTACCTGATGCTCTCGCCCTCGCCATCCCATTCAGGGTTCGACCGTTTCAAAACAGGGGAGAGCTCGAACGTTCATGGCGGCGACTACTTCCACAATCTGCATCACCGCTACTTCGAGGTGAACTATGGGATGTTGCTGCTGCCCATGGACAAGTGGTTCGGCACATTCCACGACGGAAGCATGGAAGCCCACCAAGAAATGAAGAGTCGCCGCCGAGCAAGTGCCGAAGCTGGCGACACCGAGAACGTGATTGAAGGAACCAGCACATGAAACGCATGTATGACTTTGGGCGAACGCCTGCCAAGCGCGACTACACGGTCAAGGACCTCCAGGACCTCAAGGGTTCGGGCACGGTCCTGTCGATGAGTAATCCGGCGAACGAGGCTGAGCTGCGGGCGTGCCTCGAGGCCGAGATCGATCTGTTGGTCGTCTGGGCCGAACAACTCGACGAGTGCCGTCGGATTGCGCCGAGCCAGTTCATGGGCATCGGGTCAACGTGGGCCCAGTTCGGCACCAGCGACGAAATCCTGGCCCACGCCGTCGACCTGATGGGTCGGGGCGGCGACATGTACTACACGATTCGTTCCTACGAAGTCATCGAGAAGCTGGCCAACGAGGGCATCCCCGTACAGTCACACATTGGGCTGATCCCGACGTTCAGCCACCACGCCGGTGGGTTGCGAGCTTACGGGCGGACGGCTGAAGAGGCGATGGAGATCTGGAAGACGATCCGGCGCCTCGAAGACGCCGGCTGTTTCGCCGTCGAGGTCGAGTGCATTGCTGAAGAGTTTCTCACGGCAGTGAACGACAAGACGTCACTGGTGACCTTCTCTCTCGGTTCAGGTCGCGGTGGCGACGCGGTGTTCTCCTTCGTTGCCGATGCCTGCGGCGAGCCATCGGAAGAGGCAAAGCCACCAAAGCACGCGCACGCATGGGGCGACGTTGGTCGCCTCCACAAACAGATTCACGAAGAACGGGTGACCGCTATGAGTCAGTTTCACGCCGAGACCCGTGCCGGGAACTTTCCGTACGACGCGACAAACATCTCGATGCTCGAGGGTGAACACGACAAATTCCTCGAAGCCCTCGACAACCTGTAGCCAAATCGAGGGGTGGCTGCACGACACAGCGTGATGTGATCTAGCGAGAACGCGAAGATACGTCAAGAGTTGCGCAACAGGAATGCCTAGAGTTGACGCACCATGGCTACAACGTTCGTCGACCTGCTACCGGGACTGCACGCGTTGGCCGACCCGGCCCAACGTTCCGACCTCGCACGGGTGGCCGCGCTGGTTGGATTGTCGACTTCGGCAGCTCATCGAGCCATCACCGCAGCGATCGGTCAGAGCCCCAAATCGTTTGAAACCGAGACACGACTCCAGTTGGGCGCCCTCCTCCTCGTCGCCACCGAAGCCCGCGTCATCGACGTTGCCTCGGCGTGCGGCTTCGCCAATCACGAGACATTCACACGCGCGTTCTCCAAGCGGTTTGGTGAACCACCGCGGCAGTGGCGGGCGAGGTTGGCCCGCGAGTTCACTCCGCAACAGATCCGCACAACCGCATCAATCAGCCGATGCATGACGCTGTATCGGCGCTGACCAGAAAGCCTGTTCCATGACCTACGACATCTCGACGCAGAACCTCGATCCCGTAGCGATCGTCTACCAGAGTCGTACCGCAAGTCGAGAAGAGATCGGCGGCCTTCTCGCCGAAGTCCTCCCCGCTGTCTTCGGTTGGGTCATGGAGAACGGACTAACGCCCGCTGGCCATCCATTTGTCCGATACACGACGATGGACGAGGAGGCGTTCGGCCTCGATGCCGGAATTCCACTGGTCGCAGCTCCTGAGACGGCACCACCCGCCGAGACGAACATCGTCAGTGGTGAGTTGCACTCCGGGCGAGTCGCCACCGTCACGCACAAGGGGCCGTACGAGGGGCTCGGCGACGCCTACCAGTCACTCGATCGGTGGATAGCTGACAACGGCGAGACCGCCGCTGGTGCTCCATGGGAGATATACCTGACCGATCCGGGTGAGGTTCCCGACCCCGCCGACTGGCTGACCCAGGTGTTCTGGCCAATCGCCGAGTAGGCCCACAAGTACGCACGGGGCAGGTGGTCGTCAGCCTCTGCCTCGGGATCGGGTGCATCCTTCACTGTGTCGCCTCGCCCGCACCAGCGAGACCGAGCGTCTCGATCTGCCGGCGAAGGAGTGCCTCGAAGAGGTCGTCGGCCGGGTCCGCGCTCCCGACGAGATGCCCCCCCAACTCGAGCGTGACGATGCCGACGAGCGAAGCGAGCTCAGCGATGACGGCGGCGACGGCCGTTCCACTCGCGCCGGATTGCTCGGCGATCGCCGACATCTGGCCGACGAGCGCGGGTCGGGCGAAGGGGGCGACCTCGGCTGCCTTCGCTACTTCGAGGAATGGAGCGGTGACGGCCGCAGCCGCTGGGATCGTCTCGGGTGGTGCAACGTATCCGGGGACGGGCGTGCCGTAGATGAGCTGGAATTCGTGCGGGCGCTGGATGCCCCACTCGCGAAGGGTGCGGCCCAGCGCGGCCCAGCGCAGGTCGGGGCGGCGGGAGCGGACTCCGTCGAGGGCAGCGGCGAGCCCCAGGTAGCTCTCAAGGATCATCGCGGTCAGCAAGTCCTCGCGGGTTGGGAAGTACCGGTAGACCGCCGACGACACCATGCCGACCTCTCGCGCCACGGCCCGCATGGATAGCCCTCCGCCACCGTGAGCCGCAATCTCGTCCCGTGCAGCCGCGAGGATCGCTGCGGTCGTACGTGCTCTTGACTGCTCCCTAACACCTGTCATCTTCCCATCCTTTCACAAAACGAGAGCACTGCTCTTGCTTTCGGCACTATTCATGTCTATGGTGAGAAAACCGAGAGCACCGCTCTCGGTTCTACAAAGGAGAAACCAATGCAATCAACCGACACACGACACCTGGTAATGCCGACGGTCGCAGCCGGCGTGCTGATGGCCGCCTACCTGCTGATGCGCCCGTACGGCGACTCGACGTCATCCACTAGTCCCGAGGCCGCCGCCGCGTTCGCCAGCGGGTGGTGGGTGGCCGCCCACATGGCCGGCGCTCTGGCTCTGGTCCAACTCGCCCGCATTGGGTTGCGGATCGACGACCTGCTCTCCACGACGACCACGAGGACCGCTCGATGGAGCGGGTTGGCAGGAGCCGTGCTCGTGTTGCCCTTCTACGGCGCCGAGACCTTCGGACTGCACGCGATCGGTCGGCTCGGGTTCACTGACCCGGCTGTCCTGTCGCTGGTCGACGATGTGCGCGGGCATCCCGCCGCCCTGACGACTTTCGGGATCGGGTTGGTGCTCCTCGCAGTCAGCGGAGTGTCGACGGCACTGGCCTGGCAGAAGGCGACGCGCACCGGACGCTGGGCCGGGCCGGCGTGGGCCGCGTGGCCTCTGGGGATAGGCGCGACACTCGTGATGCCGCAGTTCTATCTGCCGCCGACGGGACGGATGGCCTTCGGGGTCGCCTTCGCAATCGCGGCGCTCATCTTCGCCTGGAATGCAAGCCGATCATCCGTCTTAAAGGGCGAGGATCCCCGGTTTGCCCCAGTCCGGCCGGAATCTGCGACGGCCGCACTCTAGATGCGACCGCCCACGATCACCATCACCGCCAGCATCCTGATCGACCGATCACAAGAAGACGTCTTCACATTCGCCTGTGATTACCGCAACGACCCCCAGTGGCGCTCGGGCGTCGCCGACATGCGGCTCGAACCCGGAACCCGCCTCACCACAGGACACCACACGCATGAGATCATGAAGGTCCTGGGTCGAACCACAACAACCGAAGCCGAAATCACGATCCACCAACCCCCACATAAGACCGGCTTCCGCACCGTTGGCGGCGACCTCACAGCCAACGGACACCGGCTCGTCGAAATCGAAGGCCGACAGACCCGATTCACCTACCAAGCCCACGCCGACCTCGACCGCCTCTACCAACCTTTCACCACCCCAATCCAATGCCTCCTCACCCGCAGAGCCCAACGAGACGCCAACCACCTCAAGGCCCTGCTCGAACGCACTCAGGGCTGCGTTTGTTGACGGATCAATCCGTGGGGAGCGGAACGAACCGAGCCAGCTTGCCGCTCTTCACACTTGCGTCGAGTTGTGCGACGACATCGACCAGCGCGACCTCGATGAATGCCGACGCCCTTGGGAAGGCCGGCGGCTCGAGTCGCCTAGCTCTCGATCGACGTCACGCGCTGCAACTGTCTTCGATACCCGTGATGGTCGTTCATCGCGTAATGCAAGACGGACCGGTTGTCCCAGATCGTCAGCATGCGCGCCGTCCACCCCAACCGGAGCTGAAACTCGGGCCGGGCTTGATGTGTGAAGAGGTAGTCGAGCAACGGCTTGCTTTCGCTCTCGGTCATGTCTTCGAACCGGCTCACGAAGGCGGCGTTGATGTAGAGGGCCGGGCGCCCGGTGCGAGGGTGCATGCGCACGACCGGGTGCAAAGCAGAAGCCTCATCCTCGGTCTTTCCCGGATAGCGGTGCACAGCGTTGATGCTGCTCAGCATTGCCTGCATGCCGGCCGAAAGACGGTCAAATGCCAGGTGCTGGTTGGCGAACAGGGTGTCGCCACCGACCGGTGGAATGTCGAGCGAATACAGCAGAGACGCCGCAGCAGGCGGGTCGGTGAAGGTGATGTCAGCGTGCCAGTGCTCGCCGCCGAAGACCTCGGTGTCGTCTGCTTCCTTGCGCACCTCGAGAATCGCTGGGTGTGCATCGACCGGGGTGAGATACGGATGGATATAGGGCGTGCCGAACCATTCGCCAATCTCGACATGACGCTCTGGCGCGAGCTCTTGGTCGGGAATGGCGAGCACATGATGCTCATCGAGCGCAACGCGAAGTGCGTCAATCGCGGCATCGTCGAGCGAACTCGAAAGATCGACGCCTGTGACTCGTGCACCCAGGGCAGCCGAAAGTGGCTCAATCTGCATCGCGCTCATCCCCACCCGCCGAACTTGTTGGTGGACGATCGCTTCGCCGTGCCCGCGGTGAAGCGATCGAAGCCGCACGGGTTGTTTACATCGCTCGTTCCAGCCACAACGTCAGCCAGTAAACGCCCGCTGGCGGGGGACAACATGATTCCGGCCCAATGCCCGACGTTGGCGAACAAGCCCTCGTGCCCCGGCACTGCGCCAATGATTGGCACGTCGTCAACCGGGTAGACCTGGAAGCCGCCGGCGTAGGTGAGGCTCGTCGGGTCGGCAGCTTCGGCGATGGAGGCGAGACGTGGGGATACCGGGCGGATCTCTTCGATCGCCATGGAAAGAAAATCGTCGGGTACGTCGACCGTTTCCTGTGGTTCAACCGTGCGGTCATCGACATTCGCGGTGCTCAGCCACACACCCCCGGGCACCGGGCGCCAGTACGACCCGTTGACCACGTTGATGACCAACGGAGCCGAACGATGGGCGGGCTCGTCATCAGGGATGAAGACTCGATAACGAGGAGTGACCCGTACCGGCAGGTCGACACCGAAAGGCGAAAGAAGCTGAGCGGCATATGGCCCCGCAGCCACAACAACGGCTTCGGCGTCGACATATCCACGCTCCGTCGAAACCCGCCAACCAGAAGACGTTGGCTCGACACCTTCAACGCCGCTCTCGAGAAGAACCGTCGTGTTCGACAGCTGCCCTGCCCACGCGCCGGTCACGAGTGCAGGGTTCACAAAGCTTCCGTCGCCGTGGAAGATGCCAACCACCGAATCACCAGCGAACGGGAACCGGCGGCGAATCTCCGCTTCGTCGAGTAACTGGGAGCTCGTAACGCCAAGCCCCTCATACATCGTCAGAGCTTCGGCGAGTCGATCGACATCACCGGCCCGTTCAGACAGGTACACGTAACCTGGATTGGACAGCTCGATGTCGTTCGGGCTCACCCCGAGGCGCGCCTCGATGTCGCGATAGAAGTCGAGGCTCTCCTGCGCAAGGGCGACCAGCGATGGCGTGCCGTATTGCGTGCGAATAGTTCCGAGCGCATTGGGTGTGGTCAGCGAGCCCAGGCTCTGCCTGCGTTCGACGATCGTTACTGAGTACCCGGCCTGTTCTAGCCACCACGCGGACGACACCCCGATGACGCCTCCGCCAATGACGACGACGTCGGAGGTGAAGCTCCGTGCCGCGCTGCTCACTTCACACCTCGGGCCGCGAGCGAGAACACACTCATCTCCATCTCCGACAGTGTGGTGCAGTGTTTCAACCGCGACGAAATCAGGCCGCTCGAACCAGTAATGGCAAACCCGCGCACACCAGACCCGCTGCAAGCAGCACCACCACTGTCTTCGCGGAGAGTCGCTTCGCGTTTGACGCCCCGAGTCGGCCACCGACGATGGCCCCAGCGATCAGAAACAAAATCGCCGAAAGGTCCACATTGCTCGCAACAAGGTGACCGACGGACGCAGCCAGCCCGGCGACCGCTCCAGTGGCTGTGGTCGTGGCCGCGGCCCGGTGGGCGGAGAGTCGTTGCAACCATCCGAGGAGAGGCACGGTAACCAGCCCAGCGCCTACGCCGAGGCCTCCGGAAAGCACTCCGATTGCTGCGCCGCTAGCGGTCAGGGGCCTGCGTCGAGGTTCGAGAATCTCGCCCTCGGCCGTGGACGGCGTCCGAACGAACACGACGAACGCAGCAAGGGTGAGCAGCAGGACTCCTACGATCAAATCGAAGGTGCGCTGAGGAATGCGCGATGCCAGCCACGCCGCCGATGCGAACGCAACGGGCACCGAACCCAATACAAACCACGATGCCGTCGCCCGATCTACGAGGCCTTTGCGATCATACGTGTAGGCGCCGGTCGCCTGAATGAACAGCGTGGTCACCACGCTGGTGCCGACAGCCGTCGCTCCGTCAAAGCCGAAAAGCAGCGTGAGAGCAGCCACCATGAGAAAGCCGCCGCCCGCGCCGATGACCGAACCGTAGATGCCCACGGTCAGCGCAAGGGTCAACAGCCCAAGGGCGGTCCAGAGATCCACCCGGGCGAGACTACGGGATCGGCGACAAGGACAGCGTACGGGCGGCGCTGGGGCGCTTCATCAGGATGCGGCTGGGTTCCCAGGTTTCTCCCAGGTTGGTCTGGTTGACTGGGCGCATGTCCGAACCGTCCGCCGAGCAGCAGCGCGTTCTCGTCGTTGATGATGAGGAGTATTTGACCGACTTGTTGTCGACTTCGCTGCGATTTCAGGGTTTCGAGGTAGCGATCGCGGTCAATGGCTTCGGTGCATTGTCGAAGGCGAGCTCTTTTGAGCCCGATCTGATCTTGCTCGACGTGATGATGCCAGACATTGATGGCATTGAGGTGTGCCGTCGGCTCCGGGCGGCTGGAAACCCTGTCCCGGTCATCTTCTTGACCGCTCGAGATACCAAGGCAGATCTGCTGTCCGGCTTCGCCATTGGTGGTGACGACTACATCACCAAGCCGTTCAGCCTCGAGGAGGTTGTCGTCCGCATCCGAGCCGTCCTCAAACGAGGAAGTGCGGCAGCCGTGGAGGCCGACGTTCTTGAATACGCCGACCTCGTGATGGACGAAGCTTCGTATGTGGTCACCCGAGCTGGCCGTGAAATCGATCTTTCACCGACCGAATGGAGACTGCTGCGCTACCTGTTGATGAACGCCGAACGCGTGCTCTCGAAACAGCAGATCCTCAGTTATGTCTGGAACTATGACTTCGGTGGGGAAGAGGGATCGGTCGAGACCTACATCAGCTATTTGCGCAAGAAGCTCGACGATGAAAATGAGCCGCTCATACACACCATCCGTGGCGTCGGGTACACACTTCGGAGTCGGAAACGATGACCAGGCGCAGAGCTTTCCTGCTGCTCTTGGGAGTACTCGTCGTGGTCTACGTCCTGGGAAGTGTGGTTGGTGTTGGCGCCACTCGCGCTCGACTGCTCGGCGACACTGACGACCGTCTCCGCAGCGACGCTCGTGTCCTAGTCGAGCTCTATACCTCGTTGCCGCTCGACCTTGTCGAGTTCGCCAACGGGCGCGACGGCGACGGCGCGATCGTTCTTGTCAACCCAGACGGGAGCATCGAATTCGAGAGGGGGCGAGGGTCAGCAGTCGATGGGCTCGGGCGCCCGGAGCTCACGGTCGACGAGGTCCTCGCCCGGCCGGGGGAGGTCTTCACCGTTCCCGGCATCGACGCCGATTTCTCGTACCGCGTCATTGTCGAGGAACTCGATGACGGCAGTCTCCTCGCGATTGCTCAACCAATGAACGAGCTCAGAGAAGCCTTGAGGACACTCACGCAGGTATTGCTGGCGACGTTGCTCGGCGTTGTGGCGGTGCTTGGCTTGATGTTCTGGTGGCTCGCGCGGTTGACCTTGGAGCCCTACGACGAGATTGTTCAGACCGCTGACGCCATCGTGGACGGCGACCTCGGCCGACGCGTGGCCTCGCAACAGCCCGATCCAAATGTGCGGCGGTTGGTCGGCTCGATCAACCGGATGCTCGACCAGAACCAAGAAGCGCTGGCCGCGCGAATCGAAGCCGAGGAGCGGGTCACACGCTTCGCTGCCGAGGCCTCGCACGAGCTGCGTACCCCTTTGGCCACGATCGCCGGCTATTCCGAGGTGTACTTGAGCGGAGCGTCAACCGACCCCGATTCGGTCGAGAAACAGATGACGAGAATCAACGGCGAGGCAACCCGGCTCGGTCGGCTGGTCGAGTCGATGTTGACGATCACGCGACTCGACAATGAGGTCGCATTCGAAACCGAGGCGGTTGATCTGGTCGAAGTTGCACGCGCCGCAATCGCAGACGCGGCCTTTGGCTCATCGGACGATGAGACGACGACGAAGCTGGTCCTACCGGAACCGGTCGATGGGCCGCTCGTCGTCGATGGCGACAGCGATTCGCTGTACCGGGTGCTGGCCAACCTGTTGGCAAACTCCCAGGTGCACGCTCCAGGAGCTGAGGTTGTTGTCTCACTCGTTGCCGCTGATGAGGACGCGGTGATAGCGGTGTCGGACGACGGGCCCGGCATGCCGCCGCACGTTGCAGACAACGCGTTCGATCGGTTCTATCGGGGTAGCCCAACGAGCGATTCGGGGCTCCGTACGACGGGCCTTGGGTTGTCGATAGCTGCCGGCATCGTCAAAGCCCATGGTGGAACCATCGATCTCGCTACGGCGCAGGGCGAGGGCGCAACCTTCACGATCCGGCTTCCGCTCGCGGATTCATAGGCGTTCCCAGCTTTCTCTCAGTCTTCTCTCAGTGGCATTTGAGGCTGGTGTCTTAGGTTCCTCAGCAATTCGGACAGCGAGTCGAACACGTCGGCCGCGCTGAGGGGGAACTGGAATGAACACGCTCTTTGGATCGATCGCTGGCGTCGTCACGCGCAAGCCAGTTGCGGCGCTCGCGCTTCTCGCGCTGGTGACCATTGCTCTGGCGAGCGGTATGGGTCTTCGCCTGCCGCAGGCTGGCAACGACGTGTTCTTGCCCGCTGGCAGCGAGGTGGCAAACGCGTCGGACACCCTGTCTGAGTCGTTCCCCGATACGGCCGACCTCAGCAACATCACGGTCCTTCATCGTGGCGAATTTCTGTCTCCCGAGGGACTCAACCAGATCGACAACGTCGTCGATGCGGCGTTGGTCGATCCCGGGGTGCAGGAACGCCTGGCGCTCACCAACCCTGTGGTGTCGGTAGCTGGAGCGTTCAAGCAGGCGCTCGGCGTGCAGGACTTGAGCGGCGTCACGCAGCAACAGATCGATGCGGTGGCCGCTGATCCCCAAATCGCCGCGCTGGTCGAAAACCTGAGCGGACAGGCCGACGGCGAGCCGCTTGTCATCTCGTCGCTCAAGCTCCGTTCGCTCGGTGATTCCGATGCGATGGAAGATGTCGAACTGCTCGTCGCCGACGCGGTCGAGACGGTCGACGGTCCGCTCTCGGTGCGCAGTATGTCGGCCGCCACCCGAAGCTTGGATTCGGCCGAGGCGTCACCGTCGATGGGAACCCTGATGATGGGCGCTCTCTTGGTGATCGCCGTCTTGCTGTTGCTCTTCTTCCGCAGCGGATCCGATGTCGCACTGTCGCTCGCCGGGCTCGCGATCACCATTGTTGGGACACTCGGGTTTGAAGGGTTGGCCGGACCTGACGGCCTTGGCCTTATTGGCCCACCCAACTCGCTGACCTCGATGGTGCCGATCATGATGGTCGGTCTTGTCGTCGACTACTCGATCCAGACAGTCGCCAAATACCGCGAGCTGCGAGCTAACGGGCTCGCCGTGGTCGACGCCACCCGGGGGGCGTTGCAGGGTGTAGCGCTGCCGTTGGGACTTGCCGCGGGCACGACGATCATCAGTTTCCTGACGAATCTGACGTCGTCGATTCCCGCGAACGGCGACTTCGGCGTTGTTGCGGCTTTTGGCGTCTTCTTCGGCCTGTTCACCATGCTGATCTTGATCCCGGCGGCACGTTCACTCTTCGATCGACGTCGCGAGGCTGCTGGCAAACTCGGCGATGCGAAACAGATGACTGACGCAATCCCCGGAGCGGGAGCGTTCGTCGAACGGATCGGCCGGCTGGTCGCCGCCAAGCCGATGGTTGTCCTTGCGGTCGCCGGGATCATCACGATCGGGTTGGGTACGGCGGCCACCCAGATCAGCACCGAGTTCGACTCGAACGACTTTCTCCCATCCGGCAGCGACTCGATTGAAGACATCGAAGCCGTCAACGAGGCGCTCGGCGGTGAAACCGTTCTCACCACGACATTGATCGAGGCCGAACTCACGGACGACCGCACCCTGCGGAACCTGTTGACGCTGAGTGAGTCCTTCGGTGATGAGCTCTCGCGCCCAACCGGCGCGGCTGGAGACATCACTTTGTCCCTTGGGGCGCTCTTCAGTGACTGGTTCAACGAGAGCGGCCAACCCGGAGACAACTATGACCCCGAACTCGTCGAGCTGGCGCAAGGCGTCGACCAGGGCTTGACGGTCGACCCCGCAGGTGTGCAGGCGTTGCTCGACCGCCTCGAAGAGGTCGACCCCGTCGGCTTCGCTCAGGTCGCCGTGAACAACCCGGACGGAGAAGATCTGACTTTGGTGCAGTTCAATGCCTTCACCGGGGATCAGGATCTGACCGTGCAGATGGTCGACGACCTCGAAGGCCTCTGGTTCGGCGACCGCGACCAGATCACGGCCACGTCCGGCGACATCACGGCGCTCGAGATCACCAGCGCAATGACCGACGGTCAGAGCACGTCGATCGCGATCACGCTGCTCGCGGCGCTCATCGTGTTGATGATCTTCTTCTGGATCACCGAATTCAAACCGATGCTTGGCTTCATTGCGGTGTCACCAATCCTGCTCGTTCTCCTCTGGGTGCTCGGCACGATGACGCTCTTGGGCATCCCATACAACGTGGTGACTGCGCTGATCACGGCTCTGTCGATTGGCATTGGTGTTGACTACACGATCCACATCATCCACCGCTTCACCGAAGAGCTCGAGCACGGGAAATCGCTGATCGACGCCACCACTACGACGCTGTCGACAACGGGCTCCGCGCTCATCGGATCTGCGCTGACCACTGCGCTTGCCTTCGCCGTGCTGCTGCTCAGCCCGCAGCTACCGTTCCAGCAGTTCGGACTGGTTACCGGCATCACCATTCTCTACGCACTGATCATGTCGATCGTGGTCGTGCCCCCAATGCTCATTGTGTGGGCGGCCTACCACCAGTGGCGTGCCGGAATGGAGCACTGAGGATGCGCAGCCCCGGCCAGTGACGGATGCGTCTATGGTCGGGGGATGAGCATGAGCGATCACACCGAGGACAGCATCAAGAGTTTCAACGAAACCGTCATCGCCGAGTTCCGGGCCAACGGTGGGAAGGTGGCTGCGTTTGGGAACGCTCCAGTCGTGATCTTGAACACGATCGGCGCGAAGTCGGGCCAGATCCGACCGACGCCACTCGTCGCATTGGTCGATGACAGCGGTATGTATGTCTTTGCGTCGAAGGCTGGGGCGCCAACAAACCCGGCTTGGTACCACAACCTCGTCGCGAACCCGGAGATCACGGTTGAGCATGGCACTGAGTCGTTCGACGCACTCGTGGAAGAGATGCCCGAGGGGGAGGGCCAGGCGAAGTTGGCTGAGCAAGCCGCGCTGATGCCCCAGTTCGGTGAGTACATCGAAAGCGCCGCACCGCGGGTGATCCCTGCCTTTCGCATCTCGCGCCGCTGATCCCCAGGGCGCGCAGCTGGCCCGATCGTGAGATCGGGCCAACGTTGCGCATGCTCGCGACTGGTGAAAGTCGTCAGCCCCTTGGGTTTCGTCCGGTCATGGCGGCGAACGCCTCCATCGGTGACTCGGTGCCGGTGACGCCGACCGCCTCTGCCATCATCCCGCTGTCCCGCAGCATCTCGGCGCTCGGCTCGATCACCGCTCGACTGGCCTCCACGAGCTGGTCGGAGACATGGTGCCGTTGTTGCGTCGCAGTGGCGAGGTCCCACGAGTGCACGAGCGGGTCCCAGAGAGCGAAGTCGAGGATGTCGTTGATCGAGGACTCACCGAACCAGAACTCGCCGACCTGCTCAGTGGCACCCGGGCGGTCGATTGCGACAAGTAGGTCGCGCCGACACTGCTCCCACGTCTGAAGTGGGTCGTCGCCGGCCACAGGCTGGGTCGGGTCGGCTACCTGCCCGGTGTTGGCCATGTGGGTGATCGCTGCGAGCGGGCCACACATGTGTGCAACGAGTTCGCGTACAGTCCATTCGTCGCAGGGCGTCGGATTGTCGAGCTGGTCTACCGTGATCCGTCCGATCACGGCGTCAGCCGCATAGACGGCCTCGGTGAAATTCACGCGGCTGTTGCTCATGATGGCTCCATTCCGACAAGGCTGAAAGCGGCGTTGCGAGCACCGGCGATGCGGGCGTCACGATGCGGGCGGTACTCATCGGAGTTGTAGAACGAAGCAGCGGCCTCGCTGCTCGGGAACTCGACGATCGCCATGAAGCTCGGCGGGTTGCCTTCGCCCTCGAGCCGCTCGGGAGACGGGGTCAGCGATAGGTACCGGCCGCCGTGGGCGGCGAGCGCGGCCGGGGCCGCCTCTTGGTAACCGGGGATCCAGTCCTCGGTCTCCGGATCGACCTGGAAGACCAGGTAGTGCAGTGAACTCATCATCTATCCCTTCGTCATGAGCACCGTGGTGCTCGTTGCCTTCATGCACAAACGATGACGGTGGAGGCCCCGGTCGTCATCGGTGCCTGCCACCCATTTGCTCGGCCTTCCCGCTTCGTCGACATCTCGTCTGGGTGGTCACCACCCACTCCGCGTCTCGGCAGCGTTGCGGGGAGGTCGGGTAGTCTCCAGTCGTGGTTCAACTGAGTGCGGGCGTTTTGCGATGTCCAGAGCTGATCGGACGGGTGGAACACCAGAGGGTGTTCACCGACGCGCTCGATCGGCTCGCGGCCGGCGATGGGGCAGGTCTTCTGATCGAGGGAGAGGCGGGTGTCGGCAAGAGTCGGTTCGTCGAATGGTTGGGGCAGGCGGGTCGCGATCGGGGGGTGCACACCGTTGTCGGGCGAGCCTTCGACTCAGGGACGCCGACGGCGCTCGCACCCATTCAAGAAGCCCTCTTGGGCTGTTCTGCACTGACAGACGCGGACCGTATTGCGGATTTGGGCTCGCTCGCTCCGCTGTTGGCACATCTCGTACCCGTGCCGGGCGTCGCGAAGTCGGATGAGGCGACGCCCACGCTGCTCGGCCATGCGGTACTCAAGGGGCTCGCCACGCTCGTACCGGGTGTGCTGGTGATCATCGAGGACCTGCATGCGTCCGACGCCGACACGATCTCGGTGGTTCGACATCTCCTGTCGAACGCTGCCACCCATCCCGTGATGGTGGTGGCAACCACCCGGCCCGAAGGACCAGGGACCGAACTCATCTCGGCGGCTCGTTCATCGGCTGCGAACGTGCTGTCGCTCCCGAGACTCACCGCGTTGGAGTGCGCCGCGGTGGTGAACCTCGTTCTCGGCACCGACGACCCTCCCATCGCATTGCTGGACCACATCGAGTATGCAGACGGGCTCCCGCTGGTCCTTGAAGATCTGCTCGCTGACCTCATGGCCCGCGGAGAACTCCGAAGCGACGCCGGCCGTTGGGAGTTCACCGCGTCGTCAGGCGGTGCGTCAGATCGGTTCGACGATGTGGTGAAGAGGCGACTGGCCGCCCTCGATACCGACGCACGCGCCATCGTCTCCGCAGCAGCGGTGCTGGGGCCGTTACTTGTGACGAACGTTCTCCCTGCGGCTTCGGGAGTGTCGGAGGAAGGCGTGGCGGGCGCCGTGCGCCGAGCAGCGGGTGCGCAGTTGTTGCGAGACGACGGATCCGATTTTCGACACGCTCTTACCCGCGACGTCGTTCTCTCGATGGTCCCGACCTTCGAACGTTCTGCAATCGCTCGGCGCATCGTGACGCACATCTCCGACCCGCCCGACGCACTTGTCGCAGAAGCCGGGGAGATGCTCGTCCTCGCCGGACAACATGACGACGCTGCCCGTCTGTTTCTTCGGTCGGCGCAGGAAGAGCGAACAAGTGGTGCCATCGAGACAGCTGTTCGGCGCCTCGAGCGGGCTTGTGAGGTCGTGCGCAGTCAAGCCCTCTCCTGCGAGATCATCGTGCTGACCGTCCGGTTGCTCATCGAGATGGGGCGCCTGTCCGAGGCGAGGTCTCTGGCGGCTCAAAGAGAGGGCGGGCTTCCGGTCGATGCGAGGGTCGATGTCTGGCTCGCCCTCGCCAGCGGCGACGCGGCGACTTCAGACGGAGAACGCTTCGACTCACATCTTCTCGCAGCAACATCGTTGATGGAGCCCGACGACCCGCGCCGTCCCCGCGCTCTCGCTCTCGAAGCACTCCGGATGCTTCAATTCAGCAACGACGATGATCGGGTCGACCGCGCTGAGGAGATCGCCACGGAGGCCGCAAGGAGTGCAGAAGCCATCGGTGACCATGCCGCTGCGACCGACGCATGGATGATCGTCGGACGTTGCGCACGGTTCCGGAACCTCGACGAAGCGGCTGAGGCCTATGAGCACGCCCACTCCATCGCCCTCACGAACGACCTCAGCGCTCGTCGCCTCCAGGCACTACACGAGCTCGGTGCGATGGACATGTTGCGGCTCGCCGATTGCGCACGACTCGAACTGGCCCGCGAACAAGCCCACCGCACGGGTGCGCTGACGACGCTCATCAGCATTCTCCTGAACGTGACGGGATGCAGACTCATGCAAGCGGAGTGGGAAGGTGCGCTCGAGACCTCGGCGGAGGCCGAGCTCCTCGCCGAGCAACTCGACTTCCCTTTAGGCGCGGTCATGGCGAAGGTGTGGCGAGCGTGTGCCCTGGGCCTGGGATACGCCAAGTACGAAGAAGCTGAGGCTTTGCATCTGGAAGCTCTCGCAACCCTTCCCGATGACCCAGGCGTGCGGTGGGCTGTCGACGTGATCAACCGGATCCCAATCGCAGCCGTCAGTGAGAACCACGAAGAGGTGATGCGCCTCTGCGCCGCCACTCGAACCCAGGCCGAGTATATGGACTATGGCGCCGGCCTTCTCCTGCTCGAGGGGGCACGAGTCGGACAGTTCGATGCCGCGCACATTCGAGCCGAGCTCGGTTCCACTCCCGCCACCGCCCGACCGCTGATGGCGCGTGCCCTCGAGGACACGGCGCTTGCGATCGCCCTGGGTCGTGAAGATCCCGACGAGGCCACCCGGGTTGCGAACGATCTCCTCGAACTGCTCCCCCGGGGGAGCGGACATTGTCTCGTCGCGAGGCGACACCTCGGTGAGGCGGCGCTCACCGACGGCTGGGGCGATGCAATGAAGTGGCTGGGGGAAGCCCGCGACGACGCCCACACGAATGGTCACGTCGATTTCGTGGCTGCTGTCGAACGGATCATCGACCGAGGAAATACATCGGAGTCCGGCTCGGCAGGCGGCGACATTCCACCGCAGCTCCGGTCGGCTGAGGTCACGACGCGCGAGTGGGAAGTGCTCTGTCACCTTCACGACATGCCAACGAACGCTGAGCTGGCCGACCGTCTCCACGTCTCGGTCCGCACGATGGAGAAGCACGTCTCGAGTCTGCTGTCGAAACTGCAGGTGGGCTCTCGGCGCGAACTCGCACGGCTCGCTCGAGAAAACGGGTGGGTAGTTGGGCCAACCGGGTGATCGTTCGACGCCTCAGTTCTCGTCCCGCTCTGCGTGGCCTTCTGAGATCCACGTGACCGCCGATGGTTGCTCCAAGGGTTCGAGGACGAAGGCTCGCGCTGCGGCTCTCGCAGTGTCGAGAGTGACTGCGGCCTCCGGGAAGAAGTCGTATTCGTGCTGGTGGTCGGGGCTGGCGAAGGCGATCGGTTTTCCCGACGCGAGGTCGGCGTTACCGAGCGCGTGCCATGCCTTGTTGCCGGTGTCGAGGTGGAGAGCGATCGACAGATCGTTTCGGCCGAGCCCGAGGCTGATGCTTGCGTGTTTGGTTTCGAGGCGCACCAGTGCAGGCGCTGTTGCGGTTTGGTGGATTGCGTCAAGGAGCCTTTCGATGTGCTCTGGCGTTGCAAGCGTGCGCGTCGTCTGCGCGTAGCGAACGGTGATCTCGGGCAGTGCTTCACCCTGGTGAGTGAGTGGATGAAGGAACGTGGCGGTTTCGGTGTTGCCGAAATGGTTGGCCCATCCCCATGGCGTGGCGCCGATATACGTGTCGACGAGGTTGGGGTCGGCGCCATGGTCGATGAGGAGACGCGCTCGGTTGGTGTCGTTGGCTTCAGCGGCGTGGTGGAGGGCGGTTTTCGTGCCGGTCCGGTCGTTGATGTCAAAGCCGAGCTCTATCAGCAAGTCGAGCATGTCTGGGTGTTCGGCGGTGACGTTCTTGCAGAGCCCTGAATGCTCGATGCGGAGCTGGGGGAGTAGCTCGGGATGTTCGGCGAGGAGCTGCCGGAGCTCGTCGGTTCGATTGGTTCTCGTGTGTTGAAGCGCTGTCTCTATTGGCGTCTGTGCGGTGTCGATACCGTGCTGAGCGAGGATGGCGAGTATCGACCCGTGGCCTTCAGCGGCGGCGATTCTGGCGGGCGTGGACTGTGATCGTCCGACGGGCCGGTCGAGGTCGAGACCGAGGGCGGCGAGGTACGAGAGGATTGTCGGGCGGTTGCGTTTGGCTGCGGCTTCGAGCTCGTCGTAGAGAAGTTCCGCTGGGTCGCGAAGCTGGTCGCCGAGGCGTTCATACCAGGGGCCCTGTTGTTGGGCGCCGAGTCCGTATTCGACGAGTAGCTCGAGGTAGCTGGGGTTGTCGTGGTTTTGGCCACCGATCCCGTTGTTGTACAACAGCTGCCCATCGTTGGGGTCGGCGCCGGCGTCGAGGACGAGTCGGGCGATCTCGAGGCGCTCGGTGTGCCATGGCTGATGGCTCTCGCCTCCACCGAAAGCTCCGGTGAGGGCGGTGAACGGTGGCACGAGGCCACGCGAGAGGAATCCGGAATTGGGGTCAGCGCCTCGGTCGAGGAGAAGCTTGACGGTTTCGATCGCCGACCAGTCGGGGTTGTCAGTGGAGATTCGCGAGTAGACGGCGTACAACAGCGGCGGCCAGCCGTTTGGTCCGCACGGCTCGTTGATCGCGTCAGGGTGAATGTCGAGCTGGGCGGCCAGGGCCTGGTGGTCTCCGACGGCGGCCAGCGCCTCGATCGAGCCTGAGGCGACGGTGGGGTCGGCTTCGAGCATCCGGTGAGCTGCGGCGATCCGGTCGGTGGGGCTTGGGCCGTCTTCTGCGTAGTCGAGGCACGCATCACGAACGAACGATGCCGGCTGGTCCGTCCTGGAATGCCGCTCGGCGAGTGGGGTGAAACTATGGGCGCTGACGACGGCGCAGTGTTCGCGTAGCCGGTTCCAGGTCGAGAACCGGTACATCCGGGCCACGATCAATTGCGCGTCCGCAGTCTTGAACCCCGATCGCTGACCGTCGTCGAGATCTTCAGCGTCAAATCGTGGGTGGAACTCGTCAACCATCGACAATCCGCCGGGGTCTGCTGTCCGGATCAGATCACGGACGAGTTTGGCTTGACCTTTGAGGTGTTCGAGTGATGGATTCTCGGGCAGTGAGGTGGTTGGCACGGATGGGCCCCTTTCGCGTCGCCCGTCGTCCGCATGATCGGGCCCGAAAGAGGAAACGACGTTCCATGGCACGTGATCTGGTGTTCTGCAGGTGGGCTTTGCCCTTTCCGCGGACCGGAAGCGCCCTGCCAGCGCTCAACTCATCGTAGGGCATCGAGCAGTCTGACGCCGATAGTGTCCGGGCCCGTTCACGCGCTGGTAAAGATTTGTACCGGTAGCGAGCCGACCAGATCGGCGGGTGCAGATGGCCTACTGTGAAGACGTGCATCCGTGCGAAATTCGGACTGAGAGAGACGTCGACTGGGCGGTCGACCGCGTGCTTCTCGGTGAACGAGTTGTGGCGCACGTTGGTGGCCTACATCGACCGCGACGCCATCAACTGAAACGTGAGGTCGCGGTGTGTTGCCTCCAAGCCCGAATCGAGGTTTTGGGTGGTCACGTTCTGCTCGGTCAGTGCACGTCCACGATTGGTCCCATGACCCGCGGCAGGACGGTGCTTCTGCTTCCGCCCGAACCAGATGGAGGTGACTTCGGTGGAGTGCGTGAACCTCGCCAGCCGTTACCGAACCCGTCAGCCGCTGGCGCTGACATCTCAGAGCACTCCTAGCAACACAGCCGGCACCATGAGCTTCGACGCTGGGAAGTTCTACGATTCGGAGCGTGAACGCAGCAAGAGGCCGGTTCGATCTACATGAGCTCAGTCGCTCGATCGACACCGCACGCGCCGACCGACGTATGACCTGGGCGGCGATCTCGAAGGAGGTGGGCGTGGCAACATCGACAATTCGGCGGTTCGCGACTGCGTCCGATGCAGAAGCAGACGGAGTCCTCGCGTTGATCGGGTGGCTGGGTGTTGCGCCGGAACACTTCGTCATCGACTCCGGGATCACCGGAGAACTGCTTCCACCCGCAGGTGAGGGCGTCATCAGAGTCGACATGACGTTGGTCGCGAAATCGACAGCTCGGCCGCGCCAAGCACCCCCGACCATGCGAACGACAATCCAACGGCTCGTGGCCGCAGCTCAGGCCTCGAAAGTACCGGTCGCATCATTGACTCGATGGAGCCCGATCTAAGGTCCGAGCGGCTACCAACGGCACAGCACAAAAGCTCGTTCTAGCTGAGCTGCTAGCTGCTTACCGGTAGGTCTTGTCCGAGTCTCGGAGATACAGCATCCTTGGAAGCATGAAACGAGTCCACGCTCTCATGAGTCCGAGCGCGGAGGAGGCGCGATGACCATCATTCGGCCCTACCGAGTAGACGACGCGGCAGCCGTGTGTGAGGTCTGGAATCAACAGGTGCCGAACTACTACCTCACGCCGGAGTCGCTGACCCACGACGATGAACAGGTCGAGCGTCCCGAGGACGCCGGGCGAATCGTGGCGGAACGGGACGGCCGTGTGGTCGGTGCAGCGGACTACGAGCTGCCGGTGGGCATGGACGCGCCGGGCCAGATCATCGTCCACGTGTATGTCGATCCCACCGCCGAGGGCACGGGCGTGGGCACGATGTTGTACGAAGCCCTGATGGCCCTGATCGAGCCTCTCGAACCGACGTCGCTACGGTCTGAGGTGTCCGAGGCGCATTCGTACGCAAGGGCCGTCGCCGAAAAGCACGGCTACACGGTGGACAAGACCGACTGGCAGATGATCGCGGACCTCACGACATTCGATATCGAGGAGCACCGCCACCACCTCGATCGGGTCGCCGACGACGGCATCCGCATCGCGTCGGTCGCCGAGTTGGGAAACGACGAGTCGACGCAACGGATGTTCTACGACGTGTTCACAACCGTGCGCGGCGATGTTCCTCGGTCTCACCCGCCAGCGCCGGTGAGCTGGGACGTGTTCAAGTCTCACAACCTCGACGCACCGGACTTCTTGGCCGACTTGACGCTTGTCGCCTTTGATGGCGACGACGCTGTTGGCACGACGATGTCGTACGCCGGTGGTGACGAGCCCGAACTGCACACCGGCCTGACGGGCGTCGTGCGCAATCACCGGGGGCGCGGCATCGCCCGAGCGCTGAAGATCGAGGCGTTGCGCCGCGCCAAGGCCGACGGACGTCGCCGGGCGCTCACCGACAACGACGAGAACAATGTCGCCATGCTCGCCGTAAACGAGTCACTCGGGTATCAGCGTCAACCCGCCATGTTCTCCCTCAGTAAAGCCGTCGCCCCGGACCGGTAGGCCGGGCAACTTCCGACCCGCTACTGGCCGATGCGGCCGTCGATCCGTTCTCGGATCAGGTCGGCATGTCCGAGGTGCTGGGCGTACTCCCGGATCAGGTGAACGAGGACCTCTCGAACGGGAACGGGCTCGCCTCGTCCCCGTTGCCCAAGGTCGGCAACGCCTTTGAGCACCTCGTTGCTTCGCTCAACCTGCGCCCGCCACGCGGCCCACGCAGATTCGACAAGCTCCTGATCAGCCTCAACCACAAACGCAACGTCGGCTCCATTCGAATCTCGATAGAGGGGATCGATCTGCTCGCCATCGATCACCTGCTGGCACCAATACTGTTCGACGCTGGTGAGGTGGCGGACGAGCCCGAGGAGTGACATGTCCGAAGGCGGCACCGATTGCTGCACCATCTGGTTTGCGTCGAGGCCCTGGCACTTCATCTCGAGGGTGAGGCGGCGGTCGGACAAGAACCCGAGCAGCACGGCTCGTTCGTCGTTGTCCCATCCGCCGTCGGCCCTCGGGTCATCTTCGTCAGGGACGAACATGTCGGACCATCCGAACCGACGCTCCGGGAGATGCTCTTCCTTTGCCATAGTTTCGATGCTCTCACACTCGAGGCGGGTGCCGAGCCTCGCCCCGGTGGCTCGGAGCCCGAGCGAGTACGATCGCCCCCTGTGTTGAACGAAGTTCCCCGGCCGGCGTTGCCGATTCCTGCCGTTGACGTTCGTCAACGCAAGATCAGCAGCTCAGCGAAGCCGGATCGATCTCGGGAACTGCACTTGGGTCGTCGATCAACGCTGGTGCGGTGATACCAAAGCCGCCGGCAGCGTCATCGGGTGTCTCCACGCTCGCGAAGACTTGCGCAACGGTGTCGGAAGGAATCAGTGTCAGGTAACCGACCTGATCGCCGCAGATCTGCACACCGCGTGTCGCATCGCTGTCGATTCGGGTCTGGAAACCCGGACAAGCCGCGTTCGGGAGCTCGGCGTTGCTCACGAAATCGAAGCCCGCTTGGGTCAGCGCCGAATTGCCGGGACAAGCATCGATTGCCGGATCCAGGCCGACGTAGATGACTGCGTACACGTCACCGGCGCGGAACCAACGGGCCTCGACCGACCCCTCGGGGGCTGGTAGCGACGCCGGGTCCGGCGTACCGCCTTGGAAGTCGTACCCACTGCCGAGGGTCGCGGTGATCGGTGTGTCCGGTAGGGCAGTGGAGACGGCTTCCGTCGTCGAAGTCGTTGTTTCTGGAGCGTCGGATGTAGTCGTTTCGGCTTCGGTTGTGGTGGCTTCGGCTTCGCTGGTGGTCGTGGTCTCCGGCGCACTCGTTGTCGTGGTCACCTCGGTTGTGGTCGAAGACTCGACCGCCGCGTCGGTCGTGGTCGGGCTGGCGTCTTCCGATTCACCGCTGGAGCAGCCCGAGGCCAGAAGGCCGACAATTGCGAGCTTTGCTAAGAACCGACCCGTACCCACCACGGACCCTCCTCTATGTGACGTTCATCACAGGGTAGCTCACGTTGTGCAGCGGCTCGTCGAGATCGACGTTGCGGGCCAATTGGCTACCGACACGCTGCGACGCCGACTACGTTCAGAATCGGAGTGATCGCCATGAACCAGCTCGGCCTCGCCGGCTGAGACCGTGGTTCGAGGAAGCAGGCCAAGTCATCGCTCGGTGAGTCGGCGAATCATCCATGCTGATGTCTCGGCAGCTTCCTCGGTGGTGACGCCGAGATAGTCCTGCCAGTAGAGCAGTGGGATTGGCGATGTGAGGAGCAACAGGGCTCGAAGTAGGGCGTCGGACTCCTTCGGGGCGAGGTCCGCGAGATTCTCTCCCATGGCTTCTCGCAAGGTGCGAAGGCGCTCGCTCGCGTCAGGCCGTACGACGGCGTCCTGAGGAGCAGCAAGGTTCCAGCGTGTCGTGGATTCCATTTCGGCGAGCTGTTCGTACAGCTTCGGCAGGAACTCGAGTAGGTCGTCGATATTGGATAAGGAAACCCCCTCGGTCGATGTCTGATACAGGTCTGAGCCGAGGGCAGCGAAGAGGCTCCGCTTGTTCGGAAAGTGACGGTAGAGGGTCGGTTCGGACACTCCAGCTTTTCCCGCCACGACTGCCATCGTCACCTCGAGCGGGTGGCTCGTCTCGATGAGTTCACGCAGAGCGGTGACGATCCGATCGCGAGTCAACGAGCGCTGTTGCTCTCGCAGCGACAACACTCGCCGTTCGCCGGGTCCGGTCTGGTCTGCGTGCTCAGGCATCGTAATTTCCCCTTGACGAAGTGTTGCTATCAAGACGATAGTAACACTATCACCAAAGTCGAGCGATGCCTGGGAATGCGTCGGTAGAGACGAACGACCAGGGTCCTCGGCGCCAAAGACAGAACAGGGAGCAACAAGACCATGACGATCAGAGAAGAACTACAGATCGATTGCCCGCCAACGACGGCTTTCGACCTGATGGCAGATGTGCGAAAGCTCACAGAGTGGAACGACGGCGCCTCAAAGGCAGAGATGCGCAGCGCAGAACCAGTCGGACTGGGCTCGACATTCGTCGCCGTCAATCGGGGTCAGGCGATGACGTCGACGATCACAACGTTTGAGCGACCCAAGCGGCTCGACTTCTCCGTCGAGGGCAAAGCGATGGACGTAGCCGCCACGTTTCAGTTCACCAGTGCCGGCGAAGGAACGCAGCTCGTCATGGAGTTCACGCCCGCGCCGAAGGGTGTGATGAAGGTTCTACTACCCATACTGAAGCCCCTCATCCGGCGCGACCTTGCTCGCCAGCACCGCAAGTTCAAGCACTATTGCGAGTCACAGGGAGCGGTCACCTCGCGGTGAGCTCGGCTTCGTCAGCGCCCCAGAAATAGAGCCGGTCTCCGCTGAGCGTGCCGGCAGCCCATGCCTCGAAGTCTGCGTGAGTCATCTCCGCCCACGGGGGCGTCTGCTCAACCTGGTCGCGTCCAATACGTCGGCCGACATCGACGAGTGTTGCCCCAACCGCGCTGCGATCGGTGTCATAGGCATCGAGGAGCGAGCCCCAGTTACGATGTTCGGCGCCGAGCTCCTCGATGAGGCGGGCATCTTGCATTGCCTTGGTGGCGCCGCTTCCGGTGTGCGGGCGAGTGAGGGTCGCTGCGTCGCCGATGAGGGCGATCCGTCCAGCGGTATAGCGATCGACCGTTTCGTCGTAGATCGGTTGGATCGACAGCTGCTCCTGGCGCACCTGGAAGAGCGGTCGGAACTTGGCCGGCATATTCTCATCGAGCAGCGCTTGGTACTGGGCGTAGCAGGCATCGTCGACCATGCCGGGTGGGATCGAAGACGGCCCCTGCAGTGCAAGGGCGCTCGGGGTGGGGGCATAAATCGCCCAATTGACCCGCAGCTTCCCGGTGCCCCCGTCATCATCGAGTTCAGGGATTGGATACATGACACCGTGACCGCCATCGAAGGCGACGGTGATCCAGTCGTTCGTCGCGCAGACCTCGTCCCATGCATCGCGTTCAGACAGCTCCTCGACCGGGAAGTTACCGCGCCACAGCACGTAGCCTGCGTACGTCGGTGTGCTGTTCGGATGCACGTGGTCGCGGACGAGGGATCGGTAGCCATCCGCGCCGAAAACGATGTCGAAGTGCGCTGTGGAGTCGTCGACGGTGACCGCAACGGCGTCGTCGTTCACCGCAAGTCTGGTGACAATGCTGCTGTCTTGGTACTGGACAGTGGCCGGGAGTTTGGACCGAAGACCACGCCAGAGTGATCCCCAGTTGTTGGTAGTGAGTTCGCCTGGCTGATGCCACATGAGTCGACCATCGTGGGTGCCGTCGGCGATGTACCAGCGGCGACCGGTGCCCTTCCAGGTCGCGTAATCGGCCGGCAGGTACCCGGCGGTTATGAGTTCGTTGCGTAGTGGCACCGGCACGCCGATTCCGGATCCCCGGTCTTGGAGGCCAGTGCTCGACCGCTCGAGGATCGTCACGTCGCAGTCGAGGCGGTCGAGGGCGATGGCGAGCGCGCAGCCGGCGATGCTGCCGCCGACGATTCCGACTCGGCTGCCTTGCACGTTTGGCAACTCTTGTCTTGTATTCATCGACGCTCCCTATCTATACGCTATACAGATATGTATATGCTGTATACTTAAATGTCAAGCGCAAATTCTCCACTCGAACGATCGGATTGCCGTGGCAGAACGTCGACAACGCAGAGACCTGGCCCTCGAAGAAGTCGTCGATCGCGCTGTCGAGATCGCCCAGGCCGAGGGGGAGCGCGGGTTGACCATGCGAGCCGTGGCGGATGCGTGTCAGGTCACGCCGATGGCGCTGTATCACCACGTCGAGAACAAAGAAGCACTGCTCACGGCGATCGTGGATCGCGTCGTGGCGGACTCGATTGCAGACTTCGGCAGCGAGGTCGACTGGCGAGTCGGGCTCACCGAATTCCTTGCTCGATTCCGCCAAGGGTTCCTGGATTCTCCGACCGCAGCTCAGGTCTTTCTGCGGCGACCCGTGCTCAGCCCTGCGATGGCGAGGTGTACCGAGCTGATGTTCGCGGCCTTCGAACAAGCGGGACTGTCCGGTGATCAACCTGCTGAGGCGACCGACGCCGCCGTCCTGTTGGTCATGGGCTCGATAGCGAACGACCTCACCCGACCCAACGAAGTCCGGCGTGAACTCGTCGGCCACCTCGACACAGACGACACCCGGCTCAGCGCTGCGATCGATGCGTACAGCGCACGCGACGGCGATCAACGGTTCCGGAAGTCGTT
Organism: Acidimicrobiia bacterium; assembly: GCA_033344795.1. Taxonomy (GTDB): domain Bacteria; phylum Actinomycetota; class Acidimicrobiia; order Acidimicrobiales; family SHLQ01; genus SHLQ01. The sequence goes on from JAWPMS010000001.1 coordinate 3,192,355, forward strand.
TGGTTGGCTGCTCGACGGACTCTTCGAAGAAATGCTTGGCGAATGAACCGTCAGCGGTGGCTTCAGCTTTTGAATAACAGCGGGAACCCGGGTGGAGTTTCTGCCATCTTTCTGACAGAAGAGCATCGTGGATGGGGACGAAATCCGGGTCGGTAAATACTGGACCTCAAGTTCCAGAAAATGTATGGTGGAGCTCGAGACGTAGCGAGTCGTCAGGACAAGAACCTGCACGTTGGCGCCGCAATCACAGAGGATTCCACCATGAAGCTCACGAAGACGACGAAGATCGACGCCACCGCCGATGATGTTTGGGCGCTGTTCGCGTACCGGTTCGACGATGCAGACCAGTGGATGGCTGCGGTTTACCGCTCGTGCGGCCTCGACAGCCAGGAACGATTCGAAGGCGCCACAACCGCAGGGCGGATCGTCGAGGGGCAGCCTGACGGGAAGGGGGTTAAGGCCACCGAACGGTTCGTGGCGTACGACGAGGTCGCCAAGACCTGCTCTGTTCGAGTCGACCCGTTCGATACGCCACGGGTGTTTCCCCTCGACCACATGTCACTCGACTTCTCGGTTGTCGACGACCCCGATGGCGGTTCGACGGCGACGTGGGTGTTCGGCGCGACGCTCAAGCGGTGGGGGTACGTGATGTGGCCGATGCTCCGTATCGGCATGTTCAAAGCGTGGAACCAGCTCTGCGAAGATTTTCAGCACTATGTCGAGACGGGGACGCCGCACCCCCGCAAGGTCGCCGCCATCGAGGACGCGAGGTCGGCTATCCGATGAACGCGTCCTCGGCGGCAGCCCCGAGCCAGATCCGTCGCTCGCCGGCCTCGGCTCCGCACACCTTCCCACCTCGGCACCCAGGACGTGCAAGGTAGAATTCGCAGAGCCGCATGGCCTCGGCCGGGGCGGCCGGGTCGGAACGAAGAGGGAACCGTGGGTCGTCACCGTGAGTTCGATGAGGCAGAGGTCGTCGAGAAGGCGATGCAAACCTTCTGGAAGAACGGCTGGCGCGACACCACGCCGCAGAAGCTCGTCGAGGCCACCGGCCTGTCCCGCAGCAGCCTCTACGCGACGTTCGGGGACAAGAAGGGCGTGTTCCTGGCTGCGTTGGACCTCTACGTCGAGGAACAGCGTTCGTTCCTCGCGCAGTTGCTCTTGGATGGCACCCTTCGCGAGGGGCTGGAGCGCTTGTATGCACTGATAGTGGAGAACATGAGTCCCGAGGGTGACGGGATGACCTGTCTCGTGGTCAGTTCGCTGCTCGAGGTCCCCGCCGAGGATGACGAGACCATCGCGCGCATCACACGGGGGCAGGTCAAGATGACAGCCGTCTACGAGGGCCGCTTCCAGCGCGCCATCGACGAAGGAGAGCTCGACGGCACGCACACAGCACGGGAGCTCGCATCCTTCGTCGCCGTCGTGAACAACGGTATCCAGGTCGCTGCCCGCGGGGAGGCGAGCGCGGAGGAGCTTCGTAGCATTTCTCGGATGGCGCTCGTCACGGTCTGCTGATGACCCGAGATTGCGAACTTCAGATCCATCGGATGCAGCAAGAGTCGGCCCAGAGTTGGAGCGCGTCGGCGTCTCCGTCCTTCCGGATGGTCGAACCACTCGGCCGGTTCCACAGCAGAAGGTTGAGGTCAGCGGCCGATCCGGTCAGGTGAAGGTGCCCGGTGTCCCCACCACGTACGGTGGCAATCCCGCCCGGAGCGATCCTCACGGTGTATCGCTCGCCGACGTCCTCCGCCTCGATCAGCAGGACCCGCTCGCGGGACGAGTCGGCCGAACGCATTTTTGGCGCGAACCCCATCAGTAGTTCATCCAGCATGTCGATTGCGAACCGCGGATCGAACTCGGAGTGGAGACCCCGAGCACTCTCGGCGTCGTAGCGGTGGACGCCGACCTCCGCTGCTTGTCGACGAGCCCACATCACCAAGGGTGACGAGGCGGGCAGGAACGTCAAGCAGTCGTGGTCTCGCGGCATCGATCGAATCACGTCAATGAGGCGATCGAGCGTGGCGGCATACCAGGCGAATAAGTCACGGGGCGGCCTGGACTCGGAGGCGAGGTCCGGCCAGTAGTGCTCGAGCGTCGCCAGGCCATCGACCGCTATCCACTCGGAGCTCGGAAAAGCCATGTTGGCAGCCGCCCAGAGATGCACCATTCCGACGTGTTCGACCAGATCTCGCATCGTCCATCCTGGACAGTTGGCGATCGGCGCGTCGAGCGGCCCGGCGGCGGCCACGGCTACGAATCGATCTGCTTCCAGCAAGAGCCTGTCGATGTGGCCGAACAGTTCGTCTCCGTTGCTGGGGAGTCGGTCCATGGTGATGGTGGCAGGCATGTTGGAAGTCCTTCTCGGTCCTGCCGATCCTGCAGTTGGATCGGTCAGGGTTCACAATCCACGACCCGGCCAAGGCCCGCTTGGAGAAACGGGGAAGAAGTCGTGGAATCGGCATCGACGAATCCACGACTTCTTCACCTGCCCTCCAAGTTCGGCACCGCGGGATTCTGCACAGTGACTCCACGGGCACGAACGTGCCTCGCTCCGCCGTCTGTTCGGGGCGTCGATCAGCAGATCGCCTGAGTCCACAGGAGGAACCATGACCATTTGCCCGCGATCCGAGAAGCTTCGGCAACCAGTTCGGGACGTTGTCATCGTCGGTGGACGAGCAGCGGGAGCAGCTACGGCGATGTTGCTCGCGCGCGCTGGTGTCGACGTCCTCGTGGTCGACCGCGCCGGCTACGGCAGCGAGACGCTGTCGAGCCACGCCCTGATGCGAAACGCGGTCGATCAGCTGGCTCGCTGGGGCCTGCTCGACAAGGTCGCGGCCACGACGCCACCAATCAACCGGACCGTGTTCGACTTTGCCGGCGAGCGGGTGGTCGTGCCATCGGCGAAGTCTGGGGACTCCCCGCTCTACGCTCCGCGTCGGACGGTGCTCGACCCGATCCTGGTCGATGCAGCTCGTGATGCGGGAGCGGAGTTTCGCTTTCACACACGTGTCACAGAACTGATCCGTGACACAACCGGTCGGGTCCGTGGCGTTGTCACAGAGGACGAGGTGGGTCGGCGGAACCCGGTCGGTGCCACTCTCGTCGTCGGCGCCGACGGCCTGCGTTCATTCGTGGCCAGGAATGTCGACGCGCCGACCACGCGCTCCGGTCACCATGCGCTCGCGTCGCTCTACGCATACGTGCGACAGGCGGAACTACCGATTGACGACTACTGGTTCGCGTACGGTGACCGCCTCGTCGGCGGCTCGATTCCGACCAACGATGACCAGCATGTGATCTTTGCGAGCATGTCGCTCGCCGACTTCCAACTGGTTCGCCTCGATCCTCAGATGGCGCTGATTCGTTCACTGGGTCGGGTGTCACGGAGTCTCGGCGATGGGGCACGAGCGGGGACAATCGTGGGAGCCTTCCGGAGCTTCCCGGGCTGTCGCGGTCGGTTCCTGAAACCACACGGCCGCGGCTGGGCACTGGTGGGCGATGCCGGCTTCTTCAAGGACCCTGCGGCGGCGCACGGCCTCAGCGACGCACTGCGCGACGCCGAATTACTCTCCGCAGCGATCCTGACCTCGAACCTGGACGACTACGAACGAGTTCGCGACACTCTCTCCATGCCTTTGTTCGAACACATCGATCGGCTCGCGTCACTCGACTGGCAGCCGCACGAGTCGGCCAAACTGCTCGCCGAGATGGGTCGCGCCATGGCGGCCGAGACCGATGCCCTCCGACTTCACCGCGCGTCGAGCGCAGTCTTCGGCTGACACCGTGTTGTTCGCGTTCAACGGGTACGAGGTCGACCCCGATCGCGTCGAGCTGCGGCACGAAGGCGCAACTATTCACGTGGAGCCGCAGGTGTTCGATGTCATCTGCTACCTGATCGAGCACCGCGAGCGCGTGATCTCCAAGATCGAACTGTTCGACGAGGTATGGGGCGGTGCGTTCGTCGGCGAATCGGCGCTGACTTCGCGTATCAAGACGGCGCGAAAGCTCCTCGGCGATGACGGACAGGCGCAACGGGTGATTCGCACCGTACACCGACGCGGCTATCAGTTCATCGCCGACGTCGTCGAACGTGCTAGCGAGTCCGAACGCGCGACGACGGCCGTCGCAGGGCACGCGGATCTGCCGACTGGAACCGTCAGCTTCCTCTTCACCGACATCGAAGGTTCATCTCGGTTGTGGGAACAGCACCCGGAGGAGATGGACGAGGCCATCCGAAGCCACAATGCGGCCGTCCGCGATGGAATCGCTGCCAACAGCGGATTCGTGTTCGCGACGGCTGGCGATGGCTTCGCGGCGGCTTTTGAGCGAGCGACCGACGCCGTCGCGGCGGCACGTTCCATACGCGCCGACCTCGATGACATGCGGTGGCCTGAGCCACTGACGATCCGGGTCCGTTTGGGTGTACATAGCGGCGAGGCGATCGAGCGTGATGGTGATTATCTTGGGCCGGCGGTCAACCGCGCTGCTCGCGTCATGAGCGCAGCGCACGGCGGCCAGACCCTGGTATCCGATGTCACCTGCGGATTGCTGTCCGACGCCGAAGGCCTCGTCGACCTCGGAATGTGCCAGATCGACGCAGCTATGCAATCGCTGCGGATCTGGCAGCTAGACGGACCAGTTTTTCCACCGCTGACGGGCACGACAGCATCGCGGCTGCCTAGCCTCCGCAAGGAACTCATCGGCCGAAGCCACAACGTCGAACGCGTGAGCGATGCCATCATCGAGCACCAGCTGGTGACCGTCGTCGGGCCGGGCGGCGCGGGTAAGACGACGTTGGCGCTGGCGGTCGCCAACTCGATGGTTGTGACATTTCCGGGGGGAGTGATCTTCGTCGAGCTCGCCGCGGTCCAAGACGGAGGTGGGATCATCCGTGCCGTCGCACAGGCTGCCGGAATCGACGGTCCTGCAACGGACATCGGTTCGATGGCGGAACGCCTCGGTCGGCGGTCTGCACTGATCGTGCTCGACAACTGCGAGCATCTGCTAGACGAGTGTGCTGGCTTCGTCGACGAGCTCCTCGATTCCGCTCCCGACCTTGCGTTGCTCACAACGAGTCGTGAGCCGCTCGGAGTCGAGGGTGAGGTCGTCGAGCCACTGGGGTCGCTCCATGGTTTCGCGTCCGAACTGTTCGTTGCTCGAGCGCGGGACGCGCGTGCCGACATTGATCTAGAGGCCGATGATCAGCGGGTCGTCACGTTCTGTGAACAGCTCGACGGTCTGCCGCTCGCGATCGAACTCGCTGCCGCTCAACTTGGACATCTGAGTCTCGACGACCTGACGACACGGCTTGGTGCGCTGTTGGAGCTCTCGGCGCGTGGACGGAACCGGACCGGCGATCGTCATGCGACACTCGAACGCACGATTGCTTGGAGCTACGACCTACTCGACCAGCGGGGCCAGTGGCTCTTCAGACAGTTCGGCGTGTTCCCCGGCACGTTCGATCTTGCTGCCGCTGAGGCGGTCGGGCGACAAGACGACGGCGGCAGAATCCTCGACATACTCTCCGACCTCATCGCGAAGAACCTGTTGACGTGGGATCCGGTGCATGGCAGGTATCGCCTACTGGCAACGATCCGGGCGTTCGCAATTCATCGTCTGACCGAGGTCGCCGAGGTCGACGAGGCCGAGGAACGTCTCCGCCGCCACGTGGCCGACCAGACGTGCACCCGATCGCGCCTGGAACGATGGCTGTCAGGCGATCACGCTGCCTCAGTCCGCAACGACCTCGACAATCAGCGATTCGCCTTCGACCGATCGATGTGGGCGGAGCACACGGTCGATGCGCTCGAGATTCACATCGGGTGCTCGTACCTCTTCCGGAACACGAACATTGGAAACGACGGACGACGTTGGGCAACTCGCGTTGACGAGACCTTGGAGGTTCTGTCACCGCGCGATCGTCTGTGGGCTCTGCTCGTTCGCGCTGACGTCGCCCAAGGGACGGCTGACCACGAGCTCGGCCTGGACACCGCGCGCGAGGCGGTTGAGCTCGCTGCGGACGTCGATGATCAGGGCGCGGCACTCATCGCGCGTCACTTCGAAGCACTTCATCACGTCGTCGCTGCACCGGCGCGGGCCCGCGCTGAGTTCGTCGAGCTCGTGGCGCAGTCTCGAACAGTTGACCCTCGGCTCGTTCAGCTGTTCGAGTCGTTCCGATCGGTGACCGAGCTGTCGGCGGGTGAACTCGCAGCCGGAACCGAACTCGCAGAGCGAGTTGGGCACCAGGTCGATGGCGGTGGCTACGAAGTGTTCATCGCGAACTGGGCGGCGTGGACGGCTGCGCTAATCAACCGCGACGCCGGTCGTCTTCGGTACTGGCGGGAGCGCCAACGCGCGCACCTGTCACGGATCGGCGGGCCTGAGCCGTGGCTGTTCCTTTGGAGCTCAGCGCTCGTGAGCGCAATGGAAGGGGAGGACCCGACCGCGGGTCTGCGACGAGCGCGGGAGCGAGCTGATCAGGAAGGTCACGACGTGACGCTCGACGTCGTGCTGGCCTTCGCGATTTGTGAGCAAATGGCAGGTCGGAGTTCCGAAGCAGCCGAATTGCTTGGCCTGATCTCGACTGGGCACCTCAACAATCTCTCGCACTACCTGATCGTCCGAACGCTTCGGGCTGAACTCGATGACGAACTCGGTGCAGCTGAGTGCCTACAGGCGATGAAGCGTGGAAGCCAACGTCCGCCGGCCGACGTGCTTTCGGCGATGGCCTCAACGAGGAGCTCACAGCTGGGCGAGCTTTAGTCAGCGGGATCGAGCAGCGACCAGAACGCGTTGACCAGTGGGTTCTTCAGATGACGCTGCAGGGTGAAGAGCCCCAGGTCGTATGGGGTCAGCGCAGGTTCCACGTCGAGCACCCGCACTCGGGCTAAGTGAGGGCTGTTGTCGAGCACGATCTTCGGCACAACACCCACGCCAAGACCCAGGCTCACCATGCTGACGATGGCCTCGTTGCCGGCGACTTGGGCGTAGATCTGCGGGGAGACTCCCAGTTCTTCAAACCAGGCATCGACGCGCTGTCGGGCGATTCCGCCGGCAGCGAGAATCATGGGTACGTCGTGCCAGTCAGCGATCGTGCCCGTGGCGATGTGGGCGATGGGCACCTCCGCAGACTCATCGGGGGCGACGAACACGAGTGGCGATTCGGTGATCGGTTTGAAGAGCACGCCGGGCGGGAGTGCCTCCGGTCGGGCAGCGATCGCCAACTCCTCTTCCAGAGCCAAGATGGCCTCGATGGCATGTTCGGGATCGCCGGTCTGCAGCATGATCTCGACCCCCGGGTGGGCGGGCCGGAAGCGGTTCAACAGGTCGACAAGAATGCTGTGGCTCGCGGTGACCGAACAGTAGAGGCGTATCTCGCCGGAGAGCTGTTCGGTCGGATCGGTGAGGTCGTAGCGAATCTGTTCCCACTGCTGCACCGCATCTCGGGCGTACCGTTGAAAAATACGACCCTCTGGTGTGAGCGACACCGTCCGGTTGTCGCGGTCGAACAACGTGGTGTTGAGTTCGGTTTCCAGCCTGCGAATGTTGCGTGACAGCGCCGAGGTGCTGATGTTCGCCTTTGCGCTGGCGCGTCCGAAGTGCAGGGTTTCGCTCAACACGATGAAGTGCTTGAGCGTTCGAATGTCCACGTCGTTCGCTTCGCTCACTTCTCGGGTTTCGGCTCCGCCGAAACATCGCAGGGGCCAAGTGTTGTCATGCGTTCAGTATGGGAGCAGGAACTCTGTGTTGCAAAAATCGGGACACTATGTTGCAAATATCTCAATTTACGAAACACATACCCGCAGCTAGAGTTTCTCTGTTCACACATCGAATCGCCCGATCTCCCAACCGAAAGCCCGGACCATGGCCAATTACTTCAATACCCTTTCGCTGCGCCAGCAACTCGCCGAGCTGGGCAAGTGCCGCTTCATGCACCTCGATGAGTTCACCGAAGGTGTCGACGCCCTTATGGGCAAGAAGATGGTCGTGATCGGTTGCGGTGCCCAGGGCTTGAACCAGGGCCTGAACCTTCGCGACAGCGGCCTCGACGTGTCGTACGCCCTGCGCGACGCCGCCATTTCGGAGCAGCGCCAGTCGTGGAAGAACGCGACGGAGAACGGGTTCACCGTCGGCACGTACGAGGAACTGCTTCCTACCGCCGATGTGGTATTGAACCTGACGCCCGACAAGCAGCACACGTCGGTCGTGAACACCATCATGCCGATGATGAAGCAGGGCGCCTGCCTGTCGTACTCCCACGGCTTCAACATCGTTGAAGAGGGCATGCAGGTGCGCGACGACATCACCGTCATCATGGTCGCCCCGAAGTGCCCGGGCTCAGAGGTTCGTGCCGAGTACGTTCGCGGTTTCGGCGTGCCGACCCTCATCGCAGTGCACGAAGACAACGATCCGAACGGCGAGGGTCTGGCGTTGGCCAAGGCGTACGCCGTCGGCACTGGCGGTCACAAGGCGGGCGTGCTCATGTCCTCGTTCGTCGCCGAGGTCAAGTCCGATCTCATGGGCGAACAGACCATCTTGTGCGGCATGCTGCAGACCGGTTCACTCCTGTGCTTCGACAAGATGATCGAGGAGGGCGTCGAGCCTGGCTACGCCTCGAAGCTCATCCAGTACGGGTGGGAGACGGTCACCGAAGCGCTCAAGTACGGCGGCGTCACCAACATGATGGACCGCCTGTCGAACCCAGCCAAGATCCGGGCCTTCGATCTCGCAGAAGAGATGAAGGACATCATGCGTCCGCTCTACGAGAAGCACCAGGACGACATCATGACGGGTGCGTTCTCGTCGGGAATGATGGAGGACTGGGCCAACGACGACGCCAAATTGCTCGGCTGGCGTGCAGACACCGCAGAGACAGCGTTTGAGAAGACCGAGGCGGGCGACGTCGAAATCTCCGAACAGGAATACTTCGACAACGGAATCCTCATGGTCGCCATGGTGAAGGCCGGTGTCGAGCTGGCGTTCGAAACCATGACCGCGGCGGGCATCATTGCCGACTCGGCCTACTACGAGTCGCTTCACGAGACGCCGCTCATCGCCAACACGATCGCTCGCAAGAAGCTCTACGAGATGAACGCAACCATTTCAGACACCGCCGAATATGGCTGCTACCTCTACAACCATGCGTGTGTTCCGCTGTTGGGTGACTTCATGAAGGGCATCAAGAGCGACGTCATTGGCAAGGGCCTCGAGCTCGACGACACGGGTGTCGACAACGCACGCCTCATCGAGGTCAACGCCGCCATCCGCAGCCACCCGGTCGAAGAAATCGGCGGCGTCTTGCGCGGCCACATGGCCGACATGAAGCGAATTGTGTGAACCCTTCGGGTTCCTCAAGTTCTTCGCCTAGCGGCTCAGAACTCGCGGGCCTCAGGAATCCATGGACGACTCCAATATCACGCTTGACGATCTGACAGTTGACTTCGATGGGCGGTTTCAGCTTCGCGATGTCTGCTGGACCATCGAGCCCGGACAACACTGGCTGATCGCAGGAGCGAACGGCTCGGGCAAGTCCGCGCTCGCCGCAGTACTTGCTGGCGAGGGCGACCACCTATCGGGAACGCTGTCTGGTCTGCCAGACAGTGATTCGCCGCAAGGCGGTGTGGCGCTCGTGTCCTATGAACGTCAAGCGGAGCTCATCGCAGCCGAGCTCCGCAAGGATGATGCCGACATTCTTGACGTGATCTCCGAGGGCACACCCACCTCGGAGATCATTGCCGATGTCTGCCTCGACGATGAGTTGGCGCAACAGCTGGTTGCCACGTTGGGCCTCGAGCCTTTGATGGATCGGGCCTTCCGCAAGCTGTCGACGGGGGAGACCCGAAAGGTCATGCTCATCCGGGCGCTCACGAGCCGCCCCGGCCTGCTCGTTCTCGATGAGCCATTTGACGGCCTCGATCACGACTCGACGCAATGGCTGCAAGGCCACCTCGCAACGCTGGCTGAGACCGTGCCGATGGTGCTCGTCCTCAATCGGTTCGACGAATGCCCAGACTTCATCACCCACATTGCCTACCTCGACGACGGCCGGCTGTTGCAACAGGTCGACCGTGCCGACGAGCGTGCCTTTGGCGAGCTGCATCAGCTGCTTCACTTGAAGACGAGTGAGCTCGAGGTCCCAAGGGCCGATCCGGCCATCTCGCTGCCGCCACTGAACCCCGACGAACCCTTGGTTCAGCTCACCGGCGCAACCGTTCGATACACCGACAACACCGTCTTCGAGAACCTCGACTGGACCATCGAAGCGAACCAACACTGGCAGGTGAGTGGGCCGAACGGCAGCGGCAAGACCTGCTTGCTTTCGCTCATCACCGGCGACCACCCGCAGTGCTACGTGAACGACATCAACGTCCTCGGATTCCAGCGGGGGACGGGCGAGAGCATCTGGCAGATCAAGCAGTACATCGGCTACGTTTCCACCGCGCTGCAATGGGAGTACCGGGTTGGTACGAGCGTCAAGAACGTCATCATCTCGGGCTTCTACGACAGCATCGGCCTGTACACCAGGAGCACCGACACGCAGAAGGCCATTGCCGACGAATGGGTCGAACTGCTCGGCATGAAAGAACGGTCAGACGAGCCGTTCAACAGACTGTCATACGGAGAGCAGCGCTTGGTGTTGATTGCGCGTGCGATGGTGAAACACCCGCCGCTGTTGATCCTCGACGAGCCATGCCTGGGGCTCGACGACATGAACCGGCAACTGGTGCTGGCACTGATCGAGCGCATCTGTCGCTCGGGTGAGACGACCGTGCTCTATGTGAATCACCGCCTGCAAGACCGCATCCCAGGGATCGAGAACCACCTCGGGCTCGGAACTGGTGAGAAGCTATCTTCTTCATCGTGACGGATGAAGCAGGTGCGTTGGCCGTCTACGGGTCGCTCATGCCGGGGGAGAAGAACCACTGGGTTCTTCGCTCCATCGAAGGGGACTGGGTGCCCGGCATCGCTCGCGGTTTCGAGTTCGAGATCACTTGGGGTGCAGCCGAGGGGTACGAGGGATTCCTGCCCGATGACGATGGCAACCACGTGTCGGTCATGGTGCTTCTCTCGAACAGGCTGGACAAGAACTGGCGATCGGTTGATGAGTTCCACGGCGAGGGCTTCGTCCGCCAGATCGTTCCGATAACCCTTGGCGACGAAAACGTGATCCACGCCTGGATGTACATGGCGTTGACCGACACCTAGCCGCGTGCGTCACACCCTCGCGCGAGAGTCCGGGCCCTAAAGGCTGGTTGCGAATTGATCTCGGGCTCGGCGGACGTCGGGGAGGTGCTGCTCGGTCCAGTGGCGGATCGCTTCGAGTGGCTCGGTGATGGTCCGCCCGAGGTCGGTGAGCGAGTATTCGACGCGCGGAGGGCGCATCTCGGCGAGAACCTCACGGTGGACCATGCCGTCCTCCTCAAGGCGACGCAGCGTTTGGGTGAGCATCTTCTGGGTGATCCCGGGGACTGCTCTCCGGAGTTCGCCAAAGCGATAGGGGCCTTCTTCGAGGCGGCCAATCACTAAGACGGACCACTTCGAACCGATGAGATCGAGCACCTCGCGACACGGACAGCCGATCGAGTAGAGATCTCCTTTGTCATTGTCTGAGGAGCCGGAAGAAAGTTGCCGCATAGTAGTTTCCCTTGGGTACCTATAGGCCTTTGAGGTGCCTTCTTGCCCTTTGATACTGCGCAAATCATGATGCTTTCTGACCCGAAAGGCAACCCGATGTTTGGTTGCCTTCTCCCTCGTCGGAACTGGAACACCCAATGACCAAGACCATTCTCATCACAGGTTCGACCGACGGCATCGGCCTCGCCACCGCCACTGTGCTTTCCGTCCAAAACCACACGGTTCTGCTGCATGGCAGAAGCGAGTCGAAGCTCGTTGCGGCCGAACAACACATTCGTACCGCAGGGGGGACAGGCGCCTTGGAGCGATATGAGGCCGACCTCTCCGATGCTGATGCGGTCGTAGGTATGGCACAACTCGTTGCCGCCAACCACCAGGCACTCGACGTCCTGATCAACAACGCTGGAGTGTTCCGCCTCGCAACCAGCGTCGCCGCAAACGGAATCGACATGCGCTTCATGGTGAACACGATTTCGCCCTACCTGTTGACTCGCCAGCTAGTCCCGCTGCTTGGCGAGGGAAGCCGGGTCATCAATCTGTCGTCCGCCGCACAAGCGCCGGTCAACCGCGAGGCGCTCACTGGAGGGGTGCCCCTTGACCAGGGCGAGGCGTATGCCCAGAGCAAGCTCGCCTTGACCATGTGGTCGAATCATTTGGCGCACGAGTTCGGCGGGCAGGGTCCAGACGTCATTGCGGTGAATCCCGGGTCCTTCCTGGGTACGAAGATGGTGAAGGAGGCCTACGGAACGGCTGGTAAGGACATCGGTATCGGGGTCGACATCCTCGTGAGAGCTGCGACGTCTGACGAATTCGCCGACGCATCAGGCCGCTACTTCGACAATGACTCCGGGCAGTTCGCTAGCCCGCATCCTGATGCCCTCGATCACGGAAAGACGGCTGCTCTGGTCGATCTCCTCGACGCCATGACTGCAGAAGTCAACCCTGAGTTAGGCAACGGCGTGATGAACGACAAGAACTGATCACACAAGGACCTATGAACATGACAACGAATCACGAGATGAGTCACCTTGAGCGCGCCCGTTCGCTCGATCTTCCGAGACGCGACGCCATGCTTCGGCGTGACCCATCAGTCCAGCGATTCTGGATCGAAAACCGTCAGCTGCTCATCGATGCGTGGAGCGAATGGGAAGCTGTAGAGCTCAACCGTGAATTTGCGATCGACGACAGACTGCTGGACGCCGACCTCCGGGTAGCGGTGGCGCGGGCCTGGCAAGACCCGACCACGGAGCATGCAGTCTTGGACCTGATGCACGAGGCTGCGCCCGGTGTGTTCTCGTTGCAATTCTTCGACCCGGAACGCATTGGCGAGCTTCGTGACTATCTCGAAGAGATCCAACTCGACCTCCCTATGGAATCGTGCTCAACCGTCGCGGAGTGATGCTCGATGCCAAGTCGGAGGGCTTTCTTGGCGCGCCGACGTTCCAGGCCTTCTACCGCTTGGTGATGAACACCTACATGCGTCCGATTGCGCGGCTCCTTTTCCCCGACATCGTGGGGTTCGACACGCAGACCTTTGGATTCTCGATCCACTACCGCCCGGAGACCGACACATCGATTCGTCCGCACACCGACGCCTCGTCGGTGACGTTGAACGTCAATCTGAACCTTCCAGGGGAGGACTTCTCCGGCTCGACCGTCGATTTCTTCGACCGGGCGAGCAGCGACGTGGCCGCGCTGAAGTTCGAGCCAGGCAGTGCGATGATCCATCACGGCAACGTCCCGCATACGGCACATGCAATAACCGGTGGCGAGCGCACAAACTTTGTGTTTTGGCTCTTTGGTGAGAATGGCCAAGTGTCGACGCCGAGTGCGACGGGCGCAGCGATCAGTCCCCACGACCGATGGACCGTGCCGATTGCGCCCCAGGGCGACTTCGCCCCCTTCTGACCAGTTGGCGAATGTGAAGCTCTGCGGAACGATCGACTGGTGGTCCAATATGACCGGGCGAGGTAAGGCTGTACTAGAGGAATGTCGTTTCGTCTGATTTCGTTCGCTGTACTTGTTGTTCTCGCAGCGTCGTGCAGCTCAGCGGTTGAAGAATCCGCCGACGCTGCAACGAGTAGCCCGAGCAGTGCCGTCGACGCCGAGCCTGCGCCGGAGACCACGACGAGTGCAGTCGACGCAGTTCCTGAAGACGTCGACCCGGTCCCCGACGGCGGGGTCGTTGATTTCGGCCCAGCGCCCGAGGTTCCTGTCGGTGACTTCACGCCGGAGATCGCCGCCGCCATCGACACCGTGTTCGGTACGGGCAGTCTCGCCGAGACTCGCACCAACGAGCAGAATCAGGCACTGGTTCAACTCGGCCACTCTGACGACGTCCGCGTGGCTTGGATTCTGCTGGACCTTCTTCGTTTCCCTGAAGACCGGGCCGGGGCGCAACTCTTGACTGAGGGAGTAAACACCCTCACCGACAGCAGCGCGTCGGTGAGTAGAGCGTGGACCGAGGCATCCAACAAGATGATTGCCTGGGACATCCCTGCGCCTCCGGGATACGGCGAGATCAAACGTCAGATCTATTCGAACGAGCTCGCCGAGTGGGGGCCGTTGTTCGACCAGTCCGAAGGCATGGACTGGCGCTTCGTGTCGTGGGGTGGTGTGAGCATCGATGACCGTCCATACGACCAGACCGATGAGTCGTGCAACTGCATTCCGGCTGCGGACAATCCGCCGACCCAAACCGCCGCCGAAACAACCTGGCTTCAAGACGATGACATCGTCTTTGGCGTGGTCATCAATGGAGAGGCCCGGGCGTATCCCCGCCAGATCATGGAAGTGCGAGAGATGGTCAACGACACGCTCGGTGGTCGCGACTTCGCGTTGCCCTATTGCACCCTCTGCGGGTCGGCGCAGGTGTGGTTCACCGACAACGTGCCCGATGGTGTCGAGCGTCCAGTGCTTCGGACCTCAGGCCTCCTCAACCGTTCGAACAAGGTCATGTACGACCTCAACACGTTCTCGATCTTCGACACGTTCCTCGGCACCGCCGACACAGGTCCACTTGCCGAGCTCGGTGTGCAGCTCGATCAGCACACCGTTGTCACCTCAACCTGGGCCGACTGGAAGGCCGAACATCCCGATACCGATGCACTGATCGAGGACCTCGCCCTCGGACGTGACCCCGACTTCCGCAACGGTCGCGACGCCCAGGGCCCCATCTTCCCGGTCGGAGATGTCGACCCCCGCCTTCCTATTCAGGACGACGTTCTCGGCGTGATCTCGCCCGGTGGAACCCCGGTGGCGTTCCACGTCGCCACGGCCGTTGGTGAGCTCGGTCGGGGCAGAGCCGTCGAGGCCGAGGGCGTTCGCATCGTCAAGTCGGGTAGCGGCATCCGTGCCGAAGACACTGACGGCAACGAACTCGTCGCTCACCAAGCGTTCTGGTTTGCCTGGAGCCAGTTCTACGAGGACACCGAGGTCTGGCCAGACCTGTAGGTCCGTGAGTCCGCGAGCCTCTCGGCCGTTGGTTACTGAAAGCCTGCGGGGAGTGGTTGCGTGGAAGTGCTCCACTGTCTGGGTGACTGTCCGTAGAGCCGCTTGAACTCTCGGCTGAATTGTGAGGGGCTCGCGTAGCCCACCTGCATCGCAGCTTCGTTGACGGTCATCCCGCCGGCAATCTTCATGGCGGCGTTGTTGAGGCGGATGCCCTTCATGAACTGAATCGGCGACATGGTCGTGGCCTGTTTGAATTTTCGGTGAAAGACGGCCCGGCTCATGCCCACGTGTGAGGCCATGTCTTCGATGGTGATCTCTTCGTCGAGGTGGGAGGACACGTGCTCGATCAGTCGGGCGATTTCGTTACCCACTCCGAACGCGCGGCTCGCCGCGGCTCCAGCCTCACCTTTGAGCAGGGCGTAGTACACCTCGCGCAGCCGGCTAGCTCCGAGCACCGCGGTGTCGGTCGGGCTGCCGGCCAGTTGCACCAGTCGTAAGAGGGCGTCTGCGAACGCGTCGTCCCAGCGAGCGAGGGCGAACCCCTGTGGGAGTGGACCGCCTTGAGGCTCTCGGATTGCACCAGCTGCGTTTTCCATTTCTATTGCGAGCTCGGTCATCACCCTCGGGTCCAACGCGATCTGTACCCCGAGGAGAGGGTTGGCTGGTGATGCCGCGGGTGTCCCCGCCTCTACGGGCATCGAGATGGCGCAACACAGGTATTGGCTGCTGTCGTACACGTGGGAGGTGCCATCGAGGATCGCCTCCTTGCTCCCGCTGACAATGGCCACCAGGGTAGGTTCGTACACCGCTGGCGCGCAGCGAACCGGTTCGGTGATGCGGAAGAATTGCACGCTCGACACCCCGGTCTCGACCAGGCCGTCCTCGTTGACCCTGGCTTCGATCAATCGCCGAATTTGCTGCTTGCTCATTCACGCAACGTAACGACACGAGGTTCGCTTTGCAAGGCTGTTGAGACAAATAGGCATGTATCAAAGACATTTCGGTCTATTCATGATCGGTGGTGAGAGTTATTGTCAACTGTCAACCAACGACGGGAATGTAGCAATGGCAGACACAACGTTTGGACCTCGAGGCTGGACACCGGACCGCCTTGGTCCACAGGACGGCAAGACCTTCCTCATCACCGGCGGCAACGCTGGCGCGGGCTTCGAGGCGACTCGGATACTTTTGCGCAAGGGTGCCACGGTCGTGATGCTGAATCGGAGCGCCGAGCGATCTGAGGCAGCGGTCTCGAAGCTGAAGGGTGAATTCGGGGCGGACGCCGAGGTGTCCTTCGTGCGCATGGACCTCGCTGAGCTCGACAGCGTGCGCTCTGCGGCAGCGGAGGTCCTCGAGACGGTCCCTCGGATCGACGCGCTCATCTGCAACGCGGCAATCGCGCAGGTGCCCACGCAGAAGCTCACCGTCGACGGCCACGAAAGCATGCTCGGAACGAACCACTACGGTCACTTCTTGTTGAGCGGACTGCTCTTTGAACGAATCGAAGAGTCGAAGGGTCGCATCGTGGTGGTCGCCAGCCTTGGCTACAAGATGGGGATCCGTACGATCCAGTTCGATGACATGAATTGGGACGGCAACTACCACCAGAACAAGACGTACTCCCAGAGCAAGCTGGCACAGATGATGTTCGCCTACGAGCTCCAGGACCGGCTCGCAGAAGCGAACTCCGGTGTCCAGGTGTTTGTCTGTCATCCGGGTTCGTCTCGCACATCGCTCATCTCGACCAGCGGCAACCTGATGACGAGGGCCGTGTTCAAGCTCATGTCGATGTCGCCGATGGTCCAGTCCGCCGAGAAGGGTGCCTACCCCGAGGTCATGTGCGCTACGGAAGACGGCCTGGAAAAACGCGCCCTCTACGGACCCACCGGCAGGAACGAATGGGTCGGCCCGGTGGGGAAAGGCACCCTCGAGCCGTACGCCTATGCGAAGCAGGTCATGGAGCGGCTGTGGGACCTGTCGGAGCAGGAGACCGGTTTCGAGTGGAAGATCTGATAGAGCAGGGCGACAGGCGCACCGAAATATTGCAGACTCGCCATCGGCGAGCGCCTGCGTGAATTCGATGGACTGGAGACCTCATGACCGACATTGCGTCAGCGGACACACCGATTCGCTTCACTGATTCGGAGTATCAACGGAGGCGAGTCGCCCTCGAAGGTGCGCTCGCCGAGGCCGATGCGGACGTTGCGCTCATCTACGGTGCGAATCGTGCCGGATCGGGAGTCGGCTGGCTCACCGGATGGGAGACGACGCGTGAGGCCGCGGTGGTGATGTCGCCCGATGCCAAGGATGAGTTGTTCGTCCAGTTCTACAACCACGTGCCCGCGGCCAGGCGGTGGGCACGAGACGCCGATGTCTCGTGGGGTGGTCCGTCCACGATGTCAACCGTGGTCGATGCACTCCGCTCACGAGGCGCCAAGCGGGTTGCCCTGGTCGGGCCGATCACCTGGAAGGACCATCGGACGCTGTCGACAGCGGGATTCGAGCTCGTGGATCTTGGCGGCGCGTATGTGCGATTGCGAATGATCAAGTCACCCGAAGAGCAGCAATGGATGCGCAAGGCGGCTGAACTCTCCGACGCCGCCATCGAGGCCGTCCGAGCTGCAGCGAAGGTTGGGACGACGGAGACCGAGCTCGGCGCTGCCTGCGAGGCCGCCTACCTCGCAACGGGGGCGACGAACCACATCCACTACTTCGGCGCGACGAACATGGAGAACCCGCAGAGCTGCGTGCCCTCTCAGTGGCCGACCCAACGCCCGCTGGCCGCCGGTGATGTGCTCACCTGTGAGATCAGCGCGAATTGGTGGGGATACTCGGGGCAGGTCCTTCGTTCGATGACGATCGAGGCCGAGCCGACAGACCTGTACGTGGATCTCCACCAAGCCGCCGACGCAGCGTATGACGCAATCTGCTCCGTCATCCGAGACGGGGCGACTCCTCAGGAAGTGATCGACGCTTCAGCGGTCATCGAGGATGCTGGTTTCACGATCTATGACGATCTGGTCCACGGATACGGCGGCGGGTATTTCCAGCCGATCCTCGGCTCTTCGTCTCGTCAGAACGAGCCCGTGCCCGACATGGTTCTCGAAGCAGGGATGATGGTGGTCGTACAACCGAACGTGATCACCACCGATGAACGTGCCGGCGTTCAGACCGGGGGTCTCGTCCTCGTCACCAAGGATGGTTGCGACGAGCTTCAAGCAGCCCCACGAGGTTTCTGGAGGGTCTAGGCGTTAGCCGCGGCTTCTTCGAGCCGCTGCACCATCTCCTCGAGATTCTGAATCGGCGTGTAGTCCTCGCTGAGTGCGCCCGACCCTGCCGGGCTTTTGCAGGTGAAGAAGCGGCACTCGTCGCCGAGCAGCCGGATGCCATGCGGGACCCCGCGGGGGATATACACCATGTCGCCAGGGCCGATGATGTCGACCTCGTCGCCGAGCATCGTTGCGAGGCGCCCTTCGAGCAGATAGATCCATTGCTCGTCGGTCGGATGAACATGGGGTGGCGGCGCCTCGCCTTGTGCGTACGTGACGACCCCGGCCTTGATCAGCTCGCCGCCGTACTGCTTCATCATGATGTGTGGGCGAGCGCTGTCTGGTGTCGGCACCATGTCCTCGCCTTTGTAAACCGGCATGATTCCTTACTCCATTCGCGATGACAAGCTGTACGTGACAATCATGACCCAAGACAGTCGGAAAACACTTGACCGAATACAGCGGCTCGGATGAAGCTTGCGGATCAAGGAGTCTTCATGGCAGTAGCGAGTGACCAGATCAGCGGCCGCAGTGCCCTGCGCGACAAGGTCAGCGATGTTGAGTGGCAGACCCGGTGCGACCTGGCGGCGCTCTATCGCCTGACGCATCACTACAAGATGACCGACATGATCTATACGCACCTGTCGGCGCGACTGCCAGATCAGCCCGATCACTTTCTGATCAATGCCTACGGCGACATGTTTGACGAGGTAACGGCGTCGAGTCTCGTCAAACTCGACATGGACGGCAACGTCGTCGGCGACCAATCGCGCTTCAACCTCGCGGGATTCAACATCCACAGCGGGGTGTATGGCGAGCGCTCCGATGTCAACTGCGTCATGCACACCCACACCAAAGCGGGCGTTGCGGTTGGAGCGACCGAACGCGGGTTGTTGCCGATCAGCCAGCATTCGATGATCGTGATGCCTGAAGTGAGCTATTTCGAATACTCGGGCCCCGGCACCTTCGAGACGCCCCAGGAGATTGGCACCGGTTGCGGACGAAGCCATTGCGTGATCATGCGCAACCACGGTCTGTTGACCTCGGGTTACACGATCCAGGCGACGTTCAATCGCATGTACTACCTCGAATCCGCTTGCCAGATTCAGTGCTCCGCCGCGGCAATGGGCGATCTGCGTTCGATGGACGAAGCGGTCGAACGTGACACGTTCGCGGTATATACAACGCGCCAGGCGAACCCTGAGCTGGGTCAACTCGAGTGGACGGCTCTGCTGCGTCTACTCGATCGGCAGGGCGCGAACTTTCGCGAGTAGTCCCGGTCACCGTTGTGTCGCGCGACGGCTGACGGTTGCGCCGACTTCGTTCTCCCGGCTGGGTGCTGTTGCGGCGAGCGATTCGACGAGTGAGATGATCTCCTCGGTCATCAGTTCTGCGTTGATTGTTTCGGGGGTGAAGGCTGCCCGGAAGAGCGGTACGGCTTGGGTGATGTCCGCGAGCACGTCAAGGTGTGGGTGGTCGGGGCCGAGGATGCGGACGAGGGTGTCTCGCATATACGAGAGGTCGTAGCCCTCCTTGACCGCGTGTTCGATGCCTTGGTCGGATCGCATCGCGGCGATCAGGCCCGGGACGAGGCCCGGCTTCTCCTCGGCCGATTGGCAACGCTCCGCGACGAGGGCCTGAAGGTCATCGATGGGATCGTCGGTGACAGGGGCTTCGCGAGGCGGCATGTTTCGGATCGCCTCCGCAAGCAGCGCTTCCTTCGTGGCCCACCGCCGGTAAATGGCACCCTTGCCGGCGCCAGCCCGTTCGGCGATGCCCTGGGTCGTGATTCTCTCGAAGCCGACCTCGAGGAGAAGGTCAGCCGCCGCAGTGAGAATCGCATCGGTGCGCTCCTCATCACGCTTGCGTCCGGTGGTGTTGCTCGGCCGTCGGGAGGGTCCTTCACTCATGCACGGATAATAACAGAACTCTTGCGTTCCGGAACGGAGCGGTCTATGTTGTCGGAACTGGCCGGTTCCGTAATGAACCAGGCTGCGGCTTCATGCAAACACCCGAAAGGACAAAGATGATCGACATCAAAGCCACCCGCCGGATCAACAAACCGATCGAAGAGGTTTGGCGGTTCGTCGTCGACGACTTCACCAGCAACCACGACTGGGCATTTGGCACCACCAGCTGTCGAGCCGGAACCGAGTCGGAGGACTTCGACCGAATCTGCCACACCGAGTCGGGGACGCTCAAAGACACCATCACCAAGGTCGACGACGAGAACCATGTTCTGGAGTTCTCCGTCACCGGGCTGCCCTTCTTCGTCCGATCGGTAGAGGCCACCTGGTCACTCGAGCCGGTCAGCGACACCGAGACGGACATCACGATCGGCCCTCGGATCGAAACGATGCCGATCATCGGACGAATCATGGAGATTCCAATGAAGAACGCACTCGACAAGCTCTATCCCGACCTGCTCAACGACATGGCTGTCTTCGTCGAGACCGGACGTCCGTCACCCCGCAAACAGCAAGAACTCGCGACAACCAGCTAGGCCCAAAACCAATCGCCAGGACTTCTCCAGACGGTCTGCGCTTCTCCGGAGCTAGCTTCTCTACATGCAGTACGACGATCTCATGCGCCTCGCATTGGCCGAAGCAGAACTGGCGATCCCGCACGGCGATGTTCCCGTCGGGGCGCTCGTCGTCGTGGAGGGTGAGGTCGTTTCGTCTCGCCACAACGAACGACAGTTGACCGATGATCCGACCGCGCATGCCGAGGTGCTCGCAATGCGCGACGCATGCGACCGGCTCGGAACGTGGCGACTCGACAACGCAACGCTGATCAGCACGCTCGAACCATGCACCATGTGTGCGGGAGCTGCGGTGAACGCCCGAGTTCGGAAGGTGGTCTTCGGTGCGGCCGACCTCGAAGCAGGAGCGGTTGGCTCGGTGTACAACCTGGGTGTGGATCCCCGGCTGCGGCACACCTTTGAGGTGCAGCACAACGTGCTCGGCGAAGAATGTGCACAGACCCTCAAGTCGTTCTTCGCGAGCCTCCGAACGTCCTGACCATTCACCGGTGTAGTCAGACCTGAAGGTTGAGTTGGCCTCAGCGTCCGGATGGCGGACCTTGGCCTCTGTTGAACAGCGCCACTTCGTGGTCGAATCAGGTGAATCGATGTTCCATCTAGTGAGGAGGTCTCATGCCTGGCGTTTTGAAAGATTCAGATCGAATAACCCGATTGCGTCCGGCGAATCCGCAGCGTGATGAGGGGCTCATCTTCGCTGACTATCTCGATCAGGCCGCCGACGGGTTCTTCGGGTTCATGCTTGGCCATGATGTCGCGAGCATCATCGCCGCCGCATTCCTTGTGCCGGGCCACGCTCTCTCGTACGAGAATGTGGTCTTCGCCGAGCAGGGCGATGTGATCGTCGGCATGAGCTTGGCGTACACCGGTGAACAACATCGCGAGTTCTCCGACGAACCTCTCGAGCGCGCTGCCGGACGGGCAGCACGGCGGATGAAAGTGATCCGCCTGGTACTAGCGCCGTTGTGGCGCATCTTGGAGAACGTACCCGAAAGCGATTTCTACCTACAGGCCATCGCCGTCGACCCCGAGCTCCGTGGAGCGGGGATCGGCTCAGTCCTTCTGAATGACGTCATCGAGCGTGGTACCCGGAACGGTTCAGCGAGGCTCACGCTTGATGTCGCCGCCAGGAACGCTCGTGCGCGTCAGCTCTACGCCAGGAGCGGATTCGTCGAGGCGGCCGAGTGGCCCAGCTTGCGCTTTGTGCCGACCATCTTCGTGCGCATGGCGCGACCCCTGTAGCGGTTGAATCGGGTCCGTCAGATCAGCCGCTGTCAGGGCATGACTCGTTCACCCGTCACGCTCGTCTCGGCTTGCCGTTGATACCAGAGGACTAGGCTCTGCACATGACGACGGCACTGCTGAATCCGGGCGCCATGGGCGCGGCAATCGGTCGTGAGCTGCGCGCCGCCGACCCGAACCGAGAGGTGCTGTGGGTGGGCGCCGGTCGCTCGCCCGACACCCGAGCTCGAGCTGAAGCCGCCGGACTCACCGAGGTCGGTTCGCTCGCCGATGTGGTGGAGGCTGCCGATGTGGTTCTGTCGGTTTGTCCACCGGCCAACGCGCTCGATGTGGCCCGCGCCGTCGCCGATGCGGGATTCTCCGGCAGGTACGTGGATGCAAATGCGGTCTCGCCGACAACGGCGAGAGAGGTCGCCGAGCTCTTCGATGATGCCGTTGATGGCGGGATCGTCGGACCTCCGCCATCGCAGTCGGGTACCACTCGCCTGTATGTGTCGGGGGCAACTGCGTCGAGCGTGGCCGAGCTGTTCGCCGGCAGCAATCTCGAGGTCCGATTGGTCGATGGTGGGGCGGGTGCAGCCTCGGCGGTCAAGATGTGTTTCGCCGGTTGGACGAAGGGTACGACGGCTGTGCTCCTGGCAATCCGTGCGCTCGCTCAGGCCGAAGGGGTAGAGGACGCACTGCTCGACGAGTGGGCCACGTCAATGCCGGAACTCGTGACCCGAAGCGAGGCGGCCCCGGCCGCTGTCGGCCCGAAGGCCTGGCGTTTCGAGCCGGAGCTCCAAGAGATTGCCGCATCGATGATGGCCGTGGGTCTACCCGGCGGCTTTCACCAAGCTGGAGCTGACATCTACGAGCGAATGGCGGGGTTCAAGGGTCGACCAGACGCTGGTGACGAGGCGGTTGTGCTCGCCGAGGTGCTGGACGCGCTGTTGTCCAGATAGCCAGCTACTGCCCTCGACAGGTTGAGGGTCATACCGCTAGGCGAGCCTCACCACATTGGATCTCCTTGAGCGCGGCAAGAGTCGCCTGGATCGCGGGCCGTTCGGCGCTCGAGCGTCGATGAGATATGTCGATCGTGCGACTCACTGGTACCAGGAGGTCGCATACCTCGAGATCGGAACGATGCGGCACGGAGAATTCTGGAATGAGGGCCACTCCGCAACCTGCCGCTACGAGGTTGAGAGTCGTCGGGTAGTTGTCGATCTGGTGCACGATGTCGGGTTCGAATCCTGCCTCTCGGCATGCGGCCACAATGGCGCGCCCGCACCCCGACGTCGGTGGTGGAGAGATGAATTCTTCTTCTCCCAGATCCCTGAGGTCGATCGGAGCTGACCGAGCGCTGCCGGCCGGAAACACCGCGACGAAACGCTCGTCGACGATGGGCGTCCGGACGATCGCTGGTAGCTGTTGAGCTCGGTCGTGCGGGTAGGTGAGGTTGAATGCGAGATCCAGATCGCCGACGACGAGAGCCTCGAGCGCGCTGTCGGGCTCGACTTCGCGGCTCCGGATCCGCAACCCCGGGTACGTAGACCGCATCGTTTCGACGAGCGGTGCGAGGAGGGGAACCGCGATCGATTCGTAGATCCCGATCTCGAGAACACCCTGAACACCACCCGCGGCAGCCTCGAGCGCCGCCTGGGCTGATTCGACCTTCGAAAGAATTTCCTCAGCGTTGTCCACGAGTACTCGCCCGGCATCGGTCAGGCGGACGTTGCGCCCAACGCGTTCGAGAACCTGAACTCCCGTAGCCCGTTCGAGACCCATCAGCTGCTGCGATACCGCCGAGCGCGTGTAGCCAAGCGTGTCTGCAGCTGCGGTGATCGTCGATTGGCGTGCGACCTCGCGAAGGAGGCGGAGATGCTGAAGTGTCAGCTCCATTGTTAAGTTCTACTTTCTCACAATGTCCACAACTGTTCGCTTGTACTTTACGGATGGAGTCGAAAAAATGGAAGACATGAACCCCCAATTCGACTACAACTCCTGGCTCTCAGAGCACAAGCGGCGGATTGCCGGCTCCGAGCGACGCGCGCAGCTGAATCCGCGGCTTCCTCGAGAACGGCGTGATTGGCGCACTCCACTGGCACGGATTGCCGCAATCCGTAGGCCTTTTCAGCAACGCCGACTGTGCGATGCTCGACCGTGCCAAACCCCATCGACGGCCGCCTGCTGATGGCTTCAGCGCACCCGGACGACCAAACGGACAACGCGCACCGTGTGGTGCGCCAGCTTCGGCTTGTAGTCGAGGCAGAAGACTTCGATGAGGCGGTTGCCTTCTACAGAGACGCACTCGGTCTACCCGAGCAGGCTGCTTTCGAGGGAGCGGGAGATGCCCGGGTGATGATCCTCGAGGCCGGGCGAGCAACCCTCGAGCTCGCAAACCCGGCACAGAAGCGAATGATCGATGACGCCGAGGCCGGAGGCCACGAGAGCGACCGAATTCGCGTTGCGTTCGAGGTGGGCAACACCTCGAGCACGACGGAGCACCTCACGTCGGCGGGCGCAGATCTCCTCGCTCCACCGACGGTCACACCTTGGAGGACGGTCAACTCGCGCATGGCAGCGCCTGCCGGACTCCAAATCACGCTGTTCGAGGAGTTGGAAGACCTGGAACGCCGCACGCAAGGCGAGGGGTTCGGGACAAGTAGTACGTTGGGTCAGTAGGAGGCCCGATGCCCAATATCAGCTACCCCAATCTTGACGACCTAAGCCCGGAAGACCGTGAGATCGTAGAATACGGCCGGATCCACAGCACGCCGAGACCCGAGAGCCAAGCGATCCGCTCTCATGTTCCGGCGGTGCTTCATTCTTTCACACAGGCGTGGCGCACCACGTTCCTGGATGGCGTCCTCGACCATAGTCTGAAGGAACTCTGTCGGGTATACGTGTCCAAATCCATTGCATGTGAGTATTGAGGCGTTCAACGATCTGTCCAGGCTGGACAGAATGGGCTTACAGAGAATGACTACGACGAACTACTCAAGTTCGAAACTTCGGACCGTTACACCGATCGAGAAAAGACAGCCCTCAGGTACACCAGTGCTGTGGTTTGGGAATCCAGCATTGCCGACGCGCAGTTGTGGGCTGATCTGCACGAACATTTCAGTGAGCCTGAGTTAGTTGAACTCGGGTTCTTCATCGCACTTACCTCGGGGCAGCAACGGTGGATAAAGACCCTCGGCATCGGGCATCAGCAAGTTCTGGGTGACACCGATGTTGGACTTTCTTACAGCGATGAGTTCGTCGATTCCGAGACCTAGGTGATCGGCGACTGCGGAATGGCACTGGGTTGGTCAAACGCCCAAACCGCGGCCTGTGCACGGTCGGACTCACGTCACGCCGCCACTCGTTGGCGCAGTAGATCCGCCCCGTCTCCCTCGAGCTCGGCGAGAAGTTGTGGACGGCCACCCAAGGTCGATATCAATACACCGGCGGGGGCGTAGACCTCCGGCCCTGACCCACGGCGCCAATCGAGGTCCGTGGCGATGAGGCGCAGCCCCTTTGACCGTTTCTTCGTCTTGAATCTGTTGTCCTTTCGAGCAACGTCGAGCGCAGCGGTGAGACGATCATCGGGAATATCGACGTTGATATCGAGTGGAATGACGATGTCGAGATAGTGCGTCACCCAATCGAGCAAGATCCCTTGGGGCGGCAGCAAGCCAGCGAATCCTCTCGGCTTTTCTCTCGAGGACTCCTTGTTGAACTGCTCCCGGAGGTCGCCGATCGGCTGATTGCCGAGTTCGATGCTCACCCGTCGGGAGACCTCGTCGATACGGAAACCACCGGCTGCCAGAGTTGCAGCGAACCTTGGAATCGGGATCGTCGTGCCCGCGAGAAGATGGCCGATGAGATCGCGGACTCGCCACCCCTCACAAAATGAGGCTTCGTCCCACCGTTCATCGGGCAACTCGCCCAACATCGCTCGTACGTCGGCGAAGTGTTCCCGCACCATTGCTCGGCTCTCATCTTTTGCAACCATTGCATCTCCCGTGTTCGTGGATGACATCACTATGTGGGTACGCCGTTTCTGTATCGTTTCTCGCTGGACGCGCACCCTGTCGTCGGTGGGAAAACGACGCTCCTCGACGACCGTCCGCAGCCGGATTGGTGGCGCTGTCGTGGGCGTACAACGCCCATCCCTACTGCGGACGGTTGATGCCGAGCTGGTTGGATTCTCGGGCCTACTGCTGGCGCTGAACCGCTTCGGTCATCGCTGCCATCCATCCCTCGTCGAGTTCGACGACCGGAAAGGTCTCCATGTCGAAATACGGGGCAAACGTTGCGACTGATACCAAGTCCGGGTCATCGCCTCCGTCTACGACAGAGACGAATACTTGTGAGTTGAGCGACCCGAGTACCAATTGGGTATCTCGTGATGGCCCGTGTTTTGCGAAGAGTTCGAGTGCTTTCGCTTGCACGTCGGCTCCGCCTCGCATGCGCATGATGGTGAGTGTCTTCATTGGATGTCTCCTGTCCGATCGCAACGCACGGTGCGTCGCGTCTCCCAGTGTCCAGACCCCTCCGTTTCTGCACCGTTTCAGCAGATCGGGCTCAAACCGGCCGTCCTCGGATAGGCGTCAGATCAGACCGTGGGTATCGGCTACAGCGAGGGCCTCAGCGCGGCTGTTCACTCCGAGCTTGCGATAGATCGCCTTTGTGTGCGTCCGCGCCGTGTTGAACGAAATAAAGAGATGGGTGGCGATCTCGCGTTGCGTCAGCTCGCTTCGGAGCAATCGGAGCATTGAAAGCTCGCGCTCCGTGAGTGGTGCAATGAGCGCAGTTCTTGCAGCTGACGGACGGGGCTGCGTGATGGCTGCACTCACGACGTCGAGATCGGAAGTGAGGCGTCCGGGAGCGACGCACGCATCATGAACCAGTTTCGCCTCCTGGATCGACGACCCAGCGCCACGATGATCGCCAGCCCGGTACCGGAGCTGGGCCAGGGATAACCATCCAGAAATCTGAGTGAGCGGTTCTTGACCTTGTCGCGCAAGGGTAATGGCACTCTCCAAGGCCTGTTCAGCTGTCGGGTAGTCGTCAACCTTGGCGGCTAACCAGCCTTCGGCGAGAAACCCCATAGCGAAGTGGTGACCCTGGTTCAGTCCGCTTGTTTGGGCACTTCCGTTGGCCTCTTCGAGGTGTATTCGTGCTCGATCTTCCTGGTCGTTCTCTGCCCACCAGGCTGCGAGATAACTATGACCAGCGAGTACCGAGAAGTGCTCCTGAGATGTCTGACCGAGGCTGATGGCTCGTTCGAGGTGACTGACAGTCTCCTGATCGCGTAGCCAGAAGAGGCATTCGCCAAGTGCGGCCTCAGCGCCCGCGATGCCCGCGTCATCGCTCTTGGCAGATGCTGCGAGCGCAATCCTCGCAGCGCGGCATGCGGCAGCTACATCTCCAACATGGCGCTGGTAGTGGCAGCGCACAAGCGCTAACCCAAGCGCTTGAGAGTTTCGGCCAATGCGCTCACAACGATCCGCACGTTGCCTGGCTTTTTCGAGCTGTCCAAGGTTGAGGGAGGCGAAGGCCATCCCAATCCACAGCGCCGGTCGGTCATCGATAGCATCGGCGGGAAGATCGTTCGTAGCGCGCTCGAACTGTTCGAACTCACCCTGGTTGAGGGCCAACAACCAAGACGATTCGAGTAGTGCCACCGCACCGTCGACATCACCGGCCGCCCGTAGATGACGCACTGCCATCTTCCAATCGCCCAGGCCCTGAGCCCAGCTCGCTGCACGGTGATGAAGTTCATTGATCTGTGATCGAGTCCGCCGCTCACGAAGTTTCGTTTGAAGAGCGCCACGGACGAGAGAGTGGAAGCGCCATGCCGGCTCGGGGCTGTCGATCTCGAAGAGAAAGAGATTCCGCCGAGCATGTGCTCTGAGGAGGTCGAGGCTTTCATCTCGTCCCGTGACTGCGGCGCAAGCCGGTGAATTGAGCTCGCTCAGGATTGACACCTCGATGAGGAAGTCGACTACATCGGACGACTCCTCCTCAAGCGTGGCGTCCAGGAGATAGTCGTCAACGGGCTGAGACGAAGCGGTGCGGGTCCGATCTGTTGCGGCGAGGTGAAGTCCCGTGATCCAACCCTCTGTTTCTTGGTGTATACGTGCAACCGTTGCGTCGTCGATGGTCGGGCTAATCGATGTGACAAGGCGACGGGCATCATCCGAATCGAACGCCAGGTGGTTGCTTTCGATCTCAACCAAGTCTCGATGTGCACGCCACCGGGCCAGTGGTAGGGCAACGGCGCGGCTGGTCGTGGCGATGACGCGCAGCATCGGTGGGCGACGGCTGATCAAGACCTGCAGTTGCTCGAGGATCTGGACTGATTCGATGTTGTGAATGTCGTCGATCACGAGCACGATTGGGCGCTCGAGGTCGAGCAACTCGTTGATCAGCGTCGGAACCGTCGTTTTGGCGAGATCGGCGCCAGGCGCATCGAGCAATGTCACTGTCTCGTTCAGGATTTCATGTCCCAGCTCGCGAAACGACGCGGCGATGAGACGCCAAAACGTGCGCGGTTCGTCGTCATCTGGGTCGAGGCTGACCCAAGCCGCCAAACTCCCACTGTTCGCCAGCCACTGCAGAACCGCAGTGGTTTTCCCCGACCCAGCTGGCCCCGAGACCAGGGTCAGAGCCGGTTCGTGTCCACGCTCGAAGGCTTCGATCAGCCTCGGTCGAGTGATGAGGTCCGATCGCAGGACCGGTGTCCGGACTTTTGTTCGTGTTATCGGGCCGGGCGATCCCTTCGTCATCGCCATCGAATCTAGACCGGCCGGTAGGTGATTTGGCGGGCTGGGTGATGCGCTCTCACCCAGCCAAACCCGAACGTGGTGGACGTACAGCACAACCACCACCTCAAGGAGAGATGATGAATACGTCAACCACTGAAACCGAGTGTCCGGTCGCAATCGTGACGGGAGGGTCGGGTGCACTCGGCCGTGCGATCGGGCGAGAGCTTCTCGGGAACGGCTATCGCGTCGTACTTGCCGCTCGTGACCGGGGTCGTTTGCAACGGACCGCAGACCAGCTCAAGGAGTTCGGACCAGTTGCTACGGTCAGCGCAGATGTAACCCGTGCTGATGGACGCGACGTAATCGTCGCGGAAAGTTTGCAGGCGTTCGGACGGCTCGACCTTCTTGTCAACAATGCGGGAGCGGAGCACATCGGCCGACTTGAACATCACGAGTTGGGCGATGTGGAACACATGGTGGCGATGAATCTTGTCGCTCCGATTGAGCTTGCCAGAATGGTGGCGCCGATCATGGACCGCTTCAATGGTGGCCACATCGTCAATATCTCGACGATGGCTGCCAAGACTCCCATGACGACCATGACCGTGTATGGCGCGACCAAGGCTGGACTCGGTCACTTCTCCAAGCTCCTGCGACGAGAACTCGCGGAGAAGAATATCGGCGTCTCAGTTGTGTATCCCGGAGCCATTGAGGGAGAGGGCATGTTCGCGGAGATGCAGGAAGCGACTGGCGTTCAGTTCCCCAAGGCGATGCCAACCTCGGACCCCGCGTGGGTTGCCAAACAGGTGATGAAGGCTGTTCGCCGCGACCGCGGGGAAGTGCTCGCAGCTCCAGGAGGCAAGGTCATGGCCCGTCATCCCCGGCTTGCGAGTGTCATGCTCCGGCGCATGGGTGTCGCATCCGCATTCGCCGAGGTGGCAGACAGACGCGCCCACGAGCGTCAGGTAGGTGCCGCGGCATAACAATGTGCGGTCAGCGGAGGTGAGCGAGTTTTTGTGGGTTGCCGATGGCATGGATGACATCAATCCGGTGGTCGTACACCCCCAGTGCGATCACGGCGGCGAGGGCGCCCTGGAGTCGGACGACGACTCCAGGGTCGCCGTTGACCTCTTCGACTTCGAAAGTAAAGCCAGGCTTGGCGAACGAGTGAACCAGCACTCTGGCCACGGCCTGTGCACCGTCGAGAGCCTTGAGCGGTGCTCCCGGCACCGTTCCGCCGGAGTCGAAGTCGCCGATGACGTTCGGGTCGAGGGCTTCGAGCAGGGGCTCCACGGCACCTTCTCGACACGCCTGGGCGAACCGTTCGGCGACGTCTGCCAGTTCGGCCCGATCGATCGCTGTGCGAGGAGTTTCAGGATCCGACTGGATGCGGCGGCGCGCCCTGCTGGCGAGTTGACGACATGCAGCGGACGAGCGTCCGACGATTTCACCGACCTCTTCGAACTCGACCCCGAAGAGGTCGTGAAGAACGAACGATGTTCGTTCGGCGGGGGAGAGTTGTTCAAGCACGACGAGCAGTGCCATACGTACCGAGTCATCGAGCGTGATCCGGTCTGCGGGGTCAACGGCTGCCGGGTTCGCAACGGTGAGAATTGGTTCGGGGAGCCAGGGTCCGACGTACGCACGGCGGCTCGATTCGTGAGCTCGGAGCCGGTCGAGACAGATTCGGCCGGTCACGGTGATCAGCCAGCCGGCCACGTCGTCGATGTCGTCGATGTCCGTAGACACGAGCCGGGTGTACGCCTCCGAGGTGACGTCTTCCGCGTCTGCGAGGCTTCCGAGCATTCGGTAGCCGATGTCGAGCAGGCGACGGCGATGGTTGTGCCAGACGATCTCGATGTCGTTGTCTTGATTCACTGAGGTTTCTCGATCCTTGTTCGCCATGCGTACAGGACGATCCAGACAATCGAATTGTGACATCTCGTGGCGATGTCACACGAGGAGTTGGTCGGACGTCCTTCCCATCAGATCCATCACCCAAGGAGAATCCGATGACGACCACCCAAACCCTGCAAGTCAACGATGCCCTCGAGCGCCCCGACTGGCTCCCACTGGAGCGGTGGCCCTTCGCGATACGGCACTACGAGCATCGAGCCCCCGACCGTGAGCCGATGCTCATCCACTTCACTGATGAAGGAGACGGGCCGGTCTTGGTATTCGTGCACGCGGGCATGTGGAGCTTCATCTGGCGCGATGTGATCGCGGAGCTCCGCTCCGACTTCCGATGCATCACGCTGGACTTTCCTGGTGCAGGACTGAGCCAAGGCGATCCTGTCGACGTGAACCTTCAGAGCTTCCCCTCGGTCGTCAACGGCCTGCTCGATCACCTCGAAGTCGAGTCGGCGACATTCGTTCTTCATGACCTCGGCGGCGTTGTCGGAGTGGTCGCGGCCGCTGAGCGCCCTGAACGCGTCGATGGTTTGGTGGCGACCAACTCGTTTGCGTGGCCTGCGGACGGTCGGGCGCTCAAGACCATACTCGGCATCATGGGAAGCAAGTTTGCTACTGGGTTCCTCGGAACACTCCGGGTGGTCCCGCGCATGACACGATCAACGTCGGGGGTGGGTCGTCAATACGACGTCGGCGACCGTGCCGCATTCTTCGGGCCATACCGGACTCGCACGCTGTCTCGCAACTTCCACCGAGCGATGCGATCGGCGCGCCAATCGACCGAACTCTTCCGCTACGCCGAAGCGACATTGACTGCCGAGCTGTCGCATCTCCCGGTGTTCACCGTGTTCGGCGAGAAGAACGACCCCTTCGGATTCGCGGAACGGTGGCAGAAGCTGTTCCCTGCCTCCTCCAGCTGGACGGTGCCGGGAGGCAACCACTTCCCGATGTGTGACGACCCGATCGGATACGTCACGCGGCTCCGAGCGTGGCATCGAAGCGAGGTAGCGCGATGAACCCGGCGCCCTCGCTCAGATAGCGAAGTGTTCGACGGCATCCTGGTCGAAGGTGAAGCCGTGCCCGGGTCGGTCGGGGATGATCAGACATCCGTCAACCAAGTCCGCCGTCTCGTTGAACAGCGGCGCGAACCAGTCGATGTGTTCGGCCGAAATACAGTTCTCTGTCGCCCCCGCAAGGCAGAGGCTGTACTCGGTGAAGAAGTGGGACGAGATCGGTATGTTCTGTGCCGACGCGGTAGCGCTGGCCTTGCGAAACTCGCTGTAGCCACCGATTCGCTGCAGGTCGGGCATCAAGATGTCTGCGGCGCCGGCGTCGAGCATCGCCTGCATGCCGAATCGGGTGTACTCCGTTTCTCCTGATGCAACGGGAGTGTCGAGCGCATCGCGTACTCGTGCGTGGCCGGCGAGGTCGTAGGAGGCGACCGGTTCCTCGAGCCAGAGCAGGTTGAATTCTTCCAAGGCTCGGCCCAGGCGGATTGCTTCTTTGGCAGTGAACTTCTGGTTGGCGTCAGCCAGCACGTCAATCTCGTCACCGACGGCGTCGCGCACGGCGCGCACTCGTTCGACATCGTCGGCGGCACGATCGCTGCCAATGCGAACCTTCACCGCCGTGAACCCTTCGTTGACGAACGAGTCTGCCTCGACGACGAGCTCGTCGACTGATTGCGAGAGCCAGAGCCCACTGCTGGCATAGGTAGGCACAGCAGACCGGCATGCCCCCCACATCTTGTGGAGCGGCAGACCGTGGGCGCGGCCGACCAAATCCCAGCAGGCAACGTCGAGAGTGCTCATCGCCGAGATCGTGACTCCCTTGTGCCCCGTCGGGTTGACCTCGCTCCACAACTGATGCCAGATGCCCTCCGTGTCGTGCGGGTCGGCTCCAACGAGCGCGAACTCGGCCAGACCGTTGACCATCTCGTCGAAGGCCTTGAGTCGATTGGCATTGATCGCAAAAACGTAGGATTGCCCGACCGCGCCATCGTCGGATCGGGCTTCGACGAGAACACACCCGACCGAGCGGATCTGGTGGATTGCGGTCCCAATCGGCTTGGCGAGCGGAACGTCAACCAAGCGGGTCGAGACGGATTGGAGCTTCATTGCTTGAAGCTCGGATCCTGTTGTTCCAGCATGCGCAGCAGTGCGGGCCACTCGAATTTGCCCAGAGGGAAATGGTCGTATTGACGCTTCGCCAGCTCCCAGATCTCGGTGGGGCCGGGCTCGACCGGCAATCCGCTTCCATGGGCCGCCAGCAGCACGCGACAACCACGGATCAGGTAGTGCATCACCATGAACGCCTCACCAGCCGTCTCGCCGACGGTCAGGAAACCGTGGTTGCGCATGATGAGCGCCCGGTTGCCCCGCATGTTCTCCGCGAGTCGTTCTCGTTCCTCCGTGGTGAGCGACAGGCCCTCCCAGTCGTGGTAACCGATCTCGCCGTAGAGCATCGAGGTGTCCTGTACCAGGTGTTCGAAACCATTCTTGAGCGCAGTGACGGCCAATGCATCTGGAACGTGGGCGTGGAAGACGACCTTGGCATTTGGGATGTCGTTGTGTATCGCGCTGTGAATGACGAAGCCAGCGGTGTTCACGTCGGCGGGACCCTCGAGTACAACACCGTCGCTGTCGACCTTGATGAGGTTCGACGCTGAGACTTCGTTGTACAGCAAACCGAATTTGTTGAGGAAGAACGTGTGGGCCGAGCCCGGCACTCGCATGGTGATGTGATTCCAGATCAAGTCGTCGTAGCCGAAGTGCGCGGCCAACCGATACATCGCTGCAAGGTCAACGCGAGCGTTCCATTCATCGCCGGTGAAGCTGCTTGAGTTGATGGCGGAAAAGTCTTCGGCCGACACTTCCCGTGGTTCTGCGGTGGTCATTGGGTAGCTCCCTGTATGTCATGTTGGTGGAGAACAAGATCGTTGACGTCTTCAATCATCTGTACTGCCAGGAGGTGGGGTGCGTCATATCCATAGCGCTCTTCGGCACGTGCGTAGAGAGCGAACACCTCAGCAGTGAACGACAGCTCGGCATGTACTGACGAAGCGAGACCTGTTGCGAGGCGAAGGTCTTTGACCGCCAACCCCAGATCGAACGTGTCGTCGTACCCTCCGTTGAGAATCTCGGGCCCATAACGCTCGGCTACGTAGCTACGACCGGTGCTGTGCTGAATGATGTCGAGCATCTTTGCGGGGTCCACGCCACCTTTGACCCCCAGAATGAGCGCTTCGGTCAGGCACACCGAGTTGAGATAACAGAGCATGACTTGGGAGATCTTGGCCACGTAGCCGGCGCCATGTGGGCCAAGGTGTTCGATCTTGCTGCCGATGATGTTGAGGACTGGCAGCGCCGTTTCGAACGAGTTCGCTTCTCCGCCCACAAGGACCGTGAGAGTACCTGCTTCGGCACCTTCCCAGCCGCCGCTCACTGGCGCATCGAGCACTCCGACCTGCACTTCTGCAGCCAGTGAGCCGACGCGACGAGCGCAATCGAGATCTCCGGTGCTGAGCTCGACCCAGATCGATCCGGCTCGCATCTCTGGGAGAATTTCGGCAGCGACTGCCTCGATCTCTTTCGGACCGGGCAACGACGTCATGACGAGATCCGCACCGTCGACAGCGTCAGCCGGACTGCGCGCTGGGCGTGCGCCCGCCTCGACGAGTGACTGCACTTTGCTCGGGTCCAAGTCGGCGGCCACGACGTCGAGCCCTGCGGCCACGAGGTTCCGGGCCATATGGCCGCCCATGTTGCCAAGCCCGATACATGCGACCGTCAACTCGGAATCGATTGAATGAGCCATCAGCTTCGTGGGTAGAGGGTCTCGGTGTTGCCGTCGACCCCGATGATCTGACCTGAAATGTGCCGGCCGTAGTCGCTCACCAGGAACATGATCAGATCGCTGATCTCTTGTGGATCGACGTAGCACTGCATCGACGTGCCGATGGCGTACATGTGGCGAACCGTGTCTGGCTCGAGACCCTCGGCCGCTGCGTGCGCATTGATGACGTTTTCCATCCGCTGCCCGTTGACGTTGCCGGGCACCACTCCGTTGACTCGAATGTTGTCGGGGCCGAGCTCCATCGCGAGCGTCTCGGTGAAGCCCGCAACTGCCCACTTCGCTGCGACATACGGCGAGCGTCCGGGGAAGCCGAGGATGCCTGCGCCCGACACCATGTTGATGATGACGCCGCTTTGTTGGGCCTTGAACACCGGAGCGACGCGGCGGGCGCAATAGAACTGCGCGTCGATGCACACACTCATGCAGTGTGACCACTCTTCATTGGTGACGTCTTCGACGTTCTTAGTAGGGCCGCCCACGCCAGCGTTGTTCACCATGATGTCGAGCCCACCCGGGAGAATCTCGTCGAAGATCGCATCCAGAGCATCGGAGTCGGTGACATCACACTCCCAGGTCGTGATGCTGTCGGGAAGGGTCGCGAGCCCACTCGGATCGATGTCGCAGGTGAACACCTCGGCACCGAGACGGTCCATCGTCATTGCAGTGGTTCGGCCCATGCCGTCGCCACCTGCGGTGACGAACGCTCGTTTTCCTTTGAGTGAGATTTCCATCGAGGTCTCCTTGAAGACAGGCGGACTAGGCGTCCGTGATTGGTGTGAATGTGTATTGGCGGAGGTCGTTGAACAGCGGTAGTGCTCGTTCATAGAGTTCGAAGAGACGCTGGTTCTCCTCGAGCGGTGGGTACGTGCTTTTGGGTTTCTGGATCCCGGTGCTTTGTCTCAGGGTGTCGTGCCACGGCCCGGTGCCCTCTCCGTACCAGCTCACCTCGCTGCGGTCGCCGGCCTCCCATTCGAGCGCCTCGGCGATGAAGGGAATGCCGACGGCAGCGCAATAGGCCCGAGCCGTTCCCGCCGGGTCGTCGAGCAGATCTCCGGAGAACATCACTGGCGGCGGGGTGCCGTCACGATCGGCGAGGCGATGGAACAGGCGGTGGAGAGACTCGAAGCCGACTTCTTCCCATGAGCAGTCGGGCCAGTGCTTGGCCAAGCCCTGAACAACCCGTTTCGGGTCTCGAATGAGGAACGAATGGGTCATCGAGGAAAGTGTCTCATCGGTGAACGTGTGCTCGAGCGAATAGACGAAGTCTTTGACGAACGCGTTCCCCTCCCTCGCAACACCTGACAGCTCGTCCCATGTGGCGGCGTACGTATGCCCAGGCCGAGCTTCCACCGAGGCATCTCGTTGGCTCACCCGATCTTCGCCGTAGTAGTACAGCTCGTTCCATGGTTCGTGAAAGCAGGTGAAGTCACCGCGCTGGCGCATCATCCATTCGAACGCCGTCGATGTCGATCGAGGGGTGGCCCACAAAGCCAAAAACATGGGTTTCTCCTTCACGTTGTGCCCGCTTGCAACGTCGTGAGAAGTGATCCTTGGCGTCCGAGTGGAGCGGTGCCGAGGGTGCGGAAGATCTGCCAGTACAGGGTGATGTCGGCGGCGATGATCGGCTTGGAGACAGCCTCTTCGATATCGGCCGCGAGGGTGGCCAATCTTTCCGGCAGTCCGTCGGAGTTGCGGTAGTTCGACATGCCATTCACCAGCACGGCGTCCACCTCAGGTGCCTGTTCGACCGCGTAGCGACAGGACTTCAACGCCAAATCACCGGGGAAGATCCAGGTCGCGTCGTTCACGACCTCTTGATCGTCGTACCAACCCTGATCCACGAAGTTGCCGTACCAGACCACATCGATGTCTGCGCTACGAAGGAACCGCACGACCCCGTCTCGCCAATCCGGCCAGAAGTAGACCGAGTTGAGAGCGACCTTCTCGTAACCCATCTCTTCACAGGCCTGCACCAGGGTGAGTCCGGCCATGTGGAGCGGTGTCTCGTACCGCTCGCTGATCTCGGCGACGTAGGTCCGGATGTCGTGCACATCTCGTCCTCCCGCATGGACCCAATTGGTTCCCACTTGGCCAACCACGTCGGCTCCCGCATTCGAGAAACAGTGCACGACCTCTTCGAGCTGGTGGAAGTTGTCGACGCGTTGGTCGAGTTGGTGTGAGTACTCAGGAGCGTGCAGGAGTCGACCGTGAGCGCCGACCGTGGGCGGGCTCATTCGCAGAAAGTCGCTGGGTGCAGCGTCGAAATCCATTGGTGGTCCGGTGAAACCGACCTGATAGGGGAAGAGCTTGTTGGTCGGGTCGGACCACCTCTCGGGTTTCACAATGTCTTCTCCGATGGTGCGATGACGGCTTCTCCGTCGACGAGTGTTTCGAACTCGGCCAAATCCACGAGCAAAATCGGGCACGGTGTTCCGTAGAGCGCGGCGGCCGTGATCGCTCCGGCGACGAGATTGATGTCAGTCTTCGTGACGACCATCGCCGCTGGACCTGTGCCGCGTCGGATGGACTCGCCAAGAACACCCGGCGTGCCCGACGATCCTTTCGAACCCGGCATCGCAACAACCTTTCCGGTCAACGACGTGCCGACTTGCGGATGCGTCCGATCAATGACGGT
The DNA here is from genome assembly GCA_033344795.1 of Acidimicrobiia bacterium. Taxonomy (GTDB): domain Bacteria; phylum Actinomycetota; class Acidimicrobiia; order Acidimicrobiales; family SHLQ01; genus SHLQ01. Next base: position 3,229,633 of record JAWPMS010000001.1, read on the forward strand.
GCCAGTGGCTGCGTCGAAGCCGCCCCAGAAGCTCAACGGCTCCTCGAGACGGACTACCTCTCCGTCGATTGGTCCGCCGACGAGCCAGGTTCCCTCGAGTGACCGACTCATCGGATCCACCGCCCTGCGACCGCCGACTCGATGCACCGTTCGAGAGAGGCGAACGCAACAGGTATCTCGAGAATGCCCTGGGCGTAATACGCCCATTTGGCCGAGTTCGTCATCGTGAGACCGTCGACCCCGGTGGGGCGAGGCGTGTAGTAGGTGCACGTATCGAGGACGACCTGCACGCCGGACTGGGTGAAAGCCTCGGTGAGATCGCGCAGATCGAGCTCGGTAGCAACGGCCCGGCTGGTGGTGATGATCATCGTGATCGACGGGTGGATCTGCCGGCCGCCGAGCAACGCCGCCGCCGCTTCGAACTCCGTGACGGAGAAGTGCGGAGTTCCGAGACACACCGCTCGTAAGGGTTCATCGCCGTCCACATTTGTGAGCGATCCTCTGACTCGCTCGAGATGGTCATCGGTGACGAACGTACGGTGGGTTGGGGCGACTCCCTGCGTCGCAGCCTCGACGGTGGGTGCTTCGGGCGTGATTCCTGCGATATGGAACAGGTCGACACCGCCGAAGGCTGCAGCGGCGGCTGCGATTGCCTTGAGGTCGTCTTCCGACGCTGATGCGAGACCATCGATCACGCCAACGCGACTCTGGACCTCCCGCCCGAGGACGGCTCCGAGCAAGTGCGGCAAGTTGGCGTCCGCCAGCGATCCGGGTGAGAGGCCTGACAGATCAAGAAGATGGGTCGCCCGCCGGCCCTCATCGGTGTGGAGCCCGGCCTCGGGCACACGCCCGACGATTGCAGCCGACACGTCGAGTAGATCGCCGTATTTGTTCGTGCGTGCACCAAGGGCCGAGTTGAAAAAGCCGACCGCATTCGACTCAGACCCGACGATCTGTTGGCCAAACCCCGGCCGACCTTCGGGTTGTTGGTAGGGCGCACAGGTCCACATGGAGGAACAACCCAACTGCTCATAGATCTCCATCACCCGCCGTGCGCCGTCGATCTCATCGGGCGAAGTGGCTCGCGGTCGAACACCGGGTGAAGAGCAGGAGATGAGACTGGCGTTCGTGTGAGTCGGAACGGCGAGTGTTGCGCCTTCGGCCAACAGAAATTCGGCAAAGTCGAGCGACATCGCCCCCGAGTAGTGACATGAGTTGATGTGGGCCATCTCGATGGGCACGAATCGGCTGGCGCCAGACACCTGGGCTGCGGCGTGCACGAGCTGCATGGCGAGCTGCATTGCCTTGCCGTCCGCGCCGCTCAGCCACCGCTGCTCCTGTTCGTCGAGAGTTACGGTCATGCGTTCCGTGACCCTTGTGGCAAAAACAGATCGTGGCTCGCAGGGTCGAGGGTCCGGCTCAGCTCGCGCAGGCGAGCGTGGAATTCGTCTCGAGGAACATGACAAAGCCGAATATGGCGCCCAGAGGATGGGTCGAAGGCCGTGCGTCCGTGCATGACACGGTGATTGTCGATGAGCATCCCGTTGCCGGGTTCGACCCTGATCTTGGCCATGAAGGTCGGATCGACCATGCGGCTGTTGTAGAGGCGGATGGCGTCGTAGAGCTCGTCCATCAACTCGGCGGCACAGTCGGGTGGTGCCATGGCCCGATCGAAGTAACGAATCCCGCAGGGGTGACCGAACTCGTCGAGCGAGATGAGTGGCCCGCGGTTCCGCATGTCCATCTCGCCGGGGTGGCGCCGAATGTGGCTGATCGGGACGCTGGTCAGCAGCTCGTAGGCCCGGGGGTCATCGTCGGCGATCGATTGCGCAACGGCGAACCCGTCGACATATGTGCTCAGACCACCCTCGGATGTGTTCACCAGGCAGTGGAACACATCGATGCCAGGTTGGGAGTACGCGAACGCATCGTCGATGTGTGGTGCTTGAGCCATCCCGGTCTTGGCACCGAGTTTGGCGACCGGTTCGGCGCGCACGTCGTACAGCCTGCCGTACACCGTGGTCTCGTGGATTGGCCCCACGAGTGAGGCGAGGGCTTCGGTCTGTTCGGGGCCCTTGCCGAGTCCGGTGATTTGTACGATGCCGTAGTCGCGTAGCACCTGGTAGAGACGAAGTTGGCCAGATCCGCCATCGGAGGCATCGGCCCACTCCACCGTCGGAAAACTCTCTGCAAGTTCGCAGCGCCATGTGGTGGGGCGCCACGACCTTCGCCTTTCGGTCGCCGAACGGTCGTACGCGTGGTGGAAGAGCCAATCGTTTCGAAACGTCGAGCGATGGCCGTCGGGCCATTGCAGCTCGAGGTCGCGTCCAACGATCGTTGCCGATTCCGGTGTCATGTCGGGGTCGACGTCGATGACCGTGGTGAATCGAATTCCATCAGCAGGGTTCCCACACGATTCGCAATAGCAGCAGTGGCGGAGCCACTGATGGTGGAATTCGTGTGCGTCGCCATTGCTGAGGAGAACCGTGACGGTCCGATCACCGATGTTGGCCGACGTGAGGGTCGGGCAATCATCGATCCCAAGTCGGTTGCCTTGGAACGGGTTGTACGTCTCGATCGAGCCCTTCACGTCATTTCCGACGCGGATCGCGAATGGGCGGCGACGAAGTCCTCATTCAGCTCTACGCCCAGACCAGCTCCGGTAGGAAGGGCGGCGAAGCCGTGGACGATCTCCGGTTCTGGCGGTGACACGAGTTCGGTTCGGAGCCGTGAAGGTCCCAGTCGACTTGATCGGAACTCAACCATCGGAATCGTCAGCGACGCGGCCTGGAGGTGGAAGTTCGCGACGTCCGTGATGCCTGTGGCGAAGCTGTGCGGCATCAGCTGAGCGCCGTACAACTCACACATTTCGGCAATCCGCATCAGCTCGGTGAACCCGCCTGCGCGACTCACCCCCGGTTGCACGAGCGACACGCCTCCGGTTTCGAGCCATTCACGCACTTCCCAACGGCCAGCTGCGAACTCGGCACCTCCAACTCGAATCGGGGACACTGCGCACAGTCGCGCGTGCCCGTGGAGGTCGTCGTGCCGAAGCGGTGCCTCAGCGAAGTGGATGTCGTAGTCCTCGATCCGTTTGAGCGTCCAGGCTGCGTCGTGCCAATCCCACCAGCGGTAACCGAAGTCGAGCGCAAGCGTGATGTCATCCCCGATCATCGTTCGACATTGGGCGACGAAATCGACCACTTGCTTGTCGGTCGTATCTGACCCGAAGAGCACCGGCACCTTGATTGCCGTGATGCCTTGCTCGACCGCGATTTCGGTTTGCCGAGCGATCTCGTCGATGATCGGAGTCATTGGCCCGTCGTACACGTCACCCGGATAACACGTGGCATACGGGCGGATTCGATCCGTGCGAGCGCCGCCGAGGAGCTTGTACACCGGTACGCCGAGCTGCCGTCCGGCGAGATCCCAGAGGGCGATATCGACCGCGGACATCGCCTGGATGAAGGTGCCACGACGACCGTGGTAAAAGCTGCCGTGGTACACGCGATCGAACAGAGCCCTGGCCTCGATTGGGTCGGCGCCGACCAGCAGATCACCGATGCCTTGACTCCAGAAGTGAATCGTTTCCTGGTCGATCATTGCCTTGATGACCCTTGGGGTGCACGGTGATTCGCCGATGCCGTAGAGCCCGTTCTCGTCGGTGACTCGAACGAGAAGGGTTTCTTCCTCGCTCTCTGCGAACGCGTTTCCCTCTGCTGGGACGGAGATGACGAGGGCCTCGACCGCTGCGACGGGTACTGCACCTCGCTCATCCATAGCGAGAAATGTAGGACGAGACCGGCGCGTTGTCTTGACGAAGATTCAAGAAAAGTTGACCAAATCGGTCAGAAGGTCGATTGCGGAGAACGAGCTTCAGGCTTTCCGAGGCGCTCGGGAAATGTTGTCGGGGCCAAGCGGGGTCGATGTGCTTTGCGGTCGCGCAGCGGCGCCGTCCCGAATGCAGCGCGGTAACTCCGACTGAAGTGTTCAGGTCCTTCAAAACCGGTTGCCATCGCAACGTCGAGAATCCGGAGCTCGGTATGGAGGACCAATTGCCGCGCCCGGTCGAGCCGAACGCGCATGCCGTACGCGCTCGGGGTCTCGCCAAACGCCTGGGCAAACAGCCGTCGAAGGTTGCGGGGGCTTGTGCCGGCTCGATCAGCAAGTTCGACGACGGTCAACGGGTGCGAGAGGTTGTCTCGTACCGTGACGATCGCTGCTGCGAGCCGCTCATCCTCCACATCTATCCCGGCATTCACGAGACCGAGCTGACTCGGCGTCGAACCGCCGAACCTCTGATGGAACATGTGGCTCGCGACTTGGTCCGCAAGTTGCTCGCCGCATGCCTGTCCAACCAACGTGACGGCAAGGTCGAGAGGCGCGGTCGAGCCGGAGCAGGTCACGTGACGTGCATTTGCCACATACATGGCATCGGACACGATGACCTTCGGAAATCGATCGCGAAACGCATCGAGGACGTCGTAGTTGCATGTCGCTTCCTGCCGATCGAGCACGCCTGCGGCAGCGAGCACGAACGAGCCCGTGTCCACCCCACCGAGCCGCATCCCTTCAGCGGACCGTTCGCGTAGCCATCGCAGAACCTCTGGCGTGCCGTGGCGTTCGGGGAACCAACTCGCGCAGACGACCGTGAGATCAGCATGTCGCGCGGTCGCAAGGTCGCCGTCGGGTTCGATGTTCACCCCATTGCTCGCGACGACAGACTGTGCGTTCGCACTCACTACTACCCATTCGAAGAACCGATCGTTGAGCAAGTGGTTCGCTACCCGGAAAGGCTCGATCGATCCAGCCATCGACAACATGTTGAACTCGGGGAGAAGGAGGAACGCAAGGCGGCGCGGCCACTGCGATCCATCAGCCGTTGATACTGCAGGTCTCTTCGGGCTCACACCGCGTACTGTAGCGACCTCGCGTCGGCGGTGACCTGGGTTTCGGAAGGCCTATGCGGCGTGCCACTCGAACCGTCAGCGGCTTTCGCGTTAGCGTCAGGCCATGGGCCTCGAATGGGAACAAGTTGCGATCGCAGCGAGTGATCCTGCTGCGCTGGGTCGGTGGTGGTGTGAGGCGCTCGGCTGGGTTGTGGTCGACGAGACGGAGCCTGTCTTTGAGATCCAGCCTCAAGCGGGACAGCTTCCCGGGATCATGTTCTTGCCCAGTGGTGACGCGAAACACAAGAAGAATCGGCTCCACATCGATCTTCGTCCCGATGATCAGGCTGTCGAGGTCGAAAGGCTGATTGCGCTTGGGGCGTCTCGACTCGACGTTGGACAAGGCGATGTGTCGTGGGTCGTGTTGGCCGATCCGGAAGGAAACGAGTTCTGTGTGCTGCAGCAGCGTGAGGCGTCGACGTAGGTGAGTGAGCTGAGGTTCTCCGCCTCACAAACGAGGAGAAGGCAAAGACATTGAGAAAGCAAGTTGTTGACCACCCGCCCTATGGGGCATCGTCGAAGACTGTTCGAGCTGGAGACTTCTTGTTTGTTTCCGGGCAGGCGGGCTTTCTTCCCGGAACTCGTGAGATCGCAGGTGAGGACTTCGAAGCCGAGGCGCGTCAGGCATTCGAGAATCTCCAAAGTTGTCTGGAGAGCGCAGGCAGCTCAATGGAACAAGTGGTGAAGACGACGACGTGGTTGGGTGATGGCGACCACTTCGCAACACTCAACGCTCTGTACGACGAGTACTTCCACACTGATCCACCCGCTCGATCCAGCCCGATCGTCGAACTTCCAATGGGTTTGCGGTTGTCGATCGAAGCGACGGCGATCTATCAAGACTGAGTTGCCGCCGCTATTGTTCGCTCGTGACCGGGCCTGACCACATGGATGCAGACCTCGAGGTGATGGTCCTGCAGGCCGGCAACGCACGATCGGTACTCGGCACCGAGATCGTGCAGAGCTTGTGGAGCGGCTACGGGCAAATCCTGCGGTGCCGCCTCGAGGGCGGTAAGCACGCCAGCGTGATCGTCAAGCACGTGCGTTGGCCCGATGAGCGGCATCATCCCCGCGGCTGGACTTCCGACCGCTCGCACGAGCGAAAATTGCAGTCTTACCGAGTCGAGACGATGTTCTACGCCCGCTACGCGGACGCGTGTCAAGACGCTTGTCGGGTGCCACGTTGCCTCGCGTTGGAGACGCGCGACGAGGAGGTGATCATCGTTCTCGAAGATCTGGATGGGTCAGGTTTTGCCGGGCGACGTCACCGCGTGAACGAGGTGGAGATCGACGCTTGCCTGTCGTGGCTGGCAAGTTTCCATGCCACCTTCATGGGGCAACAGCCTGTCGGTCTGTGGGCCACCGGCACGTACTGGCATCTGGCCACCCGCCCCGATGAGCTCGACGCTTTGGAGGAAGGTCCCCTCAAGGCCGCGGCCGAGACCATCGATCGCCAGCTGGCCGACAGCGCGTTCCAGACCCTCGTCCACGGTGACGCCAAACTGGCCAACTTCTGCTTCGGCGACAACGGGCGTCGGGCCGCGGCGGTTGACTTCCAGTACGTCGGGGGCGGCTGTGGCATGAAAGACGTGGCTTACTTCATAAGCAGCTGCCTCGACGAGGATGAAAGCGAGGCAATGGCCCCTGATCTGCTCGATCGCTACTTCGAGTTGCTGTCGGATGCGCTGGGACGCGTGGGCAAGGACATCGACTTCGCTGCGCTCGAGGAAGATTGGCGGGCGCTCTACCCACTTGCCTGGACCGACTTTTATCGCTTCCTACAGGGATGGAGCCCTGGCCACTGGAAGCTTCACCGATACAGCGAGCGGCTTGCTGGCGAAGTCCTTGACGCCCTCGATGCCTCGGAGAAAAAGTGAAGCTCTCCAGCGCTGACCTACGCGGACTCGCCGAGCTCGCCATTCAGGCCGCCACTGAGGCTGGGCAGATGATCGCCCGGTCACGGCCACAAGTCGTTCAGCACAAGGCCGGGGGAGGGGGCCTTGCGTCGCAGGTGGTGACCGAGGTCGATCGACGCAGCGAAGACATCATCCTCGACATCCTTACGCCTACCCTCGAACGCTTCGAACTCGGATTGCTCACCGAGGAAGAAGAGGACGACGGCGGCCGATTGACCGCCGACCACTTCTGGTGCATCGACCCGCTCGACGGCACCTTGCCCTTTGTCGAGGGAACGCCTGGGTATGCCGTCTCCATCGCACTCGTCGACCGAGGTGGCACTCCGAAGATCGGCGTGATCCATGACCCCGTCGAGGACGCCTTGTTGCACGCGATTTCAGGGTTTGGGGCCTTTCGTGATCGTCGCCCCTGGCCGAAGGAAGCGCAGCCACGCGGAGCGGTGCTCTCGGTGTTCGCCGATCGGAGCTTCTTGGCTGCGGATGACCACGACATGGTCCTTGATGCGCTTGACGAGCTTGTGCGAGACCTGGGTTTGAGCCGGCTGCAGCTCCACACGACCGCTGGAGCCGTGATGAACGCATGGGGCGTTCTGGCAGCGCCGCCGGCGTGCTACTTCAAACACCCGACGTCGTCCGGAGGCGGCAGCTTGTGGGACTTTGCGGCGACCGCCTGTCTGTTCCACGAAGTTGGTGCTGTCGCCACCGACATCTCTGGTAGCCCACTGGACCTGAATCGAGCGGACTCCACATTCATGAACCATCGAGGCGTATTGTTCGCCACGGACCAAGCACTGGCGCAGCGGATTCGTTCGATAGATCGAGGTCTTTGGTAATCGTCCATCCCGCAAAAGTTACGCGTTGGTCAGGTACGTGATGTCCACCGTGAGAGTCGATTCGGTGTCGGCGAAGCCGTAGACGGGTAGGCCAGTGGAAGCTGGGCCTGGTTTGCTGTAGCGGCGATTTCGAACAGCCATGTTTTCGTGTAGTTCGCTCTCCGAGCTGCCACCCACATACAACGTGGTCGACTTCACGACCGCGTCGAAGTTCGAGCCGTTCTCGGTGAGGGCAGCAGCGATGGAATCCATGATTCGCTCCGTCTGAGCAACCAGTCCGAGGGCGCCATCGCAGCACCGCGCCGTGATCCACCCCACCCCGTCAGCCCGACGGGACGTGAGCCGGACGTTGTCGATTTCTGACCGTACTTCGGTGATGGGAAGGGTACGCATCTGTATGAGAGCGCCGCGCACCACATCTGAATGTGGGCCAGCGGAGACAACCGCGCCAGCCTCATGGACGAGCCCCTGTGTTTCGAGCGTTGCGGCGACGTCGTCAAGATGGTCCTCCGGAGCGAACCAATGAGCGGTCAGGATCTGGCTTGACTCCACCGATGAGATCGCACTCGCAAGCTCGTCGACAGGAGCTTCGATTGAGACCCATTCGAAGTAGTCGTCCGACGTTGGTCCAGCAAACGCGTCGACTTCGAGCAGGATTCCGTCGTAGTAGAAGTGGGGCACGGGGACAGCGTCGAGCGACACGTTATTGCCCAGCACATATCGAAACGCCGATCGCATCTCCTCGACGTTGATGTTGTCGTCGTGGTCAGCGGGCACGTAGTACAACACGAGTCGTCGCAGATGATCGGTGGTCAAACCTGCTCGAGCGGTCACTTCTGCGACGTAGCCAGCAACCAGTTCACTTTGGGCAACGAGGTCATCGGCCGCGACCACTTCCGAGTCGCCGTCAAGAGCGAGCTGACCGCAACTCCACCCGTGATCGCCAGCCCGAACGAACAACGAGTAGGGCACGTCGATCCGCATCTGCCACAAACTCTCGAAGGGAACGAACGTGCGCGTGGTCACTGCGAAGACAACCCTCGATCGACGGGTCGTACCGCGCTGACCAACTCGCGAATGGTCAGGGCGACGAAGAAATAGGCAACGGCGAGTCCAGAGATCGTGGCGCCACCTGCGGTGCCGTAGTGAAAGCTGACCAGCAGACCGCTCACGACGCTGAATGCTCCGACAATCATGGAGCCGGCCATGATGGCCGGGATTCTGTGGACAATCAGACTGGCGGTAGCAGGTGGACCCACGATCAGTCCGAACACGAGGAGCGTGCCAATTGCTTGGAAACTCGCCACGATGCTCACCGCCAGGATGGCGAGGAGCGCGGCGTGGGCGAGGGCTGGTCGCATGCCAAGCGTGGCGGCCTTTTGCCGGTTGAATGCGAGCGCGAGGAAGGGCCGGTACATGACGATTGTGACAATCGTGACGAGCGCCACCGCGAGTGCTTGGGTTTGGAGGTCGCCTCTGGTCACGCCGAGTACTTCGCCGAAGAGTAACGAGGTCACGTCCGTGGCGAAGGACCCGGACTTCGACACGATGACGATGCCGAGTGACAACATTCCAACGAACAGCAATCCAATGCTGGTGTCTTCGGGGAACGATGTTCGAGTGGTAATGACGGTAATGAGCCCGGTCATTGCTAGTGCTGCAATGAGTGCACCAAGTACGGGATTGAAGCCAGTGAGCACAGCGACGGCGATGCCCGGGATGACGCCATGGGCGAGGGCGTCACCAAGAAACGACAGGCCGCGCACGACCACCCACGTTCCGACGAGAGACGTCGCGGTGACAGCCAGGAGGCCGGCGATGAGCGCTCGTTGCATGAAGGAAGGCTCGAAGGCCTCAAGTAGCCAGCTCATCCGTTTGGACCTGTCTTCTCTTGATCTGGGAGTCGATGCATAGTGCCCCAAATGCTCGGGGCGCGCTAAGCCAGTGCGTCGGCGATCCGTGTGGCGTTCGTTCGCACCATGTCGATGTATGACTCTCCACCCGAACCAGAATCGCCGAGTGACTCGCTGAACAGTTCGACGATTTGGATCTCACGGTCAACTTCGGCCACGAGAGTCTCGGAGAGATCGCTGCTCGATGAGGTGTCAGCGAAGATCGCGGGCACGCCTTCGTCCTCGATCAGCTCCACGAGATCTGCGCGGCCTTCCGCGCTAGCGGCTCCTGATGTCGACCCGCCTGGTATCACGGTCCCAGCGACCTCGAAGTCATATTGCTCCGCGAAGTACGCGAACACTTCGTGGTTTGTAATGAGAACCCGATTTTCTGCGGGGATGACCGCGAGCAGTTCGCTCACCTCGTCATGGAGAGACTCGAGCTCGCTGATGTAGGCAGATGCGCTGGCATCGAACTCGTCGGTTGCGAGTGTCGGCACGGCTGTTGCGAGAAAGTCTGCGATTTCATCGGCCGCAGCGACCATTTGCACAGGATCCGTGAAGAAGTGGGGATCAGGATTGTCTTCAGCGACGTCTTCGTCGTCGTGTTCGTCGTCGTGCTCGTCGTGGGCATGGGCGTGCTCGCCAAAGTCGAGAACGGATACGGCGGAGATCGCGGCGAAGGTCGGCGTTCCTCCCTCCGCGGCGGCTTCGATCGCGCCGACAAGGTTCTCCTCGAACCCTGCTCCATTGAAGATCAGTGCGTCGGCGTCGGTCATGAGCGCAACCTGCTGAGCCGATGGTTGAAAGCTGTGAGGATCTGATCCCACTGGCATGATCACCGTTACTTCGGCGAGGTCGCCAACCATCTTGCTCACGACGTTGCCCACGATGTTCGTCGAGACGACGATGTGCGGCACCTCGGTCTCGCCTGCCACCGCCGCAGTTGGTTCTGTCTGGGACGCTGTTGTTGACTGGCTGTCATCGCTCCCACACGAAATGAGCACGGTCGCCGCCATGACGACGCCAACCAATCGGAACCAGCTCTTGCCAATCATCAAACCGACCTCCAGTAATGAGAACCACTCTCAGTACCGCACCATACTGCCCCTGACCTGGAATGAGAACCATTCGTCGATAATTACCGCTGGTAACCTGCGACTATGAATTTGGAGGACACGCATGCGCAGGTGGGCGCGCTTTTGCGTCAGAACGGCCAGCGGTACACCTCGCGTCGCGTGCAACTCGTCGAGATCCTCGTGGCAGCTGACGGCCCGGTCACGATCCAGCAGATTCTCGACTTGGACAAGTCGCTGGCACAGTCCAGCGCCTACCGAAACCTCCTCGTGCTCGAAGAGTCGCACGTGGTGGCCAGGGTGGTGACCGGAACCGAGTTTGCCGGCTATGAACTCAGCGAGACGTTCACCGGGCACCATCACCATCTCATCTGCTCGGGGTGTGGAGACGTTACCGATTTCTCTCTGAGCTCAGCTGAAGAGTTGGCGCTCGAGCGCACGCTACAGAGTGCTGCGAACGAGGCGCAGTTCACCGTAGAGGCTCATCGGCTCGACCTCATTGGGACGTGCCGGTCGTGCACATGAGCAACGACATGGCCTCTACGACTCGAGCGGTGTCCGTTCGGAACCTCGCCGTACATCGCGGCGACCGGCTGGCGCTCACCGACATCGATATCGATCTGTGCCCAGGCGAGACGCTCGCGATCCTCGGAGCCAACGGCTCAGGCAAGTCCACCCTCCTACAGGCCATCACTGGACTGGTTTCAATTTCGAGCGGATCGGTGGACTGCCACCGAAGGTCCACCGCACTGGTTCTGCAGGCAACCGATGTTGATCGCAGTTTGCCAATATCCGTCCGTGAAGCGGTTCGCCTTGCTCGCTATGCAAATCTGGGCTTGTTCCGCCGCTTCTCACAAGCGGACTTCGAGGCAGTAGATCACGCCATGGCAAGGATGGCAGTCGGGCATCTGGCCGAGCGTCAGCTCCACGAACTTTCCGGCGGGCAACGTCAACGGGTTCTGGTAGCCCAGGGCCTGGCTCAGCAAGCGGACATACTGCTACTCGACGAACCGGCCTCTGGTCTTGACGCAGAGTCCCGGCAGCTCATTCTTGATGCGATCGCCGAAGAGCGTGAGGCCGCCCGCACCGTGGTCATGGCCACGCACAGCCTCGACGATGCGCGGCGCTGTGACCGCGTGCTTCTTCTCGCGACCCGAGCCATCGCTTTTGGGTCACCATCCGAGGTCATCCAGGACTCCGTGCTCGACATGAAGATGCTCGACATGAAGATGCTCGACATCGATGCGTTCGACGTGTGCCGACCGTCGGATCTCGAGATACTTGATCCTCCTGTTGGGCGATTCGTCCGCCGCCCCACTCGCGGCTGAGGTCGGCCTGTCGAAACCACGCGCGATATCACCCTCGCGCCCGACCACCGCCTCTTTGCGGCGCACAGGGTTTTCGAGGGTCACTCACAGAAGACTCTCAAGTTGCTTCGCAATAGTCAGTGCAGGAACGGCACGACTACGGCACCAGGGCCGATTTAGGAGCGATCATGAGTACGACACCTTCGGAACAACAGGGCCGCAGCCGGCCGATCAAGCTGTTTGTCGGCGCGCTCGTGGTTGGTGTCCTATTTGCTGGAGTGGGTCTGTGGTGGGCTTTGCGTGAGGACGCCCCCGCCGATGTCAGCCTTGGCGCGGCCATCGAAAGTATCGAGGGCACGGCGGACTCTGATGAGACGGGAGCGGATGAGAACATCGCAACAGGCATCGATGAGACGGACACCACTGCGGTTGGGGCGATCGCGGGAACATGGACTGTCGACACCGAGAGCGGTGACTTCGACTACGAGAGCGCGACAGGTTCGTTCGTGGGATTCCGTATTGAAGAGGAGCTGAGAGGTATCGGTTCGACGACGGCAGTCGGACGGACGGGTGATGTCACCGGCACGATGGTCATCGAAGGCTCGACCGTCACGGAGGCAAGCTTCGACATCGACATGACGACCATCACGACCAACAGCTCGATGCGAGATGACAACGTGCAAGACGCGCTCGAGACGGGCGAGTTTCCCTCGGCATCGTTCGTCATGACACAGCCCATGGAACTCGACGAACGTGCAGAGTTTGGTGAGGCCGTCACAAGCACGGCGGTGGGGGACCTGACCGTCCACGGAGTCACCAACCAGATCAGCTTTGCCATGGAGGCCCAGCTCGTGGACGGAGTTGTGATCGCAGTCGGGTCGACCGAGATCACATTTTCCGACTACGACGTTGAGGTGCCGAACGGCGGACCGGTGATTTCCGTCGACGACTTTGGGATCCTCGAGCTCCAGTTCTTGCTGGCCCAAACTGCGAACGCCTAGCGCCATCGAAAGCTCTGCACGGCTCACCCTTCGAACACTCATCCGGTTGTCCAATAGGGAACGTCGCAAGCGTTGGCTAGTCGTACATCATCGACCGCAGAGTGCTTGGGTCGTAGTGCGTGAATGCCTTTGCCTGCTCGTAGTAGGGCGTCAACTGTTCCGCCAGCTCCGGCTCGTCGAGTTCGCCCGTCACGACCGCCCTCGTCAAGACGCCGAAGTCCACGGAGTTGACGATGAAGCACTCGCCATCGACGGTGATCTCAGGGATCAGCTGCTCCGACAGGAGAGTGAGATCGACGACGATCGGCGTGTCACCTTTGAAGCGTCGCACCACTCCGGTCGGGCGGAGCGAGCGGAACCGGTCGCGGCCCATCAGCACGCGCTCGCCCGATCGGGTGAACGCAAGCACAAAGCTCACCTCGTCATGGTCGGCTGAAATCATCTCGTTGACGGAGCGCTTCACGCCGCGAACCATCGGCACTATCGGAAAGCCGCCAGCGGGAAAGGGTGATACGGGCCCGCCTGGGCTCGTCTCGGACCGGTCAGCAGCATCGCCGGTGGGTCTCGCTGATCCGGGTTCACATGTTCGGACGCGCACTGCGAGTGCGACTTCTTCGTCCAGGTGAACCGCCGCCCGTGTCGTCAGTTTCTGGGTAGGTGGAGTCATGACGTCATTCTTACAACACGCTGAGCCGGAGGCAGAGGCGAAGGTCCCCGGCACTGTGGTCACGCACCTTCGAGCTGGATTGGAAACTCGACGATGTTGATCTGCGACCCATCCCGAGCTGATGTGTCGAAGACGATCAACGAGCCGCGACCCGCTGTCTCCGCGTCGAGGATTCCGGTGACCTCGTACGTTCCCCACGTTCCGCTGCCATCGGTTGCAATGGTGACCCCCTCGCCGATGATGCGGCCGTCTGCGTCCGTGACGACCCACTCGACATTGGCTTCGAAGGTATTCGATTCCCCCGTGATGGCGTCTCCGCTTTGGAACGACGATCCGGGATAGGGGCGCTCGACCAAGATCAGAGCCCGAATCGATTCGAAGTCATCGCGGCCAAGGGGATTCGATACGTCGATTCCGTGCGATCCCAGGGTGTGCCTGTCCGTTCCATCGATTCGGAATGAGACTGCGTCGACGCCTTCGAACTGGGTCAAGGTGAACATCACCTGACCGATTCGAATGAACTCGTCCAGCGATCCGCTGCTCTGTTCGAACTCGGCCGAAAGGTCGACGAGGGCGAGACGATCAGAGATGGTGAGATCTATCAGCGTCGTCTCCGCCGGGATCGACGTGAACATCCCGATCTCGGTTTCCAACTCGTTTGGACCGTCCAAGAGAGCCTCGAGCGCGGCGGTAGCGGGTGACGCGGTTTCGACCACGCGTCCTCCAGCGAGTAGTCGTTCAGGGGTTCCGGTGGGGTTCGACACCGTTCCTCCCCAGTAGACGTTGACCACGAGCGACGGTGGCGGCGCAACGGTCAGAGTCGTTGGTGCGGTTGTCTCGGGCGCTGCGGAAGCAGTGTGCAGCGTTGTCGTTGTGGACGTGTTGGGGGTCGTCGACGTCGAGGCGGTGTTGGTGGCGTTGCTCGTTCCGCACGACAGCACCGCCGCTGCAAACACGGTCAACAGAAAAGCCCGCCAGTGGAAACTCGTCGTGCACCGTCTCCTTCGAGTCGCCATGAAGCTGAGCCGTCAGTAGCTCTTGGCGTCAGGTGTGCCTTGCCGTCGCATTTCGGCTTGGATGTCGTCCTCGGTGTTCGGGCGCTGAAAATAGACTGCGGAGGCGTGGGCTGCCAGGCCGATCGCCCAGCCGGCGATCGGCCAGATCGGCCAGAAGTAGCCGGCGCCAGTGGCGGCCCATATCACGATCAGCAGCGCATTGACGGCGAGATAGACGGACAGGTGAAACCGGAACTCTCGTTTGGCCCCGAGTCGTTTGATGGCCGCTTCGCGGCGGTCGTCGATGGTGGGCATGTGCTCCTCACTTTCGTCTTTGGCGCTACCGCGATGGAAGACATGGCGCTGGCGAGGGCCAGGTCGACACCAGGTCGCGCGGTCTTCGTTCAGTCTTTTCCGAAGAAGCGAACGGACGTAGAGCCAGAGGTCCTGTCTGGTGCCAGACCTGTTGGCGCCTAGGAGCAGATCTGACCGATAGCTGCTGATCGTCCGCTCAACCGATGGTTCATCCGGGGGAAGTGCAGTCTGCTCCGATGTTGCATACGAGGTCGCTGGCGGGTGTGTGGTCGATTCGTTTGGCCGTCCACCACCCGTGGGGGCCGTCGTTGCTGAAGGCGTAGGCGTTTGCGCGGTTGGGATCGCCTGCGACGGCGACGAGCAGGCGTTCGGGCCGGGTCACGATCGGAACCAGCCTCTCCGGGTCATCCGACTCGGCGAAGACGGACGGGAGCGCTCCTTCGGCCACCAAGTCGGTGAGTGTGCGGTGGCCTGCGGTGAGGTTGGTCCAGTCGCCGACGAAGCGTTCGAACGCTCGGGCCGACAGACGCGCCTGCGCGAAAAGGGCGGCCTGAACTTGGGCGAGCCCCCAGCCCGCATTCACATATGTCTGCGCAAGGAGGGGCGAGAGTACAAGAAGTGGCTGGAACTGGTCGGACCCGAGCCCGTGTACGTGCGTGAGGTCCCAAGCCGAAACCCGGGCGAGTCCGTCGGCGAGATACGGAGTGATTTCCTCGGGGGTTGCGCCGAACACGCTGCCGAGAAGAAGCCCGCTGTTCATGCGCGCCATCGAGACGACGTCGTCACTCCAGTGAAAGCCGAGTTGTTCGGCCACCGAGGGCCACTCGACCGTCCCGGCCATCGAGCGCAGGTGGGCATGGTCCTCTGTGAGTACGGGCCGTGCCGGGTTGCCGAACGTCGCCTTGTCGTGCTCGTCGCTGGTGAAGCCGCACACGTTGCGTAGGTAGAGGCGGAGCCAGCGCCCAACACTGGTGTTTGCGTGGCGCCCTTCTCGTTGTGCCCCCGGACCCGCGTTGAAGCCGAGCGCTTCGGAGTTCGGTCCGTCGAGGACGATCAGGGCGTCGGCGCCAGTCGTGTTCCCGGAGTGCTCGGATCCATAGCTCGGATCGGCGAGGATCTCGGCGAGCGAGATGAGGATCGGAAGGTGTTCTGGCCGACAGCCAGCCATGACCGCGTTGACGGCGATCGACCAGATGGTCAGATCACGGCCAGACGATGGAGACACCCCAAGGCTCTTCCAGGGGTCGTGGCCAGAACCAGCGAGAAACCGTTCGATTCGCTCCACCGTTGGGGGGATGATCGAGTTGCCATCGCTCCATCCCATCGAGATGAAGTGGTCGTTGATCTCGTCGATCGACCCACTGACAGCGATCTCGAGAGCGGCGGGTTCAGCGCTCTGCGCGACGTCGACCATCTCCTCGGTCGTGAGGCCGGCGATGATGTCCTCCACGGTGGTCTGCACGAAGTGTGCGGTCATCTCTTCGGCCGACTGGGCGTCGACGTGGCCGATGGTGACCGCGAGCGGCAGGCCGTCGTAGCCCATGCCTCGAGCGGTCGCGGCTGCCTGGCCTGCAAACCCCTCGCAGATGATGGAGACCGATGGGATGTCGGCTGACTCAGCAGCGATGGATGCCCGCATCACGGCGGGCGTACAACTGCCTCAACATCCCATGCCGGAGACCACGGCATCGACTCCGCGCGATCGCAAATCATCGGGAAGCCGACCGATGCGCTCCTTTTCGTCGGCGCCGTGGAGGTTGCCGAACTCGGTGTACGGAACGATCTCGACCTCGTCGAATCGTGCTTCGAGCTGCTCGGCCAGGATGGGAAAGAGCTCGTCTCCGCGAAACAGGTAGTCCCACAGAAAGGCGACCCGCTTGCCCTTCAGCGTGTCGAGGCGTTCAGCTCGGCGCTGCTGCTGGATGCCTCTGGGTGATCTGGGCCACACGACGTCGTACGTAGGTTCCATGCTCACAATCATCCACCATCGAGAGGGGAGTGCGATTGCGTACTAGCGGAGTTTGCTCGCTCAGGTAGAATCAGATGCCGTGGATAACATCGATCGAGCAATTTTGTATCAACTGCAGAGGAATGGGCGGATCGCGAACAACGAACTCGCGGATGTGGTGGGATTGAGTCCTTCTCCGTGTCTTCGGCGAGTGCGAAACCTCGAAGCGGCCGGTGCCATATCGGGTTACGTCGCGATTTTGGACCGCGACAGCGTCGGTTGCAGCTACGAGCCGATGGTGTGGGTCACCCTCGAGAAGGTCACGAAGGCGTCACTGCTCGAGTTCGAGGCCGCCGTCGAGGGCGTACCTGAAATCGTCGAGGTCGCGCGAATGATGGGCCAGCCCGACTACCTGGTCCGCGTCGTCACCGCCGATGCCGATCACTTCGAGACGCTGTACATGGATGTCCTGGCCAACCTCCCGCATGTCGAGAAGCTGGCGTCACAGCTGGCGATGAAGATCATCAAACGAACCACAGAGCTACCGATCCTTTCGGGGAGGAGCTGAAAACTCCGCCCTGTTAGCGGCCTACGGCAATCGAAGTGGGAAGAGTTCTGCTTGGTCGACCGGCATGATGTTGTTGCGGTAGAGGTTCACTGCTGCCCGGAAAACACTGAACGCGAGAAAGCCGAGAAAGGCGAAGCGTGCGGACACGATCCCGACGATCGCGAGGGCGATTGGCAGCCACCACACGGCGTTGTACGCGATGAGCGAAAACTTGCGAGTGCCGCTCAGCACCGGTGGCGGACCTGATCCATCCCTGCGTCGAAGCCATGCGAACCGCACGGCGGAGTGCTGCTCGACCACGAGTCAATACACCGCGCCGATGACGATCAGCCAGATGAAGGCGTTCCGGTCGGAGAGCAGCGACGTAGAGAGCGCCACCGCCACATATGTCAGTGCCGGAAGACCCAGGCCAACGACGAGTGTGTTGTTCCAACGCACCGTTAGAAAGCGGTCGCGTGTTGCGTCATTCATGTTCAGTTCGATCCGTAGGGAGGTTCCCTTGTGTCGATCATCAGAGAATCGTGGTGTCCTGCCCAAGAGGCCAAGGTCCCGTGGGTAAAGGATTCTGAAACGCATCTACAGTGGGGTCACAATCTTCAAGGAGTACCGGTGAACATTGCGTCGATAGTTGAGACCCATGACGCTGAACGCATTGCCCTCATCGATGGAGACGACACACTTACGTACGGCGAGCTTCAAGCATGGGCGGGCTCAATTCGTCAACTTCTCACCGAGCGTGGAATCGGCGATGATGATCGAGTAGCGGTTCCGGCTGGCAACGAGCCGGCCTTCGTCGCCGCCACACTCGGCGCCTTGGGCGTCGGAGCGCGGGTCATTCCGATGAAGCCTGCGAACCCGCTGCCTGAGCTCGATCGCAAGCTCGCCTCCATCCGTCCAGCGATCATCCTGGTCGGCGAGGAAGCGTCGTGGATGCATGACCATGCGGAAGGCATCGATGCCCCGATGATCGATCTGGCCACCGTGCCAAGGAGTGTTGCCGCCAGTCCCGAGATCGTCGAGCGCGAAAATGATGACATCGCAATCATGATGCTGACCAGCGGTGTCTCGGGTAATGCGAAGGTGGCCATGCTCAGCCAGGGAAACCTTGCGTGGGGTCAGGCCGCGGCATGTGAAAACAGCGTCGACGGCTTGGCGTCGGAAGACGTCGCTCTCGCGTCCTTACCGTTCTCGCACATCTTCGGGCTGAACGTGATCCTGCTCGCAACCCTTCGAATGGGTGGACAGGTCGTGTTGCAACGACGGTTCGAGGTGGATGAAAGCCTGGCGTTGTGCACCAGGCACGGCATCACGGTGCTCGCCGGAGCTCCTCCGATGTGGCGGCGCTGGAGCATGATCGATGTCGGCGATGCGTTCGCATGCGTGCGACTGGCGATCTCGGGAGCAGCCGCGCTGCCGGTCGAAGTGTTCAACGACATGCAACAGCGTCACGGCATCACGATCGAAGAAGGTTATGGCTTGACCGAGACGTCTCCGATCCTCACGAGTAGTCGAGGGGATGCGAAGGGTGGATCGGTCGGGCGGCCCGTCGACGGTGTCGATCTCATCTTGGTAGAGGAGGACGGGACGATCGTCGATCCGGGTGATGCGGGCGAGATCGTCGTGCGTGGTCCTGGCATCTTCCAGGGGTACTTCGACGACCCGGAGGCCACCCAAGAAGTGCTCACCGAGGATGGCTGGTTCTGGACTGGCGATGTGGGTGTGCTCGACGATGACGGGCGCGTGTACATCGTCGATCGCATCAAGGACATCATCATTGTTTCGGGCTTCAACGTGTATCCCGCCGAGGTCGAGAACGTGTTGTTGGACCATCCCGACGTTCGGGGCGCTGTGGTTGTGGGAAACCCTCACCTTGATACCGGCGAGACTGTGATTGGTTACGTCTCTGGCGATGTCGACACGGCGGAGTTGGATCGGCACGCCCGAGCGAACTTGAGCCGGTACAAGTGCCCAACCAAGTACCACCTCGTCGACGACTTGCCGGTCGCACCGACGGGCAAGAAGATCCGGCGGGAACTCCGATGACCTCGACGCTCCCAGATTTCGCATTCGAAGCTGCCCCGGAGCTGCCCGGCTCAGAACGCGTGTCGCGATATGGGTTCAGCGCGGTCCGGCGCATCGTGCATCGATTGTGGGACCTCTCGATCGAAGGCATCGAGAACATCCCCGACGAAGGCCCGGCGATTCTCTGCCCGAATCATCTGAGCTTCTGTGACTCGGTGTTCGTGCCCGTGTCGCTTCCGCGACGGGTGTGGGCGATCGGCAAGGGCGAGTACATGGACGACTGGAAGACGAAACATCTTTTCCCCGCGTTTGGCATGATCCCGGTCGACCGGTCCGGCGGTGAAGCCGCTCAGGCTGCGCTCGACACCGCAGCGCGCGTTCTCGACGGTGGGCATCTTTTTATGATCTATCCCGAGGGGACTCGATCACGGTCGGGCAACCTCCACAAGGCGCGCACTGGTGCGGCCCGGCTCAGCGTGCGTTGCAGCGCTCCGATCATCCCCGTTGGCCACATCGGCACACTCGAGGTGCAGCCGCCAGATCAATTCACGATGAAACCTGGGTTGCCGGTGACCGTGCGCTTCGGTGAACCGATGCACATCGCCGACTTTGGTGATCCCGGCGATCCTCGCACTATTCGACCGTTCGCCGACGCCGTCATGTACGAGATCGCACAGCTGTCTGGGCAGAAGTACGTGGATACCTACGCCGGTTCCGAGGACAAGGACGAAGAGCAGCCGAAGATCGAGACGCCGGTGATCGCCGTTCCGCCAGGCCGGGCACGCGCCCCGAAACTCATCGCCGCGGCGGGTTGATCGGCAGATGGTCGCCATTGCGTTCGCTATTGCCTACCATCACTGCGTTTGCACCGGAGTCGCCAGTTCGATCAACACGTTGCTCGGGCCGAGGACATACGCAACCGTCTGCCCCCAAGGCTTCTCGGTGGGGGCTACGTAGCGGCGGGCGCCGGCAGCGACGGCGTCCTCCACTGTCTCGGCAACCTCGGACGTGAGCAACGTGATCGAGACCGGCGCTGGTCGTGCAGGGTCAGGCGGGCTGAATCCTCCTGCGGTATCGAGGTTGGTTTTCGCAAGCTCGATGGAGACGAACGCCAGAGTGGTCGCTCCGGTGTCGACTTCGCCGTAGTCGTTCTCCGGCGTGACGAAGCGTCGCTCAAGACCAAACGCCGTGGTGAAGAACGTGACCGTTTCTTCGACATCGTCGACGTAGAAGATGGTGTAGCCGAGTGAGATTGTTGGTTTCATCGAGGGGCCTTTCGGTGCGTACTTGGCAGCGTAGAGGAGCCATGCGACAGCCGAATGTCGGAATTTGTCGGATTTCTTGATTTACTCGGCTGGCTCGTGTTGGGTGAGGGAGTGAACCGACTCGAGCGACTGTTTGCCATCACCGAGGCCATTCGACACTCAGGGCGACAGCCGTTGTCGGCGTCACGACTGGCCGACCGCTTCGAGGTGTCGAGGCGCACGATCGAAAGGGACCTCGCGAGTCTGCGTGAGGCGGGTGTTCCGCTGACCAGCGAGCCGGGTCGCAACGGCGGCGCGATGAGTCTTGATGCGGGGACGGGCGTGGTCGTGTCGCTGTCGACTCCAGAGGTCACCGCGCTGCTCATCGCAGTGGCGGTCGGTGGACCCGACATGCCCTTCTCCAACGATGCGTCGATGGCATCGGAGATCTTGATGCGAAGTTTGGGTTCGAACACGAGGATGAGCGTCGAAGATCTCCGAAGACGGATCAGAACCCAATCGCGCACGCAGACCGTTGGTGCACGGATCAGGCGAACGCTCGAAGAAGCCGTTCGGCGCGGTGTGGTCGTCAACATCACGTATCTGGACGCAGACGAGAACTTGACCAGGCGAAGTGTGGAGGCGATCGGGTTCTATTTCGGAACGGAGGGGTGGTTCCTCAACGGTTGGTGCCAACTCCGCGAAGCCGGTCGGATATTCAGACTCGATCGCATCAAGTCCGCACATCTCACCAAGAAACCAGCCCAGCACCGCGACGTCGATGAGGTTCTCGGATGGGTTCCCAACGAAGTCCGAGCGCCATAGCTCTGATGAGCCTGGGGTTCGGTCCGTCAGCGAGTCAGCGGGTCGATGACCAGCACGGTCGACCGGCGCGGATCCACAGGCAGTTCACAAAGAACTCCAAGGACCGCCACAGGGTGGCTTTCTATTGTCCGTGCCATGAGAACATCTTGCTTCACACAATCCCCCCGCCTTGCCGCCATCGCCTGCGGAGCTCTGCTCTTTGTCGGAGCCTGCGGCTCAGCCGATGACGACGCCGCTGGCGAGACGAGCGCGACTGCCGCATCGGATGTCACGAGCTCCTCGACTTCGATTCCGGCGCTGGAATCCACGACAACCACCGCCTCGGGAACCACGAGCTCGACAGAGGAGGCCACGAGCTGCGATGACATTTCAGCTCTGTTCGTGACGAGGGGGTCGGCGAACGCAGACCTGGACGACCCAGCGGTGGATGCCGCGTGCGATGGTGACGCCCTCGTGGTGACCAGCAACGCGATTCCCGACTACACCTACGTCGAAACCAGCCCGGGGAATCCCCGAGCGCAGGACTACACGTTCACGATTCCTGCCACACCGACGGTGGCGGAGGGTCCGACGGATGTTCCGGTCATTGGCGTCGCCGCTGTGACGCTGAGCGGCATCCCAATCTTTGGCCCGACGGAAGGCACAGGTGGAGACGTTGATTCGCTTCCCGGGATCATCTCCGAGTGTGGAAGCCACAACGGTCCGAGCGGGTTCCACATCCACAAGATCATGACCAGCGCGAATACCGATTGCCTGTTCACACCCGACGAGGTCGCCGCCGCCCCGCAGCTGGTCGGTTACGCGTTCGATGGGTTCCCGATCTACACGGGCGCCGACCAATACACCTCGTCGTGGGAACTCACTGACGAGACGCTGTTCGCCACCGACACCTGGGCGGCGCACACGTATGTCGAAGGTTTGGGCGACCTCGACCGGTGCAACGGACTGACCGATGCCGAAGGCAACTACGCGTACTACACCACCGACACCTTCCCCTACGTGCTTGGCTGCTACACCGGCGTCGTCGACCTCGATGCTGCGGGCGCGGGTGGCGGAGGCGGTGATCGACCAGAACGACCGGCGGGGACAGCCGAGGGCGGGCAGTCGTGAGGAAGGCGCTTTCGCGTCGAACCTTGCTTCTCGCGGCGGGAACGGGAGCTGCCGGCGCGGTAGCGGGAGCATCGTTGGCAGGGCCACGCGCCGCAAGTGATGACCTCGAGCCGACCGTAGCCGACATCGGTTTCTGCACCGACATGACCGCCCATCACATCCAAGCGCTGGCCATGTGTCATCGCGTCCTTGGCCGCGACACGGGCGATCCGGTGCAGGCTGCAGCCACCGAAGTTCTCCAGACCCAGGCGATCGAGATTGGCACTATGCGAGCGTGGCTCACCGATTGGGGGGCAACGACCGCATCACCCGAGACGACGATGGCCTGGATGGGGATGAGTGACGGTGCGGGTGTGCCGTTTTCGATGATGCCCGGCTTGGCCTCGGATGAAGAGATGCGTGCGCTCTCCCTAGCTGAGGGACTCGACCGTGGCCGCCTGTGGATCGAACTCATGCGGACGCACCATGTGGGTGGCGTCGACATGGCAAAAGCGGCGATAGAACTCGTGGGCGCCGAAAAGGTCAGACGATTGGCGCGCATTCAGGTCGACGTGCAGACGTACGAGATCGAACAGTACGACCAACTGCTCACAACCGCCTATGCCTAACGTTGGGGTGGGGACGCTACTCCTCGTTCTGCATGAAGGTTGTGTCATCAGAGGGTGTCGCAAGAGCGGTGACTTCGTCTCGAAATACTGAGGGTGAGACCCCCGTCCTCGTTCGAAAGAACTTGGTGAAGTTCGATGCTTCGGAGAAGCGGAGATCGCGCGAGATGGTCGCAATGTCGTCCTTCGACCAGGCGAGCCGTCGTCGAGCTTCCAGGATGACGTTGGCATCGATCACATCCTTGGGTCGGTGCCCGAGCACTTTGGCTGTCGCTCGGGCGATCGATCGCGGGGAGGCCCCGATTTCGCCAGCATGCCAGGCGACCGAGCGTTGATCGATGTGGGTCTGGACGCTATCCACGAACAATGTGGTGAGTCGTCGACTGGGTGAGTCATTCACCTCGCTACCGCTCCGCGCATAACGAGCGAATAGGCGCAAAATGACACTCACCACGGCGGCTGCCATCGCGTGATCGTTATGGGTTTCGAGGTCGACGGTGATCCAATCCATCAGCTGCTGGAGACTATGTGCGTCCTCGCCGAGTTCGATGATGGTGGTGGTGCCGATGAATTGATCGAAGAGTGGGAGATCTGGGATGACGGACGATTCGAAGACCACCACATCGGCGTCGAAGTCATCATGAGTCTCGCTCCAGCGCTGCACCTGTCCGGGGCGAATCCAGACTGCGGTACCAGTGTTCAGCTGATGCTCGCGAAAATCGACCATGTGTCGGCCAGCGCCGCTTGTGCAGAAGATGAACACGTGAAACTGCACGAGCTCGATGGGTGGGCCATCGAGGTTCTCCACCTCCATCCGGTCTTGAATCGCCGAACGAATGAATTTGGTGTTGGTGGTGTTCACTGCTCGGGAGAGCTTGAGTTCGACGATGTCATCCATGGCCACGCGAGTCTGAGACGATCCTGACCAAAAGTCACGCGGGTGTCCGATTTTGACAAGCAGCTGTCGGCTCGACACCTTGGATGCAGCGTGGGTTGGCCGGTTGACTGTCTCTATCCAAACGGGGTTAGACCAAGGAGACCGCGATGAGACTCAAGGCGAACGGCGTGCCGACCGGGGTAACAGCCCTGGCTGGCTTCATTGGACTGTTCAGCATGGTCGCAGGGCTGGCAATAATGATCGATCCCACGATCATGAACATCGACGACTCGGTGGTCGGACGTCAATGGGGAGGCCGCAACATCGGGCTCGGCGTCGCACTAGTCGTCGCCGTGGTTCTACGTGACGCCCGGGCCTACATGGCCGGATTTGCGGCCGGCTTGTTCCGAGACATCGGCGACCTGGTTGGTGCGATCGACGACAACGCCTCGGTCGTCGTCCCCGTGGTGTTCTTGATCGTGGGTCTCGCTGCAATTGGAGCAGTGCTACGAGCAGGAGGACTAGCCGCCGAGCCTGCTTGGGTCACCGACAAGTGACGCGTAGGCGTGCGATTCGGATCGTCTTCGACATCGCTCTCTTGTTTGGGTTCGCCGCCGAATTCGTGACACGGGAAGGCCCCGACTACGGCCTTCATTCTTGGATTGGTGTCGTTCTGGTCCCCGTGATCTCCGTACACCTCGCATCCAACTGGCGTTGGGTCACCAGCGCGGCACGTCGACGACGATCTCACCCCGAGTGGGAGCTCGCCCGGTTCAATGCGGTGTTCTCCGTCGTGACGGCGTTCTGCATCGCCTCAGGGTTCCCGCTCTGGCTCGAGTGGTCCGACAGCACGTTTTGGCGCACGGGACACACCGTCACGGGCTTCCTGTCGATCCTCCTCGCCATCTCTCACCTTTGGCGCAATCGCAACCGAGTATCGGGTCTTCTTCGTCGACAGCGGAGTGTCGCGTGAAACCCCTCCTGGATTGGTCTGCGAGCCCACATTGGCATTTCTCGAGGACAAAACATCAAGAGCAACGAAAGGCGCCCGATCATGGCAAGTATTGAAACCATCACGCTGCGGCTCAACGAGAATGCCTCGCCGGACGAATTCGTCGCAGCCAACGCGCGGGTCGAGAGTGAGTTTCTCCGAAAGCAGACGGGCTACAACCCAGGAACGCGAGTGATCTCGGTAAGCGGTGATGGTCTCTGGACCATCTCGCTGCGTTGG
Organism: Acidimicrobiia bacterium; assembly: GCA_033344795.1. GTDB lineage: Bacteria > Actinomycetota > Acidimicrobiia > Acidimicrobiales > SHLQ01 > SHLQ01. The sequence continues at coordinate 3,255,014 of JAWPMS010000001.1, forward strand.
GACAACGCTCGTAACGCAGCCGATTCCATGGCCGAGTTCGGCGTCTCCGACGCAACCCGAGACTTTGTAAAGCTCGTCGATCAGTCAACGATGAACGTGGAGCTTCGGGACGAGGTGGCCTCCGACAACTTCCCGGGTCTCGACAACGCCCGGCGCCTCTACCTCGAGGGGATTCGAGATGGAAAGGTGCGCGACGCAGTCGAGACCTACACAGGTGATCGGTACACACAACATTCGACGGGTGTCCGAGATGGCGTCGAAGGGTTCGTCGAGTTCTTCGAACCGTTCATCGAAAAAAACCGTGTGCGCGACATCGAAATCGTTCGCTCGTACGTGGACGGCCGATTCGTGTTTCTCCAAGCAGCGCAAAGCTTGAACAACGGTCGGGATCGTTGGGTCACGACAGATCTGTTCGACACCGATCGCAACGGCAAGATCATCGAGCACTGGGATGTCATTCATGCGCTCGGCGGAGAGAACCCGAGCGGCCACACACAAGTGGATGGTGCGGTGGGGATCACCGACCGCGACCGAACGGAGGCGAACAAGGAAATCGTGCGTCGACTCCTCACGGAGGCCTTCTGCGAGTCACCGACCGCCGATTTCTCCGAGTTCATCTCGAGCGACACATACATCAACCACAATCCCGACGCTCCCGACGGATTGGATTCGTTGGTGGAAATGGATAGGGGAGCGCGCGAGCGCGGCGAGGCACTCTTCTATCGTAAGGTCCATCGAATCATCGGTCAGGGAAACTTCGTCGTGTCTCTCGGGCACCAAGTGTGGAACAACATCGACTACGCAGCGTTCGACATCTTTCGGCTCGAAGACGGGCTGATCGTCGAACACTGGGACAACGTCGAAACCTTGCCGCATGGCGACGACCTGGTGAACTCTGGCAAGTTCTGAGGTGCCACCAGCGGGTGCACTGCTGGGCGTCACTCAGGTGGCGTAGAAGCCGAAGCGATGAGAGCCGGCGCAGCGAAACGGACCTGTCCGTCGTCCATGACGAAGTCGGAAAGTTCCGTCCTCGCAGCCTCGAGCAACGTTGCATGTTGATCATCAGAGATCATGTCCGCAAGGGTCCAGCCGCGCACGTCGGTGTGGATCCAAGCGTCGAGTGAATCGAAGCGGGCATGGCCTGCATGTTGGACGACGCGTGCGTGGGGGAGGGTCTCACCGATCACCTCGCGGAGTTCGTCTTCGCTTCCCAACGTGAACGGTGCCATGAGGGCGCCGGCGACCTCGGCGCCAAAGAGACGGTGCAAGAGGTCGATCATGGCGGCGTAGCCGGGGCTCTGGTCAACGCTCGCCCAGGTCGCGATCGTGACGCTGCCCCCGGGACGGGTCACTCGAGCCATCTCTGTGATGCCTGCACGCTGGTCGACGAAGAACATCAGTGCGAACTGACTGACCACTCGATCGAAGGACCGGTCCGGGAAAGGAAGCCGCTCCGCCGGGCCGTGTCGCCAGCTCACGGGTTCGGCGGAATTGCTGGCGACAGCGAGCATGCCGTCGTTGATGTCTACCCCCGTGACCGAGCCGGAACCGCCGAGGCGTTGCGCCGCAGCGCGGGCCAGGACGCCAGTGCCGCAACCCACGTCGAGCACATCATCTCCCGTGGACAAACCGGCTCGGTCGAGCATCGGGCCTGACCATTGCTCAAAAAGGGCTGGTACGAAGAAGGCCTCGTAGGTCTCCGCCGCTGAAGTCGTTACCTGTCCCGTCGTGGCTGTGTCTTGATCACTCATACGAGGAATGTGAACGAAGATTCGCCAATGATCTAGCGCGAAAAAAGAACTCGACTCGCAATTCGTGCTCGGGCACGCTGGTGTCATGGCTAGTTACCGGCAGTACTGCCCGATTGCTCGAGCGACGGAGATCTTGGCAGAACGATGGAGCCTCCTAATCATTCGCAACCTGATGTTCGGGGCCACCACGTTCTCGTCCATCGCTCAAGGAGTGCCGACCATGTCGAGGTCAATGCTGACGAAACGTCTACGCGAACTCGAGAGCGCAGGAGTCATCGTTTCGACGAAGAAGCCAAACGGGCAAGGTTCGACCTACGCGTTGACCGACGCAGGAGCCGACCTCGCGGGCGTCGTCGACAGCTTGGGTCAGTGGGCCGAGACGTGGGTCGAGGTCTTGCCAGAGCACACCGACCCGGGTTTCGCGTTGTGGGCGTGGTGCCGCGTCCAGCTAAACAGCGAGGTCCTGCCACCCGGCCGCGTTGTGGTCTCGTTCGAGTTTCCCGATGAGCGGGCGGGTAACCGATACTTCTGGTTGCTTGTGCAAGGAGGTTCCGCCGAAGTGTGCGCAACGGACCCGGGAGGCGAACCCGCCCTTCGAGTGGTCGCGCGATCGGCGGCATTTGTCGACTGGCACCGAGGTGTTCTGGCATGGTCAAAGGCTGTCCGCAGCGGCGATATTGCCGTGACGGGTGATCGTTCGCTGGCGCGGGAGTTCCCGACGTGGAATACCCGCACGCCGATTCTGGCCTGACCGGCACATGGTGAGCAGGCGGGGGGTCGAGGGTGTGGTGGAGTCGATCGTTTCCTATCTCCGGGCTGGCCACGCCGAGGACCCCTCGGTCGCGCTGGTTTTGGATCGGTTTGCCGACGTGGGCTCATGCGTTCGAGGGTCAGCAGCCCCGCCGAGGCACGACGGCGAACTCGTCGATGCCTTGGCGCGCGTCTGTGCGTCGGCGGATGAATCGCTGGCGAACGTCGGTCTGGCCATACACGAAGCCGCCGACTCGCTGGCATGGAACGTCGACGATGGTTTGTACTACTCCAGTGAGGCGCCGATCAGCGATGGATATCGGCACGGCAACATGCACACGGTTCTGGCAGAAGGCGATGATTTTGCGATGGGCTTGTTTTTGCTCATCCCGGAGGTCGACTACCTCGACCATCGCCACAAGGCCCCAGAGTTCTATCTCAACCTGACGGGCCCGAGCCTGTGGCGGTTCGACTTCGGTGCGTGGGAGGAGATGCCGGCCGGTTCGACGGTGTGGAACGTACCGGGACAGGTGCACGCGACACGCACGGGTCAAGCGTCGTGGTTGTCGTTTTGGGCATGGCTGCGAGATATCGATGAACTTTGCGAGGTCGTAGTGGCTCCCGGCGACCGTTGACAACGGAACTACGCGTCGGCCACTTGACGCCGCCAACGGTCGCTGTTACTTTACACATACGTTAATTAACAGATGTGTAAAGTGAGGAGGTGTCAACATGGTGACCGCGACGCTCGAAGAAGCTCGACTCGATGAGACCTTTGCGGCCCTCGCCAACTCGACACGGCGGGCGATCTTGGCCCGATTGGCGGAAGGGGAGGCAAGTGTCAACGACCTCGCCGAACCATTCGACATGACACTCCCCGCGATCTCCAGGCACATCAAGGTGCTGGAGCACGCCGGGCTCGTCACACGCCACCGTCGAGCACAGTCTCGGCCCTGTACGATCGCCGCCGCACCACTCGCCGAGATCGCCGACTGGACAGAGCAGTACCGACACATCTGGGATGACCGATTCGACCGCCTGGACGACTACGTCCAACTTCTCCAAAACACCAAAGAAACGAAAGAGACCTAACTGATGCCAGACTTCAAGAACGTCCAGATTGAACGCACCTTCGAGGCGCCCATCGACCTGATCTGGTCGATGTGGACCGAGGCGGAACACTTCGCCAACTGGTACGGCCCCATGGGTGCCAAGATCCCGAAGGCCGAGATGAACGTCGAGGTCGGCGGCAGTCGACACATCGGCATGGAGATGGAAACCCCCAACGGCCAAATGCAGATGTTCTTCGTCGGCGAATACCGAGAGATCAACCCGAAGACTCGACTCGTCTACACCGAAAGCATGGGCGATGCCGACGGCAACCCAATGACCGCTGAGCAGATGGGCATGCCAGCGGGCACGCCTATGGAGACCTCCGTTGTCGTCGAGCTGGAAGATCTCGGCGGCCGCACCAAGATGGTCATGACACACGTTGGCGTTCCCGCAGAATCACCTGGTGGTCAGGGATGGGCGATGGCGATCGACAAGTTGGAAGCGCGAGTGGCAGAACTCCACGCCTGAGGGGCCTGAGGCCTTCGGGGTCGAGCCGCATGAGAAGTAGGCTTCTCTCACAAGATGAACAGGAGTCCAGATGCCTATCGCAACAGTTCGCGGCCTGAACCTGAGGTACGAGATCGTTGGCGAGCGTGGCCCGCTGGCCGTGCTGATCACCGGTGGCCGTCGGGACTATTCCGAGTTCAGATCCTTGGCTGCCCAGATCGCGGCGGGGGGCTACCGGGTTCTCCTTCACGACCGCCGGAACACCGGCGCATCGGACATCTCCTTTGATGGTGACGAAGTCGAGGAAGCGGTGTGGGCCGATGACCTCTTCGAACTGTTGAACCAGCTCGACTCGACCCCTGCCTTCATCGGTGGCGCCTCGTCAGGTGCACGCACCGCACTCAACTTCTGTGTTCGTCATCCTGAGGCGACCCGAGCGCTCCTGTTGCTGCGGGTGACCGGAGGGGAGCACGCCGCAACGCGCCTCACCGAGGCGTACTACGCACAGTTCATCAGAATCGCGCAGGAAGGCGGGGTGGAAGCGGTCTGTGCGACCGAGCAGTACCAGGAGCGATTCAGCGCGAACCCGGGAAACTTGGACCGGATGATGGCCATGGACGTCGATGAGTTCATCGACGTGTTGACGAACTGGATGTCGCTCTTCGAAGCGATTGCACATTTCCCCGTCATGGGTCTTTCAGAGGAGCAACTCCGCTCAATCGAGGTGCCGACGATGATCATCCCGGGGAACGACCTCACCCACTCGTCGTCGAGCGCGCTGGCGGCGCATGAACTCATCCCAGGAAGTGAGCTTCATGAGCTGCCGGTGACGGATGAGGACGTGCCGCTGATCCCATTCACTGAGTGGGGACATCTCGAAGCGGAGATCGCCGAGACGTTCATCGGGTTCATGGCGCGCCACTGACGGTGTCGAGAACGCTGCCCCTCAGGTACGGATGTACTCGTCCGGGATCTTGTCGGCAATGGTCGCGTGGAGCTCGGGCAACTTCGACCAATGCAGGCCTTGCCGGTAGTGGTGCGCGGTGTGGTAACCGAGGTTGCCCGTCAACATATTGCGGATCTTGCCCGTGTAGTTGCGCGAAGCGAGCATGTGGTCTTCGGTGTCCAGGCCCGAATGGTGAGGAAACGTCGCGCCGACGGTGATCACCAGCGACGTGATGATCGGGAATGCGAACAGGAACAGTCCATTCACCGGGTTGATGGCGACAAGCATGATGACGAGCACAAGGGTGAGAATCCCGTAGCCGACAAACGCTCGCTGGAGACGGGGGTGGTTGTGGCCAACTTTGTATGCCCGCTGGTAGGCGGTGAGCGCGGTGATGAGCGTGTAGCTGACGAATCCGAATCTCTCACCGGAACGCCGCCGCCAACGGCTCTCGTCCTTCTCCTGATCGAGGTAGTTCATGTGGTGCCCGTGCACATGGTGAAGAGCCCAGGCGTTCGTGGTGGCCCCTGAGTGAAGAGCGAATGACATCTCGAGGAGTCGGTTGAGATATCTCGAGTGAAACATCGGGACGTGTTGATGGTGATGGTTCCACGCGCTGATGAGCGCCTTGATGGGCATCATCGCCAACCAGTAGGACACGATGACCCAGGTGCGCTCAACGGCAAAGAAGAGGGTGAAGTCAAGCAGGGTGATGGCGAAGAAGATCGTCACGGGAAGGCGGTCCGCTTGGTATCTGAGAATCTTCAACAGCGTGCCCTCCGGTGTAAGCAGCCCTGAGCCTAGCGCTGAGGAGCTGGGCGCTCGGCCATCGAAGCTGGTGCGCTATTTGGCACCGAAAAGGCGGGCGAGAAACCCCGGGCTTTTCGTGGGACCCTCGCCGCACGAGCAGCGATCTGCCACCGCCACGTCGCCGAGCACATCCTCGACGTGGGCGCCACATCCCGACCAGCCAGGCTTCGCGCAGGTTGCACACACCACTCGTCTACACATGCGGTCGATCTCACCCGGCAGCGGAAATGGGCCCTTGTGCTACTGGCCATCTTCCCGTACCGTCGGAACTCGTTGTCACTCCTCGAAACGAAAGGGACAATCATGCGTATTCGTCTGAGCAACACCATCGTCCCCTCTCGCGTTCGGGAGATCCTGAAGCTGTCCTAGCGCCCTCCGCGCCCAACTGAAGCAAAGGTCCTTCACATTCGCGGACCTTGGGTAGCGGAGCCGTTCGAATCTCAACAGCTCTAGACAAAGGACAACATCATGCGCAATCAGCGCACCAATCCCTCGCGTCTTCCGACGCGCAACATCGGCGTCATGGCTCATGTCGACGCTGGCAAAACAACCTGCTCCGAACGCATCTTGTTCCTCACGGGACAGATCCATCGCATTGGCGAGGTCCATCACGGGCAAGCCGAATTGGATCACCTCCCCGAGGAACAACGTCGGGGTATCACCATCACTGCAGCTGCTCACACCTGTGAGTGGGACGGCCATCAGATCAACCTCATCGACACGCCAGGACACGTCGACTTCACCGTTGAAGTCGAACGATCCCTGCGAGTGCTCGACGGGGCGATCGCAGTTTTCGACGCCGTTGCTGGCGTGGAACCACAAAGCGAAACTGTCTGGCGCCAAGCCAATCGGCACGACGTGCCCCGCATCGTGTTCATCAACAAGATGGACCGAGACGGAGCCGACCTCGACGAGTGCGTCGAGGAGATTGCCGATCGGCTCGACGCGACGCCGGTCGTACTTCAGGTTCCATGGCACGATGGCGAAGAACTCATCGGTGTCATCGACGTGCTGAGCGGCAATGCCAGCCGATGGCCGTCGGACGATCCGGCGAACATCCAGGTCGAAACCACACCCAACGACCTCGTCGAAGAACTCTCGACCAAACGCCAGCTGCTCATCGACAGGGTCGCTGGTATGGATGAAGAGCTCCTCGACGAATGGACGACGGGCGTGGTGAGCACCGACGAGGTTCGTGATGCGCTTCGGCGTCTCACGATCGCTGGTGAGATCGTTCCGGTTCTGTGCGGATCGGCCCTCGCCGGCATCGGCATCCAACCGTTGCTCGATGCTTCGGTTGCATTCTTGCCGGGGCCTGAGGACGTTCCCATAGTCAGCGGTATCGAACCTGGACATCCCGACACGTCGGTCTGTCGAACAACTGGAAACGATCAGCCGTTCGCGGCGCTCGCGTTCAAAGTTGTTCATGGACAAGGCGGCAAGCTCACGTGGATTCGCGTCTACTCCGGCTCGTTGGAGAAGGGTGAACGGGTTACCAACGCGGCGACGGGCTCGTCATTGCGGGCAAGTCGGATCCTTCGTTTGAAGGCCGGTCAGACCGCAGATGTCGATCGTGTGGCAGCGGGTGATATCGCGGCCGTCCTCGGACTCGGAGACACAGTAACCGGGCACACGCTTTGTGCGCCCGACGCGCTCATCGAGTTCGAGTCCATGGTGTTTCCCGAACCGGTGATGGCCGTTGCGGTTGAACCAGTCACTGCGAAGGATCAGGAAAAGCTCGGCCTTGCGCTCAACCGCATGGCCGACGAAGACCCGACCTTTGTCGTGCGGACCGATGCCGAAACCGGCCAAACACTCATCGCTGGAATGGGTGAGCTTCACCTCCAAGTAGTCGTCGATCGATTGGCTGACAACCACGGAGTAGACGTTCGCTCGGGCCAACCTGAAGTGGCGTATCGCGAGACCATCGCCAGACCGATCCACGGTTTGGATCACAAGCTCAACAAGCAGACGGGCGGTCCGGGCATGTTCGCCCGAATCGTCATCGACGTCGAACCAACAGGTTCGGTCGAAGTCGGCGATCTGGACTTTGTCAACACGACCAGTGGTGGCGTCGTACCAGTCGAGTTTGCCCGTGCTGTAGCGAGTGGGGCCACCGACGCATTGTCGGCGGGTCCGCTCGGACACCCGCTCGTTGGGGTCAAGGTGACCCTGACTGACGGTGCGATCCATTCCAACGATTCGAGCGAGCGTTCGTTCCGTATCGCAGGTAGCCAGGCCATTCGCCTCGCCGCTGAACGTGCCGGAACCGTACTTCTCGAGCCGGTCATGATGGTCGAAGCAGAGGCCCCGAGTGATCATCTCGGTGCGGTCATTGGATCGATCAATGCTCGCCGCGGCGAGGTCAGCGAGCTGACCGAGCGTGGTGGGTCATCGATCTGCCGGGCGATCGTACCCCTGGCCGAACTCTTCGGGTTTAGCGACTCGATCCGTTCCGTAAGCCAGGGGCGTGCGAGCGCCACGATGACGCCAGCTGGTTATCGCCGGGCGCCATAACGAAGTGCCTCGACCTTCATCAGAGAGGGTCGGGGCACTTTCGCGTTCCGCGACATGTGACGGCAAGGTCGTGTGATAATTCGAAGATGGATGCCTACGAGACGATTATTTCCAAGCGTGATGTGCGCCACTACACCGAGAGCGAAATCTCCGATGAGAGCTTGGGGCGTGTGCTGCAGGCAGGACGAATGGCGGGGAGCGCGAAGAACCGCGAGCTCAACCGCCTCATCGTGGTGCGCGATCAGGCCGTCCAGGATGCGCTTGCCAACGCTGGCGACTTCTCGTCGTGGATCGGCACTGCACAGGTCGTCGTTGGTTTCGCCTCACCTGCGGAAGGATTGCGATCGTTCGACATTGGACGGCAGGCGCAGAACATGATGCTTGCGGCGCACGCGGAAGGGATCGCCTCGTGCCCGGTGACGATGCACCACCCGGACAAGGCGCGCGCAGCTGTCGGGCTACCCGATGATTGGGAGTTGCCCATGGTTATCACCTTGGGTTGGCCGGTGAACGATGTTCCTGACAGTCCCTTGAAACGTGACCGTCTGAGCATGGATGAGCTGGTGCGTCACGATCGCTGGAGCTGATCAGAAAGCCGCAGCGACGAGCGACCGGTGTGGAGGCGGTGATTGTCGATATCGCTGGCGCTCAGAGCGGAACGAATGCAGAATGGCAGTGAGGTGCGATCATGTCTGCAAACGAAAGCGGAACCGAAGCGTTCGAAGCCGCGAGAGCGCGGCGGATCGAGCTCAACGTCGCCATCGCAAACGTTGAGCGAGTAGCCGCTCGAGCATCGAGCACACCAACGTGGCGCGAGAAGCTGCTCGGCGAACTGGACGGGCTTCGCATCGCGCTCGACCAACACGTCGTGGAGGTCGAGGGCGAAGGCGGGATCCTGCCGGAACTGATGAACATTGCTCCTCGTCTCGCCAACAAGATCAACAAGGTTCAGGCAGAACACCCCGTGTTGAGTACGCAGGTCGCGGAGACGATCGAGATCACGCAAGAATCTGAGGATGTCGACCGAATCCGGACGACGATTCTCGAGACTTTGGGGGCGATCGCTCGGCACCGCCAGCAGGGTGCAGACCTGTTGTACGAGGGTTACAACGTCGACATCGGCGGCGGATGACCGCCTGAGGCATCTCTCAGTCCGCGTTTCCGTTCATCATGTTCATGTTGACCATGGCCATGGTCGTGGTGAATAAAGGCCAATATTTAGGCAAAGCACTGTTTTCTCGTACGCGCAAAGACTTGTTTGCCAGAGTTTGTAGCAGGTCTACGCCATTGGTTTAGTGTCCACGTTCGTCGTAGCGATTTAGCGAGAGCGGAGAAACCACCAACGATGACCGTTCAGCCTTCGGTCCTGGATGTCCTAGACCATCTGGGCGGCGCCTCATCGGATGTCGTGTGGATCAGAACCGCTGGTGAGATGCTCTATATCAGTCCCGCATACGAGGCGATATGGGGCCGCGCACGCGAGAGCCTCTACGAGGCCCCCGACGGTTTCCTCGACATGGTTCATCCAGATGATCGCGACCGTCTCGCCGAAGCCTTCGCTGCGTGTATCCAGGGCGAAGGTGACTTCGACGCCGAATACAGGATCGTCCGCGACGACGGAGATCTCCGCATCATTCATGCGCGCACCCGAATCGAAACCGACTCCGAGGGCAATCTCCTCCGCGAGGTGGGCTTGGCGTCCGATGGCACGGCCCAACGTAGGGAACAAGCTGCTCTGCGAGAAGCGCGACGCCTCGAATCACTCGGCATGCTCGCCGGCAGCATCGCCCACGATTTCGTCAACGTTTTGGCGAGCATTTCAATCAACATCGAACCAATGGCGCAGGACCCAAGTGTCTGTGGGGCACAAATGAAACGCCTCGAAATGGTGGGCGAAGCGGTTCAACAAGCGATGGCGCTTTGTAAACAGCTGCTGGACTATGCGGGCGATGATCGCCAAGCGAAGTGCAGAACCGATCTGGGCGTTGACATTCGCGCCATGGCAGATCTCCTGGCCTCTGCACTGCCGGACGGGGCCGAGCTGGATCTGGCGGACGTAGCGACCGGCGTGCACGCAGTGGTTGATCCCTCGCAGATCTCTCAGCTGATGCTCAATCTCGTCACGAATGCGAGCGAGGCGCTCTCCAAGTCCGGTGGGAACGTGCGGGTCAGCTTGGAATTGCGAGAGTTCGGGCTAGCCGAACTCAGAGTTCCGTCATTCGGCCATCAACTTGAGCCCGACGAATACGTCTGTATTCGAGTGGTCGACGACGGATCTGGGTTGGACCCAGATCGCGTTTCTCGGCTCTTTGAGCCCTTCGTTGGAAGCAAAGGTGAACGTCGTGGGCTGGGCCTCTCCACCGTCCTTCGAATTGTGAGGGAGCACGGTGGCGCTGTACGCGTCGATGGACGCATCGGAGAGGGCGCCACGTTCGAAGTTCTGCTTCCTGTCGACGGGACGCAGGTGGATGCCAACCCGGTGATGGCAAATACGCTCGAGTGGGAGGAGGCCTCCAGGCCAGCCCCGGGATCTCCCGCACTGCTGGTGATCGAAGATCCCGCAGAACGAACTCTTGTGGCGGTCGTTCTGGAGCGAGAGGGTTATCACGCCCGGTCTGCTGCCACCGGGAGAGAGGGGCGAATCCTCGCCGAGACCGAAGGGTTCGAGCTGGCGGTGATCGACGCTGACCTTCACGACGGCGAAGGCCTCACGCTGTTGGGTGAGGTTCGGGATCACCAACCCGCAATCGGTGTGATTCTCCTAGCGGATAACGAGAGCTACTCAGCCGCCCAGACAGCGTCGAGCGAGTCAGACTCAATCTTGATTCGCCGGCCATTCATGGCGACAGAGTTGCTTCGAGCTGTTGCGAACCTCCGGCCATCGGCGACATCTCATCCGCCGAGGTGAGTCGCTGTCGCTAGCGCTCGGATCCGGTGCGATGTTCTCTCTCATTCTCAAATGCCTCATACGCTCGTGGCATGCAGTTGAGCATTCTCGACCAGACACCCGTGCCACACGGATCGACAGCGACGGAAGCAATAGCGAACACGATCGACCTCGCTACGCACGCCGAGTCCCTTGGGTATCAGCGATATTGGGTGGCCGAGCACCACAACTCGACGGGGTATGCAGGCGCTGCTCCAGAGATCCTCATCGGGGCAATCGCTGCTGCGACCTCCACCATCCGAGTCGGATCGGGCGGTGTGATGTTGTCCCACTACAGCCCGCTGAAGGTTGCCGAGGTCTTTCGCGTACTCAGCGCTCTGCATCCAGATCGCATCGACCTTGGTATCGGTCGAGCTCCCGGTGGTGGAACCGCTGCTGCGGATGCGCTCGCCCGAGGCACCGCTGGATTTGCGAGGGACGACTATCCGGCATTGGTCGCGGAGCTCGAGGCCTATCTCGCTGGTCCGGTCGGAGAGGTGCATGCGTCCCCGCTCGACACGACCAGGCCTCCGGTCTGGATGCTTGCTTCGAGCGCAACGAGTGCGACCCTTGCGGCTGAGCTCGGCTTGCCCCTGGCGTGGGCGCACTTCATCTCCTCAGCCGATGGCCCTGCCGCTGTTGATGCGTATCGACGGGCGTTCATCCCTTCGTCTCAGCTGCAAACCCCCAAGGTCACCTTTGCCGTCTCCGCCCTGGCAGCGGCAACCGACGATGAAGCGAACCGTCTCGCTACCAGTGTTCAGCAGTTCAAACGAAATGGTTTCACGGGCATGCTTCCGACGGTGGCGGAAGCGTTGCGCCAGGGGGCGAAGATCGAGGGGCCGCACGAGCCGCGGATTGGGGTAGCCCCAGCTGTCGTTGGTTCACCGGACAAGGTGATGAATCAGCTCCGGTCGCTGTGCGCAACGTATGGCACTGATGACGTGACGATCGTCGGCATCTGCCACGATCACACAGCACGAGTACATTCACACGAACTGATCGCTCGGGGCTCCCGGCGAGATTCAGTCGGTTGACTCCGCTTCGTCGCTGATTGCGGCCTGCGCCGCAGCCAAGCGGGCAACTGGTACGCGATACGGCGAGCACGAGACGTAGTCGATATCGCTGTGGTGGAAGAAGTCGATGGAGTCCGGATCGCCACCGTGCTCGCCACAGATGCCCGTCTTGATGGTCGGCTTTGCCTGACGGCTCGCACTCGCTCCATGTCGAACGAGCGCTCCCACGCCATTTTGGTCGATGGTTTGGAACGGGTCCGACTGGATGATCTGCCGGCGCACGTAACTGGGGAGAAAGCGAGATGAATCATCTCGACTCAATCCAAGAGTGGTCTGCGTGAGATCATTCGTGCCGAACGAAATGAACTCTGCCGTCTCCGCGATCTCGGCTGCGGTGAGCGCAGCGCGAGGAAGCTCGATCATCGTGCCGATGCTGTACTCGACCGTGTGGCCCTCGCGTTGGAACACCTCGGCGGCAGCCTCGGTGACGATTTGATGCTGATGCTCGAGTTCGGTTGCGAAGGCGACAAGCGGCACCATGATCTCGGGCTGGACCTTGATGCCGTTTCTTTCGCAGCGAACCGCCGCGGTCAAGATCGCTCGGGCCTGCATCGAGGTGATCTCGGGGTAGGAGACGCCCAGTCGACAACCGCGATGGCCAAGCATCGGGTTGGATTCCGAGAGGCGAGCGATCTGGGCGAGCGTGTCTTCGAGCTGGTTGATCTGCGCCAGCAGCTCGTTGACGGTCGACAGGCTCGTCGCTCCGGTGAGTTGGAGTTTCAGGTCGGTGACCTGATCACCGATCTCGTTGCGGTGGGGAAGAAATTCGTGCAGAGGGGGATCGAGCAACCGGACCGTGACCGGTAGGCCATCCATCGAGGTGAAGAGCGCCTCGAAATCTTCGGTCTGGAGTGGTTCGATCTCCGAGAGCGCTTCGGCGCGGGCGACGGCGTTCGGCGCCATGATCATCTGGCGCATCGCAATGATTCGTTCTCCCTCGAAGAACATGTGCTCAGTTCGACAGAGGCCGATGCCTTGGGCCCCTAGGGAGCGTGCGACGCCAGCATCGTGGCTGTTGTCGGCATTCGCTCTCACGTCGAGTCGCCGGAACGTGTCTGCCCAATTCATCAGCGTTTCGAAGTCGCTGTCGAGTACCGGGTCGACCGTTGGAACTTCACCGAGGTAGATGGTTCCGGTGGTGCCATCGACGGTGATGTGATCGCCGGCGGTCACGGTTGCCGTTGGCGTGCGGAAGAGTTGGTGCTCAGCATCGACGGCAAGATCTTCACAGCCGACGACGCAGCACTTGCCCATGCCGCGAGCAACCACGGCGGCGTGTGACGTCACGCCACCTCGGCTGGTGACGATGGCTTGGGCTGCGACCATTCCATGGAAGTCGTCCGGACTGGTTTCGGTGCGAACCAAAACGACCGCATGACCTGCTTCTGTGAGCTCTACCGCTTCGTCGGCGGTGAACACGGCGATGCCCGATGCTCCGCCCGGTGAAGCCGGAAGACCGCGCACCAGCTCGACCGTATTGCTGTCAGGTTGCACGAGCGGGTGGAGGAGCTCCTCGAGTCGCCACGGGCTCACCCGAAGAACAGCTTCGCGTTGGGTGATCAACCCTTCGTTGACCAGGTCGACCGCCACGCGCACAGCAGCGCGGCCGGTGCGTTTCGCGTTCCTTGTTTGCAGAAGCCAGAGTTTTCCGTGCTCGATCGTGAATTCGATGTCTTGGGAGTCTCGATTGTTCTTCTCGAGTTGTTCGGCCATATCGACAAGTTGTTGGTACGCGCCAGGGTCGAAATCGGCGAGCGATTGAATCGGCTGCGGCGTCCGAAGCCCGGCGACGACGTCTTCACCCTGAGCGTCTTGAAGGTACTCACCCCACAAGCCAGGTTCGCCGGTTGTCGGGTTGCGTGTGAAGACGACACCTGTTCCCGAAGTGGGGCCCGTATTGCCAAAGACCATTGCCTGCACCGTGACCGCTGTGAAGAGGTCATCGGGGATGCCTTCGAGCTGACGATACGCAATTGCGCGCTTGTTCATCCAGGAGCCGAAGACCGCTGCAATGGCTTGCCGAAGTTGTTTCTCGGGTTCCGCAGGAACGGTGTGACCCGTTCGATTTGCGATGCTTCGTTGCAAGTCCCGAACGAGTTCCCGGGACTCCGCCGCAGTCGGCCGACCGTGTTGGGTGGCCTCATGGGTCTTTCCACCTCGGAGAATGTCACCCTCGACGCCGAGCACGATTTCGCCGTACATCTGCACGAAACGGCGGTAGCAATCCCACGAGAAATCGGGGTCACCGGTCAGTTCGCCAAGGGCGTCAGCAGTTGCGTCGTTGAGACCGAGATTCAACACCGTGTCCATCATCCCGGGCATCGAAATCGGGGCCCCGGAACGGACCGAAACCAAGAGGGGGCGGCTGAGGTCACCAAACGCCTTGTTCGTCTGTGCCTCGAGGCCAGAGACAGCCTGTTCGACCTGGTCCCACAGTGATCCGGAGATGACCCCCTCCGTGTCGTAGAAAGCCGAGCATGCGGCGGTGGTCACGATGAACCCGGCGGGAACCGGCAGGCCCTCGGCCGTCATTGCTGCGAGTCCTGCACCCTTTCCACCGAGTAGCGCTCTGTCCGACGGATCGGCGTTCGCGAAGTCGGTTACCTGGGGGGTAGGAACGCTCATGATTCTCTCCAAAGTCTGCGCACTCGCGACGAACGACGAGCGTGTAGTTCCGAATCGACCTTGTCTAGCAGATCTTGAGGTATCGCCGACGAGGCTCGGATCAGCGCTTTCCGTTACCTGTTGGTCGTCCGATGCTGAGAGTTCTTCTGAAGATCAGCTCTCGCTGCGATGGAGCTGCCAAGTCCAATGCTCGCCGTCAGCGGACACCGAGAGCTCCCAACTGAACTCGTCTCCTGCCGAGACATCCAACGGCTCAGCGAGCGGCAAGAACCCGTGCGACCAGCTCGAGTCCTCACGCGGTGGCAGATTGTCGACCGTCACGCCCTCACACAGAAGAGAGTCGAACCAGCAGGCCAACCCGTGCAAGGTGCCTGCGCGATCCACCCGCAAGTGGCCAGCAGAAGTCGTGGTTTCGTCGAGCGTTTCCGTGAAGTGGATGTCGGCTGCCAGCTCCGGCTGTCCGAGGAGGAACTCTGGGGTGATATCGGCGAACCACAACGTCCGTTCGGCTCTGCGTTGGGCCGCTTTGTAGTCGTACGGTAAGTCCGGAGAGCGCCAGTCGGCGGCCAGAGCGTGATCGTCGAACGATTCGGCCGCCGCTATCCAGAGCCGAAGCCGCTGCGGCAACAACACCGCATCAGGCCGAAGGAGCCGCTGTCGGGCATCGGCGACCCAGGCGATGATTCCTTCGTCGAGTCCGGCACTTCCGATGGTCTCGGTGATGAGCACATCGGCCCGCTCAGGGATGTCGATCTTGGTCGACCAACCCTCGACGAATTCGATTCGATCAGCGAATCCGTTGTCGATCGCCAACTCGCGGGCGGCCTCGATGATCGGTCCGCTTTCGACTGCGTACACGCGTTTCGCCCCAGCCTCGCACGCCATGAACGACAGCACGCCCGTACCGCAGCCCACATCGAGCACCACGTCGCCAGGTTTCACCGACGCCTGAATTGCGCGTCGGTAGGAATCCATCCGAGCTTCGTCCAGCAGCATGTTCAGGTGGTAGTTGAGGACCGGAGAATGGGAGCGGTCGCGCTGCCAGACGGGGCTTGCAGGCGCGGGAGGCATCGCGCTGAACCTACTGGTTGTCGAACCGTTTCATGTTCGCCGGGACCGCATTGCTTAGGCCCAGCGCGAGACGCGAGCTTCTATTTGGGGCGAACTCGACTCACCAACCGGTCGATCGCTTCGCTCATTTCTACGGTTGCTGATTTCATGGACTGCACGAGATCGATGACGTCGTCGTCGATGGAGACCGCTCGATCCGCGACTTCGGTCAGCAAGACGTCGCTGAGCAGTCGGGTTGCGGCCAGAGGGTTTCGTAGATCGTTGACCACGATGTCCAGAATCTCGTTGTTCTCCGTGATGAGGTCGGAGAGCTGCGTGTTCTTCTCGACGAGCTCGACCGTGCGTAGGTAATGGACTTCATCGGTCTTTGCGGCGAGCTCTGCGGCGAAGTGACGTTCGAGTGCGACCAGTCGGGTTTGCGCCTGCCGGCCCCGCAGATCCTTCTCGAGTTGCATGTAACGACGCAACATCTCCAGAGCGAGCATCGGCTCGTCCTTCGCCTCATGCAACTCCGCGGCCACTCGGTAGTAACCGAGTAGGTGTGCTTTCATCCATTCCGGGTCAGACACTCTGTCAGCAAGGGCGAGCATCTCACCGGCACGATCCAGGTCTCCGACCGTCAGATGAACCTCGGCGATGTCGACGTACAGCACGGCTGCGTGCTGGGCGGGCAACTCTGCAATCTGTTCGAGGTGCTCTTCGGCGAGGAGTACGGCTTCGTCGAGCCGGCCGCTGCGCCGATGCAGGTACATGAGATTCAGATTGAGATAGGTCTCTACGTATCGTGGCGTTGCACTGTCGATGAGATCCAGGCTTTTGGCCAACCAGATGATGCCTTCATCTCCACGGTGAAGGTGGCCATACGCGAGGCCGACCGCGCTGTATGACCGCAACAACAGCTGGCGATCGTCAAGTGTCTCGGTGATGGCGAGCGTGCGCATCGTGGACTCGAGCATCTGCTCGTACGCGCCTTGTGCCTCGTAGAGCGAACTCAATCCGTGAAGCACCGCGGCATGGATTCGTTCATCTCCGAGTTCTTCGGCGAGATCGAGTGCTTCGAAGATGCTGCTCGAGGCTTCGGCTTGCATGCCCGCGTACTCAAAACACGTGGCTATGGAACAGAGCCCAAAGATGCGTCGCCTGATGTTGCCGGACCTGCCACTGGTCCCGATCGAATCGTGCAGGTGCTCGATGGCTCGCTCGTAGTCTCCCCGCGCCGTGTCGAGCATTCCACGGATGAACAGGAGATCGGCTCGGAACCTGTCGAGTTCTTCGTCCTGTGTGGTGGAGTGGTCGATCCAGAGCTCGAACGTCGCACAGAAGTCCTCGATGCCGTCCGGAATCGCAGGCCCGGATTGCTCGAATTGGCTCAAGAACCGATCGAGGGCAGCCTGATCGAATCGAGGATCGTTGATGGTGCTCATCGAGGTACTTCCAAGTGGCGGATTGGTAGTAATACGACTATGGCATACGCCTGCCAATCCTCAAGAAGCGAAGCACTAGACAGGGCCGATGGCGTGGTTGGAATTCACCGTGAGGGTGTTGCCCTGAGGATCGCTGGCGTGAAATCGATCGTGAGGGCTTCCCCGCGTGATCGAGCTGGGATTGGCACCGACGGCCTCGAGGAGTGCCCATGTCTCGTCGATGTCGTCGACGATGAGGTCGAGGACGCCATCGGCCGTGTGGCTTTGTCGCAGGATCAGGTGTGTGCCGCCTCGAAGCTCGAGGATGGCGGCACTGCCCATGTTGATCACCAGGCGCATGCCGATGGAGGTGTAGAAGTCGACGAGCTCGGCGACGTCCGTGGCCGGAAACGCCATGTGGCCGATGCCGAATCGGGGACGTCGGTCCTCGATGTCGGAGGAGGCGCTGAGAGTTGTTTGGTTTGCGAGAGTCACGATGTTACTTCCTGTTTCTTGGGTGTTAGGTAAGGTTAACAACCCGACTAAGGCGTCCTGTATTCCCGAGTTGGCTAGGCTGAGGCAACTCAAGACGATTGGGTGAATATGAGCACAAACACGAACTCCGACAGTGCTGAACTAAAGGCGACGTTGAGTCTGCAACGCAAGGCAGCAATTGCGCAGGGCGGCGCCTTCGACCATGCCGGACAAGTGCGGGTCGAGCGATTGGTCGACTTCGACATGAGTCGGACGATCTTCGGTGGACTCGAAGGGATCGCCCGCAAATTCATGGTCGAGAAGCTCGCAAAGGAACCGGTGTGGGACGACGACGTAGCCGCCGAGATCGAGGCGGCGTACGCCGAGGGAGAATCGGCTCGACCTGCGCCCGTGATCGATCAACGCCTGATCAACTTCATGATCGACGAGTGCGACTTCAGCATGGAGCACGCAGACGGCACCTTTCTCGAACACCTGGTGTTCTGCCATGACTACTCCGCTCGGTACTACCCAGAGCACTCGCCGAATGTGGCGCTGCTTCATTCGATCCTGGGGACCGCGACAAATACGTTCGCGATGGACGCCAGCAAGATCCCGAAACTGAAAGCGTTACTCACGGAGTTCGAAGCGTTGCACGTCGAGGTCTTTCCTTCGACCCTGCGGTTGTTGTACAACGACGGCCTTCTCGGCGAGCTCGAGGAGAATCTGCATCGTCTTGACGATCTCAATGCCTTGCACTGCTATCGAGTGATCGACAACGAACCGCTGACGATCGATGCCGAGAACCTCTGGATCAACCTGAACTATCACCTGATGCACTTCGTCGACTTCATGCCCTCGGCGAACTGGTCCGCGCATCAGGCCGACCCGCTGCTTCAGATGTTCGAAGCACTGTCGAGCCTGTTGGATCGCGCAGGGCAGCGCCAGGCGCATGTCGAGGTTTCCTTCCCGAGCGCAAAGGCTGCGCCGGTTCGCGAAGCCCGTACTCCGTTCGGCCGAATCATCGGTCTGCTTCCGGCATCGGTCACCCTCAAACTCGCCCGCAAATCCATTCAGGAGTACTCGGACAAGGCTGGTCATGACCTGGCGTACGAACTCGAGTGGAGCTAGATCTGCGCCTCTCGTCCAGTGCTAAACGGTGAACCAGATCGTACTGTTCGATGGGATGACGCCAGGCGTGCGTAACTCGTCGGGCTCGGTGGCAAAGATGAGTTGAGCGCCGGACAGCTCGGCGTGGTCCATGTCGAGTTCGATCGGCTCCATCGTCGCATTCACAACCACCACCAGATTCCCCCGACGGATGCCGACAAGGCCCTCGCCCAACTCGAGAGTTCGAGCGTCGTGTGGCTGCGCGTTGGCGTGCGTTGACCGCAGCTCGCCGAGCTTTCGATAGATGTCGAGAGTGGAGAACTCGACTTGGTCAAGTGCCGCGAGAGAGCGATCGCCCCATCCCGCCGGCTGGGGGAGCCACGGCTCTTCGACTACGCCGTCCTCGCGTGGCGCCGAAAAGCCAAACGACGTTGCTGAGTCATGTGTCCAAGGCAACGGGACTCGACATCCATCGCGGCCGATCTCTGCGCCTCCGGTGCGTTCGAAGACGGGATCCTCTCGGCGGTCATCCGGAATGTCGAGAACCTCTGGAAGGCCGAACTCCTCGCCTTGGTAGAGATACAAACTGCCCGGCATGGCGAAGATCAGAGCGCTCATGGCACGAGCCCGTCGCTCACCGAGAACGGTGTCGACTGCGGCGCGCGAAAGTGCGAGATTGTTGTTGGTCCATGATTCGGGGCGGTGTGCATCGGCACGGCCGAGCCGGGTCACCACGCGCTGGATGTCGTGATTGTTCAGGGTCCACGCCGGTGCGACGCCAGTCTTGAGCAATATCTCGAGCGGGTCCTGCATTGCTCGCTCGATCGACCGTTTCTCCCACGGCGTCATCATCAGGTCGAACGAGAACATCTGGTGGAACTGGTCGGGCTCCGTGAATGCTCGCACGATCTCTGGGCGCCGAACCGCGTAGGCCTCGGCCACCATCATCAGCTCTCGATCTGGGTGCCGCTCACCGTAGGTATCGAGCGAGCCGCGGAACCGGCGCCATACGTCGTGTCCCTCGGGGCGAAAGGCCAGGTAGGGATTGATCCAGGTGACGTCAAGGACGCCAGCGTCTGGCCCGACGTCCGGCTGGTCGGGCAGATCGGGGTGCTTGCCGACACCGGCGACCGCGTCGACGCGGAATCCCTCGACACCGCGATCGAACCAGAAGGTGAAGATGTCGGAGAACAGTTGTTGTACATCGGTATTCGTGTGATCGAAGTCGGGCTGCTCCCGCGCGAACGTGTGCATGTACCACTGGCCATCGTCAGCGTCGTCGTTGACTCGGGTCCAGGCGGGGCCGCCGAATGCTGACTGCCAGTTGTTCGGTGGCTCGCTCCCGTCATCGCCTTTGCCGTCGCGGAAGTAGAAGCGGGACCGTTCCGGACTTCCCGGCGCTGCTGCAACCGCGGCGCGAAACCACCGATGTTCTTCACTGCAGTGGCCGGGTACCAAGTCCATCAGGATCTTGATGTTGTGCTCGCTGGCCTCTGCAATCAGGCGGTCGAAGTCAGCAAGCGACCCATACTCGTCGTGAATGTCGAAGTAGTTGGCGATGTCGTACCCATGATCATGTTGGGGCGATGGATAACACGGGTTCAACCAGATCGCGTTGACTCCCAGGCCTGCGATGTGGTCGAGACGCGAACGAATGCCATCAATATCGCCGATGCCGTCGCCGTTCGAGTCAGCGAACGATCGGATGTACACCTGGTAAATGAGGGCGTCCTGCCACCACGGTCGTTGCGTTGGTTCAGTCATACAGCGCACCAATATACGTGCGGTCTTGGTCGCGGCTACTGCTCGTGCGGCGCCAGGAAATCCTGCGGCGAGGTGAATGGACGTCGCTCACAAGAGGCATGATGTTTCAATGAAGGAACAGAGTGTCGAACTGAACACGTACTCGTCTCGAATCACGCAGCCAAAGAGTCAAGGCGCATCACAAGCGATGTTGTTGGCCACGGGCATGACCAACGCTGATCTCGACAAGCCGCAGATCGGCATCGCTGCCTGTTGGTACGAAGGCAACCCCTGCAACATGCACCTCGCCGACCTCGGGAACGAGGTGAAGAAAGGTGTCGTCGAAAGCGGTCTCATCGGCATGCGCTTCGACACGATCGGTGTTTCGGACGGCATCTCGATGGGCACCGACGGCATGTCCTACTCGCTCCAGAGCCGAGACCTGATCGCAGACTCGATCGAGACCGTGATGTCGGCGCAATGGTACGACGGGCTCGTCGCCCTGCCCGGGTGTGACAAGAACATGCCTGGTGTGGTCATGGCGATGGGTCGACTCGATCGGCCGTCGATCATGGTCTACGGCGGAACGATCCGCGCCGGTTGCGGCTCGATCGGTGGAGTCGAGACGAAGCTCGATGTGGTTTCCGCGTTTCAGAGCTACGGACAGTTCCTCGCCGGATCGATCACCGAGGAAGAACGCCAGACCATCATCGACAATTCGATCCCGGGCGCTGGCGCCTGCGGAGGTATGTACACGGCGAACACGATGGCGACGGCCATCGAGGCCATGGGCCTGAGCCTTCCGTATTCGTCGAGCACCCCTGCAGCCGACCCCAAGAAGATCCAGGAGTGTGTCGAGGCAGGCCAAATGATGGAGATGCTGCTCTCTGAAGGTCTGACGCCCCGTCGCATCGTCACCCGGGCATCGTTCGAGAACGGCATGGTGGTCGCGATGGCATTGGGCGGCTCCACCAATGCCGTGCTCCACACGATCGCGATGGCTCGGTCGTTTGAAATCGACCTCACCATCGACGATTGGCTGGCGACGAGCGCGCGAATCCCGCTGCTCGCCGACCTGAAACCATCGGGGAAGTACGTCATGGACGACCTCCACGAGGTCGGCGGAGCGCCTGCGGTCATGCGCTACCTGCTCGACGAAGGTCTGCTCGATGGCGACCAGCTCACCGTCACTGGCAAGTCCCTTGGCGAGAACCTGGAAAACATCCCCGACCTCGCCAAGCAGCAAGACATCGTGTCGACGCTCGACGTTGCGGTGAAGGCCCGAGGCCACATCTCCATTCTGCGCGGCAATCTCGCTCCCGGAGGGGCGGTCGGCAAGATCACCGGCAAAGAAGGCTTGCTCTTCACCGGCCCGGCCCGGGTGTTCGACTGCGAGGAAGACATGCTCGCCGGGCTCGAGGAGGGGCGCATCACATCGGGCGATGTCATCGTCATCCGATACGAAGGGCCAAAGGGAGGTCCCGGGATGCCCGAGATGCTCACACCGACCAGCGCGCTCGCCGGCGCTGGCTTTCTCGAAGACGTCGCGCTGATCACCGACGGCCGTTTCTCCGGCGGCAGCCACGGCTTCATCGTGGGCCACGTCGTACCCGAGGCTCAGGTCGGCGGGCCGATCGCCCTCGTCCAGGACGGCGACATCATCACGATCGACGACGAGACACACCAGATGACGGTCGATGTCAGCGACGATGAAATGGCCAGGCGGCGAGACGCCTGGGAGATGCCTCCCTACAAGGTGACCTCGGGCACGCTGTGGAAGTACATCAAGCTCGTTGAGGATGCATCGCACGGCTGTGTCACCGACGGCTGAGCTAGTGTCGCCAACAACCAGAGGCTCGACAATCTGTCACGCTCGACACGATGCAGGGGAGCGGCCATGCCCGTACTGACGACCAGCGATGGTCACACGTTGGATTCCTACGAAGGTCACCCAGACGGTGCGTCGGCTTCCGTCGTCACGATGCCCATGGCCAACGGGGTCAGCTAAGCACGCGAACGGACTCGTCGAATGACCGATCCACTCCTCGAACCGTTCACACTTGGTCACGTTCAGCTCAAGAATCGAATCTTCTCCAGCAGCCACGCTCCGGGATACAACACCGATGGTGTTCCCAGCGAGCGATACATGGCGTACCACGAGGAAAAGGCCAAAGGCGGAATCGGTCTCACGATGATTGGTGGGTCGAGCAACGTCTCGCCGGATTCGGCGTCGCTCTGGGGGCAGATGTACTTCGGGTCTGACGCCATCATCGACCCTCTTTCTGAAATGACCGATCGGATACACGGCTACGGAACCGCGGTGATGTGCCAGATCACCCACATGGGGCGCCGCAACGTGTCGAACGACGGTGATTGGCTTCCGACGATTGCCCCGTCACCGATCCGCGAACCGATGCATCGTGGTTGGCCGAAGGAGATGGAGAAGTCTGATATCCGCCGCGTCGTCGGCGACTTCGCGGCGGCCGCAGTCCGCGCCCGCTCCGGTGGCCTCGATGGCATCGAACTCTGCGCGACGAGTCACCTGATCGACCAGTTCTGGACGCCGCTGGCGAACCGCCGGACGGACGAGTACGGCGGTTCCATCGAGAATCGTTTGCGGTTCACCTTCGAGGTGCTCGAGTCGATCCGCGAAGTGGTCGGCACCGACATTCTCGTCGGCATCCGAATGATCGGGGACGAGGATCAGATCGGAGGTCTCACCATCGAAGAGAGCGCGGATATCGCTCAGCGCCTCGCAAGATCCGGACTGCTCGACTTCATGAACATCGCCGGCTCATCACTAGCCACCGAGGAGGGGTTGTCGAAGGCCATCCCGCCGTCTGGAACTCCACTCATGCCATACGTTTCGCTCGCCGCGTCGATCAAACAGGTCGTCGACCTTCCGGTGCTTCACGCCGCCCGGATCACCGACGTGGCCTCTGCACGGCACGCGATCTCGGCCGGTCTGATCGACCTTGCAGGTATGACGCGGGCACACATTGCCGACCCGCACATCGTCGCAAAGCTCGAGCGTGGTGAAGAAGAGCGCATACGTGTCTGCGTCGGGGCGTCGTACTGCATCAACCGCCTTCACCAAGGCCTGGAATCGATCTGCATTCAGAACCCAGCGTCCGGTAGAGAGGCTCAGATTCCCCAGCTGGTGCCTAGGACATCTGGAGTGGTGAAGAAGGCCGTCGTCGTGGGTGCTGGCCCGGGAGGTCTGGAGGCAGCTCGAGTATTGGCCGAGCGCGGTCACTCGGTGGTTCTCTTCGAGGCGCAGGACCGTGTGGGCGGTCAAGTCGTGCTGGCAGCTCGGGCCAGCGAACGTCAGGCTGAACTGTTGGGCATCATTGGATGGCTCGAGCAAGAGCTCGATCATCTGGGTGTCGATGTGCGATTGAACTCGCCCGTCGATGACGCTGACGTCATCCGAGAGCAACCGGACATCGTCATTGCCGCCACCGGAGGTTTTCCCGACTCGAGCTTCCTCGACGCCGGGGAAGAGCTGGTGATCAGCACTTGGGATGTCCTGAGCGGGAATGCAGCGCCGTCAGGCAAGGTGTTGATCTATGACGATCACGGCGGCGAACATGCGCCGTCGGTAGCCGAGTTTCTGTCGGCAAGAGGTGTCTCCGGCATCGAACTCGTGACGCCGGACCGGTTGGTCGCTCAGGACCTCGCTGCCACCACTGGCCCTGCGTATCTCGAGATGTTGTATGAGAACGCGGTGCTCATGACCCCCGACCATCAGCTCGTACGGGTCGAACGAGGGGAGAACGGGCTCGTCGCTACGCTCCGCAACGTGCACACAAGACTCGAAGTCGAACGGCGGGTCGACTCGGTGGTCTTCGAACATGGCGTCGTGCCAAACGATGAACCCTACGTGAGTCTTCGGGGTGCATCGGACAACAGCGGGGTCGTCGAAATCGCCGCGTTGATCAATGGTGATCCGCAGCCCGCATCGGGCGACGGTTTTGTGCTTCATCGGATCGGCGATGCGGTGGCCAGTCGGGGAATCCACGCCGCCATCTATGACGCACGGAGACTCTGCCAGGACCTCTGATCGAGTTACGGAGATCGTCGGACTGAGAATCGCGACGTGCGAGGCCGTAATGTCGCACTATGACGAAGCCAACAGTCCTCATCACGTCTGCGACAGGCCGTATCGGTCGGGAGCTGGTGGCCCGCCTCGGTTCCGGAGATCAGTTCACGGTTCGGGCGTGCGTGTTCAGCGCGGGATCTGAAGATCGACTTCGTGATCTCGGCGCAGACGAGATCGTTCAATTCGATCTGAGCGAGCCGGCCACTTGGGGGCCGGCCCTCGAAGGTGTGAGCGCCGTGTATTCGGCCTCGCTCGACCCAATGCTCGAAGGGCATCTTGCCTTTTGTGAAGAGCTCGGTCGGCGGAAGGACCAGATCGGTCACGTGGTGCGCATCA
The DNA here is from genome assembly GCA_033344795.1 of Acidimicrobiia bacterium. Taxonomy (GTDB): domain Bacteria; phylum Actinomycetota; class Acidimicrobiia; order Acidimicrobiales; family SHLQ01; genus SHLQ01. Next base: position 3,280,214 of record JAWPMS010000001.1, read on the forward strand.
GCTGCATGGGGGCGGACACGAACACTGCGTCGTATGACGCTGCCAAACACTCCTCCCGCGAGGGCGCAACAATTCCTCTGATGCTGCAGCACTACTGGTGGGGTGAGAAGGCACTGATCGACGCGGGCCTCAATGTGTCCGTGTTGCGCAACAACTTTTTCATGAATCACCTGTTGAAGACGGACAGTGAAACCATCGACGGCGAGGGATGGTTCAGCAATCCACTGGGGTCGGCGAGAAACTCGTTCGTCGCTACACGAGACATCGCCGAAGCGGCCGCCATCGTGCTGACGGAAGGTCCGGAACGTCACGCCGACAAGTTCTACGACCTCACCGGCCCGGAACCCCAGACCATGGCAGAAATCGCCGCCGATCTCGGGGCGGCGATGGGCAAGAGCATCGAGTACCGGGCGCAGTCGATGGAGGACTTCGAGAACGACTTCGGCAGCACCCGCGCTGAGTTCTTCGAGTACCTGTCCAACGGGTTCTACTGCCGCTGCAGCCCTGACTTCTACAACCTGACCGGGCACAAGCCGACGAGCTACGCCGAATACCTCACCACCACCGGTGCCTCTGGGGAAACCGGCCTCGAAGAGCTTTGGCAGGGCAACCTGTGGAAGAAGGGCGAAGACGCGATGAAGGATGCTGCCGAAGTCGCGCAATGACCACAGCCCATGAGCGTGACACGATCCTCGCAACAGCCTTGGCGGACGCGCACAAGAAGTATGCGTCCGCACGGCCCAAGAGCGCAGCGTGGTCTGATCGGGCGCGCCGAGTGATGCCCGGGGGCAACACGCGATCGGTTCTGCACTTCGACCCCTTTCCCTTCCGTATCGATCGGGCCGAAGGACGCCTTCTGATCGACATCGACGGACATCGTTACGTCGATTTCTTGGGCAACTACACCGCAGGTCTGCTTGGACACTCGCCAGAACCTGTGCTCGAAGCAGCGCAAGCGGCGCTCGCCTCTGGTTGGTCTCTCGGGTCGGTGCACGCTGACGAGGTGAAATTGGCTGAGCTGCTTGTCGAACGTTTCTCGTCGCTCGAGCAGATTCGATTCACCAACTCGGGGACTGAGGCCAATCTGATGGCGCTTGCGGTCGCGACCCATCACACCCAGAGATCAAAGGTGGTCGTGTTCGAACATAGTTACCACGGGGGAGTGCTCACGTTCGGTGCGAACTCCAATGCGGTCAACGTGCCGCATGACTGGCTGATTCTGCCGTACAACGACATTGACGCCATCGACGAGGCCTTCGCTGAGCACGGTCCCAACATCGCTGCTGTCCTCGTCGAACCCATGCTGGGGTCCAGTGGCTGCATCCCGGGTGAAGCTGGGTTCCTCGCTCGCCTCCGAAACCGGTCGACCGTACAAGGCGCCGTGTTGATCTTCGACGAGGTCATGACCTCCCGGCTGGCGGTCGGCGGTGCGCAGGAGGTCCTGGACATCACACCAGACATGACCACACTCGGAAAGTACCTCGCTGGTGGCCTCACCTTTGGAGCGTTCGGCGGTCGTGCCGAACTGATGGCCGCGTTCGACCAAAACACGGGCGGGACCCTTGGACACGCCGGGACCTTCAACAACAACGTTGCCTCGATGGCTGCTGGCGTTGTTACGTTGACCGAAGTACTTCACGCAGATGTACTCGTCGCCACAAACCGCCGCGGCGACGAGCTGCGATCACGGCTCAATGCGGTGTTTGTTGCACATGGCATGGCGATGTGTGCGACCGGCATCGGCTCTCTCATGAATGTGCACGGAACTCGGGGGCCAATTCGCTCGGCCGTCGATCTTGAGGAGGCAGACGATCGACTCAAGGAACTGCTGTTCTTTCACTTGCTCGACTCCGGGATCTACATGGCTCGCAGGGGGTTCATCGCGCTCTCGATCGAAATCACCGATGCCGATGTCGACGCGTTCGTCGACGAAGTGGAGGCATTCTGTCGTGGCCTCGCCGCCTCGACTGGCTAACGGACCCTCGGTTACGACAAGCGCGATGTCTCGGGCGATGCGGGGACCTCGCGTCTCAGTGCAGCTCGGTGAGATCGACGGGGCGGCCTTCTGTGGCCGAGCGCTGACACGCATATGCCACTCGGAATGCCGCGAGGGCGTCGTGGTGATCGACGGTCGGAGGCGTGCCATTCGCAACCGTGTCTGCAAAGGCGATGATCTCGTCTCGGTACGCATCGGCGAATCGGAACATGGCGTGCGGGATGCCATCGCGGGTCTGGAACGTCCACGGCTGCGTGAGCCCGCCGGACTCGGTCATGAGCGTGACGTCATGTTGGTTCAGTCGGCCGATCTCGATGTTGCCGTCTGACCCGAAGACTTCGGCCCGGACGTCGTACCCGTAGCGGGCGTGGACCGAACCATGGAACTGGCCAAGGGCACCGTTTGTGAACGTGAACGAGACCGTCGCGTTGTCGGCGAATCCGTCGATGCCCTCCGGGTCAACCACCAGATTCGCCGTGCTCGCGTACACCGATGCAATTTCTTCACCCATGAGCATCCGAGCCGCATCGATGTCATGGATCAGCATGTCCATGAACAGACCGCCGCCGGTATTTGGGTTGAGAGCCCACGGTGGAGGAGGGAAAGGATCGCGGATATTGCTGCGGAGGTAGGTGGGTGTGCCGATGGCGCCAGAAGTGATGAAGTCTCTTGCACGCAAGTGATCCGGGTCGTGCCGTCGGTTGAACCCAATGTGGCAGGCGATGCCGGTTGCGTCGATGGTCTCGACCAGCTGCAACGTGTCGTCCATCGTCGAGGCCAAGGGCTTCTCGCAGAACAGAGGCTTGTCCGCAGCTGCAACGATGGTGACCGGGTCGACATGAAGGTGGGTGGGCGTACACACGATGACGCCGTCGACCTCGCCATGGTTCACGAGCTCCTCCACCGACCCGACTGCTGCTGCTCCGTACTCTGCAGCGACGGTCGATGCGAGCTCAGTATCGATGTCGAAGACCGCTGCCAATCGCCCGTTGGGAAGCTGTCGCCCGGCGATTTCGGCTCGTACTCGGCCCAGGCGACCAAGGCCGATGAGGCCCAGCCCAATCGCGCTGTCGTCGGCGGTCACCCCGGAGCGTCCTGGGTTGCCGATTCGACAAGGCTGCGAAGCGCAGCGACGTCCTCGGCCATCGTGTCGAAGGGTTCGTCGTTGCGATGTGAGAGGGGGCCCGAGTCGTAGTAGTTCTCCAGACTGATCCAGCCCTCGTAGGCGCGGTCGACCAACACCTGGATCTGTTCGCCAACCTTGGCCTCACCGGTGCCCACGATGGCGCTCGACAGGACACCACCTTTGCCGTCTTTCGCATGTGCCTGGGCGACCCGGTCGTAGAGCGCCTCCAACTGAGCGACCTGATCGAATCCACGATTGAGCATGTAGTTCTGCATGTCGAAGAAGATGGCAAGGTTCGTCGCGTCGACTCGCTCGAACAGTTCGTTCGTCTCGTCGATGGACAACACGTTCTCCGTGGACACCGTGATGCCATGATCCGATGCGAGGTTGCATGCGAAACGCAACCCGTCGGCCATGTTCCGACGCTGGTCGGGGCTACTTACAAAGCTGCCTTCGAAACAGGGGAACTGCACAAGATCGAGCTCGAGAGCGGCAGCTGAGCGGATCGCCGCCGCCATCGTCGCACGGGCGTTCCGGCCCGCATCGCTGTCGGGCGTGGCATCGAGACCGTCTACGCAGAGCTCGTTCGCTGCGAGCGCCACGAGTTCGATGCCGGCATCTTCTGCGGCTTGACGGTACGCATCGCGAACGAGTGGGCGTGTCATCGGATAGCCGGCCGCAGCCGCGCCGAGGTCGACCTGCAAACCGTCGAGTCCGGCTGCAGCGATGTGGTGGCAAACGGCCGGTCCAGGCAGCGGAACCGACCATTCGGCGATCCCGAGTTTGATCGCTACCACAGGTTCTGTCCCCCCATGATGGCCAGGTTGTGTCCGATCATGTAGTCCGATGCGTCGCTGGCCAAGTAGACGACACCGGCTTGGATGTCGGACACCTCGGCCAGACGACCCATCGGTGTCTGTTCGATCCAGACGTCCTTCAAGTCGCGCAGCGCCTCGGATTCCAAAAGCGGGGTGCGCACACAACCCGGCGACACGGCGTTGACCCGTATCCCGTGTTCTGCCCACTCGGTGGCGAGCGAGGCGGTGAGGTGGGCGACGCCAGCCTTGGAGGTGTTGTACGCAGCCTGCTTTTGCGGATGAGGCACGATCAGACTCGACATCGACGCAATGTTGATGATCTTGCCATAGCCCTTGGAGATCATGTACCTGCCCTCGGCTTGGCAGCACATGAACAACCCTCGCAGGTTGAGGTCGAACGTGGTGTCCCACTCCGTCATGGGCGTATCTTCCGCTGCCGAGTTGAAATTGATGCCAGCGTTATTGATGGCGATATGCATATCGCCAAACCGCTCGATCGTCGCGGAGATCATCGCGTCGATCTCGTCGGCGTTCGTGACGTCGGCCTGTATGGAAGATGCTTGGAACCCCGAAGCGGTGAGTGCCTCCGCTGCCGAGGCAGCTCCTTCTTCGTTGACATCGGCGATCATGATGCAGGCGCCCACGTCGGCCAGCGCCCGGGCGAAGCCGTAGCCCAGACCTTGCGCACCTCCGGTGATCAGCGCAACGCGGCCGTCGAGGCGGAAGCGATCGAGGATCGAGTGCTCTTCATCGAAGGGTGGTGTATTCATGCGGCCTCCTGCGGTTGTGATCGAGTCTCGCGCAGCTTCGTTCGATCAGGGGCGCTCGGCGACCACCGAGGCTCACCCGCTGGGTCGGAAACGTTCACGCGCCTCGCGCGCTCTGTCGGTCACCGCTTTGACCTCGCGTACGACGCCGCTTCGGCGAGCGATGACATCGTTGACCTCTGCGCCCACGACCAAAACGACGCTCAACAGGTACATCAACGTCAGTGCGAGCAACACGACGGCGACGCTCGACTGGACCTCGTTTCCGCCCTCCGAGAGTCGGACATAATACGCAAACAGCTGAGTGGTGAGGACCCATCCGAGTGCGGTGAAGATCGCTCCCGGAACATCGAATCGCCAGGGTGTCTTGTGGTTCGGTCCGATGTGAAAGAGGGTTGCCGCCCAAAGAACCAGTACCGAAAAAGCAGCGACCGGCGCGACGAAGCTCATGACTGGGCCGAGGCCCAAGGACGGCAGCAGAGCGAGGAAGGTTGCCGTGCTGGCCACCACGACGATCGTCGAGAACCCGAGGCCTATTGCGACGATTCGCACGTACCAGAACGGTCGACCCTCAGCGACCTCGTACGCGACATCGAGCGCTCGGATGAGCCCTGCGAACGCCCTGGACAGTGTGAACAATGCGACGAGCGTCGCAAGAATGGCCACCCCCGAGCCAGTTTCGTTGAACAACTCGTCCACAGCGCTGGAGAGGGTGTCAGAATCGACCAACGTCTCACGAATGAACTTCTGCGTCTCCGCTTCAACGTCGGCGGCCAACGAGGTCCCGATGACCGGCTCGAGGAAACTCAGGGCGCTGACGAGAGCGAGCACCGCTGCGGGGATCGACAGGATCGTCCAAAATGTGATGGCTGCAGCCAGGTCTCCAACGTTGTCCTGGGAGTACTCATCTAGGACGTCTCTTGCCAGTTTCCACAGCCAGCGCGCCAACGACCGTGGACCAATTGGTGGGGTGGGGGAGAGCTGGTCACTGGTCATGTCGTCAAGCATGGATCGTACGGCCACGGGCGTCGGGCGGCACGCGTCGTTGTGAGTTGGTTCGACGCTGCATTCGCCACCAAATCAACGCAGCATGACAGCCTGGAGTGTGTGGAAGACCGAGTGGCACTCTCCGGAGAACTGGTGCGCTTGCGTTCGACTGCCGATTCGGATCGGGCAGCGCTCGTGGCTATCCGATCGAGCGAGGTTGTACACCGGCGCTGGCGTGGTGACGATCTTGAGGCAGAGTTCGATGAGGAACAGATGGACGAAGAGGTTCATCGATTCACGATTGAGGACATCGGTGGGACGATCGTCGGTCTGGTTCAGTACGCAGAGGAGGACGACCCTGAATACCGGCACGCCTCGATCGACATCTACATCGATCCAGCCGTGCATCGTTTGGGTTACGCCACGGATGCCATACGGGTGCTCTGTGACTATCTCTTCGACGTCCGCGGGCATCACCGCCTGACCATCGATCCGGCTGCGGACAACGAAGCTGCTATCGCGTGTTATTCGAAGGTTGGGTTCACGCCGGTTGGGGTGATGCGTTCATACGAACTCGGAGCCGACGGCAGTTGGGTAGACGGTCTACTGATGGACATGTTGGCAGGTGATCGGCCCACAGGGGGTTGAGCGACCAAGTCGAATCGTCACGAGTAGACCTACCATGTTGTCATGACGGTTGAGCCCTTGACCAGCGACGAGATCGATTCGTATTGGGACGAGGGTTTCGCCTTCGTCGAGGATGCGGTGACCGGCGCACAGTTGCAGGCGATGCGGGCTGACTTCGACGGTTGGGTCGAGAAGAGTCGGCAATATACCGAGCCTTATGGTGACACGCTTGCCGGAAGACCTCGCTTCGACATCGCGCCCGACCACACGCGCGAGCATCCCGTGCTCCGCCGGGTCGCCTCGCCCGTCGAAGTGTCGGCCGCCTACCTCGATGTCATGCGGAACAGTCGAGCGCTCGACGCTGTAGCCCAGCTCATTGGACCGAATGTCGAATTCAACAACTCGAAAATCAACGCGAAGCAGCCGGGCTCGTCAACCGAGGTGAAGTACCACCAGGACTTCATGTTCCAGCCGCACACGAATGAGGACCTCATCGCCGTGCTCTTCTTTCTTGATGACGTCACGCTCGAGAACGGGCCGTTGAACGTGGTGCCAGGCACACATCGTTCCGAGTTGTGGGATCACTGGCACGACGGTGTGTACACGGGAGCGGTCAGCGCCGCGGTCGAAGCGGAACATGTACCCCGTGCGGTGCCCGTGTACGGACGCGCCGGGTCGGCGTGTCTGATGCACACCCGGCTGCTGCACGGGTCTGCGCCGAACAAATCCGATCGACCACGCACGCTCTTCATCAGCGAATACCGAGCGGAGGACTCAAAGCCGCTGCAGGTGAACCACATCCCGAGTCTGTATCAGGGCGAGGTTGTGCGTGGAGTGCGCACGAATCGAGTGCGATGCTCCGGTTACGAGATGGAGTTTCCCGAGGTTCCGACCGGGGCATCATTTTTTTCTCAGCAGTCCAAGGTTGGAGAGGTTCAGGAGTAACGAAGACGTAGGCGGCCCCAGAGTTCCAGGCGATATCGTCATCGAGTCCCGAGCCGATCAGCGCTGTGCCGCCGGACATCGCCACCGACCCGCCGAAGTACGCACTGTCTCCGGTGTCTACGGCGCCCGGAGCCGGCGTGGCCGTCAGTGTCGTCTGCTCGCTCCAGACATTCGCCGCTCTTGTGAACACGTGAGCAGATCCAGGCATGTTGCTGAGTGCATCGCCATACCACGCACCGATCACCGCGGCATTGCCTGAGATCGCGACCGCTCGCCCGAAATCGCTGTCGGGGTACGAGTTCGACGTGGTCAGTTTGGCTTGCTGAGACCATGTCGTCGAGCCGCCCATCGGGTCCGTCGTGAAGGAGTCGATGTCGCGAGTGAAGACGAATGCGGACGGCCCGGAAATATCGAATTGCGGGCCGCCAGGTGCGCCAATCAGGGCGGTGCCGCCGTCGATTGCGACCGAGGATCCGAATCGTGCGGTGTCAGCTGCGGTTAGCTTGTCCTCCTCGATCCAGTCGGTGTCGTGGCGAGCGAACACGTACGCAGCCCCAGCGTGCGGGCCCGCATCGTCGTCACCGTCGGCACCGATGAGGGCGGTAGTTCCGGAGAGGGCGACGGATGATCCGAAGAATTGGCCTTGGCTGGCATCCGACGAAATAAGTTTCGCCTCTTGGCTCCAAGGCTGACCTCCGGGAACACCCAAAGCGAGCGCCTCAATACCTGGTCGACTGAAGGCGTAGACCGAGCCAGCGTTGGCGCCTCTGTCGTCATCTCCTTCGGCAGCGATGAGCGCAATGTTCCCGTCGATGGCGACCGAAGAACCGAATCTGTCGCCTTCAGCGGCGTCGCTGGCCGTCAACTTGGCGAGCTCGGACCACTCTGTGCCGACGCGTTGAAAGAGATACGCCGAGCCAGAACTCTCGCCGGCGTCGTCGTCGCGCTCGGCTCCGATTAGCGCGGTGTTTCCCGAGAGGGCGACTGACGAACCGAACGAGTCCCGCAGCGCAGCGTCGCTTGCGGTCAGCTTCGCCTGCTCTGTCCAGAGTGCTCCAGTTCGGGTGAAGACGTACACGGCACCCAGACTGACCGACGGCTGCCCGTCTGCGCCCGTCATCGGACCGGTCCCGAGTGATGCGATGAGGGCAGTGTCGCCTGAGATGGCGACCTCGAACCCGAAGCCAACCTCGGTTTCGGCGTCCGATGCGTACAGCTTGGCCTGCTCGGGGCCGGCGGGCCCTGCTGCCATGGCGGTTGACGATGCGATCACCAGGATCGACAACGTCATTGCGATTCCCGCCACAAGTCGGTGGGACGTCGGTGCCCAGCCCATTGAATACTTCGTGCCGTTCGTCATCAGGTGCTCCTTCGGGTTGCGTACAAAGGAGATGCCTGTGCCGGCGGGTTCTTACACCCCGAAGGAGAAATTGTTTGTAGGGTTGGGGCCCGACCTATTTCTCGATCGGGAAGCCGACGATCGTGCCCCATTCGGTCCACGATCCGTCGTAGACCTTGACGTTCGGTCGATCCGCAAGACGGGTCATCGCGAACCAGGCGAGCGACGCGCGGTGTGAGAGTCGGCAGTAGGTGACCACTTCCTTGTCTGCGGTCGCCCCTTCCCGGTCGAACTCGGCGACCGTCTGCTCCGGGGTGCGAAACGTGCCGTCCTCGTTGAGCAGCCGATCCAAGAAGTAGAGGTGTTTGGCGCCGGGTATCCGTCCTGTGCGCTCCGCACCATGATCGAACGGTGAAGAAGCAGGCGAGACGCGTTCGCCGCTGTACTCCTCGGGCGATCGCACGTCGATGAGAACCCGAGCGGGATCGTCGAGGTGTGCGAGAACATCGTCGCGCCCAACGCGAGAAGATTGATCGGCTCGGCCAGGAGTGACGCTCCCCGTGGAAGGCACTGGTGGGAGCTCCGTGGTGAGCGGTCGACCCGTTTCGGTCCAGTGCTGGCTGCCCCCGTCGAGAATTGTCACCAAATGTTCAAGCCCGGCCATCGCAATGGTCCAGTAGGCGTAGGTCGCGAATTGGATGGTGTCACCGATCAATACGACCGTCGACTCGTCGCTCGCTCCATATGCGGACAGTCGCTCGGCCATGAGCTCGGGGCCGGCGAATTCTCGTTCAGCGTCATGCCAGCAGAACTCTTTCCACGGCACGAAGTGAGCGCCCGGTGCGTGCCCATCGAAGTACGACGCCTTGGCAGGTGGGTAGAACGAAACCTCGAGCAACACCAGAGAGGGATCTCCTAGTCGAGCTTCGAGCCAATCGCCGTCGACCATTGGATTCACGATGCTCTCCTCATCTCGAACGAAATCTCGGGAGACTCCGCCAACGTGTTACCGATCCGACATTTCGCTGCGACGCGCTCCAGAGAGGCGAACTGCCGCTCCGTGATCTCTCCGCTGATGGTCATCGTCACGCTGATGGTGCCAATCCGCTTGGGAGGTCCGGCTTCGGTATCCTCGAGCACCACCCGCACGTCGGTGACCGGGATGCCTTGCGTGGTAGCGAAGTCGAGCATCGTGCCCGTCATGCAGGCGCCGAAGCTTGCGAGAAGGAGTTCTGTCGAACGAACTCCATCTCCGGGTCCGCCGTTCTCGGCGAGGGCGTCGACGACGATTGACGTGTCCGCCGTGTGTACCAACAGTCGCTTGTCGCTGACTCGGTTGACCTCAACTCGCACAATCTCAACCTATGGGACACCACATCTTCGTGCCAACGTTCAGCGAAGTAACAGTGGATCGTTGTCACTTCAGGGTTTGAAGACGGGCGCGAGCCATCGGGCGGCTTCGTCGACGGAGATTCGCTTCCGGTCGGCATAGTCCTCGAGTTGGTCCTGGCCCACCCGCCGCACACCGAAGTACCGACTGTCGGGGTGAGCGAAGTAGAGGCCACTCACTGCAGCCGCCGGGTTCATCGCGAACGACTCGGTGAGTGACACCCCGATGCGATCAGTGGCCTCGAGTAGCTCGAAGATCGTGCGCTTTTCGGTGTGATCGGGACACGCCGGATACCCAGGGGCCGGTCGGATTCCCTGGTAGCGCTCGCGAATGAGTTCATCGTTCGTGAATTCCTCTTCGGAGTAACCCCACAGGTCGGTGCGAACCAGCTGATGCAGGTGCTCTGCGCAAGCCTCCGCAAAACGATCGGCCAGTGCCTTGACCATGATTGCTTGATAGTCGTCGTTGTTGGCGGCAAACGCTGAGGCGAGGGCCTCCACTTTGGTTCCGGTCGTGACGACGAAACCGCCGATGTAGTCCTTGACTCCCGAGTCGGTCGGAGCGATGAAGTCGGCCAGCGCCCAATTCGGACGGGCGTCGGAGTGGGCCACCTGTTGGCGAAGTGTGTGCAAGGTCGCGAGCGACGACGTGCGAGTGCCGTCGGAATACACAGCGATATCGTCGCCATCAGCGTTCGCCGGCCAGAAGCCAACGACGGCTTTCGCCTCTATCCACTCTTCGGCGATCATGAGGTCGACCATGCGCTGCGCATCGTCGAAGACCTCCCGTGCGGCCGAGCCGACGACGTCGTCGGAGAGTATGCGAGGGTATGCGCCAGCGAGGTCCCATGTACGAAAGAACGGCGTCCAGTCGATGTAGCTGCGGAGTGTTTCGAGGCTGATGTTCTCGATCGTTCGGACCCCAGTGAAACTTGGTTCAACGGGGGAGAATTGTCTCCATTCGATCGGTGCTCGGTTGGCGCGAGCGGCCTCGATGTCTACGAGTGGGCTCTTGTTTCCGCCTTCGCGAGCAGTGCGAACTGCGTCGTACGTCGCCCGAACGTCCGCCTGATAGCTTGCCGTGCGCTCGCCTAGCAGCTCACTGACGACGCCGACGGCGCGTGAAGCGTCGGGCACATAGATGGTGCTGCCCGAGTACGCCGGTTCGATCTTCACGGCGGTGTGAACCTCGCTCGTGGTTGCGCCGCCGATCAACAACGGGATGTCGAAACCTTCGGTCTCCATCTGGGTTGCCACGCGCACCATCTCGTCGAGGCTCGGAGTGATCAGCCCGGACACGCCGATGATGTCGACGTTCTCCTCGATGGCTGTGCGAAGGATCTTCTCGGGGGCCACCATCACGCCGAGGTCGATGACGTCGTAGTTGTTGCACCCGAGGACGACGCCGACGATGTTCTTGCCGATGTCATGCACATCGCCCTTGGCGGTCGCCATCAGTACTTTGCCAGCACTTCGTGCCTCGCCGCCCTCCGCCTCCATGAACGGCTCGAGGTGCGCAACCGCCTTCTTCATCACGCGAGCGCTCTTGACAACTTGAGGCAGGAACATCTTGCCGGCACCGAAGAGATCGCCGACCACGTTCATGCCGTCCATGAGCGGACCTTCGATCACATGCAGGGTGCGCTCGGCTTCCTGGCGGGCTTCCTCTGCGTCATCGATCACGAATTCATCGAGTCCGTGGACCAGGGCGTGGATCAGTCGTGCTTGAACGGAGCCCTCGCGCCAGGTCATGTCGCTGGCAGCCGCTTTGGCGGAGGATTGCGCCTCACCCGCAACTTCGATCAGGCGCTCGGTGGAATCCGCGCGTCGATTGAAGAGCACGTCTTCGATTCGCTCGCGTAGGTCTTCGGGGATGTCTTCATACACCGGCAGCCGGCCAGCGTTGACGATCGCCATGGTCAGCCCGGCCTGCACCGCATGAAAGAGAAAGACGGTATGGATGGCTTCGCGCAGCGGATTGTTGCCTCGGAATGAGAACGAGAGGTTGCTGAGTCCACCCGACACGTTCACCAACGGCATCCGCTGCTTGAGCTCACGGGCGGCGTCGATGAAGTCAATGCCGTAGCGGGCGTGCGCCTCGATACCCGTGGCAACCGCGAATATGTTCGGGTCGAAGATGATGTCTTCGGGGTCGAACCCGACCTCTTCGGTCAGCAGTTCGTATGCACGTTGGCAGACGTCGACTTTGCGCTCGAACGTGTCGGCCTGGCCGGTCTCATCGAAGGCCATCACCACGACGGCGGCACCATAACGCTGGGCCAGTCGCGCTTGCTCGATGAATTGTTTCTCACCTTCTTTCATCGAGATCGAGTTCACGATCGATTTGCCCTGCAGACACTTCAAACCGGCCTCGATGATGCTCCACTTCGAGGAGTCGACCATGACGGGAACCTTGGTGATGTCGGGCTCGGTCGCAATCAGATTGAGGTAACGAACCATCGCTTCCTCGGAGTCGAGCATGCCCTCATCCATGTTGACGTCGATGATCTGGGCACCGTTGTCGACCTGGTCACGAGCGATTGCCACCGCCTCGTCGAACTCGCCCTCGAGGATCAACCTGGCGAACTTTGCCGAGCCGGTGACATTCGTGCGTTCGCCGACGTTGACCAGCAACGAGTCGGGATGGATGGTCATGGGCTCGAGGCCCGACAGTCGAGTGGAACGGGGCAGGGTTGGCACTGTCCGTGCCGTTGCGCCCGCACCAACGGCCGCGATCGCGGAGATGTGATCGGCTGTCGTACCACAGCAACCACCGATGATGTTCACCGTCCCGGCCGCGAGCATCTCACCTACGACTGGCGCCATCTCGCCAGGCGTTTCGTCATATTCACCGAGTTCATTCGGGAGGCCGGCGTTGGGGTGGCAACTGATGTATGTGTCTGCCACCCGGGACAACTCGGCGATGTGCCCCTTGAGATCGCGCGCGCCTAAGGCACAGTTCAGCCCGACCGAGATCGGCTTGGCGTGACGGACAGAGTTCCAGAAGGCTTCGACGGTTTGGCCGGAGAGCGTGCGACCAGAGAGGTCGGTGATGGTCCCCGAGATCATCAGGGGAATGTCGATCTCGTGCTGGTCGCGATACTCCATCACGGCATAGATCGCAGCCTTCGCGTTCAGCGTGTCGAAGATGGTCTCGATCATGATGACGTCGGCGCCACCTTCGAGGAGGCCATCGAGGGCCTCGGTATACGCTTCGCGCAATTCGTCAAAGGTGATGTCGCGGCGAGCCGGGTCGTTCACATCGGGAGAGATGGAGCACGTCTTGCTCGTCGGACCAAGCACACCGACAACCCAGATCGGGCGATCGGTTGTGCGCGCCTCGTCCGCAACGGCGCGCGCCAGTTCGGCCCCGGCGACGTTCAGCTCGCGTGCGAGGTGCTGCAAGTCGTAGTCGGCCTGGCTGACCGTCGTCGAGTTGAAGGTGTTCGTGCTCAAGAGGTCTGCGCCAGCATCTACGAACGAGCGGTGGATCTGGCGAATGGCGTCGGGGCGCGTCAGCGAGAGCAGATCGTTGTTGCCGCGCAAGTCGACCGGGTGGTCAGCGAGCGTTTGGTTTCGGAAGTCTTCCTCCTTCAGGTCCAGGTCCTGGATGCTGGTTCCCATCGCTCCGTCAAAGATCAAGACACGGTCCGCGAGGTGTTGGCGCAGTTGGGCGATCCGATCGCTACGGCTCATGATGCTCGTACCTCGGCGAGAGTGGACGGCCGCGGTGAAATGCCCAGAATCCGACACGTGGCAGCAGTCAGATTTGGCTTGTTCATCGTGTAGAAGTGAAAGTCTCTCACCCCGTGCTCGACGAGTCTCTTGCACTGTTCAGCGGCCACGGTGGCAGCGACGAGCTCCCGGATCTCCGGAGCCTCGTCGAGCCCGTCGAAGAGCTCATGCATCCACGCAGGCACGGTGGTGCCGCAGCGATCCGAGAACCTGCAGATGGCAGCGAAGTTCGTAACGGGCATGATGCCGGGCACGATCGGCGCGGTGATCCCGGCTTTGCGTGCGTCCTCGAGGAATCGGAGGAATACGTCCGCGTCGAAGAAGAATTGGGTGAGCGCTCGATCCGCTCCCGCGTCGATCTTTCGCTTGAGGTTGTCCATGTCGGCGCTCGCCGAAGCTGCTTTGGGGTGCCCTTCGGGGTACGCGCCGACGGAGATTTCGATCTCGTCCGCATCCAGTCGGCGGCGAATGCCTGCGACAAGCTCAGTTGCGTCTCGGTAGCCGTCGGGATGCACACCGTCGACGGGTCCATCGTCGGTGTTGGCGGGGGCGTCTCCTCGCAGCGCCACGATGTGGCTCACTCCCTTTTCGCGATAGGTGTCCACGACACCATCGATTGTCGATCGCGCTGCTGACACACACGTCAAATGTCCGGCAACCGAGAGGCCGCGGACCGCCTTCAACTGATCGAGGGCGGCGAACGTTCTGTCTTGGCTGCTCCCGCCTGCGCCATACGTAACGCTGACGAAGGTGGGGTCGAACGGTGCAAGTGCCGCGATGCTCTCTTCAAGCGTCTGTGATCCAGCTGGCGTCGCTGGCGGGAAGAACTCGAACGAGACCCGAAGGTCGTCCGTGATGGGTGTTGCGGTGCCGATCCGGCGATCGAGACGTTCCGCAGCTTCGTCGATCAGGCGGTCGGTCATAGGGAAGCCTCGAGCGCTCGAGTCACAAGAGCGGAGTCGATCGGCTTCTTTGCGGTCCACAGGGTCACGGTGAGTGCACTGTCGCCGGACTCCGGTGATGGAAGAAACGTCTGAACGCCGACTCCATCGAGTCCGAGGTCGGTACACCACCCGGTGACTTCCGCGTCGGAGAAGCCGAGAGACGAATGTGCGTGATCGGTGCGCATTCGTTCAACGTCGTGCGCAGCGAAATCGACGACCAGCAGCGTGCCACCGGGGGCTAGACGCTGGGCGGCCACTGCGATTGCGCTCGCGGGGTCCGGGAGGAAATGGAGAACATGGTGCAAGATCACAACGTCTTGTGAGTGATCTGGGACGTCGAGGTCGTAGATATCGGCATGGCGCACGGTGCAGTGACTCAAGCGGTCATCGTCGAGCCGAGCCCGAGCGACGCTGAGCATTTGGCGGCTGAGATCGATGCCGATCCCTCGGGCGGTTCGCTCCGCAAAGACTTCGAGGATGCGACCGGTTCCCGTGCCGATATCGAGCACGCTCTGGACAAAAGGCGAATCGACAGCGGCAAGCATGGCCTCCTCGACTTCCGACGTCGGAGCGTGGACCTCGCGGAGTTGATCCCAGTCCTCGGCCACTTGGGCGAAGTACTCGGCGGCGCGATCTGCTCGGTCAGCACGCACCGTGTCGAGCCGGACCTGGTCGCGCTGGACGATGGGACTCGTCCGATCGATCAGCGGTGTAAGCGACCCGAGTAGGGGATTGCCGTGCTGGAGGCCGTAATACGCACTCGTGCCTTCCGCTTGGCGCTTGAGGAGCTTGGCGTCCGTGAGCAGACGAAGATGTCGACTCACACGAGGTTGCGTCTGGCCGAGAACATCGCAGATCTCCGAGACGGTGAGCTCGCATGACTCGAGTGCGGCGATGATGCGAAGCCTCGTGGGCTCAGCTACCGCCTTCAGCTGTTCGAGAAGGTCGTCGAGGGGAGGCGGGCTATTGTCCATCAGTATATAAAGATATCCTGATGTAGTGATGGAGCGCAAGCGCACAGAGGCTCGCAACCCGCCGTGTGTTGGAGAACCTCCGGAGAATGGGTGGCGATCTAGCCCAGACCGGCGCCGTAACGCCACGGGTCGATCCGCACTTCGGCGAAGACCCCACCGGTGTTCAGTGGCTCGTTTGCCCAAAACTGCTCGCATGCGGTGCGATCGGGAAATTCGACGATCATGAAGCTCCCGATCAATTCGCTGCCGTCGTCGGTCAGCATGGGCCCGCGGGCGACATATCGGTCCATCACGCTGGCCTGAAATCGGTGGTGCGCATCGGCGACCGCATTGCGCCGCTCAGCGCCATCAGATCCGTCGAACGCCGTGATGGCGAACTGTTTCCAGCCTTCGGTGCGTGGATACTCGCCTTGTCGGATCTGCATGCTTGATGACCAACGGGTCAACGTCACCGACGAGAAGGCTCCCGCAGCGGTGAAGGGTTCGTGGGCCATCCACTGCTCCGCAGCCGCTCTGTCCCGCGCGTCGATCAGCCAGATCGAGCCCGCTTTGGTGGTCGCATCGTTTGCAAGCGATGGACCGGCGAATCGAATGCGTTCGCGCTCGGACCGGAGGTATGCAAGATGTTCATCCATGACGGCGTCGACCGCCTCAGCCCCGCCCTCGTCGGAAAGCACCGCGTGGACAATCCAACTGGGGCCCAACCCGCGGTAGTACTCCTTGAGCTGCTCTTCACTCAACCCATGCCGGGGATCTCCGGGAAGGGCGCCGGAGGGATTGTTTGGATCGGAAGTACTCGGCTCGCTCATCGCGATGCCTTGCTGTCTGCTTCGCCGCCGACCTGACCCTCTTGTGCTGGAAATATCATGTGATCAGGTCTAACACGCGGCTGTTGTTCTCAGCCGAACTCCTGCAACAGGTCCGTGGTGAGAGGGTCCAGAAATCCTGTGACGGTAGCTTCGGTCTCGAGTTTCATGGCCATGGTGAGGTCGGTTGCTGAGGTCCCGTTGAGGGTTCTCTTCATCGCCTGGACCGACAAGGTTGGGAGGGATGCCAACTGCCGGGCCACCGCCGTCGCTTCCGCGAGGAGTTGGTCGTCAGGCACGACCCGCCACGCCACGCCGACATCGTGCAACTCGTCAGCGCGGTACCGCTGGCCGAGGAAGAGCATCTCGCGGGCCTTGTTCAATCCGACCAATGCGGGAAGAAGAGAGGTGACCCCACCCGTGACGAACAGGTTGAGCGAGACCTCCGGGAAGAACCCGATGGCGCTCTCTGCCCAAATAGGGAAGTCACAGTTGATCGCCCACTCGAAACCCCCACCGACGGCCCACCCGTTGATCGCTCCCACGACCGGTGTGCGACCGAACATGATTGCCTCGGTGGCGCGTTGTATCGCGTCGACGAGGTCGCGGGCCTCGGCTTCATCGGCAGGGTGGGTGTGTTCCTTGCGATCGTCGCCGGCGCAGAACGCACGACCCTCGCCGGTGAACACGATCGCACGGGTGGAGGTGTCGCGGTTGGCATCGTCGAAGGCGCTTGCGACGTCGTCGATCAGCTGACGGTTCATGGCGTTGAGGTTTTGCGGCCGGTCGAGCGAAATCGTCCGAACGCCGTCGCCATCGAGCTCGGATCGAACCGTTGCGTACCGGAACGAGCCGCTGTCTTTGTCGTTGCTGCTCACCATTTGAGCGTAGTAGACCATGCCTCATGCAGCCGTCTGCCGCGCTCGGCCCGACGATCGACAAACTGCTTGCCGAGCGTGCTCGGACCCATGCCGACCAGGTGTTCCTGCGGTTCAACTCGCGTGACCTCACGTTCGCTGAGGTCGACGAGCAAGCGACTCGATTGGCATCGGGCTTGGCGTCGACTGGTATCGAGTCCGGCGCAATCGTGCCCGTGCTGATGGCCAACAGGCCCGAGTTCGTGATCTCGCTGATGGCCTTGGCTCGCCTTGGGGCGGTCGCCTGTCTGATCAACACCGCGTTCAAGGGGCCGGCGCTGGCGCGTGCGGTCGGAGTGGCACAGGCACGAACTGTCCTACTCGACGACACGACCATCGAGAGTTTCGACGCGATCGCAGGAGACTTGGACTTCGAACCCCTGCGCATCGTCGTCGGAGAGCGCTGGGATGAACTTGCCGCATCGGCGCCTGCAGACATACGCCCGACCCATTCGGCAACCGATCCGGCGATCGTACTGTTTACTTCGGGAACGACGGGCACCTCCAAAGGGTGTGTGTTGTCGCACCGGTACGTGGTTCGCCAGGCAACAGTGATGAGCGAGCAGCTCGGCTTCCGCGAGACCGACGTCTTCTATTCGCCATTCCCGTTGTTTCACATCGACGCCACGGTATTGACCGTCGGGCCGGCGCTCGTCCTTTGGCACAACCGCCGCGATCGGAGCGCGTTTCTCGGTGTCGGGTTTTTGGCCCGAGGTGCGTCGCTTCGGCGCCACCGTGTTCGATTTCATGGGAGCCACGCTCACCATGCTGCACAAAGCGGGCTCCCTGCCCGACGACATCGACAACCCGGTGCGACTGGCGTGGGGCGTCCCCGTGCCCGATGGCATCGCGAACACCTTCGAGCAACGATTCGGGCTCCAGCTCATCGAGTTGTATGGCAGCACCGACGCTGGGCTTCCGATCTATCATCCGATCGATCAGCCGCGTCGCCCCGGGTCGTGCGGCGTCGTGATCGATTCATACGAGACCCAGTTGCACGACGAGGCTGGCTTCGAAGTCGCAATCGGAGAGGTTGGCGAGCTGGTGGTGCGACCCAACGAACCATCGATCATGGCCGACGGTTACCTTGGTCTGCCCGAGACAACGTTGCGTTCAAGACGAAACCAGTGGTTCCACACCGGCGACCGCATGCGTCGCGACGCCGATGGATTCCACTATTTCATTGGACGCAACGCAGACAGCATCCGTCGGCGAGGAGAGAACATCTCGGCGTTCGAGGTGGAAGAAGTGATCAAGCTGCACCCCGACGTACTCGATGCGGCAGCCTTTGGAGTGCCGAGCGATCTCACGGAGGACGAGCTCATGGCCGCGATAGTGCTGCGTCCGGGCAGCACCCTCGATCCAGAGACGCTGCTCGAATTCTGTGCCTCACGGGCTGCGCGTCACATGATCCCGCGATATGTCGATTTCGTCGGAGAGCTGCCTCGTACGCCGACGGAGAAGGTTCGCAAGGAAGATCTGCGCGGCCAGGGAATCACCTCGACCACGTGGGATGCACAGAGCGTCGACGGATGAATCAGCGACTTCCGATGCCGCTGCTGGCGGGCTTTCGGTACGCACGTGGTGCCATGCCGTAGTGGCGTGTGAACGATCTGGTGAACGACGGTTGAGCGGTGTAGCCCACTCGCTCCGCGACCTCTTGAACCGAGAGCTCGGTGTTCGTGAGGAGTTGAGCTGCAACGAGCATTCGCCACTCGGCCACGTACGCCATCGGGGACTGACCCAAAGTCTGACGAAAACGAACCGTAAGTCGAGATGGAGACATTGCCGCAACATCGCCCAACGCCCGCATGTCCCAGTCATAGGCGGGGTCTTGGTGGACCGCCGACATCGCAGCGAACACCACCGGATCGGTGAGTGCTCGCAACCAACTTGGCTGATGACCCGCAGCGTCTCGTGCGATATGGCGGATGACTTGGGCGCAAATCAGCTCGAGCAATCGGCCGACCGTGAAGTCCATCCCTGGTCGACGGGCTGCAACCTCACCAGCAAGCAGGTTTGCCAGGGCATCGAAGTCGCCGGTGGCCCCTCCCCGAATGTGCGCGATGTTCGGAAGCCCAGAGGCCAACGGACTGGCCGTGAGAGCCCCAAGGCTGAATACGCCACAGAGGAGGGTTGTGGCGGGTAGCGCGGAATCGGCGCTGCCCTTTCGGCTGTCCGAGCGTTCCAAGAGGCTTTCGAGTGGTGTCGCTGAAGCCTTGTCGCCCCAAGAGATCGTGTGAGGTCGACCCCCAAAACAAACCAGCAGGTCACCTCGCCCGGCCTCGACATGTGTGCCGTCGGCATCCGTCAGCTGGACCCAGCCGTGTTGCACGAAGTGAAAGGCGACAACTTCGTCCTCAACAATGCTGGTGAGCTCGGCGAGTCGTGAAGCCTTGGGAACACTGACGGACCATGGGATGGTGTAGGAGTCATGGAGCACGAGCGATCCACTGACGCGCAACACACGCAGGACGTCGCTGAGGGGGTCGAGTTGGCGCATGGCTACATCGATTGTCTCACGCCGTCTCTGGACGCGCTGGCGTTATTCCCCAGATCCGACTCCTCGGCATCAACTGCTAGTCGGTAGATCGAAACGACGTGGAGCCAAAACCAAACTGGAGCGGGAGCAAACACGGCGTACATCATGGGGTGGTGCGGTCCGATGTCGTCGAGGAGGACGAAAGCGATGCTCGATGCGACGATCAGGATGTCGCCAAGGCCGAAAACGTTGGCGACCCAAGCCAGCCTCTTGGAGTCTCTGTTTGCGTGGATCGCCTGCGCTGCTGCGAGCCCGAGAATTCCGGCGGTGATGTGGGTGAGGCCATCGATCGCCCCGAAGGTCTTGGGAAGGATGTCATCGTCGGCCCAGAGTAGGAACGTCGCTCCGAAGAAAACACGGATGCCTTGCGGTGCGAGCAGCCAGGTCTGATCCATCTTGACCAGCGATGTCCGAAGCGCTCGAGGCCCGAGTAGCGCGGCGCCGAAGAGACCGACCCCAATGAGCACGAGGATGAAGAAGCTGAGTCCAGAGATGTCTTCGGGGAACGGCTCATCGTTGGACAAGAGCATTCGGAGAAGAACGAGCCAGATTGCTCCCACGACTCCGACGACGACCGCAGTTTGTCGCCTCATGCCACCTCTCATGAACACAACAAGTGTGTAGATGAGCATGGCGGCGTCCAGGCCGAGGGCGACCCAGGCCGCTTGGTTGAGAGTCATCGTGTGTCCTTTGTCGAATGAGCACTGAGGCACCGTACGACTGGCGATGAGCTGGGGGAATCACTCAAACGCTCACAAAGATGACCGCAACGACTTTGCCCGGACGTATCCCCGTCGAGTGCGCCTTTTCGTCGACGTACTCAGAGCTGCGTCAGAAGAACGTTCGAACAACTCCGACAACAGTGAAGTCTTCGTCGACCAGCGGGATCGCACGCCATTTGTCGAATGTCGTGCAGGGGTGTGATATCCCACAAGCCACGACGTCACCCACTGCGATGTCGAACCCTTGAGCGACACGGACATACGCGTGCTGATCGTTGAGGCTGAAGACGTTCAGCTCCCCGTCGACTTGTCGAACCTCGCCGTCTCGTCGAACTTCGAGGGGTTTCGGCAGGTCGACATCGTAGGACGCATCTCGTTTTCCGAAGCCGAGCAGAACGAGATCGGGTTGGGGTCGCGAGACCACGTAAGACCAGACCCTCATGGCTGCGTGAAGTGGGGGATAGGAGGTCATCGGCTCGCGAACTCCGAATGGAGCACCCTCCTCGTAGAAGGCGGAATCGTGCGTTACGTAACAGCCCGAACGGATCACGAGGCGGCTCGGCTTCGACAGATGCGGACCGCCGCCGAGGAGGGCGACGACCCGATCGGGGAACATGCTCCCGCCGGCGGTGATCAGAATCTCATCGAGGCGATCGAAGAGGCCCAGCTCGTCCAGGCGCGTTGCAAGGGCGCCGAGCCTCAAAATGAAGTCGTCGAGAGCGGAGTAGTCATCACCCTGGGTCGGCACGATTCCTTCGTACCCCTCGACGCCAACGAGACGCAGGCGCGGTGAAACATCGGCGGCTTTCGCCACGGCGATGGCCTCATCGATCGTGCGACAGCCCGATCGGCCACCGGCGAAGCCGAGCTCGACGAGCACGGCGAGCTCTCGGCCGTGCGGTGCGTTGGCAAGAGCCCGTTCCATCGCTTCGATCGCAGCGATCGAATCGACAAGACAAATGATCTCTACCTCAGGATTGTTGTTCAGCTCATGCGAGAGCCAGCGGACTGCCGCAGGGTCGACGACCTGGTGGGCGATCAGGATTCGCTCGACACCAAACCGTCGGAAAACCTGCGCTTGGCTCGCCGTGGATGCGGTGATTCCCCAGGCCCCGGCAGCGAGCTGTCGGTCGATGATCTCGGGCGACATGGTGGTCTTTGCGTGCGGGGCCAACGACACACCATGCTCGTCACAGAAGCGGGACATGGTGTCGATGTTGTGGTCGAGATCGGTCGCTGAAATCGTGGCGACTGGAAAGAGAAAGTCATCGCGAAAGAGGTTTCGCTGCTGAAGCACGAGGTCGTCGAGATGGATGGACTGGCCGGTGCTGGGCCAGCCCTTGTACAGCCAGCTCGGCTGGGAATCTGGCACTTCGATGTCGTTGCGCACATCTCGGAGACTAGGCGTGTCCGGGCTTGAGCTGGCCGCTATTCGGCGCTCGCGTCGTATTCCATGGCCATGGTGGGGTTGCCACCGGGGTCTTCGAACGCAATCAGGTGACCGACGTTGGCGATCGTGAACTTCTCCATCAGGATCTTGCCGCCTGCAGCGAGAACCTTCTCGCGTGTTTGGTCGATGTCGTCGACGCCGAAGGTGCACTCGAAGCCGCGAGTGGGTCCATCTTCAAGGAGCTGACGGCGCTGCTGGATCGCCCCCATCGGCGCTTCTCCGCTCGCGTCGAGTATCTGCACAAATCCCGGCGGACCGTACTCCCGGAACTTCCAACCGAAGACGGATCCGTAGAAGGCCTGCGTCGCATCGACATCATCGGTATTGATGGCAAAGTGAGTGAGTCGTGGGGTCATGGCTCCACTCTGACAGAAGCACCGTCAACGAGTGTCGTTTCGATGATCTCGATGGCGCGGTCGACGACCTCGTCAGTCGCTCGCTGGTTGAGGAACGCGAACCGTAGGTACATATCGTCATCGATCTTGGTGCTCGACACGTGCACTTCGCGCGAATCGTTGAGCGCCTCCAATAGTGCGCGAGTGACGCCATCGCCAGAGCGTGCCCGGAACGCCACCACCGAGAGCTGCGGACGATCGATCAGTTCGAGGCCTGGGATCGCGGCGAGTTTTTCGGCCGCACGCTCTGCGAGATCGAGCATGCGGTCAAGCTCGTCTCGAAACCGACTCACGCCGTGCAGGTTCAACGCCAGCCAAACCTGGATGCCTCGGTTCGGTCGGGTGAGTTCTGGGCCCATCTCCATGTAGTGGGGGAGGTCGCCCGAGTTGATGTCTTGCATATAGGAGCCGACACCCTCGTGTGCGTCGACGAGCGTCGATGGTTCACGTACGAGAAGTCCGCCGATTCCGAAAGGCAGGAAGAGGGACTTGTGTGCGTCGACGGTGATCGAATCTGCTCGTTCGATACCGTTCAATCGTTCGTTGCCACGCTCGGTTAGCCGGAAGAACCCGCCGTACGCCCCATCGGCGTGAAACCAGGCTCCGGCGTCGGCTGCGATATCTGCACAGGCGTGAAGTGGGTCGATCGCTCCGGTATCGGTTGACCCGGCGTTGGCGACGATCATCATCGGTCGAAGCCCGTTCTGGACGTCTTCCCGAATACACCTCTCGAGCACATGTGGATCGAGACGTCGATGTGCATCGGTGTCCACCAGCCTGAACCGCTTATTCGAGATTCCTGCGATCCGCGCTGCCTTCTCGACAGAATGATGCGCCCGAGTCGATGCGTAGATCACCCCATCGGAGAAGTCATCGCCGAAACGCGAGCGTGCGGTGACGACGGCGATCTGGTTGGCGATCGACCCGCCGGAGACAAGTAGGCCTCCAGCCGACTGCGGAAGGCCGAAGAGGGCGGTCATCCAGCGGATGACGGACTCCTCGAGGGCGGTCATACCCGGACTCGCGTGCGACCCTCCGGTGTATTGGTTCGTGGCGCTCCCGATGAGTGCGCCCAACGCAGCCGAGTACAACCCGCCGCTCGGGATGTAGGACAAGAAACCAGGTCCAGCCGTGTCGAAACCCGTATTCGTCGCTCGATCGATTGACTCGAGCAATTCGGTGAGATCACGACCGTCCTCTCCCGGTTCAGCCAGAAGCTCCGTGATCAACCGGTCGTGGTGCTCTGACCAGGATGCTGGAGAGCCGTTGCGTCGCTCGATCCAGTCATCGAGAAACTCGAGCACCTCGTTCCCCAACGCAAGACGCTCCGCGGAGTTGGGTTCGAGGGACGGGCTGGTCATGGCTGCAACATAGCCCTGGGCGCAGCCGACCATGACACATGGGGTTCGAGGGAGTCCGACGGCCGCTGGTCGCCACGGACTCGACTTGACACCCGCTAGGTTTCGGTGAGAGCCGATTCGGCAGCGCGAATCCGTACGAGCGTGATCTTGCGGCCGTCGAGTTCTTCGACGGTCAGGTCGTAGCCACCGTGTCGGACGGATTGGCCGGCATCGGGCACGACGCCGGTGTGGGCGAGGATCAGGCCAGCGATCGTGACCACATCCTCGTGGTCGAATACCGGGTCATCGAGTTCTTCTCGCAGGTCACCAAGCGTTGTCTCTCCGACGACGGTCAACGAGCCGTCGGCGTGACGTGAGATCAGATCAGGAGATTCGTCCTCGAGGATTTCTGCGATGACATCGTCGAGCGAAACGAACCCGACCGTCGAGCCGAACTCGTCGATGACAAGGGCTGCGTGATTGTTGCCCTGTTTGAACTGCTCGAGCAGATCCTCGGCACTGGTCGTGGCGGCAACGACCGGAAGTGGTCGAAGGATCTCCGCAATAGAAGAAAGTGTGTCGAGCCGGGTCGCTCGTACGAAGTCTTTGATGTGGAGCATCCCCACGACGTGGTCGAGGTCGCCATCGATCACGGGATAGCGGCTTCGCGCGGATGTTCTGATGAGGTCTTGGACCTCGCGAGCTGACGCCGTCTTCTCGATCGCCACGATGTGGGATCGTGAAATCATGATTTCTTCGGCAGCCAAATCTTCGAGTTCGAAGATGTTGTGGATGAGATCCCGTTGCAGCCCACCGAGTTGTCCGCTCGATGCCGATTCGTCGGTCACGATGGCGAGCTCATTGCTGGTGTGCAGTGAGAGTCGTTTGTCCGGTTCGGGAATGCGAAGGAGCCGCATCAACGCGAAGGCGATCGCGTTCAGCCCAGCGACCATCGGTCGGAACATCGCGCTGAACGTGCGCATCATCGGCGTGAGGCGAACGCTCACCATTTCAGGTGTCTGCAGCGCGAGCGCCTTCGGGATCATCTCGCCGAACACCACATGCATGTAGGTGATTGCGCTGAGAGCGACGATGAAGCCCGCCGTGTGCGAAGCACCTTCCGAAAAGCCAAGATCCTCGAGCGGGCCATACAACCAGTGCGCTACAGCGGGTTCGCCGTACATGCCGAGGCCGATCGATGCGAGCGTGATACCAAGCTGGGCAACGGCGATGTACGCATCCTTGCCGGCGTGGCGTTTGAAGACGTCGACGAGCCAGGCGGCGCCACGGCTACCGTCTTCGGCCAGCGCCTCGAGTCGTGTGAGGCGAGATCCGACCAACGCGAACTCGGCTGCCACGAAGACACCATTCAGGATCACGAGAATGATGATCGCCGTGATCGGAAGAACGTATTCGCCGATCATCGTTGGCCGCCTGGGTCTTCGAAACTGACGCGTTCCACCGCGTTACCGTCGATGGCATCGACGCGCACCGAGGTCAATGTTTCGCCTATGGAGATCTCTTCGCCGATTGTCGGAAGTCGTGAGAGCTCGTGCCAGATCAGGCCGCCGATCGTGTCGACATCGTCTGTTGGCAGTCCAAGGTCGAAACGATGATTGAGGTCCTCGAGGAGAACCTCTCCCGCAACCGAAACGCGACCATTCGCGATGACGATCGGATCGGGATCGATATCGAACTCGTCCCGCACCTCACCGAAGATCTCTTCGATGGCGTCTTCGAGCGTGACGAGCCCAGAAACATCGCCGTACTCGTTGATCACGAGAGCGCAATGTCGTTCGCTCTTGTACAGGCGCTCCCACAATGCGGGGACCGACAGCGTTTCGGCCACCTCCAGAACGGGAAGGGCAACCGAGGAAACCAAGGCCCCCGGATCGTCTTGTGCGCCGAGATACAGACTTCGCAGATGCACGATGCCGCTCACGTCATCGTGAGAATCGCTCCACACGGGGAATCGAGTGTGTGGAGTTTCAACGACGACGTCGAGCGCGTCGCCGACCTGCTGAGTCGCGCTCACACCGACCATACGTCGCCGTGGGGTCATGATCTCTCGGACGAGCCGATGATCGACGTTGAGTACGCCGGCCAGCATGTCTCGTTCTGCCACGTCGATGAGGCCACCCTCGGCGCTCTCGTCGAACAGGGCTGCGAGCTCTTCTGGTGAATGGACGTGTGCATGACTGTGGTCGGTCTTCAGTTTGAAGGCTCGCATGATCGCGAAGGCCGAACCGTTGAAGATGGTCACCAACGGCCTGAACGCGACTTGGCTGAGCTGCATTGGCCGCAAGGTGCCGATCGCAAGGCGCTCGGGGTATCGCAGGGCCGCTGTCTTGGGTAAGAGCTCGCCCAGGACGACCTGTAGCCCAGTGATGATCAGAAGCGTGACGATGATGGCCACGACCCGTCCGGCCGAGCCGAACCACGGCTCGAACAACGGCGTGAGGCGCGCTTGGCCCAAAGCACCGGCAACGAGACTGCTGAGGGTGATACCGATTTGGCAGGCAGCCACGTAGTTGTCGAGCGCGACGGGGTCACGGACGATCTTGAGCAGGCTTGCTGCGGAACGGTTGCCATCTTGCGCTGCTGCTTGGATTCGAGACTTACGGCTGCCGACGGTCGCGAACTCCGCGGCGACGTACAGAGCGTTGAAGGCCAACATTACGGTGATGGCCGCGACCGTGATCAGCAGGCTCAACGAGGCCTCGTCGATCCGCTGACGAAGTACTGCCTATGACAGCACCGGCGAACACTCAAGAACATGTTGAGAGTATAGGTATGCCGAGGGGATCACCGCTGATTCGTGCCAGCTGCCGCATGGTATTCCTCCCGTCGCCGTCTTGTCGTTCACCCGTGTCCACGGGGATTCGAACGGAGATGTCGGCACACGGCGGCGTCGAGAAGGTGTCCATCTCGCCGCTATCGAGCTGGGGCGTCGATGCTGTCGGCCAGGACGTCGACAGCTGTGCTGAGCTGCTCGCGTGACGCGATCAACGGTGGTAGGAAGCCGATCACGTTTCCGTGGTGCCCACCCGGGTAGACGAGGAGGCCGTTTGCGACCGCTGCGTCGCTGATGTGACGAGCGATCGCCAGAGGTTCCTTGGTGTCTCGGTCCGATACCAACTCAATTGCGGACATCAGACCTCGGCCTCGGATGTTTCCCACGAGCGGATGATCGTCGAACATCGAACCGAGGCTCTGCAGGAGGTGCTCACCCTTTTCTTGGGCTTGATTCGACATGTCTTCCCGGTCGTATACGGTCGCTGCAGCGACCGCAGCGGCACACGAGACGAGATTGCCTGCATAGGTACTCGTCTCGACGCCTTTGGGATTTGCGTCGGACACCGCGCTGCTGACGAGGCAACCCGCAAGCGGCAGGCCAGCCGACAGCGACTTGCCAAGAACGATGATGTCGGGACGCACGTCGGCATCGTGTTCGAAGGCGAATCGAGCGCCCGTGCGATGGAAGCCGCTCATCACTTCGTCGACGATCAGCAGGACGCCATGGCGATCACAGACCTGTCGTAGCCCCGTGAGAAATCCGGCGGGAGCCGGAATCATCCCGCCATTGCCTTGCACGGGTTCGATGATGACCGCAGCTGTTTGTTCCCACCCACTCGCCGGATCGCCGAGTTGATGGTCGAGTAGAGCGAGTGTTGTCGAAGCGACCGCTTCGGGCGATGCGCCGAGAGGGGAGCGATACGGGTCGGGATACGGGAGATGGGTCACCGCTTGGCCGAGTGTGCCCAGCCCATCACGCTGAGACTGCTTTCCCATCAAAGCGAGTGCGCCAACCGTTCGTCCGTGGAACCCGCCGCTGAATCCGATGATGCCGCTGCGACCGGTGGCTCGCCGTGCGAGCTTCAACGCGGTCTCGACCGCCTCGGACCCCGATGACGCGAGCAGGGCACGGTAGTCGCCCGGTTGGCTGGCGACGAGTGCCTCCAGAAGTTCGACCCGAATCTCTGACGTGAACGACATCGCTTGGCTTGCGAGTGCTGCTTGTCGGGCAACCGCCTCGGCGACCTCGGGGTGGCTGTGGCCGAGGTTCAACGAGCCGAATCCCGCGACCATGTCGAGAAATCGATTGCCATCAGGATCCGTAATCACCGCTCCGCTGGCGGATTCGAGAACGACCGGGCTGTCCGCCATGCCGTAGGTCAAGCCGGACCGACCCTCGACTCTGGCCAGCCGTTCGATGATCTCTCTCGACTTCGGCCCTGGATGAGCGGTGCTGATATTTGGTGCGTCCACGGCACGAGACTAGATCGGCGGTGGGTCGGGGGTTCACCCGAGGGCGCTTTCCGGGAGTGCGCCTTCGCTGATCAGAATTTCGCGGGTGATGTCTTGGCGCAGCTGCGGGTCAATTTGGCCACCGAGGTTCCCGCTGGTCTCGAGATCGAGGTTCATCGCAAAGACGAACGTTTGCGCTTCGTGCGTCGTGATTCCAACCAGCCAACCCAGGTCGGGGTCTTCGACAATCGCGGTTCCGGTCTTGTGCGACCAGGTCCAGTTCTCACCTCGTTCGCGGATGAGAATGTCGGCGACAGCGTCCATCACGTCCCCGTCGAACGGAAGGTCACCGGTGGCGAATGCTTCGAGAAAGTCGAGCTGCTCGAGCGGGCTGATCCGGAGGTCGCCTCGAAGCCAGAACTCGTCGATGCCTCCAGCGATGTTCGTGTTGCCATAGTCGGCCTTCGTAACCCACTCCTGCATTCGCTCATTGCCGACTTGACGTGCAAGTTCCTGGTACGCCCAGACGGCTGATACCTCGATACCGGACCGAAGGTTGTGGTCCTGATTCCACTCGGGGACGTTTCGCTCGATGCCATCCCATGGCACCGACGTCTCCGTGTCGGGCAGCACGCCGGTCTCGAGAACGATCAGCGAATTGAGGATCTTGAATGTCGACGCCGGTCGCCGAGGTTCGGACGCTCGGTCGGCGTTCCAGACCAGGGTGTTCGTGGAACCAATCTCCCGGAGGCTGAACGTTCCGGTCACACCAGCCGCTTCGAACAGCGTGCCCCACGAGTCCACCGACGTGACGGCGTCCGGACCATCGGGTTCTGTGGAGCTTGTCTCGGATGTCGAACACGATGCAGCCATCATCACCAGCACGATCGCCAGGAGAAGTTTGGTTCGCCACACGAAGCTCATCGGTCGATCGTATTTCGAAAGTTCGTTGCGTCGGCGTTGAGCTGATCGTGAGAGGGTGGAGACCATGTTCACCGACCCAGACACCGAGAATCGCGCAAGCCTGGAAGCTCTGGCACTACAACCTGCGGTGGTGACCATCGATCTGCATCGCGGCCATCTCGATCCGTCGGTTGCCACTCTCGCGCTTCCCGAAGACAAGGCCGCTGCCGTCGTTTCGCATTCGGCGGCTCTACTCGCAGAATTTCGGCAACTGGGCGTACCGGTCATTCATGTGGTCACGTCGTACAGGAACACCGACGAAATACTCAACAACCGCTACTGGAATCGCCAGGCAGAAAAGGGCGACGGCTCCCGCGGCAATATTGCAGGCCACAATCTCGAAGGGATGCCAGGTTTGGAGCTAATGCCTGGCATCGTCGGGCCGGGTGACGCGATCGTGGCGACCAAGAAGCGGTATGACTGCTTCATCGGCACTGACTTGCAGATGGTGCTCGAGGCGGGTGGACACGATTCCCTGCTGGTTATGGGTGTCAACACAAACTCGTGCGTCATCGCAACAGCACTTGCGGCATCGGTCCGGGACTATGCCGTGTTCGTGATCCGAGAGGCAGTGGACACCATGATGGGGCAAGATCTACACGACGCTGCGCTAGCGATCATCGAGGCCTCCTTCGGCTGGGTAGTCGAGGGAAGAACGGCGGTCGAGGTGTTGGCGTCGCGCTGAATGCTT
This sequence comes from Acidimicrobiia bacterium, assembly GCA_033344795.1. Lineage (GTDB taxonomy): Bacteria > Actinomycetota > Acidimicrobiia > Acidimicrobiales > SHLQ01 > SHLQ01. The sequence goes on from JAWPMS010000001.1 coordinate 3,309,935, forward strand.
CAGGTCTGAGCGCTCAGCCGAGCTGCTCGGGACCAAACGAGGCGGGCAGAAGTTCATCCATGGACATCGTGAGGATCGCTCCGTCATTCGTCGTTGCATGAATGATTGCGTCGGGGGCGGCGAACTCGCGTATGCGTTGCCGGCATCCACCGCACGGCGTGCCCGGGGATTCGCCCCCCGTCACGGTCACCACCTCGGTGATCGTGCGTTCGCCTGCGGCGACCATCGTCGCGATCACACCGGCTTCAGCGCACGTGCCGTTCGGAAACGCGGCGTTCTCCACGTTGCAGCCTGCAAAGATCGCACCGCTCGACGTCCGAACCGCAGCGCCCACCGGATAGTTCGAGTACGGGCAGTGCGCGTTTTCTTGCGCGGCGAGCGCGGCGGCGAACAGTTCACGAATCTCGGGCGTCATCACCTTCGCGACTGTAGGCGACGCAGTCGTGCAGCACGGGCTCACCGTATGGGGCGGCATTGCGTTCGAGTCGAAGATCATGCAACTGTGGCGCGTGAGTTATGACGACGAGAATCGATTGGCTGGACGGGTCGCACTGATCACCGGGGGCTCTTCGGGAATCGGATTGGCGATCGGTCACCGGCTCGCCGCGGAGGGTGCTCTCGTGGCGCTCGTCGCGAGCTCTGATCAGGGAAAGGCATCGGCCGCAGCGAGCGAGGTGATCAACGCTGGCGGACGGGCGACACCGTTTGTTGCCGATCTGCGTTCGCCCGACGAGATCACCCGGCTGGTCGACGACGTGACCACAACGCTCGGCGACATCGACATACTCATCAATTCTGCGGGAATCTGGTTTCCGTCGCCCATCACCGAAGTCAGCGACGACCAGATCACGGACATGATCGACGTCAATCTCACCGCATCGATTCGAATGGTTGCGGCCGTCGCACCCTCGATGGTCGAACGGCGGTCGGGTCATATCGTGAACATCGCGTCCATTGCCGCATCGGTTCCGACCGCCGGCTTCTTCCTCTATGGCACGACGAAGGCTGCGGTCGTTGCGTTCACGAAGTCCGCTGCGATCGAGCTCGCGGCCCATGATGTGGCGATGAACTGCATCTCGCCCGGCAACACTGCAACTCCGATGAATGAACCGGTTCGCCGCGACCCTGCGATGGCAGAGAAGCGGAAGTGGATTGGCCAGATCACGCCGAGCAACCGCCTGTTCACGCCGGCAGAAGAGATTGCGGAGGCCACGCTGTTCCTCGTGGATGGCCGCGTCCAAGGAATGTACGGAACGGTCATTGCGATCGACGAAGGACGGTCGGCGGGCCTGCCAACATGGTGACCGAGCCCTCGGTTGTCCCAACAATCGATCTCCAGGGATGTGTCCACCCAACCCCGCCAGCGAGCATCGTTGGCGAGGTTGCACAAGCGGGCGAACACTTTGGCTTTTTCAGGTGGTGAACCACGGCATCTCCGAGGCGCTGATCGACGACGTCTGGGAAGCGACGATCGATTTCTTCTCCCAACCGCAAGCCGAGAAGCGCCGGTTGACTCGATCAAAGGAGAACACCCGCGGGTATTACGACCGTGAGCTGACCAAGAACGCTCGCGACCTCAAGGAGGTGCTCGATCTCGCCCAGGTCAGGTATCCAGACCTCCCTGACGATCACCCGAGCAACGTGCATGAAATCGATGGTCTCAATCAGTGGCCAGAGCTCCCCGGGTTCCGGTCGACGATCGTGTCGTACTTGGCCGCGTGCAACGACGTGGCTCTCTGGTTGCTCGCCGCTTTCTGCGCTGGGCTCGGAGAACATGCCCACGCTCTACAGGCGGAGTTTGGGCCAGGACACACAAGCTTCCTCCGGATGAACCACTATCCCCTCGATGACCTGCTCAGCGACGACGAGGCTGCTCAGGTCTCCGAGCTTGGCGACATGGCACTTCATCACCACAGCGATGCCGGTGCTTTGACGCTGCTGCTGCAAGACGAGGTCGGTGGTTTGCAGGTTGCCCATGGCGCGGGTTGGCTCGACGTCGAACCAATTCCCGGAGCCATCGTCGTGAACACTGGCGACATGATGCAGGTCTGGTCGAACGATCGCTACAAGGCAGCGCTTCATCGAGTCCTGCCACGCTCGAATCGAGAGCGCTATTCGTTGCCCTACTTCTTCAACCCAACCTACGAAACGAACTACGCCCCGCTGCCAGGATCTATAGCCGAAGGCGATCGGGCCCATTACGACGTCATCAACTGGGGGGACTTCCGTCAGGCCCGTGCCGACGGCGACTACGCGGACTACGGCGCAGAGGTGCAGATCTCCGACTTCGCGAACTCGTCGCCCAAATAGCGAGCACCTCACTCGTCCTGGTTCTGGTCTGATAGGAAGACCCTGGAGGTCGAGATGACGAGAGACGTGTATGTCGTCGGCGTTGGCATGACGAAGTTCGAGAAGCCGGGCAGCCGCGATTGGGACTACCCAGACATGGTTCGTGAAGCGGGCACGAAGGCACTAGAGGACGCAGCGATCGGGTACGAAGAGATCGAACAGGTCGCCGTCGGCTATGTGTATGGTCCGTCGACGTCTGGTCAACGAGCCGTGTACGAACTCGGTCTCACCGGTGTGCCCATGGTGAACATGAACAACAACTGTTCGACCGGTTCGACTGCGTTGATGTACTCACGTCAGATGATCGCCGGAGGCCTCGCCGACGTCACGATGGCGGTTGGTTTCGAGAAGATGCAACGGGGCTCGCTCGATCTGGGCGCTGAAGACCGGGTGAGTCCGCTCGAACACCATGTGACCAGTCTTCAGCAATTGCACGAGGCGACTGCGAGCCCGATCGCGCCACAGATGTGGGCCCGGGCCGCCGACGACCACATGCGACGATACGGCACGACACCCGAACACTTCGCGAAGGTCGCGGAGAAGAACCATCGCCATTCGACCAACAATCCGTTCGCTCAGTTCCAGGATGTGTACACGCTCGATGAGATCCTCGACTCGCCGATGATCGATGCTCCGCTCACTCGACTCCAGTGTTCGCCGACATCGGATGGCGCAGCAGCGGCGGTGTTGATGAGCGAGGACGCCGTGGAAAGGTTTGACGTCCAGGACCAGGCGATTCGGATCGCTGGTCAAGCCATGACGACGGACTTCGCGTCATCGTTCGAAACCGACGACGCAAGAACCGTCGTCGGCGCAGACATGTCCGCAGCTGCGGCGAACGCGGCGTACGAAATGGCTGGTTTCGATGCGAACGATGTGCAGGTCCTCGAGCTGCACGACTGTTTCTCGCCAAACGAACTACTCACGTATGAGGCGCTAGCGATGTGTGAGCTCGGCCACGGCGGTGACCTCATCGACAATGGTGAGACGACGTACGGAGGGCGGTGGGTGGTCAACCCATCAGGCGGGTTGATTTCGAAAGGGCATCCCCTTGGGGCGACTGGCCTCGCCCAATGCGCCGAACTCAACTGGCAGCTGCGGGGTGAGGCTGGACCACGCCAGGTGGATGGGGCAGTGCGAGCTCTCCAACACAACATCGGGCTCGGTGGTGCAGCTGTCGTGACCCTCTATGAAAGGCCATGAACGCATCAGCAAGGATGTTGAGTCGTCCCTTCACGGAGAGTTTCCCGTTGGCGTTCGAGGTGGAGGTACTCGACCTCGTTGTCACACGTATCGAGCGCCCGTTGGTATGAGGCCAACGCTTGATCGGCATCGCCTGCACGCTGAGCGAAGTCGGCCCTGACGGCATGCAGCCGATGGTTGTCTGACAGGAACTCATCCAGCCCATCGAGCATGGCAAGCCCGATGATGGGTCCTTCCGACTCTGCGACGGCAACCGCACGATTGAGCCGGACGATGGGAGAGCGCGTCAGGTCTTCGAGGAGGCCGTAGTACGTCGAGATCGCGCTCCAGTTCGTGTCGACTGCTGCGAACGCCTGAGCATGTTGAGCGGCGATGAGTCCTTGCAGACGAAGCTCTTCTTGGTATCCCGTGCTTGGTGGCAGTGCCGTCACAAGATCGGCGCCGGCTTCTTGTTCTTCCTGATGCCAACGAGAACGATCTTGATTGGTGAGCGTGACGAGTTTCCCGTTGCTGACACGTGCATCACGTCGCGCATGTTGGAGCAACAACAATCCGTACAGAGCTTGAGCCTCTCCGGAACTGGGCACGAGTCGATGAACCACGGCCGCCAGTTCAACCGCCTCTCCGGCGAGGTCCGAGCGCAGCAGGTCGGGACCTTGGCCAGGCGCATACCCTGCGGTGAACGCCAGATAGATCGTCCGGCATACATCGTTGAGTCGACGCTGCAGCTCGTCGTCGACGGGCGAAGCGAGCGGAATACCGGCGACAACGATCTTCTTCTTCGCTCGCGTCAACCGTGCCGCCATGGTCGGCTGCGAAACGAGGAACAGGCGCGCGATCTCCTCGGTTGTCGTGCCGATCACCATCCGAAGCGCAAGCGCCGACCTCGACTCAGCGCTGAGCGCCGGGTGGCAACAGAGCAGGATCAGTGACAGGCGCTCATCATCGAGTTCGTCGAATTCGTCGATGCCTGGCGGCGCAACCCACTCTCTTCCGACTGCCAGTAACGGAGCCTTGCGGCCACGAATTGCCTCGGCACGCAGGCCGTCGAGAATGAGTCGACGTGCGGTTGTGTGCAACCAGCCGGCGGGGTTCAGTGGTACCCCGCCGACTGGCCACCTGGCGGCAGCTCGAGCAAACGCCTCGCTGAGCGCGTCCTCAGCGAGGTCGAGTCGGCGGCTGTGGGCCACCAACAAGGAGAGGAGTCGCCCCCAGTCCGCTCGATGGACCTCGGCGAGGGCCGTCTCAGCCGATGTCGACGACGGGTCGGATTTCGATGTCATAGGCGGGAAGGCTCCGGCAGAGATCGGTGATCGTATCCAGATCTGGAGCTTCGATCAGGAAGTAGCCACCGATCTGCTCCGTGGCTTCGGCGTACGGGCCATCGGTGATGCTGAGTTCGCCGTTTCGTGTGCGCAGCGTCGTGGCCATCGATCCGCCCTCGAGTGCCTCGCCGCCAAGCGTTTCCACGTCCGAGGCTGACTCGCACGCAGCGTCGAAGGCTCCGAACTGCTCGAAGATCTGTTGTTGTGCCTCCGGGGTCATCTCGTCCCAGGGTTCGAGCTCTCCGTTTCCGGCAAGCAATACGAAGTATTTCATCAGGATCCTCCATAGGTAGGTGTCGACGACACTCGCCAACACCACCATGACGCATGAGCATCCAGAGAATCGACAGCGTGCGCGAGAAATCTAGCTGAAACCTCGTTCGGGTCCCGCGGATCTGCCGAAGACCTGGAGATACCGAGCGGCGGCTTCAGAGGAACCGGAACCCGTCTGCGGAGAGACCATGAAGTGTTCGACTGCCGATGAGCTCGGATCAGCGAGTTCGTGCAGGCCCCAGTCTGCGAGTTCGTTCGGAAGAACGAACGATGGATCGAAACTGCGTGCAAGATCCCAGGAATGGACGATGAGATCGTGCAGCCGAAGTCTCAGAACGTGTCGGCCTTCGAGATCACCAGCAACGTGGTGCAACGTCCGTTCGGCTATGCCGGGCTGCTGAAAGGCATGAAGTTGCTCGGTCATCGAAAGAGCGGCCTGATCGGCGGTCGGAACACCGTCGGCGAAATCGGCCATCGTCGACGCGAGAGCGTCTTCGGCCGTGGTGCCTGCGAGGATGTTGATGGTGAACCAATTGCCCCCGACGATGTGATCGACGAGCGCGCGGACGTCCCAGTCATCGCAGGGCGTGGGCCGCGTCCAGTCATCAGCGCGAATCCCTCTCAGCAAGAATGACAGCTGCGTGGTCACAGCTTTCAGAATCTGAAGGTCGCTCACGTGTGCGGGTATCGCGGTGGCGAGAACCGGTTGTCCATCACCTTGTGAGTTCTGCGGATGTATCGAGTAGCCGCTTCGCTGTTTCTGGTTCCACCCTCCCCATACCGCATGAGCACGCAATGTCGACCTCGTGACCTCTGATTGATTCGATGTGATCGCGGATCTGTCGCAACTCATCGATCGACCGGCTCGGGTGGACGAATCCTGCAACGAATTTCGTCTTGTTCGGTACGAGGAGCTGTCCAAGGGGTTTGTAGTACGCCCGGTCCATCGGTGGAGGTTCCGCGGCTTCTGCGAGGGGGAAGTGAATGTAGGACAGCTCGTGACGGGCGGGCCACCGTTGTAGAAGCGCATTCGTGAACGCGACAGCCTTATCGAGCGTCGGGGCGTTGATCAGTGCCTCGTTGTTGAGGTCGCCAAAACAGAGGTGGATGCCGATCGGTGCGCCAGTTTCGATGCGTTCAACCAGATCGATCACCCGTTTCGCTGCCAAGCCAGCCAACGCCTTCGGGAGTTTGTGGGCGAAGGCCAACTCGCCGGGGACCTCGATCTGAAACGCCAGGTCGCCCGGTTCGGTGAAGCGCAAGATCTCGTTGGCCTCAGTGGCCATCCGTTCGCTGAATGCATCTGCGTATCTCATCGCCGTGATCGGGTCCATCATCCCAAACGTGGCACCCATGCCCGTTGGCAGCCCGACCTGAAATCGCAGGTCACCTCGATCAGAGGAAGCTCGAAGGCGCACGAACTCTGGGTAGCTCTGCCGCGCTGCGTCCGCCCAACCGAAATCGAGGTGTTGCGCAGTGTCCTTTGGTGTGTGTTTCGGCTTCAGCCTGGGCCCGGACGTGTAGTCGGCCGCATACCCGCCGACGTTTCGCTTAGCTCGGCGCTTGACCGTCCAGTTCGAAGTGTCGGCCTCACAGCGATCCATGATCGTCTGTACCCACGCCGACCTCGTCCCGCCGGGGCAATCCTCGGTTCGTTCGCCGACTTCACCATCAGGCAACGACCACAAGTGTTCCCCGACCCGGTGCATTGCCTCGGCCATTGCTGCTGGCTCGTTCTCGAACGGCAACGATCCAACAAGCAAGACTCGACGATTCACCATCCAGCGATCGTAGAACACCCGAGATGGCCACCGCTTGGGTGCGTTGTCCGCTCACAAGAGGTGAAATCAGCCCAGTTCAAGCTCAAGATGTCGGCCATTGGATCTCACGATGACCTCGTGAAGGTCGATGACCCTTGCCGAAGGCGGCTCGGGCCAGGGCTGCTCGCCGACGGCCACCACAGAAGCTCCGGCAGCTCGTGCGGCAACGCCTCCCGGCGCAGAGTCCTCGAATACGACACACTGTGTCCCAGCAAGTCCGAGGAAATCCGCCCCGAGCATGAACGGCTCGGGATGCGGTTTTCCGAGGCTCACATCGTCGGCGGTGACGACTCGTTCAGGCACCGGAAGCCCGGCACCGCGCCATCGGGCTTCGCCGAGACGGCGGCTCGCCGAGGTCACGATCGTCCAGGACCCGGGCGGGAGGGTGTCGAGCAGCTCGGGAGCTCCCCGAAGCGCAGACGTCGCCGTTGCGAGCTCGACCTCGAGGTCCTCCAAGCGAGCAACCGCTGACGGAAGTCGATCTGGCTGCAAGAACCGGCCGAGCGTGTCGTGCGCCCGAACGCCGACCAGAGTGCCAAGCAGTGTCTCGATGTCGAGGTCGAACTCAACCGCGAGTTGGGACCATGCTTCGACCACCTGCGCATGCGAATCGACGAGGACGCCGTCGCTGTCGAAGAGAATGCCACTGCAGGTGATCTTGACGCTAGATGGCATCGCTGATCCTCGGCATGACTTCGGTCGCCATCAGTTCCATGGAGCGGCGACTCAGGTCGGCGTCGACCCAATCATGGCCTGCATACACGAGGGTGCCGAAGTCGCCGATCTCCTCTCGGAACGCGAGGATTTGATCGACGACCGAGTCCACATCGCCACAGATCACGAGATCATCGAGAGCCCTTTCGACGGTGACATAGTCGTCAGGCAGATCGCGGTCGGGTTTGAAGAGATTGATCCTCCCCGCCATCTTCGCCTTCAGGATGAAATGGCTGAAGTAGTGCCGGTACGGACTGGTCGGCGAGGTCCGGCCGTAGTCGTCAGCGACGTTCGCATCATCTGCCACGAAGATGCTCTTGGCCACACGCCAGTCCGCAGGGTTCGCATGGCGGCCAACGCGCTCGCAACCCTCGACGTACTTGGGCCAGTGCGTGGCAACCCACTTCGGCAACAAAAAGCCGCCAGACAGCGGAAACCAACCACGGGCGGCCAGCTCGACAACACCCTTTGAAAACGGCTCGACGACCGTGCCGACGATCGGAGGATGTGGCAGTTGGTACGGCTTGTGAAAGACGCCCAGACCCAAATCATCGATGTGGGTGTTTTCTGTGCTGATCGTCCAGTGTTTGCCATACCGGCGGTAGGGCGGCTCTTCGTTCCATAGCGCAAGGATGTGATCGATCGACTCGACCATCATCTCGACCCGATCGGCGAAAGGAATGCCGAGTGCCTCGGCGTCGGACGGCAGGGCGCCGCCGCTGATCCCGAGCATGAAGCGCCCCTCGAGTATGTGATCGAGCATGGCGACCTGTGACGCGATGAGTGCAGGATGGTTTTGCGGCAGATTGACCGTGCCGGTGCACAGCTTGATCGTCTCGGTGTCGCCAGCGAGGGTGGCCAAGAACAGCAGGCTCGAGGTGATCGTTTCCGCGAGATCGGTGACGTGCTCGCCCACGAACGCCTCTTCGAATCCCAGCTTGTCCGCAAGAATGATCGCTTCGCGATCCTCGCGAAGTGTGTCGGTGTAGTTCCGTCCCAGGGGATGCAGAGGCATGGTGAAATAGCTGAGCTTCAACGGATGCGTCCTGCCTTTGATGTGCAATGCGGCCCTCTGGCTGAACCGATCCTAGGTTGTTGGTCGTGAACCTTCTTGAACCAGGGGAGTGGAGCTTTCCCGTTCCGATCCTGTATGGCCCTGGTCGCTTCGAAGATCTTGTTGGCGTCTGCGCGTCAGTAGGAATGACCAACCCATTGGTGGTGACGGACCGCTCGAGTGCCAACCTGCCCTTCATCACCCGAGCGCTCGATGATCTTCGTGGCGCGGGTCTCCATGCCGAGCTCTTCGCTGGTATCTCACCGAATCCGATCGACCTCGACATCATCGAAGGACGCAAGGTGTTTGCCGATGGCGGTCACGATGGCATCGTCGCCATCGGCGGCGGGAGCGGCATGGACGGCGGCAAAGCCATCAGCCTGATCGCAAACAACGACAACCCGCTGTGGGCCTTCGACTTCGACGCGGAATCGAGCCCAAATCTCACCACACCTCCTGTGCCGCTGATCTGTGTTCCGACCACTGCAGGTACCGGTGCGGAGACGGAAAGCACCGCCATGGTCACGGACCCAGAACGCGGCGTGAAGCTCTGCGTCTGGCATCCAGCACAACACCCAGCGGCTGTGATCCTCGATCCGGAGCTGACGTTGGGCCTCCCGGCCAATCTCACCGCCTGGACAGGAATTGATGCGTTGGTCCACGCCATCGAGGCCTACTCGGTGGCCGACTGGCATCCGATGTGCGACGGGCTCGCCCTCGAGGCAATCCAACTGATCTGGCGTGCCCTGCCGGTGGCGGTCGAGGACGGATCGAACATCGAGGCCAGGGCAGCGATGCTGGCCGGCTCGTGTCTTGCAGGAGTGTCGTTCTTGAAGGGCCTCGGATTGGTGCATGCGATGAGCCACATGGTGGGCGCCGTCTATGACACGCACCATGGATTGACCAACGCCGTGTTGTTGCTTCCCGTTCTCGAGTTCAACCGAGACCACCTTGGCCCGAAGACTGCTCGCATGGCGCAGGCGATGGGCCTTGCAGATACGAGTCATGATTCGGTCGCGGACGCGATCCAGTCGATGTTGTCGCAACTCGACATACCGGATCGGCTGAGCGAGCTCGGTGTGCAGGAGCATCGTCTCAACGAGCTTGCGCACAAATCGCTGGCGGACACCGCTGCATCGACCAATCCTCGGGCGGCCACCGCCAACGAGATCGAAGCGCTTCTCACCGCCCGTCTATAGGGCCGCTTCAGAAATCACGACGGCTTTGGCGCCTACCGCAGCTCGGACAACCAACCCGAGAGGGCCTGGCCGATCTCATCGGCACTGTCTTCCTGGATGAAGTGGATGCCAGCAACTGTTGTCTCGGTCTGATTTGGCCAGCTGCGACAGAAATCTCGTTGTGGTCCGGTCAGAATTGTGCCGGGGTCTGCGTTGATGAACAGCTTCGGGAGCTCCGAAGTCGACAACCAATCGGCGTACGACTGCACGATTTCTGCCACCTCGGCCGGCTCGCCGTCGATTGGGATCTGGCGGGGCCAGGTCAGGGTTGGTCGGCGATCGGCCGGATCGGCGAACGGTCGTCGATACTCGTTCATCTCCTCCTCGCTGAGCGTGCGAATGATCGACGAGGGCAGGATTGCCTCGACGAAGAGGTTCTTCTTCATGACGATCTCCTCGCCAGCCTCGGTTCGCATGTTCTGGAAGATGCTTCGAGCGGCGTCGGGCCATTCATCCCACGTGACCGGCCGCACGATGGCCTCCATGTAGCAGATACCGGCGACCCGGTCGCGGTGACGATTCGCCCAGTCGAAGCCCAAGGCCGACCCCCAATCGTGGATCACGAATGTGATGTCGTCTCCCAGATCCAGCTGGTCGAGAAGCCCATCGAGGTAGTCGCGATGTTCGACGAACGTGTAGGACTCGACCCCTGGACTGTCGAGCTTGTCCGAGTCGCCTTGACCGATGAGATCCGGCACGACGCATCGAGCCTGGCCCGACACATGGGGAACGACGTCACGCCAGAGATAGGACGACGTGGGGTTTCCATGCAGGAAGACCACCGATGCTCCCGACCCGGCATCGTGGTAGGCCATTCGTTTGCCATTGACGGTCTTGAATTGTTTGCTCAAGGGTTCGATGCTCATGGTTTCGAGTGTTGTGGCAATCGCAGGTACATGCCAAGGCTGGATCACGATCGTTTGACCGCGGGAAGAACTACTGGACCTCCCAAACTAATACCTATAGTCTCAGACCTATGAAGCATAGTTTCACCCACCTACGTGACGGAGAAGACATGTCTGAGACAAAACACCTCGATCTGCCAGATGGAACAATCGCATACGACGACAGCGGCGGCGATGGCCCACTCATCGTGATGCTTCCCGGGGCGGGCGATATCCGCTCCGAGTATCGATTCGTTGCGCCAGCTCTTGCTGCAGGCGGCGCCCGCGTCGTGACGATGGACCTACGCGGCCATGGGGAATCGTCTCCTCGCTGGCCCAGCTATGGGATGGCCGAGACCGCTGCTGACCTCACGGCACTGCTGGTGCATCTCGACGCTGGACCGGCCACTGTGCTGGCGACCTCTTTCTCGCCGATCGCAGTTCTGTGGGCGGCGTCCGATCGGAGCGATCTCTTTCGCAACCTCGTCCTGATCAGTTCCCATCTCGACGCTGCCCCTGGCTACCAGAGTGTGCCGCTCAGCTTGATGCTTCGGCTGCCGTTCGCCGGCCGCCTTTGGGCGTCCCAGTTCGTCAAGTGGCACCCGACAGATCCACCCGCAGACCTCGACGAACATGTCCGTGCTCTCGAAGAAATGATGTCGGACCCCGACCGTCGCACCGCGGTACGCAAGACACTGATCGCTCACCGAGATGGGCTTGACGAGCGCATGGAGCAGGTTGACCTCGCGACCCTCGTGGTCATGGGTGGAGCCGATTCCCACTTCAAGGATCCGGCCAAAGAGGGCCAGTCCATTGCGGAACGAACCGGCGGCAGCTTGCAGATGATTGCCGACGCCGGGCACTATCCACATGTGGAGTACCCCGAGGCCGTGGTCGAAGCGATCTCTCGCTTTCTAGCGGAGACGTCAACTTGAGTCGCCAACGCCTCCTGACATCGGACGCGGTGATCGACGCTGCAGCCGAACTGCTCGATACGGAGGGGGCGATGTCACTGTCTCTGAGCCGCGTCGCCAGGCAGCTAGAGGTAAAACCACCATCGCTCTACAACCACGTCGATGGGCTCGTCGGTCTTCGGCGCGGCGTGGCCCTTCGCGTGTCCGAGGACGTCGGGAAACACGTTGGCGCTGCAGTGATGGGCCGATCCGGTCGCGATGCATTGCTCGCAGCGGCCCACGCGTTACGTGGGTATGCCCAGGAACATCCCGCCTTGTACGAGTTCCTCGCACAAATTCGAGTCGATGACGAGGACTTCGCGACGGCGTCACTCCAAGCTCTCGAGCCAATCCTCGCAGTACTGCGTGGATTCGATCTTGGCGAAGCGGACGTCATCCACGCGGCACGGACACTACGGGCAACTCTTCATGGGTTTGTGGCGATCGAGAGTGCAGGCGGTTTCGGTCTCGACATCGATGTGGACGCGTCGTTCGACTGGATGATCGAGAACCTGGCCAATACGTTTGAGGCGGCATCGGAGGGGCGGGGCTAACGAATGGGATTCGACGTAGACCAATTTGTGCAGGACTGCCGAGAAGCCCTTTCTGAGGCGACGCCACAACTCGCAGTTCGAGATGTCGTGGAGCGGGCAGTCCGCCAGCCGAACGAGATCGAGGATGCACTCGGTGTCGCGGACGGGTGGCGAGCGACAACGCTGCACAACGATGCAGATCTCACGATTCTCCACTTCATCTGGCCGCCGACCGCCGATCTGTTTCCCCACGAGCACAAGATGTGGTCAACGGTGGGCATATACGGAGGTATCGAGGACAACACGCTCTACCGCAAGGCGGGTCAGGCACTCGAGGTTGTCGGCCACAAACGAGGCGAGGTCGGTGACGTCGTACTCATGGGGGCCGAGGCCATCCATTCCGTCACCAACGGCAGCCGTCAATGGACTGCTGCTCTGCACGTGTACGGCGGTGATTTCTTCGCGAATCCACGCCTGCAGTGGGACAAGACAACGTTCCAGTCAAAACCGTACGAGCTCGCCAATGGCCGAGCCGAACTGATGGCTGCCGAAGAACGAGCACGCGATCAGGGAATTATCACCTAATCAAACGATGCGCATGTAGCCGCCCGTTCTCGGCAATTGCATGTCGCCATTCGTTACAGTCGTCGGCGATGAAATATCGGATATACCTGGAGACCGATCTCAATCGTGTGTTCACGAAGTCGTTGCCGACGATCGCTGCGGCCGAGCTCGACGTGGTGCTCACCGAGCGGCACGACGCCCCAGGTACCGCGATAGGTCACGTCGAAGAGGGGCGTACGTCCTACCTCACATTTGACCACGACGGTGACGTCGACCCGCTTCTCGAGAGCCTCGCCCAGCTGTCGGCGACAGCGGCAGTGTTCGCCGAACACGCTCCCGACTCACTAGCGCCACTGGCGTTGAACGAGAGACTCGACTTCGGCACCGAACTGGTGACGGGTCAGCGCTACAAGGGAAAGACGAGTGAACGGCTCACCCGTCTGATGCTCAATCTGGCGATCGCGGCCAACCCGGCGCCGTCGGGCGGGGGTTGGTCGCTGCTCGACCCGATGTGCGGCCGGGGCACGACGCTCAACTGGGCGTTGCTTTATGGCGGGCGGGCAACGGGACTCGACGTCGATCGAAAAGCGCTTGACGACTATGCGATCTTTCTGGAGCAGTGGGCAAAGAACAACCGGTTTCCGCACAAGATGCAGCGGTACAAGAAGAACAACAGCGAGCTCCGACACTTCGACTTCACGGTCGCAGCCGATCGCCCAAGGCTGGCAACCAAGACCAGGCCGGACATCTCGACGTTCCACGCTCCTGCTGAAAGTACCTCCGTCCGTGTGGCCGGCCACGAGATGGTCGTGAGTGATCTGCCCTACGGAATCCAACATCGAGCACGAACACGCGACCCCCGCACTCCGACAGAAATCGGCGAACTTGTCGCCAATCTCGCGAGTCGCTGCGGAAGCTGGCTTCAGCCTCATGGATCCGTTGCGTTGTCCTGGAACGTCAAGAGCCTGCCCAAGGTCGAGATGTTGCGACTCCTTCAGGACTCCGGCTTCTCCGAAGTGCCAAACGTTGGGTTCGAGCACACGGTCGACCGCGTGATCACCCGCGACGTCGTGTTGGTGCGAGTCGATTCTTCAGACGATTGACGTGCGGAGCACGCCGATGTCCTCGATCTCGATCTCAACCCGATCACCAGCGGTCATCAATACCGGTGGGTCCATGCGCGAACCGACACCCGATGGCGTGCCCGTCGCGAAAACGTCTCCTGGATAAAGGGTGATGCACTTGCTGGCATACGAGATCGTTTCTGCGATCTTGAAGATCATGAGATCGGTCGTCGAGGACTGGACGACTTCGCCGTTGTAGCGGGTCTCGAGGCGCTTTTGTTGCGGGTCGCCGAACTCATCGGCGGTCACCACCACCGGACCGATTGGCCCCGAGCCCTTTGCGTTCTTGCCGAGCGCCCACTGCGGAGTCCGTCGTTGGTGGATTCGGGCGGAGATGTCGTTGAAGCAGGTGTATCCCAGAACTCCCGCCATGGCTTCCTCCTCGGACACATCGACCATTTCCTTGCCGATGATCACGCCGAGTTCTGCTTCCCAGTCGAGACCTGTCTCGCCGGATGGAACCGAAACTTCGCCGTCCTGACACAGAAGCGTTCGATACCATCGGGCGAATAGGTTTGGCGCCTCGGGACGGACCGATTCGGTTTCGGCGATGTGGTCCACATAGTTCAGGCCGACACACAAGATCTGCGAGGTCTGCGGGACTGGCGGTACCTGCACCACATCGGCAATCGGCTGCGCTGATCCCGCGATCGGCGTGGCGTCGACGTAGGCACTCGGGTCGCTGTAGAACGTCTCGAGGTCACACAACGTCTCGATCTGATCGCCGGTGACGCGGCCGATCTGTGGGCCGTCTGCGCTCTGAAATGCCAAGAACCTCATTGATGTACCTCGTTGATTTGTGTGTGGTTTGTGTTTGCGAATTTCGTTGTCAGTCCTGATCGCGCATGAGGACGAAGGCAGCATCAACGGCCACCCACGAGTCATGTGACCACGTAACCGGGTTGAGATCGAAAGAGTCCAGCCAGAGATTACTCACAAGTCGGTCGGAGAGGTCCGAGACCAGCTGCGCCAATCGATCGAGGTCGGCGGGTTCACCGTGACGAGGGTGCGTCAATGAGTCGATGCCCGCGAGCTTGTCGATGAGACTCCTCGCCCACTCCGCGGAAATCGGAGCGGACGCAACGCGCACGTCGTCGAGCGCTTCCGCGACGACACCTCCGATTCCAAGAAGGATCATTGGGCCGAACGTCTCGTCGCGTACTCCACCGATGATGACCTCTGGCCCGTTGATGTGCCGCTCCACCAGAACACCGTCGACTCGAGCGCCCGCGGGAACGTCCGTTTGCACTTCGACGAAGGCCTCGCGAACGGCGTCGCTGTTGACCAGGTTGGTTGCGACGCCTCCGATCTCGGTCTTGTGGGTGACGTCGGGCGACGACAGTTTGACCACCACCGGGTAGCCGATGGCCTCGGCTGCATCCACCGCTTCGGCTTGCGTTGTCGCATGCCTTCCTGCGACAACGGGGAATCCCCAACCCTCGACGATCGCCTTGGCCTCGAACTCGGTGAGCGGGGCCGACGGCCGCACATCGGCGGGCAACGGGGGCCGCTCAGTTGGCGTGAGTCGAGGTGTGGCGAGTGCCGACAGGGCCCGAATGGCAGCGCGCGGCTCTTCGGTGACGGGAGCCTGTGCGGCCCGGAGCATGTCGAGCGCCCCCGCACCGACATCGCCGGCCATCCAGAGTTGAATGACCGGAACCGCGACATCGGCGGCCAACAGTGCTTTGACTCGCTGCTCGCTGTGCGCCGGTGGGTGGGCGCTACTCACCGCGAGCACCGAGTCGACCTCGCCCGAGTCGGCAAAGGCTGACACGACTTCGGCGAAGCGGTGTGGGCCCCCGATGATTCCACCCATGTCGAGCGGGTTGTCGACGGCGCCCTGTTGGAGAAGAGGCTCGAGCCTTGCACGAAGGACAGGACTCGGCTCGGGGAGCACGATCGAAGAGCCATCGGCGAGATCGCTCAAGAGAATTGCCAAGCCGCCGGAGTGGGTGATGACTCCGACGCGAGGACCGGAGGGTTTGGGTGTGCGGGCAAGAACGCTGGCGACGTCGAACATCTCTTCTGGAGTCTCGGCGACCGTGACGCCGAGCTCATCGAGGACGGCCCGCAAAACGCGTTCTGGTTTGGCCAGAGCGCCTGTGTGAGTGGCCATCAGTCGCCGGCCTCGTTCGGATCGGCCGATCCGAGTGACGACCACTGGTTTCCCCACCGCATGGGCTGCCTCGACGGCGTGCGCGAACGCAGGGCCGTTCCGGACGGTCTCCAAGATCACTGCGATCGCCTTGACCTCGGCCATCTCGGCGAGGGCTGAGACTCCATCGGCTACTCCGAGGTCGGCTTCGTTCCCGGTCGAGATCGACGCGGCGAGGCCGTCGCCGCGCCCTGCTGCGAGGTTGTGCACGTAGCTCCCCATGCCTCCGCTCTGTGTGACGAGTCCGACGAGGCCCGAGCGAATCTGCGCCGCCGGACGATCGAGGCAGGTGAGGAAGCTCATCGCCACACCAGCCGAGGGCGTGATGACCCCACCTGAATTCGGCCCGAGAATTCGTAAACCGGTTTCCGCTTTGGCCTGCAAGAGTTCAGCCTGGCGGCTCGAGCCTTCGGTGCCGGACTCAGCGAACCCGCCGGCAAAGACGATCAACGTTCCGGCGCCCTTCCGACCCGCTTCGAGTGCGAGACCGCCAACCGCCGACGCAGGAACCGCTGACACGACGACGTCGGGAGCCGAAGGGAGATCGCCGATCGACGCAAAGACCTCGACTCCGTCGATCTCGGGTTGTCGGGGATGGACCCCCCAGACCTCGCCGGCAAAGCCGACCTTGCGCAGGTTCGCGAGAACGCGTTGTCCGTGTTTGGTTGGATCTGCAGACAGCCCGGCAATCGCGATCGATCGGGGGCTGAGGAGCGATGCGAGGTCCATCAGCCGTGATGGTGCGGCATGATCTCCGATGCGAAGAGCTCTTGGCTGTCGTGCGCCCCCATGTCGTAGAAGTACAAGATGAGTTCGGCGCATCCAGCGTCCGCGTATTGCCCGACGATGTCATTCACCTGATCGACAGTACCGACCAGGTGTTCCGCAGCGAAGGCCTCTGGGGTCGAGTTGCGGCGCTGCGCAGCGACCTGCAGTTTCGCATCGAGGTCCGCCTGATCGCGCCCGACGATCGACATGAGGTGGACAGAGCGACCGATCTCGGCGTAGTCGCGCCCGACGGCGGCACAGTGATCGGACAGCACGTTGGACTTGTGTACGAACTCGGGCACGCTCTTGCCGAAATTCGACATGTCACCGTATTTGGCCACGATGCGAAGTGTTCTCTTCTCACCTCCACCAGCGATCCAAAGTGGAGGGTGCGGTTTCTGCTGGGGGAGCGGGCGGGTGATCGCACCGCGCACGTGATAGTGCTCGCCCTCGAAGTGTGCTTCGTCGGTCGTCCACATCGCCTTGAGCACCTGCGCCGACTCTTCGAGCATGTCGAGGCGAACCTTGTTCGAAGGATACTCGTATCCGTACGCCGCGAACTCCTTGTCGCTCCATCCAGCGCCGATACCGACATCCAGCCGGCCTTTCGAGATCGCATCGATGGAGGCCGCCATCTTCGCGAGCAGAGACGGCGGCCGGTACAACACACAGGTGCACATTTGCCCAATACGGACACGCGACGTGACGGCCCCGATCGACGCCATCAGTGTCCATGCGTCGAAGACCGACTCATGTGTCACGCCGGGGTGAGTGTGGAAGTGGTCATAGACCCACAACGAGTCCCACCCATCGGCTTCGATTTGGTGGGCCGCGTTCAAGATGTGATCCCACTGTGCGTCGTTTGCGACGTCTGCGAGGTCATGTTTCCAGCCCTGAGGCACCATCGTTCCGAATCTCATCGTTCGTCCCTCGTTGTTTCCGTGGTCGGTTTCCAAGCCTTCACAACGCCCTCGGCGTCGAGTTCATCAATGCGTTCGGCGGTATATCCGAGACGTTCCATGAGGATCATCGCGGTGTGCTCACCGAGCATCGGAGCGTGTTCCCGAGGGAACGAATAGCCGTCGATCTTCATCGGGCTCGGCTGGTAACTCACGTCGCCGATCGTTGGGTGCTCGTAGTGCTGGATCATTTCGCGTGCCCGCATGTGCGGGTCGGCAAACAAGGTGTCGAACGTATTCACGGGCGCCGACGGGGTGTCGGAGTCGTTGAGAATCTGCACCCACTCCGCTTGTGTCTTCTGGATGAAGGCAGCCTCGAGCTGCGGAATGAGCCAGTCCCGATTGACCAGCCGGGCGGCATTTGACGACGTCCGTTCGTCGGTCTTCAGATCTGGTCGATCGATCGCGTCGCACAGGTTTCGCCAGAACTTCTCATCTCGAGCCGCCACGACAACGAAGCCGTCGGAGCACTCGAGTGCCTGCCACGGAACGATGTGCGCATGCGCCGAACCGTGGCGCTGAGGTTCGGCGCCCGACGTCAGGTAGCTGAGGGCGTCGTAGGCGAGGAGATGTGTCATCGAATCGAGCATCGCTACATCGGCGTGCGCACCGGTGCCGTGAAGCCCTCGACCGACCAGTGCGGCCAAGATCGAGATGCATCCGTACACGGCACCGGACATGTCGGCCAAGGGAGCCCCTACCCGAGCGGGAGGCCCGTCGGCTTCGCCGGTGATCGACATGTGGCCGCTGTACGCCTGAATGACGAGGTCGAAGGCTGGCTTGTCCTTCAACGGCCCGGTCTCGCCAAACCCGGTGATGCTGACCGTGATGATGTCTGGCTTGATCTCCTTGAGCGTCGCATGATCGATGCCCAGGCGTGCGAGTACTCCGGGACGGAAGTTGTCGATCACCACGTCGGCTTGAGCGACCAATCGGTGCAAGATCTCGAGGCCTTCCTCGGTCTTGAGGTCGAGCGAGACGCTCTTCTTGCCGCGGTTCATGAAGAGGTGAATCGCGCTTTCGCCATCGATAGCCGCCATGCTCGCGTTGCGCGCAGTGTCGCCAGTCTTTGGTTCGATCTTGATGATCTCCGCTCCGAGATCAGCGAGAATCACCTGGCCGAAGTTTCCCGCGATGACACCGCCGAGTTCAATGATGGTGATGCCTTCGAGCATGGCTCCCATGTTGTCAACCGCCTCAGTCGAGCCAGCTGATTGGAACGACCTCGCCCGTGTTCGCGGACCGGTCGATCGCGCGAGAGATCTTCAGCACATCGAAGCCGTCGCGCCCCGTGGCGAGGATTGGGTCCTGACGACGTTGCCCGACGCTGTTGATGAACGCGTGCGTTTCTTCTTGCATGGCCCCGAAGTGTTCGCCGAGCGCCCAATCGCCGGGCATGTTGCTTCCGAAGGTTGCGACGTGCATGTCGACCTCGGGTGTGTAGGGGCCCGGCATCCGTTTGTTCGAGGCGATCACCATGTCGCGGTGATCGTCCTTGACGCTGACCGAACCCTCCCGTCCGAATACTTCGAACTCGAGCGATGCATTGTTCGCCGGCCAAAAGACTGGAACTTCCCAGCTGGCACCGAGGGTTGCGACCATGCCTTCTTCGTAGGTGAGGACCGTCCAGGTCGAGTCGAGCGCGCCGAACTCTTCGTAGAACATTCCTTTCGCCCCAGCGGCGTAGCTCGATATTGGCTTCTTGCCGGAGTACCACGTGAGGAGATCGACGAGGTACGTCATGGTGTTGATCGATGGCGTGGTCGTGGGTGCACGAGATATGACGGCGCGCGCAACGGCCTGCGTCAGGTAGATGGACGCCTTCGCGCTCGTGATGTCGCCGATGTAGCCCTTCTCGATGCTCTCCTTGATCGCGAGGTACCTGCGACGGAAGCGCTGGGTGAATCCGGTGTAGACGAAGACGCTGTATTCCTCGGCCGCCACCAGCAGCTTCTCGGCCTCATCTGGCTCGATCGTGATGGGCTTTTCGATCAGGACGTGTTTGCCGGCTTGGATCGCGGCCATCGCTGGGTCGAAGTGAGCGTTCTCCGTCGATGCGACGATCACGCAGTCGACGTCGTCTCGGTTGACGAGTTCCATTGCGTCGGTGGTCCAGACATCGGCATCACAAGCTGCTGCGAGCGTTGAGGCGCGCTCCTCGATGACGTCGCAGACGCCGAGAAACCTGACGCCGGGATGGCGATGGCAGATCTGGGCGCGCAATGTGCCGATTCCGCCCGAACCGATGATTGCGATTCCGACACCGCCGTCGATGTACCTGCTTCGTGCCATGTGCTTTCCCCTTGAGTGAAACGGATGTTTGAGACGTGTTACGAGCTTGCGCCGCGATCGGCGGCTCGGTCGGCGAGTTCCGCTCGAGCCAGTACGGCGCGTGCGACTCGAGCGACCGCGTAGTCGACCATCTTCCCGTCGACTTGGATCGAGGCGCTGCCTTCGGCGAGCGCCGCGTCGAACTCCTCGATGATGCGCCGGTGGTGGGCAACCTCTTCGGCCGATGGCGTGAAGACGTCGTGAATGACCGCTATCTGGGCGGGGTGGATGGCGACCTTTCCGACGTAACCGAGCGTCCGAGCAAGTTCGCACTCGACTCGCATTCCCTCGAGGTTCTTGAAGTCCATGAAGACGGCTTCCATCGGGTATTCACACCCCGCGGCTCGAGAATCCATGAGGACCTGTGCCCTCGAATGCATCAGCCCAGTTCCTTCGGGTGTCCACTCGACCCCGAGGTCGGCGACGAGGTCGCCTTGCTCGCCGCCTCCGTACAGAATCGCCTCGAAGCGTCCACGGATCGACATCATGTCGAACGTTGCACGAACGCCGATGCCGCTCTCGATGAGGGGGATGACCGTGATCGAGCCGACCTCGCGGCCCGCTGCCATCTCGAGTGCTCGCAGCGCGCCGTCGACTTCGCGCATGACGTCAGCGGACTCCGCTTTTGGAATGACGATGCCGTCGATGTTCGCTTGGCCGCAGGCCACGATGTCGTCCCACATGAGGCCGGTCTCGATGGCATTGGTTCGAACGAAGATCGGGACATCTGATGGCGGAAGGTCCTTCAACCCTGCGCGTGCTGCCGGCTTCTCGTCGAGTGCTACCGCATCCTCCAGGTCGACGATCACGGCATCGGTGCCACACGCGATCGCCTTGGCGACCAGGTCATGTCTGTGGCCTGGCGTGAAGATCATCGAACGCATTGGTTGCATAGGCATGTTGTGAACTCCTACTTGATGGCCATTGGGTTCATGGGTGAACCAACAGCTCGCGTGAAGGGAAGCGGCGGACCGCAGAACATGAACTCGTACACACCGTCCCCAGCGCAATCGTCTGCGATTGGGTCGAGGTCGAAGATCTCGCCGAGCCACAGGCCCATGTGTGTGATGAGAATGAGGTGCAGTGGTTGAGCCACGTCGGGGGTCTCGTTTGGTCGCACTTCGAATCCCCACGTGTCGGTGGCCATCGCCACGATGCTGCGTTCGGCGATCCACTCGACGCTGTCGAGGCCAAGGCCAGCGGCGTCACCACCCGCGTAGCTTCCCCAGTTCCCGTCGGCACGGCACTGGGTCATGGCACCGGTACGGATGAAGACATGGTCGCCGGGACCGACCTCGAGGTTTGCCATCTCGCAGGCACGATCGAGGTCAGCTGCGCCGATGGCATATCCCGGCTCGAGCCAGTCGACACCGTTCGCCCGCGGGATGTCGAGCAACACACCGCGGCCGACCATGCTGTCGCAGGCCTGCGTGACGGCGTTCTTCATCGCGCCCTTGCTGCTCACCTGGTCGGCGGAGTAGCCGTTGTAGATCACATCTTCGAACACCACGTGTCCGAGGGCGTCCCATTGGGTCCCGCACTGGAGCGGCATGATCACGATGTCATCGGTGCCGCGGAAGTACTTGTCGACGCCTCCGTAGAAGTCTCGAATCGAAGTGCCAGCGATGGCGTCGGCACCATCACGAATCATCAGGTGGATGGGGTTGAAACGACCGAGTCCACCGTTTTGCGGGCCATCGGCGTCAAAGGGCAGCGCCATCGAGATGGTGCGTCCGGACTTCACCAGCTGCGCTGCCGCAACGACGTGTTCGGGTGTGAGGAGGTTGATGGTTCCCTGTTCATCGTCCGGCCCGAAGCGACCCCAATTTGAGACCTTCTCGCACAGCGCTCGAACCGTCGAAATGTCAGGTGTGGTCATCGTTTGGGAGCTCCTCAAATGTGCGTTGGTGACTCACAAGGTGAGACAGTGGCGCGTGACGTAAGCCAGACCCTATGCTCGCGTGCAAGAGAGTGTCAACGGCGAGTGGTGATTGTGTCTATGCCATGGTCGTTGGTGCGCAGCGACGAAGTTGCTGATGAGAAGGAGCCATCCGTTGTTGGTCGAGTTCACACCTGAGCAGGAGATGTTTCGAGAGGCGGTCAGAGACTTCTGTCGCCGTGAGATCACCCGCGAGTACGTCCGCGAATGCGACCGCGAACGGCGCCCGCCGCGCGAGGTGTACGACAAGCTGGGCGAGCTCGGCTGGCTCGGCATCAACATCCCGACGGAATACGGCGGAGGCGGCGGGGGAGCAGTCGAGGTCGCCATCTTGCTCGAGGAGCTTGGCAAGTCCTTTCTCGACCTGGCGTTTTGGGTGTTCCGAGCGGTCACGTGGGGCGGACTCGCAATCGGCCGAGACGGTCAAGAGGAGCTCAAGCGCGAGGTGCTGCCCAAGGTCGCCGACGGCACCACCACGGTGTGTTTCGGACTGACCGAACCCGAAGCCGGATCCGACGCGGCAGCGATCAGCTTGTCGGCGGACGAAGACGGTGACGACTTCATCTTGAACGGACAGAAAGTGTTCACCTCGGGCTTCAAGGCGAGCGATCTCGATGTGGTGGCGACCCGCACCGCGACCGGCGAAAAGAAGCACCACGGGATCACGTTGTTCGTCGTCGACACCGACGCTCCCGGAATCACGTGGACCGCGATGGAGACACTTGGCCACTGGCCGCTCGGCACGGCACACGTCTTCTTCGACAACGTCCGTGTGCCCAAGAGTCGGATGCTCGGCGAGCTGCACAACGGCTGGAACGACAACGCTGTCTACCTGCGGTACGAGCGCCTGTGTCTCTCCGCAGCGCGGACCGGAGCTGCGAAGTCGGCGCTCGCAGATGCGCTCGACTATGCAAAGGAGCGCGAGCAGTTCGGTCGCCCAATCTCGAAGTTCCAGGCGGTCAGTCATCGTCTCGCCGAAATGCAGATGCAAACCGAGATCTCCGAGATGCTCACCTACCGGTATGCAGCATTGCTCGACAAGGGTGAGGCGACCGTGCGAGATGCGGCGATCCTGAAGCTCTACGCCTGTGAGGCCTACAAACATGTGGCCGACGAAGGACTGCAAGTGCTCGGTGGTTATGGATACACCATGGAATACGACCTCCAGCGCCACTTTCGTGAGTCGCGCTTGGGCGTGATCGGCGCGGGCACGTCCGATATCCAGAAACAGATCATCGCGAAGACGATGGGGATCTGATGGGGCTGCTCACCGACGAGGCCCGAGCGTGGGCCAACGAACCCTTCGCCCCCTACGAGGTGACGATCAGCGCCACCGACATTGCCCGGTATGCGCGTGCGATCGGGGAGACCGACCCGATCTTCTACGACGCAGAGGCTGCTCGTGCGGCTGGTCACCGGAATGTCGTTGCACCGCCGTACTTCCCCTACACGATCCGCATGCAGGCGGCGAACCTTCGGGATCGCAGCGATCTCGAGCCCGACGGCTCCTCGAGCGAGGATGTGCCTCCGGTCGAGACGACACGGGCCATGGCGGGGGAGACGAAGATCGAGATGGGCGTGCCGATTGCTGCGGGCGACACGATCACGCTCGAGAAACGAATCGTCGATCTGTACGAGAAGTCCGGCCGCTCGGGTGACCTGGTGTTCGTCGTCCAGGAGTTTCGCTTCACCAATCAAGACGGTGCGCTCGTCATGCGCGAAGAGTTCACGAGGATCTACCGATGAACCCAGTCCTAGGAAAAATTGTCGAAGGCACGGAGATCCCGACCCAACAACGCACCCCCGACGCGATCGACCTGTTCACGTTCAGTGCTTCGGCCTGGCTACTGCATCGCATTCATTACGACCTCCCGTTCACCACCGAAGTCGACGGACACCCCGGCTTGTTGGTGCACGGCCCGCTTCAAGGCACGTACATGATTCAGGCCGTGCAGTGGTGGCTGGGAACGTCGGCGGAGATGCAGAGCATCTCCTACCGTCACTCGAGCCCGGCCTATCTCGGCGACTCGTTGACCTGCGGCGGCACGGTCACGGCGGTGGACTCCGACGCTGGCACTTTCACCGCGGACCTGTGGGTAAAGAAGACCGATGGCTCTGAAGGCAATGAAGGAGAAGAGATCGTGACGACAAGTGGTGTGGCGACCTTTCGCCTTCCGACATCATGACGCTGGGCGGCGAAGCGCTCGCCCGCATGCTCGACGGATATGGCGTGAGTCATATCTTCCACGTCCCGGCTGTTCTCCGGCGGACGATGGTCGAGCTCGAACGGCAGACCGACATCAAGCGCGTCCGTCCCCACAGCGAGAAGTCGGCTGCGTACATGGCCGACGGGTATGCCCGGGCCAGCGGCAGGCCGGGTGTCTGTATGGCCCAAGTCATCGGCGCGCTGAATCTTGCGGCTGGCCTCCGCGATGCGCACTTGGCTCACTCACCCGTGATCGCGTTCACCGGCGGTCGCGACCCATCGACGAAGTTCCGCAAGGTGTACCAAGAGGTCGATGATGTACCCGCCTTCGAGCCAGTCACGAAGATGAATGTCACGGTCGATGACGCCGAACGGATCCCCGACATGGTGCGCCAGGCGTTTCGGGTGGCGACGACGGGTTCCCCGGGGCCGGTCCACCTGCAGTTCCGCGGCAATGAAGGTCAGGTAGATCTCGGAGAGATCACCGCGGACGAACACGTTGAGGTCCAGTACTCGAGCGTCCCTCCATATCGTCCACTACCCGCGGACCACAGTGGCATGCAAGCTGCCGTCGATCTGCTGAGCGCGGCGGAACGTCCGGTTATCGTCGCGGGCGGCGGAGTCCGCGCCTCGGGAGCGGGCAAGGCGCTCGTCGCACTTGCTGAGGCGTTGCAGATTCCGGTCGCCACGTCGCTGAACGGTAAGGACTCCATGCCCTCGGATCATCCGCTGTCGGTCGGGGTCGTAGGGACGTACTCGCGCGCTTCGGCGAACCGTACGGTGTCCGCCGCAGATCTGGTGTGTTTCATCGGTAGTGAGACCGGTGGCATGACCACGCACTTCTGGCAGGTTCCCGAGTTCGGACGACGGACGATTCAGATCGACATCGACCCCGAAGCGATCGGTCGTAACTACACCCCCGAGGTCGGGATTCAAGGAGATGCGCTTTCGGTTCTCGACGCGATGCGTTCCCTGATCGACACACCAGCCTCGCCAACCACATGGAGCGAAGGTGCCGCAAAAGCCGTTCGCGATTGGCACGGCGATCACGTCGCTGAGCTGACGTCCGACCAGGTCCCCATCCGTCCTGAACGACTCTGCGCCGAACTCACGGCCAACGCTCCCGATGACGCGATCATCGTGGTCGACACCGGCCACGCCGGCATGTGGATGGGCGGCATGTACGACGTCCGCGCCGAGCAGAGTTATCTTCGCTCGGCCGGCCACCTCGGATGGGCCTTTCCGGCTGCGCTCGGCGCGAAGTGTGGTGCGCCGGAGCGACCGGTCCTTTGTTTCACCGGTGACTCCGGATTCTGGTATCACCTGTCGGAGATCGAGACTGCGGTGCGCTGGGACATCCCGGCCGTGATTCTGGTGAACAACAATTCGGGTGGCAACCAGTCCAAGCGCGGTTTCGACCGGGCCTATGGCGGCGAGCAGACCGAGCAGGGTGCCAAAGAGCTTTGGCACTTCACCGATGTGAACTTCGCCGCGATCGCTGAACAGATGGGTGCGCTCGGTATTCGTGTGGAACGACCCGGCGACCTCGCTGGAGCAATCGAACGCGGCCTTGCCTCCGGGCGTCCCACGATCATCGACGTCGTCACCGACATCGATGCGCTAGCGCCGCTAGCCGTGACGAGCTGACGACGAGAGCTCGACACAGAACACCCTCCAAGTCCCCACCAGGGTCAAGGAGCTATTTTTGAGTGTCACACCCCATCCGTAGGTTGTTCGTATGGTCGGAGTTGGGGCTTCTCGACAATCTCTGGGTGGTGCTGGATCTAGCGCGTCGGCGCTCGATGACCTCGAGGAGATCGTCGATGGTCTCGCGGCATTGGTGAAGGCGGAGTCGCCGGTGGTGGCTATTCCGTGGGCGCAGAAGGTGCAGCGGGTTTTCGAGGCCATCGAGCTGGCCAAGATCGCCGAGCTCAAACGTTCTGGTGCGTCCGATCGGGATACGCGCCGTCGGGCATCTGCTGGTGGTACTCGGTCGAAGAAGGCTGCATCTCGAGCGTCCAAGCGGGCCGACGCGGTCGATGCGAATCCTGGGTTGGCCGATGATGTTGAGAAGGGTGAGCTGGGCGAGGAGCAGCTGGACGCGATCGCTTCGGCTTCGGCCAAGTCGGGTGGTGACGCGGCCGTCGATACAGAACTAATCGACGAGGTGAAGGGTTCACCGGCCGATGATGCTGGGAAGATCACTTCTCGATGGTTGGAAGAACGCAACGACGAGAACGGTACGAAGTCTCGGTATGACCGTCAGCGTGAGCGTCGTGGGGTTCGGTTTGGTTTTGATCCGGCGTCGGGGTGTGAGTCGTTCACGGGGCAGGGAGATCGCGAGTCGATCGAAGAGTTGAAGAAGGCCGTCAAGGCCCGTGCCGACGAGCTCTACCGGTTAGATGGCGGGCGAGATGTTCCTGCCGGTAAACACCCACGCACACATGCACAGCGCATGTTCGATGCGCTGTGTCAGTTATTGACGGGTGGTGCCGCCAACGCTGGTTCTACTGCCAAGCGCGGCTCGTCGGGCGGAAGTGGCGGTGTTCGCGCAATGCTGCACGTGGCTGTCACTGTCGATGATGCGGCTGCTGATGAGATTCGTGCCGCGACCGTTGGGGGAGAGGGTTACCTTCCCGCCTCGGTGGTTGAGCGGTACGGGTGTGATGCGATGATCGCTGGCACGGTTTTCGGTCAACAGGGCGAGGTGTTGTGGCACGGGCGAGAGAAACGTCATGCCACGCCTGCGCAGATGTCGGCGCTGATCGCTCGTGATGGTGGTTGTGTGATGTGTGGGGCTGATCCGTCTCGTTGCGAGGCACATCATTTGGTCCCGTGGAATGCTCCGGGTCGAGGCGAGACCAACGTCGAAGACATGGCGTTGGTCTGTACCGACGATCATCATTGGCTCCACGGAGAGCAACTCACGCTCTATTGGCAACTTGGCCCTCCCGACGCCGGCGGAGAACGAAACCGGGTCTGGTCGACCCGCTCGGCAACGGCTGACGAAGTAGCGCCGAGGAAACATCAACGTGCCGCGTGAAGAGTCGACTTTCCCTGTCCGTGCCATCCTTTGCCTCAAAGAATTCAGACCGTGTAGCGGACGGTGTCGAATCTAGATCGGTAGGTGGTCACGGCCGGAGCGATGGAGGCAGGGTCGTCAGTCGTCAGTGCGCGCGCGATCAAATCCGCAAGCTCGTGCATGTCGGCGTCGACGGCACCCCAACGAACGACTTCGTTCGTGCCGAGCCGAAGTCCATCATCGAGTCCTGTCGGTAGCCCGATCGAAGAAGCCAGGATGTTGGCGTTGCGCAGATGGATCGCCGAACGATGCCCTCCGCCACGCTGACGACAGTCGATCGCCAACGCATGTGAGAGAGTCGTGCCGCCTTGCGTTTCGAACAACGGAACGTCGAGGTGGATCAGCGATCGAGAAAGCTGCGTGGCTGAGCTGGTCATCATGTTCGCGTATTCGTTGCCGAATTCCATCCAGTCGACCAACGTGATCGCGAGCGCTGCGGTCTTACTCGCATCAAAGTTCGCGGTCATACCGGGGAATGCGATCGCCTCGATGCGCTCGGCGATGTCTTGCTCGTTGGTGACAACAAGTCCGGCCGTTGGTCCGCCCAGACTCTTGTACGTGCTCATCGTCATCAGATGGGCGCCCTGATCGAGTGGATTTGGCCAAGCTTGTCCAGCGATCAGACCAGACAGATGTGCGGCGTCAAAGAGCACCGTTGCACCAATCGAATCAGCAACCGCTCTAATACCGGGAACATCATGGTGAGCAAGATTGAGACTCGAACCAACAGAGATCATCTTTGGAACGACCCGAGCTGCGAGCGTGGCGAGCGCGGTCACGTCGATCGTGTAATTGACAGCATCGATTGGCGCTTCGTGAATTTCGAGTCCATACAGCCCCGCCACGCCGGCGGCATGATGCGTGACATGACCACCGATCGAGGCTGGTGGAACGATGATTGCATCTCCAGGTTGTGCGCACGCCATGAACGCGTACAGGTTTGCCATAGCCCCCGATGGCACTCGGACTTCTGCGTATCGGGCGCCGAAGACTTCAGCCGCCAATTCTGCTGCGATCACCTCGATCTGCTCGATTGCCTCGAGTCCCATTTCGTATTTTGCGCCGGCATAACCGAGTGACGTACGGGTGCCGAGCCCCGAGCCGAGCGCAGCCACAGCCGCCGGACTCATCGTGTTGGTTGCCGGATTGAGGTTGACACATTCGATGTTGTGGATGCGGTCGTTGGTCGAGACGAGTTCGCGTAGTCGGGTGGACAGCTCGCGTGGCGAGCTCGATCGAGTAGTTGAGGCAATGGAGTGAACGAACGACTCCGATGCCTCCGGAACCCAGGGTCGGCGGGCAAGTGCGTGGTCTGATATCGACATAACCCAATCATGCGGAGGTTGGGGCAACCGTTGCAACGGTACATCTTCGAAGTCTCAGGCATAGCTAAGCTTGGTCTCGTGTCACTCTTGGACTCCCCGCCGCCTGACATGCCTTCGTTGAATTCGTTACGGGCCTTCGAGGTTGCGGCACGTCTTGGAAGTTTTGCTCGAGCTGCCGAGGAACTACGTAGCTCGCCAGCAGCGGTGGCGCAGCATGTCAAGAAGGTCGAGGCGTGGGCCGAGCAACCGTTGTTCACGCGGTTGGCTCATGGTGTGCGGCTGAACGACGCTGGTGCGTCAGCGCTCGGACATCTGAGCGAGGCATTCCTGGCGATTGGGCGTGCAACCGTTGCGTTGCGTGCGCAGCGACCAAGCCCCAAGACGCTTCGAATCGCCGCGCTTCCGGCGCTCGCTCAAATGTGGGTCGTTCCTCGCCTCGCGCAAATTCGCTCGGTTCTTCCCGGAGTGGATGTCTCAGTCGATGCCACGGACAAACTCGTGGATCTGGACCACGATCCATACGATCTTGCAGTCTTCTATGGGCCGACCGGAGAGGACGTCGCAGGTCCGGCGAGCGATGAACTGATACCTGTGGCCTCACCATCTGTCGCCGCAGAACTCAGGAGTGTTGCCCAGTTGGCGCAGCACAATCTCCTGTATGACAGGACCTGGACGGCCGATTGGGATATTTGGCTTCGTTCAGCCGGTGCACAGCTCGAGGATCGAACCGGCACATCATTCACGCTCTATGCAATGGCGGTGGAGGCGGCACTCAAAGGCGAGGGAGTTCTTGTGGGTCGACGTTCACTCGTCGACCGGTTCCTCGAAGATGGCACTCTCGTCGCGCCGTTCCCACATTCGGTGAAGACAGGCGACGCCGTGCAATTGCGGTTTCACACCCCGATCAATCCAGCATGGAAGGGCCTGGCCGACGTTGGTTACACGTTGTCCCAGTCGACCCAGGACCCGTAGCCGGGGTGTCCGAAGTTGTTCGGGATCTCGATGAGAACCGGGCCGCCTCGGTTCAGAGCGTCGTCGATTGCCGCGCCGACACCGTCGAGCTCGACGCGCACGCCGTGAGCGCCGAACGACTTCGCCAGTGCGACGAAGTCAGGGGGCAAGAGTTCAACGCCGTTCTGGCGACCATAGAGATGGTCCATGTGACGACGCTCGACGCCGTATCCGCGGTCGTTGAACACGAGGACGATCACCGAGATCTCATGCTCTACAGCCGTCATGAGGTCTTGGATCGTGAACATCACCCCGGCATCACCGATGACCGCAACCGAGGGGATATCGGGGGTGGCGAACTTCGCCCCGATCGCTGCCGGAAGAGCGAACCCGAGGGTTCCCATCCCAGAGGGAACGAACCATGTTCGCGGTTCGAGGGCCTTCCAGTACGACCGGGCCCAGAATGCGATCGTGGTCGGGTCGTTGAAGACGCGCGTGTTTGATGGCAGTGCTGCGCGAAGTTGGTCGAGCATCTCGACCTCCGGAGGCGGCGTTCCGACTGCAGCCGTGATTCGGTTGCGGACGCCCTCTGCCTTTCGTTCCCACCGGCCACGTTCGAGCCGCTCGGCACCTTCGAGCTTGCCAACCCGGTCAGCGATTCCGCGAAGCGCGGGACGAGCATCGCCGACGACCGGGGCAGCAACTCGATAGTTGCGTCCGATTTCGGCGGGGTCGAGGTCGATTTGCACGATCGTCTCAGGAAGTTCGAGGGACCAACCACCGGTGGGGAAGTAGGAGAACCTGGTTCCGACCGCGACGAGTAGATCGGCTTCTTCGAGAAGTTCACGCACCGGACGCTCATTGGCCCAGTTCCCGATATGAAGAGGATGGTCTGGTGGAAACGATCCCTTTCCTGCTTGCGAGGTCAGCACGGGAGCGCTGAGCTCTTCGACGAGCTCGAGAAGCTCTTGGCATGCGTCCGAGGCGATGACACCGCCGCCAGCCCAGAACACCGGCCGCTTGGCCGCACGTATGAGTGCAGCGGCTGCGTCGAGCTGCGCGGCGAGTGGTTGGAGGCGCTGGAGTGGCACCGGATCGATGTCGCTCGCCTTGGCCGTCTGCACGAAGGCCTCGCCAGCGATCTCGACCATCGCTGGTCGCGGACGCCTGTTGCGGAGAGCCCCCATCGCCTGGTTGATCGCCGGAGCGATCTCCGAGGCAAGCGTTGGTTGGGCCACGAAGTCGGTCACCGGGCGAAACATGCCCATCTGATCAGACAGGTCGTGGAAGTACCCAAGACCCTTTCGTCGGACGTGGGCGGGGTTCTCGTTTACCACCTGAAGCACCGCGCTGCTGTCGTTGTGTGCGCAGGCCATTGCCCCCATGGTGTTGAGCGCCCCGGGGCCGCCGCTGGTCAACGCGACGCCGATCTCTCCCGACGATCGATAGAACCCGTCGGCCATGAAGACGGCGCTCTGCTCGTGGCGCACGTTGATGGCTTTGATGTCGGGCTGATCGAGTAGCGCGTTATAGACCCCCAAAGTATCGACACCCGGAATTCCAAAGAGCGTTCGGATGCCCTCTCGGTGCAACGATTCGACGACTTCTTGGGCGCCAGTTCTGTCTTGCATCTACGCATCCTCCATGATCATGCATTATGCAGGATGTCACAGAAGGAGGGGATTGATGGTCGAGATTGCGCAACTTCCGCCCGGCACGATGAGGATCCCAGCCGATCGAGCGCGGGGGTTTGTGACGGCCGTCTTCGAAGCTGCGGGGTTCCCCGCAGGTGATGCCTCGCTGATCGCCGAGGTTCTCATCAGCGCAGATTTGCGGGGTGTTCGAAGTCACGGGCTGTCGAGACTTCGATACTTCATGGTCCGCGTCGAGAATGGGGTACTCAACGCGACTCCGAACACCGAGTTCACCGCGGGTTCGTCGACGACCGGGGTTCTCGACGCCGACAACGGTCACGGCGCAGTGGCGTGCGCCGAGGCCATGGATCGCGCGATCTCGATGGCAAGGGAACACGGATCAGGTTGGGTGGCCGTGGCGAACAGCAATCACTTCGGGTATGCGGGCTATTGGGCCGAGCGTGCCCGGGGTCAGGGCTGTGTCGGTTTCGCCATGGCGAACAGTGCGGGTCGCGTCACGCCCACGTTCGGTCGAGACTCGCTGCTCGGTACAAATCCACTCGCGGTGGGTATCCCGGGCGCGGAGGGCGAGACCGGATTCCTCCTCGACATGGCAACGTCCGTGGTTGCCGTGGGTAAGGTCGAGACCGCGCTGCGAGAAGGACGACAGATTCCCGACGGCTGGGTGAATCAGGAGGCGGCGACGGCCAGCCTTGATGAAAGCGGAATCCTTGGATACGACACACCGCTGCTCCCGCTCGGCGGTGCGGGCGACGTCACAGGCGGCCACAAGGGCTTCGCACTCAATCTCATGGTCGAGCTCCTCTGTGGAGTTTTGGGCGGCACATCGCTCACCGACCGAATTGCCGGAGCCTCAGGTGATGCACCCGCCGCCATGGGACAACTGGTTGGGGCGATCCGCTTGGACGGCTTTCGGCCGCCGGCGGAGATTCACGGGTCGATGGCCGAGACGATCGAGATCGTCCGGGGTGCCGAAAAGGCATCGGGGCACGACACGATCTTCATCCCAGGCGAGCCCGAGGCGATCGCTACCGCCGAGAACGACGCTGCAGGCATCCCGGTGACGCCTGCTGTGCGCACCGACGTCGAGGCGGTTGCCGTTTCGTATGGCGTGGAGGTCCCATGGTGAACGAGTCGAGCCTGACGCAAGAAAGGGGAGTCTCGAGCGCGTTGGCGATCGCTGAACTCGTCAAGCTCGGGTTCACCGATGTGGTGATGATCCCCGATAGTGAGAGCGCTCGGCTGTTCGATGCAGCAAGAGAACACGCCGGGCTCAGCGTGATCTCGCCGACACGAGAGGGTGAAGGCATCGCGATCGCGGCCGGGCTTTGGGTCGGCGGGCGCAAGCCGCTTGTTGTGATTCAGAACACCGGTCTCATGGAGGCCGGGGACGCTCTGAGGGGCTGTGCGATCGGTCCGCGCATCCCGCTTCGCCTGATGGTGGGCTGGCGCGGATACGGCGGGGCTCAAGCTGGCGCTCTGCCGCTTGATTCGGCCTACCCGTTCACCGAACCGTTGCTCGCGGCGTGGCAGATCCCAACTTGGCACCTCATGAACGATGAGGGGCTCGCCCATCTCGAGACCATGGACCAAACCGCCGAGTCGACCTCGCTGCCCGCTGCACTCCTGACCGGATGGTCCTTTCGATGATCGAACGCCTTGACCTCCTGCGGGCGCTCGCGGCGCAACGAAGCGATGAGATCGTCGTCACCACCATGACGTCGACGCTGCAGTGGCCGCTCGTTTCCGACAGCGATCTCGACTTCGACTTCCTCGCGTTCGGGATGGGTCATGCCTCGGACTTTGCGATGGGCCTCGCGCTTGCCCGCCCCGAGCGACGAACGATCGCGCTGAAGGGTGATGGGGGTCTGTTGATGTCGCTCGGCTCGCTTGTCACGCTCGCCGAACATGGGCCGGAGAACCTGGTCGTGATCCTGCTCGAGAATCGCGCATACGAAATGACGGGCGGGCAACAGCTTCCGAGCCGGGTCGACTTCGCTGGCCTGGCGCGCTCGGCCGGGATCGATGGCGGTGGCATTTCGAAGACCGGGTCAGTCGAGGTGTGGCATTCGCTGGAACAGGCCGTCGAGGACTTGCCTCGAGTCCTGCATTCAGCTGGTCCGCACTTCGTTGTCGTTCCCGTGACGAATTCAGAGCCGCTTCCCGCCGTGAATCACACCGACCATGCTGGACGAGTGACGCGGCTGCGGACGGGGTTGGGCATCGATTGACAACTCTTCGAACGTGGAGCCCACTCGCCGGGCGCCCACTTGTCACCGCGGTCGTATTCGTGTCGGTCGGGGTCATGCCCCTCTATCTCACCAGCGCGCAAGTGGTGTCGCTCGACTCCGCATTGGGATTCGACGCAGGTCGGCTGAGCGTTGGAACTGCGATCTATTTCGGTTTGGCAGCAGCCGTTGCGCAACCGGTGGCAAAGGTCGTCACATCGATCGGCGCACAACGCGGTCTGCAAGTCGGGGCGCTCTTTTCCATCCTCGGGAGCGTCGCCGCGGCGACCGCTGTCAGCTGGCTGGCGCTACTCGTGGCCGTTGGTTGTGCCGGGTTGGCGAACGCGTTCATGCAGGTCTCGACCAATGTCGTTCTGGCTCTCGATGCTGCCTTCCACCGCCAAGGCCTTTCGTTTGGCGCCAAGCAGGGAGCGGTGCCACTGTCGAGCGCAGCTGCCGGCTTGCTGTTGCCGTCGGTCGGTGTCGCTCTGGGGTGGCGATGGCCGTATGTATTCGCAATCGGCCTGGCGGTGCTCGTGATGTTCCTCGCTCCAGAGGTTGCAGATCTGCCAACCACAGAATCGTCAGAAGAAGGCCAGAACACGGTGCAGCTTCCACTGTCGACAGCGCTCAAGTTGCTCGCCGTCGGTGGTGCATGCGGAGGTGCGGCAGGCAATGGGCTCTCGCTGTTCTTCGTACCTGCGGCGGTCGACATCGGTATGACCGAGGCGGCGGCCGGGGCTGTGCTCGCTCTCAGCTCGGCCAGCGTGTTCTTGATGCGCGTGGCGGTCGGGTCATTCGCCGATCGAGTCGGAAGCACCGGCCATCTCGAGATGATGGTGATCCTCGCGCTGGGAGCGGCAGCGTCCTTCGGTCTCGTGTTCGTCAACTCTGTCGGTGCGTTCACCATCGTGATGCCCCTTGCCCTGCTGGGCTCGTGGGGGTGGCCCGGGTTGATCTACTTCACGGTGGTTCGCATCCACCCCGAAGCGACCGCTCGAGCTTCGGGCGTGATCCTCGCGTCAAACCTCACCGGCACGCTCGTTGGCCCGTTCGTCGTCGGACAGCTCGCCGATCGAGACAACTACACCGCCGCATGGGCGTTCGTTGCCGTCGCGGGATTGGTCGCTTCAGGCTTCATGGCAGCAAGTTGGCGAGCGACTCGACGGCGTCCCGTAGATCATATATGATGCATAACGTTCAGTAACCGGCCTCTGTCAGACCGGCAGGAGCCAAAAAATTCGCACCAGTGCGAGGGGGAAATACGGATGAGACGAAGTCGAATCGTGAAATGGATCGCGATGTTGGGAGCCGTGGCGATCATGGCGACCGCATGCGGTAGCGATGACGAACCAGTAGTGGCCGCTGATGGCGGCGACGGCGGAGGCGGTGCATCGATCATTCGATTCGCCTTTGCGCCCGATCCAGTCTGGGACTGGCTCGCAGACACCGGTGAGCTCGCTACGTGGGAAGAAGCAAACAACATTCGCATCGTGACCAGCTCGACGTGGGATGAGTTCACGTACTTTGCTGGTGGCCACGGCGACGTTGTGTCCATGGGTACCCAAGAGATCCCCGTGCTCGAGTCAGAGACGTCGATCAAGACCGTCACGTTCGGCAAGTACAACTACCAGCGTTCGCCAATGATGAGGCGTGCAGGCGATCCGTACGAGACGCTCGCCGACGTGCCAGCTGGCTCGAACATCTGCGTCAGCAGCCCC
The DNA here is from genome assembly GCA_033344795.1 of Acidimicrobiia bacterium. GTDB lineage: Bacteria > Actinomycetota > Acidimicrobiia > Acidimicrobiales > SHLQ01 > SHLQ01. The sequence goes on from JAWPMS010000001.1 coordinate 3,345,289, forward strand.
GTGTCGAACACCGGTTTCTGGACCGTTGCCGCTCAAGAGCTGCACGGACTTGACTATCGGGTCGGCGGCGGTGACTTCAACCTCATCGTGAACGATCACTTCGTGAACCCGGTCAACCTGCTCCGTGGTGACTGCGAAGTCACCGTTGCGATTCCTGAGGCAGCGGTTCCACACCTTCGTCAAGGCGAAATCGAGCTCATGTACGACGGAAAGATGCCGTTCCAGCTCTACAAGGACTTCGCTGGACTCGAGGGCGATGACAACCACGTGATGTCGAACCTCTTCACGGCCACCGAAGAGTGGTACGACGCCAACGAGACCAACGCCAAGGCGTTCTTGGCTCTCTGGGAGCGAGGCATCGCTCTTTGGGAAGACAACACCGCTGACATTGTCCGTGCCTATCCACAGCACTTCGCCGTGGAGGACGAGGCAGACGTCGAGTTCATGGTCGAGTTCATGCAGGGTGAAAACGACTGGTTTGTCGACACGGTCTACCTCGACCAGGAATGGGTCGATGACGAGATCAAGATCTGGGAGCTCATGAAGACCCTCGATCCTGAGAACCCCAACGTCTTGGGAGATGACGCACCGAGCCCACGCTTCGAGGTACTCGGAGCGTAGGTCGGGCCAACTAGGCCCCCTCTAGGCGGTTGGGTGCCGGATTCGCTTCGGTGAATCCGGCACCCCCGCCGCCTTGTTTCAGAGACCGGGTTGTTGACGGTTTCGCCCTGATAGCGGAGTGTGAAACCACTCCCTGATTTATAAGGACGTGACAACGGTCGTGACGGCCATCAGCCAAGAGGCTCCCGTCGAAGGACGGACTACGCAAGAAGACATCGAGGAAGCGGCTCGCAAAAAGGAGCGCATCGTTCGATGGACTGCCCGCATCGCGGGCTACATCATCTTCATGGGGATCTGGGAGTGGGCTTCCGGAGCCGTCTTGGAGGAGAACCTCCTGCCTGGACCAATCCGCGTCTTCGAGACCGGTGTTGATCTGTTTGAGCGGGGCAAGGTGTTCCCTGCGTTCGGTTCGTCGCTCTGGCGTATATCGCTCGGCGTGTTCCTCTCATTCATGATCGGTTCGGTCATCGGAATCATCACGCAGAACCGCTGGTTCGCAGGGTTCTTTCGAGACGCCATCACCATTGGCCTCACGTCGCCCGGCATCATTTGGGTGCTGATCACCGCGCTCGTCTTCGGAAACGTGTGGTTCAGCCCGATCATCGCCATCATCCTCACGACCTTTGCGCTGGTGTCGGTCAATGTCGCTGAGGGAATTGGCTCGCTGCCCAAAGACACGATCGACATGGCCCGGGCGTTCAAGGTGAGTCTGGTCGATCGAAACAGACACATCGTCATCCCCCACCTCGCGCCCTACCTGTTCACTGGTCTGCGCTTCTCCTTCTCGATCGGCTGGAAGGTGGCGGTGCTCACCGAGGTCTTCACTGCAGGCTCGGGTATCGGCTTCGAGCTGCGCATCGCTCAGGTCTTGTTCCGTCAAGACGAGGTCTTGACGTGGATCTTGCTGTTCTTCGTATTCGCTCTGTTCCTCGAAAAGGTGGTTCTGCAAGCCGTCGAGGACAAGTTCTTTCGCTGGCGTAAGGAGATTGCTTCAACATGACCGCCGTCGCAACAACCTCACCCGAATCGGGCTCATCGGGCTCGAGTTCGGGAACTGCAATCCCCCCAAGACGCCCAGAAAACGCAGTGATGCGGTTTCTCAAGTCTCCCACGTTCGCTCGGGCGCTGTTCTTACCCGCCGTGCTGGTGTTCTGGCTCATCTCCAACAAGTTGATTCAGGATTCTTGGGACTTCGACAGCAGCGTGCTCGCAACGCCGCGCGAAGTCTGGGACTTCATGTTGGCTGAGATCGCTGGCGACACTGTTGCCCCCGACAACCTGTACGGCACCTTCGGAACGTCGCTTCGACGCCTTGGCATCGGCTTTGCGATCTCGATGGTGCTCGGAACTGCAATCGGGCTCGGCATGGGCCTTTCGAGGGCGGTCAACGCCTTCTTCCACGATTGGGTCATGGCCTTGCTGGCGATGCCCGCTCTGGCGTGGGCGCTGTTCCTCAGCTTGATCTTCGGGTTCGACGACAAGGCTCCGGTGCTCGCGGTGATCCTGGCGGGTATCCCGTTCGTGATCGTCAACGTGCGTGAGGGTGTTCGGAGCACCCCGAGCGAGTTGTTCGACATGTCGAATGCGTTCGGCGTGCCGTCCAACAAACGCACCAGACATGTGCTGTTGCCATCGCTGTACCCGTTCCTTTTTGCCGCCGCGCGCTACGCCCTGTCGATTGGTTGGAAAGGCCTTGTGATCACCGAGCTCTTCGGTGGTGGCGATGGAGCAGGTTGGACGGTCAAGTTCTGGTACGACGCTCATCAGCTACACGGGGTCATCGGATATTCGATGTTCTTCGTGATCTTCGCACTGGTCTTGGAGAACCTCGTTCTCGAACCGATCTCGCGGAGAGTGTTCAAGTGGCGGCCAAGCCTCGACAGTCCGGAGATCGTCGAAGAAGCAATGGACGACTTGCATGACTTGAACGATGAGCTAAACGCCAAAAGTGGCGCCGGAACGATCTAGGGGAGAAGAAAAATGGCAGAAATCAAGATCAGAAACCTGCACAAGGAATTCGGAACCGGCGCCGACAAGGTCGTCGCTCTCGAAAACGTGAACCTCGACATGGGCGGACACGTGTTCGTCTCGATCGTTGGGCCGTCTGGCTGCGGCAAGTCGACGTTGCTCAACATCTTGAGTGGTATCGAAACGCCAACGAGCGGATCCTTGGAAATCACGCAGTCCGGCAAGAAAGCAGCCCCCGGATACGTCTTTCAGGCAGCTCGTCTGCTGCCGTGGCGCACCGTGATGGACAACCTGCTCTTCGTGCAAGAAGATCGGTCTGAAGCGACTCGTGCTCGTTGCCAGAAGTACCTCGAGATGGTGCAGCTGGGCGACAAGGGAGACAAGTACCCGGGGGAACTCTCCGGCGGTATGCAGCAGCGTGTGGGTATCGCTCGGGCATTCTCGATCGAGCCTGATGTGTTGTTCATGGATGAGCCATTCAGCCATCTCGACGCGATCACGGCTCGCTCGCTACGACGCGAGCTTCACACGATGTGGTCCGACACGGGCAAGACGATCATCTTCGTGACCCATGATGTGGGCGAAGCCGTCGAACTCTCGAATCGGATCCTGGTGTTTGCCAAGGGTGGTCGACTCGAAGACGACATCACCGTCGAGCTTCCGTTTCCACGCGACCCTTCGCACGAAGATGTCGCTATCGCCAAGGCGAACGTGCTTCGCAAGTTCGAGGAATTCGATCTCCTCGCCACCTGAGTCTGCAAGGCTCATACCAGACAACTCAATAGAACAGTAGAGAAGAGACGAACTTGACCACTGACGCGCACGTCCCCTCGATCGACGTCCATTGCCACTTGGCTACCCCCGAAGCTGGGGAGTTGCTGGCGCCGCACAAGCGGAGCCAGGACGATCCGTACATGCACTTCATGGGGCAAGATTCACATGACCAGAACTCGGTCATGTTCCCGACAATCAAGGGTGCGTTGCGCAATCACGAACAACGCATCGAAGACATGGACGCCATGGGAATGGACATCCAGGGCCTCTCCACGTTCGTGTCCGAGTATGGCTATTGGGCGCCTCCTGGCGTAGCAGCCGAAGCAGCGAAGATCCAGAATGATCACCTCGCGCAGGCCGCTGCCGACATGCCCGATCGGTTCGCCTTGTTTGGAGCGACCGTACCTCTCCAAGACGTCGATCGAGCGATTGCCGAGATGGACCGCGCCGTCGATGAGCTGGGTTTCAAGGGGCTACAGATCGGCGGAAACGTCAACGGTAACAACCTCGACGAAGCTCGCTTCCGTCCGTTCTGGCAAGCGGTCGCTGCCAAGGACATCCCGGTGATCATCCATCCCGACGGATATCAGGAGAGCCACCGCTTCGGCGACTACTTCATGACCAACTGCATCGGGAACCCGCTCGAAACGATGGTTGCCTCGCACCGGATGATCTTTTCAGGTCTGTTTGAAGAGCTGCCCGGCCTCAAGGTGGTTCTGCTGCACGGCGGCGGTTACCTGCCGTTCTACACCTCTCGTGCGGACCACACGTGGGAAGTGCGGCCCGAGACCCGGGTGCACATCCCGGACCATCCGCCGAGCTACTACATGAAGAAGCTCTACTACGACACGATGGTCTTCCAGCCGCAGTACCTCGCCCACTTGGTCGACGTGGTCGGAAGCGATCGCATCATGGCTGGCACCGATCACCCATTCGACATGGGCGACGAGGATCCACTGGGACTTATCGACCGGACCGAAGGCCTCTCCGATGACGAACGCATTGCGATGAAGGGCGGCAATGCCGCCAGAGTCTTCAAGATGTAGCGATTGGGTCTAGACCGCGACCTCTACCTCTACCACTTGAGGTGTTCTGACAAGAAGGCCTTTGTACGAACCAAGGCTTGCGCTGACGCTTGTGCGTTGTACGAGGCACGAATATCGCAGTTGAACCCGTGGCCTGCGTCCTCGTAGACGAACAGAGGCGTCTCTGGGTAGGCGTCGTGGATCTCTCGGATGTCCTCAGGCGGGATCGAGTGATCGGTCTCGCCAAAGTGCAACATCACCGGACATTGTGGCGCCCTATCGAGGAACATCTTGATCTGTCCGCCGTAGTACGAGACGGCGGCGTCAATGTTGAGCTCGCTCGCTGCGAGCCAGGACGCCCCGCCTCCCCAGCAAAACCCAATCACGGCGACCGGTCGGTCCCGTCGTACGTATTCGACTGCAGCGCCGACGTCGAGCGGCGTGAGGAGCCAGTCGATGTTCTCGCGCACGGCAAAACCTGCCGCCATGCCTTCTTCGGTGTAGTCCAGGTCGACGCTGCGTTCGGCTCGGTCGAACATCGCTGGTGCGATCGCGTAGTAGCCGAGGTCGGCGTACATGTCGACCACGGAACGTATGTGGCTGTTCACCCCAAAGATCTCTTGGATGATGACGACCGATGATGTTGCATCGGCGTTGCCAGCGACATAAGCCGACAGCGTGTGTCCATCGTTTGCGGTCAGTTCGACAGTTTCACCCATGGGGTCGCTCGTTCCTTTGGAAATCTGAGGTGTTGACAATTGCCCGCCCGTTGCGCATCAGCGAACGTAGCGGGCGACGCTTACTTTGCACCCAGGAATCGTTCGATTTCTTGGATGAATAGGTCTGGTTTCTCGAGGGGTGGACAGTGCCCACAGTCAGCGAGTTCGACGTAGGTGGCACCTGGTATCCGGCCCGCCAAGTCCTGCGACATTTCTGGTGGTGTTGTGCCGTCGGCGCCCCCGGCGATCACCAATGTGCGGTTGGTGATCGTGGCCGCGTGTTCGCGGAGGTCCATGTCGCGTAGCGCTCGACATGATGCTGCAAACGCAGCCGGATCGGTCTTGACCAGTACCGCCCGACGTTCGTCGATGACCTCTGGATTCACTTCGAGATAGGCATCGGTGAAGATGCGGCGGACGGCGACGTCGACGACAGCCTCCATGCCGCTCTCGCTGACGAGGTTGCTCATCGTGGTGAACGCCACCTTGCGCTCGGGGGAGAACGACGCTCCACCATTGGCCACGATGAGATCTCCGAAGCGGTCGCCATGCGCGATCGCGAGCGCGACAACGACAAAAGCACCGAAGCCATTGCCAAGCACGGCGGCATCCGTGCCGACATCGGCGAGGTCGAGGGCTTCTGCCACCACCTCGGCCAAATCGAAGATGGTGGGCTCGGGAGCATCGAGTGGGGAGGTGGTTCCGAAACCAGGGAGGCTCACGCGCACGACCGTTCGTCGGAGTGCCAGGGTCGGCGCGACAAGATCGAAGGCCGCGGAATCGGTGAGGAGAGAGTGCACGAGCACCAGCGGTGGTCCGGTGCCCTCAATGTCGACCTGAATCACACGAATCTCCCCATGCCTGGTGCCGAACTGCCGCTCGACCCTCGAATCGTACATAATGCAGGATGAGGGTGCGAACGCAGAGAAATCAGTGTTTGTGGGTGGCGTAGTGCGCCGCCAGCGCGTCACGACCGAAGTCGTTACGCAAATCTCGCCAAACCGTGTGGATGTGGTTCACATCACGCTGTGTGTTGTCGTATTCGACGTAGAGATCAGCGCCCTGAATCCGGTAGTAGTGCGGTTCGTCGCGCTCGATCCCGCCCGCCCACATGAACGACAGCGAATCGATGCGGTCACCCGCGAACTTTGCGTGCTCCTCATCCGCCAATGAGTCCGGCAGCCGATCGATGTAACAACTCAGCAGTGCTCGGAGGATCTCCTTGTTGTCGTCGTCGAGTGCGGTGGCTGGAATCCCTTTGGGGTCCTTCGAGAAGGAGAGCGCTTCGAGGTGTTCATCTTTCAGGCCGAGCTTCTCCTCGGCAGCGAGTTGACGTTTCGCCCATGTGGCTGTCGTTTCGTCGTCGTGCAACCCGCGCCATACGAAGGGCAGGCCAAGCGGGCGATCTCCTTCGGTGAGATCAGTGCGGTTGACTCCGACGATGTCGACGGGCGCGACCGCCGAAACCAGTGCGGTGCTCAACTGCATCGGATTGAGGCTCTGCACGAGTTCTCGTCCGTAGTCCTCCGCACCGGCGAGTGGTCGGTGGAGATGTGGTCCGAGCAACGGGCTGTCTGCAGGGTCGGCACCAAAAAAGCTGGGTGTTGTACCGACGACCGCACCATCGACGACCAAGTAGTTGACCGAGATGTGGTGTCCCCCGAATCGCCACGCCCAGTCCCCAGAGGCGGGATCACCGAAGATGGCGACCCAATACATGAGCGGGTCTCGACCGCGCTCGCGGCCGAAGTCGGTGACCCAGCCCTCTGTGTGATCGAGGATGTTCTCGAGACCGAGGATCGCCGCGGCGGTCACGTACCCCGCTCGTGACAGGCCTGTCGCAAGCATGCGATGGGTGAGACGGTGTTGGGCAGCGGTCATCTCGGCCATGGCCAGACCGCCGTGATCGGTCGGTGTGTAGAACCAGACGAATTGTTCATCGTCGCCGAACGGAAACGTGATCTGCGAACGTTGCCGGGCGTCGAGTGACTCCAAAAGATCGGTCGCTGCAGCGGCCATGACCGTCGCCAACTGACTCCTCGCCGATGTGCTCATGGTGTTCTCCTATTGTTGTTCGATACCCGTTCGGCACGGTGTATTCTGCGAAGGGAAAGGGTTGTGATGTCGGCGTACGAACGTGATGGATTCGAGTTTCCGATCCGAGTCATCTCGGAAGCGGAGGCCACCCGTTTCGTCGGCGAACTCGAATTGGCCGAGGGGTTGGTCGATTCCGCTCTCGACAAGAAGATCTTGTACGGCTTTGCGAACATGGTCCTGCCGTTCGTGGATGAGCTCAGCCGCCGCCCGAGCATCACGTCGGCCGTCTCGAACGTTCTCGGCCCGGATCTCTTGGTCTTGGGCGCGAGCTTCTTTGTGAAGGAACCGCACTCGCCAGCGTTCGTGAGCTGGCATCAGGATCTCACCTACTGGGAACTCAACGACCTGGCCGAGGTGACCGCATGGCTCGCGTTGACCCCGGCGACCACGGAGAACGGCTGTATGCAGTTCATTCGCGGGTCGCATCGAAGCGACGTGGTTGCGCACCGAGATACCTTCGCGTCCGACAACATGTTGTCGCGAGGGCAAGAGCTTGCGATTGATGTTGCGAGCGACGACGCCGTGGATGTGGTGCTCGGCGCAGGCGAGATGTCGTTGCACCATGGGCACATGTTTCACGGCTCCAACCCCAATGGTTCCGATGGTCGTCGAATCGGGCTGGCGCTTCGGTACATCGCACCGTCGATGCGTCAGATCGGCGGGCACAAGACGTTCGCCACGCTCGTGGCAGGGGAGGATCGGTTCGGTCATTTTCAGTCGTTCCCCGCTCCCGTCGAGGTGCTGGCGGCCGCAGACCGTTCCCGCGCACAGGTTTCCATGGAGTTGCAAAACGAAGTTCGATTGGGAAACCCGACGTAACACCGGGGCGCCCGTTTCCTCATGCGCTTGGAGGACGCGGGTGGTACCGTTTTGTTCCGATGTCCACCGACGCAGATCGATCTGCCACCACCGATGCCGCGCGGGTACCGACAGCGCCCCGTCGAGGCACGGCGCATGTGTACGTCCGTGAGACACTTCGCCAGGACATCTTGAACGGGGTCTTGCCCGGCGGCGCACGCTTGGCCCAGACCGATATCGCGAAACAACTCGGGGTCAGCACCACTCCGGTGCGCGAGGCTCTTCGAGACCTTGCGTCGGAAGGGCTCGTGACGATCGACCCGCACCGGGGCGGGTTCGTGATGGAGCTGAACCGAGAGGACGTCGCCGAGATCTACGAACTCCGGCACCACCTCGAGCCGATGGCGGTACGTTTCGCCGTGCCGCTTCTCACCGATGAGGTGATCGATCGGCTCGACCAGTTGAGCGAGGAGATGAGCGAGACGTCTCATCTGTCGACATGGGTCGAACTCAACCGGGAGTTCCACACATCGATCTATGAGGCATCGGGCCGGCCACGACTGCTTTCGATTATCGGATCCCTGCAGGACGCCTCGGTCATGGCGGTCGGAGCTCGCCTTGCCCACGCGTCTGGCGTCCGTGACGAGGCCAACCAGGAGCACGCTGACCTCGTCGATGCGATCCGTGCTCGCGATGCTGACGAGGCGGCTCGGATCCTGCAGATCCACCTGGATCGAACCGCCCAACGCTGATCGCGTCACGGAATCAGGCGTCTCAGGTCCGTGTCGATGGCGGCGCGGGCATTGTCGATGACCTCGCTCGCAGCTTCGGCGAAGGCAAGGCGCTCCTCGCTCGAGAGGTCGAGCACGGTGCGGCCCTCGTTTTCCATCATCGTGCGGAGTTCGAGTTCATACGCGGCTGCTGCTTCGCGTTGATACGCAATGGCACTTCGCGCGGCCTCGCGCACGATTTCGCCAGCATCGCCCAGCTTGGCCAGTCCGTCGGCGTTCGCAAAGAGCCCGCGGGCTCCATAGAGGTGTGCGCTCAGCGTGATGTGGCGATGGTCGACGCCGTAGGCGACGGAATTGGCGAGCGGGTTCTCCTGCGCATCGACTTCTCCGTTCTTTATCATCGCGATTCCGGCGCTGAGTTCGGCCGGAACAGGCTCCATGCCCCACGACGCGGTCAAGGCTTCATGGATGGCGTTGGGCTGCAAACGAATCCGCAAGCCGCGGCAGTCGTCAGGGGTGCGAATGTCTCGGACGCTGTTTGTCAGGTGTCGAAGTCCGTTGTCCCAGAAACCCAACATCTCGTATCCCGCATGATGACGGACGGCACTCGCGAGCGCGGAGCCAAACTCCCCATCGAGTGAATCGTGGGCCTCAGCGACCGAGTCGAAGAGGAACGGGATCTCGAGAGCATTGAGCTCTGGGACCTTCGCCCCGAGATAGCTGCTCGAGTAGTAACACCAGGTGAGTTCACCGGCGTCGAGCATGTCGAACAGCGCCGTGGCGGGCTTTCCCGAGTCCATCACGTTGTAGGTGATCTCGACGGCGAGCTCACCATTCGAGCGACTCGTGACGTCGTCGGCGAAATGATCGACGGCTCGGCTGTGGACGGAATCGCGCGGGGCATACCCACCGACTCGAATCGTGTGTGGCTGCACCTGTTCCTCCTTGGATCTGACATAATATCTGATGTGAATCTCAACGACCCGTCTTTGCTCAAAACACAAGCTTTTATCGGAGGAGCGTGGATCGACGCGGACTCCGGCGGCACGTTCGATGTCGTGAACCCGGTCGACGGCGTTGTCGTCGGTTCGGTCGCGGACGTCGGTGTGGGTGAAACTCGCCGAGCGATCGAAGCTGCCCGTGACGCTATGCCGGCGTGGGCAGCGATGACTGCGAAGCAACGCGGCGCCATCATGCGGAGCTGGTTCGATCTGCTGATCGAAAACCAAGAAGACCTCGCACAATTGATGACTGCCGAGATGGGCAAACCAATTCGCGAGTCTCGTGGAGAATCGGTCTTTGCAGCCAACTTTGTTGACTGGTTTGCCGAGGAAGGTAAACGGGCCTACGGCGAGATCATCCCGACACATGACAACTCGAAGCGCCTGATGGTTCTACGCCAGCCGATCGGTGTCGTCGCTGCGGTGACGCCATGGAACTTCCCGATGGCGATGATCACCCGCAAGATTGCTCCGGCGATGGCGGCGGGTTGCACGAGTGTGGTCAAGCCAGCCCAAGACTGTCCAATCACCGCGTTGGCCGTGGCAGCACTGGCCGAACGAGCTGGTGTTCCTGCGGGTGTCTTGAACATCGTGCCCTCCCTCGAGCCGGTAGAGATCGGTCACGAACTGTCCACGAACCCCATCGTCAAGAAGATCTCATTCACGGGATCGACCAGGGTCGGCAAGCTGCTGATGGCGCAGGCCGCAGGAACGGTCAAGGCCGTGTCGATGGAGCTCGGAGGCAACGCCCCGTTCATCGTCTTCGACGACGCAGATATCGATGAAGCTGTCGAAGGGGCAATCGCATCCAAGTACCGCAACACCGGGCAAACCTGCATCTGTGCAAATCGCATGTTCGTGCAAGACGCCGTGTACGACGAGTTCTCGACGAAGTTCGCAAAGAGAGCGGCGGAACTCAACGTGGGTGTATCGAGCGAAGACGAGACTGAGATTGGGCCGTTGGTGAACACTGCGGCGCTTGCCAAGGTGAGCGCGTTGGTCGACGATGCCGTCAGCGACGGTGCGACAGTACTGACTGGCGGTGGGGTCCACGATCTCGGCGGGACGTACTACCAGGTGACGGTCCTGGGTGATGTCACGACCGACATGCGAATGTCCGATGAAGAGATCTTCGGCCCGGTAGCCCCCCTCTATCGATTCGACACCGAGGAGGAAGCGATCAAGCTTGCCAACGACACGCCGTTTGGGCTCGCCAGCTACTTCTATGCCGGTGACCTTGCTCGGATCTGGCGGGTGAGCGAAGGCCTCGAGTACGGGATGGTGGGGGTCAACACCGGTTTGATCTCGACCGAGATTCATCCGTTTGGTGGCGTGAAAGAGTCGGGGATTGGCCGTGAAGGTTCTCACCACGGGCTCGACGAATACCTCGAGACCAAATACGTCTGCATCGGTGGCGTCTAGCCGGCTGGCGTTGGCCACTCGCCGGGCCAGTTCTCTGCGACCGTCTCGTAGTAACCCTTGACCTTGTCGGGGTCGAGGTGTAGCGAAGTCTTGATCTTGTCGACCTCGTTCGGCATCTCCACCGGAACCCGAAGCGAGTCGACGAACCGGTTGAAGAAGTTGAAGAAACAACTCATGAGGGTGAGCTCAACGATCTCTGACTCGTTGAACAGGGCTGCGACCGTGTCGTAGACGTCGTCGTGGTATCGAGCTGTGTTCAACGTGACATGTTCCGCCCAGAGCACGGCCGCCTTTTCGCGGTCGCTCAGGAGATCGGATTCCATGTAGTCATCCGTGCCGATGACATCGATCTGTTGCCAGGTGATTCCTGCCGCTTGACCAAGCGACGTGTTGTGGGCCGTTCAATAGGCACACCCATTGAGATGACTCGTCTTGATGACGACCATTTCCTTGATCTTCGTCTCCAGGACGCTGCCTGCTCCTTCACGTTGCAGGACCGCGTTGAACGGCACGAGCATTTTGGCGACATGTGGTGAATGAGCCATCGCCTGATAAGACGCGGGCACACGTCCGAGCATTGCATCGACGGCGTCGAAGAGGACTTTGGTGTCTCCCTGTGCGTCGTCTGGGCGAATGAGTTTGATTCGTTCTTGGGTGCTCATCTTCAGACCCGAATCTTCCATACCATCCCCTTGTTCGTCGCTCGGAGCCCGGATCCGTTGGATTGGGCGTCTTTGTGCATCATATATGATCGCCTCTCAGCGGATGCCGTCGGCGTGCAAGCCAACGCGCGTGTGCCAGAGCTGGCGTATTGGTCGCCACGCTGAAGCGAGTACCGCCATGGCGCCCGCAGCGACCAAGAATGCAGTTCGGCCACCGAGCCCGTCTGCGATGTTGGAGCCGGTGGGAGGGCCGATGACCTGAGCGGAGCGGACGACGGTGACCCAGATCAGCACGGTGACGCCGCGATAGCTATCTCCCGCGGCAGACGCGGCATAGGACTGTGCTTGGGGTACGAACAGGCCAAATCCGAGACCAGCGAACGCCAAGCCGCCAGCGACAGACCACGCCGTTGGTGCGAGGCCAGCGAGGGCGGCCCCGATTGCCATCATCCAGAATGCAAACGTCAACGCACGTCTTGACCCAAGTCGCGCAACGATCTGGCCAATGCGCACGGCCACCAAGATCGTGCCGGCCTGAAACGCAGCGAGTATGAGGCCGCGTTGGCCGACCGGTGTCCCGAACTCTTCCTCGAGGAACAGTGGCGTCACCGTCAGGCCAAGACCATGGAGGATGAACACCCCGGAGAACGTGGCCACGAGGACGCCGCCGTAGTCGACGAGCGTCCTGTCCGCCCGCATCTTGCGGACGGCCGCGGCGAGGTGGCGGTGGGGTAGAGCGATGGTGCCGGTTGGTTTATCCGCAGGCATCCGGCTGGCCCACACCGCCAACGGGAACCCGATGACGAAGATGAGAAAGGAGCGGAAGATTCCACCGGTGGCGAGCTGGCTCGAAACGACCGGACCCAACATCGCCACAAGCGTCACCCCCGTGATGTTGATACCCATCGCTCGGGTACGAGCGTCGCCTTCGAACGCGTCTCCGATCAAGACGATGCCGACACCAAGGATCCCCGAGGTCCCGACACCCTGCAGAAAGCGAACGCCGACCAGGCTCCAGAACGATCGAGCGAAGAATCCGGCGCAGCCAAAGATCGAGAAGAGAAGAAGCGCAGTCAATACGACGCGGCGGCGGCCGAGCCTGTCGGCGAGGTATCCAATGAGGGCAGAGAAGAGCACTCCGGGTACCGATACCGCAGCTTGGACCAAACCAATCGAGCCTCGTGAGACCCCAAACTCTGTTGCGAGATCTGGCAGGATCGGAGAGGTCACCGCGAACCCGAGGGTGCCCATCGCACCCACGCCGATGGCGATAGCGAGCCGCTCGTTTGGTCGGGTTGCCGTGCCGAAGGGATGCGTCCACGACCAGGAGTTTTCGTTCACGATCGCTCGTCACCCGGCACTGTATATAATGTATCGTGCGGTCGCTTCAGAGTTCGGTTCTCGCCAAGCGGCCACTATCGACAGCGGTTTTGTATTCAGTCGTCTCTTCATTCCCGCTGTTCTTCGCCGGTGGTTTCGCCGTTCGCCTGCAAGTTGACCTCGCGATCAGCAAGTCGCAGTTCGGCTTTGCCGTGTCGGCGTACTTCATCACGTCGGCGATTGGGTCATTCACGATCGGAAGCCTGATCGACAAGTTCGGTGCACGGGCTGGGTTTATCCTCGCTGGCGCCGGTGGAGGCATCGCATCCATCCTCGTGGCCGTCTCGAATTCGTTCTGGCCGTTCGCCTTCGCGCTCGCTGTCGCTGGCATATCCAACACCGCTGGCCAGCTGGGAGGCAATCGAGTGTTGGCCGGAGTTGGTGCCCAGCGCCAAGGACTCGGCTTTGGTGTCAAACAAGCAGCGGTGCCCCTCGGTAGCTTTCTCGCAGGCGCTGTCGTCAGCATCGTGGGCTCTGGACTCGATTGGCGTGCGGCGTTTCTCGGTTACTCGGTCTTCGCCTTTGGCACCGTCCTGTTCGCTCCAGATGGGCCGGGCAGTGCCTCCGCACTAGAACCCCGCCGGCCGGTCGGCACCGACCGACCAACCCTTTCTGCGCTCGCGGGCGCCGGGTTCCTCGGCGGCGCTGCTGGCAACGGTCTCGCGGTACTCACGGTCGACGCCTTCAGCGCATCGGGATACTCCGAGAGTGTGGGTGCGATCGCCCTGGCCGTCGGAAGTGGCTTGACGATCGTGATGCGAACGTCCATTGGATGGTTCGCAGGTCACCGAGAAGCGTCTGGTTTCGTTGAACTCGGTGCTGCGATGGCGCTCGGCGCACTCGGTTTCGGACTGATGGCGATCTCGCACGACAATCAGGTGATCCTGTGGGTGGCTTCAATCATGGCTTTCCTCGGCGCGTGGGGATGGCCGGGCGTGATGTACTACACGATCATTCGCAACATCACGACGACGCCGGGTACTGCAACCGGCTTCGTGGTCACCGGGGTCTTTACGGGCGGCATCGCCGGTGCACCGCTTCTCGCCTCGATCGCTCAACGATGGGCGTACGACGCGGCGTGGGTCACCGCTGCTCTGATGGGTGTCGTCGCGACGGTGCTCGTATTCCTCGCCAGTCGGCTGGCTGCGGTCGAGCGTCGCAGGATCGTCTCCGCCTCGGGTGTGACTGCGCGCTAACGAGGTTCGGCGGCGCTCACTTCACTTCGTACCAGCGGTCCTGCGCATCAAGCTCGACCAACCCACGACCCTTGAGATCCTCGATCACCCCGCGAATCTCGCCGGCGTCCGCGCTGACTCCCTCGAGCGCGTCATTGACGAGATCGAGGAGTTCGGCTTCAGTTTTTGGACCCTCGACGATTCGACGAATGACGAGCGGGGAGAGTGCTGCGAGATCTTTTGTCTCATATCCAGGGTTCGGAGCTTCATGTAGCTCGAGATCAAGCGTCACGGTTTCGGGCATGAAACACTCCGCACCCGTGCACGCCTGGTACGAGACCTCGACCGCGAACGGCACTTGCCGGGTACCGTCGCCCGCAGTGTCGCGGTTGGTCAGCAAGAAGAATGGAACCGCGATGTCGATCGTTCCATCGAGGACGTGAAAGGTCTCGTCGAGGCCTTCGATGCTGAACTCATGACCTTCGAGGGGAGCGGTGTCCTCCACGTGAATGGACTCGTCCCCTGCGAGTTTGACCGAGATCGGTCGAAATCCGTCGGGGACCGGTTCGGTGTAGAGGTGCACATCAGGTTCGAGAACGAAACGGACGTGTGCCTCCTGAAGCTGGTTCGCAGACACGACCGATGAGTCGAGCCACGCTGCGACCTGAACTCCGGGTGAGTCGGTGGTCACGAGACCGTCTGGTTCGTCACCTTCTGACTCGAAGAACGCCCCCATGAGGGTGTTGGCCGTCGGACGGATGCGATGCGATTGCTCGAGCCGCTTGCCCACGAGGATCCCGTCCTCATCCAGCAAGAAACTCCCCGGATACGGCATGCCCCGGTGACGATCCTCGACCTTGCGGTTGTACGCTGCCCGCTCCTCCTCGACCGTCACGTTGAGTATGCCGAGCTCGGTGATCACCGCGCTGCCTTCATCGCTGAGGAGGGGATACGTGATTCCGTGAGACTCGGCGAAACGCGAAAGCGTTGAAACCGGGTCGTAACTCATTGCGTAGACGGCAACAGAATCGTCGCGTTGTTCAAATGTTCGTTGCAGCTCGACCAGCTGCGCGCGGCACCATGGTCACCAGTCTGCGCTTCGATGCACCACGAAGAGCGCCTTGCGACTGCCTCGATGTTCATGAAGATTGACCATGTTGCCGAATTGATCGGGAAGCACGATGTCGGGAAATCGCTCGCCGACGTTCGGGCCGAGCGCGTCGGCGTCGATCTCTGGAATTGGGAGGTCGATGAAGTCAGTCATTGCGCACCTTCACGTGTGGATCGAGTGTGTCGGCCATGGTCTTGTGGAGATAACACGTCACTTCGGCGATTCTCATCAGCCGTTCGAACGTGTCGGTGTCTTCGTCACCGCTCAGGAACAGATGGGTGTCAGCCGGTTCGGCCCCACCGCGAATGTTGCCGCCGTCGACATCGAGGGTGTACGGCGTGTATTGCACGAGTCGGACGCCGCGAATCGCCATCTTCTGGTACTCGATGTACCGAGAGAGTTGGGTCATGTAACAGAACCCGATCCCTGCGGAGAGGAGAGCGAGGCCGGACGGAGCCATGTCGCCGTCGACCCGTTCATCTGACTTCAGAGCAAAGTTGCTTGCACCGGGCATCCCCAATACGACATCGGTTTCGGTTGCGCCGACGCCTTCGATCAGATGGCTTCTCCCGATGACGGGCCGGATCTGGCGGGTGGTCATGTCGCCAGGAGCGACGACGGGGACCCCCTCGGACTTCTGGCCCGTCTTGTAGACCAGATCGTCGAACGTGTTCGGCGAGGGAAGGGGGACGGGTGCGCTCGAATAGGTCACGTATGGGTCCGGAGCATCCTCAGGCCCCGATGCGAGCATCGTCGTGACATCCCTGCGACGGCCGTTCACATAGATCGCGAAGGTGTTTTGCAAGGGTCGACGCATCAGTGCGAATGCGGGTGACGCGTCGACCGCGTCTGTCACCAACCGATGCAGCACATCGGTTGGTGAGGTGCTTGAAAAGGTCACGTCGATCGTGGCTGGCTCAGCGAATCCTTCACCGGTTCCCTTGAAGAACGACCCCGTCATCGAGTAACCGTTGTCGAGCGCCATGTTCATACCGCTGATGTCGATCGACCGTTGTTGGGCCAACGAAATGATCCGGTTGCTCAGGTCTGCGTGGAGCCCAGCGTTGAAGTAGCCGAGGGGGAAGGGGGCGAGGTCGGTGCCGCGCAAATGGCCGTCCTCATCGGTGGTGAGGCGCCACGCGCTTCCGGAATCTCCCTCGGTGACGATGCCTTCCTTCTGATGGCCGTTGAGGCGACGCGCCTCGAGTTTGATCACATCCCTCGCGGGAGAAGTCCCGAGGACGCCTGGTCGGGCGGACCCTTGTTTGACCTTGAACCCGAGCGGATAGCCGAGTCCCTCAATGCTGTCGACTTCGGTTGTCACAGAAGTATCTTCCGTCGGGGGTTTCGCATCTCTTCGAGAAGCAGTGCCATCACCGATGCGTAGGTGGCGTGGCAGAGCAGCGTCCTCGACGCCTCGTATGCGTCCATGTCCTTGATTCCCCGGGAGATGCCGAGAACGGGCATGTATCCACCGAACGCGAGAGCCCAGATTGCGGTTCCGAATGCAACCCCATGGACGAGGGGCTTGATGTTGTTGTTCTTCATGGCGAACGCAAACACGACACCCCACAGACCGCCGAACGCGAGATGGCCGACCTCGCCGATTCGGATTTGTGTTTCCTTGTCGAACGGCTCCGCGTCCGGCTGAAGTGTCGAACGGGTCTTCTCCACTACTTTTTCGTAGTGGGTTGTTCCGATCATCTTGTTCGGCTCGACCATGCGGCGCATGGTGAAGCTCACACCGGCCATGCCGATAACGCCAAGAGCTCCAGCGATGAAGCCGCGCAAAGCGGTGATCATTGGATGATCCATTGTGCGTTCACTTCTGTTCCGGCATCGCGGAACAGGTTCATCACCGGGCAACGGACTTCAGCGTTCTTGGCCAGCTTTTGCATGCGCTCCTCGGACTCCTGGGTGTAGATCGTGATCTTGATGTCGACCGTGTCGAAATACGGCCGAAACCCGGGCACACCCTTGGGTCCACGGAGATCAACGGTGCCGGCTGCATCGATCTCGACACCTTCGTATTCGAAGTTCATCGCGTCGGCGACGTTGTGGATCATCACACATTTGCACCCAACGAGAGCTGCAAGGACGGTCTCGAGTGGAGTCGGGCCGGTCTCGCCGCCGCCAGACGTGATTGGCTCATCGGTGATCGTGACTGGATGATTGCCAATGTGGACCTCAGTTCGAGCCGTCGCGTCATTGACGGCGTGAACCGAACGGACGGCGATCCGCTCTTTGTCGGGATCGAAGAACGGCGCGACACGGTCGGCATCGTCCAGGTCAGGCCGGCTGGTTGTCTCCATGGGTGTCCAATCAGTGGTTTGGGAGGTTGTTGAGCGCGGCTTTGACGCGCTCGGGGGTCAGAGGAACTTCGCGTATTCGGGCGCCGACGGCATCGAACACCGCGTTCGCTATCGCTGCGCCCATTGGGCCCTGGGCTGCCTCACCGCATCCGAGCGGCGTTTGGTCGGGTCGGTCCAAGAGGATCGTGTCGATGGGGAACGAGTCCCCGAATCGCAGAACTGGATAGGTCTCCCAGTCGACGCTGGTGACCTGGTCGGGCTTGAGCTGGACTGCTTCTTTCAGGGTCCAACTGGCGGCTTGCACACACCCACCTTCGAGCTGGTTGCTCACTCCATCGGGGCTGACGATGCGACCGGAGTCCGAGGCGACCGTTGCGTGGTTGATGGTGATCTGGCCCGTATCGCGGTCGACCGTGAGCTCGACGACCACAGCGAAGTAGGTCGACGCGTTCTTGTATCGGGCAAAAGCAATACCCCGTCCGGTGTCGGCGGGACGTTCGGTATCCCACGCCTTGTCCGCAACGGCTTCGATGATGGCGATGGCACGCGGGTCATCGAGGTTCGAGAGTCGAAACTCGACCGGGTCGATGCCGCCGTGATGGGCCAGCTCATCGACGAAGGACTCGATGGCGAACACATTGGTGTAGGCACCCAAGCCGCGCAGCGCAGAGGTCCGAATGGACCTCGTTTCTGCAAGGTGAACGCGTGCCCGAGCGTTCTCGATCGCGTACAGCGGGTCGGCATTTCGATGTGCGCCGATGTGGCGGCCTTGCATGGGTTGGGGGAGGGGTCGCTCGAACGGCTCCTCGAGGTGCCAAGCTGCAAGAAGATTGCTCGACCCATCGTTGCGCGCTCGAGGCCTGGTCGAGTGCGTATAGCTCCAGTTCTCGAGATCGAATGCGGCGATCTTGCCGTCGTCGACGTCACCGGAGACATTGACGATCATCGCGGGACCATACGGTTCCCATCGATGTTCATCGGCGCGTGACCATGCCAACAAGATCGATCGGTCTGGCACCGCCATCGCCAGCAATGCGGCGTCGAGCGACACATCATCGGCACCGTTGTGCCCGTAACACCCGGCCCCCTCGGCGTGTTCGACCCGGACGTTGTCGAGAGGAAGCTTGACCACTTCTGCAACAGATTCTCGGAGAGGATAGACACCCTGTGTGGGAGACAAAATCGTCAGTTTGTCACCATCGAAACGAGCGACCGCCGCAGACGGTCCGAGCGAACCGTGCATCGTGAACTGCTTCTTGTACGTTGCGGCGAGATCGAAGCCACCGTCGTCGCGGCGACTTGGTGAGGGCGCCTCGTAGTCGACACTGGTCCCATCGACCACGTCATACGTGATGAGTGGCATCGCCAGCAGATCCTCGGGTTCCGTCGGTATTGCCGAGGTCCCTTCCCAATCAGCGAGCGCACGAAGTGCGTCAACCGCGTCGTCGGCTTGTTGTTCGCGCTCTGCGACCACGCCGACGAAACTGCCATTTCGTACCACCGATACGACGCCGGGCATGGCCTCGACGGACGAGGTGTCGAGCGAGTGAAGCCGGGCCTCGTAGTGTGGCGGGCGCAATATTCGACCGTGTACCGTCGTCTCGTCTCGGAAGTCGTGGACGTAGGCCTGGACACCTGACATCTTGTTGAGCAGGTCGATGCGGGTGTTCGCACTTTCGGAGCGGATGTCGTCCACGAGACGAGGGCTGGTTGGGTCAACTTCGACGTTGAATGGGACCCCGCCATGCAGCTGCCAGTACGTGGTTTCTCGACCGGTTGCCGGATCGGTGATCGTGCCATCTGCGACGACCAAGGACTCGACGGGAACGCCGAACTCGTCACTGGCTTGCGAGAGCATGATTGCGCGGGCGTGGGCTGCTGCTGCGGCCATTCCCTCGCCGGAGTTCTGCACCGAAAGGCTTCCCGAGGTGGTTCCTTCGTTGGGAGAAGCGTCGGTATTCGCAGTGAGAGCCACGATTCGGTCGTCGTCAACACCGAGCTGCGTGGCCGCGATGTGTGCGATGGCGGTGCGGATGCCCTGCCCGATTTCGGACTTCCCTGTTCGAACACTGATCGTGTCGGTCTCGTCGATCTGAATCCACGTGTCAAGTTGTGGATTGTCGCGCAATGAGGGTGACGCGGCTGGGGCATAGGGGGATTCTGGGTCGAGCGGTTCCTGCGTACGAAGCTCCCAGATTGGATCCTCAGGATCGCCGATTCGGAAGCGGATGGCTCGCCGTACACGGTCGTAGACCCCGCAGCGGCAGATGTTCGTGTCCAGCGCCTCACGGATCTGCGCGTCGTTCGGGTAACGAACCTGTCGCAAGAGTCCTTCGGCGGCAACCATCATTCCGGAAATGCAGAAACCACATTGACCGACCTGCTCAGCCAAAAAGAAATCACGGAGGTCTGCGAGGGACTCGACGGTTTCGATGGGAAGGTCTTCAACATGACCGACTGGCAACTGGCAGCTTGGTTGCGTCCGTCCATCGACGAGAACACAACACGAATAGCACTGTTCCTGCGCACAGCCACGTTTGGCCCCATAGAGACCGATGTCGTTTCGCAGGACATCGAGCAAGGGCGTTTGCTCGTCGACGAAGAGTTCATGTGACTCACCGTTGACAGTGATCTTCATCAGCTCGGCGCGATTCCCTCGACCCAGAAGAGGTTGGCGATGGAGTCGAGATTCTCTTGGGTCACCGCCCGTAGCCGGAGGATTGTGGGATCTGAGCGGTCTCGTCCGGCAAAGACGCCGAGATCAGCGAGCGTGTCTCGATGGTAGTTCTCGGGTTCGAACGGAAGGTCGACGGAGATATCGACCTGCGCCGCGTCGCGGTCGATATCGCTGCTGATCTTTCCGCCGGAGGTGAGTCTGCCGTACACCGGAGCGATGAGCAGAACTGCACTGAGGATAATGATGCCGACGAGGGGGCGAATCCACCATGGTCTTTGCTTCTTCATGCCGTGCTCTCCACAAGACCCCATTTTTCGATGGTCCGGCGTTCGAGCGGAGCCAGAAGGACGCGGTCCATCAACATGCCGATGACTCCGATCGTCAAGGCACCAGCGACGATCTTGTCTGCGCGTGCGAACTCTTGCTGCTCGAAGATCCATTGTCCGAGACCCGACGAGGCGCCCACCAGCTCGGCCGCGATCACGGCTCGCCAGCCGAAGCCCAGACCAGATCGCAATCCGGACATGATGTACGGCATTGCACCAGGGAACACCACTTGTCGTATGACGTCGCGACGGCTGCCACCCAACGTCAGGAGGCTGTCTTCGAGGATCTGCGGCGTGAGGCGAACCCCCAGCATCGTGTTGCCAAAGATCAAGAAGAATGCGGCGTTCCAGATGATGAACACGACCATCGGGGTGCCAATGCCGAGCCACGCGATGGCCAGCGGGATCCATGCGATGCCAGAAATAGCATTCATCGCGGTGACGATCGGGTTGAGCGTTTCCGCCACCCGTTTCGACAAACCAGCGATCAACCCGGCGAAAACACCGGTCGTTGCTGCGACAACGAACCCAAGAAAGAGGCGCCACATACTCGCGCGCACATTCGACCAATAGTTCGGGTCTTCGAAGGGCACCCGGAACGTATCTGCGATCCGTGGCAACACGCTGATCGGGTTGTCGTAGACCGCTCGGACCGAGGCCCACAGGGCGATTATCAACAGGAACGGAACGGCGGGGAGGAGAACAACCTTGATGCTGTCCCAAACAGATCGCCTGGGTTGTACTGGCGCTGCGACGGTCATTGGCGCACCATTCCCCACTTCGTGGCCGTGTATTCTTCGACCGGCCGCAGGATGAGACGATCCATCAACAGCCAGAGCACGCCTAGGACGATCATTCCGAGCATCACACGTTCGATCACACCAGCGGTGCGAGCGTCGAAGATGTAGAACCCGAGCCCACCGCCGCCGACGACGAACTCGCCTGCGATCAGTGCACGCCACCCGAAGCCGACGCCGAGGCGCAGGCCGGTCATGACGCTAGGAAACGACCCAGGAACATACACGTCCTTGATGATGCGAGGCCATGAGGCTCCCATCGAACGCATCGCGTCACGCAGAACTGGCGAGACGGTGCGGACGCCAACCATCGTGTTGAACACGACGGGAAAGATCATTGTGTAGATGATCACCGATGAGATCGTGCGTTCGGTGAAGCCGAACCACGAGATCATCAGAGGTAACCACGCAATGCCGGACACGGCGTTGAAAAAACGCAGCGTTGGTTCAGCCGCCTTTGCGATGTCTTTGTCGAGACCCAGCAGCCAGCCGGTCGGAATGCCGACCAAGATGCCGATCAGCACCCCGAAGCCCAATCGTTGCAGGCTTTGCACGATGTAGGCCGGGAGCACACCTTCGCGAGTGGACTCGAAGAACGCGTCGACCACTGTGCCGGGTGCGACCAGCTTGGTCGGGGCGGGGTCAAAATACGCGTGGATGCCCCACCACAGAATGATCAGCCCAACGAATGGGAGGAATGCACGCAGGATCCCATAGACCTTCTTGTTTCGTTCACCGCGCTTATGCTCTGCGAGCAACGCCCCAGAGAATGCACTGGGGTCGACGGCATTTGCCACGTTGCTCACGCTCAGACTTCTTCCGCTGTGCCATCTGCGACCATCGTGGCTTCGTGCTCGCCTTTGACAAGACCGAGCACCTCGTCGACGCACTGAGCCATGGCAGGCTCGTTGCTCATCGACAGCCAGGTTCGCTCAGAACGCGGAATCGGTACGACGACCGCTTCCTTGACGCGTCCAGGCCGAGCGGTCATCGCGATCACCCGATCACCGAGGAATACGGCTTCCTCCACCGAGTGCGTGATGAAGAACACCGTTTTGCCGGTTTCGACTGAAATCCGGTTGAGCTCTTCTTGCAACGTCTGGCGAGTCATCGCATCGACAGCCGCGAATGGCTCATCCATCAGAATGATCTCGGGATTCGCCGCCCAAGTTCGTGCAACAGCCACACGCTGTCGCATGCCACCGGACAGCTGATGGGGGTGATGGTTTTCGAAACCAGCGAGGCCGACGAGCTCAATCAACTCGCCGACCCGCTGGTCACGCTCAGCTTTCGGCACTTTCTGGATTTCCAGTCCGTGCGCGATGTTTCGGTACACGTTGCGCCACGGCAAAATCGCCAACTCCTGGAAGACGACGCCACGATCGGGACCAGGTTTGGTGATCGCCTTGTCGCCGACGCGGGCCTCCCCCTGACTCGGCTTGATGAAGCCGGCCAGGATCTTCAGCAACGTGGTCTTACCGCAGCCGGAAGGTCCGACCACGGTGACAAACTCACCCGGCTGGATCTGAAGGTTGATGTCGTCGAGCGCATGTACCGTCGTGCCTGTTTGCTGGTCGATAAACCAGTGACTCAGGTGATCGACGGTGAGCGTAGCGGAGGCCGCTGGTGCGGCCCCCGCCCGTTCAGTCGTCATTGTTGATAGGCCCTATCCCGCGTAGTTCGCGCAGTCTTCGACGTTCTCGGGCAGAGGTGGAAGGTCAGCGATCCACTCAGGGTTCTCGGCCAACACCTCGTCGAGGAGCGATGAGTCCGTGAGGTCATCACCGGTGTGCGGCGTGTCGAGCTCGAAGCGGCCCTGCTCGACCAGCTGTGCAGAGGTCGCCTCGGCTGCGTGACGGATGCAGATCGAGATCCGGGGATCGTACGAGTTGCGCTTCATTGCCTCGATGGCGTCTTCCTCAGTCACGCCTTGGATGTAGTTGAGCACGACAGGCGCAGCACCCTCAGGATCTTGACGGATGAGGTAGGTCGCTTCGACAACACCCTCGATGAAGGCCTTGAAGACATCTCGTCTTTGTTCCATCTGACCATCCACGGCACCAATGCCGATGGCGCTTCCGGTGTGTGCCTCGTTCGGGGTCATGTCGACACCGTTCTCGCCGAGCTGACGAAGAGCCGAGGTGCGGAACGGATCCCAAGGAATCACTGCATCGACGTCACCGTTGACCACTGCGGTCAGCATGTCAGGTGCGCCCATGGTGACGATCTCGATGTCATCTTCGGTGAGGCCGTTGGCGGAAAGGAAACCGCCGAGGTATGCGCGTGGCGTGCCGCCACCGGTCACACCGACCGTCTTGCCGACGATGCTCTGAGGATCGGTGGACAGACCACGATCGACTCGACCGACGATGCTGATCCAGTCCACGTAGCTGGCATTCAGGGCATCACTGTTGTACGGAGCGATGAGCTTGGTGAGCAAGCCACCCGCACGCTGCGGTGGAACACCGGTCGTTGCATTCACTGCACCGAACTCGGCTTGTCCCGCTTCGAGGCCAGCGGCGATGTCTGCTCCGCCGCCGAGAATCTGCACATCGACGTTCAGGCCTCGATCGGCCCAAAGACCGAAGTCGGAAGCCAAGAACGCAGGCAGGTGCGCCATGTTGTTCACTGCCAGGTAGCCAACGTCCTCGAACTCAACAGGCTCTTCTTCCATGGCCTCGGTTGTGGCTGGCTCTTCTTCCATGGCCTCGGTTGTGGCTGGCTCTTCTTCCATGGCCTCAGTGGTTGCCGGCGTGTCATCGGCAGCGACGGTGGTGTCCGTCGCGGTCGCGTCGTCGTCGGAGCCGCATGCTGTCGCAAGTAATGCGAGTGCAAACAGCGCTACTAAAAGTCGCCTCATCATTCGAAAATTACCCCTCATTCATGGTCTCTGCTGAACAGCTCTGCTCACAGTAATCGACCGGTGATGCACAATATATGATTTGACCCGGTCATGTCACGTCGCGGTCGATTTCTCACAATTCAGAGCATCAAGCGCTCTTCATATTCGACACGCGACAAGATCTCGGCCTCGCCGTCGGTGATCAGGACCATGTCCTCGATGCGGACACCTCCGCCACCGCGAACGTCGGGGACCCACACCAACGGTTCGACGGCAAAGACCATGCCCGGCTTGAACTCGACGCCCGTTGCGCCCGGCAAGGTCTCTCCGATGTATGGAGGTTCGTTCGCTCCGACACCGATACCGTGGCCAATGAAGAGGCTGAACATGTGCTCGGCGAGGCCGTAGTCGCCGACCTTGTTGATGATCGCGTCGGCCGCATCGATGTTCGTGAATCCGGGACGCATCTTTTCGACGCCTGCCATGATCCCCTCGTACACGGCGGTGTATATCGTTTTTTGTTGCTTCGATGCCTTTCCGATGATCGTGGTTCGACCAATGTCGGCGAAGTATCCATTCCACATGGCGCCGATGTCGATGAAACAAAGGTCTGAGTTGCGCGCCAGCTTGTCGGTTGCGAGGCGATGTGGAGGCGACATGTGCTCGCCGGTCGCAACGAATGGTGTGACCACGTGGGCCATCTCACCGCCGAGGTGGAACAGGGTCTGCATGGCATCGCCGGCGATCTCGAGCTCACGTTTGCCCGCGCGAGTGGAGTCGAGCGCGCGTTGGGTCACCGCATCACCAATTGCGCACGATTCGTGGAGGATCTGAATCTCGACGTCGGACTTGATCAGGCGTGCGTTCTGCATGACGACGTCGCCATCGATGAGTTCGATGTGCGGGAGATGCTTGCGGAGGGCATCGATGAAGGAGATGTTTGCGGCGTCGACGCCAAGACGACCACTGTCGAGCTTTCGGTTCTCGAGAATGGGCTTCAGGATGTCGCTGACAAAACCGTCGACGAGCTCGGCCTGTTCCATGATCGGGATCGCGTGTGATTCGCCAATCCACGACATGCCCATGCGAGCCTTGTCGAGTTCGCCGCCCGAGCACAACAAGACCGGGTCGTCGTCAGGTTGAAGAAGTGCACCGTTGAGCGACATGGTCTTGCCCGCAATGAGCTGTGCGCGCAGCGATGTGAGGTAGCGAACGTTCTCGTCCTTCCAGACGAGCAGGCCATCGATGTTTGCCTCACGCATTTCTCGCTGGGCGTTCTCGACCCTCTCGCGTCGCATGCGGGGAAGGTCATAACGATCCTCCCAGTCAACGGCGAACGGACCTTTGGCATATCCGGGCATCTCGTGTTTCCTCACATCATCGACGGATCATATATTGTGTACGATAGCCCCGTCTCGGTCATCCATGTGTGTGGAAATTCGACCTGAAGAGACTTTGTTCGAGGAGGACCCTATGCCACTTACCGGTAACGATGTTGCGCTAGTCACCGGAGCGTCGAGCGGAATCGGCGAAGCAACCGTCGTGGCATTGCGCGAACGAGGCGTTGTGGTGCATGCCGCCGCGCGCCGCCTCGACCGGCTCGAGGAGTTGGCGGAACGCACGGGCTGCATTCCGCATCAACTCGACGTCCGCGACCGCGACGCCGTGACCGAAATCGGTGAGACCGTCCCCGTAGACATTCTGGTGAACAATGCTGGCTTGGGACGAGCGCTCGGCTCACTCTGGACTGCACCCATCGAAGACATCGAAATGACGATCGACACCAACGTCACCTCCGCAATCCACATGGTCAGGGCGGTCTTGCCGGGCATGGTCGAGCGCGGCAAGGGTCACATCGTCAACATGAGTTCGGTTCTGGCTCTTTACCCTGCGCCGGCAGCGCTCTACGGCGCGACAAAGGGAGCGATGCACAAGCTCTCCCGAGACCTGCGCCTCGAGCTGCAAGGCACCGGTGTACGCGTCACCGAGATCAACCCGGGTCGTGTGACCACCGAGTTCTACAGCGTCGCGATCGACGATGCGGATAAGCTCGCACAGACCACCGACACCGGTATCGAGGAAGTCACCGCCGCCGATGTCGCTGCGTCGATCGTTCATGTGGTGGACGCCCCCTGGCGGGTCAACATCAGCCAACTCGAGATCGTGCCAACCGAGCAGACCTACGGTGGCTCACAATTCGTGCCATTCACTGGCCGACAATAAGGAGACAATTCCATGTCCAAGCCAGTGGTAGTCGTCACCGACTACGTATTCCCGAACCTCGAACCGACCGAGCGGATCATGGCCGAGCTAGGGGCGGAGCTACGGGTGGCGAAGTCGCGCGAGACCGAGGACGTGCTCGCCGTCTCGCGCGATGCTGACGGCATCATCAGCTGTTACTCCGACATGAACGCCGAGGTCATCGCACAGCTCGATAATTGCAAGGTGATCGCCCGCACGGGCACTGGCTACAACAACATCGATGTCGACGCTGCGACCAAGGCCGGAATGTACGTGACGAACGTCCGTGCATACTGCGACGACGAAGTGTCCGATCAGGCAATGGCCCTCCTGCTCTCCCTTGCCCGCAAGATCACGTTCATGAACAGCGAGGTCCAGGACGGACGCTGGGACGAGGGTTCCGCAAAGCCACTCCATCGGATCCGGGGGAAGGTCCTCGGGCTCGCAGGATTCGGGAACATTCCTCGTCAGGTTGCGGTCAAGGCACAAGGATTCGGCATCGACGTCATCGCCTACGACCCCTACGTCGACGACGAGACCTACGCCTCGCTCGGCGTTCGGGGCGTTTCCCTCGACGAGATGATCCAACAGGCCGACTACTTCTCGGTTCACGCGCCGTTGAATGATGAGACACACAACATGTTCAACGCCGACGCCTTTGCCCGGATGAAGCCGGGAGCATTGGTCGTAAACACCGCACGCGGCGAGCTCATCGATGTCGAAGCCCTCGCCGATGCACTCGACTCGGGTCAGGTTGCTGGCGCCGGTCTCGATGTTCTGCCAGACGAGCCCCCAGCCTCGGACCTGCGTCTGCTCGGACGAGACAACGTGATTCTCACGCCGCACGTCGGCTTCTACTCCGAGGACTCGGTCGTCGATTTGCAGACGCTCACCGCCGAACAGGTCGCGTCGGTCATTCGTGGCGAGAAGCCTCAGTTCGCGGTGAACGCGGCTGCGCTCGGCCGCTAGCGAGGCCGATCACCCAGCTGCACCGGGGCCAGCGACGAACGATCCAGATCGCAGCTGGTGCGAAACTCCGTCGGTGGCGATCTCGTTGCCGCCAAGATAGGTCGCCATCATGCGACCGCGAAGACTCGTTCCACTGAATGGGCTCCAGCCAGCCTTGGAGTACAGGTCGGGTTCGGCGACGGTCCATGAACCTGCGGGATCGACGAGCACGAAGTCGGCGTCGCTCCCGACCGCCAGCGAACCCTTGCGCGGATGTAGCCGATAGCGCTGCGCAGGTGCCTCGCTGTACAGGCGCGCGACGTCGGACAATTCGATCTTGCCCCTCAAGGCTGCATCGATGAGGAACGGGAACGTGGTGTCGAGGCCCGGCAGACCGAAGGGCGAAACCCAGATGTCGCCGGTCTTTTGGTCCTTGGTCGAGGGTGCATGATCGGTGGAGAAATGTGTGTACACACCCGACCGGACCAGCTCCCACATCGCGTCCTCCTCCGCATCATTTCGCAAGCGCGCCGGGGGAGTGAACTTGCGTAGTGCGCCGTGGTCGTGCACCTCGTCCTCCCGCAACGAGAAGTATTGGGGGCACGCTTCTGCGGCGAGGTCTCCGCCGCGGCGACGGGCGTCGGCGACGACGGCGGCAACCGCCGGGCTGCTCACATGAGCAATCGTCGCCCGAGCGCCGGTCACTGCGACCAAGGATGCGGTCGCGGCGGTCGCCGCGATCTCGGCCTCGCGGCTGCGCCATTCGATGAGGATCCCGTTGTCGCTGCGTCCACTTTCCTTCAACGCCTTCTCCGCCGCTGCGGTGATCGTCTCATCCTCGCAGTGAATGAGCGTCGACGCTCCGGCATCGCTGATCGCACGAAGAGCGGTGAGCATGTTCGATGAATCGAGACCCGGAACACCGTGGGTCGTGCACGTGAAGATTTTGAAGAACGCGACCCCTTCGCGCCACAGCCCCGGAATGTGCTCGGTTCGGTCGGGCCAGGTATGCGCTGCGAGCGCATAGTCGACGTTTGCGCGACCCACGAGGTGCGACTTCTTCTCGAGGAGGTCACCGACCTCACGAATTGGATGGCCATGCGTGTGCTCGATGATCGTCGTCACGCCCCGCGACGCCGCCGCGGCGGTGCCGGAAGGAAAGTCCTCTCGTGACGGGTCGCCCGGCTCCATCAGATGTACGTGGGTGTCGACACCCCCCGGGAAGATCAACAGGTCGGTCGCATCGATCGTTCGGTCCGCCGGCGGGAGATCGAGCCCCACGGCTTCGACGCGGCCATCGACGATTCGAAGGTCCGCGCGGACTTGTCCTGAGCTGCTGACGACGATGCCGCCGTGCACCAAGGTGCTGGTTGTCATGAGATGGTCCCCCGAGTTTCTCCGATAACGGATATGAGCCACAGTATTGCGACTGCGGCGATGAGTGCGAGTGTGATGGCTGCCCCGCCCAATGAGAATGAGGCAGCGACGAAGCCGACCACGATCGGACCGCACACTCGGCCCAGATCACCAATTGCCGCAAAGCCGGCAAGGAACTCTGATGTGGCATCAGCGGGAGCGATGTCGCTACCAAGGGTGAGCAGCGACCCGGAGCTCATGCCGTTGCCGACCCCGATCAGCACACCAGCCAGCACAACTCCAACGAGTGAGTCACCGAACCAGGCGAACCCGAGTGACATCAGCCCGAGCGCGACGAGGCTGAAGGCGGGCACCATGCCCCAGAGCCGTCCGAATCGGTCCATCAGGATTCCAGAAACAGGCACCAGCAGCAGGTCGGCGCCAGCGCTGATGGCAACGAGAGCCCCTACGGCCGTTGCCGACAATTCGAGGTCCTCGCCGATCAATGGCATGACGGTCTGTCGACCCTCTCGGACGGTGACGACGAGCAGCGGCACGACAGCTGCGCGAGCGAGCAGGCGTCGGTGCCTTCGCAAACTCCCAAAAGTACTGCGTCGTCTTTTCGGCGCTTCGAAACCGGCGCGAATCTGTGCCGAGTCAGCTGCGCTACGAAGCAACGCCACGAGTCCGACCGAGGTCACTGCGCCAGAGATCAGAAAGGTCGTGGAGAAGCCCACGAGGTCAACCAAAAGACCGCCGAGTAGCGGCCCGATGAACAGCCCGAACCTCGTGGATCCGCCGACCAAGGCGAGCGCTCGGCCACGCATCCCATCCTCCACACGGCGAGTCACCCACGTCTGGCTCGACAGGCGCATCCCCGAGATCCCCGCGCCGAAGACCGTCCGAAGGACGATCAGTGCAATGGCGGTGTTCGTGACCCCCAGCAACGCGGTGGATGCTCCCACCGCGCTGAGCGCGCCGAGCATGACCCGAGTCTCGCCGAAGCGTGCAATGAGCGCCCCGGTGGGAAGCCCACCGAGACCGGCTCCGATGCCGGCAGCCCCGAGGATCACGCCGATCAGCGCGACCGAAACCCCTTCATCTGTCAGGTACAGCGGTAAGACGGGGACGAGCATCCCCCACGCGAGCGTTCCCGAAAAGAACGGCAGGTATACCGGTTGGATCAGGTTTCGAAGAGGGCGCCCATCATGGGTCAGGAGTCGCCTCGATCGGTAACCATGTCGAGGGCGACATCGACGATCATGTCTTCTTGTCCACCGACCATGCGTCGGGCGCCGAGTTCCATGAGGATGTCGCGAGTATCGAGGTCGTAGAGGTCCGCAGCCTTTTCGGCATGTCGAAGGAAGCTCGAATACACGCCTGCGTACCCGAGGCTGAGGGTCTCTTTGTCGACTCGAACCGGCCGGTCCTGCAGGGGGCGAACGAGGTCTTCGGCAGCGTCCATCAACATGTTGACGTCGCAACCGTGCTTCCAACCGAGCAGGTTCGCACAGGCGATGAACGGCTCGATCGGAGCGTTCCCTGCGCCAGCGCCCATACCAGCGAGTGAGGCATCTACTCGGTAGCAGCCCTGCTCGACGGCAGCGATGGAGTTCGCCACTCCCAACGTCAGGTTGTGGTGGGCATGGATGCCGATCTGTGTTTCTGGTTGCAGGACGTCTCGGTAGGCGCGGATTCGGTCGCTCACATCGCTCATCAGGAGACGGCCGCCGGAGTCGGTCACGTACACGCAGTGTGCGCCTGCCTTTTCCATGATGAGCGCCTGTTGCGCGAGCGCCTCGGGCTCGTTCATGTGGCTCATCATCAAGAAGCCCGACACATCCATGCCGAGGTCTCTGGCCTTCGCAATGTGTTGGAGGGAGATGTCGGCCTCGGTGCAATGGGTCGCCACCCGCACCGACCGGACACCGATGCTGTGCGCTCGTTCGAGATCTTCGATGGTTCCGATACCCGGAATGAGGAGGGTCGTGAGAATACAGGTATCGAGAACTTCGGCGACCTCTTCGAGCCACTCCCAATCCGTGTGAGCGCCAAAGCCATAGTTGAAGCTCGACCCGGCAAGCCCGTCACCGTGGGCGACCTCGATCGCGTCGCAACCAGCGGCATCGATCGCCTTGGCGATTTCGCGGACATGATCCAAGCCATATTGATGCCGGATGGCGTGCATACCATCTCGCAATGTGACGTCTTGGACGTACACCTTTGTTTCGCTCGTGCCCGGTGTTTCGCTCATGCTGAGACTCGCATTTCCGCTAGACGTTCAGCTGTCTTGATCGCGGCGCTCGTCATGATGTCGAGATTGCCGGCGTATTCGGGAAGGTAGTGGGCCGCACCAGCGACCTCGAGGAAGATCGAGATCTTCCAACCGCTGAATTTGCGGTCCAGATCGGGGATCCGGACTTCGGCGCCGTCGTCGAGGCGTTCGAACTGCACCTTCTGCTTGAGCCGGTACCCCGGGACGTAACTGTTGACCGTCTCGACCATCTCTTCGATGGACTGCTCGATTTCATCCGGATTGCCGCTCTCGACCAGCGAGAACACGGTGTTTCGCATGATCATCGGAGGTTCGGCGGGGTTCAACACGATGATTGCTTTGCCCATTTGAGCGCCGCCGACTTCCTCGATCGCCTTGGAAGTGGTCTCGGTGAACTCATCGATGTTGGCGCGTGTGCCTGGGCCCGCAGACTTGGACGAGATCGAAGAGACGATCTCGCCATACACGACGGGTGCGATCTTGTTGATCGCAGCCACGATCGGCACCGTCGCCTGGCCTCCGCACGTGACCATGTTCAGGTTTGGTGCGCCGAGGTGTTCTTCGAGGTTCACGGGTGGCACGACGTATGGGCCAATCGCAGCTGGTGTCAGATCGAGGATCTGCTTTCCGTGTTCGCGAAGGACTTTGTCGTGGTGTGCATGGGCGCCAGCTGACGTTGCGTCGAACACCAGGTCGACGTCGGCGAATTCATCCATGGCGACGAGGCCATCGATGCCGTCTGATGTCGCGCCCACGCCCATCCGTGTAGCCCGCGCGAGACCATCGGAGTCGGGGTCGATGCCCACCATCGCGATGACTTCGACGATTTCAGATGTTCGCATGGACTTGATCATGAGATCGGTGCCGATGTTGCCGGAGCCGATCACGGCACATTTCAGCTTTGGAACGCTCATAGTGACCTTTCGGGGTCCCTCGGAAGAATGGCGACGCGTCCTGCGTCGCCATCGAGCATGCCGAGGACAGGACCCTCTTTGACGATCTCGGCTATTGGACAATTGATGACCGCAGGAACTGTCAGCGACCGGGCCACCTCGAAAAGGTGGGCGGTCGGTGCTCCACCGATCGTGATGACGCCAGCGGCATCCCACAGAAGAGGGGAGTAGTTCTGCAATGGATACTGCGTGACGATGATGTCGCGCGGTCGAACGTGTGACGTGTCTTTGGAGTTGTCGATCCAGATCAAACGCCCGGCGCCTACGCCACCGACACTTGGCTCACCCTCGTGAACCTCACCTTGGAGCGCAACGACCCCGGCGAGCACGGGTTCCCAGCGATCGAGTCCCCGTCGACCCTGTCGGACTTCGGTAGCAATGAGGTGATCCGCCATCCCCAGGAGTCTGGCGGCCAAGTCTTCATCGACGCTGTTGAGGTCCTTCAATACTTCGATCGACTCGTTGGGTCGATCGCTCCGCATGCGTCGCAGCACCAGATCGGCGTGTGCGACAGCATCCTCTTCCGACTCGCCCCACGCCTGAGCCAACAACGTTGCCGCCATCGATCGGGCCTCGGCGTAGTGGCTCTCGCGGTCCCCGGTCGAGGTGAACGGTGCGGCCGCAACGTGTGGGGCCGCCGTGCGCCAGCCCAGTACGAGCTCGTCGCCGAGCGCGCCCGGGTACTCGTGGGTGTGTTTAACGAATTCGAGCGCGAACGGATGCCCGAGCGCGGCCGGGATGACCATTGCCTCCTCGACCTCGTGCACGGCCGAGTCCTGCACCTGCAGGAGGATCACCTGACCATCGACGATGGCCCACTCGATGAGGTTGTGGCCGAGTTCGGCCTTGACTCGCAGGGCGAGGTCGGCGATCGACATGACGAGCTCTTGGCCGATCAGATCGATCGCATCTGTGCCTCGAAGCACTCCGTCCTCGAGCACGGCGCGCGTTCCGGCCACCCAACCGGCCATCAGGTCGGCGGGGGATCCCTTCACGGCGTCGATCTTGACCGTGCCAGCGGCATCGATGATCGCGGCTCCACCGAAATCCGGTTTGATCTCGGGTTGCACGAGGATTCCCATCGCCGCACTGCCCGGTTCCAGGCCGGCCTCTTCGAAGCGCTCGAGGACCTCGATCGAAAACGTGGTCGCCCATACGCTCTTGGTGGCCTGTCCAATCTCATCACGCATGATCTCGGGGACCGAGGTGAAGGCTCCGGACCACTCGCCGGAACCCTCCAGCACACTCGAGGATCGGACGATCAACGGTGGTTCCAGCTCAGCGGCGTGGCCACTGATCTCGGCGAGGAGATCCTCGTCGAGCTGGTGGCCGATGATGGCCATACGTGCACCACCTGTGCCGCGAGGTTCGAGGACCTCGACGGCACGGGCGAGTGCTGGTTCTGAGCAAAGCGGCGCGATGACGAATCCGTCAAGCACCGGAAAGCCCGCAGCCTTTGCTCGGGCAATTCCGGCACCCTTGGCGCCGCTTGCGTCAATGGAGGACGCCGCTGGATCGTCCAGCGGGCGAACTCGTTTTGTCGATTCGCTCATCAGTCGGTGGCGATGATTTCGTGGCTCTTGAATGTGGAGAGCATCTCGTGACCGTCGTCGGTGACGACGAGCATCTCTTCGAGACGGACACCGAACTCGTGCATCTTGCCATGCTGAGTTTCGAGCGCGAACACCATGCCCTTCTCGATCTCCTGTGGGTGATCGAGGGACCAGATGCGCGAAATGACCGGCTGGTCGTACTGGGCGAGGCCAAGGCCGTGACCCCAAAGGTTTGCTGCGGCCTCGTCTTCTTCCTCGTAGCCCCAGATGTCCTTTGCCGATGGCCACACCTGAGCGATGTCTGCTGTCGTCACACCGGGCTTGACCAATTCGATCGACTCCCACAGCCACTTGGATGCCAGGTCGTAGTACTGCTGATGTTCTGCTGTTGGCTTTCCACCGACACAGTACGTGCGGTACACGCAGGACTTGAAGCCGTTCCAGGTCAACGCGGCGAGGTCGATGATGACGATGTCCCCGGGTCGGATGATCCGGTCGCCGTGGTTTCGCCAGTTCGGCCAAGCGTTCGGGCCGGAGGACACGATGACGTCCTCGACGTTCTCCATACCTGCGAAGTTGTACAGGTACTCCATCGTGAAGGCGGTGACCTCGTTCTCGGTCACGCCGGGCTTGATCCACTGCGAGATGTTGTAGTGCGTGACGTCGCAGATCGAACCGACCATGCGCATGGCCTTCTGTTCGTTCTCACTCTTGATCGAACGTGCTTCCATCATTGGTGTCATGCCATCGACCCAGTTGATGCCGCGCTCTTCAAATGCGCGGATCATGTTGAGGTCCATGAAGTCCACGCCGATCGGCATGTCCTTGACGTTCGCATCTTCGAGGTCGCCCAACAACGCGTCCGCAAACTTGGCGACCTGGGAGGTCGATGCTGGACCGGCTGCGCCCTTGATCCATGCGTAGGAGTAGCGCACGTTCTCTTTGGGAATCCACGGGGAGTGTTCGCGGATGTGATAGCCGATGTCGCCCTGTTCGTACAGGATGGGCTCTTTGCCCTTGGTCAGCACTGCGTAACGGAGGCCTGGCTTCAGCTGATTCCAACCAGGCGTCATCGTCGAGGTGACGTACCGGATGTTCTCGTCGTACATGAGGAGCATTGCGCCGAGTCCATGACGTTCCATGGCTTCGCGTGCACGCTTGAGGCGCCACTCTCGGACTTCAACCCAGTTGATGCCCTCCCGCCAGTCGGTTCCCATAACGCCGAATGCTTCTTTCACTGCTGCTCCCTTGCCTTCTTCATCCGGTCGGGTGACCGTTTGGTTGGATTGTTGGATTTGATTGATTTTGGTTGCGATTGGTTTTTGATGGACGCACGAACATCGTCTTGCGGGCCGGCGACTGGTACCATCCTTGTCGCATGACCGACGTGACGCCGACTGGCAACCCCTTTACCGGATTGCAGCCCACCTCTTCGGGTCGTGGGCAAACTGCCCACGTCTACGTTCGCGAAGCTATTCGGCTCGCCATCTTGAATGGTCAGTTGGCCGGCGGAACGCGCCTGGTCCAGTCGGAGCTTGCGGCCCAACTCGAGGTCAGTACGACCCCGGTGCGCGAGGCACTTCGTGACCTTGCGTCGGAGGGGCTGATTCGAATCGACCCTCACCATGGCGGGGTCGTCGCGGAACTCGATGAAGAAGATTTGCGTGAGGTCTACCAGATTCGACAGCGTATCGAACCGTTCGCTCTCGAGATGGCGATGCCCTTCCTGACCGAGGAGATCTTGACTCGGTGTGAAGAGTTGCACGCCGCAATGAGCGCTGCGCCGAACTCGGCCGCCTGGGTGCAACTGAACCGCGACTTCCACATGACGATCTACGAGGCGTCGAACCAGCATCGTCTGGTGGCGATGGTTCGTTCCCTCCAAGATGCATCGGTGATGGCGGTGAGCGCCCGAATCTCGGGGTTGCCCGGCATGCGTGACATGGCGAACAAGGAGCACGGCGATTTGATCGACGCACTCCGTCATGGTGACATCGAGCGGGCCAAAGCCGTGATCATGCATCACGTCACGCTGTCGATCAGGCCCGAGGGCGGGGACGACGCAGCTCAAGCGTGAACGGTGCCCGGTGCACCGGGAGAAATCGCTCGAGCGTTGCGGCATGACGGCATCCTATATCATGCACAATCTGCATGCGAGCGTGGAGAAGGGGAATTTTGCTCGGGGCAAATTCCTCCGATTCCGCTTGAAGGATGATCGTATAAAATGTACGATCACGAAGCTCTGAGAGGGTTCAGAGCCCTGGATCGACGTCCAGCCTTCATGCACACGGGAGTACGAGAGACATGGAATACACGGAGATCGTTTTCGAACGACGTCTTGACGCTGCTTGGATCGGCCTCAATCGCCCAGAGGTTCGGAATGCGTTTCGTGAACAAACGCTCGACGAAATAGCACATGCGCTGAACTCGACACGGGAAGATCCAACCATCGTCGCCGCGGTTATCTACGGCGTTGGCGGTCACTTCTCGGCCGGCGGTGACTTCCACGCCATGATGAAGCTCAACAAGGCGAACTCGTACATGTGGAACGACCGAATGCAGATGGTCGCCATGACCTGTCGAAATCTGCCGATTCCCGTCATCGCAATGGTCGAAGGTGCCTGCGTCGGTGGCGGACACGAGCTGATGCTCTGGACCGACCTCGTGATTGCGTCCGAGGATTCCATCTTCGGCCAGACGGGTGCGAGGGTTGGCGCGTGCCCCACGGTGGGAGCCACCCAGTACATCGGAAAGCTCATCGGTGAGCGTCGAGCAAAGGAGATGATCTTCCTGTGCAAGCGGTATTCAGGCAAGGAAGCAGCAGAGATCGGGCTCGCGAACGAAGCCGTTCCTGCCAGTGACCTTCTCGCGCGAGTCGAAGCGGTCGTGGGTGAGATCAAGGGATACAGCTCACAGACCATTCGAGCCACCAAGGTCAGCCTCAACTACGACTCGGACTCGCTGTACCCATCATGGCAGCACGGCATGGAGCTCCTCGCGAACATCTGGGGCACCGATGAAGCCAACGAGGGCATGAACGCCTTCTTGGAGGGCCGGCCCGCCGACTTCCACCAGTTCCGCGAGCGAAACGCGGAAAAGCTTGGCACGTACCTCACCCATTACAACGAGGGAACCAACCAGAGCGAGAAGTCGCAAGGGATGCAGCGAGGATGAGCGAGTCGGGGGCTCTTTCTGGGCTCCGCGTCGTGGATCTCACCAGGATCCTCGCTGGTCCGCTTTGCACGATGTGGCTCGGCGACATGGGTGCCGACGTCATCAAGATCGAACGACCGGGACGCGGCGATGACACGCGGTCCTGGGGTCCGCCGTATGCCGGAACGGAGTCAGCGTATTTCCTCGGGGTGAATCGAAACAAGCGAAGTGTGACCCTCGACCTGATGTCCGAGAGGGGACGCGAGGTCTTGGGGCAGCTGATCCGCGACGCGGACATCGTCGTCGACAACTTCAAGATCGGCACTCTCGATCGATGGGGGTTCACCGACGAGTGGTACGAGGAGAACGCACCAACCGCAGTGCGATGCACGATCTCCGGCTACGGAAGCAGCGGTCCCAAAGAGGGTCTGCCCGGTTACGACTTCATCCTGCAAGGCGAGACGGGCCTGATGTCGATCACCGGACTCGTCGATGGCGAAAGCATGAAGGTGGGTGTCGCGATGGTCGACATCTGCACGGGCATGTTCGCCACGATGTCTGTCCTCGGCGCTCTCGAAGCGAGGCGCCGCACCGGGAAGGGGCAACGAACCGAGGCATCCCTACACGACACCGGCATACAGATGCTGGCCAACGTGGCCTCGAATCACCTCATTTCAGGGGATGACGCGCAACGATTCGGAAACGGGCACCCCAACATCGTTCCCTATCGCACCTTCGCCACCTCCGACGGAGAGCTCGCCGTTTCGGTCGGAAACGATGATCAGTTCGGTCGCTTTTCCGAGATTCTCGGACATCCCGAATGGGCGACCGACGACCGATTCGCGCGAAATCAAGACCGGGTGAGAAATCGCGACGCCATCGACTCTGCGGTGGCCGAGTGCATGCAAACCCGTACCAGGGACGAATGGATCGCCGCACTGGCTCCCGTTGGCATACCTGCGGGGCCGATCAACTCGGTGGCGGAGGCGTTGAGCAGCGAGCAGTCGCTCGCTCGTGGCATGGTCAGTGAAGTTGCACACCCAACGGCAGGACCGGTCTCGATGGTCGGAATTCCGTTCAAGATGTTCGGCACCCCACCCTCCATTCGGCTGGCGCCGCCCACGTTGGGCCAGCACAGCCTCGAGGTGCTGTCGGGTGAACTCGGCATCGACCAACAAACGATCGATGAATTGATCTCGACCGGAATCACAACAATGGAGACGACATGACAGACGAGTGGTGGCCGGAGCTCGGACCGAAATGGGAACCGACGACGGTCTCCAAGCCAGCCTGCAAGTGCATCGACGTGCACACGCACCTCTCGGTTCGCGAGTCGAACGAGTTGGCGATGCCACATTTCAAGCCCGAGATGGATCCACGAACGTTCTTTTCTCCTGAGGAGAGCAAGAGGTACAACACCGAGCTTCGAAGCCAACCAGACCAGGTCGCAAAGTTCAACGAGCCCGAGGCGCGCATCGAGGACATGGACAAGCAGGGCATCGACATGCAGCTGTTGTCCATCGTGCCGCCGCAGTACTTCTACTGGCTCGAACCAGAGCTTGCGATCAGGGCATGCCGCATCCAGCACGAACGATTTGCCGAGGTCGTCGAACAGTACCCGGATCGTTTCGCCGCGGTGGCGAACATCCCGATGGCATATCCCGATATCGCCGTGGAGGTGATGGAGGAAGCCAAGCGCGACTTTGGGTTCAACGGGTTCGAGATGAACGCCGATGTGCTCGGCGCAGATCTCGACGATCGCAAGTACGACAAGATCTGGGAAAAGGCCGTCGAGCTCGACATGACCGCCATCATGCACCCCCAGGGTTTCACCCACGGTCAACGCATGGACGACTACTACCTTGTCAACGTGGTCTGCATGCCGCTGGCCTCGACGGTTGCGGTCTCTCGAATGATTCTCGGCGGTGTCTGGGAGCGGGTTCCTGATTTCAAGATGGTCGTCGTGCACGGCGGCGGTTACCTGCCCTACTACTTTGCTCGCACCGACCACGCGTACAACGTCCGCCCCGAAATGCGCCGTCACATCACGCGTAAGCCCAGCGAGTACCTGCACAAGTTGCACTTCGACACGACGGTGTTCGAGCCAGGAATGGTCGAGTACCTCATCGAAGAGTTCGGCGACGAGCATGTACTTCTGGGAACCGACTATCCATTCGACATGGGCCCGACCGATCCCCTTGCCTTCCTCGCAGAAGTGAGGATGAACGAGACGTCCCGTGAGCGAATCCTCGGCGGGAACGCCGCCCGACTGTTCAAGATTGGACAATGACCATGGAACGTATCGAACTCTTGACATCGAAGGATGGCTTGTCCGAACAGCAGCAGGAAGTCTTCGACTGGGTGGTGGAAAGTCGAGGCAAGATGCTGCGTCCCTACGAAGTGCTGTTGCACACTCCTGGACTTGCCCAACCGGCAGCCGAACTCGGCCATCAGATCCGGTACGAGGGGCAGTTGAGCGGACACAACCGAGAGCTGGCGATCATTACCGCGGCCAAGGTCCATGACTGTGCGTTCGAATGGGACAGCCATGTCGGTCTCGCTCGCGACGCTGGCGTCTCAGAGACTGCGATCGCCTACCTCGAAACCGGCAGCGGCGAGTTGACCGCCGAGGAAGATGTGATCGTCGGTTTCGTCAGAGAGCTCTGTGAGTCGAGCGACGTCAGCGACAGCCGTTTCGCTGCGGTCTCCGTAGCGCTTGGGGGATCTGGTCCGGTCGTCGAACTTGCAGCACTCGTGGGCTACTACACCTTTCTCGGATACGTGATGAAGGTCGCGGGAGCTTGTTAGGAGCACAGAACGTAG
This sequence comes from Acidimicrobiia bacterium, assembly GCA_033344795.1. GTDB lineage: Bacteria > Actinomycetota > Acidimicrobiia > Acidimicrobiales > SHLQ01 > SHLQ01. Next base: position 3,385,029 of record JAWPMS010000001.1, read on the forward strand.
GAGTGCCGTGCAAGCAATAGACGTCCATGCTCACTTCGCGCCGGTTGCCCGGTTCGAGGAGATGCGAGCGATTGCCCCGGACCACGTTCCGGTGGTCGTGTATGAGGATGACCACGTCTATTTTCGCTACCCCAACGGGGTCGAGAACGGTCCGGTGCCCCGTGCGATCGTCGATATCGAGCAACGCCTGACCGAGATGGCGGCAACGCAGGTGACACATCACGTTCTGAGTGCACGGCCGCAGATGTTCAGCTATGACCTGCCAGGGGCCGTGGCCAGCACGCTCGCGTTCTGGTCGAACGATGCGCTCGTCGACGCGGCGACCTCGCATCCGGACACGTTCAGCGTGCTCATCGCTTTGCCGCTCCAGGACGCAGACGCGTCGGTGGCGGCGGTCGAACGTTGGGCGCCAAACCCCATCGTGCGGGGGGTCATGATCGACTCAAACGTCGATGGTCGTGACCTCGCTGAGCCAGCATTCGCTCCAATCTGGTCGGCGCTCGAAGCCCATGATCTTCCGGTGCTGGTGCATCCCTATCAGGGCGACGTCGTTGGCCAGAAGCGGCTTTCGAAGCACTACCTCTTCAATCTCGTGGGCAACCCGGTGGATACGACGATCGCCATTGCGAACGTCGTGTTCGGCGGACTTGTCGACCTGTACCCGAAGCTGCGATGGGGTTTCGTGCATGGCGGGGGAGTGGCCCCCTATCTGTCCGGCCGATGGGACCACGGCTGGCACAAACGTGCCGTTACCCGTGAGCTGATACCGAATACGCTTCCCTCTGAAATCTTGAAACGTTTTTGGTACGACTGCATCGTTCATGATGAACGTACGTTGGTCTACCTCGCAGACTGTGTTGGATGGGATCGAATAATGGTCGGTAGTGATTGTCCCTTTGACATGGGTCTCGTAGACCCGGTGACGTTCATCGATGCGATACCCGAGGCGCGCGGCCGGCGTGAGGCGTTGCTCGAGACGAACGCGACCCAGTTTTTGAGATCTCGTTGAGGCGCGTTTCGATTCTCGTTCTGCTCGCGCTGCTGGCGGCTGGCTGCAGCGGAAGCTCGGATCCCACGTTGGTCGACGGTGTGGAGATCACCGATGAGGAGATCGCTGCGCTCCATGTCGATGTCGACGAGCTCGACGAGGACGAACGTTCGGGAACAATGCTCCTGTTGATTCTTCGCGAGGCGTTTGGAGCGCGCGCTGCGGACGATTTGGATGTCGTGCCCGATGACGCCGACGTCGACGCTGCCTTCGAGGAGTATGTCGAGCGATTCGAGAGCAGGGGAGGCATCGACAGCGTTCTGAGCGCGTTGAATCAGACACCTGAGCGCGTGCGAATCGAAGCAGAGCTCGACACGATTCGGGCAAACGTGTCCGAGACACTCGTGCGTACAGAGGCGCCTGGATTCGACCTCGTTGGTGCCTACGAGGCGTACTTGCTCATCGAGGCGGAAATCTGCCTCCAGCTCATCCAATTGGAGGCCGCTCCTGACTTTGACGCGGCACGCGAGAGACTCGATGCCGGCGAAGCCTTCGCTACGGTGGCCAGAGAGTTGTCCATCGATCCTTTTGTGGATCGGGACGATGGCAGCGGAGCGGGCGGTGATCTCGGGTGTTCAGCTCCGAATGCGTTACCTGGCGGGCTCGATACCGCGTCATTGACCGCGCCGCTGAACGAGCCGAGCGGGCCGGTACTCGCCGATACCGGGTTGTACCTGATCGACGTCTATGAGCGGACGGCGCCAGACCTCACCGAAGTGCGTGGCGAAGTAATCGAGTTCGCCGTCGAGCAACAGGGGCCCGAAATGTTCCGGCGCTGGGCGGTCGATGTACTGCAGACGATCGAGGTTGACCTGGCCGAAGACTTCGGCACGTGGGCCATGTTGCCCGAGACGGATCCGGTGCCCACAGTGGTTCCGGACTATCGCTCGGGCGACATCATCGAGTCGGGCTCGTAACTCGAGCGCAACTCTGACCTACACCCAGCTCAGAACTCGACAGGGGCGCCGTTCTGTACGGCGCTCTGTGTCATCGCCTCGAGGATCCGAACGACCGCTGTTCCTTCGGCACCACCGGTCTCGGGTTGCGAGTTCGAGCGAATGCACTCGACGAAATGTGCGACGTTGTCAACCATCGGATCGACGGGAACCAGGGGGAGTTCTGTTCTCGAATCGTCCCCGTCGCGCAGCGTGAAGCAGCGCTGGCCGTCTTCTTCGCTCCAGGCGATCATCTCCGAACCGTGCGCCGCGCACGTGATGAGCTTGGGGATTCGCAGCGAGGTTGTGAGGACTCCGATTGCGCCGGAGGGAAACTCCATCTGCATCGTGGTGATGTCATCGAGCGGGGCAGCCGGGTTCAGGGAAGTACTGAAGGCGGTCAGTCGTGTCGGGAAGTCGCCCGCGAGGTAGAGCAGGTTGTCGACGATGTGCACTCCAAGTGCGGTCATGGCACCAGCTGGTGCCTCGTTCGGGTTCTCTCGCCAAGGTCGCTGCGGGTCTGCAGGCATCACCCGGCTGAAGTGGCCCTCCAGAAGATGAAGTTGGCCGAGTTCGCCCTCATCGATGAGTTGACGAACTCGTCGCGTCGCGGGGGCGCGTCGTCGATACTGCGCAACCTGCAAGATCGAGTCATTGCGCCGCGCCGCGTCCGTGCACCGATCCGCATCGGTGACGGAGAGAGCGAGTGGCTTCTCGACCATGATGGCGACACCGAACTCCGCCAGCTCGACTACGAGGTCGGCGTGCGTGGTGTGGGGCGTCGCAACGAGCACCCCATCGACGGAACCAGCGAGTTCGGCGATCGATGCCGCTGGTTCGATGTCGTGCGCCTCGGCGAACGAGCGTCGCGTCTCGTCAGTGCGCGAGAAACACGATGTCAGTTCCGCACCATCAATACGTTCGACCGCTTCGGCCAGTCGATGCCCCCAGTTTCCGAGACCGACGATGCCGAGGGTGATCGTCATGTGTCGATGCGATAGTGCGTCAGTTTTTCCTCGTCGATCGTCACGCCGAGTCCTGGCACATCGCTTGGGTGCAGGTGTCCTTCGATCGGCAGAAATCGCTCGGTGCACACATCATCGGCTAGGTACTGCGGAGAGATGCCCGATCCGAACTTGAGGTTTGGTACGGCAAGCGCAAGGTGAGCTCCGTGTGCAGCGCTGATACTGCTCTGTCCGGCCATACCCGCGAAGTGCACCCCGATGCCGGCGGCGTCGGCGACGGAGAACAGATCGCGAACGCCGATGGGCCCCGCTGCCTTCATGAGTTTGGCAACCACGGCCCCCGCAGCATTCATCGCCAGATAGGTGCGAAGTGCGCTGGCGTCGAAGATCCCTTCGTCGCCAGCGACGAGGACGGGGCTTTGCGAGACCAACGTCGCCATGCCGACCACGTCGTCGCGATCAACCGGCTGCTCGACGAAACCCGGGCGGGCGTCGACGACCCCGCGCAGGTAACGGAGCGCGTCACCAACGTCCCAACCCTGATTGGCGTCTGGGAGAAGCATGACATCATCGCCGATGGCTTCTCTCACGGCGTACGTGCATGCGAGGTCGTGATCGACGTCGTTGCCGACCTTGACCTTGACCAGTGGATACCCGTCGGCGACCGCCTCACCAGCTTCGGCCGCCATTTCTTCGGGTGAGCCACCGGAGACGTGCCAGATCGTTGGCACCGACGCGCGGGATCGACCGCCGTAATAGCGATAGAGCGGGATTGAGGCCGATTGTGCAATGAGATCGAGAAGGGCCATCTCGACGGCTGCTCGTGCACCATTGTTGTGGACGCTGATTCGGCGCATCAGGGTTCTGATGGCGTTGACATCCCCGGCATCTCGCCCGACGAGCTGCTCGGCGTACACGTTTGCGATGAGGTCGTGCGCCGACGCCAGGCTCTCGCCAGAAAAATAGAGAGCGAGCACACTTTCACCCAATCCGACGAGGCCCTCGTCGGTGGTGATCCGCACCACGATGCACGTGCGCACATTCACCGTTGCGACAGCCATCTTGAGCGGTCGTCTGACCGGTACCTCGATCGGGATCGATTCGACTCGTTGGATACGCATTGTCGTCCTCCGCGTGAGTCGGCAAATCTTCCACTCACCTCTGCGACATAATATATGATTTTGTCCGGGCGTCGAAGATGAATGGCATCCGTTGGCCGTCATGGCCGCGTGAAGGGGAACGTGTGGCCGAGACAGAGGTCAATCTCAACATGAAGTCCGGGTCCTCGGCGCTTGCCGTCACCCCCATCGGTGACTATGCGGCACCTGTTCGCAAGATCATCGAAGGCGCGATGAAGCGGGCCGACGAAAGCCTTGCCGGGTCGTTCTCGGGGGTGATGACCGGGGTGCCGGATGTCGAGCGCCTGCACCCACTGGCGAGTACTGGCGTTTCCGTCGATCCAATCATCGAAGCGGCGCAAAGGTTCCTCGGATCATTGTCCACCGAGGAACGCGAGACCGTGTCGTTCGAAGTCGATGACGACTACCACTGGCGTTCGTGGCACAACATGCACTTTTTCTTGATGCGTCATGGCCTCGGCATGCACGACATGTCGACTGAACAGCGCGGGCGTGCGCTCGACCTGCTTCGAACATCGATGAGTGTCTCGGGGTACGACAATGCACGCGACGTCATGCGTCTGAACGAGCACGCCGCCGAGCTCACCGGTCGACACGATGAGTATGGAGAGTTCTACTACTGGATCAGCGTGTTCGGGACACCCTCCGCGACCGAGCCGTGGGGTTGGCAGATCGACGGACATCACCTGATCGTCAACTGTCTGATCATCGGCGACCAGATCGTGATGACGCCAGACTTCAGGGGATCGGAACCCGTCGTCGCCGAGTCGGGTGCCTTCGCCGGCACTCGGGTGTTTGCCGAGGAGGAGTCCACGGGCCTCGATCTGATGCGAAGTCTGGGTGCAGCTCAGCGCGAGGTCGCATCCATTTCAACGGCGCCGCCGCGTGAGGTCATCACGACGGCGCAGGTGGACAACCTCGCCCTCGGCAGCGAGGGATTGGCGTTTTCGAGCCTTGGGCAGCAACAGCGGGATGATCTGGTTGAACTGATATCGCTGTACACGCGCCGGCTGCGCCCCGGTCACGCCGAATTGTGGCTCGATCAGATCACGACGCACTTGGACGACACGCACTTTGCATGGATGGGCGGTTGGGACGACGACGCGGCGTTTTATTACCGAGTCACGAATCCACTGATTCTCATCGAGTTCGACCATCTCCCCGGGATCATCTACGACAACCGGGAACCATCGCGTCGACATGTCCACACGATTGTGCGGACGCCCAACGGCAATGACTACGGCCGCAGTTTGCTCCTCGAGCACTATCGCCGGCACGACCATGCAGATCCGATGTCTCAGCATCGACAAGGCACACCTTCAGAGGAACATTCCTCGTCACACAACCACCAGGGGGAACGGTGACCACACCAGAGATTGCTCAGCAATATGCGGAGTACACGGCGGGACTGTCATTCGACGATCTGCCAGACGACGTCGTGGAACACGCAAAGAAGCTCATTCTCGACATCATGGCCAACACGATCGGTGGCTATGAGTGGATGGAGTCGGGTCCGAAGATTCTCGACGGAGTCTCTCGGCTCAACCGCCAACAAACTGGTGCGACCGTCCTGGCCACGGGACAGCCGATGGCCCCCGAGTGGGCAGCACTTGCCAACGGTGGTTTCTCGCACAGCCTCGACTACGACAACCATCACGCAAAGGGTGTCATTCATGCTGGTTCGTCAGTCGTGAACACCGCCCTGGCTGCGGGTGAAGAGAACGGCGCCAATGGCAAGGATCTGATCGTCGCCGTCGTTGCGGGCTACGAGATCGCGTGTCGGCTCGCCATGGGCCTCGGCCCCCACTCGTCGCATGAGATGGGCTCCCATCCGACGGGGACCTGCGCAACCTTCGCGGCGTCGGCAATCGTTGGTCGGCTCCGCGGCGTCGAACCGGAGGTGATCGTCAACGCAATGGGCCTCAACGGCTCGCAGGCAGCGGGGTCGATGCAATACATCTTGAACGGAGCCTGGAACAAACGAATGCACCCGGGCTTGGCCGCACACAACGGATTCGTGGCCACGTCGCTGGCTGAAGCCGGGTTCATCGGGGCGGCAGAAGTTTTCGAAGGCGAGCAGGGGTTCTTCCAGGGTTATGCGCTTCGGCCAACCCCGGACGAAGCCACCCGAACGCTTGGGTCCGAATACGAAACGATGAACGTTGCCATCAAACCATTCTCGCTCTGCCGGTACACCCACCAGACGCTGGACCTGCTGATCGATCTCGCCAACGAGCGAGAGATCGATACCACCGACGTGAACAGCATCCTCATCGAAATGCCCACGTACGGAGTGCAACTGTGTGGATCGCCCATCGAGGCGAAACAGAACCCGACCTCCGCCGTCGATGCGCAATTCAGCGGCCCATATGCCGCAGCGCTGGCCCTTACCGAGAAGCGTGCCGGAATGGATGTCTTCACGGGGGTGCTCGACCGAGGTCCGTCCGACGAGTTCAAGCGTCTGATGGCAGTCACCGATGTCCAGCAGGCCGACGACCTCGACGAGATTCATCCAGAGTTCTGGCCAGGTCGCGTCACGATCGACATCGGCGGCGAGAAGATCGAACGATATGCCAAGCACATGCTCGGTGAGAAGGAACGGCCGATGACGATGGCCGGAGTGCAGGCAAAGTTCGCGGAGCTTGCGCCGAAACATGACGACGACACGCAGCAGGCTGTATTTGCCGTGATCGATGATCTCGAGAATCGCACGGTTGCCGAGCTCGTGTCGCCGCTTCGATGACCAACACTTCGCACAGGATGTGAGTTGAACAATGGAGAGAGAAGAACGCACCGGGCCCACCGTGTGGCTCGGTGAAGAGAAAGAACGAGATGAAGGCTGGATCATTCGGCTTCGCCCCGAGATGATCGACGAATTGGAAGACCGGGTGCGGTCGTCGGCAGGCCTCGAGTTGCCGTTCGACGCGTCGGACTTCGCCTTGGAAGCCTGCGCCGAGGTTGTCGATGGTGTGGTCTCGTTGCTGAGCGATGGGCCTGGTCTCGCGCTCGTGCGAGGGTTGCCGCGTGAACGATTCACCGACGCCGAGTGCGAACGCATCTACTGGGCGTTCGGCATGCACTTGGGAACACCGGTGCGGCAGAACTCGGCGGGTGATCGGCTCGGGCACGTCCGCGACACTGGCATGTCCGTCGACGATCCAAATGTCCGCGTGTATCAGACGAACATCAAGCTCGATTATCACGCAGACCAGCTTCCCGTTGATGTCCTGGGACTTTTCTGTCTGAGGACGGCAATGCGTGGTGGTGCAAGCAAGATTGTCAGCGCGACGACCATCCACAACATCGTTCTCGAGGAGCGACCAGACCTCCTCGAGGTGCTGTATCAGCCGTTCAACGTGGATTGGCGAGGCGAGGAAGCCGACGGCGATCAACCGTGGTATCAGATGCCGATGTACAGCGTTGCTGAAGGCAAGATCGCCTCCCGCTTCGCATCGCTCGCGTACTTCCGCAGCGTCGACCGATTCGGTGAACACCTCTCGATGACCGCAGATCAGGTGGAGGCGCTGGATTTCGTGCAAGAGGTTGCGAATCGTCCAGGAATGGCGATGAGCATGATGTTCGAAGAGGGGGACATGCAGTTCCTCAACAACCACGTGATGCTCCACGCTCGTGACGCATTTGAGGACCACGCCGATCTCGAACGCCGTCGGCACTTGCTACGGATGTGGATTTCGTACAAACCCGAGAATCGTCAGCCGCTGTCGCCATTGCTTGCGGAACGCTACCGTTACGTGGAATCGGGTGGGATGCCCATCAAGACCAAGGGGTAGACATTGGCCGAGGGCCTGCTGGCGAGGGTGACCATCATTCTCGAATCGCTCGTGGCAGCTGGTGAGCCCGTCGGGCCGCGGGCGCTGGCTCGGAGCACGGGAATCGACCGAAGCGCCGTCGGTCGGATTCTCCAACAGCTGGTGGCGCTCGACGTGTTGGTGGGGGAGAACGGCAAGTACGAACCGGGACCGAGATTGTTCGCGCTCGGCCGGACCTTGTCGGCCCTCGATACGTTGCCGGTCGCCGCAAGCTCCGTGCTCTCGGCACTCGTGGCTCAGTATGACGAGACGTCATACGTATGCACACTTCACAGTGGTGCCGCAGTATTTCTCTACGAGAGTCAAAGCAGCAAGCCGCTGCGGTATGTCGTCGACCTCGGGCGCCCGGTTCCGCTCCACGCCGGGGCCGCAGGTCGTGCGATCCTCCTCGGCCTTCAAGAAGAGCACGCTCGTGAGCTTCTCGAATCATCGCCGCTCCAACAGCTGACAGAGAACACGGTCTACGACGTCGAGTCGCTCCTCGATATGCGGGCTGCTGACCGTGAAGTCGGCTACTCGGTGAGTATCGAGGAGCGCGTCGAAGGTGGCGCCGCGGTCGCGGCCCCGTTCTACGACAGCTCCGGTTGTTGTCAGGGCTCGGTGGTACTCACGGCACCTCTCGCTCGTTTTGCCGACATGGACCGAACGCTCATCGGCAACGCCTTGCGTGAGGCAGCCCAAACCCTGTCGTCGAGGCTGGGTGCACCGACGTAGATCTCGGCACGCCTGACCTGTCACCGCTGAAGGAGGCAGGGGTCATCATGCACAATGTAGGATGCGGCGTAACGAGGGGGCATCATGACCGAAATAACCGTGGAGTTGCTGGAGAAGTACTGCGAGGAGTACCGAAACTGGGGTCGTTGGGGCGACGACGATCAGCTCGGGACGATGAATCACATCACGCCAGCCAAGATTGCCGAATCCGCTCGATTGGTGCAGCAGGGAAAGGTTTTCTCACTGCAGCTCCCACTCGACGGCTCCGGGCCCCAGACAGGCGCGTTCGGCCGAGTGAACTCGATTCACCAAATGGTTGCGACCGGCACCGATTACGTGGCTGGGACACAGGGTTACCCGCTCGAACTCGGCGTTGCTGACGACACGCTGTTTCTGTTTCTCCAAGGCGGAACGCAATGGGATGCGCTGTCGCACATTTTCCACAAGGGCAAGATGTACAACGGATATGACGCCGAGCTCGTCTCGAGCAAGGGTGCCGAACTCAACGGAATCGAGCAGCACAAGGCCGTAGTTTCGAGGGGAGTCCTGCTCGACATTCCTCGCTCGATGGGCAAGGAGTACCTCGAACCAGGCGAGGCCATCACCGCAGACGACCTCGATGCCGCGTGCGAGTTCCACGGTGTCGAAGTTGGAACCGGAGACATGGTGCTCATCCGAACCGGCGACATGGCACACCGTCGCAACCTTCCCGGATGGGACGGCTATTCGGCGGGGGATTCCCCCGGGCTGTCGATGCTTGCAGCCCCATGGCTGTACGAGCGAGAGGTAGCGGCAATCGCCACCGACACGTGGGGAGCAGAGGTCCGGCCGAACGAGATCGAGGGCAGCTTTCAGCCCCTTCATCTGGTCATGATTCCAAACATGGGACTGTTCGTCGGAGAGATCTGGTACCTCGACGAACTGGCCGATGACTGCGCCGCGGACGGTATCTACGAGTTCCAGCTCGTTGCACCACCACTCAACATTCCTCGTGCGGTCGGCTCCCCAGTCAATCCGCAGGCCATCAAGTAGGGAAACACATCATGGGCAGAATCGTCGTTGACCTTCACGCGCACGCCATCGTGCCCGATGCGTTGGTCGAGATGCAGAAGGCACAACCCGAGCATGGGCCGGTGTTGATCAAGGCTGAGGGCAAACAATGGTTGAAATACCCGCAACGCGAGCGGTTGGGCCCGCTCCCTGACGAGATCTTCGATCCGGCGATGAGGCTGGCTGACATGGATCGTCAGCGGGTCGATCGCCAGATCATCGCTATCCCACCGCCCAACTTCCACTACCACGTCGATCGCGAGGTTGGCATCGACTTCGCTCGGCTCCAGAACGACGGGATCATGTCGTTGTGTGACGCAGACCACGATCGATTTCACATGTTCGGCACGCTGCCCCTGCAAGACATCGACGCGTCGCTCGTGGAGCTCGATCGAATAGCCCCGTTCTCCCGCCTGCGGGGAATGCAGATCGGCACGAATGTGAATGGGGTCGACCTCGATGACGCGTCCTTCACTCCACTGTTCGCGAAGATGGAAGAGCTCAATCTGCCGGTCTGGTTGCACCCTGATCAACGGTCGATCGCAGGCGTGGAGCGGATCACCAAGTACTACCTCCAGAACTTCATCGGGAACCCGCTCGAATCCACCATCGCCATGGGACGCATCATCTTTGGAGGAGTCATGGACCGCCACCCGAACCTTCGGTTTGGGTTTGTCCATGGTGGCGGTTTCACGCCATACCAAACTGGGCGCTGGGATCACGGGTCAGCTCGACGCTCAGAGGCACAAGAGTTCATTGGCATGACGCCTCCGAGCGAATACTTCAATCGGTTCTTCATCGATTCGTTGACGCACGATCCGCTTGCCTTGGAGTTGCTTGGACGGCGTATTGGGTGGGACCAGGTGGTTCTCGGCAGCGATTACCCGTTCGACATGGCGCCGGATGATCCGGTTGGCGGGGTCGAGGCGGTGGCGGTTCTCACCGAGGACGAGCAAGAGAAGGTGTTGTGTAGCAACGCTGACCGTTTCTTGCGGCCCTGCTGATCGGTTGTTCGCTCAGGTGAAAGCGCGGCTTGGCATCGTTGGCGTCGGTCGGTGGGCGCGCGCGCACGCCCAGGCTGCGGCCCGAAGCAACCAGGTCGAAATCGTCAGTTGTTTCGGCCGCAACAAAGAACGTCGTCGCGCCTTCGCCGAGGAGTTCTCGATCGAGCGCACGTCGGACTCGTTCGAATCGATGCTCACCGACGATGCGATCGATGCCTTGATCGTTTCAACCCCCAACGACCTCCACGTCGAGATGGGACAGGCGGCTGTCGAGGCGGGGAAGCCAGCATTGCTCGACAAGCCCGTCTCTGTCGACATCGCGGGCGGTCTGGCGCTTCTGCGCGCCGCACCATCGGGGAAGCAGATCGGTGTCGCCCACCACCCTCGGCGCCTTGCCGGTCATACGTGGGCAAAGGCCTGGTTGAGCTCCGGTGATGCGGGGTCACCTCGCTTAATGCATGCCGACTTCTCAAACGCTCGCGGTGCTGCGATGAAGCCGGACGCATGGTATCGATCGGCTGCAGGATCCGAGGCCGGTGTGTTGATCCAAGTGGGTCTCCATCAGATCGACAACGTGCTCGACCTCCTGGGCCCCGCCGTTGCCGTCAACGCGAGGTTTCAGCACGAGACCTTGGGACCGATGGCCGACGCGGCGATCACGATCATCGAGCACGCAGGCGGCGCATTGTCGACGGTGACGAGTAGTTGGACGACGCCCAGCCTCTATCGCTTCGAGATCCAAGCCACGGCGGGCAACCTGCGTTATCGACTTGATCATCGGTGGTGGACTAGCCGCGACGTGGATGAACACGGCGAGCTACAGCTGGCTCGCGACGGTGAGGATACTGTCGCGATCGTGACCGAGTCAGGTGATCCACTGCGCGAACAGCTCGATGAGCTGGCCGACGCGGCCGGAGGTACCGGCGAAATGCAAGTAGACGTCGCCGCAGGACTGCGCGCGATGATCGTCGTTCGTGCTGCGGTGGAGTCCGCGAGCAGGAGCGGTGGTCAAGTCGACGTACGCGACCTCCTCGAACAAGAAGGCGCGTCGACCGAAGAGATCGATGTCCTCACGGGCAAAACACTCGTAACCAACTAGGAGAGATAGACATGAAGGTTCTCAAGGACGCAGCGGTCAAAGGCGCCCATGGCGACGACCTCGAACTCACGGCGAAAGTACGAGGGATCATCGCCGACATCGCGGAGCGCGGCGAGGTGGCCGTCCGCGAGTTGTCGAGCACTTTTGATGGGTGGGAGCCCGAGTCGTTCCGGCTCTCGTCGAGCGAACTCGACCAGATCATCGCCTCGGTTGACCCATCGACTATTGCCGACATCGAGTTCGCGCAGAAGCAGATTCGCCACTTCGCGGAGGTGCAACGCGCGTCGATGACCGACGTCGAAGTCGAGACCTTGCCCGGCGTGTTCCTCGGGCACAAGCACCTCCCGGTGGGCAACGTGGGCTGTTACGTCCCGGGCGGTCGCTATCCGATGGTCGCTTCAGCACACATGAGCGTTCTCACTGCCAAGGTGGCCGGCGTGCCCCGAGTCGCGGCATGTACACCACCGATCAATGGTGAGGTGCCAGCCGAGACGATCTCTGCGATGGCCTTGGCGGGAGCTGACGAGATCTATCTCCTCGGCGGGATTCAGGCCGTGGCGGCGATGGCGCTCGGTGTTCTGATGGATCCGGTCGACATGTTGGTTGGGCCGGGCAATGCATTCGTTGCCGAAGCGAAGCGGCTGTTGTTCGGAAAGGTCGGCATCGACCTGCCGGCTGGACCGACCGAGACCTTGCTCATCACCGACGAGACCGTCGATGCCGAGATGTGTGCCACCGACCTCCTTGGCCAAGCCGAGCACGGACCGAGTTCGCCCGCGATCATGTTGACCACGTCGGAGAAGCTCGGTCTCGAAACGATCGCCGAGGTCGACCGGCAACTCGAGACACTCCGTACCGCAGACATCGCCGGTGTCGCGTGGCGTGACCACGGGCGTGTCATGGTCTGTGACGATCACGCGGAGATGCTGGCGGTCGCGAACGACATCGCCAACGAACACGTCCAAGTCATGACCAGTGACGACCAGTACTTCCTCGACAACATGACCAACTATGGGGCGCTCTTCATCGGCCCCATGACAAACGTCGCGTACGGCGACAAGGTCATCGGCACGAACCACACGCTGCCCACACAGGGCGCCGCGCGCTACACCGGTGGACTCTGGGTCGGCAAGTTCCTCAAGACGTGTACGTATCAGCGGGTTGATGATGCAGCGTCGTCCGCGCTCATCGGTGAGTACTGCTCTCGCCTCTGCGCAATCGAGAACTTCGATGGTCACAAAGCCCAAGCCGACATTCGAGTGGAGCGATATGGCGTCAAGTAACACGAATTCATCTTCCGATCGGTCCTCGGTCGCGGTTGTCGTCGGCGGCAGCGGTGGCATCGGCGCGGCGATCTGTCGTCGCCTTGCGTCGGACGGTCATAAAGTGGTCGTGGGTTATGCGAGCGGCCAGGACCGGGCCGAATCGATCGTCGGCGAGCTCGGTGAGGGGCATCTGGCGTTGCAGATCATTGCGACCGATCCTGAGTCGCTCGAGGCAGCGCAGTCGGTTCTGGAGGAACGTTTCGGCACGGTCGATGTTCTCGTGAACTGCGGGGGCGTGACCCGTCCCGTCGCACACGATGACCTCGATTCGCTCGACGACGAGCTGATCGACCGGATCTTTTCCGTCAACTGGCGTGGGCCCTTCGCTGCGATTCGTTCGTTTCGTTCTCTGCTCGAGTCGGCCGACGATCCCGTGGTCGTCAACATCTCGTCGGTCGCCGCCGTGACGGGGCTTGGTTCCAACGTTGCCTACTGCGCCTCGAAGGCTGCCGTCGACAGCCTCACACGCTCGCTCGGTCGAGCACTCGCGCCAGCGATTCGAGTCGTCTCGGTGTCCCCGGGCTGGGTCGAGGGTGAGTACGCGGCGTCGATGCCACCAGGTTTTGTCGATGGTCAGCGCGACGCCACCCCGTTGAAACGCCTCGCGTCCCCCGAAAACGTCGCTGGAGCCGTATCTGCCGTCGTTGGCGACCTGAAATGCACGACCGGCGCCGTCATCCCCGTCGATGGAGGTCGACCCCTTGGGATCTGACGGCGTGTTCATCATCGATGCGGTCCGTTCGCCCATGGGGCGGATCGGCGGCGTGTTGGCGCACGTCCGGCCCGACGACCTTGCCGCTCACGCAATCCGATCGCTGTTGGCCAGAAACGACGGCTTGGATCCTTCCGCCATCGAGGACGTCATGTGGGGTGCCGCCAACCAAGCCGGCGAAGACAACCGCAACGTCGGCCGGATGGCTGCCCTGCTTGCCGGGCTGCCAATAGAGGTATCTGGTGCCACGGTCAACCGCCTGTGCGGTTCGGGCATGCAAGCCGTTGTCAGTGCCGGACATGCGTTGTCGGACGGTTGGGGAGACCTTGCGATCGCTGGTGGATCGGAGTCGATGAGTCGTGCACCCTACGTCACTCTGAAGGCAAACAAGGCCTTCGCTGTCGGTGCGCCAGAGGCGGTCGACACCGTGCTCGGGTGGCGTCTGGTGAATCCACAAATGGAGCGCGACTACCCGCCCATCTCGCTCGGACGCACCGCTGAAGCCGTCGCCGAGAAGTACCAGGTCAGCCGAGAGTCTCAAGATCTCTTCGCGATGGCATCCCACCAGAATGCGGCGGCAGCGCAGGCCGCGGGCCGATTCGACAACGAGATCTCGGCGATCGACGCGCCAGCCGATGCGCGAGGACGATCCACGGTCTTGGTTGAGAGCGACGAGGGAGTACGTCCTGATTCCTCGCTGGAGACGCTCGCCAAACTTCGGTCGGTGTTCATCGAAGATGGCACCGTGACCGCGGGAAACTCGTCTCCGATGAACGATGGTTCGGCTGCGCTCTTGCTGGCAACCGAGGCGGGCGTCTCACGTCATGGGCTCGAGCCGATGGCTCGAATTGTTTCGACCGCGGCGGCAGGAGTACATCCCGATTTCATGGGCATCGGCCCGGTTCCCGCCACACGGAAGGCTCTCGACCGGGCGGGCATCGATGTCAGCGATCTGGGGGTTGTCGAGCTGAACGAGGCGTTTGCCGCACAAGCGGTCGCGAGCCGAGACGAGCTAGGCCTCGATCCGGAGACCATCAACGTGAATGGCGGAGCGATCGCCCTGGGACATCCCCTGGGCGCATCAGGAGCACGGATTCTGGTCACGTTGGCTCACGAAATGCGTCGACGCGAGGCGCGGTACGGGTTGGCCACGATGTGCATCGGTGTCGGCCAGGGAATCGCGACCGTATTGGAGCTCGCATGAACAAACCTCTCGCTGGTATCAAGGTCGTCGAGTTCGGAAATCTCATCGCCGGACCGTACTGCTCGATGTTGCTCGCCGACATGGGAGCCGACGTCACCAAAGTCGAATCTCGAGGAGGCGACCTCGCGCGTTCGTTTGGCCCCTACGTCGATGGATACAGCTACTACTTCGCAGCGATCAATCGTGGGAAGAAGAGCGCCGTCATCAACCCGAGGGCCGAGGGATCGAAGGAATGGGTCCGGAAGCTCTGCCTCGAAGCGGACGTGGTCGTCCACAATCTGCGCCACGGTGCAATGCAACGTGCAGGCCTTGGTTACGAGGACCTGGCCCAGGAAAACCCCGGTCTCGTCTACGCCGAGATCTCCGCGTTCGGGTCGAGCGGACCAGACGCCGAGCGTGCGGGCATCGACATCATCTTCCAAGGTGAATCCGGGATGATGCGAGTATCAGGAGCCGAGGGAGCACCACCGGCCAAGACGGCGACGACGGTTGCCGACTACATGGCTGGCACGAACGCAGCAATGGGCGTGTCCGCGGCGCTCGCCGGTCGAGCCGCGACCGGGAAGGGCCAGAAGGTCGAGGTGTCCCTGCGCGACGGTGTCATCGCAATCCAGTCGAGCTGGAACGCGATGTATTTCGCGACAGGCGAGCAGCCTGGCCGAATCGGTACCGGTTCTTGGTTCACGGCGCCGACGGAGACGTTCGAGACTTCAGATGGGCACCTGAACCTCGCGATCGTCAGCGATGGCCACTTCAAGATTCTCTGCGAGACACTGCATCTCGACATCGTCGATGATCCTCGGTTCGCGACGAACGAGGCAAGGGTGATTCACCGCGACGCGTTGGCCGAGCTGGTCAATCCGCTCTTTGCAGCAGACAGCACCGACGTGTGGATCGAACGACTGCACGAGATCGGTCTGCCCGCGGGTCGTTTGATGACCATGAGAGAGGTGTTCGACGACCCGCAAGTGCAGCACAACCAGATGCGCGTCGAGCTGCCTACTGAGCATGGTCCGGTCCCCGTGACCGGCTCGCCGATTCACCTCGATGGTGAACCAGCGATCTCACTCGACAGCCCGCCAGCACTGGGTGAGCACACGCGGGACATCTTGGAGTCTCTTGGGGCGTCCTCCGACGAGATCACGGAGCTGGTCGACGCCGGAGTGATCACGCTCGGCTAGTTGACTGGCGTCGACCAGCGAACATGTTCGGCCCCAAGATCTGCGACTCGTGCAACGCCAAGGTTGGCCATCGAGGTTTCGATCTCTTCCCGCAGAATCTGCAACGTTCGCTCCACGCCGGCTTGTCCTCCTGCGCCGAGAGCCCAACACTGCAATCGACCGAGACCGACGGCTGTCGCTCCTCGCGCGAGCGCCTTGCACACGTCGGGCCCTCGCATGAACCCGCTGTCCACCACGACATCGATCGTCGGGCTCACCGCTTCGACAACTTCGGCCAGAACCTCGATCGTCGAGACCACGTGGTCCAACGCCCGCCCGCCGTGATTGGAGACGTACACACCTGCTGCGCCTGCATCGACGGCGTGTGATGCGTCGCCTGCGGACATCACTCCTTTGAGAACGACCGGAATCGATGCCGTCTCACAGATGAACTCGAAGTCGGACCACGTGACCCGTTTGCGGAAGTCCATGTCGAACCCGTGTCTTGCAAGGTTGTACGGGTCTTCGCTGTCACGGGTCCAGCGAAAGCCGCTGGTGAGCGCCCTGTCTCTCCGTCCGATCACCGGCGTGTCGGCCGTGACGACGATGCCTGCGAAGCCTGCGGTTTCCACCCGTTGGATGACCTCGGTCAACCAGGTTCGGTCACCACAGACGTAGAGCTGGAAGAAGTGTCGACCCGGGGCCGTGTCGGCGAGCGCTTCCCAGGGTTCGGATACGAGCATTCCGCACATGCCAGAGGTGCCGGCCGCGGCCGCGGCGCGAGCACATCCCAGCGCACCATCTTCGTGATACAGCGACATCGCTCCGACGGGGGCCAACATCACCGGCATAGACAGCGGAACCCCGACGAACGAACTCGTCGTGTCGACGGTTCCGACGTCGGTGAACATCTGGGGCACGAGTGCGAGATTGGCAAGGCTCTTCCGGTTTCGCGCTGCGGTGACCTCCTCGCCCGCAGCTGCGTCAGCCCAGGTGAAGGGGCCTGGCTCGATCCGTTCTCGAGCAAGGGCGACGATTTGGTCGATCGAGACCATGTCGACGAGCTCGTCGGTCACGGTTGCTCCACGAGAACATGGCGTTTCTCGACCACCGAACGGACGATCGCGTCGCAGAGTCGCATCGATCTCAACCCGTCTGCTCCCGTAGCGCGGGGCCGTTCGCCTGCAAGCACCGCCTTGGCGAATTGCGAGACACAGAGTTGATGGGCTCCCGGTGGGGGAAAGGTGGTGCTCGTTTGGGTGTCGGCGGTGTGGAGGTGGAGCGTGCCCTCTTCGCGTGAACGGGTCAGGTTGTCGCCGATGAGCCGTCCCTTCGAGCCGTGAATGGTGATCGTGTTGCGCGGGTATTTGGTCCGCTCGTTGCAGTTGGTGAACACGAGTGTGCCGTTGTCGAACCTGATGAGGACGAGGGCCTGCATCTCCACCTGGCCCGACGACGGTGACCGATCGAACATGGCGCTCACCTCTACCGGTTCGGCCTGGAGGATCACCGAGAGCGCGTCGAGCATGTGGACGCCGACGTTGTACAGCGAGCCGATGCCAGCCATCGCTTGGTCGATGCGCCAGTTCGTGTAGTCGCGGGTGCCCGACCCGATGTCGACATCGATCGTTTGTATCTCGCCGAGTGTCCCCTCGGAGATCATTTTTCGGGTCTCCTCTACCCAGGGGAGGTGGCGGTAGTGGAAGTTGAGGCCGAGGACAACGGACGCGTCCTCGCATGCGTCGACGACGGCTTCGGCATCGGGCACCGAGGTAGCGAGAGGTTTGTCACAAAAGACGTGCTTACCTGCTCGAGCGGCCTGGATCGCCTCGCCTGCGTGCAGAGCGTTCGGCGTGGCGATGAACACCACGTCGACGTCAGGCCGCGCGAGCATCGACGCATAGTCGGTGGTCACGAAGTCGAGTCCGAATTGTGCCCCGAAGGCTTCTGCGCGGCCCTGGTCACGACTCACCGCAGCGACGAGGGCGGCTTGCGGTTCGGCGAGGATTGCGGGAGCAATCGTGCCGGTCACGATGTCGCCGATACCGATGACACCGAAGCCGATCACCCCGGAACCAGGCGAAGCGGTCACAACCCGCAAAGTTTCATCGGGTTGTTGATGAGAATGGCATCACGTTCCATGTCGGAGAGTTCGGTGAGCCCTCGGATCCAGTCGACCGGAGTGGGAAGTGCCATCGGCGCAGGTGTATCGGTGCCGAGAACCACTTGATCGATCCCGACTCGATCGATCAGGAAGCGCAAGATGCCACCGTCGTAGGTGCAACAGTCGTAGTGGAATTTGTCGAGGTAGTCGGTTGGCGCGTTCTGCAGATCGAAGTGTTCATCGGGACGGCGACCGAATCGAGGTGTCAGAGGATCGGCGGGGTCGACCCGATCGAGCGCTCCACACACCTTGTCCATCCGCACCGCGCCATAGGGCGTGTAGCCGCCGCCGTGCGCGAGCAGCGGTTTGAGATCAGGGCACTTGTCCATGACTCCACCAAAGACGAGGGCTCCGAAGACCAGCGCACGTTCGGTGAGGTTCCCGACCGAGTTGCCGAGCTTGTACCTCTCGATGCGATGGTTGACGAGTGTGCCGCCGCCCTGATGGAAGAACACGATTGCCCCGAGCGCCTCGGCGGCCTTGAAGAAGGGCACGAACTTGAGCTCGTCGTAGGTGTCACCAGCGGCAGAGTCGTTGATCATGACTCCCTTCAGGCCGAGCTCGGTGATCGCATACTCCATCTCGGCGATGGCGGTGGGAACGTCTTGCATCGGGACGTTTGCGAGGCCCATGAACCGGTCGGGTCGCTCCACGACCATCTCGGCAATCTCTTCATTACATTCGCGTGCGATCGCCTTGGTCGTCTCGAGGTCGTTGAAGTACTGGTAGAAGCCAGCGTTGGCCGACAGCAGCTGCATGTCGACACCGTCTGCGTCCATACCAGCGAGGCGGGTCTCCACAGAATCACTGAATCCGCCGAGTCCCAGTTCGCCGACGGTCGAATCGAGCCCGTACCACGACCCGGTTTCTGCGATCGCCTTCTTGTATCGCTCAGGCGTGACGTGTGCGTGCATGTCGATGACCGGCATCGGTGCCCCCTCGGTTGGTTCTGACATTCGCTGTCAAGATTTTGCATCATATATGATCACGCGATGCCTGATCTCATGAAACACCGGCTGAAGAACGGTGAGCGCCTAACGGTCTTTTCGGTCGGCCGAATGTTTCACCACAACCTCGTGCAGTACATGGGAATGCAAGGGGGTTGGGATGGCTTTTGGATCGATGGCGAACACTCCGAGATGAGCGCGCAAGACATCGAGATCGCGGCGATGGCTGGCCGGGCCCACGGCCTCGACAGCTTTGTCAGAATCCCTCCCACCGACTACGCCTCGGTCACTCGTTGTTTCGAGAGCGGCGCCGGCGGGGTCATGGCGGCACAGATCCAGTCCGCCGATCACGCCAGGGAATTCGCACAGTGGTGCAAGTTCGCGCCGGTCGGGCGCCGAGGCCTGAACCCACTCGGTTTCGACGGGGGATTCGGGGCGATTCCCATGGCCGAGTTCACCGAGAGGGCCAACCGAGATTCGTTTGTCGCGATCCAAATCGAGACTGCTCGCGCAGCGCAAGAGGCGCACGAGATCGCCGCGATCGAAGGAATCGACCTGCTCTTCGTCGGTCCTTCAGACCTCAGCCAGGCGCTCGGTGTCATCGGTGACTTCATGCACGAGAGCTGCATCGCGGCGGTCGACCGGATCGCCGAGGCGTGCAAGGCCAACGGGAAACATTGGGGCGCCGTGACCCCAAGCGTCGCCTACGCAGAGATGGTTGCCGAGAAGGGGTGCACGATGATCACCCCCACGAGCGATGTGAAGCTCGTTGCCGCCGGTCTCAAATCGGTTCGTGAACAGTACGCAAGCTTGTGGTAGCGGGAGCACCGACATGACAGAACAGATGTGGTCGTACCGCCTCGATGGACCGCTGCACTACGAACGGGTCGAAACGCCGCGACCTGACTTCAGCGCGGTGTCCGAGGGAAACGTGATTCTCGAGTTCCTTGCCGGTGGGATTTGCGGGAGCGACATCGCCCGATGTCTCGACGGTGGAACCGAGTCGCACCCCGGTCCGGTGGGCCTTTCCCTACACGAGATCGTTGGACGGGTCGTGGCGTCGAACTCTGACCTCGACGTCGGTGAACGAGTCGTTGGTTGGGTTGGCGGGAGTGTCGGCCTGAAACAATACAGCGAGACCGAGGCGGAGGCCCTGGCCCCGATGCATCCCGACATGGACGATGTCTCGGCGATACCGCTGCAACCCCTCGCCTGCGTGCTGCACGGCCTTACGCGCCTACCCGATGACCTCAGCGGATTGAACTGTGCGGTGATCGGACTCGGTCCAGTCGGATTGTTCTATGCCCATGCGCTGCGCGACCGAGGCGCCGCATCCGTCGTCGGAATCGACTTGGTCGATCGAACGGCGATCGCTGACTCGTTTGGGCTTGATTCCACGGAAGCGATCATCAGCCGCGCGTGGTCGAAACGCGAAGAGAACAAGGATCGATTCGACATCGTGGTCGAAGTGGTGGGACATCAGGTGGGAACGCTGCAGGACGCGATCAACGTGGCGGCACCGGAGGGAACGATCATCTACTTTGGCAATCCCGACGACAAGTTCTACCCGATCGACTTCGGTCAGATGATGGACAAACACCTCATCCTGCAAACCGGTCGAACCCCTCAGCTCGTGCGACGCGCCGCAATGATCCGGGCACAGGAATACGCGCTCCGGTATCCGGAGCTCTTCGAGAGTTACATCACGCACGTCTTTGGTCTCGAGGACATTCAGACCGCCTATGAGACCGCAGCAAAACCTTCACCGGACCGACTGAAGGTGATCCTCGACGCGAGGCGGTGACTCGACCGGTTAGGTCAGCGCGTCTTGTTCGTCTACGTAGGCGTCGAGCTCGGGCATCTTGCGAGCGATGATGAACGCGCCGACGACGCAGGCAAGTCCTCCAGACACGACCGAGAATGGCACACTGGTCGCGGACGCCACGGCACCGGCTTCGAAGTCGCCCAGACGCGGGCCGCCGCTGGAGATACCGACGTGAAATGAGCTGAGACGGCCTCGGAGATTGTCGGGAACGGCGAGCTGAAGAATCGTGTTTCTGAACACCGCAGAGATCACGTCGGCGGCCCCGGCAATGGCCAGCAGAACGAGCGCGAGCCACGTGGTTCGGCTGAAGCCAAACCCTGCGATCGCGAGGCCCCAGATGATGACCGAGATGATCACCGCACGGCCCTGGCGCTCGACCGAACCGACCCAGCCAGAGGTGAGCGTGGCGACCATCGCTCCGGCCCCAGGTGCGGCGTAGAGAAGCCCGACCGTCCTTGCATCGCCGCCGAGCACCTCCTCGCCGAATGCGGGAAACAGCGCGAGCGGCATGCCGAAGACCATCGCGTTGAAGTCGATGGCGAAATTGGCGCGGAGCAAACGGCGTTCCTTGAGAAACTCCCAGCCTTCCAACATGGACCGCAGACCGAACTTCGCCACCTCGCCCACGGCGGGCCGGCGAAGGAGCTTCATGGTGAAGAGCGCTCCGATCGCGAAACAGACGGCCTCGATGACGAACGTGGCCGTGACGCCCCAAACCACGATGAGAACGCCACCGACCGCGGGGCCCACCATGCGAGCGATGTTCTCGAGTGACTGCGTGAGGGCGGTCGCTGCAGGCAGCTGTCGGCGGGGGACGATTGCGGCAACGAGGGTGGCTCTCGTGGGGTGATCGATCGTCGACACCGCTGCGTTGAGAGCGCTGAGGACGAAGATCATCCAGACCAATGGCGAGTCGAGCATCGCGTTGGCGGCGAGTCCTACTGCGGTGAGCCCGGTCGCCAACTGAGCCAGCATCAGTAGGGTTCGCCGATCGACGGCGTCGACAAGTGAACCGCCCACTGCAGAAACGCCGAGGACGGGGAACAGCTGGATCAGGCCGAGCAGCCCGACCAGAAGTGTGCTGCCCGTGATGTCGTACACCTGGTAGGGAACCCCGACGACCGTGAGTTGCCGGCCGAACCCCGCGAAACCCAAGCCGGAGAAGAGCCACCGAAACTCTGCCGATTCCTTGAGTGGGGTCGAGTCGACGATCAGTTTGGAACGTATGGCCACAGTGCGGACGACACCTATCTTCGCAGAGATTGCATCATATAGGATCGTTGCGGGCGGTTGAACGAAGGGGGATGCCTCGAATGGCAAGAGAGCGAAAGAACATCGGGCTTGGGGTGATCGGGGTCGGAAAGATCGGAGTCCAGCGAGCCCGACTCGCGGCACAACATCCGGCCGTGGACTACCTCGCGATTATGGACGAGGACCCCGGTCGGGCTGATGAGGTCGGAGATGATCTCGACGTGGATCACATTGCGCGAAGTATCGACGAGTTGGTCGATGACGATCGAGTCGACGCAGTCATCGTCTCGACCTCGGAGCCATTCCACCTGGACCCCGCGTTGGCTACCGTCGAGGCGGGAAAGCCCGTGCTCATCGAGAAGCCGATCGCCCTCGATCTGAGCGATGCCGACAAGATCATCTCCGCAGCCACAGCGGCGGGTGTCGACGCCCGAGTCGGGTACTCGATGCGTTACCTACAGAAGTACAGCGTTGGATGGGACAACATTCAGCAGGGAAAGCTCGGCGAGATCGTCGGCATCACCGGACGGGTCTACAACTCGCGAAAGACCGGGCTCACGATTTTGCGTCGATCCGCCGATGCGACTCCCGTTGTGGACATCGTCACGTACCTCGTCGACGTGGCCTGTTGGTACATGGCGCCTCACGTGCCGGTTGAGGTCGTCTCGCGGGGCCATGGCACGGTCTTCCGGGAACACGGCTTCGACGTCGATGACATTGCGTTCTCGATGATTCGATTCAGCAACGGCACGGTGGTCGATGCCGGCGTTTGCTACATGCTGCCGGAGAACTTCCCGACCTCTGGTCAGAGCATTCGATTCGAGGTGTTCGGGACGGACGGAGCGTTGATGATCGATGACGATCATCGCGATCAGATGTTGTACACCGAACATGGCTACAGCAATGCCTACACCAAGCAGGAACTGAACTTCGCCTTTCTCGGTAGCCGAACGACTGGTGAATGGGTGGGCGACACCATGTTCGGTCGGCTGGCGAACGAGACGCGAGCGTGGATCGACAATCTCGTCACCGGCTCCGACAGTTATCTGACGACGGTGCAAGATGCTCGAACGGTGCTGGCGGTCACGCTTGCCATCGAAGAGTCATTGCACACGGGCCAGCCAGTGAGGATCGAGCAGGTATGACCAAGGTCGCCGTTTTGGCTGCCGGCGCGATCGGAGCGAGCATCGCTGCCGACCTCATCGACGCGGGACACGACGTCACCGTGATCGATCAATGGCCCGAGCACGTCGAGGCGATGAGAGAGCGCGGTTTGACGGTCACGATGCCCGACCTCGAGCTCAAGGTCTCCGTCGACGCACATCATCTGGTGGGCCTGTCGTTTCTCAAACCGACCTTCGACGTCGTCTTGCTCTGCGCGAAGTCGCAAGACACCAAGTGGATGACGCAGCTGATCGAGCCATTCGTGGCCAGCGATGGCGTGGTGGTCGGCGTACAGAACTCGATGAACAACGATGCGATTGCCGCAATCGTGGGGCGAGATCGCACCATCGGCTGCGCCATCGAGCTCAGTGCTGACCTCTTCGAGCCGGGCGTGATCGTACGCAATACCTCCCGCGCCGGCACGTGGCTGGCGGTGGGCGAGCTCGACGGCTCGAGTACGCCTCGTTTGGAGTCGGTCGCCTCAATTCTCGGCGCGGCGTCGGTCGTCGAGACGACGGCGAACATCTCGAGCAAGAAATGGACCAAGCTGGTCGCCAATTCCATGACGATGGGGCCGTTCGGGCTCTTCGGTCTCCGAAATTGGGAAGCGATGCGTCTGCCGGGAATGCACGAGATTTCCGTCGCCCTCGGTCGTGAATCGGTAGCGGTTGGAGAGGCGCTCGGTTACGAGCTTGAACCGATCTTTGGCCTCACCGAAGAGGACTTCGTCGGTGGAACCGACGCTGTGCTTGTGTTGGCGATGGAGACACTCATGCATCACGTCGGCAAGGAGTCTCAGACCGCCGTGGTGGTCGATCACAAGAAGGGGCGGCGTAGCGAGTTCCAGTACATCAGCGGCCACGTGGTCACGATGGGCGAGCAGACCGGGATCCCCACGCCGTTCAACAGTGCCGTCACGGACCTCGCCTGGCAGATCGACCGAGGCGAGATCGACATGGGGCCGGAGAACTTCGAGCGGCTCAAAGCAGCCGTGTATCAAGATGTGTGAGCAAGGAACGACAAGGATGGGAACGCGTCGATGAGAACTGCAATGGTTGGATCACTCGAGGTTTCGGTGATTGGACTTGGGTGCAACAACTTCGGGCGAGCCCTTGACCAAGCCGGAACGAACGAGGTCGTTGCGAAATCGCTGGAGGTCGGGATCAACTTCTTCGATACGGCGAGCAACTATGGCGAAGCTCAGTCCGAGGGCTTCCTCGCCAATGCGCTTGGCTCGCGCCGAGACGAGGCCGTCATCGGCACGAAATTTGGCTTGGCAATCCCCGGCTTCGAGCAATCGGGGGGCGCTCGCCCCGAGTACGTGCGAGCGGCGATCGAACGCAGCCTGACGCAGTTGCAGACAGACCGAATCGATCTGTTTCAGCTCCACTTTCCGGACCCGGACACTCCGATCGCCGAAACCCTCGGGGCAATGAACGAACTCGTCCTCGAGGGCAAGGTGATCGAAATCGGGTGTTCGAACATGAGTGCCGAGCAGATGGCCGAAGCTGCGGCGGCAAGTCGCGATGGTGAGTTGGCGCGTTTCGTGAGCAACCAGATCGAATACAGCATGGTCAATCGCGAAGTCGAGACCAACGGGTCCGTCGAGGTCGCAGTTGACGAGAACATCGCGCTCCTCCCGTTCTATCCACTCGCCAGTGGCCTGCTGACCGGGAAGAAACGTCAGGGCCAACCGGTCGAGGGGCGTCTCAACATGGACCGCTACCAACGGTTCTTGTCCGATGACAACTATGCCGTCGCGGAGCGGCTTCGAGCCTTCGCCGATCGAGTGGGCCAAGAGATGTCGGTCATCGCCTTGGCCTGGGTGCTGGCGCAGCCCGCCGTGCCCGCCGTGACGCCCGGAGCAACGAAACCCGAGCAGGTCGTCAGCAATGCCAAGGCTTCCGACTGGGTCCCGAGCGAGGCAGAGCTCGCCGAGCTGCGCGAGCTGCTCGCGACATGACCCTTCATCCCTGAGTACCATTTCACCGCGACAGCACATCTGGAGAGCAACAATGAACAAATCTTGGAACGTTTATCTATCCGGCGAGATTCACAGCGACTGGCGTGAACGAATCTTGGAGATCACGTCGAACGCCGGGCTGGATGTGACCTATTCGGCGCCGGTCACCGACCATCAGTCCTCAGACGACTGCGGCGTCGCGATCCTCGGCAAGGAGGAGGACGAGTTCTGGCACGATCACAAGGGAGCCAAGATCAATGCGATCCGTACGCGCACGCTGATTCAAGACGCCGACGTCGTCGTGGTTCGATTCGGCGAGAAGTACCGACAGTGGAACGCAGCGTTCGATGCTGGTTATGCGGCGGCTCTTGGCACCCCGCTCATCGTGCTCCACCCCGATGAACACCGCCACGCGCTCAAAGAGGTCGACGCTGCGGCGCTCGCCGTGGCCGAGTCGCCAGAACAGGTCGCGGAGATTCTCAGCTACGTCATCACCGGCAAGCTCTAGGCTCCGGCTCGAGATGACAACTGAAGATGGGCCATCGGTTGGAGAGGTCGCTCCAGACTTCGAGCTGAGGCGCACGTTCGAAGAGACGATTTCCCTCTCGGACTTGCGCAGCAAGGGCCCAGTCGTCGTGGCGTTCTACGTCTTCGACTTCGGCAACCTTTGACGAGCTGAATTGTCCCAGTTGGGACAGTACCTGCCCGAGATTCGAAGCATGGGCGCCGAGGTGGTCGCCATTTCGGTGAGCGCTATTTATGCCCAACAGGCCTTCGCGGAGTCACTCGGTGTCGACTTTGCGCTTCTCTCGGACTGGGGTGGCAACGTCACCCGTTCCTATGGGGTCGAGTACGACTCGTGGAAGGGCCATGTGGGGCTCGCCAAACGGTCGGTGTTCGTCATCGACCAAGCGGGCGTGGTGCGCTATCGATGGGTGACCGAAGACGCGAGTGTGCAACCCGACTTCGATCAGGTCACCGCACAGCTCGCTGAAATCAACATCGATTAGCCTGTACCCACCTTTGTGGGTTGGGCCGTATGGCTCATCCGTGGACGGCTCGTGCCGATTGAAGCGGTGTGGTGCAATCCAATGACAAACGTCGCGCAAACGGAGATGTCGGCTCGCTGATTCCGATTCTCCGTCGGCTGTTCGGCGGTATGTATCGTCGCCTCGGGATTGTCGTTGCGGCATCGTTCTTGAGTGGCCTGGTGCAGGCGATCGTCTTGATGATCGTGGTCGGTGTCGGCATTTCCGTCACGGCCGATGTTTCGGGGCTGACGTCGACATCGCTCCTACCGGATTCGCTCTTCAGCACGACGACAGGTGCGGTGGCCATCGGACTCGGCTTGCTTGGACTCGTCGTCGTTCTCGACGTCACTGCCAGCGTCGTCGCGGCTCGGATGTCGTCCGACGTGCTGACCCGCGAGCGGGTTGGGGCGTACCGCTCGTACACCGCGTCGACGTGGTCCACCCAGGAGGCCGAACGCGATGGTCACCTGCAAGAACTCATGTCAAAGAACGCTGGGTGGTCGGGCACCGCGATGAACAGCGCGTCGAACGGAGCCATCGCCGGGTGCGGCCTCATCGCGCTGGGCCTGTCGGCGTTTGTCGCATCTCCATTCGTCGCGGCCGCGCTCGTGGTCGTCTTTGGTGCACTGCTGATCGCGTCTCGTCCGCTCGCAAGTGCCGTCCGTCGTCGCACCGAGGTGCTCTCGGAGTTGAACGTCGACTTCGCAAATCAGATCGCTCGCAACGTCGGTCTGGCTCGAGACATACGAACCTTTGACGTGGAGGCGGAGGTCGCTTCTGAGGTCGGCAGCGTCATCCGAATCATCTCGAAACGGTGGGTGAGTATTCGGGTCATGAACCGACTTGCGCCCATGATCTTCCGCAGCGCCGCGCTTTTTGTGATGCTGGGTGTCCTGCTGATCCTCGAGCTGACCGACGCCGGTGACCTCGCAGCTCTCGGCACGGTCGTCGTGATCGGTCTCCGCGCGCTCGGATACGCGGGCGCCGTCCAACGCAGCTATCAAGAGTTGCAGAATGCGTCGCCATGGCTCGACCAACTGTGGGAACGCACCGGCACGTTCGACGGTGATGTGGCCGATCGTGGCACCGAGGTACTTGAACGCATCGACGAGTTGGCCTTCGACGATGTCGGGTTTCGTTATCGACCAGACGCCTCGAACCAGGCTTCAGACGGATCAACGGATGAAACACTCGAGACCGAGGTCTTGAGCTCGCTCAACTTTCGCGTCGCGCGCGGTGAAGCCGTCGGCATCGTCGGCCCTTCTGGTGCGGGTAAGTCCACGCTGGTGAAACTGCTCTTGCGACTACACGACCCCGAATCGGGTGACCTGCTTGTGAACGGACGTTCCGCCCGCACGACTCGGTTGTCCGACTGGTATTCGCGTGTGGGGTACGTGCCGCAAGATGTCTCGACCTTCAATGGGACCGTTGCCGAGAACATCGCCTTCTTCCGGCCGGGTGTACCCCGCGATCAGCTTGTCAGAGCGGCTCAGCGGGCGCACCTGCACGAAGAGATCATGGCGTTTCCAAACGGCTACGACACGCCGGTGGGGGAGCGCCTTGGCCGTCTCTCGGGAGGGCAGCGCCAACGGCTCGCCCTCGCTCGAGCGCTCGTCGGCGACCCCGATGTTCTCGTGCTCGACGAACCAACGAGCGCGCTCGACATGCAGTCGGAGACGCTGGTGCAGGAGACCATCGACGAGCTGCGTGGCACGCTCACATTGTTCGTCATCGCGCATCGCATCTCGACACTCAGCTCGTGCGAAAAGATCGTCGTTCTCGAAAACGGCAGGGTGACCGCGTTGGACTCGCCGGATCGGGTCCGCGAAACGAACGACTTCTTCCGCGAGGCCACCCGTCTCGCCCGATTGTGAGCCCGACCATGCGCACACGTGATGCGGCTCCTGCCGCGCGACCGATCGAGGCCACCGTCATGGTCCTCACCCACAACTCGGCGGCCACGCTCGACTCCGCTCTCGAGTCGGTGTCGGACTTCGCCGAGATCATCGTCTGTGACGGAGCGAGTTCTGATGCGACGCGGGACATTGCGATCCAACACGGAGCGACCCTTCTCGAGCAGGACTCCGCGTACACCGATGACGATGGCCGCTTGCTCGACTATGGAGGCGTACGCCATCAAGTTGTGCAGTCCGCCACGAAGCCATGGATCTTTCATCTCGATGCTGATGAAATCGCCACGCCCGAGCTCACGGAGGCCATCGCCGGCCTCGATGAAGCGGAGTGTTCGGCCGTTGCGTTTCGATGTTCGGCGCGTCATCTCGTCGGAAACGTCCCCATTCGGTCTGCGGCCAACTACCCGATGTTGTTCACACGGGTGTTCCATCGCGAGTCGGTCACCGGATATCACGGGCCGATCAACGAACACCCGATGTTCAACGACGACGCAGAGGTGGCAGACATCGCCGGCGAGTTCCTCATTCCACTGCCACCGCTTCGGACCGTGTTGCGAAAGTGGGTTCGCTACCAGCGGATCATCGCGAGGGACAGTTACGCAGACGCGGTCACGGACCCGATCACCCAGTTCCGCCAAGATCTCCGAGTCACGCGATGGTTGGCCTGGCGAATTTGGAAGACGCACCGCGTCGAACCCGGACCTCACATGCCGATGCGCTACGACCTCTCGAGGGTTGGGTTTCATCTCGCCAGTTCTTGCACGGGTCTGACGTGCCGGGTCGCCGCACGACTCTTCTCGAGCGTGCCGAGCGGGACGGCGTCATGAGCATTCGCACCCAGGTCGAGCGGCGTATCGCTCCGACGCAAACCACCGTTCGATATCTCCGTACCTCTCCCAGCAGCATCCGATATCTGGGCTGGCTGGGGCAACACAATCTCGGCGACGAGGCGGTTCATCAAGCCCTTCAGTATTATCTTGCGCCACACGAGCTCGCGTGGCGCCCGGAACGTGTACCGGGACTTCTGGACAGTCGTGCACGAAGGGGGAGTCACGCCCTCACCGTGCTCGGTGGTGGCACGCTCATCGGTGGACGATACGTCTCGGACTTCACCGAGGAATCGGATGCGTCACGTCGGGCGATCTTTGGCTCCGGCGTCATCGATCCGACCTTTCCCCACAGCTACCGCAATGGCTTCGAACCGCTCGATCGTTGGATCGAGGCCATGGAGGGGATTGCAGTTCTCGGCGTGCGAGGGCCGCACTCTCAACAGATTCTCGCGGACCGAGGTGTCGACGCGCCGGTGCTCGGCGACCCCGTCGCAGCATTCGTTCAGGACGAACGTCATTGGCGCCCGGTGAGCAAGGAAGCAGGGTTCGAACGGGTGCTTGGCGTGAACGTTGGCCAGTCCGCAGGCGGGATGTATGGTTCCGAGCTCGACATGTTGAAGCACACCGCAGACACGGTGCGCTCCTACGTCGACCGTGGATGGACCATCGAGTATTTCGTGGTGTGGCCAGAGGATCTGGCGGTCACGAAGATCTTCGCTCGCGATGTCGGCACGCGTGATGCCGCCATTCATCGAATCTACGATCGAGCGACAGACTTTCTCGCCGCGAGCCGACACCTCGACGCGTTTGTTGGTTTGAAGTTGCATGCGGTCGCTCTGGCTGCGTGCGCCGGGGTGCCGAGCGCATCCATTGCGTATCAGCCGAAGTGCCTCGACTTCCTCGCGTCCCTTGGGCTCGAGCGACTCGCTGTCCGATCGGACCAGATGTCACGGGGCGAACTCGCCAGGGTTATCGACGAGTTGATCGATGATGGAGAGGCAATCTCACAAACAGCGATCGGTTCGTTGGGCGATCTGCGAGATCGACAAGTGGAAGCTGCCGCAGTGCTCACCGGCCTCATCGACCGGCCCTAGGTGGCGCTCATCCCGCCGTCGGCATAGAGGACGTGGCCGGTGATCGAGTTCGCCATCGGCGACGCGAGAAACAGCACTGGCCCAACGGTCACATCGCTCGGTGTCAGCACGCCCTGCGGAATCCGTTGAGCGAAACCCTCGATGATCGCGGGATCGCTGAAGGCCGGCGCCATGAGGGCGGTGTTGGTGGGACCGGGAGCGACGGCGTTCACGGTGACCCCGGTACGTCCCCATTCCACTGCGAGCGACTTGGTGATCGAGATGATCGCCGCTTTCGAGGCGTTGTACGCGACCTGCAGTGCCGAGCCGCGGTTGCCAGCGTTCGACGCGTAGTTGATGATTCGACCTCGTCCCCGTTCAGCCATGTGACGACCGACCTGCTGAGAGAGAAGCCAGGTTCCCTTCACGTTCACCGCCATCGTTCGATCGAAGTCCGCTTCTGAGAGGTCGGCCGCCGCGACACGTACGTACACGGCAGCCGTGTTGACGAGTACGTCGATGTGACCGTGTTCGGTCCAGATGTGTTCGGTCAGCTGCTCGACCGCAGTTGCGTCGCACACGTCGAGCGCCGCAGATGTTGCGTGATCCCCGGCGTGCGCGGCAACCTCGGCTGCGGCGTCACCGTCGAGGTCGGCGACGATGACGTGAGCACCCGCGCCGGCGAAGGCCAACGCGACCTCCCGGCCGATACCTCCCGCACCTCCGGTGATCAGGACGACCTGTTCGGAGAAGTCGAACCATGCATCTGTGTCCATAAGATTTGACCTTTCTTGCGGTGGTGTCGAGATGCCTAGAAGGGCGCCTCATCGCCAGCGATGGTGATCCGGTGCATACGTCGACGTTGCCCCTGGTAGTCATCGATTGCATAGTGCTGCACGCAACGATTGTCCCAAATGCCGACGGTGCCTTCTTGCCATCGGAAGCGGCACGTGAACTCCTGGCGAGTGCCGTGCGCGTACAGGAACTCCAGTAGGGGAGCGCTCTCGTCCTTCGTGAGACCTTCGATCTCTATCGAGTGCGCCCCGACGTTGAGCGCCTTGCGGCCACTCTCGGGGTGCGTCCGGATGAGCGGGTGGTGCGCACGGGTCTGCACATCACCTGGATCCTTCTGTCTCATCCCGCTCAGCTCGTCGAAGCGGGGCACACGTTGATCGCCGATATTGAGCACCCGCAGGTCAGCGAGTAGCTGTTTCATGCCGTCAGACAATGCGTCGTATGCGTGGTACATGCTCGCATAGGCCGTGTCACCGCCAGCGGAGGGCAACTCGAGCGCGTACAACATCGTGGCCTTTGGCGGGATCGCGATGAAGCTCGAATCGGTGTGCCACTGGCTGCCGAAGGCGTACGTGTCCTCTGGCTCCTTCAAGACCTGCAAGATCTCGGGGTGATCAGGCAGGCCCTGCATGTACGGATAGAGCATGATGTCGCCCCATCGTCTGGCAAAGGAGATGTACGTCTCTTCGTCGAGCTCTTGATCGCGGATGAAGATCACTTGGTGGGTGATGAACGCTCGATGGATCTCGTCGAACTGTGCATCGGTCAAGGCACCGAGGTCGACACCCGACACCTCGGCCCCGAGCGATCCAGCCACTGGCTGAACTCGGAGAGACGCATACACATCCGACGTCGACATAGGCGCTATCCAATCACCTCATCGTTCCTGGCCTCTCCACCGTAGACCTCTGGGTTGAGGATGTCGAAGGGCTTCTTGCCGTTCAGGAAACGTTCAATGTTGTTCACCGTGCGCATCGCCATCTCGTCGCGCGTCTCGCGCGCTGCCGAGCCCATGTGAGGTGTGAGCACGACGTTCGGCAGGTCGTAGAAGCCTGGCAGAGGGCCGGGGTTCGGCTCAGGCACCTCGGTCTCGTACACATCGAGCCCGGCGCCGAAGATTCGACCCTCCTGCAACGCCTTCAGCAAGGCAGCCTCGTCGATGATCGGTCCTCGAGACGTATTGATCACGATGGCGGTCGGCTTCATGAGCGAAATGAGTTCCTCGCCGATGAGACCCTTGGTCTCCGCGGTGAGCGCGGGGCACAACATCACGAAATCGGCTTCCATGCAGAGGTCTTCGAGCGACCGATATTCCGCGTTGCCGAGGACAAATTCCTGCGAGGGACTGAGCCGTTCACGTTTGGTGTAGATGATGTCCATCTCACACGCCGCAGCGCGCTTGGCCACGTGAGAGCCGATCGTGCCCATGCCAACAATGCCGAGGGTCTTGCCGTACAGCCGAGATCCCAAGAATGTGGTCGCCTGGTTCTGTGTCCACTTGCCGTCACGGAGAAACTGACCGGCTTCTTGGAGCCGCCAGGCAGTTGTGAGAAGCATGGCGAACGTGAACTCGGCAGCCGTCTTGCTGACGAAGTTCGGAAGCCCCGAAACCGGGATGCCTCGTGCCGTGCACGCGGCCTGGTCAACGAAGGTGGCCTTCATGTGCATTGCGGCGACGAACTTCAGCTGCTTGGCGGCCGCAATGACATCGGCATCGAACTCGACCTCGCCGAGCGCATACATGATGTCAGCATCGGAGACCGCCGCGATGATCTCGTCCTTGGGCATCGGCCCGTCGGTTCCGGGCCAGATGGTCACATCTCCGAGCGTGTGCAGCTTCTCTGTGGCGCTCTCGGAAATAGCCTGTGGGACAAAAATTTTGGGGGTCATATATTTTGTACGATCTCGTGAGGTGTGGTCGAGACTGTATGCAACTAGCGGCTGCCGCGCCAGAAGTTCCTCCGTGGATGCAGCGGTTTCCACTACGCTTGGGACCCTAGGGTCAGCTTCCCAACGCAGCCACGGTTCACCCCGTTTGGCTAGGTGGGCGAGGCCATCGGAATGGTGATCCAAGCATGAGTCGACTTCGTCGTCTCGGTCGTTTGGCCGTGGTCGACGTCTCTCCTTTACAACAGGTTCGTGGCTATCGCTGGCTCTTTGCCGGGATGCTGCTCGCGCAGTCGGGGCGACAGCTGACGGTGGTCGCCGTGCCAATTCAGATCTTTCTCATCACCGATTCGACCCTCGCCGTCGGGCTGCTCGGTTTGGCCCAGCTCGTGCCGCTGCTGTTGGTCTCGCTGATCGGCGGTGCGCTCGCGGACGCGTTCGACCGGCGGTCGTTGCTGATCATGTCCGAGGTGATCCACGTCCTCACTGGGATTGGGCTGTTGTGGAACTCGACGCTCGACGACCCCTTTCTCTGGCCGCTGTATCTGCTCAGTGGCGTGAGCGCAGGCATCATGGCGATCCACAATCCCGCGAAACAGGCGATCGTTCCCGGATTGGTAGGACGTGCCCTCTTTCCTGCTGCTCTCGCGTTGAATCAGACGCAGACCAACCTCGCAAAGACCGCAGTCCCCGCGGTGGGAGGTCTGCTCATCGCGTTCGCGGGTCTTCCGACGGCGTATTCGATTCAGACTGTTGCCTATGCGTTGAGTGCTCTGGCGTTCACCCGAATCCCTCGGTTCAAGATCGAAGGCGGGGGTCGGACGTTCTCGATCTCGTCCATTCGGGAAGGCTTCGCCTTCCTCAAGTCGAGACGATTGATTCAAGCGGCGATGCTGATGGATCTCGGAGCGATGGTCTTCGGCATGCCGTCCGCATTGTTCCCGGCATTTGGAACAGACGTGCTCGGTGGCGACGAATTCACCGTGGGTCTGCTCTTTGCCGCTCCTGGTGCGGGAGCGATGGCGGCCGCATTCACGTCTGGTTGGGTCCCGCGGGTACGGCGGCAGGGAAGGGCGGTTGCGATCGCGATTGCGTGCTGGGGTCTCGGTATCACGATCTTCGGTCTCAGTACCTCGCTTCCGCTGGCCTTGGCGATGCTCTTCTTCGCCGGCTCAGCCGATGTCGTATCGGCGATCTTTCGGCAATCGATCATCCAGCTCTCGGTCCCAGACGAACTTCGGGGCAGACTTGCATCGATCCATACGATCGCTTCGGGTGGCGGTCCACGGCTCGGCGACCTCGAAGCGGGCGTGGTTGCCGAAGTGACGTCGGTGCGCTTCTCCGTGGTGTCCGGTGGCGTGGCGTGTGCGATCGCCGCCGTCGTCATCTCTCGATGGTCACCCCGGTTCTACAACTATCTTTACCTGCCCGACGAAGATGACGCGGAGGCGGTCCTGTGAGTGGGCCAGGGCGGGGTGTTTTCTGGGAGGTGAGGGACCAGCCAAGTGACCCCCGCCAACACACGCGGCTGACCCTGTACCTCCTCCTCGGCATGGCTGTTCTCATTCTTGGTTCCAATTGGCCGGTGATGGTCACGGCTCTGAAGACCGTGACACCGATATGGCATGCAGCCATTCGAATCGCCGGGGCCGCAATCGCCGTCATCGTGATCGGCCTCTTCACCGGAAATCTCGTCGTGCCGCCAAAGCGCGATGTGCCACTGATTCTGTCCACGGCGATCGTTCGGCTCGCTGGTGTGATGGTCCTCGTCTTCATCGCGCTCACACTCGTGCCCGCAGGTCGGGCCTCGGTTCTCGTGTGGACCAGTGCGTTGTGGACGGTTCCCATCGCAGCGGTGTTTCTCGGCGACAAGATGACGACGCAGAAGTGGACCGGACTCATCATCGGCCTCGTGGGTGTGTTCGTCATCTCCGAGCTGTGGAACAACAACTGGAACGATCGAGATGTGGTGGTGGGCACGGCCCTGTTGTTGACGGCCGCGCTGTGCAACGCCTCGACTTCGGTGCACATCCGTCAGCATCGCTGGAGTATCGACCCACTCCAGGCATTGCCCTGGCAACTGCTTGTCGCGCTCATTCCGGTGGGAACCCTCGCCTACGTCGTCGACGGACCACCGGATTTCGAGTGGACGTGGCAGCTCACTGTCAACTTCGCCTATCAGTCCGTCATGGTGAGCGGTGTGGCCTTCTGGGCCCAGATGATCGTTCTCCGTCGCCTGTCACCCGTCTCGATCAACCTCACGATGATGGGCGTGCCTGTGGTTGGCGTGATCTCCTCGGCCATCGCGCTCGATGAAGGCATCAGCGCTCCGCTCGCCATCGGCATGGTGCTCGTGCTGTCGGGCGTTGCGGTCAATCTCTTGTGGGATCCAGCTCCGCGAGTGGACGAAACCCCTGTCGAACCGAATCCAGCTACACCATCTGCATCAAAAGGAGAACCAAGTGAAGATCGTCAAGGTGGAGGCAATGCACATCACCGTCCCGATGACGTCACCATTCCGGAAGGCCGGTCGGGTCCAACACGATGCTGACAATGCACTTGTCAGAATCGAGACCGATGACGGAACCGTCGGTTGGGGAGAGGCGGCAGCAGCGCCACTCCTGACCGGCGACACCGGCTCGAGGATCGCCTCGTCGATCGCCTTTCTCGCCGAGTTCCTCGTCGGCCAAGATCCACTTTCGATCGCGGCCCTTCACGCCCGGTTGTCGAGAGCGATGGTGCAGAACGACAGTGCCGTTTGTGCGATCGACATGGCGCTCTACGACATCGCAGGCAAACACCACGGACTTCCCGCGTTCGAACTGGTCGGCGGGCGGAGTCGGGTAGCACTTCCTTCGTCTACGGGACTGAACGCCACCCCCGAAGATGCCGTCGCGGCGGCCGACTGGAAGGCGAGGGGTGCACTTGCGTTCAAAGCCAAGGTTTCGATCGCTGATGCCAAATACGAACAGGCAGCGTTGCGAGACATTCGAGAAGCGCTCGGCCCCGACACCGAGTTCGCCATCGATGCCAACGGTGCGTGGACACCCGCAGAGGCGATCAGGTTTCTCGACGACGTCGCCGATCTCAACCTGGCCTTTGTCGAACAGCCGATTGCGCCCGGCAGTTTGAATCGCCTTCGATCCGTTGCCGAACGCAGCCCGGTGCCCGTGTATGCCGATGAGAGTTTCGTCGCACCAGCCGACCTGATCACGCTGGCTGAGGTTGGTGTTGCGGGCGTCAGCATGAAGACGATCAAGATGGGTGGCATCACCGGTTTCATGAACGCTGCCTATCTTGCAAGGTTGTTGAACATGGGAGTGAACGTGGCCGGCAAGTCTGCGACTTCGAGCATCGGTGCGTCGACGATGTTGCAGATTGGCACTGCGCTGCCCGAAATGAGCGGTGGTATTGGCCTCAGCAACCACAAGCTGGTCGAGGATCTGGTCACGAATCCGGTCGGCCTCGTTGATGGCACGCTGTCTGCTCCGACCGGCCCTGGGTTGGGCGTCGACGTCGACGAGGCCGTGGTCAACAAATTCGTCCAAACCCGCCAGACCTTCACCGCCTGATGGCTCGCGATCGTCAAAAGGTCGGTATCGGCGTCATCGGTGTCGGGAAGATCGGGGTGCAGCGTGCGCGGCTGGCTGCGCAACACCCATCGGTCGACTACCTCGCGGTCATGGATATCGACCATGACCGCGCGACGTCGGTGGGTGACGACCTCAACGCCGACAGCATCGCGATGAGTATCGACGAGCTCGTGAATGACGAGAAGGTTGATGCCGTCGTTGTCTCGACGGCGGAACCCTTTCACCTCGAGCCATCGTTGGCTGCGTTGTCGGCTGGCAAGCCGCTCCTGATCGAGAAACCGTTGGCCCTCACGCTTGGTGACGCCAACGCCATCATCGCTGCTGCGGCTGCAGCCGACGTCGATGCGCGTGTGGGGTACTCGATGAGATACCTCCAGAAGTACTCGGTTGGATGGGACAACATTCGACAAGGAAAGCTGGGCGACGTCGTGGGGATTGCCGGTCGGGTGTACAGCACCCGAGCGCAGGGCCTTGCGATTCTCGAGCGGTCGGCGGCGGCTACCCCGGTCATCGACATCGTGACGTATCTGGTGGATGTGGCTTCGTGGTACCTCGCACCCAGCGTGCCCGTCGAGGTCGTCTCCCGAGGCCACGGCACGGTTTTTCGTGAGAACGGCTTCGATTGTGACGATATTGCGTTCTCGATGATTCGATATGACGACGGAACCGTTGCAGATCTCGGTGTTTGTTACATGTTGCCGATGGGATTTCCCACGACAGGGCAGAGCATTCGGTTCGAAGTGTTCGGAACCGACGGCGCGTTGATGATCGACGACGATCACCGAGACCAGATGATGTATTCAGAACACGGGTATCAGAACACCTATGCGACAGCTCAGGAGATGAACTTCGCCTTTCTCGGTAGCCGGACCACCGGAGAATGGGTCGGTGACACGATGTTTGGCCGGCTGGCCAATGAGACTCGAGCCTGGCTCGACGGCCTCGTCACGGGTGCAGATTCTCACCTCACGACGCTGGAACATGCTCGGGGTGTGCTGGCCGTGACGCTTGCGATGGAGGAGTCACTGGCTACCGGTCGGCCGGTCGAAATCGACCAAACGAGCTGATTGCTTCGGATAGGGCGATCATGACAATCCCGGGTCGAGATCGGGGGGCGCGTTGACATTGGGTATCTGACATCATATATGATCTCGTGAACGTCGTAGGCACCGCTTTCGGCGAGGGTTGGTTGGGAGTCAACCGGCTCCAAAAAAATATGTAGGGGGAAGTTGTAAATGAGGAGACAAAGCTCGAAGAGTTTGAGGGTGCTGGTTGCACTCTTTGCGCTGTTGGCCCTTGTGGCTGCAGCGTGCGGAAGTGATTCCGACACCACCACAGCGGATGATCCGGCACCCGCCGATGATGCACCCGCTGACGACGCACCCGCCGACGATGCACCTGCCGATGATGCACCTGCCGACGATCCGGGAACGGACGACGCAATGGCAGACGGCGCGCCGTTCTGCGGCGAGGGAGACGTCGAGCTCCTTATCTGGGGTTCACGTGACTACTACCTGGCCGCCGACCTGTGGCAAGGGCTGTTGGATGATTGCCCAAATCTCTCCATCACCACACAGGTTGAGTCCAACGACGACATCTTGCAGCAGCTCGAGCGCATGCAGGACGCCGGTCAGCGTCTTCCCGACGTGATCCAGGATGACACCTTCCTCATCGAGGCATATCAGAACGCTGGACTCCTCGCAGAGCACAGCGAACTGCGGGCCACGTGGGAAGAGGAAGATCCCGACTTCTACAACTTGATCCTGCCGATCGCTTGGGAAGAGAACGACTTCAACGGGGGCAACTACGGCCTGGCCATCACGGCGAACTTCGACATCATCTACTACAACATCGCCGTATGCGAAGAAGCTGGTGTTGACTGCGGAGGCATCACGACCCTCGACGGATTCCTCGACGCACTTCGTGCCGTGAAGGCCAGCGGATCCGATGCGATTCCGCTGACGGTGCAGGCATTGCCTGGAACCGGTATCACCACGTTGAAGACCTTCCTGGCAGCTGCTGGTGCACCGTTCGATGGAGCGGTCCCTGACCTGCAGTCCGAGGGTGGCCAATACACGTTGCAATGGTTCCTCGACGCCGCTGCTGAGGGACTCCTCCCTGAGCAGGCTGTGTCGTGGGGTGAGGACGAGGCACGAGGCGCATTCGCTGGTCAGCGTGCGGCGTTCATCCTCGACGGATTCACGGTTGCTGGCGAGTTCAACGAGATCGACGGCTTCAACCTCGGTACCGGCTGGGGCGTTGTCCCATCGCCAACCCGTGGTGACGGCAACCAGGTCTCGGCTGCCCGTACCTGGGCCGTGACAAGTGCGAGCGAGAACCCCTATGAGGCATTCCTCGCAATTCGTCACCTGTCGCAAGCCAGCATCCTCGTCGACAATGCTGCGGGCGGCTCGGTGCCGGCACGTAACACCGACATGCTTGCCGACCCACGTCTCGATGACATCTGGCCATTCTTCGACGACAACCTTCGTTCGGCCTACCTCGGCAGCGATGCCACGCCATCGGGTCTCAACGGTGGCGAGGTAGAGCTCACGCTCGAAGACCTGTGGCAGGAGATCATCTCCGGATCCGCAACCGACCCACAGGCATTGGCTGACAAGTACCAGCCAATTCTGGATGGTCTGTAAGGCAAGACCTTCGATGTTCTGAACATCGAATTGATGTGAGAGCAAGGCGTGCCGGACTGCACCGAGTGTGGTCCGGCACGCAGCTCTTGACTGTGGCCATGTGAGGGGACAAGCCGGAGTGAGCGAGTGACAGCTGTAGCAGCATCGCCAAAGAAGTCGAAGAAAGAAAAGAAGTCAGCCAACACGGCGACCGAAGCTCGGAGTCAGCCGGGTCTGATCGGGCAGAGCAAGGCTGTCCCGTATCTCTTCTCGTTTCCCGCCGTCCTGACGGTGAGTGCCATCTTGGCGTATCCCGTGCTTGCGGGCATCTATCAGAGTCTCTTTCGAGCGCCAGAGCTGGGTCTCGACGAAGAGTGGGTTGGGCTTCAGAACTACACCGATCTCTTCAACAGTCGGGCGTTCTGGGATTCGTTGTGGAAGACCGGCGTCTTTGTGGCCGGCAACGTCGGAGTTGGCCTGACCCTCGGCCTGTTCTTCTCGTTTGCGCTTTACCGCGCGGTTGGGCGATTCCGCTGGATGCGCGCCGCAACGCTTGCGCCGTATCTGATTTCGAATGTTGCCGCTGCGGTGATGTTCCGACTGATCTTCAACGGCGACCTGGGGGTGATCAACAGCTTCTTGGCATGGTTCGGAATCGATGGCCCGCTGTGGTTGTCAGATACCAAGACCGCCATGATCGTGGTGATTCTCACGCAGGTGTGGACCGATCTACCCCTGACGATCCTGTTGTTGCTCGGCGGGCTGATGACGATCGACAAGTCGTACTTCGACGCGGCGCTCGTCGACGGTGCTTCGCCTTGGGAACGAGCGAGACATGTGACGATCCCACTTCTCGCTCCGCAGTTGGTGATCACCACGGTGTGGCTGAGTTATTCCACACTGACCGGCCTCGGCGTGGTGCTTGCGCTTACCGGCGGTGGCCCACTTGGTTCCACGACCACGATGGCCATGGAGATGTACAACGTTGCATTCCGTGCCCTCAAGTTCAACGAAGCACTGGCCCTCGCCACGGTGATCCTCGTGCTCAACGCACTTCTGACACTTGCCTATGTCCGCATTGCCAAGCGATATGAGATTCAGAACTAATGACCGCTCCAGCAATCGATACTCCACTTCCAGCCCGAGACAGCGTTGGTTCGAAACCGAAGCCACCCTTGTCTCGCACGTTTCGCAAGTTGTTGTCCGGGATACCTCTGCTCCTCCTGGCGATCTGGACGTTCATTCCGTTTCTGGTCACGTTGTCGGTTTCGTTCAAGACGAGGGTCGAGACATTCTCCGATCTGGGGTTGATCCCGAACGATCCGTCGTGGAATGCGTACAGCGAGGTGCTGCGCGACGAGAACTTCACGAACGCATTTGTGAACAGCGTGATCGTCGGTATCGGGACCACCATCGTCACGATCATCATCAGCCTTCCCGCAGCGTACGCGTTTGCTCGCTTCAACTTCCGGGGTCGTCACTTCCTCTTGTTGTTCACTCTGCTACCAAGGCTCGTGCCGAGCATCGGTGTGTTGGTTCCGATCTATCGGCTCGCCGTTTCCACCGGCATGCTCGACAAGCGCATCACGTTGATCTTTGTCTACGCCGGAACCTTGGCGCCCCTTGCGGTCTGGCTCATGGTCGGATTCTTCCAGGGCATTCCACGAGAGATTGAGGAAGCAGCCGCCGTTGACGGCGCGAACCTCTGGCAGCGAATCCGCTACATCGTCATGCCACTCGCAGCGCCAGCGCTGATCACCATTGGTGTGTTGGCCTTCCGGGAGGCGTGGAACGAATTCACGCTTGTCCTCGTGCTCACCACGACTCCAGAAACTCGCACCCTCCCGTTTGCGTTGTTCAAGATGGGTCAGAGCGAGGGAATCTCGAACTTCCCGGCTGAGGCTGCGTTTGCGATTCTCACGGTGCTGCCGTTCATCCTCGTGTATTCACGAGTGGAGAAGTTCGTGGTCGCTGGGCTCACGTCCGGTTCCGGAAAGTAAGGGCGAAGAACGATTCCATGAACGGTCAGATCATCGATGTACACAGTCACATGGTTCCGGCACGTCTGGCCCAAAACGCCACCGCCGGCGGTTTGCACTACGGCATCGAGTTCGGGCGAGATGAGCGGGGCAAGATCACGAGTTCGGTCGGCGGTAAGCCACCGTTCTCGTTGCCGTGGCCAACGCCGCTCGAGACCCCGTCGGAGCGAGTGACCTCGATGGACAACATCGGTGTCGATGTGCACATGTTGTCCCTCAGCCCGAGTCTCATCTGGTACACGACGCCCGCAAAGGACGCGGTGCTGATGGCCTCCGAGGTGAACGACGACATCGCCGACGTAGTCCGCGAGTTCCCCACGCGATACCGCGGCTTGGCTCACCTGCCGCTGCAGGACCCCTCAGCCTCTGTCGACGAGCTCGAACGATGTGTTCGTGACCACGGATTCGATGGTGCGATCATTGGCACGCACGTCGATGGCACGAACTGGGACTCACCCGATCTCTTCCCGGTGCTACAGGCCGCACAAGACCTGGGCGTGCTGCTCTTTGTGCACCCCACCCGCGGCCGAGCGCAATCGTTCCTACCGGACTATCACCTCAAGAACCTGGTCGGGAACCCGCTCGAGACGACGATCTCGCTCGCGAGTCTGATCTTTGGTGGAGTGCTCGACCGGTTGCCCGACCTGAAGTTGTGTTTCGCTCACGGTGGCGGATATGGCTGTCTCGGCATTGCCCGTATGGATCATGGGCATTCGATTCGAGCAGAGGCGCAAGGTATTGCACAGATGCCCTCGGAGTACCTGAAGGGTCTGTACTTCGACTCGCTGGTGCACGGGCATCGCACGCTCGATCAGGTCATCGATCTGGCCGGAATCAGCCAGGTCGTTCTGGGTAGCGACTATCCGGCCGACATGGGAGAACCCCGACCCGTCGACTTCATCCGTTCGCATCCAACACTCACCGACGAGGAGCGTTGGAAGATCCTGTCGGAGAACCTCACGTCGCTGCTCGCCTAAGCCAGGAGGTTCGCCTATGACCGATCAAGAGTTGCTCGACGAGATGTACGAGAAACGCGGCTACCTGTTCGAGTGGCAAGTCTTGTTGGCCAGCGAAGCACCTGACTTCATGCGAGCGTTCGATGCAACCTGGACGCAGGTGAATACCGACCGTCCCAATGGTCTCGAACTCAAGTATCGCGAGCTCGTGTACGCGACGACCGCATCTGTGCTGGGCGAGGCAACCGTGGCGAAGAACCACATGCACAAGGCCCTCGACGCGGGAGCGACGACCACCGAGTTGATCGATGCGATCTTGGTCGCCTGGACGCCATCGGGTTCCCGAACGCTGATCCACGGCCTTCGCGCATTGGTGGAGGTCCTGACCGATCGCGGTGAGTACGTACCGCCCGATGTCGGGTACCGAATCTCAGACCGCCCGGATCACGCAGACCAGAAGTTTGGAGAAGACCCGTCATGAGTTCATTGGCCGAGGAGTTCGCCTCTCGTCGCGGGAAGGCGTACCCCGCCCACGGGTGGATTGCAGAGCGATTTCCGGAGTACGTCGAGACGATGCTTCAGCTCGATGAGATCATTCGCAAGAGGCCAGGGCGATTCGATGAGAAAGAGCACGAGCTGTTTCACATCGTGGCGCTCGCGGTGCTCGGATCGAACCCGCACAACCAGCCCCATCTGACAGCGCACATCCGAAAAGCGCTCACGCTCGGCGCACACCCCGAGGAGATCGCCGAGGCGCTCATGGTCGCCGTGAACCCGGCTGGAGCTCGGGTCATCACCTACGGGGTGACCTGCATGCTCGAAGCGATTAGTGAGCTCGAGGCTCAGGGCTGGACAGTGGCAGAAGACGGCTCTCTGGAGGCACCGGCATGACAAGAGTGATCGACGTACACGCACACCTTTTGCCGCGCTCTGCAATCGCCGTAGCCGAAGCGGGAGGAGAGTGGTTCGGTTCAAGGATCGAGAATGACGACATCGGTCGTCCGGTGATCATCACCGGTGAGCGTCGAGAAGGAATGGGTGGAGCCGCCCACTACGAGTCGATGGAACGGCGCATCGAGCGGATGGACGAGATGGGCGTCGATGTGCAGGTGTTGTCGCTGAACCCCATCTTCTTCCGGCACTACCTCGACGCCGATAGCGCCGCTGCTGCGTCGGTTGCGGTCAACGACGAGATCGCCGGGTTCATCGAACGGTGGCCGACCCGCTTTGCCGGCTATGGGGCGCTCCCGATGCAGGATCCCGATCGGGCGATCGCCGAGCTCGAACGCGTGATGGCCATCGACGGCATGATCGGGGCCTGCGTTGGAACACACGTCGACGGGGCGAACTGGGACGAGCCGCATCTTTTCCCCGTGCTCGAGGCCGCGCAGGACCTGGGC
Organism: Acidimicrobiia bacterium; assembly: GCA_033344795.1. Lineage (GTDB taxonomy): Bacteria > Actinomycetota > Acidimicrobiia > Acidimicrobiales > SHLQ01 > SHLQ01. The sequence continues at coordinate 3,428,672 of JAWPMS010000001.1, forward strand.
GCCCTCGTCTTCATCCACCCCTCTGATCGCCGGCTCGAGAAACACCTGCCGCGGTATCACTTGCACAACTCCATCGCGAACCCGACCGAGACGACGATTGCGGTTGCGTCGATCATCCACGGTGGAGTTCTCGACAGGTTGCCGAATCTCAAGCTGTTGTTCGCACACGGCGGCGGGTATGCCTGCTGTGGCATGCCGCGGTTCGATCATGGTTTCGAGGTACGTCGCGAAGCTCGCACCGAGATCTCGACGTTCCCGTCCGAGTACCTCGGCAAGATGTGGTACGACTCGCTCGTGTACGACTACGGCATGCTCCGACGTCTTGTCGAGGCCGTGGGTATCGACAAAGTGATGCTCGGGACGGATTTCCCCGCCGACATGGGCCAGGCCGACCCCGTCGACTGGCTGAACGGGAGTGATCTGAACGACGAAGAAAGAGCTGCCGTTCTCGGCGACACCGCTGCAGCGCTCCTCGGCCTGTGACTGAGCAATCGCTCGGAGACTTCCTCCCGGCGTCTCGGGATCGCCTCGCTGAGCTGTTCGGCCGACTCGACCCAACCTTCGCTGCGACATGGGAGGATCATGCGTCTCGGCTGATGGCTCGCACGCAGCTCGATCAGCGAACCCGTTTCCTCGTCCTCACTTGCCAGTACACGGTCACTCGCCAGACAGATCCGCTCGAGGAGAACCTCGACGCGGCTCGTTCGGCAGGGGTCGAGGCTGCAGAACTTCTCGAGGTCATGCTCCAGGCTTATGTGTACACGGGTCCCTGGGTGGTGGCGCAGGCATGTGAAGCGTTCGAACGGGTCCTCGATCGTCGCGGGGAAGCTCTACCCGATATGAGCGGGCGCGTCGTCGAACATTCGGACCGGTCGGTCGAACAAGAACGCCAGTCCTGGTCTGATGCGGACGCCTCCGACCCGCGCCTTGCGGCATTGCTCGAACGATATGGCTGGCACGGAATCTCGAACGGGCTTCGGCTCCGTCCTGGGCATCACATCAACATGATCGATGTACTCGATGCCCTCGACCCGGACTTCCTTCAGATCTGGGAAGACGCGGTGTACGACGGCATGTACGGACGAGGAGTGCTCGACGACCGCACGCGCCTGTTGTGTGTTGTCGGGGCGACCTTGTCACTCGGCGAAACCCACCAGTCGAGGCGGCACATGCGAGCAGCGCTGCGTGCGGGTGCGAAGGCTCGAGAAGTCCTCGAGGTCATCTTTCACACGACGGCCTTCTTCGGCCACCCGTATGTGATGCCGGCAGCGTTCGATGATCTGATCCGGATTCTCGATGATGAAGGTCGTCTCGCCGAGCTCGTATCGCCCGAGCGGAGCGAAGCGGTCTTGCGGATTGTGGCGGCGCGAGTTGCGCGGCGAGATGGAGTGCAGGACGACCTCTCGGGAATGTAGGCGGGCCGATGTGGTCTTTCCTGTTCATGCGGAGCGTCTCATCACCGGCACTCGTGGCCCTTCTTTCCGGCTGTCTGCTGGCTGCGTCGTGGGGGTTCGCAGGTGACAGCGATGCGGCGCTTGCGGCGGCGAGGGCCGCGCTACGAGGGAACACAGAGTTCGCCACGCAAGAGTGGCCGACCGATTGGGCCACATCAACAATCGAGCTCTCGGAGCTGCTCCTTGCCATTGGCGCGAGCGAGCCCCGGGACGCCATTCCACCCATCGACAACCCCGTCTATGAGTCTCCCGAGAGCGCAGCGGAGTGGCTGATCGATCGAGAGCCGGGCGTCTTGATGCAGCACAAGGGCGATGTGCGGTTCTTCCCACTTGCGATCCTCAATCGACACGAGATCGTGAACGCAGAGATCGGCGGGGACCCCGTGGCGGTCACGTTCTGCCCGCTGTGCAATTCGGCGGTGGCCTTCGATAGACGCGTCGATGGCGATGTTCTGAGATTCGGTGTTTCTGGTTTGCTCCGGAACAACGATCTGGTGATGTGGGACGACCAGACCGTTTCCTTGTGGCAACAGGCCACCAGGGAAGGCATCGTGGGTGCCCGAGCGGGCACGCACCTCACCGGTTTGCCGACCTCGATCGTGAGCTTCGGTGACTTTCGAACCGGGTTCCCCGATGGACTCTCGCTCGCCCGAGACACGGGCTTCGATCTCACGTACGGAACGAACCCCTACGAGGGCCTCAGCGGGCGATTCGCTCCGCTGATCCCGTTCGAAAGAAACAATGACGGTCGCTTCTTTGCAATGGAGCGGATGGTGGGGGTAACGGTCGGCGACGTGCACAAGGCGTACCCGTTCAGCCTGCTCGCCGAGCGTCGGGTGGTGAACGACCGCGTCGCTGGTCGAGACATCGTGGTGGTGTGGGGGTCGGCCGACACGGCCGATGCACTGAACCGCGCACAGGTGGCCGATGGTCGTGCCATCGGTTCGGCACTCGTGCTCGACCCGGTTGTCGATGGCAGAACGTTGACGTTTCGCTCGAGTGGAGAAGAATTCGTCGACGAGGAGACAGGATCGCGATGGACGTTATTGGGGCGGGCAATCGACGGTCCGCTCACGGGCAGACAGTTGGACACCGTCATCCACCGCAACGACTTCTGGTTTGCGTGGACGCAGTTCTATCCAGAAACACTCGTCTACGAGTAACGAGCTCTGGACTTCCCGTCGTGTTCTGGGGTCGCGCCTCACTTTCCACTTTCCCCAACCCCACAGTGACCGAAGGGGGTCAGACCCCTTTCGTCAAAAAGGGGTCTGACCCCTTTTTTGAAAAAGGTGCCAGGTCCGCTATGCCGTGCGTCACATCTCCAGTTGTATGGGAGCGAAGAAGTGCACCGCCACTCAACTGCTTCGGCTTCTGCTGAGGAACAGCGCAGCGAAGAGAAACGGCACCCCGGCTACGACGAAGGCCAGTCCGTACTGTGAGCGCTCCGCCAGAAATCCAAGGGTGACAGGCCCGAAGATCCAGCCCATGTCGTTGGCCATCCGGTAGACACCCGAGGCGCGTCCTTCGGTGCCAGCTGGTGCAATGTCGCCGATCATGGTTGGTAGCGCCACGGCAGCGAGCCCGATGCCAACGCCGGTGAATGCTGCAACCGCATACAGCTGGAGCGCGTCATTGACGAGGCCGTACAGTGCCACCGTTCCCGCGGTGGTCACGGCGCCAGCGACCGCGACCTGCCAACGGCCGATGGAGTCGGCGAGCGTTCCAGCGATCGGCATGACGAGCAACGACACCACCGACCCGAGCGAGATCACGGCGCCAATCTGCGCAGGAGAGAGGGCGAGAATGTCATCGGCGAAGGCGGGCACGACGACATTGATCGCCCCGGCACGAACGAAGAAGAGGCTGAAACCGCTCAACATCACCACGCGAAATCCGGGTACGGCGAGAATGCTTCCAAGCGTGCTCCGCGGCGCAGCCGTCCGGGCGATGTCGCGGGTGCCTTCACCTTCCTTGATGACGATCGCACTCACGCCGGCGAGCGCGAATGCCACTCCGGCTTGGACGTAGAACGGAGCGAAGATCCCGAGTTGCTGAGCGACAACACCTCCGATGAGTGGCCCGATTGTTCCGCCCAGGAGTATTCCTCCCTGGAATCCGGCGATCGAGCGTCCGAGGTCTTGCTTCTCTGTGACGACGAGAAGGTGTCGGTTGACCGAGGTGCCGAAGAGCGCTGAACCGAATCCCTGAAGCGCTCTGGCAACCAACAAGACCCCAAGTCCAGGGGCTACAGCGGCAAGGAGAGCACCGCACGCCTGGACGAGGCCGCCGCCGATGCACACGATCCGCGAGCCGAAACGGTCTGACAGTGAACCAGCGGGAAGCCGGAACGACATCCGTGCGACGGCGAACACGGTGATGAGGAACGAGGCCGCAGCAATCCCGACGCCGAAGTGTGATGCATACGACGGGAGAACTGGCGTAATCAGGTTCACGCCGATCACGTTGAGGGCGACCATCAGGGGAATCGGAGATCCGATCAACGATCGTTTGCCCACATCTGACATTATGTATCATCTTGAAGAGTCGGGTTGCAGCGAAGGGGAGGAGTCGGTGTCGATGCGGTCTGCGGGAGAGCGCAATGCTCGCCATGACATCGGTCTCGCCGTGATTGGCGCGGGTCGAATCGGATCGTTTCGCGCCCGCCTGGCCGCGGACCATCCCGCCGTCCGCTTCATCGGTGTCGCAGATGTGAGCAAGGACGCGGCCGCCCGCCTGGCCGAATCGGTTGGTGCCGAAGTCCATTCGACCGACACAATGGAGATCATTTCCGATCCTTCGGTCACCGCAGTCGTCGTGGCCACCAGCGAAGGTGAACATGTCGCCCCAGTCGTAGAAGCCCTTCGCCTCGGCAAGGATGTGCTTGTCGAGAAGCCGATTGCGCTCACCCTTCAGGATGCGGACACGATTCTCGACGCGGCGAGTGACAGTGCTGGCTCGCTCCATGTGGGTTACAGCCGTCGCTTTCGCAAGCGGTATCACGTTGCGAAGGAACAGATCGTGCAAGATCGCCTGGGGACGCTGATCGGGGCGACGGCTCGCGTGTACAACTCGCGGACACAGGCCCTGGCAATGTTGGGACGCAACCCGGACGCAACCCCGGTCGTCGATGCGCTCACGTACTACGTCGATCTCATGAATTGGTTCTTCGATGGGCAGCAGGTCGTGGAAGTGCGTGCGATTGGTCAGCGCGGCGTTCTCGAAGATGCGGGTCATGAAACCGATGATCTGACCTGGGCGATGCTTCGTTATGAAGGTGGCGCCGCGATAAGCCTTGGCGTGTGTTACGCACTGCCGGAGAAGTATCCCGCCCTCGGCCATGCGGCCCGCCTAGAGCTCATCGGTACAGACGGCGTTGTGCTGATCGACGATGACCACACGGACCAGGTCATGTACAGCAACAAAGGCATACCCCACGTCTATCTCCCCGATCACGACGTCAACGCGGTGTTTCTATCGAGCGGCACCCCCGGGGACTGGGCGTTGGGAGAGTTCATCGGGCCTCTACCGGCCGAAACTCGCGCATGGCTCGATCACCTGTCGGTGGGAACCTCGTGCAACTTGGCCATGCCAGAGACCGCTCGCCACACCCTCGAGGTAACTCTCGCGATCCAGCGCGCCGCAACAAGCGGAGAGACGGTGTCTCTTCCGCTCACCGCGGCCTAATTATCTGAAATACAAAGGAGAAATCAATGGAAGCACTACGCGTAGCATCGATTGGACTCGGATGGTGGGGCGGTGAACTCGCCACGAAAGCGGCCGCGGGAGGTTCCGATGTGGTCCGTTGCTTTGCTCGGTCGGAGGAGTCGCGTACGACCTTTGGTGAGGCCCACGGTGCGCGTCCAGCCGCCTCGTACGAAGAAGTGTTGGCTGATCCCGATGTTGAAGCCGTGTTGATCGCCACACCACACTCAACCCACGCCGACCTGGTCGTGCAGGCCGCTGCAGCGGGTAAGCACGTGTTTTGCGACAAACCATTCACGCTCTCGGTGGCAGAGGGCAAACGGGCAACCCAAGCTGCCGCCGATGCCGGCGTGGTTCTGCAGGTCGGGCACAACCGTCGCCGCCAACCCGCGAACCGCCGTATCAAGCAGATGATCGATTCAGACGAGCTGGGCATGGTTCACTACGCCGAGGCGAACCTCTCGCATCCGAAGGGTCTCAACCCGCGATCTGGCTGGCGAGGAGAGCCTGACGAGAGTCCTGCCGGTGGCATGACAGGACTTGGCGTACACATGGCCGACAACCTCATCTATCTGCTGGGCAAGCCCGTACGTGTGTCCGCTTTCAGCCGTCGCACCATCAGTGTTTCAAAGCTCGACGATGTCACGGTCTCGAACCTGGAGTTCGAGAACGGGGCGCTCGCAGTTCTCGCAACGTCTCTCGTGATTCCTGACATTGCTCGCACCTCTGTGTGGGGCACGAAGGCCGCCGCGATGAACGAGTGGGACGGCACGCAGTTCTCCGTGCAGATGGCAGGGGAGAAGGCCAAGACCGAGCAACCCATCGAGGTTCTCGACACCGTGCAGGACGAGCTCGAAGAGTTTGCCCGTAACGTCAGGACCGGATCGTCGCCAGAAACTGGAGGGGCCGAGGCCATCGAGGTCGTCGCCGTACTCGAGGGATTGGTCGAAAGTGCGGCGCGCGGAACGGTCGTCGATCTCGACGAGGTACGAGCACGAAGTTAGGAGTAGCGAACGGGGGCGACGCCTACGTCGCGTCGATCAAGACCTTCAGCGTCGACGACTCCTTGACGGCGTCGAGCGCGTCGTTCCCGTCGCTCAGCCCAAAGCTCTTGGATACGATCGGCGCGCCGATGATCGTGCCGGCGGCGACGAGCTCGATCGCCCTCTGGTAGTCCGCCTTCGTGGCAGCTCGAGGGTTCATGATCGTCAGTTCCTTGAAATACAGCTGGTAGTACGGGAGCCCTTCGTTCCCTCCGGTCGCTGTGCCGAAGAGAACAACGGTTCCGGCGGCGCCGGCGAGGTTGATCGCCTGCGCGAACGTGGCCTCTGTGCCGACTGCTTCGACGACGACATTGGCTCCGCGTCCACTCGTCGTGGTGTCGACGAGGTCGGCGATCTCGTCGGGAGAAACCGCGGCATGAATTCCGAGGTCGACCGCCAAGTCCTGCTTCCACTTCGATCGCGTGACTCCCAGGACGGTCGCGCCCTGTTTGGTGAGGATCTGCGAGATGAGTTGGCCGCCGACTCCCAAGCCAAGAACGACCGCCACGTCGCCGGGACGAACGGAGGTCGAGGCTGTTGCATGTACACACGTTCCCAAGACCTGCAAGATGCCGGCCTCATCGGGCCCGATCGAGTCCGGAACGACCAGGAGCTGCTTTTCGTCGATCGCCACGTAGTCAGCGAAAACGCCGTCAAAGTCTCGTCCCAGCAGTCCACCGTTGCGGCAGATGTTTGGGTAGCCCCGCCGACACAGATCGCAGATGTCGCAGGAGATCGCTGGATCGATCAGGACACGTTGCCCTGCTGCGATCGAGCCAAGTGGGCCCGGCACCTCGAGGGTGCCGACGGCTTCGTGGCCCATGATGCGCGGCTGTTCGGAGGGGATCTTTCCCGCCACGATGCTCGAGTCCGTGCCGCAAAGGCCGGCGGTCTGTACGCGGACCAGCGCATGACCCACGCTCTCTGCTTCGGGAACAGCGACGTCTTGGACTTCTGTCCGACCGGGTTCCACGAGTACTAGGGCACGCATGAGGGCACTTCCTTTTCTGGTTTTCGAACCGTCGATTAGTTGGTGAGGCCGTGGACGCCCAACCGCGCCGCCAGGGCGTTGAGGTCTGCGACGAGGACCTCGGAGATCGTGATCCCCAAACGGTCGCTCTCTTGTTCCATCGCGGCGGCCGAGTCTCCTGGCAACCGCACCGGATCGCCGCTCGGGGTGCTGGAGGTGCGAAGGATTTCGAGGTGCGACGCGAATGACGCGAGGGTGTCCTCTGCAGGTTGAAACAGGTCGGATCGCATGACGAACAAGGCCTGACCGGTGTTGGTCGGCACGGAGGTCTCGACGCGGTGATCGATGACGGTGTCGAGAAAGGCAGCGCCATTCATCGCTCCCGCAAGAAGCCCGATCGCGATATTGAGTCCGGAGCCCTTGTAGCCACCGATCGGCACCAGGGAACCCTCGTGCGCGCGGTTTGGGTCGGTAATCGGGTTTCCATCGCTGTCGATGACCCATCCGACCGGCATTTCCTCGCCGTTTTGGGCGGCGACCTTGATGCTGCCATGGCTGGTCATCGTGGTAGCGATGTCGAGCAAGAATGGCGATGAATCCTTCGCAGGGATCGCGATCGCGATTGGGTTGGTTCCCAGAAGAGACTCGTTGCCACCCCAGGGAGGCATGCCGTTGGCATTTGCGACCGCGAAGTACATCGCGATCAAACCCTCGCGGGCAGCCAACATGGGATAGAGACCTGCGGCGCCGGCGTGATTCGAGTGCACCGTACCGACCCACGACATTCCCGAGGTCTGCGCTTTCTCGATCGCCAGTTCTGTGGCCTGCGTCATCACGACCTGGCCGAGTCCGTTGTCGCCGTCGATGAGCGCGCTGGTCGGGGTTTCTCGCAGCACGGTGATGTCCGGCTGCAGCTTCACTCCGCCAGCCTCGATTCGGCCGATGTAGGGCCCAAGCCTGATGAGACCGTGGCCTGAGCGACCTCGGGCGTCGGCTTCCACGAGACGGAGGGCAGTCGTGACCGCGTGATCAGCTGGAATGCCGACGGCTTGTAGTGCTGCAGCCGCAAATTGTTCAAGCGTTTGTTTGGGGAATCGTGCGACCGTCATCAGAGTGTTGGCGATCCGTGATTTGCGACCGTCTCACCGGTGGCGGTGAAGGTCCGAGTCACATCGGTTGCGCCGTACACCCACAGGATTCGCATCACGGTGTCGCCATCGTTTTCGAAGAAGTGAGGTTCGCCAGCGGGAACCTTCGTGCAGTCGTATTGGTTGAGCCGAAGCTTTTTGCCGTCGATCTCGGCAAAGCCGCTGCCTTCGAGGACTGTCACCTGTTCGACCGTGTTGTGGCTGTGGCGGGCGAGGCCGGTTCCTGGAGGAAACGATGTGATGCCCTGAATGAACGTCTGTCCTGGCAGGGGAGGATCGGTGAGGCGCACGGTTTCGATGCCATCGCCGCGCGACACCGTTTCTTGGCTGTCGAACTTGAGTAGCTCACCCATTGTTTGTCCCTCCGAAGTTCTGGTCCCTCCAGAAGATCTGACATTATATATATCAGATGGGTTGACGTAGCCCGACAACCGAGGAGCGCCATGAAGATTGCAAGCGTGGAAGCCATTCCAGTCCGTGTTCCTCTCATCAAGCCGATCCGAATGTCGCACATCACCGTGTACCAGTCCGACAACGTGCTGGTGAAGGTGACGACCGATGAGGGGGTCGTCGGGTGGGGCGAGGGCGTGGAAGCCACGGACCTCACTGGTGAGACGCAGCGGAGCATTCAATCTGCCGTCGAGTTCCTCGGTGAGCAGATCATCGGCAAGGACCCGATGCAGCGGACGGCTCTGTGGGCCGAGATGGCCAAGATGATGTACGCCAACGAGACCGCAGCTGGCGCTATCGACATTGCGCTCTACGACATTGCGGGCAAGGTGCTCAACGTTCCAATCGCGGAGCTCATCGGTGGAATCAACCGATCAGAGATCCCGGTGCTGACGATGGTTGGGAGCGGCGTGCCCGACGATGACATCGCTGCGGCGCGCGCGAAGTATGACGCTGGCTACCGGTGGTTCAAGGTGAAGCTAGGCATCGGCGAAGCGGTCGATGAGCTCAAGACGGTCAAAGGTGTGAGGGCCGAGCTCCCTGCTGACGCCGTGGTGTGCGGCGATGCGAACCAGGGTTGGTCGGAGCCTGAGGCGATCCGGTTCCTCCAGGCGCTCGCCGGAGAAGAGATCCGTTTCATCGAGCAGCCAATCCGACAGGGTGACATCGCTGCGATGTTGCGCGTGACACACGCCTCTCCGATACCAATCTGCGCTGATCAAAGTGTGCACTCCTTCAGCGACATCGCGTCGTTCTGGAGAACAGGCGTTGCCGGAATCAGCTTGAAGCTCGTGAAACTTGGCGGCATCACTGGTGTGATGCGAGGAGCCAACCTCTGTGAGGCGTTTGGCCTCTCGGTCAACCTGGCGGGAAAGATCGCTGAGTCGAGCGTGGCCGCGGCAGCCAACATCCATTGCGCAGCCGCGATGGGAGCGATCGACTTCGGATGCAGCCCGGGCAATCAAGGGCTGTCGGGCGACGTGACGACCAAACCTCTGACCATCGAAAACGGCCACATCGCGGTGCCCACCGGACCAGGCCTTGGGATCGACGTCGACAACATCGACGGATGACACGTCAGCTCCGCGTTGGTGTTGCCGGGGGGTCGATCGGAGGTCTCACGACCGCAGTGCTTCTCCACGAACTCGGTGTCGACGTCCACGTATTTGAGCGATCAACGAACGCACTGGAAGGCCGGGGAGCAGGAATCGTCGTGCTCCCGATGACAGAGCGATACTTCGTCGAGCGCGGCGGAAGCCTTGGTTCGTCCGACCAGGACGCATCGGAGGTCGCGCTGACGCTCACGAACTGGAGTTACGTCGACGCCGCAGGCAATCTCATCGACGAAGCGCCGACGCACAATCGGTTCACGGCATGGAACACGCTCTACAGAGCCCTCCTCGACGTCTTTCCCGAAGAGCGTTATCACTTGGCTCATCAAGTCGAGGGAGTTGAGCAAGTCAGCGATCGCGACCTACCCGTCCAGGTCTCCTTCTCCAACGGCACCGAGTTCTCTTGTGATCTGTTGGTGGGTGCCGACGGCATGGGTTCGACAGTGCGTTCGCTCGTGTCACCGGAGACTCCGACGAACTACGCCGGATACGTTGCCTATCGAGGGACCCTTCTCGAGCGCGACTTGAACGAGGCCACGGCCGATCTGCTCGATGATTCGATGATCTATCAGGTTCTCGACGACTCGCACATTCTTGCGTATGCGATTCCCGGGCCCGATGACTCGATCAAACGAGGTCGGCGCGCGGTCAACTTCGTCTGGTACCGCAACGCGTCGAAGCTCGAGTTCGACGCGCTGATGACGGATAGGGAGGGGAACTTCCGACCGACCACCATGCCGCCTGGACAACTCCAGGATCAATTTGTGAGTGAACTTCATGAAGCGGCGACGGCTCAGCTCGCGCCCCAGCTGCGAGACCTCGTCCTGGGGTGCGACGAACCGTTCATCCAAGCGATCTTCGACATGTCGGCTGACCGATTCGTGTATGAGCGAATCGTCCTGCTGGGAGATGCAGCGACCGTGTTGCGCCCTCACGTCGCTGCCGGCACCGCAAAGGCGTGTGCAGACGCGTGGGCTCTTCGCGATCACCTCGACGGCTATCAACAGATCGGCGGCGATCTCGTCAGCACGCTGGGGGCATGGGAACGTCAGCAACTCGACGTGGCTCGGACAGCAGCTGCGCGTTCGCGGAAGATGGGTGAGTCAGCACAGAACCTAGGGACGATGATGCCGGGTGATCCAGACTGGCGTTTCGGCCTGTTTTCTCCAGGGAATTGAGAACGACATGACCTTGACGAGCGAGGAGATCGAGACCTACCAGCGCACGGGCTATCTGGTGCTGCGCAACGTCCTCAGCGAGGAACGAATCGATCAGCTCAGGTCAGCTGCAGAACACTTCGAGGCACTTGCCCGCGAGCTCGACGAGAGCTCGAACGTCATCGAACTCGACGATGTCGCGAGCCGCGCAGCGGGGGAGAAACGAATCCGTCGGATCAAGAGTCCGCACCTTCATCACGCAGACTTCGCGGCACAGCTGCGCGATCCGTCCCTGCTCGACAAGGTCGAGCAGCTGATCGGGCCAGACATCCGTTGGCACCACACGAAGCTCAACGCAAAACAGCCAAAAGGTTCCGGGCACGTCGAATGGCATACCGACTGGGGCTACTACCCGCACACGAACTGTGACCTGCTCGAGATCGCGATTCCTCTCGACCCGTCGACGATCGACAATGGTTGTTTGCATGCGCTGCCCGGCTCTCACCTCGGACCGGCACTCGATCACACGGAGAACGGCGTGTTCGTCGGCGCGGTTCCCGCCGGAAGCTTCGACGTGGAACAAACCGAGCCGCTCGTTCTCGAGCCGGGCGACATCTCGATGCATCATGTGCGGTTGCTCCACGGCAGCGGTCCGAACCACACCGACCATCAACGTCGCCTTCTCCTGCAGGGTTATGCAGCTGCAGACGCATGGCCGATCATGGCGCAACACCAGCCGACCGACTGGCCCGAATGGGATGAACGGTTGGTCCGGGGTCAACCGACAAAACACGCGAGGCTCGACGACAGTCCGGTTCGCATCCCGCTGCCGGTGACCGCCGCTCTGGGATTGTTCGACACCCAGCGACTGATTGGCACGTCCCATTTCCCCGACGCCAACCGGAGCGCAGCGCCATGAGCATTGGTCTCGCGGTTGTTGGCGCGGGCAAGATTGGCCGCCACCGGGCTCGGCTCGCGAAACAGCACGCCGGTGTGGACTTTCTTGGGATAGCCGACATCGATGCTGAAGCGGCTCGATCGCTTGCCGAGGAGGTCGGTGCCGACACGTGGACGACCGACGTCGCGTCGCTCGTCGGCTCGAGCGATGTTGACGCGGTGATCATCTCGACGCAGGAGATGGCCCACACCGAACCACTTCTGCAGATACTTCCCTTTGGGAAGCCAACGCTTGTTGAAAAGCCGATCACGTTGGACCTCGCCGAGGCTGACCACGTGCTTGCCGTTGCACGGGAGCACGGTGTCGATCTGCGCGTTGGATACTCGATGCGATATGCCCAACGGTATGCGGTTGCCAAGGAACAGCTGGAACAAAAGCAGATCGGGCAGTTGATCGGCGGTCTCGCCCGCACCTATGACACGCTTGCGGTCGCTGAGGCGATTCTCCGACGTTCACCAACGGCGACGCCGGTCATGGACATCTTGACGTACATCGTTGATGTCATTGGTTGGTACCACCCGTCAGCCAAACCGATCGAAGTCTCGGCGAAATCCAATGGTTCGATACTTCGATCGCGAGGGCACGATGTCGACGATCTGACCTTCGCAGTGGTCACGTATGACGACGGCGCCATATTCGATCTCGCCACGAGTTACTCGCTCCCTGCCGGATATCCGAGCAACGGCATGTCGACGCGGTTCGAACTCCTCGGCACCAACGGTGTTCTGTTCATCACGGAAGACCATGGCGATCAAGTGATGTACAGCGATGCCGGATTCGAGAACGCCTACGTCGATCAGACGCTCAACTTTGCGTACCTCGGAAGTCGTACTTCTGGCGAGTGGGCCGGTGGAACGATGTTTGGCCGCGTCGCCGACGAGACGCGGGCGTGGCTCGACCATCTCGCCGTCGGCGGACCGTGTCATCTAACCACCGCTGCAGAGGCGCGCACGACGCTCGCGGTCACGCTTGCCATCGATGAGTCGGCGGCCAACGGGCGGGTCATCAAACTTCAAGGAGGACACTGACGTGAGAGTTGGATTTGTTGGATTGGGCCGAATGGGACATCCGATGGCTTCGCACATCGCGGCTTCCGCTCACGATGTGATCGCCTTCGATTTGTCCGAGGAGGCTCGTTCTCGGGCGAGCGATGCGGGGCTGAACGTGGCCCGAGAACTCTCCGAGCTCGCGGACGCGCAACTGATCTGCTCGTCGCTTCCCGCGACCGAACATGTCGAAGCGGTCTTTCTCGGCGAGCACGGTCTCGCAGCGATGGTTGCACCCGGCACGGTTTGCGCCGACATGTCGACCATCTCGATCGCGGCCTCTCGAGCGCTCGCCGTCGAGTGCGAGCAACGGGGCATCTCATTTCTCGATGCCCCGGTCAGCGGAACGTCAATCCATGCCGAGGCGGGGACGCTCGTGGTGATGGTGGGCGGTACAGCCACCGCGTTTGAGGTCGCTCAGCCGGTTCTGGATTGTTTCGCGGCAGAGGTTGCTCACGTGGGTGAGAACGGCACGGGACTCGAACTCAAGCTGATCACCAACCGACTGCTCACCACCCACTTGGTGGCCATCGCTGAAGCTGTGGTTTCGATCGAAAAGACCTCGCTGTCCATGGATCAGTGTCTGACGCTTCTCCGCGCTGGGGCGGTACCCCGACTACTCGACTACAAGGCAAGCCCCATGGCCGATCGTGACTTCACGCCGATGTTCACGGTCGATTTGATGCGGAAGGACCTCCGCCTCGCCGCTGGAGAATTGCCCCCGACCGCCTTGTCGTCGGCGGCACACGAGATCGTCGAAGAGACGAGCGAGATGGGACTCGGCGACGAAGATCTCGCAGCGCTGATCACCATCGTTGAACAGCGTTTCGAGTCGTGAGCGAGACCGACCTGAGCATGGGCTCAGACCATGAATCGGCCCCCGTTGACGTTCAGCGTTTCGCCGGTCATGTACCCACCCTCTTCGGACGACAGGAACATCATCCAGGCGACCAGGTCGTCGACCTCGCCGTACCGTCCGAGTGGAATGGTTTTCTGCGTCTTGGCGCGTTCTTCCTCGGGCCGAACCGCCAAGACACGATCGGTCAGCACTGCGCTTGGCGAAATTGCGTTGGACGTAATGCCGTCGGCCGCCAGCTCGAAGGCGAGCACACGTGCGAGCGAGAGAACCGCGCCCTTCGCAGCAGCGTAGGGAGGCGAGGACCGATACATCGCTGTTTGGCCGGCGAGAGAGGCAATCGTGATGATCCTGCCAGCGGCAGAGTTGCGCAGGAGCGGGATCGCACGCTGCGTGACCAAGAAGACACCCTTCAGGTTGAGATCGATCACTCGATCCCATTCGTCTTCCGACAGCGACTCGGTTGTGTTCTGTTCCCAGAAGCCGCCGGCGTTGTTGATGAGAATGTCGACCCGTCCGTGCGCTTCTTCGATGGCGTCGAAGGTCGCACGCACCACAGCGGACGACGTGATGTCGCAATTCATGAAGGTGGTCTTCGTACGTTCCGCGACCGCAGTTCCGCGGTCGACATCGACGTCGAGCCCGTAGACGGTTGCGCCGGCTTTGGCGAACATCTCGACGGCGTATTCGCCCATCCCAATTGCAGAGCCAGTAATGACGACGACTCGATCGCGATAATCCCAAGTGACGTTGCTCATGGTGATCTACTCCTGCACCAGTTCGATGAGTGTGCCGAGCGCACCCTTTGGATGGATGAACGCAATAGTCGAGCCACGCGAACCAGATCGTGGCTCCGTGTCGATCGGACGAGCGCCGGCGGCAACCATCGATTCGAGAGCTTCGGCGCAGTCGTCGACGCGATAGCCAACGTGATGGAGTCCTTCGCCTCGCTTGTCGAGATACTTCGTAATCGGCGAGTCGTCGCGGGTCCCCGTGATCAGTTGGATGTACGACTCGGCCACCTTGAGCATGGCTTCGTCGACGCCGTCGTGCTCCACCCGTTCTCGGTGTTCGACGGTGGCGCCGAGCGCCGTCTCGTAGAATTCGATGGCGGCATCCAGGTCATGCACGGCGATGGCGATGTGGTCTATTTCGGTGAGAAGCACTCGACAATTCTAGAAGATTTTGCAGTGACAATGCCCAACAAAGGGGCTCCGGCCCAAAGGAAAAACCTATGAAACTCGTAACGTTCACCTCCGCAACCGGGAATGGCCTCGGCGTCATGCGCGACAACGGCGAGATCGTTGATCTCGCCAGTGATCCGAGTCTTCCAAAAGACATGGCTGAGTTCGTTGCGTTGGGGTCGAGCGGGCTTGCTGCGGCGGCTCGGGTCCTCGAGGATTCTTCGGCAACAATCGTGGTCGAACCTCGGTTGGAGGCACCGATCAGGCCACGGAACAACATCATGGCGATCGGCAAGAACTACCACGCGCATGCCCTGGAGTTCTCGGCGAGCGGTTTCGATGCGTCGGAGACCACGGCAATCCCCGAGCACCCGATCGTATTCACCAAGGCGCTCTCCTCGATCGTCGCGGATGGTGACGGCATCGCGCTGTCTTCTGACCCGAGCGGAACAACCGACTACGAGGGCGAGCTGGGGGTCATCATCGGCAAGGGTGGCATGAACATCGCCGCCGAAGACGCGTTCGAGCACGTGTATGGCTACACCGTGATCAACGATGTGACGGCCCGCGAAGTCCAACAACAACATGTGCAGTTCTTCCTGGGCAAAAGCGGCGCCACGTTCGGGCCCATGGGGCCGGCAATCGTGACGGCCGACGAGATCGACGACATCGCCGAGGTGACGTTGCGAACGCGGGTCAATGGGGAGCTGCGACAGGAATCGAAGATCGCGTTGTTGATCTTTGACATTCCGACGATCATCAACGTGATTTCGCGAACGGTGCTCCTCGAGCCGGGTGATGTCATCGCGACCGGAACGCCAGCGGGTGTGGGCATCGGCTTCGACCCTCCCAAGTTCTTGGCGGCTGGCGACGTCGTCGAGGTCGACATCGAGGGCGTTGGCACGCTCACAAACCCGGTCGTCGCATGATCGTCGAGGTGATTGCGGTTGGCACCGAACTTCTTCTTGGCGAAATCATCAACACAAACGTTGCCGACATCGGCAAGCGGCTCGCAGAAGATGGGTTCGACGTGCACCATCAGGTCACGGTCGGCGACAATCTCGACCGTCTCGTGGAAACGATTCGAACGGCAACAAACCGCGCCGATGCCGTGATTTTGACGGGAGGCATCGGACCGACCCAGGACGACCAGACGCGAGACGCCATCTGTGCGCTTCTCGGTGTCGGGGTGGCGACCGACGCCGAGCACGCTGAAGCGATTCGTGCGCGTCTCGCCGAGCGAGGCGTTGTGGCGGATACCGCCTTGAAGATGGCCGACTACCCAGAGGGGTCTGACCCGCTGCCGAACAGTGCCGGAGTGGCGCTTGGGATCGCGGCGGTTCATGAGGGCACGCCGATCTTTGCCGTGCCTGGCGTTCCCAGCGAGATGCGACCAATGATCGACGATCAAGTGAGACCGCGTCTGCGCGAGGTGTCGGGCGAGCCCGCTGTGCTGTCGAGCCGTCTTCTCCATTCTTGGGGGCTCGGAGAGTCTCAGATCGCGGAGAAACTCGACGATCTCTACGAAAGTACGAACCCGTCGGTCGCGTTCTTGATCAAGGGGCCCGAGGTCCGCGTGCGGATCACCGCAAAGGCCAGCTCGACTTCCGAGACGGCGTCGATGATCGATGACGTGGAGACGGTCGTCAGAGAACGGCTGGGTGACGCCATATTCGCCACGGATGATGACACGGTCGATTTGATCGTCGAACGATCGCTGGCAGACCGGGGATGGACCGTTGCGTCGCTCGAGGTGAGCACCCGAGGTCTGGTGGCGGAGCGCCTGTCCGCGATTGCTGGCTTCGCTGGTGGTGTTATTCGTCCGAGCGCCGACCAGGTCATCTCCGACGTCGAAGCGCACACCGCCGAGTTGCTTGCTGATACGTCCGAAGGGGCTGATGTTGCGGTGGTCGTCGGTGAAATTACCGAACAGCTCTCGGATGACGGTGCAGCATCTCGACGGATAGGCGTCGCGATTCGGACGCCCGATACAGAGATCGTGACGTCCGTTCGCGCACTAGGGAACGATGAACGGGCTCGAACGTTCGCCGCGGTCGGAGCTATTCATCTGCTCCGCAAGGCATTGACTACGACTTGACCGAAGCGGCGAGAGCGAGGCCCATCTGATCTGCCGACAGTGGCAGTTCGATGGGTTCGTTCACGTCTGCGGAGAGGTCGGCGGCCATGTAGACCTCCATCGTCATACGAGCGAGTCGAGCGTCGACCATGGGTGGCTGGTCATAGAGCACCGCTTCGAGGAAGGCTATGGTCTCTCGTTCCATCGGTCCTGCATACATCTGGTCGACCGCTTCACCAGGCATCGTCGAAAGCGGGAACTCGATGCCTCGCTCGGTGGTGTTGACCACGATGTCGCGATGACTGTCATCTGCGAACACCGTGCCGTCGGTGCCGATCACTTCGATCCAGGTGGTCGAGGCGTTCTTGTAGTGGTTCGGCAGCGACATTCCCGCGTTGATTGTCACCACGACGCCGTCGTCCATGGTGATCACCGTGATCTGGGAATCTGGCAAGCCCATCTCGCGCCGAACGCCGAAGGAGTTCTGCGAATAGACGCGCACCGGTTGACGTGGCTCCAGGCACCACATCGCAAAGTCGATGTCGTGGGTGGCTTCCATCGCAGCGGGGGAGAGTTTGATCCGGTTGCCGATCTTGGCACCGAGGTTTCGCCCAATGTGGCGGCTGACGAGAATTGAACTCACTTCGCCCAAGTCACCGTTCGACACCGACCGTTTCGCAAACGCCTGCTTTGCGTTGAATCGTTGCGAGTACCCGATCGTGAACTTGAGGTTGTTGCTCTCAGCGATCTCGATCAACTCGTCAGCCTCTTCGAGGCGAAGCGCGATCGGCTTCTCGAGCAGGAGGTGTTTTCCGGCTTCGAGAGCTGCCTTGGCCATGGGGTAGTGAAGGGTTTCCGGCGTCGCCGAGATCATCGCAACGTCGATGTCGGGTCGAGCGATGAGGCTTTCCCAATCGTCGGTCGCAGTGGCGGGATTCGTCTCGGCAACCATTTCAGCCAGGCGCTCGGGGTTTGTCTCTGCGATGTGTAGATCACCGCAGATCGGGTGTTGCGCGCACGCAATCGCACGAATACCCCCGCACCACCCTGTGCCGATCACGGCCACGTTTAGCTGATTCATTGGTTGAGCTCCAGGAGTTGTTCGGGTTCGATTGGGAGTTTGACTGGTTTTCCGGTCTTGGCCGAATAGTCCATGGCCATGGTGAGGATGAGGTTGCTATGGCCTTCGGCCGCCGTGGCATGTGGGGTATTGAAGCCCTTCGCCAAGCGGTTGTACCACGTGAGGGTTTCCTCGCGCATGGGTCCCCACAACATGCCGTCGGAAAGGTCGCCCGGTGGGTAACTACCCATGAAATCGACGTGACGTGGGCTTGGGGGTTCGAAGTTTCGGCTCGTGTAACCCGCGGGCTGTGCAACCTCTGAAGCAATGATGACATCTCGATGGGTGTCCTCGATGTCGATGACGCCCTTTGTGCCGACGATGCCAATCTCGAGGCCATACACGGCCCCTGGCCAGACGACGGGAAGCGCCCAGGAGATGTTCATGCTGAACAACGTGCCGTCGTCCATCGTGAACAGTCCGAAGGTCGAGTCCTTCGTGCCCCATTCACCGAGCAGTTTGTCGTTCGACCTCGCATACACCTCGACCGGCTTCTTGCCTTCCATGAGCCACATCGACATGTCGAGGCTGTGCGTTCCCGAGACGACCATCGGCGTCAGATTCGAACGGTCGTCAGCCTTGGCAAGCGTGGCGTGGACGACCATGCGGTTCATGAACGCCCTGGTCACCACACTGGTGACCTCACCGATCTGTTCATCGCGGAGCTTTTGTTTCACGCCGAGGAAACGCCGCCGGAATCGGTTGGTGTATCCAACCACCGCGTCGACGTTGTTCTCCTCGATCGCAGCCAAGATGCGGGCCGAATCGAGCGGATCGGTTGCGAGCGGCTTCTCGATGAACATCGGGAACCCGTGTGACACCGACTGCATGATCGGGTCGACGTGTTCACGTTCATCGGTGGCCACGATGACCGCGGTGACCTCAGGTCGAGCCAGCAGCGTTGCGACATCGGTGGTCACGAAGTCGGCGTCGGTATCGCTGGCCAGCTGGTCAGCCGTTTCTGCATGCCGGTCGCAAAGCCCGAGCCACGTGACACCGGGGTGCTCTCTGGCCAGAACGGCGCGGATACGGCCAATCGTGCCGCAACCAATGACTGCAAGTCCTATTCCACTCATTTGCTTAGCCCCAGAAGTCGTGCGGCGTTTCCGCCGCTGATGAGATCGATCTGATCCTGGTTCAGGCCAGGAACACTTCCAATGAATTCCAGCGGATCATCGTCGCCCATGTCGTATGGATAGTCGGTGCCGAGCATCACGTGATCAGCACCGTACTTGTCGACGAGGAACTTCAGCTGATCCGGTTCGAAGACCATGGTGTCGAAGAAGAAGCGCTTGAGATACTCGCTGGGCATCTTCGGTACATCTTCACGAACGTCTTCTCGCGCACGCCATGCGTGGTCGATTCGGCCAGCGTACGACGGGAGGTAGCCACCACCGTGCACGACGACAATCTTGAGGTTCGGGTGACGTTCCATGACGCCGTTGAAGATCAAGTGAGAAATCGCGAGGGTGGCTTCGAACGCGTGGCCGATGATGTTGACGAAGTTGTGGTCCTGCAGTCGTTCTTTGTGCGTGTGACCGTTGGTGTGAACGACGATCAGGGCGTCGAGCCGTTCGACCTCGGCCCAGAAAGGGTCGAGCCGAGGGCTGGAGATCTCCTCGGTGCTGTCGACGTGTGTGCCGATCTCGAGGCCTTTCATGCCGAGTTCTTCGACGCAATAGCGCAGCTCGGCGATCGCTGCATCGGTGTCTTGCAGCGGAACGGTTCCGAGCGGACTGAAGCGACCTCCATACTTTGCGGTGGACTCTGCGAGCTCGTCGTTGATGACGCGGCTGATCCGGGAGCCGAATTCCACGTCGGACCAGTAGGAGTACTGGTACACGGCGGGGGCGATGGCCTGCACGTCGATTCCCATCCGGTCCATGTCCTCGATGCGGACATCGAGGATGTCCATCTTCGGGCGCAGGTATTCGAGCTGAGCCTTGTTGACCTTGCGGGTCAGATCACTGCCGTATTGCAGCGGGATCCGACCGACTCGCTCCTGCTCTGCTTTCAGAAGCTCGGTGGCGGGCCCACACTCTCTGTGGCAGTGGATGTCGATGACCGGTCCATCGGTACGTGTAGCTCGCATTCCTTGCAGCTCTCCTTGGTAGTTGCCGCTCTGATCATTGCGGCACATTGTGCATGATATATGATGTGACTTCTTGATGCGGCTTGGCCGCGAAATTGTGAAAGAGGACAGACCGGTGACCACGACGATTCGCGATTGCATTGCCCCAGATCGAAACCCCAAAAAGCCGAATTGGACGTTGCCCACCGGAACCATCGACACCCACGTGCACGTGTTCGAAGCTCACTATCCGTTGTCACCCGATCGTGGATACAACCCTCCAGATTCCACGCTCGATGATCTGCGGAACCTTCACACAGCGCTGGGTGTCGATCGGGTGGTCTTCACCCAACCGAGCATCTACGGCGTCGACAACTCCGCGATCCTCGATGGGATGGCGGCCTTGAACGCAGAGACTCCCGATCGCGCTCGGGGGGTTATCGCCACGGGGCTCGACATCACCGACGATGAACTCGTTCGACTCGACGGGCTCGGTGTCCGCGGGGTTCGTCTGAACACCGACAACCTCGGTGGCATGCCGATCACGATGGACGAGATTCCCGCCCTCTGTGACCGAATTCGCGATCTCGGCTGGCACATCGAGTTCCTCTTCCCCGGCTCTCACATGATCGACCTCATGCCCACCTTCGAGGCTGTGACGGTTCCAATGACGATTGGCCACTTTGCCTACCAGAAGGCAGCGGACGGTGTCAGCGCCGCCGGATTCCAGGCTCTGCTCGAGTTGATGCGCCAAGGAAACACATGGATGAAGATCTCCGGCGCAAACCGGGTGAGCGCGACGGATCTTCCTCCATACGACGACGTGAAACCCATGGCTGAAGCGCTGATCGATGCCGCAGAGGATCGAATCATGTGGGGCACCGATTGGCCCCATCCCAACAAGTATGAGGTGAACCCCAACGATGGCGACCTCGCCGATGCCCTCGGTGAATGGGTGACCGACGACGCGCTTCGGCGCAAGATTCTGGTCGACACCCCTGCCGCGCTGTATCGATTCTGATGGGCACCGACGTTGCAGTACTCGGTCTTGGCCTCATGGGGGGCACGATCGCTGGGCACTTGCTCGATGAAGGCCATCGGGTAACCGGGTACGACCCAGACGCCGATCGCCGTGCAGAACACGACGCTCGCGGGGGTGAGTCTTTCGACACGGTGGCCGGAGCCGTGGCTGACGCTGATCGCGTTGTCTTGTCTCTCCCGAACAGCATTGTGATGTTGGAGGTCGCTGCGGAGATCGTTGCCGCCCAGACCGATCGTGTGTTGGTGATCGACACGACGACGGGTGCGCCAGAGGATTCACTTACCGCATCGGATCTCCTCGTCGATGCGGGCCACGCATACGTCGACGCGACCGTTTCCGGGAACGCAGCCCAGGCTGCTGCAAAAGATGTGATCTTCATGATCGGTGGGGATGACCAGAACGTCGCGGTCGCAACGTCCCTCCTCGAGCCTCTCGGACGACGCGTGTACGCCGTTGGCCCGCTGGGCGCCGGATCGACAGCGAAACTCGTGGTCAACCACGTGCTTTCGATCAACCGCGCCGCCGTTGCCGAAGGATTGGTGGTGGCTGAAAAGGCCGGGATCGATCTCAACCCGATGTTCGAGGTGCTTCGAGATAGCGCTGCGTACTCCAAGGCGATGGACATCTGGGGTCAACGAATGGTCGACGGCGATCACTATCCGCCTGCCTCGCGAGTGCGGCAGAGCCACAAGGACTCCCGGCTGATCAATGGCCACGCCGAGCAGATAGGCGCGTCACACGAATTGGTCGACGTTGTCCGCCAGGCGCTGGCCGAAGCCGAGGAGACCGGCCTTTCTGATGCCGACAACTCGTCGGTGATGGAACTCATGCGCCGGCGAGCTGGGATCGGGCGGATTCCGCGGGAGTAGCGATGCTTCTCCTCCGGAGGGCATCGGTGATCGATTCCGAGCGCGGTCCGGACGAACCGATCGGCGGTTTGGACACTCAGACTTAACGCGGAGGAAATCGTCCCATGACATGAGGGTCGTATGTTCGGGGGATGGCCACGTGCCACTACGCCGAACGGGGAACTCACCATGAAGACAAGCATCCGTCAACAAGCGATCATCGAGGTGACGAAGCGGGCAGACCCCGCGAGTGGCCAAAAGATCCAGCCGTTGAGCGAGATCTGGGCATGCGACGTCTTCGACCTCGCGACCATGGAGGAAGCGCTTTCGAAGAACGCTTTCAAGGCGATGAAGAAGACCGTGCAGACCGGGTCGCCGTTGGATCCGGCAACCGCAGACATCGTGGCCGCAGCGATGAAGGACTGGGCGATCGCGAAGGGAGTGAAGTTCTTCTCGCACATCTTCTACCCGATGACCAACATCACGGCAGAAAAGCATGACGGGTTCATCGTGACCAACGGCGAAGGAAACGCGATCACCGAGTTCACCGGGAGCCTCTTGATCAAAGGTGAACCCGACGGCTCCTCTTTTCCGAACGGGAGCCTCCGCATGACGAGCGAGGCCCGTGGCTACACGGCGTGGGATCCAACGAGCCCGGCGTACGTGATGCACACTGCGAACGGCGCCACGCTGATGATCCCGAGTGTCTTCATGTCCTGGACCGGCGAGGCACTCGACAAGAAGATTCCGCTTCTTCGCTCGAATGCGGCGATGGACAAGGCGGCTCGGCGCGTGCTCTCGCTGATGGGCGAGACCGAGATCGAGCCGCTCAATTCAAGCTGTGGTGCCGAACAAGAGTACTTCCTGGTCGATGAGCACTTCGCAAACAGTCGGCCCGACCTGTTATTGGCTGGCCGTACGTTGTTCGGAGCACCGTCGCCGAAGGGTCAGGAGTTCGATGATCACTACTTCGGGGCGATTCCCGCGCGCGTTCAGGTCTTCATGCAGGACTTCGAAGACCGATTGTTTCGCCTTGGCATCCCGGCAAAGACGCATCATAACGAGGTCGCTCCCGGCCAATTCGAGATCGCTCCTCAATTCGAGGCTGCGAACGTTGCCGCTGACCATCAGCAACTCATGATGACTGTCATGAAGGCCACCGCAAAACAACATGGCTTCATGTGCTTGCTGCACGAAAAGCCGTTCGCGGGGCTCAACGGGTCGGGAAAACACGTGAACTGGTCGGTGGGCAACTCGACCCAAGGCAACTTGCTCGATCCGGGTACAACTCCACACGACAATCTCAACTTTCTCCTGTTCTGTGGCGCCGTCATTCGGGGAGTGCACCTGTACGGGCCGCTACTGCGCGCGGTGATCGCCACGGCCGGCAACGACCATCGCCTCGGCGCCAACGAGGCGCCGCCGGCGATTCTGTCGGTCTATCTGGGTGATCAGCTGGAGAACGTCTTCAACGACATCAAGGAAGGAAAGATTTTGACGTCGGCCGAAGGCGGTCTGATGGATCTTGGGCTTTCTCAGATCCTGCCGTTTACGAGGGATCCGGGTGACAGAAACCGGACGTCGCCATTTGCGTTCACCGGGAATCGCTTCGAGTTCCGTGCCGTTGGCTCGTCCCAATCGGTGAGCGGGCCGCTGGTGGCCATGAACACCATCTTGGCGGACTCGCTCGAATGGATCGCTGACAAACTGGAGGTCGAGATCGAAGACGGACTCGAGGAGGCCGCTGCCGTTGCATCGGTTCTCCAGGAACTCATGGCGCTCCACAGCGACGTGATCTTCGGTGGGGACGGGTACTCGTCGGAGTGGCACGAAGCTGCGGTCAAGGAGCGCGGTCTTCGAAATATTCCGACCACAGCCGACGCTCTCCCCGTTCTGCGCGAGAAGTCGGTCGTGCAGCTCTTCGAACGTACTGGTGTCCTTTCACCCGTCGAACTCGAGAGTCGCTTCGAGGTGTACGCGGAGCAGTACATCCTGTCGATTGGCGTGGAGGCGAAGCTTGTGGTCGAGCTCGCAAGAACGGCCCTCTACCCGGCGACGATGTCGTACGTGGCCGACATCGCAGCAACGTTGCAAGCGGCCTCGTCATTTGGGGTGGGGTTTGCGACGTCGACCGTGAAATCCATCGCCGAAGAGGCAAATGCGTTGACCGCAGCGGTGGACACCCTGGATGAGGCGTTGCACAAGAGTGATTTCGAGTCGACCGAAGCGCACATGACGTACTGCGCCGACACGATCTGCCCGATGATGGACCAGGTGCGTCTGCACGCCGACGCACTTGAGGGTGAGGTCGCCGATGAATTCTGGCCGCTGCCGAAATACCGGGAGATGCTCTTCATCCGGTGAGGTCCAGTACAGTCCTGCACTCTTATGGCAGAAAAGAACTGGTCCGAGAACATCGAGTACGAGTCGATCGCACTTCATCAGCCGACATCGCTGCCGAAATTGCAGGAGCTCGTCGCGAACGCATCAAACGTCAAGGCGCTTGGAACACGTCACTCGTTCAACAAGATCGCAGATTCGCCTGGGGGCGTGCAGGTATCGACGGCCTTGCTCGATGTACCGATTTCCGTGGATCGCCAGAACATGACGGCCTCGGTGCCCGCCGGGTGGAGTTATTCGGCGGTGGTCGCTGCGCTTGAAACCGAAGGCGTCGCATTGCACAACCTCGGTTCGCTGCCGCACATCTCCATCGCTGGGGCTACCGCCACCGGAACGCACGGCTCGGGTGACACCAACCGTGTCCTTTCGGCGGCGATCGGAGGACTCGAGCTGGTGAAGGCCGATGGGTCGCTCATGCAGGTTGACCGTTCACACCGCGAGTTGGATGCATTGGCCGTCGGGCTCGGCGCTTTCGGCGTGATCACTCAGGTAACCCTCGACGTCGAACCCACCTACTTGGTTCGCCAGGACCTCTACCAAGGAGCGTCGTGGGAGACGGTGCTCGACAATCTCGACGAGATCATGGCGAGCGCCTACAGCGTGAACTTGCATGCCGACTTCTCCTCACCTGACACGAGGACCATCTGGCAGAAGTCTCGGGTCGACGTAGATGCCAATGGCGATCCCGTCGCTCCGGACGTACCTGACGTGCTGTGGGGGGCGACGCGCCTGGATGTGATCGAAATGGATCCCGGCCGAATCACGACCCTGACCGTGCCCGGGCCATGGTCCGAGCGTCTGGCTCACTTCGTGCCTGGCGGAGCGCCATCGATGGGAGGCGACGAGTTGCAGACGGAGTATTTCGTCGCGAGGAAAGACGCGGTGGCGGCCATCGAGGCATTGCGGTCGATGGGGGAGCGAATCGATCCGCATTTGCACGGAACCGAGATCCGCACGGTTGCCGCCGATGACCTGTGGCTCAGTCCGGCGACCGGCCGTGATTGCCTGTCGATCGGCTTCACCTGGAAGAAACACCCCAGAGAAGTACTCTCGCTGCTGCCTGATCTCGAGCGAGCGCTCGCACCGTTCGAGCCAACACCACATTGGGGAAAGCTGTTTGCGTTCGAGCGACAGGATCTCGCCGACCGGTTCCCTCGATTCGATGACTTCTTTGCCCTCGCAGCCGAGTTGGATCCGACGAGCAAGTTCTCCAATCCGTTTCTGCGGCGGTTCGAGGCGTAGCGTCTGAGGATCGACAGATACCGAGGAGGAATACGACCATGAGTGACGAACAGCAGATCACCGTCATCGAGGGTGGCCCGTACATGGTGACGGGAAGTGTCCCAGTGACCGTCAAAACCCCTGTGGTGTCCGAACACGGCGAACCGCTCACGTGGAAGACGAGTCCTCCACAGGAGGCCAAGGCGAGGGTGGCGTTGTGTCGCTGCGGGGCATCCTCAAAGAAGCCATACTGCGACGGCACACACGGCAAGATCGAATGGGACGGCACGGAGAGTGCGCCCGATGGAACCTATGCCGAACGATCCAAACAGTATGGCGACGGTGTCATGGAGGTCATCGATGACCGCGGCATCTGTATGCATGCAGGATTCTGCGGCAACGAAGTGACCAACGTCTGGAAGATGGCGGACAAGACGGACGACACACAGATTCGAGCACAGGCGATGGCGATGATCGAACGTTGCCCGTCGGGCGCACTCACCTACCGCATCGATGGAGAGACCATCGAGCCAGATCTACCGGTTTCGGTCGCCGTCGTGCCCGACGGCCCTCTGTGGGTGAACGGTGGCGTTCCCGTCCAGTCTGCCGATGGGTCTTCCATCGAGACTCGCAATCGTGTCACCTTGTGTCGCTGCGGACAGTCCTCACAGAAGCCGCTCTGCGATGGCTCCCACAGCGATGCGGGGTTCAGCGGCTGACGTCGGCGCACCCGGCATATCGTGGAAGCGTTCGCCTATCGAAGGTTGCGAAGTGGAATACAAGCTCACGCATGATGAACCGGTCACCGAAGAGGAAGCTCTCGCCCTGGCCGCGCAGATGGGTCTTCACGGGCTTGCTTTCACGGTGAAGACCCAGCAGGACGAGGAGCTGCACTGGCACGAGTTTTCGGCCGTGACCTGGGTGATCTCGGGAACCGGCGCACTGATGAACCAGGACGGCGAGCGCATCGAAGTCGGACCGGGGTGTCGCTTGGACGCTCCGGCCGGGTACCTGCACCGCGGACTTGCCGGTGAGCCATACCGCGTGGTGATTGGTACAGACCTGCCGTTCGAAGCGTGGACGAAACCGGTGGACAAACCTCCAAGCGAACTGCCTGCTGAGCTGGCGTCGTAGGCGATTCAGTCCGAGAAGATCTTCGTCTCGAAACCATCGATGCTCGTGACATTCTTGCGCGACCAATAGTCGCGAAGCTGATCATCGGACATCGCCGCGTAGAACGGCTCCAGTTCTTCGTCAGCGCGGAGTGCGTCGACGGTCATGATCGGCACGCCCGTGCCACATGACGATGACGTCTTGTCGATCATCAGGTCGAAGATCTGTCTGGATCCGCCGAGCGTTGGGAAGAGGGCGATGAGGTCATCCCATTGTTCATCTCTGGGATGAATGACCCGAGCGGTTCCGTACGTGCGCAGGATCAGCGGAGTCTCGTCGATCGACATGAACATGAGCGTCATTCGGCCACTCGACGCCACGTGAGCGGCAGTCTCGTTACCGCTTCCCGAAAGGTTCAGCCACACGATCCGCTGTTGATCGAGCACCTTGAGCGTGTTCATGCCTTTTGGGGACACATTGACTCGCCCCTCGGCTGCAGCGGTCGCCACGAAGAACATCGGTTGCGCCTCGATGAAGGCAATCTGCTTCGGGGTGAGTTTGTTCACTGTTCAATCCTCTCGGGAAGCCCTCGACCGTTGTTCCACCAACGATTCCGGTTGGTGTTGTCGGGGTTGTAGGCGGCACGGCTGGCCCAGTCCTCGCGGAGGTAGATCACCGGTTCTTCGTAGTGATGCACCTCGAGGATCGCATCCATTACCTCGCCCAGAGTTTTGAGATCGCGGTCGATCGAGATCTTCACTTCGACGACCGGATACGACTCGACGGATCCGGCTACGAAATCGGCAACATGGGTCGCCGTCGTCGATCCCAGGGGTGGCCGTGCTGTCTCCATGCCTACAGCGGAGACGCTGGCGTTGCGCTCATATGTTCCGTACCGCAGCGGATGGACCTCGACGACCGCGTCGAGGATCTTGTCGACATCGTCGACCACCGTTTGGATCTCGAGGGTCCACACCGGTTCGAAACGTCCCGACGTCGCCTGATAGCTGACCAGCAGATCTTCATCGGGCAAGGTGCACCGTCCTTCGAGTCATTCGAGATCGACATCATACGAAGGCTGTAGGGCTTGTGGGTATCGATTTCACAGGCAAGGAATACAGTATGCGTATGCCTGATTACCAAGCGCTCTTGCCGCCCCTCGCAACTCTTGTTCCGTTCGAAGCGGCGTACCGGCATCGAAACTTCACCCACGCGGCCGAAGAGTTGCACTTCTCCCAGGCCACGGTGAGTCGCCGAATCAGCGAGTTGGAATCGAATCTCGGAGTGCGACTCTTTGATCGTCATCGCCACGATGTCGTGCCAACACGCGATGCCGACCTTTTGGCAGAATCGTTGCGACCTGCATTGAGTGGGATCTCGACGATCGCGGACCTTCTGCGTCGCCGAAATTCCACGTCATCCACGCTGACGGTCTTCTCGGACCTGTCGCTCGCTTCAACGCTGGTTGCCCCGATCATCGGGGACTTTCAGCGCGCACATCCGGAGCTGAACATTCGGGTCCTGTCCTCGTATGAACCGATTGAGTCGACGAGCGAACTATTCGACATCGGGCTGCAGTATGGTCACTCCTCGTCGAACCCTCATCTGGCGCAACCGATCGCGGACGACCTTGTCTTTCCCGTGTGTTCGCCCGACTTCGCGGAGGCTCTGTCCGATCCTGTGGTGGTGGAGGACCTCATCGGACTTCCATTGCTTCACGTGGCATACGAGGAGCCAACCTGGACCGACTGGAACCGATTTCTCGCATTTGCCGGATGTGGTATCGATGCGGTCGAGGGTGGTCTGACCTTCACGTCGTATCAGGTTTGTCTCGACGTCGCCGAGCGAGGTGAAGGTGTCGCTCTTGGGTGGGGGCGATCGGTGCAATCGCGTCTCGATGCGGGGCAGCTGGTCTCTCTGACCGACGTGGTTATGCCCCATCCGGACGTGATCAACGCCTATCGGCCGGCGGAGCGGGCCGAGAACCCTCTCACGGCAGAATTCCTGAACCTGCTTGTCAGCCGGGTTCGTCCACTTACATGGTAAGAACCAAGGCTGATGAGCACCAAAAAGACGAGTGGTGAAACGCAAGGATCGGCCGACGGTGTTCGCCTCCGTCCCGTCGAGGCGGGAGACGTGGGCTGGATGGCGGAGATGGCCGCTGATCGTGAGTTGATCGGCTCCCACAACTGGGGCGGTCCACGGGAAGCCCACGAGATCGAAGCGGACCTTCGGGAACAGCTCGTCGCAACTGGGTTGATCGGTCCGGACAACGGCACGCTCATCGTCGCCTTAGCCGATGACACGCCGATTGGTGATGTCTCGTGGAGGACCGAGCGATGGGGGCCATCGATGCGAAGTCGCTGCCCGGCGATTGGCGTTGCGCTCCTGCCTGCCTATCGCGGCCGAGGTCTTGGCACCGTGGCCCAGAGGCTGCTCGTCGATCGGCTGTTTTCTGGCGACCCTGACCTGCATCGAGTGCAATCCGACACGGCGGTGGACAACATTGCCGAAGATCGCGCGCTGCTGAAGGTCGGATTTGTTGTCGAAGGCGTCGTGCGAGATGCCGAGTTTCGTGACGGGGGATTTCACGATCACACGCTTTACAGCATCCTGCGATCCGAGTGGGAGGCGTGGAAGCCATAACGTCCCCTTGCCCCAATGGGCGAAATATTGAACGAACGTTCAAGGCTCGATACAGTCTCGGTCATGACCCGACCAAATGTGCTTCTCGTGATGGCTGACCAGATGGCTCCGCACTTCACAGGTGCCTACGGCCACCCCGTCGTCAAGACTCCGAACCTCGATGCTCTCGTCGAGCGCGGGACGCGTTTCGATGCCGCCTACTGTCACTCCCCGTTGTGCGCTCCGGCGCGGTTTTCCATGATGGCCGGACGGTCGGTGAGCTCGATCGGGGCCTGGGACAACGCTGCGGAGTTTCCCGCGTCGGTTCCAACCCTGTCGCATCATCTGCAGGCGGCGGGTTATCGCACCGTGCTGTCGGGAAAGATGCACTTCGTCGGGCCTGATCAGCTCCACGGCTTCGAAGAGCGTCTCACTACAGACATCTACCCAGCCGACTTTGCGTGGACTCCGGACTGGTCGTCATCCGATGAACGAATCGACAAGTGGTATCACAACATGGATCCACTGTCCGAGGCTGGCCAAGCGATCACCACACATCAGATCGACTACGACGAGGAGGTCGGGTACACCTCGAGACGCAAACTTCTCGACCTCGCCCGCGAGAGCAACGACGGGCGCCCGTTCTTTCTCGTCGCATCGTTCATTCACCCGCACGACCCCTACGTGGCCCGGCCCGAATGGTGGAACCGATACGACCACGACGAGATCGACCTACCCGATCCCATCGACCTCGAATTTCTCGACCCTCACAGCCGGAGAATTCGCACGGGCATCCAGGCGGACACGGTTGGGTTCACCGAGGAACAGACTCGCAATGCACGCCACGGCTACTACGCAAACACGAGCTACGTCGACGACTGGCTCGGTCGGCTCATTCGCACGCTCGACGAGGCTGGGCTCGCCGACAACACGATCGTGATGTTCACGAGCGATCACGGCGACATGCTCGGTGACCGGGGGCTCTGGTACAAGATGAGCTTTCACGAGCGATCTGCCCGTGTACCGCTGGTCATGGCCGGGCCGGGGATCGCGAATCGCACGGTGCCGCATGCGGCATCGCACCTCGACCTGTTGCCGACGTTGCTCGACATCGCCACCGACGGCGGTGACTGGAGCAGCACCGTGCCCGACATCGAGGGCCGGAGTTTGTGGCCCCTGGCGACGGGAGGAGCGGACGACGTGTCCGAAGCCATTGGCGAATACACCGCGGAGATGACCTCCCGGCCGATCTACATGATTCGCCGGAACAACCTCAAGTACATCCACTGTGACACTGACCCGGCGCAGCTCTTCGATATCGAGGCGGATCCCTTGGAGCGAGCGAACTTGGCCGCCGACCCAGCATTCGCCGAGGTCGCAGCGTCGTTTGCTGCTGAGGTGCAACGACGCTGGGACAGCGACGAGATCACCGAGCGGGTCGTGAGCAGTCAACGTTCCAGGCATGCCATACATCGCGCAACCGAAGCGACCAAGGGCATTCGGTCGTGGGATCACCTCCCCGCCAACGATGTCGCCAACTCCTATGTTCGAAACCATCAGGACGTGGTCGACGCATCGCTGTCGAGCCGGCTCCGCGTGCGGTAGGAGGACACGACATGGCGAACCCAAGCACTGACCCGATTGCCCAAGGATGGCATCCCGAACCCAGCTCATCGATGTCGCTGCACGCCGACGCCTACACACACCAACGGTGGTTCGACGTCGACCAGGACAGAATTGTGCGCCGCTCGTGGCAATGGCTCTGTCACACCGAGAAGCTTCGTACGCCGGGTAGCTATGTGGCAGATGAGATCGGTGGGATGCCGATCGTCGCGGTGCGGGATAGGGACGACTCGTTGCGTGCCTTCTACAACGTGTGCAAGCACCGGGCGCATCAGCTCCTCGAGGGTGAAGGCGTGTCGCATAACATCGTCTGCCCGTATCACGCGTGGAGTTATGACCTCGGCGGTCGGTTGACCGCCGCTCGCCATACGTCGAATCTGCACGACTTCGACGTGCACGACGTCTGTCTCGACGAAGTTCAGATCGAGGAGTTCGGTGGGTTCATCTACGTGAACCTTGACCCCTCGGCAAATCCCTTGGGTGAAACGTCCGGTGAACTCCAGTCGGAGATCGCTCACTGGGCGCCTGACGTCGAACAGCTCACATTTGCGCATCGGCTCTCGTATGAGATCAAGAGCAATTGGAAGAACGTCGTCGACAACTTTCTCGAGTGTTACCACTGCCATGTCGCCCACAAGGACTTCGTCTCTTTGGTCGACATGGACACCTACAGGGTCACCACCCACGGGATCTACTCGAGTCACATGGCCGAAGCCGGCAAGAGCGAGAACACCGCGTATGACGTTCGTGATGCCACCGTGACCGATCACGCGGTGTGGTGGCTGTGGCCCAATACGTGCATCATGCGCTATCCAGGTCGTGGCAACATGATCGTCCTGAAGATCATCCCGGCAGGGCCCGAACTCACCTACGAGACCTACGACTTCTTTCTCGAGTCTGCTGAACCCAACACCGCCGAGCTCGAGTCGATCCGGTATCTCGATGAAGTGCTCCAGGTGGAGGACATCGCCCTGGTCGAGAGTGTGCAACGCGGGATGGCCACCCCGGCGTTTCAGCAAGGGCGCATCGTCAACGATCCCGCCGGGTCGGGTCTGAGCGAACACGCGCTTCACCACTTTCACGGTCTGGTACTCGATGCCTACCTGCGAGACGACTCGTGAGCGGCGATCTCGATGGCCGCGTGGCTCTCGTCACGGGTGGGCGTGGCGGTGCAGGTCGGGCGGTGTGCGCCCGCTTCGTTGCCGAAGGAGCCCACGTCTACGCTGCCGACCTTTCCGAAGAGGGCACGATCGGGGGCTCTTCAGGGGCGGGTGAGTTCCTCCGGTTCGACGTGACCTCCGAAGAGGACGTGAAGGCCGGGATCGCCGTGGTCGCTGCGGCACACGGTCGGCTCGACATCGTGGTGAACGCAGCTGGCATCGAGATCGAGGAGACCGTCGAACACACGTCACTCGACGCGTGGAACCGGATCTTTGCGATCAACGTGACGGGAACCTTTCTGACGTCGAAATACGCGCTCCCGATGCTTCGAGAGTCGCCGTGCGCGTCGATCATCAACTTTGGCTCCTACGACGGCTACATGGCCGATCCCAAGCTCGCGGCTTACTGCGCAACAAAGGGCGCAGTGCACATGATCACCAAGGCAATGGCCGTCGACCACGGTCCCGAGGGCATCCGGGTCAACGCGATCTGTCCCGGATACATCGACACACCGATGCTCGATCAGTTCATTCCGGACGGCGTCGACCCACAACGGGCGCGTGAAGAAGCCATCGCAGTGCACCCGCTTCGTACGATCGGAACTCCGACGGACATGGCCAATCTGGTGCACTGGCTCGCCTCCGATGAGGCGCGATACGCGACCGGGCAGCTGTGGGTGCTCGACGGTGGACTCTCGGCTCAAGTCCAGCAGATGAGGTTCTGAGCATGGCCGACATTTCGACGGATTCTGCGGTTTCGGCAGATGAACGGATCCTCGACGCGACACTTTCGGTTTTGGCGAGCGAGGGGGTGGCAGGGGTCAGCATGCGTGCGGTCGCGCAACATGCAGGGGTCGCTGTGGGACTGGCCAACTATTACTTCGCAAACAAGACCGCGCTGATCTGCGCTGCATTGGAGCGAGTAGGGGATCAAGATCTGTTGCTCGTCGCGGCGCCAGAAGGAGTGGACCCCGACGTTCACCTCCGCCAGTGTTTGCATCAAGCCCTCGACCCGAAGTATCTGACGCGGGACTATCTCAGCCTTCGGCTGCAGCTCTGGTCATTGGCAGGCGTCGACAAACAATTCGCGGAGATCAATAGAGCCGCGCAGCGTCGATATCTCGGCGGCCTGGCCGACCTCATCGCGGCGGCTCGTACCGACCTCTCCGTCAAAGAGATCGAACGACGCGCGGCGGATGTGCTTATCGTGCAGAACGGCGTGTGGCTCACCGCAATCCTTGTCGAGGATGCATCAGCGCTGAAACGTGCCGCTGCCCGGTGCGTTGAGTTGGCGTTCGGTTGATCGTTCAGTCCCGCTGCGCTGCAGGAGGAGGAAGCTCGGTTGGTGCATGCGGAGCGTTGCCCGTGATGAGCCGCGCACTTCGTTGGCCGGTCAGATACTGCCAATTCCAGCTGCCCATCGTGCGCACCTTCGAGCGGAAGTCGATGAGCGACCAGATGTGCACGACGCACCAGAGAAGCCAGGCGGGTGTGCCGCTGAATTGCAGCTTGGGCCCGAGGTCGGCGACGGCCTTCGATCGTCCGATGGTGGCCATTGAGCCTTTGTCCTTGTACACGAAGTCCGGTCTGCGTGTCCCGGCCATGTCGGCTTGGATGCACAAGGCGATGTGCTCTCCGCCCTGTTCAGCCGCCGGTGCCACACCTGGAACCATGCCGCCGTCCACATCGGTGACGGCAGCGACGTCGCCGATCGCAAAGACGTTGGGATTCCCGGCCAAGCTCAGATCCTGCTCAACGACGGCCCTCCCGGCTCGATCGGTTTCGGCGGCTACCTGAGCTCCCAATGGGGAGGCCGCCACGCCGGCAGCCCAGATGACGGTTGCGGTGGGGATGAAGCCGTTGGTCGTGGTCACTCCCTCGTCGGAGATTTCGGTGACTCGCGTTTCGGTTCGTACGTCAACTCCGAGGTTCTCCAGCTGAGCCGTCGCGGAGCGTTGAAGCTTCTCGGGGAAGGGCGCAAGCACGGCGGCTCCTGCCTCAACCAGCAGAACCTGAGCCGTGGTGGTGTCGATGCGGCGAAAGTCCCTTCGCAGTGTTTGCGTGGCGATTTCGCGAATCGCGCCGGCCATCTCGACGCCAGTCGGTCCAGCGCCAACGACGACGAACGTCATCTGTCGTGTGCGTTCCTCGTCGGTCTCGGCGAGGTCTGCCCGTTCGAAAGCCAGGAGGATTCGTCGGCGGATATCGAGTGCGTCTTCGATGGTCTTGAGGCCCGGCGCATGCTCGGCCCACTCGTCCTTTCCGAAGTATGCGTGGGTAGCTCCTGTCGCCAAGACGAGATAGTCGTACGGGATCCTCCCTGCCGTGCTCTCGACGAGTTGTGCTGCAATGTCAACGCCCGTGACGTCGGCGAGGATCGGCTGGCAGTTCTGCTGCTTGGCGAGGATGTACCGAATCGGTTGCGCGATGTCGCTCGGATTGAGCCCGGCCGTGGCCACTTGGTACAACAGCGGTTGGAAGAGGTGATGGTTGTGACGGTCGATGATGGTGACCTCGACCGACGCGTCAGACAACGCCTTGGCAGCTGCGATCCCGCCGAATCCAGCACCGACGATGACGACCCTTGGGGGCGTGTTGTCCTGCATGATCATCATCCTCTCAGGACAGCAGCTCTCTTGCGATGAGTTTGAGACAAAGGGTTTCGTCGGTCCCTTCGAAGATCGAGAGAACCCGAGCGTCGACGAAGAGCCTGCTCACCTCGAACTCCTCTGCGTATCCGTAGCCGCCATGGATCTGCATCGATTCCCTCGTCACCCACTCGGCCGCCTTGCACATGAACGCCTTGGCCATAGCTGCCTCGGTGGCTCCGGCACCGGTGGCCAACGAGCGTGCGACCTTGTAGGTGTGTTGCCGGCTGACCGCGATGAGGGCCAGCATCGTGCCCAGCTTGGACTGAGTGAGCTCGTATTCGTCGAGGGTTCTGTCGAAGACACGGCGATCAGCGGCATACGTTCGTGCGAGTTCGTACGCTCGCTGCATGAGGCCGACCGATCGTGCTGCCGTCTGGATTCGCCCGTTCTCGAAGCCGGCCATCTGTAGGTAGAAACCGCGGCCAAGCCCGTCAGAACCACCGATCAGATGGGTTTCTGGGACGAACCAATCCGAGAAGTTCACTTCGAAGCTGTGCATGCCTCGATAGCCCAGAGTGGGTATTGCTCGGCCTTCGAGCGTGCCGCCGCGTGCCTCGTGGCGGAAGTGATGGCCATCGTCTGAAGGCTTCTCGATGACAAGAAGACTCAGACCTCTGTGGCCAGCGGTGGGATCGGCGTCCGTGCGAGCAAGGAGCATGAGTGCGTTGGCCTGCCCGGCGAACGTACACCAGGTCTTGGTTCCATTCACGAGATACCCAGCTTCGACGGGAGCAGCGGTGACATTCACACGCGAGACATCGGAGCCGAAGTCGGGTTCGGTGACGGCCACCGCACAGAGCGTCTCCCCGGAGGCGATGCCAGGCAACCAGGCGCGCTTCTGTGCGTCGGTTCCTCCGCTCTCCAACGCTCGCGCAAGTATCTCGGGGCGGGTGATGAGTGAGCCGCCCGCGCCGAGCGAGACCCGTGACAGTTCCTCGGTGGCGATGATCATGGCGAGGTAGTCGTCTTCGTCACCTTTCGCCGACCCGCCGTATTCTTCAGAGATCGAGAGCCCAAAGCAGCCCAAGTCCGCGACGCCCTCGATGATTTCCAACGGGATGTCCAGGTCTTCTCGGTGAATGCGCTCTGCATATGGGGCGATCTTGTCCTCGCCGAACCGCCTGAACGTCTCGGCGACCAGCTCGAGCTCGTCCGAGAGACCCGAAGGGGGCGTCAGCGCAGCCGCGGCAGCCACGTATGCGCCTGATGTCGCTGAGGCTGCGAATGTACGCGCTGGCTCCAGAGCATCCGGTCGTACGCCCCACGCGTGGTGCGCCGTCCACAACGTCGCCCCGAGCTGAGCGACGACGCGACCGATGAAAACCATCGCGAGGTGCGCTTGTTGGTCGCCAGCGCGCGCGTGTTCCAGTGCAGTCCGGCACATGGACAGGCCAGCCGCGGCATGAGACAGGTCGTACAGAAAGTTCTGTTGCGTATCGATCGACGGCCCGAACCGCTTTGCGCTCGCGATCGCCGCGTCGATGACCTCTGACGTGCAGCGGACCGCGAGGCGAGCGTCATCGAGGTCGGGTGGCTTGGTCATGACGACTGCATTTTGGCCCGATTGCGCAAAACCAGACGCATCGAGCCCGACCGGTGCGCTCCGCGAGGTAGAAAGACGGATGGCATTGACCGGAATGGCCACCGAAATCACCGTCACGATGACCGGGCTGCAGGCCCTGTTGCAGGTGACGGCGCATCAACAACAGGCTGACGCTGCACGAGGATTACGTACGGCCGGGCTGATCGCTGGCTATCGAGGTTCACCCTTGGCCGGTGTGGATCAGGCCTATGAACGCAAGCGAGCCGAGCTCGAGGCCGCCAATGTCTCATTCATCAGTGGCGTCAACGAGGACCTCGCAGCGACGATGATCTGGGGGAGTCAACTCGCTCACCTCGAAGACGATTGTCGATACGACGGCGTGTTTGGCCTCTGGTACGGGAAGGGACCTGGCATCGATCGATCGGTTGACGCGCTACGCCATGCCAACCTCGCAGGCGTCGACCCCAATGGGGGAGTGCTGACCGTCGTCGGCGACGATCCCGCGTGCAAGTCGTCGACGATCCCTTCGGCCTCAGAGGGAGTGTTGTCCGATCTTGCGATGCCCACCCTGTACCCCGGTTCGGTGCAGGAGGTGCTCGACATGGGCCGCTGGGGGTACGAGCTCTCCCGCTACTCCGGCTCGTGGGTGGGATTCAAAATTCACACCGATGTTGCTGATCAGTACGCAACGGTGCAATCCGATCCCACGCGAATTGGGCCGCTCTCCACGCCCGAAGGGGATTGGGCCGCAGACCAGCACCCCATGCTCATCGCTCCGTACAGCGTTAATGCAGAGGCTCAGACGTTCAGTCGACGCCTCGACGCTGCCCGCTCGTTCGTCGCCCACAACAACTTCGACAAGACACTCGGCGCCGCAGGGCAGCTCGGAATCGTGGCAGCGGGAAAGGCTTTTGCCGACGTGATGAGCGTGCTGCGGGAGCTTGGCATCGACGGAGAGGACGCGCTTGCTGAAGCGGGAATTCGGGTCTGGAAGCCTGCGATGATCTGGCCGCTCGAACCGGCCGGGCTCGCCAGCTTTGCCACCGGTCTCGATGAAATTTTGGTGGTCGAGGAGAAGCGACCGTTCATCGAGTCACAGATCCGTGACCTCCTGTATGACCTGCCTTCTCGTCCCCGAATCTCTGGCAAGAAGGCTCCGGGCGGTGCCGATCTGCTACCGGTGGATGGTGCACTCACCGCCGACCGCGTGCGACCTGCGTTGATCAGTCGAATCGAGGCAGTCCTGCCGACTGTCGCCTTGCAGAAACCTCGACAACGCATCGCCCTCATCGCTGGCGAGAGCGCTGACCTCGCAGCCCGGACGCCGTACTTCTGCTCGGGATGTCCCCACAACCGCTCCACGGTGGTTCCAGAAGGTTCCGTCGCCGGCGGCGGTATTGGATGCCACACGATGGCGAGTTTCATGAACCGCGGCCAGGATTGGCATACCCACATGGGTGGTGAAGGTGCGCAGTGGGCAGGGATGTCACGGTTCGTCGGAACCGAGCACCGATTCCAGAACATCGGTGATGGCACGCTCTTTCATTCGGGTTCTCTCGCGATCCGCCAGGCGGTGAGTGCCGGCGCCAACATGACCTACAAGATCTTGTACAACGGCACCGTGGCGATGACGGGCGGTCAGGACGCGGCGGGCAACATGCCGATTCCTGCACTCACACAAATGCTCGAAGCCGAGGGTGTCGTGAAGACGGTCGTCGTGAACGACGACGGTCACAGCTACGACAAGCGGCTTGCAGCGAACGCTCGGACTGCGTCCCGAGACGACTTCGACACGGTGCAACGAGATCTGCGCGACACCCCAGGGGTCACCGCCATCGTCTACGACCAGCGCTGCGCTGCTGAGCTGCGCCGAGATCGAAAGCGGGATCGAGTCGAGACCCCGACGAAACGGATCTACATCAACGAAGCCGTCTGCGACGGCTGCGGAGATTGCGGTCGGGTGTCCAACTGCATGAGCGTGCACCCAGTCGAGACGGCTTTCGGCCGCAAGACTCGAATTCACCAAGAGTCGTGCAATTTCGACTACAGCTGTGTCAACGGCAACTGTCCGGCATTCCTCGAGGTTGATATCGACCCGACGTTCAAACGCCACGAAGTGGGACTGATCTCGCTGCCGGAAGGTGCGACGCTTCCCGCTCCGGTGGTGCTCGACGATGCAGCGATTCTCATCGTGGGCATCGGCGGCACGGGCGTGGTGACGGTGAGTCAGGTTCTTTCCACCGCAGCCTTGTCCGACGGCAAACATGCGGCGAGCCTCGATCAGACAGGTCTTGCCCAAAAGGGCGGACAAGTCATCTCCAATCTCAAGATCAGCTCGGTCGATCGCAACGCAACGGCGAGAGTGGGCGAGAACGAAGCCGACACGATGTTGGTCTTCGATGTGATCGGCGGAACGAGCACAGATGTGTTGTCGCGCGCTCGCCAAGGTCGCACCAGCGCGGTGGTCTCCTCGGTGTTGTTGCCAACCGGGATGACGGTGCGCGAGGTAGATCGTCAGCTCCCCGAACTCGACGCATTCCGACGAAGCGTGGAATCGGTCATGGCACCTGGTGCAACCACGTGGCTCGATGCGGAAGGGATCGCGAAACGGGTGTTCGGATCACAGCCTGCAGCGAACTTTCTCGTCGTTGGGCTGGCGAGCCAACAGGGGCTCCTGCCCGTCTCTGCAGAGTCGATCGAGGGTGCCATCACCAAGAATGGTGTCGCCGTTTCGATGAACATCGAGGCCTTCCGACTCGGCCGGCGCCTAGCCGTTGAACCCGACCTCCTCGAACGTGTTGAGGGCTTCGGTGTCGAGGCTCCGGCGACGCCGCAGCCTCAACTCAATCCGAGCGCGCGAAGGCTGATCGAGCGAATCGACGGGCCGGAGGCGCTTCTCGAGCTTGTTGAGATCCGGGTCCCCGAGCTCATCGAGCACACCGATCTGGACTACGCCGCGTCGTACATCGAGGCCGTCGAGCGCTGTCGAGCAGCGGAGACCACACATGGTTCAAGTTCCGAGCTCTCCGAGATCGTCGCATTCCAACTCTTCAAGCTGATGGCGTACAAGGACGAGTACGAGGTCGCCCGTCTCCACCTTCGCTCCGATCTCCGCGGAGAGATCGAAGCCCAGTTCGGGCCAGAGGCGAAGTTCTCCTTCTTGCTCGAACCACCGACGCTCAAGAAGCTCGGGCGTGCCAAGAAGACGAGGATTCCAGAGCGGGCAGGACAGAAACTGTTCGAGGGCCTCCGGCGCGGGAAGAAGGCCCGTGGAACCAAGCTGGATCCGTTTGGTCGAACCGAAGAACGTCGGATCGAAAGAGAACTCATCGCGGAATACCGCAATCTGGTCGACCGCATCCTGGCGAGCTTGACGATCGACAACGCGGGTGAGGCTGCACGGATCCTGCAACTTGCCGATCAGGTCCGTGGTTTCGACACCGTAAAGCTCGAAAATGTCGCCCGCTATCGGGCGGAGGTCGCCGAAGCGCTCGAACACTTCGACTGAGGCTCGGTAAGACTTCTGGACCATATTCAAGCAATCGCCCTGATTCATTGGTTAGATAGTGATATGGCCGCAGTGGTGGAAACTCGCGAAGCCCCTCCGGGCGCCGAGGGATCCGAGCGCCCATTCCTGCGCGTACGCGGTATCGATCTCATGGCCAACGTCGGCCTGCTCGGTCTGCTGTGGTTCGCGTACAGCGCCGTACGCGGCGTGACCGCCGATGACGTCACCCTCGCGATGGGCAACGCCGGTGACCTCCTGTACTTCCAAGATGTGGTGGGTCTGCCGAGCGAACTCGCGGTGCAGCAGATGCTCATTGGAAAGACTGCGCTCCTCAAAGGTGCGAACATCTACTACGTGATAGCGCACTTCCCGGTCACGATTGCGTTTCTCGGTTGGGCATGGCTGTGCCACCGAGATCGATTTGCTCGTATCCGCAACACCATCATTGCGGTGACCGGCGCGGGCTTGGTCGTGCACGTGCTGTTCCCACTCGCGCCACCACGCATGTTGTCTGGTTTCGTCGACACCGCTGCGGTGTTCGGGCCGAATCCCTACGATCTGAAGATTGCTTCCGCCGCCAACCAGATTGCGGCCATGCCTTCGTTGCACGTTGGATGGGCGCTACTCGTCGCGATCGGAGTCATCTGGATCCTCAAGTCGAAATGGCGGTACCTGGCGATCCTGCATCCAATCGTGACCGCCGGTGTGGTGGTCATCACGGCGAACCACTTCTGGACCGACGTGATCGTGGCCGCGTCGCTGGTTCTGTGCAGCTGGGTCTTCTTTGCGAATCGTGGCACCCAGACTTCATGAACGTACTGGTCATCAATTGTGGCTCCTCCAGCATCAAGTACGCCCTATTCGACAAAGAAGACAAGCTTCTCCTGCAGGGAAAACGTGAGCGTCTCGGACAGAGTTCCGACGATCGGCACGAAACCCATCAGCAAGCCATCGGCACCATCTTTGCATCGCTGGGGGAGCATCGGATCGACGCTGTGGGCCATCGAGTGGTCCACGGCGGAAGCGAGTATCAACAGTCTCAACTGATCGATGCGACGGTGATTGCTGCCATCGAGCGTCATGTCCCCGATGCCCCGATGCACAACCCCTTCAGTCTCGTTGCGATCGAGGCTGCGACGGCAGCGTTGCCCGGCGTTCCCCACGTCGCGGTGTTCGACACCGCTTTCCACGCGCGAATGCCGCGACGAGCAA
The DNA here is from genome assembly GCA_033344795.1 of Acidimicrobiia bacterium. Classification (GTDB taxonomy): domain Bacteria; phylum Actinomycetota; class Acidimicrobiia; order Acidimicrobiales; family SHLQ01; genus SHLQ01. Next base: position 3,469,966 of record JAWPMS010000001.1, read on the forward strand.
CGACCTATGCAATCGACCAGGACGTCGCGATCAAACACGGGATCCGTCGCTATGGATTCCACGGCATCTCGCACGAGTACGCCGCAAGTATCGCTGCAGAGTTTCTCCAGCGCCCGTTGAATGACCTCCGATTGATCACGTTGCATCTCGGCAACGGTGCGAGCGCGTGCGCGGTCGAGTTCGGCAGATCGACCGAGACCAGCATGGGCAACACCCCGCTCGAGGGCCTGGTGATGGGAACGCGGTCCGGCGATGTCGATGCTGGCGTGTTGTTGTCGTTGTTGCGAAGCGGCGATTTCGACGTGGATGGTCTCGACGACCTCCTGAACCATCGCAGCGGGCTTGCAGGTCTGTCAGGACAGGGAAACGACCTTCGAGAAATCCAGCGCGCGGCCGCAGACGGTGATGACCGGTCGCGCCTCGCGATCAACGTCTTTGCGCATCGGGCCCGCAAGTACATCGGCGCATACGCCGCTGCCATGGGTGGCGTCGATGCGATCGTGTTCACGGGCGGCATCGGAGAACACAGCGCGAGCATGCGACGCAGGATCCTTCAGCGCCTTGAGTTCCTCGGCTGTGTGCTCGACGAGGATCGAAACTCCGATGCGAGCGTGTACAGCGACCAAGACCATGCGGTCATCACGACAGAACGTTCCCGCGTCGAGGCCATCGTGGTCAAGACCAACGAAGAGCTGATGATCGCTCGACAGACCCGAGAGGTGGCCTCGAGCCAAGACAGAAACGTGCCGCTCACCGTCCCGATCGCGATCAGCGCTCGTCACTGCCACCTCACAGAAGAAACGTTCGCTGCGCTGTTTGGCGCCGACGCTTCGCCAACTCGAGAACGGGATCTCTCGCAACCCGGTCAGTTTGCCTGCGCCGAGCGCGTCAACGTGATCGGGCCCCGCGATCGAATCGATGGTGTTCGCGTTCTTGGTCCGCTTCGTTCGGCGAACCAGGTCGAGATCTCGCGTACGGACGAGTTCCGTCTCGGCGTCGATGCTCCAGTACGCAACTCGGGCAACGTCCGGGGGTCGGCACCGATCACCCTCGAAGGGCCCAACGGCACCGTCAATCTGCAAGAGGGACTGATCTGCGCGCGACGGCACATCCATATGCATCCCACAGATGCCGAGGCCTTCGACGTGTCGAACGGTGACGAGGTCGCGGTTGCGATCGTGGGGGGCGAGCGCGATCTGATCCTTGGTGACGTCCTGATTCGAGTGAGCGATCGGTATGCGCTTGAAATGCACATCGACACCGACGAGGCCAATGCGGCCGAACTTGGAAACGGCGCTGCGGGCGGGCTGCATCGGGTTGACGTCGATGACGTGGAGCCCGTGTACACCCCGGTTTCCGCGCACGCGACCTTCACCTGAGGGAACGCGACGGCGCGAACCTCCCACAGTTGGGGGGTTTCGAGCACTTTTCTGGCGCTCCTCGAGAAGCGGGCGATAGGAACAGTGTGAGCAGCGACGCTGTGGTAGACGCTTCGGACCCTTTCCCAGGGGCACCGCCCGATGAGCCGTGGGCCTGGGCCGTCGTTGTCGAACAGAGTCCAATCGCGACCGTCCTCGTCGACGTCAATCCTGGTCAGAGAGGACGAGTTCTCTACGGGAATGCTGCCGCATCGAGCATCTTCGCCAGTCTCTCGCCTTTCTCGGCCGACGATGACTCCATCGCCGGCGCGTCCTTGTTCGACGTCGTCGAGCAGGCCGACGCTCCGACTTTGGATGAACGCTTCGACCAACTGAAATTTGGGAAGACGCGTCACAACGGTGAGACAGCCTCAGAATCGACCAGTTTGACAGTCATCATGCCGCAGACCGCTCGATCCGGTGAGACGCTCACGTTGCACCTCCGCCCATTGTCGGAGTCGATCGCTATCGTGCAGCTGGTCAGCGGGGTCGCCGTGACATCGCCAGAGCAAGTCCTCGTCGAGCAGCAGCGCTTTCGGACGGCGTTGATTGAGTTGACCGAGCTTGCGTATTCGACGCGCGATGACAACGACTTCTATCAACGCCTGATCGAACGGGCGGTCGAGGTGGTGCCAGGGGCACAAGGCGGCAGCGTTCAACTGAATCTTCCGGGCACCGCGTCGTTTCGGTTTGTGGCTGCATCTGGCTACGACCTGGCTGGTCTGCAGCTGCACGACTTGCAACGCGACCACTTCTTTCGCGACACCTTCAATCCGATTGCGCAGATCGTTCGCGAGTTCGACATCGAGGGACGAGGTGCTCAGGTGACCGAGTGGCTCGAGACATACGGGCGTCTCTCGGAGATCGTGGTCAACGTCTCCGCTCCGGTCCTCGATGACGGCCTGCCGATCGCGTTCCTGAGCCTCGACAACTTCGAAGATCCGGATGGCTTCAACGAGACAAGTATCGAGATGACCACGGTGCTCAGTCGTCTGATCGGCTCCCTGTGGCGTCGACGCCAACTCGAATCCGAATTGCGTCGAGAACGAGAAGCCTTCCGGCACGAGGCGCTGCACGATCCGCTGACCGGTCTTCCGAATCGCCGAAGCCTCGAGCGGTTCATGGCGGGCTCGTTGGAGAATGCGATCGGGCACGGGCACCCATCGGCGGTGCTGTTCATTGACCTCGACGACTTCAAGGGGGTCAATGACCGCCTCGGCCACGAGGTTGGGGACCTGCTGCTGGTCGGCGTCGCGAATGGGCTCAAGGACGTGGTGCGGGTAGGCGATGTCGTCGGTCGCTGGGGCGGCGATGAGTTTCTGGCGTACCCGCTGCGACTCGAGTCGCAGGGGACCGCACAGAACCTGGCCGATCGAATTCTCGAGCGGTTCGAGCAAGATCTGGTGCTCGAGAGCGGCCTGCAGTATCGAGCGCGGCTCACCGTTGGCATCGGCTGGAGCCCGGACAGCAAGACGACCGCCACCCAGCTCGTGTCGGTCGCAGACGCTGCGCTCTACGAAGCAAAGGCCGCGGGGAAGGGCGTCCATCGTTTGCGGGTTGTCTAGAGGGCCGCTTCCGTCGAAGGTTCTCGGGACGTTTGTCTCTAGCCCTTTGTACCGGCGAGCTGGCACTGTTTTGGATGCTCGATCACGTCTCGCCGACTGGCCTCAAGCCCGTTCTCGACGTGATCCCCGAAGGTTGCTATCGGCGGTCGGTCTGGCGGGGATTCGGTCTGATCTTGCGGGATCTTTTGGCGTATGGCCTCGCCGTCTGTGGTTTGACGGCCACGAACAATGTTCTCTTCCTCGTGCCGCTCTGGTTGGTGGCCGGAGCTGCGACCGCCGCGTTGTTCGTCGCAGGCCACGACGCTGCTCACGAGGCGCTCTTCGACTCGAAGCGTTTGAATGCGGTGCTGGCGAGGGTGACGATGCTTCCTTCGCTGCACGCAACCGAAGCGTGGGTCTTCGGACACAACCGCGTGCATCACGGGCACACGCTGAAACAAGGTGTCGACTTTGTCTGGCACCCCCTCACGATCGAACAGTTCAACGGCCTCTCGCGCGTCGAAAAACTGCGGCATCGATTCGAGTGGGGGCCGCTGGGAGCGGGGCAGTACTACTTTCGCGAGATCTGGTGGAACAAGATGATTCGTTTCTCGTTCGCAAAGCGCTGGGCGCCGGCGGTTCGGCGGGACAAGATCATCGTTGCGTCCTTCGTGACCGCAATTCTCGCAGTTGCAACCGTTGCGAACGGTCCGCTCGGCGGTCTCTGGCTCACGACGAAAGTTGTGCTCGTTCCCTTCCTGGTGTTCTGTCACCTCATCGGTTGGGTGGTGTACGTCCACCACATCTCGCCAGAAATCCGCTGGTGGAATCGGCATGATTGGAATCGATTTCGCGGACAGGTCGAGGGCACGACGGTGTTGTGGGGGCCACGCTGGTTTGACCCGATCTTCCACTCGATCATGGTGCACCTGCCGCACCACGTGGATATGAGAATTCCCTGCTACCGACTTGGCGACGCTGCTCGTGCCATCGCGGAAGCCTTTCCCGGAGATGTGGACGAACGCCCCCTGAAGATGCGCGACTACTTCCGTTCGGTGCGGCATTGCAAGCTCTATGACTTCGATGACGGCCGCTGGGTTGCATATCCGTGAGGATCAAAGGACGATTGGTGTCACTCGGTTCTGAATAGCTCGGACGAGACTGAAGGCGGCCAACGCAGACGTCTTGGGATTGTCGGGCAGAGGGTTGTTGTCCGTCATCACCTCGAGGGTGCCAAATGCGCCTGCGGCGCGGAGCTCGTGTCTGTTGGTGGTCGCCAGTGGGTCTGCCACGAGCGTGATCATCGTGGCATCGGGTCCGATGCCGGCCAGAGCCGTCGTCATCGCGACGTTGGCGTTCTTCGGAAATGTAATCGCCGTCTGCGCAGCGCTCGCACGATAGAACGCCTCCGGTTCGGTGAGGTTGTGGAGGTCGCACAGCGTTTCAGCTGGTGTGCCAAGCCACGCCAAGGGTGGCTTGACCATGCGATGCTCTACCGTGTCAACGCCCATCAACGATGCGGCGACGAGCGCCTCCACCCCTGCGAGCGCACCAGGTTGGATCTGTATGTGGACGCCCTGACCCGCGGCAACATCGCGCATCGATTCGAAGAGGGCAGCATCGGCGAAGGCTGACGCCGAGGACACGATGAGATCTGCGCCAGCTTCGAGACTTGCGTGGCCCCACGTCGCGAGGCTGTCTTTACCCGCTGCTTCGGCCACGACGTCCGGCCGTATGAGAGACAACTCGTTCGGGTCATCGATCAACCGGGCGGACTGTGGAAGGTCATGCCGAGGACTGTTCGCATCGCCAACAGCGATCGCGACGATCTGTACGCGCGACCCTCGAAGCAGCTCCGCAGTGGTCTGTGCAATCGCACCCCACCCAATCAGGACGAGCCGCAGCGTCGTGTCAGCGGGCACGGATGCTCATACCTCGAGACCACACTGTTCGAACGCCTCGCGGGTGGCTGCCTTCTCCTGGTCGGTGAGTTCCAGGAGCGGGAATCGAACCGCGCCTCCAACCTGGCCCAACAGCTCCTGCCAGTACTTCTGATGTGAGTGTGGTTTCTCCGGGGGACGCGTGCCTCGCAGAGCGTCGCGTACCGAGTCCAGGCTGCGGCTGATCGCGCGTGCCTCCTCTGCATTTCCGGCAAAGGCGGCTTCGGTGTACGCGTTCATCCGGCGGTCCTTCGCGCTCTGCAAAAGATACGGGGGCGAAGAACACAGATAGAGCCTCCAGTCGAGCTCCAGAATGTTGTCGAGCCACTCCGTTTCCTCTGCGGTGCTGACCTGAATTCGGTCCGAAGCGAGCCGTGTGAGTTCTGCATACATCGGGCGGTCAACGCTGTATTTGATCGCTACGACGTTCTCGAGGTCTGCCAGTCGATTGCAGAGTTCGGGCGACATCAGATACCCGCTGGAGGGGTGACTCCACAGGGCCAGGCCGATGTCAACGCTCTCCGAGATCTTCTTGTAGTACTGGAGCAGCGTTTCGTCTTGCTCGGTGAAGAAGTGAAGAGCAGGGGCATGGACGACGATGTAGTCGGCGCCCACGTTCTCCGCATGTTGAGCCAGGTCGATGACCACGTCGAGATTTTGGTCCGAGCAGGACATGATCGTCTGCCCGTGACTCCCGGTGGCCTCGACGGCGAGTTCGAAGGTTCGCTTTCGCTCCTCGACGCTCATCGAGAAGAACTCGCCCTGCTTGCCAGAGATGAACAGGCCCTCGATTCCCAGCTCCTGGGTCCAGTGTCGAACGTTCTCGCGGAAGCCGTCCTCATCGATGCGATGGTCCTGCGTAAATGGCATGAGCGCAGCGGCCCAAATACCTGTCAAGTGTTCGCGGGCGTAGTCCTTCGCATTGCTTCTCGTGTAGTTCATGGTCCGTACCTTCTGTTCAGGTGATCGAAATACTGTGGGAGACGTTCTTGATGACCGAGTAGTGGTGGAGACCCTCGGCGCCGCCTTCCCGTCCGTAGCCGCTCGACTTCACGCCGCCAAACGGTGTCTCAGGAAGTGACGCTTCAAGGGTGTTGATCGAGAGGTTCCCGGCCTCGACCTTGTCGATCATTCGGTCGACGTAGTCGGCTCGGTTTGTGAACCCATAAGCCGCGAGGCCGTACGGAACGGAGTTGGCTTGTTCGATCGCACTGTCGAGCGAGTCGATCGGGTTGACGATCGCGAGCGGTCCGAACGGTTCTTCCTGCATGACGCGGGCATGATCCGGAACGTTTGCCAGAACGGTCGGTTCGAAGAAGTAACCCGTCGCGCCAAGACGGTCTCCACCCGTCGTCACGTCGGCCCCTGTCGAACGGGCATCGGCTACCAACTCGGACAGTGCGGCGATCCGTCGATCGTTTGCAAGTGGCCCCATCTCGACGTCCGGGTCCATTCCGTTGCCGACGACGGTTGCAGCAGCACGCTTGGTGAACACCTCGAGGAACTGATCGAAGATCTGTTCGTGGACGAAGAACCTCGTCGGCGACGTGCAGACCTGGCCGGCGTTGCGCATCTTTCGAACGGCTGATGAGACCGCTGCAGCCTCGACGTCGGTGTCCTCGCACACGATGACGGGAGCGTGTCCACCGAGCTCCATGAGAACAGGTGTCATGTGGCTCGAGGCCAACCCGGTGAGGTGGCGGCCAATCGACGTCGACCCCGTGAACGCGACGAGCTTGATGATGTCACTCGGAATCAGGTGTGACGAAATGTCGGCGGGGACGCCGTACACCAGGTTCAGTACGCCTGGCGGCAACCCCACATCATGAAACGCTTGAACGATGTGCGCCGCACCAGCCGGCGTTTCTTCTGCAGCCTTCAAGATGATCGAACAGCCCGATGCGATTGCCCCGGCGATCTTGCGGGCGGGTTGACTCATCGGAAAATTCCACGGCGAGAATGCTGCCACCGGACCGATCGGCTGGTGATGCACGGTGTACTTCACCCCTGGTCCGCTTGGTATCACCCGGCCGTAGGTGCGGGTTGCTTCGCCAGCATCCCACTCGAAGAATTCACAGCCCCGAATCACCTCGAGCTGCGCTTGGCCGAACGGCTTGCCGTGCTCCAGCGTGATGGAGTGAGCGATTTCATCCTGGCGCGTCCGCATGAGCTTCGCTGCCTCGCGAATCAGCTCTGCTCGGTCCTTCGGTGAGGTCGCACTCCAAACCTCGAAACCGGCGCGTGCCGCACGTAGGGCATCGTCGAGGTCGTGCGTCTGCGCCACGGAAAAGCGGCCGATTTCTTCTTCGGTGGCTGGATTGATGATGGGCGCAGTCACGCTGCTACCTCGCCAAGCACCATCTATGTAGAGCTGCACGTCTGGGTAGTTCGTCACGGCTTCACGCTGCCTTTCGAGATCGGGTGGAGATCGAACATGGTCGGCGACTAGAACGCGGTCCGGATTGCCCACAGGTCGGGGAACGCCGGTTTGAACAGGGTGGTTGCGAGGTAGGTGGCGCCGTCCGATCCTCCGGTTCCCGGCTTCGTCCCGATGGTGCGCTTCACCATCATGACGTGGCGATATCGCCATTCCTGGAGGCCCTCGTCGAGATCGGTCAGGGTCTCGCACAACCCGGCGAAGCCCTCATCGCTGTATCGCTCGACGATCGCTTTTTGCAGATCGGTGTTTTCGATGATCGGTTCGCGCACGTCCCGGTCGAGTACTTCTTGCGGCACGTTCATGCCGTCTTGCTCGAGAACGCGAACGAACGCATCCCAGATGGTTGGAGCCTCGAAGCGCTCAGCCAACCGAGCTCCCTCGTCTCCGGTGAACCAATCGAGCTGGATCCGATCTTTGATTCCGAGAAGAAACTCGAGCTCTCTGAATTGTGCCGATTGGAACCCGCTGGCATTTGCCAGAAACGAGCGGAAGCTCGCGAACTCCGCTGGTGTCATCGTTTCCAAGACGTCCAGCTGCCCTACGAGCGTTTTCATGATCTTCAGTACTCGCTTCAGATGGTGCCGCGCCCCGTTGACCTTGTGGGCTTGGAGCAGCTCGACGATGTAGTCGAGCTCGTGCAGAATCTGCTTGAACCAGAGCTCGTACACCTGGTGGATGATGATGAACAACGTTTCGTCGTGTTCTGGCCCGCCGGTGTCCTCGTCGATCGAAACGCACTGCTGCAGTGACAGCAGCTCAGGGATCATCAGATAATTCGCATAGGTGAAATCGTCGTCGTTCTCGAACGGCAGGCTCATTGTGTCGCCTTCAGGTAGCTCATGATGTGGAGAGGGCTTTCGGATCGACCAGCGGGTCCAGTTCGGGCAGCGGTGGTAGCTCAGCAACCAGCGCATCGATGTCGATCGATGGATCAGCGACCGCCGCCGAGATCATCTCTGCCTGGCGAGCAGCGCGAGAACGCGCCTCGGCGTAGGGCATCGTCGAGAACATCACCATGTTGTAACGGGGGCTGAGATGTGTGGGATGGCGTCGCTCGAGTTCGAGGGCCAGCGTGCGTTTCGCCAAGTAGTCCGGGTCCATGACCCCCGCGCGCATCTCGACGTAGTTGTTCAGAGCCATGTCAGCAATGGCATCGCCATCTGGCTTTCGCTCGGCTTCGTAACGAGTGAACGCTGCCGAGAGGTCGTCGGGGGAGGCGCGTAGATGGCGGTCGAGCGCTCGGACCGATTCCATTGCGGCGTTCATTCCTTGGCCATGGAAGGGGACGATTGCATGTGCCGCGTCGCCGACGATGACCGCTCGATCCTGATAGCTCCACCCTGTGGCGTTGATGGTGCCCAGCCGTCCGGTGGGGTTGTCCAGGTATTGCTCGGCAAGGTCGGGGACCCGCACCGCGAAGTCTGCGAACTCGCTGGCGAAGAACAGGTTGATTTCGTCGACTGAGGACAGCTGCTCGAAGGTTTCGTTGGGAGCAAACAAGGTGACGGTGAAGTCGGCCTCGGGGTTGGCGAGGGCGATCAGCATGAATTCGCCGCGTGGCCAGATGTGGAGCGCGTGTTCATCGAGCTGATAACCGCCATCGGTGTTCGGCGGCAGGGTCAGTTCCTTGTAGCTGTGGTCCAGCCAGTCAGTTCGGTATTGGCATGACCCTTTGTCTGCGATGGCCTGCCGAACGCGAGACCCTGCCCCGTCAGCGCCGAAGACGACTCCGAACTCTGCGGACGTGCCGTCGTCGAATTGGAGGAGGGAGCGGTCGAAATCGACGGCATGGAGACGCCGCTCGAACTCGATCTGCACCTTCCCGGTCGCTTCGGCTTGATCGAGAAGGATGGCGTTGAGATCGCTGCGCGAGACGGAGTGGATGACCTCGTGGTCTTTGCTCCCGTATCTCTGGAGATCGGGCGTCGGATCTCCGTGTGCGTGGATCATTCGCCCGCGCATCGGGATCGTGATTTCGTCGACCCGATCGATGACGCCGACGTCGATGAGCGGCACGATTCCGCGGGTGGCCAGCGCAAGGTTGATCGAACGACCCGAATCGATGTCGGTTCGTCGGAGATCGGGTCTGCTCTCGTACAACGTGACGTCGTGACCTTGGCGGGCGAGGTAGATCGAGAGCAATGCGCCCGCTGGACCCGCCCCCACGACGGCGACGGGGCCGTATCCGTGTCCGGTCATTTCACGATCCCGTCGAGAATCCCGATGAATCGTTCGATGTCATCGAAGGAGTTGTACAACGGAACGGGAGCAACCCGGATCACGTCAGGTTCTCGCCAGTCGCAGAGAACCCTGGCTTCTTCGAGCTCGTGGTACACCCGCTTGCCGTCCCCAGCGAGGACTCGAAGAGCGTACTGGCAACCCCGTTCGGCCAGAGCGAGAGGTGTGATGTTCTCGACTCGACCGGCGAACGTTTCGGCGAGTCGACGGTCGAAGAACTCGATCTGTTTGGCAGATTTGGTGCGCAGCGCTGACATGCCGCCCGCTCGATCGAAGATGTCGAGCGATGCGCGAAGAGCTGCCATGGGGAGGATTGGAGCGTTCGAAAGCTGCCACGACTCAACCGTTGGAATCGGGTCGAACGTCGTTTCCATTTCGAAGCGGGTAGTTGCGTTCGTGCCCCACCAGCCAACGAACTTTGGCAGCTCCTGGTCGTTCACATGGCGGTCGTGTACGAAGGCTCCAGCGACGCCTCCGGGCCCGCCGTTGAGATACTTGTACGAGCACCAGGCGGCAAAATCGACGTTCCACTCGTGCAATTCGAGCTGCACGTTCCCAACCGCGTGTGCGAGATCGAAACCGACCATCGAGCCAACGTTGTGCGCAGCTTCGACGATCTCGGGCAGCGGCAAGACTTGCCCGGTGTAGTACTGCACGCCGGGCAACATGACGAGAGCGAGTTCGTCGCCGTGGTCGGCGATCGTGGACAGAATGTCCTCCACCCGCAGGGTCTCTTCGCCCTCTCTGGGTGAGACGAGAACGAGGGAAACCGACGGATCGAAGCCGCGCTGTCGAATCTGAGACTCGACGGCAAAATGGTCTGACGGGAACGCGTGGGCCTCGATGAGAACCTTGTGGCGCGCGGGGGTCGGGCGATAGAAGCTCACCATCAGAAGGTGAAGGTTCACCGTGAGAGCGTTCATTGCCACCACCTCGGCTGGGTCGGCACCGACGAGTCCAGCCAGCGACGGCGCGAGAAGCTCGTGATAGTCCTTCCACGCGAGATCGCCGGTGAAATGTCCTTCAACACCGAGAGTGCCCCACCGATCGAACTCGACGTTCACGAGATCTCGAGCCCTTTTCGGTAGCGCGCCAAGTGAGTTGCCGACGAGGTAGATCCCCTCGGGCAGTTCGAACTCATCGCGAAACGATCCGAGCGGGTCAGCTGCATCGAGTTCGGCAGCTGTGAGGGAGGTCGATGCGCTCACCGGCTGCCAGTCGTTCCTGGTTGACGAGCAACTTTTCCGGGGTGCAGGGTTCCGCAATTGGGACAGGTCCGGGCCTCGAGATCTGCGTGGAAGGCATCGAACAGTGGTGGTAGGTCCTTGTCGATTGCCTGCACCTGTAGCTCGACTCGGTGAACGAGGTGTGCACAGTTCGCGCACGCCCACTCGAACCCGTCGAGCTCACCGATCTCGCGTTGGTACTCGACGACGAGCCCGATGGATTCCGGGTCGGGTCGCTGTGGTGAGTGTCGCACGTTCGGCGGCAACAGGTAGACCTCCCCTTCGCGAATGGGCATGTCCTGCGGTTCGCTGCCTTCCCCAGGCCAGATCACAAGGTTCATATCGCCCTTGATCTGGAAGAAGAACTCTTCGCGCGGGTCGTCGTGGAAGTCGTTGCGCTCGTTTCCGCCACCGACGATCATCACGATCATGTCGGCTTCCCGCCAGATCTGCTTGTTGGCGACCGGTGGGGTCAGGTCGTCGCGATGGTCCGCGATCCACGTCATGAGGTTGAACGGCCGACGTTCGGTTGGGCTCGGGTCGTAGTTCGTCTTTTCGACCTCCTCGTTCGTCGTTGCATCATCCCGCATGGGTTGCCTCCGGAGATTCGGGGGTCGACTGCGACTCGACCGCGACCAGTAGATCTGTCAATTGCTGGACGAGACTCGACAGATCGCCAGCATTGGCGAGAAGGTCGGTCTCGAGTCGTTTGGCCTCGGCCATGAGCGACGTGGTGAGCGTTGCGCCCGTCGGTGTCATCGAGACGAACCGTTGCCGTTTGTCATGGGTCCCGAGGGTTCGTATGACAAGGTTCTGCTGCTCGAGGCGACGCACGGCATGGGTGACCGTCGGCTGCGGACTCAACGCATGCACCGCAAGGTCGGCGACAGACAGTTCACCGAGCTCCTGCAACACCGCCAGTACCCGCCACTCCGACCGTGCGACCCCATATCGCGTCAGGACCGCGTAGAACGGTGCAGACAAGGTCTGATCAGCTTGGCGCAACAGGTACGGCAAGTAGCCGGTGAGGAAGCTGTCGCTCGAGGGTGACACGAGAACAACATAGATTCATACGAATATGAAGTCAACATTCATGTGAATGTATGTTCCGCCTCTCACAACCTGTTCTGGAGGCTCTCACAACCTGTTCTGACGAACAGTGCCAAACTGTGACAATGGTCATGCACGAGACGGCACCCCCGAAACAACCCAAGATCGCTCGCAGCCTTGCGGACGCCTCTCCAGAGGTGCATCGTGCCGCGACGGACCTCCACCACCTGACGCTCGGGCCCGGTCCAGCTCTGGAGAATGAGTGGATCGCAGCGGGTCTGGAGCTTCCTGATGTGGAAGCCATGAGACGGTACCGAATCGATCGTGTTCGAGCGCAGATGCAGGCCATGGGCTACGACGGTGCGCTGCTCATGGACCCAATGAACATCCGGTACGCGACCGATTCGACGAACATGCAGATCTGGGTCATGCACAATGCGGCCCGGTATTGCTGGGTGGGCATGGACGGCTCCTGCATCGTCTGGGAGTTCAACGAGTGTGAGTTTCTCGATGCTCACAACCCGGTCGTCACCGAGACCCGCCCGGCAACCGGGACGACGTACTTTCAAGCGGGACCCCGATGGGCAGAGATGGCCAATCGATTCGCCGATGAAATCATCGACGTGGTCAACGAACATGCAGGGTCACATGCCAAGATCGCCGTCGATCAGTGCAACCTGACCGCATATCAACGTTTCGTCGAAGCTGGCATCGAAGTCGGAAGCGGTACCGAGATGATGGAGCTCGCACGGGTCATCAAGGGTCCTGACGAGATCAAGGCGATGCGATGTGCCATCCATGCATGTGAGACGACGATGCAGGAGATGCGAGAGGCGATGAAACCCGGTATGACCGAACGTGAGGTGTGGTCGATCTTGCATGCCGGCAACATCAGGCGAGCAGGAGAGTGGATCGAGACGCAAATTCTTGCCTCGGGACCACGAACGAACCCGTGGATGCAAGAAGCGAGCAGCCGAATCATTGAGGATCGAGAGTTGCTCGGATATGACACCGATCTGGTCGGCGCCTACGGAATGATGGTGGACATCTCGCGTACGTGGCTCGTGGGCGGCGGATCGCCGAGCGCAACGCAAGCCTCCACGCATGCTCTTGCTCTCGAGCAGATCCAGAGAAACACCGAGATGTTGCGACCGGGCACCACGCTGAGGCAGTTGACGTTCGACTCGTGGTCGCCACCAGTGGACGACTACCGACGGTACTGCTGTCAGTTCCACGGCGTTGGACAGTGCGACGAATACCCCGACGTCTATTGGCCCGAACAGTGGGAGGACTGGGGGTACGACGGTGTTCTCGAGCCGGGCATGGTGCTCACCGTCGAGAGCTTCGTGGGCCCTCGGGTGGGTGGTGAGGGCGTGAAGCTCGAGAATCAGGTCCTGGTGACCGAATCGGGCCCGGAGTTGCTCACCAACATCCCGCTGAGCCTGGTCTGACGAGCTGCCGGGTTATGTCGAACGATTTGCCTTCATTGGCACGCCTCTCGGCCAAGTCTGATCCGGAGAAGATTCTCGACGCGCTCCATCGAGACGGCGGAGTGATCGTCGAGGGAATGTTTCCAGTCTCGATGATCTCCGTGGTAGCCGAGGCTGCGGATCGGTGGGCTGAGCGGTTCGAAGCCGGATCAGCCACGCAGGGGATGGGAGAGGAAGGCGCAGCCTTCGTAGGTGCGAACACCATCAGGTTCTCGAGTTTGGGAAAGATGTCCCCGGCGTTCTTCGACATGCTCGACAATGAACTATTCGCCACGCTGGCTGATGCTGAACTGCTCCCAGTCTGTGGAACGTATTGGCTGAACACGGCCCAAGTCATGTACATCGGCCCCGGAGAACCAGCACAGGTCTTGCATCGGGACGCGGACAACTGGTGGGAGTACCTGAGTCGGGCGTGGCCTGACACTCCCGAGATCACGCTGAGCATGATGATTGGGCTCGACGACGTGACGGAGGAACTTGGGGCCACTCGAGTGGTACCGGGAAGTCACAAGCTCGCCGAGCTCGAGATGTATCGCGACGGTCCGTCCGTACCTGCCGAACTTGGGCCCGGTGACGCGCTGCTCTATTCGGGTTATGTCTTCCATGGAGGCGGGGCCAACCGCACAAGCGATCGGTGGCGCAAGGCCATGCACCTGAGCGTTGTTGCCGGTTGGTTGACGCCCGAGGAGGCCAGCCCCATCGATTACACGTCAGAAGAGCTGGCCGATCGATCCGAACGGGTCAAACAGCTCTTGGGTCAGCGTTCGTATCTTCCGGGTCGTCGACGAGGCGCGGGGCTGTGGCTTCGACATGTGTCAGAGCTGTAGGCCGACGCTCTAAGACGAGGTCCAGATCAGCGGGTAGAGGTCCGTGCCGAGGGGGTCGCCGTCTCGCAGGCCCACGTTGGTCATGGCCTCGCGGTGATCGGGATCCATTCCAGTTTCACGGAACTTCACCCGCACGTCGTCGCCGACCCACTTGGTGTTGAACACCTTCAGCTCGCGACCGCTCGGCAGGTTGCCAGACCCTCCGTGGATCGTTCGACCGTTGAAACACACGATGTCTCCGGGCTCCATGTCCCAACTTACGATGTCGTAGAGGTCGCGTTGGCCCTCGATGTCGGGAAACGGAACCGTATCGTCTTCCGCGAAGCTGACGTCGTCTCGGGAGTCGCCCGTCAGGGCGCCGAAGTTGGTCTGACGATAGTTCTGGTTCCAGAGATGAGAGCCACGAACCATCTCGAGTGCGCTCTCCTTGTTCACGGGCACCAACGGCATCCATGAAGAGCAGGTCTGAAACCCTTCGACCGACCAGTACGGCTCATCTTGGTGAAAGGGTGTCCGAAACTGCGTGCCTGGCGCTCGAGCGAACATCGCATCGAAGAAGAAGTTCACACGTGTGGCTCCCATCAGCCGACCTGCGATCTCCGCAAGCGGTGACTCGACGACGAAGTCGGCGTACTCGGCGCGCGTGCGCCACACCTGGCTGTCGTATCGCGACTCGCGACCTTGCTCGTCCCGATTCCACAGTCGACCTCGCGGGCTGGGATTGGCGAGTGTGTGCTCGACGCCAACGAGCAGTCGGTCGATCCATTCGCGATCGATCACGCCGCGGAGGCACACGGCACCGTCGCGACCAAACGTCTCGATATCGCCGTCCGTGACTAGTTGGTTGTTGCTCAAGAGGCATCCTTCCGGGGTCGTTCATGGGTTGGGTCGAACATGGGTTCAGCGGAAACGGTCGCAGGGGAACGTTGGCCGATGATGCTGATCTCGAGCTCGGTGCCGGGTCCGGCAAAGCCGGGGTCGACGTAGCCCAGTGCGATGTTGTGCCCGGTCGAATGCCCAAAGGCGCCGCTCGTGACCACACCGACGATCTCGTCACCGAGCATGATCGGGTCGCCGGTGTGTGCCGAAGCGATGTTGTTTTGCACGATCATCGAGACCCACACCCGCCGGTGACCAGCATCGCGCTGAGCAAGGACCGCATCTCGTCCCCGAAAGTTCTTCTCGAGGTTGACGAATCGATCAAGGCCAGCTTCGAGGACGGTGAATTCGGTGTGGAGATCGCTCTTCCACGCTGGGTAGTTCTTCTCCATCCGCATGGACTCGGTCGCGAGCAACCCGAAGTCGACGAGGTCATGCTCGGCGCCAGCTGCATGGATTGCCTCCCACACCGGCAGGGATGACTCCATGGGCAGGTGCAGTTCCCAGCCGAGCTCGCCGGTGAAGCTGACGCGGAGTGCGACGACCGCATGGCCTGCGATCTCGATTCGTCGGACGCTGAGCCACGGGAACGATGCATTGTCGAGCGGGGCATCGGTGATTGCCGCAAGCACGGTTCGGCTGTTCGGTCCGGCGACCATGATGGCGTTGTGATCGTGTGTGAGGTTTGAGATCGTCACCGATTCTGGCGGATTGGCATCGGCGAGCACATCGAGGTCATGCCACTCGGCGGCGGCCGCGCTGGTGAGCCAGAAGCTGTCCTCGGTGAGACGGGAGATCGTGAACTCGGACAAGAATCGCCCCTGGTCGTCGCTGACATACGCGAGAGCGCTGCGCCCTACAGCTGGCATGCGACCAGCTGACAGATGATCGAACCATTCGATGCAACCTGGGCCCTCGACGAGAAAACGGGTGAAGCCACTGATCTCGACAACGCCGACATTGTTTCGTACGGCGTGAGCCTCCCGGCCAACTTGGTCGTGATACGTCGAGTACCGGAAAGACGGCACATGCTCGAAGTCGTCGTCGGCAGGATGGAAGTACAAGCTGCGTTCCCAGCCGTTGATCGCGCCGAATTCGGCACCCCGTTCTCGGAGCACCTCGGTGAGAGGGGTTGTCTTGGCGTTTCGACCTGCCGGACGGTGTTCATCGGGATGATCGAAGACGAACTCTCGTTGGTATTCCTCAACGGCCTTTGCCGAGGCGAACTCCTCACCGGCGTATTGAGTGAAGCGACGTGGATCGAGGACCCAGGTGTCCCACTCGGACTGTCCATCGACGATGATCTCGGCCAAGACCTTTCCTAGTCCGCCACCCTCGCCAACACCGGCTCGTAGCCCGAGCATGCAATAGGCATTGCGTCGGTCTGGAATACGCCCAACGAGGGGAACGCCATCGCCCGAGTAGGTGATTGGGCCGTTCACGATCGACGAGATGCCGGCGGATTGCAGAATCGGAAGCCGATCAAAGACGCGCATCATGTTGTCTTCGAGGCGATCGAGGTCTGGTGGTTCGAGCTTGCCTGCGAAGTCGGCTGGAATATGATCCCGACCCCAGGTCTTGCAACCTTGTTCGTAGATTCCGACCAGAAGGCCGTTGTGTTCCTGTCGACTGTAGAAGTCGTCGCCAGGGTCTCGAAGCAGTGGCACGCGGTGTCCGAGTTCTTCGAGCTCGGGGAGTTCCTCGGTCAAGAAGAACTGATGTTCCATCGAGGAGACGGCGTGCTCCAGACCATAGAAGTTGCCGACTTGATGTACTCGATAGCCGCCGGCATTGACGATGCTTTCACACGCGATGTCGCCTCGATTTGTGTGGACGACCCAGCCGTCAGCCGTTTCGGTAAGCCCCTCGCAATCGGTGAAACGATACGCCTGACCGCCGTTGTTGCGGGCAGCATGCACGAGCCCCACCACGAGGCCCGTGGGGTCGATGTCGCCATCGACTGGATCCCAAAGGCCGCATGTGAGGCCGGTGACGTCGAGCAGCGGATGGCGTTCTTTCATTTCGGCTGGGCCGATGACCTCGAACTCGACGCCCATGCCCTTGGCCATACCCACGAAGTGTTCGTAGCCGTCTCGATCTTGCTGGTCGTATCCGAGTCGAATACCGCCGTCGTGGCTGCGATAGGTGATTGGCCGGTCGGGGTCTGCGGCGAGTTGCGCGTAGAGTTCGCACGAGTACTTTTTGAGGCCCACCATGGTCTGTACGGTTCCGAACTGAGTGACCTGACCAGCGGAATGCCAGGTGGTGCCCGAGGCCCACTCGTCGCGCTCGATCAGCACAACGTCTTTCCATCCGTGTGTTGTGAGGTGATAGAAGGTGCTCGCGCCGCCCACGCCTCCGCCGATCACAACCACTCGTGCTCGCTTCGGGAAGTTGTCATACGTCACAGCGTTCATGGGCTCATTTTCGTGGGGTCGCCCGTTCTCTACAAGAGCCATTCTTGCATCGGGTAGATAACCCTGCGTTATGTTTGGGGTGCCATGGTGCGACCGTTGCTTCATCGAGTTCCACAACTCCACCGACTCGCGGTCTTCGATGCCGTCGTTGCTGCTGGCGGGTTCACTGCCGCAGCAACGTCGCTCGGGATCAGCCAACCGGCTGTGTCTCGCCACATGGCCGCGCTGGCTCGCGAACTGGGGTTTGACCTATTCGAGCGGTCGGGTCGATCGTTCGTCCTGACCGCGAGCGGTCGCCAATTGGCCGACGCCGTCAGCGTGTCGTTGGCATCACTCGAACGCGTCATCCAAGAGGTGGTCGACCAGCGCGAGGCGTTCGTGCTGGCGGTGCAACCGGCCATGGCCACGACATGGGTCGTGCCGCTTCTCGATCAGCTGGAGGATGCGGCCCGCACCGAGATCCGGTTGCGAATCTTCGATCGTCGATCCGAGCTCGATTCGGGTGGCTGGGATCTGGCGATCGTCCCTGGTACCGGCAACTGGCCGGGATGGGAGGCGAGTTCGCTGTTTCACGAGTCGGTTCGACCCCTCGCTGCGCCAAAGCTCGCGACAGAGTTGGCGCTGCATGCAGAGAGCGATCCAACGGAGTTGCTGTTTGTGAACCTCCTGCACATCGATGACATCGAACGACCGTCGATGACCTGGAATGAATGGTTTGTACACGCTGGGGTTGGCGAGGCGCCTCCCGCCCCGCGGCTCGTGTACAACGCCTACCCGACCGTGGTTCAGGAGGCCATCGCGGGCAACGGGGTAGTTCTTGGTTGGCGGCACCTGCTGAGCGATCTGGTCGAGCGCGGCCTCCTGGTGCCCGTGGGCCCGGTCGTCGAACGAACACACATGGGTCATCACGTCTGCTGGACGAGCGGTTCTGGCAGTGACGCGCACCGAGCGGTGCTACATCGGCTGCAAGAAGAGATCGTTGGCGCGTCGACAAGTACCATTCCACCATGATTCGACGAACTTCTCTGGTCCGAGGCGGAAACCTCGTTCTCACCGATGACGAAGCACCGGCAGCATCTCACGAACTCGAAAGCGTCGGATTCGCGATCGTCGAAGGTTTGGTTGCCGCTGAACAAATCGCGCAATTGCGGGTCGAGCTGACGGAGTTGTTCGAGACCACGAAGCCGGAGGTCCGAATCGACGGCATGACCGAAGCCGACTATGCCGACTTCAGGTATGCGGCGCTCAACCACAGCCCAGCAGCACAAGCAGCCGTTGCCCATCCAGGGATTCTCGAAGTCATCGAGCCCCTTTTGGGCGAAGACTGCCACGTGGTCTCGAACACCGCGTGGCGAAACGCGCCGTCTCGCGAGAAGGCTCCCTTTGATGTGGGTAATCCGTGGCACGTCGATGCCGGACCACACGTTCCGCGGCCGGCAGATGTGCCGTGGGATGATCGGATTCCCTACCCGGTATTTGCGATCGGCTGTCACATCCTCTTGGAGGATTGCGGCTTGGAGTCGGGTCCGACGGGATTCATTCCTCGAAGTCATACGTCCGGTCGGCTTCCGCCCCCTCTGGGTGAAGACGGCCTGGTTTCCTACGAAGGCCGGGGTCCCGTGACACCAACGGGAAAGGCGGGTGATGTGGTCTTCTTCGTCTCCGATGTGTGGCATCGACGGATGCCCACGGGCCCTGGTGATCGAGGTCGCTTCTTCCTGCAGGTGCAGTACGGGCGACGCGACATCGCGCAACGGATTCGTACGACCGACGACGTGAATCATCTGACTCAAGACGCCAAGTCCCGAGCGTTGAGCGATCGGCAACGGACCGTGATCGGGCTGCATCGGCCCGGCTTCTACGACGGCTGAACGCTCGTCAGCGGTAGACGGCCTCAGGCTCGCCGAACTGGCCTGATTGGAGGTTCAGCCCCAACCCGGGGCCACCAGCAGGAAGAGTCGCGTACCCATTCTCGATTCGGGGGCCATTGACCTCGTCGTAGTGGGTCTGGTGATAGGGGTGAGCCAACCAGGCGCCGCGGCTGAACTGGGGGTCGAGCGTCGCTCCCAGCGCTACAGCAGCGGCAGCGATGATGTCACCACCCCATGCGTCATCGGTGCTCATCGGCGTTCGAGTCGCCATGCAGAGATCTCGGACAGCTCGCATTGCGGTCAGGCCTCCGAGCCGCGTGATCTTCAGGCCGAAACCATCGGCGAGCCCCGATGAGATCATTCGGGCCACGGCGCGGATGTCCGTAGAACTCTCATCGACGACGAGGGGATGGTGGGCTTTCGCCTTCACGTGGTGAAGTTCGGCTTCGGATGCGCAGGGCTGTTCGAGCGACAGGGTGATGTCTCGGCAAGCGTTCGAAACCTGAATGGCTTCGGCGGTCGACCATCCACGATTTGTGTCGACGGCGAGATCGGTGCCGGGCTCCAAAACCTCAGCGACGGCACGGATGCTGGCGATGTCCTCATGGATTGGTCTTCCACCCGCCTTCAGTTGCAGTCGAGTGATTCCTTCGTTCTGCAGGCGGTGCGCCTCGTGAGCTGCGAACTCAGGTGAACCGATGCCGACGACGTGGTATGTGATCACGTCGTCCATCCGGGCGCCTCCGAGGAGATCGACGATCCGCCGGTCAAGGCGCTTACCGGTGAGGTCCCAGCACGCGATGTCGAGTGCGGCTTTGCCCTCGGTGTGTCCCGTCATCGCGGCGTCCATTGCTGCATTCAGCACGCCGAGTTGCACTGGATCGAGGCCGATGATGGCGGGGGCGAGAATTGTCAGTGATGCTTGGACCCCAGCATCATGAGCTGGCTGGAACTGCGGGCTCGCCAAACATGCCTCGCCGTAGCCGATCAGGCCGTCGGTGTCCTCGACTTCAACGATCGTCGAGAGTGGCGTTGCCACCGTCGAGCTCGACATCGTGTAGGACGCCTGGCTCTCGAGTGGCACTTGATAAGTGCGGATCTCCTTGATGGTCATGAACTCGTCGTGTCAGCGCTCGGTCGTCCGACCATCATTCGTCGAGGGAGAAGTCGATGTGGATGTGGTTGCCGTCCACATCCCAGATGTTGTACTGAATGATGTTCACCGTCGGCAGTTCGAGGAGCTCATATCGCTCCCCGGCCTCTTCGAGTCGAGCCTGGAACGCAGCCCTGCCGGATGCGGAAAGAGCGAAGTGCTCGAGCTTCAGCTGCACTTCCGATCCGACCTTCGGCGGCTCGTCATTTCCGACAAGGTGGACGACGGCATGCTCGCCGGCGTACATCCATGCGCCAGGAAAGGGAAAGGGTGGGCGATCACCATTTCGTAGCCCGAGGATGTTCGTGTACCAATCGACCATCACGTCCAGCTGATTGGTGACCAGGTTGACGTGGTCGAGTCGATTGATTTGCATGGTTCCCCCAGAATGGCTGACGGCCCCACCTTAGGGTGGGGCTGGAGTCTCAGTCGACGGGGCGCTTGAAGCTACACAGGTAGTTCGTGGCCCACCGACCACCGGCGGAACTTGGCGTCTGCACATCGCCCTTCTTGCCGACGACCACCGGCTCGAAGGAGACCATCTCCCATCCCAGACCGCCGAGACGATTCAGCTGCGGAATGAGCGAGTACGGCGTGTGGACCGGATAATGCGCGATCGGAATGTCGTCGTGGAGAGGTACAGGCGAGACCTCGGTATCCGCCTCGAGAATGACGCTGTGATATTCCCACTGTTGCATGGTTGGAGACTACTGAGGCTTTGTGTTCGGCACTCAGATGGAGAAGGTTCCACCGATCGCCTCTTCGCTCTTGCTCCACAGCAGATCGCGCGTCTCGGGGTTGTCGTAGAACGATTCGAGCGCAAACGGTTTGGCCTCGCCCCTAAACGCAGCGTTCCCGCTGCCTGGACCATAAAACTGACCAGACTTTGCTTCGGTGAGGCATATACCGCTCAGTAGGCCCATGGCGCCGTCTTCGGCGCTCTGGGCGAGCCGCATGAACAGATTGGTGAAGAAGCTTCCCATGCCGCCCTCCTTCACGGATGTCTGCTGCAAGTGGGTGCTTGCGAGCCCAGGGTGGGCAACTAGCGCCTTCACCTTCGAACCCGATTCCGACAGCTTGTGATGCAGCGCCGCCGTAAACGCGGCGTTCGCGACCTTCGACTGTCCGTACCGTTGCCAGCGAGGTCCGCGAAACATCCGGTTCTCGAGCGACGAGCCGTCGCCCCCGAGCTGCCCGCCCTTCTTTTCGAGGTTGTCTGCGATGAGCTTGGTGCCGAGTCGAGCGACGCTTGAGTGATTCACAATTCGTGCTTCGCCAGAGCTCGCTGCAGCGGTTTCGAGCAACGGCATAAGTTCCCTTGTGAGAAGAAAGTGCGACAGGTGGTTCGTCTGCATCTGCACGTCGTACCCATCGCCGGTCGGCGTATCTGCGAGTGCCATTACGCCAGCGTTGTTTGCCAAGACGTGCACACCTTCGGGGCAGAGTTCGGCCACTCTTGCGGCGGCTGCGGTGACTGACGCGAACGACTGGAGGTCGCACTCAACGTTGTGAAGATCGCCGTGGGGGTAGGCGGCGGTGAGTTCGGCGAAGCTGCGGGTCGAGCGATCCGACGCCCGATTGAGGACCAGAACCTTGGCACCGAGATCAGCAACCGTGCGCGCTGCGACCTGACCGGTGCCCGAGGTGGTGCCAGTGATGACCACCGTCTTGCCGTCCATCGAGGGCAGGTCGGCGTGAAAACTCGGGAAGTGTTTCGAAGCGATGTCGGTCATGCTCGTCATGATATGGAGTCAGAGGCTTCCGAACACGGTGCCGCTGAGACTTGCGCATAGAGTCGACTCCAGCCGTAGCCGAGAGGATGTCGATGACCGCGTTGCCAAGCACACCCGAGATGTACGACCTGCGTATGTCAGAGGGCGCACGCCCGTTGTTCGACGCCGTCGTGGCGTTCATTGCCGATGAGGTCGAACCCCACACGCAGGAATTCTTTCGTCTCGGCGAGAATCGAGCGGAGCGTTGGGGATATGGCGAAGGGCAGCTCGAGTTGCTCGATGCACTCAAGGGGAAGGCCCGCGAGGCCGGGCTGTGGAACTTCTTTCTCCCCGATGCTGACACTGGGGAGGGTCTGAGCAATCTCGATTACGCCTACATCGCCACCGAGCTGGGCAAAAACCCCATTGCGTCGGAGACCATGAACTGTGCGGCTCCGGACACCGGAAACATGGAGGTGCTCGAACGGATCGGCACCCCGGAACAAAAGGCCAAGTGGCTCGCGCCACTTCTGGCTGGCGAGATCCGATCGGCGTACGCGATGACCGAGCCAGACGTGTCCTCCTCGGACGCAAAACAGATTTCTTGTCGGGCCGAGCGCGATGGCGACGAGTGGGTCATCAACGGTGAGAAGTACTACATCTCCGGCGCTGGTGATCCGCGCTGCAAGATCATGATTTGCATGCTCGAGACCAGTCCAGATGGGCCGTCACACCAACGTCAGTCGCAGATTCTTGTTCCTACCGACGCCGAGGGTTACGAAGTGATCGGTCCGATGCACGTCTTCGGCAACGACGATGCCCCGCATGGTCACATGCACATTCGATTCAACGATGTGCGAGTGCCAGCGGAGAACATGTTGCTTGGTGAGGGGCGCGGGTTTGAGATCTCGCAGCTCCGTCTTGGCCCCGGTCGCATCCACCACTGCATGCGCTCACTCGGAGCTGCCGAGCGTGCGTTGGATCTGATGGTCAAACGCGGTCTGACCCGTCATGCATTCGGCAAGCCGGTCGCGAATCTGGGCAAGAACGTCGAGACGGTTGCCAAAGCGAGGATCGATATTGAATCGATGCGCCGCATGGTTCTGACCGCAGCAAAAGCAATGGACGAGCTCGGCAACTCCGAAGCGCGGGTGTGGATCAGCGCGGTGAAGGCCATGGTGCCGATACGGGTGTGCGAGATCATCGACGAGGCAATCCAGATACATGGCGCTACCGGTGTATCCAAGTGGACGCCCCTCACCGACATGTACGCAGGGCAACGGACGCTTCGTCTCGCCGACGGACCAGATGAAGTGCATTGGCACGTGGTGGGACGAGCTGAGCTCCGGGCCACCGAGTCCGCCGGAATCGACTACGACCCGAAGCGGGACTATTACGACAACCTTGCAGCAGACACCGGCGGCGTCTTCTCCGGCCCGTAGCTTCGCCGAAGCAACGTGTCATCACGACCGGCGCGGCAAACGACTAGAGACTCGCTGAACCTGTGACTCGGTTGATGTGTCCCATCTTTCGGTCGGGTTTGACCTCGGCCTTGCCATAGAGGTGGATGGAGAGGTCGGCGGTGGAAGAGAAGTCGGCGAGACGGTCGAGGTCATCACCGATGAGATTCGTCATGGTCACGTCGCTGTGGCGTCGCCCGTCGCCGAGCGGCCAACCCGTAATTGCGCGCACGTGTTGCTCGAACTGATCGATGGCGCAGCCGTTCTGGGTCCAGTGCCCAGAATTGTGCACCCGTGGAGCGATTTCGTTCACTATTAGGCCGTTGGGGGTCACGAAGAACTCGATTCCCAGCACGCCGACATAGTCGAGGGCGTCCACGATGCGCTCCGCAGCGGCGACGGCGGCCGCCTGTTGAACGCCGTCGATCGAAGCGGGCACGGTGGTGGTCCGCAGGATGCCACCGACGTGCACGTTCTCCCCGGGGTCAAAACACGAGATCTGACCGTCCTGGCCACGGCCGACGATGACCGAGATCTCACGATCGAAGTCGACGAATCCTTCGAGAATCGCCGGGGCGCCGGCCATGTCATCGAGTGCTTGCGCCGCATCGTGAGGGGAGTCGAGCCGAGATTGTCCCTTGCCGTCGTAGCCAAAGCGACGGGTCTTGAGAATCGCTGGCGTGCCGATGTCCGCTAGTGCTCTGTCGAGACTCCGAGCATCGTCAACCGCAGCGTATGGTGCGACGTCGAGACCAAGTTGGGCGAGGAAGTCCTTTTCGATGATTCGATCTTGGCTGACCCGGAGGGCCTCGCGCCCTGGGCGAATCGGTGCGATCGATTCGAGCATGTCGAGCGCAGAGGTCGGCACGTTCTCGAACTCATAGGTGATGACGTCGACGGACTTGCCGAAGGTCTGCAGCGCGGCTTCGTCGTCGTAGCGAGCCGTGGTCACCTGCTCGGCGACCTGGCCAGCGGGGGGATCGCCGGATGGCTCGAACACATGTGTACGAAACCCAAGCCGAGCGCCCGCGACCGACAACATACGACCGAGCTGCCCGCCGCCCAAGATGCCAATCGAGGCGCCTCGAGGAAGCGCCTCAGTCATCGCTTGGCTCGTCAGGTATGGACGCACTCAGCGCAGCGCGCCATGCGTCGAGCCGCTCGGCGATCGCGGTGTCGCTCGTCGCGAGAATCGCTGCCGCCATCAGCGCGGCGTTTGCCGCCCCCGATGGGCCGATGGCCATCGTTGCCACGGGAAATCCGCGAGGCATCTGCACGATCGAGTACAGGCTGTCGACACCCGAGAGAGCCTTGCTCTGAACGGGAACTCCCACCACGGGGATTCTCGTTTTCGACGACATCATTCCGGGAAGATGTGCTGCGCCTCCGGCTCCAGCAATGATCACCTTCAACCCTCGTTCGACCGCGGTCTGGCCGTACTCCCACAAGCGCTCCGGTGTTCGGTGCGCCGACACGATCTTTCGTTCGTAGGTGATACCGAGCTCGTCCAGGAGGTCAGCCGCGTGACGCATCGTTGTCCAGTCGGACTGGCTGCCCATGATGATTCCGACTTCGGTGTCTGCCATGTCTCGCTGCCCGTTCGTTGTGTGGATCCAGCACCCGAAGCTCAAGCGACGAGTAGCCATCGACGATATTGCCTCTGGTCGACAAACCCAGACACCTGAGTGTGTCGAGTACGTTTTGTCGGACGATAGAATCTCGAGGCGAAATGGTGCGAGTGAGAACAATCGGCGTGATTCGGTCGGTACTCCGACCATGTTGACGTCTCTTGGCGCCCACGATCATGACCATCACGATCACGCTCTAGACGTGCCACGTGGCCGCCTTGTCGGCGCCGCCGCGTTGAACACAGGATTCGCTGTCGTCCAGATCGTCGTTGGTCTGGCCATCGGTTCGGTCGTCGTGCTCGCGGACGCTGCACACCAGATCGTGGATGCGCTCGGATTGCTCACCGCACTGGCGGCAGTCATCCTCGCTGCGCGACCTGCGAACGAGACGATGTCGTTCGGATGGGGAAAGGCAGATGCGCTTGGGGGCTTCGTTTCGGCGCTGCTATTGCTTGCCTCGGTGGTCTGGATCGCATACGAATCCGTACAGCGACTGTCCGAGCCTGTAGAAGTCTCGGGAGGCAGCGTCATCGTCATTGGGCTCATCGCCATCGCGGTGAACGGCCTGAGCGTTCTCGCCCTTGGCCGGCAACACGATGCGATCTCCCTCAAAGCAGCTCGGCTGCACCTTCTGACGGATCTCGCGGGCTCCGTCATCGTTGTTGTGGCTGGTGTCGTGCTCGTCGGGACCACGGCCCGGTGGGTGGATCCAGTGGCTTCGCTCGTCTTGTGTCTTCTCGTGCTGAGATCCACGGGCAGCCTCCTGCTCGCCGCAGCGTCCGAGCTACTCGATCGGGCGCCCGCAACGGTGAGCGCTGCCGAGGTCAAACAAGTGCTCTTGTCCGGTGATGCGGTCACCCGCGTGCATCACATTCACATTTCGCCGCTGGGTCAGCAACGAACGAGCGTCACCGCCCACGTCGTGATCGAAGGGAATTTCACGCTTCATGAGGCACAGCGGCAGGTCGACGACCTGACCGCGGTGTTGACCGAGGAACTGCCTGTCAGTCACGTCACTCTGCAGATCGAGTGTCACCCGTGCGAAACGCCGAACTGCGAATAGCGCAATCAGGCTTCGATGACGAAGGATCCACCTGGCAGGGTCGCTCCATTGATCAGAACCTCGACGATGTGCGTTCCCGGATAGTGCTTGCGCGTGGTGTGTTGTGCAACAGAGATGGTCTTGCGCACGGTCGCAGATTCCCCGCCCTCGAGCAACAGCTCTGATCCTTTGAACACCTTTGGACTTGTGGAGCCGTTCGCCTTCACGAAGTGCACTCGTAGGTCGACCAGCGCTGCACACGAAGCTTCGCTTGGGTTCTCGATAACCGCTTCGATCTTCACCTTTTCGCCAATGTGCAGCGTCGGAGGGTTGATCGCAATTGAGGAGACAGAAGCGGGCGACGAAGGCCCGTAACCCAAGACGTCCAGTGCTCCCGGGTCACCAGCCTTGATGAGGGTGCGCAATCCATGGCGGATGAGGCGGCGTCGGTTGTCATCAGCATCGACCCACCAGCGTTGGGCAACCTCGACCACGAGATCCGGGTGGTCCTTCGCAATGTCGTTCAAGTTGTTTGCGACCGATCGGCGAACGTATTCGACCGGATCGTCCTTGAGCATTTCGAGCAGCCGGAGAACCGGAGTCGGGTCGTCCTGGAACGCCTTGAGTCGAAATGCCCACGGGAGGCGTGGGCGAGTGCCTTCGGAGACACAACGGCGGACATGAACGTTCGAATCAGCGGCCCACACCTCGAGTTCGCTCAGCGCCTTGTTCGTGTGGTCACGCAACGGAGTGCGGATGCTGAACTCCGAAGTCGCCCGTTTGGTGATTTCGTAGTTGGCGCGCATGACCGCATCGAAGTGTTCGCCGCCGTGGTCGGCAAGAAAGTAGCCATGAGGCATGTAGAAGAACCCGGACATCGGGTTGTCGTCGATCTCGGGGTCGCCAATTGGTGATGCGTCTGCCGGGTCGCAGTTCTCGAGCTCTGGTCCGAGGGAATCGACCAGGATATGGATTGCCTGTGCTCGATCCTGTGGGAGAAACTCCGCCATTGCGGCAGCGATCTGCTGGCACCGCGGCGTCAGTTCGAGCTGGTCGAAGTCGGCCAGAGCCATGGAGGTGAATGCCTCGACGTCGAACCCCGGATAGACCTGAGCGATTGACCGAGCAGCCCGATGCACCATCTCGGGTCCAAAGAGGTTCTTGAGCGGTTCAGCCATGCGCGAGCGCTCGTCGAAAGTGCATTACCAGCTGTATCCGCTGGTGCGCTTTTTGAGCACGATGTCGTCGAATGCCTGCGAGGCCGGCCCCGATCCCGCGCCGTAGCAGACGTGCAGGGGGAGCAGGTGTTCCTCGCGCGGATGGCACCATTGCGCTCCGGGAGCTGAGCTCCAGTCGATGAGTCGACGCGAACGCTCTTGTTCGTCGAGGTCCGTGCTCGTGCAGGTTTCTCGCAGCCATGCCTCGAACGCTTCATTCTCCGGGTCGGTGTCGGAGGGCGAATGGGCGGGGCCGAAGGCATTCATGTTGTGGAAGGTGAAACCAGAACCGAGTATCAGAATGTCGCGCTCGGCGAGTGAAGTGAGGGCTGCTCCCATAGCGATGTGCGCCTCGGGGTCGAGACTGCT
The DNA here is from genome assembly GCA_033344795.1 of Acidimicrobiia bacterium. Lineage (GTDB taxonomy): Bacteria > Actinomycetota > Acidimicrobiia > Acidimicrobiales > SHLQ01 > SHLQ01. The sequence continues at coordinate 3,497,887 of JAWPMS010000001.1, forward strand.
GAGTAGCGAGAGCTGTATCACTGGGATGTTCGCATCTGGGTACATGAGCATCAGGGGGACGAAGACGCCATGATCGAACCCGCGGTTTGGGTCGAGCGCAGGGTCGAACCCCGCAGCGCGCAGAAGATCGGCTACCTCGTTGGCAAGTTCTGGTGAGCCGGGGGCAGGGTAGGAGAGCCGATACATCTCCTCGGGAAAGCCGCCGTAGTCGTAGTAGAGATCTGGCGCAGCGCCCGAAGTGATGGTCGGCTGGGCGCATTCCCAGTGTGCGCTGACCAGGACGATCGCACTCGGCGTTCCAAGGGTCTCGCTCGTTCCCTTGAGGTAGTCGATGAGTCGTTCGTGCAACGGGTCCGCCATGAGCGGCATGGGCCCGCCCCCATGAGGAATGGCCATCACTCGCGGCATGCGTTCGTTCATGGTGTCCACTCTGCCGCGAATTCGTTCCTCTGACGACCCTACGATTCAGCCTTTGTGTTGAGCAGCTCGAGCAAGTACTGCGTCGGAGTGCTGTACAACACCGTGGTCTCGCAGGTCGACCCGAGGGCTGGGGTCGGGCCGAGAATCAGCGGTTCAGAGCCATACCCGACATCGGGTAGAACGAGAGGGTCGGTGAGCACCTCGATGTGTACCTCGGATCCGCAGGCGAGCTGCGCCACCCGTGTCGCACGGGCGAGCACGTCGCGACGGATTCCGAGACGGAGGGCCTCATCCGGAATGCCACGAAGGCCTGGGTCGAGGCTTCTCGCTTGTTTCACCACCAAACGTCCCTCGAGCATGGTCCCATTGGCCAGGGCGGGCCAACCATTTGCCATCGTCTTGAACTCGAAATCGAGCGTGAGAGTCTGAATCTGCTGTTCAGGCGGCAGGTCGCGGTTGACGCGGTTTCGCCACAGCGTTGCGACCGCTTCCAATTGACCGACCAGTTCACTGACGGCACCGTCGGTCAGCACATCGGACTGAGGCGCAAGGGTCGAGTTCTCGACACGCATGATCTCGAGCTCGCCGTTGGCGTCCATACGCACGCTGATCACCTCTGGAAGATTGCCGTTGAGCGGATCGGGGTTTGTCACGCTCTCGTCGCCGACCTGCACGTTGATGTCGACCAGCGCCGTTCGATCTGCACTCTCTGGCAAAAGGGTGAACGTGGCGACTCCGTTGTTCACCTCGAGTGCATCGTCGAAGCGAGCATGGACGAGGACACCCATGGCGCCGCTTGTGTGCGATACCCGTTCGCGCCGACGTTCTTCGAACGCCTCGAAGTTCCAATAGGACGCCCACGTCTTCTTGAGAGTGCGTTCGATGGACTTCTTGTGGTCGTCCTCGTCGAGTTGTGCCAGTGGGTCGAGAAAGCCGGTGTTCGAGTCATAGAGACCAGCTCCGCTGAAACCTTCGATGTCCTCGACCGAGCTCGATGATCGGAACCGAAGGCCCTGCGTCGACGCATACGAACCGAACTCGTCTTCGAGGATCGTCGTGAGTTCGCTCAGGGTCTCCGGATCGAGTGGTGCGTCTCGAAAGTATCGAGCGAATCCGCCAGCCTCGAGAACATCTCCAAGTGGAGTCCCCGGTGGGTGTTTCTCGGCGAAAGAGACGGCGAACTCGGCATCATCCTCCTCGGGGTACTGCTCGGCAAAGTCCTCGCCTCCTTCGAGTAAGAGGAATCGCGTGCGAGCGGAGTCCGCGAAGTCTGCGTTGCTGAGCATGGCCGTCAAGGCCTCTTGGACGGAATCCAGGTGTTCGAGGTATGGCCGCACCGTGATGGCAAGTGGGGTCTCCGGGGTCGTCACACCGTCGGCACCGAGAAGAGCGAGGAAGCCCGCTGACTTTCCGCCGATGACCGGCCTCCACGCTTCGACGTCTGCTTCGGATCGGATGTTCGATGCGATCTCCTCGAGAGAGACCACGAGCGGAAGCTCATCGCTGACGACGGGAGGTACAGAGATCGAAGGCTTGGTCGCCTTCGAACGCCAGACGCGATATTCCTCTTCGGTGATCAAGATGACCTCGAGCGAGTTGTTCCCGCTCGCTCGTACGATCGCCGGCGCGCGGACGCGGGCGGCCTGCCGAATCTCTGCGTCGTCGAGAAGGCCCGCTTGCGATGCGTTGGGAATACCCCGGTTTCGTGCGAGAAGATTCACGTGGGCCAGGGGGGTCTGGGGAGACGACGTGATCAATCCGCTGGCTGGAGGAAGCCAATCTGGTACCCCTTCGATCAAGACGATGTCGGTGTCCACCGCGTCGGTGAGTTGCGCCTCGCCATCTTCGATCAGCAACAGTCTCCCGGCGGTCAACCCCTCGGTGTAGACCGCGACTTCGCCCTGAGGAACGAACTCCTCATAGCGCACGACCCGGTCGCTGAACGGAAGGGCGTCAGAGATCATGCGTTGGGCGACCGCTTCCTGTTGCGGTGATCGAACTACCCACTCGAGCTTTGCGCCAATCTCGTCGGGCAGCGTAGGGAGCAGTCGTTCGAAGAACGTGGCGACGTCTTCAGCGGGTCCGTCGTCGGTGTACTCGAGCTCCAGCAGCCAGCGGATCTCGTCGTCAGCCGAGCCGTAACGAATGAGTGATCCGGCGCCGAAGACCCGAGGTTCGGTGTGCAGGGCGAGATCGTAGAATTCCCTCGAATACAGGCGCTTGGGCGATGTGGAGCCTCCAACGAAGTCGAGATCGAGGGGCAGCTGGCTCGGAGGTATCGCCTCGGCCCAGTCGTACACCTCCTCGACAGAGTCAAAGCTCAAGCCCTGAACCGGTGGCGTTGGGCCACTGGGGATCGCCTGACCGTTGAGCAGCTGGAACCAGTACCACTCGTCGTGGAGCTCGTAGAACTTGCTGTCCATCCACTCGACCGAATCGCCGTTGGTGAAGTCAGGTATCGAGAACTTGACCACCGCTTGATTGGCCACACCCGTCCGTGCATACGACATGAATTCCGCCACAGATGCAAGGCGTGGAGCGGTGTGGAACGCGGTCTCCGATGCCGGCGAATCAACGGTCGCCACGGGTGCCAGCGTCGTCGGGGTGTTCGACGTGGCGGTTGTCGAAACTACTTCCGTCGTCGAAGGGGTTGAACTCGATGCCGGCACCGGCGTGGTGGCCGTCGACCCGGAGCCGCAGGACGCGGCGAAGACTGCCAGCGCCACGAGCAATTGGGTCGATCGTCGATTCGTTGTCATCGTATTTGAGACGTCCGGACGACCCTGTTTGGTTCCAAGGTCTCCGTTATCTCTTCGGTGCAGAATGTGTGTGTCTGAACTATCCCAGATGCGTCGAGCGCCGGTAGGTCAGGGCACACGAGGACCTTCGTCACGTCCACGGCGGCTCGCAAGCTGCAAGACTTGCTCAATGGCAGACGTCTTTCATCTGGGTATCAATCGAGCCGATCTCGGCGGTGCCGAGATCGCTATCGTCCCCGGGGACCCCGGTCGAGTCGTTCGGATCGCCGAAGCGATATCGGAGTCAGAGGGCGGCGGTGAAGTCACCGAACTCGCGAACACTCGCGAATATCGAAGTGCGCTCGTCTCGCTGGGCGGAGTTCCGATCGTGGCTTGCTCGACCGGAATCGGGGGACCTTCCACCTCGATTGCCGTAGAGGAGCTGGCCCAGCTGGGAGTGACGACGTTCCTGAGATTAGGGACGACCGGCAGCATCCAACCGCATGTCGAACTTGGTGACATCATCGTCACCCAGGCAGCCGTGCGTCTCGACGGGGCGAGTCAACACTTCGCGCCGCTCGAGTACCCGGCAGCCTCGACTTACGAGTGCACCCGAGCGCTTGCCGATGCCGCCGATGTGCTCGGCTACCGGCACCACGTCGGGATCACGGCGTCTTCCGACACCTTCTACCCGGGTCAAGAGCGGTACGACACGGTCGCAGGCGACGTGACCACCAGGTTCAAAGGCAGCCTGACGGAGTGGCAACGCTTGAACGTCCTCAACTACGAGATGGAGGCCGCGACGCTCTTCACGATGTGCGCGGCCAATGGTTGGCGAGCCGGGTGTGTCGCCACGGTGATCGCCAATCGCCTCGTCGAAGAGATTCCAAGTGTGGAAGACCATGAAGCGATGGAACGGCAGTCGATCAACGTCGTCATCGAAGCCATCCGTTCGTTGTAGAGCGAGTCTCTTGTCAGACCAACTCGCCGAGCTGGCGAATGAGGTCGCTCGAGGTCACGATGCCTCTGAGCGCGCCTTCATCATCGACGACAAGCACCGAATGCGCCGTGCCAGCCGACAGGTGATCGACGACGTCTCGAAGCGGATCGCCGACGGTCACGGTCAACAAGTCCGTCGACATCGCATCTTCGAGGGTGAACTGATGATCGAGCATCGTCCGCAACATTCGATCATCGTGGCCTTCGACGTCGTAGACCAGCTTCAGGATGTCCGTAGCCGAGATCAAGCCAACCGGCACATCGCCAACGACCACTGGAACGTGGTGAAAGCTCCTGTCCTGCAGTAGGTCGTACACCTCTGACAGAGGTTGGCCGAGGGAGATCGTCTCAGGGTTGGTGGTCGTGACATCGGCCAGCTGGGGTTTGTGCTTCATCCATACAGGCTGGCTGGTACGCGAAGTCCTCGACAGAGACGAAGGTCCTGCGGCCGTCATGCCTAGAGAAGCTCGACCGTCCAGGTGGAAGGATCTACCAACTGGCCGAGATGGACATGGCTTCGAAGGGTTTGTCCCCGCGTGACCTCACGATCCAAGCGGAACATCCGGTTGCCCCAACTGGTGATGGGAGCGAGAGGGGAGGTGCTCAACGTGTTCTGGCCATCGAACGAGGCCTCGAACCACACACAATACCCGTCGACGATCATGTCGTTCTGCGCGTGTCGTGCCAGCACGTGATCAACCTGTAGCGCGTCACTCGATTCGAGCGTATGAAGGTCGAAGTCGAGAATCGGTTCAGGGGTCCCCATCGTGGTCGCAACCGATCCGGGCCGTGTCCAGAACTGTTCGGTTCGACCGGTGTCGAAGCGGGCAGCTGTCGACGAGCGTTCGGTGTGACTCAGATCGATGTCGTCGGGAAGTTCGATGTTCCAGAAGCGTCGCACTCGCATGGCGTCGTGAAAGGACACGGGCTCGACGAAGAGTCGGAAGTGAGCGGGAAGTATTCGCCCGCCGGGACGAAGCACACGATCTCGCAGATCGAGCACGTTCTCGATCATGTTCTCGTTGAAGAGTTCGTCGCCCATCTGTTCGTGAAGAATGAGGTCTGCGCCGTCGGGCAGAGTGAATTCTCGACTGTTGGTCTGGACGAATTCGATGTTGTGGATGTTGTTCTGCTCGGCGATCTCACGAGCGACATCGATGAAGTCGGAGTGTTCGACTGCGTACACCTTGGCTGCTCCAGCACGGCTCGCAATACAGGCAAGGAGCCCGGTGCCGGTGCCAAGATCGACGACGACGTCACCCGGTTGGATCGTCGCGTGAATCGCCTCGTGATACGCACTGACTCGGACCGAGTCGCTCAACATCTCTTCGTGCTCCGACAGACCAGCGAAATTGGTTTCGTTCATCAGGTCGTACACCACGCTCATGAGCCACTCGTTCGACGCAAGTCGTGCGGCCCCGAACCCGATGGTCGATCGAACCGCTCGGGTGGCTGTGCTGCTGAGGCGTTCGTACATGCGGGCAAGGCTACGGCGCGTGGTGAATCGTGGGGAACCAGTCCTCCCTGAGTTTTTGGCCTGCGATCATTCCGTGCCCATGAAACGGCGGTGAGGTCGGGCCAGGCCGGTCGGCGAATCGGGCATCTTCGCCGACGAACCGAAGTGAGAACGCCCTCCGACGGTTGTCCGTGGTGTTTCCTCGAGCACCGTGCAGCGTCCGATAGTGAAAGGCCACGGCATCTCCGGGCTCGAGGTCCCACTCGAGAACACGGTAGGTCTCCGGGTCGCGATCGGGGTCCGGCACTGGTAGGTAGTCGTCGACCTCTGGATAGAAGTCTTCACCCTTCAGCCAACGTGTGGGAAGTACTGGTTTGGCCCATCGATGCGAACCTGCCACCAGTCGCAAGGTTGCCTCCGCAACCGAGTCCATTGGTGACCACAGGCTGATGGTCTGTTCACCGTCGACGAAATAGTAGGGCGAATCTTGATGCCAGGGCGTCGGTTTCGTCGTCCCTGGTTCCTTGACGAGCACATGCTCATGGAAGACCTGTGCGGTTGGTGATTCCATGAGGCGGGCTGCGGTCGCGGCAGCTTCTGACTCGCGAACCACCTGCGTGAATTCGGGAATGCGTTGCCAATTGCAGTAGTCGTCGAAGAAACGTCCCTCTTCGCCCGCAGTCGTGTTCTCCGCCGCGAACGGCCCTGGCTCGGCGATGTTGCGTTCGATGCCCGCTCGAATTGTGTCGATCCATGCTGCAAACAGACCGCGGATGACGGTGGCTCCATCGGCGCGGAACGCATCGATCGTCTCCTGGGTGACGTGTGACGCCATGAACATGAGAGGAAGCCTAGGAGGTCGACGCTCGGTGATCTGCGCCTTGTCGGTCCACGCCAATTAGTCTTCGTCGTTGTTCGTCTGTGGAAAAGGGTGAGTTATGGCTGGTGGCCTTGTCGGGTTGCTCGATGATGTTGCGGCGTTGGCGAAGTTGGCGGCCGCTTCGATCGATGACGTCGGCGCAGCCGCTGGGCGTGCGAGCGCAAAGGCGGCCGGCGTTGTGGTCGACGACACGGCGGTCACGCCGGCGTACGTACAGGGTCTTGCTGCAGATCGCGAGCTGCCCATCATCAAGAAGATTGCGACTGGCTCGCTCCGCAACAAACTTCTCTTCATTCTTCCCACCGCGTTGATACTCAGCGAGTTCGTGCCGCTCCTCGTGGAGATCATCTTGATGTTCGGCGGAACGTTCTTGTGCTACGAGGGGGCCCACAAGATCTACCACAAGCTCAAGGGCGATGATCACGACCACGACGTGCCGGTGGTCCTGCAGGGCCCCGAGGCCGAGGCGGCGACCATCTCTGGCGCAGTCCGGACCGACTTCATTTTGTCCGCGGAGATCATGGTGATCTCGCTGAAGGAGGTGATCGACGAAGGGTTCGTCTCGAGAACGGTCATCATGATCGTCGTTGCGCTGTTCATCACCTTGGTCGTGTACGGCGTCGTGGCGCTGATCGTCAAGATGGACGACATTGGGCTCTCGCTCGCAAGTAGAGACTCGGAGACCTCGCAGAAAATTGGCCGCGCAATGGTCGCGGGTATGCCAAAGCTGCTCACCGCGCTGACGGTCGTTGGCACCGCCGCGATGTTGTGGGTCGGCGGTCACATCCTGATCGTCGGCGCTCATGAGCTTGGCTGGGATCTGCCATACGACATCGTGCACGACCTCGAAGAGTCCGTTCGAGATGTCGGGAGCGTTGGCGGCGTGCTCGCGTGGCTGGTCAACACGGCACTGTCTGCGGTTGTCGGTCTTGGGGCTGGGGCTCTCGTCGTGGCAGTCGTCTCGCAATTCCAAGGAACTGCAAAGGATGACGCTCATGCCGACTCAGCAGCGCACTGACGACGTGCACGCCTTCGTGCACACGACGCTAACCCGACAAGGATCGACCGATGGGCCCCTCGCCGATCTGAGTTTCGTGGCCAAGGACATGTTCGCCATCGACGGGCACACGAGTTCGTTCGGGCACCCGATCTGGCGAAGCACGCACGAGCCAAGCCAGTCCACGGCTCCGGCGATCGAGCGCTTGCTCGAGGCCGGTGCTCGCCTCGAGGGGCTCACCAAGATGGACCAGCTCGCCTATTCGTTGATCGGCGATGCCGGCGAGGGTTCGGCGCCGATCAATTCCCATGATCCAGAGTTGTTCTGCGGAGGTTCGTCTTCAGGATCGGCCTCCGCAGTAGCAGCAGACATGGTCGACGTGGGTCTCGGCACAGACACGGCTGGGTCCATCCGGGTCCCCGCCGCAGTGTGCGGGCTGCATGGTCTTCGACCAACTCATGGTGCGATCGACAGTCGGGGAGCCTTACCCCTTGCGTCGACGTTCGATGCCGTTGGGCTCATGAGCAAGAGTGCCGATGCGATCGCGCGGGCATTCCGCGTGCTGGCGCCGGCCGAGAGCGAACCAGCGGCCGTCGAATCGATCCTGCTGGCTACCGACGTGTTCGCTGATTGCGAAGATGATGCGAAGGGTGCGGGTTCTGCTGTGGCAGCTGCGCTTGCGGAGAGTTCTGGAGCCGCCCTGCAGCGCACGAGTCTGGCTTCGTTCACCAGCCCTGAGGTCGGCGATCTGTTCGCTCGCCTCCAGAGTCGCGAGATCTGGAGCACGCATGGAAGCTGGGTCGCGCAGCACAGAGAACACCTCGCCCCCGACGTCCGAGAACGTTTGCAGAGATGCGAAGATCTCGACGGAGATGCTCAGGACATCAAAGCTGCCGACATGGCGGCGAGGGCGGCGTACGTTGACGAGCTTGTCGAGCTGGTAGGCCCTGGCACAATAGTCGTGCTCCCGGTTCTGCCCCGCCGTGGACCGCTGAGGACGTGGGAAGACGTCGACCTGAAGCAGTTCCGGCGGGAGAGCTTTTGCCTGAGCGCACCGAGCAGTCTGTCCGGACTGCCGCAAGCGGTGTTCTCCTGGTTCGATTCGGACTTGGATCGTTCGATCGGTATCGGCCTTCTCGGCGCTCGTGGTGCCGACCGGCAGTTGCTCGACGCCTTGCTCCGCCTCGAAGCATCCGTCGGTCAAGGTGTTGGCTCGCCGGGCTGATCTTCCCGTGGCCTCGGCGTTCTAGGATGAGCGGGTGAGCCTCCCGATCATCGACCTCACCGGTTTCAACGAGTTGGGCGATGCACGCCGGGATGCCATCGTCGCAACGGTGAACGATGCATGCACCAACGTCGGCTTCTTTTCGGTCGTTGGCCATGGCATCGACGAGGAGATCATCACCCGCGCCCACGAGGTTGCACTCGAGTTCTTCGATCTCCCGCTCGCCGATCGCCTGGGTGCAGCTAAACCGGACCCGTCGTATCCGTATGGTTATGCGCCGTTTTCGAGTGAGGCGCTCAACCGATCCATCGGCGGGTCTGCGCTGCCCGACCTGAAGGAGGCCTACAGCATCGGACCCATCGGTGACCCGCCCAGGCCTGTGGCTGAGATGACATCGGTCGAGCGAGATGTCTGGGCGCCGACGCTCTGGCCCTCGGCGCTCCCAGAGCTTCGGCCAGCGATGGAGGCCTATTACCGAGCGATGGCTGAGCTGGCGTCGACGCTCATGGAGACGTTCGCTCGCGCGCTTGGACTCGACTCTCGGTGGTTCACGCCGTTGATCAACGAACATGGCTCGGCCTTGCGCCTTGCGCATTACCCGGCGCTTCCCAGCCGTCCGGCGACTGGAGCACTACGTGCCGGCGCACACACCGACTACGGAACGCTCACGATTCTGCGGCTCGATGCCGAGCCGGGACTTCAGGTCCAGAACACCGATGGCTCCTGGTTGGACGTCGAGGCTCCAGCCGGGGCGTTGGTGGTCAACCTTGGTGATCTGATGCAGCGCTGGACGAACGACCGGTGGCGTTCCACGATGCATCGGGTGATCGTGCCGGAGGCCAGACACACTGAGCGTCGGCTGACGATGCCCTTCTTCCACAATGCGAACTGGGATGCTCGGGTCGAGTGCATAGTCGCCGATGGCGAGACAGCGCACTACGCGCCCGTCGAAGCCGGAGCTCATCTGATGGAGAAGTTTCGCTCGACCGTGACCTGAGCGTGTCGTCCGCCTAGAAGTTCAGCATCGAGGAACGGCCTGAACCGGCTCCCTCGACGTCGGGTTGTTTCACCGACCCTGAGCTCGCCACTTTCCAGAACGCCCGATATGTGGGGTACTCGATGGCCTCGACGACCCACCCCGCGTCGACCAGCTCTTGGTGGAGTCGAGGGAGATTGCGCCAAGGCACTCCCATGTCAACATGATGGGCCAGGTGCCACCCCGTGTAGTACGGAACCATCCAAAAGCGAGCCGTGAGTGATTGCCGGATGACGTGCGTGGTGAGCCTCCGATCCTTGGAGCGGATCATGCCGCCGTGTTCGGCTATCGAACGGAGCCTGTTCGAGACCCGCCACAACGTCGACCAGGACAGCAACCAGACGACGTACATGAGGGGTCGGTCGACGGCGATCGAGAAGACGACAAGAACGACCTGGACGGCGAGAATCTGGTGTGCTTCCCTCGCGCCTCCCCGCGCGGCGCGGGCGAGTGCTCGGAAGTTCTTGTACGCGCTCACGCCGGTTGCATCGCGACGAAGTTTGCGCTTCCACGAATCGCGGGGCACCGGGTAACCGCTGTACAACGACAGGTCAGGTTCTTCGGGGCCCATCTCGTCGCGGTGGTGGGCAAAGTGCGCCCGCCGGTACGCGAGCATGGCCTGGAACGAGGGGTATCCAAGAAGCCATCGACCCACGAAATCGTTCGATGCTCGATTGGAGAAGAGCAGTCGGTGAGCAGCTTCATGTCCAAGGATGTTGAGCCCCGCATGGCCTCGGGTCATGAGCACGAACGCGGCGAGGTAGGCCCACCAGGTGTGAAGGAATCCAGCAGCACCGACGATTCCGAAAGACATGACGAGAGCACCGCCGACCGTCAGCACATTGCGTCGGTTGTCGATGCGCCGTAGCTCGTCACGAAGTGGATTCGTGGCCATGGCGCGTTCGTTCAATCGTCCGGTCGGGAGAACATCCGGTAGGAGGGCGTCTCCAGGAACCATGGTCGAGGCCATGCCGCGATGATACAGCCGGCCCCGCAATCGAGTAGCGCCATCCTCGTCGCATGGGGAGCATCGGGGTCTTAGGGTGAGCGGATGAAGGAAACCCAGACCGTTGGAATCATCACGCTGCCAGGCTTCAACGAGATCGACTCGTTCGTCGCTGCTCGTATGATCGGTTCCGTTCCCGGGCTCGGGGTCGAGCTCGTCGGACCGTTTGACACCGCGGTCTCGATGGCAGGGATTGAAGTCATGACCCCGGGGCGATGGGACCAACTCTCGAGTTACGCGGCCGTCGTCATCGGCAGTGGATCTCAGACCTTCGAACATGTCGAGAATGCATCGATGATGGACGCCATTCGCCTCAACTTGTCCGATGATCAGCTCGTTGCGTCTCAGTGTTCGGGCGCAGCAATTCTGCATCGGATCGGCCGACTTGGTGAGCAAGCGGTCTGTACCGACCGGTTGACCGCCCCCAAGCTCGAAGAGATCGGTGTCACCGTGTCTCTCTCGGCGTTTCGGGCAGAGGGCCGAACGGCATCGTCGGGCGGATGTCTTGCATCCGCGTACCTTGCGTACTGGATCATCGAGCGTCTCGCCGGCCGTGCTGCAGCTGATGTCGGCCTGTCCAAAGTGACACCAGTCGGTGAAGAGCTCGACTATCAGGCACGAGTCGACCGTCTCATTCCCAGCCTGCTTGTTTCCTCAGCGCTCGGTGATGAGTGAGCGATCGACCTCGCTCATCGACGAAACGCCGGTGAGTGCCATCGTCTGTTCGATGCCGTCCTGAAAGAAGTCGAGCACGTGGCGCACACCTTGTTCGCCTCCCGCAGCCAAGCCATAGAGGTGCGGCCGGCCAATCATGCAAGCGTTGGCCCCGAGCGCCACCGCCTTGACGACATCGCTGCCTCGACGCACGCCGCCATCACAGTAGATCTCGATGTTTCCCCCGACAGCGTCAGCCACCGGGGCGACAAGATCGATGATTGCGGGTGATGCATCAAGCTGCCTACCACCGTGGTTCGACAGAGCGATCGCATCGATTCCCTCAGAGACCGCGATTTCCGCGTCAGCTACGGATTGCACGCCCTTGAGAATTACGGGACCGTCCCATTGTGATCGGATCCAGGAGACATCGTCCCACGACAACCGCGGGTCGAATTGGCTGTTGATGTATTCAGCGAGCGACACAGCCGACGAGCCGTCTTCGGTATCGTTCCCCAGCCGGGCGGTGCTGACGGCGACATTCGAGAACACAATCGGGTCGTTGCGGAGAAACTCGACGACCCATCCCGGGCGCAACGCTCCATCTCTGAGCGTGTCGAGTCCCAACTTGGGTGGCAAGGACATGCCCCGGCGAACGTCCCTTTCGCGCCGTCCCAGAACGGCCGTGTCGACCGTGATGAACAGTGCCTCGAATCCGTTCTCCTTGCAGCGAGCGAGCATGTCCTTGGTGAGCTCGCGGTCCCGCCACACGTAGACCTGGAACCACTTCCGGCCCGCCGAAGCAGCAGCGACCTCCTCGATCGACCGGGTCCCCATCGTCGACAGCGAGAACGGTATTCCAGCACTGGCGGCCGCCCGCGCCGTGGCCAGTTCACCTTCCGGGTGAGCGATTCTGGGGAATCCAGTCGGAGCGATGATGAGTGGCATCGGGATTCGTTCGCCGAGGATGGGTACCGATGCATCCAGCGATGAGACATCTCGAAGCACTCGGGGGACCAGGGTGCGTTGGGAGAAGCGGCTCGCGTTACGGGCCATCGCGTATTCGTCCTCAGCAGCTCCATCGATGTAGTCGAACACACCGGCGGGAAGGCGCTTCTTTGCAAGGCGTCGCAGATCGTCGATGTTCGCGGCTGCGGCGAGTCGACGTTTGGTGCGGTCACGCTCGATCGGCTTGAGGCTGACAACGGATCGGAGTGAGTCGAACACCGGACCATCTTCTCAGATCGAGGAGAGGTTCAGCGATGCCAAGCCAATCCGAACCACTCCGAAAGGGCATGCCTTGGGTCGCGTGGCTTGGCCGCAAAGGCTAGAGTTCGCGCATGGCGACCACTGCGCTCCGATTGGGCGGCCGTTGAGCGATCGTCAGGAACCAAACCAGAACGTCGGAGGCACGCTTGGCACCTTCGGCGGGGTGTTCACGCCCAGCATTTTGACCATTCTCGGGCTGGTCCTGTTCCTCCGAGTTGGCTATGTGGTCGGTTCGGTCGGTCTGGTTCAGGCGCTGCTCATCCTCGGCCTCGCAACGTCGGTATCGGTACTGACGAGCATCTCGCTCTCTGTCGTGGCGACCAACATGAAAGTGCGCGGCGGAGGAGAGTATTTCCTGATCTCGAGAACGCTTGGCATCGAGTTCGGGGGAGCGGTTGGGGTCGTTCTCTATCTCGCAATCTCTGTGTCGATTGCGTTCTACGCGATCGGTTTCGCAGAGGCAACGGTCACCGCTTTCAACAGTGATTCGACGGTCCTGATCCAGCTTGTCGCGGCCGGTCTCGTGCTCGTCCTTGGCGGAGTCGCCGTCATCGGTGCTGACCTGGCGACGAGGCTGCAATACCTGGTCATGGTTCTTCTGTTCATGGCGTTGCTGTCGTTCTTCCTTGGGGCATTCGGCGATTTCGAAATGGACCTCTTTTCGGACAACGTTGGTGGCCAGAGCTCCGACGTGGGCTTCTGGGAGGCGTTCGCCGTGTTCTTCCCGGCGGTGACCGGCTTCAGTCAGGGCGTCGCGATGTCTGGCGACCTACGCGATCCAGGTCGGTCGATCAGTCAGGGAACGTTCACTGCGGTCGGGGTGTCCACATTGATCTACGTGGCGGTGATCGTTTTGCTCGCTGGGGCCGCACCTGCGGAAACACTTGCGGGTGACACGACGACGATCATGGGTGACTTCTCTATCGTCGAGTGGACGATGTTGGTCGGCGTCCTTGCCGCCACCTTGTCTTCGACGCTTGCTTCCGCACTCGGCGGACCAAGGGTCTTGCAGCGTCTGGGCGAGGATCGGGTGCTGCCACGGCTCGAGTACTTCGCGGTGGGCAGCGGGCCGACGAACAATCCGCGCCGGGCGCTCGGGCTTTCTACCGTGATTGCACTCCTGACGGTTGCTGCGGGCGATCTCAATGCGATCGCTCCCGTGATCTCGATGTTCTTCTTGGCCAGCTACGGGCTGATCAACTACGCGACGTATTTCGAGATCCGCGCTGGCAGCACATCCTTCCGACCGCGCTTTCGATGGTTCGATGCCCGGCTGAGTCTCCTCGGCACCATCGCGTGCGCTGGGTCGATCATTGCAATCAACCCACTAGCTGGTGCGTTGGCTGCCCTCTTGTTCGTCGGCCTGTTCAACTACCTCAGAAATCGCGAGGCTCCCGATCGTTGGGTCGACAGTTCCGGTTCGTACCACTACACGCGAGCTCGACACCATCTGCGAGCGCTCCACCAAGAGCCCGCGGGGAAGCGGGACTGGCGGCCGGTGGTACTCGCGTTCGTGCCGCGAGACCCTGCGAGCCGTCAGCGGATGATCACCATGGCGTCATGGCTCGAAGGAGACTCCGGCTTCTTGACCGCAGTACGCCTGGTCAATGGCTCGGGTCCAGTACTGCGCAAGAAGGTCGCCGGGATCGAAGATGACCTCGAGACAGAAGTTGAGGTTGCTGCGCCAGGAGCTTTTGCGAAGGTCTTGCTGGTCGCCGACACCGAGGTCGGGGTGCAGACGCTGGTGCAGACCCATGGCTTGGGTAACATACGCCCCAACTTGGCCTTGTTTGGCGTTCGCGATCTGCGAAGCACAGATGCCGAGCAGGCCACGTACGGGCAGATGTTGCAGAGCTGCGTGCGGTTCGGGTCGAACGTCGCCGTTCTGAACGTTCGAGATGACGCGTGGAGTCGGTTCGAGGAGACCCCCCGCGATGAACGATCGATCGCTCTTTGGTGGTCGGACGATCAGGTTGGTCAACTCATCACACTGCTCGGCTGGCTCTGTCAACGTCACGACGAGTGGAGTGACGCAACGATCATCGTCTACGTGCCCCGAACCGACATGCCCGATGATGCTGGTCGGGTCCAAGCGGTGCTCGAAGAGGCTCGCATCGACGCACAGGTGGTTGAGGTCGAGGAAACCCAGGCGACCTTCACCGATGCGCTCAGCGGATCGACGATGGCACTCGCTCCTCTCCGGATTCGGCGGGGCAAGGCGATCGGCCCATTCGAGACCCCGTTGGGCATGCTTGTCGAAAGCCTCCCGCTGGCCGTGATGGTGTTGGCAACCGAGAGTGTCGAGCTGCACGCAGAGGCCGACGATGGCTCGCTTGCAGAGTTTGCGAAAGCGAGCGATCAAGCCACGGGTGCAAAGAAGTGGGTTGCCGAACTCGATGAACAAGCAGCGATCCTTCTTGTCACGGCAGAGACGAAACGTCAGCAACTCGACAACGTCACAAGCGCGAACGACATCGAGATGATCTCCGTGTTGGAAGAAGAGGTACGGGCGGCCGAGTTCGCTGCGGCTCAGGCGTATCGAAAGTACGTGGATGCCAAGTCTCGTTGCCGGATCCTCGAGCAGCGAGCCGAGGAGCTCGATCCGGCTCGATACAGCGTGACCGTCGACCCGACGATCTGGCGGAGTTCGACGGTGACAGTATCTCCGGAATGATCGTGTCGTTTCGAGAAGACTTCGTGGAGTATCCAACGCTCCGTTTCACGATGGGTTCGGACGACCGGGTAGGCGATCCCAACGACGACGAGGGCCCGAGTCGGCAAGTGTCCGTCGGACGCTTCTTCGTTTCTTCGACTCCGATCACCGTGGCCGAGTTCTCACGTTTCGTGGAAGAGACCGGATTCGTGACGGTTGCGGAGGAGCAGGGGTCCGGATTCGTTGGGTCCTTTCCGGAGCACGAACTGGTTGCCGACGCCTCATGGCGTCGACCCCGCGGGGCCGAGCACTCTGCACCATCAGGAGACGCATGGGTCACACAAGTCGCATGGAGCGACGCGCTCGAGTTCTCGAACTGGTGTGGGATGAGTCTGTTGAGCGAGGCGCAGTGGGAACGAGTGGCGCCCTCCCTCGGGTCAGAGTTGTTTCCACCGCTCGGGACCTACTGGGAGTGGTGCAACGATTTCTATGATCCGACCTTTCACCGTGACGAACAACGGGTGAATCCCGTCGGACCTCATCACGGGACACACCGGGTGGCGCGTGGCGGGGGTGTGCGGCTGACACAGCGAGCTGCGCTACTTCCCGATCTGGGCGCCGAGGATCTGACCTTTCGCGTATGCCATCACGAGCGGACGGCTACGGTTTCTTGATGTCTCTCACGAGAGCGGAGGTCGACCACTATGAACGCGAGGGATGGATAGCCCCCATCGACGTGATGAGTGAGGTCGAGGCTTCCGACTTGGCAGCAGAACTGGAGAAAGCGGAAGCAGCACATCCTGCCGACTTGAACCCGCAGCATCGGAACAACGCACACCTTGCCTTCCCGTTCTTGGCCGAGGTGGTTACCCGTCGAGCGATCGTCTCGGCCGTCAATTCGCTCGTCGGCGACGACGTCGCTCTGTGGAGCACGGTGCTCTTCATCAAGGAGCCCGATTCCTCGGCGTTCGTGAGCTGGCACCAGGACGCGTTCTACATGGGTCTCGAGCCGCAGAACTTCGTCACCGCGTGGCTGGCGCTCACACCATCGACGTACGAGAGCGGTTGTGTGTCCGTAATCCCCCGGTCACACCGGAGGAGTCTCGAGCACACGGACACTTTTGGTTCCGACAACATCTTGACTCGCGGGCAAGAAGTTGCCGAGATCGACACGAGACAAGCCGTGCACCTTGAACTGAGGCCTGGACAGATGTCGTTGCACCACCCCTGGCTCGTGCACGGGTCACAGCCGAACAGATCGGCAGAACGACGCGTCGGTGTGGCAATGCAGAGCTTTCTTGGTGGCGACGTTCGGCCAGCACGTGGCGAGCACCACGTTTTGCACATCTCTGGTAGGTCTGTGCACCCATCGTTCGTAGTTGTCCAACCGCCGACTGAAACCGCTTCAGACCGAGGGATCGCCACGCGGCGCGCGGCGAACGACGCAATGGCGGCCGTCCTCTACGACGGTGCAACGAAGCAGCGCGAGCTGTGATCCTCTGGAAGGGTCTACTCAGCGTTTGATCAGCGCGAAGGTCGACTCGGTCATCTTTGTCAGACCCTGCGCTCGGAACCGTTCGTCCAGGACGTCGCGAGTGCGCAGGTGTTCGATTTCGAATCCATCACCGAAGAGCTCGGTGACCTCTTCGTCAGAGACGGCGAACGGCGGACCGTGCATCTGTGATTGTTCGTAGTCGAATGTCACGAGCAGGATTCTGGCTCCCGCCTTGAGGATCGACCGCAGATGTGAGGCATAACGGACGCGGGCGGCGGGTTCGAGGGCCACGAGAGCAGCGCGATCGAACACGGCATCGATATCGCCGACATCCTCGCCCTTGATCAAGAAGATGTCGGAGACAAAGAGGGTGTACTTGTCGGCGGTGTAGCGAAGCGGTAGATCTGGGTCGATCAGTGGCTCGAGGCCCTGCTCCGCAAAGAACTCGCTCACGGCCTGCTCGACGTACTCGACCCCGATCACCGCGTCGGCATATTGGGCGAGAAAGACCATGTCGAGGGTCTTGCCGCACAGCGGTACGAGCACGCGTCCCGGAACTGATCCCAGCACTCGCGGCCCAAACTCCTCGAGGGCGCCGGTCACGTTCGATTGATGAAATCCGATGTGCCCGTCGCGCCAGCGAGCGCCCCAATCTTCCAGTTCCATGCCCATGACCGTAGAAGGTGTGGCGCCGCGTTCAGCACAACGATTGCGCCAAATGGGACCTAGCTGCGCTTCTCTGCGCTCGTCCGGATCCGTTCTGCGAGCGTTGGATGCTCCTCGAGCAGCTTGGGAAAGTCCCACGTCATGATCTTTGCGAGTCGGCAGGACTCGAGAGCGGTCACGGTGGCGTTGCGGCGCTCGCCGGTCACAAGTGCGACCTCGCCGAAGTGGTCTCCGGCGCCGAGCTCTGCGACGACCTCTTCGCCGACGTTCACCCGGACCTTGCCCTCGACAACGATGAAGAACGAGTATCCGAAATCGTCCTCTTGGGTAACGCGGTCACCCATCAGGTAACGACCTTCTTGGAACAGCTTGGCGGTCGCCGAGGCCTCGTCGTCCGCCATCCCGTCGAACAGACTGCTGACCCTTAGCGTCTCAGGATCCATGTCGTACCTCCTTGTACGTGTGTCTAGACCGTACTGGTTCGTCGAGCTGCTATGCCAAGCAGTCCGCTTGCGGCGTTTCCTTGGATCTCCACACGATCTTCAAAGATCCTCCAAGACCGGTTGCGCCGTTGTCGTCACGATGTCTTCATCACCTCAACACAACGGGCGTCGCCCGACACACAAAGGGCTTTCGCCCGGAAAGACAATCATGACGAACACCGCAACAACCACCGCCCCAGGAACAACCGAGTTCAATGGAGTTCCCGTCGAGAAGCTTCGTGGCACCATCGCCAAGCTCACCGACAATCCTGATCTTGCGGCCTTCCGGTTCACCGCTCGGAACACCTGGGTGGAAGGAACCGCCACACGATCGACGATTCACGAGTGGTACGGCGCTGGCAGTGATCAACTGCACGTGCAAGAGTTCAGCGCAACCGCCGATCACCCAACGTTGGGCCATGGTCACGGTCCAACCCCACAGGAGTATGTGCTCCATGCCCTGGCAGCGTGCGTAGCCGCCGGCATCGCCACAACGGCAGCGAATCGGGGCATCGAGCTGACGAAGATCGACAGCGTCGCTCAGGGTTCGATCGACGTTCAGGGCGTACTCGGAATCGACCCCGATGTGCGAAACGGATTCAGTGCGATCGAGGTCGTCGTCGATATCGATGGTGACGCTCCTCGAGAGGATCTCGATGCGCTGATCTCCGCATCGGTGAAGCGATCAGCCGTGTTCGACATCGTCACTGCGCCAACCCAAGCGGTCGTTCGACCCAAGTGAGCCGTGCTCGACACGACCACTGAGATCGTGTGACCGGTCGGCTCGCATCGAGCGGACCGGTCACCGCGTTTTCGCTGCCTCCTGGGCAAGCCGCAGCAGTCGGAGGTGCCCATTCGATTTTGCCATTCGTTCGACGACGGTGAGCATGGCATCCGCTTCGGCAGCGTGCCCTTGTGCTCTGCGGACGTGTGAGAGCCACAACCGACTCTCGTTGGCCCACAACGTGGAACCGCCAGCCGAATCGGCCTCAAGAGCTGTGCCGAACTCACTCTCGGCGCGGTCGATTTCGCCGAGTTGCAGAGACAACATGCCGAGCAGGCGATCCGCTCGTCCAAAACACATCAGCCCCGAGCCGGTGATGATGTTGGTCTCCGCAAGGTGTTCGAGCCTCGTCCGGAGGATCTCGCATGATTCGGTGTCACCGATGCGCACGGTGGTCTCGATGAGCAGGGCCATCACGGTGCTCCACATCGCGTCAACGGGCAGGTCGAACGATGCCGCTCGAATCGGCGCCAGGGCGGCGATGGCCTCGTCCGTCGAGCCGGTTTCAGCCAGGAGTAGCGCCAGGCCAGGAGTCCAGATCCCGTCGACGTCTGCGTTCGCAACGATTCGCCGAATCAGTGGCGCCATCGAAGACAATCGATCCTGCTCACGTCGAATCATGAACATGCGGAGACCGTAGATTCCAGAACCGTCTTCCTCGGGGAGGGAATCTGCGAGGGCCAGGCACTCTTCTGCCAACCGTTCGGCAACGTCGAGATCGCCCAGATAGAACGCTTCCATCGCTTCTTGGTTGTGCCGAATGAACTTCCAGAAGTTGGAATGTGACCGCTCCTGCAGAATCGCGCTCACTCCAGCGAGCCTCCTGGACTCCTCGAAGTCGCCCGTGAACCCGGCATGAAGCACGCGAACATGGGCGGCGTGAAGTGCAACGTCGTTGTCCTCGATGAGCGGCTGAATTTCGGTGAGACGGGCGATGATCGGCAGCGTGTCGAGAAGTCCGCGAAACAACAAGACCTGGCTCACATAGACGTTGATCAAGCCCGCCTCGAGGGTTGCCGAGCCCAGTTCTCGCACGAGCAGGTTTGCAGACTCGAATGCTTCGGTTGATTCTTCGACATGACCGGACATGGCGTGCGCCCGAAGCTGGGCAACGGCCAGGCGCGTGCGAAGTTCGAGTTCGTCGTCAAAGCGCTCGCCAGACGACACGGCGGCGTCGAGCAAACCGGTCGCCTCAAGGAGAATGTCGAGCGCTCGAAGCCCGGACTGACCAGGGCGCCAACTTGCGTCCTCGAATCGGATGGCAGCCTCGATGAAGAGGCGTGAATCGCCGGTCACGCGGGCGTTCGAGACGCACTGCTCGAACGTCTTGGCGGCTGTCATGTTCGCTCCGGCGCGCGTTTCTGCGATGCCTTGTTCGAGCAGCAATCGCGTCCGCTGCTCGATATCTGCACGGTCGAGCAGTGCCGCGGCGCGAGCGTACGAGGCTGCGGCTTCATCGAAAGACAGCTGTCTCATCGATTCACGTGCCGCCTCTTCGAGGTGGTCGATCGCTTTTGGCCGGAGCGAAGGATCTGTGACCGCGGCCTCGGCCGTATGAAACGCAAGCGCTTGAAGGTGTTGGTTCGGCCCATCGGAGATCGAGTTGATCGCGGCTGCGATGTCTCGGTGCATGCGCGCACGACGAGCGGAGCTGAGATCATCGCGCAGCGATGAGCGGATGAGGGAATGGGTGAAACGAAAACGGTCGGTTCCAATGTCATCGAGGAGCCGGGCAGCGATGGCGTGTTCGAGATGAGCCAGTACCTCGAGTTCGTCGCGCTCCATCGCGGTCGAGGCGACGGGCAAACTGAACTCGAGGCCGAGAAGGGACGCCACCTGCAGCACCTCGTGAACCTCTGGGTCGACGCTCGCGAGCCGCCGGTGGACCGCGCTGCGAATATCGACGCTGCCATCGTTCTCATCCACAGCCTGCAGGAGAAGCGGATTACCTGCGGTCTGGCGCATGACCTCGGCGAAGTCGACCTCAGCGCCGACGAATCGACGCGCCTCATCATCTGAAAGACCTGCGAGCCGAAGGACAGCCGTGTTCTCCTGGCCCTGACCAGCGCCGATCAGGTCCAGCACCTTTCGGTTGACGTCTGGTGCTGTGTCGCGGGCGGTCAGAACCAGCGTGACGGGTGCTTCATGCTTTCGGCTTTGTAGATGTGAGAGCAATTGCAGGGTCGAGTCGGTGGCCCAATGGACGTCGTCGATGATCATCGTGACCGGCGCCGATTCAGCTCGACCGGCCAACCAGTCGGCCACAGCCTCGAAGAGTCTGTAGCGGCGTGTCTCGTCGTCAGAAAACGACGAGCTGAGGTGGTCAGGCTGCTCCAGGATGGCAGACGGCAGCAGGGGAGCGAGATCGGGCGCCATTGCATCTCGAACCCTCACACGCTCCTCCCCGTCAAGTGCTTCGACAGATGAACGGATGACCTCGATGAATGGTTGGTAGGGGACGCGCAGATCTTCGTTGTTGCGGCCGTATAGCACCACGTGGCCAAGCCCTTGCGCTTCCTCCGCCACCTCGGCTGCAAGGCGGGTTTTGCCGATGCCCGGCTCACCGAGGATCCAGACCCATCCATAGGAATCGGCTTGGGTGCGGTCAGAGACGACCCCGAGCGCCCGCTCGCGTTCTTCGACCCGACCGACGAACATGTGCCGGGCATCTGCACGCAACTCGTCCGGCAGAGGTTCGACCGGACGAACCGGCTGCGATGAGCTCGGGGGAACGTCGAGTGCTTCGTTCTCGTCCCGAGCGACGAAGCGATAACCGCGGCCGTGGACGGTTTTGATCGCCCATTGACGGCGTCCGTCGTCGCCCAGGGCTCGGCGAGCCTGCTTTATCCGTGTGGTGAGTGCAGATTCCGACACGAACCGATCACCCCAAACGTTGTCGAGCAACTCCTCTTTGGTGATCAGACGGCCGGGCTGCTCGATCAGGTAACGCAAGACGTCGAACGCTTGTGGTTCGATCTCGTTGACGCCGCTTGGACCGATGACCTCAACGTTGTCGGTGTCGACGTACGTGTCTCCGAATCGATATCGAGGCACGATCTAGCGAGCGAACTCGTCTACCTGAGTAATGACGTCGACTGGCAATCCAAGATCGGCTGCGTGGCGTCGCAACGTGTCGATGTCATCGGCTTCGTACAAGCAGTAGGTCTTCTTCTTGTCAGCGGACAAGAACGAGGTGATCCATTTGATGTCGTTGTCGAGTTGGTATTCATCGACGAGGCGTAGGGTCTCCTCGTCTGGATCGAACTTCTCGGCAAACTCGCGTTCGACGACGAACATTGGCATGTTGGCGTACCCCCACCGTGTGAATCGTTCGCTCAGAGTAGCCAATCTTCACGCCCGGGTCATGCGATTCAGTTCTTCGCCTCCGACCAGCGGTTGATCACACTCACGTCGGCGACGAAGCGCACATCGGCGGAGGGCGACCAGAAGTGGGCGGCCTCATCGATCGCTTCGCGCACCATCTGCGCGGTCCGATCTGCGTGTACGTGAGGAGTGTGCACGAGCAGCTCATCGTGCAGACAGAGCACGATCGTGGCCCCAAGCGGTCGCACACGTCGACGCACCACGATCGCCCAGACCTTGAAGAACTCGGCCGCAGCTCCTTGGATCACCGCATTGCGTGCGTACCGGCCACGAGACGCAGCTGCGGTCTGCGCTGCATCGAGGTTGCCAGGGGAGCGTTCGCTGTCGTCCGACGGGCCCGACAGCCGAATCCGTCGTCCACCGATCGTCCGTAGGTCGACTCGCTCGCGTCCACTCTTCGCGGCCTGAGCCAGAAACTCCATCGCGACGGGGTAGGTGCTCTCGAGCCGCCTCAACGCATGCGCAGACTCGCCGGTGGTGGCTCCGTACATGGCACCGAGGACGGCCAACTTGGCGACGTCTCTCGAAACGCGGAGTTGTTCAGCGACCTCTGCATACAGGTCATCACGTCGTGTCGCACGGATGAAGGCGCTGTCGCCGGAGACCGCGGCGAGAACCCTTGGCTCGATCTGGCCCAGGTCCGCTCGCACGAAGGCGTGCTCATGGTCCGAGCGCACCGCAGGTCGCATGTCCGAGGGCAGATTGTGAAGACCAGCAGATGCGGTCATTCGTCCAGCCGAGCCGTCCGCGCTTGACCACTCGCCTCGCAGACGGCCCTCGCTGACGTGCTCGTCGACCCAGCGATACCCGTAGGTGCTCGCGATTCGTTCAGCCTTTCGCCACGTCAGCAGCGCATCGACCACGGGGTGAGCCTCTCGAACCTGCTCGAGACGCCAAGCGCGCGTGTCCGCAACGTCGATGTCGAGCCGTCTGAGCATCGCCTTGACCTCCGCCGAATTGCGGAGGTTGATCTCTTGTCTTGGTTCCAGCAGCTCGAGAACACGCTCATCTCGTTCGGCTCGGAGAATGTCTTCTTCGCGCACCGTCGCGGCTCTTGGCCCGATTGATTCCTGGAGAATGTCAAGCACTCGCTGCTCGTCGATGGGCAACCCGTTCGACTCGAGTTCTGCGCACAAGAGCGCGGCTGCGGACTCTGCGTGCGCTGTTGACAACGCGCGAGTGGGGTCTTCGGAGTCAAGCAGTCGAGCGGTTTGCAGGGCTGCAGCCTCCAACGCGAGGAGCGACCATTGTGCCAGAGATGTGGGTGAGGCCGCCCAGGTCGAGTCGGCCCACTCGGGTCGAATGTGCCCGTCGGGTTGAAGCGGAGAGTCTGGGTCAGCGTCCGCGTCTTGAGCGGTATCCAGCAGGTCCATTTGCCCAAGTTGTGGGATCGACTCGGCGGACAACCCTTTGATGGAGGCCCATGTCGACTGGATCGACCATCGCCACCCGCCCGAGAGCAGGCGATGGACTGCGATGACGTCCCAGCAGCGATCGATGGGTATGCCGAGCGACGCGAGCGCCAGTGAGGTCGACTTGTCCCACCAGACCCAGCGAGGGCCGATCGCGTCATCGACAAGCCGCACCGTGCTTACGAGATCGGCGTCGACGTGGAACATCCTGCCTCTCGCCGCAAGCCCGAGACCGACCGATGGCTCGATCGTCAAGGCGACATGCTCTCCACCTTGCACATCGAGTGCTCGCAATTGATCGATGAGTTCGCTGGCCGGCACTCGCCGAGCCTATGCGCGTGCCCTCTCGCCAGAGTGCGGCAGCCCGTGTCGGTTCGATGCGTTCGGAATGCTCAGTCGTCCAGCGCCGAGCGCGCTTCTGCAAGATCATCGACCGCGAGATGCGAACCTGGACTGATTCGGTGCACAGCACGAAAGAGCAGATGTACTCCAAGGGGAAGGGTCAGGATCATGGCGATTGCGGCGATCAACAAATAGACCGACCCTTGCCACCCGAGGTGGATGCCAGCACCGACCGCGGTCACGAGGAACGCGACCGGACTCGCCTTGCCAGCGGCATGAAAGCGCGCGTAGTTGGTGTCGAATTTGAGCAAACCGATTCCCGCGAGCAGTGCAACGATTCCACCGATTGCCATCGTGATGTCTGCGAGAGCGCTCATGTTTCGTCCACCTCGCGGGTGGATGCGGTCGGCCGCTCATGAGCCAAGAACCTCGTGGCCGAAACGGTCGCGGTGAAGCCAATGATCGACAAGACGACGAGCATGATCAGGTTGAGCGTCTCGCCGCGACGAGCAGCGTCGACGGTGATGGCCCCCATGAATGAAATCAGCGTGATGTCGAGCGCCATGATGCGATCGGCAAGATCTGGTCCGACCAGTAGTCGGTACGCTCCGCAGACTCCTGCGATCAAGAAGCACGTCATTGCGAACAGCGAGATCATGGGCGCACTCCTTGTGCCGCAGCGGGCAACGCTTCACACGCAAGACGTGCAAGGTCTTGCACGTGTTCCTCTGTGGCTTCTCGCCGATCGATGTGCAGAAGGTGTAAGTAGAGCGTGCCATTCGATGGATCGACATCGACGACAGCGGTGCCGGGTGTGAGGGTGATCGCGACCGACAAAAGAAGCAGATGGTGTCGGCTTTCCGCTGGGACCTCGACAGCGATGATCGCCTCTTCGGTGCGGTCTGTCGGTGTCAGAATCTCGATTGCGACGTCTGCTGTCGAGGACACCAGATCGAGCAGCACGATCCAAGCGAGTTTCGCGAGCGGGACCAGGCGAACGCCGCCTTCTCCCTTCGTGCCAATCCCGCTGCCGACGATCAACGTCGCGAGGAAGAGGCCTGATGCGATGTTCGCGACAGAGACCGTTTGCCAGAGGCCGCACCAGCAGGCGGTCAGAGCGACAACCAGAAGCACTCGCCTCGTGGTCACGCGGCCCGTCATGACAACACCGCCGTGATGTAACGATCCGGGTTCCTCAGGTCGTCGGAAGCTCGTTCGCTCAGATCGAACAACGACCCTGCGAAGAACGAGATCGTCAGCGTTCCGGCTACGGCCAACGTCGTCGCGCCGTACATGATCCGTCGGTTCCTGGGTGCAGTCGGTACGGGCGTCGAATGATCCGCGTCAACGCCCCAGAAGACCCCGACCCAGATCTTCGCCATCGACAGCAGTGTCAGGGAGCCGGCGACGAGTGCGACGGCGACGATCACCCAGGATTCATCGTCGATCCCGGCGGCAACCACCGAGAATTTTGCGACGAAACCAGAGAACGGAGGCAACCCGGCAAGGCTCAATGCTGGAACGGCGAAGAGCGCTGCGATCAGCGGCGCGCGACGCGCAAGACCGCCCGATCTGTCCAATGAACTAGAGCCTTCTTCGTTCTCGATCAGACCGCCGACGAGGAACAACACGGTCTTCACTGGCATGTGGTGGATCAAGAAGAGGATCGCACCGGTCGTTCCGGCGGCCGAGAACAGTCCGAGTCCCATCAGCATGTACCCGATCTGGCTGATCACGTGAAACGAAAGAATTCGCTTGATGTCACTCTGTGCGAGAGCGCCGAGTGCTCCGATCACCATCGTGATGCCCGCGACGATGAGCATGACCGAACCGAGGTCGTCCATGCCGGTGAGCGTGTGGAATCGGATCATCGAATAGATACCGATCTTGGTCAGCAGACCGGCGAACAACGCCGTAATCGTCGTCGGGGCCGTCGGGTACGAGTCGGGGAGCCAGGAGAACAGCGGAAAGATGGCAGCTTTCGTCCCGAAGACGACGAAGAACCACGCACCGATTCCAAGCCGCACGCCACCATCGAGCTCCGGTATTCGCTCGGCGAGAAGTGCGAGGTTGATGGTTCCCGTCGCTGCGTAGACGAAGGCAACTCCGAAGAGAAACAGTGTGGAGGCGAAGAGGTTCATTGCGACGTACGTCATGCCTGAGCGGACCTGCCCACGCTTCCCCTGATGAGTCAACAGCACGTAACTCGACACAAGAATCAGTTCGAAAGCCACGAAGAGGGTGAAGAGGTCGCCCGTGAGTATCGCCAACGAAACCCCAGCGGTCAGGACACTGATCAGTGGTCCCGCCAGCTCAGGATTGGCCCCCCATGCGGTACGCCGCTGTCCGATAGCGAACAATTCCGTCACCAGAATGACCGATAGAGCGACAGGCAGGACCAGGACCGCAAAGAGATCGGCGACCAAGACGATGCCCAGTTCGGGCGACCAGCCGCCCACATTCAGAACGTGCGTGCCGTTCGCGTTGACCTCGGCAAGCATGGCGAATGCCGAGGCGGTTGCGGTGAAGACACCGGCGAGCGTGATCAGGTCGCGCCACTTCGGTCGGTCGCGTACGAGCAGCGCGAGCCCGCTGCCGAGCAGCGGAGCGATGACTGCGAGCGTCAGATACAGATTCACGAGGGATCCAACGACGAGGTCGATTCATCTGCGGAGGCGATTCGCCGATCTTCGAGGTCGTCCTCGACGAGGTCATCGCCGGTCAAAAGTTGCTGTCGGCGGGCGAGTGCAAGAAGGAAGAGCGTGAGGCCGAATGAGATCACGATCGCCGTGAGCGCGAGTGCTTGTGGCAGCGGATTTGCTGCGTCGGAGGGACTGGTCAGATTGGCGATCGGTGCGTCGCCCGGCTTTCCACCAGAGACGAGAAGGGCGAGCACCGCAGCGTGCCCGAGGAGCGCAAAACCCAAGATGATCCGACTGAGGGAGCGTGCGGTGATCAAGTAGATCCCGCACGCGGTGAGGCCTCCAACGGCGACGAGGAGCGAGACGCTCACGATCGGACCTCCGCGTCGCGTGCGGGTTTTTCGCCGGCCAGCTCGGCTGCGCCCAGTCCATCGAGCACCGCGATGACGAGCCCGACAACGATCGCGGTAACACCGATGTCGAATGGGAATGCCGTGCCGCTCTTGATCTTGCCGAGCAGCGGAAGCTCTCTCGAGATCACCACTTGGTCGAGCACGACGTCTCCCCAGAGCAGCGGCGTTACAGCTACGGCCGCCACGACGAGCAGCCCACCGGCGATGAGCACGTTGGCGTGTGCCGGGCGGTAGAGACCAGCCACCGTACGCAGGGCGATGACCGCGCCGAAGACGAGTCCTGCGGCGAACCCGCCGCCGGGATTGTTGTGGCCAGCAAACAGCAGATAACACCCGACAAGGACGGCGAGTGGGCTTGCTGTTCGAATGCCCATCTGTGTGACGGGCGAGAGCGAGGACGTCATGAGGTCGCCTCGGGATCTCGCGTGTTGGCGAGGGCGAGGACCCCAAGCGCCACGGTGGCAAGCACGACGACTTCGCCCAGAGTGTCGAGTGAGCGAAGGTCGGTGAGAATCACGTTGACGACGTTGTTGCCGCCCCCTTCCTCAACCGATGCTGTGGTGAGGGCATCGAGCGGGGGTGTTCCGGTTGGGTTGGCCGACGCCGCAGCAAGGCCGAGCGCGACCGCTGTTCCACCGAGAACCGAGACGATCAGGCGAGTCGAGCGCCATGCCCCGGTGACCGGCGGGAAGCTGCGAGAGAGATGTCCGAGGCCGATGACGAACCCAACGACGATGATCGTCTCGACCAGTAGCTGTGTCAGTGCGAGATCTGGTGCGCCGTGCACCACGAAGAGACCGGAAACACAGATCCCTATGATGCCCAGCGTCAGCGCAGCACCCAGGCGTGAGCCAACAAAGGCGCCAACAATGGCCGATACGACCAGGACGACGACGAGCAGACCTTGCATCGGGCTGTCCCAGAGTACGAGGTGATCTGTGGAGAGTTCGGTGAGAAAGGGGATCGTGGCGAGCGCTGCGGTCGCCGCCATCGTGGTGATGTAGACCGGCATCGAACCGTGTTGGACGCGTGCCGTGACCTGCCGCGACATGGAGAGAGTGCCGTCGATCACCGAGTCGGCTGTTCGCGCACCGACCGGCTGGGGCACGGACGAGGTAGCGCGCGAGAGCGCCCGGCCGGCCAGGGCGCCGACGGCGACGACTCCCATGCTCACGGCCAAGCCCGTGGTGAATCCGGGCCAGCGCAACAACTCGTATTTGTCTGCGCCGGTGTTCAGTTCGATGGCCGCCGGGCGCACGATCTCGTTGACGCCTTCGAGCCAGAGGAAACCAATGACGGAGGCCGCTGCGAGAAGTACAGCAGGCGCGGTCATGGCCCAGCGGCGAGGGCTGACCTCGGTGGAAGGGCCGGTACCAAAAACGGTGATCAGGAATCTGATGGTGTACGCCACGGTGAGCACCGCCCCGCCGACGACACTGACGACGCCGATCAGCTTCTCCGTGCCATCGAGGGTCAGGACGGCTTCGATCGCAGCTTCTTTTGCGGTGAAGCCGAGTAGCGGGGGAACTCCAGCCATCGAGAGGCCAGCGATCACTGCGACGCCGAAGGCAATCGGCATCGAACGAGCGAGACCGCCGAGTTCATCGATGTCTCGTGTGCCTGTGCGAACGTCGATTTCTCCGACCACCAAGAAGAGTGCAGCCTTGAACAACGCGTGGGCAAAGAGGAGTGACGTGGCGGCGAACACTGCTTTTCCTGTGCCGAGCGACAGGAGCGTGACGAGGAGCCCGAGCTGGGAGACGGTTCCCCAGGCCAAGATGAGTTTTGCGTCCCGATGACGCAACGCTCCTATGGCTCCCCAAAGCATCGAGGTGATACCGAAAAACAATCCCAACGATGTGAACGCCGCGACGTCGGCGAACGCTGAACCGGTGACGGCGAGGAGTAGAACGCCAGCCTTCACCATCGTTGCTGAGTGCAGATATGCGCTGACGGGAGTCGGCGCGGCCATCGCCCCAGGAAGCCAGACGTGGAACGGGAACTGGGCCGACTTGGTCGCCGCGCCGATCATCACAAGAACGGCAGCAATAGCTCCTTGCGTCCCGCTCACGGGTTCGAGGTCGGACAGAATCGCGGTTCCGGATGCGCTTCCCAGCACGATCAGGCCAGCGAGGAGTGCAAGGCCTCCGCCTCCGGTGATCATGAGCGCCCGGCGCGCCGACGCAACGACCGACGCATCAGTGTTCTTGTGCCCGACGAGAAGGAATGAAGTCACCGAGGTGAACTCCCAGAAGATGAACAGAGTCCAGATGGAGTCGGCCCACACCAGGCCGAGCATCGACGTCGAGAACGCGAGCAACGATCCTGAGAACCGCGAACCACCTGGAATCGATGGCGAAAAGTAGCCTGCTCCGTAGATGAAGACGAGCGTGCCGATTCCGGAGACCAGCACGGTCATCATGAGCGCCAGGGCATCGAGCTGAAAGCGCACGCCGATATCGAGCCCATCCACCCACATGAACTCGACCGCTTCCGGGCGCGCACCGTCGAGCAGCAGTTTCGTCGCATAGATGGTGGTGATGGCGGGGGCGACGGCTGCGGCGAGTAGTCCGTGCTGCATCGATGATCGACCGAGGGCGATGGCAGCGATGATTCCCCCCATGTGTGCTGCCATGAGGATCCAGATCATCGGCGCAGTCTATAAAGCGTTCGTCGGAATAAGCACTCTACGATAGGGCTTTCTTCGAATACACGATCTAATTGCTATATTATAAAGTATGTATTAGAGTATTCCAATGAGCTACAGAAACGAAACTCTCCGTCCGCTGCTCACCGCTGCCGATGAGCAGCGCCTTGCCCGAGTCCTGGAGACCGGACGAGAAGCGCTCGAACGGCGAGAGCGTGGAGCATCTCTCGCCGGTGATGACCGCCTGATTCGCGCGGGAGAACAAGCACGCGTGGAGTTCATCGAAGCGAACGTGCGCCTCGCGATCAACGTCGCATCGAAGATGGCTGCACCCGGTCACCTCGACCGTCAGGACATGATTCAGGACGGGATGCTGGGTCTGGAGCGCGCCGTCGACAAGTTCGATTGGCGCAAGGGCTACAAGTTCTCCACGTATGCCACATGGTGGATCCGCCAGCGGGTGCAGCGAGGCATGGAGAACACGGCATCGACCATACGGATTCCTGCGCACCGGGCCAGCGAGCTCCACGGGGCCCTGCGCGCCGTCGATGGGGACTTCGATCAGCTCAGCAACGAGCACGCAGAACTCGCATCGCGCTCTTCGCTGATCTCGCTCGACAAACCAATGGGTCATGACGGTGATGGCACTGTGGGCGACACCATCCTCGCCGACCATGGTGATCCTGAGGTCGAGGTCCTGAGCGAAACAACCCGGCTCGAGATCAGACGACTCCTGGATCGACTCGATGGTGAGAGCCGACACGCGGTCGTTCTGCGATTTGGCGTGGACGGTGACGAGCCCATGACCTATGCAGCGATTGGCCGCAAGCTCGGTGTCGGCACCGAAGTTGCGAGGCGTCGCGTGATCCGAGCACTCGAGTCGCTGCGAGGACCTGCACGGCCGCTGGTCGCTGCGTGAAGTGAGCGAGTGAAACCCACGGATTGGAGCCTCAGGTGAACCAGAACTGGACATTTCTCACCAACCACGGGCATGTCCTCCTTGCGCTGTACCGCAACGGCGATCTCCGGCAACGTGAGATTGCCCGCCTCGTCGGAATCACCGAGGGTGCCGTCCATCGGATCCTGGCCGAACTGGAGGATTGCGGATACATCGACATCGAACGGGTTGGCCGGAGAAACAACTACAGCGTCAATCCTGCGCTCGGGTTCCGCCACCCCGTGGAGGAAGGCCACGCCGTCGGCGAAGTGCTCGAATGCCTTGCACCAAGGCCGTAGCCAATCTGCCGAGGGATGGTGATTGGGGTGCTTCAAAGGCGGCATTGAAATAGCTATCATTGGAAAGCGATGTTGACTGCACCTGAAACCAAGCTCCCTTCTTGGACGTTTCTCACGAATCATGCGCACGTGTTGATTGCGATCAGTCGCAACCCGGAGATTCGCCAGCGCGACATTGCCTATGCGGTGGGCGTGACGGTCGGCGCCGTACAGCGCATCGTCCACGAACTCGAGGAGAGTGGCTACATCCGAACCGAGCGTGTCGGACGGCGAAATCGGTACCACGTGTTGCACGACAAGCCTCTTCGGCACCCCCTCGAAGATCAGCACACCGTGCGTGAGTTGATCACCACGCTCGACCAATAGGTCAGGGGTTGCGCTTCTCGCCCGTGCTAGGCATGTTGAGATCGTGATACGTCATCGATGAACCGGCTGAGCTGGGCGGCGACAACCTCTCCGGCTTCGAGCAAGATCGAGTGTTTGACGTTTGGAAGGATGACCAGCTCTGAATTCGGCAGTGCGTTGTCGATGAGCTGATTCAGGCGGGGGTTGCATCCGCCGTCGTGCTCGCCCGTGAGCACCAACGACGGTGTCCGAACCTCGTGGAGCCACGGCGCCATCTCGGTGGTGGCATAGACCCGAAACACGTTGAGAAAGACGTCTGCATCTGTTGCGATCACCTGGTCGAGCCGACGCCGGACGATCAGCGGGTTCGCTTCGATGAAGTCGTCCGTGTACCAGCGGTCGACCAGGGTTTCGAGAACGTTTGCGATGCCTCGGTCCTCCATGGCGGTGACGACGGCGTTGACCTTCGCCCTGTCATCCTCGGTTCTGAATGCGGCCGTTGAAAGGATGCCCAGCGACAGGCAACGATTGGGATAGAGACGGGCGTAGGCCGGTCCGATCATGCCGCCGAGAGAGTGTCCTGCGAAGTGGGCGCGTTCGATGCCCAAGTGATCGCGCAACTCCTCGAGGTCCGCGACCAGCTCGTCCAGCCCGAACGGGAGAGCGGTCATTGGCGACGTTCCGTGGCCACGCAGGTCGTAGGTGATCACCGTGAAGCGTTCGACCAGGGTGGGCATCATGAAGCGCCAGGTGTCTCGCGCTGCGCCGATTCCGTGTATCAGAACCAACGGTGGTCCGCTTCCTTCGATGCTGTAGTCACACATCACCATTGCGAGCCTCCTGGAGCTGGCGGTCAGTCTGCCCGCCACAGGAAAACTCGTCCACCTCGACAACCGGAGTGATGTGCGAGACTTTGCACCAGGAGGATGGCCGATGGCACCAGACAAGGCGCTCGCTGCTCGGCTCGAACAACGAGTCCGCGAGCTTCCTGTACTTCCGACGGTCGTCGGTCAGCTGATGGTTCTCGACCGCGAAGCCGAAGGGTATTTCGAACGGGTGCTCGAGCTGATCGAGTCCGATCCGACCTTCGCTGCCCGAATGATGTCGGCTGCGAATGCGGCATCGAGTTCTCCCGCGAACCCCATCAGTTCTGTACGGGCTGCTCTCGCTCGGCTGGGAAGCAGCGGTGCATCGTCGATGATTTTGGCGGTCGCGGTGTCACGCGTGTTCATCCCGCGCGATCCCTGGGAGAAGAGCCTTTGGCGGCACGCGTTGCAGGTGGCTGGCGCAGCCCGAGCGTTGACGGCGTATCTCGATGACGGATCCGAAGTTTCCGATGATGATGCCTACACAGCTGGTTTGCTCCACGACGTCGGGCGCCTCGTGATGTTTGGTGAGGCACCAGAGACTCTGCGAGAAATCGACGAGGGTGATTGGGCAACCCCTGAGGCGTTGATCGAGGTCGAGCGGTCCATATGTGGTGTCACTCATGCTGAGCTCGGTGCGATGGCTTGCAGACAATGGGGGCTTCCACCGTCGCTCACAGAGGTCGTGCTTCGTCACCACGAGCCTCAGTCCGACACCAAGACAGGGACCGTCGAGGCGTTGGTGGCCACCATCCGATTCGCGGACATCGCCATGTTCCCATCCGCGTTGCCTGGCACGCCCGGGTTTGCTGATGCATCGCTGAGCGAGATCGAAGAGGTTCTGTTGCCGAAGGTGCCCGGAGGTATCTCGGTTACGGCCGCGAACCTTCGGCGTCTGATCATCGAGACCGCGAGCGACGTCGATGAGACCTGTGTGGCGCTCGGGCTTGCTTAACCCTTCGCCGCGTCGATCACCTCGGACAGGGGAGGTGTCTCGGGTAGGCCGATGAGGAACCACTTCTTGCCGTTGAATTGTGCTTCTGCGTATGGGCCCGGGGTTGGTTTCAGGGCTGGGGGAGCGCCCTTGGGAAGTTTGTCGGTCAGCGTGGCTGCAGCGAGCTCGGCAACAGGGATTTCAAACGTCGCTTTGTGGTCAGCGAGCGCGCTTCGGCCCTGCACTTCGTAGGAAGCGGCGTTTTCGGCGATCTCCGCTTTGTACTTGTCGAGGATTTTGCCGCCGGCAAGCTTGCCCAACCCGGCGCCCGCAACCGTCTCCGCATCGAGCATCGCGGCCTGCCGTTCGAGCCGATCTGCTCCCATTCCCCAGCCGTTGGCCGCCATGCCGAGAGCGAGGTAGTCGGGTTCCCAATGCGCACCACCGTTGCCGAGTCGTCCGAACCACGCAGTCGATTCGTCTATCTCGACGAGATACGTCTGCGCGAAACTCGTGATTCCCTTCTTCCACGCAACAAGCACCGTCCGCATCACGACCATTTGCACACCTTTCTTGGGGCAATCCGCCCCGACGACTTCCAACTGCCCTCACGGTACGTGAGAAGACAAGGGCGAGACTGACGCAGAGGCGTCAAACCGCCATTTTGAAAAAGGGGTCTGACCCCTTTTTCAAAAAAGGGGTCAGACCCCTTTGCGTGTGGGTGGTCGTGGAAAGCGCGACAATGGCCGGGTGATTGCCTCGTTGCCGATGTACGACAGACTCGAGCTGACCGAGGCGCACGGCCGATTCTGGGAGTTGATCAGGCGCGAGCTCGAAGCGCTGGGGGTGGCCGGTCCGGCATCCCTCAGCCGAGGGGTCTCCGATCTACTCGGACACTGGAGATCTCCGGACCTGGTGCTCAGCCAAACATGCGGCATGCCATATCGGCTCGAGCTTCGCGATGCTGTCGCCCTCGTGGGAACACCTGACTACGGGGTAGAGGGCTGCCCGCCCGGTTACTACCGAAGTCTGTTCGTCGCACGAACAAGTGACGAGCGTTCGTCGCCCGAGGAATTCGCGTCGGGGACCTTTGCCTTCAACGAGACGATGTCGCAGTCGGGATACAACGCCGCAAAGACCCATGTTCACGCGATGGGCTTCTGGTTTGCTCAGGAGCGGCAAACCGGCGGGCACGTCGCGTCGGCGCACGCGGTCGCCCGAGGTAGCGCAGACATCGCTGCCATCGATGCCGTCACCTGGCGCTTGATGCAACGCCACGACCCGGTTGTCTCCGCTCTTCGCGTTGTCGATGC
Source organism: Acidimicrobiia bacterium (assembly GCA_033344795.1). Lineage (GTDB taxonomy): Bacteria > Actinomycetota > Acidimicrobiia > Acidimicrobiales > SHLQ01 > SHLQ01. The sequence goes on from JAWPMS010000001.1 coordinate 3,532,181, forward strand.
CACAACGCCGACTCCGGGATTGCCCTACATCACGTCCGTGCGCTCCGACGCCCACGTGATCTTCGCTGCCGTGACGCAAGCGATAGCACGCCTCTCTCCACAGGATCGAGGTGCGCTTGGGATTCTCGGGCTGGTCACCATTCCCGACGAGGACTACTTGGCCATACCGACCTCAGCGGGGTAAACCATCGAGGCGGACACATCGTTCCTTGGAACCGATCCGTCCTACACTCATCGCCCTCGGCCTCAGTCAATGGATTGGTAGAACGCATGTCACTGTGGGAGGCGATCTTTCTCATTGTCGGAGGGTTCGCCGCGGGGGTCATCAACACGATGGCAGGCGGAGGATCCGCCCTCACGGTTCCGCTCCTGGTGCTCGCTGGGGTGCCCGGAACGATGGCAAATGGATCGAACCGAGTGGGCGTGCTCACGTCGAATGGTGCAGCCGTTCTGGCATTTCTTCACTCGGGCGTCGACACGATCCGACGCGCGGCACCAATTCTGCTGCCGACGGTGGTCGGATCGCTCATCGGTTCGTTCGGCATCAGTCAACTAGCCGACGACACCTTCGAGACGGTTTTCGGATTCCTCCTGATTCCCATCATCATCTTGACGATCTTCAAGCCGAAGCCTGCGATCGATGCTGAACCATGGCCGAAAGCCGTGATCTTGCTTGTGTTCTTGGGTGTGGGTTTGTACGGAGGTGCCTTTCAGGCAGGTGTTGGCCTCGTGATGCTGGCCGCGTTGACTCGTGCCGGGTTCGATCTCGTGAGCGCCAACAGCGTGAAGGTGCTGATCAACCTGACGGTCACCGTTATTGCGCTCCCGGTCTTCATCATCCAGGGCAAGGTCATGTGGTTGCCCGCCATCATTCTCGCCTTGGGGTACACCGTCGGCGGGTGGGGCGGAGCGAAGATGGCGGTGCAGGGAGGCGAGCGGATCGTTCGCGCCTTCATGATCATCGCCGCTTTGGGACTCGCAGCTCGCCTGCTCGGGATCATCTGATCTCGACGAGTCGTTCGTCGCTCCGATGCCTCAGTAGTAGTACATGAAGTCGTCTTCTCTGCGCAGTTTCGCCGCGAGAAGCAGGAGAGCGATGCCGGTGACGAACAGAGGAATGGTCATCGCGACCATTCGTTTCGTTGGCGCTCCGGTAAAGGCAAGTGGTGCCGCCGAAGCGACATCTTGGAGATTGCGCTCGACGGTCACGCCGCCAACGACGGTGACGACTTCGCTGAGCAAGCCTCCGCCTGAGAGGACGGCGGTCACTGTCGCAACGCCCGGACTCACGACTGCGTCGGCCTTTGAAACGAGTTCGTAGCTGCCGTCACTCTCTGTGGTGAGCTCGAAGGTGTTTCCGGCCGAGTCGGTGATCGTGATTTCGAGACCACCGAGCGGATTGCCGTTCGCGTCCGTCACGACACCGAGGATCCTGGTGACATCGGGGTCTTGGAAGTCCGGAATGCCGTCTTCGTCGGCGTCGATGGTCGGGTCGGACGCCGACTCGACTTCATCGACGAAACCGTCGTCGTCGGAGTCGAGGTCTCTGTAGTCAGGTGTGCCGTCTTCATCGGTGTCGATCGGTTCTGCGGGCGTGGCGCCTGCCTCCACGGCATCGGCGATGCCGTCGTCGTCGGAGTCGAGTTCGCGGAAGTCGGGGATGCCGTCGTCGTCGGTATCGCGGGGCGAGGTTCCATCGGGACCCGCTTCAACAGCGTCCGGGATGCCATCGCCGTCGGAGTCGAGGTCGCGATAGTCCGGTCGACTGTCGCCATCGGTCGTCGCTGGATTTGTTGGGTCCGTGCCTGCCTCGAGGCTGTCGGGAATCGTGTCACCGTCCGAGTCCAGGTCTTGGAAGTTCGGCGTGCCATCGGCGTCCGTGTCGCGTGGGTTCGCCACATTGGGGCCCGCTTCAACGGCGTCCGGGATGCCGTCGTCGTCGGAGTCGAGCTCGAGAAAGTCCGCAACGCTGTCGCCATCTGTGTCGGTCGGCGCAGGGTCACGTGAGTCCACCAATCCATCACCGTTCAGGTCGCCCGTGGAGGGGTCGTCCATGGCGTCGATCGTGCCGTCGTTGTTGGCGTCGAGGAGGCCGTTGCCGCTTTCGAATACATCGGTCATTCCGTCGCCGTCGGAGTCGAGGTCGAGGTAATTCGGCTGTGGGTCGCCATCGACATTCGGTGGAGTGGTATTCGCCGTGTCGGCGAGGCCGTCGTTGTTCGCGTCGAGTGTGGCTTGGTCGTCTATGACGCCGTTGTCATCGCCATCGAGCGCGGCGTTCCCCGATTCGTCGACATCGGTGATGCCGTCGTTGTCCGAGTCGAGGTCGAGCAGGTTCGGAATTCCGTCGCCATCGAAATCGTCCGAGCCTTCCGTGACGTCTGGGATCCCGTCACCGTCGGTATCGGCATCGGAGACGTCGGGGATGCCGTCGTTGTCGGTGTCGACGAGGTTGGTGATTCCGTCGTGGACACCGTCGCCGTCGCCGTCGTTCGTCCCCACATCGTCGAGCACGCCGTCATCGTTGCCGTCGAGGTCTCCGTTGCCGCCTTCATCGACGTCGCTCACGCCGTCGTCGTCGGAGTCGAGGTCCTGGTAGTCGGGGTTGCCGACCCCATCTGTGTTCGGCGGGGTGGTGGAGGCCGTGTCGGCGAGCCCATCGTTGTTGATGTCGCCCGTGGAGGGGTCGTCCATGGCGTCGATGGTGCCGTCGTCGTCAAGGTCGTGCTGGGCGTTTCCCCCCTCGACCGTGTCCAACACGCCGTCGTCGTCCGCATCGAGGTCGCGATAGTCCTCAGGGCCAACGCCGTCGGTGTTCACTGGCGACGTGTCGGCGCTGTCGGCGAGCCCATCGTTGTTTGTGTCGCCCGTGGAGGGGTCGTCCATGGCGTCGATGGTGCCGTCGTCGTCCGCATCCAGGCTGCCGTTTCCACCTTCCTCGACATCGGGAATGCCGTCGTTGTCGGAGTCGAGATCGCGATAGTCGGGAACGCCGTCGAGATCTGTGTCGATCGTGGCGTCGCCACCGTCGGTTTCGTCGGCATCGAGAATGCCATCGTTGTCGGAGTCGATATCGAGGAAGTCCGAAACGCCGTCGCCATCGGTGTCGATGGGTGTGCCGGTCGATTCAGGGTCAATTTCGTCGGCATCGGGAATGCCGTCGCCGTCGCTGTCTCCCGAAAGGTCGAGAACGATCGTTGCGGCCGCGACATCGTTGGGCGCAGCTGGGTCGGAGACCGTCTGGTTGGTCAAGTCGACCGAGCTGGCGACGATCGGTCCGGAGGTCGGGAGGTCGAGCGACATCTGCACCGGTACGACCACGCTGACGGGCGCGCCGTCCACGATCGGTCCTGCGATCGGACAGGTAACCTCGCCCGAGGTTTCCGTGCAACCATTCGGGTTTGCGGCCGCGCCATCGAAGACGACACCGGTTGGCAGCGAGAATGTCACGTCGACCGAACCGCCCTGCGACGGCCCGACGTTCGTCACCGTGGCATCGATCTGACCGGTCTGACCCGGCGTGAGAACCGGCACGCTGTCAAGGGTGACGGCGAGGTCAGCTTCGGCGATTCCGCTGGTGATGGTCGAGTTGATGTTGGTGTTGTCGGCGGGAGTCGGATCGGTTGCCGTCGTGGTCGCGGTCGCCGTCCCATCTCCAAAGGTCGTGCTGTCGGGTGCATCAGCCGGCATGAGCACCGGAATCGCCAGGTTCACCGGCGCTCCAGGGGCAAGAGCTCCGACCGTGCAGACGACGGTGCCAGATGGCGTTTCGCTGCAACCGCCGGGAAGACTGGTTGACGTGTCGACGTCGACACCTGTCGGAAGCACATAGGTCATCGATGTCGCTGCGGCGTTCGAGGGCCCTGAGTTGGAGACCGCAATGGTGACCGTCCCGGAGGTGCCGGGAACGAGCGGCGTGGCCGGATCCGTAACCACGACGGCCAGATCTGCTGCTGCGGCGTTGGTGGTGATATCGGCCTCGCCACTTGCGCCGTCGGCGTCCGTCGCCGTTGTCGTCGCAGAAACCGTGCCATCAAGGGTTGTCGACGGTGTTGCCGTAGGCGCAACGAGAACGTCGATGTCGTACGTCGCCGTGCCAGAGCTCAAGTCCACGGGACCACACGTCACGGTGCCAACGGGACCTTCGGTACACAGCCCGGGCAAGGCTCCGGAGACGGTGACGTCAGTGGGCAGCACGTAGACGACGTTCGAGGCGGTGGCTGTCGACGGTCCGGACTCGTAGGTCAAGGTCAGCGTGACTGTGCCCGTCTCGCCCGGTGTGATTGCGGGGGTCGACGCGGACACCTCGATGTCGGCGACCGGTCCGGTGACCGTGAACGTCGCGCTCAAGGAGTCGTTGGCGCCATCGTCATCGGTGACCGCTTGGTTCTCCGCCGTGCCCGAGACGTTGGTCGTGCCTGCCGAGGTGCTTGCGGCAACAGCGAGATTGAATACGACGGAGCCGGTACCGGTCGGAACGGTAGGACCGGACACCGCGCAGGTGACGCCATCCGACGTGCCGTTCAGCGCGCAACCGGCGGTGCTGCCTGCGGCGACGAACGATGTGCCAGAGGGCAGCGGATACGTGATGTCGAACGCCTGCGCATCAGAGGGGCCGTTGTTGACATAAGCGACGGTGACCGCGTCGCTGTTGCCCGGTGTGACACTGGGGCTCGAGACCGACGTGACCTCGACGTCCGCGATCGGGTTGAGGAACGTGAACGTGCCGGCAGCGGTGTTGTTCGAACCGTTGGCGTCGGGAGTATTCGTGGTCCCGATGGTCGCCGACGTCGCTTGGGACCCTGCGGCAGCGGAGGGAAGTGTGTCGAGCGTGACAACTGCGGTCGGCGACGCACCATCAGCGATTGGTCCGCTGATCACGCACTCGACGTTGGGGGTGACGAAGGTGCAGCCGGGCGAGGCCGCAACGTTCAACGTCGTGCTGGCTGGCAGAGGGAAGTCGACGGTGACGTCGCCGGAGTCACCGATACCGTTGTTGCGAATCGTGAGGGTCAGCGAGGTTTGGAGGCCCGGGACGACCGACGGTGACGTGATCGACACCATCTCGATATCTGCGTTTTCGAGGTAGTCGACGGTGCCTCCATCGGCGTTCTGCAACGTGAAATCCTCGGTGACGAGGGCGCCGTTGGTCTCGTCGTCGATGGTGTCGACGGAATCCGACCACCCGTTGGCGCCGAATGGTCCGGGGATCACGCCGGCGGTTGCCGGTATTGCGTGGCCTGATTCGTCGGCGTCCAAGATCTTGTCGCCGTCCGAGTCGAGGTCGATGTAGTTCGGAGTGCCGTCGCCGTCGAAGTCGGCCGCGCCGTTTGATCCGCCATCCTCTGTGGCATCGCCGATGCCATCGCTGTCGGAGTCGAGGTCTTTGTAGTTGGGTATGCCATCACTGTCGGTATCGCCGTCACCTTCGACGGCGTCGGTGATTCCGTCGTTGTCGTCGTCGGGGTCGTCGATGTCGGCCAGACCGTCTCCGTCGTGGTCCGAGACTCCCGTACATGTCGGAGTGCTGATGTCAGGGCCTGCCCCGTTATGCCGGAAGATACGCCCAGAGCTGGTGGCCAGATACGAGATCGTTGCTTCGGACGTGCCGGCAAAATCGAGCTGCACCTTGGCGGTGTCACGGGTCGCGTCGCCAGGTGTTGGTGTGTCGGTGTTGTTGTCGCCTCCGGGAAACAAGATCACGCTGGGGTCGGCCGTGTCCGGAACGATCGCGGTGGGGGAGTTCAACTGGAAGCCGAAAAGATCATCGGTCGAGACCTCGACCGCTTCGATGTATGTGCCCGGTGTGTCTTCGACCGAGTCGATGTCGCCGATCGTCCAGCTCGCCAGCACCGGGACGGGGTTGGTCGTGCCGGTTTCGACGAATTTCCAGATGATGTCGATTTGGCCGCTGGCATCGGTGGTCAGGCTTGCCACGGACCCATCCGAGGTGAACGTGCCGGTGGCGGTGCTTGAACCTTGCGCTTCGGGGATGGCGTCGATGGCTGTCCCATCGAAGGTGGCGACATTGACGTAACGGCCCGAGCTGAACGTGCTGAAGTCAAAGGACGGCCAAGGTGGGGTTCCTGCAGAGCCGCATGCGCTGGGTGGATCTGCGGCGGAAAGTGTTGCCACGCCCGCGATCGCAATCGAGGTCGCCATGAGTCCAACGACGGCCGCAACAGCGAGTGAGCTGCGACCCGCAGCGCGGACAAGAGATGAGAGGTAGGGCATCGATGACTCCAAATTGACGGGAGAAGCAGCAGCTCCCTCGTCGAGAGGTCACGATGTTGTTAGTTGGTGGGTCAGAAACGTCGGCGATTTGGTCACCGCGGCCCAGCGCAGATTGGTTGGAAACAACCAGCGTTGGGAGGTCGCAGGCAGGGTGCGTCAGTCGACCGTTGGAATCTCGCCCCAGCGTTCGTGCATGGTGGCGTAAATGCCCTGGTCCCAGGAGAACTCAATGGTGTTTCCATCGGGGTCGTTGAGCATGGCGATGTACCCGATCGGCGGGGGCATCATCGTTGGCGGCATCGCCAGACAGCCACGCTCCGTGGCCTTCGCGGCGATCTCGTCAATAGCCTCTTTGGTCGGCAATTCCATTCCGAGATGCGCAAACGGAGCGAGCGTTGCGATCGGCGCCGAGGCGAACGGATCTTTGCCCGGGAAGAACTGAGCCAGTACCAACAGGAAAGGGTTGTTGGTTTTGCCCGGCATTCCAAGCCAGGCTCCGTAGCCCGACTCGTCTTCGCGCCGGTCTATCAATTCGAGTGGTGTGAATTCGGTGAACCACGCAATGGTCGCATCCATATCGGTGACGCGGAGCGCCATATGGGTCCAACGCGGTTCGGTTGGATGCAGTTCGTACGTTGAGTCCGTCACCGGAGCCTCCAAGCGGGTCGTGTGCCAGTCGAGGGCAGCAAGACTGAACCTAGCATCGGTCAGTTGGTCAGACCACCAAGAACTTCGTACGACGTGTCAATTTCTGTGGATCCCCACACATCGTGGTACGTTGGTCTGACCAGTGGTCCAAAGCCTGTGGGCTCAGACGTGACAAGGTTGGCTCTCCGTTGCCCGAAAAAGTGGCCCCTGACGACAAGCTCTTCGAACCCATCTCGCGGGAGACGGTGAGCTCGCAGATCAAGACCCAGCTGCTCCAACGCATCACGACCGGCGACTTGGCGCCAGGGGAGATGATGCCATCGGAGCGTGATCTCAGCGAGGGGTTCAAGGTCGCTCGTACGTCTGTGCGCGAGGCAATGCAGGGCCTGGTTTCGATCGGTGCCGTCGAACGACGCGGCAACCGGTCGTACGTGGCCGAGCACCTACCCGATGTGGTGATGGTCGACGGAGGCGATCGGAACTCCTTCGTCGCTGAGCTGTTCGAGACTCGACGGGTGCTCGAGGTGCCGATGTTCGCGTTGGCGTGCGAGCGTTCCGATGACGCCGCACGTGAGTCGGTGATGGATCTTGCTCGGCGTTTTGACGAGTCACTCGATATCAGCAGGTTTCGTCGACTCGATCGGGAGTTTCACACGACGATTGCTGCCCACTGTGGGAATCCGCTACTCATCGAGCTCTACGGCAAGGTGCTCGACCAGCTGTTCCGTTCATCGGAGTTCGATGCGATGCTCGAGTCGGAATCGAACAAGGTCGAGGTGGACCAGATCATCGCCTCGTCATCAGCAGCTCACCGGGCAATCGGCTTGGCCTTTGCTTCCGGTGATGCCGATGAGGTGCGTCGGCTCACCGAACATCACCTCGACGATGTGGAACACTCGATCGTCGACGACCTCGACTAACTCGTGGTCACGCCAAATGGCGCGAGCGCCTCGCGTGCTTCGTTGCTCACCTGGGTCAAGAAGACGGCGCTGTCCCAGTAGTCGGTTCTGTGGGTAAGTAGTCCGTCGGCCGCGCGGAGTCGCATGACTCCACGAACCGAAATTGGTGCGTCTCCCTGCCATTTCGCCTTCATTGTGTAGAACGCTGCGGCGTCGTCGCCCTCGACGAGAATGCCCTCCACCTCGTATCGCAGGCTGACCATGTCGCCCAAGAATCCGGTGAGCCGTTCGCGATACGCGTCCTTGCCTGTGCACCCGCTTCCGAGGGCCGCAGTGTGCTCGTTGATGAAATCGGGGGACACGTGGTCGGCTATCTCGTCGGGATCGGCGCGGCTGAAGGCATCGAGGTACGAACGGGCGATGGTGGCGATGGGTTTTGGATCTTCTCGGGAAGCAGTGGATTCTGACACGAGACCGAGTCTAGGATCAGCGCAAGTGGTCAGTTGGTCTGACCACCTAGGAAAAGGGGCCTGATGACCAACTTCGTCCATCATGCAGCGCTGAAAAATTGTTGGTACCCGGTGATCGACTCGGCGGATCTGGTCGAGAATCCCGTTTCCGTCCGACTGCTCGGTGAAGACCTGGTGTTGTGGCGTTCGACGAACGGTTCCATCGTCGTGGCCCCTGATCGATGCCCACATCGTGAGGCTCCTCTCTCGGTGGGCGCAGCAGAGAACGGCGTTCTCTCGTGCGCATACCATGGGTGGGGGTTCGGCGATGACGGACAGTGCGTGTCAATTCCGTCTTCCGGTCCCGAGGCGACGATCCCGCCCAGCGCCCACTTGCCTTGTCGATCGGCCCAAGAGCGCTACGGCTTGATTTGGGTATGCCCCGGCGACGCCTCGACACCGATCCCCGAGATCGGTCAAGAGTCCGATCCGAAATTCCGACGGATCAACACCGGGGTTGAGGAGTGGGCGGTATCGACCCCGCGGCTCGTCGACAATTTCATGGACTTCAGCCACTTCCCGTGGGTTCACACCGGAACATTCGGTGGGGCGCAGGATCCGTACGTCCCAAAGCTCGAACTCGAACAACTCGATGATGCGTTCTTCGGCTACACGTACGAGGTCGACGCTTCGAACCCCGACGAAGCTGCGGTGACCAGCGGTAGCGACGCAGACGTCGTTCACCGGGTGATGTCGACCGGGTTCGCACTTCCGTTCACGGTTCGCAGCACCATTCGGTATGACGACGGACTCGAACACATCTTGTTGCTGTGCAGCACTCCGGTCGATGACCTCAACTCGCTGTTCACCTTTGTCGTGTGGCGGAACGACGACTTTTCGACCGACCCACAAGAGGTGGTGGCGTTCGATCGTGCCATCGGAGCCGAGGACAAGGTGATGCTCGAGCGCGTGCCGGGAACGATGCCTCTCGGTCGAACCGATTTGGTAAGCGTGCAATCGGACAAACCGTCGGTTGAGTGGCGGCGCCGGTTCGTCGAACTGCTCGGTCTCGGTAGCGAGCCGACGAACGTATGAGTTGCAGCCAAATGCTATGGTCTGACCATCAGTCCAGGAGTGACGTGTGAATCTTTCAAATGAGTACTGCTATTTCTACGATGACGACGCGTTCGTCGAGACCGACCGCCCCGGCTTCAGACGGCGTGTGATCACCGGCGAGAATCTGCAGCTCTGCTTCTGGCGCATCACCGGGGGAACCCAAGGTTCGTTCATGCACAAACATGACGACCACGAACAGCTTGGAATCATCGTCCGAGGCGCTCTCGATTTTCGAATCTCCCCAGACAAGGACGTCGAGCAACGAGACACGATTGGACCGAACGAGTTCTATCTCGCCCATCCGGGAGTCTGGCACGGAGATAGCAACTTCATTGGCGACGAGGAGTACAACGAATGTTGGATTCTCGATGTCTTTGCGCCGCCCCGAGACGATCTGCGCGGCGTCGGCGAGACTGAAAACCTCGAGAGGAAGACCCCATGACCGACTGGCGAATGGCCGTAGATATCGGGGGAACCTTTACCGACGTCGTCCTGCTCGATGGCGCGACCGGGCAGGTCGTCGTCGACAAGACGCTCACCACGCCGTCGGCTCCGCTCGACGGTGTCCGCACCGGCGTGACTCAGCTGCTCGCCAAGGCGGGCATTTCTCCAAGCGACGTCGACGCGCCGATCGTGCATGCGACCACCTTGATCACCAACGCTCTCATCGAAGGCAAGACGGGCCGAGCCGGTTTGGTCACGACCAAGGGTTTCGGCGACACGCTGCTGATCCGCGATGAACACCGCTACGACATGTACGACCTGCAGATCGAGTTTCCCGCGCCTCCGATCTCTCGTGAGCTCACCTTCGAGATCGACGAACGCGTGCGGGCTGGCGGCGACGTGCTCGTCGACCCGTCCAATGAAGCCTTGGCTCGGCTTGCCGAACAGCTGCGTGCAGCAGACGTTGAAGCGGTAGCCGTCTGCTTGCTCAACTCGTACGTGAACGCATCCAACGAGGTGAAGATCGCTGAGTACCTGCGGGCTGAACTCGGGGTGCCCGTCTGCATCTCTGCTGATATTTCGCCGCAGATCCGCGAGTACCCGCGCATGGTGACGACGGCGTGCAACGCCGCAACGATGCCCGTGATCGGCCCGTACCTCGACGAGCTTCAGAAGTGGTTGTCTGCAGAAGGTTTCGGCGGGTCGGTGCTGATGATGTTGTCGAATGGTGGAGTGGTCTCTGCAGACGACGCCGCACGCGGCCCAATCCGACTCGTCGAGTCAGGTCCGGCTGCCGGAGCTCTCGCTGGCTCGTGGTTTGCGAAACGACTCGGCATCGAGCGACTGCTCTGCTTCGACATGGGCGGCACGACCGCCAAGGCGTGCCTCATCGAACATGGAGAGCCAGAGCTGACCAATACATTCGAGGTCGCCCGCGCGTACCGGTTCAAGAAGGGTTCGGGTTTCCCGGTCTCGGTGCCATCGGTCGATCTCGTCGAAATCGGTGCAGGAGGCGGAAGCCTCGCTCGCGTCGACCAGTTCGGACTCCTCAAGGTCGGACCAGAGTCGGCGGGTGCCGATCCCGGACCTGCAAGTTATGGACGGGGTGGCACCGTTCCGGCGGTGACCGACGCGGATGTGATCCTGGGCATGCTCGACCCCGCGGCCTTCCTCGGCGGTGACATGCCTCTCGACACCTCCTCGGCCACCGCTGCAGCACAAACGGTGGCCGATGGACTGGGCCTGGAGATGCTGGACACCGCTGCCGGGATCCACGACGTCGTGAACCAGAACATGGCGGCGGCTGCGAGCATGCACGGCGTCGAAATGGGCGTCGACCTGCGCGGCATTCCGCTGATCGCCTTTGGGGGCGCTGGCCCGGTGCACGCTTGTGGCGTCGCCGAACTGCTCGAAGCCGAGACGGTCATCTTTCCCGTCAACGCGAGCGTGTTGTCGGCTTTTGGCACCCTTGTCTCACCCGTCAGGATGGATCTGGCGAGATCGCTGCCGAGAATGATCGATTCGGTCGATCCAGCTGAGCGAGATCAGCTGCTCGACGACCTTCGACAAGAAGGTCGACGCGTGCTGCTCGCTGCAGGTGTGCCAGCCGATCATGTCGTGTTCCGATATGGAGTCGACGTTCGATACGCCGGCCAAGGCAACGAGATCACGATCTGGGTCGGCGAAGGAGACGTGTGGCCGGCCTCGCCAGAAGAAGTCACCGCGAAGTTCGAGGTCGAATATCGGCGCATCTACGGCATGACGATTCCCGATGTTGCCGTCGAGGCAATCACGTGGCGGCTCTCTGCTCTGGCAACAACCGAGGTTGCGGAACCAGCATCGACCGTCGTGAGGGCTGACGGTGTGCCTGCGCCGAAATCCCATCGGGACGTGGTGTTCGGACGTGGTCACGCGGCTGTCGAGGTACCGGTGTACGACCGAACCTCTCTCGGCGCTGGGGCGTCGTTCGATGGTCCGGCGATCGTTGAAGAACGCGAGACCACGTCGGTGATTCGTCCCGGCTGGTCGGTTGAAGTGTCGGCCGATGGCAGCCTCATTGCGAAGCGGGACGAACACGCACAAGCCCATGATTCAGCCTCTGGAGACGTCGAATGACCATCACTGAAGCACGACCATCTGGTTTCGATCCGATCGAACTCGAGATCTTGTGGCAATCGTTGATCTCGACGGTCAATGAACAAGCGCGGGCGCTGCAACGTTCCGCTTTTTCGCCGATCGTGCGCGAGGCCGGCGATCTGGCCAATGCCGTCTTTGATCGACGCGGGCGCATGGTCGCCCAAGCGGTGACCGGCACGCCGGGACACATCAACTCCTTGGCGATCGGCGCGAGCAAAATGCTCGATGAGTACCCGATCGAGGTGCTCGAGCCAGGCGACGTGCTCATTACGAACGACCCGTACAAGACCGCGGGTCAGCTGCTCGACGTGACCGTCTTGGTCCCGGCATGGCGTAACGGTGAAATCATTGCGTTCTTTGGCTCCACGATCCACCACACCGATGTGGGCGGGTACGGCATCGGTGCGGGTGGTCGCGACGTGTTCGAAGAGGGCTTGTGGATCCCCATCTGCAAGCTGATGAAGAAGGGCGAACGAAACGACGACGTGTGGAAGTTCATCCTGTCGAACGTGCGGCAACCCGATCACATGGCTGGTGACCTTCACGCACAAATGGCTTCCGGAGAGGTCGGAGCCAAGCGTCTCGGCACGTTGTGCGAAACGCACGATCTGGAGAACATCGAAGCGTTGGCCGACGAGATCATCACCCGGTCCGAAGAAGCGACCCGCAACAGCATTCGTGAGTTGCCGAGCGGCACGTATGAGTCCAGCGCTATTCTGGATCTCGCCGACGGCAGCAAGATCGACATCGTGTGTGCGTTGATCGTCGATGCCAAAGCTGGCGAGATCACCGTCGACTACGAAGGCACTTCGAAGGCGTCGCCGTGGGGCATCAACGTGGTGATGAACTACACGCACGCGTACACGACCTTCACCGTTCGGTCGGTCTTGAACCCGGACATCCCGAACAACCACGGCAGCCTCTTCCCGATCAAGGTGAAGGCCCCAGAGGGCTCGATCGTCAATGCGGTGTTGCCACAGCCGGGTACGGCCCGACACGTCGTGGGGATGTTCTTACCCAACGCGCTGCTCAAGGCCCTGGCCCAGGTGCGCCCCGATGCCGCCATGGCAGAAGGGGCTGGCGCGGTGTGGACGATGCAGGTGAACGGGAATCACGACGACGGGAGTCCGTTCATCACCGCGATGTTCACCTACGCCGGGGGAGTGGGAGCCCGGGCGAGCAAGCCAGGTCTCAGCGCCTGTTCGTATCCGACCGGAGTTTCTGCGGTGCCGATTGAAGTGGTCGAGGCTTCCGCACCGATCCGTTTCTCCGAGAAGTCGCTCCGGCCAGGATCCGGTGGGCTCGGAGCGCAACCGGGTGGTCTCGGGCAGGCGATCGAATTCCAGGTCGACACAGAGAACGCTTGGCAGCTGAACGCGGTGACCAGCCGCCTTGCTGACGCGCCGCTCGGACTCTTCGGTGGTGAGGCGGGCTCGGCGGGAGCGTTCCTCGTGAACGGCGAGAAGGTCGAGACCCAATCGCGTATCTCCCTGGCGGGTGACGATGTGATTCGTCTTGAATTGCCTGGCGGCGGCGGGTACGGGACTCCGGAGTAGTCGTGGTTACCGGGGGCGACGCAACGACGTTTGCGCAGGTGTGGGCAGCCTCGGTCGCCGCGCGCCCCGACGCGCCCTTTCTCCTCTTCGAATCCAGCGCAGGCGAGGTGACCCAGTGGAGCTATGGCGAATTCGATTCGGTGGTCGCCCGAGTCGCAGGCTTCCTCCTCGAGCACGAGGTTGATGAGAACGCATCCATACACCTGGCGCTCACCAACTCACCGACCTTTGTTGCGGTCTGGCTTGCTTCAGTTCGACTCGGTGCATGGATCGTGCCCAGCGACCCGCAGGGAACGTCGAGTGAGTTCGCCGACCACATCGATCGGACCCAACCAGTCATCGGCTTCTGTGCTTCGTCTCGCAGCGACACATACCAGCAGGCGGTGCCTTCTGGGATGGCCGTCGTCGAGATCGATGAGGACGACACGAGCTTCGCCGTGTTTGGCGATTCGCCCTGCTCAACGTGGCCCGAGCTTCCATTGCTCGATGTCGCAGCGGTGATGTTCACCAGCGGCACAACCGGCAGACCCAAGGGCGTCGAGATCACCCAGGCCAACTACGCCTTTGCCGGCAAGATCATGGCAGAGGCAACAACCCTGACCTCGGCCGACCGCCACATCGTCGTCTTGCCGCTCTTTCATGCCAATGCGCAGTACTACTCATTCGCGTCCGCGATATGGGTCGGAGCGTCCGTCGCTCTGATGCACACATTCTCGGCAACACGTTTCCTCGAACAGTGTGCCCGCCATCAGGCGACGGTCGCCAGTCTGTTCGCAGCACCGATCCGGATGATCCTGGCCCGGTCGGCTCCCACCACTGGGCTGGTATTGCGACACTGCTGGTTTGCTCAGAACCTCGCAGAGGATCAGTACGACACGATCACCGCGTGGTTGGGCTGCCGGCCTCGCCAGCTCTATGGAATGACCGAAACTATTCCCGCAGTGTTAAGTGACGGTGCCGATCTGCCGCGAGCCGACACAATGGGGGGCGTGACAGCGGGTTGCGAGGTCGACATACACGATGCCGATGGTCAGACGGTGCCGCAGGGCGACCCGACGAACGTCGGCGAGATCGTCGTTGGTGGCGAGCCCGGCCTCACGCTGTTCGCTGGGTATCTCGATGACCCGGAGACCACGGCTGCGAGCTTTCGCGACGGTTGGTTTCTCACCGGAGATCGCGCTGGCCGCGACTCTGACGGTCGATTCTTCTTCGATGGACGGCGCAGCGATGTGCTGAAGGTCGCCGGCGAGAATGTTTCGACGGTTGAGGTCGAGGCCGTGCTGACCGCACATCCTGCAGTTCTCGAAGCATCTGTGGTCGGAGCGCCCGACGAGATTCGCGACGAGGTACCGGTCGCGTTCGTCGTTGCGGCCAACGCCGATGAACCGCCAGATGTTCATGAACTGCACGCCTGGTGCGAGCAGAGTCTCGGCAAGGCAAAACGCCCCAGGGAAATCACCCTGTTGCCCGAACTTCCACGCACCAGCGTCGGAAAGATCCGCAAATTCCTTCTGAAAGACGAGGTTCAACTGACATGAGTATTCTCGATCCCTCACTGCTCACCGATCTCGATGCGTCCATCGAGGACGTGTCGAAGGCCTTCACCCTTCCGCCCGCGCTTTATACCTCGGGCGAGTTCCTCGACTTCGAGGCCGAGGCACTCTTCATGAAGGAGTGGCTGTGCGTTGGTCGCGCCGAGCGCATTCCAGACCCAGGCGACTGGTTCACCGTCAACATCGTGGACGAGCCGATCATCGTGGCTCGCAACAAAGAGGGTGAAGTCCGTGCCATGTCGGCGGTGTGCCAGCACCGTGCAATGCAGGTGTGCGAAGGGGAAGGCAACGACACGACCTTCAAGTGTCCGTACCACCACTGGAACTACTCACTCGAGGGTCGTTTGCTCGGCGCCCCCGCAATGGAGCGCACCGAGGCGTTCGACAAGAGCGACTTCGGGCTGCCGCAGCTACAGGTCGAAGAGTGGCTTGGATTCGTCTTCGTGAACTTCGACGCCGATGCAGCACCACTCACGCCAACACTCGAGCGGTACACGCCGTTTCTCGAGAACTACGACCTCGGGAACGCGGTGTGCCCCGGTACCTTCACGCTCGAAAACCTTCCGTGGAACTGGAAGGTCATGTTCGAGAACTTCAACGACGGCTACCACGCCAACCGCTTGCATCAGTTCGTCCAGGACTTCTGTCCGTCGTCGATGTCGGAATTTCCCATCGAGTGGAGTGACGACTCGAACGTCATCTTCCGAACCGCTGGTTACACCCACATCGATGGCGGCTTCAATGCAACACATCGGGTGATTATGGATGTGTTCCCTGAACTGACCGAGGAAGAGCGCACTCGCTCGACGTTTGCGCTGATGCCGCCGACGCTCTGTTTCGGCACCGCCCCTGACCAGTGTTTCTTCTTCCTCGTGCGACCCACGGGGCCCGAGACGATCGACGTCGAGATCGGCTACATCTTCCATCCATCGGCTCTCGAAGATCCGCTGTTCGAACAAAAGATGGCGCTCTCCGATGCTGGAGTGCAGGTCTTTGTTCAGCAGGACCAGGACGCAACCACCAAGGTGCAACAAGGTCTTCGTTCACGGTTCGCCCCACGAGGGCGTTATTCGTGGCAAGAGGAGAGCCACATCCAGTTCAACCGCTGGCTCGTCCAGCGTTACCGCCGGGCCTGGCCAGGGCTCTAGCGGCGAAAGATCACGTAAGTGAAGTGCAAGTAACAGACGGCCATCAGGTCATTATCGGAGGGTATGCAATGTTCAAGATGAGGAAGTCGCTACTTGCGCTTCTGTCAGTGCTCGCACTGGTAGCAGCAGCATGTGGAAGCGACGAAACGACAGACACCGCAGAAGATACGACGACGACCGCAGCAGTGGTCGAAGACACCGAAGCGCCAGCGGAAACCGAGGCTCCTGTCGAAATCGAACCACCAGAAACGACCGAGGCGCCACCTGCTCCGGTCGATCCGGGCACCGCAGCGCTCATCGAGCAGTTCGACATCGACGGCGACGGAACGGTGACGATCGGCGTTGCTGCTGCTGGGCCACGCGATGACGGCGGTTACGTCGAGGGGCTTGTCGGTTTCACCGAAGACTGGGCATCCGACAACGGCTTCCCTGAGCCAATCGTTGTTGACAATATTGGCGCCGATGAAGCCGCACAGTCGATGTCAGACCTCGCGCAACAAGGCGTTGACCTCATGTTCGTGGGTGCGAGCGAGATCGCTGAGCCTCTCGGGGACCTCACAGAAGCGTTCCCAGACATCTTCTGGTACTGCAACTGCGGTGCTGGTTTCGAGGAGCTGCCAGGTCTGGCGCAAGCAACCGATTGGGGTGCGGCAATTCACTACACAGGCGGCGTGGCCATCGGCCAGGTGCTCGCGGAATCCGGGGGCAACAAGGCTGTCTTCCTGGGCTGCTGTGACCTCAACTTCGAGGTGGAGGCTCTTGAAGCCACCCGCGCAGGCATGGCCAGTGTCGACCCAGCGTTCACGATGGACTACGTGGCGACCGGCGACTTCCCCTTCGACTTTGCCAACTCTGGTAATGCAACAGCCGCTTTCGCAACGGCTGTCGCCGACGGTGTCACCGTGGCATACGCCTACCTCGATGGCGCCCTGGAGCCAGTTGCCCAGGCCGCTACCGAAGCGGGGATTGCCGTGTTTGCGGCAGGGCCCGCTGACGTGTGTTCCCGTGACGACGGAATCGACTGGACTGGATCAATCGTGTTCGACGGAGGGCTCTATGCAGCCGAAGGCGTCAACCGAATCGTCGACGGAACCTTGACCGAAGGATCGACATACCAGTTCCCGACTCAACAGGGTCTCAACGGCGGCATCTTGTGCGACGGCTCGGCTGACGCGTCGGCTGCCATCGATGCGTCCTTTGGTTTGTTGGCTGCCTTCGATGAGGACCTCATGGGTCAGCTCGGAGCCATTTCGGGCGCAGCGTACGCCGGAGGGTGAGCCAAGTACCTTCCGATCTGACTGGGGTGACCGCTGACTCAGCGGTCACCCCAGCGGTCGAGCTTCTCGGCATCACAAAACGATTCGGTGCAGTCACCGCGTGTGACTCCGTCGATCTCACGCTCGAACGCGGGAAGATCCATGGGATTCTTGGCGAAAACGGCGCGGGAAAGTCGACGCTGATGAAGATTCTCATCGGGCTCGTCTTGCCTGATGAAGGAAGTATCCATCTCGACGGTGAGCCACAGCAGATTCACGATCCGATCACGGCGTCGAAGCTGGGCATCGGCATGGTGCATCAGCACTTCAGCCTCGTCGATCCATTGACGGTGTGGGAAAACGTCGCGCTCGGTGAAGGGGGGCGGCTCGATCCGTCAGCGGTGAGAGAGCGCATCGGCGAGATCGGTGAGCACTACGGACTCGAGATCGACCCGTACGCTCGGGTCGGCGACCTGACCGCGGGACTTCGGCAACGGGTGGAGATCATCAAGTGCCTGCGTCGCGATCCGAGCATCGTGATCTTCGATGAGCCGACGTCCGTCTTGACGCCTGAGGAATCGTCAACACTGTTCGACTCGTTCCGAGATGTGGTGGCCGCTGAAGGGAGAGCCGTCGTCCTCGTGAGTCACAAGCTCGACGAGGTCTTGAGTGCCACCGACGAGATCACCATCATGCGCCAAGGCGAGGTGGTCGACAATATGGTCACGGGTGATGCCGACGCGCGTTCGCTTGCCCGAGCCATGGTGGGGCGCGACGTTTCGCTGCGGAGCGAGCGAGCCGCGTTGGGGCTCATCGACATCGAGGCGCTGCAGGAAGACACATCTTCGGAGGTCGACCTCCAAGAACGTGAATCGGTGGCTCCGGTGCTCTCGATCAGCAATGCCACTGCACGTGGCCCTCAGGGTGTCACTCTTCTCGATGGCCTGACGCTCGAGGTACACGCAGGCGAGATCCTCGGTATCGCGGGCGTCGAGGGCAACGGCCAACGACCTCTGGGGGATCTTCTCTCTTCCTTGGTACGGCTGTCGGCAGGCGACGTCCACGTCGCGGCAATGCCGGTGTCGACGAAGGTTCCAGGAGCGATGGCGGCGGCAGGTATTGGAGTGATCCCCGAGGATCGCCACGATTCGGGTGTTGTGCTCGACATGACGGTTGCGGAGAATCTGGTACTCATGGATCCCGCCGCGGTCGCCAGCCGTGGGGTTCTCGACCAAAGCCGCATGTTCGCCGACGCCGAGCGCCTCATCGCCGAGTTTGATATTCAGTGTGCGGGGCCCTCAGCACCGCTGTGGTCACTCTCCGGGGGAAACCAACAGCGAGTCGTGCTGGCGCGCGAGCTTTCACAGGATCCCAAGGTCTTGGTTGCCGCTCAGCCGACCCGAGGGCTCGACGTCGGCGCGATTGAGTACATGACCCAACGCTTGAGGGAGGCTGCTACCGAGGGTGTTGCGGTCCTGCTGATCTCGAGCGAACTCGAAGAGATCCTGGACCTGGCCGACCGTATCGCCGTCATGTATCGAGGTCGGATCGTCGGTGAAATGCCTCGCTCCCAGGCTGACATCGAACAGCTCAGTCTCCTGATGGGCGGGGCCGCCCTATGAGCCAGCACACTCGTCGGGTCGAGTGGGTATCCCTCTACGCCGGAAGCGTTGCCTTGGCCCTCGCCGGGTCAGCGATCCTCATCCAAGCGACGGGCGGGGGATCGTGGTCGGTGTTTGATGCCCTGATCGAGGGCAGCCTCACCGGCAACGGACGCTGGGGTCTGACCCTCGGGGCCGCAGCACCCTTGCTCCTCGTGGCTCTCGGAACGATCGTCTCGGCGCGAGCAGGCCTCGTGAACATCGGTCAGGAGGGACAGCTTCTGATCGGAGCGGCGTTTGCCGTCTACTTTGGCTTTCTGATCGGCGGGCCGGGCCCATTCAATCTCCTCGTCCTGATGCTGTTTGGCGCCGTGGGTGGCGCTGTCTGGGCGGGTATCGCCGGTGCGCTTCGTTTCTGGCGCGGGGTGCCCGAGGTCCTATCCACACTCCTGCTGGTGACCATCGCCAGCCAGCTCGTTGCGTACGCACTCGGGCGCGAGTGGCTGCTGCTCGCGGGCGACTCCGTCGGGGCTCGCAACAACGTCAGCGAGCAATTGCCCGAGGACAACCGTCTCCCGAACCTGGACCTCTTCGGCAATCAGATCCCGTTCGCCGCATTTCTCGCGCTCGTCCTGGCCTTCGTCGTGGCGTTCGCGTTGGCCAGAACGGTGTGGGGATTCCGGCTGCGCATGTTGGGCCGAAATCCGAAAGCCGCTCGTCGCGCTGGTGTCTCCCAAACGAGCTTCGGCATGCGCGCGATGCTCACGAGTGGCGCATTTGCTGGGCTCGCCGGCGCCGTCATGTTTGCCGGCGGAGGGTTTCAGTTCAGCAACTTCAAGTTCGTGCCGGGCTTCAGCGGAAACATCGGATGGACGGGTCTGTTGGTTGCATTGGTCGCTCGAGAGCGGGCGATTCCTGCCATTCTGGTCGCCTTCGTGTTCGCTGGCCTTCGCACTGGATCAAGTTTCGTGAGCAGTACTGGCGTCGAAGCGCGAGTGACCGACGTCGTCGAGGGCCTCTTGGTTCTGGCCCTCCTGCTTCCACCGGCGATCATGTTCATCCGAGACAGACGTCGCGCCCGTCTCGCAGCGACAGCGAGGACGTGACGTGGACTTCCTAAGCGGACTCTTCGACGCCCTGGCCAACTCTTCCACCTATGTGAATGCGGCACTGTTCGCCGGGCTGTTGATCTTCGCCGCATCGGGCGAGTGGATTGCCGAGCGCAGTGGCACCATCAACATCTCTGTGGAAGGCATGCTGCTGGCAGGAGCGTTCACCAGCGCCGCCGGCTACACGGCTACCGACTCATTCTTGGTCGGCATCGTGTGTGGAATTCTGGGCGGTATCGCGGTCGCGAGTGTCCAGGCTGAGATGAGCCATCGGCTCACGGCTGATCAGTTTGTCGTGGGTTTGACCCTCAATATCTTGATCTTGGGTCTCGCTGGCTTCCTCGCTCGCGAGATCGACCTCGTCACGACAACAGCGACCAAGTTGAAGCTCCCAGGCCTTCATCGGATCCCGCTCTTTGGTGATGCGCTCTTCTTCCAACCTTGGCCGTTCTTCGTGTTGTACCTGATCGTGCCACTGTCGTGGTGGTTGATGTTCCGGACCCGATGGGGCCTCGAAGTTCGCGCATCGGGCGAGGACCCGCAGGCCGCTGACGTGTCGGGGATCGACGTGAACAAACGGCGACGGCAAGCGATCTATTACGCGGGGTTCACCGCAGGCCTTGGTGGCGCCTATCTGCTGTTTGTCCAGGTCGGGCGCTTCGACGAAGGCAGCGTGAGCGGACGAGGGTTCATCGCGATCGCCGCAGTGATCTTTGGTGGTTGGACGCTTCGTGGAACGATCGCCGGGTGCCTGGTCTTCGCTCTTGCTCTCGCCCTGCGCTTGCAGCTTCCGAACTACTACGAGGGCGTGCCAACGGAGCTGCTGCAGGCATTCCCGTTCCTTGTGACGATTCTCGGCATGGCAATTTTCGCGAAACGGGTTCGCCCGCCTGCAGCCCTGGCCAGACCATTCATTCGTGGTCTGAAATGATCACCAACAACGGAGGCAACCGCCGATGAAGGCAACGTTTTATACCGAAGCAGGGGGGCCGGAGGTCCTCCAGTACGCAGATGTGCCCGACCCCGAACCGGGCCCCTCCGACGTGGTGGTCGACGTGGAGGCGACCTCCTTGAACCGGCTCGATGTGGTGCAGCGCAACGGCTGGTTCCAGATGCCTGGCTTCACCTACCCCCACATCGCCGGCATGGATGTTGCCGGAACGATTTCGGCCGTTGGGTCCAACGTGACAGATGTGGCGGTCGGCGACCGCGTCGTCGTCGATCCGTCGCTTGCGGGCGTCGCTGAAGACTCCAAACTCGCCGGTATGGGAGACCTTTTCGGCGATCTCGGCATCATCGGCGGAACCGTGGCTGGCGGGTATGCCGAGAAGTGTCTGGTGCCGGCGTCTCACGTGTACGCCATTCCCGATGGAATGCCGATGGAACACGCGGCCACGTTCCCGACTGCGTACCTGACCGCAGCGCATGCGTTGTTCGACGTGGGCGGTCTGGTTGCGGGAGAGTCCGTGATGATCCACGCTGCTGGGTCTGGTGTGTCGACCGCAGGAATCCAACTCGCCAAGAACGCAGGGGCGACCGTCCTCGCTACCGCGGGTACCGACGAGAAGTGCGAGCGTGCGCTGAGTCTTGGCGCAGACCACGTGCTGAACAACCGCACCGGAGACGTTACGGCGTTCGCCCGCGAGGTCACTCGAGGTGAAGGTGTCAACATGGTGTTCGACCACGTCGGCACGGCATTGTTCGGGCCGTCGCTGTTCGCCATCGGCGTACATGGTCGTTTGGTCAACTGTGGCAACTCGTCTGGCGATGAAGCGACGATCCCGTCCCTCGGGTACCTCTTCCATTCGGGAATCAAGATCATGGGGTCAGACCCGTACCGCCCAGAAGAGTTCGGACCTGTGTGGGACACCTTCTGCTCGGGTGACTTCGACGTCGTGATCGACTCTGAGTACGGGCTCGAAGTGGCGGGAGAGGCGCAGAACAAGATGTTGTCGAGCGACTTCTTCGGAAAGATCGTGCTTCGACCATGATGGTTGGGCCTGTGAGAAGCTGTGGCTGAGCCTCGAGATGCTCCATACCCAGAGCTGAAGAAGACCCACACCATGGCGCACAAGGGGCGCCCGTGGACGGACTACAAACCGCCGTCTTCGGCGCCCGTCTGGGCTGCGGTGGAGGGCCTTGGCCGGTACTACATTTTGCTCGCAGCGCTGGAACTCGACCTGTTCGACGAGCTCCAACGGAGCGGGCCCACTCGAGTCGAACCATTTGCCGAGGCGCTGGGTTTGCCTGCAGATCACCTTCGCTCGTTGCTCGATGGGGTGGTCGCGCTCGGCCTGCTCGATCAGTTCGAGTACGTCTATGAGCTGAACGACACCGCAAAGCGATACCTGGTGTCCGATGGTCCGGCGACGATGGCTGATCTGATCGCGGTTGCGCCCGGACCGCATGAGAACTGGACCCGCTTGGCCGACACTGTGCGACACGGTCGTCCAGCGACACCGATCGAAGACGACCCCGCTGCGTTCTACGTTCCGTTGGTCGAAGGAACGTTCACCACGATGTTCCGATGCGCCACTCGTGCCGACCTGAAGATTCGGTACTCAGCGTTGCGAGCGCCCCGCATTCTCGATCTCGGTGCGGGAGGAGCGCCTTGGGCCATCGCCATGCTCAACGGGTGTCCGCAGGGAACTGCGGTCATAAACGATCTTCCCGGCGTGATCGACGTTGCTCGAGCAAAGGTGACCGAACACCACGTCGTCGATCGCTGTGAGTTCCGCTCGGGGGATTTCCACACCATTGATATCGAACCGGAGTCCTACGACATCGTGGTGTTGGGCCACATCTGCCGAACTGAGGGAGAGGAAGGCGCACAACATCTGATCTCCCGTGCGTTCGACGCGCTGAAGCCTGAGGGGCGTGTCGTGCTTGCAGACTACTTCGTCGACCTCGAGCGCAAGTTCAACCCCCACGCGGTGATCATGGGAACGACGATGATGGCGAGCACCGAGAAGGGCTTCTGCTTCACGCACCAGCAATTCTCGGAGTGGTTGACGACAGCCGGATTCGTCCGGCTTCGGCTCGTCGAGCCCATCGGCTTCCAACAGAGCTTCGTCGGCATCAAGCCGAGGTGACTGGCTGACGCCTACTCGATGGTCATGCCATCGGGGAGCAGTGCCTCGCCGATGACCTGATGGGTCTCCTCGTCGACCTCGACGCCATCGATGTGTGCCCACAGCATGATCTGGTTGCCCCACGGGTCGATGAATGAGGCGTTCGCGCCGCCGAATTCCTTCCAGAAGTGGTTGCGCCAGAGCTCGGTTGCCCCGCGGCTCACAGCGGCATCGAGAATCCGTTCGAATGAGTCATCGTCGCTGACGAGAATCCATGCCCGGATGGCACGCCCGCCCGGGTTCAGGTGGGTGGGTTCCGTCGGGTTCTGGTCCTTGCTCGGACGCATGTTGGCCGCGTTGGAGATGCCCATGTGCAGGTTGCCGATTTCGCTGTCGGAGCCATCCTCGTTGCTGAAGAATCCACCAGGCACGATGCGAGCGAACGTGTCCGGAATGCGGTCCTCGACCTCCCAGTTGAAGACCTCGGCGTAGAAGGTTCGTGCGGCGTTGACATCGTCGGTCGGAAAATCGACGAATACGAGCTTGTTTGGCTGGCTCATGGGTCCCCCTTGGGCGGCGTTCGGTCAACAAACTAGCTGTGGTCCGATGGTCTTACCACTTGGACGGTAGGCGAGGCAGACGGCAATGACATAACCTCGGTGTGGACTGATGGTCTTACCATTCGTCAGTCACGACATTTGGGAGAACTGTGGCCGAGAACATTGATCTGCTCGTGAAGGGCTGGTACGTCGTCACGATGAACGAGACCCGCGACATCATTCACGATGGTGCGGTTGCCATCCGCGGCAGTGAAATCGTCGCCGTCGGAAAGGCAAGTGATCTCGAGGCTGAGTACGTCGCCGCCGAAACGATCGGTGGCGATCGTTTCGTCGTGACGCCAGGAATGATCAACACCCACATTCACATCACCGGCGAGCCACTGACCCGGGGTTACGTCCCCGATGACACACCCTTCGTCGAGAACGTCTTCATGTGGCTGTGTCCGCTGTATGCCGCGTACACGGCCGCCGAAGAGCGCTTGTCCGCCGAACTGGCATCGGTAGAGATGCTGAAGTCCGGTACGACGACGTTTCTCGAGGCCGGCACGATTCGTTTCCTCGATGAGGTGATCGAAGGGTTGGTGGATGTTGGCATCCGGGGCAAGGTCGGCAAATGGGTGTGGGATCTTCCGCCGGAGCCAGACGTGTACAAACAGAACACGGACGAGGCGATTGGACACCTCGAACGTCAGCTCACCGAGTTCAAGTCGGTCGCCGGCGGGCGGATCGCCGCATCATCGATTCTCGTTGGACACACCACGGCCTCAGACCCGCTCTGGCGAGCGGCGAGGTCGCTGGCCGACGATCACGGCACCGGCATGAGTTTCCATATGTCTCCGGCCATGCTCGACCCCGATGGTTTCATCGAGTCATTCGGTCAACGTCCCATGATTCATCTCGACGAGTTGGGCATCCTCCAGGACGACGTCACGATGACGCACTGCGTGCAGGTGGATGACTCGGAGCTCGGTGTGATGGCCAACACCGGTGTCTCCGTTGCCCACTGCCCAACGACGGCACTCAAGGTGAGCTACGGAGTCACCCAGGTCGGCAAGATGCCAGAGATGATGCAGCGCGGCATCAACGTGAGCATCGGTACCGATGGCAACAACGCATCGAACTACTCGGACATGATGCGGGCCACCTATCTCGTTGCTGGTCTGTTCAAAGACGCTCGGCAGGATCCGCAGATGTTCCCCGCAGAGATGGCGTACGAGATGGCCACGCTGGGCGGAGCGAAGTCGATGGGCATGCAGGACTCGATCGGGTCGCTCGAGGTGGGCAAGAAGGCCGATGTCGTCATGCACGACACCGATCGTCCCGAGTGGCGTCCGCTGCTCAACGTCATGAACCAACTCGTCTGGTCGGCCGATGGCCGTGGGGTGCACACCGTGGTCGTCGACGGGCACAAGGTCGTGGAAGATGGTCGTATGTTGACCGTCGACGAGGACAAACTCTGGGCCGACGCGCAGCAGTCCGGTGAAGCGATCACCCTTCGTTCGGGACTGCCAGACAAGTCGAAGTATCCAATCCTGTGACATACGAAGCAGAGATCACGCCGGGAATGTCGCCGAGCGAGGCTGTCGAACTCGGCGTCCTGGTCGAGGAGGCGGGTTTCGATCGGTTGGGTGTGTCCTGCGTGGCGTTGTGGCCCGACACGTACCAGCTGCAAGCGCTCATCGCTGCGCGCACCAGTCGAATCCAGATCGGCTCGATGGTGACCAACCCGTACACCCGGCATGCGTCGGTCCATGCGTCGGGTCTCGCCACCTTGCAGGAGCTTTCTGGGGGTCGGGCGTTCTGCGGCATCGGCGTGGGTGCGGGGCTGGAAGAATTCGGCATCGATTATCCCCGCCCGGTTCGCATGCTTCGTGAGACGGTCACAGCATTACGCGGGCTGCTTGCGGGCGAGGTCGTGAATATCGAGGGCGAGATGTTGACCATTGACGGCAGCCGTCTCCTGCGACCGCCGGCAACCCCGGTGCCGATCGCCATCGGGACGAGAAGCCCTGGGGTGATGAAGCTCGCCGGTGAGGTCGCCGACGTGGCCCTCGTCGGAGCCCGGCATCTGACCCCCGAGATTGTGGCCAAATACCGCGGGTGGCTTGCGGAGGGTGCAGCACGCGTCGGGCGCGACGTAGCGGAAGTGGAAGTCTTGCCACGCGTCACCTTGTGCGTTTCAGAGAACGAGAACCTGGCGATCGACAGCGTCAAACGATTCGCAGCGCACTACCTCGACATTCTTGCTGACCATGGCCCGCCCGTTGATCCGGACCGGCGAGCTGCGATCATTGCGACGCTCAGCGAGGCCACCGGCTGGTACTTCGACCTCGATCGTTACGATCCACCCGAGATGAGCGCGCTGATCGATGCCGAGCTGGCCCGCAAGTTCGCCATCGCAGGAACGGCCGAACAATGTGCCGAACAGATGCGAGATCTTCTGGATCTCGGTTTCTCCGGCGTCAGCTGCAACCTTGCCGCCGTGAAGCGTGATTCGATGTTCGAAGGGCTCAAGGAGACGATTGAGGGCGGCGCCAAGATGCTCCAGCTGCTGCGCGCCTAAGCCCATTTGGACTTCTTTGAAGGCTGATGGGCCAATCTGGCCCATCACGCTGCACAGATCGGCCGACGATACGCTTCGCTGGTCATGGAGACCGAACGACTGGCCCCCGATCCGGCGGGTATTGCACGTGCTGCAGAGCTTCTTCGAGCGGGCCAGCTCGTCGCGTTCCCAACGGAGACGGTGTATGGCCTCGGCGGACTCGCCGCCAACGATGAGGCCGTGCGCGCAATATTCGACGCGAAGGGTCGTCCCGCCGATCGACCCGTGATCGTCCACCTCGCAGACGTCCGCATGGTCAGCCGATGGAGTGACGGGGTGCCGGCCGAAGCAATGGTTCTCGCTGAGCGGTTCTGGCCCGGACCGCTCACGCTGGTTCTCCCCCGCTCATCGTCCGTTTCGGACATCGTGACCGGCGATCGCAATACGGTCGGACTCCGCGTGCCGAGCCACCCGGTTGCGATGGAACTGCTGGCCGCCGTGGGTGATGGCGTCGCAGCACCGTCCGCGAATCGGTATGGACACATCAGTCCGACCACCGCCGACCATGTTCTGGCCGACCTCGACGGGAAGATAGCGGCAGTCGTCGATGGTGGTCCGTCAAACGTTGGGCTCGAGTCGACCATCGTCGAAGTGCTGGCCGATCGAGGCGAGGGTCTTGCGTGGGTGTCGCTGCTTCGGCACGGTGGAGTTGCGCTCGACGCAGTGGAAGCAGCCCTCGATCGGATTGTTGTCGATGCGACGGCGGAGACCGGCGAAGATGCGCGCGCTCCGGGCATGGTGCTGAGTCACTACGCACCGTCGGCTCCGCTCACGATCACGACGTCTGCCGACGCGGACTCGGCGCCCGCAGGTGTGATCGTCGTGCGGCCTGATGCTGGGGAGTCCGATCGGAAGTTCGCTGCCGAGCTCTATGCCAGGCTGAGGAAAGCTGACCGAGAGGGGCCCGAGGCGATCTGGGTGGTTCCGCCAAGCTCAGGTGAGATGTTGCCCGCCATTCTCGATCGGCTGAAACGAGCGGCGCATCGCTAGAGCGATGTCAGCCTGGGCTCGGCGTTGAACAGATTGCATAGACCTCGATCTCGATCGTACGTGCAGGATCATCGAGCGCTGACACCTCCACGATGGTGGCTGTTGGCCGAATGTCGCCGAAGGCCTCGAGATGTGCCCAGGCCGCCAAGTGGAGATCCGCAATGTCGGTGACGTAGGTGACCGTGCGAACCACATCGGCGAAGCTCGCCCCCACATCGACGAGAGCCTGTTCGATGATGTCGAGTGCATTCTTTGCCTGAACATAGGTATCGCAACCTTCGACGAACGGTTCCTGTGCGGTCGTGCCTGACACGTGCACGTGATCTCCGACGCGAACCGCACGCGAATATCCATAGATGTCTTCGAACGGGTCACCGGATGAGATGTTGGTGCGCATGGAGCCATCATCGCAGCCTGCGGGAACTTCTCGAGCAGATCTTGTAATTGCGCCCTATCTCTCCGGTGAGGGGAGACCTTCGCAGTACGTCTTGACGGTGTCGATGTGCTTCTCGAGGCCACGTCGGAAGACCGACTGCATCACCATGTTCATCACGCGCGTGAACACCGTATTGCCACGTGCATCCATGGCAATGCGCAGCACAGCGTCGTCTCCGGCCGGGGTCGTCGTGAACGTCGTGTCCCAGACGGTTCCATGAGAGTCGGTCACCATTCGAGCTCGTCTGTTTGTCTCGTGTTCGGTGACCTCGAGCTCGGTCACCATTTCCTTGCCTTTGTGGTTCCTCACCTCGCGAAAGCGGGTGCCGACCCCACTGCGGGTTTCGGAGAGGAACTCGACCGACACGATGTCCGGCGACGTGTTTGGAAGGTTCTCGATGTTCGCAACCGCATCGAAGATGAGCGAGACCGGAGCGTGGATGGCGCGTTCGACGACAATCTTGGGCATCGAGTGATCGTAAAATCGTGTGACCCTGGAGTCTTGACGAATCTTGCGATCTCAGCCCACCATGCGCCGGACGGCCAGACAGGCATCGAGGTCGTATGTGTCCCATCCAAGTTCATCTGGCCGACGACGAAAACGCTTGATGCCGGGTAGATCTTCGGGTTCGTAGTCTGACGTCGGCAACCAGGTGTCATACAGATGGTCCCAAGCCACCGCAATGCGGCTCAACGGGCCGAGGCAGTGCACTTCCGCGGAGAGCATTGAGGGGAGCTCGTGGATTCCGAACTCGTCCTGAGTGTCCAGGTCGTCGGGGACCGTGAACCCAAGGTCGTACTGCACGAGCTCGATCGGAGTGGTCTCGTAGTTGTCCCAACTCAGTCCGATCAGTTCTCGGTGCCGCCAATCGACATCGTTGGAGTCGAGCCAAGCCGTCAGGCGGCGGTAACCGTCGTGCAGGGCTGGACCGACGAACGGCGTTCGAACCCGTACATACAGCAGCCGACAGCCCGGCCTCGAGACGATCATGACGCTGGGAGGAGGTCCATCAGCCTTCGCCTTGGCAAGTTCGGAGTCGAAGTTCGAAATGCCACCGGCGTCAATCCGCGAGCGTCGATCCCACTGACTCGGCGCCACGCCGTAGTGGGAGCGAAAGACGCGTGAAAAGTCCGACTGTTCGCTGAAGCCGACCTCGTAGGCGATCGATGCCAGGGACCGACTTGGCGAAGCCTTCATCAAGTATGCAGCTCGTTCGAGACGAGTTCGCTGCACGAATTGGGTGAGGGTTTCGCCGGTGACACCTTTGAAGACACGGTGGAAGTGATAACGAGAACTATTGGCGACGGCAGCCAGGGTCTCCAAAGAGAGCTCGCCGTCGACGTTTCTGCGCACGTGATCCATGACGCGGTGAACACGAGCCACCTGCGACACGTTCACCGCCCGCACGACCTCAACGAACCGGCCATCGGCTGGGCGCGGGAATGCCCGCCCGGGTGCGAAGGGCCGAGCCCGCAGCGACCGCATCGTTGGTCAACGCCTGAACGTCGATCGTGGTGACGGAGCCGTTCTTCACCACTTGGTTTCCCGCAACCCAGACATCGCGGACCGAGCGGCCGTCGCTGCCCCAGACGAGCTGGAGGACGGGGTCGGGACTGTTGGGGATCCACTCGGTCTGTGTTCTGTCGTGCACGACGAGATCGGCCTGCTTTCCCACCTCGATAGAGCCAACCGAATCGGCAACGCCGAGTGCCTCGGCGCCCTTGATGGTCAGTAGCTCGAGCGCATCGTGGGCTCCGAACACCGTCGGATCCGTGGGGACGTCTTTGGCGAGGCCGGCAAACAATGCGGCCGCGCGAAGGCCGTCGACCATGTCGCCTGCGTTCTCTGAATCGCAGCCCAGCGCCAATCGTCCGCCCCGTTTCCAGATGTCGAGGTGGCGAAACTCGTTCGTGACGCCCTGTCCGAGCCGCAGGTACGCCCAGGGGCACGACACGACCGCAGATCTGGTTTCGGCAAGCACGTCAAGCTCGGCATCGTCGAGATGAACACCATGAGCTATGGCGACGTGCGGGCCGAGAGCTCCAAGGTCGCGAAGATGCACGAGCGGCCGCTTTCCCGTGCGTTCGAGGTAGCTGGCCGGGTCTCCCGTGTGCGGCGAGAGATGGAACGTCATGCCAACTTCGCGACCTCGGGCGAGGTCTGAGGCCGCCACGACCAACTCATCCGACATGAGGTCGTGGCCGACAAGACTGACCCACGACGACACGAGAGGCCCGGCGTCGACATCGAGGGAGGCAATTTGTCGGTCGATGACCTCATCCACGGGTCCGGCGTATGGTCCCTCGTCAACGTCCCAACCCCAGGTGCCGATCGTCAGCCGAGCGCCAATGTCCCGAGCCGCAGCTGCGATCCGCCCGGGGTGGGCAACCGTGCCCGCTTCAAAGGTGCTCGTCACCCCGTGCGTGAGTGATTCGGCGAGCGTGAGGGTCGCCGAGAGCTGATCGTCATCCCCGGTGTGTACGTCGTGAACCGGAACAACCCACGTGAAGATCGACTCGCCCGGAGCGAGGTCGTCTGGAACCGATGACTGAATCAGACGGTCGCCAGTCAGGTGCTGATGACCGTTGATATATCCCGGAAGTATGAGGTCGGACGACGAACCCCGAACGTGTGTGCCGGGGTGAGTAGTCCCGACCCCATCGAACGAGCCGACGTCGACGATCGTGCCTCCGCTCATCGCGACCGCGCCGTCGCTGATGATCTCTCGCGCTGCGTTCATGGTCACGACGGTTCCGCGGATGATCTCTACCGAATCCGATTCATTCATTGAGTCAGTCTGCCTCACCTCGGTGAGGTAGTTGCTACCGTTCGGCCATGACGAACGTGACAACCGCACCTGATTTCGCAGGCTTCCACATCGAACAGGACGGGGTTCGAGGCGACATCGTCCTGGACCAGCCCGACCGGCTGAACCCGCTGTCGTTCGAAACGTTGCTCGACCTCGAACGTGCAGCGCGATGGTTCGACGAGCAGCCCCAGATCAGAGTGGTCGTCGTGCGGGGTGAGGGGCGAGTCTTCTGTGCTGGGGCAGACGTGTCGGCGTTCGACCCGGAGGTGACGGCAGCGTCCCTGCCAAAACGCCTAGGTGACTCGGGGCGACGGATGGCTGACGCCATCGAAGCGATGCAGGCGATTGTCATCGCGCAGATTCACGGACACTGCGTCGGAGGCGGTCTGGTACTCGCCGCTGCCTGTGACCTACGAGTCGCGTCCTCGGAGACGAGCTTCTCGATCCCCGAGGTAGACCTGGGCATTCCGCTTGCCTGGGGAGGAATTCCCAGACTCGTGCGCGAGATCGGACCGGCTCTCACCAAGGAATTGGTCATCACCTGCCGACCGTTTGACGCCGCCGAAGCCCAATCATGTGGGTTCCTGAATCGCGTCGTTTCGGCCGATCTTCTCGATTCCACGGTCGAAGAGCTCGCGAGTCTTGTCGCCTCGAAACCCCTTCACGCCACGCAGGCAACAAAGGCCGCGACGAATGCCGTGACGCGAAACATGGTCGGCCTGTCCGCAGCGTGGAGCGACGCAGATTCGTTGAACGCCGGGCTGCAGGATCCCGAGGGGCGAGCCTCGGCTGCCGAATACCTCGCTCGCATGCGATCCAAGTGACCGTGTTTGGGCTCAGGCGTTCTTGAACCATTCCTTCATCTGGGCGTCGAGCACCCTCCAGGCTTCAACCGCTGCCGGGTCGAGATCTGATGTGGCGCCTCGGTCGGCGGCGAAGTGTCCGTATCGATCTTCACCGCGTACCAACAGTGCTGAGCCGTGACCCTTCAGATGGCCGTTGTGGGCTGCGAGGTATTGGACGTTCAACCCAATCCGACGGTCTTCGCTGAGGTTTGGCGCTGACGTATGCACGGTCCAGCCGTGGTGAAAGGAGGCCTCGCCGGGTTGCAGAGAGCACGAGACACCGCCAGTTGGATCAACGCCGGTGAGCCGCTGTCCGAGCAGGAGCAGATTCCCGTCGCTCGTGTCTTGTTCGTGTTCGCGGCGCCCGGTCCGGTGTGACCCGGGGATCATCGCCATGCAGCCGGACTCATCGGTCGCGGGGGAGAGCGCAAGCCACATCGAGACCTGAGCATCGTCTTCCAGCAACCCCCAGTAGGTGAGGTCTTGATGCCACGCCACAAAGGTTTCGGTATTTGGTTCCTTGATGATGTAGGTCGAGTTGTACAACAAGATGTCAGGGCCGATGAGCGATTCCACGACATCGAGAACCGCAGGGTGCGTGGCGAGTTCGAGAGGCGACGTCAACGCCGTGTGGACCTTGTCGATGTAGTGCAGAGAACCAAGGTCGGCCTCGACCGATTCGAGACGGCGTCGGTGATCGAGCGCCTCCTCGCGGGTCAGGAGCGGCACGGGTGACACGACCCCGTTCTCCCAGTAGTCGCTGGCGATCTTGGTGAGGTCGAGGCCCATGGCGGCCATCCTGAACGATTGTCCAGTTTCTTGTCAATCCATCCTCATCAGAAATCTCCAAAGAATTCTGTGCTCGGGTGTAAGAACGGCACGGACGGTTCATCTCCTGTGTACCAACACAGCACAGGAGATGAACCATGACTGCAATAACGAACACCTTCAGTATGAAACGCCTGATCGCCATGCTCCTCGGAGTGGCGACCTTGAGCACCAGTCTTCTCGTCGGAGCGCTGACGAGCGCAGCCGCTGCGGACGAGAAGGCCCGGCCGCTGCAGAACCTGATCGCGGCTCCAATGGTGGAGACCGACACGCCGATCATCGAACGAGTTGCCACCAACGACATGCGCATCGACACCAAAGCCCGTTTCGGTCAGATCCGCGGGGACAAATTCACCACCAACCCGAGTCACCAACTCGCGGGAGGCTGCACGATCGGGTTCAGCGACAGCGATGCGCTTCTGATCCAGCCTGAATACGCCGTGAACCAGTTCGCCGGCGACCCGTGGCGAGAGCGATGCGGCAATCTGTTCAGCGAAGTGACCGCCACGAATGAGCATCACCTGCACCTCGACTACGCCGCGGGCGATATCGGACTCTGCACGAACTATGACGAGCCGCTCGGAGGAAGCTACGCGAGACTCGGTACCGACGGGCAGGGCGAGCAGACCTGTGTTGCCTTCGATCCGCTCACCGAACCTCGAGACTCACCCCGCACGCACTACTCGACCGAGGTTGTTCGGTTCAAGATGTACGACATCGACGGATACCAGCCATTTCGTCTCAACCAAATTCGAGTGAAGGATCAGCCCATTCGTCTCTGCGCCCAGCCCGTCGACGTCGAGATCGGAATCGTGATGGGCGGAGCCCAAGCTGGCGGCATGTCCGGCGCCTCCTGCTGGACGCTCACTGCAGGCCTGTGGGACCTCTCGAACTACACCGACAACACCGGAACGGTCACGATGACTGGAGCGCCCGGTAGCACCGGACCGTTCTCGTTCGACGACATCAACATCACCGACCAGTCGTAATCGGGCGGTGACGGCAGATCGGGTTTGGCGAGTTAGTTTGCGGATCGGTCCAATGAGGAGGCTTCGGATGGGTGAGCAATTGCAGCAAGGTGAGGTGCTTGCCGTGAATCTCAGCCACGTTCCACTCGAAGGAACCGATGGTGTGGTGTGGG
This sequence comes from Acidimicrobiia bacterium, assembly GCA_033344795.1. GTDB lineage: Bacteria > Actinomycetota > Acidimicrobiia > Acidimicrobiales > SHLQ01 > SHLQ01. The sequence continues at coordinate 3,565,612 of JAWPMS010000001.1, forward strand.
GTCTGGACAGCCCCCAGTTGAACGCAAACCTCGTCAAACTCGACGCCGGGCACGAAATGCCGGAGCACGCCAGCGCTGATCTCGATGTGTTGATCGTCGTGCAAGCCGGCGAGGGTGTGGTCGTCGTCGACCAAGTCGAACACGTGGTGCAGACCGACTCGTTGCTCCTGGTCCCAGCTGGAGCCCGTCGACTGATCCGAGCGACCCGCCGTCTCGTCTACTTCAGCATTCATGCACGGCGCGAAGGATTGAACGTGCGGTGAGGCGCAAATCTTGCACCAATGGACCATCTGCGGTCGGTCATACTGGGTAGACCCCCCATCGAGGAGCCCCCTTGTCTGCACTCATGATCATCAACTACGGCGAAGTGCTCGACGAAGAGCAGTTGGCGAGTTATCGGGCAAAAGCGGTCGAGATCCTGATGGAGAAGTTCGGCGGTAAGACCGCGGTGTTCACGAACAAGACGGTGAACCTCGGTGAGGGCCATGGGGCTGGTGTACACACGGTTGCGATCGAATTCGAATCGGTCGAAGTGGCACAGGCGGCGTACGAGTCCGACGAGTACCAAGATATCCTCGGGCAGCGACTGGCATCGACCCGATCCGGGTTTGCCATCGTCGTCTCGAAGAAGGACTGACGTTCACGTTGTTTGGCCTCGACAGATAGAGGCGCCGGTGTAGACAGGAGAGATGTACACCGCTTCTGAAGATCGTTACACGTCGATGACCTATGCCCGTTGTGGGCGCAGCGGTCTCAAACTGCCGCGACTGTCGCTCGGGCTTTGGCAGAACTTCGGTGGAACCGACCTGAGTGCCGAAGCCAGGGCCATGCTTCTCAACTCGTTCGATGCTGGCGTGACGCACTTCGATCTTGCAAACAACTACGGCCCGCCCGACGGGTCCGCAGAAAGCAATTTCGGGCAGATCATGGCGGGTGATCTCAAGCGCTATCGCGATGAGTTGCTCATCTCGACCAAGGCTGGCTACGACATGTGGCCAGGCCCCTATGGCGAGTGGGGAAGTCGCAAGTACATGCTGGCGAGCCTCGACCAGTCTCTCGAGCGGATGGGTCTCGACTATGTCGACATCTTCTACTCGCATCGGTTCGATCCGGAGACCCCGCTGGAAGAGACGATGGGAGCCCTTGACACCGCAGTTCGGTCCGGTCGGGCGCTGTACGTCGGAATCTCGTCCTATGGGCCAGAGAAGACCAGGGAAGCAGCGGCGATCCTGCGCGACCTGGGAACACCATGCTTGATCCACCAACCGTCGTACTCGTTGCTGAATCGCTGGGTTGAAGATGGACTCACGGACGTGCTCCGAGACGAGGGCATTGGTTGCATTGCGTTCTCGCCGCTTGCCCAGGGAATGCTCACTCCGAAGTACCTCAACGGCATTCCCGAGGATTCGCGGGCCGCTGAGGATGCCTCGTTGCCCAAGAGCATGTTGACAGAGGAGAGCCTTGATCGAATCCGCGGTCTGCATGGCATTGCCGAGTCGCGCGGGCAGACCCTGGCGCAGATGGCCCTGTCGTGGTTGCTTCGCGATGACGTCATCACTTCCGTCTTGATCGGCGCAAGCCGGTGGACCCAGATCGAGGACTGCCTGGGATCGCTCGGCAACACGACGTTCACCGACGACGAACTTGCTGCGATCGATGCGTTTGCCGTCGACAGTGGAATCAACCGATGGTCGGGTTCAAGTTCTGCAGGCTGAGCTAATCGGCCGCCGGGGTCACCGAGACCGACTACCGGATTCGATGTGCTCTTCGGCGGTCCGGTGCCATCGTCTTGGGATTCGCGAAGAGCGAGTACGTTGCGAGTTCTATGCAGATTCCGTTCCGCCTCGCGATAGCCGGTCGCGGCACGGTCGACGTGGGTCTCATCGCAGCGATCGCGATCTCGACGGCGGTCTTCAGCGCGACGCCGCTGATCCTCAAGAGCGTCATCGAAACGTTTGATCTCGGGTCGACGGCTGCTGGGCTGGTCTCGGGTTGCCAGCTCGTCGGATTTGTCTTGACTTCGTTCCTCGCCGGGCGTGTGACGCAACCCTCACGTCAGATCTTCGTCCTGGCCGTACTGGTGCTGTCATTCGCCAATGCGGCGAGTGCAGCCGTCCCGGGCATTGCACTATTGCTCGTTGGCCGTTTCGTCGCCGGCCTGGCACTTGGACTCTTGACCTGGCTGGCGTGGTCTTCGGTCTTTGGCGATGAGAAACGCATGGGGTCGGTCGCCGTTGTCGGGCCGATCGCTGGCGTCCTGGTTTCGCCTCTCGTCGGACTCGCGGTTGAGTTCTCGTCCTTCAGGGCTGTGTATGTTGGGCTCGCCATCATCGGTCTACTGCCATTGGCCAAGATCCCCGAGTTCGCGCAGAATCCAGAACCGACGTCCAGACGAAACTCGGGGGGCGCACCGATCGCCTTTGCGATCATCGGCGCCCTGGCACTGGTTTCCTTCGGTGGATCAGCGGTGTTCGTCTTCAGCGGTGTGATCGCCGAAGACGATCTTGGAATCTCCCCGGGGATCTTCTCGCTGGTCCTGTCAGCGAACGCTGCTGCGGGAATTCCCTCGTCGTCGTGGTCGGGCAAACGCCCGCTCGCAGGATTGTGGCTCGCCGGTTGTGGAGTGGCGGCGATCGTCTTCACGACCTCGGGCAGCGCAGTGCTCGGGGCGGCCTCGATCGTCTTGTGGGGTTTCTTCTTCTGGATGGGTGTCCCGGGGGCGTACGCGCTGTTGAGCAGGGTGTCGCGTTATCCGGCCGAGCGCGCCGGTGATGCCCAAGCGGCGATGGCGGTTGGTCGCATCTTTGGTCCGGTCGTCGGTGGCTCGCTGCTTGCGATTGGGTCGCAGGCGACGTTGGGACTGGTTGCTGGAGGATTGTTGATATTCGGAGGGCTCGCCATCGCCACCGCGGAAGTGATGTCGGCGCGATCTGCGCCGGGTGGTCTGGCGAAGGCCGTTCCCTAGCTGGTCGCCTCGTCGGCGGCATCCTTGGCTGCCTCAGCAGCGTCGCTGGCCGCATCTGTCGCTGCGTCCGCAGCATCACCAGCGGCATCGGCGCCCTGACCCGTGAGATCCTTGGCCTTGTCGACTACGTCGCCCGCGACGTCTTTGGCCTTGTCGACAACCTCTCCAGCAACGTCGCCAGCTTTGTGAGCAACGTCTCCGGCAACATCTTTGGCCTTGCTTGCCGCTTCACCGGCGACGTCGCCGGCCTTGCTTGCGGCTTCTCCGGCCTTTTCGGCAACGTCGCCCGCGACATCCCCAGCCTTGTCAGCGACGTCTCCTGCGACATCTTTCGCTGATCCGAAAAAGTTCTTGATCGTGTCCATGATTCCCATGAGCGGTCCCTTCGTTCTTGTCGCGGCTGATCCGCGACGCAGTTCTTAAGCCATGCAACGCTACTCGACTTCGAAGAATCCACGAAACGGGTGGCTTGGCTTTCGTCATCCACGTTCTGCAAGGATCAGCTCAGATGGCGACCTGGCTGCTCGATCCGAATGTGGCGCACCTGAACCATGGCTCGTTTGGGGCGTGTCCACGCGAGGTCCTCGAGGTGCAGCAGGGCTTTCGAACACAGATGGAGCAGAACCCGATGGGTTTCATGCTTCATGACTATCAGCCCGCTCTCGAGGCAGCTCGCAGTGCCGTGGCGGGTTTCGTGAATGCAGACGCCGACGGCCTGGTGTTCACGTCGAACGCGACATCGGGCGTGAACGCGGTTCTGCGTTCGCTCGAGACGCAACTTCCGCGTGGCGCGGAGATCCTGCTCACGAACCAGACCTACAACGCCTGCCGAAACGCAGCTGAGGTCGCCGCGCGTCGGTTCGACGGAGTGCTCGTCGTGGCTGACATCCCCTTTCCGATCGAGGACGCACAACAAGCCGTCGACGCCGTTCTCGAGGCGGTCACAGAACGGACCGCTCTCGTCATCGTCGACCACGTCACGTCGGCGACCGGGATCATCCTGCCTGTAGAGGAGCTCGTCATCGCCCTGGAACCCGATGTTCCTGTGCTGATCGACGGGGCACATGCTCCGGGGATGATCGACGTCGACCTCGCTACCATCGGAGCGTCGTTCTATACGGCGAATTGTCACAAGTGGATGTGTGCGCCGAAGGGTGCCGCGTTCTTGCACGTTGCCGAGCAACACAGGCCGAACATGCATGCGTCAGTGGTGAGTCACGGCCACAACGACGGCTGGCCCAACAGCGGCTCGCGGTTTCACGCGCAGTTCGATTGGGTGGGCACCGATGACCCTTCAGCGCGCCTCTGTGTGGTCGCAGCTCTCGAGACGATGGGTGATCACCACGTCGATGGATGGTCGGGCGTGCGCTCCAGCAACCATGAGATGGTGCTGGCTGGCCGAGAGATCATCGCTGATGTACTCGGTGTCGGGGTGCCCGCGCCCGATTCGATGATCGGGTCGATCGCGTCCGTACCGATCCCGCAGTCGGCAGGGGCAACTTCGGGCATCTTCGACCCGTTGATGAACGATCTCCGCGAGCGTTGGTCGATCGAGGTTCCGGTTTTTGACTGGCCCGAGCCTGGGCAACGGTTGCTTCGAATCTCCGCGCAGCAGTACAACACCGTGAAAGAGTACGAACGATTGGCCGAAGCGCTTCGCGCCGAGCTGGGAGTGGGGTAGTGGGCAGCCGGGCATCGAGGAGCGGAGCGACGGATTGCGACCGCTGGAGCGACGAAGGAGTGGGGTAGTGGGCAGCCGAGCATCGAGGAGCGAAGCGACGGATTGCGACCGCTGGAGCGACGAAGGAGCGGGAGAGAAGTGACGGTACGTGTGGAGAAAGACGGCGCGGTGTGGACCGTGATCCATTCGCGATACGAAGCCCGCAACGCGATGGACGTGGCGAGCGCGCAGGCGTTGTTCGAGGCATTCGTGGACTTCGATCGTGACGACACCGCGTCGGTAGCTGTGTTTTGGGGGGAAGGTGGGGCCTTCTGCGCAGGGTGGGATCTGAAGGCGGCCGCAGCCCTCGAGGACGGTGACGATGGGGTCGAGCGGCTGCAGTTCGATCGACAAACCGACGACGGACACTCCCGCGGGCCAATGGGTCCGAGCCGCCTCGAACTCTCGAAGCCGGTCATTGCAGCCATCGCCGGTCCGGCGGTCGCTGGCGGCATGGAACTGGCGATGTGGGCCGACATCCGCGTGATGGAGGAGACGGCGTACATGGGCGTGTATTGCCGGCGGTGGGGTGTACCGCTGATCGACGGCGGAACGGTACGTTTGCCGCGGCTCGTCGGCCAGGGGCGAGCGATGGACCTGATCCTCACCGGCCGTCAGGTGATGGCCGAAGAGTGTGAGCGCATCGGACTCTGTGAGTACGTGGTGCCTGAGGGCCACGCTCGCTCGAGAGCCGAAGAACTGGCCCAGGCAATCGCCGCGTTTCCTCAAGCCTGCATGCGATCTGATCGACGATCAGCGATCGAGGGTTATGGCATGCCAATCCGCGATGCGTTGGTTCATGAATTCGAGAACAGCAAGGGCATGGTCGCCGCAGAAGGAATCGAAGGGGCTCGCCGCTTCTCCAGCGGCAAGGGTCGCGGAGGCGACTTCACCGACCTCTAGAGCCGGGTGGCTTCGAAGACGTGAATGGTGCGAGTCGAACGCGCGGCCCGCTACCCCATCGTGCGTGGTACTCTGCATTGCGTACTACTGACGACGAACGAGGTGAGGTTCGAGATGGACACGGAACGAGCGACCAACACCCAGCTTCTCAAGGGGGTGCTCGACTTGGCCGTGTTGACCGTCCTGGATCGCGGCCCGACATATGGATACGACGTCGTGAGACAGCTGCGTGAAGCGGGTCTCGAAGGCGTTGGAGATGCCTCGGTCTACGGGACGCTCCGTCGCCTCTTCACCGCAGGAGCGTTGTCGAGCCGTGTGGAGCCCTCAGATGAGGGACCGAATCGGAAGTACTACGAGCTGACCTCTCGTGGTGAAGACCTGCGGGAGGCGAATTCGAAAGCGTGGGCCACATTCTCTTCGTCGATGGACGGCTTGCTGGCGGCTGGAGGTCGACCATGAGCACCAAGACGGAGACGAGCTCCGCGGTGACGGCATACCTCGACGCCGTACGGTTGTATCTCTCCGACCTGCCCCAGTGGGACGTCGAGGATCTGATGGCGGACATCGAACAACACGTGCTCGAGGTCGCGTCGGAGTGGGATGGACCGATCACGTCGGTCCTCGGTGACCCCATCACCTTCGTCGAGGAATATCGACAATCCGCCAATGTCCCACCGGTCTCGCAAGTACCCACAACCCCGCCCCTGATCGATCGCCTGGTTCGCGCAATCGAGAAGGCCCGACGGGGACAGACGTGGCAGTCGATGTTGTCGTTCGCTCGAGAGGCACGCCCCGGCTGGTGGGCATTGCGTGGGTACATGGCGGCGTCGGTCCTCCTGCTCGTCGTGAGCTCATCATCACGCACGACCATGGTCAACCCGTTCGTGTTCGGCCCGCCAGGCCTACTCATCTCGGCGATCGGCGTGGTGCTCTCGGTCCACCTGGGCCGCCGTTCACAGTTGCGCTCGTGGCGTCGCTGGGTTGCGATTGCGTCGAACGCAGCTGTGGTGGCGGGGCTTTTGATCGCTGGGCAGCAACTCAATGATGCGTCGTATTACCAGTTCTATCCAGAACCCGTCGCCGAGGCCGATGCCGCGTACGAGGCCGGGTTCCTCGATGCTCGATCGATGGTGGTGGAGCCGATCCCCGAAGAGGTCTTCGGAGGGGTGGCAAGAGCCGCTGAGTTGCAGGAGGCGATCGACGTCGTGCAGGCCTACCTCGAAAGTGTCCGCGCTCAGAACATCGACGGTTAGTGCTGCAGAACCTCTCGAACGCGATGCTGCACGGCGGGAATCGCGTCGTTTTCGAACCACGGATTCTTTGTCAGCCAGTGGCGATTGCGTGGTGATGGGTGCGGCATGACGATCTGTTTCGGAAGGTAGTCCGCCCACCTGGCCACGGTCTCCGTGAGCGTCTTGGGCCGGTCGGCGATGTATTGCCTTTGCGCATACATGCCGATGATGACCTCGAGTCGATCGTCAGGCAGAACCTCGAGAAGTCGATCGTGCCACAACGGTGCACACTCCGGGCGCGGCGGCAGATCCCCGGACGAGGCTGACCCGGGATAACAAAAGCCCATGGGAACGATGGCGACATTGTCCGGATCGTAGAACTGCTCGGTTGTCAGGCCGAGCCACTCGCGCAAGCGGACTCCGCTGGGGTCATCCCATGGCACACCAGACTCATGCACCCGACGGCCTGGCGCCTGACCGATGATGACGATGCGGGAATTGGTGGAAGCTTGCACGATGGGCCGCACGCCGTGAGGAAGAAACTCGGCACACACCGTGCAGTCTCGAATACTGGCGAGCAGCTTCTTCATCGTGTGGAGTCCGTGAAGTGCGGCATGACCTCTTCGGCAAACGCGTGAATGCACTCGAGCGTCTCTGAAGCGTCCACTCCGAAGTTGATGTTGAGGATGACGCGGTCGATGCCCAGATCGGCATACACCCCCAACTTGTCGACCATTTCGCTCGGCGTGCAGATCAGCAGGCTTTCGGCCAGTTCATCGATCGTCTGCTCTCGCGGGAGCTGGCGAATCATCCCGTTGTCGACGATTCCGGGGCCCGTGAAGATGTTGTCGAAACGGCCGTAGTAACGATGAGCGGACTCGATCTTGGCCTGCCGTGCAGCCGCCGTTTGGGCAACGAATGCCACCCGTGACAACGAGATCGTCAGGTCCTCGCCATCCGTGCCGAGGTCCTTCTTCGCCCGGGTGAAGGCGTCGACCTGATCTACGAGCAACTGATGATTGCCGGCCAGCGGAGTGGTCTGGATGTGAAAGCCGCGCCGGGTCGAGTGGTAGATGCCTTCCGGGTCCATGACCGCCATCATGATCGGGGGACCGCCGGGACGCACTGGTCTCGGCATGATGGTGATCGGGTCGAACGAATAGAAGTCACCGTCCCACGACACTTCTTCCTCGTTGAGGAGGGCCTGGAGCACATCGAGAGACTCATCGAATCGTGGCCGTGTTTCATCCATCGAGACGCCGAGGCGTTCCATTTCATAGCGAAACGCACCGCGCCCGACGCCCAACATGAGGCGGCCCTCGGTGAATATGTCGGCGACGACGACCTCTCCGGCAAACACGCGCATGTCATGGAGTGGAAGCACGACCACCGAGGTGAGGATCTTGGTGTTCTCGGTGTGCGCTGCAATCTTCACCGCGAACTGCAGCGGTGCAGGCATCATCAGGCAGTTCACCAAATGGTGCTCGGTGATCGACACGGCATCGATGCCAAGTTTGTCCGCGAGGACGGCTTGGTCGAGCATGTCCTGATAGACGCGATCGCCCCCATACGACTTGTCCGGGTAGTCAGCTGAGAGCTGGACGCTGAACTTCATCACGCGATCGTCTCACGGAGTGGAGCAAACGCGAAACTTCAGCGTTCAGCCTCTGACGCTGCAGGTCACGGCGGCCGTCAGTGGCCTGCACCAACGCCTGTCGTCCGCTTGTGCAACGACTCAGCATGTTTGTTGAGGCCAACGAGGTGAGCATCGATACCACGTTCCGCGAACTTGGCGACGACGGCATCGAGGGCGACGACCGAAGACGAGTCCCAGATCCGTGCGTCGGTGAGGTCGATCTCGACACGCTTCACCTGAACTGCGTCGTAGTCGAACGCATGGGCGAGCGTGTTCGTGGAAGCAAAGAACAGTTCACCGCTCACGGCGAAGAGACGCTCGGTGTTGTCCGGGTCGAGCACGCTTGTGACTCGAACCAGCCTCGAGACGTTCCTGGCGAAGAAGATTGCGGAGAGGACGACGCCAGCAGCGACGCCATACGCGAGGTTGTGCGTGAAGACCACGATTGCCACCGTCGCCACCATGACAGAGGTTTCCGTTTTTGGCATCGAGCGCAACATCTTTGGCTTGATACTCGACCAATCGAACGTACCGAACGACACCATGATCATCACGGCGACCAGTGCTGCCATCGGGATCTTGGCGACCCAGCCGCCGAGGCCGATCACCAAGATGATCAAGAAGACGCCAGAGGCGAGCGTTGACAGGCGTGTGCGGCCACCGCTCTTGTGGTTGATCATCGACTGACCGATCATGGCGCAACCCGCCATGCCGCCAAGAAAGCCGGTGAAGATGTTGGCGATGCCCTGGCCACGCGACTCGATGTTCTTGTCGGAGTCCGTGTCGGTGAGATCGTCGAGCAGCTGGGCAGTCAGGAGCGACTCGAGCAAGCCCACAAGCGCCAAGGTGATGGCGTAGGGAAGAATGATCTGGAAGGTCTCGATGGTGAACGGAACATCTGGGAGCGCAACCCATGGAAGAGCGTCGGGAAGCTCGCCCATGTCACCGACGGTCCGAAGGTTGAGGTCCATGCTGACCGCCACGCCGGCGAGTACGACGATGGCGACGAGCGGCGAAGGCACGGCCTTGGTGATCCGTGGGAGGCCGTAGATGATCGCCAATCCGAGCGCAACGAACATCAGGTTGAGCCCGAGTGGGAATCCAGCTGACTCGTCTTCGGTCAGGAAGATGTGCGGCACCTGTGCAAGAAAGATCAGGATTGCCAAGGCGTTGACGAAGCCGATCATCACGGTGCGAGGTACGAACCTCATCAGCTCGCCGACGCCGAGATAACCGAGGGCAACCTGAATGATTCCGGCCAGGATCGTCGCAGCGAAGAGATGGCCGAGGCCGTGGTCCGCGACGAGTGACACGATGACCAGCGCCATCGCGCCGGTAGCCGCCGAGATCATCCCGGCTCGTCCACCGGTGAACGAGATCAGGATGGCGATGGAGAATGATGCGTACAGGCCAACCTTGGGATCGACGCCGGCAATGATCGAGAACGAGATGGCCTCGGGGATCAGCGCGAGTGCTACGACAAGACCGGACACCAGGTTGACCCGGGCGTCGGTGAACCAGCTCGTACCACCAGAATCGAAGTGGTCGCGCAACGCCATGGCGCGCGGCTGAAGAGGAGAAGAGATTGGCATGACACCCTTAGAGAATCGTGTGCGTAGTACGCCAACGGTCAGAACAGGGCGCAAATGAAGCGTATGTCCCTGAATTCATGGGTGTTCGGCATTCGGTGTCGTTTGGGTCACAGCGCTGTGACCCCTGTCTGAGGATGATTCGCCCGATGTGCTGACAACACGAAACTGCGAGAGTCTGGGGTGATGCGCTTTCCAGCCCTCTTCCTGGCCACAGCCGCGCTCCTGGTGGCTTGTGGTGACGGAAGCGGAAGAGAGACTTCGACCGTGAGCGTCTTCGCCGCATCGTCCCTGGCCGGGGTTTTGGAGCCAGTTGGCTCCTTTGTCGAAGCTGGACGGCCAGTCGAGGTCGAGTTCAACTTCGCAGGGAGCAGCGCGCTGCGGGAACAGATCCTCGACGGAGCTGCTGCGGATGTGTTCATCTCTGCCAATGAGACGGTGATGGAGGACATCATCGACGCTGGTTTGGCCGAATTTCCGCCCGGTCCCATCGCCTCGAATTCGTTGACGATCGCGGTACCGGTCGGAAATCCCGGCGGTATCTCGGGCCTGTCCGACTTCGCTGACAGCTCGCTCACCCTTGGCCTCTGCGCTCCTGAGGTTCCCTGCGGCGCCCTCGCTGTGGAGGTTTTGGCAAACGAAGGCGTGGACACCTCGGTCGATACCCTCGAGCCGAACGTGCGAGCTCTGCTCTCCAAGGTCGAGTTGGGTGAGCTCGACGGAGCGCTCGTGTACCGAACCGATGTGATGGCGTCGACGGAGGTCGAGGAGGTCGCCCTGCAGGGTGACGCCGGTGGGAAGACGACCTACTTCGTTGCACAGCTGAGCCCGCGATCTGAGGCGCGGTTGCTCGTCGGCCTGCTCACGAGTCCGATCTTTCAAGAGCGATTCGCCGACGCTGGTTACGGTGCCCCATGAGCGCAGGATCGCAGAGAAAGGTCACCGAGCGGCCGCCCACGGCGATCATCGTGGCGGCGGTGCTCGGCGCAGCGCTCTTTGTCTTGCCGTTGACAGGGCTGCTGTGGCGGACACCGTGGAGCCGACTCGGCGATCTGCTCACCGCCGAGATCGTGCGCGAGGCGATCGTCATCTCCACCGTGACGTCTCTCGCCGCAGCGTTGTTGTCGGTCGTATTGGGCGTGCCGCTCGCGTGGCTACTTGCTCGCGTCGAGTTTCGCGGACGAAACGTGTTGCGCGCCGTCGTCACGCTGCCGATGGTCCTTCCTCCTGTGGTCGGGGGAGCGGCACTGCTGTTTGCGTTCGGCCGACGGGGTCTCATCGGTGATCCAGTCGAAGCAGCCACCGGCTTCGTGCTTCCGTTCTCGATCTGGGCGGTGATCGTCGCCAATACGTTCGTGGCGATGCCGTTCCTCGTCGTGACGGTTGAAGGCGCTCTGCGCTCACTCGATGGCACCAAGGAAGCGGCCGCAAGCACGTTGGGCGCAAGCCAACTCACCGTGTTTCGCCGAATCGTGCTTCCCATGATCGGCCCGTCACTTCGTGCCGGTGTGGTTCTGGCCTGGGCGAGAGCACTCGGGGAGTTCGGAGCCACGATCACGTTCGCAGGGAACCTCCCGGGCAGAACCCAATCTCTGCCTCTTGCGGTATTCGTCGCATTGGAATCCGATCGTGATGCTGCCGTCGCGATCAGCCTCATCCTCGTCGTGATCTCGTTCGTGGTGTTGTTGGCCTTTCGCGATCGGTGGTGGTCCCGATCATGAGCGTGCACGCACACTTCCGCCTGCGTCGATCGGAGGAGTTCGACGTATCCATCGAGCTCGATCTTGCCGATGGTTCAACGACGGCCCTTCTCGGCCCAAACGGCGCGGGAAAGTCCACCGTGGTCGCTGCTCTTGCTGGGCTACTTCCGATCGACGAAGGGGCGATCTCCATCGACGGGAGGATCGTGGACTCGCCATCTGACGGGGTGTTCGTGACTCCGTCGCAGAGGCGAGTCGGTGTTGTCTTTCAGGGCCATCAACTGTTCGATCATCTGAGCGTCGCGGACAACATCGAGTTCGGCCCACGATCGTTGGGACAAAGCAGAGCTGCAGCACGTGACGTCGCGAAGCTGCTCATGGGCCAGTTCGAACTCGAGGATCTGAAAGAAAGGCGCCCCTCAGACCTGTCTGGCGGGCAGGCGCAACGCGTCGCGCTTGCCCGGGCTCTCGCGATCGACCCCGCTTTGCTCTTGCTCGACGAGCCGCTGTCCGCTCTCGATGTGACAGCCCGGAGTCGCGTCCGTCAGTCGTTGTCGCGACATCTGCGAGGATTTGCGGGTCCCCGAGTGCTCATCACACACGATCCGACCGATGCCTTCTTGCTCGCAGATCAGATAGTCGTCCTGGAAGAAGGCCGCGTGATCCAGGCGGGATCTGGGGATGACATCCGTCGACATCCAGCGACCCCGTACGTGGCGGCGCTCTCGGGGCGAAATCTCTTGCACGGAACCAACAACTCGGGAGCGCTCTCGCTTGAGGCATCGAGTCAGAGTCTGCAAACATCCGACACCGCGGCCAGCGGATCGGTCTTGGTCTCGATCGCTCCGTCGGCCATCGCTCTGCATCGCGAACAGCCGCATGGCTCGCCCCGCAACACGTGGGCAACGACCGTCGAAGCGGTCGAGCCGCTCGGCGACATCAGCCGCGTCTATCTCGGCGACCCGCTGGCGCTGGCTGCCGATCTGACCCCGGGAGCAGTGACGGCGCTCGACCTGCGCCCCGGGGCGAACATCTGGGTCTCGATCAAGGCGACCGAGATCGACGTGACACCAGTCTGACCCCGCCACGAGGCGCGTGGAGTAGGGGCGTCCTCGTAGTGGCAGACTCTGCGCATGGTCCACAAGAAGTTCGTCGTTCCTGTCATTGGCGCAGCAGCGCTGATTGCGGGCGGCGTCGCCGCCAAGCGACTGATCGCACAGTGGTCGAACAATCCGGACCCGCTCGGAGGCCTGCCGCTCGCATTCCCTCCGGGCGAGGTTCGAAGGGTTGACCTGCCCGACGGTGCGTCGATCAACACGGTTTTTGCGGGTTCAGGCCCCACAATCGTGTGTGTACACGGTTTGACATCGAACCATCTCGATTGGGCTCCGCTCGCCCCGCAGCTCATCGACGCTGGGTACTCCGTGCTGGCCATTGAGCAGCGAGGTCACGGCGGGTCGACCGCTGGCACGCGTGGGTATGGATCGAGCCAGCTGGGCGACGACCTGGCGATCGTCTTCGACGATCTCGATGTTCATGCCGTCGCGTTGATGGGTCATTCGATGGGCGGCATGGCGGCGATGTCCTATGCGGTGGGCCATCCCAAGGCGTTCCAGGCACGCGTCGAGAACCTGATTCTCGTGGCGACGGCGGGGTCGTTGCGCACGGTTCGACACACCCTTGGGCTGCTGGCCGGTGGACTGCCGATCCCCGATGTGCTGCGACCTCCCGATGATCGAATGCGCGTGAGCGCAGGTCTCGGGGCATTTGGCTCACGGCCGAGTCTTCACATGGTCGATCAGGCGATCGCGCAGTTCAATCGAATCGAAGAGCCCGTTCGTACGGCTGCCACGGCGGCGCTGCGCGAGCACGACGTCCGAGGGGAACTTCACAGAATCTCCGTTCCCACATTGGTGGTCGGTGGCACGCGCGATCAACTGATTCGTCCCAACCAGGTCGAAGACTTGGCGGAGGCCATCCCGGGGTCCCGTCTCCAGATGTACGAAGGCGCCGGACACATGGTCATCTGGGAACGACATCGCGAGATGGCAGCGCTCTTGACGGATTGGCTGGGTCAGCCAACCTCGACGACCCGAGCCTCTTCAGACGACCAGCCCGACCACGAGCCGACGTAGAGCTTCCCCATACCGAGACCAGCAGCTTCGGCGGCCAGCAGGTTGTGGCATGCGCTCACTCCAGATCCGCAGTACCAGACGGTGTTCTCAGTCACGCCGACATCGTCGAACCGTTGCTTGAGTTCCTCCGTTGATCGGAATCGTCCATCGACGAGGTTCTCGCTGAACGGAAGGTTGATCGCTCCAGGCACATGGCCCGCTTTGGCATCGATCGGCTCGACCTCGCCGCGATAGCGCGCAGGAGCGCGGCTGTCGATCACCAACCCTCCATCGGCGATGATCACCTCGACTTCGTCGGCATCGACCGTTGCGTTGAGCGGCCAAATTCGCGGTGGATGTGCCACTTCGCGTGGGGTTTCGGCCTCGCTGGTGAGGTCGCCGGTCCACGCATCGATTCCTCCATCGAGCAGGGCAGCTGGCTGACCAAGCACCCGCAACATCCACACCAACCGCCCGGCGATCATGCCCCCGGAGTCGTCGTAGGCGACCACCGGGGTGTCATGTCCGATGCCTGCGGCCGACATACCACGAGCGAAGACCTCAGGATCTGGAAGCGGATGTCGCCCGAGAACGGCAGCCGGCTCGGCTGCGAGGACGGTGTCGAGATCGATGAAGCGGGCGCCGGGTAGATGGCCAGACGCAAAGGCATCGCGGCCTCGCCTACCGTCGAGGTAGGCGCGAACGTCACAGATGACGAGGGTTGGTCCGGTCGCAGGATTGGTGATCGCCGCCTGGAGCTGGTCGACGGAAACGATCGGAGAGTCGAACATCAGCCAATTCTTGCACTTCTGACGCTTGGCAACAGCGTGGTACCATTTTTGGGTGTTCAGTACCGCACCTTCGATCGGCACACCGATGCGCAGCCGTCTCGACACGAATTCTGCCGAGTATCAGGCGAACCTCGCAGAGATGCAGGGACTGTGGGAGATCGTCGAGGCGGAGATGGCGACCGTCCCCACGATCGGCGGTCAGCGCTACGTCGACCGTCACCACAAACGCGGAAAACTTCTCGTGAGAGAACGCATCGAACTTCTCGTCGATCCGGACACCCCATTTCTCGAGTTGAGCCCCCTCATGGGCTGGGGGACCGAGGATGCGGTCGGGCTTGGTGCGGTTGCCGGTATTGGAGTCGTCGAAGGCGTCGAGGTGATGATCCTCGGGTCGGACATGACCTATCGCGGCGGTTCGTCGAACCCGAACACGCTCGCGAAGATGGCTCGGGCCTACGAGATCATCCGTGCCAACCGGCTGCCGATGATCCTGCTCCAGGAATCGGCTGGTGCCGAGCTGCCACGTCAGGCCGACATCTTCGTGCCGGGCGGGGCGCAGTTCAAGGAACTCACGCAGCTGTCGAAGCTCGGCATCCCGTCGATCACCGTTGTCTTTGGTCCCAACACCGCAGGAGGCGCTTACGTCCCGGGGATGAGCGACTACACCGTCTTCGTCAAAGACCGAGGGACCGCGTATCTCGGTGGCCCACCGCTCGTGAAGATGGCCATCGATGAGATCGTGGACGAGGAGACGCTGGGTGGCGCAGACATGCACTCGCGGACGAGCGGCCTCTCGGACTACTTGGCCGCCGACGAATTGGACGGCTTGCGGCTCGCCCGTCAGATCGTTCGCCACCTGCGTTGGACAAAACTCGGGCCAGGCCCAGGCCTGCCTGCGGATGAGCCGCTGTATGACCCGGCCGAGCTCTTGGGTTGTGCGTCCGCCGACGTTCGCATTCCGTTCGAGATTCGAGAGGTCATCGCCCGCCTCGTCGACGGCAGTCGCTTCGAGGAGTTCAAGCCGCTGTATGGAGACAAGCTCGTGTGCGGATGGGCTTCGTTGCATGGATTCCCGATCGGAGTCCTCGGAAACGACGGCATTTTGTTCAGTGAGGAAGCCAAGAAGGGAGCACAATTCATCCAATTGTGCAATCGAACCGATACCCCTCTCGTGTTCCTCCACAACATCACCGGATTCATGGTCGGGTCGAAGGCCGAACAAGGCGGGATCATCCGCAACGGAGCCAAGCTGATCAACGCAGTCTCGAACTCCACGGTGCCGCACTTCAACCTCATGGTGGGAGCGAGCTACGGCGCGGGCAACTACGGCATGGGTGGGCGGTCGTACGACCCTCGCTTCGTCTTCAGCTGGCCGAATCACCGCATTGCCGTCATGGGTCCCAAACAACTTGCGGGTGTGATGGACATCGTTTCTCGCAACGCCGCTGAGGGTCGAGGAATCGAGGTCGACGAAGAACGCCTCGCGATGCAGCGGGATGCTCTCGAAGGGCAGATCGACATCGAATCCACTTCGCTCTTCTCCACCGGCCGTGGGTGGGATGATGGGATCATCCATCCAGCGGACAGCCGCACCGTGCTTGGAATCGCACTCTCGGCAAGCCACAGCAACGTCGTCAAAGGGGCGACCGAGTACGGCGTGTGGAGACACTGATGATCGAGAAGCTCCTCATCGCGAATCGAGGCGAGGTCGTCTGCCGGATCGCCCGCACCGCACATCGCCTCGGAATCGCCACCGTCGGGGTGTATTCAGAGGCCGACCGCAACGGTCTGCACGTCGACGCGGTTGACGTCGCCGTCAAGCTTGGCGAGGCGAGCCCAGCCGAGTCATACCTCCGCGCCGATGCGGTGATTGCCGCGGCGAAGTCTCAGGGCGCAGATGCCATACATCCCGGCTATGGCTTTCTGGCCGAGAGTGCGGAGTTTGCCGAGCAGGTGCTCGGCGCAGGGCTGACGTGGGTTGGGCCGAAACCTGCCCAGATCCGATTGCTCGGCGACAAGATTGCAGCGAAGACCGCGGCGATCGAGGCGGGCGTTCCAACAGCGGCGCTCACTCGGGTCATTCCCGGCGCTGCACCAGCCGGTCTCGCGATGCCCGTGCTCGTCAAGGCGGCAGCGGGAGGTGGCGGCCGAGGAATGCGGGTCGTGCGTCAACACCTCGATGTCGCAGCGGCCATCGACAGCGCATCGCGCGAGGCCGAAGCCGCCTTTGGTGACGGCACGGTATTCATCGAGCCGTACATCGAACGAGGTCGACACGTCGAGGTGCAGATCATCGGCGACTCGTCAGGGCACATCGTGCACCTCGGAGAGCGCGAGTGTTCGATACAGCGTCGTAGCCAGAAGATCATCGAGGAAGCACCGTCGCCAGGGATCTCCGAGGACATCCGAGAGAGATTGTTTGCTGCTGCTCTGGCTATCACCCGACACGTTGGCCACGAAAACGCCGGCACCGTCGAGTTCATGATCGGTGAGGACGAGACGATCAACTTCCTCGAGGTCAACACACGCTTGCAGGTGGAGCATCCGGTCACCGAAGCGGTGACCGGCATCGACATCGTCGAATGGCAGCTGCGGATCGCCTCAGGGCAGCTCATTCCGTTGTCGCAGGAAGACATCACCATCGATGGCCATGCAATCGAGGCTCGAATCGTGGCAGAGGATCCGGAAGCTGGATGGCTGCCATCGGTGGGCACGATCTCATGCTTCGACATCGGTGAAGGGGTGCGCGTCGACACCGGGATAGGCGTCGGGTCCACGATCACGCCCGACTACGACTCCATGATCGCCAAGTTGATCGCCCACGGCGATACTCGCGAGGACGCTGTGGCCGTGATGTCGCGCTGTCTGCAGGCGACGGTGATCACCGGTGTGCAGACAAATGTGAGTGCCGTACATCAGATCATGCAGGAGTCCGATTTCTTGCATGGGCTGACGCTCACGACGTACCTCGACGAGCACCCGGACGTGATGCGTGGCTCGTCGTTGAGGTCCACCGACCTCGAAGCGCTGCTGGTGGCGGCAAACCATGCGGTGTCCGCCGCGTCACGCGAGGCGAACCCTGCCACGAGCTTCGCCCCAACGGGATGGCGGAATCTGCGTACGCAAGGGCAGCGTCGCACATTCCGTCATGGTGATGATGTGCACCGACTCGAGTACGTCGAAGGTGAACGCTCGACGACGGTCCGGTTCGGATCGTGGCCTGAGCCAGATGACGAGGGAGTCGTTCCTCCCGACGAACGTATTGCGCGCGAGGTCCGGATTCTTCGCCACGATGCCGAAGCCATGGCAGTCGAAGTCGATGGCGTGCGCACGCTGGTCACGATCGCCATCGAGGGTCAGACCATCCACGCGGCATGTCGTGCTGGCTCCGCCTCGTTCGAGCTCGTTGCGTTGTTCGTCGACCATGAGGTCGAGGTTGATTCGGGTGGTCCGGTCTGTCCGCTCCCGGGAACGGTCATCGCTGTTCATGTGAATGACGGCGACTCGGTGTCGGAAGGTCAGCTGTTGATGGTGGTCGAGGCCATGAAGATGGAACACAAGATCGTCGCAGCGCACGCATCAACGGTGGAGCAGGTGTTGTTCGGCGTCGGTGACCGCGTTGACAGCGGCGACCTGTTGGTGCGGCTCGTATGAGCCACGACCCTCCGGGGCCGATCCGGATTGCCAACTGTTCTGGTTACTTCGGTGATCGACAGTCCGCAGCGTTGGAGATGGTCGAGGGTGGTCCAATCGACGTCCTCACAGGGGATTGGCTTGCCGAGTTGACGATGCTGATTCTCAGCCGAATCCGGACCAAGCGTCCCGGGGCTGGTTATGCACGCACGTTTGTCTCCCAGATGGAGCAGGTGATGGGCACCTGTTTGGACAACGGCATCAAGGTGGTGACCAACGCTGGTGGCCTTGATCCGGACGGCTGCGCAGAAGCGATCCAAGAGGTCGCCCAGAGGCTCGGCTTGTCACCAACCGTGGCCTACGTGCATGGCGACGACCTGATGCCCCGAATCGACGAACTTGCCGCAGCGGGGAGGCTTCGGAGCTTCGAGGAGGGTTCGGCCTTCGACCCGTCAGAAACGCTCACGGCAAACGCGTATCTCGGGTGCTGGGGAATCGTGGAGGCGTTGCGTGGGGGAGCCGACATCGTGGTCACCGGCCGAGTGACGGACGCAGCGGTCGTCTGTGGCCCAGCAGCGTGGCACCACGGTTGGGGTCGATCTGATCTGGATCAGCTCGCTGGAGCGGTGGCGGCTGGCCACATCATCGAATGCAGCGGCCAGGCGACCGGTGGCAACTACTCGTTCTTCACCGAAATTCCAGGCTGGAATGATCCAGCTCGAGCTCGTTTCGGGTATCCGTGGGCCGAGATCGAATCCGATGGCTCCAGCGTGATCGGCAAACACGAGGGAACCGGCGGGATCGTCTCCGTTGGAGCCGTGACATCGCAGTTGTTGTACGAGATCGGCTCGCCGAGTTATCCGGGCCCTGATGTCACGGCTCGTTTCGATGCGATAACGCTCGAACAGATCGAAGCGGATCGGGTTCGAGTGTCGGGAGCGTTGGGCGAGTCTCCGCCTCCGACGTTGAAAGTCTCCACGAACATCGTCGGGGGTTTCCGGAACTCTGTTTCCTTGGGGCTGGTCGGGCTCGACATTTCGGAGAAGGCGCAGTTGTGTGATGCGGTGTTCTGGGATGCATATCCGTTTACTCGAGACGAGATCGACGACGTCTCGATCGTGCTGAGTCGAACGGAACACGTGGATCCTGCAACGAACGATCAAGCGACGGCAAGGTGGACGATTACGGTCAAGGACTCCGACGCCGACAAGGTCGGTCGCGCGTTCTCGAATGCCGTGTTTCAAACTGCGCTCGCCAGTATTCCCGGGATGCACAGTCTGTCGGGAGGGCCAAAGGTTGCCGAGCCGTTCGGGGTGTTCCAGGCGGCTCGGGTGGACCGTGAACAGGTTCCCTCGATCGTCACTGTGCTCGACGGCGACGAGTTGGTCGTCTCGTCCGACGCAGTCATGGGGGTCGTGGCTGAGGTGAACGTTCCCGAGACCACACCATGGGCGGCCGGGCCAACCTCGCCCATGCCCCTTGGCACGATCATCGGGGCGCGGTCAGGTGACAAGGGTGGCGATGCGAACCTGGGTCTCTTCGCCAGAACGGACGACGCATGGTTGTGGCTCGATGCCACGCTCTCCGTCGAACGGCTGCGTGAGCTCCTTCCCGAGACCGACGGTTTGGACATCTCGCGCTACCGCCTTCCCCGGGTGCGGTCGCTGAACTTCGTCATCCACGGTCTGCTCGGTGAGGGTGTCGCCGCATCGACGCGCAGCGACGCCCAGGCCAAGAGCCTCGGCGAATGGATCCGCGCAAGAATCGTCGAGGTGCCTGACCGGTTAGCGTCGCCTGCGCAGCTGCACCCCGACTCCTGATTTCCCGCTCGCTGGCGTCTCGTCGTGCGTATAGGCCCACACGGGGGTCTGACCCCTTTTAGAAAAAGGGGTCAGACCCCTTCTCATTGGCTGGGCGATCTCGTTAGGCGAGATCGGCGGCGTTGAAGGCGACGCCGAAACGGACGCACCAGATGACGACGGTGCTGTACACATCGAGGTCGACGTCGACCGGGATCTCGTAATTCTGCGAGCCGATGTTCCCCTTCAAGTCGCCAAGATTGATGAAGTCATCGTCGAACATCCCCGCGTCGCCATCAGCGGGTACGCCTGCGACGAGGTACACATCGAGATCGGGACCGTTGTCGACGGCGAAATCTTCCTCGAAGCGAAGGAACCGCTGCTCCGAGCCATCGGTGAGAACGACTGCCGTCCCCTCGCCAGGATGAATCCGGTCGATGAACGTGCCCTCGACGACACGAATCACCTCGGGCATGTCTGGCTCATTCTCCTCGAGCTCAACCGTTTGATCGATCGCCAGGTCGTCCATGACCTCGTTCATCTCTGCGACCTCTTCGTCGGTCATGTCGTCAGAAGCAATGCCCGACGCCCCTTGCGACTCGAAGAACGGTCCGGCCTCGCTGACTTCGTCATCGATGAATGCGGTATGGATTCCGAAGACGCCGAACGCGAGGAATGCGACCACAGCGAGTCCAATCGTGAGGACCCCGATCTTGACGTTCTTGTTCATCGGGCGAGTCTTTCACGCTGGTTGCGAGATGTGCTGCTTCACTGACGAGAGAACCACCGTTGCGGTGATGCTCATCCCGAGCGCGAGCAGGATGGCACCGCTGTCACCCGCTTGGTCGACCAGCCATCCAGCCAGTGGCGGTCCGGTCAGGGCTGCGATGCCCGCTGCCGTGTAGTTCATCCCAATCATCGCGCCCAAACCCTCGAGTCCAAAGATGTCGGCGATGACGGCCGGCGACAGCGCGATGAAGCCTCCGTACCCGATGCCAAGCGTGATGGCATACAGCACCAACAGCGCGTAGCTGTCTCCGGCGAACAACCAGATGAGATGGCTGCCAGCCAGAAGGGCAAATGACCCGACCTCCAATCGAAGGGCGCCGAAACGGTCGGCCAGGGCACCAAGCCCGAGCCGTCCGACCACACTCGACCCACCGATCAATCCAACCAGCAGAGCCGCAGCCACGGTGTCGATCCCACGTTCCTCGGCGCTTCGAGCGAGAAACACAAACGGAATGAACACGCCGAAGCCGATGAGAACGGTCGCAATGTACAGAATCAAGAAGGGCCGCAAGCGAAGGAGTTCTCGGAGCGGACGCGGCTCTGGCGCCTTCACTGCGACGGGGCCACGCTCGGCGCCGAGCCCACCCAAGATCATGCACGCACCAGCGCCCAGCGCAAAGATGACGTACGTCGTGCGCCAGGAACTGGCGTCGATGAGCCGCGCTGCGAGCGGCGATCCAATGAGAGTTCCAAGCCCAATTCCCGCGACCGCAAAGCCGATGGCGGTGGCGCGTTGCCTCACGAACCAACCGCTGACCGTTGCCACCATCGGCACGTAGCCGCACGCAACGGCGACGCCGACGCCGACCCCGTATGTGAGGTACCCGAGAAGGAGCGAGCCAACGAGCGACGTCAGAAGAAGGCCCACGACCAAAAAGGCAGCCCCCGTGAGTACGACGCGGCGAGGACCGACGCGATCGACCCAGCGCCCGGTGAAGGGCGCAAGAAAGAAGGACAGGCCGATCGTGAGCGAGAAGACGAAAGCCGTCTCGCTCGTACTCGAGTCGAACTCCTCACCCATTGAAGTGAAGAACGCGCCGAAGCTGTACGCCACACCAAAGACGGCGAACATCGAGAGTGCCGCCGAGCCAACAACCAGCCAGCCACGGGCCGAGTCAGGTTGTGCGGCGATCATCCGTCGGCACGCTAGCAGTGTCTTGGGGAGTGGCCCCCAGGGCGACCTGAGCTCGTAGTGGGGCGCGGTAACCTCGTCGCATGCAGCCCTCTTCGGTGAAGAATCTCCTCACTGGCGCTGCGGTCGTCTTGGTGCTGGTGGCTGCGGTGACGATTGGATTCGTTCTCGGACGTTCCGGAGATGACGCTGTCGTCACCGATACGACCGCAACCACGACCAGCACAACTTCCTCGGTTCCCGAACCACTGCCGACCACGACGACGACGTCATCGACCATTCCACCGCCTCGAGACTTTGCCGACCTGTTCGAGGATCTACGCGGTGCTGTCGCCAGCGTCGATGTGGTCGGCTGCGACTTCGGCAGTCAGGGGACGGCCTTCCTCATCGATGAGGAGACCGCGTACACGGCCTGGCATGTCGTGGAAGATGCTGCACAGGTTGCGCTGACGATTGGAGGCGAGAACATCGAGGCGTCCGTGATCGGGCATGACCCTGAGCGAGATGTGGCGGTTCTCCGTCTCTCCACACCCGTCGACGATGCGGTGGTATTGCCGATCGCCGACACCCAGCCACGCGTCGGTGAGGAAGTTGCGGCCATTGGTCACCCGCGCGGGCTGCCGCTTGCCCTCACCGTCGGGCGCGTCACCTCGATGAACGGTGAGTTCGACTTTGGGGGCAACGCGGAGGGCGTTGTGTCGAACTTGATCCAAACCGACGCCGTCGTCGCGCCCGGGAGCAGCGGAGGGCCGCTCATCAACCAACAAGGCGAGGTCATCGGCGTGGTGATCTTGAAGGACATCGCTGCGGAAGGGCTGATGTACGCGGGCGACATCGAAGGCGTACGAGCCGAACTCGCCGATTGGTCAGCATTCCCCGAGCCCGTGGAGGCCGCGTTCTGCGTCGGAAACGTCGACCTGGCAAACATCGATCAGATTGCCGCCGAGTTCATCGGTGCGGACGTGGTGCACCCCGAGGTCGAGGCGCTGCAACGTACCTATGCGGTGTACACGCAGAGCATCAATTCCGGCCGTGCTGAGGCCGCCTTTGGCGTGCTCGGCCCATCGATCACCACCAACAACACACCCGAAGCATGGGCGGAGGGCCAGGCAACCAGCTTGCTCTGGGATTGGCGCATCAGGTCGGTGACCGAGATCGAAGGCGGGCTCGACGTACGTTCAACCTTCACGAGCACACAGGATGCGGAGTTCGGGTTCGACGGGCAAAGCACGTGTACTCGGTGGGACATCACCCATGAGGTCATCAGCGGCGAGTTTCGGGGCCGAGAGTTCTGGCTCATCGATCGATCGCGGGCCACCACCGGTTCTGGTCCGATCGACTGCCTCGACTGGCGTCCCGAGATCGTCCAGCGCGGCGATGAGATTCTTGCGCCGGCCGGAGAATCGGCCGTGTACGAGTTTGACCTCGCCGGCGGCACCGTCGATGAGCTGAGTCTGGAAGTCAGCGTGCCCGAGGACGAGACCCCACTGACCGTCGTCGTGTCTGTGGTGGCGACCAACGAGTCCTTCGATCCAATCGTGACCATCGAAGATCAACTCGGGTCGGTCCTCGCCGAGAACGACGATCGTGGCGATGGCTCGCTCAACAGTTATGTCGAGTTCGAGATCACGAACTCTCAAGTGCTCATCATCCAAGTGCGTGATCTCACGGATCGGGCGGGAGGCGCATACGTGCTCGAGGTCTCGCACGCTGCTGGCTGAGTTAGCTCGGCCGCACCGACCAGCGGGTTGCTTCTTCGACACCGAACAACACCACACGGTCCCCGGCCGCCGTGGTGAGCGTCGATGCGCGCTCCACGTCGACCGTTTCTGCCGTCAGCTCGATGTGGTGCTCGGGTGCTGCCACGTCGTAGACCGCGCACCCGTTGTGCGACACGAACGCGGCAAGGTTGTCGAGTGCATCGGCTCGAGCGAACACGTCGGCGACAACTTCGAGTCCGTAGGCCGCGTTGAACACGCCAGCCTTGGCCTGGGGCCCGTATTTGGCTGTTGTTGGATGGGGAGCGGAGTCGGTGCCGAGGAAGAACGCCGGGTCGCCACTTGTCGCAGCGGTTACGAGCGCCCGCTGATCATCGGCCGAATTGATCACCGGTTTGCAGTAGAGATCTGGACGCATGCCGTCGGCAAGCAGGTGCGTGCGTTCACGTGCAAGGTGATGCGGCGTGATGGTGGCAGCGGTGTTTTGGTGCTCCGCAACGAACTCGACGCCAGCGCGAGTCGAGACATGTTCAACCGTCACGAGGAGCTCCGGGTTGGCAGTGCAGAGCGGGGCGAGCTCATCGACGAGAAATGCCTCCTCGCGAGCAAAGATGTCGACCTCGGGGCGTGTCGACTCGGCGTGCACAAGTAGCCGAGTCTTCGTTTCTGCCAGCACCTCGAAGAGGTCGGAGAACGCAGCGAGTGAACTTCCCCCGGCTTCGGAGTTCGTGGTCGCACCGGCGGGGTAGTACTTCACCGCAGCGATGACGCCAGACTCGATGCCGTCCCGGAGGTCGACGAGATCGATGTCAGGTGAGCAGTACAGCGCCATGACGGGGCGAAAGTCGACCGCATCGTCGGGCGCGTGCGCCAGGATTCGATCTCGATACGCCGTTGCGTCGGTCGTCGAGGTGATTGGCGGCAGTAGGTTCGGCATCACCATCGCGTAGCGAAATCGTCGAGCCGTGTACTCGACGACCGCTCGAAGCATGTCGTCATCACGAAGATGCACGTGCCAATCATCAGGAAGTGGAATGCGGATCATCGTCGACATGGTTTGGGAGCGTAACGTGATGCAACGATCCAGGGGGAACCGATGAGTGAGTACGAATGGCACAAAGTCCTCGAACCAGGTGAGCTCGATGAGGGCAGGGTCAAGACGGTAAGCGTCGGCACGCAGACATTTGCTGTTTCGCACCACGAAGGACAATTCGGTTGCATCGACAACGCGTGCCCACATCAGGGCGGTCCGCTCGGTGAGGGATCGATCGAGAAGGGCTGGCTGCGGTGCCCGTGGCATGGTTATGACTACTCTCCGCTGACCGGACAACCTCCGGGCGGATTCAGCGACGCGCCGGACTGCTTCACGACGGAAGTTCGCGAGGACGGCGTATACGTTTCTCTGCCAACGCCCTCTCCGAAGCCTCGAACCATTTCTGATGTGATGGTCGAGACCATGGTCAACTGGGGCCTCACGCACGTGTACGGCATCGTCGGACACTCGAACCTTGGGTTCGCCGACGCGATGCGTAAGGCCGAAAGCCGCGGGGAACTCACCTTCATCGGTGTCCGACACGAAGGCGCAGCCGCGTTCGCAGCGACCGCCTTCGGCAAACTCACAGGCGGAGTGGCCGGTTGCTTCGGGATCGCTGGACCTGGCTCGACGAACCTCCTGACCGGCCTCTACGACGCCAAGGAGGATCGTGCACCCGTGCTGGCGCTGAGCGGACAGGTTCCGTCGAGCGTGAAGGGCCGTGGCGCCTTTCAAGACACAGACCTCGAGGGCGCATTCGCGGATGTCTCCCGATTCAGCGAGACCGTGCACGCCACATCCAACCACGCCGAGCTGGCGTCGCTCGCCATGAAGACCGCCATCGTCGAACGAGATGTGGCGCACCTGATCTTCCCCGACGAGATTCAGCATGCGCCCGTCGACGACGATGTCAAAGCAGGTTCTCCAGAGGGGCGAACCGGATCACGCGAAATCGCTGCGCCGATCGACGAGGTCGCACGAGCCGCCGAGATGATCGCGAAGGCAAGCCGGCCGATGATCATCGTTGGCAACGGCGCCCGCGACGACATGGCATCGGTCATTGCGCTGGCCGACCGCCTCGGCACACCCGTAGCGACGACGTTCAAGGGCAAGGGCCTGATCGGCGACGATCATGAGCTTGGTTGCGGTGTCATGGGACGGTCGGGAACACCGATCGCCAGCTGGTTCATGAACGAGAGTGACTTGGTCATCGTGTTCGGCGCCAGTTTCGCGAACCACACAGGGATCGCTGACTACAAACCCCTGATCCAGGTCGACTACGACCCGATGGCCCTCGGGCGGTTCCACTCTGTCGACGTGCCGCTGCAGGGCCATGTCGGCGTCACGGCGGCACAGCTGCTGGCAGCGATCCCCGAGGAGATCGAATGTCACGATCTCCGAGGAGAGCTCGAAGAGCGTTGGGCGATCTGGCGGGCCGAGAAGGCGAGTCGAGTGCTCGACGACGCAGGTCTTGGAATCGGCGCCGCCGCGGTGATGGCCAGCCTCGGCAAGGCGATCGACCCAGACGCGGTCATCGCCGTCGACGTGGGGAACAACACGTATTCGTTCGGCCGGTACTTCGAGGCGTCGGGTCACCAGGACGTCCTGATGTCGGGCTACCTCGGATCGATCGGGTTCTCCTTTCCTGCAGCGATGGGGGCGTGGGGCGCGGTCGGAGATACCCGCCAGGTCGTCAGCGTCAGCGGTGACGGTGGTTTCGGTCAGTACGCGATGGAGATGACGACAGCGGTGAAGTACGACATGAACATCACGCACGTTCTCTTGAACAACTCCGAGCTCGGCAAGATCTCGAAAGAGCAGCGGGCTGCGGAGTGGGACGTTTGGCAGACGGGCTTGCACAATCCCGATTTCGCCGCATTTGCCGAGCTGTGTGGAGCGAAGGGATTCCGGGTCACCGACCTCTCCGATCTCGACTCGGCGATCACGGCCGCACTTGCACACCCTGGACCAGCGTTGGTCGACATCGTCACCGACGCCTTGCTGGTCTGACCTCAGAACCACTCACGACAAACATCGACTTCCGGAGAACCCATTCATGGATCCACTGCCAGCTGTACCTGCTTCACTGACCGAGACTCGGACTGCGTTGCATCGACTCGCCGCGTATGTAATCGCCCCCACGCGCCATCGGGCGACCGGCCGGTTCGGTCTGCGGGCCACTCCAGGTGGCTTTGGCACCCCCGAGTTCGACGGCCGGCGGGTGCGGGTCGAGGGTCTCGAGCTGATCGACGAGGTCGACGGCTCTGAGCGGCGTCATCAGATCTCTTCGCTGCAAGCAGCGGCCGACTTTCTCGGCGGCCCCATCGACCCGGACACAGCTGCCGAGCATGACTCGCCCGCGCTGGGCGACGTCGAGGCCGATCTCTCGATCGATGGTCAGGCGTCCGGTTTGCTCGGGCAATGGTTCGACCTTGCGTTCGAGGCGCTTCGCACGGTGGCCGCCGATGATGCGTCTGTCGACGCGAGCGAGCCGCAACTCTGGCCCGGTCACTTCGATCCGGCGATCGAGGTGGGCGATGAGGACCATCGGGGAAGTTACGGCGCCTCCCCGGGCGATCACAGCATCGACGAGCCCTATCTGTACCTGAGCATCTGGTACCCCGATCGCATCGGTGTCGACCCTGCTGATGACATCTGGAACGCACCCGCGTTCACTGGCTCGATGCTCAAGCTCTCGGATTTTCCCGCCGGCGCTGACCCAGTTGCGGTCGCGGTCAATTTCTGGCGCACCAGCCGAGACGCGCTTAGCTGATTCTGGTCAGCCCTCACGTTTGCGTTGCTTGCGGCTCTTCGCTGGTCGGTAACTCTTGGCGGCGCCCGCCAACGCGTCGCTCTCGCCGCTGAATCGGCTGAGCCCGTAGTCCTTCGCCGCCGCGGCGACGTTGTCGACGGCGGAGGTGCCGTGGTCTGGAGGTTGGGGTGACAGGCGGTCACCACGCAGATCGTCCAACACGTCCGAGGCTTCCGCTAGACGCGATGTGTTCTCCGTGACGCCGGCCCCGCGGCCGGTTCGAGCCACTATCGATCGAAGGCGAGCGAGGATTCCCATACGTTCACCGTACCGACTTCTCTGCCACCCACTCGACGGTTTGCCTTCTCGGTCGTGCGTCGCCACCCTCAGGGGCGTCGGAATCGAAGCGCCAAACCGAGGGCGAGCAGTATCAAGACTGCGCCAGCGGCGGCGAAAGCGACGGTGATCTCGACCTCTTGTTCCTGCACCACGATCTGGCTCGGTAGCTGGTCGAACACATCGACGAGCTGCTCTGCATCGGCTGCTCGGTAGTACTGCCCGCCGGTGAGGTCGGCGACCTCTTGCAACGTCGGTTCGTCGATGACGAGGAACGGGCGCAGTTCCTCCAGGGTGACGTCGCCCAGATCGGGGCGACCCCCGTTGAAACCAAATCCGGGAGCGAAGCTGCCCGGGCCGATCTGATCCGGTTCGCAGATCATCTCGGCAATTTCATCGCTCCCGAAGCCGATCGTGAACACGCGAACCTGCCGATCCGCCGCCTGGCGTGCCGCCAGAATCGGGTCGACGCCCTGGCTGTTCGCCCCATCGGTGAGGAGCACGATGATGTCGGGGATGTACTCGCCAGCTGCCGCAAGTGCCTCTCGGTCGACCTCGTCGCTGAGGTCGATGGTTGCGCGAGCGACGTCCGGGTTGACCTCGGCGATTGCGTCAAGAGATCGAAGCGTCGCGTTGCCGATACCGGTTCCCAGACTCGTGGTGAAGCTTTCAATCGCCGTGACCAGCTGATCGGTGTCGTTGGTCGGCGCGACCACGAGCTCTGCCGTACCACCGAAGGCAACGATGCCGATCTGTGTTCCGTCGTCACGGTCTTCGACGAAGGACTTCGCAGCATCTTGTGCAACGGAGAGCCTGTTCGGGTCGACATCGTTGGAACACATCGACAGCGAAACATCCAGCGCAAGAATGATCGATGTCCGGCTGAGGGGGACGTCGAGCGTGGCGTGTGGTCGTGCAGCACCGACGCTGAGCGCGACGAGGCCAAGCAACAAGAGGGCGGCTGGAAGATGTCGGCGCCACCACGATGAGGACGGGGCGGCAGCAAGAATGAGCGACAAGCTGCCGTACTGCACGGCAGCCTTGCTCCGTCGGCGCAGCACGAGCAGGTAGTAGCCGAGCAGCAACAGCGGAACCAGTAGCGAGATCAGAAGGTAGGGCCAGGAGAAGCTCATGGCATCCGTCCCGTCCACTTCAGACTCAGGGCGCCGGCAAGCGCCGCCACGAGCAGCGCGCCGATGACAAAGAGCGCCGTCACCTCGATGTCTTCGGGTTCGATGGCGAGCTCGCGTTCGACCGATTCGGTGATGTTGGCGAGATCGGCCGTGTCCTCGGCTCGAAAGTACGTCCCGTTGGTCTGGGCCGCAATGTTCTGCAAGGCCGCCTCGTCGAGAGTAGTCGCGACACTGAACCCGTCGAGATCTATGACGGCTCCCTCTTCGCTACCGATCCCAACCGGAAAGACCCGGATGCCCGCGGTGGCTGCCAACTCGGTGAGCACGGCTGGATCTTGCTCTGACGTGTCTTCACCATCGGAGAACATCACGATGATCGCGGAGCCGAACGAGCCGAAGTCGATGTCGGGAGTCGGGGCATTCTCCGCAGAGGGATCAAAGAGCATCGGCCCGTTCGCGATTGCGCTCATTGAGGCGAACAGGCCTTGCGAAAGAGATGTGCCACCAGCTGGTTCGAGTCGATCGATCGCAGACAGGATGGCGACCCGGTCATCGGTGGGGCGCATTGTGACAACACCGCCCGATCCGAATGAGACGACTCCGATCTCGACAACCGCAGGTTGTTTGTTTACGAACTCGACAGCAGCAGCCTTTGCCGCTGTGAGGCGGGTCGGGTCGAGGTCATCGGCTGCCATGCTGCTCGACGTGTCGAACGCCAGAACCACCTTGCTCCTGATCTGCGGCACATCGATCGTTGCGTGCGGTCGGGCGAATCCGACCAACAGCGCGGTCAATGACAACAACAACATCCAGGACGGCAGCTGACGGCCGACGCGTCGGTCTTCGGCGACCACGCCGCGCCCCAGACGAGCAGAGGTTGGACTGCTCCTGTGTTGGCTCACACGACGAAGCACGATTGCCAGCAAGGGGATGAGTAGGAGTCCGAGTAGAGCGAGGGGCCAGGTGAAGCTCATCGTCGACGCTGCTTTTCACGGTGTGCTGCCATCCGCAAGAGAGCCCGGGTGAGATCATCGTCCGTCGACAGCACGAACAGGTCGACACCAGCACGCGCTGCCGATGACGCCAGATCTGCTTCTCGCTGTGCGGCTGCCTCGACGAAACGCTTGCGAAACTTGGGGTTGCTCGTGTCGACCGTGAGCTGCTCTCCGGTTTCGGCGTCCTGCACCACGACCAACCCGGCATCGGGAATCTCGACCTCCTGCGGGTCGACCAAACGAACCGCGATCACCTCGTGGCGGGTTGCCAGATGGCGCAGCGATGTCTCCCAACCCGGCTCACTCAAGAAGTCGGAGACCACGATGATCAACGAACGTCGGCGGGCGAGGCCAGCGCCAGCTCGCAGCAGCCCGGTGAGCGACGTCTGGGTTCCGACCGCAGTGGGGGGACGGAGAAGCTGTCGGGCGATTCGCAAGACTTGGGTACGCCCGGATCGCGGCTCGATCATCACTTCGATGGCGTTGTTCCAAAACACCGAGCCGACGCGGTTTCCGCGGTTGGTGAACAAGCGAGACAGCGCCGTGACGAGCTCTGCCACGACGACTTCCTTCGAGCGTTCGTCATGGCCGAATTGCATCGACGGTGATCGGTCGACCAAGAACCAGACCGTGAGGTCGCGGTCCTCGTCGTATTGGCGAACGAACGGTTCGTTCATTCGCGCGGTGACATTCCAGTCGATGCGCCGGACATCGTCGTCTGGTTGGTACTGACGCAGATCGGCGACGTCGAGACCCGCGCCAAGGAAATTGGTGCGGTGATCACCCTGCAGATGGCCGTCGAGTCGACGCAGGACGCGCCAATCGAGCCGATGCAGCAGGGCCTCAGGTGTGGGTGTCAGGGAGGGTGTTGCGCTCATGGAGCGGAACCTCGGGGAGGGGCACGGTGGCCAGAATCTGCGACAAGAGATCGTCAGGGCGCACCCCGTCGGCCAGAGCCTCATACGACAGCACCAGACGATGGCGGAGCACGTCGAGCGCAAGGTCGCGTACGTCCTGGGGGAGTGCGTACGAACGACCGCGCACGAAGGCCAGAGCCTTCGCAGTGAGAATCAGATTGATCGATGCCCTCGGGCTCGCCCCATGGGTCATGTAGGGCGCCAGATGGCCCAATCCAACGAGGTGTGGCTCTCGGGTCGCGTTGACGAGCTGCACCGCGTATTCGATCAGAGCCGGGTCGACGTAGGTCTCGTCAGCCGCCTGCTGCAGCTCGATCAGCTCATCGGTACTGATGACCTGCATGACGGCCTCGACGGCGCCTGTCATGCGCTCGACGATGACGAACTCTTCGGTCGGCGTGGGGTAGCCGACCAGCACCTTCATCATGAAGCGGTCGAGTTGGGCTTCGGGAAGCGGGTAGGTGCCTTCGGACTCGATCGGGTTTTGCGTTGCGAGCACCAGGAACGGGTTGGGCACCGTGTGGGATTCGCGACCGATCGTCACCTGTCGTTCTTGCATCACTTCGAGCAGGGCTGACTGGACCTTCGCTGGTGCCCGGTTGATCTCATCGGCCAGAAGGAGATTTGTGAAGACAGGTCCGAGTGCGGTCTGAAACTCGCCCGACTTCTGGTTGTAGATCCGGGTACCGGTCAGATCTGCCGGCACGAGGTCGGGTGTGAACTGAATACGTTGGAACTCGCCGCCGATCGATTCGGCGAGCGTCTTGATTGCCAACGTCTTGGCGAGTCCAGGAACACCCTCGACGAGGACGTGCCCACGAGCGAGGAGAGCCACGATCAGCTGTTCGAGCAGGAGATCCTGCCCCACGATGACCTTCTTGACCTCGTACAACACATGCTCGAGGGCCCGATGTTTCGGAGGAGGAGTGGCCGACGCAGGTGGCGGCGGGCTTCCGAGGAAGTCGACGGGGTTTGGCGGAGCGACCGTTGGTGCCGGCGGAGGCGTCGAGGGCGGTTGAAGCGAATCGTCTGGTGTCATGGTCACTGTTCAGGTCCTCCGGCGGCGCCGCCTGCGGTTGCGATGGGAACGGCAAATCCGATTCCCGAGAAAAAGTCTTCGCCTGTTGGATTGGCGATTGCCGTGACGATGCCGACGACCTGTGCGTTGGCATCGACCAAGGGGCCGCCCGAACTGCCCGGGTTCACGGCGGCATCGAACTGAATGAGCTGCGTCAGCTCGTCGCCATTGGGAAGTGGAAGGGTGCGGTTGAGGCCGGATACGACCCCAGCTGAAAAGGACCCTCCGAGGCCGAGTGGGTTGCCCAAGGCGTAGATGGGTTCTCCGATCTGCACGCCACCGCCGAGCACGGCGGGCACAACAACTTCGGGAAGCGTCTGGGCTTGGAGTACCGCAATGTCGATCGCCGGGTCGCTCTCGACGACAGTCGCTGCGCTGGTCGTGCCATCGGTGAAGGTGATGACAATGTCCGACGACCCTGCGACCACGTGGTTCGACGTCATGATGAGTCCATCAGCGTTGATGATCACGCCGGACCCGATCGAGGAACCCTCGGTGCCGGCTTCGCCGTTCTGGATGAACGCCAACGAGGGAAGAACCGTCGCGTAGACGGCAGGCCCGACTGGATCAGGAACCGTGGTCGACGACAGGGCTTCTCCCACGGCTTCCTGGACTTGTTCGCTCGTCAGTACCTCGTCGCGAGTCAAGAACCAGCCAGCTATGACGGCTCCGAGCGCTACTGCAAGAACCGCTGCGGACAGGGGGACAAGCCACCGGGGCCGATCGCGGGGTGGTCGCGGTTCCTCTGGCTCGAGTTCGGGCGGCGCGGGCGCGTCCACGACCTCCGCCATCGGACCTGGGAGTGCGACCGGTGGCGGCGGAGTTCTGGGCGAGAAGGGGTGCGTCGAGGTCATTGGACTGGCCCACCACGGTAGCTCTCGCCCGTCGCATCCACCGGTCGTGACGGCCGGTTCCGCCACATCCTTAGGGAATCTTCACCTCAGTCGACCAATCCGTCCACGAGAGCAAGTTCTCGCTCGTAGTGCATGTCGGTCGCGCGCCCGTAGTACTGGATGGCGTGGTGGGGGCGGTTCATACGCCACGGGTCGAAGACGTAGGTCGGCAACGCGATGTACCGAGTCGCCGGTCCCTTGATACGGGTGACCCGGTGCATCGAATACCGGCCCTTGAACAGTTGGAGGTCGCCCGGAATCAGGTCGAGCTCACGAACCCCGTCTCGGCCGCCTTCGAGGATGTGTTGGACCTGCTCGAAATTCTCGTCCTCGGGCCTGCGGATGTCGGGGACGTATTCGAACACTCCACCCGATTCGGCCTTCTGCACGAGGATGCTCACGGTGAACTCGTTGCCATCGAAGTGCCACGGAAAATAGTGCTCGGTCTCCATCACACCGTATGGATTTCTGCCAAGTGGATCAGCCCACTGATAAATGGGCCGGCTGGTTCCGAGCGTCTCCCAGACGAAGTGGGTGAACACGTTTGACGAATAGATCCTGTTGAGCAGCGAGTCATCGGGGAGAAGGTCGGAGTTGATGAACCCGCTCATTCGATGTTGGAAGGTGTTGCGAGGATGATCGAAGGGGAGATCGTCGTCTCGAGGTGATGCGTAGGGGTTGTGGGATTGCTGCGCCCAGAAGGTTTTGTCATGCAGAGACTGCGCCTCGAGAAGCATCGTGCTGACGGCGTCGCGCCGGATGAAATCCGAGATGCGACAACAGCCGACAGCGTGCATCTGCGCTCTGGTCTCGGCGACCAACTCCGTTCGAGCGGTGGAGCCAATTCGATGAATTGGGTAACGATCGAGGTCGACGATGGCGTCCAGCACGTCGATGGCGTGGCTCATCGCCTCAGCGTAGGTTCCGACTGAACGATCGTCCAGTACGTTCTGCAGTGAGCTTGTTTCCCGGCTCGACGGCTTCGAAAATCGGATTAGCCGAGGTCGGGGTCAACGCCACTGACGTAGTACCAGCGACCAGACTCTCGGATGAATTCGCTTCGCTCGTGGAGCTCCAGATGGGCGTCACCTCGTCGAAACCGGGCCCGAAACTCGACCGTGCCCGCCGAGTCGAGTCCAGTTCCACCGGTCGACGAGACGACGGTGAGACCGTGCCACTCCACGTCATCGCTGAAGTCGATGCTCGTGGGTCGGGTGGACTCGTGCCACGTCGCCAACAGATACGGTTCGTTTTGCGTCACGTACGCGACGTAGCGCGATCGCATCGTTGCCTCGGCCGTGGTGCCAAGACCGGCAACGCCAGCATCATGGAGCGGCTTGCAACACCTGGCGAAC
Organism: Acidimicrobiia bacterium; assembly: GCA_033344795.1. GTDB lineage: Bacteria > Actinomycetota > Acidimicrobiia > Acidimicrobiales > SHLQ01 > SHLQ01. Next base: position 3,599,825 of record JAWPMS010000001.1, read on the forward strand.
GCCTGGCCATTGCCACAAGGACACGTGTCGTGATCGCCTGGTCGTGACATGAGAATTTGAGGCTAGCTGCTTGCTGCTACGGTCGAAGGCGCGATGGCGACCTCAGACACCCAAGAACAAATCCTCGACGCAGTCCAGTCGGTGATCGTTCGAGACGGGGTTCGAGGGGCCAGCATGCGCCAGGTTGCCGAGGAAGCCGACGTATCGCTCGGACTCTTGAGCTACCACTTCGAAGGCAAAGAGAGCCTCATCCTGGCGGCCTTCGACCGGGCGACCACGAGGCTGTTGGAGGCAAGCGTAGAAGCGGCTGCCGCCATGGAGGATCCCGACGAGAGAGTTCGGGCGTTTCTCCGCGGCTCCTATACCGAGGAGTTCCTCGATGGCGACTATCTGAGACTTCGGGTCTCGCTTTGGGCGGTATCGCTCACCGACGAAGACCTCGCGAAGATCGATGCGTCCTACTACGACGACTATGCCGCGGCCCTTCGCAAACTGATCGGCGAAGCTCGACCTGCACTGTCCGCATCTGAGGTCGCGGAGAGAAGTTTCGATGTGGTGGCCATGGGGAACGGGCTTTGGCTCGATTGGGCCCGCTTCCAACACGACGCCAGTTTGGAACGCGGTCTGGTGCGATGCGAAGAGATCGCGCTGGCCTGACAGAATCCTGGCATGGGTCGTCTCTCGGATCTTTCGATCGTCATCACTGGAGCCAGCAGCGGGATCGGTGAAGCCATTGCACACCGCTTTTGGGAGGAAGGTGCGCGCCTGACGCTAGGTAGTCGTCGAGAGCCCGACGGCGTCGGGGCGGGTGTTCGCTGGGTGGAGACCGATGTGACCGATTCTGCCGCCGCAGATGCTCTGATCGCCGCGTCGGTAGAACACTGGGGTCGTCTCGATGTGCTCGTCAACAACGCCGGCGTTCAGGTCGAGAAGACCATCGCCGAGACCACCGATGAAGAGTTCAACTCGGTCATCGGGGTCAATGTGCGCGGCGTCTTCAACTGTGCCCGGGCGGCGGTTCGTCAGATCCAGTCGCAACCGGGCGGCGGAGCGATCATCAACATCGGATCGATTGCCGGAGACAGCGCGGACCACGGCATGGCGGTGTACAACGCGTCCAAAGGCGCGGTGCACTCCCTGACGAGGGCCATTGCCACCGACCACGGGCGAGACGGCATTCGTTGCAATGCGATCGCACCTGGATGGATCACCACGAAACTTGCCGACGCGGCCTTCGAGATGAGCGACGATCCCATCGCCGCGAGGGATCAGGCGGTGAGCCAACACCCCGTCGGTCGTCTGGGCATACCCGACGATGTTGCGAGCCTTGCAGTCTGGCTGGCGAGTCCCGAATCGACCTTCGCGTCCGGTTCCGTCTTCACGCTCGATGGTGGTCTCACCGCGCACTCGCCAATCGGCTGAATCACGGACCCCACGGGGTCTCGGTCTCGGTCGGCTGAGGAGCCGGTGGCTGATGCACCGGCGGAGCTTGCGTGGCGGGCGTGGGGCCGTCCGCCGGTACCGCCGCCGGCATCGCCGGCATCGCCGGCATCGCACTCTGCCGGTCTCGGTGACTCTTACGGCGGACCATTCCAACGATGAGCAAAATCGTGCCAACGACGAAGAGGATGAGTCCCACGATGGCCATGATCAGCCACGGGACTATGCGGTCGAACGCGGACTCGATGGAGCGGCCGAATACGGCTCGACTCGAGTCGATCGAGGCCACATCGACCGTATAACGACCCTCCGAGACCACCTCGAAGATCGCGACTCCTTCGTACACATTGGCGGAACGACTCAGCGGCTCGTTGGACCGAAACGATTGCGCCACCACCGGTTCACCCGAATCGGCGTTGGTCACCGTGATTTCGCTGAGACTGGGAAGGGTTTCGTCAAAGTCGACATCGAGGTTCAGGAGAGAGACCGACGCCGACCGGACGTAGATCTGATATTCGCCAGGGTCGAGATCGCGGGTCTGCGCGCCAGGCGTCTCGAACGAATCGATCGAGAGCAGCTCGAAGGCCGACTGAAAAGCCAAGTAGCAGCCTGCGCCGCATGCGACGAATCCCACCGACAACATGATCAGACTCAGCCACAGCCCAGGACCAGGTTCCTTCGCGGCCTTCGTCGTGGTCGCCAACGTCTGGTCCGGAGTCGCCATACATCCATTATCGGTCACCGGGGCCGGTATGGGGGTCACACGTGGGGGCGGCGGTATTGTCCGATGATGGTTCAGGTCCAGGCGACGCATCGACCTCGTCTTCCGTTGTGGTTGGTGATTGCCGCCGGTGGGATCATCACTGCTGTATCGCTTGGCGTTCGCTCGACGTTTGGGCTGCTTCTCGAGCCGATCGCCGACGGGCTGGGCACCGATCTCGGCTCGATCTCGCTTGCGATCGCGGTGCAGAACTTGCTCTGGGGCTTCAGCCAGCCAATCGCCGGCGCCGTATCGGATCGTTTTGGCGCAGCGAGAACCCTCGCCGCCGGCGGGCTGCTCTACGCGATCGCGTTGTTTCTGATGTCGACCGCGGAAGGTTCGGGCCTGATTCTGCTGTCCGGAGGATTCATCACCGGAGTTGCCATCGGGGCTGCAAGCTTCGCGGTCGTGCTTTCTGCCGTCGGGCGTATGGCGCCCCCGGAGAAACGTTCGATGATGCTCGGTGTCGTGAGCGCCGTTGGATCGCTCGGGCAGTTCGTGTTGATTCCGATCGCCCGTTGGTTGCTGGACAACGGCTCGTGGCAGCGCACCTCGGTCGTACTTGCGATTCTCACAACGCTCGTCATCGTTCTGGCGCCTGCGATGCGGTCGGTCGCCATCACGTCGGAAGGCGCAGACGACGGCATGTCCGAGGAGAACGACGCTGCGTCCCCACGCCCGGATCTTCGCTCGGACCTCCGCCGAGCTTCGAGCTCGCGGTCGTACAAGATGCTCAACGGTGCCTTCTTCGTGTGTGGGTTCCACGTCACTTTCATCGGCGTACATCTCGCCGGTTTCGTCGACGACGCAGGAATCTCGGCGACCACAGCGTCGACTGCTCTCGCGCTCATCGGACTGTTCAACGTGGTTGGCTCGCTGCTCGCTGGGTACCTCGGCGGCCGGATGCGCCTGACGATGGTCCTGGCTGGGATCTATGGGCTTCGAGCCGTGGTCATCGCTGCGTACGCTCTGATCCCGACGTCAGGGGCGTCGACGATCATCTTCGGTATGGCGATGGGAGTCCTCTGGCTCTCGACCGTCGCACCCACGGGCGCGATCGTCACACAGCAGTTCGGCCCGACGAATGCGGGAGCCTTGTTCGGCATCGTGTTTCTCTCGCACCAGGTCGGGTCCTTCCTCGGTGCGTGGATGGGCGGGGAATTCGTCGACATCACGGGGAGTTATTCGATCATGTGGTGGATGTCGGTCTTCCTGGGAATTGCCGCGATGTTGCTTCATCTGCTGATCGACGAAAGCCCGGTCCCCGAGCCGCCAGCAGGGTTCGGAGGGTTTCGGCTCGCTCCGGTCGGGACAGCTGCGGTGATCACCGCTGCTGGCGTTGCGGCAGCGTTCTCGATCTCGACTCCAGTCGAGGCCTCCACGGGACCGGAGTCGACATCCTCGTCACCGCCATCTCTCTACTGTGTCCTCGGGCCGATGGTCCACGAACGATCGGGACCGTCATGACGCGAGCCATGTTTGACGGAGTTGTGGTGGCAGAGAGCGACGACGTGAAGGTCGTCGAAGGCATCACGTACTTTCCGCTCGACAGCGTGACAGCCGGGGCGCTCTTGGAGAGCCCCACCACGTCACGGTGCTTTTGGAAGGGCAAAGCCAACTACTTTCACGTCGACAACGGTGAAGACACCGCCCTCGATGCCGCCTTTCGCTACGAGAAGCCGTGGCCTCTTGCAAAACGTTTGGTCACCGATCGCGTGGGGTTCTGGCGTGAGGTCACGATCGAGCGCGACTAGAGGTGTCCCGAATGGGTCCCACGTGCGGGAAGAGCATCTAGGCTCAGCCATTCGTCAGCGATCCTGAGGGTGGAATATTCATGACCGTGCGTGTTGGTGTGTTCGGGACCAGTTGGTGGGCGGACACCATGTACTTGCCTCCGCTTGATGCCCACCCCGACTGCACCGTCGTGGCCGTGTGCGGCCGACGACCCGAACCTGCCGAGTCGTTTTCGAAGAACTGGAACATTCCCGAGTGGTTCACGGATCCGCAACAGATGCTCGACGAGGTGGAGATGGACGCAGTGGTGATCGCCACCTCCAACGACAGCCACGAATCGCTCGCTCTGGCATCGTTGGCTCGCGGTCTCCACGTGCTCTGCGAGAAGCCGCTTGCACGTGACGCGAGGGAAGGCGCGGTCATGGTTGCCAAGGCCGAGGAGGTCGGGGCGATCACGATGGTGCCGTTCACCTACCACTACATGCCCGTCAACCGGTTTGTGAAGAAGCTCGTCGAAGACGGGTACATCGGTCGCCCGCACCACATCAACGTGCGTTATTACACCGAGTTCGGGTTCGATGACAGCTATACGTGGCGATTCGACAAAGAGCTAGCGGGTTCGGGCATCATCGGCGATCTCGGTTCGCACTGGATTCATCTGGCGCGTTGGTTGCTCGATGACACGGAGCGGTCGGTCAGCGCAACGTCAGCCACGTTCGTCGATCGTGGGCCACGTCCCGACGGCAGCGACTATGAGCGCTGCGAAGACAGCGTTGCGATGACCATCCAATACGAGTCCGGTGCCTACGGCGTGCTGCAGGCCAGTGCTGTTGCGTGGGAGGGCACGCCGTTCGGTCAGACGCATCACCTCGAAATCCATGGCGATGACGGCACGATCTATGCAACGTGTGATTGGGACACCGTCCAGGAAGTCCGAGGTCTCAAGCGTGGTGAGGCTGGCCCGGCGAAGGTCATCCCGATCCCTGACGAGATCTGGAACGGGGTGCGCCGCGACACGGTGCACAACACGTATCGAGATGTTTTTCGTACGACGGACTCGATGACTCGCGGCTGGGTGAGCGCGATTCGTGACGGCCGCGCCATCACCCCGGACTTCGCCGAGGGGCAGGCGGTACAACGAGTTCTCGATGCCGTTGTCGAGAGCGCGGCGGGCGATGGTGCACCCGTGAATCCGCACGGCGGTCACGCCAGCTGAGTTCTATGACGCGAGGTCTATCGGGAGTTCATGTGCTGGCGTGACGGGACCGTGAGCGCGAATCGCAGCACGCCGCTCCTCCAGCACCTCGTTGATCAGAGTGGACGAGGTTCCCTGTGTGTATGGGAAGAAGACCACCTTCACCCCGACATCTTCGAATGACGCGCCGATCTGTCTCCACCGGGGGCTGTTGAACCAGTCGTCGCCGACGAACATGATGTCGAACCGCAGACGCTCCCACATGGCCATCTTGTCCATGTGGTCCTGTGCGACGACCGCATCGACGTAGGTGATCGACCGGACGATCTCCATCCGCTCGTGGTGCGGGATGACCGAGTGTTTCGCCTTTTCGGCGAGCAAGAGTTCGTCGGTCGTCACGCCGACCACGAGACGGTCACACAGGGCCCGGGCATTTCGCAGAAGGGTGAGGTGTCCGATGTGGAAGAGGTCGAACACGCCGGTCGTGTAGCCCAGTTTCATGCCGCCACCATTTCGTTTCTGGCTTCTTCGAGCAGGTCGCCCGCTGGTTCGAGGTCGAAGAGGCTGAGGTTCGGCCAACGATTCGGTGGTCGAAACTGGAGGTGGCGGGTGGAACGATCGAAGAAATCCTGTCCACCCCCGAGCACGGTGATGTCTTCGAGATCGAGGTCATGGCTTTGCCGCAACGCGCGCAGGTAGGCGATCTGATCGGTGTCGAAATCCATGTATCGAGCGGCCACGAGATCCGCCGTGAGCAGATCTTCGGAAGCAACGATCGCACCCGGCGCGACCCGATGGGGAAAGTGCGGACCGTCGGTGTCTCCACCGACGATTCCATCGATGATCGACAGAGTCCGACGTTTTGCCTCACCGGGACGTCCGACGAAGGCGTCGTGAACATCGGCGGTCATCCGCCACGTGGTGTCGTTGCCGTCCCAGGCACCTCGTAGAAGGCGCGCCCGTTGTGCCTCGGTGGTGACGAGTGAGCGATATGTGGCACCGATCTTCGTCGATCCCAATCGATCGCGTAGAGCCAGCTGCGCCCGGCTGGGAAGCAGGTCGTTCGCCAGGTGCTGCCAATAGAGCCGTGGATAGTCCAGCCATGAGTCCGGGTTCGGATACTCGTCGCCACCGAACTTCGGGAACCCGATCGCCCAGTGAACGAGAGAGTTCTTGTTGCTGATCGTGCCGATGAGACCCTTGATGTTGAGGGTTGCACCAACCTTTGCGTGCGACTTCAGCTTTGGAACCGACACGTAGGTGTCTGCATCCACGATCGTTCCAGAAAATGCGTACGTGTGCCCGCCCCGGTGTGCATTGATGGTCTCGAGGCGCTCGTTGAGCGTGCCGCGAAACAACCACCAGCGAGCGTCATCGAGGTACGAGTCGGTCAGGTCGACGATGTGTTGGCCTGCAGGGTCACCGGCGAGGGGTTCTCGACCTGCTCGCCAGCCGTAATTTGTGAGGTCCGGTACGTGCCAGTCGCGAAGGTCGACGAAGTCGACTTCGATGCCATGCAGGTGTTGCAGACGTTCCGCGATCAAGTCCATTCGATACAGCTCGGACAGCGCATGCCAATCGCAGTCGACGTGCGGGTTGTCGCCGACGATGATTCGGCCGTCGCCGCGAAGAGCCAACGCAACATAGTCGGCGACGGCTCGTACGACCGATGGGTGCGTGATCACACTCCAGATGTCACCACCGAAGCGGTGTTCATGGTCGACCAAGTTGGGCTTGATGAAGACCGTCTGCCCGGGCTCGATCAACTCGCCGAGCGGGTTCCATGTCGCGCCCTCACCATGACGTGGTCCGGGCGGATACAGCAGCAGCAGTGCCGCACGAACTGCGTCGTGAGCCGAGTTCGGGCCGAGCGATCGCGGCCCGGGCAGTTCGGCGTGGTCGTTGTGCGTATCGAAGGGAGCGTGTTCGGGATAGTGGTTCGGGCCGCGATAGACGGCCGCTCGAGCGCAGTTCTCATACATCGAGATCTCGTTCGATTTGTTCGATGAACTCCGTCAAGCACCACACGAGAAAGCGCGCCTCACCGCTCATCGAGGCGAGTTGTGTGGCCACATCGGGGCGAAACTCGCGTCGGCTGTTCTTTGGCCCCGACCAACCGGCCATCCAGACATCCATCGGGCGCGCGAATGGGACCTTCTCTGGTACGTCGGTCGTCTCGTAGAGGTCTCGAAACAGCTGTTGCAGGAGATATTTCGGTTCTCCCGCTCGAATCCGGTCGAGGTCGAGGGCACCGTCGTGCGTCATGGCCTCGTAGGGCGCAACGATGTCCAGTCCGGCGCTGTGGATCGCGTTTTCGAACGACTGCACGATCCCCTGGCCGTGAATCTCGCGGAGGAATCGTTGCACGTCGATGCCGTCGGCCTTCCGGTACGGGGCAAAAGTTCCGCTGAGGTCGGTGGGGTCCTTCAAGATCAGGGCAGGGTCGACGAACAAGTAGCGCTTCATGAAATCTGAGAAGCTCCAGTCGACACACAGAAGCTTGTCCATGCCGCCGAACGTCGAATCGGCGCCGTTCCCGACCAGCAGTCCTCCTACGCCCAACTCGCGCGCTCGCAGGGCAGCGAGGTGAAGCGGGACCTCGACGGCATGAAGGGGCGACCCTTTGTTTGCCATCAGGTCGGTGGCATGCGCCTCGTAGTGGTCCCAACCGACGCGTACGACATGGTGCGGATGTTCCCACCTGGCGGCGTATGCCTTGGCAGCGATCGATTCATCGGCGGCGCCGGGTGCATCGAACGAGATGGTGAAACACGGCGTGCCTTTTGGAGCGATTGCCGCAAGAATCGCTGAGTCGATGCCGCCGCTGAGCAAGATCCCAAGATCGGGATCGCGAGGCATCAGGTCATGAAGTGTCTCGAGGATCGCTTCGCTACTCGAGACGAGCCGAGTAGGTGCATCAGCTTGGGGAAGGGTCGGAGCGACCCCACGCGTCCATTGCATTCCCTGACGCGGGAGGTGTCGTAGCCCGAGGTAACAAGACATCGAGTCGGGATTGATGTTGAGGGTCTTGACGGTCTCGGTATCGGTCTGCATCGGCGAGGTCACTGCGCGACCAACGTTTCTCCGTATGCACGGAGCGAATTCGCTTCGTCCTCGGCCCCGAGTCGGTTGAGCGAGGCGGCCAGCTCACGGCAACGGTCAGGTGTGGTCGCCGCTGCGTGCACAAACACCGGTAGTGCAGCGGGGACCATGTCGAGTTGGTAGAAAGCTTCATCGAAGCTGTCGCCAGCCACCTGCTCGACGAGCGAGTGGAACTGTTCGCTGGCTTGTTGATCCTCGAGTTCGATTGCCGCCAAGGCGGATGCGGTCATGCGGATCACCGGCTCCACCTCGCGGTCATTCATGACCGCGAGGAGCGGACACGCCTCGCCGAATCCATGGGCGCGAACGAGGCGAGCCGAGGCCAGGAGTTCGGCAGGGGAGAACAAGCGGCAGGTTTGCGCGAGCAAATCCAAGAGACGGGGGTGTCCAGGCCATCGTTGCCATGCATATCCGAAGACCTCGAAGGTCGAGTCGGCAGTGCTCTCAAGCGCGTCATCGATCGATTGGTCGAGCGCCTCGAGAGGCAACGACGATGATCCAGGTCGCACCCGGTCTGAGATCAGGGTGATGATCGTCTCTGCTGCGACATGGTCGTCTTGACCGCCGTGATCAGCAAAGAGCCATTCCCTCCAGCGGGAACGGGAGGTGCTGCGATCGGTGCCCAGTGCGTTCGTTAGCGCCGACGTGAGATCTTCGGGTTGTTGACACCACACGGCGACATCGTCGAGGCCTTCAAAGACGCCGTTGCTTCGGGCATCGATTCCCGGAAGGAGCCCGACGACCGGTCGATCTGCGAGGAGAGTCTCCGCAAGCGCGCCCGACCGGCTGTCTGCCACCACGACGTCGGCGGCCACGTACAGGGGTACGAGCGAGTGCAGGTCTGATCGGACAACGATGCGTTCATCGATCTCGGCCAACCGGGCTGACTCGAAACGAAGGCTGTTGTGGTGAGGTTTCGCGATGATCAGGTAGTGGTCGGCCAACTCCGCGAGTGCCGTGGAGTATCGGTCGATCCCCGAGTTGTGGGCCCACGTGGGGAGCCACGCGAGGACCGGTAGCGAGCTGTCGATATCTAGAAGTTCACGAGCGCGTTCGCGCGTGAGACCCTCCCGAAGTGACGGTGCCCACTTCGGATAGCCGACGATGTGAATCTGGTCGCTTGGAAGGTGAGCGCTGATCGCGCATTCGGCGAAGTTGCCGTGCGCAAGAACCGCGTCGAGGCCGGCGTTCACCGAACCATGTCCATGCGCTCCGACGAACGCGCTCGCTCCGTACTCGGTCTTGATACGAAGCGCGTCGTGGTACCGAAGGAGCCACCCGACACCTTGGGTGGTGATCACGGCATCAGCCGAAAGTCGACTCTCGGGGATGGACGCGATCGAGCGTTCGGCCAGTAGCTCGGTGAGGATCGAGAACGTGCTCGGGTTCATGAGCGGTTCGATCTCGCCGTCTTTGTCATCGAACCAGTTCGCGTTGGGATTCGGTACCGATCCCATTGCGGCGTGAACGCCTGGCGGCTCGAGGACGAACTGTGCGTCGACTCCCCGTTGGCGCAGCGAGCGCCAGATCGGCTCCCACACGGCTACTTCGTGGCTCGAATACAGATAGAAGTCGACGGTCATCGCACGATGGGGCGATCGCTGTCCCGAGTCGACGCGCAGAGATCGATTCACGGCAGGTTTCATGTAGGCCAATCGACCTACAACCCTGCCGGTAGACCGGACTTGCCCAAATTGAGTGGTCGGGTCGAGGAGTGGGTGCTTCACCCCGCGCCACATGCGGAGAGACATTCTCTAGAGTGCTCAGGTGACGAACGGCGCTATTCGATTCATTGTCTATGCCGGACTCGGCATCGTCATCGGCGGCATCGTCGCGTTGCTGGACTGGATCACGGTCGAAGTCGCGCTGCATGCCGTGCTCGAGGCTCCGATCTGGCTGCAGGTCATCTTGCCGACCGCTGGGCTCTTGGTCGTTGCGTGGATCATGAAGTTGGCCCCGAACGCCGGTCGACAAACTTCCGATGCCTACGTCGAGTCGTTTCACTCTGGTCACGGGGCCGAACAAGAGCGGCTACTCCCGCGACTGGCCGCAAGCGTTGCGACCATCGGAACCGGAGGCGCTGTCGGCATCGAGGGCCCGGCCGTGCTCACCGGCGCAACGATTGGTCAGATGATGGGCGACCGTCTTCCCAGGGTTCTCGGCGAACGCCCTCGTCTCGTGCTCCTGGTCGCCGGTGCGGCAGCTGGTATCGCAGCTGTCTTCAAGGCTCCAGCCACGGGAGTGTTGTTTGCCATCGAGGCGCCATACCGGCGCGACATCTCGAGACATGGCCTCATTCCCGCGCTGATCGCTGCGGCCTCTGCGTACCTGACGTTCGTGTTCTTCTTGGGCGCCGAACCCCTGCTGGTTGGCTTCAAGGCAACGCAGGTCACGCTCAACGACGAGATCGTCGCCTCGCTCACCATCGGGGTGCTCGCCGGTTTCGTCGCTCGGTTTCTCGCGAAGGGCGTGCACTGGTCGAAACACCTGGACGAGCAGTTCTCGATGCCGGTGCGATTCTCGGTCGGGGCGATCATCCTCGGGGCCGGAGTCGTCATCGCTGATGCGCTGATCGAGAAGCCGCTCACGCTCGGTATCGGCGCCGACATCGCAGCCGATCTGGTGCGAGACAACGAGATCACGCTCGCGGTGGTGCTCGCGTTGTTCGTGATCAGGGCGCTGGTGACCGGGGCGACGCTCGGCATGGGTGGCGTCGGTGGGGTCTTCATTCCCCTCGTCGTGCAAGGGCTGTTGCTCGGCAGAGCTGTCGAGATCATGGTCGGCGCTCCACCGACCGGCCTCTATCCCGTCATCGGGCTCGCCGCTGTGCTGGGCGCTGCATACCGAACACCTCTCGCCGCCATCATGTTCGTCGCCGAAACGACCGGTCGCGCCGAATTCGTGATCCCTGCGCTGATCGCGACGGCGATCGCACAATCACTAATGGGCGAAGAGTCGGTCTCGAAGGGTCAGCGGACGGAACGGCAAGGCCAACTTGAACGACGGCTGGTCGAACCGGCATCGGTGGTCATGCTCGATGATCTTGGAGTGCTGTCCCCAGATGACAATCTGCTCGAAGTGATCGACAGATATGGAGACCGCTCGGAGTCGTTTGCCGTGCCGGTGTGCGGCGACCACTACGAGGGTTTGCTGGTGCTACACGACATGGCGAGTGCGATGCTCGAACATGGGCCGGAAGCAACCGTGCGACAAACGATGCGTGAATTGCCGGCGGTGAACGGTACGGCACCTGCCATAGATGCAGCACGGTTGATGAATGAGTTCGATACGGCGGCCATCGCCGTGGTCGACGACGACAACATGCCCATCGGTGTGATCAGCACGACCTCGCTCGCAGGGCTCAAGTCGGTCGATCTCGCGGGACCGCAGTCGTCAGACTGACCAGTCGTGAAAACCTCTGCCTGATTTCTTGCCGAGGTCGCCTTTGGCGACGAGGTCTCGGAGGAGTTGTGGTGGGTCAAAGCGATCACCGAGTTCGGCGCTGAGGTGTTCGGCGATCGCCAGCCGAACGTCGAGCCCGATCAGGTCGGTGAGTCGGAGTGGTCCCATCGGGTGTCGGTATCCGAGCTCCATTGCGGCGTCGATGTCCTCTGCCGATGCGACGCCTTCTTGGAGCATCCGAATGGCTTCCATGCCAAGGGCGACACCCAGCCGACTCGAAGCAAAGCCGGGGGAGTCCTTGACGACGATGGGCGTCTTGGCGAGTCGTTCCGTCCACGCCACGGCGAGGTCGGTCGTGGCTGGTGCCGTGTGTGTGCCAACGACGACTTCGACCAGCGACGAGACGGGCACCGGATTGAAGAAGTGCATGCCGACGACTCTTTGTGGGTGCGGCACACCATCGGCGATGGAGGTGATCGAAAGCGAGCTGGTGTTCGACGCGAAAACGACGCTGTTGTCATAGTGCGTTGCCGCCGAGCGGAAGATGTCCTGCTTGAGTGCGAGCTCCTCTGGAACCGCCTCGATCACGAGTGCGACCTCGTCGATGGGGTGGTCGATGCCAACGTGAAAGCGCTGGAGCGTGGCCGGCACGTCGAGTAGATCGTCTCGACGGGCCATCCGTGTGAGGGAGTCGCTCACTCGCTCGAAAGCTCCATCTACGAACTCGGGAGAGCTCTCGATGAGGCTCACGCGCGCCTGCACGCCGAGCAGAGACGCGGCGATTCCGGCACCCATCGTGCCGCCTCCAATGACGACAACATGTTCACCCGGCGGCGTGTCGATCAAATGCGTGGGCGACCGATCGTGATACAAGGAATCCGTCATAGTGATCTGCTACTGTATCATGTTGTCGATTCGAGCGAAGGGAAACCGCATGCAGCGTCTGGAGAGCTACATCGCTGGTCAGTGGGTTCGTGGAAGCGACAGCGGCGCGCCCTTCCATCGAGCGGCGACTGGCGAACAGCTCGGAACGATCTCGAGCGACGGCGTCGATTTCGCGGCAGCCGTGCAACACGGCCGGGCGGTCGGAAGCCCAGCGCTTCGCGCGTTGACCTTTCATCAACGCGCAGCCCTGGCCAAAGATCTCGGCAAGTTGTTGTTGAGCGATGAGGTCAAGGAGACGTTGTACGACGTTTCGTTCGCGACCGGCGCGACTCGCAACGATGCATGGATCGACATCGACGGCGGCGCAAGCGTGTTGCTGACATATTCGAGCAAGGCGCGCAAGGAACTTCCGAACGCAACCGTTGCTCTCGATGGTTCCCCCGAACCCCTCAGTCGCGACGGCAGTTTCCTCGGGGCGCACATCCACACGTCACGCTTGGGCGTCGCGGTACAGATAAACGCATTCAACTTTCCCGTGTGGGGAATGCTCGAGAAGTTGGCCCCGTCGCTGATCGCAGGTGTGCCATCGATCGTGAAACCCGCCAGCCAAACAGCGTTTCTGACCGAGGCCGCAGTTCGTGTCATCGTCGACAGTGGCATTCTCCCCGACGGTGCACTGCAGCTGATCTCTGGCTCTGCGGGAGATCTGCTCGACCACCTCGATGGTCAGGACTCGGTTGGTTTCACCGGCTCCGCTTCGACTGCACATCTGCTTCGTGCTCATCCGAACATCGTTGCCAATTCGGTCCGTTTCACCGCTGAGGCCGATTCGCTGAACTCTGCGGTTCTTGCGCCGAGCGCAATACCCGGTACCGCCGAATTCGATCTCTTCGTTCGCGAAGTGGTCAAGGAGATGACCACGAAGGCGGGTCAGAAGTGCACGGCCATTCGTCGAGCCTTCGTTCCAGAGGTTCACCTCGACGCTGCTGCAGAAGCCATCACCGAAGCTCTGGGTGACGTCGTCGTGGCTGACCCGTCGTCAGGCGTCGCCACGATGGGCCTGCTCGCAAGCCGCGCGCAGGTCGACGAGGTCGCGTCGGCGATCGATCGCCTCCACTCCGGTGGCGGAACGATTCTGTCTCGAACGTGCGAGGTCGACGGGCTCGACCCCGAAGCGGCGTTCTTCTCTCCACCGACCTTGTTGCGAGCCGACGACCGCCGCGGTGAGGCCATTCACCAGACCGAGGCATTCGGTCCGGTCTCGACACTCGTTCCCTACGCGACCGTCGAGGAAGCTGTCGAGTTGGTCGCGCTGGGTCGTGGAAGCCTCGTCGCCTCGGTGTACGGAGCCGAGCCTGACGAAGTTGCGCCATTGATCACCGGAATCGCCGCGCACCACGGTCGCGTCATGGCTGTCGACGCCTCGATGGCGAAGGCGAGCACTGGACATGGCTCTCCACTGCCGCATCTCGTGCACGGTGGGCCAGGACGCGCAGGCGGTGGCGAAGAACTCGGAGGGATCAGCGGTGTCTTGCATCACATGCAACGCACGGCGGTGCAAGGGTCTCCCGACATGCTGACTGCAGTGACGGGCGAATACATGCCAGGCGCATCGACCAACGACAGCAAGGGACACCCTTTCAAGCTCACGTTTGACGACCTCGCCGTCGGAGACTCGATCACCACCGAGTCACGCGAGGTCACGCGTGCGGACATCGCCGCGTTTGCCGAGAGCACCGGCGACACGTTCTATGCCCACATGGATGAAGACGCCGCGAAACGAAGTCCGATCTTCGGTGGGTTGGTCGCTCACGGTTATCTCGTGCTTTCGTTTGCAGCCGGGCTGTTCGTCTGGCCTGACGAGGGCCCTGTGCTTGCGAACTATGGTCTGGACCGTCTGCGCTTCGCAACGCCGACCTATCCCGGCGATGAGATCCATGTGATTCTCACCTGCAAACGAAAGACTCAGCTCGACGGTCGCGGATACGGCGAGGTTGCCTGGGACGCCCGTGTCATCAATCAGAACGACGAGGTTGCGGCGGCCTACGACATCCTCACCATGGTCGCCAACGCCCCCGGCATCAACGGAGCCACCTGAGCCGCTAAAGCTGAGATCCGTCGATGCCGTCAGCTGTTGTATGACATCGACTAGCCCGCCAATTGGGACCACGTGTGTCTTCCTTCTCGACGATGCCACGCTGCGCTACGCCCAGAAGCGCGCCGTGAGCGTGGTGCCGCGCAAACAGCGGAATACAGGCGCCATCATCGGTGGCGTGCTCGGTGGTGGTCTGCTCGGCGCGGTCGTTGGCAAATTGATCCTCGGCGAGCGGGCCAAGGCAACGTTCTTCGACGAGCTCCTGACCCCTCCTGGCCAGTACGAGCTATTGGTGTCAGAAGACGGACTTGCATTGTCGAACGTGGCGAATCAGCGAGCAGTGATGAAGTGGACCGACATCGAGGCGTGGGGAGCGGACGATGAGATCTTTATCGCCCGGGATCTCCGTGGCAACCGACTCGTTCTTCCTCGAGCATCGATACCAGAACAGATCTTCTCCATGATCGTCGAGATCTGCTCGATCGCTGCGAAGCGAGCTCAGTGCAAGGTTGGGAAGACCACGTATGGGAAGTGGTCACAGCTGGGGACAGCAGAGAAGATCGTACGAGGATTTATCTACTTGATCGGAGTTGTCGTACTGGTTCTCTCGGTCCTCATCTTTGTCGAATTCGGTCTGTCCAGTTGATGCTCAGCGCAGATGAACCGGCGTGCTGACCTCTGCGAAGAAGTCGGTTCCCTTGTCATCGATGATGATGAAGGCAGGGAAGTTCTCGACCTCGATACGCCACACGGCTTCCATGCCGAGTTCTTCGTACTCGAGAACCTCGACCTTGCGGATCGCGTCCTTGGCCAAACGAGCGGCCGGACCGCCGATCGAACCGAGGTAGAACCCACCGTGGGTCTTGCAGGCGTCGACGACCTGTTGTGATCGGTTGCCCTTGGCCAGCATCACCATCGAGCCACCCGCGGCCTGGAATTGCTCGACATAGCTGTCCATGCGCCCTGCGGTGGTCGGGCCGAACGAACCCGACGCGTAACCCTCTGGTGTCTTGGCGGGGCCGGCGTAATACACCGGGTGATTCTTCAGGTACTCGGGCATCGGCTCGCCGGCATCGAGAAGCTCTTTGATCTTTGCGTGCACGATGTCGCGTCCGACCACGAGGGTGCCGGTCAACGACAGACGCGTTTTCACGGGGTGCTTGGTCAGTTCGTTTCGGATCGCATCCATCGGTTGGTTGAGGTCGATCTGGACGACGTTGGTGCTGAGGTCTTCCTCGGTCACCTCCGGCATGTACTGGGCGGGGTCGTGCTCGAGCTGCTCGAGAAACACACCTTCTGCGGTGATTTTGCCCAACGCTTGGCGATCGGCCGAACACGACACGGAAATGCCCACTGGGTTCGAGGCTCCGTGACGCGGGAGACGAATCACCCGAACGTCGTGGCAGAAGTACTTGCCGCCGAACTGTGCGCCGATGCCGAGCTCGCGGGTCAGCTCGAGAATGCGCTCTTCCCACTCGAGATCTCGGAACCCGTGGCCAGCCATCGAACCTTCGGTGGGGAGGGAGTCGAGGTACTTCGTCGATGCGTACTTTGCGGTCTTCAGATTGAACTCGGCGGACGTCCCGCCGATGACGATCGCCAGATGATACGGCGGACAGGCCGCGGTGCCGAGCTTGCGCAAGTTGATGTCGAGGAACTTCATCAAGCTCTCAGGATTGAGCAGGGCCTTGGTCTCCTGGAAGAGGTAACTCTTGTTGGCTGATCCTCCGCCCTTTGCAATGAAAAGGAACTTGTAGGCGTCGCCCTGTGTGGCGTAGAGCTCAATCTGCGCGGGGAGGTTGTTCCCCGTGTTCTTCTCTTCGAAGAGGCTCAGCGGAGCGAGTTGGCTGTACCGGAGATTTGACGTCAGGTACGTGTCGTACACGCCTTGGCTGATGGCCAGCTCGTCATCGAAACCGGTGAAGACGTGCTGTCCCTTCTTGCCCATGACGATCGCCGTGCCAGTGTCCTGGCACATCGGCAACACGCCGCCGGCTGCGATGTTGGCGTTTTGCAGTAGTTCTTCAGCGACGAAGATGTCGTTCGGTGACGCCTCGGGGTCGTCGAGGATGCTCGCCAACTGCTTGAGATGGGCTGGTCGCAGGTAGTGCGCGATGTCGCGCATGGCGGTCGCGGTGAGGAGTTGGATCGCCTCGGGTTCAACCTTGAGGAACGTCTCGCCGTTCGCCTCAAAGGTCGACACGCCT
Organism: Acidimicrobiia bacterium; assembly: GCA_033344795.1. Lineage (GTDB taxonomy): Bacteria > Actinomycetota > Acidimicrobiia > Acidimicrobiales > SHLQ01 > SHLQ01. The sequence goes on from JAWPMS010000001.1 coordinate 3,616,645, forward strand.
TCGCTCGAGATCTTGCGATATTCGGTGGTGTCCTCGCCGAGGGGGAGGAGTTCGGAGTACTCGAAGTTGGTCACCCTTCGACGTTACCGCCGTGCTGCATTGCGGTGGCGGGTATCAGGGCAGGATGTCGGGATCAAGGAAGTCGCGCGGCAAGGTTCGGATGACCTTGCCCATCGCATTGCGCGGCAACTCATGGACGAGCGCAATTCTGTCGAGAGGCAGGTCCGTTAGACGAATGCCGGTCTCCTCTTCATACGTCATGGCCATTTCGACGAAGTCGAGCGAGTCGGCATTGAGGTCGCCTGCAACGGTGACCTCGAACGGGAGTTCGGGCCCTTGCTCCATCACGAGGAGAGCTCCAACCTGCTGGCCAAGACGCGGATCGGGGATTCCCACGACCAGCGCTTCCTGCACGAACGGAAGCGCCGTTAGTTGTGCTTCGATCTCGAATGGATCGATGTTCTGACCGCCACGAATGATGACGTCCGACATGCGTCCCATGACCGAGAGCGCTCCGTCAGAATCAAGCTTTCCGAGATCGCCGGTGTGGAGCCTTCCAGTGCGAAAGAGGTCCGCGGTCCGGTCGGGTTCACCTGCATACCCGAGTGTTGGGGTCCAGGTGTTGGCCCAACGGCCCGACGTGGCTGGCGAGACGCAGATCTCGCCCATCGACCCCGTGGGAGTGAGCGTGTCGTCCGGTGCAACGATCTCGATGATCACATGGGGGAGAGCGAAACCCCGCTTGGAGCCGATCGGATCATCGAGTGATTCACGGACGATGCCAGTTGGGGCCTCGCTCAGGCCATAGCTCAGCGTCGGGCGCACATCGAAACGATCGAGGAAGTCCCACAACAGCCGAGGTTCAGCGCCCGAACCGCCGACGATCACTCGATCGAGCGAGCTCAACATCTGGGGTCTGACCGCTGAGTCCTCGACGAGGTCGTGCAGGATCGTTGGTACGAGGAACGTCCGAGTCACGGCGTCTCGTTCGATGTCTTCGGCCAATCCCGCTGAATACGTGCGTCGCATGATCACGGTCGTGGAGCTACGTAGTAGGGCCGACAGAGGGCCAAGGGCCAAGATGTTCGCAATCATGAGGCTCAACGGTGTGCCAATCCGTTCGCCGGGCTCTGGTGGTTCGAGCTCGGCGCTGAGCAGCCCTGGCCACAGCAGGTTGCGCTGACTGTGCACCACAACTTTCGGACGACCCGTTGTGCCGGAAGTGAACGTGACCAGGGCTGGCGCGCCTGGATCGATGATTGGTCGTGCGAGGTCCCCGCTGGGGAGATGGTCAACCGAGTCGATCAGACGAATGCCGCCGATTCGTTGCTCCAACTCGGCAAGTTCTGTTCGGGGATCCTTTGCGCTTCGCCCTACCCAGATTCCGCCTGCGCGAAACGTCGCGAGAGCGCCGATGACCGTCTCGGCGCAGTTGCCGAGCGCCCACCAGATCTGCTCCCCGGCGGCGATCCCCGTTGCAACCGCCGCGACAGCATCGTCCAAGTCGGACCACGTCCACGTTCGATCGCCGTCGATCAGGGCCAGCCGGTCAGGGTGGTTCTCGAGGCCCTCGTCGAGGATGTCTGCGACCGAGCTCGGCCCGAATGGATACGGCGCCGGCTCCGGGTGCTGATAGAGGCCTGCCAGGTCAACCATGTTTCGACAGTACTCAGAAGAGGGAGTCCTGCACGGACAGCTCGTCGGGTACGACGTCTCCAAGGCTGAGCTCGACGCCGTAGAGGCGGCGGACATCGATGACAAAACGATCTCCAGAGCCGGGACGCGTGACCACGGCAACCCGACCGCTCGCTCCGAGAAACTCGAGGTCGTGGTTCCCGGTTTCGACCTTCAGCGGGTACGGATGCAGCCCCTCGAACAGGGGATCATCGATGCTGGGGCTGCGCCATGTTTCGGCTGCTGTCTCGAGTCGGTCATCGCCAGATTCGACAATAAGCGCGCTGATGTTCGTGGCCCAGTGGGCCAGCTCGCGTTCCAGTTGGGAGTTCGCTTTCGGCGTCGTCAAACCTGCGAGCTTGCGCACGATCGAGACCGACTGGGGGAGCCCGAGATCAACCGTGACTCGATCCTCAATGGACCGGACGGCGAATCCGTCGGTCGCGTGGGCGACGATCTGGGCGATCCATGCGCCCTGTTCGATCAAACGTGTTTCGAGGCGAGGTGCGGTCGATGTGCCGACTTTGACCGAGCCGTCGCGAAAGGCGGCGAGGTAAAGATGGTTCGGTTGCTCGAGGTGCGTTTTCACCGCGGCGTCGAGTTCGCCCCTTCCCTTGGTGTGTGCGTGATGCAGCTGGGAGGCAAAGGTTGCATCGCTGGCGGCACAGCGATCGCAGGTGCGTCCGTCGTGTAGCGGCGTGTTGTCGCAATCCATCCACGTGGTCGTCGCGTCGCGAAACGGTTTGTGGCCAATGCAATGTCGCTTGGCATCAGGGCCGGTCGAGTACTGGAGTCGCAGGCCGATGAGTGGCTCGAGAACCGACGGCTGGCCGTTCTGTCGAATCCGAAGCTGTGGTGAGCCGTCGGCCCACGTCAACCCGGTCACCACGAGTGAGCCAGTGTCCGTCACCCGCCGAGTCTGCCCAACATCATGACCCGACGCCCACCCGTCACCCTATCTCCCCAAATTTGAAGGATCGCGGGCCGTATTGGCCCATCAGACATCAAATTTGGGTCGAGGCAGGGTGGGGCTTTCCATATAGTGGGAAAGATTGCAAAGCGTCGAATAGTGGGAATACTCTTCGGTCATGTCGGTCACCTCAGTCGAACGGTCATTTCGCATTCTTCACGCAGTTGCCGAGGAGCCTCAGTCGCTCTCAGCGTTGGCGCGAAGGTTGAACTTGGCGACCAGCACGGCGGCGCGGTTCCTGCAATCGCTGCATGCTGCAGGCGCGGTGAGCCGCGACGCCGATGGCCGTTATTGCATCGGACCATCGATCTTTGAGCTCGCTGGTGGACCCACGGGTCGCCACGATCTGGCCGCGATTGCATCGACGCACCTGTCGGCCTTGGCGAGGCGAACAGGGGAAACCGCAGGAATCGTTGCAGCGATCGACAACGACATTTTGCACCTCGCCCAGGTGAGCGACGACGACGATGCGGGCGTGCAGGTCAAGGACTGGAGCGGAGCACAGATCCCGGCGCACCCTGGCTGCACCGGACTCGTCGTGATGGCGCACTGGCCCCAGAGCCAGATCGACAGCTATCTGGCCAAACCCCTCGAAGCGTTCAGCGACTCGACGGTCGTCGATCCACGGGTCATTCGCGAACGACTCGACGAGATACGTCGCACGGGTCACCTCTGGACCACCGATGAATATGCGGTCGGCGTGACGTCGGTAGCAAGTCCCGTCTTCGACCGTCATGATCGAGTCATTGGTGCTCTCCACGCGTTCGGCCCCTCATATCGCTTCCCCGACCCGAACGACAAGGGTGTGATCGCCGACGAATTGTGTGCGCGAGCGGTGCAGATCAGCGGCGTTCTCGGTCATGTTGGTTCGCTTTCGATCGGGGCCTCCGATGTCGCCTGAGGAAGTGAACGATCAAGTTACCGATACGCCACGTAGGCGCCGCACGGGCGGGAGGCAGCGCACGCAGCAGGCTGCCAAGCAGAACCTCGACCAGGTCGCGTTCCAACACGTCAGACGCCCGTTCGAGGCCACCCGTGTCGTGTCTGATGATGAGCTCGAGGCAATCCACGATGCATCGCTCGTGGTCCTTCGCGACATCGGCATCGATTTCCTGGATGCCGATGCGCGAGCACTCCTCGTCGACGCAGGTGCGAGCGTGACGGACGAGCGAGTGCGATTCGATCCGGAGATGGTCACAGAGGTGATAGCGACCTGTCCTTCGGAGTTCACCCTTCATGCGCGAAACCCGGCACACAACGTACGGATCGGGGGAGACAACGTCGTGTTCACGGCGGTCGCCAGCCCACCGAACGTCTCCGATTCGATAGGCGGTCGCCGAACTGGCAATCGAGATGACTTCCAGAATCTCGTACGCTTGAGCCAGCACTTCAACGCAATCCACATGCACGCTGGGTATCCGGTTGAACCTGCCGATGTGCATCCGTCGATCCGTCACCTGCACGCGACCCACGACCTGCTGACGCTGAGCGACAAGGTGATCAACGTCTACAGCCTGGGGCGCGAGCGCAACCAGGACTGCCTCGAGATGGCGCGGATCGCCCGGCAGGTGACGAACGAACAGCTCGAAGCCGAACCTTCGGTGCACACGATCATCAACTCCTCCTCGCCGCTTCGCCTCGACGTACCCATGCTCCAAGGGATCATGGAGTACTCGGCTCGCAATCAGGTCGTGATCGTCACGCCGTTCACCCTGGCCGGAGCGATGGCACCGGTGACGGTGGCTGGTGCGGTCACCCAACAAAATGCCGAGGCGCTGGCTGGAATGGTCATGACCCAGGTCGTTCGCCCCGGTTCCCCCGTCGTCTACGGCGGGTTCACCTCGAATGTCGACATGAAATCCGGCTCTCCGGCCTTTGGGACTCCTGAATTCATCAAGGCCGCGATGCTCGGCGGACAGCTGGCGCGCCGGTACGGGGTGCCATACCGCTCCTCCAACGTGAATGCGGCCAATGCGGTCGATGCTCAAGCTGGATACGAATCTGCCTTCTCGCTCTGGGGCGCAATCATGGGCGGCGCAAACATCGTGTTTCACGGCGCCGGATGGCTCGAGGGCGGACTCCGAGCGAGCTATGAGAAGATGGTGCTCGATGCCGACCTGCTCTCGATGATGCAGACGTTTCTCGAGCCGATCGTCGTCGATGAAGACACACTCGCGGTGAGTGCCATGGCAGACGTTGGCCCCGGTGGCCACTTCTTCGGCACCCAACACACCCAAGATCGTTATCGGACTGCGTTCTACAACCCGATGATCTCAGACTGGCGCAACTTCGAGAGCTGGGAAGAGGCCGGTTCGCCGACCGCCGATCAGAAAGCCGCGAGCCTTGTGACGCCGCTGCTCGCGGAATACCAAGCGCCGCCGATGGACGAACTCGTTCGGGCTGAACTGGACGAATTCGTGGCCAAACGGGTCGAATCCGGCGGAGTCGCCACCGACTTCTGACCCGTTCAGCGGTTCGTCAGCGGCGGCCGCCGTCGACCAGAAACTGCTGTGCGGTGCATGCGGCACCATCATCGGAAGCAAGGAAGAGGACCATCTGCGCGAATTCGTCCGGGTAGATCCGTCGTTTGATCGCCTGATCTCGAAGCGTGCCCGCTTCACCTTCGGGTGACCACCATTTGAGCAGCTGGCGCTCGGTGGCAACCCAGCCGGGAAGGACCGTGTTCACCCGAACACCATCGGGGCCAAACGTGCGCGCCATCGTCCGCGTAATTCCTTCTACACCTGACTTCGCGACGGCATATCCCGGGAAGAAGTCTTCCTGCATCATGTAGCTGCTCGAGCCGATGTTGACGATGGATCCCATCTTCTGTTCGATCATTGCCGGGGCGACCGCCTGGATGGCGAAGAAGTAGTGCCGCAGATTCGTGTTGAGTCGGTCGTTCCAATACTCGGGCGTCATCTCTTGCCAGGTGTGGCGATCATCGCTGGCGGCGTTGTTCACCAAGACATCGATGCCTCCCAGCTGCTCCTGAGCTTCCGCGATCGCGGTTTGAAGGGCTTCGATGTCGACCAGATTCACGTTGTAGAAGATCGGCGTGTGTGCGGCCCCCTCACAACGTGCGATCGTCTCCGCAGCCTTGTCGGCCTGAATGTCGGCGAACCCAACGCGTGCCCCCTGTCGGGCGAATTGCTCAACGATCGCGCTGCCGATGCCATCGGCCCCACCGGTGATGAAGACGCCGCGGTCAACAAGTGAGGGGTAGGTGGCGTAGTTGGCCTCAGGTGCAGCATGTGGATCTGTCATGGTGGAACTCTTTCTCTAGAAGTGAAGGCGCGAGACCGAGTGGTTTATCGGTTCGCCCAGTACGTATCGAGACGGGTTGCGTGCGCGGCATTGACAACTCGCTGCGGCATCTCACCCGCAAGGATCGCCCGGATCTGCTCGACGCTACTCATCGCTTGTTCATCTGCATTTTCGGGGGTCAGACCTCCGAGGTGAGGGGTGGCCACGACCCCCGGGCGGCTCGCCAGAGACACCGAAGGCCGCTGATCGGCGGCGCGGCCGACGTCCATGCCGAGCGCACCCAGCTGCCCCGAGTCCAGGGCTGCCGCCACGGCGTCTTCGTCGAGCACCTCACCGCGCGAAACGTTGATGAGGGTGGCGCCGTGTTTCATCATTGCCAGCTCGTGTTCGCCAATGAAGTTCTCGGTCGCAGGCACCCCAGGGGCGAGTGGAAAGACGACGTCGGAGCGCTCGAGCAGCGGATCGAGCGCGAGCTGCTCAAACTCCTCGGGTACGTCAACGAACGGATCGTGGACGAGAACCGTGAGCCCAATCGACTGCAGCAGATCGGCGAGATAACCCCCGACCGATCCAAAGCCGATGATCCCTGCGACCTTGCCTCGAATCTGGTGACCCGGCCGCTGGGGAGGTTCGTTGCCCGATCGATAGTCGTGCGTCGACTCCGCGATGTGTCGTGCCGTGTCGAGGTAGAGGCCAAGGGCGAGTTCCGCGGTCGACGCGATAAAGCTCTTGTCGGCGTGTCCGACGAGAACGCCGTTGGTTGATGCAGCATCCACGTCGATCGTGCTGATGTCGACAGCGCAACGAAGAAACGCCAACAGCTCCGGCCGTTGCTCGAATAATTCTGCCTCGCCAGGTGTCGCTCGGTGAGCAGCGATCACCTGGCAGCCAGCGGACTCTTCGATCAACTCGGGAGTGCTGAGATCCCGATCGAGCGGGTTGCTGACCACCTCGGCGGTCGCCATGAGCTCAGGGAGAGCTCGGCCGTAATAGGCGTCGAGATCCTCGGGGTTGTGGGTCAGAAAGACTCTCAAGCGTCGAGCGTCGCACACCGGGGCCCGTGATCGCCAGCTGGGTGAACGCACTCGATCTGCAAAGATCCATGGATGACGAATCGCGAACCCCGTTGGCTCTCCATTCCGGACCACGATGATGTCGAGTGGCGTGTCGATGCGGACTTTCTCGAATCGAACTGGACCTGCATTTGGAACTCGGGCTGCGATGGCATCGAGGATGTCGCCGCACCAGAACGTGGACTCGGCTGCTGCTCGGTAGGTGTCGAGCTGCTCGACGAGGACGAAGCCATGCGTATCGCCGCTCTCGCAGCCACCCTCGATCCCGAGTACTTCCAGCACCACGAGCAGGCCAAGAGCGGAGTTCTGCGTGAAGACGTCCTTCACACACGCGTCGTCGAAGGTGCGTGCATCTTTCTCAACCGGCCCGGTTTCGCTGGGGGAGCGGGATGTGCACTTCACGGCCAAGCCATGCGAGACGGTGAATCGCCGCTCGACTGGAAACCGTCTGTGTGCTGGCAATTGCCACTTCGAGTCGATCGATCGATCGACGATGATGGCACCCCGGTCGCAACACTTCGGCGTTGGTCGCGTGCTGACTGGGGTCCCGATGGTCAAACCATGGCGTGGTGCTGCACCGACGGCGACAAGGCCTACGTCGGAACCACGCCAGTCATCGAGTCGCTGGCCGACGAGCTTCAGGCATTGATGGGTGACGAGGTGGTCGTCGAGATCAAGCGGCAGCTTGATGCTGCAGAGAGCTGAGGCCGGTACCGGCCTCTGTCCAGAGAGGCAACGTTTGGCTGACCGGATCGAACTCACGCAGCCACTGCGCCATCCAGGGGGGATCGACGAGCTGGTCGGGGTGGAAGTCCTTGGCCATCGACGACGAGACCACCGGCATCACCACGAACGCGAAGCTGAAACCCCAGGCGACGAGCCGAGCCCAACGGATTGGATTGAAGACACTCGCTCTCCGTGCGAACAGGGAGAGTCCTCCCACAACGGTGAACCCGATGAGGACGGCGAAAGCGACCACGACGGCAACCTTGTATTTCTTGCGGGCCTGCTTGCTTTGGGCCATCACGTCGTGAGCGATGCCCTTGTGCTCGATCTCTTCGGCCAGGTGCCACAAGAATAGGCTTGCGGATCGTTCGTCCGCTCCAGTGAAATAGCGTCGCAATCCCGACTCAGCCCAGCGAGCAGCACAAAAGGCGACGATCTCGAACGCGGCGGCGAACGCGAGCCCAAAGGCCGGCGACCGTTTCGACAAGGATGCAAAGATCCGCTTGCCGAAGGAGTCGAGTACCCGTGCGGTCCGCGAAGCCGAGCACAACGATCGGTTGAAGTCTCGATGTGCGCGGAAGTGTGCGCCCTCTTGCTTCGCCCAGACGTCCACCGTCGAGCGGAGCTCGTCCGACGGCGAATCCGCCGAGCTGAGCCCGGCGCGTACCTGCGCGATGACATACGGCTCGGCGTGTGGCATCAGAAGTGAGATCGCGTTCGCAGCTGCACCGAACTCGGGCAGCGTGTGGTGCCATTGGTCGGTCTCGCGATCGAGCCAATCGAAATGCACGCGACGAGCCAACAACGATGCTGGGGGTGGAGAGGCCAACGCCATGTCGGTCCATCGACAGGTTTGGCGCGGGATTGGAGGGTTCTGCGGAACTTGCGGCGGTGTCAGGGTTGAGCGATGAGCTGCAACTGGCGAGATTGCGCCACGATCCGGTCGTTCTCGTCAAAAATGTTGGCATCGACCTCGAACAAGCCGTTCTGAACGAAACGGGTTCGGGTATCAAGTTTGAGCCACGCGGTTGTTGGACGGCGCCGAACGTGGACCGTCATTTGCACCGTGGGAACCCAGCCGATCGGCAGATCGGTGTTGAACACCGTCGGAGGAAAGTTGTCGGCGGCCAGGATCACGGCCAGGGTGTCCAAAGGTTCGCCATCGAGAAGCCGGAACCAACCACGAATGCTCGGCCCGTTCCTCGACCCGAGCGAGTCGTCCGGGTGCAGTCTCTGCTCAATCCGTGCCATGAACGGCGGCGGAAAAGGGTCGGAAGGTACGGTGAGCTCGCAATCTTCAGGCGGTGGCAGGTCCGGTGCTTCGCCGAGGATCAGCTCCGGGCCCTGTCCGTCATCGAGGTCTCCGGTGACGACCGTGCCGGAGAGGAGGACCCTGTCCGGACCTCGAAGGTCGACGCGAGAGGTGGCGAATCTTCTGCCGCTCTTCAGCGTTTCGGAGCGTGCCCAGACCGGGCCAGGACGGCCTGGCGAGAGAAAGTGCGCGGATACCGAGATGACGTCTCGACGTTCGGACTCGAGGAGGGCGGCGCGGGCCTGCATCGCCATCAGATAGCCGCCGTTTGCGTTGCCGGTGATGTCCCAGCCCTCGGCGATCACGCCGGCATATTCACCGGCCCGCTTGGTGAGTGCTGACGCCTCGGCGAAGCCCGACTTCTCAGCCAAGCAGCGTCTGACTGTCGATCACGAACAAGACCACCAGAAGAACGATGACCGCGGCGTTCATCGCGCCGGCCCACCACTTGTACGGGTGATCAGCGGCGAAGAGTCGTCGGATGCTCAACACGTTGAACACCACCGCTACCACCCCGATCAACACCCCGATGACGGCACCGACACTGGCCGTGACGCCAATCAGCGGAGCGACAAACGGAAAGATGAGGTAGGTCAAGGTGCAGCGGATGCCCGAGATGACGACCGACTTGCTGAACACTCGCTCTGCCGTACCGTTATCGGTCTCGGGTGCCACAGCTTCTGCGGGCACGGTGGTCGCGTCAGTCATTCGCTCGATAGTACCTCCATGGAGGCCCGCTGGGGAAGTGGGCCATCCGGTAGGGATGTCGGGCAATGGTCCCGAGGTCTGGTGTGGGTTGTGAGGTTTCGGATGGTTGGGATGTCGGGCGGGCGTCCCGAGGTCTGGTGTGGGTTGTGAGGTTTCGGATGGTTGGGATGTCGGGCGGGCGTCCCGACGTGAGATAGTGTCGTACAGATGTTCGTGCTTGGAATCGACCCGGGTCTCACCCGCTGTGGTTACGGCTGCCTCGACTGGTCGGGGCCGAATAAGGTTCGTGCGGTCTCTGCTGGTGTCATCAGAACCGAGGCGACCGAAGAGTTGCCCAAACGTTTGGCGACCATGCATGCCGAAGTCACCAGTCTCATCGAGGAGTTTGCTCCGCGCGTCGTGGCAATCGAGCGAGTGTTGTTCCAGGTCAATGTCAGCACAGCGATGTCGGTGGGTCACGCATCGGGCGTGATCATGGCCGCTGGTGCGACCGCTGGCTGTGAGGTGGTTCAGTATTCTCCGAACGAAATCAAGTTGGCTGTCACCGGCTATGGGGCAGCAGACAAACAGCAGGTCGAACGAATGGTGCGAGCTCAGTTGAAGATCGAACAAGAGCTCAAACCCGTCGACGCTGCCGACGCCATCGCCGTTGCGTTGTGTCACACCGCGATCGTCGGTGTACCCCCAGCGGCTGATTCTCGCGTCGAGGTTCGATCATGATTGGCTCGCTCCGCGGAACGATGCTTGACCGCAGTCCTCTCGGCGACGAGCTCCTGATCGACGTGTCAGGTATCGGGTACCGGGTTCTTGTGGCTCCGGCGACTTCGGCGCGAGCTGGACGCGTCGGCGATGAAGTCTTTCTTCATGTACACCATCAGCAACGTGAGGATGCTCAGATCTTGTATGGGTTCGCCACGATCGACGAACGGCGGATCTTCGAGATGGTGATCTCTGCCCACGGCGTCGGGCCTTCGCTGGGCATGGCGATTCTGTCGGTCCACGGCCCTGCTGAACTGAAGGCGGTCTTGGCCACAGAAGACATCGACGCACTCTGCGCGGTGCCCGGGGTCGGCAAGAAGACCGCCACGCGGCTGCTCATCGAGCTGAAGTCGAAGCTGGATCTGCCAGATGTCGATCTCTCGGCCATCGAACGCCCAGCTCCGATTGTCGACCTGCCAGCTCATATCGAGGTGCGTCAGGCGCTCGAGGCGTTGGGATATTCCGGCGACGAGGTCCGCTCGGTTCTCACGAAGCTGCCGGCCGAAGGTGACTCTGCGCTCCTCACACGTGACGCATTGCGACTGATCGCCGAGGGTGCATAGTGCGCGACGAACTCCTTTCGCCCGGTGGTAGCGATGATGAACGACAGGTCGAAGCGAGTGATGAACTCGGGCTGCGCCCGCAGTCGCTCGATGACTTCGTGGGTCAGGAGCAGCTCAAAGCACACTTGCGCGTGATGCTTCAGGCCGCGCGCGGGCGTGACCAGCCGATGGGGCATCTGTTGTTCGCAGGCCCGCCGGGTCTCGGCAAGACCACGCTGGCCACGATCATCGCGAACGAGATGGATGCGACGATCCATGTGACCTCTGGACCGGCGCTCGAGAAGGGAGGAGATCTCGCGGCGATTCTCACCAAACTCGAGGACGGCGATGTGCTGTTCATCGACGAGATCCACCGGCTTGCTCGTCCCGTCGAGGAAGTGCTCTATCCCGCAATGGAGGACTTTCAACTCGATCTGGTGCTCGGCAAGGGCCCGGCGGCTCGAACGATGCGCCTGCCGGTCTCGAAATTCACGCTCATCGGTGCCACCACACGCACGGGCCTCATCACCGGCCCGTTGCGTGACCGTTTCGACTATCCCGCTCGGCTCGATTTCTACGAACCCGATGAGCTGCAGTCGATCGTGCTTCGAGCCTCGGGGATCCTCGATGTTGCCGTCGATGACGAAGGTGCGAAGGCGATCGCACTGCGGAGCCGCGGCACGCCTCGTATCGCCAATCGGCTGCTTCGCCAGGTGCGCGACTTCGCCGATGTCGAACGTGACGGCAAGATCACCGCTGAGGTAGCCAGAGATGGCCTGGAGTTCTTCGGCGTCGACAACCGAGGCCTCGACAAGTCGACGCGAGCTCTTCTGAGCGCACTCTGCGGCATGTTCGAGGGCGGTCCGGTGGGACTGAAGACGTTGTCGATCAGCGTGAGTGAGCCGGTAGAGACGGTTGAGGATGTGTACGAGCCGTACCTGATTCAACAGGGATTTCTCATGCGGACGCCGAAGGGTCGTGTCGCCACGGTCGCTGCTTGGCAGCACCTGGGTCTGACACCTCCGCGATCAAGCCCAGACAAGGATGTTCCGCAGGGCCTCTTCGACTGACCCCGCACGCCTCAGAGCGTGTCAGGATCTTTGGTCTGCAACCGTGATCGAGCTTGTTGGACCGCCAGAAAGGTCGCGAAGAGAACGCCGCCGCCGCCAATCACCAGTCGACGGGTCGTGCTCGCTGGGCTGCTGCTCGTGCGGCGCTCGCCGTCGTCTCCGGTCTCGGAGACCGCACGGAACTGGTCAGCTCCACCGTCAAATAGATCGACCTGCTCCAGCTCCATCAACGTGCCTTCGTCGGTGTTTGGCCTCGCGGTCTCGGCAGCGTAAGTAGTTGCCGACGCCGAGGCGGTCGGGATCGCAAGGGCTAGGAGGATGAGAACCGAGACGGCCAGAGCTCTCCGAAAGATCACGAAGCAAGTATGTCGACTCCCATGTTGGCAGCGGCGCGTCAGAACAATCGATCGCCGTGGGGATCGTGTCGGCGTCGGTTGCTCCGTCGTTCGTCGAGCCGGGGCTGATGGTTTACCGGCTGTCGGGTTCGGTTTCGGGGTCGTTTGTTGGTGTTGTTTGTGTATGCGCCTGGTGGTCCCTTGGTTTGTGGGCCTCCGTCGGGTGGTATTTCGTCCCAGGTGGCGGCGCGGAGTTTCCACGTTTGGGATCTTTGGTCGTAGTAGAGGGTTTGTTTGTTGTGGTGAAGGCGAACGTGGCAGTCCTCGCACACGAAGGCGAGTTGGTCGATGTTGGTTTGGCCTTTGGCGGGTGCTTCGTAGGGCAGTAGGTGGTGGGCGACACAGGTGTCGTAGTGGGCTCCGCATCTGACGCAGCCGCCGTCTCGGGCGATGAGTCCGAGGATTTGGGCGGGGGTGGCGAGCCTGGTTTTGCGTCCTTGCCAGAGGAGTTCGCCGTGGGTTGAGTAGATCTGGCCGATGAAGTCGCCGTGTTGTGCGAGTTGTTCGATTACGGAGTTGGGGAGTGGTTTGCCATCGGCGCCCGTGATGATGCTGGGGTCGATGCCGGTGAGCTGATCGACAGTCGTTTTGACGAAGATGGTCGATCGGCGATTCTGCGATTTCGGCGCGCTGTCAGGTGTTGACGCAGGATCTGGATTCGCGGCCTGATCACTCGTGGTCGTGTGTCCGGTGATGAGCGTGTGAGCGGCGTCGAAGCCTCGTTGGTCGGTGGTTCTGGGGTGTTTGGCCACCGGCACATCGCGGCCACCGTCGGAGCGGTACTCGGCATCGGCTTGAGCGTTGACACAACGTTCGATGTGATCGATGGATTCGTCGTCGCCGTGAAACGTGATCGCACTGTTGCCGTTCTGCAAACGGTGTCGGTACCAGCCGCGTCGGCGTCGTTGACGGTCGTGCCGGGTTTGGATGTCGGCGGGGTCGGTGTGGTCGTTGACGAACTTGGTGGCCTTCTTCTTGCCTTGTTCGGGTGTGGTCGCTGCGATTTCGTCGATCAGTGCCTGGTCGCAGGCCGCGGCGCCGTCGGTTTGATCGGCAGCAGTGGCGATGATGTCGGCTTGTTCAGCCGACAGGTTTCCTTTGGCGATTCGGTCGGCGATGTCAGGATTCGCGTTGGTGGCTTTGCCTCGGCGGGCTCGTTTCTTTGCTTCGGTCTTGGATGTTTTGCCGTCGTTGCCCAACAGGTCTTCGACACCGCGATCGGAGGACCCGGCCTCGTAGCGGTCGGCCACGATGCGAGCTTCGGCGGCTTCCATGCGACGGCGCACATAGGACAACAGTTGGAGCCCGGTTTTTGGGGGCAGGTTGGTGATCACGTGCTCGATGGCAAGTGTGTGATCAACCACCACGGCAGCCGGATCGGCCCCCTCAAACTCCATGAACCCCAAGCTACAAAGGGGGTATGACACTCTGAATTGGATCAGGACTCCGTGCTCAGCCGACCGAACATCGCCACGGCAGCGGTGAACACAAGTGCGCTCAGGAAGAACGTCCGGGCCGAAATGGGCGAGCTGAACGCGGGCGGCTCGTCGATTTCGATCAGCTCGCCATCCTGGTCGAGGAGGGCGACGGTGGACGGTCCGCTGCACTCTTCACCCGAGTGGAGGAATGCAAACGAGGTGGATGGATCGTCGCTGTCCCTCAGATAGAGGCCAACCTCGTAACGTTCACCAATTTCGAGAAGTCCGCCCTCCCCAAGCACCTCGAACTCGATGACCTCGTCGTCTGTTTGTAACTGCACCAGGTGCTGATCATCGTTGAAGAAGGACGCTTGCACGATCGAGCTCATTACCAATTCGCCACGAACCGTCAGAGCCGTGGTCGGTGAACCGCACAGAGTGGGCTCACCTCCGCACGCTGACACCAAGATGATCACGACGGTCAGCGCGACCCATACACTCGCGACTCTCCGGTTCCCACCCATGAGGTGATTGTGACAGACAGAACCTTGTCCGGTCGGGTCCTGAATGCGAGAGATGGATAGAGCCGCAAAGATCAGACTTCGGAGAGGACCTCGAGGGTCTTGTCGAGCTCGGACTCGGTGTTGAAGTAGTGGACGCCGGCCCGAACCAGCTGATCGATTCCACGTGCTCCGATGTCGAGTTGAGCGTTGCCGCGTTCAGGCGCCGAGACGTTGATGCGATGAGCGGCCAGGTGTGCCTGCACGACTGAGGCTGCGACGCCTTCCCGGTTGAAGGTCACGATGCCGCTCTTTCGGGTTCCTTCGTCGAGAACCGTGATTCCGGCTGATGCCAATCCCTGACGCAGGTACGTCGACAACACTTGTACGCGGGCCTCGATCGCATCGATTCCGATATCGAGGAGATATTTGGTGGCGACTGCGAGACCAAGTTTTCCACCAAAGCCCACCTCGCCGAATTCGTACCGTTTTGCACCTTCAGCAAGCTGGAACGCGTTGTCATTGGTCCACACAGCAGACCTTCCGTCCAAGAACGCTGGCGCGCCGAGTTGATCAAGCACGCCCGGTCGAACATAGAGCGCTCCGGTTCCTCGCGGTCCCCGCATGAATTTGCGGCCCGTGTACACCAAGAAGTCACAGCCCAATGCGCCGACATCGAGGCGCAATTGACCAGCGGCCTGGCATGCATCAACGAGAAAGATTGCTCGGTGATTCGCGAGCGCGTCACCTACTTGCGAGACCGGCTGTACCGCGCCATTGCTCATGGAGATCATCGTCATCGAGACGAGCGCGACATCTTCGTCGAGCATTGATTGAAGCGCCGCCACGTCGAGGTCTCCCTCTGGCGTGTTCGGGACCACGTCAACCGTCACGCCGCGCCCCTGCGCACTCAGCCATCCGAATGCGTTCGACTGGTACTCGCTTCTGCTCACAAGGATTCTGTCGCCCGGCTCGAGGGGTACCGACGAGAAGGCTCGCCACCATCCATCTGACCCGCTCGAGGTGAAGGCCACATCGCCTGGTGAGCAACCAAGAAGTTCGGCGGTGCTCGTGTGGAACAACTCGAGCTCGTCGTTGCGGTCCGCAAAGACCTCGTACCCTCCGCGCAGCTCTTCGTCTCGCAGGTATCCAACCATCGCATCGACCACGGCTCGTGGAGGCAGCGAGCTCCCAGAGTTGTTCAAGTGGATGATGTCTTCACACCCAGCGGTGTCGGCGCGTACCTGAGCGAGGTCGATCATGGAGTCCGACCCTAACGTCGCGCTTCCATGCCAATTGGCCAGAAATCAGCGCAATAGGCTCGACGGGTGACAAACATCGACGAGTTCGACTACGAGCTTCCTCCTGCACGAATCGCGCAGGTACCGCTCGCGGATCGGAGCTCCTCAAAGCTGTTGGTCGACCGAGGGCTCGCTCCGGCTCTTCACTCGACGGTCAGTGCGCTCGACACGTTGCTGCAACCCGGCGATCTGCTTGTCGTCAACGACACCAAGGTGCTCTCGGCACGTTTGTTCGCCCGGCGTCCGACCGGTGGGCGGACCGAAGTGCTTCTCCTCGAACCGGTCGGGCCGGCAGCGTTGGCCTTGCAAGCCGATGTCTCCGAATGGGAGGTGCTCGTCAAGCCGAGCAAGAAGGTGGCCCCGGGTACCGAGTTGTCCTTCGACGATGACCTCGACTTGCACATCACGATCGGTGAGGATCTGGGCGAGGGGCGTCGCCGCGCTCGGATCGAGTCTTCGAGTCTCGAGGCCGCGCTGCTCCGAGCGGGCCAGATGCCCTTGCCGCCGTACATCACCGAAACGCTCGACGATGCGGATCGGTATCAAACCGTCTATGCCGAACGACCGGGCAGCGCAGCTGCGCCGACGGCCGGCCTCCACCTGACAAACGAACTCTTCGCGCGCCTCGAGGGTGCGGGCATTCCCGTTGCCCGGGTGGAGCTCGTCGTGGGCCTCGACACCTTTCGACCGGTGTCTGTGGAGCGTCTCGATGATCACCACATGCATTCGGAGCGTTATCGGGTGCCCGAGGCGACGTCGCGTGCGATCACAGAGGCGGACCGCGTCGTGGCGGTCGGGACGACGACCGTACGAGCCCTGGAATCCGCAGCGAGATTCGGCCCCGAAGGAGCGACCGACCTGTTCATTCGAGATCCGTTCGACTTCGAGGTCGTCGATGTGTTGATGACGAACTTCCACATGCCCAAGAGCACGCTGCTCGTGATGATCGACGCGTTCGTCGGACCGCGCTGGCGAGACCTCTACGCTGAGGCGCTCGCATCGAACTATCGATTTCTCTCGTTCGGTGACGCGATGCTTCTCGACAGGACTGCGTGATGAAGACCACCTTCGATCTCGAACACCAGGACGGACTTGCCAGGGCAGGCACGGTCACGACCGCCCGAGGTTCATTCACCACACCGTGTTTCATGCCTGTCGGAACCAGGGGAGCGATCAAGCACCTCTCCTCGGTCGATATGGCCGACCTGGGAGCGCAGGTGATCTTGGCCAACAACTACCACCTGATGCTTCGACCGGGCCACGAGATCGTCGAGAAGCTGGGCGGTCTCGGTGCGATGGCCGGTTGGGGAGGTCACACATTGACCGATTCGGGCGGATACCAGGTGTTCTCGCTCGAGCCCAAGATCGATGACGCCGGAGCGGTGTTCAAGTCGGTGTATGACGGTTCAACACACTCCATGACGCCCGAGAGCGCTGTCGAGAGTCAGATCGCGATCGGCGCGGACATCCAGATGGTGCTCGATGTGTGTTCGGCGCTGCCGAGCAGCGATCGCATCATTCGAGAAGCCCTCGATCGAACCGCCCATTGGGCCGATCGTGCGCGTCGTGCGTTCCTCGCGCATCCCACAGCGCCCGAGAAGCAGAGCCAGTTCGGCATCGTGCAAGGAGGTCTCGACCTTTCGATGCGACGCGAGAGTGCGGAACGGACGATCGAGATTGGTTTCGATGGTTACGCGGTGGGTGGTCTCTCGGTCGGCGAGCACCGAAACGAATGGCATGAGCCGCTGCTCTCGGCAACGGCGGCTCTTCCGGCGGACCAACCGAGGTACTTCATGGGGCTCGGGGACCCTGCCGGCATCGTCGACGCGGTGGCTCGCGGCATCGACATGTTCGATTGCGTGTTGCCGACGCGACTTGCCCGTCACGGGACGATGTTGACGTCGCAGGGTCGTGTGAACCTCACTCGCAAAGAGTTCGCGGACTCCGATGAACCGATCGATCCCGAAGGACCAGCGGCGAGCTGGTCGAAGGGGTATCTCCGGCATCTGCTGCAGGTGAAGGAGCCAACGGGGGCGAGGCTGCTGACCATGCACAACCTCTGGTGGTTGTTGCGATTCGTCGATGACATGCGTCGCTCGATCGCAGAACAGCGCTTCGAGGCGTTCGCAGCGGACGTCCACGAACTGTGGGCGTGACGTTGCAGGCTTCGCGCAATCCCGCGTGCCTGTCACCGATGTTGGTGGGTGAACGGTAACCTCCAGGGCTGAACGTCGCGACGAGGTCTCACCATGGCACAACTCATTTTCCCCATCCTCTTGTTCGGTGGCATGTACATGCTGCTGATTCGCCCACAGCAGCAGAAGATGAAGGCGCAACAGGCCCTCGTTAACCGCGCTGCGGCCGGGGATCGCGTGATGCTCGCTTCCGGGGTGTATGGCACGCTGACCGAGGTGCTCGAAACCTCTGCCTACCTCGAGGTGGCCGAGGGCATCGAAATCTTGATCAATCGGGTCCACATCCAGGAGATTCTCACGGAATTTCCCACGGGGAAGGCCGACGAGGCTGATGATGACGACGACGAGGAAGAACTCGAGAACGCGCCGATCCAAGACGACGTGAACGAGAACTGAACCGAACATGGCCCGCCGCCAACGCATCTACCTCTTCGGTATCACCCTGTTTTCCATCGCAGCGCTCGTCGGCACGTTCGCGGCGGGCAACGAACCGCTGCTCGGACTCGATCTTCAGGGTGGCGTCTCGGTTCGGTTCCGGGCGACGGAACCCGTCGAAGACCCCGAGCAGATCGATCAGGCGGTTGAGATCATCCGAAACCGCGTCGATGGGCTGGGTGTCGCCGAGCCAGAGATCCAAGCTGAGGGCGACGGAATCCTCGTGTCGCTACCCGGCGTCGAGGATCAAGAACGAGCCCTCGAGCTGGTCGGTGAGACCGCGGTCATGCGGTTTCGCCCGGTTCTGCAGGATCTTGCTCCGGGAACAACCGATCGCCCAGCGAGCTATCCCGCTGATCTTCCGCTGGGGCCAGACGGTTTCACCCCCGACGATGCGATCGATGAGGATTCCATCATCATCGTTCCTGCAAATACCGAGCTTGCAGCGCCAGGACGCTACGTGCTCGGTCCTACCGGGATGACGGGGGAGGGCCTCGACGACGCGCAGGGCGTGTTCGATGGCATCCGCTGGATCGTCTCGGTCAATCTCAAGGGCGGCGACATCGGAGAGGACGCGTTTCTCGCGTTGACCCAACAGTGTTTTGCTGGCACTGCAGCGTGTCCGGCGAGTCTCGGGGGCCCCGGTCGAATCGCCGTCGACCTTGACAACGAGGTCATCTCAGCGCCGGCTGTCCAGGACTCCGACCTGGGCGACTCGTTTCAGATCTCCGGGTCGTTCGACGAAACGACTGCCAAGGAACTCGGGTTGAAGCTGCGGTTCGGCGCATTGCCGATCGAGCTCGAGCCGGAGAATCAACAGATCGTTTCGGCCACAATCGGGCAGGATGCGCTCGATGCTGGTGTCATCGCCGGTGTGATCGGGCTTGTGCTCGTCGCCATATTCATCATCGGGTACTACCGAATCTTGGGTCTGATCGCCATGCTCTCGCTACTGATTTCGGGCTCGTTGATGTGGTCGATCATCTCGTTCTTGGGAGCCAATCAAGGACTCGCCCTGACGCTCGCTGGCATCACGGGCATCATCGTGTCGATCGGCGTGTCGGTCGACTCGAACATCGTCTACTTCGAGCATCTCAAAGAAGACGTTCGAAACGGCCGAACGGTGCGCACATCGGTGAACAAGGCCTTCCCCGTGGCCTTCTCGACGATCGTGAAGGCCGATGTTGCAAGTTTGATCGGCTCGATTCTGCTCTACGCCCTAACGGTCGGCGCAGTGCGTGGCTTTGCCTTGTATCTGGGGATTTCGGTCATTCTCGACCTCGTTGCCACGTACTTCTTCCTCGGCCCTGCCGTGGAGTGGGTCGCACGCACCCCACGGATTGCGGGATCATCTGCATTGATGGGGATTCCGGGCTTGACCGAAGACCGAGTTGGTACCGAGGAGGGTTCAGCATGAAGCTCACACCCGAAAACGACGGCCGCCGCCACTTCGACTTCCCTGCGTTGTGGAAGCGAACGACGATCATCTCGGCGGCAGCTGTGCTCATCAGCGTGCTCGCCCTGGCAATCGGCGGGCTCGATCTCGGAATCGACTTCGAGGGCGGCACGTCGTTCGAGGTGGAGACCGATGCGTCGCTCGATGAAGTGGGCGCCGTTCTTCCCGGTGATGTGCTCGCCGACTCGAGGATCCAAGAAATCACCGAGGACGGCGTTCGCAAAGTTCGAATCCGGAGTTCTGTCGATGATCTCGCTCGAGCCGAAGAGCTGAGCGTTCTTCTCGCGGAAGTAGGCGATGTAGCTCCGTTCCAATTCGTCGGACCAACATGGGGATCCACGATCACCGACAAAGCCATCCGAGCGCTCTTTTTCTTCTTCATCGCAATTGCGCTCTACATCTCGGTGCGACTCGAGTGGAAGATGGCCATCGGTGCACTCGTGGCCGTGACGCACGACATCATCTTGAGCGTCGGTGCCTATGCGATCTTCCGTTTCGAAGTCACCCCAGCGACGGTCATCGCGTTCCTCACGATCATGGGCTACTCGCTTTATGACACGATCGTCGTCTACGACAAGGTCCGGGATATCACAGCGCGCGTCGGGGCGACCGGGCGATACACCTACACCGAGATGATGAACCTCGCACTGAATCAGGTGTTGGCACGATCGATCAACACGACGATCACGTCGTTGTTGCCCGTGCTCTCCATGCTGATCGTCGGTTCGCTCATTCTGGGCGCCACCACGTTGCAGGAGTTCTCGATCGCGCTGCTCGTCGGGCTCATCGTCGGCGGATACTCGTCGCTGTTCATCGCCGCTGCTGTTGTTGCGTGGTTGAAGGAACGTGAACCCGAATACGAACAGATCGCCAAGCGGGTCGCGAAACGTTCTGGAGAATCAGACGGCACTCGGGTCGTTGCAGCTGAAGACGCAACCTTTGGGGAACAGGCATCTCGAGCACGAGCGAGGGCAGGCTCGGTGGCCACGAAGTCCGCCAGCAAGCCGACCAAGACATCGAAGGGGACTGGTCCAACGACGACCAGCGGTACCGCGATTCCTCCTCGTCCCCGCAAGACCAAGAAGAAGAAGTAGCGCTCAGACGCTCGCGGCAACCAGAGGTTCGGACGCGTGGCGAATCACGACCGCGCACCCGAGCGACTTCTCCAAAAGTTGCTTGCGTCGGTCGGCGGCGAACAACTCGAGTTCGATGCCAAAACCGCTGACCGCGATGTCGATGACGTCATTTGCGATGGTCACGTCGATGTCGGTCGCGACGTTGCGGTAGGTCCGATCGAGCGCGATGCCGATTCTCAACATGCCTGCGAGGATCGAAACGACGCGCTGGTCGTCACCGCCGAGGGCAGAAAAGGCCTCATGTGACGGTTTCGGAGCGCTCTTACGGTGATAGCGGGCGACGAGAGCGATCATTTCACGCTCGTGTTCGTTGAAGCCAGCAAGCTGTTCGCCGTGGCGAATCAGGTAGTACGAGTGTTTGTGATGCGCCGAGTGTCCTACGAATCTCCCGATGTTGTGCAACATCGCTCCGGCCTCCAGAACGTCACGATCAGCATCGAGCATGTGATGGATCTCCGCCGTGGTGTCGAAAAGGTTCAGGGCGATATCGGTGGCTTGACGGGCGTGCACGACGTTCTCGCCGTATCGCTCAGCCATCGTGTCGACACTGCTCGCCCGGATCTCGTTCAAATGGTGCAACGTGCCAGGCGACGGATCCCGTCGATCCAACCGGTCGAGGACGAGCCCTTCTCGCAACGCATCCGGTGAGAGAACGAACTCGGAGAAACCAAGGCGTTCCATGAGCACTTGAACAAGAATTGCGCCGGCCACGATCGTATCGGCGCGGTGGGGCTCGAGTCCTTTGATTGCTGCTCGCGCTTCGCTCGTACGCGCTGCGCACACCAGCTCGGCGGCCTTGTCGATCTCGTCACTCGTGACGGGCCCCGACGCGCTTCGGCTGTCGGATCCATGCCTCGCGATGGCGGTGAGCGTTTCGAACGTGCCCGAACAGCCGATGACCATCTGGATCTGGCGCTGTGAGATCGTGGCGGCCACTTCCGCGACGAAGGAACGCACGAAGTTTCGGCAGTTCTCGATCGAGTCTGCGTCGATGGTTCCCCCGGGGAAGAACCGATCCGTCAGGCGCACATGTCCGATCTTCAAGCTGCGCAGCATGGTCGGCTTCACCCCCGTGCCCACGATGAGCTCGGTCGATCCGCCGCCGATGTCGATCACGAGGTGAGGGCCGTCGGAGACCGGTACGGCGCCGAGGACCCCGAGGTGAATGAGGCGCGCCTCTTCCACCCCTGCGATCACCTCGACCTCGATCCCGGCTTCGACGAGAGCTCGACGCAAGAACCCCTCGGGGTGTTCGGCCTCTCTGACCGCGCTCGTCGCGACCGCATGCACGTCGGCATCGTTGGCGTCAGCGAGCGCCCGAAACGTCCGAAGGGCGTCGATTGCTCGATCGACCGCCTCTGGGTTGAGCGACTTCATGTCGGTCGCGCCCGAACCGAGTCTCACCGGCAGTTTCTCGCGCAGCAGGATCTCAGGCCGACCACCTTCGACGGGCTGGGCGACAGCCAGATGAAGGGACGACGTCCCGATGTCGATTGCGGCCAGGCGTCGTGCATGCGTCACGTGGGGATTCTGGCAGACTCAGTGCATGCAGCTGCAGGATTTCGTGCGAGACGTCCCGGACTTCCCAACCGCCGGGATCCTTTTCAAGGACATCTCGCCGCTGCTGGCCGACCCTCGCGGATTGTCGACCGCCGTGACCGCGATGTCCGAGCCGTTCACAAATGCCGAAGTGACGACCGTGGTGGGAGTGGAAGCGCGAGGTTTTCTCTTCGGTCCGCTGATCGCACAGGTGTTGGGTGTTGGTTTCACCCCGATTCGAAAGCCTGGAAAGCTTCCACCGGAAACGATCCATGTCGACTACGCGCTCGAATACGGGACGGATCGAATGGAAATGGCCAAGGATGCCGTGACCGCAAGTGATCGAGTGCTGCTCGTGGATGATGTGTTGGCGACGGGCGGAACGTTGCAGGCGGCAACATCGCTGGTGAAACAAGCCGGTGCCGCCGTGGTGGGAATTAGTGTGCTGATCGAACTGGTTGCACTACAGGGACGGCTGATTCTTCCCGACGTGGTGTTGTCGGCCCCAATAGAGGTTCACTGAGTCCATGGCTACCGTTACACGAGTCCTTCCCTGGAGACGGCACTCGGTTCGCGTCGAAAGTGAGCTGACAGCAATCGTCGCGGCGTACCGGCGCACACGTCCCGGCGAGTCGATCGATCGGATTCAGCGGGCGTATCGTCTGGCTGCGGCCTCTCACGGCGATCAGCGCCGAAAGTCGGGCGAAAGTTACATCTCCCATCCACTCGCCGTTGCGAAGGTCGTGGCCGAGTTTGGTCTCGACGATGTGGCGATATCGGCAGCGCTGCTCCACGATGCTGTCGAAGACACCGCCGTCGGCCTGGCGCAGATCGTCGAGGAGTTCGGCGAGTCCGTTGCCCACGTGGTCGACGGGGTGACCAAACTCGAACGGGTGCACTTCGATTCGAAGGAAGCACAACAAGCGGCGTCCGTCCGCAAAATGATGATCGCGATCGCTCAGGATGCTCGAGTTCTGATCATCAAGTTGTCCGATCGGCTGCACAACATGGAAACGATCGCGTCGCTGCCTGCGTGGAAACAGGAACGCACATCTCAAGAGACCCTCGAGATCTACGCTCCGCTGGCCCACCGGTTGGGCATGCAGGAGCTCAAACAACAACTTGAGGATCTCGCCTTCGCCGCGACGTCTCCAAAACAGTATGCGGAACTCGAAGCGATGGTCGCGGCACGAGCACCGGAGCGCGAGGTCTACATCGCGCAGCTGTTGGGCGACATCGAGCAGCGACTCCGAGAGCTCGACATCAAGGCCTCGGTCACAGGTCGCCAGAAACACCTCTACTCGATCTACGGAAAGATGGTGGTCAAGAACCTCGCGTTCGACGACATCCATGATCTTGTCGGACTTCGAGTGGTGGTCGACTCTGTGCGCGACTGTTATGCGGCCCTGGGATCGCTGCACTCGGCGTGGAAACCGGTGCAGGGCAGGTTCAAGGACTACATCGCCATGCCCAAGTTCAACCTGTACCAGTCGCTGCACACGACGGTTATCGGGCCACTGGGCAAAGAGGTGGAAGTGCAGATTCGAACGTCGGAGATGCATGCCCGGGCCGAGAACGGCGTGGCCGCGCACTGGGGCTACAAGGAGACTGCGTCTGACCAGGAGATCGCCTGGTTGAACAGAATCATCGAGTTCGAGCAGGAATCCGACCCCTCGACCTTCATGTCGAATCTGAAGACCGATCTCGATCAAGACGAAGTTTTCGTATTCACCCCGAAGGGCGAGGTGGTCGAGATGGTGTTGGGCGCCACACCGGTCGACTTCGCCTTCCAGATCCACACGGAGGTCGGGCAGCGGTGTACGGGAGCCAGAGTGAACGGTCGCTTGGTTCCACTCGACACCCGTTTGCAATCGGGCGATCGAGTCGAGGTGATCACGTCCAAGAACCCAGACGCTGGACCATCCAAGGACTGGCTGAACTTCGTCGCCTCTCCCAAGGCAGCAAACAAGATTCGAAACTGGTTCAGTCGAGAGCGGCGCCATGAGTTCATCGATCTGGGCCGAGACGAGCTGACGTCGGCGCTACGCCGCGCCGACCTTCCCGTGCAGCGCACGATGAAGGGCGAGTTGCTCAGCGAGATCATCGCGGAGATGAACTATGCCGATTTGGACTCGCTGTTTGCGGCCGTTGGCGAAGGACATGTCTCCCCCCGCACGATCGTCAACCGGGTCAACAAGGAGATCGCGCCTGGTGAGTCCGAAGAGCAGATTCCGGAGACCTTCGACCGAGTACGCAAGCGTTCTCAACAGACATCATCTTCAGGCGGCGTTCACGTCGAGGGGCTGGATGATCTCCTTGTTCGCCTCGCCACTTGTTGCACACCGGTGCCCGGAGACGACATCGTCGGATTCGTGACCCGTGGTCGGGGTGTGTCCGTGCACCGAAGTGACTGCGCAAACGCTCTGTCGCTCGGCGTCGAACAACGCGATCGGGTGATCGAGGTCGACTGGGACGACAGTCATCAAGGCTTGCTCGAAGCGGCGATCGAGGTCGACGCCTTGGACCGTCCCCGGTTGCTTTCCGACGTCTCGGGCGTGATGGCCTCGCACCAGATCAACGTCGTGTCGGTCGACACCCGCACCGGATCTGACCGCATTGCCCACATGCGCTTCGGCTTCGAGTTTGCAGATCCTGTACACCTCGAGTCCATGCTCAATGCTGTGCGGCAGGTCGAATCGGTCTACGACGCCTACAGGGTGCTTCCAGGCAGTTCCTGAGTTTCACATCGCAACCCGCCAGGCCCGACACGAGCCGTTAGCCTCTAGGCCGTGGCATCGCCCAAATTTCAAGCTCTTCGCGGCACCCGAGACATCCTGACTCCCGACTCGGAACGTCACCGCGCGCTCGTCGACGTATTCGCCGAGCAGTGCCGACTCGCCGGATACGGCCACATCATGTCGCCGATATTCGAAGATCTGGGCGTGTTTCTTCGCGTTGGTGAGTCAACCGACGTCGTGACCAAGGAGATGTACGACTTCGAGGACAAGGACGGTCGTCGAATCGCGCTCCGTCCTGAGCTCACCGCCTCGGTCGTCCGAGCCTTCGTTCAACACAACCCGACGAACCTGCCGTGGAAAGCCTGGTACGAGGGACCGCAGTTTCGCCACGAGCGGCCACAAGCTGGTCGCTACCGTCAGTTCAGCCAGGTGGGCATCGAGGTTCTCGGCTCCGACGATCCACAGGTAGACGTCGAGGTCATCGGCCTCGGCTGGCGTTTCTACCAAGCGCTCGGCATGACGAACGTGACGTTGCTCCTCAACTCTCTCGGCGACGCCACGTGTCGGCCGGCGTACTTCGAGGCTCTCGAGACCTACCTGCGCGACCGAGCCGAAGACCTGAGCGAGGCCTCCCAGGAGACCCTTGCGAAGAACCCGCTACGCGTGCTCGACTCCAAGAGGCGCGAAGATCAGCAGATCATCGCAGAGGCTCCGCTGATGGTCGATCATCTGAGTGACGAGACGGCCGAACACTTCGCAGCAGTTCGTGCAGGCCTCGACGCGCTGGGGATCACGTATGAGCTGTCGCCGCGCCTGGTCCGGGGGCTCGACTACTACACGCGAACGACGTTCGAATACGCGTCGACCGCGCTCGAGAATGCGCAGAACGCAGTAGGCGGTGGTGGCCGATACGACGGCCTCGCCGAGAGCCTCGGCGGAAAGCCGACGCCGGGAATCGGTTTCGCCTTGGGGGTCGACCGCATACTGCTCGCCTGTGATGCAGAAGGTGTATTCCCCGGGCCCGCCGTTGCCCCTGAGGTGTTCATCGTCGATCTGACCGGCGGGGTGGAGGCCACGAAGCTCGCGGACGAGCTGCGTCGAGGCGGCATCGCCGCAGACCGCGGATTCGATGCCCGTTCGATGCGGGCCCAGATGAAAGTCGCCGATCGGTCGAACGCGCCCTACTCGATCCTGATCGGCGAAGACGAACTTGCTGCTGGAATGGTGACCGTGCGCGACATGCATGGCGACACCGGCCAGACTCAAGTCTCTCGGACCGATCTCCTCAACGAACTCACGACGCGGCTCGGCCGCTGACAAAGGAAATACTCATGTCGATGCGAACTCACTACTGCGGCGAACTCAGAGCGGAACATGTCGGTCAGACCGTGACGGTTGCCGGCTGGGTCGATACCCGCCGGGTACATTCCGAACACCTGGCGTTTGTCGACGTGCGCGATCACACCGGTGTCGTGCAGGTCGTGGTCGATCAAAAGGTCGACGTGCGCAGTGAATACGTGGTGGCGGTGACCGGCCTCGTCCGCGCTCGTCCCGACGGCATGGTCAACGCTGAATTGGCAAGCGGTGAGATCGAGATTGCTGACACGAACGTCGAGATTCTCAACGAGGCCGAACCGCCGCCGTTCCCCATGCACGACCGCAACGAGGTCGACGAGAACATTCGTCTGCGCCACCGGTATGTCGACCTTCGGCGGGCCAAGATGCAACGCAATCTTCGAGCCCGAGCCAAGGTGAACAGCGCTATTCGTGGGGCGATGGAACGGCAGGGTTTCTGCGAGTTGGAGACGCCGATGCTCATCGCATCGACGCCGGAGGGCGCTCGTGACTTCGTCGTGCCGTCACGTCTGCACCCCGGTGACTTCTATGCGCTGCCGCAGAGTCCGCAGCTGTTCAAGCAACTCTCGATGGTCGGCGGCCTCGATCGGTACTACCAGATCGCTCGCTGTCTTCGTGATGAGGACCTGCGAGCCGACCGGCAGTTCGAGTTCATGCAACTCGACGCCGAGGCCAGCTTCGTCGACCAGGACGATGTCTTCGAGTTCATCAGTGAAGCCGTCGCCGATGCGACAGAGGCGGTGACGGGCGAACGGCCAACCGATATTGCCCGGATGACCTGGCATGAGGCCCAAGAACGGTTTGGCTCCGACAAGCCGGACACCCGCTTTGGGATGGAGCTGAACGACATCACCGACCTCTTTGCAGAGACCGAGTCGAACGTCTTCAAGACCGCCGCCGTCAAGGGCATCCGGATGCCTGGCGGTGCAGACGCGCTCGGCCGCAATGCCATCGATGACCTCACCGACAAGGCCAAGAGTTGGGGCGCCAAGGGACTCGCCTGGTTCCGCGTCCGCGACGAAGGGCTCGAGGGTGCCCTCACCAAGTTCATGAGCGAGGCCGAGATTGCTGGCGTGCAGGAACGGCTCGAGGCCGAATCCGGCGACATGGTCTTCCTCATCGCTGACGAGCGGCGGGTAGCGAACAAGGTCCTCGGTCTGCTCCGACTCGAACTCGGAAAACCTCCCGTCAACGAGGGTGGATTCCACTTCCTCTGGATCACCGACTTTCCACTGTTCGAGGCCGTCGTCGACGGAAATCCAATTCCGGCCCATCATCCGTTCACGATGCCGCACGCCGACGATGTCGAGATGCTCACAACCGCGCAGGGCGACGAGTGGCTCGACATCCGTTCGCAGGCATACGATTTGACGCTCAATGGCTGGGAGCTCGGATCCGGCAGTATTCGAATCTTCCGAAGTGACGTACAGTCTCAGATTTTCGAGATACTCGGCATCGGCGAGGAAGAACAGCAGGCCAAGTTCGGATTCTTGCTCGACGCCTTCCGTTTCGGAGCGCCGCCGCACGGTGGCTTCGCATTCGGTATCGACCGTCTGACAGCGTTGCTGGTGGGCGAAGAGAACATCCGCGAGGTCATCGCGTTCCCGAAGACCCAATCGGGATCTGACCCTCTCACGAACGCGCCCAGCCCGATCGATCCAGCTCAACTGGACGAGCTCGGTCTTCGCGTCGTCCCGCAAGCTGACTGAGGTTCCGTTGTGGCAGGACCGAACGCATCTCCAGCCGGCGATCCCACGAGAGGGCTCGATAAGTTACCGGATTCGCTTCGTGACATGGACCTCAAAAAGCAGATCCGAAAGCCGAAGTCTGCGTCGGTGTCCGAGGAGATCATTGAGGGCGTCACGCACGACTCGATCGCTTCCTATGTAGAGGCAACCAACAGGCGCACTCTCGCCGCGCGGGGCGCTCCTCGTTCACAATGGATTTCCCGTTTCTTTCGGCGAGACGGGTGACGGAAGAGATGAGCCTCGAACAGTACAAACGAGACTTCATTGACTTCATGATCGAGTGTGAGGTGCTGACGTTCGGCGACTTCACCACGAAGAGCGGACGCAAGACGCCGTACTTCGTACAGACGGGCAAGTACCGCACCGGTGCGCAGATCCGGCGGCTTGGCGAGTTCTATGCCGACGCGATCGAAGCGAACTTTGGTGATGGCTTCGACGTGCTGTTCGGTCCTGCGTACAAGGGGATTCCGCTGGCGGTCGAGACCTCATCGGCGTTATCCGCGCGTGGGCGTGACGTGGGTTTCATGTTCAATCGGAAAGAAGCCAAGGACCATGGCGAAGGCGGAGTCCTCGTCGGGCACGTGCCAGCTGCGGGCGATCGAGTCCTGATCATCGAGGATGTGACGACCGCGGGTACATCGATTCGCGAGACCGTTCCCCTCCTGCGCTCCGCCGCAGATGTGCAACTCGCCGGGCTCATCGTGAGCGTCGACCGCATGGAGCGCGGCACCGGTGACAAGGCAGCGCTCGCACAGGTCGGCGATGAATTCGACATGAGGACGGTGGCGATCGTGACCGTCGAAGAGATCATCGATCACGCAGACCTCGACGATCAGACCGTCGAACGGCTGCATGCCTATCTCGCGGAGTACGGGCCAAGATAGAGCCGTGGCAACGGTGTATATGGCGACGAGGCGTCTCGGATACTTCGTCGCAGCGGCTGCGATTCTGGCCTCGTGTGGAGTGTTCGACCGAGGTGGGGATGTCGAAGGTTTCCCCGACGTCGACCTCGGCGCCCCGGTTGAGGTCTACAAACAGACGCCGCAGAGAGATCTTCACGTGCACCTGTTCGGTATTGATGGCCTGGCGGCGGGCGACAGGGGAGCGGTGCTGTTCTTTCACGGTGGCGGCTTTGCGAGCACGCGAGTGGAGCAGTTCGAACGCCAGGCACAGATCGTCGCCGACAGCGGGATGGTCGGCATCGTCGTCGAGTACCGCGTGACGGCTGAGGGGACGAGCAGGGCCGATGCGGTCGCCGATGGGGTCGACACAGTCGGCTGGGTTCGAACACACGGTGAGAACCTTGGGATCGATCCAGATCGAATTGCGATTGCGGGTGGTTCCGCCGGTGGCGCCCTGGCGGTCGAAGCCAGCGGCGAAGCGATGGTGGCGGTGTTGTTCAACCCGGCCGTCGGTGGAGCGTCGGCCGCGTTCGTCGAGGAACGGCCGACGATCGTGTTCCACAGTCGCGAGGACACGATCGTTCCGTTTGCTTCTGCGCAGGCCTTTTGTGACGCTGCGACAGCCTGCGAACTCGTCGCGTTCGACCAGGGCGACCATGGCTTCTTCAATGACGATCCGGCGTTCACCGAGACGACCGACGCCATGATCGACTTTCTCGAACGGAATGGCTGGTAGTGAAAATCGCGACGGCGCATCTGCAGGTTTGTCATGTGGATAAGGTGCGTTCGTGACAGATCTGTTCGCCGCAGCGGCCGAAATCCAGCAGGCGAAACGGGCACCTCTCGCGGATCGGCTTCGTCCCATCAGGCTCGACGACATCGTTGGTCAGGACCATCTTCTCGGTGCCGACCGTCCGCTTCGAGCCCTGATCGAGTCGGACACCCTCGGCTCGGTGATCTTCTGGGGTCCACCCGGAACGGGAAAGACAACCCTCGCGAAGGTCATCGCACGCACGACAGAACGAAGCTTCGAGGCCCTTTCGGCGGTGAGCGCGTCGGTGAAGGACGTGCGAGAGGTCCTCGCTCGTGCCCAAGACCGCCTCGGGCAACAAGGCCAAGGAACGATCTTGTTTCTCGATGAAGTGCACCGCTTCAACAAGAGCCAACAAGATGCACTACTGCCAGGGGTTGAGAGTGGATTGATCTCTCTCATCGGGGCCACGACGGAGAACCCGAACTTCGAGGTGAATGCGGCGCTGAGAAGCCGGTCGACCCTGTTTCGGCTGAACATGCTCGACGAGGATGCTGTCCGAGAGTTGTTGGGTCGAGGACTCGAGGCGGAGGGGGTCGAAGCCTCGGAGGACGCGCTCCAACTGCTGGTCGATCGAAGTGCCGGTGACGGACGCCAAGCGCTGACTGCACTCGGGGTCGCTGCGGCGCTCGCAAAGGGAAGCGGCTCCTCGAGCGGCCTGCGGACCGACTCCGCCGCGGGTCCGGATCCGTCGCCTGGCGGCTCCTCGACCGGCCTGCGGAAGGTGCGCCTTGAGCACGTCGAGGCTGCGCTGGGCACGAAGGCCATTCGTTACGGAGTCGACGATCACTATGACGTCATCAGTGCGTTCATCAAGAGCATCCGAGGCAGCGATGTGGACGCAGGCCTGTATTGGCTCTACCGAATGCTCGATGCAGGTGAATCTGCCCGCTTCATCGCGCGACGCCTGGTGATCCTGGCATCGGAGGACATCGGTATGGCCGATCCGATGGCGCTCATCATCGCAAACGGTGCGGCGAGCGCTGTCGAGTTCGTGGGGCTGCCGGAAGCCGAATTCAATCTCACCCAAGCGGTGGTCCATCTGGCGACCGCTCCCAAGTCGAACTCGCTCACGACGGCGAGGGCCAAGGCGAAGGAAGCTGCACAGGGGGCGGGCAACGGCGAGGTTCCCGCCCACTTGCGCGATGCGCACTACAAGGGTGCCGCCGGTCTCGGACATGGCGAGGGGTATCGTTACCCACACAACGATCCGCAAGGTTGGGTCGATCAGCAATATCGGCCGCCGGAAGTGGCCGATCAGGTGTACTACATTCCGTCTGAGCACGGTGCCGAGCCCGCACGCTGGGAACGGTGGAACAAGGAGCGAAGCTCTGATGCCTAAACGACTCTTTTGGATGAGCAGCGGCTATGTCGCCGGTGCGACGTCGAGCTGGTGGGTGCAGCGCAAGGTCAAGCGCGAGGTCGAAAAGGTCCTGCCGCAGGCGATTCGCAACGAGGTGACGGGGCGCGTCACGGCGGCGCGCGACCGCGCGGTCGACGTGACAACGACGCTGCCTGGTGCCCAACAGGCCAAGCACGCATGGCAACGGATGAAGCCACAACCGATCGATCTGACCGATTCTGCGAACTCCTCGCCGTCGTTGTCGATCGTCGACGGGGGACTCGTCGACGAGCCCGGTATCGCGCGCCTGCGCCATCGGGCGCGGCGAGGTCGCCGCTAGTTCGATCGACCGAGTCGTTCTTCGGAACGACAGTGGTCGCATGGCCATTCGGGCTCGATAGGCACAGGTAGGCTTGTCGCCGATATGGAAGCCAAAGACGTACGCCGTAGTTTCACCGAATTCTTCACCCAACGCGGGCACGAGGCGGTGCCGTCGGCCAGCATCATTCCCCACGACGACACGTTGCTGTTCACGAACTCGGGCATGGTGCCGTTCAAGCCGGTCTTCCAGGGCACAGAAAAGGTGCCGTACAGCCGGGCGATCACCGTGCAGAAGTGCGTCCGCGCCGGCGGAAAGCACAACGATCTCGACGAAGTCGGACGTACCGCTCGCCACCTCACCTTCTTCGAGATGATGGGCAACTTCAGCTTTGGTGACTATTTCAAAGAAGACGCGATCCCCTTCGCGTGGGAATTCTTGACCGACGTGCTCGGGCTCCCACCAGAGAAGTTGTGGGTCACGGTTCATCTCACCGATGACGAGGCAGAAGAGATCTGGGCCACGAAGGTTGGCATTCCACGAGAACGCATTCAACGCCTCGACGAAGACAATTGGTGGCGCATGGCCGACACCGGTCCGAACGGGCCGAGCTCGGAGATCTTTTTCGACCTCGGACCCGAGTATGGTCCCGAGGGCGGACCCGCAAACCTTGACGCTGACGCCAGATTCGTCGAGATCTGGAATCTCGTCTTCATGCAGTTCGATCAGCAGCCCGACGGCTCGCAGGTTCCGCTGCCGAAGCCATCGATCGATACCGGAGCCGGTCTGGAGCGAATCCTCACCGTGCTCCAGGGAGTCGGGTCGATCTGGGAGACCGATGAGTTTGTGAAACTCTTGGCCTCGGCTTCAGCACTCACCGGCGTGTCCGATGGCGCAGATCCGAAGTCGGACGTATCGCTTCGCATCCTGGCCGATCACGCGCGGTCCACGACGTTCATGATCAACGATGGTGTGTTCCCCTCGAACGAAGATCGTGGGTATGTGCTTCGTCGCATCATGCGGCGCGCCATCCGTCATGCATACCTGCTTGGTGTAGAAGCGCCCGTCATGGCATCTCTGGTGTCGACCGTGGTCGAGATCATGGGCGATGACTACCCAGAGATCCGACAGAACGAAGAGTCGATCCGCACGATGGTCGAGCGCGAAGAGGTTCGTTTCCGACAGACCATCGAAACCGGCTTGAGCATTCTCGATTCAGAACTCGACGCCGTCGAGCAGGGTGCGCCGCTGCCTGGCTCGGTGGCTTTCAAGTTGCACGACACGTTTGGGTTTCCTCTCGAGCTCACGCAAGAAATCGTTGAAGAGCGCGGCCGAGGCGTCGACACCGAAGGGTTCGCCGCAGCGATGAGCGAGCAGCGAGAACGGGCGCGTGCCGACCAGAAGAAGAAGAGTGTTGCCGCCGACTTGTCCACGTTCGTGGCGGTGCTCGATGAACACGGCGGAACGAAATTCGTGGGTCGAGATCAGCTCACCGACGTCGCCGCCCGGGTTCTCTGGGTCGGATCGGAAGGTGTCGTGCTCGACGACACCCCGTTCTATGCCGAATCCGGCGGCCAGATTGGCGATGTTGGAACGATCACCGGCCCGGGTGGCGCCGTCGAGATCACCGACTGCACATACGCGGTTCCGACGCTGCACCTGCACCACGCCACGGGGGCCGACGCGGTGCTTGCCGTCGGCGATGAGGTCATCGCGTCGATCGATGTGGATCGACGCGCCGCGATCCGGAGAAATCACACCGGGACTCACCTGCTCCACTCGGCCCTTCGGACCGTGCTCGGCGACCATGTCCAACAGCAAGGATCCATGGTCGGCCCTGAGCGCTTGAGGTTCGATTTCAGCCACTTCGAAGCGGTGACCGCCGATCAAATAGCCGAGATCGAAGATCGAGTGAATGCCGATGTGCTGGCCAACCCGGCGACTTCCCATGAAGAGATGACGATGGATGACGCGAAGGAGCGCGGTGCCATTGCGTTCTTCGGCGACAAGTACGGCGACGTGGTCCGCGTCCTCGAAGCCGGCCCGAATTCGATCGAGTTGTGCGGTGGAACCCATGTTTCGGCGCTCGGCGACATCGGACTGTTGAAGATCGTTTCGGAGAGTTCCATCGGCTCGAACGTTCGTCGCGTGGAAGCGGTTACGGGCTCGTCCACGATCGACCTCCTCCGCTCGGAGCAGGCGGTCGTTTCGGCGCTTGCCGACACGGTCGGAGTGCCGGTGGATGACGTCGTGTCCGGAGTGCAGCGAAGGGTGGCCGAGCTCGCTGAGGTTCGCAAAGAACTCGCTGCAGCCAAACGCCAGTCAGCTGTCGGACGCGCTGGCGAAATGGCCGCTGAGGCCGTCGATGGAATACTCGTCGCTCGCATCGATGAGCTGGATCGGGACTCGCTTCGCGATTTGGCCGTGGCAATCCGAGACAAGGGTGTGCCGTCGGTTGCGCTCGGTGCAGCACTCGAAGGTGGAGGCGTGGCGCTCGTCGCAGCCGTCACCGAAGAGTCACCACAACACGCAGGGGAGTGGCTGGCCGACGCTGCGAAGCTGGTCGGCGGAGGTGGGAAGAAGGCCCCTGACATCTCCGTCGTTGGTGGTCGCGACCCAGAACAACTCGATGCGGCGCTCGAGCTGATACGCGCCGCCGCAGGGTGACATCGACCTCCGCCCCTGGGCGTGCGCTCGGGCTGGACCTCGGTTCACATCGCATCGGGGTCGCCATCAGCAACGATGAACGAACTGTCGCGACGCCACTCGAGGTGGTCCCGGCGCGCGACCGTGCTGCTGCCGATCGGCGGATCGTGGCGATCGTCGAAGAGTGGGAGCCAACAGTCGTGGTCGTCGGCATGCCGCTACAGCTGAATGGCGAGAGCGGGTTGGCCGTGCGTCGGACCAAGAAAGTGGTCGATCGGCTACGTGCCACCATTTCACTCCCCTTCGTCACCTACGATGAGCGTCTGACGACGGTCACCGCGCACCGGTCCCTTGATGAGCAGAACGTCCGGAGCCACGATCGTCGAGACATGGTCGACATGATCGCGGCGCAGGTGATCTTGCAGGGCTGGATGGACAAAGAACGAACATGACAGACAAGAACTCCGAATCCGACGGCAAGGACACCAATCCGTCAGGTGTCGACCGTCTCCTCAGTCGCTTCGGCCCCGTCCCCGACGCTGGCACGGGTCGACAAGCGCCAGGACCACGACCCTCCGGTGATCCGCTCGAGCGGCCGCCAGAAGGGCGTCGGCGTCATCCAGCGGGGGCATCGCCGGCCTCCTCACAACAAACGGCCACGATCGAGGCCCCAGCTCCGCTCTTCGACGAGCCTCACGATGAGGTCTTTGGAGATCCCATCCTGGGTGTCGGCACGTGGGTCGATCCGGCGGTCGAGCCCGATTCGGTTCGTCCGCCTGGCGAGCAGGTGGAACCGGTCGAGATCATCGACCGTCGTGACTGGGTTCGAATGCCCCGCCGCACCGGTCCCGTTTTTCGATTTCTGTTGATCGGTTTCGTTCTCGTTCTCGGCGTTTCGTTCGTATTCGGACGCGTGACCACGTGGTTCGACGAGCAATACGACCCGCCGGGAGAGCCGGGTTCTTCGGTCGAGTTTGCAATCCCCGCCGGAGCCACGGCCAATGACGTGACACAGCAACTGTTCGCAGAGAACGTGATCACCAATCCGACGCTCTTTCGTTATTGGTTGGGAGACAATCTCGACGGAGACTTCCAGGCTGGCGACTACGTGTGTTTGCAGGAGAACATGTCGTTCGACGAGGCACTTGAGTGCCTCGATGGCGTCGGGCCCGTGCCGCCAAGTTTCTTCTCGGTCACGATTCCCGAGGGTCTGAGGCTCGAAGAGATCATCGATGTCCTCAACGCGGAGAACCCCGGGTTCACCAAGGCCGACCTCGAAGCCGACCTCCAAGCCACGCTGGTGAGCGTTGGGTTGACCGGTGTGCCCGATGGGCCATTGCCCGGCAGTCCTGATCCGACAGGAAGCGGTAAGGAAGGTCTGCTGTTCCCCGCGACCTATCAGATCGACGAGAAGAACGAGGCGGACACACTCGACATCTTGCGTCGGATGGCCGACACGATGGAGCTGAAATTCACCCAGATCGTCGATTCGACGGGGAAGTCACCGGTGATCGACGAGCTCGAGCTGACCGACTACGAGGTCTTGACGATCGCCTCGCTCATCGAAGAGGAATATCTGATCGACGAAGATCTCGGGCGCATCTCGCGGGTCATCTACAACCGCCTGCTGCATGGTCGTTTCTCGCTCGGGATCGACGCCACCTCGTGTTACGCCGCGCAGAAGCCGTGCGCCGACCTGACACAAGAGGATCTCGACAGCACGTCGCCGTGGAATACACGAGATCTCGGCAACTACGGCCTGCCGCCGACGCCGATTGCGGCACCGGGTGAGAAGGCGATTCGAGCTGCACTGAATCCTGAAGAGGGCTCGTGGCTCTACTACGTACGGACCGAAGAAGATGGTGGCCACACGTTCGCAACGACAGACGCTGAGTTCCAAGCGGCGAAGGCGGTCTGCGTCGAACGGGGATACTGCTGAGCGAAGGCACAGCACCTGTGACGCCTCCAGGTCGGATCCATGCGGGTGTGATCGGCGCGCCCGTCGAACACTCTCGTTCACCGGCCATTCACCTCGCTGCGGCGCGAGCGACGGGCGTCGACCTCGACTATCGAGCGATCCACGTGCAACCCGATGAACTGACCGCGATGATCACGTCGATGCGAGACACCGGTATGCGCGGGCTCTCGGTCACCATGCCGCACAAACACGCGGTGATCGGCGAGCTGGATGAACTCACCAGCTCGGCTCGGGTGCTCAATGCGGTGAATCACATCACGAACACCGGCGGTCACTTGATCGGCAACAACACCGATGGCGAAGGGTTCCTATTGGGTCTCTCACACGCACATGGCATCGATGTAGCCGGAATGCAGGTCGCCATCTTTGGCGCAGGTGGCGCGGCGAGGGCGATCATCCAGGCGTGCGCAGCGGCGGGAGCGCGTCAGATCTTTGTGATTGCGCGCGACCTCGACCGAGCGCAGGCCGCGGCCGAGGTCGGTGGCGAGGTCGCCGCGCCGGCATCGACGCCCGCTCTGCGAGACGCTGATCTGGTGGTGAACGCCACGCCGGTCGGTATGGCCGGCACGCCCGGCGATGGTCAGGTTCCCTTCGACGTGCATGCGCTGCGAGATGACAGCGTGGTCGTGGACATCGTCTACGACCCGGTGGAAACACCTTTGCTCAAAGCGTCGCGGGCTCGCCAGCTCCGAGGGGTCGACGGTCTCGCCATGCTTGCCGGACAGGCAGCTGCGCAATTCTCGACTTGGACAGGTGTACCCGCACCGCTCGATGTCATGATCGCCGCAGCGACAGGCGACGCGTCCGACGGGAACACTTCAATTTCATAGCGAACCTGCCGATTGAGCTTCCAGAAGCGCACTCATCGGAGCATCTTCATGTCACTACAAGGCACTCTCAAGACCCTCGGAATCACCGAGGTGCTCGAATTCCTGTCCGACCGCTCAGCGACCGGACGATTGGACGTCACGACCGAAATGGGAACGGCGTCCTACGGGTTCTTGGACGGCGGTGTCGCCGAGTCCGATTACAGCTTCATCCGCGAGAGTGGCGTTGATGCGGCCGAAGCAACGTATTACGTCGTGTCTGAGCTGGACGGCACGTTCTACTTCGATGATGACCGCGCTCCGCAGACCCAAGACGATGTCGAAGACGTGGGTTCCGTGCTCGCTCGCACCGTCGACATCGCCGAGAAGTGGACCGATGTCGAAGAGTCCATCCCGTCCCCGAACCACCTGCTGATTCGCAACAACGAGCTCGACGGGTCCGTGACCATCCAACCAGAGTGGTGGAAGGCACTGGAGATGATCGGCGAGGGAAGCACCTCGCTTCAGCTTGCGTCTGCCCTCGAGCTCGGCGCGCTGGATGCGTCGCTCACGGCTTTGGCGATGACGAAAGCCGGACTGCTGATCGTCCGCGAAGTCGACCCTCTCGAGATCGAACTCGAAGCGGAGGTCGACTCCGCACCCCAAGCCGTCGCCGATACCGCACCAGAGGTGGCCATGGCGCCTCTCCAGGAACAGCCGCCGGCCGTCGTCAACGACGACGCCGCCGTGGCGCAGGCACACGAGGTTCCCGAACCGCTCGATGTGGCGGACAACGAAGGCTTCAGCGGCTTCTCGTTTCATGAGGCCGAGGAAACCGTTGCCGATTACGCACCGACGCCCGAGCAGCAGCCCGTCCTCGATACTCCGCTCGACAACAGCGGTCCCGATTCGCCTTTCCAGCCAGTCGACATGCTTGAGATGGTCGACGTCGAGCCTCCGACTCCACAGTTCGCCGAGCCAGCGCCCGAAGCGATTCAAGAACCGACCATGTCGTTCGCGGACCCTGTTCCCGCAGCCGATGTGCCTCTCGAGGCAGCATCGTTCGAAG
Organism: Acidimicrobiia bacterium; assembly: GCA_033344795.1. GTDB lineage: Bacteria > Actinomycetota > Acidimicrobiia > Acidimicrobiales > SHLQ01 > SHLQ01. The sequence continues at coordinate 3,654,836 of JAWPMS010000001.1, forward strand.
CGGTACCAGAGCAACAAGTCGAAACGCCAGCGGTCGACGAATTCGCGGGCTCATCTGGCATGGACGATCTGTCGGAGCTCGAATACGTCCTCGAGCCTGATGGGCAGGGCGGCGGTTTTCCTGCGGTCACACCGATCCAAGGCAACGTTGATGCGCCTACGCCTGCCGAACCACTGCCTCACGTCGACGATGACGACGGCTGGTCGAACGGCCACGATGCAATCGCAGAACCTCTCCAACCGATGGCCGCCACCACGCCGGAGGCACTTCCACAGGAAGCTCCTGCGCCATCACACTTCGATTCGGTAGAGCCTTCTCCGTTCGAGGTGCACGAACCTTCACCGTTCGACACCATCGACAGCTCGATGGATTCGGGTGCGTTTGCGACACCCGGCGTGCCAGTGCCGGACACCGCTGGAGCCCTTGGCTTTGTCGACTTGCCAGAGCCGCCACCTCCTGCAGCGTCAACGCTCGAGCAGTCGGCAGCACCGATTCCTGACGCTCCTGTGCAGCCCGTGACAGCCGACACGCACGAAAGCGTAGAGGCCCCTGATTCCGCAACGGCGATGGCTGGAGAAGTGCTGGACGACCTGGCTTCCATGACCGATGAACTCGAAGAACATGCAGCTGCTTCGGAGAACTGGGAGCTCGATGGCACGTTCGTTCCCGACGAGAACGCGCCACCTCCATCTGTGGATGGCGATCCGTTCGGTGATCTCGGCGAGCTCTTGAACGATCGCTCGGATGACGAGCGCGGAAGCGTCCTCAAGTTCCTTCGACGCGACTGACGTGTTCGTCGCTCTCGTCGGCATCTTGGGTCTTGTCGTCGGCGTTCTTCTCTCACTTCTTGCCGAAACCGTCCCCGACAACTCTGGGGGAGGGCGATCGGTTGCGACGTGCCGCTCGTGTGAAGCCAAGTTGCCCACAGCATCGTGGACCCCGATCCGTACAGCAGGTTCGGCATGCCCCGCATGCGGAGAGCGGGTTTCCGCAGCCAGGCTCCCGGTCGTGCTCGCGACAGGTGTGGCGTTCGTGGCCATTGCGGCGGTCATCGGTTCGCGCTGGCAGCTCGTACCGATCTTGCTGCTGACGTCGAGCTTGATCACGCTCTCCGCTGTCGACATGGCTCGATATCGGCTCCCTGACCGACTGGTCTTCCCGTCGCTGGGCGTTTCGCTCGTGTTGCTCACGGTGCTCTCGATTGCGAACGACGCGGGGGATCACGTGCTGCGTGCGTTGGTCACCGGCCTTGCGTATGCCTCCGTGCTGTTCGTCTTCAACCTTGTGTACCCAGCTGGTTTGGCCTTTGGCGACGTGAAACTCGCTCTTCTGCTTGGAGCCTTTCTCGGCTGGTCCGCGACCAACGGAATCGATGCCGCACGACTCGTCGTCTGGGCGCTGTTGATCGGCATGATCCTCGGAATCTTCTCGGGCTTGCTCGTTGGCATCGGTCGGCGAGCCTTCGGTCCAGGGTTCCTTCCGGATCCCGACTTCCCACCAGCCGAGGATGGTTCGCTCGATCCGCTCCTCAAGACGGCGTTTCCGTTTGGACCCGCCCTCGCCGCATCGACGTTGATCCTCGTCGTGGCTTCGAATCAACTGCTCGACGCGGGCAGCATCCTCGCCTGAGCACACCTGCACTGCATCTACACTCGAAGGGTGGATGACCTTCGAACCGTGAACATCGATCTCGGCGATCGCAGCTATCCAGTGGTGATAGGAGACGCTGTTCGACACACCCTCGCAGACCACATTCCGGCAAAGGCGCAGCGGGTTGCGATCGTGACGCAGGAGTCCATCGGGGTTCGGGTTGACTCGGGTCGGGAGCAGCGAGAGTTCTTCATTGCGCAAGGCGAATCCGCCAAGGTGCTCTCCACGATCGAGTCCTTGTGTAGACAGTGGGCCCAGTGGGGACTGAACCGCAATGATGTGGTCGTTGGCGTTGGCGGGGGAATCGTCACGGACGTGGCTGGATTTGCCGCCTCGGTGTACCACCGAGGAATCCCGGTGGTGCAGGTGGCCACATCACTTCTCGGCCAGATCGACGCTGCGATCGGCGGCAAGACCGGCGTGAACCTTCCAGAGGGAAAGAACCTCGTCGGGACCTATTGGCAACCTCATGCGGTGCTGTGTGATCTGGAGGTACTGCGTACTTTGCCGGCGCGCCACTATCGAGCGGGCCTCGGGGAGCTCGCCAAGTACCACTTCCTCGATGATGGTTCGCTGAACGCCCTCGAGATCGGGAGTCTGGAGGACGGCCGTCTCAGCATCGACGCGATCGCCGATCGGGTGGAAGCCTCGGTTCGTTTGAAGGCAGCAGCTGTCATGGCCGATGAGCGAGAGGGCGGACAGCGGGCGCTCCTCAACTATGGCCACACGCTTGGCCACGCCCTAGAGACGCTCGGCGACCACGATCTTCTCCACGGCGAAGCTGTTGCGATCGGCATCATCTTCGCAGCGGAGCTCGCGCGGACTCTCGGCCGCATCGATGACGCTCGAGTGAGCGAGCACCGTCGCATCATCTCGGCGTACGACCTGCCGATGCGGCCTCCGGGCACCCCGAACTTCGACGACATTGTGCCGTTGCTCGGTCGAGACAAGAAGGCCCTCGATGGGCTCACCTTCATCCTCGATGGGGATGATGGTTGTGAAATCGTGAAGGGCATCGAGACCGACGCCCTTGCGGAGAGCTACGCGAGATTCTTGCGATGAGCAGGGTCAGCTCCGCGTTCGAGCGACTGTCGGGCGCTGGTGTCGATGCGATGATCGTGTCGAACCCGAGCAACATTCGGTACCTCACTGGTTTCACGGGCTCCCATGGCACGGTGGCACTTGTGGACGGCGAAGCGATCTTGTTCACCGACAATCGGTACGCCGAGCGGGCCGAGGATGAGATCAGGGCTGCTGGTACGACGGTCCAGATCGCGATCGCGCCGGGGTCTGCGCACCGCGAATTGTGCAAGATTCTGAGCTCCGCGCAGCGCATCGGGGTCGAGGCTGCCCACGTGTCGTGGTCAGAGGCGCGTGTGCTCAGTGAGGCCCTCGGCGAGGACCGAATCGTTCCGACCGCCAACATCGTGGAGGACCTTCGAGAGTTCAAGAGCGCCGACGAGCTCGATCTGATGCGCCGGGCCGCATCGATAGCCGACCAGGCTCTCGCAGGCCTGCTCGAGGATTTCGGCCCAGGACCAACCGAACGGGAGGTCGCTCGACACCTCGACCAACTCGTGCTGCAAGCGGGCGCCCACGGGCCAGGGTTCGAGACGATCGTTGCGTCGGGGCCGAACTCGTCTCGGCCGCATCATCAGCCAACGGATCGGCGATTGAGCAAGCACGACCTCGTGATCATCGACTTCGGTGCACAATATGGCGGTTACCGGTCCGACATGACCAGAAGTTTCGTACTGGGTGAACCAAGCTCTCGTCAACAAGAATTGCTCGATGGTGTTCGTTCGGGTCAGGAGGCAGGCGTTGCGGCGGTCGCACCCGGCGTGGCTGCGTCCGGCATCGACGATGCATGTAGGTCCTACCTCGACGGCGTTGGTCTTGGGGAGTGGTTCACACACGGAACTGGCCACGGAGTCGGTCTCGATATCCACGAGGCACCGTCGGTGAGTGCAAAGGGCACTGCTACGCTCGCTCCTGGCCACGTCATCACCGTCGAACCTGGTGCGTACATCCCCGACTTCGGGGGAGTGCGCTGGGAAGACACGGTGGTGGTCACCGCAAGCGGGGCAGAGCCTCTGACCCAAAGCGCCAAGCAGCCCGTCGTCTCTTGACGACACACGACGACGCCCGCGTACGAGGAGCATCATGCCCACCATCACCACCAACGATCTGAAGAACGGAATGCACCTCGACCTCGATGGAGATCTCGTGCAGGTCATGGCATTTCAACATGTCAAACCTGGCAAGGGTGGAGCATTCGTTCGCAGCACGCTCAAGAACATGCGCACCGGGTCGACCGTCGATCGTACGTTTCGTGCGGGCGAGAAGGTAGAGCGAGCCATGATCGACAAGCGCGACATGCAGTACCTCTACAAGGACGGCGCCGATTTCGTCTTCATGGACACCGAGACCTACGACCAACGCAACGTGGCCCCCGAGACCTTGGGTGGATCGGCTGACTTCATCATCGAAGGACGCTCGGCGACCGTGCTCCTCTACGGGGAGGAGATCGTCGGCACCGACCTCCCCGCGTCCGTCGAACTGACCATTGCCGAAACCGAGCCTGGGCTGCAAGGTGACCGTTCTTCTGGTGGCACGAAACCAGCCACGCTCGAGACTGGCAAGTCGATCCAAGTGCCGTTGTTTGTCAACATCGGCGACGTCGTGAAGGTCGATACCCGTTCAGGCGACTACCTGTCACGCGCGTGAGTAACTCACCGCTCCATCTCTCGAGGCGCGAAGACAGAGAAACCGGCCTTGCCTACTTGTACGAAGCTGACATGACCGGCGACGACATCGAAACGGTCCTCGAACGAAACCACGCTGACGCCGACGAGTACGGAGTGATGATCGCCCAAGGCGTCGCCAAGCATGAGGCGGACATCGATGCGTTGATCGATGGCGTGGCCGAGGATTGGACCGTGTCGCGCATGCCGGGCATCGATCGATCGATTCTGCGCATGGGGGTCTGGGAGCTGGTGTACAACCCGGCGGTTCCCGCCACCGCAATCGTTGCGGAGGGCGTTGGCCTCGCGAACGACTATTCGACGGAGAAGTCGGCGCCGTTCATCAACGGGATCCTCGTCAAGCTGGCCTCAACACAACGGGGCCAAGACGATCTCTGAGCCACCGCTCCCAATCGCAGTGGTCTGCGGCGAGATCGCGCCGGTGAATGGATTCCGGATTCGTCCATGGCGAGCCGGAGATGCTTCCGTGCTGGCCGACGCGTGGGCCGACGTAGAGATCTCACGGTGGAACCCCACACCTCCGGACTCGAGCATCGAGTTCGCCGCAAAGTGGATCGACGGAACGAGCAGCCAATCGGTGGCGAGCATTGGAATCGATGTCGTCGTCGTGGACGGGAACGATGTGGTGCACGGTGAAATCGGCTTGCAGGTCGATCCGGCGCAGAACATCGCCGAGCTCGGCTTCTGGCTGACGGCGAGCGCCCGAGGGCACGGCATGGGTCGAGACCTTCTGTCGCTCGCTGGTGAGCTCGGAAGGCGGCTCGAGCTGGTGGGCATGATTTCCCTCACCGAACCGGACAACGGCGCCGCCATACGCTTGCTTTCGCGAAGCGGGTGGACCGAGGTTCCCACCACGACACGGCGGGTCGCGTTTGCGCACCGCCCCGTCGCCTGATCGACGGCTCAGAGCACGACCTGGCCGCGCACGCACGTGACGCTGCTTCCGCCGACCCAAATCTCGCCACCCGCTTCCTCGATCATGACGCGGCCCGATCGGCCGAGCATGGTTCCTTGTCGAGCGACGTAGGGAGCGGTCATCAGGCCGTCTCGGAGGAGCCACTGGGCAAGCGAAGCGTTGAGGCTGCCCGTCACCGGGTCTTCGCCGGAGTGCCCGCCTGCTTTGTACAAGGCTCGAACCTCGAGGTCGGCGATGTCCGACTCCATTCGACCGGCGAGGCCGATGTCGAACGATTCAGCCGCGCCAGCGTCGGGTTGCACGGCAAGAACGGCATCGGCGCTCTCGAGGAGAACCGCGATCCAACCCGGCCCGTTGTCCGCCCATTGCGCAGCGACGATTTCCGATCGATCCAGCTGCAGGATCGCGCACACCTGCTCGAGCTCGGCATCCGAGGGATCTCCGCCCCGAATGACCGGTGGTGCCGCGAACGCCAGACGATCGCCGTCGCGACGGATCGGAATCAGTCCGGCGCCGCACTCTTGGATGATCTGCTCAGCCTTAGGGACGCCGCCAGACTCGAGCCACGCATGACAGGATCCGAGGGTCGGATGGCCTGCGAAGGGGTACTCGGTGCTTGGCGTGAAGATTCGCACTCGATAGTCGGCAGTCGGATCGGTAGGAGGGAGCAGAAAGGTCGTCTCGCTGAGGTTCGTCCAGTTGGCGAATCTGGCCATCTCCTGCTCGGTCATGCCCTCAGCGTCGAGCACGACCGCAAGCGGATTGCCGCGGTAGGGCTGTTCGGTGAACACGTCGACTTGGGCAAAGTTTCGCATCTGGCGGAAATTAGTCCAGATCCAGCGCGCATTGCGCCGGTCAAACCACTACCGTGAAATTTGTTCGTGAAATTGGTCCCGTGAGGCCAATACGAATGAGGAGGAGCAGTGACAGACGCGGATCTCCGACGCCCACGTGCCGTGGCGTTTGGCCGAGACACGATGCGCCGGTTCGTTCCCCGCACCGAGATTCTCGACAGTGCGGGCGTGGCGCGTGCGATCAAACGTATGGCGCACGAAATTCTCGAACGGAACAACGGCCTCGACGATGTGGTCATCATCGGACTGGAGCGAGGGGGTGTCCCGATCGCCAGTGCGCTCGGCGAAGCTTTGCATTCGATCGAGGGCATCGAGGTGCCGGTGGGCTCGGTCGACGCCAGTTTCCATCGCGATGACATCTCGACGACCTCGATCCTCCCCGAGGTGACGCGTATTCCGTTCTCCGTGAGCGACAAGAACGTCGTGTTGTGTGACGACGTGCTCTTCACCGGGAGAACCGTCCGAGCCGCCCTCGACGCCGTGACCGACTTCGGTCGGCCGAGATCGATCCAGCTCGCGGTCATGGTCGACCGTGGACATCGTGAACTCCCGATACGACCGGACTTCATCGGAAAGAACCTTCCAACGGCGCATGACGAGATGGTGCGTGTTTCGCTTGATTCGGTCGAACTCGGAACTCAGGTGACCATCGAAGATGGCACCCGAGAGGGTGATCGGTCATGAAGGACCTGCTCACGATCGACCAAATCGGAGCGGAGGGCATCCAGGAGATCATGGTTGCCGCCGACAGCTTCGCCGAGGTCTGCCAGCGGCCGATTCCCAAGGTGCCCGCTCTGCGCGGCAAGACCGTCGCCACGATGTTCTTCGAGGACTCGACACGAACTCGCACGTCGTTCGAAACCGCGGCGAAGCGCCTCTCGGCCGACATCTTGAACTTCAGCGCGTCGAGTTCCTCGGTGAACAAGGGCGAGTCACTACGCGACACCGTTGAAACAATCGAAGCCATGGGCGTGGATGCGATCGTGGTTCGACACGGATCTTCCGGGGCACCCGAACAGATCTCTCGCTGGGCTTCGGCGTCAGTGATCAACGGTGGCGACGGATGGCACGCACATCCAACGCAGTCGCTGCTCGATGTGTACACGATCCGAGAAGAAGGGCGGTCGTTCGAGGGACTTCGGATAGCAATCGTTGGTGACATAGCGCACTCTCGCGTCGCGCGAAGCAATATCGAAGCGTTCCGCCTCCTTGGAGCCGAGGTGACCGTCGTGGCCCCTCCGACGCTGCTCCCTCCCCATGTCGAGGCCTTGGGAGCGAAGGTGTCGAACGACCTCGATGCGGTCCTGGCCGAGACCGATGTTCTCTACCTGCTTCGGATGCAACACGAACGTATGGATCAGGCGTTGGTTCCCTCGCTCGGTGAATACCACCGTGCGTTCGGCCTCACGCCCGAAAGAGCGAAGCGATTGTCGAGCTCTGCGTTGATCATGCACCCGGGTCCGATGAACCGCGGGATCGAGATCTCGCCAGAGGTGATCGACGACGATCGGGTACGGGTACTGAACCAGGTGACCAATGGGGTGATCGTGCGTATGGCCGTCTTGTACCTCGTGATCGGGTCGGCTGCGGCAGATCGGTTGGGCTCATGAATCTCGAAACCCTTACCCGTTCCTTCCAGCCAGAACATCTCGTGATTCGAGGTGGAGAGGTCGTCGATCAGTCCGGCGTTCGCCGAGCGGATGTACGGCTCGATCGTGGCCTGATCGTCGAGGTCGACGACTCGATCAACGCGCCAGTTGACGCGACGGTCATCGATGCATCTGGCATGTATGTCATGCCAGGGCTGGTCGACCTCCACACGCACCTGCGCGAGCCTGGCGGAGAAGAAGCCGAGACCATCATCACCGGCGCACGCGGTGCCGCTCTGGGTGGGTACAGCGCGGTCGTCGCCATGCCCAACACCAGTCCAGCGGTGGACTGTCCGTCGGTTGTCCGCGACGTGCTCGCCCTCGCAGAGGGTGCAGCCTGCGAAGTCGTTCCGTCGGCCGCCATGACGGTCGATCGTGCCGGATCGTTGCTCACCCCCATGGGCGAACTCGCCGCGATGGGCGTGAGGATCTTCACCGACGACGGGCGCGGCGTGCAAGATCCCGCCTTGATGCGCCGCATCATGGAATACGCGACCGGTCTCGCCGCCATCACTGGCGGAGTTCCGGTTGTCTTGGCTCAACACTGCGAGACCGAGGCCCTCAGCGCGGGCGGCCACATGCATGAAGGCGAATGGTCGACCAAGCTCGGCATCGGAGGGCAACCGGCCGAGTCCGAGACATTGATGATGCGACGCGACATCGCACTCGCTCGACGGACGGGTGCCCAGATCCACTTCCAACATGTGTCGACGGCCGAGGGCGTGCAGATTATTCGCCAAGCCAAAGCGGAGGGCATTCGGGTCACCGCCGAAGCGACCACCCATCACTTCACGTTGACCGACGCCGCGTGCGCCAACTACGACCCCGTGTACAAAGTTCAGCCCCCGTTGCGAACCGCCGAGGACACCTCTGCGATACGCGAAGGCCTCGCTGATGGCTCCATCGACGCGATCGCCACCGATCATGCCCCGCACGAGCCGCATACGAAGGAGTTTCCCTTCGACCACGCCTCATCGGGCATGCTTGGACTGGAGACGGCGCTTTCCGTCGCGATGAACGAACTCGATCTTCCAATCGAAGACATCGCTGGTCTGATGAGTTGGAAGCCAGCGCAGATCGCTGGGATCGCCGACCGGCATGGTCGCCCCATCGTCGAGGGCGAAGCCGCAAACGTCACGATCGTCGACCCGAACGAGGCGTGGGTCGTCTCCGGGGCCGAGATGGCGAGCCGAAGTCAGAACACGCCGTACGAAGGCAATGAACTAACCGGTCGTGTGCTTCATACGATCGTCTTTGGAGAACACATGGTGCGAGAAGGAGTGGCAACACGATGAAGCCAATTCACGAAGCGGCCCTGGTGCTGCGCGATGGCGAGCTGTTCGAAGGCGAGGCAATTGGGGCGGTGCCCCCGGGCGGTATCAGCGCTGGGGAAGTCGTGTTCAACACGGTCATGACCGGGTACCAAGAGGTGATCACCGATCCGTCGTACGCAGGCCAGATCATCACGTTCACGTATCCACACATTGGAAACTACGGGGTCAACAGTATTGATCGAGAGTCTCGTCAACCATTTTGCCGGGGCGTGATCATTCGCGATCCGGCCCGACGAGCGAGCAACCATCGCAGCGAAGGTGAGTTCTCCGACTACCTGGTTGAGAAGGGGATCTCCGGGATCGCTGGGCTCGACACGCGTCGGCTGACTCGTCACATCCGTGATCTCGGGGCGATGCCAGGAGCGTTCGGGACCGCCGATGAGGATCTGTTGAGAGCCGCCGCAATTGCCGAACCTGGCACGGATGGTTTCGATCTCGTGGCGACGGTCACCTGTGATGCGCCATACACCGTGGAGTCGAGCGGTCCGAGGCGCATCGTCGCGATGGACTTCGGCATCAAGACGTCGATCCTCACACAGCTCAAGCGGCTCGGCACGATCGAGGTCGTGCCCGCTGGCACTACGGCAGCCGAGATCATGTCACTCGACCCCGACGGTGTCTTCTTGTCCAACGGACCTGGGGACCCCGAACCACTCGGTCACATTCGCGACACGATCGACTCGCTGCTCGGCAACGTTCCAATCTTTGGGATCTGCCTCGGGCATCAGCTTCTCGCTGGCACGCTTGGAGCATCGACCTACAAGCTTCCGTTTGGTCACCACGGGGGAAACCAGCCGGTCAAGCGCCTCAGCGACGGCAAGGTCGAGATCACGTCACAGAACCACAACTTCGCCGTCGAGGCCGACTCGTTGACGAATGCGGAGCTGACACACATCAACCTCAACGACAACACGGTGCAAGGGCTGCGCTCGACGACCGCGCCTGCCTTCAGCGTGCAGTACCACCCCGAAGCTGGACCTGGTCCACATGACAGCCGCTACCTGTTCGATGACTTCGAGCAGTTGATGGAAACCTTCTCAACGGAGACACTCAATGCCTAAGCGCACAGACATCACGTCGATCCTCGTGATCGGCTCTGGCCCGATCATCATTGGCCAAGCGTGTGAGTTCGACTACTCGGGAACGCAGGCCTGCCGAGTCCTTCGAGAAGAGGGTTACCGGGTCGTCCTGGCCAACTCGAACCCAGCGACGATCATGACCGATCCAGACTTTGCCGACGCGACGTACATCGAGCCCCTCGATGTGGCGGTGCTCGAAGCGATCATCATCAAGGAAAAGCCCGATGCGCTCCTGCCGACGCTCGGTGGACAGACCGCGCTCAACCTGGCAATGGACCTCGAGGCCGCCGGAATCTTGAAGGCGCAGGGGGTTGAGCTCATCGGTGCGGATGCCACGGCCATCGACACCGCAGAGAATCGAGAGACGTTCAAGCGGGCGATGATCGAGATCGGTCTGGACGTTCCGCTCTCTGGAACTGCACACAACATGGACGAGGCCGACAAGATCGTCGAAGAGCTCGGGCTCCCGGTCATCATCCGACCCGCCTACATCCTCGGTGGAAAAGGCACCGGCATTGCGCAGACAGCCGAAGAGTTCGAGGCGGTTGCGTCCAACGGCATCGACGCCAGCCCGATTGGTGAGATTCTGATCGAGGAATCGATTCTGGGCTGGAAGGAATACGAGCTCGAGGTCATGCGTGACCATGCGGACAACCAGGTGGTCGTCTGCTCGATCGAGAACCTCGACCCAATGGGTGTGCACACCGGTGACTCGATAACCGTTGCCCCCGCACAAACGCTGAGCGATGTCGAGTTGCAGGAGATGCGCGACGCCGCCTTCGCAGTCATGCGTCGAGTTGGGGTCGAGACGGGCGGGTCGAACGTGCAGTTCGCGGTCGACCCCGAGACCGGACGACAGGTTGTGATCGAGATGAACCCCCGCGTGTCTCGGTCATCGGCGTTGGCGTCGAAGGCGACCGGGTTTCCGATTGCGAAGATCGCGGCCCGCCTTGCTGTTGGTTACACCTTGGACGAGATTCCCAACGACATCACTCGCGAAACACCTGCGAGTTTCGAGCCGACGCTCGACTACGTCGTCACGAAGATCCCGCGCTGGGCTTTCGAGAAGTTTCCCGGGACGGGCAACGTTCTCGGCACACAAATGCAATCGGTGGGTGAGGCAATGGCGATCGGGCGGACCTTTCCCGAGTCGCTCCAGAAGGGCTTGCGAAGCCTCGAGCTCGGTCGATTCGGTCTGAATGCTGATCCAGGTGAGATCGCGTACGAAGACACACCCCTCGACGAGCTGTTGCTCGAAGCAGACGTACCAACCCCAGATCGCATCTTCAAGCTCGAGGCCTGCCTCCGCAAAGGGGCATCGGTTGACGAGGTGCACGACGCCACAAAAGTGGATCCATGGTTTCTCGACCAGATGCTGCGGATCACGGAAGAACGTCTGGCCCTCGAGCAACTCTCGACCGACACGATGACCCGACGGGCGTGGAAGCGTGCGAAGCAGCACGGCTTCTCGGACGTGCAGCTTGCGTACCTGTGGTCGGTGCCGGAGTCCGAGGTTCGTGCCGCCCGCAAGGCTGCGGCCGTGCACCCGACGTTCAAGACCGTTGATACGTGCGGCGCTGAGTTCGAGGCCGAAACCCCGTATCACTACTCGACATGGGAGGACACCACCGAGGTCAAGGGAAGCGATCGTCCAAAGGTGATGATCCTCGGATCCGGTCCGAATCGAATTGGCCAAGGCATCGAGTTCGACTACTGCTGCGTGCACGCAAGCTTCGCGCTGGCGGACGCTGGCTACGAAACGATCATGGTCAATTGCAACCCGGAGACGGTGTCGACCGACTACGACACGAGTGACCGGCTCTACTTCGAGCCGTTGACGCACGAGGACGTCTCGAACATCATCGAGGTCGAAGAGCCCGTCGGCATCATCGTTTCACTCGGCGGTCAAACGCCGCTCAAGTTGGCTGGAGAACTCCCCAGCGAGCTGATTGCCGGAACCTCACCGACATCGATCGATCTTGCTGAAGACCGCGAGCGTTGGAACGCGCTGTGCGAGTCGATGGCGATTCCGCAACCTCCGGGCGGCACGGCGACAACGACGGAGGGCGCCCTCGAGATCATCGGGACGATTGGATATCCGGCCTTGGTTCGCCCCTCCTACGTTCTTGGCGGGCGTGCGATGGAGATCGTGTATGACGATGACGGCCTTCGTGCAGCGATGGAGCAGCTGGCAACATTTGGATCCCTCGGCCGAGAAGGTGGACTCTCGGCGGAGCGGCCCGTTCTCATCGATCGATTCCTCGAGGATGCGACCGAGGTCGATGTCGACGCCATCCGTGATCACACGGGCGAAGTGATCATCGGAGCGGTCATGGAGCACGTCGAGGAAGCTGGAGTCCACTCCGGTGACAGCGCCTGCGTGATCCCGCCGCCCTACTTGACCGAGAAGACCATTACGACGCTCGAGTCCTATGCCACTCGCATTGCGACCGAACTCGGCGTCAAGGGTCTGATCAACGTGCAATTCGCGGTGAAGGGCGACGACGTGTTCGTCATCGAGGCCAATCCGCGCGCGTCACGTACGGTTCCGTTCGTCGCAAAGGCGACCGGGGTGCCGCTCGCCAAGATTGCCGCCCGCGTCATGATGGGAGCGACGATCGAAGAGCTGCGGAACGAAGGTCTCGTCCGGCCGCCGGTGACCGGTCACGTATCGGTGAAAGAAGCCGTCCTGCCGTTCAACCGGTTCCCCAACGCGGACCCCCTCCTTGGCCCAGAGATGCGTTCGACGGGCGAAGTCATGGGAATCGACGCCACGACGGGCCTTGCGTTCACGAAGAGCCAGATGGCTGCTGGAGGCACACTGCCAGAGGGTGGCACAATCTTCATGTCGCTCGCCGATCGCGACAAGGCCATGGGAATCGACGCCGCACGACGTTTCGTCGGACTGGGTTTCGACATCGTGGCGACCTCGGGTACCGCCGACGCTCTCGATGAGGAGGGAATCTCCGTGGTGAAACGACTCTCCAAGGTCACCGACGATGGTGGGCAGGACGCGCCGGGGGAGACCGCCGTCGATCTCATCGATGCGGATGCCATCCAACTCGTCATCAACAGTCCCCGTGGCCGCGGTCCACGCGCCGACGGCGCCTACATTCGAGCGGCTGCCGGGGCCAAGGGCATCCCGCTTCTCACGACGGGCTCCGCCGCGGTCGCTGCCTCACGGGGCATGGAAGAGTGGCTGGCACGACCGCTGCAGGTGAAGTCGATCCAGGAGTATCACGCGGCAGGATCGTCGGACTAATGGTCGACATGGCGACGCGGGTGGGCGACACGGTCCTGCCCTCACCGGTCATGACAGCGTCGGGTACCGCTGGTCATGGTGCCGAGTTGTCGAAGTACTTCGATCTTCGGTCCATCGGAGCGCTTGTGGTGAAGTCGCTGTCGATCATGCCGTGGGAAGGAAATCCGGGTCCCCGCGTCGTTCAGTTGCCCGGGGCCATGATGAACAGTGTCGGTCTTCAGGGGCCCGGCGTTGCCGGTTGGATCGAGGACGAACTCCCTGGGTTGCAGCGATCGGGCGCGCGCATCGTGGCAAGCATCTGGGGTCGCACCGTCGACGAATACCGGGAGGCCGCTGAGGCGCTCGTCCCGGTGCAAGACTCTCTGACCGCGGTCGAGATCAATGTGTCTTGCCCGAACCTCGAGGATCGCCGCCAGATGTTCGCTCACTCGTGCGACTCGGCCGCAATGGTCATCCGGGCGACCGACTCGTTGCACGTGCCCCGATGGGCCAAGCTCAGTCCGAATGTGTCCGATATCGCCGAAATTGCGGGCGCGGCGGGGGAGGCGGGCGCTGCTGCGGTGACGCTCACGAACACCCTTCTCGGTTTGGTGCTCGACCCGGCGACCGGGCGACCCGTACTCGGTGGCGGCGGAGGCGGTGTTTCGGGACCGGCGATGCGTGCGGTGGCGTTGCGGGCAGTGTTCGACGTCGCTGCGGCGCACCCTGATCTTCCCATCGTCGGCGTCGGGGGTATCGCGCACGCCGAAGACGCGGTGCAGTACCTTCGAGCCGGTGCCTCGGCGGTGCAGGTCGGAACGGCAACGTTCGCAGATCCACGTTCGACGGTGCGAATTTCCCAAGACCTAACGACCTGGTGCCAACATGCCGGCATCGATCGAGTCTCCGATCTGATCGGGACCGCACACAAGTGAACCAGCCCTGGATGGAGTAACCCGAATGCACGAGATTCCCGATGAACTTCGCAACAAACTCTGCGTCGCACTAGATGTCGATGACCTCGTCGAGGCTGTTCGTCTCGGGAAGGCGTTGTCTCCCTGGTTTGGCGCCGCAAAGGTCGGTCTCGAGCTCTACACCGCCGCTGGCACTGACGCGATCGGCACTCTGCTCGGATTGGGATACGAGGTGTTCCTCGACCTGAAGATGTACGACATTCCCACGACGGTCGAGAAGGCTTCGCGCGTACTCGGAGCGCTCGGCGTCACGTACGCGACCTACCACGCACAGGGCGGCATCGACGTGCTGCGAGCCGGGGCAGAGGGTCTACGTGCCGGGGCGTCCGACGCTGGTCTACCCGAGCCAAAACCGTTGGCGATCACCGTGTTGACATCCGACGCCGACGCACCCGATCACATCATGCCAAAGCGAGTGATGACCGCGGTCGAGGCAGGGATGGCTGGACTGGTGTGCAGCCCGCGCGACGTCAAGGACGCGAAGCAGTACGCGCCGAGACTGCTCGGCGTGACGCCAGGGATTCGACCGGACGGCGCGGACAACCACGACCAGGTCCGAGTGGCCACTCCGAAGGCGGCGCTCGACAACGGGTCGGATCTGTTGGTGATCGGGCGAGCGGTGACCCTTGCTGATGACCGTGAAGCGGCCGCAGAGGCGATCGTGAACAGTTGTCTTTCCTAGGGTGCGAGCTGTCAGGTCGTAGCGGACGAACCGTCGTCCGGTAGCGTTTCGTCATGTTCGAGACCAATGCGTACGCCAACTTGTTCGATCGTATTTCGGCGACGCGTGCGTATCGCGAGGAGTTCTTGGCAACCGTGCAGAGCGGCGAGATCGCGCTGCAAGACATCTTCGAACGGGGAGCTACCGATCCGTTCGTCGGCTCGTTGAAGGTTTTGTCCGCTGTTGAGGCGGTGCCCGGCTGTGGAAAAGTGCAGACGCGGCGGGCCTTCGAAGAGGTTGGTATCGCGGAGGACGCTCACGTCGAACACGTCTCTGACGCTCAGGTGAGCAAACTCCCGGAGGCACTGGAGCGCCACGCACGATGAGCGGCAAGATCGTGGTGATCTCTGGTCCCGGCGGCGTTGGCAAGGGCACGGTGGTCGACAGGCTCATCGCCGACTCGTCCACCTTGTCGCTCTCACGGAGCTGGACGACGAGATCGCCGCGCCCAGGCGAAGATCCTTCGGCGTACACCTTCGTCACCGACGCCGAGTTTCTCGCTGCGGTTGAGCGCGGGGGATTCCTCGAATGGGACCATCATTTTCTGGCCTACTACGGCTCACCTGTTCCCGACCCAGCGGATACGGGTGACCTCGTGCTCGAGATCGATGTGAACGGCGCCGCACAGATCTTCGAGAAACGCTCCGATGCGTTGTTTGTCTTCATCGACGCCCCATCGCTCGACGACCAACGAGCCCGCCTCGTCGGACGTGGCGACACCGAAGAGCAGGTCGACCGCCGGATGAACGCTGGCGAGGATGAACGCGACAAGGCGAAATCGCTGCCGTATCACTATGTGATCAATGACGATGTGGCCCGGGCGGCCAACGAGATCACCGAGTTGATCGAACAACACGGAATCAACGGGACTTCAGCCGCGTCCTGCTAACCTATTGAGTCGGCACTGCGCCGAATTGCCGAGGAGTTTTGTGATGTCCGATAACATGTCGATGATTGAACCGCAGGTTGAAGGCCTGCTCGAAGCGGCCGGATCGAAGTTTCGCCTCGTGCAGCTCGGTTCCAAGCGCGCACGTCAGATCAACGCCTACTTCGGTCAACTCGGCGAGGGTCTCGGATCGAGCGTTCCACCGCAGGTGACGTCGACGGCTCGCAAGCCCTTGTCGATCGCGTTCGAAGAGATCGCAGTGGACAAGATCGTCCCCATCGAGCGTGATTTCGAAGCCGAGGCACTCGCTGAGGCGCAGGCGGAAATCGACGCTGCTGCGATGGCTGCAGAGCTGGCAAAGTCCGACGACGCCAGCTAGGCGCCGTCCAGCCGATGTCGTCGCTTGACCAGGCCCGAGTCGTCCTCGGCGTCACCGGAGGGATAGCGGCGTACAAAGCCATCGAGGTGAGCCGTCGATTGGTCGACGCTGGCGCACATGTGATTCCGGTATTGACCGAGGGCGCCGAACGATTCGTTGGCCGTGTCACATTCGATGCGTTGGCGTCGGAGAAGGTGCAGTCGAGCCTCTGGGATGAACAGAGCCCGATTCCTCACACGAAGCTCGGGCAAAGCGCAGATCTGGTCATCGTCGCGCCAGCGACCGCTCGTCTCCTGGCGGACTACCGAATGGGCCGGTCCGACGATTTGTTGACCGCCACGCTGATCGCCACCAGAGCTCCCGTGTTGCTGGCCCCGGCCATGCACACCGAGATGTGGGAGCACCCGGCAGTTCAAGACAATCTCGCCGTGCTGGCCTCTCGCGGCGTCCACATAGTCGAGCCTGAATCGGGGCGTCTTGCCGGTGGCGATCTCGGCCACGGTCGACTCAGCGATCCGGCGACGATCGTGACACACGCCGAACGTGTGCTCTCGACGAGAGACCTGGAAGGACTGCACGTCGTGGTGACGGCAGGAGGCACCCGTGAACCCATCGACCCGGTCCGCGTCATCTCCAACCGATCTACCGGGAAACAGGGATACGCGTTGGCCGAAGCCGCATGGGCTCGAGGCGCCCAGGTGACACTGATCTCGACAGCCGACTTGCCAGCTCCCGTCGGCGTTGCGATCGTCAACGTCGAGACGGCCGCACAAATGCAGGGCGCAGTGGCAGATGTCGCCACGGCTGATGTGATCATCATGGCGGCGGCGGTTGCAGACTTCCGTCCGGCCGATCCGGCGCAAGAAAAGATCAAGAAGGGTGCGGGTGAGGTCCCACGCATCGAGCTCGAGAAGACCCACGACTTCCTGGTGGATCTCGGTGCCTCAAAGCCGTCGGGACAGATCCTCGTCGGGTTTGCTGCGGAGACACAGAACCTCCTGGAGAATGCTCGGGGCAAGCGTGAACGCAAGAATCTCGACCTCATCGTTGCAAACGACGTTTCGGCGGCGAATGCCGGATTCGCGCACGACACGAACAAGGTGACGCTGATCCTCTCGAGCGGTGAGGAACGTGACGTGCCCTTTGGGTCGAAACGATCTGTCGCCGATGCCGTCTTCGATGCCATCGTGGATGTCAGAACAAGCTCTCACTAGTCCAAAACACTGTCAGAGCGGCGCTAAAGTACGCCCGTTCATACCCAGGAGACATGCAAGTGCCGAAGAACTACAGTTTCACGTCGGAATCGGTGACCGAGGGTCATCCCGACAAGATGGCCGATCAGATTTCTGACTCGATCCTCGATGCATTCCTCGAACAGGATCCAATGGCGCGTGTGGCGTGTGAGACCCTGGTGACCACGGGCCTTGCCATGGTCGCAGGCGAGATCACCACAAGCGGCGACTATGTCGACATCCCGTCGATCGTCCGAGAGACGATCAACGGCATTGGCTACGACCGCGAGTCTTTTGGCTTTGACGGGAACACCTGCGGCGTGATGGTGGCGATCGACGAACAGTCGGTTGACATTGCGCAGGGCGTCGATGACTCCGAGGAGGTTCGTTCAGGCGCCGGAGGCGAAGAGGACGACCTCGACAAACAGGGCGCCGGCGATCAGGGCATGATGTTCGGCTACGCAAGCGACGAGACCGATGTCCTCATGCCGATGCCGATCCATGTGGCACACCGTATGGCTGAACGACTCGCCGCCGTTCGCAAGTCGGGCACGATTCCGTACCTGCGTCCCGACGGCAAGACCCAGGTGACCTTCGAATACGAAGACAACAAACCCGTACGGTTGAAGACCGTACTTGTGTCCACCCAACACAACGACGGCATCGACCGCGACTCGATGATTCGTCCCGACCTCATCGAAAACGTGATCAAGCCGGTGATACCGGAGCAGTTCGCCGATGACAACTATCAGGTTCACGTGAACCCAACGGGTCGGTTCGTCATCGGTGGGCCCGTTGGCGATGCCGGCCTCACCGGTCGCAAGATCATTGTGGACACGTACGGCGGAATGGGTCGCCACGGTGGTGGCGCTTTCTCGGGGAAGGATCCCTCCAAGGTTGATCGCTCCGCTGCCTACGCCACTCGCTGGGTTGCCAAGAATGTGGTGGCATCGGGCGCGGCCAGCAGGTGCGAGGTACAGGTCGCCTATGCCATCGGAATGGCGCGTCCGATGTCGGTCTTCGTCGAGACGTTCGGGACCGAGACGGTCGATCCCGACAAGATTGCAGAAGCTGTCGACCAGGTGTTTGACCTGCGTCCTGCCGCAATCTTGCGTGACCTCGACCTTCGTCGTCCGATCTTCAAGCCGACGGCGGCCTACGGCCACTTCGGTCGCAGCGGAGATTCCTTCACGTGGGAGAACACCGACCGAGCCGCGGACCTCAAGAGCGCTCTCGGCCTGTGATCGACGGTGGCTGACCCGCTCCCCGGTTTTGAACGACCCGCTGCTCAGCAGCGGGTCGTTCCGCGACCGGAGGGTCGTATCGTCCGCGTACAGCCCGACATCACGTCGATCCAACGAAGCTTTGACTACGAGGTTCCAAAGGCGTGGGAAGACGATGGGCGAGCGGAGAAAGTTGTGGTCGGTGCCCTTGTGCGCATCGACTTCAATGGCCGTCGCACGGCCGGTTGGGTCACCGACGTTGACGTGCCCTTCGACAACCAAGTCGAGGTCCGACCGCTCGCGAAGTGGTCGAGTTACGGCCCGCCAGCGTCGGTAATCGAGTTGATCGGGTGGGCGGCATGGCGATGGGCCGGCCGGGCACCACACTTCCTACGGGCTGCTTCGCCGCCACGAATGGTGACCAGGCTCCGGCCGACTGCCTCCCCCGAGACCGTTCAGGTGGAGCGCGCACATGCGGCGGCGTTCGACACGGCGTCCGCGTTGGTGCGGACGGCTCCTCGTGACGATTCGGTGGGGCTCGCAGTCGCGGCGGCCGCCCGCGGTCGAGCGCTCATTCTGGTGCCGACGATCTCCCAGCGAATCGAACTCGTGGCGAGCCTACGAGCGCGTGGAGTGTCCGTCGCCGAATATGACAACCAATGGGACAGATCCGCCGCCGGGTGGACAACCGTCGGAACGCGAACCGCGGCCTTTGCACCGCTCGAGCGTGTCGACGCGGTCCTGGTGATCGACGAACATGACTCCGCGTACAAGGAGGAACGAACACCCGCCTGGAACGCTCGCGACGTGGCTTTGGAACGAGCGCGTCGTGACGGGGCTCCGTGCGTGCTCACGTCGCCGTCACCATCTCTTGAAGGATTGAGGGCCACCGAAAGGCACCTGGTGCCTGAACGGTCGTCCGAACGCAACGCCTGGCCTCTCGTCCAGGTGGTGGATCTGCGCACGCAGGACACTCCGGGACTCTTGACCGAACGAATCGTCGACCTGATCCGCGGCGACGGGCCCATTGCGTGCATCCTCAATCGCAAGGGTCGGGCGCGCATGTTGGCATGTGCTCGCTGCTCGTCGCTGGCCGCATGTGCCGAGTGTGGGGCAGCGCTTCGCGAAGACGATGATGGCCGACTCGTGTGTCCCCGCGATGGCACGACCCGCCCAATGGTGTGTGGCGAATGTGGTGGCACACACATGAAACAGCTCCGCTTGGGGATTTCGCGGATGGCCGAGGATCTGGCCGTCCTGGCCAAGCGCGATGTCATCGAGGTGTCCGCCGAGACTCCACCGCAGGTTCTTCAGGGCAACCAATTGTTCATTGGCACCGAGGCGTTGCTCCATCGGCTTCGCGACGCGCGCGCCGTGATCTTCTTGGACTTCGATCAGGAGCTCGCGATCCCACGGACGCGTGCTTCCGAGGATGCCTTTGCTTTGCTTGCGTTGGCGGCCCGAAGAGTTGGGCCTCGGTCGGTTGGGGGCCAGGTCGTGATTCAAACCCGTCGTCCCGACGACGTCGTCGTGCAGGCGGCGGTCCATGGCGATCCAGCGCGGTTCGCCACGTCTCAACGCGACATCCGCAAGGTCTTTCATCAGCCACCCTATGGAGCGTGGGCCCTCATCTCCGGTGCCGGCGCCGACGAATTTGTGGCCAATGTCGCCGACATCGGTGTGCAAAAGAACCAACTCGGCGATCGGTGGCGGATTTCGGCGCTGAACCACGAAGTTCTGCTCGATGCGGTGAACGCTGCGGAACGGCCAGCCGAGCGCGTCCGCGTCGAGATCGATCCGCTCGACATCTAGAGTCGTCGTCATGACGACGATCGAAGTACTTGGAACCTGCCATCACGATTGTCCAGATAGTTGTGGCTGGATCGCGACGTCGAGCGATGGCGTCCTGCAATCGGTGCGGGGCAATCCAGCGCACCCATATTCAAAGGGCGAGTTGTGCCCCAAGGTGAACAAGTTCGTGGGTCGGGTGCTCAGCGAGGATCGCCTGCTCACGCCGATGATCCGCACCGGTCCGAAGGGCAGCCGTCAGTTTCGAGACGCGACATGGGAAGAGGCTCTTGCTCGTGTGGTCGAGGAGTTCAGTCGGGTGCGCGACACGTACGGGGGGCAAGCGATCTTGCCCTGGTGGTCGGCCGGGACTCAGGGATTGATCCAGAACGCCGGAACCAGCAACGCACTCTTCGCGCTGCTGGGTGCGTCGCAACAAGGGGGCAACGTCTGCGGGATGGCCTCGGGTGTCGGCATGGCGAGCGTGTACGGAAAGGGCCTCGGAACCGACCCTCTTCAGGCCGAACACTCAGATCAGATCATCCTGTGGGGGACGAACACCCGCCTGACCAACCGGCACCTGTGGCCCACTGTCGCTGCTGCCCAGAAGCGCGGGGCCAAGATCATCGTCATCGATCCGATCCGCACGATGACTGCCGACAAGGCCGATCAGCACATCCAACCGTTGCCCGGCACCGACGTCGCGATGATCCTCGCGATCGTCAACGTGCTCATCGACGAGGATCGCATCGATCATCAGTACGTGGATGCCCACGCCAGTGGTTTCGCCGAGCTCGCAGCCCATGTAGCCGTCAACACGCCGGAGTGGGCAGAACCACTCTGTGGAGTCGATGCCAGCGTGATTCGCGAGCTGGCTCGATCGTTCGATGAGGTTCCGGCGACCATGATCCGCGGGCTCATTGGTGTCGAGCACCACTACAGCGGCCCAACGATGTATCGGCTGCTTTCGATGATTCCGGTGCTCACCGGCTCGCACAAGGTTCTCGGCGGCGGCTTTGCCCGCAGTGTCGGTTCGTGGGCCGAGGTTTCCGACGTGGACACGGGAGCGGTCAGCGGCCTGGCTCGGGTCGTGGCACCTGGTGTCGAACGCCGAGTGCTCGATCAGCCCCGCTTGGGGGCCTCGCTGACACAGCTCGAGGATCCAATCCACGCGCTCTTCATTTGGAATGGCAACCCGGTGCTCACGATGCCTGACTCGGGAGCGATCCGTCGGGGCCTGGAACGCGACGATCTGTTCACGGTCGTCTCCGAGCAGTTCCTCACCGACACCGCCCGCTACGCAGACGTGATCTTCCCCGCCGCGATGGAAACCGAACAGCTCGACGCAATGCCTGCGTGGGGACATCTCTGGCTTGGATGGAACGAGCCAGCGACCGAGCCGCTGGGCGATGCGGTGTCGAACACCGAGCTGTTCCGGCGCTTGGCGGATGCCTTCGGCTTCGACCAACCGGAGCTCCACCTGTCCGATGAGGAGCAGCTCGAGATGGGTCTCTCCGACAGTGTCGACCTCGATGCGCTTCGCTCCGATGGGTTTGTTCGCGTGACGTCGTTCCCGGTCGACCATCTGCCTTACGCAGACGGTGGTTTTCACACACCGTCGGGAAAGGCCGAGCTGGTCGCGGAATCCTTTGTTGCCCTCGGAGTGAGCAGGCTTCCGGAGTGGACTGCTCCGACGGAGGGTCCGGGGAGCGCCGCAATGGCCGAGACGCCGTTGTTTCTTCAAACGCCGAAGAAGGCAACCCGATTCTTGAATACCTCGTACAGCGATCTACCAGCGCATGCGGGGCAAGAAACCGCTCCGCACATCGAACTCGATTCGTTCGATGCCGATGCGAGGGGTCTGCGTGCAGGCGATGTGGCTCGCATCTTCAATGCTCGTGGTTCGCTCGTGTTGCCGGTTGCCATCAGCGATCGACTTCGTCCCGGCGTCGTGAGCGTCCCATGGGGTTTCACCGACTCTGCCTATGGCGACGGCGCGGGGTCGATCAATGACCTCACGAACGCAGCGGATACGGAGTTTGGCCGGGGGTCGAGTTATGGCGACACGCTCGTGCAGGTCACCAAAGAGCTCAGCGCTTAAGAGGTCCAACCCTGCCGTCGTGCCTCGGCGATGGCTATGGAGGCTGCAACGCCGACGTTGAGCGAACCCACCTTGCCGAGTTGTGGGATGTATCCAACCCCGTCACAGAGCGCCAGCGCTTCTTTGCTCAACCCGCGGTCTTCGTGCCCAACGATCAGGCAGACATCACCGCCGAGGCTGACCTCATGGAGGGGTACCGCGTCGTCTGCGAGCTCGATGCCGATGATCGAATACGCTTCGTTTCGAGCTTGATCGATCGCCTCGGTGGGTGTTTCCACTGTAGTCCAGGTCACATATCGCTGTGTGCCGAGCGCCGTCTTGTTGGTCTTGGCATGGGTTGGCGACTCCGTTGCGCCGACGAGCCAGAGGTGCTCGACGCCCAGTGCGGCGGCCGTCCGAATGATCGTGCCGACGTTGTACGGCGTCTGCACGCTGTCGAGAATCAACGCGACCTTTTGCGTCGTGTTCCGGCGCCAATCGCGATGCAGTCGCTTCAGTCCGGTGGGATCAAGGTTCTTCATGGCTCGATCGAGGCTATTCGTTGACGGATGGTTGTCTGCGCGATTCGAGAATTCGAAAACCCTTTCTCGAACTGCGCCGGCTGGTCGGCCACCCCTGTTCACTGAGCCAGGACGCCAGTGAGTCGCTTCCGAGGTGCTTCTGGACAACCATCCACGCGACGCCATCGGGGGAGAGCCGGCCCATCCAGTGGAGGAGCAAGTCATGGAGACTTTCCTTACCGATCCGGATCGGTGGGTTGGAAAGGATGATGTCGAACTCCGCATGGGTTGGGATGTCGTCGGCGGTACCGAAGTGGGCGTTGGTCAGACCGAGCGAAGCGGCGTTCTGATTGGCGAGCGCGATCGCCCGGTTGTTCACATCAACACCCCAAACCGTGGCTTGTGGAGCCCTCGATGCCGCCGTCAGGCCGATGACGCCATATCCACAACCGAGGTCGAGGATCGACCGAGCGGTTTCTGGAATCGGCGGATGTTCTTGCAGAAGATACCGAGTGCCCGTATCGACACGTTCGCCCGAGAAGACACCGCTGTCGGTTGCGAGCTGGAGGTACACGTCGGGAAGTACGAGCTCGATCGTCCGTGGCTTCGACGCCACCAGCGGATCGGCATCGAAGTACTGGGCTTGCCGATCTGGATCGGCCTCGTCGCGAGATGAAGTCACGGGCGCAACCGTACCCAAGCGAGACGGTATCCTGGGTGGGTGAGTGCTCCATACCGAATTCGCCACTATGGCGACCCTGTGCTCAAACAGGTCGCCAAGGATGTCACCGACATCGACGGAACCCTCGTGCGTCTTGTCGAGGACATGCTTGAGACGATGTATGACGAACCTGGTCTCGGCCTGGCAGCTCCCCAGGTGGGCGTGCGAAAGCGCTTGTTCGTCTACGACTTGCTCGCTGGTGAAGACCCCAGGGCGTTGATCAATCCGGAGATCGTCGAGTCCGACGGAGAATGGGAGTTCGACGAAGGTTGCTTGTCGGTCCCAGGACTGTCGTGGAACATCGTGCGACCAAAACTCGTGCATGTTCGGGGCGTCGACCTCGATGGCAACGAGGTGAACATCGAGGCTGACGAACTCGAAGCCCGTCTGTTTCAGCACGAACTCGATCACCTGAACGGCGTACTGCTCGTCGAACACCTCGATGATGAACAGAAGCGCGACGCGAAGCGAATACTGCGCCAGCGAGCTGAGGCGGGTGACTCCTCAGTCTCTGCAATGAGTTCGGAACTCGGGCTCCGTTTGCCCGGTTCCCCCGATCTGACACTTCCCTAATCGTGAGTCCTCTTCCGCTGCCGCCGTCCACGCCGGGCGGCATCCGCCGCGTCGCCTTTCTGGGAACGCCATCGATCGCTGTCCCGACGCTGCGCGCCATTCACCATGCAGGTTTCGAGATCCCGTTGGTGGTCTCTGGAGCGGACAAACGGCGCGGCCGAGGACGCGAACTTTCGGCGACGCCGGTGAAGGCGGAAGCTCTCGACCTCGGATTGGCCGTCAGCGCAAAGGTGGACGACTTGCTCGACGTCCACGCGGAGGATCCCATCGATCTGGCAGTGGTCGTGGCGTTCGGCCAGCTCATACGGCCCCATGTGCTGGCGGAGATCCCCATGGTGAACATTCACTTTTCGCCCCTGCCGCGCTGGCGTGGTGCGGCGCCGGTGGAGCGAGCGCTGTTGGCGGGTGACACCAAGACCGCAATCTGCATCATGACGGTTGCCGAGGGCCTCGATGAAGGCGACATCTGGGCGCAGCTCGATGTTTCGATCTCGCCCGATGACACGCTGTTCTCTCTCTGGGACTCCATGAGCGTCGACGGTGCAGCACTTCTGGTCGATCAACTGAAGACCGGGTTCACCGACCCGCAGCCTCAGGTCGGCGAGCCGGTGTACGCCCGCAAAGTCCACACGGACGATCTCTTGCTCGACTGGGAACGTCCTGCCTCGGAGCTCTTGCGCGTGGTTCGAGTCGGCAACGCGTGGACGACGCTGTCGGGCGATCGATTCAAGATTCATGACGCCGAGGTGGTCGACAGCGCGCTGCCTTCCGGCGAGATTCGTGACCTCGTGGTGGGCACAGGCGAGGGAGGCCTTCGGCTCGTCACCGTCCAACCGGCGAACAAGCCGAGGCTCGACGCGTCGGCGTGGGCCAACGGCGCCCAGCCCGATGGAATGAGCTTTGGTGGGTGAGATCGGTACGACCGACGGGGTCGCTGCGCGGCGACTTGCCATCGAGGCGCTCGAACGCATCGAGAAGGACGGCGCCTTCGCCAACCTGCTTCTCCCGAGCCTGCTAGCGGAGTCGTCGCTTGACGAGCGAGACCGAGGATTCGTCACCGAGTTGGTCTACGGCGCCACTCGGATGAAACGTTCGCTCGACTACCTGGCGGATCGCTTCATCGACCGCGACGATGTCGATTCACGAGTTCGCGCGGCCTTGCGCGTCGGTGCATACCAACTCGAGTTCCTCCGTGTCCCTGCCCATGCGGCCGTCGATGCGACGGTTGCAGCAACGCCGAAACGGGGCCGAGGGTTCGTGAATGCAGTGCTTCGCAAGATCGCTCGCGCATCCGACAACACGGCTTGGCCCACCGAGGGCATTCGGCTGAGCTACCCAGATTGGATCTTGGAGCGATTGGCACATGATCTCGGAGATCGCTCCACGGCGGTGCTCGAAGCGATGAATCGCCCGGCGGTGACGCACGTCCGAGAAGACGGCTATCGACAGGATCTGGCTTCCCAGCAAGTTGCCGCACTCGTTGAACCTGGCGGTGTGGTCTTCGATCTCTGCGCTGCTCCCGGCGGCAAGGCGACATTCATCGCTGGTCGACAGGCGAGGGGACAGGGGATCGTCCTCGGTTCGGACATCCATGCCCATCGAGCGGGGCTCGTGAAGACGGCAGCTGAGGAAACCGGTACCGATGTCGTCGCCGTGGTCGCAGACGCCACTGCCGCCCCCTACCGACCGCATTCAGCTGATGCGGTGCTGGTCGATGCCCCATGCTCGGGCCTCGGCTCGCTCCGGAGGCGTGCCGATGCTCGGTGGCGAATCGAACCTCGCGACGTCGACTCGTTGGCGACCCTGCAGCGCTCCCTGATTGGTGCAGCCTTCGAGCTGGTGAAACCCGGCGGTCAGATCGTGTTCTCGGTGTGCACCTTGACCAGTTCCGAGTCCACCGACATCGACGATCGGATCGCCAAGGAGCTCCCACAGCTCGAGCCGCAGAGTCTTCCCGAACCCTGGGAACTTTGGGGTCGTGGTGGTCGCCTGCTTCCCGACCGATTCGAAGGCGACGGGATG
Source organism: Acidimicrobiia bacterium (assembly GCA_033344795.1). Lineage (GTDB taxonomy): Bacteria > Actinomycetota > Acidimicrobiia > Acidimicrobiales > SHLQ01 > SHLQ01. The sequence goes on from JAWPMS010000001.1 coordinate 3,681,444, forward strand.
GCGGCGTTCGTCTATCGCTGTCGCTGAAGTCCGCGTCGGATTGGGCTTGATCTGACCTCGAGCGACGTGCCAGCAAGAACGGCGAACAAAACCGGCAGCGCAGGCAGGTGCCACAAGTAGTCAAATGTGGAGTGCAGCAGATACGTCGCGACCGCGAACAGCACGGGCAGCCCCAGCGCTGGTCTCCTCCGGAAGCGACGGTAGAGCAGGACCGACGCAACGAGAGCGAACAACCCGATCATGCCTTGGGTTACTGCGAGCTCGAGGTACTCATTGTGAACGAACAGCGCTCGAAAGGTTCGCCCGTCTTCGATCCATCGGAGATCGACGACGCCCGGGCCATGGCCGGCGATTGGACGCTCGGAGACTCGCTCCCACGCTGTCGACCACTCTTTGGCTCGATCGCCGAAGAGCACCGCAGCGTCTTGGCCCTGCGCCGTCGTTCCGGAGCGAAGGGTGAGTCGTTCAGTGAGCGATGTGAGCGTCCCGGTCGCGGCAGCGAACGCCACCGCAACAGCGAAGCTGCCGGCGAGGACGGCTTGGGGACGCTGCACGCGTGTTCTCATCGGCCACCCGAACATCGTCACCGCGAGTCCGATCAGGATCGCCACGAAGACCGCAGCAGGTTGTGCCGATCTGTCGTCAGACGCGAACACAAGGGCGAGCGGTAGACCGATGAACACACCGGCCGCAATGGGGAGTGCTGCTTCCGCCCAGTTCCTCACTCCCAGTCTCAGGACGAGCCAAAGAGCAACGACCAGGGTTGCCGCAAGACCTGCGCGGCTTTGGGTCGAGACGAGACCGATTGTCAGGGCACACGAGACAACGGCGTACCCCCTGTGCCCGCTTCGGGCAGCGTGACTGAACGCGAGAAGCGCTCCCGGGCCGACGACGGAGGCCGCTGCGTTCGAGTAGGTGAGCGAACTCGAGCCACGCCAGGTACTTCCGGTGACCCGGCCCCAAGGAGTGCTGTGCGTCGCAACCCCGTAGATGGCGGTCGCTGCGACGACGGTCGCGATGAACAAGAACCCGTGAACAACGATGTCCTGTCGATCAGCCGGAATGGCTGCACCCGCCGCGAGGCCGACCCCGATGAGCACGATCTCGAGAATGGTCGACCGAGCGTCGGATCGGTCGTCCGACAGTGCGGTACTGAGCAACGAGCTTAGTAGCACGGGGGTGACCACGACCGCCGCGACGGCCATCGCTGACCGTCCAGCCTGGTTGCCGAGGAGCAACGCGGCCGCGCCCACCACCAGTCCGGCAAACACCTGGTGTGGCCATTGGTGATACGCGCCCTGTCGGAGAACGGCGAAGACGAGAGCTGCGAGAATCAACGTCGTCCCCGCTGGGATTTGTCGGCTCGCCGCTGGCTCGCTCTTCGACGCAGCGATTGCGCTCGATGCCGTTGGCTCGGTCGAACGCGTCCGGTCTGTCACCCTTCCAGTATCGACGCGTTGGCGGCTCAGACGTAGGAACGCTTTGCGACCTCTTCGAGCATGACCTCGGTGGCCCCTCCGCCGATCGGCAGAATTCGTGCATCGCGCGACATCCGCTCGATCGCCGACTCGCGCATGTAACCCATTCCGCCGTGGAACTGCACGCAGTCGTACATGACTTCCTGCACGATTTCGCATCCCCATGCTTTGACACCCGACATCGCCTTGACGTTGTCCTCACCTTGATCGCCAAGCCAGGCCGCGTGATACATCGATGCTCGGGCTGCATCGACCTTCGCCTGGTTCATGGCCATTCGTTGGCGGATGGCACCGAGGTCGAAGAGCTTGCCGCCGAATGCTGAACGGTCTTGTGTGTACGCGTTGGTGAGGTCGATGGCAGCCTGGGCAGCACCGACACCCATGCCGACGAGGACCATGCGTTCATTCTGGAAGTTCTTCATGGTTTCGTAGAAACCACGGTGTTCTGTGCCCAGCAAGTTCTCCTGGGGTACCCACACGTCTTCGAGGATCAGCTCGGCGGTATCGGAGCAGCGCCAGCCATGTTTGTCGAGCTTGCTTCCGACGGAGAATCCCTCCGTGCCCTTGTCGACGAGGAACATCGAGATCCCGTACTTGTTCTCGTGATCGGTGCGCGCCGCAACGATGACGGTGTCGCCGTACACCCCGTTCGTGATGAACATCTTGGTGCCGTTGATTCGCCAGCCATCACCATCTCGCGTGGCCGTCGTGCGAATGCCTGCAACGTCCGAGCCTGCATCAGGTTCCGAAACGCCGATCGCCATGATGTGCGTTCCATCGATGACCCCGGGAAGATAACGCTCGAATTGTTCGCTGTTGCCAGCGTTCAGCAGATGGGGAGACGCCATGTCGGTATGTACGAGGACGGTGACATCGAATCCCGCAAACGTCGAAGAGCCGAGCGCCTCCGAGAGCACGGCGCTGGCGAGATATCCCATGCCGAGACCCCCGTGCTCTTCGGGGACTCGCAGTGAGAACATCCCGAGCGATCCCATCTTTGCGAGGACGTCACGGGGGACCTTGCCGTCCAGTTCCCATTGCTCACCGTGGGGCATGACCTCCTTCCGCACGAAATCGACGGTCTGGTCGTAGATGGCCTCGAGTTCATCGGTCATGTATGCATTTCGCAGCGTCATGTCGCGTCGCTTTCGTTGGGTGTTGTGTCCTGCGCATCCGAGAACGTCACGAGCACGTGACCACTCTCGACCTGTGCGCCTGCTTCGACGGTGATCGTCTGGATCGTTGCCGGGCCAGCGACCGTGATGGGATGCAGCATCTTCATTGCTTCGATCGTCATGAGTGTCTGGCCTACGGAGACGGGTTGACCGACCTCGACCAAGACCTCGGTGATCAAGCCAGGAAACGGTGCAAGGACGTGCGTGCCAGCGTCGCCCGACGTCGAAGTGTTGTGCCAGCGCTCGTCACGACTCTCGCTGTCGAACGCAAACGCAGAGCGGTGGGGGGTGAATCGAAGACCCGTTCGGTCTGCCCACGGCGAGCGGTGCGTGCCTTTGCCGAAGGGGGACGAGGTGGGCAATGGCGTCTCGTCGAGAAACCGAGTTGTGATGCGTCCCAATCTCAGCTCAGGTTGTCGGACGAGCCAGCGATGAAAGTCGACGTTCGTCGTAATCCCTTGGATGTCGACCCGATCGAGAGCCTTCTCGAGGCGCTCGAGCGCGATGAGTCGGGTCGTTCCTGAGATGATCAGCTTGCCGATCATCGAGTCGTAGAACGGGGTGATCTCCGAGCCGGAGACGATCGCTGCGTCCCATCGGGTGTGGTCGTCGGCGGGCAGCTCCAGGTGCGTGACCGTGCCCGTTTGGGGCAGGTGACCACGCCAGGGATCCTCGGCGTTGATGCGGGCCTCGAAGGCGTGACGCGGCCGCTCGGCCATTGATTGGTCGAAGTGGTCGGCGGCCAGAGACATGGTCTCACCGCAGGCCGATGCGATCTGCAACGCGATCAGGTCGACACCCGTGATCTCCTCGGTCACCGTGTGTTCCACCTGGATCCTGGTGTTCATTTCGAGGAAGAAGTATTCGTTCGTTGCTGCATCGACGATGAATTCGACGGTGCCGACCGAGTCGTAGCCGATCGCCTGGGCGAGTTTGATGGCGTCTTGGCGCATCGCAACGGCGACGGCGTCGGGGATATTCGACGCCGGGGCTTCCTCCACGACCTTTTGATACCGGCGTTGAACCGAGCACTCGCGCGTCCCGAGATCGATGACGTTCCCATGCTCGTCTGCGGCGATCTGCACCTCGACGTGTCGAGGACGTGTGATGTATCGCTCGACGATCACGTCGTCGTCGCCGAACGCGCGCATGGCCTCGGTCCGGGCATCCGCAAGTGCCGTGGGAAAGTCGTCTGCGGAGTGGGCAATCCGAATTCCTTTGCCTCCGCCTCCCGCGGAAGCCTTGACCAGAATCGGGTATCCGATCTCTTCAGCGGCACGTTGAAGGTCTGCGGGATCCTGGCTGTCGTTGTAACCCGGTATCACCGGTACCGACGACGAGATCGCCACCTTGCGAGCCTCGATCTTCGAGCCCATCGAGGCAACGGCTTCCGGCGATGGACCGATCCATGTGAGGCCAGCGTCGACGACTGCCGTTGCGAAGTCCGTCCGCTCGGACAGGAAGCCGTACCCGGGGTGAACGTGCGTGGCTTGGGACTCCTTTGCGGCGCCCAGGACCGCCTCGATCGAAAGATATGACTCATCGAGTGCGGCAGGGCCGATGCGGACGGCCCTCGTCGCCTCGCGTGCATGGGAGGCCCCGGCATCTGGATCGGCGTAGACGGCGATGCTGTCGACGCCCCACGTGTCAAGCGTACGAATGACTCGTCTCGCGATTTCTCCACGATTCGCGACCAGGACTCGCATGGTCGGATCTGGGCAGGCGATGTTGCTCATGGATTGCTCACATCCGGTACACGATGCGGTCGGCGACTTCGGGGGCGTCTTGTCGGGCAGCGAGCGACAGGCACAAGCCAAGCACGTCACGGGTGTCGAGCGGGCTTATCAAGCCGTCGTCCCAGAGCCGAGATGTGGCGTAGTACGGGTCGGACTGTTCTTCGTACTGGGCACGAATGTTGGCCTTGATCTCGGCGATTTCTTCGTCGGACGTCTCGGCGCCTTTCATTCCGGCGAGTCGTATGTCTGACAGAACGGTCTCGGCGGTGTCGGCGGCCATCGTTGCGATTCGGCTGTTTGGCCAGGCAAACAAGAACCGCGGATCGAAGCCTCGTCCACACATCCCGTAATTGCCGGCGCCGTAGGATCCACCGACCAGAACGGTGAACTTCGGAACTTTGGAGTTGGCGACCGCCGTGACCATCTTCGCCCCATTCTTGGCGATCCCTCCGATCTCACTGTCGCGTCCGACCATGTAGCCCGACGTGTTCTGCAAGAACAGCAGCGGGATCTGGCGTTGGTTGCACAGTTCGATGAAGTGGGTGGCCTTGAGCGCGTCTTCGCTGAAGATGATCCCATTGTTCGCAATGATGGCCACTTGATGACCCCAGATTCGGGAGAATCCAACGACGATGGACCCACCCCATTCGGGCTTGAACTCATGAAACTTGCTTCCATCGACCAGGCGGGCAATCACCTCGCGAGCGTCGTAGGGAATCCGGGTGTCGGCATTGATGATGCCGAGAAGCTCTTCGGCTGGATAGACGGGAGGTTCGGGCTCGGTCCACGACAACCAGCCGGTGCGATCCCCAACGGAGCGCTGGTTCGTGCTCTCACAGAGTTCGCGTAAGAGCCCATATGCCTCGACCTCGCTCTGCACTCGGTAGTCGGAGACACCGGACTGTTGGGTGTGCAGGAGAGCGCCACCGAGGTCGTCCGGTTCCACGATTTCGCCGAGTGCGGCCTTCACGATCGGTGGTCCTCCGAGGAAGATCCGCCCGATCCCTTCGACCATGATGACCTCGTCTGACAGCGCCGGGACGTAGGCGCCTCCGGCCGTGCATCCGCCGAGCACGACCGACAATTGCGGAAGGCCTGCCGCCGACATCCGGGCCTGTCTGTAGAACGTCCCACCGAAGTGGTCCTGGTCGGGGAACACCTCATCTTGCATGGGAAGGTACGCACCGCCCGAGTCCACGAGATAGATACAGCCCAGTCCTTGCTCGAGAGCGATGTCCTGGGCGCGCACGTGCTTCTTGATGCCGGCGGGGAAGAGCGACCCGCCCTTCACCGTGGCGTCGTTCGCGATGAACATCCATGGAACGTCGTTGACGATGCCGATGCCCGTGACGATGCCGGCTCCGGGAAACGAGTCCTCGACCTGTCCGAAGCCGGCAAGGCTCGACAGCTCGAGAAATGGCGTGCCCTCATCGATCACCATGTCGATGCGGTCCCTCGTCATCAACTTCCCACGAGAATGGTGGCGCTCGATCGAGCGCGCTCGACCTCGACCTCCATCGATGACGAAGCGGAGGCGTTCGTCCAAGGTCTCGAGGTCGGCGAGATACGTCGAAGTGTTCTCTGCGAACAGGGTGGACGTGGTGTCGACCTTCGAAACGATCTGTCTCATGGAGTTGCTCCCAATCCGTCCCACAGGGTCTGCACGATTGCTTCGGCCAGGTCATCCACGGAGCCTTCCGCGGCGTCGAACCAATGCACAGTCGAATTCATTGCACCGAACAACGCGAGCCGAACTACACGTGTGGCTTCGGAGGTCATGTGTGGTGCCACTTCGAGGAGGAGCGCCGTCCACTGCGATTCGTATTGATCGCGTTCGGCGACGGCGGCACGGCGAACGCTGACCGGAGCGAAGGGAAAGACCGTCACGTGTGCGGCTGTGAAGGCGTGGTGGGCGAACAGCGCATGGAGGTGCGCCGCGACATGCGCTTCGAGCCGGGCACGCGGCGACGTGGCCGCCACGGCCGCCGCCTCGGCAAATGCGTGGGTCACGGCATCCATGCCGATCGAGAGGATTTCCGCGAGCAGCGTGTCCTTCGAAGAGAAGTGGTGATAGATCGACGCAGGTCGAACGTCGGCCGCTCCAGCGATGGTGCGCATCGATGTCTCGGCGTACCCGCGGTCTAAGAAGAGCTGTGCAGCCTCGCGCAGGATGCGGTCTCGGCCGGCGACGTCGTGCGTTTGAGGCGGTGTCGTGGTGGCTGTCGTGGTGGCTGTCATGGTGCTGTGCGTAGACTACCGAACGATCGTTAGGCTGTCTACCCTCTCAAAATGGGCTGAATACGTCCATCGCGTCCGCCCTCGCGGCTCTCGATGCCGAAAGAAGACAGTGGCACTGAGCAGCGCGCAATTGGAGTCGAACCAGTGGGTCGAAGACCCTCTCGCGCTCTGGCAGCGAGTCATGGCCCGCATCGACGAGAGAATGCAGCCGGTGGAGGAAGCCGTCGTGATGCTGATGGCTCGCGACCTTCGATCCAACGAGATCGCCACGTGTGTCGCGGCGTGTGATCAGCTCACCCGTTGGATCTTCGCGCTCGATCTGCCCGTGGCAGGACGCATCACACGCGACATCGGTACCGAGTTCGCCTCAGAGGAGCTCTCGAGTCGAGCGGCGGGGGCGCTCGCGGCGCAGGTTGACGATCTCAGACGGGTACTGCGTACGTCGGGCGACGACTGGCTCGACCGCCTCCCGACCAACGGTCACGTCCACGTGGTGAGCCAGGTGGACGCAAACACGGACGCGATGATGTGGCATCTCCGCAAGCGCGGCGTCTTCGTGACCTACACCAAACGTTTTGCCGAAGCGCCACTGGACCCAGATGCGATGGTGCTGGTGTGGACCGGAGACGCGCGCGATGCCGATGCGGCGCTCGAAGAGGTGCGTCGACGTTCCGGCTCCACCCGGCGAGTGCTGGTGCACGGTGCTTCCGAGCCCGCCGACAATCTCGCTGCGGTTGCGACGAACGCCGAGCTCCAGCTGCCCATTTCGCTGTCGGCGGCCGAGCTTGCAGAGGAGGTGCGCTCAGCGGTGCTTCCCGACGCAGCCTGGGTCACCCGCGTCGTTCTCCTCGGGGCCGACGACGACGCTGCGGCCCTGCGGTCGTACGGATTCGAGCCCCAGGTCGCAGCGAACCTCGCCGCTGCCGCTGAGCTGATGTCTACCGACGACCGGACGATCGTGCTGGGAAATGCTGTCACCGATCCATGCTCGGTCGTCGCGTTCTTGCGATCATCGCCAACCACTCGCGAAAGTTTGATCGTCGTCCGATCGTCCGATTCCCTGACCCGCGCGAAGTGTCGCCAGCTCGGCGCCGACATGGTCGTAGGCAACGATGCGCCGATCGACAACTGGGGGCTGCATCTGCGAGGACTGGTTTCTCGGCGCAACACCGCTCGTGAGTTCGAGGACAGTCAGCTCACCGAGATCGCATCATGGTCCAGCACGCTCGTCCTCTTCGAACGCGCATTGGCGAGTTTGGGGCGTTCCGCCGGCAAGGCGGCCCTTGCGGTCATCGAACTCCCGTCGAACCTCGATGACGGCGAGCTGACGGAGCTGCGCCAGGCGATGAGCAAGGAATTTCGCACGGTCGACCTCGTTGGCCAGACCGAGGACGGCACGCTGATGGTGTTGCTTCGAGGGGCAACTCGCGAAGCAGCCGCCACGCGAATTCGGCTCGCACTGGAACATTTGCGGATCCCATTGGATCCGGGTCGGTCTGGTGTCGCAGAGTTCCCGATCGACGGATATTCGCTCGGCAAGTTGATGATGTCGGCAGTGCAAGCGGGCGATCGGGCCAAGGAAGGTGACGGACCGGTCGTTGCGACGAGCGACTGGTACAGCGAACTCGCTGACCAGTCCGACGTGGTCCTCGTTGAATCGGATCACACACTTGCGTCGATCCTCATCCAGCTGCTCGATCAGATCGGTCTCACCAGCAACCACGTCCTGACGGGATCCGACGCACTGCGATTGTTCAGTGGAGGTGCCGCAGCGAAGTTGCCGAAGTTGATCATCCTCGAACTCGATGCAATGGGTGCTGACGGTTTGATGATTCTTCGCTCGTTGGCTCGTCATGGTGTGCTGACGAGAACGAAGGTGATCGTGACGTGTGCTCGTATTCGCGATGGAGAGCTGCGCGAAGCCTTTGAACTCGGAGCGAACGATGTCGTCGTGAAGCCATTTTCCGCGATCGTTCTCTCCAACAGAATCCGTCAGGTGTTGAGCGAGTCGTGATTCTTTTCTCCGTTCTCTCGACGATTGCATCACTGCTGATCTATCTGGGTTTCGGGGTGGCCGTTGACGTCATCGAACGAACCCGGCGGCGCGAGGCCGAGGAAGCCATGGACGTCCTGTCCCTCGCGCTCTATGCCGACCGCGATGCGCTCGGAACCATGTTGGTCGAGCTTCGCTCGATCTCGAACCGGGTGTTGTTCAGCCTGGCCCTGTCGATCCCCCTGCACTTCGACGACCTGCTCTCGAAGCGATTGCTCGAGATCATCGGCGCGACGACGGCTCGGCAGAAGATTCGACGAATGAGCCGCAGCCGGTTCTGGCATCGCCGTGTTCGCGCGGCCCGACTGTCCCTGATCTTGCCCGAAGCAGAGGACGTGACCGATCGACTGCTCGCGGATTCCCGAGCTCCCGTGCGAGCTGCGGTCATCGAGTCGTTCGGCCTCGACCGCATCGCTCGCTACGCGCCGGAGCTGCTTCGTGCGCTCGAGGATCGAAACAAGTCGGTCCGCTTCACCGCTCAGCAGGCGTTGCTGCGCGGCGATGGACGTCTCGTCGCCCCTGTGGCCGAGGCACTCCCACGTTTGGGCCAAGAGAGCGTGGTGAGCTGTCTCGAGGTTGCGGCAAACCTTCGGGACCCTCGGCTGCTGCCCCTGATTCGACAACACGGCGACTCGAAGGACCCTCGGGCTCGACGACTCGTCGCTCACGCCACGCCGTTCGGTGTGCCCGACCACCAGTTGTACTTTCTCGTCGCCATGCTCGACGACGAGGACCAGAGCGTGCGGGTCGCAGCGATCGAAGCAATTTCGAGACTGCGAGCCGACTGGCTGGCGAATCATCTCGGCAAGGCGCTGAGCGACCCATCGTGGGAGGTTCGCCGAGCTGCAGGCGCAGCGCTCGCACAACTCGGCACCGTTGGGCTGCTGGTCTTGCGCCAGACGATTCGTGGGTCTGACCCGTACGCCCACGACATGGCGCGCCAGGTTCTCGACGGGCTCGCGATCGAAGGCGCTGTTGCCAGCGACGTGGGGATCATCGCCGATCGAGATCTCGACTCACTCGTCGACTGGGTCGCGTCATGAGCTGGGCAATCGACTTCGCGCCGCAGCTCCTCGCGGCTGTTGTCGTCGGCTCGATCGTATTCGAGGTGTTTCTGTACCTGAGCGCCGTCGTCGAAATGCGAGCGAATCGATCGAGGAACCAACATCAGTTGTGGCGGCGAGTGCTGGCCTCACCCCTCGTGCCTCGGATCTCCGTGCTCATCCCCGCATACAACGAAGAGGTGTGGATTGCCGAGTCGGTTCGACGAACGTTGGCCTTGCGATACCCCGACATCGAAGTCGTCGTCGTCAACGATGGTTCCACCGACGCCACGATGCGCGCGCTCGATGAAGAATTTCGACTCTCACCGATTCTCCCGACGTATCGCCGCCAGCTCGAAACGGCCCATGTTCGCTCGATTCAGCGATCGAAGATCGAACCGAGCCTCGTCGTGGTCAACAAAGACAACGCGGGAAAGGCCGATGCGCTCAACGTCGCTCTGAACATCGCTTCCGGTGACCTTGTGTGTGCGATCGACGCGGACACGGTCGTGACATCGGACGCGCTTCTGCAGCTCGTCGCACCATTTCTCTCGCATCCCGACACCGAAGCCGTGGGCGGCACTATTCGCCTGATCGATGGCCGCGTTCCCGACGATCCACGCGAGTTTCACGAAGCACCGAAACGGCTTCTCCTCGGAGCGCAGACCGTCGAGTACATGCGGTCATTCCTCATCGGCCGATTGGGATGGAACGCCCTTGGCGGCTCGCTGGTCATCAGCGGCGCGTTCGGTCTCTTCGATCGACAACGAATGATCGATATCGGCGGGTATGACGCGAACTCGATCGGGGAAGACATGGAGCTTGTCGTTCGGCTTCGAAGGAAGGCCTATGACGAGGACCGGCGCGCACGTGTGGTATTTGCGCCGAACCCGATCGCGTTCACTGAAGCACCGTCCTCATGGCGCACGTTGGGTCGCCAACGAAACCGTTGGTTTCGCGGCCTGCTGGACGTACTGGTCCGGCATCGCGGGATGGTGCTGCGGCCCAAATACGGATCGGCGGGCATGGTCGCTCTGCCGTACTTCATCCTGGTCGAGGCGCTTTCGCCGTTTCTCGAGGCTCTCGGCCTGATCCTGGTGGCCATCGGCCTGGCGACGGGCTCATACAGCTCGGAGCAATGGGGGTTGCTGGCGCTCGCGTATGGCTTCGGTATCTCGCGAACCGTCGGCGTGCTGGCATTGAGCGACCTGGTGTATCGGGTGCACGCCGGCTTCGGGTCGAGGCTTCGCATGGCGGCGTTCATCGTCGTCGAGGTCCTCGTGATGCGCCCGGCGACCATCGTGTGGCGCATTTGGGGGCTCTGGCTGTACGTGCGAGGTGATCGAAGCTGGGGAGCGCAGGAGCGCCGTGGACTCGCGATGTCAGAGGGCGGCTAACCCTGAGCGTTGTTGTGATGGTGGATGACTTCGTCCACGATGAATCGCAAGAACTTCTCGCTGAAGGTCGGATCCAGGCCAGCGCCGTCTGCGAGTTTACGAAGCCGGGCGATCTGCACCGCCTCGCGATCTGGGTCGGCTGGGGCAAAACCGACGGCCGCCTTGTGTTCTCCGACCCTTTTGGTGATCTTGAAGCGTTCGGCGAGCATGTGGACGAGTGCTGCATCGATGTTGTCGATGCTGTCTCTGCAGTCTCGGAGTACCTGATCGTCGTCCATCTGACGATCGTATCCAGCGCGCGCCGAGAGATACCATTGTTCGCCATGACGAATCTCACGGATCACGGAACGCTGGCCAAGATCATCACCGTGTCCGATGGGGTCGTGTACGGCACGAGGGAGGATCGGTCCGGAGCGGTGCTCGAGGAACACCTGGGACAGCTCGGTTACGACGTGGTCGAGCGGGCGGTCACCGAAGATGGGGCTGAGCCCGTTCGTGGAACGCTCGAGCGGGTCGCTGCTGGCTTTCATGGCGTGATCGTCACGACGGGCGGCACGGGTTTTGGTCCGCGTGACCTCACACCGGAAGGCACACGCCTGGCCATCGATCGCGAGGCGCCAGGTCTCGCCGAAGCAATGCGGTTGGTGAACCCCCTGGGGCGATTGTCCCGCGGTGTCTGCGGAACCATCGGCGCCGCTCTCGTGTTGAACACGCCGGGTTCGACGAAGGGCTGTGTCGAGACATTCGACGCCGTTGCCGATGTTGTCCCGCACGCGGTCCGACTGATGGTCGACAACAAAGATCCTCACCCGCACGCCGAGGTCCCTTCTGACGTCTCACATCAGCACGAATCGCATTAACAGATGGATTCCGCCGATCGGGGCACTGCCGAAAGCGATGCGTTTCGCACGTCGATGATGCTCCGGGCGGTCGAGAACGGCGCGGGGGCCCGCTTGAGGACTTCGCCGAATCCTTGGGTCGGCGCGGTGCTCATCGATCGGTATGGCGCCCTGTACGACGGCGCGACCCATCCGCCTGGCGGAGCACACGCGGAACGCGAGGCTCTCGACGCGGCGGGAGATGCAGCACGGGGTGCAACACTCTTCACCACGTTGGAACCCTGCAACCACCATGGCCGCACATCGCCGTGTACACAGGCAATCATCGAGGCCGGGGTCGAACGGGTCATCATCTCGATACTCGATCCCGACCCCCTGGTCCGTGGCGAGGGGATGGCTGCTCTCATCGCCGCAGGCGTCGATGTCACGCTCGGAGTCGAGGCGGACGTGGTCACAAAACAACTCTCGGCGTATCTCACCCACCGCACTACGGGTCGTCCGCGAGTCATCGTGAAGCTCGCGATGACCCTCGACGGTTTCATCGCAGCGCCAGACGGCTCGAGCAAGTGGATCACCGGCCCGGATGCTCGTCGCGACGTCCACCGCCTCCGGGCGGAATCCGACGTCATCGTCGTGGGAAGCGGAACGGTCGCAGCTGATGATCCGTCATTGACGGTACGGGACTATCAACCATTGGACGGAACCGACCTCGACGGCTCGCTCGATCCATGGCGAATCGTGCTCGGGGCTCGAGCACCTGAGCTCGAGCAAGGAGCGCGCTCTGCCCCCTATGAGGCATGGGAGGGCAGCATCGAAGACCTGCTCGACGACCTTGGGAGCCGCAACATGTTGCAGCTGCTGGTCGAGGGTGGCGGACAAACGGCCGGAGCGTTTCACCTCGCGGGCCTGGTCGACGAATACTGGATCTACATGGCGCCAGCGATCATGGGTGGCAACGCTGGGACGTCGCTCTTCGTGGGCGAAGGCGCAAAGACCATGGCCGCCATCCAGCGCGGAACATTTGTCGGGGTGACCCAGCTCGGTGACGATGTCCGACTGGTCTATCTTCCCGGCTGATCGTTCCTAGACCTCGATGAAGATGCACTCGCCGGGGCACTCTTCGGCGGACTCGATCACGCCGTCTTCCTTGCCCCCAGGAACCGGAGCGAGGCCTTGCACACCACCGGGTTCGCTCAAGATGTTTGCGCCTTCCTTGACGTACGCCAGGCCATCGTCGAGCAGAGTGAAGACGTCGGGTGCGATCTCAACGCAGATGCCGTCGCCCGTGCACAAATCCTGATCGATCCAAACCTTCATTCTTCAGCTCCCGTTTCTCGACTGGTTCATGGCGAACAATCGTGCGGCCACAAGCGCACACGTCATCGCGTCCTTTGGTGACGCCGTCCTTATGCAATCGGGTGACACAACCGAAAGTGTAGCGAGGAAGGCGCCCGCTACTCGGAGGCAACGTGCGTTGTTCGTCAGGATAGAATTCAGGAATCCTGGCGTTTGATGCTCAGAGCTACCGGGGAGTAAGAGTAGGGTCCCGGACAAGGGAGGCAGTCTGCATGGGTGAGGATTCGGATCGTCAAGAGTTCGAGGCGGCGCTCGATGCCGAACGCCGGAAGATCGCGATTCTGACCGAGGAGATCGACGCCCTGCGCAACCGGCTCGATGAAGCCCCGCGGAGGGTTCGCGCTCTCGAAGAACGCTTGCTCGAAACGAAGGGACAGCTGAGCCAGGCTGTTGCTCGCAATGAGAAGCTGACCTACACGCTTCGTGAAGCGCGCGACAGCATCGCGACACTTCGCGAGGAGGTCGACAAGCTCACTCAGCCACCGGCGAGCTACGGCACCTTTCTCGGGCTGAACGACGACGACGGCACCGCTGATGTGTTCGCCGGAGGTCGCAAGGTTCGCGTTGCGGTCAGTCCAGATGTGGACGATCTGTTGCTCGCTGGACAAGAGGTTGTGCTCAACGACAGCCTCAACATCGTCAAAGCTCGTGGCTTCGACACCACGGGTGAACTCGCGAGCGTCAGAGAGCTGCTCGACGAGAGCCGAGCGATGATCACCGGACGTGCTGATGAGGAACGAGTCGTCGAAATCTGTGAGTCACTGCGCGGGAAGCGACTGAAGGCTGGCGACTCCGTTCTCATCGATCCACGTTCGAACATGATCATCGAGAAGTTGCCTCGTCCAGGCGTCGAGGACCTGGTGCTCGAAGAGGTCCCGGATGTCTCCTATGACGACATTGGTGGTTTGGACGAACAGATCGAACAGATCACTGACGCGATCGAGCTGCCCTTTGTTCATGCGGACCTGTTTACCGAGTTCGAACTTCCCTCGCCGAAGGGCATCTTGTTGTACGGCCCTCCCGGCTGCGGCAAGACGCTCATCGCAAAGGCCGTGGCGAACTCCCTGGCCAAGCGCGTCGCTGAGGTCACCGGCGACGAGCACGCTCGTTCGTTCTTCATCAACATCAAGGGCCCAGAGTTGCTGAACAAGTACGTCGGTGAGACGGAACGTCAGATTCGGTTGGTGTTTCAGCGAGCGCGCGAGAAGGCCCAAGAGGGCTGGCCGGTCATCGTGTTCTTCGATGAGATGGAGTCGCTGTTTCGAACCCGTGGTTCGGGCATCAGCTCGGACATCGAGTCGACGATCGTGCCGCAGCTGCTCGCGGAGATCGACGGCGTCGAGACGCTCCGAAACGTCGTGGTCATCGGCGCTTCGAACCGAGAAGATCTGATCGATCCAGCAATCCTGCGACCCGGTCGTCTCGATGTGAAGATCCGTATCGAACGCCCAGACGAACTTGCCGCCGCGGCAATCTTCCGGCAATACCTCACCACCGAGCTTCCGATCGATCAGACGCTCGTGGATACAACCGGAGGCGGCGACCGCAACAAGGCAATCGGAGCGATGGTCGATGCGGCGGTCACCGAGATGTACCGCACAGACAAGGACAACGAGTTCCTCGAAGTGACGTACCAGAACGGCGACAAGGAAGTGATGTACTTCAAGGACTTCTCGTCGGGTGCCATGATCGAGAACATCGTGCGCCGCGCGAAACAATTGGCGATCAAGCGAGTGATCAACGGTGGCGCCAGGGGAATTCGTTCCGAAGATCTGATCGCCGCGACCAAGCGCGAGTATCGCGAACACGAAGACCTTCCGAACACCACCAACCCTGATGACTGGGCGAAGATCTCGGGCAAGAAGGGCGAGCGGATCGTCTACATCCGTACCCTCGTCGGCGATGCAGCTGCGTCATCGGCCGGTGGTCGAGAGGTGCAACGAGTAGGGACCGGACAGTACCTGTAAATGGTCGTACCAAAGACTCTCGGTGTCGAAACCGAGTACGGAATCGTCCTGCGGGGCACCGACGAACCGAATCCGATCTCGGCCTCCTCGTTGCTCATCAATGCATATCTCACCGTGCGAAATCCCAAGGATCAGCCGCGCGTGTCGTGGGACTTCGAGGATGAGTCACCCGCCCGTGACGCCAGGGGCGAGACTTCGCTGAGCGCGCTTGCGCCGGCCATCGAAACCCACTTGGTAAACGCTGTTCTGACGAACGGAGCGCGTTACTACGTCGACCACGCCCATCCCGAGTACTCGACCCCGGAGTGCGCTGACGCGTATTCGATCGTGGTACACGATCGCGCGGGCGAAGAGATCTTGGTCGAATCGATGGTGGCCTCCGCCGAGATGCTGCTGCCGCATCAGGAAATTGTCGTCTACAAGAACAACAGCGACGGCAAGGGCAACTCGTATGGCTGTCACGAGAACTATCTGATGGATCGGGTCACGCCATTTGGACAAATCGTTCGTCATGGCATCGCGCACCTCATCACGCGGCAGATCTACACGGGCGCCGGGAAAGTCGGTACCGAACTTCCGGGTATGAACAGGGACGAACTCCCATATCAGCTGACCCAACGAGCCGATTTCTTCGAAGAGCAGGTCGGACTCGAAACGACCCTGAAGCGTCCGATCATCAACACCCGCGACGAACCGCACGCCGATGCGCGCAAGTACCGCCGGCTCCATGTCATCGCGGGTGATGCGAACATGAGTGAGGTGGCGACCTATTTGAAGGTCGGCACAACGGCGATCGTTCTCGGCATGGTCGAAGATGACGCGATCAGCCGAGTGTGGAAGTTCGCCGATCCGGTACGCGCAATGCAGCAGATCAGCACCGACCTCTCGGTCAACGCGCTCTTGCCGCTTGAAGACGGTTCGCAGGTGCGTGCCATCGACGTCCAGGAAGCATTGCACGCGGACGCCCAGCGATTTATTGAGAAGAACGGAACCGAGTCCGTGGGCGGTCCCGTAGCGCTCGACGTGATGGAGCGATGGGGTGCCACACTCGAGTCGCTGCGACGCGATCCCATGGAGTTGGCATCATCGATCGATTGGGTCGCCAAGTATCGATTGCTGGATGCCTATCGCGAGCGGCACCAACTCGATTGGGCCGACGCCCGCATGGCGGCGATGGACCTGCAGTATCACGACATTCGTCCCGACCGATCTCTGGCCCGCCGGCTCGGCCTCGACACGATCGTGAGCGACGACGAGGTGAACGCCGCCATCACGAATCCGCCAACCGACACCCGCGCCTACTTTCGAGGCGAGTGCCTCCGGAAGTGGGGCTCTCAGATCGTGGCGGCAAACTGGGACTCGCTGGTCTTTGACGTCGGCGTCGACCCGCTTCGGCGAATTCCGATGATGGAGCCGACCCGAGGTACACGCGCACACGTCGGTAGCGTGTTAGAAGAATGCGATACCCCACTCGAGCTGCTCGAACGCCTCCGAGGCTGAGCAGCCGACAGGTCAGGAGACATCATGGCTGAACGCGAACACATCAAACGAACGGGTACTCCCTCGGAGTCCGAAGAGGTCGAGGACCTTCCGGAGTCGTCCGAATCCGGCGAGAAGCTCAAGGCGGACATGGACGACCTGCTCGACGAGATCGATGAGGTCCTCGAGACAAATGCCGAGGACTTCGTGAAGAGCTACATCCAAAAGGGCGGCCAGTGACGCTTCCGTATTTCGAACGCGGCACCGATCCCGGTCCCGATTTCGCGACGCTGATCCGACGACACGGCACCGAGCCGTTTCCGAACCCCGAAACACCACATTTCGCGGAGAACATCACGCACGGCACGACCTGTGTCGCCGTGCGGTATGCCGACGGAGTGGTGATGGCGGGCGATCGCCGTGCAACGTCGGGAAACCTCATCTCGCACCGCTCGATAGAGAAAGTGTTTGCCGCCGATCGACACAGCGCGGTGGCGATCGCCGGAGCGGCGGGCCCCGCCGTCGAGATGGTCCGGCTCTTTCAGCTCCAGCTCGAACACTATGAGAAGGTCGAGGGTTCCGCGCTCAGCCTGGAGGGCAAGGCGAACCAACTCGGACAGATGTTGCGTTCGAACCTGCCGGCAGCCATGTCGGGCCTTGCGGTGGTTCCGATCTTCGCCGGCTTCGATCTGGCTCGAGACACCGGGCGACTGTTCGAATACGACATCACCGGTGGACGGTATGAAGAGTCCGACTATGCCGCAACGGGCTCCGGGTCGCTGCACGCCGAAACCGTGATCAAGGTCGGATACCGGCGCGACATGAGCGCGGAGGATGCCGTGGACCTCCTGGCCGAGTCGTTGTTTCAGGCCGCTGACGCAGATTCTGCAACCGGAGGTGCTGACACCTTGCGCGGGATTTACCCGATCATCGCAACCATCAGCGCAGCTGGCTTCGAGCGCATCGATGACGAGATCGTCGGTGCTCGGTTCGTCGAGATCGCCGAGCGATTCGCATCCAACCATCGAGAGGTGACGCCATGACAACACCGTTCTACGTGGCCCCCGAACAGATGATGAAGGATCGCGCCGACTATGCGCGAAAGGGAATCGCCCGCGGCCGAAGCCTCGTGGCCATGGCATATGAACACGGTGTGCTGATCTGCGCCGAGAATCCTTCGTCCACGCTTCACAAAGTGGCAGAGATCTACGACAGGATCGCCTTCGCCGGCGTTGGAAAGTACAACGAATTCGATCAGCTTCGTATCGCGGGCGTCCGCCATGCCGACCTCAAAGGTTTCACATACAGCCGCGAGGATGTCGAGGCTCGCAGTTTGGCGAACAATTACGCACAAATGCTCGGTCAGACGTTCACCCACGAGATGAAGCCGCTCGAGGTCGAGATTCTGGTGGCGGAGATCACCGACACGCCGGGGGAGGAGCAGCTGTTCCACATCCTCTACGACGGCACGGTCAACGACCAACGAGACTTTGTGGTGCTCGGCGGCGACAGCGAAGCCATCATCGAACGGGTCCGAGGAGCGTATCGCCCGGGGCTTACCGCGTCCGAAGCTCTCGAGGTCGCGCGTTCTGCACTCGCCGGTGATGACCGTTCCCTGGAAGACGGCGATCTCGAGGTGGCGATGCTGGATCGACGGCTCGGTCGTCGTACCTTTCATCGCGTCGAGGACCACGAGATAGGGACGATCTAGGACGCTTAACTTCGGTAGGTTTTGGTCGATTGGCCATCATGACCCCTCCCGAGCACATGGCAGAAACGGATGGCCCTGTGGATCTCGCACATGCGGCCGCCACCGCGCGCTCGTTGTTGGGGTATTCAATCGAAGGGGCCGCTGAAGCGCTTGATATTCCTGCGTCGATCCTTCGAGATGCGGAAGAAGGGCTGGCGGAGATCAACGATGATCTTCGCAAGGCGATGGAAGCTTGTTACGGCATCGAATTGGCGTCGCTGGTCCGAAAGAGTCCTGATTTCAAGCCGAGGACCCCAATTGGGTACGACGCGGCACAAGGGGTCCTCAGAATTGGAACCTTGGGCGTTCGATTTCGCATCGGATTGGACTCGAACGACGTCTTGCTCCGCGGATTCAGCTCGGCGATTCGGCGCCAGCGCCAGCTACCGCCCAGCGTTCCCCTTCAGTTGCGCAAAGTCGACCTACCGGTGCTGGCATCGCTCCTCGATCTCGACGATCCTGAACTCGATGAGCGAGCGCAATTCTGGTTTGGACAGACGCCGCAGACGGCGCAGGGATTCCGCAAAATGATCACCTTGGCGCGTGGCGCATCCTGGCCAGAACACGCGAGTTCTGAGAGCGCCGCCTGATCTTCTCCGATCAGATCTGCAACCGACGGGACCGTCGCCTCCTTTGGCGGGTACGGTAACGGTTGATGAAGCGACGTATCTTCGGGTTGGAGAACGAGTACGGGGTGACGTGCACGCTCGAGGGGCAGCGGCGACTGTCACCGGACGAGGTCGCTCGTTATCTCTTTCGACGTGTGGTCTCGTGGGGCCGAAGCAGCAACGTCTTCCTCGCGAACGGTGCGCGCCTGTACCTCGATGTGGGCTCACACCCTGAGTACGCCACACCCGAGTGCGACAACGTGTACGACGTCGTGGTGCACGACAAGGCAGGGGAGCGGATCCTCGAACAGCTTCTCATCGGTGCTGAGCAACGCCTGACCGAAGAGGGAATCCGAGGCGACATCTACCTCTTCAAGAACAACACCGATTCGGCAGGCAACTCCTACGGCTGTCACGAGAACTTTCTGACGAGTCGCAAGGATGACATCGGCGCCTACTCAGAGGTGCTCATCCCGTTCCTGGTGAGCCGCCAGATCTACGCCGGCGCCGGCAAGGTCCTGCAGACGGCTCGCGGGGCAATGTATTGCGTGAGTCAGCGGGCGGAGCACATCTGGGAAGGTGTTTCGAGCGCCACGACGCGATCGCGTCCGATCATCAACACTCGGGACGAACCACACGCCGACGCGGAGCGCTATCGACGACTGCACGTCATCGTCGGTGACTCGAACATGAGTGAGTACACCACGTTCCTCAAGGTCGGGGCTGCGTCGCTCATGCTTCGGATGCTCGAGGAGCCAAACGTCGTACTTCGCGACATGACCCTCGAGAACCCGATTCGGGCCATCCGGGAGATCAGCCATGACCCCACGTGTCGGCGCCGTGTTCGATTGGCCAACGGTCGCGAGGCATCCGCCCTCGAGATTCAGAGCGAATATCTCGAGCGAGCGCTTCGCTTTGCTGACCACCACGAGCTCGATCCGCTCGAAAAGCAGGCCCTGCAGATGTGGGAGCACTGTTTGACCACCATTGCTGACGACCCGTTGAAACTTGATCGCGAGGTCGATTGGGTCATCAAGTACAAGCTGCTCGAGGCGTACCGGGAGCGGCACGATCTTTCGCTTGCTGACCCCCGCGTTGCGCTCGTTGATCTGCAATACCACGACATCCACCGCCAGCGGAGTCTGTTCTACCGAATGCAACGCCGCGGTCTGGTCGAGCGCATTTGCGACGATCAAGACATCGCAACCGCAGTCGAGACGCCACCACAGACCACGCGGGCTCGCCTCCGGGGCGAATTCATCCGGCGTGCAAAGGAACGACGACGAGACTTCACCGTCGATTGGGTACACCTCAAACTGAACGACCAGGCGCAACGTACGGTCCTGTGTAAGGACCCATTTCGCAGCCATGACGAACGGGTCGACAAACTCATCGCGAGCCTGTAGTCGTGTCGAAGCTCGAGCGACTTTTGAAACTGCTGGCGGTACTGATCGATACGGAGCAGCCGCTCTCGGCGGAGGACTTGCGACGCCGTATCGGCGGATACCCCGACAACAACGCCTCGTTCCGGCGGACATTCGAGCGCGACAAAGATGACCTTCGGACCATGGGCGTGACGATCCGCGTGGCCTCGGTACCGGCGACCGAACCGCCACTCGACGGATACATCGTCGATCGTGATGTGTACGAGGGTCAAGATCCGGGTCTCGAACCTGAAGAGCTCGCGGCGCTCCATCTCGCTGCGGCCCTCGTTCGAGTCGACGCACTCGGTGAGGATGCGTTCTGGAAGCTGGGCGGAGCAAGCCCAGGTGAGGCGACCAATGAACGGCTCGATGGGCCGAGCGTTGGGTTGACCGACACCAACGAAGAGGCCGGGGTTCTGCACACGGCCATCTCCGAACGGCGGGTCGTGAGCTTCCGATACCGCGATGTGGACCGCGAGCTCGAGCCCGCCAGGCTGAGCTTCACCAAGGGACAGTGGTACGTGTCCGGGCATGACAGGACGAGAGATGCGGAGCGGGTGTTCCGGCTCGATCGGATCGACGGTGACATGGTCCTCGGACCAGCCGATGCCTATGAGCGCCGGCCAGCTCGTGGCCCTGAGGTCACACGGACGTGGGAGTTGGGCGACGAGGACCCCGTTTCTGCGTTGGTCAGGATCGACGCAGAAGAGGCCATCTGGGCACGGGTTCACCTTCGCCCGGACGAGATCGAGATCGCGGACGATGGGTCCGTGATCGTGCGTGTGTTGGTCCGCAACACCGACGCATTTCGCGATTGGGTGCTCGGCTTTCTCGACAACGCCGAGGTGTTGGAGCCGCCCGAGTTGCGCGCCATGATCACCGAGTGGTTGCGCGGGATCGAACTCGTCGAGGAGAGCCGATGAGCAAGATCAGCGCGACCGATCGGATGGCGCGACTGATCGCTGCGATTCCTTGGATCGTGGATCAGGATGGCGCGCTTGTCGACGAGATCTCCGAGCGGTTCGACTACCCCCGAGACCTGCTGCTGCAAGATCTCCAGGACGTCGTCTTCTACGTCGGCGTGCCGCCGTACACACCGGACACCCTGATCGAGGTGACCATCGACGACGACATGGTGTGGATTTCGTACGCCGACTGGTTCTCGCGTCCGATGCGGCTCTCCGGGTCCGAGATTCTTTCCTTGTTGGCTGCGGGTGAGGCGGCGTTGGCGTTCGACAATCAGGACGAGGCGGGAGCTCTCGCCCGGGGTTTGACCAAACTGCGACTGGCCACCGGCAGCGATACCGAAACCGTCGACATGCAGTTCGGGTTGGCTTCGGAGAATGTTCTACCGGTATTGCGCGGCGCTGCGGAACAACAGATGTGTGTAGACATCGCCTATTACTCGTTTGCCCAAGATGAGCGCACCGAGCGTCGAATCGAGCCCCGACGGTTCTTCGTCGATCAAGGAAACTGGTACGTGGCTGGGTTCTGCCATCGGGCTTCGTCCGATCGAATCTTTCGTGTCGACCGAATCGAGTCGGCTGAGACCACCGCTGAGGCGTTCACCTCCGCAACGGAAGCGTCCCCGGATGAACCGATGTTCTCGATCGAGGAGGCCCCTCGGGCCTCCGTGCTGGTTCCAAACGCTCGCCTGTACCTTCTCGATGGACTCCCTGTCGATCTGATCGAACATGGCGACGATGCGGCGGCCGTGACGTTGCCGGTGTCCTCGACTCGCTGGCTGCAACAGCTCATGATCCGAGTCGGGCCAGGCGTGCGCTTGTTGTCCACATCTGATGAGACAATGGGTAGCGGTCTGCCCGATGCCGTCGAACGCATCATGTTGCGGCATTCAACGTCGTGACGGTTCCCGATATCTCGACACCTTCGGATCATTCGCCGACCGCAATCGACGCTCCGATCGGGGACCCGCCCGAGGAGTCGCGCGGCACCGCTGCGCTTCGATCCTCCGTTGAATGGCTGGCCGTGATCGTGGTTGCGCTCTCCGCGGCGCTGCTGATCAAGGCGTACGTGTTCCAGGCTTTCGAGATTCCGTCTGGATCGATGCAGACGACCGTCAACATCGGTGACCGGATCCTCGTCAACAAATTGAGCTACCGCGTCGGCGATGTCCAACGAGGTGACCTCGTGGTATTCGAGCGGCTCGAAGGCACGCCCGGTTCCACCGACGACCTGATCAAGCGCGCGATCGCGTTGCCAGGAGAGACGATCGAGATCCGTGAAGATGGCAGGATCTGGATCTGGGGCCCGGGGGAGTCGTCTGCGGATGCTGAACGACTCGAAGAGCCGTACCTCGATGAGATCAACGCGGTTCTCGCTCCGCCAAGCGCCGGCGATGCCCTGACGACCGACGTGTGGAATGAGCGCTGTGTCAACCAACCGCGTGAACCGGGGCGTTGCACATTGAACAACTCGAGCTATTTCATGATGGGCGACAACCGCAACGCATCTTCGGATTCTCGCTTCTTTGGGCCGGTGCCAGAAGAGAACATCGTCGGGCGAGCGTTCTTCAGGATCTGGCCGTTGGGGGACATGGAGCCGTTGTAAGGGCACCATGGGTGCCAGACTTCAGGGGACATATTGGGTACGGTTGCTCTCCGTGAGCCCCCCAGATCGCCCTGAGAGTCAGTCCTCGAACGTTGACGACCCGGAATGGATCAAGGGATTGGTGGCCAAAGCACTGTTGCAGGCTGCTGACGAGGGCATGGACTCCTCAGCAATCGCACCAACTCCCGTCTCGCGGCCCGTGGCAGCCTGGCCAGAGCTGGCACCGCTCGATACGTCGATCTACTCGCTCGGCCGCGCAGAGGGCTCCTCGGTGCCAACGTCCGCTCCGGTTGAACCGCGTCCAGCACCCGTACCTCCGCACACCGAGGTTCCCGAGCCCGCAGCCGAGGCTTCGCAGGTGTCTCACGCTGCTGTGTCCAACGCGTCTTCAGACATCGTCACAGACGCTCCTACAGCCATACCCAAGCACATCGCTCCTCCCGGCGACGACGTTGCGCCAGCCCCTGTCCCCGCACCGCTTCTTGAGTCGATCACCGACCGTTCTCGAGAGACCGCTGCGGTGACGAACGGTCCGACGAGCAGCGTCGGCGTCGTCGATGCCGGCCGGCCACGTGACGCGGAACCTGCGTCTGTTGCCCCACCCACGGCACACGACGACTCCGACGGGCCTATGGACGCCGTCATGATCGAAGCCGCTGCGACGACGGAGGGGTTCCGATCATCGGACATTCGCACGGTGCTCGAATGGCTTCTCGTCATCGTTTCCGCTCTCGTGGTTGCGCTCATCATCAAGGCACTTGTGCTTCAGGCGTTCTGGATCCCATCTGAATCGATGGAAACCACCGTGAACAAGGGCGACCGGATTCTGGTGAACAAGGTCAGTTACCGCCTGCACGAGGTACGGCGGGGCGACCTCGTCGTATTCGAGAAACTCGAAGGCACGCCAGGGGACACCAAAGACCTGATCAAACGAGCGATCGCGTTGCCAGGCGAGACGATCGAGATTCGAAGCGACGGCCGCATTTGGATCTGGGGCGCTGGCGAAACGCCCGATGATGCAAAACTGCTCGAGGAGCCGTATCTCGACCCACAAAATGCCGTATTGAACGCGCCATCCGCCTCGGATCCGCTCACCGCAGACATCTGGGACGAGCAGTGCACGAACCAGCCGCGTACCCCTGGTCGATGCACGCTCGGAGATGCGAGTTATTTCATGATGGGCGACAACCGGAATCGATCTTCGGACTCCCGCTTCTTTGGACCCATCCCGGAGGAGAACATCGTCGGCCGAGCGTTCCTACGGATCTGGCCGCTCGGAGAACTCGGCACGTTGTAGATTCACCAGATCTTTGGTTCTTCTGGTGGGTCGGCGGTCTTGTTTGATGCGATTGCCTCCATCATGACGTCGACGTGGTCGCTGTAGACGCCGTCGAGGCCCATCCGGAGTAGATCGGTCAATATCCGTTCGTGTTGGGCGTCCCAGCCAAAACACAGCCGATCGAAACGATGGAACAGCGTGGCCATTCCGCCGCTCCATTCACCTTGGCGCAGATTGATGGCGTCGATGCCGGCCTCGGCGAGGAGATGCGCTCGCCTCTCCGGGCCGCCGCTCGCCTTGATGTCCTTCATCGATGTGGAGTCGACGAGCCGCACATGGCGATCTATGGAACGCCACTCGGCCAGTTGTTCCCAGTTGTGATGGCAGAGAAAAAGCCGCCCTCGCGTGATCGGATCGAGCTCGGCTGCCCATTCCAGGAGCGGAAGCATCGCACTGTCGGTCTTGATATCGATCGAAATGTCCAATTCCGCGGGAACGCGCTCGATGAGCTCGGGAAGTGTGATCAACGTGTCGGGAAGCTCGCGACGAGTGAGGTCTCGGATCTTTCGTCGCCGCAGGCCGATATGGCCGTCGTGGTTCAAAATGAGGTGTCCGTCCTTGGAGAGCCAGACGTCGGATTCGATGCCGGTCGCCCCGAGTTTCACCGCTAGATCAAAGGCCTCAGGAGTGTTTTCTGGGGCATGGGCTTTTGCTCCACGATGTGCAAAACCGATCGGATGTTCACTCTTGGAGGGAAGGCGCATACCCATGACTGCCAAGTCTGGCGGCACGGAGCTTGCTGTCACAACCCGCTCCGTAGGTGGGTCGCACGTTCTGACGGGGTGGTCGCTACGGCCCAGCCAGCGCAAGGCGAAATAGTCCGGTCGTTCCTCAAGGGAATTCGCTCGGCGTCCGAATAATCCACTGTAAGCGCAACGTGGAGTGTGACGGAGACTATGGCAACGATTCGAGCGAGCTGTTCAGACTGCGGAGACGTAGAACTGACCACAGACGACGTCACGGTGCGTGTGTGCCTCGATGATGACCGTGGTGAGTATCGCTTCACCTGTCCAATCTGTTCGATGGTGGTCGTCAAACCGGCCGAACATCGCACGATCGATCTGCTCGTCGCCAGCGGCGTGCACATGGACACGTGGACGCTTCCGGCCGAGTTGTTCGAGACACGATCGGGTCGCCAGATCGATCACGATGACATCTTGGACTTTCATCGCTTGCTCGAGGACGAGGGCGCAATCGCCGCCGCCTTGGCTTCGATCGCCGAGCGCTGAACTCACTCTGGGCATAACCCCGTAGAGAGATCTCGAAGCTACAATCATCCCCATGTTCAACATCGGGGGTGGCGAGTTCCTCATCATCTTTCTGGTGGCGCTGGTCGTACTCGGTCCAACCAAGCTCCCTGAGGCCGCGCGGCAAGCTGGCAAGGTCATCGGTGAGTTCCGCCGGATCAGCTCCGGCTTCCAGCGCGAGATTCAGTCGGCGATGAACGACCCTGTCTCGAAGGTCACCGGCATCTCCACTCCTCGATCGATCAAGGACGTCACCTCGATGGCCGAACTGCCTCCGATCGCCGATGGTTCGACATCGGTCGACGAGGCGTCTGCGAAGCCGCCGGTATCGGATCCGTTCGCGGGGAACAGCACCACGAACCTGACATCGGCGCCCGTTGCGGAGCCGGCGACACCAGTGGTGGAATCGGTGTCTGAGGAGGCTTCGGATCAGGCGTCGCCCGAGGTCAACGACGATGTCCAGAGCGAGGACGAGCCCCCTGACGCTCCGGTGATGTACGGCGATCGTTGATGGACACGACTGAAGCCACCGACTCCGAGGGCGCGCCAAGCGAGATGACGCTCATGGAGCACCTGACCGAGCTCCGCCAGCGGATCATCCGAAGCACGATCGCCGTCGTTGCCGGCGCCATTGTGTGTTTCATCTTCAAAGATCAGTTGATCGACGCGTTGATGGAGCCCTACTGCAACTCGCTGCCAGAAGCCGACGAGCGAGCGCTCGTCACTCAGGAGAACTGCAATCTCGTACAAACCCAACCTCTGGAGGGTTTCTCGCTGGTGCTCACCGTGGCGGGGTATGGCGGGTTGATGCTTGCGATGCCGGTGGTTCTGTGGCACGCATGGAAGTTCGTCGTGCCGGGGTTGTACCCGCACGAGAAGCGGTATGCGCTTCCGTTTGTCTTTGTCGCGGCGTCCTTGTTCTTCATGGGCTCCGCGCTTGCATATTGGAGCGCCCCGCGCGCACTCGTCTTCTTGCTCGATATCGGTGGGTTCGAGACATTGCTCGCTCCCGCGCCCTACATCTCGTTTCTCGTCAAGATGCTCGTCGCGTTCGGGCTCGCGTTTCAATTTCCTCTCGTTCTCATCTTGCTCCTCCAAATCGGGGTCGTGGACGTCGCGCAACTGCGTTCGGGTCGTCGGTACGCCATCGTGGGCATCGTTGTTCTCGTGGCGGTGCTGACGCCGTCGGGTGATCCGTGGACGCTGATGATCTTGTCGGTGCCGATGTACATCTTCTACGAGACCGCGATCATCTGGGGTTGGCTGCGGACGCGGCGAAAGCGCAAGTCCGCAAAGACCGCATGAGTTCGGGTCTGCTCGGGCCGCCGCAGAACTTCGAACTGGATTCGTTTCAGGTCGATGCCATTGCTCACCTGGACGCTGGCCGTTCGGTCGTGGTGGCTGCGCCAACCGGAAGTGGCAAGACCTTCGTTGCGGAGCATGCGATTGCGACCGCGCGAAATGCGGGCCGTCGGGCGCTGTACACGACGCCGATCAAGGCCCTGTCGAATCAGAAGTTCAGTGATCTTCGGAGTTGGCTCGGTGCAGACGACGTCGGTCTGCTCACCGGTGACAATTCGATAAACGGCGACGCGACCTCGGTGGTCATGACGACCGAGGTGCTTCGCAACATGCTCTACGCCGAACCCGAGCGGCTCGCCACCACGGACTTCGTGATCATGGACGAAGTCCACTATCTGCAAGACAATTTTCGCGGACCGGTTTGGGAAGAGGTGATCATCCACCTACCCGACCACATTCGGTTGGTTGCACTCTCGGCGACCGTGTCGAACGCTGATGAACTGGCGGCATGGATCACCGATGTTCACGGCGAGTGCGTCGCCGTGACCGAGAAGACGCGACCGGTGAGGCTGATCAACTCGTACGCGATCGCCGAGAAGGGTTCCTCGCGCCAACATCTGATCCCCACGCTTGTCAAGAAGCGGCCGAATCCCGAGGGCCGCCGGTTCGATCCAGCGCCGTCGCGCCGGGGCCGTCAGCGGCGCCAGGGGCCGCCTCAGAAGCGGCCGTGGCGCACGCCGAGACGCCATGAAGTGATCGAAGAACTCGATCGGAGGGGGCTCCTACCGGCGATCACCTTCATTTTCAGCCGTGCGGGCTGCGAAGACGCCGTCAGCCAGCTCCGCAGCGCCGGTGTGCGGCTCACAGACGACGACGGCGCCCGTCTCATCGGAGAGGTCATCGAACGTCGTACAGGCCATCTGAGCGACGCTGATCGCCGTGCGCTCGGCTATTCGGGGTGGGTGGCTGGCCTGAAAGCGGGCATCGGCGCGCACCATGCCGGCATCGTGCCGATCTTCAAGGAAACGGTGGAGGAGTTGTTCGCCGCCGGACACCTCAAGGCCGTCTTCGCCACCGAGACCCTTGCACTCGGAATCAACATGCCTGCGCGAACGGTCGTCATCGAAAAGCTGTCCAAATTCACCGGCGAGCACCACGAACCGCTCTCTCCTGGTGACTACACACAGCTCACCGGTCGTGCTGGACGCAGAGGCATCGACGACCAAGGCCACGCCATCGTTCTGTGGACGCCATTCACGACGTTCGACGAGATCGTCGGCCTTGCTCGATCGACGTCTTTCGAGCTCCGGTCCGCTTTCCGGCCGACCTACAACATGACGTGCCATCTCGTGAGTCGCTACACGCGACAACAGGCAGAGTTGCTCGTCGGCCAATCGTTCGGCCAGTTCCAGACGAACCGCGCAATCACGCAGCTCGAGTCACGGCGGGATCATCTCGTCGCGGAACTGGCCCGGGTCGACGGGGGCGACGTCAGTACCCAGGACGCCAGCACGGCTGCGGCGATCGCTGAGGCCGTCGCAAAGGTCCGACCAGGCGACGTACTCGAACTCGCCGGTTCGGTCGTGGTTCTGTCGAGCACATGGCGCCGCAAGGAGTTCAAGCTCAAGGTTCTGGACCGCGAGGGGCAGGTACATGTCCTCGACCTCGAGTCGCTCCATCAGCCGCCGAGAACGATCGGCCAAATACGACTCCCGGATCCGTTCAACCCGAACAGCACGTCGCATCAGCACGATCTGGTGGGACAACTCCGAGGCGTGAAGAGCCGAAAAGGCAAGAAGTCAAAGCGGTCAAGCGAGTCGAAGCGTGATCCGTCGAGCCCGTGGCAAGGAACCGCTGCATCAGACGCTCGTCGCGAGCTTCGTCGCGTCGAGGCGAGGATCACCGAGCGTCGTGGCCGCCTGAACGACCGTTTCAAGGCCGTCGTTGGGATTCTCACAGAGTTGGGATATGTCGAGAACTGGATGCTGACGGAACATGGCACCCGCCTGCTCAGCACGTTCCACGAGCTTGATCTGGCCATTTCCGAGTCCATCCGTGCGGGTCATCTCGATGGACACGATCCGGCCACGCTGGCCGGGCTCGTCGCCACCTTCGTCTTCGAGCCGCGTCGCAACGTCGAGGACAGCCCCGACTGGTTCCCGAACAAGTCGACCAAGCAGTCGGTTCACGGAATCGTCGCCTGTGTGAACGAGGTGCAACGTCTGGAGTCGGCGTATGGTCTTCCTGCCACACGAGACGTCGACCCCGGGTTGTTCGCGGCCACCTACGGCTGGGCATCCGGCGGGGGATTGGGAGACATCCTGGGCGACGAAGAACTTTCGGGTGGAGACTTCGTTCGGTCGATGAAACAGGTCATCGATGTGTTGTCCCAGGTTGCCGTCATCGCGCCGTCCTCCGAAACCCGCACCGCCGCCAGGCAGGCGATCGAGATGATCCAACGGGGGATAGTCGACGCCCCTGGCCCGATCGAGGTCGTGTGACGATCCGCAAGGGCGAAGACTGGGGTACCAGAACCATGCTGCTCGACGGCGATCCCATCGTGGGTTCGGATCACGAGTTCTCCTCGCTCTTCACCGTTGTCGATGGAGCCGTCTCTGGCCCGGAACGGATCGGACTCGTGGGCGGCGACCTCGCTCGGACGGTGGGGGCAACGGCCATGCCAGACGAACTCCGTCACGGCGAGCGGGTTGGTCTGCCCATCGACCTCGGCATCGTCTCCATCGATGGCGTGGACAGGGTCATGGCGAGCAGCCTCTTGATCAGGCGACACTGGTGGCGGGGCGAGATCGACGCCGCGATGAATGCGAGCTTCTTCGGCAGCTGGAACGTCGCCCCGCGCGGCCATCCCAACGATGGCAGGTTCGATGTCATTCACGCAGACCTGTCGTTCGGCGATCGATGGAAGGCTCGCGCGCGGCTCGACACCGGTTCTCATATTCCTCACCCGGACATCACGATGCGCCGTCTCAAGGCCTGCGAGTTCACCCCCGTGAGCGGGGCGCGAATTTGGCTCGACGGAGTCTGCGTGGGGTCGGCGAGCCATGTGGAGTTCACCGTCGAGGCGGACGCGACCATGGCCGTGATCTGAAAAGTCGTCAGAATCCGTCCGCACCCGCCCGAAGACCCATATCATCGGCCGCCGTGACCCCGTACGACGCCGAAGACTTCACGACCGCCGAGTCCGATGTGCTCCGTCGGTATTTCACCAACCTGGATCAGCCGGTTTTTGCCCTGGTCAATCTGCCCGAAGTGGTGAAGGGAGCGCTCTTCGCCCGGTACTCGCGTTCGCCGAAGAGCTTGCGCCGACTCTTCCTCGAAGAATTCGTCGACGACCTCGACATCAGTGGCGACGAGACGGTAGACGCAACGGTGGGCATGCGTCGCGCCGAAGAGCTCTACGACCGTGTGTTCTTCCAGTACGGCGATGACAGCGTCGCGCAGCTGGGTGGCGTCCACCTGGCCTGTGAGCAGGCCTCAAACGTCCTCACGAAGGTTCTGGAGTGGGGGCGGATCATGTCCTACCTCGAGCAGTCGACGCGTTACATCCGATACGACGAGCGCCTTGGCGGCAGGTACCGGTTCTATCGCGATCCAGATCTCCTGAACTCCGTGCACGGCACGCGCTACGTCGGAGAGCTCGACCGCATGTTCGACACCTACAGCTCGCTCATCCCGGTGATGGAGCAGTTCTACAAGAACGCCGTTCCCAAGAAGACCACCGACGCCGACATTGCGTACCGCATGGCGATCCGAGCAAAGGCACTCGATTCGATACGAGGATTGCTCCCCGCCGCCTCACTTTCGAACGTGGGAATCTATGGGAGCGGGCAAGCGTACGAAGCGTTGCTCCTGCGAATGCGATCGAGCGCACTGCCCGAGGCGAGGAGTTATTCCGACCTGATGCTTCGCGAACTTCGCAAGGTGATCCCATCGTTCCTCAAACGTGTCGATCTGCCCGACCGTGGCGACGTCACCTCGAGTTACATGGCCGACAACGCTGCGGCGGTGCAAGAACTGAGCGATCGACTGCTCGAGGTCGACGCCACGGCATCACCGAAGGAATCGAGTGTCGATCTCGTCGACTTCGATCCGGACGCGGAGATCAAACTGGTCACCGCAATGTTGTATCCCACGACATCGTTGAGCGAGCGCGATCTCGTCGAGCAGGTGCGCAAGATGACGGTCGATGAGCGCCTGAGCGTCATGAAGGCGTACGAGGGCGACCGGACGAATCGACGTCATCGCCCAGGCAGAGCCCTCGAGCGTGTCGACTACCGCTTCGACATTCTTGGCGACTACGGCGCGTTCCGCGATTTGCAGCGTCATCGAATGCTGACGATCGAGTGGCAGCCGTTGTCGACTCGTCATGGCTACGTCATGCCAGAGGTCATCGAGCTCGTCCGCAAGACCTCACAGTTTGCCGACGTCATGGATCGGTCGGCGGGCTTGTACGAGGCGATGATCGAGGACTTCCCTGCGCAGGCGCCGTATGCCGTCACACTCGGGTATCGCATGCGGTATTCGATGCAAATGAATGCTCGTTCCGCCATGCACATCCTCGAACTTCGATCTGCGCCGCAGGGTCATCCCACGTACCGATCGGTCGCTCAGGACATGCATCGACTCATCTCCGAACGTGCTGGCCACAAGGCTGTCGCCGAGATGATGAAGTTCGTGGATCATGCCCCAGAGGATGACCTCGAGCGCCTGAATGCGGAGAACCGAGCTGCCGACCGACGCGGCGCGCCGACGACGTGACGAAAAAAGTCTGCCGAAATGGACACACATCTCCGAAGTTGTGCCTATATTCCCCACAGCCCCATCTGAAACATGAGGAATGATGGCTGAGGAAGAGTCAGAAGAAGAGTTCGACGGCGACGTCGACAGCGAAGAAGATGCCGACGATCTCGAACTGGATCTCGACGACGATGACGAGATCGAGGGTGATCTGGATCTCGACGACGACGACGAGATTGCCGGTGTGGTCGTCGTGGACGACGACGCCCTCGTCGACGACGATGATGATGACGACGACGAAGATGGTCCCGTCCCGGTACGCAAGCCAGGCGACGAGGATGACGACGAAGATGATGACGAGGTCGAAGCAGACCTCGACGCGATCTTGAAGGATCGTCTGACATCGGGCGATGACGAAGAAGAGGACGACGACGAAGAGGACGGGCCCGCTCCAGCGAAGAAGGCTGCGCCGGCCAACCCTGACGATGTCCCTGCCAAGAACGAAGACGAGCGTACCTGCGAGTCGTGCTGGCTGATCAAACCATTGATTCAGTTTCCCGATGACGGACCTATCTGTATCGATTGTGCATGAGGCTGCCGGCCCGTGGCCGGTAACCTGTGCCAATGGCCGCAAAACGCGACGACTCGACAGCTGCTGATCAACTCGTAGACCTCTTGGTGTACGCGCCCGTTGGCATTGCGTTGGAGGCGGTCGACAATCTTCCCAAGTTCATCGAACGCGGCAAGAGCCAGGTGACCCTCGGTCGGTTCGTCGCCCGCGCTGCTGCCAGGAAGGGCACGTCGACCATCGAATCGGTCGGTGAGCGGGTTGTGCAGGAAGCCGGTCAGGTGATCGTCGATCTGTTCGGAATCGATCTGAGCGCCGACGAGGGTGAAGACGAACCGGTCGTTGCTCCCCGTCCCGAACCGGCGGACGACACCACACTCCCGATTGCCAACTACGACAGTCAGGCTGCGGCGCAGATTGTCAAGCTTCTCGGTCAACTCACGCCACAGGAGCGAGAGACCATCGCCGAACATGAACGAAGCGGACGCAACCGGGTGACAATTCTTCGAAAGATCGAACAACTCCGAGACAACGGATGACCGCACCTGTCGCGGTCGGCGTGCGCCCAGCCGGTATCGACGACATTGCGGCGCTGAGCGAGGCTCATCGTCTCGGACAAGCGGCCGTCGTCGATTCTCGCGGCGGGCCGCTCGACACGCTTCTCCGCGGTCGCTCCGAACCAATCGAGGATTCCTTCGCCGCTGACCTCGAGAACGACGAGCGACTCGTGCTGGTCGGATCGGGTGACAGCACGTTCTTGGGTTACTGCGTGCTTGCGTTTCATGAGTTGCGCAACGGTGAACTCCTCGCGATCGTGACCGATCTCTGGGTGCATCCCGAGGCGCGTGGAATCGGCGTTGGCCATGCGCTCATGCGCCAGGCGACGAACGCAGCAACCGAACGCGGATGCGTGGGTATCGATGCGCGTGCTCTACCTGGAGATCGGGCGACCAAGAACTTCTTCGAGAGTTTCGGCCTTGTCGCCCGAGCGATAGAAGTGCACAAGGCACTGCCGTAGCGAAGCGTTATTCCTCTTCGGGAGAGCTCTCGACCGCTTTCACCTCGGCGCTCGGAGCCGACGCATCGGCGGACACCTCAGCTGGTTCCTCGGACGCATCGCTGACTTCGGCTGCGGCCGGAGGAGGCGGAATAGGAGCAGGCTTTTGCGCTGGTGCGGGTGCTGCTGGTGTCGCGTTCGCTGGTGCGAACATGGCAGCGATGTGCGGCACTCGCTTACCGAGCTTCTTGACGGTCGCCGACAGTTCATCACTCATCTTTGCGGGCAATGCTTGGGGCTTGACCTGTTGACGCACCGGTGAGTACGCAACAGCGTCGAGTACCGTGCCCCAACGTTCGGGCATGGTGTCGGCCGTCATGGATGCAGATGCGGCCTCAGCGAGGCGTGTCGCAAGCTCCGCGGGCAAGGGAGCACCTGCCTTTGGGGGACGCGAGGACTGACGAAGGGCACGAACGGTGCGACCCTCGGTGACCAGTTGGTTGAGCTCGCTCAACCACTTTCCGTGTTCGGCTTCCACACGGCTCGACAATCCATCCTTGAGCTGCTGAGCGAGTGCGCGGCTCTCGTCGTCCTTCGCTCCGTTCTCGGCTGCGACAACCACCTTGCGGATGTCCCGAAGATCGATCTCGGAGATTCCTGCAAGAGCACCCTCCGCGTTGTCACGCCATTCAGCTGCTCGCAGACGGGGCAACAAGTGCTCACCAACTGCCTCGAGCATCTTTGGCGGGATCTCTGGCTGATTTGCCTGTTTGGCTTCCTTGTTCTGCGCCTCGATCAGCGTCCGTAGTCCGGGTACTCCGTCGCGGAGAACCACGCGGGCGAGCGGGCGATGCGTTTCGGGAAGTGAGTTCAGAAGTGCGTCGCGATGAGTGCGACGGGCTCTCAAACGTTTTGCCTTCGGACGAGCTGGTGCTGGATTCCGGTCACGACGTGGGCGGTCGTTGCGTGTGCGACCACCGTCGCGACCTCCGGGACGGCCGCCCTCGCGACCTCCGCGACCTTCGGGACCACCGCTTCCACGGGAGTTCCGGCCTCGTCCACCGTCACGGCCGCCGTCGCGCCCACGACCGTCGCCACGACCTCGACCGCCGTCACGACCACCGCGACCTCCATCTCGGCCTCGTCCATCGCCACGACCTCGTCCACCATCACGACCACCCCGGCCACCGCCGCGGTCGTCACGACCACGCTTGCCAACGAGTTGAGTAGTCACACCGGCTTCATCGCGACCTGAGCCGAGTATCTCGAGCATCTCGGGCGCCGCGCGCTTGGCCTTGGGCGGAAGCACGTTGGTGATGAAGACCCCATCGACTGCGAAATCGGCATCGACTCGGACGACATCACCTATGGCTGCGCCTTCGTACAGCAGTGATCCATCCAGTGAACCCTTCGGCTGCTTCGCGCCGGCGGCGCGCCAGGTGTAGGTGCCATCATCTTGTTTACTGGTGAGCTCGACTTCGAGGCGTCTCGACATCCCCTTAAGCTAGCGTTGTTTCCCGCAATGGGCCGAATTTGGGACCGACCCGCCGGCGGGCGGTGGACAACCCTGTGACTAACTTCACAGCGTCTGGGGATATCGCGTCAAACCTGTCGACAACCTTGGGGATTTCGCGAATTCGATTGACGAATCGCCGCAGACCGAGCAGGGTAGGCGTCAGCCACGAGGGCACGCCCTCCGGAACCAGAACACGAAGGTCGGATCACTCAGCGGGCAACCGCAGGGCGAAATGGCCAGAAGGTGATGGGGAAGGGGAAAACGGGTCCACGCGGCGAGGTACACGGTTCGTCTGACGGATCGCCGAACCGCCTTCGGGCGAGTGCGGTGAAACGAAGGACACTCTTCCAAAGGCTCCGGCTCGAGGGGGAGAATCCCACAACAGAACTGCCCCGCCAGACTTCGGTCCGACGGGGCAGAGCAATCGACTGAGAAGGTACTGCCGACGAAGCCGATGTGGGTGGACCCTGAACCGATCGTGAAGCCCTTGTGCTGACGGCCCCGGCCAGATGCGCAAGGGCTTCCACCTTTTTCACGCTGGTACGATTCCTCACATGGCCGGTGGGGTACGTGTCGATGTGTGGTTGTGGGCGGTCCGCGTCTATCGAACCAGGACCGCGGCGACGACGGCCTGCGCTGCAGGAAACGTACGCGTCAACGGCGCCGTCGCGAAGCCGAGCAAGACCGTCACGCCAGGAGATCGCGTGACCACCCGAGTCGCCCACCGACACCGCGACCTCGAAGTCGTCGAGACACCAAAAAAGCGAGTTGGCGCCCCTGTCGCTGCCGAAGCAATGGTCGATCACAGCCCACCGCCGGAGCCGCGCGCTGCCGCCCCTGTCAAGGCTGCGGTCCGAGAACCCGGTGCAGGCCGGCCGACCAAACGAGATCGCCGGCAGACCGATCGTCTACGCGGACGGTCCGAGTGACACACTGAGTCATGGCCATCATCGACCCAACCAATCCCGGCGATGACGTGTCAGCTTTCCTTGCGGAGTATCACCTCGCGAGCTTGACGATCGTCAAGGGTGACGGAGCTCCACATGTCACGCCCGTCGGATTCACGTACGATCCGGAGACTCGGATCGCACGCGTCATCACCTGGGCAGACTCGTGGAAGGCACGTCACGTCGCAAAGCTCAACGAGGCTCAAGCGGCGATCTGCAGCGTCGATGGCGGCCGCTGGGTCACGTTGTCGGGGACAGCAACCGTGACGAGTCAGACCGCTGCTGTCGCAGAGGGGGTACGTCGGTATGCCGAACGTTATCGACCACCGAAGGAACGCGACGATCGAGTGGTGATCGAGGTGGCGGTGAACAAAATCGTCGGTCGCGCCTAGCCGGGCATATCAGCGCGCGCCGTCATCCACCCACGGCGACTGCGGTCGCCCGTTCGACGCCACTTCGTCGATGAGATCGGGTAGGCACAGCGGGTAGACCGAGAGGGGCGTCGCGCGCATCTCCTCCGGAGTGAGCCACTGGAAGTCGATGATGGCGTCATCTTCGAGGGCGCTCAACGCGCTGGGTGCTGCACGGAAGGGGCTGTCAACCTCGACCACGAAGAATGATTCGGTTTGGCGAAGACGGCGTCCGCCAAAGTCGAACTCGCTCACTCGCTCGAGCACGATCGCACCCAGATCTCCGGCGACATGGCCGACCTCTTCGCGCAGTTCGCGACGTGTCGCGTCCTCGAGGGATTCGCCAGGGTCGAGTCCGCCTCCGGGCGTCCAATAGAAGCGCCCCCGTTCGAGGTCGTTGGGGTCTTGACCCAGCACGAGCAACGTTTGGCGCGACGGTGTGACGAGGAGTGCTCGTCCGGCTGTTCGCTCGTGAAGCATCGAGAGCGAGGTTAACGACTGCTGTGGGCGCTCAGCTATGCAGCGCGGCGGATCTGATCCGGAATCTCGACAACTTTGGTGATCTGTACACCGACGATGTCGTGCGGGCTGCCGTTGATGCTGTCCTTCTCCGAGTCCGCCAGGACTGCGATGCCTCCAGTGTGGAGTTCTTCGAGTTCTCTGACTTCGAACCACCCTCGAGCGTCATCGTGGTTCTTGTTGACGATGTCTCCGGGGAGCAGGTCGGCCATACGAACCTGCATGACTTGTACGAGTGTGCGTTGCATGAGAACCCATCGGCCTGAGCACCCGAGTCGTGAGATCCTGAAACCAGTTAGTGTTCTGACATGACCACGATCATCATCACGGTGTTGGGCGACGACAAAGCGGGGCTCGTCGACCGACTCAGTGGTGCAATCGCGGAGCACCACGCCAATTGGGTGCGCAGCCACATGACAGAACTAGCGGGCAAGTTTGCCGGCATCGTGGAAGCCACCGTTTCGGAGAGCGCAGCCGATGCATTGATCGAGAGCCTCGATCAGATCCACGCCGCAGGGCTCCTACACATCACGGCCGAGCGCACCTCCGACTCGGCGGCGACCGATTCGGGCGAACATCTCCGGCTTCATCTGATCGGTCAGGATCACCCAGGGATCGTGCACCAGGTTGCACGTGTGCTGGCGACACACAATGTCAGCATCGATCAACTCGAGACCGAAACCGCTCCGGCTCCGCAAGGCGGGCACTTGTTCCGCGCCGAAGCGCTGATCGAACTGCCCGTGGGTACCGACCTCGACGCGTTGACCGACGATCTCGAGTCGATCGCGCAAGATCTCATGATCGATCTGGACGTTCTCGACGGCTGAGAAACGTGACTTAGCGCTGAAGAGCCGCGTTGACCGACGCCATCAAATTCGGATACGTCTGCACCGACTCGTCAAACAGTGACACCCCATCGTTGGTGACGCCGAGGAAGGGTACTCCGCCGGCTCGAGCCGCCTCCGCGTCCCACGACGAGTCGCCGATGAACACCGCGTCCGCAGGCTCGACACGCAACTCCTGCAGAGCATGAAGGAGCTGATCTGGCCGTGGCTTTGGGCGGAACCGGGCCTGCCGGGGCACGAGTAGGTCAATGGCGACGTCATGGCGCTCGAGAACCGCGCGGGCTGCGTCATGGGGGAGCAGAGTGACAACCCCTCGTTGCAGGTGTTCGGTAGCCGCCAAGGCATCGGTGAGCCCTGGCATGGCCGAGGAACGGCCGACGATCGCCAACTCATGGTGCTCGATCGCCTTTGACACCGTGTCCCATCGGGGGTCACCACTGAGAGCAACAAGAAGCGCCATGCACTCATGCGTCGGGAGGTCCCACTCGGTCTCGGGCACCTCAAGATCGGGCCACGATCCGATGAGCGCACGCACGTCGGAGACGGCCGAGCGATAGTCGGTGAAGGTCTGGGCGTCGATCAGCGTGCGATCGAGATCGAAGAGAATGGCGGTCGGCATCAGGATCCCCTCTCCCTCAGCAAGGCGGAGGGCCGGGGCACGAATCGGGGAGTCACCATCGCGTACTCGCCATACCCGGGGTAGTGCTCTCGCAACCGTTGCTCTTCCCATCGAGCCTTGACGCTGAAGAACGCGAGCAGGACGACTCCGATCATCGCGGTGGCAACGCTCCCCGAGCGAAGAACGATGCCGAGCACGATGGCGAGGACCCCGGTGTAGATCGGATGGCGAACATAGGTGTACATCCCCTGTGTGGCGAGCTCGCCGCGACTCGATGGAACGGGCGTCGGCGTCAGGGCAGACCCGAGGCGCACCGAAGCCGCCAGAGCGATGCCGACGCCACCGATCGAGATGATCCAGCCAAGTCCCGTGAGCCACGCAGGGGTCGCCCAGTCGTTTCCGGACGGAGCAACGACAATGAGCAACAGCAGAGCCACTTGGGCTACCACGAACATCCACCCGGTCATCTGCCTGTTCATTGTCCCAGTCTCTCACCAACGCGTCGTTGTCGTAGCGCTTACTCTGGCTGTCTAGTGCTGGTCGGTCGCAGGCTCACACCCGGGTCGGCATCGCCGACAGGACAGCATCACGAGCCAGAAGCACCCGATGGCTCGAATGCACGATGACCGAGAAGACAGGCGTTCGAGGACGTCGAGAGGACCGACATGCGCATCGACGCCATTGCGACCGGCCAGAACCCGCCAGACGACATCAACGTCATCATCGAAGTCCCGGTTGGTGGTGAACCCATCAAGTACGAGCTCGACAAGGACTCGGGGACACTGTTCGTCGATCGCTTTTTGTACACGCCGATGCGGTATCCCGGCAATTACGGCTTCGTGCCGCATTCACTGTCCGAGGACGGCGATCCAATCGATGTGCTCGTGTGCAATACGCGTGAGATCGTGCCGGGTGCGGTCATCAACTGTCGCCCAATCGGCGTGCTGGTCATGGAGGACGATGCGGGCCAAGATGAAAAGGTGCTCGCAGTGCCCTCGGACCACGTCTCGAAACGGTATGCGACGGTGGCGAACTACTCCGATCTGCCCACGATCACGACGGATCAGATCCAACACTTCTTCGAGCACTACAAGGACCTCGAACCAGAGAAGTGGGTGCGCATCAGCCATTGGGGTGACGCGAACGAAGCAAAGCAGATGATCACGGCAGCGATCGAACGAGCGAGGTCGAGCTCCTAGCGTTGTTCGACGGCCACTTCGGTGACAAACGCTCCCGCACCGGCGAAGGTCATCTCGAGGTCAACGGGTGTCCCCTCAACCAAGGGATCTCGGAGGCCGATGCACATCACGTGAAGCCCCATGGGCTCAAGGACGAGCGAGTCCCCGGGGTCCAGGCGCGTCAAGTCAGCGCTTGCCGGAGCCATGGTCATCACACCATCTTGCATCGATGACTCATGTATCTCGATTCGTTCGCACGCCCTCGAATAGCCATCCTCGAAGCTGATTGTCACGTCGGCGTTGTTCGTGATCGTTCCGTAGAACGCAGCGGTCGAGACGTCGGGTGCGGTCGGCCTCGCCCACATGTCGGAGGTGCCGATCGACGCCTCCGTCGAGCTACAGCCGATGAGCGCAGCCAGACCGATGGCGAGAACGCTGGGGGAAACTGGTTTCATGACTTCAATAGCTCCTTGATGTCTTCTCGTAGTTCTTGGGGACGGACGGTTGGCGGCCACACGACACGGAGCGAGCCCGTCTTGTCGATGCCCAACATCGTGGCGGTGTGGTCGACGGTGTAGCCGCTCTCGACGGTCCCGGGGCCGAGTTCGTAGAACACCCCGTAGCTTGCGGCGACGCGGT
Source organism: Acidimicrobiia bacterium (assembly GCA_033344795.1). GTDB lineage: Bacteria > Actinomycetota > Acidimicrobiia > Acidimicrobiales > SHLQ01 > SHLQ01. The sequence continues at coordinate 3,721,442 of JAWPMS010000001.1, forward strand.
CGATCGCTTCGCGTGTACCGGTCGCGCTCGTGAATGTGGGGTCGAAGAACTCGACGTAGTCCTGCAGCTCTGGTTGTACGTCGCGTTGTGGGTCGACCGTGACCATCACGAGGTTCACCCGTTCTCGGTCCGACGAACTCAGCCCGCCAATCGCCGTCGATGCATCGGCCAGAGCAGTTGGGCAGATGTCAGGGCAGTGGGTGAAACCAAAATACAGCAGGGTGACTTCGCCGGCGTTGGCCGACAGGTCGACCGAGGCGCCGTCTGCGTCCACGAGTTCGCTGAGAGCAGGCGCAGGCGTAGTGTCCTGGAGCACGGTTCCTGCGTACAGGTGCGGCGAGACCGACCCAGCGAGCGTCCGACCGGCACCGAACAACAACACCGCGATCAGCGGGATCGCAACGAGAAGTTTCATGGAGAGCCCTTTCATGGGTAACACAGGAAGAGGTGGGCGGCTTCGTATGCGACTGCGGCTGAGCCATCGGCGTACCGGAGCTCAGAGGCCAAGATGTCGATGTGTCGGACGATCTTCTCGCCGTCATCGGCAAGCGTCTGGTAGCGATAGTCGCCGCGGATGACGCCAGCGCCGTCCACCAGGATGTATCCCGAGTCGAAGCGAATGGAAGCGTCTGAGGGCGCCTCATAGAACCGCCCAAATCCGGAGCCGACCGTGTTGCGAATGGTCGTGGCGTCACCGCCGACCACGCTCCATCTGGTTCCGTCCGCGCCAGCCCGAGTCGCGACATCGCTGAGTTCAGACGTCGTGGGGTCGTCGTCGAGGACGATCGTGACCTGGCGAAACTCGGTGTCCCCGAGATCGATCGCACGAGCGACCTCGTCGCGAATCAATTGCATCGTCTCGTCGGTTTCGCTGCACGGTTCGCCGCAGTCGATTGATGTGAACGAATAGAGCGTGACCGAGCCGCGGACGGTTTCGCTCGTGAAGCTGTCACCGGACTGATCGACTAGCGAGTACCCCGGTGCGAGGCGTAGACGAGGCAGGACTTGTATCGGTTCGAGGACTGCGAAAGCGATCGCTGCAGCGATCAACGCAACCAGACAACCAGTGAGAACCTTCAGCCATCTGGGGGCAACGAAGTCCGGCGTGCCGGGCCCTTGGTCCCTAGTTGGTTGGTCGGCAGCCTCATTAGTGTGACGATCTTGACCATTCGAAAGCTGTTCACCTGGAGCATTGCGATCGCGGCGTTCGGAGCCATGTTGTACACGTGCGCGCTGCCCGGAGTCTTCCCCGCTGACGATGACAGCGCTGGCTTCGCTGGGACGTACACCGTGAACGGTGTCGATCCGCTCGGGGTGGACTACTCCGGCACCGTCACGATCGTCGAGACTTCCGTAGCTTCCGAGTACGAAATCGAGTGGATCGTCACCGGTGTCATTCACCAAGGTCTCGGTCGTCTCAATGGTGACTCGTTCGTGGCTCACTGGTCGACGATCGCGTCCGGAGGGGGTACCGGCAGTGGCGTCGCGAGCTACACGGTCCAGCCCGACGGTCGCCTCCTTGGGAGCAAGACGATCAGCGGCTTCGACCTTGCCGCAACCGAGGAGATCTTCCCCGCTCCTTGAGACCCGGTTCGATGTCTCGTTTCGATACGTCACGGTGCCTCTTTCAGATAGGTGACCAGGGCATCCAGCTGCTCGTCGGACAGGACCTCGCCGTAGTTGCTCGGCATCTTGTCGGGGTCGAACGTGCCGACGATGTGATCGGCAGGTGCGACGATCGAGTGGCGAAGGTACTGGTCTGCAGTCATTCCCTCGACCCGTTCACCGGCGAGTTCACCAAGCCCTGCCAGGGACGGTCCCACCAGAACGTGGCCGGGTGAGAGCGAATGGCAGGTCACGCACCCTGCACTTCCCCCGATGGCCTTCAACGCGAACAGCTCTTCACCGTTCGTGGTCTCGGGCCCGGGGTTGCTGGACCCTGGGGCGGAGCATCCGGCCGTAGCCGACATCACGAATCCAATCGCGAGAACAAGCGGCCACACGTGGGAGTGCCGATCGAGACGTGTCACGACGAACCCTCATCATTCAGCGTCTGCAAATAGACGAGCAGCGCCTCGAGGTCTTCTTCGGTGAGGCGTTCGCGATAGATGGGGAGCATCTGCCCGTCGGGCCAACCGTCGACCACAAACTGGTCAGGGAGCAGGATCGACTGGCGAAGGTACTGCTCGGCGGTGAGCCCTTCCACACGAGCTCCGGCATCGTCGGCAATGCCGTACAACGAAGGCCCGACGCCATCGCGTCCGCGCTCTGTGGCGTGGCACACCGAACAACCAGCACCTCGAGAGGTGAAGACTTCGCGACCCTGATCTGCGCCTGGTGGGGGAGGTACATCGGTTGCGGTGACCACGAATCGTTCTTGGGCCTCGACTTCGATTGCGGCGTCGAACAACGCAACCTTCGTGTTCGTGTCGTCGACGAGCACCACTTCAAGCTGACGGAGTCCAGGCTCGATGGACCAATCTCCAAACGCCCGGACGTGGCCGTTGTCGCCCGTGAGGGCCAGCCGTTCTCGCGCTTGGCCATCCACCGAGATCTCGAGCGCCGCAGCGGCGCCCGAGCGTTGACCGATTTCGACGATCTCGGCACCACCGGCATGATCGACGACCACCCGCACCGCCGCTCGTGTCTCGTCGGTTCGAAACGGTGCGCGTGTGGCGGCGACGACCACCACCACAGAAAGAAGTACCAACAGCGCGGGTGGTGCCAACGATGATCTCTGAGGAGGGCCTTGGTCGAACTCAGAGCCAGGAAAGTGCGATACGTGCCGATCTCCGACACCCGTCATCGCCATCGTGACCCGATCGCGATAGCGCCGCGGCGCGTGCGGTGCGCGACTGCCCGCCATGCGTTCGGCAGCCAATTGGTTTCCGAGACCGAAACGGCAATCGGATGGCGCACAACCGATGAGCTCGACATCGGTTGCACCCCGATCGAGGTAACCACGAACCATGTTTGGGGTGAACATCCCCGCACAACTGACGGCGACGGTCGCCACGGAATTGATTGGATCCCTTTCAGGCTCGTGTCGACTGCAGATCACCTGGACCTTTCGACCCGTCACGTCGGGCGACGGCGAGGTCCAGCCAGGCAACTCGATGGCGTCGAAGGCGCAGGAACCGACGCAGATCCCGCAGGAGACACACTGGCCCGGGTCGAGAAGCGCTACCGAACGTTCACGAAGCTTCCCGGGGGTGTCCACGTGTGTCATCGACAGCGCCTCATATGGGCAATCCTGAACGCAGAGCTCACACCCGGTACAGGCGTCTTCGTCGATCACGATCGGGGCTGGATCGGACCGTCGTAGGAGCCACGGGAGTGCCATCACAAGGAGGAAGACAACCGTCGCAACGATGACCGCATACCAGCGAAGTTCGGAGAGCAGCGGGGGTAGGAGGAAGAGAACGAATGGATCGAGTGGCATGTCGACCACGAGCTGGTCTGGTCGCGCCGGACCCAACATGCCGAGCGGCACGGTGAGGGACACGATGAGCAGAGCAACACTCATGAGTGCCGTCCAGTGCATTGGCGGGAACCATGCTTGGCGAGACCGTCGCAGATGTCGAAACATGAACCAACCGATGACAGCAGTCAGTCCGAGATGAACGAACCACAACGCGAGCAGCATCCCGGAGCCCGAACCTGGTGATAGCCCGAGCAGGTGCTCCACCACGAAGCCGTTGCCCACGCCAAGGCTGCCGAGAAGTTGGGCTGTGGCCTCCGATATGGCGGCCGCTCTGCGGTCCCACACGAGCCAATACCCGGTGACGCCTGCAAGCCACACGAGGCCGAGGGAAGCCACGCCGGAAGCCCACCGCCAACGGCGACGTCTTGCGGTGAATCGCTGAGACGAGAGCACGCGCCACGCGTGGACCAACGTGGTAAGGACCAGCGCAGCGGATGAATATCGATGCAGCGCGCGCACCACCCGTTGGATCGCATGTGACTCCATGGCGGCGACTGCGTCATAGGAAGCGGCGTGGCCGAACGAGAAGAAGAGCGTGATGTACAGGCCGCTCAGGATCACGACGCCGAGGAGAAGGACACTGATCGTTCCGGCGTGGGGGAGCGGGTTGAGGTCCTTGACGCCAGCGAACTTTCGTATCGGACGTTCGACGAACGACGTCGCTCGGTCGGCTCCATGGAGGGCGCCGGACAGCCGAGTCGCAGAAACATTCCGACTCGAGCTCACCGGCTCTTCGGTCACCACGGAGTCGAGTCGGGGCCCGGAGCGTTGAGATTCATGTTGAGGAGCTGATCAGCGAGCTGGGGCCCATAGGCGATCAGCAAAAGTAGCGCTGCGGCGATCAACCATGGTTTGAACGTGTCAAGCCACACGGGTGTGAGCTGTGCGCTCCTGATGGGCTCTGCGATTGGGGTGACAGGTACGAGCTCGGCTGCCACTCGTTCCGTGCGCATGGTCTTCACCATCACGACCCCGTACAGAATGACCGAAACGAGGAGAATGGCCCCGCCGATCGACACCCGGAGCAGATGTCCGTTCCACTCCTCGGGAACGTAGGTCGCGTCTCCCAACGGGGTCCGGCGGGGGGCTCCCAACAACCCGAGCACGTGCATCGCGTTCGAAAAGACGATCATGCCGACAAACCAGGTCCAGGCCTGCACCAGCGCGGTCCGAGGACTCCACAATTGACGACCCGAGAGGTGGGGGACCAGCCAATAGCTGATACCCATGAACGACAGCGTGACTGCACTGGCGACCGTCAGATGGAAATGACCGGGAACCCACGCCGTGTTGTGGATCACCAGATTGAGGCTGTACGACGCATTCGTCAGTCCGCCGATTCCACCAAACATGAAGAGAATCGCTGCGAGCAACTGTGCCGCAACGGACGGGTCCATCCACGGGAGGGCTCGAATCCAACCGATCAGCCCCGTACCGCCGTTCTTGCGAGCGCCGTACTCCAGGGACGCAATGACGGTGAAGGCGGTGATCATCGACGGGAAGAACACCGAATACGTGAGTGCTGCGTGGATCCACTTCCAGGTCTCGGGGACGCCCGGATCGGTGAACTGGTGATGGAACCCCACGGGAACCGACACGATCAGGAACATCCAGAACGCCAGCCGCGCGAGGGAATCGCTGAAGAGCTTTCCTCCCACCTGGGCGGGAAGCATGCCGTACCACGAGACGTAGGCGGGAAGGAGCCAAAAGTAGACGAGAGGATGCCCGGTGAACCAGAAGTATGTGCGAGCTAGCTCCGGATCCGTGTTGTCGATGAGGCCGAGCGACCAAGGCAGCAACATCGTGAGGATCGATGCAGCGACTCCCAAGGTGGCGATTTGCCACATGGCCGCGTTGATGATGCCGCCCAGGGCAATGAAGGGCGAACGAACACCGCGGTTGTCCCGGCGCCACGCACGAAGGGTGAGGAAGAAGCCCCAGCCTTCAACCCAACTCCCCACCACCACGAGCGTCAACCCGAGATAGAAGGCCCAGCTGGCCTTGAGCGGTGGGTAGAACGTGTAGAGAACGGTTGCCGAGTTGGTGAGGATCGGAATTGCCGTGGTCACCAAGCCGACGACCATCATCCAGAAGCCGATCTTGTTCAGCCTTGGGTGGCTGAGTGGCCGACCCAGACCCTTCATGGTCGTGAACGCGGTGAAACCGACGATGAAGAACGTGGTCCACACAAGTGCGTTGAGGACCCCGTGGAGGGTCAGACCTTGGTAATACGACTTGATCAGCGGCTCGAGGTACGGATAGAGGTCGACACCCGAGAACTGAAAGGACTGCAACGGCCCCATCAGACTGCCGATCATCAGCGCGGTGATGGCCACCGCGAGGTGCCAGCCAACGAACTTCTTCTCTTCTCGCGTCAGGTCGTACCCGCCAGCGAACCGCGGCTCGTAGTTGGACCCTGAGGTCGGTCGATCGGTCATGCTCATGAGCTCGCTCCATCTCCGGTGCTGTTGACGACCTTCACGACGCCAGACATGTTGGCGTGCCCTCTGCCGCAGTATTCATGGCAGATGTAGGGAAACTCGCCGACCTCGTCGAACGTGAAGGTGACCTTCGAGACCTGTCCGGGGACCACCATCATGTTGATGTTGGTGTCCGTGACTTTGAAGCCATGTTGCAGGTCGGGGCTCGTCACGTAGATGGTGATCTCGGAGTTCACCGGGATCTCGATCTCGCGCGGTTCGAAGTTCCACGTCTGCGCGATGACATACGCCTCATATTCACCAGGGCGAATCTCTCGCACACCCGGGTCGGCCCACGGGCCGCTCTCCGTCACGATGCGAGGATCAACCTCCTGATCTGCCCCGATGACTTGAATGCCCATGAAGAAGCCTGCGATCGAGACCGTGGTGAAGAACACGACGAGGATCAGAACGGAGGCGCGCATCCAATTCCGCTCGTATGGGTCGATGCCCATCGTGAGTTTCGTGTTCGAATCGGGACTTTCTGGCCGCTCGGTGTCCATGGTCGTCATACGGTGACTCCTCGGCTCAGCAGGATCACGTAGACGGACAGCCAAAGCAGGATGAGGGCACAGACGAACAGGATCAGAATGAAGATCGTGCCCGTCGGTTTGAAGTGTTCTTGTTCTTGGTCTTCTTGCACCGACCTCACTCAAGCCGAGGACGGAGAATCGGCACAGGGACGTTGGTCCCTACTGCGCTGACACAGCCCTCCCTAGTTTGCGAACGTGCCCTTCCACGACACCCGCGCAGCAGGCGGACATCTCAGAGTTCCCCACATCAAAACCGTTCGCCTGCTCACGGCGGCCGTAGCGCTCGGGCTGATTCTCACCGCCCTCCTTGGTGGGAGCGCGCAAGCGCTCCAAGGAGAATCAGACGAGCCCGCTACGGCCGACGATCTACCGGCGACAACCGAACCTTCGCCTGCCGACGAAGCGCGAGATGAACAACTCCGGGAGGGGGCCACCGTTTACGCCCAGATCTGCGCGTCATGCCACCAGGCGGGCGGAGCCGGTCTCGAGGGCCAATTTCCGCCGCTCATCGACAATGACCACGTCGACGATGCCGCATACATCGAGGATGTGATCACCAATGGTCGCCGTGGCGAGATCGAAGTAGCCGGCGTTATCTACAACGGCGTCATGCCATCGTTTTCGACGCTCTCTGACGAGGACACGTCTGCGGTGATTGCATTCACTCAGAACGACTTCGTCGCTCCCGCTGCGTCGGCAGCGGTGCCGCTCGGCCCAGTGGCGGGCACCGAACTCCCGGCGCTCACCAACATGACCTATGTGTTGACGTTTGCGATGGTGGCTGGACTCATCGGCCTCGTCCTCGCACCACGAGTGCTCAGTGAGAACGACCGCCTGAACATGCCCTGGTTGGATGCGTGGCTGAAGACGGCGGTCATCGTCGCGAGCACCATCTTCTTGACGGTTGTGGTCCCCGACTGGGCAGTCAAAAACTCGACGGTCACCAAATTGAGCCGGTTCGCGCAAGATCTGATCGGAGTGTCTCTCTGGCTCTTCGGCATGGCCGCGATCGCCTGGTCGCTCTGGTACGCCCATGGGCGGTCTCGCGTATGACCCTTGAACCGCTCGAGTACTACGACCACAACATTCCGTGCCTCGCGGCGTGTCCGGTCAACACGAACGCCGGGTTGTACGTGGCTGCGATCGCTGATGGCGACGACGAAAAGGCGTATCTCACCGCACGACTCCCGAATCCGTTCGCTTCGGTCTGTGGACGTGTGTGTGCAGCACCCTGCGAGGACGCGTGTCGTCGTGGCGAGATCGATCGTCCGATCGCGATTCGGGCGCTGAAACGGTTTCTGACCGAACGGCACGGCAGTGAGTCAGGCCACGACCTCATGCACGACCACGTTGCGGCGAACCCGGTGGTCGAGCGTCAGGAACACGTCGGAATTGTCGGGGGCGGACCTGCCGGTATGGCGTGTGCGCATGATCTTCGACTTCTCGGCTACCAAGTAACCGTCTACGAGGCCACAGACAAGCTTGGCGGCGCGATGTGGCTCGGCATTCCCGAGTATCGCCTGGATCGTGGTGTTCTTGCCGCAGACATCGATGCGATCCTTGCGATGGGAGTGCGGGTTGAGTACGAGACTCGACTCGGGGCCGACGTGACCCTCGAAGAACTCCAAGACCGTCATGACGCCGTCTTTCTCGGCATCGGAGCCACCTTGGGGCGCGGCCTGGACATCGAGGGCGCTGAAGGAGATGGCGTACTGAAGGCCATCGAGTTCCTGATCAACATGAACCGTGGATACGAGGTGGAGATCGGCGAACGAGTCCTCGTCATCGGCGGCGGCGACGTGGCCATGGATGCAGCACGGACCGCTCTCCGCGCTGCGGACTATGACGACGCTCGCGAGTCCTCGCTCGGAACAGAACAAGACGATGGGTCTGAGAACGATCGAAGCTCGATGATCGAAGCCTTCGATGTGGCGCGCACAGCAGCGCGCGCAGGAGCCAAGAGCGTCACGATCATGTCGCTCGAGTCTCGCTCCGAGATGCCAGCCCACGAGTACGAGGTCGAAGAGGCAGAACATGAAGGAATTCATCTTCTGCCACGGCGCGGACCACGGCACATCACCCTCGCAGATGGCCGAGCGACGGGAGTGGACACGGTCGGCGTGGTCTCCGTCTTTGATGAGGACGGTCGTTTTTCGCCTGTCTTCGACGAGTCCGACAGGGCACACGTTGCCGCCGACACCATCATCTTGGCCATCGGACAGGCCATCGACCTCGATTCGCTCGGCGAAGACGGGCCAGAGATCAGCCCTCGCCGAACCATCAAGGTCATCGACGACACGGGAGCCACGTCGATCCCCGGCATCTGGTCGGGTGGCGATGCTGCGAAGGGCCCACGAACGCTGATCGACGCAATCGCAGATGGTCGTCGCGCAGCAGCTGACATCGACCGGTCCTTCGGTGGTACCGCCCAGACAGCATCGGCGGGGCAAATGGTCGAGCTGAAACGATTCCATCGGCTCGACGACAGCTATGACAGTCAAGATCGCGTCGAAGTACCGATGCTCGACACCGGAAGACGTACAGGTTTGGCCGAGGTGGAGCTCGGTTTCACCGAACAGCAAGCGCGGTGCGAGGCGAGTCGGTGTTTGCGCTGTTTCGCCAACATCTTGCTCGACGTCGATGCGTGTGTGTTGTGCGGCCTCTGCTCGGACGTTTGCCCCGTGGATGTGATCTCGCTCGTCCCCGGCAACGAGGTCTCGGAGGAAGCGGGGCCGAACACCACGGCACTGCTCCTGGATGAGACAGCGTGCATTCGCTGCGGTCTATGCATCGAGCGGTGCCCACCAAAGGCGTTGACCATGGGCGTGTGGTCAGGAGTAGGAGTTCCACAATGACGATTCAGGAAGACCTCGAACGTGCAGAAGCCGGGGCCACTACCGACGGCGACGTGTTGGACAAGGTGCGCGACACACAGATCGGCCGCTCGATCTGGAGAACGCCACGCCGAAAGACCAAACGTGACGCTGCGGCGGGCCATTGGTCGAGCTTTCTCTTGCATCTCTACCCGGTCAAAGTGCGCGAAGCCGAACTTGGATTCAAGTACTCCTGGTACCTCGGAATCATCTCGATGGTGCTCTTTGGCTCCCTGATCGCGTCCGGCATGTACCTGATGTTCTTCTACGTGCCTTCGCCAGCGAGCGCCTACGCGGACATCCAGACGATCCAAACCGAGGTCGCGTTCGGCCAATACGTGCGCAACGTCCATCGATGGTCCGCACACCTGATGGTGCTCGCCGTAGCCATGCACATGGCGAAGGTGTTCTATCGCGGTGCGTACAAGGCTCCACGTGAATTCAACTGGGTCATCGGCGTGGTGCTGCTTCTCCAAACCTTGCTGATGTCGTTCACTGGTTATCTCCTGCCGTGGGATCAGCTTGCGTACTGGGCGGTGACGGTCGGTTCGGAGATGGCTGGATACGCCCCGTTTGTAGGGGAACAGACAAAAGAGCTCCTTCTCGGGTCGCAGGTCGTCGGGTCCGAGGCACTCCTGCGGTTCTACGTTCTGCACGTCGCTGTCCTACCCGCCTCATTGATCTTCGTGTTGATGATCCATCTGTGGCGCTGGCGCAAAGACTCGATGCTCGAGCTCGAACGAGAGGAGCCACTCGATGACTGACGCACATGGACCATCTGACGGCACGCCGGTGGAGCTCGGGCCGAAACCCAAGGAGGTCGACGGGCGCCGAGTCCTCGGAATCGTTCCGGGACTCCCTGTCGCTGGAGAACGCAAGGAGCCTCAACGGGATCGGTTGGTCATGGTCTGGCCACATCTGCTCGTGCGGCACGCGGTCGCGTCGATGGCGATCATCTTTCTGGTACTCGTCCTCGCCGTACTCTTCGATGCTCCTCTCACCGAGGTGGCGAACCCAACGGTGACGCCAAATCCCGAAAAGGCGCCGTGGTACTTCGCAGGGCTTCAGGAGCTGTTGGCTCACTTTCATCCGCTGATAGCCGGCGTCCTCATCCCCGGGTCGATCCTCATTGGGCTCGCCGCCCTGCCGTACATCGATCGCAGTCTTTTCATCCAAGCCAGGCATCGTCGGGTAGCAGTCACCACGTTCACCACGTTCGCCGTCATCATGCTGGCCCTCACGATCGTGGGCTTCGCGTTTCGGGGCCCGAATTGGGGATGGGTCTGGCCCTGGCAGGACTGGCACGGAAAGTTCTAAAGCACGCGTCGAGGGAGAACTATGTCGAACATCATTGAACGCCGAAACTTCTTGAGCCGACTCTGGGCAGGAGGCCTCGGCCTCGTGGCAGCTGCGGGGGCGTGGACGTCTTGGGATCTGCTTCAGCCGCTCCCGTCCGTCGGTTTCGGAGGGCGCATTCGCTCGGTTCCACCCGATGTGGTTCCCGAGGAAGGGGTCTTGGAGATACCCGCGGCGCGCGCCTTTCTCACGCGAGTGAACGGCGAAGTCATTGCGCTGTCCGAGAAATGTACCCATCTGGGCTGCGGGGTGCCTTTCTGCGACTCGTCGGGAAGGTTCGAATGTCCCTGTCACGGTTCCGTCTTCAGCCGTGGTGGGGACTACCTCGCCGGACCAGCACCGCGAGGTATGGATCGGTATGTCGTCGAGGAGGAAGATGGGCTGCTGTACATCGATACCGGCGAACGAATCGATGGTCTGGCGCCGGGTCAGCTGACGGTTGATGAGCCCGCCCGCGGGCCGGCCTGCGCGGGGGAGACACACGGCTGATGGCCTACGACGTCGACGAAGAACTAGAAGCGAGCACGAATCGGGTGATGCTGTACGGCGTCGTCTTGTTGTTCGCGATGGCAGCGGTGTTCCCCCTCTACCGGTTCACCGAACCTTCCAACCGAACCGAAGCACGAGAGGAACACCTGAGTTCTCTGGCCGAGTCGGGAGAAGGGCTCTGGAGCCTCAACTGTTCATCGTGCCATGGTCTCAATGGCGAGGGCGGTATCGGACCGGCTCTCAATTCGAAACAATTTCTTCAAGCGGCGACCGACGAGCAGATCCAGACGTTCGTCGCTGTGGGGTTGCCGGGTACGCAGATGAGTGCGTACTCGCAGGACTTTGCCGGACCGTTCACGTCCGAGCAGATTCGTGCGGTCACCGTGTACATGCGTTCGTGGGAAGAAGATGCTCCGGACAGAGAAGACTGGCGTGATCCGCAGGCGGACCTCGACGGGCAATAGGCTCGCTGGATGACCGCTGCTGACGATCCATCTCCGGTAAACCCGACCAAGGAGCTCTTCCGGACAATCAACAGATTCGTGAAACCTGCGGTGAAGGCAGGATTGGGCTCGCCGTTACCGGTCGGTCTCGGAGCGGTCGTGCTCGAGAGCACGGGTCGCAAGAGCGGCCTTGCGCGCGAGGTTCCTGTCCTGGGTTTTCGGGTGGGCAAGAAGGTGTACATCTCGACGGTTCGTGAGCGCTCGCAGTGGCTGAAGAACCTCGAGGCGAGCGACAAAGCCGGCGTTTGGTACTGCGGATCACGCAAAGACGCGACCGCGTGTGTTCAACGCGGACCCCTAAACGTCGTCACGCTCGAGGTCGCTCCAGAAGGGGAATGACCTCGCCGCGGTCTCTGGCCACATCGGGAGTGGAACATCGAACTCGCCATTGAGCCACGCAGCCAGATCTGAGGCCACCGTTCTCACAGAGGCCCCATTCAGCGCGAGGATGGGGTTGGATTCTGCTGCGTCTGCGCCCTCTGCAATCGTCAGTGGGACGACCCTGTCTCGGTAGAGAGGGAGCAAGGGTGCGGCGCTTGCGTGGGCGGCGGTGACGAGGTCTTTGCGGGTCTCGGCGTCTCGGGGACGTTCACCCCACGCGTCGGACCAGAACTCTTCGACCTCGACAGCGGCGAGGATTCGGTCGAGGACGTGCGCTTTCCACTCGCCGTACTCCTGTGCTGGATCATCTCCCCAACGGACCCATTCGTCGCTTTCGGGGACGCCGACCACGAGCAGCAGACCGATCTCGAACGGCAGCTGCACCCCGAGGGCTTGTTCGAGCTTGCGAAGCGCTCCCATGTCGATGGCCATGGCCTCATCGCCAGCGCCCATCTGTTCGAGGGCGAATACGACATAGGCCTCCCACGCGTCTTCGTCTGGCGAGGGTTCGAGGGCGAGTAGGCCGTCGATATCGAAGTCGGTCTCGTCACTCATGCAGTGGATCCTTCTCGGCAGAGACTCTCCCACTCGGTGAGCATCTCCATGATCTCGATCGAGTCAGCGAGGCGCGGGGACGGACGCTCCGCTTGCGTTCGGCCCTCGCGAACGTTGCGTTCCACCATGCTGATCTGGTAGCCGAAGGCGTCCTCGGTGGCGTCGACCACGATCGTTTCAGGGTCGCCGTCGAACGGGGTCCAGGTCATGACGTTTGGACCCGCGACAGGAAGCCACGGGTTTGTGTCGAAACGAAGCACTCCGTTGTCGCCGCCCACGGCAAACTCGCTTCCGTTGCCGTAGCTGTCCGATGACTGGAGGCTGGCGAGCACTCCGCTCTCAAAGTGAACCGTCAGTGCGGCGTCGACCACGTTACCGTCGACTTTGGAGATGTTTCCACCACCGTGTGTGGTTCGGCACGCGAAACTGTCATGTCCACCCATGGTCTGAATGACCAAGTGAAGAAGGGACACGGGATAACAACCGAGGTTGTAAATCGTCCCCTTGCCCTCGGGGTTCACCAGGTGGGCGATATTTGCGGCATAACTCCCTCGGACGGAGCGAAGGGCGCCGAGGCGGCCATCGAGCAGCACCTCGACGAATCGGGTGAGGAGCGGGTGCGCGAGATACATCAGACCTTCGACAAAGAACGTTCCGTGCTTCGCGACGCCGTCGACCAATTGATGCGCGGTCGCCATAGTGGTCGTGAGCGATTTCTCCGACAGCACGGCCTTGCCTGCGGCAGCGGCGGCCACGGCGATCTCATGATGTTGATGATTGGGAAGTCCGACGTAGACGACGTCGACGGATGGGTTGCTCAGAACCTCGTCGAAATTTGTCGTTGTGGAGGCCACGCCGTACTGAGAGGCGAAGTCTGCCAGACGCTCCGCGGAGCGTCCGGCAACAACTTCTACGGTTGACGATTCCGAGCGATCGATCGCATCGATCACGGTGTGAGAGATAAACCCAGTCCCCAGAATCGCCCAACGCATCGGGCGACTACTCGGTTGGTGCGTCGCCGTCTTCGAGCATTTCGCCGATCTTGTCGGTCGCCATGTCGATCTTGTCGGTGTGCTCGCCACCGGTCTTCTCGTCGATGATGTCGCCAGCCTTATCGAGGCCGTCCTTCACCTTGTCAGCGTTGCCGCCAGCGAGATCCTTGATCTTGTCGAAAATTCCCATATTGATTTCTCCTTAATGTGCCCGCGGTGGGCAAAACGAGACAGCAGAGCCGCTCGGTCCCCTCCATCCTACGGGGATTGACGGGCTTTCTGGTGAGAGGCAATAGAGTCACTCTATGGGCCATGTCCTCCAGCAAGGTGCGCTCCTCGGTCACGTCAAGTGGTTCAGCGACTTCGATTTCGGCGATGCGCCTCGGGTCTTGGGTGATCTGTTCACACCCACCCTGATCGGACTTGTCGCCGCGTCGACCGTCGTGATTTGCACCCTGGTGTTGATCGACAGCCGCCTGAACGGCCTGGGATGGTACGGCGCAGTCAATGAATGGTTGTCCGCCCACCAGGAGCACAGCGATGTCATTCTTCGAGCAGCTATGGCGGCGGTCTTGCTGGTGTCTTGGGAGAACCGGGCCCTGCTGACCCCGGAACTGCAGGAGGGCACCGCTTGGGTGGGCTGGCTGCAGTTTGTGTTGGCGATTGCGCTTCTGATTCCGCGTACTTCACGCTGGGCGGGCGCCGGTATCGGTCTCCTATGGCTGGTGGGTGTTTTCGAGTACGGCGCATTTCACATGCTCGACTACCTGCACTACGTGGGCATATCGGTGTATCTCTTCTTGTCCGGTCACCCGAAAGACGCACTTCGCGGGGTGGCGCTGCCGGCGTTGTACAGCACGGTCGGCTTCGCGCTGATCTGGCTCGGATTCGAGAAACTCGTGTATCCCGAGTGGGCGCTGCACGTGCTCGAAGAGAACCCGAGTCTGCTCCTCGGGATGGACGCAGAGTTCTTCTTGCAGGGAGCCGCCTTCGTCGAAATCAGCCTCGGCTTTCTGCTCATCATTGGGTTGCTCGAACGACCGCTCGCCGCAGTCATCACCTTGGTCTTCTTCACGACCACGCTGATCTTTGGCCGAATCGAGGTGGTCGGGCACACGCCGCTTCACGCCGCCTTGGTGGTCTTCTTGCTGCGTGGACCTGGCACCCTCTACCGGCCACCCATCGAGCTGCACGGGCGGAGACGTCTCAAGGTGGCCTTCGCGGCCGTGAACTTCGTGCTCGTCCTCTCGCTGATCGGTGTGGCCTATACGGCCTCGGCGCAGTCACAATTCGACGACCACACCTCGCAGAACTCTCGTCCGGCGCTCCCGGAGGACTGAACTCGGACGAGGCACGCGCACAGATCTCTGCTGCACCTTTGGCGAAAGTTGGGTAACGAGGCTGCGGTATCTAGTCTTCGCCGCATGGTCGTCCGAATCGCAGCAGCCGTTTGGGCGTTGGCCGCAACGGGGTCGGCAATTGCGGTCACACGAGGGCTGCTTGCGACCCGCGGAAGAGAAAACCTCGGTGAAATGGTCACCAGGCTTCTGGCGATCACTCGTCGTATCGGAAAGACCGAGCGTTACACGTCGCTGGTTTTGGCTGGCGCATCGGTGGCAGCCTTCTTTGGCGGTTCTCTGAACACCGAACTGTGGCCGTTTGCCACCACCGCGTGGATCGCCCTGTTGCTCCAGTCCATGTTCTTGCGACCGTACATGTCGAATTACGCCGAGCTTCTCGCGCGCGGGTTCGAGCGCCCGATCGAACGATTCCTCGTGCCCTACATCGCTCTGGATCTGGTCATGATTGTTCCACTGGCCTCGCTTGTGTTGAGCGGAACGACGTGAGCGACTGTTAGTCGTCCTCACGAATCGCTTGTTGGGGACCATCGGACCACCACGCATCGATGCGAGACTTGTGCTCATTCGACTCGAATTCGACGCGAACCGAGCTTGATCCGGGCTTGATTTCCACGTCAAAGCCTGGATTTGGAGTGGCCCACAATACTTCTACTGCGGTGCTCGAGAAGGAGATCGCCGTTGTTCCGCCGACGAGGTTGAACGTGCGGATTTGTTCGGGCGATGACGACTGTGGCGCCACGGTGGTGGTCGATGATGTCGATGGAACCGTAGACGTCGACTCCGCGGAGCTGAGCGGGGAAGTAGTAGCCGTTGTGGAGCCAGTGGTAGCTGTCGGCGCAATGGTGCTCGCGGCCGCTTCGAGCGAGCGCTGAGCGTCATCCGCAGGCGCTGTTGTGGCTGCCTCGGGGTCGAGTGTCAGCGAGTCAGTAGTAGTCGGGTTGGTCGCCACCGATACGGAGCCGTCGAGCGTTGCCCGTTCTGCTACGGAGGTCTGCGCGGGTGCTGTCGACGCAGTGGCGGTTGGTCTCGCCTCGTTGAGGTTCGCCACTTGGGCTGCGGGCGGAGCCACCAAGTCGTCGTCGACCAGTGCGATGCCGGCAAAAGCCACGGAAACTGCCGCAATACTGCCGAGAAGCCACAACAGCACGAAGCCGACCGTTTTCATGATCAAAGCTTGGCACGGGCCGTTTCTCTTCGTGTCAAACGCGCCTTAAAAGAGCCCTAAGTGGCTTGCATCCTCCTCGGCTCGGCGTACTGTCGGTCGCTATGGCCTCGGTCTTTGTTGTGGAAGATGATCATCACATCCGAGAGCTGGCGGTGCGAGCGCTGGCCGATTCTGGGCACGTGGTGAGAGCCGAGGGAACGGCGATGGCCGGCCTTCAAGGCGTCATCGACTCGTCCCCTGATGTCGTGATTCTCGACCTCGGCCTGCCAGATCTCGACGGCGGCGACCTCCTGCGCATGATTCGAGCCATTTCAGATGTACCGGTCATCGTCGCAACGGCACGAGATGACGAGAACGAGATCGTCAGACTGCTCAACTCGGGCGCCGATGAGTACGTGGTCAAACCGTATTCTGGCCCGGAACTCGAAGCCCGTGTCCGAGCGCTTCTCCGTCGGGTTGATAGCGCTGGCAACACTCGGGTGTTGACGATCGGTGGTATCGAGATCGATCTTCGCTCACGTCAAGTGACCGTCGACGGCGCATCGGTCACACTGAATCGGAAAGAGTTCGATCTGCTCGCGTACTTGGCGGCACATGAAGGCGCCGTCGTACCCCGCGAGGAGCTCTACGCAGCGGTATGGCGTGAGCCGTACGGCGGCGCAGACAAGACCATCGACGTGCACCTCTCGTGGCTCCGCCGCAAACTCGGAGAAACGGCTGCACAACCTCGGTACATACACACGGTGCGAGGTGTTGGCGTGCGTTTGGATGGATCGATGTGAGACGCCGTCTGGTTCTCGTCTTCTTCGCGATCTCCACACTTGTCGCCACCGCGTTTGTGATACCGCTCGGAGTTCTTGTCGGGCGCACTGCCGAAGACCGAGCGATCGACGCAGCCCGCGCCGACGCGTCGGCAGTCGTGCCAGCGCTGACCGCGTCGGCCAGCCGAGCCCAAATCGAGTCGGCCATGGGGGCAACGGCTGCTGGCTCAGATGGCCGAATGTCGGTGATCACTTCACAGGGATGGGTAATCGGGGCCGAGGCCAGTCAGTCCACGCTGATCGAGACTGCTCTGGAGTTTGGTTCATCGGACATCGGTCCGGTCGACGGTGGCGTCGAGGTGGTCGCAGCCGTCGCCTCCGGGCCCTCGGAGACCTCAGCAATTCGAGTGTTCGTCCCGCAGGAATCTCTCGAGAGCGGGCGGTGGCGAGCCTGGAGTGTGTTGGCCGCCGTCGGACTCGCTCTGGTCGGTATTTCGGTGTTCGTTGCCGACCGGCTGGCGCGGACGGTGACCGTGCCCATGACCCAACTCGTGAATGCGGCTCGTAGCCTCGGCGAGGGCGATCTAGAAGTCACGGTCTCGCCCGATGGTCCGGACGAGTTGGCCGACCTTGCAGGAGCATTCAACGATTTGGGCACTCGCGTCTCGACGATGCTCGACCGGGAACGCGAGCTCGTGGCAGATCTGTCTCATCGCATGCGCACGCCGTTGACAAAATTGCGACTACGGGTCGACCAAGTCGATGATCCGACGTTGGCCCAAGAGTTGCGATCCGATCTCGACGACGTCACCAAAGAGGTGAACGAGCTGATCCTCGAGGCCAGAGGTGCGATCGCCTCGCGTCCCGGCTGCGACCTCAACGATGTGGCCACCGATCGCGCCGAGTTCTGGCGAGTCCTGGCAGACGATCAGGAACGACCATGGATCTTCAAGGCGGCCGGTCGGCCGCTGTTCGTCGAACCTCCCGTGGGTGATGTGGCTGCGGCAATCGACGTCCTGATCGAGAATGTGTTCTCCCATACGCCGGAGGGTGCAGCTCTTTCGATCAGCTGTGGGCGTCGTGACGATGTGGCGGAATTTGTCGTCGGCGACGGGGGAGCCGGTTTCGCTTCCGAAGCCGCTCTTCGTGGCGCCTCGAGTGCGGGATCGACTGGCCTAGGTCTTGACATCGCCAGGCAAACAGCGATGGCCTTCGGCGGATCGCTCGACATCGGTGTGAGTGATTTGGGTGGCGCCTCGGTGTCCCTTCGCCTACCGGTAATCGCCCCGCGAACGGTGAACGGCGATCACTGACGGTGTTCTGAGGCCCGCTCAGGCCGCGGGCAAGAGGTTTCTCTGCGCCCACAGCGCAGCTTGAGTCCTGCCGACGACGCCAAGCGTTGCGAAGATCTTCGTGAGGTGGGTCTTGACCGTCTTTTCACTGATGCCGAGTTCTCTCGCGATGGCCTTGTTCGTGAGCCCGTCTCGAACCAGCTCCAACACTTGCTCTTCTCTCCTGGTCAGCGCGGGCTTGTCCCGCTGGCGACGGTGGTCGACGAGTGCACGTGCCGCCCGTGAATCGAGGGGCACGTCGCCGTTGGCAGCCTCTCGGACACTCGTGAGCAGCGAGGATGTTTCGGCGTCCTTCAGCAGGTAACCGGACGCTCCCGCGTCGAGAGCAGCCACGACATCTTCACCGGAGGCCGTCGCTGTCAACATCACGATGTTGGCATCGGTTCTCACCGATCGAATTCGCTCCGTCGCTTCGATGCCGGACATGCCCGGCATCGAGACATCCATCAAGATGACGTCGGCCTGCAACGAGGCGTCAATGCGGACCGCCTCAGTGCCCGAAGCAACACTGCCCACAACCTCGAGGTCCGCTGTTCGCTCGAGGATGCGCTGGAGGCCGTCCCGCACGAGCGCGTGGTCGTCGACGAGCATGACGCTGATCACTGGGGAACCTCCACCCTCACGTCAGTGCCAACTCCGGGTTTGGACCCTACGACAAACTCCGCACCGGAATCGCTGGTCAGGTCGTGCAGCAATCGCAGTCCGAGGTGGCTACCGCCTCGATCATCACCAACAAAGAAGCCGTTGCCATTGTCTGAGATGGTGGCGGTCAGGGCAGCTTCAGCCGCATCGACCTCAACGAGCAGTTCGGTTGCGTTTGCGTGCCGAAACACGTTGCGGACCGACTCCTGAACCACTCGGTACACGAGGGACGTGGCGGAGGGCGACGTCTCTGCAGTTCCGGTCATCGAGAGTTTGGCGTCGATACCCAAGTTCGCTGCGGGCGCCAGGAGATCGTCGAGGGCTGCCTCGAGACCACGCTGGTGCAGGTTTGGCGGGTAGATGTCGACGAGAAGTGACCGGAGGGACTGGAGGCTGTGTCGGGTGCCCGCCGCAGCTACTCGGAGGTCGCCAGCCAGCTCAGGGGCGTGCACGGTGGCCGATTCAACAGCTGCGTTCACCGCAAACGAGGTACCAACAAGGTCCTGCACGACGCCGTCGTGGAGGTCGGCAGCGATTCTCCTGCGCTCGAGGTTGGACGATTCAATCGCTCGCTGCAGCAAGCGTTCCCGTTCTGCGCGGTTCGTTTCGAGACGCCGACTGAGCGTCCACGCCAAGCCAAGATGCAACGCTTCCAGAAGGAGCAGCGCCGCAAGGATGATGGGAACGAACTCGGTGCGAATACGCGACGTAGAGTCGGTCACCGCCGAAGTGTCAAAGTACGACTCGTAGAGCAGCGCAGACCCATCGGGGGCTCGCAGTGGGAGGTAGACCTCGAGCATCTCGTCTGCGATCTCGGCCTCGAATCTGTTCTCCGGACCATCGACGTTGCTGATCTCCGACACGACGCCGCCAGCGCGTAGCGAGTCTTGTTTGTCACTGCTCAGTGCGTACGTCTCACCAATCAGAGCCGGCACGTCGGAGTAGACGATTCGCCCCTCGGCGTCCCACAGCTTGACTCGAAGGGTCGAGTCGTCGAGCACTCGGGTCTTCACGACCTCATCGAGTTGTGCGATTGCCTGCGGATCGCCAGCGAAGAGGGCAGCGGACAAGTTGGGCTCGACAACCGTGCTGGCGACCACCAGCGTGCGCGCACGGACCTGAGAAATCGCCTCTGCTTCGCCCGCGCGGTCGAGGCGAAGACGCTCGCACTGCCGATTGCGATGGTTCCGATGAGACCAGCGACCACGAAGAGCTGAAACGGACTCAGCCACGGTTCACGCATTGATTCGAGCTGCCGCTTCCTCATGGGAACAGTCTGAACGAGTAACTCGATGGCGGGTGCTAGAAGCATCCAAAATGAACCCTAAATGACCGTCGCCCCCCGATGGTCCTACGACCTCTGTTGCGCCACTGCACCTGAGCCCCAAACCCCTGCAAATCACGGGCCAGGAGCGACTTTGGGAGGTGCGTCCACGTTCCTAAATGCACCTTCGGCGCCGAATGGTCCTAGTCCCATTGGCGTATTTGTGGACGATCCAACGCCCTCCAAGATGAGCCTCGAACACCCCGATCCAACGAGGACGAAGTATGACCACGGCGTTGATAGGCACTCCGCTCACACGGGCTACCGACTCGCTCATTCCGGTTGCGTTGACCGAGCTCAATCAGGCACAGCTTCATGATCGAGTCGAGAGCAAGGTGATCCTGGCCGAGGTCGATCTACCCGAAGCCATCGAAAGACTCGCGGGGGAGTACCGGGTGATGGAACACGAGGACAGTCGAGTTCAGCGTTACCGCAACGACTACTTCGACACGTCGGACCTGCGCAACTACCACGAACACCACAATCAGAACGGACGGCGAGTCAAAGCCCGCTACCGCACCTATGTGAACTCTGATCTGACCTTCTTCGAGGTGAAACGAAGTATTCACGGCCGAACGGTCAAGGAACGCAGGGCCTCCTGTCCTTCTCAACAGGGACTCGCACCGGCTGATGCAACCTTCTTCTTTCGTACGACGGGACTACGCCCGTCGCTGCTCCAACCGTCGGTGAGCATCAGCTACGACCGAATCCTCTTGGTCAAGCGAGACCTATCTGAACGGGTGACGATCGACATCAATCTGGAGTTTGCGCACGGCGGCAACGTGGCCACCGTGCCAGGTTTGGCCATCTGTGAATTCAAGCAACCTCGACTCGATCTTCGGTCGCCGGCGATCGAAGCCCTGGACCGTCGCCCACAGATGTTCTCCAAATATTGCATCGGACTTGCGTCGTGCGATTCGTCGCTTCGCAGAAATCGGTTCAAAAAGGTCTTCCGAAACCTGGAGGCCATCGGCGCCACCCCAATCAGCAGAGAGCAGATCACACGATGACCCCTCAACTATTCGCCATCGATCTCATCGACGCAGAACGTCTTCCAGAGCTGTTGATCGGACTTGGCTTCGATGCCGTTGCGATCTCGGCTCTGGCGCTATTGACCTACCGAAGGTCGCAGTCGCGCGCGACGTCTGTCTTTGCCATGGTGACCGTCAACACCGTCGTCTTCTTCGTGACCTATTTGATGGCAACGGCGGCGGTGAGCACGAATGTGGGATTTGGGCTCTTTGCGCTCTTTGGAATCCTGCGTTTCCGCACAGGCACGCTGCCCGTCATCGACATGACGTACCTCTTTGCCGGCATCGCCATCGCGTCGTTCAACGCGCTGGCGTTGACCACCCTGACGGTGGTCGAGGCCTTGATCGCCAACGTTGTCATCATTGCGGTTCTCGAACTGCTCGGAGGCGTGTGGCTATCCGCTCAATCCAATGTGCACTCGATCACGTACGAGCGGATCGAACTGATTCACCCCGGCCGGCGAGCGGAGCTCCTGGCCGATCTCGAGGAGCGCACCGGGTTGCCGATCCTCGGAGTGACCATCCACGAGATGAACTTCTTGAACGACACCGCCCAGATCTCGATCCGGGTGCCGCCGGGTGATCAGAGTTCGACGGTCCTCCACGCTACGAGTGAAAAATACGAAAGCTAACGAGGCTCGCTCACTTGCTCGCGATGTCGACTCCTGCGTGAAAACCGTTGGTCCAGGCGTTCTGAAAGTTGAACCCGCCGGTGATTCCGTCGACGTCGATGACCTCCCCGGCGAAGTACAGACCGGGAACAAGTTTGCTCTCCATGGTCTTGAAGTTGATCTCTTTGAGAGAAACGCCGCCACAGGTGACAAACTCGGCCTTGTTCGTGCTTTTGCCGTCGACCGTGAATATCGAGGCAGTGAGCTGGTCGAGCAATCGGTTCGCGTGTTTCTTGCTGAGCTGCGACCAGGTCGTCTCGTCTGAGATTCCCGCCGCAGTGAGAAAACGCAGCCAAAGCCTCTTCGGGATGGCGGCAAATGGGCTTCTGCCAGAGAGCTGACGTTTTGCGTCACCAAGTCGCATTTGTGCCAACACCGCTTCTGGATCGTCGTTTGGAAGCCAGTTCACCGAGATGTCGAACCGATACTCACGGTCGGCGAGTTCGCGGGCGCCCCATGCAGAGATCTTCAGAATGCCTGGCCCGCTCATTCCCCAATGGGTGATGAGTACAGGTCCCGCGCTTCGGAGTTTGCTTTGCTGAATGTTGACTTCGGCGTCATCAACGGACAGGCCGGCCAGGCCCTCGAGGCGCGGATCGTCGATCTTGAACGTGAACAGGGAAGGGGTGGGTGGTTGAAGCTCATGGCCGAGACTCGCGGCGAGTTTCGCCCCTGCCGCGAGCCGGGTTCCGCCGGTGGCGACGAGAACGTTCGTAGCCGTGTAGTGCGCTCCCGTATCGGTCTCGAGCTCGAAGCCCTCGTCGCCTTCGACAACCGAAATGACGCCTTCCGACGTATGAATGCGAACGCCAGCAGCGTCAGCGGCGCCGAGCAGGGTGTCCACGATGGTCTGCGAGCTGTCGGTCTCCGGGAACATGCGACCATCGGCCTCGGTCTTCAACGAAACACCGCGGCTGGAGAACCATTCCACGGTCTCCGCCGCACCAAATCGATGAAACGGACCGATCAGAGACTTCTCGCCGCGCGGATAGTTCCCACTCAGCTCACGCGGCTCGAAACACTCGTGTGTCACGTTGCACCGGCCGCCACCAGAGATCCTCACCTTCTGTAACAGTTGCGATGTCTTTTCGAGGATCAGAACCGATTTCTCGGAGTTCTCCGCGCACGTGATCGCAGAGAAGAACCCTGCGGCACCGCCGCCGATCACGATGAGGTCAAAGAACATGCTGGATCACTGTACGGAGCCGTACCCGGTCCTCAGGCGCGGCCGCGTCGACGTCAGTCAGCGATCTGGCGCTCGAGCATGCCGCGCAGGTAACGGGCTTGGCCCGCGTGCTGCAGGTTGTCGCTGAGCACACTCACCAAACGAACGCCGGCGGACACCGGCGGGGTATAGGTGCGGTCGATGATCCGATCGAGGTCGGAGGCGTCAATCGATCGAAGGAAGCTGATCGAATGGTCAATCACCTCGTCGTGGTAGCCGAGGAGGGGATCGGGGCTACTGGGCCGGATCGCCGCTACCTGCTCGGGTCCATGACCTTGGCCCAGGTCGGACGCATCGTCGGGCAGCCCAAGTTCGCTCGCCCAATGTGAGCTGACCCAAATCTGTTCCGATCCGTCGATCTTGCTGATGTGATCATCCTGGATCCGGGTGAGGTGCCAGATGAGCCAGCCGATCGAGTTGGAGCCCGGATCGGGCCGGTAGGCCAGCTGGAATGCGGATAGGTCGACCGCTGCTTGATGCACCAGTTCGCGAATGCGCTGGTACGCCTCGATCAGCACCTCACCGGTATCCATGCACGTCAGCTCCCTCGCCGATCATCGACCCATTTTTGAAGGATGGCAGGCCAGATTGGCCCACCATCCTTCAAATTTCCACTTCATGCTCGTCGGCCATGGCCTCGCGGCGGGTGATCAGAGCGAGTCGACAAAGTCCAAGACTGCGGTCTCGAATTGGCGCGGGCTGGCCATGTTGGAGATGTGGCCAGCGCCCGACAGCGCCACGTAGCGACCGTTCGGGGCAGCAGCAGCCATATCGACCATGACATCCGAGGGCGCACCGACCGTGTCGAGCGCTCCCGAGATGAACAACGCAGGCATGGAGAGCTCACCGAGGCGTGGCTTGAAATCCGTGGTGAGCAAGGCAGCAATACAACCGTGATAACCATCAACCGATGTGGCCCGGATCTGCGCTCGCACATTGGCCATCAACTCGGGGTTTTCCTCCTGGAACACCTGTGGAAACCAGCGGGTGGCGGTTCGTTCGACGATGGCCTCGATTCCATGAGCGGTTGAATCGGCGATCATCGGTGTCCACAGATCCACAAAGGTTGGAATGAGATCCGTGCGACACGACGTCGGCACGATGGCCACAAGTCGATCGGGGGCACGCAATGCAGTGGCGATCGTGGTCACACCACCGAGTCCGATACCGACCATGATCGATCGCTCGATACCAAGTGCATCCCAGACGCCGAGTACGTCGTCAGAGAGCTGATCGAAAGAATATGGGGCGGGCGTGGACTCCGAACCGCCGTGACCGCGGGTGTCGAGTCGCAGCAACCGGTAGCGCTCGGATAGGACAGGAATGTGTTGATCCCACATCGTGAGATCGTTGGTGATTCCGGTTACGAACGTCAGCCAGGGGGCGTCGTCAGGGCCATCGATCTGATAGTTGATCGCGATGCCGTTGCTCTGAACCTTGGCCACTGCGTGATACCTCCGCGTGCTGATTGGACGAGGTTACTTCGTGGCTGCGGCGCGCTCCGATGAAGCGGACCTTCTCAAGTGCCGGTGCAGCCGGGTCGAACACTCGTCCGTGACGAACCGATCATTGGTGTTGGCGGGGATGACTATCGATCTCAGCGCCGAGGCGGTTCTCCTCGCGATTTGTGTGTTCGCTGCGATGACGGGCGCAGTGTTGCTCTATCTGCGTGCGGTACTCACCGTTCTGTCGAATTTGCGAAGCGAGCGGACCCATTCGGCATGGTCGGTTGCTCTGACCGTGATCGGGACTGTCGTGTTCGGTGGAGGGCTGATCGCGGCAAATCGTCCGGTCGAACCAGAACTTGTGGCGGCGCTCGAGGACGTCGTTGCCGAGTCGATGATCGACGATTCAATGTTCAACCCCGAGGGTCTTAAGGGATACGATTTTGAACGGGTTTCTCTCTGCCCGTTCGCCAAGGTGAGCGTTGACCAGGCCGACTGGAGCACTGAGCTGATCGCGACCCGAGGCACCCCTGTCGGCCTCGCGATAAACGAGCTATTGGAGCAAGAGGCCGAACGCTTGGATGACCTCGGCTGGTCGGTGCACCGCCTCGTTCCCATCCGTAGCTACGCCTGGGAGTCCAACTTCGACGGCCCCAGTGTTGTCGCGACGAACACTGACTACGTGCTTTCCCTTCGTTCATCGCTTCGTTCCTATGACTACAAGATTTCTCGTCGCTCCTGCGAGGGAAACGTTCTGACGGGCCTCGTGGAGGAGAAATGGCGTGAAGTGGACGCGTTTCTCATGCCTGCAGACTCGAGGGAAGACGCGTTGGCAGAGGCCGAATCGTTGGTGGGTTATCTTCCAGGAGCTAGGGCAGCGGTGGTCACGGGCGAGTACGCGCTCTCGTATGGCACAAACCATCTCTGTGCGGGTTCGCGAGTCGAAACCGGTTCGCTGTCCGTTGAAGGCCGAAGAAATGCAATCGCCCAAATTGAGCTTCGAATGCAGCTTGATGGTTGGGATGTCACCACCTATGCACAAGGCAATCGCCTACAGCTGGTTGCTGAACGAGGCGACCGCGTCGTCGTCGGTTACTTCAGCACGACGATCTCTTCGCTCGACATGGTTGTCATCCGTGGCTACCCGAAGGCGTGCGCCGACTCCAGTTTCGTTTCTGCTGGGTTCCAGCGGGTGTAGTGGGAGCCCGAAATCACCGAGTTTCGAGTTGAGGATGCGTAACTTTACATAACGTATATTTCCGGCGTCCTGCGCAAACTGGGAGGTATGACGCCCAGCGCTCAAGAAGCGTTTGCGCGCATCCGATGGAAATCGCGTGCTGGGCCAGATGGCCCACACGGCGGAAGGCGGCAATCCCATGAAGGGCACAATCTTTAACACGTTCGAGGCCTTTGTTTCGGACACCTTTGGCGAAGAGGTTTACGAGGACATCCTCGACAACACGACACTCGAGACCACTGAACCGATCGTCGGTCCGGGCACCTATCCAGCGAGCGACCTCATTGCTCTCGTTACGACCGCTATAGGCATCCTCGACATCTCGCTCGACACCGCGCTCATCGAGTTCGGAAAGTACGCCTTTCCCAAGCTCGCGCAGTCGATTCCCGACTTGATGGCCGGTTTGCACGGAGCTGAGAGCTTCTTCATGGGCCTCGAAAGCGTGATTCACACCGAGGTCCGAAAGTTGGATGCCGAGGCGAATCCGGCTCGCTTCACGCCGGAGAAGACCGAAGACGGCATGTTGCTCCACTACGAGTCACCCCTGGGCCTCTTCCCTCTCGTGACCGGCTTCATCGAAGGCGTGTCGGCCTGGTACGACGAGCCGATCGAGCACGAGATGATCTCTTCGGACGGCACGAACGCCACCTTCAAGCTGGCCTTCCCTGCGTCGACTTCTGCCTCGCAGCGCGAGAATGAAGCACTCGCAGCCCGTAGCTGAGGTGGACACCGACGAGCGCACAGGCGTACTCGAGAAGCGTCTGCAGCGAGCGAGAACGAAAATTGAGCTGCTCGAGGGCATGATCGAGGAAAAGACCCGGAATCTGTACCTTGCACAGGAAGAGGTACGCCAAAAGGGTGCGTTCCTCGAGAGCATCCTGACGAGCATGCCGAGCGCGGTCATCGTCACCGATCTCGAGGACAAGGTGACCGCAATTGGCGGATCGACCTCACTCCTGACCGGCTTGACTGAACAGCAGACGATTGGGCGATCGGTCGCTGACCTCGTCGCCGAGCATGATCAAGCCGATGACCAGAGCCCTTGGCGCGGAGCTGACCTCATCGCGGCGGATGGGACCTTGGTGCCCGTCTCAGTCGCGATCTCCGAGATCTCGTCGGAAAGCGCCACCGATGGTCGCGTCATGGTGCTCACCGATCTCACCGAGCAGCAAGAAATGGAAATGCAGCTCCGACACGCCCAGAAGCTGGAGTCCGTCGGCCAGATGGCCGCCGGCGTCGCGCACGAGATCAACACGCCAATTCAGTTCATCGGCGACAGCGTCACCTTCCTCGGCGAGGCCATCACCGATGCGTTGGAGGTTCTGAGCGCGTATGAAGAGCTGCGTGAAATGGCAGAAGGCCAGCCCGAGCTGAAGGCCAAGGCGCTCGAGTTGGCCGAGATCGAGGAGGACGCCGACGTCGAGTTCATTCGCGAAGAAGCGCCTCGTTCTATCGAACGCACTCATGAAGGGGTACGGCGGGTCGCCAAGATCGTGGCCGCCATGAAGCAGTTCTCGCACCCCGGCGGCGGCGCAATGTCGCCTGAGAACATCAACGATGTGATCGAAACCGCCCTCACCGTGGCAACGAACGAGTTCAAATACGTGGCTGATGTGAACCTTGAACTGGGAGAAATCCCCAACGTCGCCTGTGATCGGGGCGACATCGGACAGGTGGTGCTAAACCTGGTCGTCAACGCCGCACACGCGATCGAAGAACACCTTGAACCCGGTGGACGTGGGGCCATCGACATCGTGACCCGGCCAGTCAATGACGGTGTCGAGATTGCGGTTCGAGACTCGGGTGGTGGTGTTCCCGAGGAGATCAGGGCTCGCATCTTCGACCCATTCTTCACGACCAAGGCACCCGGCAAAGGCACGGGCCAGGGCCTGTCGATCACCCACAGCCTGATCGTCGACAAGCACAAAGGCAGCCTCGATCTCGACGTCGAGGACGGCGTCGGTTCAACGTTCCGAATCTGGATTCCGGTCGGCTGATCATGACATCGAACGACCTGCCCACAAAACAAGCCAAGACTCGAATTCTCTTCGTCGATGATGAAGAGGACGTGTTGGCGGGGTTACGGACGGGGCTTCGGCGCGCCCGAAAGCGCTTCGACTGTGAGTTTGCCGTCGGTGGCGCCAAAGCCCTCGAACTGCTCGACGAGCACCCGTTCGACGTGATCGTGTCGGACATGCGCATGCCCGGGATGAATGGCGTCGAATTGCTCACCCGGGTTTCGGAGGAACACCCGGACGTCGTACGAATCGTCTTGTCTGGCGAAGCTGGTTCGGACCTACTCATCCAAGCCCTTCACATCACGCATCAGTGGTTGTCGAAACCTTGTTCGAGCGAAGCGGTCATCGCCGCCCTTGACAATGCCGTGCGCTATCGGTCGCTTCTCCGGTCGAGCGACATGCTCGAATCGGTGATGGGTCTCGATACGTTGCCCTCTCCCCCGCATCTCTACGAACGAGTGATCGAGTGCGCGACATCTCCAAATGCTTCAGCGGACGACATTGCCGCGCTCGTCATCGCCGACCCAGCCATCACGGCGAAGGTCCTTCAGCTGGCGAACTCTGCATTCGCTTCAGGTGGCCACGTGAGCGATCTGCAATCTGCGATCGTACGGATCGGCATCGAGAACCTTTCCCGCCTTGTACTGGTCGCAGGACTGCTCGAGACCTGGACGCCCGACGTCCAAATTCCAGGGATGAGCACCGAAGCCTGCCTCGACCTTGCACACACCGCAGCCGCTGAGGCGGCCAAACTTGCCGGACCGGACATCGCAGCCGAAGCAACGATTGCGTCGTTGCTCCATCCGGTCGGTCTGATTCTGATGGCAACAGCCGTTCCAGAACGGCTCGAAGAGGTCGTACAGCACGCGCAAGATCATTCGATCGACGTCGTGGCTGCAGGCAGAACCCTTCACGGAATCGATCACGCCCTCCTCGCCGGCAATTTGCTCTCCGTGTGGGGGTTGCCAAGCGACATCGTGCTTGCCGTCGTCAACAGCGTCGAGCACCCCATGGACGCTGATCCCACCTCGCTCGACGACGTCGTTCGCGTGGCGGTCCGATCGGCTCAGGCACAACTGGCAGAACAGATCGATCCAGCGTTGTTGTTCGCACCCCTCAGCGAGGATCTCGCAGCATGAGTGCAAAACCCAAGATCCTGTGCGTCGACGACGAGACGGACCTACTCGACGGACTTCGACTGAACCTTCGGAAGGTCTACCGGGTGTCCATCGCGTCCTCCGGACCGGACGGCCTCGCGCAGTTCGATGAGGCGCGCGCCAACGAGGAACCCTTCGACGCAGTCGTCTCCGACATGCGCATGCCGCAGATGAACGGCGCAGAGTTTCTGACAAAGATTCTCGAGCGGTCTCCGCAAACCCCGAGGATTCTGCTGTCCGGTCAGGCCGATATCGAGTCGACGATCGCTGCGATCAACGATGCCAAGATCTATCGATTTCTGACCAAGCCGTGTCCCCCGCAGCTGCTCCAGGAGACGCTCAACGAAGCCATGGAGCTCGAACGCCTGCGTTACGCAGAACGAGAGCTCCTCGACTCGACGCTGCGCGGCACCGTGGGCATGTTGACCGAGGTCCTCGGCCTCGTCAGCCCGGCCGCGTACTCACGCACGATACGCATCGGCGAGATCGTCTCGGGCCTCTGTGAGGCGCTGGAGATGGAGCCCGCGTGGAACCTCGATATTGCAGCGATGCTCTCCCAGGTTGGCTGTGTCGTGGTGTCCGAGGACGAACCGGCCGAGCCGGAGCGTCACGCAACGCTCGCTGCCGAACTCCTCGAGCGGATACCTCGACTAGAGGGTGTCGCCGACATCATTCGCCATCAGATGGACCCGACACCTCCCACCGACGTCGGTCTGGGCGAATGGTCGCCCGCGCACGTCCAACGTGAAATTCTCCGCGCCTCGGTCATGTTCGAACGTGTCCTCGCGTCGGGAACGTCTCGAAAGGACGCCATCGCGCAGATGAAAGTTGAGGCTTTGGCCCCCTTCGTCCTGGAGGCGCTGGAACGAGTGAGGCCGTCGTCAGAAGCGATGGTCGAAGCCCAGATCGGCATCGCGGAACTGGTCGCAGGCATGGAACTGACGGACGATCTGCTCGCCCAAACCGGAACGAAACTCGCCGGCGCCGGCACCCCGATCACATCCGTCCTCCTGCAGCGATTGCAACCGTTCATCGACGCGGTCGGCGTTGCAGAACCCATCTCTGTACTCGCTCCCGCGAGTGCGCTTACGACTGCGAGGCTGCGATGACCATCCGAGTGCTGCTCGTTGATGATGAACCCGAAGTCACCGCAGCTCTTCGCGTCGTTCTTCGCCCCTACGACCTCGAGATCGCTACGGCGAGTTCTGGCCAGGAGGGACTTCGAGTACTCGATTCGCTGCCCATCGACGTCGTCGTCTCCGACGAGCAGATGATCGGCATGCCGGGATCGGAGTTTCTCATCGAGGTCCGCAAGCGATATCCCGATATCGCACGGATCGTCCTCACGGGTCGAGCGACCATGGACGAGACGCTCACAGCGATCAACGAGGCCGAGGTGTTCCGTTATCTTCGCAAGCCATCGAGCGCGGTCGAGCTCGCGCAGAGCATCGAAGACGCCGCAGAGACCGTCGAAGCGACTCGGCGCAGGATGGCGGCGACTCGCGACACCGAGTTCGACACGCAAGAGTTCGAAGAAGCCCTGGAGACCATCGAGATGTGGTACCAGCCACTGTTCGATCGCCAAGGTGAACCTGCGGCATATGAGGCGCTGCTGCGCACGTTCCACACAAAGCTCAGCAACCCCGACCTCTTGATCGCCGCAGCCACGAGCGACGAGAAGAAGGCACAGATCGACCGAACGGTACGAACACTCGTCGCCTCGCAAATCTCCACCGGCTGGCCAACGACAAGAGTCTTCATCAACCTGTTGCCCGAGTCACTGGAGGACCCCGTCCTGCTCGGCGATGACGATCCACTCCATGCGCACGCTGATCAAGTGACGCTGGAGATAACCGAGCGTGCATCGCTCTCGGACATGGACGATGTCGAAGGGGCGCTCGCAAGCCTGCGTCAACGGGGGTATCGCGTTGCGTTGGACGACCTGGGTGCCGGTTATGCAGGCCTCACCAGCTTCTCCGCGCTCGAACCCGACGTCGTGAAGTTCGATCTGGAACTCGTCCGAGGGATCGATTCGCGACCGTGGAGTGCTCGGTTGGTGGAATCGATGGTCGGCGTGTGTCGTCAGGAAGGCGTGATGACCGTGGCCGAAGGCATCGAGACTGCAGAAGAGCTCGAAGCGCTCAAGGACCTTGGCGTCGATCTCTTTCAGGGTTACCTCTTGGGCAAACCCGGACCACCGCCCGTCGGCGAAGTCGTTCAGGCAGCCTGAACCTCGACAGGTCGCGCCTTGGGTACCAGTTGCTCTGCGTATCGGGTGGCCAGCGGACCGAAGACTGCGGTCAGCAACACGTAACCTGCGGCGAGCGCACCAAGTTGCGGGCCGTCGGCAAGATCCGCGCCAAGCGCAGCGATGACGATCGAGAACTCTCCTCGCGCGATCATGATGGTGCCTGCCCGCATGCGACCGTTCGCCGAAACACCGAGGCGACGGGCCGCATACCATCCCGTGACCGTCTTGGTGGCCGCGGTGACGATGGCCAGCAGAATTGCCCACCCGATGACATCGATCAGGTCGGCCGGGTCGATTTGGAATGAGAAGAAGACGAAGAACGTGGCTGCGAAGAGGTCTCGTAGTGGGCTGATCAGCTCCATGGTCCGCTCTTCGGTGCGCCCCGACAAGGCGAGACCCACGAGGAACGCGCCGATAGCACCGGAAACTTCGAAATTCTGGGCGATCCCTGCGACCAGCAACATCAGCCCGAAGACCGCGAGCAGAAGCTCCTCGTTCGAGCCGCCCGACAAACGGTCGCTGAGCTGGCCACCGAATTTCAGCGCGATTCCAAGAATCACCACGACCACGAGCAAAGCGATCCCCACGCTGGTCAGCGTCTCAGCGAGAGTTCCTCCGACGATCAGCGCGGCGACAACCGGAAGGTAGATGGCCATCGCGAGATCCTCGACAACGAGCAGATTCAGCACCGCGGGCGTTTCACGAAACCCGACACGGCCCAGATCGGCGAGCACTTTCGAGATGACGCCGGAAGACGAGATCCATGTCACGCCACCCAACAACACGGCCGTGAGCGGACTCCAGCCAAGCGCCAGACCGAGCAACACACCAGGCCCTGCATTGAGCACCATGTCGAGCAGGCCCGGCGGGATCCCGGTCTTCAACCCATGACGGAGTTCGACATCGCTGTACTCGAGACCCAAGGAGAAAAGGAGCAACAACACCCCGATCTCGGCGGCGAGCGCGACGAAGTCCTCGCTGACGTCGAGCTCCTTGAATCCCCCCTCCCCGAACGCGAGACCAGCAATGAGGTACAGGGGCACCGCGGTCACGCCCAGCCTGCTGGCAACGCGCGCCAGTAGCCCGAGGCCGAGCACCAGAGCTCCGACCTCAATAAACGCAAGCGCGGTCTCGGCTGAACCCGCCGCGACGATCATGTGTCGTCGATCACTGCGTGAGCAGCGCTCGAAGAAGAGTCAGGCCTTGGTGGCTCCCGACAGCCACCGCGACATCGCCAGCAGAAAGGGTGAACTCGGGCCCGGGTGATGGAACCGGACGGCGGTTTCTGATGACAGCGACAATCGTGGCGCCGGTCTCAGATCGATACGCACCGTCGGCGATCGTTTGGCCCACAGCCGGCGAGTTGTCGGTCAGCTCGACCCATTCGAGCCCGAGCCCCTCGATCTCGTGGCGTACCTCCCCCACGGTTTCCGACACATGACTGACCCCGAGGATCTCGGCAAGCGTTTGGGTGTCGTGCTCGGAGACGTTGAGGAGCGTTGCGCACGCGTCCGGGTCCTTGTCGTCATACGCCAGAATCTCCCGTCGGCCATCGTGATGCACGATCACGCCCAGGTCTTGCCCCTCGGCAGTCGTGAATTCATGACGAACTCCCACCCCCGGCAACTTTGTTTCGCGAACTTCGGTCATGAGGCAATCCTAGGAAAATTCTCCCGATCTACACCGGTGGCCCAAGATCGGGCGCGGTCAGCGTCGGAATATCGATCACGCCGACCTCGGCGCCCAGGGTCGCGCCGACCAGTTCGAGTTTGTCTCCGCTCCAGAACTTGCCCGGGTCGTACCAGTTTGCGGGCCTCCGCGCGTGCAACAAACCCATCTGTTCATAGGTGACAGCGACAAGCTCGGCGCAAAAAATGTCTTCGAGGGGAACGGACACGCGTACCCGTCCGAGCACCCAGCGACGTGCGAGCGCTCCGGTTCGAGGGAACGCTCGACCGGCGTATCGATTCACTGTTTCGAGGATGTGGTCCTCCATCTCCCGGGAGACATCGATATCGATCTGACGAAACCACGCCTCCTGACCGTACTTGTGGTGCCACACGCTTACTGCGTCTTCGAGCCGATGGAGTTGTGCTCCGCGGCGATGTTCCCCCGACCAGACGTCCGGAAGCGACGCCCCCAGCTCAGCGTGCCAAAGCAGGGGTGGAAGGTCGTCGAGGGCGACCACCATCCCGACATGGTTGACCGGGCTGTTCGTGAACAATCGGATTGCCTTGTCCGCCTGGCTGGAGCCGCGAAACAACCACACATCTCCGGTCCGCGTCTCTTGCGCGGCGTCGGCCAGCGTCAGGTGTCGAGTCACGCACTCGTTCTACACGCACGAAGGCCTACGCTTCGACCATGGACAAGTGGAAATGGCTCGGCATCGCTGGCCTGTTGGGCGTGGCAGGTGTCGCCGGCGGCGCCGCGGTTGCCCGACGGCGCCGCAGCTGGACCGAGGTCGATTCCGATGAGCTGCGCGAGCGACTCCACGCTCGACTGGCTGAACGGGCGATCGCTCCACGCGATTCGTGAAGGTCAGACGCGAACGAACACGCTGCCGCCGGTTGCGCCGGGACCCGATCCGAAGAAACCGGCGGCTCTCGCCGTCGCCATTCTCTCCATGTAGCCGGGATCGCTCCACAGGGCCATCTCTGCTGCGTCCACCGCATCCATGTCGTCGACGCCTGCCATCCAGTTGATCTGACCCATCGGGCCCACCGTGTTCACCGTGACCGCGACTTGCGTTCCGGTCAGCGCACCCGAGAACTCCGCCATCTCGAGCGACCACTCGAAGGCCTTGCCGAGATCACCGACGATCTGCGCCGACATGACGTTCGCAACCGGCTTGGGTCCACCCGACATGTCGATCTTGTCTGCATTGAGCACCCAGCGGAACGCATCAACCGGCGGGGTTACGTTCGACCGCATGCTCTCGACGAGCGAGCCGAACTCCGGCACGAGCGCGAGCTTCTGAGTCGCCTCCATGACGTCCTGACGGCTCTCGACCATCGCCGTAAACACCATCGTGTTCGGCGACGCGCTGAAGGCGCTGGCCCAGGCGTGCATTTCGACCCCGGCGTTGTCGTTGACGAGTCTCAGGATTTCTCCGTAGACCCTTCGGCTCTCCTCGACGTTCCGGAGAATCCGAAATCCGCGACTGTAGAGATACATGTTGTCCCACCCTTGTTGGTTGTCGTTCGCCGAGCGCGAACGGCCATACAACCGTTCTAGTGCGACATGTGACACTTGTCACGCGTTTTGGCAACACTGGGGTGACGAAGCCAGCTGCCTATCCGTTCGCCGCAGCAATCAGGTGACGAAACTGCGCCTCGTCGATCTGACCGGTCGCTCTGGCCACCACTTCCCCATGGCCGTCGACGGCAACCCAGTAGGGAAAGACCGTCAACCCGTGCATCGCAGCGATCTCACCAGAAGCCGAATCCAGCAGGACCATGTTGGGCCAACCGGTTCTCGTGAACCAGGCCGACGGCGGATAGTTGTCCCCGTCGCTGCGGACCGATGTCGAGACCGCCATGACTTCCACCGAGCCGGGCAGGTCAGAAGCAGCAAGCCAATCCACCACTTGTGGAAGCTCTGCCTGACAATGCGGGCACCAATGTGCGAAGAAACCCATCACACGAGCCGACCCGTCGCTCGCAACGCTCACTCGCTCCCCGTCGAGCGTTGTCGCCACAATTCCCGGAGCGACAAGGCCGACGGCCGGATCGGGCACGGCAAACGGCGGTAGGGCGTTTCCGCTGACCTCGACTGTCGAGGTCTCCAGCGCGGGAGTGATGGACGCGTCATCTCGAGCGGCCAGCAGTGCCGCCGCGATCGCGGCTCCGCCGACGAGCAGAAGAATCCACAGGAGGGGCGACGACCACAGAGATGGTCGCGTATTCGTGCGGTTTGTCATGGGTTGTCCTTTGGGATCTGGCGGAGCGCTGACGTCATCACGATGAGGAGCAGAGCGAATGACGCCATCGAGAGTTGTGGAATCGAGAAGGTCCCAAACGCCTGTGCAAGCGTGTTCGTGCACGGGTTCGACAGCTCACAGAACGAGGACTGTTCAGGGAAGAGCTGCAGCTGAACGTGATACCCCGCGATGACAAGCCCGATGCCAGCGAGTGAGAGTGCGTACGGGAGGACAGCTCGATCACCGCGAATTCGGGCCAGGGGAAGAATCACTGCCAACGGATACATGGCGATGCGCTGAAACCAGCAGAGTTCGCACGGAACGAGTCCGACCACCTCCGAGAGGTACAGGCTGCCGAGCGTCGCAGCGACCGCCACGATTGCGGCGACGTCCATCAGCGTCTCGCGCAAACGCGCTCCAGCTGAGGTTGACGTAGCCAGCAAGGAAACCCCGAGCAGCCCACCGCCGACCAGGAGCGCGAAGTAGTTGAGAACGACTTGTGAATCGATGCCTTCATTGGACGTGAGGCGTTGTCAGCTCGACAGGGTCAAACGTCCCGACCGATGGTCAAGCGGCGTACCGCCTCCGCGCCCGCGCGTTCGAAGGTCTGCCGATCTCTGCGATCGGCATGTTCGACGTCGTTTGGCGTGACGATGATCGCGGGTTTGTCGCTTCTCACCCACGGATCGAGCTCGGAGCGCAGCTGCGCTCGATGACTGCGTGCGACCAGGGACCCGCCGGAACCGGCAACCATCGGCGCAATCACGATGATCGCATCGTGCGTGTCGAAATCGATGAGATCCGCGTTGGCAGCAGAATGAACTGCGCCGTCAACATGCAACGCGCCATCGACTTCAATCGGCGCATTCAACCCCGGAATCGCCGCGGACGCACGCACCGCTGCTTCGGCGTCCTCGATCGCGTGCAGCGCGTGACTCACCCGCCGCGCTGTTCGACGTTCCACGCTCACCACCGACGCAGCGCGGTGGTAGGGCGACGAAGGCACGGTGTACTCGGCGACTGGTCGAGCCGTCGGAGACACGCGCGCAAGGAGAGCGCCGCCTGCGAGACGCACCCGAGCAACGAATCGATGCCGCGTACCCATCGCGTAGGATTCGCCATTGTCCAGCTGCGCGAAGGCCGAGAGGTGATCGCTCGTGGTCATCTGAGGTGCCGGGTCGATCGACGCTGCCACGAAAGCGCCTGCCGAGGTTCCGACGATCGTCTTGGCTGCCGGCGCCGTCCACCCCGAGAGTCGTTCGATGGCACCGAGCGCGGCGTGGATGAACGGCCCACCTGTTGGCCCGCCAGCGCCGACAACGAGTCCGACACTGAACCCAGGAACATCGCTCATGGCGCGTGTCGGTCGGCGATCAGGCTGATGATCTCGAACATCACCGCCATCGCTCGATAGCTGGTGATCTGGTTGGGTGAGTCGACCGTCGGCATCAGACACACGACGTCGCCGCCGATCACGTTCTTGCCGCGGATCGAGCGCATCAGCTCGGTGACCTGATCGATGCCGAAGCCTTCGATTCCGGCTTCGATGTTCGCCACGCCGGGCGCCACCGTGGGGTCGAGACAGTCGAGATCGAACGTGACGTAGACGGGACGATCTCCGATCTTCTCATCGATGAGCTCGATCACCTCTTCGGCACCCATCCGGTCATAGTCGCTCTTTTTCACGACCGAGTAGCCCAGGTCATAACTCGGGTCCAGCCAATCGAGCGATCGGACGTTGCCCCGAATTCCCACCTGCACACTGTGCTCCGCATCGACATGCCCATCGCGCACGAGATAGCTGGCCCAATGGGCGGCAGATTTCACCGCTCCCATGAAGTGGTCGACGTTGTGGAATGCATCGGTGTGGGCGTCGAAGTGGAGAAGACAGGCCTTTTCTCCCCCGGTCAGGCTCGCTTCGGAACCGGCGATCGCCTGCAAAATCCCACCCGTAATCGAGTGGTCTCCCCCGATCGACACGGGGCGACATCCCACCGCATCAAGCTCGCGGTAGAAGTCGGTGATCATCTCGATTGACCGCTCGTTGTTGTTGCCCTCCGACAGCGGCACATCGCCAAGATCGTTGATTCGGCAGCGTTCCCAGGGGTCGAGGTGAAACTGCTCGTGCACGCGCCGACCGATGGCCGAGATGTTGCGGACCGCCCGGGGACCCAGGTGCTGATCGCGCTGGGTGGTGCCATTTCCCGTACTGTGCGGGACCCCTACCAGCCCGATGTCGGCGTTGTTCGGGTCTGCGTCGTACTCACATCGGAAGAGCGTCGGGATCCCGTACCAGTAGATGCCGTCCATCAGACGCTGTTGATCGGATTTGCTCACGACCGGAGCCTACGGTTCGCAACGCAAACGCACCATCCGGGGCTTAGTAGAACACCTCGGGAGACGATTGGATCCGGTCGACGATGATGCCATCGGTCGGAATGGCCCGTCGCTCGAAGCGACGCACCGATGCCGAAAGGAACTCTTCAGCCTGCACGGCCGACAGTGCGAATGCCCGCATGATGTCAACCGGAAGCTGAGGGTCAGAGCGATCGAGTAGCGAGATCAAGATATCGGCCTCGACCTCTCGCATGATCACCGGCGTTGCCTCGCCGAAGTTTCGCAGCGCACGGATACCTACGGCGACCTCTTCCAGGAGCTCGATGTTGGTTCTCGTCGCAGCGGACTCCACCAATCCCACCCAATCGATCTCGCACTCGTGTCGTTGCGGGCGACGTTGGTCGCCTTCGAACTGGGTCGCCTCATCGGAGACGTCGTAGAGCCGGATGAGCTGGCGCACGACTTCGGCCGTTGGACCACTCGAACCAGCTTCGATCTTGAGAAGGTACGTCAAGGGAATCGAACATCTGACGGCTGCCTCGCCGAGAGTCATCCCTGATGCATTTCGTTGTTCTCGAAGTGACTCGCCTACCGCTGTTGTAGAAAATGCAACCATTTTCAGACTCCTCCACCGCCGCTTATTGATGTACCTGTCGAACAATCCGGACCCCCTCTTGAGGAAAATCGAGATTTCTTGTCGGCCGATCAACCCATGGTTGGTTTTTCCACAGAAGTTCACAGGGTTGTCCACTTGTGCCTCACAGGACACATTGTCCACACTGAGCACACGAACAACAGCCCACCCGTGAAAGGGGAACCCATGGCCGCATTTTCTGTAGAACTCGCCAACCAACGAGTCGAGGAGGTCGAGGGTGTCGATGCCTATCAACAGGAGGGCCCGTTGACCACGTTCTTCGCCGTCGAATCACAACGTCTCGTCATCGATTCATGGTCAACGAGGGTCGCTTCCTTTCGGACCGCCGACATCGTCACCGTTCGCCGATCATGACCTCGCCCGATGAGATGTGTTGACGAAAGCTGTGGGCAAACTGGAACATGCTCGAGACCGGTTCGCTTCTCATTGCCTCTCCCGGCATGCACGACGCGACGTTCGATCGAACCGTGGTGTTCGTCATCGAACACGACGACGCTGGCTCGATGGGGCTGGTACTCAATCGTCCGAGCGACATGCTCGTGAGCGATGCACTTCCCGATTTCGGGCCCGTCGTCGATCCTGACCGCCTGTTCATGGGAGGCCCCGTCGAACAAGGCACCGCGCTTGTCCTGGCGGAGCCACTCGACCCTGCATCCCCCGACATGCATTTCATGCACGAAGGAATTGGCTTGCTCGACCTCGCCACGGAACGCGACCCGCTCGCACACCTCGAGCGAGCAAGAGTGTTTTCGGGATATGCAGGCTGGGGCCCACGCCAGCTCGAGACCGAGCTCAGATCCGGGGCCTGGATCATCAGTCGATGCGAATCCGATGATCTGTGGGAGTGCGACTGGCAGACGTTGTGGACCAAGGTGCTGGGCAGGCAGGGCTCTATGGCGGAGTTTCTCGCGTCATATCCCGAACAGCCTTGGTTGAACTAGACAGTCCGAGATCGACCGCCGCATAGACTCACAAGATGTCCAGTACCCCCGAGCGCCCGTACGACCTCGTCGTCTTTGGTGCCACCAGCTTTGTCGGTCAGATATTGTGCGCAGTCCTGCACGAGCGTCACGGCTCTGACAGCGACCTCCGCTGGGCGATTGCGGGTCGCAATCCGGAGAAATTGGCTGACGTCGCCGCTCGTCTCGATCTCAACGTGGACCACATCGTGGCCGACGCCGCCGATGAACTTGCTCTCGCGGCACTGGCCGAATCGACCCGAGTCATCGTGTCAACCGTTGGGCCCTACGCCTTGCACGGGTCCCTTCTCGTTGCGGCGGCTGTCACCGCAGGAACCGACTATTGCGACCTCACGGGTGAGCCTCATTGGATGCAATCGATGATCGATGCTCACCACGAAGGTGCTGCGTTGTCGGGTGCACGAATCGTGCACGCGTGTGGGTTCGACTCGATTCCCTCCGATCTCGGCGTGTTCTTCACGCAGGCCCAAGCACAGGAACTGTTGGGCGAGCCCTGCACCCAGATCAACATGCGCGTCAAGGCGCTGAAGGGCGCGGCGAGCGGTGGCACGGTCGCATCGATGTTGAACATCGTCGAGGAAGCATCGAACGATCCCTCGCTCCGAAGAGTACTGACGAACCCATACGCCCTCGCTCCTGCGGGGATGCGAACCGGAGTGCGCCAGCCCAACGTCACGTTGCCGATGAGGGACGAGGCGTCCGAGCGGTGGGTCGCTCCCTTCGTGATGGCAGCGGTGAACACGCGGGTGGTCCACCGCAGCCATGCGCTGCGCGGCCGACCGTGGGGAGACGACTTCTTGTACGACGAAGCCATGTTGACGGGAAGCGGTCCGCTGGGCGCGCTGCGAGCGGGTGCCGTTTCCGGCGGGCTCGGAGGGCTCATGGGAGCGATCAGCGTGGGGCCCGTTCGCAAGATCCTCGCCGACAAAGTGTTGCCAAAGCCGGGCGAGGGGCCGTCGCCCGAGGCACAGGAGGCGGGTTTCTTCGACATCAGGTTCTACGGAACCACAGCGTCGGGCGCGCGAATCACGACCAAGGTGACCGGCGATCGAGACCCTGGATATGGATCGACTGCCAAGATGCTTGCCGAGGCTGCGATCATGTTGCTCGGGCTGGATCCAGCAGACGTCCCGGGCGGGTTCTGGACACCATCCACAGCCTTCGGCGAGCCCTTCATACAAGAACTCGTGGATCATGCTGGCCTCACCTTCGGGGTCATCGACTAGCTGGGCATCGAACGCGTGTTCGTAGTAGGGTTTCCGGGGTGGAACACCTCCCGTTGACCTTGCTCGGCGCACAACACCCCGAGGTCTCCGACCACTGGACTGCCCAGCGATTCACCTTGGACCCATGTTGCTGGGTCGACCATGCGACCCAATTCGTGGTGGGTGCCGACGCGCTCCTGTGCGAGCTCGACCAGGTCATGCAGTGGACCAGGGGACGCCGGCTGATGTACGGAACCTGGCATGAGGAGCCTCGCCGCACCGGACTCTCGCCTCTTCCGAATCAGACCGTTCCTCCGGTGATCGCGGCAGTTCGTCGCGTGCTCTCATCTCATTACGACCGAGCATTCGACGGTCTCTTCTGCAACTACTACGAGCGCGGCAGCGACAGTGTGGCGTGGCACGCAGACCGGATCGGTCGAACCGAGGTCGACCCATTGGTCGCCATCGTGAGCCTCGGAGGCCCACGAACCTTTCACCTCAGGCCGCAGCAGGGCGGTGCAGGCCACCGAGTGGTCCTGCACTCTGGTGACCTGTTGGTGATGGGCGGAGCGACCCAACACCACTGGGAGCACTCGATCCCAAAGGTTCGCCAGGCGAACCCACGCATGAGCGTGACGATGCGAGCGGGAGGCCCTCCGCTATCGACGATCCCAGCGGTCAGAACTGTGCAGGCTTGTCGGGTTCGAGGCCAGCGCTGACCCGGGCGTCGCGTATTCGCTCGCGCTGTACCCGCGCGTCCACCTCTGCGCCAAGCAACACCGCGAGAGCCATGAGCTGCAGCCACAACAGCACCACCACGATCGTTGCGAGGGTGCCGTACGTCTCGCCGTAACTGCCGAAGTTGTTCACGAAGACCCCAAAACCCCAGGACAACAGGACGAGCAGCACGGTGCCTGTTGCCGCGCCGACGCTGATCAGCGAGGTCACGCCACCCGGTACGAGCTCTCGGTCGCGATCGAGATTGCGTGCCGGCCCGATGCGGTACAGCAACGACAGTCCGGCGATCATCAGCAGCCCCAGCGCAATGAACCGCCCTGCGGTGACAAGACCTTTCACCCAGGCAGAATCAAACCAGTCATTCAGCTGAGCGGGAACGACCGACATGGCAAAAACCATGCACGCGATCAAGACGAGGGCTCCGAACAGCAGTCCGATCGCCGTGAGCCTCTTCGCCACGAAGTTCCGGTTCTCGCGGCGATCAAAGACCACGTTGAGTGCTTCCATCAGGTTGCCAACCGCCCCCGACGCGCTGAAAATCGACAGGGCAATACCGATGGCGGCGGCAACTCCTGCGCCCGTTGAAGAGCCGTCGGAGATCGAACGGATCTGCTCAACGACGAAGTCACGCGTTGGTTGCGGCGAGTTCTCCAAGGCGGCTTCTGCCTCTTCGACCAGAACGTCGGTGTCCGCGACC
The DNA here is from genome assembly GCA_033344795.1 of Acidimicrobiia bacterium. Classification (GTDB taxonomy): domain Bacteria; phylum Actinomycetota; class Acidimicrobiia; order Acidimicrobiales; family SHLQ01; genus SHLQ01. The sequence goes on from JAWPMS010000001.1 coordinate 3,763,259, forward strand.
AAGCCCGTGATCGAAACCGCGGCCGCCACCGCGGGGATGAACGCGATGAACGAGAAGAACGCCACGGCTGCTGCAAAAAGCGGAAGCCTGTGCTCCTTGATCTTGTCTCGAAGCTCGGTGACAAACCCGGGGCGCTTGGTGGACGAGACGTCGGATTTCTTGCGCAACCTATTCCACTTTCTTTAGAGCTGTGGCGACTACCGTCTCGACAGATGGAGCCATTTGTCTTTGGTGTTGATCTCGACGGTGTGTGCGGCGACTATACGCCTGCGTTTCGAACGATCGTCGCGCAAGAACTGGGCGTCGAGGAGGATGCTCTCCCACTCGAACGCTCCTGGGACTTTCGCGAATGGGATCTGGGTCGCGCCGGTGGCTTCGAACGACTGCACGCCATGGCTGTGGCCGATCACGGACTCTTCGCCAACATGCCGGCGATCGAAGGTGTGACCGACGCTCTCTGGCGGTTGTCGGATGCGGGCATCCACATTCGGGTCATCACCCATCGGCTCTATGTCAACTGGGGACACGCGTCCGCCGTCGCGGACACCGTCTCGTGGCTCGACCAACACCGAATTCCCTATCGCGACATCTGTTTCCTCGGCAACAAGCCAGATGTCGGAGCTGACGTCTACATCGATGATGGGCCGCACAACATCGAACAATTGCGGGCAGCCGGGTACAACGCGATCGTCTTCGATCAGCCCTACAACCAGCATCTCTCGGGTCCACGGGCCCACCACTGGTCCGAACTCGAAGAGATGGTGATGGATCTCGCTGCGGAACGGATGGGAGCGATGCAACCACAGCTTCCCGGAGTCGATGCGGGCTCCGATCGCCTCACGCGGCGCAGGGAAACCTAAACGAGCGATCCCGCGGTGAGCATCCGCAGATCGGTCGAGGAGCCGACAGGCGACGGATCCGAGCCCGCGGCAAGCATCCGCAGATCGGTCGAGGAGCCGACAGGCGACGGATCCGAGCCCGCGGCAAGTATCAGCGGTGAGCGAGTTTTGCCCGGGCCGGTTCGAGGTCGTTCGGGTTGGTCACACCAATCCACTCCTCTTGTGAACGAGGCACCACAACGCGCATCTCTCCACTCTCACGAAGTGAGTCGACCACATCGGGAAGCAGGTATTCCGTCTTCGGCTCGGACCCGAACTCGCTATAGAAGGTGTCCCACTGACTGGCCAGATGGGCGAACAGCGATTGCGGAAAGCCGAACATGTTCATCGAGACGAGCGTGTCGTCACCGTGTTCGCCCGCTGGATCCTCGGAGCGAATGACCCCATCGTCGTGACGGCTGATGCCATGGGTTTCCGTGATCGAAAGGAGTTCGCCTGCGTCGTCGACCGCGCAGACTCCGCGAGAGACCGATCCCTCGGCCGGAAGCGTTTTCGGCAACTCGAATGCGACGAGGGCACCGAGGTCATCGCCACCCTGTGCCAGAGCGTCTGCAGCGAGTTGGAACGATGTCGGGCCGTAATAGTCATCTGCGTTGACGACGATGAATGGTCCGGAAACCACCGCAGCGGTCGAGAGCACCGCGTGCGCTGTCCCCCAGGGTTTGTCGCGTCGCGGACCAAAGTCATCTTGGCGGACCAGGACGAACCCGTCGAGCGAGTCGTATTGCCGTTCGAGATGGGAGCGAACATCGGCCTCGATATCGCTGCGAATGATCAAGACAACTTGGGTGCAACCAGCCGCACGACCATCAGCGATAGCAAAATCGAGAAATGCCTCGCCATTCGGTCCGACCTCGACGAGTTGTTTGGTACCACCGAAGCGGCTTCCGAGGCCAGCAGCCATGATGACGAGTGAGAGTTCCATTCCACCATTGGTAGTCGCATGAATGACCAGAGTCGTGTCAATCGACCGATACATGTGCCACACCCGTATCCTGCGCCTGATGACTGTTGAAGCGTTGATCACGGACCTCGACGGGACGTTCTGGGCACCGGATCTGTCGATTCATCCGAGCAGCCTCGACGTGGTCGCACACCTCGACGCACACGAGGTCCCGTTCGTGGTGGCCACGGGGCGCCGCGCGCAGGGAGCATTGCGGGGCCTTGTACCCGCCGGCCTCGATGATCGGCCAGCCATTCTCATGAATGGAGCGCTCGCCCGCGACTCGGTTCGGGGAGAATCGTTTCTCGTCGATGCAATCACGACCGAGCACGCTCTGGAGGTCGTCGGCATCTTTGAGCAGTCCGGTCTGGAACCACTCGTCTACGTCGACCACCCCGAGTCCGACATGGTCGTCGGCCCGCGACCATCAGCCGGCGATCGATACCTTGCAACCGCTCCGGGGGTCCGTGCCGTGAGCTCGCTCGCCGATGCGGTGCGATCGTCGGCAACGATTGGGTTCGGAGCCTTTGGGTACCCTCGTGCGCTGCTCGATCCGATCGCCGACACGATCAACTCCGAGCAGCTCGCCACCGCAATCGTGGCGGTCTCTCACTTCGAGGGTGACCACGGCCTGATGATCCAAGCGCACGAGGTCGACAAACAAACAGGGATCACGGCGTGGTGCAAGCGTCACGGAGTCGACGTGACTCGAGTAGCTGCCGTGGGCGATGCGCACAACGATGTCGAAATGTTGCGCGCCGCTGCAATCGCCATTGTGCCGAGCAACGCCACCGATGAGATCAAGGCGTTGGCAGACGTCATCATCGCGCCAAACGAACAAGGCGGATGGGACGAGATCCCAGCCATTCTCGGGCTGTAGTCTTCGCTGATGACACGAATTGGATTCATTGGGCTGGGCGCCATGGGATATCCCATGGCCGGTCATCTCGTTGCGGCCGGGCACGACGTAGCGGTGTTCAATCGAACAACCGCAGTGGCGGAACGATTCTGCGAGGAACACCCGGGCGCTCGACTCGCCAACTCCCCCGCTGATGCGTGTGCGGATGCAGAGGTTGGGGTCCTGATCGTCGGTAATGACGACAGCGTGCGATCGGTCGCCCTCGGCGACGACGGTGCGCTCGCAGGGCTCAATGCGGGAGCGGTGCTCATCGATCACACCACCGCGTCTGCCACCGTGGCGATCAAGGTCGGGGAGGCTGCGGCGCTCTCGGGCGTCGGATTCATTGATGCCCCGGTCTCCGGAGGGGAATCCGGAGCGCAGAATGGCGTGTTAACGATCATGTGCGGAGGAGACCAGTCGACGTTCGATCGCGTCGAGCCCATCATGACGGCGTACTCCGGTACGCGTACGTTGATCGGCCCCATCGGCTCCGGCCAAACAACGAAGATGGTCAACCAAATTGCGATCGCTGGCACGATTCAAGGGTTGGCCGAAGCGCTCAACCTCGGTATCTCCGCCGGGCTCGACATGGACAAGGTTCTGGCAACGATCTCCAACGGCGCGGCAGGTTCGTGGCAGATGTCCAACCGGGGTTCGACGATGGTGGCGGACTCCTTCGATTTCGGTTTCGCCATCGAATGGATGATCAAAGACCTCGGCATTGCGCTCGCGGAAGCACATCGCCTTGGCGCACCGACCCCCGTCGCTTCGATTGTGGCCGGGTACTACGACGAACTCATGGAGTCCGGAGACGGTCGTTCTGACACCTCCGCTCTGATTCGACGCTTCCGCTGAACCAACAACCCCTCACTTGAAAGCTGCGCATGAACCACTACGACCTCCTGATCATCGGAACGGGATCAGGAAACTCGATCTTGACCCCCGACTTCGACAACCAACGGGTGGCGATCGTTGAACGCGGTGCCTTCGGGGGCACGTGCCTCAATGTCGGTTGCATCCCCTCCAAGATGTTCGTCTATGCCGCAGAGATGGCCCACAATGCTGCCGAGGTCGGTCCCGCATTGGGCGTGCACACGTCGTTCAGCCACGCCGATTGGCCGGCGATCCGGGACCGCGTGTTTGGTCGCATCGATCCGATCGCAGAAGGTGGCGAGCGTTACCGTGCGGTCGAGCAAGACAATGTGACCGTCTACAAGGGTTCCGGACGATTCACCGGCGACAAGACGCTCGAAGTCGCCATGCTCGATGGTGCCACCGAGACGGTCACCGCCGACAAGATCGTGCTGGCGGCTGGAGCGCGCGTCTTGGTCCCGGCGGTTGTGAGCGACTCGAACGTCGACTATCACACGTCAGATACGATCATGCGGCTCGACGCACTCCCGGAACACCTCATCGTGTTGGGGGGCGGGTACATCGGCTCCGAACTCGGAAACGTATTTGGTTCTCTCGGTTCCCGGGTGACGATCCTCAACCGCAGCTCGGTGATGCTTCGCCAAGAAGATCCAGACATCGCACAACGTTTCACCGACGCCTACGCGAAGAAGTTCGACGTTCGCACGAACGTCGAACTCGTTTCCATGAATCAAGACGGCGACACGATCACCATCACGATGTTGGAGGACGGAGAGCCGACAACGGTGTCGGGCGATGCCCTGCTCGTTGCGATCGGTCGCGTGCCCAACGGAGATGAGCTCGGGGTTACGTCGACCGGCGTCGAGCTGGACGAACAGGGATACGTGATCACCGATGAGAACCTTCGCACCGCTCATCCCGACATCTGGGCGCTGGGAGACATCACCAATCCAGCGCAGTTGAAACACACGGCGAACGCGGATGCTCGTGTTGTCGCACACAACCTGGCGCATCCCGATGACCTTCACCAAATCGATCGGACGCTCACCCCTCACGCCGTCTTCGGACACCCTCAGGTCGCCGCGGTGGGGTTGACCGAACCCCAGGCCATTGCTGCTGGATACAACATCGTCACCACGGTTCACCCATTCGGGGCCACCGCGTATGGATGGGCGATGGAAGACTCGACCAGCGTGTGCAAGTTGATCGCCGACGCCGACACGAGGCTCCTGATCGGCGCGCACATCATCGGTCCCCAGGCCTCGACCCTGATCCAACAGCTCATTCAAGGGATGAGCTTCGGCCAAACGGTCGACCAGATGGCCCGCGGACAGCTCTACATCCATCCCGCACTGACCGAGGTGGTCGAACAGGCCCTACTAAATCTCTGAGTTTGACCCGAAACAACCTTTGACCCCATTGCCCCAAGGGTCGAAAGACCTATAGGTCAGCAGGGTGACCGTCCGACCTACACAGTGAAGACGACTCTCTCTTGTATGTGTTAGGGGCCACCGCGATGGCGAAGCTGAAACTTGGTCAGACCTCCGCGGCAAACGACCGCGATGGCCTCAAGGCCCAGTCGATTCGTTCGAAGATTCTTCGTCGCTTTCTGCCGGTCTTGTTGCTGCCGCTGCTTCTGCTCGGCGCGATCTCGATCGTCGGCATCTTTCTGATCCAACAGCGAACCTCCGATGCGGTCGAATCTGCCGAAGAAATTCTGTCGGAACGTGTCGTTGAGGACGGCGTGGCTCGATCTGCTGAACGTGGGTCTCGTGAGCTGGCCGATTACGTGTCCGAGTGGTTCGCTCGCGTCGAGCGGCTCAACGGTCGGTCAGCGTTCCGAGAATCATTGGTGGAGACGAGCAATGCCACGCGCGACGCGGGATTCGTCGTGCTCGAAGGCGAGGAACTCACAACGGCTCTCGAAGGTCCCGTGACCCGTCGTTCGCAGGTGCTCGCGCTCACCGCCGTCGATGAGCTGCAGCTCGAGGAGGACAACGTTCAGGTCCTCTTGGTGTCTGAGGACGGCCTGAATCTTGGCTCTTCTCACGACACGACACTCAGCGACTACGGGGACGACGAGTGGTTCACCCAGACTCGCGACAACGGTTTCAGCTTTCGTTCGTTTGTCGATGATGGCGAACACGAGCCTTCGTTCGAGTTGGCGACATGGACGGAACCGCCAGCGACCACCTCAGGCGGCGCGCTGGTTCGGGTTCGAGTACCGCTGACGAACGTACAGAGGATCCTCGATGAGCTCGCAGGCGATGACGCCGTCGAAGTCGCCCTGGTCGACTCGTCCTTCTCGGTCTTGCTCGCAGACACCCTCACCGACCACTCGGCAGAGTTTCTCTTCGACGCAGCACAACTCGCCGCCGACGGCTCCGGGCTCAACACCGAACTGTTCGTTCCGGGGGTCGTCCAAACCGGCGGCACCGTCACGGCGGCCCGACGCGTCAGCGACAGCCTCGACCCAAGCTCTGCGCTCGACTTCAACTGGCTCGTCCAGTCGAGCCAGCCCTTCGACGTTGCGGGAAGCTCGTTGACGGAGATTCGCGCCGTGTCCACCGATGTGACGAACCAACGATCGATCTTCGTGTTCGTCGTTGTCTCGTTGTTGCTGACCGCCCTGGTGATCGGCTTCTTTCTCGTCCGCTCCGTGGCAAACCAGATCACCGCACCCGTACAACAACTCTCCGATCAAGCGAGGGCAGCAGCCGAGGATGGAATTCCTGCAGTCGTTCAGGCTGCTCGAAGCTCCGAAGAGCTGCCCGACCTCGATCCGTTCGAGGTCGAAACCAACGACGAGCTTGCGATTCTCGCTCACTCGCTCAACACGATGCAGGATGCTGCGGTCGACCTCGCAGCGGGCCAAGCGAAACTTCGACGCCAGAACGTTGCCCGGACATTCGTGAGCCTCGGGCGTCGAAACCAGAACCTTCTGAATCGTCAGCTCGAGTTCATCGACGAGTTGGAACGTCAAGAGTCCGACGCCGATGCGCTCGAGAACCTCTTTCGACTCGATCACCTCGCGACCCGTATGCGACGCAATGCAGAGAACCTGCTGGTGTTGGCGGGCGAACAGACACCCCGTCGTTGGGCCAAGCCGATCGCGATTCGCGACGTCCTGCGCGCAGCAGCCGCCGAGATTGCCGACTACCGCCGGGTCCGCCTCGGTGACATCGACCCGGCCACGGTCTCGGGCAATCTCGCAACGGACCTCTCGCACCTCATTGCTGAGCTGCTCGAGAACGCAGGAAGCTTCTCGCCACCGAACACCCCCGTTGAAGTACTCGGACAGCACACCGCAACCCACTACCGGTTGGCGATCGTCGATCAAGGAATCGGCATGGATCCCGCAGCGCTCGTGCAGGTGAATGATCGATTGAAGAACCCGGTCGACTTCGCCGATGCACCATCTGCGTATCTGGGTCTGTTCGTGGTCGGACGTCTGAGCCAAGAGCTTGGCATCACGGTCAGACTGGCAAGCGCGGATCCGACCGGCGAAGGCAGACGACGAGGCACCATCGCCTTCATCGATCTTCCTGTCTCGCTTCTCAGCAGCGAAGCTGCAACGGCGATTGAGATCGACGAGCGCACGCTCGAAGGTGTCGCCAAGCGCGAGCCGATTCCAACTCCAGAAAGCAGACAAGCACCGACCGAGACCGCGGCCAATCTCACCGCTCCGGTCTCGGCACAGGCAGAGACGCCCAAAGCGGACGCCGATTCCCCGGCGGTCACCGCTGCTGGATTCCCGAAGCGCCGGAGCTCTCGCGGAGCAGGTCAGGCTGCTGACGCCGCCCCAGCATCAGAACCGGCCGCCGCAGCCGCTCCTGCACAACCTGTTGCTGAATCGCCCACGCCAACGCCTCCGCCGACGGAGATCACGGCAGCCGGCTTCCCGAAGCGACGCAGCGCAGCCACGAGCCCGGCGCCGGCACCAGCGCCGATCGCCGACACGCCCGATCAACCGGCCGAGACGCCGAAGCGCGATGCTGCCGAAGTCAGCAATTCGTTGCGAAGCTTCCGTGCCGCTGTGGCCAGGGGCCGCGCATCGGGTCCGGCGCCGTCCCCAGAAGCCGGGAGCGCGGCATCGATGATGCCTCCACCGCTACCATCGGATTCTGCGGCGGCACCGACGCCGGAAAGCGCTGAACCTTCGAATCCGTCCGCTGATCAGATCGACGAACAACCGAACCCATCTGGGAGCCAATCATGACCGTATCGACCGAGGCACAAAACTTTGCGTGGCTGCTGGCGCGTTTCGCCCAGGACACCGCTGGGGTTCGAGAAGCAGTGGCCGTTTCCGCCGACGGCCTCCTGCTCGCATCATCTGCCGGCATCGACACGACCGGCGTGGATCAATTCGCTGCCATCGCTGCGGGGTTGACGAGCCTCACCAACGGGGCTGCAGTGTGCCTCGGATGTGGTGTCGTCGATCAGGTCATCGTCGAAATGACGATGGGCAATCTGTTCGTCATGTCCATGGGGCACGGCGCATCACTGGCCGTCCTGTGCCAGTCCGGCGCAGACATTGCTCAGGTCGCATACGAGATGACCCTGCTCGCCGAGCGAGCGGGCGCAGCCTTGTCCCCCGAGCTCATCAGCGAGCTCAAGAACGTCCTGACGGTCTGAGCCAAGGAACCGAAGGAAGACCAATGGAACTCGATGAGGAGGCAGACGTGATCGAGGAAGGCTCATTCACCCGTCCGTACCTTCTCACCGGAGGGCGCACGAGGTCTGAAGCCGGCGAGCTCGCAATCGAGGCCATGATCGCCGTGAGCGCGGGCAGTAGCGCTCCAGCTGATCGCGATTTGGCTGCCATCTACGCGCTTTGCGAGACACCAAATTCCATTGCGGAGATCTCTGCGAAATGTTCCATTCCACTTGGCGTTGCTCGCGTGCTCGTCGCCGATCTCTGGGGTGAGGGCACCCTCGAAGTACTCGAAACGACACGTTCAGACGACATTGCAATTGTGAGGAGACTGCTCGATGGCATTCGAAACCGATAGCCAAGCTCGCCCCGTTTCGGCCAAGGTCGTCATCTCCGGCGGCTTCGGTGTGGGTAAGACCACGTTCGTGAGCGCCGTCTCGGAGATCGCCCCCCTTCGCACCGAGGCCAAGATGACCAGTGCCGCGTCCGGTGTTGACGATGCCACCTTCGTCCAACAAAAGACCAGCACGACGGTCGCCATGGACTTTGGCAAGATCACCGTGGAACAGGGCCTCGTGCTCTACGTCTTTGGCACGCCGGGACAGGACCGCTTCGGCTTCATGTGGAATGACATCACCGCTGGCGCACTCGGTGCGTTGATTCTCGTGGACACGCGTCGTCTCGACGAGTGCTTCAACGCGATCGACTTCTTCGAACAGCGAGGTGTTCCCTTCGTGATCGGTCTGAATCAGTTCGACGGTGCTCCGCAGCATTCCGTCGAGGACATTCGTGAGGCGCTCGATCTCGCTCCAGAGGTTCCCATCGTGCGAACCGACGCCCGCGACAACGAGACGGCCCTCGACACGCTGGTGCAGCTCCTGACGCACATCTTGCAGTCGCTGTCGGCCAAGGCCGTCGCAGCTCCGCAGCCAGAGCGTCCTGCGCCCGTGGTCACCGATGAGATGCGCAGCCGCGCGATGAGTGCTCTGGCGTCTGAACGAAGCGGAGCATAGGGACCGCAACCGGTACGCTGACGCCGTGGGAAACAGCTTCGGACACACGTTTCAGATCTCGACGTTCGGCGAGAGTCACGGCGGAGGAGTAGGAGTCGTCATCGATGGGCTGCCGTCTCGACTAGCGATCGATCTCGACCGTATACAGCTCGAGCTCGATCGACGTCGACCAGGGCAGAGCAAACTCACCACCCAGCGCGACGAGTCAGACCTCGTGGAGATCCTCTCCGGAGTAGAGGACGGCCGCTCGACCGGGGCACCCCTGGCGATGTTGGTCAGAAACAAGGACGCTCGTTCAGGAGCGTACGATCACTTGCGCAACGTCTACCGGCCTTCACACGCCGACTACACCTACGACGCGAAGTTCGGTCATCGCTCGATCGCAGGCGGAGGTCGGTCGAGCGCTCGTGAAACCATCGGCCGTGTGGCAGCAGGCGCGGTGGCGATGCAGCTGCTCGACGCACTCGCCCTCGCCGACGATCGGACAGCCGCTGCGCCGGAAATCGTCTCGTGGGTCGATCAGGTTCATCTGATCACCGCGGACGTCGACCCCGCAACCGTCACGCTCGCCGAGATTGAAACGCACGACACGAGATGCCCGGACCCCGCAGCTTCGGCCGAGATGACCACCGCGATCGAACAAGCTCGACGCGATGGCGATTCCCTTGGCGGGGCGGTTCGAACCGTGGTCCGAAACATGCCGGCCGGACTCGGTGAGCCGGTCTTCGACCGACTCGAGGCAGACCTCGGCAAGGCCATGTTGTCCCTGCCGGCGACCAAGGGCTTCGAGGTCGGAAGCGGATTCGGTGCGATCGAAATGACCGGTCTCAGACACAACGATCCCTTCGTCCCGGGCGACGATGGAAGGCCTTCCACCACGAGCAACCACTCCGGCGGAGTCCAAGGCGGCATCAGCAACGGACAGCCGCTGCTGCTCCGGACCGCGTTCAAACCGACTGCGACGATCTCCTCCTCCCAGACGACCGTCTCGACGCAAGGCGCAGCGACCACACTTGAAGCGAAGGGGCGCCACGACCCTTGTGTGTTGCCCCGCGCCGTCCCGATGGTCGACGCCATGGTCGCTTTGGTCTTGGCCGATCATTCGTTGCGCCAATTGCGCCACTCGGTCCTGCCCGGTTGAGTTGGCGGCTAGCCGCCCGACACGGAGAAGTGCTGCCAATCCTTCGCCGATGACCACGTTCCTCCCCAGATCCAACCGATCTCTGCGAGCGCGGTCGTGGCCACGTCACCGGGGTAGAGCCCGCCTAGTGCCTCGATGCTGCGATCGGCGAACGCGGCCCCCTCCGGAGGCAGCACCCGGGTCGCAGAGACATACGGGTTCACGAGCGGGTTGATGTCGATCGCGGTGCCAAACGCATGGTTCGACCAGACGCCCGGTTTCCATGCAACCTCGCGACAGTTGAAGGCAGAAGTGTTGTTGGCCGCCATCGAGAGGTCGTCATCGCCGTCATAACGATCGACCAGTTCCATCCGTTCGATGGGAAACCGTGCGTCATACAGGGTTCGGAACACGTCGACCATGTTGCTTGCGTGATCTGCGTGGATGACCAGCTCGCCCGTGGTGGCGACCCCGGCATAGTTCCAATGGGTGACCGTCACCAATCGGAGGTCCTCCAAGGAGACGGGACAGCCCTCGCGCCAGGAATGGGTCAAGCGAGACCTCGTCTCGTCCGTGATGATGTCGACGGAACCGGCGAAAGCCGTGGGTGGGGAAGCGATTGGCGGCAGTGTGGCAGATGGTGTCGGAGCCGGCGCAGCCGTCGTCGGTGCGACAGTCGACGTTTCCGGCGCGACCACAGTGGTCGAGGTAGCGACCACAGTGGTCGAGGTCGCTTCGGTCGTCGAGGTGGTCGAGGTGGTCGTCGAGGACGCCCGTGTCGTCGACGTTGATGGAGCGGCGGTCTCTTCGTTGGGTGCGGAGGGCTCGTTCGTGGACGGTTCGGCGGTGGACGACTGAACTGTCGTGCTCGACGCTATGGACGTGTCGGCATCGGAGGCCGAGGCGGATTCTGGTGAAGGACGATCCGAGCCACACGCCGTGGCGAGGCAAAGCGCGAACGTGAAACCCCCGATCCATCGAGCTCGGTGCAGCACCGGTGCAGAGATCAGCCGGAACGGTCCGTCGTTAGAGGGCGACAGCCGAACTCAGTTCGTTCGTCGTGGTCGACGATTCGCGACCTCGTGACGGGAACAGCTCGACGATCGCTTCGTCAAGTTCATCGATGACGCCACTCAGCGGCAAGATGTTCAACACACCCTGACCGTTCTTCAATAGATCGATCACTTCTTCGCCGCTGCGCACCAGCATCGGTTGGGATCCATTCACCACAAGATTCGCGGTCGCGATGTCTTCGCCGAGCTCGTCTTGCAGGTAGGCAAAGACTTCACGTACCTGCTCGAGTCGTATTCCCGAGTCCAGAAGGTTCTTGACCACCTTGAGCTCGAGGAGGTTCCGGTAGGAATACTGCCGTCGCGAACCGCTGCCCGACGCGTCGGTGAGCCCGGGGCGGATGAGATCGGTGCGGGCCCAATAGTCGAGTTGCCGGTACGTGATTCCGACGATTTCGGCCGTGCTCTTGCCGCTGTAGCCAACGACACTGTCGTCACTGGTGTTGCTCGTGTTGCTCATGAGATCTTGGGTCCCTTCCCGCACCGCGTGCGAGATGTCCACGCCAGAGTGGCAGTCGTGGAATTACGTGGCCGTAATCCTAGAGACCCGGATTGCGGCGGTCAACGACCCAACGTGAGATTGTTCGCGCGGACCGCGCGAACCGCCTCGGTCAGCCGCTAGGCGAAGTCCTCAGGTTTGACGCTGTCGATGAAATCCCGGAAGTCTTCGACGATGTCTTCTGACTCCTCGTCCTCGGACTCGGGGACGTCCGAGTAGCCGACCTCAGCAAGCAACTCGTCCTCGGCAAAGATCGGCACCTGCATCCGGACTGCGAGGGCGATCGCGTCGGACGGGCGAGCGGACATGACACGAGCCTCGCCCGGCGAACGCATGTGGAGCTCAGCGAAGAACGTACGCTCACGAAGTTCGGTGATCACCACTCGTTCGACGGAAACGTCCATCGCGTCGAGCGCCTGCGCAAACAAATCGTGCGTCATCGGACGAGGAGGTTCGACACCCTCGTGTGCCAGAGCGATCGCGGTCGCTTCCGGTCCACCGATGAAGATCGGGAGAATCAGCGACTCCGCTGCGTCCTCGGTCGTCGTACGGAGCAAGACGATAGGCGTGTTGCTCGGCAGCTCGACCCTGACCCCAACAAGTTCCATTGGAACCATGTGACACTCCTCTCGAATTCTCAGCCTATCGCTAGGCGAGCGGGCTCTACTGGTCGGTCGAGCCTGTTCCGTGAAAGAAGATCAGCTTGAAGCGACCGATCTGCAGCTCATCACCATCGACCAGGACGGCATCCTCGGTCAGTTGTTTGTTCACGTACGTGCCGTTCAACGAGCCGACATCACGAGCTCGATAGACGCCGTCGTCGTTCGAGATCTCGACATGTCGACGCGAAACGGTCACATCGTCGAGAAAGATGTCGCTCGCGGGGTGCCGGCCTGCTGTCACGACCTCGCTGTCGAGGGCGTATCGAGATCCCCTCTTGGGACCGTTCTCGACGACGAGCAGTCCGGTCGACTCCGTGAAACCTTCGCGGTCGGCCAAATGTTCGCGGTCGATCTGCTCAGGATGTGAAATGACGGGGATGGCTTCGGTCGGCGCATCCGGTCCCCCGCCGATCTGCTCGCCACACGACGAGCAGTAGTTCGCGCCAGGATCATTGCGGTGGCCACATGCCGAACACACGCGGTCCTCCATGATCACTCGCCGGTCAGCTCGCCGTACGCCGCAGCATCGAGGAGTCCAGCGAGTTCTCCGTCATCTCCGACTGACATGACATAGAGCCACCCCTCGCCGTATGGGTCTTCGTTCAGCTTTCCGGGGGTGTCATCGAGCGATTCGTTGACTTCGACGACCGTTCCGGTCAAAGGCGCATAGAGGTCCGAAACCGATTTGGTCGATTCGACCTCGCCGACGGAGGTGCCAAGTGTGATCGACGCACCCACGGCGGGTACCTCGACGAACACGACGTCGCCGAGCGCATCCTGCGCGTAATCGGTGATTCCGACCCGAGCGTTGCCATCAACGATGCGGACCCATTCATGGTCTGAGGTGTATTGCAGGTCTTCAGGGATGTTCATGACCCGACATACTAGTCAGCTTTGCTCCCCGCATCGGCCAAAGCCTGGCGAGCCATCGGGACGTACCCCCAGGCAGCGAACCACGAGATGGCGAGCCCGGGGATGCCACAGACCCAGCCGAGGACTCGCAAGACGTCGGCACCACCGATCGTGCTCGCCCCGGCGAGCAGCAGCGGGTACGCGAACATCAAGAAGAACGTTCCCGTTTTGCCCCACCAGGTGACCTCGAACGACGTCACCCCTCGAGCTCCGAGTCCAAGGGCCGCAAGCGAGACCAGGCCCTCGCGGAGCAATGTCAGCGCGGCGAACCACACGGGCACCGAGCCGTCGATCCACGTCGAGACCACGGCCGTCAACATCATCAGACGGTCCGCGGTCGGGTCGAGAAGTTTGCCGAGCTCGGACACTTGGTCGAATCGACGAGCAAACCATCCGTCGGTCCAGTCGGTTGCCCCGAGGACTGCGAGGAGGATCGCTGCGTTCATCCGATCGTCTTGGGCGAACAGCAGCCAGACAAACCACGGGATACAGGCCAGCCGAAGAGCCGATATGGCGTTCGGAATGGTGTAGGGCCGCCATTCGGTCTGCATTGGCATCGATCGTATCTGTCGCTACTCCCCCGACCGACGAAATTCCCGACCTACAGTTGATGCATGGCAGGCATCTTCGCCCGAATCATCGACGGACAGATTCCCTCTCGGATGATCTGGGAGGACGATGAATGTGTCGCATTTCTCGATGTCCGCCCGATCGCTCCCGGTCACACGCTCGTGGTGCCGCGGGCGGAGATCGATCAATGGACTGATCTTCCTGCCTCGCTCGCCACGCACCTCATGCAGGTTGCCCACGCGGTTGGCCGCGCTCAACAGCAGGTGTTCTCCCCGAGTCGAATCGGGCTCATGATCGCAGGCTTCGAAGTGCCACACACCCACGTCCACGTGATCCCGATCAACTCGATGGACGATCTCGACTTCGCGAACGCAGATCTGAGCCCCGATCAGGAGGGACTCGATCGTCACATGCACGAATTGCGCACCGCTCTACAGGCGGACGGTCATTCGACGATGTCGAGTCGATAGACCGAAACGGTCCCGAACCGGTTGAACACAACGTAACCCTTGGCCTCGATCACCTGGTCGAATGTCACCCGCCCAAGGGCCGTCCAGGACTCGTCGGATTCGTCGATGAGTATGACGTCGGAGCCAAAGGTTGGGTCCGCGGGTTTGTACACCTCGAGACCATCGGGAAAGCGCAACAGCTGCGTGCGCTCGGTCAGGAGCGGAAGCGCTCTCTCGAGCGCGGCGACCGATTCTTCCGGACCGATCGTGTCGACGGCTGCCAGGACATCGATGTCGTTCGACGAGCGACTCCCCCACGTCCACGGCTCGTTGTACAGGCTGCTACCCGCACCGAACAAGAAGAACGCCATGCTTGCGAACAGGACGCCTCCGAGGAGCCGTCCGTTGACGAATACCCGACGCACCGACCGTCGACCGACAGCGCGAAGTGCGAATGCGGCGGCAATCGGAAGAAACGCCAATGCGGCGACGTCCTGCTGGGGATTGCCGAACTCGCCGGGCGGGATGGCAGCGAGGAAGCCGAACACACCAAAGATGATCAGTGGCAGCTGGAATCGAAGGCGAAGCACCGGCAGAAAGAGCCACGGCGCAAAAAGCAAGATCAGTTTTCGAAAGTTCTCCTCGGCAAAAAAGTCCCGCAGCACCTGTAGCGGGTTGGTCAGCATTCCCCACAAGATCGCCACCGGTCCATCGCCGTAGCTGGCGAAGGCATCTCCGTGGAGGAATTCACCACCGGCGAGGTCCGAGCTGAACACGCCGAGTGCGAGCGCCGCCCAGATCGCCCCCGCCGCGGCGGTGACGCGTCCGGCGCGTGTGCGTCCCTCGACCGCCAGCAGAGCTCCGACACCCACGACCACGAGGCCGAGATCTGAGCGGGTCGACAATACGAAGGCGATCGCAATCCCGAAACGAATCCATTGTTTGTTCTGGCTGAAGAGGTACGCCCAGAGCAGTGCGGGCACCGCAAGCGCTTCTGGGTGGAACTCGCTCAGGTTGAGGTTGTGGAGCTGCGGCTGAAAACCGTACGCCAGGCCGAGGACCAGAGCTGTTTCGACGCCGAGTTCGAGGACGCTCCTCGCGATCCGCCAGAGAGGTACGACGCCCAGAGAGAGCGCCAACGCCTGCAGGATCAGCAGCAGCGGCCCGGTCGGCAGGAGCGTCGACAACTGCGCAATCGGCCACATGATGAGCGAGAACTGACCATCGAACAGATCGCGCTCAGTGAGGGTGACGAACGGTTCGTTGCCCTCTCCAACCAGCCACAGGCCCTGCATCCAGGCAGCGAATTCTTCGCCGAGCTGCAGGCTTCGGTACCGAGCGAGCGACAGACTGCCGAAACCGAGAAAGAGCAATACCGCCAGAATCCAAGGCAAGGCGCGGTCGGGACCGATGCCCTCGAGGCGAGCTTGCCAGCGAAGGGCGAGATGATTGATCGACCGCCGAAGCTCGGAGTCTGACCAGCCGGTCGAGGTCCGCGCCGTGCTCGTCATGCGACGGGATCGAGCAGCGATGGCTCGTTGTTGCGGACATTGTTGACCTGATCGGACACCGGATACGCACCGAGCAGGCCATCGGGAGCGGGAACGAGGAGCTTCGTGAGTTCGTCCGTCTCCTCATAGGCCGGATCGAGCCACTGGTCCCAGTTCTTGGGCGCCAAGAGAACTGGCATGCGATCGTGAATGGGTTCCATCGTGGCGTTCGGCGTGGTGGTGATGATGGTGAACGTATGAATCTCTCGAAGATTCTCGGCGTCGGTCCACCTCTCGAACAATCCCGCAAATGCCATCGGATCACCGTCGAGGCGGCTGATGTACATGGGTTGCTTGGTCTTGGGATCGAGACGTTTCCACTCGTAGAAGCCATCCGCGGTCACCAGGCATCGCCGCCGGGCGAACGCGGAGCGGAAGCTGTTCTTGGTTGCCACGGTCTCGGCGCGAGCATTGATCATCTTCGAACCGATACGAAGGTCTTTGGCCCAGCGTGGGACGAGGCCCCAGCGTAGATAGTCGAGGTGTCGACTCCCCTCTCGTACACGCACCACCGGAACGTCTCGCGTCGGTGCGACGTTGTAATCGGGCTCAACGGCATCTGGTTCAGCCGGAGCTTCCGCACCGAAGTACGCGGCCAGTTTGTCCGGCGGGGTCGTCGAGGCGAAGCGTCCACACACGACGCGGACTCTACAGCAATTGGACCGGAACCTCAGCCCTATCAACGAGGGTGCAGGTCGCCTCAACAGAGCCGACTTCGACGTTGGCCGCATCGCCGGGTCGCCCAGACAAGAGCTCTGCGTTCTCGAGGAGCGCGTCGTCAAGCGGCGCGGCAGCTCGAAATGACTCCCACGACCGGCTCTGTGGATCGATCGCCTCGATCCTGACCCGCACCGAGGTGACCACCGGTTGGGTCACAACCGCGTCGGGGTCATACGGCCAGACCTCGAGCAGCGCGATGTTCGGTCCGATGCATGCAGCGCGATCCCCGGTGGCTGCGTACCGATCGCCACAAGCCCCGTGCGCGGCGAGGTCGACGACCCGCAGATCTTCGGCGACCAAACTCACCACCACACACGTCGAATCGAGATCGAGCTCTGGACCCGCAACTGCCACATGGCTACGCCCACCCCAGAACAACGGGCCAAAGCGCGATCCGTCGGCGACCTGAGTCAGCGATGTCGCTGGCGAAGGATCGGCATCAGGTGGCTTGATGAACGCGCTGTCGACCGAGGTCACCGGAGCCACCGTCACGTCGGCAGGCCCGGATGCGTACACCCGAGGATCATCGATCGAGGCAATGACATTGCCGCGCTCGGGCGCTTCCGGCGACAAGCCCGTCGGATCGCTCAATACTCCCTGTTGTACGGCAATCGCAGCGCCTGCCCCAGCGAGAAGCAACACTGCGAGGAAGACGAGGCCCTTTCGGGAACGGCGGTCGAGATCGCGTGCACGGTTGGCGCGTTTGTCGTCATCGGGGGGACCAAAGCCGTCGAGTGGGGCATCGTGGTCCAACGCGTCGGCTTGTGCGCTCCATGCCGACGCGAAGCCGTCCGATCCCGTCTCGCCGAAGTCGGCAAGCTCACTCGAGGTCCCATCGAGAAAGGCACCGCCGTCGCCGTCTTTGGCCGATCTCCGAAATCGCATACCTCCCTCAACGGTAGCTGCACGCAGATCTTGAATACCGGCACGGCGCGCCGATTACTCCGATATGGCGACCTCTACACTCCATCGAGTGCATCGCCGAATCTTTCTCGTCGTCCTGGCGCTCACGCTTCTCGCTGGTCCGCCATTGAGCGCGCAGAATGATGACCGAGCCCCCGGACTTGCACCTGCCATCGGCCGGTGGGCTGGTGCTCCGCGCGGCCAGATCACCGCGATCGTCCCAGGCACCGATTCGATCAGGATCGAGGGCGTCGCACGGGACCCGAATTCGGCGAGTTCGGTGACGTATGAATTGTTGGTCGATGGACTCTCGGTGGCTACGGGCGCAACACCTCGACCGGACGGATTCGGCCAAATGGCGTCGTTCGTTGAATCGATACGGGTCACTGCTGGCATGCATCGCGTCTGTCTCCGTCTTCAAGATCCACAGCTCGGTAGCCGTACCGTCAATTGCCGGAACGCCGTGACGGCGCCGCCGGACCGCGTCGACCCAAGCGTCGCTGCGGCCGCGCAAGGCGTCGTGCGAACGCCTACCGGTGTCATCGTGCCTATCCAGAGCGGCGAGCAAGGTAATTGGATCGTCACCACACCGTGCGGCGTCGCAACCCGACTCACGGAGGGCACGCTCATCGAGCGAGCGAGGGTCGTCATCGATCCCGGGCACGGGGGTTCAGAATCTGGATCCTCGAACGGATCACTCCTCGAGAAGAACGTCAACCTGGTTGTCTCCGAGCGGGTGATCGCCAAGCTTCGGGCACTCGGGATCACTGCGGAACTCACGCGAACCGATGACTACCGCGTGCCTATCAAGACTCGCGCGGACATTGCCACGGCCCTGGCGCCGGACGTGTTCCTCAGCTTGCACCACAACGGTGGAGCGACCCGCCCATCGAGTCGGCCCGGCACCGAAATCTTCTACGCAGAGGGACGGCCCGAGTCGAGACGCCTCGCCGCCATCATGTACGAGGAGATGGTCGCAGCCGCGAGCCAGTTCGATGCCCGATGGGTTTCGACGGTCAGCGAGGGTGCTTCCCTCCGGCTTCGGGAAGACGGCATGGACCTCTACGGCATCCATCGCTTCTCCCCCGGCATCGAATCGATCATCACGGAATTCCTCTACCTCTCGAATCCCTCCGAAGGCGCTTTGATGCGTCGCGCCGACGTCATCGAGGCGGAAGCGCAAGCGGTCGTCGATGGACTGGTCCGCTGGTGGTTCTCGGACGATGACGGAACCACGCGAGGTCGCGAGTTCACCGACAGTTCGAGTTCGGGAACAGGCGGTTTCGATGGTTGTATCGACCCGGCGCTCACACGGGGCAACACCGGATTCAGCGTGCCGCGAGCGGATCTGTTGACGGTCGCTTCCGGCAAGCTTCCCGGACCACCACCGGCGTTTTCACTCCTTCCGGTCCTGGCGCTCGGAAACGACCCAGCGGTCGGTTAGACCTCTTTGGCTCGACTCGGCGCCACTCGAGGTGGCTCGAAAGGCTGCTTTGGATACACGGGAGGCCACGGCGCATCGCCGAGGGTCTCGAGCCCGTCGCGGAACTCTTCGACCAGAGCATCGATGTCTTGGGGATCTTCGTACATCCCCTGCCAGGGGTCGCCCTGCTCAGCGATTCGTGAAGGAACCTCGGCCACGGTCAACTGATCGGGAGCAACCGACTCGAGCACGTCCCACGAAATCGGAGTCGAAACCTGCGCCCCGACCCGGGCTCGGATCGACCAGGCACCGAACACCGTCTTGTGCGGAGCATTCTGGTTGAAATCGATGAAGACCCGCTTGCCTCGTTCTTCCTTCCACCAGGCGTCGGTCACGTATTCGGGGTGTTTTGCGGCGAGGTGGCGAGCAACCGTCACCGAAGCACCACGCACGTCGTAACTGTCCCACCCGGGCTTCAACGGGACATAGATGTGCAAACCCTTGCTCCCGCTGGTCTTGATGTAGCTGGTGATGCCAATGGAATCGAAGTAGTCCTTCGTGAGCTGAGCGGCGTGACGAACTTCCTCGAATCCAATCCCCGGCACCGGGTCGAGGTCGATTCGAAGCTCATCGACATCGCGCCCGGGCACGCGAAAGGGCCACGGATGCATCGTGAATGCGCCGAGGTTCACCGCCCACACAAGATGCGCTTCGTCGGCCATGACCAACGCCCTCGAAGGTGTTCCGTTGACCGTCTCGACGGTCGTCGTCTGCAACCAATCTGGCGCCGAATCGGGGATTCGTTTTTGAAAGAAGGACTTGCCAGACACACCGTTGGGAAACCGTTGCAGCAACACCGGACGGTTTCGCATGCAGTTCAGAAGTGGGCCGGACACCGCGACGAAATAGTCGACGACGTCGCTCTTGGTGAGTCCGACCTTTGGAAAGTACTCCTTGCCCGGGCTCGTGACGCTGACCTCTCGCCCAGCCACCTGTCGGACCTGTTCATCCATCCCCAAACCCTAGACGGTGCCATCAGATCGAAGTCCCACTACGATCTACCGCCGTACGGGATGTGGCGCAGCTTGGTTAGCGCGTCGGTCTGGGGGACCGAAGGTCGGAGGTTCAAATCCTCTCATCCCGACAGAGTGGTTCACGCAACTTCTTGAGCGTCGGCGTCCTCGTCGTCGGCTTCAGGCAACGCAGAGACTTCATCGATCGATGCCGCCGCCGTTTCTTCACCTGGGGTGTCCGTCCACACCGATTCCATCTCCCCGAGGCGAGCGTGCGCACCAAGGCTGGGTTTCTGGTGGAGCTGCGGCATCGGCGTTGGATCGGCCAATCCCGAAGAGGGCTCCTCCATGAGAGGCTGAGGGGGAAGCACGTCCGAGGTCTTCAGCTCCCAATCTTCGAGCGGATCGGTGAGTTCTTCCGCGTCCTGAGCTGTCGACGCGTGGCAACGGCCGAAGATGGTGGTCGATACCAACACCACAGGTGGTAGCTCGGCTGCGGGTCCGGAAGGATCGACCTCGAAGCGACTCGACGACAGCACGCTGACCGACGACGGTTGCACGCTTGCGCCTTCTGGCAGCGTCACGGTCGCACTACCGAAGAGGCACATGATCTTCAGCGATATCGACTCATCCTCGGGGTCGGCGTATGCATCGCGAAAATCGACATGACAACGACCGAAGAGGATGAGAGCTTCTGACTTCTTCGCAACCTTCCAGCGACCTACGCGCCGGCATGTCCCGAAGATCGCCGTGAGTTTTGCCGCCGCCATACGTTCATTTCTCCGAGTCGATCGTATTCGGAGATCCATCGACACTACGGGGTCAGAATTGATTGGTCGTTCGACCCAGAGACAGCGAAATCGGCCTCAACGTTGACCGTTTTCCGCCGATTGTCAGTGCAGGCGGCACCCAGGTAGGAGAAGAAGCGACGTGGTCGTACGCATCCTCTTTGTTGACGATGACTGGAACGAGTTGGAGCAGCTGCGATTGGCCACGCGTCACAAGCGCGACGACTGGTCCATGAGCTTTGCTTGCGGATCACGTGATGCGCTTCGTCACCTCGCTTCGGTGAACGAGCCGCCCGATGTTGTGTTGTCTGAACTGGACCTCGAAGGTATCGATGGCATCGAGTTGTTGCAGAAGGCTCACCGGAAGGCACCAGAGTCGATCCGGCTGCTGCATTCAGCCGATCCTTCTACAGCAGCCTTGTGCAGAGCAGCCCCATGGGCCCACCACCAGCTCGCCAAGCCGCTCATCGTGGATGAGTTCGAAGCGACGATTCGCCAGCTCACTCAGCATCCCAGACGATTCGAGGACAACCCGATCGTGCAACTCGCTGAATCGGTCGACTCGCTTCCCACGCTGCCGACGACGTACCAGCGCGTCATGGAAATCGCGCAAACGTCCGACTTTTCGCTCGGTGAGATTGCCAGCGCGATCCAAGATGACATCGGCCTGACCGCCGAAACGATCAAGCTGGTGAACTCTTCCTTCTTCGGTCTCCGATCCGACGTGACATCGATCGAACAGGCTGTGGGCCTCCTTGGCCTGGACGTCATTCGGGGCTTGGTTCTGGGCAACTCCTTGTTCGGCGATTCGATGGCCGGCAGTTCTTGGCTCGATCTTCCAGGCCTCTCGGAAAGAAGTCAGGACGTCGCGGCTTTGG
Source organism: Acidimicrobiia bacterium (assembly GCA_033344795.1). Classification (GTDB taxonomy): domain Bacteria; phylum Actinomycetota; class Acidimicrobiia; order Acidimicrobiales; family SHLQ01; genus SHLQ01. The sequence continues at coordinate 3,785,099 of JAWPMS010000001.1, forward strand.
CCCGTGCATTGGCAAAGGCCGATGGACACTCCAACCGAGATCAGGCGCTGGCCTTTCTCGGCGGCATGGTCCATGGAGCTGGCTTGCTGCTGCTCAGCCGATGCCCCTCGGTCGACATGCCGGCTTCGACGGGTATCGAATACTCGATCGATCCCGCTGTGGACCTCCGCCTCTTTGGCGTCGATCGGTATGCCCTAGGGGCCTATCTGCTTCGACTCTGGGGCTTTGAGCGAAACGTGGTTGCGGCGGTCGCCGGGTTGGCGGTCGAGCCACATCTGATGCGCTCGCCAACGGCTCGCTCACTTCGCACCGCCAGCGAACTCGTTGCGTGGGGAGGCTTCTCGGTCACCGCATTCGTCGAGGGGGATCAGGAGACGCGCGACCTCGTCTCTGCGATGCGCCAAGAGCTCGACAAGCGGTTGCAGGATGACGGCACAGCGAAAGCTGCGTGACACAGCGAAAGCTGCGTGACACAGCGAAAGCTGCGTGACACAGCGAAAGCTGCGTGACACAGCGAAAGCTGCGTGAGCCCTCAGTTCGCGAGTTTTGTCACTCGGACGCCGAGGCTGTTGCCGACAGCGACGACTTCGCCGTATGCGACGAGTACACCATTTGCAAGCAACTCGATCGGAGCGCCGGTCGTTCGTCCGAGATCGAGGACGTCGCCTGGCGACATCGACAGGATCTCACCGAGCGGCTGCTTGGTCTCGCACAGTCGGGCGGTCACCATCACTTGCAGGTCTGACAACAGCCCGAGTCGAGCAGCAATGGAGGGGTCGGTGTCGACCTTTGGCATTTCCACTTCGGAGTCGCCCGCGTCAGCTGCGCCGTCTGCGATGCCGTCGGCCAGTTCTGCCTCGATCTCTTCACCGATGCCTGGACCGTTCTCGCCGAGCGCGTCCGCGAGGGTTTCCGGCCTCTCCGTGTCCGTGGAGGAATCGACCGGTGTCACCGGCGTCGCGTCCGTGCTCATCACTTGAATAATCGGCAGTATTCGGGCGGAGCTGAGGGGTCAGACGACCTAGGAAATCCCGTGTTCTACACGCCGAGCGGTGTGCGGGTCGAATGATCGCCGAGAAGCACGGTCTGACGAGCGATTCGTTTCGTCTGATTGATGACAATGGGCCCGAGCAAATTCGCGGTCACCGACGGAACATCGCGATCGATGGTCACGAGTGTCAACACCAAGAGGTCCGCGGGATCATCGACGGAGAGAGCGGATTCGTCCTCGTCGGTCAACGCAAGCTCGTAATCCGGAAAATACTCCCAAGGAATGACCGCGAGGAACGCGAGGTCACCGTGATCGACGTCCTGAATCCAGTAGAACGGTTGTTCATCGGAGACCTTGATCAACGTGACCCCTCGGACATCGGGGAATCCGGGCAGGCCGTCGGGAAACGAGATCACCGAGTCGGGGTCGATCTCAATTTCACCGAAGCGCGTCGTTTCCAGGGTCACCGCCTGATCCTATCCCTGGCCTACAGATAATTCAGAAGCGAAATGCGGTTGATCTGCGCCGACGCGGCCAGCGCCGCTTCGTACGCCAGACTCGCTTCGGACATGGCGATACTAGCCTCGACAAGGTCTGCGTCTTCGAGGTCGGACACCGACGCTTGGAGGCTGACGCTTGAATCGGCGTGGTCACCGAGGGTTGCCTCGATCCGACTGGTGCGCGTCCCAACGAGGCCCAGACTGCCGATGATCGACTCTCGCACCGTCTCGAGTTCCTGAAGACGGGCACCGCCGAGCGCGGTCATGTCCGCAGCACCGGCGTCCACGATGATGTCGTCGAACACGTCGAACAAGCTCTTGCCCGAAGTGAACCCGAGCATCTCTTGAGCGTCGAAGTTGACCTGTATGACCTGGTTGTCAGCAACGCGTCGAAGGATCTGCCCGGAGTCGCCAGTGAAGGTGACTCCTCCCGGACCATCGGTGAGAGCCGTGGCCTGGAAGCCCCCGAACAGCGACTTACCGCCGTGGGTTTCGTTCATGATCGCGATCATCTCTGCGCGGATCTCTGCCACCTCGAACGCGGCCATGTCACGGCTCTCCGCTGTCATGGTGTCCGTGGCCATGGCGATCGTGAGTTCTTCGACTCTCGCCAATCGATCGAGCACCGTTTGCAGCGATCGATCCTGAGCGTTCATGAACGCGACTGCGTCGTTGCCTGCTCGTTCATATTGTTCGATCGCTTGGGCTGATGCGCGCAGTTGTGAGGCGCGGTCTGCTGCAGCTGGGTCGTCAGACGCACGGTTGATCCGGCGTCCGCTGACGATGAGATCGCGAGCCTTCGTCTGCTGCACACCGGCGTTGTTCACCGACTCGAGCGTGGATTGCCACACATGTTGTGTTGATACCCGCATGACGCTCAGCCCCTACCGTTACCTGCCGACCAAACCGGTGCGGTTGATCAGGACGTCGAGCATCTGGTCCACGCTTGTCATGACTCGAGCCGATGCCTCATATGAACGCTGATACTGGAGCAGCATGGTGAGTTCTTCGTCCAGATTGACGCCGGACACCGCGCCGCGACTTGCTTCGAGGGTTGCCAATACTCCGGCGTTCGCATCGGCTCGTGTCTGCGCCGTCAAAACCGCCGAACCGACCCGACCCACAACCGATCGTGCCTGCTCGTTCAGCGTGCCACTCGCGCCGCTCTGGCCACGCAACCCCGCCATATCGAGGGCGTGATTGCCATCCACAGCCGAACCGGTCGATGAAGCGGCGAGGAGATCGGCCGAGAAGCCTGTCGCCAAGCCGAAGTCCGCCGCTGACGTGGCACTGAAGATGTCGCCGCCGGCCGCCCCGTTGAGATCGAAGCCGAGTTGATGCTGAGTGTTGACCACGTCGCGGATCTCGGCCGCAAGAGTATCGAGCTCCGCGAGCACCTGGCTGGTCGCCGCATTTCCTTCGATCAGCAACGCTCCCAACTCGCCTCCCGGCGAGATGGTGGAGCCGTTGTCCGTTTGAAGCGTCGCAGGGTCTCCAGAGATGGACAACGAGCTGTGATTCGTACCTCGAATGACGTCGAACCCGCCAATGGACAGGTTCATCATCTCGCCGTCGACCATGTGCACGGTCGCTCCGAGTGAAGCGGCAAGACCATCAGCGAGCCGGTCGCGCTCATCCTTCAACCCGTTTGTGTTGTCGCCGGTCGCGTCTTGGGCTCGAATCTCGCCGTTCAAGCGAGCAATTTCGGCGATGGCCGTGTTTTGTTCTTCGAGCCGTCTTCCCGCCGTCGCCACGTTCGCCGCTTGCACACCCTCGACTTCCTGAGCTGCTCCACGCAGCGCACGGCTCAGGGCTTCCGAGGCGTCGAGAACGAGATCCCGAGAAGTAGCCGACTCCGCATCGAGGCTGAGCTCTTCCCAACCGTTCCAAAACGCTGTCAGTGCCTCAGCGAGACCGTCGGAGTGTGGGCCGAGGGCTCGCTCGATCTCCGAGAGTGTTTGAAGGGCGATCTCGACACTGCCAGAATTCGCCAGCTCTGACCGCACGCTTGCATCCAACACGACATCTCGCGCCCGACTCACTCCCGTGACCGCGACGCCTGCGCCGTTGGCGCCTGGGCCAATGAGCAGCGAGGGTCCAAGCCTCTCGGTGCTGACCTGGTCGACTCGCTGACGCGAATGCCCTGGCGTCGACACATTGGCGATGTTGTGGCCAATCACGTCGAGCGCCCGCTGACTTGCCGCGACACCCGATCGGGAGATGTGGAGTCCGTCGAAGGACATGGTCAGAACGCGCCACGAAAGAGATGGCCAGGATTTCTCGCACCTTTGGCATCGTCACCATCGGTGAGATCGAGTACCTCGGCCACCGCTTGACGTCCCGAGGCCGATTGGCGTTGGACGGCTTCGCGGAGAACCGAGAGGGCGCGTGACGTGACATCGATCTCGCGTGTCAACCGAAGAAGGACCTTGCGATGCGACGCCGGAGCGATGGCAGCGATGTCGACGATTCGCGGGGCATCGCTACCCAATGCAACCCGTGCCGCAGAAATGGCTTCGATCGTGCGACCTTCGTGGTCGACGACGGCGACCGTCGCATCGCTGACGTCGCTGGCCGCGAGCTGAATGAACCGCGGGTTTCCGTCGAGCAGGAGCAGACGGAGTGAGGTGAGCCGGTAGTGCAGGTGCAACAGAAGAGAGAGTTCCTCATTGAGGACCAGTACCAATGCATCAAGACGAGCTTCCAGATCATTGTGATCGGAGTGCTCGGCTGTGCTGCCGGTCAGGGGGATCTCTGAATGGGTCACGCAACCCAATCGGACAAAGCGCTTCCTTCTTAAGAGCTGTGCTGCCCGACGGTCGGGAGGCTACTAATTCTCGTTGTAGCACTATGGATGTCGTACGTAGATGACATCCATCCTCTGTCAGAGAATGGCTCGCCAACCTTCAAGAATGTTCCGCATCACTTGCCGCGCTGGCCGAAGCGGACTGCGCGAGCGGTCAACGAACGATTCAAGGCACTGCCGGTCGACGTATGCGTACAACGCATCGAGGTTCTCTGCGATTTCACCCTGACTGAGATCGAGTGAGCAGCGCAGCTCGATCACGATGTCTTGCGCATGCCGAATCAGCATTCCGCGTTCAAGATCATCGTCGGCTTCGATCGCTGCGTCGAGGTCGTTGACGACGCGTTCGAGCATCATCAGGATCAACACCTCGGGAGGCGCCGTCAGCACCCGTTCGGTTTGGTACCGCTCGAGATCTCGCTGTTGCCCAGCGGAGAGGTGCATGGTGTTCGTCATTGTTGGTCGTTCCGCCTTGATGTGAGAGTGTTCCGGTTAGAGGTGAGACCCGGAGCCCGAGCCCCGCTCTGAGAGCGAGACTCGGGCCTCGGAATCCTGATCGACTGGGAAGAGTCGATCGGGCGACCGGCAGACCAAACAGACTGCCGATCAACGTCGGAGGACGTTTCCCAACTATCGGATCAGACTCAGGATTCCCTGCGGAACGGCGTTGGCCTGTGCCAGCATCGAAGTGCCTGCCTGGACCATGATCTGGTTCCTGGTGAAGTTCGACATCTCGAGTGCCATGTCGGTGTCTCGAATACGAGATTCGGACGCTGACAGGTTCTCGACGCTCACCCGAAGGTTGTTGATCGTCGACTCGAGACGGTTCTGCTTGGCACCAAGGGTTCCACGAAGCGTAGACACGGTATCGATGGCCGTAGCGATCGTTCCGATTGCAGCGTTTGCGCCTGTGTCGACGTTGACGGCGGCCACGCCGACCGTTGTTGCGGTCAAGGCGCCGGTGGTGACACCGATCGTCTCACCGGCGTTTGCGCCGACGTGGAAGTTCTGCTCGGTTGCCGAGAACACATCGAGGCCCGCGAACTTGGTGTTCGTGCCGATCGAGTTGATCTGGGCGATCAGTTCGGTGACTTCTGCTTGTTCTGCGACACCGTCACTGGTTGCCGTGTTGGCAGCCGAAACAGCGAGTTCGTTCATACGTTGCAACATTGCATGAACCTCGACGAGTGCACCTTCAGCGGTCTGGACGAAACTGATGCCGTCCTGTGCGTTCTTGACTGCTTGTTGTGTTCCTCGAACCTCTGAACGCAGGGTCTCGGACTTCACGAGACCAGATGCATCATCTGCGGCCCGATTGATACGGAAACCCGAAGACAAACGCTCAAGTGACTTGCTGAGCATGTTGTCGTTGCTTACGAGGTTTCGATGCGCATTAATGGCACCGACGTTTTGGTTAATCTGCAGACTCATCGTCTGTGTCCTCCTTGATAGTCAAGATCGGTGCATCCGATCCGTCCACCCACTTCCATGCGGGCTCCAGTCCATCGGACCGGGTATTTAGTTTTGTGAGTCGTTCACGGCCGAATGATCCAGGCGACTCAACGCCCGGGCTGATGTACCTAGAACGCCATTGGCCCCAGATAGCGATTTAGCTACCTATTGCATGACGAACGACGTGAAGAGAATCCGGGAAACCGTCTCACCGTTGAATGCCTCGCGAGATTGTTCCGAGATCACTTCTCGAAGTTGGTCTTTCGCCCCTGGCTCCCGGAGCTCGTCGAAGGTCATCTCGCCAATGACATCAACCACCACGTCTTGTACGAGCGGCATCTTGGTTGTCGCTATGGTGACGTCTTCTCCTTCGAGAAGAACAACCGCCAGGCCGATTCGAGCAAAGTGAAGCTCGTCTTTGTCCGCAAGGTTCAACGTCATCTCTGGGATCTGGATGATCTCACCTTCGACGATTGCCACCTCCACCGGTTCATCCACCGCAGCGAGTGCGTCTGGAGGCGGTTCGCCACCGGACAGCACAAACCGGTAGACGGCACCAGCGGCGAGCACGCCACCAATGATCATCTTCTTCTTCTTGGCAGCCGCCGCAGCGGCTTCTTCTTCTTCATTCTCTTCGTCAGCCATTGCTGTCTCCTACCTAGATAGAGGGGTGTGTGTTGGTGGAGGTCATCCTCTGCCTCCGGGCAAATTCGGATCGACCGTTGGGGTGATGTCGATGATCGAGGGTTCCGCCGCAGGCTCTGAGTCCGTTGGATCAGTCGAAGCCGGCTCGCCATCGAGAGGGTCGGTCGCGCTGTCAGCGGTATCGCCGGACGCGGAGTTCTCGGGGCCACCTGGTGTCGACACCTCGGCAAATGTGGGGATGATGTCGAGTTCGCCGTCGCCGATCAGCACGACCAACTCCACTCGTCGGTTCTGTGCCCGACCTTGTTCGTTGTCGTTCGACGCCTTCGGCTGGGTGTCGGCGAAGCCCGCGGCGGACAACCTGAAGTCGGGAATATCCATGAACTCGTTCATGTACCGCAGGACCGAGACAGCTCGCATGCTCGAGAGCTCCCAGTTCGTCGGAAAGCCTCCGCCACCATTGGTAGGTACCGAATCGGTGTGCCCTTCGACAGCGATGTGGTTCTCGACCGAGAGCAGGACCGGGCCCAGGCTCTCGAGAATGGTGACACCGTCCGGCACGATCTGTGCCGAACCGGATTGGTAGAGCACCGTCGAGTCCATTCGAACGATCACCCCACGGGGAGAACGCTCGAGTTCGACGAATCCTGTTGCCCCTATGGCAGCGAGCCGTTCTTCGAGCTGTTCAAAGAGCTCCGGAAGATCGGCCTCGGTGATCTCACCCTGGTCCTCCGCTGGAGGAGGTATGTCGGCCTTCTCTCCGTCGGCGATCACCGGCGGTGTGATGACTGCGGATGACAAGCCCTTTCCGAGGTCGAGGATGCCATTGCCACCATCGAGGGTTGGCGCAGCTTTGCCTGCCGCCAGATGGATGCCCGCTTTGAACTCCTGAAACTTCTTCTGATCAACGAGCGAAAACGCGAAGAGAAGAATGAAGAACGCGAGCAAGAGCGTCATCGCATCTGCGTAGCTGTCCAGCCACGCTTTGGAATTGTCCGGTTCTGGCTCGGGGCACTTGTGCTTAGGCACTCTTCTTCGCCTCCAGAGCCTCACGACTCGACGGCGCGATGTACGCAGCGAGCCGGTCAGCGACGGCGCGAGGACTTGCGCCTGCCTGGATCGCGATCACACCTTCGAGAACCATGTTCTTGTACGCGATCTCCGCAATCGACGAAGTCTTGAGTCGGTTCGCCATCGGCGAGAACAGGTAGTTGGCCAGAAACACGCCCCACAGAGTGGTTGCGAAGGCCACACCAATGGCAGGACCAAGAGATGAGGGGTCGTTGAGGTTGTTCAACATGTCGATCAGCCCGATCACCGTTCCTGCCACACCGAACGCCGGCGCATACGCGACGCAACGATTGAAGAAGCCGACCCCGACCTTGTGGCGCTCCTCGGTCGCCGCAATGTCGGTCTCGAGCACTTCACGCACGACCTCTGGGTCCGTACCATCCACCGCCATCTGGACACCACGTTTCAAGAACTCGTCATCGAGTCCTTGCACCGAGTCCTCCAACGCCAGCAATCCGTCGCGCCGCGCCTTGTCGGCGAACTCGAGGACGATCTGGATCGTCGCGGTCGCATCCGGCGACTTCGGAGGCATGATCGCCTTCAACATCACCTTGATGAATCCGGTGGCCTCCTCCATCGTGCCCGATGCGAGCGTGGCACCGATCGTGCCGCCGATGACGAGCATGATCGATGTGGGCGAACTCAAGAACACGCCGACGGGATCGATGCCGCCGACGACCATGGCGCCCATGGTCGTTCCGATTGCCATGAGTAGGCCGATGAGTGTTATTGGATCCATTGGAGCATCTCCGAGGGTGAGTGAGACTGGCTGGTGCTGTGCATGTGAGTCATGACGAGACTCCTGGCGGGACGACGCTCAGGTTCGCTTCTGGAGCGTTCTCCGACCGAAGAATCGGGTCATCGCGCAACGCGAGAAGTGTCGCCCGGTAGTGCTGGATGCGCCTGATGAGCTCATCGGGTGCCTCGCGCACGACAAATCGGGTTCCGTCGATCAGGGTGATCACGGTGTCCGGAGTGGCTTCGATGACCTCGATGAGGTCGGCGTTGATGATGATTGTGGAATCGTTCAATCGACTTACTTGAATCATGGTTCCCTCCTGGGAACGAAGAGGAGCATCCGCTGAGTGGGCACATCACCTTGCGGTGACTTGTGGAGGCCCACTCAGCGGTGCGTTCGTTGGCTAACGACTGAGGTTGACGAGCTCTTGGATCATCTCGTCACTCGTCGTGATCACTCGACTGTTCGCCTGAAAGCCACGCTGGGCGATGATCAGGTTCGTGAATTCGAGTCCGAGTTCGACGTTGGACGTCTCGAGCAACCCGGCTGCGAGCGCACCTCGACCACCAGCTCCGGCCTGCCCAACAAGAGCCTGTCCGGAGGCGAGGGTTTCGGAGAAGGCCGTGTCGCCCTCAGCACCCAATCCGTTCGGATTCGTGAAGTTCGCCACCGCGATCTGTCCCAAGTCGATCGTGTCACCGTTCGAGAAGACGCCCGACACGATCCCGGTCGGGTCGATCGCGAAACCCTGGAGGGTTCCGGATGGAGAACCATCGCTCGACAGCAGCTGCGGATCGGTGGCCGCGCCATACTGAGTGATCTCGGTGATGTCGAAGTTGAAGTCCACATCGGTCCCGTTGGGCGCCGTGAACGTCACGGCGATCGGTGCAGGAGGATTGGTGAGAGCACCCGTGGCCGGGTTGAAGTCGAGGACCTGGCTTGCCACTGTGGCGCCGGCCTCGTTGGTCATCGTCATCTGCCACGTATCCGTCGCTGTCTTGTCGAACGACAGCAGGACCGTGTGTTCAACGCCCTGGCCATCGACGACCTCGACTACAGATTCCGCAGGAGGGTCGCCGACCTGGTGTCCGACCGACAGGTTGCCGCCATAACCAATGAGCGATGTCGCGTTCGGCGGCACGGTCTGTGTCGACGGCACGATGATGTCGGTCAGTGGAGCGTTCGTATTGATCGCACCCACCGAAGCGTCTCGTACCCAGCCTTGCACCAGTGCGCCAGATGGGTTCACCAGCCGGCCGGTCGAGTCGAAGCGAAACGAACCAGCGCGTGTGTACAGCTGAGCCTCGTCCTCGCGGATCACGAAGTAGCCATCTCCTTCGATGGCCACATCGGTGGTCTGGTTGGTGACCAACGCCGCGCCTGGTGTTTGCGACAGCTGGGTGGCCGCGACCTTCACGCCAAGACCCACCTGGGTGGGATTGACCGTGCCGGTCGCTTCGTTCGCGAGCGATCCCGCCTGTTGGAGTTGGGAAAGTGTGTCCGCAAACTCCACTCGACTCGACTTGAAGCCGGTGGTGTTGACGTTTGCGATGTTGTTGCCGATCACGTCGGCCATGGTTTGGTGAGCTCGGAGTCCAGAGACGGCCGAGAACATTGAACGCATCATGATGATGTCTCCTTGTTGGTTCGTTCGATGTGTCGTTAGCCATCCATGGCTTCGGGTTCGTCCTGCGAATAACGGTGAGTTCTACATCTGGGCCTCGTCATTGGGTCCCGCTTCAGACTGTTCAGGCGATTCGTCTTCGACATCGGATGTCGACACGATCGAGTCCACGGCGACGAGCTGTCCGTCGATGACCAACTGCGGGTCGCCCTGGTTGAATTCGACCGCACTGACCACACCCGTGATCACCTCGCCGGAGAACTCGTCGATGCCGGTCGCGGCGCGTCCGATCATCCCGGTGGCCAACGTGGCCTGTTGGAAGGCCAACAGCTCTTGCTGCTGCTCTGCCACCTTGGTCATTTGCTCGACCATGGTGAACTGCGCGGTTTGGGCCATGGCCTCGTTGTTGTTCATCGGTTCGAGCGGGTCCTGGTATCGGACCTGCGCGACCAACAGCTGCAGGAACATGTCCGAATCGGCTGATGCGGCGCCTGCGATGCTCTGTTCGGGTGTCTCCGTCGCGGGCGCACCCGTGATTGCGTTGATCATCAATTCTCCTAGATCCGAAGATCGTTTGGTCGGTCAGCCAATGCAGCGTCCTCAGGGGGCACTGCCGAGGCAACGGATGTGGTTGGGTCCTCGATCGTGAGGTCGATCTCGGGTGCATCTGCGAGGAATTCGAAGCTCTCTTCGCCTCCCTCGTCCCGTGCGGTGTCGACATCTGTGGCCCCGTCTTCGTCCGCATCCGGGTCGGATCCATGACGCACATCGAAACCGTCTAGCTCGATTCCCTCGTTGCGAAGTGAGGCCTCGAGAGATTCGTGCAGTCTTCCCAGCACGGTCGCAGCTCGATCGTTGTCTGCCTCGATCTCGATCGACACCTCACCGTCTGCTCCGAGCGAGATGCGTATGGAAATCTCGCCCAGACCTTCGGGACTGAGCTCGATTCGAACCTCGCCACCTTGTTCTCGTACGAGTTGGGTGATCTCCTGCGGCAATCGCGCAATTCCTACCGGACCTTCGGTGCGGTTGCCGTCAGCGTTCACCGCTGCCGGACCGGGGAGAAACGACACGGCGGGTTCCACGGCCGAGTCCTGGCCTACAGCCGAGACCGGGCCCTGGTCCCGACCTCCGGAGTCACCGGCACCTTCGCGAAGGTCGTGGGGCGTGTCGGCGACGTCCGTGTCCAGATCGCCAGGCAACGAATCACCAGCACCGGCATCAGCGTCCACCTCGGCGTCGACTTGATCGTTGGTGCCGATCTCGGATGCAACGGCCTCTACCTCCACGTTGGTGGCATTCTCGACCGAGTCGGTCTCGCCGACCACCGACGAAGCTGCCGCGTCGACCTCGAGGGCCTCGGCAGTGGTCTCCGCTGCAGACACCTCAACCGGGTCCGCCGTTGCAGCTGGCTGATCGATGTCGACGGCCGCCTCGACTGGCGCGGTCTCGACGTCGCCCACCATCGATTCTGTGGTCTCGCCCACGTCATGGGGAGTTTCTGCGACGACATCACTTCGGGACGTATCGGTCGCAGCATCGACGGCTCCCCCGTCGTCAGACGGAGCTGTCGCGACCATCGTCGGAATCGAGACACCGCCCACTGGGACACTTCTCTGACCGCTGTCCAACGAACGCCACCGATCCATCACCTTTGGCACGTAGTTCATCGTTTCCTCGAAGGGAGGAATTCCTCCATGCTTCTGCACCGCACCCGGACCAGCGTTGTATGCCGCAAGGGCGAGCTCGACGGATCCGAAGCGATCGATCTGCTGACGCAGGTATCGGGCACCTCCGTCCAGGTTTTCGAGCGGGTTCGTGGGATCTACGCCAAGGCCGGCTGCCGTCCCGGGCATCAGTTGCATCAATCCGATGGCTCCCGCGTGTGAGACAGCGTTTGGGTTGAAGGCTGATTCCTGCCAGGAAACTGCCAGGAGAAGATTCACGTCGAGCCCGTAACGGTCTGCGGTGTCCTCGAAGGCCTGTCGCATCTGGGGTGACAACGACGGTGGTGACCCGACTCGACGCGACGATCCGGCAACAGACACGCCATCGATCGAAAGCCCAGCTCCTTGCCCGGCCATCCCAGCAGCGATGCCTTGGAACATCTGACCGAACTCGACGTCGGCGTCTGAGCCATCCACGATTTCTTTGGGCGGGGCGAAGCGCGCTTCGATCGCCGAGATTCGTTCCTGCACGTGGGCCATGCCACTCATGAGTTCCTCCGTTGCCATCCAACGAGCGCAATGTCGTCGAGCGCTCGGTCAGCAGCCTGGGCGGCGAGGTTCGCCCACGCCTTTCGGTGCTCGTCATCGATGCGCTCCACGGTGCGCCGGTGACGCATGTCGGCGAGCATGTGGTTCCGCTCTTCGACCGACCGTTCGATTTGTCGAGCAAGTTCGTGTTTGGCGGCCAGGGCGGTCCGCGCACTTGCGGCTTTCAAGTCCCGCTGCCGTTGCAGGTCGTCGACCGACCCTACGGGTTCACCGGGCAGTGCGCGATTCTGCGCGGAGATGAACATCTTGCGGGCTTCCTCGACCTTCTCCAGTTGAAGATGGTGGGATGCCGTGGACGCGTCCTCTTTGTGTTTGGCCAGACGCAGGACCGCTGTCAGCCGGCTTCTCTTCTTCGTCATGCCGGTACTCCTGGTTTTGGCTGGCTCAACGTTTCGATGGCGTCGGCGATCGCCCGCAGGTCGTGGAGCGCACTCTCCCGGTCGATCACGTCGTGCAGGTCTTGTTGAAGGAAGGATTCGAACGGTTTGCGCAGCGTGAGATATGCATCGAGGTCTTCGTTCGTGCCCTCGGCGTAGGCGCCGAGTTCGACCAGATCGCGTCCGGAGTCCCATGCGACGAGGAGCCGACGTAGGAGAGCCGCATCCGCGAGGTGTTGCGGTTCGGCCACTTTGGCGGCCAAGCGGCTGACGCTGTTCAAGATGTCGATCGTTGGAAAATGTCCTGCTGCGGCAAGATCGCGGCTCAACACGACGTGTCCGTCGAGAATGCTTCGTACGTGATCGGTGACGGGCTCGTTGAGATCGTCGCCCTCGACGAGCACGGTGTAGACCCCGGTGATGCTGCCGATCGACAGGGGGCCGGCACGTTCCAGGAGCTGTGGTAGCAGAGCGAAGACCGACGGTGGAAAGCCTCGGGTGGTGGGCGGCTCGCCTGCGGTGAGCCCAACCTCTCGTTGCGCCATGGCGACGCGGGTGACCGAGTCCATGAGGAGCAGGACATTCTGGCCCTGTGCTGCGAACCACTCAGCGACGCGAGTGGCCGTGAACGCAGCCCGGATCCGCGTGGGTGCCGGCTCGTCTGATGTCGAGACCACCACGACGGTGTTCTCCATTCCCTCGGGTCCGAGATCGTCCTCGATGAACTCACGGACTTCGCGTCCGCGCTCACCCACGAGACCGACGACGACAACATCTGCCTGTGTTCCTCGCGCCATCATTCCCAGCAGAGAGCTCTTGCCGACCCCACTTCCCGCGAAGATCCCGATTCGTTGACCTCGGCCACACGGCAGGATCGAGTCGATCGCACGGACTCCGAGACCGAGCGGTTCGGAGATCCGCTGGCGAGTCATGGGGTTCGGCACCAAACCTTCCGAGGAGACCGACTCGGTGTGGCCTTCAATCGGCCCCTTGTCGTCAAGGGGAGCGCCGAGCGCTCCAATGACACGACCGCGTAGTCCTTCCCCGAGGACCAGCGAGAGCCGCTCGCAGCGTTCGACCGGGTCCCCCGCCGAGATGCCGCGAGTTTCACGCAGCGGCATGACGACACATTCACCAGGCCGCACGGCGACGACATCAGCCGGGATCTTTTCGGCACCGATCGTCACCATCGCTCCGACGGGAACATCGAGACCAGAAACAATGATTTCGAGACCGGCGACGGCCGTCACCTGTCCGGTGACGAGGAATGGGGAGATTCGATCGAGAACAACGTGACTCATGTGTCGGCTCCCGCGCTCAGGGCAGTGCGTGCTCGATCGAGAGCGGTGTCGAGCCGAAGCGCAACTTCAGGACCCTCGCGCTCGACGCGAAACTCACCCATCTCTAGGGACCGGTCCGCAACGACCTCGAGCGTCTCGGGGGCGATTCCGTAGAGCATCGGCACCAACTCGGGATGGACGTGCAGCCGGCATGTGATCGACGTCGAGGGAGCGTCCAGCGCTCGCGTGACCAGGTCCAGGACCGCTGTTGGATCGGACAGTTCGCGACCGAGCACCCAGCGGGCCACCTCCATGGCCGTCGCCACCACGGCGTCGGCCTGGGCACGATCCCCCTCCGAGGACACCTCGGACTGTGCGTGGGAGAATCCTTCCAGGGCCACGGCGACGCGTTGCAGGACTGGTTCAAGGGTTACCGCTGCGTCAGCGGCTCCCGACGCTCGGGCCTTTTCGCAAAGGTCCTCGACTTCCGATGCCGTGAACAAGAGGGCCTCTTCAACCGGGTTCTCCGGCGCCGCAGATGAATGTGGAGTTGAGGAAGCCTCGCGTTCGCCTGGTTGTCCAAGCAGCACGATCTCGTGACTGGCCAGCTGGTGAGACTTCAGGATTCGTCCATTACTCGTCATCGTCGTCACCTCCGCCTCGCTCGATCGTTATTGCACCCGACTCTTCGAGCGCACGTACGCTGGCGACGATTCGCTTCTGGGCCGCCTTGATGTCTCCCCCAGCGGGGTTGCGGAGAAACTCGATTTCCTCGGCGAGGTTCTCTCGAGCCCTCGTGGAAAGATTGGACATGAACCGGTCTTTGACGGCCTCGTCAGCCGGATACAGCGCCATGGAGAGGTCCGTGGTGTCCACGGTCTTGAGGATCTCCTGAATCGCACGATTGTCGAGGACTGCGATGTCGTCGAAGACAAACAAGGATTCCTTGATCTGAAGCGCCAGATCTTCGTCGCGCTCTGCGATCTTTTCGAGCACTCGTTTCTCGACGCTCTTCGATACCTGACCGAGGATCTCGACCACCACGTCTATGCCGGGGATCTCGGACAGACCTTCTGGTTGCACGAGAGCGGTGATGCGCTCTCGCATGTCGTGCTCGACGGCGTTGAACAGCGCTTCGCTCACCGGCGCGATCGTGGCGATCCTCATGTGCAGGTCCGCTTGGACGTCTTCATCCATGTACTTGAGAATCCGAGCTGCGGCTGCAGCGTCCAGAGAGGCCAACGCCAGAGTCAGGGATCCGATCGGCTCTCGACTGATCGCTCTTGCCGCGAGCTCTGGGTCGGCGTCCAACAGGAAACCGAAAGGGCGACGAGCAGGGTCAAGCGCTCGCTTGACCTCGAGCGCCTTCTCCGGACCAAACGCCCGGTCGATCACATCCACGGCATATCGAATGTCACCGAAGTGCAGTTCGGGCTCCGACATCTGTTCGAGAATGCCGTTCAGCGTTGCCTTCACCTCTTCCTCATCGAGCTCGGGAACGCGTGTCATCGCATCGGCGATCGCGGGCAGCATCTCCTCCGGGAACGTTTGGATGATCGCCGCTGCGCGGTCGCGTCCAAGCGCCACGAGGACGCGCGCCAGCTGGCCTATTCGTTCGTTCTGTACGACAGCGGCCATCAGTTGGTCACCGCTTCATCGGCCCACGTGCGCAAGAGAGAGGCCACCTCGATTGGTTGCTGGTCGATGATCCGCATCACGTCGCCCGAAGACAGCGGTCCGCGGTCAAGCGCGAGTGGCTCGCCATCTCCCGACGTCGCCTGTGTGGCGTCGGACGTGTCGGATGACTTCTCGTCTTCACCCTTCGCCAGCGCTTGCTTTTCGAGTTCGTCGGTGTCGAGCACCTCTACAGAGGCTTCACGAACTGACGTTGTCAGGGTCTTGACTCCCTTTCGAAGTGAAAGGACGATCAGGACCAGCAACAAGATGGCGAGAGCCGTTTGTCCGATGCCAAGGTATGGGGCGATCGGAGCCAGCGGATCAGCGGGGACGGCTGCGTCTTCGGGCAGGACTTCGAGTCCCTCGGTGAACCCTGCGTCGAATGCAATCGCCTCAACGGCAATGACATCGCCTCGGGCGATGTCGAGACCGACGGCGGCAGCCACGATGTCGGACACCTGCGCGAGGTCTGGTTGCGGATCCACCGCTTCATTGACCACGACCGCGACCGAGAGCCGCAGAACGTCACCCGACGAGTTGCGTTCGACGGTTCGCACTCGGTCGACGCCAAACTCGGAAGTCTGTTCGTTGCGGGAGTAGTCCGACTCGTTGTCATCGGCCACCGCGGTTGCATCCAAGACTTCGTCGGTGACCCCAACCACACCTTCGGCAGCGCCTGTGCCACCTTTGTACTCCTCGGTCGTCAGTTGTTCTCGAAGAGCGACCTGTGACTCTGGGTCGTAGGTGACCGTTTCGCGCTCTGCCTCATCGAGATCGAGATCGGCCGAGACCCGAACGAGTGCGTTCTCCTGTCCAAAGGCAGCAATCAGCATCGTTTGCGCCGATGTTTCGAGCTGTTGCTCGAGCGAACGACGGATCATGAAGGCGTCGGTTGACGCACTCGCGCCGTTGTCCGTCAGCACCCGACCGCTGGTGTCAGCAACGGTCACCGAGTCGGGACTCATCCCGGGCACGGCAGATGCCACGACGTTGACAATGCCATCAACAGCACGCGAACCGATGTTGCCCGAGGTGTCGATCACCACAGATGCCGTTGGATCTTCCTCTTCATCGCTGAACAGTTCGTCTTCGGGAATGGAGAGGTGGACACTCGCTGCAAGAACCTGGTCGATGTCCAGAATCGTCCGGGTCAGCTCACCCTCGAGCGCTCGTTGGTAGTTGATCCGTTGTTGAAATGAGGATGCCGAGAATCCCTGGTTGTCGAGAAGTTCGTACCCGTCGATCGTGGATGATGAGATCCCGGCCGATGCCAACCTGATCTCGGCTTCGGCGACAGCGTCGCGTTGCACCTCCAGCATGGTGCCGCCCGCGCTGACGCGATAGTCGATACCTGCCGCTTCGAGAGCGGCGATGCTCTCGGACACGATCGCTGGCTCTTCTCCAACCATCAGGGTCTGATAGCTCGGCGCGGTCGCCCACTGCCAGAGTCCCATGATCGCCAGGATGGATGCGATCGCAAGCATGCCGGTGATCAACATCTGGTGCGGCGCCATGGACGTCAACGGTTTGAGGAAGTTCGCCCCTCGTCCGTTGTCTTCTTCTGCCATTTCTGATTCCTTTTCTGTGCGGCATCCAACCCGGGGGTCAGAGCTGCATCCTCATGACTTCTTGGTAGGCAGCGAGAGCCCTGTCGCGCACGGCGACCGTGAGCTCCATTGCCAATGCGGCCTTTTCTGCGGCAACGGTGAACTGATGCACGTCGGTCAGGTCTCCCGTGGCGAGGTCCTGGGCAAGAGCGTTCACCTCTCCCGTTGAATTCAGGGCTTCCTTGAGCCCGTCGACGAAGTTGGATCCCGATGGCACCGAGACCGGGGACGTGCCGACGCCGGTCGGGCTGGTCGCGATCGGTGCGACGGGGGAAGTGATCGGTGGAATCGCCATGGTCAACGTCCGATCTGCAGCGCTGCTCGGTAGGCGCCGACCGCACGTTCCATGACGGAGAGGTTCATCGAGTACACCCGGTTGGCGATCAGCAGGTTGGTCATTTCACGGTCGAGCGTGACGTTCGACTGGCGCACGAGACCGAACTCGTCGGCGTGCGGATGGTGCGGGTCGTAGACGATGTTCGATTGGGCGTCGCTGAGAGCGATCTCTTTGACACGGACGCCGACGCCCACACCATTGGAACGTTCGAGAGACTGCGCCACCACTTGACGCGCCCGAAACGGTTCCTCGTCGGGCGGTCGTGTGGTGTTGATGTTGGCCACGTTGTCGGCGATCGCATCGAGCCAAACCCGAGACATCGTCGCACCGCTGACGGCGGTGTCGAGTGCTTGAAAGAGTCCCATCAGGCAGAACCTCTGATGGCAGTTCGAACGAGGCCGAGCTTGTAGTTCTCGGCGGCGATCAACGCTTCGTAGAGAATCTCGGTCCGAAGCAGGAGTGATGATTCCTCCTCGAGCGAGACGTCATTTCCATTGATTCCGCGTGCGCCGTTCGTACGCCGGGTCGTGACCGCGGCATCGGTGTGTCCCGATCGGAGGGCTCGACCGAGTGATTCCTCGAAATCCACCCTCACGGCACGAAACTGTGGAGTCGCCGCGTTTGCGATGTTGTTCGCCGACGCTCGTTGTCGCTCGGCAACCGCATTCAATGCATGCTCGAGCGCCCACGTCGTGGTGTCTGTGAACAGGTTGTTCATGGCCGCCTCTTCCAGCCGACAGAGGGCCCCGAAAGGTCCGCTACCAACTGCTCCGCCGTTCATCCATGAACGTCAATGTTTCTTCCGTGCCCGACCAGCAACTCTCCGCCAAGAGACTCTGCTTTCGGGTACTGCTTTGACCCTGGTCCTGTCGGCCTGGGCCGACATGAGTTGAGCTACCCGGGCCGTCTGTCAGCGAAATGGGCCAAATTACCCATTCGCTTCCAAGCCCGTGTCAGAGGGACCACTTTCGCGCGTCGTCGGGCTGTCGCTTTGGGCGTTCAAACCACGCAATCCAGCACCCACCATCGGCGCGATCACCTTGTCGATCACCGAGATGACCAAGATGATCACCAGACCTCGTATCGCAACATCCGTGAGGGACATACTTCCTCGTACCACTCGGACGAGCAACGTTGCGAGAATGACCGCTCCGACGGCGCTGAAGACTCCGCGGATCATCGGACGCACGCCCGGATCGAGAGCGCGAGCTCGTCAGGAGTGACCTTCACCCGCACGCCGTCGATGATGAGCGCAGTAGGAATGCGACCGTTCGGGATGCCGCGCACCAGCTCTGGCGCCGAACGCCGGCCATGGCCCACGACGTAGCTGATTTCCGCGCCAGGGAAAGGCTTGAGCTTGCTGATCGCAATCGACAGCGACTGAACCCACTCGAGATCTCTCGAGGGCTCGAGGCGATCGATCGCCTCCAGAATCTCATCGGGCAAATCGAGCGCTTGGAGCCTTGCCAGGCTCCAGTGCGGCACAGAATCACGGAGGTCGATCATCGGGCCATCGACCTGCATGACATATTGTTCGGTCGAGCCGCTGGAGCCTTCCCCGAGCAGGCGTCGACGAAGGTGCGATGGCCGGATGGGGCGATCGACACCATGGGGAGAGTCGACCTCGTCGGTACCCGCAGTTATGAGCGGAACCATCGGCGGGGGACGACGCCTACCAGTTCGCAAGTCGATGACCCCCGCCTGAGGTGGTGGAGCGGTCGACGAAGTGCTCACGACTGGTGCCGCCAATGGAGCGGCGGGCGCTGGAGGAACCTCCGAAGCAAGCGGCTTCTGCATCGCAGGCATCGGTATGGCGACGGGCATCGTTCGTCCGCCAGCGCGGCGCTCCGGCTCCCAGGTGTCCGCCACCTCGGTTGCCATCTCGACGAGCATCTCGCCGAAGGCCTGTTCCGCCGGGCGGTGCGCACCACCGGCGGTCTTCGCCCGGGCCGTTACCACAAAGAACTCCCGAGCGAAGAAGCCCATGACTCCCCCACGTCGCTCCTTGACCGCTTCGACGATCTCGATGTCCTCACCGAGGTCTTGGGTGACGGCGCGAAGCGCCTCCTCAATACTCTCTGCTTCATACGTTTTCAGTTGCGACACTGATTACTCCCAACGGTTCGATGGATGGTCCTGGTGAGAGCTCTGCGAACGACAAGACCCGTAGGCCCGGGCGTCCCGCCAGGAGAAGTTTCAGGATGACTGGGCGCAGGCTTGCGCTGCAGACGATGACAGGCTCGTGTCCGACACGCTCGGCCGCGAGCACTTGCTCATCGGCGGCGGCCAGAAATGCCTCGGTGAGACCGGGCTCGAGGGCCAGAAACGCTCCGGCCTCTCCCGTTCGCACAGCTTCGATCATCTGTTGTTCGAGCAACGGGTCGATGGTGATTGGTCGAAGTACACCATCGACGGTGATCTGGGAAGTCAGCACCGCGGCCAGCGCCGTGCGAGCTGCTTCGAGTAGCGCATCCGGCTCTCTACTGGTCCGTGCTCTCGCGGTGACGGCCTCGAGAATTCGTGTCAGATCGCGAATTGGAACTCGCTCGCGAAGCAATGCACGCAAGACGTCGTGAAGTTCGGCGAGCGTCAGCACGTCGCCGCCGACCTCGTTGGCCACGGCCGGTGATGTTGCGGCGACTCCTTCGACCAACTCCTGCACTGCCTGCCTGCTCAAGATTTCGTCGGCGCGGCTCACCACGATCTCCGACACGTGGGTCACCATCACCGACGCACGATCGATGACCGTTTTTCCTTGTCGCGCCTGAACCTCGGCTACGTCACTCGAGACCCAAGCGGCAGGCAAACCAAACACCGGATCCACCGTGACGGTTCCTTGCAGCGCCAAGTCGTCCCCGGGGACGAGCACGAGTGACTGTCCCGGTGGGAGGTCACCGCGTCCGGCCTCGACACCATTCAGTTTGATCACATATGTCGAACGGTCCAACGAGGAGTCGTCTCGCGTTCGCACGAGCGGTATGACGAGGCCGTATTCCATGGCGATCTTGCGACGCAGGGATGAAACCCGGGAAAGCAACGTGCCGCCGCTGTCCGGATCGACGAGATCGAAGAGATCCGGAGCGAGGACGATCTCGAGCGGTTCAACTCGGATATCGACAAAGAGGTCTTCCTCTGCGCTTCCCGTCGAAGGGCGCCCTGCTGGCGCACTCGGATCAGCACTGGGGTTGTCCGGATCCGCTGCCCGAAGCGCTGCAGTAGCCATCGCGATGGACATCACGAGAAATGGCAGCCTCGGGATACCGGGCATCAGACCAACCACGGTCATCGCCGCGGCGGCCACTCCGAGGACGCGACGATCCTGGAGCAGCTGCGCGAACAGATCTCCACCCAGACCTCCACCAACATCGGTGATCGCCCTCGTGACGATGATTCCCGATGCGACCGAAATCAACAGCGCAGGAATCTGAGAGACCAAACCGTCACCCACGGACAACAGAGCAAATCGTTGTACCGACTCCGAGACCGACAGACCTTGCTGAAGCACCCCAATCGTGATGCCGCCGAGGAGGTTGATGACGACGATGACGACCGATGCAATCGCGTCGCCTTTGACGAACTTCGATGCACCATCCATCGAGCCGTAGAAGTCCGCCTCACGCGACACGGTCTTGCGACGCTGCGTCGCCTCGAGCTCGGTGATCGATCCTGCGTTCAGCTCTGCATCGATCGCCATCTGTTTGCCGGGCATCGCATCGAGCGTGAATCGGGCCGAGACCTCGGCGACACGACCCGCGCCGCTCGTGACCACCGCGAATTGAATGACGACCAAGATCAAGAAGATCACCAGGCCAATCACGATGTTGCCGCCCACGACGAAGCCGCCGAAGGTTTCGATGACCGCGCCACCCTCACCCTCCGACAGAATCAGGCGAGTGGTCGAGATGTTCAGCGCGAGTCGAAAGAGCGTTGTCACGAGTAGCAGAGCGGGAAAGACAGAGAATTCAAGCGGTTCGTCGACGATCATCGACGTGAGCATCGCGACCAGGGCGATGGCGATGTTCAGCGCAATCATGATGTCGATCAGCAGCGCGGGCATCGGAACGACCATCACCACAACGATCGAAACGATCATGAAGGGGATGCCCAGCTGAGAAATCCGTCTGCGCTTGATCACGGGAGCGGTCATGATGCACCGCCGAGTGTTCTGCTCGTCGAGTAGATGGACGCCAGCAACTGGGCGACGGCCTTGTAGAGCGCCACGGGAATGACCTCACCGATTTCGGCGGTCGCGTAGAGCGTGCGTGCAACTGGGCGGTTCTCCTTGATTGGTACACCGTTGCGCCTGGCCTCGGTCCGAATTCGCAGGGCAAGTTCGTCCGCACCCTTTGCCACAACGACCGGTGCTGCATCGCCGACCTCGTACTTGAGGGCCACCGAATAGTGCGTCGGGTTGGTGATCACGACGGTCGCATCTGCGACCGCTGCCATCATTCGCATGCGCGACATGCGTTGTTGGGCTTGACGGAGCTGCCCCTTGATCAGAGGATCGCCCTCCGCTTGGCGCATCTCGTCCTTCACCTCTTGTTTGCTCATTCGTAGACCCTTGATGAAGTTGCGTTTCGAGATGACGGCATCTCCGAGTCCGATGAACACACCAATGATCGCCACTCCAATGGCGAGGTTCTGCAGCACGCGGCGCCACTCGCCGAATGAAGACGACAGCGGAGCGGGGCCCAATGCCAGGAACTCACTCATCGAGGTCCAGCTCACGAATCCGACCGCGGCCAGCAGGAGCAACTTCAAGAGCGTTCGTACCAGCTCCCAGAGTTGTTGCTTCGAAAAGATCTTCTTGAGGCCTGCCTTCGGGTTCAAGATGTCGAACTTTGGCTTCAGCTTCCAGAGGTTCGGGGTTCCAGAAATGGCGAGCTGAGCAACGATGCTCACCGCGATCATGGTGCCCAGCATGGGGGCGAGCGATCCAAGAGCTGACCACATCGTGCCGAGCGCCTCGGTGCTGAGCGCCGATGGCTCGAGCGCGTCGCCGTTCTGGATGAGCGACACGGTGTCGAGCTGTAGTCGAGTCCACATCGCGGTCAACACGGGGACGATGATGAAGATCGTGGCCACGAGGGTGACCGACTGAGGAAGCTCGGGCGATCGTGCCGCGTTGCCCTTCTTGCGCGCGTCTAATTGGCGTCTCGGAGTCGCCTTTTCTGTTTGTGAGCCCGCTGGTTTCGCCATTACACGCCGTTCCAGCTGGTAGTTTCCGCGCTAATCCAGCTGTGGTGGTCCAGTCGGCATCGGTCGGACGAACATGAGCACGATGACCTACTTGGTGACTTGGTCGGCATCGAACTAGTCCTGGCCATGTTCGCGTCGAAGAGCGTCAAGGAACATCTCCTCGAAACGTCGCCGTTTCGGGCGACTCTCCTCATCGACGATGCGAACATCGACCTCTTCGTCTTGATCGGCGACCAGCCAGTCGCTGCCTGGTCCGGTGAGATGTTCGAGGAGAAGCGCGTACGCGGCCCGTACGTTGGCAAACTCTTCCGCCGACCCGTCGCGATCAGGGTGTGTTTCCATCGATCGTCGACGAAATGCGTTTCGGAGAACCGTCTCGTCCTCGTTTGGTCCGATGCCAAGAACTTCTCTTGCCTTGGCGAGTTCTGCTTCGTTCGCGGTCATCCGACGACTCCAACCAGTTCCGCAGCCCGCTCGGAGATTCGCTCGGCGTAGAGGGGCACATAGATCAATACATTTCCGACGAGAGCGAAGACGACGAAGGCTTTGAACGGCAGACTCACCATGAAGATGTTCGCTTGGGGCGCGAATCGAGCCCCGATCGCGAGTGTCACTTCGGTGAGTAGCAACGCGCCGACCAGAGGCGCCCCGATCTCGAGGGCCGAGAGCAAAAGGTCGGCCACCGCGCGTGTCACGGCCAGCAGATCGTCTTCACCAAGAATCGGTAGTTCCGTCAGACCGGTCGATTCGAACGAACGAATGAACCCGCCAATGATCACGAGGTGCGCGTTCGAGATCAGAATTGCGGCGATGAAGAGCGCCTGGAAGAAGCGTGCGACGACTGCATTGGAGGTGCCAGTTGCGGGGTCCAGCACCGCGCTGATGCTGAAACCACCGAGCAGATCGATCAGGTCACCAACCGCTTGGAACGTTGCCACGACAACACCGGTCAGCCAACCCAGAAGGATGCCATAAAGAACCTGGCCACTGAGCAGGAGTACGAAGGCGCCCACGCCCGGTGCCACGACGTTCTCCGGCGTGTTGCCGGCAACGAATAGCGACATGACGATCGCCAACGCGATTCGGCCGGTCGCCGTTGGTCGCACGGGCCCGAATATCGGGACCGTCGCCACCCATCCAGCGCACCGTCCGAGAGCGAGCGCCAGAATCGTCGGATCATCGAAACCCACAGATCAGCCCGCCAACAACGCCGGGATCGAATCGAGGGATCGGACCATGAACTCCTGTAGCTCGCTCAGCATCCAGTTGCCCGACATCGCGAGAATGATGCCGATTGCCAAGAGCTTGGGAACGAAGGTCAGCGTGGCCTCCTGGACCTGAAAGACCGTTTGCACGAGCCCGATCGCGACACCGATCACAAGCGCTGACAGAAGGATTGGCGAGGTGATCCGCGTCGCGGTCCACAGTGCGTCGGCGATGATCCGCATGAATTCGACGTCCACGGCCTACACCTCGAACGATCTGAGGAGTGTCGGTACGAGGAGAAACCAGCCGTCCACCATCACGAACAGCAAGATCTTGAATGGCAGAGAGATCACCACAGGCGGAAGCATGACCATGCCCATTGCCATCAAGGTCGCGGAGACGATCATGTCCACGACGAGAAATGGGATGAAGATGATGAATCCGATGATGAACGCGGCCCGCAGCTCGGAGACGATGAATGCGGGCGCGAGCGTGGTGATCGGGACGTCTTCCGGCGTCGCTGGTTGGTCATCGGGACTCATCTCGATGAACATCGCCAGGTCTTCCTGGCGCACTTGCGAGAGCATGAACTCCCGAAACGGTTCGATGCCAAGGTCGTACGCTTCGCCGAACTCCAACTCGCCATCGAGGTACGGCTGCAACGCGGCGTCGTTGGCCTCGGTGAGCGTCGGGGCCATCACGAACAACGTGAGGAAAACCGCCAGCCCAATCAGCACTTGATTCGGGGGCACGCCTTGCAGCCCGAGCGCGTTTCGCGTCAATCCGAGCACGATCACGATTCGAGTGAACGACGTGGCCACGATCAAGATCGTTGGAACCAAAGCCAACGCGGTGAGTACGACGACGATCGAGAGCGCGGAATCTTCCGTGCTGACATCGCTGCTCGCGACATCGTCAGGGCCATCGACCACCGGAGCGGTTGGGCCCTGCAAAGGCAAGCCAGGAGCATCGAGCGGAGCCACGGGCTCGATGGGTAGATCGGGGTCGACCGGTTCGGCGAGGTCTGTCCCGGGGAACTCTTCGTCTCCTTCTTGCGCTGCCGCAGGTTCTACGAGCGTGAGAAACAGCACCACGAATAGCGCGAGAAACAACAAGAACCGCAGACGGCTGCCACGTTTCGGCGCATGGTGCGCCAGAGCTTTGAACATGGTGATCTAACGCCGGACGGTCTTGTTTCGGAGCGCATCCAGCGCGCGTGCAGGACTGACCCTTGACGCGCTGTCCGCCACATCATCGTGAACGTCTCGAAGATCGATGACGCCCTCGGTCAGCTGAGTGATTTGCGACTCCGTCACCCCGAGAACCTGTTCGGTCCCGTTGTATCTGATGACGACGAGCGAGCTGTTTCGTCCGAGCGACTGACGCTCGACCACCTCGACGAGCTGTCGCTGTCGGCCAGCCCGGGTGCCTCGACCCGATCGAGTCTTCGTGGCCCATCGGAGCAGCAGCAATGTCGCGCCAAGCGCCGCCAGCACGACGACGATGCTCAGGATCGTCGGTAGTACCTCGAGACCTTCCACCGTTGTTCTCCCGCCGTTTCTGTACCTGTGAACATGGGGCTTTCCCGATGTTCCGCCGCAGGTACTGCGCTAGTTGCTACGCAGTTGCTCAATCGGCAGGGAGGACGCCGACATGAGTCGTTTGGCCCATTTTCGAACCGGTGTGATTCCTGGCCGGTTTTCGATGTGTCAGCCGAGAGACGAGTATCTCGGTTAGCGAACGGGCGATGCGGCGCTCACGAGGACTTCGGTGACCTCGAGAAATCGTCGGCCCTCGTCCTCGCCAATTCGACCCCGCAACAGCTGGCGGTCGCCGCTTCGAGCGATTGCTTCGCTGTCCGTCGGCGCATCGAAGACGATCACGTCACCGTCCGCAAGTGCTTGCACCTCGGCGGCGGCCATATTGACGCTTGCGAGATCGATGTCGACCGGGACGGGCATGTCCTGTACCGTCGCCGCCATCTTGTCTCGTGCGGATGTATCGCCTGTCGCTCCGTCAGGATTTGGCGCAAAGAGTGAGGCATCAACCGAGATCGACCCGATCGTCAACTGCATGGACAGTTCGACGAGATCGGAGCCAGGAAGTGGTGCTTCTTTCATGTAGCTGAGCACCACATCGCACTTCTCACGGCCGGTCAGCACGCTCAGAACCGGCGAAATGATCCCGGTCATGGACGTGCTGATCGCACGAGCCTCGATGTCGGTGAGACGTCGTTCCACTCCCTCACCGGGTCCACCGAAGAAGATGTCGGCCAATGCAACAGCTGACGGGGTGGTCGCGAAGAGCACGCCAAGCACGACATCTGGATCGTCGGCCAAGCAGACCGAAAATCGAATCCCGGCTCGTTCGGTGGCCGCCTCAGGTTCGATCGGCTCCAACAGGTCACCGAATGACATCTCGCACTCTCGGCGAGTGAGGGCGGCGAGCGCCTCTCCCCCAAGGACTGCAGCAAAAGCAACCGAGCGCGCAAGCTCCTCGACGGCGCGATCATCCAGCGCCTTCTCAGATATCAGATTGAACGCTCGTATCTCGGGAGCCACATCACTGGTATCGGCGGTAGACGGGCGGATATGAGCCAAACGATCCACTCGGCTAGGTCGGCGGATTCATTCCTCGCAGCACGTCGAGATCAGCCGTTCCGCTCTTGGCAGCGGAGGTGTTCGCTCCCTGGAGTTCCTCGAACACCTCGAGGCGGTGCACCGGAATCTCTCTCGGCGCATCGATGCCGACTCGAGCCTGATCGCCTCGAACCTGAACGATCGTGATCTTGACGTTGTTGCCAATGACGATTGATTGGCCTACTTCACGGGTGAGGACGAGCACTCTCGGAGTGTAACCCCTCACAGAGCATCGGGTCCGCGCCGACAGGAGCCTCATGAGTGACTTCTCGGTGGATGGGCTCAGCAGCGGGCTCGATACATCGTCGATCATCGAACAGCTGATGGCGGTCGAACAACAACCTGTTCGCCGTCTCGAAAGTCGACGCGAAGGCCTTGGAAGTCGCGTCACTGCCTGGGACGACTTGAACACGCGTCTCACGGCACTCACCGACGCCATCGATACGCTCGTCGAGGACTCCGGAATCAACGTTCTGACCGGCGAAGCCTCGAATTCGGAAGTCACCGTGACACCTAGTGGCGAAGGTGCCGTGGGTCTCTTCGAGATGACCGTCGATCAGATCGCGACGTCGCATCAGCTCATGAGCGGCCGCTTCTCGAGTCCCACCGATCTCGTCGGAGCTGGCAGAGCCACGATCACGGCAGGTCTTGCCAACATCGGGGCCTCCGTGGCAGACATCGGCGCGTCGGAAACCGGTGACTACACGATTCAGATCACATCGGTCGAAGCTGGCACCGCAACGATCATCTTCGATGGCGAATCCCATGAGGTGTCGTCCACCGGGACCGTGATTCTCACCAACGAAGATGGAAACACCGTGACCATTGCTGCAGATGGTGAGCTCACGGAGGGTACGGCCACGATCAGCACGATGGTGACGACGGCGACGACAACCCTCGGAGCGGTCGCGGGACAGCTTGCGAGTGCGTCAGGGGCTGCGACACTGCAGGTCGTCGACACCGGCGACGGGTCTGCGAACCCGTTCACCCTTGTGGCCACGGCTCGAAACCCGGGTGCGGACAACTCGATCTCGCTCGATTTCTCCGGAGGCGTCACCTTCACCGAGATTCGTGAAGCGACCAACACGATTGTGACCATGGGTGAGGGCGACCTCGTGATCGAGCGCAGTGAGGTGAACGTCGACGGGCTCGTCCCGGGGATGATCGTTGACTTGAGCAGCGCAACACCGGGGGAAGATCTACGCGTCGCGGTGAGTCGCGACTCGACCGCTGCGGTGGACAACGTCAAGGCATTCGTCGATGCGGCCAATTCATTCTTCTCCGGCGTATCGACATATGGGAGGTCTGACCCCGAGAACGGATCGGTCGGATTGCTCTCCGGGGAGTCCTCGCTTCGTCGCCTGACGGCTCAAGTCAGGTCGGCCTTTTCAACGGTTGGTAGCGGTGCGTTGGTCATCGGCAGCCAGATCGGCATCGAAACAACTCAGGATGGCTCGATCTCCTTCAATGAGTCCACGTTCGGCGACCTGCTTGCGTCCGATTTCGGCGACCTCCAGAACTTCCTCGTGGGCGATGGCGAGACCGGATACCTCGCCACCATCCGAACAGCCGTCGAAACGGCGACCGGGGACGATGGGGTCATCAACAACGCAAAGACGAATCTCGACGCACGAATCGACGACATCGACGACACCATCCTCAGATACGAAAGGCGACTCGAGGGCATCGAGGCCGGCTATCGAAGGCAGTTCACGGCAATGGAAACGCTCCTCGCACAGCTCAACAGCCAGAGCAGCTTTCTTTCGAACCAACTCGCTGGCGGTAGCTGATGACCTGGACGAGCGTGCTCGACACCCTCGAGCGGCAGCTGCATCGACAAGAAAACGCCTTTCGAGGCTCAGGCGCCATGCCCGACGGGTTGCGTCTCGAACGTCCCGACGCGCCGATGTCTCATTCAGAGCAAGTCCGAGCGATGGACTTGATGCAACGCCACGACAGGCTTATCACCGACACCTTGGCTCTGATGAAACGAAACCAACGCCGGTCATCGAGCCCCTACGCCAGTTAGAGCAGTCCTCGTCGACTGAGCGTCGGTCTTCGGCATAGGCCAAAAGCCTCAATCATCACCTTCGGTTCAAGGCCGCCCGACCCGAACCCGAAACCTCCTTTGCCTGCAGGAAGCGGGCGGAAGAATCGGCAGCTGCCGATTCCGACGTATATCAAGGAGGAACAGACGATGAGTCTGCAGATCAATCAGAATATCAGTGCGATCAATGGCCACCGAAACCTCGTGGCCAACGACAACATGCTCAGCAAGTCACTTGAGCGTTTGTCTTCGGGTTTCCGTATCAACCGGGCCTCAGATGATGCATCTGGTCTCGTGAAGTCCGAGACCCTGCGTTCAGAGGTCCGAGGGGCCAGGCAAGCTATCCAAAACTCTCAGGACGGAGTGAGTTTCGTCCAGACCGCTGAAGGTGCACTCGTGGAGGTCCATGCAATGTTGCAACGTATGAACGAACTCGCTGTTTCGGCTGCCAACACGGCAACCAGTGACGGTGTCGCAGAACAAGCAGAAGTCACCGAACTGATCGCCCAGATCAACTCGATCGGCACGAACACCAAGTTCGCTGGCCTCGATGTGTTCTCGGCAACCGAGCAGAACTTCCACGTCGGCGCAAATGCCGGTGAGACGATCGGTGTCACCACCGGCGCCTTGACCGCAACAACGGTCGGCGTGGCCGCCGTCAACGTCGACACAGGCGCAAACGCTGCAATCGGAACGATCGCTACGGCCATCGATACCGTGTCTACGCTTCGTGGAACCCTTGGTGCCAAGCAGAACCGTCTCGAGTCGACGATCAACAACCTTCGGGTGAGCGTCGAGAACCTGTCAGCGTCCGAATCTCGTATTCGAGACACCGACATGGCCCTCGAGATGTCGAACTTCACCAGGAACCAGATCATGGTCCAGGCCGGCACTTCGATGCTGGCACAGGCCAACGCCGTTCCGCAGGGAATCCTGACGCTGATCCGATAGAGGAGCGCTGGTCACGACCAGCCTCGACAAAGGACCGTGAGAGTGAATCCCGAGCTGCATGCAGCTCGGGATTCCTCGCGAAAACGGCCGATGTCGCTCCGACAATTCGACTGCTAACAAATTTGCCATTGTGCGTTAACTCCCGCGGTTCGCGGTCGATGGTCCTCTTGGAATACGCACGGCCGCGGCGGGCGTGCAGCAGACATATCTCTACGAGGCGGAATAGATACACATGGCGGACTCACTAGACCTCAGCACCCTCCTGGACGCGCGTGAGGTCCCGACTCCACCGACAGCGGCGCTGCGGGTACTGGAAGTCAAAAACGACCCCGACGCGTCGATGGCTGACCTGGTCGCTGTCGTACAACAAGATCCTGGCCTCGCGGTCAAGATCATGACCACGGCCAACAGCCCTGCGTATCGACGTGGCGATGAGGTCACCACGGTCGAACGCGCCGTCAGCCTCATCGGTTTTCGAAGTGTCACGACGATCGCCCTCGCCTTCTCGGTCGCGAGCACCATGCCAGCCACTGGAATCGTCGCTGGAATTCCGATGACCACCTTCTGGACGAGGTCGATCGTGACTGCGGCTACGGCTCGCCTCGTCTCGCAGGAGATCTCTGGCGAGCTGGCCGAGGAGTCTTTCTTCGTCGGCCTCATCGCAGGACTCGGACGCGTCGTCATGGGCTTGGTCGCACCCGACCAGTATGAGCCCATCGCCACCCAACACGATGGTTGGCCAACGTTCAACGCAGAGACCGCGGTCTTCGACTTCAGCTCCGCGACGACGACCGCGGCTCTTCTTCGCCAATGGAAGATGCCGGAGCTGTTCGCCGATGCCGCTGACCAAATCGAGACGGTGGAATCAAGCGGAGCAGGTAGCAGCAACGCGGAGGACATCGCACGCAGCGTGCGTCTCGCGATGGCCATCACCGAGTTCTACGTCGACCAAGGCGACGGGACCGTCCTGCGAGAACTCACGGGCCATGCCCGTGAGTATGGGATCCCTACCCCTCGAATCGACGAGATACTCGATCACGTCTTCGAGCACATCGAGGAACTCGCAAAACAATTCGGTGTCGATGCCGACATCGACCGTTACGCCGAGATCATCAACACCGCTCGTGGCGAGCTGGTCGAGCTCTCGCTGCAGACCGATGCGGATTGGCACGCCGAGTCGACACGCCGCGCAGAACTCGAACGAACCAACGTCGAGCTCGAAGCGCAGGCTCGTGAAGATCCGTTGACCGGGCTGCACAACCGTCGAGCCTTCAACGAACAACTCATGCAGCAGTTGAACCTTCGTATCCGCAATCCACAAGCGGTGCCGAAAAGCATCGGCATCCTGCTGCTGGATATCGACAAGTTCAAGGCGGTCAACGACACGTACGGTCATGATGCAGGCGATGCCGTGCTCGTGAAGCTCGCTGAAATCTTGACCATGACAACTCGATCCGAAGAGACCATCGCCCGTTACGGCGGCGAGGAATTCATCTTGTTGGCACCATCGACGACTCCAGAAGAACTCGTGCTCGCCGGTGAGCGCATCCGCAAGACCATCGAGCTGGTCGACATCGAAATCCCCTCGGGCGAACATCTGAGCATCACGGCGTCCTTTGGAGCAGCCACCTTGGCCATGCCAGAAACGGACGACGACGCGGCACAGCTGGTCAAGGCAGCGGACGAGGCCCTCTATGAGGCCAAGGACGGCGGCCGCAACCAGGTCAAGCTGTCGACCTCGTTTCCTCCCCAAATCTAGCTGACCCGATCTCATCGACCGGCCCCGGTACGGATGCCGTCAGATCATCCACGAGGCCAAGCGCGCCTTCTTGACCACCATCCTGTCGATCGACCTCGTCGTCGAGCTCATCGGGAGGTGTGGTCAGAATCCGGCATCGACCGAGCAAGGTGGTCGAATCGATGGCCATCGTCGGAAGACGAGGTTCGACATCCACCTCGGGCACGTCGAACGCCGTCGATGCGAGCAGGCTCACGACACTTGGTTGCACATCGGAACCCTCGGGAACAATGAACGTGGCGCTGCCAAGTACACACAGAACGGTCAGCTTTATCTGTTCGGTCTCGGGGTCGACGTACGCATCGCGGTAGTCGACATAGGAGTGCCCAAGAATGACCACCGCCTTCGTCCTGGTCGCGATCTTCCAACGACCGTGCCGCACGCAACTCCCGAGGAGTGCTGTCAGTTTCGCCGCCACCAGCGCTCGCTTTCCAGATCTGCCGCTCCCCTTCCTATCGACACAGCAGCGACACACTTCAGTCCGAGCCTGCGACCTCTCATAATCGATGCGAGAGAACCGATGATTTGACTATGAGCCGGCGGGGCGGAACCGACGGCACCAGTGGTGCCGGCGTACACGAAACAAGTCGAGGTGGTGCGCTCCAAGCGCTCGAAGAAGCGCGCTCTCGCCGCCCCCAAGAAGGCGAACGGGGGCCGCTACCCCGTCCCTCATCCGACATCGACTTCGGTTCGCTTGCGTTGATTCGAGCGGACCTCGCCGGCCTCGACCTCAGCGGGGCAGACCTTTCCTCGTGCGATCTGAGCAACGCAGACATGCGAGGCACACGGCTCGTGGGCGCCGATCTCCGCGGAGCAACATTGTTCGGCACGAATCTCACCGGCGCCGAGTTGCTTGGTGCCAACCTCGATGAAGCGAACCTCACCGATGCAGAGCTCCAGAGCGCTGGTTTCGGGAAAGCGAGCGCAGTCGATGCGCAGTTCTTCAATGTGAACGCGACGAGTGCGACCTTCACCGGAGCTGATCTAACCAACGCAGACTTCCGAGCTGCACACCTCGAAAACACGAGGATGATGGAAGCAACCTTGCGGTCCGCGTCCTTCGATGGCGCAAAGATGAGTGGCGCAGATCTCAGCGGCAGTCCGGTCGATGGAGCGTCATTTCGAGACACCGATCTCACCGACACCCGTCTGCGCTCCGTGCACGGCTACCAAACGGCCGACTGGATCGGCGCGGATCTTCGCAATGTTGACTTCACCGGAGCATGGCTGCTTCGGCGCCATGCGCTCGATGAGAACTATCTCCACGAGTTCAGAAATCAGTCGGACCGGCATGAGTGGTTGTACAAGCTCTGGTGGATCACGTCGGACTGTGGACGATCGCTGTTTCGGTGGACGGCATGGACGGTCGTCATCGCCATGATCTATGCCGTTGCCTACACGCAGGTCACCATCGACTGGGGCGACGCTGAGACATCGTTCTCGCCGGTCTACTACAGCGTCGTGACATTCACGACGCTCGGTTACGGCGATGTGCTCCCGGGCTCCGTCGCCGCACAGATCCTTGCAGTCTCCGAGGTCATCCTCGGCTACTTCAGCCTTGGAGGAATGATGAGCATTCTCTCCGACAAAATTGCACGAAGGTCAGGTTGAGTATGAAAACTCCGTTCCGAAAGCACAGACAACAGGCGCCGCCAGATCCACTCCGGGACGCGATAGGTGACCTCGAACTTCCGAGTTTCCCCGGCGTCATTCTCGATGCACTCGAGAAGATCCGCGAACCGGACGTCTCCGCATCGGCCGTTGCCGACGCACTCGCGCCCGACCCGGGGGCCACGATCAAACTCCTTCGCCTCGTGAACTCCGCGGCATACGGCCCTTCGAAGCCGGTGACGAGCGTCTCGCAAGCCGTCGCGATCGCCGGTTTGGGAACCGTCGAATCAATGCTCCTCGCGATCGGCGTCAATGTCGCGCTTCCCAACGTCGATGTCGAGGGTCTCGATCAGAAGCGGTTCTGGCGCGCGGCAGCGCATCGGGGCGCGGTGGCCAAGACTTTCGCGAATGAGCTTCACCCGGCAACCGCCGGCATCAGCTTCACTTCGGGCCTCCTACTCGACATGGCCGTGCCCCTCCTCGCAGTTGAGCGCGCGGACTACCGTCCTCTCCTTCGCGAATGGCATGGTGGAGGCGCCGACCTCCACGACCTCGAACACCGTCGGTTCGGGTGGAGCCATGACGAGATCGCGGCTCGCATGTGTGAAGAGTGGGAGCTGCCCACGGCTCTTCGCGAAGCGATTGGCGGGCACCATGGAAGTTCCACGTATGAAGCCCCACCAGCGGTCGTCTTGTCTGCGCCGTTTCGGGAGGTTCAAGACGATGATGTGCACGACATGGTCGTGAGTATGGCCCACGAGAGCTACAACGTGGAGCCCGACAAGACCGTGGCGCTTCTGGAGCAGGCAGAGTCAGATGCGACGGAGATCGCTCAGCTGTTCACCTGAGCAGGTCACCCACTGGCTCTAATCGAAGATCCAGATGACGAACACCACTATCCGCCACGATAGGTACAGCGCTAGCAACGCGACGACGACCCAGAAGTGCCAGGGCGCAGACGAGCCGACGTTCTCCTTGGGCGCAATTCCTGGAGCGTCCGAGACATCGCCGCCACAGGTCGGACAGGCGCCCTCGGTGAGCGCCGTGGGCGCGTGATACTCCGAGCAGGAGTCGCACCAGGGCATAGATTTAGGAACGGCGCACGGCGAGGATAGCGACGTCATCCTCGATCATGCCGTTTGCGAAGTCGCGCGCCTCCTCGAGAAGGCCCTTGGTGAGCACCTCGGGCGCTGCTCCCGGGTCACGACGGATGGCCATCGCCACCCGTTCCTCGCCAAAGAGTTCGTCGCCATTGCGGGCTTCAGCCAATCCGTCTGTGTAGAGAAGGACGAAATCGTCGGGAGCGAGCGGAATCTCTTTGCTGAAGTAGGCCGCTCCGGGATCGAGCATCAGCAATGGGCCGGTTGCTCGCAGCGGCTGCACTTCGCGAGCATGCCAGAGCCACCCAGCGGGGTGTCCCGCCGACGCATATCGGATCGTCCCCGCTTCGGTATCGAATACCACGACGATCATGGAGATGAACTCTTCTCCGCGATCCATCTCTGCCATCTGACGATTCAACTCTTCGAGCGCTTGGGCAGGGTCACGAAACTGACGGAGAAAGACTCGAAGAAGGTATTTCGCCTGGAAGGCCGTGATCGAACTCTCGATGCCGTGTCCGGCCACATCGCCGATCACCGCCGCCAAACGTTTGTCGCCGACCCGGTAGACGTCGAAGAAGTCACCTGCCATGAGTCCAGAACCCGCCTCATAGACACGTCCAACTTCGAACCCCGTGACATCGGGCAGAGAGTCAGGGGCGAGGCGCGCAGCCCACGCCTTGGGAGCGAAGTCCTCTTGTTGTAACGCTTCCTCAGCTCGGCGCTCGAGGAAGAAGCGCTGGCGAGACAGTCGCGCCTCACGAACCGCCCCGCGTGACCATGCGACGGAAACGGCGGCGGGGATCCCAGCGAGGGCGAACACCATGGGTACGCGGTTGTCATCGCTGACTGCGGTGGCGAACGAAGCCACGGCAAGAATCGAATACAGCAGAGCGGAATGCACTTCCTTTCGGAAGGCAGATTGTGCCAGTTGCCAGGCGGCATCTTGTTGTGCGTTGTCGGGGTCATGTTCGACATTTGCCAGAAAGCGACGGCGGTAACGGGCCGAGCGTGCCCAGCCAATCGCTGCGACGACGCAGATCAGACCGAGGCCGATGAGTACGGCAGCCTTCATGTCCTACGTCCTTTCATACGCCAAACGGTAGCCGAGCATGGCGTTACCTGCGGCGTACACGCATCTTGATCGGCGTGTTTCCCATGTCGAACGCCTCCCGGAGACTGCGTTCGAGGTAGCGGATGTACGTGCGGGGAAGCTCCTTGTTCGTGAACAACGTGAACGTCGGCGGGTCGGTTGCCCCTTGCGTCGCGTACAAAACACGAGCTCCGTCGGGCGCCGACTGGGCGGCCTGGGCCGCGCGAAGAACGACGTTCACCTTCCGTGTCGGGATTCGCGTTGAATAGGCGGACAACGCTTCCTCGAGCGCAGGCCAGAGCTTCTGGACGCTCTTTCCGGTCAATGCCGAGATGCGAAGAATCGGTGACTCGCCGAGAAAGTGGAGTTTGCGTTCCACACCACGCATGGTCTCGTTGCGGCCCTCGGCATCGAGGAGCTCCCACTTGTTCAACAGCACGACGATCGGACAACCCGATGCGTCGACGCGCTCTGCGAGACGTTGATCTTGGTTCGTGACACCGATCGTCGCGTCGATGACCAGAAAGGCAACGTCGGACTTGTCGACAGCTCGTAGTGCCCGCACGAGCGAGTAGTACTCGGTCTCTTCGTCGACCTTTGCCTTGCGGCGCATGCCGGCGGTATCGATGAAGCGGATCGGGCCGTTTGCCGTCTCGACGATCGTGTCGATCGCATCTCTCGTCGTACCCGGCATGTCGTGAACGACAGCTCGCTCTTCGCCAATGAGGCGGTTGAACAACGTCGATTTGCCAACGTTTGGTCGGCCCACGATCGACACGCCAAAGATCCGATCGTCGTCGTCGTCTTCTTCTTCGAGTTCCTCTTCGGGAAGGACCTCGACGATTGCATCGAGCAGATCTGCCGTACCCACGCCATGCAACGCGCTGACCGGCATGGGTTCACCCACGCCGAGGGTCACCAAGTCCCAGATCATGGGCTGCTGCTGCTCGGAGTCCACCTTGTTCGCAACGAGAAACGTGGGTGCTTCGACTCGTCGCACCAAGTCCGCAACGAGCTGGTCGTCTGCGGTCGGCCCGACCGCGGCGTCTGCCACCATCAAAACGACATCTGCTTCGGCGATGGCCCGTTCACTCTGCCGAGAGACCTTCGAGTCGAGATCATCCCCATCGGCATCAGCCATCCAGCCGCCTGTGTCGATGAGGGTGAACTCGCGTCCACACCACTCGGCGACAACTTCGTGTCGATCGCGGGTCACTCCTGGACGTTCTTCCACGATCGCTTCGCGCCGACCGAGAATTCGATTGACGAGAGTCGACTTGCCGACGTTTGGCCGCCCGACGATTGCGACGGTGGGAAGGGCGGTCATCTTGGCTCCAGAGCTCGTCGAAGGGCGATGCCGTCGGTCTCGATCACTTCGACCGGACGTGGGAGGTCCTCGGGGGTCAACCCATCGAGGAACACGCCTCTGTTCAGACACACGTCGGGCAGGAGATAACGGTGGCCCTCAGGCTGCTCCGCGAGGACTCGCTGGAGGTCTTCTCCGACCATCAGGCCTGCGACGCCGACGTTGCCGCCGAAGAACATGTTGTCGACGGTGACTACACGCACATCGGTACGGTCGATCGTTGCCAGAAGTGGAGCGATGACCGCGGCGCCAAGCGACCCGGTCAGAACTCCGACGGGAGCGGTCTTGCGAGGACGCAACGACACCTGTTGCCCCCCGCCAGCAGTCGCCTGCTCGTCGCCGCAGGTTCGGGGCGCACGATAACCCTCCGCGGGCGCTGCGTCGACCCATGCGAAGAACCCTGCTTCGGTGCCGATGCCGGTCTCGACATCGCCGGCAAACTCGGCCTCGAATGCACGCGCCATACCGATTCCGTCTTCGTACATCGGTGTGTCGCCGTAGTGCTCACGCGGAGGGAACGGTCGCTTTGCGGCGATGTAGTACTCATCTGAGGCGTGGACGAGGCGACGTCCCACCGCAGCTAGAAACACCTCTTGCCAACGCTCGACCGAGTCGATCACGTCTTGCGCTTCTTCGACCGTGTGCGCCCGCATGCGTTCTTCGGTCGAATACTTCGAGACGCCGAGCGGCACGACACAGACGGTCTCGAGCCCCCGATATTTGTCGGCGATGTCGGCGAGAGTCCTGTCGAGCGTGTCGCCATCGTTGATGCCTGGACAAACCACGACCTGTCCATGCACTTCGATCCCAGCGTCGAGCAACGCCGACAACCACCGCAACGAGGACGCACCGCGCCGGTTCCGCAGCATCTCTTCTCGAACCGCCGAGTCCGTCGCGTGGATGCTCACGTTCAACGGCGACAACTTTTCGGTGATCACCCGTTCGAGATCAGCCTCGGTGAACCGGGTGAGCGTCGTGTAGTTGCCATACAGAAACGACAGCCGATAGTCGTCGTCCTTGAGGTAGAGGCTCTTCCGGAGATTTGGCGGCAGCTGATAGATGAAACAGAACTCGCAGTGGTTGTCACACGTGCGTACCTCATCGAACAGTGCGGAATGCACTTCGATGCCAAGCGTCTCGGAGGGGTTCTTCTCGACGTCGACGTCGAGGGTGAAACCGTTGCGTTCGACGACGAACGCGATCTCGGAGCCATCGACGAGCGTGCGGTACTCGAGGATGTCGCGTGGTTGTTCGCCTTCGATGCTCAGTAGCTCGTCACCCACGAGCAAACCAGCGCGCGCGGCCGGGGATTCCGGTTCGACGGTGATCACTCGGGGCGCGGACATCATTCAAGGCTACGGCCAGTCCCGCAGAACGGGGTCCATTTGGAGCCGTTGTGGGGTGTCATGAGCCATACACTCAGACCATGGCTGTCGACCAG
This sequence comes from Acidimicrobiia bacterium, assembly GCA_033344795.1. GTDB lineage: Bacteria > Actinomycetota > Acidimicrobiia > Acidimicrobiales > SHLQ01 > SHLQ01. The sequence goes on from JAWPMS010000001.1 coordinate 3,822,935, forward strand.
GTTCTTCTCGCTGCACCTCGTGGTTTCTGCGCCGGAGTCGAAATGGCGATCAAAGCACTCGCTGCGATGGTCCGAGCGTTCGAGCCGCCGGTCTACTGCTATCACGAGATCGTGCACAACCGATTGGTCGTCCAACGGTTCGAAGACATGGGCGTCGTGTTCGTCGACGACATCTCTGAAGTACCCAGCGGCGCGCCGATCATGTTGTCAGCCCACGGTTCGGCACCCGAGGTCGTCGAAGACGCCTCCAACACCGGCGGGTACATCGTCGACTCGGTCTGCCCGCTGGTCACCAAAGTGCACCACGAGGTGAAGGTGCGAGCAGGTAAGGGCTACCAAATCGTCTATGTCGGCCACGAAGGCCACGAAGAAGCCGTCGGGACGATGGCGGTTGCCCCGGAAGCGATTCATCGCGTCGAGTCGGTCGATGAGGTCATTGCGTTGCCAGAACTCGACGGCCCCACTGCTCTCCTCGCGCAAACGACGCTCAGCCACCGCGATTGGGCAACCGTGCAAGACGCCGCGCTCTCTCGTTGGCCCGACATGTGGACCCCGGGCCGGAGCGACCTCTGCTTCGCGACGACCAACCGCCAAGGGGCCCTCACCGAGATCGCCCCGCGTTGTGATTCGATGGTCGTCATCGGCTCCTCGAACTCCTCCAACACCATGGCGCTCGCTCGCCTTGCAGCCGAGTCCGGGTGCGATCGCGTCTTGCGTGTGAACACGGCCGATGAACTGCCAAACGATCTGTCCGGCGTGGTCGGGGTGACCGCTGGGGCCTCTGCGAGCGAGGAACTCGTCGAATCGGTCATCAATCGCCTCGACCCGGTGAACGGGGTCTCCGAGGTTCGAATCACCGAAGAGGACGAGTACTTCCCCCCACCCCGAAAGCTACGCGATCTTCTCGGCGCGATCGACGCCGCAGCAGCGCTCAGCCTTGGCGCTCGTCGAACCGATCGATTGTCGACCGAGGATCGTCAGTTGGGCGCCAGTGAGGTACTCCGACTTCTCGGCTGAGGCTGAGCCTCTCGACAACGGTTCGACGGATTCAGTGCGCCATCGCCGAGGCATGATCGAAGAGCTCTTGCACTCGCTCCCGAAGGGCTTCGGTGTGCTCCTGCACGGCGCGTCGCGAGACCCGTCCCTTGTCGTTCGGCGTCGGAGGCGCGAGCGGTTCGCCGATCACAAACACGATCTTTCGGGGGTAGACGATCTTGCTGGAGATCGGCATGGCTCGCTCACTTCCGCCAATACCGACCGGCACGATCGGAATCTGCTGTCTGCCGGCGAGAAAGCTGGGTCCATCGAACATGTTCTCCGATTGCACGATGGGTCCCGATCGGCGAGTGCCTTCGGGAAACATCACGAGCGTTTCCCCTCGCTCGAGAATCTGTTCAGCTAGACGCAACGCGGAGCGGTCGGCGCCATCTCGATCGACCGGAAACCCGCCCAGCATGGTCAGAAACCAGGCGGCGAAACGACTGGCGTCCCAGAGCGAGTCCTTGCCCATGAACCGAATCGGAGCCTGCCGGATCACCGGAAGCAACGGCGTGTCCAGGTTCGATCGATGGACAGGGCTCACGATGAAGGCTCCCGTCGTGGGCAGGTTCTCTCGCCCATGCACCTCGACCCTGAAGAAGATCTTGGCGAACACGACGACGAGCGTCCGACCGAAAATCCAGGCAATCCGCTGCGGTCGCGTCAGGTCCTTGCCGAAACCATCCTCCGTGCTCACAGCGATTGCTCCCACCGTTCGATGATCACGCCGACCACATCGTCGATCGACATGGCCGTGGTGTCGACGACGATGGCGTCGTCGGCGATCGTCAACGGATCGGCCTCGCGCGTCATGTCCAAATGATCGCGCGCGGCGATCGCTCGCTGCATTTCGGCGAGGTCCGTCTCACCGGTCTCAGCGGCGCGGCGCCGAGCACGCTCCTCGACCGTCGCGTTCAAATAGATCTTCATCGTTGCATCGGGAAAGACGGCGGTCCCGATGTCTCGTCCTTCGAGCACCGCTCCGCCCCGCGCACGCGCCCACGCTCTTTGGGCTTCGGCCAACACGACGCGCACCCCAGGGTTGGCGGCGACGGTCGAAACCGAGGCGGTCACGTCGGGTTCGCGGATCGCGGCGGTCACGTCGACATGGTCGATCGTCACGCTCGACGGGCCAACGACGATCTCTGCCCGCCGTGCGGCTGCAGCGACCGATGCCTGATCGTCCAGCGCAACACCCGCCTGCAACACGGCCAGAGTGACCGACCGATACATGGCACCCGTGTCGAGGTGTGGGAGTCGGAGCTGCTCGGAGACGATCCTGGCGACGGTCGACTTGCCACTGCCGGCCGGGCCATCGATCGCCAACACGAGTGGCGATTGTCGCGCACTGGACCGGAGCTCTTCGAGCATGTCCCAGTACCCCGGATAGGTTTTGGCTGAACATCCTGGGTCGCTGATCGTGACCGGCTCGTCCACAAGCCCGAGAAGGGCAAGGCTCATCGCCATTCGATGGTCCTCGTAGGTCTCGACGACGGCGTGCTTGTGTTTTCCACCTCGGATGGTGAAACCGTCCTCATCAACCGACGCGGAGAGCCCGAGCCGAGTCAGTTCTGTCACCGGATTGCCAACGCGATCGGATTCCTTGCCTTCTTTGATGAAACCGATGCCGGTCACGCTGCTGGTTCCGTTGGCTCTCGCGGCAAGCGCGGCGAAGGTGGGTGCCGTGTCGCTCATGTCCGCGAGATTGACATCGATCGGGTCGAGCATTCCGCTTCCTCGTACCTCGATTCGGTCATCGTCAACGTGCACATCGACACCCATGGGAGCAAGTACCCGCTGCGCAAACTCGGCGTCGCCCTGCAGTGACGCGCTTCCAAGTCCGACGATCGCGACTCGCCCACCAACGATCGCTGCGGCGCTCAGCGGATACGTTGCCGTCGACGCGTCTGGCTCGATCTGATGATCTCGACCCACGTAGCCGCCTGGGCTCACGACGATGAGGTCGTCGCGCAGCTCAACCGTTGCTCCGAACTGTCGCATGATTCCGATCGTCATGTCGATGTACGGCTGGGAGACTCGGTCGCCAACCAACTCGAGCGTGAGGCCCATCGGAAACCGCGGCGCACTGAGGAGGAGTGCGGAAGTGAACTGGCTCGAAACGCCAGCCCTGATCGACGTGACGGAGCCCGTCACCACGCCGGACACGGTAAGTGGCAACCGATCATTCGAGATCTCAATGCCGAGGGACCGGAGGGCGCTGTTCAGCTCATGCTTCGGGCGGCGTCTCAGCTGTTCGTGTCCGTCGATCGAGCCTCCACCCGCCACGGCCAGCATCGGAATCAGAAATCTCGAACTCGTTCCCGACATGCGGGCATCGAGCGTCGACGAGGGGATGTCGAGGGATCCACCCCGACCCACGACCGTCACCGCTGAGCCGTCGACCGTCACCGCAACGCCCATGTCTCGTATCGCGCTGATCATGGCCTCGGTGTCATCGGACAGGCCGACTCCACGCAAGGTGGAGGTGCCATCGCAGAGTGCTGCGATGACCAGGGCCCGATTCGTGAGGCTCTTCGAGCCAGGCACGATGACGTCGGCGTCGAGGGTGCCCTCGATCGGCGAAATCATCAGCTCGTCGGGCAGATCGGTCACGACAACTTCCTGAACGATGGCCGATAGCCGCGAGCGAGCAGCCCGCCGCGTAGTACGTCGACGGCTTCGGCATCGATGAGCAGGACGATGACACCCGTCGGACCCTCCGCGCTGTGTGCGATCTCCAGGTCGACGATGTTGACGTCGAGCTCTGCAGCAAGACCGGTAATCGCAGCGAGCTCGCCCTTCTGATCCTTGATTCGAACTCGCGCCTCAGCAAGGTTTGGCGGCAACGGCACTGCGGCGGGGAGGTTGACCCGAGCCGAGCGCGCAGTCGTGAGCGCCCCACGAATCATGTGAGCATCGCCGGCGTCAACCGCGGTGCGCAACATCGTCAGCGAATCGACGACCTCTTGCAGCACATCGATGATCGCGTCGCGGTTCTGTACGCAGATGGGTGGCCAGATGTCGGGAGAACCTGCCGCGATTCTGGTCATGTCTCTGAAGCCGCCGGCGGCCAGGCGCAACATCGCGAGGTGTTCGTCAGATCGTCGGTTGGCGACGTTCATCAGCACCGCAGCGGTGAGGTGGGGTACGTGGGAAACGGTCGCGACCATCCTGTCGTGCGCGAGCGGCGTGAGCGTCACGGGATCCGCGCCGAGCGCCACGACGAGTTCGTGCATCGCCGCAAAGGTGGCATCGGATGTCTCTTCGGTTGGCGTGATCACCCAGGCAGCGCCGCGAAACAGTTCGGATCGGGCACCATCCAGACCAGACTGTTCGGATCCCGCCATTGGATGTGAGGGCACGAAGCGCTCGTGGGACAACTCCTCGGCGATGGAGCCCTTGACACTTCCTGTGTCGGTGACCCAGCCTTGTGTCTCACCGAGTGCCCGACGCACCCCGGCAGGGATCGAGTCGACCGGAGTTGCGACGATGGTCATCGTCGCATCCGCTGGCAAGCCGGCCTGGTCGATGATTCCTTCGGCCACCGCCCGCTCCATTTGGCCGGGATCCGAGTCGATTCCACCCACGACATATCCGAGGTCGCGGAGTGCGAGTGCAACGCTCCCACCGATCAGTCCGAGACCGACCACGCCAGCGGTCCGTTTCGACGCTGCTTCCCCATTCGACATAGCGGCCGAGCCTATCCGGACGCTGCTGCGACAGCCGCCTCGATCTCGCGCACTTCTGCTCGCTCCAGGTCACGCCACTCGCCGGGTCCGAGCGACGAGTCGGTGATGGTTCCGATCCGGGTCCGAACCAACCGGGTGACGGGGTGCCCAACCGCAGCGCACATGCGCCGGATCTGGCGATTTCGGCCCTCGTGAATGACGATACGAAGCAACCCGGGAGAGATCTGCGAGACTTTCGCTGGAGCGGTGACCCCATCTTCCAGGTCGACGCCCTGGCGAAGTGTGCGAAGCGATCCTGGACGCAACTCCCCCTCGACGCTCACGAGATATTCCTTCTCCACGCCAAACGATGGATGCGTGAGCCGCTGCGTGAGGCCCCCATCGTTGGTCAGCAAGATCAACCCCTCGCTGTCGGCATCGAGACGACCGATCGGGTAGAGCCGTTCCTGCGCGCCCACCAGCGCGACCACCGTTGATCGTCCGTGGGTGTCCTCGGCGGTCGAAATCACACCGATGGGCTTGTTCAGCAAGACCGTTCGACGGCTCGTGTCGACCGACACGACAGCACCGTCGACACGGAGCTCATCGACCGCTGGATCGACCTTGTCTCCAAGGGTTGCGATCACGCCGTTGATGAGAATGCGACCGTCTTCGATCATGTCCTCGCAGACACGCCGCGACGCAACACCTGCGGCGGCGAGCGCCTTTTGCACGCGTTGTCGCTGCTCACCGGGCTCCGTGCTCTCGCCAGGCGGCCGTTCCGGACCGTCGGAGGCCGCCTGTGCGTCCGAGCCTGTAGAACTCATTCCTCGGCTTCAGCAGAACGGGTGGCGTCCTCGTAGCCCGTGACCGAGTCACGGAGATCGATGACGATCTCGTCAGCGCTTGTTTCGCGCAGCTCACCTGTTGCCGACGCCGTCTCCGATTCGATTGCAGACTGCGTATCGACATCGGCATCTGGTGGTCCATCGACGGCAACATCGTGTTCGGTCGGATCGAAGCGAAGCCCGTGTTCGAGCGCCTCGACCACATCCGCGCTCGGTACAAAGTCTCCAAGCTCGGGCAGGTCGACGATCGAATTGATGTTCAGACGCTCGAGGAACAACGGGGTCGTTCCGTACATCACCGCCTGCCCAGGCCCGCTGTCACGGGAGACCTCGGCGATGTAGCCGCGCTGGGTCAACGTCCGCATCACGGCGTCGACGGACACCCCCCTGATCGCAGCCACCTGAGCGCGAGAGATTGGTTGTTTGTACGCCACGATCGCCATGGTCTCGAGCGCAGCGGCGGAGAGCCGACTCGACTGGCCCTCGAGGACGAACCGTTCCACGTAGGCGGCTTGTTCGGGGTGGCTCTGGAACCGATACCCACCAGCGACCCGGGCCAGCACGAAACCTCGACCCTGCTCTCGGTATGTCTCGTCGAGAAGCGCACACGTGGCTTCGACCGCCTCGACGCTCGTTTCCACGAGCTGTGCGAGCAGTCTGGGTTCGATGGGGCGCTCCGCCACCATCAGCACGGCCTCGATCGCAGCCGTGAGCTCCGCGGGGAGCGTCGAAGCCGTTGCGGGCTCGGGCACCTCGGTCGGCGAACTGCTTTCGATGGGGGGTGGTTGAAGATCGGTCATCCGTCGTACCTGTCGATTGCGAGAGCGGTCAGTGCGTCTTCGGGGTCTCCGCCGATCCATTCGAGCTCGATATCGCCGAAGGCCCGGGCCTGCACAATATCGACCATGCCCTGCTTGAAGAGCTCCAGGACGGCGAGGAAGCGGACGACGACTTCGATGCGGTCGACCAAGCCGGAGGTCAGCGATCGAAAGACGACGCGTCCAGAATTCGGCAATTCGTCAACGAGCTCACGGACCGCATCGGAAACCGAAGCCGTGACGGCGCTGACGTGATAGAGGTCGAGCAGCGGCTCTGGTTTGGGGGTGAGCGCTCGAATACACGCGGCGTGGAGATCGTCGACATCGACGCCCTCGAGCAGGTCCGGAGCGAGTCCGAGAAACCGTTCTTCCACGCCAGCGACGCGTGGGTACGTCCGACCCCCGGCGGCGTGCAACTGCCTAATGACTCCCGCAGCATCCTTGAACGTCTTGCATTCGACCAATCGCGAGAGCAGCAGATCCCGCTCTTCGAACAGTGCGAGCTCGTCATCGAGGTCGAACGCATCGTCGTCAGGAAGAAGCCGCCGGGCCTTCAGCTCGACGAGGGTCGCGGCGATGAGCAGGAACTCCGTCGCAACATTCAGATCGAGCTGTTCCATTTTGTCGAGCTCAGCGAGATACGCATCGACGATCGTGGCGAGTGAAATCTCATAGAGCTCGACCTCTTCGGCGAGGATCAGATGCAGCAGGAGATCAAATGGTCCGTTGAAGACCTGGGTTTCGACCTCGTAAGACACAGGCTGATCGTATCGTCAGTAGGTCAACCACAACATCTCGGGCGCCGATAGTGTCGCGTCGATGTGCTCCCGAGCAATCGTGTGGTTCCGAAATGACCTTCGCCTCGAAGCAAATCCGGCATGGAGCGCAGCGACGGCCGAACATGATGAGGTAGTGCCGCTCGTCGTGGTTGACACCGGTCTACTTGCGCGGGTGGGTCCATTTCGCCGTGCCCAGTGGATTGCAAACGTGTCTTGCCTTGCCGATGAGTTTGCCGCCCAAGGCGGCGCGCTGACGATTCTCGAAGGACCTCCGCAACGCGAGATCTCCGCTCTCTGCACCGACGTCGATGCCATCTATTTCAACGAAGCCACAACGAGGTGGGGTCGGGATCGAGACGCTCGCGTCGTCGCAGCTGCTGATGTAGAAGCACGAACGTCATGGGGCACGCTCGTCTCTGCTCCCGGGTCGATTCTCACCGCAAAGGGAACACTCTCACGAGTGTTCACGCCGTTCTCGAAAACCTGGTCCAGAGCGGAACTGCCAGTCCTCCCCGCAGGCGGGAACGCGGAGATCATTTCGGCGGGACGACCGTGGCGTGTCCCGCATGCCGACGCTCCACCGCACGAAGCAGGCAACGAAGGTGCTCACGCCGCCCTCGCACGCTGGCTCGACGGCGTCGACGACTACGAACACACGAGAGATCTTCCCGCGATACCCGGCACGTCAGAACTGTCGAGCCATCTTCGGTTCGGAACCATCTCGCCGCGTACGGTGCTTGACATCGTCGGCACATCCAGCCCGGGTCGGGCTGCCTTTGTTCGACAGCTCGCCTGGAGGGACTGGTACGCCCATCTGCTCGTCGAGAATCCCACGATGATCGAGGCGGCCGTTCGCCCCGAGTACGACAAGATCGCGTGGCGCGACGACGCTGCTGACCTCGCTGCATGGCAGTCGGGCAGCACGGGCTATCCAATCGTCGATGCGGGTATGCGGCAGCTCATTGCACTGGGCTGGATGCACAATCGAGTACGAATGATCACCGGGTCGTTTCTCGTCAAGGATCTCCTGATCGATTGGCGCGAGGGCGAACGGTGGTTCCGGCATCTCCTCGTCGACGGTGAGCCGTCGCAGAACGCCGGCAACTGGCAGTGGGTCGCAGGCACCGGCACCGACGCGGCACCCTATTTCCGAATCTTCAACCCCGTAACGCAGAGTCGCCGGTTCGATCCGGCAGGCGACTACATCAGGCGTTGGGTCCCAGAGCTGCGCGGTCTGAGTGCCAAGCAGATCCATGCCCCATGGGAGGTCGCGCCCCTCGATCTCGCCGCAGCGGGGGTGGTGCTCGACGACACCTACCCGGCGCCCATCGTCGACCACGCCTTCGCCCGAGACCGAACGCTCAATGCGTACAAATCCGCACTCGGCAAAATCTGAGTCGAGGCTGCGAGGATGTCGGCCTGGATCGACGAACGGCTCAGACCCGTTCCAACAACGGCCGGGGGTCGACCTTGGCCTTGACGTTTTGCGTTCGCGATCGCGTCTCGTTGAGCTGTCGATCGAAGAGATCGACCTCCTCCCACACAGCATCGGCCGCAGCCGGTGCGGGCGCATCGGGAGAATAGATCGTCGTCGTGACATAGGGAGCCAGCGCCGACAGAGAAGAGGAGGCGTGCACGCCGAGCTGCCTGCGACTCACCGCCACGATCTCCTTGATCGTCATGTCTGGTCGAATGTCCACGCCCGCTTCGAGCAGTCGATCCTTCGACTCCTGCCAGCCTGCAAGCACACGTTCGGTTGGATCGTCCAGGTTCTGGCGGTACCTGCGGCGCACCAACTTCGCGATCGCAACCATGATGAGCAACATCATGGGAAACACGACCAAGAACAGACCGCTTGCGACGAGAACACGAACCGTGGTGCCCGCGCCAGCGTCGTCTTCATCGAGTTCGCTGTCTTCCTCTGGGTCATCCCGCTGCGGCTGAGGGCCCGAGGCGGTTGCGGTTCCTTCGGGGATCTGAGTGGCCTCGTCCGTATCGGCCGCCGCCTCTCCGCTCACGAAAGGCACCGGGTCAAACGCAACCCAGCCGATCCCCTCGAAGAGGACCTCTGGCCAAGCGTCGTAGTCCTCCGACGTGACCGTGTCCAAGAACACCAGGGTTGAGTCCTCGTTCTGCTCGGCGATTCGATACCCAACGGTGATTCGGGTCGGGAAAGCCTGAAGACGAGCTGCGATCGCAAACGCGGAGACGAACTGATCGCGATAACCCTCCCCTTCGACCAAGAACTCCTCGACGCGTCCCAGCGCCGTTCCGGAGGGCTCCTCGACGACAAGGGTGAAGTTGTCGCGCAGGAGCTCCTCGAGGGACAACAACCGTTCGTAGTCCGACGTTCCTTCGACCTGGGAGACAAGCTCGTTGAGGGCCGAGTCTTCGATCAGCGGAGGTGTGGTGTAGCGAGGGTCGGTACGGTCAACCACCGCTGCGAGCAGCTGCTCATTCGTCGGTGCAGCGATTCGCGAGACCACGGTGTATGTGCGGTTCTCCTCGTCGCTCCTGTTGAGGAGGCTGCCCGACACCTCGTCGTACCAGACATCGTCGGCTTCAATCCTGCTGACGGGTTGGGCTGCCGGAATCCATGGTGCAGTGTCGTCGAGGATCTCGACGACCTGTTGCACACGAATCGTCTCGACGGTGACGTCGATGCTTGGCGCGATGTCGGTGGACGTCGCGCTGTAGGTCGAACTCGTGGTCCAGTTCGCGCCGTCATAGGTCTCGAGTGACACCAATCCCATTCGATTGAAGAAGGCCGCCGATGGTGGCGCGGGAAGTTCGAGCAGGAACGCTCGGTTCGATGCCTCGCGTTGTGACTTCAGTTGTGCGAGCGGATTGATCGCCGATGCGGACTGCACCTCTTCACTCCGAAGGCGACGGGGGTCGAACGGTTCGTCTGCGGAGGGCAAGATCAAGGCCAGAAGCGGCGCGAGAAACGCCAACGCGAGGAGCACGGGCGCTCCGGCGATCAGCCGCTCGCTCAGCATCCGTTCGCCCACGAACTCCGTCACGCGGTCTTTGGCAGGGCCGGTGAGGGTCGCTTGTGGAACAGCCCGGACAAGAGCCAGCAGCATGGCCGATCCGACCAGGGCCACGATCAACAGATATGCGGCGACACCGTTGGGCGCCGCGAGGGGAAGTGAAACTGCGGCAAAGAGCACGGGTGGTACGACGGGCAGAGCGCTTCGTTCAGATCTGGTGACGAGGCTCCCGGTGAGGGATCCTGCGAGCCAGCCCAGGACGGTGACGAAACCGAGCGGCTCGGCGACGTCGGTGTCGAGCGGCAACGTGTTCTCGAGCGCATTGCGCCAGCCATCGATCGTGGAGCCGTACAGTGCCGAACCGATATCCCCCGGACCGCCGAAACTGGTCGCCGGAAGGATGACGGCGAGCACGACGAACAGCACGCCCACGACCCCCAGGGCCAACGCCCGGAACGAACGCCCCATACCCGTGCGCGCCAACGCAACCGATAGCGCACCAGCGAGGAGAACCGATCCAATGATCGGACCGACCCAGCCTGGCCCACCAAAGACGCGACCGTAGAACAGCGCCGAGACCGTCAGAAGAAGACCTGCAGCCGAAACCTGCCCGAGAAAGACTTGTTGCCGCATCAGCGTCTCGTCACCTGGTTCCACGCACGTGCGAACTCTTCACTCGAGGAGGAGGTCAGCACCGTTGCGTCGGCGATTCCGTGATCCCAATCGTTCGACCCTGTGGTGAATTGGGCCACCGTCATGACTTCGAAACGTTCTCTGAATCGGCTGACCATGGCCAGCTCCTCCACAGAGATCCCGCCGGTGATCAACGCCATTGAGACGCCACCAAGATCGGACCGGATGTCCTCGAGGGTGTCGGTCACGCTTCCACGGAACGACAATCCAATCTCTGCCATCCGATCCATGATCGTCGGAGCCGGCATGAGATTGCTGAGTTCGAGGCCGTCCGTCGTCAGCAGGCGGAACTCAAAGCCGCGAGTCATCGATGCCATCATGATCGAGGTTGCGGCACGAACGGCGTCCTCGAAGGACTCCGCGGTGTATACCGACGCTCGGGTATCCAGCAGGACCAGAGATCGTGGTTGATGGGTGTCCACGTTGTGACGAACCATCAACTTGCCGGTTCGTGCGGACGAACGCCAGTGGATCTGGCGAAGATCGTCGCCTCGCACGTAGTCGCGCAGCGTATGGAACGTCACGCCACCTTCGAGCGCTTCCCCCGACTCCGGGCCCTCGAGATCTCGCGCCACGCCGCGTGGGAACGGTTCCAACCGATGGACGAGTGGATGGACCCACAGGTTCGTGATGCCCTCATCGGGTTCACCAGACCGCACGAGGCCAAATGGGTCAGCCCTGGTCACATCGAGCGGGCCGACACGAAAGACCCCGCGCGAATCGGTCGGGAGGGGCGTCGTGATCAACGCCGACTCGTTTGGTTCCAAGGCGGGAACCTCGATCGGCAACTGTTCATCGCCGAACTGTTCGAGCGCCAGCCCGCCCGATGTCCTTCGCCGACCGGTGTTCGTGATCGTCAGATGGGACTGTGCTGGGCGCCCAACGCGGACACGCTGCGGAACGACCGTGCGGTTTGCCTCGACTCGAGGGCGCCGAACGATCCAGAGTCGACCGATCACCACCGCAAACAAGAACGCGACCCCGAGCGCGGCGAGCGTCTGATAGCCGAGCAAGAGCCCAGAGATCAGTGCCAGCACCCCCATGACGAGGAACGTCTTTCCTGCGTTGGTCAGCAAGTCAATTCAGCGCCCTGGATCAGCGCTCTACGCGCTCTTTCGGTGTCGGAATCTCCTGGAGGACAGCGCGAAGAAGCTCCAGGCTGTCGATTCCTTCGAACTCCGCCTCTGGCTTGAGCAGCATGCGGTGGGCCAACACCGACTCGGTCAGGTCCTTGACGTCGTCTGCCGTGACGAATGGTCGGCCGTTCGCTGCAGCGAGAGCACGCGCGGTACGGCCAAGTGCAATGGAACCGCGAGGACTCACGCCGATGCGAAGCTCGGGAAGTTCACGTGTCGCCCGCACGATCGAAACGATGTACTGACGGACCGCGGGAGAGATGTAGATCGTGTCGGCGACGCGAGCCATCTGGCGGACTTCTTCGGTCGAGAGCACCGGTTCGACGTCGACCCGGGTACGACCTGCCGGTGCGCTGTCGATGATGTCGATCTCCGCGACCGCCGAGGGATAGCCGAGCGAAAGGCGCATCATGAAACGATCGATCTGCGCCTCGGGAAGGGCGTACGTGCCATCGTGTTCGATCGGGTTCATCGTGGCGACCACGAGGAACGGGTTCGGCACCGGACGAGGCACGCCATCAACCGTGACTTGGTACTCCTCCATGACCTCGAGCAACGACGATTGGGTCTTGGGGGACGCACGGTTGATCTCGTCTGCCAACACGACGTTTGCGAACACCGCACCGGGATGGAACTCGAACTCGCTGTTCGATTGATTGAAGATCTGCACACCTGTGACATCGCTCGGCAAGAGATCTGGGGTGAACTGAATTCGGGTCAACGTGCCGTCGATCGACTCCGCGAGCGCTCGAGCGAGTGAGGTCTTCCCGGTTCCCGGTACGTCCTCGATGAGCAGGTGCCCCTGCGCCAACATGCAAAGAAAGGCGAGCCGAATTTCGCGGGTCTTGCCGTGAATGACCCTCTCGACATTGTTCACTAGCTGCTGGAAGCGGTCGGCGTAGGTGCGAACCTCGAGCTCGAGGTCTTCTACGGCATTCGTTGTACTCACGTGGGGGCTCTCCGCTCTGGGACGTTCTAGAGTCAATTCTGCCGCGCGAACCGCCGCGCGTCACTTCGCGAGGGTATCGCTCCTTCGTCTCTTCTGGGAGGGCCATTCCGATCAGCCGCCGCCGACTCGATGCCGAACTGGTCGCACGGGGTATGGCGACCTCGCGACAGCACGCCACAGACCTCATCAGCAGCCGTCGGGTCACCGTCGGTGGGGCACCCGCGCACAAAGCCACTCGTCAGGTCTCCCCCTCCGAGGCCATCGTCGTCAGCGGTCCACCACCCAGATACGTCGGGAGGGGAGGTCAGAAGCTCGAAGGAGCGCTCGAAACGTTCTCCGTCGACGTCACCGACCGCCACTGTCTCGACGCGGGTTCATCGACCGGCGGTTTCACCGACTGTCTTCTGCAAAAAGGCGCTGCATCGGTCGTCGCCGTCGACGTGGGGACAAATCAGCTGCACGAGCGGCTTCGCGCCAACGGTCGGGTCATCTCGATGGAGAACTGTGACATTCGAAGCATTTCACGCGAGACGTTTCGTGATGATCCGGATCGAGCGAGCGGGTTCGGCATGGTCGTGGCCGACCTGTCGTTCATCTCCACCCGATCCCTCTTACCAACGCTCGGAGCGCTGCTGCACCGAGATGGCGATGCCGTCGTGCTCGTGAAACCACAGTTCGAAGCGGGACGACAGGAAGTGAGCAAAGGCCGCGGGATCATCCGTGACCCGGACATCTGGACCCGCGTCCTGCACGAGTTCATCGATACCGCCCAGCGTTCAAACCTCGTGGTGGTCGATTTGGCGATCTCTCCGATCACCGGTGGGAAAGGAAACGTCGAGTTCCTCGCACATCTACGAACCGGCGACATACTTGAACCAAACGTCGAGAGGAACTGTTGATGGCACGAATTGGTGTGGTGCTGCATGGCGCTGACCCGGACGCGCAGCACCAGGCAGGGGCGCTGGCGGCCAAACTCGTCGAACATGGACACACGGTGGTTGCACCGAGCGGAGATTCCGATCACATCGACGGGATCGAGCTCGTCGACGTCTCGGTGTTCTCCGACGAGCTCGATCTTGCCGTGAGCCTGGGCGGTGACGGCACCATGCTCAGAACCGTCGCCCTTCTCGCTGGGGCGAAGGTGGACATTCTCGGCGTCAACTTCGGTGATCTGGGATATCTGACCGTCATCGAACCACACGAGCTCGACGACGCAGTAGAGCGTTGCCTTGCCGGCCGACACGACATCGAGGAGCGAATGCTCGTTGCAGGGACCATCGATGGCGCCACGATGCATGCGTTGAACGACATCGTGGTCGAACGCAGCCCCGGCCAAACGACCGTGCGCATCGGCGTCACCATCGATGGCAAGAGATTCACCTCATATCCAGCCGACGGCTTGATCGTGTCGACGCCGACGGGAAGCACGGCCTACGCCTTGTCGGCTCGTGGCCCGATCGTGTTCCCCACCCATTCCGCGCTTCAGATCACACCCGTGTCGCCGCACATGTTGTTTGATCGCAGCCTGGTCTTGGGCCCCGACTCCGTGGTGGAACTCACCATCGAGGGTCACCGTGCAGCAGTCGTGTCAGTGGACGGGAATACGATGGTGTCCATGGAACCTGGCGAGACGATCACGTGCACGCGGTCACCCCACGTTGCGCGGCTCGTCACGTTCGACATCCGAGACAACCTCGCGGTGCTGAAGTCGAAACTGGGCATCGCCGACCGCTGAACCCTGAGAGACCACCCACAACATGCTCGAAGAACTTCGCATTCAGAACCTCGGTGTGATCGAGGAACTGTCGCTCGTCCTCCCGCCCGGTTCCATCGCGGTCACGGGTGAAACCGGCGCGGGCAAGACGATGGTCGTCGGAGCCATCCAGCTCTTGATGGGCGGCCGAGCGGACCCCGACATGGTCAGAATCGGGGCCCCAGAAGCCGTCGTCGAAGGTCGTTTCATCGATTCCGACGGCGCCGAGTTCGTCGTCCGTCGTGTCATTCCCTCCGATGGCCGGTCACGCGCCTATCTCGATGGTTCGCTCGCGACCGCCACCGTCCTCTCTGAACAGATTGGACCGCTCATCGACCTACACGGGCAACATGCGCAGCAGTCGCTTCTTCGACCGTCGACCCAACGCGACGCGCTCGACCGATTCGCGGGAATCGACCGGACACCTCTACGTGAGGCGCGAGCCGACCTCGCCGCCATCGACGCGGCGCTCGCTGATCTCGGCGGCGACAGCACCGAGCGCGCCCGTCAGATCGATCTCCTTCGTTACCAGCTCGACGAGGTCGCTGCGGCGGCGATCAGCGATCCCGCCGAAGACGTCACGCTGCAAGAGACCGAAGCTCGGCTCGCAACGGCGTTCGACGACGAGATTGCCGCCGGCCGAGCCGCGGACCTGTTGGGCAGCGACGGTGCGGCTGCTGAAGCACTCGGCGAAGCAGCATCATTGTTGGCTACGTCGCAGGTATTCGCCGACGCAGCCACACGTTTGCAGGGACTGCAAGACGAGCTCGTGGATCTCGCGAGCGAGTTGCGCACCATCCAAGAGAACACCGTCGATGACCCCGAGGCTCGGCACCAGGTACGCGAGCGTCTGCAGATGTTGGTCGAATTGCGTCGCAAATACGGCCCCACATTGGCTGACGTTATGGAATACGGCGACGAGCTGCAGGCCCGCCTCGACGAACTCGAGTCTCATGACGAGCAGGTGCAGTCGCTCACCGAACGTCGCGCCAGAGCTCTCAAAACACTTGCCGATGTGTCGAACAAAACGCTCGAACTGCGGTGTGGCGCTACGGCTGCTCTCGCCCGCGCTGTCGAGTCCGAGCTCGCGAAGCTCGCGATGCCGCAAGCGACCGTGGAGGTCTCGGTCGAAGGCGAGGCCGGCGACGACGTCTCTATTCTCTTGGCTCCGAACCCCGGCCTGCCGCTGCTGCCGGTCGGGAAGAACGCCTCGGGCGGCGAATTGAGTCGCACCATGCTTGCGCTGCGCCTCGTTCTCAGCGGCGGTCCACCGATCAAAGTCTTCGATGAGGTCGACGCGGGTATCGGCGGTGAGACCGCTCGGTCGGTCGGGGACGCGCTTGCCTCGCTTGGGGTCTCCGGTCAGGTGTTCGTCGTCACGCACCTCGCGCAGGTCGCTTCGTGCGCCGACTCACACGTGCTGATCGACAAGTCCACGGCGAAGGGATCGACGTCTTCGCAAGCGCGGGTACTGAGTGCTGATGAGCGAGTCACCGAGGTCGCCCGCATGTTGTCAGGTTCCCCGGATAGCAGCGCGGCGCATGAACACGCCGAGGAACTGCTGGCCACATCGGAGAGGTCATCGGCGTGAACGAACACCATCTCGCCCTCGAATTTCTTCGCTGTGCTGCCCAGTGTGCACACTCGCGCCCCATCAAGTCGATAAGGTGATCTCCCGTGACCAAACATGTCTTCGTCACTGGTGGTGTCGCCAGTTCTCTCGGAAAAGGACTCACGGCCTCGGCCCTGGGTCGCGTCCTCAAATCTCGTGGCCTTCGGGTGACGATGCAGAAGCTGGATCCGTATCTCAACGTTGATCCTGGCACGATGAATCCGTTCGAACACGGTGAGGTCTTCGTCACCGACGACGGCGGCGAGACCGATCTCGATCTTGGCCATTACGAACGGTTCATCGATGAGAACCTGACCCGTCGGTCGAATGCGACGACCGGCTCGATCTACTCTTCGGTCATCGCGGCCGAACGCCGTGGCGACTACCTCGGACGCACCGTCCAGGTTATTCCGCACATCACGGACGAGATCAAGCACCGCATCCGCCAGCTCACCTCCGATGACACCGATGTGGTCATCACCGAGGTCGGTGGCACCGTGGGCGACATCGAGATTCTGCCGTTTCTCGAGGCAATCCGTCAGCTTCGTTTGGACGTCGGTCCCGAAAACGTTTTCTACCTTCACGTGACCCTGGTGCCCTTCATCGGCCCATCGGGTGAACAAAAGACGAAACCGACCCAGCACTCGGTCACCGAGCTGCGCAGCCGAGGTATCCAACCCGATGCGATCGTCTGTCGGAGTGACGAACCGATCAACGACGATTTGAAGCGAAAGATCTCCCGGCTCTGCGATGTGCCCTTCGAAGGGGTCATCAATGCTGCCGACGCAGCGAGTCTCTACGAGATTCCTCTTGTCGTACATGAGGAGGGCCTCGACTCGTTCATCTGCAAACACTTTCGCATCGACCCACCCGAGGCCGATCTTGACGAGTGGCGTGCGCTCGTAGACCGGGTGTTCTCTCCCGAACAGACGGTTCGAGTCGGCATCATTGGCAAGTACGTCAGCCTGATCGACGCGTACCTGTCCGTCGTCGAAGCACTGAACCACGGCGGCATACAGCATCATGTCAACGTCGAGATCGAGTGGATCCAGGCCGAAGATGTCGAAGGGCTGCTCACCGATCGACTTCGCAATCTCGACGGCATCGTGATCCCCGGCGGTTTCGGCGAACGTGGGGTGGAAGGCAAGATCGCAGCCGCCGGGTTCGCTCGTGAGCACGGAATCCCGTGCCTTGGCCTCTGCCTCGGGCTACAGGTCATGACGATCGAATACGCACGTAATGCTCTCGGTCTCGCCGGGGCGAACTCACTCGAATTCGATCCGCAGACCAAACATGACGTCGTGAACCTAATGGAGAATCAGCGAGACGTGACCGACATGGGCGGAACCATGCGCCTCGGCGCATACGTCGCCCAGCTCGCACCTGGGTCCATCGTCGCGAAGGCCTATGGCGAAGAAATCGTCTCCGAGCGCCATCGCCATCGGTACGAGTTCAACTCGAAATACCTGAACCGCTTCGACGACGGTGACTTCTGGGCGAGTGGTGAGTCTCCAGACGGCCGTCTCGTCGAGTTCATCGAACTCCGGTCACACCCGTTCTGGGTGGCCACCCAAGCCCACCCTGAATTCAAGAGCCGACCCAATCGGCCCGCTCCCCTGTTTGGATCGTTCATCGAGGCCGTCGTCGAACGGCAGAACGGCCGAAATCCGCAACTACTCAGTATCGACGAGTCTCAGTCCTCCCCGTCGTGACCGGGTTCGTAGCCCTCGACGAAGACCTGGTCTACGAGGGTTGGGCGATTCAAGTAGTGAGCGCACGGTTTCGGGCACCCGATGGCGCCGAATTCAGGCGTGATGTCGTGCATCATCCGGGCGCAGTGGCAATCATCCCGATCATCGAGGGCGACGTCGTCATGGTCCGGCAATACCGGCCAGCGCTTGATCAGCATCTTCTCGAGATTCCCGCGGGACTTCGAGACATACCCGGTGAACCGCTCGTCGAGACCGCTCGACGAGAGCTGGTGGAAGAGGTCGGGATGATCGCTGGCTCACTCGAACTGCTCACAAGCGTGCACAACTCTGTTGGGTTCTGCGACGAACAGATCCACATCTTTCTGGGAACCGACATCTCGACGACCAAACGTGAGATGACCGACAGCCCTGAGGAACACGACATGGAGATCGTTCGCATATCGCTGCTCGAGGCAGAACAGATGATCCTTCGAGGCGAGATCACCGATGCCAAGACCGTGATCGGGGTCCTCGCCACACTCCGGCGCTGATGATGACAATCGACGCGCTCCCCGCTGACGTCGAGGACTACTTGACCCACCTGGCGATCGAGAAGGGCCGAGCGGCCAATACGTTGACGGCGTACCGTCGAGATCTCGATCGATACGTCCGCTTCCTCGGCGAGACAACGGTACGCGACTCCTCTCCTGACGATGTGCGGGCGTTTGCCCGTCAGCTCGAAGCCGACGGACTTGCACGTTCGTCCACCAATCGAACGATCACCGCCGTGCGAGGTTTGCATCGATACTTGTTCGCCGAGGGAATCGTCCTGTCCGATCCGACCGCTGATGTCGAGCCGGCGCAGCTGCCCAAGGGTTTGCCGAAGGCGATTTCAGAAGAAGACATCGAGCGACTGATCGATGCCGCAAAAGGTACAGATGCTCTGGCGATGCGAGATCGAGCCATCCTGGAGATCCTGTACGGCACGGGGATGCGCATCTCGGAATGTGTTGGTTTGTCCCTCGACGACGTGGACCTCGAGGCCGCACTCATCCGCGTGACCGGCAAGGGAAACAAGCAACGACTGGTCCCTGTCGGAAGGCTCGCCGACGCCGCGTTGACCGCGTGGCTGACTCCGGCTGGTCGTCCCAGTCTTGTCCCCGATACCTGGGCCACCAGAGACGCTCAGATGGCCGTGTTCTTGAACCATCGAGGTGGCCGGCTCTCGAGACAAGGCATGTGGGGCGTGATCCGCAAGTATGGGCTCCAAGTCGGAATCGCCGACCGTTTGTCCCCCCACGTTCTGCGCCACAGCTGTGCGACTCACATGCTCGACCATGGTGCCGACATCCGTACGGTGCAGGAACTCCTGGGTCACGCGTCGATTTCAACCACGCAGCTCTACACAAAGGTGTCGACCGATTTGATGGTCCGTGCCTACGTTGCAGCCCACCCGAGGGCAGCGGGCCGTCCGGGAGCGTCATCATGAGTGCCATCCACCTCACCAAACGTTTCTTTGGTTCATTGTGGCCGTTTGGACCGCGCCGGGATGCTGATGCGTGGGCAACGGGTCATCTTCTCGAGGGTGAAGTGCATCTCTGGCGTCGCATGTCGCCTCAGGATCGCCGTCATTCGATTGGCGTTGCCCGCCGCGTCGTCGAGAGTCTTGGCGAGAAGGCGAGCCGTGAGGTGGTCGCAGCGGCGCTCCTGCACGATGTCGGCAAGGTCGACAGCCACCTCGGCACGTTTCTTCGCGTGGTCGCGACGGCCTCAGCCAAGGTCGCAGGCCACGAGACCGCTGACCTCTGGGTTCGGAGCTCGGGAGTGACCCGTCGAATCGGCCTCTATCTCAAGCATCCATCGATCGGTGGAGACCTCCTCGCGATGGCAGGAAGCGATGCTTTCACCGAAACATGGGCGCGCGAACACCACCTTCCCGCCGAGGAGTGCACGCTCGATCACGAGCTCGCTCACGCGCTACGAGTGTCGGACGACGACTAACGCTGCCGTCTCACTTCGACAACGCGTGAGAGCCGTCTAGGTCACCGTGACCGTATCGGTGAAAGTATCAGTCCCGCCGGCGTCGGTGACCGTCAACGTGACCGTGTACGGACCGGGTGCCGTGTACGTGACCACCGGAGAAGCAGCGGGCCCGCTCGCCACGGCTCCGGGATCTCCGAAGTCATAGGAATACACCACGCCGGCCTGTGCTGTAGACGTGTTCGTGAAGTTCACGACGTTTCCGCCTTGAGGGCTCGCCGTGAAGCCAGCGGTCGGTGGAATCGTCGTCACGTTGATCGTGAACGAATCACTGCCCGTCGCTCCATTGTCTGCCGTAGCGGTGACCGTGTACGAACCATTCGACGGAGCAGTGATCTGCACCGCCGTGCTTCCCTGACCACTCGTCACCGTCGCACCATTGTTCACCGTCCACACCCACGTCACCGGACCATTGGTCGCAGATGCCGACGCACTGATCACCCCAGCCGCCTGACCATCATTCGAAATCGTCACCACCGGTGGCGGCGGTGGCACGGTCGTGACGTTGATCGTGAACGAATCACTGCCCGTCGCTCCATTGTCTGCCGTAGCGGTGACCGTGTACGAACCATTCGACGGAGCAGTGATCTGCACCGCCGTGCTTCCCTGACCACTCGTCACCGTCGCACCATTGTTCACCGTCCACACCCACGTCACCGGACCATTGGTCGCAGATGCCGACGCACTGATCACCCCAGCCGCCTGACCATCATTCGAAATCGTCACCACTGGTGGTGTTGGCAAGGTCGTGACGTTGATCGTGAACGAATCACTCGCGGAGCCACCGCCACCTGTGGAGGTTGCCGTCGCAGTCACGGTGTACGACCCATTCGACGGCACGGTCAGTTGCGCACTTGTGGTGCCCTGTCCGCTGGACACCGATCCGCTCGGCGCAATGGTCCACAGCCACGTGACCGGACCATTGGTTGCAGATGCCGACGCACTGATCACCCCAGCAGCCTGACCATCATTCGAAATCGTCACCACCGGTGGTGGCGGGGTCACCGTGACCGTCACGGTCTCGGTGGCGGTATCCGGCGTTCCTTCGCTGTTCTCGACGGTGAGCGTGATGTCATAGGTGCCAGAGGTCGCATAGGTGAACGAGGCGTTTGACGTCGTCGTGCCCGAGCTTGCCACCGAGCCGACTCCGGTCCACGCGTAGTTCACGGCCCCCGACGAGCCTGTGCCATCACAGGCAACGCCGCCGCCAACCACGTTGCATACGATGTTCGCCACAGGCGGCGCCACCGCGACGGTCACCGGAGTGGTCGCCACATCTGATCCGGCGACGTTCGAGACGGTCAGGGTCACCGTGTACGTGCCGCCAGCCGCATAGGTGTGTGTCGGGCTCTGCACGGCCGAGGTCGTTCCATCTCCGAAGTCCCACGTCCAGGAATCGGGCGACGCCGTCGATGCATCGGTGAACTGAGCGGTCAACCCGCCGGTAACGAACGTGAAGTTGGCGTTGGGCGCGGACGCGACGTCAACCGTCGCGGTGAACGGCGCTGAAGACCCCGCGTCGTTCGACGCGATCAGCGTGACGGTGTACGTACCTGCCGCGGCGAAGGTTTTCGTGGGGTTCTGCGCCTCGGACAACGTGCCGTCGCCAAAATCCCACTGCCAAGATGTTGGAGCGTTGGTAGTCGTGTCGGTAAACGTGACCACGAGTTCGTTGACCGTTCTCGTGAACGAAGCCGTCGGCGGATCGACAACCACGATGGTTCTGGTGAAGCTGTCTGAACCGCCAGCGTTCGACGCGGTGAGCGTCACTTCGTATGTTCCCGGGCTGGAGAAGCCATGCGGAGGACTCGCTGCCGTCGAAGTCGAGCCATCACCAAAGTCCCACGAGAACTCTGTCGGATCGCCGGTGGTGGTGTTCGTGAAGTTGACCACAGCATTCACCGGAACGGTGGCGCTCGAGACGGTAAATCCTGCAGCCGGAGGATCCGGAGGCAAAGGAATCACCGTCACCGTCTTCGACTCTTCATCTGCGCCGGCAGAATTTCGAGCCGTGAGCGTCACGCGGAACGTTCCCGGTTCGTCCCATGCATGCGACACGTTGGCGCCTTGCGCAGTCGATCCGTCACCGAATTCCCAGGTGAGCGTGTCTGGGTTGTTCAACGACAAGTCATTGAAGTTGATCTCTTCGCCCTGCACGACCTCGAGGGATGACTGACCAAATCGTGCGGTCGGAGGGCTCACTCGTGCGTTCACGACGATCTGAGCAGTCGTCTGGTCCGCATCGGCGGAGTTCGAGACCGACAGTTCGATCGTGTAGGTGCCCGGCACCTTCCAGGCGTGGCGCACGGTCGTGCCAAGGGCCGAGTCCCCATCGCCGAATCCCCAGCTGATCGCTGTTGGAGAGTTGGTCGACTCACTTGTCAACGTCACGGTTTGCCCAACTTCGACCACTCCGGGGAAACGCCCAATGATCGCTTCCGGTGGCTGCACGCCCTCGACCACGGTGATCACCGCGCTCGTCGTGTTCGGACCCGCCGCGTTGCTGGCGGTCAATGACACTTCGTATGCGCCAGCCTCCGCAAAGGTATGGGTCACGACTGAGCCTGCCGCTGTGGCGCCGTCCCCGAAGGTCCAGATCAATGTGTCCGGATCACCCGTCGACGTGTCGGTGAACTCGATCGACTCGCCCACTTCAATCGTGTCGCTGCGGAATGAGAAGTTCGCCGAGGGCACCCGCAGCTGATCAACGGCTACCACGGTGACATCGAGCGACTGTTGTGCTTGTTCTCCCCGTGCGTTCGAGACGAACAGCGTCACGGTGAAGACACCCTCGCTCTCCCAGACTTTGACGACATCGGGACCCTCGCCGCCCGTTCCGTCACCGAAGTCCCAGTTCCAGGACGTCGGCAGGCCCGAGGATTCATCGGAGAAACTCACTTCCTCGCCGACGTTCGCCGTATCAGCAGAGAACACGAAGTTGGCGATCAACTCATCGAGCTGCGCGTTGGTCTCATCCAGGACGTCGACAAGGATCGGTGAGTCGATGCGGTCGACAGGCGTATCCGACGGGACTTCCTCGCCTCCCGGGTCATCCGACGCTCCGTCGTCGGCTTCCTCCCCCGGATCTGACGTGGTCTGGTCCTCTCCCGGAGCGACCTCTGTCTCATCGGTGGCGTCCTGCGCGAGAACTGGTACGTCCCCGTCTTCACCGCCGAAGGCCCGCGACCCGTCTTCACCGCCGGGGCTCACCCCGTCGAACTGACCCGACCCTGCGTCTGAGTTGTCGGTTACCAGGAAGTTGCGAATCTTCGAGATTGGCCGAATCTCGTCGCGGGTGATGATGGCAGCCAGAGCGCCCTGCGGTTCGTTCGCCCAGACAGCACCATCGAAGACCTCGAGCTCGAATGGCCGGCCGCCACCCTGAATGAAACTGAAGTTGTCGAGAACCAGACGATCTTCGAGGTCGACGATGAGGATCTCACCGGTGTCGTAGTTCGGCAGATACCCGATCCCGTCAACCGCGACCGGAGAACCCCAGTCCCCGCCAGCAGAACCGAGATCGACTTCATAACAGTCGGTCTCTGCCACATCGGTCACGCTGAGCACGCCGGCACCCGAATCGTGTACGAGCACAAGCCGCGATCCGGTGCTCTCGGTGAGCACGTTTCCGCCAACGGCCACGTCGGCGAGTGAGCCTGCAACACACATCGTCGCCCCGAGCTCACCTTCCCCGAGTACCTCGTTCACGGTCCTGCGGGCCGCATCGACCACGAACAGGCCATCACCAGCGCGAGCGAGCCCTGGCAGCTCGGCGTCCGGACCAAGGCGCGGAGGAAGATCCACGTAACTGACAAGATTGCGTCCTTCCGAATCCATAACGACCAGACGTTCGGCCTCGATGGTCACCGCAACGAGCCGACCGGTCGAATCCACCGCCCGAGCGCCGAGACCTTCTGGGGTCGGGATCGTTGTTGGTTCACCGGCTCCCGGTTCGAAGACGAGGGTTCGATCGGAGTCGATGATGTAGGCATCTTTGTTGTTGTTGGTGTTGTCGGTGGGCCGCAGGTCCGCCAGAAACTCCAGATGATCGCCCACGAGCGGTCCGTCTTCACCGGGAACCGTTTCTTCGCTGTCCACGGCGAGCGAGATGGCACCTACGACGCCAAGCTGGCCGGTCGTGCGGTTCAAGAAGACCGCGTTGCGGCCTCGGGGCAACGCAATGACGGAATCGCCAGGTTCGCCAACGGTGACCGAAGCCGTGACCTCGCGAGTACTCCCGTTGATTTGCAGGATTCGACCTCGAGCTCCATCCTCGACCCAGACGACGGGGTCGCTCAGCGAAACGCCCGCCGATGCTTGGTTGCCCAGCCGAAACACCACGATCAGTGACGCGACGATGAGGAATGCCACCATGAGCATCCATCCCCATCGAGGCAGTCGAAAAGTCGTCACCGTCTAAGTCTACGGACCCGAACAGGTGAAGTCCGGACAGTCGACGACGACTGTCGCACTATCGAAATGTCACGCAACGTCCCATGTGGGGTTCGATCGCAACAGTGCGTGGAGATCGCCAGGTCCTTTGCTCGACTGAGCCTGGGCCAGCTGGTTCGTTGTGGCGGACGCATACTCTGTCCTATCGACCGCTCGGAAGACGCCAACAGGTGTTGGCTCAGTTGGACCTGAGGCCAATCGGGACAACGCGAATGCAACGGCCGGATCGGGCCGCGCCTCGTCATGTATGACCAGAGCGTCGGTACCAACGTCGGCAACGTCGACGATCACCGCGGTGCCCGACGAGTCAATCATGACCCCACGCTCGTTCTCTGCTCCGAAACGCACCGGTTCGCCATCGACAAGAGTGATCAGCATGGCATCACGATTGGATCGTTTCGAGATCGCATCGAATTGTCCGTCGTTGAAGACATTGCAGTTCTGAAAGACCTCGACGAGCGAGGCACCCTTGTGTGCGTGCGCACGGCTGAACATCTCTTGCATGTGCTTGCGGTCCATGTCATGGGTGCGAGCGACGAAAGAAGCCTCTGCTCCAAGAGCCAGACTCGCCGCGTTGAACGGCTGATCCACAGATCCGTACGGAGAGGACTTCGTCACCTTTCCGACCTCAGAAGTTGGCGAGTATTGCCCCTTCGTCAAGCCATAGATCATGTTGTTGAACAACAAGATGTTGACGTCGACGTTTCGGCGCAACGCATGAATCAAGTGGTTTCCACCGATCGACAACATGTCACCGTCTCCGCCGACGACCCAAACATCGAGGTCGGGACGCGCCATCGCAAGACCGGTGGCGAACGCTGGAGCTCGGCCGTGGATCGAGTGAATCCCGTAGGTGTTCATGTAATACGGGAACCGAGCTGCGCAACCGATGCCGGAGATGAACACCGTGTTCTCTCTCGCAACGCCGAGTTCAGGCATCATCAGCTGAACGGCGGTCAAGATCGAATAGTCCCCGCAACCCGGACACCACCGAACCTCTTGATCCGTTGCCCAGTCCTTCTTCGTCGTAACAGGTGCGTTTGCCATGTCAGGCCTCCAGATCTTCGATGTGTGAGAGCAGTTGGGTTGTCAACTCACCTGCGGTGAACGGTTGGCCCATCACCTTGTTGATCGGTCGAGCGTCGACCAGGAACTCTGCCCGCAACATCTTGACCAGATGCCCCATGTTCAGTTCAGGCACGACCACTCGGTCGTACCGGGCAAGTACCTCGCCGAGGTCTTTGGGAAACGGATTGAGGTGTGTGAGGTGGATGTGGGCCACGTCGTGTCCATCATCACCGAGGCGACGAACCGCTCCCCGAATCGCCCCCCACGTGGATCCCCATCCAACAACAGCAACACGAGCATCGTCTGGACCTTCGACACTCGTCAACGGAATGTCATTTGCGATCAGCGCAATACGTTCTTGGCGGATCTCCGTCATGCGAGCGTGATTGGCCGGATCGTAGGAGACGTTGCCCGTTCCCTCTGCCTTCTCGATGCCACCCACGCGGTGCATAAGCCCCTCGGTGCCCGGCACCGCCCAGGGACGAACCAGGTTCTCGTCTCGCAGATACGGCCAGAACACCGGCTCGCCGTCCTCGTTCGTCTGGTTGGGTTCGGTGGCAAACGTGACCGGAATCTCGGGAAGTGCATCCAAATCTGGCAAGCGCCACGGTTCGGAGCCGTTGGCCAGATACCCATCGGAGAGCAACATCACCGGCGTCTTATACATGAGCGCGATCCGGGCCGCCTCGATGGCTGCATCGAAACATTGGCTCGGACTGTACGAGGCCACGATGGGCAACGGGGATTCACCGTGGCGTCCGTACATCGCCATCAGAAGATCGGATGCCTCGGTCTTGGTCGGCAGTCCGGTTGACGGTCCACCACGCTGGATGTCGACGACGACCAACGGCAGTTCGAGCATCACGGCAAGACCGATCGCCTCTCCCTTGAGCGCCACACCCGGTCCCGACGTCGTCGTAACCGCAAGGTGACCGCCGTATGCGGCGCCGATGGCCGAACTCACGGCTGCGATCTCATCTTCGGCCTGGAAGGTCCGCACGCCGAAGTTCTTGTGCTTGGCAAGCTCATGGAGGATGTCAGACGCCGGCGTGATCGGGTACGAACCAAGGAAGATTGGCAGGCCGGACTGTTGCGATGCGGCGACGAGGCCCCACGACAGCGCGGTGTTTCCATTGATGTTGGTGTACGTGCCCGGCTCGAGCGTTGCCGGTGCTACAGACACCACGTGGCTGCCGAGTTCTGCGGTCTCTCCGTAGGCGTGTCCCGCCTTGAACGCAGCGGTGTTGGCAGCGATGATTGCGTCGCGGCCAGCGAACTTCTCGGTGATCCATTCGAGCGTCGGTTCGGTCGGTCGGGTGTACATCCACGACACGAGGCCGAGGGCGAAGAAGTTCTTCGAGCGTTCGGCGTCGCGTGCCTTCACGCCGAGCTCGGCGCAGACCTCGCGAGTCAGCTTCGACATCGGAATGACGATCAAGCTGTAGCCATCGAGCGAGCCATCTTCGAGCGGGTTGTCGACGTAGCCGGCCTTTTCCAGATTGCGTTCGTCGAAGGCATCGGCGTTCACGATCAGTGTCCCGCCGCCAGAGAGGCGGCCCAGGTCAGATTTGAGCGCTGCTGGGTTCATCGCCACCAAGACGGTGGGCTCGTCGCCCGGCGTCGACACAGCTTCCGAGCTGATCTGCACCTGGAAGGCAGACACTCCCGCGAGCGTGCCCTGCGGGGCACGAATCTCGGCGGGGAACTCTGGCAGAGTCGCCAGATCGTTTCCGAACAATGCACTCGCGCTGGTGAATCGATCACCGGTGAGTTGCATGCCGTCGCCAGAATCACCGGCGAATCGAATGACGACACGGTCGACTTCGCGACCGGGGGACGTCTCTACTACGTCAGTCATACCACTCCTTGCAGCCCAACCACAGGCTGGCATTTCAACGAGCCCGACACAGACTCAAACGGACTGTAGCCCCTCAGCGTGGCTGCACAAGGGGAATTTGGAAAAGTTCAGCTCTCCGCACGCTCCGCTGCGTCGCCAAAATCGGGGGCTTTCGACGCAACCCACCCGAACAGCTTTCGACTCTTCGGCAGCTTGCCATCGCGTTCCAGCAGATCCGCTAGTGCGTATGCGCGCCGGAGATGATGTTCCATCGGCTCTCGAGGGATCTTCCACCCCTTCTCGAGTACGCGGATTCCGCTGTCGATGAAACCTCTGTCTGCGAGAGCTCCGGCAGCAACGATGCGCCCCTCTGAAACCAGGTCCGCAGACGGTGACAACTCCCCCAGCTCCGTCCAGAGTTCATCAACATCTGCCCAGTGCCCCATGGCGCGATGGCAGTCCATCAGGACCGGGTGCTGTTCAGCGGTTCCGGACTTGGCTCGAAAGAGCTCGAGCTCCTCGATTGCTTCGTCCCACTTGCCAAGCCGATACAGGCACAGCCCATGTAGTTCATGGAGGTCCGCAATCATGGTGTACGTCTCAGCCAGCGGTTTGATGGTCTTGCGGGCGTCGGTGAATTGTTCGTTCTCGAACTCTTTGCCCGCTCGTTTGTAGAGCCGCCACGCTCGTTCACCCTTCTCCTTGCCGGCGATACGGGCGAACTCCTTTTCCACGTGCACGGGTTTGGGCGGTCTTCCAGGGAGAGGAAGACGTTCGACGGTGACGGTGTCACCTGCAGTGTCGGGCACGTCTGCCGGCAGGCCACCCCGTTCGATCGCCTGTCGGGCTTGTTCACGCAGCCCGTCGGTGCGCTTCTCGATCTCGGCCCGTTTGGCCTGTCGCTTCAGGAACTTCTGTTGTTCCTCGAGAGAAAAGCGTTCCTCGGATTCTTGCTCGCTGACGCGCTGCCCAACCGTGGCACCGGCCGCACCATGCTGCGCAACGCTGCCCCAGCCAGATCGTTCGGCTCGCGGCGTTGGTTTGGGCGTCGCCTGGCGCGAGGACGAGCGCCCTCCCGATCCACGGCCACTCCCGCGGCCGCTGCTCCCTCGTCCACCACTGTTCCCGCGTCCACCGGTTCCCCCACGACCGCCAGGACGGGAGCTCGACCCACGGGAACCTCGTGAATCGCCACCGGAAGACTTGCCCCCACGAGAAGGGCCAGCCTTGGGCCTGCCCGAAGTCGATCCGCGAGACGGCCCGCCCGAACCTCTATTGGAGGGGCCACTTCGGCGCGACGATGAGGACCCAGAACCTTGAGACATGTCGCAAGGCTACAGCCGCACGCCGCTCACTTCGTTCGCTAACCGAGTTTCTCGCCTCGCGACACAAAACATCGAACCAGAAACCACACCGCTCACTTCGTTCGCTAACCGAGTTTCTCACCTCGCGACACAAAACATCGAACCAGAAACCACGCCGCTCACTTCGTTCGCTAACCGAGTTTCTCACCTCGCGACACAAATCGTTGCGTCCAAAACGTGAGGAGGCGCTCCCCGAAGGGAGCGCCTCAACTCAATGCGAAACCGGCGGCGACCTACTCTCCCAGGGCGAATCCGCCCAAGTACCATCGGCGCAACTGGACTTAACTTCTGTGTTCGAAATGGGAACAGGTGTGACCCCAGCGCTATCGCTACCGAGACTGTTACACCAGATCCTTGCGGACCTGCGACCGGACGAACCGTGTCGAACCCAAACCTGGGTGTGTGAGATCTCTGATGTCTATTCAATTGTCAAATTGCACAGGTCCACTGAACCTGTGGCCCGGACGTTTCGCAAGTCCAGACAAAAATCCTCTCCGAGGATTCCATAGCGAGCACGAACACCCAATTAGGTGTAGTAAATAAAGAGAAACCAAGCCCTCGGCCGATTAGTACCGGTCAGCTAAACACATTGCTGTGCGTACACTTCCGGCCTATCAACGTGGTGGTCTTCCACGGGCCTTACCCGGTTAACCCGGTGGGAAATCTCATCTTGGAACAGGCTTCCCACTTAGATGCTTTCAGCGGTTATCCCTTCCGTAGGTAGCCAACCAGCCATGCCCTTGGCAGGACAACTGGCACACCAGAGCTACGTCCATCCCGGTCCTCTCGTACTAGGGATAGCTTTCCTCAAATTTCCTCCGGCTGCAGAGGATAGGGACCGAACTGTCTCACGACGTTCTAAACCCAGCTCGCGTACCGCTTTAATGGGCGAACAGCCCAACCCTTGGGACCTGCTTCAGCCCCAGGATGCGATGAGCCGACATCGAGGTGCCAAACCTTCCCGTCGATATGGACTCTTGGGGAAGATGAGCCTGTTATCCCCGGGGTACCTTTTATCCGTTGAGCGACGGCGCTTCCACACGCGACCGCCGGATCACTAGCTCCTACTTTCGTACCTGCTCGACTTGTAGGTCTCGCAGTCAAGCTCCCTTGTGCGCTTGCACTCGACGACTGATGGCCGACCAGTCTGAGGGAACCTTTGAGCGCCTCCGTTACTTTTTGGGAGGCGACCGCCCCAGTCAAACTACCCACCTGACACTGTCCCCGATCCGGATAACGGACCAAGGTTAGACGCTCGTCATACGAAGGGTCGTATTTCAAGGATGGCTCCACACTACCTAGCGGTAATGCTTCCTAGCCTCCGACCTATCCTACACAACGCAGGATAAACGCCAATATCAAGCTGTAGTAAAGGTCCACGGGGTCTTTCCGTCCTTCTGCAGCTAACGAGCATCTTTACTCGTACTTCAATTTCGCTGGGCCTATGGTTGAGACAGTAGGGGAGTCGTTACGCCATTCGTGCAGGTCGGAACTTACCCGACAAGGAATTTCGCTACCTTAGGACCGTTATAGTTACGGCCGCCGTTTACCGGGGCTTAGGTTCACAGCTTCGTCCGAAGACTAACCGTTCCCCGTAACCTTCCGGCACCGGGCAGGCGTCACAGCGTATACGTCGTCTTACGACTTAGCACGCTGCTGTGTTTTTAGTAAACAGTCGCTCCCCTCCGGTTTGTGCCACCCCGACACGCTTGGAGAGTAAATCTCTTCACGATTAAGGGGTCATCCTTCTCCCGAAGTTACGGATGCAATTTGCCGAGTTCCTTAACCATAGTTCGCCCAATCGCCTTAGTATTCTCTACCTATCCACCTGAGTTGGTTTGGGGTACGGGCACCGTTTGACCTCGCTAGCAGCTTTTCTTGGCAGCATAGAATCAGTGACTTCCGACTTACGTCTCGGATCGGGCCTCAGCCTTAATGGGGAGCGGATTTACCTACGCCCCGGCCTACACCGAATCCCGGGGTCTACCATCGCCCCGGTTCACCTATCTTCCTGCGTCCCTGCATTGCTTGCGTTCACAAAGTGGGTCGGATCGTTCGGACCTCTTAAACGAAGTCCGACATCCCCTTAGCAACTCTGCTTCAGCATGGACGGTCGCACGGTGGTGCTGGAATATCAACCAGCTGTGCATCGACTACGCCTCTCGGCCTCGCCTTAGCTCCCGACTTACCCTGGGAGGATTAGCCTTGCCCAGGAACCCTTGGATATCCGGCGGAGGGGTTTCTCACCCCTCTTTCGCTACTCATGCCAACATTCTCACTCGACCGCGCTCCACAGAAAGTTACCCGCCTGCTTCAGTGCACGATCGACGCTCCGCTACCACTCATACTTACGTATGAATCCACAACTTCGGCTCTGTACTTGAGCCCCGTTACATTATCCGCGCAGGATCACTCGACCAGTGAGCTATTACGCACTCTTTCAAGGGTGGCTGCTTCTAAGCCAACCTCCTGGCTGTCTATGCAATCCCACATCGTTTACCACTTAGTACAGAATTAGGGGCCTTAGTTGGTGGTCTGGGCTGTTTCCCTCTCGTCCATCGAAGCTCATCCCCCGAGGACTCACTGCTGCGCTTTGGAACCATGGCATTCGGAGTTTGGCTGGGGTCGGTAACCTTGTGGGGCCCCTAACCCATCCAGTGCTCTACCTCCATGGCTGAACACGCAACGCTGCACCTAAATGCATTTCGCGGAGAACCAGCTATCACCGAGTTTGATTGGCCTTTCACCCCTATCCACAGCTCATCCCCCCAGTTTTCAACCTAGGTGGGTTCGCGCCTCCACGGGGTCTTACCCCCGCTTCACACTGGCCATGGATAGATCACTCGGCTTCGGGTCTACAGCATGCGACTAAACGCCCTATTCAGACTCGCTTTCGCTCCGGCTTCCCATCACTGGTTAACCTCGCCACATACCGTAACTCGTTGGCTCATTCTTCAAAAGGCACGCCATCGCAGAACAAGTCCGCTCTGACTGCTTGTAAATCAACGGTTTCAGGTACTATTTCACTCCCCTCCCGGGGTACTTTTCACCTTTCCCTCACGGTACTAGTTCACTATCGGTCGTCTACGTATACTTAGCCTTACGAAGTGGTCTTCGTAGATTCACACCGGCCTTCACGGAACCGGTGATACTCGGGAGCAATGAACAGAGGTTGATTGTTTTCGCGTACGGGGCTATTACCCTCTTCGGCCCAGCTTTCCAGGCTGGTTCCACTAACAAACAACTTTGTAACTCTGTGGCAGTTCTGACGCACTGCCCATCATGTCCCACAACCCCCACCATGCAACGCCGTCAGGCTTACACACAGCAGGTTTAGGCTATTCCCGTTTCGCTCGCCGCTACTCAGGGAGTCGCATTTGCTTTCCTTTCCTACAGGTTACTGAGATGTTTCAGTTCACCTGGTTCCCTCTACCCGCCCTATGTGTTCAGGCGGGAGTAACACCCAATGACGGGTGCTGGGTTTCCCCATTCAGACATCCGCGGATCGAAGCTTAGTCGGCAGCTCCCCGCGGCTTTTCGCAGCCACTCACGTCTTTCATCGGTAGTAGACGCCAAGGCATTCACCGTTGACTCTTAATAGCTTGGAATATCTCTTTATATAAATACTAAAACTAATGTACTTGTCTCTCGAACAAGCCCCGAAGGACCTGTTCACGAAACAGTACGATTGATGCTCGTGCTCGCTATGCAATTCTCAAAGATCGGAGTGCTGGACCTTGGGCCCAGACAGAAACATTGCGCAGCTCGAGAGCTGCGCAGGGTGTTTCGATAAGAAGGACGAATCTGTCGCAAACCTCGAAGAGGATTGATGTGCGCAATCCCCAACGGGGATTGGACGTGACAGCTCACGCTTTCTCAAAGCGGAGAAGAGAACGGAAACTTCGATCACTTGCCACGACTAGCGCAGCCGACTGCTCACTCCTGTGAGAGTCATGATCGAACGAATTTGCCAGCGCTTCAACTGGGTGTTTCAGCGATACCAAGAGACATTGTTCCTGACAATCGTCAGGGATGTTCTTGCAGTATCTGAATAGAAACTCCTTAGAAAGGAGGTGATCCAGCCGCACCTTCCGGTACGGCTACCTTGTTACGACTTCACCCCAATCGCTAACCCCACCTTCGGCAGCTCCCTCTCTTGCGAGTTAGGCCACTGACTTCGGGTGTTGCCAACTTTCGTGGTGTGACGGGCGGTGTGTACAAGGCCCGGGAACGTATTCACCCCGGCGTTGCTGATCCGGGATTACTAGCAACTCCAGCTTCATGGAGTCGAGTTGCAGACTCCAATCCGAACTGAGACCGGCTTTATGGGATTCGCTCAACCTCGCGATCTCGCAGCCCTTTGTACCGGCCATTGTAGCATGTTTGCAGCCCTAGATATAAGGGGCATGATGACTTGACGTCGTCCCCACCTTCCTCCGAGTTGACCCCGGCAGTCTCCTACGAGTCCCCACCATTACGTGCTGGCAACATAGGATAAGGGTTGCGCTCGTTGCGGGACTTAACCCAACATCTCACGACACGAGCTGACGACAGCCATGCACCACCTGTGTACCGCCCCGAAGGACACCATATCTCTATGGCTTTTCGGTACATGTCAAACCTAGGTAAGGTTCTTCGCGTTGCCTCGAATTAAGCAACATGCTCCGCTGCTTGTGCGGGCCCCCGTCAATTCCTTTGAGTTTTAGTCTTGCGACCGTACTCCCCAGGCGGGGCACTTAATGCGTTAGCTGCGGCACGGAATCCGTTGAATAGACCCCACACCTAGTGCCCAACGTTTACGGCATGGACTACCAGGGTATCTAATCCTGTTCGCTCCCCATGCTTTCGCTCCTCAGCGTCAGTACCGGCCCAGAGATCTGCCTTCGCCGTTGGTGTTCCTCCTGATATCTGCGCATTTCACCGCTACACCAGGAATTCCAATCTCCTCTACCGGACTCTAGTCACAGCAGTATCAAGTGGCGTCCCAAGGTTGAGCCTTGGGTTTTCACACCTGACTTACTGAACAGCCTACGAGCCCTTTACGCCCAATAAATCCGGACAACGCTTGCCCCCTACGTGTTACCGCGGCTGCTGGCACGTAGTTGGCCGGGGCTTCTTCTGCAGGTACCGTCATTTTCGTCCCTGCTGAAAGGGGTTTACGACCCGAGAGCCTTCATCCCCCACGCGGCATCGCTGCGTCAGGCTTTCGCCCATTGCGCAAGATTCCCCACTGCTGCCTCCCGTAGGAGTCTGGGCCGTGTCTCAGTCCCAGTGTGGCTGATCGTCCTCTCAGACCAGCTACCCGTCGATGCCTTGGTGAGCCATTACCTCACCAACTAGCTGATAGGCCGCGAGACCCTCTTGAAGCGCCGGAGCATTTCTTCAAACCGCCATGCGACGGTAGGAAGGTATTCGGTATTAGCCACCGTTTCCAGTGGTTGTCCCAATCTTCAAGGCAGGTTTCTCACGTGTTACTCACCCGTTCGCCACTCTTTCATTGAGACCGAAGTCTCGAAAGCGTTCGACTTGCATGTGTTAAGCG
Source organism: Acidimicrobiia bacterium (assembly GCA_033344795.1). Classification (GTDB taxonomy): domain Bacteria; phylum Actinomycetota; class Acidimicrobiia; order Acidimicrobiales; family SHLQ01; genus SHLQ01. The sequence goes on from JAWPMS010000001.1 coordinate 3,857,216, forward strand.
TGCCGCCAGCGTTCGTCCTGAGCCAGGATCAAACTCTCCGTCAAAATCACGAAACACCGTCACCCCAGCCGGGGTATTGACGGTGCAACTGAAATCATGGGTCTCGATGAAGCAAGCTTCACCGAGTCGAGTGTTGTCCCTAGCCGAGACCGGTGTTCGCCGGTCTCTAGTTAGGTTGTCCCCACTCGCTCGCAACGTTAGCAACGAGGTCGTAGGAACGGAATTGTGTTCCTGCGGTCGACACTCGAAAGTGTCCGTGGCAGGAACGGTTGCTTCGTATGAATTACGTGCCGTTCGACTCGAATCGAACATTGGCACGAATCCGCACTGGCTTTTTCGTCCTCTTCTCCGTTTTCAAAAAGCGCATGACACTCGGGGAGGATAAGTTTTCCTGCCCGGTGGTGCCCTCTCGCCCGTAGCTCTTCCGAGCGGGGCGACTCACTAAGCTAACGCGGCCCGTTGATTCATGCAACCAACTTTCGAAGAAAATCTGGTTATTTCTACGGTCTCGAGAGAATCTGTTGATTCCAGGGACCTATGCGCTCGGCGAAACGACATCGCTGTAGTTCGCCACACTCCCAGGGCACCTACACCACCACGATCAGGTGCTTGTTTCGTTTGCCCTTTTGTAGAAGGCCAATCCCGTCAGTGGCGACCAATGCCGACTCCGAGCCGTCGATCTTGACGCCGTTCCATCGCACCGCTCCATCTTTCAGCGATTGGCGCGCATCGCGCCGCGAGCTGGCCAACGCGCTGGCGACGAGGAGATCTACGAACGGTTCGCTCGCCTCGAGATCCGACCGAGACACTTCTGTCTCTGGCACCACTCCACGCAAGGCCGCAAGGTCGTCTGGTGTCGGTGTCTGTCCCCCGAACAACACCGCAGCGGCGCGAGTCGCTCGCTCAACAGCCGCCTGTCCATGAACGAGCGCCGTCACCGCATCGGCCAACGCCGTCTGGCCGCGCCGCTTCTCGGGAGCGCTCGTGTGCTCCTGCATCACCGCGGCTATCTCGTCGAGTGGAAGCAGCGTGAGCTGGAGAAGGAAACGCTCGACATCGCGGTCATCCACGTTCAACCAGTACTGATGAAACTGGTAGGGCGTGGTGCGCTCGGGGTCGAGCCACACCGCACCCTCGACGCTCTTGCCGAACTTCTGACCGTCTGCCCTCGTGATCAGCGGCCAGGTCAGTGCATGACAGTGATCACCGGTTCGCCGGCGGATGAGATCGACGCCCTGGGCAAGGTTTCCCCACTGGTCGCTTCCGCCAATCTGCAGGTCGCATCCCTTGTTCACGTGCAGCCACCAGTAATCGAAGGCCTGCAGCAACATGTACGAGAACTCGGTGTAGGAGATGCCGTGCTCACTCTCCATTCGCGAGCGAACCGAATCTCGCGCCACCATCTGGTTCACCGTGACGTGTTTTCCGACATCTCGAAGAAAGTCGAGGACCCCAACGTCCTTGGTCCAGTCGTAGTTGCTCACCAGCTCGGCCCGCTCCCCCGAGTCGTCATGAAATTGCACCAGACGTTCCAGCTGAGATCGAATGCCGACAATATTTGAGGCCAAGGTCTCTTCGTCGAGCAGGTTGCGCTCCTCCGAACGACCACCCGGATCGCCGATCATCCCGGTGGCACCGCCGACGAGGACGATCACCTTGTGCCCCGCATCCTGAAACCGCCGGAGCACGAGGACTCCAACGTAGTTGCCGATGTGCAAGCTCGACGCGCTCGGATCGATGCCGTGATACAGGGTGATCGGGCCCTGGTCGAGTCGCTCTCGAAGCGCATCGAGATCGGTCGTGTCGTGAATGAGGCCGCGAGCAGCGAGGTCGTCTATTACGGAGGCACCTGACATGGCTTCCGAATCTAGCGGTCGAATCAGGTACGACATGACCACTCTTTTCACCCACGGTGCGGCAAAATGGAGAAATGCCTGCTGCCGGTCGATGTGTGCGCGCGCTCGCGACCGTGATGTGTTTGCTTCTGCTGGCAACATCTTGTTCGTACGAGACGCAAGATCTCGTCCCACCGGTACCCGAAATCGCGCAGACCTCCGAGATCCTCGCTCGTGATGGCCGGCTCATCGTCGAGCCACCATCTGACGAAAACAGAACGGTCGTCTCGATCGACGCGATCCCCGATGTGATGCGCAACGCCGTCGTCGCCATCGAGGACGAACGGTTCTACCTCCACGACGGCGTGGACCTGAAGTCTCTCTTTCGCTCGGCCTCTCGTGGCGTCACCTCAGGTGGCATCTCCGGTGGCGGTTCCACGATCACGATGCAATACGTCGGCAACGTGTTCCTCGACCGCTCCCAGCAGACCGCGGATCGCAAACTCGAAGAGATCGTGCTTGCGAGGCAATTCGAGCAGCAGTACTCGAAGGACTTCATCCTCGCCGAGTACCTCAACTGGATCTACTTCGGTGCTCGTGCGTACGGCGTCGAGTCCGCTGCCCAACAATACTTCGACACATCGGTGAGCAATCTGACGCTCGCCCAGGCCGCGCTATTGGCCGGCCTGATTCAGGCGCCGAGCCGGCTCAACCCATACGACAACCGATCGGGAGCGATCGCTCGGCGAGAGAACGTACTCGATGCCATGCTCCGCAACGACTTCATCACCGAGGCCGAGTACCTCGAAGCACTCGATGATCCAATGGAGCTTGCGCCCGAATTCGACGAGGTCGCGGATCGATATCCCGCGGGTCACTTCGTGGAGGAGGTCAAGGCCTGGATTCTCGATGGGCGTTTCATGACCGAAGACTGGGTGGAACAAAACCCCGCCCGCGCTGCCGAGCTGGCCACCTATCAGGCGCGCGAAGACCTTCTCTTTCGCGGCGGTATTCGCATTCGCACGACGATCGACCTCGACATGCAAGCACGATCCGAAGCGGCGGTCGAAGCAATCCTTCCTGGTGCGGGCGCCGTTCCCGACGCGTCTGCCGTGATCATCGATCCAGCCAACGGCGAGATCCTCACGATGGTCGGCGGTCGCGACTTCTTTGGAGAAAGCGACTTCGCAAACGTCAACCTGGCGATGGGCCTCGGCCGCCAGGCTGGGTCATCCATGAAGCCGATCGCGCTCGCGGCGGCGATCGAACGCGGAATCTCCGTGACACAGACGTTCGAGGCGCCAACCGTGATCGAGATCGATCTGCCCGACTCGAATACGCCGTGGAAGGTACGTGGCGGTTCTCGGACAGGCTTTTCGGACCTCGTCGATGGCACGATCTGGTCGCGCAACACCGTGTATGCCCAACTCGCGGTCCTACTCGGCCCCGATGCGGTCGGCGAGATGGCGAATCAGATGGGCATGCAAGCCGATATTGCACCGGTCTACGCAAGTGTTCTCGGCACCGAGAACGTGACCACCCTCGATCTGGCAGCCGCCTACGCAACATTTGCCAACAGAGGGGTCCAACACGATCCCGTGTTTGTCACCGAGATACTGAACCCCGATGGCACCACGTTGTGGCAACACGAGCCCGAAGGTGTTCGGGTGCTGCAGACAACCACCGCCGATCAGGTCGCGTGGGTGCTGTCGCAAGTCATCGCACGAGGCACCGGCCGTGACGCGGACTTCGGACGGCCAGCAGCCGGGAAAACAGGGACCGCACAGAACTACGCAGATGCAACCTTTGCGGGATTCACACCAGACCTCGCAGCCGCCGTGTGGGTCGGCTTCCCGCAAGGCCAGATCTCGATGGTTCCGTGCAATAGAAAAACTTGCACCGAAGAGGACCCGGGAACCGAGATTCAGGTCGCCGGAGGCACCTATCCCGCTCGCATCTGGCGGGAGATCATGGCCTCCGCGCACGCCGGCATCACGCCGACCGAGTTCGAACCACCACCGGCGAGTGCTCCTCCTACGACCGTACTCGACGTTCCTGATTCGGTCGACGTGCCAGATCTCTTCGGGCAAACCGTTGAGGCAGCGACCCAGCAGCTCGACGGGACGTCGTTGATACTGTCGCCGGTCGAGATCGAAGACGAGACCTTTGCTCCGGGCACCGTCATCAATCAGAGTCCTCCCCCACTCACCGCTGTGCCGGGTGGAACCGTCGTGATCGTGGAGGTGGCAGTCACCCCGATAGCTCGTACGGTTCCCGATGTGATCGGCGATGACCTCAGTACGGCTCGACTCAAGATCCGACGGGAGGGATTCACGAGCACCCGGGTCTTCGTGGACTCCAATGGCGAGTTCACTCGAGCCACCGACAGCGCTCCGGCGCGAGTCGTTCGACAAGACCCTGCGCCTGGTACCAATGCCGAGGCGGGCACGAAGGTCAACATCGTGCTCGAGGTCCTTGGATGACCCAACCAGACCCTGGCCGAACCGAGGTCCTTCCAGAAGGTATGGGGCGCACCACGCGCATCGTCGCGACGATCTTCGTCATCTTGTCCGTTGCGTTCTGGATATTTGCATTCAGCCCTTGGGCCCGTGACATCTTCCAGGCTCCAGATCAGATTCAAGACGATGCCTACAACGCGGCAATCGAAGACCGGTGTGCGTTGACCGTGTCGCAGATCGAGAGCTTTCCATCCGTTCGCTCCGCCACTGGACCCGAGGATCGAGCCGACAACGTCGAGTTGGTGAACGACGCGCTGGTCCAATTGCGCTCGGACCTTGCAGCCCTCGACGGCGGCACGCCCGAGGACCGTGAGCTCATCGGCCGCTGGCTCAACGACTGGGACTTCTACATCCAGGATCGAGTCGACCATGTGCGACGCCTACGGACGGAGGGCGACGTGCGATTCTTGAACACCGAGCGGGACGGCATCTTCATCGCAGAACGCATGAACGGATTTGCACGGGTCAACGAGATCCGCAGCTGCCTGCCGCCGGGCGATTTGTAACTATCGCGTGGCTCCGAGAAGGAGTTCAGCCACAGCTTTGCCTGCGGCAATCATCCGATGATGGCCGTCGTCGAGCCCATAGTCCCCGAGGTCGTCGAGCGGCACCCAACGGATGTCTTGGCTTTCGTGATTGCCCGTGGGATTCGCACCCTCGGGTGCAAACACGAGAAACCGAACGTCGTAGTGCAGGATCTCCGGTTCGCCCGGTTTGGCGACGTTGTGAATATCGAGATCGATCGCGGGATCCACGATCTCGAGGCCCTCGATACCCGTCTCTTCCGCGGCCTCTTTCAACGCAACCCGGGCCAGATTGGCCTCGCCATCCGCATGGCCTCCCGGTTGCAACCAACGCTGCAACTTGGTGTGAAACATCAGCACCGTCTCGGTCGCATCGTGGTTGAGTACCAATGCCGAGCCCGTGAGATGTCCTGGCGACGTCACCCGATCGAGCGCTCCAGGCTCCAACGCCGTCAGTTCGAAGAACTTCCTCTTGACGTCCTCGAGCTCGTTGACGTGAATCGGCGCAATGTGGTGCCAGGCCGCTCGAGCCTCCGAGCTTCCGACCAACGCTGGGTCGGCGACTCCGTATCTTTTGTATTCACGCATCGAGGACACCAGCGGATCGGCTCACACGAACGAAGGTAGCAGTGCGCGCTGCCTTCCGGAGCGATTGGGAACGCGAACCTGCCGTCACCCGGAGTCGCATCGCCTGGTCTAACCTTCAGCCCCGAAGTGGTCTGGTCGTGGTTCGACGAGGAGGACTATGGTGCAGACCAGTGAGAGAATTTCTCCTCGACTTGGACGTCCGCGACGGAAAGCGGGTAGGTCTGGAACGGGGTCTGCGTGCCGCTATTCGCGAAGGGCGCCTTCCCGCTGGAACCTTGCTTCCCTCGACGCGGAGTCTTGCCAACGACTACGAGATGGCCCGAGCGACAGTTGTCGCGGCGTACGAACAGCTCACCATCGAGGGATACCTCGTCGCACACCAAGGGGCGGGAACACGAGTTGCGAACGTCGCGCAGGTTGCGGAGCTCCGTTCCGACGACGGCAACCTCTGGCCGAAAGCGCCGACCACAGACTTTCGTCCGGGCGAACCAGACGGCGCCCAGTTTCCCCGCTCGTCATGGGGCCAAGCCGTCCGCCGGGTTCTCGCCGAATCGACAGATGGCGCATTTGGGTATGCCGACCCCCGAGGCGTCGCTGAGCTTCGTAACGTTTTGGCGGAATACCTCGGTCGCTCGCGAGCTGTTGTCGCGACGCCGAACAGCGTGAGCGTGTTCGGAGGCGTGACCGCATCATTCGGGTTCCTTGCAGAAATGTTCTTGCGCCAAGGCATCGAGCGAGTCGCTGTGGAGGACCCCAGCCTGTTCCTTCTACGTGATGTGCTCACGATGGTTGGGTTGACCATCGTTCCAGTGCGCGTCGACGGCGATGGTATTGACGTCGAACATCTCAGCTCACTCGAGGTCGGAGCGGTCGTGGTGACCCCGGCCCACCAATTCCCACTCGGGGTGACGATGTCCGCCCCGCGTCGCAGCGAGCTTCTCCAGTGGGCGCGCAACAACGACGCCTGGATCGTCGAGGACGACTACGACGGCGAGTTTCGCTACGACCGCCGTCCGATCGGATCGCTTCAGGGGCTCGATCCGGATCGAGTGATCTACGCCGGAACTGCGAGCAAGATGTTGAGTCCAGCTCTCCGATTGTCCTGGCTCGTCGTTCCTGAAGCGCTCCACGCTTCACTCGCCGATGTCAAACATCTCCGTGGAGGAGTTTCGACGATCGAGCAGTTGGCGTTGGCGAGTTTCATCGACCGGGGCGATCTCGACCGCCACCTTCGGGCGAACCGAGCGCACTATCAGCAGCGTCGAAGCGAGGTCGCCGCGGTGCTGGACCGCTGCTCCCGATGGCTCGCTCTGTCGACGGCACAGGCTGGGCTCCACCTCGCAGCGACGTTCATCGACCCAGCGATCGACGAGCAAGGTCTCATCGAGGAGGCATCCGCAGTCGGGCTGGGACTCCTTGGGTTTGGGCCTCTGTGGCTCGGTTCGCCGAGAAGTCAAGGACTCGTGATCGGCTTCAGCAGACCGGCCGCTCACGAATTTGCACGGTCACTCGACAGGCTCGACGACTTCCTTCGATCCATTCGCTGATCCGGTCACTTCCAGGCTCTGCGACCACCACAGGACGGCGAATGGCAACGCAGCAAACAGAGCGAGACCGCCGAGCAGACCGAACTGATCGCTCGTCGAGAGTCCACCGGTGTTCGCGAGGTGATACAAAAAATGCGGCACGCCCCACACCAAAGCCGCGGCGCAGGCCACACGGATGAGAGCGGCGTGCAGCGTCATTGCCGCCGAGATGAACACCACCATCAGCGACAGCTGCAGGGCTCCGACGTCGCGGATCAGATGTTCGTTGAATGGCCCATCGACGGCGATCCACCCTCGGCCGAGTCCCGGAAATCCGTCATAGAACGAACGAGGTGCCGCCAACGCCCACAATCCGATCTGGACACTTTGGAGTGCGAGATAAGCGAGTGCGATTCTGATCCAAACGCGAGTTGTCATGACCGCGATCGTAGAGAAGGTGGTGCCAGGGCGACCCGGTCCACTTTTGGGCAGAAAAACCGACCACTATCGACGCGAAACCCACGAATTTTCCGAGATGTGCCAACGCCAGGGGGTTTGTTTGCCCACCGAGAGCCCGATCCGCGTGGACTGCACCAGCTCAGAGTGTGGAACAGGCTCGCGCAGCTCAAGCCTCACCGCTGACGAGACATCGGTCAGATCAAGCCCATCGTGGCCTCGATCGATTCCGAGCGCCTGGCAGAGTTTGCCCGGACCATTGGTGAGGTCGATGTCTCGCCGTGCCTTTGGTCTCTGTAGCTGCATCCGAGCGATGTCGCCGATCGGCTCAAGCGCACGGATGAGCACGGCCTGCCCATCGCCTTCTGGCCCCGTCACCACGTTGGCACAGTGATACATCCCATAGATCAGGTACACGTACAGCACGCCGGCCGGCCCAAACATCGGTTTGGTTCGCGGGGTCAGACCTCGGACGGCATGACTCGCGGGATCTTCAGCTCCCCCGTACGCCTCGGTCTCGACGATACGGCCGGAGCCGAGGGGTCCGTGCAGAACTGAGCCGAGCAAACGGGGGGCGACCGCGGTCGCGTGTTGGCGCAGATCGACCACTCAGCGACGAACCGCGTTGGCCCGTTCGGTATCGGCTGCATGTCGAGCGACGAACCGCTCGACTTGGCTGGCAACCGCCGCTGGGCCGCCGGCACCATGGGTCGTACGACGAGTAAACGAAACGCCGGGTTCGAGCACGGTCGCTGCACGAGGCCCGAGGCGGTCGTCTTCTACGACCAATTCGCGAAGGCTGGCTTCTCCGGAAAGAGCGCGACGGACCAGCTCGCCGACGACCGCGTGTGCATCACGGAAAGCCATCCCCTCCGCGACCAGCCATTCGGCGAGATCCGTCGCGGCTCCGTACGGGGAGGAGGCTGCTTCGGCCATCCGATCTGTCCGGAATGTGAGGGTTGACACCATGCCGTCGAGCGCCAGCAGCGTCAGGCGCACGGTGTCGACCGCATCAAACAGCGGCTCCTTGTCCTCCTGCATGTCCTTGTTGTAGGTGAGCGGAAGCCCCTTCACGCTTGCGAGAAACCCAGTGAGGTTGCCGATCAAACGGCCACCTTTGCCACGAGCGAGTTCGGCGATATCTGGGTTCTTCTTCTGAGGCATCATCGATGAACCCGTCGAGAATCCATCGTCGAGCTCGACGAAACCGAACTCGGTGGAGGCCCACAAGATGAGTTCTTCGCCAATTCGGCTGAGGTGAACGCCGACCATCGCGAGCGAGTAGAGGGTGTCCGCGACGAAATCACGGTCGGCCACCGCATCAAGGCTGTTGTCGAACAATGCTGGCATCCCCAGCAACTCCGCGGTCAAGGACGGATCGAGCGGAAGCGACGACCCCGCCAACGCGCCTGCACCAAGCACCGACACGTTCGTCCGGCGCCGGGCATCGAGCAGACGGTCGATGTCCCTCGAGAGCATCCAGCCATGGGCCAAGAGATGATGGGCCAGCGCAACCGGTTGGGCTTGCTGGAGGTGTGTGTAACCCGGCAGATGAGCATCGCCGGAAGCCTTGGCCTGATCGAGCAACGTTCCCTGGAGCCGGAGTACGAGATCGATGATCTCGTCGATGGCTCGAATCGTCCAGAGGCGGACATCGGTTGCGACCTGATCGTTACGGCTGCGGCCGGTGTGCATCTTCGCACCCGCAGGGGCCAACTCGGTCACGCGTCGCTCGACCGCGGTGTGGATGTCTTCATCGCTCTCGACGAACGTCATCGATCCCGAGAGGAACTCTTCTTCGACTGCGTCGAGGGCTGCCAGCACCGCATCGCGTTCCTCGTCCGACAAGAGGCCCACCGAGGCAAGCATCGTCACATGAGCGCGCGAGCCCGCAATGTCTTCACGAAACATGCGCTGATCGAACGGCAGGCTGTCGTTTAGTGCCTGCAGCGCCTCCGCCGGCCCGCCCTCGAAACGACCATGCCATAACTCAGGCACGTGAAGCGCCTCGCTTGCTTGCGAGGGTGCGGAGCCGAAGTGCGTTCAGCTTGATGAAGCCGTCCGCATCAGCCTGATCGTATGCTCCATCGTCTTCTTCGAAGGTGGCGATCTTCTCATCGAACAACGAGTTGTCGCTCTTGCGACCCACCACCGTGACGTTGCCCTTGTACAGCTTCAAGCGGACAACTCCGCTGACGGCAACCTGGCTGTGATCGATGGCGGCCTGGAGCATTTCGCGCTCTGGACTGAACCAGAACCCGTTGTAGATGAGCTTCGCGTACCGTGGCATGAGTTCGTCTTTGAGGTGAGCCACTTCGCGATCGAGACAGATCGATTCGATCGCACGATGCGCGCGCATCATGATCGTTCCGCCCGGTGTCTCGTATGCACCCCTGCTCTTCATGCCGACGAAGCGATTCTCGACGATGTCGAGCCGACCGATGCCGTTTGCGCCGCCCACTCGGTTGAGCTCGGTGAGCACTTCGGCTGCAGTCATCGGCACCCCATCGATGGCGACGATGTCACCTGCCTCGTACGACAGTTCGACGTACGTTGGGGCGTCGGGTGCGGCCTCCGGGCTCACACTCCAGCGCCACATCTCTTCAGGAGGTTCGGTCCACGGATCCTCGAGCGGGCCACCTTCAAAGCTGATGTGCAACAGGTTCGCGTCCATCGAGAACGGCGACTTCTTACCGCGCTTCATCTCAATAGGAATGTCATGCTCAGCGGCATATGCCATGAGCGATTCGCGTGAGCCCAGCTCCCACTCGCGCCACGGCGCAATAACCTTGATGTCCGGCTTCAGCGCGTACGCACCCAGCTCAAAGCGGACCTGATCGTTTCCCTTGCCGGTGGCGCCGTGGCTGATCGCGTCAGCATTCTGCTCGACGGCGATCTCGACGAGCCGCTTCGCAATGAGCGGACGAGCAATCGAGGTGCCCAGTAGATACTCACCCTCGTAGATGGTGTTCGCTCGAAACATCGGGAACACGAAGTCTCGGACGAACTCCTCGCGGAGATCGTCGATGTAGATCTGGTCAGCGGGTACGCCCATCTCGAGCGCTTTCGCCCGAGCTGGCTCCACCTCTTCGCCTTGCCCGAGGTCGGCCGTGAAGGTCACGACCTCACACTCGTGGGTCTCCTGCAACCACTTGAGAATGATCGACGTGTCGAGCCCGCCCGAATAGGCGAGAACAACCTTGTCGATCGAAGAAGTCTGACTGGCTGATGGCATTCTTACTCCCTAGATTCCTGCGAGCATTCGGATGGTGTCGGCGAGCTCAGCGCCGGTGGTTTCTTCGGTGGCGGCGATCATGATCGAGTCGTCGCCTGCGACGGTGCCAAGGACTCCCTCGAGCCCTGAACGATCGAGAGCCGAGGCTACGACGTGTGCCGAGCCAGGGGGTGTACGCACCACCACGAGGTTGTGCGAATGACGAACCTCGGCGACCCAGTCGCTGAGAACGCGACGAAGATGGTCGGGGGGCGCGACCTGCTCATTGCTGTGTTCTGGCAAGGCGTACACCAGCTCCCCGCCGGGAACGCGAACCTTGATCGCACCGATGTCTTCGAGGTCCCGAGAGACGGTTGCCTGTGTGGCATCCACGCCTCGCGCTTCGAGAAGCTCGACGAGCTGACCCTGCGAGGTCACGGCGACGTCAGCCAAGAGTCGAACGATGGTGTGTTGTCGCGAGGTCTTAGACATTTTCCGGCCGCCTTCCTCCATCGAGTGCAAATGCGAGATACCCACGCGCCGCGTGCATCCGGTTCTCTGCGAGTTTCCAGACCCGGCTCTGCGGGCTGTCGACGACGTCATTGGTCACTTCTTCGCCACGATGGGCGGGCAGACAGTGAAGGAACACTGCGCCATCGGCAGCCGCCATGAGCTCGGCGTTGACCTGATAGTCCGCAAACACTTGCAGCCGTACCTTGCTCTCGGCCTCTTGCCCCATCGACGTGAATACATCGCTGTAGACCACATCCGCGCCGTCGACGGCCTCGTACGGATCAACCATCGTGTGGACCACACCGCCGGTCGAGCGCAGCCGGGCGAGGTCGTCCTCCCCGAAGCTGTAATCCGTGGGCGAGGCGATTCGAAACTCGCCCCCGAGCATGCCGACCGCCAGGCCGAGCGACCTCGTGACGTTGTTCGAATCACCCACATACGCAATCGCACGTCCCTCGACCGAACCGAACTCCTCGATGATCGTGAGAACGTCGGCCAGAGCCTGCATGGGATGAGCAGCATCGCTCAAGAGGTTCACGATCGGAATCCGGTCGACGGCAGCCATTCGCTCGACCTTGGAGTGCTCAAAGACCCGAGCACCAATGGCGGCGTGGTATCCGGCCAGCGTGTTCGTGACGTCCTCGACAGATTCGCGTTCGTCGAGCCCGATCTCGTCTCCCTGGATGTAGACGGGGTGCCCGCCGAGCTGAAAGACGGCCATCTCCATGGAGTTCCGGGTACGCAGGCTCGGCTTCTCGAATACGAGCGCCATTCCTTGCCCTGAGAGCACCTGCGGTGGCTTGTCTGAACGAGCCAAACTCAGCACATGGTGCAGTTCGTCAACCGTGAGATCGTCGATTTCGAGCAAGTGTCTCATCACGCACCAACCTTGATCGCTGTATCAATCTTTCGAATCGCTTCTTCGATCTCTCCGCTGCTCACCGTTATCGGCGGAGCAAATCGCAACGCGGTTTTGGTCACGCCATTGACGAGCACCCCGTTTGCCGCACATGCGGCCGAGATGTCACCAGCGGTTCGTCCTCGCAAGCCGTCTTCATTCAATTCGGCGGCAAGCAGCAAGCCTGCTCCGCGGACGGACTCGACCCCGTCGAGCGCCAGCAGCGCTGCGGTCAGCTCGGCCCCGCGTTCGGATGCAATTCGGGGGGCATCCATCTGTTCCATGACTGCGAGAACTGCCCTGGCTGCGGCCGCGGCGAGCGGTTGTCCGGCAAAGGTCGACCCATGATCGCCGGGCTTGAGGACCTCAGCGACCTCGCGTTTCGCCCAGACGGCGCCGATCGGCATGCCATTTCCCAAGCCCTTGGCCATGGTCACGATGTCGGGCATGATCCCCGCGTGCTGAAATCCGAACCACGCACCCGTTCGTGCGATGCCGGTTTGGATCTCATCGAGAATCAGGAGCAGCGAACGATCATCACATAATGCGCGAAGATCGCGCAGGTACTGCGGGTCGGGCGTGTTCACCCCGCCCTCTCCCTGGATCGGTTCGACCAGAATGGCACCGACCGTTGGATCGAGCGCCGCCTCCATCGCGTCGACGTCGTCGTATGCAGCGTGGCGGAAACCTTCGGGGAGCGGATGAAACGTCTCGTGCTTCTCGGGCTGACCCGTCGCGTGCAACGTCGCCAGCGTGCGACCGTGGAACGAGCGCATAGCGGAGAGCACCACATGACGCCCGCGTCCGTTGTACTTGCGGGCGAGCTTGATTGCCGCCTCGTTCGCTTCGGCGCCAGAATTCTGAAACAAGATCTGGCCGAGTTGTCTGCTAGGCGCACCGGCACCTGGAAACGTTTGAAGGAGCCGATCCAGAGTAATCGCGACCTCTGGCCCTGGGATGGTGTTGTACAGGTTGCTGACATGGATCAACGTATGGGCCTGTTCGGCAATGGCATCGGACACCGTTGGATGACAATGCCCGAGACTCGTGACGGCGAGTCCACCGAGAAAGTCGAGGTATCGAACTCCCTCGTTGTCCCAGACTTCTGTTCCCTTTCCCTCGACCAACGTGAGCGAGGGCGCGCCGTAGTTGGACATCATTGGACAGAACTCGAGACCGGGGCCAGCGTGTACGGCATTTGTGTGTTCGGTGGTCATGCTGACTCTCCTCGTGTGATCTTCGTACCAATACCGGCGTCGGTGAACAGCTCGAGCAACAACACGTGTGGCACTCTCCCATCGAGCATGTGCGAAGCTTCCGCTCCCGACTCCACCGCGTGAATACAGGCCTCGACCTTGGGAATCATGCCGCCCGCGATCGAGCCGTCGGCGATGAGAGATCTCAGCTCTGCAATCGTGGACTGGGTGATGATGCTCTCGGCATCGTTCACATCTTTCAGCAAGCCAGGGACATCGGTGAGGTACACGGCCTTTTCTGCGCGGAGGGCGCCGGCGAGCGCGCCGGCGACCGTGTCTGCGTTGATGTTGTAGGCCTGCCCTGCGTCGTCGGATCCAATGGTGCTGATGACCGGAATCATCTCTTCGGAAAGCAAGCGCTCCACGATGTTTGGGCGCACCTCGACGATGTCGCCGACAAATCCGAGGCTTGGATCGCGAACCTCGGCACGAATGAGTCCTCCGTCTTCACCGGACAGTCCAACCGCGTACGCTCCGTGCACGTTGATTGCACCGACGATGTCTCGGCCGACCTTCCCGACGAGGACCATGCGAGCAACGTCGAGCGTCTCGGAATCGGTCACCCGGAGACCATCTCGAAACTCGGACTCCTTGCCGAGACGGGCGAGCAGTTCGCCAATCTGAGGACCGCCGCCATGCACGACGACGGGTTTCATGCCGACGGATCGAAGGAGTACGACGTCTTCAGCGAACGTGCGACTCAGGTCGGGATCCACCATTGCGTTTCCGCCGAACTTGATCACGATGACAGCGCCGCGAAACCGATCGATGTATGGCAAGGCCTCGATGAGCGCATGGGCGCGTCTCGAAGGTTCGAATCCTCGGTCTGTGGTGTTCATGAGCGATACCCCGCATTGATGTCGATGTAGCCGTGCGTGAGATCACACGTCCAAACGCTGGCTTGACCGTCGGCAATTCCGACGTCCACGCGAAGGACCACCTCGTCGTTTTGTAGGTGTTCCGTGGCGCGGTCTTCGGAGTAGGTCGGCGCCTGCCAGCCGTGTTCGGCCACGAGCTCCTCACCAATCCAAATCTTGAGCGCGTCCCGATCGGCCTTCTCCCCCGCTTTGCCGACCGCCATGACGATGCGACCCCAGTTTGCATCTTCTGCGGCGAGTGCAGTCTTGACCAACGGAGAGTTCGCGATCGAATGCGCAATGGTCGCGGCTGCCGCATCACTCTCGGCGCCGGTCACCACGACTTCGACGAACTTCGTTGCACCTTCTCCATCTCGAACGATCTGATGTGCGAGGTCGAGATTGACCTTCTTGACTGCAGTGGCGAGTGCCGCGAATCGAGGGTCGTCGACCGAGTTGATCGGCGAGCTGCTCGCGGCGCCGGTTGCGAACAACCAGACCGAGTCGCTCGTTGACGTGTCGGAGTCGACCGTGATCCGGTTGTAGGTCGCGGTCGCGACGTTCGAGAGCATCTGTTGCAAGACATCGGGTGCCACCGCAGCATCGGTGAAGACGAACCCGAGCATGGTGGCCATGTCCGGGGCGATCATTCCGCTGCCTTTGGCGATGCCGACGACCGTGAACTCCTCTCCACCGTCGTCGTCGGCACAGTGCACTTCGGCCGACGCGCCCTTTGCGAACGTATCAGTCGTGCGAATGGCGTTCGCTGCGGCCTCCCACGAACCAGAGGTCGAGCTCGTGAGCTCACCGGCCAGCGCATGGAGACCTTCGACGAGTCGGTCATCGGGCAAGGTCTCGCCAATGACACCGGTCGAGGCGAGATGGACGTCTTCGGGCTCGATCCCAAAGGCGGCAGCAACCGTTTCGGCGGTGACGCGGGCCGAAGTTTGACCAGCGACGCCGGTGAATGCGTTCGCGTTCCCGCTGTTGCACACGACAGCTCGGGCCGAGCCGCGTCCGAGGATCGAGCGAGACCAGTCGACGGCAGCCGAGGGGCAGAGCGACTTGGTGAACACCCCTGCCACGGTCGAACCTTCGTCGACGAGCGCCAGGAAGAGATCGGCGCGGTTCTTGTAGCGAAGGCCTGCTTCGAACGTCGCGATCTGCACGCCCGCGACGTGTGGCAGCTCGGGAAATCGATCTGGAGCCAACGGCGAGATCGAGTTCATGGATATACCCCGATGGCGCTGAGTCCGGTCGTTTCGGGCAAGCCGAGAGCCAAGTTGGCACATTGCACGGCCATGCCCGACGCACCCTTCATCAGATTGTCGAGTGCGGCCATCGCGATCACGTGGCCCGTCCGTGGGTCGACCCGCGCAGTCAAATGCACCGCGTTCGATCCAAGCGTCGCCTTCGTCGACGGACTCCGCTCATCGACGACCATGAACGGTTCGTCGGCGTAGAAGGACTTCATCACGTCGAGCACGCGACCGGTCGCGAGATCGCCACTTGTCGGTCGCGCGTAACACGTTGCGAGAATCCCTCGATTCATCGGCACCAGATGTGGGGTGAACAACACGGACGCATCAACGCCCGTCCGTTCGGTCAGCGCCTGTTCGATCTCGGGCGTATGACGATGCGTGAGCAACCCATACGCCGTGACATTCTCATCGACGGTGCAGAACGTGGTGTTCTCCTTTGGGGGCCGGCCCGCACCGCTTACGCCGGTGATCAGATCGACGATCATGCCCGCACCGTCGATCAGACCCGCATCGAGCAACGGCGTGAGCGCGAACACGGCCGTGGCCGCGTTGCACCCCGTAGCGGCGATGAGTTCAGCGCCGGCGATCTTGTCTCGGAAGAGCTCGGGCAATCCGTACACGAACTCATCGAGCAGGGCCGGGTGCTCGTGTTCTGCGCCATACCACTCTGGGTACAGCGACTTGTCGTGCAACCGGAAGTCCGAACCGAGGTCGACGATGTGCCCCACCCGACCACGTATCTGCGGCACCACCCCTTGACTGACGCCGTGGGGCAGTCCACAAAACACGAGATCGAGACCGTCGACGAGCTCCGGAGTGAACGCATCGAAGGTTCGGTCGCCATACGCGGCCGCAAGGCTTGGATACAGATCAGCAATTCGAGTGCCCGCCTTGGAGTCGCCGGTGGCGACGACCAGGTCCAGATCGGGGTGCCCGTGCAGGAGCCGAAGCATCTCTGCCCCGGTGTATCCCGACGCGCCGATCACACCGACACGTTTGCTGATCGATTCCTGTTGCGACATAGCCGAGGATCCTAACCCTGATTCACGCGGATGCATACCAATGCAAATCGGGACTTTGGGCCCCGGTTTTAGGGCAAAAGGAATTTGACCACTCCGCGCGTTGAGTCAGGCGCCCCATGTCCCGTCATGTGATATTCGCCACTATCGGATCAGGAGCACGCCCCGTGTCCGGCTCGTGAGATGAGGAACATGTGAGACCCACTACAGCTCGACTGACAGATGCGGCACTTCTTGGAGCGTTCGCTACGGTCACCACGATCGCCGTCGTGGCCGCTGGACCCGGCGATGTCGCCTCCGACATCGGTCACCGTCTCACCACCGGTCTCGGCTTCATGATCTCCGTGACATCACTTTTTCTCGTCGCGGTCCTCATGACTCTCGAGCACATCTTCCCTGCTCGGGAGGAGGAGCGTGGCTTCAGTCCGTCGATGGCCTTCGACGCGCTGTACCTGCTCATACAGCTTCCCGTCATGGCCGTCGCATTGGCCCTACTCACGTCGCCAATCTCGAACTGGTTGTCGGCCAACGCCTCTTTCCTCGTTCTCGACAGCACTCGAGAGCTCCCGATGCTCGTGCTGCTCGTTCTTGGCGTAGCACTGAGCGACTTCTTCTTGTGGTTCTCTCACCTGGTGCGCCACAAGGTGAAGTTCTTGTGGCGATTCCACATGATTCACCACAGCCAGACGCGTTTGAGTCTGTTCACCGCGAGCCGCGATCATCCCTTCGACTCGATGTTCGAAGCGTTCATTCGTCTGATGCCGCTCGTGTTCCTCTTTCCCACGATCGTCGAGAACGCTCAGGCTCTTGTTCTGTATGGACTTGGCGTTTCTTGGCACATCCGTTTCACCCATACGAACCTGAGGACAAACCTCGGTCCGCTTCGCTACATCTTGGTGACCCCGCAGTCGCACCGGATCCACCACTCGAGCGAGCCGGAACACTGGAACTCGAACTACGCAAATGTCTTTTGTTGGGATCGGCTGTTCGGGCTGCAGCATGCAGATGACACGAGTTACCCGACGACAGGGGTCAACGACGTCAACTTCCCGGAACCAAAGACGCTCTCGCCCAAGGCGTTCGCAGCGGCATATCTCGCACAGCTCCGGTTTCCGTTTGACGAAGAAGCCGTCAAACGCGCAACCCATGGCAGCCCGCCGGTCACGGCTAACGATCAGGCGCTCGCCGCCTGAACAAAGGCGGGCTCAGCCTCGCAGCGTTCCCTTGTTGTGTTTCGCCACCGCAGCGATGACCGCATCGCGCGCTGTAGTGATATCCGTGTCGGTCAACGTGCGATCGGCGGCTTGAAGCCGGAGTCGATACGTGAGACCTCTCGCCCCTTCATCCAGGCCGGGACCACGGTACGTGTCGATCAGCGAAAGCCCCGCGAGAAGATCTCCGGCCGCCTTGTTGATCGTGTTGCGAACCTTGTCCGCACCAACGTCGTCCGCGACCACGAATGCCAAGTCCATGTCGCTCGACGGGAACTTGCTCACCCGCTTGTAGCTGCGCTTTCCGTACGGACCGCGAAGAATCTCGCTCAGATCCAACTGCAGCCACGCAACCCGACCATCGATCGAGAAGGCGCGCAGCACCGACGGAGCTACCTCCCCGACAACACCGCGAGGACGGCCAGCGATGACCACCTCCGCGGAACGAGTGGGATGCATGCCTGGAAGGTCGGATGTGGCGCGTAGTTGCACGTTGGGCAGCGCCAGTGTGTCTCCAATTAGGTGGAGAATCGCCACCGCAGACGGGGCCTCGGAGCCAGCGAGCGCCACCGCGAGGTACTCGTGCTCGTCCGGCAACAGCTGGTCCTCGGGAGGCGGGAGGAACACCGTGCCGATCTCGAAGAACTGCGGTTCGGAGTTGCGATGCGATTGGTTGTAGGCGATCGACTTCAGCTGACCAGGCAGCAGAGAGGTCCGCAAAATCGACTCGGACGAATCGAGAGGGTTCGAGAGCACGACACCGTCGTCGGCAAGCCCGACGCTAGCCAGATCACCTGGTGCGAGAAACGGCATTGGTTGTGTCTCGCTACACCCAGCTCCGACGAGAACGCTTCGAACGACGCGCCGACTCTGCTGATACTCGGAGAGGTGGCCGGCTTGCTCACCCTTCGGCACCGTCTTGGGGATGTCCTCGTACCCGTGCATCCGCCCGACTTCCTCGGCGATGTTCGCCTCGAACTCCGCCGGTGAGGAGGCCACCGTGTCCCATCGCCATGTCGGCACGGAGACATCGAGCGCGCCGTCCGACAACTCTGCGCCGAACCCGATCGATTCGAGCAGCGCCGCCATCTGCTCTGCGGACAGGTCAGTGCCCAGGAGACTGTTGACCTTGGCTGGCCGAACGGGAGCTGGGGTCACGTCCGGGAGGTCTCCGGCGACATCGATCTGGCCGGGCGCCGTGACCGCACCGCTCTCGGCGATCAACTGGCAGAAGCGATCCATTGCCCGGTCGACGTTGTCGCCCCAGTCCGCACCTCGTCGAAACCGGGTGGACGCCTCGCTCGGCAGGTTCAGACGTTTCACCGTCCGCGAGATCGAGGGCGGGTCCCACCACGCCATCTCGAGCAACACGTTCGTGGTCGATTCGGAGATCTCTGTCGAGTCGCCGCCCATGACTCCGGCGATACTGATCGGCTCGTCGGACGCGGTGGTGATGACGCCATCGTTCGCCGTCAATGTGCGTTCCACATCATCGAGAGTTGTGATTCGTTCGCCGTCGGTGGCTCGACGCACCCGCAGATGACCATCGGGGACGAGGTCGAGGTCGAAGGTGTGGTTCGGCTGTCCGAGTTCGAGCATCACGTAGTTCGAGATGTCGACAACGGAGTTGATGGGGCGCATCCCGAGCGCGTTCAGCCGGTTCTGCATCCACTGTGGAGACTCGCCGACCGTGACATTTCTGATCACTCGGGCCGTGAAGCGACCGCACAACGACGGATCCACCACCTCGACCGTGACCTGCGACTCGACGGGATCTCCCTGTCGTGCCACCTCGTGCACGGGAAACGAAAAGGGTACTCCGAGAGCAGCAGCGAGATCCCGAGCAACACCGGCCACCGACATCGCGTCGGGGCGGTTCGCGTTGACCTCGAGATCCCACAACACATCACTCTCGAGGCCGAGAACCTCTGAGATCGGCTGTCCAACACTGGAATCGGACGTCGAATCGGTGAGGATCATGATGCCATCGTGGTCTTCGCCAAGTCCCATCTCGGCCGCTGAGCAACACATGCCGTTGCTCAACTGGCCCCGCATCTTGCGCTGGCCGATCTCCATGCCGTTGGGCATGACCGTCCCCACCGTGGCGAAAGGGATGAGATCACCGACCGCCATGTTGAAGGCACCGCAACAGACCTGCAGCGCTTCACCATCACCGGAATCGACCTGGACGAGTTGGATCTTGTCGGCGTCAGGGTGCGGAGCAAGGTCGAGGACCTTGGCGAGAACAATGCCGTCGAGGCCCTGTCCAGTGATCGTCATTTCTTCGACTGCCAGCCCAAGCGCGCTGAGCTTCTCGCCGAGCTCGTTCGGATCGCCATCGATGTCTGGCGCAAACTCTTGCAGCCAAGAGAGAAGTACTTTCATGATTGTGTTCCCTCGGATCTAGAACTGGGAGAGGAAGCGGACGTCGTTGTTGACGAGTTCGCGGATGTCGTCGAGTTGATATCGCATGACCGCAAGTCGATCGATGCCGAAACCGAAGGCGAAGCCTTGCCATTCCTCAGGGTCGATACCGCAGTTCTGCAGAACTGCAGGGTGTACGACACCACAACCCCCGAGCTCTAGCCACTGACCAGACGGTGTGCTGATATCAAACTCGGCTGATGGCTCCGTAAAGGGGAAATAGCTCGGTCGTAGCCGCGTCTTCACCTCATGGCCAAAGAACGCCTTCACGAAACTGTCGATCGTTCCGGCGAGATCACCGAGGCCGATCCCGCGGTCAACGACCAGCCCTTCGATCTGGTTGAACGCGGGAAGATGGGTGGCGTCGGCCGTGTCGGTGCGAAAGGTGCGTCCCGGAGCCACGATGTAGATCGGCGGCTTCTGGTTCTCCATCGTTCGAATCTGCACGGGCGATGTGTGGGCCCGCATCATCACCTCTTCGGGCTCGCCGAGGTCGACGAAGATGGTGTCGAACGTGCCGCGGGCGGGATGCCATTCGGGAATGTTGAGCGCTTCGAAGTTGTACCAGGCGGTCTCGACTTCAGGACCCTCGGCAACCGTGAAGCCCATGCCGACAAACACATCCTCGAGCCGGTCTCGGGCCTGCGTGACCAGGTGAAGGTGCCCCCGCTGCAGGTCGCCCATGACTTCGGTGAGGTCAAGTCGTTCTGCTTGAAGCTGATCAACCTCCGCAGCCGTAGCAAGTGCGGTGCGACGCGTGTGTGCAATGTCGCTGATCTGCGCCATCGCTTCGTTGAGTGCCTGACCCGCAGCGCGACGATCCTCTTGCGCCAACGAACCCAGCGTCTTCTTCAGCTGCGTCAGTTCGCCCTTCTTGCCGACAAAGAACCGTTCAGCTTCATCGAGTGCATCGAGATCAGAGGCCCCGACGATTTGGTCCTTCGCGCGTTCGACAAGTGATTCCAGTTCCACCCGAACAGTCTGCCCGATGGACCTCGCAATCGTGTGCGTTTCGACGCGGGAAACGAGCCCAGCAGGCCGGCTAGTTGCTGCGCCGCTTCGCTGCGAGGTCGAAGGCCAACACCGCGCCGGCGGTGGCGACGTTGAGAGACTCGACTCTGCCATGCATGGGTATCGAGACCACGTGGTCCGCAAGACCGCGAGTCACCTCGTCGAGTCCGTGGGCTTCGCTTCCGAGGAGCAGTGCCACGCTGGCGTCTCGGTCGAGGGCGACCTGGTCATAGGCAACACCGTTCATTGCGGTGGCCACAACGTGAGCGCCGAGCTGTCGAAGGCTCGCGGCGAGCACATCACCATCGACCTCCGCAATGGGAACTCTCAGTACGGATCCGGCAGAAGCGCGCACGACCTTTGGCGACGTCACATCTGCGGTGGTGGATGTGACGACAACGCCCTGGCAGCCGGTTGCTTCGGCTGTGCGCAGCAATGTCCCGACGTTTCCAGGGTCTGCGATGTCAACGAGTACGAGGAACATTGCGTTGTCGCTGACGAATCGCTCGTCGAGGTCGAGCACCGGCATGGTGACAACAGCCAATGCTGGCTGTGGAGTGCGAGCGTCGGAAAGGCCTGCGAACGCTTCGGGAGCCAAGCCGAACAGTCGCACCCCGCCAACATCGCACCGCTCGGCGATCTCCGGATCGGGATGCTGATCGCTCGGCACGATCACGAAATCGATCTCGAGTCCGCTCTCGAACGCCTCGATCACCAGCTTTGGCGTCTCGACGACAAAACGAGACGACCGGCGCCGCTGCGCTTTTTGGCGCAGCAGACGCCGGACGTCTGCAACCCGAGGGTTACGAGCAGAAAGCTCGAGGATCAGGCTGCTGCGCCTTCGCTCTTTGCTGCCTCGGCTGCTGCGTTGGCGGACTCCACAAGTGCCGTGAACGCGCCCGCATCGGTGACGGCAAGGTCTGCGAGAACCTTGCGATCGACCTCGATGCCGGCTTCTTTGAGGCCGAAGATGAAGCGGCTGTACGTCGTGCCGTTCTGACGGCATGCAGCGTTGATGCGCTGCACCCAGAGACGGCGCATCTCTCCCTTGCGGGCCCGGCGGTCGCGAAACGCATATGCGCCCGCGTGCATGACCGATTCATTTGCCGAACGGAATGAACGGCTCCTGTTTCCGTAGTGGCCCTTGGCCTTCTTGAGTGTTGCCTTACGACTCTTGCGGCCGTTAACCGCTCGCTTTACGCGTGCCATGTCAGTTCCTTCCTACGTCTTTGCTCAGTTGCCGAGCATCTTGTCGATGTTCTTCGCGTCGGCCTTGGCGACATCTGCGTCGCCGAGGAACCGCTGCTTGTGCTTCGTGCTCTTCTTCTCGAGCATGTGGTTACGACCCGCCTTGTTACGACGGAGCTTGCCCGTACCGGTCTTCTTGAAACGCTTTGCAGCGCCTCGGTGCGTCTTCATCTTTGGCATGAGGACTCCCTACTTTCACTCTTCTTCTGTCGATGTGGCTTCGGTTGCCGCAGCATCGGAACCGACCTCGGTCAGTTCTGCTTCTTCGGCTTCCGCTGCGGCGGCTTCTGCGGCCGCAGCTTCTTCTTTTGCCTTGTTGAAGGCGGCGATCTTCTTCTTGTCTGGTCCAAGCACCATGATCATGTTTCGGCCTTCGAGATTCGGACCGAACTCGACGTTGGCGATGTGATCGACAACCTCGGCGACCTGATCAAGAATCCTTCGGCCGAGTTCGGGGTGTTGCATCTCTCGACCACGGAACATGATCGTGACCTTCACCTTCGAACCTTCGCTGAGGAACTTGTCGACCTTTTTTGTCTTGGTGTCGAAGTCGCCCTGGCCGATCTTTGGCCGGTACTTCATCTCCTTGACGGTGACGTTGGTGCTCTTCTTTCGAGATTCTTTCTCCCGTTGAGACTGTTCGTACTTCCACTTCCCGTAGTCCATGATTCGGCAAACCGGCGGGTTTGCCTTGCTCGCGACCTCGACCAGGTCGAGATCCATGTCCGCTGCCATTCGCAGCGCTTCGGGGGTGGGCCGAACTCCCAGCTTCTCGCCATCGTGACCGACGAGGAGGACTTCGCGTGCGCGAATTCGTTCGTTGATCCTGGCTTCGGCTTTCTCAGCTATGACTGATCACTGCGCAATGGCAGATCCTTTCCATCGGGCTCTGTGCCGCGAGGGAACCGGGTCATGCGAGGCACCCACGCGCGAAACGTAGGCGCTTTTTCGCAGACCCAGCGCACCCGCAAGTGGCTGGGCGGGTTCGGAAGTGTCGATGTGACGGGACCGAACCGCTTTCAGAACAAATTGTCAAGCGCCAAGCATAGGCTGTGAGGGACCAAAACCAGCCATTCCTCCTGTTCAGCCCAAGTCGGCGGACGGCGCGGAGTTGCAGTGAACGACGATCGGAACAGTACGACATGAGTTTGTGGACACCAGGCGGCGAACATGAAGTTCCTCGAGATCGCCCCTCCGAGGAAGCCCCAACAGCGCCCCCATCGGCCAACCAGGCTCCGGTCAGCCCTGCTGATATGGATGATGAGGCACTGGCGGCCGCATTGGGAATCCCGTCACTCGACGAATTGAGCGATGAGGAACGAGCCCAGCTGGAGCAAGCCGTTGCCCAGATGGCCGAAACGGAACGTCAGATGGCGACCACTCCCCCAGAGGTCGTCATCGCCAACCATGTCATGGGCCTGTATGAGCTGGCTGCCATCCACCTGCGCCAAAACCCACCAAACCTGAACGAAGCTTCACTCGCCATCGATGCCCTCAGCGCTTTGCTCGACAACCTCGAGGGACGGCTCGGAGAAAACGAGCCCACATTGCGTGAAGCACGTGCGCAACTCCAACAGGCGTTCGTGGCGGCCAACAGCCAGTGAACGACACACAATCGATGACACGTATAGCCGTGCCCTCCAAGGGGCGATTGCGCGATTCGGTACTCGATCTGCTCTCGCACGCCGGCTATTCCCGACGTGCCTTCGACAGAATGAACGCCTCGGCGATCGTCGAGGGGATCGAATTCATCGAGATGCGGCCACGCGATGCCGCAGCGTGGCTGGCCGAGGGCCGATTGGCAGCGGCGTTCGTGTCGACCGACACCGCACTCGAAAACGAGATCGAGGAGTGGCCGTCGGTCGATCTTGGGTTCTCTCGATCTGACCTCATCGTGGCCTGCAGGGACGACGCGTCGTTCACGACGCTCTCCGATCTCTCGGGCCGAACGGTTGCAACCCATCTTCCTGGATGGACCAAGCGCTGGATGGACGCGGAAGGCGTCGATGCCCACGTCGTCCACATGGGCGGTTCACTCGAGGGTGTCTGTGCCGTCGGGATGGCAGACGCCATTGTCGATCTGCGTGAAACCGGCGGCAGCCTGCAGCGCAATCGACTGCGTGTTCTCGCTGAGGGTCGGAGCTGTCAGGCCACGTTCTCCTGGGCTCCAGACGCACCAGAGGAGATTCAGGGCTTGATCTTGCGCCTCGAAGCAGCCCTCGCAGCGCGGCTCACACAATACGTGATGCTCCATCTCCCGGCAGACAAGGTGTCCGATCTCGGCAGGGTCTTCCCGGGTCTCGCCGCACCGACGGTCTTGCCCCTGGCGGGCCGCGACGACCTCGTCGCTGCCCACATCGTTGTCAAACGCGCGAATCTCTGGGCAAAGCTCGGCGAACTGCGTGAGATGGGGGCCACGGGCATCGTGGCACTCAACACCGACGCCATCTTGCAATAGCACCCAATCCTTCACGCTCCCGATACGTGCGATCGAGATCTCTGATCCGCACCGACAGACGATCGGGATCGATCAGCTAACGATCGAGGACGCGGGCGCTCGTCAAGAATCCCGTGTGGCCCACCATCCGATGGTCGGGACGTACCGCCTGCCCTTCGACATGCCACCCGCGCTGCATGAATTCGGTCGTCTGTGCCATCCCAAAGCCGTGGTCGTTCAGCGCGTCGCGAAGCCTGCTCACCTGCATGATGCTCGGTGTATAGGCCACAAGGATCCCACCACTTCGGAGCGCCTTCGCTGCGTGGGGCACAACCTGCCACGGTTCGGGAAGATCCAGCACCACTCGATCGAACTCGGTTTCATCGATACCGTCATAGGCACTGCGTAGTTGCACGTCGTACCTGTCGAGTACGTCGTCTCCCAGCAACTCTCGAACGTTCTTCTGCGCTCGCAGGGCGAAGTCTTCTCGGAGTTCGTAGCCGGTGATGACCGCTCCTGCGCGCAACATGGTCATCGACAGAGCACCAGAGCCGACTCCGCTCTCGAACACACGTGCTCCTGGAAAAATGTCTGCGATCATCAAAATTGGCCCGAGGTCCTTGGGGTAGATCACCTGGGCCCCGCGAGGCATCTTCAGAATCAGCTCCGCAAGGGTCGGCCGTATCACGAGATAACTACCATTCCTCGTCGACCGAACCAATCGACCCTCCGGTTGCCCAATGATGTCGTCGTGCCGGATGAGCCCTGCGTGGGAGTGGAACTCCTTGCCCTCTTCGAGCGTGACGAGATAACGCCGATCCTTGAAATCGACGAATTGAACAATCTCGCCAGCGGCGAGGATTCCCGATGTGGTCATTCGATGATCTTGGCGGGAGCGACGGTGATTTCCACCGGCACCGTGTGTTCGACGAGGCGACAAAAGGAACACACATCACTGCTCGACGCGCTCCCACATCGTTGGCAACGGGTGAGTTCGCCCTCCGAACCGGACTCGGCATCCTGGAACAACTCGGCTGCTCGCTCGAGGAATCCGAAATAGAAGTTGTGCTTCGCCCCGGGCGAAGCGACCTCCATGGTGTTCAGCACGTCTTTGTACTCGAGGTGTTTGTTGCCGACCGCCATCGGACACTCCTCGACGATGTACTCGATGTTTCTGAGTACGCAATACGCCGCCATGTCTCGTTCGGACAGCCGAACGAGCGGCTTGGCCTTGCGGGGAAACCCGTTGCCGGCAGGAAGTAGCGGGGACTGGCGAGCCAGGTAGTCGGTTTGCCAGCGAGCAACGTTGCCGAGCAACACGGCGGCTTCGTCGTCGAGGTTGTGGCCGGTGACCACCACGTCGTACCGCTCGCGAAGAGCGACCGCGTCGAACACATGGCGCTTCGACAGACCGCACGCGGAGCACGGCACTCGGCCCGTGGCCTTGGTCGCACTCGGGACCGTGAACCCGTGCTCGTCGGCCAGGACGTACTCGTGCAGAAGAAGGTCTCGGGTCGCGGCAAACGCTCTGGCCATGTCGGTACTCGTGGAGCTGTACTCACCGATGCCCAAGCCGATGACGAGACCATCAGCTTCGTACCCGAGCTCGATCAGGATGTCCCACAATGCAAGCGAGTCCTTGCCTCCCGAGACCGCGACAAGGATCCGTTCGTCGTGGCCGAACATCTTGAACTTGTGAATCGTCTTCTCTACCTGATTCCGACAGAAACGAAGGAAGTGCTCCTCACAAAACGCTGCGTTGTGTTGCCGGATTTCGATGACCGGTGGGCCCTTGCAGACGCGACACTTCACTGTTGGCCGCCCGAGATCACCGACCGGATTTCGATGTCATCGGACTCCGCCAGATTGGTGTTGCCCGGCACGAGCGTGCCGTTGACGATGACCAACACCGACTCACGGTTCAGCTCGAAGTGTTCGACGAGACGCGTGACCGTCATCGGTCCGGCGACATCAACCTCGCGCTCCGGATTTCGGAGACGAACTCGCATCAGTCGAGCTCCGAGAGCTCGAATTCATTCGCGGCCAGGTCATCCTCGCGACGGGCTTCTTTCGCCGCAGATTTCGCCGCGCGCTGTGCGTCTCGTGCAGCATGTCGCGCATCCTTCGCTGCGGCCTTCTCGGCGCGACGCAACTGCTTTGCGTCGGCCTTCTGGCTCCGCCGTGCCTGCTTTGCTGCCGCGCGCTTGGCGTACCGACTTGGCTCGGGGTCCGAGACAAGATCGGTTCCAAGAATCTGATTCACCCTCGCAGCTGAGGGCGCCTCCAAGATCCGCGAACCGATCGACGCGAGTGCCGGAGGCGCCATCGCCGTAGCGCGTGGGGCTTTTCTCCGTGGGCCAATGCCCATCTTTCTGCCCTCGCCCCGGCCGCGTTTGGATTGTTCGGGCACGTGGACGATCGACCAGGCTTCTCCTTCGCGAAGCGGCTCGGTGAACGTGATCGGCGCTTCGCCGGATTTCGAGACCTTCGACCAGCCCTTTCGCAGGGTGAGCATCAGCCAAACGGCGCGCCAGAGAGGTGAGCCGCCGAGGAGACCCTTGCGCGTCGCATTCAGCCGCACCAGACGCTTGACGTAGCTGCGCTTCAGAAACGGGAACATCAGATTCGGCGAATCTCCACCACAGCCGAGCGCTTCGAACCGACGCGACGGCCAAGCAGATACATCAGCAGGAGGAACAAGATGCCGCCGACGGCAGCGGCCGGAATGGCTTTGCCTTTGGCCGAATCGGTGACCGAGTCAACCTCGGTTTTGATCTGGCGGAACTTCTGTTCAATGTCGTCTTTGGAGATCGGTGATTGTTCGGTACTCATGAACCAAGACCTTTCGTGATGCGCGAGGCAAGAAAGCCAAGGATGATCGCAGCGACTGCGAATACGATGGCGTACGGCGCCCAAACAAACCATCCAATGCCGTCGTCACCGCCATTGAAGGTGTCGACCTCTTGGAGGCCACGGAGGCCTGCGAGAGCGAAGAAGAAGAACCCGATACCAAGGCAGATTGCTCCGGGCAGACCGAATTTGAGATACCGACCGACCCCTTGCAGCGGCGTGGCCGTCTCTTGAATTGCATACGCCTTCACCAGGTCGAACACTTCTTGCACATTCTCGGTGGGGGTTTTCGAGTTACTGGCCACAACATTCCTTGGGTTGTCGTTCGTCAATACGCTATCCCGCGGAGTTCACCGGCCGTCGAGTTCTGCTCTGATCAGCAACTGTTTCTCCGACAGTGCTTCCGAAAGCAGCGCAATCTGTCGGCTCGTCGTGCGCGCTTCGAGGACCTTCTGGCGGTCGAACTCGGTGAGTGGCGAGAGTGCCGAGAGCTGATCGAGTCGCGTTTGCGGGTCGTTGCTGAAGTCGAGCGATTCCGGCGGGTCGACCCCAACACTCCTCGCCGCGAGCTCGATGGTTGCGAGCAGCAGATCCTGGAGGTCGTCGAGGCTCGCACCACCATCGTCGTCCACCGGTCGCGGCGCGACGATGGCGCGCGGATACGGGTCATCCGACAGCCACTCGAGGATGTCGAGACGTTCGACGCCCGCAGTAACCACGGCCCACCGGCCGTCTTCGAACTCTTCGGCCTGAAGAATCTCCACTCGTGTCGCCACGTCGACACGATGGTCGCCGCCGCCCACCTCGAAGCCCCGATCGATCAACACGATGCCGAACGTCGGCTCGGAGTCACCACCGAGCAATTCGTCGAGCAGCGCCCGATATCGGGGTTCGAACACGTGGAGGGGAACCACTTGACCGGGAAACACCGTGCTGCCCAAGGGAAACATGGGCATCGTGCGAGATGCCACCTCTGCGGGGGACGATTCGGTCACCCGATCGGGCCGAGTGCATCGGGGTTCGGTCCCTCCGGGTACGCCACCAACTCGAGCGCGATCGAGTCTTGTGCCTCGATCATCTCCTCGACGGAGTACTCGGGCGTGCTGTTCCCAATCCACGCGAACGTGAGCGTGGAGCCGTCTTGGGCCACCGCGGTTCCGGCGAGGGCGCCGACCTCGTTCAATCTGCCCGTCTTGGCAGCGATCTTGCCCTCGGCGTCTGTTCCGACCAACCGCGCCTCGAGCGTTCCAGACTCACCAGCCACGGCAAGGCCCTCGTGCAGCGGCGTGCCCGCGGTCGCATCGAGGATCTCGACCAGCAGGCGGCAGGTCACCCGGTTCTGCGAGGCGAGTCCCGACCCATCGACAACGTCGGTCTCCGAGACGGAGAACCCTGCACCACGAAGTGCGTTCTCGATCGCGATGGCACCATCGTCGGTGGTTCCTCGACCCGATGTGGCAACGCCGATCTCCTTCAACAGAAGTTCGGCCGCCATGTTGTCGCTGATGTTGACCATCTGGTTGGTGACGACCGAGACGGGGGCGGAAGTTATCGAGGCGATCGTTCGAGCACCCGCTGGGGCCTGGGCAGCCGAAGCCGACCGGCGAATGATGACGTCGCGCGCCTCGAGCAGGTCATCAAAGGTCGCAGCAGCGAAGCTCGGAGGGTCGGTCGTAGCTGTCGCCAACGAGGGAGCAGGATTCGGATCGAAACGAGAGAACCCGTCATTGACGGTCAACGCCGAAAGAGGCCCGGTCTGATTCTGTGACACATTGGTGAAGCGTTCTGGCCATTCGGGAAGGTATCGCTCGGCGTCATACCGCGACTCGTCGCCGATCACGGCGCCGTTCACCTCGGCGATGCCAGCCGCAACGACGGCATCCGCAAGCCGCTCGAGATCGGTGCGATGGTGCGGCTGTTGTTCGTATCGTTCGGTGTATCCCTCCGTCGCAACGAGCGGGTCGCCGCCACCGACGAGATAGAGATCTCCGTCTAACACGCCCTCGGTCAGAACTGCATCGGTGACCACCGCTGTCTCATAGGTGTGCTCGGCGCCCAATATCTCGTACACCCCGTACGCGGTGAGAATCTTCTGAGCCGAGGCGGGGACGAGCGGCAAGGTCGCATTCTCCGAGTAGACCTCCTCGCCCTCGAGCGTGACGACGAGGCAGCTCTGCGAAGGGAACGTCGCAACCACTTCGTCGAGTGAGTTCTGCAGGTTCTCGATCAGGATCGGCTCGCGAAGGAACTCGGGGGTCCTGCGCACCGACAGAAGCGGCGTTGCCAGAGGCGGAGCGGAACGACCTTCTGGCGCAATCGTGTCCTCGGCGAGCGCGGAATCGGTTTCCACCGCCTGCCAGGCGGCAAACGCGGCCACGATGAGCAGCAGGAAAGGCAGGATCCATCTTTGCATCGGCGACAGCTTAGGGGCTTTGGATGGGCTCGGCGATCGAGGGGCTTTTCGAGCGTGCATCGATGAGGCTAACTTCGCCTCATGACCACGATTCTCGTCGCCCTCCTGGTCGGATTCACCCTGACACAGGTCGCGAACGTCGCCACCACCCTGTATTTACATCGCGCACTCGCTCACCGGGCGGTGACGTTCTCGACGCCGCTGAACGTCGCGTTCCGTGCGGTGATCTGGCTTCTGACCGGTATTCGCCCACGGCAGTGGGCGGCCGTCCACCGGAAGCACCACGCGTTCACCGACGAAGAAGCCGATCCGCACAGCCCTCTACGACTGGGCTGGGTTCGCGTCCAACTGACCAATGTGAGCCTGTACCGACGGGTGGCACGCGACGCTTCGCAGGTCGCCAAATACGCTAGAGACATTCCCCAGACCAACGCCGATCGAATACTGCTCGACCATGCGCTCGTCGGACTCGGAATAACCACCGCGGTCCTCGTGCTCGCACTCGGATGGGTCGGCGGCATCGTCGCCGCCGCGTTCCACTTCGTTCTCTATCTCATGCTCTCCGGAGCGGTGAACGCGATTGCACACACCTTTGGCGATCGACCGTATGAGAATTCGGCGACGAACCTTCAGTGGCTCGCCTTGCTCACGAGCGGCGAGGGTCTACACAACAACCATCACGCGGCGCCTACCTCGGCCAGGTTCTCGCTCGACAAGGGCCAGGTCGACCCGGGCTGGTGGTTCGTGCGCACGGCGAGCGCTCTGGGCCAAGCCGAGGTGCGCCACGACTCTCCAGTGCTCGCAACTCCCCGTAGAGTTTCGGGTGCATGACGAACACCTCTGACTCAGAACCAACTCCCGAGATGCAGATCCTTGCGGCGCTGTTCATCGACGACATCGATCTACGACAGATCCCGGGCCCAACCACGCGAATAGACCTGGGGGGTGTCCAGTTCTCTGCCCCCGCTCCGAGCGACGATCAGTTCACATGGGCGCCACACCTCGTGGTGATCGTGCGAGCCGATGCCGAACACTCGGGGACTGCAGTGCTGGAGGCCATCTTCACCGTTGATGGCGAGCAGGTGGCACGAAATGTGCAGCCACTGCAGGTTGACCCTGGCAAGTTCAGCTATCGCCTCGTACGTGCGGAGGTCGACGTCGTGGCTCCGCTCACGGTGCTCGCTCACGTCCGCCTCGATCAGGGGCCGGTCGTGACGGTCCCGTTCAACCACCTCCCGCCTGTCGACGTGTCGCCAGAGGACGGTTGAGGTCATCGATGTTGGTCGCCTCAGCCTTGAGTGAACATCCTCTGGCAGCGCACGCTGTCGGCGAGGTCGCTGGGACAATCCTGGAGACGATGCAAGGCCAACCAATCGATCTGCTCGCGGTCTTCGTCGACAGCGCGCACACAGGTGCGGTCGAGGATGTCAGTACCGCTCTGGTCGAACTCCTGCAGCCTGGCGTCATGATTGGGACGACCGCCTGCGGGGTGATCGACCGCACGACCGAAATCGAAGATCGGCATGCGCTCGCGGTGTGGGCCATCAACGGCATCGCTGCTCGCCCGATTCGAGTCGATCAGAACGCCACGACACCAAACTCGGGCTGGCCAGGATCCGATGGATGCC
Organism: Acidimicrobiia bacterium; assembly: GCA_033344795.1. Lineage (GTDB taxonomy): Bacteria > Actinomycetota > Acidimicrobiia > Acidimicrobiales > SHLQ01 > SHLQ01. The sequence goes on from JAWPMS010000001.1 coordinate 3,888,905, forward strand.
ACGCCGTGCTACTCGCCGACCCCTACAGCTGTCCGGTTCTCGACCTCTTGGCGGCCGCAGAGGCACAGGCGCCGGGGATCCAGATTCACGGAGGGTTGGCATCGGGAGCTCGCGGCCCAGGCGGAAACCGCCTGCTGCTCGATGGCAACGTCTTCGCCGACGGAGCTGTGGGCGTGATTCTCGATAGCGACACGAACGTCTCGAGTGTCGTTTCGCAGGGTTGTCGGCCGATCGGGGACCCGCTGACCGTGACGGCGGTTTCGGGGAACGTCATCACCGAGCTTGCTTCGCAACCACCGATGAACGTGCTGAAACGACTCGCAGCTGAAGCCACCGAATCCGATCGAGCATTGCTCGCTGGAGGCCTCCACGTGGGTGTCGTGATCGACGAGCAACTCCATGAGTTTGGTCGCGGCGACTTCCTCATTCGTTCGGTGATCGGGGCGGACCCTGAAAGTGGCGCGATCGCGATCGGGGCCGAAGTCGAGGTCGGCACCACTCTGCAATTCCAGGTCCGTGACGCTTCGACGGCTTCCGATGACCTGTTGTCGATGCTCTCGGGGCAGAGTGCAACCGCAGCGCTCACGTTCGCATGCAACGGGCGAGGTGAACACCTGTTCGGACGACCAGGACACGACGCTGAGCTCATCCACGAAGTCACGGGTTCACGCGCCACGTCGGGCATGTTTTGTGCCGGAGAGCTCGGTCCGATCGGAATTCGCAACCACCTCCATGGCTTCACCGCGTCGACCCTGCTCTTTCACTGATGCCAGCGGCAATCCAAGATCGAGAAACACCCACAAACGGGTGAATCAATTCGCACGACAAACCCGCCGATTGCAGCCGCCGCCGTGCTAGGAACACGATGACGCTGCCGCAGGAGACCACGCAACATGACCGACCTTGACGCCAAAACGATCGCGACCATTCGAGGTCTCGCGATGGACGGCCCGCACGCAGCGAGATCAGGCCACCAGGGCACAGCCATGTCGCTGGCCCCCGTGGCTCACGTGTTGTGGAGTCGGATCATGAACTTCGACGCCGAACACCCTGATTGGTTCGATCGAGATCGTTTCATCTTGTCGCCCGGTCATGCATCGATCCTTCAGTACGCGCTGCTTCACCTCTACGGGTTCGGGCTCACCCTCGAGGACCTGCGAGACTTTCGTCAGTGGGGCTCGGCAACACCAGGACACCCAGAGGTCGGACACACCGCCGGAGTCGAGGTCACCACCGGACCACTCGGGCAAGGCCTTGCAAACGCGGTTGGGATGGCCATCGCCGAGGAGAACCTTCGCGCGCGACTCGGCGCCGAGGTCTGCGACCACAAGATCTTCGGCCTCTGCTCTGACGGCGACCTTCAAGAAGGTGTGAGCCACGAAGCAGCATCGCTCGCCGGCCACCTCGGTCTGGGCCGAATCAATTTCATCTATGACGACAACGACATCTCGATCGACGGGCCGACATCGCTGAGCTTCAGCGACGACTCCGCCAGCCGATTCCGAGCGTACGGCTGGCACGTACAGGAAGTTGGAGCGATCGGGGAAGACCTCGATGCTCTCGAAGCGGCCATCCGCGCAGCCGTAGCCGTCGAAGACCAGCCATCGTTGATCGTCCTCAAGACCACGATCGCGTTTCCCGCGACCGAATCGGTCGGCACGTCGCACGCACACGGGTACGCCATCTTCGACGAAGAGATCGCCGCCACCAAAGCAGCGATGGACATGCCAGCCGACGAGACCTTTCATGTCCCCGATGACGTCCTCGAGCACTGTCGTGCTGCGGGAATTCGGGGCGCCTCGGCACGCGAAGCGTGGAATACGCGCATCGCCGACTACTCCGGTGACCGCGCCCAACTCGACGCCCTCCTTCACACGCGCCCGCTCGATGGTTGGCAGGACGCACTCCCAGAGTGGGAGCCCGGTGAATCTGTTGCGACCCGCAAAGCATCCAACGCGGTTCTGCAGGCGCTCGCCTCCAAGATGCCATCGCTCGCAGGTGGCGGAGCCGATCTCACCGGCAATACAGGAACCGTCATCAAAGACATGGGGGTTTTCGACACCTCCGACCGAGCAGGGCGTCAGATCTATTTCGGTATTCGCGAGCACGCCATGGGCTCGGCCATGGTCGGCATGGCCGCGCACGGTGGGCTGTTTCCCGTCGGTGGGACGTTTCTCGTCTTCAGCGACTACATGCGTGGGGCCGTCCGACTGGCAGCGCTCTCTCACCTCCCCATGGTCTTCTCGTGGACCCATGACTCGGTCGGCGTCGGTGAGGATGGCCCAACTCATCAGCCCGTTGAACACGTTGCAGCACTGCGTGCCATGCCCGAGCTGAGCGTGTGGCGGCCAGCGGACGCCAACGAGACTGCAGCCGCGTGGGCGGCGGCGGTCGAGGCGACAGGACCGACCGCAATGATCCTCTCTCGGCAGAACCTGCCCGTTCTCGCTGGCACCGAGAACCACGAAGACGTGGCGCGGGGCGGGTACGTGCTCCAAGATTCCGACTCCGCACCGTCTGTCGTTCTGGTTGGCGCCGGATCAGAAGTTCAACACTGTGTGTCCGCAGCCTCGACACTGCGAGCCGATGGAATCCAGGCACGAGTTGTCTCGCTCCCCTGCTGGGAGGTCTTCGAGGCACAGTCAGAGCAATACCGCGCGAGCGTTCTGCCCGACGGAATCCCTGCCGTCTCCATCGAGGCAGGTTCGACGATGGGGTGGTCGCGTTATGCGGACGTAAACCTCGGCATCGACCGGTTCGGCGCCTCGGCTCCTGGCGACCTCGTGATGGAGAAGCTCGGCATGACCGGGGATGCCGTGGCCGACGCTGCTCGTTCCGTAGTCTGAATACAACACAAGACCGACACACACGAGGCATCTCATGAGCTACACCAACTTGCACGCACTCTTTGCCGAGCAAGGCCAGAGCCCATGGCTCGACAATCTCCGGCGAGGATGGATACATGGCGGCGAGCTGCAAGCGTGGCTCGACAAGGGTGTCCGCGGAATCACGTCGAATCCGAGCATCTTCCAAAAAGCAATCGAAGGCTCGGACGACTACACCGAACAGTTCGCGCAGCTCCTGGCCTCCGGAAAGTCCGTCGAAGAGAGCTATTGGGGTCTCGTGGTCACCGACATCGAGGATGCGCTGAAGCTGACCCGTCCGCTGTATGACCAGTCTGCAGGTCTCGATGGGTATGTATCCGTCGAGGTCGATCCCGGCCTTGCCCGCGATCAGGGAGGTACCGAAACTGCGGCGAGGCACCTGTGGGACACGATCGATGAGCCCAACGTGTATGTGAAGATCCCCGCAACCGCTGAGGGCGTTCCCGCGATCCGCCAGATGATCTCGGAAAAGCGGAGCATCAACGTGACGCTGTTGTTCTCGGTCGATCGGTATCGAGAGGTCATGGAGGCCTACATCGCAGGACTCGAAGCTGCCGAAGGTGACCTCTCCGCCATCTCTAGCGTCGCCTCGTTCTTCATCAGCCGGGTCGACGTTGAGGTGGACAAACGTTTGGTCGAAATCGGCACCGATGCGGCCCTCGCGCTGCGGGGCAAGGCTGCCGTTGCGAACGGGAAGCTTGCATACCGAGCATTCACCGAGACCTTCAGCGGCCCGCGTTGGGAGGCACTTGTCGAGCGTGGTGCTCGTGCGCAGCGGCCCTTGTGGGCGTCGACGGGCACCAAGGACCCTTCCTATCCCGACACGCTCTACGTCGACACGCTGATCGGCCCGGACACCGTGAACACGATTCCCGATGCCACGCTGGATTCCTTCGTCGATCACGGGTCGGTTGCACGCACCCTCGACGTCGGCCTCGACGATGCCCAAGAGGTGATCGCCGACATTGCGGCCCTTGGCATCGATCTCGATGAGGTCGCTCAACAACTCGAGGACGAAGGTGTCGTGGCGTTCGAGAAGAGCTTCGACAGCCTGCTCGAGAGCCTCGCCGCCAAGGCCGAAGAGCTTCGCGCCTGATCCACCTCGACGCTCGGTTGCGATTCGCAACTTAGTCACTTGCGAAATGCAACTCTGTTGCCTAGTGTGACGCAATGACTTCGATCGCCGAGAACGATTCGATCTCGGCTGCGCTCGAAGTGATCGGGGATCGGTGGTCCCTTTTGGTACTGCGTGGGGTATTTCGCGGACTTCATCGATTCGGCGAGCTCCGCGACGATCTCGGCATTGCGTCAAACCTGTTGACCGACCGGCTGACACGATTCGTCGAACATGGCGTGCTCGAGAAGGTGCCATATCAGCAACGACCGGTTCGATTCGAGTATCGACTCACCGAGGCCGGTCGGGCGCTCTCGCCCGTACTGATCGCCATCATGCAGTGGGGCGACTCATACCGCCAAGATCCGTCCGGCGTCCCGACGACGCTCGTCCACGGTGAATGCAACGCGCCTGTCCGCAACCTCACACACTGCACCGAATGCAACGAGCCGCTCGAGGCCAATCAGATCCGCCGAGCCGATCAAAGGACCAGCGCCACATGACTCAGTACCCACTCGGAGCCGAGCTGGCAGTGGCAGCGCGCAAGATCCGCGATGCCACGACGGGAACTCGAATCACCTACAGCCCGAAAGTTTTCATTCCGCTGACCAAGCTGTGCCAGGACCGTTGCGGGTACTGCACGTTTGCCGAACCTCCTGCACACGTCGAGTCGCCGTACATGCCGCTGCCCGAGGTTTTAAAGATCGCCCGAAAAGGGGCCCGGGCCGGCTGCCATGAAGCGTTGTTCACCCTCGGCGAGCGACCTGAGCTGCGGTACCCCGCTGCCCAGAGCTGGCTCGACGAACACGGTTTCGAAAGTACCGTGCACTACGTTCGGGCGGCTGCCGAGCTCGTACTCACCGAGACGGGACTGCTGCCCCACGCGAACGCCGGCGCGCTCTACCGCGACGAGCTGGAACTCCTGCGTGAGGTGTCACCCTCCCAGGGAATGATGATCGAATCGCTGCGCGCGGATCTCGAGTGTCACAAGGGTTCTCCGGACAAAGAACCACAGAGGCGCCTCGATACTCTCGAAGCGGCCGGCGAGCTCTCGATACCGTTCACGACGGGCATTCTCGTCGGCATCGGCGAGGACCGAACTGATCGCATAGCGGCGCTGGAAGCCATCGCGCAGAGCCACCGACGCCACGGGCACATCCAAGAGGTGATCGTCCAGAACTTCCTGCCGAAGACCGGGACACGGATGCACAAGGACCCCTCGTGCCCGACCGACGTTCACCTCGACGCCATCTCGCTGGCCCGATTGATCCTTCCTCCCGACGTGCACGTACAGGCTCCACCCAACCTCGCCCAAGACGTGCGTGCACTCGTCGACGCAGGGATCGATGACCTGGGCGGTGTCTCTCCGGTCACGATCGACCATGTGAACCCCGAACGACCGTGGCCCCAGATAGATGCACTCAGCGAGGAACTCAGCGAGATCGGGTTCACCCTGGCGCCAAGGTTGACCGCACACCCCGAATTCGTCTTGAACCCGGAAAAGTGGTTCGACGCCAACCTTCGATTCCCCATCATGGACCGCAGTGACGCCGAAGGTATGGGCCGCGACGATCCGGGTGCCGTCTTTCCCGAACGAACGATGGAAGATGCAAAGGTCACCGACGGAGCCGAGGTCGTGCTGATCGGCGACCGATCGACGGCCTGGTATTCCGGTGCCGACACCAGCCCGATGACCCTCCTGCCGTCACGGGGCTCCGCCACGGGACGCGTGGCAGAGATTCTCGCAGGCGCTCGATCAGGTCAAGAACTCGGCGTTGACGAGATCACTGCTCTCTTCGGTGCACGAGGGGCAGAGGTGGGAGCGGTCGCGGAGCTGGCCGATGATCTACGGCAACAGGTGAACGGTGATGTGGTCACCTACGTTGCGAACAGAAACATCAACTACACGAATGTCTGCACCTTCAAGTGCCACTTCTGTGGCTTCTCGAAGGGTCCGCTGTCGCTCAACCTGCGAGGCGCTCCGTACCTACTGACACTCGACGACATCGCGGCGCGGGTTGCGGAAGCAGCTGACCTCGGTGCGACCGAAGTCTGTCTGCAGGGTGGGATCCATCCAGATTTTGACGGCGACTACTACATCGACGTGATCGACGCGGTCCACCGGGCTGTACCTGACATGCATATTCACGGCTTCACCGCCTTGGAGGTGACCGAAGGCGCCAAACGGCTCGACGAGCCCCTCGAGGTCTATCTTGCCCGCCTGCGAGACGCCGGGCTGAAGTCACTGCCGGGAACAGCTGCAGAGATCCTCGACGACGAGATCCGGGCGATTCTCTGCCCGGACAAGGTCAACACCGAAGAATGGCTCGAAGCGCACCGTCTCGCGCACAAGGTCGGGCTGTCATCGAACGTGACGATCATGTTTGGTGCGGTCGAACAACCCGTGCACTGGGCTCGCCACATCGTTCGAACTCGGGAGCTGCAGAAGGAAACCGGCGGGTTCACCGAGTTCGTCACGCTTCCTTTCGTACACATGGCGTCACCGATCTACCTTCGCCGCCGAGCGCGACGCGGTCCGACCTTTCGCGAGACACTGCTCATGCATTCGGTCGCTCGGATCGCATATCACGGATGGATCGACAACGTGCAGGCTTCGTGGCCCAAGATCGGACTTGGCGGGGTCACCCAACTACTCCATGCAGGAGTGAACGATCTCGGAGGCACCTTGATGGATGAGAACATCAGCCGCGCCGCGGGTGCGTCGCACGGCACGGAGCTCGGTCCCGAGGACTTCGCAGCTGCCGTTGCCCCGCTTGGTCGCACCTTGCGTCAACGAAACACTCGTTATGACCTCATCGACGACCTTGTCGTGACGAGTTGAACCAACACGAATAGTCCAATCCAACTCGAGCCCGCAGGTACGATCACGAGGTGAACAAACTTCCGCGTTATCGAACGGGCAACGCCACGCTCGACCAAGACATCGCCACGCTGATCGACGACGCCAACCTGCGCTCGGACACCGACCTGACATTCGAGATCGTCGTGTCTGCGTTGCGGCTGGGGCTCGAGGATGTCGAGCGTGCCGATCTCAAGTTGGTCAACGCCGCGCTGAAGGAGCTGCGCTACTCCTTCCATGTCTTCGCGCCGTACCGCGACATTCCCAAATGCACGATCTTCGGTTCTGCCCGTATCCAACCCGGAGACCCTGCGTACGAGTGCGCAAAGGAACTCGGCGCAGCGATGGCCGATCGTGAGTGGATGGTCATGACCGGCGCAGGCCCCGGCATCATGGCGGCTGGTCTGGAGGGTGCCGGTTCCGAAAACTCGTTTGGGATCAACATCATGCTGCCCTTCGAAGCCTCCGCGAACGAGTTCATCGTCGACGACCCCAAACTCATCAACTTCCGGTATTTCTTCACCCGCAAGGTCACCTTCATGAAGGAATCACACGGGTACGCGATTCTTCCTGGGGGGTTCGGAACGATGGACGAGGCATTCGAGCTGCTGACGTTGATGCAGACCGGCAAGTCCATCCTGGCTCCTGTTGTTTTGCTCGATCCGGCCGGATCGACCTACTGGGAACGCTGGCGCGACTTCGTCATCACCGAACTTCTCGACGATGGTCTGATCTCGGCGGCCGACATGAATCTTTTCATGATCACCAACTCGGTGGAGGCGGCTGCCGAGGAGATGACGCGCTTCTATCGCACGTTCCACAGTTCACGTGCGGTCGGGCAACGCCTCGTGCTCCGGCTGAAACGTGAGGTTTCCGACGAAGAACTGCGCCAGCTGAACACCGACTTCGCCGACATCATCGAAGACGGTGAGATCGAGCGCATCGACGCCACCGACTCCGAGATCAGAGACGATGACCATGTCGATCTCCACCGCATCGCATTTCGTTTCGACCGGCATGGTCACGCTCGACTGCGAAGCCTGATCGACGCGCTCAACGACGCGACGCCTCGGGCCGCTCAGTGATCGAGGTCGTCCGGTTCCCTCAGCACGAACGCAGCCTTCTCGACGGCTCTCCGTGCCTTCGCGAGACGACGCTCATCAACCGGGAGTTCATGGCCACCCGCGTCGATCGACTCTCGAAGCCTCTCCATACCAAGATCGGCAAGTTCTTCAGCGATCGCTTCCAAGCGTGTGCGAATGTCGTCGAATTCTCCTGCCATGCCAACCCTCTTCAGATGCAAACAATGACCCTCGACGATAGTTCGCCGCGGTGACCGCCCCGGCGCAAAGCGCGAGCGAGTGGGTGTCGTTCATCGCAGCCGACGGCGACACATGGCTGTTTGATCTGTCGTTCTTCAGCTCCAACTGGAATTGCATCTACGGTTCAGGTTGCGCGGGAATCGAGGCGGAGGTCGATGTCGAGGGCCAACGTGGGTGCTGTTCCTACGGAGCGCACTTCGCCGACGATGCCGATCTCACCCGGGTGATGAAGGTCGCCGAAGTCTTGCCACCGCACCTTTGGCAACATCACCACGCACGGACAGATCTCGACGAACCGACTCTGGACAAGTTGACCGAGGCACTGACCGACGTCGACGACGACGGAGACCGGGTCACCGCAGTCGTCGACGGCGCCTGTGTCTTTCTCAATCGCCCCGGTTTTGAAGCCGGCGCAGGTTGTGCCATTCATCTCGCAGCGCTGTCCGCAGAGCTCGAACCGCTCGAATGGAAACCCGAGGTTTGTTGGCAACTTCCAATTCGCGTCGAGCACCATCTCGATGACAACGACCAGGCAACACATCTTGTCCGGCAATGGACGCGCAAGGACTGGGGCGAAGCTGGAGAGGATCTCGCATGGTGGTGTTCAGAGGCCCAGGAAGCCTTCTCCGGGGATCAAAGCGTCGCCAAGTACGTGCGCGCCGAGATTGCAGCCCTGGCGGGTGAGAGCGTTGCTGACGCACTGATCAGTCATGTGGATGGACGTGGACGATCTGTCTCCGTACCGTTTCCGGTCTCACCGAATCGTTGACGCGGTGCGAAAAGCGCTGAAGCTACGACTCCGCTGACACTTCGTCGCTCGACTGTTCATCGGCCTCATCGTCGGAATCGGCATCCTCGTCGGCCTCGTCAGCAGAGGTGTCCTTCGAGTCCCACTCCTCGGCAAGGTCCGCCCACGCATCGTGTTCAGGCTTGTGTTCACCTGAATCAGGGGCATCAGAAATGCTGTCAAAGAGATCATGCAGATCTACCTCGTGCGAACGCTTGAGCGCACGAGCTTCTTCGAACCGACGGTGGCGACCCTTTTTCACGACAGGACCTCATGATATAACGACAATGAGCCTCTATCTTAGCGCTCTCACGGAGCGCTCAACTACCGGGCCGCTCTACCGGGTTGTGTGACCGTTGCTCCAGGACGAGACCGCCATCGCCGTCGAATGCCAGCGCTGCTTCGCCGCTCATGAGGCGCCGAATCGGCTCACCGGCCAGATCGGCTCGCCACCCGAGACTGAGTCGAGCGTCCTCATCGCCCCGAACCAGAGCCTCGATGTCCGCGCGGGTTCCGAGAAGTGCGGGGTCGATGTCGAGTTCTCGAGAGAGTTGTGCAACCCACGCCGCCACCAGAGCGACCGCCGGCCGTTGGTCGGGGCGAGGTTCTCGCTTCGGAGCTCCGGTTCGAGCAGGCGGAGGAAGCTCGGCTCCAGCGGCGACGAGTTCGAGAAGCGTCTCGCCCGTCTCACCACGCGCCAGCCGATCGTCGACGCCGCGGACGCTGCGAAGTTGCTCGGCGTTCTTGGGTCGACGCTGCGCGATTCCGATGAGTGCGAGATCGGAAAGTATGAAACGAACGGGTTGATCGAGGTCTGCGGCTCGATTCTCTCGCCACGCAGCCAGCGTGCGTGCCGCACCGAGTGCCGGCCCTTTCAGTTGCCGAACGGCCTTGATTCGGCGCCACGCGTCCTCGGGGTCGCGACGTCCCCGATGTGCGGTCCTCAACTCCTCGAACTCGTCTTCAGCCCAGGCGAGTCGACCGCGGCCCGCGAGGTCCTCACTGATCCTCGAACGTAGTTCGAGAAGGTGCTCCACATCGCTGGCCGCGTAATCGAGCTGATCCTCGGTGAGCGGGCGAGCGAGCCAGTCGGTCAGGCGAGACGTCTTTGGCAGCGATATGTGCAGGACCCGGTCATGGAGTGCGGCGAGCGACGGGGTTGACAGGCCGGTGAACCCTGCCGCGAGTTGGGTGTCGAACATCTTCGTCGGCAAGGTCCCCGCCCAGTGCTGGAACACCTCGAGGTCTTGGCTCGCAGCATGAAGAACAGCGATCGAGTCCGACTCGAGCAGGCGCGCCAGGGGCGCTGGATCGACGACGAGCGGATCGATGAGCGCTACTTCGTCTCCGTTGTTGATCTGGATCAGGGCAACCCGCGGGAAGTAGGACCGTTCGCGGTGGAACTCGGTATCGATCGCATAGAACTCGACACCCATCGTCCGGTCGACGAACGCCGCGAAATCCTCATCAGAAGAGATGAGCGAATAGCTCGATGTACTCACGAAGACCGATTTCCCATCGACTGCTTGGGGCGTTGTTGCACGGACAGAGAGCGTAGTCGGGGCATCTGCATCTCAATCACTCGGGAACGCTCGTGCAAGGTCGTCCGGAGTGTCGACGTCATCAAACTCTCGTTGCGACGCAAAGACCACGGACACGACATCCAATTCGTTCGCAACACTGCGCAACGATCGCTCGCCGCGAGAAAAAGCGTCCTCGAGTGCTGGCAGCGCGTCATTGCTCCATACAGCGACGTGCCATTGGTGGGTTCCGGCGATCAACGGCGTTGCGACTTGTGCTCCCGATGATCGGAGCTGCCCGATGAGTTCGTCGACGACGCTCGCTCGCAGATGTGGAAGATCACATGCGGCCGCCACGACCTGCTCGGCCGCTACGTGTTTCATTCCCGTGATCAACGCTCCCAGCGGTCCTTCGCCAGGATGGGCATCTGCGAGCCATCGCACGTCCAGTTCGCGAAAGTCATCCTCGTTGCCACCGACGATCACCACCGTGCTCAAACCGCCGAGAGCGGTGAGCACTCGAGCAATGAGCGGTTGTCCATCCACGTGAAGGACGGCCTTGTCGGCACCCATGCGGGTGCTCTGCCCTCCGGCGAAAACCAGTCCGGCCGTCAGCGATCGATCCCTCGTCAGCTTGATGGAGGCCACGTGGGCTCGAGCTGCAGCAAGAACAACGCGCACCGTTCGGCCTCGTCGGTTTCACCGATCTCTTCGGCCCGCTTCTGCAATCCGTCGAGACACCGGAGAAAGGGACGGTTCGAGGCGTGTTCCCACTTGACGTAACCGCTCCCCCGCCATCCGTTCTGGCGAAGCGCATCGAGACCTCGGTGATAGCCAATTCGGTAGTACGCATACGACTCGATCGTGTCTCGGCCAGAGTCACCGAGCTCGGCCCACACCAGAAGCGAGCGCGGTGTCGCCGCAGCTGCCGCAGTCAGGGCCTCTCGCCGTTGCTCACCGGTGAGTGCAGACGCCAGCTGTATTGCGTCGATGACCTCGTCGGCTTCGGCGGGCAGGACGGTCTGCGGAATTCCCGAGCCTCCGAAGCGCACATCATGTGTGGACACTATGGAACCCGCACGATTCGAAGGTTGTTGGTGATCTTGGCTCCGATGCCATCGCCGCCAAGGAGCGCCACCTGATCGCCGGAGCGAACGTGTCCTTCCGATGCCGCAACGACAAGAGCTTCGGCCATCATCTCTTCGCGAGTGCCCGCTGTGGGCAGATAGACCGGCGTCGTTCCCCAACTCATCGTCAACTGATTGATCGTCTTCTTGTCGGTGCTGAGACCAAGAATCAACGCTTCGGGACGAAAACGCGCCATTTGGCGAACCGTGAAGCCAGTGCCCGAAATGCACAGGATCGCGACCACGTCGAGCTCACGCACCGCCCTCCAGGCAGCGACGGTCATCGCATCGGTGACCTCGTGGCCCGATCCGCTCTCCGTCATGCGAAGCGCAGTGACATTGTGTGCCCAGGCTTCGTGATCGAAGACCTCGTCGGCCTTGCGGGCGATTCGGCCCATCGTGCGAACGACGTTGATCGGATCGACGCCAACGGCGGTCTCCCCCGACAGCATCACCGCGCTGGACCCGTCCCAGACGGCGTTGGCCACATCTGAAGCCTCGGCTCGGGTCGGAGCGGGAGCGGTGATCATCGACTCGAGCATCTGCGTGGCGGTGATGACCGGCTTACCGCCCGCGATGCATCGTTCGATGATCTGCTTCTGGGTGATCGGGAGATCCTCGATCGGCAGTTCGTTTCCGAGATCACCTCGAGCGACCATGATTGCGCCACTGGCCTCGATGATGCCTTCCAGGTTCTCCACCGCAGCGCGCGTCTCGATCTTTGCGACCAACAGAGGACCGCGCGGATGGGGTTCCGTTCCGACTCGTCGCATGTCGTGGGCCGACTTCACGAAGCTGATCGCCACCATGTCGACGCCCGCTTCGACGAAAACGTCGAGAAGTTTCAGATCGTGCGGTGTCGGTGTGGACATCGTCAACTTGTCTGCTGGGACGTGCACACCCGGCTGCCCCATCAGCTTTCCCGCATGGACCACCACGGCGACGAGCTCGTCGACAGATGCCTCGCTGACCTCGAGAACCAAGCGGCCATCGCCGAAGACGATTCGATCGCCAGGCACGAAGCTCGTGACGATGTCGTCGTAGTCGACTTCGATCACCGATGCTGACGAGCCTTTGTTTCCAGCGACGATACGAACCCGGTCACCGTTCTCGAATACCGATTCTTCGGTGAAGACGGCCGTACGGACCTTCGGTCCAGGAAGATCCGCCAGCACACCGACGTGTCGTCCTTCTTCTGCGGCAATCTTGCGAACGAGGTTGAAGCGTTCCATCCCCTCGTCCACCGACCCGTGCGAAAGGTTCACGCGGGCAACATCTACCCCGGCACGAATGATTCCACGGAGCACCTCTGGATCGTCGGTGGCTGGGCCGAGGCTTGCAACGAGCTTTGTCCTACGCATCCGGCCAAGGCTAGTGGCCACGCTCCGCGGGCGGTTCGATTCTGTCCGCAGTAATCGAGATGCGAAAGTGATTGCCCATTCATGTCGGTGATGGTTGCCCGTTGGTCCGAAGTCGCAGCGAGCGAACGGTACGATGCTGTCGTGGCTGCGCATCCCTACCTCGATGCAGAACACCCGATCGCCATAGCGCACCGCGGTGGAGCACGTGAGGCGCCCGAAAACACGATCGAAGCGTTCCAAGCCGCACATGACCTCGGCTTCCGCTACATCGAAACCGATGCGCAACTCACCGCCGATGGCGTGGTGATCGCATTCCACGACAGCGTCATCGATCGCGTGAGTGAGCGGTCCGGAAAGATCCGTGACTGGGAGTGGGACCAACTCCGCGACGTCCCCATCAACGGAGGCGGCCGTCTCTCGACGATCGACGAGCTGTTGAATCACTTCCCCGGGACCCGGTTCAACCTCGATGCGAAATCGGACCAAGTTCTCGGGCCGCTGCTGCGCTTGATCGAAGAGGCAGACGCCTTCGATCGTGTCTGTATCGGTTCCTTCTCCGGTCGAAGGCTGCAGCGGGCACGGGACGCACACGGCGATCGGCTCTGTACGTCGTACGGACCGGGGGCCATCGTCAACCTCGTCGCGCGGAGTCGGGGTATCTCGCGTCCGGTTGGTCCCGGCCGAGCAGTGCAGGCCCCCGCAAGTTTGCGTGGTGTTCCCGTGATCAATCAGCGCTTCATCGAGCAGGCCCACGATGACGGAGTCGTCGTGCATGCCTGGACCATCGACGATCCGGACGAGATGCACCGACTGCTGGATCTTGGCGTCGACGGAATCATGACGGATCGACCATCGGTGCTTCGCTCGGTCATGCAGGACCGAGATATCTGGTAGCTATTCCTTTGACGCGACCGCATTCGGCGTGACGTTCATCTTTGGTTCGTACTCCGCTGCCGCGATATCACCTCTCGGCGAGCCATCAAAGATCGATCGCAGGTCTTGCGAGCAACGCCCACACACGCCATAGAAGTCCTCGCCGGGCGCGTCGGTTCCGCAACGGGGGCACACGGTCGGGATCGTTTCCATCAGATCGACTCCTCAGTCACGTCCAGACGGTCAGACGCTCAACTTCTTGAAACGCTATCGTCGCACAATGGGAGGCCGCAGTGGAAGGCATTGATGCATTCGTCAGAATGACATTCTGGATCGCTCTGGCCGGAAGCCCCATCGCATTCATCGGGCTCTCGTTTCTTCACGCAGCCAGATATCCACAATGGGTGTGGGCATTCTCCGAACGCACCCAGATCGTCTGGCTCGTCGCATTGTTGCTGGGTGTGGCCATCGTGCCAGTCGGCCTCCCGGTCGCCATCTGGTATCTGGTGAAAGTCAGACCGCGCCTGACCCAGATCGAACGTGGGAACTTGGCCCACCTCGCGGATGGTTCGAACCCGTAGCGATTGGGTTACGACTGCGCTTTGACGAGGGCGTGCTCCACGAGCTCGAGCAGCGTTGCCTTCGTGCGCGTTCGATCACGCGCGTCGGTCGACACAACCGGAATGTCGGGATCGAGATCGAGCCCTTCACGGACTTCTTCGATGCTGTGGTGCAGGTCGCCGTGGAACTCATTGATCGCGACCACGAAGGGCACCTGGGCTCGCTCGAAGTACTCGACCGCACCAAAGGAATCTTCGAAGCGTCGGGTGTCGAGCAGTACCACCGCTCCGATTGCACCGCGAGTCAGCTCGTCCCACATGAATCGAAACCGATCCTGACCAGGGGTGCCGAAAAGGTACAACACCAGCTCATCACCGAGACCAACACGACCGAAGTCCATGGCAACGGTGGTCGAGGTCTTCGAACTTGCATCGCCCTCGTTGTCTACGTTGGCGCTGACGGTGGTCAGGGCAGCCTCGGTGGTCAACGGGTCGATCTCCGAAATCGAGCCGACGAATGTGGTCTTGCCAACTGCGTAGCCGCCAGCGACGACGATCTTGACAGGGAGCGGTACGGACTCTGTCGGAGTAGGCGGAGTTGCGAAACTAGAGTCGACGGAGACCATCACGCACCCTTTCCAGCAGGGCGGTGTCAGCTTTCACCGTCATCGCCTTCGTCTGCACATGACCTTCGACGCTCAGGTCACCAACAAGCACTCGAATTGCGCCGATTGGCAGCCTCAGGTGCGCCGAGAGTTCGGCGACCGCAATTGGATTCTCGGCCAGCTTCAGAATGTCTCGACGCTCGAAAGCAACGAGCTGCATGTTCTCCCGTCCGCGAACGGTGGTGCGGACGAGTGCTTCGAACGGGATATCTACATCGACGCGTGTCCGACCGCCCGTGACGGCGTAGGGAGGGACCCGAAGTCTCCCGGGAGCGCGCGCCCCGCTGAGGTCTTGGTTCACGTCGGGGGCCGTCATCGTGGTAGTGAACTGACGAGTTGTGCGCGAAGTTCGGGAGTCAACACTCGACCCGTCTTCTCGACGAGAACGGCCATCTCATACCCAACGTAACCAATGTCGCAGTTTGCGTCTGCCACAACGCCGAGCGCTGATCCGTCGCTGATTCCGGTCACGAGAAGCAGAGCATTGTCCATTTCGACAATGACCTCGTTCACCTTTCCTCCGCCGAACCGTCCGGCCGCGCCATAGGCGAGTCCGATCAGCCCGGAGGCGACAGCCGCAAATCGGTCGCCACCAGCTCGGTCGAGTCCTTTCGACATGGCCATCAGCAGCCCGTCTGAGGAGACGACGATGCTTTCGACGACACCGGGGGTCTGCTCAACGAAGCTCGAGATAAGCCAGCTGACATCGTTCGTCTGTGTGCTCATGCCTCACCCTCCGATCCAGCGACACCGCGGCCTCGCTCGAGTCCAGTCTTGTATCGAGACAACATGTTCTTCACCTGATCGGGCGTTCGCTGCGAAGGGGCCGTGCGGTCGGCGTTGAGATCGACCTGAGGGATTCCCTCACCAGAATTTCGCTGCCGTTTGACAAGACCTGCCGCGGTGACGGGCGCTGCTGGAGCCACCGTCTCGGCGACTGGCGCTGGCGCATGCGGAGCAGGGTGAGCCGACGACTGCTGTACTTCTGGACCGGGTACAACTGCGGCCACAGGAGCGGGCGCAGGAGCCGATACCGAAGCTGGTCCAGGTGCCGGAGCTGGTGCGGGAGCGGGAGCTGGTGCCGGTGTTGGCGTTGGTGTTGGCGGCGATGCCGGCAGGACGGTCTCGGCAGCGGGTGCGGCTGGAGCCGGTGGGGGTGCTGGCAGGTCGACCGCTGGCGAGGGAACAACCGGTTCCGGGGCAGGTTGATCGGCCCCAAATGCAGGGGCGTCGGAGAGATTCGGTTCGAACACCTCGACGACCTGACCGTCGAGCGGATCGGTCGCGGATGTGTCCTCGGCCGGTTCAAGGCCAAAGCTGGGAAGGTCCAGTTCGGGCATTTCGATGGTCGGCACCACGGGCGGTTCCGGCATGTCGACCGCACCAAGGGACTCGAACTCCGTCGGCGGAGCGGGAGCGGCAGGTGGCGACTCCGGCATGAATACCTCGGCAACCGGTACCGCTGGCGGCTCAACCGGGGCTGGCTCGGGTGAAAAGATCTCCGCGGCCGGCACAACCGGTGGCTCCACTGGGGCTGGCTCGGGTGAAAAGATCTCCGCGGCCGGCACAACCGGTGGCTCAACCGGGGCCGGCTCAGGCGTGACGACCTCAGCTGCAGGAGCGGGTGCTGGCGCCGGAGCGGGAGCAGGAGTAACGGCGATCGGGGCCATTCCCGCAGCAGCTGGGGCGGTGTGCGCCCACTCGGCCACAACGGCGCTCGGGATGCGCACCGAGGCGATCAGACCTCCGTCCTCACCATCTGCAAGCGAGACCGAAAGTCCCAGCGCGTGCGCCAATCGACTCACGACATGCATACCGATCGAATGAGAGATCGTCAGCGTCGACGACGGAGGCTTCGCCAACAGCTCGGTCAGCTCGTGCTTCTGCTCGGCATCTATGCCGGTGCCGTGATCAAGGATCGTGACGACGTAGTCGCCGCTCGCAGGCTCGAAGGCGCCGGTGACGTCGACGGCGGTACCAGGAGGTGAATGTTGTGCTGCGTTCTCCATCAGCTCAGCGAGAAGATGGGCGAGATCCTGCGCTCGGTGACCCGCCACATGCAGATCATCCAGCGAGATCGGAATGATGCGCCGATAGTCCTCGACCTCACCAATTGCGACCCGGAGTACTTCTCGCAGCTCGACAGCTGGACTGTGGCGTTCTGGGGTCTTGGCGTCAGCCAGGACGAGAAGGCTCTCTGCGTTGCGACGCATGCGGGTCGCAAGATGATCGACTCGATACATCAGGGCAAGGCGATCGGAATCGCGTTCCTCCGCCTCGAGCGTGTCGATTGCTTCCAACTGACGATCAACCAAAGACTGGTTTCTGCGGGCGAGGTTGACGTAGGTGGTGGCGATGCCGGACTGGAGAGACATCACGCGACCGCCCAGATCACTCGCGCTCTCACGAATCGAGTTGAGCCCTTCGGAGATCTGCCCGAATTCGTCGTCGCCGAAACCTTCGATCGGAGCATCGGACTCGAGCGGCTCGAGCGGCTGTCCTGAGGTGAGCGATTCGGCAATGCGAGGAAGATCACGATCTGCAATTCGGCGCGCCTGCTCCCGTAGGGAGTCGAGCGGACCGGTGAAGGCCTTTGCGATCACAAGGGCTGCACCAATCGCTGCGAGAAGCCCAACGAGTGCGAGCAATCCAGCAGTTCGCATTGCACCCTGGGCGTCGTTCTGCGTGTTGACGGCCGCACCGCTCGCAGCTTCAACCTCGGAGATTCGAAGCGCAGCGAGTTGGTTGGCGCGTGCATCACTGGCAGCTCGCCAGTCGTTCGCCGAAATCCCTGGGTCATCACCGACGCCGAGCGCAGAGAACTCGTCAACGAGGCTGGCATAGGAACCTTCGCCAATCGGCAGCGCAAGACCATTGCGAACGCCATACGCCTCGGCGGTATCGTTCGCTGCGCCAAGCGCTGCGGGTAGCTGACCGGGAACTACCTCGGCATGGGCTGACCACATTCCGAGCAATTGCAGCTTCGCAGCCGCGTAGGAGACCGTCGTCATATCCGCCGCTTGTCGGAGGTCGACGGCGTTGCTCGATGCTCCCTGAGCCAGCCGCCCCTCGAACTCGGCAATCGTGCGAAGAACCACCGAATCAGCCTCGAAGGCATCGACGGCTCCGTTTTCGGTCGCGAATCCTGCGGCGAGATCGGCACGGTGTCTGTTGAAGTCGCTGACGACGCTCGAGAGGGCGCCACCGTCCACGCCGCTGAACTCACCAACGCCTTCGGTCCAGCGGGTGATTGCCGCATCGGTGTCAGCCCGGACGCCATCGAGGTCAAGACCCTGTATCGCCACGGCGTTCTGGTTTTCGATCGCCTCGACGCGGACAGCTTCGAAGAGCTGCCCTGTCAGAGCCGAAACCGTGGTCCGCGCCTGTGTGTCAGTGGCGTCGGATGCATCGCTGAGATCACCACGAATTCGAAGCCCAGACAGAACCAGCAGCAGGAGCAGCGGCCCCAGCGCAACAAGCGCAAGCTTCTTTCGAATAGACAGATTGTTGAGCATGGTTCCCTCGAGAGACGCCGTTCGTATGAACGTCCTATCGGAACTAGGTGTAGGGAATTGAGAAGATTCCTCACCGTCTCCTGCCCGCTTTAGCAGGCACCCTCACCCTTGTCTGCTCAACGCAAGGGCATGTCCGATGGTGTCACTGGCACGGGCATCGCCGTCGCGCCCATGAGCGCTGCGTCAACAGCAGCTGCGCACGCACGGCCCTCGGCGATCGCCCACACGATAAGCGACTGCCCTCGACCCATGTCACCGCATACGAAGACGTTGTCGACGTTGGTCGCATATTGCTCGTCACGATCGACGTTTCCGCGATCGGTGAGATCCACGCCAAGTCCATCGAGCAACGGCGATCGCTCCGGGCCGACAAATCCCATTGCCAACAACACCATCTGCGCAGGGAAGGTCTCCTCGCTGCCCTCGATGGGTACAAACGTTGGCCGCCCATCGACGCTCTTGGACTCGACACGCACGGTGGACAACGCCGAGACGTTGCCGGCGTCGTCCGTTTGAAATTCGACGGTGTTGATCGCGTACTCGCGAACATCGCGCCCTTCGATCTCTATCGCCTCCAAATGCGCCGACGGAGTACGAAGGACCAGCGGCCACGCAGGCCACGGGTTGCTTTCAGACCGTTGCTCCGGAGGCTCTGGCATGATCTCGAACTGTCGAACCGACGATGCGCCGTGCCGCAGCACCGTTCCAAGACAATCCGCACCGGTATCGCCTCCGCCGATGATGATCACATCCAGGCCCTCGGCTGACGTCGGATGGGCGTCCAGATCACCCATCTGGACCGCATTGGACGGCGGCAGGAATTCCATCGCTTGCAGAATGTTGCCCGCGTCTCGACCGGGAATCGGAAGGTCTCGCCATTGGGTGGCGCCAGCGGCCAACACCACGGCGTCGAATTGATCGTCGAGCTGCGCCGCGGTGATGTCCACGCCGACGTTGACCCCGGTGCGAAAGACGGTGCCTTCCGCTTCCATCTGCTCGAGACGGCGGTCGATGAACTTCTTTTCCATCTTGAACTCGGGGATGCCGTAACGGAGCAGCCCGCCGACGCGATCGGCGCGCTCGAAAACGGTGACCTCGTGGCCAGCACGGGTCAACTGCTGTGCAGCTGCCAATCCCGCCGGACCCGAACCCACGACGGCGACTCGCTTGCCCGTGAGCGTCTCCGGTGGCAGCGGTCGCACCCACCCTTCGGCGAATCCACGTTCGATGATCTCGATCTCGACCTGTTTGATCGTGACCGGGGGTTCGTGGATGCCGAGCACGCACGAACCCTCGCACGGCGCCGGGCACAGCCGGCCCGTGAACTCTGGGAAGTTATTCGTCGCATGAAGGCGTTCGAGAGCGGCCTCCCAATCATCTCGGTAGACGAGGTCGTTCCAGTCGGGGATCAGATTGCCGAGCGGACAACCGCTGTTGCAGAACGGCACGCCGCAGTCCATGCATCGAGAAGCTTGAACCTTCAGTTCGTCTCCGTCGAACGGCTCATAGACCTCATTCCAATCGAGAATCCTCACCGGCACCGGCCGCATCGTTGGTGTTGCACGGTCGTGTTTCATGAATCCGTAGGGATCACCCATGTCTTGCACCTCGCTCCTTGGCGGATGCCATGATGGCCTCCATCTCGTCCGTACCTGCTTCTCGGGCGCTCGCTGCGGCTTCCAGAACACGCTTGAAGTCGCGGGGCATGACTTTGACGAACTGCGTCCTTGCGTTGTCCCAGTCGGCCAGCAGGCGAATACCAACATCGGAGCCGGTCTCGACCACATGTTTGTCGATCAGGGCCTGCAGTGATTCCTCATCGTCGGCGCTGAGCGGATCGAGATCGACCATCTCGCGATTGACCAACGCGGGGAACGTCCCATCTGCGTCGTGCACATATGCCACTCCGCCAGACATTCCGGCGGCAAAGTTCCGGCCGGTCTTGCCCAGGATCGCAACGACGCCACCCGTCATGTACTCGCAGCCATGGTCGCCGACGCCCTCGGCCACCGCTGACGCTCCAGAGTTCCGGACGCAGAAGCGCTCTCCGACCTTTCCTCGGAGAAAGATCTCGCCGGAGGTTGCTCCGTAGGCAATCACATTGCCAGCGATGACATTGTCCTCGGCAACACATGCCAGATCGTCTGGCGGTCGCACCACGATGCGGCCACCCGAAAGGCCCTTGCCAACGAAGTCGTTCGCATCTCCGGTCAGACGCAACGTGATGCCCCTCGGCACGAATGCTCCCAAGCTGTTGCCTGCCGAACCCGTCGCGTTGATGATGATCGAGTCTTCTGGCAGGCCGTCGGGACCGTGCTTCTTCGTCAGGTGGTATCCGAGCTGGGTACCCACGCTGCGATGAACGTTGCGTATGTCGGTCGTGATGTTGATGGTCGTACCGCCGTCGATGGCGGGACCGGCTACTTGGAGAAGTTGCGCGTCGAGCGCCTCATCGAGGCGATGATCCTGACCTCCCGTATTGCGTCGCTCCTCACCTTCGAGCAGCGGCGGGACGTACAGAATCGGGGTCAGGTCGAGCCCATCGGCCTTCCAATGGTCGATCGCCTTGGACAGGTCGAGCGATTCGACTTGGCCGATGGCCTCATCGAGAGAGCGGAAACCGAGATCGGCAAGCAACTCGCGAACCTCTTCGGCGATGTACTCGAAGAAGTTCACCACAAAGTCCGGCGAACCCGAGAACTTCTTCCGCAACTCTGGATCCTGTGTCGCCACCCCAACAGGGCAGGTGTTGAGGTGACAGACGCGCATCATCACGCAGCCCATGACGACCAGTGGCGCGGTCGCGAATCCGTACTCATCGGCGCCGAGCAGCGCTGCGATCATCACGTCTCGGCCGGTCTTCAGCTGGCCATCAACTTGCACGACGATGCGATCCCGGAGTCCGTTCATGAGCAGCGTCTGCTGTGTTTCGGCCAAGCCGAGTTCCCACGGTGCTCCCGCGTGTTTCACCGACGTCAAAGGCGAGGCACCCGTGCCGCCATCGTGACCAGAGATCAAGACGACGTCGGCATGTGCTTTCGATACCCCTGCGGCAACCGTTCCGACGCCGAGCTCGCTGACGAGCTTGACGTGGACTCGGGCCTGAGGGTTCGCGCTTTTCAAGTCGTAGATCAGCTGTGCGAGATCCTCGATCGAGTAGATGTCATGGTGTGGCGGCGGGCTGATGAGTCCGACACCGGGTGTGCTCTTTCGTGTTTTCGCGATCCATGGATACACCTTGTGACCGGGGAGCTGACCGCCCTCGCCAGGCTTTGCTCCCTGGGCCATCTTGATCTGCAGGTCGTCTGCGTTGACGAGATAGTTCGACGTGACGCCGAAACGCCCCGAGGCCACCTGCTTGATCGCGGAACGTTTCGAATCGCCGTCGTCCATGGTCTCGAAACGTTCGTCGTCCTCCCCACCCTCGCCGGTGTTCGACTTCGCGCCGATGCGATTCATGGCGATCGCCAGCGTCTCATGCGCTTCGGCAGAGATCGATCCGTACGACATGGCGCCGGTCGAGAACCTTGCCACGATGTTGCTGATGGGCTCGACCTCTTCGAGCGGAACCGGAGGGCGGTCCCCTCGGTCGAACGTGAACAGTCCGCGGAGTGTCGAGAGGTTTCGAGCGTGGTCGTCGACGGAGGCCGTGTACTCCCGGAAGACGTCATAACGGCCCGAGCGAGTGGCGTGCTGCAATTTGAACACGGTGTCGGGATTGAAGAGATGGAATTCTCCCTCTCTCCTCCACTGATACTCGCCGCCCACCTCGAGCGAACGGTGTGCCCGGTGGTTCGCGTTCTTCGGGAACGCCCGAGCGTGTCGGTCGATGATCTCGGCAGCGATCTGATCGACCCCAATGCCGCTGAGCCGGCTCGGCGCGCCTCCAAAGAACTCATCCATCACGGTGACATCGAGTCCGATCGTCTCGAAGATTTGCGCCCCCGTATACGACGCAACCGTCGAGATTCCCATCTTCGACATGACCTTCAGCAAGCCCTTGTCGAACGCCTTGATGTAGTTCTCCTGCGCTTGTTCGACGGAGACATCGACGCCGAACGCCTCGTCCTGCGCGAGCTGGGCGACGGTTTCGAGCGCAACGTACGGATACACGGCTCGCGCGCCGAACCCGAGAAGCGTTGCCACATGATGCACCTCTCGCGCTTCGCCCGTCTCGACGACGATGTCCGTCGCCGACCGAGTGCCGCTTCGAACGAGATGGTGATGTATTGCCGAGGTCGCAAGCAGCGGCGGAATCGGCGCGAGACTTGGCGAGACCGAACGATCGCTCAGGATCAACACCGTTGCTCCATCGCGGACCGCATCATCTGCTGCCTTGCGCAACGCATCGACAGCGGTCAGGAGCCCATCGCCTGATGAGGTGGCCGGGAAGACGATGTCGAGCACGACACTCTTCATTCCAGACGCGGGGTCCGGCGAGGGAAGCAGCCGAGAGAATTCGGTGGCCGTGAGCACCGGGTGAGTGAGCCTGATCTGGCGCACGAGGTCTTCACCGGGCTGCAAGAGGTTGCCTCTCGGTCCGAGCGTCGTTCCCACTGCCGTCACGAGTTCCTCGCGAATCGCGTCGAGTGGTGGGTTGGTCACCTGCGCGAAGAGTTGCTGGAAGTAGTCCGGCAGAAGGCGGGACCTTTCGGACAGGACGGCGATCGGCGTGTCGGTACCCATCGACCCCAGCGCTTCCTTCCCGGTGGCCAGCATCGGAGCCAGGAGGAGCTTCAGGTCTTCGTGGGTGTACCCGAAGATCAGCTGCTGTGTTTCGAGCGTGCCTTCGATCGGCCGGTTGTCCTGCTGCACGGGCAATTCTGAAAGTGATGTGATGCAGCGGTCGGTGAGCTCGCGGTAGGGACGTTTGGACGAGACCTCAGCCTTGATCTCGTCATCTCGCAGAATTCGACCCTTCTCGGTATCGATGAAGAATATTCGACCCGGTTCGAGCCGGCCCTTCTCGATGATGGTCGATGGATCGATATCGACGACGCCTACCTCCGAGGCCATCACGACCAAGTTGTCGCTGGTGACCCAATAACGCGATGGCCGAAGCCCGTTTCGATCCAGGACGGCACCCACGACTGTTCCGTCGGTGAAGGACACCGATGCCGGTCCGTCCCATGGCTCCATCAGCGTGGAGTAGTACTCATAGAACGCGTGGCGGTCGGCTTCCATGGACGCGTGGTTCTCCCACGGCTCTGGGATCATCATGAGGATTGCCTCAGGAAGGCTGTACCCCGAAAGGGTCAGCAGCTCGAGGCATTCATCGAAACCAGCCGTGTCAGATGCACCCGGGGTGCAGATCGGGAAGGCTCGCTCTAGGCGATCACCGAACAACTCTGAGGACAACATCGACTGACGTGCCTTCATCCAGTTGCGATTGCCGCGGATCGTGTTGATCTCGCCGTTGTGAGCGACCAACCGGTACGGATGCGCGAGAGGCCACGAGGGAAAGGTGTTCGTGCTGAAGCGCGAGTGCACGAGGGCGATTGCCGACTCGAATCGTTCATCTCGGAGATCGGTGTAGAACGACCCGAGTTGCGGCGTCGTCAGCATTCCCTTGTACACGATGGTGCGTGCGGAGAGCGACGGGAAGTACACGCCGTCATGCATGGAGGACGCCCCGCCCATGGCCTCGTTGATCTCATCCTCGCCCGCTTCGAGGTGGATCTCATGCTCGAATCTTTTCCGAGCGATGTACAGGATGCGGTCCAGTTCGATCGGCGTGAGATCTTGCCGTTCGTGCGTGAAGAAGGGCTGGCTGAATGCTGGCATCGTGACCCGAGCGCCGGCGCCAATTCCCTCCGGCTCAACCGGGACATCTCTCCATCCGAGGAGGATGAGGCCTTCGTCGACGGCGATCCGCTCGATTTCTGCCCGAGCGGCCTCGGCGACCTGGGGTGCCTGCGGGAGGAACGCAATTCCCGTGGCGTACAACCCCGCGGCTGGCAGTTCGAAGTCAACCGAAGCCCGTAGAAACGCATCGGGGACTTGGGTGAGAATTCCCGAACCGTCACCGACCGCAGGGTCAGCTCCGGCGGCGCCACGATGCTCGAGCGCGCACAACGCTCCGAGTCCCAATTCGACAATGCGGTGGCTTGGGCGACCGAGCATGTCGCACACGAAGTTGAGCCCGCAGGAGTCATGTTCATTGGCGGGGTCGTAAAGACCCTGCCGCGGCGGCAGTGCGTTTGTCATCGTCATCCTCGTCTTGCGTGGGTGTTGGCACGCTGGGACGACGTTGGCCCGGGCCTGAATCTTCGACGCTATCCGACGCAACGTGGTCGCACCAACACCCAACCGCCAGCCACAATGGTCACATGTCTCAATCCTCCGCCTCTTCAGTGCACCCTCATGTCGCTCACGCTCAGTCGCTCGGGCGGTTCATCGACCGCTCTCCGTCGCCATTTCACGTCGTCGAATCGGCGAGGCAAATGCTCCTGGACGCCAACTTCACTGAGATCGACACAAACCAGAGCGTCGCACTTGAATCAGGCCCTCGTTTCGTCGTCCGCGATGGCTCGCTTGTTGCATGGATCGTTCCTGAATCCGCCTCCCCGACGACGCCCTTTCGAATCGCGGGAGCCCACACCGACAGCCCGAACCTTCGGCTGAAGCCCGAACCAAACGCTGATGCGGTCGGGTATCGCCGTCTCGGTGTCGAGGTGTATGGCGGGGTGCTCTTGAACTCGTGGCTCGATCGTGACCTTGGTCTGTCCGGGCGAGTTGCCGTCCGAACCGCGACCGGCACGGCGACCGCGCTCGTCTTCGTGGACCGGCCGGTCTTTCGAATCCCGCAGCTGGCGATTCATCTTGATCGAGACATCAGCGAACGGGGCCTCTCGCTCAACAAACAACAGCACCTTTCCCCGATCTACGGCCTGTCGGGAGGCGAGCTCGATGTATGGGATCTCATCGCCGAATCAGCGGAGGTCTCTCGCGATGACATCGTTGGAGCCGAATTGATGCTTCACGACACCATGCAGTCGCAGCTGCTCGGCGCTGACCACGACTTCATCAGCGCTCCCCGACTCGACAACCAACTCTCGTGTCATGCAGCAATCACCGCCCTCGCCGGAACGACGCCCTCCGAGACCATTCCAATGGTCACGTTGTTCGATCATGAGGAGGTCGGCTCGGTCAGTGCAACGGGCGCCGCAACATCACAGATGCCTCGGTTGCTCGACGAGATTTCGTCAGCGTTGGGAGCGACCGACGCGGATCGACGAATCGCAAGAGAGAACTCGTTGTTCATCTCGGCCGACAATGCTCACGCGACACACCCCAACTATCCCGAGCGACATGATCCAGGCCATCAGATCTCCATGAACGCCGGTCCGGTTCTGAAGCACAATGCAAACCAGCGCTACACGACCGACGCCGTGTCAGCGGGACTGTTTCATCTCGCAGCAGAACATGCAGGAGTATCTACCCAGGCGTTCGTGAGCAGAAGTGACATGCCCTGTGGGTCGACGATCGGGCCGACCGTCTCGGCATTGCTTGGCATGCGAGCTCTCGATGTGGGCTGCGCACAGCTGGCGATGCATTCATGTCGCGAGGTCGCTGGATCGAACGATCCCTGGGACATGACACTGCTCCTCGCAGAGCTCCTGCACTGACCGCTCGTTCGGTGCTGTGCGTCTAGAAGGTGCGACGGTGGGGGCGAATTGCGCGGAGGCTGCGGCGAGGTGCGGCAAACATCAACAGCACCGCAAACAGTTCGAGCCGACCAGCGAGCATGAGAAACGCCAGGACGAGACGTGCCGGCGTGGGAAACGAAAGGAAGGTCGAAGTCGGTCCCGCGTCGCCGTATGCAGGACCCATGTTCCCAAGGGAACCGATGACCCCGGCCAGCGACGCTTCGGTCTCTCCCCCGAGCGCCGTCACGACCAGGAACCCTCCGACGATGAGCGCCACGTACGCCATCGTGAACAACGCCACTTGGCTGACGACCTTTTCTGACACCACGTCTTTTCCGAGTTTCACCGGCACGATGGCCCGAGGCTGCCGGGCGACGGCGATCGTTCGGTGAGAAATCGCCGCAAGTACCCGGCAACGGATGACCTTCGCGCCTCCCGCCGTCGACCCCGACATCCCCCCGACGAACATCAAGAGCAGCAGGATCACCAATGGCGTCGACGACCACAAGACGATGTCTCCGGCAGAGCCGCTGCCTTGCGCATTGCCGAAGCCGGTGCTCGTCGCCAGGCTCACCACGTTGAACGCACCGACACGAAGTGCGGTCCAGAACCCTCCGACCTCATCTCCAAGCGTGAGGATCGCTGTGACCACGACGGTCGCCAACACGACGATCGTGATGTAACTGCGAAATTCATGATCCTCGGCATACACCCGCCGGTTCTTCGTGAGGAACAGCCAGTGCAACGCCCAATTGCTGCCGCCGAAGAGCATGGCGATCATGGCCACAACTTCGATCGTCACGCTGTCGAACTCGCCCAACGAATCGTTGTAGATCGAGAACCCGCCGGTCGCCGCCGTCGTCAGCGAGTGCGCAAATCCCTCGTACGCAGACATGCCAGCCAGCATGAACCCGACCGCCATCACGAGCGTGCCGCCGACATACAACTTCCACAGGATCTTCGCGGTGTCAGCGGCCCGTGGGGCGAGACGATCCGACGTCGGTCCGGGAGCCTCGGCTCCCATGAAACCGAGAGCTCGCGAACCCAACGTCGGCAGGACGGTGATGACGAGCTGCACAAAGCCCATCCCGCCGTACCACTGCGTCAACTGTCGGTAGAAGAGGACGCCCTTTCCTACAACCGGATCGGGTTCTCCGATGTCGGGAAGCGTGGTCAACACCGTCGAACCGGTGCACGTGTAGCCAGAGACCGATTCGAAGATGGCGTCGGCAATCTCGACCCACCTACTCACGCCCTCGCGTTCGAACGTTCGGGCCAGCACGAACGGCAGGGCGCCGAGCACTGAAATCAGCAACCAGCTCCACGCGACCGAAGCAAAGATCGTGCGGATCGCCAGATCTCCGAGACGCGTCCCAGACCAGAGCACTCCACCGAGTGCGGCGAAGATCACGGCGCAAAACAGCAGCGTCCAACCCGCATCTCCACCACCCGCGAATTCGACTCCAGCGCTCAGCACGAGACCAGGCGACACGACGAGCAACGCAAGACCGCTGATGTGCGCCACCGTCGACGGCAGTCGACGCGAGGGTGGGGTGAACCCTTGCTGACCTCGCGGAACCGATCGTCGCTCAAGCATCAGGCACCGTCACCAATCGCTTGACCTGGCCGGAGACGGCCCAACCAACGACCCAAACCGGCCATCGTCAGCAGTACGGGGTAGATCGACAAGCGGCCGAGGAGCATGCCAAACGACGCGATCGACTCGGTCCAACCAGAGAGCGCGACATGGCTTTGGAGCTCATCACCATTGACGAGAACCCCGATGTTGGAGACCAGTCCAACCGCAAACGAGGTGGTGGCGATGATGTCGAGTTCGTTGGCGTAGAGGAGTGCGGCGACTCCTGCCAAGGTGAACGCGTGCATCCAGAGGTACCCATAGGTGAGCCCCAGCGAGGACTCCTTCACCGCCACTCCGTCCACGCGGATGATGCCCACTCGCGTTGGGTTGAGCAGTTGTTGCAGACTTCGTCGAACTTCCAAGGCGATTCGTGAGACCCGCGCGAGTCGGAAACCGCTACCCACGGAGCCGCTCATCGCACCGATGCCTCCGGCCACGAGGAGGACCGAGCGGGTCAGATCGGTTCCTGCAGCCCAATTCGCCGAGCGGAGCCCGGTCGTGGAGAGCATCGAAGAGATAGCCACGGCCGAATCTGAGGAGTTGAGATTCGATCCGCCGAAGCGAATGATGGCGAAACCGAGTAGCAACAGCGAGACGTAGAGACGCAGCTCGGTGCTTCGCCATACGGGCTTGAACCTGCCCCGAAAAGCCCACCACACGACCATCAAGTTTCCGCCTGCGGCAACCATGCCGGCGGTGGCGATCCATTCGATCGCCTGACTGTCGAAGTGGCCAATGGAATCCGCATGGTTCGCCATCCCGCCCGTCGATGCCGTCGAGAGCGCGTAGGTCACGCCGTCGAACAGGGGCATCCCCGCCAGCAGGTAACCGACACCCAACGAGACCGTCAGCAACAGGTACAGGCCAATGATGTTGCGCAGCGCCTTGCGAAGCGTCGTGACGAGCTGTTCACTCCCCCGTAGTTGCCGCTGCGGAAGCAGCTCCGCTCCGGCTACGGCCGCAGGAAGCACGCCCATTCCGGCAAGCAGCACTCCCAGCCCCATCGCCCACGGCAGTGAGGCGCGCAAGAACAGCAATGATCGCGAGAGTTCGGCGGGCTCCTCGACCGTGGTGTAACCCGTCGTGGTAGAGGCGCTGACCGCCTCGAACAGCGCGTCCAAGGGGGTATCGAGCTCACCCGAGAGCCAGAACGCCACGATCGCCACCGCAGTCATGGCGGTCCACCCGGCGACGAACATCGACATCGCCGCCGTCCGCGAAATCTTCACCCGAGCCTGCAGGCGAGTGATGGCGAGTCCGACGATGATCGAGGCGATTCCCAGGACCAGTTCCGCAACTCGTGCACCTGCGAA
The DNA here is from genome assembly GCA_033344795.1 of Acidimicrobiia bacterium. GTDB lineage: Bacteria > Actinomycetota > Acidimicrobiia > Acidimicrobiales > SHLQ01 > SHLQ01. The sequence continues at coordinate 3,918,095 of JAWPMS010000001.1, forward strand.
CGCATCGGAATCTGCGACCAGCCCCACGAAAGCGGCCGCCGTCACACAGATGCCACCCGCGGCCATTCCAATACCGAAGGGCAGCGGAAGGACATGGGTCGTCCCCATCCATCTCCGACTGCGAGATTGACTCATCAGTCGAGCGTTCTGGCTACCAGATCGACCGACTCGGGCTCTGCGATGACGATCACGTGATCACCCTTTCGCAACGTCGTGCGTCCGCGAGCGATCTGGGATCGACCATCGCGCACGATCGCCGAGATCAACACGTCGCGCGGCAGTCGAAGCTCTGCGATCGTCTGCCCATCGGCTGCGGACCCGCTGTGAATCTCGAACTCCAACAGCTCGACCTCGCCCTGGAGAAAAGTGGCTACCTGCGCAACGTCGCCTCGGACGAACCGAAGCACACCATTGGCCGTGGCGGTTCGTGGGGACAGCGCAGCGTCGACACCGACTCGGTCGAGCAATGACAAGAAGTTGAGGCGATGCACCACGGCGATCGTCTCCGGTACGCCAGCGGCCTTCGCATACACCGATGCCAGCACGTTGGCATCGTCTTCTCCTGTCAGCGCAGCGACCAACTCGATGCGGGGCAGGTCAGCCTCGTCAAGCACATCGGAGTCGGTGATGTCGCCGTTGAGCACGCGGACGCCATCGAGTTGCTCGGCCAGCTCTCGCGCACGGTCTGGGTCCCGCTCGATCATCTGCACCCGCGCGCCGGTGTGCCGAAGCTTGTCGGCGACAAGTGTGGCCGTCCGACCACCCCCGAGTAGCAGGATCTCTCGAGGAACATCACGGGCAAGTCCAAGGAGTTTGGCCACCGCACGCCGCGCCGATCGCTTGCAGACCACTCGGACGAGGTCGTGGGCTTCGATGGTGTAGTCGCCCCTCGGGATGACGGTCTCCTCGCCTCGTCGAATCGACGAGACGATGTAGTCCCATTCCGGTTCGTTCTCCACGCCGAGTTCGATCAACGACTTGCCGACGATCGGAGCATCCGGCGGGATGCGTGCACCGATCATGAACACCTCGCCGTTGCCGAGCTTCGCGACTTCTGATGCCCCCGGCATCTCGATGAGCGACAACACCTCTTGCGCCGTCTCTTCATCCGGGTCGATGAACAGGTCGGCCTTCGAGGCCCGTCGGATGCCTGCAGCGTCCTGTCCGCGGAGCTCTGGAGCCTCGAGTCGGACGATCGTTCGCGGCACATCAGCCTGCTTGGCGAGCATCGAAGCGATGAGGTTGACCTCGTCGCTCTTGGTGACAGCGACGAGCAGGTCTGCGGCTTCGACGCCTGCTTGGGCAAGCACGGAGGGGTGGGTGCCCGATCCGGTCAGCACCTCGACGTCGACGGTCTCGGCAAGGTGTGCCGCCCTTTTGGCATCGCGCTCGATCACATAGACATCGATGCCTTCTTTGCTCAACCGGTCGGCGATGTAGGAACCAACCTCGCCAGCGCCGATGACGATCACACGCATGTGGTGTGCCCTTCGCTCGGCATAGCCGATCCCTGGCGGGGTACGACCGGCGGTTGCACGGTGTCAATTCGAGACATGGATGACCTTCGCAGGGGTGATGATCTCGTGCATTGCCACGTCCCATGGCTCCGGAGCCGGAAGTCGCACAACTTGAAGGTCGTGAGCGATTCCGAGGCGACGAGGGTCGTGGGGTCTGGCAGCACAGCGAGCGAAGAACCGATCGTAGTAGCCCGCGCCGTGGCCGATGCGCGATCCATCGGCACCGAAGCCAACTCCTGGCACGAGCACCGTGTCGATCGTCTCGATATCCACGCGTTCGGTCTGCGGCTCTCCAATGCCATACGGACCGGCAACCAGGGCATCCCCTGGTGCCCAGGGGCAGAAGTCCATCGAGAAGTCGGGTCCGCACACGGGGAGCACGATCTCGTGGCCTCGTTCGACGAGCGCATCGAGGGCTGGACCGAGATCGAGTTCGCCGCTATATGCGAGGTATGCGGCGACTCGGCCTGTCGTCGACCGTGCCTCGACGCTGGCAACGATCTTCGACGCGATCATGCGCGCTGCCTGCTCCTGAGCCGGCCCATCCAGCTCACGTCGTGCCAGAAGTAATCGGCGTCGCATCTCTGATCGGCTATCGTTCACTGGTCTCGCTTTCGAGGGAGTGCCCAACGGCACAGGTACCGATGCGGGGCACAAGCCCAATCTCTGGGAAAATTAGCGGTCGCGCACGATATGGCGCGACCTAGAGCACGGAGAAACGAACCTTGGAAGCAATACCGTACCTGGCGCTCGTGTCGGCTTTGGCCGCACTTGGACTCGCAGGCTTCTTCTACACCACCGTCAAGGCCGCAAGCCCCGGTGACGACCGCATGGTCTTCCTCATGACCGAGATCCAGAAGGGGGCGCGGGCGTTCCTGAAAGAGGAATACACCTGGGTATCCGGATTCGCCGCGGTGATGGCCATCCTCATCGCCATCGTGATCGCTCCACTGGGGGCTGTTTCCTACCTGCTCGGAGCCCTACTGTCGGCTGGCGCCGGCTACGTCGGCATGACCGTGGCCACCATGGCGAACGCTCGCACCACCGAGGCAGCGAAGGAAGGGCCAGGCAAGGCGCTACCGATCGCATTCCGCGGCGGCGCGGTCATGGGCTTCTCCGTTGCCGGCCTCGCACTGGGCGGCCTGATGGTGGTGTACATCCTCTTCGTCCTCGTGCTCGAGGTCGACGATGCATTCGAAGTCGTCACGGCGTACGGCCTGGGCGCATCGACGATTGCACTGTTCAGTCGTGTCGGCGGTGGCATCTTCACGAAGGCAGCCGACGTTGGCGCCGACCTCGTGGGCAAGGTCGAGGCCGGAATTCCCGAAGATGACCCCCGCAACCCGGCGACCATCGCAGACAACGTCGGCGACAACGTGGGCGACGTCGCAGGTATGGGCGCCGACCTCTTCGAGTCCTACGCCGGATCGATCATCGCACCGATTTCGCTCGTCGCATTCGCCTTGGCGCTCAGCGCCGAAGAGGCCACCCAGGGCACAACCATCTCGTTGTTGATGTTCCCCGTCGCAGTTGCCTTCATCGGCATGGTCGCGTCCATCGTTGGTTCCTTCATGATCAAGGGTGGCGAGAGCACAGACTCCAAGGCACTCTCGAAGGCGCTCCACATGGGCACGAACGTCGCCATGGGCCTGACCACGGTCGCAACCCTCGGTATTGCGTTCTGGATGTTCGGTGACAACGACGCATTCGACAACCCATTGGGCCTCGCAATCGCCGTTATCGGCGGACTCATCGCCGGTTGGGCGCTCGGTAAGACTGCCGAGTACTACACCTCCGACCACTTCGGACCGGTCAAGAAAATTGCTGCGCAAACCGAGACGGGTCCGGCCACCACGATCCTCAGCGGAATCTCGGCCGGTATGGTTTCGGTCGCCGCCTCGGTTGCACTGATCCTGGCCGGTGTCGGCATTGCATTCTTCGGCGGCGAGCTCGCCTTTGACAGCATTGGCCAACTCGACGGCGGCATCTACGGCATTGCCGTTGCCGCGATCGGCATGCTCGCAACCACCGGCGTCGTCGTATCGGTCGATGCCTACGGACCAATCGCCGACAACGCTGGCGGAATCGCGGAAATGGCCAATCTCGATCCTTCGGTCCGTGAGGTCACCGATGCGTTGGATTCGCTGGGCAACACGACCGCCGCAGTGGCCAAGGGGTTTGCCGTTGGTTCGGCCGCCCTCACCGCACTCGCACTCTTCAAGAGCTTCGAGTTCGCGATCATCCAGGCTGGCGGCTCACTGAGCCTCGACGTCGGCAGCGTCGACGTATTTTCTGGTCTCTTCATCGGTGCCGCACTTCCGTTCTTGTTTGCGGCGCTCACGATCGATGCCGTCGGACGCGCTGCAGCGGAGATGATCGAAGAAGTTCGCCGCCAGTTCCGGGAGATCCCAGGCCTTCGCGAAGGCAAGGAGGGTGTCATTCCCGATTCGGCACGATGTGTCGAAATCTCGACCAAGGCGTCGCTCAAGGAAATGGTCATCCCGGGTGCGCTCGCGGTGGTTGTTCCTCTCATCGTCGGCTTCATCGATGTCGACGCTCTCGGCGGAATGCTCGCCGGTGCACTCGTCACCGGTTTCGCACTCGCAATCTTCATGGCCAACGCCGGCGGAGCGTGGGACAACGCCAAGAAGTACATCGAAGCCGGTTCACATGGCGGCAAGGGTTCCGACAATCACAAGGCCGCCGTGGTCGGCGACACCGTGGGCGATCCGTTCAAGGACACATCTGGCCCAGCCATGAACATCCTCTTGAAGGTCATGACGATCGTGAGCCTCGTGTTCGCAAGCGCATTCGTCTAACCATCGCAGAACCGTTCGCTGAAGAGCCCCCGCCACGCTGGCGGGGGCTCTTCACGTTTTTCGGTCGTTGGCTCGGTCTATGCCGATGCAAGCTCCCGAAAGGCTTCGAAGACCTCGGCGGTGGAATCGCTTTGCGGGTCGAACAGCCCTTGGGCATTCGCGATCGCCAGAATGGCGTGCAACGCCTCGGGGCAGCCATCGGGCAGGATGAAACCAACGTCCTCGCAGAACTCGCTCACACCGCACCACAACAGCTCCTGCACGTGTGCTGCGGTGAAGGTGAGCGGCGAATCCGCGAGATCGACGTGGGCGGCCAGAACCGCACTGAGCGCTGCAGGCCGAACCGGCACACCGTTGGCCATGGACTCCACGAGCACCCGGCGCCTCAGCATCCGAAGTTCCGCAGGGAGTTCAGCGGTGAGTGTTCGCCGGACGTGTGCATCGATGGCCACCGGTTCGGGGGAGGTCGGGGGATTCGGAGTGGAGTTCGACATAGCACGATCGTAGAGATGGCCTGTGACACGCTCCCCGCGTAGCAAATTCTGAGCATCTCACCACGCACCGTGAGGCCGTGAACAATCTCCAAGGAAAGGCCTTGAGTCTCATGGCGATGGGCCGATCGACCCAGTACCGGCCAGTTCCTTGGACGGACACTGAAATCGCACAGCAGAGGTTGACCGATGAGTATCGAACGACAAGACATCGACGACATCGCCATCACCGGTGTTGGCGAACCCGTCTGGTTCACTGCGCTCGTGCGCGAGACCGCAGAGCTCGATCGGACCGGCGTCGGCGCCGCAGTTCTCTCGTTGCGTCTCACGGCCGAGGGCGAAACAAGCCGGAACGCCACACAAGTACGTCACCTGCTGCGCAGACTTCTCCGCTCCACCGACCGGGTGGGACAACTATCGCCGACCGTTTTCTCCGTGTTGTTAGCCCCGCTTGACTCGATCGCCGACACGGCCTCGCAGATCCACGCGCTGACCACGGCGCTCAGCGATGCTGGCCTCACCGCTTCGGCCGGTTTCGCACATCGACGAGACAGCGAATCGCTTCTCGACACGTGGGCGCGAGCTGACGCACAGTCCGATCGCGCCGCGTATCGCGCCGAACACCACGAGGGTCTCCGACTCGACGAATGAGCCATGCGGCTCATGCCAAAACTTCGTCGTACTGCCGTAGGAGTTCTGTGGGGAAACTACGCACTACGGTCGACCGGTTTATCTGGCTTCTGCCGCTCATCATCGCCGGTGTCCTGGGCATCGGACTGGCGACCGGCAGCATGTCGACGCGCACCGCAGTCGTCACCATCATTCTCACCTCGGTGGCGCACTTGGCCGTCGACAAGGTCGTCGCTGCGCGTCACAACGATGATGACCTTCGGCCAGACGGTCTTCTGATCCTTGCGTGCGCGCAGATACTTGTCGGCGTTGGGGTAAGTCTCGACGGTTCCGTGCAAACCGTCTTCTTGCTTTCCGCAGCCACCTTGAGCGCAGTCGGCGCAATCCGTCTGGTCATGCACCGAATCGGGTCTCGCCCAACGATCACCGAACGCGAGACCGCGATTCTTTCTGCCGGCATTGGCTTGATGTTCTTCGTGCTCCTCGTCGAACCCGACGCGGCCACCAACTCCGAACTGTTCTGGGCCGTGCTGGCAACGACCGCCGTTGGATTCTCGTTGTTCACGGTCACGTACCTGTTCTGGTTGCTCGGCCATGACAAGGCCACCGCGTCGATTTCCCTCGCATTGAACCTCGGTGCAAAGTCGCTGCTGTTGGTGATCGGAGTCGAATTGACGGTGCCCTTCGAAGCCCGCTGGGTCGATGCACTCACGATTCTGGGAATCGCGATGACGACGGCCTCGTACGCGCACTCCAGCGCTGCACACGCCTTTTCTCCAGCCGTGATCACCAGTTCGGAAGTGAACGTTCGACGGTCGCTGACATCGTTCTCGGTGGTGCTCGTCGGCCCGGTGCTCATCGGCGTCGATCTCTTGAGCAATCTCGAACTCTCTCTTCCGGTCGTGACCGTGGGCTCCAGCGCACTGTCTCTCGTTGTCGCGGTGCACCTCCTCGAGTTGGTCCGTCGTTGGGTCGCCGTCGAACACCAAGGCCAACACGATCCGCTGACCTCGCTCCCCAATCGGCCGTTGTTCTTCAACAGGCTCGAGATGGCGATAGACAGCGCCCGGCTCCGCGATGCCCGATTCGTGACGATGTTCCTGGATCTCGATCGGTTCAAGGCCGTCAACGACACGCTTGGTCACGATGCCGGCGATGAGCTGCTTCGCCAGGTCGCCGCCCGCTTGCACGACGCCTCGTTGCGCGTTGGGCCAGATCTCACCGTTGCGCGACTGGGTGGCGATGAGTTCGCGATTCTCGTGCCGCAGGTGAAGGACGCACGACACAGCCACGCGATTGGACGCCTGTTTCTCGATCAGTTCCTCGAACCGTTCGACGTCGGGTTGCGCGACATCTACGTCACCCCCTCCATCGGGATCGCAGAATTTCCGAAGGACGGCGAGACCGTCGAATCACTCATCGAGAACGCCGACACCGCGATGTTCGAGGCAAAAGAGCGCGGCCGAAACATGGTCGTGAGCTACTCACCCGAGCAACGGGTGCCTGGCGCCCATCGCTTGGAGATCGAGGCGGCACTTCATCGCGCGCTCGAGAACAAAGAGCTCGAGTTGTACTACCAGCCACAGATCGACATCACGACAGGGCAGATCTTCGCCGTCGAAGCTCTTCTCCGCTGGGAGCACCCGACGTTGGGTCAGATCAGCCCAGAGAAGTTTGTTCCGGTCGCCGAGGAATCCAGCCTGATCGACCACATCGGCCAGTGGATCCTCGACGAGGCGTGCACCGCAGCCGCACGCTGGGGTGAGATTGGTCTGCCCGAAATCAACGTTGCGGTCAACCTCTCACCTCGCCAGTTCCAAAAAGCCGTCCACCTCACCGACAACGTCTCGCGAGCACTCCGCAGTTCTGGTTTGGCTCCCGAGCGCCTCGAGCTCGAGCTCACCGAATCACTCGCTCTCGAAAAGCCAGAACAGGTCAACGAGACACTCGTGCGCTTCCGAGAGATGGGGATTCGAACCGCCATCGACGACTTTGGCGTCGGACACACTGGGCTCGACTATCTCGATCGAATCGAGGTCGACACGCTCAAGATCGATCGGTCCTTCATCAATCGAATCGGCGAGTCCGGAGCGCCCCTGGTCACGGCCGTGATCTCCTTGGCCAAGGGCCTGAACCTCGATGTGATCGCCGAAGGTGTCGAAACGCGGGCTCAGGTGAACTTCTTGAAATCCCACGGTTGCCGCTACATGCAGGGTTTCCTGTTCTCCAAGCCCCTCACGGGCTCCCAGCTGGAGCAAGTCCTTCGAAACCAGAACCGGCGCGCCGCTGAGCAAGACGCGGCCTGACCACCTCAACTCTGGGAAAACTGGCAGTTCTGGCTCAGTCCCCGAGACCCGCTCCGGCGACCGCGAGTGTCCGGCGGGCCATGGCGTGCCCCGCTGCCAGTGCCTCTTCAGGCTGCGCCCCCTCGACATAGGCCACGAGAAACGCTCCGGTGAACGCATCACCAGATCCGGTTGTGTCCTGGGCTTCGACCTCGTCGGGGGCGACCCGCACGTCAGACCCGTCTGGTCGCACGAACCTCGCTGGCCTGGCTCCTGCGGTGATGACCGTTGCCGCTGCGTGTGTGAACCACGGGTGCCCTTGCAACAGGTAGCTGGCCTCGTCGCGGTTCGCGATCACGAGCTCCGGTCGAAGCTGCTTGATCAAATCCAGAAATCTTGCCCGACCGAATTCTGCGAGGGCCGAAACGGACGATGTCGAGATCGATACCGGTATGTCACGGTCGACCGCCTCGCCGATCAATTGGTGGCAGGTGTCTGCGAGGCTTCCGGAGACCAGTGAGTACGCCGGCACGTGCAGCAGGTCAACTCCGTCGAGAGCGCCCCTGGGCACCGTCGACAGATGTGCCGCAGCTGCTCGATCTGTCAGAAAGGAGCGCTCACCTTTCCCATCGACCAGCACGACGATCGAGCCCGTGATTCCACGCTCGGTCACCATGGTTTCCACACCGAGCGCACCAAGATTCTCGATCAGAAGCCGTCCACGATCATCGTCTCCCACCTGGCCGATGAAACGCCCTTGCCCACCTGTCGCAACCGCCGCCACGGCCACGTTCGCGGCGGAGCCGCCACGAACGTGTTCGATTCGTGCGGGCGTGTCGGTACCCCGCTGAGGATCTCGGTCGAGATGTACTACGACATCGGTGACGAGGTCCCCAATGCTGCAGATCCGCGGCACACTCTCGGCGCTGACTACGCCGTGGTTTCGCTGGGCGAGCTGCGAAGGTCGACGACCTCTGCGCCCTCGAACCGGCGATCGTCATCATCGGCGAGTCGAAGGATTCGTTGCGCCATGTCTCGGAGTTCGCCGCGTTGGTCATCGGTTCGCGCACGGAGGTGGGCCAGCTCGCCCTGCTTGGTCTCGACCTCGGCGGCGAGAGACGCGAGCTCGGCCTGCACCTTGTTGGCTGCCTCATATGCCTTGCGATCGCTCTCGCGAGCAATCTGTGAAGCGGTGAGGTTCGCATCGGCGACAATCTCGTCTGCACGGGCATGTGCTTCCGAAATCGTCTCCTCTGCAGAACGATGTGCCATGCGAAGAACGAGCTCGTAGCTCTCTTCGCTGCCCCTCGAGCTGGCATCGGCGTCAGAAGCAGCTCCAGCTTCGGTGATCTCCACCGGCGCGGGCGCTGCCTCGGCTGCGATTGGTGGTGGTGGGGCGATCGAGGTGAGCTGCGTACGCAGCTGAGCGTTCTCAGCCTGCAGTGCCGCCTGATTGGTCTGCAGTTGGCTGACGACCGTGTTGAGCTCATCGCGTACAGCGCTCAGTTCATCGCGCTCGACCTTCAATGCATTGAGTTCGGCTGCGAGACGGTCACGTTCCTCACTCACCGATGGATTGTCGAGCGTGATGGTCTCGGTCGGAGCTGCCTCGGCGCGGGTGTTCAGATCGCTGTGAAGTACGTCGATCTGAGCCGCAACGAGCTCCAAGTAAGCATCGACCTCAATGGGGTCGTATCCCCGTTTGGTCTTTGCCTGGAAGGTCTTGGCCAAGACATCTCGGCCAGTCAAACGTCGTTCGTTCAAGTGCATTCGTGTTACCTCACACGTCAATCGTCGCCTGTACGCCGACAGACAAGGTGCAAGCTTTGCACAACTTACTCGCAGCGTCGAAACGACGACCCAACTTCTCGCTGCGTGCGGGTGTGGACGCGGTCGGTGACCTGCGAGCAAAGAGATCGCTGGGCGCCGCCGGTTCAGACGTGGGACGTGCTCAACTATGCACGCATGGACAATTTGGAACCAGACGACGACTTCCGATCGCGCCTCTCACGAATTCCAGCGGCTGAGGACCGCCGCGGCCCGGACCCCTGGGCCGAGGCAGCTCCACCGGTCGTCCGACGGCCCGCACCGGTCGCTCGACCGGCCATCACACAAGATCGTCACGGCGATGTTCCAACGGCCGATCCATTCATCCCCGAGGTCGCTCCCCCGGATTCGGGCGGTTTGCCGCCGGAAGATCAGTACATGGCGCCCCGTCGGCGTCGGTGGCCAATGGTGCTCTTCGGTCTCATCCTCATTGCCGCCCTACTCATCGTGGTGCCGCTGTATCAGGCGCGACGAGTATTCAACAGCGTCGAGCGAGTCCCCGTCTCCTCAGCGTTGTCCCCTCCTCCCGCCGGTACGAACATCTTGCTCGTCGGCACCGATTCGCGGGCCGGAATCGATGCTGACACGGAGAACGCTGGCCTGATCCTCGGAGAGGGTATCGGCGGGTCGAGAACCGACACGATCATGATCCTTCGTCTCGAGGAGGAGGGATCGAAGTTTCTGTCGCTGCCTCGAGATCTTTGGCTGCCGATCGATGGTGGTGGTGAAGGTCGCATCAACACCGCCTTTGGGCGTGGACCAGAAGCGGTCATCAATACGGTGCAGACGGAACTCGGCGTGCCGTTGTCGAACTACGTGCAGATCGACCTTGCCGGGTTCATCGACCTCGTGGATGCGGTCGGCGGTGTGGATATCACCATCCCTCACCCAGCGTTCGACACCCGTTCCGGGCTGAACCTACCGTCGGCGGGGGTCGTGACACTCGACTCGACACAAGCGCTCGCGTTCGTCCGAAGTCGTTTCTACACCGAGATTCGTGATGGCGTCGAGGTGCAAGACCCCACCAGCGATCTCGGTCGAGTCCAACGCCAACAGGACTTCATGCGGGCCCTGATGCAGAAGCTGACCGAGCAGAGGAACCCGCTCACGCTCAATGACATGGCGACCTCGATGGCCGATGCATTGGTGATGGACGATGGAACCTCGATGAGTGAAGCGTTGCGAATCGCCGATGCGCTGCGCACCAGCACGCCTGAGTCCGTGGTGCTTCCCACGACGCCCACGACGCGCGGTTCGGCTTCCGTACTCGTCCTGGCGGACGGATCTGCCGAAGTGCTCGCGCAATTCGCCGGTTAGGGATCGCCGCCGCGCACTGTGGCATCCGTCTCGCCGTTTTGGCCTGCTGAGGATTGTTGCCTACCCTCGGTGACCCGTGGGTCCTCTTTCGCCGCTCGAGCGCCATTCTCGTCAACGTTGCACCCATCGGGTGAAGCTGTCGGCCGTCGCATTCTTCGCGTCCCTACTCCTTGTGGCAACAACTCCATTGATCGACACCGCCCGGGCCGAAGACGTCGCCAATGTCTCCCAAGACTGGCAGGCTCCCACCGTTTGGGGAGCGCCGTTCCTCCCGGCTCCCGATCACACGTCGACGGTCGTTCAACGAGCCGAGATCCTCACGAGTATCGACACGATCAATACGGCCGCAGAGGCTCTCCGGACACGACGTGGCGCTACCGAGACCCGCCGAATCCTCGAGTCCCAGCAGGCATCTCTGAATCGCGAGCTCGCCTCCGTGCCGGACGCCGAACTCGCAAACCCCACGGAAGCATTTGGTATCGACATCGGGGCCTTTCCCGTAGTCGAACTTCGCAAACCGTTTCGAAACGATTGGAACGAGCCACGTTCCGGGGGGCGTCGCCATCGAGGGACCGACCTGCTCGCACAAATTGGTGTCCCCCTCGTGGCGATCGAGGACGGTACGTTCGAGCAAACCACCGTTGGATCCCTGGGGGGCCTCAGCGTCTATCTGCTCGGAGACAGTGGCGCACGGTACTACTACGCCCATCTCGATGAGGTCGAAGTGATGGCGGAGGGCCAACGGGTGTACGCAGGACAACAAATCGGCACCGTCGGGGACTCGGGCAACGCCAAGGGTTCACCACATCTACACATCCAATGGGCGCCCAATGGCGGATCCGAGTGGGAGAATCCGTTTCCGCTCCTCGATGCGCTCTATGGCGATGGACAGATCACGGTCACCCCCATCGAGGGCCCGCCAAATCACCCACGCTGATCTACACTGCCGAGAATCATGACGGCGCCTTCGATCGACTCCACCGCTGCGGCTGAGCACTTCTTTGCGGGAGCGGTGGCAGCGGGAATGGCGCACGTCGTCGTGTCTCCCGGCTCACGTTCGACGCCGCTCGCGGTCGCCGCCGACCGAACACCTGGATTGACCGTGCACGTCCATCTCGACGAACGCTGCGCAGCCTTCGCGGCACTCGGCCACGCAAAGTCGGCTGGCACAGCAGTCGGGCTGGTGTGCACCTCCGGAACGGCAGCGGCCAATTATCTTCCCGCGATCGCCGAGGCATCGATGAGCAACGTGGCCCTGGTCGCGATCACTGCGGACCGTCCGCCCGAGCACCAACAGGTCGGCGCTGGACAGTCGTTTGATCAACGCGGTCTTTTTGGACCACACGTCCGAGATGAAATCACGATGCCGGTTGGACCCGACGGCGGCCCGAACTTCTCGCAACGAACGGGGTGGCGCGCGGTTGCAACAGCCGTAGAACACCACGGTCCGGTACACGTGAACTGGGCATTCAGGTTGCCGCTCGAACCCGTACATCCCCCGATCGATCCACCGGTCGCGCTTCCCAGCGTCAGTCGGCCCGGCCAGAATCCCGAGCCCACACACATCGAGGCGTTCAGCGAGCTGCTGACCCGTTCGGAGAGACCGTTGATCATCGCCGGCCCCGACGCCGTCGACCCGAACAACGCAACCGACGTCGAACGGCTCATCACCTCGTCGGAGACCCTGGGAATCCCGGTGCTCGCTGACGTGCTCAGCGGACTGCGAGGAACGGACGCCCGATCGCTCATCGATGCACCCGCACTCGTCATCGAGGGCGGCGTGTCAGAGCCCGACTTGATCATCCGCCTCGGACAGACCCCGACCGCGAAGTCCACGCGATTGTGGTGGGAATCGCTTTCCATTCCACACGTCCTGATCGACCCGATCGACGATTGGAACGACCCTTCGAGTGTGATGACATCGCGCATTCGTTGCTCGGGATCGCTGCTCCTCGAAGCGGCGGCCTCAGCCAACTCGGCCATGCTGTCATCGAACGAATGGGTCGATGATTGGATCGGCCGCGGGCAACGCGCAAACACGATCTGCACCGAAGCACTCACTTCTTGGTCGACGGTCACCGAAGCACACATCGCGTCAATGATCGGGCATCACTCGCCGGCCGAAAGTGCGATCGTCGCATCGAGCTCGATGCCTATCCGCGACCTCGACACATTCACCTCAGTTCGACGATCGGGCGTGGTGATCTCGAACCGCGGCATCAACGGCATCGATGGAGTTGTTTCGACGTCGATCGGCGTGAGTCGATCCCACCACGGTGCAAGGTCCGTCGTCTACATCGGCGATGTCGCCGCGCTCCACGACATCGGCGGGATCCTCGATGCGGCCCGCCAGGGTGTCGATCTGACGGTCGTCATTCCGAACAACGACGGGGGTGGAATCTTTTCGTTCCTCCCGGCGAAAGAAGCCCTCGAGCCAGCGACGTTCACGTCACTTCTCCATACTCCGCACGGCACGAACTTCGAGTTTCTGGGTGGACAGGCGGGCATCCACTACGAGCAGGTGTCGGCGGGCACGGCCGCCGATGTCGGTGCCGCTATCGAGGCGAGTTTTCTGCGTCCGGGCGTGTCACTCGTGGAGATTCCGGTCTCGACCGATGATCGACTCGAGTTTCGCGACGCCCTTCGGGAACTCCTGCAGGCCTCGTGAACACCTCCCACGAACGACGACTCACCGCCGACGGCACCACACTCGGAGTGACGACACTTCACGGCGAGGGCAATCCCCTAATCGCGCTACATGGCTTCACGGGAGCGGGTGTCACGATGCAACCACTCGTGGAGGCCGTCCGCGATGGCCGCCCAGCGCTCCTCATCGACTGCATCGGCCACGGATCGAGCGATGCCCCGACGAACGTCGAGCCGTACTCGATGAACTCCGTCGTGGATCAGGTGCTCTCGATCATCGGCCAGCAACCGCCCGGCTCGGTCCACCTGCTCGGGTATTCGATGGGCGGTCGAATCGCTCTGTCGATGGCCGCAAGAGCGCCGTGGTATTTCGCATCACTGACCATTCTGAGCGCCACACCAGGGCTCGTTGATCCGGGAGAACGGGCCACCCGCCACGAGGCGGATCTTGCCCTGGCGGATCTGATCGAATCGGAGGGGGTCGAAGCGTTTTGTGACTGGTGGCTCGACCTTCCCCTGTTCGCCCCGATGGTCGCAGGACTCAGCGGCGAGGAACTCGCAGCGACCAAAGCACAGCGCGTTGCCTCCACCGCAATCGGGCTGGCCAACAGCTTGCGCGGCACAGGCACCGGTGCAATGCCGCCCGTTTGGCAGATGCTTGGCTCCCTTCGCTCGCCCCTGCTCACGGTTGGCGGCGAACTCGACGAGGCTTATGTGGACATCGCAGAACGCACCGCTGCGGCTGCACCCTTTGGCCGGTCAGCGGTGATCCCCGCCGCCGGCCACGCACTTCATGTGGAGAATCTCGACGCCGTTTCACACCTCGTGCGAGAATTTCTGGAAGGCTGTGACACCGCCACGCCGTAAGGCCCAACCAGAGAGTGTTGTGTGAAGATCGTCAGCTCCCAGACCTCATCGATCGACATCCGTCTGACCGAGTCGCTCACGACGGCTGCAGGTGGGATCGGAGACAGAGGTGGGGTGCGGCTGACCATCACCACGGAGACCGGCTCGACTGGAGCTGGTGAGTCAGCTCCCATTCCCGGAATCTCGGGCCCTCGGCTTGAGTCCATCGCCAGTGAGATCGACGCGTGGTCGCAAGGGGCAATAGATCACGACGTCCAGTCCGCGATCGAGAACCTCGACGACGCCGAGTTGTCACCCCTTGCCCGTTTCGCTGTCCACACCGCGTTGATCGATCTCGTCAGCCAAGCTGCAGGAGCTCCGATGAGCCAGTGGCTTCGTGCCGGAGCCCCGGCGACCGTCCATGTCAACGGACTGGTCGCGGAATCGAATCCCGGTGCCGTCCACGCACACGTTCTGGAGCTCGCCAAGATGGGCGTACGAGCCGTCAAGCTGAAAGTGGCAGCAGAGGAGCCCGCTCTCGACGTCACGCGCATCATTGCGGCGAGCGAGGCTGGCGGACCCTCGGTCGAACTTCGCCTGGATGCAAACGGAGCGTGGGACGCCGAAACCGTCGAACGCGTCGTCGGCCGGGTGGGCAAACACCGGCTCTCATACATCGAGGACCCGACGTCGAAGACGACGGAGTATCGCGACATCCAGGAAGCTATCGATGTGGCGGTTGCGCTCGATGTTCCACTCTCCAACGATCCGCTCGCAGACATCACTCGAGCGAATGTGAACGTCGTCGTCGTCAAGCCGGCTGCTGTCGGTGGCGTGGACCGGATCATGGATCTTGCCCGCACACTCGACGACACGAGGTTGATCGTGTCCTCATCAATCGACCGCGAAATTGCACTGTCCGCGGCGATTCACGTTGCCGCAGCGCTCCCGAACGAACACGAAGCACACGGCCTGGCGATCGGCTCGGTCGTTCGGAACCTGCCCGAGTCGTTGCATGTCACCGGCGGAACGATTGCGGTGCCCGCCGGACGTGGCGTCTATCGCACCGAAGAGTAAGTCGTTAGGACTCGGGCATCTGTTCGTCTCCGGCGGCGATACTCCAGTGCCAGGGCTCTGACTCGAGGTTCACGAAGCCGTATTGCGGGGCATGCTCGGTGAGCCAGCGAAAGGCTGCGTTGTCCTTCGACTTGATTGACGTCCCATGGAGCGTGAAGTCGATTGCGCGGCCTTGTTCGTGTTTCGAGAATCCAGGCCGAGCAGTGGGTGGTGCGCACTCGAACACCGGCTTGTGCCAGATGTCGTACTCGGTGCCGCCGCAATGAGCAGCACGCAATTCGATCTGAAGCTGAATTGGCCGATAGCCCCATCCGCCAAGATCGATTCCGGCATCAAAGGCCGTGTCGAACAACGCCCGCGTTTGTTCGGCAATCTCTTCGTGAACCTCGATCGAGAAGAATGGTTCGATGTCGACCGGAACTTCCACCGGCAGTTCTTCACCGGTTTCATCGTCGGTCTTCGGCGCGGGGAGCAAGGCGTCGTCGTAGAAGTCGAGCCTCACGATCTTCTCGAGGTCGACCGGCGCAGGAATCTCGACACCATTCGCTCGAGCGGCGACCGCGATGCGCTGGTTGATCGAGTGCTGCTGATCGCGGATCTGCAACGCCAGTTCGACGTCACGCTCCTGCAGGATCGCCGCCTCAGCGATCTGCGCTTCGAGCCGGATCTGCGCTCCTGTGACCACACGTTCTTGGACGACCAGTGCCTCGTCGAGCTGGGCGACACGCTCATCGACGACTGCGAGGCTCTCGGTTGCTTCAGCGGCTGCCTGTGCCTCCTCTTCGACCAGCTGCAGTGCGCGCAGCTCGAGTGAGCGGAGATGGTCGATTCCGTCGCTCAGCGAACCGGTCTGCAGCTCGAGGAGATGGATGAACCTCGCAGACTCGCCGGGATCATCGGAGAGGACGAGTTCGGTCATGTCATCACTTTTTGATCCGCCCTCGCCGGTGAAACTCGACACAGCGAGATCTGTCAGGTGCGCTTCGACCAGCGCCATCTCGTCGACGACCCGATCCTGTTCCTCTTGCGCTGCGTCGACGGCGTCGAGCGCTGCTGCATGCCGGCGTTCCGCTTCCTCCAGACGAACCCGCTGGAGCGAGACAAACGCCTCGAGCTCATCGAGCGCCTTGGTGACTTCGTCAACCGTTGCCGTCACGACATCGATCTGCCCCACGGCAATCGCTGCTTCCTTCGCAATCCGGTCGCGCTCTTCTTGGAGCTCCTCGAGCTCTTCCACGTCATCGTCTTGGGCCACCAGAGGCACCAGCGGGACGACGAACAACATGCTCAGCCCGGCCACAAGCGCGACGAAGAGGCGAACGACATTCCGCCGGGAAAGAATGCTCACGAGTACCCATCGCCCCGAGCGGGCAAGTCATGAGTTTTCCCCTGATACCCACACTTGAGACCGTCCGCGGGTTCGCGACCCGGACTGTCGAGGCAGAGTCAGGCTCCGGTGGTCGACCAGTGCCAGGGCTCGCTGGGAAGGTTCACGAAACCCCATCGGTGCGCATTGTTGTTCAGCCAGACGAATCCAGGATTGGAGCGTGACGTCATCGAGCCGCCGTTGTACGTGAAATCGATGGCCAATCCCCGCTCGTGCATCGACTGGCCAGGTCGGGCAGTCGGTGGGCTGCACGCCGAGGCGGCCATCTCCCACACCGCGAACTCGCTCGTTCCACAGTGCTGCTGACGAAGTTCGATCTGTTTGAGATTCGAGCGGTAACCCCACCCACTGAGATCGACACCGTCGGAACGCGCCGCGCTCAACATTTCGTCGACCTTGCTCGCAATGTCCTTGTGCACGTACACGCCCTGCACGTTCGTGATCTCGTCCGGCGTCGCGACAGGTGGACGATTCTTGAACTTCTCTGCTGCGATCGCGGCAGCGCGACGGGCGGCCTCTTGGCGAATTCGGCGGGCGATCACCTCTTCTTGCCGCTTGATCTCGGCGGCTTTTGCATCTCCTTGTTCCTCGAGCACCGCAGCCTCTGCGAGGCGGGCCTCAAGCCGGAGTTCCGCAGCCGTGACCAACTCGAGCTGGTCGCTCATCGCCAACTCCAGCTCCTGGGCACGAGCCTCGGCTTCGACTTTGCCGTCGATCGCCGCCTGCACGGCGACTCGGCGCTGTTCGGAGACGACCTCTGCCTCGGCGATCAATGATCGGAGCCGATCGATACCGTCGCTGAGCGATCCGGTCTGGAATTCGACGAGGCTTCGCCGGCGTGCGGCCTCTGATGGATCGTCCGACAGCAGCAGCGCGGTGAGATCCTCACCGTTTTGCCCGCTTTCGCCCGTGAAAGACGCGACGGCAAGGTCGGCGACCTCACCCTGCAACAGATCGACCTCTTCGGCGATCTCTGCTTCTCGGAGTTCGGCACTCAGCACCTGGGCTTCGGCCGAACGAACCGCTTGATTGGCGTCTGCAAGTCGGGCCTCTTGAAGATCGACGAGCGCGTTGATGTCGTCGAGCGCTTGGGCCAGTACAGAAAAGTCAGCGTTGGCAGCGTCAACCTTGACGGCTTGCGCTCCGGCCTCCTGCTGGATCTGCTCACGCTCGGCCTTGAGAGCTTCCAGCTCTTCGACGTCCTCTTGAGCGCCCGCTGGCATCGTCACGGCCAACACGGCGACGAGAAACATCATCGCGCCACTGAGCGCGCGTCGAAGCTGGGGGATACTGCCTCCGGTCACGCCTCAGAAACTAGCCGCTCGCGAGACAAATCGACGTCACCGAGCGAGATGGACCGCAGAATTTCGCCTATTTGGGTCGATCTGGCCTCACCGCTCCAGCCCGAGAACCGTCAGCGCCCGTTTGTGCTCCAATGCCATGATTCACTCGGGAGATTCTTGTAGCCGTACTTCGACGCGTTGTTCGAGAGCCACGTGAAACAGGAGGATCCGCGCCAACAACTCTGAAAGTCGATGGCGAGACCACGTTCGTGCATCGACTGACCGGGCCGCGCGGTCGGAATGCGACAACTCGATGGCGAGGCGTTGTACACGTCAGGACACCCGTTGATCACCCGCAACTCTGCCGTGCGTTGGGGCGAGCGGTAGCTGTAGCCCGAAAGGGTGACGCCATCGGCTCTGGCGTCTTGAATCATTCGAGTCACCGCGTCCTGGACGTCTTTGTGCACCCAGAAACCCTCGGCCTCGACGATGTCGGCGACATCTGCTGGCGCGGGTCGCGTTTGGGCTCGTCGGGCAGCCTCCGCTGCCGCCTTTTTTGCGGCTTCTTCGCGAATGCGCCGAGCGATGACCTCTTCTTGCTGTTGAATCTCGGCCGCGAGTTCCGCATCGATTTCCTGGATGTACTGCGCCTCGGCGAGGCGACTTTCGAGTCGGGCCTCGACATCGAGGACGAGCTCCAGTTGTGCCTCGAGTGCGGCGTCGAGCTCCAGCTGGCGATTCAAGGCCTCGGTGCGATTCACAACCGCAGCTTCGACAGCTCGTAGGCGATCGGCTTCGACCTGTTCGGCTTCGGCGTCGAGCAAACGCATTCGGTCGAGACCATCGGCCAAGTTCCCGGTCTGAAATTGTACGAGACTGCGGCGTCTCATTGCCTCGGTCGGATCATCACTCAGCAGGAATGATGTGAGATCTTGTCCGTTCTCCCCCGTCTCGCCGGTGAACGACGCCACTGCAAGCTCGGCCACGAGCTCGCGAAGGTCCGCCATCTCGAGGTTGATCTCCTCACGCCGTCGCACCGCCTGATCGACGAGAGTCTCGGCAGAACGAACCGCTTGGTTTGCATCGGCGAGCCGTGCCTCTTGCAGGTCGACGAGGCCATTGACGTCATCGAGAGCTTGCGCAACAACCTCGAAGTCAGCCGTCGCCGCATCGACCTTGATCGCTACTCCGGCGACCTCGACCTGAACACGTTCGCGCTCTTCTTTGAGTTCCTCGAGTCGCTCTTCGTCTTCCTGGGCAAACACATCGCCAACGCCGAGGAGCACCACCAGGGCCGTGAGCGCGACACAAATGGCGGCGCGCAAAGATAGGGAACGAAGTGGCACGCCAAAACCTTGACAGATCACCACGCACAGTGCAAAACGAATGCGTTCCGTCCACTCGGCGAGCGCACGAGGAACCGCCCTCAGACCGCTGGGAGAACTAACCTCGGGCCATGGTTTCAGAGATCTTCGACTCGTCCAAGTGGCTTCCAATCGACGGGTTTGAACAGCTCGAAGACATGACGTACCACCGTGCGGTCGCCCACGGCACCGTGAGAATCGCATTCAACAGGCCCGAGGTGCGCAACGCCTTTCGGCCGCAGACCGTCGATGAGCTCTACCGTTGTTTGGACCATGCGCGGATGTCGAGCGATGTTGGCTGTGTGCTCGTCACCGGCAACGGCCCATCCGCAAAAGACGGCGGATGGGCATTCTGCTCTGGTGGAGACCAGCGAATTCGGGGAAGAACGGGTTACCAATACGCCGATGGCGAAACCGCAGACACCATCGACCCGGCCCGGTCAGGCCGGCTGCACATTCTCGAGGTGCAGCGCCTGATCCGCTTCATGCCCAAAGTCGTCATCGCTGTCGTGCCCGGGTGGGCGGTCGGTGGAGGCCACAGCCTCCATGTCGTTTGCGACCTGACGATCGCGAGTCGGGAGCACGCGATCTTCAAACAGACCGATACGGATGTCGCCAGCTTTGATGGTGGATATGGATCGGCC
Source organism: Acidimicrobiia bacterium (assembly GCA_033344795.1). Lineage (GTDB taxonomy): Bacteria > Actinomycetota > Acidimicrobiia > Acidimicrobiales > SHLQ01 > SHLQ01. Next base: position 3,938,228 of record JAWPMS010000001.1, read on the forward strand.
TATCTGGCACGCATGATCGGCCAAAAGCGCGCTCGGGAAGTGTTCTTCCTCGGCCAGAACCACACGGCCGACGAAGCCGCCGCGATGGGAATGGTCAACCTCGTCGTGCCCCATGAAGAGCTCGAGGACACCGCGCTGTCTTGGGGAGCGATGGTCAACCAGAAGAGCCCTACCGGGCAGCGGATGGCCAAGTTCGCGATGAACCTGGTCGATGATGGCCTCGTCGGTCAACAAGTGTTCGCCGGCGAAGCGACGCGCCTTGCGTACATGACCGACGAGGCGGTCGAAGGTCGTGACGCATTCCTCGAAAAGCGAGAACCCGACTGGTCAGGGTTCCCGTACTACTACTGATTTCGCGGACCGGTCAGCGGCCGTCGGGGTCTGCGAGGAAATCACAGATGATCTCCGCAAGAACATCGGGCTGCTCGAGAATCACGCGATGACGCGCGCCGCCGACGTTGAGTGCCTCACTGTCGGAGATCAGATCGCGTAATTCGATCGCCGGGGAATGACGCAGAACTGGATCGTCTTCTCCACCGATCACCAGAGTGGCCGCGCGGATCGATGGAGCGATCGCGGCCACGTCCGCATCAAGAATGGCCTCGGCACCCGCAAGAAAGGCATCGTCGGGAGTCTCGAGGAGCATCTCACGGGCTGTCTCCAATCGATCGGGGACGGCTTCTCGCCAGGCCGGAGAGAAGAAGATGTCCTCGAGGTGAGGCACGATGCTGGCTACCCCACCGTTGGTGACTCGCTCGATGGTCTCGCGCCACCAGTAGTCCGGGCCCAACGAAACACCGATGGCGGCCAGTACCACCCGATCGACGCGGTCGGGATATTCCGACGCAAGCGTCGCCGCGACCAACGAGCCGAGCGAGGAGCCCACGACATGGCTTCGTGGAACTTCCAGAGCGTCGAGCACGGCAATCGCATCGCGAGCAAGATCCTGCACACCATACGGGGTAACCGGGCCACCGGACCGGCCGTGTCCTCGAAGGTCGAGTCGGATCACCCAGTAGTGCTCGGTGAGCTTGTCGATCAATGGATCCCAGAACGAGAGCGTCGTTCCGAGCGGGTTGAGAAGGAGAACAGCAGGACGGCGGTCGTCGCCATCGGTCTCCACGTGCAGCGGGAATTCAGAGGAGAGCACTGTCGCCATGTTCGCAATCTACTGGCGCCGAGCGGTGCGCCGCGCAGATGGTTACGCCGGTGCGACGGTCACGGCGATTCCGGACAGCTGCGACGTCCCCGACAAAGGATCGACGACGTTGCTCGGGGTGAGCACGTTCACATTCACTCCAGCGTGCTGGCCAGCGACCGCCAACGACGTGCCAGCCATGTCGTGGCCCCAGCCGTGGGGAATGCTCACGACGCCGAGCCGCACCCGATCGTCCAATTCGACGGAGATTTCCACGGACCCCGCAGTCGAAGTGACCACGGCGTCGCCACCGGGGACAAGGCCAAGCCGAGCAGCGTCGTCAGGGTGAACCTGCATCGTGCATCTCGGCTTTCCCTTCACCAGGATCTCGAGGTTGTGCATCCACGAATTGTTGGATCGCAAGGTCCGTCGATTGATGAGCTGCATCTGCCCAGCGTCGTCAGGGACGAGCTGCGCCTCGAGACGGGGAAGATCTCCAAGCAGGTCGGGGTGGGCAAACTCGGGCCGACCAGAGGGAGTCAGCAGCGCATCGGGAAGCCGCGACTCCAACGGACCGAGATCAATGCCGTGTGGCTGGTCGATCAGCGCATCGAGGGTGAGCCCCTCTGTTCGTCCGAACCAGTCTCCCCACGGACCAGAGCGAAGCATCACGTCGAGGATCCGATCCGGTCCTGATTGCGCGTCGATCGCAAGGACCACCTCCTCAGCGGTCAGACCCTCGGGCGCTCGAGGCGAGTCGACCACAGCACCCACGAGCTGATCGAACAACATCTGGTCGACCAGGGCAGCGTCGGCGGCTGCGCCACCTCCACCCCCGAGCACCGATGCGAGCCGCGCCAGCACGTCCCACTCGTGTAGTGCGCCTTCGTTCAGCGGCAGCACCGGGCTCGAGTAGTTCGCCACATTTCGAATCGAGAGGTTTCCGAACGCGAGGTCAAAGTGCGACTTCTGCAGGTGCGAGGGAGGGGGCAAGATCACATCAGCGTGACGCGTCGTCTCGTTGACGTAGCAGTCGACGCTGACCATGTACGACAACCCGGAGAGAGCCTCATCGAGCCGCTGGCTGTCGGGGCAGGAGAGCACAGGATTGCCAGCAATCGTCACGAACGCGGAGATGTTTCCCGCTTCAATCTCTTCAGCGAGCGCAGCTACCGGGTGTTCTCCGAGCTCGATGGGGAGACCCGAGACCGCAGTCGTGCGTCGGCCGAGCGACTGGGTCGGCCCGAACGGTCCGTCACCGCGAGTGTTCTTGGAACCTGCTGGGTTCTTGGGAAACATCGCTCCCCCAGGAGCATCCAGCGCACCGAGCAGCGCATTCACCACGTCGACGAGCCAACTCGCCGTCGTGCCGAACGGTGTGACCGTCGTACCGAGACGCGCGTACACACACGGACGTTCGGCATCGGCCAGCTGGCGGACCGTCTCCAGAATCTCACGCTCGTCGATTCCGCACGCCGCCGCCACCGACGCCGGCGTGAACGCTGCGAGCGCCTCCACTACTGAATCCAACGCCTCCCGGTCGAGTTCGTCGGGCCGGTCGAGGCCTCGAGCCACCAGTTCGGTGGCGATCGCCGCCAACAACAACGCGTCGCTTCCTGGCCGGAGAGCCAAGTGGGAGTCTGCAAGGTCGGCGGTCTTGGTCCGGGATGGATCGACCACGATCAACGTGCCACCCCGTTCACGTAGCGCAGCAAGACGACCTGGCCAATCCGGCGCGGTGGCCAGCGAACCATTGCTCACCAATGGATTCGCTCCCAAGATCATCAAAAGGTCGGAGCGATCGACGTCGGGCACCGGGATTGTGAACGACGAGCCGTAGATGAGCCCGCTCGCGACCTCACGGGGCCGTTGGTCGACGGTCGACGCCGAGAAGACCCTTCGCGAACCGAGCCCCACGGTGACGGCTCGGCTGTAGAGCAACATGTCGAGCGAGTGCACCACGGGGTTTCCGAGATAGACGCCGCTCCCCTCTCGATCGGTGCGTTCGAGAACCGGCAGCATGTGCTCCGCGATGTGTGCAAACGCCTCGTCCCACGAAACTGGCGTGTGTACGCCGTTTCGTTTGATCATCGGTTGTCGCAGACGATCGGGATCGTCGTGAAACTTGCCAAGTGCAGTGCCCTTTGGGCAGAGAAACCCTTTCGAGAACACATCCTCGCGGTCTCCACGAATCCGGCTGACAGAGCCATCGGTCAGCTGCACTTCAAGCCCGCAGGTGGCCTCGCACAGCGGACACGTACGAAAGACGGTCGTCGAATTACTCATGCCACATCTTTGCAGAGCGTGGGCGTCCGCCTGAGGCGAGGAGAGCGTGGGCGTCCGCCTCGGGCGAATGGCGAGGCGAAGCGAGCCAGCTGCGTGCAACGCCCGCCGGAGGCGAGGACACAGCGCCAGAGGCCCACTCATAAGCGAGCGAAGCGAGATTATGAGTGGGCCGTACAGGACTTGAACCTGTGACTTCCACCATGTCGAGGTGGCACTCTAGCCAACTGAGTTAACGGCCCGAAGGTCGATCAGGATAGCAGGGCGAAAGACGATGCGTGCCTAATAGAGCGGGTCAATCCGATGGGCGATCCCACCGGCGAGCATCGCCAGCGCACCCACCAACACCACAAAAAATCCGGTGGCGAGCGAGGTATCTGCAACGTCGCTGTCGAAGAGCACGCTCGCCCCCGTGAGGCCGACAACGACAAGGCCGACAAGACCCGCCACCACCGCCACGGTCTTTGGCACGATGTGGTTGTAACCAACATAGATCGGTCCCGCTGCAGCGGCTCCAAAGATCCCGGCGATGATCGTTGCGATGCCATCGCCACGTTCCCACCCTGTCTGGATGAGCGAGCCCGTCGTCCAGTCAAAGAAGGTTCCGACGATCATCGCGACCCCTGCGCAGAACAGCAGCGCGGCGAGGAGCCGATCGAAGAGTGCCGCCACCGGGACGGGCTGGGGCGTCGGGATGACTGCGAGTGCGGTCGACGCAGACAGCGGCACGCCGCTTGCGGACCGAAGAGGTGTCTGGCGCGACGGCGATGCCGGTGTTCGGTCGATCTCGAGCTCGACCGTCCCGTGGCCGACCTCGATGTGCGACGACGGAGTTTTTGTGCCGGGCGAAGTCACCGAAGGAGGTGTGGACTTTTCGAAGACGGGACGATCCGGCACCGATCCAAAATCCTTCGATGCAACGGAGAACGACGGCGCTCCCGAGGCATCTTTGGCCACCGGTTGCTCTCGCTCGATGGATTCGACGACCTCTGAGAGCTCATCCGTGCCGAGCTCAACGCGGTCTTCACTCGAGTCTCCGCTGGTGCGATGCAGATCAGCCAACGGAGTGGACGCCGCCGGCTTTTCTTCATGATGAAGCTCGACCGATGGAAACTCTGACGCAGCAGGGGCTTGCGTCTCCGTTTGTGTGTTGGTGACGCCGTCGGTATCGGGAACCGAGGGCGGCTTCATGTCCTCGGCTTGCGGCACCGGTGGCGGCACGGCGGCGAACCGCTCGCGATACCCACTGTCAGGGTGCCGTTCCGGTGGGTACCACTTCCCGTCCGAGGCCATCCAGTAGCCCGGACCCTCAAAGACGTCACTCATGCTCGTTCTCGTTCTGCATGAGTGACTCCCTGCAACGTGGCTACAAACGCTTCCATGTCCTTTGGAGCGCCGGGCGGGATTTGAACCCGCGACTGTACGGCTTTGCAGGCCGTTCCCTTGGGCCGCTCGGGCACCGACGCACGACTGACCAGAATAGCGGCTCCGGCTCCACTCCAACACTCGGGTCTTTTGCGAGTGAGCTTGAGGTGTCGCAGCGTGTGCGTCCGAAGGCCCCTCCGCGCTTCGGACGCACACGCTCATGCGACGGGGAACCAGATCGACGAACGACCCCGTTCCCACTCGAAGGCAAACCGTAGGGTTCGAATCGCAAAATGTCTCCGCGCCCCCCGGGATTCGACATCATTCCGACACACTTCTGTTAAATCCGACTACATACAGCGCGAAAAATGACTGTGCGGGCTGCCCTCAGAGAAGACAACCCGCACATTCTGGAGCGGACGACCAGATTCGAACTGGCGACCCTCACCTTGGCAAGGTGATGCTCTACCAACTGAGCTACGTCCGCGAGGCCCCAAATCGTAGCAGGGAGATGCTCAGTCCCCACTCGCCGGACGAAGATCGATTCGAAGAGTGAGCACGCCGTCAACCATCTCGACCTCGGCGTCGCCAATGATTGCGAAGTCCTGGAAATCGGTCTGGGCTTGAGCGATGAACATCGATCGTTCATCGCCGCCGACGGGTGGAAGGTTCCGTTTCTTGACGGCCGCGGCTCGTTCTTTGAAGCGAGCAACCATCTCGACGGGGTCGAATTCGTCCACTATGTCTCTCCTTGGGGTTGATGCTCGTCGCGCTGCGAACCAAGCGGACTCGCAAGATCTGCATGCATTCTTCGCGGACGGGTCAACCACCAGAATATGGCGGTCGATGCCAAGCTGATGCAGCCCAGTGCGACCAAAACGAAAACGAGTGGTCCGAGTCGACCATCGGTCTCGCGGATGTTGATGATCTGGGTCTCACCTTCATCGACCTGCGCAATTGCGGCGAGCAACACGAGAGGCGATGCGGCGAGGCGAACGGACACGACTCGACAGTACCCGGTCACGATTGGTGCCCCGGACACCACCAGCTCGTTCGTCCACCAACGGTCGATCGCTCCATGTTGCCATCACCGTTGGGACACACGGCACCAGGCACCCGATGTGGAAAGGAGTCGCCCATGTGGGAACCGCCACGATCGCTCAGATCCGCGACCGTAGAACGGATTGTCTCCGCGAGCAGGGTCACCTCGGCGCTCGACAGTTCGTTGGCTGCCCGATGCGGTGCGACACCCGCCCGCCACAGAACTTCGTCCACCAACAGGTTCCCCAGTCCGGCGACCAGTGATTGATCGAGTAGTAGCGACTTGATCGCGCGGCGTCGCGACGCCACGACCCGAGCCAGCTCGGAGCTGTCGATCGTCGTTGCCTCGGCGCCGAGCACCGAAGTGTCAGGGTCCAGCTCAACAGATCCCAGTCGGCGTTGATCGCGCAGGGTCACGGTCGCCTCGCCGATCGTCAGAACGAAGCGATCCCAGGCAACATCTGCCTTGGCAGAGGCATATTCCAATCGATGGATCGGTCCGACGCCATCGACGAACAACATCCCGGTCATACCAAATCGAAGACCCACCGTTGCCGAGTCACAAGCGATGCCAGCGGCGCTCCCCTCGTGCAGCGGAGAAAGAGCAACGTCGAGCAGCAACAGCTTGCCATGCCGTCTCGTGGCCACGAGCTGGCCCCCCTGAAGCACCGAGAGGACCTCCGGCGGAGTGCCCGACGGACGTACGAAGTCAGGGTGGCGAACCTCGAGCGCCGTCACGACGCCTCCGACCAGCGGGTCCATGGCTCTGCGGTACAGCTCGACCTCGATCAGCTCAGGCATACGAGCGGCGCTTAGCTGGTCTCGACGCGGACCTTGGCAAAGAAGTCTTCGAGAAGCGGAGCGAGCTTGTCATGTTCGACCAGGAATCCATCGTGTCCAAAGACCGAATCGATCGTGTGATACGCACACGATCGACCATTTCGACTCAACAGCTCGGCAAGCTCCGCCTGTTGGTGCGGTGGGTACAAGAAATCCGACGACACCGACACGGTCATTGCTGGCCCGGAGAACGACGCCAGGGCGCGGTCGGCCCCACCACGGCCTCGTCCCACATCGTGCAGATCCATCGCTCGGTTCAGAACGAGATAGGAGTTGGCGTCAAACCGATATGGGAACTTCTTGCCGTGATGATCCAAGTAGGACTCGACTTCGAATCTTCCCCACAGGTCGAACCGGTCCAATCGATCATGTGGTTTCCGGCCAAATCGTTGCACCCACTCCTCGTCGCTGCGGTAGTGGATCAATCCGATCTCTCGGGCGACCGCGAGGCCATTTCCCGGGCCGTCGTCTTGGTCGTAGTAGTCGCCTCCGTTGAACCATTGGTCGTTGGCGATCGCCAGGCGCCCAACCGCAGACCAGGCAATCTGCTGCGGGCTCGCCGCAAGCGTCGATGCGACCGGCGCGATCGATCGCACCCGATCTGGATACATCGCGGCCCATTCGAGGACGGCCATTCCACCCATCGAACCACCGACCACGCTGAACCAGCGCTCAACTCCGAGAGTGTCGGCAAGGCACACCTGACTTCGAACGATGTCTCGGTTCGTGACCTGCGGGAAGGTGGAGCCATACGGTTTGTTCGTGGCGGGGTCGATCGAGGCTGGACCCGTCGATCCTTGGCAACCGCCGAGCACATTCGCGCAGACGACGAAATAGTGATCTGTGTCGATTGCGGCGCCGGGCCCAACGATGCGAGACCACCAACCCTCAGGGGTATAGGTCCCTCCGCCGCCCCCGGTGACGTGTGAGTCCCCGGTGAGCGCATGGCAGATCAAGATCGCGTTGTCCGCAGCCTCGTTGAGGGTCCCCCAGGTCTCGTAGGCGATCGTGACCTCGCTGAGGACGCCACCGCCCTCGAGCGCCAACGGGCGAGAGAGTGTGACGAATTCGCGGGCGCCGGGATCATCACCCGGACGCCATGCTCCCGTCACGGGAAACTTCTCGGGCCAGCCACGACGAGCGGCGATCGATGGGTCGTCACCACCTTGTGTCATCGACATCGTCGCACTCCCATGGCCGTCAGTATTGTCGACCGCGGCCTCGAACCAATATTCAGTATGCCGCGTCTTTGGAGAGCTGGGGTACTCCCAAACGGTCCCACCACCAGTCGATCACCGACCGATCAAAACCACCGTACGCCTCCATCATCGTGTCGCCAAGCGTCCGCATGGTGGTGGCGTATGCGGTCATGTCATTTCTGCTCGAGGCGCCCTGTGCCTGTTCCGCGAGAAGGGCGCCACGATCCCACGCGTTGCGGTCCGCTGGCAGCGGGATGCGTGCCACCTCGCTCGCCCGGACTCGGAAGGCGTTCGAGCTCAGGCCAGATCCTGCCGACCGCGATGCCATCCACGCGCTGACCCACGGCGATGCGAGAACAGCGGCCAACTTCCAGAGATCCACGGCATCTCTGGGTTCCACACTCAGCACCGGCACCGACGGGAGCAGGCTGCCCAGCGGATCGGCGACGGCTTCGAGCACCTTTGTCTGCGATGCGAGCAGCAACTTCGGAACGAGGCGCTCCCCGAACCACGCGCAGACCAGCGGATCTGCGATCTCCTCGAGATCGACGACGGGCGCAAGCCATCTGGTGCCGGCGAACTTCACCGCTCGACTTCCCCACCGCAAAAAGAGCGTGTCGATTGCACCCGCCGTCACGAGCTGTGGCAAACGAACAGCCGTCTGCGCACCGACGTTGCCTGCATCGGCTTCCTGCACCGCGCCCTCGAGGCCATAGAAGTGCTGACGAAACCCCGCAGTCACCGATGCCAAATCGCTCACCACACCCGTCTCTTCCGGTGATCGCACGATCGGCACTCCTCTCGCGGCGGCGAGTAGCGGTGCCCACAGTCCGTCCGCCGGGCGATCGACCTCTCGACCGGTCGAGGTACCCGTCAGGACGATGGTCCCGTCGCCACGAGGTTGTTGCGCCGTGAGTACCGGCGCCACGACGTCGACGGCAGCGTCGAACGACTGGCCTTCATCGATCCACAGCACGGCCAACGAAGCGACACGATCGGCATGTTCTCGAATCGGACCGGCGTCCCGCGTCGCCATCATCGACTCCGGCAGCACGAGCGACACGACCCCGGATGGCCCCATCCGCGAGAGCGCAAGATGCAGGAACAACCCGCTCTCGTCCACATAACCACCAGCCAGACCTCCGTACGTCGCAGCAAGGCGATCTCGACGGTGTGAGTCTCGGGCTGTGTCGAGGGTGAGCTGCCCCAGAAATGGAGGGTTGCCAACGATGAGATCGAAATCCGACGGCCACTCGTCCGGTAGGTCGAGCAACGCATCTCCAACGTGTGTCACGGGCGAGGCGGTGCAGCCGCACCACAACTCGACCGCAGCAATGCACACGTCGAGTGCGAGTGAGTCGATGTCGCTTGCATACAGGTGTCGCACGATCTGTGTGCGACTCAGATTGGTGTCGCGTTCGATTCGTCGGGCCGCTGCGAGCAAGAAGGCTCCACCACCCGCCGAAGGGTCCCACACGGAGATCTCGTTTCCGCAGGAAACGAGATCGAGCTCGCCGACAGCGCAGCCGACGACAGCGTCCGCGACGTCGATTGGCGTGAAGTGTGCGCCTCTCGCACGCCGTTCCGGCGAGGCCATGAGCTGTTCATAGGCAACACCGAGGAGATCTGCATCGCAAACCTCGGCCGGGAATTCTGCGACAACCCGCGCGAACGAGGGCGAGCGCGCAGCATCATCGAAGACGCCAGGAGGGGGAACTGAGCTGACGTCCGCGATGTGCACGGCGAGCTCCCGCAGCAGGCTGCGAGTTTGGGCACGGTCAGGAACTACCGGAAACTGCGACCACAAGGTCGCATCGAGCTCGGGCCGAGGGCGTCTCAGATCGAGGGATCCCATCCCGCCAGGTCTGCCAGACGTGGGTCGTTCGAGAACATCTCCACGACTGGGATGTTGAGCCCGACGCGCTTTTGCATCCGTCGGACCTCCAGCTCCTCGTTGAACAGCACGAGAGTGATCACCAGACCCTTGCTTCCTGCACGAGCGGTTCGACCTGAGCGATGCAAGTACGTCTTGTGCTCCGACGGAGGGTCGAAGTGAATCACCACCCCAACATCGTCGACGTGAATTCCTCGCGCCGCGACATCGGTGGCCACCAGAACCGAAAGTTTGCCATCTCCGAAATCGTTCAGAGCCTTCTCACGATGGTTCTGACGAAGGTCACCGTGAATGGCCGCAGCATCAACCCCGAGATCATTGAGCGAACTCGCCAACCGATCCGCCATGTGTTTGGTCGCGGTGAACATGATCGTGCGGTCGGAGGACTCAGAGATCGCAGCAGCAACCTTGATCTTGTCCATACCGTGCACCTGGATGAACCGGTGCGTCATTTCGTCGACGGTGACCTCGGGCGATTCAACCTCATGAAACACCGGATCGGTTTGATAGCGGCGTACCAGACTGTCGACGACACCATCGAGAGTGGCCGAGAACAACAGGGTCTGGTGTTCATTCTTCGCTTGCCGAAGGAGCCACTCGACCTGTGGGAGAAAGCCCATGTCGGCCATTCGGTCAGCCTCGTCGACGATCACATGCGTGAGATCCTCGAGGTTGACCGCCTTGCGCTCGACGAGGTCGATCATTCTTCCCGGCGTGGCCACGACGAAATCGACGCCCTTTTCGAGTTTGGTGATCTGGCGCTCGATATTGGCACCGCCGTAGACCGCCGAGATTCTCACGCCACGTGATTTCGCGAGCGGTTCGAGCTCTTCGGCTACTTGGACCGCCAACTCACGGGTGGGAACCAACGCGATCGCCAACGGTCGCTTGGGCTTCGCCGTGCCAATTCGTTCGAGCACGGGGATGCCGAAGGCCAACGTCTTGCCCGATCCGGTCTTTGCCTTTCCGCAAACGTCGTGGCCTTGGAGTGCATCTGGGATGGCAATCGTCTGGATGGAAAATGGTTCGGTGATCCCCCGCGAAGCAAGTGCGGCGCACAGATCATCCGATACGCCGAGGTCGGCGAACGTGGTTGTCATGTGTTGTCTTTTCACTATTTGTTGAAGACGCAATCCTACTGGCAGTGCGAGCCATGCCTCGTCATGGCCACATCAGCCCGCCCACGCAACGCGGTCAGTTGACGATTCGCCCGTCTTTGACCATGACTCCCTCGGACTCCAGCAGACCGGCGTGTTCCGCCTCGAGCCCGGGGACCAGGCGACCGGTTGACGTCACGATCCGCCACCACGGCAGGTTGTCGGAGACTCGCAGAACTCGACCGACCGCACGAGCGGCGCCGGGAAAGCCAGCCTCGGCCGCGACCTCACCGTACGTCATGATCTCGCCGGGTCGCAGCGCCGCGAGAACCTTGACGACCTCGGTCTCGAATCCAGAGTCGCCCTTGGCCATCAGTCTTCGGCCGATTCGAGGCGTACCAACTGCACGGGAGCAGCAATCCCTGGCACATGTTGCTCTCCGGCTGCAACCGCCCGGGTGTTGACCAACAGCGAGGTCATCATCGAACGCGGTGCGAGAATCTCGTCATCTCCCGCCAGGTCACTCAATCGGGACGCGAGGTTCACCGCTTGTCCGATGTGATCGTCTCCCTCAAAGAGGATCACATCACCCGACGCGACACCGGCTCGCAGTGGCATCGACGTCATCTCTCGGTTGGCCTCGATCATGTCGACGACGGCTTCGATCACCGGTTCGGGTTCGACACCCACGATCATGGCTCCATCGCCAAGCCATTTTGCGATGCGAACGCCGTGCACCGATGCGAGGCGGCGAATGTTCCCGCGGATCTTTTCGAGAACGAGAACTGCGGCGGCATCACCCTCACGATCGGTGAAGGCGGTGAAACCGGACACGTCGATGAACGCGAAGGTCCTCTGCACTCGCGTCACTCCGCCTATGCGCACGACATCACTCACCCCGTGCACGCTACTCGGGGTGTCCGGTATTCGAGACTCCGAGACCGTCATCGTTTCGAGCATCTCGTCCGCGTACGATGAGCGCTCGTGAAAGCGTTTGAACTCCTCGACAAATGGCCGTGTCCAAACGTGTCCGCCGCCGTCATCGACAGCAGTGGCACCATACGGACCCACGGTGACCCAACTCAGGTGTTTGCGCTTGCCTCGATCACCAAACTGTTCACCGCCGTAGCAGCCCACCTCGCTGTCGAAGAGGGAACGGTCGTGCTCGATGACGTCGTCGGCGATCACGGCACGACCATGGCCGATCTCTTGGGTCACGCTTCTGGTTTGTCCCCCCAAGGAGACCGCGTCGATGAGCCGGGGCGTCGGCGGATCTACTCGAACGCCGGATATGAACTCGCTGCGGAAGTCATCTCGAAGAACGCAGAGATGGGGTTTGCCGACTACCTCGCCGAAGGGGTGTTCGCCCCCCTGGAAATGTCGTCCAGCCGCCTGCTCTCGAGCCCTGCCTTCGGCGCCACATCAACAGTGGGTGACCTGGGTCGGTTCATCCTCGGGATCAGAGGGCTGCTCGCTCCGCCAACGATCGAGTCAATGATCTCTCCCTATCTGCCCGAGCTGATAGGGGTTCTTCCCGGATATGGGCGACAGACGCCAAACACGTGGGGGCTTGGACCCGAAATCCGCTCCGAGAAATCTCCGCATTGGACCGGATCGCGCAACTCCGCGGGCACGTGGGGGCACTTTGGTGCCACGGGCACGTTCGTCTGGACCGACCCCGAGGTGGGAGCCTCGATGATCGTCCTGACGGATCGTGACTTCGGCGACTGGGCAATTCCGCTCTGGCCCGAAGCGAGTGATGCGGTCCTAGACGAGCTTGTCTGAGACCTGCTCGACATCTTCGACCGTCGGCGACCCTTCGCCACGAGGCCAGAATATGACCGCGAGACCGCCGATGATCAGCGCGAGGCTCATCCAGATGTTGACTCGCAGGCCGGCGATCTCGTTCGCTGGATCGATGCGAAGGCTCTCGACCCACCACCGGCCGATGCCGTACCCGATCAGGTAGACGGCGATGAGCCGTCCGCGGGGTAACCATCCTTTGCGGTCGACCCACAAGATCACGCCGACAAGGCTGAAGTTCCAGAGACTCTCATAGAGAAAGGTCGGATGAAACGTGGGGACCGCGGCGTCGGTATTGCGAAATTCCAACGGCGCATGGTCTCGATCGATCTCCAGGCCCCACGCAACGTCGGTGGCTCGGCCGTAGAGCTCCTGGTTGAAGTAGTTGCCCCAGCGTCCGATTGCCTGCGCGAGCGGGAGCCCGGGGACGACTGCATCGAGGACCCCACGGAGATCCATGCCGCGGCTGCGAGCGACCCACAGGCCCACGACTACTCCGAGGAACATCCCGCCCGGGATGCCGAGGCCGCCTTCGCGAATGGCGAACAACTTCCAGAACGACTCACCCGAGAAGTTCTGCCAGTCGGTGACAACGTGGTAGATCCTCGCTCCGATGACCCCTGCGGGGACGCCCCACAGGGCCAGTGTGCTGATGTCTTCGTCATTGCCGCCGCGCGCCGACCACCGGCGCTGCGACAACATGACTGCTGCAACGACACCCAAGGCGATGAGCAACCCGTAGAAGGTGAAGGGGCCGATCGAGTTCGTCGACGGTGAGGGAATGGACGAGAGCACGTTGCGCACGTTAGCGCCAAACCCCACGTGACCGATCGCGTATTCCGTTGCTGAGTCGAATCAGCTGAATTGCTCCACGCTCAACGCGAGCAGCGCATCTGCGCTCGCGAGAACCGCAGGGGCCTGCGCTGCCGCCTGCGGAAGCAGCTGTTCACAATAGAACGAGGCCGTGTGCAGTTTTGCGGCGAGTCGTGGATCGTCGTCTCCCGCAGCTATTCGGCGGTTTGCCGCGATCGCCTGCCACACGAGAGCCCAACCCCCGGTGTGTTGCCCAAGCATCGTGAGATAGGGCGTGGCACCAGCAAACGCATCGGCTGGTTCGCTGGCCAATCGTTCGAGCAATGCGGCGCTGGTCGCGCGCACGGAGTCGTTCGAGATGCGCAGCGCATGACCCATCTCCTCGATGGTGCCGCCCACGTCGATGGCCTCTGCGCACGTTCGTTCAATGTCGTCCAACAACTCGTTGAGGACTCGGCCGCCATCCATGGGCAATTTTCGCGTCACGAGGTCCAGTGCCTGGATGCCGTTCGTGCCTTCGTAGATGGGATTGATTCGAGCGTCACGATAGTGCTGAGCGACTCCGGTCTCTTCCACAAACCCCATGCCACCATGCACTTGGACTGCAATCGAGGTGAGCTCGACGCCCAGATCGGTACACCAACCCTTCGTGATCGGCGTCAGCAACGCAGCCCTCTCGCCACCCTTGACACGACCGTCGGGGTCCGAGTGGTGACCCTCGGCGTCGACGGCGGCGCCATCGAGAAAGGCCAACCCGCGCATGGCTTCGATATATGCCTTCATCGTCATCAGGTTTCGGCGGACATCGAGGTGTTCGATAATCGGCGATGACACGCCCGCTTCGGCTCCGAGGGCTCGACCCTGTTTGCGTTCCATGGCATACGCGAGTGCGTCCTGATACGCCCGCTCAGCGATCGCAAGACCCTGCATTCCCACCGAGAGACGAGCGTTGTTCATCATCGTGAACATGTAGGACATGCCGCGGTTTTCCTCGCCGATCAAGTAACCGACGGCGCCCCCCTCGTCACCGAACTGCAGCACGCACGTGGGACTCCCATGGATACCGAGTTTGTGCTCGATGGAGCTACATGACACGTCGTTGCGGACGCCCGGCTTCCCCTCGTCGTCGAGCAAGAACTTCGGGACGATGAACGTCGAGATTCCCCGTGTTCCCACAGGCGCGTCCGGCGTCCGCGCAAGCACCAAATGCACGATGTTGTCCACCATGTCGTGCTCGCCGTAGGTGATGAATATCTTCTGGCCCGAGATCAGATAGGTGCCGTCGTCTTGGCGGACTGCCTTCGAGCGCAGCGCTCCGACATCGGACCCCGCGTCAGGTTCGGTCAAGTTCATCGTTGCACTCCACTCGCCACTGACAAGCGGGCGAAGCCAGGTCTCCTTCTGTTCCTCATCGGAGTGTTCACTGAGAAGATCGATGGCCCCCTGAGTCAGGAGGGGGCACAGTGCAAACGACATGCACGCCGAATTGAGCATCTCCTGAAGCGCCAGCGCGATCACCCAGGGGAAACCTCCCCCACCATGTGCAGGGTCGAACGGCACCGACTGCCATCCGGCAGCGACATACGCCTCGTATGCCTCGACGAACCCATCGGGCGTCTTCACCGAGCCGTCCTCGGCGCGCACGCTTCCCTGCTGGTCGGAATTCGTGTTCAGCGGCGCGATGGTCTCCTCGATGAAACGCGCCGCCTCAGCGAGGACCGGTTCGACGAGTGCGCTGTCAAAGTCAGCGAAATCGTCGTAGCCAGCGATGTTCTCGACCCCAGCAAGCTCTTCGAGAACGAACTGGATATCCCAAAGTGGAGCAGAGTAGTCAGCCATACAGCGTCCTCACAAAGGTAGGTCATCAAATAGTTGGATGTCCTAGTATATCGGTCCGGCAGAGCTGCGCTGGAGCGATCAGCGATCGGTTTTGGACCGAATCCAACGAAAGGCACGCGTGAAGAGCTGTGGTTCCGTCCAGTTGTCCGCTGGACCTCGCCGCAGGGCAAGGCCAGCGTTCAGCTCGGCCCCAAGAACGAGTCCAATCGCCAGCAGATACAGCCAGAGCTGAATGGTGATCGCCGTACCGATGACTCCAAAAACGGCGTTCGTGTCGCTGCTCAATGTCCGAAGGTAGACACTGAAGAGAACGGTCGAGACCAACCAGAGCAGAGCAGAGAAGGCCGCACCCGGCACCTCGCCTCGCCATGAGGCGCGTCGGTTGGGGGCAACGTGAAAGATCGTGGCGGCCCAAAGAATCAGGATCGCCGCGGCCGTCGGGTATCGAAACCAGCGCCACAACCAACCGAGCACCCCTCCGATAAACCCGTCGCCGAGGAAGTCTTCTCGCCCGAGCAACGGCCCGATCACCAGCCCGGCAAGCGTGAGCGATCCAACGATGATGGTGCCGATGGCCAACGCCAAACCCACCAATTGGGTACCAACCCAACCGCGGGTGTTGTGGTGCCCGTATGCAACGTCGAGCGCTCGCACCACGGCGGCGAAACCTCGGGACGCCGTGTAGATGGTGGCGAGGACACCGACGGTCAGCGCTGACGTCGAGGCACCAGCGAACAGCGACCCAACGGCCTCTGTCACGCCCCCGTCTGCGCCGAACAACGCCGACGCCCATTCGGTGAGCTGTTCCTCGACGTCGGACGCCAGATTGTTTCCGAGCACGTTGCCCAGCGAGCCAAGAGCAGACGATGACACGAGGAGCAGTGGGAAGAGGCTCAGCAACGCAAAGAAGCCAATCTCTGCGGCGAGCCCACTGACACGATCGTCGTGCCATTGTCGATACAGATGATGAATCATCCAGCGAAGGGTCACCCGAGGCGGACGACCGGCTGGATCGTTGTCGGACTCCATGGCGCTACCAGCATGACCGCAAACCGGCCGCTCGGGGTGTACCTGCGGAGCAGGATCGTCGGAACCGAAGGCGCCGACGCGATCATCAGTGACGCAGCGGGAAGCGCCGTCGTGCGTTCGCGACCATCGCCACCTCGTCGGTGTTCGTCAGATCGAGCACATCGGAGAATTCGACATCGTCTGGTCTGCCATGTCCGCTGTCTCCCTCGAGGTGAGAAAGCAACGAAACCACTCGCCGTTCGTCCTCAGGAACCACAAATGTCACATGAACGGGAGCTCTCACCGCTTCGATGCGGCGCGAGTAGTCGCGCACCGAAGGAGTCGTTCGCAGGTGCACCGCAGTCGGTGCCTCGAGCGGTCCGTGCGCGAGCACGTATTCCTGTGTCGCTACGAGTGTGCTGACCCGGTCTTCGGTGAAGGAGCGCGCCGCATTTTCGTTTGCCACATCGGTTGCGACGAGCACCGGTACGCCAGACAAGGTCAGTCGTTCTGCAAAATCGTTCGCCTCGCGCGCCGAGTTCGTGACCAGGACGATTCGGCCGGTCTCGCTCACCAGACGGAGAAGATGTCCTTCTCGGTCCGAACGAGATACATGCCAGAAGTACCCGCCAGGATGTACGTTCTTTAGTGTCATAGTTGGTTATTCCGCCGTGCTCATGTCACGCCCACATTCTGTGACGGCTCACGTCGAAACTGTAACACAGCTTGTCACACTATTGCGGTTTCATGACGTGATGTTTTCAACATCGGCAAGTACGAAACCAACATGAGCGTTCGTCATCGAGGAAGCGCGCCAGCAAGCATCACGCGCTGATGATTACCGGTGCACCGAGCGGAACATTCTCCGCCAAGAAGTTGATGACCTCATTCGGGATTCGAATACAGCCATTGGAACGGGCCTGGCCAACCTGGTCAGGACGTGTTGTCCCATGAATGGCGATGACTGGAATCCCGCCGTTGAATGTTTCGTGCACCTCGGAATACGCCGAAAGTGCGAGCGCCCACGGCCCGAGAAAGGACTCCGACGGCGGGTTCACGCGTTTGGCGGCGATCGAGAAGGTGCCAAGTGGCGTCGGTGTTGCCGCAGACCCGATCACCGCCTCGGTTTCGGCGATCACCTCTTCCCCGTCGTACACCGTGACGAGCCGAGCGGTCAGATCAACTTCGGCTCGCACGCGAGTTCCGGCGATGTCGTAACCATCGGTTCGGATCCAACCCTCTTGGCCATTGGGTCGAACCGGGAGTTGGACCTTCACCCATTCGTCGCCCGGGTTTCCCTCCGTGACCATCAGCGTCAGCGGGCCACCAAACTGGTGCGGGTTGGGCACCAGAAACTCGAGGCCAATTGGTGATCCGTCCGGAACGTCGTACGCCACGAGATAAGGAACTTCCGGCCTGGCCGTGGCCACCCACGTGCGCAGGGGGTCCGGCGGAATCGTCGATGTAGTGGTCGTCGTCGAGGTCGTCGTGGGAGGTGCGGTCGTCGTGGTCGGTACTGCCGTAGTGGTCGTGGACGTCGTCGTCGCCACGTCATCGGCAAGCGCAAGCGAATCGGGCATGTCGTCGCCGCCTCCACATGCCGCAAGCGCCATCGCGATCACCACAAGCGCGATCGCTCGCACCCTGCCTGCCTCGCTGGTCCACACACGTCCCATGAGGTCGATATCGGCAGCGGTGCAAACGAACTGAACGAGTCATACGAACTGGGGAGCCTCTAGCGTGGTGACCGTGGCTGCATCGCTCGTCCCGCTCGCACCTGGCGTGTACACATGGCTCCACGACGAGACGAATCATGCGCACACCAACAGCGGCATTGTCGTCGCTGAGGACGGTCTGACCGTCATCGATCCGGGGCTTGCGCCCAGTGCGTCCGACGAGCTCGCGAATGCACTTCGCGAGTTGACTCCGCTGCCGGTCAAAAGAGTCGTCCTTTCTGGATCTCACATCGATCTGGTCGGTGGGAGCACGTCGTTTCCTTTGGCTGCCGTGTACGGGTCGCCGCAAACGTCCGCGCACCTCGACCAAGAGCCCAACCCCGACGTGTGGAAACGGCTCTATCCATCTCACCAAGATGAATTCGACGAGCTGATGACTCGCCCGGTGACCCACACCGTCACGGAAGCGGCACATCTTTGCGCTGCGAGCATCGTGGTTCCGACCGGCGGGCTCCAGTTCGAGAACCTTGCGGTTCAGGTTCCGGGAGCGAACGTCGTCTTCGCAGGTGGAGTTGCTTCGTTCGGCACCGTGCCGCTTGGCTACGAAGCAGACGTTCCTGCGTGGATCACCGCACTCGATGTACTTGCGGGATGGGGCGAGTTGTTCGTTCCGTCACACGGCCAGATCGGCGGTGTCGAGGAACTCGTCGAACTACGCAACTACCTCGAGGCATGTCTGGCCGCACAAGGCTCGATGTCACAAATGGCCGACGGCCCATGGACCTCCTGGAGTGATCAACATTTCACCCCCATCAATGTCGAGCGAGCCAAGATGCTCACCGACGGTGACCCCTCACCTCCACCGAGCTTGTTGGCTCTACTCGGGATGACGTGACGACTCCGCTTTCTCGGCAGCGAGCTCGACCTGTTTCGCCTTCCAGATGCTGAAGATCACCGCCAGCACCAAGATGACCCCGATGATGCCGAGCGAGATGCCGATGTCGATGTGGGTCCATGGGGTCAGAATCAACTTGATGCCCACGAACAGCAGAATCGCTCCGAGCGCGTGGGAGAGGTAATGGAATCGCTCGCGTGCATCGGCCAAGAGGAAATACATGGCTCGTAGGCCCATGATCGCAAAGGCGTTTGCGGCGATCAGGATGTAGGGATCATTGGCCACTCCGAACGAAGCCGGAACTGAATCGACGGCAAACACCACATCGGTGAATTCGACGACCACCAAGGCTGCGAACAACGGGGTCGCAGCTCGGCGACCGTTCACCATCGTGAAGAACTTCTGTCCATCGAGTTCTTCAGTCACCGGCATGAACCGCTTCAGCAGGCCAAGGCCCGCGGTCGACGTGTTCTCTCCCTCGTCCTCTCGATGACGAATGATGCGAATACCGGTCCACACCAAGAACAGGCCAAAAAAGACAAGCACACCGACGAACCTCTCGACGAGCGCAGACCCGAGGAGGATGAAGATCGCTCGCAAGGTGAGCGCCCCAAAGATTCCCCAGAACAGGACCCGGTGCTGATACTTCAGCGGGATCTTCATCGTCGAGAACAGCAGTGCCCAGACGAACACGTTGTCGACACTGAGCGACTTCTCGGTGATGTACACCCCCAAGTACTCGCCACCAGCCGTGCCACCGAACTGCACGAACATGAAGACGCCAAAGATCAGCGAGCAGACCACCCAAAAGATGGATTCGATACCCGCCTCGCGAAACGTTGGCGCGTGAGCGTGTCGATGACGCCACAGGTCGAGGCCGAGCAGAACGACCACACAAACGCCGAGGACCACCCATGCCCAGACCGGCACATCGATGTCGATGAAGTTCTCGTCGGACGCTTCGGTTGCGAGGAGCACTAGGGCAGCATACGACGTCGAAACGCCTGCGTCGGGACAGAACGCAAACGGGGCAAGTCCTTGCGGACCTGCCCCGAAAGCATTACTCAGATTGTCGATCGCCCGAGGCGATCAGTGTGATGGAGTCAGCTCAGCCTGCGGCGCGAGCGACTTCGAGCCATCCGTCGACGAGATCGCGGTTTGCGGCGATCCAGTTGGCGGCGATTGTCTCGATGTCAGCCTGCGCACCATCGGTGGCTGCACGCTGCTGGTCCATGATCGCCACGTCGATGATCGGCGGGTTGAAGACCTCGAAGAGCGCGCGAGCGGCGGGGTTGTCTTCCAACCATGCCTTGTTCGCGGTGACCTCGATGTCAGCGCCGACCCAGCCGGTCTGGCAGCCAGATGGACCCTGGGTGCAGGTGTCCTCGCCGAGTGCGGTGAATCCTTCGCCTTGGGCGTACTCTTCGCCGCCTGGGATACCGAGTGGGTTCGAATCGTCGAGCACTGCTTCCTGCGAGAGCCACATCACGTTCTGGCCAGGGATTGCCTGTGCCAAGTACTGGGTTGGTGCCCAGGTGTACATGATTGCGGGCTCGTCGTTGTTCACCTTCCCAAGGAAGTCGGCGAACATGGCGTCGTAGCCAGCCTGGGTCTGCTCGATGTTGTCCCATCCACCGAATACGATCTGCGAAGCGATGATGTCATCACAGGTCCAGTCTTCTGGGCAACCGTAGATCTCGCCCTTGCCGTTGCCATCGGTGTCGAGGGCCGCAACGAGGTCGGGGTTGTTGTTGATGTCTTCGAGGGTTCCGATGCCTTCGGCATCTGCCCAGCTCTTGGTGACGAGGAGACCTTGAAGGCCAGCCTTTGGCATACCTGAACCTTCGATTCGCTCGAGGTTCTCACCGATGGTCGTGCCGTCGGGGAGGTCGCCGGTGAACCAGCTGAGGTGACCTGGGTACCAAGAGTTGGCCCAGAAGTCCATGTCGCCGACAGCCATCGTCTGGTACGCGAGGTCTGGAGCGAACTCGAGAGCGTCGGGGCTCGAGATGTCATAGCCGAGCTCCTCGAGCAGATCGTGCAACACCTGGGCGTGCGAGTAACCGGTCGACCAGTTGGCGCGACCCATGTTGCCGGACTTGCCTTCGCCTGGCATGGACACCTCGTCCATCGCATCATCGACGGCGTCTTCGACTTCGTCCATTGCATCGTCGGCAGCGTCATCCACTGCATCGACTGCATCATCAGCTGCATCAGCGACGTCGTCGGCGGCATCGGCCACCACGTCAGTTGCGTCGCTGCCGCATGCGGCTGCCACAAGTGCGAGCAGCGCGATAAGCGCCACAAGCATGTGTTTCTTCGTTGATTTCATCTCGTAGTCCCCTCCTTGGGATTTGTAACGATTGTGAGAGTAGTCCGGACTTTTGCAGATGAGGCGTCGCCCCACCGCGTTTGTTCAGACTGCGGGCACCGCAGAATCTGCGATTGGCACCTCGACATCGGAGTCGTCTTGGACGATTGCTGCGGCGGCCAGGTGTGCTCCATCGGAGTACAACTTGCGCCTGCTGAACTCAGAAATGAGCGATCGACCGGCGGCAAACAACAGGAAGCCGGCGATGAACGTGACGAACGCAGCCACGCCCGACACGGGCCTCGACCCGCTCGCCGTTCGCATGATTCCCAGGATGAACCCGAGCGGTACTGCCATCAGCGCCAACCCGAGTCCTGCCATCAACGCAGAACCCTGCCAGCGGCGCGTCTCACCGCCTCCGAGAAGTCCGGAAGCAGGTATCGATGCGGCCGCACCGGCCACGGCCAGGATGATGGAGATCCACCCGAGGCTCGGTCCACCTTCGCTGACACCGTTGTGCACGATTCGGCTGCCGGTTTGCAGCGAGTTGATCAGGTTGGTGATCGTCTGCGATGCAACGATCTGCTTCGCGATGTCATCGCCCGCTTCTTCGGTGATTCGGTCGATCTCGGCCTGAATATCGGCCGGCACATCGGCGGACTCACGTTGGATTGACTCGACACGCTCGTCGAAATACCAACCAAACTCGGTCTTCTTCTCGGGGTTGCCAACACCGAAGGCACTTCCGAGCACCAGCAGGATGGCAAAGACTCCAGCGATGAGGCGCCCGTAACCAATGGCGATCGGCAGCGGCCTGCGCGGACCGTACGGCGCAGACTCCAACGCAAGGAGACCTCCGGCGACAATGATGACCGCACCGAGGATCGCAACGTACGAGCCGATTCCCCGCTCGAAGGCCACAGAACCGACATCTTCGCCGTTCACCACCCACTTGGACGGTTGCAGGAAGAAGTAGCCGAGCGTTGCGCCCAGCGCGCCAAGGCCCGTCAGCAAGACTCCATCAGCGCCAAGTCGCGGCGTCCCCTCTGCGAACACTTCCGTGAGGATCAGGGCCACACAGACCACGAAGAGGCCCAAGCCGATTCGAGATATCGTGGTCGTGCTGACCGACGTGAACTGCATCAGCCAGATCACGACGATGATCGCTCCGATGGCCGCGATGCAGGCACCTTGCGCCTTTTGCAGAGTGCGGACCAACGAGTCGTTCTTGGGAAGATTCGGTCGGATTGCCGCGAGCAATGCATAGAGGGCGAGGGCACCGGCGATGATGCCATAGAAGGTGCCGCCCGATGCTTGGTAGCCGTTGAACGACAGCCCCTCGAGGTCGGTCTCATCGGCGAATCGGGCCCAACTCGAGACGAGCCCAGCATTCTTCGACCAAGGCAGAAGGAGCGACACGAGCAGCAACACACTGCCGCCCATGGCAACCATCAGGCCTGTGCGCTCCATGCTAGTGACCGGTTGTGGCCGTTCGCTTGGCTCTTCGGGTTCGGCCGGGTCAGCGGCATCTGCTTGGGCAGCGAGCAGACCCTCGGGATCGGCACGATATGACCAGGCCTGGCGAACCTTCGTCAACAGACTGATGCCGTCCTGCGCCTCGGTCTGGGAAATCCGGTCGAGGATCACGGCGACGAGGAAGAATGCGAGACCACCCGACGCTGCGAGCCCCAGGTCGAGGTTGTTGATGGCACGGAACAAGAGCCGACCAAGGCCACCCGCTCCCATGATGGCAGCGATGCCCAACATCGAGATGGCGAGCAGAAGGGTCTGGTTCAGCCCGGTCATGATCGCCTGGCGAGCAAGCGGAAGCTGCACGTCGGTGAGTACCCGAAGTTCGGTCGCTCCATAGGAGCGCGACGCTTCGACGACGTCTTCGGGCACCTGGCGAATACCGAGGTTCGTCAAACGCACGAGCGGCGGCAGCGCGAAGACCATCGTGACCATCGTGGCCGAAACCTCGCCGATGCCGAAGAAGAAGATGAACGGCAACATGAACACGAACGAGTGCACAACCTGCATTGCGTCGAGCGTTGGACGCACGATGCTCCACACCCCGTCGAAACGGCCCGACAGAATGCCGAGTGGAATACCGACGATGGCGCACAGTGTCACGGAAACGATGATCATGCCGATGGTCTTTGCCGTCTCTGTCCAGTACTCCGGACCGAGGAAGCCGCACACCGACAACATCGCTGCACACGCAAGGCCAACTCGCGTGTTTCTGGTGAACGAGGCGATGAGGAAGACCGCGACAACCATCCAGACCCATGGCACGGTCGTGATCGAGTCTCTGGTCACGTCCTTGCTCATGATCAGGTTGAAGAAGTTCGTGAACGGCCACTCGACGATGTCACCAATCGTTGAGGTGACCGGGTTGTTCACGGCCCAAAAGACTAACTGTTTGATCCACTCGCCAAAGGGAAAGCGGAAGGACTCGGGCCAGGTGTTATCAAAGAAACTGTCTTGCGCAAACAACATATTCATTACATGAACACCTCTCGCTCGAAGCCGTCTATCAGCTGTTCGACTAGACCCATCTCTTCCATGATCTCCCTCGGATGGAGCACGCCGACCAGCTTGCCTTCATCATCGACAACGGCCATTGCCAGACCACGTCCCGCAGCGGCGTAGACCTCGTTGAACGTCTTTTCACCGGTGGTCGAATCGAAGTCGATACGCAAAGCGGCAGCCACATCGGTGGTGCCCATGGTCATTGCACGCATCGCGTCTTCCTTGGTGAGCAGCCCGGTGGGTCGACCAAAATCGTCGAGGACGAACTGACCGCGCGTGTCGGCCATCTGCTCGACGGCTTGGGCGAGGGTCATCTCCGTGGTCACCTCGAGCGGCGCCGCCATGATCGTCTCGACGTCGATGACACGTCCCTGGTCCACGTCCTGCACGAACTCGGCGACGTAACCGGTGGCTGGTTGGGTGAGGATCTCTTCAGGGGTTCCGATCTGGACGACGGCCCCGTCCTTCATGATGCAGACCCGGTCACCGATGCGCAGCGCCTCGTTGAGATCGTGCGTGATGAAAAGAATTGTCTTTTGGAGTTGCTTGTTGATCTCCATCATCTCGTCTTGCATCTGACGCCGAATCAACGGATCGAGTGCCGAGAAGGCTTCGTCCATCAGCAAGATGTCGGGATTCGCTGCGAGCGCACGGGCGAGGCCGACACGCTGCTGCATACCACCCGAGAGCTGACGCGGGCTGTTGTGCGCAAACGACTCGAGACCGACAAGACGCAGCGCCTCGAGCGATGCGGCATCACGTTCGGCCTTGTCGACCTTTTGCACCTTGAGGCCGTAGCCGGTGTTGTCGATGACCGATCGATGGGGAAACAGCGCGAAATGCTGGAAGACCATGCCCATCTTCTCGCGCCGGAATTGTTGGAGTGCGGGGCCCGAGAGTGCCTGAACATCGGTGCCGTCGACGTACACGTGCCCATCGGTGATGTCGTGCAACTTGTTCACCGTTCGAATTGCGGTGGACTTTCCCGAACCCGATAGGCCCATGATCACGAACGTCTCGCCCCGGTTCACCGCGAACGAAACGTCGCTCATGCCGACGACGTGGTCCGTCGCGGCCTGGACATCATTCTTCTTCATGCCACCCTTGGCCAAGGTCAGCGCTCGACCTCGAGGTTGTGGTCCGAAGATCTTAAAGACGTTCTCTAGACGGATGATTGCCTCGTCTGTTTCGGCCACTCTGTTGTCCCCCGTTGTGTCGGTCGTCACGACCGTAGCAGCTCGTTCTGGCGACCCTGAATCGAGCGAATGAACTTTTGGAACTGTTCCACATTGTGGAAACCACCGCAAAGTTGGTCACGAATCGAGGACTCGTACATCGGATCCCGGCAACCTTGGCCCGATGTCGCCCGCCGATCTGACCCGCCGAACCTGCGGTTCGGGGCCATCGATTCGA
The DNA here is from genome assembly GCA_033344795.1 of Acidimicrobiia bacterium. Lineage (GTDB taxonomy): Bacteria > Actinomycetota > Acidimicrobiia > Acidimicrobiales > SHLQ01 > SHLQ01. The sequence goes on from JAWPMS010000001.1 coordinate 3,963,375, forward strand.
ACCGCGACGAGAGATGACTCGTTGAGGAAGAAGGCCGTCGAGGAGTCGGGCGACCATTGCAGCGAGTCGTCGGGTACAAGTCCAAGCGGCCAGGTGAGGTGAGTTCCCTCGGCTAGGTCAACGAGGTGCCAGATCGACCCACCACCACCCGACATGATGTATCTGCCATTGGGCGAGATTCGCACGATCGGCTCGGCGAGAACGGCCGCATCGACAACTCGCTCGTTCGTTCCATCCCACTCGGCGACCCGACCCACACAACGACCGACGGCATCGCAGTGGATTCCGGCCAAAAGTGATGGTGACGCCGCGACAACGCGTCCAAGGCGACTCGAAACGGGTTCGAACGCACCATCGCGAAGTGCCGAGCTGTCTCCGTTTGCCGAGGCCACGACAAACCCGGTCGCCGGCACGGAGATCACGTTCGTCTGCGCATCGACCTCGGCGAGACCATTCTTGGCAGGACCCCACAACGTGCCGACGAAGAAACCCGTCGCACCGCCCTCGTCGATCGAGCTGAAACCATATCGGCCCGCACCGCTCCCCAATCGCACGATCCTCACCGTGTTCGAGAACTCACCGGAACGTTCGGGCGACTCGAGGTCGAGTAGCCACGTGCTGTTCTCACCGCCGAGCAGATGAATGTGTTCAGGCAGTGGGGGCGTATTCGTCTGGGCGAACACGCTGACAGGAAGGTCGGACCCCGTGGCGAGTTGTCGCGCTTGGAGTTCTCCTTGCGCGTTGACCCAGGCGAGGACGTGACCGGCGAGCCATTCCTCGGGAGCCGACGCCAACTGATCGATCAGCGGCTGTTCCTCGGCATCGGGAGTGATCGGAACATCGGGAGTGATCGGATCCGCGTCGATCGAGTTCGGCGTCTGCGCAACCGACTCGTCTGACGAGGAGTCCGATCCAAACGCCACGACGAACAACCCGCTGATGATGATGATCGCGATCACGGACGCGACGAACGTACGTCGGTTCGAAGGTTCGTGCATCGGCGCAGATGCAGCGCCAGCATCCTCGATATCGGCGATCCATTCGAGTGCCGTCGCCGGGTCCGTGCCCTCCCTCGCGGCCGACGCTACATCGCGGCGTTGCGCATCGTCAGCGTCGCGCACTCGGCCCATTCGAGGAGGCTAACGTACGCCAGTGGAACACGAATCTGTTGATGCGACGACAACGTCGAAGCCGGCAATCAACTCTCCAATACTGTCCATGTGGGCGTTGTTCCTTGGCGTCGGCCTCATGATGGTCGGCAACGGGCTGCAGGGCACCCTGCTCGGTGTTCGGTCGTCGAATGAGCAGTTCGCCACCGCGGTGATCGGGCTCATCCAAGCTGCCTACTACGCCGGGTTTCTGATCGGCAGCCTCTTCACGATCAAGGCGCTCGGCAAGGTCGGACACGTTCGTGTGTTTGCGGCGCTTGCGTCGATGGCCTCGACCGCTGTCCTCATCCACTCGGTGTTCGTCGATCCCGCGGTGTGGTTCTTCATGCGGCTCCTCACCGGATTTTGTATGGCTGGCCTGTACGTCGTGACCGAAAGCTGGCTCAACGATCAGGCCACTCCGGAAACCCGCGGGCGGACGCTCTCGATCTACATGGTGGTCACGATGGGTGGCATCACGGTCGGTCAGCTTCTGCTCAATGCCGCCGACCCGAACAGCTTCGAGCTCTTCGTGATCGCGTCGGTGCTCGTGTCGCTGGCTTTGGTGCCGATGGCGTTGTCAGAGGCGAGCGCACCTCCACTCCCCCAGCGGGGCAAGCTTGCATTTCGCGAGCTCATTTCGATCGTGCCAACCGGTGTGATCACCATGTTCTTTTCGGGAGCCGCCGCTGGTGCCCTCTTCGCGTTCGGCCCGGTGTACGCAGCAGAGATCGGTATGTCGAACGCTCGGATCTCACTGTTTCTCTCCGCAGCTCTGGTCGGTTCGATGATCTTTCAGATCCCCATCGGATCGCTCTCGGACAGGTATCCGCGTCGCGGCGTCATGGCGGCGTGCGCATTTGCGGCGACAGCGGCTGCCTTGGTGGGCCTCGGAACGGGCACCGGGACCAGCTCGCTGGTGGTGATGTTCATCATCGGGGCCACGTCGTTTCCCCTGTACTCGCTCGCGATCGCCTACACCAATGACTGGATCGCCGACGAACAGCGGGTTGGGGCGTCTGGTCTTTTGGTGATGATCAACGGTGTCGGAGCGATCATCGGACCAATTGCCGCCTCCCTCCTGATGACCGCCTTCGATGCGAGCGCCTACTTCTGGAGCCTGATCGCGACCAACGGTGCAATCTTCCTCTACGTCATGTTCAGAATCATCGTGCGAGATCCGCTGCCGGTCGACGAGCAGTCGACCTACCAGCCATACACGTCGCGCAGTTCAGCCATTGCACAAACGATTGGGCGTCGCCTTCCAAAGGCCGTGAAGCCAAAGTCCGCAAAGCCACGCTGACGCCGCTACTGTTCCGTCGCCGTCGCAACGACGCGTCGACATCTTTGGGGGTAACAGTGAGCGCTGACATGGACCGACTGGTGACGTGGCACAACGGTGAGCAGACGCTCGGACCGTTTTCGTCCCAGGAGATGGATCGACGACAAACTGCGTTGCGGACACACATGGAGGACGCCGACCTCGACGCGTGCCTGCTCACGAGTTACCACAACATCTGTTACTTCTCGGGCTTCCTGTACTGCGCCTTCGGTCGCAAGTACGGCTTCGTGCTCACCGCGGACAACGCCACGACGGTGTCCGCGGGTATCGACGGCGGACAACCATGGCGGATGACACATGGCGACAACCTCACCTACACCGATTGGCGCAAGGACAACTTCTTCCACGCCGTCCAGACTCTGACACCGGGGGCCAAGCGCATCGGCATCGAGTTCGACGAGGTCAGCCTCGACCTGATGGACAAACTCAAGGCCGCTCTGCCAGGCGTGGAGTTCGTCGACGTCGGCACCTCCACCATGTGGATGCGCACGATCAAGTCCGCCGAAGAGATCGCGCACATCAAGAAGTTGACCGCGATCGCCGACATCGGCGGCGAAGCGTGCCGAGAAACCATCGGGGTTGGCGTTCCTGAGCACGAGGTGGCGCTTGCCTCGACGCAGGCAATGGTTCGCGAGCTCGCACGGTCATACGACCATGCGGAGCTGATGGACACCTGGACCTGGTTCCAGTCCGGCATCAACACCGACGGAGCTCACAACCCCGTGACCAACCGGGTGATCGAGTCGGGCGACATCTTGTCGATCAATTGTTTTCCGATGTTGTTCGGGTACTACGTGGCCCTCGAGCGGACGCTGTTCGCCCAATCGGTCTCAGACGAGCATCTCCGCCTCTGGAACATCAACGTCGAGGTGCACGAAGCAGGCCTCGAGCTCATCAAGCCCGGCGCGAAGTGCAGCGACATCGCGTCGACACTCAACGACATCTACCGGGGTTACGACCTTCTGCAATACCGATCGTTCGGGTACGGCCACAGCTTTGGCGTGTTGTGCCACTACTACGGACGTGAAGCCGGCGTCGAGCTGCGCGAAGACATCGACACCGTCCTCGAACCCGGCATGGTCGTCTCGATGGAACCAATGATCATGATTCCGGAAGGTCAGCCCGGTGCCGGCGGATACCGCGAACACGATGTGTTGGTGATCAACGACGACGGTTCGGTCGACAACATCACCGGTTTCCCCTACGGCCCTGAGCACAACATCGTGAGCTAGCTGTGTCGACTCAGCCGGATCTCGACCGGGAGTGTCGAGCGAGACCGATTCGCCTGATCGTGTCGACTCAGCCGGATCTCGACCGGGAGTGTCGAGCGAGACCGATTCGCCTGATCGTGTCGACTCAGCCGGATCTCGACCGGGAGTGTCGAGAAGAAAACAGCTCCTGAATCACCAGTTCGGCCTGGGCCACGACCCGCAGCGGTTCATCGGCACGACGATTGAGGTACATGGCCATCGAAGCCCCGACATCGGTGATGGCGATGTAGTGGGTGCCCTCGGGTTGGAAAGTTCGAACACCATCGGGGACGATCGCACTCCCCTCGCCCGATGAGACGAGCCCGAGAATCGTCGTGTACTCGGTGGCCTCGATTTCGGGGTCATACCTCGAGTCCGCCTCTTCGAACAGCCGCTGAAGTTCCTCGTGCAGCGTTGGCGAGAGCCGACGATCGAAACCGATGAGCAGGCTCGCGTCGATGTCGCGAATGGCGACGGTCTCGTCTCCGTGGCTCGGATGATCCGGGCCAACCACCAGATAGAGCGGCTCGGCAAGAAATCGATTTGAGACGAGATCGCCATCGGGTGGCGATGTTCTGCTGATCGCCAGATCGATGTCGCCTGCGTGCAACGCATCCACCTGACGGCTGCTCGACATGATCTGCAGGTCATGTTTGACCTTCGGCCAACGTTGACGGAACGCGCGAAGGTACCGAGGCATCACCTCGAACGAAGCCGAATCCACGAAGGCCAACCGAAGCAGACCGCCCTCTCCGCTGCGGAACTCCTCCATGACGCGATCGGCGGAATCGGCGGCGACGATGACCCGCTCGGCCTCGATCCGGAAGACCTCTCCCGCAGCGGTGAGTGCAACTCGGCGAGTGGTGCGATCGAACAGTTTGACGCTGAGCTCGGTCTCCAGCAGTCGAATCTGCTGACTCAGCGGTGGCTGCGCCATGTGGAGGCGTTCGGCTGCTCGTCCGAAGTGCAGCTCATCAGCGACGGCGAGGAAGTAGCGAAGCCGCTGCAGGTTCATATGCAGACGATCCTAATGGCTGTCCGATTCATACGGCCAGCCTGCTGACCTGGCCGAAAGACTTCCCTAGGATCGCCCCATGACCTCCTTGCGCCGCTCCTCGGCTGGGCCCGTCAGGTACAGCGCTGCCACGCTCGCCCGCAAGGGTTTGTCCGGCGACGATTGGCCTCGCGTCTGGCGCGACCACGATCTGAAATCGACGTACGACGTCGTCATCATCGGCGGAGGCGTCCACGGACTTGCGACCGCCTACTACCTGGCGACGAACCATGGCATCACCAACGTGGCCGTCGTCGACAAGGGCTATCTCGGCGGCGGCGGATCTGGGCGAAACACGGCCATCGTCCGCTCGAACTATCTGACGCCCGAGGGTGTGGCCTTCTACGATCGCTCGCTCACGCTGTACAACAGCATGGCGGCCGACCTGAACATCAACGTCATGTTCAGCGAACGCGGGCACATGACGCTCGCACACACCGACAGCGCCCTTCGAACAATGCATTGGCGCGCCGAGGTCAACAAACTCCAGGGCATCGACAGCAGCGTCATCGATCCGAGCGAAGTCAAGAAGCTCGCGCCGAGCCTCGACGTCAGCTCACACCCCAGGTATCCGATCCTCGGAGCTCTGCACCACCCTCCTGGCGGCATCATTCGCCATGATGCGGTCGTGTGGGGATACGCGCGTGGCGCCGACCACCGCGGCGTTCACCTCCACCAAAAGACCGAAGTGCTCGACATCTTGTGCGAAGGCGGCGACGGCCCCGAGGGCAAGGGTGCTGGTGGCAAGGTCACCGGCGTCCGCACGAACCGTGGAGACATCTCGGCACCGATCGTCGTGAATTGCACCGCAGGCTGGGGCTCGTTGATCTCGAACATGGCGGGAGTGAAACTGCCGATCAATACGCACCCCCTCGAAGCAGCGGTGACCGAACCGGTGAAGGTGTTCCTGCCCACCGTGGTCGTGAGCGGCTCGTTGCACGTGTACGTGAGCCAAACGGATCGAGGCGAGCTCGTCTTTGGTGCCTCCGTCGATCCGCTCGCCACCTACTCCATGCGTGGTTCGCTCAGCTTCACCGAGGAGCTTGCGGGCCACATCCTCGAGTTGATGCCAGGAATCTCCAAGATGCGTGTGCTGCGACAGTGGGCCGGATTGTGCGACATGACACCCGACTACTCGCCGATCATGGGCTTCACCCCTGTGGAGGGGCATCTGACCGACGTTGGATGGGGCACCTACGGGTTCAAGGCCGGCCCCGTCTCCGGGGAACAGATGGCCGAGTGCATCGCCACACACCAAACCCCCAAACTGATCGCGCCCTTCACACTCTCGAGATTCGAAACCGGCGAGCTCGTCGGCGAAAAGGGCGCAGCGGCGGTGGGTCACTGATGCTTCTCGTACCCTGCCCGAACTGCGGGCCACGCAATCAGAGCGACCTTCGCCTCCTCGGAGCGAGCGTTTCTCGCCCCGATCCCAACACTGCGACACGAGCCGAGTGGGGTGACTATCTGTATCTGCGCGACAACCCCGCGGACTGGATCACGGAATCCTGGTACTGCCGCAGCGGCTGCCGTCGATATTTCAGCCTGGAACGCCATCAGGCAACCAACGAGTTCCGAGTCCCGGTGTTGCCCGGCAACAAACTCGGTGCGAGCACGTACACCACGATCAGCGTGGGCAGCTCCGGTAACCAACGCGGTGCCAATGACGAAGATGGAGCCTCGAAATGAGCCCACTCGACAAGATCGTCCGACGCAACGACGCACCGTCGATGAGCCGGCTGCCGCGGCGCGCCGGCGAGGTCATCGACCGATCTCGGCCGATCGCATTCACTTGGAACGGGAAGCCCACGACCGGGTTCGATGGTGACACCATCGCCTCGGCGATCGCTGCGTCAGGACATCGCATCCTGTCGAGATCGATGAAATATCACCGGCCGCGCGGCCTGCTCACCGCGGATTATTGGGACCCGAACGCTTTCGTGCAGGTCGACGACGAACCCAATGTGCGGTCGGGCCACCGATTGCTCACGCCCGACATCACCGTCGGCCCCCAGAACGTCTGGCCTTCGCTCGACGTCGACATCAAGGCGGCCAACCAGCTCGTAGGGAGATTCCTGGCCCCCGGTTTCTATTACAAGACGTTTATTCACCCGCAGCGGCTCTGGCCGGCATACGAGAAGGTGCTCGCACAGTTCGCCCCTGGCGGCACCGTTGATCTCGAGACTCCGCTTGCGTACTTCGACAAACGATACGTACACCCCGATGTGGTCGTCGCCGGGGGTGGACCCGCCGGCCTCGCGGCCGCGACCGCAGCCGCAAACGCTGGGGCGTCGGTCCTGTTGGTCGAACACGAGCACCACCTCGGCGGGCACTTGCGATACGGCTCCACTGATGACCAAGCACTCGCCAACGGTCTCGAGGTCGCTGCACGCGCAGCGGGCGTCGAAATCCTGGTCGACTCGACGGTGACGGGCCGCTACGAAGACAATTGGCTCGGCATCGTGCAGCGTTCACATCCGATCGCTGAAGAACGTCTCATCAAGGCGCGCGCAAAGACCCTCGTCGTCGCTGCCGGACTGATCGAGCGGCCCTACGTCTTTGCCGGGAACGATCGACCAGGGGTCATGCTCTCTGGCGCGGTTCGTCGGTTGGTCAACATGTACGCGGTGAAACCAGGCGAACGAGCGGTCGTGTTCACCGCAAACGACAGCGGCGACCACGCGGTCGCAACCCTCGAGGAGGCCGGGGTCGAGATCGCCGAGGTTGTCGATGCGCGAACCGGCGGCAACATCGTGTCGACCGATGGCACCCAGCGAGCGACCCACGAGGTCGAACTCGGCGATGGACGCAGGGTCGAAGCCGACCTTCTCGTCACCGCAGTCGGGTGGACGGCACCGACATCGCTGCTCAACATGTCGGGCGACCATCCGGTCTATGACCCTGCGTCGGCCCGCTTCTTCCCATCGGGCACTCCTGACAACGTGCTGTCCACTGGCGGCATCGTGGGCGACGGCACGACGGACCAACTCATCGAACATGGCCGAGTCACCGGCGAGCTCGCTGCGGGACGATCGGCTGCAGTCCGGCACCGGCTCCAGGCGACGACCGCTCGAGCAGCTGCAGTCGATGGCCCCGAGCCGGCGATGCCCGCCGACGACCGCACCCCACTTGACAGACACCCACACCCGGAGCTCTTCCGTTCGACCACGCACGGCATCGTCGACTACTCCGAAGATGTCGGATCGAAGGATCTCGTCTCGGCTGCCACCGAGGGATACGACTCCGTCGAACTGCTGAAGCGGTACACGACGGCCACGATGGGACCAGCGCAGGGCAAGCTCGAGACCGTCAACACGGTGGCGGTTCTGGCAGAGGCACGCGGCGAGACCATCGCGGAGGTCGGCACAACGATCTGGCGGCCGCCATACGCCCCGCTCACGCTCGGCGCGCTCGCCGGACGGATCTTCGAACCCGAACGGGTGTCCTCGATTCACTCGTGGCACGTCGCCAACGGCGCGAAACCCATCCTCGCCGGACAGTGGATTCGCCCCGAGCATTACGGCGACCCCGAGGCTGAAGTTCGAAACGTGCGTACCAACGTCGGACTCATCGACGTCACGCCTCTTGGCAAGCTCGATCTGCAGGGTGCCGATGTTCCGAAGTTGTTGAACCTTCTCTACACGAACAAGTGGTCCAAGCTCGCCGTCGGTTCCGTGCGATACGGAATGATGTGTGCCGAAGACGGCGTGGTGCTCGACGATGGGGTGACCGGCCGTCTCGAGGAGAACCGATGGTTGATGACCACGACCTCATCGGGTGCGGGCACGATCTGGGAATGGGCAGAGAACTGGCTGCAGACGGAGCATCCCGACTGGGAGGTCCATGTCACTCCCGTCACGACCGCATACACGTCGATCAACATTGCCGGCCCGAACGCTCGCACGCTATTGGCACGCCTCACCGATGTCCCACTCGACGGCGATGACTTTGCGTACATGCAGGTCCGCGCCGGCACGGTCGCCGCGGTCGACAACTGCGTGATGTGGCGAATCGGCTTCACGGGTGAGTTGAGTTTCGAGGTGCACGTCCCCGCTGGGTACGGCCTTCACGTGTGGGAAGCGCTGATGGCCGAAGGGACCGACCTCGGCGTCGCGCCGTTCGGTTTGGAAGCACAACGGATCATGCGACTCGAGAAGGGGCACTTCATCGTGGGGCAAGACACCGACGGCCTGACCAAGGCACCAACAACGGGGCTTCACGCGCTGATCAAGATGGACAAGGATGACTTCGTCGGCAAACCGGAGCTCCGGTGGGCGGTCGAAGACGCGGACGCCAACCCCGTGCTCGTCTCGGTGCAGATGACCGACCCGACGGTCGTTCCTCCGGAGGCGTCACAGATCGTTCGCCCGGGTACGAACGAGATACTCGGCCGGATCACCTCATCGAGGTACTCGCCCACGCTCGAGAAATCGATCGGCCTCGCGCACGTCCCACCCCACATGACGGCCGCCGGAACGGAACTCACCATCGTTCTCACAAACGGTGACCGCACCACTGCACGCGTGATGGAACACCATGCGCACTACGACCCGGAAGGAGCGCGTCTCCGTGTCTGACACCACTCCGCAGTTTCGCAGTCCCGTCGTCGCCACATACCCGACCGATCCTGCCGCCGAGCTCACCCTCCGCGATGAGTCCGCGATGACGAAGGTCGTGATACGCGCAGCGTCAGGTACTCCAGCACGAGCTTCTCTTGCGCAGGTCTTCGCGGGAAGTCGAACGTCGGGTGACGTGCTGATCGCTGGCACGCGACCCGACGAATGGATGCTCCTGGGGCCTGCGAGCGCAGTGCAAGAACGACTCGACGACATGCCAACCGATGGTCATGTCAGCATTGTCGACTGGACCCACAGCAGAGCGCAGTTCCGCCTCTCGGGCGCCTCTGCCACCAGCGCGCTCGAAAAGGTCTGTGGGCTCGACTGGTCGGATCACCTGATGCCGAACGGGGCCGTCACCTCAGGCTCCGTGGCCATGGTGACGTGCGATCTGATTCGCAACGATGTCGATGCCACCCCGAGCTATCTGGTGATGTGCGACCGGTCGTTCGGCCAATATCTCTTCGAATCCCTGATCGACGCTGGCAGCGAGTTTGATCTCTCGGTTGCCTGAGCGCCGACCAGGAAGACTGTCAGTCGAAGCGCCTAGACGGCGAGGTCCTCTTCTTCACCCAGCAGTGTTCGGTAGATCGTTGCACCGATCACTGCGCCGATGATTGGGGCGAGCCAGAACAACCACAGTTGAGGAACGAAGTCGCCCCCAGCGAAGATCGCCTGTGAGGTCGAACGAGCTGGGTTCACCGACGTGTTGGTCACCGGAATCGAGATCAGGTGGATGAGCGTGAGCATCAGACCAATGGCAAGGCCACCCATCGCCGGCGCAGCCTTCTTGGCCGTAGCGCCCATGATGACAATCAGGAACATCGCGGTCATGACGACCTCGGTGATGAACGCGGTGCCAAGGCTCGAACCGTTCGGCGACAGGTCGCCGTAACCATTTGCTGCGAATGCGCCCGCCTGTGAGCCATCGATGTCAGGAGCCCCTGCCATGAGGTAGATGAGGATTGCGCCACCGATTGCGCCGAGTACCTGAGCAACGATGTACAGGCCAGCCTTGGCGGCCGGGAATCGCCCGCCGGCGACCAACCCGGCGGTGACCGCTGGATTGAAATGACCGCCACTGATGTGGCCGAGGGCGTACGCCCCGGTGACGACCGTCAGGCCGAACGCCAAGCTGACGCCCAGAAACCCAAGACCGAGGCTCGTTCCCGCGTCGCTCGATCCAAAGTCGGCCGCTAAGACTGCGGCTCCACATCCGCCCAAAACCAAACCGAGGGTACCGATGAATTCGGCACCCAATTCTCGAACATTCATGTTCACTCCCCGTGATCACGCGATGCGACGTAGTTCGCATCACCGCCGTGTTGACGCTCCCATCCTGACGAATGTCGCGAATTCCTGCGAATCAGTTCGCAGGTTCTCCCTCGGCAGCGTCGATGAGCCGCTCGGGTACGAGGTAGGGGGTGGCGCGATCCGCGAGCGCTCGCCACGTCGTCTCGGGAATGGACAGCCCATGTCTCAGGGCTTCGTCATGGCGAGCCGTGACGCGTGCGGCGAGCCCGGCATCCACCTCTCGTTTTTCGACTCGCAACTCTTCGATCAGCAGTGCACTTCTTCCCGTCGACAACCAGGAATGGGGAGCGTGAACCACTCCGTCCCCACACACCATCGAGACAACACACCCTCTGGTGCAAGCCGAGAACGCGGCGTAGGCAAGATCGGCAACCGAATACGTTGCGGCGTCGACCACGAGCGAACCATCGACCGCGAACCCACCGGATTCGACCTTGGCAACCGGCACGAACCCCAGCGGAGGTGCCTGGCCCTCGTCGAGAGCCTCGACCACGTGTGAGAGATCTGACCCCAACTGCCCGACGGCGAAACACGCCGAGCGGCCGAGCATCGACGCAACTCCACTGTCGGCTCCTGCCACGCGACTTGCTCGATACACCACGTCGACGATCTCTCGCGGAGCGACGAGCACTCGCCCAGTCATCCGATGACCTGTCCAAACAACCGTTTCCAATTGTCTCCGAGCACCTTGTCGCGGTCTGCGGCGCTGAAGCCCGCTTCATCGAGCCCTTCGCGAAGGCTCGGAAAGTCTGCTGGCCCTTTGAACCAGTGTGGCCAGTCGGGAAACGGCGGGATCTCGGATGGGTCTTTGGGTCGGTTCCAACGCCCCGAGCGCATCCAACCCAGTGCATCGGGATCCCAGCCCAGCACGGCGTCGGTTCCGACGCCCACATGATCGATGCCGACCTGTTCGGCCAGCCGACCAATCATTTCGCAGTACGCCGAGCGGGGCACCTCAGCTCCACCCATGAACAACGGATAGAGGGTGACCCCGATCATGCCGCCGCGCTCAGCGACGGCATTGAGGACCTCGTCGGGTTTGTTTCTCGGGGCGTCGTGGAACCAGAGCGGGTTCCCATGGGTGATTGCGATCGGATCGTCCGAGGCGTGCACGGCGTCGAGACCGGTCTTGTTCCCGACGTGGGAAATATCGATGAGTACGCCGAAGTCATTGCATGCCTGCACGATGCGGTGGCCGGCCAGGGTGAGGCCGCCGTCGTTGGGCTCATAACAACTCGCGCCAAGGTGATTCGCGAGGTTGTACGTCAACTGGATGCACTTGACCCCCACGTCGGAGAACATCCCCACCAACTCGGGGTCGTCGCCAACCATCGACGAATTCTGAAACCCGAACACCAGGCCGAGGACCCCGTCGGCCTGAGCCTGTTCCATCTCGGCGACCGATTTCACGATTCGCACGATGTCACTGTTCTGACGAACGAGATGTCGCATCGCGCCGATACGTTCGAACGTCCCCGCGGTGTCCTCCCACACGCCGACGGTGGCATGCACGATGTCGACGCCGCCGCGACGCACCTCTTCGATGATCGGGCGGCTCCACTTGTTTATCTCGAGACCATCGATGATCACGTTCGTACCTCGGTCATTCTTGGGTGCTGGTCAGGGTCGGATGACGGTCATGGACGCACGGTCGCGTCCGCCGTGTCGGGAAGCGGTGGCAGCACCCAATCGTCGACGAACTCCTCAGCACCGGGGCCGATGTCGCCAAAGCGCGGCGCTCCCTGAAACAAGGTGACGCGAAGCCAGTCCGTGGACTTGGGCTTCCAGTTGTCCATGCCGTACTGGGCGAGCTGCATGCGTTGGATCTGCAAGGGTAGGTAATCGTCTGAGCACGCGTTGTCTCGAGGCTCGCCGTACGGCTGATCCGATGCGAAGAGCCGTTCGATCGCGTGCAGATGTTCCGACTGGGTTGCGGCAACCTCGCCGAGAACCGAAGTGTCTGGCCAGGCGGCCAGTTCGCGATACAGGGCCGACATTCTGGTCGCCACGTCGATACCCATGTCGTGATTGCCGATCGAGAGTGCGCCTCGGTCGACTCGTCGCGGCTCTTCGGTGTTGTCGCTGTACACCCACCATTTCGATGCACTTTCGGGACGTCCGGCCACGGACGACAGCGTCCAGCCGAACCGTTCTTCGATGAGCCTTCGGGTCTCGGAGATCGTCATCGAGAGTTCGAGAGCTCCGCCTTCGTCCACCGCGAGCAGCCGGTCGACGGTCTCGTCGTCCCAATCGTCGAGTTCGAGCAGCAAGGAGACCACCATCTCTGCAGTCTCGACATGCTGGTTCATGGCCCACTGCATCAAAGCATCGAAAGGGAAACGCTCGTGAGCGACCGCCTCGAAGGCGGTGTGGATCTTCTGGACGACGGGAACGAGCTCGGCTGGGCTCAGAAATGGGGTCGCGTCGGCATCGGTACCCGTCTTGTAGTGGGCCTCGGCCCAGCGAATCCATGACCGAAAGCGATCGACGCGCTCAGGACTGCCATCGAGGGCTCGAACCCGAACAAGTGCGAGCTCGCGTACGGCGAGCCAAGCGTTTATCACCTTGGGATGCTTGAACGCGTATGGGACGAGACCGAGCCCGGTTGCGTTGCCGAGGCCGAAGAAGGTCCGCCATCCCTCACCAAATGGCACCGCGTCGTCGCCACCCCGAAGTCGAGCGCAGTGTTCAACGGCGTCGTAGCTGAGCTCGCGATAGCACCATGCGGCAAGAAACTGAGCTCGATACGGCGCCGCCAACGGATGATCTTGCGGATACCCGTGGAACGAGCGCATACCGAACTTGCCGTTCCCATAGAAGGCGGTGCTGCGCATGATGTACCCGGCGTCTCCGACTTGCGCAGGATCGGGTTGGCGGCCATGTGCCAACTCGTCGACGAGATGTTCGAAGAATCGCACGCTTCGATTGCCACGCGTGAGGGTCAAGACGTCGGGACCCAGCCGACCGCGCTCCTGTTCGGGCACGTTGGCACGCAGATGTGCCCAAACGGACTCTGTGAGATCGCCTTCGTGCAGAGCCGCCGCAACCTCCCACCGGTCGGCGATGACCCGATCGGTGTGTGCGCTTTCCGGAAGCGACTGCAAGAAGGCCACAAAGTGAAACACATGCCCCTCGGCCTCGATCCGATACGCGACCTCCCCTTGCCCGTCAGCGTCGAGATCCATACGAACGGCCGACGTCTCCCAACCGTGGGAATGCGCTCGCCGCAGCACGCTCCGGCTGAAGGAGTAGCGCGTCAAACGGGCGGCCCCGAGCCGCTCCGGAGCCATGACGACAGCGGGATCTCGTAACGCTGCAGCGTGCTCATGGAGCAAGGCGCTCAGCTCGGCGTCGACACCCTTGTCGGACATGGCAAACCCTACCGTCTTTTCGGCTCCCAAGACCCGTCGAGGTCACGGCGTCGCGTACCCTTGGGCCATGACGACGATCGACATTCCAACCGGTGCACACCTCATTGGAGGTGAGTGGATCACCGCTTCCGACAAGGTGACCACGAGCATCAATCCGGCCCGACCAAGCGAGCCGGTGGGCGAGCATCCGGTGGGCGACTCGGGCACGGCAGCCGATGCCGTCTCGGCCGCCGTCGATGCTCGTGTTGCGTGGCGAGATGTTGGGTACAAACGACGCGCCGAGATCCTCGAACGTGCGGCGGTGTTGTTCGACGAACGTGCCGATGAACTCGCAATGATCGCCACGCTCGAAGAGGGCAAGATGCTCGCCGAGACGAAGGGCGAGGCGTTGTTGTCGGCGGAAACATGCAGGTACCAGGCGGCGATCATCAAGATGCCGACCGAACGCATCTATCCGTCGGCCAAACCGGGTGAGACCATTCGCACGCTTCGGGCCCCTCTTGGTGTCGTCGGCGTCGTCACTCCTTGGAACTTCCCGATCCTCATCCCCGTGTGGAAGCTCGCGCCGGCGCTCGCGGCCGGCAACACCGTGGTCTGGAAGACGGCCAGCAACACCCCACTTGTGTCGGTTGCGATCGCCAAGGTGTTTCAGGACGCTGGCGTTCCCCCCGGCGCCCTCAATCTCATCCTCGGCCCAGGATCGATGGGTGGAGCAATGATTGAAGACCCTCGCGTCGATGGCGTGACCTTCACGGGCTCGGTTCCCGTCGGCTTCGGCATTCGCGATGCCGTCACTGCTCGCAACGGCCGGGTGCAGCTCGAACTGGGCGGACACAATCCAGCTCTCGTCTTCGAGGACGCAGACCTCGACCTGGCCGTGCCCCTCATCGTTGGAGGAGCGATGGGCTCCACGGGTCAGAAGTGCACGGCAACACGGCGAGTGATCGCGGTCGGATCGGTCCACGACCAACTCGTCGAACGCATGTCGGAGTCGGTGTCCGCGCTCAAGATCGGCAGCGGGCTCGATCCCGACGCCGCCATCGGACCAATCGTGGCGCCTGGAGCGCGAGCCGAGGTCGCCGAAGGCCTCGACAAGGCCGTACGGCAGGGTGCTGAGGTCGTTGCCACGGCGCAGGTCCCCGACACGAGCGAGTGTTATTTTGCTCCCACCCTGCTCACCGGCACCACCGACCTCGACATCTGGCGCGAGGAGGTTTTCGGTCCGATCAGCACGGTTGTTCGGGTCGAAAGCGAGGACGAAGCATTCGCATTGGCCAACGACACCGACTTCGGACTGTCCGCGTCTGTGTTCACGACCGACATGTGGAAAGTCGATCGCGCCATCAACAATCTCGAGGCTGGCATCATCAAGATCAACGCGCCGACGACCGGCTCAGAGCTCCACGTTCCGTTCGGCGGCGAGAAGTCGTCCTCGGGTCACGCCCCTCGCGAGCAAGGCGACACCGCCCATGACTTCTTCACAAGAACGCGGTCTGCGTACATCAATCCCGGAACCCCAAACCCGTACTAGGACTCCTGCGTCGGGTCGAGCAGGCGCGGTCAGTGGCCGTGCAACCGACGAGTGAGCACGAGCAACACCACGGCGGCCGGGATGGTCGCAATGGCGATCGCTGCGCCAACCGTCAGCGCGTCGGTATCCGCGAGGACTCCGACGAGGAACGGAGCGACGAGCAGGGCAATCCGTGTCCCCGCTGTCAGGCCGCCGAGTGCCTTGCCGGGCCGAGGAGCCTGTGCTGCGGCATCGTAGAGCTGCGGAAACATGACCGACACGCCGATGCCAGCGAGGAACAGCCCAACGAACACCACCGGCGCGGCCGGAACAAGCGTTGCGAGCATGATGCCGATCGTTGCGAGCAACGTTGCACCTTGCAAGACGAGCGCTCCACCCAATCGATGAACCGCCATGTCTCCCGCAAGACGTCCGGCGACCATGCCTGAAGTGAACGACACGTACGCGAGGCCAGCAAGGCCCTCGGTTGCGCCAAGGTCATCGGTCAGACGAAAGGCCGCCCAGTCACTCGTGATCACCTCCGGGAGAATTGCCGCTGCTCCGAGCAGAGCAAACGTCACGATGACCGTCGAGACACCGGTTGTTGAACTGCTGGGCGCTCTCACGTCCTCTGCCGGTCGCTCCTCG
Source organism: Acidimicrobiia bacterium (assembly GCA_033344795.1). Lineage (GTDB taxonomy): Bacteria > Actinomycetota > Acidimicrobiia > Acidimicrobiales > SHLQ01 > SHLQ01. The sequence continues at coordinate 3,979,628 of JAWPMS010000001.1, forward strand.
TTCGTCAGCAAGCCCGGTGCCACGTAGAGCAACGTGCACAGCAAGAACACCGAGGCTCCAGCCAGATGCACTCGAAGATCGACGTCCCACGCGGCCATGGCCGCTGCCACGACGCCACCGACGACCGTGCCCAGGCTCCACATCGCGTGCAGTCGATTCATGACCGGCGCGTGACGTCGAGCGCTGAGAACCGAACCCTGGATGTTCATCGCCACGTCGGTGAATACATCTGCAGCAGCGATCAGCCCCAGGACGACGAGCAAAGCCGCCGCGCTGGACACTATTCCGACGAAGGGCAGAGCCAGCACGAGGACCGACGCTCCGCCGATCATGACCCTCTTCGTTCCGAATCGGTCGACGGCCGGACCGACCCCGACGCTCCCGACCAACCCTGCTGCGGTGGCGAACGCGATGAGCGTGCCGATCGTGCGAAGGTCGAGCTCGAGTTTGTCGCGGATCCCGGGAAGCCGTGGCACGTATGAGGCCACGACCATGCCATTGACCCAGAACTGGACGGCGACTGCGCGAAGTGCTCGTTGATCGTTTGTGTGGTGTTCTGTCACGACGGAGTCACCACCGTCGTCTCACCCTGCGTCGTCCACGTTCCCCAGACCACGGCCCCGAGAATGATGGATCCACCGACGAACGTCGCAAGGACGGGTGTCTCATCGAAGAACAGCCAGGCCCACAACGACGCGGCCACGGTCTCGACGGGGGCGAACAACCCCACTTCGGCCGCCGGAAGATACCGCGGCGCTCGCGCCAGAAGAACTCGCGCAAGTGGTCCGAATACGGCTCCCATCAAGATGAGGGCCGTCCACGTCTTGTTCGAGTGTCCCCACAACGATGCCGGGATCACCGCGATGAGCGCCATGCCCAACCCGGCCACGCCGACCATGAGCGTTCGGTTCACGTCGACGTACCGACGGAGGAGCACGAGGCTGCACCCGAACAGAAAGATCGCTCCGACGGCGAAGATGTCGCCCGTGATCGAACCTCCGCCGAACGAACCGCCGACCACGACGACGACGCCGACCATCACCGCCGCAATGGCGATCCAGACACGACGGCTGGTGCGTTCACCGAGAAGGAGCGCACTCAGACCGGCGGCGAACATCGGGGCTGCTGCGATGATCACAACAACATTGGAGACCGAGGTCAACGTCACGGCCAGGACGAACAGCGACGTACTTCCCGCTTGGAGAGCACCGGCAGCCCACAATGGCCAACCGCCGTCCCTGACCCCGGTGAGCGGATTGATGCCATGCACGGCCACGGAGAACACAAAAAGAACGAGCGCACTCAACAACCCGACCCAAAACGTGACGTCAAATCCGTCGATGTCCGCCAGGCGAATGAAGAAGGAATCCGAGCTGACGAGGAGCATTCCGAAGAAGGCCATGAGAAGACCGCGGCGACGCAATCGATGATCCATGACTCCCCCTTCACAATCGCAAAGACTTCACGTCTCGGTCCACGAGAATCGCGGGCGTCGGAGCAGACTAGGTTCGGTCCTGTCCACTGCCAACCGGAGCACATCGTGAAACTTGCCGCCCACCTCCATCCGCAACATGCCACGTACTCGCAGATTCGTGAAGCCGTCCTCCAAGTCGAAGAACTCGGCGCTGACGTCGCGTACAACTGGGATCACTTCTACCCGCTCTATGGCGACGAAGATGGCGCACACTTCGAAGCGTGGACGACGCTCGCCTCCTGGGCCGAGGTCACGTCCCGAATCGAGATCGGTTGTCTGGTGACCTGCAACTCGTACCGCAATGCGAACCTGCTCGCCGACATGGCCCGCACCGTTGACCACATCTCCGATGGTCGATTGATCTTGGGAATCGGCTCCGGGTGGTTCGAGCGCGACTACGACGAGTTCGGATACGAATTCGGCACCGCCGGGCAACGTTTGAACAAACTCGGGGAATCGCTTCCGATCATCGAAGCGCGAATGGCCAAACTCAACCCTGCCCCCACTCGCAAGATACCCGTCCTGATCGGCGGTGGCGGCGAGAAGAAGACACTGCAGTACGTGGCCCGGCACGCAGACGTGTGGCACTTCTGGTGGGGCGACGAGTGGGAGCGCAAGAACAAGATCCTCGATGACTGGTGCGCAAAGATCGGTCGCGACCCGAGCGAAATCTCGCGTTCGGTGGGAGTTGACACCGACCAGGTCGACGACTTCGATGCGCTGTTCGCCGGTCTGGCTGCAGCCGATGTCGACGAGGTCACAATCGGACGGGGCGGCCCCGACTACGACCTCTCGTGGATCGGCGAGTTCGCTGCGTGGAGAGACAGCCTCTAGTCGCCGTCAATGCGCACTTCGAGCCGTTGAATCGCGCCGAAAGCATTGAACGTGTACGAGTCGCTTCCGCGCACCGGCTGAGGGAACGCCGAGCTTCGGCACTCCCACGAGGACTTGGCATGTGACGCGACGATCTCCATCGTGAGCACGTCGAGCTCGAGATCGGGAAGGGGGTTGTCCCAACCGGCCCGAAGGCGATCGCGAATCTGTTCGTGTCCGATCGCAGGTTCCGGATTGCCACTGAAGGGTTCGATGTACGTCGCATCCTCGGCGAACAACGACATCAGATCCCCCTCCCCCGCAGCACCGCGCCGCATCGCAGCGAAGTATCGGCCGATGGTTTCGCCATTCGACGCAGCGTCTGGTTTCTGGTCGGTCATCTCTGCTCCTGACTTGTGACGTGTGCGTACCGTTGGTGACACACTGTCATTGTGGTACTTCAGAACGATCATCGACTTGCCGTTGTCGACCTCGTCGACGCGATTCGGCGTGAGCCCGAGATTCTGCCGCTCGAAGCTATTGCTTCTGTCCGAGAGGCAGGGGTCGACGTGGAAATTGAACGAATTGCTGACACCGACATCGTCTGTGTCTCCCCTCGCGCTGATGCTCGCCTCGAGTCACTCACCCCGCGTGAGCGAGAAGTGGCGATGCTGGCGGCATCCGGCTATTCGAACGCGCAACTCGCGACCGCACTCTTCATCTCCGTTCCCACCGTGAAGGATCACATGCATTCGATCCTCCGAAAGACCGGGTTGGACTCTCGAGCACAGCTGATCGCCGCTTGGTATGGGGGCCTCGGCGAGGCCACATGATGGAACTACGCCGATCACTTCGCCCAGCGCGGATTCGCCGTTCTGACGACAGGCTCACCTGCAAGTAACGGCATCACGGCTGTCATGTACTCCGCAAACTCTGGTGACTGCGCGTTCGCACCAAACGCCTGCTCATCGGTGTATATCTCGAACAGGTGAAATACGTCCTCGTCGGCGTGGTCGTCGCACCAGACCACGGTTGATTGGGATTCGTTTGCCTCCGCCAAGGGAGCGAGGCGTTCGACCCAGAGATCGTGGACCTCGTCGCGTTTGCCCGGTTGCACGGTCGTGCTGATGATCATGGCAATGCTCATGTCTTTTTACTTTCGTCCTGCCGACGTGCGGCGCGTGTGATCACGGTAGAAACCGCGCCGGCTCGTGACCATCCATCGAAAGTTGGGTTCTGGCGAACCCCCACCGCTGACTACTGCAACATTCCCGGCAGAGGTGGACGCGCCGTCCGGCCACCATCGATCGTTATCACCTGCCCCGTGACGAAACGACTGTCGTCGCTTGCCAACCAGACGACCACATCAGCCACATCGCTGGGATCCCCGACGCGACCGATCGGGTGCAACTCTGCGAGTGCTTCGATGACCGATTCCCGATCGGGGTGTGCGTCGACGTAGCTTGCGTTGAGAGGAGTATCGATCCAACCGGGCGCCACCGCGTTGCAGCGAACGCCTGTCGGGCCCAGATCGATGGCCGCCGCCCTCGTCAGCCCATGGACTCCGGATTTCGTGGCGGCATACGCCGCGTGTGCGGGGTTGCACCGGTCGCCTTCGATCGAGCCGACGTTGATGATCGCCCCACCCGTGGCAGCCAGATGAGGTGCTGCATGTTTGATCATGAGCATCGGTCCCGTGAGATTGATCGCAAGCATGCGGTTCCAGGACGACAAGTCCTGTTGCGGAACTGGCGCTTCGAACATGATTCCCGCGTTGTTGACCACGATGTCGAGCTGTCCATGGTCCGCAACGATTTCGGCGACCGCGGAGACGACCGACCCCTCGTCGGAAACATCGAGCCTGATGGTCGGATGATCGGGCGAGTCCTGCAGGTCACCGACAACGACGGTTGCTCCCGCCGCAGCCAACCCGTCGGCGATCGCTGCGCCGATGGACTGCGCTCCCCCGGTGACGACTGCGACTTGGCCGGTCAACCGCGCGCTCATCCTGCGACGTACCCGCCGTCGATGGGCAACGCGATGCCTGTCACATGACTGGACTGGTCGCTGGCCAGATAGACCATCGACTTTGCGATTTCGGTAGGTTCGGGAATGCGGCCTTCCGGGATTCCCGCAATGTTCGAAGCGAAGACGTCGTCCGCCGTGCGGCCCGTCTTCTCGTGTGCGGACACCAGCAGAGGCGTGTCGACGGCCCCGGGGCACAAGGCGTTGATGCGGATGCCCTCCGCAGCATGGTCGAGGGCCATGGCCTTGGTGAGCAAGACCACCGCACCCTTCGACGCGCAGTACGCGGGAAGCCCGGCGCTACCGACGATGCCAACGTTGGATGCGAGGTTGACGATCGTGCCGCTGCTGACGCCGCTGCCAGGGGCGCGTCCAGTTGCATCCGCTTGACGACGGTACTGACGCACGGCAGCTCGGGACATGAAGAACGCTGAGTCGACGTTGACGCGCATGTTCTGGTGCCACTCTTCATCGCTCGTCTCGGTGGCATCACCTCGGGTGATCGTTCCGGCGACGTTGGCCACGACGTCGAGCTGCCCGAACTGGTCCACGGCGAAGTCGACCAGCTGGTCACAGAACGTGGAGTCGGAGACATCACCCAACATGATCCGACTGTCACCCTGGATCGAAGCGATGAGGGCGGCGGTCGTCTCCGCTCCAGACGTGCTCCGACCCGTGACGACAATCGACGCTCCAGCCTCGGCGAAAGCCATGGCGGTGGCGGCTCCGATTCCCGAGGTGGCGCCGGTGACGATCGCAACCTTGCCAGCAAGCGGGGTCATTGGCCCTCCCATCACAAACTGTTCTCCGGTATCTCGGCTTTCATGCGATCGCGATACTCGTCGAGTTCGGCCAGCACCGTGTCGTCGAGTTTGGGTTCTTGGTACTCCGAGAGCACCTGTTTGGCCATCGAAAGCCCTCGAGAATTGGCGTCTACACCGCCATTGGCGCTCCAGTTCTCGAACGCTTCACCGTCCATGAGGTCAGGCATGAAGAAGGCGGTCTCGAAGTTCGCCAGCGTGTGGTTCGTCCCGAGAAAGTGATCTCCCGGCTCGATCTCGCGTACGGCGGCCATGGCGGGTTCCAGCTCATCCATGTTCACGCCCCGCCCCAGGCGGTACATCATGCGCATCTGCTCGCCATCGAGCATCGCCTTGGCGTAACTCTGACAGAGGGCGCTCTCGAGATACCCGGTGCTCGACAACACGAAGTTTGCCCCGGCCATGAGCACGCCGTACATGTTTCGCGCCGATTCGTATCCCGCCTGCGCATCCACCAATTTCGACGAGGAACACCCACCGCTGCATCGCCAGGGAAGCTCGTAGAACCGGGCCAGCTGCCCGACGAGCATGTTGATGTGGTCGATGTCTGGCGTGCCTGCGAGCGGTGCCCCCGAGTTCATCGCGACCGTGGCCGTCCATTGGCCGTAGACCGCAGGAGAGCCAGGCCGCACGAGCTGCATGAACGCCACACCAGCGAGCGCCTCGGCGCTGAGCTGTGCCACGGCACCAACCGTGCTCGCCGGAGTACTGGCTCCACCCAGAACGAAGGGACTGAAGAGCATCGCCTGGTTGCTGGCCGCGTAGACCTTGACAGCATCGAGCATCGTCTGGTCCCACACCAACGGCGAATTGCAGTTCGCCAGCGAGGTGCTCACGGTCGTGTCTTTGACCACGTCATGACCAAACGCGATACCCATCATGTGCAGCGATTGTTCTGCACGCGACCGCGACGTGACGGAACCCATCAACGGCTTGTCGCTGTACCTCAGAAGGCTGTGTGTCATCTCGAGATGCCGATAGGCCACGGGCACGTCCATCGGTTCGCACAACACACCGCCCGTCATGTGCATCGCTGGCTCCATGTATGCGATTTTGGCGAAGTTGTTGAAGTCCTCGAGCGTCGCGTGTCGCCGACGGTTGTCCATGTCGAGGACGAACGGAGCTCCATAGGCCGGCGTGAAGACCGTCTTCGTGCCTCCGAGGCTCACCGAACGTGCTGGGTTACGAGCGAGCATCGTGTACTCGGACGGAGCAGTCGAGATCAGCGACATCAGATGTTCGCGATCGATTCGCACCCGATATCCCTCGACCGTCGCTCCCGCTGCCTTCCACATCTCGATCGACTCGTCGTCGCGGAACTCGATGCCGACTTCTTCGAGCAGCGTCATCGACGCGTCGTGTATTCGTTCGAGCTGTTCTGGGCTCACGATGTCGAGGTATGGAATGCCTCGGTCGAGTTCGGGAAGCCACTCGACGGTCTTCGCACTGCGCGCGGCCCGCCGGGCGCTTCTGCCACGTCGCCCAGACGGCGGAGCCGATCCCGCGGTATCGACCTCGGTCATCAGCTGCGGCCTCCAAGCGATGTGGTCAGCGCATCCCGGAGAGCCCCAAGCACCTCAGGATCACCATCGTTGGCGGTCCGAATCACCTCGCACAGTTCGGGTAGTGGATGATCCGCGTTGTGGGACCATGTCTTCATCGCACCGGTGAAGTTCCTCGGGTTGAGGGCCGCGATGCCAAGTCCCGCTTCGACTGCGGCCTGCACCCCCGACAACATCGGGCACTCGAGAACCGTTCGCCATCGCAGCGATCCACGCTTGAGCGACTCCTCCGCCAGATCGAGGTACACGAGGCCCGGGCCGAAAGACACGACCGGAACAACCGCACCGGAATCGAAATCGTGATCGACACTCTGCACCCAAACGAGCTGTTCGCGCCAAAGCTCCACATCGTCGGGGCGCACTTCGCTGGCAGGGATTTGCACGACGGCCAGGTCGACCTCCCCATCGTCGAACCAGTCTCGGACCTCACCGCTCAACTGCACACGAACGTCGAGGCGGATGTGGGGGTACATCCGACCGAAACGGCCCAGCACATCTGCGAGCTGCCCGCCGCGGAGGTCTTCGTTGGTCCCCAGCCGAATGACACCCTCGAGATCGCTTCGCGACAGATGGGCGACCGCTTCGTCGTGTGCGGTGAGGACCCGATCGGCGTAGTGCAACAAGTCCCGGCCATCGGGAGTGGCCTCGATCTCTTGGCCCCGCTTGACGAGCTCGTGGCCAACACGCTCCTCGAGGCGTTTGATCTTCCAGCTCACCGCGCTTTGGGTCATCCCCAATCTGGCTGCCGCTTCCGTGAACGTGCCCGTGTCGACCACGGCCTTCAGGGCTCGCAACGACTCGACGTCTAACTTCATGTCTCCCGCTCGTTCCTTGCTGGGTATGCATCGAATCCCGTGTCGTCCATCACGAATCCTACTATGACACAGTTTGACACGAGGAGGTGCTTGGCATGACAATCCTTTCTATGGGTACCCCTCGGCAACGTTCATCTACGCAGAAACAACGCGACTTTCGCGGTGTGATCGTGGCCGTGGCCATGCCGATGACCGATGCGGGAGAACGGATCGATGAGCCGGCCCTGCTCGATCATCTCGACTGGCTTCTCGACGCCGGGGTCCATGGACTGCTCGTTCTCTCGGGAACGGGCGAGTACGCATACCTACGTCCAGAGGAGAAACGCCGCGTCGTTGAACTCTGTCTCCCCCACATCGACGGTCGAGTGCCCGTGATGGTGCAGACCTCAGAGATGTCGGTCAGCGACACGGTCCAGTCGTCGAAGCATGCCGTCGACCATGGCGCAGACGCCGTGATGGTGCTCCCACCATGGTTGGAGAGCCCTTCCGAACGAGGGGTGATGTATCACTACGAGCGGGTCGCCCAAGCGGTGTCGACGGATATTGCGCTCTACAACACACCGGCGGCAAGCGGTGTCGAGATCACGCCGAGCATGTATCGACAATTGCTCGCGATCGACAACGTTCGTTACATGAAGGACAGCCAGGGCGATCTCAGCCGCATCCAGAAACTCGTCGCCATCAGCGAGGGTACGGATGCCCAGGTGTTGTGTGGCGTCGACCCTCTTGCGCCCTATGCCGTGATGGCCGGCGCAGCGGGAATGATCTGGGGTTGCGCAAACATCATGCCGCATGAATGTGTGCAGCTCATCGACTTGCTCGACGCTGGCAAGTTGGCCGAAGCGCTCGTTCTATGGCAAAAGATGTGGCCGATCAATGCGTTCATGTGGGAGAACGAGGTCGATGTCGGGTTCCTTCCCGGAGTGAAGACGGCAACCGAGATGGTCGGCCGGCGAATGGGGCCCCTCCGTCGTCCGCAGATGCCCGTGACCGGTTCTGCCCGTCTCGCGATCGAGGCAGGTCTGTCGGCGTTGCCGATCAATGGCGTCGACCGAAGTCGCCTGAAATGGCGCGAGTGGCAAGACGAACAGGATTGGTTGGTCAAACGAACCGAGACCACGGGGGCGACACGATGAGTGCGAAGAAGGCACCGGCCAAGAAGAAGGCTCCAGCCAAACAAAAAGTCCGCAGGACGGTCAAGGAGCGCAGCGACGGCTCCGGCCCCGCGGCGAAAAAGGAGCGCAGCGACGGCTCCGGCCCCGCGGCGAAAAAGGAGCGCAGCGACGGCTCCGGCCCCGCGGCAAAAAAGAGCCCCGCAGCGAAACTTGCCGCTTCGTTGCACCTACCGTCGGAGGCCTTCATCGGCGGCCGGCCGGTTCCGTCGGCGAGCGGCAAGACGTTCGCCACAATCAATCCCGCCACCGGCGAGGAGATCACCCAGATCGCCGATTGCGGCGCCGAGGACGTCGACCGTGCCGTGATCGCCGCTCGCAAAGCCTTCCATGGCCCATGGAGCCGCATGAGCCCGATGGAGCGCAAGGCACTCATGCAACGCTTCGCGACGCTCATCGAATCGCATGCGACCGAGTTGGCCACGATCGAGACGATCGAAGGCGGCAAACCCATCGACGACACGGCCAACATCGACCTGGTGGAGACCATCGACACCATTCGATGGCACGCGGAGGCTGCGGACAAGATCAACGATCACATCACTCCGTCGGGCCCCGGCGTCGTCTCGATGGTCGTCAAAGAGCCCATCGGCGTCGTCGGTGTCGTGCTTCCGTGGAACTTCCCGCTCCTCATGGCGGCGTGGAAACTCGGTCCAATTCTTGCGACCGGGAACACGTGCGTGCTGAAACCAGCGGAACAGACCTCGATCACCTTGCTGCGTATTGCCGAGCTGGCTATCGAGGCAGGTATTCCGGACGGCGTGATCAATGTCGTTCCGGGCTTCGGCCCCACCGCCGGCGAGCCACTTGGCCGACACATGGGGGTCGACGCGTTGGCCTTCACGGGGTCCACCGAAACGGGCCGGAGGTTCTTGCACTATTCGGCTGACTCGAACCTGAAGCGTGTGCTCCTCGAATGTGGCGGCAAGAACCCGTTCGTCGTGATGGCCGATGCGGACGACCTCGACAGCATCGCCGAACATGCGGCCACCAGCATCTACTGGAATGGCGGGCAGAACTGTTCGTCCAACTCGCGCTTGATCGTGCATCGCTCCGTAAAGGACGAATTGTTGTCCTTGATTCTCGAGAAGAGCCGCGACTGGGTTGTTGGCGATCCGCTCGACCCAAACACCCGGATCGGAGCGATGATCGAACCTGCACATCTCGACAAGGTGATGGACAACATCAACTCTGGTCACGTCGACGGCGCCGACTGCATCTTGGGTGGCCGGCGCGTCCTGCAGGACACCGGCGGCTCCTTCGTCGAACCCACGATCTTCGACAATGTGAAACCGAACATGCGCCTCGCCAAAGAAGAGGTCTTTGGGCCGGTGCTGAGCGTCATCGAGTTCGCACAGCCCGAGGAAGGCATCCAGATCGCGAACGACACCGCATACGGCTTGGCTGCATCCGTGTTCACCTCCGATCTTCGCACTGCACACATCGCAGCCAGGGCCATCAATGCAGGAACGGTCACGGTGAACACCTACGGCGAGGGCAACGTCGCGACACCGTTCGGCGGGTTCGGGCTGTCGGGGTTCGGCGGTCGTGACAACGGCCTCTGGGCCCATGATCAGTACACCGAACTCAAGACGATCTGGATCGACCTCGGTTGATGTCGTTCGCTTCGCTCACTAACCGAGTTGTTCGCCTTGGGGCTCACAACGTCGCGGTCCGCATACCGGGGTCTCGTCCGGGCATGTCGAGCGAGAATATGTGTCGAGCGCAATAGTGAGGGTCTCGCATCTTCCGGTCTATGACCAGTCCAACGGGTGGCAGAAGATCTTGCCTCCGCTGCCAGAGGCCTCCGTCCTCACCGGAGACGTCACCTGCGACTTCCTCGTCATCGGTGGCGGGTATTCCGGCCTCGCGGTAGCGCGGCGACTGGCCGAGCTGGACCCGTCCTCCTCGATCGTACTGATCGACGGCGATCGAATCGGGAACAATGCAGCGGGTAGATCTTCGGGTTTCGCCATCGACCACGCACACAACCTTCGGGCAAAGAGCTTCGCCGACGCCAAGAAGGCAGCGCAGGACGCGATCGCGTTGAACCGAGCCGGACTCGATTGGCTCGATACCACGATCGAACGAGAACAAATCGATTGCCAGTGGGTCCAGGAGGGCAAGTATCACGCTGCGGCGACGAAGCGCGGTGAGCGAATGCTTGGAGAATTCGCGGCGAGCCTCGAGGCCATCGATGAGGACCACACGTTGCTCACCAAGTCTGAGTGCGAAGACGTCTTCGGATCCACGTTCTGGACGAAGGCGATTCATGCTCCACACAGCTTCCTCGTGCAGCCGGCGGCCATGGTCCGTGGGCTGGCCGCAACCATGCCCGAGAACGTCACCGTCTTTGAGAACTCCATGGTCACCGACGTCGAATATGGTCAGCCCCATGTGGTGCGAACCAATCGAGGTTCAGCCAGCGCTCCCACAATCGTTCTCGCGACGAACGGCTTCACCGAAGGTTTCGGTTTCCTACAGAAGCAGCTGATCCCATTGATCACCTGGGGTTCGATGACACGCGAACTCTCCGACGCCGAGGCGGACCGCATTGGTGGCGCATCGAGCTACGGCATCATCGCCGCACACCCAGCTGGAACGTCGGTTCGCCGAGTCACCAGCCCGAACAACCGGATTCTGGTGCGAAACATCTTCAGCTTCTCCAAACGGTCCGACTTCGTCGGTCGAAAACACTGGGCGGCAAAGACGCATCGCAAGTCCTTCGAGAACAGGTGGCCGTCCCTGAGCGACGTCCCGTTCGAACACAGCTGGGGTGGGGCGTTGAGCCTTTCTCGCAATGGCGAACCGGTCTTTGGAGAGCTGCGTCCCAACGTGTACGGAACGGTCGTGCACAATGGCGTGGGCATCGCTCGCGGAACCATCAGCGGCAAACTTCTCGCAGAGATGATCTTGGGCGAAGACTCCGACCAGCTGGGTCAGATGCTGGCAAAGGGCCGACCGAACGACAATCTTCCCTTTCAAGATCTCGGCGTACGGATCAACGCTCGAGTTCGCCGGGTCATTGCTGGTCGCGAGGAATGAAACCTCGGCTCAGCACCACCGCAAGTCGTGAATTCCGATGACCTGCGTCGAGGTCCAGTTCGAGATGTCGAAGTAGTTCATGACGACTTGATCGACATCGCTCGGAGCGGTGAACATCAGGTTTGCGAGCGACGAAGAGTTGCCCTCGCTGGCGACGCCGATCGCACCGTTCGCCCCGACATTGACGACCGATGCGCCCTGCGGCACGAGATCGGCGGCACTCAACGGAACGTTTGCGCCCGCAAGCGACGCGCTGAACGTGACCGAGTCCTCCCACGAATTGTTCGCACGGTCGACGTCGGTGACTTCGAAGCAGGCTTGCACCGGTTGACTGAACGACATCGTCAACGCGACCCCGTTGCCATTTCTGGCACCCGACATGCCGAGCGCCATGTAGTCCGAACGTCCGCCGCGCTGACCCGTGCGGATCCTGCCGTTGTAGTTCGACAAGAGCAATCCTGTTGATCCACTGAGCGCGAACGACACGACGGTCCCGTCCGTTGCCGTGATCGAAGCTGGCATGGAGGTCGTTGGTGCGATCGTGGACCAGTCGAACCGAACCGGGGCAACGCCACAACTCCCGGTCGCGGCAGCGACACGGTCAAGAGTCAACACGCTGGGAGCAACCCAGGCCCCAGCCGCGACCGCCGACCCGGCGAGCATGTGACGACGCGAGAGGCGAAGCCCCTGATCCGATTCCATGGAGGCCCATCGTCGGTTTCCTCCCAAAACTGAGTGGTTTCAGACCCTCGAACGACGTTTCCACCCAGGTGTCATCGCCCCCAGGCTTCCAATAGCCTCAATCGGTGACCGACTTCTCGTTCGATCGACGTGCTTTCGTCGACGGGATCACCACCATCTTCCCCCTCGCAATTCCGGGTGTACCGTTCGGCCTCGTGCTCGGGCTGATCATCACCACCAACGACATTGATCCGTGGGCTGGGTGGTCCTCCTCCTGGTTGATTCTCGCAGGAGCTTCACAGCTGGCCGCGCTGAATCTCATCGCCGATGGAGCGTCCGCTGCGGTGATCATCGTGTCCGTGCTGCTCATCAATTCGCGCCACATCATGTACTCGGCTGCCCTGCGCCCCAAGTTCGTCGGCATGCCAGCCAAGTTCCGCTACCTGGCCCCGTACTTCTTGATCGATCAATGCTTCGCCGTGGCCGACACGGCGCCCGAGCTCGAAGGGTCATCGCTTCGATATCGAATGTGGCACTTCCTCGGATCAGGTGCATTTCTCTGGACCATGTGGGTCATTTCTGTTGCGATCGGCATCCTCGTTGGCGATGTGGTCCGAGAGGAGTGGTCGCTCTCGTTCGCTGTGCCCTTGTTGTTCACGGGGCTGTTGGCGCTGTCGGTGAAGAATCGCCCAGGCCTTGTCGCCGCCATCGTTGCCGGGTCCGTCGCCGTCGTTGGTCGCGATCTCCCCCAAGGCTCAGGTCTGCTGCTTGGAATCGTCTTGGGCGTGGCGGCCGCTGGCATCGCCGAGGGTCGCCTCGAGAAGGCAAGTGCGCCATGACCTTGTGGCTCACCCTCATCGCGTGCGGCATCGTCACGTACGCAACACGCGCATCATTCATTGCGTTGGGCGATCGAATGCCGCTTCCACCACCGGTGGAACGCGCGCTTCGTTACGTCGCGCCCGCCGCCTTCGCCGCCATCGCAGTGCCGTTGGTTCTGGGCGGCGACGGGTTTGCAGAGTTCTCGGCAGACATTCCACGACTTGTGGCCGCATCGGTGGCTGCGGCAGTCATTGTCAAATGGAAGAACATGCCGTTGAGCCTGGGACTGGGCATGGTTGCGCTCTGGCTTCTGCACTGGGCCGGGTTGTAGCGCCTCAGATGCTGAAGAGCGGTTCGCCGAGCAGGTCCCAGACCGGCGTGACCCCGAGACCCAGGTCATCGGACACGGACATGTACCCATTCGTCACGACGGGTCCGCCTTCGGCAATAGCACGCGAGTGATAGTCGTGAAACGCGCTCGACTGGAAGTGGAATCCCTCGGGGGTCGACGCAGCCAGATGCGCGATCGCCGCGGTGGCGATCTCCCCTCCCCAGGTGTCCTCGATCGTCATCGTGATGCCGAGATCGACACAGAGATCTCGGGCGCGACGAGCGCCGGACAAACCACCAAACCTGCTGATCTTGAGATTGATGATGTCCATGGCACCGTCGGCGGCGCCGCGACGTATCGCTTGGCGTGAGTCCATCACCTCGTCGAGGATCAGCGGACGGCTCAGGTGCGGGCGCACGGCAAGACACTCTTCGTACGTGAGACACGGTTGTTCGATGTACAGCGGCCTGTCCGCCATGACGTGAGCGACCCGCATTGCTTCATGTTGACGCCACCCGGTGTTCGCGTCTGCCGCAAGTGTCTCGCTCGGCAAGATCGCGTCGGTGACGGCCCCCATGCGTTCGAGGTCGATGTCGAGACGCTCCCCGACCTTCATCTGGAACTGGACGAAACCCTCGTCTCGGTATTCACCCAACCGTTCGACCATGGCCTCGGGCGCGGCACGCCCGATCACTCGAAAGAGCTTCACCTGCTCTCGAAACGCGCCTCCCAACAGGGTGGCGACCGATACGCCCGCTGACTTTGCTGCGACGTCCCACAGTGCGATGTCGAGAGCGGACTTGGCATACGGATGGCCCTTCAACGCCTCATCCATACGAGCGCTCACGACGTCGACATTGCGCGGATCGAGACCGATCAGCTGTGGTGCGATCTCGGCCATGCCAGCGCGAGCACCAGCGGCAAACGATGGCATGTAACCCGGGCCCAATGGACACACCTCGCCGTATCCCTGCAGCCCCTCGTCGGTGTCGATGACGACCACCGTCGAATCGAAACTCGTATACGACTGCGTCCCCCAGCTGTACGAACCTTCTTTGAGGGGAAGATCGACCGCATACGCCGAAACGTTGGTGATCCGCATCGCCGGCTACCGGTTCTGCACGTATTGGTACCCGAAGCGACCCTTCACACACAGATTTCCGTTGGTGATCGAATGATCGTTCGGGGAGGTCACCTTGACGATGGTGTTGTCCTGCACATGCAAGTCGAGATTGCAGCCGACACCGCAGTAGGAACACACGGTTCTGGTGACCGTTTGATCATCTGGGCGCCAGTCGGCCATCTTGCGAAGGTCGAACTCGGTCTTGAACTGCAGCGCATTGGTCGGGCAGACCGCAATGCAGTTCCCGCAGTACACACATGCCGAGTCGGGAAGCGTGACGCCGAACTCGGTCCCGATCCGGTTGTCGAATCCACGACCGGTCATCGCAATCGCGAAAGTCCACTGTGCATCTTCGCCACAGGCTTCGACGCACTTGTAGCAGAGCACGCATCGGTCGTAAGCACGAATGTAGAGATCGTCTTCGATCTTGACCTCGTCGGTCATCCGTTGCGTGGTTTCGGTGTCGTATCGATCGAGGTCTGCGGCGTAGTCGCCAATCCAACCCATGATCTCTTCGGACTGGCTGACATCTGACGAGGTCGCGAGGAACTCGAGCACCATCTTGCGGCTGTGATTCACCTTCTCGGAGTCGGTCGTGACTTCCATTCCCTCTTCGACGGGTCGAGAGCACGAAGGCACGAGCGTTCGCGACCCTTCGACCTCGACGACGCACACGCGGCACGCGTTGACCGGAGTGACCGTCGGTCCGTAGCAGATCGTTGGGGTGTCGACCCCGGCGGCGTTGCAGGCATCGAGGATCGTGTCACCCTCGAGCACGCTCACATCTTGCCCATCGACCGAGATCGTGACCTTCGTCCTGACCTCGACCGGTCGTTCGGCGATACTCATCGTGTTCCTCCGATCAAACCCAGGTCCATCGCCGACAGGATCGCTCCCGACGCCGTGTGGCCAAGGCCGCAGATGGAGGCATCGGCCATCACCTTCGCGAAGTCGTCGAGCATCACTCGTTCCTCCTCGACCGGGGCACCCTTTTCGCGTATGCGGAGCAGCGACTCGCTCTGGCGCACGGTTCCGACGCGGCACGGCACACACTGACCGCAGCTTTCGTCGCGAAAGAACTGTGCGATTCGGGCGACGAAATCATCGAAGTCGACGCTGTCGTTCAGCACCATGATCACACCCGAACCGAGGGAGAAGCCGTTCTCGCGGGACGCTTCGATCGTCAGCGGCACGTCGAACATGTCGGCGCCGATGAACGATCCGGCCGCGCCGCCCATGAGGATCGCCTTCATCTCACCAACGACGCCACCGGCGAGGTCGATCACCTCGCGAAGCGTCGCTCCGTAGGTCACTTCGTACACACCCGGGCGTTCGACATGACCGGAAAGGCAGAACAGCTTCGTGCCGGTCGAACGTCCTCCACCGAGCTGGGCGAAGCCTTCGCCGCCGAGCATCATGATCTGGTTGACGTTGACCATGGTCTCGACATTGTTGATGGCGGTCGGCCGACCGAACAACCCGTTCGTCGTGGGAAATGGAGGTTTGTTGCGCGGTTCGCCTCGGTACCCCTCGATCGAGTTCAGGAGCGCCGTCTCTTCTCCGCAGATGTAGGCGCCGGCGCCGAGTCGGATCTCGATGTCGAATCGGAAGTTGTGCCCACCGACGTCATCGCCGAGCAGGCCCTTGCTGCGCGCCTCCGCGATCGCTGATTTCAAGCTCCGCGCCGCCTCGGGGTATTCGCCACGAATGTAGATCCAACCCTGCTCAGCGCCCATCGCGTAACCCGCGATGGTCATGGCTTCGATCAGTGAGTACGGATCGTGCTCCATGAGCACGCGATCCTTGAACGTGCCGGGTTCGGACTCGTCGGCATTCACCACCAGGTGGCGTGGGCCTTCTTCACCTGCGACGGCCGACCACTTGAACCCCGTCGGGAATGCTGCACCGCCGCGTCCCGTCAAACCAGCGTCGCCCACATGGGCAATGACCTCGGCTGGCGTCATCGAAACCGCTTTGGCCAGCGCCTTGTAGCCGTCCCGAGCAACGTAACCGTCGTAGTCGACAGCCAAGGGATCGTGCACCCTGGCAAGGAGCGTCAGGTCGGCTGGATCCTGCGGGACAGGCGCAATCGGTGTCGTCTTTGCTCCCCCGAGAGCAGCGGTGACCAAATCCTTCGTGGCGGAGCGCACGCTCACGTGCTGCTCCCCGGTGCGTTGGACGAACACTGCCGGTGCCTGCTCACACAGACCGAGACAAGGGCTGCCATGCACCACTGCGCCGTCGGAACGGAGTTCATCGATCAGTCCGAGGGCGCCACGTATTCTGCAGGCGGTGTCGTCGCAGACGTGTACGACATCATCTGCGCCGGCTGGTTCGAACGTGAACAGCTCGTAGAAGCTGGCAACTCCGAAAACCTCGGCCGGAGGAATCTGCAGCGCCTCGGCGATCTCATTCGCCCCGCCTTCACTGATGTGTCCAACAGCATCTCTCACCGCGTGCAACACCGGGAGCAACAGGTGGCGGCGATGGAAGAGTCGCTCAGCGCCAGCGCGTGCGATTCGATCACCGTCGAATGTGAGCGCGGGTCCAATGGCATCGAAGGTGATCAGACCGGGACTCTGAATGGCGATGGCATCGGCCACGGCATTCTTCTCGGCCTCTGTTCCGCGGGCGTCGGTGACCGCAATCTCAGGCATCGTTGTCGACCTCTGTTCCGACCCTGCGGCCCATCCGGTTGGCTTCGTTCATCGGCATTTCCTTCAGGCTCCGGCCGTTGCTTTGGGTCTCACGTTGATTGCGGTCGCCTTGAACTCGGCGGTGCCAGATTTCTTGTCCCACGCCTCGATCGTCAGCTGGTTCGTATCGGTCGTGTCGGCGAAGTGATATGTGGTGAAGGTGAGGCCGACCGGGAGGTCTGGCTGCACTCGAACGGTCATGTCGATGGTGGCCCGGCGCGAAGACACCTCCACACGGGATCCTGTTTCGATACCCAGCCGCGCAGCGTCGTGAGGGTTCATGTCGAGCGCTTCACCCGAGCGAATCGGCGAGTTGTACCCGTCGCTTTGCACACCGGTGTTGTAGCTGTCGAGAACACGGCCCGTGGTCATCAGCAGCGGGAAGTCGTCGTCGAGCTGGTCGACATGAGGACGCCACTCGTTCACGGTGAACGGTGCTGGTTCACTGCCGCCGAGGTCTTCTTCCCACAACCAGCCATGCAGAAACAGCGTCCCCGGGTGGTCGAGTGTCGGGCATGGCCACTGGAGCCCGCCGTGCTCTTCGAGCCGCTCCCAGCTCATACCACCGTGCATCGGTGACACCGTTCGCAGCTCATCCCACATCTCTTCGGCCGACGGGTTGCCCCATCCCGGTTGCATGCGTTCCGCGATCAGGTTGATGATCTCGAGATCGTCCTTGGCCATGCCTGGCGGGTCGAGCGCTTTCCGGCTTCGTTGGACACGGCGTTCGCTGTTTGTGACGGTGCCCTCGGTTTCTGCCCAACCAGCCGATGCTGGCAAGACGACGTCTGCGAGCTCTGCGGTACGGGTCAAGAAGATGTCTTGGACCACCAACATGTCGAGACCCTCGAGGACCTTGCGAGCGTGGTTGATGTCGGCTTCGGAGTCGGCGGGGTTCTCGCCGATGCAGAACACCGTCGTCAGTTCTCCACGTTCCATTGCTTCGAACATCAGTGTGAGGTGCAGGCCCGGCTCGGCAGGGATCGTGCAGTCCCATGCAGCTTCGAACTTGGCCCGGATCTCGTCGTTGGCCACATCCTGGAAGCCGGTGAGCTTGTTGGGCAACGCACCCATGTCGCCGCCGCCCTGCACGTTGTTCTGTCCACGCACGGGAACCAATCCAGAGCCGTACCGGCCAACATGGCCGGTCAGTAGCGACAGGTTGCACAGCGCCATGACGTTCTCTGCGCCGGTGTGGTGTTCGGTGATTCCGAGCGTCCAGCAGATCTGGGCGGTCGGTGCCGTGGCGTAGGCCTCCGCGAGCTCGGCGATGGCGTACTCGGGCAGCCCGGTGACCTCGGCGGTTCGTTCGAGAGTCCACTCTTCGATCGAGGCCTTGTAGGCGTCGAGCCCTTGTGTGGAGTGCGCAATGAACGCATCGTTCTGCAGGTTGTTGTCGAGGATGTACTTGCCTACGCCGTTTGCGAGGGCGATGTCGGTGCCCACATTGAGGCCGAGCCACAGGTCGGCGAACTTCGCCGTCTGAGATCGGCGTGGGTCGACCGCCATCATCTTGGCGCCGTTACGAACCCCGGCGAGCGCGTGATGGAAGAAGATCGGGTGCGCTTCTCGAGCGTTCGATCCCCACATGATGATCAGATCCGTCGTTTCGATCTCCTCGTAGGAGACCGTGCCGCCGCCCGCACCAAATACTGTCGCCAGACCGACGACCGAGGGAGCGTGTCAAGTTCGATTACAGGAGTCGATGTTGTTCGACCCCATCACTTTGCGAGCGAATCGTTGCGCCGCGTAGTTCATCTCGTTGGTCGATTTCGAACAGCTGAACATACCGAACGAGGTATGGCCGGTGGCCTGAACCTTGCCGAACCCCTCAGCCACTCGATCGAGCGCCTCGTCCCACGTCGCTTCCACCAGTTCGCCGTCCTTACGGACGAGCGGCGTGGTCAATCGAGTTCTCGGCATCGGATACCCCTGTCGAATGTGCGATCATTCAAAATGGAACAGTTCCACATCATGGAACAGATCCAAGTACAACGTACTACAGCAACGTGCTCGCTCCGGTAGCCAACTCACATGAATCGCGTCATTTGGGCACTGGCAGCAGCTCGTTGCCGCGATTTCTACACGCAGCCTTCTTCGCCGATCATGATTACGGAGTCGTCGTAGTCTGTTGCCTCATCGACGTAGAACCAGTCCCCCGTCGAGAGTTCGATCGTTCCATCAGGGTGAGGGTCACAACACGCCTCCCATACCGTGGTCGGCACACCTGGCTCCACGAGCGTCGTGGCTTGGTCGAAGCGATCAGACTCGAGCTCGCCAAACGCCCAGACCACCGAAACCTCGATCGCCTCGGGGCAGAAGTGCTCGACGATGGCCGACTGACTACTCGAACAACCCATCAGCACGATGGCGAGCACTCCGGAAAGAACTGGTCGCTTGATTTCTTTCACGCCGCCAACCTACTCCGGTCCTGGGCCTAGGATTCGGAGTAATCGCGGCGCTTCGTGACACAATCACGAGCATGCGTTGGTCAAACCTGTTCGTACCCACTCTGCGAGATGCCCCCGGCGACGCCGAGGCCGTCAGCCACAAACTGCTCGTTCGCGGCGGCTTCATTCGCCAGATGCACGCGGGCCACTACAACATGTTGCCGCTCGGCTGGAAGGTCCACGAAAAGGTGGCGGGCATCGTCCGAGAAGAGATGAATGCGATCGGCGGGCAGGAGTTCCTGCTTCCCGCCATGCATCCGAAGTCTCTTTGGGAAGCGTCGGGGCGTTGGGAGACCATGGGCGATGAGATGTTCCGGCTTCAGGATCGTTCGGGCACTGATGTGGCGTTGGGGATGACCCATGAAGAGGCCTTTGCGCAGATGGCCCTCGAGATCAACAGCTACAAGGCGCTCCCCCAGATCTGGTATCAGATCCAGTGGAAGTTCCGAGATGAGCCACGCCCAAAGGCCGGTTTGCTCCGGGTGCGCGAGTTCACGATGAAGGACTCCTACAGCCTCGACATCGACACTGCGGGCCTAGACGTGGCCTTCGACAAACATCACGCGGCGTATCTCCGGATCTTCGAGCGCCTCGGCGTCGATGCCATGCCCGTCGAAGCTTCCTCGGGGGCGATGGGCGGTTCGGGATCGATCGAGTTCATGGTTGCGTCGCCTTCCGGTGAGGACGACGTCGTTCGTTGTCCGAACTGTGACTATCGAGCGAACATCGAGCGAGCGATTTCCGCGTTGCCGCCGATCGACGACGAGGTCGGACCCGACGCGCCCGAGAAGTTCGCCACTCCAGGCATCCGCACGATCAAGGCTCTCGAGGAAGCCGGTGCGCCGGCAACCAGTCAGATGAAGTCGATGATCATGATGCTCGATGACGAGATGACGATCGCGGTCGTCCGGGGTGATCATCAACTCAACATCCAGAAGCTCCAGGACACCACCGGCGCGATCGACATTCGGCCGGCGACGCCCGAAGAAACGTTGAAACATCTCGGAGCGCGCCCCGGGTCGTTGGGCGCGGTCGGCGTTCCAGACGACATCACGATCCTCGTCGATCACGCGCTCGAGGGGCGCACCAACCTGACCACCGGTGCCAACGAGGATGACTGGCACTATCGCGGTGTCGATGTTTCCCGCGATGTGAACACGTCGCGATTCGTCGATCTGCGCGAGGTCTCCGCGGGTGAGGCCTGCCCGAAGTGCGAGACACCACTCGAGATCGTGCGAGCGATCGAAGCCGGCCACATCTTCAAACTCGGCACGAAATATGCCGAGGCGATGGGAGCTCATGTCCTCGATGCCGACGGCGACAAGAGAACGATTGTGATGGGCAGTTATGGCATCGGGGTTGGCCGCAACATGGCGGCGATCGCCGAAACCCACGCCGATGAGAAGGGACTCGTCTGGCCTGTCTCGGTTGCACCATTCGAGGTGGTCGTGACGGTCATGAAGATCGACGACGAGGCAACCATGAACGCTGCGGAGAAGATTTACGAAGAGCTTCTGGCAGCTGGGATCGACGTGCTGATCGATGACCGGGACGCTCGCGCCGGGGTGAAGTTTGCGGACAGCGAACTGATCGGCATCCCCTTCCGGGTCACCGTTGGGCCCCGCGGCATCGCAGACGGAAACGTCGAATACACCGTTCGTTCGACGATGGAGACCACCGAGGTTGGCGCGGACGCGATCGTCGCCATGGTCGTCGACGCCGTGCAGACGAACAAGTAGCCGCACCGAAGGCCCGAGGTCCAAGGCGCCGCGCCGGCAGACAGAAGCGCGCGGTCGCAACAACGGCCGAAGGCCGGTGCGAGATAGCGCGCTGGCTGTTCCACATGGTGGACAAGGCTGTTCCGCATCGTGGTACAGTGGCGTGGATGGCTGGTGTGCAATCCCTCGAGCGAGCGTTCGCAATACTTCGGGCACTTTCGCTGGGGCCAGCGGGTGTGACCGACCTCAGCGATCGAACCGGTCTTCCCAAGAGCACCGT
Source organism: Acidimicrobiia bacterium (assembly GCA_033344795.1). Taxonomy (GTDB): domain Bacteria; phylum Actinomycetota; class Acidimicrobiia; order Acidimicrobiales; family SHLQ01; genus SHLQ01. The sequence continues at coordinate 4,001,456 of JAWPMS010000001.1, forward strand.
CTCCCGGCTCCTGTCGAGCCTCGAGCTAGAACGAGCGGTTCGACAGAACGAGGAAGGTTCCTACGAACTTGACGAGGGAATCGCCGAGCTCGCAACCGCACTGCGCAGCACCCGCAGCGCCATCGAGGTCGCTCGCCCACACATGGTCGAGCTCATGGAGCTCACCGGCGAAGCCGTGGGACTCAACAGCTTCGACGGAGAAGTCATTCGCACATTGATCCAAGTGGACGACCCAGCGAGCTCCGTCGTCGTCCGCGACTGGACGAACGAACCAACGCCCGTCCACGCCGTACCCGCGGGACTCGCCATTCTCGCTCACTCGACTCGCGCGGTGCAGAACGGCTTCCTCGAGCGCGGGGAGTTCGAGATGCACACGGCCAAGACGATCACCGAACCCGAGCGGATTCGAGAACGGCTCGAACAAATTCGCATCGATGGGTATGCGTGGGTCTTTCAAGAGTTCACCGACGACATCAACTCCGTCGCTGCTCCCATCGTCGATTCGTCCGGCCGGACGACGCTTGCACTGCATGTGCACGGGCCCGCATTCCGTTTCCCCAACGGTGACGACATCGACGAGCTCGGAGAGCGCGTCGCAGCGACCGCCCAACGAATCGAAACACAGCTACGAAACGGCTGATCGAGTCGGATAGCTTGACCGGGCTATGGACGCTCGAATTTTCATCGAACCCCAACAGGGAACCACGTACTCCGAAGTCGCCACGCTTGCCCAGCGCGCGGAGGAGCTCGGATTCGACGGGTTCTTCACCTCTGATCATTACGTGAGAATGGGCGATGACAGCACCGGGCTGCCGGGCCCACTCGATGCCTGGACCACAATTGCCGGGCTGGCGAGGGACACCGAACGACTCCGACTGGGCACGCTCGTCTCTCCGATCACGTTCCACAACCCCGGTCAGCTTGCGATCCGCACTGCACAGATCGATGAGATGAGCAGTGGTCGGGTCGAGGTGGGGCTGGGAGCCGGCTGGTTCGAGACGGAACATGGGGCGTACGGCATCGAGTTTCCACCGATCGCAGAACGTTTCGACCGGCTGACCGAGGGATTGGAGATCATCACGGGCTTGTGGGGTACGCCCGAGGGCGAACGCTTTTCGTTCGCAGGTGAGCACTACACGTTGACCGACTCCCCCGCGCTTCCCAAGCCGTGGCAGCGACCCCGCCCGCCCCTCATCATCGGAGGGCATGGCAAACGGCGCACCCCAGCGCTCGCCGCCATCCATGCGCGCGAGTTCAACATCGCGTTTGCCGCACCCGACGACTGGAAAGCCGTGACGGGTCCCGTTGTCGAGGCCTGCGAGGCTCGTGAACGCGATCCGGAAACCCTCGTGTGGTCCGCGGCACAGGTCTTGGCGGTGGGATCGAGCGAGGCCGAGTTCTCCCGCCGGGCCGAAGCCATTGGACGCGAAACCCCAGAGCTTCGCCAAAACGGCGTTGCCGGACTGGTCGACGAGGCGGTCGAGCGCCTCGCATCGTTCCGCGACGCTGGCTGCACTCGGATGTACTTTCAGGTGCTCGACCTCAAAGATCTCGAGCACCTCGCGACACTCGATGAGGTTCTGACCCAGCTCGGCTGAGTCTGTCGTCCGCACCGAGCCCGATGGATCAGATCGGGGGACGACCGAGAGTGGGCAGCGCCCGTTCCAACGCACCCCCCACCTCGAGCAAGCGGTCGGAGCGCCATCGCCTTCCCACGAGCTGCGCTCCGACCGGCATGCCGTCTCCGTCGAAGCCGCACGGCACCGTGAGCACTGGGCACGGCGAGATCATGTTCCAGATAGCAGTCATGTCGGGCGAGTGATAGGCGCCATCTTCCATGTGGCCTGGAATTCGTTTGCCGGTGATCGAAGCCTCGACCGGCCCGGTCGCCATCGTCGGGCAGAGAAGTACCTCGTTGTTCGCAAGAATTGGTCGCATTTGATTCCACATCCGCGTTCGAACGAGCTCGACGCGCTTGTATTCGACAGCGCTCATGGCATTGCCCCGCTCGATCAGACCGACGACTTCCGGAGCCATCTCGTGGCCAAACTCTTCGACCAGATCCCCGTAGTACGCCGCCATGAAGACATCCCAGAGTTTGTTCCAGGACTGCTCTTCATCTCCGTGGAAGCCGACGTCGACCTCGCTCACGATGGCTCCCGCATCGGCGAGGGCGTCGGCGGCTCGTCGGACCGCAGCTTCGATCGATGGGTCGACCGCCCACACTCCGAGATCGATGCTCAACGCAACCCGGACCCCTGTCATATCGGTCGCCGGAGAAGACAGATCGAGCGGCACGGGCAACGACAAGATGTCGCTCTCGTCGGGTCCCTGCGCGGCCTGTAAGAACAGACGGGCATCGTCTGTGCACGACGCAAGCGGGCCATGATGAGAGATGTTGTCGAACAACCCGGGGAGCACATCCATCGGGATGCGACCAAGACCTGGCTTCAGACCCACCACACCACACCACGCGGAGGGAATTCGCACCGACCCTCCCATATCGGAGCCTTCGGCCAATGGAACGCATCCCGTGGCCACTGCGGCCCCGGATCCCCCGGATGATCCCCCCGTCGTACGATCGAGATTCCACGGGTTTCGGGTAATGCCCCACAGCGGGCTCTCGGTCGCGAGTGAATGGGCGAACTCGGGGGTCGTCGTCTTGCCGACCACGATCGCTCCCGCGTCTTGAAGCTTTCGAGCGACCGCCCCGTCGCGTTCGGGCACCCAGTGTTCGAACGCACGTGATCCGAGGGTCGTCCGATGACCCGCTGTCGGCGTCGTGTCTTTGAGCGCGACCGGCACCCCGTGCAGGACTCCCAAAGAAGCACCGCTCGCCACGAGGTCGCTGGCGCGGCGGGCGGCCTCGAGCGCAGCGTCCTGCCAGACGAAACAGAACGCATTGATCTCGTCGTTCACGTCGTCGATCCGACCCAACGCGTTCTCGACCAATTCGAGCGGCGAGACTTCGCCGTGTGCCACTCTGCGGGCCATCTCCGCGGCCGAGAGATACGCGAGATCCAGATCGGTCATGTCTGCAGTTCTACAACATGCCAAACAGCAACGGCCCTTTCTCGCATAGGGTTTACCCATGACCGATCTGGAGCAGCCGGGATCGAACGGCTCAACTCGTACCTCTCGCAGCGCGTCCATTCCGAGCTGGCTCCGTGGCGGCCTCGGTGTGATCGTGGCCGCACTCGCCGCGATGTGGCTGATCGAGATCGTCGACACGATCGCTCTCGACGACCGCCTCGAAGCAAACGGGATTCGCCCACGATCGACCGACGGACTCGATGGCATTCTCTGGTCTCCATTCCTTCACGGAGGGTTTCGTCACCTGATCGGGAACACGGTTCCCTTCGCGATCCTGAGCGCCCTCGCTCTGACCGGCGGGCTTCGGCGATACCTCACGGCGAGTGCCGTCATCATCGTCGTCGGCGGTGCCCTCGTCTGGGCTCTCGCAATTGGATCGAACGAGAATCACATCGGCGCGAGTGGCTGGGTGTTCGGCTTGTTCGGATTCCTCATCGCCGCGGCCGTTTTCGAAAAACGTGCGGTGTCGATCATCGTCGCGATCGTGGCGCTGTTCATCTATGGCGGCACGATTCTCTTCGGGTTCGTTCCGCGGCCTGGCCTGTCGTGGGAGGGACATCTGTTCGGGTTCATCGCAGGCGTCGTCGCTGCGCGGGTGATCGCCAGCGGATCGAAGAAGGTCACTCTCGACGGGACGACCGCCCAGTAGCGTTGTCTGGATGGCTGGCGCTAGAGAAACCATCCTCATTCGAATCAGCGGACCCGACCAGACCGGGATCACGACTTCCGCAATGGGGATCCTCGCCACCGCTGATGCGTCGATACAAGACGTCGAGCAGATCGTGGTCCGCGGCAGGCTCACCCTCGAACTCGTCGTCGAGGTTCCCTCCGGCAAGGACGTCCTCAAGGATCTCTTGCTCATGGGCTGGGAGCGCAAGCTCGATGTCGATTTCGAGGTCGTCGATGCGGCACCGCAGTCGTCTCTCCCCTCGCTCGTGGTCTCGGTGATCGGGCCAGATCTGGGCCCTCGCGATCTCGAGTCGATCACCGCCGCGATCGCCAAGGCAAACGGCAACATCGAACGGATCCAGCGGCTCGCCAAGACCCCGGTCTGGTGTTATGAGTTCGAGGTCCACGGCGGCGACGCTGCGGAGATGCGAGCCGAACTGCTCGACACCGCAGCGGAGAACCCGCGATTCGATGTCGCCATCCAGCGCATGGGCCTGTCTCGACGGGCCCAACGTCTGATCATCCTCGATGTGGATTCGACGTTGATACAGAACGAGATGATCGACCTGCTCGCAGACCAGGCAGGGGTTGGCGAAGCCTGCGCGGAGATCACCGCGCAAGCCATGGCGGGCAAGTTGGACTTCGAAGAATCGCTGCGGAGCCGCGTTGCTCTGCTCGCTGGGCAGCCCGAGGAGATCATCGATCTCGCGTACGACCAGCTCGAGATGACCTATGGAGCCGAAACGTTCATCCGGACGCTGAAGCGCCTCGGTTACAAGGTGGCGATCGTCAGCGGAGGATTCACGTCATTCACCGACCGACTCCGAGAAACCCTCGACGTCGACCACTCATATGCCAACACGCTCGAACGCCGCCGCGGCGTTCTCACGGGCGGCCTCACCGGGCCAATCGTCGATCGAAAGGCGAAAGCGGCAATCCTCGAACGAATCGCTGAAGAAGAGGGCATCGCTCTCGAGCAGGTCGTCGCCGTGGGCGACGGCGCCAACGATCTCGACATGCTCGCGGCAGCAGGCCTCGGTGTCGCGTTCCAGGCCAAACAAATCGTCCGGGAGGCTGCCGACACGACGTTGAGCACCCCACACCTCGACGCGGTGTTGTTCATGCTGGGAGTCCGCCGCGAGGAGCTCGTGGCCGACAAACTGACCGAAGACTCCTAGCCTCAACGCCATACGAGAAGGCCGCCGTCTGTACTTTTTGTACAACTGCCGTCCCGCCGTTCGATGCAGGCATGTTGACGAATACCCTGTCGTGATGGCACGAATCCTCGTCACAGAAAAGCTGGCTGACCGCGGCCTCGATCTCCTTCGAGAAGCTGGTCACGAGGTCGATATACAGCTCGGCCTCAGCCCAGAGGAGCTGAAGGTGGCGATCAAGGGGGCAGAAGCCCTGATCATTCGGTCGGCCACCGATGTCACCGCCGAGATCCTCGAAGCATCCGATGAGCTCCGCGTCGTGGGCCGCGCTGGTGTAGGCCTCGACAACGTCGACACCGATACGGCGACGGCCAAGGGCGTGATCGTGGCGAATGCCCCGACCTCGAACTCCGTGAGTGCAGCCGAGCACACGATGGCCATGCTGCTGTCCGTTGCTCGAAACGTGCCGCAGGCGCATGGTGCATTGGTCGAAGGGCGTTGGGAACGATCGGCGTGGGGAGGGGTCGAGCTTCTCGACAAGACGCTCGGAATCGTTGGGCTCGGAAACATTGGCGGACTCGTTGCCCAACGTGCTCGCGCCTTTGGTATGCGCCTCGTCGGGCACGATCCGTTCGTGAGCCCAGAGCGCGCAGGAGAACTCGGCGTCGAGATGATGTCGCTCGATGAGGTCGTGGCGGAAAGCGACTTTCTCACGTTGCATCTCGCCAGGACTCCAGAAACCGTGGGTCTCATCAACGCGGAGCGCCTGGCGCTCGCGAAGCCGACCCTTCGGGTCATCAACGTCGCACGCGGCGGCATCATCGATGAAGCAGACCTCGCCAACGCAATCGAATCTGGCGTGATCGCCGGCGCTGCGCTCGATGTGTTCGCAAGCGAACCCACGACGGAGTCTCCGCTGTTCGCGCTCCCCCAGGTTGTGGTGACGCCGCACCTCGGAGCGAGCACCTCCGAGGCACAGGATCGCGCTGGGCTCACGATCGCCGACCAGGTTCGACTCGCGCTCGCGGACGACTTCGTCCCCTTCGCCGTCAACGTCGCCGCCCGTGGGGTGTCTGAGACGGTGCGACCGTTCCTGCCTCTCGCCGAGCAACTCGGTGCCCAATTCACGCAACTCGTGGGAGGACGCCCTGGCTCGGTCGACGTCGTGTTTGCCGGCGAGATCGGTGGATTCGATTGCCGGATGGCAGAACTCGCTGTCACCAAGGGTCTACTGACCGACGTCGCCTCAGGATCCGTCAGCTACGTCAACGCCGAGCGACTGGCCGAGCAGCACGGCGTCAAGATTCAAGCGCGCACGAGTACCAAGACACCATCGGGACTGGTCAACGGCATCAAGCTCGAGGGCGACGGACATTCGATCGCTGGAACGATCGAGCTCGTGAGCGGAGAGGCTCGAATCGTCTCGATCGACGACATCAACGTCGACTTGGCGCCGAGCGAAAACATGCTCCTGGTCATGAACGATGACACCCCTGGGATGATCGGAAAGGTTGGGACGATTCTCGGCGAGGCCGAGATCAACATCGACGACATGCATCTGGCCCGCGCCACCTCGGGTTACGCACTCATGGCGATCTCCACCGCTTCGCCACTCCCCGCCGAGGTCATCGCTGACATCGAAGCCCTCGACTCGATCCTCTCGGTGAAACCTCTCGGCGTGAGGAACTAAGGCCGAAGCCAGGCTCACAACTGGGCAGACCTTCAGATGCGCTCGAGTACCGCGCCATCGAATAGTGGCGCCATGGCGAATGTCTCGATGTCTGACCGGAGAAGGTCTTCGTTCGGCTTCTCGACCGTGCCTCCGTTGAGCAGCACACTTGCTGCGGCGAGCATGTCCTGCATCAGCCGAGCATCGCTGGACGTGTTCAAGAAGAGCTGTTCATTCGCGAGCACGAACTGCATCGCTCGATGAATTGCATCAGGGTCTCGAAGCGGTTGGTACCAGCTCCGTTGTTCGTCGACATCGTGACTCTCGTCGGTTGGCCACCGTCGACGAGCGATCGACTTGATGGTCTGTACCGCGACGTTCTTGTCGAGACACAGTGCGAGCAGCTCTTCGACATCGTGGCGATAGGTCGGGTTGTCGAGCATGGTTGCGTTGTACGGCAGCAGAACTGAGGCGTAGTCGAACTCGCGAAGGCTGCGGATGTGCATCCCGGCGATACGAACTCCATGGCCGGTGACGCCGATGTGTTTGACCAAGCCTTCATCCTGTGCCCCCTGCAGCGCTTCCAGCGCGCCACCTGGCGAATGGGCCCGCTCCCATTCCTCGATCTCCACAAGATTGTGCAGCTGGATGAGATCGACCTGATCCACCTCGAGTCTCGAGAGCGACAACTCGAGGTCGGCGCGGGCTTCCGGTCCGGTTCGCTTGTCGGTCTTTGTCGCGAGGAACACGCGCTCGCGGTTGGATCGACCATTCGTGTTCGCGGCCAGCCAGGGCGCCATCATCAGCTCGCTGTCGCCATAGGACGCAGCGGTGTCGAGGTGATTCACGCCGGCTTCGAGCACCGAATCGAGTACGGCCTCCGCCCACTCTTGTCCCCACTTCGCATCGAAGAAGGCTGCCGCCCCGAAGATGACGCGGCTGCTGCTGTGGCCGGTTCGGCCGAAGGGCATCTGGCTGATCATGATGCCAACGTAGCGCAGCCGAGAACGGTATCTAGCCCGCCGTGAGGACGGGTGGTGTCATGCCGGTCGAGACCTCGCCGAAAGCTTCAGCCTCCCGTGGCGGCGGAGGTGGCGTCCCATCACCGAACGGTCGGCCACCCAGCTCGTCTCGGTGGTGAGGGCTCAACAACGGCCGGAGATCGGGACCAACGGGCGTGATCTTGGTTGGGTTGATCGAAGTATGAACGGCGTAGTAGTGCTCCTTGACCTGGTCGAACTGCACCGTGTCGCCAAATCCAGGGGTTTGGAAGAGGTCGCGGAGGTACCCCCACAACGCTGGCATCTCCGAGATCTTGTTTCGGTTGCACTTGAAGTGGCCGTGGTAGACGGCGTCGAACCGGACGAGCGTGGTGAACAGTCGCACGTCTGCCTCGGTGATCGTGTCGCCGACGAGGTATCGACGGGTCGTCAGGTGTTCCTCGAGCATGTCGAGGCGAGCGAACAGTGTGAGGTAGGCGTCCTCGTAGGCCGCCTGCGACCCAGAAAATCCTGTCCGGTAGACGCCGTTGTTGACATCGGTGTAGATCCCCAGCGAGATCTCGTCGATCTGATCACGAAGGTGTTCGGGATACAGCTCCGGAGCGCCCTCGCGGTGATGAGCGCTCCACTGGGTCGAGAAGTCAACGGTGATTTGGGCGAAATCGTTGGTCGCGACGTGTCCCGTGGGAATGTCGACGATCGCGGGCACTGTGATGCCCTTTGCGTAGTCGGGGAATCGAGCGAGATAGGCATCTTGAAGTCGCTCGATCTTCAGGACCGGGTCGAGGTGGTCGGGGTCGAGATCGAACTGCCAACTCCGCACGTCGTGCGTGGGGCCTGCGAAGCCCAGCGAGATCGCGTCTTCAAGCCCGAGCAGGCGCCGGACGATCGTGGTTCGATTCGCCCACGGACAAGCTGCTGCAGCCACCAACCGATACCGGCCGGCTTCCACCGGCCAGGTGGCCGCCGGGTCATCCACGATCCGATCGGTGATGTACGAGGAGTCCCGTTCGAATGCGCCAGATGATTCAACCATGAACTACAGGATAAGGAGTGCCTGCAGTTATCGTTGGATGGTGACCGATCGCTACGAGTACAAGAACCTCGTCGCGATCGTCTACATGTCGGCGCTGTTCATACAGATCATGGACTCGACGATCATCAACGTCGCGTTGCCGACCTTGGCCGACGAGTTCACTGTCGAGGCCACGGAAATGGACTGGACCGTTCTGTCATTCACGCTCGCGGTCGCGGCGATGACTCCAACAGCCGGGTGGTTCGGAGATCGGTTCGGGCTTCGCTCGACCTTTCTTGCATGCCTGTCTGGGTTCGTCGTCGCATCGGTCTTGTGCGGCGCATCTCAATCACTCGATCAACTCGTTGCCGCCCGTGCCGTACAAGGAGGTTTTGCGGGAATGATGGCCCCGATCGGCACCGCCTTGCTGTTCGGCGCGTACCCGATCTCGGAGCGAGCGGATGCTTCGCGCCGAGTGATCACCGTCGTGGTGATCGCGCCAGCGCTGGGGCCGATCGTGGGCGGTCTGTTGCTCGAATTCACGTCGTGGCGATGGATCTTTTTCGTGAATGTTCCCATGGGGGTCGGAGCCTTCGCCCTCGCCGCCACCCAGCTGCGACGCGACGAACCGATCGACCCGAGTGCGTTCGACCTACGTGGGTTTCTTCTCTCGGCGGCCGGGCTCAGCTTGCTTGTCTACGGCCTCTCGCGTGGCGGTGAGCTGGGATGGGGCTCACCACAGATATTCGGCAGCTTGCTCGCCTCGCTCGTACTGGTGGTGACCTTCGCATTCGTCGAACTTCGACAGACGAAGCCACTTCTCTCGTTACGACTCTTCCAGAATCGTTTGTTCGCAACCGTCACGGTGCTCGCGATCCCTGTCTATGCGGGGTTCATCGCGTTGATCTACCTGCTCCCGCTGCTGCTGCAAAAGGAAGCGGGGTTCAGTCCGCTTCGGGTCGGCCTGGCCCTCGCCTCCCAGCCAGTGGGCGTGCTGTTGATGACCCAACTCACCGGAAAGATCCTCTACAAGCGGATCGGCCCACGTCGGTTGATCGCAATCGGCTCGCTGCTTGCATTCGCGTCTGGGGTCGTCGCATCGCGTTTCGGCAGCGACGTCAGCGTTCTCCTGGTCATCGTCACGATGTTGACCCGGGGATTCGGTATGGGCCTGGTGTTCGTGCCGGTTCAATCAGCGGTCTATGCGCAGATCAAACCACGCGAATTGGCACATGCGACTGCAATCTTCAGTACGACTCGCCAACTCGCGCCAGCTCTCGGCGTCGCCATTGCCTCGTCGGCCCTTGCAGTGGGCTTTGCTCGAGACGTCGACGATGCAGCGAACCGCGTCGACAGCTATCAGCAGGCGATTCTCCTCACCACCGCGTTGTTTCTGCTCGGCGCAGTGCTGGCGTTGTTCATTCGCGACAGCGACGCCGCAGCCACGATGGAGCCAGCGAAACAAGCTGGCGCCTAACGTGATCGTTTGATCAGCTTGTCCGCGAGATTTTCCTGGATCAGCCGCCGCACCGCGGTCGCAGCCGACGGATTCAGGTGATCGAGCGTGCGCAGCCTCGCCTGGTCCCACTCGCGGACGCGCACCGTGCCTTGCGGGATCACCGTGGCGCTGGCTGGCGTGCCGCTCAAGAAGCTCATTTCGCCGACGAGATCACCCCTCTGCAGCAGTCCGACCTCTCGACCCTCCACGTCGACAGTCGCACTGCCGTCGAGCACCAGCATCATCATCGTTTGAGGCTGTCCCTCGACCGCGAGCGTTCCATCTGCGTATTCAACGGTCTCTCCCATCGTCCACAGAGACTGGAAGTCGAACGGGCCAAGCGTGGAAAACCACGTCTCGCGGATCTCTTCATCGCCTGGTGTCAGTTGAACACTTCGCTGGCTCTTGATGAATCGAAACCCTTGTGCGGCGTGCAACACACTCGTCACCGAATTCCAAAAGATCATGGTCCAGTTGTCGGCCATGAAGCCATAGATGACAAACGTGACTCCAGCGACGACGAGTGCACCGCGCAACCAGAGGATCCGGCGCGTGAACGTCGACGAGACGAGCATGAAATATGCGAGGTTGAGGACGAACGTTGCCGAAATCACTCCGGTCAGGGTAGGTGAGCGAGTACGTGAACTTGCGTTCCCTCCGGTTCATTCAACGGGCGTGCGCTCATCTCACCCAAGACGCGTTTGACCAGCCCTGCATAGAGAATTGGGAGCCTTCTTCGAGCGGGCCGGCGATCAGCCGTCGTTCCCACTCAAAGACGTACACGGCGTCGCCATAGGGGAATCGCATGCCTTTGCGCGAGAAATCCCCATTCGTGCTGATCGTTTCACCGTGGTCGTAGCGCGCATCGATCGCGACATGCTTTGAGATGCGGTGGCCGTAGTCTGCGTCGACCCACGCCGACGCGCCGATCCAATCATCGACGCCGTCGGATCCGACGGCGAGTCGCGAAGCGTTGGACGCGGCCCACAAGACTCCAGTCAGCGGCAGCCCACCGGAGTCGACGACTTCCTGACAGACGTGTTCGATCGTGTCGATGAACGACTTGTCGTCTTTTCGGCGCGAGGCCGCACTCGAGCCGTCGTGCTCGAACGCCTGCACCGCGAAGCCGAAGTACGGGTTGTCGTCGTCTGGCAGAGGCTGCGCATGACGCACCTCTCCCGACCAGACGTCGTTGCCCCCTGTCGGCGAGTTCGCACCGCTTCGCTCCAGCAACCCGGTTGGGTGGCTGTGTACTCTCACCAACCCATCCACGATCCCTACGACGGCGAACCGCAACCCGGGTTCGTCCTCATATTCGTTTGGTTTTTCTATGGTCAGTTGCCATTCGATCTGTAACCACGCCATCCCACCAGAACCTCCGCGACGTCCTTTGCCCTTTTTCTTGTCGAGGTAACACTGGCTTTGACCCAGCTTTCTGTCTGACAACCACGTGCCAAAACTGAAGCGACAGGGATCACTGCGTCGCGAGGAGTGTCACACCAGCAGCAGGACCACCGTGGCGCCGAGCAGGAGACCGAGCGTTCGGTTGATGAAGGTGACATGACGTTCGTTCTCGACCCAGCGCTGCGCGTATGCACCGGAGAACATCCACGTGAGAATGCAGGGAAGATTGACGATCCAGAACACCGCCGTCAGCGAAGCAGCGCCGACGATCACCGTTGCCTCGGTGTCCAGCAACGTGCTCGTGGCCGTCGTGGCCATCACCCATGCCTTCGGATTGACCCACTGAAAGGCCGCAGCCTGCAGGAACGTCAACGGCGCAGCGGTTCCTTCGGCCGCCTTGACTCCTGTGGTCGTGAAGATCCGCCATGCGAGATATGTGAGATAACAACCGCCGACCGCCTTGAGCACCACTTCCAGGGCGTCATACCGTTCGAAGAGAGTGCCCAGCCCCATGGCAACCAAGAAGATCAAGAAGGCGAATCCAAGACTGACGCCCGCGACATGGCGCAGCGTTCGGGTCACACCGTGGTTCATGCCAGAAGCCAGGAGCATGAGGTTGTTGGGGCCGGGAGTGATCGATGCAACGAAGGCCAATGTGATCAGTGCGGGGATGTCCACTGCCTCACTATAGAGTTATTGGATAAGTGGCAACCTAGCCAATTGGCCATCGCTGACTCGAACCACATCGAGGAGAGGAGACCACCTTCATGACGAACGATGAATTCATCGACGCCATATCGCCATGGCTCTCCCCCACCAACGGCCCCATACGCGCGCATCTTGCGTTGGCGATCCGGCAGGCCATCGGCACGGGCCACCTTCCCGCCGGCACCCGCCTCCCGCCGGAACGAGTACTCGCACTCGCGTTGCACGTGAGCCGGCCCACGATCTCGGCCGTCGTCGATGATCTCCGAGCGAGCGGATTGGTCGATTCTCGACAGGGCAGCGGCAGCTGGGTCACGACGGGGCACACACCCTCCCGCCCATCGATCCCGTTCGTCGAACGTCTCCAGACGAAGGGTTCCATCGACCTTGCAGCTGCGACCGCACCCGATGCCAGCCTCCTGCCACCAATGCGGGTCGAGAACGCGGACCTACTTGGCGCAGAGCCCGCGAACGGTCTGACCCTGCTCGGACTCGAGCCACTTCGAGAGGAAATCGCTCGCCGGCACCAGCTGGCTTTCTCGAGCACCCCAGCCGTGAGCCCAGATCAGGTCGTCATCACATCGGGAGCGCACCAGGCACTTGCGCTGGTCGTGGCAAGTCTCGCACCACGTGGCTCCACGATCCTTGTCGAGGAGACGACCTACGGCGGCGCCATTGACATGATCCACGCCAACGGATGCGTGCCCGTCGGCGTGCCCCGAGACGACAGTGGCGTCGACCCGGATGCCCTCGCGTCGCTCCTCACGACACATCGGCCGGCGCTCACGATCTTGGTGTCCTCCGTGCACTCCCCGACAGGCACGGTCTCTCCACCGGAACGAAACCACGAGGTCGCGGCAGTCCTCGCAAGATCTGACTCACAGGTCGTTCTCGACGAGACCTACTCAGATCTCGAGTTCATGCCGACCCGCCGAGTCCTCGCCGAGGAGCTGGGTTCCGTCGCCATTCGCATTGGGTCGCTCTCGAAGTCACTTTGGACGGGATTGCGCACCGGTTGGATCATTGCTCCACCGAGTGTGTGCACCTCGATCGGCCGTCAACGTTGGCAACAGTTCGACCTTGGACCCTCGATTCCTGCGCAACTGTTCGCCCTGCAGGCACTCGCACACTTCGACGACGTCGTCGAAGTGCGACGAGCCCAACTGAGCGAGCGGTCTCAGTGGTTCGCGCGTGCTCTGGCGATCCAGTTTCCTGAGTGGTCGCTCAGCAGGGTCGATGGAGGTCTGGCGGTGTGGGCGAAGTTGCCCGTTGACGGTGCCGAGTTCGCAGCCAACGCTGCTCGCCGAGGGGTGGCGGTGTTGCCTGGATCTGCGTGCCGAGCCGACGGCTCGGCGACTCCCCACATCCGCTTGTGTTTCGATCGCCCCATCGACGTACTCGAGTCGGCCATCGACCGACTCAGCTGAAGGTCAGCCCACATCCATTGCGTCATGGGGAAGCGAGCCTCGTGCGGCGCGCAGATAGGCGAAGGGCGTTTCTGCTCGCAGGTTCGACACGCGCGACGTGTAGACATCTGCGTAGCGTTCGACCTGTCGGGCGAACAGACTCTTGTCATTCCCCGCTCGCATCAGCGGGCCCCAGATCGGGTTGCCGACCTCGCTGGCTTTGCGTGCGAGGGGGCTGATCTGGTCGTCGAGCCGAGCGGCAGCAGCGGTCACTTTGTTGAGCTCACTCGACACATCGTCGTCGCCGGTACCCATCAGTTTGGCCAAACGCAGCGCGGCCTGCTGCCGATCGATGCTGACCTTCTTGGCCATCATCGACTGCAGCTGTTGTTGATTGTCTGCAAAGTCGATGGCGTCTCGGATCTCCGACTCGAGCTCACGGGCGATCAACGCCGTGCGCCAACTCAAGACATCCTTCGTGACGTGCACATCACCGAAGAGGTGATCCCCGACATAGAGAGGTTGCCCTCCATCGAGTTCAAGGCTGCTTTCGACGAGCCTCGCATTACCACCGAAGTAGACGTGGCCCTGTTCGAGCGGCCCGTAGTGCGGCAAGAGCAGCGACTCTTCCTCGTCGACGACCCGATAGATCGGGTTGGTCTCGGTGAAGAAGCTCGGCTTGTTGGCAGAAACGATGACGACATCGAAGAGGCTGCGCCACGTGTCATCACCGTCGATGAAGCGGTCGAAACAGTAGGGCATCATCTCGCGGGTGTACGCCCAGTCGGAGTTCGTGATGAGCACGAGCTTCTTGCCAGCAGCGCGCTGCTCTTGCAGCGTTCCCGCGACGTCTGGGTCGAGGTCAACGAAACGTTGCTTGTCTGCGACGATCGATGCTTTCAGCGCACCGCCTTGGTGAGCAACCGACAGCGCATCGTCGATCACGCGGTAGACGTCGGCGTAGCTGCGGATACCCGGAAGCCTCTGTCCGTCGAGAACGGCCACCAGCTGGCAAAAGAGGCTCGCACGAGACAATTCGAAGAGCGTGTTCATGAACACGAATCGAGGTGAAGAGAGCTCGACGATGGTGCGGTTGTACGCCTCGCGCTGCTGGTCGAAGCTCAGAATCTGATTGCCGTGTTGTGCCCGCACCACGTACCCGAACCGGGTTGCCTTCAATAGGTTGCCGAGCTCGAGGTCGAACACGAGACCAACCGTGAACTGTGACTTGTCGAAGGTGAAGTCTTCGACCGGAAGACCCTTGTCCGCCAACGCGGCGCGGGCGTGTGCGAACACCCCTCCCTCCCACTCGGCCTCGTGGTAGTGAATCAGGGTGTAGTCCATGTCGTACCCGACGACCGGCACGCCGCGCAGGTTCAGGGTGCGGTTGGCGAAAACACCCCGTTCAGGAGATGGTTGTGCCACTTCGGTCATGCACGAAGGATCGCACAGCCGAGACGTCGACGGGGCGAGCCCCTCAGAGAAGCGCAGCCACCGCATCGCGCGATGCGGCGATCTCCGCGCTCGACCCGAAAGGGTTGGCCACGACGCTGGTGGCGCCGGCATCGGCAAAGCGCTGCATTCCGGCTGCGATGTCGTCCGGCGTACCGATGAGAGCCAAGTCCTCGGGGCCCGCAAGACCCTCGCGATCGAGCATCGCTCGGTAGGACGGAAGCTGTCCGTAGATCACGTACTCTTTGGCCGCCCTCGCACGAGTAGCTTCGACATCGGAGGTCACACACACGGGAACGGCGGCGATGACCTGTGGCGTCTTGCGTCCTGCGGCCTCGGCTGCAGCGACAATCGTGGGCGCAGTCAGTTCGGCGATCGTCGCTGGACCGGTCATCCATGTGATCGTTCCATCGGTGAACTTCCCGGCGAGCTTCAGCATCTGCTCACCCAGGGCGGCGACGTACACAGGGGGCGCCGCGGCCTTGACTCCGAGCTCCCCTCTTCCGGTGACCTTCTCACCTCCATGTGAAACCGCCTCGCCGTGCAGCAAAGGCATCAAGACCTTGAGATAGTCGCTCATGTGTTTCACCGGGCGACCGAAATCGAGCCCCCACATACCCTCGACGACAGGTTTGTGCGATAGGCCAACGCCGAGCTCGAGACGGCCATCGCTCACCTGATTCACGGTGAGTGCCTGCTGCGCAAGTGCCATTGGATGCCGTGGATACGTGGGAACAACCGCCGTACCCAGACGGATCTCGGGAACGTCGCGGCTGATGACCGCAAGAGAGGTGAGGGCGTCGATCGCGAATATCTGCGGAGTCCAAAACGAGGTGAATCCCGCAGTGGCGGCCGCTTCGACATCTGTGCGAAGGCCGTCGACACTGTCCGCTGAGCCGAAAATCGAGACGTGCATTGGGGTCCTCCCACCGGCGAAGGACCGAGACTATCCGATCAGGGCACACCCGCATTCGTGAGCGCCTTTGTGCTCGGGGCACCGACACCATCGGAGCGAAACGAGGCGAGCGTCTCCTGCTCGAGACGCTCGAGATGGAGAATGCTGTCGAGAGGTGCTGGTTGCACCGCAACCATGATTCCTGCTTTGGCGAGTACTCCGAGCTGGATGGCGTGCTGCTCGATCACCGCACGAGTTTCCCACTTTCCAACGCGGTGCACGCGAAGTGTTGGATGCGTGACGATGGGCGCGGATGATGTCACCAACCACGTGTCATCGTCGAGCAGCGTCATCAGCGCCACCCCAATACTCGTCGATTGCGCGACCTGACCGTCGACGAATCGGGACATGACGACGATGGGGCGCGTGAGGGTTGTTCCATCGCTGCTAGCGACCACGACGGTTTCGACCGGCGAGAAACCGTGGTTGGTGAGCTCTTGCATCGCTGCGGCCGTGCGCTTTTCTGGGCCGCGCAACGTCGGACGCAGTGCCAACTGCTGCGAGAGAAAGAGGTTGAGAAATCGACGGCGCAGCAATTGCACGAGCCCAAAGGTGGCCAGGAAGCCAACCACGAGCGTCAGGATCAAACGCGTCGGAGGATGGGACACGAACGCGCCGACAGCGAACCCGACCGGCAACAGGTTGAACACGGACGCAAGAAGGATCACCGTGCGATGCCGTTCGGCAATCGACCGCTCGCGTCGTCCGACGGGTTGGGGCGCAGGGAACTCCACGTGATCGCTATCGACGCAACAGGCCGCCTGCTTGACACCTATCACCCCTCGCCTGACGCGAACCTCAGGCGTCGCAGGTGACGGTTCCCCATCCAGGATCGACGAATACGCCAGCGTCGGAAAGCACCCAGCCAGACAGGGAGATTCGCAGGTCGGCGGTGCTGTCTGCCGAGTACAGCTCGGCCGCGGCCGAATAGATGCTGCACAAACCCTCCGCCTCGTCGGCAGTTGTGGTGCGGACCAGAAAGTGCAGGTCGACGGCTCCACTTCCGTCGATCAACATCGGTTCGTTGCCAGCGTTCTTCGCGGGCTCGAACCCACGAAGCCAAGACGTCATGACAGCCAGACGATCCTCGAGACCCACGGGAAGGTCGGCAAGTGTGGTCCCCTCGGGAAGAGCGACCGCTGCATCAGGGGCGTCGAAGGAATCCAGCGGCCCGCCGTCTGTGGGCGTCTCGTCGACGAGCGCCAGCGAGTCTGGGGCGAGCGTTGGTTCGGCCGAGTTGTCCGTCTCGGGGGTCTCAGACGCGCACGCACTCATGAACAGAGCGAGACCAATCGCTGCGAAGAATCGCCTTCGGCACATCTCAAACCAGTCGGCCCGAACAACTCCACCATGAGCCGTGGACCGTGTTGGTCAGACTTCGATGACCGTGACCTGCTTGCGCCGCGACGAGAAGTGTCTGACTAAACGGAGCAGCGCCATGCCCAAGAGGAGCATTTCGCCAAGCGAGAGGCTCGAACCCGCGCTGCTGTCGGTTGCGCCGAACTTTCGGGCGGTCTCCTCGCTGACGATGCCCTTCCGTTGTGCCAACTTCAGCGCCGCGCCACCGACGACGGCGACGTCGGCCAAACGGCCTGCCGGGCCGAAGCGGCGAAGAATCCGGTTGGTGAGGAAATTCATGCCCTCATCGTAGGTGAGGCCATGGCCGCATGTCGGTCGAACCAAGGCGCTGCCCGTTCGAGCTGACCAGCGAGTGCGAGGAGCCGATCCTCGCGGCCATACGGCCCGATGAAGTGCACCCCAAGCGGCATGCCGTCCCCGTGCTCGTGTAGCGGAACCGACATCGCGGGCAATCCCGCAACATTGGCGAGCTGCGTAAACGGTGTACGAGACAGGTTCTTCTCGACCATCTGGTCGATGAGGCCCGTCTTCATGACGGCCTTCCATGCGCGAAGCGTCAGCGCTGCAGACATCTGCCGACGTTCACTCTTGGTGAGGAGCAACTCTCCGATAGCTGCAGGCGCAACTGCGGTAGTCGGCGTGAGGTACAGGTCGACGTCTTCAAAGAACCGCCCCATCTGACGTCCGACTCTGCCCCAGAGCTTCAACGCCTGGGCGAACTCCCCCGCCGAGATGGTTCGACCGATGGCTGCCAGCGCCAGTGTCCCGAGCTCCGCGTCATCCGGGGTGGCGCGTCGCCCGAGCAACTGCTCGATGTCAGAGATCGTCGCTGCCACATCGCCGAAATACATCGTGATGTAGGCCTTGGCCAAGCCGTGCCCGTCGACCGGCGCATCTTGTTGAACAACCTCATGGCCAAGGGATTCAAGCAGCGACGCTGTCGCCTCGACAGCGGCCGTGTTCTCGGGATCCACCGCGGTACCGATCGGCGATGTTGTACTCATGGCGATTCGAAGGGGCGACGGTTCACGCCGAACGACCTCGTCATACGGCACCTCGATGTGCGGGGCGACGTACGGCGCACCGACATCGATCCCCTGCAGCACATCGAGCATCGCCGCCGTGTCCCGAACCGTTCTCGACACAACGAGCGGTTGCGCCGCACCAAACCATGCCTCCGCGACATCCGGTCCGAGCGGCATTCGCCCGCGACTTGGTTTGAGGCCAAACAGACCGCAATACGACGCAGGAATTCGAATCGAGCCTCCCCCATCGCCCGCCGCAGCTATGGGAACCATTCCCGCAGCGACCGACGCTGCAGCGCCGCCGCTCGATCCACCAGGGGTTCTGTCGAGGTTCCATGGGTTGCGCGTGGGACCGAACAGCTCCGGTTCAGTGACCGCCTGCAGCCCGAATTCGGGTGTGTTCGTCTTCCCGAGTATCGAGACACCAGCCGCTCGAAACCGTTCGACGAGAACATTGTCTCGTTCTGCCGGAATCGTGTTGAACGTCCGGTTCCCGCGACTCGTCGGGACCCCTGCAACATCACAGTTCAAGTCCTTGAGAAGAATCGGCACTCCGGTGAAAGGACCGGTGGGAAGATCGTTCACCTCAGCTCGCGCCTGATTGAACATTCGCCGAACCACTGCGTTCACTTCTGGGTCCAACCGCTCGATTCGGCCGATCGATGCCTCGAGGAGCTCGACGGATGTGACGTCCTTGTCCGCCACACGTTTGGCAAGCCCGACCCCATCCGTGTTGATCAGGAGTTGTTCGATGTCGTGCATGGATCTCCTTCGTGCTCGCTCGTGAAGACCCTATGCGAGCGACCTACGATCAGGAGATGACGACCTCTCGAGATGTTCTAGCCATGCTCAGCGAACTGGTCACCCTCACGGGCCTCGATGAAGGAAGCCCACAGTCATTCAAGGTGCGGGCCTATGAGAAAGCGGGACTGAGCCTCGAATCCGATGGTCGCGATCTGACGACACTGTCCATGAAGGAACTCGTCCAGGTCGACGGTGTCGGCAAGGCCACCGCCAGCAAGATCATCGAGTTCGTGGAAACTGGCAAGGTCGAAAAGCTCGAGACTCTGAGAGCCAAGTATCCACCCGACTTCGTCGAGCTCAGCCGAATTCCGGGGCTCGGGCCCAAGACGTTGATGCTCGTGCGTTCCGAACTCGGGGTCGAAAACGTCGACCAGCTGAAGCAGGCGATTCTTGATGAGAAGCTTCGGTCCCTACCCGGCTTGGGAGCGACGAGCGAAGCGAAGATCAGCAAGGCCATCGAACGATTGGGACTGAGTGGAAAGGATCGACGCACCCCAATCGCCGATGCCCTTCCGCTGGCTGAGCGACTTGTCGAAGACCTTGCCTCACTCCCCGAGACCGAAGATGTCCGATTCTGCGGGAGCCTCCGGCGGATGTCGGAAACGATCGGCGATATCGACATCACCGTCTCCTCGACCGAACCTGCGGCGGTCATGGCTCGCGTCGTTGCGCACCATGAAGTGGCCGACATCGTCGTCAACGGCGAGACAAAGACCTCGTTTCTCACGGCGTCTGGGCTACAGGTTGATGTTCGTGTTGTCGCTCCGGAACAGTTCGGTGCAGCGACGCTGTACTTCACCGGGTCAAAGGCCCACAACATCGAGCTGCGACAACGGGCGATCGATCAGAACATGCTGCTCAACGAGTACGGGCTGATGGATGCGAGTGACGAAGAGCTGGAGTCTGCCGACCGTCCGATCATCGCAAGCCGCTCTGAGCACGAGATCTATCAAGCGCTGGGCCTCGACTACGTCCCCGCTCCGATGCGCGAGGGCAAGGGTGAAGTCGAGGCGGCAGCATCGGAGGGACTGCCGCAGCTCATCCAACGAAGCGACATCAAGGGCGACCTGCACTATCACACGGACCAATCGGGCGACGGGCGAAGCACGGTCGAAGAGATGGTCGAAGTCGCTTCCGCCCAGGGGTATGACTATCTGGCCATCACGGACCACGGCGTCGATCTGGCGATCAACGGATCGACTGCCGAGGAGATGCTCGAGCACCGCGACCACATTGCTGAGGTTGCCGCCAGCTATCCACACATGACGATCCTCTGGGGTTGCGAGCTGAACATCGGGGCGACGGGCGGCCTCGACTACGACGATGACTTCAGGGCGATGTTCGACTACACGGTT
The DNA here is from genome assembly GCA_033344795.1 of Acidimicrobiia bacterium. Classification (GTDB taxonomy): domain Bacteria; phylum Actinomycetota; class Acidimicrobiia; order Acidimicrobiales; family SHLQ01; genus SHLQ01. The sequence continues at coordinate 4,022,020 of JAWPMS010000001.1, forward strand.
GCATCGGTGCACTCGCACTACGACCAGACAATCCCGGAACAGACCGATCGTGTGATCGCCGCGATTGCTGACCCAACGGTCAACTCGATCGGGCACCTGACGGGTAGGTACATCGGCCGTCGACCAGGCATTGAGCTCGACTATGACGCCGTGATCGAGGCATTGGTCGAATACGACGTCGCTCTGGAGGTCAACGGCGCGCTCCAGCGACTCGACGCAGCGTCCGACGTCGTTCGCAAAGCTGTCGACAAGAACGTGAAACTGGTGATCAACACCGACAGCCATCACACCACCGAGCTCGGCCGCATGGAATATGGCGTGCGAACAGCCCAACGCGGATGGGCGCCCCGCGACCTTGTCGTCAACACCTGGGACCGCGAATCGTTCCTCGCGTGGATCAAATAGCCAGCCCGCGGGACGCAGTATCGGCCCGTGGAGTGTTTCGATGCGCAAGGCTCTTCGTATGAGCCACGAACTCGTCGACCATTTCTACACGAGCCTCAAGGAGGGGCGAGGTGAGGATATGGCGGCGTGTTACCGCGACGACGTCGTGTTCGAAGACCCCGCCTTTGGCGAATTGCACGGTGAGGACGCCCGCGACATGTGGCGGATGTTGTGCGAACGTTCGACGGACCTCACGCTCGAACACACGGTTCTCGAGTCGACCGAAACCTCAGCCAAGGTGAACTGGATCGCCAACTACACATTTTCGACGGGTCGCCACGTACGCAATGACATCACGGCGAACCTGCGGATCGAGAATGGCCTCATCGTCGACCACCGAGACCACTTCGACATGTGGGCCTGGAGCCGACAAGCCCTCGGAGCTCCTGGGCTGTTGCTCGGGTGGTCCCCACCGATGAAGAAGAAGGTGCGGTCGACGGCCCGAGGAAACCTCGAGCGATTCCAAGCAAAGAAGACCTGACAGAGCAGGGACCTCGGGCCCTAGTCCGATCAGCACGAACGACGGAACGTTGTTCAATGAACGCTAGGCAAGAACGGTCAATTCTCTTCAGTCCAGTGGGCGACGCGAGACACCACGCTTCGCTCAGCGATACCTGCACCTACGCCAATGCCAGCAAGGAATCGGTGTCCGTGCTCGCTGTCGTCGAGGAACCAAGTGCTTGGGACCGACTGGCGCACAGCGATCACGTGGAACGAGTCGAGCGAGACCAGTACAGCGCGTGGGGTACGACGATCAACCGCTGGGCGAGAGAGTTCGATGAGGTGACCGCCGTCGAGGTGCGCATCGCGTCGACGGCCAAAGCAATCGTCGAGCGCGCGATAGAAATCGATGCGTCGAGCATCGTGTTGTCTGTCGCACATGAACGTGAGGACCTCACCATTGCGAAGCGGGTGATGCGCCTCAGCACGCGGCCGGTGTGGGTGATGAGACCCACGCGTGCGAAGGCACGGCGCATTCTTGCTGCGGTCAATCCGGAGATCGCGGAGCTCGACCTGAATCTCGAGATCATGGACGCGGCAGCGCGATTAGCTGGAAACCTCGATGCAAGCCTCGTATTGATGACCGCCTGGGAGTTGTACGGCGAGCAGGCGATGCGTCGCTCCGCCTTTCTCAAAACTCCAGCTCCCCAGTTTCACGACCTCTTCGATCTCCGCGAGCAGATCTCGAAGCGGGGCCTCGAAGAACTCGTCTCCGCGTCTTCGACCCCAGCCGAATGGGCACTCCACTTGGAGAAGGGCCCGCCGGCTCCTTCGATATTGCGTGCCGCACTGAAACATCGAAGCAACCTCCTCGTCATGGGAACCGTCGGTCGATCGGGGCTCAACGGCCTGCTCATGGGCAACACCGCCGAACATGTACTCGACGGCGCGCGCTGCTCGATCTATTCGCTACGGGCGCCGTCCAAAGACGCGAATGGATGAGCCGCGACCCCTACGGGTCGGGGTGTTCAGCACCAAGCCATACGACGTTGCCGCCCTATCCAGGGCGAACTCCTCAACGGGACACGAACTGCTGTTCCACACCTCGATGCTCGACCCTGTGACCGCCCAACTGGCAAGTGAGGCAGACGTCGTGTGCGCCTTTGTCCACGACGACCTGGGGACCAGAACGATCGAACGCCTTGCCCTGGCGGGAATTGGACTGATCGCCCTGCGGTCTGCCGGCTTCAACAACGTGGACCTTCGCGCAGCTCGTGAACATGACATCTCGGTGGTACGGGTGCCCAGGTACTCGCCTCATGCAGTGGCCGAACACACGATGGGACTCGTACTCTCTCTGAACCGTCAGATCCACCGCGCCTACGCGCGGGTGAGAGAGAACAACTTCTCGATCGAAGGCCTGTTGGGTTTCGATCTGTTCGGAAAGACGGTCGGCGTTGTGGGGACGGGCGAGATCGGAACCTCGTTTGCCCGAATCTGCACCGGAATGGGCATGCGCGTGCTCGCCTCGGACCCAGATCCCCATGACACGTGTGTCGACATGGGCGTGTCTTACGTTCCCCTGGGCGAGTTGCTCGAGCAGAGCAATATCGTCAGTCTCCACTGCCCGCTGACGCCCGACACCCATCACCTCATCAACGCCACACAGCTCTCGGCCATGCAAGACGGCGTGATGTTGATCAATACCAGTCGCGGCGGGCTCATCGACACTCGTGCCGCCATCGACAGCCTGAAGACTGGGAAGATCGGGTATCTCGGTCTTGATGTATACGAAGAAGAGGAAGGCCTCTTCTTCGAAGACCTGTCGAGCTCGGTCATCGAGGACGACGTCTTCTCACGCCTCTTGACCTTCCCGAACGTGCTGATCACTGGCCATCAGGCGTTCTTCACCCACGAGGCTCTCGAGGAAATCGCAGCGACGACGATCGAGAGCATCTCCGCCTATGCGGCGGGCGCACCGCTCGAACATGCGGTCTGAGCCGCAGTCGTGGATTCACTGCGGACCTTCTGCCCTACTCGGCCCCGTACGAGATCCACAGACTTGGATCACCCATCCCGAATGGCGTGGAGAAGGGACAGCGAATGAGCACAGTATTGGTAGGTCTCGATGGATCGTTGGCATCGCGAGGCGCATTTCATGAAGCCGTTCGCCAAGCCGGTTGGCGAGACGCCACGCTTTGCGTCTTCCACGTCGTCTTTGTTCCCATGGTGCTCGGGAAGAGCCTCAACCTCACGACCACCGAGGAGCTCGAGAACTACGGCCACTACATCGTCGACAACGAGCTGGAAGTTCTGATCCAGGAGTACGACGGCGAGTTTCCCGTCGCGATCGAACGCTGCGTTCGGGCCGGGCACCTCGGTCAAGAGCTCCTCTCCGTCGCAGCCGATCCCGAAGTCGACGTTGAACTCGTCGTACTGGGGGCTCGAGGGCTCGGCGGTTTCAGCAGCCTCATGCTCGGTTCATTGACGAGTTACGCCGTTCACCATCTCATCAAACCGCTCTTGGTCATTCCGTTGCCCGAGGCCGACGGTGCTTGATGAGTCACTCGATGGTGCAGATCTCGTCGATCTGATCCGCCGCTCGGTCATCGGAAACGACGAGGTCGTCGAGGGCCCGTTCGGCCTCCGACCGGTCGTCTATGCGGACTACACCGCCTCTGGTCGAGCTCTCACGTTCATCGAGGACTACATCCGTGCAGTGGTGTTGCCGCTCTACGCGAACACCCATACCGAGTCATCTGGGACCGGCCTCCAGACGAGTCACTTTCGTCAGGAGGCTCGGTCGATCATCGCCGAGTCTGTAGGAGCCGGCGATGATCACGTCGTTCTGTTCTGCGGCAGCGGCTCCACGGCGGCGATCGACAAGCTCGTCGGCGTGTTGGGCCTGCGCATCCCTTCGAACCTGGACGATCGGTACCGGTTCTCCGAGCTCGTCGACACAAACGACAGACCCGTCTTCTTCATCGGACCGTACGAGCACCACTCGAATGAGCTGCCGTGGCGCGAGTCCATCGGGGATGTGGTCACGATCGACGAGGACGCCGACGGCCATCTGGACATCGACCAGCTTCGGGCGGAGCTCGAGCGCCATCGCGACCGGCCACTCAAGATCGGATCGTTCTCCGCTGCCTCGAACGTGACGGGGATCCTCACCGACACCCGTGCGGTATCGACACTGCTTCACGAACACGGCGCGCTCGCCTTTTGGGATTTCGCTGCAGCCGCACCATACGTAGAGATCGACATGGGTTCGCCTGGAACGTCGCTGGACTATTACGACGCGGTCTTCATCTCGCCGCACAAGCTCATCGGTGGCCCGGGCACTCCTGGTCTACTTGTGGCCAGCCGTTCGCTCTTCACCAACCGCGTCCCCGACGTGCCCGGCGGTGGAACGGTTTCGTTCGTCAATCCAACGGCCCACGACTACTTGGCCGACGTCGAGCACCGCGAGGAAGGCGGCACTCCGGACATCATCGGGTCGATTCGCGCAGGCCTCGTTTTTCAGTTGAAGAACGCGGTGGGTGTCGAGCTGATTCGTACACTCGAGGAGAATTGGGTCCGTCGAGCGATTGACGAGTGGGAGCGCGAGCCGAAGCTTCACATCCTCGGAGATCACGACGCCGAGCGGTTGTCCATCGTCTCGTTCGTCGTTCGCCATGGCGAGAATGGATTTCTCCATCACAACTTCGTCGTCGCGCTGCTAAATGACCTGTTCGGTATCCAATCACGAGGCGGATGCTCGTGCGCCGGCCCGTACGGACATCGACTTCTCGGCATCGACCTCGAACAATCGCATGAGTTCGAGCGCGAGATCAATAGAGGCTGCGAGGGAATCAAGCCGGGCTGGGTTCGACTCAACTTCAACTACTTCATCGACGAGGCCACGTTCGACTACCTGGTCGCTGCGGTCACATTCGTGGCGAACAACGGTGCTGCCCTCCTGCCCAGCTACCGATTCGAGCCACAAACGGGGCTGTGGAAACATCGCCGACCGAGATCTGCGGCCATGAGTCTCTTCGACATCGAGTACACCGGCACGGGACTCTCCTACGACGATCATCGCTCGATGCTCGGTCCAACGCCGCTCGCTGCGTATATCGCCGAGGCGGAAAACATCGTCGACGCACAGTCGACGAACTCGACGGTGCCGCTGGACGCTCCAGACACCACCGAGGACTTCGAGCATCTTCGTTGGTTCCCGTATCCGTCGGAACTTCCTACACTTCGATAATCAGCGACCGAGCCACTCCCACCGTCATTGTCGCGCGCACTCCACAACCTGGACGCGAGCGCGACTTCGAACGATGGCTTCGTCGAATCACCGACGAGGCTGCGCGTCAGCCCGGGCACATCGGCTCAGACCTTCAACCACCAGGGCCGCAACATCCGGACGAGTGGGTGATCATCTACCAGTTTGCTGATCAACCAATGCTCGATGCCTGGATCTCTTCACCCGTTCGAGCAGAGCTCCTGGCAGAGGGCGTCCCGCTCACCCAGGGTGACGCCCGCATGCAGCAGGTGGCAATGGGGGCCGGCGAAGATCCGGTCACTGCAGTTGCGTCGTTTCACGTTCGACCGGGGCACGAGGCCATGTTTTCCGAGGGTTTCGACGAAGCCCTCGACTCGCTGCAGGCGTTCGATGGTTTTCTACGAGCCCAGTTGTTTCCGCCGGTCCAAGGAGTGCAGGAAGACACCGTCATCGTCTTCTCGTTTCAATCACGCGAACAGCTCGATGTTTGGCTCGAATCCTCCGCCCGCAGCGAGATCTTGATGCAGCTCGACCAGCACGTGGACGGCGAACGGCAGGTCAACGTCGTCGGTGGCTTCGGTGGTTGGTTCAGCGTCGACTCCAAACAAGTCAAGACGTGGAAGCAGGCCGCCATCGTCTTGCTCGGCCTCTATCCGACGGTGTTGGTACTCAACGAGATTCTCGGACGAATCATCCCAGAGTCCGTTCCCTACTTGCTGGACGTCCTCATCGGCCTCTTGATCAGTGTCGCTACGCTCAGCTGGTTGATCATGCCGAGGCTCACGCGTGCACTTTCGGGATGGTTGCGGCGCTGAACGGGCACACGGCTGTCACGTGAGGGAAGCACTTCCGAAGCCGACGCCAAATCGTTCGCACCAGATCTCGACCGTCGCAAACTCTTCGAGATCGACCCCGACAGGTATCTCGTAGTTCTGGTCACCGATGTTTCCCTTCAGATCTCCGAGGCTGACGAAGTCTCCGTTGTCTGCCCGCAGGTAGACCTTCAGATCCGGCCCGTTGCTCGACTCGAAATTCTCGAACCGAAGGAATCGCTGCTCGCTGCCGTCGTTGAGCACGAGCGCTTCGCCATTGATCTCGTAGCGCGACTCCCCGGAGAAGTTCCCTGAGAAGAGGGTTGTGATCTCCTCGGGCATCTCCTCTGCAGGCGCCTCGGTCACATTCTCCTGAGCAATCGCCATCGCGTCCTGGAACTCGTCGGTCGAGGCGACGGCGTCCTGCTCCTGAGTCGTGGCGGCAAACACCGGTCCGGCCTCATTTACCTCGTTGTCGATGAAGGCGGCCTGAATCCCGAAGTACCCGAAGGCCAGCCATCCGATGGCAAGCACGGCGATGGCGCCGATTGCGAGTATTGCTGGTTTGTTTGTGAAGCGTGTCATGGAAGATGAAACGACGCGAGGCCACGACGGGATTCCTGGATCTCAGGAACAACTGCGAAACACGTGGATCTACCCCGGGCTCAACCCCACGTCAAACACATCCACCCACCGAGCTGACCTCCGGGTTCGATCACGTGCGGAGCGCGGTTCACGTCGTTGGGCGCGCCGGATTGTGGCTCGATGGCTACGGCGTGCTCAGGTTCGGTGAAGACGACCCAGTGGTCGAAGCTCGAGGTGACCGCCACGGTGAGAGCCCCCGGCCATTCGAGAATTGGCGTCTGTGTTACCTGGACGAAGGTCTCGTCCCACGGACCCTCGGGTACCGGCACGAGCCGGCCAGTCGGTATCTGTTCGTCATCCGTGTCGTACATTTGCTCAGCAGCAAAGTGCAGCTCGAGCGGCTCGCCTCGATCGAGCTGGCGTCGATACCACGGGTGCCATCCCATCAGCGCGGGCATCGACTGCGAATCGGCGTGAACTTCCATAGTGACCGTGAAAGCCTCATCGCTGAGCTCGAACTGTTGGAGAACCCGACCGCCGAATGGCCATGGCGGAGCAAGCGCGGTTTCGATCCGACCTGGTCCTACCGTCCGCCACTGCGCATGCATGGCCGTGCCGTGATTCGCATGCGGCGGAGAGGTGATCGGGAAATCGTACGTCACTCCCCCGAACTCGAGTTTTCCGAACGGCAATCGACCTGCCCATGGCACCATGGGAAACGAACCCCACCTGGTTGGCTTCTCGCCCTCGGTCACCAACAGCTCCAGACCGTCGACGACCAGCGACGCCAGCCGCCCTCCCTGCAGGTCGATCGTTGCCGTTGCCCGGGTCGAGGTGAGTTGCATTCCAGCAAAGGTAGATCCAGGCACGGCCCAGGGCGGGCTCTACCTCATGACATCTTGACGCAGGACCGCGATGAGAAACTCCGAGTCAGGAGTGAACGGCAACAGATCCCACGTCGACAGCGTGAGTTCCACGATCAGGCCGGCCGCGGTCACATCGTCAAAGAAGTCCTCGTTGTCGTACTCGCCGCCCCCTGACCCGAAACCAACCACCAGCCGCCCTTCCTCAGCCAACGATGAGCAGAGATTTGCCAGCACGGCCACCCGGGTACTCGGCGCGAGAAATCGCATGACGTTTCCCGCGCTGACCACGACGTCGAATCGTCCCCCCACCGGTTGACCGATCAGGTCGACGTCGCTCAGATCGCCGACGACCCACGTCGACTCGGGATACTTCGTGATCGCTGCCTCGATGAGGATCGGGTCGAGGTCCACCCCGACCACCGTGTGTCCCAATGCGGCCAGACGGCCACCGACCCTGCCGGGCCCGCAGCCCGCATCGAGGATGCGGCTGCCCCGTTGGGCCATCGCGTCGACGAAACGCACCTCACCGCCGAGATCTCGCCCTTCCGCCTCCATCTTGTCGAAGCGTTCAACGTAGCGCTTGGAATGATCGGGATCGTTGGACGTGATCTCGAGCCAGCGATTCTGTTCGGACATGGGTCGAACAGTACTAACATTTAGGGAATGGCCACCCCCGAACGAGCTCCGCTCTCCCGTCAGCGAATAGCTGAGGCGGCACTTGCGCTGGGCGATGTCGAGGGGCTCGACGGGTTGTCGATGCGCAAGGTCGGAGCCTCCCTCGGGGTCGAAGCGATGTCGTTGTACAACCACGTCAGCAACAAGGACGACCTGCTCGACGCGGTCGGTGACCTCTTGTACGGACAGGTGCTGGAGCGTTACACGTCGAATCCTGAGGTTGCGTGGCAAGAGAACGCCCGCATGCTGGTCCACAGCTTCTACGACGTCGCGATGAGCCACCCGAACATGGTTGCGATCATGCTCGATCGCCCGATTCCAAGCATCACCAAGGTGTTCTTCCTGCAGCAATGTTTCGAAGTCTTCGTCGCTGCGGGTTATCCGACGAAGGAAGCCGCGCTTGCGTTCAACACCGTCGCTGGCTGGATGACCGGCATGGTACACAGCGAACTCACGATGATGCGTCAGCTCCAAGAGAATGGCGTCCCGTTCACTCGGGAGGATGTTCCCGAGGAGTTTCACGGCGCGATCGAATTCATGGAGTGCTGCACTGCCTGGACTGCCGATCAACGGCTCCACGCGGGTTTCGACACCCTGATTGCCGGGTTCGAGAAGGAGCTCACCGACCGCAGCTGGTAAACGTCTGCGATCTCTCCGTCACCCAGATTGGGAGGGTCGGTCATCTAACAAAGACGCATGGTGGGTCCGATGGCCCAGAGGCGGCGCTCATGGCGGGAGCGGCCTTTGACCTTTCTCTTTGGAGCTGGCAATGCGGACTCGGCGGACTGCTCTCCTCGTGCTGTTTGCCGTTTTTGGAACACTGCTCGCGCCGACCTCGATCGAGACAGCCTCGGCCGACGGAACGCCGGATCTCGTCCTGGCAAAAACCGTGCCGCAGGTCGCGTTGCTCGGAGCTGATGTACCGGTGACCCTCAGCGTCACGAACGCGAGCGGGCCGAATGGATACAACGTCAGCTTCACGGAGACCCTGCCCGCGGGCGTCAGTTATGTGGCCGCCTCATCCACTCCTGAACCAGACGTGTTGCCCCAAGGCGATGGAACCACTGTGCTCGTCTGGCGCAACGTGGCCGATGCGATCACCGGCGCAACGGTGGAGCTCGACTTCTCGATCGTCGCTGGCGCCGGCTTCGACCCAGGTGACAGCGTCATCACCTCGTCGGGTGTCTACGCGCACAACAACCCGCGTACGGTTCCCGACATCGACCCGACCACGGGACTGGCGACTGGCGACTTCAGCGGCTGGGACACGGCGAGCAGATCGACCCGCATGCTGGCCTTCGCGCTCACGAAAACGGAACCCAACGCTGAAGGTGAACTCCTTCGGGGCGTTCACGATCACCAAACCGTGTACACCCTGACGATCGACAACAACCTCGTGCAGGGATCGTCGGACTTCTCGATCATCGACTACCTCCCCGCCGAACTCGATTATCTCGGTTGCGGTGGCGTCGACAATTCGTCGGGCGAGGAGTACGTGGGCTCCGGCGCTGTCAATCCGGGCAACGAACCGACGCTTGTGAATCCGTGCATCACCCCGAGCAACATCACGACCGTCAACCTCGATCCCGATGGAGTCGGCCCACAACCCACAGGGGTACACACGCGTCTGACCTGGAATGCTGCCACGCTTGCCACAAACCTTCCTGCGGGCGGTTCGTTTTCGATGGACTACCTTGCAGCGATTCCGTTGCAAGAGAACGTGCAGTCATCCGTTGGAGATCTCACGGCGAACCTCGACAACAACACCGGAGCACTCACCACCGAAGACGAGGACGAACTCGAGAGTTATGCGGTTGCCTCCGGGACCTACGACGGCAACAGCAGCGCACACACCGACACCGACTACCACGAGATCGTGGCTGAGGACATCTCCATCCACAAGACCGTCGACAGTGCAACCTTCGCCCAGGGAGACACCCCAACGTTCACCCTCGAGGTGGAGACCAGCGAATATGCGCTCTCCTCCGGGCCGGTCACCGTGACCGACACGCTCCCTCCAGCCCTCGATTTCACTGGAGCCACACCTGCGGCGGACAGTGCCGTCATTCAGGGTGATGGCTCGACGCTCATCACGTGGACACTTCCCGCATTCGCGGCCGCGTCACAATCGACCAGCATCACCGTCAACTCGCTCGTGCGTACCACCTACCGCAATGGCGACGGCAGCGATGGATCCCCGGTCGCCTCGAATGACTACCACACGAACACCACCTCTCTGTCCGCTGATGTGACGGTGATGGCCGACACTGTGGGCGCAACGACGATCGTCTCACTCGTCGACGAATCATCGGCTGAACAAGCGGCCGGCGGCCCATCGATCCTCAAGGAAGTGAGTGAACCGGTGGTCGGGACGCTGACCTGTGGCGACGGCACCGGGGTCACGTTCGTCTCGAACACCACATCGACGTATCGCCCGGGCGACCGCGTGTGTTTCCGACTGAGTGCAGACTTTCCCAGCGCCCTCGACTCCATCGCACCGATCGTCACCGACCTGCTCCCGTTGGGCTTCAGCTTGGAGAGCTGGGTGATGGGCGCGTCCAGTGACATCGATTCGAGCGGCCTCACGTTCACCGACGACACGTCGTATCTCACGTGGGAACTTGGCGATCAGGACGTCGGAGCGGTCCATGTCGAGATCGTGTTGTCGACCATCATCGACACGCCCGACGCCGCGTCGGACGCCGACATCATCGACAACTTGATGAAACTTCGTTACAACAACACGCCGGGAGAGGTCTTTCAGCTTCGCGATCAGGCGACCGCCGCATGGGCGGAGCCACAGCTGACCCTCGACAAGGGTGTGACCCTTCTCAATGGCGGCGCCGTCCCTGGTGCACCGGCGGATGATGTCAACGTCGAGGAGGGCGACCTCGTGACGTTCCAACTCGACATCGCGAACTCGGGAAGCGTCAGCGCCCTCGACACGACGGTGCGAGACGAGCTGCCCGCCGAGGTCACCTGCGCCGATGTATCGGCCATCTCAACTGGTGGAACCTGCGATGGAGTCAACAATTGGATCACCTGGGACTCGAGTTCCGATATCGACATTGCCGGTGGTGGTTCTTCGCAGCTGACCTACGTTCTGACCATTCCGGTCGGAACATCCGCTGGAGCCACGCTGACGAATCAGGCAGGTGTTCGGACCTACGAGGGTGAAACCAACACGGGCGCGACGTTCACATACGTTCCAACCGACAACATCGACCCGACCCTCACCGCCAATACCGCGGCGGCCGATGACTCCTCCCAAGTCGTCACCTCACTGCCAACACTCGACAAGTCGGCGATCACCTCCGTCACTGAGGCGGGCAATGACGCCACGAGCCAAGCAACGGTCGGTGAAACCATCTCCTACACCGTCGACATCGATCTTCCCGACGCGATCACCTATTACAACGCCTCGTTCACCGACGTTCTCGACGCGGACAAGGACCTCGTGGAAGCGTCGGTGGTGGTGACGCTCGATGCGGCGCCACTTCCCGTTGGTTTCACCGTCAACGCCGACGACGCCACCAACTCGCTCACCATCGACTTCCCCGCAACCTACGCCATTGCCGACGGCGCCGATGAACAGCTCCAGATCACGTTCGACGCCGTGGTCGTGGACACCGCGGCCAACGTCCTCGGACACGTGTCGTCCAACCGCGCAGATCTCGACTTCGAAGATGTCGCCGGCACGCCGCGCAACGTCACGGACTCCGTGGATCTCGACATCGTCGAACCGAACATCACGATCGACAAAGACCACGACGACGCCGATGGCAAAGTTGTGGCCGGACAGGTCGTGACGTACACCCTCGACATCTCCAACCCGGCAACCGGCGATGTCTCGGTCGCACACGAAACGGTCGTCGTCGACACCATCCCAGACGAGCTGGTTCTGCTCGAGGCGCCCGGAGACCCAGCCGAGGACGGTGACACGATCGCGCCAAATGGCGGCACGTGGAACGAATCCGGCAGAACGGTCACGTGGTCGCTCGGCAGCATCGATCCTGGTGATGGGGTCTCCCTTGGGTACGAAATCGAAATCGGCAATCCGCTCGTAGCCGCGGGGACTTTGACCAACTCCGCAACGGTCACCACGTCCTCGATGACCGGCGCGCCAGCGCAAGAGCGCACGAGTTCCTCGCCCAACGGAAGCACCGACGGCGATGGATATCTCGCCGAAGCCGAGAGCTCGGTGGTCGTACCGGTGCTGGACCTCACCAAGTCTGTCGCCACGCTCACCGCGACGGTCGGCGATGCGGTGACGTACACCCTCGATATCGAGTTACCCGAGGCCGTCATCGCCTACGACGTGACCGCCATCGATGACCTGCCGCCCGGACTGCTGTTCGAGTCGATCACGTCGGTGACCTGCGATCAGTCGACAGCGGCATGTTCACCCGACATCACCTCTGCAACGCCAGTCACCGGGGGCGGAGATGTCGCGTTCTTCCTCGGAGATCTGACCACCGAGGCCACCGGTGACCGAATCGTCACGATCGAATACTTGACGGTGGTTGACGATGTTCCCGAAGCCGACGATGGCTCGACCCTGCAGAACACCGCAACCGTGCATTGGAACGACACCGATCTGATTGCCGGCACCCCGGTCGCACCTCCAGCTGCAGCGAGTTTCAGCGATTCCTCCGGCCCCTGGTCGGTAGTGGTGAACACCGACGAACCGACGTTGATCGTCGACAAGGACGTCATTGGACAGGTCTCGGATGACGATTCACTGCGCGCCAAACCTGGCGACACATTGAGCTACGTGATCACGGTGCAAAACACGGGAACGAGTCCCGCCTACAGCGCCATGGTCAGCGATGTGCCGACCGATGACACTTGGGCCTTCACCGACACTACGGCGACTGCAGGAATCACCAATACCGACGCGGACCCAGTGGGCGGAGTTCAGTGGCTCATCGATGGTCCGATCGCCCCCGGCGGAACCGCCACCATCACCTACGACCTCGTCATCTCGACATCGTTGACCGCCGCAGACAAGGTCACTCCCGGCGCCGACGCAAGCAACACGGTGGATGTCCCCTCGTACTACGGAGTCGACGCAACGATCCGAACAGCGAACCCCGGACGGCCGTACCGCAACTACAACGATGTCGGTACCGACACGGTGGATCTCGAGCTCGACCTGGCATCGATTGGCGACTTTGTGTGGTTCGACCGAAACGGTGACGGGGTGCAAGACGTCGGCGAACCTGGCCTTCCCGACGTCGACGTCATCGTGACCTACCTCGGCCCGGATGGCCTCCCCGGTGGCGGAGATGACGAGATCACCGTTGCGGAGACGAATAGCGCTGGTCAGTACCTGGCCGACCGTCTTCCCGGTGGCAACTACACCGTTGACGTCGATGAAACCGATCCAGACTTCCTGGCGGGAATCGATCCGAGTTATGACCTCGACGGTACGACCATCAGCCCCAATGGCTCCTGGGCCGGTCTTCTCGCTGAGGACGGCGAGGTTGCCGACGTCGACTTCGGGTACTCCGGGACGGGATCGATCGGCGGAACCGTGTGGTTCGATCAGGACCGCGATGGTGTCGTCGACCCGACCGAGGCTCGACTCGACGCGATCGACGTGACGGTGACCTGGCTGGGACCAGACGGCGTACTCGGGAACGGCGATGACGTGCAGTACGCCACCACCACGGACCTCACGGGCACCTACCTCATCAGCAGTCTTCCGTCTGGCGATTTCGAGGTGGAGGTCGATACGAACACGGTTCCGATCGGCTACGTGAACGTGTCGGACCCGGGTGGAGAGAACGACAACCTGTCACAGCTGACGCTCGGAGGCGGTGCTGCAGACCTGGGTCATGACTTCGGCTACGCCGGAACAGACCTCATCGGCGATCTCGTTTGGCTGGATCAAGACGGCGACGGAACGCAGAACGGCGCCGAGCCTGGCCTCGGCGGCATCATCTTGGAGCTCACGCACTTTGGATTGGACGGAGTTGCTGGAGGCAACGACGACTCGAGCTTCACGACGACGACCGGAGCTGCCGGCAACTACGAGTTCACGGGACTACCGCCCGGTGTCTTCGAGGTCGAGGTCACGGGCGGAGTGCCGGCGAGCGCGATAAATTCGTACGATCCCGACACGCCGGGAGCTGGAGATGCTCGAAGCACGCTGACCTTGGTCGCTGGCTCGGCTGATCTGGACCAAGACTTCGGATTCAGCGCCTCGAGCGTTCTCGGAGACCGGGTCTGGTGGGATCTGAACACCGACGGCATGCAAGATCTCGGTGAACCCGGCCTCAACGGCATCGAAGTCACGGCGACGTATCTTGGCCCTGACACAATCCTCGGCACCATCGATGACCAAGTGTTCGTGACGACCACAAGCGGTGACGGTGACTACTTGTTCACCGGCGTGAGCGATGGCGAGTACATGATCACCGTCTCGGGCGGAGTTCCCAGCGGTTTCAGCATCGTCTACGACGAGGACTCGGGAACGTCGTCGCCAGATGAAACAACGGATCTGACGTTGGCGACGGCACACCTCACTGCCGACTTCGGCTATTCGGGCGCCGGGTCGGTGGGAGACACCATCTGGTTCGATGCCGATCTCGATGGCGTGGTGGGTGTTGGCGAATTCGGTCTGGCCGATATCGATGTCGACCTGACCTGGTTTGGGGTTGACGGACTGTCCGGCGGAGGCGACGACCTCGTTCTGACGACCACGTCAGCAGCTGACGGCACCTACACGTTTACCGGCCTCCCCGCCGGGTTCTTCAGCGTCGATGTCATCGGGTCGACACTCGCCGCCGGGCTCGTCCCTACGTTCGACGCAGACTCGGGCACATCATCGCCAGATGGGAGCTCGGCGGTCTCGCTCACCGTCGGCGAAGCGGCGACCGATCGCGACTTCGGCTATGCCGGAACCGGCTCACTCGGCGACACGGTCTGGTTCGACCACGATGGCGACGGCAACATCACCGCCGATGAGGGTGGCCTGGCCAATGTTGACATCGACATCGTTTGGAACAGCCCGAGCGGGCCACAAGCTTTCGCCACGACCACGGACAGCTCAGGAAACTACGTGGTCGAGAACCTGCCTCCGGGAGACTTCACGATCAGTGTCGATCCAAGCTCTCTGCCCGGCGGCATGGTTGCGACCCACGATGCCGACGGGGCCTTCGATGCATCGAGCGCGACCACGCTCGCTGACGGTCAAGACGATCTTGTTCACGACTTCGGGTTCCGCGGCAGCGCTTCCGTTGGCGACGCCGTGTGGCTTGACCTGGATGGCGACGGCACACAGGCGCCCGCCGAACCCGGCGTTCCTGGTCAGGAAGTGGAGCTGACCTGGTCGTCACCCTCAGGGCCAGTGGTTTTCAACACCACCACTGATGCGCTGGGGAACTACCTGTTCACGAGTCTCGCCGATGGCACCTACACCGTCGCCGTCACAAACGGAATCGTGGATCTGGCAGAGAACACCGGCGACCCTGGAGCCGACGCAGACTCCACCAACGATCTCGTTCTCGTCGGCGGAACGAGTGACCTCGACCAGGACTTCGGATATCAGGGCCTGAACAGTCTGGGTGATCTTGTCTGGATGGACGACGACCGCGACGGCACCCGCGACGTTGCCGAACAAGGAATCTCGTCAGCTTCGGTTGAGGTCCTCTGGTACGGCGTGGACGGGGCGCTCGGAGGTGGTGACGACGTCGTCTTGCCACGCGAAACCACCGACGCCACTGGCGCGTACAGCGTCGCCGGCCTTCCAGACGGCAGCTATCGAGTCGCCGTGGTGGATGGACTTCCGGCCGGAATCGACACCCCGAGCTTCGACGCAGACAGCGGCACCACAGACCCCGACGCGAGCAGCGAAGTTCTCGACCTCGGCGTTGCTTCGGCGGTCGCCGAAATGGATGGTGACCAAGACTTTGGATTCACGGGCAACGGCGTCCTCGGCGAAACGATCTGGCTCAACCTGAACGGCGACACGACGCAGGACGGGAACGAACCCGGGGTCGCCGACGTTCGGGTAACGCTCACGTGGGCTGGCTTCGACGCAATCTTCAGCACGGCCGATGACATCGTCTATCCATCACAGACCACCGACGAATTCGGGATGTATACATTCGACTTCCTGCCTCCCGGCCTGCACGAGGTCTCCTACGAAGACGCCGACCTCACCGCTGGCATCGAACCTCAGGTGGACCCCGACGGAGGAGACCTCACGACAGCCGTCGTGACACTTGGACCCGACGAATCGGAGACGACGCAGAACTTCGGCGTGGCGGGCAATTCGACACTGACCGGTTCGGTGTTCCTGGACTCCGATGGCGACGGTGTGCTGGACGCTGCGGAAGATCCAATTGCCGGCGTGATGGTCACGGTGCGATGGGAAGGCCCGGCCGGACCGGTCGACTTCACCCTCGAGACCGACGTCGATGGAATGTGGGAGCTCATCGACATGCCCCCGGGCGAGTACATCGTGTTGCTCGGCCTCGCCACCGTGCCGCCGGAGTTGGTTCCGACCATCCCGATCATCACCGAACTCACCGTCGCCCCCGCAAGTGTTGTGGTCGCGAACAACGGACTCGTCGCCGGCGCGTCGATCGGTGATCTGGTCTGGCACGACGAAGATCGAAGCGGCGCGGTGACTGCGGGCGAATTGGGCGTCGAGAGTGTTCGAGTCAATCTTTCGAACAGCGATGGCGAAGTCGTCCGGTCCACCGAATCCGCACTCGATGGCTCGTACCTGTTCGAGGGTCTCACACCCGGCGACTACACCGTCGAGATCGATGAGAGCTCGTTTCCCGAGAACATGGAAATCGTCTCGACTCCAGAAGACGATGATGACGACGACGGGGCGACCACGGTTGCTCTCGAGCCTGCCTCGAATTTCGACACGGCCGACTTCGGTCTCGATGACCCCGAGTCAGAGACCGCACCGGCGCTTGCGTTCACCGGACGAACCGTCGGTGACATGTTGCTCCTCGCAGGCGTGCTGATCTGGCTGGGCATGATGCTCACAGAGGGCACTCGGCCTCGACGCGAACCGGACGTGGTGCATCTCGAGATCAGCACCGACGGCCGAACGATCGTCACCTGAGTCAGGCGGTCAGCTCGGCGGTCCAAACGTCGGATGAAACGAGAATGCGTATTCGCTGGGGCCGTTCTCCGCCAGATGGTCGATTCGCTCGCGAGCTTCCTCCAGGGTCGGAATGTGTCCAGCGGGAATCCACCACATCGTCAGAACCGGGAGGTCATCCATGGCCTCGAACCACTCACGGCGACGTCGGAGAAATCGAGCATGATCGGTCTTGAATACGTACTCCTTCAACGACTCGATGCTCTCCCACACCGTGAGGTTCGGCAGAATCCTGTCGTCGTCGAACGCACGAATCGCCGTGGCGTTTCCCGATTCATCTTGGAGACGCCAGACATAACCCGCCGCCCTTTCCGCCAACTCATTGATCGGATCGAGATTGTTCATGAACTCCGCGGAGCGGGGGTCATCAACGGGATACCGGAGCCTTCCGATGTTGATCTGGGCCAAGTGCCATTCTCGATCGTTGCTCATCTTTGACACATCTCCGGAAGTCGTGGTTGGTTGGATCGGCAAATCAGCTGAGGTGTCCCCGAGGAGGTAGCGAGGCCCGGCCCCAAGGCTCGCGGCTGCGTCATCGGGGTTGTAGAGCATGCACACGTCGAGCGACACACATCCGCACCCAATGCAGCCGTCGAGGTGATCCCGCAGTGACAGCAATCGGGCGACGCGGTCGTCGATCTCGCTGCGGAAGTCTTCGGAAAGAGCCGACCAATCGGCGTTCGTCGGCGTGTGGTCGTTGGGGAGGTCGCCCAGCCGGCTGCGAATCTCGCTGAGCGAGTAGCCAAGGCGCTGACATACGACGATGACGGACAATCGACGAATGGTGCTGCGATGAAAACGCCGGTGCCCTGCCTCGGTCCTGACCGAAGCGATCAGCCCTTTGCGCTCATAGAACCGAACTGCGGTTACGGGCACGCCGGTCCGCGCCGAGAGCGTTCCGATCGAAAGCAGCGGTTCGAGGTTCGAGGTGGCCACAAATCTGCACTATAGGAGAGATTTGTGAAATATCTAACCCAAGGGTCAGATTTGGGCGAAGGGACGTCTCAGGGCACCCAGTTGAAGTCGTCGGGGTCCGGTCCAATACGTTGCCCGCGGTCCAGCGATTCCACTCGAGCCATCTGGTCAGAGGTCAGCTCGAAGTCGAAGATGTCGAGGTTCTGCGCCATCCGACCGGGATGTGCTGACTTGGGGAACACGATGTCACCGCGCTGAATGTGCCAGCGCAAGGCCACCTGAGCCGAGGACTTTCCACACTCCTCCCCCACAGACATCAACTCCTGGTCGCTCAGGACTCGCCCCTGCGCGATCGGTGACCACGCCTCAACAGCGATGCCATGATCGGCGCAGAACGAGCGCAGGTCGTTCTGTGAGAAATACGGGTGAACCTCGATCTGATTGATCGAGGGCACCACGTCGGTCTCGCTGAACAAGCGTTCCAGGTGAGGCCGCTGGAAGTTCGACACCCCGATCGACCGGCACTCATCCGACTGAGCAATCTCGATCATCGCCTTCCACGTCTCGACATAGTCACCAACGTTCGGAAGGGGCCAGTGAATGAGGAACAGGTCGAGGTAGCCGACATCGAGATCGGCCACGGTCCGACGAAATGCCTCGAGGGCATCGTCGTGGTCGTGAAAGCTGTTGTTCAATTTGCTCGTGACGAAGAACTCGGCGCGGTCGACACCAGACTCTCGTACGGCGGCGCCCACCCCTCGTTCGTTTCCGTACATCTGGGCGGTGTCGAGATGCCGGTAACCGACCTCGATCGCCGACAGCGTCACGTCTCTCGCGACCGCTTGTTCGATCTGAAACGTGCCGAATCCCATTTGAGGGATCTCGACACCATCGTTGAGCTGAATCTTTGGTACGTCTGACATCGGCGACCCTTCGCTTCTTGGATCTCCCGAACCTACCGTCGAAAGATTGCTAGGAGCGCAGCTCACAAGAACGGAGCAGCGTCGGCGTCGTCGCCTCGGGGACGACACACGAGTCCCGCGCTCCGGCCCCGCCGCGGACGATGTCCTCACCCTCGACCACGATGTGATCGTTGCCGTTGCCACCGTGGACGTCGTCGATGTTGCCTCCGCCCAGGAGCGAGTCGTTGTGCGCACCGCCACGCATCCAGTCACGCCCTTCGAACCCGAACAGGTTGTCCGTTCCCGGTCCACCTTGCATGCGATCCCAGCGAGTGGTCCCGTAGATCGCGTCGTTGCCCGCGCCACCGAATATTCGGGCGCCCCGCTCATCGACGCGGTTGGTGGCCGTTGCCCCATTGGCGGCATAGATGATGTCGTTTCCTTGCGCACCGAAGATGATGTCGAATCCCAGTCCGCCGTAAACCACATCGTCTCCGAGCCCGGCGCAGATGACGTCATCACCTCCGAGCCCGTGGATGGTGTCGTTTCCTTGCAGACCCGAAATGACGTCGGGCCCAGCGGTGCCGGTCAACGTGTCGTCACCCGGCGACCCCACGATCGTCGCTTCGAGACCGTCGCAGATCACCGGTGCACTCGGCGGCGCAGGATCATCTGACGAACCGTTCGATGCCCAGGTGCCGAGCAGTGGACTGTCGGCGATGTCGATGCAGTCATTTCGCCCGTGGTTGTAGTAGTCGTCGTTACCCGGGTCGAGCATCAGGTTGCCCCAATCGCGACCACCGGACCCCATGAAGAGGATGTCGCGGTTGTCGCCGTCGACGTGACCGCCGGGAATGGAGTTCGGTGCACACGAAGCGACTGCACCGAGCAGATGGGTGAGCTCGTGTGCAACAAGGTAAGTATCGCCGTACGGGAACGTCGCCGATGATGACGGATACGTGCCGCAGTTGTCCATGATGATGACGACGATGCGGCCGGCATACCCGCAGGCGCCACTGTCGTCGTGCGGTGCTTCCAAATACACGAACAGTTCTGAATCGGCGACGCTGTCGAACGATGACTCGGATTCGTCGATCAGCATGGTGTCGAGGGCGTTCGTCGTCAGCGCTTGGATCTGGGCGGTGGTCTTGCTGAGGATGAGCAGTTCCACGTCGATCGTGCCGTTGGTCTCGTTGAACACCGGGTACGACCCGCCCGTCTGCCCCGCGAACCAGTCCTGCACCACCGAGATGCTCGTCGCTGAAGCGGGGAGTCGACCCGACACCGGAGCCACATCGGAAGGTACGGCGTAGACAGCTTGGATGGTCGTGGGTTCGGACACGGCGGCCCCGACCCCGCTACTTGTCCCGGAGAAAATCACGCCCGCAAGCGTGACGGCGAACATGACGGCAGATCGGCGAAGCACCCCCGATGATTCGACATGATCCGCAAAATCTTTAGTTGGTCAGCGATCGAGGCCTCGACGCGTCGAGGAAGGCGTCATCGGCTCGGTCGGAGCCGCCCACGTGGTGCCCGCGTCCAACTCGAAGATTCCGCCCATGCCTGAATTGATCGGCAGACAACCGGCAGCGCTTGTTGTAGGTCGCCATAGCCAAGCCCCGCAACGCCCGATCAGACCAACGACGGGTAGCCTCCCGTCGCATGGGACCAGGATCGATCACGCAAGTCATCGGCGAGCAGGCTCTGATCGCGGTTGTCGAGGTTGATGACGCACCTTCGGCAGCTGAACTCGCACGATGTCTCCGTGACACCGGCGTCTCGGCGGTCGAGATAACACTTCGATCACCACGCGCGCTGGCAGCGCTGGAGGCCGCTGCGGCAGTGGACGGCATCGTCGTCGGCGCAGGCACCGTTCTCTCGACCAAAGATGTGAGAAGGTGCCAGGAGGTCGGAGCGGAGTTTCTTGTCTCGCCGGTCTTCGAGGAAAGCGTCGCGTTGCTGAGCCGTTCGCTGGACATGTTCTTCGCGCCTGGCGCCGCGACTCCAACGGAGGTCCACCGAGCGCTGGAGGCTGGGTTCTCCGAGGTGAAGGTATTCCCGGCTGAACCACTTGGCGGACTGGCCCTGGTTCGCTCGCTCGCCGCGGTGTTCCCAAGCGCCCGCTTCATGCCCACAGGGGGGATCGACCAGCAGTCTGCCGCAGAGTATTTGGCACACCCGTCAGTCATCGCCGTCGGCGGCTCGTGGATCGCGCCGCCGTCGCTGATTCGATCCGCAGATTGGTCCTCGATCGAACAACGTGCCCGTGAGGCAACCACCGCGCTCTCTCAGGGTGAATCACGTTGAGCGGCGCAGACCTGTCGATTCTCGCGATTGGCGAGTCGATGATCGAGCTCAACGATGCTGGCGATCACCTCACTTCGTGGACATTTGCGGGCGACGCTTTGAACTGGGCCGTAGCGGTTGCAAGCGCCTACCCCGCCGGCCGAGTCCAACATCTCTGTGCCGTTGGCGACGACGAACGTTCAATCGAATTCGCGCAATTCTGCGGGGAAATGAACGTCGACACATCGATCTCGCCGATCGTCGCAGACCGTTCGATGGGTCTCTATTGGATATCGACGGTGGATGGTGATCGAGAGTTTCGTTACTGGCGCTCAGAATCAGCGGCCCGTGCGCACCTACGATCTGGGAACCGGATCCTTCCCACGCATCACATCGACCTGGTCATGATCTCGAACATCACCCTCGCGGTCGCAGGCGATCAAGCCACCAACCTGATCGATGAGATCGGCCAACTGAAGTCCCAAGGCGTCACGGTTGCATACGACACCAACTTTCGGAGACGACTGTGGCCCGATCTCGAGACGGCTCGATCCGCCGAAGCGGCAGCACTCGATCTTGCCGACTTCGTGCATGCCTCGGTTGATGATCTCTCGGCGGTTTGGGATACGACTGTCGACGACTACATCTCACGACTCATGGCGGCGAACGTGCAGGAAGCAATCGTTACGGACGGAGCAAACGACGTCGCCATCGCCCGCATCGACTCGACGGAGACCTTCAACCCTCCCGTCGTCGATGCACTGGACACGTCTGGTGCCGGCGATGCCTTCTTTGGCACGTACGTCGGACGACGACTCGGCGGCAGCACGGTCGACGAGGCTGTCAGCGCTGCCGCCGAGGTGTGTTCTCGCGTCGTCGCGTTCCCGGGGGCACTGGCCTATAGAACGGCAAGCGCTTCGGGAAGTCCACACACTCCAGGCTGAATTGCCAGCACCGAGCCAGCCGGGGTTTGGGCCAACTCGCGGTCATCGAGACCCACCGAGGCAGAGGTGACGTAGAGAGTGTCGAGCTCGGGGCCGCCGAAGGCGCAGCTTGTGGGCCTCGATACCGGAGCCTCGAAGACTGCCGAAACCGAACCGTCTGGCTCGTACCGTACAACTCGTGAGCCACCCCACTTGGCTGACCACACACCACCTTCTGCGTCGACGGTGAGGCCGTCGGGAGCACAGTCGTCGTCGGTCGCGAACACCCGTCGATTCGACAAATGGCCACGAACGAGGTCGTAGTCGAACGCCCAGATCGTCTGCACCCCGGAGTCGGTCACGTACATCGTTTGGTCATCCGGGCTCCACCCAAGTCCGTTCGAGATCAACAAACCGTCGAAGGCTTCGGTGAAACCACTGTGATCAACACTTCCAAAGACGGCACGCGGGTTCGTTTGATCGTCGACGATGGTTCCCGCCCATATGCGCCCGATCCTGTCGGTCTTGCCATCGTTGAACCGGGCAGATGTCGAACCCGGTGTCTGGGTGATCTGCGTCATTGCCCCCGTCTCGAGATCCATGACGATCGCGTC
The DNA here is from genome assembly GCA_033344795.1 of Acidimicrobiia bacterium. Taxonomy (GTDB): domain Bacteria; phylum Actinomycetota; class Acidimicrobiia; order Acidimicrobiales; family SHLQ01; genus SHLQ01. Next base: position 4,044,883 of record JAWPMS010000001.1, read on the forward strand.
GCTTCGTCGCCCTGCAACCAGTGTTCCATGCACCGTTGGCACGACGAACCCGACATCTTCTCCCATGTTCCAGGCATCGGCCTGCCCGGTGTCAGGACTCCAACGGTGCGCACGTCCACCGAGAATGTCGACTCGCCACAATTCTCTGCGGCTGTGATCCCACCACGGCCCTTCACCCAAAGTGTCTGTCGCCCGCAACGCAACTTCGAACACATCTGTCATTGTCGCCTCTTCAGTTTTCGCTTGACGCATCGACCATAATACAGTTAGCTTGGGAGCGCTCTCAGAGGGGGATTATGGGGCAGCGTCTGAATCTCGAGGAGATCGGCCGAATGGCTGGCGTCTCGCGCTCCACCGTCTCTCGTGTGGTGAATGGCGAACCAAACGTCAGCAACAGCGCCGCGAAACGAGTCAAGGCAGCGATCGCCGAGACTGGATATCGACCACACGCAGCTGCCAGATCGCTGGCCTCCAACCGAACCGGGGTCTTGGGGCTGGTCATCCCGAGTGCGGTCGCCACGCTGTTCGATGACCCGTACTTCGGACGGCTCATTCTCGGCGCCAGCGGAGAAACGAACGCTCTCGATGCAACCCTGGCCCTGTTCTTGTTCGAGCAGGACAACGATGAGAACTCGATCATCTCGAGGGTCGTGAATCCTGGGCTGGTCGATGGGGTGATCGTGACCGCCACCACGATGGGAGATCCGGTCATCGAGCATCTCCGCCAGGCCAACATGCCGTTCGTGGTCGTTGGACGACCAGACGACGGTTCGGCCTCGTATTCCGTCGACGCTGACAACCGTGGTGGCGCCAAAATCGCTGCAAAACACTTGGTTTCTTGTGGTCGCACCCGCATTGGCATCATCACGCCTCCGTCGAACACCACCGCCGGGTTGGATCGTCGGCTCGGCTTCCTCGAAGGACTCGAGGAGGCTGGCATCGACGCTGGCGGCCGAATCGAAGAGGGCAACTGGACTGAGGCTTCCGGCGCTGCAGCGCTCATGCGACTTCTCGAATCTGGCGTCGACGGCGTATTCGCAGGCTCCGATCGCATGGCCGTCGGCGCTCTCAACGCGATCCGCGCCGCAGGACTCCGTTGCCCTGAAGACGTGGCGCTCGTCTCCTTCGATGGTCTCGTTCCCGCCGGCCAGACGTCACCGCAACTCACGTCGATCGTGCAACCCATCAACGAGGTCGGACAACGCGCAGCCCGACTACTCAAGTCGGTCATCGATGGCGAGATCACCACGTCGGAACACGTTGTCTTCCCGACCACGTTGGCCATCGCCGAATCATGCGGCTTCAAGGCCATGACGTGACCCGTTCACAGGCGCGATACCGAGCCGGTCGAAACATCGACAGCCCCAGGGTGTCCTTTTTGGGCACCGTACTGGGAGCGCTCCCAGCCCCTTCTATCAACAACCCACATGCGTCTCGGGGCGCACACCAAACAGGAGAAACACCACAATGAGAAGTACATCGATAGGACGGCTCCTTGCCATCCTTCTCACGCTCGGCTTGATCGCCGTGGCATGCGGAAGCGATGACGCGACCGATTCGACAGCGCCTGATGACAGCTCATCGGACTCTGCGGACTCCGAGGACACGGCGCCGGAAACCGACGACTCCGAAGACACCTCGTCTGCGTCTGATGACACGGACGAGATGGCTGACAGCGCCATGGAAGGAACCCTTCGGGTTCTGATCCACCAGAACCCTCCGGGCGTCGAGTTCATGGAGAACTTCAACGCGGAGTTCGAAGCAGCAAACCCGGGCGTCTCGGTCGACATGACCGTCGTCAACGCTGACGACATTCCGACGATCAACCAGACCCGCCTGAACGCCAAGGACATCGACGTCACCACGATCAGTGTGACCGGCTTCGCGAACGCCGTGCAGCCCTTTATGACCGGCGCCGACTCTCCGTACTGGCAGCAGCTGATCGAGGCCGGCCTCTTGATGGACCTCTCGGGTCAGGACTATCTCGCGAACTACGACCAGGCAGCGATCGATGGATCATCATTCGACGGCGGCACGTACGCCCTCAGTCTTGGCCGCACGTCCTACAGCGGCATGTTCGTGAACACCGACATCCTCAGCGAAATTGGTGCCGAAATCCCAACGACTTGGGCCGAACTCCAGTCGGCATGTGAGGCAGCAAAGGAAGGCGGCTTCAAGTGCGCCGTCGCCGGTGGACAAGACGGATGGCCAATTTTCGTTGGCACCTACGGTCTGCTTGGCTCTCTCTATCCCGACCAGTCAGCGCTCGTCGAAGGCCTCTGGGATGGTTCCGTCACGTGGGACGACGCCACAGGCAACGAGCTGTTCGAGAAGTACGCCTACTTCGCAAATGAGATGCTCGATGCCGAGTCCGCTGGACTCACGGGAGACTCGGCAGCGCAGCGGTACACCGCTGGGGATGTTGCTTTTGGACCGATGGGTGCATGGAACGCCGGAGTCGTCGCCGACAACGCCGAGTTCGGGTGGGAGTACATCCCCTTCCCCGGCAGCGATGACGCGGCGAACAACCAGACGCTGTTCGGCAAGGACGACATGAGCTTTGCCATCGCGGCCGACACACCGGTCGCCGATATCGCTCATGCCTACCTGGCAGCGTTCTCGGACACCGACAACTACAACAACTTCGCCAATGCCACCAACTACCTTCCAACGCAGCCAACCGCAGCGCTCGACAGCGCCTTGGGAACGTCGATCGCTCCGATTCTGCAGGCAGGAAACTTCGCCATCGGCTTTGAGCAATTGTTCGTCGGGCCGAAGGGCGCCGGGCAGTGGGCGAACGCGAAGGACGGATCGTTGTGGCTGTACAACGGCGACTTCACCGACCCGGCCGAAGCCGCAACACAAGCCCAGGCCGACCTCGCCGCGGGTCTCGCCGGCTGATCAAGCCGTACTGAATATCTGAGTTATCTGGTGCGGGGCTGCGAAAGCCACAGCCCCGCACCACATACGAGCAAGACGTCACGACGATTCAACGGGGGAAGAACGAATGGCAGCAAATCCGCAGCGAAATCTGTTCGGGGGTGGGCGACAACGGTTTTATCCGTGGCTGCTTCTCTTACCCGGACTCCTCGCGTACCTCATCATCAACGTTGGACCGTCGTTGGCGACCACGATCTATTCATTCACCGATGCGACCGGCATACGTGGCCTCGCCATCAACTGGGTCGGCTGGGACAACTACGACGAGTTTCTGTTTGCCGGGGGCCGGTCTCGCGACAACCTCGATGCGCTCCAACGAACCCTCATCTTCATGGTTCTGGTGACCACGATTCAATTCGGTCTCGGTCTTGTCATGGCGCTCCTCGTCAACCAGAAGCTGCGCGGCCGCATGGTCTTTCGCACGCTCTTCTTCGTGCCCGTGATTCTGGGCGTTGCCGTCCAGGGTCTGATGTGGAAGCTGTTCCTACGCCCAGGCGGCGGTCCGATGCACGAGATCTTCAGCCTGTTCGGAATGGAGTCACAGTTTCTCGGCGGGCCGAACGCCTTCTACTGGGTCATCGTCGTGCAGATCTGGGCCAACGCCGGGTTCTCGATGATCATCTTCTTGGCGGGCCTGCAAACCATTCCCGCCGACTACTACGAAGCAGCCGCCGTCGATGGCGCCACCGGCTGGCAGCTGTTCAAGAACGTCACCTGGCCGCAACTGACCCCTGCCGTCAACACCAATTTCCTCCTGAACATCGTCGGCTCTCTTCAAGCGTGGATGTTGTTCCTCGTACTGACCGGATACAAGAACGGCACCAATGTGCTCGGGTACGTCGTCTACGCCGAGGCGTTCGGACAGACCGGTGCCAGTTCGTTCCGCCAGGGTTACGCCGCGGCTGCATCGATCGTGCTGTTCGTGCTCGTGCTCGTTCTTGGGATGGCCGCAAACGTTCTCGTTGGACGACGTGAAAGGAAGTACATGTCATGAGCGTCATCACGCAGCCCGCTACCGATGTGATCACCCAGGACGACGGTGGCGCCAAGAATCGCCGTACCCGCAACAAGGTGCTCTCGTACGCGCTCTTGCTGCTCTTCGCAGCGTTCTACATCGGCCCGTTGCTGGTCCTCATCTTCGCGTCGATGAAGACCCTTCCCGAGTTCTTCAAAGACCCGACCGGTCTGCCCGGGCGATTCTCGACGAGCAACTTCAGCGAGGCCTGGGACCTCGCAAGTTTCCCGAGTTACATGCTGAACTCGCTGATCTACACGATCGTGGCGACGTCGCTGTTCGTCATCACGTCGGTCTTCGTCGCATTTCCGATCGCCCGTGGTTATGTGAAGGGCTCAGGCGCCATGCTCACCCTCTACGTCGTGGCGCTGTTCCTTCCACCAGCGCTGATCCCACAGTTCCAGCTGATTTTGAATCTTGGACTCTTCAACACCCGGCCTGGCTACATCATCTTGTTCCTGGTCAATCCAATCGGGCTGATCATCCTCGTCAACTACATCAAGTCGATCCCCAAGGAGCTCGATGAGTCCGCGGCGATGGACGGCTGTAGTTATCCACGGTTCGTGTGGTCGGTGCTCATTCCGCTCATCCGGCCAGCGATTGCAACGGTCACGGTGATCCATGCCATCGGAATCTGGAACGAGCTGATTCTCGCCACGGTGTATCTCACGAACGACGATCTGTACCCGATCACCCGTGGCCTCATCGTCTTCGAGGGCGTGTACGGCAGCGATTGGCCGAAGCTCGCGGCCGCCGTGCTCATGTTGATGGCGCCGATGCTCGTGCTGTTCTTGTTCCTGCAGCGTTACATCATCTCCGGGCTCACCTCCGGCGCAGTCAAAGGCTAACGAAGGCTTCTTGGAGACAAACGATGCCTAGACCAGTCACCATCACCGACGTCAGGACGATCCTGACCCAGCCTGGTTCGTCCCGCTTGGTGATCGTAAAGATCTTCACGTCCGAGGACGGCCTCACCGGGCTGGGCTGCGCCACGTTCACCCAGCGAATCCATGCCGTTGAAGCGGCGATCGAGCAGCATTTGAAGCCCTTCTTGGTCGGTCGCGATGTCGACCGCATCGAAGAGCTGTGGCAGATGTCGATGGTGCACGGTTACTGGCGGAACGGCCCTGTGCTGAACAACGCGATCTCGGGCATCGACCAGGCGCTCTGGGACATCAAGGGCAAAAGAGCCGGTATGCCCGTGTACCAGCTGCTTGGCGGGAAGTCTCGCGAGGCAGCGTCGGTGTACGTGCACGCGAACGGTCGGGATCCGCTCGAGGTCGAGGACAGCGCCCGAAGTCTCATCGATAAGGGGTACCGAAACATCCGCGTGCAGATGGGCGGGTATGGCGGCGAGGCGGACCGTCTTCATCAGCCGGTGAATGCGCCTGAGGGGAGCTACTTCGACCCTCGGGCCTATTCACGGGCAACGCTCGCCATGATCGAGCATGTGCGAAGTGTGCTCGATCCAGAAATTGAGTTGTTGCACGACATCCACGAACGTCTGAACCCAATCGATGCGGTGCAGTTCGCGAAAGACGTCGAGCAGTACCGGCTGTTCTTTCTCGAGGACATGTTTGCTCCAGAAGACATCGGCTGGTTCCGGCAGGTGCGCCAGCAGTGTGCCACTCCCCTGGCGATGGGTGAACTCTTCAACAACCCGCATGAGTGGAGAGGGCTGATCGTCGACCAGCTCATCGATTTCGTCCGCATGCACGTGAGCCAGGTGGGCGGGATCACGCCGGCGCGCAACATCGCCATCTTCGCGGGCACCTTTGGCGTCCGTACCGCATGGCACGGCCCAGGCGACACCTCACCCGTCGGCCATGCAGCGAATCTGCATCTCGACCTCTGGGCCCCCAACTTCGGCATTCAAGAGTGGTACCAACCCTCGGAGCTCGAATACGAGATGTTTCCCGGCCTCCCCACGATCGCGGACGGTTACCTCTATCCGAACGACCGTCCAGGTCTGGGCATCGACATCGACGAGGTGCTCGCCGCTCAGCATCCGTGTGCAGACATCGTTGAGCAGTGGACACAGACTCGACGCCCCGACGGAAGCTCGACCAGACCATGAGCAACCCACACCAAACCTCCCTCCACACAGCGCGTCATCCTGAGCTTTCGGGACGCGTCGCTGTCGTGACCGGAGCTGCGGCCGGAATTGGCGAAGGAGTCGCGCGGAGGCTCGCAGCCGAAGCGATGTCGGTGGTCTTGGCCGACATCGACGCAGAGAAACTGGATCACACGACCAGCTCAGTCGTCTCCGCTGGGGCCACGGCCATGGCCGTCCATGCGGACCTGAGCGATGTCGACGGTGTCGACGCATTGTTCGCACAAACTCACGAGCGCTTCGGAAAGATCGATCTACTGGTCAACAACGCCGCCGACCTACGCCGACACGAGTTCGTAGATGCGCACGATGCACTTCTCGAGCATCAGCTCGCGACCAACGTGCGCGGGCCCTATCTCTGTGCCCAACGCGCTGCTGTGGCCATGAAGGAGATCGGCGGAGGAAGCATCATCAACATCTCGTCGGTTGGGGGCGTTCAGGCCCATCAGACCGGCAATCCCTATGACCTCACCAAAGGGGCGATCGACTCGATGACTCGAGCAATGGCCGTGGAGCTCGGTCAATTCAGCATTCGAGTGAACGCGATCGGACCTGGTGTGACGAGCACACATCGAAGTCGCTCGATCGGGGATGGGGTAGGAGACGAACGAATCCCACTTCGCCGCTTTGGAACCGTCGACGACATTGCAGCGATGGTGGCCTTCCTGGCCTCCGACGAGGCTGCATATGTCACCGGACAGATCCTCTACGTGGATGGCGGTATCACCGCCCAACTCAGCCCGCCGGCCACCGCCCTCTAGCAATACAGGAAGCATGATGACGAAGATCCCACCTCCACGTATTCGCACGATGCTCGTCGCCAGTGTGTTCGGCCTCCTGGCGTCTGCATGTGGATCCGCCGAGACGGCGAGCAACGCCGCCACATCGACCTCGACGATCACGCAGGTCAGTACGACCGTGGCACCCACGACCACCGAGGCCACGACGACAACGACGACCACAACCACCACGACTGCCGCCCCACCCGACACGCTGGCGCCGATCGACGCCCCCGCACCAATTCCGGTCGATCCGCCCGAGGGTATGGAGCTCGTGTGGAGTGATGAGTTCGATGGCGATGCCGTGAATCTCGAAAACTGGACGTATGACATCGGCGGCTGGGGTTGGGGCAACGGCGAAGCTCAGTTCTACACCGATCGTGTCGAGAACGCCCGAACCGTCAACGGCCTGCTGGTGGTGGAGCTTCGGGAGGAGCAATTCGAGGACAAATCGTTCACGTCCGCGAGATTGAAGACCCAGGGGCTGCAGGAGTTTCAATACGGTCGTATCGAGGCTCGAATCAAGGTGCCAGCCGGTTCAGGAACGTGGCCTGCCTTCTGGATGCTCGGCGCTGAATTCGAGCAAGATTCACCAGACCCAGCAAAGCAGTGGCCGACGATTGGTGAGATCGACATCATGGAGTACACGGGCAAAGAGCCGGACCTGATCCTCGGAACCGTACATGGCCCCGGATACGCAGGTGCGGGCGGGAAATCGAAATGGTTCCGCCAAGAATTCGACATCGCCGACGAATGGCACACATTCGCCATCGACTGGAGCGAAGGACGGATTCAGTGGTTCTTCGATGGCGAGCAATACTTCGAGCTGACACCCGAGAACTTGGGTCAGCGAGAATGGGTATTCGATGCTCCATTCTTCATCATCTTGAATCTGGCGCACGGAGGGACCCTCGGCGGTGTGATCGATCAGGACCTCGAGTATCCAATCCCCTATCTCGTCGACTACGTCCGGGTCTACCAAGAACCGCAGAGCTGAAAGCAAAAATGACTGAATCGTTGTACAACCTTGTCGCCTCGCGCGCTTTTGCCTCCGAGCTGCTCGCTCAGATGACGCTCGCAGAGAAGGCCGGCCAGATCGCACAGATAGAAAAGAACTCGATCACTCCTGAGGATGTGACCGAGTATTCGATCGGCTCGGTCCTGTCTGGCGGCGGTGGAAATCCGACACCGAACGACGCCGCCAACTGGACAGAGATGGTCGGTTCGTACGTCGACGCTTCTCACCGCTCCCGGCTCGGCATCCCGCTGCTCTATGGAACCGACGCCGTGCACGGTCACTCGAACTTGTTCGGGGCGACGATCTTTCCGCACAACATTGGCCTCGGCGCAGCCAACGATCCCGACCTCGTCGAGCGCGTCTATCGTGCGTCGGCGGTCGAGACCACTGCGGTGGGTGCTCGGTGGATGTTCGCACCTGCACTCTCTGTTTCTCTCGACCCGAGGTGGGGGCGCAACTACGAGTCGTTCGGCGACGATCCGCAGCTCGTCTCTGCACTCGGCGTCGCCGCGGTCCGCGGAATGATCGGAGGGGGTCCGGGCGACCCGACCTCCGCGCTCACGTCGATCAAACACTTCGTCGGTGACGGTGGCACCACTTGGGGCTCGGCGAACCCCGTCGAGTGGCTAGATTTTTGGGATGGCTGGGGCGCTGGCTGGCAACTCGACCAAGGCGACACCGAGGTCGACGAGGACGAACTCCGAGCGGTGCATCTTCATCCATTCCACGCCTCCATCGCTGCAGGCGCCCTCACGGTCATGGCGTCGTACAACTCCTGGAACGGCGACAAGCTGCACGGACATCGATATCTGCTCACCGAGGTCTTGAAGCAGGAGATGGCCTTCGAAGGGTTCGTCGTGTCCGACTGGTTGGGACAGGGACAGCTCGATCCCGATCCGGCTCGGTGTATCGCACTGACGCTCGAAGCAGGCGTCGACATGATCATGGTGCCCTTCGACTACAAGAACTTCGTCTCGAACGTCGAGTCCGTCATCGAGTCCGGTGATCTGACTCTCGACCGCCTCGACGATGCCGTTCAACGAATTCTCACGGTCAAGCACGCCCTTGGCCTGTTCGACGGGGTCAATGACGGTCCGTCACCGCTGGACAACATCGGCTCGTCAGAGCATCGCAAGATCGCACGCGAAGCTGCTGCGGCGTCCGCTGTTCTGCTGAAGAACGACGGGGATGTTCTGCCGCTCAACTCCTCCGAGGTGCTGCTTGCTGGCAGTGGCTCGCACAACATTGGCAACCAGTGCGGAGGTTGGACAATCGAGTGGCAGGGCGCGAGCGGACCCATCACGCCTGGAACCACCATCCTCGACGCGTTCGACCTGCAGTCACCGCGAGTTGATGTGACGCACTCGACATCGGGGGCCATGCCAGAGCCGATGCGCTGGCCAGTCGGAGTCGTCGTCGTTGCCGAACCACCATACGCAGAAGGAAACGGCGACAGTGAACACTGTCTGCTTCCTCACGAGGATCTTCAAGCTGCGCACGAAGTTCGAGCGCGGGTCGAGCAGCTCGTACTCGTCGTGTTGTCCGGCCGACCCGTCAATCTCGATGCGATCGCCGACCAGTGTGATGCCATCGTGGCGGCATGGCTTCCCGGTACCGAAGGCTCAGGCGTCGTCGACGTGCTGACCGGAGCTCAGCCCTTTCGCGGACAACTTCCGCGCCCCTGGTTCGATGCGTGGGAACGAGGACACGGACTGACGATCGGCTCCGCCCAATGAATCTGTACACGATGGCCCACGATTTCTGGCGGGAGGGCTTTCTCGTTCTAGACGACTTCTTCGACATCGAGCTGATGGATCGCGTCGATGAGCGGATTCTCGAGCACTTCGCCGGCGAGCCCGAGTTTCAGCACGAGCCAGAGTTTCTCGAGCGATCCGATACGGACGTGATCCCCTGGTTTCCGCAGAGGCCCGATGAGGCGGGCTACTCACCTCACCGCGCAGCGCCGTTCGACGAACTTGGTCTTGACGAGCGGCTGTCGGGTCTGACCGAAGCGCTGCTCGGACCAGGCTGGCGATCGCTGTATTGCATGGTGATGTTCTCGATGCAGGGAACGAACGGGCAGGCCTGGCACCAAGACTGTCCGCCGGAGGACCCTGCACGACACAACCTCAACCGACTCGTCTACACCCGTGACCTGTCGCCTGAGACCGGAGGACAAACCGTCGTGATCCCGGGATCTCATCGAAAAGGCGAAATCCCACTCGGCGACCCCAACGAAGAGCTCGACGGGCAAGTCGTGCTCAGTCCGCGTGCCGGATCGCTCGTATTCATACACGGCCACACCTGGCACCGGGTACTACCGGTCACCGGGCCATATCGGTTCTCGACGAACTTCCGCGCTTGCCCAACGAACACGCCCGATGACGTCACAGATGTGTGCGTGTATCGAAACATGCGCTACCAATTCTCGACGAGTGAGCTCGTCGAAGAACGGAACCCGATCTGAACCGACAAGCAGGCCCGGTCAAACCAGCTGAGGTTCGCGATCGTCCTCGATGCCCACAGTCTCCAGATCGATCGCCGCTTCGGCCGCACCACCCTCGCTGAGGCCGAACCTGTCGTGAAAGCGTCGCAGCGGTGCCGGGGCCCACCAGTTTCGCTCCCCCATGAGCTTCATGGCCGCGGGCACGAACAACATTCGCACGATCGAGGCGTCGATGATGATCGCTGCCGCCAGGCCGACTCCGAGCACCTTCATGTCGATCGACTCTCCGGTGGCAAAAGCGCCGAAGACGATGGCGATCAACAGCGCGGCAGACGTGATGACCCGTCCGGTCTTCTGGAGACCTTGTGACACTGCGAGATCGTTGTCCCCTGTCTCGTCATAGATCTCTTTGATTCGCGAGAGCAGGAACACCTCGTAGTCCATCGAGAGCCCGAAGGCGAGGAAGAAGACAAGGAACGGATTCCAGAGGGCGATGAACCCGACCGATTCGAATCCGAGCAGGCCTTCGAGATTGCCGTCCTGGAAGCCCCACACCAGCAATCCGAATGTGGCAGTGAGCGACAACAGGTTCATGGCCATCGCCTTGAAGGGCATGATCACCGACCCGGTCAGAAGGAACAAGAGAACCAGCGTCGACCCGGCGACGAACGCCAGCGCCCACGGGACCTTGGAGAGCAGCGCATCTCGTTGGTCGATCAGTTCGGCGCCAGGCCCGCCCACGGCGGCCTCGAACCCTGGTTCGAGACCGCGTAGATCGACGACGACCTCCTCGGCAAGCGTGCTCTGAGCCGCGCCGTCAGGCAGCACGTCGATCACCGTGATGTCGGGGGTCGTGAATCGCACCTGCGCGCCCACAACGTTCTCGACCTGCGTGATCTGACCCAAGTAGACCTCGACGTCGCCTGTGGTTTCGGCGATGATCGTGATGGGGTCCTCGCCGCCAATGGCGAAACGTTCTTCTCGAAGATCGAGGAGCTGGCGGGTCTCGAGTGATTCGGGGAGCGACTCGGCTCCAGGGACCTGCAGCCGGACGCCGGCGAAGGGTGTGGCGAGGAGGATCAACCCGCCAGCGACGACGACAGCGACGTTCCGGCGCGGCGTTGGACGAGCTGCGCCACCCGACCGAAGAACGCTCCCGAGTTCTCCGCGCTCTTGGCCGGCCGGATCCTGTGACCGACCAACATGAGCAAGGCTGGGAGCAGCGATGTGGCAGCGAGCATGGCGAGGATCACGACGCCGATGCTGCCCATACCGATCGAGCGAAACACGTTGCCGCCCAACATGAGGAAGCCACCGAGTGCAAGGGCCACTGTGATGCCGGAGTACAAGACGGTCACGCCAGCTGTCTGGACGGTTCGGGTGGTCGAATCGGCGACCGTTCTTCCGAGCGCACGTTCTTCTCGAAACCTGTTGACGATGAGCAGGGCATAGTCGATGGCGAGGCCGAGTCCGAGCATCGTGGCGGCGTTGAGAGCGAAGAGCTGCACATCGGTGACAAGGGTCAGCAACCAGAGGATGAACAACGAGCCCGGGATTGCCACCAGCGCGATCGCGAGCGGCAACATCGCTGCGATGATGCCACCGAACACGACGATCGCCGCAATCAGGGTGATCGGGAGCGAGATGAGCTCGGCCTTTTGAAGGTCTCGTTCTGTCTGTTCGACCGACTCACGGTCGAGGACCGCCACGCCACCTACAAGGGTGTCGGGAGCATCGATCGACCGGAGCTCCGACTCGACCGTTTCGACGAGCTCGTCGAACTCCGATTCGGGAAGCGAGCGATCGAGAACCACCGAGACGATGGTCGCGTTGCCATCGATCGATGTGAAGAGCGGGCCTTCATCAAAAGTGTGGAAGACGTTGGTGACGTGAGCATTGCGTGAAAGTCGTTCATCGAGTGATCGCACCTCCTGTGCGAGGGTGGGGTTGGTGGAATCGATGCCGTCGTAGAGGGCAACAACATCGGCAGAGCTGGCGCCGAGTTCGGCGAGCGTGCTCTCGACTGCGTGGCTCTCGGTGTTGGTGTCGCCCTCGGCGACGGTCTCGAGTCGGTTGACGGCACCAGAACCTGCTGCGATGAATACGACGAGCGCCACGAGCCATACCGCGAGTGCAGCCTTGGGTCGGCGAACGGGGAAGGACGTGAGTTGGGTGATCCTGGAGCGCATCGGGAACCTCAGGTGGTGGTGGTTGATTGAGCCGTTACTTACGGAGTAAGCTTATGATGTAAGTGATAGTGACTTACGGTGTAAGTGTCAACAAGTTTCTTGACTGAGTTCAAGTAGATGACCGAGTTGGACGACCCACTTGGTGTGCACGACGACTCAGCGTCAGACTTCGCATCGACTCTCGATGCTGCTCGGCGTGGCGACGGCCCAGCGTTCGAAACGTTGTATCGCTCGCTCAATCGACGGGTTGTGTCCTTTGCCCGGGCTCGACGCGCGCCCGACCCCGAGGGCCTCGTGAACGACGTGTTCGTTCGCGTGTTCAGCAACTTGTCCGATTTCGAGGGCAACGAGGAACAGTTCAACGGGTGGGTGTTTCGAATAGCGCGCAACGTGTTGATCGATGGGGCGCGACAACGAGCTCGACGCGTCCAGGAAGTCCTCGGATCGGATCACGGAGAGGTTCCGATCGAACAACCAGGGCCCGAAGACATCGCCGCAGCCCAGATTCACGGCGAGGAGTTGCTCAGACACCTCGAGGTTCTGACCACCGATCAGCGCGATGTCATCTTGTTGCGGGTTGTCGCAGATCAATCCCTCGAGGCGGTGGCGGCATCGCTCGACAAGACGGTCGGTTCCATCAAATCCATGCAGAGGCGAGCGCTGCAAACCCTTGCCAGAGAAATTTCTCGACAGGCCGTATCCCAATGAACGACTTCGACGTTGCAGGGGACGAGATGGATGATCACTGGTTCTCCGACGCCGAGTCGGAGTCGATTCTGAAAGGTGACCCGATGTCGGGTCCGTCGGAGCTCCACGAGCTCGTCGGCGGTCTACGCGAGACATTCTCGACGTCGAGCGACGTCGCTGCGGGTCCCGCGCTGAACGAATTCCTCACGGTCATCGATCTCACCACGACAACCGGTGTCCCCACCGGACATTCAAGGAGCAAGAAGTTGATTACAGGAATCGGAACATTCGTCGCTACCACTACAGGCAAGATCGTGTTGGGCACAACGGTCGCTGCGGCCAGCGTGAGCGGAGTGCACGCAGCAGACATCGTGGACGTACCCGGCCTTCCAGATGCTCCGGCCGCCGAAGTGCAAGAGGTCGAGAGCGCTGCGGAGTCGGAGAGCGTCGAGGTCACCGAGACGACCGAGGCGCCTGCTGCGGAAGATGGTGAAGACACCGATGAGCTCGCCCTCGACGAAAAGTCCAAAGAAGAGTTCGAAATCGATGATGAAGCCGAGGACGATGAGGACTTCGATGATGAGTCCGACGACGACTCCGATGAGGACAAGAACCACGGCCAAGTCGTCTCCGAGTTCGCCAGGACCACCGAGCTAGAGGGTTGCGAGAAGGGCGAGGCAATCTCCGAACTCGCCAAGACCAAGCACGATGACGATGACGATGACGAGTCGGATTCCGATGATGACGAGGCAGACGACGAGGCAGACGACGATTCCGACGATTCAGAGAGTCGCTGCAAGGACGATGACGATCACGACTCAGACGACGACGACGACGAAGACGACGACGACGACGACGACGACGATGACGACCACAAGGGCAATGGCAAAGAGAAGAATGCCGACAAGGGCAACGGCCGCAACTAAGCGATACCGCTGACGACTCGAGCACTCACACGGTGGGGCCTGATCGCCGACGACGCCGAGCTGGCGTCTCGACGATCAGGTCACCGAGTCGATTTTGGTGATCTCGCGTATGTGGTCGGGTCGGGTGCCGCAACAGCCGCCGATCATGTGGATGCCACGGTCGAGCCACCCAGTGCTCAAAGCGGCGTAACGCTCTGGTGTGATGACGTCGTCAAAACTCCACGTCTCGTTCACCTCTTGACCCGAGTGTGCGTAGACCCCCACCGGGCCGTCCCACGCCTCGAACACCACATCGAGGCACGGGTCGATCAACGCCACATCCGTATGCATGATGGCGACGAGGCCGATGTCGAGACCATCGAGCGCCGCTATTGCATCGACGAGCAATTCCCCGCTCCGAAGTGTCATGACTCCAGGGGTGTGGAGAGTTCCATCGTCTGTGCCAACGGTGAGCCCAACCCACACCGGCAAGCCGGTCGATTTCGCGGCGAGGACGAGTCGATGCATCCGCTCGATGTTGCTCATCATCTCCAGCACGAACAGCTCGGCGCCCGCTTCGGCCATGATGGCTGCCTGCTCGACCGCGTCACGTTCGAGTTCATCGAGCATCGGTTCTGCGCCGGTGAACGACCAATGGCTCATGCCAGCAGCCACCACCACATCTCGTCTCGCGCTGACATCGCGGGCCTCGACGGCAATCTCCACCGCTCTGCGGTTCACGGCTTCGAAATCGCTCTCCAACCCGGCGTCGCGCAACATTGCCTTGTGGGTGGCGAAGGTGTTCGAGATGACGACATTCGCCCCAGCTTCGATGTACTCGACATGAACGTCTCGCACGATCTCGGGATGACTGAGCGCCGCACGACAGGTCCAGGCGTTGTTGATCGAGGGTATGTCTCGCCGCTCCATCTCGGAGCCGGTGCCACCATCGATCACGATCTGTTGGCCGCCGCCGATTCGCCTCATCAGGTTGTCATACCGTCCGGTCATGGACGCCACTATAGAGACGACCCAACTCGCGACGATTGGAAATGTGTCTCCCCAAGCGCAAGTTCGGCCATACTCGCTGGCATGCAGACCGAGATAACCGTCCTCGATGGCGGTATGGGCAAACACCTCGAACGATCAGGAGCGCCATTTCGCCAACCCGAGTGGTCAGCACTTGCTTTGCTCGAGGATCCCGATGCGGTTCGCCGAGCGCACAGCGATTTCATCAACAGTGGTGCGCAGGTGATCATCGCGAACGCGTACGCGGTCGTTCCCTTCCATCTCGGTGACGAACGTTTCTCAGAGCGAGGACATGAGCTCGCTGTCCTCGCCGGACGTTTGGCTCGAGAAGCCGCCGATGCCGCTGATCGACCGGTGCGAGTGGCTGGATCACTTCCTCCCCTGTTCGGTTCATACGAACCGACGCTCTTCCGACCCGACGAAGCGCCGGCGATCTACGACGTACTCGCGGAAGCTCAAGCACCATTCGTCGATCTTTGGATCGCCGAAACCGTGAGCTCAATCGCAGAAGCACAGGCGATCCTTGACGCGATCGAACGGACCGGTTCGACCGCAGAGATCTGGATGTCGTTCACCGTTCCTGATGATCCACCTGGAGCAGAGGTGCAACTCCGATCAGGGGAATCGATCGCTGATGCGGTTGCCTCCGTCGCCGGTCGCGTTTCGGCGGTCCTGTTCAACTGTTCTCCGCCCGAAGCGATAACCGTCGCGCTCGGTCAGGTACAAGAGGCACTGGCGGACAACCCGAGAGACATTCGCTACGGCGGTTACGCAAACGCGTTCGTTGCCAAGGAGGCCGGATACTCTGCGAACGAAGTCGTCCTCGGTCGCCGAGAAGATCTCTCACCCGACGAATACCGCGATATCTGCGCTGGTTGGATCACAAACGGTGCGACCATCGTCGGCGGTTGCTGCCAGATGTTCCCCGAGCACATCACGGCCTTGATCGACCTAGAGACTTCGCCGACAGCTTAGGCGGCGTGGGCCTTGCCCTCGGCGGCCCAGTTCATTCCGCGGCGCATGATCTCCGTGACCTGAGGCAACCGCAGATCATCGATCTCGTGACCGAGAGAGCAGTAAAAGACGCGACCCTTGTCCCATCGCCGCTTCCATACGACTGGAATTCGAGTGCCCTCGATCCACCACAAGTGTTCACCTGAGAACGTGGTGGTTGCGAGAACTTCGTTCGAAGGGTCGACGAGCATGTAGTACTGCTCGGACTTCATTCGAAAGCTGGAAATGCCGTCCACGATTGGATCGTCAGGTTTGGTGATCGTGACGTCGTAGTCGACGTAGTCGTCCTCCGGCTGGAGGTTGTCAGGCCACCCGGGAGGGTGAGCCACGAATTGGCCACCGATGAGGAAGTGATAACTCGGATGATCGCGAAACGCATCGCCCATGTGCCCATGCCAACCAGCGATGCCGCAGCCGTTGCCGATGAGTTCGAGCATGCCGCGCTCTTCAGCGGCATTCATGTTGCCGAACTCCTCTTGGTGGGACGAGCGAGCGCTCGACCAGATCGGAACGATCAGATCGACATCCGCAAGGTTCTCGGGTTCCGCAAGTGGCGCGAGCGAGTCGTAACTCGCGACCTCGAACCCTTCGCTCTCGAGCAGCTGAACGGCCCAGTCACAGAACTCCTGCGGTTTGTGCCCCTCCCAGCCGCCGACGAACAACGCGGCCTTCTTGGTTGTAGTCCCACTCATACGAGGGTCATACCACCGTCGATCATCACGATCTGACCCGTCATGTAGTCACTCGCTGGTGAGGCCAGGAACGTCGTGGTGCCAGTGATGTCAGCTGGCGTAGCCACGCGCCCGCGCAAGATGCCCTGCGAGAACTCTTCCATGGCCTGCCCTGGTCGCTCCGAAGCGCCGATCTCCATGAGGTCCTTGTCAAGCGTCTCCCACAACTCGGTGTGTACGACGCCTGGGGCGAAGCCTGTGACCGTGATGTTGTGCGCCGCGAGGTCACGAGCTGCTGACTGTGTGAGCGAGACCACGGCAAACTTCGACGCACAGTACGGCGCGACGTTGTCGAATCCCTGCCGGCTGGCGATCGATGCGGTGTTGACGATCTTGCCGCCAGAGCCCTGGGCGATCATCTGCTTGGCGGCTTCCTGCACACCGATCAAAACGCCCAGCCCGTTGATCTTCATGATGAAGTTCCAGTTGTCTTCCGTGACATCGAGGAAGTTCATGGGCTTGTTCACACCCGCGTTGTTGAACTTGACGTCAAGCTTTCCGAACTGCTCGACGGTGTGAGCGATCATTGCTTGCACCTGGTCGCGCTCGGTCACATCGACAACCGATGTGATGACCTTTCCACCGTTCGAGCTTGCACGCTCGTTGTTGGCGTCTTGGACCTCGACCAGCTTTTCTGCGTTGAGATCGGCGAAACAAACATCTGCCCCCTCGTCGAGCAGCGCTTCGCCGATCGCACGTCCAATTCCCTGCGCAGCTCCTGTGACGATGCACGACCGCCCCGACATGTTTCCCATGGTGTTTGTCCCTACTTAAGTTTCTTGTTGACGTTGTGTGAATTGCGGTATTGATTGAGATCGTGGCCATTGCAGGCCGGAGGTCGAGCTTCGCCGGGGGCCACCACATCCTGGAGGGGAAAGTGCGGGTATCCCCGGCGAAGACCGAGTCGTCAAAGCACTCGACGACTTACCAGTTGACTGCTACGTACTTCTGTTCGAGGTATTCGAGCATGCCTTCGTGGCCGCCCTCTCGTCCGATCCCGCTCTGTTTCACTCCGCCAAAGGGAGCCGCGGGGTCGGACACAAGTCCACGGTTGAGACCGACCATTCCAGCCTCGAGTTTTTCGGTTACCCGAAGGCCCCGTGCGATATCGGATGTGTACAGATAAGCGATGAGGCCGTATTCAGTGTCGTTGGCCATCGCTATAGCTTCGTCCTCATCGTCGAACAACACGATCGGTGCCACTGGACCAAAGATCTCGGCACGAAGAATCTCAGCCGAGGACGGCACGTCGGTGAGCACGGTGGCTGGGTAGAAGTACCCTTCGCCCCCGGTTGGTGCGCCGCCAACGACGGCTGTGGCACCAGCTGCGATCGCTCCATCGACCAGCGCCTGAACATCGGTCACGGCCTCGGCGTTGACGAGGGGGCCCAATTCGGTGCCCGGCTCGAGGCCGGCGGCCATCTTGAGCGCACCCATACGTTCCGAAAGCCGCTTCGTGAATTCATCGGCAATGCCGCGTTGCACGAAGAATCGGTTTGCCGCGGTGCATGCCTCGCCGCCATTGCGCATCTTGGCGATCATCGCGCCGTCGATGGCCTCATCGATGTCTGCGTCGTCGAATACCAGGAACGGAGCGTTGCCACCGAGCTCCATAGACGTGTTGACCACACAATCGGCGGCCTCGCGCAGGAGGACGCGACCGACCTCTGTCGAGCCGGTGAACGAGAGCTTGCGGACGCGTGGATCGTGCAGCATCGCACTCACGATCGCTCCCGACCGACGGGAAGGAATGACGTTGACAACACCGGGCGGCACTCCTGCCTCCTCGAGGATCTGGGCCACGAGCAGCGCGGTCAACGGTGTGTCGGAAGCGGGTTTCAAGATGACGGTGGTTCCAGCAGCGAGAGCTGGGCCGATCTTGCGGGTGGCCATGGCCGCCGGGAAATTCCACGGTGTGACAAGCACGGCCACGCCCACCGGTTGTTGCAGGACGAGAATCTTCTTGTCGCCACTGGGTGACGTTCCGATCTGTCCGATCGAACGCACGGCCTCTTCGGAATACCAGCGGAAGAACTCGGCGGCGTACTTGGCTTCACCGATTGCGTCGGGAAGCGCTTTTCCGTTCTCCCGCACGATGAGCTCGGCGATCTCGTCGATTCGGCCGTCCATGATCTCGAATGCTTTGCGCAAGATCTCGGCTCGTGCACGCGGAGCGGTGTCGCGCCAGGTTTCCAACGCTGTCGACGCGGCTTCGACGGCAGCCATCGCGTCATCGATCGTTGCGCTCGCGACGGTCGCCATGGTCTCGCCAGTTGACGGATCCTGGACGTCGAATCGAGTGCCATCGCTGGATTCGCGCCACTCACCACCGATGTAGCAGTCGGTTGGCAGGTTCTGAGGGGTGTCGGTCATTGTTGCCCTGTCTTCATTGTTGCATTGCCTTATGTACGGTCTCGAATACTCGGTCTACGGACGGAATGGTCGCATCCTCCAGGGAGTCTGCTGCGGGAAGCGGAACGTGTGGTGTTGTGATGCGAATGATCGGCGCATCGAGGTCCCAGAAGGCGTCCTCGCCAACGATGGACGAAACTTCTGCACCCCACCCACACAGCCGCGGGTTTTCTTCGACGGTGAACATCCGATTGGTCTTTGCGACCGAGTCAAGGATCGTCTTCGTGTCGAGTGGCACGAGTGAGCGCACATCGATGACCTCGGCGTCGATCCCGTGTTCAGCAAGGCGCTCGGCGGCCCCGAGTGCCTTGTGCACCATGAACGCAAGGGCAACGATCGTCACGTCTTGGCCTTCTCTGACCACCTTCGCTGTACCGAGTTCGTCGACGATGTCGCCACCGCCAGTCGGTACCTCGAACTTCATTGGGTAACACGACTTGTGTTCGAAGAAGATCACCGGGTCGGGGTCGCGGACGGCAGCTGCGAGAAGACCGATGGTGTCGACCGCGGTCGACGGAGCCACGACCTTCAGTCCAGGGATCGACATCGCCCAGTTCTCGACGCTCTGCGAGTGCTGGGCGCCAAATCGTGATCCTGCACCATTTGCCGTACGGATGACCAGGGGCAGAGACATCTGACCATCCGCCATGTACCGGGTCTTCGCGATCTCATTGGCGACCATGTCCCAACACACGGCCAAGAAGTCGCTGAACATGATCTCGGCGATTGGCCGAAGACCGGTCATCGCTGCGCCCATGGCAGCGCCAAGGATGGCCTGCTCGGAGATCGGCGCGTCACGGACCCGTTTTGGACCAAAGGCCTCGAGCAGTCCACCGGTCGCCTTGAATACTCCCCCAGCTCCGGCGACATCTTCGCCGAAGAACACCACGTCTGGGTCGTTCGTGAGTTCTTGGGCCAGGCCCATGCTCACCGCGTCTCGATAGGTCAGTTCCGCCATTGTGAACCTCCGTCATCCCACACGTCGGTGTAAATCGAGTCCAAGTTCGGCAGGGCGCCGTTCTTTGCCCCTTCGGTGGCCTCGTCGACCGCGCTCGCAGTCTCTTGCACCACGGCGGTCAATCGATCTTCACCGACCCCGATCTCGAGGAGTCGTTGGTGATACATCGGAAGCGGATCCCGCTCGTTCCACGCCTCGACTTCTTCTTTTGGTCGATACGTTCCCGGGTCCGCGCGACTGTGACCGTGATGGCGATACGTCTGCGCTTCGATGAGCGACGGACCACCACCGCTGCGGGCCTTTTCGAGAGCCTCGCTCGCCACGGTATAAACGGCATCTGCATCGTTTCCATCGACGATGATCGACGGCAGCCCATAGGCGGCGGCACGATCTGCGCCCGGATTGGGCACCGGAGAAACATCGGCGATCGCCGTGTACTCCATGTAGAGATTGTTCTCACACACGAACACCGTGGGGAGGTTCCACACCGCAGCGAAGTTGACGGCTTCGTGAAACGCACCGATGTTGGTCGTGCCATCGCCGAAGAAGGCGACGGCCACCTGACCGGTTTCTTTGAACTGCGACGTCCAGGCAGCCCCGTTGGCGACACAGAGATGTGCGCCGATGATCGCATAACTCCCCATGACCCCATGTTCGACGCTCGTGAGGTGCATCGAACCGCCCTTACCGCTCATCAGTCCGTTCTCACGGCCCAGGAGTTCGGCGAGCACTGGTGTCATCGGAACACCCCGCGCCAAGGTATGCGCATGGCCTCGGTACGTGGCAAACGTCCAGTCGTCCTCGCGCATCGCTACGCCAAAGCCGGCAGCGATCGCCTCTTGGCCGAGCGAGAGATGGCTGGTTCCTTTGACGAGCCCCTGGAGGAACATGTCGTAGGCACGCGTCTCGAACTGGCGGATCTCGTGCTGAACTCGGAAGAGCTTCAAGCGGACGTCTTCGGGGATCGGTAGCTGGGCGTTCTCCCGATTGACCGGCTGCGGGAACACCGGTGTGTGATTCCCATACTCCTCATACGTGGGCATCGTCGTCATGTCAGGCCTCAGTATTGGTTGGCGACGAAGAGTTCTTCGGCGGGGAACAAGGTGATCACATCACAGCCATCCTTGGTCACCACGACCTCTTCTTCGATCCGTGCAGCGGACACGCCGTCGGCTGCCGGGCAGTACGTCTCGATCGCGAAGACCATGTTCTCCTTGATCTCCATTGGATGGTCCAACGAGTTGACTCGGCTGATGATCGGACGCTCGTGCAGTCCGAGGCCCAACCCGTGCGCGAATTGCAGGCCGAAGGCTTCGAACTCGGTATCGAAACCGAACTCGGTGCATTTCGGGAACCCCTTGGCAACATCAGCCGTGGAGACACCGGGCTTGATCATGTTGATCGCTGAATCGATCCATTCACGGGCCTTTGTGTAGGCGTCGTGTTGGGCCGAGGTTGCCCGACCGACGTTCAGCGTTCGGTAGTAACACGTGCGGTAGCCATTGAACGACTGAATGATGTCGAAGAAGGCTTGGTCGCCAGGTCGTAGGATGCGGTCTGAAAAATTGTGAGGATGGGGGCTGCAACGTTCGCCGGAAACGGCGTTCACGGCCTCGACGTCATCGGAACCCTGCTCGTACAAGCGCTTGTTGACGAGAGCGACGATCTCGTTCTCGCGAATACCGGGCTTGAGCACGTCGGCGATCAGTTGGTACGCACCATCGACCATTGCGCAGGCTGTGGTCAGGAGCATGATTTCATCGGGCGACTTGATCTCACGGGCGTCGAGCATGATCTGTTGCCCATCGACAACCGTGATGCCCTCTTCTTGCAGCGCGAACAACATCGGCGGCTCAACGATGTCGACACCGAGCGGCATGTCGAAGACACCCTGTTGACGCAGCAACTCCGCAATTTCGCTTGCGGTGCGTTTGAACAAGTTGTTGTCCGGCGGAATTGCCCCCCGCAGACCGTTCAGGCCCGCTCGGCAGTTCTCCGGCTTCAACCATGGCGCGTACAGCCGGTGGTGCGCGGCCGCGGAACCGAAATCCCAGATCATTGGTTCGCCGTCGCGGGCGAGCAACGAGTATCGAGTCATCTTGTCGCGAGCCCACTCACCGATCTGGGTGCTCGTCGTATACCGAATGTTGTTTGTGTCGAAGCACAACAACGCTCCCACATTGGAGTTGTCCAACGCCTCTCGGGTTCGCGCCAACCGATAGTCACGCAGGCGCCCAAAGTTCACCCGCTCTTCGAAATCAACCGCCATGCCACCAGGCGACGGTGTCACCGCAATCGCAAACTCACCCATCCGTCATCTCCCCGTTCGTTGAGTGTCCGAAATCCCTAATACGCAGTCGTACGTTCGCACACAATCCGGCTGCACGAGCCAATTGGACTATATCACAACTGCAATCGTTTGCAAGTATTACGGCTGATACAATCGATTGCAATAACCACACCTCCTTGTTTGCTGGATTTTCCCAAACAAAGACTTGCAACCGATTGCAAGTTTCGTTAGGGTCACCCTCGCTGTGCCGATGATCGAACGTCTTGGCAATACAGCGACGGGGGGATATGTGAGCGAGAGTTCTGCAGTGGACGTACAACCCGTTCACGGTGAAGCGGCCGTCATATCGGCTCACGGGCTCGTCAAACGATTCGGTGGCGCGGTCGCCGTCGACGACATCGATCTCGCGGTGGCGCCCGGTGAGATCCACGGGCTGGTAGGCGAGAACGGCGCAGGGAAATCGACGTTGATGCGCATGCTCGCCGGAATCCTCACGCCCGACGAAGGCATGGTCAGAGTCGGCGGCGAAGAACTCCAGGCAGGCAGCACGAAGTCGGCGATCGAAGCCGGCATCTCCCTGGTTCATCAAGAGCTCAGCCTCGTCCCCGAAATGACGGTGGCAGAAAACATCAATCTGGGCTTCACGCCGACCCGCGCCGGGTTCATCGACCGAGGAGTGCAACGCCGCGTCGCCCGCGAAGCACTAGAGGAGATCAACGTCTCGGTGGACCTCGAAGAGCCCGTCTCTCGCCTCTCCGTCGCGCTCCGCCAGTTCGTCGAGATCGCCCGAGCGGTGGCCCGCAAGCCGCGCATCTTGATCCTCGACGAGCCGACCGCCACCTTGACCCCAGCCGAGACCGAGTACCTCCTCAAGATGCTCGAACGCCTCGCCAAACGCGGCATGGCGATCATCTACATCTCGCACCGCATCCCGGAGATCTTCGCAATCTGCCACAGTGTCACCGTTCTGCGCGACGGCAAACACGTCGACACTGTCGACATCCACGACACGACGCCCGATGCCCTGGTGAGCCTGATGGTCGGCCGTGAGCTCGAGGCCGATCTCGCAACCCGTCGCGAGGACGCCGAATTCGGTGATGTTCGGTTGAGCGCAACCGGCATTCGCGCCGCTGGCGTCAACGACGTCGATGTCGAGGTTCGGGCGGGACAGATCGTCGGCCTCGGCGGCCTGGTCGGCGCCGGTCGATCCGAATTCGTGCGGGCGACAATCGGCGCGGACCCAAGAACCGGAGGTGAGGTGACGGTCACCACCGACGGCTCGGTCCACAGGATCACCAGCTATCAATCCGCGATCGCCGCGGGTGTCGCGTACATCCCCGAGGAACGTCGTACTGACGGTCTCGCGCTCTCGATGTCGGTCTCGGACAACATCACACTCCCAAACCGTCAGAAGATGTCGAGCAGATACATCCTGCAGTTCCGAAGGATTGCGCAATTCGCCAAAGGGTTGGCCGACGACACGGGCCTCCGACCGCCTGAAATCGAGCGAAATGCTGGCGACTTCAGCGGCGGCAACCAGCAGAAGGTGGTCTTGGCCAAATGGCTGGGCCGCGAGCCCAGCGTCATCATCCTCGACGAGCCCACTCGAGGAGTCGATGTTGGCGCGAAGGCCGAGATCCATCGACTCGTGAGGGCCTTGGCGGGCAACGGCACCGCCGTCCTGGTGGTGAGTTCCGATCTCCCGGAGCTGCTCGAGCTGTCCGATGTCATCCACGTGGTTCGCGACGGTCGGATCGTCGGCACACTGTCGGGCGCTGACGCCGATGAGCAGTCCGTGATGTCGCTCGCGTCCGGCGAAGCGGCAGGGAGCGTCGCATGACCGTCGAAAGCACCATCGAGTCGAACAAAACACCCGAACCCGCCAACGACGAGGTTGGTGTCGAGCAGCAGGATTTCAACATCCTCGTGTGGATGTCCCAGCAGGGGGTCTTCGTCTTCACGGCGTTGTTGTTGCTCTTTGCCGCCATCTTCATCGACGGGTTTGCGAGTGTCGACAACATCACCGATGTGTTCAACCGAGCCGCACCCATCGGGATCGTGGCCGTCGGCATGACGTTCGTTGTGATCAGCGCCAACTATCTCGATCTCTCCGTGGTCGCCCAGGTGGCGACCTCAGCCGTGTTGCTCATCGCCGTCAGCAACTCCAGCAACATGCTTCTCGGCATGGCCTTCGGTGTGTTGGTGGCGATCGTGTACGGCGTAGTCAACGGCGTCGCTGTGGGCGTCTTTCGCGCCAACGCCGTTATCGTCACCCTCTCGACGACCTTCATCGGACTCGGGGTCCTACGGTGGCAGAGCGGCGGCAGCATCTATTTCGGTGACCCAGACGGCGTGATCGCCAGCTTCGGCAAGACCGAGATCGGCCCGTTCCCGCTCGCGATGTTGGTGCTCATTGTGGTCACTCTGCTCATGCACTTCGTGTTGACCAGCACAACGTTCGGCTTCATGGTCAAGTCCTTCGGCTCCAACCGGGAGGCGACGCGGCTGGCTGGCGTCAACACACCGCTCCTCGTGATCGGGGCCTTCACGGTCTCGGCGATGGGCGCTCTCCTCGGTGGCTGGGTACTGGCGGCCTTCTCCAACACTGCGGTCTCCTCCATGTCGGACGGCTTCGACTTCGAGGCGCTGGCTGCCATCATCGTGGGCGGAACCAGCGTGTTCGGCGGCAAGGGCAGCGTGCTTCGCACTTTGCTCGGAGTCGTGTTCGTGAGCGCTCTCACCAACATCATGGTCTTGTCCGGATTCGGCTTTGGCTACCAGCAGATGGCAATCGGCGCCCTGATCGTGCTCGCCGTCTCGGTCGATGCCCTCGCTCGAAAGGTGGGGGGCTCATGACGCAGAACACAACTCTGGACCTCGGCAACGAGAAGCCCGGCCTGGCCGGTCAAATCAAGACGACGTTCGCTCGACGGACCGAGGGCCGGGCCGTCGTCTTGCTCATAGTGGTCTCGATCTGGGCCCTGATCTGGGAATCGGCGGTCTTCACCGCTTACGAGGTGACCCTCGGGCGCCTCGCGTTGATCGGCCTCACCGCGGTCGGGTTGACCGCCGTGATTCTGATGGGCGAGCTCGACCTCAGCATCGCCAGCATCTTGGCGGTATCGGGCGTGGTAATGGCGAGCTTCGACAATGTCTTCCTCGGGATCGTCGTTGCGCTGGCCATCGGCCTCGTGATCGGCGCCGTCAACGCCTTCTTCGTCGTGGTGGTGGGCATCAACTCCTTCATCGCCACGCTCGGGATGTTGTTCTTCCTGCGAGGTATGGCGTTCGTCATCTCCGACGAAGAACCGGTGCTGATCGAGAACAAGGAGTTTGCGCTCGACTTCGGGAAGCCGCTCGTCGGCGAGTTCACGCCGCGGGTGCTCATCTTCATTCTGACGTTCATCGCAATCCAAGTCTTCGTGACTCGCGTACGCGTCGGGCGCGAGTTCTACGCTGTGGGTGGCAACCGGGAGGCGGCCCGCGATGCGGGTATCCCCGTGCGACGACGAGTGTTCACCGGCTTCATGATTTCGGGATTCGTCGCTGCCGGCGCCGGCATCATCGTCACGCTTCAGCTCACGGCGGCCGATCCGACCGCAGGCGGGAACGCACTGCTCACGAGTTTCGCGGCCGCAATCGTCGGTGGCATTCTCCTCACCGGTGGTCGCGGTTCGGTTCTCGGAACGTTGCTCGGCACCGCATCGCTCGCGATCTTGCAGGTTGGTATGACGTTCAATGGAACCGAAGCCGACGTCCAAAACATCGTCATCGGGCTCGTGCTGTTCATCGCCGTGATCACCGACCCCAACAGCATTCGTGCCGTGCTCGGAAGCACTCGAACGCTCCTGCAGGCACGGACGGCCTCGAGCACGTAGACGACAGCACAACTAGTCGCCGCGCCGGTCGGCCACGCCGGTGTGCCAGCCGGTCCCATCAGTTCAACACTATAAACAACTACAGAAACCATTGGAAGGGAAACACATGAGAGACATTGGAAAGAGAGAGCACACGACGAGCCGACTGAGGCTGATCGTTGGTGTGCTCGCAGTGGGTGCATTGATCTTCAGCGCATGCGGCAGCGACGACGAGGAGGTTGCTGCGGCAACGACAGCAGCACCTGCCGCGGACGATGCGGCACCCGCCGCCGACTCGGGTGGCGATACGTTCGAAGTCTTCGCACTACTCCCCCAGGGCAACGACCAGCCTTACGGCACCACCTACCTGCCGCCATTCGAGGCGAAGGCTGCTGAACTCGGTTTGAATCTCAACATCGTCAACTCTGGCTACAACGGTGAACAGCAGGCGAGCGACTGTGAAGTCGCTGTCGCCGCCGAGCCGGATCTGATCATCTTGTGGCCCGCAGTCGGCGACCAGGTACGTCCGTGTCTCGAAGCGGCCGACGCTGCTGGAATTCCAGTGACGGTGACCAACTCGGACCTCATTCCCGAGGACCAGGCGCTCTCCGCAGCGTACTCGGGCCCCGACACCTACGGTCAGGGCGTGTCCTCTGCAGAGATGTTCTGCGAATTCGCCGGTGGAGAAGACGTCGGCATCCTCATGATCAACGGTGCACCTGGTAACTCGACGGCGATCGACCGCGAGAACGGCTTCGAAGACACGGTCAACGAGCAGTGCCCGAACGTCGAGATCCTGCAGCGCGAGACCGGCAACTGGAACAAGGATGACTCCCAACTCGCCGCTTCGGAGATGATCACCGCCGTTGGTGCCGAAAACATCGGTGGCGTCTACGCCGCCGATGACACGATGGTCGCCGGTGTGGTCGATGCCCTCATCGCTCGTGACATCGACCCCGCAGAGTTGATCATCACTTCGATCGGCAACACGTTCCTCGGCAACCCGCTCGTGATCGACGGTCAGGTTGACGGAACGGTATTCCAGTCGTCCTCGTGGGATGGCGAGAACGCTGCCCAGACTGCATATGACGTGCTGACGGGCTCGACCACCGAGCGTGTGGTCAAGTTCATGCCGTCGGTCAAGGTGAACGCCGACAACGCCGACGATCCATCGGTAGCCCCTGAGTGGTAACCGCTAGTCGTTAAGAGTTACGCGTAGGTCCTCGGGCAACCCTCGTTGCCCGAGGACCTTCCATCTCCAGGCCGTGACGTATTATTGCGTCTGGAGATTTTGGGTCCGATCTGAAAGTGTGAAATGGCACGAGTGACTCTAAAGGATGTGGCCGAGCACGCCGGCGTCGACGTGTCAACGGTGTCGCGTGCACTCAGCGAAGATCGCGCCCATCTGGTCAAACAGGGCACGAGGGTCAGGGTGATGCAACTGGCCGAGCAGCTCGGCTACAGAGGCAACCTTCAGGCAAGCGCGTTGCGGCGTGGACGAACACAAACGATTGGTGTGGTGGTAGCCGATCTCAGTAACCCCTTCATCGGACCCGTCCTTCGAGGCATCTCTCAAGGTCTCGACGGGAGGCGGTTGCTTCCGATCATGACCGAGTCGCGTGATGATTCCGAGACGTTGGGTCGTGTTTGCGACCTTCTGCTCGCACAACGGGTCGATGGCGTGATCTGCACGGCGGGTCGCACCGGCGACCGAGCAGCTCTCAAACAACTCTCAAAAGAAACCCCAACGGTGCTCGCCGTGCGTCGTTGGGCCAACACCAAAGTCACCAACGTGTCGTTCGACGACTTCGAGGGTGGTCGAATGGCGGCCAAACATCTCCTGTCACTCGGCCATACCCAGGTCGCTCAACTGGTAGGCCCTGCCGACATTGGGTCATTCGAGGACCGTACCCGTGGGTTCGCCGAGGAGATCTCCAGGGCGGGAGGCGTGTGCATCGAAATCGAAGGTGATTTGAATCTGCCGACCTTCGACGCTGGCCGCAATCTCATGACCAGACTTTTTCAGTCAGCAGGCAACGATATGCCCACGGCCGTCTTCGCGCAGAACGACTCGATGGCTGTAGGTGCTCTGCACCTGGCGAGCGAACGTGGCCTGCGTTGTCCCGACGACATTTCGATCGTTGGATACAACGATGCACCCCTCACTGCGCACCTCACCCCTGCGCTCACGACGGTGAGACTTCCCGGCTACGAAGCCGGTCGCGTGGCCGCCGAAATGGTGGTCTCGCTCATCGAAGAACCAGACCAGACACCCAGCAGCATGATGCTTGCGCCAGATCTCATCGTTCGTGAATCCACAAGGACACTTCACCCATGACAGCCACGACCGCCTTTGATGTGACCATGCCCCAGCTCGGCGAAACCGTCTCTGAAGGGACCGTCATCGACTGGCTAAAAGCTGCGGGAGACGACATCACAGCGGGCGATGCGCTTCTCGAGGTGTCCACCGACAAGGTCGACACCGAATTGCCCGCTCCCGTATCGGGCACGTTGACAGAGATCTTGGCCCAGCCAGGCGAAACCGTCGCCGTTGGGTCGGTCATCGCACGAATCGCCACCGACGGCGAGGCACCGGCAGCCGAGCCACCAACACCGAGCCCGGCTCCTGCTCCTGCGCCAGAACCTGCTCCCGCTCCTCCCCCACCCGCAAGCGCGCCAACAGCTCCAGCCCGGACGATCACGACCTCGAGCGGCGACGGCGCCCGACTCCGCATCTCGCCGGTGGCTCGCCGATTGGCGCAGGAGCGCCAGATCGACCTGAGCTCTGTCGTCGGCACCGGTCCCGATGGTGCGATCGTCAAACACGATATTCCCGCGACGGCGGCGCAGGCCTCCGCTGCTTTGCTCACACCGTCCGTGTCCGCTCACGCTGCCACGTCGATCACCGCACAGACACACATCGACGTCGCGTCGCTCGATGCAGCGAGCACCGAACACCCGGTCGCTGCGTTCGTCATCCGCGCCCTTGTCGACACCCTTCGACATGAGGCAGCAAATCACCCAACGCTCTCCCCCTTCGTCGAACCCTCCGTGCGTTACGTCCATGCTTCCAGCGGCCGAACCGCAGCATTGCCGGGTGCAGCCGGGCTGCGCATCTCAGCGCTGACGTCCGAACTCGAGGCGTCCACCGACAGCACGATCGACGCAACCGTCAGCATCCTCGATAGCAGCGATCAGAGCTGTGCGATCTCGGGAGCGGCGTCCTCTGCGATTTCGGTCGGTATCGGACCCCGCCAGACAAGACCAGCCGTGACTCCATCGGGAACAGGCGTGGCGATCGTGTTTCCCGAGGTGGTCGACGTGTCGGTCACCGTCGATGGGGCCCAGATCTCCGTGCCAGCGCTCTCCGCGCTCACGAACCATCTGAAGCTCGTGCTCGAGACCCGCGACTGGTCCGTCGAGGTATAACCGGGCTCTCCGACGCACCGTCGGCCTAGAGCACGTCTCCACCGTTGCACTAACGTGCAGCACGGCTGCAGAGGAGAGACACATGGCGACGACACTGGCAGAGGCGATCCAGACCGACCGAGTCAGTTTCGAAGAACTGCACGGGCGCTACGACCCAGTTCTGCAGATGGTTGACGTGCTCATCGGCGTCGTGCCCAATTGCGACCAATACCTCGAGGTCTGGCAGCCCGGATTTCGCACCTACAACCTTCTCGTCCCCAACTTCTTGAATCTTCCCGGTTCGCTCGTTGGGCGTTCGGCCGCCAAGGACATCGTGGGCCTCGGGATGTATACGTCCTCACGAGCCGCCAGCTGCAACTATTGCTCGGCACACACCTGCTCTTTTGCGTTGCGACGAGGGTCAAGCGCGGGTGCAGTGACCGGCGAAGATCGCACACCGGTCGAGGTTGCAGCCGTCGCAGTGGCCGAAGCGCTCTCGTACGACCAACACACATACAGCCCAGCGTTGGGCGATGCACTTCGCGACCACGTCTCGGCTGAGGACGCAGAGTGGATCGTGATGGGCGTCGCAATGATGGGCTTTCTCAACAAGTTCATGGACGCCATGGGTGTCGAACTCGAACCCGAAGCCGTCGGTGACGTCTCCGCGCTCATCAGCCCAACCGGTTGGTCGATCGGCCAACACAATTGGGGCGAGGGAGAACTCGCCCAAGCGTCAGAGAGATCGTCGACGTCTGTGCTTCCCGACAAGGACTCCGTCAAGACGATCGCTCGTGTGCTCAAGAATGCGCCGGGGGCGGTACGCCTCGACCGCAAATGGATGGACGGCATGCCGGTCAGCGGGCTCGCGGCGCGCACCCGACTGACGGCCGACTATGGCTATGACGAAGAGCTTCTTTCCGAGATGTTGCACACGAAACCTCGCCGAGCCCTTGGTGCGATGTTGCGCCACAACCTCGACCCGTCACAATCGAAGCTTGGCATCGGCCTCAAGTCGCTTGGTGCGCTGGTGTACGCCAACCACGTCGGCAACTCGTGGTTGGCCGACAAGACCGAATCGTTCGCGGGAAGCCGAGGGGTCGACCCCGCGGTGATCGCCGCAGTGAGGTCGGGGATCGACCTCACCGACGGCGCTGTTGAACTCGGCGATCGTACGGCGGCCGTCGTCGCCGGCGCGCTGGCGATGTCGCCCAGCCCGTCGGTAGTCGATGCCACCACCATCCGTACGGTGACCGAACATCTGACGTCTGAGGAGATCGTCGAGCTGGCGGTGTGGATCTCTGTGAGCCAGCTCCAGCACCGCCTATCGCTCTGGTACGACCTCTAGGCAGCGCTGGTCGCGGAACCAGCCCGCAATCAGTCTTGCGGAGCTGGCTGCATGATCATGCACATGGCCCCTGTTGGGTCAGCGATTCCGGCCATCTTGCCGACCCCGGGCACGTCGAAGGCCGGCACGACCACGGACCCACCCAGCTCGGCGGTTTTGGCAACCGCGTCGTTCATGTCGGCGACGGCGAAGTACACAGTCCAATGGTTCGGCATGCCCTCCATCGGCGGAGCCATCGCACCGGCGATCGGGTTCCCGTCGACGGTCAACATGCGATACGGCTCGTCCATCCCCATGTCTTGTTCCATCGTGCTCGTGCCAAAAAGAGTCGAATAGAACTCGAGAGCCCCCTTCGCGTCGGAGCTGATGAGTTCACTCCAGATGAACGCGCCGGGTTCGTTGACGATCTCGCTACCGATGTGTTGGCCGGCCTGCCACAGACAAGCCACCGCCCCGGTCGGATCGACCACGACAGCCATCTGCCCTGCTTCCATCACGTCCATCGGCGGCATCATCACCGACCCGCCAGCATCTTCGACGCTTCCCACCGTTGCCGCAATGTCGTCCACGGTGAAGTACGTGTTCCACAACGACGGAAGACCCATCGCGGCCTGTTCTGGCATCTGTTGCATCATTCCCGCGGCACTGCTGCCATTGAGCGAGGCCATGATGTACTCACCACCTTGATCTGTCGGGTTTGCTTCGAAACTCCAACCGAACAACCCGCCGTAGAACGCCTGCGACGCCGCAGGATCGGTCGAGCTGAGATCGACCCACGATGGAGTCCCCTGTGCGTAGCTGGTCTTGACTGGCATGATTTTCCCCTTGCGATTTTCGGCGTGCGACCCCCGAGGCCACCACTGCACGTTTTAGAACACCTGTTCGGTCAGGTCAAGTGGCTCGCAGAGCACATTCTTCGACGCGCTGGATGATCTGCGTCGCTCGGGCGGTTAGACCTAGGACACGCCCACATTGAGGAGCCTCCATGCACGATCTCGGAATCCAGGGCCAGCAGGCGCCAGAGCTGCGCGTTCCCGAGTGGCTCGAGAACACCGATGGCCCGCTGCTGCTGGCCGACATCGAGGCGCCGTTGATCGTCCTGTACAACTTCCAGTCGTGGTGCCCTGGCTGCCACAGCCATGGATTCCCGGCGATTGTCTCGTTGAAGAACGATCTCGAAGTTCGTGGTCTTTCGGATCGGGTGCAGTTCATTGCCGTGCAGACGGTGTTCGAGGGCCACGACGAGAACACGGCCCAGAAGGCCCGCGAATCGGTCGTCCGACACGGGCTGACCGATATTCCTCTGGGCCACGATTCGGGTCATCCTCCGACGATCATGGAGGACTATCGAACGGGCGGCACGCCGTGGACGGTGTTGATCGGCCCAGACCGCACGGTGCTTCTCAACGACTTTCACATCCAAGCGCCTCAGGTTGGCGTCGTGTTCGCGAACATGCTTCGTCAACTCGATCTCGCCGCCGAGGACGCCGAGCGATGACCAACTCGTTCATCATCGATCCTGCACTGCCCGTCCGACCGGCGATGCTCGACGGAATGCAGCGCGAATGGGATCGACTCGCTGCGGCGGGCACGTGGTGGACCGGCGCTGATCGCGTGGCGCTCGCAGCAGAAGCACGGGCCGCAGCCGACCACCGTCCCTCGCCCGCGTCGGTCCTTGCTCCAGAGATCACCGCGATGGCCCGTCGCATTGCGACCACCCCACATGTGATCGACCGCACATCGGTCGACGCCCTCCACGATCAGAAGGTCTCACTCGAGGCCTACACAGAAATGGTTGGCGTGATCGCCCGCCTCACAGCGGTCGACACCGCAGTCCGCGGCATGGGCAGCTCCCCCGCCCCGCTGCCCAAGCCGCAGGAGGGCGTTCCCACGTACGCCGTGGTGCCGGATGCAAAACGCCGCTCCGCGCACGTCGCGATGGTCGGATCGGCAGGTGCCACGAGCGCTCTTTCGTCGGTGGCAGCAGAAGATTCGGCTCAGCAAGACCTGCACGGAGCCCTGTACCTCAGTTACTCAGAAATGGGCGACTACCGGATCGTGAAGGACATTCCCCGCTGGCAGATGGAACTCGCAGCGGCGACCACGTCGTGGCTGAACCATTGTGTGTATTGAACGTCCGCCCACGCAGGAATGCTCCGTGCGAGCATCGATATCGCAGGGCTCGAACTCGACCTTCGAGCAATCGTCGATGACCAGTGCTCTACCGGGCCAGATGGCGCCGACGAGATACTCGCGTTCACTCGTGCTCTGGTACAACGTTCCGCAAGCCTTGCGTCTGCTCGCGACGCGCTCCGGACAACGCTTGGCGATCCCGCCGCTGCAGCCGTCGCCGGAGCGGTCGGCAATTTCGAGATGATGAACCGCATTCTCGATGCCACCGGCGTGCCAACTCCTCACACGCTCCATGACCTCGAACAGCAGCTCCGGAGCTGAATTCGAGCGCGCTCAGGGGCAAGACGGTGCCCTAGGCGCAGGCGATTTCGTCCGACGGGCGCACGTACTGGCGAGCGACATCACCTCGCGCGACCCAGAGCATCGACTCATCGCTCGAGATGAACATTGTCCGTCCCGCGCTCCCCTTCAGACCGAGATCGATTGCGTCGGCGGGCACATCGGACACGGAGACCTCAACTCCATGTGGCTCTGACTCCCACGCACCATCGGTGTTGAAGAAGAACTCGGGCTCCCAGTCCTGCCCTGGTGGGTCGGCGTTGGGCCCGGTGTAGGGCGTGCCGATCGGCAAACCCAACGAGATGAACTCCGCATCCTCGAGACCGCAATGCTCGTCGCCCAGACGATGGAACAAGAATCCGGCATTGATCAAGCAACCAGCCTCATCGGTCCAAGTCACGAGATCGGGCAGCTCTCGAATGCCCAGAGGCTCATCGTTCAGGTTGGTCCAGGTTCCGTCTGGACTGTCGCAGCTGATGCTCGCCAAATCGTTCTCGGACGAGTCTTCACCACCACAAGCCGATGCGAGCACCGCCATGGCAAGGCTGGCGAGAAGAAGTCGCAGGAGCGTTGGCATGTCGTGACAATAGGTCACGTTGCCGCTGCTAGTCGTCGTGTTCCACGCGTGCGAACTCGGCGACCATCGTGACGAAGGTTTCGCGGTGGTCGGGAAACTGATCGTCGGGTGGTTCAGGGGTTCCCGACACCAGAAAGGAGTCCTTGACGTTGGCGAGAATGCCCATGAGCGTCTGGCGTTGATGCACCTGATTCTCGATGAGCGATGGGAAGACGACGACGGGCAGATCCAGAGAGCCGAGCTCGGCGTCGGTCACGCCCCGGAGCGTCTCGCCGGACAACAGCTCGGTGGCAGCGTCCTGATCGGCTTCGTCGGCGATAATGATCGACAGCAGCTCGTCGACGACCGGGTCGCCAACCGTGGCTGGCCAGGCGAACATCAGACGAGCGACCCGTTCGGGGTTCTCCAACGCCAGTCGTGCCGCCGCACTGCAACCGTTGGACGCACCGACCAGGGCCACCTGGTCGTAGCCGGCCGCGTCGATCGCATCGAGCAGCGACTGTCGCTCTTCGTCCCATGACCAGGGTTGCACCGGCCGCCGTGGAGCCAGGATCTTGAGATGTTTGGCACGCAACTCGCCCAAAACACCGGTGTCCGCCCAGTACTCATTGGGGGTCATCCCTTCATAAAGACCGCCGTGGACCAACACGACCGGAAGCATCTCGGGAAGCACCCGACGAGAGTACGCCAATGCGCCACGCCCAGATTGGACCCGGACTCCTTCCGACCAAATATCGGAGAGGATCGGCGTTTTGATCAAGCATTGACCTCATTGAGGTATTCACCATCCGGCATCGGTCGCTCAAGGTGGATGCATGAACAACACACCAAACACACCCAAACACCGTCAACGCATCATGAAGGTTCTCGCCAAGAGGACCTTTTGCACCCTCGCCACCTCGTCACCGGCAGGCAACCCGCATGTCGCCGGCGTGGTCTATGAGTGGGCCGATGGCGCCCTGTGGATTCACTCGATGGCCTCGAGTCGCAAAGCTCGCAGCATCGCCACCAACGGTCGAGCTGCCGTGACCGTGCCGTTCCGCCGGCTTCCCGCTGGTCCGCCGTTCACGATTCACTTCCAGGCCGATGCACGAATCGTGGCCATGGATGACCCCGAGGTGACCAAGCTCATCGAGAGCGGAAAGCTCGCGGCCATCGCCGGACACGGCGCCCTCGATGAACCCGACGGCTGCTTCGTCAAGGTCACACCCACTGGCACGATCCACAGCTATGGCCCCGGGGCGAGCATCATCGGGCTTATTCGTGATCCACTCAACAACGGAGCCGGAAGTTTCCACATCGACGAGATCAGCGCCACCGAGATCGGCATCGCAGCATGAACGCCCGCCTCGCACTGCTCCTCATCTCCATCGTTGCCAGCGGGTTGATTGCCGGCCTCCTCTACGGGTGGGTCGTCTCGGTCATCCCGGGCCTTCGCAAGGTCGACAGCAACACGTACGTCACCACCATGCAGAACATCAATCGGGAGATCATCAACCCCTGGTTCGTGATCCCCTTCATGACCGTGCCCCTCTTGTTGGGCGGGACCGCCATCGTCGAGTTCCGGGCCGGCCACGATCGACGAGCCTGGTACCTCGCGGCGGCAGCGGCGACCTACGCGTTCGGTGTGCTCGGCGTGACAATCGGCGGGAACATCCCGCTCAACGACTCGCTGGATGCAGTCGATCTGGGCTCCCTCTCGGGCGATGCGCTGGACCACACCCGCAACGAGTACGAGACACCGTGGAACCGGTGGCATAACCTCCGAACAGCGGCCTCGGCGCTTGCATTCGCCCTGGCAACTACAGCTGCGATGATCAACGAGGCGGAAGAGGGGTGACGATGACCGACCTGCAGAGCGGTTCCGAAGTGCACGCCGTGCCGATCGTCGATGACCCGCTCGCCGATGCCCTCGGATCACTCCGGATGGACGGCATGTTCTATTGCCCATCGGAACTCACGGCCCCGTGGGGCGTCGACCTGCCGTACATGGCCGACTGCCTCTGGTTCCACGTCGTGACGAGCGGGGCGTGCACGGTCCGCGACGCTGACGGCGCAGAACATTCGGTGCGCAGTGGCGATGTCATCGTGTTCCCACACGGCGGTGGCCACCTCGCGTACGACCGCCCGCATGCTGCAACCCCTGTCGTGTTCGATCTTCCCCACGAGTACATGAGCGAGCAATACGCAATCATGCGCCATGGCGGTGGGGGCGAGCTCACGACGCTCACGTGTGGGGTCGTGCGGTTTGGACATCCCGCGGCTCGCAACCTCATCGAGATGTTGCCGGAGATGATCCACGTCCGAACCAGCGATGAGCCCGAGAACTGGCATTGGTTCCCCGGGCTGCTCGCTCTCATGGGCGCTGAAACCCGGGCGCCAAAGGCGGGCGGCGAAGCCGTGGTGACCCGCTTGTGCGACATCTTGGTCATCCAGGCCATCCGTTCCTGGATCGACAGTGCGCCCGATGCCCAACACGGATGGATCGGAGCACTCCGTGATCCGGTCGTTGGCCGAGCGATCGCGATGATTCACAAAGACCCCGCCCGACAATGGACCGTCGACATTCTCAGCGATGAGGTGGCGATGTCACGGTCGGGCTTCTCGTCTCGCTTCACCGACCTGGTCGGCGAGTCACCCAAGCAATACGTGACCCGTTGGCGTATGCAAGTGGCAGAAGAACGGTTGCGCAGCACCGACGCCTCGGTTCTCGAGATCGCGACCTCGCTGGGTTATGGCTCGGAAGCTGCATTCAGCCGGGCGTTCAAGCGAGTCGTCGGGACACCTCCGAGTCAAGTCCGTGGAAAGGACTAGCGATGTACACCGTGATCACCAGGGTGCTCGTCCAACCGGGTTGAGATGTAGCGCGACTAACGCGCTGCCAGGTACACGCGATCCATGTGGACCGCAGTGACCGTCACATCGTCGAATCCGGATCGACGAAGAAGCGCGCCGACAGCGGAGATCGACGGGACGAAATAACACGTCGTGTCACCCGCAAGGTCGGTCTCGATGAACTTGATCGTTTGAGGCAGGCGCTCCCAGAGGTGTCGCGGGACGAACGACGTCGTGCGCGAAGGCACGTAGCTGAGGAACTTGGTTTTGAGATGCAGCGTGCCACCGGGCCTGATCAGGTCACGAAGGGCACGACCTTCCCCGAGAAGATCTTGGACGTGATAGAGCACATTGAAGTGGAGCACCCGATCGAATTTCGGCTCACCACCCGCAACCAGGTCATGTACCGAACCAGTGCGGTATTCGACAGAAGACTCCAGTCTCTTCTGACTGAACTCGAAGTTGTTTCGCCCCTCATTCCGTGGCGAACTCTCGTCGTCGATACCAAGCACGCTGGCGCCGCGCTCCTCGCAGAGGAACGCATGACCGCCATCGGAACACCCAACGTCGAGCAACCGTTCGCCCGACAGTGCCTTCGGCACTCCGCACCGCTCCAGGTCATCAGCCGGGTCGTAGAAGCCGCCCGTAACGCCAACGTCGGGAAGATTGATGTTGTGTCTCCATTCGACTGGAGTCATGAGTGGATCCTTCGCTGCTCGAACGCTCTCCTCAATCTAGCCAGACCACGGCATCGGCCTTTGCGTCGATCACTTCGCAAGCACGACAGAGAGTTCGAGGAGCGCATTGTCTTCAACGCTTGCGACGATCGGCGCCGTCGGTGCGCTGATGTCGTAGTCCGCGAGGAGCATTGGTAGCTGACCCACAACGACGATGACATCGCCAACCCGTTGGGCTTCGAGCGGGAAGTCGACCGACTGAGTGACGCCGTGAATGGTGAGGTCTCCCGTTGCGGTCGCCTCAATCGTCACGGACTCCGCGGGAAGAGTGCCGAGTTCGATCGGGCTCGTGAGCGTGAAGGTCGCTTCAGGGAATTCTTCGGTTTCCAATGCCTGGCTTCGCATCGCCCCGTCGCGAGCGCTGTTGTCGGTCGTGAGCGTTCCCATCTGGGCCACGACCGTGACTTCGGTGATCGTCGTACCATCGGCCACGAGCGTGCCACTCACATCAGAGGTTCTGCCGACGACCTCGAAGTCGCCGATCGTGTTCAACACCTCGTTGATCCGATAACCAACAAATGTGGCGTCGGCGTTCGCCTGAACAGTCCATTCACCCGTGATGCCCTCATCGACCTCAGGCGCAGTGGTGGCAACATCGGCGGCAGCAGCATCGGGTGACGGCTCATCTGATGCGACGTCCTCAGCTGCGGCGTCGTCGGCCTCACCGCCGCTCACTGCCTCGACCGCCGCCTCGATTGTGGCCTCTTCCGGGCTGCTCGAAAAGAAGCCGAGCCACCAGGCCATCCCGAGCACCACGATCACGGCGCCTATGGATGTCCCGATGATCACGTTTCGTTTTGTCATGGAAGCACTGAACAATGTCTTGGTAAGAAGCGCCTGAGAAAGCCGTGAGACCGCGCCAAGGAATCGAAGCCGGCAAAGTCCGCCTCACAGGACCCGAACGACCTATTTGTCACTCCAACGCTCGTCCGATGGGTCGTGATGAAGGTTTGGATGGCCGTCGCACTGCTGTTCGTCGCAACGGCGTGTTCGAGCGACACGATTCCCGTCGCTGAGCCAGCCCGCGGGTGGGACGGTCAGCTCGTTGGCCCCGGAAACACCAGCCCTGCTCCTTCCGAGGCCCCCGCAACACCAGAGTTGTCGAAACAGTCCAAGGCGCCCAGCGCTCTCGCGTTGTCGACCGCGGAGTCGACCCGCGCCGCGGAGCTCGAGATCAAGGCCGAACGCCGTTCGGAATACGAACGAACTCTGAGCGAGCTCTTCGACCTGTTCCACCCGGAGTCCCATGTTCCCGCGACGGGTCCACCACCGGATACCGATGTCTTGGCTGCGAGCAAGACAGGTGACACCGCACGGATCACGACGACGCTCTGGTTGGCCGATCACACCGAAGAAGCGATCATCTTCACGACCGAAACGAACTCGACTACGGGCTACGCACACACCACGGTGGACCGCGTGTCGCTCATCGAGCTCTATCCAACTACCCCGGGGGCAACTTCTCAGCCGACTCCACCGGGCACGCTCGAATCCCTACGTGATTCGGCGAACGGCGGCGTCTGGACTCGCGGAATCACCGAAGAGCTCGCGCGCACCTCACTGGCGGAGGTGGACCCGGATCGCTGGTACGAGATAGCGATCATCGACCACTTGGTTTCGCCGACGTTGGCATTTCGCACTGACGCCGAGCTGTGGGCCACCGTCAACACACCCCCACCGCCTCTCGAGACCGACGACCAGGGCGACTTTCGTAGGACGACGCTCGGTGAAGAGGCGAGGCTCTGGAACCTTGGCGGCTTTGCAAATCGGGCCGGTGGTGCTGTCACGATGACAACCCGCGTGGGAGCATCGGGCCTGGTCGATTCTCTCGTGCTTCAGTTCGACGGGGCAAGCGATGTGTCGTCCGTCGAGATGACCGTGGATGGACGCGGGGAGACGATCACCGTCCCGCGCATATCGGACATACTCTCGGACCCTGGCGAGCTGATCAACCACATACCCGCGGATGAATACTCGTGGACGGCAACCGGCACAGCTCAGGACTCGGCGGACTCGCTCATCGAGGGACCTTGGAGCGTTGAGGGTCGCGTATTCAATGGGCGCTTTCCCGAGAGCGTGCTCGTGATGAACGCCGGTGATGCATCGATCTTGACCGGCACCGCTCTGGCCTCGACGCCCGCCGATCAGGAGATTCGCCGCCACGGATACACATCCACGACGTACACCACAGGGCTCTTTCCCGAGCTGATCTCACCGTGGTACGACTCGGCCGTCGACGCCGAGGGGCTCTACATTCACGATCCGTTCCGCGTACCTGCCGACGTGTTTCCCAGCGGACTCAGCGAAGAAGACCAGTGGTCCACATTGCGAACCGTTCCCTCGTTCGTCGTGCTCGATGGATGGGATCACGAACGTGTCTCACAAGGAAACGTCGATCCGGACTACTGGAATTATCGCCATCGACTCGGCGAAGGGATCTTTGCCTGGGTCGCCTCGGAAGACAGCGCGGAGATCTTTGAGGTGACCATCGGAGCAAACGAAGACGGGCGGATCGAACGATTCCGATTGGTGACCACGGACACCGATGGGGGTCGCCTCGACTTCGACGTTTCGATCGACGCCCAGGCCAAGGACTTCATCGAGATGCCAAACGCACGCGCCGGCTACCTCGACCAGAACTACAGCTTCGAGGTCGAGCCAGCGGTTGAAGAAGCGCTCGATCGCTTCGACGAGTTCGTCTCTCAGAGCCGGGAACAGTTCCCCGAGTTCGACCACGATCGTCGCCCGCTTCAACTCACGTTGTTGACCGAACGCGTGATGGACGAACCGACCGGCGCGTACGAGCCGAATGGGGACTACTTCCACTGGCCGTCGGTCTACTTCGAGAAGGAATACGACGGAACGTTTCCCGACGGCCGAGGGGTTGTGTGTTTGGAGCTCGACGACAACGAGTTTCGGTTCGAGGACAACACGTTCGAGAAGTATTGGCGTGGCTACGACGACGGCGGCTCACTCGATGGTCGGATCCTGCGGTTCAACACCAACGCGTGGTTGAGGGTAGACATCTACGCGTCGAACGGTGAGCGTCACGCCGGCGATCCATGCTCTGTGCTCGGCGCGTAGCTACCACTCGAGAGGACCGTGACCGCGACCTCACGTTGGCCGCCATGGGCTCGGCAGCGATCACCTCAAGGCTTTCGAACCTTCTTCCGATCCCGGATGGATGAAGCTCCGGCGCAAGCGGCGACCCCATGACTGGGTTAGCAGCGCCGACGCGATCCGTACGGAGCGTCTCCGGGTCGTGCCGATCACGCCCGAACTCGAGGCCGGCTATGTCGCGCTCTTCGATGATGAGTTCGTCACTACTCACCACTGGTCGCGGGCCATGGTGCACGTCGTGCAAAAGTCGCTTCGGGCCGGCGGGGCCGATCGAGACCTGGTCACGAGGGCCACGGCGGTACTCGTGCCTCGAGATAACCCACACGCGGTGGTCGGGTTCATCTCGATCGAACGGGGCCCGGCGGGTTCGGCGGACAAGCGTCAGTTCGGTATCCAGATCGCCTCTGACCATCGGGGAATGGGCTACACCACCGAGGTTCTGCCGGCGATCATCGACCACATCGAACACGGGAAATTTCGTCATGTCGTGCTTGCCACCTCAGAACACAACGCGGCCATGATCCGCGTCTGCGAGAAGCTCGGACTTCAGTTCGAGCCTGAACCGTACAAACACCCCGACGGAAGCGAAGAGGTGGCACGGGTTTATCGCGTCCTTCCACGGACACCTTCCTAGTTGTGAACAGCCGTCCCATTCGCTCAGCTCGAGAGGAGCAGTGTCGATACAGAGTGCATGTTCACCCGCATCCTCATTCTGGTCGCCGCGTTGTTCCTCTCGGCTTGCGGCAGCGCAGAGTCGACCCCCACCGTTGAGGCACCCACTTCTTCGGATCCACCGACTCAGCTTGCCCTGGTCGACGGTGGTCCACTGTGCGATGCGATCGGGAGCATTCTCGACAATCTGCTCGCGGGCGATATTGGTTCGGCGTCTGACTATGCCGACCTCGAACAAGAACTCCCCGCTGAACTGCGGGGCAACGTGACAACTGGGCCGATCCCGACCGTGTCTCCTGAAACTCGCGCCGAGGCCGAAGCGGTAGACGCCCACACAACCGAACAGTGTGGAATGCCCTTCGTGCAGTCGATCATTCACACCGCAATAACGTGCGAGGCGATCGGAACCAAGGCCATGTTGTCTCAGCACTTGTCGGATTGGGGCTCTTGTAGCGATCCGCGGCTCGTACCCGGCTCGATGCTCTCACTCACCGCGCAGATGGACGAGCTCGAGGTCCTCGAGCGCGCCATCACCGGGCGTGCCGGCTGATTGCAGGCTCTAGCCGGACAACAATTGAGTCCTGTCAGCATTGTGAACGCGGCCTTGCTACGTTCTTGCGATGATTCTCGACGATCTTGCCGACTTCCTCGCCGAGGAAACCACGATGACCGTGCACCAGGCGGTGCTGCTCCTGACCGCCGACGATGAGCTCCCTCGGTTTCGCATGTCCAAGTCGGGTCTCTCGCATCACGCGCTGTTCAGCGCCCCCGCAGGACGATTTCTCTGCGACCTTTACGCGCCGGGCAATATGGCGTTCTTCTCCGAGATCGCCGAGCGCACGGTCGAGGTTGGTGAACTCGTGCGGCTCGACCCAAAAGAAGAGATCGTCGTCGAACGCAACTGGCCCTCGGGCAAGGTGCAGATCAACGGGCGCTATTACGCGGTTCCTCGCAACTTCGCTCGCCCACTGGCCGAACTCGTCAAGGCACAACGCGCAAACTGGCGAGGTCGCTGAGCGTCGATCAGCCAAGAGTCAAGCGAGGGGTTGTGACGACCGAAACCACTATCGTGAGCTATCGCGACCGCCAACCAGCGCAGGCCAACGAGGTTCTCCCTCCAGGCGAGAGGTTCGTCGCCGCCTTTCCTGCGCGTGGTGGATTCCTTGTGGGTTTGACGATGCGATACCGGGTCGTCGTGGTGTCGGATCGGAACGTCCACCTCTACACCGCGGCTTGGTTCTCGATCTGCAAGCCCAAACGACTCGTCGCCACGATGCCGATCGGCGCGCCGCTCGAGTCGCGGCGAGAACTGAACTATCACATCCTCCGCATCGCTGGTGAGCGCCTCTGGGTTCCATGGGCGCACTGGAAGGAGATGCGAGAAGCCATCGACGCCTGGCGACAGATCGCTTCGGACCTCTTCGAGCGCACGCCTACCCCGCCACAACTTGTGTGATCGATACTGGGAGCATGGCCGTTGACGAGAATGTAATCCCCAAAGACCTCCTCGATCTGTTGCGTAGCGTCGATACGCCGACCGTGTGCAACGCCATCGAAGAGGCTCAGGGCAAACGTGGCTTCAGCAATTTCACCCGCGGCACGATGCAACACTCCAACCCGGGCGACCCGGCGGTCGTCGGGTTTGCCCGCACCGCGAAGATCTCCGGCATCGCGCCGCCGAGCGAACCTGATGAGGTCATTCGCGCTCGCCGCAAAGAGTATTACCGGTCGATGGCGGCTGGGGCCTCTCCCACCGCCGCGGTGATCGAGGACGTCGACTATCCCAGTTGCGTCGCGGGCTGGTGGGGCGAAGTCCACGTCGCCGTGCACAAGGGCCTGGGGTTGGCAGGTGCCATCACGAATGGTTCGATGCGCGACCTTGATGTCATCGACGACGGATTCCCCGTCCTGGCGGGATCGATAGGACCCAGCCACGGATTCGTGCACGTGGTCGATATCGCATCGCCCGTCAACGTGATGGGCATGCACGTCGACCAAGGCGCCCTGATGCACGCCGACCGACACGGCGCGCTCGTGATCCCAAACGAGGTCGTTCCAGATCTGCGGAACGCAATCGAACGTGTCGTCGCCAGGGAAGCGATCATCCTCGGCCCGGCCCGCGAGCCCGGCTTCACGATCGAGAAGCTCGAAGAAGTCTGGGCGACCTTCGAAGCCTCGAGAAGCTAGGGGCGGTTCTGACTAGACGGTGAGATCCATGGGGTGAAGAAGTCCAGCTGAGGCACGTCGATCGATCACTCGGCGAGCGGTGCGACGGTCAAACGACCGGTGACCTCATGACGGCCGATGAGATCGCCGACCAATCCCGAGGCCTTTGCGGCTTCGACGAATCGAGCGAGGTATTCGAAGCCAGCCTTGTCGCGCCCCTTCGGGGTCCCCACGGCTTGTTGGACCGCCGCAAAGCGACCGTCGAGAATCACCGACCCGGGGTTCTGATCCCGATAGTCGAGGAGGCCCGGACGTAGGCCGCCCAACGCATCGAGACCCTCCCTTACCCAGGTCTCGTACGCCATGTCCATGTCGGAAACCAGGGTGAGCTCCGCCCGCGTGAGGTTGCGTTCGAGCCAGAGACCGTAGGCGGCCCTCGCCGGAGCAACGATAGTGCGTCCGGGTTGGTCGACGTCGTCGATCGAGCTCAGACCGGACTTCGCCCGAACCAGATACGTCGATTCGATCTCGCAGTAGGCCGCGGTGAAGTCGATGTGTTCGGCCCGCTGCGGTGCCGACCCAATGTTGCCGATGTCCCACCGTCCACTGTCGCCATCGTCGGCGACCGCTCCGGGCGACTCATAACGAAGCACCTCGAGCTCGACTCCCAGACGTTCTGCGAGAGCGTCGGCGAGGTCGGGCGAAACGCCCTCAGGGTCTCCATTTTCACTCGCGCCGGTCACGAGAAGAAAGTTGCTCAGATTGATTGCGGCGCGCAGCGAGCCCGTGGGGGCAAGTGCTGCGACCGCCTCGGGCGAGGGCTCGGGGAGATTCATGACGCGAGTCTTGCAGGTTGAGCCCCACCCACCGTCAGCTGACCAAGAGAGACTCCGCAATCGCATTCTTGCCGGTTACTTGGCCGTGCATCGACAACGGGCGAAAGCCAAAGAAACCGCCCCCTGTCACGAAAGTGTGACCGGTGAGATCATTCTTCGGGTCGAAGTGATTGCGCACAGCTTCGCCATGGGCGCCGGCCTTCACGTACTCGGTCGCTGCGTCGAGCGATTCCCAAGCGGTGAGCGTGGCGACGAACCGCGTTCGCAGGTTGCTCATCGCCGTGCCCCAAAGCGCATTGGGGGTTGCCAAGAACTGACGCTCGAGACCCTTGTTCACTCGGTAGAAGGTCGGGA
This sequence comes from Acidimicrobiia bacterium, assembly GCA_033344795.1. Lineage (GTDB taxonomy): Bacteria > Actinomycetota > Acidimicrobiia > Acidimicrobiales > SHLQ01 > SHLQ01. Next base: position 4,089,791 of record JAWPMS010000001.1, read on the forward strand.
TCGTCTTGACGTAGGCGGTGCCCATCGTGATTGCGAAGGTCGGCCCCGTCATCGCGTCGGCTTTGTCGCCAGCGATTTCTGTCATGTCGTTTTCGAGACCCGGGAAGACGCCCAGGGCTCGCACCAGCTCGAGGCGGACATGCCACCCTTGTGCGAAGTCACGTCCGGTCGGATCGTCTTCGAGAAAGCGCTCCAGGGCGCTCTCGTCCTCCCAGCACGCGACGAGGGACTCGCGACCGAGCTGCGGCGACGGCAGCATCGAATAGGAGAACGGCGCGCAGATCGCAGTGCGGGCGGAGAGCAGCCCTGGAGCGTCTGCTGCGGTCGGAGCTCGTCGCTTGATCGCCGCAAGAGGACTCGAGTCGAACAGGTGCGCGCTGAAGAACATGCATTCAGTCTGATCAAAGCCGCGTTGGGTGTCGAGTGAGATCAGGCACGTCCTCACCGAAGCCCGCAGGACAGGCGTGCCGGCATCCGCGACTCGAGCGTCACACCGTTTTCAGGTACTGGTGCACCATGCTGATTGCGGTCGAGCCTTGTCCGACCGCCGACGCTACGCGGCGAACCACTCCGTCACGCACATCACCGACGGCGAAGATGCCTGGCACATTCGTCTCGAGCAGAAACGGGTTGCGGTCGAGGGGCCAGCTGGCCTCCGAGCCGTCGAGGTCAGGACCGGTCGGTATGAAACCGGCCGCGGTTCGTTGGATCAGCCCATCAGCGAAATCCGCATGAGGACGCGCACCGATGAACAGGAAGAGCGCCGCCGCCGGAACGGTCTTCGTCTCGCCAGAATCGCGGTTCGTCACGTCGATCGCCTCGAGCCCCGTTTCGCCACCGTGGGCCCCGCTCACCTCGCTGCGGACCCAAACGTCGATGTTGTCCGTCGCGGAGATCTGATCGATCAGGTATTGCGACATCGACAGATCGAGGCTCTCACCACGCACCAACATCGTGACCTGTCCGGCGAAGCGGGAGAAGTGCATGGCTGCCTGACCGGCACTGTTTGCGCCACCGACCACGAACACATCCTCGCCCCGGTAATTCGCCGCCTCGGTTTGCGCAGCGCCGTAGTAGATGCCGGCTCCCGTTAGCTCTGCGATCCCCGGCGCGTCGAGGGTGCGCACCGAAACGCCCGTGGCGATCACCAAGGCGTGCGCATTCACCGTCCGACCATCGTTGAGCCGAACCGAGCGCGTCGTTTCCGTGACCTCGAGCGAATCGACTTCCTGTGCGGTCAGGATCTCCGCGCCGAGGCGAGCCGCCTGCGTGGTGGCTCTGCGCGCGAGGTCCACCCCGCTGATTCCCTTTGGAAAGCCCAGGTAGTTCTCGATACGCGAACTGGTACCGGCTTGACCTCCGGTGGTCTCCTTCTCGATGAGCAACGTGCGGAGACCCTCGCTTGCCCCATAGACGGCTGCGGCGAGACCGGCAGGCCCGGCGCCGATCACGATCACGTCGTAGAAGTCCTCGGACGCCTCGGTGCTCTGACCGACATGATCAGCAAGTTGCGTCAAGCTGGGGGCAACGAGGTTCGAACCATCGGGAAAGAACACGACCGGGAGCTTCCTGCTCGATTGGCCTTCGCCGAGAAGAGCGTCGACCTCCGCGCGCGCCGCATCATCGCGTTCGATATCGAGCCACCGGTATGGGATCTGTGAACGCGCCAAGAAGTCTTTGACGTGATGTGAATCAGGTGACCACAGGGTGCCGGCCACACGAATGCCGTCGTAGGGGTGTTCGACGCTGTGGTTCCAGTCGTCGAGCAGCTCATCGAGAATTGGGTACAAGTTCTCCTCGGCTGGTCCCCATGGCTTCATCAGATAGTGGTCGAGCCCGATCTCGTTGATCGCCGTGATCGCAGCTGGGGTGTCCGCGTACGCGGTCAGAAGAACCCGACGCGCTTCGGGGTACACGGTCATCGCTTCGAGAAGGAACTCGGTTCCCTCCATCTCCGGCATTCGCTGATCGACCAACAGGAGCGCAACCTCGTCGTTTCGTTCGCGCAACCTCCGGAGCACATCGAGCGCGTCCGCCGGAAGCGTTGACTTCATGATGCGATAGGCGCGCCCGAAGTGAGCCCGGAGGTCACGTTCAATCGCATCGGAGACCGGCACTTCGTCGTCCAGGGTCAAGATGATCGGCTTGGCCATTCGTTTACTCCTTCTCACGACCGTTGCTTGCGGGGGCGCGCATTTCGTTTGGCTGGGTGACCGGCAGCTGGATCCGGAACGCGGTACGCCCCGGGCGGCTCGAAAGCGAGATCTGGCCCCCGTGTTTTTGGGTGATGATCGAATGAGCGATGTTCAGTCCGAGGCCGGTGCCGTCGCCTGGCGCCTTCGACGTGACGAACGGATCGAAGATCGTCTCGATCATGTCGGCCGGAACACCTGGCCCATCATCTTCAACATCGATGATGACCTCGTCCCCCTTTTGGTGCGTGCTGAGGGTGATCGTGCCGGTGTCTCCCATGGCATCGAGGGCATTGTCGAGCAGGTTGGTCCACACCTGATTGAGCTCGCTCCCGTGCCCTTCGATCTCGGGGATATCGCCGTAGAACTTTCGCACCTCGATGCCGGATCTCAGGCGGTTCTGGAACATCACGAGGGTGCTGTCGAGGCCCTCGTGGACGTCGAGAAGCTGACTAGGAGCCTGGTCGAGGTAGCTGTACGACTTCAGCGCTCGGACCATGGAGACGATTCGCCCGGTGCTCTCGTCGAGCGACCCGAGCAGAGTCTGCCTGTGGAACTGACGTGCCAACAGGTTGGCCGCCTGGCCGAACTTCTCGGCCGGGAAGGAGTCGCGGAGTCGCTCGAGATCGCTCGGTTCGAGGCCCAGGCTCACGAGCGACGGAGCGAGCTCCCACGCGTCGTCCACGCCTGCCGCTTCGAGCAGGTCTTGTGTGGCATCCTCCCGGTCGCTTCGCTCGAGCGGGTCGAGGAATTCTGGATGGTCGACCCGCGCACCTATCCGCGACGCGAGCTCCCAGACCTGAGCGTCTTGCGACTCGCTGAGCCCCAAGCCAGCCAAGTCGGCCCGGACTTCATCGTCACCCAGGAGCAGATTGGACAGCTCGTTCGTGGCTTGTTGCACGGCGGCGGCTGGGTTGTTCAGTTCGTGCGCCATACCTGCGCTGAGCTTTCCGAGCGTGGCCAGCTTGTCTGACTGGCGCAGGCTGACCTCCTGTTGCAGGTAGGCGGTTTCGAGCTCTCGGTTTCGACGCATGACGTCGAGCGCTTGCGACTGCTGGCCGACGAGATAGGCGATCAGCAAGAAGATGATTGTGGTGATCGTGACGAAGTTGGCCGCGTAGAAGGCCGTAACCGCCCATGCCGGAATGCCATTGCTCCGCGACACCGATGACTCGATGACTCCGCTGAACACCGTGAGCGCAATGAATCCTGCGATGACGCCCAGTGCCTCTCTGGCTCGGCCGGCCCACATCGAACTGATCGGGGCAAGCAGCGACCAGATCAAAACTGCACTGCTCGCGCCGAACCCCCCGAGCTCCCACATCAAGATGAAGGGCAACAACAAGTGCTGGATCATCTGGCTGAGGCGCCAAAAATTCCAGCCTCCCCAGCGGCGCATCGCGGCGAAGCTCACGAAGGTGAAGAAGCCATACACGATTGGTATGAGACCGGCCACGACTTCGTCGAAGATGATGTAGATGATGCCCCACATCGGGGTGATCATGCTGACGACCACCCACGCTACGGAGAGTGTGCGACGAATGAGGCGTTCGTCATCGTCGTCCTCACACTGCTCGAGCAGGCGATCTCCCACCAACCAGCCCGCAAATCCCTTTGTCGCCATGTCGCGTGTCCTCAGGACGCCGAGCGAGCTTCTGGTGTGTCCGCAACCTCGAACGTGATGGTGTCGAGGTAGCAGAACCACCATGTTTCGCTGATTTCGTATGAACGGACGACGGGATGATTCGATGCCGTGAAGTGGGCCGTGGCGTGCCTGCCAGGCGACGAGTCGCAGCACCCGACATGCCCGCAGCTTTGACAGGCGCGTAGATGCACCCAATCACGCACTCCGGCAGCGATGCACTCGGCGCAGCCATCGTCGGGCCACGGCGTCGGAATAGCTGCGACATTTGCGGGGACGTGGCTGCACGGCGAGGCCACGTTCGGACCAGAATTCGGTGGCAAGGTTTGTTGTGCGACACGCCTCCGACCACCACTTCGGCTGCGCTTGTACGTGCGGAGTGTCTCTTGGTCGACCATGTCCTGGTAGTCGGGGTGGCGTCGGAGCCACCCGCCGACAAAGGGGCAGGTCGGAACGATCTGGACGTCGCGTTCTCGGAGCTGGTCAAGCGTCGAACGCACCAGAAACGATGCTGCGCCCGTGCCGCTGTAACCATCGTTGATCTCGGTGTGCACGAGCCAGTACTGGCCGTCGCGAACTCGATAGTCGATGAATCCGGCGAGGGTGTCTTCGTCAAACAACTCGTACCGCAGGCGGTTCGGGTTGTTGCGCACGAGCATCGGCCAAGTTTGCTACCGAGGCCAAGGCTCCGCAAATGGTTCTGTCGCCCAGCGTTCGCCTAGCGGAAGTTCCGGTCTGCGTGTGCGAGATCGAGACGAGGATCGCCCGTGGAAGCGTGACGCACGGTTTCGCCATAGGCATTGTGCAGGGTTGCGTGGTGCGAGCTACCGAGGCCCACGTTCTTTGCCGCGGTGGTGAAGAGTTTTGCGAAGTTCATGGAGCTATTCTACGAACTATTCGTTTGCATCTGACTTTGTTCTCGATGTTTACTGCCCGCATAGTGGGTTATGTGCCTAGGATTCGTTAGTACTCTACTCATACTGCTAACGAAAGACTGATCGATGTACTTCCTTGACGATATCAACCGAGATCTCCTCGATCTCTTGCAGATCGACGGACGGATGTCCTTCAAGGACCTCGGCGACAAGATCGGCCTGACCGCGCCAGCCGTCGCCGAGCGAGTTCGCAAGCTCGAAGAGGCTGGCGTCATCAAGGGCTACCGCGCGGTTGTTGACTATGAAGCGGTCGGCTTTCCCATCCTCGGCATCATTCGAGTGAACGCCCCCATGCGCACCAGGGGCATCGACCCAAAGATCGCAGCCATCCCGAACGTGCTCGAAGCCAGCCGGGTGACGGGCGCAGACTCTCATGTGATTCGGGTTCGCTTGCGCCGAACTCGCGACATCGAGGAGCTGCTGGAGGATGTGTGGGAAGACGTCGACACGATCACGAACCTGGTCACGAGCTCACCGGTGCCCCGCCGCCCCATGAACCTCAAAGCAACGAACGCAGGCCGAGACGTCGTCGGCTAGTTGGCCCTGGTCGAATACGGTCGCCGTACTTTCGGCTGACTGCAAAGCGACCACCCGGCCGATGGGCAACTGATCTCGAGATCGCTACTGTCGAGTTCATGAGTACGAACGACGAGCAACAAGTACAGAAACAAGGCAGCGGTTTCTTGCCACCACGTTGGGTCATCACCACTGCATGGAAGATCCATCGGGCGTTGTTTCGGTGGAGCAACGGACGATTCGGGCTGCGCAAGCCCAACAAGTCGTATGGGCTCGCTCAACTGACGACCACCGGCCGTCGAAGCGGCGAGGATCGGAGCGTCATGATCGGCTATTACGAGGACGGCGATGATTTCGTCACTATGGCGATGAACGGATGGGGCGCCCCCGAGCCCGCATGGTGGCTCAACCTGCAGGCCAACGCCGAGGCCACACTCACGCTCACCGACGGAGCGATCGAGGTCGTCGGCCGAGCAGCGAACAGCGACGAGCGGCCACGTCTGTGGGAACGGTGGCAGGTGTACGACAAAGGTCTCGACGGATTCGCCAGCCGACGCCCAACCGAAACTGCAGTCGTCATCCTCACTCCACGCGTCTGAGCCCAACTCACCGCCGCACTCGCGGCGCATCTTCTATCCCGTCAGTGGCATAAGTGGCGAGCCAGGACCCTCCATCATCCGATGGTCGATGAGACTCCCGTCGTCGACAGAGGGCAGTGCACGCAACCCCAAGCGGTCTTGGCCTACCTTGTTTCCACTATGCGAAACCAAGGGCCCACACTTCTCGGAGCGAAACTGAGCGCCGAGGGCATTCAAGAGTTCATCGAGCGGGTCACAGGAAACGCGATACACGGCGGCGGCGAACGAATACCGATCTGCATCTGGGGAGTGCACGGCATCGGCAAGACGGCCCTCGTCGAACAGGTCGCCGAGGCGAACGATTGGAAGTTCGCGTACGTCGCGCCGGCACAATTCGAAGAGATGGGCGACCTGCATGGTTTGCCGGTCATCGACGGTGCCCATACCAGGTTCGCTCCCCCAGATTGGGTTCCCACCGAAGACGGGCCCGGCATTTTGTTGCTCGACGACTTCAATCGGGCGGACGACCGGATCTTGCGCGGCATCATGCAGCTGCTCCAGCGCGGCGAACTCGTCAGCTGGTCGTTGCCGCCTCGTTGGCACATCGTGGTGACCGCCAACCCGGAGGGCGCCGACTACAGCGTCACCCCACTCGATGACGCAATGCTGACCCGAATGTTGCACGTCAGCATGGAGTTCGAGCCCGACGTCTGGGCGAAGTGGGCCACCAAGACCGGCGTCGATGAGCGAGGGATCGCGTTCGTCTTGACCTACCCCGAAATGGTCACCGGGTCGCGCACGACGCCACGTTCGTTGACCCATTTCTTCGAGCAGATCCGTCCGATCGATGACCTTCGCTCGAACTGGGAACACGTGCACGCACTTGCGCTCAGCGCGCTCGACGGTGAGGCCGCGACGGCGTTCATGTCGTTCGTCAACGACGATCTGAATCAGCTGGTGTCTCCCAGTGAGATCCTGAACGATCCATGGGACGAAACCGTCGGCCGGCTTCGCGAACTCGCGAATGACGGCGACGGCCTTCGTCTCGACCGCCTCAATGCAATGAGCGTCCGCTTGTACCTGGCTGCGACAACAGAGGGTTTCGTACCCGAAGGCAGCCAAGGGCCGAATCTGATTTCGTTTCTCACCAGCGACGTGCTTCCGGCTGACCTCAGGCTGACGCTGCATCGCGATCTGGTGGCAGACGGAAGCCCCGAACTCGTCGAGGTACTGCGCGACAAGGCGCTCGCCGAGCTGACCCTGTCGTCGCTGTGACAGCCGAGAGTGATCCTGCAGACGACAGCGATCTGGTACACGAGAGCGATGCCGCACTGCGCGCAGAGGCGAGCGAGAGAGTCGGCCGAGCTGTCATTGCGTTGATTCGAGAGGAGCCCTTCTTTGGGCATCTTCTTTCGGGGATCAACCGCAGGATCACCGAGGACACCTCGCGCGTGGAGATGTGGTTTCGCAACGGTCGGCCAGTCCTGTCCGTGAACCCTGAGTACTTCGTCAACGGTCTTCCCGAAGCAGGCCAAACGAGCGCCGTCATCAAACAGGCCGTTCTGTCGTTGCTGCTCGATCACCGAGGCCGGTTCAAATCCGCAGACATGGATCAACAGATCTTCACGATCGCATCAAACCTTGTGGTCAATCAGTTGGTGGGCGACAAGTGGCCGCTTCCACCCGAATCGCTGACCCTCGAGTCGTTCGATTTTTCGCTGCCTCCAGACATGACCGTCGAGTGGTACTACCGGGAGTTGTGGGAACGTCGACACGAGATACCCGAAGACCTCAAGCCGGAGAAGTCGGACGAAGACGACTCGGACAACGCCGAGCAAGACCCGATCGCACAGCACGAACTCTCAAAGGCGCTGCGCGATGCAAAGGATCGTTCCGGGCAGGACTTCTCGTTGGTCTCCGGTCAGATCCAAGATCTCGTCACATCGATGATCGACAGCCTCCAACCGTCGGTTGATTGGCGTCGTGTCATACGGCTCTTCACCTCGTCGAGTCGCAGAACCAAGATTTCGAATACCCTTCGCCGACCTTCGAAACGATACGGGACCTATCCCGGGATCAAGGTGAAGCGCCTGCACCGTTTGGCCGTCATCATCGACACGAGCGGATCGGTGAACACCGAAATGTTCGGCGAGTTCTTCGCTGAGGTGCACAACATTTGGCGGCAGGGTTCGCACGTCACCGTCATCGAGGCTGACAACGCGGTGCGCAGCAGCTGGGAGTACCGCGGCGAATCGCCATCGAGCACCAAGGGCCGTGGCGGCACCCAGTTCGATCCCGCTCTCGCATGGATTGCCGATGCCGCACCGCCCTTTGATGCCGCGATCTATTTCACCGACGGGCAGGCCCCTGCCCCAACGGTGCGACCACGATGTGGCGTGCTCTGGGTGCTCCCCGACAATGCAGACGATCGGACGCTTGTGGGGCAGCGAACCGTCAGGCTTGCTTCGTAGCTTGCGATTTCGTCAGTGTTGTCATTTGAGTCAAGCGCCACGACTTCTGCACCCGATCGATGAGCTCCGGGGGTATCTCGTATCGATCTCGATCTCGATCGGTCATCACCAGTACCTCGAGTCGCGGGAGTTCCACGAGGGGCGATAGATCGGTGATGCCCGGGGAGTTTCGGATATCGAGCACCCGAAGGTCGGTGGCCTGGCGGAGTGGCTCGAGCGAGATGGGGTCACGCACCCGAGTCATGAGAAGAACCTCCATGCCCGGCAGATCTCCGACGTTGACGAGGTCGGTCACGGCGGGGCCGAAGAGAACCACCTTGGGGTCGGCCAGCCGCGTGCCCTTGGGGAACTCGCCACTCAACCTGCTCGCCAGGTTGAGCTTCACCTCGCCGAGGGTCTCGAGCTGGGAGACCACCACGCTTTCGCCCAAACGATCGAGCACGCCGACGTGGCGAAGATCGGGAGCGTGAAACGACGAAGCGTTGACTCGGAGGTGCTCGATCCGTTCACAACCCAGAATCTCGTAGTCGCCTCTGGCGCACCACAGCCTCTCGAGCGATGAGAACCCCACGAGGTTGACGCCGTCGCGAGCCTCGACCGAGACCAAACTGGGCATCGCCTCGGGGTTCAGCGGTTCCGTCGAAAGGACCCGGCCACGGACGGATCGCAGGGCAGGGAACTCTGCTCGGGACGCGAATCTGATCCTTGCGCCGTCGACGTGCTGCAGATTCTTCATCGACGGGATCTCGCCCGACGAAGCTCCGCCCCGGATTCTCAGATGGGTCAGGCTTTCGAACCGCTCCAACGCTCCGAGGTCGAGGTCACGATCGTTGCTGCCGAGGTGAAGGTCGAGGTGCGTCAACGCGCTGAGGCGTTCCAACCCGTCAAGCCACAACGTCGGCGCTGGTTCGGAGAACTTCCGCATCGGGGTACCGAGGACTATCGAGGTGGTCTTGGTTCTCACCGGCAGGTCTGAGGCGGCGAGCACGTGAAGCATGGCTAGGTCGAGCCAGGCCTGGTTACCCGACCCCGAGTCGAAGCGAGTTGCCCGACTTGGTGTGGGGAATCGTCGGTGATGCGGAAACTGAGTGCCTGACGGGACCGGCGTGAGACCATCGAGCAGTGAGGCGAAGACGTCCTGGTCTCCCAGCGCGGCGGCGAGCTCGACCCCTTGGCGAATGGCAGATCGATCTGGTTGGGTCACCAGCGAAGCGATCGCCTCGACCTGCTGTTGTTGTCGTTCGTCAAGTTGCACTGGGCAACAGTGTACGAAACCGCCTCACTTCGACGACACGTCAGGCGGCTGCGTCGTAGTCGTCGGGCCAGGCGATGTCGTCTTCGTTCCAGTTGGGGGTTCGGGCGGGCCAGGTTCCGCGGGTGGTGTCGTTGCCACGCCAGAGGTTGTCGCCTTCGCACACGGGCCTGGTGTTTTCGACACTGGTGTCACCGGTGTGTGAATAGGGGGTGATGTGGTCTGCGTGTAACCAATGAAACGGCGAGTCACATACCGGGTTCGCGCACTTGCCATTGGTGCTGACCAGTGTGATGTCTCGCATCCAATCAGGGATCCGCCGACTGTCAAACGATGCGTCGAGGGGTCTGCCACGGGCGGAGTAGACGATTCTTCGGAACGTTCCGGTCACCGAAGCAGCCATGGCGTAGAGCGGGTGGATGGGGGTGCCGTCGATGAGCTGACATCTCTTGTCGATATCGGTCCGATCAATCTCGGGAAATGTGTTCGTGGCCGGGTTAGCTAACCAGGCCACTGTTTGTTCATACACCCGCTGAGACATCACAATGTTGACCCGCGGCCGAGCAAAGCTGCCGTCAGGACGCGCCGCGCCGCGACCGACCAGGTTCAACAACGCGTCGAGCGTGCGCCGGCGCACCGTGGACATTGCCCCGGTTTCTTTCTCGGCGGCACGAAGTTTGTTCGCCTCAGCATTCACCTCGCCACGCAGCGCTGCGCCTTGCAACGGGTCCAGGGTGCCGGCGACTTTGATGCCTCCGGGTATTGGGGTGAACGACAACCCAAATCTTTGTTCCCGGTCATTGGGCTCAGCCCCATCAGGATCCGCGCCCAACAACCACTCGTCGATCAGATTGTCGAGATCACGGAACTGACACGTCGTGAACATCGACACAAACAACTCTTGGCTCTCGACCAGCTGCTGATGAACACGGTGGTTGTCAGCCAACCGAAGCTTCTCCACATGAGCCGCAGTCACACGGCCAGCACGAAACGCTGCGGCCAACACCGGCAGATCAACCAGCCAGCTGACGATGCGTTCATCGAACCGCACCGCAGCAGGGTCACACAACGTCCGACCGGCAACATGATTCGCCGTGTTCCGTTGGTCAGACAGGCGCCCTACCTCTACCCGATCGGCTGCCAGGACGGTGTCCATACGCAACGCATCAATCTTCGCGGTGATTCGCACCAGAGCAACCAAACGATCAGACACCTCTTGGGCACCCAAACACGAAAGAGGCGTGTCGAAACAGGCATCAACGGCAGCCTCCAAGACTGCGAGTTCGCCGCCAGGTTCGATCACTCCCCCGATTCCCATACCTTTCACATTATCGAACGTACGTTCGATACACAACCCGAAATGAGAACTTCTTCGCATCGTCAATGCGCCGCTCTGAGCGCATCAGCCATGATGAATCGATGGGTCGAGGAATGGTGCGAGTTGGACATCATGTCAATCGACAGACTCCGAACAGTCCCCGAGACGTACGGCGTTTCAGAAACGCATATGGAAATTCTCGCCGACATCGCCAACACGCGGGATCTGTTGCTCGCAGAGTTCGAGTCCACAACAGGCCGCGTCGCCGCAGACGAACCGAATTGGTTCGCATCGAACATCGATCTGGCCGGACGGTGGTGGACTGACCAAACGGTCGCAGACTCGATCCTTCTTCCAGCGTTCATTTCCAGCCACGCCTGCGACGCGCTCTAGATGCCTCTTGCCTGACGCTCGAGCCCCCTCACCCGTTTCCGTTGATCGTCTCGCATTCCGTGAACTCGCTGTCGGCGCCAACGTCGTTGCAGATGTCGCGACCTTGATCTCCGAAAAGGCGATCGGCGAGGCCCGGACCACCAACCAGAAAGTCGGGACCGTTCCCGGCCACTAGGGCGTCGTTGCCAGCGTCACCGAAAAGTCGATCGGCACCGTAGTAGGCCCGAATTGTGTCGTTTCCGAGACCGCCACGCAGAACGTCGTTGCCCCACCCCCCGGTAATGCGATCGTTCCCGGAGCCACCGTCGATGGTGTCGTTGTGCTTGAAACCACGAATAAAATCGTTGCCGCTGCCTCCCAAGACGAAGTCATCGCCCCAACCGGCTCCCACCCAATCGTTGCCCGGTCCAGCGTCGATCCAATCGTCGCCAGCGTTGCCCAGCACACGATCATTTCCGCCTCCGGCGCATATGACGTCGTCACCACCGAGCCCCCGAATCACATCGGCGCCACCGTTCGAAACAATGACGTCTCGGCCCGCGGTGCCGGAGAAGTTGTTTGGCTGATTGCCGCCGACGATGGTCGCTGGTTCGCCGTTGCATAGCGCGGCTCCGACCACATCGATGACATCGGGAAGAGTGCTAGGGAATGCGTCATTCGTGTTGAGCACCGTCGCTTCAGCGGCGTTGGGGACGCCGGGATACCACGAGGTGGCGATTCCGAGCCCGAAACAATCAGTGATCCGCAGTTTGTAGCTTCGGTCGAGGGGTGCACGGAACCAGGACCGATTCTCTTCGATGTCTTGATGCTGCACCGTGTCGGCGAATCGTCGATAGATCAGCGCACCTTGAAGATCCACGGCCTCGGCACAGAACGACATGTGCTTGGAGGTGTCGCTCACGAGAAACTGGCGCAACTCAAAGGCGCGGCCATCGATTGAGGATCCGAAGTCAGCGCGAACGGTTTGTCCATGGCCGACCTGCAGGTACTGAGCCTGAGCAGTCGTCGAACCATCGGGGTGGTTGGAGATCGCCCCATTGCAGTTCATCTCAACCCGGTATCTTCCAGGAGGAACGTTCATCGCATAGGACGTGCTGTCATTCGCTCCGACCCTGGAACGCCCATAGATGCCTTCTACCGTGCCGCCGTTCGGCGTGCCAATTGCTTCGGCCGAACAGAACAGCCCGGCAGGATGTGAGCCGACGATGCGGCCACGACCAACCGTGATAGTCAGGGTCACGGTCTCACCGTTGCCAACAAACACTGCATTCGCCGATCGCTCGTTGACCGACCCACCCCATGCCTTCTCGGCACCGAAGTGGTACGCCGTCTGAAAGCTCTCGAAGAGTGGCGACGAGCAGTTGTACGCCAGTCCCACGTAGGCCTTGCCGCCTGGCACGCTCACCTCGCTGATGGCGCCGCTCGGCTGATCGATCCGGTTCCCGACGAGGAACGTGGCATTGGTGTAGCTCGCGCTCTGCTCGGAGTTGTGCTCGGCGAGTCGCGCCGACGAGCAGACATTGGTGTCGTTCACCAGCGTTCCGTTGGGGTATCGAACCTCAAGGCGCACCACGCCGCTGCCATCCTGTGCATTGGCGGCTGCCGTCGACGCCATGATGACGGCGAGCGCCGCAACAAGCACGGCGCACGCGCCAACGACCAGTTTCCGAACAGACAGCGCCATGTGAAATCTCCCGCGAGGTGAGACTCCGCCTATCCGAATCATATGCCGCGAAGTCGCGTTGGTCGGGGAGCCCAATAGATCCCAACGAAGCGTGGGCAGTTCTCGCCACGCGGTCGCGACTCCCTGAACTTGCGACTCAACTCATTCCGGCCAGGCCGTGGAGACTAGATAGCCGGCCACCGCGGCCGATCAGGTGAAGCCCACGCTGCTGCGCAGGTCGGCGTTCTCTGGATCGGCCAAGAGCGCAATCAGCGCTCGGGCATCGTCGGGTTCCTCTGCGCCGGTTGCCACCGCAGCGCTGTAGACCGTCGACAGGTCGAAGGGTGCTGGCAGTGCGCCGACATAGTCAACGCCATCGGTGTTCAGGATTTCTGTGACCTGCGTGCAGCCGACCGGGGCTGCCAGATCCGACGCAGCCATCGCGGCCATCGCCGTCTGACCATTCGGAAACTCTTTCAGCGTTGCTGCATCGCGAACGCCCAGCCGGCCGAGCACGGAGGCAAAGTGAATGCCCGCCGTCGCTTGCGCAGTGTCTGGGCAGAAGAGCGCGTCAGCCGACGCAAAGACCTGCTCGAGCGCTGCCCCGTCGGCGATATCGGGATGGCCACTGCCCGTTTTGACTGCGACGCCGGTGTCGACCTGTCCCAGATCTGTCACCGTGTCGGCGTCGAGCTTGCCCGACGCAACAAGGATGTCGATTGCGGCACGGGTCAGGATGGCGATGTCGATCTGCTCGCCACCGGCGATGCGGTCGCGCATGCCGCCAACGGCACCGAAATCACCATCGATGTCGCGGCCGGTCTGGTCTCGAAAGTCGTCGCGAAGTTTGTTGACCAGGCCATTGGCGGCGCCGCCACTGAGCATTCGAAGTTGCACGAGATGATCCCCTTTTTCGAGATCCTATAATCTCGTCGTCCAGACCACGCACGAGCCGCCTGACGGCCCGACAATCAACCCTTGCGCTTCTTCACCTCTGCGGTGATGGCGGGGATCATTTCGTGGAGGTCGGCGATGACGGCCCATCCAGCTTTGGTGACCATGTTGGCTTCGGGGTCGGTGTTGATGGCCAGGATGTTCTTGCTCCCCATGGCCCCCACCCAGTGCTGGGTGGCCCCGCTGATACCGCTGGCGATATAGATGGTGGGCGAGATACGCGTACCGGTCTGGCCGACCTGATCGCTGTGTGGACGCCAACCGTTGTTGGTCACCGCACGACTGCAGCCAACCTTGCCACCGAGCTCCGCGGCGAGCTCCTCGAGGGGAGCGAACGCCTCTTCGGATCCAACGGCACGGCCACCCGACACAACCACCGGAGCTGTCGCGAGGGTGATGCCTTCGCTCAACACAACACGATCCTTGATGACCGAACGCACGAGACTGTCATCTACCTCGACGGCCATCTCGCTGACCGTTCCCGCTGCGGGGGACGGTGTCGCCTCGACCATGAGGGGCGCCATCGAGATGAGCTTGGTGTCGGCGGTGAGCGTCGACTCTTCGTAGAGCGCTCCGCCCCACTGACTACGCGTCATCGAGGAGACGTCGGGCGACACGTCGACACAGTTGGCCACGAACGGAAGATCGGTGCGTGCTGCGAGCTGCGCCATGAGCTCGTTGCCACGGTCGGTTCCGTTGGCCAACACCACAGCCGGGCTTGCAGCCGCAACCGCACCGACGAGTGCCTGTCCCCAGGCTTCGGGGTTGTAGTCGCCGAGGTTGGACGACGTCAGGTGATGCACGGCCTCGGCCCCGTACTCGGCGAGCTGAGCGAACGTGAGCTCGGCGCCTTCGCCCATGACAGCAGCATGCACGGGAAGGCCGAGGCCTCCGGCGATTGCGCGGGCCGAGGTGAGCGCCTCGAGCGTCGCTTCGGGCACGTGCCCACGATCGTGTTCGGCAACGACGAGAACAGCTGACATTAGAGGACTCCCAGTTCTTCGAGGAGGTCGACGACGGCCGGGGCCGCATCGGGGCCATTGCCCAAGACCACGGTTTCGCTCACCTTTTCGGGAGGCGATACGAGACGCACCTGCGCTTGACGGCCATTCGTGTGTGCGCCCTCGGCGGACACAGGTTCAATTGCAGCCAGTTCGGCCTTCTTCGAAGCCAAACGTCCACGCATCGTTGGGTATCGCGGAAGGTTGATGCCTTCCTTCACGCCAACACACGCGGGCAACGGAAGTTCGTAGACCTCGAAGCCACTGTCGACTTCGCGCCGGGCAATGATGTGCCCATCGGCAGCCTCGGCTGACCCGTTCTGCCCTTCGGGCAGCTCCAGACCCTTGATGCCGTTGACCATCGGGCGGCCGAGTGCATGCGCTACACGAATGCCCACCTGGAAACCACCCGAATCGGCGCTCTCGTTGCCGAAGACCATCAGGTCGAAGGCACCATCGGCAGCCTCGAGCTCGTTGATCGCAGAGGTCAGCGCAGCCGCCGTCTCCTGCGGGTCCTTGGGGCTGCCGTCCGTGGGCACCAACACCATCTTGGCGACCCCAACCGACACCGCGGCGCGCAACTGCTCCTCGGTTTCGGCGCCGCCCATCGACAACACGGTCACCTCTCCCCCGTGCTGCTCAACGAGCTGTACGGCTGCCTCGACACCACACTCTTCGTGCGGCGAAATGGCATGGCCGAGGTTCTTGTCGTCGACGTACTGTTCGTCTTCGCTGATATTGATGCGGGCGCCGGGAGCCGGCACTCGTTTGACCAATGCGAGGATGCGCATGTGGAACTCCTACGTTGCGCTGATACACGAGTGATATATCAAACACCATAGTCAGACCCGACGGAAATATCTAGCGCAGTCCGCCGGCCATCGTTGCGACCTCGATCGCAAACGAAAGCTACTGTTGACCGATGCGTTTGCTCGGCCCATCACGCCTCATCATGATCTGCGCGATCGGCCTCTTGAGTTTCTTCGCGTACCTGCTCATCTCACGACAAGGAACCTCGTTCGAGCTAACCGCCGTTCTCATCCTCGAAGGTCTCGTTCTGTACCGGCTCATTCGAATCGGCATCTGGGTGTACGACGACGAAGTCATACTGCGCAACGCCTGGAAGACCGAACGCTCCCCCATCGAGCACGTCGAGATGCGCGCAGCCATGCTCGATGAAGACATCGGCGAGATCGACCACATCACCGGAGGGCACGCTCGAAACGCTCGCGCGAAAGCCGGTGACGAAGGTGCATCTCGGCGACTGCTCCGCAATCGCCTGATCATCGACGGCGAGCAATACGAGATCGACGCAATGCTCGGTCGGACCCGAGAAGGTCAAGCTGAAGCGGCCGCGAAGGTCATCGAAGCGCTGTATGCAGCGAAGGCTCGTCGGAGCCCGCCACCATCAACGTTCTGACCCGAGCCTCTCAATGCAGCGACCTCGCACTGCCCACACAAGCAGACCGTTACCTCTCCCGAGGTCACTTAGCGTATTGACGGCGATTTACAGAATTCGGGCTGCGGTATTTCGTGCGACTATGTTCCACACGTAGTGGGAAAGTCTCCCGAGGAGTGTAAGGGGCAATAAATGCGCAGAAGATCCATTGTGAGCGTCATGGTTGTGATCGCCGTGTTGGCGGCATCTGGTGTCGCGGGAGCGACGTACAGTCAACTGATCAAGATCCGAGGCAAGGGCTCCGAAGCTGCACGGCTGGTCTGCCCCGGTGGCATGACCAACCTCGGCTACGAGCTAAGCGAGTTGGGCACCGTCTTCCCCGATGACCCGGCAACCCACATCGACGATGTCTACACGGTCGCCGTGGAGCAGTTCGAAGTCGAGCGAGTGACGATGAGCTCGCACACCGGCACGCACCTCGACGTCCCCCGACACTTCATCGAAGGTGAACGCGGCCTGACCGACCTCAACCCTGAAGAGTTCGTGTGGCCGGCGTACAAGATCAAGGTCAGCGAGCTAGACCTCGACGAAGGCCAGCTCCAGATCACCAAGGCCGACATCAAGGCGTACGAGGACGAATACGGCAAGATCAAGGCGGGCTCACTGGTGGTACTCGACACCGCAGTCACCGACGAGTTCGACCTCGACGATCCCCACGATGAGCGCATCATCGGCGATTCGACTTTCAATGATGCTGTCACCGACACTGCGCAGAACGTCGACGACTTCTGGGAGCTCGACACCGAAGGCTTCGAAGGCGCCGCGGTGCAGTGGATGTTCGACAAGCGCAACATCGCCGGGGTCGGCTCGGACGCCTACGGCCCGGACGCCAGCGATGACGCGTTCTTCGATGCCACCTACACCACCCTCCTCAACGACGGCGTGGCCCTCGTGGCGATCAACAACGTCGAATCACTCAACGTGAACGGCGACATCATTCTGGCCCCAACGGTTCGCCTGTCGGAAGGCTCGGGCTTCCCAACGAACCCGATCGCCTGCCACGGTGGTGCCGACGATGACCACGATGATGATGATGACGACGACGACGATGACGACAACGACGACTGACATTCGTCCGCTAGATCGATAGTGAGATCCCGTGGTGTGGCGTCGCCCAGGCCACGGGATCTTCGCGTTCTGGATGTCCCCAGCTCGACAACATCCGAAGAACTCTCCACACATCGCGAACCGTTCGACGGCCGGCAACGTAGAGAGAGAGGACGGAATCTGGAGGGAACCGTGACCAAGTCCAAACTCATCGTGTGGCCGTTGCTGTTCGTGTTCGCTGTGGCCATCGCGGCATGTTCCGGCGAATCGAACGATGTCGCGACCGAACAGGACGACAACACCTCGGCAGCCGAAGTACTCGGTGAGATCGAAGCCAGCCCGGACATCACCTCCACGACAAACGCCGAGACCACGACCAGCGAGGCTCCGGAAGACCCAACCACAACAACTGCAGCGACGACAACTGCACCGCCGCCAACGACTGCAGCGACGACTACGACGACCGCGCAACCCACGAACTCCGCGCAAACCTCGACGACATCGCAAACCTCGACGACCGAAGCTGCGACGACCACCACAACCGTTGCGGCCACAGCTACGGAAGCACCGACCACGACCGCCGAAGCACCGGCTACAACCGAGGCTGCAACCACCACCGAGTCCACCACGACTGCGGCCGCACCGCCGGTCGACGGCGGAGCCATCTACGCGCAAAGGTGTGCTGGATGCCATGGCGGTAACGGCGCGGGTGTTCGGGGCCCGAACATCCAAACCTTCGACGATCGAGGCGCCGGCATCGCTCGTGTCACCAACGGAGGTAATGGCATGCCGAGTTTCAGCGGCACGCTTTCACCAGAAGAGATCACTGCCGTCGTCGACTTCGTGATCAACAACCTCTAGACGGCGACCACCTGCGCTCGACGCGGCGAGCAACACCCTCCTACCCGTGGACAGTTAGGGACTGTCCCTCACTGTTCACGAGTGGGCGGGTCGCTACGTATTCGTGCTTACCCCTTGAGGCGGGTGTTCTCCGGATCGAATGCGGAACCGGTGCCGACAACCGTGCAGGGGAACAGCTCGTTCATGTACATGACCTTGAGCTGGGTACCCGGCGCCGCATACTGCGTGGGCACGTAGCCCAGCAGCAGGTTCTTGCCGACGCTTGGTCCGTAGCCTGCGGTCGTCACTCGGCTCACGCGGCCGTGGCTGTCTTCGATGCGCTCGCCGTCGAGGGTGAGGATCGGCTCGTTGCCACCCTGCATCCAACGTTTGCGCCCCTGACCATCGGTGTTGTCATCGACGACCAGCGTCACGCAATGCGTCTCGGGGTCACCGGCTTCGCGGGCGGCCATGTAGGCCTCCTTGCCGATGAAGTCGGCGGCCTTGACCTTCGGGCGAGCCAACCCAGCCTCGATCGGGTTGTACTCACTCTCGAGCTCGGCGCCCATCAGGCGGTAGCCCTTCTCGATGCGTCCGGTCACGGCGTAGACGCCCATGCCCGTCGGGCGCAGACCGTGGTCCTTGCCGGCTTCCATGATGGCGTCCCACAAGGCCGGACCGTTGTCCCAGCCGGTGTAGATCTCCCAGCCGGTGTCACCGACATAGGACACACGGAACAACGTCACCGGAATACCCGCGACCTCGATGTCGATGACCGAGCCATACGGCGAGCCCTCGTAGCTGAGATCGGCGTCGGTGAGGCTGCCGAGAATCGCCGGAGCGTTCGGGCCCCAGAGGCCGAGCGTCGTGGTCGAACGGCTGAGGTTCGTGAAGGTGACCGACTCGTCCTCGGGCAGGTACTTCTTGATCCAGTACTCATCACGGCCGCCGTCGAAGGCGCCGGTCACGATGCGGACGGTCTCTTCTCCGGTTTGCATCATCGTGAGGTCGGAGTGGAAACCACCATCCTCGTTCAGCCACGGGGTGTAGGCGCTCGTGCCGACGCCCTTGCAGACCTTGTTCACCGCGAGATACTCGGCGAAGTCACATGCGCCGGGCCCCGTGAGCTCGAACACCTGGAAGGCGCTCAAGTCGAACAGGCCAGCGTTCTCACGCATGTTGAGGTGCTCACCGTTGATGATCGGGCTCCACCAGCGGTTGTCCCATTCAACTTCGCGCTCCTCGAGGCCATATCGCTCGACGAGGTCGGCGTTGCTCGAGTACCACTGGGCTCGCTCCCACACACGGGCCTGGAAGAACATCGCCCCGAGGGCTTCTTGGCGGCTGTAGTACGGGCTCTTGACCAGATTGCGTCGTCCTTCCCACTGCTCTTGTGGGTGCACGATGCCGTAGGTCTTGATGAAGTGTTCGTCGGCGCGTGCCCAGATGTGGTCGTCGCCACGCTCTTCTGGATAGAAGCGAGCCAGGTCTGACGCGTGGGGGTCGATGACCCGGGGATAGCCGTAGGTCATCCACTCCGCCACGACCTGGGCCATACCCGGGCCCTCTTTCACCCACACGGCCGCTGCCGACCACATGTTGCGGACCTCGACGGTCTCACCGAGGCACGGCATGGCGTCGGGCGTGAGGCTGAGCAAACCATTGATGGCGTACTTGATCTCGGCATCACCGAGGAAGTCCATCAGCTCGATCGCCGTCTCCATCTGCGGATCGAAATCGTCCGGCGTGAAGGGCATCTCGGTTGGCGTGAGTGCCGCTTCTTCGTTCGATGGGATGTCGTCTGGGTGATGCAGAATCGCCCGGTGGCCGTACGACCCGACCTCCATGCTGCCCGAGCTCTGACGCTCGTAGCAGAACGTGTCCATGTCACGAACGATCGGATAGCCGATCTCGTTGTTCGTCTCGGCGAGGACGTCCATCGGGCCGACGTCGGCCATCTGGTGCACCGCGGGCACGAGGGGGATCGTGGCGCCGGCCATGTTGGCCACCCGGTTGCTCCACACGCCGCACGCCACGACCACGTAGTTGGCCTCGATGCGGCCACGGCTCGTGACGACGGCGCTGACCTTCTTCTGACCGTTCGGAGCATCAGCTGTTTCGACGTCTTCGACCTCGGTATTCGCGAAGACCTGAAGGACGCCCTTGTCCATTGCCTCGTTGCGGAAGAGCGTGCCGGTGTCGAGCGAGTCGACCACGCTAACCGTCGGGCAGTGGAAGCCGCCCATGATGACCTCTTCGTTGATGAAGGGAACCAGTTCCTTCACTTCGGCTGGCGTCAGCATCTCTGCCTGCACACCCCACGCCTTGGCACTGGTCATGCGACGAGCGAGCTCGTCCATGCGCTCTTGGGTACGAGCGACCTCGATGCCGCCCGAGTCGACGCTGCGGTCGAGATCTCGGTACTGGTTGGCCGACTGCACACCGAGAAGAGCCATCTCCTTGTTGTGATCGACCGGGAAGATGAAGTTCGACGCGTGACCGGTGGAACCACCAGGGTTTGGGAGCGGGCCCTTGTCGATGAGGACGATGTCCTCCCAGCCAAGGCGGCTCAGGTGGCCCACGAGGCACGAACCGACGATGCCGGCTCCGATGACGACCACATTGGCCTTTGCTGGAAAATCACTCACGATGAGACCCCTACTTGGTGATATATCACTTACGTATCAGAAGCGACTTTACGTGCGGCGGCCAGCGTTGGCAAGCAGCTTTCTGGAGCGACTCCACCCTTCGGTTGACGAATCACGTCGTCTGATATATCACTTACACATCAGCGAGCGACTGGCGTCATGGCACAAACGTTTCTGGAATCGACCGAAGAACCCGAGTCACTTGGCGAACAGGCGTACATCTCCCTGCGTCAGATGATCGTCCGGCTCGACTTCGCCCCGGGAGATGTTCTCCGCGAAGACGAACTGCGGGCCACGCTCGGCCTCGGCCGCACACCAATTCGCGAAGCACTCCAACGGTTAGCACGTGAGCACTTCGTGACGGTGATCCCGCGTCGCGGCATGTTCGTCAGCGGTATCGAAGTCGAAGAACTGTCGATGCTGTTCGAAACCCGAGCCGTTCTCGAGCCCTATGCCGCACGACTCGCCGCAGTACGCGGTACCGCCGATCAGTGGGACGACATGGAGGCAACGCTCGCCCAGACCACCGACCCAGCGCTCAACGACGAGGACCAACTCGCCCTCGACCGACGCTGCCATGAGATCATCTGGGCCGCCTCGGGCAACCGATTCCTGCTCGACACGCTCGACATGCTCTACGCGCAAAGCGATCGCCTTTGGCACCTCTATCTCGCCGACGTGTCCGATATGCAACATGCAGTCGACGAACACCAAGCCATCCTCGGCGCCCTGCGCGCTCGCAACGGCGACGAAGTCGCTCAGCTCGTCGAAACCCACGTCCGCGGCTTTGACACGCAAATTCGCGCCGCCGTCACCGCTCGGCTCGAAGCACCGCTCGACAAATAGCGCCTGAACCCTAGAGCTGCGGTGCGTCGACGATGTCGCGCTCGTTCGGCGTCCAGAGCACCACGCCGTCGGGGCGAAGCCCGAGCGCCTCGACCTGCGCTCGACTTCGGCGCCCCATGGAAAGCCTCGCCAATTCGAATCGATCGAGCTCAACCTCGAGCGGGCCTCCGTTTTGTTCTTCGATCTGGCCGATGAGCGTGTCCCAGGCGTGATCGAGCAGGCGCATGTCGGGCTTGGCGCCGACGCCCGTTGCCTGGCGAATGTCCCACTCGTGGGTCCACGCGTCGAGATAGAGCAGCGCGGGCATCTTCGCGCCCATAGCCGTCAGAAGTTCGTCGATCGCTGGAGCGTTGGCCTCCCACTCAGCACACACGTCTTCGAGCGAATGACCACGCCGTGCCTCAACCTGTGCATCGGCCCACGGCTCGGTTCCTGCGCCCTCGGTGTTGCCCGACACAATGTCCGCATTGATGCCAGACAGGTGGGCAAGCGTGTCCTTGACCGACCATGCCGGACAGCACTGCGTCGGTGCGGCAGCTTGGTCGGTGGTGATCGACCGACCAACTTCGATACAGCGAGCCCGAAGGTCCGCGTAGGCGGCTGCGATTTCCCCATTGCTCAACGTCGACATCACCCGATCGTACGTCGAGGACGCACAGTATTTCGTCAGCGCAATCGGCGAAGTGCGTCATCTACGGCAGCCGCGTAACCACCGCCGAACTTGATGGCGTGCACGACGAGCGGCGCGAGTTGGTGCAAACCAATGCGATCCTCCCAGCCATCGGCCAAGGGATACGCCTCGTCATACGCTGCAAACGCTGCGTCGGCGAAGCCACCGAAGAGACGCATCATGGCGAGATCGAACTCGCGATGTCCGCCGTGTGCTGCCGGGTCGATGAGCCAGCTCGCACCACGCTCGTCGACCATGCGGTTGCCAGCCCAAAGATCACCGTGCAGGCGAGCCGGCGGTTCCGCTGGGCCACCCAGATCCTCGAGCCGGTCGGCCACATCCTCCAACCCAGCGATGGTCCGCCCGGACAACGCACTTCGATCGGCCGCCAGCCGGGCCAACGGCCGCAACCGCCGCTCGGAAAAGAACTCGATCCAAGTCGCACACCGATCGTTCGGCAGCGCTTGCGAGCCGGTCGTCCGTGCATCGGTTCGGCCGAAGACCTCCGCCCCACACTTGTGGAGCGAAGCCAGCCCACGACCAAAACTCGCTTCGTCCGATGCGCCGCGGAGACCGGGAGAGATCCACTCCAACACCAAGCGAGCGGGCGATTCGTCGGACACGGCCAGCACCTGGGGAACGGCGAGCGCATGGGCGTCACCGAGCCACCTCAAATCAACTCCTTCGCGGCTGAAGAACCCCTCCGGTGGTGCCCGGTGCGTCTTGGCGAACACCCGTCGACCGTCGGCCAGATCGACTGCGAACGCTTCGGCCATATCGCCGCCACCGAGGCGAGTCATGTCGACAACCGCCGACCCGAGATCGACGGACAGCACCTCTCGAAGAACATCCACACCAGCACGATATGAGACCACTGCTACCGTCGAGCGCATGGACCACCGGCGCACTGTTGCCCGAAACCTCGGGTTGTTGCTCGCGCTCTCCACACCAGCCTCAGCGTTCGTCTCATTCGCGTTGTTTGCGTCGGTCTTCGGCGAAGATCGATTCGAAGGTGCAGATGGCGTGACGGGACTTGGGTATCTGGTGATGGCAATCCCGCTCGTCATCGGACTGGGTATCGCTGCGATCGCACACTTCGACGGCCCGCTCCCCGATCGTCGGACCCTCCGCCTGATCCTGGGCGTGCTGGGAATCGGCCTCCTCGGACTGGGTATTTCGACAGTCGGATCATCGGCGAACGACAACGACGCTTCCATCGGCGGAGCGTTCCTCGTCTTCGCCGGACTGGCCGCTGGAGTCTTGGCGCTTGTGTTCGGTCGCCCCAAGACCAGTCCGGGAAGCCCTCCACCCCCTGGGCCCCCAAACGCCTAACCATCGGTTGCAACAAGTCTCGGGGTCAACTCGTTCCGAAGCGTGATTTCAGCGCTCGACGAAGTAACTCAAGGGCGCCAAGAAGGAGAGCAACAAACGCCGCGAGCGCCAGCCAAACCCAAATGGGCAAGGTAGGCCCGGGGACTTCGCCCGCGTCGGGCGTGAGGAACCTCGCACCCGATCGATACACCGCGGCGAGCTCGAGAACCGGATTGCCACCGTCCCCGCGTTCAGCCCACATCGTGATCTCGACCACGTTCGGTTCGAAGCTGGCACCGTCGGCATCAACGACCGACACATGTGCGAACAGCGCGGTCTGGTCGCCACAACGAGAGTCGCCCCCAGCGAGGCTTCCCGCCTCGAGCGCGGCGACCAATCGGTCGGCCAGCGGGCGACCGGCGCGCACCTCGAACGCATCGATCGCATCGTCGATGACCGCCCTGCCGACGAGAATGTTTCCCTGTCCCGAGACATTGACACCCTGCACATCAAGCGCGACATCACTGTTGCGTTCGCCCGTGAAACCTGCCGCCTCGCCACTCAACAGCACGACACCGTGCTGGCGGTCCTGCGCATTCGAGTCGAACTCGACATCACCGCTCACGGCTTCGATGATCTCGTCGGCCCCGACACCTGCATCGAGCAATCGGTGAATCGCGTTGCGGGCCGAGGGGTTGAAGTGCGCCTGCGTCACACCGGCGCCGACTCCTGGCGACAATGCGATCAGCTCGAACCCATCTTCGAAGTTCAGAGCCCCGAGCTCGACACAGCTCGCAACGGCGACGCCGACCTGGCCCGAGTCAGGGTCGACACCGACCACCGACCAGGTCGCGTCAGCTGGCGCGGCCGCGAGCAGAACGAACGCGGCGATGACCGCTCCGACGAGCCAACGCGACCTCTGACCTCCTGCGCTGCGCATCGAGAAAAGCGCGAGGTTACAGCGGAGGTTCGTATGGGTGGGTTCGATCGGCGACGGCGCTCTCGGTGAGCACACAGAACCGGGTGTCGGTACGACCCTCAGGACCACGCTCAGGTGGAATGGGATTCAATTCGAACCATTCGAGATAACTGTCGTAGGCATCACGGTCGGCGAAGTGCAGCTCGACCACTCGATAGAACGGTTCGCGCTCGTCAGGCATCGGTGCCCCAACGAGAGTCGATGGAAGCGGTCGAATCACGTCGTTGGTGACCAATCGCTCGAGAAACGGATTGGACAGCAGGTCAGGGTAGTGAACTTCAGCGAGCCAATGTTCGTAGTCGGCAACGCTCACACCTTCGACGATGTCGTACCCAATCAGCGCCCGCACACCCGGATTTTCGCTCATGGTGGATCCCCCTCAAGATCAACAATCCCGACCATAACCCACTTCGGGTGATCATTCGACTGCACCCCCAAAACCGCTGCGGGCAAGCGAGCTACGGGGTCGCGCTCCAGCGATCGATACCGCCTCCGCCGTAGGCATGGATGATGATTGCGCGCTCGGGTTTCACTGCGAGAAACGTGATCTCCGGAGAGTTCTCGGGGCCTCCTGGCGCAAAGGTATTGAGGTCGTAGTCGAACACATCATCCCAAAGCCTCCGCTTGGTTTCGACGTCGTCGAAGACGTCTACCGTTCCCCACAATTCGACCCCGTTGCCCGACTCGTCAACCTGCCAGTGCATGGCGACGTTCGGGTTGGCCTCGATGTTGCGCGCCTTGGTCGATCCGTTGAACGTCATCACCCAGCAGGTCTCGTCCTCCCAGCACGGGTGTACCGGAACGACGTCGGGTCTGTTGTCGGCGCCCACCGAGGCCAAATGCGCCCATGGGCTGAGCCCTGAGGCGAATGTTCTTACGTCCGCGAGATCGATGTCAGCCATGCATCGACAGTAGCCACAACTACTCCATAGCGGCGGCCAGCCGCTCGAGCGTCTTCTCCATGCCCGCACGGTTGTGACTCGCTCGGTCACTCACCCCAGAGATCTGTGTGCTCCGTTCGTGTGCGGATTCGGGGCGAAGATCTTGGGAGTACTCGGTCACGCGACAGCCACCATCCGTTGTCTCCACGGTGTAGCCCCACTTGGAGAACACATATCCGCGAGATGTGCAGTCGAAGAAGAACCGCTCACCTGGCACGAAGTCGACGATTTCGGCATCGATGGACCATGTCTTGTCACCATTGCGGTTGTGGCCGGTGAATTTCGCTCCGAGCAGCGGCTCCGTCGCCCCGTCCTTCCACTCGGCTCTCTCCGTCTCCGGCGACCATTCACCCATGCGGGTGATGTCGGATATCGCAGCAAAAACGACCTCCGGGGCCGCAGCGATGTCTCGGTATACAACGATGTCTGGTTCCATGGGGAGACCCTATGCGACACCGTTGGGGGTCGGACCACACCACCACCAACGCTCGACGCATGTGAGCTCCTCCTAAAGCGAGACGCTCAAAGTCCGACCTACCAAGAGAACGACTTCCGTTCAGAAGCCTCTGGAGACAGTGCGATGACCACTCAGGCGGGCCAAGACCCGAGCGGGGCAAATTCGATCCCTAGCGACATCGCTGCGGTGATGATCTGGACCGCCAGTTCTGCCCCTCCTGAGGTGACCCTGTCGTTTCAGGGTCTCGCCGAACCAATCAGCCTTTGGCAACAACTGATGGCGCTCGGCTGGGAGGTTCCGCCGTGTCCGCCTCGCCCCGGCAGCGCAATCGAGTGGGTACCGGACCCGGTGGCGGGCACTGATTACACGATCCGCCCATGGAGGGTGAAAGAGTTCCGACTTGGTGAGGGCCAGTGGAGCCGTGAGGTGGGTGCCACCATCGGAGCGACAACGTACCGAATCCTCCGGGAGTTCGATGCGACGATCACCGGCACCGAGGGTCCGCTCGCGCAACTTCGAGCGTACGAAGAAGCCGAGGCAGCCAAGACAGCTCCCCTCCCCGCTGCCGCACCGGCGGCCGCTGAAGCACCGCCGAGTTCGTCCCCCGAGGCGGCCGCCGCCGCCGAGGCTGCAGCGACACCCACTCCAGCGGCTGCGCAGCAAACCGTCGTCTTTCTCGAGACCTCACAAGAAGCCGCGGAACAGCACGCGGAAACCCTCACCACCTGGGCAGCAGTGGTGGGACGGAACAAGACCCCGGTGTTGTGGAGCGAACTCGCGATCACTCCGACGATCGGTGCCGCTGAGTTCAACCAATTGGTCGCAGCAAGCAACGGCGCGTGGCTGCTGGACGGCGACGTCCCGACGGCTGGCGGCGGCCAGGCGATCTTTCGCATGATCGTGCCAGACGCCGACGCAAGCGACGCCAAACTCGCAAAGGTGATCAAACAATTCGGTGGCATGGTCACCATGCGCGATCTTCGCCCAGCGACCGCCGAGGGCAAACCGGCCGTTCTCGTGTCGGGATCCGTGCCCGCGCACAGCTACGACATGTTGCATTCGAACATGCGCCTGCGCGTGCCCAACGGCGCTGCCCGCATCGAGAAGTAGACCGGGCTAACCATCGGTTCTGCCTTCAGCAGAATCGGACCGAAACGACGCGCTGGCCAGCGATCATGAACGACATGGCCGCTACTCCGACATCGAACCCGCTCGATCGACTCCTCGAACGTCGAATCCTCCTACTCGGAGAGGATGTGAACGACGAAAGCGCCAACCGGCTCGTGAGTCAGCTCTTGATGTTGTCGACCGACGACCCGGACAGCGATATCTCCTTGTTCATCAACTCGCC
Organism: Acidimicrobiia bacterium; assembly: GCA_033344795.1. Lineage (GTDB taxonomy): Bacteria > Actinomycetota > Acidimicrobiia > Acidimicrobiales > SHLQ01 > SHLQ01. Next base: position 4,117,255 of record JAWPMS010000001.1, read on the forward strand.
GGGCGGGTCGGTCATGGCTGGTCTTGCCGTCTACGACACGATGCAGCTGATACCCAACGACGTGGCCACCGTGGCGGTCGGGTTCGCCGCGAGCATGGGCCAGGTGCTCTTGTGCGCCGGGGCCACGGGTAAACGATTCGTGCTGCCCAACGCACAGGTCGTCATGCACGAAGGCTCCGCGGGAGTAGGCGGGTCGGCATCGGACGTCGAGATCCAGGCGGCGAACCTCATCGCTACCCTCGACAGACTCCGCGGCATCATCGCCACACACACGGGTCATTCGCTCGCAGAAGTGATCGACGACGTGGGGCGAGACAGATGGTTCGACGCCGAACAGGCCCTCGAGTACGGCTTCGTCGACCACGTCGTGTCAAGCATCGACGAGATCGTGCCGCGACGCCCGACAAGGCAGATCGGTCTCACGCGACCAACTCTGGAGGCAGCAACATGAGTTACACGATTCCAACCGTCCTCGAGAGCACCGCCAAGGGTGAACGAGTCTCAGACATCTTCAGCCGGTTGTTATCCGAGCGAATCGTCTTCCTCGGAACACCGATCGACGACGGGGTGTCCAACGTCGTGGTCGCGCAACTTCTCCATCTGGCAGCCATTTCGCCAGACCGGGACATCTCGCTCTACATCAACTCCCCAGGCGGCTCGTTCAGCTCGACGCTCGCCATCTACGACACGATGCAGTTCGTTGCCAGCGATGTCTCGACCCTGTGCGTCGGACAGGCAGCATCGACGGCCGCGATTCTGCTGGCGGGCGGAGCGAGCGGGAAACGCGCCGCCCTTCCACATGCGCGGGTGCTACTTCAGCAACCTCACTCAGAAACCCGACGCGGCTCGATCAGTGACCTGGCCCTCGAGGCCGCCGAATTCGCACGGATTCGAGACGAGGCCGAAGAGCTGTTGGCGCGGCACCTCGGTCGGTCGCGTGACGATCTGCGTGCCGACACCGACCGAGCGCTTGTCCTGCGAAGCCAGGAAGCGCTCGATTACGGCGTGGTCGATCAGGTGTTGCGAAAGCCAGGCGGCGAGAAGCATCATCTCGCCTCCGATCTTTGATTCGACTCGCAGGTGCCGGGCCGCTCGTTCGAAGACGTCGGCAACCGAAATCTCGAGAGCCTTCGTGACCGACTCGAGGAGTTCTGACGACACATCTTTGCGCCCCCGCTCGATCTCGCTGAGGTAGGGCAATGAGACAGCAGCGGACTCTGCCACGTCGGCAAGTGTCCGGTCCTGGGTCTGACGCTCTTCGCGCAGGACCGCGCCGATGGCTTCTTTCGCTGATGGAGGATCGTCCACATCGTTCTCTTGCGACGAGGGCGAAACCGGGAACGGGATGATGTCAGCCACGGACAAAATTGTAGTCCTAGAAGCCGTTTCGTGGCCTCGAAACCATCATCAGGAGTTCTCCACAGTTCCTCCAAGACCATTTCGGCGTGCTCCCACATGATGAATTCCACACGTTCTCCACCTCGGAGAACTCGAACAAAGGAAACAATCATGGGCATCACCGAAACCGTCAGCTACCGAATCCCCCGCTTCCTCGTCGGACGGGCACGCACCCAGTGGAAGGGAGTCATGGTCCGCAACACGCCCGAGGAGCAGGCAGGTATCACGCTCTTGACGATCGACGACTTCATGGGAGATCTCACAAAACGCCCCGTCGAGCTCGATCTCGCGGCGTAGGTGACTGAGCACATCGCGTTGCCGCGCTACCCCTTGGAGAAACGCCTCATGACGACCGGCTGGTCAAACCACCGTCGACCGTCATGGGGCACTCCATGTTTTTCGAACAGCTGCGCGACCTCATCACGCGCAGCATCGACAAACTCACGCCGACTCGGATCGATGTCGACCACCTCCTGCTCGAGCTCTGCAATGTCGGCATAGGAGTAGCTCGTCGTATACCTCACCTCACCGAGTTCCGTGAGTGACGCCGGCAGGTCACGGTCGAGAGCCGATTGGGCGGCGGCACGCACCGCGGTTTCATCATCGATCGGCTTGAAGACCTCATGCCCGCCGCCTGTTGCGATGGGCTCGAGGACCGCCAGCGTTCCCCCCGTTCTGAGCACACGATCGGCTTCCTGCAGCGCCGTGGCCAACAGCTCACTGGGAATGTGGTGCATCGAGTAACACATCACCACCACGTCGGCCGATTCGTCGTCGAGCGGTAGGTCTTGCCCAACACCATCGAGATAGATGTCGGCGTTCACCGGATCGGCACCACGAGCTTTGGCGAGTTGGGCCGCCCCACATTCGACCCCTATCGCCTCGGCTCCGGATCGCCGTGCAAATCGGACCAGAGCGCCATCGCCAGCACCCACGTCGACCAGGGTTGATCCGGCGAGCGAAACGTACTGTGCGAGAACGTCGTGGTCAGAGGGCAGATCCCAGATCGGTGTGTCATCATCCATGGCTGGCCACTTTAGTAGCGTCGCAATATGGTCCATCCAGCGCCGGCAGCCCACGTGATGGTCGACGACACCAGTTCATCCGTCGCCGGGTGCGGAGGGGCCCTCCTCGTCGGATCGCTCCTTGCGTTCGTCTTCGCAGCAAGTAGCGGATCCACCGTTTTCATGGTGATTCTCGGCCTCTTTCTCCTCCTCGCTCTGGCCGTTGTGACCTGGACGATTCTCGAGATCCGGCGCTGGGAGCCGATGGAGTTGCACTTCTCGAACTGGCCCCTCGAGCTTGGTTCGAGCACGACCGTCCCGGTGATCCGACGTGCGAAACAAGCAGTGCCGGATGCCAGCTACAAACTCGAAGCTGAACTCGAGTGTGAGGAGTCGGCCACGTACACGGTCGGCACAGACACACGCACCGACACGAGGGAAGTGCACGAGGACGAAATCGTCGTCGAGGGCCATCTCAGGGACCGCACGTTCAGTGCCACCTTCGAGCTCGACATCCCGCTCGAGCGAGGTGCGCCGTCGATGGACCTCGGCAACAACAAGGTGGAGTGGAAACTCGACATCGACGTCGATGACCTGTCGAGGTTGATGGCCAAGATCGCTTTCACACTCGACGTCGTGCCAGCGCTCGATTCCAAACATCGGAACATCCAGGACACTCCCCTTGGAGGTTCCCGATGAGTTCGCACGATCCAAACCTCGCCATTCGCCTCGAGCACGACATCGCCGAGGTGGGGAGCTCCTTTCTCTGTTCTCTCAAGAGATCGCCCTCAGACGGAGAGTCCAACGACAAGACGGTCGGCCAGGTCCGAGCGATTCGCATTTCGCTACGCATGACGACCGAAGGCCGAGGGGACACCGACCAAAGGGACTACGCGACGGCAGAACTGGACGTCGACGAGTACGGCATGGCCTCGGGTGATGTGCGCTTGCACGTTCCGTCAGACGCACCGATCTCTTATGACGGTGAACTCATCAGAGTGTTGTGGCAGATCGAGGCTCGCACCGACATCAAGTTCGGCGTCGATCAACGATCGTCTGCACCCGTGCTTGTCGTCCCGATCGGTGGCAAGGGTGTGTATGACCGTCCGCACCCGCTGACGATGACGCTGCCAGGTGTCTGACAGGACGTTTGGCGATCGATACCAGTCGGTAGGCCTGGAACGAAACCCATTCACCGCCCCCGCGCTTGGAGCGCCAGCATGCGCAGCATTCGTGTCCCGAGGAATCCCCGATCCACCGCCGGCGTGGTCGCGGACGCTCGTGCAGGTCATCGGCGACAGTGGTTTCGGCAAATCCTCGCAACTCGAACACTGGCGGTCGGCTGTTCCCGGCCCATATCACTACATTCCACGTCGGCCGTACCGACGTCGCTGGTCGAGGCCGCCTACGGCTGAACAATGCAACGGAGTGATCTATGGCGATGAGATCGACCGAATGCCACGCCCGCTGCGGCGTCGCTGGTTCTCTCGACTCGCAGCACGCGGTGTCACCGTGATCATCGGAACACACGTTGATTTGGCGCGGCTTGGCCGACGGACAGGGTTCGATGTCATCACCCATCAACTCCGACCGTTCGATCGAGCGACACTTGGAAGGGCAATCGATCTCCGGCTGCGCAGCGTCGCGACGCGAGACCACATCCCCGAGCTGTTCTCGGACAGCGATGTCGATGAAGTATTCGTGCGCTCGGGCGGCGTCCCCGAGGAGGCCGACGTCATCTGTCACCGCCTTCTGGCACAACGCGTTCGCTAAGAACTGGTCACGGCACCTGATTACGAGAAGATCTCGGGCACGCCCAGTTTCTCGTGAATCTCGTTGCATACCCTCGGGTCCATGTTGAGCCCTTGGGCCATGGCTCCGAGGAACTGCGCTTCGCGCTGGGTATCGAGCTTCATTCCCATCAGAGAGAACGCGTAGACCTCTTCATCCAATTCTTCGGGCACAGTTGCGCAGAACGCTGCGATGTCGAGGGGAGCCTCGAACTCGGCGCGTAGGAATGCCGCCTCGTGTTCGTCGATGTCACCGAGTCGTTTCACGATCTTGTCGAGCTCATCTTTGTCGACCTGACCATCGGCCTTGGCTCCATTGATCATGGCGCGAAGCAGAAGTGTGGCCTGATCGTCGGCTTCGTTGCGCTCCTCATCGGTGAGCTTTGGCGGTTCGTTGTCGTTTCCACCGCCGAGCATGGAACCGAGCAGGCCACCCAGACCGCCACCACTTCGGCCGCTGCCTCCCCGCATCACCTTGCTCAAGATGAGCGGTAACGCCATCTTCCCGATCGTTCCGAGCAGACTTCCCCCAGCGGCGTTCCCACCCAACATTCCGCCGAGAAGATCGGAACCTCCGCGACTTCGACCACCCCCGGCGGTCCGTTGATCGTTGACGTGCTTGCTGCGATATCCCTCGGGGACCTTGACCATGTTGTGCTCGATTCTCGTAGTGCCAGCTCGGCATCAGTGTGTGGGGTCAGACCCCGATTGTCCCGCGCAACGAACAACGTAGTACTCCCGAGGAGGGCTTGCGCCACACGACAGATCAACTACAGTTCCACAGAGCGGAACGGTTCCATCATGCGGAACTGTCCGGATAGGGGCTCTAACCATTTGGCTAGAGTCACTAACATGAGCGAGACTGCAACGTCGCAGTCCGCACTAGTCAAGGGGCACACATGAGTTTTCCGTCTGATCTCGAGATCGCACAAGGGGCAGAACTGCTGCCGTTGACCGAGATTGCCGACCGCGCCGGCATCCCTCTGGACAACCTCGAGCCATACGGCGTGGGTGCCGCCAAGATTCAGCTCGAAGCCATCCCCAAGATGGCCGACAAACCAAATGCGAAGTACGTCGTGGTCTCCGCGATCACGCCAACCCCACTTGGTGAGGGCAAGACGACCACAACGGTCGGTTTGGGTCAGGCCTTCCAGTTCATCGGCAAGTCGGCAACGATCGCCATCCGCCAACCGTCCATGGGCCCCACCTTCGGCATCAAGGGCGGCGCCGCCGGCGGTGGTTACAGCCAGGTCGTTCCTATGGAACTCTTCAACCTGCACCTCACCGGAGACATGCACGCGGTCACCGCGGCGCACAACCTGTGCTCGGCAATGCTCGACGCACACCTGTATCACGGCAACGAAACCGGGATCGACACCAACAACATCACGTGGCGTCGCGTCCTCGACGTGAACGACCGCTCGCTCCGCAACGCCGTCATCGGCCTCGGCGGACGCCTCGACGGAGTCCCCCGCGAGACCGGATTCGACATCACCGCCGCCTCCGAGGTCATGGCCGCACTCGCACTGTGCACCAGCCTCCAGGACCTTCGTGTCCGTATGGGTCGCATCGTGCTCGGCTACACCAAGGACGGCACGCCGGTCACCGCTGAGGAAATCGGCGCCGCTGGTTCGATGACCGTCATCTTGAAAGAAGCCATCAAACCGAACCTCATGCAAACCCTCGAAGGCACCGCAGCCCTCGTGCACACGGGCCCGTTCGGCAACATCGCCACAGGCAACAGCTCGATCGTCGCTGACCAGATCGGAATCAAGACCGCCGACTACCTGCTCACCGAAGCCGGATTCGGCGCCGACATGGGCGCCGAGCGGTTCTTCAACATCAAGTGCCGCTACTCGGGCATTGCCCCCGACGCCGCGGTGCTCGTCGCCACCGTGCGCGGTCTGAAGGCTCATTCTGGGAACCACAAGATCGTGGCCGGCAAAGACCTCCCACCCGCATTGCTCGAGGCCAACCCCGACGAGGTCCACCAGGGCGGCGACAACCTCCGCAAACAACTCGAGAACATGCAGATCCACGGCGTCACCCCAGTCGTGGCCATCAACGTGTTCCCCGGCGACCACGACGAGGACATCAACGCCATCAAGGAGATCGCCGCCGAGTACGGTGCCCGCGCTGCGGTGTCGACACATTTCTCCGACGGCGGCCGCGGAGCGAGTGATCTCGCCGAAGCCATCGCCGAGGCAGCCGATGAGCCATCGAACTTCGAGGTGCTGTATCCCGACGACATGCCGATCCGCGAGAAGATCGAGACCGTCGCGAAGCGGGTCTACGGAGCCGACGGTATCGAGGTGTCGCCAGCCGCCGCCAAACAGATCGACAACTACGAAGCCAACGGCTTCGGCAACCTGCCGGTCTGCATCGCCAAGACCCACCTGTCGATCTCTGCGTTTGCCGCGCTCAAGGGAGCCCCGACCGGTTGGACCCTGCCGGTTCGCGAAGTGCGTGCCAGTGTCGGTGCCGGCTTCGTCTATCCGATCTGTGGTGACATGCGAACCATGCCTGGCTTGGGCAAGACCCCGGCTGCGCAAAAGATCGACATCGACGCCGACGGCAACATCATCAACCTGAGCTAGGTATCGCTCGACACTTCCGGTCGAGATCCGTCGAGGCCTCGTCCTAGAACCAGCAATTCGAAACAACGGAGTTCTTTCATGGCAATCTTTGGAAAGTCGGAGAAGGAGTCGTTGGTACCTTCGGAGGCCACGGCGTATCGCCGCCAGTTGGTCGACGAGATGACCTTCGAGCTCATCCCGCTCAAATCGGTGGACGCAGGAATCGAATCGCTCCCACCAAACTCGAACGTTTCGGTGACCGCGTCACCGGTCAAAGGACTCGACGCAACGATCGAGCTGACCGACCGGATCCGTGCGCTCGGCCACCGGCCGGTCCCACACATCTCCGCGCGACTGGTGGAGGGTCCCGATCATGTGTCCAGGCTGGCCAACTGGTTCAAGACCGAAGGCCACGACACGATCTTCGTCGTGGCAGGTGACGCCGAGGAGCCGGTTGGCCCATACGAGGGAGCCCACGCGTTTTTGACAGAGCTCTTCGCCCGCGAGCATGGACTGTCGACGGTCGGGGTCACGGCGTACCCAGACGGCCATGCACTGATCCCCACCGAGGTCGTCCACGAGCACCTGCACCTGAAGCAAGCGCTGCTTGCCGAAGCGGGCCTCAACGGATGGGCCTCGACGCAGATGTGCTTCGACACCGATCTGATTGGCTCGTGGCTGCGCTCCGAACGCGATGCGGGCCTCACCTTGCCGATCCAACTCGGGATACCTGGGGTGGTCGACCGTACGAAGTTGATGACCATGGGCGTGCGGCTCGGCGTCGGCGCATCGCTGCGGTTCCTGAAGAAGAACCGTGCAGCGGTGACCAAACTTCTGGCACCGGGCGCCTACGACCCCGACGACATCTTGCAACCGATGGTCGGCGAACTGGCCGAGCTCGGTATCGAAGGACTCCACGTGTTCACGTTCAACCAAGTCGACGCCACCGAGGAGTGGCGTCAAGCAGTATTGGCTGAATAGCTCGGTCGTTCGAGCAAACGTTCACTCGGTGGACTGCGACTTGAACAGCACGCCGGCATCATCCGGCGGAGTATCCGACCACTCATAGGACTGCGAGAAGAGATCCGGCATCCAGGTTCGTTCGGCGAGCTCACGCGCGCCGTCCACCTCGAGCGGACGGCCAAGCAAGAACCCCTGGAACGTGTCACAACCGAGTTCCCGCAGCATCTCGAACTGCTCTTCTCGTTCAACACCTTCGGCCACGACCGTCAGCTTCATGGCCTTGGCCAGCGCAAGAATCGCAAGAACGATCGCTTGACTCTCCTCCGAGCTCTCGATGTCGCTCACGAACTCCTTGTCGAGTTTGACGATGTCGACCGGAAGTTCACGCAAGTATGAGAGCGACGAGTACCCGGTGCCGAAGTCATCGATCGCGATCCGCACACCCCACGCGCGAAGGGTCTCCAGTCGACGTCCACGTTCTCGGAGGTCATGGAGCAGTGTCGATTCGGTGATCTCGAGCACGATCGTGCGCGGGTCGATGGAGTTCCGTCGCAAGATCTCGAGCGTCGACGGCACGAAGTCCTTGCGTTCGAGTCGTTCGGCAGAAACGTTGATTGCGATGCTGCCGACCTCTCGACCCTCGCGACGAAAATGAGCCAGCGTCTGCGAGATGTTGGTGAAGACTTCTTTGTCGAAGGCCGCCATGAGCCCGTGTTCCTCGGCGACCGGGATAAATTCGTCCGGCGGCACCAGGCCGCGCCCTTGTCGAAACCAGCGACCGAGTGCTTCGAACCCGACGAGATTTCGATCGCGGTCAAACTGCGGCTGATACATCGCGTGAATTCCGGATCGGCTCGAGATCGACCGGGCGAGGTCTTCTTCGAGTTCCTTCTGTGCGGCGAGAATCGCTCGGAGTTCGTTGTCGAAGAAGCGGAAGTCGTTTCGCCCGTTTCGCTTAACTTGATAGAGCGCCAGGTCAGATTCCCGAAGCAACTCTGCGCTGTCGAGAGCTGAGTCGTCCACGGTGCGCGCGTCGGCGAATGTGGCGCCAAGGCTCAGCGATGTCGAGACCGTGGCTTTCCCGAAATTGAACGGTGCCCGGATGGCAAACGAAAGGCCTTCGACGAACTGCTTCATGTCACGCTGGTCCGCACCTGAGGCCACGATCAAATATTCGTCACCCCCGAGACGGCCGACCTTGCAGTCAAAGGGAGCCTCGTCAGAAGCCTCGAGCAATCGACCGGAGATGCCGATCAAAAGGTCATCGCCAGCTTGATGGCCGAGCGAGTCGTTGATGTCTTTGAACTTGTCGATGTCGCAGTAGATCAACCCGACACTCGTGTTGGTCTCGATCGCTTCATCGAGCGCGGCAAGCACCGCGCGCCGGCTGAGCAATCCGGTGAGCGCATCATGGTCTGCCTGGTACCGAAGGTGCGTCTGGCTTCGCTCTTTGTCGAGCGCCAGGCGAGCGAGGTCCTGGGCAAGGTTGATCGCCTCCTCGTCTGGGGTTGAACCAGGATCGGCGAGGACCGCTTGCAACACCCACCCGAGATCCTTGTCGGTTCGATCGAGAATTGGCCACGAACGATCGATTGGCTGGTCGTCGAAGAAGTCATCGGTGATGATCCGAAACTGACTTCCTGGAAACTGGTGTGCGAGCAGCTCGGTGATGCTTCGCAGAATTGCCGAGGTGTCCGCGTCGGCCGCGATCTGCTCGAGGACCGCCGACTCGTCCTCGCGCAGCCGGATGCTTCGCGTTGCGAGGAGAGACTTGTTGTCGGTCTGCTCTGATTTCTCTTCGGTCTCGTCAGCCTCGACTGCGGGCGGTGCCGGAACACGGATGATCGTCGAGGATGTCATCCCGGTGATTCGATCAAGGCGACGATGCAACACGATGATGCGCAACATCGATGCACAAACGATCGTTCCGAGGACGGCCACCGACACGAGTTCGGACGCGAAGATGAACAACGCGGAACTGGCCGCGGCGACCACTGCCACGACCGCGAGGGTCGCGGTCCGGTATTCGTCTTCCATCCCGTCCCCATCGGCAGGTTTTTCACCTCGATGAGCTGGCTCGATTGAATCAACAGGCCAGTAATCCAAATGATTTTTGGGGTTCACACCTCGGCGTGTTTCATGATACGGTTCTGTTCCACGATGCGGAACTGAAAATCCTCGGCAGCATGCCATGGGTCACAGGTCGCTCGTACTTTCCTATCGGAACCGTTTCTCGTACTGGAGTGGCCCCATGAGCGACGAAGAAGACGAAATAATCCTCGCAGACCTACCCGACGATGAGCTGACTGCACAGATGCACGACGATCTGTACGACGGGCTGAAAGACGAAATCTCTGAGGGCACGAACATTCTTCTCGAACGCGGTTGGTCGGCCGATCGGGTGCTCAACGATGCGCTCGTCGAAGGAATGCGCATCGTCGGCATCGACTTTCGAGACGGCATCCTTTTTGTGCCCGAGGTACTCCTCGCCGCCAACGCCATGAAGGCGGGCATGACCATCCTTCGGCCACTACTGGCAGAGACCGGCGCCGAACCCATCGGCAAGGTCGTCATCGGCACCGTCAAAGGAGACATCCACGACATCGGCAAGAACCTCGTGGCGATGATGCTCGAAGGGGCGGGCTTCGAAGTCATCGACATCGGCATCAATACCGATGTCGACGAGTACATCGCCGCGATCGAAGAGCACAAGCCGGACATCCTCGGCATGTCCGCACTCCTCACGACGACGATGCCATACATGAAGGTGGTCGTCGACACGCTCATCGAGCGCGGCATGCGCGATGAGTACATCGTGCTCGTTGGCGGCGCTCCGTTGAACGAGGAATTCGGCACCGCAGTCGGCGCGGATGGCTATTGCCGCGACGCCGCCGTTGCGTCGGAGATGGCGAGCAAGCTCGTGCAAGAGCGTCGTGCAGCCGCTTGACACCCCGGCCAACCGCACCCTCGTCATCTCTTGTGGTGCGCTCGCCGGGGACATCCGCGCCGTAGTCAACACGCCGGGCTGGGAACACGTCGAATTCGAATACCTCCCGGCAAATCTTCACAATCGACCCGAACAGATCACGCCGGCACTACAAGACCTGCTCGAACATCGAGCCGCCGACTACGCGCACATCGTCGTGGGTTATGGCGACTGCGGAACGGGTGGCCATCTCGACCGGCTGCTCGAGCACTACCCGAACGCCACTCGCCTACCCGGCGACCACTGCTACGCCTTCTTCACCGGGATCGACCGCTTTCTCGAACAGTTCCACGGTGAACTCGGAACGTTCTTTCTGACCGACTACATGGTCAAACACCAGGAGGCGCTCATCTTCGGTGCCCTCGGGCTGACCGACCACCCCGAACTCATCGACATGTACTTCGGCAACTACACCCGGGCCCTCTACATCGCCCAGAACCCGACCCCTGAACTCACGGAGGCTGCACGATCGTGCGCGACACGCCTGAACCTGGCGTTCGACCAATTAGACGTCGGACGCGGTCTACTCGAGAGCCGAATCCTGGAGCTACGGGTGGCATGAGCGGCCGACGACGCCGCGGAAGCGGGCCCAACCTCAAGATCATCAAGTGGCGTGACATACCCGCACAGGTGAACGGCACATCCGGTGACGAGAAGATCCAGGTCGAACTGCCGCCACGTTTCCAGAAAGCAATCGACCGAGCCGCAATGGTTGCCGGCCTCAAGGACGCCAACAGCTACGTGGCCGAGATGGGCGCCGAGAGCAGGCCATCGAACGGCCAAGACCTTCAGGCGGACGTGAAGGCTCTCGTCGATGAACTCGAAGCGGCGTTCCCACTCGACGTTCTCAACGAATTCGTTCGTACCGGCGGATTCGACCCGTCGAGCTCAGATCAAACACCCACGCAAGACCCAGACCCCTTTCCAGATGAGGATCAGCAATGACCGACACAATCATCAGCTCTGCGACCAAAGAGGTCGTGATTGGCTTTGGCCGTCCGTTCGTCATGATCGGTGAGCGCATCAACCCAACCGGACGCAAGCTCCTTGCGGAGGAAATGAAGAATGGCGACTTCAGCCGGGTCGTCGCCGATGCGATCGCACAGGTCGAGGCGGGCGCACACATGCTCGACGTCAATGCCGGAATTCCGCTCGCAGATGAGCCGGCGCTGCTCGTGCGAGCGATCAAAGAGGTGCAGGCCGTCACCGATGTCCCGCTCTGCATCGACTCATCGATCGTCGAGGCACTCGAGGCGGCCATTGCCGTCTACGAGGGCAAGCCGCTCATCAACTCCGTGACCGGAGAGGAAGAGAACCTCGAGCGGGTGCTCCCCTTCGTTGCCAAACACGGAGCCGCCGTCGTTGCGATCTCCAATGACGAAACCGGGATCTCCGAAGATCCGAACGTGCGCTTCGAGGTCGCAAAGAAGATCGTCAATCGTGCGGCAGACTTCGGTATCCCCGCCTCCGATGTGGTCGTCGATCCGCTGGTCATGCCGATCGGCGCCATGGGAACCGCCGGCCGCCAGGTGTTCGAATTGGTCGGACGGCTACGCAACGAGTTGGGCGTCAACACAACCTGCGGTGCCTCCAACGTGAGTTTTGGTCTTCCGAATCGTCATCACATCACCGGCAACTTCCTTTCGATGGCCATCGGCGCCGGAATGACCTCGGCGATCATGAGCCCTCTGCATGAGGAAGTGAAGAACTGCATCATGGCGGCCGACGTCCTCAACGGACACGACGAGAACTGCGCCGCATGGATTTCGGCACACCGCGATCCGAATGCCGGGAGTGGAGCTGGAGGAGCGCGACGTCGAGCCGGTGGACGCCGACGCGCCGGTAGCGCGAGTTAGGCATAGACACGTCATGTCGGACAACGTCCACGTCGTCTTCACGCCCTCGGGCCGACAGGGCGAGGTTGAGCGCGGAACCACAGTGCTCGATGCGGCCCGCACGCTTGGGGTCGACCTCGACACGGTGTGTGGCGGTCGGGGCATCTGTGGACGCTGCCAAGTCATTCCAGAAATCGGCGAGTTCTCCAAACACGGAATCACGTCTTCGGCCACGAGTGTGAGCGCGCCTGGACCAAGCGAGACCACCGAATACCGGGGCCGGCGCCCCCTGGGGTCATCCGATCATCGCCTTGGGTGCCACGCGGAGATCTGTGGCGACCTGGTCGTAGACGTCCCGCCAGAGAGCCAAGTGCATCGGCAAGTGGTGCGAAAGCGGCTCGAGGTCCAAGACATTGAGGTCGACCCGGTCGTACGCCTGCACTTCACATCGGTGGTCGCCCAAGAGCTCGACACACCGAGAAGTGAGCTCGATCTGCTTCGCGATGCGCTGTCAAACGACTGGGGATTGACCAACCTCATCGCTCCGGTAGCGGTGGTGCAGGAGATTCAGCGCGCGCTCACAAAGACGCGCGAGATAACGGTCGCGGTACGTGACAACACAGAGATCGTGGCTGCCTGGCAGGGCTTTCACGATGAGATCTGTGGCGTGGCCATAGACATTGGTTCCACGACTGTGGCCGGCCATCTGCTCGACCTGGCAACCGGGGAAGCGCTTGCCTCGAACGGACGAATGAATCCGCAGATCAAGTTCGGCGAAGACCTCATGAGCAGGGTCAGCTATGTGATGATGAACCCGGGCGGCGAAGTTGATCTCACCGCATCGATTCGGGTCGCCATCGATGAGCTCATCGGCGAGCTCGCCGAAGAAGCTGGCGTCGAACGGACGAACATTCTCGAGATCGTTCTGGTCGGAAACCCGATCATGCACCATCTCCTGCTGGGTTTGGATGCAGTCCCGTTGGGCGGAGCACCCTTTGCTCTGGCCACAGACGGAGCGGTCGAGACCCGCGGCCCGTTTCTCGGTATCAACTGTCGAGACATCACTCGCGTCTACATCCTGCCCTGCATTGCTGGTCATGTGGGCGCCGATACCGCTGGTGCCATTCTGTCCGAGCGCCCCGACCTGTCGGAAGACTTCCAGCTGCTCGTCGATGTCGGAACGAACGCCGAGATCGTGCTGGGCAACCGCGAGCACCTGCTCGCAGCTTCGAGCCCGACCGGACCCGCCTTCGAAGGAGCGCAAATTTCATCGGGTCAGCGCGCCACCGTGGGTGCGATCGAACGAGTACGAATCGATCGAGACACCCTCGAGCCTCGGTTCAAGGTCATCGGCGCAGATGCGTGGAGCGATGAACCTGCATTCGCCGATCAGACCAAGTCGATCACGATCACTGGGATCTGCGGGTCCGGCATCATCGAGGTCGTCGCAGAGATGATGCTTGCGGGTGTCATCTCGGCGGACGGCGTCGTCGACGGCGGGTTGGCGGCCCGGTCCGCGCGCATCGTCGCTGAAGATCGAACCTTCTCGTATGTGTTGCACGACGGCGAACCATCGATCGCCATTACGCAGAATGACGTACGAGCAATCCAGCTCGCGAAAGCCGCCCTCTACGCGGGCATCAAGCTCTTGATGGACAAACGAGGCATCGAACACGTCGACTCGATTCGACTCGCTGGAGCCTTCGGCTCACACATCGACCCTGTCTACGCGGTTGCTTTGGGTCTCGTTCCCGATTGCGAGATCGACCGAGTCTCGGCCGCAGGAAATGCCGCTGGCACTGGGGCGGTGATCGCGCTCCTGTCGAGCACGGCACGCCGGACGATCGAAGGCCTCATTCCCAGCATCACCAAGGTCGAAACCGCGACCGAAGAGAAGTTCCAAGATCACTTCGTCGACGCGATGGCCATCCCCCATGCGACTGCTGAGTATCCACACCTCGGCGCGGTGATCGACCTGCCCGAACGCCGATTCGCCAACGCTGCGGGCGCTGGCGCGCAGTCGACTGGACGGCGACGCCGTCGCCGTCCCACGAACGAACCCTCACAGGAGGAAACCCATGAGTGACGAAGCACCACGCCGCAGTCGCGGCCGATCCGGTGGAGGCAGAGCGGGTCGTCAAGCCGCCCGCGCCGCCTCGGGGGCGGAAACCCAGGCCTATCTGACGCGCTCACTGGAACCGGTCAGTGTGCTCGACGAAGAAGCGCTCCTCCAGATCGAGGAGAACGCGGAAATCATCCTCAGCGAAGTTGGCATTCAATTCAACGAGTACCCGAGCGCCATCGAGCTATTGGTCGATGCGGGATGCACCGTCGATGGCGAGAAAGTGTTCTTTCCCCGAGGGCTTGCCCGAAAGATCGTCCAAGACAACGCACCAGCGACCTACACACAACACGCGCGCAATCCGGCTCGCAACATCGAAGTCGGCGGCAAGAACACCGTCTTCGCACCGAACTACGGCTCGCCGTTCGTCACCGATCTCGACGATGGTCGCCGATACGCAACGATCGCCGACTTTCAAAACATCGTGAAACTCACCTACATGCTGCCCCACTTGCACATGAGCGGCGGCACGGTCTGCGAGCCCGTGGACGTGCCGGTGAACAAACGACACCTCGACATGGTGCATGCACATCTCAAGTACAGCGACAAGGCGCTCATGGGCTCTGTGACCGCGCCCGAGCGCGCGCAGGACTCGGTCGAGCTCTGTCGCATGGCGTTCGGCGGTGACCTCGCAGGCAAGACGGTGATGACGAGCCTCATCAACGCGAACTCGCCGCTCGCCTGGGACGCAACGATGCTCGGCGCCGCCGAGGTCTATGCCCGCAACAACCAGGCGTGCATCATCTCGCCGTTCATCCTCATGGGCGCAATGTCGCCCGTCAGCCTTGCTGGGCTTGCTGCCCAAGCGCTCGCAGAGGCACTGTCCGGAATGGCGTTCGTCCAGTTGGTGAACCCCGGCGCACCTGTCGTCTTCGGCACTTTCGCTACGTCGATGTCGATGGCCACCGGCGCCCCAACGTTTGGTACCCCGGAAGGCGGACTGGCCATCTATGTCATGGCCGAGCTCGCCCGACGAGTTGGGGTGCCCTTCCGTTCGGGCGGCCAATTCACGGCGTCGAAGACCCCCGATGCGCAGGCGGCATACGAGTCTGCCAACTCACTGCTCCCAACCATGCAGGCCGGGGTGAACTTCGTGCTTCATGCAGCAGGTTGGATCGAGGGTGGTCTGGCAATCAGCCTCGAGAAGCTCATCATGGATGCTGACCAGCTCGGCATGATGCAGGTGTATGCAAAGGGCGTCGACATGTCCGAGAACGCCCAAGCGATGGAGTCATTCCGCACCAACGAACACGGCATGCACTTTCTCGGCACCGCCCACACGCTCGCCAACTTCGAGACCGCCTTCTACCGAAGCACGATCGCGGACAACAACAGCTACGAACAGTGGTCCGAGGACGGCAGCTCGACGGCGGCGCAACGAGCGAACACACAGTGGAAGCAGATGCTCAGCGACTACGAGGCACCGCCGCTCGACAGCGCAGCCGAAGCCGAAATGGACGACTACATCGCGCGCCGCAAAGCAGAGATGCCCGACGCGATCGGCTAGATGGCCTCTCGCGCCCGCTTGGACCCCTTCCCCGCTCGCGCAGCAACCGGGGGTCTGACCTTTTCGATCAACCAGGGGGTCTGACCCCTTTTTCGACGATTTTGGCGCTGCCGGCAACGTGAATCGCTGGTTTATCAACGTTTTTGACGTGAGGGGGTCTGACCCCTTTTTTGACAAAGGGGTCAGACCCCCTTGTGGACGCATGGACTTGTGGCGGCGAAGTTGAATGCGAGCTACGTGACGGTGGTTCCGAGCAGACTGCCGATTGCGAACGTGATGGCACATGCGCCAGCGGCCCAGGAGACCTGTCGAGCTGCAGTTCTGAAGGGCGATCGTTCGGTGAAACGCGCGAGCAGAACACCAACCAGCGCTGCCGCTACCAGGCCGACGATCACCGAGGCGATCATTGCACCGTTGCCCTCCATGAAGAACCACGGAATCAACGGCAGCACCGCACCGATACCGAAGGCGACAAACGAGCTGGTCGCAGCGCCGATTGGATCTCCGACATCATCTGGGTTCACGCCAAGCTCTTCGCGTGCATGAACCTCGAGAGCGACATCGGGATCTTCGTGCACGGCCTCAGCCAGTTCGAGGGCGCGGTCCTCGTCGAGGCCCCTGTTGGTATAGATGGCCTGCAGCTCACGCATCTCGCCCGTGGGATTGTTCGCGAGTGATTCGCGTTCGATCCGAAGTTCTCGTTCGATGAGTTCGTTCTGCGCCTTCATCGACACGTATTCGCCAGCCGCCATCGAGGCCGCGCCGGCCAACAGGCCCGACACGCCGGCGATCACCACAGACGAACTGGTCTCCGACGCGGCGGCAACGCCCAAGATCAGCGCAACGTTCGAGACGAGTCCATCGCTGACGCCGAAGACGGCCGCTCGCGCCGCGCCGCCTTGTACATCGCGGTGATCATGCACCATGTGCGAATGACCGTGTGCAACGTCGTGACTGTGAGCCATGACTTCGACCATAGCGATCTCCTTGGCCGTGGGCGCTTTCGAGTCGCCAACTTGTTTTCGACTATCGCCGTTTGCGGGAAGCGAAAAGGTTGCCTTACATAGGTCAGCAAGTAGCATTGTGAAAAGTGCCACACTCGAAATGTGTTAGGCATGCTTTACACCTCTAAGAAACCTGTCTACTCTCCTCCGCATGCACCGTTCACTATCGATCATCAGCGCACTCGTCGGCCTCACCCTGCTTGCCTCGGCATGCGGCTCCGACACCACTCCCAACAATCTGACAGGGGCCGCCGCAACGGTCTACGACGGCGACTGCGCAGCCTCGACCGGCGAGCAGGTCACGATCTATTCCGGCCGAAGCGAAGACCTCGTACAGCCCGTCCTCGATGCGTTCGAGTGTGCGTCGGGCATCTCGACCACGACGAACTTCGGCGATCCAACGGACCTCGCTCTGTCCCTCACCGAAGAGGGAGATCGCACCCCGGCCGACGTCTTCCTATCGAAGTCACCAGGGGCCGTGGGTTTCCTGCGCAATGAAGGCCTGCTTGCGACCCTCAGTGATGATCTGACCAGCCTCGTCGATTCGGCAAACGCTGCGGCCGACGGGACGTGGGTCGGGGTCACCGGTCGTCAGCGCGTACTCGTCTACAACGTCGACAACGTCGATGCGAGCGACCTTCCCTCGAGCATCTTCGAGCTCACCGACGAGCAGTATCGAGGCAGAGTCGGTATTCCGGCGACCAACGGCTCCTTTCAAGACTGGTTCACGGTATTCCGGGCTCAAGAAGGCGACGATGTCGCAGCGAACTGGCTGGAGGCGATGGTTGCCAACGACGCAATCAAGACCGAGAGCAACCGTCCAACCGTCGATGCCGTCGGCCGCGGCGAGTTCGACTTCGGACTGGTCAACCACTACTACAACTTCCAAGAAGCTGAAGCGCTTGGCGACAGTCACCGCGCCGAGAACCACTCCTTTGCCAGCGACGATATCGGTTCCCTCCTGATCGTGACGGCCGCCGGAATCACGTCATCGAGTGACAACGTCGAAGAAGCCGAAGAACTCATCGAGTTCCTCCTGTCCGAAGGCGCACAGACGTTCTTCACCACCGACACCCTCGAGTATTCCCTTGCCGCTGGTGTTGAAGCAGCGTCGGTTCTTCCCGCTCTCGACGATGGGGGCGCCGACTTTGACGTCGACTTCGACTCGCTTGGAAACGGACTTCAGCGAACGGTCGAGATCATCGACGAGAGCGGCATCAACGGATGACCGAGGACGTCCAGGACGAGGGAAAGCCCCCGCTCCCCCTTCTCGTCCTGGCCGCCCTGGCGACGGTCTTGCTTGCCGCCCCTGGCGTCTACTTGCTCGTCCGCAACTTCACCGCTGACGCGGATCCCGCAGGGCTTCTGTTCTCTGATCGCACACTCGGCCCACTTCGACGGACGCTGACACTCGCCACGTTGGTGAGTGTCAGCGCTGCCGTTCTCGGGACTGGACTCGCATGGTTGACGTCGCGAACCGACCTGCCCTTCCGAGCCCTCTTTCGTGTCCTTCTCACGTTGCCGCTGGTCTATCCCACCTTCATCGGCGCAGCAGCTCTCGTGCGCACGTTGAATCCAGGGGGGTTGGTGAACGACGCGCTGACGGATCTCGGCGTCGATCGCACCCCCACGATCAGCGGGTTGACGGGGTCGTGGCTGGTGCTGACCCTGTTCACGTACCCCTACGTCTACCTGCCTGTCGCCGCCCGCTTCTCCCGCCTGCCAGGCTCCATCGAACAGTCCGCCCGCCTCCTCGGCAACAGCGCAACCGACGTCTTCAGACGCATCGTGCTCCCCCAGGCCGCCGGGTCGATCGCCGCCGGAACCCTGCTGGTCTTTCTGTACGCGATCAGCGACTTCGGCGCTGTCTCGATCCTTCGCTACGACACGCTGACGAGAGCGATCGAGTCGAATCAGCTCGCAAATCGGCCGGTAGCGCTCGCCCTGAGCCTGCTTCTCCTGATCCTCGCATCGGGTGTCGTTCTGGCGGAACGCTTCGCACAGAGGCGTCGCCGAACCGGCGTCGCCGCACGTTCCACGACGCCCCCGAACGTGCCGCTCGGACGATGGCGGATACCGCTCACCGGCCTCGTCTGCTTCGTCATTTTGAATGCGCTCGGCGCTCCCATGGCCGCACTCCTCGATTGGAGCGTACGGGGGCTGGAACGGGGCCGTCGCAATGGACGGGGCCTCACCGTCGACTCGGCAGAAATCGCTGAGGTCACCTGGAACACGCTTCGGGTCAGCGCCGTCGCGGCGGTGGCGGCCGTCGTGGTGGTCTTGCCGATCGCCGTGTTGTTTGGCCGCTACAAGTCCCGCCTCGGCGGTGTCGGTCACGCGGTGGCGATCTCGACATTCGCACTTCCGGGCATCCTCGTGGCACTCGCGGCCACGTTCTTCATATCCAGCTCGGACTGGACGTTCAACACGTTCCACAACACGATGGGCATCCTGATCTTTTCTTATGTCATCCGCTTCGCCGCCCTGGCGATGGGGACGACGTTGCTTGCCGTCCAGCTCGTGCCGCCGCGGCTCCGGGACGCGAGCCAGACGCTCGGCGCTGGGTCGTGGCGCCGCCTCACCACGGTTGAACTCCCCTTGATGACGCCCGGATTGCTCGCAGCAGGCGGCCTCGTTCTTCTCTCGACCATGAAAGAGCTGCCGATCAGCCTGCTGCTCTCGCCGTTTGAGTTCGAAACGCTTGCCACACGGATCTTTGCGACCTTCAACGAGTCGTTCGTGGCCGAGGCCGGCTTGATGGCACTCGCGCTCGTCCTGCTGTCATTCGTCGCGACGTGGGCGTTGGTTATTCGGCCAGGCGAACGTCACAACCAGCAAGACTCCGGTCACGTCTAGGCAGCGGTTACCACGATCCGTTCGCCCGCAAATGGGCCGATGCCAAAGGGCCGACCCTCGACGGTGACCGTCGTTGTGCCATCAGGAGATACCGCGGTGACCGTCCCCGAGCGTCCCGGTAGAACGCCGACCTCTTCGAGGTATTCGAGGAGACCCGGCTCGAACTCGAGCTCTTCAGGGATTCGTTGGACGGTGAAGGAATCGCCGACGGTGATGTCACTCAGCAGTCGAGTGTCGGCTGGGTGTTCGTACCCCGATCCAGGAATCGGATTGCCATGGGGACACGTCGTTGGGTTGCCCAGTACGCGGGCGAGCGCCTGCTCGACCACCGGGCTGATCACATGCTCCCACTTGCCAGCTTCGTGGTGCGCTTCGGCCCAACTGAGATCGAGCATGTCGGTCAGGAAACGCTCGGCGAGGCGGTGTCGACGCACCACTTGTCGAGCGAGAACCAGACCATCCTCGGTCAGCGTGATCTCGCCAGAGCCATCGACGGCGAGGAGCCCCTCGCGTTCCATCTTGCGGACCATCTCGGAAACCGCGGGACGTGAGACTTCGAGTCGCTCGGCAATTCGAGCCTGCTTAACTTCGAATCCGTCCTCGCGCAGCTCGAAGACGGTCTCGCAGTATTCCTCGAACGCGGGGTGATATTCGGGCGCTTTGTAGACCACAACCGAACCTTATCAGGACCGGACTCTTCGGCTTCTCCGAGCCAACCTAGGCTGAGCGAATGCCCCGACGGTCGGACACCGCGCTCAATGAGGCGCTCCTTCGATTCGGTACCGACCGAGGCTGGCTCCGTTTCGCCAATCCAGGCAGCACGGTCACCGTGTGGGAGCTCGCTGACGTCTTTCCGGCCCTGGCTGCAGCCGAAGAGGCAACCGCACGCGGACAGTGGGTCGTGGGGCTCCTGAGCTACGACGCTGGACCGGCCTTTGATCCCGCAGTGGTCAGCCAAAGAGACGAGTCCGTTCCACTGCTCGCATTCGCGGTCTTCGACCGCCCTGCAGCCTCCGCCGGCCCACGCGATGGACCATTCGAAATCAGCGAGTGGACTCCTGACCAGTCGGAGGCGGACTACTCCAAGGCAATCGATCGGGTTCGAGAGTACATCCGCTCTGGCGAGACCTATCAGGTCAACTACACCGTGCGTCGCCACGCCACATTCTGGGGCAGCGCTGAAGGACTCTTTGCATCGTTGTCTCGCGCGCAACGGGCCAAACACGACGCGTTCTTGCACTTCGGCTCTCATGCACTGTGCTCTGCCTCACCCGAGCTGTTCTTCATTCGTGATGGCGAAGAGTTCTCGTCGCGACCGATGAAGGGCACACGCCCCCGTCACTTCGACCCCGCAACGGACGCGGCGATCGTCGGAGAGCTCGTCTCGAGCCTGAAGGATCGGGCCGAGAACGTGATGATCGTCGACATGGTGCGCAACGACCTCGGACGCATCGCCGACATCGGAACGGTTGCGGTCCCGTCGCTGCTCGAGGTCGAGACGTACCCCACCGTGCACACGATGACGTCGACGGTGACGGCGCGTTCGTCGGCCGGCCTGGTCGACTCGCTCCGTGCGCTCTACCCGGTCGCATCGATCACCGGCGCACCCAAGTACCGCACGACCGAGATCATCGCAGAGCTCGAGGAATCGCCACGCGGCGCCTACACCGGGTCGGTCTTCGCGCTTTCGCCAGACGATCGATGGGAGTTCAACGTCGTCATTCGAAGCGTCTGGCTCGATCTCGAGAGCGGAAGCGGGACCTACGGCGTCGGCGGCGGGATCGTCTGGGACTCGAGAGCCGAGAGTGAATGGAGCGAGACCGAGCACAAGTCTCGCGTGCTCGCACGCGCAGGAAAGCCTCTTCAGCTCCTCGAAACGATGGCGTGGACACCAGACGGCGGCATCTCTTTGCGGCAACGACACATCAACCGCTTGCTCGATGCGGGAGATCACTTCGGTATTCACATCGACATGGAGATCGTGATGGACCTGCTGAACACGGTTCGATCCGACACCCCGGTGATGTTGCGCTTGCTCATCGACGCTGATGGCAAACCTGACCTGGAGGTTCGCGCACTACCACCGGAGAGCGGCGATACCCGGGTGCTTCCGATCGATTCCGAGCCCACGGACCCTTTCGACGAATTTCTCGTTTACAAGACGACGATCCGCACTCGGTACGAGGAAGCCTACGATCGCTTTCCGGATGCCCCGGACGTCATCTTGTGGAACCGGCGTGGCGAGCTCACCGAGACCTGCATTGCGAATCTGGTGCTCGAGTTCGACGGTCGTCTCGTGACGCCGCACCGACAGAGCGGCCTGCTGGCTGGAACTCTTCGCGAAGAACTTCTCGAACGAGGTCAAGTGACCGAGATGGTCCTCATGCTGGACGATCTCCGCAATGCCGATCGCGTCTTCACCATCAACTCGGTCCGCGGGTGGGATGAGATCGAGATCAGAAGCGCCTGAGGAACACTCCTGAGCGCGGCTTGGGTGTCACGTACGTGCTCTTTGGAGGCATGTTCTGACCGGCATCAGCGACGGCGAACACCTCGGCTGGCGTCACGGACTGCAGCAAGAAGAGAATCTCTCGCTCTGCCAACGATGCGACGAGCCGATGACGGTCCGCGTCATCGAGGAAGTAGCTGATTCGCCCCTTCGATCGTTCTGGGTCGATGTCGAGGATCGGTCCGAGCACCTGCTGCTGCAGCCGAACCGGATCGATGGCATCAAGCGGGGACTCCGACCTCGGCTCGTGCAGGCGGCCGCACCACCAGCGGCCGCTGAGATAGACACCGATCTGACCTGGCTCATCGGGGAGTTGACGGTCGAGGCTGGGCCGCGGCCGTAGTCCGAGATGGTCGATCAGCTTCTGGTCGATTTCGTGCATGTCGGCATCGGCAGCGATCGTGACACGACGGTGAAACGGATCGATGTTCAACCGGTCATCGGAGAACGCGACGCCCAACATGTATTGGCCTCGAGGATCGCCGATTCTCTTCGCGACCTCGCCAGCAGCGGCAGCCCGATGGTGACCGTCCATGATGTAGAACTCATGAGACTCGAACGACTCCGATATTTCGGCACACGTCGTTGGATCGTCCACGACCCAAACGGCTTGCTGCAGCCCGTCCCCCGAGACGAAATCGAGCACTGGTGCGGTCGTGGCCAGGATGTTGTCCAACACGCTGCGAACCGCTGGGTCCGCGCGATACCCAAGCGCAATTGGACTGGAATGCACGCCGAGCAACTCAAAGTGGTTCGACAGATGGCGTGCGCGCTCGGTGCTCACCTGCTCGTGACGCTTCACGTGCCCGCTGAGATAGTCCCGGGTCTCGATGACGCCCACGATGCCGAGTTGCACGTGGTCATTGAGGGTGAGGCGATACAGAAAAAATGCGTCGCGTCCGACGTCGATGAAGGCATTCGACGCGAAGATCCGCTGCAGCGCCTCACCACCGAGCTCGATGAGACGTTCTGGCGTCGCATCGTCTTCAGGACCACCATCGCCCGGTGACCGGGTGACGAGCGTGTAGCTCTCCGGGTGTGTCTCGAGATACCGCGTTCGTTCGGCACCCGACATCGAATCGAACGCGGGCGCGGGCACGCGTCGCACGAAGTCGGGTCGCACGTACGACCCGTCGAAGGCAGCGAAGGTGACCACTAGCTCGCGTTCCGATCAGCGACCGAAACTGCGAGCACGTCGTCGTCTGAGGAGATCATCGCCAGGACCTCGTCGGACGGCGCGTGCTCGAGATGGATCGACGCCACCGCGGCAACGGAGCCCGTGAAGAGTTGGTTGTCCATGTCCTGCACGTTGAGGCCCGCTCCGCGCAAAGTCTCGAACACCTTGGCGAGTACTCCCACTCGATCGAGATGCCGGACGGTCAAGATTGCTGCTCCGACGGGTTCGACGACGAGGTTCACGCAGTTTGTGATGTGTCCGTTCAGGTATTCGCGAATGACGGCAACCGTCCCCTCCGCAACAGCGTTCTGTGCTTGCACGGTCGAAGCTCCGATGTGATGTGACCCCACGACACGAGGGTGCGTCGACAGCGGTGAGGTCCACTGACCAGCGCCACCCGAGGGCTCATTCGGCCACACGTCGAGGCCCGCACGCATGCCTCGATTGTCCATCGCTTCTATCAGCGCCTCCTCGTCGACTACTTCGCCGCGAGAAGTATTCAACAAGACAGCACCGTCCTTCATCTTCGCGAAGAACGCCGCGTCGCACATGCCGGTGGTGTCCGGCGACTTCGGCACGTGAAGCGACACGACGTCGGCCCCCGCCAAGAGTTCGTCCTCGGTGTCGACCAGCGTGATTCCGGCAGAGCGAAGGCGGGACAACGCCGTTGTTGAACGACCAGGCTTGCGGAGCGCTATCACGTGCATGCCGAAGGCGCTGGCGCGCTCTGCCAACGCGAAGCCGATTTCGCCCAGACCGATGATCGCCATGGTCTTTCCGTAGATGCCATCGGCCTTGCTGTAGATCTTCTTGTTCCATTTGCCAGCCGCAAAGTCAGACATCCCCAGCGCGATGTGTCGATCGATGGCCAACAGCAACGCCATGGCCAACTCGGCGACCGCGATTGCGTTCTGGCCAGGAACGTTCGACACATAGATCCCAGCCGCCGATGCGGCCTGCTTGTCGATGTTGTCCGTGCCTGCACCAGCGCGAACGATCAACCCGAGCGAGTCGGAAGCCCCGATGGCCTCGGCGGTGACCTTGGTGGAACGTACGACCAGGACGTCAGCGGGCGCAGTCGCCAGATGAGCGGGAAGGGTGTCTGCGGTGAGATCAGGCTGTACCTCAACTTCATGACCGGCGTCGCGAAGTGGGGCAAGCAGGTCATCCGCAAGGGAATCTGCGCAAAGAACTCTCATGTGTTTTGGTTACTTTCTCGGGGCCCACGCCGGTCGAGACGGACGCGAGGACGGTCAGTACATCAGATGGTACATCATCGATTGAACATCTGTTCAGGGCTTCCGTTGCGGCGCGCGGTTCGGCGCAGCTTGGGGCCACGCCGCCGAGCGGGCAGACTGTCACGGTGAAAGCCCTTGTGTTCGAACGTCAGGAGGCCCGGTACGCCGCCGCCTCGATCACTTCTGCAATTCGTCCCGGGTCGGGCGCTGGGATTGGACCGCTGCACCTGGCCGACATCGATGCCCCAGCCCTGCCCAATGAGGATTGGGTACGGATCCGGCCCCGCCTCACTGGAATATGCGGCTCGGACCTGTCGACCATCGATGGTCACTCGTCGGGATACTTCGACAACCTGGTGAGCTTTCCGTTCGTGCCCGGTCACGAAGTGGTCGGCATCACCGAAGACGGCTCGCGAGTCGTGCTCGAACCCGTGCTGGGCCCCGAATCACGCGGCGAGCCCGCCGGCGGTGCCTCGCCCGGCGATGCTGACGACTATGGATACTTGCTTGGGGGGTCGATCGGCGACGGCATCCAGGTGGGATTCTGTTCCGGTACCGGCGGAGGATGGGGCGAGGAGTTCGTCGCGCATGCAAGTCAACTCCACTACATCCCGGAAACGTTGTCCGACGAAGCTGCGGTGATGCTCGAGCCCGTCGCTGGCGGAGTCCACGCTGCGGCCCGCGCTCAGATCGACGGCGGCACGGTTGTGGTGCTCGGCGCCGGCACTATGGGCTTGGTCACGCTCGCCGCGATCCGGAACTACACGAATGCCGAAACCATCGTTGCGGTCGCCAAGTATCCGGTCCAGAAGAGTTTCGCCAAAGACCTCGGCGCCGACGTCGTTGTATCGCCGAGCGAAACGGCTCGAGCGATTCGACGAATCACCGGTTGCCGCATGATTGGTGACAACCTCGCCGGCGGCGCCGATGTCACCATCGACGCCATTGGAAACGCCGCCTCCATCGAACAGGCCATCGGCATCACCCGCCCTCGTGGTCGCGTGATGATGGTGGGCATGCCCGGCAAGGTCAGCCTCGACCTCACTGCGCTGTGGCATCGAGAGACCGAACTGGTGGGTGCGTACACTTACGGCACCGACACCTGGAGCGACGGCACGACCATCTCCAGTTTTGAACGAGCGATCGAACTGACCAAGTCAGCCGACCTCGGCCGCCTCGTCTCCGCGAAGTATCCGCTCGACCGCTACAAGGATGCAATCGCGCACGCCGCCCAGGCTGGCGCTCGCGGCTCGGTCAAGGTCGTCTTCGAGCTCTGATCTCCCTCCGGGAGACGTTCAAACGACGCAGACGTTGGTCGAGCAAAAGTGACGTCCGACACAAGGGGTCTGACCCCTTTCGTCAAAAAGGGGTCAGACCCCTTCGTTGACTCGATGCCTGGTCGCGGGTGATCGGGAACGCCTTGCTAGGAGATGTCTATTGGGGTCACAGGTAGGTCGCCGGCTGCGATGGGAGCGATGAACTCACGAAGTCTTGGTGGCAACACCGGTTCGTTGCTCTCGAGCAATGCGTCGATCTCCCACCACCTCGCGCCTTTGAAGGCCAAGGCTTCGAAGTACTCCAGACCCTTCGGGTTGTACTCCCCTCCGTCGCACCACGCGACATGGATCCACTCCTGCGAATCGAAGAAGTAGCCGGCGAAGGTGAACTGGCATTCCTGCGTCCAAATGCACGGCCCGAGCTCGAAGTCGGTGATCCCTGTTTCCTCGACGATCTCTCGACGAGCAGCCGCGGCGCTGCTCTCTCCCGGGTCGATGCCCCCACCGGGGATCTCCCACCACGCTTGTTTCGTGGAGTCTCCCGGGTCGCTCGAGTTGATGAGGAAAATCCGGCTCTGTCGATCGAGCAGAACCACTCGAGCTGCCGGTCGTTTCTGTCGCACAGGAGAGGAATGTAGCGGTAGTTCGAAGCTGCGAAGCCGGTTCGAACGAAAAGCCGCACGCGCAGCTAGGCGCGAGGTTTAAGAGCCGCTAGGCGATGGATCCGAGCCCTAGGATAAGACGGTGACTGAGCACTCTCCTGACGCGCCAGCGCAGCGCTACGACGCTGCACTTGCGGACACGATCGAAACCACCTGGCAGGCGCGCTGGAAGGCCGACGGGACCTACCACACGCCGAACCCTGCGGGCACGCTCACCGAGGGTCCGGCAAACGGACCGGCCGACCTGGCCTCTCGCGAGAAGCTCTTCATCATGGACATGTTTCCGTACCCGTCGGGAACAGGCCTCCATGTCGGCCACCCGCTCGGCTACATCAGCACCGACGTCTACGCCCGCTTCAAACGGATGACTGGCTTCAACGTCTTGCACACGATGGGGTACGACGCCTTCGGGCTTCCCGCCGAAGAACACGCACGTGCAACGGGCGAACATCCACGCGCCAACACCGAGGCGAACATCGCAAACATGAGTCGCCAGCTCGCACGTTTGGGGCTCGGCCACGACGACCGACGATCGATCGCGACGACCGACGAAGCCTATTACCGCTGGACGCAGTGGATCTTCAACCAGATCTTCAACGCGTGGTTCGATGAGACGCAGGGGAAGGCCCGCCGTATCGAGGAGCTCGAAGCCGAATTCGAATCCGGTGTGCGCACGCCAGCCGACGGCAGCGTCTGGGCAGAGCTGTCTGCCGGTGAGCGTCGGTCGCTCGTCAACACGTACCGGCTCGCCTACGTCTCAGAAGCACCGGTCAACTGGTGCCCCGGCTTGGGAACCGTACTGGCGAACGAAGAGGTCACCGCTGAGGGTCGAAGCGACCGAGGCAACTACCCGGTGTTCCGCCGTCCCCTCAAACAGTGGATGATGCGTATCACCGCGTACACCGATCGTCTCCTCGACGACCTCGATCTGCTCGATTGGACCGACAGCATCAAGACGATGCAACGAAACTGGATCGGACGATCCGAAGGCGCGCACGTCGACTTCCGCGTACCAACGGCCAGCGCAGACGACGGAGAGGTTGCGACGATCCGAGTCTTCACTACGCGACCCGACACGTTGTTCGGCGCGACCTACATGGTGCTCGCGCCCGAGCATCCGCTCGTCGAAAACCTCACTACCGAAGCGTGGCCCGAAGGAACCAAGGATG
Organism: Acidimicrobiia bacterium; assembly: GCA_033344795.1. Taxonomy (GTDB): domain Bacteria; phylum Actinomycetota; class Acidimicrobiia; order Acidimicrobiales; family SHLQ01; genus SHLQ01. The sequence goes on from JAWPMS010000001.1 coordinate 4,145,328, forward strand.
CTTGGACCGGCGGCGCCAGCACACCTGGCGAAGCGGTCACGTCGTATCGGCGTCGCACCTCGCAGATGAGTGACCTCGATCGCCAGGAGCACAAGGACAAGACAGGCGTCTTCACCGGGAGCTACGCCGTCAACCCGGTCAACGACGCATCGATCCCCGTGTTCATTGCCGACTACGTGCTCATGGGGTACGGCACCGGCGCCATCATGGCGGTTCCCGGCCAAGACGAACGAGACTGGGAGTTCGCCGAGGTCTTTGACCTCGACATCATCCGAACGGTTCAACCGCCGGCCGATTTCGACGGCGATGCGTTCACGGGGAACGGCCCCGCCATCAACAGCGGGTTTCTCGATGGCATGCAGATCGACGAAGCCAAATCCTCGATCATCGAACATCTCTCCGAAATCGGAGCTGGCGAAGGCACGATCACGACCAAGCTCCGCGACTGGCTGTTTGCCCGCCAGCGTTACTGGGGAGAACCGATTCCCATCGTGTTCGACGAAGACGGAAACGCCCGAGCCGTCCCCGACGATCTGCTCCCGGTCGACCTCCCCGAGCTCATCGATTGGGCCCCACGAGAACTCGACGAAGATTCCGAACCAGAACCGCCGCTGGGTCGTGCCGACGGTTGGACGACCGTAGAGCTCGATCTTGGCGATGGCGTCAAGACCTACAAACGCGATCTGAACACGATGCCTCAGTGGGCTGGTTCGTGTTGGTATTACTTGCGCTACATCGACCCACTCAGCGATGACGTCGTGGCCAACCCCATCTCGGAGAAATACTGGATGGGCGGGGACAATCCGACCGAGGGTGGCGTCGACCTCTACGTCGGTGGCGTCGAACACGCCGTTCTCCACCTGCTCTACAGCCGCTTTTGGCACAAGGTTCTCTTCGACCTGGGACACGTCAGCACACCGGAGCCGTTCAAGCGACTGATCAACCAGGGGTACATCCAGGCGTACGCCTTCACCGACGACCGAGGCATGTACGTGGAGGCCAGTGAAGTCGAGGAGGTGAGCGGCGCGTGGGTGCGAAATGGCGAACCCGTCAATCGCGAATTCGGAAAGATGGGCAAGGGCCTCAAGAACTCCGTCACCCCCGACGACATGTATCGGGACTATGGGGCCGACACACTCCGCCTCTACGAAATGTTCATGGGCCCAATCGATCAGGATCGCCCGTGGGAAACCAAGTCGGTCGTCGGCTCTCAGCGCCTTTTGCAGCGAATCTGGCGCAATCTGGTCGATGAGGAGACCGGAGAACTCACGATCGCTGAGATCCCGATTCCCGATGACCTCAACCGCGTCCTGCATCGTACGATTGACGTCGTCCGCAGAGACATGGACGCGTTGAGCTTCAACACCTCGATCGCTCGCATCACCGAACTCAACAACGAGCTCACGAAACTCGAGGGCCCAACCCCACACGCGGTCGCCGATGCGCTCGTTCGGATGATCGCACCGTTGGTGCCCCATGTCGCCGAAGAACTCTGGAGCCGGATGGGCCATGACGACTCGGTCGTCTACGCCGATTTTCCCATCGCCGATCCGTCGCAGCTCGTCGATGACGAAATCGAGATCCCGGTGCAAATCAAGGGCAAAGTCCGATCACGCATCACGATCGCCGCCGATGCCGATGAAACATCGATCGAGGCCGCCGCGCTGGCCGATCCGCGCATCGTCGAACTTCTGGCTGGTGCCGAGATTCGCAAGGTGATCGTCATACCCGGAAAACTTGTCAACATCGTCGCCTGAGCCCGTCGGTGCACCCCCCCCAAAAATCAATGGCACGCACCGTTTTCTGAGGACCTCCTGACCTCACATTCGACGCGCCAGCGCCGATCTGAACCTAAGTCGTACGACCCAGGGAGACGTGACGCTCGCAATGATTTGGCGCGGAACTGTGACCACAGTTTTGACCCTTCTGGCAGTAACTGCAGGGGCGGTCTACCTCGTCGTGCGCGCAACCACCCTCGGCGACGGGTGGCTGCTGCTCCTGTCGATCCCGCTGTATCTCGCCGAAGCAGCTGCATTTGCGCAGTTTTCGTTGTTCGCATTTGTGGCCTGGCATGCGCGAGAGCGCGACCCCGACGTGAGATCTCCGAAGCACCGACACAATCAGTCCGCTTCGGACACCGACCTCGTCGTCGATGTCGGCGCCCATGAGGTCGCAGCCCTGGAGCGGACCCTCGTTGGGGCCCGAACCGTCAAGTCGGTTGCGAAGATCATCGTCGTCGATCGTCGGCGGAGAGACGAGATCGCGGAGACAGCGACTGCTCTTGGTGGGATCTATGTCGTCGACGGTCGCCCGCCGGAACTTTGGGTCGACGTTCTGCTCGACGTCAGCGACTCTGAGTTCGTCGCATGGTTGTCTGCGGGACAGGTACCGATGTCTGACTTCGTGGACGCTGGATGCGCACGACTTGCCGATCCCAAGGTCGCCGTCTGGCAGAGCCCGATCGGGCTGCTGAACAGCGACTCATTCGCACACGTGCAGCGCGGTCGAGATGAGGACGCGGTCGTGAGAACACTGATCTCACCCGGCCTCGATCTCTTCGGAGCTGCCCCATGGGACGGGCCTGGTTCGGTCCTCCGACGACACGCCATCGAGCTTCTGGGAGTCAGTGGCGCCCTGGGCGCCGCGCCCCTCGGCCAGCGTCTGGTGATGCTGCACCGGTCGGGATGGACGAGCGCCTTCGACAGCTCGGTGCACGTTCGCTCGATCGCACCCGATGACCTCGACGAATATCTCATCGCTCGCAACGCTCGAGCTCGCGCGGCCTTCGGGGTATTCGGCACCCGAGCCAACCCCCTCATCCAGCGCGGGCTCTCTCCGGTCCAGCGCATCTCACATCTCACACAGGCCTCGCTGTTCATCACGGGCATCCGTCAAGCAGCCGTAGTCCTCATTCTCATTCTGACACTCCTCACCGGGACCATTCCGGTCGCCGGGAGCCTTGCTCCGGTGCTCACCCTCTGGGCGGTGGCAGCAATTACCGCAACGGCGTCGCGCCGCCTCCTCGCAGGAGACGCCATGCGCATCGGCGATTGGACGCGTCATGGGTGGCGAACCCTGGGAGCGGATGTCGCGGCTGCGATACATCTGACTCGTCCGGCAAAGACTGCGGAACGACGATCGAACACCCAGGTGACCGGCATTCGATCGCTCGGTCGACTCCGACTCCTCACCGGCATCGTGATCGCGCTCGATCTGGCCCTCCTCGCCCGAGGCGCCACGATCATCTTCGAAAACGCCTTGCCCGCCTTCTCACTCAGCGAGCGGTTGTTGGTCATCTCGGTCGGATTGTTCGCCTTGGTCCCAATGGTCGACGTCTTGCATCTCGTGGTCTCGCGCCGTCAACGCCGAAAGAGCTTCCGGCTGGCGGCGGACCTCGCTGTGGTCGTTGGTGAGCACGAAACCCGGACGATTGACCTGTCGACCTCGGGCGTCGGCGTCGTGTTGCCCTTCTCCCCCGCCATCGACGCCCGCCTCGGGATACACCTTTCGCTCCCCGACCAAACCGGGACTGTGCAAGACATTGATCTCACCGGCATTGTTCGCGCCGCAAACCTCGATGACGGCGGGCAGGTCCGGGTCGGGCTCGAATTCATCGACGTGCCGGCTCAGGCGAGACACGCCCTGATCGCGTTCTGTATGACCGATACGTCGTCGCACGGCCCCCGAGAAGTCCATGAGCCTCACGGCTTGGTGATCGACCGCCCAGCCGATCACCGTGTGTTCTCCGTACGAGTGCTCACCGCCGTGGCGTCGGTCATGTCGGTCGCGATGTTGTTCTTTGGACCATCGGAAGCTTCCGCCGCGACCACTGAGGTCGAAGTATTCAGCGTTCGTCTGATCGATGTCGAGGGCGTCGGCCTGTCGGGAGCAAACGTTCGATTCCACATCGACGAGATCGAACGATGGCAGGTAGCCGGCACCACCGACGACGACGGTGAGGTGCTCTTCAAGGCATCGCATGACGCCGTCGGCAAATCGACTGCCGCGGTGGAAATCGAGTGGGAGAACGGGCGCCGTGTGATCGCACTCGACACTTCTGAGACGATCGTCTCCGCTGCGCGGGTCGAGTCGGGCGACGCACAGGTCGAGGCGATCAACACAGGACGCGGATGGAACGACTTCGTCGAAGGGATGCACGTGCTGCCGGGACGGATCGCCATTCGCTTCGCCGACGCGACGGTTCTCAAGACAGAACTCGAGCCGGGCAACACCCTCGATGCCTCGACCGGTAGTCAAGCTCGCAACGACGAACTTCGACGCTCCGAAGCTGCCCCGAGCACGACGGAGGTCTCGACGACCACCAGCACTCCGGCCACCACCACGTCCTCGACGAGCAGTTCGACAACCACCACGGGTGTGCAACCGATCACGAGTGCGGAACCGGTTGCGACAACCGAGGAGACCTCTACTACCGATGCGACGGAGGAGCCGGCGCCAACCACGACTTCGAGCGAGACCCCCTCGACGTCCGAGCCGGAAGAGGCGAATCGATGACCGCTCCAATCACCGAAAACCGCGCCGATCGACGCATGCTCCCCACGGTCGTCTTGACCGTCATCGTGCTCGGTGCGATCGCAACCTTCCTGTGGAACGCAGTGGAAACCAGTACCGCCCGGGTGAACGCAACGACCTCGGCCAACAGCATGTTCTCCGCCGGCACCGTCGACCTTGCCCAACCATTCACCGTCGTCGACCTGCTGTTCGATGCGAACAACCTCTATCCGGGTGCCGAAATCGAAGGCTGCGTCGAGGTCGAATATCGGGGAACTCTACCCGCGGACGTCCGGCTACATGGGCGGACCGTAGGGGGAACCGGGCTCGATGAGTACGTCGACATCCGCATCACCCTCCCCGAGGTGGCGACCTGCGATGACGTCGGCGAGTCCAAAGGGCGGTTGTACTTCGTCGGCACCCTGGCTGAGTTCTGGCGGGGTCACGACAGTTACAACAAAGGCCTCGGTCTCACGGAGATGGCGACAGGCCAAACGGCGGTTCTACACGTCGCAGCAAACCTGGTAGACGACAACGCCGCGCAAGGGCTACGGACCGACTTCGCGATGACCGTGGAGGCCAGGCCGTGATGCGCCTACCCAGAATCACGCTCGAAAGCGCACGGTCTTCCGTACGACCGATCGTCACCCTCTTCGCATGGATCCACCTGTACGTACTGGGGTTGCTCGGAATGTGGATCCTGATCGTTCTCGTCGCGACCGGCTGGCAGCCAGTTGTAGTCACCACCGGGTCGATGACACCGACCCTTCGGCCGGGCGATGTCTTGATGACCAGCCAGCACCCTGACGATGATCTTCTCGGACAGCGCACGGTCATCACGTTTGAGGGAAACAATGACGACGGATCGCTCGTCACTCATCGGATCTTCGAGACGCTGCCAGGTTCTCGCACATACATCACCAAAGGCGACGCAAATCCGACTCCCGACACCGATCGAGTGTCGCCGGCTCAAGTCGTTGGCGTCGGCCAGCTCGTAGTGCCCGTGGTGGGGCTTCCCGTCGTATGGGCTCAAGACGGGAACGCCTCGGCGTTGATCGCAGTCGGCATCGTTTCGATGGCCTCACTCCTGACCGCTCTTCGATCGATGCTGACCCCGGCATCGACAAAGACACGCCGTGCGGCCAGTTCGCGCGCCTCACGAATGGCCGACACGGCGATTCGACGGGTGCGCTTCCTCGTCGGCCTCATGATCGCGAGCCAGTTCTTCTTGGATGGCGGCAGATTCGACGTCGCCGCATTCGGACTCTCCCGAAGCGAGCTGCTTCTGATTGCCATCGGCGGTCTCGCCGCGATCAACGGTGCGTCCGCGTGGGTGGCGAAAACGTACGGCGACGAGCCTCCTCGCCATTTCGCCACCGGCGAACTCATTGCCGACAGCCTCCTGGTGATCGTCCTGACGACGGCGACCGGTGGAACCGGGATCGGCTGGGTGCTGATTGCCTTGCCGATCGTCGAGGCCGCTGTCCGGTTCCGACTCGCGGGCGCACTCATGCACTGGATGATGATGACCGGCATCACGCTCGCCGCGAGACTCTGGATCCTCGAGGGTGCCTCGGCCAGCACGAACACCGTCATCGACGAGCTCGAACAGCTCCTCGATCAGCTCGGCGTTCTGTTGCTGGTGGTCATTCCTGGCGCCTACATCGCTGAACAGCTCCTCAACGACGTCGTCGTCCAGCAGCGACACACCAACAGTGCCCTCGAACGAGGCAAACTTCTCGAAATCGTCGCGGAGACCGGGCACGAGGTGAATCGCCTCGGCGGCGAGCTCTCGGACATTCTGGCCAAGGCGGCGACCAAGATTGGATTCGATGTCGTCGATGTTTGTGCGCTCCTCCCGAGCACCGGATGGAGAACTCTCTCGACGGCCCAGACAGATCATGGTGTGACACTCCCCCCTCCCGGAGAGACGGCGAGCACCCTCGACGACGCAGTTCTCGCCGAAACCGAGGTTTTCATCGACCTCACCTCGGAGAACCACAGCGATCTTTCCACACTCGAACATCACGGAATCTCGACGTTGGTGCGTTTCATCATTGCCAACGACCAGGGGACGATCGTGGCGCTCCGTGCTGCGACGGCGCACAATTCGCTGCTCGCATCGGCAAACATCGAAGCGCTCCGGCTGCTCTCCGGACAGGCCACGATCGCCATACAGAATCGCCAGCTCATCGATGAGTTGCAAACCGCACATGGAGAGCTGCACCATCAGGCGACGCACGACGCGCTCACCACCCTGCCGAATCGCGCGTACTTCCTCGATGTGTTGAGCAGCTCGCTCCGGGCTTCGTCAGACCCAGACCGGCCTCACGCCGTACTCTTCTTGGATCTCAATGGTTTCAAGGCCGTCAACGATGCCCTGGGCCACGACGCAGGCGACGAGTTGCTTGCCATCGTCGCACAGCGTCTGGTCGACGCAGTTGGCGACAGTGGACTCGTCGCCCGGCTCGGTGGAGACGAATTCACCGTGCTTCTCAACCCAATGGATGACCTTCGCGATGCACTCCAGGTCGCGAGCTCCATTCACAGGGGTTTGGTCGAACCCATGGCGCTGGATCGCGAAACCGTCAAGGTCGGCGCGAGCATCGGAATCGCCTATGCCGAAGAAGGCCTGAGCGAGACCGAGATTCTCCGACGAGCAGATGCCGCGATGTATGCGGCGAAGAACGGCAGCAGCTCGACCCGGATCAGCGTGTACCACCCAGATCTTGACGCGGCCGAGCGACGCCAGGGCCGTTTGGCAGGCGAATTCAAGAAGGCGCTCGACAGCGGTGATCTCCACATGCACTTCCAGCCGTTGGTGGCCGCCAAGTCACGCCAGATTGTCGGCGCAGAAGCGCTCATTCGCTGGAACCACAGAGAACTCGGCAACGTGAACGCTCCAGCAATCCTCGAACTCGCGGAGATCACCGATCGGGTGAACGAACTCAACCTGTGGATCCTTGAACAATCACTCCGAATCGTTGGAGCACTCAATCTCGAGGAGAACCAGGAGTTCTCGATCGCGGTCAACGTCTCCCCCACCGAGCTCGAGCTCCCGAACCTGGTCAGCAACATCACCGACGCACTCCTCCTCTCGGGAGTTTCGGCCGAACGCCTTGTCATCGAGCTCAGCGAACGGATCGTTGCCGAACGCGGGGCGACGCTTCCCGCCATCAAGGAACTCACCGAGCTCGGCATTCAGTTGTCGCTCGACGACTTCGGCGAGGGACGCACCTCACTCGCCCACCTTCGAGGCCTCCCCATTTCTCAGATGAAGCTCGACCGTCTTCTCGTGCAACAAGCATGCATGGCAAAGCAGGATCGAATCATTCTCGAGTCGCTTGTTGACCTCGCACACGATCTCGATCTCTCGGTGGTCGCTGAGGGCATCGAGACCAAGGAACACTTCGCAACGGTCATCAACGCAGGCGTTGACCTTCTCCAGGGATACGGCCTCCACCGACCCATGCCAGCCGAGTCCTTCCTTGCGCTGATGGCCCATGCGAAACCTGTCGATCGGTTCGTCATCGCGAGATCGAACCAAACGAACGAGGTCGAGATCTAATGGCGCGACCACTGCACGAATTCACTGTCACCCCAGCATCAGACGAGGAGCAGGCCAGCGAGAACTGGCTCACCCGAACGACGGCGCGAGCCTTCGCTGCTGCGATCTCCGCGCTCTTGATCGCCACACTTGTGGTCAATAGATCGAACGAGGCTCTTGCGACCGACGGAACAGCTGCCGGATCGTCGCTGTCCACCGGAACGATCTCCCTTCTCGACGACGACTCTGGACGCGCCCTGTTCGACTTCAGCGACATGGCCCCCGGTCGACCCATCATCCGGTGCCTCGAAGTCATCTATGACGGCACGATCACCCCCGTCGACCTCACCCTGACCACAGAGAGCAACGGCGAGCTGGCCGAATTCCTCGACGTCAAGATTGAAGCCGGCGAGGGCGCTGGCTTCGAGTCGTGCGATGGCTTCGTTCCAGACGGTCAACTGATCTCGGGCACATTGCAGAAGCTTTCCGATGACGGCCGACTCGACCTCGGTCGGCTCGTGAACAGCGGGGAACGCCACAGCTATCGCATCACGGTCGATATTCGCGATGTGCAGGATGCGCTCGGAAAGTCTGCTTCCGCGGACTTCATTTGGGAAGTCTCACCATCATGAGCGAGCTCACCCAACAAGAACACGACGAGCTGCTGAGGCGGAGGAGCCTGATCGCAGTCGTGGCTGCTCTGCTTCTTCTGGTCATCTCGACGCCGATCTGGCTCATCTATCGAGCGAACAGTTCGACGGCTGCCTTTGCCGATGCCGAGGTTCTCGAGAACAACCGCCTCGGTGCCGCAACACTCGACATCGAAGTCGGCAATGGTGCCGCGACGTTCGAAGCCACCAACCTCGCCCCCGGAGATGTCGTGTCCGGACAGCTCGAACTCCACAATGCGGGGACCCTCCCACTCCTCTATGAGATCTCTGGATCGTCGGATGGCGATCTCCTCGCCGAGTGGCTGCGGTTTGAGCTTTGGCTCTCCCAGGACACCTGCAACATCGCAGACCCGAAGAATCGAATCGCGCAAGACCTGAGCTTCGACCCGTCGGTAGCGTCGTTCGACGAACTGAATGTCACCGGGCGCGCGGTCGTCGCTCGTGGAGGCCTCTCGGTCGGCGAACGGCAGACGATGTGTCTCGGCGCGCGGCTCGTCCTGGAAGCCCCCAATGACGTGCAAGGCCGACGAACCGAAATCGACATCGTCGTCGACGCCGTACATGACATCGAGGCAGATCAGGATGGAGGCACCCCGTGACGCGCCGACGCGATCGTTTCATCAGTGGCCTCGCCCTGCTTGTCATCATCCTCGTATCGGTCGTACTGGGTGGGCTGGCGGCTGGCTACCGGCCAGTCATCATCCAGACGGGCAGCATGGTCCCGACAGCTCCGCCGAAGTCGCTGATCATCGCGTCTCCTCGCGACGCGTCTGACATCGCCGTTGGAGACATCATCGTCATGCGCCGCCCGGGCGCCACACCGGTCACCCATCGAATCATCGAAATCGAGGGCTCTGCCACCAATCGATTCGCCATCACGCAAGGTGACGCGAACGAAGGACCCGACGCCTCGCCGTACCCCCTCGACGGTGAAGATCTTGTCGCGAGATGGATCCGCCCAGGTTGGGGTGGAGCAATCCAATCACTGTTCCAACCTGGTATCGCTCTCGGCGTCATGGCGCTCGCCGTGCTGGCGCTTGTTTTTCAAGCACTTCGATTCATCTGGCGCAACCCATCGCCGATGGCCGTCGAGGCCGCCAGTTCAGCACGTGTGATCGCCGACACGTTGTCCAAGGACGCCCCGACCACCTCGAAACCGGTGAAGCCGATTCAAGGAAAGAAGCGGCGTTCCCGCAAGCCGCTCGTCGTGGCGATCTTCCCGCTCACCGCGATGTTCACGACTGGGGTCGCGTGGGCGCTTTTCGTCTCGACCGACACGGTCGCCTCCAACGATTTCGCCACGGCAGCGTGTTTCGATGCCCAGCTCGGATCGGTCCAGTCCGGCGAGACCATCCATGCGGTGAACGGCAACGTCTCGATACCGATCAGCGCGGTCGACCCAACCGGTTCGTTCGTCATTGCCTCGATACGGAGCGCATCGAACGAACCAGCCGACAGCGTCGTGCAAGTCCAGCTCGGAACCGGCGGTACATCGGTCGAACTCGATCGGCTCACCGACAATGGTGCGCCGCCACCGATCACCGTCTCCTGGTCGGTCGTCGAATACACGTGCGGAGTCACCGTGCAACGAGGGGTGGCCAACGGCAATGGCTCTGGCCAGGTTGACATCCCCATCGCAACCGTCGACCTCGCGACGTCTTTCGCCCTGGCTTCGACCAGCCCGGCGGCAAGCGCAACCCAATTCGACGCCGACGACAGCCTTCTTTTTGAACTCGTGTCCGCAGATACGCTGCGTGTCCGAACCGCGGGAGCGGCGATCGCGGCCACACGGTCGATCTCGTGGCAGGTCGTCAGTTTCGACGACCCGGGAGATGCGTCGATTCAGACGGTGACGGGAAGCCTTGGCGCCGCAGCGACGACCACCACCCTCGCTCTGCCATCTCCGGTCGATCCGACGTCGACCTTCATCCTTGCCTCCGCGGCGACTGCCAGCACCGGCGCTGACATCAGCGAACGTCAGCTCCGGTCTCGCCTCATCGATGCCAACACGATGGAGGTGAGCCGACTCGGAAGTGGCACCGCCATGGAGATCTCGGTACAGGTCGTCACACTTCGAGATGGCACCTCCGTTCGTCATGGCTTCGTCGACTTCGCAGCTGGACAACCGGTTCGGACCGTGAAGATCGAGCCGGTCGACCCGCAGCGATCGACCGCGCTCTCGACCGTGGTCACCCCTGGAGTAGCCAGCGGGGGGCAGACCGACTACACCGTCGATGACCTCGCAGGAGAGGCAAGCGCCACATTTGCGATCACCGATCCAGAAACGCTCTCGGTGCAACGAGGGAGCACCGCATCGAACGCATCGTTTGGCTGGCAGGTCATCGAGTGGGCTGGGCCCGGTTGGTGGAATCCGAACTACAACTTCCGTCAACGGATCGACGTGGACACCGGATCTGCGGCTGCGCCTGGCGAGTACACCCTGCCATTCACGATCGATCACGCCGCACTCGTCACCGCGGGGCTGGCGCAATCGGACGGCAGCGACGTGCGCGTGCTCCGTTGGGACGGGACGGCGTGGACGGAACTCGACCGCATTCTCGATGACGGCGCATCCTGGAACCATTTGGCGACAACGCTTCGGTTCCGCACGACCGACGCCATCGATGCCGACAGCACGAGCACGTACTGGGTGTACTTCGGAAACACCTCGCCTGCGCTGGCCTTCGCTGACCCCGAGAACGTCTGGTTGCTGACAGAGGACTTCGAATCCGGAACCCTTGGAGATTTCGAGGACAGGACCGGCAGCACCGGCTGGTATGCAGCGTTGCCCTGGACTCGCCGGATACCCGTCTCCGTTCCAGCGGGACGAACCACTGCGCCCCTGACGGACTTTCCGTTGCTCGTTTCGTTGACCAGCGCCGATCTCGCATCGAACGCCCAGGCCGATGGCTCTGACATTCGTTTCACCGCGTCCGACGGAACCACCCCCCTCCCCCATGAGATCGAAGGGTTCGATGCCGGCACCGGCACGCTCGACGCGTGGGTCCGTATCCCCACGCTCGACTCGGCAACCTCGACCACGATCTACCTCTACTACGGAGCTCCGGACGCGCCGACGCAGGAAGATGTCCGCAACACCTGGTCGACCGAGTTCGGCGGCGCATGGCATCTGTCGCGCGATCCTGCAGGTACCGCGCCTCAGGCCGACGACTCCACCGTTCGCAATCATGACGGTCTGAGCCGCGGCGCCATGACGACTAGCGATCTCGTTCCCGGACTCATCGGCGGTGCCATCGACTTCGACGGTGTAGACGACATGTTCGAGACCGATCCGTTCGATCTATCGGTCGGCGGGCTCACACTCTCTGGATGGGTGCGACTCGACAGCTACACCACCCAACCTCGCATCATCAACAAGGCGTACAACCCGAGCAACCGAGTCTTCGAACTGAGCGTCGATGGTTCCAATGTTCGAAGCCGTCTGGTTCTGGATGGCTCCGAGAACCTCTTGCTTGGTTCCGGGGATGGCGTGACCCTTGGTGCATGGCATCACCTGGCCATGACGTGGGACGGGGTGACGATCAAGCTCTATCTGAACGGCGTCGAGGTGGCCTCGCGAGCGGCCAGCGGCACACTCGCCAGCGATCCGGCGATGCCTGTCACGATCGGCGGAATCGAATCGCTGAATCGCCAGCTCGATGGGCTGATCGATGAAGTGCGGATCGATCGGGTCGGGCGCAGCGCAGCCTGGATTGCGGCGTCCGAATCAAACCAACGCAATCCCGGTGCCTTTCACACGTTCGGGCCTGTCGAGACGGGGAGCTGGCTCGGGCAGGGAACGTGGACGGCTCGAAAACCGATTGCGATCGACGCAGACCTCGTCTCGGCGGATGCGACCGACTTCACTCTGCTCGTCGAGGTCATCGACCCCGAGCTGCAGGTCGGAGCGACGGCGTCGGGAAATGACTTGGTCTTCACCGACGCCAATGGAACAACTCGGCTCGATCATGTTGTCGAATCATGGGACGACGCCACCGGCACGCTCAGCGCCTGGGTCAACGTGCCGCTCCTGTCGTCGACCAGTGACACCGAGCTGTTCGTCTACTACGGCAACCCGTCCGCCGTCGACCAACAGGACCCCGAAGCGGTCTTTGGACCGAACGCGGATCTCACCTTCTTGGGGGCCTCATGACCTCCATCACTGCTCTTGCGGGCTCGCCTGCAAGCAAACTCCGCCACTCAACCATCACCACAACGACCACCTCGGTGGCGTCAACACATAGGAGGTCATCACCATGACCATCACGACTGAGCCCGAGGCTCCTGCGGTCAACAGACGCAAGGGCAACGGCACGAAAATATTGGCAACACTTGCCGTGTTGTTCCTCGCAGGCACGATCTTTTCGATTGCTTCGCTTGCATTGTTCACCGACCAAGAGACTGTCGCTGGAAACGCGTTTGCAACAGGAACGGTCGACCTACTGGCGACGCCGGCAACGGCTGTGGTCACCGCAGCCGCGATGGCGCCCGGTGACCAGGTCACCGCGCCGCTCGACATCGCGAACAGCGGCTCATTGGAGCTGAGGTACTCAGCGACAACGACCACCACCGAAAACACGCTGGCTTCTCTGCTCGCGCTGACGGTGAAGACAGGAGTGACCGTGTGTGACGATGCCAACTGGGCCACCGATGGCACGGTCATCTACTCCGGAACCCTCGGGTCCACGGCAACTGCGCCTCTCTTTGGCTCCGCCGTGCAGGGTGCGCAAGGTGGCGACAGAGTGCTTGCCGCTGGCGCGAACGAAGCGTTGTGCATCAACGTGACATTGCCGCTCGCAACCGGCAACGCCGCCCAGAACATCACCACCACTGCCACGTTCGCGTTCGACGCAGAACAAACAGCGAACAATCCATAAGCCCCGGCGGTAACAGCGTGGTGATGACCCTGAGCGTTCACAGGAGGGCGGCGGCAGCCGCCCTCCTCTGCGCGCTCGCAGTCATTGTCACGATGAGCGCGGTTGCCGCGGCGAACGTTGCACAAGACGACCCCACGGCAGTACCTGGCATCCCTCTCATCAGCGTCGATGGCGACGCCAAAGCCGAAGCAGGTCGACCGTATCTGCTCGACGTAACCGTCGAAGGCATCGACCAATCCCAAGTCTCCGAGTGGACGGTCTCGTGGGGTGATGGCACGGCTACCAAAGGCACAGGTTCACCTGGCATTGTCGAACACGTCTACGAGCATGTCGGGTCCGCACACCAGATAACCGTGAGCGTTATCACCTCAGGCGGCGACACCCTCAGCAACGCCGCTCTTGTCATCTCCAACTACGACACCGCCAGGGCGCCAACACTCCATCGCATCACGGGCCAGCCGGCGTCAGACCAGCTGGTGGGCGACGCCACGGACAACATCGCATCGGTACTCGTTGGCGCCGATGGAGTTCTCTACGCGATCGACGACGTTGCCAACACGATCCTTCGCTTTGATCTCGATCGGAAGACCCGATTCGAGGTGCCTCTCGACCGAGAATCGGTCGTCCGCCGACCCCGAGCCATGGCCTTCGACGCAGAGGGGCATCTTCTCGTGGCCGACGCAAGCTCGAACGCAATCCATCAGATCGACGTGGATAGTGGTCAGATCGTGCGAACGATCGCCGGCGACGAGCACCTCAACCGACCCAGCGCGTTGATCATCGGCCCACAGGGCGACCTCTATGTGACGGACGCTGCCGACGACGACATCGAACGGTTCGATTTCACCACCGGTCGGCACGTCAGCACCTTTGCGACCTTCGAACCGGGAGCGACGCCAACCTCGCTCGTCTCGGGCCCCAACGACACGTTGCTCGTGTCATTGCCAGGTGCCGGCCGAATCGCCTCGGTTTCCAGTTCCGGCCAGGTCGCCAATTTTGGAGCCGATGTCACCACACCAGATCAACTCGCGGTTGGGCCCGATGGCGCGCTTTGGGTCTCCGACTACTGGAACGACACCGTCGAGCGCTTCGATCTGAAGTCAGGCGAGACGCTGGACCGAGAACCAATCGTTGAGGGCACTGCCGGCCCGCGGGGGTTGTCATTCGCACCCGATGTCTCGGTGACGGTCATCGCCCCTTCTGACGCGCCGAGCTCTGACCCGTCACCCGATGAGCTGACCGCACAAGAGTGGCGCGAGTCGTTGCCCGAGGATCAAAACATCGACGAGCTGATCTTCGTGGCCAACGATGGTGAAGCCGAGCCCCAGCTCGACTTCATTGCACAATCCGATGACTACATTGCCGTGATCGCCGACAACACCATCGAAGTGGCCCTCGATCAAGCAGAATCCGATCAACTCGTCACCATGGAGCTCGAGGACGCCACCGAAAAGCCTCCGTCCGGAGCATCGACGGACACCCGTGTCGCATTCGACGACGTCTACGACGGAATCGACGCGGTGTATTCCGACGACGAGGGTGAGCTCGAATACAGCTTCATCATCGAGCCCGGAGCGGATGTCGACGACATCTCACTGGACTTCGGTGGAGCGGAGACTCTTCAGATCACCGAACAAGGCGACCTGTTCATCGACGTGTCCGAGGGACCTGATCTACTCTCCACGGCACCCTTCACCTTCCAGTTCATCGATGGTCGACGAGTTGTCATCGAGAGCTCATACGTCATCCGACCGGACGGCAGGGTGGGATTTGGTCTCGGAGCGTACGACCCCACACGACCGGTCGTGATCGACCCAACGCTCACCGCTGCGACGAACCTCCTCATGGTCACCGGTACCGGCACTGCTGTCGGAACCGACGCCACCAAACAAGCCCTGTTTCAAAGCTGGGGCTGGACCGTCACGCTCATCGACGACGACAGCGTCGGCTCCTTTGCTGGCGCCGCGGCTGCAAATGATGTGTTGTACGTGAGCGGCACGGCCCGATTCGACATCGCCTACGACGTTCGAGATCTGGACATCGGCATCGTGAATGAGAATTTCTCGGCTTGGAACGGCCTACTCAACTACGGCTCTCAACCTCAAGCCTTCACCACAGGCACAACCCTCAACATCGTCGACAACTCGCACTACATCACGTCACCGTTTGCCACTGGATCCTTGGCGATTCACAGCGTGGGTGATGACATCAACTACTGGCCGTCCGATAGCGCCCCGCTACCCGCTGGTGTCACCGTTCTGGCTGAATCGCCCACGTCCACCAATCATGAGGCCCTCCACGTCGCCGAGACTGGGACCACGTTGTATTCCGCCTTCACGGCCGTGAATCGCCGGGTCTGGTTCCCGAGTGACTACGCCGACCCGGCAAACTACACCACCGACTACGAGACGTTGCTGGAGCGCTCCCTCGACTGGGCTGCCGGGAACGACGCTCCGCCTGCCGCGCCTCAGTCCATCGCGGTGGCGAACCCCGACACTGCGTCAACAGCGCAGGATTTGGCCACCACTCTCGACCCGAGTGCGAACGACGCCGATGCCGAGGGTGACCCGATCGTCGAGATCGACGTGACCGACCCAGCCAATGGCAGCGTGGTCATCAACGGGGACGAAACGGTGACGTACACCCCAGACCCTGGGTATACGGGATCTGACTCGTTCGACTATTGGGCGATCGACTCAGGCGCCGGTCTGACGAACTATTGGGGCTTGGCCGGAGGAGGCATCGATTCTGTCGGTTCTGCCAACGGCGCCTTGTCTGGCACCACGACGGTGCCCGGTGACTTCGGAGACGCCCTGTCCTTTAACGAGATCAACGACCGGGTGACCGTGCCTGACTTCGCCTATGGATCAGACTTCTCTCTGTCCTTCGAGTTCAAGCTAGACGACAACACCGGATCGCTGTTTCAGTACGTGTACAGCCATGGCGACATCAACGCGGTGAACTCGGTGAACGTCTTCATCAACGAGGCGTCGCACGGATCAGACCCCAACATCCTTCGTACCGTCGTTCGCGATGGAAACGACACCTTGGACAACGCGGCCCTTCAGACCAGCATTGCTTCGTTTGTCGGTGACGGCTTGTGGCACACCTACACGGTGACCGCCGACAGTTCCGCCGGTCTCACGGTCTCGATCGATGGCGTCGCCGTCGCTACCGACGCAACGCGAGGTACAGGGGTCGTCGATCCCACGGGTTCCGCCTACTTCGGGACTCGACAGGATCTCGCCGCTGACCGTTGGTACGGCGGAAGTCTCGACTCGGTCCAGATCTACAACCGGGCGTTGACGGGAAGTGAAGTCACCGATCTTCACGCCGGCACGAACCGCAGCACTGTGTCGATAACGGTCGCTCCATGCACCGTTGACACAGACGGAGATGGCCTCTGGGACTGCGAAGAAGATGCCAACACCGACGCCGACGGCGACCCCGCGACCAACCCCGGCCCTGACACCGACGGCGACACCACCCCCAACTACCTCGACAACGACGACGACGACGACGGAGCACTGACCTCGGCAGAGAACGCCGACCCCAACAGCGACGGCGACCCACGAGACGCCCAAGACACCGACCACGACGGCGAACCCGACTACCTCGACACCGAGGCTGGTGCCTCCAGGACTCCGGTCGCGGCCGAGCAGAAGATCTCCAACACCTCCGGGGGTCTGACGGGCTCCTGGAGCGCCTCAGATTGGGCCGGCACTGCGGTCGCATCTATCGGTGACCTCGACGGCGACGGCATCACCGACATCGCGGTTGGCACCAACGGAGATGACGATGGGGGTGCCAACCACGGCGCCGTCTGGGTGCTGTTCCTCAACGCCGACGGCACAGTGAGGGCCGAGCAGAAGATCTCCGACACCGCGGGCGGGTTCACCGGCACCCTCGAATCCGGGGACCAGTTCGGCTCTGCGCTGACCGGCCCCGGTGACATCGACGGGGACGGCATCCCAGACCTCGTGGTTGGTGCCCGACTCGACGACGACGGCGGTTCGGGGCGCGGCGCCGCCTACATCCTCTTCCTCAACACCGACGGCACCGTGCGAGCCGAACAGAAGATCAGCGACGCCCAGGGCGGGCTCGCCACGACCCTCGACACCAATGACGAATTCGGCCACGCAGTCGAGGGCATCGGCGACCTCGACGGAGACGGCATTCCCGACATCGCCGTAGGTGCATGGGGCGACGACGACGGCGGTTCGGGGCGCGGCGCCGTCTACATCCTCTTCCTCAACAGCGATGGGACTGTGCGAGCCGAACAGAAGATCTCCGACATCAGCGGTGGGCTGGCCGCATCGATCCCCGACGGCAGCAACTTCGGCGTCGGCCTGGGCGACATCGGCGACGTGGACAGTGACGGGATCACCGATCTGGCCGTCGGTGCCTGGAACGACACCGACGGCGGCAGCGCACGCGGTGCGGTCTACGTTCTGATGCTGAACGCCGACGGCACCGTTGCGGGCGAACAGAAGATCTCGGCGACGGCCGGCGGCTTCGGCGGCACCCTTGACGCCAGCGACGACTTCGGCGCGGGGGTCAGCGGCATTGGGGACGTCGACGGCGACGGCACCCCCGACCTCGCTGTAGGTGCTCCTCGCGATGATGACGGGGGTTCTTCACGGGGTGCGGTGTGGCTCCTGACGCTGAACACCGATGGCACCGTGGGCACGACGAGCAAGATCTCGTCCACCGCTGGTGGGCTCACGGGTCCCTTGGACGACAACGACCAGTTCGGCTACGAGGTCACCAGCCTCGGCGATCTCGACGACGACGGGTCCCTCAACCTTCTGGTCGGCGCCTGGGGCGACAGCGACGGCGCATCGGCCGCCGGCGCCGGCTACATCCTCGACCTGTCTCCTCCGTCCTCCACCGTCACTGTCAACTCGACTGGTGACCTGGGCGACGCCACTCCGGGCGATGGCTCGTGCGATACCGGATTCCTCAACAGCGAGACCAACACCGAATGCACGCTGCGCGCTGCCATCGAAGAAGCGAACGCGTCCGCGGCCATCGACACGATCCACCTTGACATCCCGACGTCAGATTCCGGCTACGCCGCAGCGCCGCTCGCCTTCACCATCACGCCCGGATCCGTTCTGCCCGCGATCACGTCGTCGGTCGTTCTCGATGCCACGACACAAAGCGAGTACGCAGGTCGCCCTGTGATCCAACTCGACGGAAAGGACGCGACAGGCGCGACGGCAGGCATCCTCATTCACGCGGACGACGTCACCGTGAGCGGGTTCATCGTGCACAGCTTTGACGATGAGGGGATCGAGGTCTCCAACTTCAGCAGCAGCGCTGACCGCAGCACAATCATCAACAACTGGATCGGTATCGACGCATCTGAGGCCACGCGGGCGAACCTCGGCGATGGCGTGCTGGTCACGAGCGGTTCCGCTGCCAACACCATCGGAAGCCCGGGCCAAGGCAACGTCATCAGCGGAAACGTGGGCGCCGGTGTCTTGATCCGCGGTGTCGACAGCGACGACAACGTCGTGCAGGCAAACCTCATCGGTGTCGGCTCGGACGGCTCCACAGCCGTTCCGAATGGCAGCGATGGTATCCAGATCAGCGACACCACGACAGGCAACCGAATCGGTGGCACGCTGGCGACAGAAGCCAACACAATCGCCAACAACGGTGGCGATGGCGTCGCCGTCCTTGCGACGGCGGGATCCGACAACGCCGTTCTCCGAAACGAAATCCACTCCAACGCTGGCATGGGAATCGACATCGATCCCAATGGGGTCAACGCCAACGACCCAGGTGATACCGACGGTCCCGGCCCAAATGACTTGCTCAACTACCCATCCATCACGTCTGCGACGACGAGCGGCATCATTGCGATATTGAACGGCACCTACGACGTGCCGGCCGGGAGCTATCGCTTCGACTTCTACAAAAACCCCTCGGGGGCTGACGCCAGCGGCTTCGGCGAGGGCGAGCAGTGGGTGGCGACATCCACGCTGAGTCACAGCGGCTCTGGGGCCGAAGGCTGGGGTGCAGCATTTGTCGGCGCGGTTGGCGACATCATCACCATCACTGTCACCGAGGATCTCGGCGGCGGGAACTACGGGTCCACTTCGGAGTTCTCGAGCGCCGCATCGGTCACAGCTCCAGCGGTCGTGGTCAACTCAACTGGCGATGCAGCGGACCAGACTCCGGGCGATGGATCGTGCGACACCGGCGGGGTGAATTCTCAACTCGCGACCGAATGCACCCTGCGCGCTGCCATCGAAGAAGCGAACGCGCTCGCCGGCGGCGACACGATCGAGTTCAACATGCCGAGCAGCGAATCGGGCCACGCGAGCGGCGTGTGGACGATCTCTCCAGCCACCATCTACCCAGAACTGACCGAACGGGTCGAGCTGGACGCATCGTCACAACCTGGTTTCGTTGGTACACCGATTGTGGAGCTCGATGGCTCATCCCTCTCGGTGTCCTCCGAGCACGGATTACAACTCGGAGTAGGCAGCGACGGGACGACCGTCCGCGGGCTCTCCATCAGCTCGTTCCCCGGCGCCGGGCTCTACCTCGAGGGTTCCGACAGCCACACCATCGCAGGAAACTACATCGGCCTCAAGGCCGATGGTTCGACCGCTGCTGGCAACCGCTACGGCATGTACATGAGCGCCTCGTCGTCGACGACAATCGGCGGAACCACACCTGCCGATCGCAACGTGATCTCCGCCAACACGTTCTCCGGAGTCGCGGTCTACAACAGCATCGGCTTGGGCCTCGAATCGTTGGACACCGTGATCATCGGCAACTACATCGGCACCGACAGCACTGGAATGTTGGCCCGCGGCAACGCTCGCGACGGCCTGTTCGTCGTCAACGGCTCATCGCGCACTCAAGTCGGTGGGTCCTCCCCCGGCGAAGGGAACCTCATCTCGGCAAACACCGATGCAGGTGTCTACGTGGGCTCGGGTTCGATGGTCGACACCGTTGTCGTCGGTAACACGATTGGCGTGAGCGTCGATGAATCGATCGAGCTTCCCAACGAAATAGGCGTCGAGGTCGGTTGGTCGGAGCGCACAATCGTGCGAGACAACGTCATCGGGTCGGCGACCAGTCATGGTGTGCTGCTCAGTTCCGCGGACAACGCTGTCGTCGCTGGCAACACCATCGGCACCGATGCAGCGGGGTCTGCGGCGTGGACCATCGGTGGTCACGGCGTGTTGCTCGAGAACACGAGCGAGCTCAACATGATCGGCGGAACGCTCACCGCCGACGCCAACACCATCACGAACGCTGCACTCTCGGGCGTCGCTGTTCCCGCGACGGCGGGATCCAACAACAGCATCCTGCGCAACGAGATCGCAGCAAACACGGGACTCGGCATCGACCTCGATGTCGACGGCGTGACTCCAAACAGCAGCGTTGACGGCTGGTTGGACTATCCGGACATCACCTCGGTCGTTTCATCCGGCGGCACGCTCACCACCGAGTTCGACCTCGATGTTCCTGCGGGTGCCTACCGAATCGAGTTCTTCAACAACCTCTCTGGGGCCGATGCCAGCGGCTTTGGCGAAGGCGAGACGTTCGTCCACGCCACTACGGCGACGCACACGGGCTCGGGAACCGAGTCATTCTCCGTCAACTTCGCAGGTTCGTTCGGCGACATCATCACCGCCACAGCGACGCAGGACTTGGGCGGAGGCTCATTCGGATCCACGTCAGAGTTCTCCGGTGCCGTAGCTGTCTTGCCCGTGGCCGTGGTGAACTCGACCGGCGATTTGGGCGATGCCACGCCCGGTGATGACATCTGCGACACCGGTGGCACCAACTCTGGGCTCGACGCCGAATGCACGCTGCGGGCAGCCATCGAGGAAGCCAATGCATCGGCTGACGTCGACACGATCGAGTTCGACATGCCAACGTCCGAGGCAGGCCACTCAGCCGGCGTGTGGATGATCGAGCCAGGGACGCAGCTCCCGGAGATCACACAGGTCGTCATGCTCGACGCCAGCACTCAACCTGGATGGACCGCCACGCCGATCGTCGAGATCGACGGCAGCAGCGCAGGCGCGACCACCGATGGCCTTCTCATCAGTGGCGACGACGTCACCATCTCGGGCCTCGCAATCAACCGCTTTGCCGCGGACGGTGTCAAAGTCCTCGTTGGTGCCCAAAACACCACACTTCGCTCGAACCACATCGGCCTCGATGCGTCGGGTCTGATCGACAGAGGCAATGGCGACCGAGGCGTCGACCTGCAAGCCGGGTCGGGTCCAACGACCGTCGGCGGCACGAACGCGATCGACCGCAACGTCATCTCCGGCAACGGCGACGACGGCATCATCATCTTTGGTTCCGACGACAACATCGTCATCAACAACCTCATCGGAACGGACGTGTCCGGCCTCTCTGCTATCCCGAATGCCGCAGATGGGGTCGTGCTCGCCAGTGGAAGCGCCGACAACACGATCGGCCAGCCCGGGTTCGGCAACGTCCTCTCGGGCAACGCCAACGATGGCATCGAAATCGACGACACGACCGGCCCGAACACCATTCAGAGCAACATCATTGGGCTGGGACTCGACGGGGACGCCCTGGTGCCGAACGGTCGTTACGGCATCGTCCTCTACAACGGAGCGAACACCACCCAGATCGGTGGCGGCGGAGCCGATCAGGGCAATGTCATCTCCGGCAATGCCACCGACGGCATCTACATTGATGGCAACAACAACGCGGCCACCACTGCGAACGTCATCGAAGGCAACCTGATCGGCACCGACGGCACGGGCACCCTCGAACGGGGCAACGTTCGCTACGGGATCAGGGTCGACAATGCTGCGACGTCGACGGTCATCGGTGGCCCCGGGGCGGGAAACACGATCTCCGGCAATGGCGATGATGGCATCTATCTCTCGGATTCGGGGACAGACAACACGATCATCCAGGCCAACCACATCGGTACGAATGCCGCCGGTGATGATGCGATCCCGAACGGCGATCGTGGAGTTCAGATCGAGTCGGGAGCGTCGTTCACACAAGTGGGTGGCGCGGGCGCAGGCGAGGGCAACGTGATCTCGGCAAACCTCGGCGATGGGGTGATCATCGCCGACTGGTTGGCGCTTGGAACCACCGGCACGGTCGTCGAAGGGAACTTGATCGGCGTTGAAGCCGACGGTTCGACGCCTCTTGGAAATGGCGGCCACGGAGTGCACGTCGACCCGGTCACCGGCAACCGTATTGGCGGAACCGCTGTCGGCGCCGGAAATGTCATCGCCAACAACGGTGCGACCGGGACGCAGATGGCGCCGACCTCAGGCACGAATACCGTTCTCGGCAACTCCATCTACGCGAATGCCGACATTGGATTGGGCCTCGGCTGGGATGGAGTGACCCCGAACGACCCCGGTGATGTGGATAGCGGACCCAACGGATTGCTCAACTTTCCCGAAGTCACCGCGGCGTCGGTGTCGGCCGGTTCGGTGACCGTCGACTTCGAGCTCGACGTACCCGCTGGCGATTACCGCATCGAGTTCTTCACCAACCCTTCGGGCGCGGATCCGACGGGTTACGGAGAGGGTGAGGTCCTTGCGGACGCACTCACGATTTCTCACACGGGCTCGGGCGTCGAGTCATTCTCGACAAGCTTTGCCGGCGCGATCGGTGACGTGATCACCGCCACGGCGACAGAGGACCTCGGCGGATCTCATGGAGCCACGTCGGAATTCTCGGCAGCCGCGACAGCCACCGCCACCGACACGATCGTCAACTCGACGGGCGACGCAGGCGACGCCGCTGTTGGCGACGGCGTTTGTGACACGGGGGCCCTCAACAGCGCCGGCGTGACGGAATGTACGCTCCGCGCCGCGGTGCAGGAGAGCAACAACCTCGGGGCGGCGGCGATCGTCTTTGACATCCCCGCTACCGAGTCCGGTCATGATGCCGGTGTGTGGACCATCTCACCGAGCGCTCCATTCGACGACCTCACCGCTCCGGTGAGCATCGATGGTTCGACGCAACCCGGATGGAGCACCACGCCGGTCATCCAGATCGACGGGTCGGGATCCGGAGCGGCCGCAGACGGCTTCCGGCTGCTTACTGGTTCCGACGGTTCTGAGATCCGCAGCCTTTCAATTGGCATCTACGACTCAGACGCGCTCGAGATCCAAAGCAATGATGTGGTCATCGCCGGCAACCACCTCGGCCTCGACGCTGCAGGCACAACTGCGACCCCCATGGCGACTGGGGCAGGAGTCAACATCTCCGGCGCAGCGCGGACCACGATTGGGGGATCGACCGCGGTTGACCGCAACGTTATTGCGGGTGGGCCCAACGGTGTCATCGTCGGCGGTGCCTCGACCGACACCGTGATCATCGGCAACTACATCGGAACGGACGTGACGGGTTCGGCTACGGCTGTCACCTTCAGCCAATACAGCATCTACGTTCTCGGCGGCAGCGCCGACACCAGGATCGGTGGACCGCTGACGACCGACCGCAACATCATCGCATCACGCGGGATCTACATCAGAGACGAAACCTCCGACAACGTGCTGATCGAGAACAACTCGATCGGCGTGGGAGCGGATGGGACGAGCCCTGTCAGCGTGGCCTCACGCGCCATTCTCGTCTCGGGAGGCTCCGATGACATCGATGTGATCGACAACGTGATTGGCAACGCGTACCGCGCGGTCGAGATCAACGGCGCAACCACAAACAGCACGGTGCGGGGCAACACGATCGGCACCGATGCAGGTTTGACAACCGACCATGGCACGACCGTGGAGGCCATCGAGATCAGCGGTGGCGCCGCCGGCATCCAGATCGGCGGCACGACGCCAGCGGAGGCCAACCGTATCCAGTTCGTCGGTCTTGGCTTCCCAGCGATCAGCGTCGCTGACGCCGCAACCGATGACGTGCACGTGATGGGCAATTCCATCCTGCATGATCACGGTGCCATCGACCTCGGAGCCGACGGCCCAACGTCCAACGACCCTGGCGACATCGACGGCGGCGCAAACGACCTGCTCAACTTCCCAACTCTGACGGTGACCAACACGACCGGAAGCGGGCCGTTCACCGTCGACCTGGACGTCACTCTCGACACGGCGGCAGGTGATCATCGAATCGAGATCTACTCGAACGCTGACCCTGGATTCGGTGGGCTGGGCAAGGGCGAGGTTCTCGAGCACACGTTCACGTTCACACACACCGGCAGCGGCCCCGAAACCGTGTCGACGACATATGTCGGCTCGTCGTCGACCGCGTTGTCCGCTACGGCGACCGAAGAGTTCGGTGGTGGCACATACGGGTCAACGTCGGAGATGTCACCGATTGCGGCCATCGCTGCAGACGCGGTCGTGAACTCGACCGGTGACTTGGGCGACGCCGACCTGAACGACGGACAGTGCGACACGGGCGGCACGAACAGCGACGGTGCCACCGAGTGCACGTTCCGGGCAGCGATCGAACAAACCAACCGGGCCATCGCCTCGAGAGTGGATTTCGCCATCCCGAACACAGACTCCGGCTACGACGTCGGCGGCTACTGGACCATCAACCAGGCCACCGACTACGAGGACATTTTCGCCTCGACGACCGTCGATGGCAGCACCCAGCCTGGATGGGACGGGTCACGTCCAGTCGTGTTCATCAACGACAACTCCTCGGGAACCGACCATTTGACCGCATTCGGGGACGACGTCACGCTGCGCTCGCTCGCCCTGGGAAACCCAGGTGACGATGGGGTTCAAATCGAAGGCAACCGGGCCACGCTCGATGACCTGTGGATCGGCATCGACCCCACGGGAGCTGATGCAGGGCGTCCTGGAACGGGCAACGAAGGTGTCATCGTCTACAACGGGGCCACAGACCTCCTGATTTCCGACAGCCGTATCGCCGGCTTCGACTCCGGCATCATCTCGAACTCTGGGACCATCGACGCGACGGTCAGCAACACCGAGATCTTCAATAACCGCAACGGCGGTATCGCGTTCGACAATCTCGGCCGCGTCACCGCGATTGGCAACTCGATCCACGACAACATCGGACTGGGCATCGACCTGAGCGTCAACAATGGCATCCCCCTACCGAACGATCCGGGCGATACCGACACCGGAGGCAACGACCTCCTGAACTACCCCGTTCTCACCGGAGCCACGATCGGGGCTGGCTCCCTCGACATCACCTACGACCTCGACGTCCCTGCAGGCACGTACCGGATCGAGTTCTTCGACAACGCAGCGCCCGACCCGTCTGGCAACGGCGAGGGGGAAACGTTCGTAGCGTCGGCGACGCTCACCCACGGCGGAGGAGCGGCGTCGTATCTCACGACAATTCCGGGCGTGGTGGGCGACGTCATCACCGCAACGGCCACCCCCGATCTCGGCGGAGGAACCTACGAGGGGACATCGGAGTTCTCCAACGCACTCGCCATCGGGGTGGTGTTCGTGAACTCGACAGCCGATGCCTCTGATGCTTCGGCTGGCGATGGCGCCTGTGACACCGGGGGCCTCAACAGCGACGGGAACGCTGAGTGCACCTTGCGAGCAGCCATCGAGGAGACCGCTGCGAACTCGGGCTACGACCACATCCGCTTCACGATCCCCGAGACAGATCCCGGCTTTGTTGCTGGGGCGCCCTCGTACTGGACGATCTCGCCAGCAACCACGCTCCCGTTTGTCTCCGACACGATCGAGATCGATGCAACGACCCAACCGGGGTGGGTCGACAGTCCGGTCATCGAACTCGATGGGTCTGGCGTGGTGAGCGCTGGCGCCGACGGCATCAATTTGGCGACGGGGATGACTCTACGGGGTTTCTCCATCACGGGGTGGCTCGACGACGGTGCGTTCAGCGACCAGGACGACATCGTCGTGGCTGGCAACTGGTTCGGCATCTCGCCCGACGGTACCCCGCTCGCCAATCAGGGCACTGATCTCGTTCTCTATGGCGCAAGTGATGGCGCGACGATCGGCGGTCCCGACGCAGCCGACACCAACATCTTTGCCGCCGGTGGCTCCGAGGACGGAGTCATGCTCAGCGGCGATACAACGAACGCCGTCGTCGAGAACAACCGATTCGGCGTCGCTGCTGATGGGGTGACCGGCCTTGGAACAGCCACTGCGGAACTTCTGGTCATCGTCGACAACGCTTCGGACATTCTGGTGGTCGACAACCAGTTCGGTGACGCACCCAACGCGTCTGTGACCTTGTGGGCCGATCCGACGAACGTCACCATCGTCGGCAACATCTTCGGCACGGATGACACGGGAACGGCGGTTCTCCCCGTGGGCCAAGCCGTGTATGCGCAAGCCGCCGGCAGCGCACGATTCGGCGGGACCACCTCGAGCGAGTGGAACACGATCCGCAACGTCCTCTGGCAGGCGGTCTTGCTCGACGCAGGCCACACCGGGTCCTTCAGCTACCTCGGAAACTCGATGACCGGTTCCGGCCTGTATGGGATCGACCTGAGCGGAGACGGAACCACATCCAATGATGCTGGTGATGCTGACAGCGGTCCGAACGACAACCTGAACGTCCCCGAGATCTCATCGGTCGTCGAGAGCGGTGGCACCGTGCGGGTCTCCTTTGGGCTCGACGTACCGGCGGGCACCTACCGGATCGAAGCGTTCACGAACCCGAGCGGCGCACATCCGACCGGGTTCGGCGAGGGCGAGGTCTTCGAAACATCGGCGACGATCACGCACGCGGGCTCCGGTCGACAGAGCTACGAGGTCACGTTCCCCGGAAGTATCGGCGAGCTGGTCTCGTTGACGACGACGCAAGATCTTGGTGGCGGACTGTTCGGCGCCACGTCGGAGTTCTCACAGACCGTTCAAGCAACCGACCCCGCCCTCATCCTCGAGGACGACCGCTCAGAACGACGTTCCGACCTCGCCAGTAGCGGCGGGGTGAGCATCAGCGGTGACAGCGCGCCTGGTCAGGCAGGGCTCGCCGTGCACTTCGACGGGTCCAACGACCGTTTCGTCGGCCCAGCGGTCGACATCACCGACGCGGCGCTCACGATGTATGCCAGCTTCAATGCCGACGGGCTCACCGGCGACCCTGTCCTGCTCTCGAAGAGGACCAGCGCCGGATCGCCGATCTACGAGCTCTCGATCGATTCGGGGACCGGCG
Source organism: Acidimicrobiia bacterium (assembly GCA_033344795.1). GTDB lineage: Bacteria > Actinomycetota > Acidimicrobiia > Acidimicrobiales > SHLQ01 > SHLQ01. The sequence continues at coordinate 4,173,056 of JAWPMS010000001.1, forward strand.
AGGTCGTCGCCGAAGTACGCACGAACAGTGGCCCAGCGGTCGCACGGGGCGGTTCCATCGCGGCTGGGACCTGGCATCAGGCGCTCGCCACGTGGGACGGCGCCGAGTTGGTCTTGTTCGTCGACGGGCTCGAGGTCGATCGCGTCGCCCTCACCGGAGCCCTTACGGTCGATGTGGCGACCGATGTCATCATCGGCAGCACGAGCACGAACTCGGCTCCGTTCGATGGTCTGATCGACGATGTCCGCGTCTCTCATGAAGCCACGGATAGCGCTACCGCAGACGCCTTGGCGCAAAACCAAACCATGGTGGGGTTCGTCTCGGTGGGCGGCGAACAGACATCGGCACCCTCGCCGTGGACGACGAGCAGCGTGCAGACAAGGTCCGGCTCCTTCGCGCTGTCGGCTCCGGAAACGAGCGGATCCGGCGCCGCAGCATGGGCGGTGGCCACTGGTATCGACGAACCTGGACTCGTCTTTGAATCTTGGTGGTGGTTCAGCTCGAACACCGGCGTCGATTTGTCCTCTGGCACCCGTGCGGGTGAGGCGCCAACCGATCAGTACGAAGCTGCACTGACATCGCCGTCGGGTTGGGAACTCCGCCAACGAAGCGGCGGCACAGGGTCGTTCGACGCTCCCGCCGCCGGCTCGCCAACCGCTGGTGCGTGGGTCAACGTCGAGATTCGAACAGATCAGTTCGGAGCCACTCGCCTGTTCATCGATGGCAGCGAAGTGACGACCACAACTCCGCAGGGTTCTGCGCTGTTGAGCGGCTCGATGGCGCTACGCGCAGGACTGCTCCCCACTGGCCAGACCTGGTACATCGACGATGCTCGCGGCCGAAAGCTGGTCACGCCGGAGCCCGTCACCTCAGTGGGCCCCCTCGACAGGAATTGATCTCGACTTTAGCTCTCTTTGGGTAGTTCGGCCCTGGGACGACGACCACTCTGCGTGGTGTAGTTGTGGTGGGTTGACCGCACACCGCCGTCACGAGATTGAGAGCTCCCTGATGTTTCCCCGATCTTCTACCGTTCGAAAGAGCTTCCGCAAGGCCGTCACCGCCGGGCTCGTTCTGGCGCTCGCCGCAACTGCGGTCTTGAGCGCGGGACCGACCGACAGCGCCTCCGCTGGCGTCCTGGACGAGCCGTTCACCCCTCATCCATCACTCGTGCCGGACGTACCCGAGACCGGCTACCCGATCATTCTCACGACCCCAGCCGACGGACGAAATGGAAATCGCCAGACCCGCGCCGTTGACTTGATCGGCGACTACATCGTCTCAGGTGGCGACTTCTACAACATCGAACTGCAGAACGGTCAGACGATCGAGCAGCGGTATCTCAGCATCGTCGATGCATCGACAAAGCAGCTCGTCTGCACGAACCTCGACGTGAACAACGACGTTCTTGCCATCGCACCAGGTCCAGATCGCAACACGGCCATCATTGGCGGACGGTTCAACACCGTGACGGGCGCCGACGGAATCGTGCGAGTCAAGCCAAGGGTTGCCAAGATCGACCTCGATACGTGTCAGGTCGATCCCAACTGGGCGGCGGGCGCAATCAACTCGAAGGTCACCGAACTCGCAGTCAACGGCAACCGCCTCTTCGTTGGCGGCGATTTCACCGCGATCGCCGGAACGTCGATCGAGCGTCTGGCAGAACTCGACCTCACCACAGGTGTCATCAACCCGAACTTCAGCTTCGTCTTTGGCGGCGAACTCTCGACTCCAATCCGGGCGCTCGAAGTGAACACGGCTGGGACACGCGTGGCGATCGTCCATCGGACCACGTCGATCAACGGCAACTCGATGCGCGGCACCGCGATCTTCGACGTGAGCAACCCCAACGCCCCGACCCTCACGAACCACCGGATGAGCACCAACGCAAACGCCTACACCAACTACACCCGAATCCAAGACGGCGCTGTCTCCCCTGACTTCAGCCGTATCGGCATCGCCGCTGGCTTCAGTACGGTTGCCGACTACGTCACCCTTGTGCCGACGACCGAAGCCGCCGGCCAGCTCAGCTGGCAACACTTCATGCGAGATAGCAACACCGGTATCGGCATCTCGAACAACGCCGTCTACGTCGGAGGTCACTTCTGCAAGCCCGATGATGGTCCTGGACCGACCGTGATCTCGGCACCGAACAGCGGCCCGAGTAGCTGCACCGGAAGCAACGCATTCCCCGGCGGCGCATGGCGCACACAACTCGCTGCTCTCAACATCGCAGACGGAACTCCTCTCGATTGGAACCCTGGCAACGACTCCTTCCGGGGCGCAACAGCGGTGACGGTCGTGAGCCGAGGTCTCCTCGTCGGATACGACGGCGCTCGCACCAACAACCGCCGAGTCGGCGCAACGGCGTTCTTCGACTTCGGAGCGACCCCAGATCCCCGCGAGGATCAGACCTGCAGCGCATCGGTGGATGCAAACTTCGATGTGAACCTGACCTGGACCCTTGTCGCCGGTGGCGTGGACGGTGACAACTATCAGGTGCGTCGCGACGGCGTGTTCGTCGCAGATGCTGGAAACACCACGACGTACACCGATTCGCCGGACAACGGCACGTACACCTACCGAATTCGCACATTGCTCAATGGTGTGGAGTGGGACACGACGTGTGAGCCAACGGTGACGGTCGACGCCCCTCCTCCTCCCGCCCAGACCTGCACCGCCACGGAAGCCAACGGACTCGTGACGCTCACCTGGACGGCGATCGCAGGCGAAAACAACTACATCGTCCGACGCAACAACACCTACATCGCCACCGCAGGCAACGTCCTCACCTTCGATGACAGCCCCGGCAACGGCACCTTCACCTACGTCATCCGATCAAACATGGCCGGAGTTCAGACCAACACCACCTGCAACCCCGACATCACGATCGACGACCCACCACCACCCGGACAAACCTGCACCGCCACGGAAGCCAACGGACTCGTGACGCTCACCTGGACGGCGATCGCAGGCGAAAACAACTACATCGTCCGACGCAACAACACCTACATCGCCACCGCAGGCAACGTCCTCACCTTCGATGACAGCCCCGGCAACGGCACCTTCACCTACGTCATCCGATCAAACATGGCCGGAGTTCAGACCAACACCACCTGCAACCCCGACATCACGATCGACGACCCACCACCACCCGGACAAACCTGCACCGCCACGGTGAACGGTGATGGTTCGGTCACGTTGGTTTGGACCGCTATAGCGGGCGAGAACACGTATGTGGTACGTCGCAACAACAGCTGGCTGGAAACGGTGGGCAACGTCCTCACCTACACAGACACCGGTGCAGCTGCTGGAGACACGTACGTCATTCGATCGAGCATGGGCGGCGTGCAAACCAACACGACCTGCGACTGAGCTCTTCGCCTACGATCGGCAAAACGCCGACGTCAGGAGCGCTCAATGGGACAGATGATCGAATTCGCATCGAACGGTGACACCGCAGGGGGTTACCTGGCGATACCAGACTCCGGCAATGGGGCCGGAGTCATGGTCATCCAGGAGTGGTGGGGACTGGTCCCTCAGATCAAGGCCGTCTGCGATCGGCTGGCTGCGGCCGGTTATGTCGCTCTGGCGCCAGATCTCTACCACGGTGCGCTCGCCGAGCACGATGAGATGGACAAGGCCGGGCATCTGATGACCACCCTCGACATCGAACGAGCGGTGGTCGACATGGGCGGAGCGATCACTCACCTTCTGTCGTTGGATGCGGTCGACGGCGATGCAATAGGCGTCGCTGGTTATTGCATGGGAGGCATGCTGTCGCTGCTCATCGCCGCTCACGAGGGCGATCGCGTTGGTGCGGTCGCACCGTTCTATGGAGCTCCGCTCGGCGACGGTGCTCCCGACTGGTCAGGCCTCACCGCAACCGTCGACGGCCACTTCGCCGAAATCGATGACTTCTTCCCCCCAGACGCAGTGACCGCACTGGGCGACGAGCTGCGCGCCATGGGCAAGAACGTCACGTTCACCGTGCACGAAGGGACCGGACATGGTTTCACCAACGAAGAGAACCCACTCGGCACCTACGACGCGGAGCGCGATGCCCAGACATGGCGGTCGATGCTCGATCTGTTCGCGACCTCTTTGTAGTACGAGAAGGAGCCGATGTCAGGCGTCGACGACCACGAACATGATGTCGGCGCTACAGGCAACCTTGCCGTCGATGAGCACCGCACCCTTGCCTTTGCCCGCTCGCGCAGACAGCTGGTTTATCTCGGCCTCGACTTCGACCGTGTCTCCCGGCCCAACCTGCCGTCGGAACCGTGCCTTGTCGAGCCCGCCAAACAGCGGCAGTTTTCCGATGTACTGGTCGGGGTCGCACAGCACGGTGTAGGCGCCCATTTGGGCAATGGCCTCACACATCAGGACGCCGGGAAGCGTCGGACGACCGGGAAAGTGGCCCGGAAACCAGAATTCGTCCCCGGTCAACGTCCAGGATGCCTTGCCGTACTCCAGCGGGCGGAGCTCGACAATCTCGTCCAGAAACAGGAACGGTGGACGGTGCGGGAGGATCTCGCTGGGCGCTGGGAACGTCGTCATAGGCCACAAACTCTAGGGCCAAAAAGACAATGGGGCGGCGCCGAAGCACCGCCCCACAGCTCAGATTGTCGGTGTGAACCGAAGAATCAAGCGCCCTTGCCGGCAGCCTTCAGCTTCGAGCCAGCCTGAATCTTGACGGCGGTGCCGGCAGGAATCATGCGTGCTTCACCGGTGCGCGGGTTGCGACCCATGCGCTCCTTGGTGTCCTTACGTGAGAACTTCACGTAACCGGGAATGTTCACCTCGCCGCCGCCGCGGACCTGCGACGACACGATCTCCATCATTGCATCGACGCACGAACCCGCGTCTGACTGGGTTACTCCAGCCTTCGAAGCGATCTCTGCTACCAATTCACTCTTGTTCATCTTTATGTACCTCCTGAGCCACCAACTTGGCGGAACGTTGCGAATTACAAGTAGGCGTCACTGTAGTGGACGAATTTTGGCAAGTGGCGATGCTCCAGCGAAAATTCGTTGGAATTCCAACGGTGCCGATCTCTCGATGTTGGCCGTCGTCCGACACGGGCAAATTACAAACCTGCGTCGATTGCAACATCGGTCGGTCTGCCCACGACTTGTGCCGGTCGATTCTCGACACATCCGCGAGCGCTACTAGTGTGTCCACGATGTCGACTGATCAGAATTCTGGCCCCGTAGGTCAGGACGCTCGCTTCGCCGAGTACGTGGTGCCAGAACTCGAAGTGCTCTACCGCGTCGCACAGTCGATCACGCGCAACCCCACCGATGCCGAGGACCTGGTCCAAGACACGCTGATACGGGCCTACCGAGCGATCGAGAGATTTGATGGTCGTTACCCACGTGCGTGGTTGTTGACCATCATGCGCAACGCTCAGGTGAATCGTGTGCGTCGGAAGCGACCCGAGCTCATGCACGATCCCGACGAACAGATGGCACGGGTGGCCGATGAGTCGCCTGATGGTGCGGACGCCGAGAGTCAGCTCATGGACCAGGAGTTCGAAGCCCCCATCGAGAACGCCCTCAACGCCCTTCCGGAGAAGTTCCGTCGCGTCGTCGAGCTCGTCGACCTCAACCAGTTGTCCTATCAAGAAGCCGCCGACGCCCTTGGAATTCCCGTCGGTACCGTGATGTCGAGATTGCATCGAGCCAGACGGAATATTCGGCAACACCTCGAGGCTTCCCAGATGGAGGAGACCTGATGTCGAACAAAACCATGACATGCCGAGACGTTGCGCTTCGCCTGCAGACCTATCTGGACGGCGAACTCGACGCCGAGCGGATGGAGCGGATCCAGACACATCTTGAAGCCTGTGTCGACTGCGGCCTCGAAGCCGACGTGTTCACGACCATCAAGAACGATCTCGCGAAACAGGTCAGCCCCGTGAACTCAGAAGCGCTCGCACGCCTCCGGGCCTTCAGCGATCAGATCGCTACCGCTGCGCAGGACGAGCCTCAAGACCACTGACGGGCTGGAAGAATTGACCGGCGGCCTGCTGGATCGCCGTCGACCACGTTGGGTACGGCGTCGTCACCTGCGCGAGCCGACCGACAAACATTCCCAGACGAGCCGCCAGGGTAGGACCGTGGATCATCTCCCCAGCCCGGTCCGCAACGATCGTGGCGCCAATGATCTGTCCGCCGAACAGCCCTCTCGTGATCATCTTCGGTCCGGCGATGAGCTTCACGAAACCGTCGGTGCGACCTTCGGTGATCGCTCGATCGACATGTGACAAAGGCAAATGGGCGACCATCGCACCTCGCGGCGCCTCGGACTCGAGCACACCGACCCGTGCCACCTCTGGCGACGTGAAGGTGACCCATGGTGTTGCCGTCGTGCCGTACTTCCAACGGGTGCCCTTTCCCAACGCATGGCTGACGGCAAGGCGAGCCTGCTCATCGGCGGCATGGGTAAAGGGCAGGAGTCCGGTCACGTCACCAGCGGCGATGATGCCCTTGACGGTCGTTCGCAGCCTGTCATCGACCTTGATATGACCTGATTTGGACCGTTCGACGCCAGTCGACTCCAGTCCGAAGCCGGTTGTGTTCGCGACACGTCCCGTCGCGACAAGAAGTGTGTCCACATCGACGACGTGACCATCGACCGTCAGCGTGATGACACTCCCCTGGGCCGAGACGTCGTCGACAAGGGAACCGGTTCGCACGTCGACGCTCGCGGCTGCCATCGCCCGTTCGATGACCGCGGACGCTTCTGGTTCCTCGTTGGGGATGAGCCTTGGCGCACCCTCGAAAATCGTGACGGCGCTGCCGAAGCCAGCAAACGCCATCGCCATCTCACAGCCGATCGGCCCACCACCGATAATGCCCAATCGTGGTGGAAGCTTCTCCAACTCGAACAACGTCTCGTTCGTGAGGAAGTCGACGTCACTGAGTCCCGAGATCGGAGGGATTGCGGCTCTCGCCCCCGTCGCGATGAGCACGTGTTTCGCCGAGTACGAGGTGCCATCGACTTCGACGGTGTCGGGGGCCACAATCGTGCCCCGACCATCGATGACATCCACACCTTCGGCACGGAGCACGTCGGCGCTCTCCTCGGCAGCGATGCGGTCGATCGTCTCGTGCACGGTGCGCATGGCATCACCGAACGACGCTCCGCGGCGACTCTGCGAAATCAACGTCTTCGAGGGGACGCAACCGGTGAACGTGCAGTCTCCCCCTATAGGCCCATCGGTGATCAGGAGCGGCGAGGCGCCGTGCACTCGCGCTCCGCGAGCTGCACCCAATCCTGCTGTTCCTCCACCGATGATGATCAGATCATGAGCCATACGCAACAAACCCTTCCACGACGGGGCTTCTTCCGCGGGGAGGCTACGGAATCCGAAGTACCCCGGTTGGTGTTTCACCCCCGTGCCCGATTTCCTACTCGATCTCCTTCTGCCAAAGACCGACAGAATCGTGGCAATCCAATGGCTGGTGATGACGCCGTTCTGGCTGATCATGATCGTGCTCACCAGGAAGTTGCAGAAGGAGACCCGACTCTTCGTCTATGGCCTCGCGATGATGAATCTCGCCTGGTTCGCGGCACGGACGATCCACTGACAACTCCGCGGTCGAACTCGTGCTATTCGACTTCCCAGTTGTAGAAGCCTTCTTCGCTCGGCTCGTGCTGTTCGGCGTCGAGCACTTCTCCCGCAGCTTTGGCGTTTTGGATGAAACGTCGCAATGCCGACGGGTCCTTCTTGCCGGGTGCACTCTCGACGCCACTGGCCACGTCCACGCCCCACGGCTTGACCGCTGCGATTGCATCAGCGACGTTCTCGGGGTTCAGGCCTCCGGCGAGCAGAATTCGACGATCCATCGGCAGCGACTCGGTGAGTCGCCAGTCGAAGACCTCACCTGCACCGGGCGTCGGAGCGTCGACAAGGATGATGGGCACCAAGAACTCGCTTGCCCGACGAGCCTGCTCGGTTCCCGCAGCAACCGCCTTGATCACCGTCGGTACACGCTCGGCGACCCATGCAACTTCGTCGGGGCTCTCGTTGCCATGGAGTTGCGCTGCCCGAAGGCCGACGGTGTGGACGATGTCGACCACCCGCTCCTTGGACTCGTTGCGGAAAATGCCGACCGTCAAGGTCTCGGCGGGGATTCGTGCGGCGATGTCTCGAGCTCGGGTCGTTGCGATCTGACGGGTAGAACCCGAGACGAAGTTCAGTCCCAACGAATCGGCACCAAGAGCCACAGCCAACAAGGCATCGTCGACGTCCGTCACGCCACAGATCTTCACAAACACGCTAGGTACCCAACCGTTCGGTCAGTCCGTCCGATTCTTCGGCGACCGACGTGGGCAGCTCGGCGCCCCCTGCCGCGTCGAGGAGTGCTCGGACACCGTCGGCTGGTCCGCGGTGTTTGACGAGCGATTCGCCGATGAGGACCGCATCGAATCCGGCCTCGACGAGGGCGGGAATGTCCTGTGGTCCGCCGATACCAGACTCGGCAATGCGCAGCGCCTCAGCGGGCAACGACGCAGCAACACGGGCAGCTCGGTCCACATCGACCTCAAATGTTCGCAGATCGCGCTGGTTGACTCCGATGATCGTGCCCCCTACGGCGATGGCCCGCTCGGCCTCGGCTTCGTCATGCACTTCGATCAGTGCATCGAGGCCGACCTCGGTCGCGAGAGAAAAGAAATCGGTGAGTTCAGCATCGTCGAGCGCAGCAACGATCAGCAGCACACAATCGGCACCCATCAACCGAGCATCGACAACGTCATTGGGGGAGACCGTGAAGTCCTTGCGGAGAATTGGGATCTCGACCGCCTCGCGAACCGCACGCAGATCAGCGACCGAACCGCCGAAGTACTCCTCGTCGGTCAGCACGGAGCAACAAGCTGCGCCCCCGGCTGCATAGCTCGAGGCGAGCTCGGCCGGGTCGAGGTCGGGATCGAGGTCGCCCTTCGATGGGGAGCGCCGTTTCACTTCTGCGATCACGCCGAGCGGAGCCGCCGCGCGTAGCGCGGCACCAAATCCACGCGCCGGAGAGAGGTCGCCAACCAGTTCGACCAGCTGATCGACCGATCGGTCGTCATCGGCAGCCGCAGCTCTGTGCGACGCGAGGATCCCGTCGAGGTACATGGCTACGCCGCGTCTCCGGGCACCGGCCGGACCGTGACAGCTGTGCCACTGAAATCGAGCTCGGTCTTGTCGAACGAAGACCGTTTCACATACGCCAGTGCCACCCAACCGTCATCGGTGGGCGCGACGGACGTGAGGGTGCCCGCAATTGCACCGTCGTTGTGCAGCTCATCGCCGACGGCGGCCGAGCCGGATCCCGAGACGATTCGCAGGCGTCGTGGGGTGTTATCGCCGCGCGAGTCAACCCGGGCAACCAGTTCTTGTCCGGTGTAACAACCCTTGGTGAACGACACCGACTGCTTCACGATCCCTGCCTCAGCAGGAATGGTCGATTCACCGAGCTCGCTTCCCATCGCCGGGATGCCGCCCTCGATCCGACGGCGGAGGTGCTCGGTTGCATCGAGTTCCGTGGCGACTGGAGTCGCCAAGTCTGGTCCGATCACGTCGACGCCCAGCCCATCTGCTGATGGCGAAACGATGGGTGCCGCTGTGGCAGAGTCGTCGATGGCTCCGTCATACGCGTGCAGCGTCCACGTCGCGAGTTCGAGCTCGACCTTGACGCGCATCATGAAACGTTTCACTCGGGCGAGCAGCGTTTCGCCGAATCCGGCATCGACGTCGAGCAGAAAAACGTCGTCTGCGGTCCTGGTTATCCGAAACCACGCATCCACCTTGCCCTGCGGCTGCAGGATCAGGCTCCATGCACTCTCGCCGATGCCGAGTTTGGTGACATCCTGCGAGACCTGGCCTTGCAGGTACGACTCCGCGTCCTCTCCCGAGACCGACAGTACGTCGCGTTCACCCACGTAGACATTCATGATGAAGCCGCCTTTCGTTGCGCCGTCATGATCCTGGCGCCGGGCACCGCAGCGAGCAGCGCCTTCGACTTGTTGATGCACTCATCATGCTCATCGATGGGAACGCTGTCCGCAACGATCCCCGCACCCGCTTGCACCGACGCCTGGTTTCCCCGCACGAACATCGTGCGAATTGCGATAGCGGTGTCGATATTGCCCGAGAAGTCGATGTAGCCGACGATGCCGGCGTACGGACCACGCTTGACCGGCTCGAGCTCATCGATGATCTGCATCGCTCGAACCTTCGGTGCTCCCGAAACCGTTCCCGCTGGCAGCGTTGCTCGAAGCACGTCGATTGCCGTCTTTCCAGGAGCGAGGTCGCCCGAGACCTGCGACGTGAGATGCATGACATGGCTGTATCGCTCGAGTGTCATCAACTGATCACGGGTCTCGCTCCCGTAGCTGATGACCCGGCCGATGTCGTTGCGAGCAAGATCCACGAGCATCACGTGCTCGGCGACTTCCTTCGGATGTTCTTGGAGTTCGGCTCCAAGACGTCGGTCTTCGACGTCGGTCGCACCACGCGGTCGGGTTCCCGCGATCGGGCGCGAGATGACCTTGCCGTCGAGCAATTGCACCATCGGCTCGGGCGATGCACCCACGATGCTCAGCTCCCCGATGCGCAAGAAGTACATGTAGGGGCTCGGATTCACCTGACGGAGAACCCGGTAGACGTCGAACGGTTCCGCGTCGAGCTCGAAGTCGAAACGTTGTGCGAGCACGACCTGAAAGATGTCTCCCGCGAGGATGTACTCCTTCGCTGTCTCAACGGCTCGGCAGTAGTCGGCCTCACCCATCGTCGAGGTGACCGTCGGGAGCTCCGCATCGAGCGGAGGCGGCGACACGAGGGGTTCGTCGAGCGGTCGAGCTCCATCGTTTTGCAGTGCCGTCAGCCGGCCGATGGCGTCGTCGTAACAGGAACGCAGCGCAGTCTCGTCGGCGTTCTCGGGAATGATCGTGTTGGAGATTAGCGTGACCTGTTGCTTCCAGTGATCGAAGGCGACCAACTCGCCGATCATCGCCATCACACCATCGGCGTGGCCCGTGTCGTCGTCGGGTACGTCCGGCAGGTGTTCCACCTCGCGGACGACGTCGTACCCGAGGTAGCCCATGAGACCGGAGTGCAGCGGTGGCAGTGCTTCGAGCGACGGGGCGCTGAACGTTTCCAGCAGTTCTTCGAGGGTCGCCAGCATGCCGCCTCCTGTTGGCATCTGGTCCGCAAGCGGGCCGGTGACCGAGATGACACCACCTACCGAGACGACGGTGGCCAGAGCATTGCGACCAAGAAAGGACCAGCGACTCCACCGCTCCCCGTTCTCGACTGACTCGAGCAAGAATCCGTCGTCCTCGCCAACACAGCGTGCGAAGATCGAGACCGGCGTGACCTGGTCGGCCAGCAAGGACCGCCACACGGGAACGACACGGTGTTCTGCTCCAAGCGAGACGAACTCGTCGAAGGTCGGCTGGATCGTCATGTTGATTCCTGCCTAGAGGTAGAGCCCGGTCGAACCCTCTTCGAGGCGTTCTGCGGCCACGGCATGCACGTCACGTTCGCGAAGAATGATGTAGTCGGTGCCACCGACTTCGACCTCGTAACGATCGTCGGGGTTGAAGAGCACACGGTCACCGATTTCCATGTTTCGTACGTTTGGGCCAGCGGAGACGATCTCGGCCCAGGTCAATCGTTTTCCGACCTGTGCGGTCGCGGGGATCAGGATCCCTCCGGACGATCGCCGCTCACCCTCTGCATCGCCGATGCGGACGAGGATGCGGTCATTCAGCATCTTGATCGGAAGACGATCGCCAGCGCTGTTCGACGGCCCAAGTTCGTTGTGCTTCTTGGGTGAGGGCTTCTTGGCGTCAGGCTCGGTGGACGTCGGTGTTGATGCGGTCACGGCGTCAGGCTACTGGCGCGGTCGAACGGTGACGCCACGCGATGGCCATCGGCTCACCAGGTGGTGCCATTCGCCCGGTCTGGAGAGGAAGATGAATCGAGGCCTGCGACAATGGCAGCCATGCCAGTCGCCATCCTCGACTACAACGCTGGAAACGTCACTTCGGTGGCGCACGCTGTCCGCAGCCTCGGGTTCGACGCTGAAATCACCGCCGATCATGACGTGATCCGAGCCGCCGATCATGTGATCTTTCCTGGTGTTGGCGCTGCTGCGACGTGCATGCGCGTGCTTCGCGAACGTCGACTGGACGTCGCACTTCGAGACGCAGTCGAATCGGGAAAGCCGGTCTTCGGCATCTGCGTTGGCATGCAACTGCTGTTCGATCACAGCGAAGAAGACGGGGGCGTCGAGTGTCTCGGACTGCTGCCGGGTCGCGTCAGACGTTTCGAGCTCGACGACCCAACGCTCAAGGTTCCCCACATGGGATGGAACCCGGTGACCTTCGCTGATGACGAACCCTTGGCCAAGGATCTCGTCGGGGCAGCGGACACGGCCTGCTATTTCGTGCACAGCTACTACTGCGACCCTGACCCCTCGGTGCACGTGATCGCCACGACCGACCACGGCCACGCCTTCTGTGTCGGTGTGCGCAAAGACAACCTGGTCGCCCTGCAGTTCCACCCGGAAAAGAGCGGACCCGTGGGCATGTCGATACTCAAATCGTTCCTAGACGGAGACCGATCATGACGTTGCTCAAACGAGTCATCGTGTGTCTCGATGTGCGTCGAGGCCAAGTGACCAAGGGAATCAAGTTCGAAGGAAACGTCGACCTCGGCGACCCGGTCGAATACGCCGTGCGTTACGACGAGCAAGGTGTCGATGAGCTGGTGTTCTATGACATCACCGCATCGGCGGAGGATCGCAACCTCTTTCTCGACGTCGTCGAGAACGTGGCGGCTTCGATCCGTATCCCTTTCTCCGTAGGCGGCGGAATCGATTCGCTCGATGCCATGCGGGCGGTCCTGCTCGCCGGCGCCGAGAAAGTCAGTCTCAATTCACCAGCGGTCCGCAATCCGGATCTGCTCAGCCAAGGTGCTGAAGCGTTTGGCGCCCAGTGCGTCGTTCTCGGCGTCGATGCAAAACGGGTCGAGCCGACAGCATCCATCCCATCAGGGTACGAAGTGGTCATTCAAGGCGGTCGCACGCCGACCGGACGTGACGTTCTCCAGTGGATCACCGAGGCCGAGGATCGCGGCGCTGGCGAAGTCTGCCTCAACGCCATCGACACCGACGGCGTACGAAGCGGATACGAACTCACACTCACCCGAATGGTCGCCGACGCAGTGCGCATCCCCGTGATCGCATCGGGAGGCGGAGGCGAACCATCACATCTCACCGACGCGGTCACCAAAGGCGGCGCGGACGCTGCGCTGATTGCATCGATGGTGCACTACGGCGACTACACCATCGGCGAAATCAAGACCGCGATGGCCGCTGATGGTGTTCCCGTGCGGCTCTCGCAATAGTTCTTCGAAACACCGACGTCCTACAAGACACCTTTTGTCGACGGAAGTCCGCCACCGGTCACGGTGACCGCGTCGCGAAGGGCCCGGGCGACGCCCTTGAACGTTGCCTCGATGATGTGGTGGGTGTTCTTTCCCCGGACGGAGGTGATGTGCAGCGTCAGGCCAGCCGCGGTCACGAAGGCCCGCCAGAACTCTTCGCAAAGCTGGGGGTCAAAAGGTGGGTTGCCCAAGATCTTCTCACCCGGGAAATCGACCTCGTAGTGCAGAAATGGGCGGCCGGAGAGATCGAGCGCCGTCTCGACCAACGCTTCATCGAGCGGCACCGAGTTCGAAGCGAAGCGCCGAACGCCCACCTTGTCGCCCAACGCCTCGCGGAACGCGTCGCCGAGCAGAATTCCCGTGTCCTCGACCGTGTGATGGGAGTCGATCTCGAGATCTCCAACGGCTTTGACCGTGAGATCGAAGCCCCCATGTCTTCCCAGCTGGTCGAGCATGTGATCGAAGAACGGAAGGCCCGTGGTGCAATTGGTGGTTCCGTCGCCGTCGAGCTCGATGCTGATCTCGATCTGGGTTTCTTTTGTGTCTCTGCGTGCTTCAGCGTTGCGCATCCGACAAGTCTACGGAATCACCTCACGCATCGAGCACAGCGGAGAGCGCCTCGAGAAAGAGGTCGTTGTCCTGCGGACTGCCGACCGTCACCCGCAAGCACCCTTGCAAGCGTGGCCAAGACGAACAATTGCGGACCAGCACGGACCGCTCGACCAAACCATTCCAGAGGTCATCGCCCGACATGTCGTCGGCGCGGAACAAAAAGAAGTTGGCGCCGCTGTCCCAGGTGGTGACCGGCAGGGCCTCCAGAGCCTTCAACAATCGCGCTCTCTCTTCGACGATCAGCGCAACCCGGTCGTCCATGGCGTCGCCGAAGCCGAGCGCCGCCAGACCTGACGCTTGTTTGAACGAGTCGAGGTGATACGGCAGCACGACCTTGTCGAGCTCTTGCACGATCCACGCCGGGGCCAGGAGGTATCCGAGTCGCGCGCCGGCCATTGACCACGTCTTCGAGAAGGTGCGGCTGACGACGAGTGGCACGTCTTCTGCGATCTGCTCGACGGCCGAGGTCTCGGCGAACTGTCCATACGCTTCGTCAACCACGAGCAGTCCGTCGGTCCCTGCCATCAACTCGAGGACCGCTCCGACGGTCTCGGGTGGATCCACGAGACCGGTTGGATTGTTCGGAGAACACAAGAAGAGCACGTCGGGCTGGTGTGTCTCAACGATGCGTTGCACCTCGTCGAGATCGAGAGAGAAGTCGTCACGACGTGCCCCCTCAACAACCTCGGTACCCGTCGTTTTCGAGATGTGCGCGTGCAACGCGTATGTGGGCTCGAACACGGCGGCGGTTCGCCCCGCCCCACCGAACGTGAGCATCACGGTCTGGAGAACCTCGTTGGACCCATTGGCCACAAACACTTCGGCCGCAGTTCGGGAATATCGATCGGCCAACGCCGATCGAAGCTCCCCTGCGGAGCGGTCGGGGTATCGGTGCCAAGAGATTTCGTCGAGCGCTCGGTGCAACGCATCGTCGAACTCGGCCGGTGGAGCACTTGGTGCCTCGTTCGTGTTCAACCGCACATCGACGTCGAGCTGCGGAGAGTGATACCCGGGACGCAAAGCGATGTCCTCGCGGACTCGTGGCCGACCCGACTTCTTCGCTGAGTTCTCCATCGAAATCAAAAAGCCCGAAAGGCGCTCTGCAAGTTGCGACCAGCGCTGTTGAGGGAACGTTCGACTTCGAACAACCGAATCGCGACATCATCGCGATCTGTGCCGCGATAGCGCTCGGCCACCTCGACTATTCGTTCGACGAGTTCGTCGATCTGGGTAGCGACGGTCGACAGTTCTGCCTGGTCCGAGTTCATGGTGTGAAAGCTACTCAGAAAAATAGGAAAGAGCGGATGCCGAAGCATCCGCTCTTTCTGCGACACGAGGGCGGCGGATCCCTCACGATGTGTCGCACGCACGCCCCATCGCGGCGGAGCTCAGGGGCGCTATGCGTACATTAACACCGAGTCTTGCCCGGCCAAATTCAATCGGCAGGCCGACCAACCAATTTAGGTGGAATGGAAAACTTTCTTTGGAAAGCGATCTCGCTCGTAGCCTTCATGGGGTGGAGTTCATTGTCGAACATCAACCGGGTCGCACATCTGTCGTTCACCTCACATTCGAGGAGGCCGACACGATGACGACGTTCACCGATGCGCTCGCTCTGGCCGAAAACGCTCCTGTTGACGCGGCGATATGGATTCACGGAACCACTCCCGAGCGTCGCGCCGCGATGGAGGCGCGTGAACTGGTCTCGAACCGCACTCTTCTGCAGATGCGCATGCCACTTCCGGCAGCATCGACCGACGTGGCCACCGAGCCGTTCACCGATGCCGACATCGATGAATTCGTGGTGGTGAACAATCGCGCGTTCCACTGGCACCCAGAGCAGTCTGGGTTGACCGCGGAAGCTGTTCGCGAAGACATGAGCCAGTCGTGGTTCGATGCGGATGGCTTTCGTCTCCACCGAATCGACGGGGCACTGGCGGGATTCTGCTGGACGAAGATCCACTCCGAGCCCGAAGCGCTGGGCGAGATCTACGTCATCGCCGTCGATCCAACGTTCCACGGCCAGGGCCTCGGCAAAGCACTCACCCTTGCGGGGCTGCAGTGGTTGCACGACCAGGGGTTGTCAACGGGAATGCTCTACGTGGAGTCCGACAACGTCGCCGCCGTCGCGACATACAAAAAGATCGGATTTCACATCCACCGCACCGACACGCTCTGGACGCCGCAATCATGACCGCCACCGAGACCCGCTATCAACTCGACCGCGAAACACTTGGCACCCTGCTTGCCGAGCATCCCAAATACCGAGTCGAGCAACTTTGGAAGGGCCTCTACGAGGACGGGCTCGAGATCTCGGAGATTTCCACCCTGCCCAAAGCGTTGCGCGCCGACCTCGACGAGCTGTTGCCCGTTGCCTTGCACAATCGGGTCGAGCGCATCAGCGACGATGGCGAGACCCACAAGTGGCTCTGGGGCCTCGGTGACGGTGATGCCGTCGAGACGGTGCTCATGCACTACCCGGGCCGCTCGACCGTCTGCGTCAGCTCTCAGGCTGGATGTGCGATGGCCTGCGGGTTCTGCGCGACCGGACAAGAGGGCTTTCGGCGACATCTCACCACGGGAGAGATCGTCGAACAGGTCATCCGTGCCCGCGAGGCTGCCAAGCCGAGACGTTTGTCGAATGTGGTGTTCATGGGGATGGGCGAACCTCTCGCCAACTACGACGCCACCTGGGGTGCGGTTCGTCGAATTCACGGCGACTTGGGACTGTCGGCGCGGCACATCACGATGAGCACCGTCGGAGTTGTCCCGGGGATCAAACGGATGTCGGAGGAGAACCTTCCGGTCAGTCTTGCGGTCTCGCTTCACGCCGCGACCGATGACCTGCGCACCGAACTCGTGCCTCTGAACAAGCGCTACCCGATCGATACACTCGCCGACGCCTGCGCAGGATACGTTGCGGCGAGCGGGCGCCGACTCAGTTTCGAGTGGGCGCTGATCGCAGATGTGAATGACACCGAGGCGCAGGCGATCGCTCTCGCAGAGCTCTGTCGCGAGCTCCGTGCACATGTCAATCTGATCCCGCTCAACCCAACGCCTGGGTATCCCACGATCGGGACCGACGCTGCGGGGGTCGCTCGTTTTCAGCAATGGCTGCTGGATCGGGGAACCAACGCAACCATCCGCCGAAACCGCGGTACCGACATCGATGCTGCGTGTGGCCAATTGCGAGCAAGCCAATCAGGATCGCCACAATCGGTTGCAGCTCCCCGCCGTCGCCGATCCTGAGCCCGTCATAGGTCGACAAAACCACCGTTCTAGGTTCGATGGGACCCAAGATTGCGGCTCAGAGTGCAGTACCCTTTGTGCCGATGGCTGATCGCTATGCATTCCAGAGTCCGTTTTCGCGAGGGTCGGGGTCCGACCCTTGGTTCACCGTTGGCACCATCGCGGTCACGACGACGGTTGCCATCACGGGTTTGGGCCTGTTCGGCATCCTGCTCGTGGTCCTCGAAGGCGGTTATGGCACGCTGAGCCGAGCGCTTTTCCTCGAGAACTCGGCACTCTCGGGTGGCCAGGTCTGGCGATTCCTCACGTGGCCCATTCCGCCTGCATCTGACTTCTTCTGGGCACTTCTCGGGTTGATCTTCTTCTTCATGATCGGTTCGCAGTTCGAGAGCATGCTCGGCCGGCGGGCGTTCACCAGTCTGATCGGCGCAATCGTGATCATTCCCGCCGTTCTCGCGACCGTTGTCGGCCTGTTGGTGAACGACTCGGTCCCCACGTTCGGGCTGAGCATGATCTTCCTCGGTGTCGCAGCCGGCTTCTCTGCGTCGATGCCACAAGCGCGCTCGTTCTTCGGCATTCCGTTCTGGGTCGTGGTGGCGTTCTTCTTCTTCGTGCAATTCCTCCAGCTGTTGACGCTGCGAACGCTCCCCGGGATCGTGATGCTGACGGCCACAGCCTTCATCGGGCTCGTCATGACCCGGTCGCTCGGATTTGCCAATGTCGAGTGGATCCCGACCGTCGCTCTCCCATCATTTGTGACCGGCACACCATCGACGCCTCGCACGACCAAGAAGACGAGCAAACGGGCCAAGAAGTCCAAAGGCCGAGCAAACCTCAGCGCCGTGCCGACCGTGGATGCCTCCGACGCCGAGATCGACGCCCTGCTTGATCAGGTGAACGACCAAGGTCTCGACAGCCTGACCAAGAAGCAGAAGCAGACCCTCGAGCGACACGCGAAAGAGATGCGCAAGCGTCGAGACGGCTGACGTCAGACAACGCCATGACGTGTGACGTCGACGTGCTCGTCATCGGCGCCGGAATCTCCGGGATCGGTGCGGGCAGATATCTCGACGAGAATTGCCCGGACCGCAGCTACGCGATTCTGGAAGGTCGATCTGACCTGGGTGGCACCTGGGATCTCTTTCAGTATCCCGGTGTGCGGTCAGACAGCGACATGTACACGTTGGGGTATCGGTTCAAACCATGGACCGGTAACACGACCATCACCGATGGTGCCTCGATCCAGGCATACGTCCGCGAGACTGCAGCGGAGTTCGGCATCGATCGCCACATCCGCTACAACCATCAGGTCACCAGCGCCTCGTGGAGCACGAAGGACTCGACGTGGACCGTTACCGCACGTCGCACAGACACCGATGAAGCGGTCGTGCTCACCTGCGGTTTCCTGTTCATGTGCTCGGGTTACTACAGCTACAAGGGCGGCTACGAACCAGACTTTCCTGGACGTGACCGTTTCGCCGGTCCCGTCGTGCATCCACAGTCGTGGCCTGACGACCTCGACTACGCCGACAAGAAGGTCATCGTCATCGGGTCGGGCGCTACTGCGGTGACCATCGTGCCTGCGATTGCAGCCGATGCCGAACACGTGACTATGTTGCAACGTTCGCCGTCGTACGTGGCTTCACAGCCCGAGGTCGACCGCATGGCGATGCGGCTACGAACGTTTCTGCCGTCAAAACTGGCCTACGGAATCACACGTTGGAAGAACATCCTCAAGACCGAGCTGCTGTACCGACGATCGCGATCGAATCCAGATCAGATCCGATCGCTACTGATCGGCCGTGTGCGCAAGCGACTCGGACCCGATTTCGATGTCGATACACACTTCACACCGACCTATGGTCCGTGGGATCAGCGGCTTTGTGTCGTTCCCGATGGTGACCTCTTCGAAGCACTGAAGAGCGGTACCGCGTCGGTCGTGACCGACACGATCGATACATTCACCGAGAGCGGGATACGCCTCAACTCAGGCCAAGAGCTCGATGCAGACATCATCGTGACAGCCACAGGGTTGCAGCTCGTGACCCTTGGCGACATGCACATCACCGTGGACGGCGAGGCGATCGACTTTTCCAAGACCTGGACGTACCGCGGGCTGGCGTACTCGGACGTTCCGAATCTGGTTTCGTCGTTCGGCTACATCAACGCTTCCTGGACGCTGCGTGTCGACCTCACCTGCGACTACGTGTGCCGACTGCTGAATCATATGACGGACGTACGCGCCACGATCTGCACACCGCGGCTCCGACCCAGCGA
Organism: Acidimicrobiia bacterium; assembly: GCA_033344795.1. Lineage (GTDB taxonomy): Bacteria > Actinomycetota > Acidimicrobiia > Acidimicrobiales > SHLQ01 > SHLQ01. The sequence continues at coordinate 4,192,635 of JAWPMS010000001.1, forward strand.
TGCCGACATGACCGCCCGCCCCTGGATTGCCGACTTTCCCGCCGGCTACATGGAACGGATGATGCCGCTCCTGCCACGACAGGGCGATCGCGAACCGTGGCTGAACACCCAGCGTTATCTTCACGAGCTGCGTCGATTCAAGACGAGACCCATCGACGACGGGGTCATGCAATTCGAGTGATTCGCTTACTTCGTCGAGCGGATCAAGCCCGCTGTCGCCTCGCTCAGTTCGCTCATCTGGTCGAGCACAGCCTTCCACGCATCGGCAATTCGGGCGGGCCTACCTTCGATCGCCACCACCAGAAGGTCATCGACCATCCGAAACACGAGGATCGCGCCGCGGCTGGTCGATGTCACTGAATCCACGAACGATCCCAGCGCATCGCGTTCGATCAAGTCGAGCTCCATGCGAACCGACGTCGCCACGTGGCTGAGCGATCGCCGCATCGCCTCCCGATCACCTGCCGTGATCAGGCTCACCAGTGGCTGAGCGGTCTCGCCGCGGAACAACATCGCACCCGCAAATCCAGGGGACCACTCTGCGATGGCATCGAGCGAGTTGCCCAGTCTTGCCATCATCTCTTCATCGACGTCGGCCGCAGTTGGGCCATCGCCGCCCGATCGGGCGCGTCGTCGTTTGTCAGAGGCAGCCATTGCGGCCCGACGCGCCATGTCGGCGACTTCGTCCTCGCGGTTGTCTGCATCGTTCTCGAATGATCCCGTCACGTGCGAGACGCTAGCGCCGTTGGTCACATTCCCCGAAGTCGATGAAGCCTGTTACTCAATCGCAATCGACCTACGCTTGCACGTGTGACTCGACCACCCGACGAACGTTCGTCCGCTGCACTGCCTGAATTGGACCAACCACTCCCCCAGGGAGACAAAAAGGGTGAAGCCGTTCAAGCGATGTTCGACACGATTGCGCCCCGATACGACCTCGTCAACCGGATCATGACCTTTCGTCTCGATGTCCGTTGGCGTCGGATAGCGATCGACTCACTCGGGTTGGCGCCGCAGTCGGTGCTGCTCGACCTCGCAACGGGAACCGGCGATTTCTGCCGTGAGCTCGCCGACCGGGGCTACCGCTCGGTCGGCGCCGACTTCAGCTTCGGCATGCTCGCCGCAGCGCGCACGGGCGAACCATTGGTGCAAGGCGACGGGATGAGCCTGCCCATCGCAACCGCATCGGTCGACGGTGCAACGTGCGGGTTCGCGCTTCGTAACTTCGTCGACCTTCAGTTGGTGTTCGAAGAACTCGCTCGCATCGTGCGACCAGGTGGGCGCATAGCGTTGCTCGATGCCAGCGAGCCAGACAACGCACTGATGCGCTTTGGACACGGGATCTACTTCGGCAAGGTTGTTCCGTTCATCGGAGGGCTGCTCTCAGACAAGCGGGCCTACGGTTACCTTCCGCGCTCTCTTGCCTATTTGCCTCCTCGCGAGGAACTGCTCGGGGGGCTTCGCCAGGTTGGCTTCACCGACGTTGAACACCGCCAGCTCACTCTCGGCGCAGCCCAACTCCTCACCGCCACCCGAGGGGCCTGACCCCATCTCGCAGAAAGGGGTCTGACCCCTTTTTTGAAAAAGGGGTCAGACCCCTTTTTAAAACGCCCCTTGTTTCGAAGCGTCAGAGGAGGAGTCCGAAGGTGAGAAGCAGCCCGCTCACGAGCTGCGTTCGAGCCGTTGACTCGAGGACGGGAATCAGGTCCCGGCCGGTCGCTCCTGCACGAACGGCAAGAATTCCCGGCATCGAGACACCAAATCCGAAGAGACCGAGGAGAAGCGCAGGGCGAGCAGCCACCGCAGCCACGAGCGCGATCAGCACGAACGCGCCGGTCATCGATGCTGTGTAGAGCAGGCGAGTGCGCGAGTCACCGAGACGCACGGCGAGGGTGGTCTTGCCCATCGCTTCATCGCCCTCGCGGTCGCGCAGGTTGTTGATCACCAACAGGGCCGTCGCGAAAACGCCCACCGGAACCGACAAGACCAGTGCCAACCCGGAGAGTTCTTCGGTCTGCACATACGCCGACCCGGTCGTCGCCACGATTCCAAAGAAGACGAACACGACCACTTCCCCGAGCCCGAGGTAACCGTAGGGATTCTTCCCTCCCGTGTAGAACCACCCAGCCGCGATCGAGGCGGCACCGATCGCCAGCAGCCAGGGATTCACCGCCAACGACAGGACCAATCCAACGATCCCGGCGACAACGAACGATGCGATGAGCGCAGCCTTCACCTGGGCAGGCGATGCAGCACCCGAACCGACGAGCCTCAGCGGCCCGACGCGGTCATCGTCCGTGCCGCGAATCCCGTCGCTGTAGTCGTTTGCGTAGTTGGTCCCGACCTGGAGGGCGAGCGCCACGACCATGGCGGCGAGGAATCGCCATGGGATGAACTCATCCTCGGCCACCGCGGCGGTGCCCACCACCACGGGGACTACGGCTGCTGGAAGCGTCTTTGGTCTCGCTCCTGCGATCCACAATCTGATTCCGGTCGGGTGCACGCTCATGGCGTCCAAGTATGGCCCACGAGCGAGTTCACCAACGGCCCCGATGCGTCGTCTTCTCTGGCGCTCGACGTGCGCGTTGGCTCGAGCGACTCGGACGGTCGTTCTCTGTATCGGGGTGCCCCACTGCAACGGTACCCACGGCCCGAAAGTGGTCCGGGACGCCGAACGCCGAACGAACCGATGGCTCGTGATCGAACTGCCCAAAAAGGCACGCACCGAGTCCGCACGCCACCGCAGCCAACAAGATGTTCTCGACCGCAGCCCCTCCGTCGACCCACCAGTAAGGCACCGGCCATGCGTGTGGACCCACGCCAAGACCCGTCCGGGCCTTGTCTGGCTCGCTGTATCGAGCCGCGTAGCGGGCTGGATCTACATAGGGGACCAGAAGCAAAGGCGCCCGGAGGAGACCGGGCCACGGAAAGGCGTCACGCTTGTCGGGTGCGAGGGTCGTCTCCCAGTACCGAACGACGTCCTCACCGGTGAGGACGAGCAGCTCGAGCGAGCGGGTATTCCCCGCGCTCGGAGCACTGTGCGCCGCGGCAACAATTCGATCGATGGTGGCCTCAGCGACCGGCTCCGCTCGATAGCTGCGGACCATCCTTCGCTGCGCGATCGCGTCGAACAGCGATGTCATGACGAAACTCTGACCGAGGCATGCAGCCTCCCAAGATCAGGCGAACTTGGCAAGATCCTCCGACATTGCCCAACCGAATGCCACGAGCACATCACCGTTCGCGGGATCAAGGTCATCGAAGTACGCGGCAACCGCTGGATCGATGCTCTCTGGCTTGGACGATTCGTGGTCGAACGCGCACGGAATCGATCCGTTGCCCTTGGAACTGAACGTTCGATCGGCATATCGGAGCGGCGAGATCCCGAATCGTTTCGCGAATCGGCGTCCCCAAGCACGCTCCTCGCCCGACGCCTTGTGATCTGGGCGAGGCACGATGTCATTGAAGCTCTTGAGTAGTTCGAAGCCATCGGGGGTCTGCATGCGTAGCCCGACGACCACATCCTCGTCTGGGAACGCCATGACGGCTCGGTGCATCAGATCGGTCACCATGCCCCGCATGACACTGTCACGACGCGAGGAGCGACCAATGGAGCCGAGTCCGAGGATGATCGCAGGCGTTCCGCCGATTCGCTCGAGGGTGTAGTACGCAAACCCCTTCAAACGACCGTTGTCGAGCGCCTGGCAGCACAAAACCCATTCCTCGGCTTGTTTGGAGAGCTCGCCCGCCTCATATGGGAGCGGCGCATCCGCGCAGAGGTCGGCCATGTCGGAGATCTCGGCATCGCTGAGCGCGTTGCAGTCTTTGGTTTCAACTTCCATTGCCATGTGCGGAGTTCGCCTCGCTGTTTGTTCTTGGGGCCCTACTAGTCCAGTCGATCCGAGGTCGAAAACGCAAACTGGGTCGAACTGCTTAGACAACCACGGCATCGGGGCCAAGGAGAACTCGGAGCTCTGCGACCAGACCGCTACCGGTGTCGACCCGATACGTCTCGGGCAGACGGATCACCTGTTTGCCCTCGAGATGTAAGAATACCTCGGACTCGCCGCTGTGATCGTTCAACAGCCCCTTGAGCGCATCGAGTGTGTTCGGATCCTGGGCGTGGGTTGGCAGCCGCAAACGCAGAGGAATCGACGCTGTCATCTGACTCGAATCGAAGATTTCCAAGTCTTGCGCGATGAACTTGGGTATGTCGTCCTTGCCGTCGAGACGGCCGCGAACAACCACGATGGCGTCATCGATGAGCTTGTGACCGTGTTCGGTCATCGTGCGTGGGAACACCATGACCTCGATCGAACCTTCGAGATCTTCGAGCTCGAAGATCGCCATGAGATCGCCCTTTCGCGTCCACTTCTTCTGCAGGTTCGTGATCACTCCACCCACACGAAGGAACGCTCCATCCGCCTCGTCGGACAACGCACCGACCGTCTTGTCGCATCGACGGCCCAGGGCTGCTTCGTAGCCGAGGATTGGATGATCGGAGATGTACAGCCCGAGCATCTCTTTTTCGTGCGCGAGCTTGGGCATCTTGTCGAATTCGATGTCTGGAATATCGGGGCGATCATCGAACGACGGTTCATCGCCCAAGCTGCCAAAGAGTGTTGCGACACCGATGTCGTGATCCTTGCGGGAGGCGACCGTCCGGTCGATGATCACCTCGTACACGTTGAGGAGACCCTTCCGAGGGTGCCCGAGGGCGTCGAACGATCCCGCCTTGATAAGAGACTCGATGGTCCGTTTGTTGAGCACGGTGTAGTCGACCCGCTCGACGAACTCGAGGAAGCTCGTGAAGGGCCCGTTGGCATCACGTTCGGCAACGATCTGTTCGACGAGGGCGGTTCCCACGTTGCGCACCGCAGACATACCGAAGACGATTTCGCCGAGTTTGTCGCCGGACTCCAGATTCGGCTCGGGGTGAAAGTCGACACGAGCCCGATTGATGTCGGGAACGATGACGTCAATTCCCATCACCCGACACTCGTTGAGATAGATAGCGGCCTTTTCGAGGCTGCCCTTCACCGAGGTCAACAGTGCCGCGAGGTACTCGACCGGGTAGTGCGCCTTCAGCCAGGCGATTTGAAAGGCGACAAATCCGTATCCGTAGCTGTGGCTCTTGTTGAACGCGTAGTCCGCGAAGGGTTCGATGATCTTCCACCACTCCTCGCCCAAATCGCGGCCATAACCCGTGGTTTCACAACCGTCGACGAACTTGGCCTTCTCCTTCTGCATGACTTCGCGGATCTTCTTGCCGCAGGCTTTGCGAAGCGAGTCGGCATCGGCGAGTGAGTAGCCGGCGAACTTCTGCGCCACTCGCATCATCGACTCTTGGTAGATCATCAAGCCATACGTGTCGCCAAGAATTTCCGATGCATCATCGTGAAGGAGCGTGACCTCTTGGCGGCCGTTCTTGCGGTCGGCGTAGTCGTTGTGCATGTTCGCTTCCATCGGCCCCGGCCGATAGAGCGCGACGAGCGCGGCGACATCTTCGAACTCTGTTGGGCCGAGCGACTTCATCAGCGACCGCATCGGTGTCGACTCGAGCTGGAATACCCCGATCGTGTCGCCTCGCTGCAGTAGTTCGTAGGTCTTGGCGTCATCGAGATCGACGTTGTCGATGTCGACTTCGATGTTTTGTGTCTCGCCGATCATTCGAAGCGTGTCGTCGATGACATCGAGGTTTCGCAGACCAAGAAAGTCCATCTTCAAGAGGCCGAGTGACTCGACGCCGTTCATCTCATACTGCGTGACGACGGGAGCGTCTTCGGGGGCTTGTCCAGCTTCGGGTTTCCGTTGGATCGGCAGGTAGTCGGTGAGCGGATCCTTTGTAATCACGACTGCCGCAGCGTGAATGCCGTCGGAGCGCCTCAGACCCTCGAGACCCTTGGCCACCTCGACGACTTCTGCAGCCACCGAATCGGTCGCGACCATTTCGCGGAGGTCGTTGGCCTGCGCGTATCCGCCTTCGTACTTGGGGTGTTTCTCGAAGCAGTACTGCAGCGGTGTGTCCCGGCCCATGATGAGCGGAGGCATGGCCTTTGCCACCTTGTCGCCAACCGCGTATGGGTAGCCGAGCACCCTCGCCGCATCACGGACCGCAGCGCGCGCCTTGATCTGACTGAACGTCACGATCTGAGCGACGTGGTCTCGACCATAACGTTCGGCGCAGTACCGAATCATCTGGTCTCGGTAACGGGAGTCGAAGTCCATGTCGATGTCGGGCATCGAGATACGGGACGGATTCAAGAACCGCTCGAACAGCAGGTCGTACTTGATTGGATCGAGGTCGGTGATCCAGAGGCAATACGCGACCGCACAACCAGCCGCCGATCCTCGACCTGGACCAACCCGGATCCCGTTGTCTCGGGCGTATTTGATGAGGTCCCAGGTGATGATGAAGTACGAAGAGAACCCCATGTTCTTGATGACGTCGAGCTCGAACACCAACCGTTCAACGGCAGCTTCCGGGATGTTCTCGCCCCATCGTTTGCGCGCCCCCTCCATCGTGAGGTGCAACAGGTAGTCGTCATCGTTCTCGAAGCCAGGCGGAAGCGGGAAACTCGGCAGCTGCGGTTCGCCGAACTCGATCTCGACATTGCAGCGCTCGGCTATCCAGAGGCTGTTGTCGCAGGCGACCTCGACCTCGCGCCACATGTGGCGCATCTCGGCGGCGGTCTTCAGATAGTGCTGGTCGCCGTGGAACTTGAACCGGTCGGGGTCGCTGCGAAGTGACCCGGTCTGCACGCACAGCAGCGCGTCGTGCGCCGCGTGATCGGCTTGATGCGTGTAGTGGCTGTCGTTGGTCGCAAGGATCGGGGCACCGATCTTCTTGGCGATCTCCAGCAGCTGTGGGTTGGTGCGAATCTGTTCGGGGATGCCATGGTCCTGAAGCTCGATGAAGAGATTGTCACGCCCGAAGATGTCTTGGAATCGCCCGGCCCGTTGTACCGCCTCGTCGAAGTTGCCCTGCAGCAAAGACTGCAGGACCTGGCCGCCGAGGCAACCCGTCGTCGCGATCAGTCCCTCCGAGTGCTGATCGAGGAGCTCCCAATCGACTCTCGGCTTGTAGTAGTACCCCTCCATGAAGGCCTTTGAGGCCAGCTGGATCATGTTCTGATAGCCGGTGTTGTTCTCCGCCAGCAGGATCAGGTGGTAGTAGAGCTTCTTGCCTGCATCGGTGGAACCGCCGGAGTCATCCATCTTGCCGCGGCGTGAAGGTCGCTCGGAGCGGTGTTCGTGGGCCATGTAGGCCTCGGTGCCGAGGATTGGTTTGATCCCGGCCTTGTTGCACGACTTGTAGAAGTCGAGGATGCCGTACATGTTGCCGTGGTCGGTGATCCCGAGCGCTGGCTGGCCGTCGGCAGCTGCTGCGGCGACCAGGTCATCGAGGCGCGATGCGCCATCGAGCATCGAGAACTCGGTATGGACGTGCAGATGGGTGAAGGACCCGGCCATCGAACTCCTAGGCGTCGGTCTGACACCCTAGCGAATTACATCGACGAAATTCGAGCGCAGAGCGACTACACGTCGGGACTTCCGCCCGACTTCCGGCCTCGCCGACATGGCCGTTCCTCCATTCTTTGTGCGTTTGACCACCTCTGAAGAGGTGAAGTGCACAAATTTTGGAAGAAGAGGGACGAACGACGGAAAGGCGCCTCCGGCGCAACAGCCGAGCATCGAGAGCCGTCAGGCTCGGATTGCGACCGCTGGAGCGAGGAACGAGCGGGAAAAATTACACAATCGTGTGGAGTATCGGGACGAGCATTTCTGCCGGAGTCAACGAACCATGACGTCCGACGAGCTTGTCTGCGTGGCGCTCCCCCGGGTCGTCGAATCCGATCGGTGCGTGAGCGACCAAGGCGACATCGCCCAAGCGGGAGGCCGCCTCCTGGCTCACCGTTGGACCGAACCAACCTTCGTCGATGACCCGTTGCTTCGTGCGCACCCAGGCGTGCTCTCCATGGGCTTCCTGAGCTGCACTCTCGAGCTCGGCTGTGGCCCCGCCCTTCGCGTGCAGCCATCGAAAACGTGGCTCCCCAGAACGTTGTGCGGTGAGGTCGAGGCACGATCCGTGCACCGGAACGATTTCTGGCGCATCGATCTGTCCGTGGTCTGCGGTGACGACAAGCGCCGTGCCAGATGGAAGAGCGTCGAGCATCGCACCGACCAGCCAATCACAGAAGGCGAGCTCGAGGTTGAAATGTGAGCCGCTGAACCCATGGATGTGCGCCACATGATCTAGGCCGTCGTAGTACGCGTAGACACGATCGTGTCCTTGATCGAGCAAGGCTCTCGTCTCGGCGACGATCGACGACGGGTGCCAGAAGCCGTGATAGGGCGCCGCTCCGAGGTAACACTCGGTGAAGCCGGATCCGATGAATGTTCGATCGCTCACGACGTGCCAGTCACCACCGCCGAGCGTCGGGACCGGTTGGATGTCGCTGGGCGACACGACGTCTCGGTGGTCCCCTGCCGGAGTTGTCCAGCGGAGCGCATTCATGACCGAGCCGCCTGCCGGGAAACGATAACCAACGATGCCATGTTCGCCGGGAGCTACTCCGGTCGAGATCGAAGTCAATGCTGCGGCGGTCGTCGAGGGAGCGACGGTCGTTGCGGGACCGCCGCCCATCGCGCTCATGACCGGTGCGAGTGCTCGCCGCTCCTCGAGCTGCATCCACCCGAGTGAATCGAGTACGAGAAGCACCACGTTGTCGGCTTTGGCAACCTCATCGGGGATCGTTGCGCTCGGCACCCCCCAGGTGAGCGCTGGCATGATCGACAAGGTCGACGACCCCGAGAAGTCGGGGAGCATTGGAGAGCCTGCCGTTGTCATGACGCTGGCACCGCGCCGCCGTCGGGCGCTCCAAGGTCGGACAGAACGGACTGCATGTCGGCAGGAAGTGGAGTGGCGAATTCGAGCCACTCCCCACTCGTCGGGTGCTCGAACCCAAGCTCGGCCGCATGCAGTGCGGGACGCTCCATGCCGAGCGAACCGCGAGCAGCGCCGTATCGACCATCGCCCACCACCGGGTGATGGATCGCCTCGAGATGAACTCGAATCTGATGCGTGCGTCCGGTATCGAGCGTGCACGCAAACAACGCGACGACCGGCTCGTCCCAGGTTGCCTCGACTCGATACGAGGTGCGCGCCGACTTGCCATCGTTTCGAACGACCATGCGCGTTGGGTCGCGTACAGCGCGACCAATCGGTGCTTCGATGACGCCTCGTGGAGTGTCGGGATGTCCCCACGCCAACGCGAGGTAGCGCCGTGAGACCGTTCGTTCACGTAGTTGACGCGTCAGCGAGTCGTAGGCGACAGCGGTACGTGCGATGACGAATATGCCAGATGTGCCCTTGTCGAGCCGATGCACGACCCCCGGGCGTTCGGGCTGTCCAACCTCACGAACCTCGGGGTACGCAGCGATCACGCCCTGGGCAATCGTGCCCGTCTTGTGGCCGGACCCGGGATGCACGATCTGTCCAGGCCGCTTGGCGATCACCAGGACGTCCTCGTCGATGTGTACGTAGTCGATTTCGACAGACGGATCGTCGGAGATCGGCGGCGCTTCTTCGAGCACGATGTCATCGATCGACAACTCTTGATCGGTCGCAACCCGCTGTGACCCCTTCGTGACCAGGTTGCCGTCGAGCGTCACAAGCTTGTTCTCGATGGCGTCCGACGCAGCAGCCCGGCTCAATCCCATGAGCATCGAGACCACACGGTCGACGCGCTCGCCATCGAGGGGGTCGGGAATCGTCTCAATCACGTGAACCCAAGATCGCCACGAGCGCACCGCCGACGACGATCGCCACATCGGCGAGGTTGAACACCGGCCACCAGCCACCGACCTCGAGGAAGTCGATCACGGCACCGCCGAGAAACCCATCGCCGTCCCGAAAGAGACGGTCGATCACATTGCCGAGCGCTCCACCTTGAATCAGCCCGAGGCCAAGGACGACGACGCGGCTGCGCACGTGGCGCACGATCCAGAACATCGCGACCGAAACGGCGATGGCGAGGACACCAAAGACCGGTCCAAGTCCTTCCCCAAGAGAGAATGCCGAACCCGTGTTGTAGACGAGCCGTAGGGACGAACCAAACGGTCCATCGATACTCGAATCCTCAAGCGCGCTGACCGCCCACACCTTCGTGATCTGATCGACGATGAGGACGCCTATGCAGACGGTGAGAAGTTGCCAGCGACGAGCTGAGATCTGCAGGGGACCCAGCGCGACTGCTGACGAATCGCTCGTCGACTCAGCGACGCCCAAGCCCGCCGACTTTGAACTCGACACGCTGTGAAGCCCACGGAATGGCCTCGAGGCGTTCTTTGGGGATCGGCAGGCCCGACTCGATGCAGACGCCGTACACCTTGTCCGCAAGGCGCTGCAAGGCCGCATCGATCTCCTCGACGGCCTGCTGCGCTTGCGCACTCAAGGCCAGGTCGCGTTCACGCTCGACCGACAACGTGTCGCCCTCGCCCGACTCCTCGTCGAATTGCACGTCACCTGGCTCGCGATCGAGCACGAGCGAATCGGCTTCCTCGCGATACGACACGGCCGATCGAGTGTACTTTTCGCGCTCTCGGAGTAGCTCGGCTTCCTGCTTTTTGAGGAAAGGTTTGGTGAAGGCTTTCGCCGCGACCTTTTGGTGTTCTTTCAGGCGAGCCGCAGCTGCTGCTCGTGCTTCGTCGACCTTTGAGGACTCTGACACCACTGCCTTTGCTGGAGCCTTCTTTGCGGGGCTCTTCTTTGCTGGAGCCTTCTTTGCTGGAGCCTTGGTAGCTGCAGCTTTCTTTGCGGGACTCTTCTTCGCTGGAGCCTTCTTTGCGGGACTCTTCTTTGCCGGAGCCTTCTTTGCGGGGCTCTTCTTTGCCGGAGCCTTCTTTGCTGCGGCCTTCTTCGTTCCTGATGCCGTCTTCTTTGCGGCTGCCTTCTTCGCCACTCCAACACCTTTCTCCAGCAACCACACGACCGTGGTTCCTGCACTGCCCGATTACGTCAACGTGATCGGGTCCTTGAGGCGAGAAGTCTAGACGGAGGTCAGTGGGTTCCCACGGACGCAGCGTCGGACCGCCGCCGGGCGCCGAAACTGCAGCGACTATTGGTCGTTCGCGACCGGGTGCGCATCGAGGAGTTCGGCGAACCTCTCCACGAATCGTGGCCCCGAGGCTTCGTCGCCGCCCGCCTCATCATCATCGGACAACGCCGCGACCGGCTCGGTCGCCGCGGGGACCGGAACGTACTCTTCCTCGATCGATACTGCGTCCGCGTCCGCCGAGAAGTCGGTACCGAACAGCGCCGAGGGCTCATCATCGAGCTCGATGAGTTCGCTCTCGTCGTCATCGGCCTCCACAACCACCTCGTCGATGACAGATTCGGCTCCCGCCGTGGCTGTGTCGTCAACAAATGATGAATCATCGAACGCTGCAGCATCGACGACCGGGATCGGTTCTGTCGCTGGCCCCAGATCGTCGACGATGATCTCGCCGTCGGCATCGGGCGCCTCGACTACGACCTCGGCGTCGACCACGTCGGTATTGACCACGTCGTCGGCTACAACGCCCTCGGCTGGGTCTGTGATGGCCTCGGTGGTGGGAGCTGCAGCCTCGACCGCCTCGACCGCCTCATCCACCTCAGGGGCTGCTGGGGCACTACGGACGGTGTCTTCGACCTCATCCGCGGTTGGAGCGTCGGGGGCTTGTGCCGCCACACGGTCCACGATCTCGATGTCGGGAGCGACGGCCACGTCGGCCGCACCCGCCCCGCTGATCGCCGGCGCCGGTTGCGTCGCCAGGAGCTCGTCATCATCGGCGACCCGTTCCAGGTCCTCGATCGAGCCAGACATCCCAACCCGAAGTGCCTCGACAGCGGTTCGAACTCGAACCCGCTGCTGCTCGAGATGTGACTCGAGGCCAGCAATGTCAGCCATGACGTGGGCTCGTGCAACCTCGAGCTCACCGACTTCGGTGCGGATCGGTTCACGCATCGCTGCAGCCTCGACCTGCGCGGCTTGTTCCAGCTCGGCGACCCGCTCCATTCCACGACGTTCGGCTTCTGCGAGAATCTTCTCACTCTCGACTCGTGTTTCGGCCCGAAGCCTCGCTGCTTCCTCAGCAACCGTTTCCCGAATGCCGGCGGCCTCATCACGTGCGTTGTCGAGTTCGCGCTTGCCTTCTTCGCGCATCGACCGGGACTCGTTCTCGGCCGCGTTGCGCATTTGCGCGGCATCGGCGACCGCAGCCTCGTGCATTTCAGCTGCGTCTTTCTTGGCTTCCGCTTCCGTCTCGTCAGCGAGCCTTTGTGCAAGTACCAGCGTGCGTCGAAGGGTTCCTTCGGTCTCGCTCGACGCGCCACCACCGTCTTGCACTGCACTTTCGAGCTCGCGGATACGGGCCGCAGCAGCGTCGTTCTCTTCCTGCACGTTCGTGATGTCGGCACGCATCTTCGCCAAAAACGCGTCGACAGCCTCGCAGTCGTAGCCGCGCAGGCTCAGTTCGAAGCGGACGTCTTTCAATTCACGAACCAGGTCCATGGTGAAACCATACTTTCCGAGTGTTCCGCGGGTGTGGTTCCTCAGTGCTGAATCCACTCAGGGTCCGGGGCGCCGCAGCTCGAGTCGCCCTGGCGCCGACGCTCACGGGGTGTAGTTGTGACGTTCCTCGTCTGCGACTTCGACCTCGTCGGGGGTCAGCAGGTAGACGTCTTTGGCGACCTTCTCCATCTGACCGCCGAGCCCATAACAAAGACCCGAGCTGAAATCGATCAGGCGACGCGCGAGGTCCCGTTCTGCGTTTTGCATGTTGACGATGACCGGCGTCGAGTCACGAAAGTGGTCGGCGACCTCCTGCGCGTCGTTGAACGACTTTGGCACGATCGTCTTGGGTTTGGTCGTTCGTGGCATCGCAACCGCGCGAACCGTTCCCATTGCACCACTCGCAGTGTCCATCGGTACCGCGCGAACCGCACCCTCCGAGCGATCTGGAGCATGCCGGTTGTGGGCGAGCGGATCGCGCTGGGGCTCTTGTCGCGGTGGCGTGATGCGTTCAGGCCGCGGCTCGGGTCCGACTGGTCGATTGCCCGGTGCTGGCGTCTTCTCGGTCATGGGACCTTCCGCAACTGGAGTATGTGATGGTGGAGCTGTCTCGTCTGGATATTCCTCGTTCAGCCCGAGCCAGACGACAGCCTTCTTGTAAAAGCCCGACATCAGGACCTCCTGTCTTTCAACACTACCTGCTTCGAACGCTTCGACCCAGCCACGTACACACTCATCGAGCCGGCCGATCACCAAAGAGAACCGAGCCGACTCGAAGCATGGTCGAGCCTGCCTCGAGCGCATCTGGGAAGTCGCCGCTCATCCCCATCGAACGCTCCGCCAGACCGAACTGGTCTGCAAGCCGATCGAGTTCGACGAAACACTGACGGGTCGCGACCGCATCACCCAACAGTCCGATCGTCATCAGCCCCCGAACCGTCACGTTGTTCGCCGCAGCGACCTCGAGCATCGACTCGAGCTCGGCTGGTCGCACGCCGTCCTTGGTTGGATCCTCCACGGGTCGCACCTGAATCAGCGCTTCGACTGCACTCGACCGCTTGCCGAGTTCGACCAGGATTTCCGGTCTGGCGACGCTGTGCCACAGATCGATGTGGTCGACGATCTTGCGCACCTTGTTCCGCTGAATTCGACCCATGAAATGCACGCTCGTATCGGCGGCGACCGCATCGGCTTTCTCGATGACTTCCTGCGCATAGTTCTCGCCAACATCTCGGAGACCAACCCGCTGCGCACAGTCGACCGCCGAGCGATCAAACCCTTTGGTGACCGCGACGATTTTCACCCCGGAACGTCCGTGAGACTCGATCGTCTCTCGGATCGATGCAAGGCGCTCGGCGACAATTTCATCGGCTACCCGCATCACTCTGTCGGCCGTCATCGCTCCGCCTCCGGAAGGATCCTCGCAGCAAGGGCATGACGTTCGACATCGCCTCTTGCCCGATGGGAGAACCCCGCATTTTCACAGGCCGTGCACCCGCCGACGAACCGGACATCGATCACGTCGTGCTTCGCGAACGCGCTGGTGATGGCCGAGCGAAGATCGAGCGCTGGTGCACCCGCAGAGGTTGACCCACGAACCTCCTCACCGAGCAACGAGGCAACGTGGTCCAAATCGTCCCGGCCGAACTCGTAGCACTCGGGACCGATGGTCGGTCCAACGACAGCACATTGTGCGCGTGCCCCTTGTTCTTCGAGCCGTCCGATCGTCTCGTCGATCACCCCTGCCGCCAACCCGCGCCACCCTGCGTGGGCGACTGCGACGGGCCCACCGTCGGTGATGAAGGCAATCGGGGCACAGTCGGCACCCTGCACGGCGATCGGCTGGCCGACCTCGGTGGTGATCAGTGCGTCTGCCTGCGGCGTCGCTAGAGGATCGCCATCGACGACTGCAGCACCGTGCACCTGTTGCGCAACCGCCCATGCACCAGGCATGACCACCGAACGCCGAGCGACGAGGCCGTCCAGCTCTGCGTGCAGGTGAAAGTCACCATCTCGTCGATCCGTCGTACAGACCTCGATGACGGTGCCATCTTCTCGGATGTAGTGGTGGCCTTGGCTCACCGTTGCGGCGGCTTCAGCGCAAGAACGACGGAACGTCGAACTCGTCGTCGGGGCCATCGTCATCGTCGGACGCGTTGGGCTCTGCATCTGCGAACACATCCGCTATCTCGAGATCATCTTCAGCGACTTCTGTACCCACGCTGAAGGTCGAGGGAGACGAAGTACCAGCGACCGCAGGGGCCTCGCTGTCCTCATCATCAGCAGCGGAGCCGCCAATCGTGGCCCGATCGGCCATGGTCGTTCCCGAAGTCGCCGCACCGACAGCACCAGCGGAGCTATCCCAGCGTTCGAAGCCGGCCGCGATGACCGTCACTCGAACGTCGTCACCCATCTCATCATCGATGACGGCGCCGAAGATGATGTTCGCGTCGGGGTGGGCAACGCCGTGGATGACCTCGGCGGCCTCGTTGACCTCGAACAAACCAAGATCCGATCCACCGGAGATGTTGAGCAAGATGCCGCGTGCGCCTTCGATCGATGCCTCCAACAGCGGCGAACTGATCGCGGCGCGGGCCGCAGCGAGGGCCCGACCCTCTCCCGATGCGTAGCCGATCCCCATCAACGCTGAACCAGCATCCGACATGATCATTTTGACATCGGCGAAGTCGGTGTTGATCAGGCCGGGTGTCGTGATGAGGTCGGTGATGCCTTGTACACCCTGCAAGAGCACTTCGTCAGCCATCTTGAACGCATTCAGTACCG
Source organism: Acidimicrobiia bacterium (assembly GCA_033344795.1). Taxonomy (GTDB): domain Bacteria; phylum Actinomycetota; class Acidimicrobiia; order Acidimicrobiales; family SHLQ01; genus SHLQ01. The sequence goes on from JAWPMS010000001.1 coordinate 4,207,973, forward strand.
ACGTGTTCTCGTTCGAGACCGTGAGAAGGCGATCGTTGGGGATCACGATCTGTGTGTCGACGTTTTCTTTGAGGCGCTGGATTCCCTGCTCGGCCTGCACTGCGCGGCGACGTCCTTCGAATCCGAATGGCCGCGTGACGACGCCGATCGTCAGGGCACCGACGGTCCGGGCGATCTCGGCGATGACCGGTGCGGCGCCCGTTCCGGTGCCACCGCCCTTGCCAGCGGTGATGAACACCATGTCGGCGCCGTTGATGGCCGATTCGATTTCATCTCGATGGTCTTCGGCCGCTTGTCGGCCGATCTCGGGATCGCTGCCGGCTCCGAGTCCACGCGTGAGCTCACGACCGATGTCGAGTTTGACGTCGGCATCGCTCATGAGAAGCGCTTGCGCATCGGTGTTCACTGCGATGAATTCGACGCCTTTGAGTCCAGCATCGATCATCCGGTTCACGGCGTTGACGCCGCCGCCGCCGACTCCGACCACCTTGATAACTGCAAGGTAGTTCTGGGGTGTTCCGTTCATGGGGCTACTTCCTCCGGTCCCGATCATCGCGTAAGACTCCTGTGCGTGTGGCGCATAGTCGCATTCGACCACCCGTCCACCCTGGTAGGTGGAGCGGGTGACCGTTTGCGTTCACATGCGCCTCACGGCCCCTACTCGCTGTGTGTGGTGCAGAAAACACCCCACGTGAGAAAGGAAACCGCAGATCGCGCGAAGATGCAAAACGAGCGCCCGACATTCTACCTCGACGAGGAGCCATGTCAGCCGAGCGCCGCGCTCTGGAGCAGGCAATTCGGATCTCGGTGCAACACGGGGGTGTCCGCGATCGTGAGGTCGATGACCTCGAGGCACACGAGGCTCGCTCCCCCGTTCAAGATCGATGCGAGCGACACGAATTGGGTCCGATGGTCATCGAGCCTGCCGAAGTTCGCTCGGGCCGACCCGACCAGCTCAGCGGTCACTTCACCGTCTTCGGACGCACGCCAGGTGGTGACCCAAGGGTCGAGTTGCAAGGGAAGGTCTCGAGAGATCTCGAGCACTCGATCGACTCCGGCGAGTGGCTCGCCGATGGTCGATGCCTCGACGATCTCGTTGGTCGCAACGATGAGAGGAACGCCGCTCGGCGGAGACATGCGATATTCGACCACGACACCGTCGCCAGCGAGAACGACCCACTCGGAACCCGATGGCCGGGCGATCGCCGCGGACACGGTTCGTTCTCGAACGACGACGCGCAACGTCGACGGCCATTGTCTCGTCAGTGAAACCGCCTCGACCCAGGCGAGGTCGGCAACCGCTGCACTGCCCTCCTGGGCATCATAGGTCAGCAACGCCTGGTCGTCGGCAATATCGAGCGCTTCGAGAATCGCACCTTCGCTCGTTCGGGCAGCGCCGCTGATCTGCACAGTTTGCACTTCGAACATCGGACCCTCGAGGAGCGCGACGACAAATCCTGCCACCGCGACGAACAACGCGACGAGGAACCATCGCAGCTTCGTCGCGCCCGACATCGGCTCGCGAGCTGGTGCTTCGACGCGGCGGCTTCTTTGTGGTGCTGGCTCGCCTCGAGTCGTGCGTTCGTTGGGTCCGAGCCGTCGACGCGTCGTTCGGTGATTGCTCGGGCTCTTCGATCCGTGGTGTCTCGGGCCCGGGCGAGGGCCAGGACGCGGCCCGGGGCGCGGGCGCGTTGCAGAGTCTGGGGTGCGCTCGGCCATCTCTCTAGTCTCTCTCGCCTGAGTCCCGCGGCTGGACATGGTCGACCAGATCTTGCGAGAAGCCGACCAGCTGAGTCTCGGCGTGCAAGCGCACCCCCGAATCCTCGTGCACTCGATCGACGATCTCGACCATCAGCTGCATCACGTCGTTCGCGTCACCGTCTGCATCGACCTGAATGAAATTCGCATGCTTCTCGGATACTTCTGCCGAGCCGACGCGGAAACCCTTGAGCCCAGCCGCATCGATCAGGCGGCCCGCCGAATCATTCGGTGGGTTTGTGAAGACCGACCCCGCGTTCGCCCCGCCCGGTTGATTCTCGCGCCGCCACCCAACGATTTCGCGGAGAGCTTCTTCGCCGTCGGCATCGTCGTCGGCATCTTCCAGTTCAAGCGTGGCCTGCACGACGATGTGCCATGGCGAAAGACTCGACGATCGATAGCCGAGCCCGAGGGATTCAACCCCTCGAGTGACGATTCCCCCGAGCAAAATGTCCGCGACCTCGACCGAGACGAGATTGGCGGCCATGTCCGAACCGTGACCGCCCGCGTTCATGCGCACCGCGCCGCCGATCGACCCTGGCACACCGACAGCCCATTCAAAGCCGGTCAGACCTGCTTTGACCGACGCTCGAGCCACAACGGGCAATGTGGCGGCAGCTCCCGCATCCACGGTCGTTCCGTCGATCTCGACACCAGAAAAGCCATCACCGAGAACGATGGCGACCCCGTCAAAACCAGCCGATGACACCAAGAGGTTCGACCCCTTACCCACGGGAAGTGACGCAAGACCGGACTCGCCTATGACAGCCACGAGCTCTCCGAGCGCCTCGATCGTCTCCACTCTCGTCACCAGCGCGAACGGGCCACCTACGCGGTAGGTGCAAAAGACACCCGAGGGCACGTCTCGCGCCAACGTCACGCCGTCGATGTTTCCGACGGCGTCGATCACCCCTGCGAAGTCCTCGCTGTTCACTGCCGTTCCTGCGTAGGTTCCAATAGGGCCTGTACCTCATCGGGAAGGGAAACCAGGTCGCCTGCTCCGAGCGTCAAACACAGATCTCCCGGTCGCAGCTCGGTCATCACGCGTGTTGGCAGGCTGGCGCGATCGGCGTGGTAGACGATGGTTGGGTGGCCCGCGCGACGCTGGATCGCCTCGACGATGAGCTCCCCGTTGATGCCTTCTCGAGGCTTCTCACCAGCGGAATAGATGTCGGTAACGATCAGTACGTCAGCAGCATCGAAGACGCCTTCGAACTCTTCCCACAGTGCCTCTGTCCGGCTATAACGATGGGGCTGAAATACGGCGACGACACGCTCGTGACGCGTATCGACCGCCGCGTCGAGTGCTGCCATGACCTCGGTCGGCAGATGCGCATAGTCATCGATGAACGTGACTCCGGCAGCGGTTCCTCGCGGATCGAAACGGCGACCGACGCCACCAAAGTTCGCCATTGCAGCCTGTGCAGCTCGAAACGGCAAACCCATCTCCATGGCTGCCGCCGTCGCTCCTGTCGCGTTTCGTGCGTTGTGAATGCCCGGCATGGGCACACGAAGCCGCCCGAGTAGAACCGACGAACGGTACAAGTCGAACGTGGTCGCTTCGGAGCTGCGCTCGATGTCCATCATGCGATACGTCGCGTCTTCGCTCGCACCATATGTGACGATGTTCGAGGACACCGGCAAACGCTGGGCGCCCTCGTCGTCGGCACACACCACGGCGACCTTCGATGCTGCGACGAAGTCGGCGAACGCCGCTCGCATGGTCTCTTCGTCGCCGTAGTACTCGAGATGGTCGGGCTCGACGTTGGTCACCAGACCGATCGTGTGACCCAACTCGAGGAACGTTCCATCGCTCTCGTCGGCCTCGACGACGAACCAGTCCCCTTCGCCCCACGCTGCGCCCGTGCCGAGGTCCGTCACCTCTCCGCCGATGATGAAGGATGGGTCGACGCCGGCCTGACGGGCGATGACTGCGAGCATCGACGAGGTCGTGGTCTTGCCATGCGTGCCGGCCACGGCTGCGGTCTTGCGCATCGAGGTGATCGAACCCAAGAGTTCGGCGCGCCGAAGCACCACCTCGCCTCGCTCGTGTACCTCGACCACCTCGACATTCGAATCGGGGATCGCCGTCGATCGTGCAACGACATCGGGCGATCCGACGTTCGAAGCGTCGTGACCGATGACGGCTTCGATGCCGAGGTCGATCAGCCGATCGAACGCGCCGGAGGCTTGCAGATCGCTGCCGCTGACTCGATGGCCCATACCGTGGAGAACCTCGGCGATCGCTGCCATGCCGGCGCCACCGATGCCAATGACATGTACGTGTTTCGTCGTCGAAAGGTCGACCGCGGGATTCATCTACTGACCTCCGAGAGAGCGCGCGCTGTGTTGCTCGACCAGATCGCCAACTGCTTGGGCGGCATCTGGCCGGGCGATGCTCGACGCACCGGCGCGCATCGAGTCGAGAATCTCTGGCTTGGCCACCAGCCGGGTCATGGTCTCCACCATGAGCTCGGCGTCGAAGATCGAGTCCGCGAGAAGCTCAGCACCTCCAGCACCTTCAAGCGCTCGAGCATTGGCCGTTTGATGGTCTCCTGGCGCTCCGGGAAGTGGCACGAGAACTGCCGGCGTGCCCGTCACCGCCAACTCCGCACAGCTCGTTGCGCCAGCGCGACACACAACCAGATCGGCGGCCGCGTAGACACTCGCCATGTCGTCTTCGTATTCGATCGGCGTGTACTGAAGCGCCGCTTCTTTGGGCAGCGTGACTCGCGAGCACACGTCTGCGAAGTCGCGGGTGCCGATGATGTGACGAATCTCGAGATCGCGCCGGCCGGCAAGCAAGGAGAGCGCGCCGACCGTCGCATCGTTGATCGTCCGAGCACCGAGGGAACCACCGAACACCACGACGAGTTTCCTGTCGGTCGCAACACCGAGCGCCTCCCGGGCGGCGAGACGGCTCGACTCTCGGGCCGACCCGACGGCCAAGATCTCGGGGCGAACCGGATTGCCCGTCCAGACCGCGCGTGGCAAGTCCGTCCCGTCGTACGACACTGCGGATGCCTTTGCGAACCGGCCGATGATTCGGTTGGCCAGCCCCGGGACGGCATTTTGTTCGGCGACCACAATCGGCACACGAAGCAATACCGCCCACAAACCTGCTGGCACGCTTGCGTACCCGCCGAGCGCAACCACGACGGCCGGTCGGTGTGTGCGCAGCAGCGAAAACGACGTCGCGAACGCCCGGACAAGTCCAGCGACCGCTCCGATGTTCTCGGCGGTGAACCGTCGTTGTATCCCGCGACCAGGAAGCAGCGTCAGCTCGAAACCGGCGTCAGGCACGATCGTTCGCTCGACGCCTCGCTCGGAACCGACGAAATGAATCGACTCGCGAGTATGGCCTCGCCGAACGAGTTCCTGGCCAATGGCAATTCCGGGTAGGACATGTCCCGCGGTTCCCCCGCCGACGATGAGCGCGTAGGTCTCCGTGGAGCTCAACGGGTGCCTCGTGCGACGTTCAACATCACACCAACGCCAGCGAGTGTCGTCACGAGAGATGTGCCTCCAGCGGACATGAACGGCAATGGCACGCCGGTGATCGGGAGCACTCCAAGGACCGCTCCGATGTTGATGAACGCCTGCACGAGAATCCACGAAGCGATGCCGATCACCAACAACGCACCAAACCGGTCGGCTCGGCGCGCCACCACCAAAGCGACGAGGCCGAACATCACATAACCGAGGACGACGACGGTGGCGCCGACAAGCCCGAACTCTTCGGCCGTCACGGCGAACACGAAGTCGTTGTGTGCTTCAGGCAGATACCCAAACTTTCCACGGCTCTCGCCAATCCCGACGCCACGAACTCCACCGTTCGCCACGGAGACGAGCGACTGGATTGTTTGCCATCCCTCGTCGAGCGGATCCGACCAGGGGTCGAGAAAGGCGAACAAACGGTCCCGGCGATAGGGCGCAAGGTACGCGAGCGCACCCGCTCCGGCGGCGCTCAGCGTGCCGAGCACCGCGATGACCCACAGACGAATCCCGCTCGCGAAGAGGGTGGAGATCCCGATGACGAAGATGATGATCGTCGTGCCGAGGTTCGGCTGCATCAAGATGAGGCCGCCATACGCCATGAGAACGATGAGAATCGGGCGCAACGAACGTTCGACATCGACCGTCTTCGACCGTGCGAGGTTGTCGGCAGCGAAGAGCACGAGGGCGAGCTTGGCGATCTCCGACGGCTGAAACTGCGCGGGGCCGAGCCGAATCCATCGTTGTGCCCCGTTGACCGAGACTCCGAACCACGGCAGCAACACCATGACGAGGAGGACGAACGAGACGATGAGCGCAGGGACCGTCAGGCGCCGCAGCAAACGGTGATCGATGAGCGTGGTCGTCAGGCAGGCCAGGCCGCCCAGCGCGAGCCACATCGCCTGGGCCCGGAACTCACCCCAGGGAGACCCGGTCTCGGTCAACGACGTCACCGATGACGCCGAGAGAACCATCGTGAGTCCCAGTAGCGAGAAACACACCACGATGCCCAACAAGATGATGAACGGCGCGGTCCGAACCGGTCGTTTCTTTGCCGATGATGTCGAGGTACGGCGGGCGGTGACCGGCCGCGATGGTGTTGTTGCTCGGCTGGCCGTGCGGCGCTTCGGCCCCGGGCGGGTTGGTGTCCGTGTTGCTGCGGATCGGCGCGTCGCGCTCTTTGTCCGAGTCATGAGACCTCCACGAGTTCGTGTACAGCACGAATGAAATCATCACCGCGTGCCCCGTAGTTGGGGTATGCGTCGAAGGATGTACACCCCGGCGACAGCAGTACAGCATCGCCGATCTCGGCTGCCGAGAGGGCGACCCGCACCGCCTCATCCATCGAGGTTGCGCGTATCACGTTCGTCTGACCCTCGAAGATCGCAACGATCTCCTCCGCGGCATCACCCATCGCCACGACTGCTCGCGTGCGGTCTGCGATGTCGCGCAAACCTCCGAGATCCAACCCCTTGTTCTTCCCACCTGCGATCAACACGACCGACTCGAACGCTCGGACGGCCGTGACCACGGCGTGTGGCACCGTCGCTTTGGAATCGTTGTAGAACGAGACGCCCTCGCTGGTGAGAACGTGCTGAATGCGGTGAGGTGGGAGCACGTGGGTTGCGAGTGCGGCGCGAATTCCTGTGACGGTCGCGCCGAGTTTCACTGCGAGGGCCGCAGCGACCAGCGTGTTCGACACATCGTGTGGAAACGTCCGCTCGAGATCTTCCAGACCAGCGATGTCGACACCATCGAGGATCAGACGGCCGGCCTCGACGAATCCGTCGACTCCAGCGACCGGCTCGAGCCCCACGATCGTGTGCGGTCGGTCCGTCGGAAGATGCGAACGGACCACCACATCATCTGCTGGAGCAACCGCCAACCCGTCGGGTGGCAGGAACGCCCAGATTTTTGCCTTCGCGTTCTCATAGGACTCGAGGCTCGAATGCACGTCGAGGTGATCCGGACTGAAGTTCAACCAGGCGGCCGCCACCGGCTCGAAACGTTCGGAGTGAGCGAGCCGGAACGAGGAGGCCTCCACCACGAATGCATCGAAGGCCGGATCGTCGATGACGTCGATCAATGGAGTTTCGGTGTTTCCGACAGCGACCGCTGCCACTCCCGATGCCTCCAACATCGCAACGGTCAACAGGGTCACCGACGTTTTGCCGTCAGTGCCCGTCACGGCAGCGATCGGACGGTCATCCCACCACCGGGCCATGTCGAATTCGGAGATCGTGGGGATCTGATGTGCTGCAGCGATGCCGAACGCGGCGTGCGATTCAGGAACACCGGGACTGGGGATGAAGGCTGCTGCTCCCGTCAACGCGGCCTCCAAGGTCTCCTGATCAGGGGACTCGATGAGGTCGACACCCAAGTCGCGGGCGAACTCGCGTGTGGCGTCCGTGGGACGATCGTCGATGACCGTCACGACGATGTCGCGTCGTCGGAGCGCCCGAGCCACTGATTGCCCGGTGATCCCAAGTCCGAGCACAAGGGCTCGATCTTCCGACCGCAGTCGCGTCTCGCCTGTCACGCAGTGATTCCTTGGCGGATCGAGTCCCAATAGAAGATTCCAACTCCGACGCCCGTGGTCAACCCCGAGATCAGCCAAAAGCGGATGATCACGCGAGTCTCGGGCCATCCGGCGAGCTCGAAGTGATGGTGGATCGGGGCCATCCGGAACAGACGGCGCCCCTTCTGCGTGCGAAAGACCAAAATCTGCAGAATCACCGACACCGTCTCCGTCACGAAGAGCAGTCCCATGATCGGTAGCAACAGATGTGTGTTGGTCGTCAGGGCGAGGGCGGCGAGCGCCGCGCCAATGGCCAGAGAACCTGTATCACCCATGAAGATCTGAGCTGGCGCTGCGTTCCACCAAAGGAACCCAACACACCCCCCGAGCATCGAGACCGAGATCACGGCGAGGTCGAGAGCGTGCGGCACGTCATAGTCGGCCTCGTGGCGAAAGGCCCAGAATGCGATGAACGTGAACCCGGCGAAGTTCAGGATCGCCGCGCCCGAAGCGAGCCCGTCGAGCCCATCCGTCAGATTCACGGCATTGGCAGACGCGAGGATGAGCAGAATCGCCCAGAGACTCCAACCGATCTTGCCGAGATCCCATCCAATGGAGTCCCAGCGGACGAAGGACAACTCGGTGTGTACCGAGGTGAAGGTCAACAACAAGACGGCAAAGGCGACCGCCACGCTGACCAGACCGATGACCTTGGCGCGTTTGTTGAGTCCGAGGTTGCGCTCTCTCGAGATCTTGATCCAGTCGTCGAGGAACCCGACGAATCCGGTGGCCAGGATCGTACCCATGACGATCAGGCCGGTCCGCGTGAAAACGATGGATGTCCCGACGCCGAACAAATTCGCGATGTCCGCTGCGATGTACCCAAAGAAGGCGCCGACGAGAATCGCGATGCCGCCCATCGTGGGTGTCCCGGCCTTGACCGCGTGGCCCTCAGGTCCGTCTTCTCGAATCGGTTGTCCCACGTTGTTGCGCGAAAGAAAATCGATCAGAAAACGCGTCCCGATCAGCGAGATCGTGACCGATGTTGCCGCTGCGATGAGGAGTCGAATCACGCTGCGCTCCCCCAACCTCGGTCGGCGAGGGCCCGGCGAGCCTCGAGGCGGTCATCGAAATCTCGACGGGTGGTCCCGACGATCTGGTAGTCCTCGTGTCCCTTCCCAGCGATGACGACGATGTCGCCGTCTTGCGCGTCGGAGATGGCCGACCGAATGGCCTCGCGACGATCGGCGATACGCACAACTTCGCCGACCGCATCGACCGTCCCGGCTACCACTTGGTCGATGATCATGTCGGGGTCCTCGGTTCGCGGGTTGTCGGAGGTGACGTAGAGGAGGTCAGCATGCCGCGCCGCTTGGCCCATGAGAGGTCGCTTCCCTGGGTCGCGGTCCCCGGCGGCCCCGAAGACAAGCAGGACGCGGCCCGAGGTAAGGGCCCGAGCGCTCGACACCGCCGCTTCGATGCTCGCTGGGGTGTGCGAGTAGTCGACGACGACGGCAAACGGCTGGCCAGCATCGATCGATTCGAACCGACCGGGAATCGGAGGTGTGGACTCGAGACCCTTGGCGATCGTCATGGGGTCATATCCGAGCAGAAGGCACGTCTCGGCCGCGAGGAGTGCGTTGTGCACGCTGAATCGGCCACCGAGCGGCAGAGTGATCGTGCGTTCGCGCCACACGAACGTCGACGTTCTTTGGCCGAGTTGAGCAGCCGCGGCAATCGCGCCGCCATCGACCTCGATCGTCTCGATCGTGGTGTGTCGTGCCAGGCGGCGGCCCCATTCGTCGGAAACGTCCACCACCGCTGATTCCGAAAGCTCCGGATCGAACAAGCGGGCCTTCGCCGCGAAGTAGTCGTCCATGTCCTGGTGGTAGTCGAGATGGTCCTGGCTGAGATTTGAGAAGACGGCGACGCTGACGCGACTTCCCGCGATTCGTTTCTGATCAAGTGCGTGCGATGACACCTCGGCGGCGACAACCGCACAACCATCGTCTCGATGCCGAGCGAGTGCCTCTTGAAACTCCGGCGCAGCCGACGTCGTCAGCGATCCGGTCAAGGTCCCCATGGAGGCGGACGCGTCGCCGCAGAAAGAGACGAGGTGCTCGATCATCGAGACGATCGACGTCTTGCCGTTGGTGCCGGTCACGCCGACCAATCGCAGACTCTCCGATGGGTTTCCCCAAAACGCCGACGCTACATAGCCGGTTGCTTCCCTCGTGTCAGAAACGACAACTTCGGGCACTTCGGCCCCCGTGAGATGGTCGACGAGCACGGCGGCCGCACCCCGCTCAACGGCTGCAGAGACGTACTCGTGTCCGTCCGACGCCCCGCGGATTGCGCAAAAGAGGGATCCCTGTTCAACCGTTCGAGAATCTTGGGTGATCGAGGTGATCGCGGGAGCCGATGGCGGGAGCCCTTCGATGAGGCCGGGACGTCGCTGCGTCACCAGCCGCATCAGGTCGTCCAGTCCGATCGCTGTCATCTGGCGGCCACCGCGTCAGCTGGAGGTATGCGAAAGTGCTGCAACGCGAAGTTCGAGATTTCGCCGAAGAGCGGAGCGGCCACCCGACCGCCAGATGCGTCACCTTCGGGTTCCTCGATCATGACGATGATCGACAGCTCTGGGTCTCCGGCAGGCAGATAGCCGACGAAGCTCGTGAGCAGATGGACCTCGCCGTCATCGTCCTGGTACGTGCCATTCGGTTGCAAGATTCGAGCTGTACCGGTCTTGCCAGCGATCTGGTATCCGGGCACCGATGCAAGAAATCCCGTGCCGCCCTCGCTCACGACGCCGGCGAGCAGAGAGGAAACTTGCTGCGCAGTTTGGACCGAGACCACCCGACGTCCATCGCGAGGACTGACGATGTCGAACTCTCCATCGGCCGAACGAACGCCCGAGACCACGTGCGGCTCGACGAGCACTCCATCGTTCGCGAAGACGTTGTATGCGCGCAACATCTGAAGCGGCGTGGCCGCATAGCCATAACCGATTGCGGCCGAGTGTTTCGAGACTCCCGACCATTCGTCCTCGGGATGCAGGATTCCGGCGGATTCGCCTGGGAAGTCGAGTGCGGTGCGCGTCCCGATCCCGTATCCGTCCAAGTAGTGGTGGAATCGTTCGTCCGAGATGCGATCGACGAGCAGGGCCGCTCCCACATTCGACGACGCGGCGAGTACCTGCCCGGTGGTCAGTACCTCTGGCTCCCAGCGAGTGTCGTCGGTGAACACCCGGTCATAGATCTCGATCTCACGCGTGACCTCGACCGTGGTCTGTGGTGTGATCAGCCCTTCCTCGAGCAGCGCGCCGATCGCCAATGGCTTGCTGATCGAGCCGGGTTCGACGATCCAGGTGACGGCCTTGTTCTCACCCGAAACGGAAATGATCCCGTCGTCGGTGCGAGCGACGGTCGACATTGCCAAGATCTCGCCGGTGGCCGTGCGCGAAACGATGGCGGTACCCGACTTTGCGCCAGCTTCGGCCACGGTCCGTTCGAGCAGGGTCTCGACCTCGAATTGCACGGTCCGATCAAGGGTCAAGACCAACGAGTCGCCCGACTCCGGTGCGATGAGTTCGTACTCGCCATCGGGGATGGTGACCGCTCGAGAACCTCCCGAGGCCAGGCCCCGTTCGACGACGATTCGACCCTCTTCGCCGGTCAAGATTTCGTCGTACTGCGCTTCGAGCCCGGACAGGCCGTTCCCATCGATGTCGGTCCGACCAAGGATCGCGCGGGCAACACTCGTGCCCGATGGGGTGAGTCGCGCCTGCTCCCTGGTCGCATAGACACCGGGCAGTTCCATGGCTAACACCTGCGCCGAGGTCTCATCGTCGAGTTGACGAGCCAACCACGCGAACTTGGCTTCGCCGTTCGAGAGCCGACGGGTGAGCTGCTCAACATCGCCACCGGCAAGCGCCACGATGCTCTCCGCGGTGCCTCGCGGATCGGTGATGAGACGCGGGTCGGCCCAGATGCTCTCCCTCGGGCTCGACACCGCGAGTTCTTCACCATCGCGAAAGACGATCGCTCCACGTTCGCCGGGCAGGGCCTGGGTTCGGATTCGCTGGCTTTCACCGTGTTCTACGTATCGCTCGGGGTCGAGCACTTGTAGCGAGACGAGGCGCATGATCATCACGGCGCCAAGGGCAACCATGGCGATTGCGAGTATGGCGACGCGCCATCCAGAGAAACCGTTTCGCGAGGGTTCACGAACCAGGTCGATCATTCCACCGACCGCTGTCACGAGCCACCGGCCCTGAGAAACTGAGGAAGCGGCGCTGGCCCAAAAGGGTCACCCGGTGGCGGTAAGCGAACCTCGACGAGGTCTGGGTCCACACCGGGTACGTAGGTTCGCTCGTCGGGTCGGACCATACCGAGCCGGGTGATGGCGGTCTCGAGGATGCGTTCCGGCGCCTCCAACTCGATGACCTGCAGCCGGAGGCGTTGGTTTTGTTCGCGAGCCTCGACGAGCTCGGAGTTCACCGAATCCCACTCGACTCTGTTCTGCACGATGAAGGTCTGGATCACGACGATGCCGAGCAACGAGCCGAAAACGACGACGATGGCAACCATCGAAAACCACATGTTCCCGGTTCTGGTGGCCGCTGCCTTGTTCGCAGCCGACGAGTTGCGAGCCGTCGGACGCTTTGGACGCTTCCGACGCGACAGTCTGGTAGTTCGCCGGGTCTTTGTCTCGCTCACGCGCTCGCCCGTCTCGTGATTGCCCGCAAGCGCGCCGAGCGCGCACGCGGATTTGTCTCGAGCTCGGCGTCCGAAGCAGTCCTCGCTCCACGCCACAACCACTCGAACCCAGTCGTCGAGGGCATGCCGGGCAAGGTCTTGCCCTCGATGGCCGAACGCATGCGATCCTTGACGATCCGATCTTCGCCCGAGTGATAGGTGAGAACGAGTCCGACACCACCCGGCGCCAACATCTCGATCATCGAGTCGACCGTGTCCCCGAGAATAGTGAGCTCGTCGTTCACCTCGATTCGGATTGCCTGAAACGAACGTTTCGCTGGGTGGCCGGTGCTCTTCCGGCGAGCCGCCGCGGGAATCGCATTGGCGATGATCTCTGCGAGAGCTGTCGTCGACGCAACCGGTCGGTGGGCGACGATTGCCCGCGCGATTCGAGCCGCGTGCCGTTCATCTCCGTAGGACTGCAAGACATCGATCAACTCACCGACCTCGTACTCGTTGACGATGTCGGCAGCTGTTCGTTTCTGCTGTGGGTCCATTCGCATGTCGAGGGGACCGTCGAGCCGATAGCTGAAGCCTCGGTCCGCCCAATCGAGTTGCGGCGAGGACACTCCGAGGTCCATCAGGAACCCCGAAATCTCTTCGACTCCGGCGTTGCGGAGCAGTGACGCTGCGGCATCGAAGCGGGTCTTGTGCAACGTCGATCGCCCGACGAATGGCGACAGGTTTGCTTCGGCGGCAGCCAGGGCCGCGTCATCTCGATCGAATCCGTGAATCTGCAGATGACCAGCGCTCTCCAGGAGCCGAGCCGCGTGGCCAGCACCCCCGAGCGTCAGGTCTGCGATGACACCGGTCGGCGCGTCGCCAAAGATCTCGACGATTTCGGAGACCATGACTGGGTCATGGTTGAACTCGGTGGCTGGTTCCATGGCGATCACAACAGGCATTGGGCAATCACAAGTGGCGACGGCCTGTGAGTACGACGGACAGCGAGCACAACGAAAAGATCGTTGTCTCGGTCATTGACAGTCTCCCGGTCAGCGGGCGCACGTCGGGATTTCTCCCCCGATCGAGCTGATGGCAAGCGGGCGGAGTAGGGGCCTTCCATCTGCCAACCGAGAGACTGTCAATGAACGAGCCTTGCTCGTGTCCGTCGTTGTACTCAGCCAGCCCTCCGTGTATCGCTCGGCAATACCGGAAGAGATCCCACGGTTGCCCGGGTTGACTTCGCGAAACTCAGTTGATCGTGCCCCCGGCTTTGAACTGTTCGTGCATCACGTTCGTGAGCGCCGATTCGATCGACTGATAGGCGTCTCGATCCCACAACTCCACGTGCGTCAGGGCCCCCGCAACGATCACGTCGCCCGTGAGGTTGGCGTACTCGCGCAACCGTTGGGGAATCGTTATCCTGCCGGCTCCATCGATCTCGATCTCCACGGTGTTCGAAGCGAACGCCAAGCGGGTTTGTGGATCGACTTCTCCCGAGCGAACTTGGGCGAGCAATCGCTCGGTCGCTTCCTCGAACGCTGTTTCGGAGTACACGGCCAGGGAATTGTCCTGCAGGGCGAGGTAGACCCGATCGCCGAGCTTGCCCCGAAACTTCGCGGGCAACACCAGACGATTCTTCGAGTCGAGGGAGTGCTCGTAGTGATTGACGAACATCTTTTCCCTCCTCGCTGACGTACTGGTCGGTCGTAGGTGACGTGGCATTGCTCGGTGCGATTGGCACAGGCACGGCGGCGATTCCCTCGATCTCCATGAGGGGACACCTTATGACACTTCCTCCCACCAAGCAAGCATCTTTCGCCACTTTGTGTCAAATTCATCGGAAGAATTCGTGTTTTGATGAGAAGTTGCCGCTAGAGTCGAACGTTTGTTCCTTTTTTCCGGCGCCCCACCACCCCATGGGGTCTGACCCCCATTCGTAGCCCAAACCGCTCGCTTCGCATACAAAACGTTGCAAACTCAGCGATCTACGCCCAACGGGGTCTGACCCCTTTTTGACGAAAGGGGTCAGACCCCCTGGTTGGAGCAGTTCCTGAGGGTCGGGTGGCGCGAGGTGGGAGATGCTCCCAGGCCGCTCTCATCGGTTGGTGGGGGCGGCAACTACCCTGGGTTCGGTGAAACCGCTCGGGTTCGTGCCTGACTTCATCGACGAAGACCCCGGAACCTTCCACCACCGAGAGGTGGACGTTGTAGATCGCGCACTGTGGGTCCCCACACTTCGCCCCACGCGAGTGCTCGTCCTCGGCAGCTCACAAAACGATGAGGATCTCAACCAGGAGACACTCGACGACCGTCAGATTTCGGTCGCTCGGCGACGAAGCGGTGGCGGAGCGGTATTAGTGAGCGAGGACGACCTTGTCTGGTTCGACGTCGTCATCGCAAAAACAGACCCGCTCTGGGTCGACGACGTCTCTCGCTCGTTCGACTGGCTTGGAGAGGCTGTCTCGCATGCCATGGCGTCGCTTGGCATCGAAACTTCTGTACACCACGGGCCGTTGGTGCAAAACAACTGGTCACGGCGCGTATGTTTCGCAGGGCTTGGGCCCGGCGAGCTCACGGTCGGCGGACGAAAGCTCGTCGGAATGTCGCAACGGCGCACCCGAGACTGGGCTCGGTTTCAAGTTGCGGTTCTTCGTTCGTGGAGCGGCGAAGACCACCGATCGTTCTTTCGGGTCCCCGCAGATGAACAAGCCGACGCCGACGACTTCCTGTCGGAGGTCGCCACCGCCGTCAACGACTCCCCCGACGACATTCTCGCCGCGGTTGTCGAAGCCCTCGCCGACTATTAGGACTCAGCGCACTGTGGGCTCAGAGGTACTTCCAGCTTCGGCACCACTCGAGATACTCGATGAGCTGGTGCGGCTCGGGTCGCCCGTCGACGTCGGCGAAGGCGGTCTCGAAGCGGAAGTCCATCCACCCCTCATCGGGAACCGGCAAGAAGGGTTTCTTCGCCCACCAACGACTCGGGGCGTGCACGCGGGCGACACGCAGCGCTGTTCGCCACAGGTCGGGTCGGCGAGCCAGCGCAACGCCGTTCCCGAGAAGCCAATTGTTCGATTGGGAGTCGTGAGGCACCCCGAGAGCGTAGGGCTCAGGTCGGGCCTCGGCCACGCCGAACACGTGGATACCCGAACGATCCATGGGCGGTTTATCGGGGTGAACACCCGGGAGGTTGGGCGCGATAACCGCCCCGTCGCCCGGTACAACTACGATGAGCCGACGCATGCGACACGCTAGACGAGGGAGCAACGGGTGACGACAACCCCCCAAACGACCCGATCAGAAACATTTTCGACTCTGTACAGGTCGATCGTTGACAACGTCGAGACGGTCATCCGTGGCAAACACGATGTCGTGCAACTCGCCGTTCTGGCCTTGATCTCTGAGGGACACGTGCTTCTCGAGGACTCCCCCGGCCTCGGCAAGACAACGTTGGCGAAAGCGCTCTCGGCAAGTGTCGGCGGTACCAGTGGACGAATTCAGTTCACCCCGGACCTTCTGCCCTCCGATGTGGTCGGCATGTCGATCTGGAATCGCGGGACCGGCGAATTCGAATTCCGCCCGGGTGCAGTGTTCTCCAACATCGTGCTCGCAGATGAGATCAACCGAGCGTCGCCGAAGACCCAGTCCGCTCTCCTCGAAGCGATGGCGGAACGACAGGTGACCGTCGACCGGACAACCCATCAACTCGCTGGCCCGTTCATGGTCATCGCGACGCAGAACCCTCTCGATCACGAGGGCACCTACCCGTTGCCAGAGAGCCAGCTCGATCGCTTCCTCATGAAGTTGTCGCTCGGCTACCCGAACCGTCAGGCCGAGCTCGAAATTCTCGACCAACAAGGTGATGGTGCCGGCCACTCGGTCGATGCGCTTCAGCCGGTGATCACGACGTCTGATGTGGCGATGATGACCAACGCATTGGCCTCGGTCCACGTCGCTCCGGAGCTCAAGAACTACCTGCTCGACATCGCCGCCGCCACGCGTACCCATCCGGGGCTTCGTCTCGGCCTCTCGCCTCGCGCCATTCTCAGCATGCAGCGCGCAGGACGTGCGCTCGCTGCAGCGTCGGGTCGAGCATTTGTCATTCCCGATGATGTGAAAGCACTGGCCCGACCCGTTCTTGCTCATCGTGTGATGTTGACTCCCGAATCACAACTCTCCGGCATACAAGCACCGGCGATCATCGACGACGTCCTTGCAGCGGTGCCGGTTCCGAGCGTCGGCTGAACATGCCGACACCGCGCGGGTGGGCTTGCTTTTTCTTGGGCGTATTGGCGGTCGTGGCCGGGCGCGTCCTCGGTCTGGTCGAGCTCTATGTCGTCGGCGCCATCCTTCTTTCGTTGTCGATCCTCGCCGTCGTCGTCGCCGTCATGCGGCCAATTCGCGTTGGCGTTGGGCGTACGGTCGCCCCAGCGCGCCTGCATGTCGGCTCGGTTGGGCGGGTCGAACTTGCGGTGAGAAACGGCAGCACTAAGGCACCGGTCATGCAGCTCACCGACAATGTCGAGGGCACCGCTGGGGCTCAACTCTTCGTGTCTCCACTCAAACCCGATGAAGTGACTCGCGCGGCGTACAAGCTTCCGACCGAACGGCGCGGAATTGTGCGCGTTGGTCCGGTCGACTTCGTGGCACACGACCCGTTCGGACTGGCGGTGAGACGCTTCACGGCCCCGAGCGTCGGCCAGCTCGTGGTGTACCCAGAGGTGGTGGCCCTTCCCGCGGCGCCTCCCTCACCAGCTACCGAGCGTCGATCGATGTCGGACACGCCGGAGTTCTTGGGGGGCCGAAGCGAAGAGTTTCATGCGCTCCGTCCGTATGTGCCGGGCGATGACATCCGCAGAATCAACTGGGCATCGTCGGCACGACATGACGATCTCATCGTCCGCGAAGACGAGGCACCGACCCAGAACCACCTCACCGTGTTGCTCGACAACGCTGCGCTCAATACCGGTCCGGCGGTGGACAAAGCAGCTTCGGTCGCAGCGTCACTGGTCTCGTCGATGCGCAATCGTTCGGATCCGTTCAGACTGCTGACGGTCGATGGCCAAGACACGGGCTTTGTCTTGGGCACCGCTGGGGTCGAACAGGCGTTGAGCATCCTGGCCATCGTCGACCATGTGAGTCCAACGCAGACAAGCGCAGTACCGCTCGACGCTCAGGGTGCCGTGGTCGTCGTGACCACGGCAAGCCCGACGGTTGCTCGATCGGCGCTGGTCTCGTTCGGTCGGATCATGTTCATCACGCTCGAGCCGAGCGCGTGGGATTCGAGCCTGCCCCCCGTCGGAAGCAGCACGGAGGCGGCTGGTCGAGAGATCCACATTCGACTCGGTTCGTTGGGAGACCTCGCAAGCGTCTGGAGTCGCTCGATCACGACGCTCATGTCGACAAGCGGTCAGCGATGAAAACAGGCGGTAAGGATTCTCAAAGGATGTCCAAGCGCGAGCAGACGGAAGCGTTCCAGGGTGTCATCGTGACTGTGGAGGTGCTGTCACCGTGATTACCCGCCGCAACGGTCATGTTCGTCGGATCCCGACATCGTCATACGACGTCGCCGCCGAAGTCGCACTCGTGCTCGTCACGTTGGCGGTGATCTTCAGCTTCCGCAGGCTCTTCGCTGACGACTCATTCTTCGTGCCCGTTGCCGCAGCCGCCGTCTCCGCTCATGTTCTCGCCGCTGCGGTTCGGTGGGCCCGAGGAGGCCTCTTCGTTTCGGGGATCGTCTCGGTCATCGGCCTCGCCGTGTCGGCAACGCTGTTGTTTCCTCCTACGACGATTCCCGAACCTCGGGGGGTCAGCCGAGAGATCCTCCGAGGATTCGGAACCGACCTCGAGCTCGCGTGGGAACAGTTTCAAACGGTTGCCTCCCCAGCAGAGGTGACCGCGCCGTTCCTGCTCCTCATCGCAATCGTCATGTGGGTGGTTGCGTTCCTCGCCGATTGGGCTGCGTTTCGACTTCGAGCGCCGGCCGAGGCACTGCTCCCCGGCGCTGCCGTGTTCATCTTCGGAGCCTTCTTTGCCGCTGACCAGTCGCGTGTCTTGACGTCGATGGCCGTCGTCTCTGCGGCACTCCTCTTCGTGTTGTTGCATCGACTCGGCGAAGCGACAACGGCTGGCGCTTGGCTTGGCACGGGCGCTGCGGAACGCGGACAGGCCGCGATGTTGCGCGTCGGGCTCGCTGCACTCTTCGTCACGCTCGTCGGTGGTGTTTCGCTTGCGCAACTGTTGCCCGGATACAACGAACCCGCGATCGTCGATCCGTCCGAGTGGGATGACCCCGAAGAACCGCGAGTCGTGCTCTCGCCGCTCGTCGACATCAGGTCGCGCCTGATCAACCAACCCGATGTCGAGGTCTTCACGGTCGAATCCGAGTTGAAGGACTACTGGCGAATCACCTCACTCGACGTCTTCGATGGTCGCATCTGGCGATCACGTGGCTCGTTCGAGGACGCTGCTGGGCCGCTCGAAACCGACCTTCCCGACGGTACGTCGTTCGAAGCGGTGACGCAGACGTTCGACATCAATCGACTCGGTGAGATTTGGTTGCCCGCTGCCTACGAACCAGCCGAGATTCTGTCCTCGCCCGACGACGTCGAGCTCGAGTATGAACCCCAGTCCGGCACGCTCATCGTGAATCGAGAAACGGCCAACTCCGATGGGTTGGTCTACTCCTTGCTCTCTGCCATCCCGAACCGTGACGTCGCAGCGATCCAAAGTGCCGGAAGTTCGGTTCCGGGCAACATCTCCGACCGATACCTGGACCTGCCCGACGACTTCAGTGAGCGGGTTCGCGCTCAAGCCGAGGACATCGTCGTAGCTGCTGGCGCCGAAACGCCATACGAGAAGGCCCTCGCACTACAGAACTACTTCCGTGATCCAACGCTGTTCAGCTACAGCCTCGATGTGAGCAAGGGTCACTCGGCTTCGCGAATCGAAGACTTCTTGTTCGAAGTCCGCGCCGGATACTGCGAGCAGTTCGCCGGTTCGTATGCCGCCATGGCTCGGTCGATCGGGCTGCCATCTCGTGTGGCCGTCGGATTCACCCCTGGCGAGTTCGATCCCGGGATCAACGCCTACCGAGTGAATGGAAAGAACGCACACGCTTGGCCAGAGGTCTGGCTCGACGGCATTGGTTGGTTGAGGTTCGAACCAACACCGGGTCGAGGCGCACCACGCGACGAGGCCTACACGGGCCAGCCCGAAGATCAAGAGGGCCAGTCACCGGTCGCCCCGGGACCAACCACCAGCGTCCCCGACGCGGCTCCCGTCCTCCCACCCAACCGTGGGTTTGACGAGGAAACGACCACCACGCTCGCGCCGCTCTCTGACCGTGCAGAATCCGGGATCATCGGTGGAGAACAAGGGGTTTCCGGCCGAACGATCGCCGTGTGGACAGGCGGATTTGTCGGCCTGCTCGCGCTTCTGCTCTTCCCGCTGGGCTACGGCATGGTTCGAGCGCGGCGGATTCGCCAGGCCGTGGCGCATGATCCACGGCGACGAATCGGACTCGCGTGGTCGGAGTCGAAGTCGGCGCTCGAATTGCTCGGCATCAAGACCAACAGCTCCGACACCCCTGCTGAAATCGTGAGCAAGGTGGCGTCGAGCGACCCCGCGTCGGCATCGACGCTGAGCGAGCTCGCCACCGAGGTCACCAACGTGACGTATTCAGAGGGAACCGTCCAGAGCCATCGAGCAGACATGGCCGAAGCGGTGACCGCGGAACTCGCGACGCGTGCCCGAGACAAGCGCGGCAAACTCGAGTGGTGGTTGCATCACGCAAGCCCCGTCAACGTCTGGCGCGACAAAGTAGGGACCTGGGGTCACCTACGTTCGCAGAGTTAACGACTGCGACTCCCGACGGCCCAAGAGCCGCTGGGCGAACTTCAGCTGTCTGAGTCTTGATCGTTGAGGCGGTCGCGCATGCGTTGGCCTGCGTCACCGAAGTATCCACGCACGGACGAGCCACCGCGAGCGTTGCCGGTTACCTGCTGGAGACCTGCTCGACCGACGCGGCGCAGGTTTTTCTCGCCGTACCACGCGCTCGCAAGCATGATGAGGAAGCCGACGAACGACAACATGTAGCTGGTCGAAAGCGTGAAGAGCAGCACTGCGAGTCCGACGACGAAGCCGAGGGCCGCGAGCCGAATGTGCTTGAACCCATGCGAGAACACGGTGGTCGAAGAGACCTCGTGCGCGAGCCCAGGATCCTCTTGATAGAGCTGCTGCTCGATCTGGGTCAAGATCCGTTGTTCATCCTCGGAAAGGGGCATTCGTACTGTCCTTCGATCAGTCGCTATCGGCCGTCGTGTATCTGTCTTCTCGTAGCCTACCCGGCCACTCCTACTCAATGTTCTCACACGATGCCCTACGCGACAACGCGCTGCTAGGACCCATCGACCTCTTTTTGTGAAATCGAAGGCGAATTGTCGAGCTCGACCACTTTTTGGGGATCGATCTCAGGTTCGCTTGCATTCGGGCCCCACTGCTGTTCGCCGCGTCGTTTGACCCGCAGGCTGCCATCGACGGCTGCCGAAGCGGGTCCGATTGCACCCGCGCCGAACTTGGCTCGAACATCATCGATCAACGCATCAGTGGCATCGTTGCTCGCACTCCTCGCGGCCTGTCCCGATTTTCCGTCGAGATCGAATGCCAGCTGATGACCATGGTCCTCGCCGAGGTTGGCAACTCCAATTCCGAGGAGCCGCACCCCATCGCCCGTTTCGACGTCGCGCATCAGCTCTCGCGCCATCCGCAAGAGGTCTGTTGACGAATTGAAACTCTGTGCGGCCGTGACGCGGCGTGTGATCGTCGAAAAGTCTCCGAACCGAACCTTCAACGTTGCTGTTCGCGCCACCACATTGTTGTCTCTGAGGCGTTGCGCAACGGCGTCGCACTGGCGGACCAGCTCGATATCGAGGAGGGCCGCATCGGTGATGTCGTGTGCGAAGGTTTCTTCGCTGCTGATCGACTTCGCCTCTCGATCGGATTCGACGGGCCGGTCATCGACGCCGTTCGCCAACGCGTGAAGGTGTTTTCCGCTTGCGACGCCGATCGAACGCGTCAGGTGATCGAGAGGCAGTGCGGCGAGATCGCCCACGGTCTCGACCCCGAGCGAATCGAGACGTTTGGCAGTCGCCTTTCCCACACCCCACAGCGCACGCACCGGGAGCGGATGAAGAAAGTTGAGCTCCTCACCGGGTTGGATCTCGAAGATCCCCTTCCCGAAGATGGGCCCCTTCGGGGAGGCCTTGGGTTTTGCTTGTTCCGAGCCGAGCTTGGCGAGAAACTTGTTCGGGGCGATACCTACCGAGCAGGTCAATCCTTCGTTGTTGAAGATCGTGAAACGAATGTGTTCTGCGATCGCCATCGCCGAGCCGTGTGATCGAAGGGCGCCAGTCACATCGAGGAAGGCCTCGTCGAGACTGAGTGGTTCGACCGACGGCGTGACATCGGCGAAGACCGCCATGACCCGTTTCGACACCTCGCCATAGAGGCCGTGGTCACCCGCGAGAAAGACCGCTTGGGGGCAAAGGCGCTGCGCCTGCGACGACGGCATCGCGCTGAAGACGCCGAACGCTCGAGCCTCGTACGACGCCGCGGCGACCACTCCGCGCCGTCCGGTTCCGCCGACGACGACCGGCTGACCGCGCAGCTCAGGGCGGGTGAGCAGCTCAACGGAGACATAGAACGCGTCCATGTCGACGTGGCAGATCGTGCGGTGGGTCGGCTTCTCCATTCTCGGCCAGTCTGCCTCTCCAAATCCGTCATCGGGTGCCAGTAGTGTGAGGCGGTGAGCGAGATGAATTCAAACGCCCTTCCCGACGCATCCCCGCCCGTTTGGGCCCGAGTGCTCGCCGTCTCCTCGATTCTCATCGCCGGAGCGGCGGGCGGTCTCATTGGCTGGTCGGTGATGGATCTGCAGTGCACCGGCGACTGCTCGACCACCGCAGCGATCTCTGGCGTCGTCGGTGCACTCGTGTGCGCCGTGGGGGTCGCGGTGGTCGCCGTGCTCACGCTTCGGGCGATGTCGGAGTGGCGAGCCATCGAAAACCGCGACCGGGCCCGCCGAGAACGAGGGCTGTCGTGAGCGAGAGGCCGAGGTGAACGACTACGAAGAACTTCGCTCGATCGCCAACGAAATTGCAGAATCGGTGGGCACGGAGGTCGCGGAGCGCCGAAGTGGCGGTTTCGTTTGGTCGACCAAGTCATCCACGTCGGACGTGGTTACCGAGATCGACACGTGGGCTGAAGACGAAATCGTTCGTCGGATCACCGAGAAACGACCTCGCGACGGCCTACTCGGCGAAGAAGGCACATCCACGCCAGGCTCGACGGGTGTCGTGTGGGTGATCGATCCCATCGACGGCACGACCAACTTTCTCTATGACATTCCGGGATACGGAATCTCGATTGGGGTGCAGGTCGACGGCGCAGCCGTCGCCGGTGCGGTCTTCGATCCGGTCCGCCTCGAGCTGTTCTCGGCAGCTTTGGGCCAAGGTGCAGCACGAAATGGGCAACCGATCAGCCCATCCCCCGCGAACGAGCTCTCGACCGCGCTCGTGATCACAGGGTTTTCGTACCAGGCCGAAATGCGTCGCGAACAAGCCCGCATTCTCGAAACGGTGCTTCCCGCAGTGCGAGACATCCGGCGCCTCGGAGGCGCTGCGCTCGACCTCTGCGCCATTGCGTGCGGCCGTGCCGATGCGTCCTATGAACGCGGTCTTTCTCCCTGGGATTCGATCGCTGGCGCCCTGATCGCACGCGAGGCGGGGGCGATCGTCGATGTCGGTGAGCTGACTTGGGCAAGCGCACCTGGAATCGCCGATGCCTTCCAATCGCTGCTCGAACGCGCTCAGGCGTGACGCGACCGCAAACGGTACCTGACGAGTTGAGCTTGACCGCCTAGTGTTCGCAGGAGCGGATTGTCCGCCGTGCACTGAACGAAGGAAGTGAAGGCCGTGGGAACTCGTATTCTCACAGTTGAAGACGACGAGCGGATCCGTACCGCGGTGCGGATGGCGCTCGAAGACGAAGGCTGGGAGGTTGCCGAAGCAGACAACGGCGAGGATGCGCTGTTGAAGTTCGGTCAGCAACCCACCGACGTCGTGCTCATCGACATCATGCTTCCCGGAATCGACGGCTTCGACGTCTGCCGTTCGATTCGCCGTGTCTCCGATGTGCCCATCGTGATGGTGACCGCTCGCGCCGACACCCATGATGTCGTCGCTGGCCTCGAGGCGGGCGCGGATGACTACCTCACCAAACCCTTCGCTCCCAAGGAACTCTCGGCGCGGATTCGTGCGCTGCTGCGCAGGTCTCGAAGTGGCACCACGGCCACCGGCGATCTCAGCTTTGGTGATCTCGAGGTGATCCCAGACCAGGGAATGGTCAAGCGTGCAGGTGAAGAAGTGCACCTGACGAAGACAGAATTCCGCTTGCTCGTCGAGCTTGCTTCGGCCCCCGGCAAGGTCTTCTCTCGTGAATCGCTTCTCGAAAAGGTCTGGGGTTATGGCTACTTCGGCGACGGCCGCTTGGTCGATGTTCACATCCGCCGTCTGCGAACGAAGATCGAGGCCGATCCGGCCGATCCTCAGCACGTGGTGACGGTCCGGGGCCTGGGCTACAAGCTGCAAACCTGATCGCGGACCCGTCGTGGATCCATTTCGCCTTGGTCTGAAGTCGCGTATCACCGCGGCGTTCACCCTCGGCGGGGTCATCGTCACCTTGCTTCTGACGGTCATCACCATCACGACCACGCGCCAGGTGTTGTTGGCCGATCGTGATGAGGTTGCGGAATTGATCGTCTTCGCCAATGCGTCGAGTGTGCAACGCCAACTCGGCGGTGACCTCGATCCGGGCGCGGTGGGCAACGTGATCGACTCGCTGAACACGACTGCCGGTTCTCGTCCGCTTCTCATCACCGACGACGGCAACTTTTCGCTCGATCCCACGGCGTTCACGCTCGATGACGTGCCTGCCGACCTGCAGAGCATCACGTTCGAGGGCCGGGCCGGCCGCATGCGGACGGCTGTCCAAGACGATCCAGCGATCGTCTACGGGGTCCCCCTGCAGGGTTTCGACGACGTGGTCTACTTCGAGGCGTTTCCGTTGGCCGAGGTCGAGGACACGCTGGTCACCCTGCAACTCGTGTTGCTCGGCGGTGGGTTGATCGTTGCTGCACTCGCCGCATTGGCAGGACGTTTTGCTGCGACCCGGGCGCTCTCTCCGCTTCGAGATGTGAGCGCCGCGGCTGAAGCGATCGCTGGTGGCCGCCTCGACACGCGGCTTGACCCGGAGGGTGATGAGGATCTCGAGAGCCTCGTGGCATCGTTCAATGAAATGGCTGGAGGGCTGGAAGAGCGCATCCAGCGCGACGCCCGATTCGCGTCTGAAGTGAGTCACGAGCTCCGGAGTCCCTTGATGACGCTGACAGCATCCGTCGAGGTGCTGGAGAACGCCAAGCATGAAATGCCCGAACGATCGCAGACGGCGCTGGATCTGCTCGCCAGCGACATCGCTCGCTTTCGTACGCTCGTCGAGGACTTGCTCGAGATCAGTCGGTTCGATGTCGGAACCGCCCATCTTCAGGCAGATCCGCTGTTGTATGCCGAGTTCATTCGAGCCGCAGTCGATATCACGGGAGTCGACGGGGTCGAGGTCATCGTCGAACCCGACGCTGAGGAAGCCGTCGTCGTCGCCGAGAAGCGCCGTCTCGCGCGTGTCGTCGCAAATCTGCTCGGCAACGCCGAGAAGTACGGAGGAAACGAGATCAGGGTGATCGTCTCGACCAGCCCGGACTCCGTTCTCACCGCGGTCGAAGACAACGGCGCTGGCGTCCCCACCGACGAACGCTTCGTGATCTTCGATCGATTCAGTCGAGGAGGCGCCGGCGGCCGTCGTGGCTACGACACCGGTGTCGGCCTTGGACTGTCGCTTGTCGCCGAGCACGTCAACTTGCACAACGGTCGCGTGTGGGTCGAAGACCGTCCAGACGGACTCCCTGGGGCCAGGTTCGTCGTTGAACTTCCACTCGACAATGAGACCGACGGGGAGTTCGCATGAGCCGTGTCCAGTCGCTCCGCCTTCTGTCTCTCGTTCTCGCGCTTTCGCTCGCGTTGCTCGGGTGTGGCATACCGCTCGACAATGAACCGGAGGTGATCGCAGGGGAGGCCCTTCCTCAGAGCTTGCAACCCGGTTCGTCGACCACCACCACCTTGCCGTCTCTGCTCACCCAAGACGTCACGATCTACCTCATCAACCCTGGGGACGGCGAGGCATCGCTGGTTCCGGTCGAACGCCAGGTACCCGTGGTGAGCGAGGGTGACGAACAGATCGAAGTGCTCATTCTCGAACAGCTACTGCTCGGACCGACGAGCGAAGAACAGCTCGAGGACAATCTGACGACGGCGGTCGTCTCCTCGGGGGACGACCCAATCGAGGTCCTCGGCCTTCGTCGCCCGGTCGAGGGTCAGATCGTCGTCGTCCTGTCAGAGCCACCTGCCCTCGAGGGAAGTGATCAGGTGGTCTCCTTCGCTCAGCTCGTCTACACGCTGACCGAGATCAACACGGTCGATCGCGTCCGATTCTTGGTCATCAATGAAGCGGGCGAAGAGGAAGACATCTCGGTCAAGACCGACACGGAAGAGGGCGACGTGCGACGCCCTGTCGGGCGCGACGACTACATGAGTCTCTCCCCGCTTCGAAGCCCGTCCTGACGCTGCCGAGGTTCGCCTCAGGCGAAGAACGTAGACGCGACGTCGAAGAACTCTGGGGTCACGTACTTGAGTTCCGCGACCGCGTCTGCGATCCGAACGCGAGTCATCGCTCCGCACTGATACGCGACCATCGATCCGAAGTCTCGGTCCTGCGCAGCGCGAGCCGCCTCGACCCCAAACCACGTTGCGAGGACACGGTCTTGCGCTGACGGTTCGCCGCCGCGCTGCACATACCCAAGCACGGTCGTGCGCGTCTCGAAGCCCGTGCGTTCAGTGATCTGCGACGCGACGAGTTCGCCGATCCCGCCCAGCTTCACGTGGCCGAACTCGTCGAAACTTCGATCGGGAATCTCGAAGTTGCCGGGGCGCGGTCTCGCACCTTCGGCGACGACCACGATCGAGGCGAACTTACCGGTTTCATGGCGCCGTCGAAGGGTGTCGCACACCTCGACGATGTCGAACGGCCGCTCGGGAATCAGGGTGAGCGTTGCACCGCCGGCCATTCCCGCCCACGTGGCGATGTGTCCGACGTGTCGGCCCATGACCTCCACGACCATCACGCGATCATGACTCTCCGCCGTGGTGTGTAGACGCCCGATCGCCTCCGTGGCAATGTCGACGGCGGTTGCAAACCCAAAGGTCATCTCGGTGAGGCCGATGTCGTTGTCGATCGTCTTGGGGACCCCGATCACGGGGAATCCGAGCTTGTGCATCTCTTGGGTGCACGACAGAGTCCCCTCTCCGCCAATCGAGATGAGTGCGTCGACACCGTTCTTCTCGAAGGTGGCTCGACACTTGTCGCGCCCATCATCGGTCATGAAGGGGTTCACTCGGGTCGTGCCAAGAATCGTGCCGCCTCGGGTGAGCAGCCCTCGGCATCCCTCGACGTCGAGCGCCATCCATTCGTCCTCCATAACGCCACGCCAGCCATCGAGGAAACCGATGACCTCGTTCCCATCTTTGGTGGCCTGTCTGACCACACCACGAATCACTGCGTTGAGTCCGGGGGCGTCTCCGCCACCGGTGAGGACTGCGAGTTTCATTGCGCCGATCTTACGGCGTAGTTGGTTGGGATCTACTCTTCCCTCATGGCAGTAGTCGTAGCAATCGATGCAGGAACAACAGGCGTACGTTCGATCGCCTTCAGCGAGACCGGCAAGCCTGTCGGTTCGTCCTATCGGGAGTTCCCGCAGTACTTCCCTCAGCCCGGCTGGGTCGAACATGACGCCGAGGAAATCTGGGATGCCGTCGTCACGACACTCACCGAGCTGACCTCGTCACTCACCGAACCGATCGCCGCGATCGGCATCACCGATCAGCGAGAAACCGTCGTCGTGTGGGACAAATCGACGGGCAAGCCGCTCCACCGCGCGATCGTTTGGCAGGATCGACGCACCGCCGAGAGATGTGCCGAGTTGGAGGCTGCCGGCCACCTCGACATGGTGCGTCGAACGACCGGCCTCGTGCTCGATCCGTACTTCTCGGGCAGCAAACTCGAGTGGCTCATTCGCAACGACCACATCACCGTCGATGCGAACACGGCGTTCGGAACGGTTGACAGCTGGCTGGTCTGGAAGCTCACCGGAGGCACGACGCACATCACCGACACGACCAACGCGAGTCGAACTCTGCTGTACGACATCGGTTCGTTGTCGTGGTCTGACGAAATGCTCGACCTGTTCGGGATACCAGCCTCGATCATGCCCGAGGTGCGGCCGTCGAGTGGCCGCTTCGGAACTACCGCGATGAACCTGCCCGTGCCTGGTGGATTGCCCATCTCGGGGATTGCAGGCGACCAGCAGGCCGCCTTGTTCGGGCAAGCGTGTTTTGCGCCCGGCGCAGCGAAGAACACATACGGGACCGGTTCGTTCATTCTCATGAACGTCGGGCAGAACAAACCTGAACCTGTCGATGGGTTGCTGACGACGGTGGGTTGGACACTGGCCAACGGCGAGACGACGTATGCGCTGGAAGGTGCGGTATTCGTCACCGGTGCCGCAATTCAGTGGCTACGAGACGGTTTGGGCGTGATCGACGACGCGTCAGAAATCGGGCCTCTCGCAGAATCGGTCGAGTCATCAGACGATGTGTTCCTCGTCCCCGCGTTCGCCGGACTCGGCAGCCCCTGGTGGGACCCGAACGCACGCGGCACGATTGTGGGCCTGACCCGCGGCACGACCAAGGCCCACATCGCCCGAGCCACGGTGGAGGCAATGGCGCTGCAGTCACGAGACGTCATCGACGCCATGGCCGATGCCGGCGGCGTGAGCGTGGAAAGCCTCCGCGTCGATGGTGGCGCTTCGGTCATGCAGATTCTTTTGCAGATTCAAGCCGATCAGATCGGCGTCCCAGTGCACCGCTCGGCCATCACGGAAACAACGGCTTTGGGATCTGCGTATCTCGCGGGAATTGCTGAGGGTGTCTGGGCGGGAACCGACGAGGTCGCCGCAGCATGGCAGTCCGATCTCACGGTCGAGCCATCCGACGATCGTGCGTCTGCTGATCAGCTACATGGTCGGTGGCTGGAGGCCGTGGGCCGCAGCCGAAACTGGGCTCGTTAGCCGTTCGTACGGTCGGCAAACCATCCAGCCGCCGCAACCCAGCCAGCGCGGTCGCCAACCCTGTCGCACCAGGCGTGAAGATCGGACTGATCCGAGACGCAGATGACCTGGGTGGTGCTGCTGTGGCGCAACAGCGTCGTCATGATCGCACCGCTGAGCCGCATGGGAAGGTCGGCCAGCGGCTCTTCCACCAGGACCGGTAGCGGGCGTGTCGTGTCGGAGCTGAGATCGATGTGGGTGCGCAGATCGATCTCACCCATACCAATCATTGCCCACTGTTCTCGGGCCAAGGCCAGCAGCTGCAGTTGGCTGCGCAAGCGGCGTTGAATGTGCACCCGATGTTGTTCGATCAGCTCGAGGCGGCCGCCGTCGGCCGGCGCCAGTTCAGGTTGTGCGCCGTCGATCACCTCTTGGGCGCGGTTGCGAATTTCAGCCAGTTCTGCGCATTCCGCCAACACCTTCTTGGCCATCGCGGGTGCCGATGCGGGCGTGGTTTCGATACTGAGCAGGTCGAGCGAAGACGCGAGCAGGCTTGCATCCGATTGTGTGCGCATGTCGAATTCGGCGATCGCGCCATCGGCTTCGGCGATGGCCAGGTCGGCAAGCATCGCGACGTTGCGAGAGTCGCCAGGTTGGACCTGCCCCCGGGCACCCTCGGCCTGGCTGCGCCTCGCGGCAAGCGCGATGCGCTCTGGGTTCGACTCGACCACTTCCAGCACCCGGGCGATGTGTTCGACGATCTCTGCGGGTGGAGCGACTTCGTCGACAGCAGCGAGCGTTCGTCGTGCATCTTCGATCTCGGGTATGGCGAGTGCTTTGGACACCTGGGGCTCGGGCATCTCGTCTCGAGCCGCTTGGGCAGCGGCATCGGCTCCGCGAAGTTCAGCGCCCGAGAGCAGCACGGCCCGATCGATGGTCTCGATCACCTCAGCTAATTGCGCTGCTTCGCTCGTCCGATGTGATGCTCCGGCCTGGAGCGGACGCGTCGGCACCAAGGACGTTCCAGGCGCCTCTGGTTGTTGTCGCGCCGCATGCAGTGGGGTTCGTCGACCGTGGTCTTCAACGATGCCGCTCAGACCCGTGTGAGGGTCGCCGAGGCGCAGTGCATCAATCGTGTCCGCCAATGCGCGGCGGCCGTCTTCACCGAGGCCGTTGATCACGCAGAAGTCGCGGTGAAACTCGAGCGGCGCATCTTCTGGGCGCGGCGAGTTGAGTTCGACGAGACGTATCGCGGGGTCGTCTTCGTGGGGTGGACTCGCGACCGTCTGTAATCGCTGCCGCGCCTGCCCCACGCGGTCCATGTCGACCGGGTTCACGCTGACGCCGACTCGACTCGCTTCTTCAAGTCGTCCATCGCGGTGTGAAGAATCTTTGCTTCGGCGCGGCGCTTCACGAAGCCTGGCAAAGGCACGAGCATGTCGACGGAGACGTAGTACCGAACTTCGCACTGGGATCCGTCGCCGATCGGGACGAACTCATATTCGCCATCGATTCGCTCCATGACATCACCTTCGATGAGCCGCCACGACATGCGAAGCGGATTCGATCCATAGCTGTATCGAAGGGTGTACGAGGTTGAGCGACCCATGGCGGCAACTCGGAACGCAACGTCTCCACCCCGGCCGTCGTCATCGCGGACGACAACTTCGACCTCTTTGACATCGGTTGCCCACTCGACGTACTGCTCAAAGTTGGTCGCCACGGCAAAGCATGCCTCTGGGGAGGCGTCGATTTCGGTTCGTTCCGCAGCGTGATCAGCCATGTTCTTCCTCACCGGGGTAGGCACTGGCAGAATAGCCGAACCCACCGGGCCATTCTGTCAACGGGACGCAGAAATACACGGCAAAACCCGTGTTTCTCACTCAGGGATCGACTCGAGCGTGAAACGATGCAAACCGTGAGCCCCACAACGTGGCGATGCCAAGCCCCAGTACTGGTACCAGCAGCCCGAACGCCTGTTGTGTGAAGGGTCGGAGCGAGGCGAACAGGATCGAAACGACCACTTGAATCAGCACCGCCAGCCACAAGGTGTTGCGCGTCGCTTTTGGAACGTGGCTGGCGTCGATGGCCACCAGGCCCGTGAGCGTGACGTCGTCGACCCGACTTCGTTGAATCCCGTTCCACATGCCCAAGGCGAAGAGTGCGACACCAACGACGAACGTGATCGTGCAGCCGATCGCATAGACGACATCGAGCGAACCGTCTGCGACGTACGTGACGACCGTTGCGGCCGCAAACGCCATCGATGATCGGATCGAGAATTTCACGAGGCGCTCTTCTACGCCGTTGGCCTCGTTGGGCGGTTGGCTCATTAGGTGCACCAACCCTGCAGTGTCGTCTCGAGCGATTGTGCGAGTACGTCGTAGGAAAAGTCCGACACCGCTCTCGCACGAGATGCCTCGGACATTCGCGCTCGTCGTTCGGGATCATCGAGGAGCGATCGAAACGTGGCCGCGATGTCCTCGATCGTCGCGTCGCCATCGACGACGAGGCCCGTCACCTGGTCCTCGACGGCCTCGTCTGCTCCTCCCGAGCGGCCGGCGATCTGTGGTGTACCTGCAGCGGCAGCTTCCACGAAGACGATGCCGAAACCCTCTTGCTCGAGGCCAGCCCAACGATTTCTGCACAACATCGAGAACACGTCAGCCGCACCGTAGAGCGCGGCCTTGTCGTCATCGTCGATTCGGCCAAGGAGACGCACGGGCGCTCGCAACGCGTCGATTCGCCTTTGGAGTCGTCTGGAGTCTCGCCCCGCGCCGGCGATGCAGACCACGAGGTCTGGATGTGTTCGATGCAGACGCGACGCGACTGCGATCAGCGTGTCCATACCCTTGCGCGGCACCAGTCTCGAAACGCTCAGTATCAACGGAGCATCGGGAGCAATGTTGTACTTCTCTCGAACTGCTCGCTGGGCGGGCTTCGTCGCCGGTGCAAACTTGTCAACGTCGACGCCGGGCGGAATCACCGCGTTGGCCAACGTGCGACCAACAGCCCGTTCGGCCTCGCCGAGTGCGTATTCGCCCGCTGAAATCACACCGGTCGCGTTCTCGAGAACGCGTGCCAGCGCTTGGCGACTTCCCGGAAGCCGCCCCGGCACGGTCACCTCGGCACCGTGCAAGACCACCACATACGGCTTGGACAGCGTCGGCCCGATGATGCCAAGCGGCACGGCGGGGTCGATGACATGCAGAGCAGCACCGAAGTCGTTCGCGGCCTGGTCGAGTCGTCGCCCCAACCAGGGGTAGGGCAACAGGAAAGGCTCTCGCGAGCGTACGATTTCATAGTTCTGCTGAGCGTCGAAGACATCGGCGCCCCGATGTGGCGTGGTCATCACCCGAAACGTGGCGGGATCGAGCCGCCGCCACAACTCCCACAGGTACTGCTGAATACCTCCGAGCTTCGGAGGGAAGTCGTTCGTGACGAGAAGATGGCGCCCGCTCATCGAGAGGCGCCGATCGCCAGGAGTTCCTCACGCACCATGGGGCTCGGATCATCATGCAGATCGGCGTGCAGATGGTCGAGGCCGAGCGTGTGTGCTGCCCAGATCGCATGGGTGCGTTCGACTTCGTCCTCGCTGCGCATGTAGCGGTCGATGAGTTGTTGCACGACGGAGCTCGCCGGATTGCCGACGTTTCCCAACACGACGAGAGCGTTGCGTCGCAGATATCGGGCTTCTCGCCGCGGGATGTACCACGCACCGAAACGCGCCATCAGGGCTTCGTCATCCAGGCTGAGCAGATCGACGACCTCGACGGCGGACACTCCTGACGTCTGCTCGGGTGGGTCTTGGCGATCTGCGAGAACATTCGGGGGGCACGAAGTCTGGCAGTCATCGCAGCCGTAGATCCGTGCCCCCAACGCGGTGCGAAACTCACGAGGAAACACTCCGGGCGACTGCACCAGCCATGCCAGACAACGATTCGAATCGATCACACCGTCGGCGACGATCGCATCGGTGGGACATGCGTCGAAACACCGGCGACATGGACCGCACTGATCAGCGATGGGCTCCTGGGCATGGTCAAGCGCAGCGTCGGTGATCACCGAACCCAACACGAAGCGACTGCCCGATCCGGGAATGAGAATGTTCGAGTTCTTCCCCCACCACCCGATGCCGGCGCGAAACGCGGCGGCACGGTCGACGAGCGCGTTGTCGTCGACGAGGACCCGGGCCCTGTGTCCATTGCTCTTCAGATGGGCAGCGACCTCGTCGAGAGCCACTCGCAACGCGGCGTAGTGCGGCTCCCACACGTATTCGGCAATTTCGGCTGCGCCGGCGTCACTTGTCGTATCCGCTGATGTTGGTAGTCGTCGATAGGACTTCGCCGCGACCACGATCGATCGCGCACCGGGCAACGAGCGCGCTGGATCGGTCGCCCGATCCGGGTTGCGATACGTGAACTGCATGTCGGCGCTCAGGCCGGCCGCTTTGCGCGCATGCAGGTTCTCACGAACGTCCGCGAACACCTCGGCACTACAGAAGCCGATTCGATCGACTCCATGGCGTTCGATGATCGACGCAAGTTCGTCGTTCAGCGACCCCACATGCATGTACTCAATCTACGGCAGCGTTACCGAACCTCGTGCCGAAGGCCCGGAACAAGCCCAGCATCGGCCAGCGCCCGCATGGCTCGAAGATCTTCGATCTGGATGACCACGGCCTGTTCGACCTCACGCTCGCAGAGGTAGGTGACGACGCAGTCGTCACACGCCGGGGTGTACTGCATGACGCAGGTGTCGCAATCGATCGTGACGCTGTCATTCCTCATGACGCACAACCTAGACACGGGGTATGACAGCTAGTTCTCCAGGAACGACGCGAGCTCGCAGATCGCCGGACCGGTGATCACTTCGGTGATCTCGAGGTCGATCAAGCCCGTTTCCGGATTCACGTCTTCGAGAGAGACCACCTGTGACCCCTCGGCGCGAACCAAGAACCCTTTGAACTCGATGCGAATTTCCGCCGCTTCGAAACCCCGCGTCGTCAGCGAGTCGGGATCGAGCTGTCCTGAGAAGGTGGTGGTCTCGTCGGCGGTGTCGCACGCACGACCGATGATTTCGCTCGAAGGGATCTCCGGGCTCGACGTCAGCCTCACGAGCGCCCAGATGGCAAAGAACACCACGGCAGGCACGAGAAGGAGCGCGGCCACCATCTTTGCCGTCCCCTGCCGGGGCACCTTGTGTAGGTCGCCGTCATCGGTCATGTCGACCTCACCCCAGAGCGTCGAGAAGTTGGCGACTGCTCAGTAGGTTTGCTCCCCCGTCGCGCGCTCCCGAACGTACCCGCTTGTCGGAGCTCACGACGGTCAGCGGTCGAAGTCGGTCGACCGATGCAACGTCGCCGATGATCACGTCGTCTGCCTCGACGCCATCGGGACTGAATCGGATTCGCACGCCCGTCGACGAAGCTCGCCCTCCAGACGTGACGACGTCCGCGCCGTCAAAGACAACGTCGAACGAAGCGCTGGTCCGGCTGGCGAGCGCCCGAAGCCCCTGTTCGAGCCAATCGCGTTGTTGTTCGAGATCCCACTCGTCATGGGCCTCTTTCGTGACGTTGTAGCCGTCGACGAGCATCACCATGTTTGGCACGGCGAGGAGGTAATCGGCCATCTCGCTCGAATCGTCGAAGATCCCTGGCGGTACCGGAAGTGGCGTGCGTCTAGCGGTCTGGATGCGTTCCGGGGTGGCCTGACGACGAAGGTGATCGACATGGCCGCGGAGTTCGTCGATCGCTTCATCGAGCGCATCGACGGACGCTCGCACTTCGACATCGGTGACCCCACCGCCGACGGCGGTCGTCGACAGCTGGGCTGCCGTCATGGCCTCGACCTGCAGCTCGAGCCGTTTGCGCTCTTGCACGTGGCGCACCATGACGGCTTCGGTCTGTTTCAACTCGGCGACGGCACGTCGACGCTGCTCCACGAGCTCTGCATTCGACGTCTGCAGTCGACGTACCTCCAACTCGAGCTCGTCTCGTTCGCGCGCAAGCGAAGCTGCGTTGGTTCTCGCTGCGTCGGCGTCTGTCTGCGCCTGTGCGAGCTCGTTCTCCGCCTTGTCACGCGCCTGTTGTGCTGCATCGAGCTGGTTTTGCAGCTTGCTGAGCGAGCGAGAGGATTCGATCACCGGCTCGTCGGCAGCGCCGACCATGGTGGCGACAAAGTCTTCCCAACCGTCGGGCCGCTCGAGAAACGACATCCCGATGCGGCCCACCGATCTTTCGGTAGCCCGTTCGAGGACGCGGGCGCGGAACGCCTCATCGCTCTCGAGCACCTCGAGCACGGCATCCTTTGCCTTGGCGGGGACCTTTGCAAACTTCACCATCGGGGCCAACCGCGGAGGTGGTGCGACGGGCGGCTTCGCCTTGGCCCCCTGCCTCGCGACGTCCAACGCCAGATCGAGCAGCGGATCGAAGAGGTCGGAAGCCACGGAAGTGCGGCTTATTCCGCTGCCGCAGCGAGGTGTTCGTCGAACTTTCTCGCCGCAGCGCCACTCGCAATGGCGTCGGCTGCAAGTTCGAAGCCATTCGCAATATCGGTCGCGACTCCGGCGACGACGAGACCGGCGCCAGCGTTCAACGCCACGATGTCGTGCACGGGACCACGTTCGCCCCCGAACAATCGTTTCATGATTGCCGTGTTGTCTTGCGCGTCGCCACCGTCGAGCTCGCCCGCCCCAGGAGGTTGCAGACCGAGCTCGGCTGGATCGATCGTCAGCGCCGTGATTTCTCCGTCGACCAACTGACGCACCTTCGTCGGGCCCGTTGTCGACAGCTCGTCGAGCGGCCCCTCCCCGGTGACCACCCAGGAATGCACCGAACCGGTGGCGCGGAGCACGTCGATCACCCGATCGGCGGCCGAGTCGTCGGCGATACCAACGACCTGGCGTGTCACCCGGCCAGGGTGCGAGAGCGGCCCAAGGGTGTTGAACACCGTCGGGATTCCCAGTTCGGCGCGCACCGGGCCGACGTGTCGCATCGCTGGGTGATAGGTGCGAGCGAAGGCAAAGCCCAGGCCCGTTGTCTTCACGAGACGTTCGAGAACCTCGGGGGCGACGTCGAAGTTGACCCCGGCTGCCTCGAGCAGATCGAAGCTGCCCGACGTCGACGAGGCCTTGCGATTCCCGTGCTTGCACACCACCGCACCTGCAGCGGCAGCCACGAAACACGCCATGGTCGAGACGTTCAGCGCTGCCTTGCGGCGACTGGGTGCGCCACCCATGCCGACGATGTCGATCGTGTGGTCGGGTATGTCGAGAGGCGTTGCCGCAGCGTGCATTGCTCGAACCAGCCCAGCGAGCTCATCTGTGGTCTCACCTTTTTGGCGCAGCGCAATGATGAACCCCGCGATCTGCGCGTCGGTTGCCTCGCCAGAGAGAATCGTGCCGAGCACCGCCTCGGTCTGGTCGGCGGACAGGTCTGCGTTTGCTTGCAGCGTGCCGAGAATGCTCGGCCAGCCACCAAAGTCATCGAGCGAAGAGGACATGAGCAGAGCTTACGACTCCAAAGCGCTGCGGAACTTCTCGGCCTGTGACTCTTCTGCCTCGATCATCGATTCGAACCACTCGGCGATCTCGACGAATCCCTCTTCGCGAGCCATCGCCGCGTACCGAGGGTAGGTATCGGAATGGTCGCTCGTTTCGCCAGCAAGAGCAGACCGGAGGTTGTCGTCGGTGTCGCCAATCACAGCTCCGGTGGCTGGATCTCCTACCTCTGCGAGGTATTCGAGCAGACCCTGCGCATGTCCAGACTCTCGTTCGGCGATCGCGCGAAAGAGCGCAGCGGCTGCAGGCTGGCCTTCGACGTCGGCCTGCTGGGCAAACCAGTGGTACCGGCTGCTCGCTTGGCTCTCTCGAGCAAAGGCGGCCATCAGGTTGTTGTGCGTTTCGGTGCCCTCAAGAGCCATGGCGCGCAACCTACCAACAAAGTCTTTTGACTAGTCGGTCCGGATGACCTTGGTTTTCGTTTTCGTCTTTTTGCCACGTCGGAGGCCGATCGAGCCGAACCCGCTGATGACCGCGATGTAGAAGCCGACGTCGTACCAGATGCCGGTGTTGTTCGGCTCGTAGATCCGCACCGCGTCGTCGAAGATGTGCACGAAGAGCGCTACTGGAGCGATCCAACCGTGCCATACGCCCGAGAAGAATCCCGCCTGATCGGTGGCATACGTGTCGGTGCCGGCGCCGCAGCTCGCGAGGACCAGCACCAGCCCCACCAGTGCAGCGGTCCGAAACAGTGGCCTTCGAGTCATGCAACGAACGCTACCGCTCAACCGTCGAGTCTTCCAGGGACGTAGGTCTTCACGTGACGGGACTCGGACGTGCGTTTGACGCCGACGTGGGGCACACTTGGCGACGGTGAGTCGGCCGGGTGGTCGCGGCTTCGGGCAACCGAGGCTGAGGAAGGTCGGGGCTCCGCAGGGCAGGATGCTGGCTAACGGCCAGTCGTGGTGACACGCAGGAAAGTGCAACAGAAAGTAAACCGCCGATGGCTCCCCCGGGAGCACAGGTAAGGGTGAAACGGTGCGGTAAGAGCGCACCAGTGCTGCAGGTGACTGTGGCAGCTGGGTAAACCCCATCCGGAGCAAGGTCAAGCAGGAGGTATGGGCGGCCCGCCCGCAGCGAAGCTGCAGCCTCCAGGTAGACCGCATAGATAGATGGCCACACAGGATCGCAAGATCTGGACAGAACCCCGCCTACAGGCCGGCTCACCACATAATCAGAGGGGCAAATGGGGCGATCATTCGTCGCCGTACGAAACCTTCCGCTTCAGCGAGCGTCTAGTCTCCCCGTATGTTCGAATTGCCGGATTGGTTCGATGCGGCACTCGATCGTGACGAAGCCTTGGCAGCTGAGTTTGGCGTCGAATTCGCGGTCATTGCCGGAGTCCCCAAGGGGCCAACGCTCAGAATATACCGTGCGCGGCACTGCGGCTTCTTCCATAGTCCCAGACAAGCCGTCACGTTCTCGCTCGCGGGCGGCAGCGATGTCATCGCTGTGTCTATCAAGGGTGGTGGCCCGTACTGGCATGGTGCCGAGCCTGACGTGCTCCATTCGAACGAGCTCGAGGCCTTCTGCCGCAAGCTGCCTCAGAAGCCCAGCATCGCGACCGGCAAACTCGAGTCATCGAGCGCATCCCATGGCCCACCCATCGACCCTTTCGATTGGACCGAGGCGATCTACAGCCGGCCAGACCTGTACTTCGCTCAACCCATTCGGGCCATTGATCTTTTGGCGACAGTCGTCAGCGACGCAGCACAAGAACTCGTCACCCCCGGTGCGACTGTGCTCGTCGAGGTGAGGGAGCAAGAGGCGACCATCACCGATGACGGCGGGGGCCTTCGGCTGGAACCTTTTGGGGGCGGAAGAGAGCCGCTCGAAGCGCTCTTTGCCTTACTCGTTGTGCCAGATTTCCCGTTTCGCGGATATTTGCCTCACATCTGCGCACTCTCGAAGCGCATCGAGGTCGAGACCGTCGGTGGCGAAACAATTCGTACGATCAGCTTTCGTCGAGGACGGGTGGCTGACCCGGTCGTCGGCTCACCGGCGGCGGGTCGATCATCGGGCACCTCCATTCGCTTCATTCCAGATTGGGACTGGCTCGGTGAATCAGACTGGCCAGACTCGATTGATGATCTGCTCAGGCTTGTCGCAGAACAGTCGATTTCACGCGACTGGTGGGAGAACGGCATGATCGATCGGATCACGGTCTCAGACCTACGCCGTTGAAGCGAGTCTCGGACACACCCGACGCGGGTCATGGTCACGAGGTGGGTGTACTCGCCGATAGGGAGCTTCATGGAGATCTCCCGTCGCCGATGTCTCGTCCTTGCGGCATGGTCCGTGATCGGAGCAGCGTGCGGCGGGACCGAAGACACACGCACAGACTGGAATCGTGTCGACGTATTCATCGTGGTCAGCCACATCCCGGAGGGCACCCCCGCCGACGTGGCCATCGAATCAAATTCGTTTGGCCTCAAGACCGTGGTCGCAACCCAGCGAGCGTCGACGGCGATCGCGAACCTCGGAAGTCTCCAAGGCGAAGCCCTTCGTGACTTCGCTCCCAATACGATCCTGGTCGAAGGAATGTTCGCCGTGATTGATCAGGAACAGTCCTAACAACGCCCGGCTGATCCACCGGCCGCTGCATTCCGATCCTCTGGCAATCGGTAAACCCGGCACTTACCCCAAGACGTCGCAGGCGCTCAGGCACGCCTGTCCAAATATTCATGAGATGAAACCTATTGACAATATGGTTCATATTGTCAATAGTCGAATCATGTCAGATACTCCGACTCGCACATACTCGAGTCCAATCAGAGAAGCCCAGGCACAACAGACGAGGGACCGAATCGTCGATGCCGCGTTGAGGGTCCTCGGCGATCGAGGCACCGGCTTCACGATGCCTGCTGTTGCCAAGGCCGCGAAGGTCTCGCTCCCGACCGTGTATCGACTGTTCCCGAACAAGGAATCGTTGACCGGCGTTGCGAGCGATGCGGTCAAGGCCAAGTTCGGCATCGACTCGTCGGGTGTCGACGACATCGATGAGATGTTGCGTCGCCAACGCAAACACATCACCACAGCCAGCCAAGCAGACGAGCGAGTGCTCCGAGCGCTCTACACCCTCAATGCATCTCCTATTGACGCAGACGACCTAGCGAAGCGCGGTGAGTACCTCGAGGGAGTCATCGACGAGGCAACCGACGGTCTCGGTGACGAGGATCGAGAGCGGTTCACACAGATGGTTTCGATCATCTTCAGTTCGATGACGGCGATGTCGCTGTGGCGATTCCGGCTCTTGAACAAAGATGGCGCCGACCTCATCGACTGGCTCGTTCGAACGCTGATCGTCGGAATGCACGCCAACCAGGAGGAAACGTGAGACACATCGAGTGGAGCAAACCGTCACCCGGAACATGGGAATCCGACCGGAGTCACCAGGCAAGACCGTTCGGGCGTTTCATGGACGACGCGATCCTGGAACCGACCAAGACCGGGTTCGCCGAGGGTTTTGCACGAGCGGGTATCCCGCTACGCACCATCGAACCCGCAATCGTCAACGGCTGGTACTACATGTGCGTCCGACCTCTCGGCGGCCCGCCCGAGGCCAAGGGCGCACCGCCGAAGCCAGTGATGCGGCTGATGTTTGCGCTTCACCCCGAACTCCGTCGTCGCCACCGACGAGCAGCCGCATTCTTCGAGGAGCGTGTCTGGGAGCGGGAGATCGACGAGTGGTTCGCTCGGGACCGCCACCCCTTCGTCGACACGCTGATGTCACTGGCTGCAACCGACCAGCGAAGCCTCGACACTCGGGCTCTCACCGACCACATGTCGGCGGCTGCAAAGGTGCTCAGAGAGCTCACGCTCTGGCACTTCCGAGGGGTCCCGGCCGGCGCAGTTCCGATCGGCGATTACCTCGTGCACAGCGAAGCCTGGGGACTAGAGCCCGTCGAAGCGATCGATGCAATCGCCGGTTTCACAGCTGCGACCACCGAACCCCTGGCCAACCTCGACCGAGTAGTGGACGCGCTGCGCGACGACGGTGCCCTCGAGCTGCTGGAGGGCCAGTCGGCGCACCAGGTCTTGGACGCGCTGCGGTCACACGGTGGTCGCGTGAGTGCAGAGCTCGCGACGTACCAGTTGATCTACGGGCCGCGGGTGACCACTGACTTCACCGTGTTCGGCGAGACACTGAATGAGTTGCCGGAGGTCATCGTCGAATCGCTTCGGCAACGGGCCACAGGTAGGGGTCGCGTCGGTTCTCCGCGCGACGCTGCCGTCGCGGCCGAGAACGAGCTGCGACAACGTATCCCCGAGTCGAATCGAGCCGAGTGGGATTCGATGCTGGCTGCCGCGCGACGCGGCTTCGAGCGACGCGAAGACGAAGGTGACCTGATGCTTCGAGCCGCCGGGATTGCACGTTTGGCCCTCCTCGAACTCGGTCGACGTTTGGTCGAAGACGGACGGCTCGACGAAGCCGAGACAACGCTCGACCTGACCGAATCCGAGGTCGTGGCCATCATCGACGGTGGAGGCCCGAGCCGCGAAGCCGCAGCCGAATACACGGCGCAGCGTCGCCGCTTCACAACCCTCGAGCCGCCCGCACGGATTGGGCCGGAAAGTGCCCCGCCGCCAATAGACATCTTCCCCCCTGCAGTCGCTCGCATCGTCGCGGCGATGTTTGCCTTCGTGAGCCGCTTCAACCCCGACGGAGACCCGATACAGGCAGACGGGTTGGCCGGACACGGCGTGAGCAGAGGGCTCATCGAGGGGCGCGCCACCGTCGTCCGCGACGCATCGGGCTTCGCCCGATTCGGCGCCGGCGATATCCTGATTGCGCCAATGACGACGCCAGCGTTCAACGTGTTGTTGGCTGCCGCATCCGGCCTCGTCACCGAAACCGGCGGACTGATCTCCCATGCTGCGATCGTCTCGCGCGAGTTCGGGATCCCGGGGGTTGTTGGCGTCTCCGATGCGCTGACTTCGATCCCCGATGGCGCGCTCATCCGCGTGAACGGCGACGAGGGAACGGTGACGATCCTCGACGCCGATCCGAATCTCGAGACTCAACAGACCGTAGCCAAATATGAAGCGGCGATCGCAGCGACCATCCCGGATCAGCCCGGCGAGCTCGCACAGCTTGCGGATGTGGAGGATTCGAGTCGCTTCGGCGGCAAGGCAGTCGGGCTGGCCCGATTGATCCGAAACGGACTCGCGGTACCACCCGGTGTTGCGTTGGACGTTGACTTCGTCCAGGCGATTGCTGCCGGTGACCCTGTATCTCGGGAGCGACTCACGGCTGCGCTCGACGACATCGACGGCCCGTTCGCCGTTCGATCGAGCGCAACGGTCGAGGACTCGGGTGAAGCGAGCTTTGCCGGGCAGTTCGCAACAGTCCTTGACGTGCAGGACGGCGATGCGGCGATGGCGGCAGTTCGCGACGTCTGGTACTCGGGATCTTCGGCTGGTGTCGAGGCCTATCGACGGCGACTTGGACTCGACGCTCCGATCCGGATGGCGGTTGTCGTGCAACAACTCGTCGATGCGGACATCGCCGGGGTGTTGTTTTTTGACCCGAAGACATCCGAGCAGATCGTCGAAGCCTCATGGGGCCTTGGTGAAACCGTCGTCGATGGAACTCTGACGCCGGATCGATATCGAATCGATGTCCATGGACGTGAACTTTCGGTCGATGTGGGTGACAAGCGGGTCGAGCTCGTTCGCAGCAACGGTGTCGTTTCACGCCGTGACGTCGCGCCAGAGCGCGCCGTTCGGCGGTGCCTGGATGAAGATCAGCTAGCCGCACTAGCGCGATTGGGCGACCGCGTGAGCTCGGCGTTCGGGGATGCCCGCGACATCGAGTGGGCGATCGTTGATGGTGACGTGTTTTGCCTGCAAGCGCGCCCGATCACGCGGCTCGTCACGTGACCTGAACGATTTCTCACCACGACTGCATATCCTCGAACGATGCGCAGATTCGCGGCCGCGCTCGTGGCGGGTTCATTGGTCATTGCCGCGTGTTCATCCTCAGAAATGGGTTCGGGCACGATTCAACTCGAGCGCCCTACACGCGCTGGCCTCTTGTACGCGGACACGCCCGAGCGGGCTCGCTCGAATATCCCGTGTCCGGATGATCTCGACGTCGACACCGTCGCCCGAGTGGAGGAACCCACCGTCTCATTGATTCAGGTTGCCGAGATCGTCCAAGCGTCGGCTCTCGCCTTTGCTCCCGAAGGACAGGCATTCATCGGCAACCGTGAGGGATCGATCTTCAGCTGGAAGGAAGGAAGCGATCCCGAGATCGCGCTCGACCTCGTCGATCTCACCACGATCGATCGTGACCAAGGCCTCCTTGGGCTCACGGTCGAGAACGGCTATCTCTTCGTCAACCGCACGGATCTCGAGGACAATTCGGTCATCGAGGCGTATCCGTTGGTCGATGGCGCGCCGGTGATGAGCGACATGGTCGAGCTGTTGCGGGCCGACCAGCCCTCTCGAGAGCACAACGGTGGCGACGTTACGTTCGGTCCTGACGGCCACCTCTATCTCACCGTCGGCGACGGCGGCGCCCAGGGTGGCCCGTTCGTGACCGGTCACCAAGAGGCCCATGCGTTCGGGTCGCTCCTGCGATTTGCGATCACGTACGATCCGACACCGAGACTCAGCGCCGCGCCGGACAACCCGTTCATCGGCGCCATTCCCGGTAGTCCCTACGTGTGGGCGTGGGGACTGCGACACCCGTTCCGCTTTTCTTTCGACCCTGCAACAGATGATTTGTGGATCGCAGACGTTGGCCAACAGTGCATCGAAGAGGTGACGGTGCTGCCTGCGGGTGGCGTGGGCGGCGAGCACCTGGGTTGGAACGCGTTCGAGGGCAACGAGCCGTTCATCGATCAGCCGATCGATGAACACACTCCGCCCACCTTCTCCTACGCCCATGGCTCCGGCCTGTGTGCGGTCATCGGCGGTCACGTGTACCGGGGCGATGC
The DNA here is from genome assembly GCA_033344795.1 of Acidimicrobiia bacterium. Taxonomy (GTDB): domain Bacteria; phylum Actinomycetota; class Acidimicrobiia; order Acidimicrobiales; family SHLQ01; genus SHLQ01. Next base: position 4,251,221 of record JAWPMS010000001.1, read on the forward strand.
GATTCCTGAACTGTTCGGGAAGTACGTGTTCGGAGACCTCTGCCGGAAGGCCCTCATCTCTTTCGATCCCGAAACTGGCGATCTCCAGGAGCTCGAACAAGGCACGGTCACGCCGGTTGGATTCGCCGTCGGCCCGGACAACACGCTCTACGTTGTCGACCATGCCGCAGGCATTTGGCGAGTCGATCCAGTCTGAGGCACGAGGTGAGTGGCGCTACGAGTCGAGCGCGAAGCTTCGGATCGCAGAGACGAAAGCGTCGGGCGCTTCCTTGTAGATGAGATGGCCGCCCGGGAGAACCGCAAGGACCGCTCCTGGAATCTGGTCGGCGAGCTGTTCGGAAAAGTACGGCGGAGTGCACGTGTCTCCAGATCCGACGATGACGAGAGTGGGAACGTCGATCTCGGGGAGCCGATCGAGGACATCGAAGGCCATGATCATGTCGATCCGCTTGGCGAAGAGCTCAGGCTCGGGAGCCTTTGACGAAGAGACTTCGATCCAGCTCTGGACCGCGTCCATCGAATCGCGGATGAACTCTGCCGAGAAGAGGACGAGCGCCGAAGCGGCCGCATAGGTCCTCGAGTTGGTTTCCAGCAAGAGCTGTTTGCGGGTCCTGAACTGGTGCAGGAAGTAGTCATCGGCTCTGGCCCAGGAGTCAACGATGGCGATTGATCGGACGTGGTCGGCGTGGTCGAGGGCCATCTGTTGTGCGATGGCCCCGCCGGTGGACGAACCGACGACGTGCGCTGGTCCACATCCGACGGCATCGAGCACCGCAACCATGTCGATCGCATGCTGCTCGATGGAGTATCCGTGCTCCGGACGCCCAGAAGCGCCGGTACCGCGATGATCGGGCACGATCGTGGTGAAGTCGGCAGCCAGCGTCTCGACGACAGACCCCCACCCGCGACCAACGCCGCCGAGCCCGATCGGCATCAACATGGGTGGGCCGGATCCGGAGACTTCGTAGGCGATATCACAGCCGTCGACGTGAACTGTAGGCATAGCTCGATCGTACATAGCTGGCCTCGCGGGTTCTCGCCCTAGAAAGATCGTGACGCGGTGGCTAGCGTGCGAAACGTCGGCCACATCAGAACGAGGAGGAAGGTTTTGAGAAAACACCATGACTTCGGTGGTCTCCCCGACGAACCGATCACGTTCTCCGACCACGACTTCGACCCATGGGAAAAGATGATCACGGCCCTGTGGGTCTCGGTACGATCGCGCGGCTTCAGCAACCTCGACGAGATGCGCAGACTCTGCGAGGACCTCCCGCCAGATGTCTACGACCGTGGCTACAACCATGCTCGAGCCGAGGCCATGGCCAACATCCTCCACGAGCGCGGAGTGGTGAGCCGCACCGAACTGACGCAGCGAATGGCCGAACTTCGCGACCGAATCGACGCAACGCCATGATCACCACCCCAGGGGCAACCGGAATGGCCGGGACCGAAGGCATGACCGAGGCACGTTTCTCCGTCGGTGACCAGGTCGAGGTGGCTCGAGCGTTCCCGCCTGGCCACCGCCGCGTCCCCACGTATATCCGTGGTCGCACTGGCGTGGTGGCTCACCACACCGGCGCATTTCCCAATCCGGAGGAGAAGGCGTACGGCCTTGACGCCGCGCATGTTCACTTCTATCGCGTGGCATTCAAACAGAACGAGATCTGGAATCAGTACGAGGGTCCAGAGCACGACGAGTTGTTCATCGAGATTCAGGAGACCTGGTTGCACCCAACCGAGGAGGCCTCGAAGTGAGCCACGATCACGAGCACAATCATGAACACGGCCACACCCATGAGGTGGAGCATCCCGTCTACACCTACGCCGACGACAGCCCACGCGATGTGGTGGAAACCGATCACTACCCCCTCATGGTCGAAGCACTGAGAGAGCTTTTGCTGGAACGGGAGGTCATCCAACCACGGGACTTGCGTGAGGCCTTGGAGAAGTTCGACACCGTCGATCACACCGTCGGTCCACGAGCGGTGGCCAAAGCCTGGCTCGACGCCGACTTCAAGGAACAACTACTCGCCGATGGCCGTGTTGCGATTCGCGAGGCGTTCCAAATCGAGGCATGCGAAGCCGATCTCGTCGTTCTGGAGAACACACGGGACCTCCACAACCTCGTCGTGTGCACGTTGTGCTCGTGTTACCCGCGCGGCCTGATGGGGCAACCGCCCGACTGGTACAAATCCAAGTCCTATCGGTCACGAGCCGTTCACGAACCCCGACAGGTCATGAGCGAGTACGGCACCGAGATCCCCGACGACGTCACCGTTCGAGTTCACGATTCCAACGCGGACATGCGCTTCATGGTTCTTCCTTTGCGTCCCGAAGGAACAGACGACTGGAGCGAGGAACAGTTGTCAGAAATCGTGACGCGAGACTGCCTCGTGGGGATCGCTCTACCCGAACTCGCGAGCGCTGGCGAATAAGCACGACCAAGTTTGACCAAGGGGGCAGTCATGGACAGCAGCATTCGGATCGTTTGGTACGACCTCGACGATGACGACGTTGACACCTACATGGAGTGGCTCCATCACACGCACATTCCCGAGGTGGTGAGCCGCCCGGGGATCGCGTGGGCTGCCCATTACGCAATCGAAACGTCCCACGACATGATGCAGCACCTGATCGGCTACGTCGGGCGCCCTGACGAGGGTGAAGTCGTACCAACCGGCGGGCAATACGCGTTCCTCGTGGGTGCGACGTCGCCGCACCTTTTCATGATGCCCGGATATGAGGACCTCGACGAGGCGAACCCGGAAACGGTGGCCATGACCGGGTTGCGGAAGGGTGCCAAGAAGGTCGTCACGGTCGAACAGGAGCGAGTGAACGGTCCCGAATTTCTCACGAGGCGTCCGGGGACAACGCCGGCCCCGTTCATCCAACTTGGCCACTTCCGGGTCCGAACCGTCGAGGAGGAGTTTGATCTTGCGGGCTGGTACGCCAACTATCGGTTCCCGACGATCACCGCGATGACCGGTGCGGTTGCGGCGCGCAAGCTCGTGACGGTGGCGGGCTGGGTCAAGCACGTGATCTTGTACGAGTTCGTGTCACGCGAAGCGCACGAAGAACACTTCATGGGCCACGAAGCCCTCGCGTTCAGCGACGGCGAATGGACCAACCGGGTGGTCACCTACACCCAACACGCACCGGGCTCCCCCAGCATCGCCGCGAGGATCTGGCCGCCCGTGACCGAAGAGCAGTCCCAGATTGTGAGCGATCGCCTCTAGCTCCGCTGCAAAACCGGCGATCAGGTCGGGGACACAGAAGTTTCTTCAAAATCGTTGTCGTATGAAACGGCCCCCAATCGCACTTAGTGTTGTGATCAGGGGGCGAGGAACCGTGGACGAGTCGACAACAGTCGAGCAAGCGTTCGCGGTGTTCACGGACGAGTCGGGAGATCGAATCCGGCATGCGCTCGTGGCTGCCTTTGGCCCTGAGGTTGGCACCGACGCGGCGGCGGAAGCAATGGCGATCGCGTGGGAGAAGTGGGACCGTGTGTCCGGCCGACCCAACCCGGCGGGGTACGTATTTGGGATCGGCCGCAACGTGGCTCGAAAGTCGAGTCGTGCGTCACGACTGTTTCCCGAACCCGAACCCAATCGGGAACCTTGGGTCGAGCCCGGGCTTCCGCATGCCATCTCCAGTCTCTCTGAGAAGCAGCGAACGGCGGTACTGCTGACCAGCGGGTATGGGTGGACGTTCCGAGAGGTCGCGGACTTCATGGACGTCGGCGTCTCCACCGTGCAAGCACATGTGGAACGCGGAATGGCGAAGCTTCGCAACTCACTGGGGGTCGATGATGCGTAAAGAACAGCTCGACCAACAGTTGGCAACCTATGCCGGGTTCCTCGACGAGGTGTCGAGGAACCGGCTCCCTGATCTCACACTCAACCCAAGCGAGATCGAAGGAGAAGTCACCGTGGTCGAATTGATGACGAACAAGCCCGGACTCGACGAGTCCAACCAGGAAGAATCACGGGGCTTCGGCGGAAAGGTCCCGTGGATGGTCGCGATCGCTGCCGCGTTCATACTGATCGCGACCGTGGCGTTCCTCGTACCCCGTGGCGACGAAGGGAGTCTCCGGACGACCGAAATCCCCGACAGCGGAGAGTTGCCTGACCCCAGCCAGATCCCGCTGCCTGTCGAGCCAACACCGGGCGAAGGAGCGGAACTGGTAAGCGTCGCCGCTCTTCTTGAAGAAGCAACGGCTCTCGAGTCGAGCGACTTGCTCAGAGAGATCTACTCGCCGGATGTTGCTGTGACCGTTGATGGGTTCGAGTTCGAAACCCCGGGCGGTTTCGAATTCGCTACTGACACCGCCATGTCCGAGCTGGTCGACGCCCGGCTTGTGAACTGCACCGAAACGGCCTCTGGCGGCGTCGAGACAATGGCCTGTGACTGGAGTCTCGACTTCACGCTGCTTGCGGGAACGGTCCCCGCTCAGCAGGGGACGGCGACGATGACAATGCGGGAAGGAGTCATCACAAGCCTCGACATGGTGAGCAGCAACTTCGACCAGGTCGTCTCCGATCTCTCGCTCTATCGAGGCTGGGTGGAGGCTGGTTCGGAGTCTGCCGACGAGTTGTTCACCGAGTTTGGAACGCTTCTGCTTCGCGACGAAATCGCAGACAGACATCGCGTTGCGGCGGCCGACTTCCTGGAGGCGACCGACCTAGCCTCAGACCCGACCAAGATCGGAAACGTGTTGATGGCAGCACTTCGAGCTGGCGATTTGGCGACCGTAGAAGACCTCTTCGGCCCCACCAGCACCTGGACAGAGCCGCTCTTTACGCTGACTGGTGTCGAAATCTACGGTGCCCTTGGCGGCGAAGCTGCGCTCGGTAGAGATCTCGCCAACTTCGACATCAGCGACTGCACCGCGTCGGACCCAGTCGTCAGCTGCGACCTGCTGTTGACGTATCCGTCGATTCCAGGGTTCGGCGATACGGCGGGCAACCTAGAAATCGCGGCGGAAGGTAGTGAGATCACAGCCGTCACCATCGCCTTCAACGAACCGGACTACTCCGAACTGGGTGCCCGCGTCCTCGAGTATCGGGACTACATCAGTTCGATCCAGCCCGCGCTGCTCGCTCCGATGTTCATCAACGAACAACTGCTGCACCTGAACCCGCAGTCGCTCGCACTCCACGATCAGTACGGACCGGAGTGGTCGGCTCAAATCAGCGGCTGACTCACCGAGCCTCTCTCCGCGACGGCATCGCGCCTCAGCTGGCCGACCGACGCACGATCAGTTTCCGGAGCTCCTCCGCCCAGAGCACGCCGCTGGCTAGAGCGACGCACCGAAACCAATCGCCGATCGACAACGGGGCGGTGTCGAAGGCGCTCTGCAGCGGCGGCAAGTAGACGACCGCGATCTGCAGGGCCAGCGTGATCGCCGCCGCCACCCACAGCCAGCGGTTCGCCAGGAGTTGCACGAATGCGCTCGAGATCTGTGATCGCGAGTTGAACGCCGCGAACATGTTGCCCAGAACCAGCACGGTGAAGACCTGTGTCCTGGCGTCGACGATGTTCCCATCGCCACCGAACAGGCCACCTGCGAGCTCGAGATCGAGAGCCACGAGTCCGCCAAGCGCAAGGACTACGCCGGTCAAACCGATCGTGAAGAGCATCGTGCGGTCGATGATCCTGTCGGTCAGACGTCGCGGCGGACGACTCATCGGGTCATCGACAGGAGGATCCACACCGAGTGCGAGCGCCAGGCCGGTATCGGTGAGCAAGTTGATCCACAAGATCTGCGTCGCCAGAAGCGGTACCGCGAGACCGTCGTCGATATCGGTCAAGCCGATGACCCCCGCCCCAAGGATGCCGACGAACATGACAAGGACCTCTCCCGCGTTCGATGACAACAGGTAGCGCAGAAATTTCGCGATGTTCGAAAAGATCGCTCGCCCCTCGCGGACTCCGACGACGATCGTGGCGAAGTTGTCGTCGGCAAGGATGAGATCCGCAGCCTCCTTCGACACCTCGGTGCCAGTGACGCCCATCGCCACACCGATGTCTGCCCGCCGCAACGCTGGTGCGTCGTTCACGCCGTCACCCGTCATCGCGACGACCTCACCAGATGCCTGGAGTTGCTCAACGATTCTGAGCTTGTGATCGGGGGCAACACGAGCGAATACCGACGTGCGTGTCAGCGCATCGGCGAGGCCAGCCGAGTCGAGATTCTCGAGGTCGTCTCCCGTCAGCGGCTCCTCTCCCTCAACCACGATCGTGAGCTTTTCGGCGATTCTGCGCGCCGTCAACGGATGGTCACCCGTGATGAGAACCACACGAACGCCGGCTCGATGCGCCTCGGTGATCGCTTCCCTCGCTTCGGGCCGAGGAGGATCGACGATCCCGACGATGCCGAGCAGGGTCAGCCCCTCTTCGACGAACTCGGTGCTGGCCTGATCGACCCGATCGATCGTTCGATATGCCACGGCGAGCGTGCGCATCGCCTGATCGGAGAGCCCGTCGATCGACTCGGCAATCTCCGCCCGCCGCGTCGGCGTGAGTATCTCGACCTCACCGGCCCGCCGCTCGGACGAACAGCGATCGAGCAACACATCTGGCGCACCCTTCGTCACCACCACGAGATCGTTCTCGCTCGGCGATTTGTCCGCGTTGAGGGTGGACATCATCTTGCGTTCCGAGGTGAACGGAATCTCGTCGACCCGCTCGAATTGTTCTCGCCGCGTCGCCGAGCCACCGAGCTTTTCTTCGGCGACGAGAAACGCGGCCTCGGTCGGGTCTCCGAGGATGTGGGTGATGCCGTCATCACCAAGACGGATCGTCGCATCGTTCGCAAGGCTGCCCGCTCCGATGACCGCGATTACCTCGTCGAGAAGCACTCCGTCGGTCACCGCCAAGCCGTCATGCACGACTTCACCGACGGGTGTGTAACCCGCTCCGGTGAGTTCGACGACGCCGGAGCCGGTGACAACCGTGGCGATCGTCATCTCGTTTCGGGTCAGGGTGCCCGTCTTGTCGGAGCAGATGACAGACGCAGACCCGAGGGTTTCGACCGACAGGAGTTTCTTCACGACGGCTCGTTCCTCCGACATCCGTTGAACGCCGAGCGCCAGCACCACGGAGAGAATCGCTGGCAAACCTTCGGGAACGGCGGCGACCGCCAGCGACACGCCCACGAGCAACGCATCGACGTAGTCGGCCAACGAAGACAGCTCGGAGGTGAGCACGATCGCACCGACCACGACAGCGGTGAGGATCGTGACGCCGATTCCCAGGGTCTTGCTTACCCAAGCGATCTCTTGCTGGAGCGGCGTCGCCGGCTGTTCTTGCCGGTCGAGCAAGGTAGCGATGCGTCCCATCTCGGTCGACATCCCGGTGGCGGTGACGATCGCCGTCCCCCGGCCTGTCGACACAGCGGTGCCGTTGAACACCATGTTGGTTCGATCGCCGAGCGATGCCGCCTCGAGCACCCCAACCTGCTTATCCGACGGCAGGCTCTCGCCGGTGAGTGGCGCCTCGGCAACCGCAAGGGAGGCCACCTCGACCAGCCGTGCATCGGCACCGACGGCGTCGCCTTCGCCGAGAAGCAGGATGTCGCCGGGCACGAGCTCACTCGAGGCGACCGACATGACCTCTCCGCCTCGTCTCACCGTGCTGTGAGTTTCGGTGAGCGATTGGAGGGCAGCGATCGCGTCCTCGGCCTTGGCCTCCTGCCACAACCCGAGCGCCGCATTCGCAATGACGATGACCACGATCACGATTGCGTCGATGGGAACCGAACTCTCGTCATCGAGGAACCATGCCACCAGGGAAATCGCAGTCGCGACGAGCAGGAGACCCACGAGCGGATCGCGAAACTGCGCCGCCAGCTTGGTGAGAAACGGAATCGGGTCCGAAGCATCGAGCGTGTTCTGACCGTAGGTCTCGAGCCGGGAGGTGGCGTCAGCGGTGGAGAGCCCCGCTGAGACGTCACTGGAGAGATCACGCGCAATGCCACCCGCGTCGCGGGTCCATGGCTCGTCGATCGAGGTTTCGGGTGTAGACGACATGTTGTCAGCCATCCGGTGATGTCGCTGCCAGCACGCCCTCAGGCTATCTCACGGGTCGATTGACCTTCGATTGAAACGCCGGGCCGCTCGCGCTGCGTTTGTGCTACAGAGTTTGCAGAACAAACCCAGGAGGTAACGCAATGTCCATTCCTGTCTCGAAGTTTCTCGATGTTTCCGAGGGTCTTCAACCCAACCAGTTCTCGGTTGGCGAGAGGGCCAAGATCACGTCGATCAGCGACCTCGACCCGACCTACAAACAGCTCATGGACAAACCAATTGCGTGCGTGATGGCCGTGATGGGCGGCGATGGCCGACCCAACCTCACACCCATGTGGTTCGACTACGAGGGCGACAAAGTGCTCGTGAACGTCGCGGTTCAGCGCCGCAAGACCGAGTGGATCCGCAAGACGCCTCAGATGACCATGATCCTGATGAATCCGGAGAACATGTACCACTGGATGAGCATCAAGGTCACCGTCGATCGCGAGATCAGCGAGGACGATCCAGAAGAAGGGGCACGTGTCACCGAGCAGCTCGATCGCATCTGGAAGAAGTACATCGGCCAGGGCGATGAGTACGGACTGCGCGATCCGTCGATCGATGAACGGCGCATCCTCTTCGAGTGCTCGGTCGACAAGATCGCCACGTTCGGAGTACCGGGCTGAGACTGTGGGCGCGAGCGCTCCCTGTTAGACGGCGTCCACTGCGGCAAGCTCGTCGTCGGAGAGATCCCAAGACGCAGCGGCCACGTTGGCCCGAATCTGATCGGGCGACGTGGCACCTGCGATGACCGACGCGACCTGTGGCCTCGCGAGCAGCCACGAGAAGGCCAGTTCCAGGATCGAGTGCCCGGATTGCGCCGCAACCTTCGACAACCTCTCGACATGATCGAGCACGTCGTCGTCGAGCGTCTGGTGTTCGCGCGGCTGCCAGACCGCAAGTCGAGTGCCTTCGGGCGCCGGAGCGCCCTTTGCGTATTTTCCGGTGAGCAGTCCACTCGCCAATGGGAAGAACGGCAAAAACGACATCTCGAGCGCTGAGCATGCCGGCAAGACGTCGGCTTCTACTTCTCTCCGGAGCAACGAGTATTCGTTGGACCCCGACCGCAGGGCTGCTGAGCCGTTCGTCGAGCTGACCGCAGCAGCTTCGCGAAGCTGTTCAGCACTGAAGTTCGAACAGCCGATCTCGAGCACCTTGCCTTCGACCACCAGTTCGTTGAGGGCCCCGAGCGTCTCGGAGATGTCCGTGGATTCGTCCGGAAAGTGAAGTTGAAACAGATCGATGTAGTCGGTTCCGAGCCTTCGCAGACTTCCTTCACAGGCCTCTTTCACCCAGGCTGCTCCCCCACCTCGCATCGTTTCATCGCTGTCGCTCATCGGAAGACCGAACTTTGTGGCGATCACCGCATTCGGTCGTCGAGCGCCAAGGGCGGTCCCGAGAAACTCCTCCGACGTACCGCGTCCCGAAAAATCCTGGTCTCCCTGGCCGTAGGCATCGGCCGTATCGAAGAACGTGACGCCCGCCTCGAGCGCGGCGTTGACGACCGACGTGCTGTCGGTTTGATCGAGCTTGCGGCCGAAGTTGTTGCACCCCAATCCAACGCGTGAGACGGACAAGGAGCCAATGCTTCGAGATTCCATGCTGGAGATAGTACGCACGTCGCGACGTCTGACGAGTGGGCGTCGCCGTGAGCTCTTCGGCAGCCCTCGACCATCTTGGGCGTAACGTGGCTTCCATGACGATGCCGCTCGCTACTTCCTGGTTTGAGCAGCGGCGAGTCGATGACGGGATCACTCTGCTTTGGGAACCTCACGTGGTGCCGCTCATGCGGTGCAACATCTGGCATGTCCGCGGCGCCACAAGAGATCTCGTGATCGATACCGGTATGGGCGTGGCGAGTCTCGTCGATGCCATGCAGGAGTTGTTGGACAAGCCGGTGTCCGCCGTTGCCACTCATGGCCACGATGATCACATCGGTTCTCACCATGAGTTCGATGACGTCATGGCCCATCCAGCAGAAGCCCAACTACTGCAGGCGCCTCCCCTCGACTCACTCGACATGCTTGCTGCTTGGGGGCAGGAGGAGATCGACGGGTTACGTCGGGCGGGATACGAAGTCGACGATCCGAACTTTGTCACAGCCCTCCCAGCGGGAGTCACGATCGACGGCTTCCGGCAGAAGCCCGCCAAGGTGACTCGCCTGATCGATGAAGGCGACCTGGTCGACATCGGAAGCAGGCAGTTCGAGGTACTCCACCTTCCCGGGCACTCCCCCGGCTCGATCGGATTGTGGGAGTCGGCCACCGGCACGCTGTTCTCCGGCGACGCGATCTATGACGGGCCACTCCTCGACGAACTCGAGGATTCCGACATCTCGATGTACTGCGCCACCATGAAACGCCTTCTCGAACTGCCTGTGACGGTCGTACACGCCGGCCACGACCCGAGCTTCGGTCGCGACAAGCTACGCGAGATCGCCAGGAACTTCCTCGGCAAGAGAGCTGACCCCTAACGAGGTCCAGCTCAGGAGTCGGTGTTCCACCAGCCGTTGAGGTTGTTTGATTTGGCGTGGTTGTCTGGGCGGCAGCGTGTGTCGCCTTCGGACAGGTTTGTTTGGCCCCCTTTGGAGTGGGGGTGAACGTGATCGGCTTCTAACCAGGCGAACGGGTTCTGACAGCCGTCAACACATTGGCCTCGAGATTGTATGAGGAGGGCGTTTCGTTGGGCTGCGGTAAAGAACCTGACGTCGTGCCCCAGATCGGTGACCCGCGAGTCTGCTGTCATGACGGTGCGACGAAGTTTGCCAATCAACAACAACCCCAGAGCGTGTTTGGGGTGCACAGGGGTGCCCCGAATGGTTTCGCACCGGCCGTCAAGATCTTCCCAATCGATTGGAAGCGAAAACGGATCTACATCGAGCGGCGAGTCGCCGTTGGGGGTTTCGTGGCCGAACGTGCGGGCCAAGAGGTCTTCGGCGACGTGTTCTGACATCACAATGTTGATCAACGGCACTGGGGTGGTGCCGTTGTTGCGTGTGAACCCGCGAACCATCAACCGCATCAACGCTGCGAGGTTCTTCTTGCGTGGGGACATGGCGACAAGGTTTGGGTTGTTGCGTTCGTGGCGGGAGATCTTTTCGACTTCACGTTCATGCATGGTCAAAAACGCTTCACCAGTAATCGGGTCCATGTGGATGGTGACGGTGACGTCACCGTTGGATTTGGTGCGCACCGACATCCCATAGGAGGGATCTGAGGGATCAGACAGTTCACCGTCGGGGTTCGCAGCGTTCAGCCAATAACCGACAACACCTTTCCATTCCGGCCACAACAAGTCTTTGGCTGCGTCCACAAAGATCTGCTGATCACGCACCAACAGCCCGTGGATGTTGGTGCTGTCGATCTCTTTGAGAGCCACCACATGCGACCGCGACAAAACCCCATCAACCAGCGCTTGATGAAACATCGGGAAGTCACGCAACCACACGGCCAACGTACGATCGGGACCCAATACTTTTGCGTTGCCGTTGGTGGCTTTGGCCAGATGAGTGGTGAGCACTCTGGATCCGAACCGGACCGGCAAACCCGAGGCTTCGGCTTCTTGCATCGCGGTGGCCTGTAACCCCTGCGCTTGGGACACCAACCGCACCATGGCCACCAACCACGCATTCAACTGCTCGACACTCAGACTCGTCAGCGACAGAGCAGCGGCGTCAGAGACAACGCCTTGGAGGCGTTCCAGCACATCATCAACATGGTCATCACAGGTGATGATCGACATGGGCTTCGCCTCCTTCCACAAACACAGAACTCTTCATAAAGCTGAAGAGACATGTCTTGTGGGGGGGGCGAGCAGGTACTGCGAGCTTACTACGAACACATGTTCGATAACAACCAAACCAGCAAGAAACCCGCAGAAATCTCAGTCGACCGCAAACGAACGCCCGAGTCCGACGTACTGCAGCTCAGCGACGAAATCCTGGGGGTCGCCGACGATTCGACTTCGAACTGTTCAGGTACGCCTCGAGCTCGTCGTACTCGCCGCTGCGATTCGAATAGACGACATGATTGCGGGCACCCTCGAGCCACGGACCGATCGTCGACGGAACTTCGGCCAGCGACTGCAACAGGTGTGCCGTCGTCACCGAGACGATCTCTCCGGCATCCAAGGACTCGTCGAGGCACTGCTCGACGGCGGATTCGACGATGAACGCCAGATCGGCGCCCGACCAGCCGTCGGTCGCTTCGATGATGGCCGACAAGTCCACGTCGGTCGTCGGCCTGTCCTGCAGGTGAAACGTCAGGATCGACCACCGAGCCTCGGCATCAGGAGGCAGAACGAGGAGCCGCCGATCGAACCGTCCGGGGCGAAGCAAGGCCTCGTCGACGTCCCACGGATGATTGGTCGCAGCGAGCGTGAACACACCGTCGTTGTCATCGGCCACGCCGTCGAGCTCGGACAACAGTTGGTTCACCACACCGCGAAGCGAAGCAGCGTGTTTGAGGTGTGATCGCTTCTGCCCCAACGCATCGATCTCGTCGAAGAAGAGCACACATGGGGCATTTCGACGCGCGGTTTCGAACACCGCCGCGAGGTTCCGCTCGCTGGCACCGATCCACATGTCGAGCACGTCCGCAAGACCGACGTTGTAGAAGTTGGCCCCCATCTCCCCCGCCGTCGCGCGTGCCAAGAAGGTCTTTCCGCATCCGGGAGGGCCCCAGAGCAGAAGACCGCCGCCAGCCGACTTGTTGAATGCTGCAGCCATTTCTGGGTTCCGCATCGGACCCAGGAAGGAACGATGCAGCTGCTTCTTCACCTGTTCGAGCCCGCCGACATCATCCAACGTGATGCCCGCCTTGATGAGCTCACCGAAGACGACCTCTTCAGGAGCGTCGCTCTCATCCCACTTGTTCAGCAGCTCGTCCGCGGTATCGGGCACCGGCAACATCGCGTCGTCGCCAGTGACCGGCATCGCACGCCGCACGTCGGGCTCGGGGTCGTCCGTGGCCGTGGCGTCTTCACCTTCGTTCTGACGCCGCTTGTCGGCATCGCGTGCGGATTCCAGAGCGCTTGCAGCCTTCTCGTCACCGACGTCCCGGAGAACGAGAATGCCAAGATCGATGACGTCACTTCGCTCGGGTGCGCGCGCAAGCAACTCTTGTACGTGCGGCAACGCGGACCTCGACTCGCCGATGTTCAATAGGCGGTCGACCAGGTGAATGCGCACTTCGACATCGTCCGGAGAACCCTCGAGCGCCGCCTGCAGTGCGAGCGCAACACCGTCTTCGATCATGTGCTTCCAATCGGACGATCGAGACGATTCTTCAACGCAGCCCGCCGCGATCCGATCGGAATGGTCATGGTCGACTCCGATGACGCCCAGCAGCGTGCCAGGCACCTGCTCACCCTGCGACGTCTCGACGACGCGCGCACGGCAGTTGGCATCGCGCTCGCCCAGGACCCCAACGACGGCCCTTCACTGCGGCTGCTCGCCGAAATCGAGTTGGCTGACGACAACCTCGATCTCGCACGGGAGCTCGCCAACGAGGCGCTGACCGCACTGCCCGACCCGACATCTTTCCTCGTGCTCGCCTCTGTCGAACGACGTCGAGAAGACTTTGCCGCAGCAATTCACGCATGCGAACAGGGACTGTCCATCGACCCCGACGACGCCGCACTTCACGTCACGATGTCGCTCGCATGGTCGGGGCCGTGGCTCAGCGAACAATCGTCGACCCCGAACCCAAGGCGAGAAGTCGCTGCCACCGCCGCATCAAAGGCCGCAGCTCGAGCGCTCGACCTGGATCCGGATCGGCCGAACGCTCACTACGCAGCCGCGGTCGCCCAACTCGTGCAGCACGACACACTCGGCGCTGCGAAGGCACTCGAGACTGGCCTGAAACTTCAGCCCGAGTGGGTCGAAGGACATCTACTCATGGGCGCGATCCGAGCCCGGCAGGGAATGATCAAGTTGTCTTCGCGACACTTTGCGACTGCGGGCCGGCTCAACCCGATGAACGAGCTGCCCCTCGATCAGCTCCGGCAGATGCGCGGCAGGTCGCGATTTCGCCGGAAGCCAACCGCACAGCCGTGGTGGTTGGCCCCCGAGGCACGAGCTGTGCTCGAGGCCGACCAGAACCTCGGAGGCCGATGATGGGCTGGGAGGATGTCGCGCTCATCGTACTCGCCATCGGGGTGTTCGCCGTTGGCCTTTTCGGCGCTCGATTCGTCGCACGGCTGCTGTTGAGCGAACGATCTCGGCGTGAAGACCTTTGGGAGCCGCACGGGATGGTGCACGGTTCCGACATGGTCCTGCGTATCGCGCTGATCTTCGTCTGGGCTGGTTTCGTCCTTGGCTCGCTCTCGTTGCTGCCAGGCCTGGCTTGGGCCTTCGATGGAGACACGGAAGCCCGCGACATCGCACTTCGCATCTTCATGGTCGGCGCCGCGACTGTCGGATTCGGTGTGGTCGCCTCGCTCCCCGGCCTTCGACTGTTGATCGTGGAAGCCGACCAACTCACTCGGGCGGGCGTGTTCTCCAACGTCGCTCTGCGGTTCTCCGAGATCGAGCGCATCGACGAAGCTCGGACGATTCCTGCGCTTCTCGTCCGTGGACCCGGAGCGCGAATACGGATATCACGAAGCGTCGCGGGCTTCGACGATCTCTTCAACCGGATGGCCGAATCGGTCGATCCAGCCGTGCTTCACGCTGGCTCGAACGCGGCGGCAAACGCAACCAGCGGCGGCCCGACGGGAGCCGCCGCAGAGATCAGAAGTGATGGCCACTACGCGGTCGGCCGCACTCGCCTGCGCCTGAACATCGGCTTTCTCGTGGCCGCACTGCTGTTCTTCCTGCTCTGGCCGTGGTTCGTCATCGACGGCGAGCACCCAATTCGAGACTCGTTTCTCTTCGTCGGCATCGGCCTCTTTCTGTGGCTTGCGCTGGCGGCGCTCGTTTCGAACGAAACGTTGCAGCGTGGCCAGCCCATCGAACTCAAGTTGCTCGAGGCGAGCATCGCGTGGCGCACCCTACGAAGCGGGTGGATCGAGCGTCCCGTCGACGAGTTGGTGAGCGCATCGGTCGAACCGTGGATCATGTACGTGAAGGGACAACCGGGCCGTCGATACCCGCTTCGTCTTCGCTTTCTCGGTGACGACACGCTCGAGATCGACGACTTCCGCGGTCGACACCTTGGTTCATCGACCCACCTCCTCGGCGTAGACATTCGGCAGCGGTACCTGACCACGACGGCGAGGAGCGACGCGCAACACGAGGAGTCGCGGAGCTCACTCGCGACTGCACATGCCCTCGAAGCAGATGCCAAACCGCTCGAGAGCGTGGAGCACTATCGAGCCGCGATCGCGCTCTGGCCATCGGCCGAAAACCTCGCGCTGTATGGATATGTCGCCGAGATCCTCCGTACCCACGGCGAAACTCCAGAGCACAAGACCTCGGCGATCGCACACTTCCGGGCACACGTCGACCTGCACCCTTCGGATGCGACGGCATGGCAGGCGCTCGGTGCGTGCCTCGCCGGTGGACTGCGAAGTGACGCGGCCGACGAAGCGATCGCGACGGCAGAACAACTCTTGATGTCGGGTCGCGACGTTTCCCCGCCTACGCCAGCTCACATGCGTGAGAACTAGGATCACAACATCATCTAGGGGGAAACCGTGTCCAAAGATCCAAAGCTCGACCGTCTGCACGCCACACCGCTGTTCGCGAATTGTGATCCCAAAGAACTCAAGCGTCTCGTCACGATTATCGACCCGGTGGACGTGAAAGAGGGTTCGGAAATATTCCGTGAAGGCCGGCGCGAGCACTTCGCCTATGTCGTGGAATCCGGAACTGCTGAGGTGAGCGTCGGCGGCACCGTCGTCGCCGAAATTCCCGAGGGCGAGATGATCGGCGAAGTCGGACTGCTCGCTCACGGACCTGCATCAGCAACGGTTACGGCAAAGACTCCGATGTCACTGCTGGCCATCCCGCACGACCGCTTCGGTTCGGTGCTGGAGGGTACACCGGGCCTCGGAATCGCCATCGCGAAAGAGCTCGCGCAGCGACTCCAAGCCCTCGACAAGAGCCTGCACTAACCCTCACAAACCCGTCAGCGTGACCCATGCAGGATCGTGGTCCGAGCCATCGCCGCCATGTTTGGTGCGTCGATCGATCATTGGATTGCTGACCTTGGATGCGAGAGTCGGCGAGACCCAGATCTGATCGAACAGCCGGTGCTCAGGAGGTTGACCCGACTTCTTGTATCGGCTCGTCCAGCGCGGTCCTGGTTGTGGTCCAACGGTTTCAGGCTTCGACGGACGCGTTTCCCGCACGCCGATCAGCGCATCGACGAGCCCGACTTCGGCCGACGCCACGACCGGGGCCATGTGCGGTGAGTTCGGATCGTCATTCATATCCCCCAAGAACACGAACTTCGAGCTTGGGCGAGTCTCCGCAACGATGATCTCCGCGGTCACCATCGATTGCCGCGCACGCCGTTGGTTTGCGGCAGCAGCAGCGGCCGCCCGGGCCTCAGGCGTCCGATGCGTGAGGGTGTCGACGAAGTTCGACTTCATGTGGGTATTGAAGAGCGTGAAGAGCTTTTTCTTTCGACTGGCGTTGAGAATTTCGACCTGCAAAAGATCACGGCCAAAGATCCGTCGCGAAGCATCAAGCGGATCCGGAGCCGTCTGGTGCGAGACGATGCTGCCCAGCGGCAACTTCGACATGACTGCCACATCGATCAGCCGAGGATCATTGCCCTCGATGAGAGCCGTGTGACGGTAGAGCCCGCCAAGCTGTGCGCTGTTGAACGTGCGCAGTGCTTCGATGTTCTCGACCTCCTGCACGGCCAGCACATCCACGTTCATCGCGAGAATCCGAGCCGCAATGGCAGCCGTGGCAGCAGGGTCCTTGCCCTTGACCACACGCCCCTTGAAGCTCCGCAGCCTTCGTTCGTCATCGGGTCCGAACACGATGGTCTCTTCCAGGGTGGTGTTCACCGGGACCTCGGCCTGGAAGTTCCATCGCGTGAAGAGGTTGTTCAGGTTGAACGTACCGATCGTGACATCCATGGTTCCCGCCTTTGGAACATGCCCGCAGTCGCAACGCTACGACACGACGGAGACCGCTGCCGGCCGATACCGCCGAAGCTTGATAGACCCGCGTAACATCTCGCCATCTCCTCCACCACGAACTCCGCCGATGACGCAACCGAGGGCCTGAGCTCCAGACCATCCCTCGACGACCTCTTCGCTCTCGACGTCGCCGTCCTCGCGTACCAGGTGTACAACCAGACACTGATCTGGAAGTTGGATCCTTGGTACGAAGCATGGTCACGCATCGGATCGAGTCGCCGCGACAACGTTCTCTCCATCACACACGAACGAGTTGCAGGCCGCACCGAGCTGCGCGGCCCCGGATCGACACGTTCGTGGTCACACAACACCGCTCTCGACCCGGTCATCACCGACTACGGCCTGGTCAAACCATGGCAAGGGTGCGTCGTCAACGACGGTGTCGATCATCGTTACTTCTGCGCGCATCCGTCGATGACGGACTCGATTCGAGACATCACGGTTTGCCAATACACAAACAACGTTGCCGATCGACCGACCAAACCCGAGATGGGCAGGCCAATAAGGAACCCCGATGCAAAGGCTGGAGCGAACGACCGGCTCTACGCATTCGAGGGAGCGACCGGTTCGATCGATGATCTGCCACCAGCGTGGAGCCTGTTGGGCATCGCGCTGACACGCCATGCTGCGGACGGGGGCTACGACGTGCACATCGCGTACCGAGGCAGCCAGAGCGGGGATGCGTATCGGGCTGCGTATGAGGGGTTGGTACTCGAAGCCGGCAACCCTGACTGGGTCACCGATATGGAGATCCGCAAGCTTGTCACCGATCACCGCTTCAGCACGGTCGGCAAGGTTGTTCGAGGCATCCGAGACAGCGTCGTGACCAGTTTTGGTTCACTTCTCGAATGCCTAGAAGACGTTGCAACAACAACCGGTCAACCGCCTCGAAAGATCCACATCACCGGTCATAGCCTCGGCGGCGCTCTCGCGACCCAGCTCGCAGCCGCATTGACAGTCGGCAACCTGGCCGACGCGCTTCCGGACGCACTCCGCTCGTGGCCCTGGGCCGACCTCGAACTCCGAACGTTTGGTGCCCCAAAGTCTGGAGACCACGAGTTCGCCGCACACTTCGACGCCACCACCACAGCACGACGGATCTGGGTCGACGGTGACCCGATCCCGGAGTTCCCACTGAACAGCCATGTCGGCCATGCAGTCGAGTTGGGAAGTGGATTCTCCGGCACGATGAACCACGAACCGTTCGTGATTCGCCAAGCGATGGTCACCAGCGTCGCCTGGCATAGCCCTTCCGACCTCGATGCACCCTGGACGTGCCACGAACCATGGGGAGCATTCGACAGTCTTGGCGACGCTCTGCTCGCAGCCGAGGCCAACGGTGATGCAATCGACACGCTCTTCGAAGCCGACCACACGCCATACACCGACCTGTTCGTCGAGATTGCTGCTGCTGTCATCGAATCTCCGAGTTCGTATCGAAGTCCCTGGACCAAACCCCGCCTTGAGCTTCGCCGGCGAGCGCGGGCGCTCGAGCGAGCGTTTGCGAGCCCAGTCGATTCGCTCGACGGACTACGACGGCAACTCCGAAACTTCCGCGGCCTACAACCAGGCTCATCCATCGAAGATCACCTTCGCCGGATCTACGTCATCCGAGCTGCGGCGCGAAACGGATGGACCGCAACAGATCTGCTCGACGATGAACACATCGCCAAACTCCTGGGCACTCATCGTCGCCCACGGCCGACGGCCGACGACTCGAGCCGGTATGTCGAATTGGCAGCCGGTCCTCCGCCGAACAAACACGACATCGCCCGGGTGAACGGCATCATCTGGATGCGTCAAAAACACCATGAGGTGGTGAACAAGGGCAGCGTCAAGAACTTCCGTCGTCGCGTACCACCGACGAGCGGCATGCCCCATCTCGTGCGGGCATGTAGTCACTATCCCGGCCTTGACTGGCTTCCGAAGGAGTTGATGGTTCCCACGACGATCCCCGAGGAAGCAAAACTCGCGACGGGGTATAAGGCGATGTATTACGGCCTCGGGAAACTTGGCTGGGGTGCCTACGCACGATCGCCGATCCGCCCGGAGGTGCCCTGGGACCCGAGCTACGAATGGAACGACGCGTTTCCCGAAACCGGCGACGGCTGGGAGCACCCATCGTCGGATGAAACGTTCGTGCGGCTGCGAACGCAGGGGCCGAACCCATTCATGCTGCGCAAGGTCGACGACGGATTCGAACTCGATTTCAGCGACCTATTCGACGGGGTGCTACCTCCCATCGTGGCTCGATTCGATCTGGTCGAGGGACAATTGGTGTCACGAGAGATCAGCGTCGGACCAGTGGTGCACCGGCCCGGCGACATCACCTGGGATCGCGCCAAACGGGCCGTGAATGCGGCAGACATTCGATCCATCCCCTTCATTCGCCACTTGCTCGAAGTGCACTTCATCGTTGGCCAAGCCTTTGCTGTTTCGGCATACAACCTTCCGACCTGGCACGCACTCCGGCCCTTCATGCACTTCTTCAGCTTCGGAACCATCCAGGTGAACGACTTCGCCTACCAGGCGTTCTTCGAACCGAGCAGCTACTTCGTCGCTTCCGGGTTCATCAACGAAGCCGCCGCCGCCTCGATGTTCAAGAACCGCGTTGCAACGTTTGATCTCGACGAATGGATCGTTCCGAAAGACATCGAAAATCGTGGTCTGGAAGCGATTTCCGGTCATCCGTATGTCGCCGATGCGCAGCTCATCTGGCCTGAGCTCGTCGGTCTCGTCGAACGTCACCTCGACGACATTGGATTCACGAGCGCCACGATCGCGTCGGACAACGATCTACAAGCTTGGTACCTCACGTTGGCAAAGATGTTGCCAAACACCGACGCCCAGGCGATCAAGCTCGATCGCACACGATTGGTCGAGCTCCTGTCGGCCTTCCTCTATAACAATGTCGTGCACGAAGTGTGCGGAGACATGTCGCCGATCCTTGGCTCAGAGGACCCCGAGGACAAGGCCGTCATCAACCTCGAGCGCCTCGCTGAATCAATTGCCGATGGGACGCTCTCGACCCCGTTGCCAGCGCCCAGCATGGCCGACGTGTTTCTGATGGAGCAGGCGTCGTACACGAGCCGGTTCAACGTCGGAGGCAACAAGATCCTCGACATCACCGCCGACAGATGGGTGGACGACCCCAAACTCTCGGCGGCCATCATCGATCTGCAATCGACCTTGCGCCGCCTCGAAGCCGAGCTAATCGAACGAAACGATGGTCGTGACGTGCGGTTCTCCCGGTTGTTGCCCAGCAACTGGGAGGCATCAGTAAGTTTTTAGATCCGCCGGATCGTGTACGTGGCGAAAGAACAGGCGGTCGCCACCATCGCTCGAAACGAACCGGCTCGAAGTCTTCACGCTTCCGATCTGCACCGTCCCAGCCGAAGTGATGCCATCGACGGCGAACAGCTCGGTCCCCTCTGGGATCTCTGCGAGTACAAGTCGAAAGTCGACTCCGGCCTGCCCAGCGAAGCTCTGTTTTGCGGCGTCTGTTGGACGGAAGATCAACCGGTCGGGGGCCAGCACTTCGCCGACCTCGTTGCCAGTCCGGTCGTGTTCGGCAAGATGTGTCGAGACCATCCGCCGCGGTGCTCGTGAAATTCGAGCGAACAGCCAGCTCATCACGCGTTGGGGCGGCCGCAACTCGTTGTGCGTGGAGGTCAGATCGTTCGTCATGGTGTTCGAGAAAAGATTGAAGTCGCGACCTTGCCCGACCGTGTGGTTCATGGCTAGGACATCAGCCGAGGGACGTCCGTCGATCAGCAACTTCAATGCGAGGGCGGGCGTGAACGCTGCGTTGCGATCGACCTTCGCTACGAGCGAGAGGCGCAGCAGACCCGCAGCCCCGCCCTGGGGAGGTGGGCCGAGCAGTCCCGAGAACGGTGAATCATCAGCGGGCTCGAACGTCACCTTGGCTACCGCACCACGAGCGTGAATGACCTTCGGACGACCAGGCTCCATCAGGTCGGAAGATCTCGTGAGCGCCTTGTCCAGCTCATCTCGTTTCACGATGATCGACATCTCGCGAAGGGGTGAGGTCTTGAAGGGCAACACAAGCGACGGGATGGATGTCGATGTGTGTGCGGTGGTACCGATCAATGTCGACCAGAGCCAACGCTGCTTCTGATCGGCGGTCCAGGCTTCGTACCCTTCGGGTGTTTCGAGCTTCAGCGGGTCGATGCGCCCTCGCGAGGAACTGCTCATTGTTGTTGGCGATCGATCGCAGCCTGGATGGCGTCGAGTGCAAGATGCCCGGCCTGCGTGACACTCAACATCGCGCCTAGTGATTGATGGAGGGCCCGATCGTCGCCGAGAGCGCGGTCGAGAGCAGCGGTTGCGTTCGCACGAGGGAGATGTCCGTTGCCAATCATCGCCCCAACCAGTTTCGCTCCAGTCTCGGCGTCCCCACCACGACACAAAGCGATCGCGGCGACCCCGAAGAGGTGACTCGTGCCGGCGTAGTAATGACTGTCGAGCGCGCTGCGAAGCGCAGCGCGACAGCTCTCGAGCGCCACGTCTACCTGGTGCTGGTGCACCGTGAAATGTAGAACGAGGCCAACCAAGAGATGCTCGACCAAATGATCGCGGGGCATCGAGCGCGGGCCCTCTCGAGCTTCGGTCCACATCGCGATCGCGGCGTCGAGATCGTGAAAGGAGATGACCATGCCCTGTGCCCATGCGGCCAAGGCGTTGGCCGAGACGCTGCCGGTCTCGCGCGCGATCTGCACCGTTGTCATGCCGTGCGGCACGGCCTCATTCCCGAAACCGTGGGAGCAGAGGTGGAACGTACGAAATGCCTCGCACCACAACCGGTTGCCGACAGCCGTCGGATCGGTCGCCAACCACGCCGACGTCATCTCGTCGCTCGCCTCGGCGGTGTGCACGTTGTTCAAAAATATTGCGGCGAGAGCGACACGACACCATCCTTGCGGATCACTTGGGTCTGCTGCGAGGCCGGTTTCGGCCAACTGCGTCGCCCTGCCACTGACCGTGAAGTAGGCACCGACCGCCGCGGCGCCACACATTTGTCCAAAGCTTGGATGGTTCTCGATGCCCGGTATCTCCAGGAGCTCGTCCGCCCAGGTGAACAATTCGAATCGCATCGCAAAGGTTGCGTAGTAGACGAGATCGGCCACAAGTTCAACGGCCGCGTCGACGTCATCGAGGCCGATGAGCGTGTCGAGCGCGCGGCGCAGGTTTACCCATTCGGCATCGAGCACTCGCCAGACATCATGTTCGTCGGCGGTGAACAACCGTTGACTCTCGTGACCTGCAAGGTGAGCGAAGTGGCGCGCGTGCCGATCGCGGTACGTGTGATGTTCTCCAGCGTCAACCAAGACCTCATGGCCGAATCCGCGCATGGTCTCGAGGAGCCTGAATCGGCGGTATCCGTCGGTTGTGCGACCAACAAGCATCGATTGTTGGGCAAGGCTCAGGACGATGTCTGGCACGTCGTCTGCATGCACGAGATCGCCGTCGGCGCAGATGTCGGCAATTGCACCAAGCGTCGCTCCCCCGGCGAATACCGACATGCGGGCGAAGACCGCTGCCTCGGCTGCGGTGAGCAACTGGTAGGACCACATGACGGTGTCGCGCAGCGTCTCTTGGCGGCCGCGCCGCTGCCCCGAGCTCAAGAGGTTGAAGCGATCCTCCAGTCCAGCGACAAGCTCTAGCGGCGACATGACCCGGACTCGGGCGGCTGCAAGTTCGATCGCCAGCGGTATACCGTCGAGCCTCTTGGTGATTTCCCGAACGAGACGTTCGCCCTGTTCGTCGAGTTCGAAACCCGGGTCTTGTTCGAGCGCTCGACTGACAAAAAGATCGAAACCTGCGGTGTCCGACGGGAGCGGTTCGACGTCCATCAACTGCTCACCGGTGGCGTGCAATGCAGACCGGCTCGTGGCCAGAATCTTGACACCTTCCGCCTGCGTGAGCCGCTCGACGATGTCGCGCACGACGCTCACCACCTGCTCGCAATTGTCGAGGATGATCAACGCATCGCGGTTGTGGAGGTAGTCGGCTATCGATGCGAGCAAATCCATCGCGGGTTGCTGTCGAGCGCCAACGCCGTCTGCCACCGTGGCGATGACGTCCTCCTCCTCTCGAACCGCAGCGAGATCGCAGAAGACCACGGTGTTCGAAGAGCTCCGCGCCACGGCCGTGCCGATTTCCACAGCAAGGCGTGTTTTACCGACTCCTCCCGGCCCGAGCAGCGTGACAACACCGTGACCCGCTCCCAAGAAGTGCATCGCCTTCTCGATATCGAGATCGCGCCCGAGAAACGAGGTTCGAATGACCGGCAGATTGTGTGGAACAACAGGCCTTCGTAGGGGGCGAACATCGCTGATGAACTCATGTGAGGTGAGCAAGAAGATTTCGTCGACGCCAATTCCTCGCAGCTCGTGCATTCCCTCGCTGCCCAGCTCAAATGTTGTCAGCAAACCGGCTGTCGCAGACGAGCAGACGATCTGACCACCGTTCGCGAGGTCGGCGACTCGGGCCATGCGGTTTGGGACCCCACCGAAGTAGTCCCCGCCGGTGGGTATGACGTCTCCCGTGTGGAGCCCAATTCGTACGAGGAGACGATCTTGGATCGCTCGGGGTTGCTCTTGGAGCCGTCGCTGAACCTCGATCGCCGCCCTTGCGGCATCAGGGGCGGTGTCGAATGCGCACCAATTGCCATCGCCAACATGTTTGACGACGTGACCTCCGTGGTCTGCGACGACCGCAGCCACGACCGAGTCGTGCACCGAGAGTGCAGCGCGCATTTCCTCGGGCGCGTCCTCCCAATGAGTCGAGCTGCTCTCGATGTCCGTCAACATGAACGTGACGGTGCCGGTGGGCAAGTCAACCATTGCCGCAGTCTGGCATGGCCACAGGGAAATCGGCGGCATCGGGACCGAGCCGTCGACGACGTCGCACCCACTCGATTTTCAGAGGGTTGGTCCCTCGAGGATCGCCTTCAGACGCTCGTAGTCCTTTCGCACGCTGGCCTGCACCATTCGATCCAGCAGCGGTCCGAGCAGGCGCATGAGCCCCGGCGGTTCGCCAACGACCGTGGCCGAAACGACACTCCCGCCATCAGGAAGCGGTTTTACCTCGCGGGTCACATCGATCGGCATCGTGCCGCTCGTCGACGTGATGCGAATCAACGAACCCGGTTCGTATTCGACAACCTCGAACGATGATCTGATCTCCTTGCCCAGGAAGCGAGCCGACTGGTCGTAGGTCGAGCCGAGGCGAGTCGGCGGCTCGCTCGTCCAGACACACTCCTGCTGCCCCTTCTGCCATGAAGGATTGTTGGACATGTCTGCGAGGTAGGCGAACACCTCGTCCGTCGGCCGATCGATTTCGATGGATGCGGTGATGTGGGTCATGGAGTCTCCTGGGCGGTGATCGCTGGCGTGAGAGTGTGCACGAGGCGTCGGACCAGCTCATCTGGCTCGTGACGAAGGAGCTCGTCGGGGTCTGCGAGCACGGCACCCACGGTTCCGAACACGCACCACCTCACGCGCCACCCGAGCATGTCCGGCGAAACGTGGGGTATCGCCCGGATCAAGTGCGGATGAAATCGCATTGCGACGGGGGCGAATCGCTGCTCGACCTGCGCGGTCACGAACGCGGCGGGGTGAAGGTAGATGGCGCCGACGAGTCGGGCGCGCCCAACGCCGTTGCTGTGCAGCGAATACGCCGCCTCCACGTCTGGCCGCACGAGCGCCTCGATCAGAGCCGCTGGCTGCGGCGTTTGGTCACGCGATTCGAGGACCTCGAGGAGTTCGAGGCGACGATCGTTGAGAGGCACGAGTATTCGATCGAGGACGGCGATTGCCAGACCCTCCCGCCCACCGAAGTGGTAATGCACGGCGCCCGGGTCTGTTCCCGCCTCGCGCATCACCGCTCGCAACGACGCACGCTCGAACCCATCCGATGCGAAGAGTCCCTCTGCTGAGTCGATGAGGGCGGAGGCTGTTGCGGTGTCAGTCACCTGACTGACAGTACTCAGTCAGGTGACTGAAATCAACTTCGATAGTCAACCCCGGGGAGCACGCACAACATCTCATACAGCAGGTTCGCTGCAGTCAGCGACGTGGTACCGCTCGTGTCATAGATCGGTGCCACTTCGACCAGGTCGCACCCCACGAGGTTCATCCCCCGACACCCGCGAATGATCTCCATGGCCTGATGGACGCTGAGTCCACCCACCTCCGGGGTGCCGGTGCCTTGAGCGAACGAAGGATCGAGACCGTCGATGTCAAAACTCAGATAGACAGGGCCTTCGCCGAGCTGCTCGCGCACCTCTTCCATGAGCGGTGCAAGGCTCTTGTACCAACACTCCTCGGCCTGCACCACGCGAAAGCCCTGCTCACGCGACCAGTCGAAGTCGTCGGCTGCATAACCCGTGCCGCGAACACCGATCTGCACCACACGATCGCAATCGAGCAAGCCCTCTTCGACCGCCCGGCGAAACGGCGTCCCGTGAGCGATCTTTTCGCCGAACATCTCGTCGTTGATATCGGTGTGCGCATCGACGTGCACGAGCCCGACCGGGCCGTGTTTCTTGACTACTGAGCGCAGGATTGGCAACACGATCGTGTGGTCGCCACCGATCGCGACTGTCGCCAGGTCGTTCTCCAACAGCGAGTCGAAGTGGGCCGTGATGCGTTCGACCGAATCGAGCAAGTTGTAGGGGTTCGTCGCAACGTCTCCCACGTCATCGATACGGAGGCTGTCGAACGGGGCTGCACGCGTCGCCATGTTGTACGGCCGGAGAAGAACCGACTCCTCACGGATGCCGCGAGGACCAAACCGAGCGCCCGGACGGTTGGAGGTGCCGATGTCAAAGGGAACCCCGACAACAGCGACGTCGAGATCGGCGGGGTCGCTTCCACCCGGCAGTCGCATGAAAGTGGTGATCCCACCGAAGCGGGGCATCTCGTTGCCGCCGAGCGGCTGGGGGTTGGTATTCATTCTGCTCCTCGGTTCTGATAGATCTTGGCGCAGTTCTGCCAATAACGTGATCACAATGGCTGAGATACATGGATCCCTCGACGCTCGTTTCGAACGATTGGGGGAACTGCTTTCCGAATCGGTCGACGCCGGCACCGACGTCGGAGCCTCGGTCTCGGTGACGCTGGAGGGTGAAACGGTCGTCGACATCTGGGCTGGTTGGGCCGACGAGACCAGAACCACACCCTGGGCACACGACACGATCGTCAATGTTTGGTCGACCACGAAGACGATGCTGACCCTGATCGCCCTCGTCTGTGCGGAACGGGGGCTACTCGATCTCGACGCACCCGTGTCCACCTACTGGCCCGAGTTCGCGGCGAACGGGAAAGAACGCGTGCTCGTGAAACACCTACTGAGCCATACCTCTGGGGTGGCTGGGTGGGACAGGCCCGTCGTCGTCGAGGACATGTACGACTGGGACAAATCGACGGCGATGCTCGCCGCCCAAGCTCCTTGGTGGGAACCCGGAACCGCATCGGGGTATCACTCCATGAGTCAAGGTCATCTCGTTGGTGAGGTCGTGAGGCGCGTGTCGGGAAGAAAGCCCGGCACGTTCTTTGCCGAAGAAATCGCAGATCCACTTGGGCTCGATTTCCACATCGGCCTCTCCCCCGAACATGACGCCCGCGTATCGCCCATCATCCCCCACGATGAACCTCGGGCCGACCTCGATGCGCTCGATCCAGACAGCCCGGCCTACAAACGTGCCGTCGGACCCGAGCTGAGCCCCGCTATCGCCAACGCGACTGCCTGGCGTCGGGCCGACATCAGCGCAGCCAACGG
The DNA here is from genome assembly GCA_033344795.1 of Acidimicrobiia bacterium. Lineage (GTDB taxonomy): Bacteria > Actinomycetota > Acidimicrobiia > Acidimicrobiales > SHLQ01 > SHLQ01. Next base: position 4,278,190 of record JAWPMS010000001.1, read on the forward strand.
GCACGGCAACGCCCGATCGGTGGCGCGAGCGCAGGCGATCATCGCCAACTCTGGCACCCTCGATGGCGTGCAACTCTTGTCACCTGGCACGATCGATCGAATCTTCGAAACGCAGTCGGATGGCCTCGACCTCGTCCTAGACGAACACCAGAAGTTCGGGATCGGTTTCGCCCTGCCAACGGCGCTCACCTACCACCCGGAAGGAAAGATCTGTTACTGGGGCGGCTGGGGCGGCTCGAAGATCGTCGTCGACCTCTCGCGGCGGATGACGTTCTCGTACGTGATGAACCGCATGGACGCCGGAGTCCTCGGCGATCCACGCGGCGAGAACCTGGCGCTGGCCACCTTCGCAGCCCTAGGAGTCTGAATCTTCCTGTCGTGAGTGCATGCTCACGACTCGCCCAATGCTGGGTGACACCTTCCCCTCGCGAACCTCGTTCCAGGTCTGCGCGGCGGACTCAGGCCCGTGAGTCTGCTCGATCGACATCCAGCCGGCACTCCCCTGGACAAAATCGTCGAGTGCAGCCTTTGTCCGTTCGGCAAACGAAACCCGACCCCACTCCTCGATTCGTCGCGACACCTCGGTGGGAGCGAAGAACATCTGTTGTCTCGGCCCTGCCTCGACGCGCGTCGGCGCCGAGTCGTGATGACTTTTCCCAACGGCCATCGAGTACTTCAACTCATCGTCGAGGAGCGCGTGCAGACCTGCGATCACACCGCTGTTACCCGCCATGTCGATCAAGACCGACGGTACTTGTTCGATCGTGGCGAGGTCTCCGTAGCTGACGACGGTGTCATAGAACCCGAGCGATTCGACCAACTCCAGGTTCGATGGCGAGGTCACGCCCACGACGGCGACACCGTCACGTTCGCTGGCGCGTTGAGCGAACCCGACCGCCGTCTTCGAGGATGCCGATAGCACCAACACCTGCTCGGCTCCGAAGTACTCGTCGTCGGCGAAGAATTCCTCCGCGAGAAATCCCGTCAAGAAGAGTCCGCGAAGCAAGGCATGGCGATCTTCCGCGTCGACCCCAGGTTCGTAGGAGGTGTCCTGTTCGGTGCTGAGATACGAACGATAGACGGGAGCATGATCTGAGCGATGATCGCCGTCATCTCGAAACCCATCGCGAGTGGGCGTGGCGGTCAAATCCACATATTGCGCCATGGGAAACCACCCGTAGTAGCGGCCGCCGACGGGCACCGCATCGTTCTTCGACTCGACGATGTCCGCCCAACCCATCGCGGGAACTCGACCCCAGCCGTCGTCTGCTGGGAAGAAGTCCCAGTAGCCGAGCAGATCACCCGCGACCGCGTAGGTGATGTTGTTCGCCGTCACCGCGAAACGGTCGATACGAAGCCGCACGTCTCCGTCCTCGAGCGGTTGCTCGTCGAGCTCGACAAGGCGTGTCCGACCGTGGTCGGACCGGTGGACTTCAAGAATGGTGTTCGACATGAGACTCCGCACGTTCGGTGTTGAGAAACCCTACGTCTCGCGTCAGGCACCAGCGCCGTCGAGGTAGTAGTCGACCGAGAGTTCGGCGATGTCATCGAGAGAGACCGTGGATCCGGGAAGCCAGTGCTCGAGCATCAACCCATTCACGAGCGTGGCAAAGATACGCGCCAGTTCGTCCGGTGTCCGATCGCTGCGAAGCTCTCCCCTCGCTTGCGCACGCGTGACGACATCCTTGATCTCGGCATCGACACTGTCCCAGGCGGGCAAGAGTTGCTCGACCACGTCGGCCGGTGCCGAGATGACCTCCCGAAATGCCGTGCGGGCGAACTCTTCCATCTCCTTGGCCGCTGCCATGTCGGCCACGATGATCGCTCGAAGCTGATCGCGCACGTGGGCATCTTCTCCAACGGCTTCGCGAGCCTCGCCGCTGCGTCGCGCCCACTCCTCGATGACCGCCCGGAAGACGTCGAGTTTCGAATCGAAATAGTTGTAGATCGTGCCCTTGGCCAGTCCGGCGGCCAGCGAGATGTCATCGACCCGGGCGCCGTCGAGCCCGCGCGTTGCGAACTCGGCGGCAGCGGCATCGAGTAGACGTCGCCGGTTTTCCGCTTTTGTCGCTTCACTAATGCGTGCCACGTGACTATTATGGGTGCACACCCATATTGAGTCAACGACGCACACAGGAGACCTGGCGTGAGCGCACCCACGTACCAACTACACCACCTCTGCATCTACGAGACGAAACCACGAGATGCCATGTGGAATTGGCTGAAGTGGTACCACGCCATCCCCGCCTACTACTGGGAAGGCACCGACGACATGCATCACACCGGCGAGGGTGGCGTCGACTACACGTTTCTCGCGTGTGGCGCTCCCTTCCAGATGCAGCTCGAGGCTCCTCCGTATCAGTTCGAATACGAGCGGAAGTGGTTTGCCGAACACGACTCGGCCATCAACCACATCTGCTGGATCGTCCCAAACGCGCTCGAAACCGTCGAACACCTCCAGTCCAACGGCGCCACCGTTGCCATGCCGTACGAGGAGTTCGGCGACAGCTACAACGGCTTCGTGGCCATCGACCCCGAGGGCCGTTGGGTCGAGATCATGGAGTACGTCGGCCATTTCAAGACACCCGACGTCGAGTTTCGTCCCGTCGGGCAGCGGCAGCTGCAAACGCTCGGAGCGGTACAACTCTGCAACGACCTCGACAGCCAGGTTGAGTGGTACACGCAGGTGATGGGCCAACAGATCGTTCACGATGCAAGAAGCAGCAACGACGGGCTCGTGTACCTCGCCGACACGACCTATGACGGCCGCCAGTGTGTTTCGGTGCTCGCCACGCCGTCGACAGATGCCGAGTTTGCTCTGATGGATCGCCATGGCCCAGTCATCTCCTCGATCCTGTATCAGGCCGCAGATCTCGATGGCGCTTGGAAAGACGCTGTGCTCGCCGGTTTCGAAGAGATCTCCGCCCCAGCCTTTGATGATCGCATCGGCGTACGCACGGGATACGTCCGTGAACCGGCCGGAAGCATCGTGCAGATTCGAGAGCAGCTGGTCGCCTAGTGGTGCACTTTCGCGGCATTCACCACACCGGGCTCGTCGTCGACGACCTCGACGCAGCGATCGCGTTCTACAGCGGCCTGCTCGACATGGAAGTCATCGAACGCGACCAGTGGCGGTCGCCCGCCGAGGTCGAAGATCAGGCTGTCGGACTCAACGGTTCGAGCGCCGACGGCGTCATGTTGCGAGGCTCATCGAGTTATCTCGAGCTCTGGCAGTATCACGCTCCAGCACAGGTGGGCGACGATCCTGCCGAACGAGGAGCCAACGAACGCGGCCTTCGCCATCTGGCAATCGAGGTCGACGATGTGGTTGGCGCACTCGAACACCTCGAGTCGCTCGGCGGAAGTCGCATGGGTGATCCCGCCGAGCTCGCCGATGACGACGTCGCGGTCGTGTACTGCCGTGACCCCTTCGGAACGATCATCGAGTTCATGACGGTCGGCACCACCGTGGCTAGCCTGGACGATCTCGAGTGACCCGGCCGGGTCGATTGCAGACGGACCTCCTACCATTCCAAGTCGTACTCTTTGCGTCTTCGGCTGCGGTAGCCGGCATCATCCCGCTCCTCGGGGAACTCCGCGACACGTTGGGCTTCACCGAGACCTCGATCGGCATCGTCGTCGCTGCGGGATTCCTTGGCTCCTTTGTGGCCCAAGTCGGGTTGTCACGCTTCGCCGACCGTGGATACGGCCGTCAAATGGTCACCTCAGGCGTCGCTGTGGCTGCTTTGTCATTGTTCGCGATGGCATTCGCTGAACAGCTGTGGATCTGGATTCTCCTTCGAGCACTCCTTGGGTTTGCCACGGGCTTGGTCGTTCCGGGTGTCCGCCGCGCCGCTGCAGTTCACGATCCTGCACGAGTGGGTGAGAACCTCGGCCGACTCGTCGTCGGCGATATGACCGGGTTTCTCCTCGGGCCGGTCGCTGCCGCGCTCATCGAGCGAGCATTCGGGTTCCGAGCCCCCTTTCTCGCTCTGACCATCGTGATGCTCTTGTTCTTGCCATTCGCTGCACGCCTTCCGGCCGATCGAGGTGCACTCGATGAGTCAGGGCGCAAGAACTCCTTCGACCTCCTGCGCATTCGTCGATTGCAAGGGGCCCTGATTCTCGTCCTCGGCTATTTCTCGTTGATCGGGGCGTGGGAGTCGGTGATGCCCGTCATGTTCGCCGACCGGGGCGGTTCACCTCTGGCAACAGGTATCGCGTTCACCCTGCTTGGCATCCCCATGGTGTTGTTCAGCACGCTGGCCGGCCGAACCGCCGACCGAGTCGGGCCGCCCAAGGTGGCCGTCGGGGCACTAGCGATCATTGCGGTGTCAACGATGGCCTATGGCTTCATCGATTCGATCGCGTGGCTGGTGGGCTTCCAGGGCGTTCTTGGTGTGGCCGATGCGTTTGGGTTCACCGCCACTCAAGTCGCCGTCTCGCGAGCCGTCCCCCAGGAACGTCAAGCATCGGCACTCGGGCTGATGGGCGGCGTGCAAGTGCTCGGTGCCGGCCTGTTCGCTTTTCCCGCCGCCGCCCTGTATCAATCAACGAACGAAGAGGTCACGTGGGTCGTCGTTGGCCTGGTGATGCTCGGGCTGATAGCCCTCGGCGTCCTTCGACTCCGCGGCACCCAACCTGTACTGGCGCCAGCATGAAACGAGACCTACTCCCCTTCCAGATCGTGATGGGTGTCGTGAGCGCGTCGATCGCCGGCATCATCGCGGTCCTGGGTGAGCTGCGATCCGAACTCAACTTCTCGGAAACCGGCATCGGCATCATCGTCGCCTGTGGGTTCTTGGCCTCATTCGTCGCACAGGTCGGCTTCGCTCGGTACGCCGACCGCGGGTACGGCAGACAGCTCGCAACGATCGGCATTGCCATCAGCGCCCTCGCCCTGGGCGTGATGGTCATCGCCGACACCGTGTTGGTCTGGAGTCTCAGCCGAGCGGCACTCGGGTTCGCAGGCGGACTCACGCTCCCCGGTCTTCGACGGGCAGCGACGGTGCTCGACCCGGACAACGTGGGCGAGAACCTCGGGAGGCTGATCGTGGGCGAGATCGGTGGTTTTGTGCTCGGGCCGATCGTGGCTTCGGTGCTCGTCGAAGTCGGCGGCTTGCGAGCTCCATTCATTGCATTCGCCGTGTTGTCGGTGCTATTCCTCCCCTTCGTCGCTCGACTTCCCGCCGACAACGGAGCGCAGGACAAGACCGCAGGGTTTCCCTTTGACCTGCTCAAGAATCGACGACTTCAGGCCGGGTTGATTCTCATCTTTGGCTACTTCTTCCTCATCGGTGCCTTCGAATCGGTGCTCCCCGTCATGCTCGAGGACGAAGGCGCCAGACCAACGACCATCGGACTCGCATTCACCGTGTTCGCAGTTCCCATCGTGCTCGTGAGCGCCCAAGCAGGACGATTCGCTGATCGAGTCGGTCCGCCCAGAGTCGCAATAGCGGGAATGGCGATCAGCGCGGCGTCGACCGCGACGTACGGCATCATCCCGAGCATCTGGGTCCTTCTTGGCTTGATGACGCTGGTCGGTTTCGCTGACGGGTACGGGTTCATCGCCGGCCAGGTCCTCATCTCTCGATCGGTGGCCGAGAACCGACAGGCGGCTGCGCTGGGTCTCATGGGTGCGTTCGAGGTTCTCGGGGCAGCGGTGTCGGCCATTCCCGCCGCGTGGCTCTACGGCGAATACGGCAAGGAACTCACTTGGCTGCTCGTGGCCACATCAGCCCTCATCTTTCTCACCATCGGGGCAATCCGCCTGAAGGGCACCGAACCGGTGAACTCCTCTGGAGTCGACCTCGACTGGACGCCCGTGGACCGGCACCCAACACCAACGGTCGACTAGGCGGTCTGGCCTCTCCCAAGGAGAGACATCGGATCTCCCATGTCGTGATACCCGAGGTACCCGCCACCAACCTCCGATGCGTCGTACAGCGAATAGCCGAGGAGTTCCTGCGCCTCCCGCGGAAGCGTTGCCGCAACATCTGGCGGCACGTTGGTGTAGCTGTTTTCGACCGGCCGAAGCCAGCCGCAGCAGAACCCAGTCGACAGCGCACGCCTGCGTTTGTCGGTGGTGGTATTGGCTCCCCCGGCGTGCAAGGTGTCACCCCGAAAGAACAGCGTGGATCCCGCGGGGAGATCGCACGCAGTTATCTCCGCATCGGTCGGCTGCCGGTCGGCGTCCCAGCGATGACTTCCGGGCACAACGAGCGTGCCACCCAACTCGGGGGTCACGTCGACGAGCGCCGCAATCGTGTTGACGATCATCGGATGTGTCGTGTTTGCAAAGTTCCATGCGTCGTCGTCGCGATGGAGGAACTGGGCCGGTTCTCCGGGACCGATGTCGATCACTTCGCCGTCGTTCAGGATGATCGTTGGGCTGATCGGACCAATCACGGCGCGAGCGAAACTCAGCAGCCGTTCGTCGAGCATGATCTCGACGAACGTCGGCGCCTTCGCACAAAGCCCCTGGATCCGCCGGGTCTTGTGGCCAAGAAACGCATCGGATGCCGCAGATCCCGAATTCGTTCCCGGATGGGCGTCGAGCAGCGGGTCGAGCTCGGCATTGAATCGTTCGAGACGCTCGGGCGAGATCCAACCATCGACGATTACTCCACCATCTTGTTCATTCACCTCCACGATGTCGTCGGCCGTGCAGTCCGCCGGAAGTCGTTGCAGTTCAAGCATTGCTTTCCTCCGGGCCCGTACCGAGCCCAACGTGGTAGGTGCGGTCGGGATGTACCGCCGTCATGGGGTCTTCGCCGTCTCGCCAATACCCAAGGGCGTCGGAGCCGCGTTGATATCCGAGCAGGCGAACGATGTCGTCGGGCATTGTCGCGGCGACGTCTGGCGGACAGTTCAGGTATTGGTTCTCGCCTTGTCGGAGCCAGGCTCGCTGGTAACCCACGCTCAAGGCGACCCGATTCGTGTCGGACTCATTCGCCCCGGCGCCGTGGTAACAACTTCCGAGCACGACGATCGCCGAACCGATAGGGCACGTCGCCGCGATTGCGTCAGCACCATCTAGCTCGAGGCCGTCATCCCATGCGCGACTGCCGGGGAAGACGCGTGTGGCGCCATTTGTGTCGTCGAAGTCCTGCATTGCCCAGAGGACATTCACCTCGACTTCGAAACCCGTCGGCCAGGGGTAGTACCCGTATGTCCATTGGTCGCGATGAATCGACTGCGCCTCTTGCCCCGGCAGCAGATCTGACGTGACCGCCGTGCAGATGTGGAACCGCTGCCCCGGGGGCGCGAGGAAGTGTTCGGCAACGGCGAGAATCGTTGGCTCCCGAAGCAGGGACCACGATGCAGGAGCACGAGCGGGCACAGCCCCCGTGCGCCGCGTGCGAAGCCCCGAGAGTTCATCCTGGCCCGCAGGCGTCCGCTCCATGAATGGAGCGAGCTGGTCGAGAATGTTGGTCACGGTTTCCGGGGCGGCAAGCGACTCGATGACGACGCACCCAGACAGGTCCAATGCGGCGATGACGTCTTCGTATGGAGTGCCGGAGGCCAAACGCGGGATCATCGCAGCCCTTTCACAAAGAGTTGATCGAGTAGCTCGACGACGTCATCGAGTTGAATGATGGGGTCTGGAACAAGCGCTTCCATCTCATACGCGCTGAGCGCATCGAGAAAGAGGCGCGCGAGAACCGCTGGGCCGTGAGACGAGGTGAACTCAGCATTGGTGAGCCCGTGGTCGAAGATATCGGTGAGCAATTCGACGCCCGGCCGTATGGCTCGCAGCGTCGACTCCGCGTGACTTCCAAGCAACGCTGGCATCTGTTGCACGACGACTCTCGCCAGATCTCGATCCTTCCGGGCGATCTCGACATCGATGGCCGCAAGAGCCAACAGCTGCTCACGAGCGGTGGCGTCCTCGGGTACGACGAATGCATCGATGAGCTGTGCACACCATTCGTCGACGACCGTGAAGAAGAGCGCTTCCTTGCTGTCGAAGTAGTTGTAGATCGTGCCCTTGGCGTGACCGGCGGCAAGTGAAATCTCGTCGAACCGTGCGCCGGCGAGACCTCGCTCGGCAAACTCCTGTTTCCCGGCGTTCAGCAGCCGCTGGCGAGTTGCCTCGCGTTCGCTTGCGGAGATTCTTGGCATGATCCTATTATGGGGATTTCCCCACAATCGTCAACCTCTTGGAGAACCTCATGGGCGATAGCACAGAACTCGAGACCATCGAGAAGAGCCCAGACTTCCTCGAGCACTGCTATCGACGCGTCCTCCATGAGCTTGGTTTCAGCGACGAACACGCCGCGATCGTTGCCTCGTGCGTTTCCGATGGTGATCGCAACGGGAAACTCACCCAAGGCCTCGGCGTCTTCGAGATCCCGGTGTTGCTCGCAAGGACCGGCACGCTCGATGTGACCGCGGTTCCCGAGATCGTCGATGAGGGGCCAACGTGGGTCGTGGTCGATGCGAAGAGATCGTCGGGCCAGTGGGCCGTGACGATGGCCATGGAGGCCACGATCGAGAAGGCTCGCACGAGCGCCATCGCCATCGGTTTCGTCCGAGACTTCAACGATGCCGGAGCGTTCGGCACCTATGTGCGCATGGCCGCACGCGAGAACATGATGGCGATCGCAACGAACAACAGCCTCCCCCTCGTCTCCCCTTGGGGCGGCATGGAGAACGTCCTTTCCGGAGCCCCGTTCGCTGCAGCGACACCAGGCGGCGAGCATCCGCCGATCGTGAGCGACATTCAGGCCGTCGAGGTGCACGATGGCGACTTGAGCGAGGCCTACTTCCAAGGCAAGAAATTGAAGGGCGAGTTCCTCGTCGACCCAGAAACCGGTGAACTCACCGACGACGTCGCCCCCTACTTCAAGAAGATGGAGGACTACGGGCGCATCTCGGACTGCGAGGCCCCCACGGTCTTTGGCACCCCGCGGATGTACGCGTTCAATCTGTTCACCGAGATGCTCAACACGATCATCAACCCGGGAGCCAGATCCAGCCCGGACACACCAGGGCCGCCCTCCTATTGGCTCGAGCCGAGAGATGAGGCACTCACCGGTGGCGCATCGATGATCGTGATCGACCCGTCGCACTGGATGCCGCCAGGCGAAGCCGGCCGCAAGTCCGACGCCATCGTCGACGCGGTCAAGGGGGCAAAGAAGCGTCCGGGTGTCGACGAAATCTTCCTGCCGGGCGAACGCGGCTGGAAGACCATGGCCGAGAACACAAACGTGCAGATCCTGCCTGCACATTGGGAAGCCTTCGGCCAGATCGCGGAGAGCGTTGGCCTGTCGATCACACAGCTCAGGAGCGAGTTCGACAAGTAGGGTCGCTGAATGAACGCACCGATGAACTTGGCCTCTACCCCTGGCAGCTGCAACCCATCGATCGAGCTGTGGGATCTGGCCGTGCGTTGCTCGAGAGCGTGGTCGTCGAACGATCCGACCGGCATGGCGGCGTGTTACGAAGAGCAAGGATCGCAGTCGATCAACGGTGGCGACCCAGCCGTTGGTCGAACTGCGTTGGCCGCCGTCGCGGCCTCGTACATGGAAGCTTTTCCCGACCTCCAGGTGAGCCTTGATCAACTCCTCACCGCTGGCAATTCGGCCTTTTTCGTCTGGACCCTTACGGGCACCAACACAGGCCCTGGTGGGAGTGGGCATCGGGTTCGGGTGAGCGGCGTCGAGGTTTGGAACATGGGCGATTCTGGACTCATTGCGAGTTCGCAGGGGTACTACGACGCCGACACCTACGAGCGCCAGATCGCTGGAACAGCCGCCTCCGACTGACCCTTTGCCTGCTACTCGCCCGGCCGTAGGTAGATCTTCCCGCAGTTCTTCGAGAGCGCGATGTCGAACGCCGCGCTCGCTTCGCTCATGGGGAACGAGTGCGTATTGACGATGTCAATGTTGCGTTGGACGTCGGCGTCGCCCAACATCCGGAGCAACCCGGAGCGGTCGCGGAACCGAACGTCGTGTCCGCCTGTCCACACGATGTGACGATCGATGAGGTCGTTGAGGATGCTCAGGGAGTACTTCTGCGACCCTGCATGGCCAGCAGAGAACAACGTTCCATAACGTCGCAGGCCAGTGAAACACTTGTCGAGGTAATACGGGGCACCAGATCCTTCGAATGCAACGTCAGCCCCGCGCCGGTCGCCAGTGAACTCGTGCAGCTGATCGAGCCAATCGTCTTCGTCGGGGTTGATGATGGCGTGAACCCCCATCTCTCGACACATCTCCATCCGATACGGATGTCGGCCAAGCACCACGACTGTCGCGTTCCGATACAGGGCGTTTGCGATCATGCCGAACCCAATGAAGCCGACGCCTCCGACGAGGACCACATCACCGGCCTTGACTCCAGCCTCTTCGTTGGCCGTGTATCCCACGCCAAACGCGCAATTGCCCATGGCAGCATGTTCAAACGACAGCTCGTCGGGCAACGTCCGGATCATGTGTTCGGGCGCAATTCGGTAGCGCAACATGGCGAAGCCCCCTGATTCGCTGCCATTGACCTTCTCGATTCCGAGCAGACCAGCGGTGACGTCCTGCGGCGCCATGCCGTCGTCGAACCCCTCATAGGGAATGCCCAAGCAGTGTGTGGGCGACAGTCCAGTCGTACAGACGAAACACTCCTGACAGCTGTTTCCCTGAAACACGATGACGCGATCGCCAACCGCATACTTTGAACCAGCCGCCGTCTCGACGATGGTGCCCACCCCTTCGTGGCCGAGGTGTTCGGGGCTGTCGTGCCACTCGAACTCGTGGTCACGATAGATGCGCCCCTCATTGCACACCGGGGCGATCGCCACATCGATGATCACGAACCCGGGGATGATCTGCGGGTACGGCTTCTCGACGAGAGCGGTCTCGTTCGGCGCCGGGATCGTGAGGATCGTGTTTGTTTTCGTGCCTTTTGCCGTCATTGTTTCTCCAGCTTGTTCGACTTCGCCCAACCAGGCTCGTACTCGCGGTCGGGGTGCACAGCGGCCATCGGGTCGAGACTGTCCATGAACACTCCCAGACTGTCTCCACCCATCTGGTACCCGAGGAATCGAACGAGTTCGTCATCCCAATCGGCGACCACCGAAGGCGTGCATTCGAGGAAGAAGAGTTCTCCTCTCGCAACCCAACTCACGGAGTGTTGGAGCGAGAGCCCGACCCGAATCTCGTCGGTCTTGTTCTGCCCGCCTCCGTGATAGGTCTTGCCGAGATACAGCAAGAGTGAACCCTTGCTCATATCGGCGGGGATTGTCTCGGAGATCTCGGGCCGCAGATCGTTGCCGAGCCGATGACTGCCGGGCATGATCCGCGTTGCGCCGTTCTCCTCAGTGAAGTCGGTGACGGCCCACATGGCGTTGATTTCGGCCTCTATTGGAAGGTCTACGTAGTCGTACTTCCACTGATCGCGATGAATTGCCTGGCCGCCCTGACCCGGAAAGATCTCGATGAGTTCGGTTGACGACAGTCCCCACGCCGTGGCGTCGGAAAAGAGGTACTCGCCCGCAGCCAGCAGAGTCGGATGGCGTGCGATCGATCGATACGTCGGCGATCGCAAGATGACGGCACCCGTCCGACGGGTCTTCAGCCCTTCGAATTCACCAACGCCGAAGGCTCCCTCTTCAGCAAACGGCGCCAGCTCCATCCGGATCGAGTCCATGACGTCGGGGGCCGCAGCCGCCTCGATGACACAGCAGCCCGCCTCGTCGAGAGCCGACCCCAGATCGTTTTGCGACGCATCGGTTGTGAGCACGGGGATCGATTTCTGTACGTCGCTCATGGGTCGAGCCTAATATGACCAGCGACCCATATAAAGAGACATTTCGCGTTCGGAGGCTTCATGCAGGGCACCATTCTGACCGGCGGACCGATCCACACCATGGCCAACGGACCCGTCGAGTCGGTGCGCGTCGACGGCGAGAAGATCACGTTCACGGGCGAGCTCGCCAGCGCGCAGGCACTTGGTGCAGCACGTGAGGTCGACCTGGACGGCCGGTGTCTCATGCCGGGTTTCGTCGATGCACACACACATCCATTGATGCACGGCCAATGCATGAGCTGGGCTGACCTCTCCTCAGCCAACAGCGTCGACGACCTGATCAAGACACTTCGGGAACATCAGCTCGGGCTGAAGCAAGACCAGCCGATTCGGGGCTTCGGCTACGACCAACATCGACTCGACGAGGGACGACACCCCACAGCCGCCGACCTCGATCGAGTCAGCAACGATCGCGAGATCACGATCATGCACACAAGCGGGCACGGATACGTCGCCAACTCGGTTGCACTCCAGACCGCTGGCATCACCGCCGAGACCCCCACGCCACCCGGGGGCCTGATCGAGCGCGATGACGTGGGCAACCCGATCGGGAGGGTGTTCGACTCGGCGTGCGATCTCCTCACTGGCAGCGACGGCGTCAAGATCACCAACCATGGCCCCAACTTTCACCTACCCGAATCCGAAGGCGAGCTGTTGCGTATGCTCGACAGCGCGCAGGACCTCTTCCTCGCTGCAGGCATCACATCGGTGGGCGACTGCCAGGTGACCGAACGCGAGATGACGACATTCCTACAAGCAAGGGACGCTGGCCGCCTCCGAGTGCGAGTCACCATGTATGTGCTCTCGAGCCACGTAGACGCCGTCCGCCGACTCGGGTTGACGTCGGTGCTGGGCGATCCCTGGCTCAGCTTCGGTGGAATCAAGCATTATGCGGACGGTTCACTCCTGTCTGGCACGGCGTACATCCCATGTGGATGCGGAACCACACACGGCTACCTCTATCACGGCACCGATGAACTCGAAGATCTGATTGCGACCTCGAACGAGCTGGGCCTGCAAACCGCGACACATGCGCAGGGCCCCGACGCGATCCAGCTCGTTCTCGATGCCCTCGGTCGATCCGAGCCGCGACCCGACCTGCGCCACCGCATCGAACATTGCGGTTTTGCCACTGACGAACAACTCCGTCTGATGAACCTGTTGGGCGTCGTGCCCGTTCCGCAGCCAACGCAGGTATTCCGTTACGGAGATGGTGTGCTCCGCGACCACCCCGAGCTCGCACCGCACATGTATTCGTCGGGTCGATTCCGCGATGCCGGGCTCGAGGTCGTGTTGTCGTCGGATGCCCCGGTGACGCTGCCCGATGTGCCGCTTGCCTGCTGGAGCGCGGAGACTCGCCTTACGTCGGCTGGCCATGTCCTGGGAGGCGACGGCCGAATTACTCGCTCCGACGCCTTTCGGGCGTACACGGTTGGCGGTGCGCATGCGCTGCGCCGTGACGACGTCGGTGCGCTCGCTCACGGGATGTTCGCGGACCTTGCAATCCTCGACCGCGACCCTCTCGCGGTTCCCGTCAACTCACTTCCCGATGTCCGCGTCGACGAGACCTGGGTAAACGGGCGCGCGGCCTGGACTGACGGCTCAGGGCCGATTAATATGACCAGCGACCCATATTAATTACAGGGAGCACGTATGGACCTCGGACTAGCTGGCAAGCGAGCGATCATCACCGGAGGAAGCCGAGGGATCGGCCGAGCCATCGCCCAGACCCTGGTCGATGAAGGCGCATCGGTCGCGATCTGCGCACGCGGCGCCGACGGAGTCGCGAACGCGGTCTCCGAGCTCGGCGACCAAGCCTGGGGTTCAGCCTGCGATGTCTCCAACCCCGAGGAGTACCGCGCGTGGATCGACACCGCGGTGAACGAGCTCGGCGGGCTCGACATTTTCGTCGGCAACGTTGCACTCGGGGTCGAAGGAGACCTGGACGCGCAGTTCAAGGCAGCCTTCGACATCGACTTCATGCACTGTGTCCGAGGATGTACGGCCGCCATGCCCGAACTTGCCAAGTCCGATGACGGTGCGATCGTGCTCATCTCGAGCGTGGCGAGCGTGATGTCCGAACTTCCACCCGAAGAACTCGCCTACGGATCGATGAAGGCCGCCATGGTGAGTTACGCGGCGCAACTTTCTCAGACCGCCGCAGCCGACGGCGTGCGGGTCAACACGGTGTCGCCCGGCCCGGTCGTCTTCGACGGTGGCGTGTGGGGAGAGGTCCGTGACAACGATCCCGACACCTACGCGTGGGTCGAAGGCCTGCCAGCACTCAAACGATTGGGTGAACCCGAAGAGATCGCCCGCACCGTCGCATTCCTTGCCAGCCCGGCCTCGAGCTTCACGACTGGCGCCAACTTCCGCGTCGACGGCGGCACCGTCAAAGCAGTGCAGCACTGATGAGGGCCGCGATATTCGACGCACCCGGCAAGCCATTGCGTGTGGCCGACGTTCCAGATCTCACACCTGGACCTGGTGAAGCCATTCTGCGGGTGAAGGCCTGCGGGATCTGCGGTTCCGATCTCCACGCCACCCACGAGGGACTCGCCCGTGAGGGCGGCGTGCTCGGCCACGAAGTCGCCGGCGAGATTGCAGCCGTCGGGACAGGCTCCATCGGCGATTGGTCTGTCGGCGACCGCGTCTTCGTCGTGTCACAGTTCAGCTGCGGGGAGTGCGGCTGGTGCCTCGTCGACCACGCACACAAGTGCGAGAATCTCGCACACTTCGGCGCCCTAGGCCCGAACGAACCCGACGGCGCCTATGCAGAGTTCTTGCGCGTGCGCACAAATGATCTGATCGCGATTCCCGACGGCATCTCCTACGAGACAGCCGCGATGGTCGAACCCCTGGCCACCGGCCTCATGTTGATTCGCGAAGCCGAGCTCGCGATTGGTGATCGTGTAGTCGTTATCGGCGGCGGGCCGATCGGTCTGGCCACCGTGCTCTGGGCTCGCTTCTTCGGCGCCCGACAGATCGTCATGAGTGAGATGGTGGCTCATCGGCTTTCTCTAGCGAAGACGATGGGCGCCACCGGCACGATCGATGCATCGACCTCGACCGATGTGAAGGGCGACATCGAGCAGATTCTTGGCGCTGAGCCCGATGTCGTCATCGAATGCGTCGGCCGACCAGGTGTGCTGAACCAGTGCATCGACATGGTTCGCCAAGGCGGCACGGTGATCGCCGGCGGTGTCTGCATGCAGCCCGACACCATCGATCACCTCGCGGCGTACGGCAAGGAACCGACCGTTCGTTTCCCCCAGACCTACACGAAGGCCGAGAACCAGTTCGTGATCGAAATGATTGCCGCCGGCCGTATCGACCCCTCCCCCATGCTGAGTCACACGATTTCGCTCGAAGAGCTTCCCGACGCGTTCGAGGCGCTCCGAACCCCAACCGACCAATGCAAAGTGGTAGTAACCCCGTGACCAGCCCTATCAAATTCCGCTTCGATCACGTCGGTTTCATCACCGGCGACGTCGATCACGCAATGGCGACCTACAAGGCCTTGGGAATGAAGACCATGGAGCGGGCCTATCACCCCGGTCAGTTCGACATTGGGTTCCTTGGGGCAGGAACCGACGTTCTGTTCGAGTTCCAGGGGCCGCCACTATTGGCCGAGTCCGAGGAATACATTGCGCGCCAAGGTCACAGCATCGAACGAATTGCGCTCTCGTGTGACGACGTGCAGAAGGCGTACGACGATCTCATCGCCGCCGGACTGAAGTCAGCGTGGGAGCCCACACCATTCGTCGTCGCTGGCGTCACGCTCGCGATCGCCGCCGGGTTGTGGACGCCCGATGGGCTGATGATCGACCTCGTGCAGCTGGTCGATGCTGAGGTTCCTCGACCAACACGTGGCGAGCGCGGCGATTTGGCGTTGCACCACGCGTGTTATCTCACCGACGATCTCGCCGGTGCCGAGGACTTCTGGGTAACACACTTCGGGTTGCGAAAGACGTATGACTTCACGGCACCGCTCGAGGGAGGCGGCACCAAAGGTTTCATCATGTTGAGCGACCCCGACTTCGACGAGGGCACCCACGAGTTCAGCCTCGAGATCATAGGCGGCGAGTTCGACAGCATCGATGGACCTGCCTACGAGGCGCGTGGCCCACACTTCGACCACGTGTGTTTCACCACGGCAGATGTCGCGGGTGTTTGGCAGAAGGCGGTTGATGCCGGCGTCGAACCGTTGAGCGAGCCGGCGTTCTACCCCGAGTACGACGCCACGATCGCCTGGTTGTACGACTCGGACGGCACCCACATCGAACTGATGAGTCCGGTACCTGAAGACTTCATGATGGGCGCCCATCGCAGCGGCCAGTGCTCGAACGAATGGGTCGACGACTGGCAACGAAACCCGGTCGTATTGCCACGAACCGGGGGCAAACCCGTGAGCGTGGCCAAGAAGGGAGACGCATCGTGACGGTCGAACGTGGTGCCGCTGAGGGCCAGTGGGAAACATGGCTGGAACGGATCGGGTTCGAGACCCAAGCGAGCGACGGCTCGCTCGAAATCTGGGGCTACATGGGTCAGCCCAGCTACGCACCAGGCGACACCGCACAATTTCACGTCTCGACGTCGGCCACGACGTGGGGATATGAGATCTGGCGCGACACCAAAACGTTCGAGAAGGTGCACGAGGTAACGGGATTACCCGGCGCTCAACACCCGATGAACGACGACGTCGTCCCCAACGGCTGCGGCTGGCCCGTCGGGGCAGAGTTCACGATTCCCACCGATTGGGCGAGCGCGGGATACGTCGTCGTCTTCACCGGCGAACGCGACGGCCAAGTGGTGAGCCAAGACGGATTCTTCGTGCTGCGCGCAGCGACACCAGGCGCCAAGTCCAAACTGGCGCTCATCGTCGCCACGTATTCGTGGCAGGAGTACAACGACTGGGGCGGTGGCTGCGGGTACTTCTCCGACGAGTTCATCGATCACAGCGCCGATCCGCTCGAGGTGCGCGAGAAGAGCTTCAAGCCGGTGATGAGCTTTCATCGACCATGGTCGCGTGGTCTCATCCGCACACCTGTTGGCGCACCACGCCTCGCTCAGCCCCCGCTGCCGCTCGGTGCCGCCGTCGGCGTCCCCGCGGCGGATTGGGCGATCAGCAACGGGTATTCCGTATGGACGGTGGCCAATGGCTGGGCCCGCTACGACGCTCTGACAGTTCGTTGGCTCGACGAGCAGGGGTACGCCGTCGAGCTGCTGAGCCAATGGGACCTCGACGAAGACCCCTCGATCCTCGACAACTATGACGTCGTCGTGACCACCGGGCACGACGAATATTGGACAGCCAACGGCCGCCAGGTGCTCGATGCCTTCATCGAGCGCGGCGGGAAGTACGCCCGTCTTGCCGGCAACATCGTCTGGCAAGTGCGCATGAACGACAGCAACACCCTCGTTTGTTACAAGTACGCGGCCCACGCCGACCCCGAGCTCGACAATCCTGATCGTGACGTTCGAACCGGTGCCTTCGACGCCACTCATATCGGCAACCCTCCGGTCACCACCTATGGAGCCAACGGCTTCCGCGGGGTGTATTCACGCATGGGCGGGCTATCGCCACGCGGGCCTGGCGGGTTCATCGTGTATCGGCCAAACCACTGGGCATTCGCCGACGCCGACGTCTACTACGGCGACCTTCTTGGATCGGGAGTTCCGCTCGTCGGCTATGAGACCGATGGGGTCGACTACACGTTCCGCTACGGCCTCCCCTACCCAACCGGCGACGATGGCAGCCCCGATCACCTGGAGATCCTCGCCCTCACGCCGGTGACCCTCGAGGAGGAGATCAAGGGCAAAGCAGGCGACATGATCACGATTGCCGACGGCGATCTTGCGTTCGCGGCCGAAGCGCTCTTCGGTGAAGACACGCCCGAGAACCGAGACAAACTTCGCTATGGCAGTGCCGTCATCACCCACATGACCAAGGGCAAGGGCGAGGTCTTCTGTGCTGGCACGACCGAGTGGTGTCACGCACTCGCCCAAGGCGAACGTCAGGTCGAGACCATCACCAGGACCGTGCTCGACACATTCCTCTCGACGAACAGTTAGGGACTGTCCCTAACTGTTTACCAGGCTTAGGCCGGGTGGAGTCGTACGAGCTGTTCAGTGACGCCGAAGAACGCAGGTGTTTGAATCGGTGGCATATCAGCCTTGGTTCGCTCCATCCGTGTCGTGCGGGCGACGAGCGTCTCGAGGAAGATGCGACCTTCCATCCGGGCAAGGATCAGCCCGAGACAGACGTGAATCCCCGACCCGAACGTCAGATGAGGCGCCTCACTTGGGCGCGCGATGTCGAAGACATCCGGGTTGGTGAAGACACGCTCATCCCTGTTCGCGGAACCGATCCAGAACACGACTCCCTCATCTTTGCTAATTGGGACTCCGGCAATCTCGCAATCACGCGTCGCTGCACGTGGGCTCCAGCGAATCGACGGCGCAAATCGAAGTGTTTCCTCGAGGGCATCAGGTATCCGGTCCGGCTCGGAGCGAACCAACCGATCTTGATCTGGGTGGTCGATCAGACACATTGCGATGTTGTTCATCAGCGTCATCGTTGTGTCATTGCCTGCGAGCATGAGCATTTTCGCCAGGGCGATGCCCTCTTGACGTTCGAGCTCGGACTCGATGATGTGAGAGAGCAGATCGTCTTGAGGGTTCTTGACTCGTTCGTCGTACAGGGCAGCGAAGTAGTCCTGCATCTGTTCGCCGATCTCGGCAGTGATGCGCGTATACCGTTCGATGTTCGGGTCGTCGGGGCCGGTCAGCCAGAAGCTCGCTCCGTTGAACGTCGACTGCACGCGGGTCCAATCACGCATGAGACCTGCGTCCTCGACCGGAACGCCGATCAGCCTTGCGATCACCTGTGAAGCAATCTTTGCTGCGACACCCTCGACCATGTCGATCTCGCCGTGCTCGAACGCTTCGTCGAAGCACTGCTCGACAATGGCGCGCACGTCGGGTTCGAAGTCTTTCAACGCTCGACCGGTGAACTTGCGATTCACCGCTCCTCGAATGCGACTGTGCACCGGCGGGTCCTCACCGGCCATCGAGATCGCATCTCCGAGCTCGAGGTGACGAAACTCGGGCGGCACGTAACTGGAGAACGTCGTGAAGTCGCGGAACGACACGCGCACGTCTTCGTGTCGAAGAATGGACACGACGGGAGCGGGCCAAACCTCCTCGTGGCGGTAGGCGCCGGCGGATTCGCGATATGCCTTGAAGACGGCGTTCGAGTCGGCGAGAAACTCCGGACTCATTGGGTCGAATGCGGTCATGTTCTATCCGATCATCTCGATGAAACGAGCCACCTCGGCCTCGTCGGTCGCGACACATTCCGACGCGTTCGGGAAGCTCCCACTCCGCACGTCGGCTCGGAACTCGGCGAGTGCTCGTGCCTTCTCTTCGGCGATCTTTGCGTAGAGCGCGTTCAGATCGGCGTAGACCCGAGCATGGCGCGGAATGTGTTCACCCTCCCCGCAGATGTCGGTCGTGAACAGGCCGAGGATGTTGGCGTCGGGCCCCGATCCCAGCGACATCGTGGCCATCGATGTTCGCTTCGTGATCTCTCGCATCATCGGCGCAGCCACGAGTTCGCACTCGACGGCGAAGGCCCCAGCATCTTCGAGTCTGCGAATGTCATCCCAAATCGATGCTGCTTCTTCGGCGGTCTTGGCCACGCCGCGGATCCCACCAATCGACGACGACCGGCGTGGCACAAAACCGACGTGACCCATCACGGGCACCCCTTCGTCGACCAACGAACGAATACTCGCTGCGCTCCGGCACGTGTGTACCGCGTCGGCCCCTTGCTCCATCGCCGACACCGACACCCGCAACAGCTCGTCGACCGTGAGTGGCGGTTCGGGCATGAAGTCGATCGCTGCGGTGACAAAGAGCCGCTGCGAACCGCTGCGAACTTCGGCGAGGTCAGAAACCAGGGAGACCGCCATCTCGATACCAGCGGCCTCAGCAGCAGCTGCATCCTGAGCGCTTTCCGTGGTGACTTCCACAAGTTTCTGGTCGGAACCCTTCAACGAGGCGATCGAAGCGAGGGTCACGAAACGATCCTGTACTTCCAGGTTGAAGTCGAATATTCGGGGCATGACGCCTCCCAGGCTTTCGTTGCGGGTCGTCCTTGACTAAAACATACGTCATCGTAGGTTTCGGCGCTCCGCTTTCCGTCAACCTTGTACTCTGCACCCCATGAATTCTCCTCCCCCGCCCTCGCACCTCAGCGCCGAGGCCATCGCGTTCATCCTCGAGGCACCTGAACCCGCCAAGATCGACTACTCAGACCACGACGCCCTTCTCGAACTCCGGAAGGAGGTCGACATCGAATGGCAGGGTTTGAACGATCAGATGACCGAGCCGTGGGTGTCTCGGGAAGAGACGGTCGCCGGCGTACCGGCGGTCCGCTTCGCGTCATCTGAAGATGCCCTGGACAACAGGACGATTTTGGTGCACCTGCACGGCGGGTCGTACTTCGTTGGTTCCCCTATGGCGAACGCATCGATAGCCGTGCCCATCGCGCAACGCACCGGTTTGCCAGTTGTCTCGATCGACTACGGGATGGCCCCAGACCGCCCATTTCCCGCTGGCGTGAACGACGCCCTGGATGCGTGTGTCGAGCTACTCGCCGACCACCAGATCGCTGGGCTCTTCGGCGAATCGGCGGGCGGCGGCCTCGCGTTGACCACTGCAATCGGCTTGCGCGATGGCGGACATGTCATGCCCGACCGGCTCGGGCTGCTGTCTCCGTGGGTCGACCTCACGAACTCCGGCGACTCGTACAGGACACTCCTCGCGGCAGATCCAGAGTTTGACGACCCCGATGAGTTCGCTGCGGTGTCCCATCTCTACGCGGGCGACGACATCGCCGATCCGCGGGCCTCGCCACTATTCGCCGACCTGCAAGGCCTGCCCCCGACCTTGATCCAAGTCGGCGGTCGAGAAATTCTTCTTTCCGATTCGTGCCGAGTGAGCGCCGCCATGCATCGCGCTGGCACCGAGGTGACCCTCGATGTTTGGGATGGCCTATGGCACGTCTGGCAGCTCCATCACCACGTTCCTGAGGCGCAGCAGGCCTTGACCGAGCTGGCAGCCTTCCTCGTGCCGGTCAGCTAGATGACCCGCTACACCCGAGACGATTGGACCGATGCCGCTCTGGCCGCAATGGCTGAGGGCGGCACCGTAGCGATCAACATCGAGCAGCTCGCGCAGCAGCTCGGGGCGAGCAAGGGCGCGGTGTACTACCACTTTGAAAACCGCCAAGCCCTTCTCGAGGCGGCGCTTCAACGTTGGGAACAGACCGTGACCGCCGACTTCGCTGCCGGCGCCGAGATCAAGGACCCGAGAGAGCGGCTCACCGCGGTGACCTTCATCGCCACGGGAACGAAACTTGACGGTTTCGTCGACATCGCCCTGGCCTCGAGTATGGACGATCCGACGGTCGCCGCAACCGTTGAACGCGTCAACAAGATGCGCCTCACCTTGCTGCTGGAGATTCTCCGCGAGCTTGGCATCCCCGACGACGAACTCGAAGAACGTGCCCTAGGCGGTCTCGCCGCTTACCTCGGCCTCTATCAACTTCAGCGAAGCACGGGCGAACGGTTCGGCGAAGACCGCATCCGTCGAATTCTGACGAGTGCGATCGAGACGATGTTGCGCTGATTCTGTTCAGCTGGCCTCTGTGCTCACGGTCACGAGAATGCTCGAAGCGTCGGCGTCGCTCACGACGCTGACCACGAAGTCCGAACCGTCATATAACCCCTGACGGAATCCGTCCTGCTCAAAGTAGCTCGATCGAGTGAACCCCGCAGCCTCGAGAGTTCCGGTGTAATCGTCGAAGTACTCGCTCGCATCCCCAGATGCGGTTCCACCGATCGTGATCAAGATCTGCCCATCGGCATCGATGCTCGAGCCGTTGACGTCAGCAAGACCGGACGGTTGCGGAACCGACCCGGGCCAGTCATCGGGCATTCCCGGACCTGCGGTGAACGAGCCCTCGTCGGTTTCGGCGGTGACCTGGCCGTTGTCCTCATCGATATCGATGACAGATGAGCCATCCTCGTCGGTGACAGTGAATCCGTCTTCGTTGGCCTCGCCGGTGACCGTTTCACCGTCGGCTCCTTCGATGACGAAATTTCCATCCTCATCGATACTCATCGAGCCCTCTTCGGTCTCGATCGAAATGCCACCGTCACCGTTGAAGTCGAGTTCGACGTCCTCGCCGGAATCGGCTTCGATCGCCTGCTCCACGCCTTCCTCCACGAGGTTTTCGGCGATTTCGCCACAGCCGGCAAGCAGCATCGCGAGCCCTGCGACCGAGCCGAGTCCGTAACGGCGAGCCTGCGATCCACAGGTAGGTGAAGGTGTATCCATGTCAGATCCTTCGGCAGATAAAGGTAAGCGGTGAATCGAGTCTGACAGATGGCTCGAACTCGGCACCAAGGTCCCCTCAAGAAACGGCACCGCAGTGCCGTTTTGGGAGCTCGTCATACCTTCAGATCGTGACACACTCCAGCAGTAGTTTCCGCTGCGAATACCGAGCTCTTGAATGCGCGGGCGGAGGTCTCCTCGAGACTCATTCCAGCTCGATGCCGGGATCCACGACGAAGCCGTCGTCGAAACTGGTCATCCACCGGCCGCTTGCGTGCAGGTTTGAGATGAGCCATTCGCCGTCGACTCGGCGGTATTGCTCGACGTAACAACCGGTTGCCCACAACATGATCTCTTCACCGTTGAGTCGCTGCTCTGAGAGAAGCAGAGCCTGCCAGCGGCCGGTGGCGGTATCGCCATCAACTTCGATCAGCGGCGTGGTGGCGTAGTGCCGTGACCAGATGCAGAGCTCGGGATACTGCTCGTTCCATTCGATGAGCGCAGGTTTGCCTTCGAGGTGGTCGAGTGGTTCCTCGATGAACACGACATCGTCGGTGAAGAGGCTTGGGAAGAGGTGGTACACCTCGGGGTCATCGCAGTACCAGCAGTACTTGGCCTTCAAAGCCTTGATCGCTTCGATGTCGATGAGCCGCTGCAGCTGAGTGTCGGTCACTCGAACACCCCTTCGTCATCGTGAATCGGAGTGTCGAGTAACGCCTCGACGAGCTGCACGCTCATACCGACGTGCATGCCGCCGTCGACCTCGAGGGCGTTTCCGTTGATCATCGCGGCGTCGTCGGATGCGAGAAAGTGAATCGCGGCCGCGACCTCGTCGGCGACCGCGAGCCGGTTCACATGCTGATTCGCCAGCGATTGAGATCGGACGGCCCAATGATCCTCGGGCGCTTCCTGAATCATTGGAGTCTGGACTCCGGTCGGGCAGACGCAGTTGGCGCGGATGCCCTTGGGGCCGAGTTCGATAGCGATGTTTTTCGTGTATCCGACGACACCATGTTTCGACGCACCGTAGGCGCTGATGCCGGGGAACCCGATCAACCCGGCCATCGAAGCGGTGTTCACGATCGAGCCGCCACGTGTCATCACCTGTGCGGCGTACTTTGTGCCGTGGATGACGCCGAAGAGGTTCACGTCGATCACCTCGCGGATCTCGGCGAGCGAGTCCGTGAGCACGCCGCGTCCGGGGCCGAGGATTCCGGCGTTGTTGACCATGATGTCGACGCCGCCGTGAACATCGACCGCGTGGTCGATGAGTGAGGAAACATCGGCTTCCTCTGCCACGTTGGTGCGGTGAAAGGTTCCGCCGAGTTCGGCTGCAATCGCAGCACCATCGGCGATATCGGCGAGCACGACGGTCGCTCCTGCCTGGACGAAACGTTCGGCGGTTGCGAGCCCGATTCCCGACGCTCCCCCTGTGATCACCGCGACTTTTCCCGTGAGCATGAACATCTAGTGGACCTCCAAGATTTCCTACGCTAGCGTATGTTTTGTGCAAGCACCAGCAGATCGTTCCTCTCGCTGGCTCGTCGTCGGAGCGGGTCCGTCTGGGCTGTCGGTTGCGCTCGCGATGCGTACTGCTGGCGTCGAGTTCGATGCGATCGAGGCAGGCGACAAGGTCGGCGGGTTGTGGAACATGGACAACCCGGGAAGCGCCATCTACGAGTCGGCTCACTTCATCTCCTCGTCGTCACGCTCGGGGTGGGCAGACCTCCCGATGCCCGACCACTACCCCGACTATCCGCGATGGTTCGAAATCCGCGACTACATCCATGCCTGGTCGGCGCACCATCAGCTCGCTCAGCACTTCGAGTTCAACCTCCGCGTCGACTCGGCCACCCCCATCGAGACCGACCAAGGCGAGCGATGGGATGTCACGCTAGATACCGGCGAAACGCGCCGGTATCGCGGCGTCGTTGCCTGCCCCGGCTTCCAGCGCATCCCCAATACACCGACGTACCCGGGCACCTTCACCGGTGAGCAATACCACAGCCATCTGTACAAGAGCTCGGCCGAGTTCACGGGAAAACGAGTCCTGGTCGTGGGCGCTGGTAACTCTGCCGTCGATATCGCGGTCGACGCCGCAGTCGTGGGGAGCCAAGCATTCATCTCCACGCGACGGGGTTATTGGTTCTTTCCCAAACACATCAGCGGTGTCCCGTTCGACTGTTTTGCGATCAACACCGCGTCGAGCCAGGACACGCTCGAACGATTCCTCGATATCCACGTCGGTGACGTCGCCCGCGTCGGCTTCGGCGAACCGGATCACGCCCCACTCGAACATCACCCGATCCTCAATGACCAAGTGCTCCACCACCTGTCTCACGGCGACCTCGCTCACAAACCCGAGATCGAGCGGTTTGATGGGCCGAATGTGGTCTTCACCGATGGGAGCTCGGAGGAGATCGATGTCGTGCTCTGGGCAACCGGGTATGTGGACAAAGTCCCGTTCATCGACGACGAATTTTGCCGGGTCTCGAGCAGCGACGACGAAAACGATCTCTTCTTGTGGATGTTTCATCGCCGTCACCCACAACTGGCCGTGCTGGGACCAGCCAATCTGGCAGCGGGTGGCTACTGGGGACTGTCCGCGGCCGCAGACCTCATCGTCAACCATGTGCGAGATCAAGCTGAAGACCCAGACCGCTGGAAACGGTTCCGTGCTGTGATCGAAGGCCCTGAGCCAGACCTCAGCGGCGGGTACGACTACTACCAAAAGCCCGGGCATCTCAATTACGTCAACGCTGCAGCGCTCGACGAATATTCTGGCGAACTGTTCGATGAGTTCGGCTTTGAGCCGCTCACGCTTCCCGCCGACTTCGTCCCACCCGAACTGATCGACATCGACGAGTGGCTTGCCGAGCCCGGTCCGGTCGACATGCCCTCACACGGATCGTTGACCCCGATCCCCTACCAACCCGAGGACCTGATTAATGGCTGATCGCCAAACATTTTCCGTCGACGGAAAGGTCGCTGTCATCACGGGCGCATTTCACGGCCTTGGCGCAGTGATCGCCCGTCGTTTCAGCGCCCATGGTGCACGGGTCGTGTTGGGTGATGTTCGAGACAGCACCGAGCTCGCTACCGAGCTCGGCGGCGCAGCGGTGATCTGCGATGTCACCAACGATGACGAGGTTGAAGCGTTGATGCAGGCCGCCATCGATACCTACGGGAGTCTCGACATCGTCGTGAACAACGCTGGTGTCGAGAGCTGGGAGGGCAACATTGCCGACCTCGATATCGAAGGCTGGCGGCGCGACATGGATATCAACGTCCTTGGTGTCGCTCTCGGCATCAAACATGCCACTCCCCGCATGGAACCCGGTGGGTCGATCATCAACATCGCCTCGTTGTTTGGTCAGATCCATGTGCCGACACTCTCTTCCTATGGGGCATCCAAAGCCGCGGTGATCCATCTCACGAAGACGGCCTCCGTAGAACTGGGCCCGCTTGGCATCCGTGTCAACGCCGTGTGCCCTACCGGGCTTACCCACGACAGTTACCTTGGGCGCATCGAAGGTGTCACGAACTGGCTGGACGACTGGCTCGTGCTCAACCATCAACACATCGATGCACTCGGCCACGCCGATGATGTCGCTGCGCTGGTCCACTACCTGGCGAGCGACGATGCCCGGTTCATCAATGCTCAGGACATCGCGGTAGATGCCGGCGCAGGCGCTGGACCGTCCATCGCGATGATCGAGGCTGCGATCGACCAACCAGCTGCGTGGCGCGACGACGAACCCTTCTTTGCAGCACCGCCGATCGCAGGGTCGGAAGACCAGTGATCGAACCACCGGCGCACCTTTCCGCCGGGGCACGTTCCTATCTTCGCGATCCCGACGTGTTGAGTTATCCCACGGACTGGACCGATGCCTGGCAGGTCCAAGAGTTCCGCGAGCAGACGACTCCCTTGTGGAGCGCGATGAACGATGCGCTCGATTTCGACTACGAGGTGTCCGACGGACAAGTCGCAGGCGTCGTCGTGGAAAGGGTCAGCGTCGGAGCGCCACGAGATGGCGTCGCGCTGCTTCACTTCCATGGGGGCATGTATTGCCTCGGCACGCCGGCGATCGACCGTGTGCTGAACGCTCCGATCGCTCGAGCGACGGGCCTCGAGGTCATCTCGCCTGACTATCGACTCGCCCCCGAATACCCGTTCCCTGCTGCAGTCGATGACGCACTGAGCGTCTATCGGGCACTCACGGAACAGGGCTTGCGGGTTGCGATCTACGGCGAGTCAGCCGGCGGAGGGCTCGCGGCCGCGTGCACCATCGCCGCGCTGGGCGAAGGCCTCCCATCCCCAGTTGCCGTGGCACTGTTGTCACCGATGCTCGATCTCACCGGAAGCAGCGATACGTACAAGACGCTCGCTCCAGTCGATCCGGACTATGGCGACACGTCGGTCCTGCTCGAACCCGGCGCTGCATATGCACGCGGCACGGCCCTCGACCACCCTCTCGTGTCTCCGCTCTTCGCAGACTTGACGGACTTTCCGCCGACGCTCATCCAGGTGGGCAATCGTGAGGTATTGATGGGCGACTCGGCGCGTTTCGCACGCGCGGCACGGTCAGCGGGGGCGGCGGTACACCTCGAAATTCTCGACGGCGGGTGGCACAACTATCCAATCTGGTTTGGATTACCCGAGGCTGACGAGGCGGTCGCTCAACTCGCCGAATTTCTCGGAGGCGCCTGACATGAATGTGATCCCGACCGGGCCATCCGGCGATCAGTTCGAGCACTTCGAGGCCGATCCGTTCACCTATCTACAAGAGCTGCGTCAGCACGGGACGACCGTCGGCATCGATCTCGGTGGCATGCACACCGCTGTTCTCTACGATCTCGACGACATTCAGCGAGTGTTCGCTGACAAGCTCGATCACATCGGCCGAGCCGCCATCTTCACCAGACTGAGTCACGCGACGGGCAACGGAATTCTCACGAACTACGACTGGGAGACGTGGCATCCGCGGCGACGCCGCATTGTGAAGCCGCTGGGTGCCCGAACCGTCGGCCAATTCCACGAACGTATGATTGCGATCATCGAAGAACATCTCGATGCATGGCCCGTGGGCGAGGCCTTCGATCTGTATGAGGAACTAAAAGTCATCACCCTCTCCGTAGTCGCCGATCTGCTGTTCACCGAAGATCTCACGGCGTCGGCAATACACGTGATCGAGCACGCCGTGCACGAGATCCATGAGTGGGCCGAGGCCGACCCAACGAACGCAGATCTCACGAACGAGCCGGAGTCGTTCGTGCGGGCGATGGCCGAGCTAAACGAGTACATCCTTGGCGTCATCTCCAAGCGAGACCTGTCGGATCCTGGCGATGATCTTCTGGGCATGCTCTTGGCGGCGACGCAGGAGGACGAACCGCCACTCGATCTCGTCGGTGTTCGCGATGAAGCGATCACGCTGATCCTCGCCGGACACGAGACGGTCACCGCAAACGTGTCGTTCGCTCTCGATCTCGTCGCACGCCATCGCGACAAACGAACCGCCGAGCCGCACCACATCGTCGACGAAGCTCTGAGGCTGTTTCCGCCGGTCCACATGACGGCGAGGTCGGTCGTCAAGGATCTTCCATTGTCCACCCACACGATCCCGGCAGGTTGGGAAATTCTCGTGCCCGAATACGTCTTGTACCGGGACAGCGCTTACTTCGAGCGACCCGACGAGTTCCTGCCCGAGCGGTGGCATGAGGACAGTCCACTTCATCTCGTGCAACGAGCATTCTTTCCGTTCCTCACCGGGCCAAAGTTCTGCGTTGGCAAACACTTTGCCGTTCTCGAAGCAACCGAACTTGTGGGCCGTTTCTTGGCCAAGTTCGACCACGAGATGCTCGATCCCACCGGGCCCGAAGGTCGACCCTTCGCTCTCACCTTCGCGCCCGACCGTCCCATGCCTTGCCGTATCTCCTCCCGCCGACCCTCTGAAAAGGAATGATCACGTGACCAAAGGAATCGACGCCGGCGATGACCCGATGTACGAGCCGCGCTATCAGGAGCTGGCCACGTTCATGAGGGCGCCGTACTCCCCCGATCTGGCCGACGTCGACATTGCCATGTACGGGATTGCCTATGACGGCGGCGTCACGAATCGACCAGGCGCTCGTCACGGCCCACGTGAGATTCGCAATCAGTCATCACTCATGCGGGCGATCAACCACGCCACACGCGTGAACCCATTCGAGCTGTGCTCGGTCGCCGACGTCGGCGACGTGCGGTTCAACCAGATCTACGACATCGCAAAGGTAAACGACGACATCGAGGCGTTCGTGCAACGTATCCTCGACGCGGGTGCCACGCCGCTCGCTGCGGGAGGCGACCACTCGGTTACGTACCCCATCTTTCGGGCGCTGGCCTCGGCCGAGGAACCGATCGGCATGATCCACATCGACGCCCATACGGACACTTGGGGCCCATTCCGCGGATCGAAGTTCCACCATGGTTCGCCCTTCCGACTTGCGACAGATGAGGGCCTGCTCGACCCCACTCGCACCATCCAGATCGGCATCCGTGGCGCCCAGAACTGGGCCGACGGCTGGCAGTACTCCGAAGAGAAGGGCATGCGGGTGGTGTTCATCGAGGAGTTCGCCGAGATCGGCGTCGAGGCTGTGATCGAAGAGGCCCGCAGGGTGGTCGGCGATGGCCCGACGTACCTCAGTTTCGATGTCGACGGTCTCGATCCGGTGTACGCCCCCGGAACGGGGACTCCCGAGGTGGGCGGCATCACGACCCGTGAGGCGAATCAGCTTCTCCGTGGCCTTCGCGGACTCAACCTGATCGGTGGCGACGTCGTCGAAGTGTCTCCGCCGTTCGATCCCACAGGCAACACTGCGCTCGTAGGAGCCACCCTGATGTACGAGATCCTCTGTCTGCTCGCTGAGGCTCGAACAGATGGTTGAGCTCTGGCAACAGTCCGCTGCGGAGCTCGCTCAGACATTTCGGTCGGGCGCTGCATCTGCTGCGGAGATCGTGACCGCACATCTCACACGAATCGACGCGGTCAACCCAACCGTCAACGCCGTGGTTCGCCGGTTGGATGAGTCGGCGCTCGCAACAGCTCTCGACGTCGATCGGGCGAAAGCAGGTGGCGAGGCACTCGGCCCGCTTGCCGGCGTGCCCTTTACCATCAAGGACAACATCGATCTTGCTGGCGACGTCACGACACACAGCGTTGCTGCATACGCGGATTTCGTCCCGACCCTCGACGCCCCGGTTGTCGAGCGCATGAAAAGGGCGGGTGCGATTCCGCTCGCCCGCACAAACCTGCCCGACCTCGGACTTCGACTCGATAGCGACAGTTCGCTGCATGGGTGGACGGCAAACCCGTGGAACCTCGACCACACCGCTGGCGGCAGCTCAGGCGGTGAGGCGGCTGCCCTTGCCACCGGCATGACGCCGCTTGGTCTTGGCAACGACATCGGCGGTTCGCTCAGAAACCCGGCGTCCTGTTGTGGCATTGCGAGCCTCAAGCCAACATTTGGACTGGTGCCGCACGCGCTGCAAGGCCCGTTGGGCGAGGAGTCCCTTACCGAACAGATCATTGCCGTAGAGGGCCCGATGGCACGCACCGTCAGCGATGTTCGTCTCCAGCTCAACGTTCTTGCAGGCGCCCATCCCCGAGATCCGTGGTCAGTTCCCGCGACACTCGGAGGTTCCACCACGCGACCGTTCCGAATCGCACTCATCGCAGAGCCTCCGGGTGGCAGCACCGATCCTCGAATCGCCGACATCACTACGGCGGCCGCAGAACGGCTTCGCAGCAAAGGCCATCTGGTTACGACGACGACGCCACCGGAGTGGCAAGAAACCCTCGACTGTTGGACATCAATCGTGGTCGGTGGAATCGCCGCCGGTATGGACGAGATGCGTGAACTTCTGGGTCCCGACTCAGCGGCGTTTCTCGATGACTCGATCGCGGCGGACGAAGCACTCACCGACCCCGAGCAACACGAGGCGGCGTGGACCAATCGTCATCTTCTCATTCAGGCGTGGAACCGATTCTTCGTCGACTACGACGCGGTACTCACCCCCACCTGGACCGAACTGCCGTTCCAGCGGGGCTTCGACATCGCGCCGGGTGGCGCTGCCAAGACGATCGTTATGGCTCGTGCGATCAAACCAGCCAACGTCTTGGGGTTTCCGTCGGCAGCCGTTCCGGGAGGTCTGGTAGACGGCCTACCCGTTGGGCTGCTCGTCACCGGTCCGGCCTGGTCGGATCTTCGCTGTCTCGCAATCGCCGAAGCAATCGAGGCCGACGCTCCCGCAACTCCCATCGACCCACGAGGACCAACCCATGCCTGAGTTAGAAGGCAAAACAGCAGTAATCACCGGAGCCGCCAGCGGCATCGGCCTTGGGCTGACTCGAGCCTGCCTCTCTCGTGGCATGTCGGTCATGTTGTCCGACGTCGACCCACACACACTCACAGCCACAGTGGCCGAGCTGGCTGACCAGGGAGGTCGGGTCTCCGGCCTAGCCGCCGACGTGCGTTCAACTGCTGAGGTCATGGCGGTCAGAGAGGCCGCGTTGTCCGAATTCGGATCGGTGCATCTGGTGTGCAACAACGCTGGCGTCGGCTTCACAAAGCCAATGTTGGAGACGCGTTCGGCCGACTGGGACCTTGTCCTTGATGTGAACCTGCGAGGTGTCGTGAATGGCGTCGACGCCTTTCTCCCCCTATTGCTCGAACAAGGCGAGGGCCATCTCTCGGCGACGAGTTCTCTGAGCGGACTGCTGGGCGATCCTGGCTTGTCCTTGTACAACGCGTCCAAGTTCGCTGTTGTTGCGATCATGGAATCGCTTGGCCTCGAGCTCCACGAACAGGATTCGGGTGTGACGACGTCCGTCTTGTGCCCCGGTCCCGTCGCCACGAAGCTGGCCGCCACATCTGCAATGGCAACGGGGGTCGACTTCGGGGAGGAGGTCGAGGGCTACCTTGCTCGCGGCACCGCTCCCAACGAGGTCGGAGAGTTGGCCATCAGCCAGATCGAAGAGGGCCGATTCTGGCTGCTTTCACATCCCGAGCTGACCTTCGAGCTCCTCGACGCTCGACATGCAGCCATGAAGTCAGGACAACTTTTCGTACCAGAACTGAACTGGACCGAGCAATAGGCTCGACCCTTGGCCGCGTGGGCCTCTAGTCGTCGAGGGTTTCGACGCCGAGATAACTCGCATCGAGGAGGGCCCTGTTGTTCATCAGCTCAGCTGCGGTGCCAGACATCGCAAGGTCGCCGTGGCTCAAGACGTACGCGCGATCAGCCACTTCGAGTGCCAGGTCGACATGTTGCTCCACCAGAAGAACTCCAGCGCCGGTCTCGTCCGCAACTCGCCGCACCACCGGCATCAGGTCCTCGTAGATCTTTGGAGCGAGGCCAAGACTCATCTCATCGACCATCAGCAGCTTTGGCTCCGCAGCGATGGCTCGCCCGATTGCCAACATCTGCTGCTCGCCACCACTGAGCAACCCTCCTCGACGTTTGAGGAGTGGCTTGAGTGCCGGGAAGAACTCGAGCGCTCGATCGATATCGACCGCACCCTTTGTCTTGGCGAGCTCGAGGTTCTCTCTGACCGTTAGCTGGAAAAGGATGCCGCGATTTTCGGGGACGTGAATGACCCCCCACCGCCGAACGCGGTGAGCTTGGCGCAACCGTGGGACGGAGTTGCCTGCGATCGTGACCGCCCCCTCGATCAGCCGAACCATTCCCGAGATCGTCATGAGCGTCGTCGTCTTGCCCGCGCCGTTGGGGCCGAGGAGAGCGACGACCTCTCCAGCTTCAACATGGAGATCCAGGTCACGCACAACGGCAACGCCGTCGTACCCAGCGTGAAGACCTTCGATCTCGAGGAGTCGGTCGCTCATCGATCCGCTCCTCCATGTCCGAGGTACGCGGCGATCACTTCAGGGTCGTTCCGCATCTCCTGCGGAGTGCCCGACGCCTTCAGTTCGCCAAACACGAGCATGTGAATGTGATCGCAGACACGAAGTACGAGTCCCATGTCGTGGTCGATCAGCAACATTGTGTAACCCTCGTCCACAAGACGACGAAGCTGGCCACCAAACCATTCGGTCTCGGCCTTGTCGAGGCCGGCGGCCGGTTCATCGAGCAGCAACACTTTTGTCGACTCGGCAACCAGCGCTCGCCCAACACCGACCATCTTTCGCTGCCCCTGAGACAGCTCGTGCGGCTGGCGCTCCGCGATGGCGCCGAGGTCGAGCAACTCAATCACTTCGTCAACGCGATCATCGTGGGGTGCTGGTTTGAAATAATCCCGAATCGTCGATGCAACCGTCATTCGCCGGGACGCAACGTCGAGGTTGGACCGTACCGAGATGTCGTCGAAGAGTTCGAGGGTCTGCCACGTCCGAGTGAGACCGTCGTGTGCCAGTTGGTGAGGAGCTCGGCCAAAGAGATCTCGCCCCTCAACCATGACCTTGCCGCTGGCGTTGTTCGGCAAAAACCCGGTCACCGCATCGACGAAGGTGGTCTTGCCTGCCCCGTTCGGACCGATGAGGCCGGTGAGCTGCCCCTTCTGGCAATCGAGCGAAACATCATTGACGGCGAGGAGCCCGCCGAAACGGACGGTCAGGTTCTCTGTTTGAAGCACGGCATCAGACATCGGCGACCTCAACCACGTGAGGGGCGAACTCATCTAGCGGACCGAGGCCACGTTTGGCCCGGAACCAGTTCACGACTTTGTGGAACTGGCTGCGTTGAAATCCGTCGATTCCTTCGTTGTTGTAGACGGCTGTGCCGATCAAGAAGAAGCCTGCGACATAGGCGGTGTACGGCCCGACGTCGAAGAACCATTCGTTTGTCAGGACCACACCGATTCCCTCGGCGAAGAGAGTACCGGCGGTAATTGCACCGCCGACGGTGGAGATCCCGCCCAGGTAAGCGAACGCAAGAATCGACAGCGACGCGAAGATACCGAACAAGGCTCCCGAGTAGGTGCCCAGCTTGTATGCGGTGAGGACGCCGCCAAGCGCAGCGAAGAAACTCGCTATTCCGAAAGCCGTGAGCTTGATCGCAGCGACGTTGACACCGGCAGCTGCGGCGGCTCCTTCGTTGGCACGAACCGCAAGCATCTGCTCACCTAGCCGCGAGCGTCGAAGACGCATGACCGCAATACACGCAAGCACGGTGATGACGAGAACGAAGATTCCAAATCCACCGGTCGGAATCTTTCCATCACCGAGAAAGAAGTCACTGCTCGGTCCGAACTCGATGCCGAGGATCTCTGGCGGATCGCTGCTCTTGTTGGTCCTGTCGAGACCAAACCAGCCAGAACGTTTGAAGAATATTTCCTCGATCGCGAGGCCGCTCGCGAGTGTCACGATCGCCAAGCTCGCACCACGCGTTCGCAACGATGGCAGGGCAGCCACGAGGCCGAACAAGACACCACTGACGAGCGCAAGCGGCATCGCGATGAGCATGGGCATCCCTGCGGCGGTACCGAACGATCCGACAGCGAACGCACCGACGCCGGCCAATGCCATCTGCATCAGTGAAATCTGGCCGAGGTAACCAGTGACGACGACCAAAGACAAGGCGAAAATCACCCCGATCATCGAGTTCACCATCGCCCCGCGGAACTGGAAGGGCGCGAAAACTGTCACGAGGAAGGACAGGCCGACGAGCAATGCGTAACCCCATAGGCGCCAGCGAGTTATTTGTGGCGCAAAAGCCGCGGGAAGTCTGGCCGCCACCACAGCACCGCGCGACGGGAGGGCTTCGCCGCGGATGACCATCACCAAAGCAACAGCGAGGAACGGCAACGCACGGCGAATACCGATGTCAGGCAACGACTCCCACTCGAATTCGATGCGAAACAGCTGCTGGTCGAGGATTCCAAGCGCCATGCCGGCCGCTGCAGCCACGACGAACGATGACATCCGGCCCAACAGCGCTGCTGCGAGCGACGAGATCAAGAGCACCGTGAAGAGGTTCGGTGTCACACCCGTAACGGGAGCGACGAGGATGCCCATCATTCCTGCGAGAACGGTGGACATTACCCAGCTCACGCCTGCTTGATAGTCGGCGTTGAAACCCAGCAGTGTCGTGAAACGTTCATTCTCGGCCGATGCGCGAGTCGCGATTCCGAACCTGGTGTAGCGGAACAACAGCCAGAGGAGAATGGTCACCACGGCAACCGTGCCCAACAGCCAGAAGCGGTCTTGGTTGACGCGAACACCAAGAAAATCGACCGGTTCGTTGGGGAAGATTGGTTCGGCGCTTTTTGCCCGGGCACCGAATCGCAAGACCACTGCGGCCTGAAGGAAGAGCATGATTCCAACGGAAGCGACGACCTTCGCCAACACGGGCGCATACCGAAGAGGTCGGAAGATTGCGTAGTGCGCAATCAGGCCAATCAGCACGGCCGTCGCAAGCGAGATGATCACCGCCATCCCCGTACCCATGTCCTCACCGAGGTTCACCATGGTTGGGATATCGAACAACTCAATGTCAAATATCGCCTCGATGGGAACCGCAGGATTGGGCAGCGGTGGGATTGGGTAGTCACCGGTGTCGGTCAAGGAGACATAGACATAGGTGATATAGGTGGCGATTGCCCCGTGTCCGAAGTTGATGACGCCGGACGCTCGGTAGGCAACGACCAGTCCGAGTGCTATCGCAGCAATGATCGCTCCGGTTCCCAGCCCGAAGAGAATCGGCTCGAAGTAGATCGATGGGTCGACGATGGCTGCGACCACCCACATGACAAGCACCCCGGCCAGGGCAATGATTGCGACCCGCTCAGCGGTAGTGCGCTCCCCCATCTACTACCTTCACTCCCTTTCCGCCTGGTTGGGTGCCGGCCTCTCGAGACCGACACCCAACCAACACGTTTGTTTAGCCCTCGAGCAGGAAGTCCAGCACAGTGAAATCGAGCTGAGTGAAGGGATCTGGAGCAGTGAACGTACCGTTCTCGACAGACACCATCAGTGGCGCCATGTTGCAAGCGCCAGTCCATGCGCCCGGTCCAGGGCAGGAGATCGAGTCAGCCATACCGAGAATGTCGCTGCTGGCGTACGTTCCGAGCGCGTCAAGCGTCGATTCGCGAGTTGACTCTGCTCCACCCGCTGCCGCCATGACCTCGATGGCAAACTGCGTGGAACCCAATGCCCACCCGGCAAGGCCGGCATTTTGGACATCATCGTTGCCGTAGGTCTCGAGGATGCGGTTGATCTCGTCAACGTCGTCGCCATCGACCGTCGGCGCTGAGGAGACGACAGGACCGGCCCATCCATCGAGGGCACCGGTCTCGATGGTGTCCTGCGACATGCAGAGATCGTTTGCGAAGTTCTGACCTTCGTACCCAACCGTTGCCACCGCTTGCGCTGCGGCCGTGCACTGAGCCCCATCGGCGAGGACGAACAACCAGCCCTCGTTGTCGGTGTTCGCTGCGGACACCGGCCCGGTGAGATCTGGTTCGAAACCAAGCTTCACCGTTTCCGTCAAAGTGATTCCGTTGAGGCCCGCAATTGCCTCGAGTACCGGGATGAATGGCTCGAACGCTGGGTCATCAGCGATGAACAACGTGGCTGTCGTGACACCGCGGTTCTCGGCTGCGTAGACGAAGAAGACCTGGGCGAGACCTGGAAGGCCGGGATCGATCGTGAATACGCCTGGTGTCAGATAGTCGACAAAGTCGTTGCCCAAGGTGAGGACAGGAACGCCTCCGCCAGCCAGAATGTCGCTGGCCGCAGCGGAATTCGAGAGAAAGCCGGCGTTGATCACGAGATTCACATCGTCAGCGTTCGCAAAGCCCTGTGCGCAACTCACGTGACCTTCAGGTGCATCGCCGGCGCCACAGACGTCGAGCTCGACCGGGTTACCGTCGATGCCACCGAGCTCGGCGTTGGCGTAGTCGACGTAAGCCTGGGCAACGGCACGAACCTCGGGGAAGGCGAGAAGTTCTTCGTCCTGCGCAATCAAGCCGATCTTCACAGGATCAAGGCTCTCGTCGGCCATCATGCTGTCGCCCTCATCTGGAGCTTCCGTGGCAGCTGGCGCCTCCGTGTCAGCGGGTGCATCCGTAGCAGCGGGTGCATCCGTAGCAGCCGGTGCGTCGGTGGCAGCGGGTGCTTCGGTGTCGTCGCTTGCGACCGGATCATCGTCCGATCCGCAGGACGCGGCGAACAGCGCCAGTGTCATAAGTGCAGCTAAGAGCCGCAAGAGCCTTTTATTGAACATGTGGGTTCCCTCCTCAGGATTCAGCCGAGCCGAATCTGCCAGCACATTAATGCCACAGAGATGCTTCGACAAATGTTTTCTTGGTAATTGCTGTTAACTGCTCATGATTTCTTGGTTTACTCATCGACTCGGGCCTGAATCGAACTCTTCGAACGCAATCCATAGGTAGGGAAGGGTGTCGATGCTTCCCATCCCTGGCATATCACGCAACTCGTCAAGGAGCTTCGCCAGGTGGTCGTGATCGTCGAACCACACCTCCGCCATGAGGTCGAAGCGCCCCAACGTTCGAACGACCAGAGTTGTCTCAGGCATGGCTGACAGAGCATTTGCCAGCGGTCCCACAGGTCCAGCGGCCTTGACAGCAATCCCCGCAAATCCGGCAATCCCCATGGCCTCGGGCACGGGGTGAGCCTGGATCGTGATGATCCCCGACCCGAGTAGGTCGATCACCCGATCTCGCACCGCTGCCTGACTCAGGCCGACAAGCGGGGCCAGGGCCGAGTAGGTGGCCCGCCCGTCGGCCATGAGCCCTCGGAGAAGCGCTCGATCTATGTCATCAAACTCGTGAGCCAGCGCAACCTCGCGACGCGCCGATGGCGAACTCTCGTGGTTTCCTATGCCCGTCCAGTCCTGCTTCTCGTAGTGCAGAACGGTCATCGACTGCACTCGGCGTACTCCCTCGAGCACACGGATCCGGTCGAGTGCGCCAAGGAGCGCATCGTTGGTTGCGCAACGTAGTTCGACCAGCACATCGAACCGGCCCGCACCAACGACGACAAAGACCGCTTCGTCGATCTCGCTCACCAGTCGCGTCACCTTCTCGATTTCGCTCGAGACCTCGAGGAAGGCGAACGCGAAGACGCCAAGACCAAACGTGGTCGGGTCGACTCGACCCGTGATCGTGATCACACTTTCGTCGAGCAAGCGTTGCACCCGCGTGCGAACGGCCGCCTGACTCAATCCAACCTCGGGAGCGAGTTTTGCGTAGGTGGCGCGGCCATCGCGGATCAGCGCCGCGATCAGCTGACGATCGATCTCATCGAGCTCAACTTGGCTGGACACCGTTTGATCGGGCACGGCTCAGTCGTCTCGAAGCGCCGAGGCAGCCGCGCCTCGGTAACGCTCTTCTTTGTCGATGGCCTCGGCGAGGGGCTTTGGACGCCAGTCGAAGTCAGCGCCATCGGGGAACGGATCTTCGTGTCCGATTTGCCAGAGCTCGATGACATTGCCCCACGGGTCGCGGCAGTAGGCGGTCCAAGCGTCGTTGGTTCCGCCCTCGACCGTGTGCTGGATAGGCGGGTGTGGGAAGAAGAGCTTGTCCTTCAGCTCGTCATAGGTCGACACCATGTCGTCGACCATCAACGCGAAGTGGGTGTAGCCGAACTCGTTGACCTTTCTGGTCTCCTTGGGCATCTCGGCTCGAGGAGAGTCGAACTCCCACATTTCGATCATTCCGCACGAGTGGCGGAGGATCCATCCTCGTGCGGACACGTTGGGGAGCTCGGTGATGGCGTCAGCGATCGGGTCCGGATCGATGGGCCCGTACTGCTCCTTGGTGAAACCGAGAACGTCGCAGTAGAACGCGACCCCTTCTTCGAGGTTCGGGACCGAGATGGCCACGTGGTGCATTCCGAGTATTCCCATGACTTCCCTTTCGCTCGAACCGCTATTCGAGCATGCTTCCGTCGATTTGAATGAGCGCTCCACTGATGAACCGCGCCGCAGGCGACGCAAGGAACGCCACGAGCTGGGCAACATCATCGGCTTGCCCCGGGTATCCGAGCGGGATGGCTGACAACATCATTTCCCAGGCCTCATCATCGGTGACACCTTCGAGTTCGCCCACGAGTCGCCGATTTGCCTCGGCCATGCCCGTATCGATGACTCCCGGGCACACACCAACGCTGCGGATGCCGTCTTTGCCATGTTCCTTGGCGACGAGTTTCGTGATCGCCGCTACAGCGAACTTCGACGCGCAGTACGCCCCGTAGCCGGCGTCAGCGACCAGACCGCCGACGGAGATGTTGTTGATGATCACCCCGGCGCCCTGCGCCGCCATCACCGGGATCGCGAGCATCGACATGCGTCGGGTACCCATTGCGTTGACCTGCCATGACAGGTCCCACTGTTCGTCGGTCTGATCCATGAACCAACCAACACCGGTGGTGGCTCCAGCGTTGTTGAAGAGGATGTCGAGAGAGCCGAGTTCAGAGACCGTCGTGGCGACGACTTCATCGGCCTGGCCCTGGTCGGTCACGTCGAGCGGCAGAGCGAGCGACCGCACACCAAATTCGGTCTCGAGAGCCGAGGCGAACTTTTGCATGACTGCGAGATCGTCACCGAGTCCGTGGGTTTCGTTCCCACGCAGTTCGGGGCGGTCGCGCGCTAAATCGGTGACGACGACGTTGGCGCCCGCCTCAGCGAATCGCCTCGCTGTTGCCTGGCCCATTCCGCCAGTGCGACCTGCGCCTGTGATGAGAGCGACCTTGCCAGCGAGTGCGGTCATGATTCGGGAAGCTCCTGTGCGATGTGCGTCATGACCTCTTGGCTGTATCCGATCGAAATTCCGTCGTGGGCACCGAGCGCCGAACCCGTCAAGGTTGCGCTGGCCGAGCTGGCCAGGAACTGGAACACAGGGCCCATTTCTTCAGCTCGCCGAAACACCCCGTTCGCCGTCATGCGTCGGATGACCTCGAGATCGCCAGTCGACTCTCCACTCATCTCGCTTTCGACGATGCCGGGAAGGACGGCGTTTACCCGTATCTGTTTGGGCCCCAGCTCGAGCGCCCAGCTTCGGACCAACATGTCGAGAGCGGCCTTCGACGCCGAGTACGCAGCCATGCCTGGGACGGCAACTGAGCCTGCGGGTGAGCTGGTCACCACCACCGAACCACCAGCGCTCATCATCTTTGACCCGTGGGACATCGCACGCACGAGACCCATCGTGTTGACGTCGAACACGCGCTCGAAGTTGTCGAGGTCCAATTTGTCGACTCTGCCGTGATGCAGATCGATGCCAGCGTTGAGAATTAAACAATCGATATGTGGCATTTGGGATCGGATCGCGTCAAATCCCTCCGCCACGGACCCGCGATCGGCCACATCCATCGTGACGAAATCCGCACCGACACCGGCGGCGCGTGTCTCACCGTCCGCGCGGCGGCCCGTCACGATTACCGAGGCGCCGCTGTCGACCATCCGCTGCGCCACGGCGAGCCCGATACCGGCGGTACCCCCAATGATGACGACGTCGTGCCCGTCCACAGAGAAGGGGTCGGTTGGGGTCACCTCAGCCATTGCGGGCACACTATCAGTTGATTTCTTGGCAGAAAAGAGCAATGATCGGGAAATCACAAGTAGATCACCTCATTCGCCATCGAATCGTGATCTCGTTTGCTCACAGAAATCGACATGACGTATGTCGTAAGGGACTTCTCGATGCGCCAGATCCTCGACCAGTACGGTGAACTCGTCGACGTCATGCCCGATCTCGACAACGATGCGCTTGTCGACATGTACGAAAAGCTGCTCACCACCCGCGTGGTCGACGAGAAGCTGCTGAATCTGCAACGCCAAGGACGGATGCCCGCCTACTACCAAGTGAGCGGACAGGAAGCACACGTCGGTGCCTCGCTGGCACTTCGACCCACCGACTGGATCTTCACGGCCTATCGAGAGCTCGGTTTCTGGATCGCCCGTGGCATGGATTTGCGCAGCGCCGCAGGCTTCTGGCTCGGCATTCCAGACGACGATGACATCTGGGATGTCAACGGGTACCGCGTCACCCGGCTCAACGCGACCATCGGTACCCATCTGCCGCACGCGGTCGGTTTCGGCTACAAGAACCGCTTCACCGGAGACGACACCGTCAACATGGTCGTGTTCGGCGATGGCGCCACATCGGAAAGCGACTTCCATGCGGCGATGAACTTCGCTGGCGTGTGGAAGACGCCGACGATCTTCATGTGCCAGAACAACCAGGTCGCGCAGTCGACGACGGTCGACCGGCAGACCGCTGCCGAAACGCTCGCACACAAAGCGCAGGCCTACGGTTTCCCGGGTGTCCGCGTCGATGGCATGGACCCGCTGGCGATGTACCAGGTCACGTCCGAAGCCGTTGCCCGCGCCGCCGCTGGCGAAGGCCCGACGTTCATCGAGATGTACACGTATCGATACGCACCGCACTCGACGTACGACGGCACGCCCGTGTATCGCACCGACGAGGAAGAGGCCTCGTGGCGCGAGAAGGACCCGATCATTCGCATGCGGACCTTCCTCGAGAACAAGGGCCTCTGGGCAGTCGAGAACGAAGCGCAGATCCGCGAATCACTGTCAGCACAGCTCGAAACGATCATCGACGAACTTGAAGCTCGTCCGGGTGTGAGCCGCGACTACTCACCGAGCCACCTCTTCGATCGGATTCCCCACTCTTTGCTCGACCAACTTCATCAGGAACAACTCGACATGGGTGAGACGCCCACGGAGTTTCCTCCCGAGCAAGTCTGGACGATCGGCGACGAACCTTTACCGGGCGGCGAAACCAAGCGACTCGACATGACCGAGGCTCTCAACGCGGTGCTCACCGACGCATTCGCTCGCGACGACAAGCTCGTTGCACTTGGCGAAGACGTCGGCCTCGAAGGCGGAGTCTTCCGTGTCACCGAAGGCATGTACGACACGTACGGCTCCGATCGGGTCATCGACACCCCGCTGTGCGAAACCGGCATCGTCGGCACTGCGGTCGGCATGGCCATGGCCGGGCTGCGACCCGTTGCCGAGATGGAGTTCGCCGGGTTCGTCTATCCAGCGTTCGATCAGATCATCGGACATGTCGGTCGCATCCGTTGGCGTTACCGCGGCCACTTGACCGCGCCGGTCGTCGTTCGATTGCCGGTCGGGACCAACCTGGGCAACTACGAATTCCACACCGATTCACCCGAGTCGTATTTCATCCACTCCCCCGGTTTGGTCGTCGTCTACCCGTCGACCCCCTACGACGCGAAGGGACTCATGGAGTCGGCGCTCGCCAGCCCCGACCCGGTGGTGTTCCTCGAACCGATCCCTCTCTATCGGGGCTTGAAAGAGGACGTGCCGCTCGAGCCCTACGAACTTCCGATCGGGCGTGCCGTGGTCCGCAAACCGGGCACCGACGTCACCGTCGTCACCTACGGACCTCCGATGCACGAATCGGTCAAGGCTGCCGAGGCACTCGAAGCTGAAGGCATCTCTGCCGAAGTGATCGACCTTCGCACCCTGTATCCGTGGGACACCGAGACCGTGATGGCAAGCGTCGAGAAGACCGGACGCCTCGTGGTTGCGCACGAGACGCACATCACCGGTGGGTTCGGCGCAGAAATCGCCGCCACGATCGCTGAGAAGGGCGCCTATCACCTCGAGGCTCCCCCGGTTCGAGTTGGCCACATGGACGTCTTCTGGGGCCCCGCGCAACTGGAATCGTTCTCGATGATCACGAGCGATCGGATCGCTGCAGGTATCCGTCGCTGCGTCGCCGGCTGATGGCCAAAATCTTCAAACTTCCCGCCGTTGGTGACACGATGGTCGAGGGCGAAATTGTTGGGTGGCTCGTCGCCGTCGGCGATGTCGTCGACCTCGATCAACCCATCTGCGACATCGAAACCGACAAGTCGGTCGTGCAGATGACGACTCCGTACCGAGGAACCGTGCTTCAGCTCGGCGCTGAGGTCGGAGGGGTTGTCGAAGTGGGTGCACCCCTGATCATCGTCGGTGAGCCCGGAGAAGCGATCCCCGAGATCGAGGCCTCACCGGCCCCAAGCGCTGGGAGCAGCCCTGCGCCGGTCGCGGCCACCGCGACGAGCTCACCATCGTCTTGGCCTGCGACTGCGGGAACTACCGCAGCAGTTGGTTCGAAGCCCGCCCCAGTCATCTCGCCGATGCTTCGCCGTTTCGCCGAAGAAGAAGGTGTGGTCCTGGCTGGTGTGCAGGGAACCGGACCCGGCGGTCGTATCACTCGAGCAGACATCGCGTCGGCCGCCGCTGGCGTCTCTCTGACACCTAACGTCGCAGCTTCGCCATCGGGCTCAATCCTCGCGCTGCCCAAGGTGCGCAAGTACGCCCGCGAAGCAGGGTTCGATCTGGCTGAAGCCGTCGGCACCGGACCTCGCGGTTCGATCACCCTTGCCGATCTTCCGGCACTCGCCCCAGTTCGTGGTCGGCGGGTGCGCATGTCCGCGATGCGCCGCTCGATCGCCAAGAACCTCACCGCATCGGCGCAACAGATTCCTCAGTTCACATCGATGGTCGACTTCGAGGCCACCGCACTTCTCACACGCAGGGCAGCACTTCGCGAGAGCCTCGACATGCCCGTCCCGGTCGACACTCTGCTGATGTCGTGCCTGGTCGAGGTGCTCGCCGACCATCCGTTGATGAACGCTCAGCTCCTCGAGGAGGAGATCGAATACTTCGATGACCTCGACATCGGCGTTGCGGTCGACACACCCGATGGCCTGATGGTGCCCGTCGTGCGCGGGGCAGACAGTCTCGAAATCGGTGACCTCGCGTCGGAAATCGTTCGTCTCGCGTCAGCGGCCCGCGATCGCAAGATCACCCCCGAGGAGCTCACCGGAGGCACGTGCACCGTGAACAACGTGGGGGCACTCGGCATCTTGGCCGGCACCCCGATCTTGCCGCTGGGCACCAGCACGATCGTGGCGTTTGGTGCCAGTCGTCCGACGCCCCGCATCCGAGATGGCGAGCTCGTCGAGGTTCCCATCGCAACCATCTCCGCCACGTTCGATCATCGCCTCATCGATGGAGGCGACAGCGCTCGTTTCCTGAAGGACCTGGCGGCAAAGCTCGAGTCAGTCGAGGGGTCCGGGTAGCTGTCGCAACCCAGCGAGCAAAGCGGCTTGATCCACCGCGGCGAAGGCTTCGGCGACACCTGCGTTGGTCTCATCCTCGATCTCGCGCCTGACGTCGAGCCCAGCATCGGTGACGACTCCGTCTGCGACGAGGCCACGTTCGATCATCGACTCGGTCGGTTCGGCCGAACTCTGGATCTTTGATCCCGCCCATGCACTCGTGAGGATCTCAACTTCGTTCGGCACGAGACCGCGGGCTTTCCAGGCCCTCACGTGGGCCTCGTTTCGCATGAGGCGCAGCGCTGCAAGACGCTGATACAACCGCTGGCAGTCATCATCGGCTTCGGGTCCCGTGAGCGCAGCAGAGACCAGCATCTCGGGCTTCGGACATGCCTCGAGCACGTGACGCGCCAACGGCAAGACAGAGTCGACGACATCGGCGTGCGCTTGCCAATGAAGCTGGGCCGAGCTCTCGATCGCGCGGTCGAAAGCCTCCAAGATCGGCGGAAGAGAGTCGGTGGGTCGCAACCGTCCACCGGCAGTCTCGAACAAGCCGAGACGGACCATCTCGTCGAGGTAGGTCGTGATCTGCTCGTCGGACGCATAGACGTAGCGTCGCCGAATGAAGTCCTCTCCGATATCGGGGGACGTGAACTGCACGAGGTTGATGGTCCTACTCACGGCCATCGGCGAGAGAGCTTGGAGGCCAGGCAACTCGTCGTTGCCCTTCTGCGCTCGAATCCTGTCGGCGACCGCCCACACGAGTCGGTCGGTCTGCGGTGCGATCTCTGCGGTCATGAAACCGACTGTAGGTGACGGCGGCTTTGCTCTCGAACCGATCGACAAACTGACTACACTCGCAGCTCCAACGGATCGGTGGGAGACGCCATGTTCATGCGCACGCTCGGGAAATCTGGATACTCGGTCTCGGAGGTTGGCATCGGCTGCTGGCAGCTCGGCGGAGACTTCGGGCCAGTCGAGGATGAGCGTGCGGAATCGATCCTCGCTGCCGCAGACGAAGGCGGAATCACTTTTTGGGACACCGCCGACGTGTATGGCGCCGGGCTGAGCGAACAACGCATCGGTCAATTTCTGGCGGCACGCCCGGCTGAGCGGATTGTTGCAACGAAGGTCGGGCGAAACGATGAGCTGTATCCCGACGGATACACGAAAGACAGGGTTCGCAAGAGCCTCGAGGGTTCCGCGCAGCG
Source organism: Acidimicrobiia bacterium (assembly GCA_033344795.1). GTDB lineage: Bacteria > Actinomycetota > Acidimicrobiia > Acidimicrobiales > SHLQ01 > SHLQ01. The sequence goes on from JAWPMS010000001.1 coordinate 4,322,664, forward strand.
ACTTGGCGTCGACACCCTCGATCTGGCCCAGCTGCATTGTGTACCGACCGCAGTCTTGAAGGACGGCGATCTTCTTTCGTGGATGGAAGAGTTCCAAGATCAGGGGCTGATTCGCCAGTTCGGAACAAGCGTCGAGACCATCGATGAAGCGCTCTTCTCACTCACCCACCCAAAGCTCACCTCGATCCAGACGATCTTCAACATCTTTCGCCAGGACCACATCACCGAACTCTTCCCGGTGGCCATCGAAGCCAACGTTGGCATCATCGTCCGCTTGCCACTCGCGAGCGGGGTGCTGTCGGGCAAGATGACCGCCGACCACGCCTTCGCCGAGACCGACCATCGCAATTTCAACAAGGACGGTGCGTTCTTCAGCGTTGGCGAAACGTTCTCGGGAATCCCATTTGAAACTGCGGTTGGTTTCGCTGACCGACTGAGACCACTCGTGCCCGAAGGCATGACGATGGCTCAGATGGCGATGCGCTGGTGTCTCGATCATCCAGCGGTGAGCTCTGTCATAACCGGTGCGAGCAGGCCAAGCCAAGCGCTCGAAAACGCCGCGGTCAGCGATATCCCTTCGCTTTCCGCCGAACTACATGCCGAGCTCTCGGCGCTCTACTTCGACGAGGTGAAGCCAACCATCCGCGGCGTCATGTAGGTCTAGCTGGTCGTATCGACGAGCCCGCCGAGTAGACCGGGCCGCTCTCGACTCGCGCTTCGAGCACCGAATGCGGCGCCGATGACTCCGAACAGGAGGGCCTCTGGCCAGGCGGGTCCTCGCTCGAGAAAGTTGGGCCCTTCGAGTTTGTCGAACAGCACCAGCGCCAACGTCGTGGCGAACACGAACCCTGCAGAACCAACGGCGGCCACCATGGTCTCGTTGGTCGCGCGGCGGCCTTGGCTGCGGAGGCTCAGCGGCCACAACACCGAGGCGATGAGCGGTGCGAAGTGATAGTTCAGTTCGGGGCTTCGCCAGGCCAATCCGATCCAGATGAGACACACCAGGGCGGTGAGCGCCGCTCCGCGAACGTGCGTCGGTTCAGAGAACATGATGACGAAACCCGAGTCATCCAAGCTTGATTCCCTGGCGCCATAGACTCTGCGGCGACCGATATGAAGAAGCCCCCTCGAATACACCCAACATCGATCTGTCTCACCGCGCTGGTCATCTTCGGAGCGTCATGTGGGTCCTCGGGCGGCGGTCTCGCAGATGGCGTTGAATCGCCGATTGCGTCGAGTCACACCATCGTTTCGAACGCTGCGGTGTACACCGTCGACGCCGGCCGATCGTGGGCCGAAGCGTTCGCGTACGACAAGCAGGGTCGAATCTTCGCGGTGGGGACGGAAGAAGAGGTACGCGCGGCGGCAGACGACGACGCGACTATCCTCGACGCTGGCGGCCTCATGGTGCTCCCCGGATTTCAGGATGCACACGTTCATGTTCCCGAGGCTGGCATCAACGCGAGCCTGTGTTTCATGTCCAGCGGCGAGACCCTGGACACCTACGAACGGTTGGCTCGACAGTGCGCCGAGGAACAGCCAGATGACGAGTGGGTACGAGCGGCCGGACCGTCTCTCTACGATCTTCGGAACTCATCAGAGAACCCGCTCGACGTGCTCGATCGAGCGATTCCTGATCGCCCGGCGATCATCCTGGATGATCTCGGACACGCCGTATGGACGAATTCGCTCGGCCTCGCCGCTGCCGGCATCGATGATGATTCCGACGACCCACAGGGTGGTGTATTCCATCGAGATGCTGTTGGCCGCTTGACCGGACTTCTACTCGAAGACGCTCAACAACGGTTACGGAACGCTGCAGCGGCATCCGACGACGTCGTCTATTCAGGTTTGCTCGACGCACTCGACGAGCTGGCTCGAAACGGGGTCACGACAGTCAGCGACGCTGGCGGATACTGGGCCCAAGGTCACCCCGCAGCATGGGAACGTGCGCTTCGCGAAGACTCGCTCGTAGTACGAGCAGCCAATACGTTGTATCTCTACCCAGACCTCGATCCCGACACTCAGCTCACCGAGTTCGAACGCCGCTTCTCGAACGACTCCGACCTCCTTCGGTTCGACACAGCCAAGGTGTACGTGGATGGGATCCTCGACCTCGGCACGGCTTTCCTGCTGGAGCCCTACGACACGGCCCCCGACGAGAACTACCCAAGCGGGTTCACGTACTTCGAGCTCGACCAGCTGAATAGCTACGTCTCACAACTCCATGAGATTGGGTATCGAATCAACTTCCATGCGATCGGCGATGCAGGAGTACGAGCAGCTCTTGACGCGGTCGCCGCAATCGAGGACTCCGCGGACTCAGTGGCTGATCGCCGACACCGGCTTACGCACGTGTACATGGTCGAAGAGAGCGACACGGCTCGCTTCGCCGAGCTTGGTGTTGTTGCGGACTACCAGCAGAGCGCCGACGCCATCGACCCGCTTTATCACGAAGACCTCACGCAGATCATCGGCAACCGAGCGTGGGATCTCCTTCCGACGAGGCGGGTGCTGGACGCCAGCGCGACGGTGACGCTCTCCAGCGATTGGGACGCAGGGCCGCTTCCTCCATTGGGAACGATTCAACGGTCGTTGACTCGAGAAGGCAATGCTGTGCCAAACCTCGAAACCGCGCTCGAGCTGGCGACGATCAACACCGCATATGCGCTCGGGCACGACGATGTCACCGGGTCGATCGAGGTGGGCAAGTTCGCCGACTTCGTGATCCTCGATCAAGACATCTTCGAGGTCGAGGTGGACAAGATCGATGAGACAGAGGTGCTGCTCACCGCAGTCGCTGGGAGGGTCGTCTACGACGCCGGATCGTTGAGCGGATAGCGCAAGAATTCTCTCGCGGCCGGGAATGAATCTGTTAGCGGTGTGTTGATGAAACATGAGTGGACTCCACTCAACTAACCCTCAACCCTCACATGGAGGAAACGTAATGCTTTTCACCAACTATGACCCGTTCCGTGACCTCTCGAACTCGGCTCGCTCCTTTGACTATGACGTCGTCAGGTCTGAGGACGGCGTGGTCGTACGCATCGACATTCCGGGCATCGACCCATCGACGGTCGACCTCACCGTCGACGGACGCAGCCTTCGCATCGAGACAACTCGACCAACCAACGTGCCCGAGAACGCACAGGTGGTCACGAGCCGACGACGCCCTCTCGCTGCATCACAGACGTTCCAGCTCGGAGAGCAGCTCGATGCCGAGCGCCTCACGGCCGACTACGAGTTCGGCGTCCTGACCGTGAACATCCCGGTGGCCGAATCAGCCAAGCCTCGCAAGGTCGAGGTTGGCGTCGGTACATCCAACGCAACCGCTATCGACGCCGCCTCCGAAGCGGCCTAGAACCAACCACGGCCCGGTGCAGTCGCACCGGGCCGTTGTTCGTTTTCTCGGTTCTCAGTCCATCTTGTTGCGGAGGATCTGGCCGCTCTTGATGAAGAGCTCGCGTCCTTCACCGCGAAGGTCGAGCCGATCGACGAGAAACACAAGAATGGCCAATCCGATCACTTCCATGCCGATCAGCACGCGCAGCGAGCGCTCGAACTCGTTCACCGTCGAGCCGCCGAGCACATCGCTTGCGCCGAGAAACGGCCACCAGAACACCTTCGCGTCGGCCCAGGATCCGTCGAGAACGAGATGCATGAACAGACCGATCGGGAGCCCGAGCCACTGACGCCGGACCAGCCGCCGTTTCTGCGTGAGCGCCATCACCAGCGCCATGATCAGGACGGGGGCGAGCAGCGTGTGCAACAGCCACGGACCGCCGAACAATCCCTCGATCGCCGGTGCGACGCCACCGAAAATGACCAGCCGATAATCCAGCGCTGGGGATGAGAACACCACGAGCACCGCGGCGAACGACAGGCCCAAGAACCAAAAGAACATCGGCTCGTGGACCGTTCAGACGAGTTTCGCGACCAGGCGGCCGCAGTCGACACAGTTCTCGAGCGTTCCCGCAGGAAGGTGCTTCCAACGATCCAGCTCGACTGCTGACATCGCGACCGGGCAACCACCGTCCTTGTTCGGATCGAATTCGACCACAGCGCGCGGACCGTACGTAATGCGAAGCCGACGATAGTTCTCGAGCAGGGCATCATCGACGGGTTCCGCAGCGGCAGCGCGTTCGGCCTCTGTGGCGGCGATCTCGGCATCGAGTTCTGCCTCGTTGGCAGCGAGATCCTTCTGGAGCGATTCGATTTGAGCTTCGAGCTCGCCCCGTTTCGCCTCGGTGAAGACCAACGCTTCATCGAGTGGTTCGATCTCGACCATGAGCTCGAGCGCCTGATCGTCGAGATCGGTGGCCCGTGTACGAAGGCTCTTGATCTCCTCGGTCATCACGGTCGCCTCTTTTGGACTGGTGATCGCACCGCCATAGAGCTTCTTGTCGAAGTCGTCGGCCTTTTCGCGAAAGTCCGACGCCTGGGCTTCGAGGTCGCGTTCTCGCCGTCGAAGGTCGTCGCGGGCATTCTCCGCCTCGGCAGCTCCGTCGTTCAGCGTGGCGAGTTCAGCCTTCGTCTCGGCGATGGCCGCCCGCTCAGCAAGATTGTCGTGCTTGAACCTGAGCTGATCGATGGTGTTGTCGAGCCTTTGCACATCGAGCAGCGCTTGCAGTTCAGACATTTGTCCCCTTGGATCGAGCCTGCTCGTACGCTACCGACCCAGGTCGGCGGAGACCCCTACGGGGCGACAGTTGTTGCAGGCGCCACGGTCGTTTCGGGCGCGACAGTTGTCTGCCCCTCGACCGTGGTGGTCGGGGCGTTCGGGTCGACCGTCGTGGTCGTGTTGGGGTCGATGGCGCCATCCGGGCGGATTCGGGCCACACAACGTTCCTTGACGCCATCGCCATCTCGATCGACCGCGACGAGCAAGCTCGGACAACCGAGCTCGTCATCGATGTCGACACCGCCCAGATTTCGACACCAGTCGATGTCGCCATCGCCATCTTGGTCGACCTCGGCATTTTCGCCTCCGCAGGGACTCACGCGGACCACTTCTGGCTCTTCGACCTCTAGTGGATTCTCGAGTCGCTCCCCGCGGCGGCCCGGCTCGGGTTCGAGGAAGTCGATCACGGGAAGGCCGGCCATGTAGTCGTTCATGAAACGGCCCCAGACCATCGCAGGTATCGAACCACCCGTCACGCCGGAATAGGCGAAGTCGCCAAAGGCTCGTTCGTAATCAGCCGCGATGTTCTCGGGGTTGCGCCGGTCGAACCGCATGGCGATCTGTTCCTCTTGGCCGCCGATCCACACCGCAGTTGCGAGTTGTGCGGTGTATCCCACGAACCACGCGTCGTAGTTCGACTGGCCGGTACCCGTTTTGCCAGCTGCGGGATGTTCGGCCAGCTGGGCTCGTCGGCCGGTGCAGGCACCCGCGCTGCAGTTGATGTTCTTTTCGAGAATGTCGGTCACGAGCCGCGCCGTTTGCGGGCGAATGGCCCGGAACGGCTTCGGGTCGTGTTCGATGACCGTCTCGTCGCCTTGGGTGACCCGGGTGATGACGTGTGGTTCGACGCGAATACCGTCGTTGGCGAAGGTGGCGTACGCGTTGGCCATCTCGAGTGGAGTGATGTCGTAGACGCCCAGCGGTAGGGCGAGGACCGGCCCAATCTCCGATGTCACACCGAGGGCGTGGGTGGTGTCGACGACGTTGTTGAGACCAACGATCTGGCTGAGCCGCAGAAAGCCACAGTTCGTGCTTCGAAGCGTGTGATCTTGAATCGTGAGTGCTCCACCTCGGCGGCTTCCGTTGTAGTCGCCGGCCTCATAGGGGTTGGGGAAGCCGCCCGGGTTCGCGAACTCGCACGGCGAGGTGGCGTTGATGCTGTCACTCGGAATCAGTCCGCCGCTCTCGAACGCTGCCGCAAGCACGAACGGTTTGAACGACGAGCCGGTCGGCCGTCCCTTTTGTGTCACGACGTTGAATTCGAATTCGTCGAAGCCTGGGCCACCGATCATCGCCCTGATCGCACCGGTACCTGGTTCGATCGAGACGAGCCCGGCGATGATGCCGAGGTTGTTGCTGGGGAACTCGGCCGCCACGGAGTTCTCGGCGAGCGCTTGGGCGACGGGGTCGAACGTCGTGTGAACTTCGAGTCCACCTTGGAAGACCCGGTTGATTCGATCAGCTCGGGTCTCGCCGAGGCGGGGGTCGTCGAGCAGCTGTCGTTTGACCTCTTCGACGAAGTACGTGTCGAGGAATCCCTCGGTGTCGAGCTGGCGGTAGCGGGGCAGTTCGCTTCGATCCCAAACGGCACGTTCGTCTTCGTCGATGAACCCTTCGGCGACGAGACGACCCAAGGCACTGCTGCGTCGGTTGAGCGCGTTGTTCGGCCGATAGACCGGGTCGTACAGGCTCGGGTTCGAGATGACGCCAGCGAGGAGGGCGGACTCGCCGTAGTTCAGGGCGTCGGCGTTCTTGTTGAAGTACAGCTCGGCTGCGGCCTGCACGCCGTAGGCGCCGCCGCCGAAGTAGACGGCGTTCAGGTAACGCTCGAGGATTTCGTCCTTGGTCATCTGACCTTCGAGGCGCATCGCGATCGCCGCTTCGGGCAACTTGCGATCGAGCGAGATTTCGTCGCCCACGACGCCTAGCTTCACCAGCTGCTGAGTGATGGTCGAACCACCCTGTTCGACGCCACCAGCGGAGACATTGGTGACGGCTGCACGGGTGATTGCCGCGACGTTGACGCCCTTGTGCGAGTAGAACTTTGCGTCCTCCACCGACAGCACAGCAGCCACGATTTCGGGTGACATCTGGTTGAGCGGGAGGTACTCGCGGTCGATCTCTGCCTTGAGTTCCGCAATGAGTTGACCGTTCGCGTCGTACACCACGGTGGTCTGCTCGAGGATCGACAAATCGACCTCAGCGGCAACCGTCGTCTTTGCTCCCCAGATGTCTGCAAGCGAGGGCGCAAGAGCAGCGAGCGTGAACGCCAACGCGGCTCCGCCGAACACCACAGCGAGCACGAGCTGCACAATGCTGAAGAGTGATCGAAGGACAAGACGCACGGCGCTCACGCTAGTAGCCGGATCGTGCACCGAGGTGTCAACCACACCTCGACACTTCAGCGATCCTTTCTTCGCACTTCCGGTCGAGATCCGGCAGAGCCGACATGGTCACTACGCGAGCTTCGCTCCCCTCTCGCCGGAGGCGTTTCCTTCGTGTGTAAAGCGGCTCATGTCTTTCTGGAACAGCAGCGACAGCGGAGCGGAAACCAGCCAAACGCGAGAGCGGGTATACGCACAAACAAAACGCCAGCACCGGAGTGAGGAGGGACGACGAACGGCTCGCGGCCCCTGGCAGTCCGCAGAGGACACCGAGCCGAAGGCGAATGTGCGATTGCCGGGAGCGAAGCGGGAAAAATGGAAGAACCCCGCCGAAGGGGGGTAACGGCGAGGTTCTTCAGAGGTCATGATTCTTGGGGGAAAGACTCATGACGAGCGACGACTATGCGTTGCTCATGTGCATCATTGTATTTGAACCCGGACGCTCATTGTGGGGCAGCCGGCTGTGACGTCAGGCACCGATTTGATCAGGAATGTCGTGAGTTTTCGCTGTTTCATTGCCCTTCTGCTTTGTGGCGTGACGGGTGTCGCATGCACCAGTTCAGACCTCGGTACCGGATCGGTCTCCACCACACCGACAGACCCTGTGGATGTGGGCGTTCAGTCTCAGCTCATCAAGCCGTCGGGCACCGGACTCGACATCGAGGTGACACGCGTTTCCGATGGTGACAGCCTGCGCGCAACGAGTGCTGAGGGCGACCTGGAGATCCGCCTGCTGGGCATCAACGCCCCCGAAAGAGACGACTGTTTCGGCGACGAGGCAGCCAGCGCACTCGAGTCGTTGTTGACCGACCGAAACGTGATGCTGTTTCCTTGGCCTGGCGAGACCGACCAGTTCGGCAGGCAGCTGGGGCTGTTGGTTGCCGGTGACACGTTCGTGAATCTGTCGCTCATCGAGACGGGCCATGTGCTGGCGCGGGCCCAGTCAGATCATGGGTTTGATCGCGAGTTCGAGGAAGCTGAACGCTCCGCATCCGAGTCTGGCACCGGTTTGTGGGCTGCCGATGCTTGCGGCGATCCCGTGGATGCCAACCTCGTCATCGTTGACGTCGAGGACGATCCGCCTGGCGATGACCGCCAGAACCCGAACGGCGAATGGGTGCTGATCGAGAATCGGGGTGAGGACGTCATCATGGATGGCTGGGTGTTGCGAGACGAATCCACCCGTCATCGATACAACTTTCCCGACCTCACAATCGCTGAGGGTGACACCGTTCAGGTTCACACGGGGTGCGGCAACGACCTGACGGACGGCCCGTCGGTGCTGCTGTTTTGGTGCGATCCAGAACCACCCGTTTGGAACAACTCAGGCGACACGGCTTTTTTACTTGACCCAAATGGTGCGATTGCCGATAGCTACAACACAAATGGGTGAGCGCTCGTTTTTACGTCGCCCCAGAACGTGGCTAGTTTTCTGCGAGCTACGTGACCTGTAGTCCTGAGGAGCCGAGTTAACGCAATGTCGACGAGTGAACTACGCCGGGGACCCGGCTGGTGGATGGACCTCGAGGGTCAATGGAAGCCGCCCGAGGAATGGCCCGAGGCCACACCTCCCCTGCCCGGTTGGACGAGGGGCAACGATGGCAAATGGTTTCAACCTCCGTTCGCCGAGAATCTTCTCGACGAAACCGCAGATGCACCGCAGCATGAGCGCACAACTTCAGACGAGTCGACCACCGGCGTCGCATCTGCGACCCGGCCAGTCCCAGATCTGGGCGCCTCATCGGTTCCTCCGCTCGACTCGCTGATCGGCGAACAGCCCGGTCCCAACGAACCGTTCGACCCCAAGATCCATCCGCAACGACGGGTCACTCCAGATCGAAGAGCTGCTCCAACGAAAAAGGAGAGCGTCTTCACCTTCGCCGAAGGCACGGCAAATCTGCCGGTCTTCGACGATGGCTCGCGCCATCGTCGTCAAGCGGTGACTGCCGCCATGCTCGCAGCGGTGACTGCATCGATGCTGGCGGCGGGTCTCGTTCTCCTGTTGTTGCTCGTTTAAGGCCGCCTGTGCCATCGCTCCCCCGCCCCGTGATGCGGCTGTTTCGAGCGTTACCCGAACCTGTCCGCCAGCGCGCTGTTCGTGCCGCCAGCCCGAGTTACACGCTTGGCGCCCAAGCGCGCATCATTCGAGACGATGGCCGAATCCTCCTCGTGAAGGCCGCGTATCGATGGCACTGGGGAATGCCCGGTGGGCTCATGGACGCTGGCGAGTCACCCGCAGACGCAGTCGTGCGCGAGACGCTCGAAGAAACCGGCTTGGCGATCGTGCTCACGAGCGAACCGGTGGTACTGGTCGAGACGACCATGCAACGAGTGAACTTCATCTACAGCGCTGCCCCGGCGCCGGGCGTCGACCCCGACGCGCTCGAGGCGCAGGCGTCGGAGATTCTCGAGCTCGGCTGGTTCGAGCTCGACAAGATGCCCGACACGATTCCCGACATGTCCGGCGAACTCGCCCTCCGCCAAGCCACACCGGGCGAAGGCCCACAGGTCGTCGTCACAAGCGACATCACTGACGACCTGCCGCCACTCTGACCCATCAGTCAATGCCTGCGCGGATGGTTCCTCGCCGTGAGTCAGCGGTCGACTCGGTGGAGCGCCCTCTCCGCGATGGGCATCACCAGCTCGGACAGGGCTTGCCATGCGCGTAACCCCTCGTCGAATGGCCGGCCTGACACCGACTCAGCGATCTCCAGGATCTCGTCGCCAGCGCCGTGCACCTGGGCGAGGAATCCAGCCCACCGCAGTACGAGCAGGGTTTCGATCGAATTCTCGACGTCTTCGAAGGCCACGCCGCTGGGCAAATCACCGACTCCGGAGATGAACGCGTCGACCACCGAGCGGTGGAACTGGTTCAGGTCGAGCCCGGCGGCATCGCCGTGCATCGCGGTCATCGCTACGACGCCCGCGGCGTCGGCACCGATTGGCGCCACACCCGCGAAGGCCCAATCGATGAGAACGATCCGGCCGTCGATCTCAGCGGCGTTGCGACTGAAGGCGTCGAGGTGGTTGAAGGATTGCGGCATCGCGTCGAGCTGGCCGAGAAGAGAGGGAGCAGCATCCACGAGTCGTTCGAGCAGAGGAAGCCAGGCGTCGACGAGGTCCGCAAGGTGTGGTGATGGAGCCTTCGCCATGCCTGGGACTGCGGCCATCATTGTGCGCGCTTGTGATGCAACGAAGCCCTGGCTTGCCCATGGTGGAACGTCGAGGAGCGGGGCCGAAGAAAGTTCGCCGAGACCGCGGGCCAATCGTGCGTACCACTCGATCGACCGGGCGTCGCGGTCGTCGAAGGTGAGGTCCTCGAGTACGAGCACGGCGACCTCTTCGTCGATGGCGGAGCCCAGACACTTGGGCATCGCCAGGCTGGCGGGCAGGAACGCGCTCAGCCACGACGATCGGTAGATCTCGAGCTCGCGCAACCACGAATCGGATTCGGATGCGGCCGCATCGTTTCGTCGCACGACCTTCACGATCACCGAGTTGTTACCGCTGCGCAGCCGAGCAACGCTCGACCCGTAACTTCCTCCCCCAGTGCCATGGATCGTGGTCGTCTCCCACGGTCCACCCTCGAGCAGCGTGAGGGCGCTCTGCACTCCTCGCTCAGCCCATCGGTCTCCCGGCTCTCCGACCATCTGGCGACCGTATCGAACCTCGAACACCCTTGCTCGATCAGACCCCAGTCACAACGCGAAGGGTTCCAGCGCCGCTAACCTGGCCAGTCGATCCGGGCGTTTAGCTCAGTTGGCTAGAGCATCTCGTTTACACCGAGAGGGTCGGGGGTTCGAGTCCCTCAACGCCCACAGCGAACGCACGCGTTCGAACCCCCGACATGTTCGGTATCAGAGGCTGAGCGCTGGTTCGAAAGTTGTGCGGTTGGGTGCACCAAAACGTGTGGGTTCGAACCCGGGGTCAACCCCTGGAACAGTTCTCTGATTCCGACATGTTCGGTATCGGAGTTTTTCATTTCACCGCGAATCTGAGCCCAGGAGGCCTTCTCCGTTTCGGCATTTCGGAATCTCGACTCCGGCGGTGTCCATCTGCCCACTTGGTGGGCCCCGGACATTTAGGCCGACGACGAATCAGGCCGAAGGAAGACATCATGGTGCGAGACGAAGTAGTCGCCGATCCTGCCCACTTCAGAAGACGACTAGAGCTGTGCGATGAATGGCGACAACTCGTCGAAGGCGCTGCAAGAGATGGGGGCCCCGAATGGGGGCAGCGGATTGGTGACGCAAGCAGCCAACTTCACAGAGTCAGAGCGCTGTACTCACTCGGCGCCCCGATCGCCGAAGTGAGGGCGGCAAATGTCGAGCTTCCTGACTTGGTTTCGAGACAGCTCCAGGTGAATCCGATGACTCCGTTCAACCCCGCACACGTTGGTGGGGGTTTCAATGACTTCCTGTGGGTTACTTCGCTGGCGGCCTTGTTCGATGACGTCGAAGGTGCGTTGCTGCTCGCTGGGGCTGTTGGGCGGTTCAACATGACCGACTTCCTAATCGATTCGTTCATTGGGTCGTTGATCGAGTTCCGGGAGCCGTCTCAGTCCCTACAGCTTGAGACAATCTCGAACTTCCATGGTGTGAAGCCGACGATTCGGTCTCATGAGAAACTCAAAGCTGTCGCCGAGCTTGCTGCAACTGATCAGGCTGCAGCGTCCGCTGCTCTTACCACCTATGTCACGCGGGAGTGGTATCCCCAACACAAGTGGGCGGCATGGCACAACCAGCACTCGTCCCGACGAGGCGCGAAGAACTATTCGGGATACTGGTGTTTCGAAGGCGCAGCAACGGCCAAAGTCTTCGGTATCGACGACTCACCGCTCGAGAACTGCAAGTACTACCCCTGGGACTTGGCTCACCCGTAGCCAGCCGAAGCGAACTAGTGGAGCCGGAGCGTGGGGTTGCGTCGTTTGAGATGGAGGCCTGCGGTTTCTCGGTGGATGTCGAAACGTTCGGCCAGCTCACGGATGAGCATGCCTTCGGATCGAAGCCGTACAAGCTCGTCTACCTCCTTTTCGGTCAGTCTTCGAAGCCGTTTGGTCCGTGGTGGAGGCGGCTGGGCTTGCGAAACGCCTGGTGGGAGTTTCGGGAGGGGGTTCGAAAGTTGTGCAGTTAGGGCCACCAACCCTCGCCGCCGAAGGCCGTCACACGGAGCACTTCCGCGTTTGAGTATTTCAGATCGCTGACGGATCCCGGTTCCCGCTACCAGATGCCCGGGACGAGCCGGGCACGACCCTGAGCGTACTGAGCGTAGGAGTCTCCGATCTCTGTGAGCAGCGCTCGCTCTTCCACCTGAATTCGGCGGAGTACGGCGAATAGCGTTCCGAAGAAGACCAGAAGTAGCCCTGGCCATGTTCCAAGTGCGAGGCCTACACCCAAAAAGGCGAGAGCAGAACCCGCATACAGCGGATGCCGCACGAGACGATATGGCCCCTCCGTCACTATTTCGTGATCCGCCTGAATCGTGACTCTTGCTTGATGAAAACGCCCGAGTGTCCGCATGCTCCAATGTCGCACGGCCATACCCGCCAAAAGGAGCGCTACCCCCGCCGCGAAAACGCTTCTCGGATAAGAGAGCGACCCATACCCGAGCAAGCAGAAAACTGCGGCAAGGGAAACCAGCAGAACCGGAAGTGCTTCGAGGTAGAGCATCGCCCATTTCTCGTCTCGATCCTGGGCGTCAGTGGGGGCCTAACAGCCGTTCGTGAACTCCTGAACCAGGAAGGCGATCATGACGAAGACGAAAATCGTTCCGCCGACCAGTGTCGCGGCGTAGGGCATGTCCATATTCTATTTCGCAGCCTGTGTCAGCGACGGTTCAGTCAGTGCCCGCCTGTTCGTCCAAGCTTGAGGCCACAGTGGTCGATACAGTCCTCGCACATGGGCTCTCTTCGGCCGTTTCCCACCCATCTGGTCAGCCAGCGAAACGAAGGAGGGAATCGTCGAGGTGTACGTGAACAGTTGGGAACGCAGGTCGGCCTTTGCCAGCTTCGCGTCCTTCCAGCTCCAAACGCGCCTGGTCGTCAACAACTACCAGAGCACTGCTGACGGCTGCTATTGGGCTTTTTACCTCGATGGTGAGTGCAGGCGCGAAATCGAAACGACCGAAGAGCCGTTGTTCGAAGCCCGAGGAGAGAAGTTGTCCTTCGAGCGTGAACACATGGGAACCAACATCGCAGAGGACGAAGAAGACCCGTTCTTCGTCTTCTCCTACGAAGACATGGACTTCTACAACGAAGGCGTCGGCGTTGATATCGACGTCTACCAGTCCGAGCCCCATTCGCTCGAATGGACGAACTGGACGATCACCGATCCGGCGTCGGGCACGACACGGAACTCGAACCCATCAAGCACTTCGCGGCGGCCCTGGCGCTTCTGGTCTTCATCTTGATGTTCATGAACGTCACCGTTCGTCAGATCGAAGGGCGCCGAATGCCCCCTCAGGCGAAACGTGCCGCAGTTGCCCTCGTCTTGGTGTCGCCGATCTTCGTGTCGATCTTGGTGCGCCGATCGCTCCGCGGAGGCGGCCCGGTCTTCGTGTACGTCGGAATCACTTTCGCGATGCTTCTCCTTGTAGCGGTGTCCTAGATGACCAGCAGAGACGGACCGTTGTCGAATGCGATCGTCATACATTCGTGATCATCAGAGTTGTCCGTGAGGTGCATATACAGCCCGTTCTCGAATTCGATTGCGATGAGTCGATCGCTGACGACATCGCACCCTTCAACGCGGGAGTTCATGACTTCATAGAAGGTCGGGTCAGGCCAACGGCCTTCTTGCCACATGCCCACCTGCTCGCCGTCACGCAGCAGCTCTACGGGCGACTGAACCGCGAAATGGACCGGCCCAATGGAGAACTGCAGATCGAACTGTCCAACACCTAGTTGGGTAATGCACTCACCGACGGCTGGACTCAAGTCGAGGTCGTCGGGTATCCGGTACACGTGCTTCCTCCGTTGGTCCCGCGAGTGGTGATTGTGGTGATCAGTCTGGCCTATTTGGCCTACTGACGGCATCGTGTGAGGCCGTGTCGTGGTTGTGCAGCCCAAGAATCCCGCTCGAGTTCACATGCTGCATCACACGCGACGGCGGCCCACGAGCGGCCCGCCGAGAGTAGGATTTGAAATGGGAAAAGAAGAGTACCTGAACGCTGTTGAGGCCAAGGTTGATCAATACGGTGTCGCAATTCAGACGGTCGTCCCAGAGTCGCCGGACTCCGACGGCGCCGGCTGGGGCTACACAGTTGGACTATTCGAAGTGGGTCACCCTGAATTCTTGATTTCCGGCTTTCCCCGAGAAATCGCTACGCCGTTCCTCAACGACATGGCATCTGCAGTCCTCAAGTCGGGTATGCGGTTCGATACAGGCAAACGTGTGCGTGGGCTCGTACAGCACGGCTACGTCTGGCTCACCCACGTCGCCAACACGCACGAGACTCTCGGCGTCGCACACGAAATCCTGGGTCGCAAACATCCCAATCGTCATGACGCAGAACTCTCGGCGCTGCAAGTCGTCTTCCCCGATGCCAACGATCGCTGGCCTTGGCAAGAAGACTATGGCCTCCAGGCAGCCACTCTCTTTGGCCCAGTGCCGCAGGGGAGGTTGGAGCTTAAACTTCCAGCCGCAGAGGTTCGACGTTCGCAAGGTTGGTGAGGTCTGTAGCGCCCTCACCTGGAGGACACGTCGAGCTTGACCGCGCTGAGCAAGGCCGTGGATGACAGGACGATCTACGGGCCACGACTACCGTGAACAACATGTCAGTTAGGGTTCTGCAGCTCGACCGGCGGCGTGTATCCCAACAGATGAAAAGGACTGCAGTGGCCCTCGTGTTTGTATCGCCGCTGTTTCTTTCGATTCTCACTCGTCGCTCAATCCGAGGTGGCGGCGGCCCACCTCTATGGACTCTTTTCTTGGGGGCGCTCGCTCTGGTACTGCCCCTCGTAGTGGTCTCGCACGTGCGAATGTGGTCTCGCACCCGCGAGTTTCTGTCCAACCTTGATGGTCCGGCGCTATTGGGCACTGGCACCTATCGCGAGGTGCTCGAACTTCTCCACGGTGCGGCTGACTACAGGAAGCTGGTCCTCTGGGGTACGGATCTTCGCAACGGGTACAGCCGCGTTGTTGTTCAGCCGGGCGTTTCACCCGTGCGAATAGACTTTCTCTCTGCCTGGGGTCCGGTGAACCTTGGCTCCATATACGCGCCGGAAGGGCTCGAAGTCTTGGTCTGGGCGCGGGGCGATCAAGTGAGAGCGCTGGAGTTCGTGCTGAACGACCGGTCACTCCAGATCGATGGCCAGGGATCTGTCCTTACGAGCGGTATCGATTAGCTCAATCTGCCGTTTGAGCCGGACCCATCGGGGTTCGAGAGCTGTCCCCGAAGCCCCACAGCGAACATTGTTCGACAGTTTGTCAAACTCGTGGCCTGCGGCTGCTCGACACGCACGTTGAGCCCTCCCGACCCGGTGCCTCATCGAGATCTGATCGAGCGGCAACTCAGAACATAGCGGACTTCGAAAGCTGTCCCGAGAGCCCAACTTCTCGATGCTCGTGTCAACCAAATGCCGAGGCATCGTGTCTGTATGGGTGTGAGCGACTTCGATGACTTCTACGCAACCCATCGTGAACGGCTACTTCGACTCTGCTGGTTGTTGACCCTCGACAAGGACGTCGCAGCCGAGCTTGCGCAAGAGACGATGACCAAAGCATGGAAGAACTGGGACTCGATATCGACACCAGGATCCAATCCGTTGGCCTGGTCGAACAAGGTGGCCGTGAACCTCTCGTCTAATCGACGGCGCAAGCTCGGCAGCCGCCGACGGTGGGGCCACCTATTCGTCCCAGCGGAAACAACACCCGCTCCGTCGGAATACCACGACCTGGCCCAGGCGCTTCGACGACTCCCACCAAGACAGCGCCAGGCGATCGTGTTGCGTTATTGGAATGACCTCGACCTGGCTGGATGCGCAGATGTGATGGGCGTGTCAGTCGGGTCTGTGAAAACACACCTTTCGCGGGCGCACGCGACGCTTCGCGAAGCGGGCGAACTCGTACTGGAGGATTCATGAACACCGTCCTAGGAGAACGACTCGACGCAATGGCCGGCGAGGCAACGGCCGGCCTGGAGATGCACCACCCCTCCTCGCAACCTGTCCTAGACAACTACCGGAAACCAAGGTTCAACCTCGCCGCCGCTGCAGCGGCAATCATCGTCGTCATCTTCGCCGGCTGGTGGTTCAACCGCGAAGCTTCGAGCGTCGTCGACGCGGCAGATGCCCCATTTGCCAGACGGTTACCGGCATTATTCTACGAAGAGCCGACCCCTATCGATGAACTTCCGCCCGCGCTTGCGAACGCGTTCCGATCCGAGTTCTCGGTTCCCGATGACCCGCCACGAGAGTTAACGGGCGCACATCTTGTGTCCCGCGGTGAAATCTCCGTTGCCGTCGCACTGGACATCACCGGAGAGATGCTCTGCGTCTACCAAACGAGAGCGGGCGAGGGTGGGTCGGGAGGAGGATGCAGCGATCTCGCGGGAAAGGCCAGCATCCGCACGATGGGCGGTGGGACCTCCAGCTCGACCACGTTGGGTCCGTCGACAGTCGTTCTGGTTGCCAACGATGTCGTTTCCATCGAGTTGCTCGACGAGGTCTACCCCGTCGAACGCAACATCGCGATCATCGAACGGGATTGGACTGACCTGATGATGTTGCGCCTCACCGATGGCACAACCGTAGGAATAACATCGGCACTCCCGAATCCGAAAGCTGAGGGTGAGATCGTCGACCCGATCGCAGGCTCGCTCGAGCTCGGCACCATCGGCTGCGCTACTACGAGCGGCGGTCTAAGTGCAGTTCTGAACTTCGAAGGGCCTGACGGTTTCGCAACGGCCCTGCTCACCCCGACCGGCATCGCGGCGCGAGGCTCCAACGCCGAGACCACGATCAGTTTCGACGAGTCCGACGCCATATTCGAGACCGCAAACGTAGACGGCTTCCTCGTCATCACCGCCACATGGGAAACACCAGCCGGACAAGGACGACTTCGGGCCGGTTGCGGCACCAACCACATCGATCTGAGCGACCTTCGCTAGTGAGCGTCAACGTCTGCTCCAGCCCGACCAGGGTTCGAGAGCTGTCCTCTAAGGCCCAGCGGGGCCAATGACAGACGGTGCCCAACAGTGGGCCTGAAGTTCAGGTGTCAGCGTTGTCCTCTACAGGGTTTCGATCAGACTCCGATACTGGTCTTCACGCTGCTGCGGTTCAGCGTCGGCGATCGACGGAGATACGCCGTCGTCCAGCAACATGGTCAGGTGGTCCGCCCATTGGTGATAGCCGCCGGCGTTGTCGATGATGGTGTCTGGGTCATCACTCTCAATCTCAACTGTCAGTTCGAGAAGGCACCCCTCGCCTCCTCGGGTGAGCTCAAAGCGAACCCTTGATCCATGCCACACCCACTCGAAGACGTTGGGCGGGTCCCATTCTGAAATCACGGCGGTGCCGGCGTCGGGGTCAAGGCCCTTCTTCTCAACGAGGTCTGGCCAGAACACCATGCTGACCGTGGCGCCTGCGGAGCGCACCCCGATCATGTCCACTGGCAGCCATGATTTCATGTGTTCGGACTCGGTCAGAGCCTGCCAGACCTTCTCCGGATGATGGGCAAGCGATCTTTGGAACCTGAGGACGGTGTGGTTGCCATGTCGCTCGATGCTGCCGAGCTGCGAATCTGGGGTCATGTGTCCTCCATGTCGTCGAGATGGCTCTCGAGTGCATCGAGGCGGCCGGCCCATGTCGCTCGATAGGGCTCTAGCCATCGGGCAAATTCGGCAAACTGCTCAGGCTGCAGCCGGTACATCCGTCGTTGGGCGACGGGTTCGGCTGCAACGAATCCGCCCGTTCGCAGCACCTTGAGGTGCTTCGAAACCGTTGGTTGGCTGAGCGGGAGTTCATCCACCAACTCGCCGACCGACCGGTTCCCGTCCAAGAGAGCTGACAGGATCGCTCGCCGGTTTGGTTCCGCGATCACTTCGAAGAGATCCATACTTCCAATATGCTCAGCTAGCAATATACGTGTCAAGGCATATTAATCGATGACCCCAACAGCCAACACTGCAAGACCCTGGTCGACCAGCGCGGCAAGTAGCCAGACCGGCGCCTAACGACCGAGCAGAGCCTCTGCATTCGAGACGAGAATTGCGTCTTTCTCCACGTCGGTCAGCTCGGGGAGACCGCGTATCCACCGGACCGGATCCGCCAATTCCATTGGAGCCGGGTGATCGGTGCCTAACACGACGCGGTCATGCCCAACGCGGTCAATGAGGAACCTCAGCAGCTCTCCGCTGTAGGTGATGCAGTCGTAGTGGAACCGGTCGAGGTAGTCCGACGGGGCGTTTTGCAGGTCGTAGAGTTCGCCCGGTGCTCGCTCGAACCGAGGCGTGAGCGGCTCATGGTCATCGGCGCGATCCAGCGCGCCACACGCCTTGTCCATGCGCACGGAACCGAAGCACGTATACCCGCCACCATGGGCCAAGAGCGGCTTGAGGTCGGGGCAGTAATCCATGACTCCACCGAAGACGAGTGCAGCGAAGGTCATTGCACGCTCGGTCGGGTAGCCAATCGCATTCCCGAGCCGGTACCGGTCGGTGCGTGCGTCCACGACTGTGGGGCCACCCTGGTGGAAGAAGAGAATCGCACCCATCTCCTCCGCCGCCTTGAAGAACGGAAGAAAGTGCGGTTCGTCATAGGTCTGCCCGGCAACCGAGTCGCTCATCATCACGCCGCTCAAGCCAAGTTCGTTGATCATCCGATCGAGCTCGGCGATCGCCGACGGAACGTCCTGCATCGGTGCGATGCCCATGCCCGCAAAGCGTTCTGGGTAGTCATTCACCATCTCAGCCATCTCGTTGTTACATTCCCGATGGATCTGCGTGGTGACCTCGAGGTCATTGCCGTATTGGTAGAAGCCGACGTTTGGCGTCACCACCTGCATGTCGACGCCTGCTGCATCCATTGCGGCAAGGCGGACGTCGACACCCGCGGCAAAGTTCCCCAAATGCAGCTGGCCCTGCTCGGACGGTAATCCGTACCAAGATCCCTCTTTTTCGATGGCGCGTTTGAAGCGCTCGGGCGTGACGTGGGCGTGCATATCGATGACCGGCATAGTGTCCAATGTTAGGTGTAACGAGGGTCCGGAAGCTTTCCCCGAAGGTCGGAAGTTTCAGCGCTGACCTGACGCGCCAGTCGGCGAGCACCCAGTAGTGCCGCCCGATCGACGTCGTTCCGCCTCGACTATCTAGTTGGCGGTTCGCCAGTCGACGCTCCCACGACGAGTTCGACCGGCAGCAAGATCCGCTGGTCGGTCTGGGAGGACTCATCGATGCGGCCGACGAGTGCTTTCGCAGCAGCGCGCCCCTTTGCGTCGACGTCTTGGCGAATCGTGGTGAGCGTCGGCGTCAGTCGGGCCGCCAGCTGCGAACCGTCAAAGCCGACGACTGAAATGTCATCGGGAGCATACAAACCGCGGCGCTGCCCCTCGCGCATCGCTCCTGCTGCAATGACATCAGAGAAGCACAGAATCCCTGTGATCTGTGGTGATTCATCGAGAAGCAGACCGGCAGCAACAGCTCCGCCATCAGCGTCGAACAGGTTGGCCTCGCACACCGTGGGTACGATTCCTGCATCGGCGAGGACCTCGTGCCAACCTTCGAGGCGCGCCAAGCTCGTGGAACTATGAGTGTCCAGCGCATCCGTGGTCAAGCGGGTCGGGCCCCGTCCGCCACTAGCGATTATGCCCACGTTTCGGTGGCCAAGGTGAACGAGGTGTTCAGCCGCTGCCCGCGCTCCGCCGCGATCGTCGACATTGATGTTGTCGAAGCCATCCCTGGCCGAGTGGTCGACAAACACCAAAGGCAGTCGACGTTGGATGAGCCAGTCAAGTGCCAAGGCGTCGTCTTGGCACAGATAGACGATGGCGCCATCGAGCGCCACATCACGGGCCGGAATGAAGTCGCCCTCGGCTGCCGACGTCAGCAGGGTCAGAGCCAACCCGCTCGGTTCGAGCTCGGACGCCAACGCGCCCACGAAGCGAGCGGCACCCTCGTCCTGAAACGCCCAGGTCAATGATTCGGAGAAAAAGCCGACCGTGCCGGCTCTTCCGCTTGCCAGCCCGCGGGCAGCCGGGTTCGGCCCCGGGTAGCCAAGTTCGGCTGCAGTGTCGAGAATGCGCGTTCGAAGCCCGTCGGAGAGCTGGTCAGGTCTCGAATACGCGTTCGATACCGTCATCCGACTGACTCCGAGCCGGTCGGCAATTGTCTGCAGGGTCACTTGGGCCACTCATGAATCATGGCTTCCGACGCAGGGCGTGCCAAGGATCCTCCAGTTGCACCGGGCCGGGAGTGCTCGCTGCAGCGCTGGTATTGAGTTGCGGCACGACGCGATCGCCGGCGATACGGCCTCTCATTGAGATCCAAACTGCACGAAGCTTTGGGCGAACTATTGGTCGTCGAGCTTCGCGAATCGGGAGAATTGGCGCGTTGGGAAGCGCACTGAACGCGAGATCGTCGCGCCGTGAGCTCTCCAAAGCCGCCCTCGCCGTGAGGCAGTGAATCGGTTCCATTTCCCGCACCTTTCAATCGTCTGTACCGGTATAGTAGCGGAGCCTTCTATACCGGTCAAGAGAGAGGTATCGTGTGCATGATTCGCGGGCACCCGAGGGATCCCTCCGCAGGTATGTGGAAGGGCGCGTGGAGCTCTTTGCGCCAGCGACTCAGGGCTGTTTCCAGCCGCACCACGATTGGATGACGGCCGCCAGCTCGTCCGCTCCGGAGCGAACATCGTCGACGTCTCGGAACCGCATCGTTCGGACCAGCTTGCCATCGCCCTCGAGGCGAGGATGAGATCCCGGGATCTCTGCTCCTCGGTGAAACATCAGACTGATGAGCTTCTTCGATGGGTTGAAGCTCACGATATTGCCCTCGTACATGAACGTCGGCGTCTTCCACTTGACGCATTCGGTAATGCGTTCATCGGCGCCGAGGATGACATCGCGAGCGACACGCATCGCATCGTCGAGCGGATGATCGCGATCGGCCAACCACTTCTCGACGTCGGGCGAGTAGTTCATCAGCTCGACCTAGATCGCCAGGAGCATGTTGCAAGACATGCGTAAATCCTTATATGCGAGTTTGCTAAAGTCAAGAGTATGGTTGATCCGATCGACGCAATCGCCCACCCCGGGCGCCGAGCGATGCTGCGACTCGTCATCGACGATGAGTACCCGGCTGGAGAGCTAGCCGAGCGCATTGGCATGTCGCAGCCAGCGACCAGCCAGCACCTCAAGATATTGCGAGATGCCGGTCTGGTCACCGTTCGAGTCGACGGACCTCGCCGGCTCTACCGAGTCGATCTACACGGCCTCGAGCGCCTCCGTTCTGAGCTCGACGGTTTCTGGGAACCCTCGCTGCAGGCCCTCAAACTGGCCGCGGAACGAGGCGATTGGCCATGACCGATCTTCGCTACGAGATCACGATTCGTGCCTCCGTCGATGTTGTCTACCGACACCTGACCGAGCGAGAGGGACTGCTTCGCTGGATCGGCGTTGAAGCCAGCGCCCAGCCAGAGCCTGGCGGAGAGCTGACCTGGACGCACGAGAACGGCGCCACGATGATCGGACGGTTCATCGAACTCGAGCCGCCGAGCCGAGTTGTGTTCGCATACGGGTGGAAGGACGACCTGATGGGCGTGCCCCCGGAATCGACGACCGTCGAGATCCACCTGCACGAGGAGGCGACACACACCCTGTTGCGCCTCACCCACAGAGGGCTGAGCGACGACAACGCCAACGACCACGAGACCGGCTGGGACTATTTCCTGACCAAGCTCGACAAACACCTCAGCCTCCCGTGAGGCGGTCGGCAAGTAGGCGGACGGCGTCAGCGACATCGGTTGGTTCGATCACGTTCGTCGGCCCGGTCAGGGCGATATGTGCGATCGTAAGTACGAGCCAGTCGATGTGCTCTGTCCGGAGGCTGACCACGCATCGATGCGGTTCAGTTTCGAGCAGGGTGTGATCGGTCCAACGCAACACCTCTTCGAAGCTCGCGTAGGGCGCATCAACGGCGACCAGCGCCTCTATCTCACGCGGTATCGCCGAGATTGACGCGGCGACGAAGTCGGCGGCGTCGCCTCCCGGGATCTCCCGAGGAGTAAACCGTTTGCCGGCTCGAGCGGCGTTGCCGAGACGGTCGAGCCGGAACGTGCGCCAGTCATCCCGGCGAACGTCCCAGGCCACGAGGTACCAGCGGCGGCCGGCGGTGACCATCTGGTGGGGTTCGACAAGGCGACGGCTGTCCTCGCCGTCGCGACGTCGATAGTCGAAGCGCACCTCCTCGTGGTCGCGACATGCGCTGGCGAGTACGGCCAGGGCGTCGGAGTCGATCACCGCCGTCTCGCTCGGTGACCAGCGCATCGCGGTGATGCTCGAGTCGAGGGCGGACACTCGTCGACGAAGCTGGTCCGGCAGGAGTTGTTCGATCTTGGCGAGGGCTCGTAGCGACGTCTCTTCGATTCCGCTGATGGCCGCACCGGCCGCCGACCGCAACCCGACGGCTACGGCGACCGCTTCGTCGTCGTCGAGTAACAGCGGCGGCAAATGCGCTCCGGCAGCGAGCCGGTAGCCGCCTTCGGCTCCGGGCGTCGCGTCGACCGGGTACCCGAGTTCACGCAAGCGGTCGACGTCTCGGCGCACGGTTCGTTCGGTGACCTCGAGGCGCTCGGCGAGTTCAGAGCCGCGCCACATTCGGTGGGTTTGCAGCAGCGAGAGCAGCTGTAGGGCCCTTCCTGTTGGATCGTTTCGCATCCTTCAAGCATTCCACACACTGCGGACCGATTCTGTCCGCATTGGTACCTACGGTGATGAAACAAGCTACGCAAAGGACAATGAAATGCTCACGCAAACCGACTTTCCGACCCCGACCCTCATTCCGGTGAACGGTGTCGAACTCGAGGTCTTTGAAGCAGGACAAGAACATGCAGGAAACCCAATCGTGCTGTGCCACGGCTGGCCAGAACACGCGTTTTCTTGGCGTCATCAGATGCCCGGTCTTGCAGAGGCGGGCTTCCACGTCATCGTCCCGAACCAGCGCGGTTACGGCAACTCATCTCGCCCCACCGAAGTAGCTGAGTATGACATTGCACATCTGTCCGGCGACCTCGTGGCGCTCCTCGACCACTACGGATACGAAGATGCCACGTTTGTCGGACATGACTGGGGTGCCGCCGTCGTGTGGGGACTGACCCTGTTGCACCCCGACCGTGTGAATCGAGTGATCAATCTGAGCCTGCCGTACCAAGAGCGCGGAGAAATGCCCTGGATCGAGATGATGGAATCCTTCCTCGGCGACGACTTCTACTTCGTCCACTTCAATCGGCAGCCAGGCGTCGCAGATGCCGTATTGGAGGAAAACACGTTCCAGTTCCTTCGCAACATGTACCGGAAGAACGTGCCTCTTTCAGAACCTCAGCCCGGTATGGCCATGATCAACCTCGCCAGAGACGAAGCTCCCCTCGGGGAGCCAATCATGAGCGATGGCGAATTGGACGTCTTCGTCTCCGCCTTCGAATCCTCCGGCTTCACCGGCAGCATCAACTGGTACCGAAACCTCGACCGAAACTGGCACTTGTTGGCAGACGTGAACCCAATCATCCAACAGCCCACGCTGATGATCTATGGCGCTCAGGACCCAATCGCCAAGTCTGAGAACCTGCAAGATTTCGTTCCCAACGTGGAAGTCGTCACTCTCGACAGCGGTCATTGGATTCAGCAAGAGATGCCGGAAGAGACTACGCGAACCATTCTGGATTGGTTGGAACAACCAGGTCGTGCGGCTACGCAGCTTTCGCGATCGGCTGATCGAACGCAACCGTAAGCACGTCCTCAACTGTGGCTGCGAAATGAAGCTCGAGGTCCTCGAGCACGTGCTCGGGGATGTCATCGGCATCCTCGCGATTACCCTCCGGCAACACCACGTGTTTGACGCCCGCGCGGTGCGCAGCAAGGACCTTCTCTTTGACGCCACCAATTGGCAAGACGCGTCCGTGCAACGTGACCTCGCCAGTCATGGCAACGTCCGAGCGCATCGGTTGGCCGCGCAACAGGCTCACAAATGCCGTCGTCATGGTGACGCCCGCTGACGGTCCATCCTTCGGAATGGCACCGGCAGGGAAATGCACGTGGAACCGTCGATCGAGCGGCGACCTCTGTTCTGGATCGGTGAGGCCCAGGCTGTCCGCGTTCGATCGAAGATACGAAAGCACGATCTGGCCGGACTCCTTCATGACGTCACCGAGCTGACCCGTGAGAGTCAGACCTGGTTCGCCGTCGCTGGAGGACACCTCGACGAAGAGCACGTCGCCTCCTGCGCCCGTTACCGCCAAGCCGGTGGCGATTCCTGGAATGACGGCCCGCTCGGCGGGATCGTCGCGCTGAGCCGTGCGTCCCAACGCGGGCCGGAGATCGTCGGTTCCGACGACCACGCGGTCGAGCTCGGGGTTGCGTACCAGGTCGCTGACAGCTCGCCGCACCAGACGATCGAGACGCTGCTCGAGGCGACGAACCCCAGCCTCTCGGGTGTAGTCGGCGACCACGGTTCGGATGATGTCGCCGTCGAGTTCGATCTCGTCTTCACTCACCCCGTTTCGCTCATAGAGCCGAGGCAGAAGATGATCCTGCGCAATGGTGACCTTCTCGTCCTCGGTGTAACCCTCGAGCGTGATGACCTCCATCCGGTCGAGCAACGGCGCAGGGATCGTGTCGAGGACATTTGCTGTAGCGATGAAGACAACCTCGCTCAGGTCGAGTTCGGTCTCGAGATAGTGATCGCGAAACGTGCCGTTCTGAGCCGGGTCGAGCACCTCGAGGAGCGCGGACGAGGGGTCTCCTCGCCAGTCGCCCCCTACTTTGTCCACCTCGTCGAGCAAGATGACCGGGTTCATGGTGCCAGCGTCGACGAGTGCGCGAACGATGCGGCCAGGGCGGGCCCCGACATAGGTGCGTCGATGACCCCGGATTTCTGCCTCGTCGCGAATTCCGCCGAGCGACATGCGGACGAACTCGCGGCCCATCGTGTGGGCGATCGACTCGCCGAGGCTTGTCTTGCCTACGCCGGGCGGGCCAACGAGGGCCAAGATCGTGCCGCTTCCGCGGCCACCGGTGTCATCGATTCCCCGGTCGTGCCGAAGTTTCCGGACGGCAAGAAACTCGAGAATTCGTTCCTTCACCTTGTCGAGGCCGGTGTGGTCGGCGTCGAGTTGAGTCTCGGCAGCATCGAGGTCGAGCGTGTCCGTGCTGCGTTCGCCCCAGGGAAGATCGAAGACCGTTTCAAGCCATGTACGGATCCAGCTGGCCTCCATACTCTGATCACCCATGCGTTCGAGCCGATCGAGCTCCTTTTCGACGGCGACGATCGCCGCCTCGGGCATCGTCCCGTCGGCGAGGCGGGTTCGGTAGTCGGCGATGACGTCGTCGTCAGAGTCGCCGAGCTCTTTGCGAATCGATTCCATCTGGCGTCGCAGAATCGCTTCACGTTGGTCCTTCTCGAAACCCTCACTGACGTCGCTGGTGATGTCATGGGTGACTTGGGCTTCATCTCTCGCGGTCTTGGCCCATGCGAGCGCCTTGGAAATCCGCTCGGTCACGTCGACCGTTTCGAAGAGTTCGAGACCGCGTTCGTGGCCGAGTTCCGGCCACCAGCCGAGCGTGTCAGCGAGGCTCCCTGGATGCTCGAGACCGTCGAGCAGACCGACCAAACGGCCGCCTCCGATCAGGCGTAAGAGCTCGGTCGCGACCTCGCGATATTCGGCCGCCAGCGCCTTGGCTTCTGCGGTGATGTGGCCCTCGTCGACCTCGGTGATCGTGACGAGCAGGACACCGTCGGGCCCGGTCTCACCCTGTCCAATTCGCACGCGTCGAAGGCCTCGTAGCACGGCGCCTTCGGCACCTCCAGGCAATCGACCCTGCTGTTCGATCCGGACCACGAGCCCGATCGAGCTGTAATCGCCTCCGGTCTGGGGCACGACAACCAGTTCGGCCGGTTCCCCGCCGCCACGTTCTGCTGCAAGGGCGAAGGCAGCTCGGGCGGACGGACTTTCCGCTTCGACGGTCACGACCATCTCTGGGAAGAACACTCCCTTGGGTAAGGGAAGAAGGGGAAGGGTTGTGGAGTTGAGAGTTGACACGAGCGCCTCGATTTCCGTCGCTGTAACGTTGATTACGTGATTACAACGAGCGATTCGGCTTGTGTATTCCCCGGGCCAATTTCATGATCGAAGACCTTCCTAAGATGGGAACGTGACCGAACCGGACCCGCAACGAATCGCAGCGTTTCAAGAACACTTCGCCAAGGCGCAATCGACCGACGTCGTCGAACTCTCCTGGGGATTCGCTCTGCTGCAGCGGGATTTTCCAAAGTCGTACGATCACAACCGGATCGTCGTCACCGCAGCTGCACCGAGTGTCGACATCTTGCAGCGCGCTGACGACGTGCTCGGCGGTGCGGGTCTCGATCATCGATACATCAGCGTGACCGACGACGCTCTCGGTCTGGGTCTCCAATCGGATCTCGTTGCAGCCGGATACGAGAGCGAGACCAACGTCATGATGATCAACCGCGACCCGTCGGTCGATCCAGCTGAGCATGACGTGCACGCAGTGTCCCATGAGCGACTTCGCCCGGCGGTCATGCGCGATTGGAGAGTCGATCTACCCGAGTCGACGGACGACGAGCTCACGCAACTCGCCGATCGGATGACCTTGTACGAGCGCGGCGCTGAAGTCACGTTCCTTGCGGTCTTCGAGGGCTCCGAGATCGCGGCGCGGACCGACTTGTACATCGATCGGGCCAGCGGCGTCGCTCAGATCGAGAGCCTTCTCACCCATGAGGATTACCGCGGCCGCGGTTATGCGAAGGCTCTGGTCCGCGACGGCCATCGACGCGCCATCGAGGCGGGTTGTGAGCTCTCGTTCCTGGTGGCCGATCTCGATGACTGGCCCCGCGAATGGTACGGCCGTCTTGGGTACGTCGAGGCTCACCGTACCCACGAGTTCACTCGTCTGCCGTAGGTTGAGCGACGTGGAAACGCCCCAACTCGAATCTCCCCTCGAGCTGCCCTGCGGGGTGCGGCTGAAGAATCGTTTGGCGAAGGCACCGATGTCTGACTCTCTCGGCGACGGGACGGGCCAGCCCTCTGAAGATCAGATCGAGCTGTACCGGCGGTGGGCGCACGGTGGTCTTGCTTTGTCGATCATCGGTGAGGTGCAGGTCAGTCCGCTGTATCCCGAAAAGCCTGGCAACCTGGTGTTGGCAAGAACGCGGAACCGGGCACTGTTCGCCCAGCTGGCGAAGGCCGGAGCGGAAGGCCCCAGCCACATCTGGCCGCAGCTTGGCCATGCAGGCGCACTGGCTTATGCCCCGATCTCGCGGCCTGCCGGCCCATCGGCTCTCGACCTCGATGGGCTCGAGTGCGAAGAACTGTCGATAGATGAAGTCGAGGCCCTTCCATCCATCTACGCAGACGCGGCGGAGCGAGCAAAATCTGACGGGTTCACCGGAGTCGAGGTGCACGCAGGTCACGGCTTCTTGTTGAGCCAGTTCCTCTCCCCTCTCTTCAATCTCCGCCTGGACCGGTATGGCGGCTCGATCGAAGGTCGTTGCCACATCATCGTCAAGATCGTGCGGGCGATCCGAGCGGCTGTCGGGCCGGAGTTCGCGATTGGATTGAGGATCAACTCGAGCGACCAACTCGAGGGCGGCCTCAGCGAAGACGACAGCCTGGGTGCGATCGAGATCCTGGCCAACGAGTCGATCGATCTCTTCGACATCAGCGGCGGCACGTACTTTCCCGGGGCTCCGTCGAGTTCGGATCGACGTTTGCCCGGACCGTATTTCGTCGACTTCGCTCGTCGTGCCCGTCAAGTGACGACGGTCCCGCTCATGGCGACCGGAGGATTCAAAACGCATCGCGAAGCCCACGAAGCGGTCTCCTCGAACGCAGTTGATGTGGTCGGACTTGCCCGTGCGCTGGTGATCGATCCCGAGCTCCCGTCCAAATGGCTCGATTCAGAGCCCACGGACCCCGTGTTCCCTCGTTTCACGACGGTCGCTCCAGGCGACATCACCGCGTGGTACACGATGCGCTTGACCGATCTGGCCCGCAAGACGGAGTCAGAGATCGAACGATCGCTCGACGACGCGGTCAGCGAGTACTTGGCTCGCGATGACGCCCGAGTCGCGCCCTGGATCGAGGCCTACGGCCAGCCGTCGACCTGACGCGGCGAGCTTGCGGCCGCCAACTTCACCGCCGCCAGACCACCTGCAGCGCCGGTCGTTCGTCGTCGGACTCGTTCGCGGTCCCCGAATGCAGAAGGTGGCCCGAGAATACAAATGCGGTGCCGGCTGGCCCCGTGAGCCTGATCTCCTCGGGATGGTTCTCGAGCGAGCCCGACGTGCGCTGAAGATCGACGCGGTGGTGACTCCCCGGGATGACTCGGGTCGCGCCGTTGGTGAGCGAGAACTCGGTGAGCGTGATGATGGCAGTCGCAACGGTGGCTCGCCCTGCATCGAGTTTGGGCGGGTCGTCCGCATGGAGCCTCTGGCCGCCGAACGATGGCTGCGGGCTTCGATACGCGACCTCATCGCGACGAAAGGTCGACCCCAAGATGTCGCCCACGACATCGACTAGACGCTGCCGATCGAGAATCGTGTCGACAAGCGAACTTCGCTCGTCGAGCTCATAGAGGTGACGGGTCCCGGCAACCACCTTGTCTCGTGCATGGCGCTCCTCACTCGGCAAGTCCAACAACGACCGGCAGGCACCTAAGACATCAGCGACTTCTGATTCCGTCAGAAAGCCGAATAAGGCAACCCAGCCAACTACATCATCAAAGACCTCGGTTTGAGACGCTCGCTCTCTGCTCACGGTTCAAATCTAACGAACCTCAATGGCCCAAGAATCGCAGCGTCTACTCTTGGCTCATGACGGGTGCGCAGGATTCGTTTCGCTCAGCGTTGGAACGTGACCATGCCCTGGCGGCCGAGTTCGGGGTTGAGTTCACCGTCGTCGCCGGGCGGGCACGACACGAGACCCGAGGTGGCCCGCCCGAACTTCTAGGAACCTTCGACAACCCAGCAGAGGCCGTCGACTTCGCTCGTTCACACGATCACCCTTCGATCACGGTGCTGGCGAACGGCACCGGTGCGTACTGGCATACAGCCGAGCGAGACACAGTTGTCTCCGAGCTACTTGAAAGAGTGTGCCGCGACCTGCGCCTGGGGCCAGAAAAGGCAGAGGTCGCCCGAAGGCTCGACACGCTCCGTTCGAATCAGAGCACGTTGCGGGCAGAGTCCGTCCTTTTCGAAGCGGCCGAAATCGTCGTGACGTGCGCAGACGAAAATGAAGCCATCGCTCAGCTGGTCGCCTCGCCCCTTGGGCTGTCACGGGGCCAAGCTCGACAGCTCCTTTGGAACAACAATGGACTGCGACGGCTCACGACGGCCGGGAAGCGCGAGCTTGCCGATCAACTGACGACGATCGGCGAAGGGATCGCCGAGTTGGAGGCAGCCCTGCCTGTCGTCGACTGACTTTCTTCGAACGCCTGTCACACTTTTTTGCTGCCCAGACGTTACCTATGCGGACGCAGCCACCAGTGAAAGGCGCTGATCGCCGAGATGATTACCAAGAGGTCAACCAACCCGCCGCCTGGCTCGACGTTCGACGATTTCTTTCGCGACCAGCAACAACGAGTGTTGCAGCTGTGTTGGCTCAGCACGCTCGATCGGGCTGCGGCCGCCGATGCCGCCCAAGAGGCATTCGCCAGGGCTTACACCCGGTGGGGCACCATCTCTGAGGGAAACCCCGGCGCATGGATCCGGACGGTGGCCCTCAACCTTTGCCGAGACCGATGGCGGAAGGAAAGCCGTCTCTCTGACCGCGCGCTCCCCGAAAGTAGCGCTGGCGATCGATACCAGAACACCGATCTTCTGTCCGCGCTCGAACTGCTGTCAGGCCGGCAGCGAGAGGTGATCGTGCTGCGGTATTGGATGGACCTCAAGCTCGATGATTGCGCCAAAGCCATGAACGTCTCGACAAGTTCAGCTCGACAACATCTCTCCCGCGCTCACGATCGTCTACGCGACCTCGTGGGCCCCGAAATCGCAAAGGATCTGGTCTCATGACCGCACTCAAAGAGCAGCTCGAGTCGCTCTCATCGCAACATGTCGAGGGGATCGTTCTCTCACACCCCGGCGAACCGCACGTGTCCATCCCTGACGGACCGGCAGCCTCGATCATCGACCTCAGCGAAGAACGGCAACGTCGCCGCGGTCGTTACATCCTGACAGCCGTCGCTGCGGCAGTCGTCCTCGTTGGTTTCCTCATCTTCACGAACAGTGGCGATGACAACTCGGCCCCCTCCCCCGTTGCAACTGAGGGAGGACTCGACGGTCCAATCGCCGGACCGAACGGTGAAGACCTCGGGATCTGGTCGGACGCAATCCTTGCGCTCGGCCCCCAGGGTGACGCCGATCGATCGCTCGAACGCGAACGATCGATCGTCCGATCGCTCCCCGAAATCAACAAGTGCGTCGTGGAGACTATGGGTAGCGAACCGTTCGAGATCGAATGGTTGTTCGCTGACGGAGACGGGACTGGTATCGTCCCAGCACCAATAGCGGGAGAACCGGCATTCGCGGCGAGCGAGGGATTTGGCATCGCCGCCGGATTTGAAAGCTCGTCGGCCTACCCCACCGACGTTGATACCTGCTATTACGCGTCAACCGTTGAAGGGCTCAACGGCCCAGATGCCTGGGCCAGCCGAGAGTTTGTGGCAGCAACCTCACTCGGGCAACTCGTCAGTCTCGGGGTCCCGTTCGACCCTGAAGTCAGTCCCGCCGGTCCGATCGAAGCACTCATCAGCGAGGACCCTGCCATCGTGGAGAACGAGAACAGCTGGTCAGCTTGCATGGACGCCCGCGGCTTCCAATACGACTCAGACGTACAGGCTCGGGCAGACGTATTTCGACGCTACGGAGAGCTCGATGAGGCCAACCGAAGTGTCTTCAATGGCCCAAGCTTCCTCGACACCCCCGAGTTCGCTGCCA
This sequence comes from Acidimicrobiia bacterium, assembly GCA_033344795.1. Taxonomy (GTDB): domain Bacteria; phylum Actinomycetota; class Acidimicrobiia; order Acidimicrobiales; family SHLQ01; genus SHLQ01. The sequence continues at coordinate 4,353,894 of JAWPMS010000001.1, forward strand.
TGAAGGCCGAGGAAATCGAGATTGCGACTGCCTCATGGGACTGCTCGGGAGGAGAGGCAGGGGCGATTCTTCGAGAGAACGCTCGCCAGCGTGCACTCGCGGACTTCGTCGTGACGTACCGGGAAGACCTGGAGGTTCAGTACGGCAACGATCTCTTCACGGCCTGCCAGAGCGCCAAAACGATGGCCTCCGACGAGGCGGCTGATATCCAAGAGCGTGGAGAGGCCCGATTGCAGAACTTGGGCTGCGAGTAGGTTGATTGCATGCGGATGCCCATCACGACCACGTCTTGGATGCGGCCTTTGCTGTTGTTGGCTGGTGCGACGGCAGGGAACTCCTACGTCGACGTGAGTGACGACCAGGTGCGGGTCCGTTTGGGCTTCGCGTTCGATGTCTCGTTCCCCACCGACGCAGTGCAACACATAGGTCATCTCGAGGGAAGAACCCCATACAGCATTGGGGCTCATGGGTGGCGAGGTCGATGGCTCGTCAACGGCGCCCGCCGCCCACTCGTGACCATCGACCTCGATCCAACCCAGCGCGCCCGCGTGCTTGGCGTGCCCGTGAAACTGCATCAGCTCACGGTGAGCGTCGACGACCCGGACGCGCTCATCGACCGCTTCGAGTAGCCAGGGTCTCGATCAAGACCGGTCGACTAGGGTCACTGGGCACAAGATCACGGAGGCGCTACATGCCGAACATCGTCAACCACTTCGAAAGCTCCACGTTGGCGGACATCGAACTGTCTTCACAGGTCGTCATCGGCTCAGGGACGAGCGTCTCCGACACCGTCATGGCGATGGCCAACGCAAACACCAGCTGTGCCTTCATCATGGATGGCACGTCGATATCGGGCATTTTCACTGAGCACGACGTGACGAATCGTGTGGTCCGCTCCCCCGACGTGTGGGAGATGCCCGTCGACGGTTTCATGACGCCAAACCCACACGTGATCGACCGTGGTGCGTCGGCCCTCGATGCACTGCACGCCATGGGCGACGGCGGCTTTCGGAACCTACCGGTCGTTCTCGACGACTCAGGCCGCTACGCCAATGTCACTCACTACGACCTCATCCTGCTGGCGTCTCGATTCCTCGAAGCAGAACAAGTCGAGAGCGACTCGTTCAGCGCAGAGCACGCCCTTCGGTACGTCGATTTTTATGGAATGCCGAGCAAGGTCCCCGTAGAGGTGACCGCTCAGACGAGCTTGTTCGACGTGTGCGAACTCATGATCCAACGAGACCGCGGCCTCATCTCGATCGTCGACGATCGGGACATCGTGATCGGCGAGTTCACCCAACATGACGTATTTCGCAAAGTCGCCTGCCAAGTGGGCGACCTTCACGACGAATCGGTCGAGACGTACATGACCACCGCATTCGCTTCAGCACTGCCGTCGACCTCGATCGCGGACGGTCTCCACGAGATGGCCGCCAAGCGACATCGATACCTCGTGTTGACGAACGAGACCGGCAGATCGGTCGGGGTGGTCACGTTCCGAGACATCGCCGCGTTCTTCGAGGCAGCCTTCGCTGTGCCGGTTAGCTAGCGAACTGGCCTACGATCGGCTGTATGGAAGTAGACGTCGTAGATTTCCAAGCACCGGACGCCCCCGAGCTGTTCACAAAGAGTCTCCGTGAGACCGGGTTCGCAGTCCTGGTGAACCACCCGCTGCCCTGGTCGCTCGTCGAGCAGATCTATCGCGAGTGGGCCGCACTGTTCGATTCTCCGGCCATCGATGCCTACGGGATCGACCCCGAAGGTCAGGTTGGCTGGTTTCCATCAACCCAAAGTGAAACCGCCAAGGGACATACAGTTCGCGACCTCAAAGAGTTCTTCCACGTTTATGAGTGGTCCGAGTACCCCAAAGAAGTGAGCAACGCGGCGCTCGAATATCGGCAGATCGCAATCGATCTGGCGCTCACCCTTCTCGATTGGGTCGAAGCCGCCACTCCCCCAGAGATCGCGGAACGGCTCTCGATGCCGCTGTCCGAAATGATGACGGGTAGCACCCGGTCGCTGCTCCGAGTACTTCGTTACCCGCCGCTTCCGGCCGAGATTCCTGATGGGGCGGTGCGGGCTGCAGCTCACGAGGACATCAACTTGCTCACGGTGTTGCCAGCCAGCGACCAGCCGGGGCTCGAGCTCCTCGGCGCCGACGGCAACTGGTTCCAGGTTCCCTGCGACCCGGGTTCACTCGCAATCAACGGCGGAGAGATGCTCGACCTGGCAACCGAGGGCCACTACCCGGCGACCACACATCGGGTCGTGAATCCATCTGGCGACGCCGGTCGCCTGCCACGCATGTCGCTCCCCATGTTCTTGCACCCCGCAGACGACGTGGTTCTCAGTGGCGGTCGCACCGCCTTCGAGTTCCTCCAGGAGCGAATCGCCGAACTACGGGGCGAACGAGACTGATCAGTCTTTGCTCAATGCGAAGTCGAGGCCCGCTCGCACCGCTGCGAGCTGCGCTTCGTTGCAGATCTCGGGTGTCGCGTTGGGGCTGTCCGGGTAGACCTCGGTCGTCGATGTGAACCGCGCGCTCGTCATCCCGGCGCAAAGCCCCCACTGCTTGCACGGGTAGTCGATGACACCGTGTTGCGTGGTGTCTGCACCGATGATCTGTCCTGCATCGTCGGGCGGCGCGATGTGCGTGACCTTCTCGACACCAGCGATGATCGCCGCTTGAAAATCCGGTTGCGGGTTCTCACTGTCGCCAACGGTGTAGAACCCGTCGGGAATTGTGCCGGGCTCGAACGGTTCGCCATCACGCGCGGCGAGCGCGGGCCGGAACTCGCTTTCATCTGTATCGGTCGTCTCATGAAGATCCATGTGCATCAGAAAGTCGACACCGCGTTCATCGACCAAGGCCATCAACGCCGCCGCCTCTTCCGAGGGACTTCCAGCAACGAACGACCGATTCGGATCGACACAATTCGGGTTCCATCGGTTGATCACTTCGTAGCCCCACGGGCTGACACACGGTGCGACGAGCAGATTCACGTCGTCGCGATACGTGGACGCAACCGACTGCAAGAACGCGATCGCACCTTGCACACCGCTGGTCTCGTATCCGTGAACGCCGCCCGTGACCAAGACCCATGGCGCATCAGGACGAGTAGACGGGATGGACACCGCCATCAACGGGTATCTGTCCGGATCGACTGGGAGCGACCCGTACTGAAAGACCTCGAACGACTCATCGAGGGCATCGAGCTTCACGAGCACTTCCTCGCGGTAGCTGCGTTCCACAGAACGCGCCTCGAACCACTCTTGTTTTTCGATGTCGGTCCAGGCCTCGCCAGGCGTGCCAATCGGGTAGTAGCGCTCCATAGGGCGCTGAGTCTACCGGTGGACTGCGACTGCATCAGTCTGCTCACAAACCGGTTCCTGCAGGTGCCGGTAGCGTGCATCGGTGCTTCCTCTTGCAGTTCAACTTCGGCGAATCCCCCGCCTCGTCCTTGGACTGGTTCTGTTCGGCTTCGGCCTGGCGCTCGTCATCCTGGGTGCCAACGGGCTCCCCGGTTGGGATGTGTTCCACCAGGGCCTGTCGGAACGCACTCCCCTCTCGATCGGGCTTGCGGTGATGATCGTCGGGGCGGTACTGCTCCTCGCGATGCTGCTTCTGAAAGAACCCATCGGTGTGGGGACGATTGCCAACGTGGTGGTCATCGGCCTCGTACTCGACGCAACCCTCGCGCTGATCGACGAGCCGGAAAACCGTTGGCTGGGCGCGCTCCTGACATTGATCGGACCTGCGGTGGTAGCCGTCGGTTCCGGGTTTTATCTCGGTGTACGTCTGGGTTCGGGTCCCCGCGACGGAATGATGACGGCTCTCGACAAACGAGGCATCACCCTTTGGAAAGCGCGCTTCGGGATCGAGGCAACAGTCCTCATCGTCGGCTTCATCCTTGGCGGAACAGTTGGCTGGGGCACGGTCTGGTTCATGGTCAGCATTGGCCCAATGGTTCAGTTCGCCGTGAAGCACCTCTCGCTCCCGCTGCATCCGAGCGAAGCCGAACCCGTCCGAGCCTGATCTCGCTCATGTGGAAGGCGGGTCGGCCGGGTGGAACAGCCGCTCGACGTGGAGCCCATCGAGGTCCTCGACTCCTTTGTGCAAGCGCAAGGCCAATGTACGTCTCGCCGAGTACCCAAGCCCCGAGACCGCGTACAAACTGCGAGCGCCTTCGAGGTCCTGTCGATCAACGTTCAGAATGCGACCCGCCTCTGCCACCGTCATCGTGTGATGCTCATCGCGTCTGATGAGCGTCATGGAGTCACCCTGCCCAAGGTCGCCACAAACCAAAACTCGAAACAGGAAACCGGTGTAGCCGGACTGCTGCATCAGGACCGACATTTCTTTTCGCCCGAACCGAGCCGCCAGCTTGTAACACGGGCTGCGGGTCTCCGTCACCTGAATCACGCTGCTGCCGACCGCGAAAACGTCGCCGATACACACGTCAGTTTCGACGAGGCCCGTTGTGGTGAGGTTCTCGCCCATCGCACCTGTGTCGGGGAGATCTAGTCCGAGCTCGCGCCAGTATTCGTAGTGTTCCTTCGGATACGCGAGCAACGCCATGTCTGGTCCACCGTGGTCCTCGTAGACATGTTCGTCACCGGGAAGTCCCAATGGCCCGAGCGACACGCGTCCTTGGAGCGGCGCCTTCACGATCGCACTCTGCATCTTGCGCCGACCCGAATCGAGAGCCTTTGCGGCTCCGACACACACCGCTTCGATCGTCCCCGAAATGTCTGGCGTAGTGCGCATGAGCGCGAGGCTACAACTTGCGATGTTGACGCGAACCCGTCGTCGTCAATCGAGAACGCTTGTGGCGACGCGACACGCAGCCTGGACCTGACTCGGGTGTGCCTTCGCTCGAATACTTGCAGCCACGCCGATGAGCGCAACGGTGAAGTACGCCGCGAGTTCATCGATGTCGACATCATCGCCGATGTCGCCTGAGTTCTTGCCGTTTGCCAGCGCATGGCGAAACGCTCGGGTCAACCGTTCGAGGTATGCCTGAACGTACTTGTCTGCACCGGGGTCGAGCGCAGCTCGCTCGACCGCGGTGTTGCACAAAAGGCAGCCGCGCCCGCTGGCCCAGCCATCGCTCGCGGTCGCATATCCCGCAAACGCGTTCCGGATCGCGGCAACGCCGGCGGCCGGGGCTTCGATCGGAGCAAGCACCCTCGAGAGATGCTCTTGGTCGTAGCGCTCGAGCGCAGCTTCGAACAGACCCTGCTTGGATCCGAACTCTGCGTACATGCTCTTGCGGTTCACGCCGAGCTCTTCGACCAGATCGGATGTGGACGTATCGGTGTACCCCTGCACCCGGAACAGCTCGACTGCCCGATCGAGAAGTTCGACTCGATCGTATTTCTTGACACCGCTCATGACTCTCCAGGAAATCGCTTGACCACATGGTAACTGTTCAGTTACCTTACTACAAGTAACCAATCGGTTACCCAGTGAGCGCACAGGCGCACCGACCAATCGGAGGAGTAACGAAATGAATGACAGTCACGTCACCGTCGTATACAAGTGGACCGCCCAACCGGGAAAGCTCGAAGAGCTGACTTCGATCTACAAAGACGTCACCGCAGCCATGGAACAGAACGAGCCGGACGCAGAAACGGTGCATGTCTACGTTTCCGAAACCGACAACGCACTCTACGTACGAGACGAGTTCGCCGATGCGGACGCGGTTGGGTTCCATCTCGGAACCACAGCCGGCGCCCACTTTCCTGCCCTTCTCGCCATCGCCACGCCCGGCCCCTTCTTCTTCATGGGCGATGTGCCGGACGAAATGAAACGAGCCACCCAAGAGATGGGACTGGGAGCCGAGTTCAGCGCTCACGCAGCGGGGTTCGACCGATGACACCGGAAACACTTCCCACATTCCTTGCCGAACCGTCACGGATCGGCGCCGAAATCAGCATCACCGGCAAGTGGATCCCGATCAAACAAGGAGGACGATTCCGGACAACCAATGAATCGAAAGAGATGCTGCACGAGTGGGAAGACATTCATGCAGGGGCGCGCTCGGACCCCGGGGTACTTTCCACAGAGATCAACCATGCTGTCGGCGAGGACGCGGTACTCATCCATCATGTGTTCGCCGATGCCGATGCACTCGTGCACTACTTCGAATCGACCGCGACCGAACATATGACTGCACTCATGAAGGTCGCCAAGCCTCTGACCCATTTGGTTCGGGGAGAGAACATCTCCGAGGAGGTCAGAGACGCGATCCAGACCAAGAATGTGCCCGTCTCGTTCGGGGAACGAATTTTCGGCTACGTCCGGAATGACTACGCACGACCCGCGCCGGAGTCCACGATTCAGGTCACCGCCAAATGGACCTGCTCTCCGAACGGCGAGTCTCCCCTCGATGAACTCAAGTACTGGTGGCAGCGCGTGGGCACGGACGCCCATTCACTCGAGCAGGGCCTCCTCAGATTCGAGGCCTACGAGGTGTTCGATGAGGACGCATTGATCATTCACGAGACATTCAGCAGCAGCGATGAGTTGAAGTTCCATCTCTCCAAAGGCACCGCCGAGAAGTACAAGAAGGACATCGACAAGGTCGCGGCACCGGAGGACTACTTCTTCCGCGGCCCAGTCGCCTGGTCGATCCGAACGTACTCAAAATTCCTTCACCTCCCCGCGACGTACACCAGCCAAGGCAGCCATTACACGCAACCGGGCGGAACAATGAGTGACGGGGTAACGCCCGGATAGATCAGAGGTCAGCCTCGCTCGGTGCCTTTCACAATGATGACCGGGTGCTCGGCATGAAGCATGAGCTGGGTCGGCACCCGACCGAGTCGAAGCCCTCCCCAACTGCCAGCGCCCTTCGCCCCGACAACGATCGCTCTCGTGTTGTGTCGCGAACCTGCCCGCAGAATGGCCGGAATTCGATGACCATCGAGACGCTCGAACGTGATCGGCCGAGTACTGGCCATCTCGTCCACGAGGGCTCGTGCACTGCGTCCCTCGATACCGACGTCGTCATCCGGCTTGAGCCAGGGCGGGGAGGACGGACCGAGCAGCGGGTCGTAGGCGTACGCAGCATGAACATCACCACCGATTTGTTCGGCGGTTTCAACCGTCCATTCCAACGCAGCACGATTCGCGTCAGACCCGTCGACCCCGATCACCCAGTCGAGACCCACCCCAACCTCGACATCGGGAGGCACCACTACGACCGGGCACTCGACGTGGTGGGCGAGATGACCCGCGGTTCCTCCGAATCCCAAACCGGGAAAGCCACCCGCCCCTGTGCGACCCACAACCAGCACGCTCGCGCCCACTTCGGCAACGAGCTTCGGGACCAACACCCGGGGATCTTCGAATTCGACTACGGCTGAACGGCTGATCTCGGACAATCCGAGTCGATCGACCTCATCATCGATCAGCTTGGCAAACGACCTCCGCAACTCGAGTGCGGTGTTGGGCGAAGTGTCGGGGCCGAGGTCGTCGAGCGCCAAAACCGGAATGAGCTCGGCATTAGCGTCCTGTGCCAGCGCGCCAGCCCAGGCCACCGCACCTGTAGCCGCCGGTGAGAGGTCTGTGCCTACCACTACTTTGTGAATCGCTCCAGTCATCGTGATCTCCCTCAGCGGGGAACCTTCCCGCTTTGCCTCCACAATGCGGCGAACTCACGACGACACCCAGGGCACTAGGTCACACGAATTCTCAATCCCGGCGCCCGACGCTCAGTAGAACTGCGGGACGATCGTCTGTTCCGACATCGGTGGTCGGATGTAGGGCTTGGAGGTCTCCTGCTCTGGAATCTCCACCGGATCGGGCACGATGTCCTGGTACGGAATGACCGACAACAGATGGCTGATGCAATTGAGTCGTGCACGACGTTTGTCGTCCGACGGCACCACGTACCAAGGTGCCTGCTTTATGTCGGTGTGCTGGAAGGTCGTGTCCTTGGCCATCGAGTATCGGACGTATCGGCGATGCTCCTCGAGATCCATGTCGGACAGTTTCCACCGCTTGAGCGGTTCCTCATTACGAGCGGCGAAGCGTCGTGCCTGCTCGTCGTAGCTCACCGAGAACCAGTACTTCACGATGATCACCCCGGAACGGACCAGCATGCGCTCGAACTCCGGACAGGTGCGAAGAAACTCTTGATGCTGCTCCGGCGTGCAGAAGTCCATGACCCACTCCACGTTCGAGCGGTTGTACCAACTGCGGTCGAACAGGACCATCTCGCCGCCCGATGGCAAGAGCGGGACATACCGCTGGAAGTACCACTGCGTCTGCTCGCGTTCGGTCGGTTTTGGCAGAGCTTCCGTCCGAACAATTCGTGGACTCGTGCGTTCGCTGATGCGTTTGATCACCCCACCCTTTCCCGCAGATCCACGTCCTTCGAAGATGACCAGGACCCGCAACTTCTCTTGCTGAATCCAGTGCTGGAGCTTCACCAGCTCCTCTTGGAGTTCTTCGAGCCTCTTCTCATAGGGCTTCTTCTTGAGCCGCCCGTCGGGATGATAGAGAGCGGCGCCCGCGGGCCTCGGCCAATCGGCAAGCTCACCAGTTGGAACGTCGTCGTGACTCGAGGTCATGCACAATTGTCCCACTTCGGCACCGCATCGGCCATCGGTTCTGCGATGAGTTCAATTCGGCTGCCGGTCGATAGCTCATCGACGACACAGCAACTCACCGTGAACAACAGCCCACCAACTCGTCGGGTGTGCGCCCCACGCGCGGATTCCTGCGGAGATCTCCACCTGCTCCTCCGGCGTAGTCAGGCCGTACTCGAGGGCTTGATGAGCAAAAGCGGACGAGGTCGTTCGGGTTGCCCACGTATCACTCCACCAGTCGCGGTCATCGGGTGTTGCAAAGGTCCACGTTCCCGACGATGGGGTGATGTCTTCGAATCCAGCTTGGGTGGCCCAGTCGACCAGACGCCGTCCTGCGTCTGGTTCAGCGTCGTTCCGGTAGGCCACCGCACGGTAGATCTCGCGCCACCGATCGAGTCGCGGATCTTCGGGCCACCACGACATGGCTGCGTAGTCGACGTCTCGCACAGCGACGACACCAGTTGGTTTCACCACGCGTCGCATCTCGCGTAACACCGCCACCGGGTCGGACACGTGCTGCAGCACCTGATGCGCGTGCACGATGTCAAACTTGTCGTCGTCATAGGCGAGCTCGTACGCATCGCCGACCTCGAACGTGACATTGGAGCCGACATCGGGCATGAAATCTTCCGACACGTCCATTCCGATGACAGCTCCAGGCGCGACACGCTCCGCTATCTCGAGGGTGATGGCTCCGGGGCCGCAACCGACATCGAGCACGGATACTCCGGGCACAAGATGTGGGATCAGGTAGGCCGCCGAGTTCTCGACGGTCCGCCAGTTGTGCGAACGGAGCACACTCGGGTGATGGCCGTGGGTGTAGGTGTCTTCTGGCATTCACCCACTATGGCCGACCGAGTCTGCCGGCGGATGTTAGGTGCGTCGTATGTGCATCTGCCCAAGCGCATCTGGCGACGACGCACCAAGAACCGTGAGCGCGGTCCGCAGACCGTCTTGGAGAAGCGCAAGGTAGTTCGCTACCCCTTCCGAACCACCGTGAGCCAGCGCATACGCCATTGGCCGGCCGATGGCCACGAGGTCGGCGCCGCAGGCCAAGCCCTTCGCGATGTCCTCGGCAGTCGAGAAGCCGCCATCGACGAGAATGGGAAGCTCTCCACCCACTTCCCCGACGACGTCGTCGAGTGCGTCCATCGTTCCGATCTGTCCAGCGATCGCCCGACCACCGTGATTGGAAACGTAAACCGCTGCGACGCCTGCGGTCACCGAACGTCGTGCATCGGCAGCCGAGAGCACACCCTTCAAGATGATCGGTATCGGCGAAGTCTCGACCACCCACGCAATGTCGTCGAACGTCAGCGCTTGCTGGAACGACAACCGTTGCGCCCGTTCCGTCGGGGCATAGGCAAGATTCGGTAGCGCCATCTGGCCGTGATGGTCGAAGCCGCTTTCGACGTCGGCCCAACGGGTGCCATAGTCGGGTACGTCGACGGTGACGACCACCGCAGCGAACCCCGCTTGGTGCGCTCGGAGGATCATCGAACGAATCCATTCGCGATCGCCCCACCAGTAGAGCTGGAAAAGGGAAACGCCACCGGTCGTCGGTACCTCTTCGAGCATTGGAGCCGACGTGAGCGCCACCGTGGTACCCGCGCCTGCACGGTGCGCACCCTCAGCCATCGCTCGAGCCCCACCGCGGTCGATCAGCTCGACCGGCCCCATCGGCGCCGTGATCACGGGCAACTCAAGCTCGAAACCGAGCACACTGGTCGACGTCGTTGGAGTCCCGACGCCTGAAGCCACCGACGAGACCAGCTTGCGGCGCGACAGGGCCTCGGCATTGGCAACAAGCGTCGAACCATCGCCTGCGCCAGCAGCGATGTGGCCCGCAAGGCCTGGCTCGAGCCGAACTCGCCCCGCCGAGATGATTCCGCCGATCGTCCCGTTCACGTCGAGCTCCTCGTACGTCGTCGACGCAGCCTTTGTTGCGTCGAGTTCCGTTGTGACGATAGACGAGGCCGGGCACGTCCCAAACATTCGGCAAGGCGTTCGAGTTCGAACATCGGGGCGAACGCGATGAGCAACAGGGGTGACGGAAACACGATGAGCATCAAGGCCAAGATGCCGGCGTGCATCAACCAGGCGAGTGCCACCCAGGCGTTTCGAGTGCGCTTGGAGATCAGCGCGAGCGGCGCTCCCAGTTCGATGACGATCGACGCCACGGCAGCTGGGGGCAAGATCCACGCGTTCCGAACTGCGAATGCCGCAAAGGGCGATGAGTTCCCACCGAGCAGCTCAACCCGGGCGGCCGCATACGCGATGTGATTTCGCAGAGAATCGCCACGCACCCAGTCGAGGCCGCCGTATCGGAGCTTCGCGATACCAGCAAGAACGTAGGTGACAACAACGATCACCGACGCCAGCTGCAGTGGGAAGTGGTATCGAACGTGGGGGCTCGCACCGCCCGCGACTCGATCCTCGCCCCGGAGGGCATCAAGCGACCACGCGTCCGCCGCGCGAAATGGCGCCAAGACCATGACATGAAGAACCATCAGATTCTCGAAGTGAAGCAGCTGTCCCCAAGAGGAGCGATAGCTCGTGACGACGAGCAGCAACACGGCGAACGTCGGACCCGTGAAGCGAAATCGCCATCCCACGGTGAAGGCGATGCCTGCCGGGATCGTCAACCCGATCAGAGCCAGATACAGGCCCGCTCCGAGCGGAGCGTCTCCCAGTCGGAACAGACCAGCGGGGTCGAAACGGTTCGTTTCGCGCGAGGTCAGCTCGATGAACACGGGCAATCGAATCACGAGATAAGCCGTGACAAACGAACCGAGCAGGATTCGAAACACTGCGAGTCTCTCGGGCGGCGCGACCGTCATCGATCGTTCTCCGGCACGGGACATTCGGCATGCACGGTTCGCGTGATGAGGCTCGGTCGACTGAGCGTGTGTGCCACAACGTCATGCCGCTCCGTTGCGATTTCGATCGACACGATCGAGGAATCGACTGAGGCCCGATCGGCTATTTCACGACAGCGGTCAGCGACCTCGCCGGCGCGAATCGAAGAACGAAGCTCACCAGCAACGATCAACGGATCGTCGCTGGACCCGATGATGCCGAGACCGAGTTCACCACGCTGGCCATTCGAATCCCGACCCCACGCCGTCACCAACGAAACCTCATCGCCGCGTGCCGTTGCATACATGGGGTAGGTGGAGAGCGGGAAGTCGTCTTCGTCTCGGACCACAGGCAGCGAAAGAAGGAGCACCACCACGGCAAGAATCGTCGCTCGAAACCAGCGTCGCTCCAGTTGGAGCTGTGCACGCGACCATCCCATGGTGACGATTGTTGCCGATGCGAGGAGTCGATCGTCATCGATTACCCCACCTACACTCGGCGACATGAGCGATTCACCGACATTTCGTATGGGGCGACTCGATCATGTCCACATTCGAGTACCCGACCGCGCTGAGGCAGCTGCGTGGTATTCCGAGCATCTCGGCTTCGAGCCGGTCGAGGACTTCGACTTCTGGGCAAACGGATTCGAGGGTGGCCCGCTGCAAATCTCTGCCGACGGCGGCAAGACGATGCTCGCGCTGTTCCAGACCACCGAAACCCACCCCATGATCGCCCAGAAGACCGGCGTTGCGTTCTCCATCGATGCCGCCGAGTTCATCGCGTTTGCCCTCTCGCTACCCGGTGAGATCAACAGTCCATCGGGTCAACCGCTCGTCGCGAACAACATCATCGACTTCGACATGTGTTGGGCGTTCGACCTCGTCGATCCGTGGGGAAACCAGTACGAGCTCAACTGTTATGACTACGAGCGGGTCCGCACAGACCTCATCGATCGACACGAGGTAGCGCCGGTCCGCTACTGGCCGCGCTCCCTCTACGACGAGCACACCAAGGACTGAGCATCCTTCACGGTCCTACGGGCCACCGGGTCCGGGTGCCCGAAGACTTGGGATGACGTCCCGGGCGATGTACTCAAACGACTCGAGTTGTGTCGAATCGCTCGGGTAATACAGCCCGAACTCGGTGAAACCCGCACCTCGAAGTCCAGTGATCAGATTCACGAGCAGTTCTTCATCGTCGTAGACGCGGAGCCGACCCCCAGCGGCCCGAGCCTCGGCGTCGAAGAGATTCACGCTTCGGCGCAGATCGCCGGGCTCACGATCCAACTCACGACAGAGCACATCCATTCGAGCGTTCCGGCCCGATAGCTCTTCGAGTTGCTCTCCGAAATCTGGTGAGAAACTCATGGTGTTCCATGCGTCGGCCCAACGCGCCGTATGTCGCATCATCTGCGGACCCAAGGCAGCAGCGACAACCGGTATTCGAGGCGATTGGAGCGACGAGGGGTTCATGACAGCCGCGTCAGCGCTGTAGTACTCACCCTCGTATGACGTCACGTCTTGCGAGAGAAAGAGGCCGAGCAGCTCGACGTACTCACCAAACCGACGGGCGCGCTCGGCGTTGGACCAGTTTGGCAGCCCAAGCATTTCAGTTCCCGGGTCGATCATGAGCCCTGTGCCGATACCGAGTTCCACGCGTCCGCCGGAAATGTGGTCGACGGTGATCGCTTGGTGGGCCAAGACCCCAGGATTGCGAAGCGGGATCTGGGAAACGTTGGTCGCCAACCGAATTGAGGAAGTTTCCACAGCGAGTGCCGCCATGAGCGTCCAACATTCCATCCAGGGAGCTGGAGGATTGGCCCAGTCGCAGAAGTGGTCTGGAATAGCGGCGACATCGAATCCAAGTTCTTCAACGTGCAGAACTTGTTGCCTGTATTCAGGCCATGGTCGCCCGGGAAGCGTGAGAACTTGGAAGCTGATGTTGTCGCTCATGCGGGGATACTCGCAGTCGTCAGATATGAGCTGAACGGAATCGTCAAACCATAGGCGGTTCGGTACTCGGCCAGCTCCGCGTCGAGTTCATCCAAAGCCATTCGTTGTTCCTCTTTGGGCAACGCAAAGAAACCCGCCGACCACGGCAGGGCCTTGAGATGCTCGGGCACGTACTTCAGAACCGGAGGTAGGTCGACCTCAACCTCGACCAACTCGATGAGGACCTCATCGAGCCCCGCTGCGGCAAACCAACCTCGAAGCTGTTGCTCCGTCGTTGAGTATTCGGCCTGTGCCCCACCACCATGGCGAGACAACATCGCGGTCTCGAACCTGAGGAAGGGCGTCCGCTCGGGCGACGACCAGACCGTCAGACCGATTCGTGCGCCGACACGCGCGACACGAACCATCTCCCTTACGCCAAGCACCGGGTCGGGAAAGAACTGGAGACCCTGCTGGCAGATCACCGAATCGAACTGATCGTCTGCGAACGGCAGATCGAGTGCCGAACCCGAACTCCACACGATGTTCGCATCGGCACCGCTCGCTACCTCGGCTGCACAGGCGATCATCGCTGGATTGAGATCGATGCCCTCCACTCTCGCGCCGGGTCCGGCGACCAACGCAGCCGCCCTCGTGGCGAATCCAGTTCCGCACGCGACGTCGAGCACAGAATCTCCAGGACGCACGGTCTCGCCAACCATCGCCTCGACGAACGGGGCCATGAGAGCATGCACCTGCTTCTCGTAATAGCGAGGCGAATCCAACCCCACCTGAAACCCTGATTCGGTCACGCAATCGCCCCTCATCGCAACCTAGTGCGGTGGCGCACCAAGCCTGACTACGGGCGGTCGACCGAACCCACGACTCGACGGAAGAGCTGCTTGAGGTTGGAGGCAACCGCTTCCATGTCGTCGTGGTGATAACACGGCCCCGAGTACGCGTGGAGCAAGAAATCAGCGGTGATGTCGACATCTTCGATGTCGAATTCTCCCGTTTGTTGACCAGCCCTCAGCAGCTGTGTGAACAGCCGTCGTGATTCGACCCAAGGTTCATCACTGTGCGCTGCCGTTGCGTGGAACACCGCGTGGTAGAGCTCCTCGTGTTCGGTCGAGAACGCGACGAGGTGGCCGACGATGAGGTCGAGCTTCTCGGCGGCGGTGGTGGATGTGTCCTCGAGGATCGTCGACGGTTCGTCGAGCATCTTGTGCCAGAGGTCGGCGCGAAGAGCGTCAACCAGTTCGTTGCGAGATGCGTAGTGGAGGTAGATCGAACCCTTCGCCACTCCCGCTGCCGCCGCCACCTGCGCGATGGAGACGTTGTCCAGCCCCTCCTTGATGGACAGACCGGCGGCCGCGTCAAGGATCTGGCGCTGTCGTACGTCGGCCGGCTGAAACCGCGGAACGGCCGAATCGTCTTTGGGTGTCACGGGTCACCATCGTAGCGGGTTGCCAGGCGACTGACCAACGGTCATACTACGAATGACCAACGGTCAGTCAGGAGACATCATGAAAGAAATCGACGTAGCGATCATCGGCGGCGGGCCCGCCGGCATGCAGGCGGCACTGGTTCTCGCCCGCACGCGCAAGGACACCGTTGTGTTCGACGCACCGTCGCCGCCGCGAAATGCCGCCTCGCACGGCGTCCACAACTTCCTCGGACTCGACGGGATGCTCCCGCACGAGATCAGGGACAGAGCATGGGAACAGATCGATGCCTACGACTCAGCTCGGCTCATACCCGAAGCGGTCACCGCCGTGCGGCGCGCGGACGAGTCGAACGACCTCGTTGTAGCGACACCGACCGACGAGTACCAGGCACGGCAGGTCATATTGACCTGCGGCTACCACGATCAACATCCAGACCTCGACGGGTTCAACGAGTGTTGGGCAAACACCATCATCTCGTGCCCCTTCTGCGATGGCTTCGAGAACAAGGACCGGGTCTGGGGCATCGTCCCGTCGATGAGCTATGCACTCGACGTCTTTCCGCACATGGTCCAGAGCTGGACGGACAAACGAATGGTTCTCGCCCCGCGCCACCTCAGCGTCAGCTCGCAACAAATAGAAGATCTCGAGCGACAGGGCGTCGCGCTGCATCATGGCGACATCGTCGAACTCCATCACAACGCAGGAAAGCTGAAGGCTGTGACCCTCGACGACGGTCAACGAATCGAGGTCGGCACCTTGCTGGTGACACCAGACGAACGAGCGGCGCCACTCATCGACGGGCTCACCGACACGCTCGGATTGGCGCTCGATGAGCACGGCTACGTGGCCGTCGACAATAGTCAGAAGACCAACGTCTCGGGATTGTGGGCGGCCGGGGATGTACAGGGGACGATGGGAGCCATCGCGTCGGCGAACGCGGGCAGCGTGGCCGCGAGCATGATCGTGCACGGCTGGTTCGAGACCGATGCAGATGAGCATGCCGCATGACCTCACCCGCAGATGTGGTGGCGTTTCACGCCGACTACGACAAACACCCCGACGACCGCGTCAGACTCTTCCGCGCGGTGGCCGGCTTGCTGCCGCGGCCGGCGTCGGTGTTGTACGCCGGAAGCTACATCGACATTGCACCGTCGATCTGGTTCGACGACGTGCTCTACGTCGATGTCGACAAGAGAGCGGCGCGATTCTTCGCGCAGGAAGATGCTGTCGCCGAGCTCGTCCGAGCGAAACGTCGATCGGTTGGCCAGCCGGTCGAGCCCGAGCCCGCTCTGACCTTCGAGCACGCCGACTACGGGGAGCCTCTTCCCGTCCAAGACGGGTCCGTCGATGTGCTGATCTCGATGTATGCCGGATTCATCAGCGAGCACTGCACTCGCTACCTCAGAACTGGCGGCTACCTGGTAACGAACAACAGCCACGGTGACGCGTCGATGGCGAGCCTTGACCCCGACTACACACTGGTCGCTGTCATCAACAGCAGCGATGATGACTACCAAACGGATACCGACGACCTCGACCGCTACCTCGTCCCCAAGAAGGGCACGCGACCGACAGCCGAAGAACTGCACGAGATGAACCGCGGCGCCGCCTACACCCACCCCGCGTTCGTCTACGTGTTCCGGCGTACCCCACCACGCTGAGAAGACCTGTCGTCCTTCGCGCTCACAGGTGTAGCCCGCACTCGGACCTTTCGCTTCCCGGCCAGCGTCCCGTGCGGCCTCCGTCGGGGGCGGCGGTCGTGCACGGTTCACAGCCGATTGAGGTGTAGCCCGAACGCAAGAGTGGGTGGGTAAGGACATCGTGCGTATCGATGTATCTCGCCCGGTCGTCGTCGCTCCATTGGGCCAGCGGGCTGATCTTGATCTTGCCGCGGCGGTCGATGTCAATGATCTCCGTCGTTGCTCGGTTCGTCGTTGCTGTCCGTTGGATCCCCGTGATCCAGGCATCGCGACCATCGAGCGCCGTTTCGAGCAACTCAAGCTTCACGTCGCAGCACGAGACGAATCGATCGTGCTTGCGGCCCGTTCGAACGACCTCGATCTCGGTTCCATATCGACTCTCGACGCGACGCACCATGTCAAGGGTTTCAGCGAACTGGAACCCGTTGTCGAGGAACACAATCGGAACTCGCGGCGCGGTCTTCGCAACGAGGTCGACGAGCACGGCATCTTGCAGCGAGGTCAAGAGACAGCAGCGGTCACCAAAGGTGGAGGAAGCCCAGCGTATGGCCTCCACTGCCGTCGCGATGCTCACCGAGCGCGAGGCGCCTTGGATGGTCGACGAATCCAGTTGTGACAACATGAGGCCGATCGTAGAAACGGCAGGCATTCCAAGACAATGGATCGCGTCAGGACGCGCAAAGAATTCGGCCTGGACGTGCGAATGGTCGGACATACCCAAACCAAAATTCGTTAGACACCGACTAAGCAATACCCATATCCCAACGCCTTGTACGAGACAGATGAGTGATCAGATCCACGACTTCGACGACTGGTTCAGCCTGAACTATCGCCGCGTCCTGAGTTCGGTGCTCATCGTGTGTGCAGGAGACCTCGTCAGAGCTGAGGACGCAACGAACGATGCGTTCATCGACGCTCTCGAGAAGTGGTCGACCGTCGGCGTGATGGATTCGCCTCGATCGTGGGTCACCAAGGTCGCGATCAACAAGGCGAAACGTTCATGGCTGCGCCGTCAGCGTTACGTCGACCCGGTCAACGTCGACTCAGCGGGAGCCGTCGCCCTCGACCAGGACCCGAACGTCGAACTCTGGGCTGCGGTCAATCGACTGACCGTCAAACAGCGCAGCGCCATCGTGCTTCGTTACATCGACGACCTGACCCAAAGCGATATCGCCACGAAACTCGACATCGCGCCGGGAACCGTCTCCGCCACGCTCACCCAAGCACGCGCCAAGTTGCGCGTCGAGCTCGAAGGAGAAGCGGTATGACTCATGACGACGACATCCCCGAACTGATCGGCCGCCTCGAAACGTCGCTGTCGGTACCTGACCCGCAGGCGATCCATACCGGCCTCCGCCGCCGCAAGACCACCCGAAAGCGCATGGCGGGAGCCGCCGGCACGTTCGTGGCCGCATTGGCCATCACCGGAGGAGCGCTCGCGCTGACCGGCGACGATACGACCACGACCGAGACCGCGAGCGACGCGACCGATGCACGGGACGCGATCGATGTCCCCGACGCGGAGGCACCCGTCGCCAATGATTCGGGACCGGTCGCGCTGCAAGACGTGACGACGGGACCACTTCGAACGATGGAATGGCTCCCGATCACCGCAATCACTGGAGAGTTCACCGCGTTGGTTGACAGTGTCCTACTCCCACATCAGTACGTCTGGTTTGACACGCCAACCGCAGGAAGTAGCGAGGTCACCTACTCGACGGGCTGTCGTAGCGTGACGCATGTCGTCGAGTGGAAGGAAAGCGGTTTCGTCGTCGTGGAGACGCTGGCAGAGCCGGCTCCACTTCCCGCCACCCCGTTCAGCGAGCTTGTCTCGTGCTCGGCGCTCGCCGAGCAGGTCGAGTTCTTCGTGCCCGATGATGAGGTGACGGTCGATTGGGGTTCCGGGTTCACTCGGTTCTCGGTCGACAGCACCGCACATGGACTGTACGAATTCGAACTCGGCCCTTCGGATCCGGTCATCGTCATGCCGTCTGTCGAGGGCCTCGATTTCGAGGGCGCTCTGCTGAGACTATTCGAGCTCGGCCTACAAGTCACTCAAGTCGAGGAAGCCACTGGCGAGGTCGAGCAGGGCGTCGTGATCCGAACCGATCCTCCGGCGGGCACCGCCCTCGACGAACGTTCCACCGTCACGCTCGTCACGTCTGCCGGGCCCTCATTTCCTGACGATCCGAGTGAGGGGCCTCCGGCGACAGTGGCGACCGCGCCACCTTCGTTCTCGCCGCAACCGGGAGCGGAGTTGTCGGGCCAGTGGACCGTCATCGAGCTGTGGAGCGACGGCGCAAGAATCGACTTGGACAGCTTCCCCGGCACGATCCCGAGCATCACCCTCGATGGAAAGACACTCAGCGGGCACGATGGATGCAATGGCCATGGCAACGGCCTGTTCCTCCCAAGCGCCGACGGCAGCATTCAGATCCAGAGTGGAAGGACCACACTGGTAGGTTGCCCAGAAAACGCAGCACTCACCGCCTTCTCCCAAGGAGCCATCAACGCATCCCAGTGGGGCCTGTCCCCCTCCGGGCACCTGGTGCTCGCGAACGGCCCCGTGGTTGTCGTATTCGAACGGACGGGGCCACTTCCGCAATAGCCAGCTGGCGAAGGTGCTATGCCGGTGGAGTACTAACCCATCGGGAGCAACAAATGACACAGGCACCGGATTCGATCACGAACAATGCCGAGCTCGAGGACGGGGTGGAGGAGACGCCGTTCACGCTCGCCCAAATCGACACGGCGCTGCTGACCAGCCCCGCTGTGCTTCGCTCGATCGGCGGCATCGCCATCGGACTGGCGATGTTGGCGTGGCCCGACCGTTCCGATCGCGTCCTCGCCCGGCTGATTGGACTTGCGTTCATCTGGCTTGCGGCGGTCGCACTGCGCAAGTGGGCGAGCGGTCGGCCACGTGACTGGTTTGCTGGCATCGCTGCGGCGGCCACGCTGGCAATGGGAGCGGTCTTGTTCATCGCCCCTGATCAGTCGACGATCTTCCTGGGCCGTCTCCTCGGCGCCGCGCTCGTTGGCTTGGCGGTTCTTTCGGCCTATCGGCTCTGGCACACCACCCAACCAGACTGGGCTCGGCTCGCCCTGTACGGTCTCGCTGCCGCGATTGGCCTGTTGTTGATCGTCATGCCCGAAGCAGCGATCGGAACGGTGACGGCGCTCGGCGCGATCTGGGCCGTCACCGTCTCGGCATTGATGCTCGTTGTCTCTCTGGACGCTCGCACCGATGGGGTTGCCACCTATAGCGACACGACCGAGCTCGTGTCGACATGGTTGCGCGATCGGCCCAAGTCCGTCGATGCCCGCCAATCGCTCTACGACAAGATTCTGTACGAGGGACCGACCACGCAGACTCGGGTGATCCGCTTCTTCGCGCTCATGGGTTTTGCCGCGGTGATCGCTTCGATGGGCGTGATCACGGATTCGACCGCGGTGGTCATCGGCGCAATGCTCGTCGCCCCTCTGATGACTCCGCTCATGGGTATGGCGATCTCCCTCGTCATGGGTTGGCCGAATCGACTCACTCGATCCGCGGCGCTCGCGGCTGGCGGCATCGTCTTCGCAATAAGCATCGGAGCACTGCTCGGACTCATCTCGCCCACGATCATCGACACCACGACAAACAGCCAGATCCTGGCGCGGACGAGTCCCACAATCCTCGATCTCATCACCGCAGTCGCCGCTGGGGCCGCTGGGGCGTACGGACTCTCTCGACCCGACGTCTCCGACTCGCTGCCTGGCGTTGCGATCGCCATCTCTCTCGTGCCACCTCTCGCCGTGGTCGGCATCTCGTATTCACAGGGCGACTGGACCGCGGGGCACGGGGCGCTTCTGCTCTTTGCCACCAACATGATCGCCATCCTCTTGGTCGGTGGGCTCACGTTCATCCTCACCGGGGTGACGCCGCTCCAACGGGTGGCCGAGAGCCAACACCGGGTGCGGACCGCGGTCATCGTGACCTGCACGTTCGCGGTGTTCATCTTTGGCGCGCTCTTGCTCAACGGTGCCGAAGTGACCGAAAACACCGTCCGTCAATCGACGATCGAGTCCACGGTCGATGATTGGTTGCCCACGGACGCCATGCACCGTCTCGTGAGCGTCGACATCAAGGGAAGCACGGTGACGGCGGTAGTCGTTGGTCCATCAACAGGTCTTCCCGAGGTCACTGCATTAGCCGACACGCTCAGCGACGAACTCGACAAGACCATCACCGTGAACGTCAGCCTCGTCGTCGAGGAGCGCTTGACCGCGACGAGTGGCTAGAACGGCGAGGGACGCGCATCAACGGGCCTAACGAAATTGTTATTCGTTGGCCCCCAAGAGGTTCAAAGAAATCCTCATATGGAATGCTGGCGGGCGTCAATAAGGGGTGGTTATGGACAACGAATATGGGCGCCTTGCCGCGCTTCGGGCCTATGAAATTCTCGATACGCCGGGCGACCCGATTCTGGATCGAATCGCCACTCTGTCGGCATGTGTTTTTGGAATGCCGCTCGCGTGTGTGTCGCTCGTCGACAGTTCACGCTTGTTTCTGAAGGCAGCACACGGTCTGGACGCAACCGAGCTCGGACGCGAGCCAGGAATGTGCGTCACCACCGTCGAGACGAACGCGCCACGGCAGGTCCGCGACCTTGAACTCGACCACATCGCGGCCGAACATCCTCTCGTCGCCGAGGCTCCCAATCTCCGGTTCTACGCAGGCGCTCCACTGCGCAGTCCCGACGGGTTCGCGATCGGCACACTCTGTGTTCTCGATACGAAACCACGAGATCTGAGCGAGGACCAGATGGATTGCCTGACGATCCTCTCGGAGCTCGTCATGCATCGCCTCGAGGTTCATCGCAGCGAACGAGAGCGCGATGCCGAGGAACGTGCGTTGGAGAACTACGGGTCGCTTGCCTCCGAGATGGTCCCACCTCAGCCGACCGGAATGATGCGGCTCGACTACTCAGGCGTCGTCGAAGAGATAAGCCGCGTGGCATTCGAACTCAGTGGGCTCCGGGTGGGCCAGCACATCACCGCATTTCCATCTGCGCTCGAAGAAGAGCTGGAGAGGATTTCGGCCGCATGGACGAACAGATCCGATCTCGACGGCATATCCGTGCAGGCGATTACGCGATCCGAGACCGGACTGCAGACGAAGATTCTCTTGCAGAGCGACCCCGTTCGACAGAGTTCTGGCGCGATGGCCGGCCACTTCATCACCGTGCGCCCATTGGGGGCACGAGCTGAGCTGAGCCGACAAGCGGTGCAAGCCCAAAAGCTCGAAAGCCTCGGAGCGCTCGCGGGCGGCATCGCCCACGACTTCAACAACATCCTCGCCGCCATCATGGGCAATGTTGACCTCGCAGTCGCAACCAACACCGATACGGGTCGGTCGGGGAAGTATCTCGGGAACATCGACCGATCGGTCGAACGGGCGAGCGCGCTCTGTGACCAGCTGCTCGCCTACTCAGGGGGCGGCCAGTTCACGGTCTCGACCCTCGATCTTTCCGGTCTCGTCCGCGAGATGTCGGGCCTGTTGGAAATCAGCTTGTCGAAGAAGGCGGCGCTCGAACTCGAACTCGCCGAAGAGGGTGTGAACGTCGAAGGCGACCCAACTCAGGTCCGTCAAGTCGTGATGAACGTGCTGACGAACGCTTCGGAATCGCTCGAGGGCAGGTCCGGAAGGATCGCTCTACGAACCCGTTCGACCGAGCTCGATCACACACAACTCTCCCAGTTGCTGTTCGGGAAAGACCTCGAGCCCGGCCCATACGTGGTCTTCGAGGTGGTCGATGAAGGGTGTGGCATGAATTCGTCGGAGATCACCCAGGTCTTCGATCCTCTCTACAGCACCAAGTTCTCGGGGCACGGGCTCGGAATGGCCGCCGTCGCTGGGATCATGCGAGCCCACAGCGGCGCCATCGAGATCACGAGCATCCCGAACGAAGGCACCACTGTCCAGCTCTACTTCCCGAGAACTTCGCAGCCGGCCGCTGTCGACATCGACCTTCGACTCGGGCGTCCCGCAGCAGATCGTCAGGGAACAGTGCTGGTGGTCGAAGACGAGCGCGCTATTCGCGAGGTGCTCGTCGACGTCTTGGAGACCGCCGGATATTCCGTCCTCGCCGCAGCTGACGGTGCAGAGGCGATCAACATCCTCGAGGTGTCCGGAGATCGCATCCAAGCAGCGGTGATTGACATGATGATGCCAAACGTCGACGGTGCAGAATTGCACCAACACATCTGCGACCACGACCCGTCGATCCAGGTGGTCCTCACCAGCGGCTACAACGAGCGAGAAGCCACGCGACGACTGACCGCAGCGGGACTCGTGGCATTTCTCAAGAAGCCCTACCGCCCCGATGATCTTCTGCGAGTACTCGACGAACAACTCGAGGACAGACTCGCTACGACTTCACGTCAGTCCTGACGAGTCCGTCGAGCTCCCTGACCAGCTCGAGCAATTCATTCGTCGGCTCGCGCAGCGCTCGCACGGAGTCGGACGGCTCACGGACCTCCATCACGCCAAGACGTAGATCGATTGCCATCACCGCGTTGACCATGTCATGGGCGACCCTTGCAACGGAGCGGTCAGTGCCCGCAGGTTTGTGATCGCGTGCTTCTTCGTCAGACGACACAACATTTTCCGACACCCGCATGCCTCCACGTCGACAGGACGAAAAGACCCTACCCAACCTGAGCCGAGTCGCCCTTGTCGCGCGAGCCGCTGGAAAGTGACATCACGAGGTAGAGAAGCCCCAGCATGAGCGACGCCGCGATACCGAGCACGATGAGATCCTCGGTTGGGTTGGCGGCAACGAACGCCACGACTTCCGGGTCCGGAACCGTCGCGGCCACCTGGATCACGGACGACGAGTCAGCCAGGAGTCGCCCGTTGTGCTCGCAGCGCCATTTCGAGCCATCGACATCACACGACCAGTCTTCTTGTGACTCGGTCGACAACTCCCGTGCGCCCGGCATGTGCAGCTCGATCACGGCGTTGTCTGCGAGGTCCGTTTCGGACGGGTTCTCGATTCGGAACGTGTACCCCACACTCGATCCATCGCCCACCGATCCGTAGATCGCCGCCTCTTCCAGAGACACCTGGAGCAGTCGGCTGCTCTCGCTGTCCGGACTCGACCACGTGAGGGCAGATGCGACCGTCTCGGACTCGAAGAGCTCACCTGGCGCAGCAAACACGGTTGCGGAGGCAACCGCCTGGTCGACTTCTGGTGGCGGCGGTTCGACGGTCGTTGTTGTGGACGACTGCGTGTTTTCGGGAGCTGCGACCGAGGTCGAGGTGGTTGAGGACGAAGTGGTCGAGGTCGAAGGGGTCGAGGCCGTACTCGCGAGTGGCGCGGAATCCGTCGTTGCCGTGGTTTCTGGCACCGCGACCGTGTCCGTTGAGAGCGTTGTCTCCGTCGGCGCAGGTTCCTCCACCCTCGGCGAAGACAGCGATCCGGTCGTCGTGGGGGGCGAGCTGCTCGTCACAGGCACCGTCGACGACGTCGTCGGTGCCGCGAGCGTGGACGTGACCGGAGCGACGAGATCCGTCGTGGACGGCGTTGGATTCTCGTGGACTTGCACCGTTGTCGACGTAGCTGTTGTCGTCTCGGTGTCGACGGGTTCCTCCACAACCACGGCGTCAGGCTCGGGTTCGATTGCCGGCACCTCGATCACCACCGGTGCGGCGGCAATGTTTGTGCGGACGACATGTCTGGTTCCGTCCTGAACAACACGGAATCGGAGCGTCGCAGGCACAAACTCTGCCTGCACCTGCCCGTTCACATCGGTGGCACCAAGGCTCTGCCAACCCTGCGTTCGAACTTCGACGTCCACCCCGACGATTGGTTCACCCAAGCTGTCGAGCACCTGCACCTCGGTTGGCACCGTCGACACGCGAGCCGTGGGGTCTTCACCCAAATCCCATCGAAAGGAGCTTCTGACGCCCTCGTGGCGAACGCGAAATCTTGTGGCGACGGGAAGGAGCTCGACCTCGACCCGTCCAGCCTCGTCGGTGACGCCCAGGTCCGTCCACCCATTGCCCCGCATCTCGACGGGGACATCTGCAACGAGGGTCCCGTCCGCCAGCGAAACTTCCACGCCAGCACGAATCGTGCGAAATCGCACCAGCGGGTCAGCTTCGAGATCCTGGCGAACCCGCTGGCGACGTCCTTCATGGGTGAGTCGGAATGAGCGGGTCGAAGGCAGTGCCTCGAGAACGAGGGCTCCCGCTTCATCGGTCACCCCGATATCCACCCAACCATCCGCCTCGACCTCCACAGGCGCTCCCGCAATCGGGTCACCGGCGGATGAGCGAAAGTCGACCACGATGGGCGCGGTCGCAAACCGCACGAGGGGGTCGACCGCAAGGTCTTGGCGAATCGCCGCTCGCCCGCCTTCGTGGCGCACGGCGAATCTGACCTGACCAGGTAGCAGCTCGGTTCGCACCAATCCCGCATCATCGGTTCTTCCAATCGGAATCCACTCCGCGCCTCGATACTCGGCTGCCGCTCCTGCAATCGGGTCGCCTGCTGGGTCGCGCAGCGTAATCTCCACCGGCACCGTGCTGAATGCAGGTCGGGCTTCGGTCCTCAGGTCGACCGATTGGGTCGACCGAACACCATCGACGGTCATGGCGAACGTGCGCTTCGTTGCGAGAAGCTCGACGGAGACCACGCCTGCAGCGTCGGTGGCACCGATGGGCCTCCACTCCCCCGCGCTTCTGAATTCTGCGACGCCACCCTCGATGGGTTTACCCGCAGCGTTCGTGAGCGAAACGTCGATCGATGTGGTCGAGAACAGGACGGCTGGTGTCTTCTCCAGGTTCTGGCGGATGACTCGCCGGACTCCCCGATGCACCATCTCGACCTTGGTCTTCGTTGCCGGTAGCTGACCGACGATGCAGCCGTCCTCGCCGGTCGTTCCAATCGGATGCCATGCCTCGTCGTACTCGAAGCTCACCGCACCTTCCGCCAACGGTTCACCCGTCGACGACTCCAGACAGACCGACACCGGGGCAACCACGTCGGCGAGAGCGGCAGGCGCCGCCGGCCCGGCCAAGAGCACTCCGAGGCCGATCAACACCGCCGCGGCCGAACAGAGCTTGGTCAGACTGGCCCGAGACGCGGCAACTTCGAACCTCGCGGGGTGCACGTCATGTGCCTTGCCCTTTCGACCCTCGATCTCGTGATGACCAACCGCACAATAGGAGATCAGCCCGGTCCGAACGCCTGGCGGAAGATCGCCGAAGGAGATGCCGACCCGATGGTGATCCTCACGCTCGACGACGGATCTCACCTCTCCGTCGAGGGCAAGTTTCTGCTCCTCCCCGGCGTTTGTCGGAATACGAAGGATGATCGAGACCGTCTGCCCCACCTCGAACGAGCACTCCGGCGAGTACAGCTGAGCTCCGAGCCCGGCGACCGCCAGGTCCACGACATGAACCAGTTCCCCATCGACGATGGCTACCAGGTCGGTCGACAGTCGAAAGGTTGTCCTTCGCTGTTTGCGTCGCACGGCCACCTGCAACACATCCACAACAGCGACGATCACCATGAGGCCGAGCCCGAGCGCGATCACCCGCCCTGACAAGGAGAACCGAGGCAACAAACGAGGCCAGATCAGCGTGAGGCCTCTTGCGGCTACCGCAATGTCGAGGAGCAACAACACCATTGTCGTCAGGCGCATTTTGTCGATGGCACCAAACCCAGAACCAGCGCTCTGATAGAACGTCGCAACCGATCGACGCAGGCCGAGCACCGTTGCGAAGGCGTTCACGTCCGCGGCGAGGGTCCGCCAGGCCTGACGGGTCCAGTCACCTCGCTCCATCGTGCCGCGAGCCAAGAGACGATTTGCTCGAACGGTCGAGAGCTGTAGGGGTATCCAAAGGAGGGCCCATGATGTGGTGCTTCCACCAAAGGGAACAGCTCCCGTGAACAGGATCGCGGTCAACAGCAGCGTCAGACCGAGCTGTCGAAGGCTGCTGGCAAATCCAGACGCAAGTGCGACGTGCTCGAGTCGCTGTCGAACGGTCAGACCGGGGTGCCGAACCGGGTTCTCCTCGGTTCTGAACACCCGCAACAGCTCGATGACGGTGCGGCGACGCAACATGAGGTACGCACCCAGCGAATCTGGCGCGGCGGAATGCACCAGTGCTGGCTCGCCGCAGTATCGGGTCGTCCAGCCTCCAGCCTGGAGGCGAATCGTGGCGCGCTGAAGCGCCGCTTGATCGTTGTTGTCCAGCCCACCGCTCGTTGCAATCGCAGGCGTGCGAACCAAGGAACCGCCGCCGCGCCACGACGCTGCGCCACGAGATCCGAGGATCGGTTGGATGACCCGACTGTGAAACGCCTCCTCATCGCGGCCACCACGAAGGTGGGCGAACGAATCGGTGTTGAGCATCCCAACTTCGGCCTGCACGACGGCCACAGCAGCATCGCCGAACTCGGGAAGCATGGCTTCGATGCAGTCCGGCGCTGGCACCTGACCAGCGATCAACCAAAGAGCGAACTCAGCCTCACGTGCAGCCTCCCAGAAGGCGTCGACGTGATTTCCGGTCGTAACGACGACGTCCACATCGAATGGGTCCACAACAGAAAGCAGATCCTCTCGGCCGGCCTGCAGGGCAACGATCGTGCGGGACGCCTGGCGGACACTTCGACAACTGACGAGCGTCCGTTCGAGATCCTCTGCGGTTTGGAAGGTGCAAGTGACCACGAGGTTTACCTCACGGTCTGGGTGTGGCGCGTCTCTCACATCCAGCCGTTCAGGAACCGACTGCCAGGTCAACATCGAGCGCAACACAAATTGGGTGACACCCCAGAGTTCGAGCACGAAGAACGGCACGAAGACCCACCACGAACCTGCGCCGTGGAACAGCAACCAACCGAGATGGGCTAGACCGAGTGCGATCGTGAGCGCCGCGGCGCGCCGCGCCGCTCGCTCACCGCTTGTCGACTCACGCTTGCGCGCCGGCGTCGAACCAGTTCTCGCCATCTCCGCCACTTCCGCTGCTCCGCCACTACTTCTTGCCCTCTTGGGTCGGCGAACCCGCAAAATCGATAAGGGCCGATCGGCCCCTTTGACACCCTTACTCGTCGATGGATGACCCGTCGGTGAAGGACTGAAGCGTTTCGTTCGTCCGAGCAAAGTCTTCGACCCGCGCGGCGCGTTGATGCGTGCCGCGCAGAACGGCCAAGGGATCCTGTTGATCTCCGACGTATCCGAGCGAGAATGCGCCCTGCTGATACCCCATCATTCGCAGCAGATCATCGTCGAGCGTCCTGGCGAGCTCGGGAGGACACGCGAGGTACTGATTCTCCTCTTGACGAACCCACCCAACGCCATACGTGATGTTCACCCCTTGACGAACGTCAGCCGCCACGTTGGCCCCGCCTCCGTGCAAGACCTTCCCCTCGTAGAAGAGCACGCTGCCTCGTTCCATCTCTGCTTGCATCGACTGGATCCGCTCGGCCTCGACGTCTGGCAGGGACGACGTCCCAGGACAAATGTGGGTGGCGCCATTGTCGGCGGTGAAATCGGTCAGAGCCCACATCGTGTTGCATTGCACGTGGTAGCTGGGCGGAAACGGATAGAGGTCGAACATCATCTGGTCGCGGTGCAGCTTCTGCGCAGTTTCGCCTGGTTCGATGGTGATGAGCTGCGTCAACAGAAGCTGCACAGCACTCGCATGTCCCAGAAAACTCTCCGCGACACCGACGGCCGTTCGATGCATGACAAGCTCACGAGCCGCCGGGCTCCGAGCGATCAGAGCACCGGTTCGCCGGGTGTGCGCTCCGTCGTATGTGTCTGCGCCCACCTCAGACGCGTTGACAAACGGCTCGACCTCGTCAGCGAGCCGATCGAGCAACGCATGACCGGCCACACGATCGACGATCGCATATCCGTGTTCGGCCAGAAAGATGGCGATTTCGCGTGGATCGGTCTCGGGCTCGAAGTGGTGTAGGTGCATCAGAAGCCATTCTCGCGCTACCGACGTCGGCGGGTAGTCGCGCTAGGTTCCGGTCCGATGACCCCTGCTCGCAAGATTGCCTTCATCGGTTCACATTCCGTCCGAAAAACCAATGCCGTGCACTCATTCGCGGGCGCCGTTGGCCGGAGTGGGCGCAGCGTCGAAGTGGGTCGCGAGGTTGTCCGATTCAACCCACTCGGACTGAATGAGGGAGCAACACCCGAGGCGCAGCTCTGGGTCGTGATGGCTCAGATACAACAGGAACTCGAGCTCAGGATGCGCGCCGACGTATTGGTCACCGATCGAGCCGTGATCGACAACTTCGCCTATTTTCTGCGGGTCACCGATGGACACGATCCGTTCGACGTCAAACCCCTCGTTGCGAACTGGTCCAAGACGTATGACCTGTTCGTCCGATTGCGCCCCGACGTTCCTCTGATGGCCGATGGCGTACGAAGCACGAGCGATCGATTTCGCAACGAGATCGAGAAGATCCTCGACATGATCATCCCTCGCTACGTGGATCCCGATCGACTCATCGAGCTACGAGCGTCCGAGGTCACCGAATCGTTCGACTGGGGTGCGTTGCTTGATCGGCTCTGCGGCCCACCAACGGTCGCCGACCCTGAACCAAAGCCGGTGAGTTACACACCAACGCTCTGGGACTAGCGTGATCTTCGCTATTGACAAATATATTTGTCAATAACACACTGTGAAGGTGCTTGACCTCGAGGTGATCGATGATCCGCTAGTTGCCACCGCCGCCCTCGACCCGATCCGCGCACAACTTCTGGCCGCGCTGACCGAGCCTGCGTCGGCGGCCGGACTAGCAGAACGTGTCGGGATGACCAGGCAGAAGGTCAACTACCACCTTCGAACACTGGAAGACCACGGCCTGATTCATCTCGTCGAAGAACGGCCCCGGCGAGGCCTGACCGAACGAGTCATGGTCGCGTCGGCCAAATCCTACGCCTTGTCGCCCGACGTTCTCGGAGCCAGCGCCGCGACGCTAGAACGCGTGGATCGGCTCTCGAGCCGATACCTCATCGCCGTCGCCGGACAGCTCATCGGTGACGTCACCCGCCTGGCACGCGCGGCCACAAAGGCCGGCCAACCGCTCGCCACGCTCACCATCGAGTCTGACGTTCGCCTTGCGTCCGCCGCCGACCGGGCAGCGTTCTCGAAAGACCTCGCCGACGCGGTCGCAACGGTGAGCGCCCGCTATCACGACGAGACAGCAAAGGGCGGCAGATGGCATCGACTCATCGTGGCCTCCCACCCCCGCCGATCAACACACAAGGAAGTTGCAGCCGATGACTGAAGACAGCGCCGCAGACCGACGACCACCAATCGAACTCGAAATCGAGGTCGACGGCACACCCGAAGAGGTCTGGCAAGCCATTGCGACGGGCCCCGGAATCAGCTCGTGGTACGTGCCCCACCAAGTCGAAGAACGCCAAGGCGGTGCAGCCACAGCGTCGTTCGGACCTGGCCCCGAGATGCAGGTGAGCGGCCGGGTCGCCAACTGGGATCCCCCACGGCGCGTGGTTTTCGATGGTGGCGATTCCGACGAAGGCCTCGCGTTCGAATGGCTCGTCGAAGCGGCCAGTGGGAGCACCTGCATCGTACGGTTGGTGAATTCGGGCTTTCTTGCCGGTGACGAGTGGGACGACTACTACGACGCGATGCATGAAGGATGGCGAATCTTCCTCGCCAACCTGCAGCTGCATTGCGCGCACTTTCGGGGCCAAACCGCGATCGCGAGCCTGCCAATGGCGACCTGGCCACGTCGCGCCGATGACGCGTGGACAGTCCTGACGACCGGTCTTGGAATCGACCCCTCGCCGACGATCGGCGATCGCCTCGAGGTTTCTGAAGACGGACTTCCTTCACTGCAGGGCGAAGTCGTCGACGTCAGACCGCACCGCATCTCCGTTCTCGTCGACGGACCCGCGCCGGGCACAGCGTTTGTTGCAGTCGAAGGACGCGGCGACTCGGTCGAGGTCTCGATCTGGACGTATCTGTACGGGGAGGCCGGCACGATCGCGTCGATGAAGGATGATCCGATCTGGCGGGAGTGGTTGACCGAGAGATCCTGACGGGCTCAGCGGAGCGCATCAAGGACCGGAGCAAACCCCTCTGGATCGCGTACGACGTAGTGGGTGATGCCGAGTTGATCTCGGAGCCGACCGACCTTGTCGACCAGCTGCTCGATGGAGCCACTCAGGATGAATGGCGTCTCCGCGACCACGTCTGGAGGAAGTTCGAACTGCACTGCGAGCTCGTCGACCGAGACCGCGTCCTTCCCTACCGATACATGCTGCACCAGCGAGGACCGTTCCATGTCGCCCTCGCGATCTCCTGCCGAAGCCACAAGCCATGCAGCTCGTTCCAAAAGGTCCGCCAGCGCAAATCCGCCACCGGTTGGGATTCCACCCTCACCATGGGTCAGCCCTGTGAACTGAAAGATGTCGGCGTACTTCGCTGCGAGCTCCACGACCCGCCGTCCATGCCCTCCGATCAGAAGTGGAACGGGTTGTTGGACAGGAGACAGTCCGATGTCGTCGAAGACGACGGTTTCGAACTCTCCCCGGTGTTCGACGGTGCCGTCATCGAGCAACGCCCGAAGAATCGCCAACGACTCGCCGAACCGAGTCACGCGCGGACCTGGCGAGCGAATAGGCGCACCGATCGCTTCGTGCTCGGCCTCGGCGTAACCGGTGCCCACGCCCAACACGAGACGCCCACTTGTCAGACGGTCAACAGACGCCGCGGTTCGGGCAAGAAGGGCTGGGTTGTAGAACTCGTTGTTCACCACGAGCGTGCCTACACGCAGCGTCGTTGTAGCAGCAGCGGCGATCAGCAGTGGCGCAAATGGATCCACCACGTAGAGCCCACCGCCCCGACCCCCGCTGAACGGTGCCCCGATGTGGTCGGAAGTGAACAACTCGCTGTAACCAAGTTGTTCGATCCGGCGGGCATGCTCACCGAGAGCCGTTGGGTCATCGAATGGACCACCCTGGATTGCAAACCGATAGGGCCGATTCTGTGCGGCTGTCATGGAATGAGGCTAACCAGGCCTGCGCAGTTCACGAATAGCGGGTGCGCTCGCTACATCGTCCCGCTTGCATGTAGAGAGCGACAAAGCGCTGCGCGCCGGGAACGGAGACGACCCTCAAGGCGTTGAAGGAGCGCGCCGATTACCACCATGTGGTTCGTGCAATTCAAACGAACATGGTGGAGATGAATCAACAATGGCGGCAAAACTGACAGCAGTCCTCGGCAACTGCAAACGCACCGGTCGGTGGAAGATCCGGCCGAACACCAAGGCGCTCGTGGTGTTTGGGAACTGCAAGATCGACTACCGCGATGCCTACGCCGACGAGGACCTCGAAGAGATAAAGCTCGATGTGTTGTGCGTCTTTGGGCGCGCCGTCTTCCTTCTTCCACCGGGAGCGAGCGTGCAACCATCCGCAGTGAGCATGTTTTCCTCGAGCAGCTTCGCGGTAGAAGTGACGAGCGTCAGCTCAGACCTCCCCAACATCAAGCTCGAGTCGACGACAGTCTTTGGCATGTGCCGCGTGCAGACCGTGCACGTCGAAAACGACGCGACTCTCCCCGTTCTGGTGGCCGAAGACGAACACGATCAGCGAGATCTCAGCGCACCACCCGCGGTCGAATCGATGCTTCCACCGCTGCTTCCACCACCGATTCCTCCGTCCGCGCTTGTCGATTTGCCAATCAAAACAACACTGCAGGCGCCGGACAAAGAACCCTCATTTATCGATCAGTAGAGAAATATTTGTCGCACTAACACCCACAAGACACGAAGTAGCCTCTACGTTCTCTTCAGGCGTTGAGGAGGCAGAGCTTGGGAGCAAACTCGCTACCTGCGGTTGTGGCGGCAACCGAGCGAGCAACAATTGGCATAAGTCTTGTTGACGCGGACTGCAAGTACACCTGGGTGAACGAGGCATTCTGCGCCCTGCTCGGATACACGCGCACCCAACTTCTCGGACGCTCGCCCTTCGAGTTCACGCACCCTGACGATGTCGATCTCGATCGCGAACTTTCCGAGCAGGCCTTCCGAGGCGAGATCCCCCACTTTCAGGCTCGCAAGCGGTACATCCGGCGAGACGGTTCGATCTTTGTCGGCGACCTTCTCGCGTCGGTCTTCTTCGAGGACGGGGTGGCCCTCGGGGGTTATTCGGTCTTGGTCGACGCATCCCAGACCGACCCCACGACACAGAGGATCGAGTCGCTCCAACGATCTGCCGCCATTGGGCAGGTGACCGCCGCAGCAGTGCACGATCTGCGAAACAACATTGCCGCCGTCGGCCTGGTGGGCGACACGCTCGAAGCCCAATTCGGTCTGCTTCCCGCGATCGAACTCTTGAAGTATGAAGTCGAAGGAACCCACTCACTCCTGTCGTCGATCATGGGGTACGTGCGTCCCGACGAGCCCACCGGTTCATGGGAGACGATCGGCACCGTCGTCGCTCAGGCTCATCCCCTGCTCCGACTCGCAGTTCCCGCGAGGATCAACTTCGACGTATTGCTGACCGAGCCCGACATCACTGCGACGATCGAAGCCCGCGAGCTTCAACAGGTGATTACCAACCTCGTCTTGAATGCACGCGATGCAGTGGTCTCCGAGGGCGGCCGAATCTCACTCACGGCGGGCGCCACCATCGGTGATGCCGAGTGTGTCGACATCATCGTCAGCGACAGTGGCTCCGGCATGACGCCCGAAGAGCTCGAGCAGGCGTTCGACCCATACTTCACCACCAAGGGGGAGAACGGCACCGGGCTTGGTCTCACGATCTGCCGAGACATCATCGAACGAAACGGCGGCCGATTGCTCGTCGAATCAACGCCGGGAGAAGGCGCGACCTTCACGATTCGACTTCCCCAGAGCATCGCAGTTCACAACGGGGCCTCCCCCGGCTCACTAGCTGTCGCCGAGTCCGGCTAGTTCAGAACGATCCCGTTCTCGGCCAGGCGCCGATCGGGCGCTCCAGATCTCAGCAGAGTCTCCGCCTGGCCAAGCTCAGGCGACAGGAACCTGTCTGGCCCAGGCCCAGCAACGTCTCGCCGTAATTCCTCGATGGCCAGCCCTGTTGCGACCGAAGGCTGCAACGGCGTGCGGAGATCGACGGCGCGAGCTGCAATGACCCACTCGACTGCGAGAATTCGGCGGACGTTGTCGATCAGTCGACGCAACTTTCGCACCGCGCCCCATGCCATCGAGACATGATCCTCCTGCATGCCCGAGGTCGGCAGTGAATCGACCGAAGCAGGCATCGCGAGACGCTTGTTTTCCGATGCCATCGCCGCCGCCGTGTAGTGCCCGATCATCAAACCGCTGTCGACTCCGACTTCATCGGCGAGGAACGGAGGTAGGCCCTGGTTCCTTGTTCGATCCAGCAGTCGGTCCATGCGACGTTCACTGATCGCCCCGATCTCGGCCATGGCGATTGCCAGGAAGTCAGCCGCGAATCCGAGGGGTGCGCCGTGGAAGTTTCCGCACGATTCGACCCTGCCATCCGCGAGCACCATCGGGTTGTCTATCGCCGAAGCGAGTTCGTTCTCGGCGACCCAGCGAACGTGATTGAGCGTGTCGCGTGCAGCACCGTTCACCGACGGCGTGCACCGGATCGAATACGCGTCCTGCACTCGATCGTCGTTGGATTTGTGACTCTCGACGATGGGCGACCCCGCAAGCATCGTTCGCAGATTGGCCGCGCTGGCCGCCTGGCCGGGTTGCGGACGGAGTTGTTGCAGGTCGTCTGCGAACGGAGCGTCCGTCGCGAGGAGCCCTTCGATCGTTATCGCGGCGATCATGTCCGCTTGAGTGAGAAGCCGTTCCGCATCGGCAACGGCGAGACACAACATCCCGAGAATCGCATCGGTCCCATTGGTGACCGAGAGCCCTTCCTTCTCCGCGAGTGTGATCGGCGAAAGCCCGGCCGAGGCCAAGGCTTCTGCTGCGGGCTTGCGCTGACCGTCGTGCATGACGTCACCCTCGCCAAGAATCGCCAAGGCACCGTGTGCCAGCGGCGCGAGATCACCGCTGGCGCCAAGGGACCCGTACTCGGGCACGATCGGAGAGATGTGGGCATTCAGCAAGTCGACCATCGCTTGCGCAACGATCGGTCGCGCTCCACTTGCTCCAAGTGCGAGTGTGCGCGCACGCAGAAAGACCATGGCGCGCACCACTTCGTCCTCTACGGGATCACCCATCCCTGCCGCATGCGATCGGACAAGCGCGATCTGCAGCGCCTGACGCCGCTCGGCTGGGATCGATACGTTGGCAAGCGCGCCAAAGCCGGTCGAGATCCCGTACTTGGCTTCCCCTTCGGCAAGGCGCTCGACCACGGAGCGGGCTTTCACCATCCTGTCGATGGCCCCCGGTGTCAGTTCTACCGGAGCCAGGTGCCGAGCGACGCGGCCAACATCGGAGATCGACACCCCTCGCCCGTCGAGATGAACAAGCTGCTCAGATTCCGATGTTGTCAGCGTCATGACGCAACCTCGTTGCTGGTCGAGAGGAGTCCGAGCTCGGCGGTCAACGCGAGAACGGTTTCCGAGAGCTGACTGACGGCCTGGGCTCGTTCGTCGCCGATCAGTCGTTGGTCTGGTCCGACGATCGATACCGCGACTGCGATCCCAAAGGTGCCCTGTAACGCCATGGAGATCGCCGTGATGTCTGGTTCGACCGCTCCCGTTCGAACCACGGGGGTGCCCGGTGTCTCGAATGCTGCTCCAGCTGCCGTTCCCTCGATCGGCACGTTCTGGCCCACCCACCCCACGTGACGAATCGCCCGACTGCTTTCTGCGGTCGCCACGTACGTCGCAGTCCTGCCATCGGAGACGACCAGGTAGACCGATTCGCCAGACGACGCGGCGAGGGCCTCGAGGTGTGGTTGTGCCGTGGCGAGCAGTCCTTCGAGTAGTCCGCCGTCATGAAGGGACACCGCAATTCGTTGCAGAGTTGCTCCGGGATGGAACAGCCCCTGCTCATCACGATCGAGATAACCACGGGCTTCGAGCGCTCGAAGGTATCGCAAGGCAGTGGTGGGCGTCAGATCAGCATTCGATGCCGCAGTAGTGAGCGAACATCCTGTCTCCGCGATCACGATCTCGAGGAGGTCCAGCACCCGTTCGATCGATCGCGGCACCTGTTCGGACTGCGGGATATCCAGTGTCATGAGTTCCTTCAGAATGTCATCTACTGACAAGTGATGTTATGGGTTGACAAGCTACGTGAATGATCCGCAGAC
The DNA here is from genome assembly GCA_033344795.1 of Acidimicrobiia bacterium. Lineage (GTDB taxonomy): Bacteria > Actinomycetota > Acidimicrobiia > Acidimicrobiales > SHLQ01 > SHLQ01. The sequence goes on from JAWPMS010000001.1 coordinate 4,389,690, forward strand.
TGCAAGCATGAACACGTCTTCCTCCAACAGCCACGGCATCGGATCACCGGTGACAGGAATCGCCGCGCCTCGCGGTACCGACCTGTCGTGCAAAGGATGGCCACAGGAAGCCGCGTTTCGCATGTTGCAGAACAACCTTGACCCCGCGGTCGCAGAGAATCCCGACGAGCTCGTGGTCTACGGCGGCACCGGACGCGCCGCCAGATCGTGGCCGGCGTACAAAGCGATGCTGCACACCCTCACCACGCTCGAGCGCAACGAGACGATGCTCGTACAGTCCGGCAAACCGGTTGGCGTCATGCGGACACACGAATGGGCGCCTCGGGTTCTGCTCGCCAACTCCAACTTGGTCCCCGACTGGGCCAACTGGGATGACTTTCGACGACTCGAGCACCAGGGCCTCACCATGTACGGCCAGATGACCGCAGGATCATGGATCTACATCGGCACCCAGGGAATCCTGCAAGGAACGTACGAGTGTTTCGCAGAGATCGGTCGGAAGCGATTCGGCGGAACACTGGCGGGAACACTCACCGTCACTGCTGGCGCTGGCGGCATGGGAGGTGCTCAACCACTTGCGGTCACGATGAACGACGGCGTGGTTTTGCTGGTCGATGTCGACCAACACATGCTCGATCGCCGGGTTGCGCATCGATACCTCGACGAGATCGCACCTGACTACGATTCGGCGATTGCTCGCGTGACGGAAGCAAAACGGACGAAGACGCCCCTGTCGGTCGGCCTGCTGGGCAACGCCGCGGATGTACTCCCCCGCCTCCTCGCAGATGGCGTCGAAGCCGACATCGTCACCGACCAGACCAGTGCACACGACCCCCTCAGCTACATGCCCAACGATCTGTCCCCCGAGGCGGCGGCTGAACTCAAGACCACCGATCCCACAGAATTCACTCGGCGATCTCGATCAGCGATGGCTACTCATTGCCAGGCGATGGTCGGCTTCATGGATGCTGGCGCCGAGGTGTTCGACTATGGCAACAGCCTCCGCGCTGAAGCGAAACTGGGCGGTTTCGATCGAGCGTTTGACTATCCCGGCTTTCTCCCCGCCTACATTCGCCCACTCTTTTGTGAGGGACTCGGGCCCTTCCGTTGGGTCGCCCTTTCGGGCGACCCCGGCGACATCGCCGCAACAGACAAAGCGGTGCTTGAGATGTTTCCCGACAACGAAGGTCTCGCCAAGTGGATTCGCCTCGCCGGAGAACGCGTTGCGTATCAGGGGCTACCCGCGCGCATCTGCTGGTTGGGATACGGAGAACGCCACCTGCTTGGACTGCGATTCAACGAGATGGTGAAGTCGGGCGAGCTCAAAGCGCCGGTTGTCATCGGCCGTGATCACCTGGACTCCGGTTCGGTGGCGTCGCCATATCGCGAGACCGAAGGCATGATCGACGGATCCGACGCCATTGCCGACTGGCCGCTTCTGAACGGGTTGGTCAATACGTGCTCGGGTGCAACCTGGGTCAGCGTGCACCATGGCGGCGGTGTCGGAATCGGGCGGTCGATCCACGCGGGCCAGGTGAGTGTCGCAGACGGCACCGACCTCGCGGCCGAGAAGCTCGAGCGTGTCCTGACCAACGATCCAGCCATGGGAGTGATCCGACATGTCGACGCCGGCTACGACCGTGCCATCGAAGTCGCGCACGACCGAGGTGTCACGATTCCCATGCAACCCGTCTCCAACGAGTGATCGCAGAGGTACCCCGGTGACCGTCCGTTCCATCCTGACCATCGGAGACCCAGAACTCCGCGTCATCGCTGCACCTGTCGATCCAGCCGACATCGCATCTCCTGAGATTCAGAAACTGATCGACGATCTCATCGAGACGATGCGAGACGCCCACGGAGCCGGCTTGGCCGCGACACAAGTCGGTGAACACGTTCGGATCGCAGTCATGGAGGTGGGTGACAATCCTCGCTACCCCTACAAGCCGCGCATTCCGCTCACCGTCGCCATCAATCCAATCATCAAGCCGCTGGACGACGAACTCGTCGAGATCAACGAGGGATGCCTCTCGGTTCCGATGCGCGGCAATGTGCAACGAAGCGTCAACGTACGAGTGCGGTATTACGACCGGAACGGCGTGGCCCATGACGAGATCAAGCGAGGCTTGACGGCGGGAACATGGCAACACGAGTGCGACCATCTCGACGGGGTCTTGTTCATCGACCGGGTCGGCGACCCGACGACCTTGGCCACGTGGGACGAGTTCAACAAACACCACCGCACCGCCTTTGTCGAACGGATCACGGCGTTTGTCGAGCGCGTCGGGTCATGACGACCTGGTGGTGCGAGTACGCGCTCATCGGTGGCGCGGTCGAACATGGCGTGACGGTCAGGACCGCCCACGGGAGGTTCACCAGCGTCGAGGCGAACACCGCGCCAGCGATCGAGGCGTCGCGGCTTTCGGGTCTCACGGTGCCTGGGTTTGCCAATACCCACAGTCACGCGTTTCATCGAGCGCTTCGCTCGCGCGTCCAGGCCGAACGCGGGACGTTCTGGACGTGGCGCGAGATCATGTATCGGGCCGCCGAACGTTTGAATCCGGACAACTACCACCGACTTGCCCGAGCGGTATTCGCAGAGATGGCAGTCGCTGGCATGACGGTCGTCGGCGAGTTTCACTACGTGCACCATCAGATCGATGGCACCCCGTATGACAGCCCGAACGTCATGGGTGAGGCGCTTCTCGCGGCCGCCAGCGAAGCAGGAATCCGCATCACCCTGCTCGACGCGCTCTATCTCCATGGAGGCCTCGAGGCCGAAGGCCACGTCGCTCCGAGCGGCGCGCAGTTGCGCTATCGCGATACGGACGCACACCGATGGGCCGAGCGCGTCGGGCGACTTAGCGATGGAGATCGCCATCGAATTGGCGCCGCCATTCACAGCGTGCGTGCCGTGAATCCCGACTCGATGCAAGTCGTGTCTGCATGGGCGAGCCAGCGCGACGCGCCGCTTCATGCCCATGTGTCTGAGCAACGCGCCGAGAACGACAGATCCGTGCATCACTATGGCCGCACGCCGACCGCCCTCCTCGAGTTGGTCGGCGCATTGGAGACGAACTTCACTGCCGTTCACGCCACCCACCTGACCGACCATGACCTCGAGCTTCTGGCGACGAACCGTTGCAGTGTGTGCATGTGTCCCACCACCGAGCGCGACCTCGGCGATGGGATCGGGCTGACATCCGAGCTCGTCGCCAAGGGGGTCCCGCTCAGCCTCGGAAGCGACTCTCACGCGGTCATCGACCAAATGGCTGAGGCCCGTGCCGTCGAGTTGAACGAACGACTCCGCTCGGAGAAACGCGGCACCCATTCGGCCACCGAATTGATGCATATGGCTACAACTGCTGGTCATCGCAGCCTCGGGTGGGACGATGCTGGCGCGATCGCCGTCGGTCTTCGAGCTGACCTGGTGACGATCGGACTCGACTCCGAGCGTCTCGCTGGAGCGGCATCGGATCTCCTGATCGAAGCTGCGGTATTCGCGTCGACAACGAGCGACATCACGTCGGTCATTGTTGATGGGGAAGCTCTCGTGTCCGGGGGGAACCACGTGCACATCGATGTGGCAGCAGAATTGCAGGCGACCATCGAGGAGCTCCTTTCATGAACCCAACAGCGCCTTCGCTCGTGATCGACAACATCGCAATGTTGGTCACAAACGACAGCGCCCTCGGCAGGGGCGCGCTTGGCATCGTCGAGGACGCGTCGCTCGTGATCGCTGACGACACGGTGGTGGCCGTCGGACCGGCAGGCGCAGTTGCGGACGAGCGAATCGATGCCGGCGGGGCTGCGGTCCTTCCAGGTTTCGTCGATTCCCACACTCATCTCGTCTTTGCGGGTGATCGCTCGGAAGAGTTCACGAGCCGCATGGCCGGCCAGCCCTACGACGGTGGCGGCATCCGAGTCACCACCGACGCTACGAGGTCGACCTCGACTAGCGAGCTCGATCGCCTCGTTCGACTTCGCCTGGCCGAAGCGCACCGCGCCGGCACGACGACCATCGAGATCAAGTCGGGGTACGGGCTCAACGTGACCGACGAAGCTCGCAGCCTTCAGATCGCCGAGGCGCATACTGCCGAAACCACGTTCCTCGGGGCTCACCTGCTGCCGAGTGAGTTCGAGGGTCGCTCCGACGATTACATCGACCTGGTCTGCGGCGACATGCTCACGGCCGCTGCGCCGCATGCGAAGTGGATCGACGCATTCTGCGAGGTCGGCGCGTTCGACGTCGACCAGAGTCGAGCGGTTCTGGAAGCCGGCCAGAGTGCTGGCCTGGGTCTTCGACTGCACGGAAACCAACTCGGAACCAGTGGCGGCGTTCAGCTCGCCGTCGAATGCGGTTGTGCGTCCGTCGATCATTGCACGCACCTCACCGATGCCGACATCGACGCCCTCGCGGGCAGCGACACGGTGGCGACGTTTCTACCGGCCGCCGACTTTTCGACAAAACAACCGTACGTCGATGCGCGACGTGTGATCGACGCCGGAGCAACCGTCGCGATCGCCTCGAACTGCAACCCCGGATCGAGCTACACGACGTCGATCTCGTTCTGCATCGCCCTTGCGGTGCGAGAGATGAACATGACGATCGACGAGGCGATCCAGGCGGTGACGCTCGGCGGAGCCGCAGCGCTGCAAAGAAGCGATGTCGGCCGGCTGACCCCTGGATCCAAGGGTCACGCAGTCATCCTCGAGGCACCGTCGTACCACCACCTCGCATACCGTCCAGGAGTGCCTCTCATTCGCCAGACGATCGGCCCGCTCGCATCATGACCACAGAACACATCAACGTCGCCGCACACCCGATAACCGAAGCCGCATACCTGCAGCGCTGCCGCGAGCTCCTCGATGCGACAGGGGTCTTGGTTCTCGACGACTTCTTTCCAGAAAGGACGATCACGGAAATCGTTGCCTCGTCAGCGCCGCAGGAGTCCGATGCGTACTACGCGAACTCGACCCACAACGTCTACCTCACTGCTGCGGACCAGACTTTCGCCGCCGATCACCCGCACAACCGCCAGGTCGCGAGCAGTAAGGGACTCATCGCGGACGACGAGGTGCCTGCTGACTCACCGTTGCGTTCGGTGTATGAGGACGGCGACTTCCGCAGCTTTCTGTGCGGGGTCCTCGGCATCTCTGAGATTCATCCGTATGACGATCAACTGTCATCGATCAACGTGCACTTTGCCGCAGAGGGCATGGAGCTCGGTTGGCACTTCGACAACTCCGCATTCGCCGTCACGATGCTTCTGCAAGCGCCCTTAGCAGGCGGCGTGTTCGAGTACGTGCCCGATGTTCGCGATGCCGACGCCGGAGATCAGGCCTATGAAGCTGTTGGCCGAGTGCTCGATCGCGTCACGCCGGTGAGAACTCTCGACTTCGCTCCTGGTGCGCTCGTGCTCTTTCGCGGCCGCAACGCCATGCATCGGGTGACGCCGACACAGGGCGATACGACCCGCATGCTGGTGGTTTTTGCGTTCAATGATCAGCCGGGCGTCAAGCTGTCGGAGTCCGCTCTGCAAACCTTCTATGGACGCCTGGGTTAGTCATCGCGATAGAGATCTGCAGCCTCCTTGAGCCGCGTCGAGACCGCGCGTCGAAGTCGGGACGGCTCGAGCACCTCCACATGACCACTCAGACCGAGCAATTCAGCCACGACGGAGTCGAACGTTTCGAGCCGAAACGTGACCACCAGCCATCCGTTCTGATCGGGCGGCACAGATCGACGCACGCGCATGGGTGGCAAACCGCCGAGAACCGCTGCCAGCTGACGCCCTTCGGGTGAGATCCGCACGACGGCGCGTTCCGGTGGCCCTGGCCGACGGCTCTTTCGTTTCCACGCAGCGGGATCGGGAAGGACCTGGGTGAAGTCGTCGAGCAGCTGGAAGCCGCCTCCTGGCCCTCGAGTGGCGTAGATCGGCACCCCTGCCCCGGACAACTCATCGAGATCGCGAAGGATGGTCCGTTCGCTCACCTCGAGTTCGGCCGCAAGGGCGCCCGCGGTGACGCGACCGCGCCGCTGCAGAATCAACACCAACTCGACCAGTCGACCAGCGCGCACGAGAACACTCTGGCATCGTTTGTGAGTTCATGACAAGAGATGTCAGTTATTGTCACGTAGGTTCGGAGCATCACCAGTCGAGGAGGCACCGTGAGCAACGTTGAGGGAAATGGAACGGCCGAGGATCCGTGGATTCTCACCACGCCGCCGGGCAAGTCCGAATTCGAGGCACATCGTGAGCCCGATGCCGATCCTCCGGCGTTGGTCATACAGGTCAAGTCGACGCAGCTTCGCTATCACCTCCAATGCATCGAGGACCTCCATGAGATGCTGACAGAGCGTGGTGACTGGATGCTCCTCGGCAATGCCGATGAAGGAAAGCCAGTCACCGAGGACACGGTCGAGGCGTGGGGTCGCGACGAGAGCAACCCGGTCGGCGGCTGGTATGGCCTCAAGAAGGGGCTGCGGGGCCGGTTCGGCAACTATGTTCCACCGGTACTCGAAGCACTCGGGCTTGCCGAGGTCGAGCACAACGCCCGCAACAACTCGATGCGAGCGCTCTGAGTTCCGACGCGAAGCGGGCAGATCGTTGCCTCATGGAAGGAACGATCTGCCCGACTTCAACTGACGTGGATAGGTGTCTCGCTGGCTACGACTTCTCGATCGCTTCGACAGCGGCGAAGAACTCCGCAAGCAGCCGATCGATCTCGGCATCTCGTTCGGTCTCGATCACGTGGAAGAGATCGTCGATCTCCATGAGGCGAGGATCAACTTCGAGTTCTGCAGCGACCCGGGCCGCAATCCAAGCGCTCTCTGCAGCATCGATGTCCGCTTCGATTTGAGCCCGCTCAGTCTCGTCTTCGGTGGCTTCGAGGTCAGCCAGGAGTGCATCGATGATGGGCTCCCATTCCTCAGCCAGCGCCTTGTGCGCCGCCTCGAGGTCAGCGAGTAGACCATCACGCTCTTCTTCAAGCGGCTTGATCAGCGCAGTTGCCTCAGCTCGCACTTTGTCCTTGGCGATGTGAACCGCCTCTTCGAGCGCAGCAATCTGTTCTTGTTTGGCCTTCTCCGCCTCGGTCTTGGCCTCCTTTTCCTTCTGCTCCTTCTTGGCCTGCTCCTCAGCCTCTGCCTTGGCCTTCTCCTCGGCCTCCTTCTTGGCCTTCTCCTCAGCCTCAGCCTCCGCCTTGGCCTTTTCCTCGGCCTCCTTCTTGGCCTTCTCCTCAGCCTCAGCCTCCGCCTTGGCCTTCTCCTCGGCCTCCTTCACCCCATATGGCAGAAGGTCTTCTCCGGTGAAGGATGACTCGTCCTTTTCGATCTTGCTCTCGGACTTGTCTTGTTCTTCGTCGGTCTTCTCGACTTCCTTGTCGGCTACTTCGTCTTTTTCGACTTCGTCCTTCTTCTCTTCTTCCTCGATGAATGCAAGAGCGTCTGGGTCTTCGGGCAGATCGATCGTCTCGATCTTGGCCGGTTCGTTGTCGGGTAGGTACGGCACATCGATTGCGCCGGTTGCGTGTGCACCACTGAGCGACGCTGCAGCGACCGTGGTGCCCACGACCACCTTTCCGCCGATCGTTCCCAGAAATGCTGCTGCTTGTCCAATCATCGAGTTTCTCCTCACAGGTTGTGCCGAAGGCGCTTCGGTTGGGGCCAAGACGATGGTCTCGTCCTCCCCGCGAAGCTCGATCGGCTCAGGGTTTGGTGTGAGATCCACTCCGACGAACTCGGCGAGCGCGGGGGATATTGCGGGTGACTCAATCCGATTCGGCAGCGCTCGTACCTCGGCGAACAGGGTTTCCAATTCGCCCAGGTCAGGGCGAGCTGAAGTCCCAGCGATGAGGGCTTCTACATCTTCGGGGGAGAGCGTGTCGTCGTGCATCTCGAAGGAGGAATCGTCGAAGTTGCTCATCGGGTTACGGCCTCCTCGGAAATTGTTCGGCGAAGCGCATTTGTCGCCCGATGCTGAAGTGCCTTGACTGCATTTACCGACCGTCCGGTGGCCCTGGCCGTCTGCTCGAGCGACATGTCGGCGATGAGACGCATGTGCAGTACCTCTTGCTGCTCATCGGTCAGAACCGCGAGGATCGAAGCAGACTCGCCTGTCAGCGCTTCGAGCGCATCGGCTTCGACGTCGCCGCCGGTCCGATCGTCTGCTCCCGAGAAGGCCTGTGTTCGCACTCGACGGGACTGTTTGCGATGTTCGTCGATGACCTTGTTGCGGGCGATCGAGAACAGCAATGCGACGAAACCGTCTTCGTCACCCTCGAACACATCGATCTTGCGAAATACGGCCAGGAAGACCTCGTTCGCGATGCCATCGGCGTCGTCGCTTCCTTGAGCCGATGCGAATGCGACGACCTGACGGGCGAAGCGATTCCACAACCACTCAAATCCTGGAGCTTGTCCACGGCGCGCGGCAGCGATCGCCCGTATGAACGCTGGATCCGTGGGTCGATCGTGCTGCACGATTCGATGATCGACGCTCGAACGATGCGCCTTGAGACCCTTGCTAGTGTTCGCCCTTGTGAATCCCCTTGTTCCTCGAATCATGCGACGAGCCAAACAAGCTGTCTGGCAACTGCGGTCCGGCTCTCAGCCCGACGACGCAGCGCCCTCGCCCTACGTGCAATGGCATGGTCCCAGTGCCGCCGCGCAGTTCGGTCTCGTCCTGACACCGGTCGCGGACATTCTGCTGCTTCAGGGATCCGCGCCGGCTGGAACACCGGTCGACATCGAGTTCGACGTCGACGATCTCGTCGTGCCGGCCCCACATCGGTTCCCGCACCCGTCAACGCCATTGGGTCCACCGACGTGTTTCGAGATAACGATGGACGCAACGACCTGCCTGGGCGCAAAACGTTGCCGTGCCCTGGCCGGCAGCCATGTGGGTGATTGGCACTCGCTCCCCACGCTTCCCAAGCCGGGTGCGATGGTGGGAGAGGAACGGATCGAGAGGTGTCCAGCCTGCCGATCCTCAGAGCTGACACCGGCGGGACGCCGACAACACCTCGAAATGGCGACCTGTGTTCGCTGTGGCCTTGTCATGACCACACCGCGACCGGTGGAGGACCACACGTTGATGCGCTACAGCGAACGGTATTTCGTCGACGAGTACCTTCCCGCCCAGAGTCTGTCTGCCGCGTTGTTGTCTCACATCGATTCGATCCTCGATCACGCCGAACCCGCCCGGCAGGTCAACGACGCTCTGTTCGAGCTGGGTGTCGGCGGCGGGAACCTGTCGGTTCGTGCAGCCGAACGTGGCTGGGACGTGTCGGGAACAGACGTCAACCCGGCATCGGTTGCACACTCTGCGGCGCTGGGTCTCAACGTTTGGCACGAGAACGCCGATCACGCCGAGTCGATTCGTGGCCCATACGGGGCCGTGATCTCGGAGATGTCGCTTGAACATGTTCGTCGGCCGGATCATTTCTGTGCACTCGCGGCAGATGCGCTTGTGCCAGGTGGACGTCTCGTGATCTACACGGTGAGCGCCGAGGGAGAGTCGTTCGAGCACTCGGGAATGGCGTCTCCGCTCGCTGGACCCGCCGAGCACCTCTTCTTGTTCAGCGCAGGCTCGCTTGTGTCATTGGCGCAACGCGCGGGCCTTCGCGTCGAGACCGTGTGGCGCAACCCTTCTGCAGACGAGATCGGCATCGTCGCGACGAAACGACGCGATGTCTCGAATCCTGCGGTCGCAGCTCGCCATGATTCGACTTCGTGAGCACAACCTCTACGGGCAATCAAGCTCCTGGAGCTCGCCGTCCGGGCGGATTCGAATCGAGAACACATCACCAGCGCCATCGATGACGGTCACGCTCGTCTCCCCTGCTGGCACTGTTGCGTACCAACCACCGTTGCGTCGAACGTTGACACGTGGAAGGCCCTCGTTCCACGACACGACTGCGTCGTTCCCGATGATCGCCGTCGAACACGCTGTGGGTGGCGGCGGCTCGCCAGTCCGCTCACAGGGCACATCTGTCCGGACTCCATCGATCCGCACACGCACGGCGTACACGATCTCGTTCAGTGCTCCGCCCGACACCGTGTAGCTGGTGACATCGCCGACCGTTGTCAGCCACCGGTCGTCTTGCCGAATGACCGCACGACCAAATCCGTCGTTCCACGCAAGGTCGAGGTCTGACCCCGAAATGGTCGCCGTGCAAACGAGCGCTGGCGGTGGTGGCGGCGGCGGGTCGACCACCTTTCCCGATCGAACGGCGATGTAGTCACGGCCGCCAACCAGTTCAACTGGATCAGCCACCGAGTCGACGAGAACTGGTGCGAGCCGGTCGATTGTCGTCCCATCACCGAGCTGCGCCGAATCGTTGCGGCCCCAGGCCCAGACGTTTCCGTTTGCCTCGGCCACCATCGCGTAGTCCCGACCCGATCCAATGGCCACGACCGGCGAAAGCGAAACCTGCACCGGGCTCGTGCGCTGCATCGAGGTGCCGTCGCCGAGCTGACCAAGATTGTTCCTGCCCCAGGTCCACACGCTCCCATCGGAGGTGAGCGCGACGGTGTGGAATCCGAACGCTTCGACCCGGACGACATCGCTCAGTCCTTGAACTTCGACAGGTTGGTCACGATCGGTCGTCGTTCCGTCCCCCAGCTGTCCGTAATTGTTGTCGCCCCAGGTCCAGACGGTGCCGTCCGACCGGAGTGCGATGCTGTGGATTCGACCGACCGCCAGATGGGTCACGCCCGAGAGCCCGGGAACCAACGCCGGCGCATCACGCTCCGGTCCTGGCCCGGTTCCCAGCTGACCGTTCGTGTTGTTGCCCCAGGTCATGACCGTTCCGTTCGAAAGCAACGCTGCGGAGTGCTCACGCCCTCCAGCGACCATTGTCGCCGTCGAGATCGAGGCGATCTGCACCGGTCGATCACGGTTGCTGCGATCGGGCTGGCCGAGCTGCCCAAAGGAGTTTCGACCCCACGCCCAGACGTCGCCATCGCTGACGGCGAGCGAGTGATAGTGGCCTGCGCCAACGGCATCGACCCCTGTCAGGCCGACCACGGTGATCGGTGTCGATCGGTTTGCGGAGGTCCCATCGCCAAGCTGGCCCGACCCGTTCCAGCCCCACGTGGCAACCGATCCATCGGTGCGTGCTGCCACGACATGGTGTCGACCGCCTGCGAGATCTGTCACGGAACCGACCAGCGTCATGACGCCGTCGTCTCGGTCGGTGGTCGTGCCATCGCCGAGCTGTGAGAGGCCGTTCTCACCCCAGCTGATCACGTCTCCTGCCGCCGCTCCCGCTGCTGTTGCGGTCAACATGGCACCAGCGAGTAGCACGATGCACGTCGTCAGCACATGTCGCAGGCTCTTCATCGACGGTCCGTCTTCCTCTGGTCTCTAGCCGATGATGTCACCTGACGAGGTCCGTTGTCGAAGGTCGATCAATCGGTCGAGTGTGTCGCGGTCGTGCGCCGCGACCGGAGTGCGTCGTTGGGTGTGGTCGCGATGCACCATCTCACGCCCGAAGGCGTCCTCGATCAACACCCCCAGTTCAGCGCAGATGAGCATGGCGCCCATGTAGTCCCACACACCGAGCGCTTCGGTGTCGAAGTCGACATACGCGTCCATCGCTCCCATCGCGACGTAGCTGATGTCGAGCGCCGAGGCACCGAGTATCCGAAATTGGGCCCATGGGTTGTCGACGGGCGGAATGCCATTGACTGCGACGATGCCGGTCGCGATGTCTGGCGAGACAGCTGGCGTCATCGACTGGCCATTTCTGGTCGCCCCTCCCCCTCGCACCGCCTCAAATCGTTCACGCGTCACAAGATTCTCGACGATTGAGACCAGCGGTCCGTGTTCGTCGACGACACAAATGCTGGTGTTGTACCAGGGAATTCCCCGCGACGCGTTGGTCGAACCATCCACCGGATCCACGATCGCGACGAGCGACCGGTCGGACTCGATGACCCCGGCCTCCTCCGAGAGAACGCCCAGACCTGCATCGAGTAGCGCTGCCACCATTGGACCGTCGACGAGCAGGTCGAGGGCGTACTGACCGCTGCGGTCTCCTGAAGCCCGCAGATCGGAAGCTGCCGCCAATGCCGAGACGGCCTCGGAGACCACCTCACGTAACAGCGATTGCAGAAATGACGTGTCGTTCATGATGCTCCTGGAGCTCAAGCGGAAGGGTTTCATTGTGCCTGAGGGGGAACGACACGGTAGCCTGCCCACGCTCGCGGCTGTCGCTGCGACACGCTGCATCGAAGGACATGTTTTGGCGATTATCGATATCGCAGGTTTCATCACCGACCTGAAGGATCACGCAACACATCACGGCTTTCACGTGCACGACGAGCGCCATTTCGTCGAGACCTACTCGATGCGTCAGGCGTTCGAGGTCGATCTGCACCCTGAGCAGGCCTGCGGCGGCCCTCTCGACCTGCATCTGTCCCTCGAAATCGACCCCCGGATGATGTTGGCCTTCGAAGACGAGGTCTACTCGTTGCCAGACCAGAGCGATGCACCTTCCGACGACCTTCGCTTTCCCCTTCTCTTCACCTGGAGCCTGCCTCCGCTGGTGCATGGCCCTGATCTCTTGGTGCTCGCCACCGAATTGGCAGGCGTGGGTGGCCCCGACCTTCCTCTCGACATCAGTGCCGTCGACGGATTCGCAGCCGTCACCGATGCTCCCGAGCGCAGCCTCAACGTGGTCGCACGCGTCGAGCTGCCACTCGCCCGTATCTATCTGGGCGAGGACGACCTCTGTGACGTGCTCGATCGATGTCACGCGGTCAGCGATTACCTTCTCGATCGTGCAGCCCTGTGGCTGGGCGAGGGATTGGCGTAAACCGACCGCAACACGCGTGCGTGTTCTAGCCACTGGGTGCCGTCACTCACCCACTTTCTGTCGTTCGGATTTCCGTCGTGTGTCAATCAAGTGACAACGGCCGTAATGATCCTCACGCAGAGCGGGCGGGTACTAGTTTGTGTTTTGACGAGCGACGCAGAGCGTGATTGACGGAGTCATGTTCGTCGCTCCCAGAGGACAATCGTGACAGTTACCGCACCAATTGATGTCAAAGCACCACACGAGGGCCTGAGTGCCCACGACGACATCGTGATCGTCGACGATGCGGTCCCTGTCAGCGCCCCATCACAACAGTTCCTGGTTGATCCTGGCGCTCGCCGCGATCCAGCGATGCTGTTCGTCTATCTCGGCGTGATTTCTCTGCTGACGATCGTCGTCTCGGCTGCGCTTCTCGCCCTGTAATCAGCGAGGCACCCAACCTCGAGGCCTCTCACCAACACGACGTCCACGTTGGTTCACCGTTCGGGCACAAGGTGCCATCGAACACGGCACTGTCTGCGCCCTCGGGCGTACCCACGGCATCGGTGAAGTCCGCGTTGACGAACGACGACCCGAAGATCCACAGCCCGTCGATCTGAGCGGATCGGAATCTGGCACCGTCTGCGTTCGAATACTTGATCAGCGACTCCACGAACAGCGCCCCATCAAACCTGGCGTCGACGACCTGGGCTTCCTTGATCGACCACTCAATCAGCGTGGCGTTCTCGAACCTCGCACGGTTCAGCGCGGCGTGGTCCATGGCGCCGAACTCGAGCGTGGCACCGCTGAAGTCGGAGTCGACCAGCGTCGCTCTCAGGAATGTGGTGTCGTAGATCTCGGCCTCGACGAACGACGCGTCGGTGAGGTCCGCATCGTCGAAGATCACGCCGCTGAGGTTCGCCCCGTCGAAGGAAGCCCCGACGAACGATCCGTCTGCGAAGCTGACGCCCGAGAGGTCTGCGCCATTGAAGTTCGCTCCGTTGAAGACACCGCCCGACAATTCGACGCCTCCGAGGTAGCAGCCGGAAAGGTCAGCTCCCGCCAGGTCGAGTTCGCCGGCTTGGGCTTGCTCGCAGTCGGTGATCTCAATGACGAGTTCTGTTGTCGTCGTCGTACTCACGGGCACGTCGAGAGTGGTCGTGGTCGTCGTGACGATGGGCAGCGTCGCTTCGGTCGTTGTCGTGACGATGGGCAGTGTGGCTTCGGTCGTTGTCGTCGTGGAGGTCGAGCGCTCCACCTCTGAGGTCGTTGGCGCCACGGTGTCGGTCGTGGACGTCGTCGTCGTGTCACGAAGTGTTGTCGTTGTCGGTGGAGCCGTGGTGTCGGTGGAGCGAACCAACGTTGTCGGACTGATGGTAGATACCGGCGAGCCCGCGTCGGTCCGCGACGACCGGGCAGTGCCAGCGTCGGCTACCTGGACCTCTTCGTCACCGGACTGGACGAACGCAATTGCGGCAGGAATGTCAACGGGCTCGAACCCGCCCGTCGCCGCGGTCACGCCCGTTGCGGTGGCGAGCGTCAGGACCGACGCCGTGACCGCTTGGGTCACCGGCGCAGCGACTGCAGAGCCAAGGAATGGGATCTGAAGGGCCCACGTCAACGGCCACATGGTGCGCCGCACGTCGCCGAGCCCAACGTTGAGGAATGCACGAACCACCTGGGGGTCGAACTGAGTACCCGAACAAGCGGCGAGTTCTCTCCGAGCCTCCGCCGCCGAGACCGGCTTCTTGTAGGACTGTGCGGCGGTCATGACGTCGTAGGCGTCAGCCACTGCCACAATTCGTGCGCCGAGGCTGATCTCTTCACCGCGCAGCCCATTCGGGTAGCCGCCGCCGTCGTACCGTTCGTGGTGCTCGCCTACCGCGCCCAACCAGGGGCCGAGGAACTCTGCAAGTGGAGCCGCAAGGTACATACCTTCGGTCGGATGCGTTTGAATCGTTGCGTATTCGCGCTCGGTGAGAGCGCCGGGCTTGGTGAGAATGTCATACGGAATCTTGAGCTTGCCCACGTCGTGGATGAGGGCTGCCCACTGCAGCTTGTTGCTGTCTTCTGGGCTCAGCTCCATCTCGTGCGCGATGAGAGCCGTGTACGCACGGACTCGTTCGGAGTGGCCGCGCGTGAGGCGGTCGTGTCTGCTCAGCGCTGCCGAGAGCTCGACGATGAGCCGGGCGGCGCGATCCTCCGTGCCGTCGAAGTCGGGCGATTCGATCTCTGCGAGCTTCTTCTCGATCGATCGGGCGCTTCCAGACCGGAGCGCAATGATGAACCGCGAAGGCGCCTGATCGGGGAATACCAGAGACAGCCGTAGCAGCGCGGCGAGCGGGAGGAACTTGCGCGCGACGTTGTCGGTCGCCGCACCCACGGTCATGGCCATCGCCGCCAACACCACGAACCGCAAGACGGCCTGGATGCCTGAGTCAGGTGCCGGCCACCAGCGAGTGACGAACCAGGTTGCCGCGAAAGCGACGATGAGTGGGGCCGTGTACACCATGGCCCGCACGGCAAAAGCCGCTCGAGCGTTGTCTCCCCATCCGCTCGCAGTGGCGCGCTCGGTGGTGCCGGTTGGCGGATTCGGTCCCATCAAGGAGGGTGTCGACGCGAACGGCGCCTCACCGAATAGGCCGTTGTGCTCGTGGTGAAGGATCCGCTCATGTCACTGCGAGAAGTCCTATCGCAGCCAACGCCACGAGGCTGTGCGCCGACATGAGCACGGTCGCTACATCACGATCTCGTCGTTTTCCCGATCGACGGTACGCGACGAGAGTGACCGCATAAAGAATCTTGATCACCACGATCGCGATGATGCCGACCACTTGGAACCACCAACCGATGATCAACGCAGCGACCGCGGACATAAGGATGGCTCCCAAGACGGTCGGCCAAGCGAGTGCCGTGAGCCCAACTGAGACGAGATCATCGACTCGATCGGGTTGTCTCGTCAACAGGCCGATAGCCATCCAAACAGCGGCGATCGCAATCGCGCTCGTCAGCACGACCACAGACATGTCGAGTATCACGCCTCGTCGTTCTCGCCTCGACCGAATCGCACTGAAGCAAGGCCCGTCAATCGGTTCTTCAGCATGAGTTTTGGGATTCTCGTCGGATTCGCTCTCACGTCGAAGTCGCGCTCAGCATGGATTGTTGACTTGATCGCTCCGTCTGCCCTACTACGGACAAACCCGGCGAACTTCGGCCCGTTGTTCAACTCGATGTATGTCACGTCCTCATCACCAGTGTTCCAGAAGGCGTGTTCCACACCCTTCGGTTTCAGGACGTAGCTGCCTTCCGGTGCAGTGAAACGAAGGCCGTTTTCTCCTCCCACTTCCATCTCCAGCGATCCGGATATGACATAGACAGCCTGCGCCTCGTCGGCATGGGTATGGGGCGCGAGCAGAGACTTCGCAGGAACCACTCCATGCATGATGGAGAATCCGCCGAGCATTTCGACGTCTCCGATGATGGTCATGTCGGTAGATGTCTTCTCGCCATCGCCGTTCGCCGGCACGAATAACAAGTCTTCAATGGTGTAGTCGGTCATGGTTTTGGTCCTGTTCGTTGTTTGTTCACTCGAACTAACTTCTACAACTCCTTGAAAGTTTTGTCAACTGAACTTAGAGTGCCTTCCATGGCCCGATCAGCGATCCTCGACTCCAACGAACCTGCGCCGGGAAGAAAGCGTCGCAACCGAGGTTCGGAGGTCGTCCGAAGCGCGCTGATCAATGCGGCTATCGAGGAGTTCGCCGCTCACGGCTTCGAAGGGGCATCCACTCGGCGGATGGCGGAAGCCGCTGACGCACATCAATCACAGATCAAATATCACTTCGACACCAAGGTTGATCTTTGGAAACGATGCATCGAGCGACTCCTCGAGGATCTCGATGCGGCAATCCTGAACGAGCTCGACAAACTCGACGATGGCGCCCTTGCGGTCTTCGAGGCGACCATTCGTGGACTTGTTCTATTCACGGCTGCCCGGCCGTCTCTCAGTCGAATAATGATGCACGAAGCAACGAGCTTCAGCAGCCGACTCGATTGGCTAGTCAGCACCCACACGCGAGATCGCCACGCAACGTTGTCGGCGGAATGGGCCGAGTTGGTCACGGCAGGCCTCGTGCCCGAAATCGACGCAGAGCTCCTGTATCACGCCGTAATCGGGGCCTCCACAATGATCTACGCCAACGCTCCTGAAGCCGATCTCATGGGCATCAACCCTCGCGACCCCACACTCATACAACGACACGCGGATACGCTCGTCGCGCTCTTTCTGCGTCGTCGTTAGGGTTCGAAGAAATCTCGCACCTCACGAATCGATGCCTTTGTTCCACCAGCCGTTGAGTTGGTTTGATTTGGCGTGGTTGTCTGGCCGGCAGCGTGTGGCGCCGTCGGCAAGGTTGGTTTGGCCCCCTTTGGAGTGGGGTTGAATGTGGTCGGCTTCTAACCAGGCGAACGGGTTCTGACAGCCGTCGACGCATTGTCCCCGTGATTGAACGAGGAGGGCGTTTCGTTGGGCTGCGGTAAAGAACCTGACGTCGTGCCCAAGATCGGTGACACGGGACTCCGTCGACATGACGGTGCGACGCAGTTTCGCAATCAACAACAACCCCAACGCGTGTTTTGGGTGCACGGGGGTGCCCCGAATCGTTTCACACCGCCCATCGATGTCACCCCATGAAATGGGCAGCTCGAACGAATTGAAGCCCAGCGGAGAGTCGCTTGGAGGCCGGTCGTGACCGAACGTTCGGGCCAACAGGTCTTCGGCGACCTTCTCTGACATCACAATGTTGATCAACGGCACTGAGGTGGTGCCGTTGTTGCGTTTGAACCCGCGGACCATGAGCCGCATGAGCGCTGCGAGGTTCTTCTTGCGTGGGGACATGGCGACGACGTTTGGGTTGTTGCGTTCGTGGCGGGAGATCTTTTCGACTTCGCGTTCGTGCATCGTCAAGTACGCTTCACCGGTGATCGGGTCCATGTGGATGGTGACGGTGACGTCACCGTTGGTTTTGGTGCGCACCGACATCCCATAGGTGGGGTCTGTCGGGTCAGAGAGTTCACCGTCGGGGTTCGCAGCGTTTAACCAGTAGCCGACAACACCTTTCCATTCCGGCCACAACAAGTCTTTGGCTGCGTCGATGAAGATCTGCTGGTCACGAACCAACAGGCCATGCACCTTTACCGAATCGATTGATTTGAGAGCCACCACATGCGAACGAGACAACACCCCATCCACCATGGCTTGATGGAACATCGGGAAGTCACGCAACCATATGGCCATGGTGCGATCGGGGCCCAATACTTTTGCGTTGCCGTTGGTGGCTTTGGCCAGATGGGTGGTCAACACCCGAGACCCGAACCGGACCGGCAACCCTGCTGCTTCGGCTTCTTGCATCGCAGACGCTTGCAACCCCTGCGCTTGGGACACCAAACGCACCATGGCCACCAGCCACGCATTCAACTGCTCAACGCTCAACGACACCAAAGACAACGCCGCGGCGTCTCCGACAACGGTCTGGAGGCGTGCCAACACATCATCAACATGGTCATCACACATCGTGATCGACATGGGCTTCGCCTCCTTCCACAAACACAGAACTCTTCATAGACCTGAAGAGATATGTCTTGTGGGGGGCGAGCAGGTACTGCGAGCTTACTACGAACGTATGTTCGATAACAACCAAAACCGCCAAAGAAAACTTCCTAGTTCGGACGCATGATCCGCAACGCTCGCAGCGCATCGTTCAACCAGTCGGTTCTGAACTCGTAGTGGTTGTATCTGAACGGGCTGATCCCGCCCTGCACGTAGAAGAGAGCGAAGTTCAGCAGAGCAAAGACTTCGA
The DNA here is from genome assembly GCA_033344795.1 of Acidimicrobiia bacterium. Taxonomy (GTDB): domain Bacteria; phylum Actinomycetota; class Acidimicrobiia; order Acidimicrobiales; family SHLQ01; genus SHLQ01. The sequence goes on from JAWPMS010000001.1 coordinate 4,408,352, forward strand.
AGAAGAAGAAGCTGACGAGGCCCGCAACAAAGGCGACAAGGGTCAGAAGCAGGAGCCCGAGAAAGACTGCGGAGACTTTGGCGAAGCTGAGCTCGGCCGTGCCGACGTGTTCTTGCCCGTCCTGACCAGGCACATGGCGACCGCTCCAGCCGAGTAGAGCCGTGTACGCGATGACCGCGATGAACAGACCAAAGAAGACCGCTGCTGCCGGGTAGTGAACGGCAGGCGAGGCATCGAGATCGAACCACGTGAGCAGAAGAAGAGCTACCCCGAGCACGATGTTGTACCAACGACGACCGACATCAACCTTGAGTGGAGAGACAAAGCTCAGGATTCCGTCGGTGATGAGCAAGGCGGCGCCACCAGTGAACGGCGCCCAGAACAAATAGCGCGGTGAGATGTCCCAGTAGGCACTCACACTGCCGCGCAACACATCACCCTCGGCCGTGGCCATGACCGCCGGCGCAATTGCCGCCATCAACGCTCCAATGGCAGCGACAGCCCGAAACGCCACGAAGTCGACGACGTCCTTGACCCGCGGCATGCCCCCGACGTTCCCGCCTTCATCGCTGTGAGTACTCATTACAGCCTCCCGATGCTCGCTTGATTGCGTCAGTACCAGTGTGACCGCAATCCCCTGCTGGTTTGGTGAGACCAAGGTTCGTTGGGGCAACGCACGGAGCGACCAGAAACTGAAACGAGCTCCGGTGTTACTCTCGAGCCATGCCGGGGCGAATCAAGTCGATCAAGTTTCAGGTTCGAGATTGGTGGCAGAGCCGCGGTGAATCGCGACCAGTCGACGGCGAATCCATGAAAGCCGTCAAGGAAGCGTCCCACGTGCAGGGCGGGCGCTTGAGCCGCTCGCCAAGCGAAGAAGTGCTCAAACAAGCCGCTGACAACAACGAAAGCTACCTACGAAGCTTCGACGACTGAGATCGGAAGTGGCTCAACTAGCTGCGGCCCACTGAGAGCCGACAGACTCGTCATTCGAGCGCGAGCGTGTCCTTCAGAAGCGTGAGAAATTCTGGCGCGTGCGGGTTCGCCGCGATGTGGGTGGGCAGATAGGCGTTGATGACACCGGCCTTGGGCTTCGTGATTCCGGGGATGCGCACGAGGCTTCCTGCGTCGATGCGAGCCTGCACCGACCGCTCCCAACCGAGGGCCACGCCATCCCCTTTCTCCGCGTAGTCGAGGCAGCCGTGATACGACGTGAACACGATGCCGTTGCCGGTTCCTCCACCGGTCGGCTGGTCGAGAAAGTCGTGCCACGTCGTCCAGCTCGGGTCGCTGTACTCGACGTGCAGCAGCGGCAGTGTGTTGAGGTCGGTGGTCGTGATTGGGTTTGGCAGCTGCGCAGCGAACGCGGGTGAGCACACCGGAAACACGGCCTCATCAGCGATGAATTCGACCTCGAACGAACTGGCCTCCGCTCTGCCGTATTGGATGCCAATGTCGAACTTCTCTGCGGTCGTCTCGGTCGACTCACACGAAGCGATCACTCGAATCTTGATCTCTGGATGACTGCGCTGGAACTCGCCGAGGATCGGGGCGACCCAGACCGATGCGAGCGCTGGATCCGAGAGCACCGTGAGCGACTTGGTCCCGAGTCCGCTCTGTCGCAGGTGGTCGGCGGTCGATGAAAGCTCCAAGAGTGCATGTCGCACAGAGTCAGCAAGAATCACCGCTTCGGCGGTCGGAATCACGTCGTATCGGTGACGCTCGAACAAGGTGACCCCGAGGTCCGCTTCGAGTTCGCGGATACGGCGGCTGACGCTTGCTTGTGAGAGGAAGAGCTCCTCGGCGGCTCGAGTGAAGTTTCGGTGGCGAAACGCTGCCTCGAACGAGACGAGGGTCGCGAGAGGTGGCAACAGCCGCTCAAAATCAGGCATTCGATTCTCAAATGCCTCGGCGAAAAGATCGCTTAACTGGGTTCATGTTCTCGAGGATACGTTGCTTGAAGAATGAATATCTCATCGACAGCGCCGGTTGCCGCTCGCTGGCTCGGACCCGCACTCGTCCTCTCGTCGGCAGTCCTCTTCAGCTTCTCCGGAGTGCTCACGAAAGCGATCGACGCCGGCAGTTGGACGATCCTCACCTGGCGAGGCATCGTCGGCGCGGCAGGCATTGCCGCGTACGTGTGGGCCCGGAACAGGAACACGCCGTTTGGTGAGGTCTTTCAGCTTGGGCGCGAAGGCTGGATCCTGGCGTTCGTTGGTGGGGTTGGCTCGGTGACGTTCATCGTGGCGTTCAAGAACACGTTCGTCGCGAATGTCTCGGTGATCTACGCAACAATCCCGTTCATCGCCGCGCTGCTCGAACGAGTGCTCTTGGGCGAACCAATGCGACGACGGACCCTGTACGCAGCAGCCGCGTCAGTGGCCGGCGTTGTGATCATCGTGAGCGGCAGCGTCGGGTCGCCGAACCTCGATGGAGACGCGGTGGCAGTAGCGATGGTGGGCCTCAATGCGCTCTACATGGTCCTGATCCGAAAGTTCACGAACACGGACGCCGTGCTCGCCGGCGCCGCATCCGGTCCCCTTCTCTTTGCTGCTGGCTGGTTCTTCACCGAGCCGCTCGACGTCAGCGCGGACGATGCTCTCCTGCTCGTGGTCTTCGGTCTGGTTTTCGCCGCCGCCTCGGTCTTGTGGATCGAGGGAACCCGCCTCATCCCCGCAGCCGAGTCAGGACTCCTCGGCTCCGCGGAGACGCCCGTTGCTATCGCGATGGCCTGGCTCATTCTCAGCGAAACCCCACCAGCCGCCAGCATCATCGGCGCGGCGATCGTGCTCGCCACCGTGGTCACCCACGCTCGCTCTGATCTCAAACCGTTCTCGCCCGTTCAGGCTCGAGGCGATTAGATGCCGTTCAGTCGGTACTTGGGTGGACGCCTAGCAACTGTGAAGCGAAGTTCCAACGAACTCACAGGGGTTACCGCCACAGCCGTTCTCACTAGGTGCGTGCCACAACTTGTTCGATGATGCACTGAGCACAGAACCAGCTGCGTGGCCGTAGGTCTTACGACTAAAGCCGTATTGCTAGGCCCTAGTTGCTCACTTAGAGTGCTGGCGGGGGACCCCACACATGCGGCGAATTGGTCAGTTTCTTACGGTTCTAGCGGCGGTTTCGCTGTTCGCCGTGGCTCTTCTCGCGACAGAGACGGACGCGTCTGCTGTGGTGGACGGAACGTTCGACCATCTGTTGGAATCGAACCAGGCCGATCCTCCGGGTATCGTCCCGAATTCATTCGGCGGAGCCGCAGCGAGCGCCGGCGATGTGAACAACGATGGATTCGCCGACGTCATCATCGGCGCGGAAGTATGGGTCGATGATGCCGGCGACGTTGTGGGGTCTGCCACCGTGTTCCTGGGTGGTGCCAACGGCCCCGTAGGTACGGATCCGACGAATGCGAACGCACTTATCGAGTTGGATCAAGCCGGAAACACCGTGGACGACGTGGCTTCAGCTGGCGACGTCAATGGCGACGGCTATGACGACGTCATCGTCGGATCGGCTACCTATCAAACAACGCTCCCCGGCACGCAGTTGGCGGTTAACGGGGCAGCATTCGTCTTCCACGGTGGGCCCAACGGAATCACCGCCACCGGCCCGGCACAGGCCGATGCAACAATTCTTGCCAACCAACTGGGATCTGCCCTCGGAGAGTGGGTCGACAGTGCCGGTGATGTAAACGGCGACGGGTTCGCAGACATCTTGGTGAGTGTTCCCAGACAAGGCACGTTGTTCCCGCCAGCCGTGCCAATCAATGACCGCAGCGGTAACTATGGGACGATTTTGGTGTTCCACGGCGGCCCGAACGGGATTACCGGAACAGGATTCGCTGACGCCGACGCCATCATCCTTCCCTACGAAGACACGGGCCAGCCCCTTCCGCCGGTGAACGCTCAGGTCGGTGAGGCTGCCGGAGCCGGCGACATCAATGGCGACGGTTTCGACGACATTGTCGTCGGCGGTACTGAAATGACCGTATACCTGGGTGGACCGAACGGCATCGTTGCGCAGGACGTATTCGATGCGAACGACCGGATCTTCGGCGTACCACCGCTTGGCGTAAGCCAAGGCATCGGCGGAGCCGCGCCCGGCTTCGTGGTTAACGGCGCGGGCGACATCAATGGCGACGGTTTCTCAGATGTGATCGCCGGCCTGCCCGGGCGGGATCTCAATCCCGGTGACGTTCCCGTCGGGGAAGGTGGCGCATACATCTTCCTGGGCGGGCCAGACGGGTTAGCGGTTGGCTCGGTGAGCCAGGCACACGCAACATTGTTCGGTGTCAACACTGCTGACTCCGTCGGCAACACGGTCGGCACTGCTGGTGACGTCGACGGGGACGGCTTTGATGACGTGCTCATCAGCGCTCGCGCATTTGCCGGCAGTCTGGATGCTGAAGGTGTTGCGTACCTTTACAGGGGTAGTGCCCAGGGAATCACCGCCTCGACGATTGCTGAAGCAGACAGCCGACTCGAGGCAACCCAATCAGGTGCGACCAGACATGAGAATCGATATGGCCTCGACGCTCAAACTGCGGGCGACATGAACGGTGATGGTTTCGCCGACATCATCGTCGGAAAGGCCTTCTATGACAACGGCGAACTCAACGAGGGAGCGGCGTTCATCTACAACGGCGAACCGTTCCCCGCCGATCCCAACGTCCCACCGATTGCGGTGGCAGGTCCAGACCAAGAGATCTTCGACGTTGACGCCGACGGCCGCATCACGGTTTCGGTTGACGGCTCGGCCTCGTCTGACCCTGATGGCAGCATCGTCAGCTATGAGTGGTATCTGGCCACGATCAACGGCGGCACAGGCGAAACCTTCCTCGGTTCCGGACCCACCGGAACCTTCGACCTGCCCCTTCTAAGTCCGATTCCCGCCTACGGCCATCTGATGACCCTCGTGGTCACAGACGATCAGGGCGTTCGGCGGGGGGACACCATGGCCGCATTCCCGAGGCTGGCACCAACCGCGTTTGAATTCGCCGAGTGGGGCACGCTCAACGAATGGGCCACCACTGGTGACGTGACCCTCGGAAACGCTGGTACTACGTTCCCGGACCCACCCCACGTGTTGATGCGGGGAACATCGACGCTGGAACGAAGCTTTACCCCTGCGGCTGGGACGACGGGACTGGACATTCAGTTCTGGGCCAGAGGAGACACATTCGGAGCTTCGGACTCAATTGCAGTACAAGCCAGCTTCGATGGCGGACCGTTTACCGACTACTACACCATCGGTGCAGCTGATGTCACCGGTGGTTTCATCTTCTACGGCGGGTCAGCCATCCCAATCTCGATGTCAACGTGGCCAGCCACCGCCTCCACGATCACCCTCCGGTTCCAGTCGAACCTCTCGGCGGGATCAGACGCATGGCTTGCAGCCTTGACAGTCCGTTCAATCCAGGCGCCCACCGGAGGGCAGACCAACCAACCTCCCACGGCCAACGCAGGAACCGATCAATCCATCGTTGACACTGACGGCAGCGGCGACCAGCCCGTCACTCTGGATGGGTCGGGCTCGTTCGATCCCGATGGCTCGATCACTTCCTATACATGGCGAAATGGGCCAATAACGATTGGTTCCACCGCCAGCATTACGGCGACGCTTCCAGTTGGAACGCATACGTTGACACTGGCAGCGACCGACAACCTTGGAGCGACCGACTTCGACAGCGTGGTTGTAACCGTTCTGCCCGGCGACCCAACACTGTTCTGTCATGGTCTCGAGGTCACCATCGATTTGAACAACGGCGGCGATGGCCTAGGAACCCCCGGGGACGATGTCATGCTTGGGACGCCTGAGGCCGACGTCATCAGCGGCGGTGGCGGTGACGACACGATTTGTGGTGGTGGCGGTGATGACACGATTGCTGGGAATGCTGGTGATGACACGATCTTTGGTGATGCCGGTGTGGACACGATTTACGGCGGTGACGACAACGACACCATCTCTGGTGGGGCTGACGGTGACATCATTCAGGGCAACGGCGGTGTCGATGTTCTGAACGGTGATGCCGGTGATGATGTGTTGTCTGGCAATGCTGGTGATGACAAGTTGAACGGCGGTGCCGATAACGACACCCTGTACGGGGTGGCGGGTGTTGACACGATCAATGGTGACGCAGGCCAGGACACGATTCTGGGTGGGTTGGATGGCGACATCATCAACGGCGGCCCCGACAACGATCTGATCTCAGGCAACGCCGGGGCCGACACCATCAACGGTGACGACGGTGATGACACCCTGTACGGGTCAACCGAGGGCGACACCATCAATGGTGGTGTTGGGTTGGACATCATCTTGGGTGGAACCGGTAACGACACCCTGAACGGTGGTCCGGATCGTGATTTGATTTCGGGCAACGAGAACGATGACACGATCAACGGCGGGTCCGGGAATGATGATCTGTTTGGTGTTGATGGTGACGACATCATCAACGGTGACGGTGGCACCGATCTGATCTTGGGCGGCAACGACGCGGACACCATCGACGGTGGCACTGAGGCTGATTTGATTTCGGGCAACGCTGGGGCTGACGTCATTGATGGCGGTGACGGCGACGACGAGATCTACGGGGTCACTGGCAACGACACCCTGACCGGCGGGTTGGGTGCCGACATCATCTTGGGTGGACCGAATGACGACATCATCAACAGCAATGGCGACAACACTGTTGATCAGGTGTCGGGCAACGCAGGCACAGACACCTGCAACACCGACAACGGGCCCGCCATCCTCGACAACGTCTTCCTCTGCGAACTCCCGTGAAAACATCGTGGTGGGTTCGTCACTCGCTCCCCCATCTCTCCGCTTAGATAGAGGAATGGACAAGACCACGAAGAGCCCTGATGCGTACCTTGCAGCAGCACCGGACGAGTATCGCGACGATCTGTTCACAATCGATTCGCTTCTCGTCGAGTCGATGCCAGGCCGGTCGAGAACTCTCTGGGAGGGTGTCTTCTGGGGAGGGACCGAGCAGACGATCATCGGCTACGGAGACCTCACCCAACCGCGGCCCAATGGCGAGTCGGTCGAGTGGTTCATCATCGGCCTGTCCCGTCAGAAGGCACACACCAGCCTGTACGTGAACGCTGTTGAGGATGGCCAATACCTCGGCGCAATCTACGGGCCGAAGCTTGGAAAGGTCAAGCTCGGTGCGGCGAGCATCGGGATCAAGCGCCTCGAGCATGTCGACCTCGACGTTCTCGCACTCCTCGCATCGCACGCGCACCGGATCTCGCCGCAATAAGAACATCCGTCTTGGCGCAGTAATCCAATTGGTGGGCCCGGCGGGACTTGAACCCGCGACCGAACGATTATGAGTCGTGTGCTCTAACCAACTGAGCTACGGGCCCGGCGTGAGTCTAGAGCTATCAACGGCACCTGCGGTCGGTGCGGTGATGGCGCGCTTGCATGGCCGGCTTGCCGCTGCGAGCGCACCGATTGTGATCACGGCACACATCACAATCGACGTGTGCCAGCCAACGACCGCACCGCTCCAGAGGGCGTAAATCCCAGTGAGAGCCAAAGCGAATGCCGCAGCATCAACAGTCGACATCTGCGCGACCAGCCAGAACGAGCGTCGGTCTTCACGAAACGCCCTGACCGCCGTCACGAGAGTGATGGCCACGGAGACGACCCACAACGGAAAGCCAATGAACACGCCGCCAATGGCGCCCACCAGATCACCATTGCTACTGGACGCACCGACGAACACGAACATCAATGCAGGTAGCGCCAATATGACCGCCACCAGACCGGTGTAGGCGAAGGTCGCCCGCAACCGGTGCCATCTGATCGCGAGCATCAGGGTCGAGACGACGACGGCCGCCGCAGCGACGAGCTTCTTGGGAAGACGACGAAGATCGGCGTCGGAAGTGCTCCACTCGCCGTCGGCATTTCGCTCGACGATGCCCAGGCGTCCCATCGCGACCAGCACCCGGTCATCCGGTGCGACGGCCACGTCGAACGCTTCAACATCGGGGTCTGCAAAGGAGTATGCGACCACCCGAGCCAACCATGGTTCGGAGTCATCGATGTCGAGCACGCGTCGCCAGCTCTTACCACCGTCAGCGCTCTCGTCGATTCGCCCGGTGCCCAGCTCGATTCGCACGCAGTCGAGCGGAGACTCGGCGAGACAGACCTGGGTGTCGACCTGCCAATCGACCTCGGAATTGGACGCGCCCTCGGGATACTGCTCGGATCCGAGAATGGCAATCTCGCCGGTCTCCGAGACCTCCACGTTCACCAGCCGTGCAACGGGTTCTTCAGGGCTGCACGCAGACAGAACCAGAACGACGAGAGCGACCATCAGTCGCCAACGCCATCGAATCTGGTCCCCGCGTCCCATAGACCTCAATCGTCACATAGATGTGCCGAACAAAGACCTCGGTGCAGGCGTACGGGGTTTCGTGCTTCGCTGCTAACATGCATCGAGTCAATCCGGGGTAGCTCAGCTGGCAGAGCAACTGACTGTTAATCAGTAGGTCGTGAGTTCGAGCCTCACCCCCGGAGCAAAACAAAACCCCGCAGGTCGTTGAGAAATCAACGATTGCGGGGTTTCGTGGTTTTCAGCTTGAGATCTCGGGCCCCCGCATCGCTTCAGTCGACGAGATAACCCTTGAGATGTTCGCTGCGCTGCGGGTGCCGCAACTTGGCGAGCGTCTTGGATTCGATCTGACGAATCCGCTCCCTCGTCACACCAAAGGTTCGTCCAACTTCTTCGAGCGTCCGAGGGCGGCCATCATCGAGCCCGAAACGAAGCCGAACGACCTCTTGTTCTCGTGGCGAGAGCAGGTCGAGCACCTTCGAGACCTCATCACCCAACATCTTTCGGGTGGCGGCATCGGCTGGCTTGATGGCCTGCGAGTCTTCGACGAAATCGGCAAGGCTCGTGTCGTCTTCGGTTCCCACGGGCGTGTCGAGCGACAACGGATCTTGGGCGATCTTGAGCAGCTCTTCGACTCGGCTCGCAGCGAGATCACACGTCTCGGCCAGCTCGTCCATGGTTGGCTCACGACCGAGCTCTTGGGTGAGGCGGCGCTGCTCTCGGCGAACTCGGCTCATGATCTCGACCATGTGCACCGGGATACGGATCGTGCGGGCTTGATCGGCGATCGCGCGGGTGATCGCCTGGCGAATCCACCACGTGGCGTACGTGGAGAACTTGAAACCCTTCTGATGATCGAACTTCTCGACCGCACGCATCAAACCGAGGTTGCCCTCTTGGATCAGGTCGAGAAGCGGAATCCCTCGGCCCGAATAGCGCTTGGCGATCGACACGACCAGCCGTAGGTTCGCCTGTGTGAGGTCGCCTTTGGCAGCATCGCCAGCTCGAACCGTGCGCTCGAGCATGGAGCGTCGAACATGTTCGATCGAATCGAGAGTCTCGGCCGCGGCGTGAAGCGCCAACTCTTCCTCGGCCTTCATGCCCTTGGCGACCTTTTCCGCCAGGCGCACTTCTTCGGCGCTGGTCAAGAGCGGGACGCGACCGATCTCTTTCAGGTAGACGCGAGTCGAGTCGGTCGAGCGTGATGTTCGGTCGCCCGACAGCGCGTGGAGGCGCTCGCGGCGTTGCCGTGCTGCACCGACCTGATCGGACTCGCGGGCCTTGGCTGCTTCACTCATGCTGCCTCGCTCGTCTGATCGGACTTCATTGCTACCCAATCGGCAAGTGGCGCCAATTCCGTGAGGTCAGATATTGGCTCTCTCAGATCGATCACCCACTGGCGGAGAAATTTGACGTCCGGCAAGAGCGTCTCGATTTCGCCCGTTGAGCGAGCTTCCGCCTCGAGCTGACGGGCCAGTCGATCCGCTGCCTTGGCGAGCAGGCGTGACGCGACCGCATTGGCATCGAGACCCTCGTCAGAAGACGCAGTGAGTTCCCTGAGCAAGTTGGACTCATCGGCTCCGAGCATGTCGATAGCTTCGCGCACTGTGGGGGCGTCTCGCACCGCTGCGAAGATTTCTCCGCGCATCGGGGTGACGAAAAGGCCCACCGACAAGAGATCGGAGACGTCGTGATCGTGTCCGATCATCAGCTGGATCGCTTGGTCTTCGACATTGTCAGAACCCTGCTGCGGAGCCGGAAACAATGGGGCTTCGGCAACTGTGGCCGATCGGCGTTTCGGGTTCCGAACCATCTCTCGAAGGCGGTCGGCATCCATTCGACAGCGATCGGCAATCGTCATGACGTATTGGTCTCGAACGAGCGCGTTCGGGTGTTCGGCAACCAGTTGGATCGCATCTTCTGCTGCTCTGGCTCGGTGTTCGATCGAGTCCATCGAGTGTCTCGCGAGCAGCCGTTCGAGACGAAACTCGAGAAACGAGAGTGCGTTTGTCACGGACTCGCGAAGCCGTTCTGGATCGCTTCGAGACAGATCATCTGGATCCACACCAGCCGGCAGGTCAGCGACCATCACCTCGATGCTGTACTTGCCTTCCCACTCGTACACCCGGTCGGCGGCAGCCTTGCCCGCATCATCGGCATCGAAGGCCAGCACGATGCGGTTGGTGAAGCGCTTGAGGAGCTTCAAATGGTCATCGGTGAGCGCCGTGCCGCACGTGGCGACCGCAGAATGGATCCCCGCTCGACCAAAACCAGTGACATCGGTGTACCCCTCGCAGATGATCGCTTCGCTCGACGAAACGATGTGCTCCTTCGCCCAGTTCAGCCCATAGAGCACACGGCTCTTCGAATAGACCGCACACTCCTGGCTGTTGATGTATTTCGCGCCCTCGCCGCCGGGCATGATGCGACCGCCGAACCCGACTGCGTCGCCACGCTCATCGAACACGGGAAAGACGATGCGGCCGCGCTGCCAGTCCATCTGCTTGCCGATGGAGTTGATCTTGCCAAGTCCCGAGTCGACGAGGTCTTTGTCGCTGATTCGGAGCTTCTTCGACAGTGCGTCCCAGGTATCGGGGGCGTAGCCGACCTTGTACGCCCGCACCATGTCACCGTCGAACCCGCGCTTGCGAAGATAGTCGCGGGCTGCTCCCGCGCTCGGGTGACTGAGGAGCCACTCGTGGTAGATCTCGACCGCGTGGTTCACGTGGTTGATCAGTTCCTTGCGTTTGTTTCTCGCCGCGCCCTCGTTTGCGTCGGTGTAACGAAGCGCGATGCCCGCCTTGCGCGCCAGATGTTCGATGGCTCCAGGAAAGTCGAGGTGTTCGAGCTCGCGGACAAACGTGATTGAGTCACCGGACTTCTTGCAGCCGAAGCAGTGATATACGCCTTGTTCGGCATTGACCGAGAACGACCCGGTCTTCTCGTTGTGAAAGGGACAGAGCCCACTCCACCGCCGACCCACGCGCTTCAGTTGCGTGTGTTCGGACACGAGTTTGACGATGTCCGTCGATTGACGGACCCGCTCCACATCCTCGTCCACGATGCCCATAAGGAGAAGCTACTCCCCTCCTCTGACGTTTGGTCAGGCGTGGTCGATCATCGCAACTACGATCGGTTCACCTACGGGCATCTCATGATTGACCACGAAGACCTCGACCCCCACCTCGAATCGGGTATCGGCACCCTCAACGAGGGTTCCCTGCACGCTGCACTCAAGAGGCTCTATGCGCGTGCGGGCGACTCGTTCGAGGTCCCACGTAGTGGTTTCGTGATCGACATCGTCCGCGACGAGGACCTCCCCACCGAACAGCTCATCGAGATCCAGACGGGATCGTTCGGTGCCCTCGGCAACAAGTTCGACCGACTCCTCGAAGATCACCAGATCCTTGTTGTGCACCCCATTGCGGTCTCGACCATTCTCGAACGCGCCGATCGAAGTGGCCGCCGCTCACCGAAACGAGGGTCGATCTACGAACTCCTCGATCAGCTCGTGAGCTTGCCCACCATGCTGGACCACCCGAACCTCGAACTCGATGTCGTGTTGCACACCGAGGTCAAGAAACAGATTCACGACCCATCGCTCCGACGACGTCGAGGCGGCTGGCGAACCGTCGATCGGCACCTCGTCGACATCGTGGAGACTCGACGCTTTCGCACGATCGATGACGTCGCCGCTCTCGCGCCGTCTGACCTTCCGCCCGAGTTCACCACCGCAGACATCGCCGAACGCAGCGACATGAGCCGTGAGGCGGCACAGAAGCTCTGCTATTGCCTCCGAGCCGCTGGTGTGTACGACGTGATCAACCGCACGAAGGCCGGCCACGTGCACGTCGACACCCGAAGAGGGGTCTGACCCCTTTTTTGACAAAGGGGTCAGACCCCTAGCCGGCGAAAAAGCCGTACTCGGTGTTGGAGAGAGCGATCTCCGCGACCTCGAGCTGTTCACCACTCGGCGATTCGATGACCGCATCAGCGAGCGTTCCCTCCACCACGTAGGGCGATTCGGTCTCGGCAGCCGTCAGCGTTCCACCGACGACGTTCCAGACCGAGTCGATCACAGGCGTCGGTTCATCTTCCTCGATCGCGTCATCGCACCAGTTCGAGAACAGGTCGGACCCAGCATGTACTTCGGCGGACCACTCGTCGTTCGGAAACACGATCGGACTCGACAGATCGGGTCCGGCCTCGGTGTACCCCCCTGTGAAGTAGATCACGAGGGCCAGCGTCTGATCGGCGTTGCCTTTGGCGAATCCGAAACCACACCCGTGGTCGACCTGCAGACCTGCGATTGCGGTCGCATCGACGCTGGTCGTCGCCGGCGGCGTGTTCACCTCGGGCTCCGAATCATCGATTGGCGACACGGTGACCGAAACGCCGTGTTCTTCGTCGGCGATCATCTCATCGATGTCGACCCAATAGCTGATGAGCGCACCGGTCAGTTCATCGAATTCGAGATCGAGGCGTTCGTACCCGCCACGAATGGTCGTGTCGACCTCGTCGAAGAGCGTCTCCATCGTTTGTGTCTCGGGTTCGATGAACTGTTCTTCACCGACCGAAACGGTTTCGACCGTTTGACCATCGATCACGGTGTTCTTCCACTGGATCTCCGGGCAGAAACACTGGAGGCGGGTCGTCATGACGTAGGTCGCCGGGCCGTTTTCTGCCCACTTCTGGCGGGCGTCGGCAAGGCGTTGCGCAGGGTCGGTGGCATCGGTGCCATCCCCGGGTTCGCCACCGTCGTCGTTGGGTTCGACCACCGTTGTTGGTGAGCCGGTGTCAACCACCGCCTCGCTTGCGCATGCCGTGGCGAGGGTGCAGAGGGCGAGAAGAGCCAGCAAGAACCGGAATCGAGTCTGTCGTTTTGCGTCCATGTTCATCTGACGCCCGAGCGCGTCACACGGTTCCCTCGAATTTTCGAGAGGGACGATCAGCTGGGCAAACGCTCGGACAGGTAGTTGACGAGCTGATCGATCGACACGCGATCTTGCTCGCGAGTGTCTCGATTTCGCACGGTCACGGCCTTGTCCTCGAGCGTGTCGAAGTCGACGGTCACGCAGTACGGCGTACCGATCTCATCGGCACGGGCGTATCGCTTGCCGATCGACTGGGTCTCGTCGTAGTCGGTCATCCAGTGACCCTTGACCAGATCGAAGACCTCGTGTGCCGTCGGCGTAAGCGTGTCCTTCTTCGACAGCGGCAGCACGGCCACCTTGTACGGCGCGAGCCGCGGATCGAGTCGGAGCACGGTGCGAGTCTCGTCGTTGACGGTCTCCTCGTGGTACGCCGCCAGCAGGAAGGCGAAGGCGGTTCGCGTGGCACCCGCCGCTGGTTCGATGACGTGTGGGATCCACCGCTCATTGGCCTGCTGATCGAAATACTCGATCCGCTCACCGGAGTGTTTCGCGTGTTGTGTGAGGTCGTAATCGCCGCGATTGGCGACGCCCTCGAGCTCGTCCCAGCCCCACGGGAACTTGTACTCAACGTCGGCGGTACCCGTGCTGTAGTGGCTCAGCTCGTCGGCATCGTGCTCACGCATCCGAATGTCGTCGGTGGGCATTCCCAAGTCGAGATACCACGCCATTCGTTCGGCCTTCCAGTACTCGTACCACTGCTGGCTTTCGTCAGGCGGAACGAAGTACTCCATCTCCATCTGTTCGAACTCACGTGTTCGGAAGACGAAGTTTCCGGGCGTGATCTCGTTGCGGAAGCTCTTGCCGATCTGGGCAATACCAAATGGCGGCTTCTTGCGACTCGTGTTCAACACGTTCATGAAGTCGACGAACATGCCTTGTGCGGTCTCGGGTCGCAGATACACCTCGTGGCCCGAACCCTCGACGGGCCCCGCATGGGTCTTGAACATCAGATTGAACGCACGGGGTTCGGTGAACTTGCCTTCCGCGCCGCACTCGGGACACGTGTTGGGGTCGTCGAGCTTGTCGAGCCGGTGTCGGGTGTTGCAGTTGGTGCAGTCCACCAGCGGATCGCTGAAGTTCGCAAGATGGCCAGATGCCTCCCAGACGGCTGGGGGCGACAAGATGGCGGCATCGAGGCCGACGACGTCGTGGCGCATCTGCACCATCGAGCGCCACCATTGATCTTTGACGTTGCGAAGAAGCAGGACGCCGATTGGTCCGTAGTCGTACGTCGAACGGAAGCCGCCGTATATCTCAGCAGACTGGAAAACGATTCCCCGTCGCTTGGACAGGTTCACGATCTTGTCGAACAGTGCAGGATCAGACGCTTCACTCATGGCCCTTGAGGCTATCTGTTACTGCTCCGCACTCCCGGCGGAGATCCGACTGAATCGACATGGACGCACTCGGGATATTCGCTACTGTTGCGCCGATGAACGACGCACCGCTTCCAATGCCAGATGCCGACGGGTCTGCGAGTGACGCCGAGCGCCAGCTGACGGTTGAGCTGGTCCAACGCGCCATGGCGAACGATGCAATCACCTTCGATGAACTCGATGAGCGATTCGCTGCGATCTACCAAGCCGAGAGTCGGGCCGACCTCGCCAAGGTTGTCGCTGATCTCCCGCAGCCGCCAGCCCCGCGACCACCAGCTCGCGGCCACCTCCTTCCGAGTTCGAGTTTCAGCATCTTCGGCGACCTCAAGCTTGGCGGATGGGTGTCCGTGGAGAACGACCTGCAATACAGCGCCATCTTTGGCGACATCGTGATCGACCTCTCCTCTGCCGAGCTTCCCGACGAGGTTCGAATCACCACAACGTCGCTCTTCGGTGACACGACGGTGATCCTGCCTGATGGTGTGCGGGCCAGCGTCGAGTCGATGGTTCTTCTCGGCGATCGCAAGACCGACCTCGCTCCTGCGTGGAACGGCTCGCCGACCGTGCGAATCGAGGCCAGAAAGGTCTTCGGAGATGTGAAGGTGTATTCGCTCTCGCGAGTTCCCGACGGGCCCTTTCGCAAACTGTGGAAGGCACTTCGCTCGGGCTAGAGCCTGGAGAGAAACTCCGCGACCTCGGCCTCATCGAGCACCGACCGGTAGTCGAAGTGGTCTCGAGCCTTCTCGACCATGGCCTCGTCGATTTCGTGCTGGGCGTCGTATGTCGGTAGCTGACCCTCGTCGCCTCGACGTTCCGAGACATAGGCGACCTCGACGCGAACACAATCGAGGTCACAGTGTTCATGAATCTCGGCTGCGATCTCCATGAGATCGCGATCGCGCGACACGATGATCACGACGTCACACTCATCGGTGAGAGCCGCCGCCACGGCATCCAAAGCGAGCGCTACATCGATGCCCTTCTCACGGGCGCTTCGATACCGCTTGACGCGAGCCTTGTGGCGGTCCCCGGCATCGTCTTCCCATGGCGGAGGCAGGTCGTCATCGTCGACTCGCCACTCCCAGTGGTACCGCAGCGTTCGTTCCGTGACCTCGACGCCGGTCTGACGGATCAGGTCGTGACGCCGCCTCACGAGCTCGAACATCGACCGGTTCTCGTCGGCATCGTGAATGCCCGAGTAGTAGTGCGTCTCGAGCAGCTGTCGATCGCCAGCAAGTTCTCTGGCAAGGAGCAAGGGATGCAATCGACCCCGGAACATGCGGTTCACCCCCTTGAAGAGGTTCTGCCCATCGATGAATACGTGTACTCGTTCAACCACGGCGACACCGTAGTCGGATTGCGAAGCCTAGATGTTCTAGGTAAGCTGATACCTAGAACATCTAGGGAGAGATATGCGAGTACCCAAGGATCTCATGGCCGCATCGGCGACACCTCTTGTGTTGAGCCTGCTTCACCGTGAGGACAGTTATGGCTACGAGCTGATTCGGAACATTCGAACACTGTCGAACGGCGAGCTCGAGTGGCAGGAGGGAATGCTGTATCCGCTCCTGCACCGGCTCGAACAGAACGGAATGATCGAGAGCTACGAAGGCACGGCGGACAATGGAAGAAAACGAAAGTATTACCGGCTCCTTCCTAAAGGTCTCAAAGACCTCGCCGAGCAGCGGCGTAGTTTCGAGCGGATCTCAGGCCTTCTCGATCAAGTCACCACGTTCAACCCAGGAGTGTCACATGCGTGATATGGACCAACTGATCGACGACTGGTGCACGAGGGCTGTGGCGTCGCACCCCGAACTCGAAGCACACATCGACGAGCTCGCAGATCACCTCGGCTGCGTCGCCGCGAAATACACCGCATCGGGATTCGACCGAAGTGAATCGTTCTCGCGGGCGCTCGAGGAATTGGGCGATGTCGATCAGCTCGCAAACCAATTCCGATCGGCCGCACGCCAATCACAACTCGCGAGAAACGTTCGATGCCTCGCCCGCACAAGGCGAGCTGAATTGGCCGTCTCGGTCGCATGGATCGTGATGTCGCTCGGTTGGGCGGCGGCGATGATCGGCATCGAGGACAGCCTCAACTGGATGCTCGCCGGATGGATCCTCACTACGTTCGGACCCCTCAGCGCTATCGGTATTTGGCTCGCCAGGAGAGAAGAGGATGCGAACAACGTCGCCGACGCATAGACGTTGCCTGTAGACATTCTCGTAGGCACGTCTGCCGCATACGATGCCCGTATGAACGCCGCTGCAAGTCCTGCCGATCAGACCGCGACGGTGCTGGCCGTCCATCGAGCTCTGGAGTATCAGTTCTCGAAGGACACGACGGAGACGATCAGGTTGTTGGCTGGTCTCGGCGTCGAAGGTGATGCCCACCTCGGCGCGACGGTGCAACATCGCAGCCGCATCGCGAAAGATCCGAACCAACCAAACCTTCGCCAGGTTCATCTGGTCATGTCCGAGCTACTCGACGAGGTCCGAGCGACCGGCGCCGAGCTACGCGACGGCCAGCTCGGCGAGAACATCACCACCACAGGTGTCGATCTGATCGGGTTGCCCGTCGGTTCGGTCTTGCGGATCGGCGACGACGCACTGGTTGCGCTCACCGGACTGCGGAACCCATGCAAGCAGATCGCCGATGTGGGGTCTGGCGTGTTGAAAATGATGTTCGTCGACGGCGAGCAATATGGAAGACCTGGTGAACAGGTGGGGCGCACCGGCGTGATGGGCGTGGTTCTCGCAGGTGGCGACGTCCGCTCCGGGGACTCGATCGAAATCCGCTATCCCGCTGGCCCACACACCCCTATGCAGAAGGTCTAGCCCTGACCGGAGCTGAAGAAGATCGTGAACCGGGTTCCCGGTCGATCGGGGCCGAGGGGTGATGTCACCTCGATACTTCCATTCGCTTCGGCAACCTGCTTGACGAGCGCGAGACCGATCCCGGCTCCCCCACCATCAGGGCCCTGGAAGTAGCGGTCGAAGATTGCCTCACGTTGGTCGCTCGCGATACCTGGCCCATGGTCGGTGACGCTGATGCTCGGAACGTCGGCAACCACGTCGATCTCGACCGGAACACCTGGGGGCGAATAGCGGGCGGCATTCTCGACGAGGTTCACCAACGCACGCTGGACACTCGGGCCATCGATTCCCAAGTGCAGCTCTTTGGGACCACGGACGATGATTGGAATCGCGGGATTGACGGCACGGTGCTGGTCGACCACCCGGGCCACGATCTCCACCAGGTCGTTGTCAACCTGCTGAGCTCGCCTCGAGCGATCCCGCGCGTCGACGAGCAAGTCATCGATCGTCATCTGCAAGCGTGCGATGAGGGCCTCGTTGCGCTGGGCACTTTCGAGATAATCCTCGGGCGATGGATCCGCTTTCGACAAGATGATCTCGTTGTTCACCGCGAGGGCAGCGAGCGGCGTTCGCAATTCGTGGCTTGCGTCCTCGATCAGCTGCTGTTGCGTGGTCGACGCGTGCGACAGGCGGTGCAACATGCCGTCAAAACTGTCTGCGAGAGCCTGGACCTCAACCGTTCCGCCGTCGAGATCGATTCGGCGATCGAGAGAACCCGCCTGGATCTCGTTCGCCACGGCGGTGATCTTCGCCATCGGACGAACGGCGCGACCGGCCCACACCCAAACGACCACGCAGCCGACCGCAGAGACGAGAACGGCTCCGAGAATGATCTCCCTAGGAATCGCCGTCGACTCCTGTGCTACAACCATCTCCCGACCATCATCCGCCACCGAGATCTCTTCGCTGGAGATCGTCGCCGCCACGATGACAAACAGCGTGAGGACCGGAAGCACCACAGCGATGAAGCCGAGAAGCAACAGCTGCCGTCTGAGCGACTTGGGTCCTCTCACTGTGGCTCTCCCAATCGATACCCAACCCCTTTGATCGTGTGGATTACCGCCGGGTCGCCCAGTTTCTTTCTCAACCGGCTCAGGATGACTCGGACGCTGCCGGAGAAGGCATCGGTGTTCGCATCCCAGCAGTGCTCGAGGAGCTCCTCGCTGGAAATGACCTCGCCCATACGCAGAGCAAAATATCGTAGGACGGCGAACTCTCGGCCGGTGAGGTCGAGAGCCCGGCCGCCCCGGGAAGCGGCGTGGGCGACGACATCCACCGAGAGGTCGCCAATCACAAGGGGTCCGGCGGGCTGATCGCTTCGTCGAGAAAGCGCGCGGATGCGAGCTGCGAGCTCGGCCATCTTGATCGGCTTGATCAGGTAGTCGTCCGCGCCGGCATCGAGACCGGCAACCCGATCAGCAACGTCATCTCGGGCGGTCAAGATGAGAACCCGATCGGGCCGCGTGACGAGCACGTCTTGTTCGTCCGCAGGAGTTCGAAGCTGCCGGCACAGCTGCAGGCCGTCACCGTCGGGCAGTCCGAGGTCGAGACAGACGATGTCGTACTTTGTCACCAGTAACAGCTCGATCGCCTCGGCAACGGTGGTGGCGTGGTCGACAGCAAGGTGCTCTTGCCGCAGCCCGAGAAGAACCACCTCGCCAAGTTGAGCATCGTCTTCGACAAGTAGGACTCGCATCTCAGATCGATTGTCGCAGGTTCGGCGCCAGCGCGGACCGTCGACTGCTGAGCCAAGCGACCCCAGCAGCGATGGCGGGGAACAACAAGACGATCGTCGCGAGGTGCAACCAGGGCACCACGAACGGGAAGTCGTCTGCCTTCGACGCGATCATCGGCAGCAGCGGCACATACCCGATCAATACCGCCAACGCGGCTCCTGCCAGAGCGAGCAGCCCCGCTCCGGCAGCTGCCATGCGCTGACTGGTCCGAGGACGGGCACCGAGCGATGACAGCAGACCTCGATCGGTGGCCAGCTCCGCCTGCAGCAGCCCGCCGGCCGACACCGTGACTCCAAGCGCCACGAACAGACCAGCGATGAGGGCAATGACGCGAAGCGCCGAGCGAGGCTCAGGAGGCTCGTTGAACTCGAGCACAGAGCCGTTGACCGCCGCCGCACGAATCGTTTCGCGCTGCTCGGCACTCAGCACCTCAGGACTGCTCCCAAGAAAGCCAACGGTGACGATCCGGAAACGGTCGTCGACCAAGCCGGGGGCGACGAACGAGGCGGGCACCGATCGGTCGACCGGCCAGCTCTCGGGAACGTGGACATCGTCGCCCTGGGCGAGAATTCCCTCATACCAAGCGACGTTGAGATCGCTGGACTTGACCATCGCCCCGACACCTTCGTCAAGCCAGGTCGAATCGAGATCGAGCGCCTCCATGAGTGCCGCCGACCCAACCCACGAGGTGGTCGCTTCGAACTCCAGCTCTTCACCGGTTTCCGGATCTTGGAACCCATAACTGTCCAGATCACAGAACGTGCACTCGGCGTCAAGGGCGGTGAGGGTCGCGATGATCGGCACTTCTGGCAGGCCTTCCTCGAACATCTCGGCCGTAGCCCCTACCGGCACGGCCACCTCGATCGGCACGAACGCCAGATCGGGCATTGCGGCCTGAATCGCCTCTCGGGTTCCCGCGAGAGCTTCGTCATCGACCGTAGCGGGTGTGCGAGGCGCGAATCCATCAGCGCCTTCTGCCCAGATGATCACCCGATCCTCAGCGAGATTCGGGCCCGCATCCGACGCCCGTGCATCGATGGACGAACTCACCACCGCCACCGCGACCGGGATGGCAAGCGCCAGCGCCAGAGCCGCCACCACCGCAGCAGACCGTCGGTTGTATCGATCGATGGTTCGGCCGATGAGACGTTCGGCCAGGGGAAGCTTGGCGGAAAGCGCTCCGAGCATGCGCACAACAAGCGGAGCGAGCAGGAGCAGTCCGATCGGCGACAACAACGTGCCAACCAGCGCCAATGCGAGATTGAGCCGTGCGAAGCCGCTGATGAGGGCGATCACGCCCAGCACGGTGAGGATGACGCCGACGAACGCTGCTCGACCCGTCGGTTCGGGCTGTGGTCTCGTTGACGCCAACATGTCGACAATCGAGAGCCGGGTGAGCGCTACCGCTGGACGGCGGGCGGAATACGTTGCAACCGCAATCCCGATGAGTGCGCTTGGTGCTATCGCCCAGATCGGGAGTGCGAAAGTGATTCGGTGTCCAACCGCGGTCTCCACGGAGGGCACAAGGATCCACGCCGCAACGACTCCGATCAGCAATCCAATCGATGCGCCGACAACACCAAGAATTGCTCCGACGCTGGCGGCGGCCGAACGAATCAGCGAAGGAGGCGCTCCCGCAGCTGCGAGCAGCCCGTATTGCCTCGACCGTCGGCGTGCGATCACGGCGAATGAAGAGCCCACGAGCAGCCCGACCTCGAGCATGCCAAAGGCAGAGACGACGTTGACGACGAGGGTTGCGGTGGTACGTACGGGTGGCCCTCCAGACGAGTTGATACCGAGAGAACTCACCGAGCTGAAGTCCACGTCGTCTGAACGGGCATCGACCAGGAACTCGATCGTTGCCTGCTCCGCGCCCGATGGAAACCCGTCGAGCGATGAAACGACACCGAACTCATCGGACAGCGCTGTCGGGTTCTCGACCTTGCCCACGACGCGCAGTTCCTGACCATTCAGTGTGACGGTCGAACCGATGGCGAGTTCTTCGGAAACCGCACGATCGGTGAGAGCGATCTCGAACTCTCCTTGCGGCCATGCGCCCGCGAGAAGCGTGAACAGCGGTGCCGATACCGAGTTTTCTGGGTCGATGACCTTGACCGTGACGCTCTCGGTCGTCTGATCTCTGCCCAATGTCGAGGTCTCGAGTCGAGCAAAAGAGACGTCCTGACCGTCGAGCGCTGACTGCAGCTGTTCTGGATCAGGGCTGGTGGCTGCGAACTGCGCATTTCCATAGGCGCTCTCGGGAGGCTCCACCAGGTTGTATGCCGCCAGCGCAGCCGTGACGGAGACCGCGACGCCTGTGGTGATGAAGACGAGGATCACGAAGTGCTGTCGCCACTCACGTCGCACGACCCGAAGCGCCCATCGTCTGACGAAACCTTTGCCGCTCACAACGCACCCGCTGGCTGGTAGGTCGATTCGACCCGCCCGTCGCGAAGGCTGACGACACGGTCGGCCCATGAGGCGATCGTGGGATCGTGTGTCACCACGACCACGGCTCGATTCGGGGTGCACGCCGCGCGAAGCAGATCCATGATCGATCCACCGGTCGCTGAGTCGAGCGCTCCGGTTGGCTCGTCGGCCAGCAGCAATGTTCGGTCGCCGACGAGGCCTCGAGCGATGGCAACTCGCTGTCGTTCACCACCCGACAGATCGTCGGGATACGCGTCCGCTCGATCTCCGAGGCCGACGGCTTCCAAGCGGGTCATCGCTTGCTGATGGGCCTCTTTCGGCTTTACTCCATCGAGCTCGAGCGGAGCTGCGATGTTCTCGGCGGCGGTGAGTCCAACCAACAGGTTGAACCCTTGAAACACGAAGCCGATGTCTTGTCGGCGAACCTGGGCCAGCTCTGCGGGCGAAAGGCTCTCGAGCTGACGATCACCCAATCGCACCGAACCGCTCGTGGCATGTTCGAGTCCACCGGCAATGGTGAGCAGCGTCGACTTGCCGGAACCGCTCGGCCCCATGATGGCGACCATCTCTCCCTGAGCGACCGCAAAGTCGACGCTCTCGAGTGCGATCACCTCGTGTGGCGACTCGCCATATCGTCTGCTCACCGCGAGCATCTCGAGCAGTGGCATCGTCATCGTTGTCATCGTGATCCTCCGAAGCCGCTCGGCCTCGGGCGGACCGAGCAGGCACCGTCACCATGACGAAGCGGAAGTTAACCAAACGTGAACGACGTACGCCTTGGCCATTCCTTGTGCACTTGACCACCTCCACGGTGGTGTAGTGCACAAATTTTGGAGAGAACGGGAAAATCAGGCTTGTTCGAGGACGGTCGACGAGCGCAGGCGGCGTTCGAGGTTGTGCTCGAGCAGTCGAGTCGCGAGCGAGTCGAACTCTCGCGTGGCCGGTGACGCTGGCTGGTTGAGCACCGCACCCATCTGGCCCCGAAGCGTCAGGTGCAAGAGCGCGGCAGCATCCACGCTGATGGGAAACCCGGTGCGGCAGGTACCGCACGACGTGCCTCCATCGACGATCGAGAAGTGAGTGAGGTCTGACTCCGACCCGCAATGCACACAGACATCGACCGAGGGCGAGAACCCCGACTGGGCGAGCAACTTGAGAAAGAACCCAGCGACCACGAGATGACTCTCCGAATTCGCCACCGTGTGGAGCGCTCGAGCGAGCATCGTGTACAAGTCCTCGTTGGGCTCACGATCCTGAGCGACGATCTCGACCGCCTCGAGCATCGAAGAGGCGCGAGAGAACAGTTCGAGATCTTGTCGCAGCGACGGGAACCGATCGATGCTCTGCACCTGGGTCAAGGTGTCGAGCTCACCCTTGCCTCGGTACAGCTGCACCTCGATGTGGTTGGTGGGCTCCACCGACGAACCAAAGCGACTCTTCGTCTTGCGCACTCCCTTTGCGACACATCGGATCTTGCCGTTGCTCTGTGTCATCAGGCTGACGATTCGATCGGCCTCGCCGAGCTTCCACGATCGAAGCACCACGGCGTTGTCGCGATAGAGCCCGATGCTGCGGTCTCTCATCGGAGTGCTCACGCAGTGACGCCGCCATACCGGCGCGTCCGATTCTGAAAGTCGTAGACCGCCTTCGACATGTCCTCGCGAGAGAAGTCGGGCCACAAGGTGTCGGTGAACCACATCTCGGAATAGGCGAGTTCCCAGAGCAAGAAGTTCGACGTTCGATACTCCCCCGATGTGCGGATCATCAAGTCGACATCGGGCATCTGCGGATCATAGAGATGGCGAGCAAGCACCTTTTCGTTGATCTTCTCCGGCGCAATCCCAGCCTTTACGAGGCTCTTCACCGCATCGACGATCTCGGCACGACCGCCATAGTTGAACGCGATCGTGAACGTGAGCTTCGTGTTGTTCTTCGTGAGTTCGCGTGCTTCGTCCATCCGCTTGAGCAGCCGCTTTGGCACCCGCCAATCGTTGCGGCCAACGAAACGGATACGGACACCGCGTTCGTGGAGCTCTTGTTGCCGACGAATCAAGATGTCTTCGTTGAAGTTGATCAGAAACTTCACTTCGTCGGCAGGTCGTTTCCAGTTCTCGGTGCTGAACGCGTAGACGGTCAGCCATTCGATCCCGAGTTCGAGTGCACCCTCGACCGCTTCGAAGAGCGCATGTTCGCCCATCTTGTGGCCTTCGATACGTGGAAGATCCCGCTGCTGGGCCCACCGGCCGTTGCCATCCATCACGCACGCGACGTGTCGAGGCACCGCAGAGAAGTCAATCGGAATCATCAGATGGCAAGTTACTCCTGTCGCTCCCGTCTGACGATGCATTGGAACGTTCTCTTTACCCGCAAGCTCCAAGCCGAGCAGTCGACCGCTTCTACGAAGACCTGTCCTAGAGTCAACGCCGATGGGCCTCAGCGAGCGAGTGACGACTGCACTTGCTGCGGTCGCCGAACAGTTACCGGGCGGCGGTGAAGATCGGCCTGGCCAAATTGAGATGGCCGAGGCGGTCGCCGACGCGATCACTGCCGAGACCCACCTGGTGGTTTCGGCTGGCACCGGCACTGGCAAGTCGCTCGCCTACTTGGTTCCCGCCGTCCTGGCCGGAAAACGTGCGGTCGTGTCGACGGCGACGAAGGCTCTCCAGGATCAGCTGGCAAACAAGGATCTTCCCTTTCTGCAGGAGCACCTCGACACACCATTCGAGTTCGCCGTGCTCAAGGGGCGCTCGAACTACGTCTGTCGACAGCGGCTGAGCGAGCTCGACGACGAGGGCCAACAGCTCGGGCTCGATGTTGCCGACGACGGTGGTTCCGGAGGAGCCGTCGACGCCGATGACCTCGAAGAGATTCTCGTCTGGGTCAAGACGACAGGTACGGGAGATCGCGCCGAACTCCCGATCGAACCCTCACCACGGACCTGGTCGGCGGTCAGCGTTGGCCCGACGGAGTGCCCCGGCGCGGCAACGTGTCCCAAGGGCAGCGAGTGTTTCGCCGAGATCGCACGACACCGCTCTGCCGAGGCCGACGTCGTGGTGGTCAACACGTATCTCTACGCACTCGACCTCGTGACGGACGGCGTGATCTTGGGCGAACACGACGTCGCGATCATCGACGAAGCCCACCAGATCGAAGACATCGTCGCCGGCGCCGCCGGGTTCGAGCTGACCGGTGGGCGCCTGCGCAACCTCGCGATCACCATCAAGTCGATCATCGCCGACGATGATCTGGTCACCGATCTCATCGACATCGGTGACCAGCTCTCGATGGACCTCGAGCCACACATGGGAAATCGTCTCGAGGATCAGCTCGATGATGACCTCGCCCGTTCGCTGAACAGGGCACGAGATCGGGCGAACCGCGCGCTCGACGCGCTGCGCAAGATCCCCAAAGAATCTAAGCCCGAGGTCATCGGCCGCAAAGAGCGGGCCACCCAAGCCGCGGGCCATCTGGTGATGGACATCGACATCGCACTCGACATGATCGAGGGAACCGTTGCATGGGTCGAGGGACAACGATTCCCCGCATTGAAGGTCGCCTCGATCGATGTGTCAACGGTGCTCTCGGACAGCCTCTGGTCCACCCGCACGGCGATCCTCACCAGTGCAACCATCCCGGCGAACCTGGCCTCGCGAATCGGTCTGACGGAGTTTCCGCACACCCAGATCGATGTCGGCAGCCCGTTCGATTTCGAATCGGCTGGTCTGCTCTACTGCGCCGCGCACATGCCCGATCCGCGATCGGATGCGTACCGCGATGCCCTGCACGCCGAGATCGAGTCGCTCATCATGGCCGCAGGGGGCCGCACGCTCGCGCTGTTCACCTCGTGGCGGGCCATGAACCTGGCCAAGGAGCACCTCCTCGACCGGATTCCGTACACGCTTCTGGCGCAGGGCGACTCGCCGAAACAGGTCTTGATGGATTCGTTCATGGAGGATGAGGAGTCGGTGCTCTTCGCAACCATGAGTTTCTGGCAGGGCATCGATGTGCCGGGCCGCGCGCTGAGCTGCGTGATCATCGACCGCCTTCCGTTTCCGCGACCTGACGATCCGTTGCTCGGTGCTCGCCGAGACCTCATCGGCAGCGCGGCGTTCCGCGAGATCGACCTGCCTCGCGCCGCGATGCTGTTGGCACAGGGAGCTGGCCGACTCATCCGATCTGCAGACGACCAAGGGGTCGTCGCCGTACTCGACAGTCGATTGTCGACGTCGAAGAGTTACCGGTGGGACCTCATCAAGGCGCTACCGCCGTTGAAACGAACAAAGTCTCGCGATGAGGCCGTGGAGTTTCTCAAGGCGATCCGCGACAGGTGAGGGTTTCGTTGTGAGTTGTTGACCGATGCGGTCAGCTGTTGCCTGCGACACCGAGAAGCCGGGAGCGGGTCAGAGACTTCACGCCGCGAGTCAAGCTGAAGAGCGCAATCGACCATGCGACGCCGCCGAGGGCCAATGGCACCCAGCCGGCACCGAGCAGCACGCCCGTCGCCTGGCCATACGCAATCATGATGAGCGGCAAACTGATGAGTCCCGATGCCTGCTGAGCCGCTGCGGTGGACTGCACCTTCGCAGAGAGCCGCAGCACGAGGCTCAAACAGATGGCCAGGAATGGCGGAAGCACCCACACGATCATCACCCACCACTGCGCGGTCGGGAAGAACCAACCGCCCACTTCGGGCCCGACGGTGAGATTCACGACAAGCGAATAGAGCCCGAACCCGACGGCAGTCGTGACGTACCCGGGAATCAAACTTGCGAGGAGTTTGCCTATGTAGATCTCTCGAACTCCAGCAGGCGAATTGGCCAGAAACTCGCCGGTGCCCTTCTCACGCTCGCCCACGATGGTGGCAGCGCCGACCGCGGTCGAAATCGTGAGCGGAACAACGACGGCAACCGGCGCGAACAGGAACACCGCGAGCGCGTACGCGGTCTTGCCCTCGGCCGACGTGCCCTGGAGCTGCTCTTGGGTCTCGATCGGCAAAACGTCGAGCGTTTCGGAGATCTCCGATACCAATCGAACGGAACCGATCTGGGTGATCAGCGTCAGGAGAATGGTTGGGAGGACCACGAAGAACAACGCGCCGAGGATCACCATGGGACCCCAGAAGTCGCGTGCTTGCATCAGCTGCTTGAGGTCGGTTCTCGTGACCGTGAGAGTTCGTGACCAATTCATGCGCTTGCTCCGGATGTTTGGGTGGTGGTCGGGTCGTGTGTCGTCGATTCGGTTCGGGTCATGCTGCGCTCGCGATGTCCTGGCGCACTGGGCGACCGGATGAACCGCCAGGAGGCGCCATCTCGCCCTCTACCGAGCCGTGGTCGCGACGAATCGCGAAGTACAACTCCTCGAGCGACGGCAGATATGGCACGACACTTTGGATGGGGACGTTCTGTGCGGCGAGGTCCGAGACGATGCCAGGGATGGCGAGCAGATTCGCCACCTCGAGAACCGCGGTGTCCCCACTGCGGTCGTAGGCCAACACAGCGTCGTTCGTCGACAACATGTCGAGTGCCTCCGGAATCGTGGATGAGACACGCAGTTGTTGGGTTGGCCAGTACTTCTTCGAGAGGTCGTCTGGTTTCCCTGCCATCAAACTCGTGCCGGCCTGCATGACGACGATTTCATCGGCGAGACCCTCGGCCTCGAGCAAGAGGTGGGTGCACATCAGCACGGTCTGGCCATCGCTCGTCATGTTTCGGATCAGTTCGAGGACCGCGAGCGCAGACTCGGGATCGAGACCCGATGTCGGCTCGTCGAGCAAGAGGAGATCTGGTTTGTGCAGGATGGAGCGAGCAAGCGCGAGCCTGGTCTTCATACCTGTCGAATAGCCGCCAACTTGCTGCCCGAGGGCCTCCTCGATGGCGAACATGGCCGCGGCTTCACGGATCGTCGCATCCGCTGCAGCTCCGCGACCGATGCCATACAGCTCAGCGGCATATCGAAGGTTGTCCCAGCCGTTCAAGCGGTCGTACAAGGATGGTTTGGCGGACACGACACCACACCGTCGACGCACCTCTTCGCCCTCGGCAGATGCAGGGTCGAGCCCGAACACGCGCGAGGTTCCTTCGTCGGGGGCGAGTGCACCCGTGATCATTCGAATCGCGGTCGTTTTGCCAGCGCCGTTGGGGCCCAGCAACACCGTGATTGCACCCTTGGGTATCCGGAGATCAAGGTTGTGCAATGCAACGATGTCGCCGAAACGGCGGGTGACCTGCTGGACGTCTACTGTCAGTTCCCGTTCCACATGGGCCTATCGGCACGGGTAGGCGCCTGCTGAAGCAAGATGTCAGCGTTTCGTCAGTACCCGAGTCCGTCGAGAATCGACTTCTCCGTTTGCCAGTTCTTGGCGACTTTCACGTTCAATTCCAGGTAGGTGCCCTCACGAAGCTGTGAGCGAGCACCGATGCCGACCTGTTTGATGACCGCACCCTTCTTGCCGATCACGATCCCCTTCTGCGAATCCCTCTCGACCAGGATTTCACATCGAATGTGTGGCCATTCCATCTCGGTGACGCGGGTGGCGATCGAGTGGGGCATCTCGTCACGCAAGATGGCAAGCAACTGTTCACGAACCAGCTCTGCCACCCAGAATGCGTCGGCGGCGTCGCTTGTCATGTCTTCGGGGTAGTACGGCGGCCCCTCGGGCATTCGTGCAGCGAGGTGTTCGACCAACTCATCGACGCCTTCACCGGTGTAGGCGGAGACCGGGTAGTACGCCTCGTACTCGAATCCCGCCGCTTCTTTCAGCTGGCTCAGGATCTCTTCGGGTGAGGCGATGTCGGTCTTGTTGACCACGAGAATTGTGTCCTTGGGACAACGTTCGGCCACCCAGCGATCTCCTGGCCCGATCGGCTGCGTTGCGTCGACCAGCATGCACACCGCGTCGACGTCGCCGATCGTCGACTCCGCCGAGCTGTTCAGGCGTTTTCCGAGGGGTCCTCGTGGTTTGTGAATGCCGGGAGTGTCGACGAAGACCATCTGACAATCCTTGCGATGCAGGACGCCGCGCACCTGGCTTCTCGTGGTCTGCGGCTTGTCCGAAACAATCGAGACCTTCTCACCCAGAATCTTGTTGAGCAGGGTGGACTTGCCAACGTTGGGGCGTCCGACCAAGGTGACGAATCCAGAATGAAAGCCCCCGAAGTCCATCGGGGTTTCACTCATTGCGTGCCAGCTCTCGCGTTTCTTCGTCGACGTGCATCTCTAGAGCTCGAGCGACTCGCACCCGTGTGATCCGCCGGCCCTCGACCGCTTCGACCTCGAGCAGAAGACCAGATTCGACGATCTGCTCGCCCACTTCTGGCACGTGGCCCAGCGCATCGAAAATCAGCCCACCCACGGTGTCCCAATCGTCATCGGGCAGCTCAGCCTCGGTCAGCTCGTTGAATTCATCGATCGGGATGCGTCCGTGAATCCGCCATTCGCCTCCACGAAGGGGTTCGAGCAACGGGGCTTCCTCGGCGTCGAACTCATCGACGATCTCTCCGAGAAACTCCTCGATGAGGTCCTCCATGGTCACGATCCCCGCCATGCCACCGTATTCGTCGATGACCACGACCATTGTGTTGCGGATCCCCTTGAGCTCCCGAAGCAAGTCTGCGGCTCGTTTTGTCTCCGGGACGAACATCGGCTTTCGCTGCGCGATCGATACGAAGTGACTGCCACGACCGCGCTGCATACGAGCGAAGAGATCCTTGATGTGCACGATCCCGCGCACGTCGTCGATGTCGTCTCCGAACAGCGGCATACGAGAGACGCCACGTTCCACCATGAGGGCAATGGCGTCATCGACCGTGGTGTCTGCCGATGCCGCGAGCACATCAGGACGGGGGACCATCACCTCTCGGACGATCGTGTCACCGAAGTCCACAATCGATTGGATGATTGCTCCTTCGTCGACATCGAGGATGTCGGCGGCGACCGCGGCATCGGTGATTGCGACGATCTCTTCTTCGGAGGCGAACGCTCGGGAGCTGAAGGTGGTTCGTTTCAACACCTGTGAGCCGAGCCAACCCAGGCCTTCAACCAACCAGCGCAACGGGTGGATGGCCATGAACAGACGGCTTGCGGATGCGGCGGCGGGAGCGACTCGGTCGATGTTCCAGAGCGCCCACGACTTCGGCACCGACTCGGCGATCACGAACATGCTGAGCAGCAAGATCAGGATTCCCAGCGGGACCCATGCAACACCCCACCGGCGCTCGACGACGACGGCGACGATTGCCCCGAGAGACAGCTGCGAGCCCAACGACAAGACGAGGATCGGAGCGAGAAGACGCCGACGGTTGGCCAGGCCAGCCACGAGGCGATCGGCTCGCTTGACCCCATCCTCTTCGAGCGCTTCGGCACGCGACGTACTGATTCCGTTGAGTGCCGACTCAGCCGCGGACAGCCCGATGAGCAACACCACGAGGATGAGCCCGGTCAGTCCGGCGCCGAGGTCACTCACGGTGCGTCCTCGTGCGCCCGACTACGCCAGCGACCCAGATGTCGCTGTTCAGCAGCCTTCATCTCGATAGTCTCATCAGCGTCTTGGTGATCCATCCCCAAGATATGCAATACACCATGGACGACCATCAACGCCATCTCGGCGTCGGGATCGTCGGGTGCTTGTTTGTGCACGACCTCTGGGCAGATCATGACGTCACCGAGCAACCTCGGCTGATCGGCGAACACTTCCCCGTCGTCATCATCGAGCGGGAAAGACAAGACGTCGGTCGGCCCGTCACCTTCCATATGTGCAACATTAAGCGCTGTCATCTCGTCAACGTCAATAAACGTGAGGTTCAATTCACACGAACCGGTCACGCCCTCGCCACGAAGAACCGCCTCGGCGAGCTTGCCCCAACACGACGTGTCGATCGGATGTGTGTCTTGATCATCGATCGTCACGACCACGAGCTCGGTCAACGAGGGCTCCCGGATTCGTCCGAGCTCCCGGATTCGTCCGAGGTCTCGTAGGCATCGACGATCGCCTGCACGATGGAATGACGGACGACATCGCGACTGCTGAGGCGTACGAACTCGAGGCCATCGATGCCCTTCAGAATGGGTTCGAGTCCCAAAAGACCGCTTCGGCCACCCTGCACGTCCACTTGACTGATATCGCCGGTGACGACGACTCGCGATCCGAAGCCGATGCGCGTCAGGAACATCTTCATCTGCTCGGGACTCGTGTTCTGCGCCTCGTCGAGGATGATGAAACTGCTGTTGAGCGTTCGACCGCGCATGAACGCGAGAGGAGCAACCTCGACGGTTCCCTTCTCGAGTAGCCGCTGCACTCCATCGCTGTCGGTCATGTCGTAGAGAGCGTCATACAGAGGTCGAAGGTACGGATCGACCTTCTGCATGAGATCGCCAGGTAGGAATCCAAGACGTTCACCAGCCTCGACGGCGGGGCGCGTGAGAATGATTCGTTCAACTTTGCCCGCCTGCAGCGCTTGCAGGCCCATGGCGACCGCGAGCCAGCTCTTGCCCGTACCGGCGGGGCCGATGCCGAACGTGATCACGTTTCGAGCGATCGCTTCGAGATACCGCTGTTGACCGGCAGACTTCGGCCTGATCGTCTTGCCCGAACCCGTTTTGAGGATCGTCGAATTGAAGACCTCAGATGGTCGCTCGTTTGCCGCGACGAGGTCGACGGCGCGCGTGACGATGCGACCGTCGAGGGCCTGGCCCGACTCGAGCATCAGGACCAGCTCTTCGACGACCTTGCCTGCCTCTTCGGCGGCTTGTCCGCTGATCGTGACCTGGTTGCCGCGGACGTGAAGTGCCGTATCAGGGAAACGGTCTTCCACGATTCGCAGGTATTCGTCTCGCTCGCCGAGCAGCCCCGTCATCAGGTGATTTCCGGTGACGTGGATTGTGATGGTTTGGTCAGGCAAGATTTGGGGCTCTATCAGTCGCTTGGAACGAACCCCAAGCGTACCAGTGGCCCCTCTTTCGCAGCGTTCGCATTGTGTTTGCGCCGTATTCGCGTGTCTTTGGGCCTCTGGACCCATTGTGACCCACCAACCCTCGTAGAAGCATCGAAGTGGGACTCGCGACACGAGGAAGGCGTTCGGCGGTAGTGAAACACAAACCAAATAGCTTCGACGACGCTCTCGGACAGTTGGCCGATGACGCCCGACGGGAAGACGCGACCCGGTCGCGCCGCCAACGCGCCGACCGGTCGCTCGCGGCATCGCTGTCGGCCACATTCGCGGGCAGCCTCGTCGAACTTTTTGAGACGCAGGAAACCGCAGCTGTTCTCATGCGATCGGGAAGCAACGTTAGGGGAACCATCGCCGCACTCGGCCCCGACGTTCTCGTGCTGCTTTCCGCGGGAACGACCCGATCGATCATTCGAATCTCGGCGATCGAAGGCCTGCGAGAAGGAGGCCACGGACACGACCGCAGCGTCCAGGAGACAATCGACGGCCCCTCATGGGGAGAACTGCTCGACGAATTCACGCACAACGGCGAGCGGCTCGCGCTCACCCTCCGGAGCGGAAATCGCGTGATGGGCACGGTCGAACGCGTCGGACTCGACCAGGTCGTGCTTCGCCTCGACGGCGGCGCGGACGCGTTGACGATTCCACTCCAGGCGATCGATCAGGCGGTGGTCGACCGATGACGACCGCAGCCCAAGCGGCGATCTCAGACCTCGGATACCTCGTCGGCCGCCGTCGGCTCGGGATACAGGTGCTCGAGCGATCCTGGCTCGATACGACTGGTTCCAACGAACTCGTCGATCTCGGACTGTTTCAGACGAATCACCCGCCCAAAGCGGTACGCAGGAAGCTGCCCCTCATCGATGAGGCGGTACAACGTCCGCGGCGTCAGCCCAAGCGCGGATGCCGCTTCCTTGGTGGACAACCAATCTCCGTCAGCGTGGGCCATACAGAAAAACATAACACCCTTTCAGCCCCTTTGAGTCGTTCTCGACGTTCCACCTGCAATCACTCTGGCAACTCGCGGACAGGAGTCGTTCGATGACCGAACCACAACAACCACTACTTCGCGCAAAAAGACGGCTGCCATCTGGCCGTGCAGTGCTCGGCGGGCTCCTCATCACCCTTGCCGTCCTCGGCGTGCTACTCGCCAGTCGACTCGGTGACGACGCAACGTTTCAGGACGTCGTTGTCGCCAGGCAGGACCTTGCGCCCGGAACCGTCATCGAACCAGAACATGTCGCCCAGATTCGCCTCCGGCTCGATGAGAGCGCCGACTGGGTGGTCCCGACCACCGAAGAGATCATCGGGTCGGTTCTCCTCGGTCCGGTTGGCCGCCTCGAATTCGTCCAACGGTCGAACGTGGCCGAGACACCGTCGGGCTCGGTCCCGTCGGGGCTCGCCGAGGTATCGATCGCCATCGAGCCTGAGCGCGCACCCGCAACCTTGGCCGCGGGCGAGCTCGTTTCGGTGCTTGCAACCTTCGACACCGGAGACAGTTCCGTGACCCGATTGATCGCCGACCGCGTCGTGGTCCTCTCGTTTCTCGATGGCCAGACCGACTTCTCCCAGACCGACACGGTTCTGCGACTGGGCTTGTCCGATGGTGAGGTCGCCAGCAGCATCATCAACGCCTCGCAGACGGGCGAGATATCGATCATCGGCGTAACGGGCGCTGGCTCCGTCGAACTTCCTGCGGTGACGACGCAATGATCTGCGATCCCACGCCGATCCCAGGCCTGAGCTGATGGCCGCCAACGAACGCTTCGTGGTGCTCGGCGTCGCTCCGGTTCGTCGCGAGTGGTTTCGCCAGGTTGGGCGGTGGGCGAACGATGCCACGATCCCCGTCGAGTTCATCAAGTGCATCTCGACCACCGAGGTGATTTCGCGCCTCGAATCCGGCCGGCCGTTCTCCGCGCTCCTCGCCGACGCGTCCTCTGCGGGTCTCGATCGAGATGTGCTCGACCTCGCGAATGCCGTCGGCTGCAGTCCGATCATCATCGACCACGGGCTGGTCGATCGTGACTGGAGCGAGCTCGGCGCCAGAGCCGTCATTCCCGAACGGTTCGAAGCCAGAGACCTGCGCGCACTCCTCGAGGATGTCGCGAGGCCGATTGGCCGGACTGCCGCGGTGTCCAACGAAACCATGGCCCCGGAGACCACGACCACCACGCTGGGAAAGGTCATCGCTGTCACCGGCGGGGGCGGGCTGGGTACCAGCACGATGGCGATGGCACTCGCGCAGGGCATGGCGGCACTCGATGACCATCGGCCGCTTCTTCTCGCAGACATGGCGCTGCGGTCGAGCCAGGCAATGTTTCACGATGCTCGAGACGTCGTGCCCGGTCTGACCGAGCTCATCGAAAGCCATCGCCTCGGCGTCCCGAATGCCGCCGACGCCGCAACCACGATCCACTCCTTCCCCGAGCGTGGCTACGACCTGCTCCTCGGCCTTCGCCACGAGCGGGACTGGGTGTCGATCGCGCCCCGAGCGTTGTCGGCGACCTGGACCACGCTGATGACTCGGTATGCAACAACGATCTGTGACCTCACGGGCGATTTCGATGGATCCCACGAAACGGGCTCGAACGACATCGAAGACCGCAACCGCCTCTCTCGGACGGCTGCCTCAAACGCACATGTCGTGGCGGTCGTCGGCGCTCCCGGCGCATGGGGAGTGCATCACCTGGTCAGAACAATCCTTGCGCTGAGCGAGCTCGGCGTGCCGGCGGAGCGGCTGGTTCCGATCATTAACCACGCTCCTCGAAACGCTCGGTCTCGCAGCACGCTCACGTCGGCGGTCGCCGAGTTGTTGAGCAGCCGCATCTCTCAACCGGAGCTGGTGCCGTCGCCGATCTTTGTACCGACTCGGCGCAGTCTTGAAGCAACCCTGCGCGACGGCGATCCGATCCCGGGATCCATCGCCACGCCACTCGCCACGACAATCGCCGCGATCTTGACCCGCCAGGGACTCTCCGACCCCCTCCAGGAGAGTCCCGGCGAGGTCGCCGTGCCCGTCACACCGGGATCACTCGGCACGTGGAGCGATGACGATGTCTGATTCCACCGCTCCTGTCGAGCTGTCCCCACTCGAGGAAATCGAGCGGCTGGCACTCGAGGTTGCCAAAGAACGCGACCTGTCCCCCGGGCAAGATGCGGAAAGCCACGAACTTCGTGCGATCGTCAGCGATCTCGTTGCGCAGTGGCGGGCCGACTATCGACGTGGGATTCGTCCCATCGACCTGACCGAACCCGAAGCACTCATCTCACGAGCGATGCAGAACCTCACCGGGTACGGGCCGCTCGCATCACTGCTGGATGACGACGACGTGTGGGAGATCATGCTCAACGCGCCTGACCAGATCTTCGTCAAGCGTCATCGAGGGCCGAGCGGATACCACCACGAGTCGTTTCACGACGACGATCACGTACTTCGAACGGTCACTCGCATCGTCGATCGGGCGAGTGGCGCGCACCGCGCGCTCGACCCGACCTCTGGGCTGCAAGATGCGCAGCTCGACAACGGCGCTCGGCTGCACATCGTCCACGGCGACATCGCACGTGGCGGTCACATGATCGTGAACATTCGCAAGTTCACCGGTATGTCGTTTCGGTCGCTCGACGAGCTGGTGGCCTCGGAGACGCTCACGGTCGATGGAGCGAACTTTCTCCGAGCCTGTGTGAAGTCGAGCCTCTCGATGATCTTCGCGGGCGTGCCCGGTGCCGGAAAAACGACCCTGCTCTCGTGTTGCGCAGCCGAACTTGATCCCACGCTTCGGGTGGTGATTGCCGAGGAGGTCTTCGAGGCTGACGTTCCTCTCCCGAACGTGGCCAGCATGCAGACCCGCGGACCGCGGCCGGACCGGCCTGGTATCGACCTGCGAAACCTGGTCGGCGGGTTTCTGCGAATGGCGCCAGACGTCGCGATCGTCGGAGAGGTCCGCGATCGCGAAGCCCTGCCGTTGATGATGACGTTGTCCAGCGGCGTCACCGGGTTCACCACCATCCACGCAGGTTCTGCTCGCCAAGCTCTCACGCGTCTCCGTTTCGTTTGTCAGCTCGCAGAGACCTCCAGCGATATTCCGATGGCGGCACTCAACGACCTGGTCTCCCAGGCAGTGGATGTCGTGGTGCATACCGTCCGCACGCCTCGCGGCCCTCGGGTCAACCAGATCGCGTGTGTCGAAGACCTCACATCCACGGCAGGGAGCACCAGCTTCACCATGACCGAGGTATTCAAGCGCAGCCCGCACACCGGCCGACTCGAGTGGACGGGCAACGTCCCCCATCGAGCGGCCGAGAACATGGCGACCGCCGGTATCGACATCCATGCCGTGTTGCCGCACAGCGCTCCCATGCCCGCGCCGCAAGTCGGCCAACAGCCGCAGAGCTCGACATGATCGCCATCGTCTTGCTCCTCGCCCTGATCGCCGGCTACGGGATGCACCTGCTGTATTCGGCCGCCATCTACGGATGGAACGGCGTGCAGCCAGGCCCGAGCGCCCCCCGACAACAGCGTGATCGGGTCGGACGGTCGATGAGCGCCTTCGGGTTGGGAGACCTGGACCCACGCGCGCTCGGCGCTGCCATGCTCGTCCTGGCGCTGTTCGGATTCGCGTGCGGCACGCTGCTCTTCGGCGGCATCGCGCCGGCATTGATCATCGGGCTCTTTGCCGCGACCGCTCCGGTTGGGGTCGCTCGGGTGCGACACGAACGACTCACCGCGCACGCTCATCAGTCATGGCCCGCGCTGATCGAGGAGATTCGCCTGCTGACCGGCACACTCGGGCGTTCGATCCCGCAGGCGACGTTCGAGGTCGGAGCTCGTTCGCACGAGGCACTCAGG
Source organism: Acidimicrobiia bacterium (assembly GCA_033344795.1). GTDB lineage: Bacteria > Actinomycetota > Acidimicrobiia > Acidimicrobiales > SHLQ01 > SHLQ01. The sequence goes on from JAWPMS010000001.1 coordinate 4,444,839, forward strand.
CCAGCCTTTGCCGACGCTCATCGTGAATGGCTGATCTCGACCGACTTCGGGCGTTCGCTCGAGGTCTTGAAGTCTCGGCTCGGCCACCACACGGCGGACATCGTCGCGGAAACGTTGATGACCGCGCACGAGCTTGGGGGCGGCGAGGTCGGCAATCGACTTTCCGCCCTGGCCCAAGACCGAATGACCGATCAGCAACACCGCCGCGACGCGGTCGCCCGACAGGCCGGCGTCCGGTTCGCGCGGTGGTTCACACTGATTGTCCCCATCGGCATGGCCCTGACCGGGCTGACGATCGGAAATGGTCGAGAGGCGTATGCAACCCCACTCGGACAACTGCTCGTCGCCGTTGCCCTCGTCATGGTCATCGGCTGTTGGGTCTGGGCTGGCTACATCATGCGCATGCCGACCGAGGAACGGGTCTTCTCATGATCCGCCTCCTCGCCGCCGCAGCCATGTTGTTCTTCGTGGGTATCACGTTGGTCTTGAGCGAATTTCGCCTGTTTCGCTCGCAGTCACTTGCAAATCGCGTTGGCCCATACCTGCCTGGCGGCCGTGCATCGACCAACAAGGAGCTGTTGTCGCTCGAGAGTTTCGGCCAGCTGCTTCGTCCGTTGGCCGAGGCTTCGGGGTCTCTCGCGGCACGAGTCTTCGGAGTCAGCGAGGAACTCCCACGTCGACTTCGACGTGTGCATTGGGACATCGACTCATCGGGGTTCCGAGTGCGTCAGATCGGCTGGGCGCTGGCGACCTGCGCGGTGGTCACCGTCATCGGTCTCGTCGTTGGCCTACCCGCAGCGTTACTCGGCCTCTTTGCGCTGGTTGGACCCTTGTTGGCGTTTCTCGTGGTCGAGCAACAGCTCGCGAACGCCTCCGATCGATGGAAGGAACGCACGTTTCAAGAGCTTCCCGTCATCGCAGAGCAGATTGCGATGTTGCTCGGCTCTGGCTATTCGCTCGGCGCAGCGCTGCAACGTGTCAGTGCGAGAGGATCCGGCGTGATCTCCCAAGATCTCGAGACCGTCGTTCAGAGGATTCAACAAGGAACCAGCGAGAATGCGGCTCTGCGCGAGTGGGCGGAGATCGTCGACGTCGAGGCGGTCAGCCGAGTCGTGAGCATTCTGTCGCTGAACAAAGAAGCCGGCGACCTCGGGAGCATGGTCGCAGCAGAAGCGCGCACGATTCGCGCCGAAGCACATCGTGCGTTGCTCGAATCAATCGAGAAAAAGAACCAGCAGGTGTGGATCCCGGTGACCATCGCTGCGCTGGTCCCAGGCGTCATCTTGATGATGATTCCGTTCATCAGCGCGCTGAGTGAGTTTTGATGGCGCATCGAGCGCCAAATAGGGCGAGCAGTGAAGCATTGGCCACAGAGTGTGGTCGCGTGATAGCAAAGAACCACAGGCGTGGTGGGAGAAAGAGGAAATCATGGAGATGACACGAGTGGTTGGCCGCCATCTAGGACTCCTCGGAGTCCACGTGCGGCGAACAATCCGTGACCGAATGGTCGATGACCGAGGCGAAGGCGTCATATCGATGGCGATCGCCATCCTGATCATCGCCACGATTGGCGCGGCCATGTACCTGTTGTTCCAGGGCCTGGCCGAATCGACCGGAAACAAGGCCGAAGACCAGATCAACAACATCGGCTGACGCACCCCGTGACGACGCCGTCTGGTCGGCGAACGAGTCGACACAATGAAGCTGGCGCAGGCATCTTGAGCGCGTCTCTCGGCCTGTTGGTCTTCTTCGCGCTGCTCGTCTTCGCGGTGCAGGTGATGTACAACCTCTACGCCACATCGGTGATCACGAGCCTTGCGCTCGATGCGGCTCGTGACGTGGCCGAACGAGATGGGTTGTCACCGGCCGAGGCCGAAGCCGAGTTTCGAGATCATGTGAGCGGCAATGTCGACTTCGACATCCTCGTCACCGGCGAGACAGTGCAGGCATCCGTTCAATGGGAGACGCGCTCCTTGTTTCCGTCGTTCGGCGACGCTCGCGCCTTCGGGGTGCTCGACCGCACGTTCGAGGTGCGCCTCGAGGAGCAACAGGAATGACCCAGTCACTTCGCCACCGACTCAGGGATGAACGCGGCGTCGTCGCCGGTTCCGACATGTTGCTGTTTGGATTTCTGGCGTTCGTTCTGAGCTCGCTGGTGATCGTGAACGTGTGGACGGTCATCGACGCATCGCTTGCGGTCTCCTCGGCTGCACGTGAAGGTGCTCGGACCTATGTCGAGTCCGATCCGAACACCGCATGGGCCGACGCTCGCGCCCGGATGGATGAGGTGATGGCCGACTATGGCCGCACCGATCGAGCGGTCCCACCGAACGCGCCGGCGATCGCCGCATACGAGCGGTGCGCGGTGGTGACTATCACGGTCGAATACGACGTTGCGCTGATCAACCTGCCCCTCTTCGGCGACTTCGGTTCGCTGACCCGGATCGATGCTTCCCACAGCGAACGCATCGACCCCTATCGCAGCGGCGACTTCGAGGGCACATGTTGATGTTGACCCGCCTCCGCCGCTCGAGGTTTGCGCGTTCCGGCGATGACCGCGACCGCGGTCAGACCCTTCTGTTGGCGCCCATCGGGCTGATCATCGTGGTCTTTCTCGGCGGCGCAACGCTCGAGGTTGGGGCGATGCATCTGAGACAGCGACAGCTCGACGATCTTGCCGACTCGATTGCAAACGATGCAGCGACCGTTGGGTTCGACATCGAGTCATTTCGCGATACCGGCGAGCTTTCGATCGACGTCGGCGCGGCCAACTCGGTCGTCGGCACCTCGATCGCGATTTCGAACCTGCCAGAAGCGCAATCATCAGGGGTCGTCGTCGTCCCTGGTCCGGAGCCCTCCGCAACGATCGTGCTCACGTACACACACGAATTCATTCTTGGCCGAGCAATCCTTGGCGCCTCGACTGAACTGACCGCCGCGGGTGAAGCGGCACTGGTTCCCTCAAACGCATGAGAAGATTCCTCACCCCTCCCCCCGCTCGTGCGGTCCTTTCGCTCGTCGCGTTGGCAGCGCTGATCCTGTCGCTGCACAGCCTCTCGAGGCTTGGCCTTCGCGGACCAACCGGCCCGAGCCGAGCCGAACTGTCGGCCTGGTTCGATGACCCGATCGTCGCGGTCGCCACGATTCTTCGATGGATGGCATTGGTGATGTCGTACTACCTCGCGGCGGTGCTGCTGGCCGTCGTGGCAACACGGAACCAGCTCGATGACTCACCGCTGCGCTTCGTCGTTCCCGCACGGTTCGCAACCGCGGTTGGCCTGTTCATCGGATTTGGAGCGGTCGCGGTTCCCCTGACCGCTCACATGGCGTCCCCATCTCAGCCGATCGAGTCCGCAGCCGTCGACGACCTACGTCTCACAAGACTCGACGACTCGCTCACACTGGAACGCGTGCATCCGGGCCTCCCACGCGACCGGCCGGTGCCAGAAACGGGCGGACCAGCCGAGAGGCGAACGAGCAGACTCGATGTCGACGACTCCTGGACGGTTGCGCCAGGAGATTCGTTCTGGGCTATCGCTGACGAGCACCTGCAGGATACGTGGGAGCGCGACGTCACCGAAGCCGAGGTCGCGACGTATTGGAAGGTTCTGATCGAAGCCAACGTGGATCGACTCGTGGAGCCTGGAAACCCTGACCTGCTCTATCCCGGGCAGGTTCTGACCCTGCCTGAGGTACGACCACATCGTCGCTGAGACCGCCCGTTGGATCGAGCGGAGGGCGGAACGGTGTGACTAGGCGATTGCCTGCGGTACGTAGCTCAGGCCGAGAGCATCGATTCGTGGTGCAGCACCGTCGATGCCGGTTCCAAGAATTGCGGCGAGCGCTTGCAGATCGTCGCGGCGAATCGTGAGCACACGACCGTTGAAGTCCTGTCGCTGCACCTGAATCATCGTCAGGTATCGAGACAACATGTCGGCCTCGGGGCCGGACAACATCTCGAGCTTGGTGAGATCGATCGTGATCGACGAACCAGCAGGACGCGTGGGACGCTCGCGAAGATCGATCGTGTCATCGACCTCGACGCCGAAGTCCGGAGCGCCTTCGATCGGAAGCAGCTGATCGACAGGAACGCTGTAGAACGCTGCAAGCTTGCGGAGCCGCGGCACCGAGATGGCTCGCTCGCCACGTTCGTACGCACCGAGGACGGAAGCCTTGAATTCCTGATCGGAGTTTGCTTCCACTTCCTGGAGCGAAAGGCGCTTCTGGCGGCGAATAGCCCGGAGACGTTCGCCAACTTTTCGGCTGTAGTCGTCTGGCGTGTTGTCGTTGTTATCGTCCATCGGATCCCTCACCGTGTCCGTGCCCAACCGGCACTTCCTCACGTCACATTTCTCGCCCTGCGCAGCGCAATCACCGCAGACAGTGGCGACGTGTTGGACACCCTAGACACAATCTCCGGGCGCCTCCAAAACGAACGCCCAAGGAATCTTGGCCCAGTGAGATCACCGAACGTCGGCGCGATTGCTCCTCGCCGCCGCGCAGAGCAGTGTTCCCGCCGCGATCGCTGCTGTTTCTGCTCGCAGCACCGTGTTGCCAAGGCTCACGGATTCCGACGCCGCTTCGAGTTCAGCGGGTGACCAGCCACCTTCTGGTCCTATCGCGACCGACCGGTGAACAGGAGAAATCTCCGGACCACCGAACTGGGCAATCGCCACTCCGGGCCTCGACAACCACTCGTGAGAGGCCAGCACTGCTTCGAGGTGAGGCAGGCGAACTCGATGACTCTGCATGGCGGCTTCACGTATGATCCGCTGCCACCGTCCTCGCGTTCGCTCCACCTTCGTCTCGTCCCACTTGACAATGCTTCGTTCAGCGGCCAGCACGACGATGCGGTCGATGCCGAGCTCCGTGAGCTTTTGAAGGACGAGCTCGGGTTTGTTCCCCTTCACGAGAGAGAAGGCGATGGTCAGCTCTTCGTCGCGCGGTTCGATGTGATGGATCTCGCCGTCGGGGCTGATCGACCCCGACGAGTGAAATCGACCAGGGCGCCAAGATCCGGCGCCATCGCTCACGGTCAATACGTCGCCGTCGCGCATCCGAAGGGACTTCGAAAGGTGAGCCAGGTCATCATCTCCGACGACCATCGCGTCGAGTGAATCGACGAATACGTGCGGGCCAGCGCTTCCCGCCAACCCGCCTTGGGTCACTTGAAAGCCGACTTCACCTTGCGGAAGAAGCCGGGATCCGACGGCGCGACGTGCTCGGCTCGCGATTCGGCGAACTGTCGAAGCAACGATTCTTCTTCCTCAGTGAGATCGGTCGGGGTCTTCACGATGAGTTCCACGATCAGGTCGCCACGTCCACGTCCGTTCACGTGGGGCACTCCCATCGCCCGAAGCCTGAACCGGCGACCCGAATTCGTACCGACCGGCACGAGCAACGTCTCGGGTTCCTCGAGCGTCGGGATCTCGAGCTCGGCGCCAAGTGCCGCTTGGGCGAATCCGATCGGCTGACGGAGAATCAGATCGTCACCATCTCTGGTGAAGAGCTCGTGGTCGCGCACCGAGATGTGTACGTAGAGGTCGCCCTGGCCTCCCCCGCGTGGCCCTGCCGCTCCACGTCCGGTGAGTCGCAGCGTGGAACCCGAGTCGACTCCTGCCGGGACGTCGACGGTGTAGTTCACATCTTCGATCTGGCGGCCTTGGCCCTTACATGCATGGCAGGGCTCGTCGATCGTCTTGCCCTGTCCGCCACAGGACGGGCACTGGCTTGCGGTGACCATCTGTCCGAGAATCGATTGACGGACGCGCTGAACCTGACCTGAACCTGCACATTCTGAGCACGTGCTCGTACCGGTTCCTGGCTCGGCGCCCGTGGTCTCACAAGGTTCGCAAGCAACGGCGGTTCGAACGGTGACCAATTGTTCGCCACCGAAGACCGCTTCGCTCAGATCGATCTCGAGAACGGTTTCGAGGTCTTCGCCGCGTGGCGGACCGCTGGGTCGTCCGCCGCCACCGAAGGGGCTGCCGCCGCCACCGCCAAAGAACGTGTCGAAGATGTCGCCGAGGTTCGCGCCGAATGGCCCGCCCCCCTGGCCCCCACCTTGGCCGCCCAAACCATCGTCACCGAATCGGTCATACCTGGCGCGACGGTCAGCGTCACCGAGCACCTCGTACGCGTTGGCCACTTCTTTGAAGCGCGCCTCGGCATCGGGATCGTCGGGGTTCTGGTCGGGATGAAACTGGCGCGCAAGCTGACGGTACGCCTTCTTGATCTCGGCTTCGCTGGCCTGTGTCGACACGCCCAGGATGTCGTAATGATCTGCCATCAGCCCTCGCTCAAACGTTTGCCGAGCGATTGCGAGACGACCGCGACCGCTGCCATGGCATGGGGGTAGTTCATTCGGGTTGGCCCCAGGAGGCCGATCGTGCCGCTCTGGTTGCCTTCACCGGTGAACGGGGCGACGACAAGCGAGCAGTCGGCCAGTGGATCGACGCCGGTTTCGTTGCCGATGGCAACGGACAAACCACGATCCATGACGTCGCGAAGAAGGCTCACGACCACGAGTTGTTTCTCGAGGAGCGACAGGACTTCTCGCACCGTGTCGATCGTGCCGAAGGAGGACGGAAGCCGTGCGAGACCTCCGACGTAGAGGTCACCGGCGACGTTTTGGGCCGTGAGGACTGCATGGGCTGTGCCAACAAGTCGATCGGCAACCGAATTCCCGCTTGGTTGCGGCACGGCCGCGTCGTCGATCGTTCGCCCGACCATCGCAGCCATGAGGTGACCGGTCGCCATGGCGATCGCGACCTCGTCGATCTCGTCGACGACCTCGATGGTGCTCTTCTCGACGGTTCCGTCCGACAACACCATGACGGCCAACATGACGAGGGGGGCGAGTTTCACCAATTGCACAGACCGCACCGTGGACAGGTCACGGTCGGGGGCCACCACTACGGAGGCGACGCCGGTCATTTCCGAGAGCAGCCGAGATGTTCGGTCGAGCATCTCTTCGATCTCGCCGTGCGTGTGGTCGAAGAAATCCTGCACCCGCTCGGTCTCGTTTCGGTCGAGATCGGGTTCCTGAATCGCATCGACGAAAGCGCGGTAGGCCTTTTCGGTCGGCACTCTGCCAGCGCTCGTGTGCGGCTGGGTGAGATAGCCCTGCTGGTCGAGGTGGCCCAATTCGTTGCGAATCGTTGCGGAAGACACGCCGAGGTCAGCTACCTCAGCAACGAGCGACGAGCCAACGGGCTCGGCGGTCTCGATATAGGTCTCTACAACGGCGCGGAGAATCGCCATCTTCCGGTCATCCAGCATCACGAGACAGGCTACAAGTCATGCCCACTGCAAGCGCGCTGCCACTAGACGGATCCCATCCGCCTCGTATCCCGGGTGGCTCGAAGCTGCGAAGCCGGTTCGAGCGAAAATGGGTGCACCGTCCGCAGTCGGGTCGAGGAGCGAAGCGACGGATCCCGACCCGCGGAAAAGATCAGTCGTCCAACTTGAGGGCGGACACGAACGCTTCTTGAGGAATCTCGACGCTGCCGATGTTCTTCATGCGTTTCTTGCCCTCCTTCTGCTTCTTCAGGAGTTTGTTCTTTCGCGTGATGTCGCCGCCGTAGAGCTTCGCCGTGACGTCCTTGCGGTACGCCTTGACGGTCTGACGGGCGATGAATCGGCCACCGATCGCTGCTTGGATCGGCACGTCGAACTGCTGGCGAGGAATGAGTTCCTTCAGCTTCTCGGTCATCTTGCGCCCGTACTCGTATGCCCGATCGTCGTGCACGATCGTCGAGAATGCATCGACGGGTTCGCCCGAAAGCAAGATGTCGACCTTGACCAACTTCGATTGCTGCATGCCGTCTGGCTCGTAGTCGAGGCTGGCGTAACCCTGCGATCGGCTCTTCATCTGGTCGAAGAAGTCCATGACGACCTCGGCGAGTGGCACGCGGTATCCGAGCTCGACCCGCTCGGGCGAGAGGTACTCCATCTTGAGCATCTCGCCACGACGGCTCTGACAAAGATCCATCATGGCGCCCGTGTAGTCGGTCGGAGTCACCACGCTGACCTTCAACATCGGCTCTTCGATGAAATCGATCTCGGCGCCATCGGGAAGCTCGGACGGATTGTCGATCAGGACCTCTCGACCGTCGGACCGATGCACGTTGTACTTCACCGACGGTGCGGTCGAAATCAGGCTCAAACCGAACTCGCGCTCGAGGCGCTCGCGAACGATCTCCATGTGCAGCAATCCGAGGAACCCACAACGGAAGCCAAACCCGAGTGCGCCAGAGGTCTCTGGTTCAAAGGTGTACGACGAGTCGTTCAGGCGCAGGCGCTCGAGGGCCTCGCGCAGTGCCGGGTACTCATCGCCGTCGATCGGATACAGACCGCTGAAGACCATCGGTAGGGGTTCGTGGTAACCGTCGAGCGCTTCCTCGGCAGGCCCGACGGCGTTGGTGACGGTCTCACCGGAGCGGGCCTCGCCGACGTCCTTGATCCCGGCAATGAGATAACCGACCTCGCCGGCGCCGAGCTCTTTGACCGGTTCGTTGTCTGGCGACCGGACACCGATCTCTTCGATCTCATGGGTCGCTCCGGCCTGCATGAACAGCGCCTTGCTTCGTGACTTCAGCGAACCATCGACCACCCGGATCGATGAAATCACGCCGCGGTACGGGTCGAAGTGGCTGTCGAAGATCAGTGCCTTCGTCTTGCCGTCGGGGTCGCCGGCGGGGGCCGGGGTACGTTGCACAACGGCGTCGAGCAGTTCGCCAACGCCCTCGCCGGTCTTCGCGCTGATCCGGAGAATGTCCTCAGCCGGAATGCCCAGCACGTTCTCGATCTCTTCGGCGTACTTGTCGGGCTCGGCGGCGGGCAGGTCGATCTTGTTCAGCGCTGCGACGATCTCGAGGTCGTTCTCGAGCGCCAGGTAACAGTTGGCCAACGTCTGCGCCTCGATGCCCTGCGCCGCATCGACGACGAGAATGACGCCTTCACATGCTGCGAGCGACCGCGAAACTTCGTACCCGAAATCGACATGGCCCGGCGTGTCGATCAGATTGATGATGTGGCCGTCCCAGTCGAGCCGCACCGATTGCAGCTTGATGGTGATGCCGCGCTCGCGTTCGAGATCCATCGAATCGAGATATTGCGCCTTCATGTCTCGCATCTCGACCGCACCCGTGAGTTCCAGCATGCGGTCGGCAAGTGTTGATTTGCCGTGATCGATATGCGCGATGATCGAGGTGTTGCGAATGAGCGACTGATCCATGACCTGGTAGACGGTACTGTCATTCGTCGGCACTTCCGGCCGACATGTCCCGACGCCTGAGCGGTTGCGAAGGCCCGAGGCGACGGTATCATGATGCGCTGGCCCGAGGGACGGGTCAAACAAGTTGAGGAACACGTCGCCGTGGCAAACATCAAGAGCCAAATCAAGCGCAACCGTCAGACGGAGAAGCGCAACGCTCGTAACCGCGCAATCCGTGCTGAACTCCGCACACGCACTCGTTCCGTGATCGAGGCAGCCGAAGCTGGCGCCGATGACACCGACGAGAAGCTCAAGCTCGCTATCAAGCGCATCGACATGTCGGTCACCAAGGGCACGATGCACAAGAACACCGCTGCTCGCACGAAGAGCCGTCTGACGAAGCGTGTTCGCAGCCTGCAAGAAGCTTCGTAACTAGCTCTGCAGCGAGCGGTGCCGCACCGTTCGATTCGCGAAAGTAATACCGGCTCAGCGAGGCTTCGATGAACATCGACCTCATGGCCATCATTGTCGACGAATACGACGAGGCGATTCGCTTCTTCGTCGACGTTCTCGGCTTCGACCTCGTTGAAGACAAACCGTCGCTCACCAACGACGGCCGACCCAAGCGCTGGGTGGTCGTTCGCCCGCCGGGCGCCGCCACCGGGCTTCTTCTCGCCCGCGCCGACGGGCCGCAACAAGAGCCGGTGGTGGGCCAACAGTTCGCGGGCCGGGTCGGGCTCTTTCTTCGAGTCGACGATTTCGACGCGTGGTACGACCACATGGTGGCCAACGGTGTGCAGTTCACCACCGAACCGAGGGACGAACCGTTCGGCCGCTTTGCGGTGTTTGTCGACATCGCAGGCAACAAGTGGGATCTCCTCGGCCCCTTGCCATGACGTGACAAACGACACAAGGGGTCTGACCCCTTTTTCGAAAAAGGGGTCAGACCCCCTATTGCTGGCAGCAGGGCTGGCAAGGCCGTCAACGGAGACGCCTTGTCAGCCGTCCTGATCGGTAGCGATCTCGAGCGTCCGCTGATGCAGGCGGTGGCCGATTGCGTGACCCCAGAAACCTCGCGGCGCCTGCAATTGATCGATCAGGAACTCGAGCTGAGCATCGTAGGTGCGCCGTAGATCGCGGCTGTGCTCGACGGCGACCTCATAGGGAAGCATCGGGAATCCGTGGGCTTCCATCTGGTCGTAGAGCTCGCGGAATTGCGGATTGTCACCTTGGTATCCCTCGTCGAGCCGCTCTCGATATTCGGACAGATCCGACCCGTCGGTCATGTTGTGTAGCAATCGACTGGCCCGTCGTAGCGCCCAATACGCCGATCGTCCTTGGCCGCCCTCCATCATCTCCACGTGCAAGGCCGCGTCGGTGACCAAGCCGAGTGCGGTGATCCAGCTCTGGCCGGGATGCTGCGATCGGAAGAGCACGAGCATCGGGTGCGAAGTGTGAGTTTCGAGCACCTGTGCGATCCAGGCCTCCCACTCGGTGAAGAACGCATCGAGCTCGCTCGGGTCACCATCGGGGGCCCGTGACAACACGAGGTTTGTCGGCGTGATGCGCTCCTCGCTCCCATCATCGAGCGTCAGCAATTTTTGCTCACGCTCGCTGTAGGCGGCGTACAACGCGGGGAGATACCCGACGACCAGCGCTGTGGTGAGTACTCCTGCGAAGGCTTCAACAAGCGCCATGAACCGAGGAATCTGATCGACTGGCACCACCTCGCCGAAGCCCACCGTGAAGAACACGACACCTGAGAAGTAGATCGAATCCAGAAGCCCATCGATCCCGCTGACGCCTCCGATGCCCCAGGAGATCAGCCCGAACCCGATCACTTGCTGAGTCACCCACGCCATCAACATGACCAATACGGAGAGCGGTGCGAACAACGAATACACCCGTTCGCGACGGCCATCATCTTGGATCCTCGCCCCGAGTGCGGAGATCAGTGCCCAGGAGCGACGATAAAGAATGCGCGTTGGCCACCATCGCCACTGCGACGTCGAGGTTGTGACGAGTGTGTTGACGAGATCGGCGAGCACTGCCAGGACCAAGAAGGCGCCAAAGATGATGGCGATGGCGCTCATCGCAGGTTTGCCAGTCTGGCCACGAGCACTTCCATGACCAGCTCCGGTGGCCAGCCTGAGTCGCCGCGGAGGCCTCGGTCGGCGTCGGCGAGCAGCTCTATGGCCTTGCGCACTCCGCCAGATCCGAGCTTCTTCGACTGCGTGAGCGCCTTCTTGGCGGGGAAGGTCGATCCCTTCATTCCGAGCAACTGCGCGGCTTGTTTCTCCCCCGCGATCGGGGCACCGTCGAGGCGGAGCATTCGGGTGTAGTGCGTCTGCAAGCTCGCCATGATCTGTAGCGGGTGACGGCCACCGGCTTCGGTCATGCGGTTGAGCTTGTCGAGGGCGACGTCGATTTTTCCGGAGTCGATGGCATCGGTGAGTTCCCAGGGTGGGACATCACCCGTCTCACCGAGGAACGGTTCGATCTCTTCCACGCCGATCGTTGTTCCGGGCCCGTAGATCGCTTCGAGCGTCGAGAGCAGGCTCACCACACGACTCCGTTGCTCCCCGAGGTGTTCGGCGATGCGTTGGGCGGCTCGACTGTCGACGGTGAGGAGCGATGTCTTCAGTTGCCGATCGAGCCAGGCCGAAGCGTTTCGTCCCGATGGAATTCCCGTGTCGACAATTTCAGCGCCGGCGCTCTGCAGCGCTTCGGTGAGCGCCTTTGGAATCGCCGGCATGCGATCCTGTTTGGGCGAGATGCCGCGCTCCCACACCAGCACCAGATCCGTCGATGGCAACGGCGATGCGAGATAGCCGACCAGTGCTTCGACATCAGCACCTTTGGAGAATCGCGCCATATGACGGCCCACGACGACCCGCCGTTCGGTGAGGAATGGCGGCGTCTGTGCGGCGTCGACCAACCGAGTGATGGCGAAGGACTCGTCTTCCATGCGGTAGTTGTCCTCGACGAGTTCTTCGACCATCAGCGACGAGTCGCCGGAACCCACGAGCGTGCTCACCTGTGCGCTGACAGCCCGACTGAGGAGCGTGTCGTCGTTGCCTTTCAGCAGGTGAATCGTCATCGGTCGCGACGATACTGGCTTGGAGACCTTGCCTGACCACAGCAAGGCCGCCATCGAAGTGTCTGGCGAGCCAGCCGAGCACAATCATGGCGCCGGTGCCGTTTCATATATTGTGCATGACGGGTGGCCCTCCGGTGCGGAGAAGCCACACCACCGGGGATACACATGACGGCCTTGTCCGAATCAACGAAGGCGGACAGGTCCCCGAAGGCAACCATGTGGATGGTCGTGGCCATCGCAGCGGCCTCCGCGATGGCTTCGACAGGCGCTTCCCGCTCGTTCGGCTTGTTCCTCCCGCCTGTCACCGAGACGCTGGGCACGGGGCGAGAAGTTTTCAGCTTGGCCGTGGGTCTGCAGAATCTGCTCTTCGGGCTTCCACTCGCTGCCTTCGCCGCTGACCGACTCGGGGCAAAGTGGGTGCTCTCCGGCTGCGCCACGTTGTTTGCATCTGGCCTGGTCCTCACCTCGGTGACCGCCTCGCAGGCAGGACTCTTCGCCGGAATCGGTGGGCTCGCCGGTTTCGGTATGAGCGGCACCGGCTTCGTGGTCCTTTTTGGCGCGGTCGGGCGCGTGGTTCCGCCGGAGCGACGGACCGCGATCTTCGGATTGGTGACGGCAGCCGGATCGGCAGGCATCTTTCTCATGGCGTCGCTGGCACAACGGCTGATCGATTCGTTCGGCTGGCAGACCGCCATGTTGTGGATCGCTGCGATCTTCATGGTCGTGGCGATGACCGCATTGTTTCTCCCGGCGGCCACGACGACCGGCGGCGATGGCGACATCCTCCCGTTCGCAAGGGTTGTGCAGCGGGCTCGAGCGAACCGAAGCTACAAACTCCTCATAGCCGGCTTCTTCGTGTGCGGATTTCACGTGGCCTTCATCGCGGCACACCTGCCAGCTTTCCTCCAGGACGGTGGCCTCGACACCTGGGTCTCTTCGACGGCGCTCGGTCTGATTGGACTGTTCAACATCGTCGGGTCGATCTTTTTTGGTTCTATGGGTGATCGCATGAGCAAACGCAAGCTCCTGTCGATCCTCTACTCGTCGCGCGCGGTGCTGATGCTGGTCTTCCTGCTCGTGCCCCTCACGACCGCCTCGGCACTCATCTTCAGTTCGATCATGGGTTTTCTCTGGCTCGCCACGGTCCCGCTGACGAGCGGTATCGTCGCCGGACTCTTTGGCACGAGGAACTTGTCGTCGCTCTATGGGCTCGTCTTCGTTGGGCACCAGCTCGGTGCCTTCCTCGGCATTTGGCTGGGCGGGCGCGTCTTCGACGCAACTGGCTCGTACGACGTGGTCTGGCTCATCGCCATCGCTCTCGGCGTGGCCTCGGCACTCATTCACATGCCCATCGACGAGAAACCGGTTAAAACCAGCAGCTAGGAGGACAACCAAATGTTTGTGGAAATGCGTACGTACACGTTTGATCCCGGCGGGATGCAGCAATATGTGAGCTTGCTGAAGGAAGAGGGTGTGCATCTCGTTCGTCGCCACCTGGGCGAACCAATCGCCTTCTACACGACGACTATCGGCGATCTGAACACGCTGGTTCACCTGTGGCAATACGAGTCGCTCGAAGACCGCGAGCGTCGCCGCACGGCAATGTCGGCCGACCCGGATTGGCAGGCCTATCTACTGAAGATCCTGCCGCTGATCCGAACCCAGACGTCGACGATTCTTGATCGGGTCGAGCTGCCGGCGCCATAACGACGGGTTACCCCGGCCGTTACGGTTCGAGCACCGCGATGTCGCCCGCGGAAATGGCGGAATGGGTGTCGAGCACCCGACGAACCACCTGCGGATGGTCCGTCTCGAATCGTCGCACTCCGAGCGTCACGAGAACCGACACGAGAGCTACGAGGGCATCACGATCGAGCACGTCATCGTTCGTCACCGCACGGTCGACGGCAACGGAGAGGACACTCGGGTCGTCGACGTCGTCCACCAGCTCCACCAACGAATTGGCGGAATGCGCCTCGAGCCGCACGACCGCCGAGTCGTTCGGGCCATCATGACCGGTGACGATCGTGGGTTCGGTCGGTTCCATGACCCGAAAACCTAACGGCTCTCTACGATGACGAGTCCCTCCTCCGGTCCGCTGCGAATTCTCAAGTCGCCGACGACCCCTTCCATTGGTGAGACGGCGTATGCCCCTGGTACCTCGTGGCCCCTCGGGGCCCACACCTCGACCACATCGAATCGTTGGTCGATGACCCGCACCAGCCGTCCCGTCGATCGTGACCCCTCGATGGCGATGACCAGGTCGATGCGGCCAAGACGAGCTCGTCGCAGCGCCTGGACGGTGTCGTCTTCTCTCGCGGCTGCGTCGATGAGAACCACATCAATTCCATTAGTCGACCGAACGATCTCGATTCCCTCGACCGCCGTGTGTCTGCCCGGAGGCAGCTCGTTCGGCACGACGATCGGCATGCCGAGGCCTCCGATCATCAGCGCTGCTGCCAAGAACGGTTGGGCGGCGAGCCACCGCTGGCGCGTGTGCCACAACCCTGCCCCAAGTGCAATTGCTCCGATGTGCCACGGCGTCACCTCGCCGATATCGGCACGCGCAGCCCATGCGGCGACCCCATCGATCCACCACAACATGACTCGCGTCGGGAGGTGCAGCAACCTCGCAATCTCGGGAACGGCCAACCCCGCGATGGGGCCGACCACGAGACCCCAAATCATCACGCCGGCCGCCGCGGGAGCTGCGACCAGGTTTGCCGGGACTGCGATGAGGCTCACTTGACCGAACGTCGACAACAACAACGGCGCGACAAACGCCTGCGCAGAGATCGTGGCCGCAGTCGCGACGCGAAGCGGAGCGGGTCCGGGCAATCGATCTGCAATCCGGGGTGCGAGCACAATGAGTCCCGCCGTCGCACAGACGGAGAGCTGAAAGGCCAAGGACCAGGCCAGGAGCGGCTCGAGCAGGAGAAGCCCTATGACCGCTGGCGGGAGCGCAGCCGAAGCACCCCCCGGTCTACCCACTGCCTGCGCCACCAAAACGAGGCCCACCATGACGATGGCTCGGGTCACCGACGGTTCGAATCGTGTCAGAAACCCGAACGCGCCAAGGACCGCGAACGAGGCGAACACGCGCACTGGCACCGTTCGCAACCGCGTGAGGAGTGGTGAAAAATGAACGAGCACGAACACCACGTTCTGCCCAGACACCGCGAGCAGGTGGCCGAGTCCCGCCGCTCGAAAGTTGTCGGCGACGATGACGTTCTGACCGCGATCGTCTCCGAAGACCAAGCCGGTGAACAGCACCCGTCGGTCTCTCGACATGCTGTCCGCTCCGTCTCGGATGAGACGACGAACCGCGGTTGCGACAGCTCTCGGTCCAGATGCGCCCGAGTGGAGGTGTGCCTCGGTGACGGTCAGCCTCCCCACGATGCGCCGACTGATGGCCCACGATGACACAGGAGCGACTCCGCGAAGCGTGCCGTGCAAGACGACATCGTCTCCCGCGGCTCCGGTTCGGAGCGGACCGGCTTGTGGGTTGCGCGCAGACAACAAGACTCGAGCACCGTCGATCTCAGCGATTGCACGCCAATTGACCCCGTCGGGACGAGGGTCATCGACAAGGCGAAACGGTTCGCCGAGCACGGGGCGAGTCTCGGTCGGCTGCAGTCCATCAACCGCATCCCCAGCACGAGCACCGACGAGGACCAGGACGGCGAGCAGGACGAAACGGGGCTTGAGGCTGGCGATCGCAACCGCGAGACCGGCGATCGCGACCATCAGCGGGATCATCGTCAGGAGCCGGGCGGCCAGAAAGGCCGAACCAATCGCGAGCAGAATCGCGGCATCTCGGCGATTGTTCTTCGGCGGTTCGGGGTCGTCCGGATCAGACGCGGACATGATCGCGTAGAGCCTCGAGCGTGGCCGGACCGATGCCCCGAACAGCGACGAGTGCGTCGACGCTGCCAAACGAGCCATGTTCCTCGCGATGGCCAACGATGGCGGCCGCGGTGGCCGGGCCGATCCCCGGCAGGGTCTGCAAGGCGACGACATCGGCTCGATTCAGGTCGATGGGACCCGATGCCTCTCCCCCGCTTCCCTCGTTGCCGGAGGTTGCGGGCGTCGACTCCACGACGACGGGTTCGTCCTCGCCGAATTCCGGCACGTAGATCCGTTCACCATCGGCGAGCGGTGCAGCGAGGTTCAGTCTGTCGAGATCAGCTGAGGCTGTGGGTCCTCCCGCTGCCCTCACCGCGTCGTCGATTCGCCAACCTGACGAACCGAAGACCAAGCCCGGATCGCGCACGGCTCCTGCGACATGGACGACGACGGGCTCGTCGAGCGACGCAGCGGTGTCGGCGACGGGACTTGTTGGGGTTGGGTCGGCGGCAGCCACCAGCGCCGTCTCCGTTGTGGCACGAGCAAGAGGGATGCTGTCCTCGACCGCTGGCTGCGTCGTGACGAACAGCCTCCAGAGGATCGCTGCCGCTACGGCAAGTGCGAGCACCGCGGTGACGCCATTGCGAGCAGCGCCCTTGACGCCCGCAGCTACTCGTTGCGAGATCTTCTCTCGCCAGACCTCAAGCGTGGGTCGGTGGTCGGCTGCGCGCAGCGCAACGAGGGGGTCGACGGGTCGGCCGTCGTGGGTGCCAGACATGGCAGGGCTTCCTCACAGGTGTCGATTCAACTGGGGGAAGCAGTAATCCGTACGGTAGTTGTCTCGAATCAACCCTGGCAATCCGGGTTGCGACGGATTGCGACCGCTGGACGAGCAGCAGCCGAGCATCGAGGAGCGCAGCGACGGATTGCGACCGCTGAACGAGCAGCCGAGCATCGAGGAGCGCAGCGACGGATTGCGACCGCTGAGCTAGTCAGTAGAGCGCAGTTGCGAGCTTGCGACGGTAGGTGTTCGTTCGCGGGTCGTTCGGACCCAGTTGATCGAGCAGCGCGACGATTCGTTCGCGGACCTCGTCATCGCCTTTGACCTTGGTGAGCAGTTCGGTGAGCTCGGCTTCGATGGCCGTGGCCTCTTCTTCGCTCACTCCGCCCGGTTCGACCACGTCGGCTTCGATGACTCGCGTCTCGATTCCAGGTCCACCACCGGGCGCTCCTGGCTGAGAGATGACGGGAGTGTCGGCAACGCGGGTGGCTCCTGCTGGTGCCTGCCCCTCGCTGGGTGCCGCCGCTCCGTTTTCCGCAGTGGTCGTAGCTACGGCAGTGTCGAGGAGACGTTGCACGAACTCGACAACCTGTGGTTCTCCTTGGGCGCCGACGAAGCCGTCGACGACCTGGCCGTCTTTCATGGCGTACACAGCGGGGATCGACTGCACCTGAAAGGCAGCGCTGACCTCGGGGTTGGCGTCGACGTCGACCTTGGCGAGTTCGACGAGTCCGTTGGTCTCGCCGATGACCTTCTCGAGAATTGGTCCAAGTGACTTGCAGGGTCCACACCACTCAGCCCACAGGTCGACGACTACGGGAACCGTCTTTGAGCGTTCGACTACTTCGGTCGCAAACGTTGCATCGGTGACATCGGCCATTGTCGGCATTCTCCTGATCGCTCGGACCTCTGAGCGTATCGGTCAACGAGCGATGCCATATCCTGTGCGTTGTCTCACCGTGGGGCGTTGGAGGACTACATGAGCGACGTTGCACCAACAGGAGTCGACGTCGAACCCGTGACGGCGTGGCTTCAGGAACAGGTGGCCGCTTCCGGCGGCGAAGTTGTCGCTCCACTGTCGTTTCATCAGATCACCGGGGGCAGGTCGAACCTGACCTTCCACGTCACCGATCAGGCCGGCGGTGCCTGGGCGCTGCGTCGACCTCCGACAGGCCATGTTCTGGCCAGCGCGCACGACATGAGCCGTGAGCATCGGGTCATGTCGGCGCTCGCTCCGACGGCCGTTCCGGTGCCAACCATGGTTGGACTGTGTGAAGACGTCGAGATCAACGGTGCGCCCTTCTACATCATGGATTGGGTCGAGGGCACAGTCGTTCGCAACCAAGCCGTCGCCGAGGAGTTCGACCTGCAGACACGGCGTCGAATGGGCATTTCTGTCGTCGAAAACCTGGCCAGGATCCACCAGGTCGACATCGACGAGGTCGGCCTGGGCGATTTCGCCAAACGCGAGGGATACATCGAGCGTCAGCTACGCAGGTGGAAGGGGCAAGTCGATGCGACCGAGTCGCCGACCGACCCCAACATCGCGCTTGCGCACGAGGCACTGAGCGCCAGCATTCCCGAGCAAGGAACGGCTCGTCTCGTGCACGGGGACTTCCGGCTCGACAACACGATCGTGAACGACGACGGTGAGGTCGTCGCCGTGCTCGACTGGGAGCTCACCACGCTTGGCGACCCACTCGCCGATCTTGGGGCGATGCTCACGTATTGGACCCGCCCAGGCGATTCGGTGATCGCGCTGTCCGATCCTCCGACGCTCGCCGATGGATTCCTGGAACGTGACGAAGTGGTCGCAATCTATGAAGAGGCGATCGGCGGGGAGGTTGGCGACGTGGCGTATTACCACGCGTTCGCGACATGGCGGTTGTCGTGCATCCTCGACGGTGTCGTCGATCGATACCGGGCGGGAACGATGGGCGAAGACGGAGGTTTCGATGTCGAGTCTTGGGCCACACAAGTGACGACGCTCGCACGTTCTGCCCTCGACCTGCTCGACAGGTAAGGCGCTTCCCGATGAGAAGGCGGCTTGTCATAGCCTCGGGCGTCTTCGCTGTTTTCATGGTGATTCTTGGTCTGGCCGGCACGGGCGATGTCATCAACCTGCCCGCGTGGACCGACATCAAGGGCGTCGACATTCCGCTCATCGGAGACACCGACGCCATCGACTGCCGACTTCGTCGGGTGGACGACACGACAATGGTGCGGATCAACGTCGTGGACGGCGACGAGACCACCTACGCGAGTTACGTACACGTCTGGAACAACGGGAACCTGGTCGATCCCGAGCAGATCGAGCGGATCGCCGACGACGAATTCATCGTCCCCTCGACCCCTGGCGCGGTCGAGCAGTTCTACTCGATCTCGATCGAACCTCTGCGCGAAGGCCGGGTGTTCTGCGAGTCGATCAACATCGAGTAGCCGTTGGCGATGCGGACGTTCGGCGGAGCCGAACCCGATTCGCAAGCGGCGGTCAGCCGGTGGTTGCCCACTCGATCGCTGAGATCAGCTGCTTGCCGAGCTCGAGTTGTGCGGTGGCCCGATTGAGGTTCTGGTCGGGGCTCGACGCGCCGTAGTACTTGTCACCCGAGAGGTGGTCGGCGAGAAACCGCACCGAGTTTTCGATCGCCATGAGGGGGCCACAGAGCAACATCGCATCGCGTTCCGCCTTGGTGAGGTCTGCCCCGTAGCCGGCGAGAAATCCGCGATTGACCGCTTCGATCTGCGCCATGTAGGTCGCTGGCGAGACATCGCCCAGCGAACGCGTGCTCGAGCGCACCATCTCGCCGATGTCGGACAGGACGGTGCCCGGCATGCTGGTGTCCAGGTCGATGATCGTTCGAGCACCGGTTGGGCCAATGATGCAGTTCGGGCCCTTTGCATCGTTGTGCGCGTTGCGGGTCGGCACCTCTCGCCAGGCTTCGTAGCCAGACGACAGTCGCAGTCTGTCGATGAGCGTGACCAGCTCTTCGATGATCGAGTCACACTCTGCAGCGCGACCCAAACCGTCGGTGGAGACTTCGGCCTCGAACGCGGCCACCCGGGCGTCGAAATCGTGGTAGCCGACGAGGTGTTCGGTCAGTTCCAAACCGTCGATGGCTCGTGCGTATCGGCCGAACGCTCTTGCGGTGGATTGTGCGTCTTCTGGAGTCGTGATCGTGGGCGTGGCCGAACCGTCGACGTATCGGTAACAACGCCACGTGATGCCGTCTTGTTGTGCAAGCCAGGCGCCATCGACCGTACGAACGAACGAGAGGGCGAGCAGATTGTGTTCGGCCATCCGTTCGATGATGCGCTCGGTGTTCTCCATGAGCGCCGTTGCGTCGGGGAAGATACCGACGTTGAGATCTTGCAGAACGAATGCGCCGTCAGCGGTTTCGACCACGACGCTGCGGTTGATATTGCCCGCCGACATCTCGACAATCGGCGCGGTTGGGAGCAGCCCGAAGCTGTCACGTGCGAGGCGTTCAAGTTGTGAGCTGTCCATCGCCATCTCCGAAACCGCCGGGCAAGCAGCGTAGGCCGCTATTCCCATCGGCACGTAGCACCCAAGTCTGATGGGGTTGTTCCATCCGTTTGTCTGATGCATTGCCAGTGAGGGCTGTTAACCTTCGCATTCGTAATTCGGGGGCTTTAGCTCAGTTGGTAGAGCGCTTCCATGGCATGGAAGAGGTCAGGGGTTCAATTCCCCTAAGCTCCACAAGTTCTTGCGCTCGGAAGCGGCAACGTCGACTCTCTTGCGCTCGATGAGGCTCCAGACCCCGCAGGCCGGTCCAAGACGCGTGAGACGTCAAACAATTGCCATGCAACCACTCTCCGTGGTATAGCTATCACTCTAGGTAGATAGCGACGGCGGGGCGAAATGGCCAACAGCGTAGATGGGCGAGACATCGCCGAAAACCGTGAGACTGTTGACGATTCAGCACAGACGGGTGAGAAACGAGCCCCGGCCGGGTGGTATCCCGATCCGTTCAATGCTGCTCGGCAGAGGTACTGGGCTGGCGCAGCTTGGACCACTGATATTCGATTGACTCCCGTCGCTCTCGATCAGACGCAGTCAGCTCTCGAGCCAACGCAGTCAGCTCCCGATGACGGCGAGGTGTGGCCACCACCCATCGAACAAGCGAGCTCATTTCTCCCCGCAGTGATCGAGACCACCGTTGGCTTAGACCTGGCAGAGGACTCCATTGGCTCGGACCGCTGGTACTCGGCGAAACGCCTCATCATCCCCATCATGTTGATGATTGCCCTTGGAGCGGCCGGCTATCTCTTGACCCGACCAAGCGACGTGCCGGGAACCGCTGACGCCTTGTCGGTCGCCACCACGATCCAGGCGACCACGACAACGGTCGCAGCGACAACCACGACACCGGCCACAACGACCACCCAAGCACCGTCGACAACGACCACCATCCAACCAACAACCACAGCACCGCCAACGACGACCACACCGCCAACCACGCAGGCAGCCGCCCCGGTGCTCAGCCCCGAAGAACAATTCGAAACTTGGCGAGCGAGCATGGCCGTGGCAGTCGAAGGCGGCGCTCCCCCTGAAGACGATCGTTCCCTCACCGAAGCCAATGCAGCGTTTCTCTGCTCGCGAGCCGAAGGCGAAGAGACCCTCGACTCGCTCGTGGGCTTTGTTCGACAGTTCTTCTACGACGCCGCGCCGCAGCGCTGGGATCCGCAACCAGAGCTGCTCGACGGGTACTCAACGGCGTACACCAATACGTCACTCGACATCTATTGCCCTGATATCCACGCAGAGCTACTCCAGCGGTGAATACTCACTGAGGTTCAAAAGACACGCCGCGGTGACGAGCGGCGATTCTGCCGTCCAAATCTTTTTCAAAATGGATTTGGAGGATTCGCGACATCCGCCAAAGACTGCTGGTCATGAGCACACCGCCACGGGCCGAACCCCCACGCAGCACGGTTGGGCAGTCCAACCCCAGCCGTACGCCGGGGGCGAAACAAGGCAACCGACGCGATGTGGCGCAACGACCCCGCCCCGAAAGCGCAGCACCGATTGCCGAGCTGAAGCGATGGTGGCAACTGCGGGTCGCAGCACGCCGCGACGAGTGTGAGCATCACAACTATGTCGGCGAGGGCGGGTTCTGCTCTACCTGCTCGATGGAGTAGTCGCCGGACCGAGGAACACCACCGAAACCGCCGACCGTCACATCAGGCGGCGTCGGCCTCGTCGGCATTCTGCATCCGACCGAAGATCTCGTCGAGCAGCCGATCGGTTGGCTCCCAGAGTGCGTCGGGATTGGTGACAAGGAGCCGCGACACTGCTCGACCCACCTGCATGAAGTAGATGTCGACAAAGACCACAACTTGGCTCTCGTCGTCGGCGGTGAGTGTGTTCATGACTTCGAAGTTGGTCACGCGCGGTTCGCCGACCAGATCGTCGAAGCGGTTGATCTCGAAGTCGACGGCGACAAACGGCCCAAGTTCTCCGGCGTCGAGGTCTGCCTGCGCTTCCGAGATCGCCCCATCGAGCGTGCACTGCAGCACGGGGTCCTGCGCCCATGCCACCACCACGTCGATCGCAGTCTCGGCGTCGGGATAGACCCGCACGTCATGTTCGACCGAGGTATCGAACTGGCTGAACTCCGGCGACTCGACCTCGAGGAGGTTTCCGTCGGCGTCGCGCAGCTCGTTGAGGAACGCACAACCATCGACCGCGGTGTAGTCGAAGGGCGGTTCGGAGCTGCGTGCCTCTTCTTCCCACTCGGCACCGAAGAAGCCGCTCTCGAGCACGATGAGCTCGGCCAATTGTTCGTCCGTGAGAGCTTCGGGCTCGGTGGTCGTCGTGGTCGGCGGTTCGGTGGTCGTCGTCGTGGGAGGTTCGGTCGTGGTAGTCGTCGGCGCTTCGGTCGTTGTCGTCGGCGCCTCTGTCGTGGTCGCTGCGACAGCGGTCGTCGTTGTCGCTGCGTCATCGGCCGATTCATCGCCGCCGCCGCAGCCACTCGCCAGCAGGGCCATCACGGCCACCGGTGCAAAAATTCGCTTCAAAATGTTGTCTCGCATCGACCCGCCCATCTCTGTTCAGCTGCGAAGTTATCATTCGCGGGTCGGCGCACTGAAGAGTTCTACTGATCTGGCCAATGATCGGAGAACCAGCCCATCGTCGTTTGGGTATTTCTGATCTCACGGGCGCCGAGCGCTTCGCCAAGGTCGATGTCGATCTCGACGCTCGGGTTGCTGGGGCACGATTGGAAGTCACCTGGAAGCCGATCGGCCGCCAACAGGATGTATGCGAAGTCGGGCGTGAGGGTGACGTACGGTTCGCGAAGCCGGTCACCCATCGCCTGACCGCTTGCGCATTCTCGCTCGTTCGCGAGGACCCGAACGACCGAGCTGTCCGGGGACGACTTGATCACTTCCCACTCGACGGTGTTGCGGTCTTCGAGCACGATGTGCAACTCACAATCACCGCCGCTCGATGAGCCATTCCATCGCCATTGGCCGTCGGTCATGGCGAGGTTCATCCACGAGAAGTTGTCACCGTGTCGAGACACGAGGGTTGCCTTTGGAGCAACTCGATTGTCCTCGTCTGCATGAGCGACAAACCAGTCAGCGTTGTTTGCGCCGCTTCCTCCTTCGGCAGTCTCGAGAAATGGATCGATCGCGTCTCGCATTTGTTGGAAGTCACGCCCCTCCGCGGGTGGAAGCCACCAGAGAAACTCCATCGAGACGAGGTTTCCCGCGCATTCGAGACGTTGATGAAATGGGAGATCTCCGGCGCTGTTGGGTATAGGCACGAAATCTTCGTCAAATGTGACTACGTCCTCGGGAAGTGGAGCGCAGCTCGAATACCCGTCAACCACCCACGTACCGGACGCCTGCCGCACGCTGAGATGCATATACGGAAATCCGTCGCGGCCCAAGTAGACGATCGTGTTGCCTGTGCTTCGTTCTTGATCGAGAGACAGCCGTTGCCAATCTCGACGCAGTTGCCACCCCGGGTTTTCAGCGGACATGAACCGCGTCGCGGCGGCAACAGCGCTGTTCTCACCCAGCGTTGGCTCTACCTCTCCGACGACAAAATCGAAGATCGCCGACTCCATTTCATCTGTTGGGCATCGAAGTTCAAGAGGGTCGGAGCTCGGTGGGCGCTCCTCGAGCACGGGTGATGAATCTTCGGCGACTGCCGGTGTTTTCGGCCGATCTTCGACCACAGTCTCCGCACCATCGGTTTGCAGGTTCACAGATGCACACGATGTGAGCACCACAAGCATCGCCAGAAGAAACCGCCTCATGTATGCAAGGTACGTCAGCCAATGTGTCAATGGCCGTCAGCAAGCGATGCACTCATCGAAGGCTCACTCTGCTGACGCCGGATCGCCTTCCTGGAGATCCTCGAGCATTTCTCGGGTGTGGGCGGTCAGATCGGTCTCGGCCCGGTCATGCACCTCGGTGATGTCGACCACGGTTCCCGGTGCGCTCTCAAACTTCGCGGCGAGCGCGTCGGCTTCCGCTCGGGTGTCCATCAACTGACTGTGCATCAGGTGCGAGTGTCTCGTCACCGTCACCAAGTAGTGGACAGGATGTTCGTGCGTCATCAGCGCCTCCCTTGTCAAAGGAATGTGCCTCTATTTTCCGTCTTTCTCGGGAGTCGACGTAGGGACAAGGGTCCTCTCGTCAGGAATCGAGATAGCAGGCGGTCGATCGTCGACCTCGTGTAGATGGGCTCGTGCCTCACCGATCACGTCCACGGCGGTCCGGAGGAAGAGGACCGCTATGCCGACACCGACGATCACATCGGGCCAGATGCTGTCGAGCCACCACACCAAGGCCGCGGCCACGAGCACGGCGCTGTTGGCGATCAGATCGTTGCGTGAACACAGCCATGTCGAGCGCATGTTCAGGTCGTCGGAGCGGTGTGACCACAACAAGTAGAACGCCCATGTGTTGCCGGCTAGTGCGATGAGGCCCATGGCTCCCATCGCGCCGAACTCGGGCACAGTGCGCTCACTGACCTGCCAGGCGGCTTGGCCGAGGACGAGCAAACCGAAGGCGAGCTGCACGAGGCCCTTGGAGAGCGCAGCTCGTGCACGCCATCTCGTCCCTCGATGAAGAACCCACAGACTGAACCCATAGACCGCGGCATCGCCGAGCATGTCGAGCGAGTCGGCGAGCAAAGCGGTCGAGCGCGCCCACCAGCCCACGGTGAACTCGGCCACGAAGAGCACTGCGTTGATGGCCAGGACGATCCAGAGGACGCGTCGTTGCCGTTCGCGTAACGCTGCCAGCTCGTCGGTCTTGCCCTCGCAGCATCCAGCGCTCATGGTTCAACGGTAACCGCTCGGCTCACCTGTCGACATCGGGCGGCCACGCCAGCTCGATACCGGGGGGCATGTGCATGTCGACGACAATGCGGTCGCCGAGCGCTTCGTCGAGCTCTGCGATGACGGGGAACCACGGGTTACTGGGGCAGTCTGCGCCGCCGCTGACCGGCTCGACGAGGGTGGTGATCTCGATTCGAGTCGTCGACTCCACGATGACTGGCACCACCTCTCGATCGGTCGGCGGCTGGCCCGATGCGCAGTTTCGCTCCTGGATCCACAGATGCAGCGCCGTCGAGGTGGGATCGGGTTCGAACTCGGGATCGAAGATGGTGTCGGCGGGGCCGAAACCGGGTGCCGAAACCGTGATGCTGCAGCCACCCCAGCCCGTAGGTGTCCACTCGCCGTCTCGCCACTCGAAGCGAGCGTTGACGTAGCCGTCGTCGCCGATGCCGAGCAGCACGAGATCGGAATCGGTTTGTTCGGCGATGCGCATGTCATTGCCAGCGATGAACGACGACTCGACCGAGAGCGGACCAGTAATGAAGTCCTCGAACACCTGGCCGATCTCGGCGTCGAGCGGCGGGAGCGCCTCGGGGTCGGGTGGCATTGTCGGAAAGACGACGCCGCCACATTCGGCAAACAACTCCGATGAGGAAGTCTCCGCTGCGTTCGTTTGGACACTCGCAGAGTCGCTGCCGCACGCCGACAACACGAACGCCGACGCAATCAGCACGAGGAGACGAGGTCGAATCTGCCATGGAGGTGCCGCCATGAAGCCGAGGGGTATCGAGACCCGCGCCATTCGTTTCGTCACCCCCGATCCTCTCGTCAGGAGTCGAGGAAGGTGAGCGACCCGACGATGGCTTCACCAAGCTCATTGACGACAGGAAGCATCACGTCGACGTTCTCGAATGCATGGGTGCTGATCATCATGAGGCCACGATCGGGGTGTTCGATGAGCCACATCCTCCCCGCCGCCGGCGTATCCCATCCGAGATAGTCGACGGCGGCGTCGAGCGGGCTGAAGCGAATCGGAATCGCTCCGACGTCAGTACTCGCTACGTCGAACACTCGCGTCTCGACCCCGCCGACCGTGCTGGTCTCGAGTTCGGTGAGCTCGATGCCCGCCGCTGCCAGCTCGGTAACGACGTCGTCGCTCGACGTGAGCGGATTCCCGTCGTTGTCGTGGGGCCGGTCGGCGAAGTAGACGGCTCCGGGTTCATCCGTGACTTGTAGTCTGTGAAAGCCTCGTCCGCTCCATTGATTGATGAGGCGTGCACGACCATTCGTCAACTCGGCCACGTTGTCCGGAAGGCCGACTTCGATGCCCCCGAGAGCGGCGAGTTGGTTGGGCCCAGAGGTGAGCGGCTGAACTGGATTCGGTGCGATTTCGCCGAAGGCGAGTGTGTCCATGATCGCATCGGACCGCTCATACCAGGGTGCATCTTCATCGCGTGCGATTCCGTCCACAATCGCCAGCGGATCTTCCGCGCCCTGCTCGATAATCCAGACACGGTACGAGGCCCCCTTGTTCAGGGCCTTGAGGTCTTGAAGGTTGTAGAGCAAGCCCACGCACGAACCGGGAAAGAAGCCGCACTCGATTTCGTCACTCAGCTCGAGGTCGACCCGGATTGCGGCAAGGCCGTTCACGGTCGTCTCGACGGGCTCTGTGGCGATCACTCCGTCGTGGAGGTTCTCGAGCCAGCCGAGGAAATCGTCGTTCGGCCACGGCGTCTGTTCCAAGACCGACGTGTTGGGCGAAGCCGGGTCGGAGAAGGCGGCGACGCGAATGAAGACGAGGTCGCGGTCATCGGGCGCTCGACTGGCAACATCGGAAATGACGAACATTCCTCCACCGTTGACTTGGGTGTTGAGCACCTCGGTTGTGGTGAACGAAACCGACGTGCCCAGAGCACCTGTGCGATAGGTGCCGGCTTCGAATGGCTCAAACCACTCCAGCATCGGATTGGCAGCGGCGTCGAAGGCGGCATCGGCGGCGATCGGCTCCAGCGGGTCCCTCAACACAACAGCGACATCGTCTTCTTCGACTGTGGCCTCCGTCGTTGCAGCATCGGTCGGCTCGACGATCGGCACCGCGGTCGTTTCGACCGCGCTCTGGTCCGTGGATGAGCCGTCGTCGACCACGACGTCGTCGCCGGCGCCAGCTGCTGCGGTGGCATCAGACCCAGCGCACCCGGCAAGTAGAAGCACAACGAAACCAAACGCTCCCAGCCAATTCCAACGGTTGTTCAACATGCCTGTCTCCCTCTTTCTTGCTGTGAGCGCATTTTCGACACTCCACCTTGTCCAACGAACGTGCCTCGTCGATCCCCTCACCGTTCTCGAAATTCGAGTGTCCGGAGTAGCCCGTCGGTCCATTGCCGAAGCGGTTCGACCGCCCCCGGGCCCGCCAGAGCCTCGGCACTCACGATCAGCAGTCCCCGACTGGGATGCTCGATGACCCAAAGGTGGCCGAGCTCGGGCGATTCCCAGCCGAACTCGGTTCGCGCAAGATCGGCGGTGCGAGCCTTCAGTACGATGTTGGGGAATGGCCCCGATGCGACCTCGAACACGCGGGCTTCGACGCCCCCGATGTCGGACGTGTCGAGTTCGGTCACCACGACGGCCTCGTCACCAAGCAGCTGCAGCAGTCCGTCGACTGTGGTGACCTCGACGCCGTTGGTGTCAAGAGGCCTCGTAAGGAACTCGACGTCTCCCCCGATCTGGGGCGGGAAGATCCGAGCAAAGCCGCCGAACGGCTCGACGATGACAACTGCCTCGGGTAGGTCGAGCAAGACGCCATCGAATACCGCGAGCTCGGCAAGGCCTGCCAATGCGCGCTTCACCGGATTGGGTTCGATGGCTTCGAACGAAAGCGACGACAAGAGGGCGTCGGCTTCGTCGAACCACGCCGCTTCGGCGACATCGTCGATAGCGACAACTACGACGATGGGATCTTCCGGGCCCTGATCAACTACGCCCAGGCGATAAAGGGACCCTTCATTGAATACGGGTTGATTGCCCTGAGAGGGTGTGGCCGGCGCCACGCAGTTCTCGACCGGGCACGGAAACTCGAGTTCCACGAACGTGGCGTCGAAGCCTCCCAGGGTGGTGGCGGTCGGTTCGCCCGCCATAATCTCGTCGCCGGTGGCTTCGAGCCATCCGACGAGATCAGTCGCCGGCCAGCCTGTGGTTTGATCAACAACGGCTGTGGGCGCTGAAGGGTGGGGAAGGAACGGAGTTCTCCGAAACGTGATCGTGCGATCGTCAG
The DNA here is from genome assembly GCA_033344795.1 of Acidimicrobiia bacterium. Lineage (GTDB taxonomy): Bacteria > Actinomycetota > Acidimicrobiia > Acidimicrobiales > SHLQ01 > SHLQ01. The sequence goes on from JAWPMS010000001.1 coordinate 4,473,369, forward strand.
CGCTGTCGCTGGAGAGATCGGTGATGGAGACAACACCATTGGAGTTGACGAGCACACCGGCCATTTCCTCGACGGAGAAGGTGAACGCGGTGCCCAACGTGTCGATGCGGTGGGTTCCGGGCTCGAAGACCGTGTTGTCAGCGGTTAGCGGCGCGGCCCCGCGATTTTGGTTTGAATCGGAAACCTCGGTAGTCGGCGTCGGTGTGTCGACGGTGTCTACCTCCTCTGGGTCCGGCTCGTTGAAGGAGAGAATGACCCACATTCCGATGAAGACCACTGCCACCACTGCTGCAACGGCCAGAAGCTGAGCACCGCGTTGCGTTGGGTTGCGGACTTCGATGAAATCATTCTTGTCTCTGCGCCCTGGCCCGAGCTCGATGACTAGCGCAGTGTCGTCGTCGGGTTCGTCTACGACGGTCCCAAGCGAGTTGGGTAACGCGTCTGCCGTGCGAACCCGCCCACCGCCATTGGCGACGGACCCTGATCCCTCGGTCTCGGCAACGATCTGCGCGCGGAGCCGGGCCACGAAATCGGGCGACGGGCCCTGGCCTTGGGCTGCATGGACGATGTTTTCGATGTTTTCGGTCATGACTCACCTCCCTCGATGGGTTGTGACTCGGTCTCGTCGAGGACGGCGCTCAGTTCTCTTCGGGCCCGGGTGACGAGCCCTTCGACGGACTTGAGGCTCTGATCGAGCTCGTCGGCAATAGCTGGCACGGTCATGCCGTTTATGTAGTGCAGCGTGAGCACGAGCCGATAGTGCACGGGCAGGACGGCCAGCGCCGCTTCGACCCGCAGTCGCTCGGCAATGTCGATGCCCTCGGACCAAGACGAGCTGTTGGCGACGAGCTGCAGCTTCTCTTCGTATTTGGTTTGGCGACGGAGGACGTCGAACAACCGGTTCCGCGCCACCGTGATGAGCCACGCGATCGTAATTGTCGCAGGGTCGTCGGTCGTACGAATGGCAGTCATGAACGTGTCCTGGGTGACGTCCTCCGCGAGCGAGTGGTCCTGGCAGCGGCGATGTACGTAGCGGTAGACGGTCTCCACGTGCGCGTCGTAGACCTGCGCGAAGGACAGCTGGGCTGCCCCTACCAACGCAACATCCCCGTGTACATGACGTGGCCTCATCACCGATACAACGAACTGTCACCGACAATACCCTCACGCCACTTCGTTAAAGATCCGTCACGAGTTGGTCGAATCTCTCGTCCATGCGTCATTCACTGTCCATCGCTGCAATCACCCTCGCGATGGTGGCGAGCGTCCTGGCGATCGGATCGTCCACACCCGCCACTGCCCAGAGCAACACCTGCAACGGCGAACAGGCGACCATCGTCGCAAGCGGCGACAGCGTCCTGCGCGGAACCGAAGGCAGGGATGTCATCGTCGGCACGAGCGGCGATGACGAGATCTTTGGTCTTGGCGGCGACGACGTCATTTGTGGCGGCGATGGCGACGACCGGATCTTTGGCAACGCTGGTCACGACTGGATCGATGCGGGCGCCGGAGCCGATCGCGTCGGCGGTGGATGGGGTAACGACGTAATCTTCGGCGGCGACGGCAACGACTTCATCAACTCCTTCAAGCATGACGACACGGTCGACGCTGGTGCCGGGAACGACATCATTCGTGGAGGCTGGGGAAACGACGTCCTGCGGGGCGGCGACGGCAACGACGTCATCCGCGCCTACTACGGTGCCGACCGGCTCTTCGGTAACGGGGGCAACGACGTGCTCCTCGGCAGCTTCGGGCCCGACTACATCGTCGGCGGCCCGGGTAGCGCCGACCGAATCTTCGGCCAGGAAGGCGTCGCCGACGACTGCATCGACCTTGGCGTCAACAGTCACTTCACCGGATGTGAACAGATCAACGGCGAAGACCCTCCTCCCATCGTCATTCGACCAGACGCCGACCGGGTCATCGGCAACGGCACCCCAGCGAGTTGCACGAGCCAGGCGGTCGTTGCGGCCGTCGCCGCCGGCGGCGTCATCGCGTTCAACTGTGGCCCGAACCCCGTCACGATTCCGATGACGGCAACCGCGAAGGTGGTCAATGACGCCAACCCCGAGGTCGTCCTCGACGGCGGCGGCCTCGTCACGCTCGACGGGCTGAACCAGCGTCGCATCCTCTACATGAACACGTGCGACCCCGCCCAGGTCTGGACCACCCCACACTGCAACGACCAAGACCACCCTCGACTCTCCGTCGAGAACATGACGTTCATCAACGGCAACGCATCGGGCAACCACAACGAGGGTGGGGGCGGCGGCGCGATCTTCGTGCGCGGTGGTCAGTTCGAGGTCAGCAATTCGACCTTCGACAACAACCGCTGCGACAGCACCGGCCCTGACGTCGGCGGCGCAGCACTTCGGGTGTTCGACATGTTCCAGGATCGTCCCGTCGAGGTCACCAACTCGACGTTCCGCAATGGCGTGTGCTCGAACGGCGGCGCGATCAGCAGCATCGGAGTCTCTTGGATCATCACCGACTCGGTCATGGTGAACAACCGAGCGATCGGCAACGGTGCAAACCCCGCGCAGAATGGAACTCCCGGAGGCGGCAGCGGCGGCGCCATCTATCTCGACGGCAACCTGTTCACCCTCACGTTGCGGAACACCCGTATCACGGGGAACACGGCGAACGAGGGCGGCGGAGCGGTCTTCTTCGTGAGCAACAACCGCACCGGAACCATGTCGATCACCGGATCGACCCTGCGCAACAACCCGAGCGACGGCTTCGAGACCCAGGGGCTCCCCGGCATCTTCTACTTGGGCAACGGATTCCCGTCGATCGTGAACTCCACCCTCGAGTAGCCGACGACTGGGTCGGGCGGCTCCGGATCGTTACGGAGTGGTCAGAACTGAATTGCCGAACTCTGCTTCGACCTCAGCGGGGACGTCGCCGACTTCTTCTTCGAGTTCGTCCTGCAGATCGTCTGCTCCGGTAAGCGCTCGCTCAGCGGCCAGCGCTCGTTCGACGGCGGCACTTAACCATTCCGAGACACTGACGTCACCTGACTTTGCTGCCTCGATCACGTCCTCGGCCACTTCAGCTTCGAGTTCGAATGACAGTTCAGCTTTTTGCATGTGCGTCACCTTACTGACTCTGGCTTCTCGCCGATCGTCAACTCGACGCTGGAGTAGCGAGGGGACTGGCCGCGTTCGACTGCTGGGCTCGGTCGCGAATGACGGCCCGAAGGCTCAGCGCCAGGGCGACAGTCAGCGATGTAGAGGACACCGTGAGCATGAAGTAGAGCGGCGTACTCGGGTCCTCGTTGCGGAAGATGAGGTCGATGAGATCGAGAATCTCTCTGGTGGCATTGGCTCCGAGCGCAACCACGTAACCACGAGCATCGCGGATGACGAGGAGCGCCACCCATCCAGCGACGGCGAGGCCGAGTGAGCGGGCTCCCCACGACAACAACAGATCGTGCGCGCCATCGGCGGCGAGCGGAGCGTTGTCCGGGCTGATCCAAGTGATCAGCCCCACAATGGTCGGGATGATGGCAGCAAACACTGCCGTGATGATCGGTACTGCTCGGGGGACGGGGATGTTCATTGATCGTGCCTTCCTGCGGGACTTATGTAGCCATCTACTAAGTAGATACAGATCGATATTGCACGAAAGAAGGGTAGCTGTCAACTAAGTTGCCATCTACCTTTCTAGGACGTATGCTCGCGTCATGAATCAGGACCCTCCCGAGTCGGCACGTCATGCCGCACGGCTCGGCGTCCCCGACGCCGGGCCCGCGATGACGATGGCATCGTTGCTGTGGAAGGCGAGCAGCGAATTGTCGTCGTACATGAGCTCGGCGTGGACCACACCCGACCTCCGCGCCGGCGAGGCCGACGTGCTCATGGCGCTACGAGTGCGCGACGAGGTAACGACGACGCCGGCCGACTTGAAAGCAAGGTTCAACCTGACCTCCGCGGGAATCACGAGCCGGCTCGACCTCCTCGAGACGAAGGCGCTGCTGGAACGCAAACCCCATCCGACCGACCGACGAAGCGTCACCCTTCACCTGACAGGAGAGGGCGAGCGCATCGCCGACGAAACGATCGTCGCCGTCGCCACGACGATGTCCGAGCTCACGACCGACGTGTTCACCGACCGAGACGTGAGCGAGCTCAGTCGTCAGCTCGGTGCGCTGCTCGAACGCTTGCAGGGGAACGAAGCTGGCGGCGAGTAGCCGCCCGCTCCGTTCCCGGGTCTACGTTCCCTTGTAGTTGAGGATGGTCTCCAGTCGGTGCTCGATCTTCACCAAGTCCTTCTGGTTGTCCATGACCTCACCGATGTCCTTGTAGGCATCAGGGTGTTCGTCGAGTAGCGCTTCGGCATCGTCGTTCCAGGCGATCCCTTGCATCCGCTCGGTCAGCGTCACCTTGCTGAGCTGCTTTCGCGCCGCGGTTCGCGACAGTCGGCGGCCAGCACCGTGTGATGCCGATCGATACGAATCGGGGTTGCCAAGACCCGACACGATGAACGAACCTGTCGCCATCGAGCCGGGGATGATGCCCCACTTGCCGACCGAGGCGTCGATCGCTCCCTTGCGGGTGACCCACATCTCGGTGTCGTGGTGCGTCTCGCAACTCGCATAGTTGTGGTGGCACTGGATCTTGCGCCCTTTGTGGACGAAGCCCTTGTGGTCCATCACCTTCGCGATGATTGCGAGCACCTGGTCCATCATCTCGGCACGGTTCTCGAGCGCGTAGTCCTGCGCCCACAGCATGCCGTCGATGTACGCCTTGAACTCTGGAGTGCCTTGCACGAAGTGCGCCAGGTCGGGGTCTTCGAGCGGCTGCTCGAGCACCTTCTTCAGCTCGTTCTTCGCACGGCCGATGTGTTCCTGAGCAAACAGGTTGCCGGGACCACGGGACCCCGAGTGCAGCACGACCCAAACGTTGTCGGCATCGTCGACGGTCAGCTCGATGAAGTGGTTTCCCCCACCGAGTGTTCCGAACTGCGATGCAATCTTCTTCGGGTTGAACTTGTCGGTTCGCACATCTGGAGCGTTGCGCACCAGACGATCGAGGACCTTCGACGGCTTGTAGGACGTGCGCGAACCAGCCGATCGGTTGCCCGACCGTGGCTGACCGGAGGGCACGGCCTTGGTGATGCCGTCGTGGATCTTCGACAGATGAGCGTCGACCTCATCGCGAGTGAACACGGTCTTTTGCGCGACCATGCCACACCCGATGTCGACCCCGACCGCAGCCGGGATGATCGAACCTTCGGTGGCCACGACCGAGCCGACGGTCGCACCCATACCCAGGTGTGCGTCGGGCATGAGCGCGAGTGGCTTGTGCACGAACGACAAGTTCGCCGTCCGATGCGCCTGAGCCATCGTCTTCTCATCGAGGTCGGTCGCCCACGTGAGGACGTTGCCGGTTTGGATTGCAGTTGTTTCTGGTTGTGTCGTCATGTCGCACCTCCCTGGTGCATGTGTAGATCGGTCAAAGACCGAGGAGTGGAAGGCATGGCGCCAGCCCCTCGATCGTGATGTCGTTCGGTCGGGCTTGGAGCCACTGCTCTCGTTCGAGGCGGTAGCGGAGTGAGCGAACGGCGTTTCCGTCGCCTCGTTTGGCTATGGTTTCGCCGTTTGGTTGGTAGCCCAACTTCTCGGTGACACCAATCGATGCGTCGTTTCCGGCAAACGCTTCTGTCTCGGCCATCGCTGCACCGAAACCTTCGAAGATCAGGAAGAGCACAGCCCGACGCATCTCGGTACCGATGCCTTGACCCTGATGGGCCTGCCCCAGCCAAGAGCCAGTGGTGGCAACCTTCGTGCTTGCGAAGTCCTCGGTGAAGATGTCTTGTGAACCCACGACGGTGCCGTCGACGGTGACCACGAAGGGCAGCTGCCATTTGTCTGCGGACAGCGTCGACCGGGTTCCCCAATGAAACTGTGCCGTCGAGATCGTGCGTTCGGCGCGAGGTTTGAGACTCCACGGCCCGGAAAAGGGTGAGGTGTTGGATGGATGAATTCCCTCGTCGGCCAATGCGATGAGCGCGGCGATCCCCTCGTCGGTCGGGTACGAGAGCGTGACCCGAGGCGTGGTGATGGTGAGGCCGAAGAAGGGCCAGATGTCGGTGAGTGTGCGTGTGTCCATGGTGGGTCTGCTTGGTGTGTTGAGGTGTGGATGCGTGCCTGGCACCGATCAGGGGCTCGGTGCCAGGCACGTTGGGATGTCAACCGGAAGTGTCGACATGTACGCAATCGCCGAAGGCGATTGGAGTGATTGTTAGAACGGCCAGTCGGCGTTTCGACCTGCCTCGAGCGTTAGCATGAGGGTGAAGGTCGAGTCGCTGAAGCCGGCGAGTGCGTATCGGCCTCGTGCCCCAACCGGAGTCGACCGAGGTCGGTATCCGGCGAGATCTACGGTGTAGATCAGGGGAACGTGGCTGATGTCGACCGCACCTGCGTCGGCCATCTGGTCGTCGGTGAACAGGACCACTCGATCGTGTCGAGTCGGAGCAAAGTGGTCTCGGATGGCCGTATGGCCGAACGTGGCGTGGCCGACCCTGCCGACCTGCGACGTCACCTTGTCCACCCGAGCAAGGGTCGAGGTTCCCTTTCGGAAACGCACGGCCTTGTTCGTAGCGCCGAAGATCACGGTGTCACAGTCCGTCGACCGCATTCGGGTCACCGCTGCCATGACGGCAGCGACCTCGACTCGACGTATCGTCGACCGGGCAGACACGGGGGCCTGCATCGATCCGGATGTGTCGATGACAATCAGCGTACGATCCATCGCAGGAACGTTCGCGGTCGTCAGGTCGAGTGTGTCGCCGAGCGCAGCCTTCCAGGTGTCCGACGGAGCGTTCTTGTACGCCGCCCATACTTGGTATGGGAACAGGCGTGCCTTGGCCACTTCGTCGACGTCGGTGATCTTGGCCAGAACCGTGTTCACCGAACGTCGACCAACACCTTGCTCGTCGAAGTTCCGGAGGTTACGGATGAGCGCCATGACGCCCATGGTTGGGATCACCGATTCCCAGGCTTCGGCATCCATTCCGCCTGGCAGCCAACCGGCAAGTCGTTCCCACGACGTGCCGGCCTTGGCCAGCGTGTCGGTGCCGTTGGCTCGGAGCATCGCTCGTCGCTGGTCAGCAGGGATGATGACTTGCGCCGCATTGGCTGCAAGAACTGGAAGCACCGCTGGGTTGGCAACGGCATCGTTGTGGTGACGCTTGTCGAGCAGCCACTTGAACAGCTCGCTCTGCGTTGCATCGCGAGGCTTCGGGTGGGTGAGCTCGATGACGTCAGCCATGCGGATGCCACGGCCGAGGCCGTCGTATCGAAGCGCCGATCGCTCGGTGTACAGACGCGCTGCACCGTCGGCGACACCGCGCTTGACCGCCATCTTCATTGACCGTCCATAGCGGCTGTGCCAGTAGCCGACCATCTCGGCCGGCTCGTCACCTCGTTGCAGGACGCTGTTGACCACGGCCCGGCCACCTTCGCCGCCGGCAGCGACGTACTCGGCTGCCAGCATGATCGAGGCCGATCGGATCTTCAGTTCCTTGCGCAGGTACGGAGCAAGCCGCGCGACGAACTCGGGGTTCGTTGCAGTCACTCGGTGCACGAGGTCGACGAAACGCGCTTCGCGTGCTTCGGCGGTCTCGTAGAAGGTCGGCTCGGTCGCCATGTAGGTCGCAGCCATGAGGAACAGCTCCGACTCGAGGTCGGGCGCGTAGCCAACGGCTCCCTCGTGGGTGAGGGCACGGCCGGGGCCCGCGTTCACGGGACCGGTCGGTCGGATTCGGATGTACTTGTTGCTGAACTTGCTCATGATGTGCCCTCCTTTCAGGGCGGTGGTTTTGTCGCCAAAAGCGATTGGCGTGGTTGAGATTGGTTTGTCGCATCAGGCCCCGGTCCAGCCCAGCGACGCGTGAGAAATCGTGAGCTGGACCGGGGATGTGCCGCTGGAGGGAACAGGAGCGAGCCAGAGGACCTGGCGAGCGAGGTCTCGACGATGGACCGCCGCCCATCGAAGTCGGACTTGAACCGAAGGCACGAATGCCCTTACCAGAAGTAACCCCGCTTCTCGCATCTGGCTCGCACCTCTTCCCTCAACACGACATGGGCCTGAGAACCGTTCGGACGAGCCGTTACCGCTCTACCACTGAGCTACCGTCCGTTTGGGCCCTCAGGGCCAGTCGCTGAACCCCGCCTTGTTCAAGGCGATGTTTCGAGCCTCAGGCGAGAAACTCGGGCTCGAACGAAGTGAGACACGTCGGACGGGCAGGATTCGAACCTGCGACCTGTCGATTAAGTGTCGAAGAAATCTCATCCTTCACAACAGGCCCATGTCTTGTGTTGATCGTTCGGGCTGCGCCGTTGCGACGGCGCAGCCCGAGTTCATTCCAAGAGAGTTCGACCCGGCTAGGCCGGGAGGATCCAGCCCTCCCATTCCGGGCGGGCGGCCAGCAGGACGATCGATCCTCGTGGCGCGACCGGACGCTGCTTGAGCTCCCAGTCGAGTTGCTCGAGGGTTCGGTCTCCCTTGGTCGAGTTGTGCGCACGGCACATCAGGACACAGTTCTCCCACGACGTGTCTCCGCCTCGAGAGCGCGGGACGACGTGGTCGACGGTCGCGCCGAACTCGTCGCAGTCAGCGACCTGGCACTCGCGGTTGTCGCGAATGCTCAGGCCCTTCTTCGAGAAGCGTGGTGACTCAGTCGAACGCATGCCGACGAACGACACCATCTTCATCAGTCGGACCACGTTCGGCAGCGGGAACTCTCGCCCTCCGGCCGACCGAACGACTCGGTCACCGTCCTGCTCGACGAGCTCGGCCCGTCCGGTCAGAACGAGCGCCATCGCTCGCTTCCACGACACCATTGTGAGCGGTTCGTAGGAGGCGTTGAGTAATAGTACGGACATCGTTGCCTCCTTTGTTTGTGTTGTGGATTCGGCTGGTTGTCCTGAGATTCATTTCGGTTGCGGAAGTGGTTGTCCTCCAGCGCGGAGCAGGCCAGAGTGACCTCTGTGTATTCGTTATCGAGCCCGACTGTTGAAGAGCTGGAGGTGTTGCTCGGAGAGCAGCGAGACAGCACACTTTCGTATCGGGAAGTAGGGGCGACAGCGAACGAGTTGCCCTACGGATATCGCCACCTCCGCCACTCACTTGCGTTCGCAAACGGGGCAACGGGATTCGCGGCGGGGAAGGCCGCTATCGAATCTTGGGCGGGTCACCGGCGGGCAGGTATTCGCTTATACCCGGAGCGACCGGTCGTGTCGGACGGGCAGACTGTCGTTCTAGCTAGCCGTGTTGCTGGGCTATGGGTGACTGCGGCGTGCCGGATCGTGTGGGTGGTGGACGAGCCTTCACGGTACGGATTCGCCTATGGCACGTTGCCGCATCACCCAGAGATCGGCGAGGAGTCCTTCATTGTTCAACGCACACCGGAGAGTCAGGTCACCGTCGAGATCACCGCGTTCTCCCGACCGAGCAGTTTGCTCGCCCGTTTAGGTGGGCCGATTACTCACGGGATTCAGACACGAACGACCCGGCTCTACCTGAAGGGAATTTCGGGCACGTGACTCCTTAGTACCCAGTGTTGGACTCGAACCAACGACCCCCTGTTTGCAAGACAGGTGCTCTATGCCAACTGAGCTAACCGGGCAAGCGTTGCGACGGATGGACTTGAACCATCGACCCCCGCTGTATCGGAGCGGTGCTCTACCCAGACTGAGCTACGTCGCAAGAGTCAGAGCTGTAGCGGGAGCGAGAGTCGAGCTCGCACTCAGAACGGGTTATGAGCCCGGTGCAGCACCACTACTGCGTGTCCCGCATTGGCGCCACCGATGGGATTCGAACCCACAACCTTCTCCTCGACAGGGAGTTGCTCTAGCCATTGAGCTACGACGGCAATTATCGATTTGAGCCACCATCGAGTCCGAGCCGAGCTTGCTCGGTCGACCGGAAGTGTCGACGAGCACCAGTGGGAACACTCGGATTCGAACCGAGGACACCGGGGTAAGAGCCCGGCACGTTTCCTGCTACGCCATGTTCCCGAGACGAGTTCGACGGTTCCCCTGGTGGGATTCGAACCCACGATCTTCGGAGTAAAAGTCCGCTGCCTTCGCCAGCTTGGCTACAGGGGATGCGTTGGCACCGCGTCAAAGAATTGAACTCTGCAAGCCAAGGTTTGGAATCTCAGCACCGCTCCAGCGGCCGCGGTAAGAATCGAGTTCGCCGTCGGCCAACCGATGGATTGCGACCGCGGCGAAGAACAGAGTCGGAAGAAGGACTTGAACCTCCACCTGCGGGGCCAAAACCCACTGTCCTAACCAATTGGACGATTCCGACGAGAAGTAGAACGAACGAGTTCGATCCGAGCTTGCTCGGTCGAACGGACCCGGCTTCCGGCCAACCTCCGAGCATCGAGGAGCCCTCGGGCGACGGATTGCGACAGCGGCGAGAATGGGGTGATCGACCGGAATCGAACCGGCGCGTCCTTAGCGGACATCAGGGTCACAGCCTGACGTGGCTATCCAGCAGCCACCTCGATCACCAAGAGAGCCTCGGGCGGGAATCGAACCCACGAATACTCGTGTACAAGACGAGCGCATTGTCCAACGCATGCATCCAAGGCATGAGGCGTTGCTGCGAAGGGAGGGTTCGAACCTCCAACCTCTCGGGTAACAACCGAGCGCTCAGCCAGTTGAGCTACTTCGCATCGAGAACACTCGTAGCACTTTGGTACTTCCCGTGGGAGTCGAACCCACAAGCCTCTCGGCCACAGGGTCTAAGCCTGCTGCGTTTTCCAGTTTCGCCAGGGAAGCGTGAGTCCAGGCCTGATTCTCACTGGCTCCGAATCGGACGATCGACGACGAGGGCGATCGCCGCGCCGGCGGTGTAAGCGGCGATGTCCGACCACGTGAACGTGTTGCCGAGCACGACGTCTGTAAGTCGGCTCGGTTCGAGGCCGAGACGATCGGCGATGTCGAGCGCCTGACCGACCTCGACGACGACGGCGATGCCGAGTGCAACGCCAGCTGCGGCAATCGGGCCTAAGCAGCCCGTTGCCCTGAGCAGCATGTACAGCATCACCGCCACCAGAACATCGCCGCCAGTGAACCGCACCCACCCGGAGTCGAGCTGGGTTTCGATCGCCACAAGGATGACGAACACGACCGTTGCGGCGACGGCGTACGCCGATCGGGTGCCCATCAGGTCAGGCTGTCATGCGCCAAGATCAAGGGGAGGTAGGGCTCTGGAATACCTACAAGAGCGGGGCTAGCTCCGAAACCCACTCAGCCTTGCCTCGCCTGTCAGCGATCCCTTGGCTCCACGTCACCGCGAGCCACGACAGCACAACCTGCACAAGCCGGATTACGGCCACTATCGAGCCGTTGTTCTCCGCACTCCCAGCCACCGGCCGTCGCCGATGACAGATCTGTTTTGTTGAGGCATTGGTGCGAACCGAGGGTTCGAACCTTCCCCGCGAGTCCCCGGTAGGAGTCGAACCTACGACCGCCTGATTCGAAGCCAGGTGCTCTTCCGCTGAGCTACGGAGACGGAGTCTGAACGGCAGGATTCGAACCTGCGAGATTGCCGGCTTCCAAAACCGGTGACGAGCCAGCACGTCCTCGTCCAGATGGCGAATTCTCGCCCGGGGAGCGCCGCTCGCTGCGCTAACTAACCGAGTTGCTCGTCTAGCGGCTCACAACGTCGCAATCGGTCGCTCCCCGGGCAATCTTCTTTCATTTGCCTCTTGGAATGAACGCTGCGGGACTGACCTCTTCGCCGGAACCTTCGCGGGGTCTGTTCCTAAACCGGCATGCATCTCGCAGCTATGTGTGTGTTGTTTCCCAGGCTGAAAAACCAGAAAAGCCGCTCTCTCGTTTAGTGAGAGGGCGGCTTTGCGAAACGGGTTCGAGCTATGGCGATTGTTCGTCGCTACAGATCGACCTCCCGCAAAGCCGGGGTCTCGGGCATGGTCGAATCCGCCCAAAATGGCGCGGCGACTACGCACGTCTCCGCGCTACGGCGGAGCTTCGTGATATTCAGTTTCTGTTCTGAATGTGTGTGTGTAGTCATCGTTCCTGGAGGCCGACCCGCGAGTCTCGCGGTGCCGGGCTGATATTTGTAGAGAGCTTTGACGACGTTGTCAACAGCCTTCTTTGCGATCGACCCACCTCGGGGGTGGAGTCTCGACCGCGCCGGATCGCGGCTCAGCGTTGATAAATCAATCGAAGACGAGGTGCTCGATGGAGTGCAATCGCGCCGAAATATTTCTTGTGAAATTGCGTGCGATTTGGGACTTCAGAGCGCCTTACCTGACGCGATGACGAATCAACCGAGTCGATTTCGCCGAGGTGTAGGTCGCCTTCACCCCGGTCGTGAAGCCGCGACACTACGGTGACAGGCGGTCTCATGAATTACGCACCTCCACCCAACACACAGCAATATTTTTCGCAGATCTGGGCCCACGCACGCGAGATTCCGCACGGCCGAGTGGCGACCTACGGGCAGCTCACCAAGCTTGTTCCGCCGCCGGAAGGCACGAGCGACGACGACTACAAATCGTACGCATCCCGCTGGGCCGGGTTGGCAATGGCAGCGTGCCCTGATGATGTGCCGTGGCATCGCGTGGTCAATTCGCAGGGGAAGATCAGCCACGCAGCAGTCGCGAAGCAACGAGAACGGTTGGAATCAGAGGGCGTCGTGTTCTCGAACGACAAGCTCAGTTTGGATGAGTATCAGTGGCGCTGGCCTGGCCAGAATGACGCGCCCGTGCAAACGCGTTTGTTTGGATGAAACGGGTCGGAGGCACCCATCATCGGGCCGGTCTCACGCGGGTAGTTCGATTCGGAACGTGCTTCCCTGGCCAAGGCCCGCACTCGTCGCGGTGATGCGTCCGGCGTGGGCTTCGACGATGAGTTTGGCGATGGCGAGGCCGACGCCAGTGCCGTCGGAGAGGTGCTGGTCGACGCGGTGGAAGCGTTCGAACACGCGCGTGAGATCGTCAGCGGCGAGGCCGCGGCCCGTGTCGGAGATCTCGACGATGGCTCCCTCTCCAGCAGCCGAGATCCGGACCACTACCCCACCCTCGTCGGTGTACTGCACCGCGTTACCGATCACGTTGGTGAGTACCTGTGTGAGTCGGTCGCGATCGCCGCGAATGGTCGGGACAGTGGCCGTCTGAACGTCGAGTGAGAGACCCTTCGCGGTCGCCTGCGGCTCGAGCTGAGCCGCCACCGCGGCAGCAACCTCACCGAGGTCGACGTCTTCGGTTGCCGCAACGGCGAGTTCACCCGCCGACGACAGCGACGAGAGGTCGTCGGCCAGGCGGCGTAACCGGGCCGCTTCCCGGCCGATGCGCGCGTAGGTGTCAGGTTCGGCCTCGACCACCCCGTCGAGCAGCGCTTCCATCGTTCCTTCGATCGTGGCGAGAGGGTTCCGTAGCTCGTGGGCCACATCGCCAATGAGCCGGAGGCGTCGCTGTTCGGTCGTTTCAAGCTCGTGTGCGAGCTGGTTGACATCGACGGCAAGACGATCGAGCTCGACGGTGTCGGCGTTGGGAACGCGCACGTCATAGCGGCCAGCAGCAAGCTCTCGGGTGGCTGCGCCGATGGCTTCGAGCGGTTCGGCCAAACGCCGGGTGACCCGCCACGACACGATGGCCGACGCGGTGACCGCGGCGCCAATTCCGACGAACAATCCGACCGGACCGCTCTCCTCGCTGCGTCCGAGCCCGCCGCGATGTCCGCCGATCAGGTCGAAGAGTGTGAGGACGATGCCGAATGCGACGATCAAGACACCCAACGCCACGGCCATCACCAGAAGATGTGACCCGAAGAGCCGCCGGCGCAGCGTCTTCGCTTCACGTGCCTCAGGCGCATCAGCGGTGGTCATGCGATGAACCGATAGCCGACGCCGCGAACGGTTTGGATGAAACGGGGCTCCGAGGCCGAGTCGCCGAGAGACTTGCGCAGGTTCCCGACGTGGACGTCGACGATTCGTTCTTCACCGAAGAAGTCTCGGCCCCATACCCGGTCGATCAGTTGGTGTCGGGCGAACACTCGGCCGGGGCTTTCCGCCAGGGTGCGGAGCAGGTTGAACTGCAGGGCAGAAAGGTCGATCACCTCGTCGTCGACTAACACTTCGTAGCGGTCGATGTCGATGGTGATGCCGACGTAAATCAGCGGCTCGGCCAGGGGCTCGACGGTCGATTCGGCTGCAGGGCGGGTGCGACGGAGCACGGCCTTCACTCGAGCGACGACCTCACGAGGTGAGAAGGGCTTGGTGACGTAGTCGTCGGCGCCGACCGAGAGGCCGATCAGCCGGTCGGTTTCTTCAGTGGCGGCGGTGAGCAAGATGACGGGTACGTCGGAGATGCGGCGGAGCTCGCGCAGGGTGTCGATGCCGTCGAGCTCGGGCATACGAATGTCCATGATGACAAGATCGAGATCGGGGCCACGTTGGAAACGGTCGAGTGCAGCGCGGCCGTTGGCCAGCTCCTCGACGTGGAAGCCATCGTCGATGAGGTAGGACGCCACCAGATGTCGAATGTGTTGTTCGTCGTCGACGACAAGGATTCGTTGGGCCATGGTGTGCAACCGATCGAGGCAAACGCAGAGGAGGGCCGGCCACTTGGGCCGACCCTCCGAAACGCTACTCGGTGGTCAGGTCACTTCGTACCGTCGTCGAGGTCGCCATCGGCGCTCTCGTCGGTCGGTTCGGGTGCTGATTCCGAGCTCGCCGTCGGCTCGCGGTCGGCAGGGGGAGCTGCCGGTGCGGGTCGAGCGGGCGCTGGGGGGATGACGTCGTCACCGTCGAGGACGGCCCGTCGATGCTGATACTCGGTCTGGTCGATCTCGCCTCGGGCGAATCGATCTTCGAGCGTCTGCATTGGTGAGCCACCGAAGCGGCCGTACATGTGGGCTCCACGACGACGGCGGAACCAGACGAACGCCAACGCAAGCAGCGTGATCATGAATAGGGGGAAGAGGAAACCGGGGCCGTGTTCGACTCCCCGGGCACCTCGGTCGAAGGCGGCCAGCAACATAAGTGATCCTTTCGGGTTTCACTCGCCGATGAACCATTCACCGGCGATGACAACCAGCAAACCGGGGTGGTGTGAAGCGAAGCCCACGCCAAACATCAAGCTTGTGTGAAGCCCAACGCTGAAGACCCGTATCGAACGTCGTTCGAAAGAAGCACCGAATTACACCGCGATCAAACGTGGTCTTCACACGTTCTGAACATGGCTCCTCGACGATGAGTCTCGTCAACAACCCCCGTCATGAAAGGACGAGATGGACACCAACCAAACCCCCAAAGGCAAGAACCGAATTCGCATGGCGCTCGGAGCAGTCACCGCCGCAGCACTGGTCGCTGGCGTCGGCGCCGGAGTTGCCGGAGCCGACAATGGCCCGGACCTCACCGAGCCGGAAGCCGTGATCATGACCTCCGCAGCGCTGCAGGCAGACCCTGCTGACGACGTCGAGGTCGATCCACCGGCCGATACCGAAGCCCCCGAGGCCGATGAGATCGAAGAGGTCGAAGAAGCCGACGAGATGAACGAGCCGGACGACGCAGACGAGCTGGACGAGCAAGAGGACGAGGCCGTCGAGGCCTGGGAGTACCTCCCCGCCGAAGAGCAGGCCGCCGCTTTCGATGCCCTGACTGCTGACCAACAGGCATATGTCGTCGAGGACCAGGCCGAGGACGCCCTCGAACTGATGGAAGAGCTCGACGAAGTCGGCGTCGGATACACGCTGGTGATCGACCCGGTCACGGGCGTCGAGATCCCGGAGTTTGACGAGACCGATCCGGCCGCTGCCGATATCGTCGCCGACGAGCTCGAAGACGAGCACGATGAACTCCATGACGATGACGATGACGACGACATGGACGAAGAGGACGACGATGAAGACCACCTCGACGAGATGGATGACGAAGACACCGAGACGGAGGTGGGCAACGGCTGAACCTAGAAACGCTGCACTTCCTCCGCCCCTGCTCCCCACACACCGCCACCATGGGAGAAGGGCATAGGGTGCACCGGACGGGCTTTCGCCAGTCCGGTGCACCGGCGCGTCAGTCTCCCACGCTCACCAACTACCTCTTTCACCTGACCAATGGCACGAATCCTCGTCGCTGAAGACGACCCCAAACAGGCCGACGTTCTCCGCCGATACCTCGAGAGCGAGGGCCACCAAGTGGTGCTCGCCCCGGACGGGCGCACAGCGCTCGATGAAGCCCGCCGCCGCACGCCGGACCTCGTGGTGCTCGACGTCATGATGCCGGGTATGGACGGCCACGACGTATGTCGCATCCTGCGATACGAGACCGACATTCCGGTCATTTTCGTGACCGCGCTCAGCACCGAGAACGACCTGCTCTTGGGGCTGGACTTGGGGGCCGACGACTACATCAGAAAGCCATTCAGTCCCCGCGAGTTAGTGGCTCGAGTACGCGTCGTTCTTCGCCGAGTGGGAGCTGACGGTACTGGTGCTGATGATGTCACGACGCATGGTGGTCTGGTGATCGACCGCCGTCGAGCCCGCGTGCAGGTCGGGGGTGAGACCGTCGAGCTCACACCCAAGGAATACGGACTGCTCGTTGCCCTGGCAAATGATCCAGGACGTGCATTCAGCCGGCGACAGTTGATCGAAGCGGCCTTTGGATTCGAGGCTGACCTGCTCGATCGAACAGTCGATGTACACATCGCCAATCTTCGTCGCAAGCTCGAGCATGAACCAACCAAACCTGAACACGTGATCACGGTGAAGGGCATCGGCTACGCGTTCGCCGACGGGTCATGAGCATCGGCAGCCTCCGATCACGTTTGCTCCTCGTAGCCATTGCTGTCGCCCTGATCGCGGTCATGGCTACAGCCCTGATCGCGCAGCGAGTAGCGAGCGATGACCTGCGATCAACGCTCGATAGCGACCTCCAGACGGACAACGACGTGGTCAGCGACCTGAACAGCTTTCTGGTCGAGAACGGTTCCTGGAACGGGGTCTCCGCGCTCGTCACCTCGTTGGCCGATCGCGAACAGGAGCGCATCGCACTGACCGACGATGCGGGTCGGATCATTGCAGATTCAGACCCCGAAGCCAACCTCCCATCACAACCAACCGGCATCGTCAACGCTCGATCGCTTTTCGACGACGAGCTCGAGGACGAGGCCGAAGAGCGGTGCGAAGAGATCGCCGATGATGATGACGACGACGATCGCGAGGACGGCTCGTTCGATCAGACGATCTACGAGGAGTGCATCGATCTCGAGGTGGCGCGTCTGGCCCTCGCCACCACCGGCTTGCCGGCCACAGCCTTCGTGTACGTGGGCGAAGGCGACGACGACGCGTCCTCAATTCTCGGCGAGGACGGTCCCGACGCGCGACTGGTGATCGTGGCGCTGATCGTGTTGGCTGGTGCTGCGGGACTCATGGCGCTCGCGCTGCGTCCAGTTCTGGCACCGATCGACTCGCTCAGGTCGGGAGCGCAGCGGCTGGGTGCCGGTGACCTTTCTGCTCGAGTGCCAACACAAGGCGCCACCGAGCTTGTCGAGCTCGCCAACAGCTTCAACCACATGGCCGATTCACTCGAGGCTGACGACGAACGACGTCGTCGCTGGACGAGCGATGTCGCTCACGAACTCCGCAGCCCGTTGCAGAACCTGCGGGGCCAGCTCGAGGCGGCCAGCGATGGGTTGATGGACACCGACGAGGCGTGGTTCGAGTCGATGGTCGACGAGGTTGGCCAGCTCGGTCATGTGGTCGACGATTTGCAAGTGCTCACGCTGTCAGACGCTGGCCAGCTCACGCTCGAGCTGCAACCGCTCGATGTCGGCTCGGTAGCGGTCGACGTCGTGACCGCGCACGAGGCCCGAGCTCAGGCCGGCGGAGTCGCGCTGACGGCGTCGGGTTCTGGCGTCGCTGAGATCGATGGCCGTCGGATGCGCCAGATACTCGGCAACCTCGTTGACAACGCGCTACGACACACCCCCTCTGGCGGAACCATCGAGATCGAGGTCGTTCGAAGCAGCGATGACGTCGCGGTAACCGTGGTGGACAGCGGCGACGGGATTCCAGACGACCAGCTGGGTCGCATCTTCGATCGCTTCGCTCGCGCCGACGAACATCGTGGCCGTGCGACGGGCGGCACCGGTCTTGGGCTAGCGATCGTCGCCGCGCTGGTCGACGCACATGGCGGCTCGGTCGAGATCGACAGTGAGATGGGTGTGGGCACGACCTGCGTCGTGGTGCTTCCGGCTGTTCACCAGCCGTAACAAGCGCCGGCGCCAGGGACTCTCGAACGCTGCCACCCCAGGCGATCCTCACCGCGCAGCCGCCACACGGCCCCGGTCACTAGCTCCGCACAAACCGCCTGATCGACGCGGCGATCGACTCGACATGCTCGGGAGGCGGCGTGTGAAATGGGCCGTCGAGCGGCTCAATCTCGGCGTTTTCGATGCCGAGTGCGAGCTGTCGACCGCCTTCGTAGGGAATGGCCGGGTCTTCTCGATAATGCAGAACGAGGCACGGCTGCTCGATCTGGGCCAAGGCCGGGCTCGCGTCTACCTCGAACAATTGCTGCACGTAACCCGCCGCTACCTTGGCCGTTGCGGTTCGACGTTGGAATCGAGCGAATTCAGACCGGGTGACCGCATCGATTCCTGGGACGATCATGTCTGCAAGGATTCGAGACCCCAGCCCCCACGATTGTTCGACCGCTTGGACCAGGTTCGTCTTCGTCTCCGGCTTGGTGAACAATGCGGGCCCGCTGGCGTACGTACACATGAGCACGATTCGTTCAACGGCAGGATTCCCCGCTGCGGCCACGAGCGCGGCAGGGCCAGCGGCGCTCGACGCGAACAACGTCGAGGGCCCGTCGATCATCCCCAGAACCGCTCGGACCTCATCGGCGCTGGCGTCGAGCCCGAAGTCGACTTCGGAGGCCGACGACAACCCCGTTCCATACCGATCGAAAGCGGTCACGCTGAACTCGCGCGACAAAACCTCGAGCAAGACCGCTCGGGGGTCGGTGCCATCGGCGAAGGCATCGAGACTCGAAATCCAGCCTGGCATGAACACCAGCGACTGTCCGAAGCCCACGGTCGCATAGGCGATTCGTTCGCCCGGTCGCCGTTCGATCTGTTTGGCCGCGAGTCGAAGCGGAAAGCCCGTCCGCGTCTCAGAAGTCTCTGAGCTCGGCGGCGCGGCCACGACAAACCGACCGGCGAGCACCGCCTCCTCGACGCTGCGCAGATTCGCCGACGGATCGAGGCCGGCTTCTTCGACGAGCCGTTCGCGCAACATCGAGAACTGTCGGAGCGCTTCGGTTTGACGGCCCGTCCTCGCCAAAGCCTCCATGACGAGGGCGACCGGCGCCTCCCTGAACGGATGTTCATCGATGAGCCGCTCGAGGCGAGGAACAGCGTCGGCGGATCGACCCACATCGATCATGAGGCGAGCTTGCCGCTCGGACGCAACGACGTGGAGTTCGTCGAGCTCGACCGCCCGGTGCTGAATGCCCGGACGGTCGGCAACCGAACCGAACGATCGACCTCGCCACAATGCGATCGCCTCGTCGAGCATCTCGAGCGCATGCGCCGCTGGAACCTGCTCGGCCTTCGAAATCAGCCGTTCGAACCGGCTCACGTCGAGGACATCGGGATCGGCGGACAACACGTATCCCGCTCCCTGGGTTGCCAACGAATCCGCAGGTAGCTGGGGCCGCAACCTCGATACCAGGGTGTGCAGTGCCCCCGATCGAGGCGTCGCGATGTCGTCGCCCCAGATCGCCTCGATCAGCAGGTCGGTCGACACGACGTTGCCAGCGTTCGCGGCCAAGGCGCCCAGAAGCACCTCTTGACGCAACCCGAGCGCAAGAGGCCCCGAGGGTCCAGCGACCTCAATCGCCCCGAGAACCCGAATAGCAGCCCGCTCTCCCACCAGCCCACCTTATGTCCGTCTCAGGGACCGAGCGTCGCCATGACAGCGCGACGACAGACCCATGCAAGGCGAGCTGACGACGATCAACCCATTCACACCTCGACCGCTCATCTCAAAGGAGCCTCCCATGTCCTCCATCACACTCCCTTCGACCACACCGGCCTCGAACGTCACCTCATCGACGTTCACCGAATTCGACGACTCTGCTGGATTCGACAACGGCATGCGGGGCAGGTTCAACGCCTGGTTCTTCGCGGCGTTCGACCGTTACATCGCCCACGTGTCGCGCAACAACAAACAAGCAGCCTTCGCCGACATGCAACGTGGTGACATCGTCGAGCTTGGCGCTGGCGTCGGCGCCAACTTCGATTTCATCGCTCCAGGCAGTCGTCTCGTCGCAATCGAACCGAACCTCGCCATGCACCCCAGATTGCGTGATCGTGCCGCCGCCCGAGACGTCGACATCGAGGTCCTCACGGCATCGGCCGAACGGATCCCGCTACCAGACAACTCGGTCGACGACGTGATCTGCTCGCTCGTGCTTTGCACCGTCGACGACCAGAAGGCCGTTCTAGACGAGGTGCAACGCATCCTTCGCCCAGGCGGGCGCTTTCGATTCGTCGAACACGTTGCCGCCCCGCAGCCGAGCGCCCGACGCTGGCTACAGCTCGGGCTTCGACGCTCGTGGAAGTGGCTGTACGAGGGCTGTGATCTCTGCCGCGATACCGCTTCGGCGATCGAGCACGCGGGCTTCGACGGGGTCGCCCTGAATCGGAGCCGACTCCGTCACTCGCTCTTCGTTCCGGTCAACTCGACGATCCACGGCGTCGCCACCACACGGCCGGGAGCTCCCGTTCTCAACAACAACCAACCAAGAAAGTAGACACCCACATGTCCATCACATCCGCACCCATCACAGCAGCAGAGCCCGTCGACCGAGGAGTTCTCGACCCGGTCGCGACAGAGGAGAGCATCGAGATCTTTGCCGACAAGGTCTTCAACGATCTGGTCGGTGCACTGAACACCTACGCCACGACCATCGGAGTGACCCTCGGCTGGTACGAAGCGTTGGCGTCCGGCGCACCGATGACCGCAGGCGAGCTCGCCACGGCGACCGACACCGACGAGCGCTACGCCCGAGAGTGGCTCGAACAGCAGACGGTGAGCGGCTACCTCACGGTGGTTGACGCAAGCGCACCACCGGCGGATCGCCGATTCTCAATCGAAGCCGAAGCCGCCGAGATCATGACCGACCGATCAAGCCTTGCCTACATGGCACCATTCCCTGGGCTCGCGAGCTCGCTCGGACGGAGCCTTCCAAAGGTCATCGAGGCCTATCGATCTGGCGACGGGTTCGGCTGGCACGAACACGACGGAGGTGCGCGTTGCGGCCAGGCCGAAGCGAACCGGCCGATGTTCCTGAACGTGCTGGGCCAGGAATACCTGGCCTCGGTGCCATCGGTTCGTGACGCCCTCAACGATGGCGGCACTGTGGCCGACGTCGGCTGCGGGTTGGGTTGGTCATCAATCGGTATCGCTCTCGCCTATCCGACCGCCCGGGTCGATGGTTACGACGTCGACGGACCATCGATCGAGCAAGCTCGCATCAACGCAACTGAAGCGGGCGTTGCCGATCGCGTGCAGTTCCACATCGTCGACGCCGCCGACGTCCAACCGGCGCCGTACGACCTGGTGCTGGCGCTCGAGTGTGTGCACGACATGTCCGACCCAGTGTCGGTTCTGGCATCGATGAAACGCATGACCAAACCGACGGGCTCGGTGATCGTCATGGACGAACGGGTGGGCGAAACCTTCACCGGCGAACCCGACCCGCTCGAGTCGTTCATGTACTGCTTCAGCCTGATCTGCTGCCTGCCCGATGGTCGCAACGCCGCCGAGTCGGTGGCCACGGGCACGGTCATGCGCCCGGCGACGCTCGAACAGTACGCCAAGGATGCCGGGTTCTCAGCGCTTGAAATTCTCGACATCGAGAACGACTTCTTCCGCTTCTACAACCTGGTGCTGTAGACGGCGAGTGTGACCGGTCGCCTGCACGCGGTACTTCGCACTCCCCAAATCCACAAACGGGCGGCCGCCTTCGGGCTGGCCGCCCTCCTTGGTGAGGTGAGCGAGGGGACTCTAAGCCTTCTTCACCTTGTCGGCCATGATCAGCACGCCCCGCCCGTTGACCTTGCCATCGATCGGGTGATCGCCCGGGATGAGGCGAATCGACTTCACCTTCGTGCCGACCTTGATGCCGCCAGTCTTGCCGTCGAGCTTGAGGTCTTTGACGATCACGACGTCGTCGCCTTCGGCGAGCAGATTGCCGTTGACATCGCGCACTTCGCCAACCTCGTCGACATCAGCGAGCCATTCGTGGCCACAGGTCGCGCACTCGTACCCGTCTTCGGCCAACAAAGGATCGGGCATGGCGCAGATTGGGCAGTCGAGGGTCGCAGACATCGGTGGGAGCCTACGGGCCGACGCTGCTATGGCGATGCCCGTCGATCGACCGATGCCACTCGACCGGCCTCCATGGTGATGACCTGGTCGGCTCGCTCCAGGGCGTGTTGGCGGTGCGAGATCGCGATGATCGTGCTCGACCCGTCGGATCGAAGCCGTTGCCACAGCTCGCGTTCGGTGTTCACGTCGAGCGCGCTCGAGACATCGTCGACAACGAGCAGCTCGGGCTTGGTGAAGAGCGCCCGAGCGGTCGCCACCCGCTGTGCCTGACCCCCCGACAGCCGCAGGCCGCGCGCACCGACGGTCGTATGCACACCCTGGGGCATGTCGGCCAGATCGGTTCGCAGGGTGGTGAGCTCGAGCACCTCGTCGAGCCGGGAGGTCTCGCGCCCGAGTGCGATGTTGTCGGCGAGCGTTTCGCTGAACAGATTCGGCACTTGCGGAAGGTAGGCCGCGTTGGGCGGCACGAACCAGGCCGCCGGATCGTCGATCTCCGCGCCGTTCCAACGGATCGTGCCCGCCTGCATGGGTGAGAGGCCGACGATGGCCCGCAGCAGTGTCGACTTGCCGGACCCGACACCACCGGTGACCACGACGAAGCTGCCGCGCTCGATGTCGAGGTTCACGTCGGCAACACCACTCGAGCCACCGGGGTAGACCGACGTGAGGCCTCGAATCTCGAGGTGGTCGAGGGCGACGCGTTCAGGGTCGGGCAGACGTTCGAGCATCTGATCGTTCGGCTCGATGGTCACGTCGATGTGGTCGAGCAGGTCGTCGATTCGGTCGGAGGCAACCATGTCTCCCATCCGACCGTACGCCACCATCGCTTGTTCGCGCGAGGTGATGAGGCGTGCGAGGAATCGAGGCAGCTGGCCGAGCTCGACGGCATACGCGACGAACAGTGCGAGGTCGCCGACGCTGAACTCGCCGGATCGGACGGCTGGCACCAAGACGAGCAGCGTCAACCCAATCGTCACGTCGGAGGTCGAAGATGCGATGCCGTCGACGGTCTGTTGCAGCACGGTGTCTCGAACGGCGGTGCGCCGACGAATGGCGGTGTGACGCTCGAGTCGGTGGATCGCGGCTTCCTCTTTGCCAGCGAGGCGGAATGCGAGAAGCCCGGCGAAGGCTTCGCCGAGGAAGGAGGTCACTCGACTCGTCGCTTCGCGGTCGGCGGCGCGCGCCGCGTAGAGCCTCGGTGTCAGGTAGCGGGTGATGGCGGTGACCACCGCAACGGGAACGAGGGCGATGAAGGCCGCGCCCAAGTGGATCGACGACATGACGGCCATGGCGCCGATCGAGTAAACGATCATGCCCGAGCCATCGAGCCACGAGTCGGTCCAGAGCACAGCGTCTCGGGCATCGTCGCCGAAGCGCGTGATCGCCTCCGCGGGGCTGGCGGGCAGTGTTGCGGCTCGGGGGCCTCCGCTCTCGGTTTGTGCGGCGAGCATGTTGGTCCGCAGCAAGGTGAGCGCGGCCAGCCACCACCGCACCACGTAGTAGATGGCGAACCAGAAGACGATCCATCCGACGGCTTCGCTCACGCCGATGGCGATAAGCAGCCCGTTGACCGACTGACTTTCCGCCAGCGCGTCGAAGACGAGTTTGAGAAGCCAACCGGTCCAGAGGGGAAGCAGGAAGAAGGCGGTCCACAGCACCCATGAGGCACCCCAGAGGCCGCGGCGGAAGGTGCCAGTTCGCCATCCGAAGCGAAACGGTCTGATGTCGGTGCGCGTGTCGGTCATGTCGGCACCTCGTCGATGACTGCGCCGGAACCGGCTCGGAGGAATCGTGCGTAGTGGCTGGCCGCGTCGTCTCGGAGCGCCGCCGTGGGGCCTACTTCGATCGCCTCGCCGCCATCGAGGATCAGGATCTGGTCGAGGCGTTCGACCGTCGACAGTCGGTGGGCGATCACGACGGCCGTCCGTCCGCGCAACAACCGGTCGATCGCCGTGGTGACTCGAGCCTCGGTTTCGGGGTCGATCCGCGACGATGCCTCATCGAGCAGCACGAAGTCGGGCGATCGGAGGAACAGTCGGGTCAGGGCAATCAGCTGCCCCTCCCCCGCCGACAGCCCTGAGCCGGCCGGCCCGAGCGTGGTCTCGAGGCCATCGGGCATCCCCTCGACCCATTCGAGCAGGTCGAGGCTGGCGAGCGCGTTGCGGACATCGGCGTCGCTGATGCTCTCGTCGAAGAGTGTCATGTTGTCTCGGATCGACGCCGAGAACAGGTGAACGTCTTGGGAGACGACCCCGGTGCGGGCCCGCAGGTCGGCCAGCGCGATCTGGTCCAGCTCGACCCCGCCGAGGCGGATCGATCCATCGGTTGGTTCGACCAGACGGAGGAGCAGCCGGGCCAACGTGGTCTTGCCGCTGCCGGTTCGGCCGAGCACGCCGATCGATGTTCCCGCCGGCACCGAAAGCGTCACGTCGTCGATGACTCGTAGGGGGTCGTCCTCGTCGGCGTAGTTGAAGCCGAGCGACTCGAGCTCCAAGCCGAGCGCCCCCGAAGGCAGGGTGGCCGACCCGGTATCGGCAATGGCCGACGATTCGTCGAGCAGTTGCAGCGTGCGGATCATGCCACCGGCAGCTCGTTGCACGCGCTCGGTCTCGTCGGCCAGCTCGCCGAGTGGGACGCGAAGAATCTGGGTGTACTGGAACAGGAGATATGCGGTGCCGAGGGTGATCGCATCCCGCTGGAGGAGCGCAGCGGCGATGGCCAGAACGACGAGCCCGCCGACAACGAACACGGCGTTCGAGATGACCCAGAGCGTGACGGCCTGACGCTCCCGTCCGAGCGTCGACCGCAACACGGCGGCGCTGGCCCGTTGGAAGGTTGCGACGGCATGGCTGCCGCTGCCGTTGCTACGCAAGTCGTCGGCGCCGGCGAGCCGTTCCTCCACTTCGCCGAGCATGCGGCCTGTCGTCGCCTGCTCTGACGCGGCTTCGTCAACGGCACGGTTTCTGAGCAAGAAGACGGTGGCGATCGCTAGCCCGAGGTAGGCCGCGAGGCCGAGGCCGATCAGCGGGTCACGCCAAAACACGATGGCGATGAGCCCGAGGAGGGTGACGAACGCCGCCACTGCCTTGACGGCGAACCTCGACACGAACTCGCTGAGCGCGGTGACGTCGCCGTCGACGCGGCTGACGAGCTCGCCGGGACTCGTGCTCCGGTGGAACGCAAGGTCGAGGTGCATCACGTGTCGGGTGAGGCGAGACCGGAGCTCGTTGGTCACCGTCCATGCGAGGTCGGCGGCCGTCCAAGCCACGGCGACCGACATGAGTTGGCGAGCGATACCCATCGCCACGTAGGCACCTGCGAGGAACAACAGCTGCTGACGCGAGGCGCCCGCGGCTGCGTCGTCGATGAACTTGGCGATCAGCAGCGGGCCGGCGAGAGGCAGCGCGCCGGCAATGGCGAGCACGCCGCTCATCACGGCCATGCGGGCGCGATGGGGCGCGACAAGCGCAAGCAATGCAGACCACGGACTCTGACGTTTCACCGGCGGGACTGCCTACAGACCGAGGGCGCTGCGGATCGGGTCGCCGAAGAGGACGAGCACACCCAGCACGGTCATCAACACGGTCTGCACGTTGAACCGAGCGTCGAGTTTGGAGTCAAGCCGATCAATACGTGCGTCGAGCCGGCTGATGTCGCTCCGAACATCTGTGAAGCGACGGTCCATGTCAGATGCGATTGCGTCGAAACGCTTGTCGACTCCATCGAAGCGGCGGTCGAGGTCGCTCGACAGAGCATCGAATCGGCGATCGATGTCGGCCGACAGGGCGTCGATCCGAAAGTCGACGGCGTCGATGCGTGCTTCGATGCCGTTGAAGCGTTCGCCGTAGGATCCGATTGCTTGGGCCATACTCACGTGTTCAACGGTAACAGTTGTGATCTTGGTCTCGAGCTCGAGACGCACACGGTCGAGCTCGGCTTGCGTGATGGCCATCTGGCCATTCCTTCAGGTTTGGGGCGACGGAAGGTTCAGCCTTCGAGAGATCGCCAACGTACCGAGCCGGTGTGACACTCCGTCATGTCCGCAAGCAGGCGATCAGGTGGCCGATGTCGACGCAACTTCGAAGAGCAGCTCGCACGAGCGGGGTGGTTCAATCATGTCGTCGGCTCGGTGACGACACGTGTCTTCACCGAGTCCGCCACTGGTCGCGTCGGAGTCGAGAATGAAGATGTTGTCGGGGCCGGTGTTTCCGTTGACGTCGTCGATTCCACGACCACCGAATATCGCGTCGTTGCCCGGTCCGCCGCGAACGTAGTCGCGCCCTTCGAACCCCCAGAGAGTGTCGTCGCCGACTCCCCCGAACATTCGATCCCAGCGGTTGCTGCCCACGAGGAGGTCGGCACCCGCGCCTCCGAAGAGCCGAGCGCCTGCGCTGTCGAACCGTGTTGTCTGCCCGTTCACGCGAAGGTCTTGCTCGGTGTTCGAAAAGAGCGTGTCGTCGCCATCGCCGCCGCGCAGCGTGTCTGCGCCGTCCTCACCGAAAAGGGTGTCGTCGCCAGTCCATCCGCTGAGCACGTCGTCTCCGCCGCGACCGTGCAGTTCGTCGTTGCCAGCTCCACCAAAGATCTCGTCTGTGCCGCGACCGCCCGTGATGTGATCGTCACCTGCCGACCCGAACAACCGAGTCGGCCCGGGCCCGAGGATTCTGATCGTGTCGTCGCCTTCCTCGCCGTCGACGATTGCGTCAACTCCGCCATTTGTGCTAATCGAGTCGGCGCCCATTCCGCCTCGGACCGTTGTCGAACGGAAGCCCAAGAAGTAGATCTCATCAGCGCCACCGCCGCCGTCGATGAAGACGTTCTCGGCAGCGCCCCCGAGAATCAGGTCGCTGCCTGGCCCACCGGTGAGAGTCCCGTTCTCCACGTTGCCCATGAGTATCCTGTCTTCACCGAACCCACCGTTGACGGAGGAACCGCGCATGTTGCCGTCACCCAAAGTGACCTCGTCGTTTCCTGCACCGGCATTGACGAGCGATGCGACGACCAGGGACCCCGAGATCTGGTCGTCGCCGTCGCCGCCGAGGATGGTCGAGTTGGTGGTATCGCCAAACGTCAGGCGGTCATTGCCGCTTCCGCCCTGAACCCAGGTCACGTCTCGAAAAGTGATGTAGTCATCACCTTCGCCGCCAAAGAGGGATGAGCCACTCCCCGAGCTATTGATTCTGTCGTTGCCACGTCCACCTTGGACCCAAGCATCGTCCCCGGAATTGAGGTTGTCGTTGCCCTCGTCACCATAGATCGCTGAGCCACTTCCGAAGCTCAGGATTCTGTCATCACCCTCGCCGCCGTGGGCAATCTGATCGGTGCCCTGCAGCAGGATGCTGTCGTCCCCGAGCCCACCGAGGACGGTAGTGCCCGCGCTGTCCACACAGATCGAGTCATCGCCCCCGAGACCACTCACCACGAGAGGGCTATCGCCTGTCTTTCCGTTCCCGATGACAACAATCGCGTCGTCGCCGTCAGTTCCTGTCACGTCTGTCGTCGGGTTTTCCAGAAACATCGTCGGGATGGCTCCGAGGCAATTGCCTTGCGCACCCGCTGTCGAGGTCGTGCCCATGATCAGCAAGATCACTACCGCCGCGCCGACTTTCGGATTCATCATCTTGTTGGATCCCCTGTTGACGTCCGCAATGAATCGCCAAGGCTTACACATCGTGTTCGCACGGTGGGCGACTCTTGACCGTGACGAGGAGAGCCCGAACCGGGCCGCCACCTCCGTTGTGGAAGTGACGGCCCGGGGGTCAATCGGGTGTACCGATTGTGGTGATGGTGCCGGCGCCGATGGTGCGGTTGCCTTCACGCATGGCGAAGGTCAGACCGACATCGATGGCCACCGGACGCTGCAGCGTGACGCTCACGTCGCAGCGACTACCCGGCTGCACCAACGATCCGTCATCGACGGTGATCACACCGGTGACACCTGCAGTGAGGAAGAAGAACTGCGGCGCGTAGCCGCTCTGGAACGGCCGAGACCGTCCTCCCTCTTCCTTACTGAGCACGTACACCGAAGCGGTCAGCTCGCGCTGGGGCTCAATCGAGCCCGGCGCGCACACGACCATGCCACGCTCCACGGCGTCCTTGTCGACGCCGCGAAGCAACATGCCGACGTTGTCGCCCGCTTCGGCCTCGGTCATCGTCCGCCGGAACGACTCGATGCCCGTGACCACCGCTTCGACCGGCTCGCGCAGGCCAACAACCTCAACGGTGTCGCCAACGTCGAGCCGACCTCGGGTGACCATGCCGGTGACGACGGTTCCACGTCCGGTGATCGTCTGCACTCCCTCCACTGCGAGCAGGAAGGGGTCGGCAATCGATCGATCCGGAAGCGGAATCGTGGCGTCGACCGCGTCGAGCAACTCCATGACGGTCGCCTCCCATGCCAGGTCGCCCCCGAGGGCGCCCAGTGCGGAGACGGCAACCATGGGCACTGTGTCGCTGTCGTAGCCGTGGGCTTCCAACATCTCGCGCAGCTCGAGCTCGACGAGCTCGAGTAGTTCGGGATCGGCCTGGTCGGCCTTGTTGATGGCAACGACCATGTGCTCGACACCGACCTGACGGGCCAGGATGATGTGTTCACGTGTCTGGGGTGCGGCACCGTCGGCGCCGGACACCACGAGGATCGCACCGTCGACCTGGGCCGCGCCGGTGATCATGTTCTTCACGAAGTCGGCGTGGCCGGGCATGTCGATGTGGGCGTAGTGACGGCTGGCCGTCTCGTATTCGACGTGGCTGATGTTGATCGTGATCCCGCGGGCCTGCTCTTCAGGCGCCTTGTCGATCTGATCAAACTCCATCCACGTGTCGACACCGTTGGCCTTGGCCAGCACCTTGGTGATAGCGGCGGTCAGCGTGGTCTTGCCGTGATCGACATGACCCATCGTTCCGATGTTGACGTGCGGCTTCGTGCGAACAAACTCTTGTTTTGCCATGATCTTCTCCTTTCATGAGCGCCGCACACCCCGTTGGCGCGCGGCCCATGGCACAACGCACACGCGTGTCAGCGGTGCGTTGGTTCGGAGCCCCTCACGTCAGGCGACGTGCATCGATCTCTCGTTTGTTCAGACCCCGTTCCCAGGGCTCCGAAGATGCGGGAAGGGGTCAGCTACGTTCGCCGCTGAGCGCGACAAACGAGACGTCTGATGAGACGCTCGCCAAGGAGAAGAAGATGTCGCGCACGGCAAGCAGTGTGACGGGCGAGGGCAGGTGTCAACGAGTTGCGCGTGAAGAAGGCGATGGCCTTGACTCCTACCGAACGTCCCGCTGGCGGGAGAAAGACGGCGCGCACAGGGCCGATGACCATGTTAAGAATGTGAACATGTCCTCGATTCGTATGCTTGGCCGCCGCAGCGGTATCCGGTCGAGCCTTAGGTTCTTGGTTCTGGCACTTGTCCTTACTGCGGTGACCGTGCCTGCCCTTACGATCGAGTTGGCGGCAGCTGGTGAGATCCACGAGGCCCTGGAAGAGCTCACACCGGTGATCGGATCACTGGTAGCTGCGGTCGCCCTCGGCCGCGGGATGTCTGGTGTATATCCATCAGAATTCTCGGTGCATAATGCCCTTCATTCCCTGGCACCCATCATGTCGCCGAATGTCGCGACTCCTGTCGCTTTGAGGTTCGGTTCAGACCAAAGTGAAATCGTCCTTCCACCGCTCGCCGGAGGCCTTCGAGAAGTCAGCTAGTGGCGACCCACGTCGTCACCTACGCAGATTCTCAAGACCACCACGAGCAAAGGAAGGCACTGCCATGTCTGACGACGAAATACTCGCCGATGTTCTCGGCGTCCTAACCCCTGAAGAGCGCTCCATAGTGAAGATGCTCTACGTAGCCGAAGCTGATCTCGGACTCACACGAAGCGACATTGCCAAGCTGCTGGACGTAAGTCGTTCGAGCCTCTATCGCCTCGAGCAACGGGCAATGCAGAAGATGAAAACTCGTGCACGCCGAGCCGGCCTGAGGCCAGCACCGTGAAACAGGGAAGCCTCATCTACGCCAAGGCCACGAAACTTGCGCACTTCTTGGAGGCGCACCCCCTTCCAAGGTTGTTCTTCTGGTTGGCGATGGTCACCGCAGCGATCTTCACCATCGCCCTCGGCGTCCAGAGTCTCTTCTAGGCAGGGACGCTCCCTGCGGGCAACCGCGCACTCCGCCAAAACTGAATGGGGTGAAGCACTGACCGGACGGGCTGGGACCGTGCGTACAGCCGGTGCCGGCGTCTACGTCGCACCGATTTCAGCCAAACGGCAGAGAGCTGACGCCAGCCGGACTTGCTCCGGCGTCTTGCATCGCGGTGATAGCAGCATCGGCGAAGCAACGACGATCGCCAGGCCTTGCGCGCGGGACACGGCAACATTCAAGCGGTTGGTGCTGTAGAGAAACTCCATTCCGCGGGGAGCTGACGTCGAATCTGAGCTCGTCATCGAGTAGATCACGATCGCTGCTTCTTGCCCTTGGAACATGTCGACCGTGCCGATCCTGGCGCGGTCGCCGAGCCGTCGCTTCAAGGCCGCGACCTGAGCGTTGAACGGTGCGACAACCATGATTTCCGCAGGCGAGATTGGCCGGACCGTACCCTGCTGGTCCGTCCACTCTTGGCCGATCAGCTCCCGGACCAACTCGTCAACACGGTCGATCTCTTCGTCTGAGCGGGACTTGTTGCCCGTGTGTTCGACTTCTTCGAATCGGATGCCAACGCCCGCTGGTGAAAGCGCCTGCCTGTCGGTCGCCGGAAACGACGCAAGTCGGCCTTCGTAGAACTGTTCGCTGAT
Organism: Acidimicrobiia bacterium; assembly: GCA_033344795.1. Classification (GTDB taxonomy): domain Bacteria; phylum Actinomycetota; class Acidimicrobiia; order Acidimicrobiales; family SHLQ01; genus SHLQ01. The sequence goes on from JAWPMS010000001.1 coordinate 4,504,538, forward strand.
GAAGGACGTGACCGCAGAGTGCATCCGTCGGGTTTCCGGAAGAAACACCCCATGTCCGAGAGCGACGGTTGGTGAGTCTCCCAGCAGGTAGGCGAGTGCCGAGCGATCCGCGCCCTCTGGGTGTGTTGCGCGCGCCGGCTGATCGAGCTGCTGCGGATCTCCGACCAGGATGAGGTTCGGGGCAGCTGAGGCGGCGGCGAGTGTGTTTGCGAGCGAGATCTGTCCTGCCTCATCCACAAGCAGGGTGTCGAATGCGGCCGATACCTCCCGTCGAGCGAAGTAGAAGGCTGTTCCACCGACTACGTCGACTTCACCCGCTGCGAGCGCAGCATCCATCTGCGCGTTGCTTGCGAAGACAGTGACACCGGCGATGGCCGATTCTCGTTCCTTCTGGCGCCTTGCGAGACGAGCGCCAAGCCCTCGTTCCTGAGCTTGAGCCTGCACCGCCCTCATCAGGTTGTCGACAACCGCATGGCTGTTGGCCATCAGGGCCACTCGTCGCCCTTGTGCGACCAGATCACAGACGATGCTCGCCGACGTGTAGGTCTTGCCGGCTCCAGGGGGCCCCTGAATGACCAGGTAGTCGCCATCAAGCTCCATTGCGCGGGCTCTGGCCTCAGACAGCGCGTCCGGATAGGACTGGATCGGGTCCTTGGGCGAGCGCAGCAGCAGCGACGCCACTGCGGGGTTATCCGAACTCAGATCTTCAAGTCCTCCGGACTTCGTCACCTCGCCGAGTTGCTTGAGCGCCAGTTTCTGAGCTCGAGCCGGGATGGTTGCGTCCTTCGGGACAATCGATGCCGGATGCGTGTGACTGTCGACGGACCTCTTCCCGACCGAGATCGAGACGATCCAATTCTCGAAGTCGACCTCTTCGACCGTGCCGGCCCGGCTTCCGTTCGCTGGGTTGATCACCTGGACACCGCGCTTCAGGCGTAGCTCCTGGGGAGGGACCTGATACCGAAAGACGACACTCTGTCGAATAGGGTCACCCATGCCGATGAACTTCATTCCGCCGATGGCGACTGAGTTGTCGATGAGCTCTTCGTCTGTCATCGACAGTCGATCAAAGTGCTCCCACCAGTCGACCCGTTCTTCGCGCGCATGCCATTGCAGCAACTGAGCGAGCGTCCAGATCGCGTTGTCACGAACGCTCCGGTCTAGAGGATCGGACGGCACCATCGCTTCGAGGTCGAGTCGCAGGAGATCAACTTCCTCTGCGGCATCCGCCGAGCTCGGGTCTGGGCTCGGATCTGGAGTGGGCGGCCGGTCGATCAAGCCCCACTTCGCTTCAGCTTCGAGACGTCGATCTTCGAGCCAGTCGAGAAGCTGGCGTGTCGAGACACAATCGTCGAAGTTGTACTCGCCGATCTTGCAGAGGTGGTTCCGGTCACCCGAGACTAGCCACTTCTCATATTCGACTGCGCTCTCAACACCCGAACTCAGCTCGGTCTCCCGCCTATCCCGATAGAACACCTCGAGTTTCTTGATCGAGTAGCTGTCGATGGATGCCTGTAGTGCCTGCCGTGTCACCTGATGTAGATCGATCAACGCGCCGCCACGGAGCAATCTGTCAAGATCTGCTTGTCGCGTCCCGTGGCGGGCGGCGAGCCGCTTGAGTGCCGTCGGTTCGTAGATGCCGAAGTGGTAGATGTGCATCTCGGGGTTGTTGGCAAGTGCATCCATGAAAAGATCCATCGTCCGTTCGAACGCTCCCCTCTCATCCGACGCTGCTTCTGCCCAAATCGGCGTGAATTGATCATCACGGTCGGTTATTCCGAACAGGTACTCGAGCCCACCAGCTGTGAGGAACGGGTCGCTCTCGATATCGAAGAACAGGTCGTCAGCAGTCGGCGCCGGAAGCCTCCCAAAACCTGTCGGCGGTCCGTCAGCGTCAACTGGCTCGAGCAATCGCCACACATGCTGGCCCTTCTGCCGTTGTTCGAGCTGCAGCGCTGCCTGCTGTTGATACTTCGCAAACGAGTCGAGTCCGGCGTGCCCCTCTCGCTCAGTTGACTGAGCAAGTTCGGTGAGTGTGGTGACTCCGGCAGCTTCGAGTTTGGTTGCCTGCGAACGACCAACATCGGCGACGAGCGTCAGGTGATCGTCATCGAGGCGTTGGCTTCGGCAAACAGATGACCAGTCACAACGAGAACAGTGTTCAACCGGGTCAGGGTAGACGGCGAGGAGGTCCGGACCGACCGAAGCCTCGAAGTCCGCCTTTACTGACCGGTGATAGGGGGCGATCTGGACAAGAGCAAAGGACTCGACTCGGCCATCTCCGAGCACGAGGTGAACGTTCTCGGGCTGTTGCCCTTGGATCCGTTTGATGTGAGTCGAGTACTCGGCAAGCTGCACCAGCGCTGTCGCTTTTGCAACGTTGCTTAGCTTCGTGTCGTACACCTCGTAACCGTAGGCACCGAGCGCTGTCTGGAATTCATCCCGACGGATGAGAAAGTCAGCCTTGCCGCCCCAGTTCTTGTCTTGAAAGACTGCTTGGTAGATGACCTGAACACCGGACCGCATCGCCACTTCGGTTTCAGCTACCTGCGCCGCCAAGTCGGCCGACTCATCAATCGCCAGGACCTGTATTCCGTCTGCTCGGAGCTGGGTGAGGCACCGCTGCTCATGGAGGAGACCGTGAGTGCGGACCAGGTCGGCGGCCGCGTCGTTTGCAAAGCGTGGTCGCTGCCGGTCGCCGGTCGCTGCTGCATGGTTGAGCCCTGTCAGATGCCGACATTCGAGGTGGTTGACGAGATCCGTTGGGCTGAAGACGAGGTTCTGGTTGCGTTCCATCATCGCTACTCACCACCCCGCATCGCTCGTGAGGCGCGATCAAGTGCGGATTCCACTTCTCGGCGGAGGGTTGCGACATGTTCGGCCGCGGTGTCAATAGCGTTCCGGGCCTGCGTGTGGGACCGTTTGATCGTGCGTTCGGCTTCGAGTGCTCGCACTGCGTCGTCGATCGCTACACAAACCTGCTCGGCGTCGATCTCCGTCTGCTGCGGAGCGGTACAGTCTCGCTGCGCCACCCACCGAGCCCACATGTACGCGACCCGAAGCGCAGCGTCGTCCTCACAGTCTTTGTCGAGAACTGCGATGGCCTTGTTGCCAAAGGTATGGAATGGGACTGAAGTCGGCGCCAGGTCCTGACCTCGGAAGACAGCAATCGCCGCAGAGGCGTCGCGATTGTCGAGCGCCTGATCGAGTTCGTCAAGAATGTTGCGGAGCCCGAGCTTGCGGGCCTTCGCCTCAAGGACGAAGCGGACGGTCGAACCGCCCACATCGGCTGGGTTGAGGGTGATGACTTCATCGCCCTTCTTGGAGCCAGCGCTGCCGACATCGGTGCCCGTCTGTTCTGGCAGATCGCCATGTGGCGCTGCGAGTGTGAGCAGTACTTCGTGAATTGTGTCTTCGAAGGCCACACCCTTTGCCGGACTCAGCTCGATGACTTCAGCAACTGCCTCCTTGACTGAGACCGACTCAGCGATCCGGTTGATCTCTTCGCGCATCGAACGAAGTTCGCCGGCGAGTCGCTTCTCCAGTCCCTGCCCGAGAGCCCGCAACGGGCTTCCGTCAGAATCGAGAGACACCAACGCTCGCAGGCGTTCCATCTGGTCTCGACCCATCCGATCGAGGTGGGGTGAGATCTGTGAGGCGATGCTTCGCGCCGAGTCGGGGTCGGTTGCGATCTCGAGGAGCTGTACCAGTTCTCGCTTCTGGGCGTCGAGGGCCTGTGTCATCGAGCCGTTCTCTGGGTCGAGAAGGCTCATGGCGGCACTATTGATCTCGGCGACCGCTGCGTCGACGTTGGCGCGGAATGTGGTGGTCATGGAGTCGAAGGACGCGGTAACCGTCGTCTCATCGATCCCTGCTTGTGCAGCGCGGATGGCACGAGCTCCGAGCGCAAGGCACTCGACCACAGCATCAGCTGGATCGGTTGCGTTCTGAACGTGAGCGACGACGTCTCGGTCAACGACTACGAGTTCGGAGATTCTGAGTACGTCGTCGTTGCACGTGACCAGCGACTTCGGGAACTTCAGAGGTTCTGCCATGACACCTCCTTTCGGGTTCTTGGTGAGCAGGTGACCAAGAACGGTTACGCAACGAAGTGTCAGAGGATTCTTGTTTTCTCTCACCGCGGACGCGGCCGATTGCTGTTTCGCTATGAGATAGTGGGGCCAATGACTCCGAACAACCTTGGCGTGCTGCTCTCAAATATGAGCACGAACGGAGGTTCGTTCTACCGACTTCGGGAAGCCGACACCTGTTGGTCAGTCAAAGAAGACCGCCCTTGGGTCTTTCCCAACGGCTACGACCCTGGGCGCAGCATCAACTACGCCCTGCCCCGGTCGACTACCGACCGCAGAACTGGCCCCAACTCATCACCGTCAATCCCTCACGCAAAGCACGAACACGACGATGAGGAGATGTGCGACATCAACTGCGATGGCTGGGTTGTGGGTGAACCGCACCCGGTGAAGCGGGAGTGGATTCAAAACGCTTCCTTCATTTGCGATGAGCCTGATTGGAGAGTGCTCACAGACATCAAGCTCCTCTTCAACGAGTGCCTATGACGAGCCTCGTCGAACTTCGGGTTGAGTACGAGCGTGAGCACTTCGGTGCATTGCTGTACGACCTCTCCTCACGTGTCGTGACAAACGGCCTACGAGGCAAGCCACCGTCGATCTATCAGCCGACAGGTCCGGAAGACGTTCTCCACGGTTTCATCGAAACCGTGCTCCTCGGCCAGAACCAGCTCGAGTACTTCTTCACCGTGGCGACGGACGTTCAACACTTCGAACGCTTGTGCTATCGACAGCTGAGGCGCTATCTCGCTTCAACCCGGGTGCAAACAGATGTGGACAGACTCATGAAGCGGTCAGTCAAGATTCTCAGGGACGATGATCGATTCGAATCGATCGATGGCCCCCCTGATCGTTTTTTCATGTCAAGCGGTTCTAGCTTGCCGTTCGCCCCCGGCCGCTGGCGCGCTGCCGCCACGCTGGCATTGAACGGTGTACCGCGGATCTTCTCCGAGCCCAAGCAAAGATCACCAAAGATCTACACCGACGACAACCTTGGAATCCTCCTATCCATCGTGCTCCGAGAATTGGAGGGTTCAGTCTCGCGCTCCGACCTAGCGAAGCTTTTTGAAGAAATTCTGACACCATGGCTTACAACGGTCCTTGAAGAGGATGAGGCAGCGCGTCTGCCTTCCCACAAACCGACCGGAGAAGAGGATGCGATCGTGAGCGAGGCGCTCGAGGCAATCTTGCCGCTCCTAGACGAGGAAGCTGCCTTCGTGTTCCGGCACTGGTACGCGAAGACAAAAGACGACTATGTCGCCGACCGTCTAGGCGTGAGTCGTACGACTGTCATCAATAGACGGAACGCAGTTGGTTCGGCGCTGCAACCGCACCTCGAGGGCTTGCCAGTTCACCTGCAGGAGGCGACCCTCCGATCTCTCTTCTTGGCTACCGGAGGGTCACCATGATCCCAGAACCGCTTCAGACCAAGATCGCATCTGCCAAAGCAAGGCGCGCGCCGTCAAACCGCCCTCTTCCAGCTTTCGAGACGGGCGAGCTAGCCGTCGCAAAGTCGCCTGACGGCGACGTGCGTCGGATCATCTTGATCACGAAGATCGAGAACGCCGGGGTATGCAGGGTGAGGCTGGCAACAAATGAGATCGAGATGGCGACAGATTTCGATTTAAGGGTCGAACCTGCTGACTCTGGCTTTCCAGCAAGACTTCTCGTGCAGCCTGAGCTCTTCGGGCCAGTCTTCAAGAGCCAGCTAGTCGAACTCGTCGGTTCCGTCGCCGACGAGCTAACCAATGCCGTTGCTGAAGCCCTTCGCACCGACGCTGACTCGATACCCCAAGACAGAACCGGTTTGCCGCTCGGTGGATCAGTCGACCTTCGCCGCGACTTCAAGGAAGACGAAATCGATGACCTTGAAGCACTCGTACGCGAGTGCCGAGCCTGGTTGATGGGGGCCCCATCCGATCGACGGATCCTCGACCCGAAGGCCTTCCTGCCGCCACCAGCCACGGCGTCACAAGATGAGATGTTCGACGCCTACCTCGACCTGCTCGACACACTCAAGAGTGTCGACTCGGGCGAAGTCGAGCTTCCTGATCTTGAGTCGCTGTTCGACACCGAGGCATTCACGCAGATCCGCCGATGGCAGGAGTTGTTCAACTTCAACTTCTGGGACTGGTGGTCGCTGCACTGCACACGCGCTGATATCGCGCGAGCCAGCAGCGCAGGCGAAGAAGTTCCTGTTGATGAATTGCGCCTCGCTGCGCTGGACAGAGGGAACCCCGAGCCATCAGTGACAGTCGACTTTGTGAGCCGTCGTTCGTTCGCCGGGGAGACCGTTACACACGAGTTCACCGCAATCCGAGTGCTGGAGGCAGCCTGATGACGAAGACCACCCTGCTTATCGAGCGAGTCGAGATCGAGGCCTTCAAATCGATCAGCAGTGCAGAGATCTCGTTGTCGCCGCTCACGGTCGTTACCGGTCAGAACTCCGCGGGTAAGAGTTCGCTGCTACAGGCGGTTCGGCTTTGTGCTCATCTTTCTTCACTTCGGGGAGGTGAGGGCGCGGTGCAGCTCAATGCGCCTGAGCTTCGACTTGGGGATTTTGGAGACATCCTGCATAAGAGCGCTGGAAGAGAAGTTCGAATCAACCTGCAAATTTCAGGCGAACATCCCGCTACTCGGTGGGGCTATATTCTCGGCGCTCGCTCCAACCGCGTGGGAGCGCAGCTCGAGGGGATGGAGTTGTTTGGCCGCGAGGAGGGCCTGGTCCTCGCACGGAGGGCGGAAGACGACGACTCCTCCGACCTTTGGAAGTTGTCTGAACAAACTGAGACTTACGGAGGTGCGTCTGACACATTGCGACGACTTGGCTTTGCACGTGATCGCAACATGACCAGCGCGTCCGCCGGCTTCGAAGGATCAATCCGAACCATTCGCTCAATTAGGTCTGGTTCGCGCGAAAACAGGCCGGTGAGGCTTGCAGAGATTGCTGGCGCTCTGCCAGCGGAACTCCTCGAGGAACACTCTTACGCTCGCTCATTGGCTCGTAGTTACGTACAAGAGCTCCGTGAGGATGATTGGCTGTTCGCCGAGCAATCCTTCTTCCCTGGAGACTGGCAACTCGACTTTGAACATGATCTCCATCACTACCTTGCCGACCGCCTCGGCAGCAGCGTTGAACTGGACATAGAAGAGTCAGATGAGCGTCCCTCAGCAAGCGGCAATATCCCGGCAGGTGCGGAGCCCGAATGGTGGCGAGACCAAGAACGACTCGTCGAGCGCCACATCAAGCAGCTAATTGAGCTCAACAAGATTCCTCCAGGAACTGTCTTGGATGAGCTTGAGTCGGACGACCTTGATGATGCGAAGAATTTTGTCCGCTCTCTTCCTGAGCGAATTCACTACCTTGGTCCGCTCCGGTCCGAGCCTGCTGCGAGTCTGCCCGCTGGTCACTCGACCTCAGGCCTAGCGCTGCTGGGTACGCGAGGCGAGTCCGCTGTTCCATTTCTATTCGAGTACCAGGACCTCGAAGTCTCCTGTCCCATGCCAGACGGGCGAGGGACGGAGGAGATGCCCCTGTTGCGAGCGGTAGGTGTTTGGCTGGAAGCACTTGGCATCGCCGAACGGCACGAAATTCAGCCGGTGTCACAGTCACTGGAGTACAGGCTCATCGACCCTCAGACGAAGGAGAAGCGCGACCTGACGTCTGTCGGAGTGGGCGCCTCTCAGATTTTGCCGGTCCTTGTTCTATGCCTCGCCGCCAAACCCGGCGAACTCGTACTGCTCGAGCAACCTGAGCTCCACTTACACCCCAGGCCGCAGCAGATCTTGGGAGACTTCTTTCTGGGCATCGCCCGAACAGGTCGGCAGCTTCTCCTGGAGACGCACTCGGAATACTTGATCAATCGTCTTCGGCTCCGGCTCGCCGAGCAACCGGATGAGGTCTCGGCTCTAACGAGCATTCTCTATGCAGAGCGCACAGCCGGGGCAACAGACTTTCTCGAGTTGCGCCCAAATGACTTTGGTGGATTCGAGGACTGGCCAAGCGGCTTCTTCGACCAGCTGCCAGCCGAGGCAGAGAAGATCGTGCGGGCGGCGGCTGAACGCCGACGTGAGCAAGCTCGCCTAGAAAGTTCCTGACACCTCAAGCCGCAAGCCTGCTTGATGATTGTGTAAGCGAAGCCGAACTACGGAAGCGAAACTGTGCTCGAAGCCGAAACAAAAAGGCAGATTGACCAGGTCTGGAACGACTTCTGGTCGGGCGGGATCTCCAATCCTCTTGAAGTGATGGAGCAGCTCACCTACCTGCTGTTCATCAAGCGGCTCGACGATCTCCACACGCTGGAAGAACGACGGGCGAACCGGACCGGGCGTCCAATGGAACGACGCATCTTTCCCGAGGGAAACGACCAGTCGGGTATGCCGTATGAGAACTACCGCTGGTCGCGCTTCAAGGGTCTACGCAACGAGGAGATGTACTCCATCGTCGCCGACTCCGTCTTCCCCTTCCTCCGCAAACTCTCCAACAGTGCGACCTACCTCGAGAACATGGAAGGGGCGCGGTTCACCATCCCGACAGCATCGCTCCTCGGACGAGCAGTGAAGGGCCTCGACTCGATCCAGATGGACGACAGTGACACCAAGGGCGATGTCTACGAACACATGCTGTCGAGCATCGCTACTGCTGGACAGAACGGACAGTTTCGCACACCTCGACACATCATCGAGCTCATGGTCCACATGATGGACCCCCAGCCTGATGATGTCGTTTGCGACCCCGCCTCCGGGACCGCTGGATTTCTGGTGGGTGCTGCGGAGTACGTCCGCAAGAACAACCCAGAGCTCTTCACCGACGAGAAGAGCCGTCGTCACTACATGCAAACAATGTTCCACGGCTTCGACTTCGATCGGACCATGCTGCGAATCGGATCGATGAACATGATTCTGCACGGCGTCGATGACCCAACGATCAAATACCGGGACTCGCTGCTCGAAGAGTCGGAACAAGATGAATCGAAGTACACCGTCGTGCTGGCCAACCCGCCTTTCGCAGGCTCGCTCGATGCCGACGCCGTGGCGAAAGACCTAGTGCGAGGTCCACGCAAGACCCGGAAGACCGAGCTCCTATTCATCTCGCTGTTCGAACGGATCCTCAAGGCACCGCATGGGCGGGCCGCAGTGATCGTTCCTGACGGTGTTCTGTTTGGATCGACGAAGCCGCACAAGGAGCTTCGCCGCATGCTGGTCGAAGACCACCGACTCGACGGCATCGTGTCGCTCCCCTCGGGCGTGTTCAAACCGTACGCGGGTGTGTCGACGGCGATCCTTCTGTTCACCAAGACCAACTCGGGTGGCACCGACCATGTGTGGTTCTACGACATGCAAGCCGACGGCTTCAGCCTCGACGACAAACGCGCAGAGCTCCTCGACCCCGACAAGCTCGGCGCCACCGCCACGCTCACCGACGACGAGCACGACAAGAACAACCTCCCCGACGCCCTCACCCGCTGGAACACCCTGCGCACCAACCCAGCCGCCGAACAGGAACGCGCCCGCACCGAGCAGAGCTTCTGCGTGCCGAAGGACGAGATCGCCGACAGTGAATACGACCTTTCGATCAACCGCTACAAGGAAATCGTCTACGAACAGATCGAGTACCCCGCCCCCGCCGATATCATCGCCAACCTCGAACAACTCGAAGCCGAAATCACCCAAGGCCTCGCTGATCTTAAGGCGATGCTCGCATGACGGCCGCATGGCCGGAGGTCTCCCTCGGCGAGATCGTCGAATTGAAGTATGGAAAGTCGCTTCCGAAGGCGAAGCGGACGGGAAGTGGGTTCGGCGTCTACGGCTCGAACGGTGAGGTCGGGCGACACGAGCTGGCTTTGACATCTGGACCGACGATCGTCGTTGGCCGGAAGGGCTCCCATGGAGCAGTGAATTTCAGCTCGGACTCGTGCTGGCCAATCGACACCACGTACTTCGTGGATCACTCGTGTACCACAGCTGACCTTGATTGGCTCAAGTACCGCCTGAAAGGTCTACGCCTAGACGAGCTAAACCAGGCCGCAGCCGTCCCGGGCTTGAACCGCGAGGATGCTTACCGACGCAAGCTGATGCTGCCACCGATTGAGGAACAGCGGCGAATTGCCACGTTGCTGGATGCGGCCGACGAGCTCCGAACCAAACGCCACCAAGCCCTCGCCAAGCTCGACAACCTCACCCAAGCCATCTTCATCGACATGTTCGGCGACCCCGCTCGAAACACGAAGGGTCTCCGTGTCCAAACTCTCGGAGAGCTTGGCGAATGGCGATCAGGAGGGACTCCGCCCCGAAACAATTCTGACCACTTCGTTGGCCCGATCCCGTGGTACTCCTCGGGCGACCTGAAGTCCGAGTTCCTTAGCGAAGCCTCCGAGAGCATTAACCAGAGAGCAATCGAAAGCACTTCAGCGAAGGCAGTACCGGTCGGGGCTTTGTTGCTCGGGATGTACGACACTGCCGCTCTGAAATCTGGCATAGCGACTACAGCGAGCTCCTGCAATCAGGCCGTTGCATTCGCCCGCTTGGACGAATCGGTAGTTTCAACACGCTACGTCTACGCCGCAATTCAGCTCGGTAAGGACCACTTCAAGCGAAATCAGCGGGGGGTTCGTCAGAAAAACCTGAACCTTACGATGATTCGCGAGATCCCGATACCGGTCCCAGCTAGAGAAGCGCAGCGCGAGTTTGAGGCTCACCTTCAACATGTGGACGTTCTTCGAACGACGGCCATGAGTTCAGACGACCACCTCGACACGCTGTTCGCTTCGCTGCAGCAGCGGGCCTTCGCAGGGGAGCTCTGATGGGCCAGTTCAACCATCTCGAAGAGTTCGAGGAGGCCAAGAAGACGGCCGACCAGGCCTCGTTGTTCGCTCTGCCCGACCCGCGCGCCTCGTGCTTCTACTCACGTCTCACGCTCGAGCTGTTGATCAAGTGGGCCTTCGAGCACGATCGCTCACTTGATCGGCCCTACGACGACAACCTGTCGGCTCTGCTCCACTCGCGGAGCTTTCGCCAGCTTGCTGGCGATCGGATCTTCAAGATTGCAAAGGAGATCATCCGGTACGGCAACAAAGCTGTCCACGACGCTGGGGCGCCAAGCCGTCACGACTCGGTCGCATGCGTCGCTGCACTCTTCAGCTTCAGCCACTGGTTTGCCCGCACCTACGCACGAACCCACCGTCCGTCAACCGAACTTCGCTTCGACCCGAACGAACTGCCGAACCCAGCTAATCGCGCTCTGAAGAGCCGTCAGCAGTTGGAAGAACTCGAACAGGAGCTTGAGGCGCAGCGCCTTGAGACCGAGCTCGTCCGAAAACGTCTGCACGGCGCTGAGAAACTCGAGGAAGAGACCGCCGCCCTCCGGGCCCAGATCGACGAGCTACGCAAACAGCGCGCTGGCGAGCCAGCCAACTTCGACCTCAAAGAGGACGACACACGCGAGTACCTCATCGACCTTCTCCTGCAGGAGTCCGGGTGGTTGATCGGAACCACCGCCATCACCGAGCATCCAGTGTCCGGCATGCCAAATACGAGCGGCACCGGCCGAGTCGACTACGCGCTCATGGGTCAGGACGGTCGGCCTCTGGCAATTCTTGAGGCAAAGCGGGCAAGCAAAGACCCAGGCTCTGGGCGCCAGCAAGCGTTGCTCTATGCGGACCAGATCGAGGCGGCTACCGGCCAGCGTCCGATCATCTTCTACAGCAACGGCTATGAACACTGGATCTGGGACGACGCTCGCTACCCACCTCGTCAGATTCAGGGATTCCTGACTCGCACAGAACTCGAGCTCGCGATCAACCGACGGACGACCCGCAAGTCACTGCTCAGCACCCCCGTGAAGCCGAGTATCGCCGACCGCTACTACCAACAACGGGCGATCCGGTCGATCACCGAGTCGTTCGAGAACGACAACGAACGCAAAGCGTTGCTCGTGATGGCGACGGGCACCGGCAAGACCCGCACTGTCGTTGCGCTCACGGACCTCATGATGGACACCCGATGGGCGCACCGGATCCTCTTCCTCGCCGACCGGCGCGCGCTTGTGAAGCAGGCGGTCCGCGCGTTCAAGGAGCACATCCCCGATTCCCCGCCCGTGAACCTGCTTGAAGACCGGCATGGACAGGGTGACATCTATGTCGCCACATACCCCACGATGAGCGGGCTCATCGACGAGCTGCAACCGGACGGTACTCGTCGGTTCGGCCCTGGCTTCTTCGACCTCGTGATCATCGACGAGGCCCATCGCTCTGTCTACAACCGCTATCGGCACATCTTTGAATGGTTCGACAGCCTCCTCGTTGGCCTCACGGCGACGCCAAAGGACGAGATCGACCGAAACACGTACAGCCTGTTCGACCTTGTGACCGGATCGCCAACAGACGTCTACGAGCTCGAGAGCGGTGTCGCCGACGGTTTCCTTGTCCCCCCGCGAGCTATCTCCGCACCCCTGAGGTTCCCCAACATGGGTATCACCTACGACGAACTCACCGACGCCGAGAAAGAAGAATGGTCGGCCCTCGATTGGTCACCCGACGCCGACGACGACCCGGACGTCCCGCAACGTGTCGATCCGAAGGCACTCAATGACTGGCTCTTCAATGCCAACACCGTCGACGAATCGCTGAAGATGCTGATGCGCGACGGCCAACACGTCGAGGGCGGCGAGCTGCTCGGAAAGACGATCATCTTCGCCAAGAGCCGAAAGCACGCCAACTTCATCGTCACGCGCTTCGATCAGCTCTATCCGCATCTCAAGGGCTCCTTTGCCCGCGTGATCACGGCAGACCTCGACTACGCGGAGGATCTTCTTGAGGACTTTGAGGACGCCGGAAGCGAGCTGCGAATCGCAGTGTCGGTCGACATGCTCGACACCGGCGTCGACATCCCCGAGGTGGTCAACCTCGTCTTCTTCAAGCCAGTTCGCTCGAAGGCCAAGTTCTGGCAAATGATCGGCCGAGGAACCCGGCTGCGCCCCGGGCTGTTCGGGCCAAGCCCAGATGGCGACAAGCACTCATTCACGGTGATCGATCACTGCATGAATCTTGAGTACTTCAGCCAGAGCATGCTCCCGGCAGAGGGCCCGGTCGGACCGACCCTGGATGCACAGATCTTCGAGGCGAGGATGGACATCGTTGCGCACCTGGACGAAGCCGGAGACCGAAGCGAGCTCCGCCCCAGGATCGTGAACGACCTCTCTGAGCGCATAGCGGACATGAACCTCGAGAGTTACCAAGTTCGATCACATCGAGCACTCGTGGAGAAGTACCGCGAGGCCGAGTCATGGGACGAAATCTCGCTCGAGGACCGTGGTGCGCTGATTCGAGACGTTGCGCCGCTTCCCGTCATGACCCGCGGCGACTCCCAAGACGTCAGGCGATTCGACCTCCTGATGTTCAAGCTCGAGCTGGCAGTGCTCCAGAACCACCCAGCGCGAGACCGATTGCGACGACGTCTCGTTTCGCTTGTAGAACGATTTGAAAAGGCCCAGTCGGAAAGTCACGCCGAACTTATGGAGGAGATCCTGGGCGATAGCTGGTGGGATGGCCTATCGGCAGACTCAGTCGAACACGCGCGGCGGGAGCTGCGAGCCTACGCGGAGTACGTCCAAGCGGAAGAACGAGACATCCTCTACACGAACTTTCAGGACGACTTCATGGACTTGTCCGAGGTCGACCTCGCTGATCTCTCTGACGCGGCCGCGTTCAGCGAGTTCCGAAAGAAGGCGAACGCCTACCTACGAGAACACTTGAACGAAGGCGTCGTGGCCAAGCTCCGCAAGGCAGAGCCAATCGACGAGAACGACATTCTCGAGCTGCAGAGCATCTTCGTAGCTGCCGGAATCGGGAGCCCAGCCGATTTCGAGTTCGCGACCGAACGCGCTGGGAGCTTCGGCCGGTTCATCCGATCACAGGTCGGGCTCGAAACCGCCGCTGTTCAATCAGCCTTCTCCGAATTCCTCGACAACAAGGCCTACTCGTCGGCACAGATCCGCTTCATCGAGCTGGTGATCAGCCAGCTGGCTACTGCGGGCTCGATCGCCGCCGGCGATCTGTACACGGCTCCGTTCACACTCCTTGCGCCGCAGGGTCCAGAGTCACTGTTCAACGAAGGCCAGATCGACTCGGTTCTTGCCATCGTCGATGGCATCGAGCAACGCGCCAGCGGGGGTAGCCGCAAGTGACAAGACTGGCCGAACCCAACCGGAGAGCGAATTGAGTCATATCTCACAGAGTGAGGCCAAGAGCCGAGTCCTCGCTGGTGGCATTTTCGAGGCTGGGGACGACTTTGTCTTCACGTCGAAGCGAGAGCCAGTGAGTGCAAGGTGTGTCAAAGCCGGTCACGAGGTTGTCGTTTCGTGGGATACAGCGCGCAACGCAAGAAATCGCGGAGCGTGTTCCAAGTGTCGGGACACGAGCAAGGCAGACCGGCTCCGAGAGTTCCTGAGATACGAACAACCGAAGGGTCAGCGCATCGAGCTTCTCTCCACAGGCTATTCGGAGGGCACGTTCGCGCACGTGTCAGTGCGTCACGACGATCCAGCCTGTGGTCACGAGTGGACGGCAAGCCCAGCGAATCTCTACGCCGGTTGGGGTTGCCCCGCATGCAAGGAACGCGACTTCGTCGCACGGCGAGCCGTGCCGAAATTCAGCCGCGAATCGCTCTCGGAAGCGCTCAACGACCACGGCGCCACACTTGCGGATGGAGCTACATTCGACGGCAACACGAGCCACTCTGTCGCGCTGCAGTGCCTTAGGTGTGGCTACGGCAGTAATCAGCGCGATCTATGGAGCACGCCGCCGAAGCACGTACTGAATGGCATCGGTTGTCCATGCTGCGCTGGACTCGCCACGACCTACGAAGACTTCGTTCGAACACTCGAAGAATTCGGTGCAGCTATCGGCCACGACTTCGAGAAGACTCCAAGCCACAAGCCAATGAAGGGCGTCTACTGTGCCAGCTGCGGTCTGCCGTGCACAAGCGCCTATGCAAACATCAGAACCGGAAACTCCACCGTTTGCCTCACCTGCCAAGACCCGGAAGGTCATCGGACGGCGAGCTACCACAAGTGGCCCCTCGCACATCTCGTCGCCCAACCCGGTGCGAGGTCACACATCGCGGGTGTGTATGTAAAACGCGTGAAGCCGCGAAATACGTCCACCGACGCCGTCTCATGGACAAAGGTGGGGTACGGCACTGAAGGCCGATCGCTCATCGGTGGCCCGCGTATTGCTATCGAGCGACTCTTCTACGCCCCGCTGCCTGCACCAGTCGCGGCTGCGATTGAAAGGGAGTGCCATCGCAGATGTCGCCGCTACACAATTGAGGATGCAGAGCAACAAGGAGTTCCTAGCGAACTTGGAATTACCGAGTTCGTGCAGGATCCCGACCTTGCGCTTGAGATCGTCACAGCCCGAGGTCAACAGTGGGGAGACACAGACCCTGATGACGTTCAAGCGCTTCAAGGATTCATCGACGAGTGCGAAGGCAACGACGACTGGCGAAGTGGTCTGGATCTGACGGCGCCGAAACCATGGGCTCAACCTGTCTCATGAGAAAGTCGATATTTGGTCTCGATGAACTCGACTGAGTGCCCACATGGCAGTCATCCTGCGTACTGCACCGACTGCTTGGAAGCCCCAAGGCCGTACCTACCACCCCAGGTGCAGTCCAGAACGACGACGGCTCCGAAGGGGCCCGATGACGTCATCGAACCGCTGAGTGGTGACTTCGATATCAGCTACCCCGTGTATGAGCTCAGCCCTTATACAGAGCCCGGCACAGACTGGCTAGCGGCTATCAAGAACAGCTACCCCCACCAGCTTCGCCCCGAAGGATGGCTGTACCTACGATCCCGCGGGCGCCTTTGGGCTCGGGTAAGGGTACGAGGCGTGGAATGGCGTGAACACCGCCCGCACCGAACCGGCGTGGATGGGACTGAGTTCGGCCCCGGAATGGTCATCCTGCTTCGGCCTGAGACTTGGGAAACCGATATCGAGGTTGATTTAGGCGACCTAGCCACGAACCAAAGGGCCGGCTACCGCTACCTCCAGACCGTCGGGTCAAATGCGGTTCAGCATGTAAGAAACGGGGAGGAAATCGGAGAACCACAAGCAATCAAAGCAAGGGTCTACGGCCATCGCTCAGCCATCTTGCTGTTGTGGAATGCAGATCGATTCGACTTCGACCAATCATCGAGAATCGCAGCGCAGACGGCAGCTGGGAATATCTTCGAAGGTTCATGGTCGACCGGCAGTCGCAAGGAGTTCGTGGTTGGGGAACGCTTCTACTTGCTCCGAACTGGTGATGACGGCGGCATAGTCGCAACCGGAATGATTGCGGGCCTGCCCTTCAGCGATCACCACTGGGAGTTCACCGATGAGGAGACGGACTACGTACCGGTCGAGTTCGATGCGCTTACAGCTGAGCCGTTGCCAACTGAGGTGTTGGAAGCAACCTTCCCTGGTCTGCACTGGAGGCCTCAAGCTTCGGGAACAAGGATCAGCAGCCCTGATGCCGTCGAAGCGGTTGATCGACTATTCGTCGAACATCTAGCTCGCCGGGGTATCGAAGTCGCCGGCGAGAGCCGCTCGCCCGAAGAACTCGGTGCGCAGCAGATGTATAGCGAGGGCTCCGTGCGGCGCGTCTCCGTGAACAGCTATGAGAGAAACACCAGGGCCCGGCGAGCGTGCCTCGAGCACTACGGAGACTCCTGCGCCGCATGCGGTTTCAATTTCGGGGAAGTCTATGGGCCTGAAGGAGAGGGGTTCATTCATGTCCACCACGTGCGCGAGATTTCGAGTATTGGCGCGGAGTACCAGGTGGACCCGATCAACGACCTGATACCGCTCTGCCCTAACTGCCACGCCATGGCGCACCACAAGCGTCAGGGCCAGGCAGCGCGAACCATCGGCGGACTACGAGGTCTCATCGATTCGCAAAGACAACGTCCGTGAGCTACTTCCGGAAGGGTTCTCCCGACTCGGCGTGGTCCTTGAGGATCTGGGCCGGCTGGAAGCGGTCGCCTTGGGTTTCCGCGAGGCGTTCCATCCGCTTCACCACCTCGGCGGCACCGAGATGATCAACGAGCATGAACGGCCCACCGGTGAAGGGCGGGAAGCCGAACCCGAAGATCGCACCGATGTCGCCGTCACGGGCCGATCGCAATATGCCATCCTCGAGACAGCGGGCAGCTTCGTTGATCAACTGCAGGGAGAGCCGCTCCTCGATCTCGGCCCTCGACATGCTCGCGCTCGGTGTGACACCGAGAACCGAATACACCGACTCGTCGACGTCGCTCTTCTTTCCGTCCTCGTACCGGTAGAACCCGCGCTCGTTCTTCCTGCCCTTGCGGTCATCAGCGATCATCTTGTCGAAGCCCGCGGCGGCTGCCATACGGTCACCGAACGCAGCCACCATGATCTCGCCCACCTTCACGGCAACGTCGATGCCGACCTCGTCGATCAGCGTCACCGGCCCAACGGGGAACCCCCATTGCACCATCGTGTCGTCGATGAGCTCGATGTCGACGCCTTCGGAAAGGAGATAACCCACCTCGTTCATGTATGGGGCCAACGCGCGATTGGCGTAGAAACCAGCCCCATCGTTCACGACGATGACGGTCTTTCCCTGCCGCTTCCCGAGCTCGACGCACGTCGCCGTCACCCAGTCGGCCGTCTTCTCGGTCGTGATGATCTCGAGCAGCGGCATCTTCTCGACCGGCGAGAAGTAGTGCATCCCGATCACGTTCTCCGGACGTTTCGCGCCCGCCGCGATGTCGGTGATCGGTATCGACGACGTGTTGGTGGCGAAGATCGTGGCGTCGTCGGTCGCGTCCTCGACATCGGCGAGGATCGCGTGCTTCAGCGCCAGATCCTCGAACACGGCTTCGATCACGACATCGACAGTGTCGAACCCGCTGTAGTCGAGGGTTCCCGTCACGAGGTGCATCAATCGTTCGGCTTCGCGTGGCGTCATCCGACGGCGCTTCACCTGCCCTCGTACGTACTTGTCGACGTAGCCGAGCCCGCGGGCGACCCCCGCGTCGTCGACCTCTTTGATACGGATGCTGGTGTTCGCCTTGGTTGCGGTGACGGCGGCGATCCCGCCACCCATCAATCCACCGCCGATCACGCCGACCTTCTTGACGGTCGCCGGTTGGACGCCGTCCGGTACCCAGGTCTCCTTCTTCAGTTCCTGCGATGCGAAGAAGACCGACCGCAGTGCTTTGCTCTCCGGTGTCACGACGAGGCGACCGAAGGCCTCGGCCTCGAAGGCCAGACCGGCGGCCATACCCTGCTCGACCCCCACCTTGACGGCTTGCAAGATCTCCTTGGGGGCCGGGTAGTTGCCCTTCGTGGTCTCCAGCATCTGCTGTTCGGCCTTCTGGAACAGAACCTTGCGCCCCATCGGGTTGTCCTCGAGCGCAAGCTGTTGGAGGCGCGCCGGCGTCAGGAAGCCCTTCGCACGGGCTAGCCCGCCGTCGCTCGTTTCGTTTCCGAGCGCGCCGACGGCGTCGAGGGCGCGGCGGCGGGCAACGTCGAGCAACATCTCCCGGGGGCATACCTCGTCGACCAATCCCAACTTGTGGGCCTTGCGAGGACGAATCGAGCGCCCGGTCATCACGAGGTCGAGCGCCGTGGCGATGCCGACGAGCGGCGGGAGTCGTTGGGTGCCTCCGGCTCCCGGCAACAGGCCGAGCTGAACCTCGGGTTGCCCGAGCTGGGTCTTCTTCTCGTCGTTTGAGGCGATACGCGTCGAACAGGCGAGGGCGATCTCCATGCCGCCACCGAGGCAGGGACCGTGGATGGCAGCCACGACCGGCTTGCCCCGCTCCTTGTGCAGATTCTCGAGTCGGTTGATGACCTCTTGCCCCTGGGTGAGCATGTCGGCGGCCGTTTCGGCATCGGTCAGGCTCTGGAACCATCGGATATCAGCCCCGGCGAGGAAGTTGTCGGGCTTGGCGCTGCCGAGCACGACGGCCACGACGTCGGGGTCGTTCTCGATGCGCTCGATGACGGCATTCAGATCCATCATGAGGTCGGGCGACATCGTGTTCATCGCTTCGCCGTCGCGGTCGATGAGCACCAGCGCGACGCCGTCGTTATCGACGCTGTACTCGAAGTGGGTGAGCTCGAGGTCTTTGGCGGTTGTGGCCATGTTGGGCTCCTAACGTTCGAGTACGACGGCGGCACCGAGGCCACCGGCCGCACACTGGGTGATGAGCGCGGTGCCGCTATCACGGCGAACCAACTCGTTTGCCATCGTCAGCGCCTGCCGGGTCCCGGTGGCGCCGAACGGGTGACCCAGCGAGATCGACCCGCCATACGGGTTGAGCTTCTCGGCGGGTATCTCGCCAATGGCCTTGTCTCGGCCGAGGTGTTTCTCTGCCCACTCCTTCGACGCAAAAGCTGCCATGTTCGACAACATTTGGGCCGAGAACGCCTCGTGCATGTCGATGATGTCGATGTCGTCGAGTGTCATGCCGGCTCGATCGAGCGCAATCGGGGTGGCGAACGACGGTCCCATCAGCAACTGCCAGCTCGGATCGAGGGCAGCAAAGGCCCAAGACTTGACCCACGCTCTCGGGATGAACCCAAGACGTTCCGCAGTCGCCTCTTCCATGAGCAGAACGGCGGACGCGCCGTCTGTCAGAGGCGAACTGTTTCCTGCCGTGACCGTTCCGTACTTTCGGTCGAACACCGGTCGAAGCGTGGCGAGCTTCTCGACGGTGGTCTCGGCGCGCGGAATGCCGTCCCGCGACACCGTGTCTCGGTAACCGTTCACCGGGATGTGCATCACCTCGTCGTCGTAGACACCCTTCTCCCAGGCCTCGACGGCCTTCATGTGCGACTCATAGGCGTACTGGTCTTGATCCTCGCGGGTGATCCCGTTTTCTCGAGCCATCTTCTCGGCGGACTCGCCCATGGTGAGCCCAGTGCTTCTCTCGGCAAGGGCCGGCGGCTGCGGGGCCAGATCTTTGGGCCGCACCGACCCGAAGGCCCTCACCTTCGACGGCAGGTCCTTGGCCGAGTTCGCCTCCATCAGCGCATCGACGAACGTGTCGCTATAAAGGATGGGCGGTTTCGACAGCGAATCAGCGCCGCCGGCGATCACGATGTCGGCGTCGCCGGTCAGGATGGCCTGCGTGCCGTTGACCAGGGCCTGGGTGCTGGTCGCGCATGCCCGTGTCACCGAGTAGGCGTCGACAGTCTGTGGCATGTCCGTTCGCAGCACGATCTCGCGAGCCAAATTGGGGCCTTCGAGATCGGGGATGACCGAGCCGTACACGACCTGGTCGATCTGGCCTCCCTCGACCCCCGCCCGCTGGAGCAGCTCGTTGACGACCGCCGCACTGAGATCGAGTGCCGACAGGTCTTTGAAGACGGTGCCCGACTTCACGAAAGGCGTCCTCAACCCGTCGACGATTGCGACCCTTCTGTTCTTACCCATTCGAATCCTCGTTTCGCTCGACTAGAGGAGTTTCGCACCATATGCGCTCGTTCACGCTCCCCAGTAGGCAGCGAATCGCTGTCACAGCCCACCAGTAGCTTCGCCCTTGCCTCGGCGAACGGGCTCACGTTCACCCCACGACCAGCGCCCCTCGACGGGCCGGGCAACATCTGGGAAACTGAACATGGCAATCAGCGAACGCGAACGACGCGATGCGTACACCGGGCTCGAACAAGCCCTCGGCGAAAACATCGCAAACACCATCATGCAACTCCTCCCCAACCAACCCGCAGACCAACTCGTCACCCGCACCGACATGCACGCGTTCGGTACCGAGCTCCGCGGCGAAATGGCCGAACTCCGCGGCGAACTGCGAGGAGAGATGGCTGAGCTACGCGGCGAGGTTCGTGGTGACATTGCGCGCCTCGATGCCAAGATCATCGAACTCGGCGGCGATCTGCGTGCTGAGATCTCGCAGCTCCGCAACCACACGACTCGCATGATGTCCGGCGCTATCGCGGCGAACGCCGTGGCGCTTGTCGGTGTCCTCGTCGCGTAAGAACCACACACCAGCACCAACACTTGACTGTCATACCCCACGGCAATAGTGGACACATGGCTACATGCACCGACTGCAAACAAGACATGCGCAACGCTTCAGGCTGCACGATCAGCGAACTGACGCTCGATCGGGTCGTCTATCAGCGCCAACCCTTCGGCTCCGAACCCGGCTGGCCGACCACACGTGAACGGTGCGGCGACTGCGGTGCGTCCCAGGGCAACCACCATCACCTCGGCTGCGACATCGCCCGATGCCCCGCGTGCGGTTGGCAACTGCTGTCGTGTGGCTGTCCGTTCGACGAGTACGGGCCAGCCGAGCTCGAGCTTCTCCTCGACGACCTCATGGCCTGGGCTTGAGCAGTGAGCATCCAACTTGGGGCCAGCACGGTGGTGAGCGTCGCAGCGCTCGACTGCCCATGCCGTCCGCGTGAGACGCTCAGCCCACTAACTAGAGAGTGCGTTATCTAGACGCTCCAAGTCACAACCACTCGCCTCCGGTTGAGAACGGAGAATGAGCATCAATTCTCGAATCGAGGCCTCCACGACCCGCTCTTTGCCGACCGACTCAGAGAACAGCAAAGGCAGTTCTCCATCGTCGACCTCTGCAAGTTGTGCCTCCAACCTCACCGAAGCGTCGGACACATCCCTCGAGATGACTCCGACTTCACCCATCGCGTCGAACGTGCTTGCGAGCAGCTGCGACACATCCGGTTCCGCTGATCCGGCAAAAGCCCAGCTCTCGAGGTCGCCCCATTGTTCTATCCCGTCGATCAGACGCTGGAACTCGCCCGAACACGGCCCGGTGAATGCACCTTCAGGAACCACCTCAATGTTGTCTCGATCAGCAATATCGATCGATTGCGTGTCGGAGCTGACCAGCGACAGCACGCCGACGCCCACCACAACAATGAGCGCAGCGGCGACAGCCCAAACCCATCGTCGCAACCTGAGGTTCTCATTGCGCGTCGGGCTCAGCTCCAAGTTCAATACGACGGCTTCCGCGTCGGAGGAGACGGCTTCCACGTCAGAGGAATCGTCAGTCACGAGCAGTGTCGATGAAACGGTCGTGCGTTCAGTCAACCGTCGCAAGCCGCGGAGGCGCTCCTCCGAGGTCAGCTGGCGCGGGCGGTCTGCTGACGCAAGCAGCTCGCCAATTTCCTGCTCATCCATCTGTTGCTCCTTCATACGACGCTCGGAAAGCGGCTCGTGCTCTTCCCAGTAGCGACTCAGTCGCCTTGTAGCTCGACCCGATGGCTTCTGCCACCTCACTTGTGGAGAAGCCGTCCAGATACCGAAGCACGAGGACGGCACGCTGACGGTCTGACATCGCGTTGAGCGCCATCTCGACCCGACCATCCGGATCGGTATCGGGCGCGGGTGACGGTTTCGTGGCCTGCGCAAGTTTCGCTAGCCCCTCGCGGGCCGTTCCTTGCCGTCTCCAGTGATCGATCAGTCGCCGCCGAGCCACCGTTCGCAGCCACGATGCCGTCACCTCGTGGCCCCGTCCCTTCGAGAACAGACCGCTCGCCTGTGCGAATGTCTCGGCCATCAGGTCTTCCGCGAGAGCTCGACTACCACATCGCAGCAGCAGAAATCCAAAGACGCCGGGCGACTCAGCGTCAAAGAGCGCCGCCAGCCCATCACGCCGGTGAATCATCAGACCATCCATCGTTCCATCAGTCGTTGCACGCAGTCGAGATCCTTCGCGAGAATTCTCATCGCAGCGAGGGATTCGTTGTCGCCAGTGCGAATGGTCTCGAAAAGCGACCGAGTGACAAGGATCCAAGATGATGCCGGACCACAGCCAGAACAGCCCTACCCATCTACTCAGTGCGCGGCATTTGGTTCTTGCGCTGGTGATCGTGATATCGGCGTGTGGCTCTTCGACATCGACGTCTCCTGCGAGTGATCTCGACGTGTCCCCATCCACGACCTCTTCAGACACAATTGGCTCGACGAGCTCGTCGAGTCAATTGTCGAGCACGACCACCGGCGCCCCATCGGTCACGATCGACGAGGGCACCATGATCTCTGCCGTTGTCGCCGGCGCCACAAGCGTCGACCAGTGGACACTCGAGCCAGGCACGTGGACCTCGACGGCGTTCTCGACACCGGTGACGTGGACTTCCTCGATGGAGTTGCAGCTCATGCGCGAGGCGGCCGGCTTCAGCCAGGTTCGATCTGGCAACACGTCCCTCATGATTCTCGACGTCGAGCGTGTGGCTGACGCCCAAGGTTGGAGCGCGTATTCCGGGCTCGACCCCGACCAGCTCGCATCTCGCACTGGAGTCACCGTGGTCGACCGCGGAACGGTCGCGGGCCGAGCCACCCAGGTCGAGTGGGCCGACTTCACAATCGACAGCGGTCAGCTTCCCGAAGGTTGGCCATGCGAGTACGCCCCCGAGGCCACCTGTCACTACGGCCTCGCATCGTCCGGGTTCAGTCTGGATCTGCCACTCGACACGATCATTCGCTGGGCGGATGCAACGGTGGACGATGCCGTGCTGTCGTTCATCACCTTCGGTGATCGCGACTCGACCGGGCCCATGGCCGAAGAGGTACTCAATATGGCATCGTCCGCTCAGGTTGGTGCGACGGTCTCCGAAGACGGCATGTCGTTCATCTCGACCATTGGCAACAGGGTGAGTTCGTTCGCGTCCGGAACGTACACCGGCCGCGTCGCTGACACGCTTCTGACGTTCGACTTCGACACCGACGTCGACGATTGGCACGTGAACTTCGCCGGATTCCGCACGCTGGGTTTCTCAAGCACCGAGCCAGCCGCGTCGCTGTTCATCATCGAGTTCTCCGGTTTGATCGATCCAGCGGCTGCACAGGTCCCCCCACCCGACTTTCCCGAACCGACTCTCGGGGTCACTCCGACTGATGTCGAGGGCGTGGAGGAGTGGCTGGGTCAGATGGTGTCGATTGTCGACTCGGGCGACATCGAACTCGGTGGACTCTCAGCGCGATGGTGGGATGTAACGGTTGACGAGTCGGTGGCCAGCTCTCGGTGCGGTCTGGAACGCGACTTCAACCCGGACGCTCAATGTGTGACTTTTCTTGCCAACGAGTTGGCGTTCGGCCAACCTTCTTCGTCTGAGGGCCGAGTCTTTTACGTGCCAGATGCCAATCTCTGGCTGCAGCTACAACCACAAGATCCGTCTGGGCTCGTGACGTTGGAGGATGCGATCGTGCTGACAGCTCCCCTGATCGATGCGCTCACGATCCACTCGTAGCGTTCCCCACTACACCGCAGCCCCGACCACGGTGAGATAGCCGTCCTCGAGTGTTGGCGCCACGAGCTCGGCACCTGGTGGCGCTGGCTCCGAGCCGAGGATGCGATAGCGCCCGTCGGCTTGTCGCCACGAGGCTCGAGCCCACGCTGGCGCTGCGTCGGCTTGCACCCACGTACGACCCGTGGCGGCGCGGGCCAAAGCATCGGGTGACCCCACGAAACACACCGAACCCTCATCCAGCACCACGATCGTGTCGCAGACCGCGGCCTCGTCGGTGAGGTGCGTCGACATCAACACCGTGGCCTCGGTGCGGCGCTGGGCAACGAGGTCGCGGATTCGAAACCGCTCATCAGGGTCGACACCGGCTGCCGGTTCGTCGAGCACAATCAACGACGGCTGACCGAGCAAAGCCTGGGCCAACCCAAGACGCTGCTTCATACCACCCGACAACGAACCCACCGTGTCGTGCGCACGATCACGCAAGCCCACCAGATCGAGCACGTGAAACACCCACTGCCGCCGGCGACGGTCGTCGTCGATGTTCTTGAGTACGGCGATGTAGTCGAGCGCGTCGAACACCCTCGCCGACAACGCGAAGCTCACCTGCTGGGGCTGATACCCGAGCCGGCGCCTCACCTCGATGCGATCGGACTCATGCGCTGGGTCGAGACCATCGATCAGCAGCGACCCACTGTCGGGCCGAACCACGGTGGCCACACAACGCAGCAACGTCGTCTTGCCTGCACCATTCGGTCCGAGGACAGCGATGAGACCACCCTGCACAGCCAGGTCGACCCCCGCCAACGCGGGGCGTTTGCCGAAGTTCTTCACCAGGTCGGTGCCGAGGATCTGCGTGGCGGTCACAGCCGCACTGCCAACAGGTCGAAGCGGTCACGTCGTTGCCACAACACTGCGAAGGCCGCCGCCGCACCGAAGAGGTACAACACCTGCGCTGGGGCGGTGAACGCTGCCAGCCGGTCGCTCGCGGCGCCGTTCACCACGAGCAGAAACACCAGCCACATACCTGTGGTGACAGCCGCGGCCTTGCGGGGCGACAGCCAGGTCGAAACGGCGAGCGAGGTAAACGTGAGAGCGAACGACGGCAACAACCACGCCACGGCCCAGAAGCCAGCGGCCGGGTTCAACACCGCAGCGAAGGTCAGCAGCAATGCAGACACGATCAGGATCACGGCCGCACGGGTGAGCACGAGGGTCAGACCTCGCATGGGGGTCGCCACGCCGATCTCGTGGCTCGGATCTGCCTCGACCCCATACGCGAACGACACGCCCAGCACCGGAATCAACGGCGCCAACGCCAGGAAGCCAAGGATGTTGTCGGCATTGGTAGCCGTGTCGCCCGCAATCAGCGCAACGAACATCACCACGGCGACCGCCACGAACCATGCCCGACGCAGGCCGGGGGTCGCAAGCGCCACACGGGTCAGGCGTGGCGCCAACCCGAGTCGACGCACCAACCGCTCGAGTCGGCTCGCCGCAGGAACGTCGAGCTCGACCGTGATGGCTTGCCAGTTTCGCTCGAGGCGAGCGGGATCAATGAGTGGAGTACTCATGTCAGGATCTCCTGAAGTTGGGTGCGGGCCCGCATCATCCGGGTCTTCACCGTGCCTTGCGGAACACCGAGCAAACGGGCCGCTTCTTTCGTGCTGAGACCATCGATCGCCGTGGCGACCATGACGGCCTGAAGGTCTGGTTCGAGCTGACGCAGCGCAGCTGGCAGCGGGCCATGGGCACCGCTCGATACAAACGTCTCTTCGAAACTCACCGCGCCCTCGGTGATGGTGTCGGGGGCGACGGGGACTGCGCGCGTCTTGCGCATCTGGTCGATCAACTTGCGAATGGCGATGCCCCACAACCACGCCGCCACCGCACCCTGCCCCTTGTAGTTGCCGGGTTTCTTCCACACAGCAACAAACGTGTCTTGGATGGCGATGTCGACCATGTCCTCATCGGAACAACGGGTCTGCAAGCGCTGGGTCAACCAGAGGGCGTTGCGACGATAGAGCTGCTCGAGCGCGCTCCTGTCTTGGCGCGCGATGCGAGCCAGCAGCGCTTCGTCCTCACCGCGTTGTTCGTCCATCACATCTCTGTCGTGTCGGCGAACCAAAACGGTTCACGCATCGCACATCTTTCCTTGGGCCCATCATTTCGCATAGTGCCCATCGGCGGCGGAACGGCTGGAAGTAGGCCAAACGACCTACTTGTTCGGCGCAGTCGTTTCCTGCCTGTCAGATGCCCTCTGTATGGTCGGTTGTGCCTCGTGGAACGGCCGGTTCCTCCGTCGATCTCCCTCTGCATGCAGAATGCATGCATCACAGGTATTATGATATTCATGCCCGCCGTCACCATCCGCGACGTACCCGACGAGACCCGCAACGTGCTTGCCGCTCGAGCAGCCAGGAACGGTCAATCGCTCCAGGAGTTCCTCCGTGGCGCGCTCATGCAACTGGCTGACCAACCAGACCTCCACGAACTGTTCGATGAGGTGCGGGCTCGCAAGAACGCAGCCGGTTCCCAGATCGGCACCGAAACAATCGTCGACGCCGTCCATGGCGACCGGCCATGACAATCGTCGTCGACGCATCAACCGTCGTCGCTGCACTCGTCGACAACAGCGCCGAGGGGCGATGGGCCGAGGAACAGCTACGAAACGCAACCCAACTGATCGCTCCCGCCCACATGCATATCGAGGCGGCCAATGCGCTCCGTCGGCTCGAAGCAAGTGGTCATATCGACGCCACTACGGCCAACATCGCCTTCACCGACCTGCAACGTCTTCCCGTACTCCCGATGGCCTTCGGTGTCATCGGCGATCGAGTCTGGAGCCTGCGCAACAACCTGACGAGCTACGACGCCGCCTACGTTGCGACCGCCGAACTGGTCAACGCTTCACTCGCAACGCTCGATCGCCGGCTTTCGAACGCACCCGGCACACGGTGCGCCTTTCTCACTCCATAACGTTCCGACGAATAGCCGAAACTCACTCGTCCCAGAACTCACACGTACCCATCCGCCGTTCCTGCGCCCGCCCACCGCAGTTCTCGGCGATCTGTTCTTCGACGCTGTCAATGGGAGACGCCAGCCAGAGGTCGTCGCACGCGGCATTGTCGCCACCCTCACACGAGGTGACGAGGGCGCCAAGATCAGCGTCGACGCTGTCGTTGAACGCAATCGCGCCATCGGAATCGAAGTCCTCGAACGCCTCTGCCATGTCGGCCTCGAGCTCGGCGAAACCTTCGCTGAACATCTCGTTGAAGATCTCCTCGAGACAACCAGCCATGGCGAGCTCTGCGTCGGCCGGGATGTCGCTGCTCGGAGACATACCCTCGACATCATCGAGGTCGATGCCTGCGTCCTCGAACGACGTGATGATGCAGTCGGCCGAGGTTTCGCTCATCCCCTCGGCGAGTAGGTCGGAACGAAGATCGTCCTCTGGTGACGAGCATCCCGTGGCGAGAAGGGCGATGGCGATGGCCAGCCCGGCGGCGTGGACAAATCGAGGAGTGTTCATGCACTCGTAGTTCGACGCGCCCAAGAAACGACTTGAGCCTGCCCGCACATCTCAACTGCGGATCGACCCTCACCTAGGCCGAACGGCCCAAATCAGCGTTCTCGTGAACCGGTCGACCATCTCGCCACGACAGAGGGGCATGACTGACACACTCACCCCTCCCTCCGCCGGAGATGAGCCGAGCTTCCGCTGGGACTCCGCCCCGACGACCCCACCTCTCCCCCACGCACTCGTCCCGCCACCCGCGCCGGACGCCGTGCAGACCACCCCTCCACCACCGCAACCGCCCGAGACATCGAAGCTCCGCCGTGGTCTCGGCATTCTTGGCCACATCCTCTTCGTGGCCGGAGGTGTAGCGCTCTCCTTGCAGATCGATAGCGGCGTCATGACCGCCGTCGTGGTCCTCTTTGTGATCCTCGCCCCATTCGAAAAGCTCTATCCCCGCCAGAAGGGCCAGAAGTGGCGCCGGCCGCTGGCCGCCAACGACATCAGCTTCGCGCTGATGAACCCGCTGTTGAGCGTCGTTGGTGGCATCGCCTTCATCGGCATCGGCGCCCTGAGCTTGTTCTGGCTCCCCGGCCTCGCGTTCCGCCCACTGGTCGCCATGATCCCCGGCTGGGCCTTGCCGATCGTCGCGTTCGCCCTCTTCGACTTCCTCGGCTACTGGACGCACCGCTGGGCCCACGAGGTGCCGTTCCTGTGGCGCTTCCACGCCGTGCACCACTCGCCCGAACACATGGACTGGGTCAGCGGTTTCCGCATCCACCCCTTCGACGGCGTGCTCATCGGCCCGGCTGTGCTGTTCCTGCTCGCCGCTGGCTTCGATGCCGAACTCACCGGTGTGCTGGCCATCGTGCAGATCGTCCTCGGCCTGTTCTTCCACGCCAACGTTCGAGTTCGCTGGCGTCGCCTCGACAAGTTCCTCGCCAACCCCGAGTTCCACCACTGGCACCACGCCAACGAAGCCGACTCCATCGGCCACAACTACGCCCCAGGGCTGCCCCTGTGGGATCTCGCCTTCGGCACGTTCTTCATGCCCAACCATAAAACCGGACGGCGCCCGCAGCACTACGGCATCGACGAGTACCTCCCCCGGAACATGGTCGGCCAGCTCAGCTACCCACTACGCGGCTCGCGGCAGTACGTGAGCCTGTGGCGTCACCCGATCAAGGCCACCAAGCTCGGTTACCGCGGCGTGCGAAAACTGCTGGGCGACGTGTGGGCCACGACCCGCCGCCCCACCCACTCGGTGCGCCGCGAGACCGTGCCCGGTTCGTTCTCGACCAACTCGAGCCTCTTCGACAAGACACCTGCTGATGCATAGGACCGTTGTCACACCCCAGCGCGAGGCTCGTGACATGTGCATGACATGTGATGGATACACCGAAGAAGAACAACACCGTTGGCGCGAACTCACCATCCTCACGAATGGTTGGGCAGTCCTCGGCGTCGAACCAACTGACCCTCACGACCCATTCGGCGGCTGGGCGTTCACCATCGGAGCGACCGAGAGCTTCGGCCTGCAAGAGTTCATCATCACCGACCGACCGTGGGCTGAAGCTGGTCACGTCTTGAACTGGGTGATCGAGAAGCTGCGAGACGGCGGCACGATGGCCGATCTCGAAGCCGACCAAATTCTCTGGCAGCCGGTGCACGACGACCACCTCCGCACCGACCTATTCAACCAGTTCCACTGGCACTACGACGAATGGCCACGACCAGGGCAGGTCATTCAACTCTTCCCGTCTTCCCACGACACCTGCGCCACATGTGTCAAAGATGCGAGCGTCGACCTGTCGGATTCGACCTCCCGGGTCGACCAGAACCGCCTCTAGCCAGCGGCCACTCGACCGAAAGGGATTGCTTGTGGCTGGAGTAATACGATCGTATGATGATTACAAGCTAGGCGTAGGACGCTCGATGACCAAGAATAAGCAACGTCTGACCATCACCGTCGACCCGCGGCTCGCCGACGCTGGACAGCAAGCAGTCGCGGACGGCAAAGCCGACTCCGTGAGCGGCTGGATCAGCGACGCAATCGAAGAGAAGATCGACCGAGATCGCAAACTCGAACACTTGGCAGCTGCGATCGCCGACTTCGAAGCGGAGTACGGCGGCATCACCGAAGAGGAGATCGCTGCGCAGCTACGTGCCGACCGAACCAAAGCGACCGTGGTGCGCGGCGCAGCGGCCACGTCTGCATGAGTCTCATCCTCGACACCGGTGCACTGGTAGCGCTCGAACGAAATGAACGGCCGATGTGGGTGCGCCTGAAAGCAGCACAGCTCGATGGTGACGTACCTCTAACCCATGCCGGAGTCATCGGCCAAGCGTGGCGGGGCGGCCCTCGGCAAGCGCGCCTTGCAACCGCGCTCAAAGGCATCCACATCCATTCAATCGACGAAACGACCGGCCGTCTCGCCGGACAACTCCTCGGTGCCGCCGAACTTCACGATGTGATCGACGCGGCCGTCGCCCTCCTTGCTCACGACGGCGACAGCATCATCACCTCCGACCACGACGACCTCGAAACGCTCGCAAACACACTCGGCCGTCACATCGAGCTCGTCTACCCGTAAGGCAAAGCGGACCCCGGACCTGCCCAGCTCGGCGGCGTGTCAGAGGCATGTGCCAAACTACCGATACCCCTTGGATGCACGGTACTGAGTGCGCCCCGCTGAACATCACGCCCGTCTGGGCATGTCACCGGAGCACTCAGATGCGATTTCCCACACCCCTCGACCAGCTGATGGCCGACATGGAGATGCGAATCATCACCAACGGCTACACCATCCAAGGCGTACTAGCGGACCAAAGCAGCGTCGCTTGGACCTACACGATCGGGCTCTCGAAGAGCTTCGATCTGCCCGAGCTCGTCATCACCAACCTCGACAACCACGATGCAGTCGCGCTGCTCACGTGGACGATCGAGCAACTGCGCAATGGCGAGAGCCTCGACGACCTCGACCCCCTTCAGTTGGCGGCAGTACCCGTGCACCGCTCGCACCTTCGCGGCGATCTCATGAACATGTGGCGCGAGTACTACGACGAGGACCCGAGTTCGGTCGATGTCATCCAGCTACAACTCGGCGACGAGCTGACTTGCCCCTGCTGCCTCGACACGCAGGTCGACCTCGCCGACCCGAACGCCACGTTTGGCCTCACTCAACCGACCAACCGGGCACAACGCCGAGCTCAACGCAAGAAGCGCCGATGATCCGGGACCAAGGGTCACAATAGACTCTGCGAGCGGCAAACCTGCCTACTCGGGTTCAGTCCAACCCGTACGAGCGGAGTCGGCGGTAGAGGGTCGCTCGCGAAACCCCGAGCAACTGCGCCGCCTCGGTTCGATTGCCGTTCACCTGCGCCAGCGCGCGGCGAATCGCCGCGTCTTCAGCTTGCTGAATGGTGCCGCCTATTCCCGTCCGCGGCGTACCGGCGGGCGGTGGCAGATGGCTGGCTTCGAGCGGCGCGTTTCGTGCAAGATCGAGCGCGCTGTCGAGTGTGGCAATCAAGCCCGCCACGTTGCCAGTCCACGGTCGACGCCGCAGCGCTGCGAAGAAGCGATCGGACGCCGTCGTCCGTCCAACAGCAGCCAGATGCTGTCGCGCGATCGGCTCGATGTCCTCGGGTCGCGATCGAAGTGGCGGAACAACGATCAGAAGCGGAACGAGGCTGCGAAGACGAGAGACCGGTTCCGAACTTGAGTCGTCCGATGCCATGGTGATGATCAGGCGGGCGGTGCTCGGGCGACGAGCCAGCGAGGTCAATGCGCGCACGACTCCGTCATCGAGCGAGTCCACATCTCGCACGATCACGACCTGAGGCTGGTCGAGCGCCCCATCGATCGCCGCGAGCCAATCCTTGGGGCCGTCGAGGGCCACCATCCCAGCGTCGAACACCGAGACATCGACTCCCGACCTCGATGCAATCGATTTGGCGATCTCACACCGCCCCGTGCCGAACTCGCCGCAGATCAGCAGCGGCTGGCGAACCCTCGCCGCCGATTCAGCCTGACGTACGACCTGCTGCCATGCGGCGCTCTGACCCACCATGGTGCCGAGCCGAGGTTCTGGCGGAGCAAGGCGAGGCGGCACTCCGATCGTCGAGATCGTCTCCGACACTGTGAAGACCGCGGCATCGGCGTCGAGCACTTCCTGCACGTCGAGCTGCACCAGACGCCCGTTCCGCCCACCGATCTGAATCGGTGTGCCATTCGCGAGCGACCGTTCGACGTGTCGCCAAATGGAGTCGTGGTCGTACTCCGCCAAGATCTCTCGAGCCGTCGGTGTCGCGATCCACGTCAGCGGGTTGACGGCAAGTAATGCCGCACTGCGATTCCGACGGTGCCGGATGAAACCGTCCAGTAAGAGGCGGTCGCTCGGTGACGCCTTGCTCAACAATCGCTCCTCGATGGTCTGAGCGAGTTGCATGGCCGTGGGCAAAAGAAGTGGCGAGGTTTCGCTCACCGGGCACACGAGGCCGATCGCTCCGGTGATGCGATGGCTGATCGGATGAATCACCGGTGAGTGCACACACGAGAAGCGCTGGAAGACCTCGAGATGGTGGTCGGCCCCGACAACGACTGCGGGCCGCTTCGTCGCAAGAGCCGTTCCGACGCCGTTCGTCCCCACCCGATCCTCGGCGAGGCTGTAACCCACGGCCAGCGCGTGCTGATCCATCGCTGCAGCTACCTCGTGGGTCCCTGCTCCACGCCAGGCAATGTTGCCGCGGTGGTCTGCAAGGATCACGCCGATGTCGACGTCGGCGAGCTGATTGAGGATCGTTCGGAACACCGGGTCGGAGAGATCGGCCAGGCGTTCAGCTGCCTCGCCCATGTCACCAAGACTCAGCAACTCTGCGCCGGACGGGTCGATCCCGTAGAGCGCCGAGCGGCGCGCCGCTTCCCGTAGGTCAGCAGGTTCTACTGAATGGTGCCTACGAACGGTCATGCAATCCCCTTGTCCACAAACCTAAGTCTGTGTCTCGCCAAAGAAAAGGGCTGGTGTCTCATTGCGGCCCACGTGTCTCAAATCGCGACACATTCACGGCCAGAGCGGGGCGGAGAATTCCTGTAGTTCGATCAGGTCTCGTTCGGCGTTGGGAGCCGATGCATACGGCTTGCGATCGACGAGAGGGGTTCCATGGTTCAGAACGCAACAGTTGGCATCATCGCCAACCCCGCGTCGAGCCGCGACATTCGCCGTATCGTCGCCCGAGGACCAGCGACGACCACGAACGACAAGATCAACTCGTTGGCTCGGCTCATGGAAGGACTCGCAGCCACCGGTGTGCAACGCGTCCTCTCGATGAGCGACGCCGGGGGAATCGCTGCGGGCCTGGCCGCCATTGCGGCAAAGGCCACGGCATCGCACTGGCCCGAGCTCGACTTCGTCGATCAAGAGATCACCCACAGCCCCACCGACACGGTCAACGCTGCGCGTGCCATGCACGACTGCGACGTCGGCGCAATCGTCGTCCTCGGCGGCGATGGTACGAATCGTCTGCTCATCGGAGAGACGGGTGACATCCCGGTCGCCTCCGTATCGACCGGAACCAACAACGCATTCCCACGCCATGACGAGCCGACCGTCGTCGGCTTCGCCGCGGGGTTCCTGGCGACCGGACAAGTCGAAGCCGCCACGTGCACGTATACGGCGAAGTCACTCACGGTCACCGCTGGCGCCGAATCGATGCGTGCGCTCGTCGACGTCGCGATCGTCGAGGGCGACCGCATCGCAAGCGGCGCCGTGTGGGACGAGCGGAGCCTGCGCGAGGTATTCCTCTGTTTTGCCGAACCCGAAGCGGTGGGCCTCTCCTCGATCGGTGGTCACCTCCATCCGGTCTGCCGTCGCCAGCCACACGGCCTGCACATCAGACTTGACCAAGCGGCGCGCCAACGAGTCACCGTTCCGATCGCACCCGGGCTCGTACGCAAGCTCGGCATCTCGTCGCTGGCGACGCTCGAACCCCACACCGAAGTCGCGGTCGAGGCCGAATCCGGCGTCATCTCTGTCGACGGCGAGCGCTCGATGCGTTTCGCCCCCGACACACCGATCTCCGTGTCGCTCGGGCCGAACGGCCCGCTCGTACTCGACGTGCCACTTGCCATGTCCGAAGCCGCAAACACAACCACCACAACCAAAGGAGAAGACGCCCATGGGTGAACTCGACCGATTGGCCATGTACCGGCAGATGGTTCGCATCCGCCAGTACGAATCACGCATCATGCAGGAATACCACTCTGACAAGTCGCCGGCTTGGGACATCGGCGCTGGGTTGATCCCCGGCGAGATGCACCTGGCTGCCGGCCAAGAACCAGCTGCAGTCGGTGTATGTGCACATCTGAAGAAGGGGGACGCGATCACCGCACCGCACAGGCCGCACCACTTCGCACTGGCACACGGTGTCGACATGAACGCTATGACCGCCGAGATCTATGGCCGCACTGGCGGACTGTGCAAGGGCAAGGGCGGACACATGCACCTGTTCGATCCCGAGAACCACTTCTCGTGCTCGGGCATCATCGCCCAGGGTCTGCCCGTCGCTTGCGGTCAGGCCATGGCGTTCCAGCGAAAAGGGACCGACAACGTCGCCATCGCAGTCACCGGCGAAGGCGCAGCAAACCAGGGCGCCTTCCACGAGTCGCTCAACCTCGCTGCGGTGTGGAACTTGCCGGTCATCTTCGTGATCGAAGACAACGACTGGGCCATCTCGGTTCCGAAAGACGCGTCAACCGCCGGGGCATCGAACGCCGACCGCGCCGCGGGCTACGGCATGCCCGGCGTCCGCGTCGAAGACAACGACGTCGAAGCGGTCTTCGAAGCAGCGGGTGCGGCCATCGATCGCGCTCGAGCGGGCGACGGACCGAGCCTGATTGAGATCCACACCCTGCGACTCTTCGGCCACTTCGAGGGTGACGCTCAGGCGTACCGACCCGAGCTCGACACCGTGAACGACCGGGACCCGATCCCGAAGTACGCCGCAAGCCTTCAAGAGCTCGGGGAGCTCTCCAACGACCAGATTGCCTCGATCCAGGCCGAGGCCGATGCCGAAGTCGACGCCGCGATCGAGTTCGCGAAGTCTAGCCCAGAACCTGCCCCCGAAGACGCGCTGTTGCACGTCTTCGCCTAACCGGAACGAAGAGGAGAACGTGATGAGTACAACAACTGAGGCCCGTCGAATCACGACGGCAAAGGCAATGGCTGAGGGAATCGGGCTGGAGATGCGGCGCGACCCGAACGTCTTCGTGATGGGCGAAGACGTCGGTGCCTACGGCGGGATCTTCGGATCAACCACTGACTTGTTCGGCGAATTCGGCGCCGAACGAGTAATCGATACACCGATCTCGGAGACCGGCTTCATCGGTGCGGGCATCGGTGCGGCCGTGGAAGGGCTTCGACCGGTCGTCGAGCTGATGTTCGTCGACTTCTACGGCGTGTGCATGGACCAGATCTCGAACCACATGGCCAAAATTCACTACGAGTCCGGCGGAAACGTCAAGGTACCGATGGTGCTGATGACCGCCACCGGAGGGGGATATTCCGATGCGGCCCAGCACAGCCAGTGCCTCTGGGGCACCTTCGCCCACCTTCCCGGCATGAAGGTGGTCGTTCCGTCGAACCCGTATGACGCAAAGGGATTGATGATCTCTGCCATTCAGGACGACAACCCGGTCATGTACATGTTCCACAAGGGTGGGCAGGGACTGGTGTGGATGGAGAAGAATCCGCGGTCGATCGGCGACGTGCCCGAGGAGTCCTATACCGTGCCGATTGGCAAGGCAGCCATCGCCAAGGAAGGCAGCGACGTCACGATCGTGACACTGTCGCTGTCGGTCCAACACAGCCTCGATGTTGCAGAAGAGCTCGAAGGTGAGGGCATTAGCGTCGAGGTCGTCGATCTTCGTTCGCTCGTTCCGCTCGACACCGAGACCGTCCTCGAATCCGTCGGCAAGACCGGCCGCGTGCTCGTCGTTGACGAGGATTACAAGAGCTTCGGCCTCACCGGTGAGATCGCCGCCGTGATCGCGGAGAACGACCCCGGCCTGCTCACGAAGCCGTTTAGCCGCCTGGCCGTTCCCGATGTGCCGATTCCCTACGCTCGCCCACTCGAATACGGCATCTTGCCCACCCGAGACAAAATCAAGGCCGCCGTGAAGGACCTGATGTCGTGATCACCCAGGTTCCGTTCCCAGCGATGTCGGAGGAAGACCCGACCGGCGAGGGCGTGGTCGGCACCTGGTTCGTGAACCACGGCGAGCCGGTCACCATCGGTCAAGTGATCGCCGAGGTGCAGTTCGAAAAGGTCTCGCAAGACGTCGAAGCACCGGTCGCAGGGATTATGTACCAGCTCGTCGCCGAGAGCGTCGGCATCGCCCAAGGGCAGCCCATTGCCCGAATCGACAGTTGAACAAGAAGGAGAAAAATTGTGACGTACTACTCAGTATTGGAAGTGACACCCACCGACGACGCCTGGATTCCCGGGTATCTCGAGCCGGTAGGAAAGATCATCGCTGGCCATGGCGGTAAGTATCTCGCCCGAACTCAGACGCATGAGCGGGTCGAAGGCGAGGGGCCAGACGTAGGCCTGCGGGTGATCCTCGAATGGCCGTCGAAAGAGGCTGCGCTCGCGTTCGTCAACGACCCGGAATACGCGCCGTTTCTCGCGGCACGCCATGCCGGGTCCGAGAGCCACCACGTGATCATCGCTGGCCAGGACGACTTCGGATAGAACGACCAATCTGCTGGCTGCTCGAGTTGGGCGCCCGGTGTCGCACGTAACCTGAGGTCACTATGTACGACCCGGTCAAAGATGCAGTCGACAAGTCGGTGCAAGCGGTCACCTACACCGAGGTGGCCGCCCCCGACTCGCTCGCCGAGCTCGTGCATTGCTTCTGGGAGATGAAGACCGAGACCGAGCTCGACGACGACTTCGTCCTTCACGCGCTGCCCGACGCGTGTGTCAACGTGCTGCTCGACCAGCACGACACGCGCATCGCCGGAGTGACCGCCCTCCACACCACGCACACCACCCTCAACCTCGGGCGTTCGTTTCACTACGTCGGGGTGCAGTTCTACCCCGGCGTGTGGCGTGGAGCGCCAGAGGGAACGGTCGATCACTATGTGGGCGAGCCGTACGACGGCGCACTTCCGCTGGTCGAAACGAGTCGGGCGATCGTCAAACTCGACCTCGATGAGAAGGCGCCGATCCTCTCGCAATTCGTCGACGAACTACGATCCGACGGCGTCGTCGCCGCAAACCCCGTGACCGCGGCCATCCTGCGCAACATCGGCGACATCCTCAGCGTGGCGGACATGGCCAACGTCGCCGGACTCTCGCCACGGCATCTCCAGCGAAAGCTCAAGGCCACCACTGGCTTCTCACCGCACGATCTGTTGAAGGTGCTTCGCCTCCAACACTCGTTCCGCCAGGACTACCTGCTGGCGTTCGCAGACCAGTCACACTTCATCCATTCGTTCCGAGACATCACCGGCTACACGCCCGCGCAATTCCAAAAAATCTTCGATGTCTGATATCTACAATCCCTGCTGAGCGACCTCTGGTTGAGTTCTCTTTGAAGGCAAGTGGCCTTCGCAACAACCCAATGAAGGAACGACACTCATGCGCAAAGTTGGATGGTTCGATATCTACGTGGACGACATGGATCGGGCACAAACGTTCTACGAATCGGTCCTGCAGACCACGCTCGCACCGATGGGAGATCCCAACGATCCGAGCGTGCAGATGCGAGCGTTCGAAGACGACTTCGCCAGCCACGGCGCCGGTGGTGCACTGGTGAAGCTCGAGTATGCGTCACCCGGCGTGGGCGGGTCGATGGTGTACTTCTCGTGCGACGACTGCGAGGTCGAGCAAGGCCGAGTCGAAGCCGCCGGAGGCTCGATCACGCGGCCAAAGTTTCAAATTGGCGAACATGGATTCGTCTCGCTCTTCGTCGATACCGAAGGCAACATGGTGGGCTTGCACTCGATGCAGTGACGAGGACGCCTGTCACAACGGTGAGCTAACGTTTCGTGAAACACCTCGACGAGCTACGGAGGACCCGATGACCGCCACGAAGCCCAAACATCGTGTCTATGCGATCGCCTTCGGTGAGGTGTATCCCCACTACCTCGCCAAGGCGGAGAAACACGGGCGCACGAAGCGCGAGCTCGACCAGATCATCCGCTGGCTCACCGGCTACTCCCAGCGACAGGTCATGGCCCATGTCCGCAAAGGCACCGACTTCGAAACCTTCTTCGGCAACGCACCCGAGCTGCACCCCAACCGAACACAAATCACGGGGGTTGTCTGCGGCGTGCGGGTCGAAGAGGTCGAGGAGCCACTGATGCGAGAGATCCGCTACCTCGACAAGCTCGTCCTCGAGCTCTCGACGGGCAAGGCGATGGAGAAGATTCTCCGCACCCCGCCGACCTAGAGACGTCGTGTGACAACTCGGGCCCACATCATCGTGACCGGACGCGTGCAAGGGGTGGGTTTTCGAGCGTCCTGCGCCCGTGAGGCAAGTCGGCTGGGCGTCGCGGGGTTCGTTCGCAACCAGATCGACGGAACGGTTGAAGTGGTCGCCGAAGGCGACGACGCAGCGGTCGAGGCGCTGACCCAGTGGTGTCGAGTCGGGCCGACGTTCTCTCACGTGGTCACCATCGATGTATCTACCCAAGTCCCAACCGGGGAGACCGCGTTCCATATCGCCGGATGAGCTTTTCGGGCGAGCAGCATGCTTCCCTCCCGCTATTCCGCAGGACCGGCCCGAGCCGACCAGCGGTCGAGGATCATCGGCGCGAGACGGCCCCACGCCTGCGACAGCGTGGCCCCACCCACGCCCACGATCGCGACGAAAACAAGCACGGCTGCAACGACACCGAACAGCACAGCGAATCCGCCTTGCACGATGGCCGCCAACACCGCAAGCATCGGGTGGAGATCCGACTCGCCATCTGGAATGAACCGCTCATAGAAGTACGACAGCACCTGGCCAGCTGCGACATACCCGGCAAGCACGGAGATTCCGTACGCAACGACGTGGCCGGCGCGCAGGAAAGCGCCATGCCAGAACGATTTCGTCACGACGCCAGTTTGTCAGATGGCCGGTTCGCTCTACGGCTTGTCTCGACCTACGAAGCGATCGTCGCCGACGAGGAAGCGGATCGCTCGCTCGACGTTGCGGTCGACCGCGGCCTCAGTCTTCAAGCTCGAGATGTATCGAATGATCTCCTTCTGCCTCGATGGGGTGAGTCCGGCGAACACCTCACTCGCCTGCGCGTTGTCCCGCAATGCGGCGGCGAACTTGGGAGGCGTCTCGATCGTGCGATCGCTCGGGTCGTAGGCGACCTCAACGTCGAGTGCCTCGCCAATACGGCGCGGAGAATCGTGCAACATCTGCATGTTCACGTAGAGGCGCCAGGCACCACGGAATCTGACGAGAGTCTGCTGGTAGGGCTGACCGTTGATCGATCCCCGAATCGGAATCGGACCCTTCTCGCGTCCTGCTACCTCGAACACATCCTCAAGCACTGTTTCGGGCACATCCACATACGGGTTGCCATCGATGATGTGCAGCTCAGCGCGAAAGCTCACGGTCATTTCGGGGCGGGATTGCTTTGCTCATCGTTCCGACCCACTCATGTTCCAGACATTACTTCTCCCGGTTTACCGTCGGTGACGCGACTACCGTCGATGCCGTGCCGCGATTGCTGGAACGAGAGGACGCGTTAACGACAGCCGAGGGTGCGCTCGCCGCTGCCGCAGGCGGAAATGGGCAGGTCGTTCTGATCTCCGGCGAAGCGGGAATCGGCAAGACGAGCTGCGTACGAGAGCTGCTCGACCGCCATGAGCGAGACGCACGATTCTTCCTCGGAGGCTGCGACGAGCTCGGTACGCCTCGTCCGTATGGGCCACTGTTCGATCTTGTTCGCCATGGAGCGAACGCGCTTGGCGACGCGCTCGACGCTGGCGGAGACATAGGCACGGTTCTCGAGGCCTTACTCGACGATCTGACGTCGGCCACCACTCCGGCGGTCGTGCTCGTGGAAGATGTGCATTGGATCGACAGCGCCTCGCTCGATGTGCTCACGATGCTCAGCCGTCGCATCACCGACCTCCCCGCCACCCTCGTGCTCACCTACCGCGAACTCGAGCGAAGCCACATCGCGTTCGGCCTGTTGGGATCCGCACCGCCCGGACGGACGCAACGAATCAAACTGTCGCCCCTCAGCCCGACCGCCGTCGCTGAGCTCGCGGGCCGATCGATCGACGAGCACAGCGACCTGTACGAAGCCACCGGCGGGAACCCCTTCTACGTGTCCGAGCTGCTCGCTGCGCGCGGCGAAGGCGTGCCGGCAACCATTTCAGACGCCGTGCTCGCCCGAACGTCAGGCCTCGACGCCGAAACACGAAATCTGCTCGATCTGCTCTCGGTCATCCCGGGTCGCATGACCCACGACTTCCTCGACGAGCTCGATCCGACCTGGACCCAACATGCCGAGTCAGCCGCCGAGCACGGTCTTCTCGACGTCGCCGACCAAGTGACGTTTCGGCATGCGTTGACCCGCAAGGCGATCGAACAATCGCTGTCGGCAATTCAACGTCGTCGACTCAATCGGCAGGTGCTCGAGGTGCTCGTCGAGCGGGATGCTCCCCTCGCCGAGATGGTTCACCACGCGCATGCGGCGGGAGCGGCGAACGACGTCGTTCAATACGCGCCGGCAGCAGCGAGGGAGGCCGTGGCCGCCACCGCACATCGCCAGGCAATCTCACACTTCCTACTGGCGTTGGCGCACGAGGATCGTTACAGCCTTGAAGAACGAGCAGATCTGCACGACGAGCTCTCACGCGAATACTGGTTTGCGGGCGAACAAGTGTCTGCACTGTCGGAGGCGCAAACCGCGATCTCGCTGTGCGAGGAAGCCGACGACCACGTGCGACTGGGCAGGGTCCTGCGTTCCGCCGCAAATCTCAGCGAGTGGAACGGTGACTTCGACGGTTACCGAACGCTGCGCGCCCGAGCGGTCGAAGTGCTCGAACCTCTCGGGCCGAGTGCAGACCTTGCGATGTTGTACGGCGATCTGACGATCGATCAGGCCTTCCGGCTGCAGATCGACTCTGCCGAAGCGCTCGCGGCACGGGCCATCGAGGTCGCGGACGCTGTGGGTGATGCCGACGCCCGGGCGATCGCGTACGTGTCAGCTGCGTACCCCGCGCATTGGGCGCGCAACGATGAGACCCTCTGGCGCACCGCGATCGAAGCTGGAGCCGCATCGCTCGAGGCGACCGTCGTCGCCTTTGCGAACCGGGCCTTCTGCTCCCTCGAATGGATGCAGGACGAATCGGCTGCCTCTCAGATCGAAGAGGCCATGCACATCACCGAGAAACACGAGGCCAGCGCGGCGGCGGCGTTCGTGCGTGTTTATCGCGCGCGGCTTTCGCTCAAGCAGGGCGAGTGGTCTGCGGCCGACGCTGACCTCGCCGCTTGCCGTTCGTTGGTCGACGTCGAGACGACAGGTCCGCTCCTCGTTACCGAATACAACTATGTCGCGGGACGCTTGGCCGCACGTCGAGGCGACCTCGACGCAACCGAGCTCCTCAACGCCGGATGGCACGCGATCAAGCCGCTCGATCAGGTGGCGCGGTTCATCCAGCTCGCGGTGGCGCAGGCGGAGCTCGGCGAGCTCTCGGGTGACGTGACCCGCGCGATAGGACATCTCGAAGACTGCACCCCTGTCCTTGCTGACCCGACGTGGCCGTGGAGTGCTGAGGTTGCGTACTGGCTGTGGCGTGCCGGGGCATGGAATCGGCCCGTACCGCCGACCGACCATCCTCGTCATCTGGCGATGCGAGGCGAGTGGATTGCGTCGGCCGAACAGTGGGGGCAGCACAACCGCCCCTACGAACGAGCCGAGGCACTCATCCACTCAGGCGACGTGGCGCGCAGACTCGAGGGGTTGGCGATCCTCGACGCCCTTGGTGCGGTGCCACTGGCGTCTGCGACGAGGAAAGCGCTGCGCGAAGACGGTGTCGAGCGAGTGCCGCGAGGTCCCAACCGGGCCACACGCGACAATCTGGCAGGCCTCACGGCCCGCCAGATCGACGTACTCGCGCTCGTCGGCGAAGGATTGACCAACGCCGAGATTGCCGAGCGACTCTTTGTCTCGGTTCGAACCGTCGACACGCACGTTGGTGCAATTCTTCAGCGCCTCGGCGCCGAGACCCGCCGTGACGCTACGCGACAGGCTCGGGAGCTCGGGATCCTCGAGACGTGATCGCCGAGCCGATCGCATCGACGTGGCGATGATCGGTTCCGCAGCACCCACCCATCACCCGAAGGTTGGGCAGAAGTCGCTGGAGCTCGAGGTAACGCTGGCCAAGATCGACTGGATCTCCGTCATCGAGCTCGGTTGCCTCGTCGAGTTCGGCATGACTCGCCGTTGACGCGTTGGCCCGAACTGCACCAATCCGGCTTATCCAATCACCGCCCACCTCGAGCACTCCAGCGAAGTGTGTCGGGTGTGCGCAGTTGATCATGAAGTACACGGCTGCTGCGTTCGTCGCTCCATCGATGCGTTCGATCGCCTCCCCAAGCGGCGTGCCGTCAGGCAGCCGCCCGTCGGTCTCCACCGTGAGTCCAACGACGACAGGCATGTGCGCGGCGACCGCAGCAAGCACGATGCCGGTGGCCTCTTCGACGTTCGTGATGGTGAACGCCGTGACGAGATCCGCTTCGGTTTCTGCGAAGGTTCGGATCTGCACGGCGTGATAGGCCTCGGCCTCCGACGTCGACATGATTTCGCCCGGGTCGTAGCCGTCACCACGAGGACCGACGACGCCGGAGATCACGATGGGCTTGTCACTCTCGGCCCGAGACCGCATCTCGGCGAGCTCGTCGACGGCCACACGATTCAAGCGGTCGAGCGCTGCGGCATCGTGACCGAGCACCGTTCCCCAATCGGCGTTGGCCCGCCACGTTGCCGTCTCGAGCACGAATCCGGTGCCGTGGTCAGCGGCGCTCGCCAGATAGGGGGCGAAATAGTTGGCGATGGCCTCGCGTCCCTCCGCGCTTTCGAGCAGAACGTACGACGCGAAGTGTGGGAGGTCGAGTCCGTCGTGGAAGATCATCGTCGTCTCCATGCCTCCGTCGGTGAGATAGAGGTCGGTTCCCTCGAGCTGGGGAAGGTTGTCTCGGTACTGAGCCATGATGTTGTCCTTTCGGTCTGTGTATCGATGACTCTGCGCCATTCGGTGCTCGGGCACATCCGGAACTCCTACGTAGTTTCGAATCGCGGGTACCGAGATCTCGGTATCCGCCGCCACGTGAGCCGGTTTACTCAACACGACGTCCGAAATCGTCGATAATCAGAGAATGGAATTGCTCGATATCAACGGAGTTGGGCCGGCCACCGCCGAACTGTTGACCGAAGCGGGGTTGGCCACGGTGACCTCGGTCGCCGACGCAGACGCAGAAACGCTGGCGAACATCCGAGGAATCGGGCAAGTGAGCGCTGCGTCGATCAAGGCAGACGCAGCTCGACTGCTCGGCACGGATGTATCGGAGCCTGCCGAAGACGGCAGTGGCGCGGCCGAAGATGTCAGCACGCCAGAATCGAAGCACGAGCGCCGGGTGAAAGACCTGCGCAAGCGAGCCAAAAAGCTTCAAAAACAAGCCAAAAGCCAGGCGGCGAAAGCCAAGGCGGCAAGCTCAAAAAAGAAGCGCAAACGGCTCAAGAACAAGGCGGCCCAGCTCGACGCAGCGGCCAAGAAAGCTCGTCGCAAAGCCAAGAAGCTGCTCGCCAAGTGACAGCAACAGACCCCTCACAGACGGCAACTAGCTCCAACGCTTGACGCGTCAGCTCACCTACCGAATGGAGAGAATGAGGTCTACATCCGCTCTCCTCGCCACAGCGCTGCTCATTGGGGCATGCGCTTCGCCTTCCGAGCCAGTTATCGAAGAGGCTGGATCGACTGCCGCGACGCTGCCTTCGCCTCAGACGACTCGGTCCACTGAAACGCCAGAATCTATGAGCTCTATCCAGGCTGAGCCTGTCACTGAAAGGTCGGCCGGGGCCGTTCTCAATGCACTCGCGTCGATCGAGGATGAATATGACGCAAAGACCGCCCACTCACTTGCTGAGCTTGTCGACCTGCCCACGTTCGGCGCCATAGAGACCAACACCGGATACGTGGGAATCGGGGCGCACTCGACTCACGGAGAGCCACGGCTCGTAGAGAGCGACGACGGACTTACGTGGCACGGTCGCACTGAACTCGACGGTTTGCCGGCAGGAGCACGAGGCCCCTTCGTCCTCACTCGATTGGAGGGCGAAATGATATTGTACGGGTTCGCCAATCACCGCAGCGATGAGACCCGCTCAAGGACCTTTCTGGCAGTGTCATCAGACGGAGCGTCGTGGCGCGACCTCGACGTCGATATCACCTTGACGATGGATCGGAATGGTCCGCGTCAAACCTT
Organism: Acidimicrobiia bacterium; assembly: GCA_033344795.1. Lineage (GTDB taxonomy): Bacteria > Actinomycetota > Acidimicrobiia > Acidimicrobiales > SHLQ01 > SHLQ01. The sequence goes on from JAWPMS010000001.1 coordinate 4,548,890, forward strand.
CGTAGCTGCTGCCGACGGATCGATCGCTGCCTTTGCTGGCCCTCTTGCTGATCCGACCGAGGATGCCGCGTACGCCGCGTATGCCTACCGTCCCGGCGCAGAATTGCCTTTTCTACTAAAGAGCACATCACGCGAGCTCGTCACGGCCGTCAGAGCCCTCGAAGACGATGTGCTCTCCTACTGGATTACAGACGCAGACCAGGCGAGGGTTGAGCGCGTCAGCGACGGAACCGTTAGCGACTATGTGGGCGAGTTACCGACTTCCGTGAGCGGCAACCTTCTCCATCGACAAAGCGGCCAATACACGATCAGCTCGGACGGTGGCGCAAACTACTTTCCCGTCGAAGGGCCCGACACTCTCACTTGGTTACAGGGGACGTTCACACAATACGGGGCTGTGGGTGTCGCACAGTCGGTGGGAAGCGATGCTGCGCACTTCGAAGCGAGTGAGGGTGGCGAGGCGTGGCACCACGTGGTACTGCCACCGACTACTCACATGATCAGGCCGGTATCTATTGGTCCTCGCGGAATCCTCCTCTTGATCACGCTCTCGAAAGGCGTTGGCGATCTCGTTGCGTCCATCCCATGGACCGCCCTCGCCGCGTCAGGTTGAACCAGGGGCCCACGAGACTCACACGCTCTTCTCCGTGGCGTATTCAGCCCTCGAGAATTTTCAAGACCTGGTCACTCGGCATTACCCAGGCAATCGACCGGGCCATCAGCTCGAGGGCCATCTCGTGACTGTCCTCGCCGCGCATGCTCGCAACACAATCTGACAGCACGACCGGCGTGTACCCGAGGTTCGCTGCGGTGAACGTGGTCGAGTAGACACATGTATCGGTATTGATGCCGCTCAGCAGCACGTTCTTCGCCTTGTACGTGCGCAGCAGCAAGAACTCAAGATCGGTCCCGCTGAAACTGTCGAGACTCTTCTTCGTGGTCACGTGCACGTCGCTCGGCTCGACCAGCATCGCCGGAACCTCGGACTCTGGAGAGCCGACCACCCGATCACCACGCGTTCGGGTAGGCAGATGTGGCGCCTGCGATGCGTTCAGATCTCGGCCCACGATGTTGTACGCGAGCCCTCCGGTGTGAATACCAGCGTCGAGTTCTTCTTGGCGACGCGTGACGTACGCATGGATCACCGGAATCCCCATCGCTCGACACCTGTCGAGGAACATCTTCGAAGACGACAACACCCGATCAGCGGCCTCTTGCTCGACCACAGCCTGGCCGACCGATGCGTCGAGATACTCCCGCTGCATGTCGACCGTGAGAGCGACGGTCTCCGATGGGTCGAGGCTGAGCGCCTCATTCATCGTCTGCTTGAAGCTCGACGTGTCACGAATTTCCATTGGGCCCTCTTTCGATCGTGCGCCTTGGGCCAACTTAGCCCGCCAGCTCCATCGCCAACCTGAGATTCGCTGGGTCTGGTTCGAGCTCGCCGGAATGAATCCGTCTCGTCACTTCGACCATCGCCGCGTTCGCTGGCGCACTCATGCCTCGTTTGACACTCTCCTCGACGATCAAACCATTGATCCCGTCGACTTCGCTCAGCCGACCCTTCAGGTGATCTTGCAGGGTCGTGTTGGCTCCCCGTTTCGGGCCGATATCTCGGTTGAGTTTGTCGATGAACTTCTGCAATAGCTCGTCCGACGCTCCGAGATCCTCGAGCTCGAGACCGAACAGAGGCACCACCGGATGCCCAAGCGCCTCCCCAACCGCGAGCGACTCATGGCCAAGCCGCATCATCAACTCGCGCATCGCCACCGGCTGTTCGTCGGCAAGGTCGCCACCGACCATCGCCATCGTGCCGAGCGTCATCGAGTTGACGACCAGCTTCATGAACTTCGCCGCGAGGATGTCGTCTACGAAATCGACCGTGCCCGCATGCTCGAGCACGGCCGCCACCTCGACCTCCCTGCCCTCGGTCGAAGGATCGAAACTCCCGAGGCCAAACCAGGTGCGCTCGGGCGCCGTGTTTCGTTTGATCTCGGCGGGCGTAAAACAATACGAGGACAACTCGGCAACACAGCCGAGCGTTCGCGACGCTCCGACCACATCGGCGATCGTGCCAGCGGTCATGCCGTTCTGCACACCGATCAGGAACCCATCGTCGGCCAGGTAGGGCTTGATCAACTCGGCATGCCAACGCGTGTCGTAGGCCTTGGACAACAAGAACACGACATCGAACACCTGGTTCATCGACGCGAGCTCACACAGGTGATGGGCCCGAACGTCCGCGTGGATCTCGCCTTCACGCAGCGTGATGTGCAATCCGTTGGCCCGCATCGCCTCGACGTGTGCGGGCCACTGATCGATGAGCACGACGTCGAGCCCAGCGTTCGTGAGATCGGCGGCGATGCAACTGCCGTTGGCGCCCGTACCGAGCACCGCGATCTTCTTGTCCATGCTCTCTCCTTACACGCTCTCCGGGGCAAGCTCCGCGAGAAGTACCTCGAGGTTGGAGCGGCCTCGATCGCGTTCGCCCCGTTCGATCTCCATCGCCAGCTTGATCATCGCTTCATTGACGGGCGCGGCACCTGTGGGCAGCGCCGCCACGACCGGCCCATGAATCTCGTTCACCTCGCTGTGCCGACCTCGAATCCAATCCTGCAGCACGGTCGAGCGAGTCGTTTCGAGGACGAAGTCATCCATGAGCTTCTCGAGCAGGGTGATCACATACTGATGGGGCCGCGCCCGATCGATGTCGTCCAAACCAAAGATGGGGACGATCTCATGGCCCGCGGCAAGACCGGCGTCGATCGCTTCGTTTCCCGCCCTGATCATCAGCTCGCGCATCTGCGGGACCTGCGACGCGCCCGGGATCGACATGTCCAACACGGCCGACGGCACCAGCTCGACCGCGTTGATCACGAGCTTCATCCACTTCGCCGAACGGATGTCGTACACGACCTCGACCTCGCCGACATGGCGCATGAGATCAGCAACTTCGAGCAATCTCGGGGTGACCTCTCCGTCATCGGTGCCCACACCGAACCACGAACGAGCGTGCGGCGACTGCCGCTCGACAAACCCCGGTTCGAGCATCGTCGACGAAACCTCGATGACCGATCCGATCGAGCGGTCAGCACCCATGATGTCGATGATGTCGTCGAAGGTCATTCCATTTTGCACCCCAACCACAACACCGTCGTCGGCGACGTGCGGCTTGATCAGCTCGCACCCCCAACGCGTGTCGTAGGCCTTGAGCAGCAGAAACACGATGTCGAACGGCTCGGTGAGCGTCGCGACATCACACAGGTGCAGCATGTTGTCGACCTGCGTGACGACCGTGCCCTCCTCCTCGATGTCGATCGTGATGCCGTCGGCACGAATCTTCTCGACGTGCTCAGGCCATTGCTCGATGCACGTCACATCGTGGCCAGCCAAGATCAGGTCCGAAGCAAATACCGAGCCGTTGGCTCCCGTGCCGAGAATGGCGATTCGAGGTCCCATTTGTGCCCTGGGTTTCAGCGTCGCTATTTCCGTTCGAGACCAGCGCTGGTTTCGAGATAACGCAACAGAGCTGCTGCGTCGAGATCACCGAACCCAGCATCCTTCGTCGCCTCATACACCGGCACGGTGGTGTCGAGCAACGGAGTCGGCGCTCCAACACTCCGAGCAAACGCCTGGATGATGCCTGCGTCCTTGAGGATCGTGGTCAGCTTGGCCGACGGAGGCTCGTACGTGTCCGTAGCCATCATCGGACCTCGGATCTCGAAGATTCGTGAAGACCCCACGCCGTCCGCGATCACTTCCTGCACGGTCTCGGGGTCCATTCCCGCCGCAATCCCAAGTGCATGGGCCTCGGCGCTCGACAGGTTGTGGATCGCCACCAAGAGGTTGGCGATGAACTTCATCACCGAACCGTTGGGGAATGGCCCAAGGAAGTATGTGGCCCGACCAACGGTGTCGAAAACGTTGCTTGTGCGAGCGAACGCCTCGGGTGTGCCCGAAGCCATCACGACCAGCGTGCCATCTTCGGCCTGGAGCCCGGTGCCGCTCACCGGGACGTCCATCAGCTCGACCCCGACTTCGGCCAGCCGATCATGGGAAGCCTGCTTCGACTCGATGGGGAAGACGCCCATTTCGGCGGCGATCAAGCCCGGATGCGCTCCGGCAGCAACGTCTTCGGTCGCAGCCTCGAGACTCGGGATGGTGGGCAGCGAGAAAATCACCAATTCGCTCGCGGCGGCCACCTCAGCGCCGGAACCGTGGGACGTGCCGCCGAGGGCCTCGAATTCCGAGACGCGATCGGGCACGACGTCGAACCCGTGCACCTCGAAACCGCCCGCCACAAGGTGTTTGGTCATTGCCGAACCCATGATGCCGAGACCGACGATGCCGACTCGTTTGACCTGTTCGCTCACGTGAAACCGTTCCCTTTGTTGTGCTGTCCGGTATGAAACTCATGGCCGGCAGCGCCGATCGTGCACAATATTTGATCGACCATAGCCGGGGGACTTTGGCCCCGCTCAGAAAGACCGATGTCGTCGCCAACTGCAGAACCGCCATCTGCAACGCAGATCCACCCCACCGGTCCAGCAGATCACTGCTGCCCGTCCGAATGTGCAAGACCCACAACTCAGAAGCTAGGCTGCAATCGATTGTAGAACCCGATCGAGGAGACTAGAGGAACAGATGACTGCAGCGACCTATCCCCACAAAGTCGGATGGATCGGCGTCGGCCGAATGGGTTATGCCATCGCTAGCCGTCTGCTCGAAGGCGGAGTCGATCTCACCCTCTACAACCGAACCAAGTCGAAGGCGGAGCCGCTCATCGAACTGGGCGCCAAAGTGGTCGACACTCCCGCCGAGCTCAGCGGTTGCGACATCGTCTTCACCATGGTCGGCGGCCCTCAGGACGTTCTCGACGTGACCGTCGAACCCGGCGGCGTGCTGGCGGGCGATCAGCGCCCATCGATTCTCGTCGACGCCACAACAATCGACCCCTCCACCTCTGCAGAACTCAGCGAGCGCGCAGCCGCACTTGGAACCGCGGTCCTCGCCGCACCGGTGAGCGGCAATCCCAAGGTCGTTTCCTCCGGTGGCCTCACCGTTGTCAGCTCCGGACCCAAAGACGCCTTCGCAACGGTTGCCCCCTACCTCGAGCTCTTCGGCAAAGGTGTCACATACGTCGGCGAAGGCGACGAGGCTCGCCTCGTAAAAATCTGCCACAACCTCATGCTCGGGATCGTCTCGCAAACCATGGCCGAGACCTGCGCCCTGGTCGGCAAGGCCGGCGTCAGCCGTTACGACTACCTCGAATTCCTCAACGACAGCGTGATGGGCTCGGTCTTCACCAGGTACAAGACGCCCGCGTACGTCAACCTCGACTTCAAGCCAACCTTCACCTGGCCACTTCTACGCAAGGATCTCGAGCTTGGTCTACAAGCCGGCCGCGAGATGGAAGTACCACTTCCCGCGACGGCACTCGTCCATCAAATCGTCCAAGAAGGAATCGGGCGTGGCATGGGCGAACTGGACTTCGCTGCTCTCGTAGCCAAGGCCTACGAAGAGTCCGGCATGGAAATCGAAGCCGAGAATCGCGAAGTCGACGACGGACTCGGCTGAGTTTGCTCAGCCCTGAAGGGCCCGGAGTCCTGCGTCCGACTTGTCGAGCAGTTCCCGATGCCCGATGTCGAGCGTCTTCAACCAGCGCTGCTGGCCCGACGTCAACGCGATGAAGAAACCCAACTCCACGAGTTCGGGCGCCGTGAATTCACGATCCAGTCGCGCCCACACCTCATCGGTGGCTAGGTCTGCGTCCCACACGACCGAGTCGGTATAGGCAAGCGCAGCCTTCTCTCGTTCGCTGTACTTGTCGGAGGATTCGTACATCAAGAGGTCCTTGTAATAGTCCTCTTCGACGCCCGCATCTTCGGATCGCTGCGCTGCGCAGTAGCCACATTTCACGGACGTGGTCACGTACACCCGGCACAGTTCTTTGAGGGAGTGTTCGACGACACCATCGACGAACGTTTCCATCCATGCAGCGGTGAAGGTCTTCAGGACCGCTGGAACGTGAGCCCGCAACGCCTGGCTCTCCGGACGAGGGGTGCCAACGACGGCCGCTCGTTCCATGATCGCCTGAATCTCTGGATCGGTGATGCTGTCGAGATCTGGGTACGGAATGCGAGCCATGAGGCCTCCTCGGTCGGTAATTTCAGAGTAGCTGCAATCGATTGCGATGTCAGCTAGCAGTAGACGCCAGCCGGGTTTCTGGAAGCCGGGTCGAGCCGATGAGAACCGCTAGTGCCGCGCAGATCAGGAAACCGACCGACACCCGCAGTCCATATTCGGCGAACAGGTAACCGGTGAGCAGCGGGGCAAGCATCAACGCGGCGTCACCGACGACTCGATACCTGCCGAGGCGACGGCCCAGAGGACCTCCCTCACTGAGGTCAGCCAAGATCGTGCCGCCGACGTTTGCCGCCACGGACCCCACGGTCAGAAGGGCAACGCTCAGCCACCATCCCCATGCGCCAAAGTCGAGAGCGAACACGATCAGGCCGACCAGCTGGACGACAAGGCTGGGAACAAGCGCAGTCTTGCGACCGTACTTGTCAGACGCAGCACCGGCAGTCAACGCCGAAACGAAGCGGATCGCCCCGCCGAGTCCGAGCGCGAGGCCAACGGTTGCCGACGTATAACCGAGATCATCCTCACCGATGATCGGCATCAGGGTTTGGATGACCGCCGCGCCAATGCCGAACTGCACGGCGGGCATCGCATAGATGATCCACAACACGGCGTTCGAGACATCGGTCTCTTCCGATTGTCCAGACCGCATCGCCTCACGGCCAGACGACTCGACCGTCGTGGCTCGAAAGAACAGCGGAGCCAGAACGAGCGACATCGCTCCCCCGCCGACCAACACGATTCTCCAGTCGACGAGAACTGCGGCGAAGCCAGCAATCAGGGGCCCCATGGCCTGTGCGGTGAGCAACGAACCGCCATAGATCGAGACCGACATCCCCCGGGTCGCGCGTGGCGCCGAAGAAAAGAACGCGATCGCTGCCGCTGCCGCCCAGGCAGAGCCCATACCGAGCAAGACTGCGCCCAAGAGCAACACGACGATGTTGGGAGCCAGGGCGAGCACGGTCGCCCCACCCGCAACCACGAGCGCCGCCACGCCCATCATCCCCCCGATCGAAAACCGATCGGTCGCCGAACCGGCCGGCAGGTCAACGAGGACGCGACCCAATCCAAACGAGCCGATGATGGCGCTGAGGCCGAATGCCCCGAGATCGAGATCTCGGCCGATCGACGGCAGAAGTGGTGACCGCAGAAACGAAACGAGCGTGATGGAGAAGATGCCCGTAGCCACCAGAACTGTGCCAGGCCGGAGCCCCAACGTCGTATCAGTCACTCGAGGGTTTCGTCGATGAGCGAACCGCAAGCGTCGGCTCCAACAACGTCGTCCTCGGGGCCTCCTCACCGCCGAGCATCGACATCAGAAGTTCGGATGCCTTGGCTCCCATGTGACGGTACGCCACATGGACCGAGGTCATCGAAGGGTCGACAAGGTCGAGCATCGTCACGTCGTTGTAGCCCGTGACCGCAATGTCATGGCCGACGCGCCGCCCGCTCGCTCGCACCGCCAGATAACTCCCGAGACCGATCAGGTCGTTTGCTCCGACGATGGCCGTGATCGATGGGTCGCGTTCCAGGAGCCGAGCTGTCGCGGTGGCACCGGGCTCGATCTGAAATCCCCTTGCGCCCTCGACGAGCAACGGATAGCCGTAGTCGCGCATGACCGCTTCGAAGGCTCGGCGCCGTCCAATACCGGTCGACATCTGTTCTGGCCCAGCCACATGTCCGATCCTCGTGTGTCCCATCTCGACCAAGTGGTCAACAGCGAGACGAATGCCGAGAAGGTCGTCACCGATGATCGCGGGCATGTCTGCGTTTTCGGTGAACCGGTTCACGAGCACCGTGGGGGGTCCGGTCTTGACGAGTCGTTCGACAACCGGATCAGCAAGTGCTGCGCTCGCAAGGATGAGGCCATCGACGTTGCGATCGGCGAGGCTGCGGACCGCTTCATCCTGGTGATTGCTCGTCGCGCTCGAGATGAGCACCGAGTACCCATCGGCAACCAAACCGGCCTCGATGCCAGCAATGATCGGACCGAACAACGGGTTCTCCAGATCCGGGATGATGACTCCAACGGAATGTGTTCGGTTGGTGCGCAGACCGCGCGCAATCGGATCAGGTCGGTAGCCGAGCCGCTCGGCTTCTTCGAGGACCCGTTTGACGGTTTCGGGCTTGACCACGGATCGGGTCGACGCGTTCAGCGCGCGCGAGGCGGTCGAAACATGTACTTCAGCCGCCGCTGCAACATCGCTCAAAGTCACTCGATCCACGATCACAAGCGTAGCGCTTGACCGTTGATATCGAGCGGTTACAATCGTTTGCACTCGCTGCAAGAAGGACGAACCGATGGCACAGATCACTTTCAGGTTTCCCGACGAGCTCGATGACGAAGAATGTCGTCAGTGGCTCGAGGCCGCGATGGCCGCAGGCAAGCCCGGACCCGAGTTCCAGGCGATCCGCGCCCACGTTCCAGGCGTGATGCGTTCGTTCACGATGAGTCGCGAGTGGGTGTACCACAACGGTGTGCTCGACTTCGATCTCAAGGAACTTCTGCGGGCCTACATCGCACTCGCCGGCGACTGCACCTATTGCGGTGGGCAAGGAATCGCGCGAAACATCCGCGACCACGACGATCAACTCGACGATCTCCTGCAGTTCGAGAAGTCGACGAACTACACCGATCGGCAAAAACTCGCGCTGCGCTACGCCGACGCGATCATGTGGGATCCAGCGCTCGCCGATGAGAAGATGTGGGCCGACCTCCGCGCGGAGTTCACCGAACCAGAGCTGGTCGAACTCGGCTACTGGGTCGGGTTCACCTTCGGCGGGCAGCGCTGGCTCCGCACCCTGGGCTCGAGCCAAGGGCAGCTGCAAGCCGCCATCGATGAGGCCGAACTGTCGATGCAAGTTGCTGGTCACAGCACGACGAGCGACTGAAGCAGCCGCACCCGTAAAGACTCAACGAGCACGTTTTGTCGAGTCGACATCTGCAAGGAGTTCCATGTCCACGCAACTCGATTTCAGCCCAAATGAGGACCCATTCGCCGTACAGGAAGGTGGGTTCTACCGCCGCTGGCTGTCGATGATCGACGACATCGATGAGCTGAAGGCGGTCGTCGCAAAGATCGAAGCCACGACCCAGGAAAGCTGGGTGCCGGTCTGGCGTGAAGCCGGAGCGCGGCACGAGACCCGAGGCGACGAGCTCGAGGAGGCTGGCGACTACGCCGGTGCTCGCCACTCGTACATGCTCGCGAAGACATACTTTGCGATCGGACGGTTTCCCGGCGAAATCACCGAGATGAAGCGCGAGATCTCCGACGACTGCGCCCGTGCCTATCGAAAAGCGTGCGCACATCTGGATCCACCCCTCGAAGTCGTCGAGTTCGAACATCAAGGGAAGTCCATCCGCGCGCACTTCCGAGCACCGGCGTCGGACGAGCCACTCCCTGCGGTGCTCATCATGTGCGGGGCCGACGTCTTCAAAGAAGACCGGGGTTGGGCCCAAGAACTCTGCATCGAACATGGGATGGCAGGCTTGGTGATGGATGGCCCCGGCACCGGAGAGAATCCGTTTCCGTGGGCTCCCGAGTCCGTGTCTGCCTGGGAGGCGGCACTCGACTACCTCGCAGCACGCCCCGAGGTCGACGCATCCCGAATCGGAGCGTTCGGCATCAGTCGAGGCGGCTATTCGGTGATGCAGCTCGCCGGGACCGCGCCAGACAAGTTGGGCGCCGTCGTCGCAAACGCCGGCCATCCATTCGGCTACGTGATGGATCACGAAGAGCTCGAAGAGTTCGTGAACGTCCGCAACATTCGGTCCACGTGGAAGTTTGGCGAACCCGACGGTCCTCCATCGTTTGCTCCCACATCGGTCGAACAAGAACGCGAAGGGTTCTCTCGCTGGGCACTGTCAGAACAAGGATTGCTCGACAAGATCACGATGCCCGTCTTCATGATCAACGGCAAACACGACCACTTGGCACCGATCGGGAACATCTACTTCATGCTCGAGCACGGCCCGGCTACCGGTAAGGAAGCACGGGTGTACGCAGACGCGGGGCACTGTGCCTTCAAATACCAGGACCATTGGGCATCGGACTCATTTGCGTGGCTTCGAGAGAAGCTGACCTCGTGATCACCCGACGCTGATGGGATATCTCTTCGGCGTCACGTCAGCCTTCTGCTTCGCCTCCGGCTCGATCTTGTTCAAGATCGGCCAGCGAACGCGGCCCAACGATGACGGACACTTGGTTGCCAACTTCTTCAACGCCATCCTGTTCGGCATCATCGCGATTTTCATTACCTGGTCCACGTGGAGCCAATCCGGAGTCATCGCGCTCATCGCCGGCGGGATTCTCGGCACCGTGTTCGGACGTTTCTCGATGTTGCGCGGAATTCGCCTCATCGGCCCAACCCGGGCCAATACCTTCCAGACGGCAACACCCGTCACGGCGGCCATCGCCGGTTGGATCGCGCTCGGCGAAACGGTCTCGCTGTTCGAGGCACTGGGCGGTGCACTGTCCATCTTCGGACTGATTCGGATCATCAGATCGCGGGGCTCCGACACATCCACCGAACCCATGCCCCTCAAGTTCTACCTGATTGCGGCGGGCGCCCCAATCTTCTTCGGACTCGCGTTCGTGACGCGCAAGTGGGGCCTCGAACGGCTCCCTGGCTCGGTCACCGGTGCCTTCATCGGATCGGCGGCAGGCTTCTTCGTCTTGTCCCTGTGGGAGGCCGCGCAGGGACGGCTCCTGCCGATCGCGCAAAGAACCATCGCTGATCCACCGTGGCCATTCTTTGTCGCTGGGGTTCTCTCGGGCGCGGCGCTACTCACTCAGTTCAGGGCGCTCAGTCTCATCGATGCGTGGATCGTCGGAATTCTCGGCGGCATGACCGCGATCTTCACACCGATCCTGAGCATCATCTTTCTCAAGAACGAGGACGCAATCACGCTGAAGCTGATCGCGAACATCGCCATCGTTTTTGCCGGCGTGGCGATCATCGCAATCGTCTAGAGGTGCCGATCGAGATAGGCGATCACGTGAGCGATCGACTCCCGCTGCATGTCGTCGACCATGTACACACCATCCTCACCGACCTCGGGGTAGATGTATCCATGCAGCGGGTGGTCATACGACACCCATTCGACGTCCTTGCCCGCTTCCTCGAGCAGGTCGTACGTGGTCCGGAAGATCCCCTGGAGGTGGTCTTCGTCGCGTCCCATGATGAGTAGTGGCGTTTCGATGCCGGCGATCCGTTTCGATGCGACCTCGATGTCGATACGGCGCCGAACCTTCTCGGTCTCGGCCATCTGCATGTCTTCGATGTTGCGCATCTGCGTCTCTTCGTTCACGAACGCCGTGTCATCGACCGTCAGTGACAGGTACTCGTGAGACGCCGGCTCGCAGCACACCCCGGCGGCAGCGCCGTGGTACTCCGAGGTGAGCTTCAGAATCATTTCGCCCGCGTGGCTGACGCCAACCAGACCAATCCGGTCGCCGTTGATCACGTCGAGCTGCTTGACGAACTCGATCGCCGCGATCTCATCCTCGTATTCGAGCGGACTACGACTGAACATTTCCCTGCCCTGTCGCACATCGCGCACCAATGCCCCGCCGTCGTTGTAACCAAGTTCGACCTCGGTGCGGTAACGAAGCCATGCACAGGCGTACCCGGCCTCGATCAACGCGTCGAGGATGTAGCTTCGCGTGACCAATACGTCCCGATGCCACCGCATGGCTTCACCGCCGTTGCCCAAACCCAGCAGGATGAGCGGGAAAGGGCCATCACCCTCTGGCAGCCGCAGCGACATGGGTGCGTACAGCCCGTCCCACGTCTCGAAGTACACGAAGTGCACCTCTGCATCGCCGATCTGCTCGGTCTTCAGAATCGTGTCTTCAGGAACGTTCAACACTGCAGGTCTCCTACTTCTCGTTTACTCCGAGTTGATCGCATATCCAGTCGCGCATGACGGGGAACGATGCGAACGACAGATTGTTGACGCCGTGGTTGCCGCCCTCAATGAGCACGAGTTCTGATGGTCCGGAAGCTTCGTCGACAATTCGTTTGCCGTGCTCCCAGGGCACCAGCGGGTCGTTCTCGCCGTGCACGATCATGAGCGGCGTCTCAATCTTTTCGGCGACGCCCTCAAGGGTCATCAACTTCGCGATCTCGAATGCCTCATCGTCGCTCGATGCCCCCGAGTAGTGGATGAACGCCTCACGGGTCACCTGGGGAATGAGATCCCAGCACGCAGCCCAGTCGTAGGGCCCACAGTTGCCAACCGTGGCCGAAATTCGAGGCTCATGCGCCGCCGCCAACGGTGCGTAGTAGCCACCGAGCGAAACACCGACGACGGCAATCCGCGTGTGATCGAGCGCATCTTGCTGCTCGATCCAGTCGATCAGTGCAGAGACAGCAACGTTGTAGTCGGGGCGGATGTTCGACCAGCGACTGGCTTCGCCCTGGCCTGGCCCATCGATACTGATGACGGCGAGCCCCCGAGCAACCCAGCCCCCGCGAGCCGCGTGGCGGGTTTCTTTCGTCGAATCGAGACCTGGTAACAGCACGACGACGGGAGCAGGATCGTCCGTCGGTGGCGTGGACAGCAACCCCACGATCCGATCAACGCCGGATCCGAGCTCGAACTTCGAGACGGCGGGTCGCATGTGTGGCAGCGCCTTGTCGTGGATCTCGAGCATCTTCGACAGACCGTGCTCATGGAGCGCGTGATCGCGAATCGCGACGTGGTAACCAACGTGATAACAAGCGCAGGCGAGTTGCCATGCGTTGGTCGCAGACTCGACGTGGCCTTCCGTTGCGAGATGGTCGCCGCGCTCGTCGTGCAGCTCTCCGGTCGCAAGCCACTCCTTGGCCCAGTCGTCCCACGTCGTGACTCGTTCGACGGTACGGGCGAGCTCACCAATGGGAATCCCCGCGGACAGAAACCGGGGTGTCCAGGTCTCGAGCACCTGCCGAACAAGCGGGTCGGGATGCAGCAACGGAACGAGGTCTGATCGATGTGTAGCAGTCACGTTTTGGCCTCCGATTGCATCAAACGACAACCCTACACAATCGATTGCAGGTCATGCGGGGCTTACCATTCACCGTCACCGAGTAGGCCGGCTTGAATGATGGGGTTCGACGAATTAGCGTAGCAATACAATCGATTGCGATTAGATCGATCCGGGGGGATCCGAATGAGCACTACTGGAGCGAAAGAACCGCTCATCGTCGCCGAGGGCGTGACCGTTGGTTACGAACTCGAGCGTGAGCGCAAGCTCCTCACCGCTCTCACCGACATCAACCTCACGGTCGATGAAGGAGAGTTCTTGTTGCTCCTCGGTCCGTCGGGCTGCGGCAAGACCACGCTCATCAACGCGATCGCCGGCCTCCTGAAACCCTGGGAGGGAACGCTCACCTTCGACGGAAAGCCCATCGATGGGCCCGGCTCCGATCGAGCCATGGTTTTTCAGGACTACGCGATCATGCCCTGGCGCACCGTTGAGCAGAACGTCCTTCTTCCGTTCGAGCTACGCGATCTCGGCATGTCCAAGCAAGCAGCCACAGTCGTCGCTCGCGACATGATCGCCAATGTCGGGCTCGGCGGTTTCGAGAACTCCTATCCACACGAGCTCTCAGGCGGTATGCGTCAGCGGGTCGGCATCGCCCGTGCCATGGTGACCCAACCTCGGGTACTGCTCGCCGATGAACCCTTCGGCGCTCTCGACGCGATGACGCGAGAGGTTCTACAAGGTCAGCTCGAAGCACTGGTTCAGAACTCCGGCCAAACGGTCGTCTTCATCACCCACAGCATCGACGAGGCCATCTCACTGGGCGATCGAGTCGCCGTGGTCTCGAACCGGCCGGGCACCATCCGCGAGATCGTCGACATCGACATACCGCGACCTCGACTGCTCGAGGGCGAGATCCGTGCGCACAAGCGTTACGCCGAACTTCGCGAACATCTCTGGAATCTGGTCAAGTCCGAAGCGGTCGGTGCGACCGGGCTCGGCGGCGCCGTCGGCGTCGACGAGGAGGATCGACAGGCTGTCGAGAATCGGGCGAGCGACCTCCCATGAACCAGAACAGCGACGACCAACCAATGGAAACCAAGCAGCCAACAGAGAAGATGACAGACGGAACGCAGATCGCTGGACAACCGCGGCTCGCCGATGCCAAGTGGACCTGGGAACGCATCTGGCGTCGGTGGAGGTTTGGGATCGTCACGGTGATCAACCTCACCGTGTTCTTCACACTCTGGGAAATCGCTGGCCGAAACAACTGGATTGGCCCATCGAACGTCTTCCCATCGTTCAGCGAGATGTTCAACGCTCTACGGATCGGGTGGGTCGGAAAATCCGGCTTCGACGGTCCGACCAACCTGCTCGACAATCACATCATTGCCATCAACTTCTGGGAAACCCTCAAGGTCTATTCGGTCGGCATGGTGATCGCGATTGCCCTCGGCATTCCGATTGGACTCGCCATGGGCGGGAGCAAGTGGATCGATGCGCTGATGAGCCCATACGTGTGGACGCTCTCATCGTTGCCTCGAATCGCTGTCTTTCCGATTCTCGTGCTCCTGCCATTCATTGGCATCGGACGCGGCTCCCCCATCAAGCACATCATCATCATCCTCACTGCGATCTTTCCGGTGATCATCAACACGTGGGCGGGCGTAAAGACCACCGACCCCTCTCTCGTGAGCGCGGCGCGTGTCTTCGGAGCGTCGAAGTGGCAGATCAACATGAAGGTCGTGATGCCGTACACGTTGCCGTTCATCGTCTCCGGCATCCAGCTCAGCCTCGGACGAGGGCTGATCGGTGCAGTGGTTGCAGAGTTTCTGAGTGGCGCCAACCGCAACGGCGGAATTGGTTGGCTGATCTTCCGATCGGCCGCGGCCTTTAACGCACCGCTCACGTACGCAGCGCTATTCACGTTGTCGATCTTCGCACTGGTGCTCGTGCAGGGAACGAGATCCTTCGAGACGAGAGTCGCGCCTTGGAGAGCGAAGAACACCGCCTAAACAAGAGAACACAAGTTCCGGGAGGGACCAATAAACATGACAAGCAAGAAATCAATCAACGAAATGTTCACGCGGAGGCGCTTCCTCGAAGCGTCGGGCATGGTCGCCGGCGGTGCCCTCCTTGGTGCGTGTGGCAGTGACGGCGAAACCGCTACCGCAACGACCGCAGCACCCGCTGCCACCACAGCGGCGCCTGCCGCTACAGATGCAGCCACAACGGCAGCTCCTGCGGGCGGTGGCATTCCGATGACCACGATGTCGGACGTCACCCTCGGCTACAACAACCCGAACTCTGTTCTCCGAGCACCAATCTTCGTCGGACAGACCAAGGGCTTCTTCGCTGAAGTCGGTATCGAGAACATCGAGGTCAACGACGCGGATGAATACATGTCCGCTCTCGTGTCGGGAAGCTTCGACATCGCACTCGCCGACTCCGATGTCATGTTCGGATTCAACGAAACAGAGAACGCTGACGAATCGCTCGGCATCAAGATGATCGGCGTCAACCAGGGCTCGCAGCCGCTGATCATGATTGCGAACGAAGGAGTCAGCGCCGACAACCTCGGAGGGTTGAAGATCGGCGGCGCCCGCGCAGGCAGCGTGAACGAAGCCATTTCCAAGTTCATTCTGAACGAACTCGGATACGACTGGGAAACCGACGTCGAGTTCACCACCCTCACCGGTGGCTCGAACGACTGGGTCACCGCAATGTTGAGTGGCCAGATCGACGCAACGGTCGCCTTCCCACGGCACATCGGGCTCGCAACGGCCGAGGGCGGAAGCGCCCTGTTCCAGGAATTCCTCAGCGCTCCACAAGCGGGATTCGCCACCACGCAGGCTGTTCGTGATCAGGACCCCGGCTTCTCTGCAGCCTGGAACTACGCGTGGATCAAGTCGCAGCGCTACTGCAAGACGCAGGCGAACAAAGAAGAAGTCATCTCGATCATGGAAGACGAGTGGGGCTTCGAAGTCATCCCAACCCTCCAAGACGTCTACGACGTCGTGTCGAACATCTACACCGGCGACAATGGGTTCGACCCAGCCGAGATGGATGCATGGATGGACTTCATCGGACCGTTCAATGACGTCCCCGATGACATCAACGCCCGCTGGAGGAACTACTTCGACCTGTCGGGACTCCACGTTGCACAAGAAGCATTGGGACTGCCAATCAACCCAGCCGCCGACCTGTCTTCGGGCACGACGACAACGGAAAACTTCTAAGCAACAAGACAGCGAAACGCACAGCACTTCCCGGGGGCCGGCATCACTATGGTGCCGGCCTCCGGCGCGTAAAGAGCGAACTGGACTCGGGCGATAGAAACCGCTGTGGGCTACAACCCGAGGAGATCGGAGATGTCATGACCGAGATCTTCGAGCACGATCATCGCTGCGTTCCGTCCAGGCGCACCCGTGATCGATCCACCGGGATGAGTTGTGCCGCCCGTCTGATACAAGCCAGGAATCGGCATCCGATGTTGCGCCCAACCAGGGACCGGCCGATTCGCGCCGGAATTGGCGGGAGTGCGATCACCTCCGTGAAAGGCACCTTGGATCATGTGCGCGTTGTGCGTCTCGAGATCCTCCGGTGACCTGACGGTCCTCGCCAGCACGTCGTCATCGCGAAGGTTCGAGCAATACTTCTTCACGAGCTCGAAATAGCGATCGGCCAGCACTTCCTTCTTGGCCTCCCAGGCCTCGCCTTCTCCGAGCCCGAATGTCACCGCGCTGAGCATCTTCACCGTGTGCAGGTCGTCGATCGAGCGAGACGTGTCGATCAAGGTCGGTGTGGCGACGAGGAGAAAGGGAACGTCGTCGAACGTGAGGTCATCGCTCAGATTGCGAAGCATGCGCAAGAATTCGTCTGGCCAGCCGACGATGCCTGCGGAGACCGCGGAGCGGCCACCGTCTTCGGTATCGAACACGGGAGGTTTCGTTGTGGCCAGGTACGCCGCATAACCAGAAATGCCGACCTCGTAGGTATCGACTCCGAATACGAAATCGTCTCCCCAGTCAGCAGCGGGGGCCATGTCGACCAGGTGCTTGACGTGAATCGTCGAGATGACCCCTTTGCTCGCCAGGTAACGGTCACCAGCTGTGGTCTCGACCCCCACACACTTGCCGTCGTCGAGTACCAACCTCGAAACGGTCTTGTCGCACTCGATCGTGACGTCGTGATCTTCGAGATATCCGACCAATGCGTCGATGAGCGTCCCCGAACCACCAACGGGTATCGACCAGCTGTTCTTCTGGCGCGCCGCGATCAGCGAGTAGGCCAGCAGGCCCGTGCCAGGGCGATCGATCGCCACGATGGTTTGGAAAGCCATCCAGAGAAGAAACGATTGGCAGTGCCGATCCTCGAATTCGTGCATGATGATGTCGTACGCCGACATGCTCTGTCGCCGACGCCAGACGGAAGCCTTGGGATGGGCGTCGAGCAGCGATTCGTTCGATGGGCCATACCCGACCGGGCGAAATCGATCTTGTCCAAAGATGTGGCGAACGTCGGCCCACTCTTCGAGCAATCGGGCATACGCGTCGGCGTCCCGCTTGGAGTAGCGAGCAAACTCCGCAATCGTCGCTTCGGGATCCAGCGACATCGTGAAGTATTCACCGTCGGGAAAGCAGACGTGGGCTACCGGATCCGGGTCGATGTACGACAACCCGTACTTCGACACCAATCCGAGCTCGTCGTCTTTGATCACGGGATTCACCCGAATCAGCGTGTGCCCGGTCGAGCACGTGTCGATTCCAACGCCCGGCATCAACAGATCTTCGGTCGATGCGCCACCGCCGGGGATCGGGCGAGCGTCCAGGATGTGAGACGAATACCCCTCCCGAGCCAGATACGCCGCGGTGATCAGACTGTTGTGTCCTGCGCCCGCCACGATGAAGTCGACGTCGGCCATGGAGTACTCCCCTAGTTCAGATCTGGTTGTCGAGTGAACTCACTCGCCAGGTTTCCACGTTCAAATATCGTCGTCTTTGATCCAGATCGTCTCCGATGGTGCTGGCACCCAGAGCTCATAGAAACTGAATACCTCGGACCCGGTGTTCTCGAACCAATGCACTTCGAGTTCTGCGACGGTCGCGACATCACCTTTGGCCAACTGATACTCGACGTCGCCGACGTGTAGAACCCCGCTGCCCGCATCGACGAACCAGATGTGGCGCGCCCCAACGTGGTAGTGGGCAGCAGCGGTATCGCCGGGGGCGTACGAGATGTGATCGGCTCGCATGTCGGTGAACCCGAACATGTCATCGGTGACGAGATCGATCCGCCGACGATTGTCGCGGGTTGACTCGAATCGAGGCAGATCTGCGGAGTGTATGACGTGGCTCATGGCCCGAATTTAGCCACCGTCCCGACGCTCCGCAAACGATTGCATTCCCGGCCGCGCCCAATCTAAGATCGGATCGTGATCATCGACAGCCACGCCCATGCCATTCCGCCCGCGTTCATCGAATACCTGCGCAAGAAGGGGGCCGACGTAGGCCTCGAGACCAGCGAAACCGAACGCGGGACACGGGTGAGCTTCGGCGACCGAGTCACCGGTCCCATGGGATCCAGCTTGAGCGACCTGGCGGCCCGGGTCGAGTGGATGGACAACGCCGGTGTCGACATTCAGGTGATGGCCGGTTGGATCGACCTGACCGGCTACGAAATCGATGAGAAACACGCCATCGACTACAGCCGGGCGCACAACGATTCTCTCGGCGAGCACGCCGCTGAACACCCCGACCGATTCTGGCCAATTGGCAGCGTTCCGCTTCAGGCCCCACGGGCTGCGGCAGGCGAACTCGAACACCTGATGGACAACGGCTTCAAAGGAATCGAGATCGCAACAACGGTCCGCGGCGCTGCCCTCGACGTCGCCGATCTCGACGCCGTGTGGGAAGCGGCCGAGGCGACGGGTGCGTTCGTCCTGCTGCATCCGATGACACCGCTCACCGGCGTCGATCTACAGCGGTACTTCCTCGACAATGCGGTCGGACGGCCGGCCGAAACAACGATCACATTGGCCGGGCTCATCATGTCCGGTGTGTTCGAGCGGTTCCCAAAACTCAAGATGTGCGCAGTTCACGGAGGCGGCTTTCTCCCCTACCAGATCGGTCGGCTCGATCAGGCTTTCCACAAGGTGCCGAAATTTGCCGCAACACACATCTCCAAACCCCCGAGTGAATACCTGCGCCAGATCTACCTCGACACGGTGCTGCACGACGAAGACATTCTGCGCTTCCTCGTAGACCTCGTCGGTGTCGACCAGGTCGTCATGGGCACCGACTACCCCTTCCCCATGGGCGATCTCGACCCGGTCACCACTATTCGTGCGATACCCGACATCACCGACGCAGACGCCGACAAGATTCTCGGAACGACCCTCCACTCACTCTGCTGCTGAGCGGCACACACCAGCTTCAACCCAAAGGAACTCCATGGCTCACGGTTCGGACATCGACGGCTTCGTTACGGTGGGACACTCGGACCTCGGCGGGTTCGGCGATGGTATGCAGATCGCGCGCAACGGAGATGCCCTCTACGTCGGACACTCCGGCACGACAGGCATGGGCACGTCCGTGCTGGACATCTCCGATCTGGCCAACCCCAGAGTCGTGCGACAGATCAGGGCACCCGAGGGCGGCCACAGCCACAAAGCCGTGTGGGCCGACGAAATTCTGCTGACCAACTTCGAAGGTTTCCAAGGGGGAGTCATCGATCGCCCGGGCATGGCCATCTACGACACGACCGACCCACTCGATCCGCAAGAGATCGGTTTTTGGGACTCGACCGGCAAGGGCGTGCACCGCATCTACTACCCCGGCGGACAATACGTGTACCTCTCTGCCACCCCGGTGGGATTCTCCGACCGAATGTGGTGTGTCATCGACGTCAGCGATCCAACCAACCCTGTCGAAGCGGGGCGTTGGTGGTGGCCCGGGATGGCAGACGACGAGGTCGCCGACTGGCCAGCAGATGAAGGACGGTCGGTGCACCATGCGCTGATCAACGAAGACCGAACACGCGCCTACATGGGCATGTGGGGTTCGGGGATGGTCATCCTCGACATCTCCGACATCTCTGCGCCGGAGAAAATCGCCCACCTGACGTGGGAGATCGGCGGCCACACCCACACCTGCTTGCCGCTCAAGGGTCGCGACCTCGTCGTGGTCACCGACGAAGCGGTGAAAGACGGCTGTGAACTCGATCATCCACACATGGTTCGAGTCATCGATATCCGAGACGACACGAACCCTGAGGTCGTCTCCATCTGTCCGGTTCCCGAAGGCGACTTCTGCGAGCGCGGCCACCGCTTCGGGGCGCACAATCTCCACGAGAACCTTCCGGGCAGCTACCAGAGCGAGCACCTGGTCTTCGTCAGCTACTTCAACGCTGGGCTTCGCACATATGACGTTTCCGACCCTGCGAACCCAGTCGATGTCGCTCACTGGATTCCCGAATCGCCTCCTGGCCAGGAAGCGACCCAGATCAACGATCTCTACGTCTCCGCCGACCACACAGTGTTCGCGAGCGATCGGCTCACGGGCGGGCTGTATGTGATCCAGCCCGACGATGCTCTCTCTGCCCGAATGGCCGCCGCATCGTCGAGTTGATCATCGACGAACGCCTAACCGCCCAGACTCTTCTCGAGGGCTTCGCCAACCTCAGCCGGTACGGTCGGATCGGTTGGTGGCATGAAGCTGACGAGGAGGTGGCTGGCTCCGGCATCTCGATAGGCCCCGATCCGGTCGAGTGCGGCCTCGATGTTTCCGGGATATCTGATCTGAGCCGACACTTCGATGTCATTCGGGTCACGACCGATCGCATCGCAGGCGGCGTGCAACAGCTCAATTCGCTCGACGAACGTCTCGAGCGCGTCGGGGGCTCCGAAGTCCGGATAGTTCCACTGATCGGCCCACTTTGCCGCCAGCGGAATCGTTCGTTTCGGACCTGAACCTCCAACCACGAACGGCACTCGCGGCTGCTGGATCGGCTTGGGCATGAACTCGGCGTCCACGATCCGATGGTGCGGGCCATCGTGGGAAAAGGTGGTCTCCCGCATCAAACCGTCGAGGATCGTGAAGGTTTCATCGAGGCGATCGAACCGTTCGGTCAACGTCGGGAGCGGAATGTCGAACGTCTCGTGTTCAGACTCGAGCCATCCAGCCCCGACTCCGAGCTCGAGCCGACCGGCCGACATGTGATCGATCGTAACGGCCATCTTGGCGAGCACGGCGGGATGGCGAAACGTGTTAGCCGTGACCATGACGCCAAACCGCAATCGATCGGTGATCGCCGCGCATCCGGCGAGCAACGCATACGGGTCGAACATGTCCAGCTCGCGACTGGCGCGCGGCGGGTACAGGTGGTCGTTGAGCCATACCGCGTCCCAGAACCCACCTCGATCGGCCTCGATCCATACCCGTTCAATTTCTGGCCACGTGGTTTGCTGTCCCCAGAACTTGAACGAGAACCGCGGAGCTGTCACTTGGTGACGCCGAGTGTCTCGAGGAATGGTGCGACCTCTACCTGCTTGCCCCCCATCAGGTTCGATTCGATGGCGGTGTGCACGACAGCCAAGGCACGAATGGCCTCGTCGACGCCAACCTCGACCGTTCCCTCGCCACGGATGGCAAGACCGAACTCTTCGAGCTGCTCCCGGAACATGTCGGTGGCAGGAAGCTCTACCGGCGTGCGAGAGACCTGGCCGTATTCCTGGCTGACTAGTGAAGACTGGGCGTCGGCCTCGTGGGACTCATCCCAATGACTGAAGTCGAGGTCGTACATCATGTTCTGCTTCGTGCCCTGCACCCGGATCTGATAGATCCCTGGTGAGGCCCAGCCGCAGCCCAGGTATCCGAGAGCGCCCGACTCGAATTCGAGAAGCGTCATCGTTGCGTCAGGCACCTCAGACTTGGTGAACAGCTTGCGTTGCAATCCACTGACCGCGGCTACGGGCCCAAGGAGATACTGGAGGTTGTCGGCGTGATGCACTCCAAGCTGAATGAGTGGACCGCCAGGCGTCTTGTCGAGATACCAGCGCCAGGTCTCGGGTGTGAGCTCTAGACCTCGTTCATTGGAGAAGTTTGCTTCGGCAATCGTGACACCACCCAAGGTTCCATCATCGATGCGTTGTTTGATAACCCGATTGCCAGAGAGCCTGCGAGCGCTGTGTCCGACGGCGAACGGCAGTCCCGAAGCGGTCACCGCGTTGCGAATCGCGACTGCATCCTCGAGCG
The DNA here is from genome assembly GCA_033344795.1 of Acidimicrobiia bacterium. Lineage (GTDB taxonomy): Bacteria > Actinomycetota > Acidimicrobiia > Acidimicrobiales > SHLQ01 > SHLQ01. Next base: position 4,571,259 of record JAWPMS010000001.1, read on the forward strand.
TCTGGGCGATCGGCTTGTCGGTGTAGACCGGCTTGCCGGCCTCAAGTGCCTGGACGATGAGCTCACGATGGGTGTCGTTGGGAGTGGTGATCACAATGCCCTCGACATCGGGATCGGCCAACAGCTCCTCATAGGACGACGCGCATCGCTCGATGCCGTACTCGGCCATGAACGCGTTGCGCCTCTCCTCGTTCCGAGAAAAGCAGGAATACAGCTCCACGATCTCGCCACGTTGGGCTCCCCGTGCGAGGACCTGAGACCAGCGCCCCAAACCAACTGATGCCAACCGTACCTTGTCCATTGATCCCCCGTGTTTCATGATCGTTGTCTCGACGTTCTCGTCTGGACGCTTCTTGCTATCTACTCGAGCTACCTAATCGAAACGGACAACGATGTCGGTTTCTTCGTAGTTGCCGGGCAGGTCTCCGTGCGGGAAGAAGCAGTGCAGCTTGACCGCTTCGGAACACACGGTCGCGTGCGCCATCCCGATTGGCACGGTCACGACGTCGCCGGCGGCGACCTCCGTGAACTCGCCCTCGATCCAGACCTTTCCGCGACCGCTGGCAACGACCATGATCTCCTCGGAAAACGGGTGCCGATGGGCGAACCTCGACACGTTGGGCTCCAGCTCAACGATGCGAACACTCGATGTCGTGTCGACGTCTTTGAGTGGGTCGCCAGACCGTCGACCCGGCAGCGAGACCATCGTTATCTCGCTCCCGCGCGTCACCGTCACGATCGGAGCTCGAAGATGCGCTGGGAGTCCTTGGCGATCTCGGCGCCGATGGTCGCAGCGAAGTCTTTCGAAGCTTCCTCGGTCGCCCAGCTTGGGTTGCCGTACCAGCCATCGGCATCGATCTCGGTTACGTCGGTGATGTAGCCATGCAATTCGGGGTTCCGACGCATGGCGTCGAGCTCGATGGCCAGATCTGGCCGAGTGGCATCGCCCGCTCGATCGACGTGTACCAGTGTCGGGTCGTGGGCAAGCACGGCGAGGACTTCGATGCCTCCACCATGGGTGAGTTCACCCCCGCTTGCGGCATAGACACGCTGCGCGACGTAACACGCGTGCGCCGTGATCAAATACACATCGTCGTGACGGCTCTGGACTTCGGTCGCAACCGCGTCGAGCGAGGCGTTGTTGCCCTCGTGCCAGTTCACGAACACGAATCGGCCGATGCCGTGGTCGATGAGCTCTTCGCAGATGTCGGTGAGCAGCGCTTCAAACGTGGACCGGCGCAGGTTGATCGTTCCCGGATGCCCAGCGTGGATCGGCGTGACCCCGTACGGCCCGAATGGCACGAACAAGCCTTCGAGCGAGTCGGCAGTGGCTTTCGCCACGAGCTCGGCGGCAAAGGTGTCGGTGCCATTGGGAAGGTGCGGGCCATGTTGCTCAACAGAACCGATGGGAATGACTGCCACTGGGTCGCTGCGCAAAAGCGCAGCGACCTCTGGACTGGTGAGATCGGTTATTGAACGGTTCATCGCACTCCCCCTTCGGCGTGATCAGAACTTACATCTTCGGCTGGATGCCGAACTCGGCGTATCCGTTCTTTTCGAATTCCGCCTGGAACATCGCGACCATTTGAGCGGCAGCTTCGTCGTAGGCCTCTGGGTCAGCCCAGGTATTGCGTGGGTTGAGAATGTTGGAATCAACACCCGCGACCTCCTTGGGAATTCGAAGACCGAGCTGCGATTGGACCTCGAGCTCGACATCGTCGAGCTCGCCGTTGAGCGCAGCGTTGAGGAGCGTTCGAGTGACCTTGAGAGACATCCTCTCACCGACGCCGTGCGGCCCACCCGTCCAACCGGTGTTGAGGAGAATGCTGCGGGTCTTGTGCTCTTTCATCCTTTCGCCCAGAAGCCCCGAGTAGACCGAAGGCTTCTGTGACATGAACGGCGCACCGAAGCAGGAAGAGAACGCGGGCTGCGGTTCGGTTACTCCAACCTCGGTGCCTGCGAGCTTCGAGGTGAAACCCATGACGAAGTGGTACATGACCTCATCGTTGTCGAGGATTGAAATAGGTGGGAGCACGCCGAACGCATCGGCGGTGAGCAGGACGACCGTCTCGGGATGACCGCCTCGCGCACCTTCGGCCACCGTGGGGTTGGCCGACAGTGGGTACGAGAAGCGCGTGTTCTCGGTGATCGTTCCGTTGGTGAGGTCCAACTCGTGGGGGTCGGTCTCCTCGATTGGTTTGCCTGGCAGCGGCGGAACGTTCTCGATGAGTGTCCCCTTCATCGTCATCGCCGCGGCGATAACGGGCTCGGCTTTCTTGTCGAGGTCGATGAGTTTTGCGTAGCACCCGTCCTCGAAATTGGAGATGCCCTCGTCGCTCCACACGTGCTCGTCGTCACCGATGAGAAGGCGATCTGGGTCGGCCGACAAAGTCGTCTTGCCCGTTCCGGAAAGTCCGAAGAGGATTGCGGTGTCGCCGTCCTTGCCAACATTGGCCGAGCAGTGCATCGTGAGCTGGCCTCGCTCCGGAAGGACATAGTTCATGACGGTGAACATCGTCTTCTTGTTGATACCGGCGTAATCGGCGGTGCCCATCACGAGTGCCTTGCGGTTCACGATGTCCATGATCACGGCGCGTTCGTTGTTTGTGCCATCGGTCTCGGGGTTGGCCATGAACGATGGGACGTTGACGATCGTCCACCCCCTTTCGGGGCGATCCGAGTCGTCGCGAACCTCTTGTGGGAACAAGATGTTGCAGAAGTACGCGTGGTTCGCGAATTCTCCGACGAAGCGGTACGGCTCTGAGTAGACGGGATCCCAGCCGCAAAAGACATCGGTTACGTAGATGTCTGCCTCTTTGGCATTGAGATGAGCAATGACACGATCGAACAGATCGTCGAAGGTGTCGGGGTCGAACTTGGTGAACCCGTGCTTCCACCAAACGGTGTCGAGGATCTCCTCGCGGGCTACACAGAACGTGTCCGCCAGCGGACGGCCTGTACAGGTCGGGTCGCTGTAGACCACCAGCGGTCCATCGACGCCGAGTGCGGTTGGGAAGGCCTTCTGTTGATCGAACCCACCGTCGATGTCGACTCGGCCGCGATCGTTCGCAATGGCCGCATGGAAGAGCTCGTCCTGACTGAGCCCGACGTGAAGGTTGGGAGTGGTGAGTCCGAACTGTTCCGCGAGTTCGGCTTGGACTTGATCGTGGCTGCGCATATTTCGTCAATCGGCTTTCGTCGAAGAATACTTATAGATATGTTCGCGTTAGAGATATGTCAAGGGGAAAGTATCATCGAAAACGATATGGGGGTTGAATTCCCCGAGAAATGAACGCTTGCGCAGTCGCACGCGAGCGACTTGACCGGAGTCATTCGTCGACATAGATTTCTACAATCGATTGCACATACAGCTAAGGGGAAGCTCAGCATGAAGAAGAAGTCCACACTCTTTCGGTTACTAGGCCTTCTGTTGGTCATGGGGATGCTCGCCGCAGCATGCGGGTCGGACGAACCCGCCGACAACGCAGGTGCAGATTCCGGTGATTCCGCCGATTCGGGGGATTCTGGCGACTCAGGAGACTCCGGGGACTCAGGAGACTCCGGGGACTCAGGAGACTCCGGCGATTCAGGAGACTCCGGGGACTCGGGTGACTCCTCCGGTGGCGGCACCCTCGTGCACGCAGCAGATGACGAAGCAACCACCCTCGACCCAGCGCAAGTCGAGCCTGGTGAGGGTGGCGAGACCATCATCCTTCAGGTCTACGAGCGCCTGCTGGAAATCTCCCCCGATGGGCCTGACCTCATTCCAGCCATCGCGACCGAGGTTCCATCAACCGAAAACGGTCTGATCTCGGCAGACGGCATGACCTACACATTTCCGATTCGTGAAGGTGTCACATTCCACGACGGAACCGATCTGACCGCCGACGACGTGAAGTTCTCGTGGGATCGCGTGATGACGATGAGCTTGCCGGAAGGTGCAGCCGACGTCCTCAACGACATCGTCGCCGACACAGCAGTCATCGACGACACCACATTCGAAGTCACGCTGCAACGTCCAAGCGCAGCCTTCTTGAACACCACGGTGGTTGCGATGGTGAGCTCCATCGTGAGCCAAGACGCCGTCGAGGCAAACGGTGGCGTCGCTGCAGAAGAACCCAACGAATACATGCAGACCAACATGGTCGGCACCGGTCCCTACACGTTGGTGGCCTGGAACCGCGGCGAGAACATCCAACTCGCCGTCAACGACAACTACTGGGGCACGCCAGCCAACAACGATGTGCGCGTCGAGATCGGCGCAACGCCTGACGTTCGTGTTCTTGGACTCCAGGCTGGTGAGTACGACACGATCGAAGCCGACCCGTCCTTCATTGGAGATCTCGAAGGTTCCGACGGCGTCACCATCGCAGGCGAAGGGCTGACACTCGAGCCGATCCACATCGGGTTCAACCTCAGAATCGAAGATGGTGTTCTTCCCGACGAAGACACGATTCCCACCGACTTCTTCCACGATGCCCGCGTTCGCCAGGCGTTCAACCACGCCTTCGACTACCAGGCATTCATCGACGGCGCTCTCGGCGGCTTCGGTGACTTCAACCCCCACTACATCCCGCAGGGAATCTTCGGATACGACCCAGCAGCACCCCGCTATGACAAGCCGGACCTGGCTCTGGCAGAGCAGCTGTTCACCGAGGCTGGTTACTGCCCCGACGGATTCGTTGCTTCGGTGATCACCGAGGAAGCCAACTTGTTCGAGGTTGCTGCATTGGTGCTCAAGGACTCGCTCGAGGCCCTGCCGTGCAACATCGAGATTCGAGTGCTGGCCCAAGCCGAGGCACAGTTCGATGATGCCCACGCACAAGATCCGATCGAGTACGCAATGTGGGTCAAGAACGCCGACCCATTTGCTGATCCGCACGCCTACGTCTCCTCCTACGCTCACCCAACCGGTGAGTGGGGCGAGATTCACGGCTTTGCAAACGGTTACGCAGATCCGGATCGGGTTGCCCAGCTCATCGATGACGCCGAGGTCGAACTCGACCCGGATGCTCGAGCTGCGCTCTACAGCGAGTTGCAGACCTTGCTCTATGACGAGCCGATGTGGTTGATCGCTGGGCAAGAGGGCGTCGTCGCGGCGTACCGTACGGAACTTGGCGGCTGGACCTCGAACCCACTGTGGCCACGGCCCAGCCTCAAGTTCCAGTACATGTCCAAGTAGCGCGTCGACCGAGCCGAAAGGGCCAACAACTGCGATGCAGATTCGCCAGTATTTGATACGACGACTACTCGTCCTTCCCTTGCTGATCGTCGGCGTCTCGATCGTCGTGTTCTCGCTCACGCGAGTTGGCGGTTCTCCGATTGGTATCTATCTCTCACACGAGATGACGCCAGAGGAAGTCACCCAGCTCGAGGAGCGGTTTCATCTCGATGAAGCATTGCCAGTGCAGTACTACTACTGGGCATCCGGGGTCGTGCAAGGCGACCTCGGATGGTCAGGAGTTTCCGTAGCCCCTGTCTCCGAAGTATTTCCATCGAAGTTGGCCGCGACCATGGAGTTGGCCGTCGCGTCTGCGGTCGTGGCCGTCTCGATGGGTATCGCTCTCGGAACGTTCGCTGGGGCGCGTCGGAATCGCCTGCCCGACCACATTGCGCGCATCGTGTCGATCAGCGGCGCCGCGATGCCGCTGTTTTGGTTCGCGATCGTCATGTTGATCGTGTTCTGGGTGAATTTGGGGTGGTTTCCGATCGGACGCAGCGATCCGGACATCTACGCCTCGATCGACCACCCGACGGGCCTCTACACCTTGGACTCATTGTTGGCCCTCGACTTCAAGGCGTTCGGCGATGCGCTGTGGCATCTCGTCCTTCCCGCGCTGACGCTCGGGTATGGCGCCACGGCGATCATCGCCAGGATGATGCGTTCATCGCTCGTCGAAGCCCTCCAAGAGGACTACGTCGACGCTGCTCGGGCGAAGGGCTTGCCAGAGCGACTGGTGCTTCGTCGCCACGCCCGGCGCAATGCGCTCATGCCAACCGTGACGGTCATCGGCCTCTCCTTCGGGTTTCTCCTCCAAGGTACGGTGGTCGCCGAGATCATCTTCCGATGGCCGGGTCTCGGACGGTGGATGGCCGATTCGGTTCTTCGCGGTGACCAAGCAACGATCATGGCCTACGTATTGTTCACCAGCGTTTTGTTCCTCGTCGTCAACCTCGTGGTTGACGTCGTGTACGCCTACCTCGATCGACGGGTGATTCTCGGTGGCTGAAATTGTTATCCAACCGCATCGCGAGAGTCCACCGGTTCGAGAGAGCGCACTTCGCGTCCGTTTCAATCGGATGCTGGAACTCACGGGCACCGTTCTCTCCAATCCAACCACCGTGGTTGGGTTGGTGATCATCGTCGCATTGGTCGGCATGGCCATCTTCGCGCCACTCCTCGCTTCACCGAATACGCCCGATGCCTCTCAGATGCCGCGTGACTGGGGTGCTATTGCCGTTCCGCCAGGATCCCCCGACCACATCCTCGGGACCACCAACACTGGTGGCGACGTGTTCTACGGAGTCGTGTGGGGCTCGCGAGCTTCGCTGCGCCTGTCGCTGCTGGTCGTCAGCATCACCGTCACGATCGGCGTGATCGTCGGAAGCATCGCAGGATTTGTCGGTGGCCGTGTCGACGAGATTCTGATGCGCTTGGTCGATGTCTTCCTCTCCATCCCTGAGCTGATCTTCGCTCTGGCGATCGCCGCGGTGCTCGGCCCGTCGTTTCGCAACATCATCCTCGCCCTCGCAATCGTGTTTTGGGTGAAATATGCACGCATCATGCGCGGGCAAGTGATCACTGTGAAACAGAACGACTACGTCGACGCGGCGCGCGTCGTGGGCGACTCGCGATTCGGGATTTTCCGCAAAGACGTGTTGCCCAACTCGATCACACCCATCGTCGTGCAAGCGACAATGGACATGGGCAGTATCGTCCTCGTTGGTGCAACGCTGAGCTTCATCGGGCTGGCCGAAGCCGGCCTCGCCGAGTGGGGCGTGCTCGTCGCCGAAGGCCAGGCGGGAATTTCCTCCGGTCGTTGGTGGGCCTCGACCTTCCCAGGAATGATGGTGTTCCTTTGGGCCTTGGGCTTCAACCTCGTCGGCGATGGTCTAAGAGACGTCATCGACCCTCGAACAGAAACGGCTCGATGACAGCAACACAAAACCGAGGCGGGCAGTCGGACGAACAAGCCGGACTGCCACCTTCGGTCATCGCCAGCGTCAAGGATCTTCGGGTTCACTTCAAGTCCAAGGCCGGGACGGTCCATGCGGTCGACGGCGTCGATTTCGACATTCACGACGGCGAAACCCTTGGGCTCGTCGGTGAGACCGGTTGTGGCAAGAGCGTGACCGCTCGCTCATTCCTTCAACTGGTGCCGAGCCCGCCTGCGCTTCCGACCCAAGGGTCCATCATCTACCGTCCGCGAGATGGGGCTCCCATCGACCTCACGTCGATCGATCGGGAGCGTCTCGGCGAAATCCGAGGAAACCGGATCGCCATGATCTTCCAGGATCCGGGGAAAGCCCTGAACCCAGCACTGTCGATCCGGAACCAGCTCGTCGAGGTCTTCCTCATCCATCGGACCGACGAGGTTCTTCAACGGGCGGGCATTTCACTCGACGAGTCTGGAGCTGGCTCGACCATGCTCCGCCGTGCTGCCGGCCTGCGCTCCAGACGAATCGAGAAGATCGCCCTAGGAATGCCGGGTTTACGAGAGAAACGAAACGCCATCATCGCCGCGTCGAACGAACTGGTGGAGGCTGCGCTTTTCGACACGCAGATACCGAACCCTGCGAACGTCATGGACCGCTATCCGCATGAGTTGTCTGGCGGCATGAAGCAACGCGTCATGATCGCGCAGGCGCTGGCATGTAATCCCGACCTTCTGATCGCCGACGAACCAACCACCGCGCTCGACGTCACCGTGCAAGCCAGGATCATCGAGCTGATCAAAGAGCTGCAGGTTCGGCGCAAGACATCGGTCTTGTACATCAGCCACGATCTATCGCTGGTTCGGCGCGTCTGCGATCGGATCGCCGTCATGTACGCCGGACGGATCGCCGAGATCGGTCCAGCCGACCAGATCTTCCACGACCCACAACACCCGTATACCCGTGGATTGTTGGCGGCAATTCCGTCATCGGAATCAAAGCGCGGCCAACTCGACGCCATCGAAGGCAGCGTGCCCGAGCTGATCAATCCGGCGCCAGGTTGTCGATTTGCCAGCCGCTGTCGTCATGCGACGGACATCTGCCGGACGCAGAATCCGGAGCTTCATGTGCTCGACGGAACGCGCGAGGTCGCGTGTTTCATTCACCACAACGGCGATGCACCAAACCCGCCGAGTTTCGCTGAGGCGACCGACAAAAGGGCGGCTGAATGAACCAGAACGGCTCCACACCGTCTCCGTCATCCGAGGAGCCGTTGCTCTCGGTCCGAGACGTGAAGAAACACTTCCCGATTCGCGACGGCGTGATGCAGCGCGTCACGGGCCAGGTGCGCGCGGTCGACGGCGTCAGTTTCGACCTCATGCGAGGGTCCACTCTGGGACTCGTTGGAGAGAGCGGTTGTGGGAAGACGACGTTGGGGCGACTGGTTGCCGGCCTGACCGATCCGACAGAGGGCGGTGTCTACTTCGACGGCGGACGTGTGGACGAGCTGCAGGGTGACGCGAGACGTACATACCGTCGCAACTGCCAGATGGTGTTTCAGGACTCATTCTCGTCGCTCAATCCACGCCACCTGGTCAAAGATCTCGTCGGTCGTCCGCTGAAGGTCTACAAGGAGGCAAGCGGCACCGAGCTGACGGAGCGGGTTGTCGATCTCCTCGAATCGGTTGGCCTTGGTCGTCAGCACCTCTATCGATATCCCCATCAGTTCTCGGGCGGTCAGCGTCAGCGAATTTCGATTGCGCGGGCACTGGCGCTCGACCCCGCGATGGTCGTGCTCGACGAGCCAACGAGCGCGCTGGACGTCTCCGTCCAAGCGCAGATTCTGAACCTTCTTCACGATCTTCAAACCGATCGTGGCCTCACCTTCTTGTTCATCACGCACGATCTGTCCGTCGTCCGGCACATGGCCGAGAACATCGTCGTGATGTATCTGGGCCGGGTCGCGGAGAGCGGGGGTGCCGAATCGCTGTTTCAGCAGCCCCTTCATCCGTATTCGCACGCTCTCCTACAGGCGAGCCCCGATGTTGTTGGGGACGGCGCTGGGTTCAAAGGACTCGAAGGCACCGTCCCGGATCCGGCTCGACCGCCTTCTGGCTGTCGCTTCCACACTCGCTGCGCTCACGCGACACCGAACTGCGGTTGGGAGGTCGACGATGTCGTTCGCCAGCTCGAGGACGTCCCGAAAGTCTTCGACGAGCTCGTCGGCGTCGAGCGATCCTCGGCATTCGATGCTGAGCTTCGGTTCGACAATCCAGCGGCTGCACAAGGTTTGGCGACAGCGCTCGGTGGGATGACGATTCCCAACGCCATGTCAGCCGCGATGGAGCCGGTCGTCGTGAAAGACAGCTCGGTACGGGTGCGGTTTCATGAGGTGCCAGATGTGGAATTGACCACTCGTGGACCCGGAAGAGAAGTTGCGTGCGTTCTCGAGAACTTCGACCCGGAGAAGAATGGCAATCCGTCGGCGAGCTCGGCAGCCCCGTGACGAGTTGTCGAGTCTGGAGCGGGCCGCGTCGCCACGAGGCAGACGAGTAACCTGCGACCATGGGCCTTCGCTTCCTGGAACACTTTCTGATACTCACCGACGAACCAGAGCGGACCAGGGATTGGTGGGTCGACACCCTTGGGTTTCGGTCGGGCGACCACCCCGACTTCGGTTTCCCGGTCTACTGGTTGTACATCGGTGATCAAGATGTCGTGCACATCGGCAAACGGAATCACTCCGAACACCAGAACGCTTATCTGACCGCACCCGAAGCTGGCGATGCACAAGGCAACGGTGTACCGGACCGCACGGAGAGCACCGGAAGCCTCGATCACCTCTGCTTCAATTGCGAAGGTATCGAGGAGTTTGTCGAGCGACTCGAGAACAACGGCGTCGAGTTCTCTGAACGTCAGGCGCATGCACAAGCGTTCCATCAGATCTTCTTCTGGGAGCCGATCAATGCAATCAAGATTGAGTTGAACTTCCCTGCAGAGGAGGCTCGTCGGGCAGGGCGAGTCGCAGCGCTGACGGCAGATGGCGCAGGTTCTACGGTGCAGTAAGGCCGAGTCTGGCCTCCGACCACGGCGATAGGAAACGTCAACATGAACGTCGATGAAAACACAGGACTCACCGCTGAGATGGGTGTCAGCGCCGAGATGATGGCGCACCCAGATCCGCGTGTGCCACTCATCGATCCGGAGAACATCCCCGAAGAGCTCCAGGCTGAGCTCGGTCCGGCCTACGCATGGTCAACGGAGATGTGGGGCACGGTACCGCGCTATCTGCGCATGTTGGGCCACGCGCCGGTTGCCGTCGAAGCCTGGCAACTGCTCGACCAGAAGATCCGAATCGACTACCTCGATACCGACCGGGACTACGTCAAGATCGAGGAGCTGGTCATCGTCAAAACGGCGCTACTGACCGAGTGCAACAATTGAGTTGGTCACAATGTGGAGCTCGGTCGAGCTCTCGGACTGACCCAAGATCAAATCGATCTGTTGACGGGCGATGGCTGGCGAGACAGCGAGCTCTTCTCCGAGAAGGAGAAGGCAGCGATTTGGTGGGCCGATGAGGTCACGAACCTGCGAGCCAAACAGAACAAGGCTGCGTTCCAAGCAATGGAGCAGCACTTCACGACCAGACAGATTGTGGAGCTCACGTTCATCTGTGGCATGTGGAACCTCTCAGGTCGAGTCGCGGAGGCGCTGCACCTGGTGGTCGAGCCGCCCGGAAAACGCATCGAGTTTCAGCTCGACGACGAGTCCTGAGTTCCGGCTCGCGACACCCGCTTACTAGCGCTGAGAATCGAGGAGAAGAGCCGTGCATTTCGGGTTGTTTGGTGGCGCAAAGCGCGGGCTGGATGACATCGGCGGCGACAGCCAGTCCTACAACGGGTACGTCGACTATGTGATCGCAGCTGAAAGGCTCGGCTTCCACTCAGCGTTCTCGGTCGAGCACCATTTCACTGGGTTCGGGCAGGTCAGCGCCGTGCTGAGCCTGTTGGCATACATCGCCGGTCGAACGTCTCGAATTCGGCTGGGCACGGCGGTCCTGGTCCTGCCCTGGCACGACCCGGTGCTGTTGGCTGAACAAGCATCCACGGTCGATCTACTGTCGGGCGGGCGCCTCGACCTCGGGGTGGGGCGCGGCTATCGCCCAAACGAATTCCATGGTTTTGACATCGACCCCGGTGAGGAAGCGAACGAACGGTACGAAGAATGTCTCGAAGTGCTTCGGACGAGCTGGACGACCTCTGGCCGATTCTCCCACCGAGGCAAACACTTCTCGTACAACGATGTCATCGTTGAACCAACACCAGCGCAACGTCCGCACCCGCCGATATGGATCGGTGCAGGATCGGAGGCCTCGATCCGCAACGCAGCCCGTAGCGGCACTCGGCTGCTCGTCGACCAATTCGGCACGATCGACATGACGTGTCAGCGTGTTGAGTGGTATCGCGATGAGATCGAGGTCAACGGCGGCGTCTTCGAACCAAGCCATGTTTGTGCGGCTCGTCACCTGATGTTGCTGCATGACGAGGAGCTCCACACGCTCGAGGACGAGTATGACCATCGGTTGGCAGGGATCAAGCGACTCCGAGAGGCGTCCAAAATTCCTGGCGACGATCGTGCCCTGACGGTCGCCGATCATGCGTTCTATGACACCGCTCGCGCTAATACTGAGGACGCGGTCATCGGGGGCTCACCTGACACGTGCATCAAGAAGCTGAAGACGCTCGAATCAGCCGGGGTGGGTCAGGTCCTGATGATCGATCCAACGGGCGGAGTTCCCCGCCTCGAGCACTTCGCCGAAGCCGTGATGCCGTCGTTCGATTAATGTCGACCTGGCCGTGGGGCCGCGATGAACACAAGGGGACCTGCAATGCACGAAGGATTCATCAAGACGGAACTCGGCCGAGTGCACTATGTGCGGACCGGCACCGGGCACCCACTCGTTTTGCTGCACAGCAATGGAAATTCCGTGCATGAATGGGAAGACGTCATCGACGAGCTCTCCGAGTCATTCGACGTGATCGCCATAGACCAGCCCGGTCAGGGAGACTCAGACGGACTCCCCCGCCACATGTCGATCGATGAATACTGCGACGCCTTCATCGAAGTCATGGACGCCCTCGAGGTGCACCGAGCAGCGGTCGCGGGCACGTCGATCGGCGGTCTCTTCGTCGTGTCGCTCGGTGCGCGTTATCCAGATCGCTTCACGCACATCGTCGCCGTCGAGACGATGTTCAGATCCGAGGCGGAGTGGGCCTCGCATTGGGACACCGTGGATGGCTTATTCGGTATCCCCACGCAGAGCCGCGCTGCGGTCGAAGCACGATTCAACGAGGTCAGCGAGTCGTTCCTCGAGCGGTGGAACATCGACCGGAACAAGGCGGGGACGAAGTCGATGATGTCCACCATGTGGGCAATACGAGAATACGAGCTCGGTCATTGGGCGCAGAAACTCACCCAACCGACACTGCTTCTCTATGGCGCCAAGGGCCCGACCATCGCCACCCGCGCGTCGTTCGAAGAATCGGTCCCGGGTTGCGACGTCACCGTGTTGGAGAACTCCGGCCACTTCCCCATGAACGATGAGCCGGGCCCGTTTGCGGCAGCGATCACGAGCTTCTGCGGAACCTGAGCCAACACAAGCGAGGTCATCGCTCTGCCAGACCCTTGCGCCCGCGATTCAGGAGCCACAGTCCGAGCCACCCCTCGGCAATGACCGAGGGCACGGCGACCATGACGAGAAACAGATCGGCGTTGTCTGCGTAGTTGGCCAGCACCGTGTGAGCCATTGTGTCGATGACATAGGCGACACCTGCGGTGATCATGGCGTAGCCGAGCCACCGTGGCGTCTCCGATGACCGGATCACCAGTACGCCGAGCACGATCAGGTGAAGCCCGAACGCTGCGAGCCCGATGAGCCAGGTGGAGTTGAAGAGCTCGAGTCCGATAAAGGCCTGAGCATTCCGCTCGGCGGAGCTCATCACGTCAGCCAGCGCTGCCGAGTCGTAGAACGACAGCGCCTGGAAGAAGAAGATGGCCGCAACACCGAGAAACACGGTGTAGACCAGCCGGGACCACGCCGCAACAAGCGACAGATCGTGATGCTCGGATCGGAACACGATGTGCAGCGCCCAGGCGACGACGATGTCGATCAGGAAGATGGCGAGGAAGGCAACAAGCCCCAGCCGGAAGAGAGTGTTGGATTCAGCGACGTTGATCGCAGTGGCTGATGCGTCGTCGGCGACCACCAAACCTTCTCGGACGAAGAAGTTGGCGAAGATCGCAAGGAAGAACAGAAGCACGTAGCCGATGCCGGCGATCAGTGCTGCGCGTTGCCTGCCGATCGATCCGTGCATTGCGTTGTCGCTGCCCAGCGACATGGGCGGCTGGAGCATGGTGGTCGGCGTGGGTGGATTGCTTTGGTCAAGTAGTGGCGTAGTCATCGGTCGTTCCTCTTATTGGTCATCGTCGATGAATCGCTTTCGCGACTCAGTCGCCGTACTTAGTACTGGTCACTATACTCGTACTAAGTACGACGTCAAGAGGTGCGCCAATGCTCAGCCATGGACGACAAGCGGCGCCTTGGGAGACCTCCGTCGTGTTTGGCTACGTCGGGACGACCGACGGATCGATCGAGTGCCGTCAGTAGTGCTGGCCGAAGTCGACGATCGTCTGACTCTCGGCAGAAAGAAGGCTCAGCGCCCGTTCGACGACCGCACGCTGACGAGCCCCGTCGCCCGGGCGTCCAAGCGGTCGACCCAGGGGATGATCGGTGATCACCGTGCGGCTCAAACCCATGAGCTTCGGGTGTAGATCGAAGCTGCGGACATACACGCTTGTCGACGGTACGCCTGCGGTCTCCATCGCACGTTGGACGTGTCCCACGGACACGTGACACACCGGTCAAATAGGTACGAGCAACGCCGCATCAGCGTGGAGGTCTCGAGCCATCTGCGCCCATTCCTCACCGACCTTGCCGCGCATCAAGCCTTGAGGGGCCGCTCCGACGAATGAGTAGGCGTCCTCGACGAGTTCACCAATCAGTCCGTCGGCGACCATCGCTCGTAGATGCTCATGGGGTAGGACGACCTGATGGTCAGCAATCGCCGCTTGCACGGGATATCCGCCGTGGCGAACACGAATCTGGTCACTCGGGGTGTCGATGGGGATTCGAGACAGAGTCGGCGGTTCTTTGACCGATTCCTTGATTCGCGCTTCAGCCTCAGCCTGAGACATGTCCTTGACCCCGAATGGCTCAGGGTCGTCCCCTTCCACGAAGTGCCCGCTGGAGGTCAGAAGCAGGATTCGGGCTTCGGACAGGGGTTTGACCATTGGGGTGAAGGGCACGTCATCGTACGCATACCGAAAGTCGTTCGGATCGCCGAGATGGTTCTTGTATGCCTTCTGCTGCCAGCGGAAGGCAACGTCAGCAACGCCGGAAATGTCGCCCGCATCGCCTCCGTGTGCGACAGCGTCGAAGAGTTCCTCGACCATGTCGCCGAACTCGTTGTCGCTCAGATCTCGCACGAATTTGAAATTCAAATTGCTGCGGCTCCCATAGGAAAATGAGTTACGCAGCTCCGAGATCGTCTCGACCTTGTCTCGTTCGTCCACGCCGTCCACCGTAGCCAGCACAGCACCGTCACATCGAGTGGGGCCACGCCACGTGGAGATTGGAGGGGGCGTCCATACGCCCAGTGATCGACACCTATAATTGATGCGCTTCCCTCAGATGGACAAACGTATGGCGCAAGACAGTGATGAAAAGGACAGCCGTCGCCGCGCTCGTTATGAATTCCGGGTCTGGGGAAAACACCGCAAGGCCCGCAAAAAGCTCGCTGAGCTGGCGTCGTCGTCCACGCGGGAGACGTTTGATGACCTGTATCTACTCGTCGACGACCCTGACTGGAATGCAAAGGTCCGCGACAACACATTGAAGATCAAACACCTCGTGTCAGAAGACAAGGGGTTCGAACGCTGGTCACGAAACCGCTACACGTCGGCGAAGTCCACGCCGACGCCATTCGACGAGATCTTTGATGCACTCAACCTCGACCGTCCTCAGCGCGGCAAGAAGTACGACATCGCGCGGGCGGTACGCGAACTCGACCCGAACTCAGATGTGCGCCCAGTATTCGTTACGAAGAACCGTCAACGATTCGAGATCGGTGACCTCGTCGCCGAGGTGACCGACATCGAATTCGCGGACAGCGACGAGGTGCTTCGTACTCTCTCTGTCGAAGGTGATGACCTGAAAGCCCTCGTTGCACTCCGCAAGAAGCTCGGACTTCGCGGCGAACCAAACATTGCGATGCATCAAGCAATCGACGAGATCGACTGACCGCGCGTCTGTCAGTCCTCCGTGTCGACCATTCCGTCTTCGAGGTAGTCGATCGTCGGAATCGGCTCATTGCTCGATCGCACAACGCCCACAAGGTTGGCAACGATGCGGCGAAGGTACCGGAAGTAGATCGCCAGCGGTACTACTTCTCGGCCCGGACGGTCGGAGGTCATGCACGAATCGATCGTCGCTTGGTACTCGGCCATTGCGTTTGTCGCACGATCGGCGTATTCGGTGATGGCATCCTCGGACGGATCCGGGTCGCTCAGCAGCGCTCCAGCATCGGCGAAAAGCTCCGAGAGGCGCTGGCGCTCGACCAGAAGCTCCTCGATATCGTCTCGACCCACGAGGGTGACACCGTTCTCTGCGAGGTCGAGAATGTTTTTGGCCTGGTCGCCTATCCGCTCGATCTTCTTGAGCAAGAGCGTGAAACCAAGGACCGAGCCAATGTCGGCCGTTCCTTGCACTGAGACGTGCACGATGAGCTCGCTGCGCAGCTCCTGCTCGGCGAGATTGATTCGCTGATCCGTGTCGCGCACATCGTCGGCAACCGCGGCTGGGTCTGCATCGGTGAGCAGCACCAGCGTTGCGAGGTCGAACGAATGACGCGCGTCGGCGAGCATCGCGACCGCCGACGTGACGATGTGATCGAAGTTTCCATCGTCTGAGTTGTTCTTGAAGAATGCGAGAACCATGAGAGGCCTCCTTTACCCGAGTACTACCACGCCGAAGAATGGCAGTGCGATGAATACGATAGCCACGTAGGCAACCGCGAGTGCGCGCCGTTCAACGGCGACGTCGGCCAAGCGCTCTGCGGCTTTGACGGGGATATCACGCGCCAGAGGGATCACGTAGAGAAAGAAGATGCCCATCACGTTGAACGTCGAATGAGCCAGCGCGACGGTCAGCGACTCTGGGCTCGATGCGGCGAGCGACGCAAGGAGCGCCGTGATGGTTGTCCCAACGTTGGCTCCCAGCGTGACCGGATACGCGTTTCTGAGGCTGATCACGCCCGCCCCTGCGAGCGGGATCAGGATCGACGTCGTGATACTCGACGACTGGACCGCAATCGTGATCACCAGTCCGAGAAAGAGGGCGACCGTGCCGCCACCGCGGCTCAACATCGCGTTGATCGAACGCTCAACCCTGTCGGCGACCAACGACCGCATGTTCTTCGTAATCAGGCTCAGGGCGATCAAGATGACCACGAGGCCCGTGAGCACCATGAGGACACCTTGCACATTGCCCGAGGTCCCGACTGCAGCCCAGAAGTCCTGAAGAAGCCCCACCGGCTCCTTCACCCAGGCCTTTACCGGACTCTTCCACTCGGTTCCCGACGAGCCGACCAGACGCTCGCTGATCCACTTCGCCGTGTCACTGATGACGCCGGTGGCGAGTTCGATCGGGAGGAGGAGAAGCACGGCCAACACGTTGAAGAAGTCGTGCACGGTCGCGGCTGCGAACGCCCGGCGAAATTCGTTCGACTGTCTGATGTGGCCAAGCGAGACAAGGGTGTTGGTCACCGTGGTGCCGATGTTCGCTCCCATGACCATGGGAACCGCGTCGTCAACGCCGAGCGCTCCCGAGGCGACCAGGCCAACAATCACCGACGTAGAAGCCGAGGAGGACTGCACCAGCACCGTTCCGAGAATCCCGATGCACAAGGCCGCAATCGGGTTGCTCGCAGCAGAGAACAGGCTCTCCTGCGTGTCCTCCCCCATGATCTTGATGCCCGCCTCCAGCGATGACACGCCGACGAGGAACACGTAGATCAGACCAAAGACCAGGAGAAACCGTAAAGGTCCTTCTAACTCTTTTACGGAAAGTGATCGGGCCTTCACGAACGGTGGACGATAGTCGCGCCTGTACTTCTACGCTATTTCGGAAGCACCTTTTCACCTTTGCCAGGCGCCCGCCTTACGGAATGAGCGGCGTCAGGATGTTCGCTGGTCGATCCGGTCCAATGTGCAGGGTCGTGGTGCCGCTGAAACGCTCGGGGGGCCGATTCCGCTCGTCGACGTGGATGAACGGGCCGGATCCAGTGAAACGGTTCGCGAAGCTGGCGATCTCCATCTTCGATTCGTCGATCTCACCTCCGTACTCATAGTCGTTGCCACGAACGCTGAACCCGAGCGTGTATCCCGCGGGAACCACGATCGAGGTCGGCCACAGTTCGACGTGTAGTTCGTAGATCACTCCTGGCTCGAGCAGCTTCTCCTCGGTGTGGGGATGAATTGGACGCCACGGCTCGCTCAGCTCTTCGTCGAGGTCGCGATGCGACGCTCGCAGCCAGCCCTGTGCGATGGGGGCATTTGGCTCCACAGCCCCCTGGAAGACCACCTCGTCTCCCTGCTCATCAAACGCACGGAACACGACGAAGATGTCGGCATCGGGCTCCGAACTCGACACCCAGAGTCTTGCCGCCAGCGGTCCGGTGAACTCGGTTTCTTCGGTGAGCGGCGCAGAGCGAAAGTCGACGCCTTGGCCGGTGGCATCAAATTCGATGGACACCTCTTCTGTCGGAGGTGAGAGAGCAAGTGCGCCATCGGCATGCAAGAACTGCTCGGTCCAAACAGTGCGAGGGATCGGCCAGGCGTCCTCGAACCGTTCTTCGAATCGATCGACATGCCTGACCTGCAGCTGCACAGGTTGACGCTCCGCCCAACCATTGTCCTCGCCCTTCAGAAAGTGATCGAAGAATGCGAGCTGAATCTCACGGCCGTAGTCGGTGTAGAAGTGCGTCCAATGTTCTTCGCCGTGTAGCTCGAGCCATTTCTGGGACGATGCAGACTGAACGAAGCCTTCGACGTTTCCCCGAAGGTGCAACCCCTGCCCGCCCCAATTGCCTGCGGACAGGAACGGAACGTCGATGTTCTCGAATACGGGCGACCGGTCTCGGTGGTACTGATCGTTGAGCGGGTGAGAGGCAATCTCGTCGCCGAATGCACATCGATTCGCCGCGAGTTCTTCGTCCGACATCGTGGCCTCGCCGGAGATGTTGCGCCCCGTGACCCGGCTCTTGTAGCCGTTGTCGCCGAGTCCGTACTGCACTGCTGTCACCTGGAGGGGATACCAGTTGTCCCAGAACGTAGAAAGGATGCCACCGTGATACGTCATGTCTCGATACCACTCGGCCGCCCCCTCCCACACACACATCGCCGTGAGTGATGGCGGCTTCAGCGAAGCGACATGCCATTGATTGATCGCCAGGTAGCTGATGCCGTTCAGGCCGACCTTGCCACTCGACCAGGGCTGCACGGCCGACCACTCAATGCACTCGTAGAAGTCGCGGGTCTCGCGCGGAGAGAAATGATCGATGTAACCCGGGGACATGCCCGTGCCGCGCGAGTCGACGCGAACACATACGTACCCTTCCGGAACCCACTTCTCCGGGTCGACGACTTCCCAATTCTGGTACTTGTTCGTCGAGCCCGCGGCGACGTCTGGATAGGCCTCGATCATCCGCTCCCATTGATCGCTATACAGGTCCTGGAACGCCAGTCCCTTGGCGTATGGGCCGTACGAGAGAATGACTGGATACGTTCCATCATCGTCGGGCCGGAAGACATCGGCACGCATGGCGATGCCGTCGTCCATTTCGATCTCAACGTCCCAGTCGATGCGCATTCCGTCGCGCACTTCACTCTTCCACATCATTGGCCCCCGGCATTCGTCAGATCTTCCTGCCAAGATTGCACAATATACGATCTGTCGAAGCGGAGACGCCTGACGAGAGGAGTCGCTCCATGCGACGTATCAATCCAGCAGGAATTGCTGGCCCATTTGCCACATATGCCCACGGTGTCGAGGTGGAAAGCAACGCTCGAATTCTGTTCGGCGCTGGTCAGACGGGGCAAAACCTCGATGGCTCTGTGCCGGAGAGCATCGAAGAGCAAGCTCGAATCACCTGGGCGAACATCGCCGTCATCCTTGAGGAGGCCGGCATGGGCATCGGAGACATCGTGCAGCTCAACATGTTGTTGATCGATCGAGCCGACCGCGACGGCGCCATGGCGGTACGCGATGACGAGCTCGGTCCACATCGTCCAGCATCGACGCTCATGTACATCTCTGGGTTGGCCAACCCGGCGTGGAAGATCGAGATCGACTTCATCGCTGCCCGAGAGGGCTGAACGATTCGGTCAGGTCAGCGCGTTGGCTTCAGCCTCGTCGAGAAGATCACAGATCCGCTCGGGATCGACCGGATAGTCATTCACGATTACGCCGAATGGCTCGAGCGCGTTCTCGATGGCCGAAACGATTGCGTTGGCCGCTGGCATGGTGCCACCCTCACCTGCCCCTTTCACGCCGAGGGGATTGAGAGGCGAAGGCGACTCGTGATGCACGATCGCGATCGGCGGCATCTCCGCTGCCAGAGGTAAGAAGTACTCGCCATAGTTCACCGACAAGGGCTGACCTGACTCGTCATAGTGCATCCGCTCAAACAGGGCGTTGCCCAGTCCGTGCACCACACCACCGAGGATCTGCCCGTCTACGAGCTTGGGGTTGAGCATCCGGCCGCAGTCATGGGCAACCGAATACCGGAGCATCGACACTTCGCCCGTTTCGATGTCGACCTCGACCTCGGCGATGTGGCTGCCACTCGCCGTTGGGGGTCCGTGGGTGACGTTGTATGACGTGGCTTCGAGCCCTGGCTCGAAGCCCTTGGGGACCACCATGGTGTTGAACGGCCTGAGCTTGGTTGCAAGCTCTCCCAGCGTCACCGACGCCCCTGGCGAACCCTTGACGGAAACCGAGCCACCAACGAGTTCGAGGTCCTCCTCAGCTGCCTCGAGCACATCTGCAGCAAGCGAGATGGCTTTCTCACGAACCGCAACCGACGCGTTGTAGATCGCGGTGCTCGCAGCGACCACGGTTCTGCTCGCCACGGTGCCGACGCCGAGGGGAAACTGGGCGGTATCGGCTGCCTGAAAGACCACATTTTCGATATCGACACCGAGCTCGTCCGCAACGACCTGTGAGAACACCGTCGCATGGCCCTGGCCCTGGCTGGCCGTCCCTGTGAGGACCTGCACGTTCCCGCTCGGCTGCACCCGAACAGTGGCCCCCTCGTATGGGCCCATACCGGTGTCTTCGATGTACGACGAAACCCCAATACCCAGATACTTGCCCGCAGCGCGAGCAACAGCTTGTCGCTCTCTGAAGCTGTCGTAGTCGGAGAGCTCTTTGACCTTGTCGAGGCACGCATGGAAATCGCCACTGTCATAACTCACCGCGTCGCCCCCGGCCGTCTTGTGTCCTGGCTCATATGGGAACTGATCGGTGCGCACGAAATTGCGCGCCCGAACAACGGTCGTATCGAGGTTGAGGTGACGGGCCACGGCTTCGATCATCCGCTCCATGGCATAGGCAACGTTGGGACGGCCTGCACCCCGGACCGGTGACTTGCTTGGCGTGTTGGTGAAGACCGAATCGAGAGTGATGTCGACGGCCGGGATCGCGTAGGGGCCGGGCAACGGGAAGAGTGACGTGATTGGGAGCACCAACCCGTAGTTCGTGTACGCGCCGTTGTCGTTGATGATCCGGCCGCGCACGCCGCGAATCTTGCCGTCATCATCCGCCGCAACGTCGAGGCTCCAGAGCTGATCACCCTGCTGGTTCAGCGAGATGAAATGCTCGCGTCGATCTTCGATCCACTTCACTGGGCGACCGAGGAGCCGAGCTGCGATCGGGACGACCACCTCTTCTGGGTACACGCCACCCTTCGGTCCGAAACCACCGCCGACATCAGGTGCGATCACGCGTACCCGCGCATCGTCGAGCTCGAGGTAGTTCGCGAGCGTCGCCTTCACGAGATATGGCGCCTGAGTCGATGAGTACACCGTGAGCAGGCCGCCATCGTGGGGATCTTCGACCGCGAGCACGCCACGACACTCCATCGAGTGACAGCCGCCTCGATGCTGAAGGAACGTTTCGCTCAGAATGTTCGGAGCATCACCAAACGCGTCTTCGATGTCTCCAAAAGCGACACCAAGCGTGGCGACGTGATTGTCAGGCGAACCCACATGCGCGATGGGCGCATCGGCATCGAGTGCGGTACGACAATCGACCGAGGCGGGAAGCGGCTCATAGTCGACTTGGACCAAAGCGGCAGCATCTTCAGCGAGATAACGAGAGTCGGCCACCACGATCGCGATCGGGTCGCCGACAAAACACACTTCGTCCTTGGCGAGCGGGTACGCCCGGATGTCCTGCTTGAACGCAGCCGATGGATATGGCTGCGACAGAACCTTGCCGCTGTAGGGCTCTCCGAGATCATCGAGAAGGTACACCGCATGGACGCCCGGCATCGTCCGCGCGAACTCCGCGTCGATCCCGTTGATTTTCGCGTGGGCATGGTCTGCTCTGACGAACGCGGCGTGCAGCATGTCGGGAAGGACGATGTCGTCGACATAACGACCGTTGCCCGTGAGAAGCCGAGGATCCTCGGTGCGCACAACGTTGGTGCCTACATAACGAGTCATGATCGTTCCCCACGCATCTCGGCGGCAGCTTGAAGCCCTGCTGCGACGATCCCTTGGTAGCCGGTACAACGGCAGATGTTGCCCGAGATCGCCTCGCGTATCTCCGCCTCATCGGGCGATGGATTCTCTTCGAGGTAGGCGGTCAGCGACATCACCATGCCCGGAGTGCAGAAGCCGCACTGCAGCCCGTGATGATCTTGAAATGCACGCTGTACTGGACTCAGCTCGGCACCATCGGCCAGGCCTTCGATGGTCGTCACGGACGAGCCGTCGGCTTGTACGGCCAACATCAGACACGAACGCACTGCTTCGTCATCGACAACGACCGTGCATGCCCCGCAGACACCGTGTTCACAGCCCAGGTGTGTTCCTGTGAGCCCGGCTTCCTGACGAAGGAAGTCGCCCAGGTGAGTCCGCGTTTCCGCCTCTCCCACAAAGGGTTCACTGTTGACCGTCAAAGAAATGCGACGAGTATCCGACATCATTCGCCTCCCGAATTCGCGCGTATCGCCGCTTTCGCCAGAGCCCGTTCGACGAGAACTCCGGCAAGTCGTTGGCGGTACCGCGAGCTCGTGTACGAATCGGACATCGCTTCCATCTTCTTCGCCATCTCTGCGGCGGCTCGAAACGAATCCGGCGCCGCGGGTTGTCCGATCAATGCCGCTTCGACCTCGTCGAGGCGCATCGGTGTGGGCTGAGTGCCGGCAAGCGACACGGCTGCTCGCGTGATCACTCCGTCGCGAACAGCGAGCAAAGCGCCAACAGCGACCATCGCGAAATCGCCATACCGTCGAGCGAACTCCTCGAATGCGTGGCCATGGCTCTCACCCCACGAGCTGAACTCGATCGAGGTGAGCACCTCGTCCTCGGCAAGGTTCGGAATCATGTACGCGATGGGCCATTCACGAATGGGGACGATGCGGCTGCCGTCGGGACCATTCACCGTGAGGGCTGCGTCGTAGAGCAACGCCACCGCGGGTAGTTCTGCGGCCGGGTCGAGATGGCTGAGACTGCCGCCGATCGTGCCGCGTGTTCGAGTCTGGAAGTGGCCCACCCAATGGAGCGCTTCTGCGAGCACGGGCATGTCCTTCGCGAGTTCCGCACTCTTCATCAACGATGCTTGTCGGACCATCGCACCGACGCGTACACCGCTGCTCGTCGCCTCGATGCCGGACAGCCCTGCGACGGTGTTCAAGTCGATCAGGTGGTCGGGCTGAGCGAGGCGCAAGTTGAGCATCGGCATGAGCGATTGGCCGCCCGCGAGAAGCTTGGCATCTTCGATCGTGCCGAGAAGCGAGACGAGCTCACCAACGCTCGTCGGGTCGTGGTAGGTGAACGGTGCCGGTTTCATCTCTTCATCGTTCCCATCAGCTGCGTTTGAACCTCTTCTTGATCATGGCGACCACCGCTCGAAAAAATAGGGCCAAACCAGAGGCTGGCTTGGCCCCGGTTGGTTCAGGTGCTTCCGCTGGCGCAGGCGCCTCGTCGTGCGGGGTGGCAGTCGCCTCGTGTGTCTCCGTGGTGACGGTTTCTTGATCCCGAGCCAACTCGACCTCGAGGTTCTCGACGAACTCGGCGATGAGCTGGTTGGCGATCTCGTCGATGAGCCCGCTGGCTCGTCCGTATTGGGCGACCGACCCGGTGAGATTCAGCGTCGTGTGCACATCGACGTTCGTCCGGCCGTTTCCGAGATCGGCGAGCGTGAACCGCACATCAGCCGCCGCGTTCCCGCGCCCCTTTGCATCGCTCCCCTGCCCCATCATCAAAGCGGAGTGCGCCGCATGATCGATGTCGGTCATCTCGGCCTTACCAGCGAACCGTAGATTCACCGGGCCAACTTTGACCTTCGCCCCACCCTTGACGTTTGTCTCATCGATGACCTCTGTGACCTCCGCGCCGGGCATGCACGGTGCGATTCGCGGCATGTCCAGAAAGGCCGGCCAGGTGGTCTCGATTGGGGCAGCGACTTCAAATTGATGCGTGAGTTCCATGTCCCCTGCGGCTGCTCGAGCTCGATGTGCCGAGTCACATACTTATCACAGCGCAGGCTCCACAAGCCCAGCCACGGGCGTTCAATCAAGACCTCGGTACCAGGCGACCAACGCAGCACCAATCTCGTGCGGGCTGTCCTCCTGCACATAGTGCAGTCCGCTCACCACGACTTCGGTTTGATTGGGAAATGTTCGAACCTCATCGAGGACATGTCCCTTCATCACCGTCTCGGGTTCAACGTGAATATAGAGCTTCGGGATCTGACTCTCGGCGAGCCATTGGTTGTTCGCCCTGATCACGTCCAACACGTCTGCGGGCTCGCCCTCGACAGGGATCTCACGAGGCCACGTGAGCGTCGGGCGTCGACCCTCCCCCGGCTCCACGTACGGTCGGCGATACTCGTTCCAGACGGCGTCGGGAAGATCACGAATCACCATCGCCGGCAAGACCTTCTCAACAAAGAAGTTCTGCTCGAGCACGAGCTCCTCACCATCGGCGGTGCGAAACCGACGCATCATCGCTGAAACCTCTGGGCTCCAGAACTCCCACGTGAGATCACCCATCAGGCCTTGCATGTGCGCGATGGCTTTCACGCGGCTGCGATGCGCGTTGGCCCAAGTCAGGCCGAGCTGCACACCCCAGTCGTGCATCATCAGAGTCACGGAGTCGCCGAGGTCGAGCAGATCGAGAAACTCGTCGATGTATCGCTGATGCTCGGACAGTCGATAACTCTGCGGACCCGAGTCAGCGAGCTTCTGCGAATCTCCCTGGCCGATATTGTCGACGGCGATACACCGGGCAAACGGTTCGACGTGTGGGATGACATTGCGCCACATGTACGACTGCGTGATGTTGCCGTGGAGGAAGACGATCGGATCGCCTGGCCCACCCGTGTCGACGTACGCCATTCGGTTGCCGTGCACCTCGATCTCATGCTTCTCGTAACGCATCGTCGATTCGATCTCAGCCACGGTTGTCTCCTCCAACGTTTCCTGCACCCTACGCAACGGTTTCCCGCACCCGAAGCAACGAGGGCGGCTACGTTTCTTCTCATGTCAACCATCTCGGCCGAGAACCCATACGAATACGAAAGCGTCGACGTTCTCGACTCGCACATGGCATACATCGACACAGGTGGGTCTGGAGCGCCAGTCGTCTTCCTCCACGGCAACCCGACCACCTCGTACCTGTGGCGCAACGTCATCCCACAGGTCGAGTCAATCACCCGATGTCTCGCCCCCGACCTCCCCGGGTTCGGCCTCTCGGGTCCGATGCCATCTGGCACCTACCGCTATCCCGAGTACATCGAGTATGTGGACGCTTGGTTTGACGCAGTCATCGGGTCTGAAGCCGTGACCCTCGTGCTCCACGACTGGGGGGCCGCCCTGGGGTTCGACTGGGCGCAGCGACATCGCGACCAGGTCCGAGGGATCTGTTACGGCGAGGCCATGGTGCAACCTCGACGCATCACCGACCTGCCGGAGGCGTACCAGGAGCGGTTTCGGTACATGCGCACCGAGGAAGGGTTCCGGGAGGCCGTGGCGGAGAACTTCTTCATCAACACGGTCTTCGCAAACGGAATCATCCGCGACCTGACCCCACAGGAATCAGCCGTCTATTCCGATCGATTCGATTCACCCGAGGCAATCGTGCCGACGGTGCAGCTTCCCCGCGAGATTGCGTTCGACGGAGATCCGGCCGACAACCACGCGATCATTCAGGCCTACGCAGACTGGCTCTCCACCAGCACGGTTCCGAAACTGTTCGTCAACACCACCGAAGGTCACGCGCTCATCGGCCGCAACCGCGAGTTCTGCCGCACGTGGCCCAACCAGACCGAGGTCACGGTCGTCGGAAAGCACTATTACCAAGAGGATTCGCCGCAACAGGTGGGCGAGGCCATCGCCGATTGGTACTCGGCCTCTGTCGTGCCCGGCTGAGTCGGAGAAACCTCAGGCCCGGGGAGTGCTGCGCAAATGTGACGCGACGGCGCTTAGATCCTGGTCGCCAAGCCCGGCAGCGATCGCCCTCCCGACGACCTCGCGGTTCACGTGACTTTGCGCAACAGGTGCGCCAACTCTGTCAGCGAGTCCGAGGATGAGGTCAAGATCCTTCGCGACGAGGTCGAGGTTGAACGCCACGTCCATCTCGTCAGGGTTCTCGAATGCCCGCCGTTTGTAGTGCACGTAGGGCGCCGCGGCAGCACTGGTTGCGATGACCTCGTACGCCCGATGGCGGTCGACCCCAGACTTCTCGGCAAGCACGAGGGCCTCTGACACCGCGACATTGATCGAATGGATCATCGAGTTGACCGCGAGCTTCATCGTGGCGCCTGATCCCAGCTCGCCGAGATGGAGGACGTTGGCCGCGAGCACATCGAAGACCGGCCGAACGCGGTCGAGGGCATCGGGGTTTCCGCCGACCATGATGGTCAGTGCCCCGGCCTCAACCTGCGGGACGCTCCCCGAAACTGGGGCGTCAAGTAGCGCGGCCCCGGCCTCCTCGATGGCCGATACGACCATCGACAACGTCGACGGATCGATCGTACTCATGTCGACGACGACCGAACCGCTGCTCAACCCTTCGCTCGCAGCCAGCAACACCTCGACGACGGACGCGTCGTCGGCGAGCATGCTGAGAACAATCGATGCCCGAGATGCGGCCTCTGCGGGCGTCGCGGCCACCGCGGCTCCGGTGGCCGTCGCCACAGCGTCAGCTTTGGACGCGGTGCGATTCCAGACGACGACGTCGAAACCCGCGCGCCGCAGGGTCCCAACCATCGCGGCACCCATGCGTCCAACACCGAGCAGTGCCACCGCTCCTCGCTCGCTCATCTGCGAACTCCCGACCACTTGTTGTGTCGATAGCTGTTACGCAGGTGGAAAGTTGTTCTCGCGGTCGGGAGCAACCTTGATCATCACCCGCTCGGACTGGATGGGGTTTGGATATTCGGCCTTGCCGAGGTACTTCATGGCCAGCTGATCGATGTGATCTCGGGCCTCTTGTCCATGAACGACCTCTGCCACATGACCGCGAACCTCGACGTATCGCCATGGGTTGCCCGCATCCATGACCATGACGGTCACCAGCGGGTTGCGCTCGAGGTTCTTGAACTTGGCTCGGTGAACTTCGGTGTTGAAGATGACGTGTTCTTGATCGGTGTCTACCCACATCATCTGTGTCTGCGGATGACCGCTTGCCATGATCGTCGAGACGGTGCCGAAGTTCTTGCCGTTCAACAATTCGAGCGTTCGTTCGTCCAACATGTGAATCTCCCCTAGGTGTCCTGTGAGAAGCGACACTACGCCACCGCGGCGGCGATCGCATTGCCGATCCGGAAGAGGTCGCTCAGAGCGTCCGACCGAACAACGCAACGACGACGGATCCAGCGATGATCAGCGCGGTCCCACCGATCAATCGTGGAGTGGCGCGCTCCGATGGGGCGGCGAGGAGTACTGGACCGAGGAACAACACGAGCGGGGTGTTGAGCTGTTGCAGGCTGATGGCGGCGCCAACGGGAATCAACGCGAGCGCGCTCCACTGAGCGGTGAGCCCAAGCGCCGCCGCAAAACCACCCGAGTAGAGCCAGCGACGTGCCCCCTGCGGAACGGCCACCCACGTCCCCGTGAGCGCACGTGATGCAAGGTGCATCACCGGCACCGTGACCGCCATACCCACCGTGAGACCGAGCAACGGATGGTCGAGTTCGTCGAGGCCCCAGCGCACGAACAACGGACTGACCGAGAAACACACGGTCGCCAGAAGTGCGAGCGTCGGATTCGACCAACGTCCGCTCGTCAACCGTGACAGCGTGATCGTCACCACGCCAGCCGTGACTGCAACAACACCCAACCAGGTCACGACGCGGAGGCTCTCCGATAGAACCAGCCAGGCAATGAAAGCCGCCATCACCGGGTTGGCCGACAGAATCGCGGCGGTGCGTGACGACCCAATCTGCTGCTGACTGAAGGCGAAGAGCGTCCACCCAGCGAGGAAGTGCAACAAACCAGCGAGGGCAAACCAGAAGGCTGCCGCCAACGTGAGATCGTCAAGCTCGGAGAGCGCACCGGTCGCAACAGTGGCAACGACAAGACAACCCAAGAGTGCCGTAACCATGGCCGTGGTGGCGCGAAGGGCATCCATCTCTCGATTGAGCCCTCGATTCGAGAGCTGAGAGATCCCGAACGACGCTCCGGCTATCACGGCCCACGCCCAACCTGGCATCGATCAGCGCGTTCGGATCGATGAGCTGGTCACCAGCTCACACTAGGCGGCGCCGGACGTGGCGCCGCCATGGCCTACAACTCGCGGGCCCGTTGCAGGTCGACGAGATCCGCGTAGGAATCGATCCCGAATCGCTCACCCATGGTCGATGCCCAGGCGGCTTCCATTGCTTGACGAGTTTCGTCGGACATGTTGTATTGCGGTGCGTCGCTCGCGCCAGCTGTCACCTTCGTCGAACCAGAGCCTGGTGGGAGTGCACCAACGGCTTCTCCTCGGTCGCGGTGCATCTGGTCGTTGAACCGGTGCTCGTGTTCCAGCATGAATTCACGACTCGCCTGGTGCACGACGAGGTCTATGAGCTCTTCATCGGCATCGGTTCCCAGGAACCGGGCCACCGCAACCACAACGGGGCGAATGTCCTCGAGCATGAGTTCATACGACAGCAGCAGCACATTCTCGTTGTCACGCTGCTCCCACCATGACGCCATGTGGTTCCAGTAGTCCTTGCCGATGTTGAGGTTGAGGTGTGGCGCGATGTACTCGTCGATGCCCACGGTCCCTGGTTCGAAGAGCCAGCCCTCATAGAAGCGGTAATACGACACCATCGTCTTGAATGGATCGCGTAACGACACGATGTACCGACATCCTTTGGGCACCGCGTTGTACGAGTAATGGCTCTTGTAGAGCCGTGGTCGCCATCCCTGGTCGGCATAGAGGTCGACCCCGAGGGCATCGGCAACTTCCAGCCACGGGCTGATCCGCGAGATGTCATCGAACGTCATGTCACCGCCGGAACGCAACCCGTGGGCGATCTGCTGGAGCCACGTGGTTCCGGACTTGCTCCACGGCGTGATGATCACGTCGTCGGGGTCGGGTTTGAAGTCCTTGCCGAGTTGAAACGTGATCGGTGGGAAGATCAGGTTCTTCGCCTCGATCATCTCCTCGAACGACTGCGGCAATCGGTCAACACTCATCGGAGACCTCCTCGGTCTTCGTGAGTCAACCACGTCGTCACTTCGCTCGCCACTTGATCCTCGTGGCCCAGGTAATAGTGCCCTCCGAAATCAGACACCGACATCGAGACGGGCATGGGTGAGCTGTCTGCGATCAACTCACCCGGGTATAGAGATGGTGGTTCTTCGATGCTCCGGAGGTAAAGGGTGTCACATGGAATCTGACCTGCGAACTCAACGATGTCAGGACAGTTGTCCAGAAGGTCCACATACGTGTTGGCCGAGATGACGTACCACCATCCCGGAACGACCAGCAGCTGGCCACCCCGACCTTCATCAACCAGCCGACGCGCCTCGGCGGTGATCTCCTCGTATCGGTCCGAGGCCATCAAGCCATTGTCGGCCATCAACCTCAGCATCTTGGAACTCCCCCGGTGCGCCGACAGAAGCATCAGTGCCGGGGTGTCGGGATGATCCGCGACATGACGGACCGCGAGCATCCCTCCATGCGAATGCCCAATCGCCACCGGCGGCGGAAAGCCGCGCTCATCGAGCCACGCGCGAGCGAGTCGGTTGTCCTCGATCGCCTCGGAGATCGTCTGGAATGCACCGCCTTCGAGGTCACGACTGTCTCGATTCGACAGAACGTCGTGACCTCGACGGTTGTACGCAAGGCACGCAAACCCACGTTCGGTGAGGTGAGGCGGCAAGAACCGCGGCGGCCCGACATAGAAGTTCATCGTGTTCCCGTGAAAGAGCTGAACCGCTCCGCGGACGTCGCCGTCGGGTAGGTAGAGCAATCCCTCGAGGGACTCGGTGTCGGTTGGAATCGAAATGGTCTCGATGCGCACCTTGGAGTTCTACCGCATCAGCTCAGCGGAAGTCAGAGACCGACTCTGCCTTGCCTGATTCCACCGAAGCGATCGCCGCGTTGAGCACGCAGATGACCTCGAGGCCCTCGGCCCCTCCGGTCTCGGGCGCTGGCCCTCCTCGAATGGCACGAGCGAACTCGGAGACTTCGTCGGCGATGGTGTCGAGCACTTCGATCTCGAGCGACTCGCGTGGGAGCCCGTTGCTCGGACTCTGCCAGTACATCTTCGTCCCGTCCTCTTCGTTGAAGGCCGTCCCATCGGTGCCACGCACCGTCACGTTGATCGTCGGAGGAACAACGAAGGATGTACCGAGATAGCCCTGTTGTCCAGAGGCAAACTGCAACACGATCGAAGTCACGTGATCGATCGGCGGGGCGTCAGGAACGACACCCGATCGGGAGAATGCAAAGACACGGTCGACCGGTCCGAGCAGGTAGTGCATGGTGTCGAGCATGTGCACCCCGAGGCTCGTCATCGATCCGAGCGGGCTCTCGTCTCGACTGGCTCGCCAGTACTCGCCGGCAAACTTCATCGCGTTCGGCGCGTTCTGATGGGTTTCGACCATCACGACCGAGCCGAGTTCGCCGCCCTCGATCATCTGCTTCAGCCTGCGGTTTGCCGGTTGACGTCGTTTGTTGTGCCCCACCTGAAGTACCACTCCGGCGCTCTCGGCAGCAGCGATCGCCCGCTTTCCATCTTCAACCGACAGCGTGAAGGGCTTCTCGACGAAGATGTGCTTACCGGCAGCTGCGGCGGCTTCGATCAGGGTTGCATGGCTCTCGTGTGACGTCGCAAGCAGAATTCCCTCGATCTCATCGTCGGCGAGCATCTCCTCGAAACTGGCAGCCTCCCGCACCCCTCGTGCTTCAGCAAACTTCTGGCGGGTCTCGGGCGTTCGAGCGAAACATGACTCGATCGTCGCTTCGTTCCCTGCTGCCGCTCCATCGGCGAGCACCCCGCCCCACCATCCGAGGCCCACCGAGCCCAAACGTACTTTTTCGAAATCGGGGGCGTCGCTCATACGGATCTTTCCTTGCGTCAGGCGAGGATGGGCCCCGCGTCCAAATCTGCGATAAACCTACATCACGCGACATCCTGCATTCCGAGGCGAGGAGCTAGGTCATGGCCAAACCCAAAGGTTTCTTCAAACGTCCGCCTGGACCGCAAGCTGGAATGTGGAGCTGGAAGTATCTCAACAAGTGGAAGACCTTCCGGATGATCACGACAAAGCGCGTGCGCAGCTTCTATGAGGACTTCCCTTCGGCTGTTCCGTTGGGGTCGGAGTTTCCTGAAACGGTCCTGACAACGACCGACGGTTCGGTGTTCAACACGAAAGAACTGGTCGGGCAAAAGCACTTGGTCCTCTTCACCGGAGCGATCACTTGACCGCCGTTTCGGCGGCAGTTGTCGCCTATGGAAGAGTTGCAGGCAAAGTACGCAGACCGCGACGTCGAATTCGTTGCGATGTACGTCCGAGAACCCCACGCCGGTGAAGTTGGATTTCGTGAGGTCCGCGACCACGTCGACTTCGACGACAAGATGGAGCGGGCTCGAGAGCTCGAGCGATTGAAGGATGTGAAGATCACGATCGGCGTCGACGATATGAGCCAGGCGCAACATGTTGCGCTCGGCAACCTTCCGAACATGGCGTACGTGATCGACCGCACGGGAAACGTCGCGTACAGCAATACCTGGCAACATGCGGAACACATCGACGAGGCGTTGGCCAAGCTGGTCACCGCCGACGACCCGACGAGACCGATCTTCCCGACAGTCAGCACCAAAGGCCTGAGCACAGCGATCTGAGGACGACATGAAACTCGAGGGCAAAGGCGCGCTTATCACGGGCGGGGCATCTGGCATCGGAGCGGAGATCGCGAGGGTCTTCGTGTCCGAGGGAGCCAGGGTTGCACTCGTTGACCGAGACGCGGACGCGGCTGCCGCAATGGTGGCGGAACTCGGCGATGCAGTCGTTCCGTACGTCTTGGATGTGACCGTCGAGTCCAACGTGGTCGCGGCGATCGACGATGCAGCCAGTCAGTTCGACGGTCTTGAAGTGGGAGTGTGTTCGGCCATTGCAATGGCGCCTGGACCACTTCTGGAACTCGCCACCGACGACTGGAAGCGACTGGTGAACGTCGGGCTCCACAGTGCGTTCGTCGTCGGACGCGAGCTCGCCCGACACATGGTCGAGCAGGGCCGCGGAGGCTCGATCATCAACATCTCATCGAACGCCGGCTTGGCCCCGTACCCCGGCGCTGGCGCCTACTCATCGACCAAAGCGGCACTCATCATGTTGTCGAAACAGCAGGGCGTCGAGTGGGCCGAGTATGGCATCCGGTCGAACGCAATCTGCCCGGGACATGTCGAAACACCCCTCACCGCATATCTGCAAGATCCCGAGATTCGAGCAGGGCGTGCCGCGGTCACCCCGCTCGGCCGCATCGGACAGCCACCTGATGTCGCATCCGCGGCGCTCTATCTGGCCTCTGAGGACTCGAGCTGGGTCACCTCTACAGCGCTCGTCGTCGATGGCGGGATCGTCGCATCGATCTACAACCACATGCCGGGTCGAAAGTGGCGGAACGACGAGTGACGCCAACTTCTCCCCTTCAACACCCACAGTAGGAAAACCATGCGAATAGTCGACCTCACCGTTCCGATCGGTTCGGATACGTACAGCCCTCCGTCGGTCAACCAGCCGATCGGCATCACCCAACACTTCAAGGAACCGGGGTTCTGGATGGTCACGGAGATCCAAATGATGCTCCACGCCGGATCACACGTCGATTTCTCGAAGCACTATCGAGAAGACGGAGAAGTTGCCGAAGATATTCTGCTGGAGCGCACGTGTGGCGAAGCGGTGGTGATCGATCTCACGCACATCGAGCCCGAGCACGACATCACTCCAGCTGATCTCGAAGCAGCCGCTCCAGAGATTCGCGCCGGCGACATCGTTTTGGTCCGAACCGGATGGACCGACGAAGCCTGGGGTGAATTTCCGCGCTACTACCTCGGTTCGCCGTCGTGCTCGCCCGAGGCCGCGAAGTGGCTGACGGACACGGGAGCGAAAGCCATCGGTTTCGATTGTTTTCCCGAAGCATCAGCAAAGAAGCAGAACTACCTGCCGTATGAGTTCGTCGTGCACCAGATCATCGGGGACGCTGGCGCAATCCTGATGCAGTCGCTGACGAACCTCTCCGAGGTTCCGTGCGACGAGCGGTTCAGGTTCTTCGGCGCGTTCTTGAACGTCAAGGGCGCAGAGGGATCGCCCGCCCGGTTCTTCGCCGCCTTGGACTGAGCTGGGGTCGCTCAGACTCCCAGGTGGGTACTCATCGCTGTCTGGTCCGCCTTGAGCTCAGCGGGCGTGCCTTCCCAAACGATCTTGCCATATTCACTCATCAGCAACAGGCGATCAGCGAGAGCGAGAGCGAGGCCAAGGTTCTGCTCGACGAGCAAGATGCTCAGGCCCGAGCCCTTGAGCGTGATGAGCGTGTCGCGAATGATCCCGAGAATGATCGGCGCCAACCCTTCCGACGGCTCATCCATCAGGAGAAGGGACGGATTGGTCATCAGCGCCCGGCCGATTGCAAGCATCTGCTGCTCGCCACCCGACAACGTTCGTGCGTAACTCGTCTTGCGCTCCTCCAATCGTGGGAAGAAGGAAAAGACGCGCTCGATGGTCCACGCTTCGCCCATGTCATGCGCTGGTTCACGCGCGATCACATCGAGGTTCTCGATGACACTCAGACTGCCGAATACTCGGCGTCCTTGCGGCACGTAACCGATCCCGCGGCGAGCAATCTCGTATGACTCCAGATTGGTGATGTCCTCGCCCTGCCACGTGATCGTGCCGTCGGCCTGTCGCGGTGGAGCCACTCCAGCGATCGTTCGGACCAGAGTGGTCTTGCCCATGCCGTTGCGGCCCAGGAGGCCGAGCACTTCTCCGTCGGCCACCTCGAGGCTCGTGCCATCGAGTATGTGCGCGGTGTCGTAGTAAGCCTGAACGTTTTCAACAGTAAGCATCAGTCGAATTTCATGTAGACGTCTTGGACGGTTTGGTTGTTGCGAATGTCCTCAGGCGCGCCTTCAGCGATCCTGCTTCCGTTGTCGAGCACCAGCACCTGATCGACGAGTTCGAGCGCGATATCCATGTCGTGTTCGATGAGAATGATCGAAAGGTCGCGCGGCAAACCGTTGATCAGTCCCTTCATCATCTTGCGCTCGGCGGCGGATAGTCCCGCTGCCGGCTCATCGAGGAGTAACAACTTCGGGTTCGATGCCAGTGCCATCGCGATCTCGAGCTGACGGTGCGCCCCGTGCGACATCTCCGACACCCGAGTATGGCGATCACGAGTGAGGTCCACGGCATCGAGCGCCCACGAGACCATTTCGTCAAGCTTGCCTCGTACCCGTATCGGCGACCAGAAGCAGAATCGCGTCTTGGTCACCGCCTGCGCAGCAATGATCAGGTTGTCTTCGACCGACAGCTCGTTGAAGAGCTCGGTCACCTGGTAGGTGCGCCCGACACCGCTCTGCGCCTTCTTGAAAGGCGCAGAGCGGCTCATGTCGGTTCCGAATAATTCCACCGATCCCTCTGTGGGATACACCTCACCGGAGATCGTGCGGAACAGAGTGGTCTTCCCGGCACCGTTGGGGCCGATGACCGCCCACCGTTCTCCCTCCTCTACGAGGAGGGAGACGTGGTTGACAGCCGTGACACCGCCGAACCGGACGGTGACATCATCAACTTTCAGTGCGGTAGTCAGGACAGACCTTCTCTCTCGTGTTCAACGTTTCCGTAGGTCGGTTAACCGACGCTATTGCCCTGGAAATCCTTGGTGTAGGTGGGCTGCTCTAGGTACGCGTCCTGCTCAAACGGGAAGAACTGATCGACGGCCTCGTAGGTGAAGATCGGTACGTTCCACAGCTTGCCGTCTTCGCGCTCCACGACCTCACGGATGTAGACGTTGAGAATTGGCGAACCGAATTCATCGAGCGTCTGTGGTCCGAACGGCGTGTCGACCGTGAGATCACCCTTCATCACTTCAAGGAATTCAGCGGGGTCATAGACACCGCCCGTCTCCTCGAGCGTGGCGACGACCCACTGCATGGCTGCGTAGTTCGCAGCTGCGTAGTACGAAGCAATCTTGCCCGTGGCTTCCTCGAAGTCGGCAACAAATTCCTGTGTTGCGGGGATATCGGCACCTTCAGCCCAGTGACCATGCGAGAGGGTTCCAAGGACGGTAGCTGGATCCATCGCACGCAGCACAGACTGATCGGTGGTCACCGCTCCAGCGAGCAGTGGCGTCTTTTGATCGACACCGAACTCTGAGTACGCCGTCACGAACGGAACAGCAGCACCGCCGACCGAAAGGCCGAAGATTCCGTCAACGTCGAGCCCGTTCATCTGAGTCGCGTAGGTTCCAAAGTCCTGGTTTGGTGGTGGGAACCAGATCTGTTCCACGAGCGTGCCGCCAGCGGCGGTGAATGCGTCGGCGAAACCACCGCAGTGCTCGTAGCCGAAGGTGTAGTCAGCGCATGACGTAGCGATGGTCTCGTAGCCACCCTCTTCAAACGCCCATTGACCGAACGCATGTGAAGTCTGGCTGCAGGCCCAACCGCCAGGTCGGGCATAACCGTCAAGCGGAGCACGTTGGGTGAAGTCGTCGTTACAGGAATATGGCGACAACAAAATCACATCGTCTCGGTCGCCCAACGCATCGCCCACAGCGCCGCCCGTACTAGCGAGAATTCCCGGGATGATGATGTCGACGTTGTCCACATCGACGAGCTTCGTCGCCGACGTCAGGGCAACCGCTGGATCTGAGCCGCTGTCTTCGAGGACGAACTCGATGTTCACCCCCGAGGCCTCGACGGTCGTACCGTCACCAAACTTGTCGAAGTAGAGCTCGAGACCTTGCTGGGCATCTTCACCCGGGCCTGCGACAAATCCGGTCAGTGGAAGAAGCACGCCGATCTTGAGCGTGTCAGTTGCATCACCACCGCCGTCGCTCGGCGCCGCCGTCTCGTCAGGCGCGTCATCGCCCGAGTCATCAGGCGCATCGTCGGCGGGAGCTGCGGTTGTCGCAGTGTCGTCGCCTGTCGATGTGTCATCGCCGTCGTCGCTACTGCAGCCAGCAGCTACTAAGGCAAGTACAGCTGCGAGTAGCAGCCACTTTCGGAAACTCTTGAACATGTTTCTTCTCCTCCTAGTTATTGCTGGTCACTCCTGGGGAGAGCAACCAACAAGGTGTCTGGCTACTCCGATAGCACCGGTTCTTGGGGTTCTGGCGAACGAAGAGCAGAGCTTGGGTTCCCTTCGGATCCCTCGAGTCGGCGGTACCACCATTTTCTGATGGCGCCAACGAGACCTTCCCGGGCGAACAGCACGACAAGGATGAAGACGAGGCCCATGAGCGTTGGCCAACGATCCACCTTGATACTCACCCAGTTGCGAAGAAAGACGATCATGAACGCGCCGATGAACGGTCCGACGAGCGTGCCGATGCCGCCGAGAATCGTCATCAGGACGGGTAGTGCGGACGCAGCCAGAATCGCATCCGAAGGGTTCACGAACTCGTTCAGGTACACCAGCAGAATGCCGGCGACGGTGGCAAAGAACCCCGATGTGACAAACATCTGGAACTTGAGAAAAGCGGAGTTGTGACCGAGCATCCGAACTCGTGTCTCCGAACCACGAAGCCCCTTCAGTGCATACCCAAACGGGGATCGCACGACCACGAACAGCGCCAACGAACAGAGTGCAACGACGAAGAGAACGAGGTAGTAGTACTCCACGTCGGCCTCGACTGCGACCGGGCGTCGAATGCCAAGCAAGCCGTTCTCCGCGCCGGTGATGTCGACGAGCAGCGAAGCCAGCCCCCACACCATCATGCCCTGGGCGATCGTGATCATGATGAAGTACACGCCGGTGCTTCGCATCGCCATCAGCCCGAAGATGACCGCGGCGGTCATACCTGCGCCGAATCCGACGAGGATCTGGAGAGGCACCCCGCCCTCGGTCTTCGACGCCACGTATCCCACGCCGTACATTGCGCTCGCCAACACACCTGCATGGCCGAGTGTTACCAGTCCGGCATAGCCGGCCATCAAGTCGACGCTCATCGCGAAGAGGGCAGAAACCAGGGCAAGGGTGAGTAGCCGCAGGATGAAACTGTCTGCCACGAGAGGTGCGAGCAGTGCGAGGACTGCAACTGCAGCCAGCAATGAAAGCTGAACCTTCTTCGTCAGCGGAAGCATCTGAAGCCAGCTCACAAGGCTCTCCCGAGAAGTCCGTTGGGGCGGACCATCAAGATGATCGCCATCGGTGCGAACAACGTGAAGAAAGACAACTCGGGCACGAGCGCCTTCGCGAATGCGTCAATGAGGCCGACGACGGCTGCACCGAGCGCGGCACCTTCGAGGCTGCCGAGCCCACCGATGATCACCACCACAAGCGCGAAGAGCAGAATCTCGAAATCTTGTCCAGGCAGGAGGACGAGGAAGCCGGCTCCGATCACGCCAGACATGCCTGCGATGAACGCCCCGAACATGAACGCCGCAGTGAACACGGCCTTGATGTTGATGCCGAGGGCGGCGACGGTTTCCCGATCGTCGACGCCAGCGCGCACGATCGCCCCAATCTTGGTTCGTCGATCGATGTAGAAGAGAATCAGGGCGAGCAGAATGGCGAACGCGAGAACAAACACTCGATACTTCGGATAGAAGAACGAGTCACCGATCTGGAAGGCACCCTTCAGATAACTCGGCTTCTCGACGACGCGTGGATCGCCGCCCCACAACCACAGCGATACATCGCCGATCACGAACGTCATGCCGATCGTGAGAAGAACCTCGGGCTTCTCGAGCCCCCGAATTCTGCGGAGCAGGACCCGCTCGGTGAACAACCCGAGCGTTGCGATGACGATTCCTCCGGTGAGCAGACCCAACCAGAACTGTCCCGTCGCAGCTGTGACCACCACCCCGATGTAGCCGCCCATCAGGTAGAACCCGCCGTGTGCGAGGTTCGCAATTCGGAGCAGACCGAAGATCATGGTGAAGCCGGCGGCCAAGAAGAAGAGAAGTGCGCCGAAGCTGAGCCCGTTCAGGATCTGGGTGAAGAAGGCAAGCGTGCTCATCTGGGTGAGCGTCCAAGCAATCAGCGGGATCCCGACCGCCAGCGTGATGAGCATGACCTTTCGTCGCTCGCTCTTGACGGTATCGACGACGGCGACGACGTCTTCCTCGTCACCCTTCACTGCATCCATCGCAACCCCCATCGCGTACCTCCGTCCGGTCAACCTAGACCATGGACGGCAGTCATGTTCCATCACGGGCAAATATTGTGCATAATGCACCATCTGTCGATTTGACCATGGGTTTCGGGCCGCTCGACACCTATGATGCCGACCACTGCATAGTGAGCGCGGAGGGAAATCGATGATTGTCGCCCCCAGCTCTGCCATCTTCGACATAGCTGGAATGGCCGACGAAGAGGCCTCGCAATGAGTGCAGGCGTACTGTGGGCGCTTCTCGCAGCACTTGGGTTCGGCTTCACCCAAATGATGAATCGCAAGGCCAACTTGTTGGTTGACGCGTTTCGCACCGCGTTCGGGCTGTTGGTAGCCGTCGAGGCAATCCTCGTGGCTCGGCTGCTCGTGACTGGAGAGGTTGCGCTGCTTGCAGACGCGCCACTCGGTTCGCTCGCGTATTTTTCCGCCAGCGCGATCATCCACTACATCGGCGGGTGGACCCTCCTCGCTCTCAGCCAACAGACGATCGGCGTCGCACGGACCGGGGCATTGGTCTCCGCAGCACCAATCCTGGGCACCCTGTTGGCCGTCCCGACGTTGGGCGAATCGGTCACGCTTCTCACGTTTGTCGGCGTCGCTGTCACGGTGGCCGGGGTGGCGCTGATCTCGCTCAGCCGACCTGGTGATTCCAAGCAGTGGACGAACCCATGGTTCGCACTTCTCGTCGCGGCCTTCTGGGGAACCTCTCCCATCTTCATCCGGAAAGGGCTAGAGGGGCTCGATGAGCCGGTTCTCGGGCTCACCGTTGGCCTCGCTGCTGCCCTGGTCGTTCACTTCATCGGGCTGACGGTCGCCGGACTGTGGAAGCGTCCCCGACCTCCACGTTCCGCGTATAGATGGATGCTGGCTGGCGGAGTCACGGGGGCCATCGGAATCAGCGCGCAATGGGTGTCATTCAGTCGCACCACGATCGCCATCTCCATCACCGTGCAACAGCTTGCGACGCTCGTCGTCGTAGGTCTCGCGCCGGTGGTCTTCGACGCGAAACAGGAACGTCTCACCCTCTCGCTCGCCGTCGGGACGGCGGCGATGATTTCCGGAGCGGTGATCGTGGTGACCGCGGGCCGCTGAACTCGCGGCTTGGATGGACCGTCAGTCGAGCGCGTCGAGAACCTGACGGATGTCTGCTGGCTTCCACCACTTCTCGAGTCCGAGATCATCGGCCACTGCGCCTGCGGCGTTGTAGCCAGGTTGCCCGTGAAAACTGCCACCCGGGTGCTGCGACGCGCCACACAAATAGAGCCGTTCGATCGGCGTGGTGTAGCCCGGCATGTTGGCGCTCGGCCGATCGATCCCCCAGTTCTCCGGGTGGAAGCTGCCGTGATGACGGTCACCGCTTCGCATCGAGATGATCCGCCGTTCGGTCGAGTCCGGAGAATGATCGGCGGTCCCAAGGGTCGCCGAGGTGATGTTTGGCGCATATTTGGCATAGGTCGCCCGCAATGCCTCTGATCGATCGTGAACGGCCGCGTCGTCCCATTTGCCTCGCGTCTGCGGTCCGGGTACGAAATGCCAACCAAAGGTGGTGTGGTTCCCGTCGGGCGCCTGCGTTGGGTCGTGAACCGTTGGGATCGAAGCGTGCAACGCTCCGTGAGGCGTTTGCTCGACCGACCTGATTGCGTGCATGTGGTCGATCAGGTCCGCCGACGATTCGTAGCCAAGAGCAAGGTTCAGCGCTCGAGGAACATCGGGGTTGTACGCCTCAGACGTGAACACCGGTCGCTCGGACAACGCCCAGTGTGTGCCGAACAGCGCCTCTTCGAGCCATCGATACTCGGCCAACTCCTTGCGCAGTCCCGGGTCGAGATGTTCAGGCGCCACGAGCTCGGTCATCGTTATCGGTGAGGGCGCCGCGCTCACCACAAACTTTGCTCCATCGATCACTCGCCCGTTCTCGAGCGTGACGCCGGTGGCCCGCCCGTTCGTGACGTTGACAGACGCCACACGGGAGTCCGTCATGATCGTGCCGCCGTGGTCGGTGACCGCTGCAGCGATCGCCTTTGCCACCTCATAGGTTCCGCCCTCGACGATTCTTCCGCCTTGAGAGTTCGCCAGCGCCAAAGCAACGATGGATCCAATGCCCTTGACATCGAGGTTCGGCAGGTATCCGCGAACACTCACATTGAACAAGATGAGGCTTCGGAGAGCTTCGTTCTCAAACGAATCGAGCACGATGTCGAGCGGGGACTGGGCATCGAGATCCAGGTAGTGACGACCAAGGCGGCTGCGGCCGAGACGTTCGTGTAGTTCGTCAGCCGGAAGGGGTGGTGCGAAGCGAAGAGGCGTGTCGACGTACTTTGCCAGCTCGGTGTACTCGTTGTAGAGCGTGCGAAAGGCGACAGCATCGGTCTTCGACAGGCGCTCGATCTCCTTGACGCTGCGATCGAGATCGGCGTACGTCACGAGCGCGCGCTCGCCCCCGTCGAAAGGAATCGCGTTCTGCACTTCCGGATAGATGGAATTCACGCCATAACGGCCAAGATCGAGGTCGTTCCAAACCGCATACTCCGGCGTCCAACGCACGAAGTACGCATGCAGGTTGTGACGGAAGTTGGGCAGCGTCACCTCATCGGTTGTCGTGCCGCCGCCCAGCTGCGGAGCTGCCTCGAGCATGAGTATCCGCTGTCCGGCTCGAGCCAGATAGGCAGCGCACACCATTGCGTTGTGGCCAGCGCCGATAAAGATCCCGTCGATGTCGTCGGGGATGTTCGCGTTGTCTACGTCGCTCATGAAGCGCTCCAATCCAGTGCGCCGCGGCCCAGAAGTGACCCGGCTCTCAGTTGTTCATGCATCGTCGGTACATCTCGGGGCCCACCAATTGCTCCAATGATGGGCTCGATGGCCCCTGACTCGACCAGTTCGGCCGCCTGCTCCAGGTCGGAACGATTGGCATAACGCGATCCCAGTAGCGAAAGCTCGCGGAACACAAGCTCGCGTGATTCGACGGGAACCGCCCGATCGCGAAAGGTCGTGAGAGCAACCAACCGACCGCCCATCGCCAACCCGTCGATCGACCATCGAGTCGAAGCTTGCGTCCCGAGAAGATCTATCACCACCGTCGGTGCTCCATCAGCGAAGACCGCTGCAGGATCGACCGTTCCGAGATTTCCGGAATGCACAGGCTTGACGCCGAGCCGGTCGATCTCCGCGAGCTTCTCGTCGACGACGTCAAAGCCCGCAACAGTTGCGCCGCGGTGTCGAGCGACTTGAATCATGTGGATACCAACGCCTCCACCGGCACCGAAGACGACTACTCGGTCGCCAGGGCCGATTTGTGATCGCTCTGCCACGTGCACAGGTGTCGCGACGGCGTCAGGGACGACAGTGGCCGAGATCGGGTCGAGAGAATCGGGCACGGCGATGGCGTTTCGTGACGGCAACGTCATCCGCGGCGCATAACCACCGTCCCTGTGCACGCCGACCCAGCCCCCCAGGTCGCTACAGCGTGGATCCTTGCCCTCGCGGCAGGCGGAACACTGCCCGCACACCAGGTAGAAGTAGGCGACGACTCTCCGCCCGACGAGACTTGCGTCGGCCCCGGGACCGGCCGCGATCACACGGCCAACCGCTTCGTGTCCGGGCACTCGCGGCAGCAGTGCGGGGCTGTTGTCGAGATCTCCCCCGATGCAATTCAGCACGGTCAAGCCGACCGAGCACGCCTCGACCTCGACCAAGACCTCGTCGTGCCCCGGCGTTGGATCAGGGATCTCCTCCCAGACGGGTTCGGATCCCCACGAGTGCACTCGATAGCCAAGCATGTCAGCGGTCCTTAGCCATCAGACGATGATCATCGGGGCAGCTACGCCGATGCTTGCAACGTGGCCATGAAGACCTGGAGGCCGTAGTGGATAGCGATCAAGCCACCCAACTCCATGATCTGGGGTTCGGTCCACAGTTCCTTACCCGCGTCATAAAACGCCGCATCGACGGTCTCGGGTGTTCGGTACATGCGAAACGCATACTCCAGGGCCCAGATCTCGGCTGGGGTGAATTGTGGATCGTTTGCGAAGTCGCCAAGCGAGGCTTGAATCCGATCCTCCGTGAGACCTTCAGCGATAGCTCGCTTCGACCGCAACGAGGAGAAGTACGGATCGCCCGCCTTGGTGGCGAGTTGAATTCGGATCATTTCCTTGAGCGAGTGATCGACTCCGTCACGGAACAGCGCTTCGTCCATTGCATCCCAGAGCGCTTCTGCGTATTGAGGTGCACGGGCGAGAATCCGCAGGAAGGTCGCCGAGTCGTCGCCCAGTACGGCGAAGTTCTCGAGCCGAGCTCCAAGTTTCACAACAGCTGGATCGTCGAGGTCCAGCGGATCGATGAGTGTCACGTCAGCTCAGCTCGCTTCTTCAGTCTCGTGTGGTGCGCCGAGCGCGTCTTGCACCTCTGCTCGCAGATGTGACCCGGGAGTATCACCGTAGATCCGACGCGACTCCTCCTGGCTGACGAGGACGCCGTCGGGAGAGAACATCGGATAGAAATCGAGCGTTCGAAAGAACGTGTGGTACCCGACGTTGAATCCGATGAACGTTCCAAGTTCGACGATCTCTTCCTCGCTGTAGTGCTCTCGCAACCGCTCGTAGAACGACGCGTCGATCGAGTCGGGCTCGAATTGCATCAACTCGGAGTACTCGAGCGCGATCTTCTCGGCAGGAGTGAACGCATCACTCGTTCGCCAGGAATCGATGCCCTCATCGATTCGCTCTTCTGTCAACCCAGCCTGCTTCGCCGAAGCAGAT
The DNA here is from genome assembly GCA_033344795.1 of Acidimicrobiia bacterium. Classification (GTDB taxonomy): domain Bacteria; phylum Actinomycetota; class Acidimicrobiia; order Acidimicrobiales; family SHLQ01; genus SHLQ01. The sequence continues at coordinate 4,614,350 of JAWPMS010000001.1, forward strand.
CGAACATTGCCTCAATAGTTGCAAAAGGCAGCCCGAGACAGCTGCACTCGGATGATCTCCTTGAGGCTGTGACTCACCACTCCGAAGTTGAAGACCGTGCCCCAAGCAACGTAGAGCGCGCTGGACAGCGAGGGGTTGTGGCCCTGCATCGTGTGGAACGCCGGATCGGGAGCCCGGTGACGAAGACACTTCTTGACGAACCCCTTGAGCTCGCCCTCCATCAGGTCATCGATTTCGAGCATCGTGATGTTCGGCACGTCTCTCCCTCTTTCGCTTGGCTCACAATAACGTACGCACGCTCGGTGCTGCCCATACCTACTCAGAGAGCGGCAGCGACAGCGACGACCTCGGACGGTTCAGCGCGAGCGCGATGGTTCAGATCGACGTACGCATACCGAATGACGCCATCGCTGTCGATCACGTAGGTCGCTGGCACGGGGAGCTCCCATACTTCGGAGCCGTTCATGCTGGCGATGTCGCGACCCTCGGCTTTGTAGAACTCGACCAGACCTTCCTCCATCTCGTACACGAGATTGAACGACTTGGCGACCGCGTTCTCGGCGTCGGAGAGGACCGGGAAACTCAGCTCGTTTTCGTCGACTAGGTCGGCCGAGGTGTCGGGCGTATTCGGCGAAATGGCGACTAGCGTCACGCCAGCAGCTTCGGCATTGGCCAGCTCGCGTTGCAGCGCTCGAAGCTCGAGATTGCAGAACGGACACCACGCCCCTCGGTAGAACGAAACGACGGCCGGCCCGGACTTGAGCACCTCGGCGAAGTTCACCATGACCCCGTCGGCACCGGGAAGCTCGAACATCGGCGCGGTATCGCCCACTTTCAGCGCTCTCTCGAGGACGCCAGATGCCTCGATGTGTTGCTGGGCCTTGCCGTAGATGGCTTTGCGTTCTGGTGTGGCACCTGCGCCAGCCTTGACGGCGAACGCGGCGGTTTCTTCTGCGAGTGACATCGATGCCCCTGTGATCGTGAGAGCCGTAGCGTAGCCTTTTGCGTACACACGGTCAGGAGAAAGAATGAAGGCTGCAGTTTTCCACGGCCGGCGCGACATTCGCATCGAAGATGTACCTCCCCCAGAGCCGGCGGCTGGAGAGCTTCTCGTACAGGTCGCTTGCGCGGGGATCTGTGGGACGGATGCTTTCGAGTACGGAAACGGTCCGAAGATGTTCCCGATCGAGAAGCGCCACCCGGTGACCGGACACTGTGGGCCGATGATTCCCGGGCACGAGTTCTCGGGGTTCGTGGCCGCCGTCGGGTCCGGCGTATCGGGATTCACCGACGGAGATCTGATCACGTCTGGCGCGGGCATCTCCTGCGGAACGTGCCCCGCATGTGCTGCTGGTCGGAACAACCTCTGCGTCCGATACTCCACCGTCGGGCTCGAACGCGACGGCGCCCTTGCAGAGTTCACGACGGTCCCCGCTGCGGCCTGCATCAACCTCGAGGGACGATCGCTCACTCCCGATGTCGCAGCATTGGCACAACCCATGTCGATCGGAGTGCACGCGATGCGCAGAGGCCGAGCCACGTCTGGAGAGGACGTCGTGGTCCTCGGAGCTGGCGGAATCGGCTCGTTCATCGTGCACGCTGCGGCCCAAGAGGGTGCTCGGGTGACAGCGATAGACCTGGATGGCGATCGGCTGAAGATCGCGGCCACCCTCGGCGCGGAGCAGGTCATCCAATCGTCGAGGGACACGACGCTCATCGATCAGCTCAACCAACACGAGCTACGCCCATCGGTCGTGTACGAATGCACCGGTGGTGCGTTTGGGATTCAGACCGCGGTCGACATCGCGATCAAGGGTGGTCGCATCGTCGTGGTCGGTCTACAGAAAACCCCGGTCGCCGTCGACCTGTTGTCGGTCACGCTGCAGGAGAAAGAACTCATCGGCACGAACGCTCATGTCTTCGACGCGGATTTTGGGCGCTCGGTCGATCTCCTGGAAGGCGCGGACGAGCTTTGGCGGGCCGTGGCTCCTTCGGTACTTCCACTCGACGACGTGGTTGGCCGAGGACTCGATCCCATGGTCAACGCCGAGAAGACGCCGATCAAGACGCTCATCGATCCGATCGGTGAACACGAACGACCAATACAAGCCGTGTGAGTTGCCTATGTCGCGATGCGCTCGACTCTCACGAGACAGGAATGCGCAGCGGTGGCCTGAGCCCAGACTGACGTGGCTCGATCATCGGTGAGCGTGTTCGGATTGCCGTGACGCTCCGACTCCCCGGTCTCGGGATCGCGTGAGCTGAGCCAACGGCCGTTCTCGATCGAGATCACCCCTGGACGAATATGGGGCGTCACCTCGGCGGCACAGTGGCACTCGCCTCGCTCGTTCCACACCCGTATTTGATCGCCATCGGCGATTTCTAGTCTTGCTGCGTCGGTCGGCGATATGGAGACAGGCTGAATCGTCGTCTCATCGAACCCGAACTGTGCATGTAGACGATCGCGAGGCATCGGCGAGACGAGATGGAACTCATCGCTCGCCGCATCCCCAAGCCAGGAGACCGGGGTCATCCACGATGGATGCGCGTCGCTCTGTGGCCCAAGGAGCGCGGCGTGCTCGTCGAGCGACAGCTGAATTCGACCCGATGGTGTCGCGAGCGGGGCATCGACTGGATCGGCAAGAAACGCTGCCAGCGTCTCCGGGCGAGACCGACGTGGCCGATCGATGATCTGTTGATCTCGCAGCGACGCATATTCGGGCAGGTCCGGTATCGAACCACGAATGTCCTCGTAGAAGGCCATCAACCATTGTTCGACAGACCTTCCAAGGGTGAACTCCGCTTCACACCCGAGCCGCAGAGCGAGCTCGCTGAAGATCCAAAAATCATCCTGTGCCTGCCCCGGAGCATCGAGCACTTTGTCCATCGCAACCAGACTCGACCCATAACGAGTTCCACCGAAGTCGTTGCGCTCTGGCCCGATCGTCGTGGGAAAAACGATGTCCGCTCGCTGGGCGGTGGCCGTCCAGAACGGCTCGTTCACGAGAACCGCAGGCGCCTGTGACCACGCGCGTTGAAGTCGATTCAGATCTTGATGATGATGAAACGGGTTTCCACCGCTCCAGTAGATCAGATCGATATCTGGGTAAGTCTCCACCCGACCGTTGAATCGGTACTCGGCTCCTGGGTTCAGGAGACAATCAGCAATCCTCGAGACCGGTATGGAGACCTGAACAGGGTTCGTGCCCTGTGGAAGAAACGGCAGGAAATCGCTGGTGGAAGCGTCACCCATCGACCCCATCGACCCGTAGCCGAAGGCGATTCCGCATCCGGGCCGCCCCATCTGGCCAACGAAGGCACCGAGCGCGACAAGTGCCCAGACCGCCTGCTCGCCGTTCTCCACCCGTTGAGTCGACCACGTTGCATTCACCACGCTTCGAGACCCGACCATGTCGGTCGCCAGCGAAGCGATCGCATCCGCTTCCAGACCGCAGATCTCGGAAGCCCAGACAGCGTTCTTCACGACGCCATCGGTACGGCCAGCCAGATAGTCGACGAGGGCGTCGACACCCTCGCAATACCGCTCGAGAAACGCGTCGTCTTGCGCGCCGCGCTCGAACAGTTCGCCACACAATCCAAGCATCAAGGCCGCATCGGTCCCTGGACGAATCTGTAGCCAATCCGCTCCGAGCTCGCGATCGAACTCACCCAGAAGCGGACTGATCGAAACGAACCGGCAGCCGTTCTTTGCTGCTCGCCGCAGTTCGGGTCGGTACCAGTGCTGTGCGTCTCCCCCGCTCGAGATCTGCGTGTTGCCGTCGGGGAACCCGCCAAAGCTGATGAGTACTTCGGTTCGCTCCGCAATGTCCGGCAAGGTCGGCGCGATCCGAAGGAAAGCTTCGAGATCGATCCCGAGGACGCGGGGCGCGACAACTTCGGCGGCGCCATGACTGTACGTGCCGACCGAAGGGACGAAGCCGCCGATGCAGTTGAGGAACCGTTTCAGCTGACTTGGCGCATGGTGGAACCGGCCAGCGCTCGCCCAGCCGTACGAGCCGCCGAAGATGGCGCCGTTCCCTGCGCGACGACGCGTCTGCTCAAGTACCTCGCCAGCCATGTCGAGCGCGACGTCCCAAGACACCTCGATGAACGGGTCTTGCCCCCGGCGCTCCGGCGAACTGAACGGGCCCTCATCGAGCCAGGAAGACCGGATGGAGGGAGCGAGGACTCTCTGCTCCCGAGTTCTGAGAAGTTGTTGGCCTATTGGCGACGGGTCCGGATCATTCGCAGCAGGCTCGACCGAGATGACCTCACCGTCCTTACTCGTCACGGTGAATGCACCCCAATGGGTGAGAGTTGTTCCGGTGCGATCCAAACCACCACCTTAGAGCGCCTTGGGCGAAGACTTCTGAACGCGTTGTGGCAAACAGGACCGAAGCCCCTTACGAGCGGCCCGGTCATCGACAAGGGTGATCGCAAAGGTCGACAAAATTGCAGGAGACGCCAATGACACAGGCATCAACACCTACGCACTCGACAGACGCATTCAAGCAAGACGATTCTGGGGTATCGGTTCTGCCCGAACCGGTGGCCCGCGTCGAGAGAGTGACGAAGCTTTACGGATCTGGCGCCACAGAGGTCAAGGCCTTGAACGACGTCACCGTTGGATTTCAGCGCGGCCAGATGACGGCCATCATGGGGCCATCTGGCTCCGGCAAGTCGACACTTCTCCACTGCCTTGCGGGTCTCGACTCGGTGACAAGTGGTCAGATCTTCATCGGCGACGCGGACATCAGCACCTTGAGCGACAAAGCCCTCACCGTCCTGCGACGAGATCGCATCGGTTTCGTTTTCCAGTCGTTCAACCTGGTTCCCACGCTTACCGCAGAAAGAAACATCACCCTGCAAAGGCGTTTGGGGCGCCACGGTGTCGACAGCGAATGGTTCGACCAGGTCGTGGACGTTCTGGAGATTCGGGACCGTCTCGATCATCGGCCATCCGAACTCTCAGGCGGCCAGCAACAACGTGTCGCTGTGGCTCGAGCGCTGATCAACAAACCTGAGATGATCATCGCCGACGAGCCCACCGGAAACCTGGACCAAGCCGCAGGCAGAGAAGTTCTCTCGTTCCTGCGACGAGCTGTGAACGAATATGACCAGACCGTCGTCATCGTCACGCACGACGCCGCAGCGGCAAGTTATGCGGACCGAGTGATCTTCCTGGCCGACGGCGAACTCGTCGGAGAGCTGAACGACCCGACGACGGCAGAGATATTCGAACGAATTCAAGAACTCGAGAAGTGACATGTTTCGCCTCAGCCTCACGCGATTGATCGCGCAGAAGTTCCGACTGATTTCGACGTCGATTTCGGTCTTCATCGGTATTGCGTTCTTGGCCGGCTCCATGGTCCTGATCGATACCCTTGGCGAGTCGTTCGACAACTTGGCCACCGATATCAACCAAGGCGTTGATGTCGTCATTCGAAGCTCCGAGCTCGTCGAGTCAGGCTTCAACCAGGTCCGTGGTCAGCTCGATGAGTCGGTCCTCGAGGTCGTGCGAGGTATCGACGGGGTTGCTGAAGCCCAACCGAACGTCGAGGGGTATGCACAGCTCGTCGACGCCGATGGAAACGCCGTGGGCAACCCCGGCCAGGGTGCTCCGACCATCGGACTCAACTGGGCTGAGTCGGACACGCTCAACCAATTGACGATTGCCGAGGGTCGGCCACCGGCTGCGGGCAACGAAGTGGTAATCGACCGGTACACCGCTGAGAACAACGGCTTTTCCGTAGGTGATCAAGTAACGGTCCTGCTCAAGGTCCCGCCTGAGGAGTTCACGATCACCGGCATCGCGACGTTTGGCGAATCCGATTCCTTGATGGGCGCGTCGTTGACGGTGTTCGACTTCTCGACGGCGCAGCGCGTCCTTGGGTCAAACGACATGATCAACTCGATCTCCGTGTCTGCTGAACCCGGCATCAGCCAGGAAGAGCTTCGAGCTCGAATAGCATCGATTCTGCCGAGCAGGACAGAGGCGCTCACCGGAGACGCCTCAGTGGCGGAACTCCAGAGTGACATCTCGGACGCCCTCAGCTTCTTCAATACGTTCATGACAATCTTCGCCCTGATTGCGCTCTTCGTTGCTGCGTTCATCATCTACAACACCTTTTCGATCCTCGTCGCGCAGCGCACGAAGGAAACCGCCCTTCTCCGAGCCCTTGGCGCTGGACGTGGTCAGGTGATCGGTTCGGTGCTCCTCGAGGCCGTGCTGATGGGTCTCATCGCTTCCGCTTTGGGAATACTCGCGGGCATCGGGGTGGCCGAAGGCCTCAAGCGGCTCCTTGGAGTTCTGGGGTTTGAGATTCCGACGAGCGGCGTGGTGTTCGAACCATCTACCGGCTACTACGCACTGATCGCCGGCGTGGCCATTACCTCCGTCTCGGCCGTGATTCCAGCGTTCCGAGCATCGCGGACCTCTCCCCTCGCCGCCTTGAGAACCGCGAGCGTCGACGATTCGGCGTTGTCGCGGTCGCGGTTGATCTTCGGTCTCCTCACTCTCATCGTCTTCGTTGCCATGTTGATGGTCGGACTCTTCGCTGACATCTCACAACGCCTGGCTCTCGTCGGGTTGGGTGCTGCCGGAGTGTTTCTCGGCGTCGCCGCCTTGGGCCCGGTGATCGCTCGACCATTCGCACGCGTCGTCGGGGCGCCGTTGGCAAAACTTCGGGGACTTCCGGGCGAACTGGCCCAGGAGAACGGCATGCGAAACCCGCGCCGTACTGCGACAACCGCGGCCGCCCTCATGATCGGTGTGGGACTGGTGAGCGCGATCTCCATCTTCGCAGCTTCGACCACGCGCACCGTCGACAAGATCATCGACGACACGGTGGTCGGAGACCTCGTCATCGATTCCGGGTCACAAGGTTTTGGTGGTCTGAGCCCTGCCCTCGCGGAAGAAGTAAACGACTTGCCGGAGGTTGCACTCGCTTCGGGGGTGCGCATCGTGTTGACGAAGATCGACGGTGCGGGAGAGGCCCTTCTGGCCTTCGAAACGGTCGATATGGCCGATCTCGTGGACGTGGGGATCATCGCTGGCGACCCCGCAACTCTGGGTGTCGATCGAATAGCCGTCCTCGACAGCGAGGCCGAAGATCGCGGGTGGACAATCGGGTCAGAGGTGACGCTCGACTTCGTTCAGACCGGTGCCCAACCATTCGAAGTTGGCCTGATCTACACAGAGGATGCCCTCGTCGGTCCAATGTTCATCTCGAACGAGGCGTACGAGGCCAACAGCACCGAGGTCTTCGACATGTCCGTCTACGTGCTGTCGAATGACGAATTCACCACAGACGAATTCCGCTCGGCCGTCGAAGCGGTAACCGCCCCGTACCCCAACGCAGAGGTCATGGACCTGGGAGAGTTGAAGGATTCTGTCGGTGCCCAGGTAGATCAGATGCTCACGCTGGTTTATGCGCTACTGGCTCTCGCCGTCGTCATTGCCCTCATCGGGATCGCCAACACGATTGCGCTCTCGACCGTTGAGCGCACCAAAGAAATTGGCCTGCTTCGCGCGGTCGGCATGACACGACCGCAACTCCGAGCGTCCGTCCGATGGGAATCACTCTTGATCGCGCTACTCGGCACGTCGATGGGGTTGGCGATCGGGCTCTTCCTTGGATGGTCCATGGTTGAGGCGTTGCGTAGTGAAGGAATCACCGAGCTAGCGATTCCGTACTTCGAGATGGTTGTCGTCGCTGCTCTGGCAGCTATTGCCGGCGTCTTGGCATCGATCCGGCCGGCAGCCAAGGCTGCTCGGTTGCCAATCCTGGACGCGGTCGCGAGCTGAGCCGGGCGCCGGCGCGAAAAACGACACTCGCCAGGCCGTGGTCTTGCGGTGCGCATCAAGGCGACGGCCTAGGGTGGCGGGTAATCGCGTGGAGAAGCTAAGAAAGAGGTGTCCCTGTGAAGAACCGCAAACTGGGCGGCGTCGGTCCGGCAGTACCCGAAATCGGGCTCGGGTGCATGGGACTGTCGTCGAACTACACAGAGACAGACGACGACACTGCAATCCGCACCGTCCACCGAGCCCTCGAGCTCGGCGTCACCCACTTCGACACCGCCGATGCATACGCAGCTGGCCACAATGAGCGCGTCGTGGGGGCGGCACTGCAGGGTCGACGCGACGATGTGACGATCGCGACCAAGTTCGGCCAGCTGGTCGAAGATGGCAAACAGATCGTTCGCGCCACGCCTGAGTACGTCAAGTCAGCATGCGACGCGAGCCTCGCACGTCTCGGCATCGACACGATCGACCTCTATTACGCACATCGCATCGACCCAGATGTTCCCGTCGAAGAAACGGTTGGTGCGATGAGCGAACTGGTCGAGGCCGGCAAGGTTCGTTGGCTTGGTTTGTCCGAGGCTGCGCCAGAAACCGTGCGCCGAGGTCACGCAACTCATCCCCTCGCTGCGGTGCAGGCCGAGTACTCGCTCTGGACCCGGTTTGCCGAGGATGAGCACTTCGCCGTGTGCGAAGAACTCGATATCTCCTACGTCGCATACGCCCCCCTCGGACGCGGCTTCTTGTCCGGCACCATCAAGTCGGCTGGCGACCTCCGCGACGGCGACCGCCGGCAGGCACACCCGCGCTTTTCGCCGGAGAACATCGAGTCGAACATCCAGAAGATCGACACGTTGAACGATGTCGCTGTCGAAGTCGGAGCGTCGCCGGCTCAAGTCGCGATCGCCTGGGTCCTCGCTCGACGGCCGTTCATCCACTCGATCCCAGGCACCACGTCCATTGCTCATTTGGAAGAGAATCTCAGCGCGAGCAGCGTGTCCCTCTCCGAGGCGCAAGTCAGCAGGCTCGCGAACGCGTTCGAGGTCGTCGCTGGAGATCGGTACCCAGCTGGCGCGATGAAGAAGGTCCAGCTCTAGTCGACCTCGACTTCTCCGGCGAGCGGGCGGAGGAAGTCCAGGCATAGCTCAGCGAACTCAATCGGCCGTTCCATGAGGGCAACGTGTCCGCTGTGCGCAAGCTCCACAAACGTGGCTCCCTGAATCCCATCAGCGATCTCCCGTGAGTGATGTGGTGCAGCGATCACGTCCAGTGTCGAGCAGGTCACAAGAGTGGGCGCAACGATTCGGTCAAGCCGGGCCCACGTATCGCCGGCCAAACAAGCCTCGAGCTGACCGACCCACCCGACGTTCATCGGAGACTGCTCGAGGAGAAAGTTCCGATGAGCGACCATCTCTTCGGCGTGTTCGTTGTAATAGTCGTGCGAGTGCAACCCAAGCATCGAGAACTCAGCCAGGGCTAGGCGTTGATCCTGCCGAGCGAGTTCGAGACGAGTCTCTTGAAACGACCGAAGGCGCGGACTGTTCCGACACCAACTGTGGTGCACTCCGAGGCTCGAGACCCGATCGGGATAGTTGATAGCCAGCTCCTGAGCGATGTGACCTCCCATGGAGAAACCCATCACGTGAGCCATCTCGACGTCCGCCGCATCGAGCACACGAATCGCGTCGGATGCCATGTCCGCCAACGTGTAACCCGGGTCGGGCACGCTGCTCCGACCAACGCCGCGGTTGTCGAAGACCAACGTTCGAAACTCCTCGGTGAACAACGGCAGCTGACCCGACCAGAACTGGTGGTCATGGCCGGTGCCGCTGATCAGAAGCAACGGGGGGCCGGCTCCCTCGCTTCGATAGAAGATCTCCACGCCTTCGTGTTCAGGTGTCAGTGGCATCCCGGGCCCTCCACTCGCGGCAAGAGAATCATTCGTAGATGCGTAGTTCGACGCGGTGTCCATCCGGGTCTCGGATGTAGACCCCTTCGCCAACGCCTCGAGCGCCGGACAGCTGTGCTGGACCCATCTCTATGCGTTCAACGTGCGATGCGACAAACGAGTCGAAGGATGGGCGATCGGTCACTAGAGCGAAGTGATCGACGTTCTCTCCGACGACGTCACCGGGGGTCAAGTCGATCAGGAACGAATCGGAAACTCGAAGCGACACGAACGGACTCGAACCATTGAGCCAGAGGTCATACCGTTCGACGGTGACGTCGAAGAGTTCGGTGTACCAAGCAATGGAGCTCTCGATGTCACGAACGACAAGAACGATGTGGTCGATTCCCTTCAACGCTGCTCGCATCGATGCCCTTTCGCTGTGCTGAGACTAGGCGTCTCGAGCGCCGACGAGAGCCTCGAGGCCCTCCAAGCATCCAACCCAACCAAAGTGGTTCATTTCCCGTGCCTCGTGCGTCAGGATCTGCGTGTGGGCGATGGTGACGAGGGTTCCTCCTCGTTCGCTCGAGAAGGTCACGACAACTTTGCTGTAGTCGCTATGGGCATCGACCGGTTCGGTCGCCCAGGTGTACTCGAGACGAGATGGCGGATCGACCACGGTGAAGACGCCCGTGATCCACATAGTCTCGCCATCGGGCGTCAGGTTCGCGAACCGATATCGACCGCCGACGGCGAGGTCGATGGCCGCCTCTGTGCAGATCACACCACCAGCCCCCCACCACTGGACGATCTTGTCGGGATCGGTCCAGGCCGCAAACACCGCGTCCTGCGCCGCGTGAATCAGCCGGCTGACTTCGAGGTGGTGCGTACCTGCGCTCACCGACCGTCTCCTTCTTCGACGAAGTTCGCAAGGTTCTCGAGTGTGTCGTTCCAGAATGCCGTGCGCTGGCCGATCCAGTCGTTCGCTACGCACATCTGGTCGATGTTCAACCTGCAGCGGCGAACTCGACCGGTTCGCCAGCGTTCGACGAGCCCCGCGTCCTCGAGAACAGAAACATGTTTGGACACTCCGGGCAGGCTCATGTCGAATTGTGAAGCGATCTGGGACATCGTTGCTTCACCACGCATCAATTGGTCAACGATGGCACGCCGAGTCGGATCACTAAGGGCGCCGAAGATCACGTTGAGGACCTCGGGGTTCGAGGCTTTTGCAGCACGGGTTGCGGTCGACATCTTGCAATGGTAAACCAAGTAGCTAACTAAACCAAATGGCTAAGTATCGACGAAGGTGACGAGATGAACGAACAGCATGCGAACCCTGCCAAGACAGACGACTCAGCGGAGTTCGGTGGCAACTGCGCTTTTGCCCTCAGCGTTGGGAAACAAGACGTCCCTGGCTCAAGCGATCACCGCGTTGTCGAAGGCGACAAGACGTACTACTTCAGCAACGGCGTTGCACGGCTCCTGTGGAAGGTGCTCCCCAACCGTGACCGAAAGGCCAATGCGACGTGGGCAACGAGGTGACCAAGCGTCGATTCACGACACACGATGTCGTATGGGTGCTACGTGAAGGACCTCAGTTCTCGCCGCAGGACTGAAGAGCAGCTCAGAGGCCGGTTGACGCATCCTGCATTATGTATGGTTTCGGGGTCTGACCAAAGGAGCCCCATGGCGATCCGTCCTCTTCGAACCTCGCGTGACAGCCAACAATGGATGCTCGATCTTGCGCTGAACATGCGCGGACGAGTGCAGAACTTCGAGCGCGACGAGTGGGAAACGCCCAAACGAGCCCACAACTACCGCATGCTGCCAAAGATGTGGCGCGAGAGCGCTGAACATCACGAAGCGCTTGCCACGACTGCACATCGAGCGGGGCACCACGCCACCGCGTTCGAACACTACGACCGCGCCATCGAGGCATACCGCATGGGCCAACACCCGATCTTCTTCGACGAGAACCCGGTCAAGATCGCGATGAACAACAAGTTGATGGAGATGGTCGATCAACGAAGTTTGGTGTCGCCATACCCCATCGAGCGCGTCGAGGTGCCCTTCGATGGGTCGACGATTTCGTGTTTGCTGCACCTTCTCCCCGATCGACGCAAGGCACCATGTGTCATTTACGTGCCAGGCATGGATCAGACGAAGGAGGTCTTCCCGAAAGGGGTCAACAACCTGGCGATCGCCCGTGGCATGCATATGATCTCCATGGACGGGCCGGGACAAGGCTCCTCCAACCTCAAGAAGATCCGCGCCGTCGGTGACAACTACGAGCGCGCCGGCGCAGCGGTCATGGACTACCTCGAAACCCGCGAAGAGGTCGACTCCGAAAAGATCGGCGTGTACGGGGTCTCGATGGGTAGCTACTGGTCTCTCCGCCTGGCGAGTTATGACCACCGGCCGGCAGCCCTCGTGAGCGCGGTCGCCTGTTTCAATCCAAACAACACGATCTTCACGGAGTCCTCACCGCGCTTCAAACAGGTCTTCATGTACATGGCAGGCATGGAAGATGAGGACGAGTTCGACGAGATGGCCAAAGACATGACCGTCAAGGGGTACGCCGACAAGATCGAATGCCCGACGCTGTTGGTCGCCGGCGAGTTCGACCCACTTTGCCCTCTCGAGGACGCAATCGAGGTCTACGGAGATCTCACCTGCCGAAAGGAGATGTGGGTGATGGAGAACCAGTTCCATCCGCTGTGGCACATCGACAATCTCGGCGGACTGGATTGCCACCACTACGTGCTCGACTGGTTCCGCTCCGCGTTGTTGGACGACACCACTAACGAGGACCGAGTCGCATACGCCACCGTCGGAGGCGACGGTCCATTCGGTGACTGCGAATGGGAGCCGACCGTCGGTCCAGGCGAGGCCTACTTCTAAACGGCGCCGGACTCCATAGCTTCCCAGACCCTCGCGACGGCGGCTCGAAAGGCAGGCTCGGTCATCGTGTCGATCGTGCGCGGGCGGTCGATCCCCACCTCGATCGTCTCGACGATGGTCGCCGGCGAGGACTTCGACATGACGGTGATGAAATCGGACAACAAAACCGCCTCTTCGATGTCGTGGGTTACGAGGATGTACGTACGCGCCTCCAGCTGCCAATGGGTCTCGAACTCACGCCACATGTGTCGTTTGGTCATCGCGTCGAGATGCACGAACGGCTCATCGAGAAGGGTGACATCCGCGTCGTAGGCCATCGCTCGACCGATCGATGTCTTGGTCTGTTGCCCACGGGAGAGTGTTCCCGGTCGACGCCGAACCAAGTCCCGTAGTCCCACTCGGTCGACGCTGTATGAACGGATCTTGTCGTACAAGGCGTTTCGATCCTTGTCGAACTCCACCCCGAGCCCGACGTTGCGCCCCACATCCCACCATGGGAGGAGCGCCGGGTTCTGAAAGACGAGTGCCACGCGTTGGGCGGCGGTCGGTGTTCCGAGGAGGTCGATCGAGCCGGCCGCGGGATCCTCGAGTCCTGCGATCAACCGAAGCAATGTGGACTTACCGCAGCCACTCGGTCCGACGATCGTGTGCATCGTCTGCGACTTCACCGACAAGTCGAAGTCGTGGAAGACCCACTCGGCGCCGCCCGAGGTCGCATAACCAAAGTCGAGCGAACGCACACGGACATCCATTTGGCGAGGTGCGGCCTATTCTTCCTCGACGGTCTCGTGACCGTCCGAGAGTGACCGCTCGCCAGGTGACTCATTGGGCGCCCACTCGAGGCGCGGACGGTCTCCCCAGAGCCTTTCGAGCTCGTAGTACGCGCGGTGTTCCTCGATGAAGACATGGCAGATGAAGCCGCCGAAGTCGATCAGCACCCATTCGAACGTGTCGTGCCCTTCTCGGCGTAACGGCTTCGGGCCGCCCACCCGGGCGATCTCCTGCTCGATGTTGTTGGCAATAGCACGCACCTGCCGAGGGTTACTGCCCGCGGTAATCACGAAGATGTCGGTGATGGCCATGACGTCGCCGACATCGAGAATCAAGGTGTTGAAGGCGAGCTTGTCATCAGCGGCGCGCGCCGCGACGATCGCCCAACCGGCGATCTCTTTGTCTTCGGATACCGGTTCAGCGGCAACAGCGTCGGAGGTCATCGAGATGGAAGGTTATTGCGCTGCGAGCTGGTCTGCTCCCACGACGACGGTTATCGACGCGGTGCCGCTGTCCAGCGGAACCATGCGAACAGGCCCCAAACCGAGGAGATCCACGATCGATTCACCAACAGCGACAGCGCTCGGGTCGTGAACCTGAACCTCGGAGACCGCGTCAGTATTGGCCTCGGTGTTCCCCAAGATGGTGACGCGGCCGCCAGCCCGAACGATCGATTCGATCACGGGTGAAGCGTCCGCTGCCCCAAGGGTGGCATCGAGAAGCAGAACTTCCGCACGATCACCTGCGCCCGCTGACTGAGGAAACGGCACGATCTGCGAAATGAGATCGGCGATGCGGTCGCCTTGACCGACATATGTCGTGGCTTCGGGTGATCCGTCGGCAACGGTGGCAAAGGGGACGACGCGATACGACACCTCACCCGAGGCGAGCGAGGAGATCAGGTCGACGAAACCACTCTCGAGCTGGAAGAGCGCTGGACGTTCGGTCGATCCTGCGGTGCGTGAGATCCACGCCTTCCACACACTCTGATGCCGCAGCGCGACGGCCAATCCAGGCTCATCTTGATTTCTGTGGGCCGCAATTCGAGCGACGTCGAGAAGTTCGAATGACCGGGTTCCGGACGCGACCAAGATGCGGTCTTGCCCAACGGTTGGTGATGCGAGGACCAGATCGTCGCGCAGCGTCAGGTCGAGCGGGAGATCTGCTTGCATCAGCGTCGTCCACGATGAGGCGTCGAGCACCACGACATCGGCAAACCCAATACCGAGAGCCCCGCCGAGTTCTGCGGTCAGTGCGTCGAGCCCAGACGTGACGAAGAGTTCCGAAAGCGGTCGGTTGCTGCCCTCCTCAGCGACAAACGTTCGAGGGATCGTCACGACCGTTCCGCCAGCTTCACCGTCCGCGGATGTCAGCAAGGTCACCCCGACGAGCTCCGCTCCCAGTCCCGGAGAGACGGCGGTGTGAACCACGAGCGCCGTGGGCGTGGGCTCCGTGAACGCTCGAAACCCTGGCGCTGTTGGATCCAGACTGAACTGTGAAATCGATCCCGACCGCGATTCAAGAATGGCCTCTTGGGCTGCCAGCCCAACTCGATAACCCACGCCGACGAGGATGAGTAGAAGAGCGAAGAAACCACCCGACAGAATCTTGCTCCGGCGCGAGCTCGTCACGAATGCGCCGCCGGCTGATAGAGCACGTCGCGTTCGATGATCGCCTGCACTGCGGGTGGCACGAGCCCAACCACCGGAAGACCTGTGCGCGCACGCTCGCGGATGTCGGTGCTCGATATTTCGAGTCCTGGCAATTTCAGGGTCTGCCAGGCGAACCCTTCCGGAGGTGTTGCATCCTCGTAGCCCCGTCGAGGGAACACCGCGATGGACGCAAGTTCTGCAATCTCTGAGTAGCGCTCCCACGTATCGAGGCCGGCGGCGGTATCGCTGCCCAGAAGCAGAAAGAGGTCCGTGTCAGCCTCGGCGAACTCGTGGAGCGTGTCGACCGTGTAGCTGTTTCCCGTCCTGCGCAGTTCGATGTCCGAGATCTCCACTGACGCAACGTGTTCGAACGCTCTTTGCGCCATCTCGAGACGCGTCGCGGCAGGCGAGATCTCACGCGAGCCGACCTTCTGCCAGGGCACCCCGGCGACGGTCACGACGAGCAGATCAAGCTGAAGCTGATGGACCGCCGCAGCAGCAAGCACGACATGCGCGACATGCGGAGGGTCGAAGGTTCCACCAAAGAGACCAACCCGGCGACGTACATTCACGTCGACACGATAGGTCGCGCTGAGCAGCGCAGGGCCCACCAGTCCGAATGACCTATCGAGCGGAAAGTGGAAATTCCTTCTCTCGTCGGGCCAAACCTACCAAAATTGGTGACTCGACTAAAGAAGACAAGTGGTCCGAACGACCTAGTCAGTGTCACCGAAAACCCGCCGTATAACAGCGAACTCACCGGACGAGAATGCAACGTGACGGAATTCATAGGAATTCCGCTAGGTGTTAACCCTGTTTGTGTACTTGAATATCCCTTCGGTTCAAACATTGGAAATAAGATTTCCCCTGATATAGGGAATGGCCAGGGGGTCATTTCCGTTTAAGTGAAGCATCATGAGTGATTCAGTAGGCCAGTACCTCAACGAGATCGGACTTGTCCCTCTCCTCAACGCGCAAGAAGAACGTGATCTGTCGAAGATCATCGAGCGCGGCGCCGAAGCTCGCGCCAAGAAGGAAGACGGTGAAACCGGACGCGATCTCGATCGTGCTGTCCGAGAAGCCGCCGCTGCAAAGGATCGGTTTATCCGAGCCAACCTTCGTCTCGTCGTAAGCGTCGCCCGCCGTTACCCACTGCCTCCCGGCATGGAACTGCTCGACCTCATCCAAGAGGGGAACCTGGGCCTCGAGCACGCAGTCGACAAGTTCGACTGGCGCAAGGGCTTCAAGTTCTCCACCTATGCAACCTTCTGGATCCGTCAGGCCATCGGCCGGGCACTCGATCAGAAGGCCAGCCTGGTTCGCCTCCCCGGCGATCGCTCGGCCAGCCTCCGTGCTGCCCTGCGACAGGTGTCCGGCGATGGCGACGAGCTCGACGAAGAGCACGCACGCCTCCACCGGCTGACCACCCCAACTTCCCTCGACCGCACCATCGGCGACGACGACTCGAACGAGCTCGTCGACCTCCTGCCTGACTCAAAGCCAGGTCCGGAAGCCGAGGTCATGGCCAAGGCCGAAGAAGAGATGGTCACCGGACTGCTCGACATTCTCGACCCACGGGCTCGCTACGCAGTTGAGCAGCGCTTCGGTCTGCACGACGGACGCAAGCGCAGCTACCGCGAGGTTGGCGAGGAGCTGGGTGTTACTGCCGAAGCCGCTCGCCGTCTGGTGAAGCGCGCTGTCAGCTCGGTGCGTGACCACGCTGCCGAGAAAGCAGCATCACCCGCCGCATAGCGGGTCCACAAACCAAGATCACGTCAGTACGAAGAGCGAGTCGCCTCGGCGGCTCGCTCTTTACGTTTTGGCCCGATGACAAAGTTCTCGGCGAGTAGTCACAAGCGGGTGAACCCCTAGACTTGCCCCCGTGACTGACACCTGGAATCCACAGAGCTGGCGTAACCTCACCGCACTTCAGCAACCGACGTGGCCTGACGAGGGCGCACTTGGTCAGACGTTGAAAATTCTCGGAGACCAGCCGCCGTTGGTCTTTGCCGGCGAAGCTCGAGATCTCACGGCCAAGCTTGGCGCCGCGGCCCGAGGCGAAGCGTTTCTCCTGCAGGCCGGGGACTGTGCCGAGTCATTCGAGAGCTCGGCCGACTCGATCCGCGATCGACTGAAGGTCATTCTTCAAATGGCGGTCGTTCTCACGTACGCGGGCGGGATGCCGGTCGTGAAGGTGGGGCGGATCGCAGGACAGTTCGCAAAGCCGCGTTCTTCCGATACCGAAACTCAGGGTGAACTCGAGCTGCCCTCATTTCGCGGACACATCGTGAACGACATCGGGTTCTCCGAGTCCGAGCGACGCGCCGAACCAAATCGACTGCTCATGGCATACAACCGTGCGGCGGCCACACTGAATCTGGTTCGAGCGTTCACCCGTGGAGGATTTGCCGATCTGGCTCGCGTCCACCAGTGGAACCAGGAGTATGTGGCCGACAGTCCCCAGGGGGCCAAATACGAAGCGCTCGCCGCCGAGATCGACCGATCTCTCCAGTTCATGCGGGCTTGCGGTGTCGACCTCACCCGTGAGAGTTCACTGAACGAAGTCGAGTTCTACACCTCCCATGAGGCCCTCATCCTCGACTACGAAGAGGCGCTGACTCGGCAGGATTCGCTGACCGGTGATTGGTACGACTGCTCTGCGCACATGTTGTGGATCGGCGAACGCACCCGGCAACTGGACGGAGCACACATCGAGTTTCTTCGTGGAGTCGAGAACCCACTCGGCTGCAAGATCGGTCCAACGGCGACCGTCGAGGACGTTGTTGGAATCTGTGAGGCGCTCAACCCAGACAAGATCGAGGGACGGGTGACGTTGATCACCCGCATGGGTGCCGACAAGATTCGCGACAACCTGCCTCCCCTTCTCGAAGCGGTCAAAGCAACAGGTCATCCCGTCGTCTGGGTGAGCGACCCAATGCACGGCAACACCTACACGGCGTCCGACGGCCACAAAACTCGCCACTTCGACTCGATCGTCGACGAGATCGCAGGATTCTTCGAGTCACATGAAAAAGCTGGCACGGTTGCGGGCGGCATTCACCTCGAGCTGACGGGCGATGCTGTTACGGAATGTGTCGGCGGCGGCGATGACCTGGGCGACGATGATTTGGCTCGGGCGTACGAGACCATGTGCGATCCGCGGCTGAACGGCCGTCAAGCTCTCGACGTGGCCTTCCGGGTCGCCGACATCATCTCTGCACGCTCCAAGTAGCCGAAGTTTCTCGACGCGCGACGTCGGCCGTCGCATAAGGTGACGCGAGACGTGACCCGCGTCACAGAGAGGCGACGCTGGTCTTCACCACAGGAGATGACATGCGTTTGCGATTCGGTACATTCATGGCCCCATTCCACCCGCCGGAGCACAGCCCGACGCTCTCGCTCGAGAGCGATCTGCAGCTACTCGAACACATGGACACGCTCGGCTTCGACGAAGCGTGGATCGGCGAGCATCACTCCGCAGGCAGCGAGATCATTGCTTCGCCGGAAATCTTTATCGCAACAGCGGCCGCTCGTACCAACAACATCAAACTCGGCACCGGTGTGGTTTCGCTGCCGTATCACAACCCACTCTGGACCGCTGAACGGATGGTGCTGCTCGACCATCTGACGAAGGGGCGGGTCATGTTCGGTGTTGGTCCCGGTGCGCTACCCACCGATGCAGCGATGCTCGGTCTGGAACCATCGGAGATGCGCCCGCTCCTCGAGGAGTACATGGCGATCGTCATGCACCTGCTGACGAGCGATGAGCCGATCAGCTACAAATCCGATCGCTTGACGCTCAACGATGCCCGACTGCACCTTCGCCCGTACAGCGATCCGCTGTTCGACATCGCGGTCGCTGCGGTCGCCTCACCGTCCGGAGCCAAGCTGGCGGGCATGTACGGCGCGGGTGTGCTCTCTCTGGGAGCGACGGTCGCCATTGGAATGGATGTCCTCGCTCACCACTGGACCATCCAAGAAGAGGTGGCGGCCAAACACGGTCAGGTCGCCGACAGATCAAAGTGGCGCTTGGTTGGGTTGATGCACCTCGCGGAGAGCGAAGCCGAGGCCCGCAAAGAGGTGGAGTACGGCATGGAACAGTGGTTCCGATACTTCCAGAACGTTGCAGCCTTTCCGCAGATGGCTGTCGAAGGCGGCGACCTCACGGAGATGATTGACTTCGTCAATGGCGGGCTCGGCGTCGTTGGCACACCGGACATGGCCATCGCTCAAATCGAGGCGCTTCTCGAACAATCGAACGGTGGATTCGGTGCGTTTATGACGCTGGCGCACAATTGGGCAAACCCTGAGTCGACGCAGAAGAGCTATGAATTGTTCGCTCGCCACGTGATGCCTCGATTCCAGGGTCAGGTCGATTCACTCATCGGCGCGGCCGACCGAGCTCGAACGGCGCGGCCAGGGCTCGCCGAGAAACAGCTGGTCGCTGTGGACGAGGCAACCACACGCTACGAACAAGACAAGGACACCG
The DNA here is from genome assembly GCA_033344795.1 of Acidimicrobiia bacterium. GTDB lineage: Bacteria > Actinomycetota > Acidimicrobiia > Acidimicrobiales > SHLQ01 > SHLQ01. The sequence continues at coordinate 4,633,855 of JAWPMS010000001.1, forward strand.
TGGTCCTCACATAACGAACGACGCAGCTTGGCGTCGTCGATTGGTGGAGCGCACGGTCTACGTGCGCAACGACCGCTGATATGCAGCCGAGGTGTACGCCAGACGCTCCGCTAGGCGTTTGGCGAGTTCGGCGTGCACGAGGAGACCAAGATCGGGCTCATCCTCGCATAACTTTTCGAACGTATCGGCTCCGAGGCGAAGCACAGTCGATGGCTCGTCAGCCGTCACCGTCGCGGTTCGAGTGCCCCCTGCGATGAAGGCAACCTCGCCAATCACTGAACCCGAACCGACGCGCCGAAACCGGGCGCGCCGCCCGTCGTCTCCGATTCCCCATGCGGTCAACGTCCCGGATTCGATCAAGAACATCTCGTCGCATTCGTCCCCGGCTTCGAGGAGGTGTTCTCCCCTATCCAAGATGACTCGTTCGCAGCGGCCAGACAGGAGCTGAAGAAGCACGGTGTCTCCCTCTTCCGGCGTGAGCTCGGTCGTCTCTGCGCTGAGTGAGGCCGTGTGGAGAACCTCTTCTTCCACAAACTCGAGCGCGTGGTCGAGATCTTCATGACGCTGGTCGGAGATCTCGACCCCTCCCCGACGGAGCTCCACCTCGAACTCGTCGGTGAGCCCACACCAAATGATTGTGGCGCCCGCATCGGTCGTGCGACGTTGAATGCTCTGCAATCCGGACACGACCGAGGCGTCGAGTCCGCGCACCGCAGCGAAATCCATGACCAGGTAGCGCACGTCCCCAGAGTCGAGCAGTGGCGAAACCAGGTCCGTGACCTTGCGAATCGAACCGAAAAAGAGATACCCAACCAGCTCGACTCCAACCATCGCTCCGGAGTTCTCCTCCAGCACAAGACGGTCGGCACGGGGCCGATCGACGACGCTGCGAGAGGTGGCCAGCCGGTGCACCCGGCGCACGGGCTCGACCCTGCTGTAGCTGAAGACGAACCCGACCACTGCCGCGAGCAGCCCTACGCCGATTCCGGTCAGAACTCCAAAGGCGATGATCGAGCCAAGGATGGCGGCCGACATGGCCCCTTCGAACGGGCTGAGCTGATGGCGGACTTGTTTGACCCAGCCGGCGAGAATCGAGAACCCGACGGTCAGGAGTACTCCGCCGGCCACGGCCTTTGGCAGCAGCGCGACGGCGCTCGTTCCGAACACGCCCACCACGACGCAGGTCACGAGGACGACCAAAGACGCCAGCGGCGTGCGACTGCCGATCCGCCGAGCCATCAGCGTTCCGCCAACCTGGTGGAAGCCTGGAAGACCGGACAGCAACGACACGGCCGTGGTGGCCACTCCCGCCGAAATCGCTTCCTCTTCCATGTCGACGTCCTCGCCGGTTTCCATCTCCAGCCCGGCGATATTGAGCACCATGCCCATCACCGCGACACCGAACAGACCCAGAACGGGGATGATCTGGCCGACCATCGCACCCCAGTCGGCGTCGCGTGCCTCCGACGGTGTCACCGGCTGCCAACCCGCAGAGTCGGGAAATGGTCCGAGGAGCCAACCGCCGTCTCGAAGGGCGTCGAGCGAAGAGAAGAGCTGACCCCCGATATGGACGGCGAGAGCGAGCACGACGATTCCCGCCGGAAACAGAAACCCTGTTCTGTCACGCCCTTGACCGGTGACTGCGACGAGGGCAAGCGCCAGGCCCGGCAGCCAGAACTTCGCGAGGTCCCAGGTGAAGAGATCCAGCGCACCCTCCCAATCGAGCCCTTCGCCCACCATGACTTCGACGCCAGCCCGAGCGAGCAACCATCCGGTTCCCGCCATGAATCCGCTCACGACGGTGAACGGCAACGAGCGGGCCGACGTCGTGAGTCGAAAACGTCCCACGAGAACGAGCACGATGCCCAGCAAGACCCCGACGACGAGGACAAACGTGAACACGGTTGCTTCGAGCGCTTCCGGTTCGACACTTGTCGCCAGGGTCGCAACCATCGCAGCGATCACGACGGCCGGGGCATCCTGCAGTCCGCCGATCAGGCCACGGACCTTCGTCGCTCGGGCGACGGCTCCCGCGATCAGGCCGGCACCCACGATGGTCAACCCGGCCGCCCGCGGAATGAGGTCTTCGGACACCGCTCCAAAAATGAAGAACGCGAAGGACGTCGCGAAGCTGATCTCGAGCGCTGCAACGGCGAGCCCCGCCATCACCTCGCGCGCAACCTGTGGGCCGTCTAGGCGTACACGGTTCTTTCTTGGTGCAACGATCCCGACCACGGCCGCCGACTCTATCCAGAGTGATCTCCCGGCCTGCTATCAGAGGAAACCTACGTACTTCGACCAAATTGTGCGAGCGTCTTCCGCGCGCTCGCTGCGTCGGCTCGACTCAGGACCGTGGCAACCCGCGTGGCCGGGTTCAAACACACTCGCCACAACTCTTCGGCGTTGAGGCCTGCGATGCTCTTCAGATAGTCGATGTCGATTCCGGTCAGCGACTGTTCACGCATTGCTTCCATGACCCGATCTCGATGCGGCGCAGAATATGCGTATACCGCGTCAGTGAGTTGTGCCGCTCGGATTGCAAACAACGGAGCGCGGACGCGGACCAGTCGTCCGCTGGAGATGAGCTCAGGCATCAGCCAGTCGAAGGCCAGCAGCAACAAGGCACTCGCGTGCACTCCGTCAGCATCACCATCGGTGAGTATCAGTACGTTGTCATACCGGACCGAATCCAGATCGAACGCGTCACCGCTCCACGCACCCACGGCCCGAACGATCGCTCGGAGTTTGTCGTTCTCGACGATGGTCCGTGGCGAGGCGCGCTCGACGTTCAGAGGCTTCCCCTGGACGGCGAGTACAGCCTGCGTCCTCACATCTCTCGCGACGACCGCAGCGTTCGCCGCCGAGATGCCTTCGACGACGAACAACTCGCGCGTGCCGACCCCGAGCTCGTTCGAACAGTCGACAAAGGTTTCGGACGCCACGCGAGTGCTTCAGGCGAGGTTGTCGGCGAAGCCCTCGAGTTGGCGAAGATTGCGCACCTCGAAGATTCCGTCGCAGTACTGGCTGTACTCACCGATGATCGAGTCACCGGTGTCCCAGTAGCTCTTCGGTTCGGGGTTCAGCCAGAACACGTTGCGTGCGCGCTCGGCGATGTCTCGGATGATCCAGCTGTTCGGAGCGTGATAGTTGTTGCGGGCATCGCCCAGTATGAGCACGGACGTCTTGGGGCCAACGTCCTTGCCGTAAGCGTTCCAGAAGACTTCCAGCGCATGGCCGTAGTCGCTGTGCCCATCGACCCAAACGACATCGGCTTCGCTGTTCACACGGTGAATCGCCTCGGTGATGTCGTCGGTTTGTTCGAAGTACTCGGTGACCTCGTCGAGGCCATCGATGAACACGAACGATCGAACCTGGGTGAACTGACTCGAGAGTGCGTACACGAGGTGCAGCGTGAATCGGGCAAAGGCAGCGACGGAGCCCGAGATGTCAGCGATCACCATGATCTCCGGCTTCTTCGGACGAGGATTCTTGAACTTCGGTTCGGCCGGAACGCCACCGTACGAGAGCGAGGTTCGAATGGTGTGGCGGAAATCGAGCGGACCCTTGCGGCCACGTCGGCGTTTGCGCGCAAGCCGGACTGCGAGTTTGCGCGTCAGCGGGTAGATGGCCTTGCGGAGATTGGCCATCTCTTCTCGACTTGCGTGCATGAAGTCGACATCTTCGGGCAGCGGTTTGCGGAGCGTTTTGGCCATCGCCTCGACACCCCGATCAGCCACCAGGCGGCGGCGGATCTCGGCCTCGATCTCCTTCTTGAGCGCCTCGATGCGGTCCTTGTACTCGTCACGCTGCAAACGCTGTTCGAATTGACTCGTGTCGTCCGCACTGTCTTGCTCTTGTTGCATGAGCTTCTCGAGCACGCCGTCGAGATCGAGATTCCGTAGGGTCCGGTACAGATAGTAGGTGCCGCCAACGGGACGACCCGGCTCCATTCCGGCGTAGCGACGCACCGACTCGCGTGCCATCGAGCGCATCATGGCCTGATCGCCTTTTTGCAGTGCGTTGTAGAGCATCTCGGCGAGCTCTTCTGGGGTCAGGCCGGAGTTCGAGCCACCCTGACCCTGTTCACCTTTCCCCTCGCCGCCGCTCGACTCTTGATCCTCATCGTCATCATCGAGCGGGCCCTCGATCAAATCAGCGTCGAGTTCGTACTCTTCGCCGCGGAGCGAGAAATACACATCGAAGACGATTTCGAATGCCTTCCAATGCGAATGGTTCTTGACCAACGTGGCGGCGAGCGCGTACTTGAGCGCAGAGCGATCCTCGAGCGGAATGTGCTGCACCGCCTCCATTGCATCGAGGTTCTCGGTGAGGCTCACCGGGAGGCCCGCATTTCGAAGCTCGATGATGAAGCCGGTCAAAAGATCGAGCAATGGCGACGCCTCAGGTGCGCCATCGACGGGAGGCGTGGTCGTCATGGTGCGATCAGCCCGAATAGGAGTCGGAGTTCGCGTTCATGTCCTTCACTGCCTTGTCGATATCGGTGCGGTACTTCAACAAGATGTTCACGGTGTCCGTCGCGGTCTGTGCATCGATCTGGTCGATACCCAACATGACCAGCGTTCGCGCCCAGTCGATCGTCTCCGAAACGGAAGGATGCTTCTTCAGCTCGAGCTGCCGGATGGAGCGGACGACTCGTGCCACCTGGTTGGCGAGATGATCGGTGATCTCGGGCACACGGGTCAGCACGATCTGCTTCTCGCGTTCCAGATCTGGATAGTCGAGATGGAGATAGAGACAGCGTCGCTTCAACGCCTCCGAGAGTTCACGGGTGTTGTTCGACGTCAAGAAGACCAGCGGTACCTGCTTCGCAGTGACCGTTCCCAACTCGGGAATGGATACCTGATACTCGGACAAGATCTCGAGCATCAAGGCCTCGGTTTCGATCTCCACCCGATCGACTTCGTCGATGAGGAGCACGACAGGGTCCTCAGCCCGGATGGCCTCGAGGAGGGGGCGTGTGAGCAGAAAATCCTCAGAGAAGATGTCCTCTTCGAGCTCGCTCCAGTCGGCTCCCTCTGCGCCGCGGTCTGCCTGTATGCGAAGCAGCTGCTTCTTGTAGTTCCATTCGTACAGCGCCTTGGCTTCGTCGAGTCCTTCATAACACTGGAGCCGAATGAGTCGGGCTCCGGTCATTTCTGCCACCGACTTTGCGAGCTGCGTCTTACCCGTACCTGCGGGACCCTCGATCAGAATGGGCTTCTCGAGGCGATCGGCGAGGTGAACGGTGCCCGCAATGGCATCGTCGGCCAGATAGTCGACCGAGGCGAGCTGTTCGCGGACTTGTTGAACGTCAGAAAACCGGTGATCCATCCCGGCAGGCTACCCGGCGGTAGACCCCTCACCGCCGGACGTGCGGGTCCGATTGTCTGACGCGAGCGCGGACGGTATACACCGAGTCACCGGAGAGAACGCCGCCCCGCCCGAAGAGACGACCGAACTCCCAATTCGACAGTCCCAACTCTGGACGATTCAAGGCGTATTGCCCGTCGACCCATCGCGTGAAACCGTCGCCCACGAACGGGGCATCGACATTGTCGAAGAAGGATGCCTTTTCGTCTGCGTCTTCGGAAACGAGACTCACGGCAAAACGAGGTGACAACCGGTTGAACAGTTCGACGGCGTGATCGATCGAGTCGACGATTGCGAGTGTCACCTCCGGACTGTCTTCCCACTCCCACTCGCGACCGAGATCTTCTGCGGACAAGGTCGACGTCCTCGGCTCGATGATCACACCGTCGGCACGGCCAATCGGTGCATCCTCGAACCAGCTCTTCGGAATTGCTCCGGCGTGCTCCTCGACGACGTGCAGCTTCGCGACCGCTCCACGCGTCGTCCCGGCGCGTTCAAGAGCTTCGAGGAACGCTGGGACGAGACGCTCTGCGTCCGACTTCACGATGCAGCACGTGTTCAAGGTGTTGCACACCTTGCGGTCGAGGCTGTTCTCCACGGCGGCCGAGAACCGTCCGGTGTCGGCGGTCTCCCCCGCGACAATCCATGCTCCACCCGTGCCGTGAAGGCTGACGGAGATACCTGCCTGGCGGGCAACAGCGCCGAGCTGGGCCACCGCGCGACCGCTTCCCCGTGCCACCGCGAGTGCCAAGTTCTCATTCGAGAACATCGCATGTCCTGCAGATCGTTCCGCACTATCGACGAGACTCGCTGCGCCTGCTGGCAGGCCCGCCTCCGACAGTGCAGGGTCGAGCGCATGCTCGACGATGGCTCGCGCCGTTCCCAACGCGTCGCTGCCTATTCGAAACACCACCGAGTTTCCCGACCGAAGGACCCCGCAGGCATCGGCAAAAACGTTCGGACGTCCTTCGAACACGAAACCGACAACTCCGAGTCCAGCTCGAACCTGCTCGATACTCCAGCCATCGTGTTCGACGCTGTCGACGACCGAGTTTCGGCCCGAGGGTTGGGACGCCCAGCCGCGCAACCCGGCAATCATGTCGGCTCGCATGGTGGAGGTGAGTTCGAGGCGAGTGGTGCTGCGCCCTTTCGCCTTCGCAGCGTCCATGTCCGCCCGATTGGCCGCGGCGATCGGGGCGAACGTCTCGGCGTTCGCCAGCCGGTCGGCAAACGCTTCGAAGAATGCGGAGATCGCCGCATCGGACACCGCACCCATTGCCCCGAACGCTTCGGACGCACGATGCACCGCACCTGTTGACACGTCCCACACCGCCGCTGGGACATGCAACAGGTCACCGGTCGTTTGCACCACGATCAGCCGATCACCGGGCGCAAAGGCCTCGGCCAACTCCGAAGGGACGGTCGTGACCTGATTCCCCCCGTACACGATCGGCATCCCACTGGTCAGCTCGGTCAACTCAGCCATGATTGAACGCTAGCTGCGCCGACACACAAGTACCGTGGTCGAGGCTTATGGCACGATCCCCTTCATCCCGCTCGGCATCCGCTCTCGTTGCGATCGGCATTCTCTTCTCACGGGTCGCCGGTGTTGTCCGCGAGATCGTGTTCAGCGCGTTCATGGGCGTCGGTGGTGCAGCAGATGCGTTCGGCTTCGCCACTCGGATTCCCAACGTGCTCCAGATGTTGCTCGGCGAAGGCACGCTCTCCGCATCATTCATTCCGGTGTATTCGGGAGAGTTGGAGAAGGATGAAGAAGAGGCTGGTCGCATCGCCAGCGCCGTTGCATCGTTGCTCGCACTCACGGCTGCGATCATCGTCATCCTGAGCTGGCTCTTTGCTCGCCAGATCACGTGGGCGATCATGCTTGGCCGAACAGACGATCCACGATTCGAGCTCACCGTCACTCTGTTGAGGATCATTTTTCCGTCTGCGGGATTGTTGGTGATGTCTGCCTGGTGTCTCGGCATTCTCAACAGCCACCGTCAATTCTTCCTCAGCTACGTCGCTCCGGTGCTGTGGAACATCGCTCAGATCTCCGCGGTTGTTATCGCAGCCTTGTTCTTCTCGGTTGGTGACACTTCGGGGCTGACGTCGGAAACGTTGAACGAAGACGTCGTCAATGTCGAAGTGCTCGGCGAGATCGCGAAAGTCGCGGCATGGGGTTTTCTTGCCGGCTCAGCTCTGCAATTCCTCGTGCAGGTGCCGAGCGTTCGAAGACTGGCTCGAGGTCTGAAGTTCGGCCTCGACAATAAACGCGAGGGCGTCCGCGAAGTGATCCGCCGATTTGGTGGTGCGGTGAGCGGGCGCGGCGTTATTCAGATCTCGGCGTTCGCTGACACGATTCTCGCTGGGGCGATCACTACGGGCGCCGTCGCCGCACTCGTCAAAGCACAAATTCTCTACATCTTGCCCATCAGCCTTTTTGCGATCAGCATCGCTGCTTCGGAACTTCCCGAACTCAGTCGCCTGAAGAATCCCGAAGACATTCGGAAACGAGGCGAGAAGGGCTTTGCGCAGATCTGTTTCTTCGTGTCGTTCACCGCGCTCGCCTACGTTCTGCTCGGCGACAAGATCGTGGGCACGCTGCTGGAGCGCGGCGAGTTCAACAGTGACGACACCCTTCTCGTCTGGTTCACCCTTGGTGCGTACGCTTTGGGCTTGGTCCCATCCGCTGTCTCGCGACTCACGCAGAACACGCTGTGGTCCCAAGGCGACACGGCCGGGCCTGCGAAGGTGGCCCTCGTACGCGTGATCATCGCCATTGCGATCGCAGCGACAGCAATGCAGTTCTTTGACCAGATCGGTACTGATGACGTTCGAGATCTTCTGCCCACGTTGTACGACGAGGGCACCCGCAACGACGCCCTGCGCTTCGGAGCGATGGGCATCACCCTCGGTTCGGCTGTAGCGGCCTGGGTGGAGGCGATCCTGCTCTGGCGCCTTGCAGACAAGGCGGTTCCAGGTGTCTCACCTCTCGCTCCCCTGCGCAAGTTGTTGCCCGCTCTCGGCGTCTCGGCAGTGGTTGCGCTCGCGATGCGGGTGGCCACGAATGACATGTGGCCACCTCTGGCCGCCGTGCTGGCTGTTGGTCTTTCTGGACTGACGTACCTCGTCGTCTGCCGAGTACGTGGCGTCAAAGAAGTGGACCTCGTATTGGCTGGCCCACTTCGGCGCTTCCGATCGCAGTGATTTCGCCCACACCAAGGGTGATGTTCGCACTACGATACGAGGATGATCAATACGCTCAAGAAGTGGTGGAAATACCTGACGGCAAAGGCCGATTCAGAGTTCGAGAAGAACGCTGACCCAAAGATCCAGCTCGAGCAAGCCATCCGAGAGTCGAAGGAACAACATCAGCGCCTGAAGGAACAGGCCGCCAACGTCATCGCTCACCAAAAGCAGACGGAGATGCGCCTCGACAAGGCAATGGCCGAGCTCGAGAAGCTCACGGGCAACGCTCGCCAGGCCGTGATGATGGCCGACGAAGCCATGCAGCGCGGCGACGAGGCCAAGGCCATTGAATACACGAGTGCGGCCGAAGCATTTGCTGGTCGTCTGATCGCCGTCGAGACCGAGGTCGAAGATCTCAAGGCCCTCCACCTTCAGGCCACACAGTCGGCCAACGAAGCAAAGAGCGCCGTTTCACAGAACTCTGATCGTCTCCAGGCGAAGCTCTCCGAGCGCCAGAAGCTCCTCAGCCAGCTCGACCAGGCCAAGATGAAGGAGCAGATGAACGACGCCATGAGCTCGCTCGGCGAGACCGTCGGCGCCGATACGCCGTCGCTCGACCAGGTACGCGAGAAGATCGAGGGTCGCCTCGCCAAGGCGAACGCCACGTCAGACCTCAACTCGTCGTCGACCGAAGGACGTATGGCCGAAATCGAGGCCGCGATGAAGGGCACCGAAGCCAAGGCCCGTCTCGAACAACTCAAGTCGCAACTTGGTGTTGGCTCGGCACAGACCGCTGCTCCTGACACCGCAGCCACGACCGCCCCCGAAGAGGGTGGCACGACGGCCACGGCCGGCTGAACCGTGACACCCGAGCAGGTCCGGGCTCTTCGCGAGTCCGCCACCAACATCATCGCCCACGAGAAGCAGCTCGAAGGCCAGCGCACCAAGCTGTACGACGAGCTCGAAAAGGTGAGTACCAGCGCCCGGCAGGCCGTGATGATGGCCGAAGAGGCCTCACGTTCGGGCGATGCCGAGAAGGCCGCTCGCTTCAACGAATCGGCCGAGATCTTGTCGCAGCAGATCGTGGCAATCGACACCCAAATCGCCGCGATCGACATCGAGTTGATCGAGGCGAGCCAAGCCTCAGAAGAAGCGAAGTCGATTGCATCGGACTCCGCCATCGCGATGACGCAGATGAAGACCAAGGGCGCGGAGCTTCGTGCTGACTTCGAACGGGCCAAGATGGCTGAAGCCTCGCTCGAAGCCACCGGGGCGCCCTCATTCGACGAGGTGAAGGGCAAAATCGGAGATCGCGTGGCGAAGGCCGAGGCGATGGCCGAACTCGCTGACGTGGAGGGTGAGACTGCGCTCGCCGGGGCGACGGCAATGGTCGAGCAGGCCGCCATCGAGTCTCGTGCTGCCGCCAAACTCGCAGAGATTCGCTCGCAGATGGGCGTTTCCGCTGAGCGACAGCCTCACACTTCGGTAGAAGGCTCGACGGACTCCGACGACGATTCCCCATCGGAACCTCCTTCCGACGCCGAGCCCCCGTCGAGCTGATCACCACTCGACGTAGTACCAGAGCCGCGACATACTGTGGAGCGTGGTAGGAGGCCGACAAACGAACCGTCGACTGCCACTTTGCGCGCTCATGCTCATGATCGTGACCGCGCTGGTCATGCTGACAGCTCCTCCCGCGAGCGCGCAGGAAGAGTCGGAGATCGTCGTGGACGGATCGAGGGCAACGGTCACCGTCGTCGCCGCTGGACCAATTTCATCCGGCGAGGGCGCGCCCGGAGCGCTTCCCTACTGGCCGTACACCTGCCATTGGGACCAGGTTTTTGCCAATAGCGAAGTGATCCTTGGCCCGTCGAACGGTCCGATCCCCGGTCACCGGTACTTCCTTCGATGCATCCCCGATGAGGGCAGCGGGCTCGATCCCATTGGCGAGTTCGTGGTTTACGACCCCCTTGATCCGGTTCCGGGTTTCGCCGCAGTGACTTCGCTCGAGATTCGCGATTTCGCTCGAGACTTCGTCCAACCGAACCCCTTGCTCGTTGGGATCAGTCCAGATGGCGTGCAGATCACCGGCGTCGAGACCTGGTTCTGGCCCGATGGCTCGATCGCAGCTGTTCAGGCAAGCGCCAATGCGAACGGGCTGACGGTGACCGTCGAGGCTCGCTACCGTGGGACCAGTTTCGACCTGGGTGTGGAGGGCGTCGACCCGCTTGTCTGCACCGAACAGCGAATCTGGGTCGGCGGATCAGAGGACACCGACTGTGCCCACACCTATCTCAACCAGGCAGAAGAGGTCACCATCGATGCAACCAGCGAGTGGGACTTCGTGTGGTGGGACAATGCTGCGCAGCCGGTTCCGGCGCTGTTCGAGACCATCTTTCCCGCAGAGGCACTCGATGTCGAGATCATCGATCTCGAAGCGGTGATCACCAACAGCCGATGATTCGTTGCTCCGGATCGTCCGTCTCTGGCTAGGCGAGCACGACCAGGTCGTCAACGTGGATCACAACGCCGGCGGTATCTCCGGCTCCATCCGCAGCTGAAGCGAGCCCGGCGAGCTCCTCGGAGCTAGTGCGGGTGATTCCTTTCGCAAAGACCACACCGTCAGGGTCGGCGACATCTACTGGATCTCGTTTCTCGAACGATCCGTCAATGCTGCTGACACCGACGGCCAAGAGGGAGCGTCCTCCCTGTTCCAGCGCCCGTCGCGCCCCCGCATCGACCGTGATGGAAGCAACTGCCGGCATGGCGAAGCCGATCCACAGTTTGCGCGCGGACAACGTGGTCGGTCGAGCGTTGACCGTGGTGCCCACCGCGTCGGTGCCGGAAGCCGCGTCGCTGATCACGCCTGGACGCGAGGCATTCGCGATGACGGTTCGCACTCCGGACCAGGCGGCAATTCGAGCTGCGGTCAGTTTCGAGGCCATTCCACCAGATCCTCGGACCGTGCCTGCTCCACCTACAACCGAGTCCACGAGCTGATCGAACTCGGCGACTTCCTCGATGAGCGAAGCGCTTGGGTCAACCCGAGGGTCCGCCGTGAGTACCCCGTCCGTATCGGTGAGCAGGATCAGTACGTCGGCCGAGATCAGGTGTGCGACGAGCGCTGCGATCCGATCGTTGTCGCCATAACGAATCTCTGCATCGGTGACGGCGTCATTTTCGTTGATGAGCGGAACCACACCGAGCTCGTGCAACTTTGTGAGGGTCGAGCGCGCGTGGAGATACTGTGCTCGATCGCCAAAGTTGTGAGGTGCAAGAAGAATCTGACCCACGATCAGACCCTGGTCGCTCAACGCCTCGGCCCAGGTTCGCAACAGTTCTGGCTGCCCGATCGATGACATGGCCTGCAGCGAGACCGCATCGCTGGGCCGGTCGGCTGCAGATATGCCAAGGACAGGGAGGCCGGCGGCGATTGCCCCGGAGGTCACGATGGTGACCTCGTGCCCGGCATGACGGAGCGTCGCCACCTCTGAAGTGACCTTTTCGATCACCGCGACGTCGATCACACCAGCTTCGTCGGTCAGCGACGACGTACCGATCTTCACGACGATTCGACTCACCCGTCCTCCTCGTATTCAAAGGAGAGGTCGCCGATGTGCACCAGATCACCTTCGCGAGCGCCCGCTGCGCGCAGCGCCTTGTTGACACCGAGCGAGTCGAGGCGATTCTGTGCGTGTTCAAGGGCACCCGGCTCGGTCAGATCGCTCAGTCGAACAGCTCGAAGCGCGGCTCGCCCGTGCACGACGTATTGGTCCTCGGCCGTGCGTTCAACCGAGATCGTCTCGGCGACTGGACGGTGGATGACGATCTCGGTGTCATCGATCTCCGCCTGCTCGGCGCGAACCTGTTTCACCGCGTCAGCCATGAGGCCAAGCAGCTGGGGCAACCCGGCGCCGGTTATCGAAGAGATCTGCAATCCGTTGAAATCGGGGTCGTCCTCGACCATGTCGGCCTTGGAACCGACCACGATTCGCGGACGGTCGAGAAGGTCGGGCTGGTATGCCTCGAGCTCGCGCAACAGCGCCTTTTCTTGATCCGCAGCGCTCACTTGGTCCCACGGGGCCAGGTCGAGCATGATCAACAGCACCCGCGCACGTTCGACGTGGCGCAAGAACTGGTGTCCGAGGCCCTTGCCTTCTGCGGCGCCTTCGATGAGCCCGGGGATGTCGGCCACGACCATTTCGAACTCGTCGTTGTCATCATCGATGCGTACAACCCCCAGATTCGGTTCGAGGGTGGTGAACGGATAGTTCGCAATCTTTGGTTTTGCTGCAGAAATGCGCGAGATGAGCGTGCTCTTGCCAACGTTTGGAAAACCAACGAGAGCGACGTCGGCAACAAGTTTGAGTTCGAGCCGCAGCCAACGTTCTTCGCCCTCTTCACCTTGCTCGGCAAACGCAGGTGCTCGACGGTTGTTCGACAAGAACTTGGCGTTTCCCTTGCCGCCGATTCCTCCTGCTGCAGCGAGAAATCTGTCGCCGTGGTGCGTCAGATCAGCGAGCTGGTTCCCATCGAAGTCGTAAATGATGGTTCCCTCGGGCACCTTCACCTCGACGTCGTCGGCGCTGCTGCCGTGTTTCTTGTTGCCACTACCGTGTTTGCCGCTCTTGGCCTTGCGATGCGGGTGGTCGCGAAACGCGAGAAGAGAAGCCGAGTTGTGGTCGGCGACCAGCCAGATGGTTCCGCCATTGCCACCGTCGCCTCCATCGGGGCCACCCTTGGAGACGTGGGCTTCCCGGCGGAAGGACACACAGCCCGCACCACCGCTGCCACCTTCGACATTGATGTTGCACTCATCAACAAAATTTGACATTTACACCTCGACACTTCCGGTCGAGATCTCCCAGACGTCGGGACTTCCGCCCGACATATCGCACCGGTCGGGACTTCCGCCCGACATCCGCGGAGTTCGACATGGTCGCTACGCGAGCTTCGCTTCCCTCTCGCCGGAGGCGTCCACTCTGTGCGTATACAGACACTTGGGGGAACCCTTCCGAGCGCGAGAGATCAGGCGGGTGGATGCCTACCGCAATTGCTACGCCCACAAACATGGGCGTGATCGTAGTGCTCTAATCCGTAAGGATGTCGACGAGCTTGCGACCGTTTCGCGAGCCGAACTTCACCTTGCCGTCGGCGGTTGCGAAGAGCGTGTCGTCGCCACCGCGGCCAACGTTGTGGCCGGGATGGAACTTGGTGCCACGCTGTCGAACGAGAATCGAGCCCGCGGTCACTGCGCCGCCGTCGAATACCTTGACGCCGAGGCGTTGTGCGTTTGAGTCACGACCGTTCCGTGTGGAACCGCCGCCCTTGGTCTTTGACATGATGAGCTCCTTAGCGGGGTTCAGCCAGCCTTGATCGAGGTGACCTCGATACGGCTGATCGCTTGACGATGACCCCAACGCTTGCGCTGGTTGGACTTGTTCTTGTAATCGAACCCATGGATCTTTGGACCACGAGTGTCTTCGATGACTTTGATCCCGACGCTGGCTTTCGAGAGCTGATCGGGCGTTGCGAGGACGGTGTCTCCATCGACGACGAGAATTGGAGTGAGCGTCTCGGTTGCGTCGACATCGCCAATACGGTTGACGTCGAGGTACTGGCCCTCTTCGACGCGGTACTGGCGACCGCCAGTTTTAATCACGGCATACATGCAAGCAAGCGTATCTTGGCGCGACGACTTCTCGACACTTCCGGTCGAGATCCGCGGAAACCCGCTCGGTCGTTAACGTGGCGTGATGGATCCGGCGGTGGTGGCTCGCAAGCTCGTGAAGCAGTTCGGTGAATTCACCGCGGTCGATGGAATCGATCTGGACATTCGTTCCGGTGAAACCTTTGCCGTACTCGGGCCCAATGGTGCCGGCAAGACCTCGACGATGCGCATGATCGCAACGGTGAGTCGGCCGACGTCAGGATCCCTGAGCGTTCTGGGACACGATGCATCCAGCGAGGGTCGATCTATCCGATCGAGGCTCGGCGTCGTTCCACAAGAGGACCACCTCGATGTCGAACTGACGGTGCGCGAAAACTTGCTCACCTACAGCCGCTACTTCGGCATGTCCTGGGCCGAAGCGAAGGCACGGTCGGACGAGCTCCTTGATTTCGCACAGCTCACCGACAAAGCCGATGATCGCACCGACATGTTGTCTGGCGGCATGAAACGTCGCCTGACCATCGCACGAGCACTGGTCAACACGCCCGACCTCGTGCTCCTGGACGAGCCGACCACCGGGCTCGACCCACAAGCCCGCCAACTCCTGTGGGACCGGTTGTACGAGCTCAAGGAGCGCGGTGTGACTCAGCTGCTCACGACGCACTACATGGATGAGGCCGAGCAGCTCGCGGACAGACTGGTGATCATGGATGGCGGCCGCATCGTCGCCGCCGGCTCCCCCGAGGAACTGATCGCATCGTCCACAACGCGCGAAGTCGTCGAGCTCCGCACCGACGATGAGATCACGGTCGATGCCGATAGCGGTATCCAGGTCGAGGTTCTGCGAAAGCGAACGTTGCTCTACGCAGACGATGGCGCGGCAGCATTGGAGCACGTGCGGGCGCGCGGAGCAACGCCGTCGAGCGCCCTCATCCGTCGATCAACGCTCGAGGATGTCTTTCTCGCCCTGACCGGTCGACAGTTGGTCGACTAATGACCGCCCTCACCCTGCACCCCACGAGCCTGTGGCATGTGGTCGAACACCACATCCGACGAACCCGACGATCCTGGGCAGGACTCCTTCTGTCCGGTGTCCTCAACCCCATCTTCACGATGCTTGCGCTCGGAGTCGGCATCGGATCGCAGATCGATGACACCTCGAGCCTGGGCACGAACGGATATCTCGAATTCGTTGGGCCAGGTGTGCTCGCTGGCTCAGCGTTTCTCCAGGGTGGCTTCACTGCGCTGTGGCCGACCATGTCACAGCTGAGGTGGGAGGGCGCCTACCAAAACGTCGTGCGCACCCCTTGCTCTGCCGCCGAGGTACTCACGGGGCATCTCCTCTGGATCGCGCTGCGACTCACGTTCTCATCCAGTCTCTTCCTCGTCGTTTTGTTGATCGGCATCGGATGGGAGAGTTCGTTCGCGCTGCTCGTGCCATTCATCGCCGCTCTCACCGCAGTGTCTGTTGCGGCGCCGATCTGTGCCTTCACCGCGCGGCGTGAAACCGACAGAGGGTTTGCGCTGATCGCGAGGATGGTCGTGACACCGTTGTTCGTTTTGTCTGGCACGTTCACGAACGTCGAGAGTTTCCCTGCCGCGGTACAGGCAGTCATCAAGTTCTTCCCTGCGTTTCACGGAATCGAACTGACCCGGATGTTCGTAAACGGCACGAGCGAAATCGGTGCGGCACTCGGACACCTGGCCGTGCTGGCCGTGTGGATAGTTGCCGGGTGGTTCGCCGCAGTCCTCGGATTTCAGAAGGCGTTGACGCCATGATCACCACAACCTTCGCGGTTCGTTCGGTGGTCGAGCGAAATATCATCTTCTTCCGTCGCGACCTCGGCATCCTGCTCGCCGGATTCCTCGAGCCGATCTTCTGGCTGGTCGGCATCGGCATCGGCCTCAACTCGATCGTGAATGACGTTGAGGTGGCGGGCGAACTCCTCAGCTACAGAGAATTCGTCGCACCGGGTCTCATTGCGGTCGCAGCGATGAACGGCGCTGCCTTCGACTCGACCTTCAACTTCTTCTACAAACTGCACTATCTGAAGCTGTACGACGCGATGCTGGCGACGCCGCTCACGCTCAGCAACGTCGTTTCCGGAGAAGTCAGCTGGTCGGTCCTTCGGTCCACCCTCTACGCGAGCGTCTTTCTCGCGCTCACCGCAGTGCTGGGGCTCATCAGCAGCCCCCTGGCCATCCTCATCATTCCGGTAGCCGCCCTGATCGGCTTCTGCATCTCGGCGATTGGCGTGTTCTCCACGACATTCATCCGGAACTGGCACGACTTCGATTACCTCAGCCTCGCCCTCCAGCTGTTGTTCTTGTGCTCGGGTACGTTCTTCCCAATCACGGTGTACCCCGATTGGGGGCAAGCCCTCGTGAACCTCACACCGCTGTACCACGGCGTCGAGTTGTGTCGACACCTTGCGCTGGGCACCGTCGGACTCGTCGACCTCTTCCACCTCGGGATGCTCGCTGGCGCGACGGTTGGGTTTGGTCTCTGGGCGCAGAAACGGCTCGAAGCCAAGCTGCTCGACTGAGCTCTCTTGAGCTCGTGGCTCAGCTGGTGCGAAGCTCGTTGAACGGCACACCCTTGTCGACCGAGATGTCCCTGGGCAGACCGAGTACTCGATCGCCGATGATGTTGCGCTGGATCTCGTCGGTGCCACCGGCAATGCCGGCCTGGAAGCTACTCAGGACATGTCGGCTGAGACGCTCGCCTCCGTCGCCGTCGTACTCCCACGCAATCGACTCGGGGCCGTGGATGTTCTGTCCGATGGCGCGGACCCGACGCAGGATCATGGAGCTGTACAACTTGCCGAGCGAACCACCTGGACCCGGCGCCTTTCCCGCTTTCATCTCTGCGCGTGCTCGGAGTGAAACCATCGATTTGGTTGTTTCCATGACGTAGAGCTGCATCAATTCATCACGGATGACGGGATCGGAGATCTTGCCGCTCTTCGTCGCAGCTTCTGCGAGCATGTCGAAGTTCGGCTGGTTGATGTCGCCTCCGCCCATCGAACCGATCGCTACCCGTTCGTACATCAGCATGGCGGTTGCCTGGTTCCAACCGTTGTTCAGCTCACCGAGGAGCCACTCCTTCGGGATTCGCACGTCGGTGAAGAACACCTCGTTGAAGTGTTTGCCGCCATCGATCTGATGGATTGGACGAATCTCGACACCATCAGCCTCCATGTCGACGATGAACATCGAGATCCCGGCATGTTTGGGAACCTCCGGGTTCGTTCGCGCGATCAGAACGCCGTACTTCGACTTGTGCGCGAGCGTCGTCCAGACCTTCTGCCCATTGATTGTCCACTCGTCGCCGTCGAGCACCGCTCTCGTCTGAAGACTCGACACGTCCGAACCGGCATTGGGTTCGGAGAACATCTGACACCACATCTCTTCGCCCGTGATGTTCTTCGGCATGAACTGCCGCTTCTGTTCCTCGGTACCGAAGTCGTTGAGCACCGGAAGGCACATGCCGTGCGAGATGACGAATTCGCCATCCATCGGCGGGAATTTCGACTTCTCTTCCCGCCAGATCTTGTCGTGCTTTTTCGTCAGGCCTGCCCCGCCGTATTGGGTGTCGTACACAAGACCACCCAGTCCGGCTTCTGCTACCGCGCCGAGAAAGTTGCGGGCCACTTCCACACTTGAACCCCCGGTGGCGTGTGCGTCGAGGACCTCGCGGCAGCGAATCCTGAAGCTCTCCTCTTCCTCAGCGGATAGTTGTCCAGCCTCAGCCATTGTGATCCCTCAACTTCTTCCTACTTCTTCTTCACCGCGTGCATGCGCGCGGTGGCCTCAGAGAGAGCCTGGTGAATCACCGATGCCATCACGTCGAATTCTGCCTGGCCCGCGATGAGCGGCGGTGACAGTTGGATGACCGGCTCGCCCCTGCTGTCGGCGCGACAGAGAAGGCCCAGTTCGGACAGTCGATGCGACAAAAACCCTCGAAGCAAGTCGTGCGCCTCTTCGTCGGAAAATGGCGTTCTCGATTCGGTCTCTTTCCACAACTCGATGCCATAGAAGTAGCCGTAGCCGCGCACCTCGCTCACGATCTCGAGGTCGACGAGCGGATCGAGCGTTGCTCGAAGGTTCGCTGCGTTCGACCGAACATTCTCGAGGACACCCTCGTTCTCGAGAATGTCGAGATTGGCCATGGCAACTGCGGCGCTCACGGGATGGCCTGCAAAGGTGAAGCCATGTTGGAAGACGTAGTCCGTATCATCAAACGGCTCTGCGAGGCGGTCACTGACCAACATCGCTCCCATGGGAGAGTGTCCTGAGGTCAGACCCTTCGCGGTGGTGATGATGTCGGGCTGATAGCCGAACGCATCACAGCCGAACATCTCACCGAGACGCCCAAATGCACAGATCACCTCGTCGGACACCAGGATCACCCCGTACTCGTCGCAGATCTCGCGAACCCGGGTGAAGTAGCCGTCTGGCGGCACCAAACACCCGCCAGCGTTCTGCACCGGCTCGAGAAAAACACAGGCGACCGTTTCGGGACCAGCCTCGAGAATCGCCTTCTCGATCTCGTTTGCGCATGCGATGCCAAGCTGGTCGCTCGGGCCGGTGTACCCAAGCTCGAACTCGTGCGTGTTCGGCACCTTGAGCGCACCAGGAACAAGGGGCTCAAAAGGTGTCTTGGCTCCTTCGAGCCCGGTGATCGAGAGCGCGCCCATCGTCACACCGTGATACGAGACGTTGCGCGAGATCACTTTGATGCGGTCAGGTTGACCCACCGCTTTAAAATATTGACGACAGAGTTTGAACGCAGACTCAACAGCCTCGGAACCACCGCTCGTGAAGAAGACTCGATCGATGTCACCGGGGGCCAGGTCGGCCAATCGAGCTGCCAGATCTACGGCCATCGGGTGGGCGTACGTCCAGTTCGGGAAGAAACCCAACTTCAGCATCTGGTCGTAGGCGGCCTGAGCGAGCTCGGGTCGGCCATATCCGACCTGGGTCGTATACAAACCAGCAAGCCCGTCCAGGTAGCGGTTGCCGTGGTTGTCCCAGACGTAACACCCATCACCTCGCTCGATGATGGGCATACCGTCAACACTTCGCCCCAAAGACGAGAACTGGCCCCACAGGTGCTGATCGGCTTCCTTGGCACGTTCTGTCGCTCGATCCACGATTCGCCCTCAGAAGTCGATGACTTGTCGAATGATGTTGGCGTCTCCAAGAGAGGCGAGCGCACCGTTCACGTCCGACAGGTCGAGACGACGGGAGATCATTCCTTCGAGATCGAGCTGGCCATCCTTGTAGAAGCCCAGGAATCGTTCGAAGTCCGTTCGCACGTCAGCACTTCCATACATCGAACCGACGACGGTCTTGCCGTTGAAGAACTGCTCGAATGCATTCAGTTGCAGATACTGGTCCGACGGGCCGACTCCCACGATGCACGCAGTCCCCCCACGCCGTACGAGGTCATAAGCCTGTCGCATCGTGACGGCGAGACCGATGCACTCGATGGCATAGTCGAAACCTTCACCGCTGGTCAGTTCGTTCCTCACATCTTCGATCTGATCGGGCGTCGCCACGTGCGTCGCTCCGAATGTTCGAGCTTGCGCCAGCTTCTCCTCGTGTAGATCGATTGCCACGATCACCTCAGCGCCCGCAATCCGTGCTCCCTGGATCGCAGCGATGCCCACGCCGCCACATCCGATGATCGCCACCGCCGAGCCTGGCGTGATCTTGGCGCTGTTCAACGATGCGCTGACCCCGGTGGTCACACCGCAGCCGACCAACGCAGCCACGTCAAGAGGTACGTCGCGGTCGATCTTGATGATGCCCATTGCTGGCACGATCGTCTCTTCAGCGAAGGCGCCGAGGCCCGCCATGGAGTTGACGGTCTCGGAGGAACGTTCGAATTGTTTGTGCGCCATCATGGTGAACGTTCCGGTGATGCACAGGCTGGCCTGGGCGCGCTCGTTGCAATATGCGCACGTGCCACAGGCGGGAGAAAAGGCCATGATCACGTGATCTCCGACGGCCACATGGGTCACGCCGTCTCCAACGTCGGTGACCACGCCAGCCCCCTCATGCCCGAGAACCGCCGGCAGTTCCATCGGGATCGTTCCGGTCATGACGGAGAGATCGGAGTGACACACCCCGCTGTGCGCAACCTTCACCTTGACCTCGCCGGGTTCGATCGGACGGAGGGTCACATCATCAGCGATCACCAATTCGGTGGTCGGGACCTGGGTCAGAATCGCAGCGCGCATGTCAGTCTTTCTTTTCGTGCATCCACTCGAACGTCGTTCCCGATCCGAGTGAGGCAAAGTTCGCTTGACGCTTTTCAAGGAAGCTCATCACACCTTCGGCCAGATCGACGCCTCGGAGCGACTCGACCATCAAATCATTCGACGATTCGAGTGCCTGCCCGGCTGTCATGGCTGACTCTGTCAACACCTGACGTTTGATCGTGGCCATCGATGCCGGAGACACGTTCTCGGCCAGCTCACGAGCTACTGCGCGCGATTCGGCCATCACGGCGTCGAGCGGCACAACCTTGGTCACCAGACCGAGCTGCTCCATCTCCTCCGCCAGAAGCACCCGGGCGGAGAGCAGCAGATCGAGTGCGACCGCACGTCCTGCGATCTGCGTCAGGTGCCATGCGAGCCCGTATTCGGCGATCAGGCCTCTCCGACTGAAGGCCGTCGTGAACTTGGCTCCTGAGGCGGCGATTCGGAAATCGCACATCATGGCGTGACCAAGACCCGCTCCGGCGCACGCTCCATTGATTGCGGCGATGATGGGTTTGCGTATTGACAACGGCGTGGAATTTGGGAGCACGTCATTGGGCAACGGCAGGTCGTCCGGACCTGCCTGGTATGCGAAATCGGCGCCCGGGCACCAGCCCTTTCCTGCTCCGGTGACGATTATCGCGACCACTTCATCGTCTGCCTCAGCCTGCAGTAGGCGCTCGAAATAGGCGAGCTCCATGTTGCCGATCATCCCGTTCAACCGATCCGGTCGATTGAACGTGAGCGTCGCGACACCCTCATCAACCTCGTAGAGACAAAGTTCGGGATGTTTCATGGCGGTGAGCGTATTAGATCACTCGTCACGCGGGTAGCTATCGTGAACCACCTATGACCGACCTAGAGGCCACGACCTCCACTCAGTATTCGATCGCGCTCACTGTCAGTCTGCAGAACGTGCCCGGAGTCCTCGGAAAGCTGACGACAGCGATCGGCGAAGCCGGAGGCAACATCTTCGCCGTCGACAGCTTCGTTGCGAAGGGCCCCACCCTCGAACGCACCATGGTGATCAACTGCTCGAGCGTCGAGCACCAACAAGTGATCGTCGACGTTGTCGACGCACTCGAGAACATAGAACTCCTCGACTCCCACGACCGTACGTTCCGCATGCACGAGGGAGGCAAGATCGAGGTCCTTCCGCTCTGCCCCGTTGGCGACCGAGACGATCTCTCGATGGCGTACACCCCAGGCGTTGCCCGCGTCTGCAGCGCCATCGCAGAGGACCAACGACTGGCCGACGAGTACACGATCCGCAAGAACACGGTTGCGATTGTGAGCGACGGCTCTGCGGTTCTGGGGCTCGGCGATATCGGGCCGAAGGCAGCCATGCCGGTAATGGAGGGCAAAGCTCTGCTGTTCAAGGCATTCGCTGGAGTCGACGCATTTCCGATCTGTCTCGACACGCAAGACCCCGACGAAATCATCGAGACGGTCATTCGGCTCGCTCCGACATTCGGGGGTATCAACCTCGAAGACATCGCCGCCCCCGGTGCGTTCTACATCGAAGAGGAACTGAAACGGCGACTCGACATTCCAATCTTCCACGACGATCAACACGGCACTGCCATCGTCACTCTGGCGGGGCTTCGAAACGCTTTGAAGGTTGCTGGCAAACAAATCGAAGACATCTCCGTGGTGATCTCGGGCGTCGGAGCGGCCGGCGTCGCGATTGGAAAGATCCTCCTCGGTGCTGGCGTTGGCCATGTCGTCGGGGTCGACTCGAAGGGTGCCGTGTATGACGGCCGCGAGAATCTGAACCCGTCAAAACAATGGTTCGCGGAGAACACGAACCAGCAAGACCTCCGAGGGTCTCTGTCCGATGTCATGACGGGGACCGATGTCTTCATCGGCGTGAGCGCCCCGAACATCCTCACACCACTCGATGTGGAATCCATGGCTCCAGATCCGATCGTGTTTGCGATGGCGAACCCCGATCCAGAGATTCGCCCGGAACTCGTCGAGGGTCTCGTATCGGTCATGGCAACCGGCAGGAGCGACTATCCCAACCAGATCAACAACGTGCTTGCCTTCCCCGGGGTGTTCCGCGGAGCGCTCGATGCGCGTGCGACGGACATCACGGAGAACATGAAGCTCGCGGCCGCAAAGGCGATCGCTGACGAGGTGACCTCCGATGAGCTCTCCCCGACCCACATCATCCCGAGCGTGTTCGACCCCCAGGTCAGCCTGAACGTCGCCCGAGTCGTCGCGGAGACTGCAGTCTCCGACGGCATCATCCGCTAGGCCGGTTTCGACGGGACCGCTCCTCTAAGGTTGCGGTAATGGCGAAGATCGTTCTGCTGTCCATGGCGTACGCAGGCGACGTCCACCCATTCGCCCCGGTGGCAAGCGAGCTGGCCAATCGCGGCCACGACGTCACCTTTGTTGCCCCACGCGAATTTCATGACAGCTTCGCGTCTGAACCGTTTGCGTGCGCTCACAGCGGGTCTGACTTTGGCCCGAGCGCACTGAACCAACATGGCCCATGGCTTGCGAAGTGGGGCATGCGCCTCGGCGGCGCTCGACTTCTCGAGCTCTACTTTGGAGAGTTCACCGTTCCACACCTCGACGCACAGTTCGATGCTGTGCATTCGGTACTAGAGGGAGCAGACGTTCTCTTCAGCCATTCGACGGCGGCCGTGGTCGGAGGAATGGCGGCCGAAGCGCGCAACATTCCATGGATCTCGGGCGATCTTTTTCCGATGCTGATCCCGACTGCGACGAGGAGTCCAATAGCGGCCATCACTTCGCTCGGCCCGCTCAACAAGGTCGCTTGGCGAATCGCTCAGAGCACACGGCCCGAACGCCTCACCTACTCGAAGGCCTTTGCGGGCTTTCGGCGCAAGAAAGGCTTGGACGCCACCGTCAGGAGTGCCATCGAAATGCGAATCTCGCCGCATCTGAATCTCGGTATGGCCTCACCTGCGTACATCCCGCCCGCGCCAGACTGGCCAGCGAACTACCACCTCACGGGGTTCACACACTGGGAGAACAAGGGTGCGGAGCTGCCAGCCGGACTTCAGGACTTCCTCGATGATGGACCGCCGCCGCTCCTGATCACCCTTGGCACGCTTGCGGCAGCGGCCTTTCCCGAGAGATTCGACGCCGCGGTCCACGCTGCGCAGAGGCAGGGCATTCGCACGGTCTCTTTGTGTTCGCTCGATTCCACGGTCGATCACCTTCGGGCGACGTACGATCCAGAACAACACGGGGCGTGGAGATTCGCTCCGCTCGCCAAGGTTCTGCCGCACGTCTGTGGCGTGGTCCACTCTGGTTCCCATGGCACGAATTCGATGGCCCTCACCGCTGGACTTCCATCGGTGATCAGCCCAGCGATCGTCGATCAGGTCTGGCACGCAAAGCGGCAAACGGAATTGGGCACCGGTGTCCATGCCAAGAGGGCTTCCGACCTCGACGAAGCGATCGAGCGCATCCTGACGGATGGTCGCATGCGTCGCGTCGTCGAGGCCTTTGGAGCTGAACTTCGTCTCGAGAGCGGCTCTACGCACACCGCAGACAGGATCGAAGCATTCCTCGCCTGAGAATCAGAACTGATTCATCGTGTTGGCGCTGCCTCCGGCCAACAACGCCTGCTCACCCGAGAAGTACTCCTTGTGGTCGTCACCCACGTTCGAGCCTGCCATGTCCTGGTGTTTCACCGTTGCGATGCCCTGACGGATTTCCTGTCGCTGGACGCCCGCAACATAGGCAAGCATTCCTTCCTTGCCGAAGTAGCCACGTGCGAGGTTGTCGGTTGACAGAGCTGCGGTGTGGTAGGTCGGCAGCGTGATGAGGTGATGGAACATGCCTGCATCGCGTGACGCATCACTCTGGAAAGACTGAATCTTCGCGTCAGCCTCGATTGCGAGCGGCGTGTCGTCGTACGAGGCAGCCATGAGGTCGTCCCTGTTGTAGTCCGACATGTCTTTGCCTTCGGCATCCCACGCATCAAAGACCTGCTGGCGGAAGTTGATGGTCCAGTTGAACGACGGCGAGTTGTTGTAGACGAGCTTCGCGTTAGGAACAACTTCGCGAACCGCATTCACCATTTCGGCGATTTCCTCGACGTTGGGCGTCGCGGTCTCGATCCACAGGAGGTCAGCGCCGTTTTGGAGGCTGGTGATGCAATCGAGCACGACTCGATCGACTCCCGTGCCTGGCTTGAAGGCGTAAAGGCCGTTCGGCATCCGCAACGGTCGGGTGAGCTTGCCGTCGGTCTTGATCAGCACCTCTCCGTCACTTGCTTCCTCGATGTCGATTTCCTCGGTCTCGAGATAGCCGATGTACTTACTTGCGAGATCGCCTGGTTTCTGAGACACCGGTATCTTCTGGGTGAGGTCGGCGCCCAGCGAGTCGGTGCGGGCAACGATGACACCATCGTCCACCCCGAGCTCGAGGAATGCGTAGCGGACGGCATTGATCTTCGCGAGAAAGTCTTCGTGCGGAACCGTCACTTTGCCGGCCTGGTGCCCACACTGTTTGGCGTCGGAGACCTGGTTCTCGATCTGAATGCAGCACGCCCCAGCCATGATCATTTCTTTGGCGAGAAGGTATGTGGCCTCCTCATTGCCGAAGCCTGCATCGATGTCCGCGATGATCGGCACGACATGTGTCTCGAAGTTGTCGATAGCACTGATGGCTGCTGCCTCGGCGTCGGTGTCTCCCGCCTCTCGCGCTGCATCGAGGTCTCGGTAGATGTGGTTGAGCTCCCGGGCGTCGGCTTGTTTGAGGAACGTGTACAGCTCCTCGACCAGCGCCGGCACTGTCGTCTTCTCGTGCATCGACTGGTCAGGGAGAGGGCCAAACTCACTGCGGAGTGCGGCGACCATCCAACCCGAGAGGTAGAGGTAGGTCTTGTCGGTCGACCCTTGGTGCTTCTTCACCGAGATCATCTTCTGTTGACCGATAAACCCATGCCAACAGCCGAGGCTCTGGGTGTACCGAGTGTTGTCGAGGTCATAGTCCGCCATGTCCTGGCGCATGATGGCGGCGCAATATTTGGCGATATCCAGTCCCGTGTTGAAACGGTTCTGTAGCCGCATGCGCGTCGCGGCCTCGGCGTTGATTGCACGCCACGAGGCGCCTTCGCGCTCGATGACGTTGGTGAGTGCGTTGATGTTGTCCTGATAAGTCATCGTGGTCCCCTTCAGTCTTCGATGTCGAAGCCGAGGGCCAGGTGCATCGGCAGCTCTCGCATCTCGTCGAACGTCCGGTACTCAGGGGCATCGAGAGATCCGTAATCGCTCACCGCGAAGGTGAACGCCGAGTTGCTCGAGGTGTTGGTGATCGGATTCTGTGTTCCGTTTTGAGGAGTCATGGCTGGCTCTTTCGTTCGGTCGGCGGCGCCGCATCGGTCGTCGTGCTTCGGTGGAACCACTATCGGGGCCGCGAGCCCTGCGTGTCAGCAAGGTTTGGAACAAATATCTGTCAATCTTTTGAAAAGGCGAGATATTTGCAAATCAATTCCAAGGTCAGATGGTACAACATCATCACTTTTTATTCTTTTGCGGTCTTTTGGATATTCCACGCCGATTCACGTCGGCAGGGCAGACCACGTAAGGTCTCGCGAGTGAAAGAAGGCCGAGAGTTGTGAGCGAACCGTTGACGTTGTTCCCCGGCCACTGGGCCATCGAGGACCCCTCCCGGGCAGCCGTCATCATGGCGACGAGCGGTGAGGTCATGCGATATGACGAGCTCGAACGATTCGCGAACAGGCTTTCTCATTGGTTTCGGAAAATTGGCTTGCAGAACGGCGATCACGTGGCGTTCTGCCTCGAGAACCGAATCGAGTTCCTCGCAATCCTGTGGGGCTGCCACTACGCCGGTCTCTACTACACCGCGATCAGTACTCGCCTCAACGCCGACGAGACCTCGTACATCCTGAACAACTGTGGAGCGCAGGTGTTCATTGCGTCGCCGCATGTCGCCGAGATGGCAATGAGCGCCGTCCCAACCACCCCGGATGTCGCCTTTCGGCTCTCGGTCGGCGGCGATATCGAGCATCATGGCTCACTTCTGGACGCGCTGACGGACATGCCCGACACCCCCCTACCGAATCGGCGAGAGACAAACGACATGTTGTATTCCTCGGGGACGACGGGCCGTCCAAAGGGTGTCAAGGTGCTGTCGGCCGGCGAGCCCCTCGGCTCGGGCGACAACGTGACCCGACTCGCGCAGGCCCTGTTCTCGTTTCGACAAGGTTCCGTCTATCTGTCGCCTGGACCGTTGTATCACGCTGCCCCTCTTCGTTTCTGCCGAGCGGCGCTGCGGACAGGTGGGACGGTTGTCGTGATGGAACGATTCGATGCCGAAGACGCTCTTGCCGCCATCGAAGCGCATCGAGTCACCACCAGCCAATGGGTTCCCACGATGTTCCTGAGGATGCTCAAGCTCGATCAGAACGTTCGGGGCCGGTACGACCTTTCCTCGCTCGAATGTGCAATCCACGCAGCCGCCCCCTGCCCAGTCGCGGCTAAAGAACAGATGATCGCCTGGTGGGGGCCCATCATTCACGAGTACTACGGAGGCACCGAGGGGAACGGGCTTGCCTACTGCAACAGCGAAGAGTGGATTGCACACAAAGGAACCGTTGGTAGAGCGGTCTCGGGCACCATCCACATCCTCGACGATGACGGAAACGAGCTCACCGCCGGGGAAGAAGGCGGTGTGTACTTCAGCGGAGGCGGCGACTTCGAGTACCACAACGATCCGGAGAAGACCGCCGCGTCGCGGGCGCCGGACGGAAAGTCAACACTTGGCGACGTCGGAAGGCTCGACGAAGACGGGTATCTCCACCTGACCGACCGACGGGCGTTCATGATCATCTCGGGGGGCGTCAACATCTACCCACAGGAGGCAGAAAACGTGCTGAGTATGCATCCCCAGGTTCTCGACGCTGCTGTCTTCGGCATCCCGAACGATGACTTCGGCGAGGAGGTCAAAGCCGTGGTTCAACCCCTCCACATGCCGGCGACTGCCGAGCAGAGACTGACGCTCGAAGAAAATTTGATTGCGTATTGCCGTCAACAACTGGCGGACGTGAAGTGTCCCCGATCGATCGACTTTCGCGCCGAACTGCCACGTCACCCGACCGGCAAACTCTACAAACGGCTGCTCCGAGATGAGTATTGGCCGAAAAAGACGTGAGCCCGGGCGCCATGCACCCGGGCCCAGGCAGAACGTTCTCGATCAGATCTCGCTGCGGCGAGCTCCAGCCACGGCGACCATGCCCATGAGCATCAGTGCGGCGCCGACCAACGCAAGCGTTGATGACTCGACACCGGTCACCGCGAGGGCAGCGGCTGCTTCGGGATCGACGATTGGAATCCAGACCGCCCCTTGCTGTGACTGATCCAGGGTTGCAGCCGTCAGGAAGAAGTTCGCTCCGATATCGGCGGTCACTTCCTGGGTGAAGCTGCCATCGGCGTCGGTCGTCACCTGTATTGCAGTTGCAAGGTCGCAGTCGGCAATGCCGATCGCACCAGCCGCTGCACCAATGTCCTCAGCGCTTGCTTCGCCGAACACGAGCTCGTCGGCGGGAGACGTGCATGAACCAAGGAGAAGGGCTGAATCGGGCAGGTAGCCGGTTCCAGTCGCAGTGACCGTGTGTTCTCCAGCCTCCGGCACGCTTGCCGGATCAGAGACCACGGTTCCGACGACCGGATCTTGCGCGCCGGCCGCAGATGCGAATGTGACAGTGAGCAGCGCAACGGTTGCTAGAGCTGACAGAATCTTCTTCATTACAGACCCCCCTCGGGTTTGTTGGCCACTATCGGCCTGAGCAGTTACCGCACGGTAGATCACGACGCCCACCCGACACACATCAGGGAATCCCCATGACCACTATCTACGACGAGACCCACGACATGTTTCGTCAGAGCTTTCGGGCCTTCGTCAGCGAGCACATGAGCCCTCGGAGCGCTGAATGGGAGCGCGAAGGCATCATGGACCGAGCCATCTTCACCGAGGCCGGGAAACATGGATTTGTTGGCATGGCCGTTCCAGAGAGCCATGGGGGCGGCGGCAGCAACGACTTCTGCTTCAACGCGGTCCTCAATGAAGAACTTGCGCGTTCGGGGCTCGGCGGCGCTGGCCTCGGACTCACACTGCACAACGACATCACTACGCCGTACTTCGTCGAGTACTGCTCCCCGGAGCAGCAGGATCGCTGGCTTCCGGGCATCGCATCTGGCGAGCTGGTCACGGCAATAGCGATGACCGAACCCGGAACGGGGTCTGACCTCCAAGGCATTGCCACGACCGCAGTGAAAGACGGGGATGAGTTCATTCTGAATGGTTCCAAGACGTTCATCACCAATGGCATCAACTCCGATCTGATCATCGTCGTCGCAAAGACAGATCCCGAAGGTGGGCGCAACGCCATGACCCTCTTCGTCGTCGAACGAGGGATGGCGGGTTTCGAAAGAGGACAGAATCTCGAAAAGGTCGGCCAGCATTCACAAGACACCGCCGAGCTCTTCTTTGCAGACGTCCGCGTACCTGCGGCGAATGTCTTGGGCGAGGTGGGCCGAGCGTTCGACTACCTCACGTTCAACCTGGCCCAAGAACGGTTGTCAATCGGCGTATACGGTTTGGCCGCGGCCGAGGCGGGCCTGCAATGGACGGTCGACTACGTCACCGAGCGAACAGCCTTCGGGTCACCGATCGCGAGCTTTCAGAACACGAAGTTCGAACTCGCGGACATCGCCACCGAAATCGCCGTGACCCGACCGTTCATCGAACAGTGCATCACCGAGCTCAACGCAGGCCAACTCACTTCGACAAAGGCGGCGCAGGCCAAACTCTGGGGCTCGGAGCTCCAGGGCCGGGTGCTCGATCGTTGTCTGCAGTTGTTCGGCGGCTACGGGTATACGGTCGAATACCCGATCTCTCGGGCCTGGGCCGATGCGCGCATCGCCCGAATATACGGCGGTACGAGTGAGATCATGAAGACGATTATCGCCAAGGACGTCCTGGCCGCGAGGGGCTCAGCTCCTTCGTGATCGCTCGATCAGAGCACCTGTCCGGCTTCGTAGGCCGCGTTGATCTGGTCGGCATACATCTCGTTGACGACGTTGCGCTTCACCTTGAACGTCGGGGTGAGTTCGCCCGTCTCGGTCGAGAATTCGTGCGGTAGAACAACGAAGTTACGGATGTGCTCGACTCGCGCCATCAATGGATTCACCTGCTTGGTGATCGCCTCTTCGATGTGTGATCGCACGACCGGATCTTCATGCAGCGACTCGCCATCGAGACCATGCTCTGCAGCGAAACGAGCTGTTGCTTCAGGCTCGAGCGTGAGAAGCGCCACCAGGAATCGTTGTTGTTCTCCGACCACGACCGCGGTGCCAACCAGGTCGATACCGCTCAGTGCTTCCTCGATGTTCTGCGGTGCGATGTTCTTGCCACCGGACGTGATGATGATGTCCTTCTTGCGACCAATGATCGACAGGAAGCCGTCTGCATCGAAGCTCCCGAGGTCACCGGAGTGGAGCCATCCGTCGACAAGTGTTTCGTCGGTCGCCGCCTGGTTTTTGTAGTAACCAGCAAACACGTTCTTGCCTCGCACCAGGATCTCACCATCCTCTGCGATCTTCACCTCGACTCCCTCGACCGGTCGACCCACCGTGCCCGACTTGTTTGCGTGGGGCAGGTTGGTCGTGGTTGGACCGGTGTCTTCCGACTGCCCATAGAGCTCGACTACCGGCATTCCAACCGACGCGAAGAAGTCGAGCGATGACGCTGGAATCGGCGCGGCACCAGAAACCAGAATGCGTGCCCGATCAAAGCCAAGTGCGGTGTGAATCTTCGAGAGCACCAACTTGTCGGCGATCGCGTACTGAGCTTTGAGCATTCCGGCTGGCTCTTGCCCGTTGTTGCGAGCAGCGATGACCTTCGAAGAAACCGATCGGGCCCAATCGGCGATCTTGGCCTTTGCGCCTTCTGCCTGGCTCAACTGGCCTTTGATCCCAGCTTCGAAACGCTCCCAGACGCGCGGCACCCCGAAGAACGTCGTCGGGCGAACCTGCTTGAGGTAGTCGGCAAGTTGAAGCCCGTCGTGGCAAAAGTGCACCTCGTAGCCAAAGACGAGTGGCATCAGAATCGAGGCCGACTGCTCGGCGATGTGGGAGAGCGGCAGATAGCTGAGCGTCACCTCGTCGTTGGTGATCGACACCGAATTGCCCAACTGCGTCGCCGTCCACAAGAGGTTCTCGTGGGTCAACATGACGGCCTTCGGCGGCCCGGTCGTCCCGGACGTGTAGATGAAGTCTGCAATCTGATCACTTCGCAGGCCGGCGAGTCGGGCGTCGATCTCTGCGTCGTCGACCTCGTCGGCGCGGGCAAGGAAGTCTTGCCACGACATGACCCGAGGATCATCGTGCTGGCCCGCACCATCCATCATGACGGCGTACCGAAGATGCGGTGCGTCACCCCACGCTTCGAGCACTCGACCCAGTTGTTCGAGGTTTTCGACCACGATGACGGGGGACTCGGAGTGACTCACGATGTAGCCGATTTCATCTGCCGAACACGACGTGTAGATACCTGCCGAGATTCCGCCCACGCGCATCGCGGCCAAGGCGGAGATCACCCATTCCGGACGATTCGCTCCAAGGATCGTGACGACTTGACCCTCGCCGAGGCCCAAAGCGATGAGCGCACGTCCCGCTCGACGGGTGAGCGCGTTGTATTCAGCCCACGAGGTCGATCGCCACTGCCCGGACACCTTGTCGTGTAGCGCAGCACGACTTCCAAGCTCTTTCGCGTGACGTTCGAGGTGATGGAGAATCGTGTTGTCGGCCATGTGGACCCTTTCGAGGCGTACTGGTCATGATTCCACGCCAGCAGAAGTTGTGCAGGTTGACCCGCTGAGAGATTTTCGCTTGCGACCGATTGCATCCATGGCGGCAGCAAGCGAAACATCAGGTACTTCGCGAAAGAGTACGCGAAACACCGACATCAGCATCGAGGCGATGGCAGGGTGATCGACACGCTTGCGGCGTGAGGGTTTCAGGCGCGGGGTTCTCTTGGGAGTCCGAGAACTCGCTCGCCGAGGATGTTGCGCATGACCTCCGAGGTGCCACCCGCCAGCTTGTAGGAGGGGCTGTACGCAAGCTCTCGTGAGTAGTTCGTGTCGAGGGTCATGGCGGGGCCGAGCACCCGTGCGGCAAACTCGGCGACGCGGACTTCGTGTTCGGTGCAATAGACCTTCGTGGCCGCGCTGAAGCCCTTCGGGGCTTGGCCGAGCACCTCCCGGTACACCAGCAGCCGCCCCACGTGATAGCCCGCCTCCAGGCGGGCCATCTCCTGGCGAATGAGTGGATCATTCAGGTCAGCAACGGACTTGGCGTGGTCATAGAGCGGTTTGTTCGACACAAGCCGATCGATGCCGCCTCGTTCATGCTCCAGCTGCACCATCGTTTGCTTGAACGCTCCACCCTCGACGCCAACCAGGTTCTCGACGGGAACTCGGACGTCGGAGAAGAAGATCTCGCAGAAGTGTGTGTTGTCGACCATGTCCCGAATGGGTCGAACCTCGATGCCGGACAACCCCATGGGCACGATCAATTCGCTCACACCTTCGTGAGGTCGTCCCGTCGAGTCCGTGCGGCAGATCAGGTAGACGAAGTCGGCGAGCGCCCCACCCGACGTCCAAATCTTCTGTCCGTTCACGACGAACACGTCTCCGTCGCGAACCGCCGTCGTCTTGAGGCTGGCCAAGTCTGATCCGCTGTCCGGCTCACTCATCCCGATACCCCAGGTGGTTTTGCCGGTGAGCATGTCGGGCAGGTACTCGGCCTTCTGATCCGGCGTTCCGTACGTGTAGATCGAGGGCCCGAATTGACGATCGGCGAACCAACTCGCGGCGATGGGCGCTCCCGCACCGATCATCTCTTCGGCCATGATGACCCGTTCGATTGCGGGACGGCCGCCTCCGCCGTACTCGGCCGGCCACGTCATGCCCACCCAGCCGTGTGATGCGAGTGTCGCCGAGAAATCCTTTGAGAACCCGTTGATCCAGCTGTCGTTGTGGACTCCGTGGGCCGCGACGCCGTCGAGCGCAACGTGGCGAGCCCGGTCTCGAAGATCTTCCAGCTCATCGGAGAGACGGAAGTTGAAACCTTCGGCGCTCATGTCAGTTCTTGCGTGCAGTTGTCATTGGATCCTTCTTCGAACGGCTTGCATCGTAGATCGGGTTGAGGGTGCAACGTCGGCCTCGGGCTGTGTCGCTCGTTCGCTCCACGTACGATTCGTGCATGACATCGCTGAATTCACCGGTATACGTCGAGTCGGGTCCTTCAGCCGGATCGGTCGTGCAGGCGGTGGAACGCTTGCGTGCGACGTACGAGTCAGGCGTGAGCCGAGATCTGGATTGGCGCGATGCACAGATCGGCGGCGTGATCGCGTTTGCAAAGGAACACACGGACCAACTGTTAGAGGCCATGCACACCGACCTCGGACGGCCAACGGTGGAGGGATGGATTGCCGACATCGGGCCGACGATCGCCGAAGCACAATACGTCCGGAAGCGCTTCCGAAAGTGGGCGTCGCCGAGACGGACGAAACTGCCAGTGACACTGCTTCCGGGGTCTGCTCGAATCGCTCCCGAACCACTCGGCGTGGCGCTCATCATTTCGCCATGGAATTACCCGGTGAATCTGATTCTCGAGCCACTCGTCGCAGCGTTCGCAGCCGGAAACGTGTGCGTGTGCAAGCCGTCGGAGTTCTCGCCAGCAACGTCGAGCTACATCGCCCGCCACCTCCCGAAGTACCTCGACGACGGAGCGTTTGCAGTCTTCGAAGGTGGCGCCGAGGTGGCGACAGAGCTGTTGAAGCAGCGCTTTGATCACATCTTCTTCACCGGTTCATCCGAGGTCGGCAAGATCGTCATGACGGCAGCCGCCAAACACCTGACGCCCGTCATCCTCGAGCTGGGCGGCAAGTCGCCGGTCATCGTCGCTAGCGACGCCGATCTCGAGGTGGCCGGCAACCGAATCGCCTGGGGAAAGGGCCTCAACGCTGGGCAAACGTGCATCGCCCCCGACTACGTGCTCGTCCCGGAAGAGAACCGAGACGCGCTGATCACCTCGATCTCCAAGGCGTGGGAGCAGTTCTACGGTGGCTCGCCAAGCGAGAGCGCAGACTTCGGCAGGATTGTGTCCCGTCGTCATCATCATCGGCTCGTCGGACTGCTCGAAGGGCAAGATGTCGTCGTAGGCGGCCACCACGATGAGGAAACCAACTACCTGGCACCCACGATCGTGGTGGACCCACCACTCGACTCGCCGCTGAGCAACGAGGAAATCTTCGGACCGATCCTTCCCGTCATCACCGTCGACGATGTCGACGAGGCGATCCGCTTCATCAATGAGCGAGCCAAGCCGCTTGCCCTTTATGTGTTCAGTTCCTCCGACGACACGATCGATCGAGTCCTCGAACGTACGAGTTCTGGCGGCGCATGCGTGAATCATGTGCTCTTCCAATTCGTCCCTCCCGAGCTTCCGTTCGGAGGGGTCGGGCCGTCGGGCATGGGCCGCTATCACGGCAAGTCTGGTTTCGACGCGTACTCGAATCTGAAGGGCATCGTCCGCAAGCCGATCTCAGGAGAGAACAATCTGCTGTACCCGCCTTATGGCCGTCGCAAGAGCGCCATTCTTCGCAAGCTCGGCTGAGAGAACGCAGCTTCGAGGAACCGCAGGCCGTGCCTCGGCACTCAACGGCCCTGTGAATACGTCGACAGGAAGCGCTCCAACTTGCCGAGGGCGGTCTCGAGCTCACGTACCCTCGGGAGGAACACCACCCGAAAGTGGTCGGGCCTCGGCCAATTGAACCCGGTGCCTTGCACCATCAGAATCTTCTCGCTGCGCAAGAAGTCGAGCACGAACTGTTCATCATCGGTGATGTTGAACCGTTCGATCTCGATCTTCGGGAACAGGTAGAGCGCCCCGGGGGGCATCGTGCACGAAAGGCCATCGATCGAATTGATCATCTCGTGCGCGACCGCTCGCTGATCGTGCAGGCGCCCGCCAGGTGTGATGAATTCGCTAATACTCTGATATCCGCCAAGCGAGGACTGGATTGCGTGTTGTGCCGGGACGTTGGCGCACAGTCGCATCGACGACAACATCTTCAGCGCCTCGATGTAGCTGGCGGCACGTTCTTTGTCACCGCTGATGGTCATCCATCCAGATCGAAACCCCGCCACGCGATACGTCTTCGACAGGCCGTTCAGGGTGAGAAACACGACGTCGTCCGCCAGTGATGCGATCGAGGTGTGCACTGCTCCGTCGTAGAGGATCTTGTCGTAGATCTCGTCGGCCATGACGACGAGGCCATGGTCACGCGCCAGACCGACGATCTCTCCGAGCACCTGCGGCGAGTAGACCGCGCCCGTTGGGTTGTTGGGGTTGATGACCACGATGGCCTTCGTGCTCTCGGTGACTCTCGACCGGATGTCGTCGATGTCGGGAGCCCAGCCCGATGCTTCGTCGCAGCGATAGTGCACCGGCGTTCCCCCAGCCAAGCGGGTGGTGGCTGTCCAGAGCGGGTAGTCCGGGCTGGGTATCAGCACCTCATCTCCGTTGTTGAGGAGGCCTTGAAGCGCAATTCCAATCAGCTCAGAAACGCCGTTGCCAATGTAGATGTCGTCGATCTCGACATTGGCCACTCCCATCCGCTGGTTGTATTGCATCACGGCTTTTCGCGCGGAGTAGATGCCTTGTGAGTCCGAGTAGCCCTGGGCAGTGGGCAGATTTCGCATCATGTCGACAAGCACCTCATCGGGTGCCTCAAAGCCGAACGGCGCCGGGTTGCCAATGTTCAGCTTGACGATGCGGTGGCCCTCTTGTTCAAGCCTGGTCGCCTCGTCGAGAATCGGTCCGCGGATGTCATACAGAACATCGTCGAGCTTGTTCGACTTCTCAATCGGTCGGCTACCCATGGCAACCGAGTTTACGCGGGTTGGCTCTGATCGAGTCGTTCCAACTCTCGCCCCTCGATGTGCGAGAGCCAATTCAGCAATTCTCGAGCGCGGTGCTCAACGGACAGGTCGAGCTCGGACAATCCGAGGCGCTGTGCAGCGAGTGGATCAACCTCTGCAACTTCCAGGTCGCTGGCGAGGTCGATCTTCTCGCCGAAAATCCCCGGCGCTCGAATGAACGTGGCGATATCGCGCGCTGAAAGCTCGGGGTGATACTGCGTACCCCAGAAGTCGATGCCATTACGTTCGTAGACCATTGCTTGAATCGCGGAATGCGCATTCGCCGCGAGAACCTTCGCCCCGTCTGGCACTCGCTGTACGTCATCACGATGCACCGTCGGAACGGAAAAGACATCTTCTCGACCCATCATCATGGGGTGACTCTGCCCCTCGTCGGTTTTGGTGACGTCGCGAGCAAAGCCAACCTCGAGTCCGCTCGGATTGGCATCGACGACACCGCCGAGCACTACCGCAGCGAGTTGCATGCCATTGCACGACCCCCACACGGGTAGCCCGGCACCAAACGACCGAACCATCGCCTCCATCTGGGCGTCGACCTGCGTGGCGTGGGTATTCCACCTCGTGCCAGATCCCGTGAAGACCACGCCATCGACCCCGTCGAACACCGCTTCGTCAAATCGTCCGGCGTACGGCGCAACAACTCGCAACTGGACCGCAGGCGCCACAGTCAGAAACGTACTCACGAAACTCGCGGCGCCCGAGACACCTGACGCGATGACGTCGGGCGTGTTGCCCTCCATGATCAGAATCGTCGTCATGTGTCGTCACCGGCCTTCGGTCGTTTCGCTGAAGTCTGATGATTGTAGGAGCGACGTCAGGCTTCACAGAATCGGAACGAGGGGCAGTACTGTCGCCGAATGGCCATCGACTTCACGTTGTCTCCGGAGACCGAAGCACTACGAGTCCGAGTACGGGCATTCATCACCGAGGTCGTCCTTCCTGCCGAACCCGAGATCGAACGGCTCAAGGCTGACGATCGAGCGGGATACATCGACAAGCTCGTCGGACTCCGCAAGCTCGCGGTCGCCGAGGGACTGTGGCTGCCCCACATGCCCGACGACTGGGGCGGCATGGGGCTGGGACACGTCGAGCTGGCCATGGTGCAAGCAGAAGCCGCGAAGGCCTACTACGGCCCGTGGGTGATCAATGCGCAGGCCCCGGATGAAGGCAACATGCACACCCTGCTCCATTGGGGTACCGATGAACAGAAGGAGAGGTACCTCCGCCCCCTCTGCGAGGGCAAGACGACATCATGTTTCGCCATGACCGAACCCGAGGTAGCCGGGTCTGACCCCACGCTGATTCGGACCGCAGCCTACGAAGACGGCGACGAGTGGGTGATCAGCGGCCACAAGTGGTTCATCTCGAATGCACATCGGGCGAAATTCGCGATTCTCGTTTGCCGCACCGAAGACGATCCTGATCTGCCTCAGGCGGCGAACAGCGCGTTCATCGTCGACATCCCAAGCGATGGGTGGACGGACGTCCGTCAGATCGAAACCATGCACGGCAGCACCGGGCATTCCGAGATCGTCATCGAAGACCTTCGGGTGCACAAGAGTCAGATGCTCGGAGGACGAGGTCAGGGACACCTGCTCGGGCAGTACCGCCTCGGCCCAGCCCGCCTCGCCCATTGCATGCGATGGATCGCCCAGGCCGAGACCGCGCTCGACATGATGGTCGATCGATCGCTCGATCGCTTCAGTCACGGCTCGATCCTCGCCGAGAAGCAAGGTGTGCAGTGGATGATCGCCGACTCCTCAATGGAGCTGTACCAATGCAAACTCATGGTGTTGCATGCCGCGTCGAAGATCGATGCTGGCGAGGACTTCAAGAGTGAGGTCTCGATGGCCAAACACTTCGTCGCCAACAGCCTCGGACGCATCATCGACCGGTCCATCCAGGTACATGGAGCGCTTGGCTATTCGACGGACACCCCCCTGGCCCACATGTACCAACACGCACGATGGGCTCGTTTCGCCGATGGTGCCGATGAGATTCACCAGATGCGAATCGCGCAGCGAACGATCGCCGCGTACAAGGACGACGGCAACACTCGACGAGCGACCGGAGACCTGCCGATCTAGCGCATTCGAAAAGCGGAAAGGTCGTTGTCGCTGGAGCCATCGATGAAACCCCGGCCACGCGCTCTCCCCGAGGCAATTCGCTGAGCGACGGCCTCGCCGAGAGCTGTCGAGTGCTTGAAGCCGTGGCCGCTGCATGGTGACATCACCGTGACCCGCTCGCTTCGGGGATCGCGATCGATCAGGAAGTGGTCGTCGGGTGTGTTGACGTAGAGGCACACCTCCGCTCGAACGGCGTCGCGACGGACGCCGGAGAACTTCGATGCCACATGGACGTCGTAGAACCTGTCGATCTCTGCCTGTGACACCGCGCGATCGACACTGCTTGGATCGGTGGTCTCGAGGAACTGTTCGCCGAGAATCTTCACCGCCGGCGTTCCGCCCGGCGCCATCGGGAACAACCCGATGTAGTCCTCGTTGCGCTGCGCAATCCACATCACGTACGGGATGGCCTGGGTGGTGAATGACGACAGGTCGTCGACGTCGAACCAGTACACGACCTGACGCGTGACCGTGAGCTGTCGCCCATGCTCGGGCGCTGCGAGCTCCTCCATCCAAGGCCCGGTAGACAGCACGACGTCCTTGGCACGATGACTCCCCGCCGCGGTGTTCACGGTTACTCCTGAGGAATCCGGCGCGATCGATTCGACCTCTTCGCCGGTACGAATCACCGCACCATGTTCGTGTGCCAGCCCAAGCTGCACTTCGACACACTTCTCGACCATCACGAGTCCGGCGGTGGGCTCGAATCCAACCCGCTGGTCATCGGCAACGCTGATCCAGGGGTAACGCGACCGAGCCTCGACGGGGGTGATGATCTCGAACGGTATATCGCCTTCGGTTGCGACGGCCGCTGTCTGCATGACGAAGTCTTCCCATCGCTGGCCGGGAACGGGGACCTCTTCGGTGATGATGAGACCACCACACTCATGGAGCAGCTCAACGTCGGTCTTTGCCTCCAGTTCGCGCCAGATCGCGTGGGACCTCCTCACGAAGGGCAGGTACTGGGGCCCTTCGCCCACAGCCAGCCGAGTGATGCGGGTCTCGGCCTTGGTCGATCCCAAGCCATGCGGCGGGTCATAGCGATCGATTCCCAGTACATGGAGCCCGAGCAGCGATGCGTGGTAGGTGACCGCCGAACCCATTGCGCCGAGGCCGACAACGATCAGGTCATACTCCGAATCGGCCATGTCCGAGTTCTACAACGCACCGGTTCAAGCTGCGTAGCCCAAACCGATACGATCCACCGCATGCCTGTCCAGCACCATGCCGCAGATCAACGAGATGTCGACGCGATCGTGACCAGCCTCGACCTCGAGGAGATCGACCGGAACCTCTATCGAGGACATCCTCCCTACTGGGAGCGAGGCCGACTCTTCGGCGGAATCGTTGCCGCACAGGCTCTGGCAGCCGCCTACGGCACGATCGACGGCATCCACGTGCATTCGTTGCACAGCTACTTTCTTCGTCCAGGCGACCCCGACATGCCTGTCGTCTACGACGTCGATTGCATTCGAGACGGCCGAAGTTTCGCAACCCGTCGCGTCGTGGCTCGCCAGAAGGGCGAGGCCATCTACAACTTGTCCGCGTCGTTTCACAAGGTAGAGGACGGCTTCGACCACCAGGCACAAATGCCAGATGTTCCTGGCCCCGATGACTCGCCGCTCCCTGAAGACTTCGGCCTCACGCCGCGCGACTATCTCCCGTCGTATTGGGCCCTGGAGGGCGTTCCAATGGGGATACGCCATCTTCACGGCCCCGATGAGTGGGTCCCGGGCGTGCTTCACCGCAACGTCTGGCTTCGAGCGAACGGGTCACTTCCCGATGATCCGATCGTTCACCGGCTCATGCTCACCTACCTGAGCGACCTATCGCTGTTGGGCACAGCGGTTCGCATGCACACGCCGGGTTTCGACAAGATCATGGCGGCGAGCCTCGATCACTCGATCTGGTTCCATCGTGAATTCCGGGCCGACGAATGGCTGTTGTACGCGATGACCTCACCGTCGGCGTCTGGAGCTCGGGGATTCAACGTTGGACACTTCTTCACCGAAGACGGCGTTCTCGTCGCGTCAGCCACCCAAGAGGGCCTGATGCGAAACCTCGCCGACTGAGCTCGTCCGTGCCAACGGGGACTACTGGGCCTCGCGTTCTTCTTGGCCGGGCTGCAGCGGCACCGTCACGGTCGGTTCTGCCAATGCAGCCGGAAGGGGTTGTTCGAACAACGCCGGCCGTTCGAAACTGCGCACGAACTCGAGCACGACGGACGGATCGACCTCTGGTTGGGTCACTACCCGGTAGTACCACCCCTGCTCTTCGAAACCGATCGTGGTGACTCGATCGTCGTCCACGACCATCACCCCATCGTCACCTCGGCGAGCGGTCTCTCGAGATGTGATCGGTTCCCACCCGGGTTGCACTCGAAGATCGGACAGGCGCGGCGAAACCGTGATCGGCGATGTCAAGACTTCGATCATCGTCGAACCTTCCACTGGCCCATACCTCGACACGTTCTGGGGCAACGTCTCATCTGCCACCTGGGTGACCCAGTCATCGGGAAGCCAGGTGGGGACAAGCCTGGTCTCGAGTTGAATCGGCCGGTGTTGTCGTCCGGACAATTCATCGACGAGACGACGGCCGCCTAGTGGTTCGGCAAGTGTGGTCGTGACCGCCCAAGGCGTGTCAGCGATCGGACATTCGCTGAGGCGCGCTCCAGGGGCCAAGATCCGCGCCGCCGACAAACTGACGGCGACCACATCGTCGCCTTGCTCAGTATCGACGCGATAGTCCCATGAACATGGGCTCTCGAATGTTCCCGGCTTGGCTCCCACGAACGTGATGGTCAGACGACGGCCACCGGTCAACGCGGTTTCCCAGCGGAGCTTTCCTGGTTGGCGCACGATGTCGCCTGTGTCGTTCACATCGGGGCCGCTCGACGCGAGGGTTTGTGTACGAGCTCGCTGGCCGTCGATCTCTCCCATCGTCTCGGGCTGGTCACTCGCACGAGATGGCTGCGTGGAGGAATCGACCCCCTCCGTCGAAGTTGGCGTCAACTCGATCGTCCGAGTGCTACACCCCACACTCCCAAAGCCGAGAAACGCGGCGATCAATATGGCGGCTGGTTTGTGCACAATTGTTCGACGTTCCAAACTGCAGTCTGGTTCCCGCGCCCGAAATGTGGAACCGACCGACGGGGTGTTGGAGTCACATGCTTTCAGATCGTGTTGCTGCTCCTCCTCGCGTGAACCGGGAGCGTCTGGTCTGGATTCTTCCGGCGACCTACACCGTTGGTTGGGTCATCTATGTGGTGATGTCGGACCAGTGGCAACGTGTCCTCGACACGTGGCGAACGGCGCTCACGATGCTCTTTGGGAGTTTCGTTGCCGGATCGACGCCGCAGGGCGGTGGGGCGGTTGCGTTCCCGGTCTTCACGAAGGTTCTCGAGATAACCGGCCCGGTTGCGCGCACCTTTTCGTTGTCGATCCAGGCGACCGGAATGGTCATGGCGGCAATGACGATCCTCATTGCGGGAAGAGCCATCGATCGACGAGCGATCGCCATCGGAACTGCGGGAGGTCTGGTCGGATTCGCTTTCGGTGCTTTTGCGTTGAGCGACTCATCAACCCTGTGGTGGGAGCCCCGGATCCCGGGTCCGTACATCAAGGTCGGTTTCACTATCGCCATCGCTGCCATGGCGATGGTGGTCTATAGGTGTTTCGCCGGCGGAGCCTCTGGTCACGAGGGCATCAAGCAATGGACCCGGCGGTCGGCGGGTGTCCTGTTTGCCTTCTCCCTCGCGGGCGGCACGGCTTCGGCCCTTGCGGGATCTGGCGCCGACGTCTTCCTGTTCCTGTTTCTCGTGATGATCGCAGGCACCCATCCACGCGTTGGAATCCCCACCTCGATCATCACCATGGCCCTCATCTCGGTCGCCGGTTTCGTCTTGTTCGGACTGATCGATGGACAGCTCGCCACAACGTTGAACGAGGCCGGCGACGTCGTACAGGTCGGCGATTCGTTGGTCGACCCTCCGCTCGCCGGCGATCGATTCGATCTGTTTGGCATCTGGCTTGGAGCCACGGTGATCGTTGTCTGGGGCGCGCCGTTCGGGGCGTGGGTGGCCAGCGTGTTGGGCGAGCGTGCGTTGATCCGCTTCGTTGGAGGCATGGCCGTCGCCGAAGTCATCACCACCATGATCTTCCTCGAACCGCTTCGAACCGACCGCATGCTGCTCACGTTCGGTGTTTTGGGGTTGATCAGCGCGTTCGTCGCCGTTGAGTTGTTGGCTCGAAGGCGGTCCTGGATCATGGCGACGCCACCATCAGGGCGGTAGAACAGGGGCATGACCAACTCGGAGTGGACCGAACTCGCCGCGAAAGAGCTTCGTGGGAAGGACCCCGACGAACTGATCGTCACCACGCCGGAGGGCATCGATGTGAAGCCGCTCTATACGGCGGGCGACCTCGCAGATGTCGACCACCTCGGCGGAACTCCCGGAGTCGCACCATACGTGCGCGGCCCGCGGGCGACGATGTACACGAATCGACCGTGGACGATTCGCCAATACGCCGGCTTCTCGACGGCCGAGGAGTCGAACGCGTTCTATCGTGCGAACCTCGATGCAGGTCAGATGGGTTTGTCGGTCGCCTTCGATCTCGCGACCCAT
This sequence comes from Acidimicrobiia bacterium, assembly GCA_033344795.1. GTDB lineage: Bacteria > Actinomycetota > Acidimicrobiia > Acidimicrobiales > SHLQ01 > SHLQ01. Next base: position 4,676,123 of record JAWPMS010000001.1, read on the forward strand.
CGCGGCTACGACAGCGACCACCCTCGTGTCGTTGGCGACGTCGGCAAGGCCGGTGTCGCAATCGACTCGGTCGAAGACATGAAGATCCTCTTCGACGGGATCCCGCTCGATCAGATGAGCGTGTCGATGACGATGAACGGCGCGGTCTTGCCGATACTCGCGAGCTACATCGTGGCGGCGGAGGAGCAGGGTGTCGAACAGGCGCAGCTCTCTGGAACAATCCAGAACGACATCCTCAAAGAGTTCATGGTGCGCAACACCTACATCTACCCGCCCGAACCAAGCATGCGCATCGTGGCCGACATCATCGAGTACACGTCGCAACACATGCCGCGCTTCAACTCGATCAGCATCTCGGGCTATCACATCCAGGAAGCGGGAGCGACCTGTGACATCGAGCTGGCCTACACGCTCGCTGACGGGGTCGAATACGTCCGGGCAGCTCTCGCTGCAGGTCTCGACGTTGACACGTTCGCCCCTCGGCTGAGTTTCTTCTTCAACATCGGCATGGACTTCTTCATGGAGATCGCCAAACTCCGTGCCGCCCGCTTGTTGTGGGCTGAACTCATGGAACAGTTCTCTCCGCAGAACCCGAAATCCTCGATGCTGCGCACCCATTGCCAGACGTCGGGAGTTTCGCTCACCGAGCAAGACCCGCACAACAACGTTGTGCGCACCGCCTTTGAGGCCATGGCGGCGGTCCTGGGCGGCACCCAGAGCCTGCACACCAATAGCTTCGACGAAGCCCTCGGCCTTCCGACCGAGTTCAGCGCACGGATCGCGCGAAACACGCAGCTGATCCTCGCCGAGGAGACCGGCGTGACTCGCACGGTCGATCCCCTCGCCGGTAGTTACTACGTCGAGACGCTCACGGCAGATCTCGCCGACCGCGCTCGAACGATCATCGCTGAGATCGAAGAGATGGGCGGCATGACCAAGGCGATCGCCACTGGCGTGCCCAAACTCCGGATCGAGGAGGCTGCAGCCCTGCGACAGGTTCGGATCGACCGGGGTCACGACACCGTCGTGGGTGTGAACAAATACACGCTCGACGAGGACGCTTCTGTCGACGTACTCGACATCGACAATACCGAGGTCCGACAACAACAGGTTCGTCGCCTCGAGGAGATCCGGTCCCAACGAGATCAGCCCGCTGCCGAGACGGCCCTGTCATCTGTCACCCACGCGGCAATGACGAACGACAACCTGTTGGCGGCATGCATCGAGGCCGCTCGAGCTCGGGCGACGGTCGGTGAGATCTCCGATGCCATGGAGGCCGTGTTCGAACGGCACCGGGCCGAGACCCAGCTGCTCGAAGGCGTGTACGCGGCGGCCTATGAGGGCGACGAACAGTTCGAGGCGCTGACCGCAGCCATCCGCGGCTTCGAGTCCGACGTCGGCCGAAAGCCACGCATGTTCGTCGCCAAGATGGGTCAGGACGGCCACGACCGGGGCGGCAAGGTCATCGCCACCGCATTTGCCGACATGGGCTTCGATGTCTATGTCGGAGGTTTGTTCCAGACGCCCGACGAGGCTGCGACGGAGTCGATACAACACGAGGTCGACGTCGTTGGGGTTTCGAGCCACGCCGCTGGTCACCTGACGCTCGTTCCCGAGCTCATCGCCTCGCTCAAGGCACAAGGGCATCCAATCGCCGTGATCTGCGGAGGTGTGATTCCTCCGAAGGATTATGAAGAGCTGACCGCGGCCGGTGTCGCTGGCATCTTTGGTCCGGGCACCAACATTCCAGATGCGGCCACGGAGGTCCTCGCACTCATCAAAGCCGCTCATTGATCGACCCGCGACACCCCGTCATCGTTGGGGCTCACGAGCTGTCGATTCGCACCCACGATGCGGAGCCCATTGCGATGATGGTGCAGGCATCACAACGCGCGCTCGCCGAGACCGTTCTGAACCTTCCGATTCAGTCCGTGCGAGTTGTGAAGGGCATCTGGCCGTACAAAGACCCAGGTCGGCTTGTGGCGAAGGGGCTCGAGCTCGGCGACGGGGTCATGACCGCACTCACCGGTATCGGCGGTAACGCCACCTACGACCTGCTCAATCAGACGGCAACCGATATCGCGAACGGGACGATCGAGACAGCGCTTCTCTGCGGCGCCGAGTCGATGCGGACTCGTCGGCACGATCGCTCTGAGGGTCGACTCTCACCGTACGTCTATGAGGTCGACGGGGCGACGCCAGATCTCCTCGTGGCACCGAACATCGAGATGGTCGACGACCTCGACGTTGCTGCGAAGATCGACCACCCGGTGAACTTCTATGCAATGGCCGAATCAGCAATACGCCACCGGCGAGGTGAGACCCCAGCCGCACACCTCGACCGAATTTCCTCGATGTGGGAACGAGGAAACATCGTCGCTTCCCAGAACCCGGACGCATGGCTGCAGAAGCGGACAACCGCTTCGCAGATCGCCTCCGTAGACGCCGCGAACCGAATGGTTGCAACCCCCTATACGAAACTGCTGACCAGCAACATCAATGTCGACCAGGCCGCGGCTGTAGTCATGTGCAGCTATCAGACGGCGCTCGAAAGCGGTGTGCCTCCCGACGCGATGGTCTTCCTTGTGTCGGGCAGCGGTGCCGCTGACCACCTCCCCGTTCGTGCACGTATGGAGCTCGATCGATCACCCGCGTTTCGGCTGAGCTCAGAGCGAGCACTTGCGCTTGCTGGACAAACGATCCACGACATCGAGCAACTCGATCTGTATTCGTGCTTTCCATCCTCGGTGCAGGTAGCCCAAGCCGAACTCCAGATCGATCCTGCGCGGCCGTTCACCATGACCGGCGGGCTCACCTTCGCGGGCGGGCCGTTCAACGGATACTGCAGCCAAGCCCTCGCCCACGCAGCGAGGGCCCTCCGTGGAACCAACGAGTCTGCGTTCCTCCACGGCAACGGCGGCTACTTCAGCAAACACAGCGTCGTGCTGATTTCAGGGTCACCGCCCACCCAACCCTTTTCGTACGAACGGGTCCAGGAACAGGTGGACACTCTTCCCCGCCGAGGCACGGTCGTCGTCGACGGAAACGGAACGATCGAGGCCTACACGGTGCCTTTCGGCCGCGATGGCGAACCGTCTGGAAGCATCATCTCGGTTCTCGACGATGACGGGAATCGAAGCTGGGCCGAGATGACAGACCGCAACAACATCGAGGTATTGCTGAGCACAGATCAGGTCGGTCGGATGGTCCAGCTCAGGACTACAGAGCACGATTCTGTACCTGTCGCCACGTTCGTCTGATCCGTCCGCAGACGTGTCGAGAGACACGGCGAATGTGACCATCATGCGTCAGAATGCTTCGCTCACACCCACAAGACTGCAACTACACATCAACGCAGGGGGGTCACATGAACGCATCAACAATCGTCATCAGATATGGCCAGCGAGTCCCGATTGCGCGAGACCGCTGGTCCGATCACGTCCGAGCCGAACGGGTCGCTCTCGCAGCCCAGCCCGGGACCAGCGGGCGTTGGGGTGCGACACCGCGATGCTCACAACAGCTCAGTTCTTCGGCAGCTCGCTGAACGGAGTGTCCTTCCCAGGACCGGGCTCTCTCGGCAGACCGAGGCCGCGTTCGCCGATGATGTTGCGTTGCACCTGATCGGTCCCGCCGTAGATGGCTGGACCCGGCGAGAACAGAATCAGTTCTTGCACCATCGCGTCGAGACCTGCCTCGGAGGACAACGTTGCGTCCATTCCGAGCACTGCGGCTCCAAGCTCACGCGCTGACCTGAACAGCTCACTCATCATGAGTTTGGAAATATTTGGGGAAGCCGAGCTGGCCCCCTTTGTCCGACCTCGCATGGCGGTGAGGCGGTTGACTTCGGCGAGTTGATAGAAACGGACGAATTGCTGGCGTAACACCGGATCGGCCATGCGGCCGTCTTTGGTCGCCTTCTCGACGAGGCGCCGCCAGAGCGCAAGATTCGGCTGCGGTATGCCGTCCTCGCCCGAGCGCCCGCGAGAGATGATGTCGCCCACTCGCTTCTCGAGGTTGTTGGCGATCGACCCTGGGGCGCAGCTGCGAAGTGGTACCGGGTTGGCGCCCAGGCTCATTCGTTCGAACGTCAGGGTGTCGTTCGCGACTCGCCATCCGTTCCCGTCATCGCCGATCAGGTCAGCGGCGGCGACTCGAGCATCGTCGATGAACACCTCGTTGAAGATGGCCCTCCCCGTCATCTCCGTCAGTGGGCGCACATCGACACCCACCTGGTGCATGTCGAAGGCGAACCAAGCGATGCCACGGTGTTTTGGCTGCGAGGGGTCGGTGCGGGCAATGAGCATGCCTTTGTCGGCAATCTTGCCGCCCGACGTCCAGACCTTCTGTCCGTTCACCACATACTCTTCGCCATCTCGAATCGCAGATGTCTGAATGCTTGCGAGGTCAGACCCGGCGTTCGGTTCGCTGAAGAGCTGACACCACGCATCGACACCATTGACGATTGGCAGCACAAGCCGCTCGATCTGTTCGGGTGTTCCATTGGCAACGATCGTTGGCGCCGCGAGCATCATCCCGAGACCCGTGGGCGGGCCCATCGCTCCCGCATCCGCAAGCGCATTGCGGACCGCGACATTTCCGTCGCGTTTGTATCCACGGCCACCGGCACCTTCCGGCAGCGTTGGATGGCTGTAACCAGCGTCTGCAAGGCGCTGCCACCACTCCCCTACGGAAAGTTCTTCATCCCAGTTCGCAGCAACCCACGCGTCTGCCTCAGCTCTGATGTCGGTGACTGACACGTCGGTACCTAGATTTCCAGGAGGTCCTTTTCGAGCACATGACCTGGCCCCTCGCACGTCTCACAAAGCGAGGACAGGGACTCCACGAGGCCTTCGCCAATACGCTTGCGCGTCATCTCGACCAGACCAAGCTCGGAGATCTCGAATACCTGCGTCCGTGTCTTGTCTTGAGCGAGTGCCTCGCGGAACACACGGACCACCTCGTCGCGATTCTTCTTGATCTCCATATCGACGAAGTCGATGACGATGATGCCACCGATGTCGCGGAGACGCAGTTGACGCGCCACTTCGCGGGCCGCTTCGAGGTTGTTGCGATAGACGGTCTCTTCGAGACTCGACTTGCCGACGTTCTTGCCGGTGTTTACATCGATCACGGTCAACGCTTCCGTCGATTCGATGATCAGCGAGCCGCCGGAAGGCAGCCAAACCTTCGGGTCGACCGCCTTCCGAAGCTGGTCGCTCACGTGGTGTCGTTCAAAGAGCGAGAGCGGCTCAGCATCGCGATCGTAGTACTCGACGCGGTCAGCCAAGGCCGGCGTGATCGATTCGACGTAGCTCTTCACGTCCTCGTAGAGCGCACGATCGTCGATGACGATTCCGCGGTAGTCCTTGTTGAACTCTTCTCGGATGACGCGGACTGCCATCTCCGGCTCTCGGTAGAGCAGGGTTGGTGTCTGGCTCTTGTTGGCCAACTTTTCGATCGCATCCCACTGGTCGGCGAGACGGCTCACGTCGTTGACGATCTCGTCCTCGGTCACGTTCTCGGCAGCAGTGCGCACGATGATTCCGGCGCCCTTGGGCTTGACGCGATCGAGGATCTTGCGAAGACGTTTCCGTTCACGTTCAGGGAGGCGCTTCGAAATCCCATAGGTATCGCTGTTGGGAACCAAGACCACAAACCGACCAGGCAACGAGACTTCTTGTGTGAGCCGCGCCCCCTTGTGGGCAATCGGGTTCTTCGTCACCTGGCACAAGATGTTCGACTTGGGCTTCAGCAGCTGTTCGATCTTCGTACTTCGGTTGTCACTGCCCTTGGCCTGGACGTCACCCCGATAGAGCACGGCGTTCTTCGGCGTCGCAATGTCGACGAAGGCAGCCTCCATCCCGGGTAGAACGTTTTGGACCTTGCCGAGATAGATGTTTCCGTGGATCTGCGCCACATCATCTGCAGGTCGAGACACGTAGTGCTCGATGAGGTTGCGGCCCTCGAGAACAGCGATCTGTGTGGCCTGGTCTCGCACCGAGACGCACATGAGATATCGGCCTGCTGGTTTACCCTTGCGTTCGCGACCCTTTCGCAGAGCCAGCGTCTCTTCGTCGAGTTCGACAGCGTCACCCGTCAGCGCGGTGACCGGCTCAGGCGAATTTCTGTTGTTTCCGCCGCCACCGTTGTTGCTGCCGGCGCCGCCACCGCTGCCGGCACCGCGGCCACGTCCACCACGACGACGTCGACGCTTTTGGCCTCCGCCTTCTTGATTTGTGCCATCACGGCTGTCATCGCTCTTTTGGTTCGACGACTGACCTTGGGCCTTGTCGTCGGCGTTCCCACGACCTCCGCCGGATCCACGACGGCGACGTCCGCCATTGTTCGATCCCGCTTGACGCTCGGTGGCAGTCACGGGAGCAGGACGGCTATCGCCGATCTTGGGTTTCGAAGTCTCTTGCTGATTGTTCGGTGCCGGCGCTGAGGCACCGGAACCACTGGTCGTTGCTGCAGGACTACTCGCCTGCGGGGAGGATTGCGAACGATCAGGAGCGGCTTGGCCGCTCCCCTGGCGATCGTGCGCCGTTTGCTCGTCGGACATTGGTTTCCCTTCGTATGACGCACGCCGTTCTGGGTGCGCTGCACGATCCACGACGGCCCCGAAGGGCTCGAGTCGTGCGTGCAAAATCTTTCGGTGCGTCCGTCGTAACAGTGTCAGCGCCGCTTTCGGCGATCTTGAGACATGTCACGGATACGGGATTCATTTACACCTTCACTCGGGGCGAATCTGCCCTCGGGTCTTGTGCATGATATCGGCTGCGAGCAGGCGATCTACAGATGCTGCCGGCTGCAGCGCCTCAGCACCGTCAGCGAAGACGATGTGCGTGGACGTTTTCGACCAGTCCCAACGCCAACAAACTCGTGATCATCGACGAGCCGCCAGCGCTGATGAGCGGCAACGGAATCCCCGTCACCGGCATCATCCCCATGTTCATGCCAACGCTTTGGAACGCCTGGAACAGAAACATCGAGAACACGCCCACACAAATGAGCCGGCCGTATTCATCCTCGGCGAGATGCGCCACCCTCCAGATCCGAAGAAGCAACAACCCGAACAGTGTCAGCAGCACAGCACCACCGACGAAACCAAACTCTTCGCCCAGCACGCTGAAGATGAAGTCCGTCTCTTTCTCCGGAACGAGTGAGTTGTTGTTTTGTGTTCCCTTGAACAGACCCTTTCCGGTCAGTCCCCCGTTGCCGATTGCGATCTCGGACTGGTTGACGTTGTATCGGGCCACATTCTCGGGATCGACAAACGCGGTGAAACGGTTCAGCTGCGTTTCGCGAAGGAAGCCTTGTTGGATCATCAACGCGATCCCGAGAGCGACCACGGACAACACGGCGACGACGTGTCGCATCGCCACGCCCGCAACCACGATGATGCCGGCCACAATGGCCGCGTAGACCATCACCGTTCCGAAGTCCGGCTGGACCAATACCAGCGCTGCGAAGACGCCCGCGAGCCCGAGTCCAGCCATGACGTTCAACAACTGCAAACCATCCCGAGACTGCGCGGAGCTGAACCAGGATGCCAGCGCCACGATCAGCGTGAGCTTGGCAAACTCGGAGGGCTGCAACGTGATGAAACCAAGCGAGTACCACGACGTGGCGCCATTGAAGTTCTCACCCAGCACGAACAGCCCGACGAGCAGCAGCACGGTGCCGACGTAGATGAACGGCACCGCGAGCCGTGTCTTGCGGTAGTCGATCGTCGCGATCACCGCTGCAAGAAATGCGCCAGCGCCAACGAACACGAGCTGCTTCTCGAGGACAGAGCGATCGACCAGACCGGTCTCGGGGTCAGGCAGGCCGCGCGTGGCGCTGTAGACCACGAGCGAACCCATACACACAAGCCCAATCGCAAGGAGGACGATCGAGACGTCGACCCGAATCCACAAGGGTCCTTGTGTCTCTCGTTCGTTGAACCCGGCACTCCCGCGCCGTAGGGCCGTCACTGTTCGGCCTCGGTCGCCGCGGCCACATCGACGAGGGGCTCAATCGGTGCATCGGCGTCGTAGATCTCGTCGACCTCGTCCTGGGGAAGCGCTCGAGGGACCTGGTCGGTCGAAATAGCGTCGAACAGTCGAGCCACCATTGGCGCCGCGTGTTTCGAACCGAAGCCCGACTCCTCGAGAATGACAGCGATCGTGTACTCGGGTTCGTTGACCGATCCAGGCCACGCCTCGGAACCGCTGGGGCCGAATCCCGCGAACATCGAATTGTCAGCTCGTCCGGTGACTTCTGCCGTCCCGGTCTTGCCGGCGACGGGCCAGTTGATCAGATCGAAGGCGATTCCGCCTTCTTCAGGTTTGTTGAACGCGTCGAAGCCGGTGCCGCTTGGCTGTGTGAGATCTCGCTTCTCCTGCATGGTCACACCAAGCAAACCATCGATGATTTCTTGGGTGACAGGTTGGGGAAGGTCAAGCTCGCGGAGAACGCGAGGGCCGAACTCGATCGGTTCCGCGTCATCGGTCGGCGGGACCACCTTGGTCACTATGTTCGGTGAATAGACCGTGCCACCGTTCGCCAACGTCGAGTACGCGTTGGCGAGCTGCAGCGGCGTGACTGCCACGCTGCCCTGACCGATGGCGATGTCGGTGTTGTCGCCGGGACCCCACTGCCCGCGTGGAAAGGCCTCAGGGTTGGCATCGTGCCGAGCCGCGAAGTCCTCAGCGGTGAGCATGATTCCACCGCGCTCGCCAGGCAGCTGAATACCGGTCTCGGCGCCGAAACCGAACTGCTGCGCGGTCTCTTGGATGCCGTTCGGGTTGATTTCTGAGTCCGGTGCGATCCAGAAAGCTTCGCCGATCTTGTAGTAGTACGTGTCCGACGAGAACGTGATCGCATGGCGAAGATCGACGCCTTCCATGGATGCGTCGCCAGCGTTTCGCTTACGACAACCGCTCGCGAGCGCTCCGGCGACATCGCCGGTGTAGTCGTTGTTGCACGAGACAAGATCCCAAAATCCGGGGTCCGAAGTAGGAACGTTCCACTCCTCGACGTGTTGCCATCCAAAGACGTTGTAGACCTCGGCGGCGATCGAGGTGAACGGCTTGAAGGTCGAGGCAGCCGGGTAGATCTCCGACACCGCCCGATTCAACAGAGGTTGATGTTCGAGCGGATCGCTCAGCTTGTCGAATTGTTCCTGGCTTATCCCGTCGATGAAGTCGCCCGGGTCATACGTGGGATACGACGCCATCGCGAGCACCGAGCCGTCACGCGGATCCATGATGACGGCAGCGCCGGCGGGCGCTCGGAACGGCTCCTCGTCCTGAAGCACCTCCACTTGGCGGGCGAGGTCGAGCGCGCGCTTCAGCTCGAATTCAAGCTTGACCTGCAGATCGATGTCGAGAGTGAGGTGTACATCGGATCCCTGGACGGGCTCGGTGGTTGCATCTTCGTTGACCTCGACGAGGTTGCCCACGTTGTCCACCAGGATCTCACGCGATCCAGGAACTCCTCGAAGGTCGTCCTCGAAGAACGCTTCGATACCAACCTTTCCAATTTCGTCGTTGCGTCGATATTGCTTACCCGCTGGATCCTCGATCCGAGGCGCCTCGGGATCATCTGCATCGGGGTCATCGATCAGGTAGAGATCGGCCTTCTCGGCCAATTCCCCACCGGTGATCGACCCGACGTATCCCAAAATGTGCGCTGCGGCCTCGCCGAATGGGTAGCTGCGGACGACATCCTGCTCGACTTGGACTCCTGGGAATCGATCTGGCCGTTCCCCGATGAAGATGAGCAGCTCCTCGTCGACATCTCTCGCGATCGGAATGTCGTCGAACGCGGTGAATGATTGGTCCGCGAAGGCACGCTCCAGATCGGCGACCTTCGTCAGCTGACCTGACTGCGAGAGCTCGCGGGCCAAGTCGGCAAACATTTCGGTGCGGAACTCGGTTCTCGCATCCCGGGAGTCGAAACCAAGCCGGATGAGGGCCTTCACATGTTCGTCCTGGTTGATCGTGACAACGGTCGACAAACGGTTCTCGACCAGGACCCGCCCGTTGCGATCAAGGATCTGCCCACGGGGAGCCTGCGTTCGGATCGTCCTCGTGATGTTGCTCACCGCCGACACTTCGAGCTGCTCGGACTCCAGAGCTTGGAGGTACCAGAGCCGTCCAAAGAGTGCGAGAAAAAGCGATACCGCGATGACGCCGAGGACGCGCATACGAAGTCGACTCGTGTCCTCCATCAGCGCGCTCCCACAACAGACATCGCCATCAGTTCACCACGCCACGAGCCGGTTCGGATCGCGGGGAGGCACCATCCGTGGCGAGCACCCACTGATAGAGCCGTTGTACCGGGAACACGAGCACGACGGAATACACCGATACCGCAAAGGCGACCCAGATGAGACGCCATTCGACGAACTGTTCGGAGCCCAAGATGCCGAGACCAAACCCGTAAACGATCGTCGCCATGAACGACGTCAGCCCAGACAAGATTGGAACGACACGTGGATCTTGTGAATCGAACGATCGGGAGAACAGACCGGTCGCGTAGCCCATTACCCCGTATACACCTGCCGAAAGACCGAACGGTCCAGGAATCACGAGATCAAGCAGGAGACCGGCCGCAAACCCATGGCGTGCACCGAAGTCGCCGCCTCCGATGATCCCGCCGACGAGGGCCGCGACAAGCAACACATCGGGGGCAACACCAAAGGGTCGAAGGTGTGCAAATATCGACACCTGCACGGCCAGCAGGCAAAACAGTGCGAGGCCAGCCTTGACCCGCATCATCGGGCGATACCTTCTGAATCGTCCTCGATCTCGGCACCGGGCTCGACGAGAACAACTTCGACGAAGCGCAGGTCGACGGGATTGGCTGCGATCTCCACGGTCAGACGACGGTTCGATGCGTCTTCGGTCACGGTGGATTGGATGACGTTGCCGATCACGAGGTTCGGCGGGAACAAACTCCGCTCTGACGCCGTCGTGGTCACCGGATCACCAACAGCGATCTGGGCTCGAATACCGATGCCTTGCTCGATGAGCAACTCGTTTGCTGAACCCAGGCCTCGGGCAAGGCCAACTTCGCCCGCTACCTCGACGCCGATGACGAAGTCGCGGCTCGAGATGAGCCGCACCGTCGCAGACGTCCGGTCGACCTGCTCGACTCGGCCGACAAGACCCGCCTCGGTGACTACAGCCATGTCCTTTTGAACACCGTCCCTGCTTCCCACGTCGATTTCGACCACACCTGAGGTGAAGTTGCCGACCTCGCCGGTCTTCACCCGCGCCAAGAGCAACGGGTACCCCTGTGGAAGTTCAAGGCCATTGAGCCGGAGCAGCGCTTCGTAGTTCGCCCGATCGACCCCCGACCGCACGAGCTCTCCACGCAATCGATCGATCTCCTCTCGTAGCTCGATGTTCTCCGCTTCGAGCTCATCGAATTCGGTCGCTCCGCGCCACAGGCCGGTCACCGGTGAAGCGATGCGCTCTCCACCTTCTCGAATTGGTGCGACCACTTCGCGGGCGCCCGTCTGAATGGTCCCGAGCGGGCCGAAGTCTTGGAAATCGAGCGTGATGAGCGTCGCCGACGCCAGGAAGATCAGCCCAAGCGTGATCCGTCGACGCCCCGACTGCTGAGGGGCTGCCATCGACTAGACGTCAGATCGAGCTCGAACTGAACAGCACGCCGCGCAAAGACTCGAATTCCTCGAGGCTCTGACCTGAACCCAAGGCAACCGCCTCGAGCGGTCGGTCACACACGAATACTGGCATTCCGGTCTCATCGCGAAGACGTACGTCGAGCCCTTGAAGCATCGCGCCACCGCCGGCGAGGCACACACCGCGCTCCATGATGTCGGCCGCCAACTCGGGAGGAGTCTGGTCGAGCGTCATCTTCACTGCGTCACAGATCGCCGCAACCTGTTCAGCGAGTGCTTCGCGAATGTGGACCGTCGTGACCTCGATGGTCTTCGGAAGACCGGTCACGAGATCTCGGCCACGAATTTCTGCTTTGAGCTCGCGGTCCATCGGCCACGCAGAACCGAGGGCCTTCTTGATCTCCTCGGCAGTCCGGTATCCGACGGCGATGCTGAATTCCTTCTTGGTGTACTGCACGATGGCTTCATCGAGCTCGTCGCCGCCCACGCGAACCGACTGGCTGGCGACCACGCCGCCGAGCGAGATCACGGCGACCTCTGTCGTGCCACCACCGATGTCGACGATCATCGAGCCCATTGGCTGCTGGACCGGTAGACCCGCTCCGATGGCCGCGGCCATCGGTTCTTCGATGATGTAGGCCGGCTTGCGCGCACCAGCGAACTCGGCCGCTTCTTGGACTGCTCGTTGCTCGACGCCGGTGATGCCCGAAGGGACGCAGATCACCATGCGGGGACGCGCCCACTTGCGTGGATGCACTCGCTCGATGAAGTAACGAAGCATCTTCTCGCAGATGTCGAAGTCGGCAATGACGCCGTCCTTGAGCGGACGTACAGCCTGGATGTGGCTCGGCGTGCGTCCGATCATTCGTTTTGCTTCAGCGCCCACTGCGAGTGGTTCGCCAGTATGGACGTTGACCGCAACGACCGACGGCTCATTGAGGACGATGCCCTCACCGCGGACGTATACCAACGTATTTGCCGTACCGAGGTCGACCGCCATGTCGCGGCCCGAGAACGAGCCGAAATTTGCGAACGAACCCATCACACCGCTAGCCATCGACGCTCCAGTAACTCACGGTTCCGGATGATCCGGCCCGTACTCCCGATGATGACTCTACGCAGTTCTGTAACCAACTTGCAAAACAGCCAACGCAGACAGCGGTCACACCAACGCACGGTGTGTTAGGCGCTGGAGCGAGGGATGAGCGACCAGACCCCACCTCAGGCGCAGTAGGCGCGAAATCGAGGAGCGCAGCGACGGATTTGAGCCCTGGAGGGCGCAGCCCGGGAGTTAGAGCCCGGGGAACCAAATGGCGATCTCGCGTGCAGCTGATTCGTTGCTGTCACTGCCGTGCACGAGGTTCTCGGTCATCTCGGTTCCGAAGTCCCCGCGGATCGTTCCAGGGGGCGAGTCAGCGGGGTTGGTGGCCCCCATCATCGAACGAACCATGGCGAACGTGTCATCTGGGCCCTCGAGCACCATGGCCATGACGGGGCTGCGACTCATGAAGGCCTTGAGGTCGGGATAAAACCCCTTCTCGACATGCTCTTCATAGTGCTGGTCAAGGGTTGCGCTGTCCGCAAGACGCAGCTCGGAAGCGACGATCTTGAGGCCCTTGTCCTCGAAACGGGAGATGATCTTGCCCACGAGGCCTCGTTCGACGGCGTCGGGCTTGCAGATAACGAATGTGCGATTCATGGGCGTGAGGCTAGCGCCTAGGCTGCGGAGATGAGCACCGATCAAGAGTACGGACCGAGCACCTGGGGTTGGGTCGCAAGACAGGTCGAACAGTACGAGGCATCGGGTGGCACCGAGGCCAACACGTTGATGGACACGGGCATACCGATCATCATCTTCACCACCACGGGCCACAAGAGCGGGCTCATCCGCAAGGTGCCGCTCATGAGGGTCGAACACGAGGGTGTCTACGCTCTCGTTGCGTCGAAGGGTGGCGCCCCGGAACACCCTGGCTGGTATTACAACCTCAAAGCCGACCCCAAGATCATCATGCAAGACGGCCCTCTGCCGTACGAGACGACCGTGCGCGAACTCGAGGGCGACGAGTACGACCTCTGGTGGGAACGAGCGGTGGCCGTGTACGCCGACTACGCCGACTACAAGGTGAAGGCCGGCGACCGCCAAATACCTGTCTTCCTGACCGCACCGCAGTGAGTGTCTGCTAGAACGTTCGCGATTCCTGGGATATGGCCAGCGAGGTGAGCCGTCTCATGACTGGCAATGATGACCACCAACGCTGACGTACAGCTACTTGAAGGCCGCTCTCGTCGCGGCGACCCCGCCGCGTTTGGGCAACTCTTGCGTCTGTGGGATGCGGATCTGCGCGGCGTGGCGTGGAGTGTCGTGCGATCGGGACCTTCGACAGATGACGTGAAGCAGAACGCGTACGAGCGAGCGTTCCGATCGATCGACCGGTTCGAGGGCAAGGCCTCGATGAAGACTTGGTTGCACTCGATCGTCTATCGAGCCGCCATCGACCACATTCGCTTCGAGGGCCGTCGATCTCATGAAGACGTCACCGAGCTCAGGCTCGTCGCCTCACACGAGCCCCAGGCTCAACCGGAGTCGGCCGCAGTGAGCCGTTCCGAGCTCGCCAGTGTGCTCCAGCACTGTTCGCCCGACCAACGGGCCATGTTGATGTTGACCGCAGGGCTTGGCTACAGCTTCGACGAGACCGCGGAAATTCTTGGGGAGAACCGTGGCACGGTGGCCTCACGCGTCGGCCGCTTACGCAAACGCCTGTCCCGCTGGGAGGAGGATCACTAGTGGACGCAAATGATGACGATGCAATGAGCAAGGACCACCAAGAGCTGCGCAGGGCGCTCAACGACGAGGTACCAGCACCCGAGCCGGGATATTGGGCGGAGATCGATGCTCGACTGCAGTCTGTTGCGGCCGAGGGGTCGACATCGCTCGCCGGCGAAGAAGTTCTTTTGCCGAATGTGGATACAGCCGCGTTGGTCGAACGTCCAACGAACATGAACGCCACAAACTCACCACAGGACACACCGACCAACAACCGCTTCCGGCCGCTGATGCTCATCGCCGCCGCCGCAGTGCTCATCGCCGGCGTCCTCGCTCTCGCCAGCCTTCGGGAGTCGCCGACCACTTTGGACACCGCCGACGACACGGGGATCGACGAAAGCGTCGAAGGCGCTCCCGAGGAGAGTGCCCCTCCGGTCACCGAGCCGACGGTCGTCGCTGCATCCTCCGTACCGATCCTCTTCCCCGAGGGCTTCGACGTCACGAGTCCGATCACCGCAGTGGAACCGTTCGAAGGGGAAATAGCAGGGTCTGAGCTCGCCGGCACACTGTGCGAGGGCGGCCTCGAGGCTCGGACGCCCACTCTCCTTCCACAACCCACCGAGAATGCGACCGCCGTCGACGTCAGCTCTCAGGCTGTCGTTCAGTACATGCGCTATGTGTTCGACGCTCCCGAGGACGCTGCGAGCGTTATGGCTATGTGGGGCGAGGGCCGATGCGAAGCGACCGTCAACATCGTGGACGGAGTCCCGACCGATGAAGGCGTCATCCTCGTGGCCGACCAGCCTGTGGAGATCACGGTGCCAGCCGCGTACGACGCGGCAGCGATCCAACTCGAAACTCCCGGAGATGTCCCTGTAGGCATCGTCGTCGTCGGAGCCGGTCCGGAGATCGTCCTCGCCGTCACGGTTGCTCCACCCGAGCCGAGCGATATTCCCCGAATCCTCGACACCGTGGCGTCGGCCTACCGCTGAGGACGCTAGTTAGCCCGCACGTGCGAACGATGACGGGAACTACATGATCTCGTCGCGAGCCTCGCCGACGGCATAGAGCGAACCGGTGACGATCACGATTCCTTCGATGCCCGCCAAGATCTTTGCCCGCTCGATCGCATCATCGACATCGCTCGCAGCCTCCGCCGTGGCACCGGCCGCGCTTGCGGCCTCGGCGATTCGTTCTGCGGAGATTGCGCGAGGTGACCGCACCGGGGTAGCGACGACGTAGTCCCCAGCCCCGATGCCGACTTCGGCGATGAACTCGGCTGGATCGCGCGGTTCGAGGGTCGCCAGCACGAAGACTCGAGGACTCGCTCCTCCGAACGCCGTAGCCAGCGTGATATCAAGTGCCTGAGCGGCTTCTGGATTGTGCGCGCCGTCGAGAATGACAAGAGGTTCTTTGCCAACGACCTCGACGCGACCAGGCAGCCGGAGCTCACCGAAGCCTTCCGCGACTACATCGTCGGGAAGGGCCGATTCGAAGAACTCCTCAGCAGCAGCGAGCGCAACTGCGGCGTTGACGGCCTGGTGACTTCCGTGCACCGAGACGAAGACGTCTTCGTAGAGTCCTCGGACGGTACGGATGTCAACGAGCCGTCCACCGACCGCTGGTTGATCGCTGAGCAGCTCGAAGTCACGATCGGCGACGAGCAGCGATGATGCTCCCGCACCTTCGAAGATGTCGAGAAGGTCTGGGGCGGTCTCACCGACGACAAACGTCGATGACTCCTTGGCGATACCGGCTTTCTCGCGCGCGATGTCGCGGCGCCAGTCCCCCTCTTTGGTGGTGTGGTCGGTGCCGATGTTTGTCAGCACCGCAACATCGGCCTCGATCACGTTGGTGGCATCGAAGCGACCGAGCACACCCACCTCGACCACGGCTACCTCGACGGCTTCGGCGGCGAAGAGTCGATATGCCGTTGCCGTGAGCAACTCGAAATAGCTCGGCGGGTGTTCGGAGAGTTCAGCCACGGCTGCGAGCGCGAGCACCTCCTCGGCGAAAAGGTCTCGATCAACCGGCTCGCCATCGATCTCGATGCGCTCGGTGATCGACGTGAGGTGTGGGCTCGAGTATCGCCCGACCCGCAGCCCCTGGGCCTGCATCAGACGGGCGATCATCGTCGCCGTAGATCCTTTGCCGTTCGTTCCCGTCACATGGATCGACCGAAACGCCTTGTGCGGGTCCCCGGAGAGGTCCATGAGACGCTCCATCGAATTGAGCGAGAGGTCCTCGAAGTACCCGGCGCGCGCCTCGAGATTGATGTGCCGATCCAGATATCGAAGCGCGTCAGTAAAGCTCATGGAACGAGCCTACGAGTGATCCTCTGCGACCGGAGAAGATGAACCTGACACGCGGGATCCCGCACCGTATGCAATAAGGGGTCTGACCCCTTTTTCGAAAAAGGGGTCAGACCCCTTTGCGTAGACCGCCGTTCGATTCGCTGTCGCGCGTGGACCAGACCCACACGTGTGCCTATACGCACTGAGAGGCGCCAGCACCGGAGTGAGGAGGGACGACGAACGGCTCACGGCCTCCGGCAGTCCGCAGAGCATCCAAAGCGAAGCGACGATGCGATTGCCGGGAGAGAAGCGGGAAACTCAGCTGGCGGCGCGGCGGGGACGTTCTTCGACGTCCTTGTCGCCAGGCTTCACCTTGTGCAGCGTTGGCACGACACCCTCGAGCACGACCTCTTCGGTGATCACGACCTTGCTGACATCATCACGACTCGGCAAGTCGTACATCGTGGCAAGAAGCACCTCTTCGAGCACAGCACGAAGCCCACGCGCTCCGACACCCCGAGCCAGCGACTGGTCGGCGATTGCGCCAAGCGCTTCGTCGGTGAACTCGAGCTCACAGTTCTCGAACTCGAAGAACTTCTTGTACTGCTTGATCAGTGCGTTCTTCGGCTCGGTGAGCACGCGGACCAGGTCGTCGCGGTACAGGTTTCCAACGGAACCCAGAACCGGAAGTCGGCCGATGAACTCAGGGATGAGTCCGAAGTTCATGAGGTCTTCGGGGCGAATCCGGGTGAGGACATCACCGAGGTCGTCGCGTTCTTGTCGGTTCGAGATGCTTGCACCAAACCCGACACCACCACGGTCTTCGCGCTGGTCGATGATCTTTTCGATCCCGGCGAACGCACCACCACAGATGAACAGCACGTTCGTCGTGTCGATCTGAATGAACTCTTGATGTGGATGTTTGCGTCCACCCTGAGGAGGAACGGCCGCACTCGTACCCTCGAGGATCTTCAACAGCGCTTGCTGCACACCTTCGCCAGAAACATCGCGAGTGATCGACGGGTTCTCACTCTTGCGAGCAACCTTGTCGATCTCATCGATGTAGATGATTCCGGTCTCGGCCTTCTTCACGTCGTACTCAGCGGCCTGCAGGAGCTTGAGCAAGATGTTCTCGACATCTTCGCCGACATAACCGGCTTCGGTGAGCGCCGTTGCGTCTGCGATGGCGAACGGAACGTTCAGCATCCGAGCGAGCGTCTGAGCCAGGAGGGTCTTGCCGCAGCCTGTTGGTCCGACGAGCAGGATGTTCGACTTCGAGAGTTCGACCTCGTTGTCGAGCGTCGCTCCGAACTCCACGCGCTTGTAGTGGTTGTACACGGCGACCGCGAGAATCTTTTTCGCGTGATCCTGCCCAATGATGTAGGTGTTCAGGAACTCGTGGATCTCTGCGGGCTTCGGAAGATCGCCGAAGTCGACGTCACTCGCCTCAGCGAGTTCTTCCTCGATGATCTCGTTGCACAGGTCGATGCATTCATCGCAGATGTAGACCCCGGGGCCAGCAATCAGCTTCTTGACCTGCTTTTGCGACTTGCCACAGAAGGAGCACTTCAGAAGTTCTCCCCCTTCACCAAATTTGGCCACGCGCTGATTCTCCCCGTTTGAATTCTGCTGTTTTGTCTACCGACTTGTCGGTCGACTATTCGACGGCCTTAATGGGTCCGCTGGTATCGACGGTATTGCGGTTGTCGATGACCTCGTCAATGATTCCATACTCCTTGGCCTCATCGGCGGTCATAACGAAGTCGCGATCTGTGTCGGCAGAAATCTTCTCGGCAGATTGGCCGGTGTGTTCGGCCAGAACGTTCTCGAGAGACTCCTTCAAACGCTGGATCTCGTTGGCCGCGATCTCGATGTCGGAGACCTGACCTTGCGCACCGGAGTATGGCTGGTGGATGAGGATCCGGCTGTGCTTGAGCGCCAGACGCTTTCCAGGAGTGCCGGCAGCAAGGAGCACCGCAGCAGCTGATGCCGCCTGTCCGAAGCAGATCGTGGTGATGTCTGGCTTGACGTACTGCATCGTGTCGTAGATGGCGAAGAGTGCGTTGATGTCTCCACCGGGCGAGTTGATGTAGATGTTGATGTCTCGATCGGGGTTCTCCGCTTCGAGGTGCAAGAGCTGCGCCGAGATGACATTTGCGACAACGTCGTCGATCGGGGTACCGAGGAAGATGATGTTCTCACGAAGCAGACGCGAGAAGATGTCCGATCCGCGTTCACCGTGGGGGGTCTTCTCGATGACGTTCGGGATGAGAATGCTCATGATTACTCTTCCTCTGACTCGTGGTCAGCGTGGTCGTGGTCGTGATCGTGATCGTGTTCTGGCTGCTCTAGTAGGGCTCGATCGACCGGGTTGCCATTCTCATCGACAATTTCGGCGCGTTCAGTAACCCACTGGAGTGCAGCTCGGATCCGCATGTCGGATCGTATGGCTTTCAAACGACCGGCGGTGTCCAATTGTTCCCGAATTGCCTCGAGCGGCTGATCGAGTTGGGTGGCGAGTACACGCAGCTCATCGTCGAGGTCATCTTCGCTCACTTCGATGTCCTCGGAATCCGCGATCGATCGCAGTGCCAGATCGACGCGTGCGCTTACCTCGGCCTGTTCCTTCAGCTGCTCCCGAAACATCTCGGGCGTGGTGCCAGTGATTTGGAGGTACTGCTCGAGCTCGATGCCCTGCGCCTGGAGACGCATGGCCATGTCCTGTGCCCGGTTCTCGATCTCGTCTTCGAGGAGCGCTTCGGAGATCTCATCGGTGACCAGCGCTGCGAGAGCTTCTCCGGTCTTCTCGTCGAGCGCTTGGGCTGACTGAGCCCGCTTGACGTCTTCAAGACGGCTGGTGAGATCGTCGCGGAGTTCGTTGATGGTCTCGAACTCGCTTGCTTCCTTCGCAAACTCGTCGGTCGGCTCAGGAAGGACCTGCTCTTGTACTTCCTTCACCGTGATGACGAAATCGATGGTGTCGTCCTGACTCTCGTCAGGATGATCGGCGGTGAACGTCAGCTCGGCGTCAGCCGAGGCTCCTCGAAGGTTCTCGTCGATCTCGGCCACGACCGCTCCGGAGCCGACGACGTAGTCATAGTCCTCCGCGGTGAGTCCTGGCACGGCTTCGCCGTCGATGGTTCCGGCGATGTCGATCGTGACGTGGTCGCCGTCGGCGGCTGCGCGGTCGACCGCCTTGAGCTCTGAGTGCTGGCGACGGATCGAGTCGAGGCGTTCTTCGAGGTCCTGATCGGTGACCATCGGGGATGGGATCTCGACCTTGAGACCCTCGTGACCCGTCACGCTGACGCTGGGTCGAACTTCCACGACGGCATCGAAGCTGATGTCACCTTCGGACTGGCCGCCGGTGATGTCGATGTCCGGTGGCGCAATGACGTCGACGTCGTTTTCGTAGACGGCCTTCGAGTAGAACTCTGGCAGAGCCGCACGAAGCGCCTCTTCGCGAGCCATCTCCGGGCCAAACTGCTTTTCGAGGAGCTTGCGCGGAACCTTGCCGGGACGGAATCCGGGCATACGAACCTCTTTGGAGATCCGCTTGTAGGCAGCGTCGAGTTCGGGCTCGAACTCGGCTTCGTCGATGGTGACGGACAACTTGACCTTGTTGTCCTCGAGGGTTTCAAGAGTGCTGTTCACAGGGAAAGGATTCTATGGCGGTCCGAGCCATAGCCCCACGCCGTTTGAAAACATCAAAGGCCCAGGCCATCGGCCTGGGCCCTTGTGTGGTGAGCGGGTGGGGGTAATCGAAACCCCATCATCAGATTGGAAATCTGAGGTTCTACCGTTGAACTACACCCGCGTGAATTGCGGAGGGTCAGCATAGCGACCAATTGGCGCTCGACAACTCGGCGCCGCTGGCACATATTCCGAAAGAACGGGATTGTTGTGCACCCCACGGTCGTTCCTCATGCATCCGATTTGGAAGAACAGAAGGAACGCACAAGTGGCTGAACACCAGACAGACGTGATCGTGATCGGGCTCGGCCCCGCAGGAGAATCCGTCGGGGGACAACTGGGAGAGGCGGGCCTGAACGTCGTTGGCATCGAGGCGTCACTCGTTGGCGGCGAGTGCCCGTACTGGGGATGTGTTCCGTCGAAGATGATGATCCGCGCCTCGAACGTGCTTGCGGAAACCCGTCGAGTCGACGGACTTGCAGGCTCTGCAACAGTGACGCCCGAGTGGGGCCCGGTCGCCCGACGCATTCGCGAACAAGCGACGGACACGTGGGACGACACGGTCGCCGTCGATCGCTTCGTCGGTAACGGCGGGACGTTCGTGCGCGGCAAGGGCGTCATCACGGGCCCAAACACCGTCGAGGTCAATGGTGAAACCTACGTCGCTACTCGGGGGATCGTCGTCGCAACAGGCACGCTCGCAGCTGTCCCGCCGATCCCAGGGCTGGCCGGAACGCCGTACTGGACCAACCACGACATCGTCGAGACGGAGGTCCTGCCAGAGTCGATCATCGTGCTTGGAGGAGGCGCCATTGGCGCTGAGCTCGGACAGGTGATGCGTCGCTTCGGCGTTTCGGTTTCGGTGATCGAGGGTACCGAGCGACTTCTTCCACGCAATGAGCCCGAGGCCGGCGATGTATTGGCCGAGGTGTTCGAAGCCGAAGGCATCGACGTGTACCTCGGCCAGTTCGCGAGTCATGTTCGCCATTGCGACGACGACGGTTTCACCGTCACCCTTCACGATGGGACCGAAGTTCGCGGCGAGAAGCTACTCGTGGCAACCGGTCGACAGACATTTCTCAAGGAGCTGGGTGTCGCTGCTCTTGGGGTGGACGATGAAAAGATGTTTCTCGATTCCGACGAACACATGCAGGTGCAAGTGGGATTGTGGGCGGTCGGCGACATCGCCGGCGAGGGCATGTTCACACACCTCGGATTGCGACAGGCGAACGTGGCCGTCGCCCACATTCTGGGCGAGCCAGTCGAACCGCTGAATCTGGGCGCCTTGAGCGCGGTCACCTTCACCGATCCCGAGGTCGGCGCCGTGGGCCTCACAGAAGGCGAAGCTCGCCACAAGGGGCTCAACATCCGCACGGCGTTCAAGCTCGTCGGACACACGGCTCGTGGTTGGCTGCACCAGTCGGGCAACGAGGGTTTCATCAAGCTCGTCGTCGATACGGATCGCAATGTGTTGGTCGGCGCCACTTCGGTCGGGCCACATGGAGGCGAAGTTCTCGGCCTGCTCGCGCTCGCAGTCCATGCCGAGATTCCCATCCCGACGCTTCGGTCGATGATCTACGCCTACCCCACCTTCCATATGGGCATCGAGGACACGTTGAAAGAGCTCGACAACTAGCCCCCAACCGAAATTTGATGTTTGGTGGGCCAATCTGGCCCACCAGACATCAAAGAAGCGACGCGCGGACGGTTTTGACGAGCGCGGCGGGGTCTCCGACGTAGTCCGCCCAGGTGAATGTCAATACCTTCCACCCCTCGAGCAACAAGCTGTTCTTGCGGCGGGGGTCGGCCTCGAACGACTGTCTGTTCAGATGCCAGCGGACGCTATCGAGTTCAATTGCGACCCTCTGACGGGGGTATGCCAGGTCGACGCGGGCAACGAAGTCTCCGCTGGCCGACACGACTTCGTGTTCGTAGGCAGGTTCAGGTAGTCCTGCGTCGGCCAACAAGGTGCCGACGTTTCGATTCCAGAGACTGTCCGGAATCGACATATCGCCGTATCGAACGTCGAGAATCTTGCGGAGCTTGCCGCATCCGTTGCGCCCCTTTGCCGAGTGACGGACCAAGACCTCGTAGAGGTCGGGCCAATCGAGAAGCTTCATGCGAAGCACCGCATCGATGGCAAGATCAAGGCGCTTGGGGCCAACGACTCCGGCGACATCAAGAATGGTTCGGGCAATTCCAGTGACCGGAATCCCTTCGATCGTTCGGTCATCGATGAGCGAGAGCTGCTTCGAGCGGTGCAACGTTGCGCCGGGCATTCGGACAGTTTGCTCGTAGCCAATCGTTGCTTCCTGCAAGGCGAACGGGAAGCCGTCGATCCCCCAGAGCGCCGCTGCCGCACGATGACTGATCACCCCACCGGACGACAGCGCAATCGAACGCGCCGTCGACATCCAGGTTCGGGGGTGCGCGGCGGCACGGTAGACCCCGGGGTGTGCGCGCACCACCTCCCCTCGTCCAATCATCCGCCGAAGCGACGAGTCCGACACCCCCAATTCCCGCGCCTCTTGCCGTGAGGCAACCCCGTGATGTGCCGCCATGTGTGCGCGTAGTTGTGCGATCGACACGAGCACTCCTTCCCAAATGTGTGGCTAGGGGAAGTGGCGCTCTTCTTTGATGTTTGGTGGGCCAGTCTGGCCCACCAAACATCAAATTTCGGATGGGGGCTACCGTAGGGCTGGCGTGTGACAGCGTCCGATGACTTGGGGAATACGATGGAGATGTTGAGCGACGGTTTCGTCGTGGTGGTCAAACGGGATTGTGAGACATGTGCGACGGTCGAACCAGTTCTGGCGCAGCTTCGTACGTCCGCAGTCCTGCAGATCATCAGCCAGGACGATCCCACGTTCCCCGACCTCCCCGACGTGATTCATGACGCAGATCTGTCGATCTCGTGGCACAACGACATCGAGACCGTGCCCACCCTCATTCACCGCGTGGGCGGTGTCGAACAGAACCGAACCATCGGTTGGAATCGCGCGCAGTGGGAGGACCTGACCGGAGTCGACGACCTCGGACCCGAACTCCCGGACACGCGCCCCGGTTGTGGCTCGATGAGCGTCGATCCTGATCGAGTCGACGAACTCGCAGCCAAGTTCGGAGGCACGCTCACGTCGAGTCGTCACGTGCAGTTCGCCGAACTCGAGGACGAATTCGAGGCGATGTTCGATCGTGGATGGAGCGACGGCCTGCCACTGGTCCCGCCGACGCCTGAGCGGGTCAAACGAATGCTCACCGGCACGACACGCGACCGCTCCGACATCGTCGCAGTCATACCTCCAAATCTCGCCGAGGCAAGTGTGGAGAAGATCGCAATCAACGCCGTGATGGCTGGATGTCGCCCCGAGTATCTCCCCGTCGTCATCGCCGCGCTCGAGGCGGTGTGCAACGACGACTTCAATATGCACGGTGTCTTGGCGACAACCATGGGAGTCGGCCCGATCCTGATCGTAAACGGACCGATTCGACGCGAACTCGACATGAACTCCGGCATCAATGTTCTTGGGCAGGGCAACCGGGCAAACGCAACCATTGGCCGAGCGGTGCAACTGTGTGTGCGCAATCTCGGGGGCGGCCGTCCGGGCGAGATCGATCGCGCGACCCATGGCAACCCTGGCAAGCTCGGCCTCTGCTTTGCCGAGGACGAGGAGGGTTCGCCGTGGGAGTCGCTCGCCCAGGACAGGGGCTTTGATGCCGGAACCAACACGGTCACCGCGTTCTGTGGTGAAGCTCCGAGAATCATCTTTGATCAGATGTCGCGCACGGCCGAAGCCCTGACGAAGTCGATTGCGCTCACCATGCTCGCCAACGTGCACCCGCGAATCATCGGCATGGACACCACTCTCGTTCTGTGCCCCGAGCACATGGCCCGCTTTGCAGATGCGGGTTGGGACAAGAGTCGGTTCCTTGGCGAACTGCGCGGCCATCTCGATCTCGAGGTCGACTCGATTCTGCGAGGCGTCGATGGCATCGACGAGGGAATCCCAACGGGTCTCGGGCTCGAAGGGGCGATCCTGCCGAAGTTCAACGACGGCGGCATCCTCCTCGTACACGCCGGCGGACCAGCCGGCCTGTTCTCCTCCGTCATCGGTGGATGGGTCAGTGGCCCAATGGGTAGTGTCCCCGTGACGAAGGAGATCGTTCGATGACCCTCACGGTGCTCGACCCGACCGACGAGACCAGGCCGCAGGTTCGTGAACGAGTGGCGCGGCCCGAATCGCTGGCCGGCTTGACCGTTGCCCTGCTCGACATCTCCAAGCCACGCGGCAACGTGTTCCTCGACCAACTGCAGAATCGTCTCGAAGGCCTCGACGCGTCGGTCATTCGTTACTCGAAGCCAACCTTCTCCAAGCCCGCTCCCCCGGACCTGCGCCACGAGATTGCGACGCACTGCGACGCGGTGATCGAAGCGCTCGCCGATTGAGGTTCGTGCACCACGTGCAGTGTGCACGACATCAACAACCTCGAACGCAGCGGCATCCCCGGAGTCTTCGTGGCCTCGTCGCCGTTCGTGGACGCGGCTGAAGCTCA
Source organism: Acidimicrobiia bacterium (assembly GCA_033344795.1). Taxonomy (GTDB): domain Bacteria; phylum Actinomycetota; class Acidimicrobiia; order Acidimicrobiales; family SHLQ01; genus SHLQ01. The sequence continues at coordinate 4,701,060 of JAWPMS010000001.1, forward strand.
GTCAGAGCGCCTCGGGTTCGACGCCGCGCGAGTGTTCGTCGAGCACCCGATACAGGATCGCACCGACGATGAGATGTACGCGATCGCCGACGCTTGCGTCGATGAACTCATCGGACTTATCACCCGCCGCTGACTAAAGGTCGACGAACGCTAGCTAGGCGGGCTGATTCGCGGCCTTGGCCGCCGCTCGTGCCTCGAGCTTCTCGGCTCGTTCGACGAGCTTGCCAGGCATGGCCAGCAGGTCTTCGCGGGCTTGATCGGCTTCGGGTGTGAGCCCCTCGAGCGTGTCGATCTTCCACTCGCGCAGCACCGGCGAAATGATCTTCTCGGCGTGGATGCGAATGTCATAGATTTCTGCTCGAGCAGCCAGCGCAGCGCGGCGACGATATTTCGGCACCACGGTTCCCGGCATCGCGAAGTTCTCGTAGACCTTCTTCATCGAGAGCAGGCACGCGGACGGCTCGATCTTCATCACGGCAGACACGATGCCCTTGTAGAAGATGTAGTGATAGTTCTCGTCGGCGGCCACGCGCTTCATGATCTCGTAGGCCACCGGGTCGTCAGCCTTGATGCCGGTGTTGCGGTGCGAGACGCGTGTCGCCAGCTCCTGGGCGGACGTGTACACGAAGATGTCCAACGGATTGTCCCAAGGGCTGTCCCATCCCTTGGAGATCGTGGCCATTCGGTCGTCCTCGAGGGCAACGGGATCACAGTTTCGACTGATCATCAGGTAGTCGCGGATGACGATGGCGTGTTGCCCCTCTTCTGCGGTCCACCGACGGGTCCATCTTCCAATCGCCGAGTCAGGGGGAAACCCGCTCGCTATCGCATGGTGGTAGTAGGGCAGATTGTCTTCGGTGAGAAGGTTCAGCAGGAGGGCCTCGCGCACCTCGGGGCTGATCGTGCACTGTGACTCGTCCCAGGGTTCGTCGACGTAGTTTCGGCCGTCTTCCCACTTGATGAGGTCGTGTGCGTACCACGTCGGCCGCTTCTCGATGTGGTCTGCCATCAGCCGCTCGATGTCGCTCTCGACCGCTGCTATCAGTTCGTGTCCTTCGGTCATCTCCGGCTCTCAGAATCGCGTCTCGATGGCCGCACCTCGCGGCTTCCGGAGCGAAATCTAGTCCACGAGTTCGGCATTTGGGCCATCCACCGCAACATCGGGGTGCGCCACGCCACAGGGAAATCGGCGCGCCAGTTCCAACCGACAGCGTTCGGCGCGGTACCGTCTTGTCTCGTGACAGCACTCCTCATTGGGATATCGGGCGGAAGCGGTTCCGGAAAATCACGACTGGCCAAGGACCTCGCTCGATACCTTGGCGAAGATCGAGTTTCGATCCTCCCGTTCGACGCGTATTACAAGGATCTTCGAGATCTGTCGATGGACGAACGAAACGCGGTCAACTTCGACCACCCCGACTCTCTGGATGCCGAGATGTTCGGCCATCACCTCGACGGACTTGCCCAGGGGCTTGATATCGCCCTTCCCGTATACGATTTCACGCGTCACCAGCGTGTGGATGACCTGGTCATTCTGCCAGCGACCGACATCATCATCGCCGAAGGCATCCTTCTGTTCGCCTTTCCAGAACTCGTCGATCGATTCGCATACAAGATCTTTCGGGCCGCCCCGAGCGAGTTGCGTTTCGAGCGTCGACTCGCTCGTGATGTCAGCGAACGAGGCCGGTCCCCCGAGAGCGTGCGGGAACAGTTCGATACCTCTGTTGGGCCCATGCATGACGAATTCGTCGAACCCTCGAAGATGTGCGCCGACCGCGTCATCGAACACGTCGAAGACCTCGATGAGGTCGTTGCCGCTCTGGCCGCTGACGTTCAAGCCATCAGGGTCTGAGCACCGATTGCTCGAACCTCGGCAGCGGGTTCGGTGATTTCTCACGGTGCGATCTACGATCGGGTGATGCGTTCCGATTCATCACCTCTCGTGTCATCGACGCTCCGCCGTTTTCAAAACTCTGATGCCGACTCTGACACGCTGACCCGCGATGCCGAGACCGATCACGGGGATCACGACAAGTTTGCTCACTACGTTCGCAAGAACGACATCACGGAGAGCGCCGTCACCGGCAAAGCGGTCACGGCCATCTGCGGCAAGAAGTGGGTGCCGACCCGGCTTCCTGACGACTTCCCCGTGTGCCCGGACTGCAAGAGAATCTACGAGCAACTGAAACCGTCGAAGTAGGGCTGTCATGTTTCGCCTGTCGGTGGGGCGACGACTTGGTCTGATCGTTTTCGTCGCGATCGCGGCGATAACCGTGCTCGTCCTGATCGTTCTCCGGAGCCAATCGGCGGACTCGCTCGATCGAACTGTCGCAAGCGTGGACGCGCTCGCTGCCCCAACGGCGGCTTTCATCGAGAGTGAACTCGCCTCAGCCGGCAACATGTTGGAAGTCGCCGCGGCCAACCGCGCACCCGGCGAGACGTTGCCGCTCGCCGCACTCAACGCAGCCGGATTCATCGCCACCGAAGTGGTGAGCCCGGACTCGCCAAACTCAACCCTTGGCGCCTCGGCGAACTTCCTGGAGCGGGCGGCAGCTTCGACGACGATTGGGGCGACGCGCTTGCTCGAGGGTGAGGTTGGCGTGCTGATCGGCACCCCGATCGTGGGCCAGCCCGACTCGATCCTCGTTGGTGCGTACAACGCCGCTGGGGTCCTCGTGGGAGTCAAAGCGGCCGAGTCGGGCGAGTCGGCTGAGGTGCTCCTGGCCGTTCGAAATTCTGACGGGCAGGCGGTCATCTTCTCGCCGTCGCGGCACAACGACGACGAACCGGTCGGGCAACCGGATGCCGCTACGCGCGAACTGATCGACCTGGTTCTCGACGGAGAGGACGATTATCGCTCTTCGGGAGAACTCATCAACGGCCGTGAATCGATCGTGGTCATGCGCCGGATACCCCGGGCCGAATGGGTGTTGATCGCCACGACCGACGTTGCCGATGCCGGAGTCGACTCCACCCCGGCGTGGCTTCTCCCCGCCATCTTCGTCATCGGTGCGATTGCGTTGGTTCCGATCGGTCTCGTGCGAACGAGACTGAAGAAGGTTGCGATCGGCGCACAAGAGCTCTATCGGGATCGACTTCTGTCGCCCCTGGAAGACGACACCGATGACGAGATCGGGATGTTGTCACGCACGCTCCAATCGCTCGATGACCGACTTCACAGCGAAGCGGAGAAACGCTCGCGCTCCGCTGCGACGCTGCAACATCGTGCCAGCCATGACCCGCTGACCGGCCTCGCAAACAGAGGTCGACTCATGGAGGAGCTGACGGTCGCGCTCAACAATCGCAACCCGGTCGCCGTCTTGTTCTGCGACATCGATGACTTCAAGAGCATCAATGACAGCCAGGGACACGAGGGCGGCGACATCGTCTTGAAGTTCGTGGCCAATCAGCTCGCGTCGGTGTGCGGCCCAACGGAATTGATTGCACGTTTCGGTGGCGATGAATTCTGTGTGTTGTCTCGCACGGAGCCACAGGCGGCTCGAGCGCTCGCCGGCAAAGTGGAGCGTTCGCTCGATACCAACTGTGTCGTCAACGACAATCAGCTTCGTATCGGTGGTTCCGTTGGCCTTGCCATCGCCAAGGTCACCGACACTCCGGACTCGATTCTCAAGAGCGCCGACCTCGCGATGTACCGGGAGAAGGAACGCCGTCGCGGTCTCCGAAACCCGGGCGGGGTCACCGACATCGAGATCCTCCCCGAACAGATCAGGCTCGTGTACCAGCCAGTTGTCGATCTGGCCGAGGGCAACATCGTGGGAGTCGAAGTGCTCGCCCGTTACATGCACCCGGTCCTCGGCATGTTGGATCCGTCGTCGTTTCTGCCGCCGGGCACGGAACGAGGGATGTTCGATCAGTTCGACTTCGAGATCTTGAACCGTTCGATCGCGCAGCTGAGCGACTGGTTGTCGCACGGGGTCGTCGACGAACGATTCACGCTGTCGTTCAACCTCTCCCCCGACCATGTGAGCGACTCGGATTCGACAAGACAGATCTTCGAGACACTGCGCCAACATCGAATTCCACCCACCATGGTCCAGCTGGAAGTGACCGAGCACAAGCTGCTCGCTCACCAGGACGACTTGATCAATTCGCTCACAACGCTGCGCGAACGAGGGCTCAAGGTCGCCATCGATGACTTTGGCGTCGAGGGTTCGAACGTCGACCGGCTCGTGCAGATTCCGTGCGACACCGTGAAGATCGACCGGTCATTCGTGTCTGAGATCGACGTGGATGAACGGGCCGAAGCACGCCTGAAGGCGATCCTCGAAATCGTGACAACCGAGGGTCGAGTGCCCATCGCCGAAGGTGTCGAACGCCAACGACAGGCACAGATCTTGCGCGAACTCAACGTCCCGTTCGGACAGGGATACCTGTGGCACGCCCCGATTTCAGCCCTCGCGTTGACACCGCTGCTCGGCCGAGCCTCACGCTGGACCAGACGCAAACCCCGCCCAGCGAGGGACTAGAGCGAGCGGCGTGCCCCCGGCAGGACTCGAACCTGCAGTCGACGGGATAGAAGCCCGTTGCCTTATCCAATTTGGCCACGGGGGCGAGCACAGCAAGGGTAGCTGGGCAAGACAGAAACACGGTTGCGTGTGCGTCGTCAGATCTCGAATATCCCTGTCGTTCCAACGTTATTGGGCCAGATGACCCGTGTTTGGATACGGGGTCCATGCCGACCTTATGGGGGATGACATCGTCGACCTTTCCAAGCGAGTTGCCCGAGGCGCTGACGCGCTTCCTGGAGGACAACGTCGACGCAGAGCTTGCAGTCGTCTCCGAGCCCGTCTTGTCACGACTGCCGCTCGACGAAACTCACTGGTTTCTCGCCTCGTTCAAGGAGGCACCGCTGATCAAATCGTTCGGACGGACCGCACACGTGAACGCCATTCACGCAGCGCGCGCCGCACGTGGCGAGGGAACGGCACATCTGATCATCGATATTGATGGAACACCGTGGCATCTCAGCGCCGCAAGCGTCCTCGGTACCGAGTACCTCGTCCTGGTGCTCCACCCCACGGAAGGCCTTGGACGCTTGACCGACCTTCCGAATTCTGACGCCGTCAGTGTCTTTCGAGGCAGCTGTGACCCACAACTCCATCTGATGTCGATGGATGACTCGCTTGCGGAGCTTGTTGCACTCGACGCAGCGGCATATGAAGACGCCACGCTCAGCGACCTGGTCGACCATGAGTCCGTGTCCACGCTCATCGACTGCTGGGTCGATGCGACCGCGTTGGGCGCTGCCTCGTGCAGCGTGCAACTTCGCACCGGCGAAACGATGAGCGAGCAATGGTTTCAGGCCACTCTGATCGCTCACGGTGACCGGACCGACTTCGTGCTGGTCGATACCGCCGACACACTTCGTGCGGTCCAGGCGAAGGAACATCGCACGCGTCTGCGAAACATCGCCGAGACCGTGCCACATGGAATCTTCAGGATCTCGTCGCGCGGACAGCTGCTCTACAAGAACAGCAAGCTCGACGACATCTTCGAGCGCGAGTTTCGCTCTCATGATGACTTTGGTGACATGCGCACCGTCGATGGCGTGCCGCTTCACATCGCGGTTCCCGCCCTGCTCACCGACGAGAGCGAAGGCCAATTCGACATTGTTCACAAGGTCGAGAGCGGGGAACGCACGATTCGGCTTCGGGTGCGTCAATACATCGGGGCATCCGGCCATCCTGAGTACGTCGGCTCTGCTGAGGACGTAACAGATGAGATCGAGCGCAAGACACAACTCGAGCTGGAGGCGCTCACCGACCCCATGACCGGTGCGGCAAACCGACGCGCTCTCGAGCTCACGCTCGGCGAGATGCTCGAGACACCAGAGCGCTCGTTCGCCGTCCTGCTGTGTGATCTCGACGGCTTCAAACAGGTCAACGACTCACTCGGCCACGGTGCTGGTGATGACGTGATCGCCGAAGTTGGACGCAGGCTGCAAGAAGTCTCTCGTGAGGGAGACATGGTGGCGCGACTCGGTGGTGATGAATTCGTTGTCGTTGCTCGCGACATGGATGACTACGAGCAGGCCATGGAGTTCGCCGACCGCATGCTCCCCTTGTTGCGTAAACCCTTCTCGATCGCTGACACCCAGATCGAGCTCAGCGGCAGTGTTGGCGTTGCCGTGTCCGCTCCCGACTCCTCGGTGCTCGGTGTGTTGCAGATGGCCGACCATGCCATGTACGAGGCGAAACGCTCCGGCCGAAACCAGGCGATGCCGTACCAGTCCCCCGACTCCACGAACCATCTGTCTCCATTGGCACTTCGTCGAGACCTTCGACGTGCGATCGCAGCGAACGGTCTCGACCTTGCCTTCCAGCCGATTTTCGCCATCGATGATCTCGAGACTCCCGAGTCGGCCGAAGCGCTTCTTCGTTGGGTCCATCCTCTGCAAGGGCGCATCGACCCAGCGACGATGATCTCGATCGCCGAGCAGAGCGGGCTCATTCGAGAGCTCGGCGAGTGGATCGTCACCGAATCTATTCGATCCGCCTCTGCGGTGAATCAAGGACGCACTGACGGTTCGCCGATTTCCATTGCGGTCAACGTGTCGGCGCTGCAGGTCGGCCGTCCAGAGTTCGTCGACATGGTCGCCGCTTCTCTCGACTTCCACGACCTGGATGCCTCGCTGCTCACACTCGAACTGACCGAGAGTTTCCTGATCGACAGAGTCGACAACGCTCGCCCAGCCATCGAGCAGCTCTCGGAGATGGGTGTGCGTTTGGCCGTCGACGACTTCGGTACCGGCTCGTCGACATTTGAGTATCTACTCTCGCTTCCCGTCTACGGCGTGAAGATCGACCCATCGTTCACGAAACGCCTCACCGAGCCACGCGGCGCAGCGATGCTTCGTGGGCTCAGCTCGGCGTGTCGCGAGCTCGACATGCAGGTCATCGTCGAAGGTATCGAGACCATCGAACAGCTGAATTCGGCTCGCAAAGCTGGCGTCACGCATGCTCAGGGTTACCTGCTCGGCATGCCGGTCTCCACGGCGAACCTCGGGATGCGCGAAAACGCTGCGGCGTAACGGCGCGAGAAGTCATCTGCCACGTCGCCAACCTGGCTTGAGACCTCTATAGTGAGACCCGCCTCATGGTGGCTGTAGCTCAGCTCGGTAGAGCGCTGCGTTGTGGTCGCAGTCGTCGCGGGTTCAAATCCCGTCAGCCACCCCATGTGTATCGAATGTGCCGACACCCTCGGGTGTCGGTACGCTCGATAGACACAAGAAAATGCGCCTCTAGCTCAATTGGCAGAGCATCGGACTCTTAATCCGCAGGTTCCGGGTTCAAGTCCCGGGGGGCGTACCACTCGAGATCCCAGTGCTGGCGACGATGTTGCCGGTTCTGGGATCTCGTCGTTTTGCCAGCGCGGCAGAAGTCCAACGAGAGATCCAGTGGATGTCGTGGAACGAGCGTTGGATTGCACCGTTTCGGGCCCGGCGACCCTCGTTGTGCGCGACTGAAGCTCGCTCTCGTGGCGACCGATACTGGATAGATGGGCGTGGATACTGCTGGGCGACACAATCAATGAAATGCCATCTGGCGCGATGGTTCGCCCTGGTGACCACAGCGCTGATGTTTGCCGCGTGTGGTCCGAGTGAGAAGACATCTTCTGAGCTGGACCAGACCACAACGACAACTATCGAGCAGTCGGCAGCAGACGAGTCAAAAGCGGAGCCGATACGCCCCATCGGCTCAGCCGGTGGATCGAATTCCGGCGACCTGGACAGCCTCAACCTGACCCGATTTGTTGTGCAGGGAACTGTCGTCGCGATCGGCGGCCCCGAGGTAACCATCACAGACGATGATCTCGTCGACTATGAGCTTGGCGATGACGTCGACTTCCCGTCTGTTCAAATCTCACTCGACGGAACGGCGACGGACTTCGGGCGAGACGATCTCTTTGATGATGGAAAACTGATCAACACCCGGGCCGAGAATGGCGCGCCGCTCGAGTTCATCGTTGCCGGGGGTAAGCTCGACGTTGGCCGTCGTTACGCCGTGTTCCTGATCCCTTGGGAGCCGGGTTTGCCAGCCGCTGTCTACGCGTTCGACATCGACAACGACGCGCCTGCGCCTGGGTTCAGCCAAGGCTTTGATCAGCTCCAACAGCGGAGAGAGGAACTTGGGATCGAGTTTGGCTCGGGTGGCAGCAATCTCGACTGGCTTCTCGAGTACACCGCTCTTGTAGGTTCACCCAATGATCCCCTCGCCCGGGCGGCCGCCGAAGCCGAGGCCGAGGCCGAGCAACTCGAGAATCTAGGGAACCCCGACGCTTACCCAAACGAATTCGATGCCTCTGCCGATGATCTCGCCGGCCTCGTTCGGATCCGAGTGGCCGTTTGGGGCGCCGAGACCGAAGACATCTATGCACTTCGGGGCCCCGAAAGGCATCTCGGGTTCTTTGGAGTGAACGGCAATGGTCGAGCCCTCATCATTGGGTTCGTCGACCCCAACACCAGTTACCAGCTTGTTCGCTTCGAAAGGGGACAAAGCCTCGAAATCGATCTTGGCGAACCGCTTGCCGGAGATGAGATCGTCGTCGGCTCTGAGAACCTCCGACGCCTGGTCAACGTCGATGGAAACCAGATCCTCAGCATCGAAGAGAACTAGCTTCCTCGAGACGACCGACGTTGAGAACTCAGGACGGAGATTGTCTGCTCCGCCCAAAGAGCCATTTCGATCTTCGCGGTTGGTCGACTTCCCGACGGAGGTCGATCACCTCTTGCGGTTCGACAATGTCGACCCTGTCGTCGGTCTTTTCGTAGCCGGGCGGGATAGGCGGGGGGATCAGCGCGTTCAATGCGTCGAGGCGTCGACATTCGATGTCGAACGCCCGAATACGGGGAGCACCGGCCCCTCCTCGATCCTCACCGAACGCTCGATGCAGCGACGCTGCGCCACGGGCAATCGTGTCGGTTGGCACTTCCGCAGCCGCTGCGGGCGAGACAAACCGATGCGTCGCACCACCGGCCGTCACCGTCGACATCCCGTCCGCATCGATCACGACAACGGTTTCGCACTCGGGCAGGTCTGCGACGTCATCTGCGACAATGATCAACGCCGTGTCACCCGGCTCGTTGACCACGCTGTTGAGCACGGAGATTTGACCGGACGCCCATTTGGGCAGGTCGACAATGCCGACCTGTAGCCAGCGAGACTCGGGCGTGCGCCAGGCCGAGACCATCCGATCTGTCTCCTCGGACGAAAGTGCGATTGGGTGCGTCGGGTGAAGCTGCGGCAACCATTTCAGCCAATCCCAGTCGGCAAGCCTCGATTTGTCGGTCACCAGCGAGAGTCGCACGTCGGACGCTGGCGACTGCGTCGCGAGGGTGACGGTCAAAGCTCGCGCACAGGGCATGACCATGTCGCGGGAACCGACGATGCCCACGGACCCCTTTGTCAGGTCGGCGATGATCGGAACTCCTGTGAGCAACGAGTTGTTCTCAACCACCGCCTGCAGCAAGGGGGAAACGTCGGCGTCGTTCTCCACCGGAACCGACCAGTCGAGCTCGCCATATCCGACGGAGACATGGGCGAAGTCAAGATCGCCTCGACTGCGGTCCCACGAGCCGGCGTCTTCTCCTCGTGCGGCTCGGGCCAGTTCGGGAATCGACGGGTTTGCCCGGCGGAGATCCCGCTCGGCGGAGCGTCGCAACGCAACTACATCAGCTTCGAATCGACCGACCACTCGTCTCGTGAGCTCCCGTTGCGAGCGGGTCTCCGTCCTGATGGTCATCCATTGGGCAAGAGCAACGGCCAGGGCGGCGGCCGAGACCGCAGCCATCACTGCGAAGAAGACACGGTTCACACCCAGGCCGAGGCCACCCAGGACGAGAATGATCGGGATCAGCGGCATCCAGACGGCTGAGGATTGGGCCGGCTCGAACCGAGGTAGCACAGGTGGGCTCACGGACCGAGCCATCGACTCCGGGGCAGACCTGGCACGCTGCCGTGTGATGGGAAGGTCCGATGGGATCCCGCTCGGAGGAAGTTGTCCCACCGCGTAGCGGGACGCTCCCACGTTGAGAATTCCATCGGTCAGCGGTGTCGGATCAGCGATGCGTACGTTGTCGATCACGACTGGCGAGACTCCGGGATGCACGGTCACGTCGCCCGATTCGGAGATCTCCAAATAGAACGAATCATCCGATGCCGGAGATGAGGAGAAATCCAGTCTGCCGCTCGGCAACAGGCGAGAAACGCCTCCCGGGAGACCTGCCAGCTGATCGATGACAACCACCGGCCGTTCAGCCTTGTCGACCCGTCGCTGATCCTCGACATCGAGCAGAACGCCGTCGAAGACGCCGGCCTGATCGAGAGAATGCCAGGATGCCAAGGTCCGACCATCGATGCTGAGTGCCCTCCCTGGGGCACCGAGCGCGTCTGCGAGGACTTCGATGGTTGCCGAGGGAGGTAAGCGGATCTCGAGATCGTTCATCTCATTGCCGTCTCGCACGCGGATTCGTCGAACTTCGCTCATGTCAGCCAAGAATTCCTTGGACGATGAATTCGGCCCGGCGATTTGCTGCGCGACCAGTGCTGTTCAGATTGTCCGCCTGAGGAATCGACTCGCCCAACCCAATCGCATCGACTCTCGACTCGGCAATGCCCGCATTGATCCAATACGCCTTGACTGCCTCGGCTCGTCGCTCGCTGAGAAGTTGATTGAACTCGGCCGTGCCGACGCTGTCGGTGTGGGCAACAACCGCGATGCGGACCGTATCGGTCTGCTGCATGAGCGCCGTGCCGAGATCGAGCAATGGTGTGAAGCCGGGGTTGATCACGTCGCTGCCGACCTCGAAGAGCACCTTGTCGTCGACGTAGAGCGGAGCCGAGTCGGGAACAGGCGCCTGTGGGTTGATCTCATACTCGACCACCACGTTCTCCGGCCCGAGAACCGCTGCGGCTCGGGTGGAGATCACATCGGCCACCTCTTGGCTCGGCACTTCACCTCGTAGGTAGACCTTGCCGCCCGAGAAGACCGCCGTGCGGGTATCAGGATTCGATATTCCGTCGATCAGTGACTGACTCGAGGGCGTTTGATCGGTGGTTTCTTCCGCTACTGAAGGCGCCGTCGTCGTGGTGCTGCTTGCCACTGACGTCGTACTCGAGGGTGGCGTCGTGGCCGCTGTGGTGACTGGCGGCGACGTGGTGGGTGCGTCGGTTGCCGGAGTCGTGGTGGGGGGTGCAGTCGTTGTCGGAGCTGAAGTTGTGACGCCGTCGGTCGTCGTTACTTCCTCGACCACGCCAGCAACCTGGGTTTCGGCGCTCCCTCCATTACCACTCGGGTCGAACAGGAGGTACCCGATGACAGCAAGGATTATCGCGCCGAACACGGCCGGAATCACCAGCGCCGGCGTCCGGTCGGTTGCGACGTGCTCTGGTGGAAGATCAACCGGTTGCTGGGATTGGAACTGGTCTTCCCATGAAGACCCTCGGGGTACCTTGCTCACGGAAGGTGAGCGTAGTTGGACGTTTCGCGTAGTGAAAACACAGCGTGTAGGCGTGACGGAGGCATTTCGCCACACAATGTGATGCAAAGACGTCGGACTTGATCCCTACCCCGATCCTCAGTATCGAGAAGGGCTCGTTTCCTCACGAACCGTCACACCTACTGGCCTATTCGACGATGGTCAGACGGCTCGAGATTTCCAGCAGGCTCGGGTTGTCGATCGCCGACGTGAGGAGCCGGACCGTCTCGAGATCGGCGGCGGTAAGTTCCACCGCGATACGGATGGTGTTGTTGGTAGCGCGATTGCCGGGCCCGGAACTTGTACTGAGCCACTGCACGTCGTTGTCGCTCAGAGCTTGCTCGACGGCGGCCCGTTCCCTCATGAGTTCGGTCATGTTGACCGGGGAGGCAACGACACACGCTTGCGCATCGGCGGTATCGAGTTCGGCCCGCACCTCATCAAGGTCACCGGTTGCGAACAGACGCGGACCGTTGCCTCCAACCAACCCAGCGAATCGATCGGGGTTCGCGGTCCCCCACGCTCGCAGCTCCTGAATCTGAACGAGATTCTCGATGTTCTCGCACTCAGCCGGCAACGGAAAGAGTTCAAGTGAGCGGCTCGGGTCGTCAATGACCGAGATCTCGTTGGAGCGTTCCTCGATGAGGGTTGCCCGACCATCGACGGGAGGCCAGGTGTATCGGGCAGTGTGGTTGCCCATTCGGACCCCGGGGTAGTGGGTGGTCCACGAAGGGTGGAAGGCCAACCCATCGATAACGATGCCGCCGCACTGCACCGGCAACGACGTCAGGATCGCACCCGCACAGGCCTCCGGGCCGCCGCGGCCGTTGTCGATGAACAGGCCGCTGAACTCGACCACGCTCGCACGCTCGGGCAATTGGTCGAGCGAAGTCGGGACTCCAACCCTGGCTCCATCGACGGTGAACGTTTTGTATTCCTGCACCACAACCACGGGCTCACCCGGCGATGGCGGAACGATCGTGCGGCCGTAGTTCTCTCTCACGTCCGTGCTCGAAAAGCGAGTGCTCGGCCGCTGATTCTCACACGACCACAGCTGGGTCGCTGCGCCCTGCAGGTTGCAGGTATCAGCGCCTATCCCCGCACGGATCACGTCGGCAACAGTCACGTCAATCTGGTCCCTGCCACTCGACGTTCGAATGTCATCGATTCCCAAACCGCCATCGATCGAGTCGTTACCCGGACCCGAGCGAATCCAATCCCGCCCCTCGTAGGAGACGATGAGGTCAGCGCCCGGTCCTCCCTGAATTCGGTCCCAACGGGTAGATCCATAGATCTGATCGTCACCCTGACCACCGAACATTCGGGCTCCGCGCGTGTCTTGTCGGAGCTTCTCACTCAGCCCATGCACCGAGAAGAGCACATCGTCACCCTGCGCCCCAAAAAGGATGTCGAAGCCTTCGCCCCCGAAGATGATGTCGTTTCCGAAGCCGCCGCAGATGATGTCATCGCCTGCGAGGCCGAAGATGATGTCGTTGCCCTGTAGAGCGGCAATGACATCCGGTCCATCGGTGCCGATGAGGTAGTCGTCGCCAGCGGTGCCCACGATGGTGGCATTTCTTCCCGAGCACTGGCGGGGTGCGTCCTGAGCGCCCACAGCTTCTGGGACGAGTGTTGTGATGGCGGCAATTGTCATGGTGAAAAGCACCACAGCGCTGCACTTCTTGCGAGTTCGTCCGCCGATTCTTCGAAGTTGCGCCATGTCGTCGATGGTACGTGAAGACGGAGGTTCGGAGACCGCTCCATTTCAAACCTGACCCCAGGGCAGGTTCCGTGACCACCTCCCGGCGGCCGCACCACGAAGTCTCCGCGATTTTGACTCCGGACCGGTGTCGCCCCTCGAGGTGGCATCGACGACAATGGAAGTCGCTCTTGAAGCGCCCTGATCAACTCAGGGATAGACACCAGATGGGGGAATGATGGGCACAACGCGTGTGGGAGTCATCGGGCTCGGTTTGATGGGTTCGTCGATGGCCAGGCTCAACGTCGCCGCCGGGCACACGGTCAAAGGATTCGACGTCGATCCAGATCGGGCGGATCTGATCGACGGACTCCGCGCGGCCGGTTCCGTGGCCGAAGCAGCAACCGACGTCGACGTGGTCTTGCTCTCACTGCCCAACAGCGGCATCGGTCTCGAGGTCACGCTCGGCGACGGTGGAATCGCCAGCGCTGCAGCACCGGGCACCGTTGTGGCCGACACGTCAACGGCAGACCCCGCACATACCTTGGCGATGGCGAATGGTCTCGCCGAAGCCGGGATCGGATTCGTCGATTCGACGGTGAGCGGTAACGGGGAGATGGCCGCGGTTGGCGATCTCGTCGTCATGGTCGGCGGAACCGCGGACGACATCGCCCAAGCCCTGCCGGCACTCGAAGCAATCGGCCGCGCCGTGCATACGGTCGGTCCTGTTGGATCGGGAGCCCGGGCCAAACTCATCGTCAACCACGCGCTGGGCATCCATCGTCAAGCGATCGCAGAGACCCTCGTCGTCACCGAGGCCGCCGGAATCGACATGAGCACGATGCTCGCCGTCCTTCAGGACAGCGCGGCGGCTTCCAAAGCGATGGACATCTGGGGGAAACGGATGATCGCCGGAGACCATGCACCTCCAGCCGGCCACTTCTCCACCAGCCACAAGGACGCCGTGCTCATCGCAGCCCAGGCCGAGGAGCTCGGCGTGCCGGTCGCATTGCGCGACGCCGTCTATGCGAACTTCAAAGAAGGCATGGAGGACGGCCTCGCCGACTACGACAACTCAGCCGTGATCGAAGTGATTCGACGCCAGATCGGCCAGGGCCGAATCCCTCGCGCTGACTGACGACGGCTGCAGTTGGACTCGGTCCGGAGAATCGACCAAGCGGCGCTTTGCCCACATTGGGGCGCGTTATATGGTGGATCCTGACTCGACGGAAGGAACGTGATGACGAGGATCGTGGTTGGTGTCGATGGCTCAGGCAACTCGAAGCGCGCACTGCAGCGAGCCATTGCGGAAGCCAAGCTTCGTGGCGGGACGGTCGACGCCGTGTTCACGTACGAGCCACCGGGAAGCAGCCTGTCGGACGATCTCGTCGGCCTCGCTCGCAGCGCGGCCGCACCGCTTGGTGCGTCGAGTGTCGACGGACCGGCGCAGGCCGATGGATCCGACGAACAGGGCGCGCAACAAGAAGCGGAGCGTCGACTCGGCGCGTTCGTAGAGGGCGTTCCCACCGACGGCGATGGGCCACAACCCAAACTGCTTGCGATTCCAAACAAACATCCCGCAGCCGCGTTGATTGAGGAGTCCAAGACCGCGGATTTGTTGGTTGTCGGCACCCGCGGGATCGGTGGCCTGAAGGGAATGCTCCTCGGTTCGGTGGCACATCAATGCATCCAGCACAGCCACTGCCCCGTGCTCGTCATGCCGGCCGAACACAACTAGCGACTACGAGACTTTTCGTTCTGCGGCGCTCAGGCCGAGCAAGAGCATTCCGAGTGCGAACGAGAGCAGGATGAAGCCAATCGCCGCTTGCTGAGTCCGACCGGTCACGGCAAGCTGCGCTGCCGCAGGAGGGTCAACCTGTGCCGAAACTTCGGCCACGGGGGGCGAAGCGACCTCGACGACTTCCTTCACCTCGACGGGTACCACTTCCTTCGCAACCGCTTCAACAACGGGTTCCTCGATGACCTCGTCCTGCTCAGGCAGTGGTCCGGCGACCTCGACCTCGGTTTCCTCAACCGGCACGACGTTCTCCGGAACGGCCACCTTGGCCGGCGTGAACCCAACGCAGAGCACGTCGACCGAATTGATGCCTCCCTCACCAAGGTGGTGCACGGTGATTGCCGTGGACGCAGGAATCTCTACGCCGTAGAACTCGGTGACCGAGAAGTTCTGATCATCGGCAACGTCATGCGAAGCAGGCGAGCTGTATCCCGAGTCGAGTGAGAAGTACCACTGCTCTTGGGTCTGTTCGTCCTGTCCGGGGTGTTCGTCGTGTGCGTCATGTGAATCAAGACGGATGTCGTAGGTACCAGCTGGTAGCTCGATGGCGAACGGGCCGGCAGTCTCACTGATGCCGTCGTTGAGCAGGCGGGTACCAGCGAAACCAAACGAATACTCACCGCAGCCCGTCGAGGCTCCCGCCGTCGACGCAGTTGCGAGTAACCCGACTCCACTCAACGCAAGAACAGCAGCAAGGATGCGGAAAGTACGGGGCGAGCCTACGAACATGACGGATCTTCTTTCTGAGCTGGTTGGTGGACGACGGATGTTTCAATCATCATCGAGGAGTTCGCTGACGAAATCCATGGCGGGACTGTGTCAATTCTGCTCCGCTGGGTCAGATCAAGGCTGGATATCGCTTCACCAGTGGGAGCTTCTTCCAGACCTTGCCGAATCCCCAGGTATCGCCGGCGCCTATGAGCGCCAAACCAACAAGAACCGCGGCTTCGATGAGGTGATCATCCATGAAGGGGTTGTTGTCAGGTGCGAGGGCGGCGCTCCACATCAGGACGAGAAGAAGTGCACCGCTCGCTGCCGCGATCCGCATCCCGATTCCGAGTATGAGCGCCACGCCGATTCCGGCGAGGCCAATCATGAACAGCCAGTCCGCCCAGGCGTCTCCTGCGAAGCTTTGATAGAAGCCATCGAGCGGCCCCTTCGTCGCAAAGGAGAGGAACCCATTCGTGGGTGAGCCTCCGTTGACCCACGCGTCGGCGTCTTCGGTAGCAAACCCGAGGCCAAAGGTCTTGTCGAGGAACGCCCAGAGAAACGTCCAGCCGATGAACAGCCGGGTGAGGGCAAACACTCGGTCGGCCCAAGGACCCTGCTGGGCCCGTGAAGCAGATTCGTCGAGAAGGTCACCGAGATCGTCGGGGACTTGCACTTCGATCATGTTGGTCATGAGATCCTCGTCTTTGAAAACGTCGCCTGTAGTGGCGACCGATACGAGAACTCTTGCAACGTTCGACAACCCGGCCCAGGGTCCGAGGTCCCAACGAGCCGTGTTCGGTCGCGATCTCACACGGCTCTTGCGGTCACTCGTCGAGGAGGGGCCTCGGTTCGATGAGGCCATAGTGCCCGTCATAGCGACGGTAGAGCACAAAGGGATCCTTGTCGGGCGTGGTCGCGAAGACGAAGGGCGCATTACGTTCATTCAGCGCTCGCTGGGCCATCTCGATCGACATCGTCGGCACAGATTCGAGTTCCATCGTCGCATATGCCGAAGCCGCGTGGGACTGTTCGCGGTTGACCAACTGCGCCCTCGGTCCACCCTCAGCTCGCCATACGAGACCAACGGAATGACTCGATTGTTCCGTGAACAGAAAGAAGTCATAGTCAGCCTGCTCCATGTCCCAGATCGCCTCATCGATCGTCGAGAGTCGAGGACCCCAAGCCTTGTGCCGCACGATCTCTCGCGACGGAGCGGTCGGTCCCCAATCGGTCAGCTCCTGCGGGAGCGGTCGGTCGCCGTGACGCCATGAGTGGGGATCGGGCCGGTGCTGCTCCGGAGGACGACGCTTTCGATCGGTCACGCGCTCGATTTGCGTCTCGAGGCGAGAACAGACGTCATCGATTGCTTGGGTCAATGTCATGGCAGTGACGTGTGAACGCACGTGCACCGTTCCGGAGTGCAAGGTGGCGCTTATTGAGTAGGGGTGCGACGGAGTTGGCGGAGCATCGACCTTGACCCGCACCTCTTCAATCGGCTGCGGAAAATGGCGCGTCGCACGTCGCAGGTCGTCTCGAAGATGTTGCTCGGTTCGGTCGTCGATTTCTCCGCTTCTGATGATCGAAATCCTTGGTCCATCGTCGGATTCGCCAACCACATCTGGTGTAATCCCATGCCAGTGTTCGACGATCGCCCCTCGGTGAACCTCGAACCATTCGGTCTCGGGTTTTCCCTCGCGCTCGACGCGCACCTGCACCAGCTGATCGAAACCACCGATGGTGATCTGGACGCCTTCGTCCGACGGTTTCCATATCTCATCTTCCAACGTCGAGCGGATTGCCTTGCGCCCAGACCTGGTCGTGTTTGGGCAATGCAGAACGGCGTTTGGGGCGTACAGACTCGTGGCGTCGTCGAAACTCGATTCGCCCATTGCATCGACCCACGCCTGCACCACCCGTACGGATTGTGTGGTCACGTCCACTCCGAGCCGCGAAGAAGACGAAGACTTCACCTTTGCGCCCGGCAACTTGGCGCCCGTCAGGTCGCCGAATCGGCGCTGTCGTTTGTTCGTGCGGGTGCCCGAGGCAAGCCGCACATTGGTCGCGCCATCGATGCCGTCATGCCGATCGATGTCGAAGTGCACGCGAGCACCGTTGACCTGTGCTGCTCGCTCAACGTCGGAGAGCGAGGCGAGAAAACGGCGACCATTCCGAATGATGATCGCCTCCCCCGCCTGCTCGTCGATGCGCTGGAGATGACCATCAGGCATCAGAGAAACCTTTCGTCGAAACCATGAGTGACCTTGCAGTGAGACTCACCGAAGACGGGCGATTTTCCGAGAGGCAAACGTCCCTTTGTGATTCAGCGAATTGGATGGTCGGGTCGAAGCTCGGTGGCGTCCACGTCCGCGAGAAGTTCAAGCGCCGAAGCGGCCGAACACAAAGCCGTGCCTGGTGTTGCCACCGTGGCCGTTCCCGCTGCGATGCCGAACCGGCAGGCGTTCACGAGGTCTTCTCCACGACTCACTCCCCACGCCACACCCGCGACCAAGGAATCGCCAGCCCCAACAGCGCTGACGACGGGCACATCGGGAGGGCAAAAGTGCAGAAGCGGCTGTTCCCGTTGACACAGGACCGCCCCAGCACCGCCCAAAGACGTCAAAACCGATCCGAGGCTCGGGTGCCTTCGAAGCAACTCGACCATCACCGTCTCGAGCTCCCCCGCGTCAGCGATCTCCTGACCTGCGAGTCCCTCGAGCTCACGCAAGCTTGGTTTGAGCAAGTCGACCGAGCCCGAGAGGCTCGCACGCAACGCGTCGCCCGAGGTGTCAACGATCGTGAACGCAGACGGGTGCACCAGGGACAGATCGGCGTAGATCGTTGCTGGGCATGAGACGGGAAGGCTGCCCGAAAAAACGTTCACGCTGGGGGTGGCCTGTTCGCGCAGCAGTTCGACCGTGGAATCGACCGATTCGGTCAACGGCGGGCCATCGACCACGATTCGATACCGAAGATCGTTGGCCTCGTCGTGAATCTGAATCGACTCGCGAGTTGCGCCATCAACAGACAGTTCGGTCACGGCGACGCCAGCGTCGGCCAGCGCGGCGACCACGGCAGCTCCTGTCGCACCACCGACCGCGACCACACCCTCGACGTCGGCCCCGAGACGAGTCAGCAGTCTTGCCACGTTAACCCCACCTCCACCCGCCTCGCGAACAGAGGACGTGGCCCGCAGTTTGTGGACAGGGACGAGCTGATCGACGCTCAGCGAGACATCCACAGCCGGGTTCATCGTGAAGGTTCGAATCACGCCACGACATTAACGAGGTCGCATGCGACTGTCCCACAGCGACGTCCGACCGGGACATAACTACACTGCCGAGCCATGACAGTCGAACCCCGCAACCGCTTCATCGGCATCGATGTCGGAGGCACAAAGATCATGGGTGTCGTCGCCGATCCCACCACCGGCGAGATCGAGGTGCGCCGAAAGGCTCCGACCCCAAAGACCAACCCGGAGACGCTACCCAACGCAATCAGCGAGGTCGTGCAAGAGCTGATCGATGAAGCTGGCAGGCCGGTTGGCGTAGGCGTTGGTGTTCCCGGCTTGGTCGATCACCAAGGGGTGCTCCACTACGGCCCGAACGTCCCGGGCGTACTCGGTCTGGACATGCCGGGCATCCTTCGAGCCGAGTTCGGTTTACCCGTGACCGGGGAGAACGACGCGACGTGCGCAGCTCTTGCCGAACACCGACTGGGAGCCGCTCGCGGCACCATGACCGCCGTGATCATCAATCAGGGCACAGGAATCGCTGGCGGCATCATCATCGGAGGCCGAATTCACCGAGGATCGAACGGCTTTGCCGGCGAACCCGGCCACATGATGATCGATGCCAACGGCCCGATGTGTGCCTGCGGCGTACGCGGCCACTGGGAGTCGGTGGCGTCAGGCGCTGGCCTTGCGAACATCGCCAAGCAGGTTGCTTCGGAAGGAAAGGCAGAACGGATCCTCGAGATCGCTGGCGGAGACGTCGAGCTGATTCGAGGCGAACATGTCTCGGCCGCGATTGCCGAAGGCGACGGCGATGCAGATCTCGTTCTCGACCGTTTCGTGGGCTGGGTGGCGGAGGGCCTCGCCGGCCTTGTGTCACTCCTCGACCCAGAGCTCGTCGTGCTCGGCGGCGGATTGACCGCCATCAACCATCACTTCATTTCCGACGTGCAACAGCGAATGAACAACGCGGTCATCGGCGCCGCCTACCGACCAGAGGTTCCGGTGGTGCCCGCACGCCTCGGAGCCGAGGCCGGGGCAATCGGCGCGGCGATCACGGCCCGAGACATCTTCTTCGGTCGCTAGGCCGTAGCGAGCCTCGCGACGGCGGCTGCCGTCATGGTCGGCCCTGCGCGAACTCTCGGATGTACTCGAGGGCCTCGGGATTGGCGAGCGCGTCGGTATTGCCCGCGTCCTTGCCGTTGAGGGCGTCGCGGACGGCCAATTCGGTGATCTTGCCGTTGCGAGTCTTCGGGATGTCTGGCACGGCCGCGACGAGCGAAGGCATGTGTCGTGGCGTGGTTCCTGCCCGGATTCGCGAGCGGATGTCCTGAATGAGTTCATCGGTGAGCTCGTAGCCCTCGCGCATCACCACGAACATCGCGACCTTCACGTCGTCACCTGAACGTTGTCCAACGACAACGCTCTCGATGATTTCGTAGACGCCGTCGAGCTGACGATAGATCTCCGACGTGCCGATTCGAACACCGCCAGGGTTGAGGGTGGCATCCGAACGTCCGTGAATGAGAAACCCGCCATTGGAGGTGCGCGTCGCAAAGTCTCCCTGATGCCACGCTCCAGGGAACCGGTCGAAGTAGGCGGCTCGAAGGCGGGTGCCGTCTGGATCGTTCCAGAAACTCAGCGGCATCGTCGGAAAGGTGTTCGTGCAGACCAACTCACCCGGAACGTCATCCGCAGCCGATTCGCCCTGTTCATCGAAGATGTCGATCGCCATGCCGAGGACGGGGGCTTGGATCTCGCCTGGCCACACCGGTCCGATCGTGTTCGGGCCAACGAGGCTGCCGCAAAGGTCGGTCCCTCCAGAGATCGACCCGAGATGGACGTCTTCGCAGATGTCTCGATACACGTACTCGTAGCTATCGGCGGCGAGCGGCGAGCCTGTCGACATGATGGTGCGCACCGCGGAAAGGTCCGATGTCGTCCGGGGCTGCAGCTCGAACTTCTTGCAGGTATCGAGGAATCGGGCCGACGTCCCGAAGAACGTGATGTCGAAGTCGTCTGCGAGCTCCCACAGCGTCTCGAGCCCCGGGTAGGTCGGATTGCCATCGTAGAGAACGACGGTTGCCTCGGACGCCAGTGCCGTCGCGAGCCAGTTCCACATGATCCAACCAGTGGTCGTGAAGTACAGCACTCGGTCATCGCGTTTGATGTCGCCCTGCAGCTGGTGCTCGATCAGATGTTTCAGCAACGCGCCGCCGGCACCATGGACGATGCACTTCGGGAGGCCTGTGGTTCCCGACGAGTACACGATGACAAGCGGGTGGTTGAACGGAAGTGGTTCGTACGTGACGGCGACGGGTTCGTGCTGATGGAGCCAGTGCGACCAACTCACCGCGTCGTCGACGCCTCCGACGGCCGGGTGCTCGTCGATGTGTTCGAGGACGACAACTTGCCGCAACGACGGAATTCTTCGGCGGATGTCAGCCAGACGTTCGAGGCAATCGTGCGACTTTCCGTTGTACACATACCCATCTGCCGCAAACAGAAGGGTTGGTTCGATCTGACCGAACCGGTCGACCACACTGTCGGCGCCAAAGTCGGGCGAGGACGAAGAAAACACGGCCCCGAGCGAGGCTGCCGCCAGCATGACGACGTAGGTCTCCGGAACGTTTGGCATCCAGGCGGCAACGCGATCCCCTGCTTGGACACCGGCCGCTCGCATCGCCTGCTGGGCGCGCGACACCTGGTCGTGCAGTTCGGCCCACGACGTCGAGGACTCGACACCATCTTCGCGGCGGAACAGGATCGCCGCTCCATCGTCGTTGCGGCGCAAGAGATTCTCGGCGAAGTTCAAGCTGGCGTCTGGAAAGAACTGGGTGTCGAGCATGACGTCGGCGGGGATGATTATTCGTTCGCCACGCTCGCCGCGGACTTCGCCAAAGTCCCACACTGCGGCCCAGAACGCATCTGGCTCATGGATCGACCAGGCGTGAATCGTCGCATAGTCATCTGGGAGCCCCTGAGCGTCCGCAAACGCATGCAGCCTCGTGGCGGCAACATGCTCCGCCGACGGTGTCCAAATCGGTGGGTTGTTTGTCGAGGTCATGAACGGCTCAGCTCTGGCACGAAGCCAACTGTATGGTCACAACCTCGTCGAGTAGGAATTCGACAGAACCTGAGGAGATCGTTGCCTAGCTCGACAGCGCCCGGGCGTAGAGACCCGACGAGTCGGTTCTCAGTGCAGACCGCAGTTCCTGCCAGGCTCCATCCTGCACGAGCAAAGGATCGTCCAGTTCATGCACTACCAGATTGGCCGGTGCTCCCTCGACGGCCAGATATCGGCGCACCGAAACGACTCCCGGAATCTCAGCCGCGCCTGGCAGATAGTCGCAGGCGAACCAGATGTTGAATTCTTGAGTCTCCTCGTCGGACACGTCGAAGCGATCGACCTGGAGGTATTGGGCGAACTCCTGTGGGTTTGGCGACGAAACCTCTGGACCAGTCCACCCCGCCACATAGCGATCCTGGTTGCGAAACTTCTGGTGGTACAGCGCATCACGTGCACCCCGCTTCTGCCGCAGCGACTGGTATGGGGCTCCGTAGAGATCCCCGAGGCTTGGGGCGACGTACACGGTGAGGAACTGTTGACCTTGCCCGTCGACACGGTCGTAACTCGCGGCGGGGCCCAACCCGATGTCTCGCCTTGGGGGGAACATGTCCTCGGCGAGGAAGGGACGGAATCCCGGCCTGTCTTCCGGGTCCAGATCGACAAAGATCGCCAACAGGCCTGTGCCCCCGGCTGCAGCCGAGCTCATCGATTGCGTCATCCGACGATTGTGGCACTCGTGATGGATACGCGCGCACAACTCCTCATTTCCCCCACGTCGCGACCGACGGGAATGAGAAGTTGACTCCAGGTGGGAGAACGCAATGCTTCGTTTCATTCGTGCATTTGCCCTCGGCGTGGTCATCGCGCTGTCGCTTGGCATCGCCGTGTCCACTGGTGCCGGCGCTCAAGACAGCCCGAGCGATGACATCCCGCAGACGCTTCCTCCCGGTGACCCTGGAGATCTCGACTTAACCGAAGAGGACGAGCGATTTGGCCGTTTGGTTGAGGAGTTCGGTGCCTCGACCGATGTTGCCGACTTCGGCGACGAATCCATGTTGACCGGCCCGTGCGGTGGTCAAGCCTTCAGCTACGACGCGGACGGGAACCTGATCGATGCCATCATCGACGTGGGCGACGACAGTCCTCCCTTCGACCTGCTCGACGGAGGGCAAGCGGCAACGGCGAGCAACCCGTTCAAAGTCGATAGCGACGGCGTCGTCAACTATTTCGGCTTCTATCCACGGACCGGCGAGGGACCCCGAAACCACAAGTGGGAGATCACCACAGGTGGCATCAGCCTCGACAAAGGTGGCGACGACAACCCGAACGGCAACAATCGCAATGCTGGCAGTGTCAATCTCGGAGACGAGCTTCCGATTGGGCTGTCGTTCAAAACCAAGATCGAAGGCTCGATCTCGTCAGACCTTGCACCGTGCTTTGGCCAAGGTCATGTCGAGTTCCAAGGACCGTTCCCCATCGGGACAGCACCAGGGATAGCCGGCGGCGTCGCAATCCTCGGTGGCATCTTCGGGCTGTTGTTCAACGCACGTCCTGCAGTTACCTGGAAGGTCTGAACGATGACTGAAACCTCAGCCTCACAATCGATCGAGCGACACCCGATCCGAGGTGCATTCTTCGGCCTGTTGCTCGGCCTGGGCCTTGCCATCTACTTGATTCTCTTCAAGATCATCAGCCTTGGACTCGTCGTACCGATAGTCGTGATCGCGCTCAGTGTTCTGGCGGGTGCAGCGTGGGGCGGATTCGCCCCACCTCGCACCAAGACCTGAATCCCAAGCTTTCCCCAACCTCTCTCCAAACCGCTTCGTCGATGGTGAATCACATCAGCGGCGAAACACGCCACGACACGGGAGAGAACGATGAAGCACACACACCACAACCTCGATCCGCACGCAGCGCTCAGCCCAGAGCTCTACCGAGAGGCCTTTGGTCCCGGATATCAAGTCTCTGGCGTGGCTCTCCGGGCAATCGAACACGACACACTTCTCTGGAGCAACACTCCGAATCGCTGACGGAGAGTTTGAAACCCCCTGCCGCTACCATTCGGAGCAAAGCCAGCGCACAGGGGGTGGAGCGATCACACGTCTCGAGATCGGACTTCTGGGCGACCTCGCCTTGTTCGTCGAGGGTGCGGAGATCGAGATCGGCGCCCCGAAAGAACGGCACCTTCTCGCCGTCTTGACCATCAACAGAAACAGCATTGTTTCGAACGATCGCCTCATCGACGCTCTCTGGACCGAGCGGCTCCCAAACAAACCTGTCACAAGCCTGCGCGCGTACGTTTCCAACCTTCGCAAAGTGTTTCAGAACGCTGGCGTTTCACACGATGTGCTCCGCACCGAGACCGGTGGGTATTCACTAAGAATCGAGCCAGAGCAGGTCGATGCTCATCGATTCGAACAGCTCGTCGCTCAAGCGCAATCAACGAGCGAAGCGGCGCCATCTTCGACTCGAGCCCAAAACCTGGATGAAGCACTCGAATTGGTCCGCGGCGACCCGCTCTCCGACCTGGCGTACGCGGAATTCGCACAGGTCGAGATCCAGAAGCTGTCCGAGATGATCTTGACGGCCGAAGAGCTTCGGGCTGAACTCGCGATCGAATCGGGCCTCGTTCGCGAGTGGCTTCCTCGGATTGGCGCCCTCGTCGCGGCACACCCGCTCCGCGAGGGCATTCGAACGTCCCACATGCGTGCACTGGCCAAGTCTGGGCGCCAGACCGAGGCACTCCGCTCGTATTCGCAGTATCGCAACATGCTCGTCGAGGAGATCGGTGTTGAGCCTGGCCCGGCCATCCGGGTCCTCGAGTCCGAAATATTGAACCTCAGTGATTACGAGCATGCTCCAAACGATGTGCCGACGGATCGTGAGTCCCCCGACGAGACTATGCAGTCACCATCGATTGGGAACACGACGGACGAGACGATCAGCGAACGCAGGCTGGTCACGGTCGTGGCAGTCGGCCTCGGTCAAACCGATCCATCTTCGTTCGACCCAGAAGACATGCAGGCGCTGTCTGACGAAGCCCGCGAACGCTGGTCCTCAGTCATCGAACGGCATGGCGCTCATCTACAAACGTCGCCAGGCGGTCTGCATCTCGCCTTCTTTGGAGTCCCTGTTGCCCGAGAACGCGACGCTGAACGAGCGGTGCTCGCTGCGCTCGATCTCGTCGCCGACGTGCCATCCACCATCGCCGGCGTCGCGACGAGTCTTGTGATCTCCGAACGCAAGGGGGACGATATTTCGGTTGTTGGCCACGCCGTTCACGCGGCCCAACGACTGTGCACTTCAGGGCATACCGATTCGGTCGTGGTCGACGAACAAACCAGATCTCTTGTCGAAGAACGGATGGTCTTCGAGACGAACCCGGGCTCCGGCCATCTGGTCGTGATCGGAACAAGAGACAGCAATCGACTCACTTCTGGGGAAGTCACCGAACGTCCAATCGTGGGTCGCGAGGGAGAACTCCTCCTCATGCGGGACCGATACGAGCGCGCAATGGCAGGTGATGGCCACACCCTCTTGCTCGAAGGCGACGCTGGAATCGGAAAGACCCGTCTCGTTGATGCATTTCTCGAGTCCACAGCGGATCTGAAGCCGACGGTGTTTCGGATCCAATGCTCGCCGTTCCACCAGCAGTCGGCCCTTCATCCAATCATCGAGCACCTCGAGAGGTTCGCCAACATCGCAGAAGCCGATTCGATCGAAACTCGGCGCTCCAAATGGTCGGCGGTCGTCGATGCCAGCGCTCCATCGGTGCGCGAGGCCCGACAACTTCTCGGGCACTGGGTTCTCGACGACAACGCAGCGCTCGCCAAGATGTCCGTCGATCCTGAGATTCGACGGTCCTCTCTGCTATCCGCAGTGCAAAGCCACCTGGGGGGTGACACACCCGACAAGCCGACGATCTGCATCATTGAGGACGTCCACTGGATAGATCCATCCACCAAGGATCTGCTCGAACAGATGGCCGAGCGGGTATGGGATCGTTCGCTGCTGATCATCGTCACCCTCCGAACCGGCGAACGGGAAGCTGTCGAGGACCTTCCCCACGCGACAAATCTTCAGCTCAGCCCGCTCTCGCGCAGCGGGTGTCTCGATATCGCACGCTCCATGAGCGGCAATCGTCCACTGCCGGCAGCGGTGGAAGACGACCTCGTAGACAAGGCGGACGGCATCCCACTCTTCGTGGAAGAGATGACTCGCTCGATTCTCGACGCGGATGACGGCGTCACCGACGCTGTCCCCGCCAGTCTCCAACAGAGCCTCGCTGCTCGACTCGATCGAATACCGGCAGCCCAAGCGACGGTGCAAC
Source organism: Acidimicrobiia bacterium (assembly GCA_033344795.1). Taxonomy (GTDB): domain Bacteria; phylum Actinomycetota; class Acidimicrobiia; order Acidimicrobiales; family SHLQ01; genus SHLQ01. Next base: position 4,727,394 of record JAWPMS010000001.1, read on the forward strand.
TCGCCGCCGCACTTGGGTCGGCTTTCGATCTCGAACTGCTCGAGCATGTCAGCGACAAACAATCCGACGAGGTTCTCACCGACCTGGAGATGCTCTGCGAAGCCGGGGTCCTTCGCAGAAGTCCTGGGGTGACTCCTACTTTTCGCTTCAGACACATGTTGGTTCGAGACGTTGCCCATGAGTCGCTCCCCCGCAGCACGAGGTCCTCACATCACCAACGAATTGCGGAGACGCTGGAGGGGCTGCGACCGGACGTTGCGCAAGCCGAGCCCGGTCGCCTTGCGCAACACTGGGGTGAAGCGGGCGTGACTGCGAAGGCCATTCACTACCTCCAGAGGGCTGCGCAACGAGCGCTCGCCGTCTCTGCTCCAACGGAGGCGATTGAGATCGCCACCGAAGCCGCTGCGCTGTTCAACGAGCAATCTGACCTCGAACGAGCGGCCTCGCAGCAGCGGGCTGTAGATCTCCAGCTCATACTTGGAGTGGCGCACACACAATTGCACGGACCGGCCTCGACCGAAGCGCAACAAATCTATGACGCGCTCTTCCACGCGCCGAAGGAACGGTTCTCCGAGGATCAACACTTCAAGTCGTTGTGGGGCAAGTGGTACACGGTGTCCACGAGCCGCGAACCAAGCCAGATGATTCCCCTCGCCGAGCAGCTCTTCGAATTCGCTTCGTCGGCAGACGACCCCGTCCTACTCCTCGAAGCCCACCATGTGATGTGGTCGACGTTGCTCCTTGCCGGCGACTTTCCCCAGGCCCGCTGGCACGCCAACGAGGCTCGCTCGACATACGTTGCCGATGACCACCACGCTTTGACGTCCTCCTACGGGGGACACGACCCCGGCGTATGCATGTGGAGCGTTGGGGGCTTGGCCGAGTGGTTGGTGGGCGACATCCGCAGCGCCGCGACGAGCACTTGTTCAGCGATGGAACTGGCCACAGAACTTGCGCATCCGTACTCGCTGGTCGAGGCGTCCTTTGGCCCCCTCATGATCGGTGTGCTCGAGTCGAACTCGGCCGAGCTCCGCTCGCAAGCGGACCTTTTGGATGGCCTCGTCGCCGACGGCCTCGTTCCGTCGACGACGAAGGGCTACGCAGACGGATTTCGCGGGGTGGCGCACCTCTTCGACGGAGCGCTTGATGAGGGCTACTCGTTGCTCGCTGGAGCTGCGGAGTCGTGGCGAGAATTCTGGGGAGGCTACTGCTACCCACTCGACGGGCTGTTCGCACAAGCGGCGGCGGACAGGGGCGATCCAGGCTCAGGACTGGCCGTACTCGATTCGATTCTCGACGACCAACCAACTCGGGCAACGTGGTGGGATGCCGAGCTTCACCGAATCCGGGCTGGAATCCTGAAGACTCTCGAGAAGCCGATCTCACAAGTGGTGGACGAGCTCGAGTTCGCATCAAACGTGGCCATCCGGCAAGGAGCGATCATGCTCGAGCTCCGAGTTCACACCGATCATGTTTCGTATCTCCACGACCTTGGTCTCGACGCTGAGGATCCGATTGGTCGGCTCCGCTCAGTTCTCGATCGTCTCGGACGAGACCAGCCGCATACAGACAAGGCTCGACAACTCATCGGCGAGTAACACCGGCCCGCACCGCGACCACAATTTCGGTCGTCCAAAGCTCACCGGCCACTGGGGACGTTTGTCCCTGCCTGCACGGCGGCGCGCCCAACACGATGGACACACCGACCGTTCGTCGAAAGAAGGCAGAAATGGCCACACGCAAAATCGTCGTTGGTGTCGACTCTTCACCCAGCTCAGTGCACGCCCTGCGCTGGGCCTGCCACCACCATCGCGACGGTGATGAGATCGTTGCTGTCTTGGCCTGGGAGCACCCAACGCTCTCGTTGTTGCCCCCACCTCCGGGAACCGCGTCGCTTCCCACGGGTTCCAAGAGCGATGCGGCGAACGAGACTCTGCGGCGAGCGGTGGCCGACGCGACGACCGGCTACAACGTGCTCGTCACGAAGATCACCGTTCAAGGTTCTGCCGCTCATTCGGTGCTGGAGGTAGCAGAGGACGCTGACCTGATCGTCATGGGAACCCGAGGCGCGGGTATGTCCAAAGTGCTGCTCGGGAGCGTCAGCCGGCGAGTCCTACACCACGCGGAGATTCCGGTCGTCGTCGTTCCCGACGAGGCACCACTCGACCACGGCGGCGTCATCGCGGTCGCCGTCGACGGTTCAGATCACGCCACCGCTGCTCTGCGCTGGGCGCGAGAACTTGCGGTCGACGACATCGAGGTGATCCACACGTGGCAACCGATGCGTTCGTATTCACCGTACATACCCCCAATCAGCGACTCCGAGCTCGAGTCGATCGCGAACGAAACCATGGATGGCGTCCTCAAGACCGCTCTTGATGGGCAATCCGACGAGCGTCTCCGGCGGTCAGTGCTCAAAGGCGACCCCCGAACACTGCTCACCGACTCGGACCGAGACGCCGGTCTGATGGTCATGGGATCGCGCGGGCTCACCGGCCTTGTTGGCGCACTCGTCGGCAGCGTCACCGATTACGTTGTCACACACAGCAGTATTGCGGTTGCGGTGATCCCGGCAATGGAGAGTTCGGGCTGATGAATCGCGCCCTCCCGATTCTCGCGTTCATCCTCCTCACGGCGTTCATCGCCTATGGCGCCACCCGTGTCATCGGGTCGGACGACTCCGTGTCTACGAGCGACACGACGACCACGACGTCATCTTCACCCGCGGCCTCGACGACCGAGACGACACCAACCACCGACGGGACCGCACCAACCATCGAACCTGGAGACACACCGGTGACCGTCGGCGCGCTGTTCGATGGCGAAGGCGCTCGCTCGACGCGACTACTCGGAAGCGTGTTGTGGGACAACACCAGCGCGCGGGTCTGTTCGGCGCTGATGGAGTCCTTTCCTCCACAGTGCGGCGCACCTTGGATCGTCATCGCCAACCCCGAGGGCCTTCGAGCGGAGCTGTCGAGCGAACAGACGGTGAAGTGGACCGACGCACCCGTCGTGCTGGATGGAACGTTCGACGGCAGTCGATTCGTGCTCGATGAACAAGCCGAGCTCGTCGTTCCAACAGCACAAGATCGTGAGCTGGTCGATGCCTTCCTCGACTTTGCTGCCGATCCGGGAGATGAGTACTTCGCCAATCTCCCCTTTGCCGAGTCGGTACAGCTCGGTCTTTCGTCGACATCTGTCACGACGGTCGCAGCCAGCTCCCTCAGCGATCCTGAGCAGTGGCAGATGGACGTGGCGGAATACGCAGGTTTCGGCGGACCCTTCTCTGCCCTCGAGATGGCGAACCGACCAGTGGAGATCACGATCGGCGCTCACCAGCGATGCGCAGGGCCACCGGTTGCTCGACTGGCGGGGCTCGACGACCACAAACAATTGAGCATCCAACCATCGGCGATCGACAGCTGCATCGCGTGGTGGACCGTCGACTTCTTCATCGACGCCGAAGGTCGCATCGATGCGGTGACCCTGGACTTGTTCGGACCATGAGCTCGCCGAACCCTTCACCGTCGCAGACACTGGCCAGCGTCACGTTGTTGATCACCGAACACCAGGGCATGGACGTACTCGAAGCCGACGAGTGCTTGGAACTGCTGCGTGGTCAGGTCGTGGGCCGGCTTGGGATCTCCGATGGTGGTCAGCCAATCATCTTGCCGATCAACTACGCCCTGGTCGCTGGCTCGATCCTCTTTCGGACAGCGCCCGGCTCAAAGCTCGACATTGCGCAGCGGACCGAGCGCGTCGCATTCGAAATCGACGATTGGGACGAAGAAGCGCGAACCGGCTGGTCGGTTCTGGTCAAGGGTCGTGCCTACGAGATCACCGACGAATGGTTCGTCGCGTTGTGCGAACACTTCGGCGTTGAGCCGTGGGCCGACCAAATTCCGCGCACCCACTGGATCAGAGTCTCGATCGAGGAGGTCTCGGGGCGTTGGATCTTTCGGGACCCAATCAAGCACTCAGGCCAAAGCGCATGAGTTGATCCCTGGGACGTAGGTCCCTGTGCATTGTGCCGCGCAAGGTCCAGCGTGAATGTATGAACGTTTTCGACCTCATGACAGGATTCATCCCACTGATCGTCATAGGGGTCCTCGCCTTCGGCATCGTCCGACTCGTACGGCGTGCACAGGGCGATCACCCGGTCGACGCGGCCGCGTTGACTCGCCAAGCTGTGCTCTACGGACTTCTGTACGTCACGATGATCCTGACCGCATCGGGAGCCGTGTGGGCCTTCGGCGAGCTCACGAGCACGGCGGTACGACGGGACAACCGGGAACTCGCGGAAGCGCTTGCCCTCGTCACGTTGGGGCTCCCCGTATTCACCGCATTACTCACGCTTGCCGACCACCGTCTCCGTCGAGATGAAGAAGAACGGACCGGGCTCGCGTGGAGCACTTACCTGACTATCGCATCGATCACGGCCCTCATCGGAACGATGGTTGGCGCCTACGAAATCATTTCGTCGCTGATCGACACTCGACCTCGCGCCGAGTTCGAAGGAAAAAGTGTGATCACGACGATCATCTGGGGTGCCTTCTTTGCCACCCACTGGATGTTCCTTCGGCTGCGACATGGGATTCGAGGAGATCTGCACCTTGCGATCGCGTCGCTCGTCGGTCTCGTGCCTCTGGCAATCGGACAGGCCGGCCTGCTCGCAGTCACGACAGACCGGTTGTACGACGAAGTACTCGACCGCCCCATCGAGCAACTTCGGAGTCAAAGCGCTCCTTGGGCCGCACTCTTCATCGTCGGTTGTGCGGTCTGGATCAGCGTCTGGCTCCGTCAGTACGAATCCGCCCCCCGGACCGAGCCCTGGTATGTGCTGGTGCTGCCGATCGGTGCCCTTGCGGGCTTCGTGGCAACGCTGGGTGCCGCGTCACGGTTTGGCTATCTCCTGTTGGTCTGGATCGCCGGAGACGCCGACGGCGTCGTTGCATCTGACCACTTCGACTCGACGCCGCAGCTCGTTGGCATCGGAGTGACGGGATTCATCGCCTGGTTCTATCACCGGTCCTTCCTCACCAAGGAGAGTCCTCGAACCGATGTGTTGCGCTCGTACGATTACCTCTTGATGGCGGCATCACTCATCACCGGCGTAATCGGAGCGCTCGTGATCGTCTGGAGTCTCCTCGACGATGGATCGACCGATCGGAACCAGGCCATCGCCGGCGTCACACTGCTCATCGCCGGTGGCTTCACCTGGAGCCGGTTCGCCTCGCACATCGTCGCCCATCAAACGAGTGATGCTGGCGTCGACGAACTGCGATCGCCAGTGCGCCGGAGTTATCTCTACGCAACCCTTGGGGTGGGCGGCCTCGCAGTACTGATCGCAGGCATCGGAGCGCTCCAGCGAGTCTTCGAGGATGGGCTCGACGGCGTCCTCGGCACAGACACCCTCGTCGCCCAGCGAGTGCAGTTCGCAATGGTCGTGATCTTGGGCGGCGTTCTTTGGCTTCACTCGCTCGTGCTTCGCAGCGATCAACGACAACTTGAGGCCATGATGCCTCCACCGCCGGTGGCGCATTGGCCGAGTCGCATCATCGTGCTCGGCACCACGGACGCATCGATAGACGTCGCCAAACATCCCGGTACCTCCGTCGAGTACTGGCACAGAACCGACGGCTCCAGCGTGACGACCCCTCCCACTGCCCTCGATATCGATCAACTCGAGGATGCGCTGTCGTCACAACGGACCGACGACGTCCTCGTGTTACTGAACGGCGACACGCCGACGGTCATCCCGTTCGAGCGATAGAGCCCGGAACCTCGTATGGCCATCCTGTGGATACCCGCAGTTCTGGCAGCCCTGGCGGTCGCCCTCCTCGGTAGCCGTCAGACGCTCAGAGCCGCCCAGGCTCTCGCCAAGCGACTCGGCCTCTCTCCCTTCGTGATCGGCATGACGGTCGTTGCATTTGGCACAGACCTCCCCGAAATCGCGAACAGCATCATCGCGTCGGGAACCGGCCACGGTGACATCAACGTCGGTGACTCGATCGGGTCCGTCATGACCCAGATGACCTTGGTGCTGGCGATCCTGTGTTTGGTCCGCCCGATCCCCCGCGACCGACGGCACATCGCGTCAGCGGGCCTCGTGACGGTTCTTTCGATTCTGGTTGGGGCGATGCTGCTGAGCGACGGATACCTCGCGAGATTCGACGGATTTACCTTGCTCGCGTTCTGGCTCGTCGGAACTTTGGCCGTGCAACGGGTCGGCCACATCGAGGTCCAACAGCAGGACGAGTTGTTCACGCGTGGGTTGTTCGCGCTCCTCCGAGACCTCTTCGTCGGACTGGCCGCAGTCGCCGGCGGATCCGTGGTCGTCGTGCTCGGATTCACCGAGCTGGCCGACTTCTTCGGTGTGCCCGAATACGCCTCGAGCTTTTTGATCTTGTCGATTGGAACATCACTTCCCGAGCTCTTCATCGACAGCGCAGCGTTGCGGGAGGGCGAGTCGCAGCTCGCCATGGGAGACATCGTCGGATCATCGTTCGTCGACGCCACGATCTCGCTGGGGATCGGCCCGGCGCTCTTTCCCGTGGCGGTCAGCAGCTCCGCGGCCGTCGGGAGTCTGGTCACCGCGGCAATCGTCGGCGCCGCAATCCTGCTTCTGCTGGCACGCAAGGTTCACGATCGCCGTAGCGCGATCGTGCTTTTCGCTCTCTACGCCGTGGCGTATAGCGTCATCGTTGTATGACGAGCCAGTCGGCGCCTCCCCGTTCCGAAGACCGGCTGAGACGAACGCTGTCTCTGCCATTACTTGTCTTCTACGGTCTCGGCGTCACGGTCGGCGCTGGCATCTTTGCGCTCGTCGGGGAGATTCTCGGCTCTGCTGGAGACCAAGCCCCACTGGCGTTCCTCGTTGCTGGTGTGATCGCGGGCATGACCGGCATGTCGTACATGGCGCTGGTTGCTCAATTTCCACGAGCTGGCGGCGAAGCCGTGTATGTGCGCAATGGCCTCGGGACCGCGGCCGGGCGCGTCGCTGGACTCGGAGTCGTCGTCACTGGCGTCGTGTCGAGCGCCGTCGTTGCATTGGCGTTCGCTGGTTATGTCTCGACGCTTGTCGCGGTGCCGGAACGGTTGACCGCCGCCGGCATCGTCGTGGTCCTCTGTGGTGTTGCTTGGTGGGGCGTGCGGGAGAGCGTGCTGCTCGCTGCGGTCGTGACGCTGCTCGAGGTCGGCACGCTCATCGTCGTCATCACGTTTGGCGTACCCCATGTGGATGCGGCTGCGATCGCGCCATCGTTCAATCTCTTCGCAGAGGGCGCATTCGGACCGGTCTTCGCGGGAGCCGGCATCGCATTCTTTGCATTCATTGGCTTCGAGGACATCGCCAATATGGCGGAAGAAACAATCGACCCTCGCCGAACGGCTCCCAAAGCGATCGCGTGGACCCTCGGCGTGACCCTGATCGCGTACGTTTCGCTTGCCACGATCGCAGCATCGCTTTCGAACCGCACGGAGATCGCCGAATCGAGTGCGCCGATGACGGTGATCTTCTCCGAAGTGAGCGGCTTGAACTCGGCTCCGATTGCGACGATCGCAAGCTTTGCAATGGTGAACGGCATCCTGGTGCAGATCGTCATGGCCTCTCGCGTCTTGTATGGGATGGCGAAGGACGGTCAATTGCCCGAGGGTCTCGCCGTCGTCAACCCCACCCACAAGACGCCGTCTCGGGCGACGCTGTTGGTTGGGCTGGCGATCGTGCTGCTCGCCCTGTTCTTCCCGTTGGTGACGCTCGCAAAGGCGACGAGCATCATCACGCTCACGGTCTTCACCCTCGTCAACATCGCACTCATTCGTTTGACGCAAACGAATGAAGAGCTCGCTCAACGACGTTGGCTCGTCAACGGTGTGCTCGGCGCAGCCGCGTCAGCGGCGCTTGGGATCTGGCAGGTCTTCGAACTCTTCTGAAGTGGGATATCAAGACGGTTGAACTCGATCTCAGCGATCGAGCAATCGCCACCCGGCGGGCAAGAGGAGACCAGCGGCCGTTGCCTTCAACACATCGCCGATGATGAACGGTGCGATTGCGAACTTCAGGGCGCTTGGCTCGGCCAAATCCGCCGCTAGTGGAATGCCCAACTTCCAGGCGAGGAATGTCGCTCCGAAGACGTAGATGATGGCGCTGCCTGCGAGGAATGCGGGGATGGCGGAGAGCACCGTACGATCCTGCGCTCGCTCGGCCATCAGCCCCACGACCCAGGCTGCTGCAATGAACCCGACAAGAAAGCCGAAGGTCGAGATGAGCGCACCCTCCGTCGTGATCCCGCTCGCTCCGTCCGCGTAGAACGGCAGTCCGATCGCCCCCATCGCGACATAGAGCAACTGCGACAGGGCCCCGCGGTTCGCTCCGAGCACGCCGCCGGCCAACAGCACCGCAAAGGTCTGGCCCGTGAGCGGTACGGGAGTGAACCCAAGGGGAATCGAAATCTGCGCAGCAGCAGCGGTCAACAAGGCAAAGCCGACAACGGCCACAACGTCCCGGGTCAGCGACCGCGGAACAAGATCGAGCAAGGTTCGCTGCGGATGAAGGACTGCGGTGGTCATGATGGTTCCTCTGGTGAAACAACACTGCTGGACTTGCCACTTTGGCGCGTCAGGACCCTAAGACTGCGCGCTTTGCCATCTGGTAGTCAACTCGTAGACGAAGAGCGAAACGCCCAGTACCAGCAGCGGCGCTGACAGTGTCTGCACATCCGGAAGGCGCAGCGCATAGAACGCGGACAAGGGCTCCACTACGACGTTCATTCCGAACAACAGGGCCATTGCGAACAGAAGGCTCGCGTCAGCGGCGGAGAGCGGACGCATCAGTCGGTGCAACACGGCCAGCCCTGCGGCGGTGAGCGCAATCGTGGCGAGCGTTCTCGATTCGGACAGGCTCGCATCGCTCCAATCGCTGCGCGCTACCCAGTACGTGACGAACGTGGCTGTTGCAGCAAAAACCCCGCTCGGCACGGCGATCACGAGCACTCGTCTGAGGTAGCCGGGCTTGGCTGGAGCCTCCGCCCAACGAAAGCTGAGGATGAATGCGGGCACGCCGATCGTGAACGTGGCGATCAGGCTCAGATGCCGCGGAAGGAACGGAAACGGCAACCCCGCGGCACCAACAGCCAGAATCAACAGCGCTGCATAGATGGTCTTCGTGATGAAGAGCGCGGACACGCGTTCCATGTTCGCCACGACGCGCCTCCCTTCCTGGACCACTCCCGGGAGCCGGTCGAATCGGCCGTCGAGCAGGACGAGTTGCGCTATCGACTTGGTGGCAACCGTCGCCGTATCCATCGCGATTCCGATGTCGGCAGCCTTGAGTGCCGGAATGTCGTTGACCCCGTCGCCGGTCATCGCCACAACCCGACCTTGCCGTTGAAACGTCCGGACCAGGTCGCGCTTCTGCTCGGGCAGCACACGTCCGAACACGACGAGATCGGGCGCGATTGCGTCGAGATCGTCAACGTTGCGCAGGTCGACGGTTTTGCCGGCGCCAGGGATGCCGAGCTCCTTCGCCACGGCACCGACGGTGCGCGGGTTGTCGCCAGAAATGACGATCACCTGGACCCCTTGTCTCGCGAAGTATTCCATCGTGTTTGCGGCATCGGGGCGAAGCTCTTCCTTGAGCACCACCAGTCCAAGCGGTTCGAGTGACTCGGGCAACATCTCGCCATTCAGATGTGCAGCGCGTCCGACCAGCAAGACCCGCCGAGACCTCGCTGCCAACTCCGCCAACGACTGCTCGATCGGTTTGCGCTCAGCGGAAACCGCGGCTTCGAGCAAGATTTCGGGGGCTCCGAGGTAGAACGCTCCGCTCCGACCAAATTCTGCCGCAGCCCATTTCCGTACCGAGGAGAACGGCACCAACGCTGTCGACTCCCACTCTTCCCCCGCGAACGCGGCGTCTCGAAGCGCGTCGACAGTGGCATTGCGGGCCGCGTCGAGGTGGCTGAGAGCAAACACCGCTTGCTCGAGCTCGCTGCGATCGACACCGAAGGCGATGAGGTCCTCGAGCTCGAGATGGCCGGTCGTGAGCGTGCCAGTCTTGTCGACACACAGGACATCAATCCTGGCGAGGCCTTCGACGGCCGCAAGCTCCTGGACAACGACACCCTGCTTGGCCAGTCGAATGACCGCAACCGCGAAGGCCATACTGACCAGAAGCACCAAACCCTGTGGAACCAACGCCACGATCCCGGCAACGGCTGAAACCAATCCGTCGGCGAGCTCAGCGTTGGATCTCACCTGACTGAAAACCAAGATGGTTGCGAGAGGAACGAGGAGCCAACCCACGACGGTCAGCAGTCGATCGATTCCAACCCGGAGCTCGGACTGGGTCAACGCGAAGGACTGTGCCTCCCTCGTCAGGCGAGACACCCAGCTGTCGCGTCCGACACGGATCGCCCTTGCTACTGCGGACCCCTCGACCACCAGGCTGCCACTGAGGACCGTGTCGGAGACATCTTTGGGAACCGGTTCGGACTCACCCGTGAGCGCTGACTCGTCAACTTCGAGTCCAACCGACGAGAGTACCAAGGCATCAACCGGAACTTGATCGCCAGCGCCGATCTTGATCACATCATCGAGCACCAGCTCATCTGGCGCGACGATCTCGATCTCGCCCTCACGAACGACGTGCACCTCGGGCACGATCAACAGTTGGACGCTCTCGAGGCTCCGTTTCGCGCGGATTTCTTGCACGACGCCAATCGTGCTGTTGCAGATCATGACGAAGCCGAACATCGCGTCGATCGGATCGCCAAACACGAAGATCACCACCAACAGCGAGGTGACGATGGCATTGAACCGGGTGAAGACATTCGCGTGCAAGATGTCTCGTGTCGTGCGTGACGATCGTTGCTCGACGTCGTTGACCAGGCCGCGGTCGCGCCGCTCCTGAACCTGCTCGTTTGTGAGACCGCCGGACACGAGGCTCTGCGACGAGCGATCGAGCGCCGGGGTCATTTGGGAACGACGGCGACACTGGTCGCCAATTGCGACACGATCCCAAGCGTGCGCGATGCAACCAGATTGCGGGTCAGCGGTTCGACCCGGCTCTGGCCAAGAACAACGAGCGCGGCGCCTTGGCCGCGCGCCAAGATCTGGCGGACGACGGATCCACGCTCGACCGAGACGACGACGTCGAGATCGGGGTACTGCTGACCCAACTCCTCGGCGTGATCCTCGAGCTCACTGAGCGCCAAGTCGACAGGCATCGACCCACCCAAGTACGAGGCGAGCACGTCCGTTGGCGAGTCGAGCGGGACCATCGGCCGGAATCCGACGACGTGACACAGCTCGAGGCTGTGATGGAACTTTCGCGCATGGTCAGCTGCCCACACAATCGCTGAAGTCACTTCTTGCCCGTAGCCAACAGCGACCAGCACTCGACCCAGCCCAGAACCGAGTGACGAACCTTCCGGGCGACGGGCCACTACGACGGGCACGGGCAGCTCGTGCAGAAGTGAGCGGGTGACGCGACCGAGAGACCGTCCTTGCCCACTGCCGTGGGGGCCGACCACGATCATCGAGCCTTGGCACGTCTCGGCCTTCGAAATCAATGCTCCGGCTGCGTCTTCGTCGACGATCGAGGTGTACGGGACCACCCCTCGTGCTCTGGCTTCAGCCACCCATTCCATGTCGAGATCGCGAGCCCGCCGTTGTCGTTGCTCGGTCCAATCGTGCTGTGCCGCGGCCATGGCGAGCTCTGCGAGCGGCGAGAAGGCGTGCACCACGTGTATTGGCTGGTTCTCCTGCGCATGATCTACCGCCCACGCGAGTGCATCGCTCGACTGCTCTGAGCCGTCCACGCCCACGATGATCGGTCCGGTCATCGATGTCTCTCGCGGTTCCATCCTTCGACCATTGGACGATTTGGATGCGCGTGCAAGAGACCAAGGTCCCGGCGAGCCATTACCGTGACGTATGAAGGCTCGCTCGGGAAACACGTGCGCACGGAACCCGTAGCATCCTGAAGGAGGCTCGATGGAACTCGATGAATTCAACAGCTTCTGCAGCGAACTCACCGCAACCACTCACGTCATCCAGTGGGGCGATGCGCACGTGTGGAAGGTCGGCGGCAAGGTCTTCGCCATCGGCGGCTGGAGTGAGAAGGATCAGCTGGGAATCACGTTCAAGACCACACCCGAAGAATTCGACTTCCTGATCGAGATGCCCGGGGTCCGGCCCGCGCCGTACCTCGCCTCGCGCGGCTTCACGTGGGTCCAGGACTACGACGAACCGGGCCTCTCCGACGAAGACCTGCGCGAACAGCTCCTGGAATCGCACCGACTCGTCGGTCTTGGTCTCTCCAAGAAGAGACAACACGAGCTGGGCCTCGCGGCTGATCTCGACTAGTCGGCCCGAGCGTGGACGACAACCCGACCGCTGACCGTCGGCTTCAGAAGCCGAGATCGCAACTTCGACAACAGGCTCCGCGGATAGACGGCTTCATTGGCGTGCAGCTGATGAATGCGATGTCTTTCATGCGGGTCGAAGATCTCGATGTCACGAAATCCAACGTCCTCCATCATGGCGTGAAGCGCAGCGATGTTCGGCGCCGTCACATTGGTCGTGTCGCCGTTGTACGTGTCGCCGGGGTAGTACGCGAGCACGGGGAGATCGATGTCAAGAAAGTCCACGACCGTTTCGATGACCACCAAACCCTTGGAGACCTGCTTGACGATGCGCAGATATTCGAACGGGTCGGGGGCGTGGTACAGCACACCGAGGAACAAGGTGAGGTCGAACTGTCGACCCTTCAATGACTCGACAAGCTCCTCGACCGACGACTCGACAACCTCGACGTCGCTTTCGAAGAGATCGCGCATCGTGTCGAAGGTGGCCCGATGCTCCGGGAACATCTCCCAGGTGATCTTGTCCGCCGCCACCACGGATTCGGCTCCCCGGCGTTCGCACTCGAACGAATAGAACCCCTCGTGGCTGCCGATGTCGAGTACATCGAGCCCAGAGAGATCCCCCGGCAGGTGCAAGGCCTTCAGTCGTTCGAACGTGTCGGCCTGACCCCGAATCTCGCGACCATCGGGTAGGCGGAACGAGTGATACGTGCCCTGCGGAAGGTCGTCCATCACGCGTCGCTTTCAGGATTGACGCCGTGAGTCTGACCCCACGTCGGGAGGAGGTCGTTCGGTTCGGGAGTTGCATGGAATACGCCGCGCGCGATGGCCCGGGCCAAACACAACGACGCCATGTGGCCCAACATCACCGGGTCGTTCGCCGCATCATCGAGCTCGACGCGCCCGGTCGAAACGCTGAAGACGAGGTCTCCGTCGAAGGGGGTGTGTGAGGGCACGATGGCACGTGCCATTCCATCCTGAGCGGCGACCGCCAGCCGCTTCAGCTGTGTCTTCGACAGGTTTGCGTCGGTCGCAACGATCGCGATCGTGGTGTTCCCCGCTGCGGCGTACGCCTCCATCTTCAAGCTCCTTGGAGCAACCAGCGAGTCGAACTCGAGCGCCGGACCGAGGCCACCAAACTCGCCATCGACCTCGAATGGGGCGGCCCAGAAGCTGGGGGTCCCGGGCACCACCACGCTGCCTGTTGGATTGACAGCGACGAGAGCCCCCACCGTCACGCCGTTGTCGAGAACGATCGACGCCGAGCCCAACCCGCCCTTCACCGTCCCGGTTGTGGCACCGGCACCGGCACCGACGGTCCCCAATTCGAAATCGGTCGAACAGTCGGCCAACGCATCGATGCCTAATTGACGATACGGGTTGACCGTCCAATTCTTGTCACCCCCGTTGAGCAGATCGAACAGAATTGCCGCGGGAACGATCGGAACGATCGCAGGCCCCACCTCGAACCCCCGACCGAGCGAACGCAGTGCATCGGCGACCCCCGACGCTGCGTCCAGTCCGAGTGCAGATCCACCAGAGAGCACCAGCGCATCGACAGATTCGACAAGGCGATCCGGTGCCAGGGCGTCGGTTTCACGAGTTCCTGGGGCTCCACCCATCACGTCGACGCTCGCCGTGAACGCTGTGTCGGCGGACAACACGGTCGTGCCCGACTTCAGGGTCGGATCGTGGGCATTGCCGACCTGTAGGCCAGCGACGTCGGTGATCAGATTCTTCGGTCCTGGCTTCATCACAGGGGACCCTAGCGCAGCCCGAAATCTGTGGGATCGACGACTACGCTCGGCCGATGTCCGTAGAACGGCTTTGGATACCAACAGACCTCTGTCTCATCGGCGGTGAGTGGACCTCGCCTGCAACGGGCGCCACGTTGCCGCTCTTCAACCCGTCGACGGGCGATCAGCTGTGTGAGATCGCGCGTGGATCAGGCGAGGACATCGACCTCGCCGTTCGTGCCGCCCGATCGGCGATAGATGGCGTCTGGGGATCGTCGACAGCCGTCGAACGTGGTCGGGTGCTCGCTCGCCTCGGACAGCTCATCCTCGAGAACACCGAAGTACTCAGCGAGCTCGAGTCGCTCGACGTTGGCAAACCGTTGTCCCAGGCACGGGCAGATGTGCTTGCGCTCGCTCGATACATGGAGTTCTACGGAGGCGCTGCAGACAAGCTGCACGGGACGACCATTCCGTACCTCGACGGGTACACCGTCTACACATTGCGGGAGCCTCATGGCGTCACAGGCCACATCGTGCCGTGGAATTATCCCATGCAGATCATCGGCCGCTCGGTTGGTGCGGCACTCGCCGCAGGCAATGCCGCAGTGCTCAAACCAGCCGAAGAAGCATGTCTCACCGCGCTGGCGTTCGCGGACTTGGCACGACAGGCCGGACTTCCGGCCGGCGCCCTCAACGTCGTACCGGGCCTGGGCCACGAGGCCGGCGCTGCGCTCACGCGTCATGCAGACGTGAACCACGTTTCGTTCACCGGGTCGGTTGCCGTGGGAAAGCTCGTTCAAGCTGCTGCCGCCGAAAACGTCGTACCGGTCACGCTCGAGCTCGGGGGCAAGTCGCCACAACTCGTGTTCGCAGATGCCGACGTCGACAGCGCGATTCCGTTTCTCGTGAACGCCGGGATCCAGAACGCCGGCCAAACCTGCTCGGCCTCGTCACGCATACTTGTCCAACGCGCGATTCTCGACGAGATCGTCGCGAAGATGGCCGGCAGGTATGAGGACCTTCGAGTCGGTCCAGCGACGGCCGACCTCGAACTCGGCCCGCTCATATCCGAGACACAAAAGGCTGCGGTCGAAGGGTTTCTCGAGCGAGGCGCCGATCTCGACCTCGTCGCCCGCGGGCAGATCATGGACGACATCCCCGAGAAGGGGCACTACCTCGCCCCTCAGCTCTTCTCAGGCGTGAGCGCCGACCACATCCTCGCTCAGGATGAGATCTTTGGTCCGGTGCAGGTGATCATCCCGTTCGATGACGAGCGTCAGGCTGTGGAGATCGCCAACGCCACCAGGTTCGGTTTGGTCGCGTCGATTTGGACCGCCGATGGAGCACGTCAGATGCGCCTCGCCAAACAGATCCGGTCCGGACAGGTTTTCATCAACAACTACGGGGCTGGCGGAGGCGTCGAACTTCCATTCGGCGGCTCCGGGCTCTCCGGTCACGGACGAGAGAAGGGTTTCGAGGCGCTCTACGGATTCTCGACCATCAAGACCGTCGCAGCGCTTCACGGCTGAACCGCTGGGTCAGGGCGCCGCGTGCAGAAAACGACCTGCCGCCTCGACGTAGACCTCGGCAGCGCTGACCAACTCGTCGATCGTCACGAACTCGTCCTTTTGATGGGCGATCCACTTTCCGCCTGGCCCGTAGACGACAACCGGGAGGTTCGCATCGCGCCACAGGATCGTCCCGTCGGTGGTCCCGGGGACCCCGCCGTAGACCGGTTCTTCTCCTGTCACCGCACGATGGGCATCGGCGACGGCGATCACGACTGGATCGGTCACGGGAGTGTCTGTCGGAGCGCGATCGACCAACGCTTCCAAAGTGAACTGCACGTCGAGCTCTTCACCAAGGGAGGACGCCACGGTCTCGAGCTCGTCGAGCAGCGCGGCATGATCGACACCGGGAATCGTTCGGATGTCGAAGGTGCACAGCCCCGGAGCTGGGATGACGTTGAGTTGTGGCAGGGATCCCGCCGCGATGTGCGTGGGTGTGAGATACACGAGACCGAGCTGGGGATGGTCACCGTGCTCGGCTTGGAGGCGCTCCTCGATCTGGCGAGCACGCTCGATGAACCTCGACATGGCGGCGATCGGGTTGCGGCCCTGATGCGGCATCGCCCCGTGCGACATCGTGCCAGCAACGTCGACACGAAGCCGGATTG
Organism: Acidimicrobiia bacterium; assembly: GCA_033344795.1. GTDB lineage: Bacteria > Actinomycetota > Acidimicrobiia > Acidimicrobiales > SHLQ01 > SHLQ01. Next base: position 4,743,671 of record JAWPMS010000001.1, read on the forward strand.
CTCCTTTGTGGACGTTGCAAACTTCTCCCGCCTCGGGCTCACACACGATTGCGCCGGAGACCCCATCGGCATGACCCTTGGCGACGAAGTCATGGACTCCGATCATCATCTCTTCCTCGTCGCACAAGATGGCCAGAATGATCGTTCCCGGGAACGGCCCGGCGAGCTGCAGGGCGCGCGTGGCAAACATCATCGCCGCCACACCACCCTTCATGTCGGCAGAGCCACGACCGTAGAGTTTCCCCTCGATGATCTCACCGCCGAACGGGTCGACCGTCCAGTCTGCATGGTCACCTTCGGTGACCACATCGGTGTGCCCTTCGAACAACAACGTTGGCCCCGGCAACCCGCCGTCGACCCGGATGATCGCATTCGGGCGTCCCGGAGCCACCTCTTCGACGTCGACCGTCCATCCAAATTCGGCGGCCTGTTCGGCCACCACTGCCACGGCTGCAGCCTCGCTACGACCGAGCTCGGGCTGGTTCACGCTGGGAACGCGGACCAGCCGTTGGGTGAATGCAATGAGTGCTTGACGGTCGAGGTTGTCGACCGGTGTGGAGCTGGTCGTGTGACTCACCTATCGAGGGTTGATGGCCATTTGTGTGACATCGAGCGACCCGGGGAGGTCGACCTTGTAGCCGGTCGTGCCTTCTCGGAGCACCGACAACTGCGGGATGACGAACAGCCACTGATCGGCAGCTTGCGCGGTGATCTCGTCGAGTACCTGGCCGTAGAGCTCGTTGCGAACGTCGGGATCGGCCTCGGCATCGGCTTGAGCCAGGATCGGCGCAACGTCGGGGCTGTCGTTGCCCCAGTAGTAGTCAGGGTTGCCGTACTGAGCGAGGTCGAGTGGCTCGACGTGGGCGACGATCGACATGTCGAAATCGTTGTTGGAGAAAACGTCCTCGAGCCAGACGCCCCACTCGACGTTGGTGATGTTCACGTCGAGACCCACCTGTTCGAGCTGGCTGGCGATGATCTCACCGCCGCGCGATGCATATGACGGCGGCGGAAGAACCATCTCGATCGTTGCGCCAGTCGCTCCAGCTTCGGTCAGAAGCTCCTCAGCGCGAGCCGGATCGTAGGGGTACACACCAGTCAGATCCTTGAACCACGGATCGAGAGGAGTCGAGAAGGAGCCGATGGGCGTGCCATAACCGGCATAGGCAAGGTCGACAACAGCCTGACGGTCGATGGCATGGCTGACCGCCTGCCGCACGAGCACATCGTCGAAGGGTGCCCGGCGACCATTCAGCGACAGGGTCACCTCGCCGTAGGTCAGACCGGTGAGTACCTCGAACCGTTCGTCCGCTTCGAAGACTTCGAGCAGCTCCGGTGCAGAAACGCCTGCGACCAGATCGAGCTGGTCGCTCAACATCGCATTGTTCAGAGCGTTCGGGTCGGCAATGTATTGGAAGTCGATCGTTTCGAGGAGTGCGGGCTCACCCCAGTAGTCGGGGTTGGCGCTGATGACGATGTTGTCGCCGACCGTCCACTCTTCGAACTCGAATGGACCGGTGCCGATGGCGTTGTTGGCGATGTCGTCGATCGCGTTCTGGTTGAGGATCACACCCTGGCCCTGGGTCATGAAGAACAACAGGTTGGCGCTGGGTTGGGTGAGCGTGATCTCGACCGTCGAATCGTCGACGGCGATCACCGTGTCGATTGGCGCAAACGTCGAGGCAAAGGGATGGACCGTCTGCACGACGAGCTCACCCTCGTCGTTCTCGACCTCTTCCTCGCGCAGCACGTTTTCAATCGAGAACACCACGTCCTCGGCCGTCAGTGGGTCGCCGTTGTGGAAACTCACACCGTCGCGAAGGGAGAACGTGTAGGTCAGCGCGTCGTCGCTGACCTCCCAAGATTCGGCGAGGAGGCCGGTGATCGAACCATCGGCTTGGAGGCGCACGAGCGTTTCATAGACGTTGTACAGAAGCACCTGCGGAATTGCGGCTGCTGGGCTGGCCGTGAGGTCGAGTGTCGGCGGCTCGAGCTGAAGACCGATTCGCGCTTCGGTCACCTCGGACTTCTCTGCCACCGTGGTGCTCGTCGTGGACGTCGGGGTCGTCACCGCCGTCGTGGTGGCTGGCGCATCGTCGGCCGTGGTCGACGGTGTGTCATCAGCCGCGCCTTCTACCGGGTCGGTGTCGTCACTACATGCTGCGGCGACGAGCGAAAGTGTGAGCAACAGAGCCCAGAACGTCTTGAATTTCATGCTTCTCCCTCACACCACACGGAGGTAACTCGTGGTCTGCGATTCATCGTAGCTTCGGCGACACGTGGTGTGGAACGCGATGTGCCCAACGCTCGATGGCTAGACCGACAGACGAGGGATGGCGTTGACGAGCATCTGGGTGTACGCCTCTTGGGGCGAGCCGAACACCGAACCCACCGGCCCGGACTCGACAACCCTGCCGTGTTCGAGCACGATCACCCGCTCGCAGATCTCATGTACCACGGACAGATCGTGCGAGATGAACACCATCGTCAGGTCGAAGTCGCTCTTCAACCGGTCGAGCAGATCGAGCGTGACCGTCTGGACCGACATGTCGAGCGCACTCACCGGCTCGTCGGCAACGAGGACCTTGGGGCCCGGAGCAAGCGCTCGCGCAATGGCGATTCGTTGCCGCTCACCGCCAGAGAACTCGTGCGGAAATCGCCGAACAGAATCGGCGGGCATGGATACCGCATCGAGCAGCTCCAGAACCCGAGTGTCGTGATCGCCATCGATGTGTAGCGCTCGAAGTGGTTCCGCAATCACATCGCCGACCCGAAGACGAGGGTCGAGCGAGCCGTTCGGGTCTTGGAAGACCATTTGCACCGTCCGATGAAGCGCCGTCAGATCGCTGCCCTTCATGACCGTCGTGCCGTCGACCCTGATTTGGCCGGACGTCACCCATTCGAGGCCCATGATCATCTTCGCGAGCGTCGATTTGCCCGAACCCGACTCGCCCACGATGCCGAACGTCTCTCCGGGATACACATCGAGCGATACGTTCTGCACGGCACGGAGCGGCTGAGGTTTGTCGAACAACGTGGCTCGACGGAGTGCGTAGGACTTGTCGACGTTGCGAATGCTGATGATGGGCGCGCCGGTCGGTGTGGGAGTGTCTGGTTTCGTGGCCACTTCGCCGGCGCGACTCATCGGCGGGACCGAGTCGACCAGCTCTCGGGCGTACTCGGTCGTCGGGGCCGAGAAGACCTGGCTCGTGGGTCCGGTTTCGACGATCGAACCCTGACGAAGAACGATGACCTCGTCGGTCATGTTGGACACCACGGGAAGGTCGTGCGTGATCAGCAGAAGCGCAGCGTCGTTCGCCACGACCTGATCGCGGAGGAGGTCGAGCACCTGCGCTTGCACCGTCACGTCGAGCGCGGTGGTGGGCTCATCGGCGATCACGATGCTCGGGCTGCACGCCAACGCCATCCCGATCATGACCCGTTGCCGCTGACCTCCGGAGAGTTCGTGGGGAAACGACTTGAGACGTCGATCGGGCTCATCGACGCCGACGCGGCCGAGCAATTCCACCACAACGTCGCGTGCCTCGCCGGCCGACATGCCTTTGTGGATTCGGAGTGGCTCAGCGATCTGCCTTCCTACGCGCATCACGGGGTTCAACGCGGTCATCGGTTCCTGGAAGATCATCGACATGGCGTTTCCGCGCAGGTCGACCAGCTGTTTCTCACGGAGGCCGAGAAGCTCCCGCCCTTCGTAGCGAATCGACCCCGATGCCTCGAGCCCTTCGGGGAGCAACCCCATGATGGCGAGCGCGGTCAACGTTTTGCCCGAGCCAGATTCGCCGATGAGTCCCATCTTCTGACCGTTGTCGAGATCGAACGACATGCCCGAGACCAGCTCGGTCGAACCGGCCCTGATCGTGAGGTCACTGACCACCAACAACTCGGAGTCGACGACACTTGCGTCACTCATGAGCGTCCAACTTCGAGCCGAGGGTCGAGCGCATCGCGTATGCCGTCGCCGAGCAGGTTGAACCCAAGCACGGTGATCGCGATGGCAAATCCTGGCCAGAAGGCGAGGCGCGGAGCCAACCGGATGAACGTCTGGGCGTCACGCAGGCTTCGGCCCCACGACGCGGTCGGCGGTTGGGTGCCGATGCCGAGAAACGACAGGGCTGCTTCGGCAAGAATCGCCAACGCGAAGAGCACGGTGATCTGCACGATCAAGACCGACGCGATGTTCGGCAGGATGTGACGCACGAAGATGAACGAACCACGTCTTCCGTACCCGCGAGCCGCAGCGACGAAGTCGCGCTGATAAATCGACAGCGCCGCTCCTCGGGTCACCCGCGCGACGATTGGTACATACGCCACCCCGATCGCAACCATTGCGGCTGCGGTGCCTGGACGGGCTGCCGCCACGAGCAAGATCGCGAGAAGAACCGGCGGGAACGCATAGACGACGTCGGAGAGTCGCATGAGCACGTCCTCGACCCAGCCTCGCCGCGCCGCAGCCAGGCCTCCGATCGGGACACCAATCAGGACGGCGATAGTCACCGCCAGGACACCGACGAACAGAGCGGTGCGTGAGCCCACCATCAGCTGACTGAAGAGGTCGCGGCCGAACTGATCAGTCCCCAACACGTGTCCTTGTTCACCCAGCGGGAGTCGCGGCTTCGATGCATCGATCAACTCTGGGTCGAATGGAGTCCAGAAGAACGACAGGATCGCCGTACCGATGACCGCAAGGACGATGGCGAGCCCCGTGAGGAAGTTCAGGCGCAACCACTTCTTCAGCCGTGGGTTCTTCAGTACTGCGAGGCGACTCATTGTTGCGCCACTCGCGGATCGATCAATCGATAGGTGAGATCGATGATCAAGTTGACGGTCAAGATCAGCGTCACCACGACGAACGCTCCGCCCTGCACCAACGGCAGGTCGCGGTCGGTGATCCCATCGAGCAACATCCGACCCAGGCCTGGCAACACGAAGACTCGCTCGATGATGACGGTTCCGGCCAGCAGCGCCGCGAACTGCAGACCGAGAATGGTCAGCACGGGGATCGCCGCGTTGCGCAATCCGTGCTTCCACAGCGCTCGGGCGCGGGTCAAACCTTTCGACCGAGCCGTCCGGATGTAGTCCTCTCGAAGCGTCTCGAGGACCGCGGAACGTACGTAGCGGGTGATGATCGCGCTCTGCACGATCGCCAACGAGATCGTGGGCAGGATGAGGGCTTCGACAGAACCCCAGAATGAATCAGACCAACCCGGGAAGCCGCTCGCCGGAAACCAGCGAAGGTTCACCGCGAAGGCGGTGACCAAGAGCAGTCCCGCCCAGAAGGCAGGCACGGCCAGGCCGAGCTGGCTGATGATCGACACGATCGCGTCACCGAGTTTGCGGTGCCGAGATGCGGCGAAAACCCCAAGTGGAAAAGAGATCATGATGGTCAGCACGATCGCCGACATGGCCAGTGGCAATGTGACACCTAGCTTGTCGGTGACCTGAGGCGCCACCTCTTGGCCCGTCAACGCGCTCTCGCCCAGATCGCCGGTCAACGCACCTCCGAGCCAGTCGACATATTGAACGATGATCGGGCGGTTGAGACCCAGGTCCTCTCGCAACGCATTGACGGACTCGGGGGTTGCCTGAGTTCCCAAGATGACCTGTGCGGGATCCCCCGGAAGGATCGACATGACGCCAAAGACCAACACCGACGCGAGTAATACGCTGAGGATGAACACGCCGATGCGGCGAATCACGTACATGAGAGCAACATCCGATCTCCTACAGCGGTGGGTCGAACCGACCGTCGATCGACAACCAGCCACCATCGACGATCAAGAGACTTCCCGTCACGAAACTCGCAGCCTGCGAGGAAAGGTAGACGATGGGTCCAGCCAGTTCGTCTGGCGTGGACCACCTTCCGAGAGCGCTGCGCGAGGCATACGCGTCGTACCACGCTTTGTCCCCGGTGATCTGGGTGGTCAAGGGCGTTTCGACCACGCCGGGGGCGATCGCGTTCACCCGCACATTCTGAGGTCCGAGCTCGACCGCCAAGGTCTTGACCAGTTGCACAACACCCGCTTTTGTCGCGGCGTACACACCTTGGCCGGGTTCCACCAACTGTGACCGGATGGACGAGATCGCCACGATCGAGCCACCCCCCTGCTCGGCCATACGACGGCCTGCTGCCGTCATTGCATGAAACGTGCCGCGCAAGTTGAGCGCGGTGACGCGGTCGAACTCCTCGGCGCTGAGATCGAGCAGTCGCTTTCTCACGTTGATCGCTGGAGTGTGAACAAGACCGTCGATCAGATCCATCGAGTCGATGAGCGCCTGCAGGGAGTCCGCATCACCGGCGTCGACGTGAACCGCCCGGGCTGACCCCCCATGATCGACGATGGTGGCTGCGGATCGTTCGGCGCCCTCCAGATCGATGTCTGCACAGACGACGCTTGCCCCATGGGCCGCCAAGGCCAGCGCACCCGCCTCGCCGATCCCGCTGCCGGCGCCCACGACGACCATCGACGTTCCTGTGAGGTCGAAGAGCGAGGCATACGACGAGAACCCAGACATGGCTCGATCGTACGAGACTTGCCAACCTGAGCCACATTGACGCGTTTGTGTCTTGCGATAACTTTGCCGCGTATGACATCTCCCACCGGAAAGGCAACGGAGTTCGACGCGGTCGCAAAAGAAGCCGCTCTCGCTGCGGAATCCAGCTCCTGGGATACATCCGTCGTCGTGGACGCCTCTGCGCACGACATCCCGACTGTTGATGTGGCGCCCTACTTTCGTTCCGGTGATCCATCCGATCTCGCTGCCGCTGGAGCGGACATGCGTTTCGCTCTCGAAGAGGTCGGCTTCTATCAACTCGTCGGCCACGGCGTCCCCCAGCAGCTTCTCGACGAGATCTTGGACGCAACTCGTCGCTTTCACGCCCTTCCTCTCGACGTCAAGCAGCTCATTCTCCTCGACCAGCCAGCCCACCCGGTTGGCGGTGTCGGGTACATGCCCGTGGGGGCGCGAAAGCTCCCAGCGCGCGACCGCGGCAATCCCAACGAGGCGTTCCTGATCAAGTCGGACCGGAACATCGGATTCGACGACAACCTGTGGCTCGCGGAAGAGCTGCTCCCCGGATTTCGAGCGACGGTCGAAGAGTACGCAATAGCGGTCTCGGAACTCGCCCGCAAGACGTTGCCCTTCTACGCGGTGGCCCTCGACCTGGATGCCGAATTCTTCGGACCCGCCTTCGAGGAACCCTTCTGGCGTCTACGGATGACGCACTACCCCTCGAACCCGGCGGGCGACGACCTGGGCGATGTCGGTATTCCACCCCATGTCGACACGACATTCATGACGTTGCTGCTCCCGGACAGTCCGGGACTCGCGATCTTCAGTCAACTCCGACAGGAGTGGATCCTTGCGCCCGTGATCGAGGGAGCGTTCATCGTGAACGCCGGCGAGCTGCTCCGACAGTGGTCGAACGACCGGGTTCTCAGCACGCGCCACTTCGCCAACAACACGTCTCCGGAGAGCCGCTACTCCGTTCCGTTCTTCTTCAACGCCGCTGCCGACTATCCCATGGCGTGTTTGCCGTCGTGTTTCGGCCCCGGCAATCCGCCGAAGTACCCGACGATCTCGTACCGCGAGAGCCAAGGCGTGATACAGGGCGAGTGATCTTCTCGACCTGAGGTTCGACCCTCAAGATTTTTGGGGGTCGCGCCGAGACAGGGAACACCAAGGAATGTGCGCGGGCAGCGGAGGTTCCTTTGCACTCTTCCCGTTTTCGCGCCGGCATCGCTGTACTTGTGTTGGTGACGGTCGGGGGTATCGCCGCCCTCTTGACCACCGGCGACGATCCGGACGGACCTCTCGCGTTCGCCGACCGAGACACAACGGAGGAAGACCTGGAGTCGACATCGACCACGGAAGCGACGACGAGCACGTCGCGCGCCGAGCCGAGGACCACGAGTTCGTTCACCTCAACTTCTTCGAGACCGAGCTCCACGTCGTCGAGCAGCACCGCGGCCCCCACGACTACCGCCGCCCCAACGACCACAGCAACGCCGACAACTACCGCCGCCTCGACAACTACCGCCGCCCCAACGACTACCGCTGCCCCAACGACCACAGCAGCCCCGACCACCGCAGCCCCGACCACCACCGCCGCCCCAACGACCACCGCAGCGCCGACGACGACTGCGGCGGCCCTTCCGACCGGGGCTGCTGATTCGCACTCCCTCACGCTTCTCAACCAGCTGCGAACCGATCTCGGGCTGCAGACGCTGACCCTCGATCAGGAGATGTCGAACTTCGCCCTCAACTGGTCACAAACGATGAGCACGTCGGGGTTCCGACACAGCAGCGGACCGTACGCCGAGAACATCGTTTGGTACAGCAATGAGGCACTCACACCGCAACAAGCGGCCGCGTCGTTTCATCAGTCATGGGTCGACAGCCCCGGCCACTACGCAAACATGACCAACACTCGCTGGACAAGGGTGGGAATCGGGCTGTATCGAGACGAAGGAGGTTGGTGGGGCACCCACGTCTTTCGGTGAGCGACACCTTGGCTGAGCGCCGAACGCCTTCGCTGGACTGTGAACTCCGTCAGCCGTCGTCGTCAACGGGTTCAAAGAACGCAGGCACAAGTGCTTCGACGCAAACCCCGATCAGCAATGACGGCACGTCTCCGGGCGCTGCGGCCAACAAGGGTTGATCGAGTTCGAGCTCCGGCAGGATGGCGGCCCGAAGGCCGATGCCCTCGACAAGTGCGGCGATGGCGATACCGAACAACAGGTACGCGCGTTCGCCGAACTCTGGCCGCGGTCGCATCCCGAGAAGCTCGCCGAGCGGTTTGTACGAGTCCTCAATCCGCGCCTCGCGATTGGACACCTCACCATCTCGCAACCACCCGAGGATCTCCGCATCGCGTTCGTGGTCGGGCTGAGAGGCGATCGCGAACCGAATGGCCAAGTCGGTCGAGAGGTACGAGCCCGTCTCACCATCAGCTCGTGCATCGGTGTTGAACCCTTCCCGGAAGGCCGCTTGGATGGCAGTACGAACGACATCACCGCGCGAGGGATCGCTCGAGGTTTCATAGAGCTCGCCGAGCGCTTCCTGAGCGGCGGTGGCAAACATCGAGTCCTCGCGAGTCACCAACCAGGCGTGGAGAACCGTCCGTTGAAAGAGTGCCTGGGGTGTGAAGTCATCATCGATGGCCCAGGCCGAGTGGCTCGAGGAGCGCGGAACGTCCGTTGCGGCGCAGGCCGACTCGAGGGTGATGTGATCGAGCCCGATCTGAACACCCTGCTCTTGTAGCTGCCGAAGGCCCTCGGCCACAAGAATCTGGCGGGTCTGTTTCGCCGACCGACGGGGGCGTCCCTTTTTCTCAACCATCGGTACGCAACGTAGCGAACAGACAGAGGGTGAGGGCTGACCAAACTGGTTCGCCTCTCACCCTCTGCACCCGCCCTGTCGAACGCCCGCACACTCGACAGGTTCTTGTTCTTTGGGCCTAAGACCCAAAGAGGACGGTACATCCCCACGATGGGCGATGCAACTAGAGAAGTCCCCCACACTCGGTGGGATAACTGCGTCCCAGAAGGTGAGATCTACGCCGATGCGTATGCCGGGCCCGCGGCCTCGAAGGACGGCGGAACGACGAGCCCCGCGCGAGCGGCCTTCGTGACGGCTTCAAGTTGGCTCGTGGAGTGGGTCTTCGTCAGCAGGCCGCGAATTCGTGCCCGGATCGCGTGCACACTCAAGCACAGTTGCTCGGCAATCATCGTTGCCGTCATTCCCGAGGCAAGTAACTCGAGCACCTCGAGCTCCGCCGGGGAGAGGGAGAATGGATCGGACACGACGACAGGTTCGCTCCGAACGCCGAGCACCGACTGTCGGAGGCTCGCCACGATTTCGGTGACCGGACTTCTCTTCGACAGGACGCTGACGTTGCGCAACTCGAGTGCCTCGCGGGCGACTACGGGAGCGGGAAACGCGGTGAGGATCACGATCGGAACCGGCTCGCGGCGCCCACTCGACTCCTCGGCCTCGCGGACCCGTCGCGCAAGATCGATGCCGGTCGCTCGACCGTCGAGACGGTAGTCGGTGACGACGAGATCTGGCTGTGCTGCCTCCACAGAACGGAAGCCCTGTTCAGCATCGCTGTCAGCAGCGATCACGCGCAGGTCTCCGGTCAGGCTGAGCGCCAGCGTCAAGGCGTCGGTAAACGCGCGCTGGTCGTCGATGAGCAAGATACGAGAAACGGATCGAATTTGATCAGGGCCCATTTCTGAAACGTAGTCGTCGAGGGTTTTCAACACGGGACAAACAACCCATATGGGTTAGTGCTGTGAATCCGCGGGTTTCGACGTTCTCGACGGATCAGAGCGACGCATCATCGACGTCGATACCTGCATCCTCATCAAGAGTCGGCCCGGGCGTCGCGCGGGCCGGAATGAGATGCCCATCGCGCAGCGCAATCGTGACCGCAGCAAGCTGTGTTGATGCACCCAGAAGCGCCATCACATCTTTCACGTGTCGCCGCGCCGTGTGAATGCTGACGACCAGTGTCTCGGCGATATCGGCAGGCGACTGTCCCTCGCCCATCAGTTCGAGTACCTGTCGCTGCCGTTTCGAAAACGTTGGCTCGGTCTGTGGACGACGTGGATCATGATCAGGCGGGCCACCCTCGATCGCCGCCAGGATCTTCGTCAGCGGCGCATCCTTCGACAGAACCTGCTCGATGCCGTGCTCTTGAGCCGTTGCCTGAAGGTCTCGGGAGAAGGCGTGTGCGGTCAGCATGACGATGCGCACCGTGAACCCCTCCGAACGGAGCTGCCGAGCGCACTCAAGTCCCGTGGTGTCGATCAATTGGTAGTCGATGATCAACACATCGGGAGCGAGTGCCAACAACATCTCCCGACAACGGACCAAGTCGGTGGTGACCCCAACACAATCGAACCCGGGCGCCGTGGCCAACGCGAGGCAGATCGCTTCCCCGAACGATCGATGATCATCGAGAATGCCGATACGGGTGAGCACGGCTTCAGTATGAGGTCATCGGGGTACCGAGGTGAAGCCCGAACGCGTTACGACTCGTTGCCAATCTGGTGAATGGGCACAGTCGCCGTTCCATCAGCGGAGGATCCAAACCGCACTGTCCGGTGCGATCTCATCACCTTGGTCCAACGCTGAGGAGACGAGTAGCTCACCGTCGGGCAGCGGTATCGCGGTCGCTCCCATGTTCGCGACGACGAGCACACGTGACCCACGTTCGTACGCCAAGATGTCCGGCCCGAGATCGACGAGCGAGAAGCCGTCGACAGTCGCTAGGTGTTCCCGCCGAACCGAGGTCGCTCGCCGATACAGCGACAACGTCGACGTCGGGTCGTTCGCCTGCGCGGCAGCGGACAAGTGGGCGAAGGATGCCGGCTGTGGCAGCCATGGAGCGCCTGATCCGAATCCAAACGACGGGCCATCGCTCTCCCAGGGGATCGGAACGCGACAACCATCTCGCCCTTTCTCGGAGTGGTCAGATCGCTCCCAGGTTGGGTCTTCGAGCACGTCCGTGGACAAGTCCCAGACTTCGGGCAACCCGAGTTCCTCGCCCTGATAGACGTATGTCGAGCCTGGCAATGACAAGGTGATCAAGGCTGCTGCTCGCGCTCGACGAGTACCGGCTTCCTGATCGAGCGCTTCATGTGGACCCACCATCGGCCATTGCCGCCACTTGGTGCCGGCTGGAAGGCCATAGCGCGTCGAGTGGCGCATGACATCGTGATTCGACAACACCCATGTCGACGCAGCTCCCACGGCGTCAGCCGCTTTCACCGATCGCTCGATCACCTCGGCGAAGGCAACCGCATCCCAGTTGGTGTCGAGGAGGTCGAAGTTGAACGACTGATGGTATTCGTCGGGGCGCAGGTACAGCGGCAACCGGTCGGCCGAGACCCAGGCCTCGGCGACCATCATCTTGTTGTCGTATTCGTCGAGAACAGCGCGCCATCGTCGATTGATTTCGTGCACTCCATCTCGATCCCAGAACGGATGGTCGACGATCCGTTCGCTCTCCAAGATCGCCGCCTTCTGTACCACGTCGGGAAAGGACAAATCCTTGACCAACCCGTGCGCGACGTCGATGCGGAATCCATCGATGCCGCGATCGAGCCAGAACCGGAAGACGTCGTCGAACTCTGCGCGAACCTCTTCGTTCTGCCAGTTCAGATCTGGCTGGCTCGGATCGAAAATGTGAAGGTACCAGTCGCCATCAGCGACCCGTTCCCACGCGGAGCCACCGAAGACTGCCGTCCAGTTGGTCGGTGGATCTGAGCCGTCGGTGCCTTTGCCCGGCCGGAACACATACCGATCGCGAGCTGGGTCTCCGGGTGATGCTGCGAGCGCTTCCTGAAACCACACGTGCTGGTCAGAGGTGTGATTCGGCACGAGGTCGGCGATCACCTTGATATCGAACTCGTGTGCCTCACCGATGAACAGCTCGACCTCTTTCATGGTGCCGAAGCGTTCGTCGATTGTGCGGTAGTCGGCGACGTCGTACCCCCCATCCTTGAGCGGTGAGGAATACCAAGGGTTGATCCAAAGCGCATCGACACCCAGCTCGTGCAGATACCCAAGCCTGCTTCGGAGGCCAGCGATATCACCGGTCCCGTCGCCGTTTCCGTCGGCGAAGGACCGCAGGTACACCTGATACACGACTCCGTGACGCCACCAGCTGTCTGCGTTCGTGTCGTGTGCGTTCATCTGTGGCTCCATGTTCTCACCCAGGTGTCGTCGGATCGAAGATCATGCGACTTGATCGAGAGATCGTACGGCCTTGGCCGGATGATCTGACCGCCCGCGCCGAACGTCTCCCGTGCATGAACTTCTCGACGCAGCCAGCCGAGACGCATACTCCTGTGGCAGCCTGCCGGTATGGATGAGTTCTTGCAGGCAGCTATAGACGAGGCCGAATTGGGCTGGCACGAAGGTGGAATCCCAATCGGTTCGGTCATAGTCCACGACGGCAAAATTCTCGGCCGTGGGCACAACCGGCGGGTGCAGAATGGCTCGCCCACTCTTCATGGAGAAATGGATGCACTCGAAAACGCCGGGCGCCTACCGGCAACCGTGTACCGGGAGTCGACGATCTACACGACACTCTCCCCGTGTTCCATGTGCAGCGGAGCGATCCTGCTGTATGGCATTCCGCGTGTCGTCGTCGGCGAGAACGAGACTTTCCTCGGTGAGGAGGATCTCCTCCGATCTCGTGGTGTCCAGATCGAGGTGGTGGACGACCCACGGTGCAAGGGTCTGATGCGACGCATGATCGAGGAACGCTCCGAGCTGTGGAACGAGGACATTGGCGAATAGGCGATCCCCTACGATCATGGCATGACCCTTCTCTTCAACATCGAATTCGACGCCGCTGAGGGCAAGCGCGATGAACTGGTGGCCAAGCTCAACAGCATCTTGCACGAGACCCGGGCCTTCGACGGGTGTGAGCAGATCACGTTCACCGAGTCCAGAGTGAAACCGGGCTCCTTGCTGCTCGTCGAGAGGTGGGCCTCGGACGAGCACTACGACGCCTACAAGCAGTGGCGTCGAGAGTCAGGCACTTCGGTACTCGGGGGCGATCTCATCGCGGGAACCCCGACGACAACGACCTTCACCGTTCTCGACGGATGACTCCCGGTTGGTCAGGCGCTTGCGGGATTCAAGGCGTCATGGCGCTCTCGCACCTGGGCGGGGTAATGCGCACGAGCGAACTCGATGTCATGGGCTAGCGCAATGTCGAGGAGCTCGAGTCGATCTTCGGTTTGTTTCCACGGCACCGGCACGTAGATCGGAAGGTCAAACCTTCGCAAGCGATCGAGGCCGCCGTAAATCTTGCGCTGATATTCGCTGCGTTCCGCCCAATCCCAGTGCGCCGGCGAGAATCCGGTTCCCGGATCGAGGTAACACCTGTCGCGGATACCGAATCGATCCATCTCGTTGAGACGCTCGTCGAACCACGACACCATCACCTCGACCGGATCACCCTCGACGTGCTTGAGGTGGCGTGGGTCGGGCCCAAGCATGAACGGCAGAACCACGTCACACTCCCGTTCGGCCGCAAACTCGAGCATCGCCTCATTTTGCAGTGCGTCGGCGGCATTCAACACCGAGGCTCCGGCGTCGAATGCACGCGCCGCAGTCTCGACCTGCCACGTATCAACAGAGACAGTCACGCCCAACGAAACGATGGCCCGAAGGGGCTCTTCGAGGATGGCCCACTCCTCATCGGGAGTCACAAACGCGGCGCTTCCATGTGAGGCCTGCCCGCCCAGATCGATGTGGTCGGCGCCGTCAGCCAGCAGTTTCTTGGCGTACGCCTCGGCCGACTCTGCGGTGGTAGCCACCGAAAAGTCTGCGAGCGAGTCTGGTGATGCGTTCACAACTCCGTAGATCTCCACGACGAGTCAAGCTATGCGAGATGACAGAACATTCCCGGACCGAGCAGAAATCGATTGTTCGCACATGTCACAACGTCTTGGTCAGGTGTTCCCGCGAGTCCCGTCCCAACCGATTCCTTGAGCTATGGCGTTTCGAACCGCGATCGGATTCTCGGTGGGCATGAAGTGACCGGTCTCTTCCAGTCGGATCACCGTCGCATTCGCAACCGCATCGACGAGCGAGCCTGAAGCTCGCGCCGGGGTCATCTTGTCCTCCGCGCCCAGTACGAAGGTCACCGGCACCTCGATACCCTCTGCGGCCTCCACGGCCCTTGTGTACGCGTTGGACGCCGCCATGTCTCGACCCAGAGCCTCATGTGGCGAGGTCTCCAAGAGTGCCTTGTTTGCGCCGATGAGCCACGTTCCCGGAGATTGGTGGCCGCCGCGCTGAAAGCGACTGCTCACACCCCAAGAAGTCATCAAGCCGCTTGCCTTTGGGATGTCTTCGTAGCTCGCTTCGAGCAGCTCGGGATGAACCGGCATCGTGGCCGCCGTTCCGATGAGGACGAGCGATGCCGCACAACTCGGATCCTGTGCCGCCGCTTCGATTGCAATGAACGTCCCGAGCGAAAAGCCCACGAGGTGGGCGGGTGCGAGCCCCAGCTCATGCACCAGCCCAGCCGTCCACTCGCCCATCTCTTCGATCGTCTCGAGCGGCTCGCCACCGCTCAGGCCATGGCCTGGAAGATCGATTGCAGCCACTCGATACCCGTGATGGGCAAGCCATCGATTCTGCATTTGCCAGCTCGTGCGGTCCATACCAGAGCCGTGGATCAGCAGGACGGCCGGTGCATCGGACTCATGACTGCGGCCGCCTGTGGCGATCCGGACTTCATGACCTCGGTACTCGATCTCCATTGCCGACTCCTATCGCTGCGAGGCTTTGAGAGCCCGATTCAGATCGTCGATGATGTCTCGTTCGTCCTCAAGACCAACGCTGAGTCGGACGAGGTCCTCGCCGACGCCCGCGACCTCGAGCGCTTCGGCCGACATCTGCTGATGGGTCGTCGAGGCTGGATGCACCACAAGTGTGCGCGCATCGCCGACATTCGCGAGGTGCGATGCCAGTTTCACCGATTCGATGAACTTACGGCCGGCGTCGCGGCCGCCTCGAACACCGAAGCTCAGGATCGCGCCCGCCCCATCCGGATAGAGGGTCTTTGCAAGTTCATGATCGGGATGTGTCGGTGCTGAGGGATGTGATACCCAGCTCACGGCATCGTGTGCCAGGAGCATCTCGACGACGGCGTTGGCGTTCGAGACGTGTTTCGCCATCCGAAGCGGAAGCGTCTCGATTCCTTGAATGATCTGGAACGCATTCATCGGGCTGATCGCCGCACCGAAGTCGCGCAATCCCTCCGCGCGGGCTCGAGTGATGAAGGCGGCTGGGCCAAACTCCTCGGCAAATGCGAGCCCGTGATACCCCTCGTATGGCTCGGTTAGCGTGGGGAACTTGCCACTCGCGTTCCAATCGAAGCGACCACCGTCCACCAACACACCACCCAGCGCCACCCCGTGGCCGCCCATGAACTTGGTGATCGAATGCATGACGATGTCCGCACCGTGTTCGATCGGACGAATCAAGTACGGCGTCGCGAAAGTCGAGTCGACCATCAGCGGCAGGTCGTTTCGATGGGCCACGTCAGCGATGGCCTCGATGTCCATGACTTCGATGCCAGGGTTACCAAGGGTCTCGCCGTAGACGAGGCGCGTGTCTTGTGTAATCGCTGCCTCGAAGGCGGCGGGATCACCGGGGTCGACAAACGTCGTGGTGATACCGAATCGCGGCAGCGTCTGCGACAAGATGTTCGCTGTCCCCCCGTAGAGGTTGCGGGCGGCCACGATGTGGCCACCTTGACCCATGAGCGTTGCCACCCCCAGATGAAAGGCGGCCATCCCACTAGCCGTCGCGACAGCTCCGACCCCACCTTCCAGCGCGGCGATGCGTTCCTCGAGAACCGCGGTGGTCGGGTTGGAGATGCGCGAATAGATGTGTCCTGGCTCCTCCAGGTTGAACAAGCTCGCTGCGTGATCGGTGTCATCGAACATGAACGACGTCGACCAGTAGATCGGCACGGCGCGTGCGCCGGTTTGGGGATCTGGCTCGTGACCTGCGTGCAAACTCAGCGTGGAAAAACGCAAGAAATCGGGTTCGACCATGGAGCCTCCTCGGGAAGATTTGCAGCGTAGCTGACCCGGTTCGGGGCGCCTTGTTCGGCAGGTTAGGATCGCCCGGTGCAAACCATCGAATGTGGACCGAACGAAGCCCGGACACTCTTCGGCGAGACCGGCTTCGACTCGACCTTCCGCAAAGCCGTCGTGGGATGTCGGGCGATCTGCCGGCTCACGTCGCAGGTGGACATGCCCGATTCGATTCAGGTACCCACCGACCGCCCGCTCATGATCGCTGCCAACCATTCGAGCTTGTTCGATCTCATCGCGGCCCTCGCGTTCCTTGGCCATTTCGGGATGTCGGGCCGTTTCGCCGTGAACTCCAGGTTCTTCGCGAATCCGGCCGGCGGCGCGTTTCTACGCGGAATCGGTTGCATCCCATTCAGCCGAGACGACAGGGAACAAGCCGAGCAGACGATGGTCGACGCGCTCGTGGCTCGGCAGGTCACGGGGATCATGCCCGAGGGCAGAATCACTCGCGCGGCCGATCAGGTAAACGGTGTCGGCCCGGCAAGACCTGGATTGTCGCGCATCGCACGACGCTCGAACGCGGTGGTGCTTCCCGTTGCTTTCGTGTACTCCGACGTGGCGTGGAAACCAGGGACCCCACTTCCCAAACCCAGGCTCGGACGCCATCACGTACTCGCTCGTACCGGCGAGCTGATCGACTTCACCACCGACGACCACGAAGCGAACGTGCAGCAGGTCATGCGATCGCTGGGTGAACTCGTCGTGAGCGGGAGAGCACTCCCCCGCTGAGCGGTCGATGGCCGCCTGTGGCTCGACCTAGTGGGTCAGCGCAAAGCCGAGGACGAGCGCAGCCAAAGACGCAACGAAGCCGAGCGCGCCGGTCATTCCCTTGATGGCGGCCTTGTCGCTCTTGGCGTGGATCCAGGCGGCCATGCCCGAGATGATGACCAACAGGAACTTGATTCCGAAGGTCATGCTGTACGCCGTGGTGGCATCGCCCATCTCGACTTCGAGGATGTTCCAGATGCCGGTGATGAATGCCAGACCAAATGCGGGCCAGGCCACACGCTGAAAGGCTTGTGCTGCCTTCTTCGGCAGGTCTTCCACACCGGCCGATCGCAGCACCGGCAAGAGCGACAACATCACGACCTGTCCGCCGACCCAAACGGTGACGCCCAGGATGTGGAGGAAAATGCGGAAGGTATCGATCGAAAAATTCACGTCAGGCATACCGGTACCCTCACACCGCGGCGAGGTTGTCGGCAAGTCGGCAGGCCGGAGTTTTCCTCTCGCCAGGGCCCGAGCGCGACCGAGTAGAGTGCGGCGAGTCGACGCCGAGAAACTTTTGGGGATACACGTATGAAAAAGGTCTACGACTCAGCTACTGAGGCCTTGGATGGATTGTTGTTCGATGGCATGTTCATCGCCGCTGGCGGATTCGGTCTCTGCGGAATCCCTGAACTGTTGCTCGACGCGATTCGAGAAGCGGGAACAAAGGATCTGACCTTCGCGTCGAACAACGCCGGCGTCGATGACTTCGGCATCGGTATTCTGCTCCAAACCAAACAGGTCAAGAAGATGATCTCGTCGTATGTTGGCGAGAACGCAGAGTTCATGCGTCAATATCTGGCCGGAGAACTCGAACTCGAGTTCAACCCACAAGGCACGCTCGCCGAACGCATGCGTTCCGCTGGTTGCGGGATCCCGGGCTTCTACACCAAGACGGGTGTCGGAACGATCATCGCCGAGGGCAAGGAACACAAGGAATTCGATGGCGAAACCTACATTCTCGA
Source organism: Acidimicrobiia bacterium (assembly GCA_033344795.1). Taxonomy (GTDB): domain Bacteria; phylum Actinomycetota; class Acidimicrobiia; order Acidimicrobiales; family SHLQ01; genus SHLQ01. Next base: position 4,762,059 of record JAWPMS010000001.1, read on the forward strand.
GACGGGGCTCTTTGCCGATGTCTCCATCGTGAAAGCATGGAAGGCCGACGAAACGGGCAATCTCGTCTTCCGCAAAACCGCTCGAAACTTCAATCCACCGGCGGCGATGTGCGGAAAGGTGTGCGTCGCAGAGGTGGAGGAAATCGTGCCGACCGGGTCACTCGACCCCGACCTCATCCATCTGCCCGGTGTCTACGTCAACCGGCTCGTGCAGGGCGAGCATGAGAAACGAATCGAACAACGCACAGTGAGGACCAGCTAATGCCTTGGGATCGCGATCAGATGGCTGAAAAAGCCGCACAAGAACTGCAAGATGGCTGGTACGTCAACCTCGGGATCGGCATTCCCACCCTCGTCTCGAACTACATCCCGGCGGGCATCGAAGTGACCCTCCAATCGGAGAATGGGATGCTCGGTATGGGGCCGTTTCCCACCGAGGAAAACATAGACGCCGACCTCATCAACGCCGGGAAACAAACGATCACCGAACTCCCGCAAACGTCCTACTTCGACAGCGCAACGTCATTCGGCATGATTCGTGGCGGCAAGATTGCCATGGCCATCCTCGGTGCGATGGAAGTGTCCGAGACCGGGGACCTGGCCAACTGGATGATCCCGGGAAAGCTCGTCAAGGGCATGGGAGGAGCCATGGACCTCGTCGCAGGAGTGGGCCGGGTCGTCGTGATCACCGATCACACCTCGAAACATGGCGACAGCAAGCTCCTCAAGGAGTGCACATTGCCGTTGACGGGCAAGGGCGTGGTCGATCGAATCATCACCAATCTGGGAGTATTCGACGTCGTCGATGGCGGATTGAAGCTCATCGAACTGGCACCAGACGTCACCGAGGACGAGGTCCGCGCTGCCACCGAGGCGGCCCTGGTCGCCTAGCGACTACCCGAGAAGCAGCCCGAGCGACTCGTACAGGAGCGCTGGCTTGTCGTCGCCCACGACGTGCACAGCGACCTCTTGCTTGAGCAGCACGCCAGAAGACTTCTCGGTGACGTCGACCACCCGTGACCGAGCATGCACCTGCGACCCCGCCGGAACCGGGTTCAAGAACCGCAGCCGATCGGCTCCGTAGTTGAGTGCGCCAACGACCCCGTCGATCTTCGGGCCGATCTGTGCCGACAAGTACGACACCAGGCTCAGCGTCAGAAAGCCATGTGCGATCGGACCCCCGAAGGGGCCAGCATTTGCCTTCTCGAGGTCGACATGGATCCACTGGTGGTCTTTGGTGACGTCGGCGAACGTGTTGATCATCTCCTGCGTGATGTCGACCGCCTCTGTCCAGTCGGTCCACTCCTCGGTGATCAATCCCTTCAGTCCATCGATGTCCTTGATTGAGACTGTCATGCCTGGTGACCCTTTCGGTCGTGTGATGCGGACGGTGCGTTAGGAGTCGGCAGCAGCATCGTTGATCGCTTTTTCGATTCGCTTCTTCGCAGAACCCAATACCTTCCCGAGATCTCCAGCCACCACGTCGAAGGATCCTGCCCCAGCCTTTGGCGAGGGCGGAGGGATGTACGGGGTGTTTCGTTTCACGGGTGGCGCTGGCAACGGTGGTGATGCCTGGGGCGGGGCGCCGAGTCTGCCTGGAGGCGGTGGAAACTCGGGTGCCGTGGAGGTGCGTGCTGGCGGTTCGGTGATCGTGGCCTCCGCAACGCGACGACCCGTGGGCACCACCGAGGAGCTGGGCTCCCGCCGTGCTTGAGAGGTTGCTGACGCTGACGTCGGAGCGTCAGAGTTGACGGTCCAACCGGGTGTGAACTCCGCATCGTCTCGTGACGCACCAACCGTGGACTTCTTCTCGGATGAGATTTTGGGAGACGCCGTACCCACGAATCCTCTGAGGATTGAACCGACGCCCCCGTGTCCAGGGGCGGGAGGCAACGCCGAGGTCGACCAACCGCGCGGATACTTGCTCTCGGCATACCAACGTCCGTTCGACGCCAACCAATCGGTTGGCGCACGTTCACTCCACGACACTCCTGGCATGTGGTGATGCTACCCCTGTCTCGGTGCCGCCGTTCCCTGCGCTGGCGTCGATCAGATTGCGATGCCGGCTGTCTTGGTCTCGAGGTACTCGAAGAGACCCTCTCGGGCGCCCTCCCGTCCCAGCCCCGAGTCCTTCATGCCTCCAAACGGAACCGATGCTGAGGTCGGGTTCACGTCATTCACGCCGATGATGCCAAATCGAAGCGCCTCCACCGTCCGGAGAGCGGTCGAGAGGTCGTTCGTGTACACATACGCGGCCAGCCCATAGTTGGTGTCGTTGGCCAGATCGACGACCGCTGCCGGATCGTCGTAGGTGATGATTGGCGCGACCGGTCCGAAGGTCTCCTCGCGATAGATCACCATGTCCAGTGTGACTCCGCTCAAGACGGTTGGAGCAAAGAAATGGCCAGCACCAAAGTCTCCGTCGACAAGCCGGCCACCCCCGATGATGGCTGCGGCGCCCTTCTCTACTGCGTCGTCCACTTGTGCCTCGACCTTGGCCACCGCAGCTTCATTGACCAGTGGCCCGCAGCCGATGCCCTCGACCGAGCCGTCGCCGGTCTTCACGCGTGCGACTCGCTCGGCCATGGTGGCGGTGAACGCCTCGACGCCGTCCGAGTGGACGTAGATGCGATTTGGGCTGATGCAGGCTTGGCCGGCGTTCAAGAACTTGAGCGCTGCGGCACCCTTCGCGGCATGCACCGGATCGGCATCGGGCATCACGATGAACGGGGCGTGTCCGCCCAACTCGACGGACACTCGTTTCAAGTTTGCCCCGGCGGACCCGGCCAGCACCCTGCCGACCGCTGTCGAGCCGGTGAAGGTCAGCTTGGCCACCCTCGGGTCGGTCGTGAACACCTCACCGATCGGCGCTGGCGTCGACGACGTCACGAGGTTGATGACGCCGGGCGGGAAGCCAGCCGCGTCGAAGACGTCGAAGATCGCCCGTGCGTTCAGGGGCGTGGCTTCTGCCGGCTTCAAGACGAGCGTGCAGCCAGCAGCGAGCGCCGGGGCCATCTTTCGGGTGAGCATCGACATCGGGTAGTTCCAAGGCGTGATCGCTGCCACCACGCCGACCGGTGCCTGCATCGACAAGAACCGCTGATTCGCGCGGGCTGAGGGTATCCATTCGCCCACCAGGCGCCGGGCCTCCTCGGCAAACCAACGGATGAAGTCGGCTCCGTAGTTGACCTCGGCCGCGGATGCTCGGAGCGGCTTGCCCTGTTCGGCGGTCATCAACGCAGCAAGCTCGTCTGCGCGCTCACGCATGATGGACCATGCAGCCATCAACAGGTCAGCTCGTTCGTAGGCAGTGGTTTGTGACCACTCACCAAAGGCGGAATGTGCTGCTGCGACAGCCAACACCGCGTCTTGCTCCGAGCCATCCGGGACCTCTCCCAGGACCGCTCCGGTCGCTGGGTTCGTCACCTCGAATGTTGCTCCGCTTCGGGCCTCGACCCACTCACCATCGATGAACATGTGCGCCACACTACGATCCCCACCATGAGTGAACGCGATCCGGCCATCGACAGTCTCGGCATCAATGTCAACGCTGACTCCAAGGAGGTTCTACGAGCGACGATGCTGGTTCGTCCAGACATGGCGAACCGACATGGTGTGTGCCACGGCGGCATATTGTTTCTGCTCGCCGACACCGTCATGGACTACACGACAAACGCGTCGTTGGGCGACGACACGACCTCGTTCGCATCCCACGCCGAGATCGACTTCGTCCGCGCTGGCATGGTCGGCGACACCCTCACGGCGACGGGAGCAGTCACCGATACTTGGGGTCGCACGAACCTGCTCGACGCTCGGATCACCAACCAGGACGGCGCACTCGTTGCGCACTTCCGGGGCCGGACCCGCACCGTGAACACGGATAGGCAGGCACGATCGTGAATCAGCCGGCAATCACCGTTGACGAGGTCAACGCGTTCCTCGAGGCGCAAGGCATGTTCATCCGGAGCGGCCCGATCGCCGTGGAGACGGTGACCGATTCTGAGGCCACCGTCCGATGGACCTATGACGAGGCGGCGCTCCGCCCGGGCGGTTACATCTCTGGGCCCACGATGTTCACCATCGCAGATCTTGGGGGCTGGGTGCTCACTTTTCTCAGCGAGGGCATCACACCCATGGCCGTCACCTGGGATCTCCACATCACGTTTCTGCGGCCCGCCATTGGAGGCGACATCATCGGAGTCTGCAAGCGCCTGAAACGTGGTAGGTCGCTGATCTACGGCGAGATCGAGATGTACGTCGACGGAGCTCCCGAGAAACCGGTCGCGCACGCCACGGTCACGTACGTATTGCCGTAACCTCCGCTTCGTTAACGCAGCCGTGGCAACGAACTGAACGAACTCGGAGAACCCCTACCGTGCTGGGCGTAAGTCCTGGAGGTCTTTGATCACGCTCTTGCCGTTGATCTCGACCGGGTGTTCGTCGGCCCTGGTTTCCGCTCGGTCGACGAGCCCATCTGCGGAGAAGTCGCTCACGATCTCGAATCCCGCGTCGGTGATCATTTCGTACGTCCGGTTCGACGCTGCGCCCTTGGCGTTCAGGTATCCCTCGAGGAACAACGAGTTCGCAACATAGAGCGACATGACCTCCATCGAACGGAGGTGGAACTCGCGCCCAGCCGCGATTCGAATCTCGGCCGACGGGTTCGAGAACCGGAACATACACAGCACACGAATGCAGTACTCGGGCGAGAGGCCGGCGGGCTCGACGAGGTCGTTGCCTTCGAATGGCAACAGAAAGTTCACCGGAATCGACTCGGCTCCAATGCTGCGCAGCGTCAACGCGATTTCGACGAGATCCGACGCAGGCTCACCCATACCTGCGATCAACCCCGAGCACGTCTCGAGGCCGTTCCGCTTGGCAGCCCGCAGGGTCTCGAGCCGGTCTTGGTATGTGTGTGTCGTGCAGATTTCGGCGTAGTGCTCTTCAGAGGTGTTGAGATTGTGGTTCAGACGATCCAATCCGGCGTCTGCGAGCACCGCAGCCTTCTCATCATCGAGCAGACCAGCAGACACGCACACCTCCAGCGGATAGGTCGCTTTGATCTCGCTCACCAGCGCTGCGAGCTGCTCGGTTCTGCCCGTCGACGGTCCGCGACCTGAGAACACCATGCAGTAGCGGAATGCCCCGTTTTCATAGGCGAGCTTCGCTTCGGCGAGAATTTCCTCCGTGGTCTTCATCGGATACTCCTCGATGTCGACCTCGCTGGTTTTTGCTTGTGTGCAATACGAACAATCCTCGGGGCACTTCCCGTTCGCGGCATTGTTCAGGATGTGAACCTGCACAGTCTTGCCCCAGTGCGCGGCACGAACCGAATATGCCGCGTGCACGAGCGAGAGCAGATCGATCTCGGGGTCGAGCAGTATCTGCTCATATTGCGCCGTCTCGAGCAGCTTCCCCTCGAGCGCACCGTTCGCGAGATCTGCATAGTACGTGGCGTCCATAGTTCCTCAGTCTCCCTCGGCAAACAGCTCGGCGAGAAGGCCAGCGGCCACCCACCCTATTGCGGCTATCCGCAAGCATCTCCGAGTGGCGGCGAGTCGTTCGACAAGCCAGACAGTGCGGTCAGCCCGGTGGTTCCGGAATCGGAGAGTGGAAGGCGAAGGGTCGCAGCCTGCGCGTCGACCGAGAAGAACTTCGTTTCCGACGGTTCGTTGACAATGGCGGCAAACGCAGCCGCGATACCGGCTCGGCTGACATCGCCCGCCTCGTCTGCCGCAACGAGTGCCGCATGGGCCAGCTCGGCCTGCTGCCAACCGAAGGCAAGGCTGTCGGCAGCCCAGTACTCGGCGTCGGGGAATGCAGTGCGAATTCTGCCGGTACGGCCCGTGCTGTCGTGGTCGAACAAATCGATCGAAGCGGTGTGTGTGTATCGCTGAGAGACCGACGCGGACACCGATGCCTCGAGCAGCAATGCGTCGTAGCTCTGGAACGCTCCGCTCCAGCGGGACCCTTGATCGACCTCTTCGAGACCGAGAAACAGCTCGCGCAACTCTCTCGGACTCACTGCGACCCAGATGAAATCGGGGCTTTCCTCGGCCACACGCTCGGCCAAGGCCGACACCGTTTCAGCGTCGATGGGCCCGCGATAGTTGATCGCGACCTCGATCTCCATCACCTCTGCTGCCGCGGACGCTCCCACAGCCGATCGCTCTCCGTAGGCGTCGGGGCGGGCGATGATGGCCAGCTTCGGTGGCTCCTCGAGTTCTCCTGACTGCTCGATGAGCCGGATCACGCCGGCATAACCATCGGCACATGTGCTCTGACCGATGTGCGCGATATTTCTGACCACCTGCCCTCGGGGCTCCACATGACCCCGAGAAACGCCAAACACCTCCTCTTCGACGAGCGAAGGCGACACTGTCGAAGCGAACTCATCTCCGCCGACCGACGAGATCATCGCGACGCCTCGTTCGGATCGCTCGAGCAGCTCTTGCACGTTGTCGATGTGGGCGTCGATATCAGACGCATGATCGAGCGCGACGACTTCGACGGATCGGCCGCCGATGCCGCCGTTTCGGTTCACCAAGTCGAAATACGCAATCTGCGCATCGAGCACAAACGAGTCAACGCTGCTGAGCGGTCCGCTGAGGTCTACAGACAAGCCGACTCGAATCTCGCGGTTGTCCACACCGGGAGAACTGTCGACCTCGGGTTCCGTGGTGGTGGTCGACGTGGATGACTCCGCTACAGGCGCCGCGGTGGTCGTGGAGACGGCAGCCGCTGTCGTGGTCGACGCCGCGTCTTCGGACGCCGCATCGGGCTCGTCATCGCCGGTGCAGCCAACTGCGACCACGCACATCGTGACCAGAAGCGCACGCAGCCACCACGCGCGAATTGTCATGATTGTCGATCAGCCGGCGAGCTCGCCGCCAAGATACGCAGCAATGACATCGGGGTTCGATTGGATCTCATCGGGTAGTCCTTCGGCAATCTTCTGACCGAAATCGAGCACCATGATTCGATCGGCGATATCCATGACCAACCCCATGTCATGTTCGACCATGATCATCGCAATCCCGAGCTCGCGCCGAATGTCGAGAATGAACCGTGCCATGTCCTCGGTTTCTTCGAGGTTCATGCCAGCGACTGGCTCATCCAGAAGCAACAGCTTTGGATCCATGGCGAGTGCTCGGCCGAGCTCCACTCGCTTCTGAATGCCGTAGGGCAACATCGCTACGGGGCTCTTGCGATATTGCGCGATCTCGAGGAAGTCGATGATGTCCTCCACCTTGCGGCGGTTCTCCATCTCCTCCCGTTTGGCCGGACCGAACCACACCGCACCAGCAAGCCAAGACTTGTTCATGCGAACGTGTCGACCCGTAAGCAGGTTGTCAACGACCGTCATGTTGGCGAACAGCTCGATGTTCTGGAACGTACGAGCGATACCTTTCTCGGCGACCTTGTCCGGACGCTCCCCCATGATCGACTCACCCTCCCAAAGAATGTCGCCTTCTTGGGGGCGGTAGACCTGCGAGATCGTATTGAAAATCGAGGTCTTGCCTGCTCCGTTCGGGCCGATGATCGAGAACAGTTCGCCGTCGTTCACGTGAAAGCCAACACCGTTGATCGCGGTTACACCACCGAATCGCAGCGTGATGTCGTCGACGACGAGTAGTGGATCGCTCATGAGGTGCCTCCTACGATCACGAGAGCGGAATCGTTGACGCTGCTCATGAGAGCCACCGCTTCCGACGCTTGTAGTGTTTGACATCACGGAAGCTCTTTCGCTCGCCGTCTTCTCCGGCGTGAAGCCCGAGGTAGAACTCTTGCACGTCCTCGTCCTGGCGGAGCTTCTCGGCATCGCCATCGAGCACGATCTTGCCAGTCTCCATGATGTAGCCGTAGTCGGCGATCGAGAGAGCCATTGCCGCATTCTGCTCGATGAGCAGAACGCTCACGCCCGACTTGTTGATGTCGACGACGATGTCGCGAATCTGTTCGACCAACAGTGGAGCAAGACCAAGTGATGGCTCGTCAAGGATGAGTAGCTTCGGATCGGCCATCATCGCTCGACCGATGGCGAGCATCTGTTGTTCGCCGCCGGAGAGATACCCGGCGGTTGACTCACGTCGCTGAGCGAGAATCGGGAAGAGATCCATCGTTTTTTCGTACGCAGCCTTCACAGACGCTTTGTCCTTGTTGGTAAAGGCGCCGGTGCGCAGATTCTCGTCGACGGTGAGCTCGGCGAATACTCGTCGGCCCTCCATGACCTGCGTGACTCCAGCTTTCACGACATGTGAAGGGCTCTTGCCGCTGATGAGTTCACCCTCGAAGGTCACCGTGCCCTTGGTGATGTCACCCTCGTGCACGTCCAGCAGGCCAGATATCGCCCGGAGTGTCGTGGTCTTGCCTGCGCCGTTGGCGCCGAGAAGTGCCACGATCTGACCGTCGGGAACCTCGATCGACAAACCGCGGAGAACGAGGATGACCTCGTTGTACACGACTTCGAGATTGCTCACTTCAAGCATTCGAGATTCCTGTCCTTGATCGATTTCGCAGAAAGTGTGGCGCAGGCCGGGCCGCAGCGAACTGCGACCCGGCCAAACGTCGATGAATTACGTCAGCCAGCCTTGAAGCATGGATCGAACTCCCATGCCGTTGCGACGGGCGACTCGAAGTTTGCTTCGAGCAACGAGTAGCCACGGTTGGCATCTGGGTCCATGACCGTCGCCTCAGGCGTGTTCAACGACGAATCGATGTCGTAGAAGTACGTCTGACGAACGATCGAGTCGTTCGGATCGCCACCCCATGACTGATCCGGGGCAAGGCCCTTTAGGTCAACGGTGATCGAGTTGGCCGCAGCCAAGACACCAGCTCGGGTGATATCGCCGCTCGCGATGGCAGCCGTCAGCGCCTGCTCCGCGATGTACCCCTCGATGAAGCCAATGATGTACGAGTCGTTGACAATCGCATCAGGACGACGACGCTGCATGACGTCGATCATCTCGGTCATGCCTTCTGAGTCACCTTGACCCCAGAGCACCGTGTAGCTGCTGTGGGTGTAGCTGGCGTCCAGTACTGGAGCGAGGTCGGTAGCAAGCAGGCCTGGGTCCCAGGACGGGGTGTTGCCGGACCATTGTCCGGTGTAGCCAGCGGCCGCTGCGGCGCCAATCAGCTGTGCGGTGTCGGCCGGGCCGAGGGTGATCCACACGAAGTCGGCTTCACCTTCGAGGATGCCGTTGACCAGCGGAGCTGGGTCAGCGCCAGGAATGGCTGCTGCTTCACCGTCGAAGACCAGCTCGAGACCGAGCTGCTCGATGGCGTACTTGGCACCGATGGAACCGTCTTGGCCATAGTCGCCTGGGTAGCCGATGACGGCAACCTTGTTGCCGTGCTGCTGCGACATGTAGTCGACGCCGTTCATGGATTCGATGCAATAACTCGCCTGCACCTCGAACACGTTGGCGCCAATGGTTGGGTCTGCCCAGCCGGAGTACCACGACAGAGGGATGGCAAGCATCTCGTCGTCAACCAGATCATCGGCGATTTCCGCGGTGTGCGGCGAACCGGTCGAGTTGGTCAACATGACGACGCTCTCGGGTCCGTCACCTGCGAACTTCGCATAGTTGTCAACATGTGTTGGCACGTCGTAAGCGTTGTCGATGACGACAGGCTCGATGGTCCAGCCATCGATGCCGCCGTTGTCGTTGACCTCTTCCCAGAAAGCCTGCTGGCCTTCCACGATGACTGTTGTCAGGGCAGCAAATCGGCCCGAAAGGTCGGCGTTCAGACCTACTCGAATGACCTTTTCTTCCGCGTCGACGCCAGCGCCAGTGACCATTTCGGTCATGGCGTCGCCGTCAGGCTCGTCTGCGTCGGCGTCGGCGTCAGCGTCAGCGTCGGCATCGGCATCGGCGTCCGCGTCGGCGTCTGCATCCGTGTCATCGTCCGAAGACGTGTCGGCTGCGGTGGTGTCGGACGCAACAGCGTCGTCATCATCACTGCCACATGCGGCTGCAATCAGGCTGAAGGCGAGCAACATCGCCATCAACTTCCAAAGTCTTGTCATTAAATTTCCCTCCATAGTTTTACCGGTTCCCTCTAGGGAGCGGCATCGCCTGGTCAGTAGCTGAACGGCCACATCTTCCAGTAGTTGCGAATCTTGATCCAGATGCCAAATAGACCGAGTGGTTCAGCGATCAGGAACACAACGATCAATGCTCCGAAGAGCACGATGTTCCAGTCGAATACACTCAGCTGCCATCCGGGCGTAACCGTACTCGTGTGGATGATGCCGAAATCGTCACCCCCAGTGAGCAGGAAATCGGCGAATGGTTTCCAGAAGCCGTCTTCCACACCGTCGAGCCAACGGGTCATCTCCTCCACGAACCTCGGCATCATCAGCACAAAGAACGTCCCGATCAGTGTTCCCGACACCGTGCCTGCACCACCGATCAGCAGGATCGCGATGAACTCGACCGAAAGAAAGAGGTTGTACTGTTCGGCGAGCATGATGCCCGTGTGCGACGCGAGCAGAGCGCCGCCGACTCCAGCAAAGAAGGAGGAGATCGCGAACGCGATGACTTTGTACTTGAACTCGGCGACTCCCATGACCTCGGCGGCGATGTCGCGATCTCGAATGGCCTGCAACGCACGTCCGGTCCGAGTTCGAATCAAGTTCTTCGCTACCACCGCGAACACAGCGAGCAGAAGCAGATACAGGAAGTATCGCTTCTGTTCCTCGGTGACCTCAAACCAGAACCACTTCCCGTCGGATGAGAAGTCGACGATAGGGTCTTCCTCTTTCCAGAACTTGAGCGTCAGATCGGGGAACGTTCGGCCAAGCGCTGGCGCTCCAGCGATCTTCGCTCCCCATGTCGTGTTGCCGAAGTGGATGCCGAGAAACACCAGGCCAAGGGTGACGATTGCGAGGTACAGGCCTCGCAGGCGGACCGCCACGGGCGACACCAATATGCCCACCACGACGGCGGCAAATCCTGCAGCGGGCAACCAGATCCACATCGGGAGGCCAAAGCCCCACGTGTTGGTGCCAGACTCGCCACCAAGCAAGACGGCAGTACTCGCACCAACGCCCATGAAGAATGCATGGCCCAGCGAGACCTGACCAGCGACACCCGAGAGAATATTCAATCCCAATGCGGCGATACCGATCGCGAACACCAAGGTGAACGGTCGGATCCACTCCGGGTCGCCGAGGAATCGGACCACAGGAATCTGGTTGATGACCGGGAGATCGAACGGCATCAACAGCAGGATCAAGCCGAACAACCCAATGAGGCCCTTCTGCATGTATGTGGGAAAGATCTCGCTGTCGGCCGAATAGCTCGTACGTAGATTTGGTCGGCGATACATGTCAAACCCTCCGAACTTCTGGCGTACCGAACAGGCCATAGGGTTTGACCAGCAGAGCGATCACCATGACCACGTACGGCACAATCAGCGGATAACCCGCACCCAGCAGATCGACTTCTCCCGACGCGTATTGCCCGGAGAACACTTCAGCAGACCCAACGATCAAACCTCCAACAAGAGCACCGGTGGCAGAGTCCAGACCACCGAGGATCACGGCCGGCAATGCACGAAAGGCAATGTTTGCGGTGGTTGGTTCGACCGCTCCGGTCGCGGTGACAGGAGGCTGCGTGGCGAAGATTCCTCCGATGGCTGCGAGTACGGCTCCGGCCCCCCAGGCAATGGCGAAGACTCGACCCACGTCGATGCCCTGGGCCATTGCAGCTTCTTGGTCAAATGCGACCGCACGCATCGCGATGCCGGTCTTCGACCGGTAGAAGAAATACACCGCCACGAACGCGACGGTGGCTGTTCCCATCGACGCGAGGTAGCTCCAGTTGATGAAGGCTCCACCGTTTTCGAGCCCTAGCTCGTTGACCTCGCCGCCGATCCGGAACCCGCCGTTTCCCCAGGGAATCTGCAGCGAACGGAAGTTGACCTTCACCGTGTCGTTGTTGAACACGCGAAGCACGATTTCGAGACCAAGCGTGATCACCGCAACGGAGAAGAGCGGCTGGCCAACCATTGGGCGGATGGCGACCCGTTCGATGAGCAAGCCGAGGACCGCAGCGAACACGAGCGCAATCGCCACGCTCAACAGCCAGCCATACCAACTCGGCGTGCCGTCCGCGCTTTGGCCGAATCCGATCAATGGGTTCTTGATTTTCGTCAACGGAATGTGTTCGTCATTGACCGCAAAGGAAACGAACAACGCACCCGAAACCGCAAGTGCACCCTGAGCAAAGTTGACTGTTTGTGTCGCTTTGAAGATCAGGACGAAACCGAGAGCAACGATCGCGTACACCGCTCCGAGACCCAGAGCGCGAGACAGCGTCTGCGTGAACAGAAGCGGATCGTTGATCGCCTGCATGAACAAGAAAATGCTCAGCGGGATCGACAGGCCAATGATGAATATCGTGCCGGTCGAATACTTGTTCAGGAACGGAATGTTCATCAGTACATCGACTCCACGAGATCCCCGAACAAGTCCATCATCGCCGACCTCTTCAGTTTTTGTGTTGCCGTGAGTTCGCCATCTTCATGGTCGAGCTCTTTGGGGATCATCCGGAACTTCTTGACGCCTTCGACCCGAGCGAACTTCGAATTCGTCTCGTCGACGGCCTTCTGGACCAGTTCGAGTACTTCGGGCTTCTCGGTCAGGTCTCGATACGTCGTGTACGGGATGTTCTTTCTCAGCGCCCAATCGCCGACAACGTCGAGCTCGATCGCGATCAACGCCGTGAGATACTTGCGACCGTCGCCGATCACCATGGCTTCTTTGATGAACGGCGATGCTTTCAGCGTGTTCTCGATCTCTGAAGGTGAGATGTTCTTTCCACCCGATGTGATGATGATGTCCTTCATCCGATCGACGATCTTGACGTGGGTGCCATCGACCCACTCACCGACATCGCCGGTCTTGAGCCATCCGTCATCGGTGAAAGTTTCTGCCGTCTTGTCGGGCTTGTTCCAATAACCGAGGAAGACTCCGTCGTGTTTTGTCTGCACCTCGCCCGTCTGCTCGTCGAGACGAAGACCGATACCGTCGTATGGTTCGCCGACGGTCCCGAGCTTCAGACGCCCGGGGTAGTTCACCGTGGCGACTGCAGAGTTCTCGGTCATTCCGTAGAGCTCGAAGACCTCGATACCGATGCCCATGAAGAACTGGAGAACCTCTGGCGCGATCGGTGCTGCTCCACTCGAAGCACGACGGCAATGACGTAAGCCCACACGCTCCTGCAAGGCCCGAAAGACCAACGGGTAGAAGATCCAATGAAGCACGCGGCTCTGCATCGTGTGATAGCCGCCGTTGTTGACCTTTGCCTCGCCGATCTTTGCGGCGGCCTTCATACCCGCTCCGAGGAGCAACTTCTTGAAGAAGGTGGAGTCGCCTCCACGAATCTGCACACCAGCGTGGAGGCGCTCCCAGATTCGAGGCACCGCGAAGAACAACGTTGGCTGCACCTCGCGCAGGTTCATCGGGACGGTCTCGATGGATTCGGCGAAATTCAGCGTTGGGCCTCCGGCGAGCATCGTCCACGTGGAGAAAATTCGTTCCGCAACATGGCAGAGCGGCAGGTACGTGAGGATTTGATCGCTCGTGTTCGGAGCGGTGTTGTCGGGATAGGCCCGCTTCTCGTCCACGATCTTCTCGATCGCGAACATCGAATTCTTGTTCGTGAGCATCGCGCCCTTTGGCGGGCCCGTGGTGCCCGACGTGTAGACGAAGGTCATGACGTCGTCGTCGGTTGCCTCCGCCATCCGCTGCGCAACGGCCCCCGGGTTTTGCTCCCGATGGCTGCGGCCGAGCTCGAGGAAGTTCTCCCAAAAAATCAGACGCTCGTCGGTGAAAGCAGAGAACCCTCGTGGCTCGAGATAGACAAGCGAACGAACCGCGCCAATCTTGGATGGATCACATTCGAAGACTTTGTCGACTTGTTCTTGGTCTTCGACAAGGTGCACGACCGAGCCGGAATCATCGAGCATGTACTCGACCTCGGCGGCAGGGTTCGTTGGGTAGAGACCAACCGTCGTTCCTCGGATGGCCACGGTGGCCAAATCGACGATGATCCACTCAGGACGGTCCTCTGCGTGAATTGTCACGCGGTCGCCTACATCGACGCCCAACGAGAGCAGCGCATGGCCAGCCAGCTCGATCAGTTCCCACGCCTCGGCCCAGGTGTACTCCTGCCAGATGCCATAGTCCTTTTCGCGAAAGGCGACGTGGTTCGGCTCGCGGTCAGCCCAACCCTTCGCCAAAGAGGCAACGGTCCGTGCACCTGTGTTTGACGGTGCAGGCGACACGCGTTCTTCAACTACAGCCATGCAGCTTTCCCCCTCGGCTCATCGACAGTCGAGCGCTCGATTGCGCAACGTACCATGGCGTGTGACGAAAGTGACAACCCATTTGGGTTCCCATCCTCAAGAACTGCCGACTGGCAGTGGCGCCTCCTGCGAGCGAGATCGGACGGAGCTATGCGTCGTCGAGAAGGCCAGACCGAGCCGCGATCATGACTGCTTCGACGCGGTTGCGAGCCTCGAGCTTGTGCAGCGCGGACTCCATGTACGCCTTGACGGTCCCTCTGGCGAGGAAGAGCTCATCCGCGATCTCGGGATTCGACAACCCCCGAGACGCCAACCGAACGACTTGTAGCTCTCGAGGAGAGAGGCATGCCGCGACAGATTGCTTCGGCACTGGTCGTTGGCTCGCAGTTGAACTACGCAGAGCTGACGAGGCCTGCGCCCCAGACGAGATGATCGCGGTCGCTTGCGCCAGGAGCTCCGGAGAACTGTTCCGGTCACCAATGATCGAATGCGCAATCTGCATGATCTCTCCGAGGTGTTCACCGACCGACGAGTCGAGCGCTCGAGCGGTGCGTTCGAGCTCAGCTTGCACCGCAGCTTCGGTCAGCCGGCGAGATCGATCGGCCAGAGCGAGAGCGACCTGCGCAGCCTCGACGGCGGACATCACTCGATCGATCATGGCATCCGAGTAGGCACGTGGGGTCCGGTCCGAGACGTAGGCAACCCCCGCGATCTCCCCGGAGACCACCAGAGGCAAACACAAGACCCCGCACAACCCTTCGCGTTCGATTTCGGCGTCGTACTCGTGCGTGATGCTGTCGGCCGCCACATACTCCTCGACGGATGCGGCGCGGCCAAGCGCCAGAACTTTCCCGCCCAGCCCGCGTCCACGCTCGACTCTGAGTGTTTCGAGCGCCGCGGTGCGACCACCGTGGACGCCACTGAGTCGAATGTGATCCGGGCCGTCGAGCAAGCCCACGAACCCGAGATCGGAGTCGAGTGATTCGGCCGCCACCTGGCCGACCCGCTCGAGAATTGCCATGCGTTCGAGTGGCTCGGCGAGGTCACGGATGCTCTCGAGTACCTTCGTGATCTCTGGACGGTCGGTTGGTTCTCCGGCGGTCATGGGACCGATAGTAGGCACATGTGGCTCGTTTCTTGGAACGTCAACTCGATTCGTCGCAGATTGGATCTCGTTGAGCGCTTCGTTCAGGAGGAGCAACCTGAGGTGCTCGCGCTGCAGGAAACTCGGTGCTCCGATGCACAGTTTCCACACTCGACGTTTGCTCATCTCGGATATGAATCGGTGCACCTCGGGAGTGGGGGCCACGGAGGAGTGGCCATGCTCAGCAACATCGGGCTCAATCGAGTCACGTATGGGTTCAGCGGCGACCATGGTCCTCCCTTCGACGAACCTCGCCTCATCTCTGCCGACGTGGATGGGCAACGGATTGCCACCATCTATGCCCCCAATGGCAGGCGGGTTCGTACGAGCGCGTGGCAATTCAAGCTCGCTTGGTTCGAGCTGCTCCGGACAGAACTCACCCTCGAACTCGACGAAACGGACGAGCTCCTCGTGATGGGGGACTTCAATGTGTGTCCCACCGATGCCGACCTCTACAACCCAGCAAAGAAGCGAGACAGGAACCTCGTCAGCGTTCCCGAACGTGCTGCACTGCAACGAATTCTCGACCTCGGCCTGACCGATGTTGGCGAGCTGCATCACGCTCCCGATGAACGATTCACCTGGTTCTCTCACGCGGAAGGACAGTTCGAGTCGAACCTCGGATACCGACTCGACCTCGTCCTGGCTACCAGCGCAGTCTCGGATCGGATTCTTCAGTGCCGACCATTGCGAGAGTGGCGCGTACCCGAACTCGGCCCATCGGACCATGTTCCCGTCGCAACCGAGATTGCCAATCGCATCAACCGGTCATGATCGTCTGATCGGCGAATGCCAGGTTGTCTCGCGTGCGCCGCGATGCCGCAGCCAAGCCCGAATACTCGACCTCGACTTCATTCATCAGACGTTGAAAATCGGTCTGAACGGAGTCCACTAGTGCTTGCGCTCGTGCCACATAGGTCGCTTTCTCGGCCTCGAGGCCGACGGTCGCATCGGCGAGCACGCGAGTGACCTGTGCCTGGAGCGACTCCTTGATCACCAGAGCGTTTTCTCTCGACTGTCCGTGCCAATCGGAAGCTGCGAGCGTCGCGTGTGATTGCGCGATGTCGCCCGTCAAGGTGTCCGCGATCGTCTCGAAGCGCAACACCAGCCCGTTCATCGCGTTGTCGATGGCCTCGAAGAGTTGGATCGCAGCCGTGTGTGTCTCCGCCCCTGTAGTCGCTGCCAGTCCACCTGAACTTGCGAGGCGCGCAGCGCTCGCCTCGATGTCCTCCAAATTGCCCCCGATGAACCCCATGACACATCCCTTCCAAGTGTTTCTTCATGCATTTTCATGCTGTTTCAGCATCTACCGTTGCAGAACGCGGTGAAGGGTGTCAAACCGAGATTGCTCAGGCGTGCGCAAGCTGGAGGGCGTTCGCTTGACCCGCCACGACCAGGTATCCACGGCCGGGCACGGACTCGAGCTGATCTCTTCCTGGCAATCGTGCGCCGAGAAGCTCGCCATCGACGGTGACGTCGGGCATCAGCAAAAGACCAACTCCAGAAGAACGAACGGCACGCGTCCAATGGCCGTAGCTGCTACGCCCCGCCGATGATCGGAGGGCCACGATCATGGTCACGTGTGTTGGCGCCGCCCGCGCGAGATCGACCAGCGGACCATCATCGACCTCGATTCGCTCTGCATCATCGACGAGAACCATCCACCTGCGGTCGTCATCGTTGGCCATTCTCAAGACGTGCTCGATCTCGTCGAGCGAGCCGCCTGCATCGAGCGCCGTGGAGTCGAGCAGAGAAGAATCCTCGTGCGACGTCACCCCCACGATCACGAGCTCCGGAGAAGCACGTCGCAGTTGGGCCGCGACCAGCCGTAGGGCGTTCGTGCGACCACTTCCCGACGGTCCAGCGATGGTTGCGTGTTCGCCACGTCGGAGGCTGAGCACCGCCTGCGTTCTCGTTGTTTCGAGGACACCGATTGGAATGCTCAGGGTCGGCTCGACTGACGCATCGCTCAATCGAGCTGCCTCGATACGGGTCTCGAGGGCCTCGATCACGGGCGGCAGGCGATCGAGCACGATCTGGTCGACACGAAGGCCTCCGGCCCAGTCGACAATCTGGCCGACCATTCCGTCGGGGCTCAGCACCGCTCTCCCCGGAACGAATTCGGGCAGATTCTTGGATCGGAGCCCGAGGGCAGCAAAGTCGTTCACGTCAGCTTGTTCGAACAGGACATGTCTTCGGAGCTGACCGCGCAGCGCCCGAGGCATGTCTGCCAACCGCTCCGCTCCGACAACCAACGACAGTCCAACGGCTGGCCCATCGCGGCCCAGTCGAGCCACGGTGTCGGCATTTGAGGTTCCGAGCGACGCATCAATCGCTTCCATGAACGCTGCCACTCCATCGATCGCCACCACCAGGAGCGGCATCGATTGCACTGCTCTCGGAGTACTCCGCCGACGCCGCTCGAGCTCGTTCTCCAGATAACAAAGCAAGCGAAGATGACGCTCTCGTTCCGTGGCACCGAGGCAGCAAGCCACGTGTGGCCAAGCCTCGATGCCAGACAGTCCCCCACCTGCATGGTCGACCGCAAAAACCCAAACATCACGGCCAAGGTCGCTCACACCGAGTGCTGCCACCACACTTCGAATCGTCGTGGTCACACCTGTCCCACGAATTCCGACCGTCGCAAGATGCCCATCTTCGGGATCCCAACATCGCTTCACGCGGCGCTGATTAGCCGGATCGTCGCCGATGGCGAACGCGACCGGCCCGACTTCGCCGGCGATTGTCGACGCGTTCTCGAGGTCATGTGGCCTGAGCTCGGATGGAAGCTCGTCGAGCCACGGGCGGCGCACTGGGGGGCGCCCTGCGCCTGCGTCGACGACGGCTGCTACCAAACCCTCGAGTTCGCTCGGAGCCCGCGAACCTCCAACGTCACTGGCTGTACGCAGCAGCAGGCCACTCGAAGCGCCAGCAAGGTCCGAGACCTGGCCGCCACCAAACTGCGGGCGCTGTACAAGAAGTGGCGGACCCGATACCCCGGCCGGGCCGGAGACGAAGCCCGTCTGGACCACAGCGAGATCTCCTTCACCACGGCGTACGAACGCGCGGCCGGGAAGTGCTCGTGAAATGTCCGCGGCCGAAGCCGAGTCGATGATGTCTGTCGAGTCGGCGCTGCTCTGCACCCGGAGAGCGATGCGAAGATTGGTGTTCGCTCGAATGTTCGCATCCACCGATCCGGACGGACGCTGGGTGGCGAGGACGAGATGCATCCCAAGACTTCGTCCTCGTTGGGCGATCGCGACGAGAGAGTCGACAAATCCCGGCAGTTCGTTTCTCAGAGTCGCGAACTCATCGATCACCACGATCAGTCTCGGGACCGAAACATGCTGCTCACCGGCAGCGCGGTACACATCGATGTTCTCGGCCCCTGCCAGTCGCAGTCTCTCTTCGCGGTAGCGCAGTTCGGCCTCGAGCGATTGCAGCGCTCGTTCTGCAAGGTGCTCATCGAGATCCGTCACAACGCCGACGACGTGCGGGAGCTCTGCGCAGCGGTCGAACGCCGAACCGCCCTTGTAGTCGATCAGGACGAAAACCACCTGTGATGGCTCATAGTTGGCAGACAAACCGACAACCAGCGTCCGCAAGAGTTCCGACTTTCCCGCACCGGTCGTGCCGGCGACCAACGCATGAGGCCCATCGGCGACCAGATCGAGTTCGAACGGCCCGCTGGAAGCGATTCCAATCGTCGTTGCCAACGCTGGGTCATTCTCGTTGGCCCTCCATCGTCTGCGCACCGCAGAGCCGTCGAGACCCGAACCGAAGAGATCTTGGGCGGAGACCAAACCGGGGAGCGAACCACCAAGGTGGACTTCTTCTGGGTCCTCGAAGCGAGCCAGGGCGCGAGCGAGATCATTTGCGATCCCCTCCGCAAGCAAACCCAGCACACCCGACGACCCGATCGTGGGGGTTGACGGCGAGTGCAACGAGAAGACCCCATCCGCATCTTCGATCCTGACCACGGTCGTGACCGAAGCTGGCAGCGCATCCTCGGTTTCGGCGATGACCAGCCCGACGACATTCTCGCCCGTCGCCAACGCGCGACGCACCGGGCTCGAGCGACCGTGTATCAGCTCGAGGTCATCGACGACCAGAACCCATGTCACCGAGTCGCCACGATCGTGCAGAGACTCCATCGACAGCGAGAGACCTGAAGCGAACTCCATGGCGCTCGCACCGACCAGCAGATGGGTCGACTCATCTCCAGCAGTGGAATGTGGCAACCACTGAATCCAGCTCCACCCGTCGATACGGTCCCGCCTCGTCAGTACCGCTATTCGAACATCTGCTGGGCCGTGATGGGTTGCCAGCTGGATCAGCAGACCTCGGACTGCGTCCGATGCCACCTCCCTGTCGCCGACGAGTCCGACTGGACCCTCGCGGAGGTCGACGATCAATTCGATCTCGTCGAGAGTGCTCGTCTTCTCGAGAATTCCTTCGACCTCATCGGACGAGGGCACCATGTCGGTCTGCAGGTTCCACGGCGACTCGCCGATTCCTAATCGAACGGTGAGCGCATCCGCACTCGCGCCTCGCCGTTCCCAGAGCTGTCGTGTTGGCAGCGTGATTCGGCGACGAAGCTCGAGGATGTCGGGGCCCAGCGACCGGCGCCTCTGACGCTCCGCATGTTCGGCTCCCTCAAGATCACTCCGCAGTCGAGCGATTGCGTCCGCGTGAAGCCGTCCGTCGTTCTTTCGCTCACGACCAACTCTTCGACGCCCGGACAACCAATTGCCGAGAGCCATCACCGGCGAGAGCAACCCGAAGACGGCGTAGCGCCAAGACCCCAGAGCCACGACCATCACGCAGGCGAAGACCAGCGGAGCAACGAGAGTGACGACGGCCAGTGTTGGTCCAGATCGGTTTTCGATCGCGGCCGGGAGTGCGATGGTCGGCGGAGGTGGCAGGAGTGGCGGCCTCGGCGGCCGATTGAGCAACACTCGACCGGTGGGGTCTGCGTGTCGCGTCGACATCCCCACGGTGCGTTCGCCTGAGTCCACCTCCTGAATCGAGACCATCGACGAACCGAGGCGCACGAGTTGCCCGACTTCAATGGATGTCCTGGTCGTGAGCGAACGCCCATCGACCCAGGTTCCGTTGTGCGAGCCGAGATCTTCGAGCTCGATGCCACCGGCGTCGTCGAAGTGAATCCGCGCGTGCCGCTGTGAAACGGTGGTGTTGTCTATTGCGAGATCGTTCCCGGGGCCACGGCCGATGGAGACCGTCGCTCCGGGGTCGGCTGACACGAGCGAGCCGGTGCCAGGACCATTGACCACACCAACCCAAAAGCGCCGGTCGGTTTCCTCTGGCTGAAGCGCCCCAGCCATCGAGACGACGGATCCATTGGCAATCCCGATCTCACTCAGTTTCACCTCCGAGTCGTAGGCCACATGGTCGATGGCCAAAACGTCGGTGACACTCAGCGAGAGAGCTGCAGCAAGATCACGAACGGTCGCCTTCGGGTCGCGAATGGTGACCATGACGACGTCAGTCGAGTCCTGATGCTCGACGCTGAGCCGCATAGATACTCCCACCCGTCCGAACCTGCTCCGGACCCTCCGATTCGAGAGTAGAACTCGGGGAGCAAGCGGCTCATGGGCAATCTGGCCTGCCCCGTCAGCGCCTCAATCCGACCACGGTCTCCACGTGGCTCGTATCAGGAAATGCGTTGATGACCTGAACGGAGTCCACTTCATACCCATGCGAGGACAGCAAGCCGACATCGCGGCCCAGCGACCCCGTGTCACAACTGACGAGCACGAATCGAGGCGCACCACATCGTTCGAGCGCTTCCACACCCCCGTCTCCAAGTCCGCGACGAGCCGGGTCTGCGATGACGATGTCAGCGGGGCGAGCCTTCCACCCTTCCACCGCTCCCTCGACGATCGTCGCGGACATCTCCGCAAGGTTGACCCGCGCGTCCTCCGTCGAACTCCCCGACTGTTCGATGCTGATGAGGTCGCGTGCGGTGGCCCCGACCGTTCCGCCGAACAAGCCAATGCCCGCATACGCATCGACCAACGTGCTTCCATCCACCGGACCTGCAGCGGAGCGAACCGCTGCCACCAGCGCGCTGGCCACCGTCGGCCCGGCCTGAAAGAACGAGTCGGCTGATACTCGCCACGATCGACCTGCCGCCTCCTCGGTCAGGTGGACCTGCCGACCGGCCGCCACCTGGTGGCGACCGACGACGATGACATCTTCCGGGAGTTCAGCCATATCAGGATCACCTGCGACCAGGGCGATGCGCTCGCCGGTCGCCTGACTCACACGAAGCACGACCTCGTCGCCCGCACCTGTCTTGTATCGACCGCCCAGCAACAGCTCTTCGAGCAAGGGGTGCACGACCGCACAGGTCGACGGATGAATCACATCGTGACTCGAACGTTTTCGATAACCGGCACGCCCGTCGGTGATCGCTGCTCGAGCCGTCGTTCGATACCCCGACGCCCCGACCGCCTCAACGCGCCCGATCGATGCCGACAAGAGGGTTCGCACCAACGTTTCGTCGACGCGGCCGATCCGCACGAGAGCGTCAGCCACGATCTGACGTTTCATGTCGGTCTGAAGACCGGCGTTCGCATGCGCGAGATCGCAGCCACCACAACCTGCGGCGTGTGTCGCGCACGACGGAACGACTCGCTGCGCGTGTGGCTCGAGCACCTCGATGACATGACCGCGGGCAAATCGCTTCTTCTCCGTGTTGAGTTCGACACGCACGGATTCTCCGGGCAGTCCGCCTGCACAGAACACTGCCCGGCCAGACGCATCGCGGCCTACGGATGCACCGTCGCTGGCTGGACCATCGAGCCTCAGCTCGATCGTTTGTCCTGCATTCTGCTGCTGCCCGCGGCGGCCGATCGAAGTCACCGACGCAGGATACGTCGCACCCCGAGCGCACGCTCTAGGGTCGCTCAGCATGACCCGTCGGATCGAAATTGTTCCCTCTGTCCTACCCGCTGACTTCTCCAACCTCGGCGAAGAATGTCGACGTCTCGGTGAGGCCGGGGTCGACCGGATCCAGTGGGATGTGATGGACGGCAATTTCGTTCCAAATCTCACCTTTGGCCCGGATGTGATCGCGGCGTGTCGCCCACACACGGACGTGCGGTTCGAAGCTCACCTGATGGTTGCAGACCCCGATCTCATGGCCAAGCAGTACATCGATGCTGGATGCGACCTGTTGATCGTTCATGCCGAGTCGACCACACATTTGCATCGCACGCTGTCGAATATCTCTGACTTGGGTGGGAATGCAGCGGTTGCCCTCAACCCGTCGACCCCGATCGATGAGCTCGAGAACATCCTCGACCTCGTCGAGATGGTCTTGATCATGACGGTGAACCCCGGTTTCGGTGGGCAGAAGTACATCGCCACCATGGAACCCAAGATCGCGGCGACGAGGGCCTTGCTCGACGCGAGTGGCTACGACATCGATCTCGAGGTCGACGGCGGGATCAGCAAAGACACGATCGCAGGAGCTGCGGGCGCAGGCGCCAACGTCCTGATCAGTGGCAGCGCCCTGTTCAAATACCCAACGCTCGCCGAGGGCGTCGCAGATCTACGAGCCCGGGCCGAAGCCGCGCAGTAACTGTTACACCTCGACACGTCCGGTCGTCTTCTCCGTTCTTTGTGCGTTTGACCACCTCTGAGGTGGTGAAATACACGAATTTGGAGGGGACTCTCGCCTCGCGGCGGCGCAGCTACGAGATGTCGCCGCGGTTGGTGATGACCTGGTCGATGATGCCGTATTCTTTGGCCTCTTCGGCCGTGAACCAACGGTCTCGATCCGAGTCACGCTCGATCTGGTCGACGTCTTGTCCCGTGTGTTCGGCGATGAGCGCCTGGAGAAGTTTCTTCGTGGCAGCCATCTGTTCGGCCTGGATCTTGATGTCGCTCGCTTGGCCCTGCACACCGCCAAGAGGCTGATGCATCATGATTCGAGCGTGCGGCAGCGCGTAGCGCTTTCCTTTGGCACCAGCGCCCAGCAGGAATTGACCCATCGAAGCACCAAGTCCCATGCAGATCGTTCCCACATCGGGGCTCACGAACTTCATCGTGTCGTAGATGGCCATGCCTGCGGTGACCGATCCACCCGGCGAGTTGATGTACAGCCAGATGTCCTTGTCCGGATCCTGGCTCTCGAGATGGAGCATCTGGGCGGTGATGAAATTCGCGATGTCATCATTCACGTCCGTTCCGAGGAACACGATCCGGTCCTTCAGGAGCCGGTTGTAGATGTCCATGCGCGAGACATCCTCGGTCAGCGATGCTGCGTACGAGGTGCCGGGAAGTTCGATGCCCATTGTTCTCCTGAGTCTGGGTGGTGGAGCCGTCGTGTAGCTCCACCCAACAACGTGGCGACACAGATATTTCATCCGTGAAACCAGTTCTGAGGCTACCTGTCTCCATCGGCCGAGACGCGCTTCAGTTGATCCCAGCTCATGTTCACTGGCGCAAGAGTGGACATGTACCCTGGGGTCTGGTTCTGCGGACGTGGCGGAACTGGCAGACGCGCCAGGTTTAGGTCCTGGTGTCCGAAAGGGCTTGGGGGTTCGAGTCCCCCCGTCCGCACGCACGAATCTCTCGCCCATGATCCTTCCGAACTCCACCCCGCAACTCACAGACGAGGCGATCGCGACCCTCCTCGCGGGCGTCCCCTTCGGGTTGATCATCGTCGGTGCAGAGAACAACATCATCGCGATCAACGACACCGCCTCACCCTTGATCGGGCTCGAACCAGGCGATGCCGCGGGGTTGTCGGTCGTCGATCTTTTGGCGGACCCGGGCGAGAGTCCGTTACTCGACGACACGATCCGGAGTGCCCGCGAGGGCGAGTCCGTGCAACGCTCGTTCCAAGTTCGCGCTCGTGGAGTCTTGCGAGGTCTCGATTTCCGCTGTTGGCCTCAGGAATCCGCAGACGGCCCGCTGGTCTTCGCGATGATCGAAGTTTCCGCCGCCCACGACCAGGCGCGTCAGATACGCGATCTGATCGCCCGGAGTCCGAGTGGCATGGCTCGTTTGGTGGGCAGCACCACGATGACCGACGTCAACCAACGGTGGACAGACATCACCGGCCAACCAGCCGCCGAAGCGAGCGGGGAAGGCTGGCTTGAACGGATCGACCCCGACGGTCGCAAGGAGTTCCTCGATGCCCTGATCACAGGAGCCGCCAACCACGAAGGCATTCGTGGCCGACTCCGAATCGTGACGACCAGTGGCGAGTCTCGCTGGCTCGACGTGAGCACGACCCCGCTCGATCAACGGGGGGCATCACTGATGTCCTTCGACGATTCGACCGAAGACATCGATGCTGCTCGCCGCGCCGACGAGCTCTCGCGTGTACTCGAGGCCACGAAGGACCTGGTCGGCATTCTCAACCCGTCGGGAGAAGACCTCATTTGGGCAAACGACTCGCTCGCAGACTTCCTTCCTCCTGACGCGATCAACCAACCCTTCGCCACACACCTTGATCCGTCCGCCCGCCTCATCTTCGCGACGAACTCACTCCCGAGTGTGTTGCAGACCGGTAGCTGGCGAGGCGAACTCACCCTCGTGTCGATCGACGGTTCGATCGTGCCGGTGTCGGCGATGCTGGTCGCACACGTCAACGATTCCGGCGACACCGAGGCCATTTCGATCGTCGCCCGCGACTTGAGCGATCTTCGAGCCGCGCAAGCACAGATCAACGACACCGAGGCGAGGATGCACGCCTTGGTCGAGAACGCCTCGGACCTCTTGGTGCTCATCGAGCCGGCGGGCACGGTTCGTTATGCGTCGCCGGCGGTCGAACGGGTTCTGGGCCACACACCCGGGAGTCTCGACGGCGGCGACGTGCTCGAGTTGGTCCATCCCGATGATCTGGAAACGGCCTACACGATGGCCGCGACAGTGCTCGATTCGGCCCAGTCTCGAACCTCGGTTCTTCGAATTGCGCACGGGGATGGCTCCTATCGCCACCTCGAAGTCACGGCCAAGAACCTCATCAACAACCCAGCCGTGAGCGGCATCGTCTTGAATGCCACCGACATCAGCGATCGGGTCGCAGCGACGCAACAACTCGAGGTTCAGGCCTTCTACGACGACCTCACCGGCCTGCCGAACCGGATTCTCCTGATCGAACGAATGCGTGACATCTTGCGCCGTGCCCGTGAGCGTCGACTGCTCGTTGGCCTGTTGTTCCTCGATCTCGATCGGTTCAACGTGGTCAATGAATCGCTTGGACACACCGCGGGCGATGAGATGCTCAATGAGGTCGCCGCGCGTATCGAGGCCGTGATTCGTCCGGGCGACGTCGTTGCCCGGCTAGGCGGAGACGAATTCGCAGTCGTCATCAGCGACATGCTGCGTCGAGGCGATGCGGTGGTTGCCGCACGTCGGCTTCGAAAGTCACTGACACAACCCATCAGCATCGGAAACGACACCGCGGTCATCACCACCTCGATCGGCATCGCTATAGCCGAGGGCGCCGAAGAACCAGAAAACCTCCTTCGTGACGCCGACACGGCCCTGCATCGCGCCAAAGAAAAGGGTCGAGACATCGCTGTCGTGTTCGACGACCACCTTCGCGATCAAGCGGTTCGTCGGCTCGAGGTCGAGAACAAACTTCGCCGTGCCATCGAGAACGATGATCTCGTCGTGCACTACCAGCCCGTACTCAACGCTGCGACCGGGCGCTTGGCCGGATCCGAAGCGCTCGTACGAATTCGCAACGAAGACGGTTCCCTCGTGATGCCGGGCGCCTTCATCGACGTCGCCGAGGACTCGGGCCTCATCTCGAAGCTCGGCCACCAGGTGCTCGTGAAGGCCATCCATCAAACCGCGGAGTGGACCCGACGAAAAGTTCCCGGACAAGAGCCGCTCTCGATCGCGGTCAACGTCTCTGCTCGACAGCTGACCGATCCGAACTATGCCGATTCGCTTCGATCGGAACTCGAGACGGCTGGCCTGTCGCCTCAGCAACTGTCACTTGAGCTCACCGAGAGCGCGTTGATCGACGGGAACCCGACGACTGAGCAGTCCCTGCAGCAACTGCGAGACCTCGGGGTTCGTATCGGTCTCGACGACTTTGGGACCGGATTCTCCTCGCTGGCCTACCTGAAGCGGTTCCCGATCAGTTTCCTGAAGATCGATCGCAGCTTCGTCGATGGCCTCGGAACCGATGAGAACGACTCCGCGATCGTACGAGCGACCATTGCGCTCGCACATGGACTCAACTTGCTCGTGGTCGCCGAAGGTGTGGAGACCGAATTCCAGCTCGATCAGTTGGCAGCTCTCGACTGCGACCTCGTACAGGGATACCTGTTCTCAAAGCCCATCGACCCCGAAGAGTTCGTCAGCTTTCTCGGGATGCGCTGGAGCAGCTAGAGCTCGTCGCCAGCGTTCGGGGAATCGATCAACCTTCCCCTGTGGTTCACTACGCCATGGCTGAACGAACGAGAGAACGAGTCCGGACTGCATCGAATCCGAAGTGGATTCGGGCCAAACACCACGGCCGAACGATTGTCGACAGCAAGAACGTCACATTCGTGTGGGAAGTCCCCTACTACCCCGCCTGGTATTTCCCCGTGGACGACATCGCGGTGGAGCTACGGGAAAATGGCGAAACACTACGATCGCCGAGCCGCGGAGAGGGAACCCGGTACGACGTGGTCATTCAGGCCGCCGATGGGTCGGAGATCATTCGCCCAAATATGGCGTGGCGGCACCTCGACTCTCCCGTCGAGGCGCTACGCGATCTCGTGCGATTCGAATG
Source organism: Acidimicrobiia bacterium (assembly GCA_033344795.1). Lineage (GTDB taxonomy): Bacteria > Actinomycetota > Acidimicrobiia > Acidimicrobiales > SHLQ01 > SHLQ01. The sequence goes on from JAWPMS010000001.1 coordinate 4,789,292, forward strand.
GGCTGCCTTCGACACCTGGATGGAAGAAGACGTCGAAGTGTTCGTCCACCCGCGCAGCCCAGAGGTTCGTATCGACATCCTCCCGTCCTCACGCCACGTCGAGGTGTTCCTTGGCACGACACGAGTTGCTGACTCACACCGAGCGTCGGTGCTCTACGAGAGGGATCTTCCGCCGCGGTACTACCTGCCCAAGGTCGACATCGACATGACGTTGCTCACTCCGACCGACTCGGAATCGGCCTGCCCGTACAAGGGCTGGGCGAACTACTGGACCGCCACGGTCGACGGCGTCGAGTACCAGGACATCGCCTGGGGATACAGAACTCCACTCCCCGAATCAGCGGGAATTGCCGGACTTGTGAGCTTCTACAACGAGAAGGTCAAGCTGCGCATTGACGGTGTCGAACTGGAGTCACCAAAAACCAAGTTCTCCTAGAGTCTCTCCATCCAGGGCTCGCCGTGGGTCGTTTTCACCAGATTTCGTAAAGGTGCTCAAGAGTCCGGCGCCAGCACCGAAACTGTTGGTACACGTGCGAGAGAAACCGCCCGGTACCAAGCGCTTTTAGCTCAATTGGATAGAGCACCCGGGTCTTACCGGGAAGGTTTGGGGTTCGAATCCCTGAGAGCGCGCTAGAGCAAGTCCCTGAGCGATCGAAACGCTCGGCCTCGATGGCTGATTGCCTGCTTGGCGGTCGTATCCATCTGCGCAAACGTGACGTCTCGTCCCTCTACGGGAATGAAGACCGAGTCGTAGCCAAACCCGCCGGAACCGCGCGGCTCGAGGGCGATTCGACCTTCGACGACGCCGTGCGCAATCAACTCACGGCCATCTGGATAACGAAGCAGGGCCACTGTCCGGAACCGCGCGGTCCGGTCGGCATCGGGCACTCCTCGCAGAACGGCAAGCGTTTTGGCGATGTTGTCCGCCGACGTCGCCTTTTCTCCAGCGAATCGGGCGGTGTGAACTCCAGGCGCCCCATCGAGATGATCGATCTCGAGTCCGGTGTCATCGGCGATCGCAGGCAGAGCGGTCGCCTCGACGATCGCCGCAGCCTTGAGCCGTGCGTTTCCTTCGAGCGTGTCGGCATCTTCGACGACGTCGGGAATCTCGCTGGGGCGCGGAAGAATCTGCACGACATCTTCCATGAGCAACGCGATCTCCTCGACCTTGTGAGGGTTCGCGCTGGCCATGACCACGGTGGGTCGAGCGTTCATCGATCCGGAAGTTGCGCCGGTGGCTGCGAAAGCAAACCGCGCTGTGCTTCGGTGATCGTTTGGATCCCGCCCGCGGCGAGATCCAGCATGTCGTTGAGACGGTCGCGGCCGAACACGGCACCTTCTGCGGTTCCCTGGATCTCGATGAAGTTCCCGTCGCCATCCATCACAACATTCATGTCGACCTCCGCTGCCGCGTCCTCCACGTAGGGCAGGTCGAGCAGTGGCACCCCGTCGACGATTCCAACCGAGATGGCTGCACACTCGCTGAGCAGCGGAACCGACTCGAGTTCACCCGCTTGAACCAGCCGCGTCAACGCGTCGTGCAACGCCACGTATCCGCCGGTGATCGAAGCCGTGCGCGTGCCGCCATCGGCCTGCAAGACATCACAATCGATGGTGATCTCACGTTCGCCGAGGGCCTTCATGTCGACGACGGCTCTGAGCGAGCGGCCGATCAGGCGTTGGATCTCCTGGCTACGACCCGATACGCGTCGGCGGATGCGGTCTGGGCTCGAACCCGGGAGCATGGAGTATTCAGCTGTCACCCAACCCTTGCCGGTGTCACGCATCCAGCGAGGCACGTCGCCCGAGACCGATGCCGTACACAGCACTCGGGTGCGGCCGAACGACACCAGTGCCGAGCCGGCGCAGGTATCGACGAAGTCGCGGTGGAAGGAGAGGGTTCGAAGTTCGTCGTTTGCACGACCGTCTGGGCGAGTCATGTGTTGAATCTACTGCGAACGCGCCCGTGCCCGACCCGGGGAGCGACCAGGTCGGGCACGGCTCTCGTGATGCGGTGTGTGTCAGCTCAGACGGTGTGCTTGCTCGACCATGTCGGCGAACTCGTCGAAGTCGTCGCTGTCGATTTCTCGGCTGAGCGCATCGACCTCGTCGGCCAGATCCTCGATGTCAACATCATCGGCGTACGGGTTGTCGCGGAGGATCTCAGCGAGGGTCGCAACCACGGTCGCCTGTTGGAAATCATCGGGCGTCGAGGTCCAACGTTCTTCGATGTCTCGCATGTCGATGTCCTCGTCGATCTCGAAGACCTCTCCCGTTTCTGGGTCTTCCCAACGGAGGCGAACAACACCAAGCTCAGCCCGATCGTCGATCGAAACGTCTCGATCGAGAACGATCTCGTACAGCGCCGTCGCCTGGTGCCCCGCACCGAGTTCGCCGGCATCGACCTCGTCATTGCGGAAGTCGTCATCTCGAACGCCGCGGTTTTCGTAGCCGATCAAGCGGTATTCGTCCACGACCTCGTCGTCGAACTCGACCTGAATCTTTGCGTCGATGGCTGCGGTGATGAGCGTGGAGGTCAATTCGTCACGGAAGAGCCGTTCCGCCTGATCGATGGTGTCGATGTATGAGTAGAAACCGTCGCCCTGATCAGCCAGTTGCTCCATCGTGGTGTCGTTGAAGCCGTTCATGCCGTAACCAACGGTCACAAGACCGATGCCAGCGTCGGCGTCATCACGAAGCCGTTGCGAGAGACGGTCGACGTCGGTGATCCCTGCATTTGCCAATCCGTCGGATGCCACGATCACTCGATTGACTCCGTCGTCTCGGAATGCGTCCCGTGCAAGGTCGTAGCCCGTGTCGAGTCCTGCTTGCAGGTTTGTCGAGCCACCAGCACGCAGGTTGTCGATCGCATCGAGGATCTCATCTCGATCGCGGATGCTCGTGGGCTCGAGAAGAATGCCCGAGTTTCCCGAGTAGGTGACGATGGCGACCGTGTCGTCTCGATCGAGTTCCTCGACGAGAAGGGTGAGCGACTCACGGACCAGACCAAGCCGATCCACACGATCCATCGAACCCGACGTGTCGACCACGAAGGTGAGCGCAACCGGTTGGCGATCGTCGTCGTCGATCACCTCGGCCTGCACACCCACACGGACCAGCCAGCGATCTTGGTCGAACGGCGATGGTCCGCCGTCGACGCTGACGTCGAGTCCGTTGCGTGGCACGTCGTAGTCGTAGTCGAGAGCGTTGACGTATTCCTCAACACGCACGGATTCTTGCGGAGGAAGCTGGCCGTCATTCAGAAATCGGCGAGCGATCGTGTAGCTGCCCGTATCGACGTCGAGTGCAAACGTCGATAGCGGATCATCGCGTGTCTCGATGAACGTTCTGATGCCGTAATCGGTGAACCGGGCATCGACACTCTCTACTGGAGCAGGGATCTCTTCTGGCTCTTCGTCGATGTCGAGCGTGCCAAAGATGCCGCCTCCGTCAGTGGATTCCTCGCTAGCAGGTGCGGCTTCCAACCTCACGGAGTCCTCGGCCGCCGCGTCAGACTCCTCCATCGCCTCCTCCACTACCTCAGATGCTGCGGGAGCTTCGGTGCTGAATGCTTGCTCGGCATCGCCGGTCGCCACACCGCTGTCGTCGGCGGGCGAATCTGCAGCGTCAGCATCATCAGGCGCGAACTGAGACTCCGAGTCTCGGCTCGTGTCCGACGTGGCGCTGTCGCTGTCGGATCCACAAGCCGTGGCGACGAGTAGGACTGCGAGCAGCATTGCCACCAACCGCGCCGTCATGCCGCCCGTTCGTTGACCAGTGCTGCCCTCGTGATCAGGAATGAAATGTGTCGTAGTCATGCCCCTGTGACGACACGCCAGCGGGCTTGGTTCCCGATGAAACCAGATACTTCATGACAATCCTGTGACGCGGGAAATCGTCGCCCTAGCGAGGGGAACCTGGGGTGAACGTACGCCCTGGTGCCGCGATTTCGATCGGTCCTGCAAAACCAACAGCAGCAGATGATGAGCGTTCGTCGTGATCCTCACCAGGAGGCACGTGCGTGAGAACCAACCGATCCACCCCCGCCGCGGCAGCCTTTTCACCAGCCTGGCGACCCGAAATGTGAGGGATTCCGAGATCTTCCATGTCGACACGAAGTGACGCCTCGTAGATCAAAACGTCGATCGGAGCCTCGAATCGCTCAGGCGACCAGTTGGGACCGGTATCGGCCGAGTAGGCGATCGAACGACCACCTGCCTCGGCTCTGATGGCCAAGGTCTCGACCGGGTGGTCGGTTATCGAGAACGTGAATGTCATGTCGCCGACTTCGAGTACCGAGGTTTCATCGATGGTGGTCCAGTCGAAGGTGTACGCGGTTGCCTCGGAGACAGCTCCGTCGAGAAGCGTTCGGGTCCCCGCCGTGCCGTAGACGGGAACGTGCGGTCGACCGAGTCCAAAACGGTACGCGTGGTAGAGCGATGGCAGCTCGGTCCAATGGTCCGGATGCTCATGGCTCACGATGATCGCATCGATCTCGGCCAGGTCGACGTGTTTTTGCAGTTCGATGCTCGACCCCGGACCTGCATCGAGCAGCACGGTCGTCGAATCGGTGCGAAGAAGATACGAAGAACAAGACGAGTCCGACGAACTGTACGTTCCGGAACAACCGATGACGGTCACTCGCAAGTCCGCTGGATTGTTCGTCCTGGCGTTCTCCGTCTCTTCGGTCATTCGTCGATCTCCGCCTCTCGTTGGTCAGTCATACTTGTGGCCTGTGGAGACCATCGGCCCACTGCGTCGACTTCTGGACCCAGCAACATTCGACCGATCCGTGCGAACTCATCCACATCGCCCGACGACAAAAACTGTGGAGGCTCTGGTTCGCCGACTCGGTGTTGGCCGGTAGCGAACAGCATGGCGCGAACCTGGAAGGCAGTCTCATCGGCCGATGACACGAGCACGACGTCACGGCCGACCACATCAGCGATCGTGCGTGCAAGAAACGGGTAGTGCGTGCACCCCAGAAGCAGTGCGTCGACCTTTGCATCGACGATCGGTGAGAGAAGTCGCTGTGCGAGCACTCGAACCTGATCACCAGAGAGCTCGCCTCGCTCCACGAATTCGACGAACCCCGGACACGCGGCACACGTGAGTTGCACGGTGCTGTCGACCTCGCCGACGGCTGACTGGTAAGCACCACTTCCAATGGTGCCAACGGTGCCGATGACCCCAACACGATGTGTGTAGCTGACGCTGAGAAGCGAACGCACGCCAGCGTCGATGACCCCAACGATGGGAGTCGAGTATGTCTCCTGTAGCTCGATCAACGCGGCAGCCGAAGCGGTGTTGCACGCAACGACGACCAGCTTGACGTCGTGCGTTTCGATCAGCCACCTGGTGATCTCATGGGCGTAGCGGCGAACGTCGGACTGCGGCTTTGATCCGTAGGGGTATCGGCCAGTGTCGCCCACGTAGACCAGGCGTTCCTCTGGTAGCAGGTCGATCAGGGCCCGAGCGACCGTCAGCCCGCCGAAACCGCTGTCGAAAACGCCGATGGGGCGAGAGTCCATGACATCCCAGCGTATGGCTAGGGTCCAGCGATGACTTCGAATTCGGTGGGATCGCTCCCGTCCGGGGCGTAACGAAACGCACGAAGGGTCGGTACGAACCCCTGCATGGAGACGATCAGGTGCACGAGATTCGAGTTCGGATCATAGACACGCGCATCTGCGAGGTCACGGGCCGAGGGGAGCGCCGCCGAGGTGGGGTGAGAGTGCATGACCCCGATGAGAACATGCCCGGCCCGATCGATGGCCTCCTCTGCGGCAATCATCTGATGGCCATCGAGAGAAAACGACGTAGGCGACCGGGCAGCGTTCGCTACGGGATGTAGGGCAAGGATCATCACATCACCATCCAATCCGGCGAAATCGACGTGACCGGAGACCAGCCCGCAGGACTCGTGTGGCAGAGCAGCGCGTGCGACCGCCACGCAGCGTTCCCACAGATCGGACGTCAGACGAAGAATGGCCACCTCACAAGGTTACGATCCATACGTGGCCACCAAGAAGGCAAACAAGCGCGACAAACAGGGCAAACAAAAGCCTGAGGTCACCGGTCTCGAGAAGAAGATCGTGGCCACCAACCGTCGCGCCCGTCGCGACTACGAGATCACCGACTCGTACGAAGCTGGAATGGTCCTACGCGGCTCAGAGGTCAAGTCGCTGAGAGAGTCTCAGGTGCAGATGACCGAAGCGTATGGCCGTATCGACGACGGCGAGATGTGGCTGCTCGGGCTCAACATCTCGCCTTATGCCTCGACCGGCTCAGCGTCGTTCGGACACGTCCCCGATCGGCACCGAAAACTGCTGCTTCACAAGACCGAACTCGAACGAATAGACGCCAAGGTGCAGCGGGAACGCCTCGCCCTGATTCCACTGTCCATCTATTTCATCGGTGGACGCGCCAAGGTAGAGATCGGCATCGGTCGAGGTAAACGCGAGTTCGATCGACGCCAGGACATCGCCCGGCGAGATGCGGACCGCGAAGCGGAGCGTGCGATGTCGAGAGCGAACCACCGCCAGTACTGAAGCCTCGAGGAGACACGTGATGATCAGCAACACACCCGAATGGGAGGCGTTGCTTCGACGCCACGAGGAGTTCGAAGGGACCACGCTGCGCGACTTGTTCGCCTCGGACCCAACGCGCGCGGAGTCGCTCACGATCGAAGTCGATGGCCTTGTCGCCGACCTGTCGAAACACCTGGTCGACGAAGCCACGATCTCGCTTCTTCTCGATCTCGCCGAAGCCGCAGGGATGTCCGAACGCATCGCGGCCATGTACGAGGGCGAACACATCAACTCCACCGAGGACCGAGCCGTGCTACACACCGCACTGCGCCTGCCCCGCGGGTCCTCGCTGGAAGTCGACGGGCAAGACATCGTGGCGGACGTCCATCGCGTGCTCGATCACATGTCGGACTTCTCGGACGATGTTCGCGATGGCACGTGGCGAGGACACACCGGCGAGCGGATCAAGACGGTCGTCAACATCGGGATCGGCGGTTCAGATCTCGGCCCCTACATGGCGTACCGAGCGCTCATGGCGTATCGCCATGAGTCGATCGAGGCGCGATTCGTTTCAAATGTCGACGGCACACACCTGACCCAGGCGCTTCAGGGCATCGACCCGGCAACGACGTTGTTCGTCGTCGCATCGAAGACCTTCACGACGCTCGAAACGCTCGCCAACGCGCGAAGCGCACGTGCCTGGCTGCTCGATGGGTTGGACGGGGATGAGTCGGCGGTCGCCAAACACTTTGTTGCACTTTCGACCAACGCTGAAGGCGTCGCGGCGTTCGGTATCGACACGGCAAACATGTTCGAGTTCTGGGACTGGGTGGGCGGCCGATACAGCATGGACTCCGCGATTGGGTTGTCGCTCATGATCGCCGTGGGGCCCGACAATTTTCGAGACATGTTGGCTGGCTTCCATGCGATGGATGAACACTTTCGCACCGCCCCTCTTCGCGAGAATCTGCCCGTTCTGCTCGGACTCATCGGTATCTGGTATCGAAACTTCTTCGACTGGCCGACCCACGCCGTCTTGCCGTACTCGCAGCTTCTCGACCGATTTCCGGCGTACCTCCAACAGCTCGACATGGAAAGCAACGGCAAACAAACAACTCTCGATGGCCAATTGGTCACCCATGACACCGGAGCGATCGTGTGGGGAGAACCAGGGACGAACGGACAGCACGCGTTCTATCAACTGATCCATCAGGGGACGACGCCGGTGCCCGTCGACTTCATTGGGTTCTTGTCGCCCGATTTCGCCGAGATCGATCACCACGATGCCTTGATAGCGAACCTCTTCGCTCAAGCGGAGGCGCTCGCGTTCGGGAAGGACGCGGACGAGGTTCGCGCCGAGGGGGTGGACGAATCGCTTGTCCCCCACAAGAGCTTTCCGGGTAACAGGCCGAGCTCGATGTTCCTGTCTCCACGTCTGACCCCTTTTGTTCTCGGTCAACTCGTGGCACTGTACGAACACCGCACGTTCACACAAGGCGTGCTCTGGGGAGTCAACAGTTTCGACCAATGGGGGGTCGAGCTCGGAAAGGTTTTGGCGATGGCCATCATCCCTGAGCTCACCGACACCACCGCTCCCCTCGACCACGACAGTTCTACGAACGCACTGATCGAGCGATACCGAAGGCATCACATAAAGAAATAGCCCACCCGCGACGACAACGAGACAATCGTGTCAGCCATCTGGAAGTCCATCTCCGAGAGTGCTCCAGCAGAACGACGAGCCGAGGTCGTGGTGATTGGCTCTGGAGCGACCGGGCAAAGCGTGGCGAAACGACTGGCCGAACGAAACGTCGACGTGCTCATGGTCGAAGCCGGCCCGGCAACAGAAACGCACCGCAAGAGCCAGGAGCTACTACAGGCATCGATGCCGGCGGTGCACGGGCAGTACCCGGACTTCGGTAGCCACATGCTGATGAATCTCGGCGGTTCGATCGGCAAACCTCAGATGGCGATGAGTGCAGACGGTTCAGCTCCCGCTGAAGGGATACGCCTGGCAAAACTCACCGAAGCTGATCTCGCCGACTGGCCGATCGAACGCAGCGACCTCGACCCGTACTACGACTTGGTGAGTTCTTGGTTCGGTATTCGCTGGGACCAGTACCCGCTGCCCGAGTTTGACGACTCGCGGCTGCGCGCCGCACGTTTCCAGGTCGTCTCGAGGCGGCTGTTCTCTCATCCAACGGCGGAACACCTCGAAGGAATTCGAGTGTTGTTGGATGCCCCGGTGAACAAACTCGAATCCGACGCGACGGGTCGGATTCGTCGCGCGACGGTCACGACGATGTCCGGCGAGGCATTCGTTCTCGAGGCGGACGTCTTCGTTCTGGCGATGAACACCATGCCCGCTACACAACTACTCCTCCACAGCGCCGTTGCGAATGAGAGCGGTTTGCTGGGACGACACCTCATGGATCATCCGCTCGTCACCTTTGGGTACGTCGAGCCAGCGAAGGATCTCCCTCGCTCGATTCTCGATCCGCTCACTCCGACACCGATCGACACCGGATTGTGGTGGCCGAAGCTCATCCCCGACCAACACGCCGTCGCAAATGATGAAGGCGTCAACTTGGCGCTGACGATGTTCCCGCTGAACTGGACCGTGCGACGAAACCTCTTTCGCCACCGCATGTTGAAGCCAGTGGTCGTGGGCGCCAGAACCGGAGCGAAGCACAGTTTCGATCGCGCTGTCGACGCCACGAAGAACAAACGATTCGACAAGTCACTGGTCAAAGACATCATGCAGTCCGCTCGAGGCATCGATGAACTGGCGCACATCAAGCTTCGCTCGAAGGGCCCAGAGTTCAACCTCGAGAGCGGGTGGTGGAAGGAGACTCTCGATTCATCACTTCCCGAGACCTTCGAACTGATTGGCATGGCGCAACAACGCAGCCATCACGAGAACCACGTGACGCTGAGCGATGAACGAAATGCCCTCGGCTGGCGCAAGTTGCGAGTGAATTGGCGGTACAGCACCGAGGACAAGCTGCTTGTCGACCAGGCCGCTCAGCCAATCATCGCCGCACTCGACGATGCGGGGTTCGGGAGGATCACGTTGATCGACCCGATGAAACACACCGAGAACTACTCGTGCCATCACGCCTCGGGGACGATCCGGATGGCCAAAGACCCAACGAGAGGTGTGGTCAACGAACATTGCCAAACCCATGAGCACTCCAACCTCTACGTGGCTGGTATGTCGGTGTTCCCGTCCGTTGGGTATGCGAACCCGACCCTTACCGGAATGGCTCTAGGCGCAAGAATCGCTGATCACATCGGCTCTCGTTGAGCAACGGTTGCGAGAATGCTCAACCGATGATCTGGTCTACGGCATCCTCGAGACTCGCCACGGTGCGATCGATGTTGTGCAGCTTGTCGAGCCCGAAGAGCCCCAGACGGAAGGTGCTGAAGTCGTCGGGCTCGCCACAGCGCAATGGGACGCCACCCGCGACCTGCATACCCGCTGCAGCGAATTTCGCTCCGCTCTTCATCCCCGGGTCGTCGGTGTAGCTCACGACCACACCAGGGGATCCGAAACCATCTGCTGCGACGCTCTTGATTCCTCGGGCAGCCAGCGCGGCCCGAGCTCGATCTCCCAGCTCTTGTTGCTCGGCTTTGACCCTGTCGAAGCCATAGTCCTCGGTCTCTTTCATGACGGTCCGAAACGCCCTGAGCGCATCGGTGGGCATCGTGGCGTGATAGGCGTGTCCCCCACCCTCGTAGGCCTCCATGATCTCGGTCCACTTCTTCAGGTCTGCGGCGAAACTCGTGCTCGTCGTCGTCTCGAGCACGCTTCGAGCGTTCGCACTCATCATCACCAAGCCCGCGCACGGCGGACCGCTCCAACCCTTCTGGGGAGCGCTGAGCAGGACGTCGACGCCACTGGCCTCCATGTCGACCCAGATGGTTCCAGATGCAATGCAATCGAGCACGAAGAGCCCACCGACCTCGTGCACGGCCTTGGCAACCTTTGCGATGTAGTCATCGGGCAAGATGATGCCGGCAGAAGTTTCAACGTGTGGAGCGAAAACCACGTCGGGCCGCTCCGAGTGAATGGTTGCGACGACCTCGTCGATCGGAGGTGGAGCAAAGGCCGATTGCTCGCTGTCGTCCACCATGCGAGCAGTCATCACCGTCGAGGCCTCTGGAATGTCCCCGGCCTCGAAGATCTGCGTCCATCGGAAGCTGAACCACCCGTTGCGAATCACGAGCGTCTTCTTGCCGGTCGCAAATTGGCGAGCGACAGCCTCCATGCCGAATGTGCCGCTTCCCGGCACGATCGCGACAGACGACGCGTTGTACACCGACTTCAGGGTCGAACTGATGTCGTTCATCACACCCTGAAACGAGGAGGACATGTGGTTCAGGGCTCGATCGGTGTACACCACCGAATACTCGAGAAGCCCATCAGGATCAACGTTTGGAAGGAGCGCAGTCATGTTCCGATGTTTAGCCCGGTCGGCGCTGACCATGCGAGCCAGAACGTGAGCAACCCGCCAAATCGTCTTACGGCGCCGAGGGAGCAACCTCTTCAAAGATCTGAAGAACGCCCGAATAGTTGCTCACCCAGACGTTGGCGGTGTTGGGATCGACGGTGATGCCTATTGGTTTGTCGGCAGTGCGGATCTCCTGCACTTCTTCCATCGTCTCGGTCAGCACCTTCGACATCGTGTCGGAGTTGTAGTTCACGACATACAACGTGGTGCCGTCCGACGACATCGCCATCGAGCGTGGCGCTGCACCGGTACTCACCCGTTCGACCACTTCATTCGTCTCGAGGTCGATCTTGATGACTCGCCCCTCGCCGTTCAGCGTGGCGTACAGGAACTTGTTGTCCGGGCTGAGGACGATACTTCGCGGTCCACGACCCACACCCTCGATCCAATCGATCTCGAGGTCGACGCTCCATTCACCGATGACGGCAAGGTTTCCTCGGGGAGGGATCGGAGCGATCTCCGGCCGCTCGATGTCATCGAGAGGGATGATCGCAATATCGGAACCGCCCATCTCGGTGACGTACGCACGAGTCGAATCGCTGCTGATCGCTACGCCGCGCGGGTGACGGCCGATGTCGACTCGAGCAATCTCTCGTCCGAATTGTGTGTCGACGATGCTGAGGTCGTAACTACACCAGTTTGTCACCAACACGTATTGATCGTCGGGGGTCACGGCCAAGAACTTGGGGACCGCACCCACCTCGATGACCTGATCGATCTCCAGCGTCTCGGTGTCAACCCGATAGAGATAGCTGTTGTCCCAACCCGAATCGGCGCAACCGTCGCCCGGCTCGCTGCCAAAACCTGGCCCATACATGGCGTAGTTCGAAACGTAGACATATCGACCGTCGCTGGTCGAAGCTGCTTCAACCGGAGCGCCCTTTGCAACCACGCCATTCGGCACGCCAAACGAAGCGAGGTCCACCCGATCGTCGATTGTCTTGAGCAATGAGCCTTGGTCGTCATAGACCGTCACCGTGTGGCGGTACATCATGTTCTGGGCGAAGAACAGACCATTTGGTGTGGCAGTCACGGATTTGGGAGAGATGTTGCCCGACACCGAATCGATCCGCTCGAGCTCACGGCCTGCCAGCGGAATCGTCGTGGTCGTCGTGGTTGGTGCTGCGGTCGTCGACGTCGTCGAGGTCGTTGTCGTCGGCGCTGCGGTGGTAGCCGTCGTGGTTGGAGCAACCGTTGTCGTCGGGGCGAACGTCGTTGTGGTGATCGGCGCTGCGACGATCTCCTCAGCCTGATTGTTGAAGGCCCAACCGAGCACCCCAACGGCAATCAGGGCACCCACCAACCCGAGATACCACATCGCGAAGCCGGGCTCTGGGCCACTGCCAGCTCCGTCGTCGGCCTCCCGCATGCGGCCAGGAGATGGCTGGCGTGGACGAGAGGGCCCCGGGGCGTTGCTCGGACGCGGCATTGGGCCGGGGCGGGGTCGCCCCATTCCGGGGTCATGCCTTGCGTCCATTCGCTCGATGTTATTGGCATGCGGGTGAACAATGAGATTCACCGCAAAGAGTTCATCACTTGGCCATTGCCGGTACCGTGGACAACTCGGCCCTTTGGGGTCGATGGTTTTTGACAAGCGAGAATGGCGTCAGCCCGAGTATGGGCCGACGCACCTTGCACACGGGGCTGATCGGTTTCGACGTTGAAGTCGGAAGTTTCATCGTGCGACCGGAGTTGCTCAGACTCCTAAAACGGGGCAACAACAGAGACGCCAATTCGGATGATCTCGCTCTTGCCGTTTAACTTTTAGTTAGATAGCAAAGAGTCATTGCGAGCAGAAATGTCACGCGGGGCCGGTTCACCGCAGCCCGGCAACAGAAGCGGTGGAGGACAGTCGGGAGAGACCACTGACGGCGTGAAAGAACGCTGACATCGGAGAAAGATCCGGCAGCTGAGCTTGCTCAGTGGACCCGACCATACGGCAGCTGTTAAGTCGTGAATCGGGAATGGTCGTATCGCGGGTTGCAACCCTTTAGCGGACGAGGGTTCGATTCCCTCCAGCTCCACGCCGTTCGCTTCGCTCTCTAACCGAGTTCATCGCTTCGCTCAGAACGTCGCGAGGTTCTCGGTTAGGGCGAAGTAGCGCGCCGAACTTGCGGGCCGGAGGGTTCACGTCGTTTTGGGCGGCCTCGCTTCGCTCAGAACGTCGCATATCTCTTGGTTAGTGGGAAGTGGTGCGGGCCGAAACTTGCCTCCGGTAGGTTCGGGTTTGTGACTTCTCTTGATGCCATTCGTTCGCTGTCTGCTCGAGAACATGGGTTGGCCACCATCAGCGTTGCTCGCGCCGATGGATCGGTTCACTCGTCGGTGATCAACGCAGGCGTCACCAAACACCCGGTCACCGGCGACGACGTCGTCGGCGCTGTTCTCCGCGGGCCGTCGTGGAAGCTTCGACGCCTGCGTGAGATTCACCGATGCACCGTGGTGTTTCGAGTCGGATGGCAATGGGCTTCCGTCGACGGGCCGGTCGACATCATCGGACCTGGCGATCGTTTCGACGGTTTCGATGCAGACAACGTGCCGGCATTGCTGCGCAGCGTGTTCTCGGACGCTGGCGGCACACATGACGATTGGGACGAATACGACCGCGTCATGGCTGAAGACGGCCGAACCGCCATCTTCGTCAAGCCGCAACGTCTGCAGGGTGTCACTCCGAGCTGAAGCAGCAGGGGTCAATGCTCAGAGCGACAAAACCTGCGTCGTGGTGTTGATTGCGCTGAAGCGGTCGGAGAGTGCAGCGAGCGCAGAACGATGCAGGACCGCGGCATCAAGCGGATCGCCGCCGTCGGTCGCAGGGAGTGTTCGCGTTGCCGAGGCATCGGACACAACGGTGGTCTCGTATCCAAGGTCGAGCGCTGCTCGAGCAGTCGAGCTGACGCACATATGGGTCATGAAGCCACAGATCACCAGGTGGGGACGACCGATACCGGCCAAGTGGTTTTGAAGTTCGGTGTGTGCAAAGGCATTCGGCAAACCCTTCGCAATCACCGTCTCATCGTCGACGGGTGCCACCTGGTCGATGATGCGTCCGCCACGCGCTGGATCAAACGCTCGACCCTCGCTGCCCTCGTGCGCGATGTGCACCACGCTCGCACCATCCTTGCGACCCTTCAGAAGCAGGGCATCGATGTTGTTGAGCGCGGGTTCGAGCCCGGTCAGCGTCAACGCCCCCTCGGCGGTGTATTCCATCTGCGCATCGATCACGATCAGGACCGCGTCCGAGAGCGGCCCGTATGCGAGGGGCAGGCCGGCTGCGGCGCGAAGCGTGAATGGGGCCTCTTCCGAAGTCATTACTGGACAATAGCGATTGGATCGATCGATCGACGACGCTGGGTCGACAGGCTCGCGCTTCGCGTTGTCGAACCTAGACTCGCAAACGCATGCGAGAAGATTGCCGGCCATGGAAAGACTGACAGGTATCACCCAGCGCTATGCGTGGGGCTCACACACCTTGCTCGCAACGCTGCGCGGCCTCGAACCTTCTGATGACCCCGAAGCGGAGATCTGGTACGGAGCACATGACGCAGCTCCTTCCGTGCTCGACGGAGGGCAAACCCTCATTTCGGACATCGAGGCTGATCCCAAGTCGCTCCTCGGGAATGGCATTGTCCGCGAACATGGAGCGAAACTTCCGTTCCTCCTGAAGCTCCTCGCGGTCGGTGAACCGCTGAGCATTCAAGCGCATCCCACGGCTGAGCAGGCCGCAGCTGGGTTCGAGAGAGAAAACGCCGCAGGAATACTCATCGGCGCACCAAACCGCTCGTTTCGAGACGACGCTCCCAAACCGGAGCTCATCGCCGCGCTCACTCCGTTCGAAGCGTTGGTCGGATTTCGTCCGGTTCCTCGCACGCTCGACTACCTGGCGTCGATCGGAGCTCACACACTTCAACACGTGCTTCGCGAGCGCGGGTTGCTCGCGACAGTCCGCTGGGCCCTCGCACCAACGGCCGACGAACGTGCGTCTGTTGAGACGGCGGTTGACGAGCTCGTTCTCAGCGCTGGCCGCGATGAATCCATCGAATGGCACCTCGAAGCCCAGTTGGTGAGCTCCATCGCCAAGCTCTATCCAGGCGATGCAGGTTTGCTGATCGCCGCGCTACTGAACCGAGTACTGCTCGAACCCGGCGAAGCGCTCTACCTCGATGCTGGGACTCTGCATTCGTACGTCAGCGGACTCGGTGTCGAGATCATGGGAAATAGCGACAACGTGCTCCGCGGCGGCCTGACCAAGAAGAACACCGACGCCGAGAATTTGCTCGAGGTGCTTCGCGACGAGGCCTCTGAAGTGGAGGTCATCACGCCGGATGGCGACGGAACCTACCAAACACCGGCGAGGGAGTTCTTGTTGTCCACCCTGACCGCTGAATCAAAGTCGATAACCGGACCAGCAATCGTTCTGGCGATCGACGGCGAGGTGACGATCCTCTGCGACGGCCGCACGCTTGTGCTTGCGCCGACCGAAGCAGTCTGGCTGAGTGCAGCGGACTCCGCCACTGCTGAAACCAACGGACGCTGCTTCGTCGCAGAGGTCCCACACCAGTAGCGAGGCAGTTGCAAGTCAAACGGGCATCGCATCTGTCACCCACAACTCGGCATCTGGTGCCGTCCACCAGTTCGTAGTACCTGGCAACCCCCCAAACAAAGGTACACGGCACCATGAACACCAATTCCAAGCGATTGTCCGCACTCATGATTGCGTTCGGTCTTACTGCAGCCGCATGCGGCAGCGACACAGAGGTCATCGAAGAGGCAGCCGACACCGTCGCTGAGGTCGTCGACGATGCTGTTGAAGACGAGGCCATGGATGAAGAAGAAGACGCCATGTCCGAGCTGCCGGCAACCGTCGTAGACATCGCGGTATCAAGCGATGACTTCAGCACACTCGTCGCAGCCGTGACCGAGGCTGGGCTCGTTGAGACGCTCAGCGGAGAAGGACCATTCACTGTATTTGCCCCGACCAACGCTGCTTTCGAGCAAGCACTTACCGACCTCGGCCTCACCGCTGAAGAATTGCTCGCAAGCCCAGATCTGAGTGGAATCCTCACCTACCACGTGGTGGCCGGAAAGATCCTTGCCGCCGATGCGATCGCCGCAGATGGCACCGAAGTTGAAACGGTCAACGGTGACACGATTGCCGTGTCGGTTGTCGACGGCAACGTGATGATCGATGGAGCGACGGTCACTTCGGCTGACCTCGAAGCACAGAACGGTGTTGTGCATGTCATCGACTCGGTCATCCTGCCTGGCTGATCGAGCGTCCGTGTAGAAGAACGAATTGATGCCGGCCTCACATCGGGGCCGGCATCGTTTGTTTTCCCGATCAGGCGTCCGCAAAAGGTTCGTCGCCAACGGCGTTCTGCAGGCGACGCAATTCGGCCCGAAGTTCGGCGGTGATCTCCGTTGCCTCCGGAGTCCCGTAGATGTTGTGCACCTCGAGCGGATCTTCGATCAAGTCGAACAACTCCCACTCGACGGGGTTCGCCGGGCCGCACGCACCCGGCTGATCAAGCGGATCGTTGTAGTAGCAGATCAACTTGTGTGTCCTGGTGCGCACGCCGTAGTGGGCAGGGCATGCGTGGGCCCCATCGTTGTGCATCCAGTAGCGGTAGTACATCGACGTCGGCCAGTCCTGCGGTGTGTCGCCGAGTAGTTGGCCGGCGAACGATCGGCCCTGCACATGATCGGCCGTTTCTAGCCCACACAGCTCGAGCAACGTCGGGCCGAAATCGACATTGACCACGATGTCTTCACACGAGCTGCTCGGCTGGATTCGATCCGGGTACCGGACGAGCAAAGGCATCGCGAGCGACTCCTCATACATCAATCGTTTGTCGAACCACCCGTGATCGCCGAGAAAGAATCCCTGGTCCGACGTGTAGACCACGATCGTGTTGTCGCTGAGCCCGTTGGCCTCGAGCCAGTCGAGCATTCGCCCGACGTTGTCATCGATCGATGCGACGACCCGGAGGTAGTCCTTGATGTACCGCTGGTAACGCCACTCGATCTCCTCGTCCAGGGTGAGCCCCGGTGGAACCACGGCTTTCAGATCGCGGATTGGATCGAGGTCGAGCATGCGCATCTTCACCGCCTGAACCACGTCGGCGCGGCCCACGAGATCGTCGCGGAATGTGTCGGGAAACGGAATCTCGACGTTGTCGTACATCGTGAAGTGTTTCGCATCGGGCTCCCAGGTGCGATGGGGCGCCTTGTGATGACAAAAGAGTGCGAAGGGCTCGTCGGGATTGCGCTCTTCCAACCAGTTCAGCGAATCATCGGTGATCAGATCGGTCACATACCCGCCCACCTCATCGATCCCATAGTCTGAGTCGACGAACACGGGGTTGTGATAATGCCCCTGGCCGGGAAGTACACGCCAGCGGTCAAATCCGGTGGGTTCTGCCGACGACCCGTGTCCAAGGTGCCACTTGCCGAACAATGCGGTCTGCCATCCCGCCTCCTGAAGCGCCTTGGGGAACGTCCACAACGAGTTGTCGAGGGGCGTGTCGAGCGTCGTCACCGCGTTCACGTGGTTGTAGGTTCCGGTGAGAATGGCGGCCCTGCTGGGAGCACAAATCGAGTTGGTGCAAAACGCCGAATCGAAACGCATTCCGCCAACTCCGATTCGGTCGATGTTCGGGGTCTCGTTGATGCGACTGCCGTACGCAGAAATCGCGTGGGCAGCATGATCGTCGCTCATGATGAAGAGGATGTTCGGGCGAGAGGTCATCTCGTCGTTCTAGCGTCCGTCGGTGCCGGGTGTGTCGACGGTGCGCCGTGGTATCAGGCAGCAGCCGCGACGTCGGGTTGCTCAACCGACAGCCACAAGGCGGTGCGCACCGTGTCAGCGCGTTCGCGGTCCAATGCATTGGCAACGATGATCCCCTCGATCATGTCGGCCAAGACCGCTGACCAGGGTCGGGCACGAATCACGATGGAAACCGTGGCGCCATTGGGTCGGCGACGGATCGTGCGCGAATACCCGGCGAGCCGAGGCGGCGAAGTGAATGCCGGTGGAGTCAGCCCACAGAGGCGCGCCGCTCGCCCGAGATCTCGGGCTGCCCCAGCGAAACGTATCGACGTCGACTCCATTACAGAGCAGTCTCGCGCTGGGGTGTGACAGTCTTCCCACGCGGCTCGGCACGCACACCGCCGCGCGCCATATGATCGATCCAACTCGAGAGCGGAGGTCGAGATGCGGGTTCGATCAGTACTGGTAAGCATTGCAATGGTTGCGTCAGTGGTGATCGCCACCGCCACGCCCGCTGGAGCCCAGGAACCGATGTGCGATGGCGAGGTCGCGACCATCGTGGGCACGCCAGGTGACGACGTGCTGCCAGGAACACCCGGACGCGATGTCATCGTCGCCCTTGGCGGCAACGACAGGATCCTTGCCGGCGATGGTGATGACGTGGTGTGTGCAGGCCCAGGCAATGACTTCGTCAAAGGACAACGGGGCAACGACATCCTCCTCGGTGGGGGCGGAAACGACCGAATGTTCGGCAATGCGGGGGCCGACACCTTGCTGGGCGGCAACGGTCATGACGTGCTTTGGGGCGGGGTTGGCCCCGACGACATTTGGGCCGGACTCGGCAACGACACGGTCAACGCTGGTCACGGCAATGACTTCGCCCTCGGTGGCCTGGGCAACGACAAAATCAATGGCAGTACCGGGGCCGACGAGCTTTGGGGCGGCCAAGGTGCCGATGTGATCACCGGTGGTAAGGGCTTCGACGACTTGGACGGCGGAGCCGCCAACGACCTCATCACCGGCGGTCCGGGGGAAGACTTCATCAACGGCGGACTCGGCACCGATCGCTGTCGAGTCGACATTTTCGACGGTTTCATCAACTGTCAGCGAGGAAACGTCTTGGGCGGATCGGGCAGCGGTGACGGCGAGGTCGAAATCGGGCTGTTGTCACCCGAGTTCGTGCTCCCATCGCCTGGCGGTCCGAGCTACGTCTTGCACATCAATGCCGCACCGGCGCAGGGGCAACTTCTGACGGTGACGGTCAAAGACGCAAACGGCGGGCTGCTCTTCGAAGGGTTTGGCTTCGACCGAGTCTTCAGCAACGTGCTCGTCGCTGGCGGCGTGCCGGCGCTGGTCGAGGTGAGCGGGGCGGACTTCTGGGTCGCCGCCTTCGTCAAGACGTCGATCCTGCATGACGACCTCATCTTGAATCCCGATCAAGGCAGCCAAGTCTTCGGTGTTGCCCCGTCGCTCGATGGCTTCCCGCAGGCGATCACCATTACGGCCACGAACAACGGCAACAACTCGTCGGTGTTCCAAGTCGTGTCGGTCGGTGACGATGGGATCACCCTCGAGCTCAGTGACACGCTGGCCGCCGGAGAGTCGGCCGTCTTCACTGGCGACCTCCGCGCCTCGGCTCACTGGGTTGCCATACTGGCCGCTCCCCTTGTGACGTGGGAGTTCTCCCTCGACAATGGCTAGGGACGCCCGTGATTTCGTGATCAGCGCATGACCGACGAGCTGAGTCCAGCACAACAAGAGGTCGTCGATCAGATAGGCGCTCGGCGAGAGTCCTGGCCCGAGTACCCCGCGGAACTTCGATACGAGCTACGCGGTGAGCTCGAGAAGGGTGTCGCCAGCCACGCAGAACTGCTGGGCGACAACGTCTCGATCTGGGCCAACAAACACGCGATCGCGTCGGTACATGGATGCGAACGCAAATACCTGGCCGACCGCGAGTTCCCTGGCTGGTCGGTCCCGCTGGCCCGCGGCACCGTCGTGCACAAAGCGATCGAACTGTCGATCAACTGGCACGGCATTGCCATTCCGGCCGACCTCGTCGACGAGTCGATTGCGAGCCTCGAGTTCGGCGAACAGAACATCAGCGGTTTCATTCAGGGCCTCTCCCCCGCCGACCGAGCACAACTTCGTTCGGACAGCGTCGACCTCGTCACCAAATTCGACGAATGTTGGCCACCGCTCAAGAAACAATGGCGGCCGGTGACCGAGTCGAAAGTCCGCCTCGAATTGTTCGAGGGACGCATCGTCTTGCAGGGCAAGATCGACCTCACATTGGGACGCGCTGAGGGCCTTCGTGCGGGGAAGGTGCTGGTCGATCTCAAGAGCGGCAAGTTTCAACCCGGCCACATGCACGACCTTCGTTACTACGCACTGATCGAAACGATTCGTATCGGCGTGCCTCCCCGTCGAATCGCCAGCTACTACTTGGACCAGGGTCGATTTCATCCCGAGGATGTCACCGAGGACATGTTGTTCTCCGCGGCCCAGCGCGCCATCGATGGCGTGAAACGCATGATCGAACTGGAGCTCGACTCGTCGAATCCTCGGGTGGCGCCGAGCCCAGCATGTCGATGGTGCAGAGTGCTCGACACCTGCAATGAGGGTCAGGTGAGCCTACGAGAGTTCGATGACCCACTCGAAGATCTGTTGTGAGATCTGGTCCTCAGGCCAGCTCGCTCAGATGAGGTCGAACTACTCGAATCGCCCGCAGCGGTGATCTTCTCGTTGTGTTGACGAGAGGTCGGCCAAGCTGCACAGGAACCGCGATTGTTGGTCTGGGTGGCCACCATTCACTAACGCGACGCTCCACGGTTGCTGAACGCCGTCGCCTCCCACACATTCTCCGCTGGGCACATCGACGGCGAGCATGATGTTCACGCCCACACTCTTGATCTGAAAGACGTCGACGGGCTGACCGTCGAGTTCTCCACTCGCGAAGTGATGTGGGCTGACCCCGTCGTCCGTCACCGCCATGCACGTGAGGCTGTAGCTCTGCGTCAGGATCTGGAAGTTCGCACGACAGTCGAGCACGTCCTCGAAGCAGTCCAGTTGTGTGAGCGGCTTCGGTGCGTTCAGAATCTCGTCGGTCAGGATCGGCATGGTTCGTCCGCTCAGTTCATCGACGATGGCGCGATCGCCCAGCGGCTCGGCGAGTTGGACCAGGATTCCATCAAGACAGTCTTCTCGGCTGTCACCGTCGGGCAGCCACGACGTCGCTGCAATTCGAATCTCGGTAGCAGATTCGGTCTTGGTGAAGGTCGGGTCGCCGTTGCACGAGGCGACGCCCACGGAGAACTCGGTCGATGCCAGATCGCGAACCTGGACCTCGTAGAGAAGTGGAACTGGCTGACGTCCGTCCGCATCCTCGATCGAGATTGCGAAGTCGATGAGCTCGAAGCAGAACGTCGGCTCGCCGGCACTCGTCGAAATCACGATCTCCTCAGGTTGCCCGAACTCTCCCTCACGGAACACCGTGAGGGACTCACCAGCTCCCCGGGCAACGATGACCTCGTGCAGCTCTGGAATAGTGACCTGGTGAATTCCGGCGACCGGCGTGCCAAGTGGATTTGTGAAGTAGACACCTTCGACCCAGACCTCCATGGGCTCGTCCGAACGGTAGAGATCACCACATTTCTGCGTGTAGATCATCGTGTATCCGTCGACGGCCGATTCGTCCCAGGCGAAGTCGTCATAGTCGGCATAGTCCTCGATCTGCGGGCCAACCGAGGTGGTGTTTGGTCCCTCCGCCGGAGCGTTCTGTCCGGCCTCGCTGCTCGCGCCGGACCCTTCGGTGGCAATCGACGTCGTCTCACTGCATGCCGCAAACATCAGACCGAGGATGAGCATGTACCGGGGCCCAATACCCACACCGTCTTCGTCATCATCTTCTCCTCGGGATTCTGAGGCTCCTTCTGAAGCTTCGTCCGCTTGGACGTCAGCCGTGACAGAAAAGTTCCCCTATGTCATCTCTAGGGTGAAGTGACGATCAGGATGCTCGCGGGAGTCTCAGTGGTCGACGAGATCGTGTGTTCTCGATGCCCTTCGTAATGGATTGTCTCGCCTTCGCACATCGTGAGGTTCGTCTCGCCGTTTGACAGCCGAATCTCGCCAGAGAGCACCAAGATGAACCGCTCGCCACAATGCTGGAACGGCTGGCCGCTCTCGGGGATTTCGAGAACCGTCGACGAGAATTCGCCCGACGGCGACTCCTCGGATGGGCCGCTGGTTCCAGGTTTTGTGTCTTCGGCCATCGCTCTCTCGATCAGACTTCCATGACTCAGTGGGCTTACAGAAGCGGCCCAGCAGCCTTGATCCGCAGCCGGACAATGTTGTTCGTCATGTAGGCCATCGTCAGCTCCTCGAGTGCCACCACTTCGGTCGATTCGGGGTCAGCTCCCAAGGCAACGGCGGCTCCGATGGCGTCGGCCTTCGCCGCGTCGATGGTTGCCTCGCGGGTGTTCCCTTCGATCGAAAACAGCTGGTCGATCTCGGCGCTCACCGACGCAATCGCTGCCCCTACGGCGTTGGCGACATCATGATTCTCGGGCCGAATCACCTCGGACACCCCGTCGAGAGCCGAGGGCACAAGCACGCTGCCGCCACCGACGACGATCACGGGTTGAGCCGACCGGCTGAGCTTCATTCGGTCGATGCCATCTTCGAAGATTCTGTCGACCTCGGCGATCGCACGGTTCGCGACGTCGACGGACAACGCGTCCGGTTGGCTCGTGCCGAAGGATGCCCGTCCCACACGGTTGGCAACATCACTCAGGGTCGGAACCGTCCCCCCGAAACACAGGGCTTCGGTTGCCAGCCTGTGCCCGACGCTCTCGGGGCCAAGACGCAGTCCATCGGTTCCATCAGCGACGATTGTCCCCCCACCAAGGGCCAGCGCAAGAAGGTCGGGCATACGAAAGTTCGTTCGCACTCCACCGATCTCCACGGGGATCGCCGATTCTCGAGGAAAGCCTGCAGCGAGCACGCCGATATCGGTCGACGTGCCGCCAACGTCGACGACGATCGCTTCGGATAGGCCCGAGAGGTGCGCTGCGCCTCGCATCGAGTTCGCCGGACCTGATCCGATCGTGAGCACGGGAAACTGAAGCACCCGATCCATCGCCATGAGCGTTCCGTCGTTCTGCGCGAAGTAGCTCACTGCATCGATGCCCAAGCTCGTGGTCGCTTCGCTAATCCCGGCGACGATCTTGTGGGCGACCGACATCAACGATGCGTTCAGCACGCATGCGTTTTCTCGTTCAAGAACACCCAGGGATCCGATCGAACCG
Source organism: Acidimicrobiia bacterium (assembly GCA_033344795.1). Lineage (GTDB taxonomy): Bacteria > Actinomycetota > Acidimicrobiia > Acidimicrobiales > SHLQ01 > SHLQ01. The sequence goes on from JAWPMS010000001.1 coordinate 4,812,408, forward strand.
CTGAGCGAAAGAGCGGTATCGGGGTAGATCTCGCGAATGATGTCCGCAGCGCGCAACTCATGTGCGTCCGAAACTGGAGCGAAGATGCTCGTGACCGCAAATGACTCGGGAACCTCATCCATCGAAGACAGAAAGGAGCGCAGGGCATCTTCATCCAAAGGGACCTGTTCTGATCCATCGAACTCGAACCCGCCATCGATGATGACCTCGCCCGCGGAGACGACCGCACGAAGGTCGTCGGGCCACGTCACCAGGGGAGGAACGGACTTGGTGGCCGGACCGCCGATCCGAATCGCCGCGACACGTCCGAGGTCGCGGCGCTCGAGCACTGCGTTCGTCGCATGAGTCGTACCGAGCATGACGCGGCCGATCTTCGATGCCCCAACTCCACTCGCCTCGAGCACCGAACGCATGGCATCGGCGATTCCGCCCACCACGTCCACGGTTGTCTCCGACTTGTACTTGGCCAGTATTTCGAGGTCCTCATTCATCAGCACGGCATCGGTATTGGTCCCGCCTACGTCGACGCCGATTCGGTATCCGGCTCGCTCAGCCATGAAGTTCCTCCACGGGGACGTAATCGATGTCGTATGCGAACGTTCGTGGCCCGACGACCGCAAGAGCGTCGTCGCTACGCCACACCGGGTCGCAAGGAAGCGCAATAACCGAGACGCGCTGGCCGTACCGCAGAAGTTCGGTGACGATCGGCCGCGCCGTATGGACGTCGACGGCGGTGATGATGTCCGGCACGCATGCGAGGACCAACCCATCTTCCATCACCACAAGGTTCTCGTTCTGGAATTCCATGCGAAGGAGTCGCCCACTGTCCGATCCCGATCCTTCGATGGCGACCGACCCACGGGAGAACCCTTCGGTCGTCTGTCGCTCGACATCGATGATCTTCCCCTCGACGAGCGCATACCCATCGACGGAGCGGCAGAGCGAACCGATCGGGTCGTCGGTTGCCTCGAGAAGCACACGGCCGACCTCCATGGCCCGGCTCACCGATCTGGGTACAGTCGCCGTTCGGGCCTGAGCAACCGTCATTGGGTAGAGGCACATCGATGCCTCACCGCCCATGGAACCAACGACCGTGCGGACCATCTTTTCGGCCCACGTTGCATTGATCGTGGTGAATTGCACGATGTTGCCGCGTTCGTCGGTCATCACGACCGGACTGATGTCGACCCCTGCAAGAGCGGCCGTGGTCATCTGCAGCTCAGGAAAGGCGCGTCCCATGAGATCGCAGTCGACGATGGGCAGTCCGCTCCGAACGGCCCACGTGACGGGAAGGACTCCGTTGATGCCCCCGAGTTCGGCACAACAGACGGCGGCCACACTTCGACCGAGAGCCTTCTCGATCGCGTCTCGCAGACGATCACCTTCGTCTCCCGAGAGAAACTTCTCGGTCATCACCGTCGGCGCCCCGACCATCGCCACCGGAAGTATGAGGTCGTCATCGTCGAGCTCGTCGAGATCGATGAACGGTACGGTCCCGTTGGGTCCAAGTGCTTGTTGGGCCATCAAGTGGCCGAGAAGCGGATCACCGCCCCCACCACCTCCGAAGACCGACGCCCCCAACGTGAGCCATTCAAGTTCTGGATGTCCAAGAGTTGCCACGAGCCCAACCCTAGAAAGTGGCCGAATGCCCGTCATTGGCTAAATCTCCAAACTTGGAGCGATTCCTGTGCAAGATGCACAATGCGGAGATGAAACGTGTCGATCTGTCCGACCTGCGCGCTTCGATCGATGTCACCTCCACTGTCGAGGGGACGCCGAACGCCGTCACTCGTGTGGTCGCCGCGAGAACGTTCGACGAGATAACCCGAGCACCACAGGGAAGCGTCGTGGTTCTGGATCCGCTTTTGGCTCGCGAGCTCCGCGGGTACAGGTTCGACATCGCCCTCGGCGGCGCAGCAGCTGGGTTGGTCGCGATCCTGGTTCATGCGGATGCTCCAGTTGTGCCTTCGCTGACCGCCCGACGGATCGCAGCCGAGCGAGGAATTGCACTCGGACGGTTGCGCGATGGCCAAGATGTGGTGTCGTTGGCGATCCAAGTCCATGACCTGATCGTCACCGGGGGTCAGACCGACGTCGTGTCACTCCAGCGGGTCTGCGATCTGAGTGACGGGTGCGTCGAGTCATCGGCCATCCCGCTCCTTCTCCGGCAGTGCTCACATGAGTTGGGCGTCAAGCTGGAGATGTTGGACGGAGCTGACTCGGCCAATGCAGTCCCGATCCAAGTGCAGGGAATTGTCCGACATCACCTCGCGTATGGCGGCGACCAGGTGCTCCCTGTGGTCAGAACTGCGGCCGCGTATCTCGCACGCAGGATCGAAGCACTCTTGCAGGCTGATTACGAGGCCCATGAATTACCCGCGACCACTCGCACCGAATTGTTGAACGAGATTTTGCTCAGCGACACTGCAACGTCTGCTGATGCGATCAGTCGGCTTCGTCAAGCCGACTTCCCGATCGATGGCTCGCACTATGCCATCCGAGTCGATTGTCACGATCCGCTTCCGCAGCCAGCTTCGTTGCAGGCTGTGAACCGCTGCCAGCAACGACTCGCGGAGATTTTGCTCGACGGCATGAAACGTGCGAGCGGTGAATGGACCCGCGCAGGAACGCTCAATTCGATTGTGCTGATCTCGAGTCGCGATCGAGCTCACACCGACCTCGTTGCCACAGAGTCGACGAAGTTGATCGGCGCAGCCATGGGGAGAGCTCGTGATCGATTCCCAGGGTTACGCATCCACATCGGGGTCGGGACGCCACACCTGAGTGCCGGTGGCCTTCGAACGAGCGTCACGGAGGCCACGACGGCGGTACGGGTGGCGAGAGCACGCGGGATTGCCAATGAAATCCAACACTTCGATCGACTCGGTCTTGGCCGTGCTCTCGTGCGATGGGCGGAGATCGATGGAGTTCGTCCGATCATCAACGAAATCATGGCACCGCTTCTCAACCAATCGGCACGACAAACTCGCGAAGCTCTCAACACCCTGCGTGCATACCTCGATTCGGGTCAGAGCATCACAAAGACGGCTGAGTTGCTTCATCTTCACCGCAACACGGTCCGGTATCGACTCGAACGAATCGCGGCCCTTCTTCCTGTCGACATGACGAATCCTGACGACCGACTACTTCTCGAGCTCAGTTGCCGTGTCATCGATGCGGAGCTGCGTTGAGCCACCCCGTTTGGCTTGTCACGTATTTTCGCAGGCCTACTTCGACTTGTTGCGACGCATGAGGCGGGAGATGAGCAGCCAGAGCAACACTCCGACAACCGCCGAGACGATCATCAGAAGGATCTTGCTCATCGAGAAGTCCCACGCCAGAAACGTGACCTCGACCGTCTCGCTGTTCTGCAAGGCAAACGTCGTCGCAAACGCGATCAAGAGAAGCGTGGCCAGACCTCGAGCAATCGCCCGTGAGCCAAGACCCGACGATTCTGCCGCTGCCGACGATTCGAGGTCCGCGCTGAAGTCACCCTGGTTGTCGTCCATGACCGAGGCTCTCACCACACGTCGCCGGTGTCCATTCGTTCCTGTCTCAGTCCGGGACATTGGTCCCTACTCGGTTCGCCCTGCGTCGCACACCCTGGATACATGAGCACCATCTCCGTCAATCTTCCGACCCACGCTGCCAACGAGACATCAGCCGCAACGAGACAAGATCCGTTCACGATGCGCGATGCCCAGATCAGGATGATTCCGCTGAGTGCGCTTGTGGTCTTTGCCCTCGTCGCGGTTGCGAGCTACCTCACCAGTGGTGAAGTTGGCGAGGCCGTCGGCATCGGGGCCTTCATGTCGTTCTGGATCGGTGGCGGATTCGGCGCCATCATGGGCGGCGCCTTGTGGAACCACCACAACGAGGCATCGCTCTACAAGAGCTGACTCAATAACTCTTGGGCAGACCCAGACACTTCTGCCCAACGAACGCAAGGATCAAGTTGTTGCTGATCGGCGCCACTTGGTACAGCCGTGTCTCACGCAACTTTCGCTCGATGTCGTATTCGACCGCGAACCCGAACCCGCCATGGGTATCGACAGCAGCGTTGCCCGCGGCCCACGATGCCTCGGAGGCAAGCAGCTTGGCCATGTTCGCCTCGACACCACACGATTCTCCCGCGTCGAATAGGTCCGCCGCCTTCCACCGCATCAGATCGGCGGCCTCGAGCTGAATGTGCGCCTTCGCCAAAGGAAACTGCACTCCCTGGTTCTGCCCGATCGGACGGTCGAAAACGATGCGGTCACGCGCATACTGTGATGCTCGTTCCAGAAAGAAGCGACCGTCGCCAATACATTCCGAGGCGATCAGAATGCGCTCGGCGTTCATGCCGTCGAGAATCTGTCGGAAACCCTGATCCTCCATTCCGACAAGAGCGTCCGACGGAATCTCGACATCGTCGAAGAACACCTCGGTGGAGCTGTGGTTCATCATCGTGGCGATCGGGTTGATCGTCAGACCGTCGATCAGTGACCCGTCGTCCTTTCGCATCTCGACGAGGAAAACCGAGAGACCATCGAGGCGGTCATCCACCTCATCGCTCGGGGTCGTGCGAGCGAGCAGAACCATCAGATCGGAGTGCTCGGCGCGAGAGGTCCAGATCTTTTGGCCGTTGATCTTGTAGACGTTCCCTACCCTGTCCGCCCTGGTCCGGATCATGGTGGTGTTCGAACCAGCCTCCGGTTCGGTGACACCAAAGGCCTGCAGACGTTTGGCGCCGCTGGCGACCTGCGGGAGGTATTTGCTCTTTTGCGCATCCGACCCGTGGCGCAAAACCGTGCCCATCACGTACATCTGCGCATGGCACGCACTCGGGTTTCCTCCGCTCGCAGAGATCTCCTCGAGAATCACGGAAGCTCCGCCGAGACTCAACCCCCCGCCTCCGTATTCCTGTGGGATGAGGGCTCCCAGCCACCCCTGGGCCGTGAGCTCTGCGACAAACTCCTCGGGGTAGCGGTTCGGTTCGAGGCCGCGCCAGTACTCGTTGCCGTACTTGTCACACAGACGCCGAACCTCGGCCCGGATCACGTCATGCTGTTCGTCGCTCCGGTCGATCATTGGCAGTCATCCGATCGCTCGGCCACGTTTCCTGTGTCGCGTTGAATGCCCAAGTGGACCACGTGGCGTTCGAGGGGTGCAAGTCACGGCGTTGCCCGAGAATCAGCGCTGCGAGATGCACGCGAATCAAACGTCACATCACTGCGGCATGCGTTCGGTTCGATCTCGACGCACACTGGGATCATGACCGATGTGGCCAAGGACGACGCTGAAGCCAATACGTTCGAAGGTGATCTCGCGCTCGCCGCCTTCAGCGATCACGGTCCGTGGCAGGTCGTGCTCGAAGAGGCTCGCTGGCGCGATCGGGTCGACACAATTCGATCCGCGGTTCGCCGCGAGGTCCCAAAGCTCATCAAACCGAAGCGCGTGCCCGCGGGGGGACGACTGATCGAGGTTGCCGCCCGAATCGGTGGTGGTGTGGCGCTCTGGTCGCTCGGAGCGCGGAGAAGGGGTGGTCCCGAGTCGACGGCCGACCTCTCACGACGGCTCCGTCTCGCTGCTGAGGTCCTCGGTCCGACCTACATCAAGCTCGGCCAAATCATCTCCAGCGGACAGGGCATATTCCCCAAGGAATTGGTCGACGAGTTCATCAAGTGCCGTGACCAGGTTCCCGCCGAAACCTTCGAGACCGTCCGAGCTGTGGTCGAATCGGATCTCGGCAAACCGCTGGACGAAGTCTTTGCCGAGTTCGACAGGGTTCCGCTCGCAGCTGCGTCGATCGCCCAGGTCCATCGAGCCGTCTTGGCCGATCACATCACACCCGGAGGCGGCCAAGAGGTCGTCGTGAAAGTGCAGCGACCAACCGTGTCCGAGACGGTGCACCAAGACCTCAAGGTCATGGCTTGGCTCGCGCCGTTCCTCATCGGCCGAATCCCCGTGACCGCTCTCGCCAACCCGCCAGCGCTCGTCGAGGTCTTCGCAGAGACGATCACCGAGGAGCTCGACTTTCGCCTCGAAGCGGACAACATGCTCGACGTCGCCATATCGCTTCGACAGCTCGGCCAGACCGCATATGTCATCCCTCGACCGCACCCGACGCTCGTGACGAGGAGGGTTCTCGTCATGGAGCGACTGAGCGGGTTCTCGTTCGATGATGCGGAGGGCATCAGGGCCGCTGGTGTCAACACGCACGAGATCGTCCGCACCTCGATGGTCGGGTTCCTCGAGGGCGCGATGATCCATGGCGTCTTTCACGGCGATCTTCACGGCGGCAACCTCTTCGTGCAACCGGACGGGCGTACGGCGCTGTTCGACTTCGGCATCACCGGTCGGTTGAGCGAGCCCAAACGCCAGGCGTTTCTGCGACTGCTCATGAGCGGCATGATGAGCGACGTCAAGGGCCAACTCGCGGCGATTCGTGACCTTGGTGCACTACCTCCCGATACCGACCTCGACGTGGTGTTCACCGACTTGGGTCTCGACCAGGCGCCGCTCGACCCGACCGCACTCACGCCTGAAGAGCTGATTGCCGAGTTGCAGAGATTCGTGAAGCAGATGTTGGGGTATGGCGCCGCGCTACCCAAGGAGCTCATGCTCTTCGTCAAGAACATGATGTTCGTGGACGCCGCGATCGGCACGTTGGCTCCCGATCTCGATCTGTTCGGCGAGGTCGCACACATCGCGACGTACTTTGCACAGAACCACGGGCAGCGCCTCGCCTCCGAAATGGGCGTCGCTGGGGACGAATTCGAGGTCGACCTGACCTCGTTCAAAGACAGCCTGGGCGTCGATCGTTCAACCGAGGCCGTCACGTACAACGACCTCAGGGAGCGACGAGAACTCATTCAGAAGCGGATGAGCAACCATCGCGACGAGCAGGTGTCGAAGAAGGGTCTCCTCAAGCGCTTCGGACGCTGACCAAGCTGGGGAGCAAGCCCCTGCCGGGCGAATGGGCGATTGGTGAAACGTGGCCTACCCTGGCGCTTCGTGCGCCTTGTTGTAGCTATTTGCACCGTCGACTACGACGGCCGTCTCACCGCCCATCTTCCAGAAGCCACCAGACTCATCATGGTCAAGGCCGACGGCTGCGTGGCCGTGCATGCTGACGGCGGCGCGTACAAGCCGTTGAACTGGATGAACGCCCCGAATCGTCTCATCGAAGACGGATCTGAATGGCGTGTGGTCAGCCCAAAGGGCGAAACCCTGATCATCACGATGCACGACGTCCTCAGCGACACGAACTGGGAACTCGGTGTGGACCCAGGCCTGCAGAAGGACGGCGTCGAAGCTCACCTACAGGAGCTGCTCGCGAACGACCCGACGACGATTGCCGATGGGTACAAATTGGTTCGCCGCGAGTTCCCCACCGACATCGGTCCTGTCGACCTGTTGTGTCGCGACGAGGACGATGCGGCTGTCGCGATCGAGGTCAAACGGCGGGGCGACATCGACGGCGTCGAGCAGCTCAGCCGATACCTCGAGTTCTTGAACCAAGACCCACGACTGAGCCCCGTACGCGGCGTATTTGTCGCGCAGGAGATCAAGCCGCAAGCGAAAGTTCTCGCGAGTGAGCGCTCCATCGAGTGTGTGGAAGTTGACTACGACGAACTCCGCGGTATCGAGTCCCCGCAGCTGAGGCTTCTGTGAGATCGAACCGAGGCTTGTGCCGCCCACTTGCGGTCCTCGTCCTGTCGATCGTGCTCGGTGGATGCGGGCTGTTCGGTGACGACGACGAATCCGCATCGCCACAGGGCGGAGATGGCGAAGCCGTCACATCGGTACGCGTCGAGTCCGGCGATCGTTGGTTCGACATCGACCCCGCGACCATCCTGGTGGACGACAGCGGTCAACCGTCTTCGGAGTCCGAGTCGATCTTGACCAGTCAAGTGGCGAACCTTTCGCTCACGCCGATCTCCCCCACCAACGCCGGTATCAGGGCGGAAGGCGCTGCGTTCACGGTCGTGCCATCACTCGTCGGCCAAGATCCCGACATCGGCGCCCTCGCGAACGAGATCGTGTCGGCGGCCGTGAATGGCCGCAACACCGTGCAGCTGCCGTTCTCACCGGTCGATGCCGAGGTCTCGGACCAAGACGCCCAAACGTACGCCGACGAACTGAACGAACGAATTGCGAATGGCATCACGGTCGCCATCGGAGGCGAGAAGAGCACGTTGTCTGCGTCTGCGCTCGCACCAGCTACCACCGTTGTGTGGAGAAGCGGTAGCTGGGACGTGTCGGTCGAATTCAGCCGCATCGATGCCGAGCTCGCGAGGATGTTCCCAACCGCAGGCCAGCAAGGTGGCGAGGCATCGTTCGACGTCATTCCGGGTGACAGCGATGAGGACCCCGACACGGTGATCGTCGTACCTGGCCCACCGAAAACTGTTTGTTGTAGCGCTGCTTCCGTCCGACGCATCGAGCGAGCGCTCACTTCCGAACTCGACGTGGCGACCTTGCTCTACGAGAACGTCGATGGAGCGCGCGGAACGGCCTGGGCACGTGAACTCGGGATCACCGAGTTGGTGGGCTCCTTCACGACCAACTACACCGCCGGACAGAGCAGGAACACGAATATCGAACGAATCGCCGAGCTCACGCAGGGCGTGATTCTGGAACCCGGCGAGACGTTCTCTCTCAACGAGTTCGTTGGGCGACGCACCCGGGAGAACGGTTTCGTCCCCGCGGGAACGATCGTGAACGGCCACCTCGTCGACAGTGTCGGCGGCGGTATCAGCCAGTACGCCACCACGATCTTCAATGCTGCCTTCTTCGCTGGTCTCGAGTTCGAGTCGTATCAATCACACTCGATCTACTTCAGCCGCTACCCCTATGGACGCGAGGCGACCATCTCCTGGCCGGCGCCACAACTCGAGATTCACAACCCGACGCCGTACGGGGTCCTCATCTGGCCCACGACCACCGATCGGTCGGTGACTGTGAAATTGTTCTCGACCAAGTGGGTCGATGCTGAGCAGACGGGACAGAGCGAGACCACCATCGGCGTTGCTTGCACTCGCGTGACGACACAACGCACGCGTACGTTCGTCGAGGACGGTTCCGAAGAGATCGATTCGGTCTTCGCCACCTACCGCCCTGAGGGGATCGCCTGCGATGGCACCCCGACACAGAATCCGGACGAAGAACAGATCGAGGATCTCGAAGACGGTGAGGATCCGAACTTCGAGAACGGGACGACAACCACGACCGTTGACCCGGGTGCGACGACCACCACGACGGTCGATCCAAATGCTTCGACAACCACGACCACCGTTGCTCCGACCACCACAACGACAACGGTTGACCCCGATGCGACCACGACAACCACGACGACCACCACCACCAGCACAACGACGACGACCACCACGACGACGCCGGCCGGATAGGCCACAGTTCACACCCCCGGGCTCCGGCAGGGCCAGGGTCGATCTCGTTCGCTCGGTACGATCGGTTCCGTGATCACCGTCGACACCGCGATCGTTGGCGCCGGCCCAGCCGGTGCAGCTGCAGCGCACACTCTCGCGGCCGCCGGACACGATGTGCTGCTGATCGACAAGGCGACCTTTCCCCGCGACAAGTTCTGTGGCGACGGACTCACCACGTTGTGCCTTCGACAACTCGAGGAGATGGGTTTCTCTGTCGACGATGTCCCTTCGTTCACCCCGGTCACTGGGGCTGTGTTGCACTCGCCATCCGGACGACGGCACGACATTCCACTTCCTGCGGGTCCGGGCCTGTACGCCGCCGTAGCCAGACGCGAGGAACTTGACGCGGCACTGGTTGCATTCGCCCAAAGTTCCGGTGCTGCGACCCGCTTCGGATCAAAAGTCGTCAGCGTCGAGCCAGGCATCGACAGCATCGTTCTGACGGACGAATCAGGAACGACGATCACGGCGAATCAGTGCATCGCTGCAGACGGCATGTGGTCACCGGTTCGCAAGCTGCTCGGACTCGACATGGAGAAGTACCGCGGTGAATGGCACGCCTTCCGCCAGTACTTCGAGAACGTCTCGTCGGCAGCGGCATCCGAGCTCTGGATCTGGTTCGAGCCGGATGTGCTCCCTGGCTACGTCTGGTCGTTTCCCGTCGGTGATGGTCGAGCGAACGTCGGCTTCGGCATCTTGCGTGGCGGCGACATCTCGACCCAGGACATGAAGTCATTGTGGCCTGAGCTTCTCGAGCGCCCGCACATACGCAACGTGATCGGCCGGGACGCCACGCCCGAATCTCCACATCGCGCGTGGCCGATTCCGGCCCGCATCGACCAAGCGCCTTTGGTGGGTCCGAGAACGTTGTTCGTCGGCGATGCCGCAACCGCCTGCGACACGCTCACCGGCGAAGGAATCGGCCAGGCGTTACTCACCGGCCGAGAAGCGGCCGCCACGATTCTCGCGGCGCACTCCGACTTCGACAGCGCAAGCAAGGCATACGAGTCTGCCGTACGCGCCGAGCTGGTCGCCGACCACAAGATGGCCTCAATGCTCGGCAGGTTGCTCGAGCGCCCCAGGATCGCCGAGTTCGCTCTGCGCGCCGTCGGGACCAACGATTGGACACGGCGCAATTTCGGCAGGTGGATGTTCGAGGATTACCCTCGGGCACTGATCGCCACGCCACGTCGATGGCATCGTGGGATGTTCTCCGGGCCCGGCGCCGAGCTGAAATCTCCAACCGCGCCATAACGAAACCGATCAAGTGCAAGATCGTTTCCGTCGATACATGGGTGAAGGAGAAACGTGATGACAACCCTTACCTCTATCCCAGAATCGCTGGCAGATGGGACGGAAGCAGAACATGTGCTTCAGCTCGGATACGCGAGTGCTGGAACCGTTGATTTCAGCGACGAGGACCTTGTCGAGCTGCTCGCAAAGTCTCGCCGCAACAATGCCGCCGCTGGGATTAGCGGCATGCTTCTTTATCACGAGGGATCCTTCTTGCAGGTCCTCGAAGGCCCGGAGGAGGCAGTGGAGAACCTCTACGAACGGATCTGTGGGGACACACGCCATTCCGAGGCCATCTTGCTGTTCAGGCGAGAGCACGACCATCGGCAGTTCGACAATTGGACGATGGGCTTTCATCGAGTGAGTGCGGAGTTCTCGAAGCAGCCACCGGGTTTGAACGAGTTTCTGGCAACCGGTGTCACGACCATCACCGACAGGGATGCGGAGAAGGTGCGAAACATCCTCCTGGGCTTTCGTGAAGGTCGGTGGCGGCGACTCGTCGACCACTAGGACGGCCATCGGTGCCGTCCACCAAGATCAGGTGGGGTTATCGGCTGACGATCGGAGACCCGTGGTGCACCACCAGGTTCCAACGGGCATCACCGTCGAAGACGAAAATGTTCAGCGCAGCCGTGGCGGCCGCGTTTCCGCCCTGGTCGACCATGTTCTCGTCGACGGAGACATAGGCGAAGTTTCCTTCCACCATCACGTGTTCGTTGGTCAAGATGACCTGAAGGCTCTGCGGTCCGTTGAAGATCGAGGCGTATGACTGAATGATGTCGTCCGTGCCGTGCAAGGTCGGCCAGCCAGGGTGTGTACACGTGGCACGTTCGCTGTGCTCCCAGGTCGACGACATCAGGTCGAGGTCCTGCCGCTCGAACGCATCGTAGTAGTCAGCGTTCGCTGTGGAGACAGCGTCCGTCGGGTTGTTGTCCATCCCTGAAGTTGTATCAGCGATCTAGGTTCGAGTTCGGCCGGTGTGGCTCTCGAACGCCGCTACGCGCTTGCGCCTTCTCGAGCGTTCTTGAGGCGCTTTGCCTGACGTGCACGGTTGGTGCCGTCAAGGTTTACCTTGCGCAGACGAATGTTCGCTGGCGTGACTTCGACACACTCGTCATCGCCGATTGTCTCCAGCGCGCCTTCGAGCGAAAAGATCTTCGGCGGTGTGAGGCGCACCGTGTCGTCGGAGGACTGGGTGCGAATGTTGTCGAGCTTTTTCTCTTTGCACACGTTGACATCCATGTCTTCGTTGCGAGGGTTCTCGCCGATGATCATGCCTTCGTATACCTCGACACTTGGCGGAATGTAGAAGACTGCGCGCTCCTGCAAATTCTGAATAGCGTTGATCGTGCTCGAGCCGATGCGATCCGCGACGATCGAGCCCCTGTTGCGCATGCGGATCTCGCCTTGCCACGGGATCCAACCCTCGAACACGTGGTTCGCGAGGCCGGTACCGCGGGTTTCGGTGAGAAATCCGGTTCGGAAACCGATCAGCGCGCGAGCGGGAACGATGTACTCGAGCCGAACCCAGCCATCGCCATGGTTGGTCATGTTCTCCATCTTCGCCTTACGTTCACCGAGCATCTGCGTGATGCCGCCGACGTGTTCTTCGGGAATGTCGATGGTGAGCCGTTCGGTCGGCTCGTGGAGCGTGCCGTCGATCTCCTTGGTGAGAACCGCTGGCTTGCCAACCGTGAGCTCGAATCCTTCGCGACGCATCGTTTCAACGAGAACGGCGAGCTGAAGCTCACCACGGCCCTGAACCTCGAAGGTGTCGGGGCGGTCGGTTGGCAGCATCCGGATCGAAACGTTGCCCACGAGTTCTTTTTCGAGGCGGTCCTTGATCTGGCGAGCTGTCAGTTTGTCGCCATCCTTGCCAGCGAGCGGCGAGGTATTGGTGCCGATCGTCATCGACAGGGTCGGTTCGTCGACGGTGATGACGGGCAGCGGCCGGGGGTCGTTCAGGTCGGCCAGCGTCTCGCCGATCATGATCTGTTCGATGCCTGAAATCTGTACGATCTCGCCAGGGCCAGCCTCATCGACGTCTACGTTCGTGATGCCGTCGGTGACGGTCAGGGTGATGACCTTGGCCTGGCCAATCGTGCCGTCGGTCTTGCACCAGGCAACCTGCTGGCCCTTCTTGATGGTGCCTTGCATGACTCGGCAGATGGCGATTCGCCCGAGGTACGGAGAGGCATCGAGGTTCGTGACCCACACCTGCGTGGGGTGATCCTCTTCGTATTCCGCTGGCGGGATCGCTTCGATGAGGGTTTCGAACAGTGGCGTCATGTCGGTTCCGGTTGGTCCGTCGACGTCGAGCTGTGCGTAGCCCAGACGGGCGGCGGTGTACACGATTGGAAAGTCGATCTGATCTTCGTCGGCGCCAATGTCGATGAAGAGGTCGTAGACCTCGTCGACGACCTGAGCAACGCGAGCATCCGGCCGGTCGATCTTGTTGATGACGAGCACCACAGGCAAACCGAGCTTCATGGCCTTGCCGAGAACGAAGCGGGTCTGTGGAAGCGGACCTTCACTCGAGTCGACGAGAAGGACCACACCGTCGACCATGGTGAGCGCGCGTTCGACCTCGCCACCGAAGTCCGCGTGACCGGGGGTGTCGACGATGTTGATCTTGGTGTCGCCGAACGTGACCGCCGCGTTGTTGGCGAGGATCGTGATGCCCTTTTCCTTCTCCAGGTCGGTGTTGTCCATCACTCGCTCGACGACTTCACCGTGGTCGGAAAATACGCCGGCCTGTTTCAGCAGGGCGTCGACAAGGGTGGTCTTGCCATGATCGACGTGGGCGATCATGGCGATGTTTCGAAGGTCTTCGCGTCGTTGCACCACACAACGGTAACGGGAATGGGGTCAACGCCCTCGTAATACAACGTAGATAGGGGTCACAGTGATAACTCGAGACTTCCGGTCGAGATCCGGCGTAACTGACATGGTCGTTTTGCGAGCTCCGCTCCCCTCTCCCCCGAGGCGTTTCCTTCGTGCGCATAGACACACATGTTTTGGCTCGCAAGGCAGCAGCGACTGGCGGAGCGATTCCATCACCGGCATGTGACGTCGGACACAGCCAACCTGGCACCTTTTTTAAAAAAGGGGTCAGACCCCCTTCTCGACGAAAGGGGTCAGACCCCTGCGGCTCCAAGAGGCGACAGGGGAGCCGGAACCAGCGAAACGCGTGAGCCTGTATACGCACGAATACCCGCCAGATCCGGAGTGAGGACGGACGGCGAACGGCTCGTGGCCTCAGGCAGTCTGCGGAGCATCCAAAGCGAAGCGACGATGCGATTGCCGGGAGCGAAGCGGGAAACAGGGCGAAGCCTTGGATTCATTGGAACCAAACGCGGCCGATGGACGTAGAAGGAGTGAACCCAAACGGCACCCTCCTGCCCCTGAAACGAGGAGATCCACCCATGGCGGACCCGACTTCAACCAGAGACAAAGGGTCTGACCCCTTTCCCAAAAAAGGGGTCAGACCCCTCTCGGGCGCCGCAAGATCGCATCCGCGGCGGTTGCGTTTCTTGGCACTACTGGCCGTCTTGGCAATGATCCTTGCCGCGTGCGGCGCTGACGATGACGCCACCGACACCACAGTTTCCGCTGACAGCGGTGGCGATTCGTCTGCAAATTTGGAGCGCAGCCGCGATGTCGACACCGTAGAGGATGCCGCTGACGGTGCCATGGCGGAGGCGCCTGCCGACGATGCGCCCGCAGAAGAGAGCCCCGACAGCGGAGACGTACTCGCCGATGCGGACGCCGCCGAGTCCGATGCCATTGGGTCCGGTGGTGGCACTCCTCCGCCGTTGAACACCCAACAGTTGGGGCGCGAGATCATCTTCACTGCGACGATCAACGTTGGCGTCGACGACGTAGCCGAAGCCGGAAACCAGGCCACCGACATCATCAACGACATCGGTGGATTCGTCTTTGGCCAGAACACCCAAGGTGGCGTCGAACCGCGCTCGACCATCACGTTCAAGGTCCGCCCCGAAGACTTCTCGATCGCCCTCGAACGCCTCGGAGGCATCGGCGAGCTCCGCAACCAGACGGTGACCACCGACGATGTCACCGAACGGGTCGTCGACCTGAACAGCCGCATCGAGGTCGCACAGTTGGGCGTGAACCGGCTCCGTGAGGCCATGGAGAACACGACCACCCTCACCGACTTCGCCGAGCTCGAGAACCTCCTCCTCAGCCGTGAGAGCGATCTCGAGGTCATGCGTGGCCAGCTGCGAACCATCCGGGACCGCATCGACCTGGCCACGATCACCCTCACCCTCGAGCAGGACCGGGTGGTCAACGGGATCGAGCTGCTCTTCACGGTCTATGAAGGCCACGACGAGGGCATCTCGTGCCCCGGTCGAAACGCCAGTGATGCCCTCTTCGAGCCTGGGGATGAGGTCACCCTTTGCTTCGAGTCACGGAACGCCGGCGATCAGCCACTCACCGACGTCAACGTGACCGAGACCGTTCTCGGGCTCGAAGGATCCGATCTGATCACCGTGTTCGGCGATACTGACGATCTCCAGCCAGGCCAGACGGTCATCCAAGCCTGGGAGCTCACGGCCGAACGCGACCGCCCCCTCCGTGTGAGCGTCACCGCGACGCCGACCGATGGTGTGTCGACCGAGCCCGCCGGCCCAGCCGTTCGCTCGCAGGACACTCCGGTGCTCCGTGTGAACGAGGACGCCGTTGACCCAGGGTTCAGCGATGGCTTCGACGCCGCCACCGACCTGCTCAAATCGATCTGGCTGATCGTCGTGGTTCTGGTCGGCTTCATTATTCCGCTGTTGGTGCTCGTGCCATTCCTGGCGCTTGCCTGGTTCGCGATCCGACGTCTCCTTCGCATGCGGGCGGAGCGAGAGGCCCAGCGCCATGCGCGAGCGCTGGAGATCCAGCGTGCGAATACTCCCCCGCCGCCGGCAACGAAGACTGAGACATCCTCTGACGCTGAGCGCTCAAGCGTGTTCGAAGACGACGGTCGGTCCGACGAAGAGGTCGGTTCAGAGGACGAATAGTCGGCCCGGCCCGATCGGTCACCTCGACCGCCCCACTTGCCTGGGCGGATCGGGTGGCCGATCGGCGCTCGACGTCTGGAGCCCTCAGGCGAGAAACTCGATTCGTGAGTGCAGCGGACGGCTCTTTCAGTAGCGTGGACCCTGCGTGGCACGACGAATTCGAGTTCCCAACACCTTCGAGCCCATCGACCTCGCGGTCGATGAGGCCTGGGACACGATTCGCGGCAATTCCGTCGCTGACCGAATCTTCTATGGCGCGTCAGAAGCCGCCAACTTCTCAAAGATCTGGCATGCGTTGAGCATTGCTCAGGCGATCGCAGTTCGAGATCCGAAGCGAGCCATGGCGACCAGTGCCGCACTTGGCATCGAAGCCGGACTGGTCAACGGGCCGATCAAGTCGCTCTTTGAGCGAGAACGGCCGACCGTCGACGAACGGCCGATGAAACTACGACAACCGAAGACATCGAGCTTTCCGTCTGGGCATGCAAGCGCTGCGGTCGTCGCAGCGTCGTTCCTGACCCCTGGCATGCCGCCGGCCCGCAAGTTCGCCGTTCGCACGCTTGCGGCGGTCGTGTCGACGAGCCGGATTCACGTGCAGATCCACCATGCGACGGACGTTGCCGCCGGAGCCGCAACCGGATGGGTGCTCGCACGAGCGATTCGACCGGTGCTGAATCGGCTCTTGAGCTGACAACCTCTGGCAGACTCGCAGTATGTCGGATGCGATGGAAGCAGAACGCCGCAAGCGAAAGCGCGAGGTCGCGTTGGGATATCGGATCTTCGCCAGTCTCCGCTGGGGCGACCTCGGCGATGGCCACATAACCGCTCGAGACCCCGAACTCACCGATCACATGTGGTTGCTGCGATTTCCCTGCGGCTTCGAACGAGCGACCGTCGATGATCTCGTGCTCGTTCGTCCCGATGGCACGACCGAATGTGGGACCGAGATCAACATGACGGCCTACAACATTCATCACCCGATTCACGAAGCTCGACCGGATGTGATCGGCGTGGCACACACGCACACGCCGTGGGGCACACCGTTTTGCGCAACTGGCCGACCGCTCAAGGCGATCACGCAAGAGGCCTGCACCTTTCATGACCGCTGGGCGTTCTTCGACGATGAGGAAGTGCAGATCCTCAATCGCAATGGTGGCGAACGGATCGCAGACGCGCTTGGCGACAAGCAGGTCGGCATTCTGCGGAGCCACGGGTTGATCAGCACCGGGTCCACAGTCGGCGAAACCATCTCTGCCTTCGTCACGCTCGAACGCGTGACCGAAGCGTTGATGAAGGCTCCTGACGCCACCCCGATATCGGACGAGGCCGCGGCGATCGCCAGAGATGACTTGGTCAGCTACCGCTCGCTCGAAACAGCGTTTGACTTCCTCGTCTCACGCCATGTCGGCGACGCAAGTATCGTTGACGAGCGGTGAAGGCCTGACCAGCTCCTCGCTGGGGTGTCGACCAGAAGTGTCGACGATGTCACTGTCACACCTGGCTGCAACGGTGGAGAGATGACGAAAGAGAACGAACGAGTCCTACAACGAGTCCGAGCACTTCTCGCCAAGGCTGAGTCGACGACGTTTGCCGAAGAGGCGGCCTCGCTCACGGCAAAGGCCCACGAGCTGATCGCTGCTCACGCAATCGACCTCGCGATTCTCGAGGAGAAGACCGGTCGCGGGTCGATCGTCTCACGCATGATCTTCATCGAGGCGCCGTACCCGAAGGAGAAGTTCTTGCTCTTGAGTGCAGCCGCGAGGGCGAACAACGCGGACTCACTTCTCGGTCTTGGCAGGAGGGGGTTCGAGCTGCTTCGTGAGGAGGATCGCCTCGATGAGATCGACGCCTCCGGAAGTTTCGCCTGGATCATCGGCTACGAATCCGATCTCGAGTCGGTCGAGTTGCTCTTCACGTCATTGCTACTTCAGGCGGTCAACGTCATGCTCAATGCCGGATCGAGGACGGATTGGTCCGGTACCAATCGAACCAAGTCATTTCGACGATCGTTTCTGATCGGTTTCGCCGATGTCATCGATACACGTCTTCGCGAGACCCTCCGAGCAACCTCAGCGGCCGCCGATGAGGCACGCGGAGGGTCGGTCTTACCCGTGTTGAAGAGTCGGCGCGAAGAAGTTCGCCAAGAATTGCTCGAACGGTTCCCCGATACGAAAACACTTCGGACTTCAGTCTCGAACTACGACGGCATTCAAGCGGGCGTACACGCCGGCCAGCAGGCAGACATTGGCACGAGCCGACTCAGAGGCAAGCAGCGTGCGCTGCGTGGTCGTTGAGCCCGTTACGAAATAGCGGCGGGAATCGGGTCCTCGTCGGCGAGCAGATCGTGTGTCGGTGCAGCCGCCAGGAGCGTGCGCACGTCGAGCAGCAGGTCGGTGACCTCACCAGCGGACATGAGCTCGCGCGACATGGTGGTACCCAGGCCAGCGTCGATCAGGGCGATTGCCTCGGCAATGTTGACTTCCATTGTGTCTGTCATCTCATTCACCTTTCGTGGCAACCGGACTATTTGGATGCAACGAAGTGCCCTCCGACCGCATTCCCAACATCACCGTAGCGCCGTCTGTACATCCACAAACAGCGCGACGGTGGTTTGTTGTTCCCTATCGTCAAGAATGCACCCACAGCTGTACGACCAAACAAGGAATCCAGCAATGCAGGTAGAGAACCAGGTGTGTGTCGTCACCGGAGCCGCAGCGGGCATTGGCAAGGCGCTGGCGGCGCGTTTCGTGGCCGAGGGTGCATCGGCGGTCGTCGTTGCTGACATCGCGCCAGAGCTCGACCCAACCGCCGCAGCGATCGGGGCGCACGCCATTCGCGCTGACGTCTCGAGCGAGGACAGCATCAGATCCCTCATCGAGACCACCGAGGAACGATTCGGTCCGATCGGTCTCTTCGTCGCCAACGCCGGCATCGGCGGCTTCTCCGGCGGCGCTGAGGTCCCCGACGACGAATGGCAGCGCATCTGGGAGATCAACGTGATGCATCACGTCTGGGCTGCCCGTCACATGATCCCTCGTTGGCAAGAACGTGGTGGCGGCTACCTGTTGACCACCGCTTCAGCCGCGGGGCTCCTTTCGAACCTCGGCACGGCGCCGTATACGGTCACCAAACACGCAGCAGTTGCCTTCGCCGAATGGCTGTCGATCACGCATGCCGATGAGAACATCCGGGTTTCGGTGCTGTGTCCACAAGGCGTTCGGACCGCCATGACCGAGGGTGATGATCCAGCGATCGTCAACGTTGTGGCGCAAGGGTTGGTCGAAACCGAGGACGTCGCCGATTCGGTCATCGCCGGGCTGGCGTCCGAGTCGTTCCACATCCTGCCTCACCCGCAGGTTGCCGAATACGTCAAGCACAAAGGCGCAGACATCGAGAGTTGGTTGGGTGCCATGCGAAAGCTCCAGCGACGATTCTTCGGCTGACATGACGACGTTCGTTCCCGCTCGTCTCGCAGCGTTGCATCGCTCGACACCGGTAGGGGCACACGTCGACCTCCAAAAGCCGTCGACGTACTCGAGCCAACGTTGGGCTGACGTGCTCGACGGCGCCGGGTTCAGTCAGTCTGGCGAACGTCGGTGGACACTGGCCGACAGCATCCGACCCAACATGGTCTTGCTGATGTGCGGACTCAACCCTTCTCCGGCCTCCGCCGACGACGGCGTGGCGTTCGCACGGCCGGGTAATCGATTCTGGCCAGCGATGCTCGCTGCGAATCTGGCCGAGGCCGATCGTGATCCGCAGGCGTTGCTGCGGCGGCACCGAATCGGGATGACCGATATCGTCAAACGCACCACCAGGCGCGCCGACGAGCTGAGCGCCGCAGAGTACGTCGATGGCTTGGCACGCCTTCATCGGCTTGCAGAATGGTTGGAACCCGACGCGCTCTGTTTCGTTGGCTTGGCCGGCTGGCGCGCCGCAGTCGACAAAAAGGCCACGCCCGGCTGGCAGGAGCATCAGATCGGCGGACGCCCCGCCTACGTCATGCCTTCGACGAGTGGGCTCAATGCGAGTGCTCAGCTCCCTGATCTTGTCGCTCACCTTCGCGCAGCCACGAGGTCACGGCGTTCCTGCTAATGACTTCAGAGTGCTGGGGCCAGATGGTGAAACGGATTCGCAGCCTCGAGGGCCGCTGCAACCTCGAGCAGCTCTCGATCGTGTCCGGCTCGAGCGACCAGTTGTAGCCCCACAGGTAGTCCGTCGTCGGTGAAACCGGCTGGTATCGAGATGGCCGGGCACTCGGTCGACGTGATGACGCAGCAGGCCATCATCCAGTCCAGGTAGTCGTCGAGGGGTTCGCCGTCGATGTCGGTCGGATACTCGATCTCGACGTCGAAAGCAGGTACTTGCACCGTGGGTAGAGCGAGGACGTCGAAGTCATCGAAGAAGTCGCTCATCAGTCGATGAAGGTCAGCCTTCATCGTCTCGGCCTCGAGCAGATCTTCGATCTCGAGTGACCGCCCGAAGGCGATGTTCTCTCGAACCGTAGCTTTCATCTGTGCCTGCAGCTCGCCGTCGTAGTCGTCTCCAAGGTTGCGGTATGACAACCCTCTGAGCACACGAAATATGCGTTCCCCGTCACCGAGATCGGGCGACGCCGACTCGACCGTACCGCCGACACCCACCACCGTTCGGGCGGCCGCCTCACAGATCCGAAGTACGTCGGAATCACACTTCAGAATCCCGAGATCTCCACCCCAAGCGACGCGAGGATTCGATGCAGGTGTGATGGCGCGGAACACCGATCCCAGCTCTGGCCTTGCGCGCGGATCATGTGGATCTGGTCCTGCCAATGCCGACAACACCAGCGCCGTATCAGCGACCGTCCGACCCATGGGACCGGCAACGCCAAGCCGAAGATGCGTAGAGGTCTGCTGTGGCGCCGCGACCCTGCCGATACTCGGCCGCAGCCCGACCACGTTGCACATCGCAGCGGGATTCCGCAAGGAGCCGCCCAGGTCCGTTCCATCAGCGATCGGCAACATTCTTGCCGCCAGTGCTGCTGCGGCTCCACCGCTACTTCCACCGGCAGTCTTGTTGAGATTCCACGGGTTTCGGGTTATCCCGAACACATCGTTGAAGGTGTGCGACCCGGTCCCGAACTCGGGAGTATTCGTCTTTCCGATGATGATCGCACCCGCCGCACGAAGCTGTGCCGCGACATGACCATCGGCGCTTGCTGGCTCGTTACTCGTCACGAGCGAGCCCGACCGCGTGGGCAATCCTGCGACGTCCGCGAGGTCCTTCACCGCGACTGGAAGACCGTGGAGTGGACCGCGCGCAACCGTTCGATCAGCCGTTGCGGCGTCGGCCAACACCGCAGCACGATCTCGCCTGGAAACGATCGCATTGACCCGCCCATTCAGATCATCGATCCGATCGAGGTGTGCGGTGACGACCTCCGTCGAGCTGAGCTCGCGCGTCGCTATGGAGGCAGCCAACTCGACAGCCGACAGCTGGGTGAGGTCGAGTTGCATCGGTCCAGTCTCGCAGGTCCGGCTACTCCGAAGGCCCACCGCAAGCGCAACGATGGCAGGCGCGTTCGAACTGAATCGTCGAGCGCCCGGGGATCAACGAGCGAGGACGACGTCCTCGGAGGTGGGCTGAACCTCACCTGTGCGTCCCCACGTCTGACGAGCCGCGTGGAGCGCGAAGCCTGTGGCGATGGCGTTGATGCCGAAGTGGAACCAGACTCGAGACGCGACCAGCGCCGAGCCTTCGACCAACCCAAACATCGTCGACAATCCGTTCGCCTTGCCAAACGCCAACAGCGTCCCGACGAGCAAGACGTGCTCCGCGACGTGAAACACCTGTACCGCTTCGGCACGATTCAAGCTGGGGATCACCCGATCCTGCGAGCGCATTGCGACTTGCCACGCCGTGAGCGCTCCGAGAAAGACCACGTTGCCCGTCAGATGCAACATCTCGACGCCAAGTGACGTTGGGGTATCAGCTGAAGGAACAAGCGAACAGAAGTACAACAATCCGTCCGCAGTCCCCGATGCCCAAGAAGAGAGCCACGGTGATTCACCCGGTTTCGCAAACCAGAACCCGAGCTGCAGGCCGTGTTCGAGAACGTGGATCACCTGAAACGTGAGCCCACCCGCAGCAACTGCTTGCATGGTCCGGCGAGCACTAGCCGCTGGCGACGAGAACCGATACACCACGATCGCGGCTGCGATGGCGCAACCGAGCGCCAAGAGGAGTCCTGCGGTGGTCGCTGGTAGCGGAGGCTGCGGCATTCCGGTCCATCGACGGCGACCTACCCAGATTGAGGACTCTTTCGGATGAGCCACTGAACTGCGTCGGCCAGGTGACGTCAAGATCTGCGTCAGGGATGGGTTGGGGACTTCTTCTTGCCAGAGGTGTCAACGAACGAGACGGAGATCGTCCAGGATCACTCCCGTCGCCCCGAGCGCAAGCAGTCGGTCGACGTGTGCTTCTTCGGTGGCCGCCCAGCAAAAGACGAGACCCTTCTTGGCCAGGCGTTTGAAGACCGTGTCGCTCAGAAGGCGATAGTGCACGACGCTTCCGTCGGTCTGCAGCCGAGAAGGGAGCCACAGCAACAGCGCAAGTTCGAACCGGTTGCCTGCGGATCGAATGGTGCGGACACCCTCGTCTGACGCAAACGGTGCGAGCAGCCACCAGGGCTTCGTCGAAACGGTCAGGGGGCGCCTCGCTCCGACTACGGCACGAACCCGACGCGACAGCCGAGGCGTGAACCCCTTGAGATCGAGCCAGAAATGCGTATCGGAGTCCGCCGCCGACACGATCTCGACCAGTTCCGGAACCTCGACGTCTTCTGGCAGCAGGTACCAGCGTTCCCACAGTCGACGAGTGAAGACGAGCTTCTTTGCATGTCGGACCTCAACTCGGCCGCGCTCACCCAAGTGCACGTCAACTTCGATCACGTCGGCCACAGGCGCGGCAGCCCGGAGTCTTCCGATGTCGTTGCCGGCACGGTGGGCGATGAACTCCATCCTGTGCGGGCCTAGGAGTGCGTGATCGCCATGGACGAACCGAACTCGACGCTCAGCCCATCTCGTTTCATCGCGTGTCGGAACCAGATGACAGCGATCCCGAGTGTGACCGCCGTGAACGACGGTCCGGTGAAGGACTTGATGACGACGAACGTGGTGGCCGATTGGGTCAGCAGCAACCACAAGGTGAATCCGGCGTTTATCAGGCTCGTCACGGCCCAAAGCATCGACAGGCGAAGGAAGAACAGTTTGAGCATCGGGTGCTCCGCCATGTCGGGATCGAACGGACAGAAGTCGTGTGCCAGACGTTCGGCGAGGGGTTTTCCCATTGGGATGGAGATCATGAAGGCGATTCCGACAAGTCCCGTGGAAATCGTCGGCTGCAAGAAGTACACAACCAGGCTTCCAGTTGCAAGAGCGGCGATCGTGCGCGCGGTGAGCCCAACGACGCTCAAGATGACCAAACCGGGAACCTTGCGGCCAGTAGCCATCCGATAGGACATCGCCGAGACAGACCATCCGAGCGCGGCGAGGAGCGCGCCCGTTGTTCCGACCATCTTCAGGAAGCCAAGGAACACGGCGATCGGGATGAGTTTGCCTTCGATCACGTTGGGCATCGAGTGGCGTATCACCGCACGCACACCGGGGATTACGAGTGGCTTCTGCAAGGCGGGTGAGACTGCTTTCATCAACGGCGAAATCCTGACCCTAGAACACGATGGCTTGCAAGTGAGCTCGCGCCCCCCGCGCGCCATCACGGACGTACACCTTCTCGTCTGGATCGGCATCAGGATTGTCAGAGTTGAGAGTGACCGAGTTCACTAACCTTTCGTAAGTCATGCGCAGTAGGCACAGCTACGGTTACTGCATCCCGGTACTTACTATTCGTAAGCCTCTCGAAAGAAGACCCACATGACCACGATCCTTCGACTCGACTCATCCGCTAGCGGAGACAGCTCGGTGACAAACAGCTTGAGCGACCTACTCATCGAGACCTTGTCGGCAACCGAACAACGCGTCGATCTCATTCAACGCGACCTCACGGCGCTACCGGCGTTGAACAACGACCTGCTCAGCGCCAACAACGCCCCCGAGTCTGAGCGTTCGCCCGCTCAAGTGGAGCTCGCCGAAACCGCCGATGCGATCATCGCGGAGCTCGAAGCAGCTGACATCGTCGTGATCGGCGCTCCCATCTACAACTTCGGGGTTCCAAGCGGCGTGAAGGCGTGGATGGACCTCGCAGCGCGGGCCGGCCGAACCTTCGACTACACCGAGTCAGGGCCCGCTGGCCGCCTCCTCGGCAAGAAGGCGTATGTCGTCTCGGCTTCTGGCGGCGTGCAGCTCGGGAGCGAAGCCGACTTTGCAACACCACACCTCACCGTGTTCCTCAACTTCCTGGGCATCACCGACGTCAATCTCATCGACGCTGGCGGGCTCTTGATGGACGAGTCGAAGTTCGGCAAGGCTCAGGACCAGATCCGAGCGCTGGCAGCCTAGTAGTCACGGTGGAGGTGACGTACTCTGTTCTGCAGATCATGAATGAGCACGCCACCTCCACTGAAGACGTCCCGCAGAGCGACTACTGCCCGTACTTCCAGCACGCAGTCGAACTGATCGGACGACGGTGGACCGGTTCGATCCTCAAGGTATTGGGCACGAAGTCGCTCCGGTTCAGTGAACTTCGCGACCGAATCCCAGGGCTCTCCGACCGGCTGCTCACCGCTCGCCTGTCAGAACTCGAAACCGAGGGTGTCATTGCTCGATCGGACTGCGAGGGAGAAATCCGGTACTCGCTCACGCCCAAGGGATTGGCACTCAACCCGGTGCTCGACGCCATAGCGTCATGGAGCCATTCACACCCGGACCACGTTCCCGAGACATTCCCCGGTCGCCGGCGCTGTTGAGGTGTGAAAACATCTCAACACAACGTCACTGAGGTTCTCACACGAACCCTTGCGTTTGCGAAGGGAATGGCCCTGGGAGCTGCGACACCCGTGGAACTTGCTCGCTCGGTTCTCAGCCCAGACCTCAAGCGGGGGTTTCCGAAGTACTACCGCGCTCGACGTCGAATTGTTGCAGCCAACGGCCTCGCCTTGTGGATGCTCGCCCAGAATCGCCGGGCACGAGCGGTTGCCGCGCTTGGAGTCGGAACGCTCGCGGCATCGCTGGCATGGAAATCTCGATCCGATTGGGGTATCGCAGGTGGGCTACCTCCCGGGCGCGTCTTGACCGGAAGTCGCGCCGTTCATGATCCAGATCACTTTTTCTCCGCAGCAAGCCGCTATGGCTCGGTGTTCAAGACCAACCACTTCGACGAACCAGCGGTGTGTCTGATCGGCATGGCCGATGCTGCGCAGTTCTTTCGCGAACAGCACGAGGCGCTCGACGTCGTACCACTCGCCTTCAACCAGTTCGTTCCTGGCGGACTCGTTCGGTGGAAAGAGGGACAGGCGCACGACGAATACCGACGCCTGTTCCAACAGGTCTTTGGGCAGCACCTCATTCGATCGAACGAGCGGGTTCTCGAGGCGTCCGTCGACCGAATGCTCGACAACGTGCATCAACTGAGCCTTCATGGCGATGTGTCCCCCGCGCACCACCTTCCAGGGATGGTCTTTGAAGCGTGGGCCGAGCTGTTCTTTGGCATCGCTCCAACCGCCCCCCTTTTTGCCGAAGTGTCCGATCTCTATGACACGATCGACGTCTCGAAGCTGCATGATCCGGAGCGCATGATATGCGCACTGGAGAGGCTGGAGCAGGTGCTTCAGACGGTGGGGGCGAACGACGGCGACTGCGCCTTGAACATCCTTCGAAGCCGAATCGGCGATCCCCACCTCGAGCCATCGATGATCAGGAACCTGATCTTCACGCTCGACATGACACGGACCGACGTGGCCGGACTCATGCAGTGGGCTCTGTTTCATGCCGCGACGAACTCTGGGGTTCTTGACGCTCTGGCCGAAGAGGCAAAGCACGGCGCCGCATCAACGGACACCCACTCGCTCGCGAATCGAATGGTGAGTGAAACACTGCGGCTCGAACAAAGCGAACACCTCTTTCGACGAACGCGAGAAGAGCTTCGCGTGGGCCGCTATCGCGCCCCGCCGGGCTGGCTCGTTCGAGTTTGCACTCAGGAGAGCCATCGTGACCCATCACTATTCCCCGATCCTGACCGGTATGACCCAGACCGCTTTCTCAGGCCGGCGTGGAAGGCGGCGGCCTATGCCCCCTTCGGAATCGACGGTCATTCGTGTATCGGTGAAGCGCTGACTCGCCGATTTACGAGCACGCTGCTCGTGCGACTGGCACTCCGATTCCACGTCGAAGTCACCAACGGAGGGACGCGCCAAATGAGCGAGCATCAGCATTGGTCTCCGGGTGACTTCAGACTTCGCCTGACCCCTCGCAACTAGCGACATCGAGGGCTGACGCAGGCGTACCGGGTGGCGGTCGCCGTGAGAGCGTGACCTTCAGTTCGACATCGTCGAGAACCGGCGTCACCATCTCCACCTGCAGCGGCGAAGACACGACCTTCGTCGGTCGGGCAACGGGCCCGACGCGCAGATGTTGCTTGACCTCGTCATACCGACCGAGACCCGCACTTGTTGCCCAGCCAGGTTCGAAGGCGTCGTACACCTGACGCTGATGCAGGATCACCGAATCCTCACGAACAACGCGGAGCTCGGTGTCCAGCCGTCCACCCTCCTCACTACTTCGCCCCATCACGATCCAGTCGAGATAGTCCAACGTCGCAGTCGCCGCGAGGTCGATCTGGACCCGTTGCAAATGTCGCGACCCGATGACTGAGAGCATCGGCTGACCGCACCATTGCAGATGGCCCGATTCTCCCACCCGGATTCTGATGTTCTGCCGTGACTCCTCGCCGCATCTTCCGGGGAACAGCATGGTTGCCGCTATCGGTTCCATGCACAGCGAAGCGTGCGCGCCGACCTCGATCACAAGCGCAGCATCATCGCCACCAACAGGTCCGGCAGCCGATCCAACAACGGCAACACCTCGTCGAGTCGGGCGCAGAGAGATCGGAGGCTCCGAACGAAGATCCGAGAGAATCGTCTGTCCATCTCGATGCCGAGCAACAACGAGGGAGTGTGACTTCATGCTCGGGCATCCGACAGCTTCAACAATCTGGCCCACACCCATTTGGCGACCGGCTCGACACCGTCGGAATCGCGCAGCGAGATCGCCATCGTCGGGCGTCCACCCCGACGTTCATCCGCGTCAACAACCATCTGAGCCACGTCGCTTCCAACGTATGGCGCAAGGTCCACCTTGTTGATGATGAGCAGATCGGCCGAAGCCACACCTGGACCGCCCTTTCGGGGAACGTCGTCTCCTCCCGCTGTGTCCAACACGAAGATCTGCGCGTCCACGAGGCCCTGGCTGAAGATCGCTGTCAGATTGTCGCCGCCTGACTCGATCAACGTGAGCTCCACGTCGCCAATACGTTGCTCCAGCTGTTCAGCAGCGTCCAGATTCGACGCGATGTCGTCGCGTATGGCGGTGTGCGGACAACAACCCGTTTCGACCGCGACGATTCGTTCGAGTGGAAGCACCTCGGCTTCGCGAAGTGCGTCGGCATCCTCAGAGGTGAAGATGTCATTGGTGATGACCGCGATGCTGAGAACATCGCGGAGGCTGCGACACAACTCGCCGACGAGTGTCGTCTTCCCCGATCCCACGGGCCCTCCAACGCCAAGACGGAAAGGCCGGTTCACACCCGGCAGTCCGGCGGCGGTTACTGAAGGGGTCCCGGCGGTGTCGTGAAAATCATGCATGCACTACTCCAATTCGTTCATCAAGCAAGGAAGAGGCGACTCGACCAGGTGCCATGCTCCTCGGCGAGCACTTCGGCGAGCGGTGAGTTTCGAGAAGGCAGGTTGGCCGGATCATCGGTCGCCCACTGATCCGCCTGCCGAGCAATCGTGTCGATGACATCGCCGAGTCGAGCCTGCATCCCTGCGATCTCGAGCGGGTCGAGGCCCAACAGGCGGACAGCGGCGGTCCCCCCAGTGGCCACGTTGTGGTGCAAAACAACTGCTGCGACCTCTGTGGGGCTCACCCCAAGAACTCGCGCGGTCATTCCGAGAGCGATTGGCGCATAGGGCCCGTCCGGAGTGTCCGAATCGTCATTTGGAGGGTGCGGCCAGATTCGACGTGCCGCCCGTGCGAATTGTCGGCCCAGTTGCCGACTCACGAGTCTCGATCGTTCTCCCACCATCCGAGCGGAGAGCTCCGCATCGAGGAGCGAGAGGTCAGGCCGTGCACCGAGCTGACCGACCGTTGCGGCAGCAAATGCAGCATCGATCAACCCAACCGTTCCCAACCGCGCACGCATCCATGACTCCATCACCTCGGGATCGTCCATGCCGTCGATCCGGCATGCCCACTCCACACCCCCACTGTTCGCGTGCGCACCAACGGGCAACCGGCCATCGGCGAGCATCAACAGCGAGGAGAGTCCGGCCGACGTCGATCGCGGTGCAACGGCGCGCTGGCTCGACGTTTCGGCGTGCATCAGAAGAGGAAGTAGCGCTGCGCCATGGGCAACTCGACAGCAGGGCTTTCGGTCATGACCTCACCATCCACCGTGACAGTGAAGGTGTCTGGATCGATGCCGATCTCGGGGCACGCGGTGTTCTCCGGCATATCGGACTTTCCCAACGCACGAGTATTTGCCACCGGAACGAGTGGACGTTCGACGGCGAGTCTGTCAGCGAGGCCATGGTCGAGGGCCGCCTCGGCGACCCAAGCAACCGACAGACCAGCTGCGACGCCCGGCGCTGCTCCGAAACTTGGCCGAGGCAGGACTGGCTGAGGCGTTGGAATGGATGCATTCGCGTCCCCCATTGCGGCGAGCGCAGCCAGGCCACCCTTCAAGACAACATGCGGCCGCACCCCAAAGAACGCCGGCTCCCACAGAACAAGGTCGGCCAACTTGCCGATCTCCACCGACCCGACCTCGGCATCCAGACCGTGAGCGACCGCTGGACAAATCGTGTACTTCGCCACGTAGCGACGAGCACGATTGTTGTCGGCACGCCCATCGCCGGCCAGGGCTCCGCGTCGCAGCTTCATCGTGTGAGCTGTCTGCCACGTTCGGATGACGACCTCGCCGATGCGCCCCATCGCCTGGCTGTCCGAGCCGATCATCGAGATCGCCCCGAGATCGTGAAGTACATCCTCGGCACCGATCGTCGATGGACGGATTCGGCTCTCGGCGAACGCGAGGTCTTCGGGGATCGTGGGGTTCAGGTGATGGCACACCATCAACATGTCGAGGTGTTCGGCGACCGTATTGACCGTGTGGGGTCGAGTTGGGTTGGTCGATGAGGGCAAGACGTTTGGATGCGAGGCCACGACCATGATGTCGGGGGCATGGCCACCTCCGGCACCCTCGGTGTGGAAGGTGTGGATCGATCGACCGGCGATCGCAGCGAGGGTGTCTTCCACGTAGCCAGCTTCGTTGAGCGTGTCGGTGTGTATCGCAACCTGGATGCCCGAATCATCGGCCACGGTGAGACACGCGTCGATGGCCGCTGGGGTCGTCCCCCAGTCCTCGTGCAACTTGAAACCGGCAGCGCCGCCACGGACCTGCTCCCACAGCGCCTCAGAAGACACCGTGTTTCCCTTGGCCAACAACGCAACATTGATCGGGTGGTGGTCAAGCGCTTCGAGCATGCGGCTCAGATGCCAAGCACCCGGCGTCACCGTTGTCGCCTTCGAGCCTTCCGCAGGACCCGTGCCGCCTCCCACGATCGTGGTGATGCCCGAAGCCAACGCCTCGTCGAGCAGCTCAGGGCAAATCAGATGGACATGGCAATCGATCGCACCAGCGGTGAGTATCCGCCCCTGCCCTGCCATGATCTCGGTCGACGGACCGATCACGAGGTTTGGGTCTACGCCGTCCATGATGTCGGGATTTCCGGCTTTGCCGATGCCGACGATTCGCCCGTCGCGAATGCCGACGTCGGCCTTGATGACGCCCCAGTGGTCGAGGATCACCGCACCCGTGATGACCATGTCGGGTGCGCCGTCAGCTCGGGTGCGCAACGACTGGCCCATCGACTCGCGGATGACCTTGCCACCGCCAAAGACGGCCTCGTCGCCTCCCACACACTCATCACGCTCGACCTCGATCCACAGATCGGTGTCAGCCAGCCGAATTCGGTCACCAGTGGTCGGACCATAGAGCTCTCGATATCGCTCCCGAGACAACGAACTCATGAGGACGCCTCCAGCGGACCGGCAACTTCACCGCGGAGTCCAGCGACGACCCGATCGCCGACAAACGGAACCAAGTCGATCGACCGCGCGATGCCCGGCTCGAACCGCACGGATGTCCCAGCAGGTATGTCGAGTCGATGGCCGTATGCACCGGCACGATCGAATACGAGCGCTGGGTTGGTTTCTGCGAAATGGTAATGCGACCCAACTTGGACGGGCCGGTCGCCCGTGTTCTCGACTCGCATCGTGGTGACTTCGCGGCCCGCGTTCAATTCGATTTCATCGTCGGGCCCAACGACCTCTCCCGGAATCAGCGCTCCTGCGACCATGGGAATCGGGTCGTGAATCGTCACCAGCTTGGTCCCATCTGGAAACGTTGCCTCTATCTGCACCTCGCGAACGAGCGCCGGAACACCTTCGAGAACATCGTCAGATCCCAGCACCGAGCGGCCGGTCTGCATCAGGTCGACGACGCTCGCTCCACGCCGCGCCTCTTCGAGTACGTACTCTGCAATGACCGCGACCGCTTCGGGCTGATTGAGAAGCACACCATCTGCTCGCCTCTCCTTTGCGAGAAGTGCCGTCTGACGTATGAGCAGCCGTTCTTGTTCATGGGGGCTGAGGCGCATCAGCCGAACATACTCGGATCGATCGCCGCGTGGCAGCCCACAGTGCCATCGACAACTTGTGTGATTCCGATGTCGACAGCGACGGAAGCGATCGAGTACGCCTCGTCCTTGGTCAACCCAAAACGATCGGTGAGGAGATCCACCGTTTGACGAGCTGCATGCAACATCGCGTCGTCGAGGTTCGCGCCGAATCCATGTGTGTAGACCAGTCCCCCGTGTTCGAGAAGTGGCGCCTCTGGCGCGAGCCCTGGTTCGATCGAGAGTCGGAGCCGAACATCGAGTGAGGCCTCGATCGCGGTCCCACACAGCTCTCCGTCGCCCTGGCCAAAATGCGGGTCTCCGACAAAGAACATCGCCCCGGGGTGAAACACGGGGTACCGGATCACAGCGCCTGGCCCAAAACGCCAATTGTCGACGTTGCCGCCGAATACACCAGGAGGGACGCTGCTGACCCGCTCGATTCCCGGAGGCGCAACGCCCATCACCCCGAGGTGAGGGCGAACCGGCACCGACACCGTTCTGCTGAATGCCTCGCGCACCTCAGGGTCTGGAGTGGAGACAACTCCCGGAAGGTCGTACAACTCTCGTTCGGTGAAGTCGAAGCCGAACAGTGGATGAGCCGTCGCAGGAAATCCCGCATAGCCCACTCCCTCGAGCCGCAATGGCGGGTCATCGAGCTCGTAGATCGTGATCCGCTCCTTGGCGAAGTCGTCATACAGTCGGCCCCAGTGAGCGGCACAATTCGAGCCGAACGCGAGCCTCGGCCACATGTCGAGGATCTCGACCACCAGGGCATCACCCGGCTCCGCTCCCGCGATCTCGATCGGACCGGTCATCACGTGTACACCTGGCGTCCGAGCCTCGGGAGCAATGCCGTCCCAGATCGCACGGATCCCGTCGTCCATCAGGAGGTCAGGGGCGTCACCAGAGTGGTGGGTGACCGCTTCGATCTCGATGACGGTGCCTGCTTCGACCGTCAACGCCGGGGCGCTGCCGGAGTCGAAGTATCCCCAAAAGCACGAATCGGGTGACGCTTCAAGACGGAGTGACTGCGCCGTTTCGGTTGTGTTGGAGATCATCAAGGGAACGTATCGTCCACGTGTTTCAGCAGGGTTTCGAGGTTGTGAACGCACGGCGTTTCCCACCCGGGCCACCTGGGAACGATACGGCGGCCGCGAAGATCGAAGCCTCGTCAGTGCTTGCCAGACATCTCCGCTAGCTGACGTTCGAGAAAGACCCGTTCAGCAGCACCCGGGTTGCACCCGAGCGCTCGCTCGTACGCCAAAGCGGCACCATCGACGTGCCCGATTCGGCGAAGCAACTCGGCGCGCGCCGAATGGAAATACACGTAACCATCCAGCTGCCCACCGAGGGCAGAAATTGCGACGAGAGCTGCATCCGGACCGTCGACGTAGCTGACGGCAACCGCGCGATTGAGACGTACCACCGGCGAGTCATGGATCTCCAACATCCGATCGTAGAGCTCGAGAATCCGGGTCCAATTCGTGCACTCGAAGGTGGGCGCCGTCGTGTGAAAGGAGGCGACCGCGGCCTGGAGCCCATAGGGGCCGAGCGGGCCCTTTCGGGTCGCTGCTGTGAGGTAATCGAGACCCGCCCGGATCTCGGCGATGTCCCACCGCGTCCGATCCTGATCTTCGAGCAAGACCGGGAGTCCGTCCGCATCCACTCGCGTCGCTCGACGCGCGTCGGTCAAGAGAATGAGGGCGCACAATCCAAGCGCCTCGGAATTGTCGGGAAGCAACTTGGCCACGACACTCGCGAGCCAACCAGCCTCGTCGCACAGGTCCCCGCGAACCAGAGTTGCCTCTGAGGAGCTGGCGTGCCCCTCGGTGAAGATCAGATAGATCACCCCCAACAACGAGCCAAGCCGTTCTTCGAGAGCGGCTTTGTCCAAGGATCCAAACGAGACGCCCTCTGCGCGAAGCTTCGCCTTGGCGCGGGTGAGTCGCTTGGACATCGTGGCCTCGGGAACAAGAAACGCACTGGCTATCTGCCTGGTCGACAGGCCCGCGACCGCTCGCAAGGTCAACGCCATCTGCGCATCGGGCTCGAGAGACGGGTGGCAACAACCCAACAACAGCGTGAGCTGTTCATCGATCAGCGCATGCGACGACGAGCGCACGGAGCCCGACCGTGCCGTCGCCTCGAGCTGCTCGAGTTTCGACTCATATGACTTCGAGCGTCGCACGCGATCGATCGCCTTTCGTCTTGCAACGGTGGTGAGCCACGCACCAGGACGATGAGGCATCTCGTCGAGCGTCGGCCAAACCCGCGCTGCCTCGGCAAACGCTTCCTGTGCGGCGTCTTCGGCCAGCTCGAGGTCGCCGAGATCCCGGACGAGCACCGCAACCAATTGCGAC
Organism: Acidimicrobiia bacterium; assembly: GCA_033344795.1. GTDB lineage: Bacteria > Actinomycetota > Acidimicrobiia > Acidimicrobiales > SHLQ01 > SHLQ01. The sequence continues at coordinate 4,845,415 of JAWPMS010000001.1, forward strand.
CACTCCGTCCGAAAGATCTCGGCAAACTCGACGTCGTACACGGCGGCTCAGCCGGGGGCAGGTGGCAGCACCATCAATGGTCGCACTTCAACAGATCCATAACGGGCGAGGGGGCACTTCGACGCCCAATCGAGCGCGGTGGCTTCGTCTGGGACCTCGACCAAGTAGTACCCACCGAGCACTTCTTTCGTCTCGGCAAATGGACCATCGGTGATCGATGTGTTTCCGTCGCGAATCTGCAACGTCTTGGCCGTCTCAACGCCCTGAAGCGGTTCTCCTCCGACGAGTTGACCGGCTTCGGCCATTGCGTCGGTGTACGCAAACCACTCCTGCATCTCCGCCATCATCTCCGGAGAGCCGGGCTCAGGTCGGCCCTCATCGCTGGAATAGAGCAACAACATGTACTGCATCTCTGCACCTGCCTTATCTATGTCAACCGAGAACGTCCCGGCTGTGAACCCGACGAACAGTGATCCCCGAAACAGACACCCCGCCCAACACATTTTCGCTTCTTTGATGTCTGGTGGGCCAGGTTGGCCCACCAGACATCAAATTTCGGCCAACTTGTCAGGTTCAGGACATCTGAGGAACCTGAGCCATCGCGTCAGCGACGTCTTGGTCGGACAGGTCGTGATCCACGATCTCTCCGGCCAAGAAAGCCTCGTAGCTGGCCAGATCGAGATGCCCATGACCGCAGAGCGCCGTCAGGATGACCGTCTCTTCGCCGGTCTCCTTGGCGCGGTTCGCCTCACGGATCGCCGCTGCGATCGCATGTGTCGGCTCGGGCGCCGGAATGATGCCCTCGGTCTTCGCGAACTGCAGCGCCGCCGTGAAACACTCGGTTTGGCCGATCGACTCGGCTTCGACCAGGCCGAGCTCGTAGATGTGGCTGACGAGCGGGCTCATCCCGTGGTAGCGAAGCCCACCGGCGTGAATCGGATCTGGCACGAAGTTGTGGCCGAGGGTGTGCATCTTCATCAGTGGAGTCATCCCTGCCGAATCCCCGAAGTCATAGCGGTATTCACCCTGGGTCAAGCTCGGACATGCCGCTGGCTCGATGCAACGAATCGTCGGATTCATGTTGCCCTTCATCTTCTCCCGCAGGAACGGGAAGGACAGACCGCCGAAGTTCGAACCACCACCCGTGCAGCCGACCAACACATCTGGCGTCTCACCCGCCATCTCCATCTGGAGCAAAGCCTCTTCGCCGATGATCGTCTGGTGCATCAACACGTGATTGAGAACCGACCCGAGGGCGTACCGAACATCGTCGTGTGGTGCCGCCTGGCTGACCGCCTCGGAAATTGCGATTCCGAGGCTGCCGGTGTGGTCCGGGTTTTCCGCGAGGAGGCTGCGGCCGTACTCGGTCACATCGGACGGGCTGGGATGCACCTCAGCCCCCCAGACCTCCATCATCGTCTTGCGATACGGCTTGAGTTTGTAGCTCGCTGCGACCTGCCACACCTCACACTCGAGTCCGAATTGCGCGCACGCAAAGGCCAAGGAGGAACCCCACTGCCCGGCTCCGGTCTCGGTGGTCAGCTTCCGGACACCAGCCTTGGCGTTGTAGTACGCCTGTGGCACCGATGTGTTGGGCTTGTGTGAACCTGCCGGACTGACGCCCTCGTACTTGTAGAAAATCTTCGCTGGGGTGTCGAGCAGCTGCTCGAGTCGCCGCGCTCTGAAGAGTGGCGACGGCCTCCAGATGCGGTAGATGTCTCGAACTTCCTCAGGGATGTCGATAAAGCTCTCCTGGGACACCTCCTGCATGATCAGGTCCATCGGAAAAAGCGGCGCGAAGTCGTCTGGGCCTGCGGGTTCATGAGTTCCGGGATGCAACGCCGGTGGAGGTGGCGCTGGGAGATCGGGCACGATGTTGTACCACTGCGTCGGCATTTGATCCTCGGGCAGCAGATACTTGTGTTGCGACATGTGAGTCTCCTAGCTGTTGTGTTCTCGCCTCAGTGTTGTCCGCCGACCGCATCGCCGCCAAACGCAGATTGCTAGTCTGCAGACATGACTGGCGGCGAAGTTGTGATCACCCGGACAAAAGCCGGCGGTCGACTGGCCGCGTCGCTCATCGCGATCAGCACGCTTCTGCTGATCTGGACGGTTTGGACTAGCGCCCGTGATGAAACGTTCACCACCACTGACACGGTGCAGACGATCGCCGTGTCACTTGGCTTGGTTCTGTTCGGGATTCCGGCGTTGCGAGCAGCTCGCAGAGCTCGGGTGACGATTGCGCCACCGTACGTCGAGTTGACGAATGGCTACTACGTCCACAAGTTCCCGATCGAGACCACCGAGGTCGTCTTCACCGAGGTGCCCGTCGACGAGTACGAGGGCAGAGCGGTTCGCATATCAGGCGAAAAGATTCCGATGGGTCGACGAATGTTCTTGAAGGATGCCGAGCGGATGGTGCACGTCGATGCCTCGCTCGGCCTTGTTCCCAGCGACTTCGACAAGCTTGCCGAAGACATCCGCCGAGCGATCATCGAAGCCCGGCCGCTGCCAGGAGCTTCGTGATCTCGGTGCTCAGCTGACCGACTGTGGTCCGCGTATCAGACGTCCGGGCAGCTGACCGGTGAACTCACCCTTCTCGACGGTGACAACACCTGCGCACAGCGTGAAGCGGTACCCGGTCGACCGCTGCACGTAACGCGGCGCACCCGTCGGGAGATCCCAGGCCATCCGCGGACGTTCGAAACCGAGCGTGTCGAAATCGATCACGTTCACATCGGCGCGATAGCCGGGAGCGAGCACTCCTCGATCTTCGAGTCCGTAGAACTCGGCGGTCTGTTGTGTCTGGCGATGCACGACCAGCTCGAGCGGCAAGGTGTCGCCACGAGAGCGATCCCGAGCCCAATAGCTCAACATGAAGGTCGGCATCCCACCGTCGACGATGGTTCCACAGTGCGCTCCGCCATCGGCGAGTCCCATTCGTGTACGAGGGTGTTGGTGGAGCTCACGAAGAGGCTCGAGCGACCCCGCCGCATAGTTCATGAACGGGAAGTAGATGATGCCGGTGCCGTCGGCTGAATTCAGGTGGTCATATGCCATCTCCGCAGCACGTGTTGTGTCTCCTCCAGCACGTCGCAAAAGGCTCAGCTCTGGTTCTGGTTCATAGTCGGCCTCATCTTCGAACAGCCACATCCGATCGAACGACGTCGAGATGTACTGGACAAGTGAACGCTCATCCGTCGACGCCTCGGCAAGGAGCAGGCGACGGAGTTCGGGCTTGTTCAATTGTGTGCGCCGAGCCGGTGCGTCGAGTGACCGCAGCGCCTCGAAGGTGGGTCGACCCATGAACGGGTTGATGGTGCCATCCCAGCTCATCAGCACCCCGACCGGACGGCCCGCGACCTGTCCGTAGACCTCGATCCCGTCGGCTTCCGCCTCGTCGAGCTTGGCGAGCACGTCGCGATACAACTCGGGGTGTGTGTCGGGGATGTTGAAGTTGAATACCGCGGGCTTTCCGGTGCGACGAGCAACTTCGCGAAGCCACTCGAAACTTCCGGGAACTTCGGGGTGATGCAACGCACACTCGAACACTCCATGCCCTGCGGCGGCCATGCCATCGGCGATGCCGAGCAACTCGCCGGCATCAGCTGAGGTGCCGGGGACGAGCTCACCGTCAATCGAACGATGCAGCGGGGTACGAGACGTGGAAAACCCGAGTGCTCCAGCAGACAGGGCCTCCTCGGTCAACGCAGCCATGGCGTCGACTTCAGAACGCGTTGCCTCGATCCCGTCTGCACATCGATCACCCATCACCCACGCACGGAGCGCCCCGTGCGGAACCTGGGTGGCGACATCGGTGACCCATCGGCGACGATCGAGGGCGTCGAGGTATTCCGGAAAGGTCTCCCACTCCCACTCGATGCCATCGGTCAACGCCGCTCCAGGGATGTCCTCAACACCTTCCATCATCGCGATCAACCACTCGCGACGATCCGCCTTCGCCGGCGCAAATCCCACCCCACAGTTCCCCATCACAACCGTGGTCACCCCGTGCCACCCCGATGGGGTCAGGTACGGATCCCAAGTGACCTGGGCGTCATAGTGCGTGTGCATGTCGACGAACCCAGGCGTGACGAGAAGGTCGGTGGCATCGATCTCTCGGACGCCTTGGTCTCGGACGTCGCCGACTGCGGTGATCGTGGAACCATCGATTGCGAGATCGCCGACGAATCGCGGCGCACCACTTCCGTCGATGATCGTGCCGTTTCGGATGACCAGGTCGTGCATGGTCACACGCTAGGCGACGGGTTCGACCTCCGGCTGAGGCGTGCGGTTCCTGCCACGACGCCATGGGGTGACGATCTTGTCGCGCATCCACTCGACCGCGAGGTAGTAGTACGGGAACGACACGATGACGAGGAAGGTGCTCGACAACAAACCAAAGATGATGGTGAAGGCGAGACCCTCCCAGAACGGATCCGAGAGCGCCAACGGCAACAGGCCACCCACCGTCGTGAACGACGTCGCGACCAACGGCCGGAAACGTTTCTTCACCGCCGTCGCGATCGCAGTTTTCCGGTCTGCACCCAAGTCGCGCTCCTGGTTCGCGAAGTCGACCAGCAGAATCGAGTTGTTGACGGCGATACCGATGAGGCCGATCAGACCGAGCATCACGAAGAAGCTCAGCTGGTTGTCGGTGATCAAGAGGCCACCGAACACACCGAAGAAGCTGAACGGAATCGCAAGGAACACCAACAGCGGCTGCACGAGCGACCGGAACTGGATCACCAAGAGCACAAACATCGCAACCAGAGCCGAAAGGAAGGCGAACGGCAGGGCCGCAAACGACTCCTGGTTGTCCGATTCGAGTCCGAAGTCGAATCCGATTGCGTCCTCCTCGAGTCCAAGCGCCGCAAGCTCAGCTGGACCGTAGTTGTCCTCGAAGAACTCCTGTGTGGTTGCGGTGACGCTGGTGATCGAATCGTTGTCGAATCGGGCCCGAACCTCGACGAGGCGGCGGCCATCCTCTCGAGCAACCACATCGTCGAGCGCCACATCGGTCTCGACGACATTGAACACATCGCCGTTGGGCAGCTCGAGCGCACGGCCGTCGAGATCGGCGCGCAGGCTCTCGGCAGCGGCGGCGAGCGTGTCGATGTCCTCGCCGAACACCTGCATCGTGTACGGGAACAACAATTCCGGGGGGCCATTCGAGATAGCGGAGAACACGACGCGCGCACCCTCTTCGGCATCACCGATCGGTTGCAGCTGATCGACGAGTTCGTGCACGGTCGGACGATCACCAATCGGCGTCAAGTTGTACTGGGCCAAGGCGCTGTTGGCATCGCCGATGTAGAGGTAACCGAGCTCCAGCTCATCGCCAAGCGTGTCGGATGCCTGTTGGTTCATGTCGAGAGCGATTCTCTTGGCCTCCTCGATCGTGGTCCCTGGCTCGTAGGTGATCTCGAGGGCGATGTTTATCGAATCCTTCGCTGGCGGGAAGATGTTGAAGCCCACGTTGGGAGCGAAGACGAAGAGGCCCACGAAGAACAGCACAAGGCTCAACAGGAACCCGGCGATCGCAACACCGAGACCCTTGCCACCACCGATGGCAGGGAGGTTTCCCACCCGTTCGCCAAGCCATTCTTCGGCCCGAACGAGCGGCCCGCTTGCCTTTGGCACGGGAAGCGTGATGTACCGCGCAGCAACCGGAATGAAGATCAACGAAAGGATCAACGACACCATCAACGACAAGATGATCGTGATCGGCAGGATTCGGATGAAGCCACCCAACACGCCGCCGATCAACAGCATCGGGGCGAACACCAGAACGGTCGTCAGCGTGCCCGAGAGGCTGGCGCTTCCCACTCGGTTGATCGCTCGGCGGATGACGGTCAGATCGTCTTCGTTCTCATCTTCGCGGAACGCGTCGATCGACTCGGTGATCACGATCGCATCATCGACGAACAGGCCGAGTGCCAGGATGAGCGCGAACAGCGAGATGGTGTTCAGCGAAATACCGACGATGTACAAACCGCCGACGGAAGCTGCGAGCACGGTCAGGATGAAGAGCGCGGTGATGATCGACGCTCGCCAAGAGATCAGCAACAGCGCCACGATCGCGACGACGAGGATTCCGAGGAGGACGTTGCCCTGCAGCGAGGAGATCTGCTGACGCACGAGGGTGGCGAAGTCGATTGCCACCACGGCTTCGAATCCTTCGGGCAGGTTGGCCCGCGCACGTTCGAGAGCTTCATCGGTCGCATCTCGGATGGCGATCGAGTCCACATTTGGGCTCGCCTTCACACCAATGGCGATCGACGGCCGAAACTCGTTGCTTGGATCCGTGAGTTGATTGAAGCTGACCTCGAGCACGACCTCCTCGCCCGACTCAGGGTTGATGCCGGCGTCGAACAGTTCCTCGACTTGGGCCGAGGCAATGTCGGGATGTGTGATGTCGTCGACGATCGCTTGCGCGGCCGCTTCGAGCTCCTCGCCCGTCGTACCCACATCGGCGTAGACCCCGATGAGGATGTCGTAGCCCTCCTCGAGGAACTTCGACGCGTCGATCGATTGGGTGAAGAGCTGCGCCTCTGGAGGCAGTGATATCCCTTGGGCGACCTCCTCGATGAGTGCCGCACCTTCGACGCTCGTCACCCCGCCCTCGAGGTTTGCAAGGACGGTGAAGGAGTTCGCGCGCGAGAAACTCTGAACGCTCTCGACACCCTCGATCGCGAGCACCGCGTCAGCGAGGGGGACCGTCACCTCTTCATCAACACGGTCTTTGTCGTCGACGAAGTACCCGCCCGCACCGACGGAGATGGGCACGTCAACCGGCGGGAAACCCTCGCGCGGGAGAAGGAATAGGTAGGACAAAACACCGAACGCCAACACCACCAGCCAGAGCAACAGGGAGGGACGAGGCCGTGATGCGAATACCTGAACAAACCGTGCGAGCATGCCGCCACTCCTATGTGAGTCCTGCCGTAGTGAGCTACAGACTATTGATCAGAGTTTGTGAACGCAATCACAATCTTGATTGTCAGGCCAGACTGCGACCAACAGCCTGAGAGACTGTCTTGCCATCGACCCGGCCATCGGCGCGCGCCATCACGTCCTTGATCGCAGAGCCCATGTCTTTCTTGGTCGTGTACCCACCGTCAGCGATGACGGATGAGACAAGGGCGTCGAGCTCCTCGGCAGAAAGCGGCTCGGGAAGGTAGGCCTGCAGTACATCGCGTTCAGCGATTTCTTTGGCCGCACGCTCCGCCTCGCCCGCATCCTCGAAGATCTCGGCGGCTTCGTTGCGCTGCTTGATCTCGGTGGCAATCAGTTTCATGATGGCCGAGTCGTCGAGCTCACCGTCGACTCCCTCGGCGGTCTCCCCTGTCTTCACCGCGGTGATGACAGCACGCAGAGTGGTCTTCTTCACGTCATCGCCAGCCTTCATTGCTGCGACAAGGTCGGTTTGCAGAGTGTCACGAAGTGTCATGGGAATCATCGTGTCACACCCCATGTTCATACTTATGACATGAGTACGAAATCCACCTCCCCACAACGAGCTGCCTCACAAACGCAGCTTCTGTTGGTCACCGAGGAAAAGACCTCGGCGAACCACTGGAAGCTCGATGACGAGACTCGCCAGGTCGGGTTGAAGGGTCTCGCTCAGGCACGCGCCGTACTGCAGGCATCACGCCCCGCAGTGCTCGATCTCGCCGCCTGAGTTACCCTTCGTTCACCGACCACCGGCCGCAAACGATGCGAGCGCGCCCACCTTCGGTGTCTTGGCCCTCGGCCCGCTGCTCGATACGCCTGGCACAGCCAGCGAAAGTCGGAACGTGCGACACGCGCAATCTGCCCACCTTCTTCTTGTTGCCGCCTGTCTCGGTGCATGCGTCGGGTGCACCAGCCCACCACAAGAAACGCAGGACTCGACATCTCCCGTAGTCACGTCGGTCGTCGACGGCGACACCGTCGTTGTGCGATTTGCGCCTGGAGTGGAAGAAACCGTCCGACTCCTGGGCATCGATACGCCCGAAACCGTCGACCCGAGTCGCCCGATCCAGTGTTTTGGCGCCGAGGCATCGTCGCATTTGCGGCGATTGCTTCCCCCGAACACTCCCATCCGTCTCGAGCGTGACGTCGAAGCGAGAGACCACTTCGGTCGTCTCCTCGCCTACATCTATCGCGAGCGCGACGATCTCTTCGTGAATCTCGACCTCGTCCGTCACGGGTTGGCCGATGTCAGCTTCTACGAGCCGAATACCACGTATCGCGGCGAGTTCGACACCTCTCTCATCACCGCCAGAACACAATCTCTTGGACTCTGGAGCGCCTGCGGTGGGCCAGATGTCCCGCTCGACCCGGAAGCGCGGAGCTGACCTACCCGGCCGCCTTGCTCCAGGCAGCGTTCCATGGATCGACTTGGAAAAGCGGCACGAGCTCATCGAGCCAACGTTGGTACGCCCCTTCGATCTTCAGGTCTCCGCGCATGAACGCCGCATCTCGACTTCGCTTTCCCCGCCACAGTTCAAGCAGCACAGCTTCCTTGGCGGTCACGGTCACGTCGGCCTTCTCGCCACGTGGCAACTTGCCAGCCGTGGCTGCGGCGACAGCGCCGCCAGACAGGTCGAGGTTGAACGCCACCTTGCCTTCTTCGGTGTCCGAGACCACATACAGCAGACGCATCCCCGAGTCATCGGTAAGCGCATCAGGACCGACGAGCGAAGCAAGCGCATCGCACCACTCCTGGTCATACCTCGCCACTAGAGCGACACCTCGTTGCGGAGACCGGCAAAGAGGTCGTCTTCTGGCGTGACCGCCTCAAACGTCGCCATGGCGAGTTCGTAGTCATCCCATGGGTACACGGCAGCGGCGATTGGACGGGGAAGCGGAAACCAAACGCTGTGATTGGGATCGACCTGCGTGGCATGGGCAATGAGCGCGTCGCAGCGAGCATCCCAATACTTCTCGACATCGACCTTGGTCGTGATGAGGTGGTCCTCGTCCTCGCGGTTGAAGAACCGCTCCTCGAACGGACTCTCGCCATTCATCTCGAGGCACTTCTCGTGGGTCAACATCATCCGTTCCTTGGACCACGCCGTGTAATACATCTTCGACGGGGTCCATGGCTCGCCAGCATCTGGATACGCATCAGGATCTCCCGCCGCGTGAAAGGCCGGAATGCTGATCTCGTTCACCCGGAGATGGTCGGGGTGGAGATACCCGGTCTGATGATCGCTGTAGGTCACGATGACCTGCGGACGTTCCTCGCGAATGATTCGGACGAGCCGCTCGACCGCTTCATCCAACGGCGCGTTTGCAAACGCGTCGGGATGTGCGTTCTCCGGCATGTCGGGCATCCCCGAATCGCGATAGCCCAACATCGCCACCCGCTGGTAGCCGAGAATCTCCGCTGATCTGTCGAGTTCGGCACGACGAACCGCTGCGATGTTGTCACGGTTTTCCTGAGTGTTCATCGCCTCGTTCAAGATGTCACCCGCTTCGCCACCCGTGCAACACACGAGCACACACCGAACACCATCTGCGCTGTACTTTGCGATCGTTCCAGCCCCCTTCGACGCTTCGTCATCTGGGTGTGCATGAACGGTGAGGAGCCGCAGATCTGAGTGCATCAGCGAACGATACCGGGCTCGCCGCGGCCCTCGATACGAATTTGGGCAATGCCTCGCTGTACGTTGAGAAACAGTGCTACTTCGCCGCCTCATCAATCCAGCGACGTCGACCGTTCTTCGCGAGAGCGAGCGTTCCCGAAACATGGTCTCACGGCTTCGTCCGGGGGGTGTTCTCGCCTTGGCGGTCGTATCCGTCGTCGGCGCATTCGGGATCATTCAGTGGAACCAACGCTTGATCATCACCGGTTTCGCCGCGGGTCTCGTCATCATTGCCATCAACATCGTCGTCGTCACGACCCAGTACTGGCACAGGCGAAATACGACGCTCGAAGCGAGCTACCTCGGAGCCGACGAAGTTGTTCGGCACCGAACGCCCAAACCGCGGTGAACGAGAGGAAGTCACATGAAGTTCTTTGGTCCAGACGCAGTATCGGACGCAACCCCTTGGGCCGAATTGATTCGGGCGATCGAAGACATCTTCGTCACCGATGGCGCCGTCGCACCTGACAGAACCGTCCACACCGTCGCGGTTCCTGGTGGCGCCGACGCCTCGTTGCTTCTGAAGCCTGGGTGGGTCGTCGGCGATGTGATCGCAGTGAAGGTCGTGACCTTCTTTCCCGAGAACGGGCCCAAGGGACTCGCCACGGTGAACGGTGGCGTCCTGCTCTTCAGCGCCTCTGATGGCACCTTCATCGGAGCATGCGACGGCAACGTGCTCACCGCCCGCCGAACTGCCGCCGCCTCCGCGGTCGCAGCGAAGCGTCTGGCGCGACCAGACGCGAAACGCCTTCTCGTCGTGGGCACGGGAGCACTCGGCCCGATGACCGCTCAGGCTCACTCGGCGGTTCGAGCGTTCGATCACATAACCGTTTGGGGCCGTACGGTCTCGAAAGCTCACGACGTTGCTGAGGAACTCCGCACGCTTGGTCTCCGCGCGTCGGCCAGCGAAGACCTCGATGCCAGCGTGGCCGAAGCAGATGTCATCAGTTGCGTCACCGGGTCGACGTCTCCGCTCCTCAAGGGTGCACTGCTCAAAGATGGCGCTCACGTCGATCTCATTGGCGCCTTCTCCCCTCAGATGCGAGAAAGCGACGATGAGACAATCCGTCGAGCTCGAGTCTGGGTTGACACCAAGAGCGACGCAATCCTGGCTGGCGATCTGGCACAACCACTCGAGTCGGGCATTCTCTCCGTGGACGACATCGAAGGTGACCTCGCCGAACTCATCTCGGGAGCGTGTCCAACGCGAGAGAACGACACCGAGATCACCCTCTTCAAGTCAGCCGGCACCGCTCTCGAAGACGTGGCGGCAGCCAAGCTCGTGTTCGACGCCGACGTCTAGACGCGAAACCGATCTGGAAGCAGCCCGGCGAGATCAAGGCCGGTTCCATCGAACTGCTGGCTGGGTTCGCCCTGAACGGTCAGATCGGCGACCAACCGCCCCGCCCCAGGCGCAGTCTGGATGCCCGTTCCACCTTGGCCAACGCACCAAACGAAGTTCTCATGCTCGGGGTCGGGTCCAATCACCATTGCCCGGTCTGGGCTGAATGTTCGAAGGCCGGCCCAATTTGATGTGATCGATCTGATCTCGAGAAAGGTGTGCTCGTTGATCAGATCGATCGTGCGGGCAATGTCGATCTCCTCGGCGCGAGCATCGCACGGTTCACTCGGAACCTCGTCTGCTGGACTGCACATGAATTGTGATCCGTCCGGCCGCAGATACCAGTCATGCATCGCTCCAACGACGAATGGGTAGTTGGACGAGTCGTCGAAGGGACTCTTGACCATGAACGCGGTGCGCCGCATCGGTTGCAGCCCGACTGGCAGCACCCCAGCGCCTTCGGCGACCACGTCACCCCAAGCCCCAGCTGCATTCACCACGACATCGGCGCTCATCAGGCCTTGGGTGGTGTCGAGCGTCCATCGATCACCATCGGGGCGTGCGGAATCGACTCGATGTGACGTGGCGATCTCTCCTCCGTTTGCCCGCAGGCCTCGAACGAACACCTGGTGCAGTGCTGCGACGTCGATGTCGAATGCATGCTCCTCCCACATCACCCGATGTTGAGACGTAAGGCGAATGTGGGGCGCAAGATCACGAGCGTCGTCCACATCCATCTCGATGATTGGATGAGTGGCGCTCTGCCCATCGATCAGCATGGCATCGAGCGTCTCACCGCCCTCTGGACCAGCGACCGACATGACCCCGCGGCGGTCGAGCAAAGGACCGTCGATGAGATCACTTGGCGGATCGTGCAGGAAGTCCAAACTGGCGGTCGTCAGTGGCCGCACGGGCCCCGCCCCATAGTTCTCGGTGAGCATCGCCGCGGATCGCCCGGTTGTGTGTTGCGCCAACTGCGATTCGGCTTCGAGCAACGTGACACGGTCGAACACTCCGGCGTTGGCAAGCGAGTAGGCCGCGCTGGCCCCGGCAATACCTCCACCGATCACCGCCACATGCTGAGCCATGGCTGCAGTCTGCACGACGTGCGTGGTCAACCGCCATGCCAGGCGCAGCGACTATCGAAAATCTCTCGACATCGCAGGGGCAACCATTGAAAACTCGACAAGCTTGTCCGCCACCACGTTGATGACCCCCTCGACCAGTTCGACCCTGCCTCGAACAATCAACGCAACAGCAGACAACGCCACGTGTTTGTGATGCTGCCAGCACCCCTTCGACACGATGACATTGATGAGCCCATGTTCGTCTTCGAGATTGAGAAACGTGGTTCCCGATGCGGTCGCAGGCCGTTGTCGGTGGGTCACCACTCCAGCAACAAACACTCGATCACCTGAGGTCTGATTCTTCAGTTCCGAGGAAGCGAGCACCCCGAATGCATCGAGATCATCTCGGTAGAACAACGTTGGATGCCCACCGGGGGCAACACCTGTGGCCCACAGATTTGCAAGTGCAATCTCCCGATCGGTCATCCCTGGAAGCTTCGGAGCAGTTGTGCCGGTAATGATGCCCTCCAACCGACCTTCCGAACTCTGTGCGGCCGCGCCTGCTCCCCACAATGCTGATCGTCGATCACCGAACGCCCCAGCGGTGGCCAACGCTTCGAGCACCTCGATCGAACACCCCGTTCGACGTTTCACATCTTCGATCGAGCTCCACGGGCGACCTTCGTCGATCGCCTTTGCAAGATCGTCGCCGACGTGACGGACCGATCCAATCCCGAGCCGAACCGCTGGTCCCCCAACACCCCATTTGCTGGGTTCGACCCCCTCCCCTTGTCGAAAGGCAGGATCAGCTGGTGGACCGTCCGTCCACTCGAGCGTGGCACCCGCGGCCGAAAGATTGATGTCTGGTGTCAACACTTGCACCCCATGACGTCGAGCATCGCCGACCAACGTATGTGGTGAATAGAACCCCATTGGTTGTGCGTTGAGCAGCGCTGCACAAAAGGCTGCTGGGTAGTAACGCTTCAGCCATGAGGAGGCGTACACCAGATACGCAAACGACACCGAGTGACTTTCAGGGAACCCGTAGTTGGCAAACGCCGCGAGTTTCTCCCAGATCTGATCAGCAACATCTCCAACGATGCCCCTCTCATCCATACCGTCATAAAGACGTGACCGGATGTCATTCATCCGTTTCCTACTTCGCTTGGACCCCATGGCCTGACGTAGTTGGTCGGCTTCGGCTGCGGTGAACCCCGCCACGTCGATTGCCATCTGCATCAGCTGCTCTTGAAAGAGCGGAATCCCCAACGTCTTCGACAACGATCTCTCGAGAAGCGGGTGCAGGTAGGTGACCGGTTCCTTGCCGTTTCGGCGCCGGATGTACGGGTGCACCGAACCGCCCTGGATTGGTCCTGGGCGGATCAACGCCACCTCGACGACAAGGTCATAGAACGTGCGCGGCTTGAGCCGAGGCAATGTGGCCATCTGTGCCCGTGACTCGATCTGGAACACACCGATCGTGTCTGCCCGGCACAACATCTCATAGACCTCGGGGTCTTGGGGCATGGTCGCCATATCGAGTTCGATCTCGTGATGTTTCGCGATGAAATCGATGGCGTAATGAATTGCCGACAACATCCCCAATCCCAAGAGATCGAACTTGACCAGACCCGTTGCCGCGCAATCCTCCTTGTCCCACTGCAGAACACTTCGGTTCTCCATCCGGGCCCACTCGACCGGACAGACCTCGACCACAGGTCGGTCACAGATGACCATGCCTCCCGAATGGATTCCGAGGTGGCGCGGAGCATGTTCGAGCATCGTTGCAAGTTCGGCAACATCATCGGGGAACGCATCAACTTGTGACCCGAGGCTGGTCCACCCGTCGAGTTTCTTCGAGAATGCGTCTTGCTGACCGGTCGCGTATCCGAGCGCCTTTGCCATGTCGCGGACTGCGGACTTCGACCGATAGGTGATCACGTTCGCCACTTGGGCAGCGTGTTCGCGCCCATACCGTTCGTACACGTACTGGATGACCTCTTCGCGCCGGTCGGATTCGATGTCGATATCGATGTCAGGCGGTCCGTCACGTTCGGGAGAAAGAAACCGCTCGAACAACAACCCCAGGGCCACGGCGTCGGCATTGGTGATGCCCAACGCGTAACACGCCGCGGAGTTCGCAGCAGACCCTCTTCCTTGGCAATAGATGTCTGAACGCCTACAGAACTGCACGATGTCTGACACGATCAGGAAGTACCCGGGGAATCCAAGCTCATCGATCAGATCGAGTTCGTGATCAATCTGGGCATACGCCCCAGGAACTCGTTCGTCGCTTCGATTGCCATATCGATGTTTGGCACCCTTGGCCACGAGCTCACGCAACCAAGACATCTCGTCGTGACCTTCAGGACAGGGATACGGAGGAAGGTTCGGGGCTACAAGCTGAAGGTCGAACGCACACTCGAGTGCGAGCTGCGACGCGGCTTCGACCACCCCTGGATACCGCTCGAAGCGTTTGGCCTGCTCGTCACCGCTGCGGAGGTGCGCCGAGGAGGACGAAGGTAACCAACCATCGTGGTCCTCGAGGGACGAACGGTTGCCAACGGATGCCAACGCCGTCGCCAGTTTGCGATGGCGATGATTTGCATATCGAACATCGTTGGTCGCCACGACGACGAGATCTCGTTCGAGACCCAACCGAACCAAGGCGTCATTTCGCGTGCTGCACAACGGGGTCGAATGATCCCAAATCTCCACGGCAACATTTGCCCGACCAAACAACTCGAGCAGCCGATCGAGTACTCGTTGGGCCGCGATGGGGCCATCGGCGTTCAACGCCCTGTTGAGCGGACCATTGTTAGCACCGGTGAGGATCACCCAGTGGCCACCAGCCAACTCACCGAGCCGCTCGAGGGTGTACCGAGGGGCACTCTTCTCTCCCGCCATCTGGCCCTCGCTGATCGCCCGGCCCAGTCGGGCATAGCCCTCTGGTCCACGGGCGAGCACCACGATGTCGCCAGCGTCACCGATTTGCCCAAAGGGATCGGTGGTGTCGGTCAGGCTGAGTTCGGCACCAAAGATCGTGAGCAATCCATGCGCACGAGCGGCCTCAGCGAATCGCACCACTCCGTAGAACCCATTCCGATCGGTGAGCGCCAAAGCATCGAGACCGAGCCGGACTGCCTCCTCGACCAAATCTTCGGGGCCCGACGCCCCATCGAGGAAACTGAAGTTCGAGTGACAGTGCAGCTCTGCATAAGAAGTATGAGGCTCGAGCCGTTGTACGGCTGGAGCCTCATACTTCTCGCGCTTGCGAGACCATGCGGGACTGTCACCACCGGTTCGTTCGACTCCGCTGCCTGGGTCGATGCGCGTCGGGGCTCGATCGGACAACGTCCGTTCGAGCGCGGACCATGAGACAGACGGATTGTTGAACCCCATTGGGATCCGCGAGAATACCGAACACTTGTTCGATCCACAAGATCTCACACACAAATTTGAAGGATGGTGGGCCAATCACGCTCACCATCCTTCAAATTTCGGTCAGCCCAGGTGTTCGACCAACCAATGGTGCACCGCTGAGGTTCGTTCGAGCTCGCCCGCGCACCATTCGGCAAACTTCGCGGTGGTGATGGACTTCGGGGTCTTCTTGATCCATCGCACCTGGAAACCCTTGTGCCTCAACAGGTCCGCCCGAGGGTGATCCTCGGGGTACGGCTTTGGCACCTTCTTCAGCCCCTCGCCAACTACATCGGCCTTCGTCGTCTTCGCCAACGAAGCGAGTTCTGCAGCGAACAGCGCGCCCTCTTCATCGATGGCTACACGCCATCGATCGAGGTCGGTGATATTGATTCCGCTGGCGAAACCGACGCCATCGGTTGGGCTCATTCGCACCCACAACATCGGGGCCGTCTTCTTGTTCGGCCCTTCCCAGAATTTGAACATCAGGTGGTCTTTGTACGGCGAAGCGTCGGGGTTGAAACGTAGGTCATTGTTGATCGGTGAGATCGACCCGTTCGTCTTCGGGGCGTATTCGATACCACCCGAGACACGGTCGCCCAACAGCTCCCCCAGCTCGACGACGAACGCTTTTGCGTGCGGGACGACGTCGGCGTCATACGTCGCCCGATTCTCATCGAACCACGCCTTGTTCTTCGTCCCGAGAGTGGTCAGAAAGTCGAGACCTGCTTGTGGAAAACCAGTGAACTCGCTCATGACACGAACTCATAACCCTCGTCGAGCAGCTGCGTCCACAAGGACTCATCTCGCGCTGGCACTTGCACCCACTCGCTGAAGATCTTCTTCGCCGGGGCAAAAGGGAGCCCGTCGCCGGCTTCGATCAGCGCAGCGACCCTTGCCTTTGGCAGCTTCACGATCAGATCCCCCGTTCGATACTCGGGCATCGCCAGAAACTCCTTGCCCACCCGAATACATCGACTCCGCATGAGCTCTCCTTCGTCCGCCTTTCCCGCGGCGAGCATCGGCTCAGCCACGTCCCAGAACAGTGCGTCGTCTACATCGTCACTCGCGGTCATCTGTACCTCCCTGTTTCACCGGTGTACTACACCGACGAACCACTACTCCAAAAACAGACAGCTACACCTCGACACTTGCGATCGAGAAACACGTCAGGACTCCGAGGGGTCTGACCCCTTTTCAAAAAGGGGTCAGACCCCTTTCTTCCGCGACAGCGGGACTAGAGAGTCGCGAACGCTCTCACGGTGAAGGTTCCAGCTCCCTCGATCTTTGGCGGCACCGCGGTGAAGGTGAAACCGGTCGTGGGAAGCGAAGAGAGGTTGGTCAAGTGTTCGACGATCGGAATGTTTGCGCCCAGAAGCGTTGTGTGCACCGGCCGTTCACCTCCCTCAGTCGCATCGATGTTGAGCGAATCGATTCCTACGCAGGCAACGCCCGCATCCACCAAGAGTTCGGCAGATCGCGCCGTCAAATGTGGATGGCCCTTCATATACGCGTCGGTACCGAAGTGCTGCGAGTGATCTGTCCGCACGAGCACTGCCATACCAGCGAGGCCGGCCAGCTCATCGGCCTCCAACTCGATCGACGTTTGACCAACTCGGTTAATACAGACGGCCCCAACGCTCGCGACCCGGTCGAGCGAAAGCCCCGTGAGGTCGTGGCCATCCGCGAAACGGTGGAACGGCACGTCGAGGTACGTGCCGGTGTTTGTACAAATCTCGATCAGCCCGATCTGAAACGTGATCCCGGGTCCATAGATCTCCTCAGCGGCTTCACGAGTGAGGTGCGATGCAATAACAGGTGTCGGCAAACCCGGATAGGTGACCATGCCGTTCGTGATGACGTGACTGAGATCGATGTATGTCATGGCTGCCAACGTAGCGAGCAATGGTCCAGAGTCTTCCGAGATCGGCAAGGTTGACCAAAATCGTGGGATGGGCGTCCGGTGTTCGCCGCGAATAGGTTGACCTCGTGACGCGCGTCAACGAGTTCGGACAACCGATCGGTGATGACCTGGGACGGTGGACCCCTCCGTTGCCACCCGAACACGTCGAACGCGAGGGCAGCTATGTGCGCCTCGAACCACTCCAGCGGGCGCGCCATGCCATTCCGTTGTTCCACACGTTCAAGTTCGCGGATGACTCTCTGTGGACCTACATGGCTCTCGGGCCGTTTGAGGATGCGGCCGAGATCGGTCAGCTGATCGATGCGATGAACAAGGCTCCTGACACACAGCCATACGCCGTCATCGTCGAGAACGAAGTACACGGGTTCTTGTCTTTTCTCCGGCTCCAGGCCGACATCGGGGTCGTCGAGATCGGATGGATCACCTTCTCACCAATGCTGCAACGCACGACGGCGACCACCGAGACGATCTTTCTCTTACTCGATCACGCCTTTGCCTCCGGATATCGGCGAGTCGAATGGAAATGCGACGCGCTCAACCAGCCCTCGAGAAACGCCGCCGAGCGACTCGGCTTCAGATACGAAGGAACGTTCTCCAAGGCCACTCACTACAAAGGTCGCAACCGAGACACCGCATGGTTCGCCATGACCGACGATGACTGGGTGGACAACGGCCGACGGCTTCGCTCGTGGCTCGCCGCAGAAAACTTCGAGGAAGATGGGACACAGCGACAACGCCTCGGCGACATCGCGTAGCGCTGCACATCTACACCGTCTGCTGCGCGTCCCTTTTCAGCCGAAGGTACGCAGCTCGCACAGCCAGGGCCTCTCGAACCTCGGCATTGCTCTCCTCGACATACTCTTCTCGATACGTTTCGTCCGTCACGAGTGAGACGGCGAACTGCAGACCGCTGAACGCCGCGACGAAGCCGGCGGCTACCAGATGCAGCGATGACAGGATGATCTCGTTTCCGAACAACGAAAGCGTGATGAGCTCCACGTCGGTCGTGGTGTCCAAGGTCGTCCACTGAAGCATCGTGTCAGCTCGAACCGTGAGCAGACCAAAGAGCACGTAGAAGCCAAAGATCAGCAGCGTGACGAGCAACACCTGTGCCGAAAGCCCGACGACCAGACGAAGCGTGAGATTCGCACGCGCCGCTCGGCCAAGGGGCACCTGCCGTGGTTGGCCCGGAAACTTTGATGTATCACAGCCCTCGAGCGGGGTTCCGGGAAGCTCACAATCAACCTCGGACCATTCATCGAAGAACCGCAATTCGTGGATGTCACCCGTCATGGCTCCCGTCAGGAAGACCAGTCCAATGAAGGCGAGAGCGCCGACGACCATCGAGAACAGCACGAGGGGAAAGTCGTTCACCACCTGCCAAATCTCGGCGTTGAGAAAAAGAAACGCCGAGAAGAGCAACATGAGCGGAAGAATGCGACCGAGCAGTTGGAGGACCTGGGTGAGATGTCGCCACATCGCCGCCAACCCCCACCGGACCATGGAGAAGAGACCCCAGGAAACCACCAGATACACGATGATCAAGACGGCGACGTTCAAGAGCACCACGCCGAGGAACTCCACTGTCGTACGGTGCCCGCCAAGCAGAGCCAGCACGGGCGGGATGAGCACGAAGAGTGCAAGCTCGCCGATCCCGATGTCGTTGGGTCGCGCGAACGATTCACGTCCGCGAACCCGATTCAACACCACGATCGCAGCAGCGATGATGCCAATCCCTCCGAGGAAGGCTGCCACTTGTTGCCAGCCGCTGACGTCACGCCCGAACGTCAAGAACAGTTCGCAGAAGAAGATGAACGTGAGGAAACCCACCGCGCGGGTCCACACGTCCTCCGACGCTTTGAAGTCATCGATGAAATGAGGAATTCCGTTGCGGACGAACCAGTCCTCGGTTTCATCGAGGAGCGCGTCGCTCACTCGCAGACCGCTCCACGCATGTCGATGTGAGAGATGCTCACCTCTCCACCGGGCGGCAGCGAGGCGGCAACCTTTTCCGCGAGGGCTGGCTCGCAGAGCGCAGCGGCGGTCGGCCCACTTCCCGACAACCACGAGCACCATGCGCCAGCGTCTCGAAGTGCTTCCATGGCCGCGGCGGTGTCCGGGAGGCTCTCGAGCCGTTGGGCTTGGTGAAGTCGGTCTTCGCTCGCAGCACCGAGGAGCTCGGTGTCGCCGTTGGAGAGCGCTGCGAGCAGCAACGCCGTGCGCCCCATGTTGAACACGGCATCTTCCATCGAGACATGTGTCGGTAGCTTCTTGCGAGATTCCTTCGTGCCGGAAAGCGTGTCAGGAATCCACAAGACCACCGTGGCCTGCAGTCCCAGCGGAACCCTCTCGACACGTTCACCAACAGCGACGGTGACGCCGCCGAACACTGATGGAGCAACGTTGTCCGGATGACCCTCGAGGTCGGTGGCCTCCAGAAAGAGCCAGCGTCGACATTCCTCGAGCGTGGAGCCTTTCTGAATTGCCGCCGCGAGCAGACCGGCGACACGTGCAGCACCCGAGAACCCCAGACCGCGCGCCGGTGGGATCGTCGAGCTGATGTCGAGCCCACCGGTTCCTCCGAATTGCCGGAAGACCCGCATCGTCAGATGGTCGGGGCTTCCGATTCCCTCTTCAGCAAAGTTGACCTCGATGTATCGATCGACGGCCATGCCGAGAACGTCAAACCCCGGCCCCAGGTTCGCAGACGATGCAGGTACTCGAATTGTTGTCATCAGGCTTCTTTGGCTCCACCGGAAACGACGGGTGGCTCACTTGACCAGGGAAACTCAATCCACTGATCGGTGCGCTTCCACACATAGTCACACTTGATGAGCGACTGCGACTTCTCGTAGAGGCATGCTGAACGAACATCACCGACCACGTCCTCACAGAAGTCGTGGACATGTTTGAGCGTTCGTCCGGTGTCGGCAACATCATCGGCGACGAGGACCTTCGAATCGGTGAGGTCGAACTTGTCGAGGTAGGGCGGCAGCGTCGTCGGCACATCGAGACGTTCATTGACGCCGGTGTAGAACTCGACGTTCATCACATAGAGGTTCTTGACCGA
This sequence comes from Acidimicrobiia bacterium, assembly GCA_033344795.1. Lineage (GTDB taxonomy): Bacteria > Actinomycetota > Acidimicrobiia > Acidimicrobiales > SHLQ01 > SHLQ01. The sequence continues at coordinate 4,865,873 of JAWPMS010000001.1, forward strand.
GAGCGCGTAACCAAGCGAGCCAGCAACGAACAATCCACCACGCGCAATCGCCAAGATGATGTCTGGCTTGTATCCATCCTCCGCCACCTGGATCGCCAATTCTCGAGCGGCCTTTCCATATGTTGCCCAGTCGAGATGTTCGCGTTCTTCGCTCATAGGCCTTGACCCTATCGACCGAGGCTTAGTACGTCCCAGCCAGCCACCACTTCCCTGACTCGATATAGGCCAAGATCGCTTCGCCATCTTCATCTATCAGTTGAAATCGAGCTCGCCGTCGGGCTCGATCAATGTCCCACCAACGCTCGTCGAGCAACCATGGCCCGGCCCAAGCAACCACGCGACGCCAGCACCTTTCGTCGTGAGACACCTTCGCCGGTGGGGCCGAAACATCACCTCGTCCTGAGACCGTGATCGAATCACCATTCGCGTCGACGACGTGCACTGCTTTGCTCGAGAAGAGCTCCACGGGTGATGGCGCCGGGATCTGCCCAGGCCATGGCCGTTCATCGAACATATTCAGCTGCCGGTCGTGCAAATCGATGGTGCTGGCTGGCAAAAGGCGGATCATGTCATCAGCCTCTCGCCCACCTTTCCACTCGGCGATCTGGACGTTGTCGACTCCAACGAGCGCCTCGAGCCTCGCGACGGCGCGTCCCGCTCGTTGGTCTGCCTCGGTTTCTCCACCCCAGAATC